>NZ_CP172447.1:1657500-6457500 GCF_044590125.1 Streptomyces sp. BBFR25
GGGTCCCGGACAGCGACGAGCCGTACGTTCTCATCGCGCGGGATCTGGCGCCGGCCGACACCGCGCTGCTCGACCCGACGCTCGTGCTGGGTTTCGTCACCGAGGAGGGTGGGCCGACCAGTCACAGTGCGATTCTCGCGCGGGCGCTCGGCGTGCCCGCCGTGGTGGCTCTGCCGGGCGCGGGCGAGCTTCCCGAGGGCACCGTCGTCGCCGTCGACGGCAGCACCGGGGAGATCTTCGTGAACCCCGGTGAGGAGCAGAAGGCACGGCTGGCGGCCGAGGCCGCCGAGCGCAAGGCCGCGCTGGCCGCCGCGACGGGGCCGGGCGCGACCTCGGACGGTCACAAGGTGCCGCTGCTGGCGAACATCGGCGGTCCCGCCGACGTGCCCGCGGCGGTCGAGGCGGGCGCGGAGGGCGTCGGCCTGTTCCGGACCGAGTTCCTGTTCCTCGACGACAGTGAGAACGCGCCGTCGGAGGAGAAGCAGGTCACCGCCTACCGCCAGGTGCTGGAGGCGTTCCCGGAGGGCCGGGTCGTCGTGCGGGTGCTGGATGCCGGCGCGGACAAGCCGCTGGACTTCCTCACCCCGGGTGACGAGCCGAACCCCGCGCTCGGTGTGCGGGGCCTGCGGACGCTGCTCGACCACCCCGACGTGCTGCGTACGCAGCTGACGGCGCTGGCCAAGGCGGCGGAGGGGCTTCCCGTCTACCTCGAGGTCATGGCTCCGATGGTGGCGGACCGGGCCGATGCCAAGGCGTTCGCGGATGCCTGCCGGGAGGCCGGGCTGCGGGCGAAGTTCGGTGCGATGGTGGAGATCCCGTCGGCCGCGCTGCGGGCCCGTTCGGTGCTGCAGGAGGTCGAGTTCCTGTCGCTGGGGACGAACGACCTCGCGCAGTACACCTTCGCCGCCGACCGTCAGGTGGGCGCGGTGTCCCGGCTGCAGGATCCGTGGCAGCCCGCGCTGCTCGACCTGGTCGCGCTGTCGGCGGAGGCGGCGAAGGCGGAGGGCAAGAGCTGCGGTGTCTGTGGTGAGGCCGCTTCTGATCCGCTGCTGGCGTGTGTGCTGACCGGTCTCGGTGTCACCTCCCTGTCCATGGGTGCGGCGTCGCTGCCGTACGTGCGGGCGACGCTGGCCAAGTTCACGCTGGCGCAGTGCGAGCGTGCCGCGGCTGCCGCTCGGGCGGCGGACAGTGCCGAGGAGGCGCGGACCGCCGCGCAGGCGGTGCTGTCCGGCGAGTAGGGGCCGGGTGCGGCTGCCGTTGTCACCGCGGTGCGGGGCGTTCCACCTTCGGGTGGGGCGCCCCGCACGCGTTCAGTGGTGGTGGCCCGGTGGCAGGCGGTCGTCTCCGAGGTCGGGCGGTGCGCAGTAGTCGACGTTGGATTCCGGGGAGACGAGGTCGCCGGACTCGACGTCGGTGCAGTAGGCGTCGAAGACCTCGGCGGCGGTGAGCGGTTCGAGGCCGTATCCCCGCAGGCGCCAGCCGTGGATGCGGTCGGGGCCGGTGGGTGGGCTGATGCGCATCACGAGTCCGCCGGGGCTGTGGGTCGCGAGGCCGAGGGCGAGGACGCTGGTGAACTCCAGTGCCTCGGCCTCGTCGAAGTGCGGGGTGCCGTCGGTCTCCTCGTCGACGAGGAGGGCGGCGACCAGGGTTTCGTCCGGGTGGCCGGAGACGCTGCAGACCAGGTGCCGGCTGCCCGGTGGGGATGTTTCGAGGACGCGGCCGAGGAGGCGGGAGGCGCGGGTGAAGGCGGCGCGGCCGAGGTCCTCGCCGCAGGTGGCGCAGCTGCCGAGGCGGGCGAGCAGGCTCGACGTGTACTCCCAGGTGGCCTGGCGTACGGCCTCGTCGACGAGGGCCGGGAGCAGGTCGGTGAGGGGCTGGCCCTCGTAGGGCACGGTGGGGCCGTGGGCGGCGAGTTCGGCGGTGAAGCGGGCGCGGCTGGCGGAGGCGTCGGGGTCGAGGCCCGCAGCCGTGCAGAAGGCGGCGTACTCCTCCGGGTCGAAGAGCGCGACCGTGGTGTGGGTGCCCTGTGCCGCGCGGGCCCTGAGGAGGGCTTCGACCTGGCGGAGGTAGGCGGCGTGGTCGTGGAAGGTGAAGCTGCGGTAGCGCCGCATGGCGCGGAAGTCGTGTTCGTCGGTGAGCAGTCCGATGGTGCCCGCGATCTCGCGGCGCAGGACGCGTCGCATGGTGTGGTCGGTCTGGGCGGTGTGCGCCATGTTTCCCCCTGTGCACGGTCGATCAATGCTCACTCACAGTAATCGGCGGCACTGACAACGGCTCCGGGCGGGGGCGCGGAGCCGGCCGCCGCCCGGGGCGGCCGGCTCGTCGGTGTCCTGGTCAGGAGCGTTCGCGGGCGAGCTTCTCGTAGAAGTGGAGCAGGTCGAGGTTGTCGATGGAGCCGGGGTTGACGGCCTTGTCCAGCGGAGTGCCCTGGAGGAGGCGCTTGACCGGGACCTCGATGCGTTTGCCGGTCAGGGTGTGCGGGATGCCGGGCACCTCGATGACCTCGTCGGGGACGTGGCGCGGGGACAGGTTCGCGCGGATGGTCTGCTTGATGCGGTCGAGGAGGGCGTCGTCCAGGGCGGCCCCGGGTGCGAGGTGCACGAAGAGCGGCATCCAGTAGCCGCCGTCGGGCTGTTCGATGCCGATGACGAGTGATTCCCGGATCTCGGGGAGTCGCTCGACGGCTTCGTAGATGTCGGCCGAGCCCATGCGGACGCCCTGCCGGTTGAGGGTGGAGTCGGAGCGTCCGTGGATGACGACGGAGCCGCGTGAGGTGAGGGTGATCCAGTCGCCGTGCCGCCAGACGCCGGGGTAGGTGTCGAAGTAGCTGTCGTGGTAGCGGCTGCCGTCGGGGTCGTTCCAGAAGCGGATGGGCATCGAGGGCATGGGGTTCGTGACGACCAGCTCGCCGACCTCGTCGGTGAGGGGGTTGCCGCTCGGGTCCCAGGACTGGAGGTCGGTGCCGAGGCTGGGGGCCTGGAGTTCGCCGATGTGCACGGGGAGGGTGGGGACGGCGCCCGCGAAGCAGGAGCACACGTCGGTGCCGCCGCTGACGGAGGCGATCCACAGGTCGGCGCCGCTCGCGGCGAACTCGTCGTGCAGCCAGCGGAAGCCGTCGGGCGGGAGCGGGGAGCCGGTGGTGGCGACGCACTGGACGGCGGAGAGGTCCAGGTCGCGGGCCGGGTGGACGTCGGCCTTGCGGCAGGCCATGACGTAGGCGGCCGAGGTGCCGAAGAGGGTGGCGCCGGTGCGTTCCGCGATGCGCCACTGGGCGTCCGTGGCCGGGAAGCCGGGACTGCCGTCGTAGAGGACGACCGTGGCGCCGGTGAGCAGGCCGGAGACGAGGAAGTTCCACATCATCCAGCCGGTCGAGGTGTACCAGAAGAAGCGGTCCTCGGGGCCGAGGTCGCAGTGCAGACCGAGTTGCTTGAGGTGTTCGACCAGGATGCCGCCCTGGGACTGGACGATGGCCTTGGGCAGGCCGGTGGTGCCGGAGGAGTAGAGCACCCACAGGGGGTGGTCGAAGGGCACCTGCTCGAAGAGCGGTTCCGTGTCCGCGGCGGTCAGGGTCTCCCAGTCCAGCGCGCCCTCGGGGGCCTCGGTGCCGAGGAGCGGGATGTGGATCACCGCGCGGAGGGTGGGCAGTTCCCGGCGCAGTTCGGCGACGGTGTCGCGGCGGTCGTGCTCCTTGCCGCCGTAGCGGTAGCCGTCGACGGTGAACAGGACGACGGGTTCGACCTGCTGGAAGCGGTCCAGGACACTGCGGGCGCCGAAGTCGGGCGCGCAGGAGGTCCAGACGCCGCCCACGGCGGCGGTGGCCAGGAGGGCGACCACGGCCTGCGGGATGTTGGGGAGGTAGCCGCTGACGCGGTCGCCGGGGCGTACGCCGAGGGCCCGCAGTTCGGCGGCGAGGGAGCCGACCTGGCGGCGCAGCTCGGCCCAGGTGACAGGGGTCGGCTCGTGGGTCTCGTCGACGTAAAGGAGGGCCGGTTCGTCCGCGCGGGTGTCCGCCGCGCGCAGGGCGTGTTCGGCGTAGTTCAGCGTGGCGCCGGGGAACCACTGGGCGCCGGGCATCGACCGGTCGGCCAGCACGCGCGCGTAGGGGGTCGAGAAGCGGACGTCGAACCACTCCGTGACGGCTTTCCAGAAGGTGTCCAGGTCGTCGACGGACCAGCGGTGCAGGGCGGCGTACCCGCCCTCGGCGGGGGCCCCGTGGTGCTCGGCCGCCCAGGTCTGGAACCTGGTGATGCGTGCCCGGGCGATGCGTTGGGCATCCGGCTGCCAGAGCGGCTGGGGGTTCTCGGTCGGCATGGGGCGGCTCCCGGGCTGTGCGCGTCGTGTGCGTCCTCCGCGCACGGGCTGGGGTGTGCGCGTGACGCGGCTGACAGGGACGATGCCACGTGATCGACTTCCACACCAGGGCACGCCCCACATAGTCGGTGACATGAAGATGTGGTCCGGTCACGGGTGAACGGCAGTTGAACGACGCCCCTGTGCTCGCTGGTCGATGGCAGGGTGAGCGGCATGGACGGTCGTGACCTGGTGCGTTCGATGAAGACGGTCGGTTCCGCGGGCATGGCGCAGGGGTTGCGTACGGTTCGGGCGGCGTGGCGCCGACGGCGTGTCGACGCGGTCGGGCTGCCGCCGCGCGGTGCGGAGCGGGCGCGGGTGCCGGGTCCGATGCGGGAGGTGGAGCCGGGGCCCGGGGGTGGTGTCGTCCGGTTCGGCCGTTCGGAGCTGCGCATCCTCGTGGCGGTGAACGGAGCCGTGTTCTGGGGCTGGGACGGGGCCGGGCCGGAGCCTTCGTACGCGTTGGCGGGACGTTGTCCGGAGCCGGATCCGCGGGCGGTGCTGGAGCCGGACAAGGACGGCGGCTGGCGGGTGGTGGCGGAGCGGGCGACGGTGGCCGTGTCCCGGCACGGCGCGGTCGAGGTGCGTACGCCCGGGGGTGTGGTGCTGCGTCGTGAGTTGCCGCCCCGCTGGTGGGAGCCGATAGACGGCGGTCCCGCGCGGTGGACGCAGCGCTCGGAGGTGGCGGCCGACGCCCGGTTCTTCGGGCTCGGTGGACGGTCCGCGGGTCCCCGGCTGCGCGACGGCACGTACCGGCTGTGGAACACCGGTCCCGGCCTGCCGTCCACCGCCGCCGAGGACGCGTCGTCCGTCACGATGCCGGTTCAGCTGGTGGTGGCGGACGCGGGGACGCACCTGGTCTTCCACGACAGCCCGTGGGACGGCACGGTGGCGTTGCGGGAGGGTGCGGAGGGGGCCGGGTCGGGGCACGACCGGCCGGGGCGGAGCGTACTGCGGATGGCCGGCGGTCCGCTGCGGTGCTGGGTGGCGGTGGGCACGCCCGCGCGCGTGCTGCTGACCTGGGCGTCGCTGACCGGGGCGCCCGCGCTGCCGCCGGCGTGGGCGCTCGGGCATCAGCACGCGCACGGGGGGTCTGGCGACGAGGAGGATCTGAGGCGGGTCGTGGCGGGCCATCAGGAGCGTGATCTGCCGCTGGACGCGGTGCATCTGGGCATCGGGCACGGCGCCGCCCGGCAGGTGTTCACCCTGGACGAGGAGCGGTTCCCGAAGCTGCCCGTGCTCGCCGAGGAGCTGCGCAGGGAGGGCGTCCGGCTGGTGTCGGCCGTCGAGCCGGCGGTCGCGGCCGCGCCCGGCTACGCGGTGTACGACGAGGGGACGGGCGCGGACGTGTTCGTGCGGGATGCCACCGGGGCGGTCGTGCGGGGTGTGGGGCGGCCCGGGGACGTGGTCTTCCCGGACTTCACGCACGCGGGTGCGCGCGCGTGGTGGGGTGGGCTCCACGAGGAGCGGCTCGGGCGGGGGTTCGCCGGGGTCTGGCACGACCTGGACGCGCCCACGTCGTTCGCCGCCTTCGGGGAGCCGACGCTGCCGCTGTCGGCCCGGCATGCGCTGGAGGGCAGGGGCGGTGACCACCGGGAGGCGCACAACGTGTACGCGTTGTGCATGGCGCGGGCCGCGTACGAGGGGCTGCGGGCGTCGACGCCCGACGAGCGGCCGTTCGTCCTCTCCCGTTCCGGATGGGCCGGCCTGCAGCGCTACGGCGGCGCCTGGTCCGGGGACGTGGCCACGGGCTGGCCGGGGTTGCGGGCGTCGCTGGCGCGGGTGCTGGGGCTCGGGCTGTGCGGGGTGCCGTACACGGGACCGGAGGTCGGCGGGGCGGACGGGGATGTGTCGCCCGAGCTTTATCTGAGGTGGTTCCAGCTGGCCGCCTACCTGCCGTTGTTCCGCACCTCCGGCGGATCGCCGGCGGGGCGGCAGGAGCCGTGGGAGTTCGGGGACGAGGTGCTGGAGCACGCGCGCGTGGCGCTCGTCGAGCGGCGGCGGCTGCTGCCGTACTTCGTGACGCTGGCGCATCTGGCCCGGCGTACGGGTGCTCCCTATGTGCGCCCCGTGTGGTGGCAGGCGCCGGAGGACCGGGCGTTGCGGGACTGCGAGGACGCCTTTCTGCTGGGCGACTGTCTGTTGGTGGCCCCGGTGCTCGGCGCCGGGACGGACCGGCGTGCGGTGCGGTTGCCGCGGGGGCGCTGGTACGACGTGGCGACGGAGCGGGCGTACGAGGGGCCGGCGCAGGTGCTGGTCGACGCTTCCTGGGCGCGGATTCCGGTGTTCGCGCGCGCGGGAGCGGTGCTTGCGGTGCGCGGTCGGGACGGTGCGCCGGAGCTCGAGGTGTGGGCGCCCGCGCCGGGGCGGACCGGCGGTGGGCTGGTCGTGCCGGACGCGGGCGACGGCTGGGTGGAACCGGAGATCGAACGGTACGTGTGCCGCTGGGAGGGGCATCGCGTGGTCGTGGAGCGGGAGGGCGAGGACGGTGTGAGCGAGCCGTCCTGCCCGGTCCGCGTCCGGGGGCTGGCCGAGCGCGCGGCTCAGATGTAGCGGCCCTCGAAGAAGGCCCGTACGGCCCGGGTGTGGAGCGGGAAGGCCAGCTCCTCCGGTCCGCGCAGCAGGTGCCACCCCTCGGTCTCGTCCGTGGCGGTGGACGGCGGCAGTCCCTGGGCCGGCCGCTCGGGCAGCAGCCCGAAGAGCAGCAGGTGGCCGTCGGGCGAGCTCATGGCGTCGGCGAGGCGGACGTCGCGGCTCGCCTCGTCGATGCCCGTCTCCTCCTTGAGTTCGCGGACGACGGCCTGCCGCCAGTCCTCGCGGTCGTCGACGTAGCCGCCGGGCAGGGCGACGCCGCCGAGGGCGGGGGTCACGGTGCGGGTGATGACGACCAGGGCGGTGCCCTGCGTGTCGTACACGGGCTGGAGGGCCACCGCGACCGGCAGGGGATTGCGGTAGGCCACCGTGCCGCACGCGGGGCAGGTGCGGGGCCAGCCGGAGACGCCCTCTCCGTAGGGCGATCCGCAGCTCGAACAGTGGGAGTCGGGCGCGGAGTTGGGAACGGAGGTTTCATTTTCGGACACGCGGCGGACTGTATCCGATCAGCGGAGGGGGCGGCTCCGGCAGGCCGGTCAGCGGCGGCCGGCGAGCGACTTCGCGGAGACCGGGAAGTCGAAGTAGGTGTCCGGGTAGGACTCGGGCTTGTAGGTGAAGTGCCACCACTCCTCGGGGAGGTTGACCAGGCCGGCGTCCTCCAGGGTGTTCTTGAGCAGCAGCCGGTTGGCGCGCTGCGCGCCCTGGATGCGGGGGTCCAGGGTGTGCGAGCGGGTGTCGAAGCAGTCGTAGCCGGTGCCCATGTCGACGGAGTTGTCCGGGAAGCGCTCACCCTGCGGCGCGAAGCAGGGCACCAGGGGCTGCCCGGGGTGGTACGGGCGGGTGGGCCTGGCGGGGAGCCGTACGAGGGTGAGGTCCACGGTCGAGCCGCGGCTGTGGCCGGACTTCTCCGCGATGTAGCCGTCGGCGAAGAGGCGGGTCTTGTCGACGTCCGGGTAGAACTCGGCCTTCATGTCCTGGTCGTCGAGGTCCTCGGCCCAGCGCACGAAGTGGTCGACGGCGCGCTGGGGCCGGTAGCAGTCGTACACCTTGAGGGAGTAGCCCTGGCGCAGCAGCCGGGTCTGGGCGCGGTGGAGGGCCTCGGCCGCGGGGCGGGTGAGGATGCACAGGGGCTGCCGGTAACCGTCGACGGGCTCGCCGACGAAGTTGTGCGCGGTGACGTAGCGCATCTCCTCGATGATCGTCGGGTCGACGCTCCGCAGGGCGACGAAGTCCTCCGGGGCCCTCGGTTCGGGCCGTGCCTGCGCGGTGGCGGGGGCTGCCGCGGCGGGGAGGGCGGTGGCGGCGAGCAGGGCGGCGAGGGCGGTGACCAGACCGCGGAGCGCGCTGGAGAGTCGTGTCATGTCCCCTGCATCTATCAGGGTCGGGTGCCGTGAGGGAAGTGGGCGGGCCCGTGACGCGCCGGACCCGCGCCGCCTGAGCGCGTCGGAATCCTGCGTGAACGTCGCGTGAACTGGGCCCGGGCGGGAGGCCGCCGCGCCATCCTGCTCCCGTGCGCTCCTGGACGGACACTCTCCGCTTCGCCTTCCAACCGGTGGTCAACCTGATGACCGGCGGGGTCGCGGCGCTGGAGATACTGGCCCGGCCGGAGAGCGGCGACGTGCTCGCCGAGGCGCGACGCGATCCCGAACTGGACGGTCTGCTCGCGGTGTCGGCGCTGCGTGCGGCGGTGCGCCGGGAGACGCTGCTGCCGCTGCACGTCAACGTGTTCGCGGGCACGCTCGCCGACCTCGGGGGGCTCCAGCCCCTGCACGACGCCGTGCGGGAGGCGGGGCGGCTCCCGTGGGAGGTGACGCTGGACGTGTGTCCGCCCTACACGCACGTGCCGCGGCGGGCCCTGCTCGACGCGGTGGCGGTGTTGCGGCGGCAGGGGTTCCGGATCGCGGCGGACGGGGTCGGTGACGGGGACGCGCCGTTGCGGCTGCTGACGGATCTGGCGCCGGAGCTGGTGAAGCTCGACGCCTCGCTGCTGGCTCGGCCGGCGGCCGTGCGGGCGATGCGGGTGCTGTGCGAGGAGTCGGGGGCGCTGCTGGCCGTCGAGGGCGTGGAGACGGAGGCGCAGTGCGCCGTCGCGCGGGCGGCGGGGGCGCAGTTGGCGCAGGGCGAGCTGTTCGCGCCGCCCGCGCGGCTGCCGACGGTGGACGTCTACGTGCCGCCCGGCTCCCCCGGCCTCGTGCCGCCGCGGTCGGGGCCGTCGGTGCGGCAGTTCGTCCGGCCGGCCGCGCTGTTGCCGGCGACGGCCTCGGCGGGGCGGGTGCGGGCACTGCTGACCGGGTCGCCGGACGTGTCCGGAGTGCTGCTCGTGGACCGGGACGGGGTTCCGGTGCGCTCGGTGCACCGCTCGCGCTTCCTGCTGTCGATGTCGGGGCGCTACGGACACGCCCTGTACGCCGACCGGCCCGCCGCCAAGCTCGGCGACCCGCCGCGGACGGTGGGCGTCGACGCGACGGCCTGGGAGGTGCTGGACGTGGTGGCCGTGGGCGGCCCGAACCGTACGTCGGACGACGTGGCCGTCGTGGACGCGCGGGGGCGGTGCGTGGGCGTCGTGCGGCTCGCGGACCTGGTGCGGGCGCTGGCGGAGAGCCGGGTGGAGGAGGCGGCCGGGCTCAATCCGCTGACGCGGCTGCCCGGTTCGGACGCGATCACGGCCGAGGTGGACCGGCGCGTCGCGGCCGGGCGGGCGTTCGCGCTGAGCTGGCTCGACGTGGACCGCTTCAAGGAGGTCAACGACGGGGCCGGGTTCGCCGCGGGCGACGAGCTGATCCGGGCGGTCGGGCGGGCGCTGCTCCAGGCGGCGGCCGGGGAGATGCGGGTGGGGCACATCGGCGGTGACGACTTCCTGGTGCTCACCGATCCGGACGGGCTGGATCCGCTTGCGGCCTCGGTGCTGGACGTGCCGTGGTCGGCCGGCGGGCGGCCCGTGACGCTGTCCCTGGCGACGGTCCTGTGCGCGCCGGGCAGCGTGCCGGACCACCGGCGGGCGGCGGCGTGCCTGGCGCCGTTGAAGAAGGCGGCGAAGGCGTTGCGCGGGGCGAGCTGGGTGCTGGGCCGGGCGGACGCACCGGGCCACGAGGTCCGGCGCGGCACGGACCGGACGACGGCGCCGGCGGGCTGAGCGGCCGGCCGCGACCGCGACCGCCGTACACCCGCGGCCTTCTGAGCCGCCTCGGAGGGCGACTCAGCAGTCCCTCACGTCGTGACGGCCCGGCGGCGGTCCGCCGCCTGGGCCATCGCGTGCTGGACGACGCCGATGAGGACCTCCTTGACGGACTCCCGGTCCCGGGCGTCGCACATCACCAGGGGCACGTCCTCGTCGAGGTCGAGGGCCTGGCGGACGGTGTCGGCCGGGTAGCGCGCCGATCCCTCGAAGCAGTTGACGCCGATCACGAACGGGATGGAGCGCCGCTCGAAGTAGTCGACGGCTGCGAAGCAGTCCTCCAGGCGCCGGGTGTCGGCCAGCACGACGGCGCCCAGCGCGCCCTCGGACAGCTCGTCCCACATGAACCAGAACCGCTCCTGGCCGGGCGTACCGAAGAGGTACAGCACCAGGTCCTCGCGCAGGGTGATCCGCCCGAAGTCCATGGCGACGGTGGTGGTGTGCTTGCCCTCCACCCCGCGGACGTCGTCGACGGGCCGCCCGGCCTCGGTGAGCAGTTCCTCGGTGCGCAGCGGCCTGATCTCGCTGACCGCGCCGACGAGGGTGGTCTTGCCCACGCCGAACCCGCCGGCCACCAGGATCTTGAGCGTGACGGGCTCGACCGGCGGCTTGCCGCGCTGGGAACGCCCGAAGATCATCGGTCTCTTCTCCTTAACCTGCCGCCGCCCGACGTGCCCGGGGGCCGGCTCACAGTGCCCTCAACCCGTTGATCACGTCGCGCAGGATGTTCTCGTCCGGCAGTTCGGCCGGGGGCACGGGCCGGTTGACGTGGACGAGTTCGATGTCCACGAGGTCGCCGACCAGGACCCGTACGACCCCGACGGGGAGGTCGAGTTCGGCGGCGAGTTCGGCGACCGACTGCGGGGTGTCCCGGCACAGGCCGACGATGTCCACGTGCTCCGGGGAGAGGGTGACGTCCGCCTCCGGGTCGTCCGCGTGGGGTTCGGTGACGACCACCGCGATCAGGTCGAGGCGGTGCTGGGCCGCGCTGGTGGTGCGGCCGCGCGTCATGGCGTACGGACGGACGACGGGGCCGGCCTCGTCGTCGAACCAGTGGTTTCTTCCCTGACCGTCTGCGCTCATGTCATCCCACTTACCCGCCCGAGGGCACATCGGTGCGCGGCGCGGTGCCCAGGTGCACGCCGACCCGCTTGACGAGCAGAGTCATCTCGTAGGCGACCTGTCCGACGTCGGAGTCGGCGTCGGACAGGACGGCCAGGCAGCTCCCGTCACCGGCGGCCGTGACGAACAGGAAGGCGTCGTCGAGTTCGACGACCGTCTGCCGGACGCTGCCCGCTTCGAAGTGGCGGCCCACACCCTTGGCGAGGCTGTGGAACCCGGACGCCACGGCGGCCAGGTGCTCGCTGTCCTCCCTGGTCAGGTCCTTGGACACGCCCGTTGCCAGGCCGTCCCCGGACAGGACGACGGCCTTGCGGATGCTCGCGACACGGTCCACCAGGTCGTCGAGGAGCCAGTTCAGCTCCCCGGACTTGGTCGCGGTGTGGCCGGTCGCCTTCGGTGCGGTCATCGACCGTCCCCCTTAGTCGTTCCTCGTGGTGCTGATGGTGCTGTGCCGCCGGGTGGGTCGTCACCCGCGGCGTTCTCCTTCCGGCCGCGCTGCCAGCCGCGCTGGAGCGAGGCCATACGGCTGCGTACCTCGTCGGCGTCGCGGTCGGCGGGGTCGGAGCGGTCCTCGGCGGCCGGTTCGGGGCTCTGCCGGAGCTGCGGGGCCAGGTTGGCCTGGCGTACGCGGCGGGGCAGCGCGCCGGACCCCGCGTCCGCGGTCCCGGCGTCCGCGGGCGGGGCGTCCGCGCGCGCGGAGGGTGCGCCGCCGCCGTGTTCGGCGGTGCGATCGGCGGTGTCCTTGGTGTCCTTCCCGCGTCGGCGAGCGGGCAGCGCGGGGAGTTCGTCGGCGGTGTTCCGGGCGGTCCGTTCGGGGACGGGGCGCCCGTGCGAGCTGACCAGCTTGGGCGTGCGGCGGCGGGGCAGCGCGACCGGCGCGTTCGCCTCGCTCCCCTCCTCGGCCGCGGGCTCGTCACCGTGCCGGGTGTCGGGGCGGCGCGGTCCGGTGCGGCGGGCGGACTGGTCGTCGTCGGCCGCGGCCAGGGAGCGGCGGGGGCGGAACAGGCCGCCGCGTTCGCCGTCCTGGTCGTCGAGCGCGCCCGGGAGGTCGTCGAGGGCGTCCAGGTCGACGGGCGCCTCCAGCTCGACGGGGCCGTCCAGCAGCGCGGCGGGACGCTCGGGGAGCCGCGCGGGCACGTGGGAGAGGGCGGAACGGCGGCTCTCCTCCCGCTCCTTGTCCTTGACGTGCTGGGGGCGGTCGAGGCGGAAGCCGACGCCGTTGGTGTCTGGGGCGTCGTCGCTGAGCAGCGCGTCGGGGACGAAGACGACCGCGGTGGTGCCGCCGTACGGCGAGGGCTGCAGGGAGACCCGGACGTTCTGCCGCTGGGCGAGCCGGCTGACCACGAACAGGCCGAGCCGGTCGGTGTCGGACAGCTCGAACTCGGGTGTCTCGGCCAGCCGGAGGTTGGCGTCGAGCAGGGCGTCGGCGGCCATGCCGAGGCCGCGGTCGTGGATCTCCAGGGTGAAGCCGTTGGCGACGCGTTCGCCCAGCACCTGCACCGCGGTGTGCGGTGGCGAGAACACCGTGGCGTTCTCCAGGAGTTCGGCCACCAGGTGGGTGAGGTCGGCGACCGCGGGTCCGGTGACGGCGACGCGCGGCAGCCTGCGGACCTCGATGCGCTCGTAGTCCTCGACCTCGGCGACGGCGGCCCGCACCACGTCCATGAGCTGGACGGGCTTGCGCCACTGCCGGGAGGGCGCGGCGCCGGAGAGGATGACCAGGCCCTCGGCGTGCCGGCGCATCCGGGTGGTCAGGTGGTCCAGGCGGAACAGGTCGGCGAGTTCCTCGGTGTCCTCGGTCCTGCGTTCCATGGTGTCGAGCAGGGTGAGCTGCTTGTGCAGGAGCACCTGGCTGCGGCGCGCGAGGTTGACGAAGACCTCGGAGACGCCCGCGCGGAGTTCGGCCTGTTTGACGGCGGCTTCCACGGCGGCCCGCTGGAGGGTGTTGAGGGCCTGGCCGACCTCGCCGATCTCGTTCCGGTCGTACTCGAGGCGCGGCACCTCGGTCTCGACGTCGACCTCCTCGCCCGCCGACAGGCGGCGCATCACGCTGGGCAGCCGGACGCCGGACGCCTCGTGGGCCTCCAGGCGCAGCTGCTTGAGGTCGCGGATGAGGGAGCGGCCGACGCGGACGGACAGGAACAGGGAGTACAGCAGGGCGATCAGGCCGAGCGCTCCGGCGACGACGGCCTTGGCGATGGTGCTGGTGGCGACCGGGTCGACGCGGTCCTGGTAGCGGTCGGCGGCGTTGTCGTCGAGTTCGCCGAGTTCCGCGAGGACGTTCCCGGCCGCGGTGTCCCAGCTCTGGGCGGTGACTCCGCTCGGCGTGCCGGTGCCGGAGGAGACGGCGGCCTGCTCGGCGACCCGGAGGGGGGCGGAGGAGGCGTTCTTCCAGAAGCGCTGGTAGCGGCCGCGTTCGGTGGCGGGCAGCAGCGGCAGGTTGATGTCGTACATCACGGTGCGCTGCGCGACGAGGTCGGAGACGTCCCGGACCTCGGCGCGGGTGAGCCGCCCGGTGACCAGGGCGGAGCCCAGGAGGGCGTCCTCGCGGGAGAGCAGTTCACGGGCGCGCGAGACGTTGACGAGCGCGCGGTACTGCTTGTCGAGACCCACGTCGTCGACGACGTTGAGGTTGGCGAGCAGGTCGTGGCAGGGGTCGACCAGGCGGTTGTAGAGGCCGAGGGCCTGGGCACGGTCGACGGTGCCGTCCGCGACGCTGCGGCGCAGGGAGCCGAGGCCGTCGAAGGCGTCCAGGACGGCGGTGAGCCGTTCTTGACCGGCCTGTCCGAGGTCGTCCCGCACGTCGCCGTCGGCGGCGTTGCGGCGGATCTCCGCGACGGCCTCGTCGGTGGCGGTCCGGCTGCGCTCCAGGGCGGCGAGGCCGTCGGAGGCGCGGGGGTCGGCGAGGTGGACGAGGGTCTGGCGGCGTTCCTGCTGGAGGACGCGGACGGTGTCCTCGACCGGGTAGCCGATCTCCTCGACGACGTTGGAGACGCTGAACAGCCGGGCCGCCTCACGGCCCGTCAGCACCGTGGCGAAGGCCCAGATCGCGGTCAGGGACACCAGCGGCACGAGGAGCAGCGCCACGATCTTCCGGCGGATCGACTTCCCGCGAAAGCGCATGGCCTCCCCCAGCTCGTCCCCCACCGGCGGGGGTACACATGTGCGTCAACAAACGGCGCGAGCCTACTACTGACGCACAGGTAACTCGAAGACCCGTCCGGACGGCGAACTTCCGCACCCGGGGTCGGCGATGGTCAGTTGTCCGGTCATTGCGGGAGATTGCCTCCCTGGATCAGCCGACGGACGCGGGGCCGTGGTGAGGGCGTGACGGGCGGATTGGCCGAAATTATTCGACTGCGCGGGATTTCCGGGAATCTTGGGGGCCCGTCGTTCGTCCTTCACTACGGGAATGGGAGGCGGAATCGGCCACAGGAGCCGCATCCCGCCCCTGGGCGGCGTAAAGCAGCGCAAGCCGGGCAGCCAGAGGGGAGCCGTGTCTTCGGACTCGGACGAGCTGTCTGCTGGCGGTGGGGAGTGACATGTTGATGGGCACGGCGGAGCGGAGCGGGGCGCCCGCGGACGAGGATGCGACCGAGGTGACCGCGTCGGCGGTTCCCGAGGCGCCGGATCGCGACATTCCGGTGACCGGGCCGGAGCCCCGGGCGACTGAACGGCAGCCGGTGTACCGGCCGTTGTGGCGCGAGGAGCCCGCGCGGCGCCGCCGGTTGCCGGATCCGGTGCGTACGGCGGCCGTGCGCGCGGTGCTGGTCGTCGCGGTGACGCTGATACTGGCGATGGTGGCCTTCCTGTGCACGCTGGCGGAGTCGTGGCTGGCGTTCCCGATGGTGCTCGGCAGTGTCGCGGGCACGGTGGTGGCCACCTGGGGCGTGCTGGACGTGTGGGTGACCCGGCAGGTGTGGAACCAGCGGCACGGTGTCGTGTCGGAGCCGAGCAGCACCGCGCGGTCCGTGCGTCGCGAGCGTCGCCGGGCGAGGCGTCAGGCCCGGGCCGCCGAGCGGGGCCAGGGGCGGATAGGCCGGCGGGGCGGCGCGGGTCAGCTGTCGCATTCCTGAGCGGCCGGGCGGCGGCCCGTGCTCGACCGCGGCCCGCGCGGGAACGTCTGTCGGGACCGCGGCGCCCGGCTGTGCCTGGAGGAGTCCGGCGAGGTGCGCCGCACTTTCCAGTGTCCGTACCACGCCTGGACGTACGACCTCGACGGAAGGCCGGTCGCCGGGCCCAACCTGACCAAGATGCCCGACTTCGACCGGTCCGAGTACGGCCTGGTCGAGGTCGCCCTGCGCGAGTGGCTCGGCTACGCCTGGGTGTGCCTGGCCGAGGAGCCGCCCTCCTTCGAGGAGACGGTGCGCGGCCGTCGAACGGCTCGGTGATCCGGCCGCCATCGAGCGGTACGGCAGTGAGGGCTTCGGCAGGCTGCCCGAGGTGCCGGGCGGCCAGGACCGCCGCTACTACGCCGTCACCGTGCGCCCGACGGTCTTCGCGAACCGCGTGCCGGACCACGTGATCCTGCACCGCATGTTCTCGCTGGCCGAGCACCGCATCGGGGTCTTCCACGACTGGCTGCTCGGCCGGCTCGGTGAACAGCCCGCCTAGGCCGGTGACTGGGCGGGGCGCTTGAACATGCGGGTCGCGGTGATCTCGCTGTGCACCGCCTCGCCCTCCCCCTCGACGGCCGGAGTCGGTTGCGGCAGGCCCGGCCTGAGGTGCTCCTCCACGCTGATGTACTTCAGTCCCGCCCTCAGGTCGGCGTCGTTGCGCAACCGGATGACCAGCGGGAACTCGGCCAGCGCGGTCGTGTCGAACAGGCCGGTGGTGTACAGGAGCTGGACGCCGAGCGCGTCCGAGACGGCCCGCTGGAGCTCCAGCAGGTAGGTGGCGTTGGCCCGGCCGATGGGGTTGTCGAGGAACAGGGTCCCGGCGTGGCGGTGCCGGTCGTGGCCCCGGTCGTTGCTGCGGAGCGCGGCCATCGTGCAGTACAGGGCGATGGCCGCGGTGAGCAGCTGGCCGCCGGAGAAGACGTCGCCCATCTGGCCGACGGGGACGCGCTCGGCGCGCAGTACGGCGTCGGGCTTGAGGATCTCGACGGCGACACCCTTGGGCTGCAGGGCGGCGGCGACACCGCGCAGCAGCAGGGACATGCCGTCGCGGCGCAGGTCGGAGTTCTTCTTCACGGCCGCGCGGGTGGCCTCGTCGACGACCTCGCCGAGCCGCTCGGTGAGGGTGGCCTGGTCGGGCTCCTCGAAGCGGATGCGCAGGAACTCCTGCCCGGACCACTCGCCGAGCCCCTCCGGCAGCCGGGACAGCCGCTGGGCGGAGCGGAGGGTGGCCAGCGCGGACTCGACCAGGCCGCGCAGCCGGTCCACGATCGAGTCGCGGTTGCGCTCCAGCTGGGCCAGCTCGTCGGTGAGGACGCGGAGCCGGGGTGCGAAGGCGTCGGCCCACTTGGCGGCGTGCTCGGGCAGCGCGGCGGCGGGCAGTTCGCGGATCTGCTGGCGGGCGGGCGTGCGGACCTGTTCGTAGCGGGTGGAGTTGGCGTGCCGGACGAGGACGTCGCTCGCCTCGCGCACGGCGGCTTCGGCGGCGGACAGGTCTGCGGCGCAGCCGCGCAGTGAACGGCGGGCCTCGGCGGCGGCCCTGCGGGCCTCCTCCAGGTCTCCGGCGTAGGGCTCGGGCTCCTCCTGCTCCTCCTCGGGGGGGTGCTCGCGCAGCAGGTCGCGGAGGAGCGCGGCGATCTCGTCGAAGCCGCCGGCCGCGTCCTCGGCGGCGCGGTGCGCGTCGAGCAGTCCGGCGTGGGCCTCGCGGGCCTGGGCCAGCGCCTCGGTGCGGGCGGCCAGTTCGGTGGTCGCCGTGCGCAGCAGGGTCTGGGCGTGCTCGGCGTCGCGCGGCTGGAGTTCCTCGGGGAGGTCGGTGTGGGTGTCGCCGTCCTCGGGCGCGTGCCGTTCGGCCTCGCCGCGCAGCCGGCCGAGCTGTTCGCTCGCGCTGGACATGCGGGTCTCCAGGAGCTGCACCAGTTCCTCGGCGCGGGCGGCGGCGGCCTGCCGGGACGGCCCGTCGGAGCCGTCGGGCGATTCCAGGAGCTGTCCGGCGCGGGTGCGGACCTTGTTGCTGAGCCGGTCGAGATCCGCGCGGGCCGCGCTCTCGTCGCTCTCCGCGCGGGCCTGTTCGGCGCGCAGGTCGGCGCCGACGCCGACCTTCTCGTACACCTGGGAGGCGGCGCGGTAGGCCTCGCGCAGGTCGGGCAGGGACGCCTTCGCCTTCGGCGCCCGCGCGCCGTCCCCGGGAGCCGCTTCCGGTACGTCGTCGGGGGCACCGGCGATCTCCGAGCGCTCGGCACGCAGGGCGCGGGCGGTGCGGCGGGCGTCGTCGGCGGCGCGCTGGGCGGCGCGCCGGTCCTCGTCGGCGGCACGGGCCCGCTCCAGGCAGGCCTGGGCGCGGGCCTCGGACTCGGCGGCCTCGTCGGCCAGTTCACGGAGTCTGACCTGCCAGCCGGCGCGTTCGCGCAGTCGGAAGGCGAGTCCGGCGAGGGCGTCGGCGGCGCGGCGGGCCTTCTGCGCGGCCTCCTGCCGCTCGTCCCGCAGGTGGACGGCCTCGGCGGCGCTCTCGTCGGCCTCGGCCCGCAGGGTGCGGGCCTCGGTCAGCTCGGCCTCGGTCTCCTCGGCGAAGGCACGGGCCTCCTCGGCGGTCCTGGCGAGTTCCGCGAGGCGTCCGGCCGGGCAGCCGGTGCGCCAGGAGGCGAGCCGGGCCGCCAGCTCACGGTCCTTGCCGAGGCGGGCGGCGAGGCTGCGGATCTCCTCGTCCCGCTCGCCCGCCCGTGCGCGCAGGGCGTGCCGCTCCTCGTCGGCGGCCTGCTCGTCGTGCATGGCCGGGTTCGGCGGTACAAGGAAGACGTCCCCGGTACCGGATTCGGGGGCCGGGGTCGGTGCGAGCAGGGCGGCGGCCGTGCCGACGGCGACGGCGGAGCGCGGCAGCAGGGCCGCGTCGCCGAGGACCTCGCGGGCGCGGGTGTGCGAGTCCGGGTCGGTGATGATCACGCCGTCGACCAGCTCGGGGCGGGCGGCCAGCACGCGCGCGTGGTCGGCGGGGTCGACGGCCTGGGCGAGGTAGCGCCAGCCGGGCAGGGCGGGGATGCCGTGCTCGCCGAGGAACTCGACGGTGGCCAGCACGTCGGGTCCCGGCGGCAGCAGGCCGCCGTCACCGAGCGCGCCGAGGATACGGGAGTCGTCGGCCGCGGCGGTGCGCAGTTCGAACAGCTGGCGTTCCGCCAAGGAGACGGTGTCGTCGAGCAGTTCGCGCAGTTCGTCGGCGAAGCGGTCGAGTTCCTCGGGGGTGAGCGCGCCGTCGGTCGCGGTGGGAGCGGCTGCCCGGTCGTCGCGGTCGGCGTCCCGGCGGGGCTGGGGGATGCCCGGGCGGGCCTCGGTGGCCAGGCCGAGCAGTTCGGCGAGCCGTTCCTCCGCGGCCAGTGCCTCGGCGGTGCGCCGCTCTCCCTGGTGGGCGCGCTCGGCCGCGGTGGCCGCGTCCGCCGCGCGGGCCGCGGTGAGTTCGGCGCGGCTCTCGGCGGCGGCGGTCTCGCGGGCGTGCTCGGTGGCCCGGCGGGCCGCCTCGCGGGCGGTGTCCCAGGCGGCGACGGCCGTCTTCTCCGCGTCGCTGGCCGCGAGGGCGGCGCGGGCCGGGTCGGCGTCGGGGGCGCTGTCGTCCAGCCAGCCGGCGCGGACGGCTTCGGTGGTCTCCTGCTCGACCTCGGTGAGGCGCTGGCGCAGGTGCCCGGCCTCGCTGCGGGCGCGCTGCGCCTCGGTGGCGGCGGTGGTGGAGTCGCGGTGGGCGGTGTCGCTGACCTCCTGGAGGGCGGCGGACCGCTCCTCCTCCTCGTTGGCGTGGTCCTCGGCCTTCGCGGCCGCCGCGTGCAGGGCGCGGACGAGGTCGACGGCGGCCTTGGTGCGGGCGGCGAGGGCGGGGGCCGCGTCCCGTTCGGCCACCTGGATGGCGGCCGACACGCGGGCGACGCGGTCGGCGGCGGCGCGGTGGCGCAGGACGGCCTCGGCGGCCTGCCAGGCGGAGTGCAGGGTGCGGGCCTCGGCCAGTTCGCGCTTCTGCGCGGCGGCGGACTTCTCGGCGCCGGCCAGGGCCAGGGAGGCGTGCCGGTAGGCGAGTTCGGCGGCGACGAGGTTGCTGCGGCCCCGGGCGGACTCGGCGTGCGTGACGGCGTACGCGGCGGCCGTGACCCGCTGGGCGAGGTCACCCGCGCGGACCCGCTCCTTGGCGCCTCGGGCGGTGAGGCGGCGGGCCAGGTTCCTGGTGCGGCGTTCGGCGGCGGTGTGGATGTCGCGCGCGCGGGTGCGTGCCTCGGCGGCCTCGACGATCCGGCCGAGGAGGTCGACGGACCCGGCGGTGAAGTCGCGTTCGGCGATCAGCTCGGCACGTCGGCCCAGCTTGTTGCCGAAGCCGCCGACCAGGTCGGCGAGGCCGTCGGTGTCGCGGGTGTCGGTGACGGCCCGCAGCAGCAGGTCGGTGAAGTCGGAGTCCTTCTTGACCGCGAAGAGGCCGGCGGCCTCGCCCTCGTCGGCGTTCATCTCGCGCTGGTAGCGGAAGAGTTCGGGGTCGAGTCCGAGGTCGCCGAGGTGCTCGATCCAGCGGTCGTGGATCTCCTCCCAGTGCACCTCCAGATGCGGGTAGGCCTTGCCGGCCTCGGTCAGCGCGTCCCGGAAGCCCTTCATCGTGCGCCGCCTGCCCTGCGCGCCGGAGGCGCCCTCGACGGGCGGGCGGACGGCGGTGGCCTCGGCGACCGGCAGGTTGTCCAGGGTGAGTCCGGGGCCGGGGCGGAAGGAGTACCAGGCCTCGGCGAACTTCCGCGGGTCGCCCGAGACCTGTCGTCCGCGCCACTCGCTGACCTTGCCGACGACGACGCACTCGCCGGTCTGCACGTGCTGCCACTCCAGCGCCACGTGTCCGCAGTCGTCGGCGAGCAGGAACTTGCGCAGCACGCCGGAGCTGGCGCCGCCCAGGGTGTTGCGGTGGCCCGGCAGCATCACCGAGAAGATCAGCTTGAGGAGCACGGACTTGCCGCCGCCGTTCTCCAGGAAGAGCACACCGGCGGGCGCGGGCCGGCGCGGCGGGCCGACGGGCTCCTCCTCGAAGAACTCCGCCTGCGTGGGCGCGGGATCGGGCACGGGTTCGCCCACACCGCGCAGGTCAAGCACGGTGTCGGCGTAGCGCGCACCGGCGGGTCCGATGGAGTAGAGGCGGACCCGGGACAGCTCGTACATGGCGGACTCTCGTAAGTCTTCGGACGTCGGGGACGGTCGGGCGGGGCGGGGTCAGGAGGAGTGGAAGGGCAGGCCGGCGTCGGCCACCAGCTCCAGGTCGTCCGTCTCCTCGGCGGGCAGCAGCGTCGCGGTGCCGTCGGTGACCGGGACGACGCCCAGGTCGAGCAGCTCGGTCATGGCGGCGCTGCCCGCCATGTCGCGCACCTGGAGCTGGTAGCGGGCCGTCGTGCGGTAGGTGCCGCCGTGGTCGTCGCCGGTGCGCTGGAGGAAGCCGGACTCGGTGAGGAACGCGGCGGCCTTGCCGACGATGCCGGTGGTGGAGCCCGGGAGTCTGCGCGCGTCCTTGGTGGCGCCGGTCGCGCTGCGCCTGACCCAGATCCGCCAGGCGGCCTCCAGGCCCGGGGCGTCGGTGGCCGGGTCGGTGTTCTCGCCCTGCTCCTCCGCGCGCTCTTCGAGCCTGCGGCAGGCCTGGCGGACGAACGCGTCCACGCCGTTGACCGTGACACGGCCGATGTAGCCGTCGTCGGCGAGGTCCTCGGGGCGCGGATAGGCCATGGCGGCGAGGGCGAGGTGGGCGAGGCCGTGCAGGAAGCGGTCACCGGAGTCGGTGGCGGCACGGCGCGCGTAGTCGCCCATGCGGACGGCGAACACCGAGTCCTCGGCGGCGGCCACGGCCATCCCCGCGCGCGGGGACACCTCCAGGACGATCAGTCCGAGACCGGCCGCCACGGCGTCGGCGAGCCGGGCGAAGGGCGGGTCCTCGCGGTAGCGGCGCAGCAGGTCGGCGTACTCCTGGTCGCGGGCGGGCAGCAGCTTGGGCTGGAGCCCGAAGGCGACGAGCCGCGCCGCGTCGGCGGCGTCGGCGGGCGTGACGGCCGCGGTGGTCGGCGCGGCACCCGCCTCCGGCTCGCTCCGGTCGGCGTGCTCGGTCACGGTCGGTACTCCTCGCTGTGCTGTCGCTCGGGACTGGGGTGCTGGCTGTGGTGGTGGGTGAGACGGTCGCAGGGGTGGTGCCGTCCGGTCATGCCGCCTCCGTCCGGTCCGCCGCCATTCCCGCCGCGTCCAGCAGTGCCGTGCCGACGATGAGGTCGGCGCCGCCGAACTCGGGGTCGTCCAGTTCGGTGCCGTCGTCGACGGCGAACAGCAGCTTCGGCTCGCCCTGGCGGTAGGCGGTGCCGACCGGTGGGCTGGCCGCGTGGACGGCGAGCAGGGCGACGAGGTACGGCAGTTCGGCGTCGCGGGCACGGGCGTCGGCGAGCAGTCCGGACAGCCGGCGCGGGGCGTCGTGCGGCAGGTCGAGCAGTTCCATGGCCGCGGCGAGCTGCTCCTCGCTGAAACGGCTGTCGTCCGGGGTGGCGATCAGGTCGGGCTCCGGCATCTCGGCGCCCAGGTGCTCCCGCTCCACCGGCGGGGTGAGGAGTATGTCGACGAGGTCGCCGACCCGGACGGAGACGGGGGTGCGCAGCCCGGTGCCCTGGGTGAAGAAGGCGTCGGTGACGCGGAGCGCCCGCTCCACTGGCAACGGCAGCACGGGGGCGACGAGATGGCCGTACAGGTCGAGGCCGGAGGTGGTCAGGGGGGTGGCGAAGGCCTGCCGGTCCTGCTCGGCGCGGAAGAGCGGGCCGGCCTCCAGGAGGCGGGACTGGAGCTGGGTGTGGCGGCGGATGCAGTCCTTGACGATGTCGACCAGTTCGGCGGCGCGGCGCTTGTGCTCGGCGTCCTCCGTCTCGTCGCGGGCCTTGCGGATGTTGGTCAGGATCGCGTTCTCGTGCCGGTAGCGGTCGGCGACGTGGTCCAGGGCCTCGGCGATCATGTCGGGGACGGCGCTGAGCCAGTCCACCGCGCGGACATTGCGCCGGGTGGCGTCCAGGGCGCGGCGCAGGGTCTCCGAGTACTGGACGGTGCGGTACCGGGCCTGTTCGGCGGCGAGCTGGGCGTCGGCGAGGCGGCCGCGGCTGATCAGCACCTCGAGCTTGACCTCGGCGGCGATCTGGGCGCTGGTGACGTCGGTGTCCAGGGCGCCGACGAGGACGTTGACCGCCTCGTCCGTGGTGCGCAGGTAGACGGTGCCGCCGGGTCCCGGGACCTCTTCGAGGAGCTTGAAGTCGTAGTCCCGCCGTACGTACGTGCCGTCCGGTCCGAAGGTGCCGTACACCGCGCGGAAGCCGCGGTCCACGCTGCCGACGTTGATCAGGTTCTCCAGGACCCAGCGGGCCACCCGCTCGTGCTCGACGGCGGGGCGGCGCGGGGCCTGGGCGGCGACGCGCGGGATCAGCCTGGCCACTATCTGGTCGTGGTCGGCGCCCGTGTCGAAGTCCATGTTCAGCGTGACGAGGTCGATGGCGGCGAGGGCGACCTCCGCCATGCCGTACACCGAGTACTCGCCGGCGAGGTTGGCCTTGCGCACGTCGAGGTCGTGCAGCGGCGCCGTGCAGGCGAGCGCGCGCAGCCGCCGCGCCAGCCCCTCGTCGGCGGCCGGGCCCGGTGCGGGGCGCGGCCCCGCGCTGAGCTGGGGCGGAACGCTGTCCGTCGATGCAGGCGAAGTCACGGTGCACAGACTAGGTCCTCGGTCTGACATCGGCCCAAACGGCGCAGATGGGCCCCCGCGGGCACGGGGCCGGACGCCGTGCCGCCGAGCCTCGTGCCTGCTCGCGAGCCCTGGCGCCTGCCTGCTCGGCGGACCGGCCCTACCCCTCGTCCCCGACCCGCCGCAGGTAGACCTCCACGACGCGCTTGAGCGAGTCCTCCAGGTAGACCGCGAGCAGCCGCGCCGCCTTCTCCCGCTCGCCGCTCTCCAGGGCGGCGAGGATCTCCGCGTTGCGGGCGATGTACGGCTCGTGCAGGCGCCGCGGGTCGTCCACGACGTGGAAGGCGAGGCGCAGTTCGGCGAAGACACTGCGCATCAGTTCGTCGGTGCGTTCGCTGCCCGCGAGGGCCACCAGTTCCCGGTGGAAGTGGATGTTGGCGGTACCCACGCCTTTCCAGTCACCTTCGCGTGCCGACCGCCGCCCGTCCTCGACGGCCTCGGCGAGCCCGTCCAGCGGGTACGGCGGCTCGCCGAGGCCGCGGACGACGGCGCACTCGACGAGGGAGCGGGTGCGGTAGATGTCCTCGACGTCCTCGACGGTGAGGACCCGGACGAAGACGCCCCGGTTCAGCTCGTGGACGAGCAGGCGTTCGTGCGTGAGCAGGCGGAACGACTCGCGCAGGGTGTTGCGGGAGACGCCGAGGGCGCCGCCGATGCTGTCCTCCGACAACCGGGTCCCGGGCGGGAAGTAGCCCTCTGCTATCCGGCTCCTGAGGATGTCCGAGACCCGCTCGGCGGTGCTGGTCCGCCCGAGGAGGGCGCGATCGTCGGCCAGTCCCGTCAACTGCTCTGCCATGCCCGGAATTCAATCGCAGATACCAGAACGAAACAACAGGGGTATTGAGGGATCGTTGAACGATCCCCTACGGTGCCTTCAGGTTCCCGCTCGATCCGCACTCTCCGTCCTCCCACAGCGAGGTGCACCATGAGCACACCCCCCTCCCCGCCGACCCTCCCCGCCGACACCCGCCCTCCCGGTACCGCCGAACACGCCGCGGAAGACGGCCCGTTCGGCTGGCTGCGCGCCCTCGGCCCGCGGGGCCGCCGCGCCTTCGGCGGCGCGTTCGGCGGCTACGCCCTCGACTCGTACGACTACTTCACGCTGCCGCTGACCATGGTCGCGCTGGCCGCGTACTTCGGCCTGGACAGCGGTCAGACCGGCCTGCTCACGACGGTCACGCTGGTCGTCTCGGCCATCGGCGGCGCGCTCGCGGGCGTGCTGGCGGACCGCGTCGGCCGGGTCAAGGCACTGCTCCTCACCGTGATCACCTACGCCGTCTTCACGGTGGCCTGCGGCTTCGCGCCCAACTACGAGACACTGCTCGTCTTCCGCGCCCTGCAGGGCCTCGGCTTCGGCGGCGAGTGGGCGGTCGGCGCGATCCTGGTCGCCGAGTACGCGAGCCCCAGGCACCGCGGGCGCACGCTCGGCGCCGTCCAGAGTTCGTGGGCCGTGGGCTGGGCGCTCGCGGTGCTCGTGTACACGCTGGTGTTCTCGCTGGCCGGTGACGACCTGGCCTGGCGCATCCTGTTCTGGACGGGCGCGCTCCCCGCCCTGCTCGTGGTGTGGGTACGGCGCAGCGTCCACGACGCGCCGCGAGCCGCCGAGGTCCGGGAGAAGGGCGCCGGCAAGGGTTCGTTCGCGGCGATCTTCAAGCCCGGCACGGCGGACTCACCGGGGCTGCTGCGCGTCACGCTCTTCGCGAGTCTGCTCTCCACCGGGGTCCAGGGCGGCTACTACACCCTCGCCACCTGGGTGCCGACGTATCTGAAGGACGAGCGCGACCTGTCGGTCGTCGGCACCGGCGGCTACCTGACCTTCCTCATCTCGGGCGCCTTCCTGGGCTACCTCACCGGAGGCGTGCTCACCGACGTGCTGGGCCGCAGGCGCAACATCTGGCTCTTCGCGCTGCTGTCGGCGGTCTGCATCCTGGCGTACGCGAACATCCCCAGCGGCGCCAACACCCTGCTCCTGGTGCTGGGCTTCCCGCTCGGCTTCTGCATGTCGGCCATCTTCAGCGGGTTCGGTTCGTACCTGAGCGAGCTGTACCCGACGGCGGTGCGGGGCGCGGGCCAGGGCTTCACGTACAACACCGGACGCGCCGTGGGCGCCGTCTTCCCCACCACGGTCGGCTTCCTCGCCGACAGCTGGGGCGTGGGCGGCGCGCTGGTCTTCGGCGCCATCGGGTACGGCATCGCGGCACTGGCCCTGCTCGAGCTGCCGGAGACACGCGGAAAGGAACTGGCATGAACCACCCGCACCCCGCGACCGGGGACCGGCCGCTCGCCCTGGTCGACGAGCACGCGCACGCGTGGAACCCGAAAACGGCCCGCGCCCGCTTCCGGAAGGGGCTGACCGGCCCCACGGCCGGGGTCGCCGCCGGCCACACCCAGGCGAACCTGATCTCGGTGCCCGCCGACTGGGCGTACGACATGCTGCTGTTCTGCACCCGCAACCCGCAGCCGTGCCCGGTGCTGGACGTGACGGACCCCGGGTCCCGGACCACCGTGCTCGCCGACGGCGCGGACCTGCGCACCGATCTGCCGCGCTACCGGGTGTGGCGGGACGGCGAGCTGGTGGAGGAGCCGACGGACGTGCGCGAGCACTGGCGGGACGACTTGGTGACGTTCCTGATCGGGTGCAGCTTCACCTTCGAGTGGGCGCTGGCCTCGGCGGGCGTCCCGATCCGCCACGTCGAGCAGGGCCGCAACGTCCCGATGTACGTCACCTCCCGCCGGTGCCGTCCGGCCGGGCGGCTGCGCGGGCCGATGGTGGTGTCGATGCGTCCGGTGCCGCCCGCGCACCTGTCGGCGGCGATCCACGAGAGCAGTCTGCTCCCGGCGGTGCACGGCAGCCCGGTGCACTGCGGCGACCCGTCGGCGCTGGGCATCGCCGATCTGGACCGGCCCGACTTCGGCGACGCCGTGGACCGCGAGCCGGACGACATCCCGGTGTTCTGGGCCTGCGGCGTGACCCCGCAGGCGGCGGTCATGGCCTCGCGGCCGCCCTTCGCGCTCACCCACGCGCCGGGGCAGATGTTCCTCACCGACGCCCGTGACGAGCAGTACCGCGTGGCGTGATCCGGCTGCCGCGGCACGGTGCCGGGACCGCTCGCGGCCACGGCACCGGGGACACCGGAGGCATGACCTCGATGGACCGGAACACGGACCTCGGCGAGGGTTTCCGGCCGCTGGGCGCTGACCGACGACGAGGGTTGGGCGGCTGTCCGTCGTCACCAGCGCCAACGTCGCCTCGGACTCCGGGGTGCACTCCTACGTGGCCGTCTCCGGCGGCGTCCTCGTCGAGCCGGTCCTCGGCAGCCGCTCCACCGACCTGCCGCCCCTCGCGGCCACCACAGCCCCCCGCCCCACCGGCTCCCAGGACCGCGCGGCGGACGCGGCTCAGGACACGGTCTCCGGCAGAACAGGGTGCGCCGGGAAGGTCGCGTCGTGGGCGGCCAGGAAGGCCTCGACGGCCGTGTTCCAGCCGAAGCACTCCGCACGCGCGCGTGCCGCCGCACGCCGGTCCGATTCGCGGCGGGTCAGGAGCAGTTCCACGGCGTCCGCGAAGGAGCCCCCGTGATCGGCGGCGACGGCTCCGGCCGCGCCGATCACCTCGGGCAGTGCCGAGGACGCGCTCGCCACCACGGGCGTGCCGCACGCCATCGCCTCCAGTGCGGCGAGCCCGAAAGTCTCGGCCGGTCCGGGGGACAGACACACGTCGGCGGACGCCTGGAGGGCGCCGAGCAACCGGGGGTCGGCGACGTGGCCGAGGAAGGTCACCGGCAGGTCCCGAGCCCGCGCCCGCTGTTCGAGCCGCGGGCGCAGCGGTCCGTCCCCGGCCACCACCAGCACCGCCCGCCCGCCGCGCCGCCGAAGCTCCGTCAGCGCGTCGAGCGCGGTGCCGGGCCGCTTCTCCACGGACAGCCGCGAGCACATCACCAGCAGCGTCTCGTCCCCGCGCGCGCAGCGGGCCCGCAGCCCCGGGTCGCGCAGCCCGGGGTGCCGTCCGGTGAGGTCGACGCCGAGCGGGGCCCGTACGACGTTCCGGGCCCCGATGCGGACGAACTCCCGCTCGGCGAACTCCGTGGTGCACACCACGCGCGCGTAGGCGTGCGCCGTACGGACGTTGAGGGCGTCGGCGGTGCGCCGGGCAGCGCCTTCGGGCAGGCCCCAGGTGCGCAGCACGCCGTCGGTGGTCTCGTGGGAGACCATCACGGCGGGGACCCTGGCCCGCCTGGCCCACCTGCCGGTCCACCGCAGGGTGGTGCGGTCGGACACCTCCAGGCGGTCGGGAGCCAGCTCCTCCAGCAGGGTGGCCAGGCCCCGCCTGTCGGTCAGGACGCGGTAGCCGCCGGTACCCGGCAGCAGCGGCCCCGGGAGGGTGATCACCCGGCCCTGCCCGGTCTCCCGGTCGTCGGCGTACCGGCCGGGGACGACGAGTACGGACTCGTGCCCGGCCGCGCGGTATCCGCGGCCCAGCTCGCGCAGCGCGGTGCGCAGTCCGCCGGACGCGGGGGCGACGAAGTTGGCGAGCCGGACGATCCGCAGCGCGCTCATGCCGCCAGCACCGCCTTCCGGGAGGCGAGTACGTCCGTGTAGTGCCCGATCAGCCGGTCGCCGACGGCAGCCCAGGTGCGCCCCTGCACGGCGGCCCGCCCGGCCGCGCCGTAGGCGCCCCGCAGCCCAGGGTCCGCGGACAGGGACCACACGGCGTCCCGTACGGCGGCGGCGTCGCGCGGTGGCACGAGCAGCCCGGTGCGCCCGTGGGCCACGAGGTCCAGCGGTCCGCCCGCCGCGGGCGCGACGACGGGCACACCGCTCGCCATGGCCTCCTGCACGGTCTGGCAGAACGTCTCGAAGGGGCCGGTGTGCACGAAGACGTCCAGCGAGGCGAAGACCCGGGCGAGTTCGACGCCGGTGCGGCGGCCGAGGAAGACGGCGCCCGGCAGCGTCTGCTCCAGGCCGGGGCGGCTGGGTCCGTCGCCGACGACCACGACGCGCACGCCGTCCAGGGCGCAGGCGCCGGAGAGCAGTTCCACCTGCTTCTCGGGGGCGAGGCGGCCGACGTAACCGACGATCAGCTCACCGTCCGGGGCGAGGGCGCGGCGCAGCGTCTCGTCCCGCCGGTCGGGCCGGAAGCGGACGGCGTCCACTCCGCGCGGCCACAGGCCGACCCGGGGCACACCGTGCGCCTCCAGGTCGCGCAGGGCCGCGCTGGACGGGGCGAGGGTGAGGTCGGCGGCGGCGTGCACGGAGCGGATGCGCCGCCAGGCGGCCGCCTCGCCCGCCCCCATGTACGTACGGGCGTAGCCGGCGAGGTCGGTCTGGTAGACGGCCACGGCGGGGACGCCGAGCCGGGCGGCGGCGGCCATGCCCCGGACGCCGAGGACGAAGGGGCCAGCCAGGTGGACGAGGTCGGCGCGGTGCTCGGCGATCGTGGCGGCGACCCGTCGGCTGGGCAGGGCGACGCGTACCTGCGGGTAGCCGGGGAGCGGGAGGGAGGGGATCCGGACGACGCGGCACGGAGCGTACGCGTCCGCCTCGTCGGCGGCGGAGGTGGCCGGCGCGACGACGACGCAGTCGTGACCGCGGCCCACGAGGTGCCGGACGGTCTGGAGCGCGCAGTGGGCGACGCCGTTGACATCGGGGGGAAAGGATTCGGTCACGATGACGACACGCATACCGGTGTTGTCGCCGCACTGGACGTGCCCGCGTCAACGTCGATCTTTCCGGCCGAGGAACGTCCCGTGAGCGTTGCCGCGGCCACCCGGCGAGCCGGGCCACGGCCACGCCAGCCTGAGCCGCGGTCCATCCGCCGTTCACCGAGAGGGGCCGGCCGCGGGCCGTGGGCGGGTGCCGGCGCGGCGCGCGGCCGCGCCGGCACTCGTGGCGGTCACACGGCGGGCGCGTCCGGTCCGAAGCGGCTGCGGACCGCCGTCTGGACCTCGTCCTCCTCGGCCGGGTCGGCGGCGAGCCTGCGCAGCCGTTCGACGACGCGGTTGTCGCCGGTCTCGGCATGGCGCGCGGCGACTTCGCGGGTGGTCTCCTCGCAGTCCCACAGGCACTCGATGGCGAAGCCCGCCGCGAAGGACGGATCGGTGGCGGCCAGCGCGCGGGCGGCCCGGCCACGCAGGTGGGACGAGGCGGTTTCGCGGTAGATGTGGCGCAGTACGGGCGCCGCGCAGGTGATGCCGAGCCGTCCGGTGCCGTCGACGAGGGTCCACAGGGTCGGCGCGTCGGGGCCTTCGCCGCGCACCGCCTCCCGCAGCGCGGCGAGCACGAGATCGCGGTCCTGGGCGGCGCCCCGGCAGGCGAGCACCCGTCCGGCGGCGGCCCCCAGGGCGTCGGGCCGGTGCACCCAGCCGCGGGCCCGGTCGACGGCGGCGAGGCTGCGCATGCGCTCGTAGGCGGCGACGGCGGCCTCCACGACCGGTGTCGAGCCCGTGGCCACGGCGCCCTCGACCAGGTCGAGGACGTCCGGATCATTGCTGTCGGCGAGATAGCGCAGGGCCGTGCAGCGGGCGCCCTCGGTGCCCGCGCGCGCGGCCTCGACGATCTCGGGCCGGTCCTCGGGCCCGGCGACGGCCGTGAGGCAGCGCGCGGCCGGCACATAGAGCGGGGTGCCGCGCTCGACGCCCTGCTCGGCCCACTCGAACACGGCGCGCACGCTCCAGCCGGGACGCGGTCCGGAGGAGTTCATCTGGCGCTGCCAGCGGTCGAAGCAGCCCGTCTCCCGGGCGGCACGCACGCGCGTGGCGATCGATTCGCGGGGGTCGTCGGCCCACAGGCGCCAGGGCCGGGGTTCGAAGGCGTCCCGGACCGCGGCGGCCAGCTCGGCCTCGCCCTCGGCGTCGCGCGGGAAGCGGGCCAGGACGGGCGCGGCGAGGGCGCGCAGTCCCGCGTCGTCGTCGCGCAGCGCCAGTTCGTCGAGGGCCCACGCCCAGTTGACGCCGTGGGCGGCGTACCGGCGCAACAGCTGGAGCGCGTCCAGCCTGCCGTAGGAGGCGAGGTGGCCGAGGACCGCGAGGGCCAGCCCGGTGCGCGACTCGTCGGCGTCCAGGACGTCCTCGGGGTCGAAGAGGTGGGCCTCGATCGCGTCCAGCTCGCCGTTGAGGTCGAGGTAGAGGCGGGCGTAGTAGAGGGAGCGGTTCTCGACCTGCCAGTCGTGGCGGGGGTCGTGGAGCACACAGTGGTTCAGCGCCGCGAGCGCTTCGGCGCGCGGAGCGGTGAGCGCGTGCAGCGTGCCGTCGCCGCGACCCCGCTGAAGCAGGCCGAGCAGCGTACCGCTGGGCGCTATGACCGGATCGAACATGGGAAACAGCCTCACATCAAGCGTCGACGCAACCGGGGAGCACGCGTTACCTGGCCGTGCGCCAACACGTCGAAGCGCCCGCCGTCTCTTGCTTGCTGAAGACCATGTTCCTCTGCCTCTCGTCGGTGGCCCTTGCGAGCCGTGTCACGGCCCGCGCGGTGCGGCAACATCTGCCCAGCCATCACGTCCGTGAACCACGTCGTCATGATGGCCCGGCGGTCACATCTGCCGCGACCGAAATTTCGGCGGCCCTGTACCGCCTCCCCCGTTTTCAGTGTTTTCCCTGGTCAGAAAAAGTGTGGAGCGGTCCGGACGGAACCGCCTCCACCGTCCCTTCACCGGGCGCCGAACAGCTCCAGCAGGTCCGTCCGGGCGAACATCCGCGCCGTGTCGACGGCCGACGGGGTGCCCGCCGCCGGGTCCGCGCCGGCCTCCAGCAGCGCCTTGGTCACTTCCGTCTCACCCTTGAAGGCGGCTCCGGCGAGCGGCGTCTGACCCCGGTCGTTGACGCGGTCGGCGTCGGCGCCGCGGCTCAGCAGCGCGCGCACCGCGTCGGCGTGCCCGTGGTAGGCGGCGAGCATGACGAGGGAGTCGCCGCGGTCGTTGGTGAGGTCGGCCGGTACCCCGGCGTCCACGTACGCGACCAGGTCCTCGGTCCGCCCCTGCCGGGCCAGATCGAAGATCTTGGTCGCCAGCTCCACGACCTCGGGGTCGGGGGCTTCGCTCATCGGGCGGACCACCTCTCACTGCGAACTTTCGGCGAATCGCCAGGGTACTGGCTCGCGGGGCACCCGAGCGGACCAAGGAGCGCTCCGCCACCTGAGGTAATTCGGTCGAATTTCCCCCATTTGCACCTTTTATCGTATGGATACATGCTGTGAGCCTGGAAGTACTCATGGTGACTGTCCCCGTGAACCAGGAGAACTCACATGATCCTCTCGATCTCAGGCGTGGTCCTGCTCGGCATCGTCGTCTTCATCTTCTTCCGCAAGGACGGCCTCAAGGCCTCGCACGCGCTGGTCGCCGTCCTGTTCGGGTTCTATCTCGCGAGCACGGCCATCGCCCCGAGCATCAAGGCGGGCGGCGAGAGCCTGGCGGGCCTGCTCGGCGGCATCAAGTTCTGACGGCCCGCTCCCCCCGCCCGACATCCGCACGTACGCACCTCCAGGAGGCAGCAGTGGCCCGGCGGCCCCTCCCCCGCATTCTGAGCAACGGCGGCGCACAGCTCGCCCGGAGCCGGGAGCTGGCCCGGACGGCGGCCGACAGCGCCACCGACGTCCTCCAGCCGCTGATCACGATCGCCCGCGGTCTGCGCCGACTGGCCGCGGCCGCGCGGCGCAGATGGACCGAGACCCCCAAGGACCGGCGCGGCGCGCTGCTGTTCCTGGTGGCCTCGGTGGTCCTGGTGGTGGCGCTCGTGCCGTACGGCCCGCTGCTCGCCGTCATCGCCTTGATGGCGGCGGCAGCCTGGCAGGGCAGGGAGCGCACCCCGGCGGCGCCCGCGGGCCCCGACGACTCCCAGACCCGGCGCCTGCAGTCCCTCTACGAGGCGCTGGTCCCGTACTTCTCCCTCGCGGAGGACCCCGATCCTCTGTACGCCCACGGCGGCGGCTGGGAGAAGGCGTTCCCGGCGTACGAGTTCGACGACGGCGGCCGCGTCGCCCACCTGGTGATCCGCTACCCCGCCTACTTCACCGACGGCGAGGCCGAGTCCCGGGCCCGGATCGAGCACCTGCTCACCGCGAAGTCCGGCCGGGGCCGGGAGTACCACTTCACGTGGGACGAGGAGGCCAACCACCTCTGCGTCGACGTGCTCGCGCCGCTGCCCACCGACATCGCCGCCCAGCGCTTCGTGACGGCGCCCGGCGAGACCGTCCTCGGCTTCACCGACCCGACCCGGGTCCAGCGCACGCTCCCGCTCACCCACGGCGTGGAGCAGCGGGACGTGCCGCCGGTCGTCTGGCGCACCGGCATCCGCTCGACCGAGCCCCACCTGCTGGTCCTGGGGCAGCCCGGCACCGGCACGTCCACCCTGCTGCGCTCGGTCGCCCTCCAGGCACTGCACCAGGGCGACCTGCTGATCGTCGACGGCGGCGGCACCGGGGAGTACGCCTGCCTGGTCGGCCGGGACGGCGTCCTGGCCGTGGAGTGCGGTCTCACCGGCGCGCTGACCAGCCTGGAGTGGGCCGCCGCCGAGACGGAACGGCGGCTGATCGCCGTGAATCAGGCCCGTCAGCAGGGCCAGGCCGCGCCGGACGACACCCGGCGGCCCCTGTGGGTCTTCGTGGACCGTCCGACCGCGTTCACGCACCTGGCCGCCACGAGCGGCCGCCGGGACCCGCAGACCCTGCTCCAGATCCCGCTGCGGCACGGCCGGGCCGCGAACGTGACCGTGGTCGTCGCCGACCAGCTGGACGCCCTGGACGGTCTCACCGACGCCGTACGCCAGCACACGCGCGCGCGTGTCGTGCTCGGCCCGGCCACCGCGGAGGAGCTGGCGAAGGCGCTGGGCGCTCCCCCGCACACCACGCCCCTCGAGCAGGTCCCGCCGGGGCGCGGATACGCCCGACTGGGCACCGGCCCGGTGCACCGTCTCCAGGTCCCGGCCACGCCCGACCCCTACGACGACGCGACGAGCGAGGCACACCGGCAGGCGGTGCTCGACCTGCTCCCCCCGCGCACGACACCGGCGGACGGGGAGCAGGCGCCCCTTCCTCCGGAGGCGGAGGCCGAGGCGGAGGCGGAAGCGAGGGCGAAGACCGTCTCCATGGAAAAGAAGGACACCCCGAACACCGTGGCCGCGAGCGAGCGGGAGGAGACGGCGGTGGACGCGGAGCCGACCCCGGTGACGGTGGAGAAGGCGACGGCCGGGACGCCGACCGAGCCGACTCCGGCTGAACCGGTCCCCGCCGAGGCCGTCGCGGCGGAGACCTCCTGACCCCGTGGCCGGGGCGGCACGACCCATCGCCCCGCTCCGGCCCCGCGCGCAGCCGCCACCGGTCCGCATCCCGCTCACGGGCGGCACCCCTGACTCCCCCGTGCCCTGCCCCGCCGGACCGGCCCTAGGCCACGAAAGTCCGCGGCGCCTCGCCGCCACCTCCGACGCCGCCGTTCTCCACCAGCCGGGCCGCGGCGGCCAGGCGTACCGCCGCCTCCTCGGCCACCGCTCCGCCGACCGTGAACGGCAGTCGGACGTACCCCTCGAAGGCGCCGTCGACCCCGAAGCGCGGCCCGGACGGGACGCGGACGCCCACCCGCTCCCCCGCCTCGGCGAGCCGGGAACCCGACAGGCCCCCGGTCCGCACCCACAGGGTGAGCCCGCCGCGCGGCACCGCGAACTCCCAGTCCGGCAGCTCCCGCCGTACCGCCGCCACCAGCTCGTCCCGGTTCCGCCGGGCCTGTTCGCGGCGCACCTTCACGGCCTGCTCCCAGCCGCCGGTGCTGAACAGCCAGTTCACGGCGAGCTGCTCCAGCACCGGTGTGCCCAGGTCGGCGTACGCCCGCGCGGCGACCAGGCTGCGGATCACGTCGGGCGCGGCGCGGACCCAGCCGATGCGCATTCCGGCCCAGAAGGCCTTGCTCGCGGAACCGACGGTGATCACGGTGGACCCGGCCGGGTCGAAGGCGCACACGGGGCGCGGCATCTCGACGTCGTCGTCCAGCCACAGCTCGCTCATCGTCTCGTCGGCCACGAGCACCGTCCCCGCGGACCGGGCCGCGTCCACCAGCCGCCGCCGCTGGTCGTCGTCGGCGAGCGCGCCGGTGGGGTTGTGGAAGTCGGCGACGACGTAGGCGATGCGGGGCGCGGCGTCGCGCAGCACCTGGCGCCAGCGGTCCACGTCCCAGCCGGTGAGCCCCTCGGCCATCGCGACGGGCACCAGCCGGGCCCCGGCCTCACGCATCAGCTGGAGGATGTTGGCGTAACTGGGCGACTCCACGGCGATGCGCTCGCCGCGGCCGCCGAAGAGATGGCAGATGGCGTCGATCGCGCCCATCGCCCCGGTGGTCACCATGATCTGCTCGGGCATGGTGGGGATGCCCCGCGCGGTGTACCGCTCGGCGATCATCGCGCGCAGCGCGGGCAGTCCGGCCGGGTAGTCGCCGTGGGTGTGCGCGTACGGCGGCAGCTCCTCGAGGGCGCCCTGCACCGCGCGGGTGAGCCAGGGCTCGGGTGCGGGCAGCGCCGCGCAGCCCAGGTCGATCACCGAGCCCAGGGCCTCCGGCGGCAGCGGTTCGAGCCCGCGGGCCGGCAGCGGGTTCCCGGCCGGGACCGCGGTCCAGCTGCCCGCACCACGCCGGGACTCCAGGAAGCCCTCGGCACGCAGCGCCTCGTAGGCGGCGGCGACGGTGGTGCGGCTGACGGTCAGGGCGAGGGCCAGTTCGCGTTCGGCGGGCAGCCGGGCGGCGACCGGAACCCGGCCCTCCAGCACCAGCAGCCGAATCCCGTCGGCGAGCGCGCGGTAGGCCGGCGGGCGGCGCGTGCCGGGCCCGGCCGGGCGGTCCTGCTGGGAGGCGAGCAGCCGCGCGAGCTGACCCGCCCCGACGGCCGAGGTCCACTGCGCCATGGAAATCAGTCCACCTTCCCCGAATTGGCCCTGGTTGACTCATCTTCTCAAGCCACAGGGTGTCACGTGGCAGGCCACGACCACCACCCAGGGGGGCACCTCTTGTCCAGGCAGTCCAGGCAGTCCAGGCAGTCCGAGCAGCCCGAGCAGTCCGAACCGTCCGAGCAGCCCGAACCGTTTAGGCGACTCGCGCGGCGGCTGACCCAGCTGTACGGCGGTCTGGCGCTCTACGGCGCGAGTTCGGCGCTGCTGGTCAGGTCCGGGCTCGGCCTGGAGCCGTGGAACGTGCTGCACCAGGGCCTCGCGGAGCACACCGGGCTGTCGATGGGCGTGGTGCTGACCATTGTCGGTGCGGCGGTCCTGCTGCTGTGGATCCCACTGCGCCAGCGGCCGGGCCTCGGCACCGTCTCCAACGTGCTCGTGATCGGCGCCGCGATGGACGCCACGCTGGGCGTCGTCCCGGACGCCCACGGCTGGACACTGCGGATCGCCGCGATGGTGGCGGGCATCGTCCTGAACGGCGCGGCGACCGGGCTGTACATCGCCGCGCGCTTCGGTCCGGGCCCGCGCGACGGGCTGATGACGGGGCTGAACCGGCGCACCGGACTGTCGGTGCGCCTGGTGCGGACCGTCGTCGAGATCACCGTCGTGGTCACGGGCTTCGCCCTCGGCGGCACGGTCGGCGTCGGCACCCTGCTCTACGCCGTGTCGATCGGCCCGCTCGCCCAGGTGTTCCTGCGCGTGTTCGCCGTGCCGCCGTCACCGCACGGCAGCACGGTGGTCGCCGCCGGTCGGCCACGGCGCGCGATACTGCGTCGGTGACCACGCCGATACGCCACCCCTACCTCGACCATCCCGGCCCGATCGCCTTCGCCCACCGGGGCGGCGCGGCGGACGGCCTGGAGAACACCCTGCGGCAGTTCCGCCGCGCGGTCGAGGCGGGCTACCGGTACATCGAGACCGACGTACACGCCACGCGGGACGGGAAGCTCGTCGCCTTCCACGACGCGACCCTGGACCGGGTGACGGACGGGGCCGGGCGGATCGCCGACCTGCCCTGGCAGGACGTGCGCCACGCGCGCGTGGGGGGCGAGGAACCGGTGCCGCTCTTCGAGGAGCTGCTGGAGACCTTCCCCGAGGTGCGCTGGAACATCGACGTGAAGGCGGAGCCCGCGCTGCGGCCCCTCCTGGAGCTGATCGGAAGGACCGACGCCTGGGACCGGATCTGCGTCGGCTCGTTCTCCGAGGCGCGCGTGGTCCGCGCCCAGCGCCTCGCGGGCCCCCGCCTGGCCACCTCGTACGGCACCCGGGGCGTCCTCGGTCTGCGGCTGCGCTCCTGGGGCGTACCGGCCGCGCTGCGCCGCTCGGCGGTGGCCGCACAGGTCCCCGAGGCGCAGTCGGGCATCCGGGTGGTGGACCACCGCTTCCTGTGCGCGGCCCACGCGCGCGGGCTGCGGGTGCACGTCTGGACGGTGAACGATCCGGACCGCATGCACCGGCTTCTGGACCTGGGAGTGGATGGCATCATGACCGATCACATCGACACACTGCGCAAGGTCATGGAGGACCGCGGCGTCTGGGGATGAGCCCCGGCCGTGCCCCGGGGACGGTGCGCGTTCACGGGGAAGGCGAGGGCACGGTGGGCACCGACACCCTGCGGACGGACGCGGCAGACGGGGCCGACCCAGCGGCCGAACGGCGGCGCGAGCAGCGCGGCTGGTACTTCTACGACTGGGCCTGCTCCGTCTACTCGACGAGCGTGCTCACCGTGTTCCTGGGGCCCTACCTCACCTCGGTCGCCGAGTCGGCGGCGGACGCGGACGGCTACGTCCACCCGCTGGGCATCCCGGTGCGTGCCGGGTCGTTCTTCGCGTACTCGGTGTCGCTGTCGGTGATCGTGGCGGTGCTGGTGATGCCGCTGGTGGGCGCGGCGGCCGACCGCTCGGGCCGCAAGAAGCCGCTGCTGGCCGCCGCCGCGTACACCGGCGCCGCGGCCACGACCGGCATGTTCTTCCTGGACGGCGACCGCTATCTGCTGGGCGGCCTGCTCCTGGTCGTGGCCAACGCGGCGCAGTCGGTCGCGATGATGCTCTACAACTCCTACCTGCCCCAGATCGCCCCGCCCGAGGAGCGCGACGCGGTCTCCTCCCGCGGCTGGGCCTTCGGCTACGCGGCCGGCTCCCTGGTACTGATCGTCAACCTGATCCTCTACACGGGCCACGACTCCTTCGGACTGAGCGAGAGCGCCGCGGTCCGTATCTGTCTGGCGTCGGCGGGGCTGTGGTGGGGCGCCTTCGCCCTCATTCCGCTCCGGCGGCTGCGCGACCGGCGCGCGGTGGCCCGGGAGGCCGCGCTGCCCGGCTTCCGGCAGCTCGCGGCCACCGTCCGGGACATGCGGCGCCGCCCGCTGACACTGGCCTTCCTGCTCGCGTATCTGGTCTACAACGACGGCATCCAGACGGTGATCTCCCAGGCCTCGGTCTACGGCTCCGAGGAGCTGGACCTCGGACAGTCCACGCTGATCGTGGCGGTCCTGCTGGTCCAGGTGCTGGCGGTGGCGGGCGCGCTGGGATTGGGACGGCTGGCCCGCAGGTACGGGGCCAAGCGCACGATCCTGGGATCGCTGGTCGCCTGGACGGTGACCCTCGCGGCCGGGTACTTCCTGCCGGCCGGGGCACCGGCGTGGTTCTTCGTGCTGGCCGCCGGGATCGGGCTCGTCCTGGGCGGCAGCCAGGCGCTCTCCCGCTCCCTGTTCTCCCACCTGGTCCCGCCGGGCAAGGAGGCGGAGTACTTCTCCGCGTACGAGCTGAGCGACCGCGGGATGAGCTGGCTGGGGCCCCTGCTCTTCGGGCTGACCTACCAGCTGACCGGGAGCTACCGGGACGCCATCATCTCGCTGGTGGCGTTCTTCGTCATCGGGTTCGCACTGCTCGCGCGGGTCCCGGTGCGGCGGGCGATCGGCGACGCGGGCAATCCGGTACCCGAAAGGATTTAGCACTCGGCGCGAAAGGGCTGTAGTGTACGCGTTTGGCCTGCCAGGCGTACCGTTACTGCGCGTCAAAGGTGCCGAATCGCTATGTCACACCTGCCAGCAGAGGTGACAAACCGGACGTCGGCGGGTACTGCACTGGTTGCAAGGCTGCGGCTGCGACGGCGACGCAGGGCCCGGATCGGGAGTCGGGACGGGAATCTTTACCGCCGCCCGGACGTTGACCGGATGACGACGACAGCGACACCTGTCCTGTGGGCGACAAGCCCGGGAGGCACGATTCATGAGTGAGCGAGCTCTTCGCGGCACGCGCCTCGTGGTGACCAGCTACGAGACGGACCGCGGCATCGACCTGGCCCCGCGCCAGGCCGTGGAGTACGCATGCGAGAAGGGGCATCGTTTCGAGATGCCCTTCTCGGTCGAGGCGGAGATCCCGCCGGAGTGGGAGTGCAAGGTCTGCGGGGCCCAGGCACTCCTGGTTGACGGCGACGGCCCTGAGGAGAAGAAGGCCAAGCCCGCGCGTACGCACTGGGACATGCTGATGGAGCGACGCACCCGCGAGGAACTCGAAGAGGTCCTCGAGGAGCGGCTGGCCGTTCTGCGCTCCGGCGCGATGAACATCGCGGTCCATCCGCGAGACAGCCGCAAGAGTGCGTAGCGGGAATCCGTAGGCGACACAACCGAACAACCGCGGGTGCCGTACATGAGCTTCATGTACGGCACCCGCGGTTTTGTCGTGTCCCGGGGCATCCTCGGCGCAGGCCGAGGCTCAGCGCGTCAGCGGGGGGCGGGGGTCCTGCGGGGCGTCGTCCGGGTCGTCCCGTATGACCTCGCCCTGGACGACCTTGCCGTCCGGGCGGTGCATCCGGGCCTGCCGGAAGGCGTCGCCCAGGGTGCCGGGACGAGCGTCGCGGAGCTTGCGCTCCACCGTCCGCTGGGCGTACCGGCTGACGGCCTTCTGCACCGGGGGCAGCAGCATGAGCAGGCCGAGCGCGTCCGAGATCAGACCGGGCAGGATCAGGAGCAGACCGCCCAGCATCATCAGGCCGTTGCCCTCGCTGTTGGGGCGGGCGGCCTCGGGCGGCGGGCCCGACTGCATGGCCGACTGCTGCTGGTTGATCGTCTCCGTGAGGTTGCGGAAGGCCCGGCGGCCCGCCGCCTTGATGACCACGGACCCGAGGACCACTCCGGCGACCAGCAGCAGGAAGACCACGAAGCCGCTGGACGCCCCCGCGACCACGGTCAGCAGCCAGATCTCCAGCACCAGCCACGCGGCCACGCCCAGCGGCAGGAACGTGCGCAGCCGGGAGCGCGGGGGCCGGGCGGGGGACCTGGGGGTCTGAGCGCCAGTCGTCATACCCCCAGTGTGCCTGGCCCCGGCTCAGTGCGGCATAAGCGGGCGGTCAGGCCTTGCTGTCGGACGCCTTCGCGGCCCCGTCGCCCGACTTCATCGACTCGTCACCGGACTTCGCGGCGCCGTCGGCGGACTGCACCGACCCGTCGCCGGACTTCGCGGACTCAGCACCGGACTTGGCGGGCGTGTCGCCGGAGGCCGCCTGCCCGTCGGCCGCCGTACCGGGCCGCCTGTCGCGGCCCAGGACCTTGCCGACCCTCTCCCCCACGCCCCACGTGGTGACCCGCCACAGGGCCTCCACCAGGATGTCGCGGCTCATCTTGGAGTCGCCGAGTTCGCGCTCGACGAACGTGATCGGCACCTCCACGACGTGGTAGCCGGCCTTGATCGCACGGCGGGCGAGGTCGACCTGGAAGCAGTAGCCCTGGGAGGCGACCTCCTCGAGGCCGAGCCCCTCCAGGGTCTCGCGGCGGAAGGCGCGGTAGCCGCCGGTGATGTCGCGCAGCGGCAGATCGAGCGCGATCCGCGAGTACATGCTGCCGCCGCGCGAGATGATCTCGCGGGACTTGGGCCAGTTCACCACCCGGCCGCCGGGCACCCAGCGGGAGCCGAGCACGAGGTCGGCGCCCTTGAGGGCGGTCAGCAGACGGGGCAGTTCCTCCGGCTGGTGGGAGCCGTCGGCGTCCATCTCGATCAGCACGCCGTAGCCGTGCTCCAGGCCCCAGCGGAAGCCGGCCAGGTAGGCGGCGCCCAGCCCTTCCTTGCCCTTGCGGTGCATGACCTGGACGTGGTCGTCCCCGGCCGCCAGTTCGTCGGCGATCTTGCCGGTGCCGTCGGGGCTGTTGTCGTCGGCCACGAGAACGTGCGCCTCGGGGACGGCCTCGCGCACGCGCGTGACGATCGCCTTGATGTTCTCCGCCTCGTTGTAGGTGGGGATGATCACCAGGGCCGTGCCCAGGGGGCCGAACCGCCTCTCCCGCCCCGCAGCCGCGGTCGTCCCGTCGCCGTCGTTCACCACTGCCCCTTCGTGTCCGTCCACAGAGGACCACCATAATCGCCGCGGCCTGCGCCGACGTGGCAGGACGGCCGTACGGTGGTGTCGTTTTCCCGGAACCGGGGTAGGGATGGCCGATTCAGGCCGTTTGTGCGACGGATGGGGGCCCGGCGCCCTTCGGGCCGGCCCGGGACCCGCCGGCTGCGGGTCGACCTGGGCCGTTGTCTACTGAGCGCCCGGGCCCCACCCGGGTCACACCTCCCGACCGGCCGGAACGTTCCCTCGTCGCGGTGCGGGCACTGAGCCTGGCTCCCAGTGGCGGTGCCCCGGTGCGGCACACCGTCCCTGACTCAGCGGCGCCACGACGCATGGGCGGAAGGTTCGCCGGTCGGGCGTCCGGTGGTGGACCCGGCCGAACCTACCGGCCCCCCGCCGTCGCCTGTCAACAGTCGTTCCACCTGCGCCTTTGACACCAATGCGCAGGTCAGCGCGGAGGAGACGCAGGTCGTGGCCGCGCGAAGATCATCGCCCCGTCGGCCGTGGAGATCACTCGCCCGGCCGTACGAAGACGGTCCGGCCGCCCACCACCGTACGCAGGCAGACGGGCAGGTCCCGGCCGGGGGTGAGGTCGGGCAGGCCGGGGGTGCCGGAGCGCGGGTCGGTCGACCAGCGCGCCACCCGGTCGTCCGGGGCCTGGACCACCAGTTCGTCGGTACGCCACACGGCGTAGTCCGCGGGCGCGCCCGGCACCAGGATGCCCGCGTCGTCGCGGCCGATCGCCCGCCAGCCGCCGCGCGTGTGCGCCGTGAACGCGGCGCGGACGGAGACGCGGTGCTCCGGAGTGCGGTGGAAGGCGGCGGCCCGGACGGTGCCCCACGGGTCGAGGGGCGTGACCGGGCTGTCGGAGCCGAAGGCGAGCGGCACGCCGGCCCGCAGCAGGGCCGCGAAGGGGTTGAGCGTGCGGGCCCGCTCGGCGCCCAGACGCCGGGCGTACATGCCCTCCTCGCCGCCCCAGAGCGCGTCGAAGGCGGGCTGCACGGAGGCGGTCAGACCCAGCTCGGCGAAGGCCGCGACCGTCTCCGGCGTGAGCATCTCGGCGTGTTCGATCCGGTGGCGGGCGGCGCGCACACGGGCGAGGCCGATCTTGTCGGCGGCGGCGCGCACCCCCTCCACCACGGCGCTCACGGCGGCGTCGCCGATGGCGTGGAAGCCCGCCTGGAGGCCCGCCTCGGTGCAGGCGACGACGTGCGCGGCGACGGCGGCGGCGTCCAGGTGGGCGGTGCCGGTGTGCCCGGCGTCGGCGTAGGGCTGGTGCAGACAGGCGGTGTGCGAGCCGAGGGAGCCGTCGACGAAGAGGTCACCGGCGGCCCCGACGGCACCCAGCTCCCGCGCCTTGTCGACGTCCTGTTCGGCCCAGTAGCCGATCACCCGCGGTCCGGGCTCCGCGGCGGACAGGCGCAGCAGGCCGGTGAGGTCGTCCTCGGAGGAGATCTCCGGGCCTGCGCATTCGTGAACGGTTCCGATGCCGAGGGAGGCGGCGTGCGCGAGGGCGGCGCGCTGGGCCCCGGCGCGCTGCGCGGGGGTGACGGCCCCGAGGGCGGCGGCGCGTACGGCGTGGTGGGCGTCGCCGGTGAGCGGGCCGTCCGCGCGGTCGACGTCACCGGGTGCCAGCTCGAGCAGGGCGGTGGTGACGACGGCCGAGTGGACGTCGATACGGCTGAGATAGAGGGGACGTCCACCGGTGGCCGCGTCCAGTTCGGCGCGCGTCGGGGGCTGCCCGTCCGGCCAGCGGGCGGCGTCCCAGCCGTGGCCCAGGAGCACTCGGTCGTCCGGGCGGGCGGCGGCGAAGTCCCGTACGAGGGCGAGGGCCGCCGCGCGGCTCGGGGCGCCGGAGAGGTCGAGCCCGGTGAGGGCGAGGCCCGTGGCGGTGGTGTGCACGTGTGCGTCGGTGAACGCCGGGGTGACCAGCGCGCCGTCGAGGTCGATCACCTCGTCGACCCCGTCCGCGAAGGCGTCCGCGGCGCCCTCCGAGCCGACCCAGGCGACCTGGCCGCGTTCGACGACCATGGCCGTCGCGAAGGGGTCGGCGGGACTGTGGACCTCGCCGCGGCGCAGCAGGACGGTCGAGGACGGGGTGGTGGACTCACTCATGGACACCAGTCTCGCCCCTCGCGGGCGCCGTCCGGCAGCCGGGGCGGCCCGGCCGTCGCCGGTGGCTCCCGCTCCCGTGCGGGCGCCGTCAGATCCGCGGCGGCCGGGACTCGTAGGGGGTCGAGAGGACCACGGTGGTACGGGTCGACACGCCCGCCAGCGAGCGGACCCGGGCGAGCAGTTCCTCAAGCTCGTGCGGGGTGGCCACGCGGACCTTGAGGATGTAGTTCTCGTCGCCCGCGACGCTGTGGCAGGCCTCGATCTCGGGGACCCCGGCGAGGCGGTCCGCGATGTCGTCGGGGGCGCTGGGGTCGAACGGTTTCACCGAGATGAACGCGGTCATCGGCAGCCCGACGGCCTCCGGGTCGACGACCGCGGCGTAACCGCGGATGACGCCACGCTGTTCCAGCCGCCGCACCCGCTGGTGCACGGCCGACGTGGACAGGCCCGTGGCCTTGCCCAGGTCGGTGTAGCTCATCCGCCCGTCCTTGACGAGCAGCTGCACGATCTGTCGGTCCAGCTCCTCCATGGCGCAAGAACCTACAGTGCGGTTGATCTCCTCGGATACCTGAGCTGTCCGGGTCATGTCCCGTTCGTGATGTGACGGGGTGTCGGACGACGGCCGGGCGGGGACAAACCCGCCGCACGGGGCATCTGCGAGCGGCATGTGACGAACACCACACTGGTTGAACGTTCTCCGTGATGCTCTCGTGATTACCCCGGAGGGGGGACGGGAAGTGCTTGCTGTGGTCGAGGCCGCAGTGCCGTCACGACCCAGCCCGAGGGGGAGAATCCCATGCAGAGTCTTAAGCGCCCTGGTCGTACCGCGCCCAAGCGGCAGCAGCCGGTCGTCGAGCCCGTATCGGAGGGCGTCGAACCCGACGCCTACGACGACGAGGACTTCGACGCCTACGACACCTTCGAGATGTACCGGGTGCTGTGCCCGGACTGCGCGCAGCCCATCGCCCTGCTGGCGGACGAGGAGACGCTGCCGGAGCACGCGCTGTGCGCCTCGCCGTGGAACCCGTTCGGGCTCACGGTCTGCGCCGGCACCGGCCGCCGGGCCACCGAGGCCCGCCCCGCCGACGAGTCGTTCCAGCCCCACGAGCAGGACACCGCCCTGCTGTTGACGCTCCCCCGGGGCCTCGACTGGCGGACCCAGCCCTTCTCCCACGTCGGCGGCCCGGGCTCACGCCCGATGCGGGTGCCGACGATGCGGCACGAAGCAGCCTGAGGAGCCCGGGCACCCGGCTCACGGGGCTCGCCCACCTCTGCCGTCACCCCGCCCGCGCCACGGCTCGCAGCATGCCGTGGTGCGGGTCGGTGGTGGACGCGCACGAACTCACTCTCGATTGCGTCCGCCGGTGACCCGTCCGCACTTCGCCGCGTTGCCCGGGTATGACCCCCACGTACTCGTCGACCGGGAGTCGGCGCCGCGTGTTCGTACCGGTGTCCGCGGGACCGGTTCCCCCGGCCCCGCAGATCCCCGACCCGCCGATCTACCGCGAGCTGATGCGGACCTGGGCCGACGGCGGCCGCACCCTGCCGGGGCGCCACGACCCGGAGTGGGTCAGGCTCGCGGAACCCCCGCGCGGACTCGGGGACTTCTTCGCCACCGGTGACTCCTTCACCACCGGCGACTTCCGCGTCAGCGGCGACTTCGCCGTCGCCGCCGACTTCACCGCTCCTCGGGACCCGCGAGGTGACGGGCGATGACCATCCGCTGGATCTGGTTGGTGCCCTCGACGATCTGCAGCACCTTGGCCTCGCGCATGTACCGCTCGGCCGGGAAGTCGGCGGTGTAGCCGTACCCGCCGAGGATCTGCACGGCGTCGACGGTGACCCGCATCGCCGTGTCGGTGCAGTGCAGCTTGGCCATGGCGGCCTGCTTGGCGAACGGCGCTCCGGCGTCGCGCAGGCGTGCCGCCGTCAGGTACAGGGAGCGGCCGGCCTCGATCTGCGTCGCCATGTCGGCGAGCATGAAGCGCAGCCCCTGGAAGTCGGCGATCGGCTTGCCGAACTGCCGCCGCTCGGCCGCGTAGGACACCGCCGCGTCCAGCGCCGCCTGGGCCACGCCGATCGCGCAGGCGGCGATGCCGAGCCGGCCGGAGTCGAGCGCGGACAGGGCGATCGCGAAGCCCTGCCCCTCGTCGCCGAGGCGGCGGGCGTCGGGGACCCGCACGCCGTCTAGGTGGATCTGCGCGGTGGGCGAGCCCTTCAGCCCCATCTTCTTCTCCGGCACCGCGGCGCTCAGCCCCTCGGCGTCACCGGGCACCAGGAAGGCGGTGATGCCGCGCGGCCCGTCCTCTCCGGTACGGGCCATGACCGTGTAGAAGTCGGCGATGCCGCCGTGCGTGATCCACGCCTTGGTGCCGGTGATCACCCAGTCTCCGCCGCTCTCGCGCACGGCCTTGGTGCGCAGCGAGGCGGCGTCGGAGCCGGAGGCCGGTTCGGAGAGGCAGTAGGCGCCGAGCAGGCCGCCGCCGAGCATCGCGGGCAGGTACTCGGCCTGCTGCCTCTTGGTGCCGTGGGCGGCCAGCGCGTAGGAGGCGAGCGTGTGCACGCTGACGCCGAGGCCGACGGTGAGCCGGGCCGCGGCCAGCTCCTCGAGGACCTGGAGGTAGACCTCGTACGGCTGCTCGCCGCCGCCGAACTCGGCGTCGTAGGGCAGTCCGAGCAGGCCGGAGTCGGACAGGAGGGTGAAGACCTCGCGCGGGAAGCGTCCGGCGTCCTCCTCCTCGGCCGCGCTCGGGGCGATCTCACGCTGCGCGATGTCGCGGACGAGCGAGATCAGGTCCCGTGCCTCGTCCGTGGGCAGTTGCCGGTCCACCGGCTGCGGGGCGCGGTCGGGCATGGCGACGCTCTCCTCCCTGTCGGGCACATCGGCGGACGTGCGCCTTGGGTGGAGGCGGCTCCGCCGGGTCGTTCGGGCCTGGCCGATGCTCGCACTTCCGGGTCGCGGAAGCGGCTGACCAGCGGCTGTGCGCTGTGAGTATGCCCGATCGGAGGCACGGAGTCACCAGTTAACGACCGCTTACTCAAAGAATTCGGAGAATGGGCCCGGCCGGGTCCCGGAAGCCGGGATTCCCACTCTGATTCCCGCTCCGGAACCCAAGAATGGTCCGAACCATTGACCACACTGGTCTAGTCCTCCTACGGTGACGGATCGAACGCCTCACCGCGTTCATGCCAATCGGCGCGCGTTTCCCTCTTCCCCCACGAGGAGACACCCGATGCACGTCCCGCACCTCCCCCGCGTCCGCCCCATCCGGACGCTGTTCTCCGCCCTGTGCACCGTCGCCCTCGGCGCCGGGCTGCTGGCCGGTGCCGGCCCGGCCACGGCCACCGCCGCGCAGACCGAGGCACCCGCCGCGCAGGCCGCGGCCGGGTCCAAGGTCGTCGGCTACTTCACCGAATGGGGCGTCTACGACCGCGGCTACCACGTCAAGAACATCGAGTCGTCGGGCTCCGCCGACGAACTCACCCACATCAACTACTCGTTCGGCAACGTCACCGGCGGCAAGTGCGCCATGGGCGACGCCTACGCGGCGACCGACCGGGCCTACACCGCCGCCGACTCCGTGGACGGCGTCGCGGACACCTGGGACCAGCCGCTGCGCGGCAACTTCAACCAGCTGCTCAAGCTGAAGCAGAAGCACCCCGACCTGAAGATCCTCTGGTCGTTCGGCGGCTGGACCTGGTCCGGCGGTTTCGCGCAGGCCGCGCAGAACCCGGAGGCGTTCGCCCAGTCCTGCTACGACCTGGTCGAGAACTCCAAGTGGGCCGACGTCTTCGACGGCATCGACATCGACTGGGAGTACCCGAACGCCTGCGGCCTGAGCTGCGACACCAGCGGCCGGGACGCCTTCCCGAAGCTGATGAGCGCCCTGCGCGCCAAGTTCGGCCAGGACTACCTGGTCACCGCGGCGATCACGGCCGACGCCACGGCCGGCGGCAAGATCGACGCGGCGGACTACGCGGGCGCCGCGCAGTACGTCGACTGGTACAACCCGATGACGTACGACTTCTTCGGCGCCTGGGACGCCACCGGGCCGACCGCTCCGCACTCGCCGCTGACCTCCTACCCGGGCATCCCGAAGGAGGACTTCCACACCTCGGCGACGATCGCGAAGCTCAAGGGGCTCGGCATCCCGTCCTCGAAGCTCCTGCTCGGACTCGGCTTCTACGGCCGCGGCTGGACCGGTGTCACCCAGGCGGAACCGGGCGGCACCGCGACCGGACCGGCGAAGGGCACGTACGAGAACGGCATCGAGGACTACAAGGTGCTGAAGACCAGTTGCCCGGCGACCGGCACCGTGGGCGGCACCGCCTACGCCAAGTGCGGCAGCGACTGGTGGAGTTACGACACTCCGCAGACCATCGCGACCAAGATGGCGTACAAGAACGAGCAGGGTCTCGGCGGCACCTTCTTCTGGGAGCTGAGCGGGGACACCGCCAACGGCGAGCTGATCAAGGCGATCGACTGAACCACCCGGCGCGCACGGGGGGCGAAGGGGCGGAGACCGGCTCGGGTCTCCGCCCCTTCGTCAAGCTTCATCGAGCTTCACAGGCGCCGTCAGGCGTCGTCCCGGCGGGCCGGGGCGGGGGCCGGGTAGGCGGGGTCCAGCTCCTCGATCGCGCGCAGCGTGCCGCCGAGCGACTTCACCAGCAGCTCGCCCATGCGCTCGCGGGGCAGTTCCGGGCGGCCGATCCAGTCCAGGGTGGCGCCTTCGACGCCGCACACCCAGGCGAGCAGGCCCATGCGGGCCAGCGGCCCGATGTCCGAGCGCCCGTACGCCCCTTCGGCGATGGTGCCGACGATCGCCTCGCGCACCCCGTCCCGGATGGCATGCACCTCGGCGTCGAAGCCGACTCCGCCGCTGACGATGGTGCGGTAGGCGGCCTGGTGGTGCTCGGCGTAGCGCAGGTAGCCGTCGATGGTGCGGTGGACGCGGTCCACCTGCGGCAGTTCGGTGCCCCGCGCGGCGGTGGTGACGAGGTCGGCGACGGAGTCCTGGATGATCGCCAGGTAGTAGCCCCGCTTGGACTGGAAGTAGTAGTAGATCAGCCCTTTGGCGACATGCGCCTGGCGGGCGATGTCGTCCATCGAGAGCGCGTCGTACGACGTGTCGGCGAACAACTTCCGCCCGATGGCGATGAGTTCGGCGCGGCGCGCCAGCGAACGCTCGGTGCCGCGCGCCCGGGGACGGACGTCGGCACCTTGTTGACTGATATTCAATTTCGACCCTGGTCTCCTACGGGCGGCAGGACCTCCGCAGTATGGCAGGTCGGGTCGTGGAGCAGGTCACACCCGGGTCACGTCACAGCAGGCCCAGCTGGACCACGAGCATCGCGACCACCACGACGAGCGTCCAGCCCATGACGTGTTCCAGGATCTTCGGGCCGTCGTCCTTGGGTCCGCCGGTGCGGACACGGGTGGTGGCTGCGGTGTGTGCGGTCATGGCGTCTCGCTGCTCTCGGGTTCGGCTTGGGCGGATCCCCCCGCTCACGGTGTCCACCTTGCCACCGTGAGCGGCTTTTGCGGCCGAGAGCTTGGTCACAGCGGAGCGGTGCGGTCGCTCAGCGCACGCCCACCGCCGCGAGGGCCTTGCGCTGCCGCGGGCTGGGGTGGGCCGGGAAGTACAGGTAGCAGACGCCGCCGGTGCCGGAGACGACCTTGCCACTGGCGTTGTACCGCTTCGTCCGCAGCCAGATGTTCTCCCACTCGCGCCGCCGGTAGACGCGGCGCACGGCCTCGTTGTCGTCCGAGGCCGGGTCGTTGGCGATCACGTCGCCGTCGGCGGTGAAGCCGACCACGGTCATCAGGTGGCCCGAGGTGCCGTAGCCCGCCCCGGTCAGCTCCTCCTCCAGGAACGACTGGGACGTTATGGCCGGGATGCCCGCCGCGATCAGCGTCTCCAGGTCGGCGAGGGAGCCGAGACGGGTGACCACGCCCTGGAGGCCCTCGAACGTGGCGGCGTAGGCGGCGTTGAAGGGCCAGTTGCCGCATCCGGCGTACTGGTAGTCGTACGTGTACCGGGCGGCGTGGCAGACCTGCGGGTCGGCGTAGGAGGGGTCGACCCAGGCGAGCTGCTCCTCGGTGAGGCGCCCGCCCCAGTACTCGATGATCATCTGCGAGGAGGTGGGGCTGCACCAGGCCTCGCCGCCGTTGTCGTACTCGGGGTACTGGCCCTTGTGGATCTCCTGCGAGTAGCGCGGGACGCGCAGCTCCCCGGCGTGGCGCGGGGTGGAGGCCGGCACGGTGAAGCGGTCGGGGACGTCGGAGCCCATCGCGCCGAGCCGCCAGACGGTGGGCGTGGTGCGCGTGCCGGGGCGGCGGTGGAGGGTGAGCCGGAGCCGGTAGGAGACCAGGCGCAGACCGGTGGAGGCGTCGTCGACGGAGAAGGTGTCGGTCCAGATGCTGCTCTTGCCGTCACCCTGGTCGTCGACCGAGGTCCGCCGGATGTCCCGCTCGCCGTCGCCCGCCGCCCAGCGGCCCATGACGTACCAGGGCGTGTCCGTGCCGTCGGAGTAGGTGCCCTTCAGTTCGACCTGGACCCAGGTACCGGTCGGCGTGTGCGCGTTCCAGGAGGCGATGACCTCCGTCGCGGGCACGGTGAGCCGGTGGACCGGGGAGGTCCAGGTCGCGTACTCCCAGGCGGCGGTGGTGCCGGTGTGCGGGTCGGTGTAGTCGGTGGTGCCGGCCGGGGCGCCGATCACGACGCCGGGGCGGGCGCCCGCGACGGGACGGGCCCCGCGCACGGTCCCGCGCCGCCAGTCGCCGTACGTGGTCCAGGCGTGGTAGTCCACCGGCCGGGCGCCGGCCCGGTCCGGGTCCGCGCCGCCACCGGCGTCGGGGCCGGCGCCGGGCGCGGGCTGGGCCACGGCCGGGATCGCGCCGCCCGCCACGGCGGCCGCGGCGACGGCCGCGGCCAGGAGGGCTCTGCGGGACGGCTGTTCGACTCTGCTCATGGGCGGGAGACCCCCAGGTGTCCGGGTCGGGCGGGTCCGTCGTTGCACGGTCGTGCGCCAACTATGGCCGCAGCCGCCCGCTCCTGCCAGCACTTCCACGCACGCCACGCCACCAATATTGGTGTCGACCACTGGCTAGAGTGCGGGTGAACCCGTCCGCCCCTCCCGCCCCCAGGACCCGTCATCCTCGACCTAGCAGCCCGGCTCCGCCGGCTTCCCCCCTCCTGCGGCCCCGTGCGTCTGATCGGTGTCGACGGGCACGCCGGGTCCGGGAAGTCCACCTTCGCCGGGCGCCTGGCGGCCGAGCTGGGCGGTGCGCCGGTGCTGCACCTCGACGACATCGCCAGTCACGACGAGCTGTTCGACTGGACCGCACGCCTGCTCGACCAGGTGATCGAGCCCTTGCGGCGCGGCGACACGGCCCGATACGCCCCCTACGACTGGCGGGCCCGGCGCTTCGGCGCCCCGCAGCCGCTGCCGCCCGCGCCCGTGATCCTGGTCGAGGGCGTCGGCGCCGGTCGCGCGGCATTGCGGCCCCACCTGGCGGGGCTGCTCTGGATGGACCTGCCGCGGGAGCGGGCGTGGGCCCGCGGACGGGCGCGCGACGGAGCGGAACAGCGGTCGTTCTGGGACGGGTGGATCCCGGCCGAGCGCCGGCACTTCGCCGAAGACCCCTCGCGCCCCTTCGCGCACCTTCTGGTACGACAGTGCGAACAGGGATACGAGGTGCTGCCGGGGCCCGCGGGAACCGCCTCCGGAGCCCACTTCCTCACGCAGGGTGACGGACCTTCCGCAATGTGTTGAACTCGTGAAGATCGCGCACCGGCGACCCGCCGACGTGCCCCAACTTCGCTTGACCCGGGGGCCGTACAGGTCTTACGTTCTGAATGTGCGGTAGTTCGAAGCCGCCGACAGACGCGAAGCCCCCGGTTGTTCCCCCGTGATCGGGGGCTTCGTTCTGCCCTGAGCCCGTTTTCCGGCTGCTCCGCGACGCCGCACGCTCACCCACAGTCACCTTCCGACCGTGCGGCCCACCCGCTCCCACCTCGTGGAACGACCCCTCCCGCACCCTTCGGAGGAAAGACCGCCGCGGGTACGATGCCCTCGGTGCGACCTACGGGAGATTGCCGCACGCACCTGCAACTCCGGTCCGCGGTACAGCCGTTGACCGAGGCGGCCGACGAGCGACGGCTCGGCGGCATACCGACGGGGGCACGGTAGGTGGGGGACGTGATGGACTTCGGCACGCAGGGCCCACAGGCCCCGGCCGAACTCGCCTGGCTGCGCGGCGTGGACGCCTACACCATGGGGGCCTACCCGCAGGCGGAGGAGGAGTTCCGGACCGCGGTGCGCATCGATCCCACGATGGCCGACGGCTGGCTGGGACTGCACGCGCTGCGCGTGGACACCACGAACGCGCTCCTGCGAATGTTCCGCAACCGCGACCGCTTCGGCGAACAGCGGGCCCGCCATCGTCGGACGCTCAACTCCTGGTACTGGCTGGGCTGGTGGGTACAGCCGGTGCTGGAGAACCCGCGCGACCTGCTGCTGGCGCACGCCTCGCACTGGCTGGACGGCCGGCACGTCCCGGAGCTGGACCGGGCCCTGGCCGGGCTGCCTCCGGTGGACTCCGACCCCCAGGTCCGCTTCCTGCACGCGTGCCGCGCCTACCTCGTCAAGGACTGGGAGCAGCTCGTCCGGCACACCGACCCCTTGCTCGGCGACCCCTTACTGGGCATCGAGGCCGGCCTGTTCAGCGGCATGGCCCGGGTCCGCCTGGAGATGTACGGGCAGGCCGAGCCGCTGCTTTCGGCGGCCCTGATGCGGTGCCGCAGCGAGCAGCCGCAGCGCAAGGAGCTGCGCTACTGGCTGGCGCGGGCCCACGAGGGCACCGGGCGCAGCGCCGCCGCGCTCCCGCTGTACCGGGCGGTGCACCGCGTCGACCCCGCGTTCATGGACACCTCGGCCCGGCTGGCCGCGATCGCCGAGGGCGACGGTTACGACGACGCGGCCGACTTCGCGGGACTCGCGCAGGCGGGAGCGGGGTCGGACGGCCTGGAGGGGCTCGACCCCCTCTTCGGCACCGAGGAGCGCGACGTCAAGCTCTCCGTGTCCGAGTCCCCGCTGTCCGCCCCGCTGCCCCCGCTCGGTGGGCCGTCGGTGCGCGAGAAGGCGGGCGGACCCGATCCGTCCCTGCCCAGCGGGCCCACCGATCCCGCCCTGCTGGAGGAGGCGCTCGCCGAGCTGGAGCGGATGGTGGGCCTCGAACCGGTGAAGCGGCAGGTCAAGGCGCTGTCCGCGCAGCTGAACATGGCGCGGTTGCGGGCCGGGCAGGGGCTGCCCGTGCAGCCGCCCAAACGTCACTTCGTCTTCTCCGGCCCCTCCGGCACCGGCAAGACCACCGTGGCCCGCATCCTGGGCCGGGTCTTCTACGCCCTCGGACTGCTCGGCGGCGACCACCTGGTGGAGGCGCAGCGGGCCGATCTGGTCGGCGAGTACCTGGGCCAGACCGCCGTGAAGGCGAACGAGCTGATCGACTCCGCGCTCGGCGGTGTCCTCTTCGTCGACGAGGCGTACTCCCTGTCCAACTCCGGTTACGGCAAGGGCGACGCGTACGGCGACGAGGCGCTCCAGGTGCTGCTGAAGCGGGCCGAGGACAACCGGGACCACCTGGTGGTGATCCTGGCCGGCTATCCGGAGGGCATGGACCGGCTGCTGAGCGCCAACCCGGGGCTGTCCTCCCGCTTCACCACCCGGGTCGACTTCCCGTCGTACCGGCCGCTGGAGCTGACCTCGATCGGTGAGGTGCTCGCGGCGGAGAACGGGGACGGGTGGGACGAGGAGGCGCTGGACGAGCTGCGGTCGATCGCCGGGCACGTGGTGGACCAGGGGTGGATCGACGAGTTGGGCAACGGGCGGTTCCTGCGGACGCTGTACGAGAAGAGCTGTGCGTACCGGGATCTGCGGTTGTCCGTGTACCCCGGGGTGCTGACCCGGGACGACCTGGCGACGTTGCGGCTGCCGGATCTGATGCAGGCGTACGGAGAGGTGCTGTCGGGGCGGGGGCCGGGGGAACCTGCCCCGTAGCCCCCGGCCCCAACGGCTGCCCGCGGCTGGGGCTAGGGGGTGTCGTTTGGATCAGGCCGGCTCCGGTTGACGGCGCCTTGTTGCCGACCCGAGCGGGGGCGATGGGGGTCCCTCCCGCGCGAGCGAAGCCGAGCGTGGGGGAGCGTGCAGCTGCAAGGCGGAGGAGGGCGACAGGGCGGAGCCCTGGCAACCGACGACAACGCCGCAGATGTGCGTGCCAGACCCCGCGACCCCGGCAAGATCCAAACGACACCCCCTAGGTGGCCAGAGTCACCTCCCGGTGGGCCGGGTCCCGCACCTCGCCGACCAGGAGTTCCAGTACGTCCTCCAGCGCGACCAGGCCGAGCACCCTCCCGGACGCGTCCGTGACCTGGGCCAGGTGGGTCGCCGCGCGGCGCATCACCGTGAGGGCGTCGTCCAGGGGGAGTTCGGGGCGCAGCGTGGTCATCGGGCGCCACAGGTGCTGCGGGACGGCGCGGTCGGACTCCTCCAGGTCGAGGACGTCCTTGACGTGCAGGTAGCCCATGAAGGCACCCTGGTCCACCGCGATCGGGAAGCGCGAGTACCCGGTGCGGGCGGTGAGCGCGACGATCTCCCCGGGCGTGACCGAGGGGCTGACCGTCACCAGGGACTCGCGCCCGAGGAGGACGTCCGTAACCGGGCGGGAGCCCAGTTCCAGGGCGTCCTCCAGGCGTTCCTGCTCCTCCGGGTCGAGGAGCCCCGCCTGGCCGGCGTCCTCCACCAGGCGGTTGAGCTGCTCGCTGGTGAAGACGGCCTCGACCTCGTCCTTGGGCTCGACGTGGAAGAGCCGCAGGATGCCCTGGGCGCAGGCGCCGAGCGCCACGGTGATGGGCCTGCACAGGCGGGCGAAGGCGACGAGGCCGGGGCTGAGCCACAGCGCGGCCTTCTCGGGAGCGGCCATCGCGAGGTTCTTCGGGACCATCTCGCCGATGACGAGGTGGCAGAAGACCACGGCGGCCAGCGCGATGACGTAGCCGAGCGGGTGGATCACGCCGTGCGGCAGGTGGATCCATTCGAAGACCGGCTCCAGCAGGTGGGCGACGGTCGGTTCGGCGACGGCGCCGAGGGTCAGCGAGCAGACGGTGATGCCGAACTGGGCGGCGGCCATCATCTGCGGCAGCCGTTCCAGGCCGTACAGCACCTGTCGGGCGCGGGCGGTGCCGAGGGGTTCGATCTGGCTGCGGCGCACGGAGACGAGGGCGAACTCGGCGCCGACGAAGAAGCCGTTGGCGAGCACGAGCAGCGCGGCGAAGAGGAGTTGCAGGACGCTCATCGGACCGCCTCCAGCGCGGAGACCGCGGCGGTGCGCACCAGTCGTATCCGCTCGGCGCGGTAGTGGCCGACCTGGCGGACGGAGAGCCGCCAGCCGGGCAGTTCCGCGCGGTCGCCGACGGCCGGGATGCGGCCGAGCAGGTCGGCGACGAGTCCGGCCACCGTCTCGTACGGTCCCTCGGGCGCCTGGAGGCCGACGCGTCGCAGGACGTCGACGCGGCAGCTGCCGTCGACGTCCCAGGCGGGGCGTCCGTCCTCGGGCGGGGCGGGGGCGAGTTCGGGCGCGTCGAGGCCGTCGTGCTCGTCGCGGACCTCGCCGACGATCTCCTCGACGATGTCCTCCAGGGTGACGACGCCTGCCGTGCCGCCGTACTCGTCGACCACGACCGCGATGGGCTGCTCGCTGCGCAGGCGGGTCAGCAGCGGCCGTACCGGCAGGGTCTCGGGCACCAGCAGCGCGGGGCGGGCGATCCGGCCTGCCGGGGTGCGCAGCCGGTCGTGCACGGGGACCGCGAGGGCGTCCTTGAGGTGGACCATGCCGACGATCTCGTCGATCTTCTCCCGGTAGACGGGGAAGCGGGACAGACCGGTGGCGCGGGTCAGATTGACGACGTCCTCGGCGGTGGCCGTGGAGTGCAGGGCGCTGACCTTCACACGGGGGGTCATGACGTGCTGGGCGGTCAGTTCGCCGAGGGAGAGGGTCCGTACGAAGAGGTCGGCGGTGTCTTGTTCCAGGGCGCCGGCCCGGGCCGAGTGCCGGGCCAGGGAGACCAGTTCGCCGGGGGTGCGGGCGGAGGCCAGTTCCTCGGCGGGTTCGATGCCCAGGGCGCGGACCAGGCGGTTGGCCACGGTGTTGAGCGCGGCGATCACCGGGTGGAAGAGCCGGGCGAAGGCGTGCTGGGGCCCGGCGACGAAGCGGGCGACCTGGAGCGGCTTCGACACCGCCCAGTTCTTGGGCACCAGCTCGCCGATCACCATCTGCACGGCGGAGGCCAGCAGCATGCCGACGACGACCGACACGCCGGACACGGCGCCGTCGGGGACGCCGATCGCCGTGAACGGGCCGTCGAGCAGCCGGGCGAGCGCCGGTTCGGCGAGCATGCCGACGACGAGGGAGGTGATGGTGATCCCGAGCTGGGTGCCGGAGAGCTGGAAGGACAGCTCCTTGAGGGACTCGACGACCCGGTGGGCGCGCCGGTCGCCTGCCGCGGCGGCCTGTTCGGCGTCGGGCCGCTCCACGGTCACCAGGCCGAACTCGGCCGCGACGAAGAAGCCGTTGGCGAGGATCAGCAGGAACGCGGCTGCCAGGAGCAGCAGGGGGGTGGTCATGATGCCGCCGCCTGTGGGGTGTCACAACAAGGGGCGGCGCAGGTACTGCAGGACGGTCCGTCCATCGCCGGAGGGAGTCACTCCTCGGGTAGCAGGAACCCCGCGCACCGGGCGGAGCGACGGGGCGAGGACGCGACGGGCCGCGTCCTCGTTCCCAGATTAATCACGAAAAGGGTGCCCGCGGCAGGGTCGGCGGCGCCGCGTCAGTCACGCGGAGCCTCGGGGAGGGCACCGGACCGGGCCTCCACGAGGTCGCGCAGGGCGCGCGCGTCGGCGAGGGCGCGCTGCCTGGCGATGCCCGGCTGGATGCCGAGCGCGGGCAGGCTGGTGCCGTCGCTGAGGTCGAGGAAGACCCAGGGGTCGCCCTGCCGGAGGTTGACGCGGAGGATCTCGGGCCAGGCGAGGTGGCGCCTGGCGGTCAGATTGACCACGGTCACGCCCGTCTCGTCGGCGACGACCCGGGGCCTGGCCAGCAGGAGCAGCACGGCGGCCAGGACGAGGGCCGTGAACACGAAGCTGAGGCGCTCACCGGGGCCGAGGCCGTGCAGCACCATCCCGACCGCCGTGATGGTCGCGAAGGCGAGCACCGCGAGGACGATCAGGACGGCACGGGTGCGGCCCGGACGGAAGGTGACGGGCAGGGCCGGCAGGTCGTCCGGCGTGGTGTCGGGCATGGTGTGGCTCCGGTCGTGCTCCTGGTACGGCGGGCGGCGGGTCAGAGCCGGCAGGCGTGGATGGCCGTGGTCAGGATGGCCCGGGCGCCGATCTCGTAGAGGTCGTCCATGATCCGCTGGGCCTCCTTGGCCGGGACCATCGCGCGGACGGCGACCCAGCCCTCGTTGTGCAGCGGGGACACGGTGGGCGACTCCAGGCCGGGGGTGAGGGCGACGGCCTTCTCCAGCTGCTCCACCCGGCAGTCGTAGTCCATCATCACGTACGTCCGGGCCACCAGGACGCCCTGGAGACGGCGCAGGAACTGCTGGACCTTGGGCTCGCTGGTGGCGTCGGGCTCCGCCTTCGAGCGGCGGATGACGACGGCCTCGGACTTCATGATGGGCTCGCCGAAGACCTCCAGGCCCGCGTTGCGCAGGGAGGTGCCGGTCTCGACGACGTCCGCGATGACCTCGGCGACGCCCAGCTCGATGGCGGTCTCGACGGCACCGTCCAGGTGGACGACGGAGGCGTCGACGCCCTGCTCGGCGAGGTGGGCGGCGACGATGCCCTCGTAGGAGGTGGCGACAGTGCGGCCCTTGAGGTCCGTGACGCCGTTCGCGGTGCCCGGCTTGCCGGCGAAGCGGAAGGTGGAGCGGGCGAAGCCGAGCGGGAGGATCTCCTCGGCGTCGGCGCCGGAGTCGATCAGCAGGTCGCGGCCGGTGATGCCGATGTCGAGCTTGCCGGAGGAGACGTAGATCGCGATGTCGCGGGGGCGGAGGTAGAAGAACTCGACCTCGTTGGTCGGGTCGACGATCCGCAGTTCCTTGGCCTCGCGGCGCTGCTGGTAGCCGGCCTCATGCAGCATCTCCCCCGCGGGGCCTGACAGGGAACCCTTGTTGGGGACGGCGATGCGCAGCATGAGGTCGGCTTCCTTTGCGTGAAGGGGTGGGAGAAGGGCAGTGCTGTGACTTACAGGTGGGCGTAGACGTCGTCCAGGGAGATGCCGCGGGCGACCATCATCACCTGGACGTGGTACAGCAGCTGGGAGATCTCCTCCGCGGCGGCGTCCTTGCCCTCGTACTCGGCGGCCATCCAGACCTCGGCGGCCTCCTCGACGACCTTCTTGCCGATGGCATGGACGCCCTTGTCCACCAGTTCGGCGGTGCGGGAGGTGGCGGGGTCGCCGCTGGCGGCCTTGTGCTGGAGCTCGGTGAACAGCTCCTCGAAAGTCTTCTTGGACATGGTGCCGCCCACTTTACGCGTAGTGCCGGCCGGGCTAGCGCCACGGTTCGGATACGGAGCGGAGCGTGGCCGCCGTGGCGACGGCCGCGGTCACCGCCTCGTGTCCCTTGTCCTCGCTGGAGCCCTCGATACCGGCCCGGTCCAGGGCCTGCTCCTCGGTGTCGCAGGTGAGGACGCCGAAGCCGACGGGGACGCCGGTCTCCACGGACACCTGGACCAGGCCCTGGGTGACGCCCTGGCAGACGTAGTCGAAGTGGGGGGTTCCGCCGCGGATGACGACGCCGAGGGCGACGACCGCGTCGTAGCCGCGGCCCGCGAGGACCTTGGCGACCACCGGCAGCTCGAAGCTGCCGGGGACCCTGAGCAGGGTCGGCTCGTCGATCCCCAGCTCGTGCAGGGCGCGCAGGGCGCCGTCCACCAGTCCGTCCATCACCTTGTCGTGCCACTGCGACGCGATCACGGCGACCCTGAGGTCCCCGACGTTGCGTACGGACAGTTCCGGTGCACCCTTGCCGCTCACGTGTCTCCTCGTCGTGCTTGCTTACTGGTTGCCGCAGGTGGACACGGGGGTCGTGTCCAGCCAGGGCAGGTCGTGTCCCATCCGGTCCCGCTTGGTGCGCAGGTAGCGGAGGTTGTGCTCGCCGGCCTGGACGGGCATGGGCTCGCGGCCGCCGACCGTGATGCCGTGCCGTTCCAGGGCCTCGCTCTTGTCCGGGTTGTTGGTCATCAGGCGCACGGCGCGTACCCCGAGGTCCCGGAGGATCTGGGCTCCGGCGCCGTAGTCGCGGGCGTCGGCGGGCAGGCCGAGTTCCAGGTTGGCGTCGAGGGTGTCCCGGCCGCGCTCCTGGAGTTCGTAGGCGCGCAGCTTGGACATCAGGCCGATGCCGCGTCCCTCGTGGCCGCGCAGGTAGACGACGACTCCCCGGCCCTCGGCCTGGATGCGGTCCAGGGAGGCGTCGAGCTGGGGGCCGCAGTCGCAGCGCAGGGAGCCGAAGACGTCGCCGGTGAGGCACTCGGAGTGGACGCGGACCAGGACGTCCTGGCCGTCGCCGAGGTCGCCGTGCACGAGGGCGATGTGCTCGACGCCGTCGACCGTGGAGCGGTAGCCGTACGCCGTGAACTCGCCGTGCCGGGTGGGCAGGTGGACCTCGGCCTCGCGGCGGACGGTGGGTTCCTCGCTGCGCCGGTAGGCGATGAGGTCCTCGATGGAGATGATCGTCAGGCCGTGCTTGCGGGCGAACGGGATCAGCTCGGGCAGCCGCAGCATGCGCCCGTCCTCACCGGCGATCTCCACGATGGCACCGGCCGGGCGCAGTCCGGCGAGGCGGGCGAGGTCGACGGCGGCCTCGGTGTGCCCGTTGCGGACGAGGACGCCGCCGGGGCGGGCGCGCAGCGGGAAGACGTGCCCGGGGCGGACCAGGTCGGTGGGTTCGGCGGTGCCGCTCGCCAGGAGCTGGAGGGTGGTGGCGCGGTCGGCGGCGGAGATGCCGGTGCTGACGCCGTGGGCGGCGGTGGCGTCCACGGAGACGGTGAAGGCGGTCTTCATCGACTCGGTGTTGTCGTCGACCATCTGCGGGAGCCGGAGCCGGTCCAGTTCCTCGCCCTCCATGGGCGCGCAGATCAAGCCGCGGCACTCGGTCATCATGAAGGCGACGATCTCCTCGGTCGCCTTCTCGGCGGCGATGACGAGGTCGCCCTCGTTCTCCCGGTTCTCGTCGTCGACGACCACGACCGGGCGACCGGCGGCGATGTCCGCGACGGCCTGCTCGACCGGGTCGAGGGAGAGGTCGTCGATGCCGTCGGGGCTGTAGAGGATGGGTGCCGTGGTCATGCGGGCGCTCCTTCCGGGAGGGGGCGGGCCGCGTTGCGCGAGCGCAGCCACCAGTCGCGCAGGCCCCACAGGACGAGCGCGCCGTAGAGGACGTAGACGAAGCCGGAGAACGCGAAGCCGTTGGCGAAGTTCAGCGGGACGCCGACGAGGTCGACCAGCAGCCAGGCGAACCAGAACTCGACCATGCCGCGGGCCTGGGCGTACATGGCGACGACGGTGCCGACGAAGATGTACGCGTCGGGCCAGGGGTCCCAGGAGAGGGTGGGGTAGGCGGTGAACAGGGCGCCCACCGCGAGGGTGCCGACGGCGGCCGCGGCGACCAGCGCGCCGCGCTCGCGCCAGGTGGCGAACCGTACGGCGACGGAGCCGTCCTGGGTCTGCTGCCGGCCGCGGTTCCACTGCCAGAAGCCCCAGACTGCGACGACCATGACGACGATCTGCTTGCCGGCGCTGCCCGAGAGGTGGGCGGTGGCGAAGGCCGCGAAGAGGACGAGTCCGGAGACGAACTGCACGGGCCAGGTCCAGATCGAGCGCCGCCAGCCGAGGGCGAGGCCGAGCAGACCGATCACGTTGCCGATCATGTCGGACCACTTGATGTGCTGGTCGAAGAGCGTGAACGCCTCGGAGTTGAGCCAGTTCACCGGGTGCTCCCCTGCGTGCCGAGCAGCCGCTCGACGTACTTCGCGATGACGTCGACCTCGAGGTTGACCGGGTCGCCGGGCTGCTTGTGGCCCAGCGTGGTCAGGGCGAGGGTGGTGGGGATGAGGCTGACGGTGAAGAAGTCGGGGCCCGCGTCGACGACGGTGAGGCTGATGCCGTCGACGGTGACGGAGCCCTTCTCCACGACGTAGCGGGCGAGGTCGGCGGGCAGCGAGATCTTGACGATCTCCCAGTGCTCGGAGGGCTTGCGCTCCAGGATCTCGCCGGTGCCGTCGACGTGTCCCTGCACGATGTGGCCGCCGAGCCGGGCGCCGACGGCGGTCGGGCGCTCCAGGTTGACGCGGGAGCCGACGGCGAGGGCGCCGAGGCTGGAGCGGTTCAGGGTCTCGGCCATCACGTCGGCGGTGAACTCGTCGCCCTCGTGGTCGACGACCGTGAGGCAGACGCCGTTGACGGCGATGGAGTCGCCGTGCCGGGCACCTTCGGTGACCACGGGGCCGCGCAGGCGGAAGCGACAGGCGTCGCCGAGGGTCTCGACAGCGGTGATCTCGCCCAGCTCTTCGACGATTCCGGTGAACACTTCCCGGGTCCTCCTGCCTCTTCGGGCACGGACTCCGGGGCTGTCGGAACGACAGAGTCACGAACGAGGACACCGGAGCGACGCCGGACGGGACGCACCCGTGACGGGCACGCCCAGAAATCGGCGGCGCGCACATGTGCTCGCCCGCCGCGCACTGCCTCCCATCCGGACTTTAACCGTCGGTCCAGGAATTTCACCTGGTCAACCGGTCGCTGGAGGCGACCGGGTCGCGGACTGTAACCGCCGGTTCGGACTTTCACCGACCCCGGAGTGCGCTGCTTCTGGTACACGACCAGTGTGCCACGACTGATCCCCGTCCACGCGAACGGAATGTGTGGAGTGGCTCACAGAACGCTCGCCCAGGCCTCTGGGCCTGGTCACGACCGCCCCAACTGGTCGGTCAACCGACGGTGTCGAGATTGGTCCATACCTATTGACGCACTGGTCTAGTCCTCTCTAGGGTCTGCGCAACTTCCGTGGAGAGGAACCGACTGTGCCTTCCCCGTCACGCTCCAGATCCCGCCACAGAGCGGGGCCCGCCCTGTTCGCGGCCGTCGCCGCCGTCGCCGGCCTGCTGTTCGCCGGGCTCCCGGCGACCGCCTCGCAGGCCGCCGACCAGGAGTCCTGCCGCCCCGACGGCCTCTACGAGACCCCCGGTGCCGACGTCCCCCACTGCTCGATCTACGACGCCGAGGGCCGGGAGAAGATGGGCGCCGACCACCCGCGCCGGGTGATCGGGTACTTCACCGGCTGGCGCACGGGCAAGGACGGCAAGCCGGCGTACCTGGCCTCGGACATCCCGTGGGACAAGGTCACCCACATCAACTACGCCTTCGCGCACGTCGACGGCGGCAACCGGCTCTCCGTGGGCTCGGACGGCGAGAAGAACGCGGCGACCGGCATGACCTGGCCCGGGGTCGCGGGCGCCGAGATGGACCCGGCCCTCCCCTACAAGGGCCACTTCAACCTGCTCAACAAGTTCAAGAAGCAGCACCCGGACGTCAAGACGATGATCTCGGTGGGCGGCTGGGCCGAGACGGGCGGCTACTTCGCGGACGACGGCTCGCGCGTGGACTCGGGCGGCTTCTACTCGATGGCCACCCACGCCGACGGCTCCGTCAACCAGGCCGGCATCGACACCTTCGCCGACTCGGCGGTCGACTTCGTCCGGAAGTACGGCTTCAACGGCGTCGACATCGACTACGAGTACCCGACCACGATGAAGGACGCGGGCAACCCGCTCGACTGGTCCTTCGCCAACGGCCGCCGGGCCGGTCTGGTCAAGGGCTACGCGGCGCTGATGAAGACGCTGCGCGAGAAGCTCGACCGCGCGGGCGCCGCGGACGGCAGGCACTACCTCCTCTCCGTCGCCGCGCCGTCCTCCGGGTACCTGCTGCGCGGCATGGAGACCTTCCAGGTCCAGAAGTACCTGGACTACGTCAACATCATGTCGTACGACCTGCACGGCGCCTGGAACGAGTACGTCGGCCCGAACGCCTCCCTCTTCGACGACGGCAAGGACGCCGAGCTGGCCGCCGCGGGCGTCTACGGCAGTGCCCAGTACGGCGGCATCGGCTACCTCAACACCGACTGGGCGTACCACTACTTCCGCGGCTCGATGCCGGCCGGCCGCATCAACATCGGCCTGCCGTACTACACCCGCGGCCACAAGAACGTGCAGGGCGGGACCGACGGGCTGTGGGGCAAGGCGTCCGCCGCCTCCTGTCCGGCGGGCTCGGGCCTGACCAAGTGCGGTGACGGCGCCGTCGGCATCGACAACCTCTGGCACGACCTCGACACCAACGGCAAGGAGTCCCCGGCGGGCTCCAACCCGATGTGGCACGCCAAGAACCTGGAGAAGGGCATCGTCGGCGACTACGTCACCGACTACGGCTTCCCGGCGGACACGAAGCTGACCGGCACGTACGCCCGCAAGTACGACTCGACGCTGGTCGCCCCCTGGCTGTGGAACGCCGAGAAGAAGGTCTTCCTCTCCACCGAGGACGAGCAGTCGGTCGGGGCCAAGGCCGACTACGTGGTGGACCGCGGCATCGGCGGCACGATGATCTGGGAGCTGGCCGGCGACTACGGCTGGGACGCCGCCAAGGGCCAGTACGAGACGGGCGACACCCTCACCTCGCTGATGTACGACAGGTTCAAGTCGGCCGCGCCGTACGGCGCGAGGAAGTCGAACGCGGACCTGCCCGCTCAGGCCGTGGACGTGGACGTGGAGTTCACGGACTTCAAGCTGGGCGACTCCAACTACCCGATCACGCCCAGGCTGCGGATCACGAACCGCACGAAGACCGCGCTGCCGGGCGGGACCGAGTTCCGGTTCGACTACGCGACCTCGGCCCCCGGGAACGCCTCCGACCAGTCCGGTTTCGGCACCAAGGTCGTCAGCAGCGACCACACGGGCGGCAACGTGGGCGGTCTGAAGGGTGACTTCCACCGGGTGGCGCTGAAGCTCCCGGCGTGGCAGTCGCTGGCGCCGGGCGCGACCGTCGACCTGTCGTTCAACTACTACCTGCCCGTGTCGACGCCGTCGAACTGGACGGTGACGATCGGCGGCAAGGCGTACGCCCTTACCGGCGATCTCGCCCGGGGCACGACCGTGGTGGACCCGGGGGCGCAGACGCCGACCCCCACGCCGACGCCGACGGGCACCCAGTCGCCGGGGCCGAGCCCCAGCCCGACGGACGGCACCGGGCCGTGCGCCGCCCCGGCCTGGGACGCGGCCGCGTCGTACGGCGGCGGAATCAGCGTGTCCCATCGGGGGCACACGTGGAAGTCCAAGTGGTGGACGAAGGGCGAGGAGCCCGGAACCACCGGCGAATGGGGTGTCTGGCAGGACCTCGGCGCCTGCTGACCCCACCCGAACGGGCCCGGCGGCGGTGACGAAGGCCCTTGCCCGCCGCCGGGTCACCCCACCGCACCCTGCCGCACTCCGGCGGGGTGCGGTGCCGTGGGAGCCGCGCGACGGTGGTGAACGCGCCGCTCGACGGGTAGGACTTACCGCGCGGTCGGGACGGGCGCGTTCGAGGAGTACCCGGCGGGGCGGTTCGGCGGCGGAGAGGGCGGGCGGCGCGGATGAGCAGACGGACGTGGCTGCGGACGGGGCTCGGACTGCTCGCGGGCGGCCAGGTGGTGCTGGGGCTGTGGATCCTGCTGCTGCCCGAGCAGTTCTGGAAATGGCCGTGGGTGTCGCACCTGCCGCCGTACAACGAGCATCTGCTCCAGGACTTCGGCGGGGCGAGCCTCGCGCTGGCCGTGGTGCTCTGCGCGGCGGTGGCGACGATGGAACGCCGCCTGGTGCTGACGGCCCTGGTGGCCTACCTGGTCTCCTCCGTCGCCCATCTCCTGTTCCACGCCCGGCACCTTGAGCCCCTCTCGGCGGCGAGCGCCGCGGGCTTCCTGGCCCTGCTGGGAACGGCGGTACTGCTCCCGGCGGTACTGGTGTGGCTGGCGGCGGCCCCGTCGGCATTCCCCGAGCCGGAACCCCCGGCCCCGAGCGCCGCGGGCTAGCGGTCCGGCGGGGCGAAGAGGTCGTCCTGGGCGCGGTCGCGGGCGGTGAGCAGGGCGCCGCGCAGTACCGCGCCGCCGCCCAGGGTGCTGGGCCGTACCTCCGTGGCCAGCGGGGACATCCGGGTGAGGCGGTGCTGGACGCGGTCGGCGAGGGTGGCGGCGCCGGCCTGGCCGATCTCACCGGCGAGGACCAGGCAGCCTGGGTCGAGGACCGAGACGACGGCGGCGGCGCCGAGGACGACGCGGTCGGCGAGCGCGTCGAGGAACCGCTCGGCGGCCGGGTCGTCACCGGACGCCGAGCCGCGTACCGCCTTGCGGACCAGCGCGGCGGCGTGCGGCTCGGGCCCGTCGGGCCGTGCCGTCACGCCGTGCTCCGCCGCGAGGGCGGTCACCGCCGCCGACCCCGCCACGGAGTGGAAGCCGCCGTCGCAGTCGGTGGCGGAGGGCAGGCCCGCGGTGCCCGGCACCGGCATGAAGCCGATCTCGCCCGCGCCTCCGGAGACACCCCGGCGCAGGGTGCCGTCGAGGACGACGGCGGCGCCGATGCCGAGGCCGAGCCAGAGCAGGACGAAGGTGTCGCGGTCCCGGGCCGCGCCGTCGCGCTGTTCGGCCAGGGCGGCGAGGTTGGTCTCGTTCTCCACGCCGACCCGCGCCTCGGGGAACTTCTCCTGGAGGGCGGCCATCAGCCGACGGTGCCACTCGGGCAGCCCGCTGGAGTCCCGGAGTTCGCCGCCGACCGGGTCGATCAGGCCGGGCGCGCCGATGCCGACGGTGTGCAGCCGGTCGGCGCCGGCCTCCTTGACCGCGCGCTCGACCAGGCCCACCGCCCGCTCCACCGCGGGACCGGTGCCGGAGTGGTCGTCGATCGGCACGGAGCCCTCGGCGAGGACCCGGCCGAGCAGGTCGGAGACGAGCACGGCGACGCCCCCGGTGCGTACGTCGAGGGCGGCGAGGTACGCGCGCCCGGCGACGATCCCGTACAGCTTGGCGTTGGGGCCGCGGCGCTGCTCGCCCGACTCCCCCGCCACCTCGATCAGTCCGGAGACGGTGAGGCGTTCGACGAGGTCGGCGACGGTGGGCCGGGACAGGCCGGTCAGCTGTTTCAACTGCCCTGCCGTCAACGGTCCTTCCCGCTGGAGGAGGTGCAGGGCGAGCCGGTCGTTGATGGCCCGGGCGGTGCTCGGGGATGCGGGCATGCCGGGATCCTTCCAGATCTGCGGCGCGGGACCCACGCCGGTAACCCGCTATCTATCAGGCAGGGTCCCTGATAGTTTACGCCGCGGACTGAAGGACACGGAGGGGTGGACCATGAGCACAGCGACCTACGGGCGGCGCGAGGTGAAGCACGCCCGGTACGCCGTGGCGGCCGTGTTCGCCGTGCACGGCTCCGTCACCGGCTCCTTCGCGACCCGCGTGCCGTGGATCCAGGACCACGCCGACGTGAGCGCGGGCCAGTTGGGGCTGGCGCTGGCCTTCCCGGCGCTCGGCGCGTCCCTCGCCATGCCGCTGGCCGGGAGCGTCAGCCACCGCTTCGGCGCCCGTACCGCCCTGCGCGGTCTGCTGGCCCTGTGGACGCTGGCGCTGGTCCTGCCCTCCCTCGCCCCGAACCTGCTCACCCTCTGCCTCGCGCTGTTCGTCTACGGCGCCACGGCGGGCATGTCGGACGTGGCGATGAACGCCCTGGGCGTCGAGATCGAGAACCGTCTCGACAAGTCGATCATGTCCGGACTGCACGGCATGTGGAGCGCGGGCGCGCTGATCGGTTCGGCGGCGGGCACGCTCGCCGCCCACCTGGGCACGGACGCCCGGACGCACCACCTCCTGGCCGCCGCGGTGCTGACCGTGGCGGGCCTGGTCGCCTGCACCTGGGTGCTGGACCTCCAGCCCGCCGAGGACGAGGACCCGCCGCCGCGCTTCGCACTGCCGCCCAGGTCGGCGCTGCTGATCGGCGCGGTCGGGTTCTGCGCGGTGTTCGCGGAGGGCGCGAGCCTGGACTGGTCCGCGGTCTATCTGCGGGACGAGTTGGAGACCTCGGCCGGTCTGGCGGCGGCCTGCACGACGGGCTTCACGCTGACGATGGCGCTGGCGCGGTTGGCCGGTGACAAGGTGGTGGACCGGTTCGGCGCGGTGCGCACCGTCCGGGTGAGCGGTGTGCTGGCCGCTCTCGGCGGTCTGCTCGTCGTGGTCGCCGGCCATCCGGCGGTGGCGATGACCGGCTTCGCGCTGATGGGCCTCGGCATCGCCGTGGTCGTCCCGCTGTGCTTCGCCGCGGCCGGCCGGGCGGGCTCCAATCCGAGCCTGGCCATCGCGGGCGTCGCCACCATCACGTACACCTCCGGTCTGGTCGCGCCGAGCGCGATCGGCGGTCTGGCCCAGGCGACCAGTCTGGTGGTGTCGTTCGGTCTGGTGACCCTGCTGGCCTGCTGCCTGGTGGTGTTCGCGCGGGTGCTGCGGGCCGGGGACCGCAACCGCCCGAAGATCAGTCCGCCGGTCGCAGAAGTGCCCGACCGGCAGTCCTGAACGCCTCGCTCCACGGCGCCGGGCGCAGCGTCCGGGAGTCCAGCCGGACCAGCACCCGGGTGCCGCGGGCGTAGGTGGTGGCGCCGTCCGCCGAGCAGAACCGGAAGCCGTAGGTCAGCCCGGTGGTGCCGAGCCGGTCCAGCCAGAGGTGGACACCGTACGTGCCCGGCCGGGTGACCGGCGCCTCGTAGCCGATCGCCAGTTCCCTGACCGCGTTGCAGGCGTCGCCGGCCGCCGCCCAGTTGCCCTCGAACCGGACGCCCCACCCGGCCCACAGCTCCGTCCAGGCCCGCTCGACCATCACCGGGTAGCGGGCGTTGTGCAGCAGCCCGAGCGCGTCCAGGTCGTCGAAGTGGACGGTGACGGGGACGAGCCGCCCGTACGGCACGGCGGGCGGGACGGGGGCGGCGGGCGCTTCGGCGGTCACGGCGGACTCCTGGGTGGTGCGTGCGGGTACGCGCGGCGTCGGCGTACGGGGGAACCGCCACCATCCTAAGCGGACGCTCAGGACACCCCGCGGGGAAGGGTGCAGGTCAACCGCACGGCCGGGCACCCCTGACAATGGTCCGGACAGACCTCGGTACAGAGAAAGCGAAACCTCACCATGGACCTCGGCGTGCGCTGGAAGCTGCACGGGGACGGCAAGGTGCCCGCCCCCGGAGCGGTGGTCCGCCCCGACGAACGACTCTCGTGGCCCCGCACGGCCGGGCTGGGCGCCCAGCACGTGGTGGCCATGTTCGGTGCGTCGTTCGTGGCTCCGGTCCTGATGGGCCTGGACCCCAACCTCGCGATCATGATGTCGGGCGTGGCGACCGTCATCTTCCTGCTCGCCACCCGCGGCCGGGTGCCCAGCTACCTCGGCTGCTCGCTCTCCTTCGTCGGCGTCGCCGCGGTGATCCGGGCCCAGGGCGGCACCAGCGCCACGGTGACCGGCGCGGTCCTCGTCGTCGGCGTCGCGCTGTTCCTGGTGGGGCTCGCCGTGCAGCGGTTCGGGGCGCGGATCATCCACGCCGCGATGCCGCCGGTGGTCACCGGTGCCGTGGTGATGCTGATCGGCTTCAACCTGGCCCCCGTGACCGCCTCCACCTACTGGCCGCAGGACCAGTGGACGGCGCTGCTGGTGATGCTCTTCACCGGGCTGGCCGTGGTGTGCCTGCGCGGCTTCTGGTCCCGGATCGCGATCTTCCTGGGGCTGGTCTTCGGGTACGTCCTGTCCTGGGCCCTGGACCGGATCTTCGGGAAGATCCACTCGGTGGACGGCAGCGGGAAGCTCACCGACCACTGGCGGCTGGACTTCTCCGCCGTGGGCCAGGCCGACTGGATCGGACTGCCGGCCTTCCACGGGCCGAGCTTCGAGTGGTCGGCGATCCTGGTCGCCCTGCCGGTCGTCATCGCCCTGATCGCGGAGAACGCCGGGCACGTCAAGGCGGTCGGCGAGATGACCGGCGACAACCTGGACGACAAGCTCGGCACGGCGATCTCCGCCGACGGCATCGGCTCGGTGCTCTCCACCGCCGTCGGCGGTCCGCCCAACACCACGTACTCCGAGAACATCGGCGTGATGGCCGCGACCCGGGTCTACTCGACGGCCGCCTACTGGGCCGCGGCGGGCTTCGCGCTGCTCTTCGGCCTGTGCCCGAAGTTCGGCGCGGTCGTCGCCGCGATCCCCGGCGGCGTGCTCGGCGGCATCACCGTCATCCTCTACGGCATGATCGGCCTGCTCGGCGCCCAGATCTGGGTCAACGCCAAGGTGGACCTGCGCAACCCGCTGAACCTGGTACCGGCCGCCGCGGGCATCATCATCGGCGTCGGCAACGTCAGCATGGAGTTCACCGACACCTTCTCCCTGAGCGGCATCGCGCTCGGCACCCTGGTCGTCATCACCGGCTACCACGCGCTGCGCGCCTTCGCCCCGGCCCACCTCAAGACGCAGCAGCCGCTGCTCGACGAGGGCACGTCGTCGTACGACGCGAAGTCCGACGACGGCGGCGGCTCCGGCGGCGAGGGCGCCGGCGGGGCTCAGCGCGCCAGCTCGTAGGCGTACGACGGGGTGAACGTCCCGGGCTCGCCCCGGCAGCCGTCCGACTCTCCTGGCAGCTTGACCCACAGGTAGGCGTCGATGCGCCCCATGCCGGTGGTGAGGGTCGGCGGGCGGCCGAGCTTGCGGCCGGCCGGGTCGCACCACTCCCCGTCGGGCGGGGCGCCGTTGCCGTTGCGGCTGGTGTCGATGACGGCGCCGAGGCTCGCCGGGCCGCCAAGGGCGTCGAGGACCGCGCGGCCGTAGGCGACCTCGTCGGCGGTGGCGTGGAAGTTGGAGACGTTGCTGAAGATCCCGTCGGAGGAGTCGGCCGAGGCGGCCCCGGCCTGTTTCAGCCAGGCCGCCTGCTCGGCGGGCGCGTGCCAGCCGGAGTGGCCCGCGTCGAAGTAGACCCGGGCGCGGGGACCGGCGTCCTTCAGCCCCCGGCCCGCCCGGGCCAGGGAGGCGAAGCGGTCGGCGCGCTCACCGGCGGACAGGCACCCGGACTGGGCGACCGAGTCGGGCTCCAGCACGACGATCACCTCGCCGGAGCCCAGCCCGGCGGCGAACCGGTCGATCCAGGCGTCGTAGGCGTCGAGGTCGGGCGCGCCGCCCTCGGAGTGGCCGCCGCAGTCGCGGTCGGGTATCGCGTAGGGCACGAGGACCGGCACCCGGCCCTGGTCGGCACCCGCGGAGGTGACGGCGCGGACCCGGGCGGTGAGGGTGGCCGGTGTGTGGTCGGTGAACCAGACGGCGGCCGGGTGCCCGGCGATCCGGGACGCGATGACCTCCTGGCGCGGGTCGCCGGGGTGGGTCCGGACCCAGTCGGCGACCTGGGAGTCGGGATGCCGGTAGAGCCCGGCGGCGGCCGTGGTCCGGGGCTCCTGCGTGGCGGGGGTCCGCTTCGGCGAAGGGCCGGGAGTCGGCTTCCCGGCGGTCGGGGTCGGGGACGGCGACGCGGAGCGCGACGGTGAAGCCGACGGGGGCAGGGACTGGGACGGCGAGACGGGCAGGGCGTCCAGCCGCACCGAGTGGGTCACGTGCGGACGGGCGGTGCCGGCACCGCCGCCGTCCTGGTTGCCGAGCGCGGTGAGTACCCCGGCGGCGACCCCCACCGCGACCACGACGGACGCCGCGGCGACCATCGCACCGCGCCCGGCGGCACGCCCGCGCTCGGCCCGGCGAGCGGCCCGGCCCCGGGCACGACGGCCTGACACGTACGGTCCCCCTCCCCCGCGCGGCGGGCGCGTTCCCCCGTTCTGGGGAAGCGTCGGGCCCGGCGGCACAGCCGTCAGCCTAAAGCTGCGACGCTGCCGCCATGGCGCACTGCGAGCAAGTCCCGACGGCCGCCTTGACGGTGGACGCCGTCCTGTCCCGGATGCGCGTCCTCGACACGGCGCTGCCGGCCCGGGACGGGATCGCCGTCTTCAACCGCGTCTACCTGGCCGTCACGGAGGCCGTCGACCGGCACATCGACGGCGGCCGGTTCCCGGACGCCTCGGCCGCGACCGCGCTGGACGTGCGGTTCGCGGAGCGCTACCTGGCCGCCGTGGACGCGGCGGAGGAGGACCGCCGTCCGCCCGCGTGCTGGCGCCCCCTGTTCCAGTTCCGCCGCCATCCCGGGGTACGGCCGCTGCAGTTCGCGCTGGCGGGCATCAACGCGCACATCGGCCACGACCTCGCGCTGGCCGTGGTGGACACCTGTCGTACGCTCGGATGCGAACCCGTCGAGCTGGAGGACGAGTTCGACCGCGTGGGCGATCTGCTCGTCTCGCTGGAGGAGCGCATCCGCGACGAGCTGATGCCGGGCCCCGACCTCCTCCAGATCGCCGACCCGCTGACCCATCTGCTCGGCTCCTGGAGCCTGGAGCGCGCCCGTGAGGCCACCTGGGCGGCGGCCCGCGCGCTGTGGGCGCTGCGCCGGCTGCCGGACGTCGCCGGGGAGTTCACCGAACGGCTGGACGGCGCGGTGGGTTTCGCGGGCCGCATGCTGCTCACCCCGCTGCCGGACTGATCCGGCCGGTCCCCCGGTGTGCTTCGGCGCTGTGCCTCGGCGGTGTGCGCTCCCGGAACCTCCGGCCGATCGCTGTACGTTGAAACCGGTTGGAACCATGGGCAACATCGCACCCGACTGCGAAGGAGCACCCGGTATGACGACACGGCTCGGACTCGGCCTCCCCCAGATGCGGCAGTACGACATCGGCAAGGACGTCCCCGACGTGGCGCGCGCGGCGGAACGGACGGGCTACGAGAGCCTGTGGGTGTTCGAGCGCGCGCTGTTCCCGGAGCCCGCGACCCAGGGGCTGTTCGGCATCGAGGGCGTGCCCTGGCCGGACACGTACCGGAGTGTGGCGGAGCCGCTGGTCACCCTCGCCCTCGCCGCCGCGGCCACCGAGCGGGCCCGGCTGGGCACGAGCGTGCTGGTCGCCCCGCTGCACGTGCCGTTCCAGCTCGCCAAGGCGCTGGCCTCGCTGGACGCGGCGAGCGGCGGCCGGGTGGTGGCGGGCTTCGGCACCGGCTGGTCGCACGACGAGTACGCGGCGGCGTCCGTACGGCCGTTCGCCGAGCGCGGCGCCGCCCTCGACGAGCTGATCGGGGTGTGCCGGGCGGTGTGGGGTCCCGACCCGGTGGTGTACGACGGCGAGGTCACGAAGATCGCGTCCGCGGTGGTCGGACCCAAACCCGCCCGGCCGATCCCCATCCTGCTGGCGGCGGGCGACAGCGGCCGGGCCCGGCGTCGTCTGGTCGACCACGCCGACGGCTGGCTGCCGACCGGCATGGGGGCCGGGGCCGTCGCCGAGCAGTGGCGGCGGCTGCGCGAGCTGGCCGCCGAGCGGGGCCGTACGGAACCGATCCGGACGGTGCTGCGGGTCAACACGCGCTACAGCGCGGCGAACTACGAAGGCTCCGACCGTCGGCCCTTCCAGGGCGGCGTCGACCAGATCGTCGAGGACCTGGTCGCGCACGCCGAGATCGGCCTGGACGAGATCCTCGTCGACCTGCAGAGCACCACGCGTGACGCCGAGGAACTCAAGGACGTCGCCGCCCAGGTCTACGAGAAGGCGAGGGCGGCCGGGATCTAGGTCCCGGCCGGAGACCAGCTAGTCCTCGGGGAGTTCCACCGGCGCGATCTCCTCGTACAGGTCGCCGGGGCCCGGGTTGGTCGGGTCGGTCTCGCCGCCGAGGTGGTGCATGACGCCCCAGACCGCGTTCAGCGCGGTCTGGACGGCGCCCTCGGCCCAGCCGGCCGTCCAGGAGATGTCGTCGCCCGCGAGGAAGATGCCCCGCTTGTCCTCGGGCAGCCGGTCCTGCATGAAGTGGGTGAACAGGCGGCGCTGGTAGCGGTAGTGGCCCGGCAGGTTGGCCTTGAACGCGCCCATGAAGTAGGGCTCGTTCTCCCAGGAGACCGTCACCGGGTTGCCGATGATGTGCTTCCTGATGTCGACCTTCGGGTAGATCTCGCCGAGCGACTTCAGCATGACCTCCATCCGCTCGTTCGCGGACAGCGGCAGCCACTTCAGGCTGTCGTCGCACCAGGTGTAGGAGAGGCAGATGACGGCGGGCTTGTCCGGCCCGTCGTCGAGCAGGTAGGTGCCGCGGGTCATGCGGTCGGTGAGCGTCATCGACATGACGTCCCGGCCGGTGACCTCGTCCTTGTCCAGCCAAAAGGGCCGGTCCACGGGCACGAAGAGCTTGCTGGACTCCATGTAGTGGGTCCGCTCGATCGCGGTCCAGTGGTCGATCGGGAAGAGCGAGTCGTCGCAGGCGATCTTCGAGAGCAGCATCCAGGACTGGGCGGTGAAGATCGCCGCCTGGTACGTGCGGATGTCGCCGTCGGCGTCGGTCACGGTGATCCGGTTGCCGGCGGTGCGGGTCAGCCGGGTGACGGCCGGGCGGGGCTCGCCGTCCGCGTGCAGGGACTTCAGCGAGGTGCCGTACGGCCAGTGGACGATCTTCTCCGGCTCGCGCTCCCAGAGCCTGAGCGGCAGCTGCTGCGAGCCGCCGACGATGCCGCGGTGGTGGTCGTCGGCCTCGGTGTAGACGACGCGGAGGATCTCCAGGATGGAGTTGGGGAAGTCGGTGTCCCAGCCGCCGGTGCCGAAGCCGACCTGGCCGAAGATCTCGCGGTGCCGGAAGGACTTGAACGCCTCGGAGTCGCACAGGAAGCCGTAGAAGGTCTGGTTGTCGAGCTTCTCGACCAGCTTCGCCCAGATCTCCCGGATGCGGGGGACGTCGCGCTCGCGCAGGGCGCGGTTCATGTCGGAGAAGTCGGCGCCCTCTTCGAGGCACTTCGCCCAGGCGTCGGCGACGTCCCGGTAGACCTGCGGCAGGTCGTCGAGCGTCTCGGCGTAGTGCGACTCGCCCTTGAGGTCGACGACGGTCGAGGGGGTCGCCTCGGCCAGCGGGTTGGGGAAGGCCCGGGTCTCAAGGCCCACCAGGTCGATGTAGTGCTGGAGTGCGGTCGAGGACGGCGGGAAGCGCATCGCGCCCATCTCGGCGGTCAGGGACGGGTCGCACCCCTCGAAGCCGACGGTGCGCAGGCGTCCCCCGATCCGGTCGGCCTCGTACACCACGGGCTTGAGGCCCATCTTCATCAGCTCGTAGGCTGCCACGATGCCGGACAGGCCGCCGCCGATGACCGCGACCTCGGTGCCGTGACCGGTCGCGGGTATCTGGCCGAGTCCGGCGGGGTGGGCGAGGAAGTCGTCGTACGCGTACGGGAAGTCCGGCCCGAACATGGTGATCGGCGGCTGCTGCTCGTCTGCGTGCTCGATCGCGTTGGGCACGGTGGACGTCATGGGGTACGGACTCCTTGCACGGGTGGAACGGGGGCTGGACGCGCGGTTCGGGGCTCAGGCGAGGGAGCCGTAGAGGCCGGGGCGGCGGTCCTCGAGGTACGGGTTGGCCTCGCGCGAGGCGGCCAGGAGGGCCGGGTCGACGTCGGCGACGACCAGTTCCTCGGCTCGCCCGGCGCGGGCGCGGGCGATGCCGTCGGGCCCCGCGAGGGTGGACAGGCCGACGAACTCGAACTCGCCCTCGCGACCCACGCGGTTGACGTACGCGACGTACATCTGGTTCTCGAAGGCCCGCACGGGCACGACGGACTCGGCGACGAACTGGAACGGGTGCATCTGCGCGGTCGGGACGAGCAGCAGATCGGTGCCGGCCAGGGCGTGGGCGCGGACGTTCTCCGGGAACTCCACGTCGTAGCAGATCATCAGGCCGACGGTGAGGCCGTTCAGCTCGGCCTGGACGACGGGCTGCCCGCCGGGGGTGAAGTGGTCGCGCTCGAAGCAGCCGAAGAGGTGGGTCTTGCGGTAGTCGGCCAGCCGGGTGCCGTCGGCGGAGACCAGCTGCACGGAGTTGAAGACGCTCTCCCCGGACCGCTCCGGGTAGCCGTAGGCGATCGCGAGGCCGTGGCGCCCGGTGATCTCCGCGACCGCGTCGGCCGCGTCGCCGTCGGCGGGCTCGGCGAGGACGCCGATCTCGTCGCCGACGGCGTACCCGGTCAGGAACAGCTCGGAGGTGACGAGCAGCGCGGCACCCGCGGCGGCGGCGCGGCCCGCGGCCTCGTCGAGGACCTTGAGGTTCTCGGCGGTGGAACCGGGGCGGCCGGAGCTCTGGAGCAGGGCGGTGCGCATGCGTGTTCCTCACCGGAAGGAAGGGGGTCGGGGGCCAGATAGACGGTACGGTCGGCGGCCTCGGCCGGACAAGACGGACCTGTTGCGCGCCGGTGAGCGGATCGTTGCGTGCGTCCGGCACCGGACGGCGATTCGTTGCGCTCCCTCCGGCGGAGGATCAGGACCGGGCCCGTACGGCAGCCAGCAGCAGCGCCGTCAGGACGTACGGCACCGCGGACAGCGCGAAGGCGGTGCCGTGGCCCCACGTCGTGGCCGCCGCCGCGTAGGCGCCGTAGGTGGCGAGGTTGCCCAGCTCGGTGCCGAGGCCCGCGACCGAGGTCAGGGTGGCCCGCCCGGTGTCGTCGATGCGCTGCTGGAGGCGGGCGTCGGCCAGGACGGTCGCGAGCTGGAAGCCGCCGAAGGCGAGCGCCACCAGGAGCAGGGCGGCCGGTGTGCCGGTCAGGCCGCCCACGGCCAGGGCGAGCGCGGAGCCGGTGAGCAGGGCGGCGAACCCGTTGGTGGTCAGCCGCTCCGCCGCACCGGCCAGCAGGCTCCCCGCCGTGGCACCGGCCCAGATCACCAGCAGCAGCCAGGGCACGGTCTCGGGCGCCACCCCGGTGTCGCGCGCCAGCAGCGGCGTGTACTCGTCAAGCGCGCCCCACACCGCGGTCACCGCCGGTACGAGGAGCAGCGCGCCGCGCACGGACCGGTCGGCGCGGGCGTCGGCGAGTCCCGCACGCAGCGCCGCGGACCAGCGTTCGCCGCCGCCCGTGGGTGTGCGGTGCTCGGGGAACCGGGTCGCCACCGCCGCCCCGGCCAGGCAGGCCAGCACGCTCGCCGCGCCCACCGCGTCGTAGCCGCCCCAGGCGAACACCGGTCCGGCCAGGCCCATGGCGGACATGGTCGCGGCGATGCCGATCGCCCGGGCCCGGCCCATGACGCGGGCGTACTGGTGGGCCGCACCGGCCCGGTCGAGTTCGTCGTAGACCAGCGCCTCCAGCGCGCCCGAGCCGAGCGCGCCGCCCGCGCCCCACAGCAGGAAGCCGAGCGCGAAGGCGCCGTAGGAGGGCAGGAGCACCCACAGGGCGAAGCCGGCCGCGGTGAGCAGCGGGCCGAGGACGAGCAGCAGCCGCCGGGAGACGGCGTCGGCCCAGGCGCCGGAGGGCACTTCGAGCAGGACGCCGGTCAGCGACCACAGCGCGAACAGTGAGGTTGTCTGCCAGACGGACAGACCGGTGTCGCCGAACAGCAGCGCGTACACCGGGTAGAGCAGGACGAACTCGTCGCAGAACGCGGAGGCGTACAGCGTGCGCACGAGCCGACGGGTACCGGCGGGCGCGGTGGCGGCACGCTCGGGCGGAGGTGAGACGGTCATGAGGCCTTCCCGAGGGGGCGGATCGGACACCGGAGGTACGGCGTCCGGGGCGGCCCTCGGGAGGCGGCGTCGGGGGTGGCGCGGGTGGATCAATGTCGCCAGGTCATGGCACCGATGCTAGACGGCGCACGCCGCCCTGCCCATCGGATTGCGTGAGCCCTGCCCATCGAATTGCGTGGGCCCTGCCCATCGGATTACGTGGGCGAGCCCGACGAGAAGCGCCGCAGCAGCGGCGAGAGCACCAGCACGGACTTGGTGCGCTCCACGAACGGCTCCCCGGCGATCCGCTCAAGGACCCGTTCGAAGTGCCGCATGTCGGAGGCGAAGACCTGGGCGACCGCGTCCGCGTCCCCGGTGACGGTGGACGCGGCCACGACCTCCTGGTAGCGCTCCAGGCCCCGCTGGATGGTCTCGGGCGAGGTGTTGCGGCGGCAGAAGATCTCGACGAACCCCTCGGTCTCCCAGCCGAGCGCGGCGGGGTCGACCCGTACGGTGAAGCCGGTGATGGCTCCGGTGGCGCGCAGCCGGTCCACGCGCCGTTTCACGGCGGGCGCGGAGAGGCCGACCGACTGCCCGATGTCCGCGTAGGAGCGGCGGGCGTCCTCGGCGAGGGCGTGCACGATGCGTTCGTCGAGATCGTTCAGCACTGCGGGTCGTTCACTTCACTTCTGGTGCGTCCGGCCCTCGGACGGGTCCGGTGTGGCGAGTCGGGAGCGGCGGTGGCCGTACACGAAGTAGAACACGAGCCCGACGGCCATCCAGACACCGAAGACCACCCAGGTGACGGTGGACAGGCTGCCCATCATCCAGACGCAGAACGCGAAGCCGAGGGCGGGCAGGACCGGCGACAGCGGCACCCGGAAGGTGCGGCGCATGTCGGGACGGGTCCGGCGCAGCACCACGACGGCGACGTTGACCAGGGCGAAGGCGAAGAGGGTGCCGATGCTGGTGGCGTCGGCGAGCTGCCCCAGCGGAATGGCGGCGGCGAGGACCCCGCAGAACAGCGAGACGATCAGTGTGTTGGCGCGGGGCGCGCCGGTCTTGGCGTGGACCTTGCTGAAGACCTTGGGCACCAGCCCGTCGCGGGACATGGCGAACAGGACGCGGGTCTGGCCGTAGAGGACGGTCAGCACGACGCTGGCGATGGCGACGACCGCGCAGAAGGCCAGCAGGGTGCCCCAGAAGCTCTGCCCGGTGACGTCGGTCATGATCTGCGCGAGGGAGGCCTCGGAGTCGGTGAAGGTCCGCCACGGCTTGGCGCCGACGGCGACGGCCGCGACCAGGACGTACAGCACCGTGACGATGACCAGGGACAGCATGATCGCGCGGGGCAGGTCGCGCTGGGCGTTCTTCGCCTCCTCACCGGCGGTGGAGGCGGCGTCGAAGCCGATGTAGGAGAAGAAGAGGGTCGCGCCGGCCGCGCTCACCCCGGCCATGCCGAGCGGCATGAAGTGCTCGTAGTTGCCGGAGCGGAAGCCCTGCACGCCGATCGCGCAGAAGAGCACCAGGGCGGCGATCTTCACGACGACCATGATCGTGTTGGCCCGGGCGGACTCGCGGGCGCCGCCGAGCAGGAAGGTCATGGCCAGGAGTACGACGATCAGCGCGGGCAGGTTGAAGATGCCGCCGTCGCCGGGCGGGGCGGACAGGACCGCGGGGAGGGTGACACCGATGGTGCCGTCGAGCAGCTCGTTCAGGTACTCGCCCCAGCCGACGGCGACGGCGGCCACGGACACGCCGTACTCCAGGACCAGGCACCAGCCGCAGATCCAGGCGACCAGCTCGCCCATGGTGGCGTAGGCGTACGAGTAGGAGGACCCGGCGACCGGGATGGTCCCGGCCAGTTCGGCGTAGGACAGGGCCGAGAAGAGCGCGGTGAGGCCGGCGATGACGAAGGAGAGCGTGACGGCCGGGCCCGCCTTGGGGACGGCCTCGCCTAGGACGACGAAGATGCCGGTGCCGAGGGTGGCGCCGATGCTGATCATCGTGAGCTGCCAGAGGCCGAGGGAGCGGCGGAGGCTGCCGCCCTCGCCCTGGCCGCCCTCGGCGACCAGGTGCTCCACGGGCTTGCGGCGCATGAGGCGCGCGGCCAGGCCCGGGGACCGTGGGCTGGCCGATGCGTCGTGGTGCGGGGGTGCGCCTTGGTCGAGCACGCGTTGACTCCTTTGTCGCTGCCGGTCGCGCCGGGGCCTGGGGGCGGCGGGGACCGGCGGGCGCGCTCGTGCAGAACGGGAACCCACCGAGCGGGGTCCCCGCCACGCCACGTACAGCGCAGAACACTACGAGCGGGGCGGTGCCCCGGTAATGCAGCAACCTTGCGCGTCCGAGCACGATCGTTGCGTTCCACGGGACGACGCGGGTGTTCGTTGCGTCCGGGGGCGTACGGCGTCGCGCCCAGGCTCGGCGGCCAACGGATCACGCCTGGTCAGAGCCCCCCTTACGACCGAGGACCGGCGGACTGGCGGCACGGCGGAGCCCGAGGCGGTGCGGCCCCCGGCGGAGCCGGTCAGTGGCCGTCCGGTTCGCCCGCGACGGCCCTGGCCTCGGCCGCGTCCGCGGTGTCGAAGCCGATCTGTCCGGGTCGGTCCCGGGCCTCCTCCTGGGCGTCGATCCAGCGCATGTGCGCCTCCCAGGCGGCCTGCTTGCTGGTGCCGAGGGCGGCCCCGATCTGCGACCAGGAGGCACCCGCCTCGCGGGCGGCGCGGACGGTGAGCTGACGCCCGTAGGCGGCCTTGCGGGCGACCACCTCGCTCAGGGCGAGCAGTTCGAGGAGCTGGGGGCGGTCCAGGGCCTCGTCGTCGCTGCCGAACCCGGCGAGGGACTCGCGGGCGCGCAGTTCGTCGAGGCGGGCCACGGCGGTCAGCAGGGTGTGCTGCGGCTCGATGCTCTGCGGTGTGGTCATGCGTCCAGCGCCGTGTCAGGTCTGCTTGACGTCAAGCAGACCTGACACGCACGGTCCGGTTCCGGCCGCGGATCAGCTCCAGCTGGCGTGCAGCGGCTTGCCCTCGGCGTAGCCCGCGGCGCTCTGGATGCCGACGATGGCCTTCTCGGCGAACTCCTCCAGGGAGGCGGCACCGGCGTAGGTGCAGGACGAGCGGACACCGGCGATGATCGAGTCGATCAGGTCCTCGACGCCGGGCCGGGCCGGGTCGAGGAACATCCGGGAGGTGGAGATGCCCTCCTCGAACAGCGCCTTGCGGGCCCGGTCGTACGCCGACTCCTCCGAGGTGCGGTTGCGCACCGCGCGGGCGGAGGCCATGCCGAAGGACTCCTTGTAGGCGCGGCCGTTGGCGTCGTGCTGGAGGTCGCCCGGGGACTCGTAGGTCCCGGCGAACCAGGAGCCGACCATCACGTTGGACGCACCGGCCGCGAGCGCCATCGCCACGTCGCGCGGGTGGCGGACACCGCCGTCGGCCCACACGTGCTTGCCGTACTTCTTCGCCTCGGCGGCGCACTCCAGGACGGCGGAGAACTGCGGCCGGCCGACGCCGGTCATCATGCGGGTGGTGCACATGGCACCGGGGCCCACGCCGACCTTGATGATGTCGGCGCCCGCCTCGATCAGGTCGCGCACGCCCTCGGCGGAGACGATGTTGCCCGCGACGATCGGCACCCGCGGGTCGAGGTCCCGCACCACCTTGACGGCGCTGATCATCGACTCCTGGTGACCGTGCGCCGTGTCGATGACGAGGGTGTCCACACCCGCGTCGAGGAGCTGCTTGGCCTTGCCCGCCACGTCGCCGTTGATGCCGACGGCGGCGGCGATACGGAGCCTGCCGTTCGCGTCCACGGCCGGGGTGTAGAGGGTGGCGCGCAGGGCGCCCTTGCGGGTGAGGATGCCGACGAGGCGGCCGTCCTTGTCCACGGCGGGCGCGTAGCGGCGGTTGGCGGCGTCGAGGGTGTTGAAGGCCTCGCGCGGGTCCAGGTCCGCGTCGATGAGGATCAGGTCCTTGGACATGACCTCTTCGAGCTGGGTGAAGCGGTCCACACCGGACAGGTCGGCGTCGGTGACCACGCCGACCGGCTTGTGGTCCTCGTCGACGACGACGCCCGCGTCGTGCGCGCGCTTGGGCAGCAGCGACAGCGCGTCGGCGACGGTCTGGTGCGGGGCCAGCACGATCGGGGTGTCCAGGACGTGGTGGCGGCTCTTCACCCAGGAGACGACGTCGGTGACGACCTCGATCGGGATGTCCTGCGGGATGACCACGAGCCCGCCGCGCCGGGCCACCGTCTCGGCCATCCGGCGGCCCGCGATGGCGGTCATGTTGGCGACGACGAGCGGGATAGTGGTGCCCGTGCCGTCCGGGGAGCCGAGGTCCACGCCCTGCCGGGAGCCGACGGCGGAGCGGCTCGGCACCATGAACACGTCGTCGTACGTCAGGTCGTACGAGGGCTGGATGTCATTCAGGAAACGCACGTGCTGCACATCCCAGTCGATCAGAGGTGGCCCCCGGACAGGTCAGCCAGGGGGAAAGAGCACGTACTTCATTCTCCCATGCCGGGTGGCCGACCACCCCCGGGCAGATCATCCAGGCTGGTCGGCGGAGCCCTTGGAGGAACCTCCAGGGCCGAGGGTGACGAAGAGCCCCGGGCCGCGGTCGGTGGCCTCGGCGAAGACCTCCTCGGCGACGGCCCATTCGTCCGGCCGCGCCTCGGCGTACGCCCGCCACCCCTTCACCACGAGCACCAGCCCCCGCTCGGCCGCCTCCTCGGGCCAGACGGAGGGGTCGGCGAGGGAGTCGGCGAGCGCGTCCCAGTTGCGGCCGAACCAGTCGGGCAGCGCCAGGTCACGGGCGCAGCGGTCCATCAGGCCCGCCTTGTCCGTGACCCCGCCGAGGTCCAGTGTGACCACGAGCCGCCCCGCGGGGTCCTCGGTCATGCCGCGCCCTTCTTCCTGTTCGTCGGTGCCGACCGGCCGTCAGATCCCGTCGGGGTCGGTCCGGTTGAGCGTCGACTTCGGGGCCGAGCCCGCCGTCATCAGGTAGTCCGCGGCCGACGTGTCCGTCACCAGGCTGGTGACGAGGCCGGAGCGCAGCACCGCGTCGATGGCCGCGGCCTTGCGCTGCCCGCCCGCGATCGCCACCACCTCGGGGATACGGCGGAGCTGGTCGGCCTTGACCGTGATGCACCGCTCCCCCAGGTCCCGCCCGACCCGGCGCCCCTCGGCGTCGAAGAGGTGCGCGGACATCTCGGCGGCGACCCCGAGCGAGGCGTAGTGCGCGCGCTCCTCGTCGCTGAGCATGTCGTGCACCGTCGAGATGCCGGGCTCCCAGGAACCGATGGAGACGCAGGCGACCGTGACCTTGTCGAAGTACTCGAAGGCCCGGGCGATCCCGGTCTGGTGCCGCAGCGCCTGCGCGGTGGCCGCGTCCGGCAGCAGCATCGGCGCGTAGATGGGGTGGGCGTCGCCGCCCGACACCTGGGCGGCGCGGCGGACGGCCTCCACCGAGCCGCGCTCGGCGGTCCCGGCGTCGTACACGCCCGTCAGCTGGACCACGGTGCACGGCGGCAACCGGTCGAGCGCCGCCGCCATGTGGATGGTGGAGCGGCCCCAGGCCAGCCCGAGCACATCCCCCTCGTTGACCAGCTCGCCGAGCAGGTCGGCGGCCACCTCGCCCAGGTTCTCCGGGTCGGGCGTCTCCTCGGCGTCGGCCGGGGACTCCACCACGACGGCGTGCCTGAGGCCGTAGCGGGCCCGCAGCGCGTCGGAACGGTCGGCGTCCAGCTCGGCCGGCACCCGGATCTCGATGCGTACAAGGTCCCGCTCGAGGGCGGTCTCGAGAACCCTGGCCACCTTGAAGCGGCTGACGCCGAACTCCTCCGCGATCTGGATCTTGGACTTGCCCTCGAGGTAGAAGCGGCGGGCCATGGCCGCCGCCTGGACCAGCTCAGCGGGTCCCATCCGCATGGCTGAACGGCCCGCCGACATACCCGACACGGCGATCTCCTCACTGCTGTTCACACTCTGGATACGCCGTTCATCCTTGCAGATTCGGCGCTGTTGATCAGCCCTGATGGGAGCCGTTCACTTTCTGTTCCTCAGTGGTCGCAGGACCAGGATGCCTTGGCGGTGGCCGCATCGGCCTGCGTGCGCAGTGCACGTACCGCCTCGGCCGGGTCGGACGCCCCGTACACGGCCGAACCCGCGACGAAGACGTCGGCGCCGGCGTCGGCGCACCGCTCGATCGTCGACGCCGAAACCCCGCCGTCCACCTGGAGCCACAGCTCCAGACCGTGCTTCTTGATCAGCTCACGGGTGCGCCGGATCTTGGGAAGCATGATGTCGAGGAACGCCTGCCCCCCGAAGCCCGGTTCAACCGTCATGATCAGCAGCATGTCGAGTTCGGGGAGCAGGTCCTCGTAGGGCTCGATGGGCGTCGCGGGCTTCAGCGCCATGGACGCGCGGGCGCCCTTGGCCCGGATCTCCCGGGCCAGCCGCACCGGCGCCGCGGCCGCCTCGACGTGGAAGGTGACGGAACCGGCGCCCGCCTCGACGTACTGCGGCGCCCAGCGGTCGGGGGCCTCGATCATGAGGTGGCAGTCCAGCGGGGTGTCGGTCGCGCGGGCCAGGGACTCGACGACCGGCACGCCGAGCGTGAGGTTCGGGACGAAATGGTTGTCCATGACGTCGACGTGGAGCCAGTCGGCTCCTCCGACCGCCTCGGCCTCGTCCGCGAGGCGGGCGAAGTCGGCGGACAGGATGCTGGGGTTGATCTGCGCGGCCATGCTCCTAAGCGTGCCATGCCCTCCGGGGGTGGGGCGGGATGGGTCCCCAGGGGACGCGGTTGCTCTTCGGCCGCGGGCGGTGTATGGCTGGTCGCGCAGTTCCCTGCGCCCCTGCGGAGCGCCGGCGTGGGCCTGCGTTTACGCGGTGCGGCGGATCAGGGACAGGTACATCGCGTCGGTGCCGTGCAGGTGGGGCCAGAGCTGGAGGTCGGGACCCTCGCCGAGGTCGTCGACGCCCGGGAGAAGCGGACGGGCGTCGACGAGTTCGGTGTCGGGGAACTGCTTGAGGACGTCCGTGACGACGGCACGGGTCTCCGCGAGGTGCGGCGAGCAGGTCGCGTAGGCGACGACGCCCCCGACCCGTACGGCCTCCAGGGCGCCGCGCAGCAGCCCGCGTTGGAGCGGGGCGAAGCCGTCCAGGTCCTCGGGGCGGCGCCGCCAGCGCGCCTCGGGGCGGCGCCGCAGGGCACCGAGTCCCGTGCACGGCACGTCGACCAGGACGCGGTCGAAGCTCCCGGGCCGCCACGCGGGGCGGGTCCCGTCGGCGGCGATCACCTGGTAGGGGCCGAGGTTGCCGTCCAGCGCCTTGGCCACCAGTCCGGCGCGGTGCGGCTGCTTCTCGGAGGCGAGTAGGAAGGCGCCCCGCTCGGCGGCGAGCGCACCGAGGAGCGCGGCCTTGCCGCCGGGCCCCGCGCACCCGTCGAGCCAGCGGCGGTCCGGCCCGTCCAGGGGCGCGTTGGCGAGCGCCAGGGCGACCAGCTGACTGCCCTCGTCCTGCACACCGGCGCGCCCCTCCCGCACGGCCTCGACGGCCCCGGGTTCGCCGCCCTCGCTGAGCCGCACGGCGTACGGCGACCAGCGCCCCGGCACGGCGGCCTCCTCGCCGAGCAGCTCCTCGCGGGTGGCCCGGCCCGGCCGCGCGACGAGGGTGACCTCGGGGCGTTCGTTGTCGGCGGCCAGCAGTTCCTCGATGCCGGTGCGGCCGCCGCCCAGCGAGTCCCACAGCGCGGAGACGACCCAGCGCGGGTGCGAGTGCACGACGGCCAAGTGGTCCTCGGGGTCCTCGTCGTAGGGCGGGGCGACGCGCTCCAGCCAGCCGTCGAGGTCGTCCCGGGCCACCTTGCGCAGCACGGCGTTGACGAACTTGGCCCGCCCGTCCCCGAGCACGACCCGCGCCAGCTCCACGGAGGCGGAGACGGCGGCGTGGCTCGGGATCCGCGTCCCCAGCAGTTGGTGCACGCCCAGGCTGAGGACGTCGAGGACCGGCGGGTCGACCTCGCGCAGCGGCCGGTCCACGCAGTCCGCGATGATCGCGTCGTACGTCCCCTGCCGGCGCAGCGTCCCGTACACCAGCTCGGTCGCGAGCGCCGCGTCCCGGGCGTCGAACTTCTCGGGGCCCTCCTTCTCCCGCGCCTTGCGCAGCAGCGGCGGCAGGACGAGGTTGGCGTACGCGTCCCGCTCGTCGACGGCCCGGAGCGCCTCGAAGGCGAGGATGCGGACGGGGTCCTTCTGGGGCCTGCGGTACGGCTTGCCGGGCTTGCGGGGACGGCGGGGCTGCTCGCTCACGAAAAAGGTGCTCCGGGTGTGGGATGAAGTGCGCCCACCAGCGTACGCCGGGCCGGTGAACGGTGTGGCGAGGGCGCCGGTCAGTCGCCGACCCGCTCGCCCTCGGTGATCCGCGCCCCGCGCGCCCAGTCCGCGGCGCGCATCGGCTTCTTGCCCTGCGCCTGCACCCACAGCAGCTCGACGGCGTGCGAGCCGGTGCCGACGTACACGTTGTTCTTCCCGGCGGCGAGCTGCCCCGGGGCGAGGTCGGTGCGGTCGGGCAGGGGCACGGCCTGCACGAGCTTGAGCCGCTCGCCCCGGAAGGTGGTCCAGGCTCCGGGGGCCGGGGTGCAGCCGCGCACCACCCGGTCCACGCGCAGCGCCGGGGCGGTCCAGTCGACCCGGGCGTCCTCGACGGTGATCTTCGGGGCCAGGGTGACGCCGTCGTCCGGCTGCGGTACCGCCTTCAGGCTGGCGTCCTCGATGCCGTCCATGGTGGCCGCGAGCAGCCCGGAACCGGCGAAGGCCAGCCGGGTCAGCAGGTCGCCGCTGGTGTCGGTGGGACGGATGGTCTCGGTGACCGTCCCGTACACGGGGCCGGAGTCCAGGCCCTCCTCGATCAGGAAGGTGGAGGCGCCGGTGATCTCGTCGCCCGCCATCAGCGCGTGCTGCACGGGGGCCGCGCCGCGCCAGGCGGGCAGCAGCGAGAAGTGCAGGTTGACCCAGCCCCGGGCGGGCACGTCCAGGGCGACGCGGGGCAGCAGGGCGCCGTAGGCGACGACGGGGCAGCAGTCGGGGGCGATCTCGCGCAGCCGGTCCAGGAAATCGGGGTCGCGCGGCTTCGCGGGCTTGAGCACCTCGATGCCCGCCTCCTCGGCCCGCTCGGCCACGGGCGAGGCGACCAGTCGGCGCCCGCGCCCGGCCGGTGCGTCGGGCCGGGTGACGACGGCGGCCACCTCGTGACGCTCGGAGGCGATCAGGGCGTCCAGGGCGGGGACGGCGACCTCGGGGGTACCGGCGAAGACGAGCTTCATGGGTGGGACGGGCCTCTCGGGCGGGGACGTGGGCGGGCGACGCACCAGTCTACGAGCCCTCAGATCACGGAAAGCCGCCGACAGCGCGACACCCCACGGCGCGACACCCCCACGGGAGAGCTCAGCCTCTCGACCCACTGGAAACGGGTGGAGCGCGGGTGGGAGACCCCCGAGGCCGAAGGCCGAGGGGGCGCACAACTCACCGCCCACGCCCCCACCCGTGACCAAGCCCGCACCCACACGTTGGTCAAGGAAGAGTTGACCGGGCCGCCCGCGCGGCCCGATTCCTTTCAACGCCGGTTCGAGAGGCTTGTTCATGGCCGACCACGCAACCCACGACGCCCAGGCTCGGGCCAGCCTGCACTTGCTGGTGCGGGACATCGAGCGGGTCCGCCGGCAGGTGGACGCACTGCGCACCCTCACCGCCCAGTTGGGCAACGTCTACCGCCCGCGCCGCTCCGGCCCCTCCACGGGCTTCGTCGTCTACGGACGCGCCCCCGCCCCGACGGTCCGTCTCGCCCAGGAACTGCGGGACAGTGTCGAGACCCTGGTCACGGCGGCGGTGGACTTCGACCGTTCGCTCGGCTTCTCGTGGGACGCGGTGGGCTCGGCGCTCGGCGTCACCAAGCAGGCGGTGCACCGGCGCTACGGCTCCCGGCGCGCCACGGCCCAGACGGCGCCCGCCGCCGAGACCACCGAGCACACCCCGGAGCCGACGGGCACGCGCCCGGTCAACGTGGGCTCGGGACTCCCCCCGGTACCCACGGTCCCGGCGGCCCGCTCCATGCCGACCCAGCCGACGTCGGGCAGCCCGTCCCTGCGCGACGAGGTCCGCCCGACCGCCTTCCCCGGCCCGCGCAACGGCTGACCCGTACTGCCCGACCCGCACTGCCCGACCCGCACGGAACCACCCGCGGACTCACCCGCACTGACTGATCTGCACGAACTGATCTGAACGGACTGATCCGCACCGGCCGCCGCACCGGCCGAGCCGCGACCCCGCACCGGCCCTCCGCCCTCCCTGCCCCCGGGAGACGGAGGGCCGCGGCGTGTGCGCCCCTCACCCGATGTCGGGCGGATCGATCCGCACCCACACCGCCGCGTCGCTCCCGCGTGCCGTCCGCGCCGCCTGGGCGGCCTTCAGCGCACCGGCCAGGGCCGCCCCGCGCCCCGGCGGCACCCGGACCAGCGCGCGCTCCCAGTGCTCCCCGGGCGGTGGCGCCCCCACCCGCCGCGGCCGCCCCGGTGCCGTGACCGGCAGGGGGACCGGGCCGAGCACCTCCGCCTCGCGCGGCAGGTCGACCGCGTCGAGGAAGCCGGTCACCGCCTCCGGCGGCCCCGCCACGGCCGCCATCCGCGACACCGGCGGGAAGCCCAGCTCGGCCCGTTCGGCCAGCTCGCGCAGCGCGTGGCCGACGGGGTCCCAGCGCACCAGCGCCTGCACCGGCCGCAGCGTCGGCTCGGCGACCGCGACGACGGTGCCCCCGGCGCCCTGCGGACGCACCAGGGCGGCGGCGGCCAGCCAGCGCCGCAGCGCGTCCTCCCCCGCGCGCAGATCGGGGCGGCCGAGCATCGCCCAGCCGTCGAGCAGCAGTGCCGCCGCGTAACCGCCCTCGGCCACGGGTTCGGCCCCCGGCGTGCTCACGACCAGCGCCGGGGCCTCGGACACGGTGTCCAGCACGTGCTCCCGCCCGGAGGTGCGCACGGGCACGGCCGGGAAGGCCCGCCCCAGCTCCTCCGCCGTGCGCCGGGCACCCACGACCTGCGCCCGCAGCCGGAAGGCCCCGCACTCCGGGCAGTGCCAGGCGCCCTCCTCGCGCCCGCACCAGCCGCACCGCAGCGCGGATCCGGCCTCCTGCCCCTCCAGCGGGCCCGCGCAGTGCCGGCACCGCGCGGGCGTCCGGCACGCCGCGCAGGCCATCCGCGGTACGTAACCCCGCCGGGGCACCTGCACGAGCACCGGTCCGTGCCGCAAGCCGTCCCTGACGGCCTGCCAGGCGAGGGTCGGCAGCCGGGCGGCGCGGGCTGCCTCGTCCCGGGCCAGGTCCTGGTCCCCCACGGTCCGCACCAGGGGCGCGGCGGCCCGTACCTGCTCCCGGGCGGCGACCAGCGGGCGGGCCCAGCCGGTCTCCACGAGCTGGGCCGCCTCCACGGTGCAGCTCCAGCCGCCCAGCAGGAAGGCGCACCGGTCCTGGGCCGCGCGCAGCAGCAGCACCTCGCGGGCGTGCGGCTGCGGGGCGTGCGGTTCGCTGTGGCTGTCGTCGCCGTCGTCCCACAGGGCGACCAGGCCGAGGTCCCGCACCGGCGCGAACATGGCGGCGCGGGTCCCGATCACGGCCCGTACGGCACCTCGGCGCACCGCGAGCCACTGCGCGTACCGCTTCTCGGGACCGGCGTCGGCGGTGAGCACCGCGTGCCGTCCCTCGCCGAGCAGCTCGGTGAGCGCGGCATCGGCGCGGGCGACCGCCCGGCCGTCCGGCAGGACCACTAGGGCGCCCCGGCCCGAGGCCAGCGTCGCCGCGACGGCCCGCGCCAGCTCCTCGGTCCACTGCGGACCCGGCAGCGCGTTCCACACCGCGCGCGGCGCACCGCCGAACGCGAGGGCCGCCACGAACTCCGCCCCCTGCTCGTACCGCGTCCACGATCCCGGCTCGGGGACGGGCGGTGCGGGCAGCGGCTGCGGCGAGGCCCGCTTCTCGGCGCGCGCGTTGCGCGGTGGTACGGCGAGCTGGAGGACGTCCGCGACGCTGCCCGCGTACCGGTCGGCGACCGCGCGGACCAGGCCGAGCAGCTCCTCGTCGAGGATGCGCTCGGGCGAGACGACCTGGGCGAGCGCGGCCAGGGGCCCCGCGTAGTCGGACTCGGCGAGCCGCTCGACGAGGAAGCCGTCGATGAGCCCGCCGCCCTCGCGCCGCCCGTCGCGCACCCGGTGCCGTCCGGCGCCGAAGCGGACCCGCACCCGCACGCCGGGCTGGGCGTCGGCGTCCAGCTCCTCCGGCACGGCGTAGTCGAAGTACCGGTCGAGGTGGAGCACGCCCTTGTCGACCAGGACCCTGGCGACCGGCAGCTCCTTGGCGAGCGCGGCCCCGCGCCAGGTGCGCGGCTTGGCCCGCGGGGTCTTCGCCTGGCGCACGGTCTCCCGGATGAGCGCGAGCTGCTCGGGCGGCGCGTCCTGCGCGCCGTCCTGCTCCGGTCCGTTCTCGCTGCTCACGCCTGCATTCTCGCAAAGACCACTGACAGCACGGCCGGGGCCGGGAGCATGCGGCGAGGCCCGGCGCCCCCTCGGGGACGCCGGGCCTCGTCACGTGCCCGTCGGGCGCACCGCGCCCGGGGTGCCTACAGGCCCGCCGCCTCGCGCAGCGCGTCCACGCGGTCGGTGCGCTCCCAGGTGAAGTCGGGCAGCTCGCGGCCGAAGTGCCCGTACGCCGCGGTCTGGGCGTAGATCGGGCGCAGCAGGTCGAGGTCGCGGATGATGGCGGCCGGGCGCAGGTCGAAGACCTCGTCGATCGCCTTCTCGATCTTCTCGGGCTCGACCTTGGCGGTGCCGAAGGTCTCCACGAACAGACCGACCGGCTCGGCCTTGCCGATGGCGTAGGCGACCTGGACCTCGCAGCGCGCGGCGAGACCCGCGGCCACGACGTTCTTGGCGACCCAGCGCATCGCGTACGCGGCGGAGCGGTCGACCTTCGACGGGTCCTTGCCGGAGAAGGCGCCGCCGCCGTGCCGGGCCATGCCGCCGTAGGTGTCGATGATGATCTTGCGGCCGGTCAGACCGGCGTCGCCCATCGGGCCGCCGATCTCGAAGCGGCCGGTCGGGTTGACCAGGAGACGGTAGTTCTCCGTGTCGATCTTGATGCCGTCCTCCAGGAGCGCCTTCAGCTCCGGCTCGACGACGAACTCCTTGATGTCCGGGGCCAGCAGCGACTCCAGGTCGATGTCGCTCGCGTGCTGGGAGGAGACGACGACGGTGTCCAGGCGGACCGCCTTGTCGCCGTCGTACTCGATGGTGACCTGGGTCTTGCCGTCCGGGCGCAGGTAGGGGATCGTGCCGTTCTTGCGGACCTCGGACAGGCGCTTGGACAGGCGGTGCGCCAGGAAGACCGGCAGCGGCATCAGCGTCGGCGTCTCGTCGGACGCGTAGCCGAACATCAGGCCCTGGTCGCCGGCGCCCTGGCGGTCCAGCTCGTCCTCATCGCCCTCGACGCGGTTCTCGTACGCCGTGTCGACGCCCTGCGCGATGTCCGGGGACTGGGCGCCGATGGAGACCGAGACGCCGCAGGAGGCGCCGTCGAAGCCCTTCTTGGAGGAGTCGTAGCCGATCTCCAGGATCTTGCCGCGGACCAGGTTGGCGATGTCCGCGTAGGCCTTGGTGGTGACCTCGCCGGCCACGTGCACCAGGCCGGTGGTGATCAGGGTTTCGACGGCGACCCGGGACGTCGGGTCCTCACGCAGAAGCGCGTCGAGAATCGTGTCGCTGATCTGGTCAGCGATCTTGTCGGGGTGACCTTCGGTCACGGACTCCGAGGTGAACAGGCGACGGGACACAACGCTCCCTGGGGTTGCAGCGGCTGCTGGCTGATCATTTGTGGACGGCACGGGGAGCTGCACCCGGCGACGTCCGAGAACAGTTTATCGGTCGCGCTCTGCCGCGGGCCCACCTGTCTCAGCTCTCGGGAGGCCTGTGACCTGCGGCACGGGCATTCTGCCCAGAAGGAAGCGTCCTTGGCCAGGGGCGCCACGCTCGAATGCGTCGTCTTCGCGGCTCCTTCGAGCGAATGGGTCATTTACTCCAGCCGCCGGGCGACGAGGTCCCAGACCGTGTCGGCCAGGGCTTCCTTCGGGCCGTGGGCGACCGGCGTCTCGCTGCCGTCGGCGCCCAGGACCACCGCCTCGTTCTCCTCGGAGCCGAAGGTCTTGCGCTCCCCCACCTCGTTCACCACGAGCAGGTCGCAGCCCTTGCGTTTCAGCTTGGCCCGGCCGTTGGCCAGCACGTCGTCGGTCTCGGCGGCGAAGCCGACGACCACCTGCCCGGAGCGTGCCCGCGTGGTGGAGATCTCCGCGAGGATGTCCGGATTCCGCACCAGGGTGATCGGCGCGGGCTCCTGGTCGTCCTTCTTCTTGATCTTCCCGGTGGCGTACGTCGCCGGTCGGAAGTCCGCCACCGCCGCGGCCATGACGACGGCGTCGGCGTCCGCCGCGGCCCGCAGCATCGCCTCGCGCAGCTCCACCGCCGTACCGACCGGCACCACGTCCACGCCGGCCGGGTCGGGCATCGACGCGTTCGCAGCGACGAGGGTGACGCGGGCGCCGCGGGCGGCGGCGGTGCGGGCGAGCGCGTAGCCCTGCTTGCCGGAGGAGCGGTTGCCGAGGAAGCGGACCGGGTCGAGGGGCTCCCGGGTGCCGCCGGCGCTGACCACGACGTGCCGTCCGGCGAGGTCGGGCTCGCGCACCCCGCGGGCGAGCACCCGGCGGCAGACCTCGAAGATCTCGCCCGGGTCGGGCAGCCGGCCCTTGCCGGTGTCGACGCCGGTGAGGCGGCCGACGGCGGGCTCGATCACCACGGCGCCACGGCGGCGCAGCGTCGCCACGTTCTCCTGGGTGGCCGGGTGCTCCCACATCTCGGTGTGCATGGCAGGGGCGAAGACGACCGGGCAGCGGGCCGTGAGCAGGGTGTTGGTGAGCAGGTCGTCGGCCAGGCCGTGGGCCGCCTTGGCGAGCATGTCGGCGGTGGCCGGGGCGACGACGACCAGGTCGGCGTGCTGGCCGATCCGCACGTGCGGAACCTCGTGGACGTCGTCCCACACCTCGGTCGACACCGGGTTGCCGGACAGGGCGGACCAGGTGGCGGCACCGACGAAGTGCAGTGCGGAGGCGGTGGGGACGACCCGGACCTCGTGCCCGGACTCGGTGAGTCTGCGCAGCAGCTCACAGGCCTTGTACGCGGCGATGCCGCCGCTGACCCCCAGAACGACCTTGGGCTTGTCCACCGTCTCTCCCCGGTTCGGATAACGCGCTCGGACCACGCGCCGCTCGGACTACCCGCCGCTCGGACCGCGTGTACGACCCATCACACACCACAGGCCCGACAGTCGGACTGCCGGGCCTGTGGATAAGTCAGCGTAAGGCTGAAGATATTACCGCCGATGTCGCTGACCGACGATGCTGCTGGTGCTACTGCGCCGGGCCTTCGATGGCCTCGGAGGTCAGCAGCCCCGCGTTGATCTCGCGCAGGGCGATCGAGAGCGGCTTCTCGTGGACGTGGGTGTCGACGAGCGGACCGACGTACTCGAGGAGGCCCTCGCCGAGCTGCGAGTAGTACGCGTTGATCTGGCGGGCCCGCTTGGCCGCGTAGATCACGAGGCTGTACTTCGAGTCCGTGGCCTCGAGGAGCTCGTCGATCGGCGGGTTGATGATGCCCTCGGGCGCGGAGATGGAAGAGGACACGCTCTACCTTCCGATGGATGGGAAAGATTCAGTCGGGATGACCCCAGGGTGACCAGTGACGATCACACGACGTTCGTCAAGGCTAGCAGCTCGCGCGCCACGTCCTCGACGGAGGTGTTCACCAGGGTCTGGTCGAACTCGGGCTCGGCCGCCAGCTCGACCCTGGCCGCGGCGAGGCGGCGCTCGATCACCTCGGGCGGTTCGGTGCCCCGGCCGGTGAGCCTGCGCACCAGCTCGTCCCAGGAAGGCGGGGCCAGGAACACCAGCCGGGCCTCGGGCATGGACTCGCGGACCTGCCGTGCTCCCTGGAGGTCGATCTCCAGGAGGACCGGCTCACCGGCCTCCAGGCGCTCCAGCACGGCCGTGCGCGGCGTGCCGTAGCGGTTGCCGGCGAACTCGGCCCACTCCAGCAGCTCGCCGTTGGCGATCAGCTTGTCCATCTCCTCGTCACTGACGAAGAAGTAGTGGACGCCGTGCTGCTCGCCGGGGCGGGGGCTGCGGGTCGTCGCCGAGACCGACAGCCATACCTCGGGGTGTTCCTTGCGCATATGGGCGACGACCGTGCTCTTGCCGACCCCCGAGGGGCCGGAGAGCACGGTCAGCCGCGGACGTGCGTCCGGGGGTACGGGGGACGTCCCCCGGGGTGTTGCAGCCATGCAGCGATTATTCCAGCAATCCCGGAGTGGTCCGGACTCAGCTGCCGGTGCTGCCGAACTCGCGCTCCAGGGACGCGATCTGGTTGGAACCGAGACCGCGCACGCGGCGGCTCTCGGAGATGCCCAGTCGCTCCATGATCTGCTTGGCGCGGACTTTGCCCACGCCCGGCAGGGACTCGAGGAGGGCGGAGACCTTCATCTTGCCGATGACGTCGTTCTCCTGACCCTGCTTGATGACCTCGTGGAGGGAGGCGCCGGAGTGCTTGAGTCGATTCTTGACCTCGGCCCGCTCCCGGCGAGCCGCGGCGGCCTTTTCGAGCGCGGCTGCGCGCTGTTCAGGGGTAAGGGGCGGAAGAGCCACGCCTACGTCACCTCGGATGTCGAACTGTCGGATACGGACCGGTGAGGAACCTAGTCGCCCCTCACCTGGTGAGCCACGAGCAACACGCTTGCCCGTTGACTCTCGACGGAGACTAGCGGTCAAGTCCGCCAGAGTCAGCGAGAACAGCGGAAAAGTCCTGGTCAGCCTCCGTCAGGACGGACATTTAGGACATACTCCCTCTGATTTGAGGATGTATCCAGAGTCAGGACGCCGTGACCGCGGTCCGGATCTCCCCCGCGAAACGGTCCGCGGCCCTCCGCAACGCGGCCACATCGGGACCGTGACGAAGGACACCCCGGCTGACGTTGGGCACCACGTCGCGCACCGCCGCGCCGAACACGCCCGGCAGGTCCGCGGGCGTGGCCCCCTGGGCGCCGATGCCCGGCGCCAGCAGCGGACCGTTGATGCGCAGGTCGTACGAAGACAGGTCGCCGAGGGTGGCACCGACCACCGCGCCGAAGGACCCCAGCGGCTCCTCCCCCGCGTTCTCGGCGGCCAGGTGCGCCAGCATGGTCGCCCCGACGCTGCGCCCGTCGACCCGCACCGCGTGCTGGACCTCGCCGCCCTCCGGGTTCGAGGTCAGCGCCAGCACGAACAGCCCCGCGCCGTTCTCGCGCGCCAGGTCGACGGCCGGCTTCAGGGAGCCGTAGCCGAGGTAGGGGGAGACGGTCAGCGCGTCCGAGAACAGCGGCGCGTCCTTGTGCAGGAACGACTCGGCGTACGCGGCCATGGTCGAGCCGATGTCGCCGCGCTTGGCGTCCATGACGATCAGCGCACCGGCCGCCCGCGCCTCCTGGACCGCCTTCTCCAGGACGGCGACGCCGCGCGAACCGAAGCGCTCGAAGAAGGCGCTCTGCGGCTTGAGGACGGCGACCCGGTCGGCCATCGCCTCCACGACGGTGCGGCTGAAGCGCTCCAGCCCTGCCACGTCGTCGTTCAGGCCCCACTCGGCGAGCAGCGAGGCGTGCGGGTCGATGCCGACGCACAGGGGACCGCGCTCGTCCATCGCGCGGCGCAGCCGGGCGCCGAAGGGCTCCATCACCGTCATGCGTGCTTCCTCACGTCGGCGCCGACCGCGTCGGCGAGGGTGGCGTACGGGCTCTGCCGCAGGCGCGCGGCGAGCCCCTTGTGGATGGCTCGGCCCCAGAAGGGGCCCTCGTAGATGAACGCGCTGTAGCCCTGGACCAGCGTGGCACCGGCCAGGATGCGCTCCCAGGCGTCCTCGGCGGTCTCGACGCCGCCGACGCCCACCAGGGTGATCCGGTCGCCCACGCGCGCGTAGAGGCGGCGCAGCACCTCCAGGGAGCGTGCCTTGAGGGGGGCACCGGACAGTCCGCCCGTCTCCCCGACGAGGGCGGGCGACGAGGTCAGTCCGAGGCCCTCGCGCGCGATGGTGGTGTTGGTGGCGATGATGCCGTCCAGGCCCAGCTCCACGGCCAGGTCGGCGACCGCGTCCACGTCCTCGTCGGCGAGGTCCGGCGCGATCTTGACCAGCAGCGGGACACGCCGGGCGGTCACCGCGCGGTCGGCGGCCTCGCGGACCGCGCTCAGCAGCGGGCGCAGCGCCTCGGTGGCCTGGAGGTTGCGCAGGCCGGGCGTGTTGGGCGAGGAGACGTTGACGACCAGGTAGTCGGCGTGCGGGGCCAGCCGCTCGGCGGACTTCACGTAGTCGCCGACGGCCTCCTCCTCCGGGACGACCTTCGTCTTGCCGATGTTGACGCCGACGACGGTCCGCAAGACGGGCGTACGGGACGCCAGCCGGGCCGCGACGGCCAGTGAGCCGTCGTTGTTGAAGCCCATGCGGTTGATCAGCGCCCGGTCGCCCACCAGGCGGAACAGCCGCTTCTTCGGGTTGCCGGGCTGGGGCTCGCCGGTGACGGTGCCGATCTCGACGTGGTCGAAGCCGAGCATCGCCATGCCGTCGATCGCGACCGCGTTCTTGTCGAAGCCCGCGGCGAGTCCGAAGGGGCCGTGCATGCGCAGGCCGAGGGCCTCGGTGCGCAGCTCCTTGTACCGGGGCGCGAGCGCGGCGGCGACGAAGGTGCGCAGGACGGGGACGCGCACGGCGAGGCGGATCCAGCGGAAGGCGAGGTGGTGGGCCTGCTCCGGGTCCATGCGGGAGAAGACGAGCTTGAAGAAGATCTTGTACATGTGTCCTCGTGAAGCCTCTGCGGTGCTCTGGGGCTCATGAAGAGGGGGACACCGTTTCCGGTGTCCCCCTCGGGGCTGCTAGTCGCGGGCGGCGATCAGGAATTCGGCGTGTTCCTGGAGTGAGCGCACTCCCACGTCGCCGTGGTTGAGGGCGTCGATGCCCTGCACCGCCGCCGCCAGCGCCTGGACCGTGGTCAGGCAGGGTACGGAGCGGGCCACGGCCGCCGTACGGATGTCGTAGCCGTCGAGGCGGCCGCCGGTGCCGTACGGGGTGTTGACGATGAGGTCGACCTCGCCGTCGTGGATCAGCTGGACGATGGTCTTCTCGCCGTTCGGGCCGGTGCCCTCGGACTGCTTGCGCACGACGGTGGCTTTGATGCCGTTGCGGCGCAGGACCTCGGCGGTGCCGGAGGTGGCCATCAGCTCGAAACCGTGGGCGACCAGCTCACGGGCCGGGAAGATCATCGAGCGCTTGTCGCGGTTGGCGACCGAGATGAAGGCGCGGCCCTTGGTGGGCAGCGGCCCGTACGCGCCCGCCTGCGACTTGGCGTACGCCGTGCCGAAGACGGAGTCGATGCCCATGACCTCGCCGGTGGAGCGCATCTCCGGGCCGAGCACGGTGTCGACGCCGCGGCCGTGGATGTCCCGGAAGCGGGACCACGGCATCACGGCCTCCTTGACGGAGATCGGCGCGTCCAGCGGCAGCTCGCCGCCGTCGCCGGTGGCCGGGAGCAGGCCCTCGGCCCGCAGTTCGGCGATGGTCGCGCCCAGCGAGATGCGGGCGGCGGCCTTGGCCAGCGGCACCGCGGTCGCCTTCGAGGTGAAGGGGACGGTGCGCGAGGCGCGCGGGTTGGCCTCCAGGACGTAGAGGATGTCCCCGGCCAGCGCGAACTGGATGTTGATCAGGCCGCGCACGCCGACGCCCTTGGCGATGCCCTCGGTGGAGGCGCGCAGCCGCTTGATGTCGAAGCCGCCCAGCGTGATCGGGGGCAGGGCGCACGCCGAGTCGCCGGAGTGGATGCCGGCCTCCTCGATGTGCTCCATGACACCGCCGAGGTACAGCTCCTCGCCGTCGTACAGGGCGTCGACGTCGATCTCGATCGCGTCGTCCAGGAAGCGGTCGACCAGGACCGGCCGGGACGGGCTGATCTCGGTCGACTCGGCGATGTACGCCTCCAGGCGGGTCTCGTCGTAGACGATCTCCATGCCGCGTCCGCCGAGGACGTAGGAGGGCCGCACCAGGACCGGGTAGCCGATCTCGTCGGCGATGGCCTTGGCCCCGGCGAAGGTGGTGGCGGTGCCGTGCTTGGGGGCGGGCAGGCCGGCCTCCGCGAGGACCCGGCCGAAGGCGCCGCGGTCCTCGGCGGCGTGGATGGCCTCGGGCGAGGTGCCGACGACCGGCACTCCGTTGTCCTTGAGCGCCTGGGACAGGCCCAGCGGGGTCTGGCCGCCGAGCTGGACGACCACGCCCGCGACCGGGCCCGCCTGCTGCTCCGCGTGGACGATCTCCAGGACGTCCTCCAGGGTGAGCGGCTCGAAGTACAGCCGGTCGGAGGTGTCGTAGTCGGTGGAGACGGTCTCGGGGTTGCAGTTGACCATCACGGTCTCGTACCCGGCGTCCGACAGCGCGAAGGAGGCGTGGACGCAGGAGTAGTCGAACTCGATGCCCTGGCCGATGCGGTTCGGACCGGAGCCCAGGATGATCACCGCGGGCTTCTCGCGCGGGGCGACCTCGCTCTCCTCGTCGTAGGAGGAGTAGAAGTACGGCGTCTTCGCGGCGAACTCGGCGGCGCAGGTGTCGACCGTCTTGTAGACCGGGCGGATGCCGAGCGCGTGCCGGACCTCGCGGACGACGTCCTCGCGCAGCCCGCGGATCTCGCCGACCTGCTGGTCGGAGAAGCCGTGCCGCTTGCCCTCCGCGAGCAGCTCACTCGTCAGCTCGGGCGCGGCGGCCAGCTCGTCGGCGATCTCCTTGATCAGGAAGAGCTGGTCGACGAACCAGGGGTCGATCTTCGTGTACTCGAAGACCTCCTCGGGCGTGGCGCCCGCGCGGATGGCCTGCATGACGGCGTTGATCCGGCCGTCGGTGGGCCGGACGGCCTCTTCGAGCAGAGCCTTCTTGTCGCCCGGCTCACCGACGAAGGTGAACTGGCTGCCCTTCTTCTCCAGCGAGCGCAGCGCCTTCTGGAAGGCCTCGGTGAAGTTGCGGCCGATGGCCATGGCCTCGCCGACCGACTTCATGGTGGTGGTGAGGGTGGAGTCGGCGCTCGGGAACTTCTCGAAGGCGAACCGGGGGGCCTTGACGACCACGTAGTCGAGGGTCGGCTCGAAGGAGGCCGGGGTCTCCTGCGTGATGTCGTTCGGGATCTCGTCGAGGGTGTAGCCCACGGCGAGCTTGGCGGCGATCTTGGCGATGGGGAAGCCGGTCGCCTTGGAGGCCAGCGCGGAGGAGCGGGACACGCGCGGGTTCATCTCGATCACGATGACGCGGCCGTCGGCCGGGTTCACCGCGAACTGGATGTTGCAGCCTCCGGTGTCGACGCCGACCTCGCGGATGATCGCGATGCCGACGTCGCGCAGAGTCTGGTACTCGCGGTCGGTGAGCGTCATGGCGGGCGCCACGGTGATCGAGTCGCCGGTGTGCACGCCCATCGGGTCGAAGTTCTCGATGGAGCAGACGACCACGACGTTGTCGTTCTTGTCGCGCATCAGCTCCAGCTCGTACTCCTTCCAGCCGAGGATGGACTCCTCCAGGAGCACCTCGGTGGTCGGCGAGAGGGTGAGGCCCTGCCCGGCGATGCGGCGCAGCTCCTCCTCGTCGTGGGCGAAGCCGGAACCGGCGCCGCCCATGGTGAAGGAGGGGCGGACGACGACGGGGTAGCCGCCGAGCGCGTCGACGCCCTTGAGGACGTCGTCCATGGAGTGGCAGATGTAGGACCGGGCGGACTCGCCGTGGCCGATCTTCTTGCGGACCTCCTCCACGACCTCCTTGAACAGGTCGCGGTCCTCGCCCTTGTTGATGGCCTCGACGTTGGCGCCGATCAGTTCGACGCCGTACTTCTCCAGGACGCCGTTGCCGTGCAGCGAGATGGCGGTGTTCAGGGCGGTCTGGCCGCCGAGGGTGGGCAGGAGCGCGTCGGGGCGCTCCTTGGCGATGATCTTCTCGACGAACTCGGGCGTGATCGGCTCGACGTAGGTGGCGTCGGCGATCTCCGGGTCGGTCATGATCGTCGCCGGGTTGGAGTTCACCAGGACGACGCGCAGGCCCTCGGCCTTGAGCACGCGGCACGCCTGGGTGCCGGAGTAGTCGAACTCGGCGGCCTGGCCGATGACGATCGGGCCGGAGCCGATGACCAGGACGGACTGGATATCGGTGCGCTTAGGCACGCTGGCCCTCCATGAGCTTCACGAAGCGGTCGAACAGGTAGGCGGCGTCGTGCGGACCGGCCGCCGCTTCGGGGTGGTACTGGACGCTGAAGGCCGGCCGGTCGAGGAGCTGGAGCCCCTCCACCACGTTGTCGTTGAGGCAGACGTGGGAGACCTCGGCGCGGCCGTAGGGGGTGTCGGAGACCTGGTCGAGCGGGGCGTCGACGGCGAATCCGTGGTTGTGCGCGGTGACCTCGACCTTGCCGGTCGTACGGTCCTGCACGGGCTGGTTGATGCCGCGGTGGCCGTACTTCAGCTTGAAGGTGCCGAATCCGAGCGCGCGGCCCAGGATCTGGTTGCCGAAGCAGATGCCGAAGAGCGGGGTGCCGCGTTCCAGGACGCCCCGCATGACGGAGACCGGGTGGTCGGCGGTGGCGGGGTCGCCGGGGCCGTTGGAGAAGAACACGCCGTCGGGCTCCACGGCGTAGACGTCGTCGACGCTCGCCGTGGCGGGCAGGACGTGCACCTCGATGCCGCGCTCGGCCATGCGGTGCGGGGTCATGCCCTTGATGCCGAGGTCGACGGCGGCGACGGTGAACTTCTTCTCCCCGATCGCCGGGACGACGTAGGCCTCGGTGGTGGCGACCTCGGCGGACAGGTCGGCGCCGCTCATCTCGGGCGCCTGGCGGACCTCGGTGAGCATGGTGCCCTCGTCGGGGAGTGCCTGGCCGGAGAAGATGCCGACGCGCATGGCGCCGCGCTCGCGCAGGTGGCGGGTGAGGGCGCGGGTGTCGATGCCGGAGATGCCGACGACGCCCTGGGCGGCCAGCTCCTCGTCGAGGGAGCGCGTGGAGCGCCAGTTGGAGGGCACGCGCGCGGGGTCGCGCACGACGTAGCCGGAGACCCAGATCTTCTTGGACTCCATGTCCTCGTCGTTGATCCCGGTGTTCCCGACGTGCGGGGCGGTCATGACGACCACCTGGCGGTGGTACGACGGGTCGGTGAGGGTCTCCTGGTAGCCGGTCATGCCGGTGGAGAACACGGCTTCGCCGAAGGTGGCCCCCACGGCCCCGTAGGCACGGCCGCGGAAGATCCGGCCGTCCTCCAGGACGAGTACGGCGGGAGTCCGGTGGGCTCCCCTGCTGGAGGTCGTCATCGTGCGCCTTCCGTTTCCGTCTTGTTGATCATGTCGTTCAGGGTGTCGACCCAGGTGTTGTGCTCGGCCGCGTGGTCGGAGCGGAAGCCGGAGTCGATCAGCTTGTCGCCGTGGGCCCAGGTGACGACCAGCAGGCCGCCCTCGGTGAGGACCTTGCCGGCGATGCCCTTGTCGAGACGGGCCTCGCGCAGCGCGGCGACGGGGACGAAGAAGTCGGCGGCGCCGGGGCGTACGACGTCCAGTCCCGCGTCCGTCAGGGTCAGCTCGACCCGGCTGCGGGTGCCCAGGCCGTGCGCGACGATGCGGTCCAGCCACTGACTGGCGGTGGTGGAACCGTGGTAGCGGCCGCTCAGCACCAGTTTCGCCGCGCCCGGGTCGTCCGGCGCGCTGGGCAGCTCGGGGAGGTCGCCCTGGAGCGTGCCGCGCCACTTCCAGCCCTCGCGCATCAGCCAGTAGACGAGCGCGACGAAGAGGCCGAGGCCGACGACCCAGCCGACGCGGGCGGCCCAGTCGGTCACTTCCGCCGATTCCTTCTCGGCGGCCAGCAGGATTACCGGTGCTACAGATGTCACGTGAGCTTCCCGTCGACGAGCGTGGCCTTGCCCCGCAGCCACGTGTGCGTCACACGGCCCGGCAGCTCACGACCCTCGTAGGGGGTGTTGCGACTGCGCGAGGCGAAGCCCGCGGGGTCCACCTGGCCACGGTATGCCTCCTCGACGAGGGTGAGGTTGGCGGGCTCACCAGCCGAGACGGGACGGCCGTGGCCGGTGGCCTGTCCGATCTGCGCGGGCTTGAAGGACATCCGGTCGGCGACGCCGGCCCAGTCCAGCAGGCCCGTGTCCACCATGGTCGCCTGCACCACCGACAGCGCGGTCTCCAGGCCCACCATCCCCATGGCGGCGGCGGCCCACTCGCAGTCCTTGTCCTCGTGCGGGTGCGGGGCGTGGTCGGTGGCGACGATGTCGATCGTGCCGTCGGCGAGCGCCTCGCGCAGGGCCATCACGTCGCGCTCGGTGCGCAGCGGCGGGTTGACCTTGTAGACCGGGTTGTACGACCGGACCAGCTCGTCGGTGAGGAGGAGGTGGTGCGGGGTGACCTCGGCGGTGACGTCGATGCCGCGGGACTTGGCCCAGCGGACGATCTCGACGGACCCGGCGGTCGACAGGTGGCAGATGTGGACGCGGGAGCCGACGTGCTCGGCGAGCAGCACGTCCCGGGCGATGATCGACTCCTCGGCGACGGCGGGCCAGCCGCCCAGGCCCAGCTCGGCGGAGACGACGCCCTCGTTCATCTGGGCGCCCTCGGTGAGCCGGGGCTCCTGGGCGTGCTGGGCGACGACGCCGCCGAAGGCCTTCACGTACTCCAGGGCGCGGCGCATGATCACGGCGTCGTGCACGCACTTGCCGTCGTCGGAGAAGACGGTGACACCGGCCGCGGACTCGTGCATGGCGCCCAGCTCGGCGAGCTTGGCGCCCTCCAGGCCGACGGTGACGGCGCCGATGGGCTGCACGTCGCAGTAGCCGGACTCCTGGCCGAGCCGCCAGACCTGCTCGACGACGCCGGCGGTGTCGGCGACGGGGAAGGTGTTGGCCATGGCGAAGACGCTGGTGTAGCCGCCGCTCGCGGCCGCGCGGGTGCCGGTCAGCACGGTCTCGGAGTCCTCGCGGCCGGGCTCGCGCAGGTGGGTGTGCAGGTCGACCAGGCCGGGCAGCAGCACCTTGCCGTCCGCCTCGACGACCTCCGCGCCCTCGTCGGACAGATTCCGGCCGACCGCCTCGATGACAGTGCCGTCGATCAGCACGTCCTGCGGCTCGCCGCCGAGCACCTTCGCACCGCGGATCAGGGTCTTGCTCATCTTCTTACTTCTCCTCGGTGGGGCGGGCGTGGGACACGGCGGGCTCGTTGCCGCCGAGCAGCAGGTAGAGGACGGCCATCCGGATGGAGACGCCGTTGGTGACCTGCTCGACGACGGTGCAGCGGTCGGAGTCGGCGACCTCGGCGGTGATCTCCATGCCGCGCACCATCGGGCCGGGGTGCATCACGATGGCGTGGTCGGGCATCCGCGCCATGCGGTCGCCGTCGAGGCCGTAGCGGCGGGAGTACTCGCGCTCGGTGGGGAAGAACGCGGCGTTCATCCGCTCGCGCTGCACGCGCAGCAGCATCACCGCGTCGGACTTGGGCAGTGTGGAGTCGAGGTCGTAGGAGACCTCGCAGGGCCAGGTCTCGACGCCGACCGGCAGCAGGGTGGGCGGGGCGACGAGGGTGACCTCGGCGCCGAGGGTGTGCAGCAGGTCGACGTTGGAGCGGGCGACCCGGCTGTGCAGGATGTCGCCGACGAGCGTGATCCGGCGGCCGTCCAGGTCCTTGCCGAGCCCGGCGTCGCGGCCGACCAGGCGGCGGCGCATGGTGAAGGCGTCGAGCAGGGCCTGGGTGGGGTGCTGGTGGGTGCCGTCCCCGGCGTTGACCACGGCGGCGTCGATCCAGCCGGAGGTGGCCAGGCGGTAGGGGGCGCCGGAGGCGCTGTGCCGGATGACGACGGCGTCGACGCCCATCGCCTCCAGGGTCTGGGCGGTGTCCTTGAGGGACTCGCCCTTGGAGACGCTGGAACCCTTGGCGGTGAAGTTGATGACGTCCGCGGACAGGCGCTTCTCGGCGGCCTCGAAGGAGATCCGGGTCCGGGTGGAGTCCTCGAAGAAGAGGTTCACGACGGTACGGCCGCGCAGGGTGGGCAGTTTCTTGATCGGCCGGTCCGCGACCCGGGCCATCTCCTCGGCGGTGTCGAGGATGAGGACGGCGTCGTCGCGGGTGAGGTCGGCGGCCGAGATGAGATGACGCTGCATCTGTCAGGCTCCGTAGGGCGATTCATGCGGAAGAGCGGGATAATTCGGGCGGCCGGGCGCGTGCGGGGGCGCGCCGAGCAGGCGTACGGCACGGACGGGCGCGTACGCGGGTGCTAGGGGTGGGCGCCCGGGGCGTCCGGCTTGGCACCGAGCAGCACGGTGTCGCGACCGTCCTCCTCGGCGAGCTGGACCTTGACCGTCTCCCGCAGCGACGTCGGGAGGTTCTTGCCGACGTAGTCGGCGCGGATGGGCAGTTCGCGGTGGCCGCGGTCGACCAGGACGGCGAGCTGCACCGCGCGCGGGCGGCCGATGTCGTTGAGCGCGTCGAGGGCGGCGCGGATGGTGCGGCCGGAGAAGAGCACGTCGTCGACGAGCACGACCAGGCGGCCGTCGATGCCGTCGCCGGGGATCTCGGTGCGGGCCAGGGCGCGCGGCGGGTGCATGCGCAGGTCGTCGCGGTACATGGTGATGTCGAGCGAGCCGACCGGCATTTTGCGCTCGGTGATCTGCTCCAGTTTGTCGGCGAGCCGCCGGGCGAGGAAGACGCCCCGGGTCGGAATGCCGAGGAGCACCACGTCGTCGGCGCCCTTGGCGCGTTCGACGATCTCGTGGGCGATGCGGGTCAGTACCCGCGCGATGTCGGGCCCTTCAAGGACGGGCCGGGCATCCTGCTGCTTGTCCATACGAAACGGACCCCCTTCTCCGCCTCACGGGACGGACTTTAAAGGACGTCGGATATGCGCCACCTACGGTAGCAGGCCCACAGAACATCGCAGGAGGCCCCCCTGACACTCCCCCGTCACCCTTCTGCCGCACCCCGATCACCCGGTCGGAGTAACGGATCGCGAATACCACGGAAGAGTCGGTGCGGACCATTCGGCTTGACGCAGCAGAGTAACGCTGCGTAACCTCACAGTGAGTTACCAGCCGCGCGGCCGACAACACAGCCTGCCGCGTCGACACCTTGTCCGGGGAGCCATATGTCCAGCGAATACGCCAAACAGCTCGGGGCCAAGCTCCGGGCCATCCGCACCCAGCAGGGCCTTTCCCTCCACGGTGTCGAGGAGAAGTCCCAGGGCCGCTGGAAGGCCGTCGTGGTCGGTTCGTACGAGCGCGGCGACCGTGCCGTGACCGTGCAGCGCCTCGCCGAGCTGGCGGACTTCTACGGCGTTCCCGTGCAGGAGCTGCTGCCGGGCACCACCCCGGGCGGGGCCGCCGAGCCGCCGCCGAAGCTGGTCCTCGACCTGGAGCGCCTGGCCACCGTGCCGGCCGAGAAGGCGGGCCCGCTCCAGCGGTACGCGGCCACGATCCAGTCGCAGCGCGGTGACTACAACGGCAAGGTGCTCTCGATCCGCCAGGACGACCTGCGCACACTCGCCGTCATCTACGACCAGTCGCCCTCGGTCCTCACCGAGCAGCTGATCAGCTGGGGCGTCCTGGACGCGGACGCGCGCCGCGCGGTGGCGTCCCACGAGGAGCTCTGAGCCTCGCCCACCTCAGCAGAAACGTGCCGCCGGGGTGGCCGGAACCTTTCGGTTCCGGCCACCCCGGCGGTTTCTTGCGTGTGTGCGGCGCGGGCACGGCTCGTGTGGCTACTCCCGGCGCAGCGAGGGCTTGAGTTCCTTCAGCCGGCCGAGCAGCCCGTTGATGAACGCGGGCGACTCGTCGGTGGAGAACTCCTTCGCCAGCTGCACCATCTCGTCCAGGACGACGGCGTCCGGGGTCGCGTCGACCCAGAGCAGCTCGTACGCACCCAGGCGCAGGATGTTGCGGTCGACGACCGGCATGCGGTCCAGCGTCCAGTCGACCGAGTACTGGGCGATCAGCTCGTCGATGCGCCTGGCGCGCTCGGCGTAGCCCTCGACCAGCTCCATCGTGTACTCGCTGACCGGCGGCTGCCGGGTGTCGGACCGGGAGTGCCGGACCCAGTCGGCGAGCACCGTCAGGACGTCGGCGCCGCGCTGATCGCCCTCGAAGAGGATCTGGAAGGCGCGCTTGCGGGCCGTGTTGCGAGCAGCCACGGTTAGCTGTTCACCCGGCCGAGGTAGTCACTCGTGCGGGTGTCGACCTTGATCTTCTCACCGGTGGTGATGAAGAGCGGGACGTTGATCTGGTGACCGGTCTCCAGGGTGGCGGGCTTGGTGCCGCCGGTGGAGCGGTCGCCCTGGACGCCCGGCTCGGTCTCCTGGACGGTCAGCTCGACGGCGGCCGGCAGCTCGACGAAGAGCACCTCGCCCTCGTGCTGCGCGACGGTGGCCTCGAAGCCCTCGATCAGGAAGTTGGCGGCGTCGCCGACGACCTTGCGGTCGACCATCAGCTGGTCGTACGTCTCCATGTCCATGAAGACGAAGTAGTCGCCGTCCATGTACGAGAACTGCATGTCACGCTTGTCGACAGTGGCCGTCTCGACCTTGACGCCGGCGTTGAAGGTCTTGTCGACCACCTTGCCGGAAAGCACGTTCTTGAGCTTGGTGCGCACGAAGGCCGGGCCCTTGCCGGGCTTGACGTGCTGGAACTCGACGACGGACCAGAGCTGGCCGCCTTCGAGCTTGAGCACCAGGCCGTTCTTGAGGTCGTTCGTGGAAGCCACGGTTGCGGAATCTCCTGGACTGGACTGACGTGGACGACCCGGGAGCGTACGCACAGCGCGAGGCTAGAGCGCGAGCAGCTCCTTGGTCGTGATGGTGAGTAGCTCGGGTCCGCCGTCCGCCTCGGGGCGCACGACGAGCGTGTCATCGATCCGGACCCCGCCCCGGCCCGGGAGGTGGACCCCCGGTTCGACGGTGACCGGCACACAAGCGTCCAGTTTACCCATGGCCGCGGGGGCCAATTGAGGGTCCTCGTCGATTTCGAGTCCGACACCGTGCCCGGTGAGTGCCGGGAGGTGCTCCGCGTACCCCGCCGAGTCCAGTGCCTGGCGGGCCGCGCGGTCCACGTCACGGCAGGCGGCGCCGGGTGCGAGGGCCTCGCGTCCGGCCCGCTGGGCGGCGAAGACGAGGTCGTACAGCTCGATCTGCCAGTCGGCCGGAGAGGTGCCGATGACGAACGTGCGGCCGATCTCGCAGCGGTATCCGCGGTACGTCGCGCCCAGGCACACGGAGAGGAAGTCGCCCTCCTCCACCCGGCGGTCGGTGGGCCGGTGGCCGCGGCGTCCCGAGTTCGGTCCGGTGCCGACGGAGGTGGGGAAGGCGGGGCCGTCGGCGCCGTGGTCGACGAGGCGGCGTTCCAGCTCCAGGGCGAGGTGCCGCTCGGTGCGGCCGACCAGGATGGACTCCAGCAGCTCGCCGAGGGCCTGGTCGGCGATCTCGGCGCCGATGCGCAGGCAGGAGATCTCCTCCTCGTCCTTGACCACCCGGAGCTGTTCGACGGCCTGTCCGAGGTCGGTCAGGCGCAGCGTCGGCGCGACCGAGCGCATGGCACGGTGCCGGACCACGGTGAGGTGGTGGTCCTCCGTGGCGAGCGACTCGGCGCCCTGGTCCGCGGCGAGGCCGGTGGCCGTGACGGCCGGATCACCGCCGGGGCCGGGCAGGGTGCGGACCGGAAGCGACTCGTCGGGCCGGCCCTCGGTCGGCCGGTCGTCCGGTGGGCCCGGGCGGACCAGCAGGTCCTCGGTCCTGCCGAGCAGGAGCACGGCCCCGTGCGGGGCGGCGCCCGCGAGATAGCGCACGTTGGCGGGCCGGGAGACGAGCGCCGCCGCGCTGCCGCCCGCGTTGCAGCGTTCCCGTAGGCGCGTCCGGCGGGCCGCGTAGACCTCTGACATGAGCCGAGCGTATGGCTCCGCCGGGTGGTGTGCCGCTTGGGTGGGCCGAGTGGGCGGGGCCGGGGGACGCGGGGTGCGCCAAGTGGGGTGGGGGCTTGCTGTTGTGTGGCGTGTGACCGGCCGGTGGGGGCTGGTCGCGCCCCCGCGGCGGAGCCGCATGTCGATACAGCCCCGCGCCCCTTCGGGGCGCTTACCAGGTGGGTGGGCTGGCTATCGAGCGGGAGAGGACCTCGTCCAGGAGGTGGGCGGTTTCCGGGATGTCCAGTTGGGAGTTGTCGATGATGGGGAGGCCCGAGCCGTACCAGCCGGCCATGCGGCCGTGGATGCGGGCGACCTCCTCGTCGGTGAGGCGTCGGTTGCCGCTGCGCTCGGCGTTGCGCTCCAGGACGATGTCCAGGCCCGGCAGGAGCACGACCGGGAGCAGGCCGGGGCCGACGTGCCGCTTCCAGCCGCCGAGGCCGACGACCGGGCGGTCCGGGAAGACCGCGTCGTCGAGGATGCAGGAGATGCCGTTGGCGAGGAAGTTGCGCGCGGAGAAGCCGCAGGTGCGGCGGGCGAGGCGGTACTGCGCCTCCGAGTGCTCGTTCCACCCGGTCTGGGGGTCGGCGAAGCCGGAGCGGACCCATTCGCGCACGTCGTCGAGGCTGATGTGCGCGGTGGGGACCCGGCGGTGGTCCGCCCAGTACTTGGCCACGCTGGTCTTGCCCGCGCCCGCGGGGCCGATGAGCAGCACCGCGAGGGTGGCCGAGGTGGGGTCGGGCGCGGCGGCGGTGGCGTGGGGCACGCTGGGCACGGCCACCGGACCGCCGGGCGGCAGCGGCACATGCCCGGTGGTGTCCGGCGGGGGCGGCACGGGAGCCGGCTGATGGGGTGCCGGGGCGGGGGCCGGCGGGTGCGGCGCCGGGCCGGGGCCCGGGTGCGGGGCCGGCGCCTGCCGCGGCGCCGTGGGGTACCCCGGCGCGGCAGGCGGTACGGGGGCGGGTCCCTGGGGCGGGCCAGGGTGGTGTGCGGCCGGGGACCAGCCGAGGGCCGGTCCGTGCCCCGGCTGGTGGGGCGGCGGCAGCGGAGAACCCACTGGGTGCTGCATCCGGTGCCACTCCGTCTCGTACAGGCGATGGGCGCTGACGGCGGGAAGGGGGCCCGCCGTCTTGCTACCGAACGGTACCGCCCCCGGCCGTCGTTTGGTGAACGGCCGGGGGCGGCTCGAAGTGCCCGTCCCGCACGGCGAATCGGGCGGAACGACGCACCGGGGTACTACTCGCCCACCTCGCCGTAGGCGGCGAGGAGGACGGCCGGGTCGGGGCCCTCCAGGACGGTGGGCTTGGCGAGGCCGTCCAGGACGATGAAGCGCAGCACGTCGCCGCGCGACTTCTTGTCGACCTTCATGTTCTCGACCAGCTTGGGCCACTGGTCGTGGCGGTAGTGCAGCGGGAGGCCGACCGCTTCGAGGATGGAGCGGTGGCGGTCGGCGGTGGCGTCGTCCAGGCGGCCCGCGAGGCGGCCGAGTTCGGCTGCGAAGTGCATGCCGACGGAGACGGCGGCGCCGTGGCGCCACTTGTAGCGCTCGTTCTTCTCGATGGCGTGGCCGAGGGTGTGGCCGTAGTTGAGGATCTCCCTGAGGCCCGCTTCCTTGAGGTCGGACGAGACGACCTCGGCCTTGACCTTGATGGAACGCACGATCAGCTCGGCGGTGTGCGGTCCGGCCGGGGTGCGCGCGGCCTGCGGGTCGGACTCGATCAGGTCCAGGATCGCGGGGTCGGCGATGAAGCCGGCCTTGATGACCTCGGCGAGGCCCGAGACGTAGTCGTTGACCGGAAGGGAGTCCAGGGCGGCGAGGTCGCACAGGACACCGGCCGGCGGGTGGAAGGCGCCGACGAGGTTCTTGCCCTCGGCGGTGTTGATGCCGGTCTTGCCGCCCACGGCCGCGTCCACCATGGCCAGCACGGTGGTGGGGACGGCGATCCAGCGCACCCCGCGCAGCCAGGTCGCGGCCACGAATCCGGCCAGGTCGGTGCTGGCACCGCCGCCGACCCCGACGATGACGTCGGTGCGCGTGAACCCGGACTGGCCGAGCGCCTTCCAGCAGTAGGCGGCGACCTCGGCGGTCTTGGCCTCCTCGGCGTTGGGCACCTGGATGGCGATCGCCTCGTAGCCCTGCTCGGCGAGGTCGGCGCGCAGCGCGTCACCGGTCTCGGCGAGCGCCTCGGGGTGGATCACCGCGACCCGCTTTGCCTTGGCACCGATCAGGCCGCCCAGCTCGCCCAGGAGCTGACGGCCCACCAGGACCTCGTAGGGGTCGGACCCCGCGGTGCCGCCGACCTGGATCCGGGTGACTGCTTCGCTCATGCTTCTTTCCACTCCACTGCGTCCAGGGCGGCTCGGGTGACTTCTTCCGGCGTGCGGCCGTCCGTGGCCACGACGGCCGTGGCGACCTCCTCGTAGAGATGCCGACGGGCCTCCATCAGCTCGCGCCACTGCTTGCGCGGGTTGACCGCGAGCAGCGGGCGCGCCGCGTTCAGGCCGGTGCGCTTGACGGCCTCCTCGACGTCCATCGAGAGGTAGACGACCCGCTGTCCGGTGAGCAGCGCCCGCGTGTCGGCGTCGAGGATCGCGCCGCCGCCGAGGGCGAGAACGCCGTCGTGCTCGGCGAGCGCGCTGCGCACGGCCTCCTTCTCCAGGGCCCGGAAGGCGGCCTCGCCCTCCTCCACGAAGATCTCGGCGATGGTCCGTCCCTGGGCGGTGACGATGTCCTCGTCCGTGTCCCGGTAGCCCGCGCCCAGGCGCTCGGCGAGCAGCTGCCCGACGGTGGACTTGCCGACCCCCATCGGTCCGACCAGGACGATCAGCGGCGCGCTCATCGGATGGCCAGGTTGTCGAGGTAGGAGGTGACGTTGCGGCGGGTCTCGGTCACACTGTCGCCGCCGAACTTCTCCGCCACCGCGTCGGCGAGGACCAGGGCCACCATGGCCTCGGCGACGATTCCGGCGGCGGGGACCGCGGACACGTCGGAGCGCTGGTGGTGGGCCTGCGCGGCCTCGCCGGTGGTCACGTCCACGGTCTTCAGGGCGCGCGGCACGGTCGCGATCGGCTTCATCGCGGCGCGCACCCGCAGCAGCTCACCGGTGGTGAGGCCGCCCTCGGTGCCGCCGGAGCGGCCGGAGACCCGGCGGATGCCGTCGGGCGTGCTCACGATCTCGTCGTGGGCCTGGGAACCGGGCACGCGGGCCAGCTCGAAGCCGTCGCCGATCTCGACGCCCTTGATCGCCTGGATGCCCATGAGGGCACCCGCGAGCCGCGCGTCGAGCTTGCGGTCCCAGTGGACGTGCGAGCCGAGGCCCACCGGCACGTCGTAGGCGAGGATCTCGACGACGCCGCCGAGCGTGTCGCCGTCCTTGTGGGCCTGGTCGATCTCGGCGACCATCGCCTTCGACGCGTCCGCGTCCAGGCAGCGCACCGGGTCGGCGTCCAGCCTCTCCACGTCGGCCGGCGTCGGGTACACCCCGTGCGGCGCCTTCGCCGAGGCCAGCTCGACGACATGGCTGACGATCTCGATGCCGGTCGTCTCCTTGAGGTACGACCGAGCCACCGCGCCCAGCGCGACCCGGGCCGCCGTCTCCCGGGCCGAGGCGCGCTCCAGGATCGGCCGGGCCTCGTCGAAGCCGTACTTCTGCATGCCGGCGAGGTCCGCGTGGCCGGGGCGCGGCCGGGTCAGCGGGGCGTTGCGCGCGAGGCCGGCCAGCACCTCCGGGTCCACCGGGTCGGCCGCCATGACCTGCTCCCACTTGGGCCACTCGGTGTTGCCGACCATGACGGCGACCGGGGAGCCCATGGTCAGACCGTGCCGGACGCCGCCGAGGAAGGTGACCTCGTCGCGCTCGAACTTCATCCGCGCACCGCGTCCGTAGCCGAGCCGCCGCCTCGCCAGGTGGTCCGCCACCATCTCGGTGGTGATCGGCACGCCGGCGGGCAGTCCCTCCAGCGTCGCGACGAGTGCGGGACCGTGGGACTCCCCCGCGGTCAGCCAGCGCAACCTGCTCAACGGTGCTCCTCAATGCTCGCGCCCCGGTATGCCCCGCGTACGTGTCTGCTCCGCGTACGCGACGGTCCGACCGGGTGCGCGGCCCCGGTCCGCCGCCTCCGATCCTCCCACGTCCGGCCGCCGGACCAGGTCGCCGGTCCATGTGCCGGACGCCCGGACGGACGCGGGCGCGGACGCGCGGGCACACCCGGGCGGCGTCAGACGGGTCGGTTGCCCTGCTGCGGCGGGGCGTAGGAACCGAGGAAGTCGGCCCCGCTCTCCTGCCGCCGCGCCGGAGCGTAGGGGCCGAGGAAGTCGGCCCCGCTGCTCTGCGCCTGCCGCGCCGGAGCGTAGGGCCCGAGGTGGTCGGCGCCGGTGCCCTGGTCCGGCCGCGCCGCCCCGGGCAGCGCCTGGCCCGCGCGACGCGCGCGCCGCCGGGCGATCCCGCGCCGCACCTTGACCACCCAGCTCGCGACGACGGCGAGCACGATCAGGGCGAGCACCGTGATCTGCACCCAGTCGGGCAGGAAGCCCAGGACGGCCTCGAAGATCTGGCTCTTGGCCGAGGCCAGCGGCACACCTGTGTACATGGAACGTCTTCCCCTCCCGTTCCGCCCCCTGCGGAACCCGAGGGATCCTAGCGATCCGCGAGCGCCCGCTCCCCCGCTTTTCGCATGGCGGCCAGCGGTGCGGGAGCCCGGCCGGTCATCTGCTCCACCTGGAGCACCGCCTGGTGGAGCAGCAGGTCGAGGCCGCTGACGACGGCACCGCCGTAGGCAGACCAGCGGGCGGCCAGCGCGGTGGGCCAGGGGTCGTAGAGCACGTCGAAGAGGGTGGCGGGCCTTTCGGGGACGGCGGCGGCGAGGGCGTCGGTGGCGCCGGCCGGCGTGGTGGCCACGACCAGCGGGGCGCGCAGCGCCTCCTCGGCGTCGGCCCAGTCCGCGATGCGCACGTCGACGTCCAGCCGCCGCGCCCAGCCGCGCATCTCGTCGGCGCGGGCCGCGCTGCGCACGTAGACGGCGACCTCCCCGGTGCAGATCCGGGCGAGCGCGGCCAGCGCGGAGGACGCGGTGGCCCCGGCGCCCAGGACCGCGGCGGTCTCGGTCTTCTCGATGCCGTGCTCGCGCAGGGCGGCGACGATGCCGGGGATGTCGGTGTTGTCGCCGGTCCTGCGGCCGTCCTCACCGAAGACGACGGTGTTCACCGCGTCCACGGAGGCGGCGGTCTCGCTGATCGAGTCGAGCAGCGGGATCACCGCCCGCTTGAGCGGCATGGTCAGCGACAGCCCCGCCCACTCGGACCCCAGCTCCTCGAAGAAGCCGGGAAGCGCCGCCTCGTCGACGTCGAAGCGGTCGTACGTCCAGTCCGCGAGGCCCAGCTCCGTGTAGGCGGCGCGGTGCAGCACCGGGGAGAGGGAGTGGGCGATCGGGGAGCCGAGTACGGCGGCCCGGCGCCGGTCAGTTGCCGGAGCTGGCATCGAACTTGTCCTTCAGCTTCAGGAACTCGCTGTGCGTCTTGGCGAACTCGGTCTTCTGCACCCCGTCGGTGGCCACGAAGTAGATCCACCCGTCCTCGGTGGGGTTGAGCGCCGCCTGCAGGGCCTCGTCGCCGGGGTTGCCGATGGGCCCGGGGGGCAGACCCCGGTTGGTGTAGGTGTTGTACGGGTCCATGTTGCTGTTGATCTCGGACTCGCTGATGTGGATCTTGCTCTGGCCCATCAGGTAGTTGAACGTCGAGTCGAACTGGAGCTTCTGGTTCGTCTCGGTGTTGGACTCCTTGAGCCGGTTGTAGATGACCTCGGCCATCTTGCGGAAGTCGTCGTGCGTCTTGCCCTCCGCCTGCACCAGACTGGCGGCGGTGAGCAGCTCCCACGGGCCCTCCAGGCCCAGGCCCTCCGCCTTCTGTTCGAGGCCGATCTTCTCGTACTGCTCGCTGGCACGTGCCACCATCTGCTTGAGCACGTCCGCGGGCTTCTGCCCCTTGGCCGCCGAGTAGCTGGACGGGTAGAGGAAGCCTTCCAGGGGGTCCTTGACGCCCTTGTGGTTCAGCGCCCACTCGGGCAGGCCGAGTTCCTTGTAGTCGGACTTGGCGACCTCGGCGGTGGTGCCCGCCTTCACTCCGAGGCGCTTGTCGATCAGCTCGTAGACGGCGGCGTTGCGCTTGCCCTCGGCGATGATCAGGTTGCTGCGGCTCTTCGGGTTGAGCAGGAGCACGACCGCGCTCTCGGCCGACATCTCCTTCTGCAGCGTGTACACGCCGTCCTGGATGCTCTTGCCGCGCGGGTTGCTCTGCTGTGCGGCGATGAAGGCGTCGACGCTCTTCACCACGCCCTGCCGCTTCAGCTCCTGGCCGATCGTGGAACCGCCCGCGCCCTTGGGGATGGTGACGGTCACCTGCTCGCCGTTGCCCTCGCCCGCGTAGTCCGGGGCCGTGCCGAAACGATCCTGGTAAAACTGGTACCCGAAATATCCGACCCCCGCCACGCCGCCGCCGAGCACCAGGCACACCACCAGGCAGGCGCATCCGCTGCGGCGTTTCTTGGGCTTGCCGCCACCCCGTGGCCTGCGCCCCTCGCGGCCGCCGCCCGGCGCGTCGTCGTCCTCGTCGGTGTCCCCGCCCGCGAAGAAGGCGTGCTCCCCCTCGTCGGGGCCGGGATCCCAGTCGGTGCGCTGCGGCTCGGGCTCGGCGCGCCGCCGGGTGGGCGGCTCCGGCGGCGGATACGCCTCGGGGGTGCCGTAGAAGTCGGGCTGCTCGGCGCCGTAGCCGCCGGCCTGCTGTCCGTAGGGGTCGGACGGGTCGGCCGGGTACTGCGCCTGGGGGTGTGTGCCGCCGCCCCAGCCGTTGTCGTGACCCTGCTGCGGCTGGGCCTGGGGCGCGTACTGCTGGTCGTACTGCTGCTCACCGTACTGGTGCTGGTCGTACTGCCGCTGGTCGTACGGGTGACCGTACTGGTCGTACTGCGGCTCGGGGTGCTGGTGGCCGTACTGGTCGTACTGCGGCTGCCCGCCCTCGTACGGCGCCTGGCCGCCGTTGCTCCAGTCGCCGTAACCCTGCTGCGCCTGCTGCTGCTCCGGATACTGCTGCGGCTGGCCGCCGTAGGGGGACTGCTGACCCGCGTGGGCCTGCTGTCCGCCCCATCCTCCGTCCCCGTACAACGGGTCCTCGGGATGCCACGGTTCGGAGCCTGGGCCGCCCCGGCCATACTCAGTCATCGATCCCCTAGAGCCGCGAGGCGACGGGGGGCGCGACCTGTGTCGAAGGGCTCGCTTCCGTTCCGCCTCTTGCTGTGCGGTGGCTGTTCGAATGCCTCCGCATCGCGCGGAACGTTACCGTACCGCGATCAGATGACCACTTCGACGCCCTCGCCGGGTGGCCTGCCTGACACCCGTTCGGATTCGAGGGCCTGCTGAAGGATGATCACAGCGGCGGCCTGGTCGATGACGGACCGGCCCTTCTTGGACTTCACTCCGGAGGCGCGCAGCCCCTGGCTGGCGGTGACCGTCGTCATGCGTTCGTCCACCAGCCGGACCGGGACGGGCGCGATGCCCTTGGCCAGCTCCTGCGTGAAGCGCCTGACCTTGGCCGCGGCCGGGCCCTCGCCCCCCTTGAGGGAGCGAGGGAGACCGACGACGACCTCGATGGGCTCGTACTCCGCGACCAGTTGCCTCAGGCGCCGGTGCGCAGCCGGGACGTCGCGGCCGGGGACGGTCTCCACCGGGGTGGCGAGGATGCCGTCGGGGTCGCAGGACGCGACCCCGATGCGGGCGTCACCGACGTCGACGGCCAGACGGCGGCCGCGGCGCATCGCCGGGCCGTCCGTCCCTCCGTTCTCGGGCGTGCTCACTTGGCGGTGTCCGCCACGAGGCGCTCGACGGCGTCGACGGCGTCGCCGATGGCGGCCGGGTTCTGACCGCCGCCCTGGGCGACGTCGGGCTTGCCGCCACCGCCGCCGCCGAGGGTCTTGGCGGCGGTGCGCACCAGGTCACCGGCCTTCAGGCCGCGCTCGCGGGCGGCCTCGTTGGTGGCGATGACCGTGAGGGGCTTGCCGTTGACCGTCGTGAACAGGGCGACGACCGCGGCCCGGCCGCCCTGGATGCGGCCGCGCACGTCGAGGACCAGCTTGCGCAGGTCGTCGGCGGTGGTGCCGTCGGGGACCTGCCCCGTCACCAGGGCCACGCCGCGCACGTCCTTGGCGGAGTCGGCGAGGCCGCCGGCGGCCTGGAGGACCTTCTCGGCGCGGAACTTCTCGATCTCCTTCTCGGCGTCCTTGAGCTTGCCGAGCATGGCGGAGACCTTCTCCGGCAGCTCCTCCGGACGCCCCTTGATCAGCTCCTGGAGCTGGGCGACGACCGTGTGCTCGCGGGCGAGGAAGCTGTAGGCGTCCACGCCGACCAGGGCCTCGATGCGGCGCACGCCGGAGCCGATGGAGGACTCGCCGAGCAGCTTGACCAGGCCGAGCTGGGCGGTGTTGTGCACGTGGGTGCCGCCGCACAGCTCCTTGGAGAAGTCGCCGATGGTGACGACGCGCACGCGCTCGCCGTACTTCTCGCCGAACTCGGCGATGGCGCCCTGCTTCTTGGCCTCGTCGATGCCCATGACGTCGGCGCGCACGTCGAGGTCGCGGGCGAGCACCTCGTTGATCTTCTGCTCGACGTCGGTCATCACGGCCGTCGGCACGGCGGACGGCGAGCCGAAGTCGAAGCGGAAGCGGCCGGGCTGGTTCTCGGAACCGGCCTGCGCGGCCGTCGGGCCGAGGGCGTCGCGCAGGGCCTGGTGGGTGAGGTGGGTGGCCGAGTGGGCGCGGGCGATGGCCTTGCGGCGGCGGTCGTCGATGGAGGCCTGGGCCTTGGCACCGACGGTGACCTCGCCGACCTGGACCACGCCCTTGTGGACGTACACGCCCGGGACCGGCTTCTGGCAGTCGCGGACCTCGATCACGGCGCCGGTGTCGACCCGGATCCGGCCGGTGTCGCCGATCTGGCCGCCGCCCTCGGCGTAGAACGGGGTGCGGTCCAGGACGATCTCGACCTCGTCGCCCTCGGTGGCGGCCGGGGAGGAGGCGCCGTCGACGAGGATGCCGACGATCGTGGACTCGCTCTCGGTGTCGGTGTAACCGACGAAGTCGGTGGCACCGGCCTTGTCGGCGATCTCCCGGTAGGCGCCGGCACCCGCGTGACCGGTCTTCTTGGCCTGGGCGTCGGCCTTGGCGCGCTCCCGCTGCTCCTTCATCAGGCGGCGGAAGCCGTCCTCGTCCACGGAGAGCCCCTGCTCGGCGGCCATCTCCAGGGTGAGGTCGATCGGGAAGCCCCAGGTGTCGTGGAGCAGGAACGCCTTGTCACCGGCGAGGACGGTGCCGCCCGCGGCCTTGGTGTCGCTGACGGCGGTGTCGAGGATGTTGGTGCCGGCCTTCAGCGTCTTGAGGAAGGCGTTCTCCTCGGCGAGGGCGACCTTCTCGATGCGCTCGCGGTCGGTGATCAGCTCGGGGTACTGCTGCCCCATCATCTCGATCACGACGTCGATGAGGTCCTTGACGACCGGCCCGGTGGCGCCGAGGAGGCGCATGTTGCGGATGGCGCGGCGCATGATGCGGCGCAGCACGTAGCCGCGGCCCTCGTTGCCGGGGGTGACGCCGTCACCGATGAGCATCACGGAGGTGCGCATGTGGTCGGTGACCACGCGCAGGGACACGTCCGAGGCCTGGGCGTCGCCGTAGGCCACGCCGGTCAGTTCGGTGGCCTTCTTGATGACGGCCATGGAGGTGTCGATCTCGTACATGTTCTGCACGCCCTGCAGAATCATCGCGAGGCGTTCCAGACCGAGGCCGGTGTCGATGTTCTTGCTCGGCAGTTCGCCGAGGATCTCGAACTCCTCCTTGCCGATGCCCTCGCCCCGCTCGTACTGCATGAAGACGAGGTTCCAGATCTCCACGTACCGCTCGTCGTTGACGGCGGGGCCGCCCTCGGCGCCGAACTCGGGGCCGCGGTCGTAGTTGATCTCGGAGCAGGGGCCGCAGGGGCCGGGCACGCCCATCGACCAGTAGTTGTCCTTCTTGCCGAGGCGCTGGATGCGCTCGGAGGGAACGCCCACGACGTCGTGCCAGATGCGCTCGGCCTCGTCGTCGTCCTGGTAGACGGTGATCCACAGGCGCTCGGGGTCGAGGCCGTAACCGCCCTTGTCCTGGGCGCTGGTGAGCAGCTCCCAGGCGTACTTGATGGCGCCTTCCTTGAAGTAGTCGCCGAAGGAGAAGTTGCCGCACATCTGGAAGAACGTGCCGTGGCGGGTGGTCTTGCCGACCTCTTCGATGTCCGGCGTGCGCACGCACTTCTGCACGCTGGTGGCACGGTCGAAGGGCGGCTTGACCTCACCCAGGAAGTAGGGCTTGAAGGGCACCATGCCGGCCGGGACGAGGAGCAGAGTCGGGTCGTCCGCGATGAGCGACGCCGAAGGGACGACGGTGTGACCGCGCTCCTCGAAGAAGCTCAACCAGCGGCGACGAATCTCGGCCGACTCCATCAGTGGTCCTCATTCCGGTTGTACGAGTGCGTCGTCCTGTCGTCGACGACGTACTTCGGGTTGCTGCTGTTGCTGTTCTCGATGGCGTAGGGGTGCCGGGGGGCGGCCAGTTCACGGTCGACGGGGGCGTTCAGGCCCAGCGCGTCGTCCAGTTCGGCCTCCCGCTGGGCCATGTTGTCGCGGACGTCGAGCGCGAAACCCACCGCGCGGTCCCTGACCCGGGTGCCCACGTCGAGCGCCTTGTTCGCCGCGGTGGCGGCGAGGCTGTCGGGGGTGAGCTGCTTGAGCTTCCGGTTGACCTTGGTGGTGGCCCACACACCGGCGGCCACGCCGGTGCCGAACCAGAACGTACGGCGGAACATCGCTCGGTCAGCCCTTCTTCCGCTTCGTCCGCCGCGCGGCCGGGAGCGTACGGCCCACGATCACGGTACGCCGCGCCTGGGCGGCCGGGGCGGACATGTCCTCCTTGCGACCGCCGAGTGCCCGGCGCACGCCGTATCCGAACGCCGCGACCTTGACCAGCGGGCCGCCGAAGGTGGAGGCCACGGTGGTGGACAGCGCGGAGGCGTTCGAGGTGACCTCCTGGACGTCGGAGGCGATCGCGTCGACCCGGTCGATCTGGGTCTGCGCGCTGCGCACCGCCGCGGAGGCGTCGGCCAGCAGCGGGACGGCCTGGTCGGTCACGTCCGCCACGAGTTTGGTGGTCGTCCTGAGCGTCTGGGCCAGCCTCGCCAGTGCGACGGCGAGGAAGGAGACCAGGATCGCCCAGAAGACGGCCACCAGGATCCCGGCCACCTCGCCACCGGACACTGTGTGCACCCGCTCCCTGAAAGACGTGCCTGAACATCGGGAAAGTCGTGCACCGAGCCTATCGCGCCGGGCGCGGGGCTCCGCACCCGATTCCCCGTCCCGCGCGGCGCGGTGCGGTCGAGTTCGGCGAAGCGATTGTACGGAGTGAATACGGTTCAGTACGCTCCGTGTCTTATGCGAGACCATCGGCGCGACGGCATCCCGCACGGCAACCTCCCGCTGGAACTCGACGCGTTCGTGGGCAGAGGGGCGCAACTGGCGGAGCTGGCCCGGGCGCTGGACTCCGCACGGCTGGTGACCGTCACCGGCGCGGGTGGCGTCGGCAAGTCCCGGCTGGCCGCGCGGGCGGCCGCGCGCCGCTCGCCCCGGGACGGGGTGTGGCGGGTGCAGCTGGCGCCGGTGCGGGACGAGGAGTTCGTCGACTACGCGGTCGTGGAGGCGCTGGGCCTGACCGACCACACGACCCGGCTGCCCCGCGAGACGCTGCTCGCGCACCTGGCCGAGCGGGAACTGCTGCTGCTCCTGGACGGGGTCGAGCACCTGGTGGACGCGTGCGCGGCGCTGGTGAGCGACCTGCTCGGCCGCGCCCCGGGGCTGCGAGTGCTGGCGGTGGGGCGCAGGCCGCTGGGCGTGGCCGGGGAACGGCTCCTTCCGCTGGCGCCGCTGGGGACGGAGGAGGCGATGGAGCTGCTGACGGTCCGGGCCGGGCAGCGGAGCGTCACCTGCGGCTACGACGCCGACCCGGACGCGGACCAGCGGGAGGTGCGCGAGCTGTGCCGGCGGCTCGACGGGATCCCGCTGGCGATCGAGCTGGCGGCGGGGCGCCTGGGCGCGCTCTCGCCGGGACAGGTGCTGCGCCGCCTCGACGACCGGTTCCGGCTGCTGACCGGCGGGGACCGCACCGCGCTGCCCCGGCACCGGACGCTGCGCACGGCGATCGGCTGGAGCCACGAGCTGTGCACACCGCCGGAGCGGCTGCTGTGGGCGCGCCTTTCGGTGTTCGCCGGGCCGTTCGACCTGGAGGCCGCCGAGTACGTGTGCAGCGGGAACGGGCTCCCGGCCGACGACGTCCTCGACGTGCTCTCCGCGCTGCTCGCGCAGTCCGTGCTGACCCGCGAGGAGACCCCGGCCGGGGTGCGCTACCGGATGCTCGACACGGTACGGGCGTACGGCGCCGACTGGCTGGAGGCGACGGGCGACGCGGACCGGCTGCGGCGGCGGCACCGGGACTGGTACGTGGGCCTGGCCACCTGGTGCGAGCTGGAGTGGTTCTCGCCGCGCCAGGGCGAGGTCGCCGCCCGGGTGGACGCCGAGCTGCCGAATCTGCGCAGCGCCCTGGAGCACTGCTTGGACGAGCCGGACGGGGCCCACCTGGGCCAGTACCTGGCGGGCGCCCTGTGGTTCCACTGGGTCGGCTGCGGACGGCTGTCGGAGGGGCGGCACTGGCTGGAGCAGGCGGTGCGGCTGGAGGCGGAGCCGACGGCGGGCGAGCAGTCCCGGCTGAAGGCACTGTGGGTGCTCGCCTACGTGGCGATCCTGCAGGGTGACACGGTGCCCGCGCTGGCGGTGCTCCAGGAGTGCCGCCAGGAGGCGGAGCGCTCGGCGAACCCGACGGCGGTGGCGTACGCGGTGCACCGCACGGGCTGTCTGGCACTGGTCACCGACGACATGCCGCGCGCGGAGCGGCTGCTGCGCTCCGCACTGCACCGTTACCGGGAGATCGGCGAGCTGAACAGCAACGTGCTGATGGGCCAGGTCGAGCTGGCGATGACCCGGGCGTTCCAGGGCGATCTGCCGGACGCGGTGCGCCTGTGCGAGGACGTGCGCCAGGTGTGCGAGGACCACGGCGAGCGCTGGGCGCGGGGCTACGCCCTGTACGTGCTGGCCTACGCGGCCTGGAGCGACGGCGAGCCGGTGCGCGCCCGCGAGCTGCTGACCGACTGCCTGGGCAGTGCGCACCGCTTCCGCGACCAGCTGGGCTCGGTGCTGGCGGTGGAGCTGCTCGCCCTGGTCACGGTGGCGGAGGGCGATGCGGCGGAGGCTGCGGTGTTGCAGGGGGCTGCGGCTCGGATGTGGCCGTCGGTGGGGCTGCCGCTGTTCGGCTCGGCGCACTACAACGCCCCGCACGAACTGTGCGAGACGGCGTCCCGGGACCAGCTGGGCGACGAACGGTACGAGGAGTGCGTACGGCACGGGACGCGGCTCGGCCGCCGGGAGGCGGTGGCGCGGGCGCTGCGCCGGCCCGGGGTGCCCGTCTCGCTGCCGGGGCCGCGCCCGACGGCCGGAGGCCGGGCCGCGGCGGGCGCCCGGACGGCGAAGCCCGCCGCCTCGCCCACCCGGAAGGGCGGGGAGACGGCGGGCTGAGGTACCGCGGGTGTACTGCGGCCTGCTCGGTCAGCCTGGAGGCTGGATCAGCGGGCGTAGTACTCGACGACGAGCTGCTCGTCGCAGATCACCGGGATCTCCTTGCGGTTCGGCTCGCGGTCCAGGCGGAACGCCAGGGCCTTGAGGTTCACCTGGAGGTAGCGCGGGGTCTCGCCGTCGGGGGCGAAGCCACCCTCGCGGGCGATGGTGAAGAGCGTCTTCTCCTTGGAGCGCTCGCGCACCTGCACCACGTCGTCCGGGCGGACGCGGAAGGACGGCTTGTCGACCTTCTGGCCGTTGACCTGGATGTGGCCGTGGACGACCATCTGGCGGGCCTGGTAGATCGTGCGGGCGATGCCCGAACGCAGGACCAGCGCGTCGAGACGGCGCTCGAGCTCGATGACCAGGGCCTCGCCGGTCTTCATGTTGGTCTTGGAGGCACGCTCGTAGGCGCGGACGAGCTGGCGCTCGCTGAGGTCGTACTGCGCGCGCAGACGCTGCTTCTCGAGCAGACGGACCTTGTAGTCCGAGTTCTGCTTGCGGCCGCGGCCGTGCTCACCCGGCGGGTAGGGGCGGGCCTCGAAGTACTTGACGGCCTTCGGGGTCAGCGCGATGCCGAGGGCACGCGACTTCTTGACCTTGGGACGGGGCTGGTTCGCCACTGTCTGTGTCTCTTTCCTGGATTCCGGCTTGTCAGGGTTGAGGGAGGTCGCAATCCGCAGCCGGGGAAACCCGCCTGGTCCGCGTGGACCTGCCGGGCAGCCGCTCCCTGGTCTGGGCACATACGTGCAGCACGCGAGTGGCCCACCGACCGCTTCCGGAACTCCGGACGGTGGTGGGCTGCCCGCGACACCTATCGACGGTGCGCGACGCTCCTGGGACCCGCTGGGGGTCCCGGCCGGGTGTCCCGTTCTGACTGCACGGGACTCGGCACTCCGGGTGATTCTACAGGCTGCTCAGGACCGCTTGCGACCGAGGTGCCCGCGGGTCCACTCCACCGCGTCCGCGTACCGCGCCTCGGCGCCGTGCCGGGTCGGCGTGTAGTACGTCCGCTCCTTCAGCTCGTCCGGGGCGTACTGCTGGGCGGCGATGCCCTCGGGCAGGTCGTGCGGGTACACGTACCCCTGCCCGTGCCCCAGCTTGCCGGCGCCCTTGTAGTGGCTGTCGCGCAGGTGCGCGGGGACCGGCCCGGCGTGGCCCTTGCGCACGTCCTCCAGGGCGGCGCCGATGGCGGTGGTGGCGGCGTTGGACTTGGGGGCCAGCGCCAGGGCGATGGTGGCGTGGCTGAGGGTGAGGGCGGCCTCGGGGAAGCCGATCATGGCGACGGCCTGGGCGGCGGCGACGGCGATCTGCAGCGCGTTCGGATCGGCCAGGCCAATGTCCTCGCTGGCGGAGATCATCAGACGCCGGGCGATGAAGCGGGGGTCCTCGCCGGCCTCGATCATCCGGGCCAGGTAGTGCAGGGCGGCGTCGACGTCGGAGCCGCGGATGGACTTGATCAGGGCGCTGGCGACGTCGTAGTGCTGGTCGCCGTCGCGGTCGTACTTCACCGCGGCGCGGTCGACCGTCTCCTCCAGCGTGGTCAGGGAGATCTCCGTCTCGCCCTTGTCCAGCGCGGCCCCGGCGGCGGCCTCCAGCGCGGTGAGCGCGCGCCGGGCGTCGCCTCCGGCGATGCGCAGCAGGTGCTCCTCGGTGTCCTCGGGGAGGGCGACGGCGTCCCCCAGGCCGCGCTCGTCGCTCAGCGCGCGGCGGAGCAGGCCCCGCACGTCGTCGTCGGTGAGGGATTCGAGGGTGAGCAGGAGGGAGCGGGAGAGCAGCGGGGAGATCACCGAGAAGTACGGGTTCTCGGTGGTGGCGGCGATCAATGTGACCCAGCGGTTCTCGACGGCCGGGAGCAGCGAGTCCTGCTGGGCCTTGCTGAAGCGGTGGATCTCGTCGAGGAAGAGGACGGTCTCCTTGCCGTACCCGCCGACCGCGCGGCGGGCGCCGTCGATGACCGCGCGGACCTCCTTGACGCCCGCGGTGATCGCCGACAGCTCCACGAAGCGCTTGTTGGTGGCCTTGGAGACGACGTACGCCAGGGTGGTCTTGCCGGTGCCCGGCGGGCCCCAGAGGATGACCGAGGAGGGCCCCGCGGGGCCGGACGCGCCCTCGCCGACCAGGCGGCGCAGGGGAGAACCGGGCTTGAGCAGGTGCTGCTGGCCGACGACCTCGTCGAGGGTGCGCGGGCGCATCCGGACGGCGAGGGGGCTGCCGGTCGGGTCCTTCTCCTGGCGTTCTTCGGCTGCGGCGGTGAACAGATCGGGCTCCACCCTCTGAACCCTAAAGGACCGCACCGACAACGCGACGGGCCCGGTGGGCCGGGGTGGCCGGCCGCCCCGTCAGCTGGTCCAGAAGTCCCACCAGCGGGTGAGGACCATCATGCCGATGATGCCGATGTGCAGCACGGGCAGGACCCAGGTGAACTCGCCGAAGAACCCGCGCAGCCAGCCCGGCGCGGGCAGGAAGCCCTTGCGGACGTTGAAGGACGTCACGTACCAGAACATCAGGATGGTGGCGACCCAGGCCAGGCAGCACCACAGGCACAGCGAGTTGATCCGGTACAGGGACTCGAACTGCAGCCAGGAGACGAAGCCGACGCCGAAGAGGCAGCCGGCGTTGAAGGTGAGCCAGTACCAGCGCGGGTAGGTGGCGCGGGCGAGCAGGCTCATGCCGACGCAGATGACGATGCCGTAGGCGACGAGGCCGAGCATCGGGTTGGGGAAGCCGAAGGCGGAGGCCTGGTCGCTCTCCATGATGTTGCCGCAGGAGACGACCGGGTTGAGGCTGCAGCCGGGCGTGAAGGTGGTGCCGGCGACCTTGGCCTCGAGGATCTTCTGCTTGTCGATCGTGATGACCCACGCGGCGAGCAGACCGGCCGCGCCCGTGATCACCAGCAGCAGTGCGAGCGCGCGGCTGCCGCCCTCGGAGCGCGGGGTGCGGGTGCCGCTGTCCGGCGCGGACTCTGCCACGGTGGAGACGTCCTTCACTGTCGTCTTGCTCATCACGCCGATTCCGTCACTGGGGAGTGGGACCTGCTTCGGGCAGGGGCCATTGTGCCGCACGACCCTGTATGGCCACCGTTCGATGAACATATGAACGGATCGGCGATCACTCCGTGGAGGCCCGTTCCGGCCAACACCCGTTCCCCAGGGGCACGCGCGAACGAAGCGCGTGCCCCTGGAGGGAACACCGGGCCCGTCAGCCGAGCCTCGACTCCAGCTCCGCGACGATCTCGTTGACGCCGATCGCGGTCTGCTCGCCGGACTCCATGTCCTTGAGCTGGACGACGCCCTCGGCGAGGTCCCGCTCGCCCAGGACCAGCGTGTAGCGGGCGCCGGAGCGGTTGGCCGCCTTCATCGCGGCCTTGAGGCCCTTGCCGCCGTAGGAGAAGTCGGCCGCGACGCCGTTCTTGCGCAGCTCGGTGACCTTGGCGAACAGGATCCGGCGGGCCTCCTCGCCCAGCGGGACCGCGAAGACGGAGGTCGCGGAGGGGATGTCCAGTTCGATGCCCTCCGCCTCCAGGGCGAGGACGGTGCGGTCGACGCCGAGGGCCCAGCCGACCGAGGGCAGGGAGGGGCCGCCGATCATCTCGGACAGGCCGTCGTAGCGGCCGCCGCCGCCCACCGCGGACTGGGAGCCGAGGCCGTCGTGGACGAACTCGAAGGTGGTACGAGTGTAGTAGTCGAGGCCGCGGACCAGCTTCGGGTCGTCCTCGAAGACCACGCCCGCCGCCGTGATCAGCTCGCGCACCTCCTCGTGGTACGCCTTGCAGGCGTCGCACAGGTAGTCGCGCAGCAGTGGGGCGTCGGTGAGCTGCTTCTGGACGTCGGGGCGCTTGTCGTCCAGGACGCGCAGCGGGTTGATCTCGGCGCGGCGCAGGGTGTCCTCGTCCAGGTCGAGACCGCGCAGGAAGTCCTGGAGCGCGGCCCGGTAGACGGGGCGGCACTCCTGGTCGCCCAGCGAGTTGAGCAGGATGCGGAAGTTCTGCAGGCCGAGCGCGCGGTACGACTGGTCGGCCAGGATGATCAGTTCGGCGTCCAGAGCCGGGTCCTCGGCACCGATCGCCTCGGCGCCCACCTGGGAGAAGTGGCGGTAACGGCCCTTCTGGGGGCGCTCGTAGCGGTACTGCGAACCCGAGTACCAGACCTTCACCGGCAGGTTGCCCGCCTTGTGCAGGTTGGCCTCCAGGACCGCGCGCAGCACCGGAGCGGTGGTCTCCGGGCGCAGGGCGAGCCGGTCGCCGCCCTTGGTCTCGAAGACGTACATCTCCTTGGTCACGATGTCGGTGGACTCGCCGACGCCGCGCGCGAACAGCTCGACGTTCTCGAAGCCGGGCGTCTCGATGTAGCCGTAGCCGGAGTTGCGCAGCGGGGCGGCGATCGCCTCGCGGACGGCCAGGTACTTGGCGGAGTCCGGCGGCAGCAGGTCGTACGTGCCCTTGGGGGCCCTGAAGGTGCTCACGGAAGGTCTCGTCACATTCCTCGTCGGGGAGCCTCGGCAGCGCTGTCCCCTTGGCGGCCTGCGGCCACTTGCCGCAAGTACGGGTTGGTGGCGCGCTCCTGGCCGATGGTCGTCTGGGGGCCGTGCCCGGACAGCACCACGGTCGAGTCGTCGAGCGGCAGGCACACGCGTGCCAGGGACTCGAGCATGTCGTCCATGGAGCCACCGGGGAAGTCGGTGCGTCCGATGGAGCCGGCGAACAGCAGGTCGCCCGAGAACATGACCGGCGGGATGTCCGCCGTCTCGGGCAGGCCGAAGGTCACCGACCCCTTGGTATGGCCCGGGGCGTGCGCGACGGTCAGCTCCATGCCCGCCAGCGCCAGCCGCGCGCCGTCGGTCAGCTCCTTGACGTCGTCGGGCTCCCCGACGGTCAGCTCTCCCATGAGCGGCATGCCGATGGTGCGGCCGATGCCCTTCTCGGGGTCGCTCATCATGTAGCGGTCCTCGGGGTGGATCCAGGCCGGCACGTCGTGGGCGCCGCACACCGGGACGACCGAGGCGACGTGGTCGATGTGGCCGTGGGTGAGGACGACGGCGACGGGCTTGAGCCGATGCTTGCGGATCGCTTCCTCGACTCCGGGGGCCGCCTGGTGGCCCGGGTCGATGATCACGCACTCCTCACCGGCTGCGGGGGCGACGAGGTAACAGTTCGTCCCCCAGGCACCGGCGGGGAACCCGGCAATGAGCACGATCGTCCTTCGTTTGGGTCGGTACGGGTGGGCTTGCGCACGTGTCGCGCCCATGGTCAGAGCCTACCGGCGGTGCCGATTCCTCAGCGAACCCATATACGGTACGGGGCTACACGCCCACGGTCGGCTCATCGCACCCACGCGTACCGGTCGGCACACGAAGACGCATGAGGAGAGAACCCGGTGGTCACCCAGGAGCAGCGGCGGCGTCAGCTCGCCCGGGAGAAGTTCTTGCGGCAGCAGCAGCGACGCACCTCCGCGCGGCGCAAGTCGCGCATGCGCAACGCCGCGATCGCGTCGGTACTCGGCGTGATCCTGATCGGCAGCGTCGCGCTGTACACGACCGGCGTGGTCCTGGGGGACGACGACGACAGCAAGACGAACGCGGGCGCGGAGGTCACGCCGAGTGCCTCGGCCCCGAGCAAGGCGCCGGACCCGTGCGAGAAGCCCGCCGAGGGCAAGGTCAAGCCGCAGACCTGGAAGAAGGAACCTGCGATGACCATCGACAAGTCGGCGAAGTACACGATGAAGCTCGCGACCACGTGCGGTGACATAGACATCGCGCTGAAGGGCGACGCGGCACCGCACACCGTCAATTCGTTCGACTTCCTGGCGGGCAAGGGCTTCTTCGACCACACGCCGTGCCACCGCCTCACCACCAACGGCATCTACGTGCTCCAGTGCGGCGACCCGACGGGGCAGGGCAACGGCGGTCCGGGCTACACCATCCCGGACGAGAACCTGAAGGACAAGAGCCTCAAGTCGAACTCGTACCCGGCGGGCACCGTTGCGATGGCGAACACGGGGCAGCCGAACTCCGGCGGCAGCCAGTTCTTCCTCGTGTACCAGGACAGTCCGCTGCCGCCGAGCTACACGCCGTTCGGCACCATCTCGGACGAGGGCATGACCGTGCTGAAGAAGATCGCGGAGGCCGGAGAGAGCACCGGCCAGGGCGACGGAGCGCCCAACGCGACGGTCGTGATCGACAAGGCCACCGTCACGAAATCCTGACCCTCATCAGCGAAAGTTCGACTCGCGCGGGTGCGGACAGGCCCCCCGCCGGTCGCCTATGTTGGCCGTGACGAAACTGTGGACGATGCCCGGGGGTAGCGAAGCCCTCCGCAGGCATCATGTGGAGGAGGCGCTGTGAGCAGCGACCCGTGGGGCCGCGTCGATGAGACGGGGACCGTGTACGTGCGGACGGCCGACGGCGAGAAGGTCGTCGGATCCTGGCAGGCAGGCTCCCCCGAGGAGGCACTGGCCTACTTCGAACGCAAGTACGAAGGCCTGGTTGTCGAGATCGGCCTCCTCGAGAAGCGGGTGAAGACCACCGACCTGTCCGCCAAGGACGCCCAGACCGCCATCGGCCATCTGCGCGAGCAGGTGGACGCGCACCACGCGGTCGGCGACCTGGAGGCCCTGCGGACCCGGCTGGACAAGCTCGTCGCGCTCGTGGAGGCACGGCGCGAGGAGCGCAAGGCCCAGCGGGCCAAGCAGTCCGACGAGGCGCGCGGTGCCAAGGAGGCCCTGGTCGCCGAGGCCGAGGAGCTGGCCCGCTCGGACCAGTGGCGGGCGGCCGGTGAGCGGCTGCGGTCCCTGGTCGACACCTGGAAGGGCCTGCCACGCCTGGACCGCAAGTCCGACGACGAGCTGTGGCACCGCTTCTCGCACGCCCGCTCGGCGTTCTCCAAGCGCCGCAAGCAGCACTTCGCGCAGCTCGACGCGCAGCGCGAGGAGGCGCGGCGGATCAAGGAGCGGCTGGTCTCCGAGGCCGAGTCCCTGTCGAACTCGACGGACTGGGGCCCGACGGCCGCGCGCTACCGCGACCTGATGTCCGAGTGGAAGGCCGCGGGCCGCGCCCAGCGCGAGCACGAGGACGACCTGTGGAACCGCTTCCGCGGCGCCCAGGACGTGTTCTTCGCCGCCCGCAGCTCGGTCTTCGCCGAGCGGGACGCGGAGCAGACGGAGAACCTGAAGCTCAAGGAGGAGCTGGCCGAGGAGGCCGAGAAGCTCGTCCCGGTCACCGACCTGAAGGCGGCCCGGGCCGCGTTCCGCGCGGTGAACGAGCGCTGGGAGGCCATCGGTCATGTGCCGCGCGACGCCCGGCCGAAGGTCGAGGGGCGGATGCACGCGGTCGAGCGGGCGCTCCAGGAGGCCGAGGAGGCCGAGTGGCGCCGGACCAACCCGGAGGCACGCGCGCGTGCCGAGGGGCTGACCGGTCAGCTCCAGGCCGCCGTGGACAAGCTGCGCTCCCAGGTCGAGCAGGCGCGCGCCCAGGGCAACGACGCCAAGGCCGACAAGCTCGCGCGTGAGCTGGAGGGCCGCCAGGCGCTCCTGGACCAGGCGCTCAAGGGGCTGCACGAGTTCGGCGGCTGACGGTCGCGGACCGGACACGAGAGGGGCTCCCGTACATCGCGTACGGGAGCCCTTCTCGTGTGTGCGCCTCTACGGCCGCCTACGACGGCCTGCGCGCCGACGTCACCCGGTACACGTCGTAGACGCCCTCCACACCGCGTACGGCCTTCAGGACGTGCCCGAGGTGCTTCGGGTCGCCCATCTCGAAGGTGAAGCGGGAGGTGGCCACGCGGTCCCGGGAGGTCTGGACGGCCGCCGAGAGGATGTTGACGTGCTGGTCGGACAGCACGCGGGTGACGTCCGACAGCAGCCGGGAGCGGTCCAGTGCCTCGACCTGGATGGCGACCAGGAAGACCGAGGACTGGGTGGGCGCCCACTCGACCTCGAGGATGCGCTCGGGCTCGCGGGAGAGCGAGTCCACGTTCACACAGTCGCTGCGGTGGACGGAGACGCCGCTGCCGCGGGTGACGAAGCCGATGATGGGATCGCCGGGCACGGGCGTGCAGCAGCGGGCCAGCTTGACCCACACGTCGTCCACGCCCTTGACGACCACGCCCGGGTCGGCGCTGGTCCGCCGCTTGCGGCCGCGTCCGCGGGCCGGCGGGACCGACTCGTCGATCTCCTCGGTGGCCGCCTCCTCGCCGCCGAGCGCCGAGACCAGCTTCTGCACGATGTTCTGCGCGGAGACGTGGCCCTCGCCGATCGCCGCGTACAGCGCGGAGATGTCCGAGTAGCGCATCTCGTGGGCGAGCGTGACCAGGGAGTCGCCGGTGAGGATGCGCTGGATCGGCAGGTTCTGCTTGCGCATCGCGCGGACGATGGCGTCCTTGCCCTGCTCGATCGCCTCGTCTCGGCGCTCCTTGGAGAACCAGCCGCGGATCTTGTTGCGGGCGCGCGGCGACTTCACGAAGCCCAGCCAGTCGCGGGAGGGCCCCGCCCCGGCCGCTTTGGAGGTGAAGACCTCCACCAGGTCGCCGTTGTCCAGGGTCGACTCCAGCGGCACCAGCCGCCCGTTGACCCGTGCCCCTATGGTGCGGTGGCCGACCTCGGTGTGGACGGCGTAGGCGAAGTCCACGGGGGTGGCCCCGGCGGGCAGCGCTATGACGTCGCCCTTGGGGGTGAAGACGAAGACCTCGTTGCGGGAGAGGTCGAAGCGCAGGGACTCCAGGAACTCGCCCGGGTCCTCGGTCTCCTTCTGCCAGTCGAGCAGCTGGCGCAGCCACGCCATGTCGTTGAGGTGGTCGTCCTTGCTCTTGCCGGACGACTTGGGGGCGTCGGTGCGGACCTTGGAGGCGCCGGCGACGGCCTCCTGCTTGTACTTCCAGTGCGCGGCGATGCCGTACTCCGCGCGGCGGTGCATGTCGAAGGTGCGGATCTGCAGCTCGACCGGCTTGCCGCCGGGCCCGATGACCGTCGTGTGCAGCGACTGGTACATGTTGAACTTGGGCATCGCGATGTAGTCCTTGAACCGCCCCGGAACCGGGTTCCAGCGGGCGTGGACCGTGCCGAGCGCCGCGTAGCAGTCGCGGACGGTGTCCACCAGGACGCGGATGCCCACCAGGTCGTAGATCTCCGCGAAGTCACGGCCGCGGACGATCATCTTCTGGTAGACGCTGTAGTAGTGCTTGGGGCGGCCGGTGACGGTCGCCTTGATGCGGGCCGCCCGCAGGTCCTGCTGGACCTCGTCGGTGACGACGGCCAGGTACTCGTCGCGCTTGGGGGCGCGCTCGGCGACCAGGCGGACGATCTCGTCGTACATCTTGGGGTAGAGGATCGCGAAGGCGAGATCCTCCAACTCCCACTTGATGGTGTTCATGCCCAGCCGGTGGGCGAGCGGCGCGTAGATCTCCAGGGTCTCGCGCGCCTTCTTCTCCTGCTTCTCGCGCTTGAGGTAGCGCATGGTGCGCATGTTGTGCAGGCGGTCGGCGAGCTTGATGACCAGGACCCGCGGGTCCTTGGCCATGGCGACGACCATCTTGCGCACGGTCTCGGCCTGCGCGGCCTCGCCGAACTTGACCTTGTCGAGCTTGGTGACGCCGTCGACGAGCAGGGTGACCACGTCGCCGAAGTCGCGGCGCAGGTCCTCCAGGCCGTACTCGGTGTCCTCGACGGTGTCGTGCAGCAGCCCGGCCATCAGTGTGGCCGGATCCATGCCCAGCTCGGCGAGGATGGTGGTGACGGCGAGCGGATGCGTGATGTACGGGTCGCCGCTCTTGCGCTTCTGGCCGCGGTGCCAGCGTTCGGCGACCTGGTAGGCGCGCTCGATCTGGCGCAGGGTCGCCGTCTCGATCTTGGGGTCGTTGCCGCGCACTATGCGCAGCAGCGGCTCCAGGACCGGGTTGTACGGGTTGGCGCGCTGCACGCCGAGGCGGGCGAGGCGGGCGCGGACGCGGTTGGAGGAGCCGGAGCGCGCGGGCTGGCCTGCGGGGGCGCGGACCACGGGCGCGTTCTGCGGGCGCTCGGCGGGCAGCGTCTTGGGGCGCGGCTGCTGCTCGGCGGGCTTGTCGACCGGCGCGGACGGGGCGTGCTGGATCGGCCCGTGCGTGTCGTTCTTCGCCTGGGGCGCGCTCGGCGCGGGCTTCGCCGCGGACGCCGAGGCGGACTCGGGCTTTGCGGCGGTCAGTGGCTGGGCCTCGTCTGGCAAGAGGACTCCTCGTGCGCGATCCGGGTCCCCCGGTCAGGCTCCGGATACCCCATGGTAGCGATCCTGCCCTTCAGGATCGCCTTCTGGCCAATGTGGGGGCTGTCAACCCCTGCAACGCCTGGGGCGGGCGCCGGATTCCTCCGGGCCCGCCCCAGGTGCGGTGTGCGCGGTTCAGACCGTGAGCAGCGCCTTCAGCGGTGCCCCGGCCAGAGCGGGCTCCAGACGGGCACGCCCGCCGAGGAAGCCCAGCTCCATCAGCACGGCGAGACCCGCGACCTCGGCACCGGCCCGCCGGATCAGCTCCAGCGAGGCCTCCGCGGTGCCGCCGGTGGCGAGGACGTCGTCGACGACCAGCACGCGGTCGCCCGCGGAGAGGTCCTCGGCGTGCACCTCGATCTCGGCGGAGCCGTACTCCAGGTCGTACGCCTGGCTGAGCGTGGCTCCGGGGAGCTTGCCCGCCTTGCGTACGGGGATGAAGCCGAGGCCCGCCCTGAGCGCCACCGGGGCGCCGAGGATGAAGCCGCGGGCCTCCAGACCGACGACCTTGGTGGCGCCGGTGCTCCGGCCGACCTCGGCGAGCGCGTCGGTCAGGGCGGTGAACGCCGTCGGGTCCGCCAGGAGCGGGGTGATGTCCTTGAACACCACGCCCGGCTCCGGGTAGTCGGGCACGTCCCGGATGCGGCTGAGGAGCAGCTCGGTGAGGTCGGTCGTGCCGGTCATCGGCGCTTCCCCGACGGTCGGCCGCGGCCCCTGCCACGGGACGCGGGCTGGTTGCGGGGGCCGACCACCGCGGGTGCCGCGTCGTCGGGCTCGTCGGCGTCGTACGCCTCCTCGGCGTCCGCGGGCCGGTCGGACTCGCCCTTGGCCGTCGCCTGGGCACGCTTGGCGAGGACCCGCTTCTTGAGGGCCTTCATCTGCGGCTCGGCCTCCTTGAGGTCGGCGACGAGCGGCGTGGCGATGAAGATCGACGAGTAGGCACCCGCGGCGAGACCGACGAACAGCGACAGCGAGATGTCGTTGAGCATGCCGGCGCCGAGGACGCCGCCGCCGATGAACAGCAGGCCCGCGACCGGCAGCAGGGCGACCACCGTGGTGTTGATGGAGCGGACCAGGGTGCTGTTGATCGAGCGGTTGGCGATCTCCGCGTAGGTCCAGCGGGTCTGTTTGGTGATGTCCCGGGTCTGCTCCTTGAGACTGTCGAAGACGACGACCGTGTCGTAGAGCGAGTAACCGAGGATCGTCAGCAGACCGATCACCGTGCCCGGTGTGACCTCGAAGCCGACGAGGGCGTAGATGCCCACCGTGATGGTGATGTCGTGGATCAGTGCGACGAAGGCGGCCAGTGCCATCCGCCACTCGAACGCGATCGCCAGGTAGATCACCACCAGGACCATGAAGATCCCGAGGCCCTGCCAGGCCTTGTTGGCGATCTGGTCACCCCAGCTGGGGCCGACCAGGTCGGCGTTGATCTTCTCCGCGGGGACGTCCAGGTTCTTGGAGAGGTCCTCCTTGATCTGGTCCGACTGCTGGGTGTCGGTGCCCGCGATCTGGATGCGGAGGCTGCCGTCGCCGAGCTTCTGGACGATCGCGTCGTGGCCGGACGCGTCCTCCGCCCAGGTCTCGGTCTGGGCGACCGAGGCGCTCATGTTCTTCGGGGTGGTGAAGACCGCGCCGCCCTGGAACTCGATGCCCATGTGCAGGCCGCGCACCGCCAGGCCGACGATGGCCGTGATGGTGATGAGGATCGAGATGCCGTACCAGATCTTGCGGTTCTTGACGAAGTCGTAGCCGACCTCGCCGTGGTGCAGTCGGGCGCCGAGTGTGCCGAGCTTCGACATCTCTCACGCCTCCTTCGGGTCGACAGGGCCGGCGGCAGGACGGGACGGACGGCGGGTGCGGCGCAGCGGGGGCTTGGCACCCAGGGCCTTGGGGTCGAGGCCGGACCACTTGTGACCGCTGGCGAAGAACTTGCGCCGGGCCATCAGCGTCAGCAGCGGCTTGGTGAACAGGAACACCACCACCACGTCGAGCAGGGTCGTCAGACCGAGCGTGAACGCGAAGCCCTGCACCTTGCCCACCGTGACGATGAAGAGCACCGCGGCGGCGAGGAAGGACACGAAGTCGGAGACCAGGATGGTGCGCCGGGCGCGCGGCCAGGCCCGCTCGACGGCGGGGCGCAGCGTGCGGCCCTCCCGGATCTCGTCGCGGACGCGTTCGAAGTACACGATGAACGAGTCCGCCGTGATGCCGATGGCGACGATGGCACCGCACACGGCCGGCAGGTTCAGCGCGAAGCCGATGGTCGGGCCGAGCAAGGCCATGATCACGTACGTGAGGCCGGCCGAGACCAGCAGCGAGCAGACGGCGATGAACGACAGCCCGCGGTAGTAGAACAGCAGGTAGAGGACGACCAGGGCGAGGCCGATGGCACCCGCGATCAGACCGGCCTTGAGCTGCTCACCGCCGAGCGCGGCGGTGACGGTGGTGACGCTGTCCTCCTTGAAGGTCAGCGGCAGCGCGCCGTAGGACAGCATGTTGGCGAGGCTCTGGGCCTCCTCCTGGCCGAAGCTGCCGGAGATCTCCGCGTTGCCGCCGGTGAGCGCCTGGCTGACGTAGGGGTCGGAGACGACCTCGTTGTCCAGGACGATGGCGAACTGGTTCTGCGGGGACTGGTTCTGCGCCAGCTTGCCGGTGATGTCGGCGAACTTCTTGCTGCCCTTGTCCGTGAACTTCATCGTCACGGTCCAGCCGGCGGCGGTCTGCGTGTTGTAGACGGCCTCGGCCTCGTCGACCTCGGTGCCGTCGACCGCGGCGGCGCCGAGGATGTACTTCTGCCACTGGCCCTGCGAGTTCTGGCCGCAGGCCAGGGTCTGCTCGCCCGGCTTGGCGCCCTTGCCGGCCTGGGCGCGGGCGCCCTGGTCGGTGCAGTCCAGGGCCGCGTACTGCTGCTGCAGCTTGGCGGCGGCGTCGTCGCCGGAGGCGCTGGTGCTGGGGGACGGGGAGGCGCCGTCCGAACTCTTCGCGGACGGGCTGGGGTCGGCCTTCAGGGCGCCGCTGGCGGCGCGACCCTGGGAGGTGGCGCTCGCCGACGCGGAGTCGGACGGCGTGCCGCTCGCCTTGTCCCCGTCGGTGGCCTTGTCCCCGTCGGTCGCCTTGTCCGTGGCCTTGTCGGTCGCCTTGTCCGAGGCGCCGCCGGTCTCGCTCGGCGAGGGGCTGCCGGTCGCGTTGGCGCCGGACAGCTCGGTGGCGAGGACCGGACGGAAGTACAGCTTGGCGGTGGTGCCGACCTGCTCTCGGGCTTCCTTCGAGTTCGTCCCCTTGGGGATGTTGACGATGATGTTCCGGTCGCCCTGGGTCTGGACCTCGGCCTCGGAAACACCCAGACCATTGACACGGCGGTTCATGATCTCGACCGCGGTGTCCATGTTGGTCTTGTTGATCGCGGACTCCTGGCCCGCCTCCGGCACGGCCCGGAGCGTGATGCTGGTGCCGCCCGCCAGGTCGATACCGAGACGCGGAGTCGTGTGCCCGGAGACGAACATGCCTCCAGTGAGCGCCACGATGGCGATCAGGATCAGGGCCAGCGAGCGCCCGGGCTTACTCTGAGCGCTCGCACTCTTTCCCTTTTTAGGTGCTACCACCTTTGTGTACTCCCTCTCGGGCCGCTTCGCGCCCAGAAGGCGTCACCGGCGGCCATCACATGGTGTCCGGATCCGTGCGAGCCGCGCGTCACGCGGGGTGCGCGGGAACCCGTCCCGCGCACCCCGGGGCACGGTCTACTTCGCCTCGGAACCGCCGTCGGACTTCTTCGCCTGCTCGTCCGACTTCGCCTCGGCGGGCGCGGCGTCGACCGTCGGCTCGTCGGCCGTCTCGTCGGCGGGCTCGACGGCCTTCTTGCCGAGGTCGACGGACTTGTCGTCGGAGGCGTCGGCGGCGGGGGCGTCGGTCTCGGTGAGGGAGGAGGCGTCGTCGGGGACGATGTCCGCGTCGGACTTCAGGTCGTGCTCGATGCCGTGGACGATCCGGTTGTACTCGTCGTCGGAGAGGACGGCACCGATCGAGTTCTTGGCGAAGAGCAGCTCGACACCCGGGCCGGCGTCGAGGAGGACCGTGTCGTCGTTGACCTCCTTGACCGTGGCGTACATGCCCCCGATGGTGCGGACACCGGTTCCGGGCTGCATCTCGTTCCGCATGTTGGCGGCCTGCTGCTGCTTCTTCTTCGCCGACCGGGTCATCAGGAACATGGCCCCGATGAGCACGATGAACGGGAGGAGGGTCACGAGACTCACGGGTCGGTACTTCCTTCACACGACCGCGATGGTGAGCGGCCTGATGGTTGGGGGTGTGTACGCCGCCGACAAGGGCGGCATCGGCGGAGTCTAGGCGAGTCCGCGCGCATGGAACAACGCCCAGCATGGCACCGGGGTTCCTGCTCCGGCGAATGTGCCCCGCGTGAGCGGGTCGTCACGCCCCGAACAAGTCCTGTTGTCCGTTTCCTGAACTCTGCGAACGCGGTGGGGTGAGCCCGAGATGCGCCCAGGCGGCCGGAGTGGCCACCCGCCCGCGTGGGGTGCGGGCGAGCAGACCCTCCCGTACGAGGAAGGGTTCGGCGACCTCTTCCACTGTCTCACGCTCCTCCCCCACGGCGACGGCGAGCGTGGACAGGCCGACCGGGCCACCGCCGAACAGCTTGAGGAGGGCCTCCAGCACCCCGCGGTCGAGGCGGTCCAGGCCCCGGGCGTCGACCTCGTAGACGGCGAGGGCGGCCGCGGCGATCTCCTGGGTGATCAGGCCGTCGGCCTTGACCTGGGCGTAGTCGCGGACCCGGCGCAGCAGGCGGTTGGCGATGCGGGGGGTGCCGCGGGAGCGGCCGGCGATCTCGGCGGCGCCGGTGGCGTCGATCTCGACGTCGAGCAGGCCGGCGGAGCGGTGGATCACGCGCTCCAGCTCCGCCGGTCCGTAGAACTCCATGTGGGCGGTGAAGCCGAAGCGGTCGCGCAGCGGGGGCGGCAGCAGCCCCGCCCGAGTGGTGGCGCCGACCAGGGTGAACGGGGGCAGCTCCAGGGGGATGGCGGTGGCGCCGGGGCCCTTGCCGACGATGACGTCGACGCGGAAGTCCTCCATCGCCATGTAGAGCATCTCCTCGGCGGGCCGCGACATGCGGTGGATCTCGTCGAGGAAGAGGACCTCGCCCTCCTGGAGGGAGGAGAGGATCGCCGCGAGGTCGCCGGCGTGCTGGATGGCGGGGCCCGAGGTGATGCGGATGGGGGCTTCCATCTCGGCCGCGATGATCATCGAGAGGGTGGTCTTGCCGAGGCCGGGGGCGCCGGACAGGAGCACGTGGTCGGCGGTCGCCCCGCGCGCGCGTGCGGCGCGCAGCACCAGGTCGAGCTGCTCGCGGACCTTCTCCTGGCCGATGAACTCGCCCAGGTCCTTGGGGCGCAGGGCCGCCTCCACGGCCTGGTCCTCGCCGTCGGCGACAGCGCCCACCAGCCGCTCGGCGGCGGCCTCCGCGTCGGTCGTGTCGTCCCAGTTCACTTGATTCTCCTTGCCGTGGCGCACCGGGTCGGTGGTGGCGGGCGTGGTCAGCGGGCGCGGTTCAGCGTCTGCAGGGCGGCCTTGAGCAGCTGGCCCACCTGCGGGGTGCCCCCGGCGGCCTCCGCCTGCGGTGCCACGGCGGTGACCGCCTCGTCGGCCTCGCGGGTGGCGTATCCGAGGCCGATGAGGGCGGCGTGCAGCTGGTCGCGCCAGCCGGTGCTGACCGGGGCGCCGACGGCGGGGGCGCCGATGGGCTCGCCGAGCCGGTCCTTCAGCTCCAGGAGCAGCTTCTGCGCGCCCTTCTTGCCGATGCCGGGGACGGCGGTGAGCGCCTTCTCGTCGCCGGTGGAGACGGCTCTGCGCAGGGCGTCGGGCTGGTGCACGGCGAGCATGGCCTGGGCGAGGCGGGGGCCGACTCCGCTGGCGGTCTGGAGCAGCTCGAAGACCTGGCGCTCGTCGTCGTCGGCGAAGCCGTAGAGCGTGAGCGAGTCCTCGCGGACGACGAGCGAGGTGGCGAGCTTGGCGGGCTTGCCGAGCCGGAGCGTGGAGAGCGTGTTCGGCGTGCACTGCACGGCCATGCCGACGCCGCCGACCTCGACCACCGCGGCGTCGGGTGCGAGGGCGGCGACGGTGCCGCTGACGAAGGCGATCATGCGGGGCGGCCTTTCGACGGGTGGGGGTGGGGGCGGTGCGGGCCCTGGGAGGAGTGCAGGGCCACGGCCTGCTGGAGGCGGTTCTGCGCGGGGGCGCGCCAGATGTGGCAGATGGCGAGCGCGAGGGCGTCGGCGGCGTCGGCGGGCTTGGGCGGGGCGGCGAGCCGGAGCAGGCGGGTGACCATGGCGCCGACCTGCGCCTTGTCGGCGCGGCCGCTGCCGGTGACGGCCGCCTTGACCTCGCTGGGCGTGTGCAGGGCGACGGGGATGCCGCGGCGGGAGGCGCACAGGATCGCCACGGCGCTGGCCTGGGCGGTGCCCATGACGGTGCGGACGTTGTGCTGGCTGAAGACGCGCTCCACGGCGACGCATTCCGGCCGGTGCTCGTCGAGCCACCGCTCGATGCCCTGCTCGACGGCGACGAGGCGGTGGCCGAGGTCGGCGTCCGCGGGCGTGCGGACGACGCCGACGCCGATCATGGTGAGCGGCCGGCCCGCGACGCCCTCCACGACACCGATCCCGCAGCGGGTCAGCCCCGGGTCCACCCCCAGCACACGCAACGCGGGCCCCTCTCGTCGATCACCTGTTTGTGCAGGCTATCGGGTGCCACTGACAAAGCGACGGGCCGACGGAGTGTGTCCCCGTCGGCCCGCTGAGCAGGGAACGCGTTACGCGTCGACCTTCTCCATGATCTCGTCGCTCACGTCGAAGTTGGCGAAGACGTTCTGCACGTCGTCGCTGTCCTCCAGCGCGTCGATGAGCCGGAAGATCTTCCGCGCGCCCTCCTCGTCCAGCTCGACCTGCATGGTCGGGACGAAGTTGGCGTCGGCGGACTCGTAGTCGATGCCGGCTGCCTGGAGGGCGGTGCGGACCGCGACCAGGTCGGTGGCCTCGCTGAGCACCTCGAAGGACTCGCCGAGGTCGTTGACCTCCTCCGCTCCCGCGTCCAGGACGGCGCCGAGGACGTCGTCCTCGCTCAGCTCGCCCTTGGGCACGATCACGACGCCCTTGCGGTTGAAGAGGTACGACACCGAGCCCGGGTCGGCCATGGAGCCGCCGTTGCGGGTCATGGCGACGCGGACGTCGGAGGCGGCGCGGTTGCGGTTGTCGGTGAGGCACTCGATGAGCACCGCGACCCCGTTCGGGCCGTAACCCTCGTACATGATCGTCTCGTAGTCGGCGCCGCCGGCCTCCAGGCCGCCGCCGCGCTTGACCGCGGAGTCGATGTTCTTGTTGGGAACCGACTGCTTCTTCGCCTTCTGGATGGCGTCGTACAGCGTCGGGTTGCCCTCGACGTCGACGCCGCCCATGCGCGCCGCGACCTCGATGTTCTTGATCAGCTTCGCGAAGAGCTTGCCGCGCTTGGCGTCGATCACGGCCTTCTTGTGCTTCGTCGTAGCCCATTTAGAGTGGCCGGACATCTGCCTGTCTCCTTCGCGTAACCCATCTCCTGCAACGAACGCAGGAATCCTACAAGGACCGAGCCGCCCGGTTCGCGCGCACCATGTCGGCGAAGAGCCGGTGCACCCGGTGGTCGCCGGTCAGTTCCGGGTGGAACGACGTGGCCAGCGCGTTGCCCTGGCGGACGGCGACGATGTGGCCGTCGTGCTCGGCGAGCACCTCGGCGGCGGCTCCCACGGACTCGACCCAGGGGGCGCGGATGAAGACGCCCTCCACGGGAGCGCCTTCGACGCCCTTGACGTCGACGGCGGCCTCGAAGGACTCGTTCTGCCGCCCGAAGGCGTTGCGGCGCACGATCATGTCGATGCCGCCGACCGTCTCCTGCCCGGAACGCGGGTCGAGGATCTTGTCGGCCAGCATGATCATGCCGGCGCAGGTGCCGTAGACGGGCATGCCGCCGCGCACGCGCGCGCGGAGGGGGTCCATCACACCGAAGAGGACGGCGAGCTTGGAGATGGTGGTGGACTCGCCGCCGGGTATGACCAGGCCGTCCACCTCGGCGAGTTCTTCGGGGCGCCTCACCGGCCTGGCCACGGCGTCGGCCACGGCCAGGGCGACGAGGTGCTCCCGTACGTCGCCCTGGAGGGCCAGGACGCCGATGACGGGGGTGTCACTCATGGATCGGCGCCTTACCAGCCGCGGTTGGCGTAGCGCTCGGTCTCGGGGAGGGTGTCGCAGTTGATGCCGACCATGGCCTCGCCGAGGTTGCGGGACACGTCCGCGATGATCTTCGGGTCGTCGTAGAAGGTGGTGGCCTTCACGATGGCGGCGGCGCGCTTGGCGGGGTCGCCGGACTTGAAGATGCCGGAGCCGACGAAGACGCCCTCGGCGCCGAGCTGGCGCATCAGCGCGGCGTCGGCCGGGGTGGCGACACCACCGGCGGAGAAGAGGACGACCGGGAGCCTGCCCAGCTCGGAGACCTCCTTGACCAGCTCGTAGGGGGCGCGCAGCTCCTTGGCGGCGGCGTACAGCTCGTTGTTGTCGCAGCCGCGCAGCCGGGCGATCTCGTTCTTGATCTGGCGCAGGTGGCGGACGGCCTCGACGACGTTGCCGGTGCCCGCCTCGCCCTTGGAGCGGATCATCGCGGCGCCCTCGGCGATCCGGCGCAGGGCCTCGCCGAGGTTGGTGGCGCCGCAGACGAAGGGGGTGGTGAAGGCGAACTTGTCGCTGTGGTTGACCTCGTCGGCCGGGGTGAGGACCTCGGACTCGTCGATGTAGTCGACGCCGAGGGACTGCAGGACCTGGGCCTCCACGAAGTGGCCGATGCGGGACTTGGCCATCACCGGGATGGAGACCGCGCCGATGATGCCCTCGATCATGTCCGGGTCGGACATCCGGGCCACGCCGCCGTCCTTGCGGATGTCGGCCGGGACCCGCTCCAGGGCCATGACGGCCACGGCGCCCGCGTCCTCGGCGATCTTCGCCTGCTCCGGCGTGACGACGTCCATGATGACGCCGCCCTTGAGCTGCTCGGCCATGCCGCGCTTCACGCGGGCGGTGCCGGTCTCGGGTGCCTGGTTTTCGGAGAGCGTGCTGGACACGGGTACCTCGCTGAGGGGAAGGGGGATGGTGCAGCACGAGGAAACGCGAGCCGAGCAGGCCACAGCAAGGGCCAATGGGAAGCCGGTGGATCGTTTTCGTTTCCCTGGCCCCGGCGTTACTGGTCTCTGGCCGCCCGCTCCACCAGGGCGGCCGGCGGCTCGTCGTCCATCTCGAAGGCCGGCGGGAAGGGCGCGTGCCCGGCGAGGCGGAACCAGCGGACCTTGCGGTGCTCGCGCAGCCTGCGGGCGGCACCCACGGCGTCGTTGTGGAAGCGCCGGGCCATCGGCACCCGGCGTACGGCCTCGGCCAGTTCGTGGGCGGCCGCCTCTCCCCCGGGCGCCTCGCGCAGCACGTCCACCTGCTGCGCGTCGGCGAACACGGCGCGCAGGGCCTGGCTCAGCTCGCTCTCGGCGACCTCCCGCGACTCCTCCTCGGCCTGCCGGGCGGCGTGCGCGGCCTCGTAGAGGACCATGGAGGCGGCCGGGTCGAGCACGCCGGAGGTGGCGAGTTCCTGGGCCACGGACGCCCGGCGCAGCAGCTGCGCGTCCAGGGCGGCCCGGGCGGCGTCGATCCGGGTGTGCAGCCGGTCCAGGCGGCCCGCCGTCCAGCTGAGGTACAGGCCGACGGCGACGAGGACGACCAGGATCCAGATGAGGGTTGCGGTCACGGGCGGCAACCCTATCGGTGGCCCGAGCACCCCCGGCGGGCCCCGTGCACACCGGTACGCACGAGACACCCGTCCCGTACCCGCCAAGGGGGCGTCGCCCCGCGCGCCCCCGTGGCCCGCGCGCGCCTGTGCCGCGGGGGACGCCGGAGCACGCGAGACGACCCGTCCGTACTCGGGCTCGGTACCCGCGCGGTCGGGCCTCGCCCGTCGGTAGACCCGCCGGTGGGCGTACGCGCCCGGGGAGCCGTGCGCCGCGGTGGGTCAGTCCCTCGCCAGGCCGAAGCGGGCCCGGAGGCCCGTCGCGCGGTCGTCCGTCGCCACGGCCGCCGCTCCCGCGGTGACCGTCTCGTAGACGGACAGGATGTCCGCGCCCACGGTGGACCAGTCGAAGCGTCGTACGTGGGCGCTGCCCCGTTCCCGCAGCGCGGCCCGGCGTTCCGGGTCGGCCAGCAGGCGCACGGCCGCTTCCGCCAGGGCGTCGGCGTTCTCGTTGGGGAAGAGTTCCCCGGCCGCGCCCTGGTCGAGGACCTGGGCGAAGGCGTCCAGGTCGGAGGCGAGGACGGGGGCGCCGGCCGACATGGCCTCGACGAGGATGATGCCGAAGCTCTCGCCGCCGGTGTTGGGCGCCACGTACAGGTCGACGCTGCGCAGCAAGCGGGCCTTGTCCTCGTCGCTGATCATGCCGAGGAACTCCACGCGGGAGCGCAGTTCCTTGGGCAGGCTTTCGACCGCCTCCTCCTCGTCGCCCCGGCCGGCGACCAGCAGCCGGGTCTGCGGGCGGGCGGCGAGGATCTTGGGCAGTGCCCGCATCAGCACCGGCAGGCCCTTGCGGGGCTCGTCGATGCGCCCTATGAAGCCGATCGTGTCGCCCTGCCACTCGGGCTTGGGCTCCGCGTCGGCGAAGAAGTCGACGTCGACGCCGTTGGGGATGACGACCGCGTCGCCGCCCAGGTGCTCGACGAGCGTGCGCCGGGCGTACTCGCTCACCGCGATCCGGGCGCTGATCTTCTCCAGGGCGGCCTGGAGGATCGCGTACGCGGCGATCATCGCGCGCGAGCGCGGGTTGGAGGTGTGGAAGGTCGCCACGATGGGGCCCTGCGCCGCCCAGCAGGTCAGCAGGCCCAGAGAGGGCGAGGTCGGCTCGTGGATGTGGATGACGTCGAAGGCGCCGTCGTGCAGCCATCGCCGGACCCGGGCCGCCGACAGGAAGCCGAAGTTCAGCCGGGCCACCGAGCCGTTGTACGGCACCGGCACCGCGCGGCCCGCGGAGACGACGTACCCGGGCAGCGGGGTGTCGTCGTCGGCCGGGGCGAGGACGGACACCTCGTGACCGAGCCGGATGAAGTACTCGGCGAGGTCCCGGATGTGGAACTGGACGCCGCCCGGCACGTCCCAGGAGTACGGGCAGACGATGCCGATCCTCACCGGTCGCCCCGCTCGCGGGCCCCGGGCGCCTTCGCCGGGTCGAGATCCTTGAGCCACAAGCGCTGCAGCATGTGCCAGTCCTCCGGGTGGTCGGCGATCCCCGTGGCGAAGGCGTCGGCCAGCGCCTGTGTCATGACAGACGTCTTCTCGGCCCGGGTACCTGACTCGGGCACCTCGACCGGCGGGTGCACCCGGCCCCGCATCACCGGCGAGTCGTCGTACCAGAGCGTCACCGGCAGCAGCCGCGCGCCCGTCTGCTGGGCGAGCAGCGCGGGACCGGCGGGCATCCGGGCCGTCTCGCCGAAGAAGTCGACCTCCACGCCGGAGGCGGACAGGTCGCGGTCGGCGACCAGGCAGACCAGGCCGCCGTCGCGCAGCCGCCGGGCCAGCGTCCCGAAGGCGGTGCCGCCGCTGTGCGGCAGGACCTCCATGCCGAGGCCCTCCCGGTAGGCGACGAACCGGTCGTACAGGGTCTCCGGCTTGAGGCGCTCGGCGACCGTGGTGAACGGGATGCCCAGCTTGGTGGTGACCCAGGCGCCCGCGAGGTCCCAGTTGGCCAGGTGGGGCAGGGCGAGCACCACGCCCTTGCCCGCGTCCATGCCGTCGGTGAGGTGGTGCAGGTCCTCGGGGACGAAGCCGTCCTTGATCCGCTCGGTGCTCCACGCCGGGAGCCGGAACGACTCCATCCAGTAGCGCAGGTACGAGCGCATCCCCGCGCGCGAGAGGGCGGCGAGCCGCTCCGGACCCGCGCCGGGCACCACGCGCGCGTAGTTGCTCTCCAGGCGGCGCACCCCCGCGCCGCGCCGCTTCCAGGCGACGTCGGCGACGGTACGGCCCAGGCGCACGGCGGCGGGCTCGGGGAGCTTCTTCACGGTGGTCCAGCCCGCGCCGTACAGACCGTCGGTCAGGCGGTCCCGAGCGCTCACTTCGCCGCCTCGGTGCCCTGGTTCTCCTGCGCGGCGGCGTCCGCCTCGGCGGCCTCGCGGCGGACCGTGACGACCCGCTGGACCAGCGTGACGAGGCTGCCGACGGCGACGATCCACAGGGCGATCGGCAGCAGGTACTGGATGCCGGGCACGCCGAACTTGTGCAGCCCGGCGAATCCGGCGGCGACCAGCGAGATGACGAGGCGCTCGGCGCGCTCGACCAGCCCGTTGACGGCCACCGGCAGGCCGATCGCCTCGCCGCGCGCCTTGGTGTACGACACCACCTGGCCGCTGGCCAGGCAGAAGATCGACACCGCGCACAGGACGTTGTCGTCGCCGCCCCCCGCGTACCAGAGGGCGAGACCGCCGAAGATCGCGCCGTCGGCGACCCGGTCGAGGGTGGAGTCCAGGAACGCGCCCCAGCGGCTGGAGCGGCCCAGCTGGCGGGCCATGTTGCCGTCGACGAGGTCGGAGAAGACGAAGAGCGTGATCACCACCGTGCCCCAGAAGAACTCACCCATGGGGTAGAAGACCAGCGCACCCGCGACCACACCGGCGGTGCCGATCAGCGTGACCGTGTCGGGGCTGACGCCCCGGCGGATGAGAAACGCGGCGAACGGTGTGAGGACACGCGTAAAAAATGCACGCGCGTACTTGTTCAGCATGGCCTTCCCGACGGTCGGTGTGGCGCCGCGGCCCTTGCTGGCCACCGGCTGGCCCATCGTAGTCACGCGCGCGCGTGGGCGGTGGCCGGGCACCCTCAGCCCCCGGTGGGCGGCAGGCGGGCGGCGGGATCGGGTTCTTCGTATGGACGCGGCGTGACGGGAGTGGAAAGCTCGAAGGACCGCGGGCGTCGCCGGAGCCGCCAGTGCACGCGGTCCCGCGAGTCCGCGCCCACAACGACCTCACCGTGCACGGGAGGCAAGGACATGGGCGACAAGGCACACACCCATCCCGGAGCCGCCGGAAGGGCAACGGCGGCCGACCACCCCGCGTCCGTACGGAACGTGGTGCTGGTCGGCCCCTCCGGATCGGGCAAGACGACCCTGGTGGAAGCTCTCGCGCTGACGGCGGGAGCGGTGAACCGGGCGGGCCGCGTGGAGGACGGCGGCTGCGTCTCGGACTACGACGACATGGAGCACCGCCAGCAGCGCTCCGTGCAGCTCTCCCTGGTGCCGGTCGAATGGGACGGCATCAAGATCAACCTCTTGGACACTCCCGGGTACGCCGACTTCGTCGGTGAGCTGAGGGCCGGTCTGCGCGCGGCGGACGCGGCCCTCTTCGTCGTCTCGGCCTCCGACGGGGTGGACGGCTCGACCCGGATGCTCTGGGAGGAGTGCGCCGCCGTCGGCATGCCGCGCGCCATCGTGATCACGCACCTGGAGGCCGCCCGCGCGGACTTCGAGGAGATGACGCGGCTGTGCGCCGAGGCCTTCGGCGGCGACGATCCCGACGCCGTACTACCGCTGTACCTCCCGCTGCACGGGCCGCCCGCGGCCGACGGGCACGCGCCCGTGACCGGGCTCGTGGGGCTGTTGTCACGGAGGCTGTCCGACTACGCCTCGGGCGAGCGGGTGGCCTCGGAGCCGGGCGAGGCGGAGCTGCCGCAGCTCGACGAGGCCCGCTCCATGCTGATCGAGGGGATCATCTCGGAGAGCGAGGACGAGACCCTCATGGAGCGCTACCTCGGCGGCGAGCAGGTCGACGTCAAGACGCTCATCGAGGATCTGGAACGGGCCGTCGCCCGCGGGGTGTTCTTCCCCGTCCTGGCCGCCGCCCCGGCCGCCCAGGGCGCCCGGCAGGGACTGGGCACGGTCGAACTGCTCGAACTGATCACGCGCGGCTTCCCGACACCCCTGGAACGGGCGGCGCCGCGCGTCACCACGCCCGAGGGCGCCGGGCGCGAGCTGCGGATGTGCGACCCCGGGGAGTCCCTGGTCGCGGAGGTCGTCAAGACGTCCTCCGATCCGTACGTCGGCCGGATCTCGATGGTCCGCGTCTTCTCCGGCACCCTGCGCGCCGACCAGACCGTGCACGTGTCCGGGCACGGGATGACCGACCGCGGACACGAGGACCACGACGTCGACGAACGGATCGGCGCCCTGTCGACGCCTTTCGGCAAGCAGCAGCGTCCGGTCTCACACGTGATCGCGGGCGACCTCGCCTGTGTGGCCAAGCTGACCCGCGCGGAGACCGGGGACACACTCTCGGCCAAGGACGACCCGCTGCTGATGGCCCCCTGGGAGATGCCCGACCCGCTGCTGCCCCTCGCCATCGAGGCGCACAGCAAACCCGACGAGGACAAGCTCTCCCAGGGGCTGGCCCGGCTGGTCGCCGAGGACCCGACGATGCGCCTGGAGCACAACCAGGACACCCACCAGGTGGTCCTGTGGTGCCTGGGCGAGGCGCACGCCGACGTGGCCCTGGAACGGCTGCGCAGCCGCTACGGCGTCCAGGTCGACGTCGTACCCCACCGAGTCAGTCTGCGCGAGACGTTCGGCGGCCGGGCGGCCGGGCGCGGGCGGCACGTCAAGCAGTCCGGCGGGCACGGCCAGTACGCCATCTGCGAGATCGAGGTGGAGCCGCTGCCGGGCGGCTCGGGCATCGAGTTCGTGGACAAGGTCGTCGGCGGCGCGGTGCCCCGGCAGTTCATCCCGTCCGTCGAGAAGGGCCTGCGCGCGCAGGCGGCCAAGGGCGTCGCCGCGGGGCACCCGCTGATCGACGTACGGATCACGCTGCTCGACGGCAAGGCGCACTCGGTGGACTCCTCCGACGCCGCGTTCCAGACCGCCGGCGCGCTGGCGCTCAGGGAGGCCGCGGCCGAGGCCAGGATTCACCTGCTGGAGCCGGTGGCCGAGGTGAGCGTGCTGGTCGGCGACGACTACGTGGGCGCGGTGATGAGCGACCTGTCCGGACGGCGCGGCAAGGTGCTCGGCACCGAGCAGACCAGCGGCGGCCGGACCCTGATCAGGGCCGAGGTGCCCGAGATCGAGATCGGCCGCTACGCCGTCGACCTGCGCTCCCTGTCGCACGGCACGGCACGCTTCGACCGGCGGTACGCCCGGCACGAACCGATGCCGGCCCAGGTCGCGGACCGGCTGCGCGAGGAGGTGCGGATGGCGTCCTAGCGGAGCCCGGCCCTCCGGTGCGGGGTCCGCCGTACCGGAGGGCCCGCTCCCCGCGACGGAACCGCCCCACCCCGGCGTGCGACGGCGCGCTCGGCGGTCGATCCGCGCGTGTGAGGGGCGCCTTTGGACGTCCCGTGACGCGCGGCGGTGCCGGCGGATACGCTGATGACCAGATCAACAGGTGTGCGGGGCAGGGAAGTCGGGAAGGCCGCAGGAGCGACAGTGGTGGCGATCGGGGGCGGGAATGACCGTTGACGGCGGTTACGCGGACTTCTTCGGACCGCAGGTGCCGCGCACGGACGACGGCGGCCAGACGGCCACCTTCGCGCTGGCATCGGCCGCCTACCGGGACAGCGAGGCCGAGGAGATACTCAAGGCCAACAGCGAGTGGCACAAGTCGTCCGTGAGCAAGCCCCGGATCAAGCTGTTCCGGCCCAACCTCGGCGAGGCGTACTCCCGGGCGATCATCGACCGGATGCTGGGCCCCAAGCGTGCCCCGCTCATCCAGTCCTTCGGCACCCAGCCCCAGGTGGTCGTGGAGCACAGTCTCGCGGCACACCGCATCCGCCGGGACCGGGACAACTGGCTCAGCGCCGTCATGGTGCTGTGCGGAGTGCTCTTCCTGCCCGGACTGCTGATCTGGCTGCTCGTCTTCCAGATCCGCACCACCGTCGCCCGGCGCGAGGACAAGCGGGCCGGCGCGCTCGCCACCGCGGTGCTGCTCGCGATGGCGGTCCTCGCCGTGCTCTTCCTGCTCAAGATGCCCTTCAGCGGCTTCTGGGCCTGGTACGCGCGCGCCTGCGTCGTGGCCCCGGTGATCGGCTGGTTCTGGGCCAAGCGGATCTGCGAGCGCACCGCACGGGACCTCCGGGAGCGCTGGAGCGGCCTCCTGTCCGGCGCGGGCGTGGGCGCCAAGGTGCCCGAGGCGGTGCCGAGCAGCCCCGGCGAGACGGCCGCCGAGGAGCTGCGGCAGTCGCTGGCCCGGCTCAGCGCCGAGCAGCAGTCCAACTCGGTCTTCTACGCCGGTCCCAAGGGGATCCTCGGCATGGGCACCCGCTGGGGCAACTGGCAGCTCGCCGAGGAGCTGGTCCCCGTCGATCCGGACCGGGAGATCAATCCGTTCCGCAGCTGGGACGTCATCAAGGCCATCCACGACCGGCTGCGGATGCTGGAGCGCGGCCCGCTGCACACCGGCGGCTTCACCAAGCCGACGGTGCGGCACTGGATCGTCACCCCGATCGGTGAGAACGCCGACTCGGTGTCCCGGCCCGAGGGCACGGACGTCGAGGCGTACCAGGTCAAGCAGCACGCGATACAGGAGATCTGCGACAAGCAGCAGTTCGGCGCGGGCGACCGGCACTACCTGGGCGTGCAGTGGACCCTGTGGGACGGCCAGTTGGTCATCTCCATGCTGATCACGGTGACGGTGCTGCACGAGACGCTGCGCATCGAGGTCACCGGACACGCCCTGGGGCCGGTGCACTCCCTGTTCACCAGCAAGCCCGCGGCCAAGGAGAAGACGGTCCAGAAGTCCGTCAAGTTCTGGGAGACCCGCACGGTGAAGCTCCCGCTGGTCGACACCGACGAGGTGGTGCGGCTGGCCGCGCGGGCCCCGCTGACCTGGTACCCGCCGCTGCTGTACTGGCTGGGCGGCAAGCTCACGCTGCCCGAGCCCTTCGGCGTGCGGCACGCCTGGGCGGACCGGCCGTGGCGGCACCGCTTCATGGCCGACGACGCGCTGCGCGCGGCCACGCCGGTCCTCAGGGCGGTGCACTCGGCGGCGATCAAGGTGCTGAAGGAGAACGGCGTGAACACGGAGAAGTTCGGCGCCCGCGCGGGCGGCCTGAGCGGGGCCGTGCAGGAGGCGGTGCCGAAGAAGGCGGACGTCTACGACGCGTAGGCCTCCGGCGGTCGGGCGGGGGTTTGGGGGTGGGCGTCCCTGGGGGCGGCGCCCCCAGACCCCCGCCTTTCGGCCTTGCCGGCCTCGTCCTCAGACGCCGGACGGGCTGGAGGGCCAGGCGTCTGCCAGCATCTTGCGGGTGTCGCCCAGGAGCTGGGGCAGGATCTTCGTGTGGCCGACGACCGGCATGAAGTTCGTGTCGCCGCCCCAGCGGGGGACGACGTGCTGGTGCAGGTGGGCGGCGATGCCCGCGCCGGCCACCGTGCCCTGGTTCATGCCGATGTTGAAGCCGTGGGCGCCGGACGCGGTGCGCAGGGCCGTCATGGCCTGCTTGGTCAGCTCGGCCAGCTCCGCGGTCTCCACGGTGTTCAGCTCCGTGTAGTCGGCGACGTGGCGGTACGGCACGGTCATCAGGTGGCCGCCGTTGTACGGGTACAGGTTGAGCACCGCGTACACGTGCTCGCCGCGCCGGATGATCAGACCGTCCTCGTCGGACTTGGCCGGGATCGAGCAGAAGGGACAGCCGTCGTCGGCACCGGGGCCGCTCGGCTTGTTCTCGCCCTGGATGTAGGCCATCCGGTGGGGCGTCCACAGACGCTGGAACGCGTCCTGCGTCCCCACTCCCAGCTGCTGCTCCGGCTCACTCGTCATGCGTGCAGCATATGGCGCGCGGGCTCGGGAGCGGAAAGAGCCCCCGGGATCGCTCCCGGGGGCCGGTCCCCGCTCGTGCGGGGACAGCATCAGACCTGAATCCGGCGCTCCACCACATCAACGAGCTTCGCCAGTGCCTGATCCCGCGGAATGCCGTTCTCCTGCGAACCGTCGCGGTAGCGGAACGACACCGTGCCTCCGTGCATGTCCTCGTCGCCGACGATGATCATGAACGGGACCTTCTGCTTCTGCTGCGTCCGGATCTTCTTCTGCATCCGGTCCGAGGAGGAATCGACGTCGACACGCAGCCCCTTGCGCCGTGCCTCCGCCGCGAACTCCTCCAGGTACTGCACGTGAGCGTCGCCCACCGGGATGCCCACCGCCTGTACCGGAGCGAGCCACGGCGGCATCGCGCCCGCGTAGTGCTCCAGGAGCACCGCGAAAAAGCGCTCGATGGAGCCGAACAGCGCGCGGTGGATCATGACCGGGCGGGTCTTGGAACCGTCCGCGGCCGTGTACTCCAGGTCGAAGCGCTCCGGCAGGTTGAAGTCGAGCTGGATGGTCGACATCTGCCACGTGCGCCCGATGGCATCGCGCGCTTGGACGGAGATCTTCGGGCCGTAGAACGCGGCGCCGCCCGGGTCGGCCACCAGCTCCAGGTTCTGCTTCTCGGCGACCTGGCGCAGCGTCTCGGTGGCCTCTTCCCATGCCTCGTCGGAGCCGACGAACTTCTCCGGGTCCTTGGTGGACAGCTCCAGGTAGAAGTCGTTCAGGCCGTAGTCGCGCAGCAGGTTCAGGACGAAGGTGAGGGTCTTGTCCAGCTCCTCCGACATCTGCTCACGGGTGCAGTAGATGTGCGCGTCGTCCTGGGTGAAGCCCCGGGCCCGGGTCAGGCCGTGCACGACGCCCGACTTCTCGTAGCGGTACACGGTGCCGAACTCGAACAATCTCAGGGGCAGTTCGCGGTAGGACCGCCCGCGCGCGTCGAAGATCAGGTTGTGCATCGGGCAGTTCATGGGCTTGAGGTAGTAGTCCACGCCCTCGTCGAGCTGCATGGGCGGGTACATGCCGTCGGCGTACCAGTCCAGGTGCCCGGAGGTCTCGAAGAGCTTCCCCTTGGTCGCGTGCGGGGTGTAGACGAACTCGTAGCCCTCCTCCTCGTGGCGGCGCCGCGAGTAGTCCTCCATGGTCCGGCGGATGATGCCGCCCTTGGGGTGGAAGACGGCGAGGCCGGAGCCGATCTGCTCCGGGATGGAGAACAGGTCCAGCTCGCTGCCGAGCTTGCGGTGGTCGCGCTTCTCGGCCTCGGCGAGGAACTCCAGGTGCGCCTTCAGCTCGTCCTTGGTGGGCCAGGCGGTGCCGTAGATGCGTTGGAGCATCGGGTTCTTCTCGCTGCCGCGCCAGTAGGCGGCGGCGTTGCGCATCAGCTTGAAGGCCGGGATGTTCCGGGTGCTGGGCAGGTGGGGACCGCGGCAGAGGTCCTTCCAGCACAGCTCGCCGGTCTTCGCGTCCAGGTTGTCGTAGATCGTCAGCTCGCCGGCGCCGACCTCGACGTCCGCGCCGTCGTCGCTGGACGCGGAGCCCTTGAGGCCGATCAGCTCCAGCTTGTACGGCTCGTCGGCCAGTTCCTCGCGGGCCTCGTCGTCGGTGACCACGCGGCGGGAGAACTTCTGCCCCCGCTTCTGGATCTCCTGCATCTTCTTCTCGATGGCCTTGAGGTCATCGGGGTGGAAGGGCTTCTCGACGTCGAAGTCGTAGTAGAAGCCGTCCTTGACGGGCGGGCCGATGCCCAGCTTGGCCTCGGGGAACAGCTCCTGCACGGCCTGCGCCATGACGTGCGCGGTGGAGTGGCGCAGGATGTTCAGACCGTCCTCGGAGGAGATCTCGACGCCCTCGACGGTCTCGCCGTCCTGAACCTCGTAGGCGAGGTCCTTGAGGTCGCCGGACACGCGGGCGGCGATGATCGAGCGCTCGCCGGCGAAGAGCTCGGCGGCCGTAGTGCCCGTCGTCACCACGCGTTCTTCCCGCTCGGAATCCCGCTGGATGATCACACGGACGTCTGACACCGGTCTCTCCTGACTGAAGGTGGGGCCGCGGCGCCATACCGGAGCGCACGCATGGGGGCGATCGTACCGACCCGGGGCACCCCACCGCGAAACTAGGGGCGGCGTCTGGATCCTGCCGGGGTCGCGGGGCCTGGCACGCGCATCTGCGGCGTTGTCGTCGGTTGCCAGGGCTCCGCCCTGTCGCCCTCCTCCGCCTTGCAGCTGCACGCACCAAGCCCCGCTCGGGCCGACAACAAAGGCACCGTCCCTCGAACCCGGCCTGATCCAGACGACGCCCCCTAGTCCGCGCACTCCCCTCCGTCACCGCAGGTCTCCTCGAAGAAGGCCGCGACCTCGACGTGCTCCTGCACGGCCTTCAGCAGCCGGTCCCGCTCCGCGTCGTCGACCTGTACGGGGGTGATCTCGCAGGCGCCGGTGAGCCTGCGGAACCCGCCCCGGCTCTCCAGCCGCCCGAGCACCCGCACCGGCAGCCCGACGAGGTGGGCGTGCCCCGCGATCCGGTAGGCCTCCTCGTCCAGCGCGATCCGCACGTGCGGCACCTCGGCCCCGGCCAGCACCCGCAGCCGTACGGTGCCCGTGCCGCGCGGTCCGGGGCGGCGCATGCGGACCACGGTGCCGGTGATCCGCACCGGCACGGACGGCTCCGCGCGCAGGTAGCGGGCGGCGGCCTCGCGCAGGGCGGGCAGGTCGCCGGGCGAGAACTCGACGGGTTCGGTGGGGACGCCGCAGCCCTCGGGGACACCCGCGGCCGGCGCCCAGCCGACGGCGATCCGGGCGCCCTCGGTGCCCCGGACCAGGGCGACGAGGGACTCGGTCAGCTCGTGGCTGACGCCCGCCGCGACGGCCGAGTCGAAGGCCTCCGCGCCCCCGGTGGCCCGCCGGTAGTCGACGGCCTCACGGGCGGCGTAGAGGGCCTGGTGAAGGCGTACGGCGAGGGGGCGGCCGGTGCCGACCGGCAGGAACGCGGTGAGGCGGCGGCCACCTGCGGCGGGGCCCACCACGACGTTCTCCAGGGCCGCGCCGGCGGCGCGCCGGTGCCGGGCGCCGTAGTAGCCCGCACGCGCGCGCGTGGCGAGCGCCCCGGCGAGCAGCATCTGCCGGGCGGCGGAGCGCAGCTGCTCCTGTGCCGTCCAGGACGCGGTGTCGCCGGGCCCCGTCGGTATGTCGCGTTCCCAGCGGATCTCGTCGCTGGGGACGGCGAGGGAGAGCAGGATCTCGCGGGCGGCGGGCGTGCCGCTGCGGGACAGGGCGTGCAGCGCCTCGCCGAGCAGGTCGTCGCTGTCGGGGAAGGCGCGGCTGACGGGCACCAGGAGGCTGGTGACGCCCGCGGCCGGTCCTGGCGGGGTCCAGCGGCCGTAGCGGCCCGGGGCGCCGCCGCGCCGGCGCCAGCCGTGCCGGTGCAGCAGGGCGGTCAGCACGGCCGGGTCGACGGTGCCGGGCTCGGGCGTGCCGCCGTCGCGGGGGCCGCCGTCGCGGGAGTCGGCCGGGTGCGGGCGGGCGAACCGCAGGGGCTCGGCGAACCGCGAGGGCTCCGCGGACGGCGGGGGCTCGCCGGTCGGGCGGTGCGTCATGGTTTCCCTCCCGTCCCGACCCGCGTCATGATCTCGCACAGCGCACGGTCGTCGAAGATCCGCGCGGTCGGTATCCGCACGGTGGTGCGCCGCCGTCCGGTGACCGGATGTCCGGCGAGGTTGGTCCAGTAGCAGCAGTGCCTGAGGTCGAGCCGGTCGTGCCCCGCGCGCAGCCACTGGTCGCGCGACCGGGGGACGATCATCACGACGAGGATCTTGTGCACCGAGACCGGGGTGCGGGCGAGCTTCGCCAGGTGGTCGTTGTCGAGCGTGAAGGAGAAGAAGCGGCCCGGCGGGCTCGGCGGGATCTGGTACGTCGCCTTGAGCTGCACCTTGATGGTGACCTCGTCGTCGACCGTGTGGCCGGGGGCGCTGTGGCTGACGTGCCAGTCGATGCCGTTGTCCGGGAAGGGCTGGGAGAGCGAGCAGCCCGCCGCGGCGGCGACCGCGTGGAGGTAGCCGACCTGCAAGGTCTCCATGCAGGCGGTGGTGGCGAGAGAGCCCCGGGAGGGTGCGGTGCGCTCGGGCAGCAGCCCGCCCCGTTCGGGCTGCGCGATGGCCATGGCCAACAGCCTTCCAGAACTGGTGAATCCCCGTAGCGGGTCTGTGAACTGCGACGACCCGTACTCCTGTTGTGTCCTTCCGGCGTACGTCGCAAACAGCCCGGGTATCACCGAACCGGGACAAGGGACGGCACGTCAGCCGCCGTGCTCGGACGAGGAGTTGAGTGCCCTATGACGAACTGGTTCGAGGGGCCGCTGGCCGCCTTCGACACGGAGACGACGGGTGTGGACGTCGAGACCGACCGGATCGTGTCGGCGGCCCTCGTCGTCCAGGACGCGCCGGGCCTGCGTCCGCGGGTGACCCGGTGGCTGGTGAACCCGGGGGTGCCGGTGCCCGAGGCGGCGACGGCGGTGCACGGGCTGACCCAGGAGCATGTGCAGTGCAACGGCCGCTGGCCGGCGCCGGTGATGTACGAGATAGCCGAGGCGCTGACCGAGCAGGCCCGCGCCGGGCGTCCGCTGGTGGTGATGAACGCCCCGTTCGACCTCACGCTGCTGGACCGGGAGTTGCGCAGGCACCGTGCCTCGTCGCTGGGCCGCTGGCTGGAGCGGACGTCGCTGCACGTGCTGGACCCGCGCGTGCTGGACAAGCAGCTGGACCGCTATCGCAAGGGCCGCCGCACCCTCACCGACCTGTGCGCGCACTACGGCGTGGAGTTGGCGGGCGCGCACGACGCGGCGGCCGACGCCCAGGCGGCGCTGGAGGTCGTACGGGCGGTGGGGCGCCGCTTCCAGGCCCGGCTGGAGCGCCTCTCCCCCGCGGAGCTGCACACCCTCCAGGCGGTGTGGCACGCGGGTCAGGCACGCGGGCTGCAGGCGTGGTTCGCGCTCAACGGGACGGAGGAGCCGGTGGACCCGGCCTGGCCGTTGCGACCGGACCTGCCGGCGGCGGCGTGACCTTCCGTCCCCGGCCCGCGGGAACGCCGGAACACGAAGAAGCCGGTCCGTCGTGCGACGGACCGGCTCTTCCCGGGTGGGCGATACTGGGTTCGAACCAGTGACCTCTTCGGTGTGAACGAAGCGCTCTCCCACTGAGCTAATCGCCCGGGAACGCACTGAACAATACAGGGCGCCGCGCGGTTCCATCAAACCGCTTGCCGACCGCCCGCCAGGTGCGCGGCCAGGCCCTGCCGTCCCGCCCGCATCATCAGCCGGTGGTTGACCCGGAACAGGGGACGGCCGGGCACGGCGAGGCGGCGCAGCAGCGGCTTGCGCACGACGACCTCCTGGTCGTAGCGGACGAGGGTGGCGGAACCGCGGGGGGCGACCGTCCAGCGCGCCCAGCCCTCCATGTCACCGCTCATCACGACCTCCAGCACTCCCGCGGCCGGGTCCCGGCGCCCCTCCCGCACGGTCGCGGTCAGCTCGTACGGGAGCAGGGAGCGGAACCGGAGGACGCCGCTGGTGTCGTCGAGCCGGGTGACTTCGCGCACCTGCGGCCACCAGCGGGGGTAGTCCTCGACGCGTTCCAGGGCGCGGTAGACGTCCGGGGCGGGCGCGGGCAGCGGCCACAGGCTGCGGAAGCGGTAATGGTTCCAGTCCACCCGTGCAGTGTGCCCGCGCCCGCGCCGGTCAGGGGCGGGCTACGGCATCCTGCCCCCCAGGAGTGCGAGGTTCTCGATGGCGGCGAGGCCGTAGAGGGCGGTGTCGTTGGTGGACACCCAGCTCGCCTCGCTGCCCGGCACCAGGGCGAGGGGGCCGCTCAGCTTCTCCGTCGTCCAGGGCGCCGACTCCTTGTAGCCGTCGGAGTCGTAGAACTTCTGCCACGCGCGCGTGGCGAGCTTCTCGTCGCCGGTCCGTACGGCCGCGTACGCGTCGAGGCGCGAGTGGCCCTGGAAGAGGATGAGGCTGCCGAAGTTCGCGCCGTAGCGCTCGGCCTGTTCGGACTTGCTCGCGTTGAAGTAGCGGCAGTAGTCGTAGTACGCCTCCTCGAACCGCGGCATGTGGACGAGGTCGATCAGTTCGGCGCACAGTTCGTTCAGGCCGAAGACGGCCGACAGGTGGGAGACCTCGACCTTGGGGGTGTCGGCGACGGCGAACCTCCCGGTGTCCAGGTCGTACAGGCCGCTGCCCTGGACGAAGCCGTTGGGCTGGGCGGCGATGGTCTCCATGGTGGACAGGACGCGGTCTCTGGCCTTCTCCCACTTGGGGCCCTTGCGTTCCCATTCGGTGAGCCACGCGGAGACCAGGCCGCTCCAGTCGGTGCCGAAGCCGATGGACAGGGCGTTGCGGTCGGGTGTGTACGGCTCGGTGCGGATCTTGCGGAGCGGGTCGAGGGCGAGGAAGGTCTCGTCGGAGTCGACGTTGGCGTGCATGAGGTCGCCGACGCGTTCGTCGGCGGTGAGGAAATAGTAGAAGCGCCGGTAGGTGGTGTTGGCGATGCGCTGCTGCTTGGCGCTGTCGGCGTAGTGCTGGACGCCGTGCCGGGTGCCGAGTCCGGCCCATTTGCCGAGGTGGTAGACGTCGACCTCGCCGGTGTGCCGGGTCATGGCCTCCGCGAAGCGGAAGATGTCGGCGCGGCCGGAGCGCAGGTAGGCGTACCAGAGCCAGAGGTCGGGCGACAGCTCGGAGTTGTCCCAGGCGTAGCCGCCGATGTCGTAGCGCCACTGGTGCCGGGCGGCGTCGTAGGTGTGCATGATGTCGCCGTAGTCCCAGAAGCCGTACCAGCGGCGCTGCTCGACCTGGTCCTTGTAGTGGGTGAAGAGGAAGTCGAGGTGGTCCTCGATCTTCGCCTTGGCGGGGGTGGAGCGGTCGGGCCGGGAGTAGAGGCCGGGGCCGAAGACCCCGGCCTTGATGAGCTGTTCGGGCGGGGCGGCGAGCTGCGGCAGGACGCGTACGGCTCCGACCTGCTCGGCGAGTTCCTCGGCGTTCGGGGTGGCGGCGTTGGCCCAGAAGAGGAGTTCCGAGGTGCGGGCGATGCCGTAGGGGGTGCCGAACTCCGGTTCGTAGTCCTCGTAGGTGATGTTGAGGCCTTCGAGCTGCTCGGGGAAGGTGTCCTGGCCCATGCCGTCGTGGTAAAAGCGCAGGTCCATCGGCTGGGCCTCGGGCGACCAGAGCCAGAGGGTGACCTCGGCCTCGTCGGTGTGGGCGGCGCGGATGTCGAGTTGGGCGGGGTACTTCTCCCAGAAGTCGCGCAGGCCGAAGGAGAGGCCGCCGCTCACGCCGCCGACGTAGCCGAAGCCGGAGGCGCGCCGTCCACCGCCCGCGCCGATCCAGCCGTGGCCCTTCTTGGTGCGCTTGCGCAGGGTGAAGCCGTCGGCGGACAGCTGGGCGAGGGTGTAGTCGCCCCACTCGGGGATGTACTTCAGACGGGTGGTCACCCGCTGGTCCCAGGTGGCGGGGTCGGGCAGCTTCTCCCCGGCGAACTGGGCCGCCTGTACGGCCGCGCCGGGGTCGCGGCGCAGGCCGGTGATGCCCTTGACCGCCTCGCGGAGCAGGCCGGTGCCCTCGCCGCCGATGCGGATGTGGCGGTCGTAGGACGCGTCGCGCATCGGGACGGTGAAGCGGACGCCGAGGCCGCGGATGAAGTCGCCGCTCGCCCTGCCGGGTTCCTGCCTCCCGTCGAACGTGACGGTGTGCACCATGCGGAAGGAGTCGGCGCCCGCGTAGAAGTAGAGGCGGACGGAGAAGGGCAGCCAGCCGCGGTGTCCCTTGCGGTGCTTGCCGTCGATGCGGACGACGGCGCGGACCGGGCCGTCCTGCTCGACCTGCACTGCGTCGACCGCGCCGTCGAAGCGTTCGTACGTCACCGTGCCCTGGTCGCCGTCCTCGATCTCGGGCTGGCGCAGCAGGACGAGGCGGCCGTTCTTCGCGATCTCGGTGGAGCCTCTGGTGACCGACTTGATCAGGTTCGATCCGGATGTGCCGATACTCGCGGTGATGACACCGGTCGATATGTCGATGGTGCCGCCGCGCCGGACGACGGAGACCTTCTTCGGGGGCGCGGCGGGGGCACCGGCGGCCAGGGTGAGCTTGCCGCTCCCGGAACCGACGGCGTGGGCGGTCCACTTGAGGGAGCCGTCGGGCCAGTGGGCGAGGGGCCAGGACTGCACGGGTACGGCCTTGCCGTCCGCGTCCGTGACGGCGAACGACTGGTCTTCGCGGAAGGCGCCCCTGGGCCAGGGGACGCCGACGGTGGAGCCGGGGGCTGCGCCGAGTCCGCCGTCCTCCAGCCAGGTCAGGGTGACGGGGCCGTCGTCGGCGACGGGAACGGCGGCGGGCGCGGCCTGCGCGTTCTGGGTGCCCAGCGCCCAGCTGAACTGGGCGGCGGCACCGGCGACGGCGGCCGCCTTGAGGAGGGACCTGCGGGGGATGGGGGACATGGCCTTTCCTTTCCGTGCGGGGGGTGCAGGGGTGTCAAGGGCATGACAGACGGAGGCGCGGGAGCGGGGCACCGGCCTCGGTACCCGGGGCTTGCCGCTCCGGGGCGGAGCCGCCAGGTCAGCGGCGCCGGTGCCGTTCCTCCACCGCCACGGCGGCCGCGGCGACGGCCCCCAGGACGGCGACGCCCAGCGGTGCGCTGAACCAGGCGGAGCAGACCACGACGGCCAGTCCGCCGACCAGGAGGAAGGAACCGGCGGGGTCGAGCACGGTACGACGGCCCGCCCGCGCGAGCAGTGACCGCCAGGAGGCGCCGGGGTGCCAGTCCGCCGCGGCCCGCAGCCCCGCCACGGCGGCGCCGATCAGGGCGAGGACGCCGACGGCGCCGACCGGCGGACCGCCCGGCAGACCGTCCCGCACGGCACGCACGTCGACCCAGACCACCGCCAGGGCGGCCCAGCCGGCGACCCCGACGAGCCACCCGTGACACACCGCCGCCCGGAAGTCGGCGACGAACTCCCGTACACCGCCGCGTTCGTGGGCCATCCGTCGCCCGAGGTGGCGCGCGCCGGCCGCGAACGCGGCGGGGTAGGTGACCAGTCCCAGCGACGCCACCGCGATCCACACGCCGGTGAGCAGGCACTCGGCGAACAGGGCGAAGCCCTGGGCGAACCGGGACTCCCCCGGCTCCACACGGGCCTTCGCACGCGCTTCGGTCATCGGTGTCCCACCTCAGCCCTTCAGGCCGGACGTCGCCATGCCGTCGATCAGATAGCGCTGGAAGGCCAGGAAGAAGGCGAGGACCGGCAGCAGGGCGACGAGCGACATGGCGATCATGCCGCCGTAGTTCGCCAGGCCCTCCTGGTCCACGAACATCTTGAGGCCGAGGGAGATCGTGTACTTGCCGGGCTCGTTGAGGTAGATCAGCGGGCCCATGAAGTCGTTCCAGGAGTTGATGAAGGTGAAGATCGCGCTGGTGATCAGCGCGGGGCGGCACAGCGGCAGCACGATCGACCAGTAGATGCGGAAGTGCCCGCAGCCGTCGAGCCGGGCGGCCTCGTCCAGCTCCCTGGGCAGGTTGCGCATGAACTGCACCATCAGGAAGACGAAGAACGCCTCGGTGGCCAGGTACTTCCCCAGCAGGAGCGGGGTGTACGTGTTGATCATGTCCAGGTTGCGGAAGAGCACGTACTGCGGGATCAGCAGCACGTGGTATGGCAGTAGCAGGGTGCCGATCATCAGCGTGAACAGCAGGTTGCGGCCCGCGAACCTGATCTTCGCGAAGGCGTACGCCGTCAGCGAGCAGGACACCACGATGCCGATCACGGAACCGACGGCGAGGAAGAGCGAGTTGACGAAGAACGTGGAGATCGAGATGTCCGCGATGCCGTCGGCGAGACTCGTGTAGTTGTCCGTGACCGGGTCGCCCGGGAAGAGGTCCAGGCTGCCGACGATGTCGCCGCTCTCCTTGAAGGAGCCGCCGATCACCCAGAGCACCGGGTAGAGGATCACGGCGAGGATCGCCAGCGACCCGAGGTGCCAGGCGAGCGACCCGGGCAGCCCGCGCCGGAGCGCGGCCGCCCTGGTGGACGGGGTCGGTGGGGCTTCGGTGGCCGGGGTGACATCGGTGGCCCGCGCGCTCATCGGCCGCCCTCCTCGTAGTGCACCCAGCGCTTCTGGGACCAGAACAGCACCGCGGTGACCAGGGCGACCGCGACGAGCAGCATCCACGCCATGGCGGAGGCCAGGCCCATGCGGCTGTTCTCGAAGCCCTGGACGTACAGGTAGCAGGTGTAGACCATCGTGCCGTCCGCCGGACCGCAGGCGTTGCCCCCGGCGCCGCCGCCGACGATGTAGGCCGAGCTGAAGATCTGGAAGGAGTGGATGGTCTCCAGCAGGACGTTGAAGAAGAGGACCGGGGAGATCATCGGCAGGGTGATGTTCCAGAACTGCCGCAGTTTGCCCGCGCCGTCCACGTCGGCCGCCTCGTACAGTTCGCGCGGCACCTGCTTCAGACCGGCCAGGAAGATGACCATCGGGGCGCCGAACTGCCAGACGGTGAGCGCCACCAGGCTGTAGATGATGAGTTCCGGGTCGCCGGTCCAGCCGCCGGCGTCGATCCCGAAGAACCGCTGCGTACGGTCGACGACCGCGTCGTCCGAGAAGATCGCCTTCCAGACGATGGCGACGGACACGCTCGCGCCGATCAGCGACGGCGCGTAGAACGCGGCCCGGTAGAAGGCCTGTCCGCGTCGCTTCTGGGCCAGCAGCAGCGCGACCCCGAGCGCCGCGATCAGCTTGATCGGCGTGCCGACCACGACGTACCAGAGGGTGATGCGGACCGAGTGGCGCCAGCGCGGGTCGCCGAACATCTCGGAGAAGTTGTCCAGGCCGATCCACCGGGGCGCGTCGAACAGGTTGTAGTCGGTGAAGGCGAAGTAGAGCGAGGCGGCCATCGGGCCCGCCGTCAGCAGCAGGAACCCGGCGATCCAGGGGGACATGAAGAGGTATCCGGCCAGGTTCTCCCGGCGGCCGAGCCGCTTCGCCCCGGCGGGGCGCGGGGATTTCACGGGACCGTGGCGCGGCCCGGAGTCCGTCGGGCCCTCCAGCGCGGGAGCGTGTGTCACGGCGCTCCCCATCAGCCGGCGAGAGCCGTCTTCGACTCGGTGAAGAACTGTCCGACCGCGTCCTCGACGGACCGCGAGCCGAGCGCCATCTCCTCGGCGATGCGCAGGAACGCGGCCTCGCAGATGTCGGCCCCGTTGGGGTGCGGGGTGATCCGCTCCAGGACACCGGCCTCGACGAGTGACTCCTCGTAGGCGGCGATGGCCTTGTTGACCGGGTCGGTCGGCCGGTACGCGTCGTACTGGGCCTGTGTGGTGGGGACACCGCGGTCGTAGCCCATGATCTTGGCGACCTCGGGGTCGTGGACCATGAAGTCGATGAACTGGGCGACCTCCTTGGGGTGCTCGGTGCGCTTGTAGGCGCTGAGCATCAGGGAGCCGAGGTACTGGCCGGTCCGCTTGCCGTCCGTGGTGGGGATCGGCGCGAGGCCGTACTCGCTCTTGCCTTCGGAGGTGTAGCGGACGGTGAAGTTGTCCCAGGTGAACTCACTGCCGGCGAGTTCCGCGGAGAGCGCCGACTTGGGCTTGATCTGGGCGACCTTCTTGGCGTCGGCGAACAGGCCGGACTTCACGCCCTTCTCCGCCTTGGTCCACCAGGTGGTCAGATCCGCCTCGGTGAAGCCGAGTCCGTCCTCGGTGAAGAACGCCTTTCCGTTCTGACGCAGGTACAGGTCGTAGAGGTACATGACGCCGTACATGCCGCTGTCACCGGCCCGGCCGGTCTTGTCGCGGACCTTCGTCATCGCCTCGTCGAAGTCGTCCCACGTCCAGCCCTGTTCGGGTGTGATCCCGGCCCGGGTGTAGACGGGCTTGTCGATGACCAGGGCCATCGAGTTGGAACCGACGGGCACGCCGAGGAGTTTTCCGTCGACCTCGCCGAACTTCTCCAGACCCGCGCGGAAGCCGTCCATGGCGAGGTTTCCCGCCTTCACCTGCTCGCCGAGATCGAGCAGGACATTCTTGGCATCGTATTTGCGGAGGAATCCGATGGCATTCTGGAAGACGTCCGGTGGATTCCCCCCGGAGGCCTGGGTGTTGAACTTCTTCCAGAAGTCGGTGTACGGCTGGAAGTCGGTCTTGACCTTGATCTTCGGATACTTCTTCTCGAAGAGCGCGATGGTCTTGTTGATGCGTTCCGCCCGGTCCTCGGCACCCCACCAGGAGTAACGGATCGTCACCGTTCCGTTCCCCGAACCGCTCCCGCCGCCGCACGCGGTGGCCGTGGCGCCCAGTCCCGCGACGGCCAGCGAGGCCCCCGCCGCCTTGAGGATCGTCCGCCTCCCGGCCTGCCGCTCCGCATTCCCGCCCTGCTGCATACGAGCCTCCCCGCGACACCGCGTCCGCTTCATGAATCGTTTCAAGTAAGCGCTTGCTGGCACAAGGTACGAAGGGCCCGGGGGCGCGTCAATGACTCGGACAGGAATTCGCGGGCCCCGACCGGGGGCGGTGTCGGCGCCCGACCGGAACCCACCGGTCGTCACCGTGCGGAACCCACAGGTCGGCGCGGCGTGACCGACGGGCCGAACGCGCACCGGACCGCCACGGACGGCGGCGCGGAAGGTCACGGTTGAGTGAAGGCGGACCGGAGCCGAGTGCCCGGGCGCCCGGGGCACCGCACACGAAGGCGGCCCCGCTCACGATGGTGAACGGGGCCGACTGATGATCCGGTGGGCGATACTGGGTTCGAACCAGTGACCTCTTCGGTGTGAACGAAGCGCTCTCCCACTGAGCTAATCGCCCGGACGCAGGAAGAACATTACCCCATGTCACAGGCGCCCGTGACCAGCGGGGGCCGCGACAGCGACCCCCGCCGACGATCACTGGTCCTTGATCTTCCAGGGCATCTGGAGGCCGAACTTCCACAGGTAGATCCCGGCCAGCACGGCGATGACCACCACGCCGATCGAGGTCAGGATGATGTTCCGGCGCCGCACCCTCGGGTCGAGGGCACGCTGCGCCGCCTCGGTGACCTTGCGCTTGGTCCAGCGCAGCACCAGCTGGGCCCAGACGAACTCGGTCGCCCAGATCGCCATGCCGCCGAAGATCACCACCCAGCCCGGTCCGGGCAGCGGCAGCATGATGATGCCGGCCACCACGACCGCGAGGCCGACGATGAAGACGCCGACCTGCCAGCTCAGGTGCAGCGCACGCCGCGCCTTGATGAATTCCGGAGCCCGCGAACCGAGCGCTCGCTCGGCCGCGGCCTCGTCCGTCCCCGTACGGTCTGCCGCCACGGCCGCCTCGCCGGGCTTGTTACTCCCCGTGTTCATACGGCCAAACACTACCGGAGCGAAACCTGTCACCGGAATGGGCGCACGACCCGAACGATCTCTCGGCCGGAAGAGTTACGTAAACGCACGCAAAACACTCAGAGGGGTTTACAACGGCACCGTAGGTGGCATGTCGATTTCGCCGACGTGCGAATCCCCGAGCGCACACTGAGCGAAAGGCCCTGGCGCTTATGAACACCACGGTCAGCTGCGAGCTGCACCTGCGCCTCGTTGTGTCGAGCGAGTCCTCCCTGCCTGTCCCCGCAGGCCTGCGGTACGACACGGCCGACCCCTACGCCGTGCACGCCACCTTCCACACCGGAGCCGAGGAGACCGTCGAGTGGGTGTTCGCCCGCGACCTCCTCGCCGAAGGTCTCCACCGCCCCACAGGCACCGGCGACGTCCGAGTCTGGCCGTCCCGCAGTCACGGCCAGGGCGTCGTGTGCATCGCTCTCAGCTCCCCGGAGGGCGAAGCACTGCTCGAGGCCCCGGCGCGGGCCCTGGAGTCCTTCCTGAAGCGCACAGACGCCGCCGTGCCCCCCGGCACGGAACACCGGCACTTCGACCTCGATCAGGAGCTCTCGCACATCCTGGCCGAAAGCTAGGGCGGGGCCCCGCGTGAAGCCGCCCGTCGCCGTCGACTCGGGGTGACGGCACGGGCCCGGACAACCGCATACGGCACACACGGCGTCGTCGCCGCGGATCTCCGCGGGGGCGGCGCCGCTCTGTGCGCGAAGGCGGCGCCGCTGTGTGCGCGGCACCGGGGAACGATGGCGGGCCCGTCACCGTTGAAGAGGCAACCGACGACCCGGACCGGCTCGCGGCCGGTTCGCCCGCCGTGCCTGCCGCTACCATCGGCCAGCATCGGCGGGCGCCCGCCCGACCCCCAGGCCAGGGAGCAAAACGTGCTGATCACCCACGACACCCGGTGCGCGCTCGACACCGTGGTGGATCTGGTGAACACGATGCCGGAGGACGAATCGGCTCCGGACGGGCTGCCGGACGTCGCGGCCCTCCAGGAATTCGTGGCGACGCACGAGATCAGCGAGGTCGGCGTGCTCACGGACCTCGACCTCTCGGCGGTGCGGGGGATCCGCGGACGGTTCGCGGCGGTCTTCGCCGCCCCCGACGCCCGGACCGCCGCGGGACTGATCAACGACCTGGTCGCGGCCGCCGGCACCACGCCCCGGCTCACCGACCACGACGGCTACGACTGGCACATCCACTACTTCGCGCCCGGCGCCTCCGTCGCGGACCACCTCACCGCGGACTGCGGGATGGCCCTGGCGTTCTTCGTGGTGGCCGGGGAGCAGGAGCGGCTGCGGCGGTGCGAGGCCCCCGACTGCCGGCGCGCCTTCGTCGACCTCTCCCGCAACCGCTCGCGGCGGTACTGCGACAGCCGCACCTGCGGGAACCGCTTGCACGTGGCCGCCTACCGGGCCCGGCGCAAGGAGGCGGCGGGCTGACGCCGCCCTCGGGGCTGTGCGGTCGCGGACGCGGGGACGACGACGCGGCCCCCGGCGGGTGGCGCCGGGGAGCGCGGGTACGGCTCACAGCAACAGCAGATCGTGCAACGAAGCCATGAGCAGCAGACACCCGATCACCGCCAGGAAGATCATGAGCGGTGGCTGGGATAGGGCGAAGAGGCAGCCGCGTGGTTCGTCCTGCACCCGCGCGGTTTCGCTCTGTCTCGTGTCCAGCTGGGAATCCAGCTGAGTGGTGTCCGGCATCTCGCCGCGATGATGACGCAGCAGGCGGGGTCCACGCGATCAACACGCCCGTGACGACCGCGTGTTGGTTGAATGTCGCAATGTCCGGTCGGATCGTGATCATTACGGAGCACGCGCTGTCGGCCTCGGACCGCTGTGTCGTTTCAGCCCCCGGCGCTGGCCGTCAGGCCTCGTGCTTCATGTCCCCTGCTTCATATCCCGTGCTTCTTGAGGATGGCCTCGATGTCGCTGAAGTCGTCGTCACCGCCCCGGGACGCCTTCGCCGGGCGGGGCGCGGGCTGGGCCGCCGGACCGGAGCCGGTCCCCAGGGAGGGGGCGGAGGCGCCGGGAGCCACCGCGTCGCGCCGTGCCGCGGCCCGGGCCTCCTTGCGCTCCTTGCGGGTGCCGCCGCGGCGGCGTTCCACGGCGCGCGTGGTCATGAAGAGCACCCAGGCCACACCCAGCACTCCGAAGCCTGCCCAGGCCACCGGGCTGAAGGCCGTGTCGGCCAGCCACTCGACGACCCCGGTCATCACCAGGCCGATCGGGACCAGCGAGTAGGCGGCGATACGGGCGGCGGTGAGGAAGCGCTTGCGGTACGCGGTGACCGCCGCGATACCCAGGCCCGCCGCGGACACCGCGGAGCAGACGGTCTCGGCAATCATCCGGTCCTCCAGGGCTGGGCTCGGTCGGGCTTGAGTACTTCGTCCCTTCCATCCTGCACCGTCCGCCCGCCGTGGGGCCATGCCGGGGGACCGAGATCAGGGAGATCTCGGGGTCGGCTCCTCCGCAGGTGCCGGGGGCGCGGTACGAGGCCGGTTGGGGCGGCACCCCGCGGGCTGGGAGGATGGAGGGCATGAGCGACTCCTCCCCCGCCCGCCCCGCCGCACCCGTCCTCGACGTCTGGTGCGAGCTCCAGTGCCCGGACTGCCACACCGCCCTGGACGACCTGCGCGCCCTGCGCGCCCGCTACGGCGACCGTCTGGACGTGCGGCTGCGGCACTTCCCGCTGGAGAAGCACAAGCACGCCTTCGCCGCCGCGCAGGCCGCCGAGGAGGCGTTCGCCCAGGGCCGGGGCTGGGCGTACGCCGAGGCCGTCCTGGACCGGGTCCCGGAGCTGGACCGTGCGGGAGAGCCCTTCCTGGTCGAGGTGGCCCGGGAACTAGGGCTGGACGCGGAGGAGTTCGACACTGCGCTCATCGACGGCCGGCACATCCTGATCGTCGACGCCGACCAGGCCGAGGGCAAGGCGATCGGCGTGACCGGCACCCCCACGTACGTGATCGGCGGCGAGCGCCTCGACGGCGGCAAGAGCCAGGAGGGGCTGCGCGAGCGCGTCGAGGAGATCGCGGACCGGCTGCTGGCCGAGCCGCGGGACTGAGGGACGGCGGCGGGGCCGGGACCGGCCGCCCGCCGCTACAGCAGCGGCTTGCTGTAGTGGTACCGCGTGGTCTCGTAGCCGAGCGACTCGTAGAGCCGCTCGGCCGCGGTGTTCCCCGCGAAGACGTTGAGGCCGATCAGATCGCGGCCCGCGGTGATCGCCTGGGCCTCGGCCAGCAGCATCAGGCTGCGGCCGTGGCCCCGGCCCCGGTGGGGCGCGTCGGTCTCGACGTCGAAGACGAAAGCCCGGTCCTGCCGCAGCGCCAGCCACAGGATCCCGACCCGCTCGCCCTCGTGCTCCAACACGCTGAACAGCGTGTTCTCGGTGTCCAGCCCCTGGGGCAGCAGTACTTCGTGGTCGCGGCGCGCCTTCGCGCGCGCGTCGGCCTCGGGCACGCCCCGCTCCACCCAGGTGCGGGCGTACGACTCCGACTCGTACGCCTGCCAGGCGGCGAACTCCTCCGGTGTCATGGGCCGTGTCCCGCTGCCCGCGGGCAGGGCGGGCGGGGTGGCGCCGAGCGGCTTGGTCATGGTGCGGTTGCGCAGGACGTAGCCGAGTGCCTGCGCGAGCCGGATGCCCGCCTCGGCGTCGCCGGCGACGCCCGCCTCGATCTGCCGGCAGCCCCAGGTACGCGCCACCTCCTCCGCGGCGAGCGCGGCCACCGTGCCCCGGCCGCGCCGCCGGTCCGGCGCGTCGACGCGCAGCTTGTGGATCACGGCGACGGAGTCGCCGAGGGAGGAGGAGGTGCCGAGGTGCAGCACACCGGCGGGGCGGCTGTTCACGCACACCTGGTAGTGGCGCGAACGGGTCCCGTCGGCGGCGCGCTGGAGCGGCTCGGTCGGCCGCAGGGTCGTGGTCATCACGGCAGTTCTACCCACCGCGGACGGGAACGGCAGCTGAATATCGGCGCCTTGGCGGACCCGGCTCACGGATCCAGGTCGTCCCCGGAGCGCTCCTCGAAGATCCGCATGGCCTTGGCGGTCGCCGGTCCCGGGGCGCCCGGCAGTTCGCGGTCGTCGACACGGTGCACGGCCTGGACGTCCCGCAGGGTCGAGGTCAGGAAGACCTCGTCGGCGCGTTCCAGGACGTCCAGCGGGAGGTCGGTCTCGCGGGCGCCGGTCCACTCGACGGCCAGGGCGCGGGTGATCCCGGCGAGGCAGCCGGAGGCGACCGGCGGGGTGTGGATCTCGCCGTCGAGGACGACGAAGACGTTGGACCCGGTGCCCTCGCACAGCTGCCCGACCGTGTTGCCGAACAGTGCCTCGGTGGCGCCCCGTTCACGGGCGCGGGCCAGGGCGACGACGTTCTCGGCGTAGGAGGTGGTCTTCAGGCCGGTGAGCGCGCCGCGCTCGTTGCGGGTCCACGGCACCGTGATCACGGCCGTGGAGTCGGGGCGGCGGGCGGACTCGCCGAGGGCGACGACGAGGGTCGGGCCGTGCTCGCCGCGGTCCGAGCCGAGGGGGCCGTGGCCGCCGGTGCAGGTGATGCGCAGCCGGCCGAGCCGCATCGGGTTGGCGTCGAGGACGGCGGCACAGGCGCGGCGCACCTCGTCGAGGTCGGGGTCCGGCAGGCCCAGGCCCCGGGCCGAGCGGGTCAGCCGGTCCAGGTGCCGGGTCAGCGCGAACGGCCTGCCGTCCACCGCCTTCACCGTCTCGAAGATGCCGTCGCCCACGGTCAGCCCGTGGTCCAGGACGGAGACGCGGGCGGACTCGATGTCCTGCAACCCGCCGTCGAGCCAGATCTTCACGTCGCCAGCGCCTCTCCGGTTCCGTTCGCCTCGTACGTCCCCGACGCTATCGCGAGCAGCCGGGAAGCCTTCAGTTCGGTCTCGCGCCACTCGCCGTCCGGGTCGGAGCCCCAGGTGATGCCGGCGCCGGTGCCGAAGCGCAGCCGCGCGGCGCCGTCGGCGGTCCGGTCGATCCAGAAGGTGCGGATGCCGACGGCCAGCTCGCCCGTGCCCCGGTCGGCGTCGACCCAGCCGACGCCCCCGCAGTACGGGCCCCGGGGCGCGGTCTCCAGCGCGTCGATGATCCGCAGGGCGCTGGACTTGGGCGCGCCGGTGACGGACCCGGGCGGGAAGGCGGCGTCGAGCAGCTCCGGCCAGCCGGCGTCCGCGGACAGCTCGCCGCGCACCGCGGACACCAGGTGGACGAGGCCCGGGTGCTTCTCGACGGCGCACAGGTCGGGCACCGTGACCGTGCCCGTGGCGCAGACCCGCCCCAGGTCGTTGCGGACCAGGTCCACGATCATGACGTTCTCGGCGTAGTCCTTCTCCAGCAGGTCGTCCTCGGTCCGGCCGGTGCCCTTGATCGGGCCGGACTCGACGGTGCGGCCGCTGCGGCGCAGGAACAGCTCGGGCGAGGCGGTGGCGATCTCGACGCCGTGCCCGGGCAGCCGGATCGTTCCGGCGTACGGCGCCGGGTTGCCGCGGGCCAGCAGGGCGGTGAGCGCGTCCACGTCGGCGTCGGGGCCGACGGGCGCCGAGAGCACGCGGCAGAGGTTGGCCTGGTAGACCTCGCCGGCGGCTATGTGCGCGCGGACGCGCCGTACGCCCGCCGTGTACGCGGCGCGGTCGAGCGACGACGTCCAGTCGCCGGCGGCGGGGCCCCGCCACGCTCCCGGCCTGGGCGCGGGCACCGGCTCGGTCCGTACGTGCGCGAAGCGTGCGCAGGTCAGACGGCCTTCGAAGTCCGCGCAGACCGCCCAGAAGCCCTCGGAGTCGAGGGCGGCGGGATCGCTCGTGACGTCGAGGAGACCGGTGGCGAGACGGTCGCCGAAGCGGGCGAGGGGAGGGAGGTCGAGCACGCTGTCGAGTCTAGGCCGGTGGCGCGGAGGTGACCCGAACGTGTCCTTCCGGGTGCCCTGACCTGGTCCGCGAGCAGACGCACCGCAGCACGCTGCGCAAACGCGTTTTTGTGCTGGCCCCGGAATCCGCTAGAGTTCATCACGTCGCCGGGCCGCGCAAGCGGACCGAACCGACAGGCGGACGTAGCTCAGTTGGTAGAGCGCAACCTTGCCAAGGTTGAGGTCGCGAGTTCGAGCCTCGTCGTCCGCTCGCAGGAACAGGGGGCCTCCCGGGCCTCCTACACTCCTGGTGGAGTGGCCGAGAGGCGAGGCAACGGCCTGCAAAGCCGTCTACACGGGTTCAAATCCCGTCTCCACCTCCAAGGACGATTAGCTCAGCGGGAGAGCGCTTCCCTGACACGGAAGAGGTCACTGGTTCAATCCCAGTATCGTCCACTGATCCGCAAGGATCACCGATCCGTACGGATCCCCGCGCGATTAGCTCAGCGGGAGAGCGCTTCCCTGACACGGAAGAGGTCACTGGTTCAATCCCAGTATCGCGCACGCAGTAATCGCACCACTCCCGGACGATTAGCTCAGCGGGAGAGCGCTTCCCTGACACGGAAGAGGTCACTGGTTCAATCCCAGTATCGTCCACACGGAACGAAGCCCCCGGCCGCCTCGAGCGGCCGGGGGCTTCGTCGTGGGCGGATCAGCTGGAGAACAGCATGCGGCCGAAGCTCTTCTGGCGGTGGTGGCCGTAGTGGCCGTGGCCGCCGCCGTGCTGCGGGGCGCCCCAGGCCGGAGCCTGGGCCGCCGGGTACGCCTGCGGCGCAGCGGGCGGGGGCGGCGGCGCGGGCTGGGACCACTGGGCCTCCAGGCGGGTCAGCGACTCCAGCTCGCCGTAGTCGAGGAAGATGCCGCGGCAGCCGCTGCACTGCTCGATCTGAACACCGTTGCGGTTGTAGGTGTGCATCGGTGCGTGGCACTTGGGGCACTGCATGCTCGGCTCAACTCCTCGCCGGTCGGTCCTGCTTCGCGTATCGCCAGGACAGACTCTGTCCCGCCGCGGGTCGGTTGCACCCTACTGCGCGGAACTTCGGCTCAACTCCGTGGGGCGGTGGGCCGGACGGCCGCCATGCGCGCGCAGGCGTCGACGAGGGAACGCTCCACCTCGTCCAGCGGCCGGTCCTCCAGGACCGCTTTGGTGACGGCCCGGGCGGCGGTCTGCGCGGTGAGGGCCCGGGCCGGGACGTCCAGGGCGGGCCAGGGGTCGCCGTCGGCGGGGACGGCGGGGCCGCCGCAGGCGCGGTAGGCGGTCAGGAAGCGGTGCCACTCCTCGGGCGGGAGCAGGCCGCACGCGTACCAGGCCGCGGGACGGGCCAGGTCCCAGGCCGGGACGCCGGTGCCGAGGTCGTCGACGTCGATCAGCAGCCAGGGTCCCGCGGGGGCGGGGTGGCGTATGAGCTGGCCGAGGTGGAGGTCGCCGTGGCAGAGGGTGGTCGCGTCCGGCATGGCGGCCTCGCCGCGCGCCCAGGCGGGGAGTGCCGCCCAGGCCGCGAGTACGGGCGCGGTGGCAGGGTGGCCGGGGGCGGCGTCCCGGAGGCGGGCCGCGGCCAGGGCCGCCTTCGCGGGGCCGCGCATGGGGGGTACGGGGGCGGGGGCCGGTGTGCGGTGGAGGCGGGCCAGGAGGGTGGCCGCGGCCTCCCACGGAGCGGCGTCCGGGTCCTGCGGGTCGACGGGCGTGCCGTAGGGCCAGTACGTGACGAGCCGCCCGTGCAGGTCGACGGGGACCGGGGCGAGCGGGGGCAGGAACACGCCGGGGAGCCGGGCGGCGGCCGTGACACGGAGGGACAGCTCGGCGGGGTCGACGTCCGCGGCGTGCGCCTTGGCGACGGTGCCCCCGTGCCGGACGACCGTGGCGTCGGGTCGGTCGGCGAGGGTGGCCGCGCCGCAGGGACAGGCCGAGGCGCGGGCGTGGGCCGTCTGCCTGACGCGGGCTTCGAGGGCGGGGAGGAGGGCGGGGGCGTCCGTGGTCACGTGGGTGAGGGTACGCAGGCGCGGCGTGCGGCGACCTCGCTCCCCGACTCGACCCGGCCCGCATCGGTCCGGCACCGGTTCCGCCTCGGTCCGGCTCCAAGCCCACCCCCGGGCTGGCTCCAGTCCCGCCCCGGGTCGGCGTGACGGTCCCGGCGTTCCAGGCAGCACCCCACACCGCTGCGGAGCCGGTCGCCGTGTCTCCGCTCCGGAGGTCTCGAACCGCCCGGAGGGAAAAGCAACGCCGCCGCAGCTCTCCAGCTGCGTCGGCTCGACTCGGCTGTACCGCTCCGGCAGTGGACCCGCCTCGGACTGGCTCCAGTTCCGCCCGGGTCCGTGCGACGACCCCCGCGTAACAGGCGGCGCCCCGTACCGCTGCGGGGCCGGTCGCCGTGTTTCCATGCCCGATTTCTTCCGGAGGGCACAGCAATGCCGGCGCAGCTCCCCAGCTGCGCCGGCATTTCTTGCCGTCCGCCGCACCCCCGTCCCCACGGGGTTTCATGGATGGGTGTCCCCGCCCAGACCGCTCTTCCGGGCCTGGGGTCGCCGCTCAGCGCCCCAGCACCACACCCACGGACGACGCCTGTGTGGCCACTGTCTCCCACCCGTCGAAGACGAGGAGGAGCAGGACCGCCAGGGGCAGGGCCATGAGCGTCGCCACCGCGGGGTGGCGACGGCCTTGACGGCGGCTTTGCCGTGTGCGGAGCAGTGTCCGCGGAACCGTCTGGGCCATGGTCCCTCTCCTGACCGTTTCGTTGTCTCGTTGCAGCGGCGGGTGTCTGACCTCGGGGGACGAGTGCTGCACCCGCCGCTTGACCTCAAATCTATGGCTCGGGCGCCCGCCGGACGTCATGCCCTCGTACCGATTGCCGGGCCTCCCGGAGGATGAGCCCCCGCCTGCCGAGTACTCCCCTGGGTGGAGACCGGCTGCCGGGTCTCGGGGTCTTCCCGGACGGGGTGTCCACCGTGTCCCGTTATCTCCTGGATGCCCGGTGACATCCCTCACTCCGATCGGCTCCCGGCACGCCCCCGCCCAGGCCCCGGGGCCCACCGCGCCCGCCACCACGCCGTAGGCGCGCGGCCTCACCCCACCGCCCCCAGCCGCCCCCGCCCCGGCCCCCTCCCCCGGCCCAATCCCCCCGCCCTGGAGGCCGGTTGGGATCACGGGCGCGGCGGGGCCGCCGCGTCCACGCGTTCGCTGACCACGTCTCAACTCTCGCACCAGGCACTGACAATCCGTTCTCGCGAGAGGGCGCGGCCTCTGCGCGCGGGCGGCCGTGGAAACGTAAGCTGTGGCACGTCACAGGGACCGGGCAGCGGGGATGAACATGGCGATGATGCGCCTGAGGCGCGAGGACCCGCGCGTCGTCGGCTCGTTCAGGCTTCACAGGCGGCTCGGCGCGGGTGGAATGGGCGTGGTCTACCTGGGCTCCGACAAGAAGGGGCAGCGGGTCGCGCTGAAGGTCATCCGGCCGGACCTGGCGGAGGACCAGGAGTTCCGGTCACGGTTCGCGCGCGAGGTCTCCGCGGCCCGGCGCATCCGGGGCGGCTGCACGGCCCGGCTGGTCGCCGCGGACCTGGAGGCGGACCGTCCCTGGTTCGCCACGCAGTACGTGCCCGGCCCCTCCCTGCACGACAAGGTCGTCGACGGGGGTCCGCTGGTCGCGGCCGACGTCGCGGCCGTGGGCGCCGCCCTGTCCGAGGGCCTGGTCGCCGTACACGAGGCCGGGGTGGTGCACCGGGACCTGAAGCCGTCCAACATCCTGCTGTCCCCGAAGGGACCGCGGATCATCGACTTCGGCATCGCCTGGGCCACCGGTGCCTCCACCCTCACGCACGTCGGTACCGCGGTCGGCTCCCCCGGGTTCCTCGCGCCGGAGCAGGTGCGCGGGGCCGCGGTCACCCCGGCCACGGACGTGTTCTCGCTCGGTGCCACGCTGGCGTACGCGTCGATGGGCGACTCGCCCTTCGGGCACGGCAGTTCCGAGGTGATGCTCTACCGCGTGGTGCACGAGGAGGCCCAGCTGCACGGCGTCCCGGACGCGCTCGCCCCGCTGGTGCGGGCGTGCCTGGCCAAGGACCCCGAGGAACGGCCCAGCACCCTGCAGCTGTCCCTGCGGCTCAAGGAGATCGCCGCCCGGGAGGCCCAGGGCATGGCCGACGTACGGCCGCCCGCGCCGCGCAGTGGTGAGGCGGACGTGCCGACGGGGCGGCTCGCCGACACCTATCCGGAGCGTGCCCAGCGGCGCCCGCAGGGCCGACCGGGCACGCAGGGCACTCCCCCGCCGCGCGGCACCTCGGGGTCGCGGGGGTCCGCGTCCCGGGGTTCCGCTCCGTCGCGGGGCGGAACACCCTCACGGGGCGGGACACCGTCACGCGGGGGTACACCGTCGCGGGGCGGCGCCGCGGGGGGCAGCCGGTCCGGGTCCCGGCCGACGCCGTCATCCCGCGACACGACCGGCCGGAACTCCTCCCGCAACGACGGTGGCAGGCCCGCGCCGCGCAGCGGAGCAGGCCGTACGGGGCCCAGGACGACGGGGAACGGCTGGCGGCGGCCCGCCAATCCGCGGCTGCTGCGGCAGCGCCTGTTCGTGTTCGTGGTCGTGACGCTGCTGGTCGCGCTGGGCATCGCCGCCGCACAGGGCTGCCAGGGGCCCTCGCGCGGGCTCGGCGACGAGCGGGGCGGCGTACGGGCGGCGCAGCAGGAGCCGGTGGCACAGCCGGAGCCGGTGGCACAGCAGGAGCGGGCGGTCCTGCCCGGCGGTCTTCCGGGGCAGCGGGCTTCCGGCCTCTGAGGGCCGCGCCCGGACGGGCGCCTACGCCGAGGGACGTCCCGCCGTCACCGCGTAGAAGGCGACCGCGGCGGCCGCGCCCACGTTCAGGGAGTCGACACCGTGGGACATCGGGATGCGGACCCACGCGTCGGACGCCGCCAGGGCCCGCCGGGACAGGCCGCTGCCCTCGGCGCCCAGCATGAGTGCCACCCGGTCCATGCGGTGCGGGGCGACCGCGTCGAGGGGCTCGGCCCGCTCGTCGGGAGTGAGGGCGAGGAGCGTGAAGCCCGCCTCACCGACCGTCGCCAGACCGGCCGGCCAGGTGTCGAGGCGGGCGTACGGCACGGAGAAGACGGCGCCCATCGACACCTTGACGCTGCGCCGGTACAGAGGGTCCGCGCAGTCCGGGGAGAGCAGGACCGCGTCCATGCCGAGGGCGGCGGCGGAGCGGAAGATGGCGCCGATGTTGGTGTGGTCGTTGACCGACTCCATGACGACGACGCGGCGGGCGGTGGTCAGGAGGTCGGCGGCCGTCGGCAGCGGCGTGCGGCCCATCGAGGCCAGGGCGCCGCGGTGCACGTGGTAGCCGGTGACCCGTTCGGCGAGCGCCGGGTCGACGACGTACACCGGGGCCGGGGCCTCGTCGATGATGTCGCGCATGGTGTCGACCCACTTGGCGGACAGCAGCATCGAGCGCATCGCGTAGCCCGCCTCGCCCGCCCGCCGGATGACCTTCTCGCCCTCGGCGATGAACAGGCCCTCGGCGGGTTCGCGGCGGCGCCGCAGTTCGACGTCGGTCAGGCCGGTGTAGTCCTGCAGGCGCGGGTCGTCGGGGTCGTCGATCGTGATGAGGTCGGCCACGTCAGACCGTCCCGTGCGGGCCCACGGCGACGACCTCGCCGACGACGATGACGGCGGGCGGCCTGACCTCCTGCGCGACCACCGTGTCCGCGACGGTGGCGAGGGTCGCGTCCACCCGGCGCTGGGCCGCCGTGGTCCCCTCCTGGACGAGGGCGACCGGGGTGTCGGGGGACCTGCCGTGCGCGACGAGGGTCTCGGCGATCCGGCCGATCTTGTCGACGCCCATGAGGATCACGAGCGTGCCGGTCAGCTTCGCGAGGGACGGCCAGTCGACCAGGGAGCGCTCGTCGTCGGGGGCGACGTGCCCGCTGACCACGGTGAACTCGTGGGCGACGCCCCGGTGGGTGACCGGGATACCGGCCGCGCCGGGGACCGAGATGGAGCTGGAGATACCGGGGACGACGGTGCACGCGATGCCCGCCTCGGCCAGCGCCCGCGCCTCCTCCATGCCGCGACCGAAGACGAAGGGGTCGCCGCCCTTCAGCCGTACGACCGCCTTGCCCTGCTTGGCGTGCTCGATCAGCGCGTTGTTGATGGCCTCCTGGGCCATGAAGCGCCCGTACGGGATCTTGGCCGCGTCGATGACCTCGACGTGCGGCGGCAGTTCGGCGAGCAGGTCACGGGGGCCGAGGCGGTCGGCGATGACGACGTCGGCCTCGGCGAGCAGGCGGCGCCCGCGGACGGTGATCAGGTCGGGGTCGCCGGGGCCGCCGCCGACCAGGGCGACACCGGCGGTGCGGGTGCGCTGGTGCGGGGCGACGAGGGTGCCGTCGCGCAGGCCCTCCACCACCGCGTCCCGGATGGCGGCGGTGTGGCGGGGGTCGCGGTGGCGCGCGTCGGTGGTGAGCACGGCGACGGTGACGCCCTCGCTGTGTCCGGTCGCCGGGGTCCAGGCCGTGGCGCGGTCGGCGTCGTCGGAGCGGACGCACCAGACGCGGTGCCGCTCGGCCTCGGCGGAGGCGGCGTTGTTGGCCTCGGTGTCGCTGGTGGCGATCAGGGCGTACCAGGCGTCCGCGAGGTCGCCGTCCGCGTACGGGCGCCGCTCCCAGGTGATCTCGCCCGCGTCCGCCATGGCCTCCACCGAGGGGGTGGCCTCGGGAGAGACGAGGCGGATGTCCGCGCCCGCCGCGATGAGGGCGGGCAGGCGGCGCTGGGCGACCTGTCCGCCACCGAGGACGACCACGCGGCGGCCGGTGAGGCGGAGGCCTACGGGGTAGGCGGGGTGTTCGGCCATGAGGGAGGGCTCCTCGTCCTGGCGGTGCGGTGGGGCGCTGCGGCGATGGAGCGGCCCTGACGTGGGAATACGTGCGGATTGTAGGAGACGCGCGGAGGCGGCACGAGATCGGTCCAGCCTACGGCGGGGCGGGGCGGGGCGGGGGGCGACGGATCGCCTGCCGCGCCGCCCTGCCCCGCCCGGTGCTACTTCTCGGTGACGCCCGCCGAGTCGAACGTCGCGACCTCGTGCATCGCCCGCGCGGTGCTCTGCACCATCGGCAGGGCGAGCAGCGCGCCGGTGCCCTCGCCGAGGCGGAGGTCCAGGTCGACCAGTGGACGCAGGCCCAGCTTGTTGAGCGCGGCGACATGGCCGGGCTCGGCGCTGCGGTGACCGGCGATGCAGGCCGCGAGGACCTCGGGGGCGATGGCCCGGGCCACCAGGGCGGCGGCACCGGCGCTGACGCCGTCCAGGATCACCGGGGTGCGCAGGGAGGCGCCGCCGAGCAGCAGGCCGACCATGGCCGCGTGTTCGAAGCCGCCGACCGCCGCGAGCACGCCGATCGGGTCCGCCGGGTCCGGCTGGTGGAGCTCGAGGGCTCGGCGGACGACCTCGGTCTTGCGGGCCAGCGTCTCGTCGTTGATGCCGGTGCCGCGTCCGGTGACCTCGGCCGGTTCGGCGCCGGTGAACACGGAGATGAGCGCGGCGGACGCGGTGGTGTTCGCGATGCCCATCTCGCCGGTGAGCAGCGCCTTGTTGCCGGCCGCCACCAGGTCGCGGGCGGTCTCGATGCCGACCTCGATGGCCTGCTTGGCCTCCTCGCGGGTCATCGCCGCGCCGGTGGTCATGTCGGAGGTGCCCGCGCGCACCTTGCGGGGCAGTAGGCCCGGCGTCGCGGGCAGGTCGGTGGCGACACCGACGTCCACGACGCAGACCTCGGCGCCGACCTGGGTGGCGAAGGCGTTGCAGACCGCTCCGCCGCCCAGGAAGTTGGCCACCATCTGGGCGGTGACCTCCTGCGGCCAGGGGGTGACGCCCTGGGCGTGCACCCCGTGGTCCCCGGCGAAGACGGCGACGGCCGCGGGCTCCGGGATGGGCGGCGGGCACTGCCGGGACAGCCCGGACAGCTGGGCGGAGATGATCTCCAGCATGCCGAGCGCGCCCGCCGGCTTGGTCATGCGCTTCTGCCGTTCCCAGGCCTCGCCGAGCGCCTTGGCGTCCAGCGGACGGATCTGCGCGACGGTCTCGGCGAGCAGGTCGTGCGGTGCCTCGCCGGGCAGGGCGCGACGGCCGTACGTCTCCTCGTGGACCACCCAGGACAGCGGGCGGCGCTTGGACCAGCCCGCCTGCATCAGCTCGGGCTCGTCCGGGAACTCGTCGACGTAGCCGACGCACAGGTACGCGACGATGTCCAGGTGCTCGGGCAGGCCGAGGGCGCGGACCATCTCGCGCTCGTCGAAGAAGCTGACCCAGCCGACGCCGAGGCCCTCGGCGCGGGCGGCGAGCCAGAGGTTCTCGACGGCGAGCGCGGAGGAGTACGGCGCCATCTGCGGCTGTGTGTGGCGGCCGAGGGTGTGCCGGCCGCCGCGGGTCGGGTCGGCGGTGACGACGATGTTGACCGGTGTGTCGAGGATGGCCTCGATCTTCAGTTCCTTGAACTGCTTGGCCCGGCCCTTGGGCAGCGACTTCGCGTACGCGTCGCGCTGACGCATCGCCAGTTCGTGCATCGCGCGGCGGGTGTCAGCGGAGCGGATGACGACGAAGTCCCAGGGCTGCGAGTGGCCGACGGACGGCGCGGTGTGTGCGGCCTCCAGGACGCGGAGCAGCACCTCGTGCGGGATGGGGTCGCCGCGGAAGCCGTTGCGGATGTCGCGGCGCTCGCGCATGACCTTCAGTACGGCCTCGCGCTCGGCGTCGTCGTAGGCGGGGGCCGCCGGGCCGGCGGACCGTGGTGCTTCCACGGCCGCGGCCGGGCTCACGTCCTGGTCCTCCTGGCCGGCGTCGCGGGTGTCCAGGTCGTCGACGCTCTGGACGACCTCGGGGTCGGCCTCGCGCGGCGCCGGTACCGCGGTCGCGGCGTCTTCGGCTTCGGGGGCCGCGGCGACGGGCTCCGGTGCCGGGGGCTCCGGCGGGACCAGGACCGCTTCGGGCGGCGTGGGGGCGAGGTGCGGGAGCGTGGGCACCTGACCGCCGTCGACGGGCAGGAACTGGACCACGGGCTCCGCGGTGCCGTCGGCCACGGCCATGACCGCTTCCGGCTGCGACTCCTGCTCCTGCTCCTGCTCCTGCTGCATGTTGGCGTCCGCGAGGGACTGGGGGCCCTGGGCGGGTTGCGGTGCGGGGGCGGGGGCGGGGGCCTCGGTGGCCTGCGGCTCCGGATCGGCTTCCGGGGACGGCTGGGCGACGGCGAACTGCGGCGCGGGCGGGACGTCCGGCTGTGCCTCCGGCTGCGCGGGCTCCACCTGGACCGGAGCGGGCTGCTCCGGTGCCGGGGACGGCTCGGGCTCGGCGGCCTCGGGCACGACCGGCTCGGGTTCCGTGACGGCCACGGGTGCGTCGGACGCGTCGGCCGCCTGGACGTCGCCGCGGTCGGGCTCGGGCTCGGGTGCCTCGGCGGGCGGGGCTTCCTGGGGCGCGGGGGCCTCCGGGGCCTCTGCCGCCGGGGGTTCGCCGAGTCCCTGCGGTGCTTCGGCCGGCACCGCCGCCGGTGCTTCCTCCGGAGCTGCCTGCACGAGGGCCTCAGGGGCCACAGGGGCCACGGCGACCTCCTGGGCCTCGGGAACCGCAGGGGCCTCCTCGGGCCCAGCGCTGTCCTGAGCCTCCTGGGCGGGCTCGGTCACGGGGGTCACGGGAGCCACGGGCTCCGCCGGGGCCGCCTCGGGAGCCGGTACGGCCTCCTCCGCGGGGCCGGTCACCTGCTCCGCCTCGGTCTGCGCCACCTCTTCCGGCGCCGAAGCCTCAGCTGGAGCAGGAGCCTCCGCCTGAGCGGGAGCCTCCTGCGGTTCGCCGGGCTCGTCGGCGCCCCCGGACGGCCCGCCCGTCGCCGCCACGGCCTCCGTCGCCACGCGGGTCACGAGCGCCTGGGCCGCGCCCACCGGCTCGGCCGACTGCTGCTCCGGTACCGGAACAACCGTTTCCGCAGGCCCCGCCCCGGCGTGCACCGGGGCCTCCTGGGCCTGCGGCGCCGTCTGCGCTCCCCAGGGTGCCGCCGCCTGCGGGACGGGCACGGCGGCCTGCGGCACGTCGAGGTACTCGGGCCCCGCGGCCGGCGGGCCGGGGTGCCGTACCGGCGCGTCGGCGGGGCCGCGGTCGGCGAGGGAACGGACCGGGCTCGCGGAGGTGTCCGGGATCGGCGGACCGAGGTGGAGGGGCCTGCGCGGCGGGACCGGGGCGGACGCGAGGTCCTGCGCCGGGTCGGGCAGCCGGACGCCGCCGAGGTCGACCGAGCCGCTGTCGCGACCGGACATCTCGTGCGGGCCGGGCTGGTGCACGGTCTCCACGACCGGCTCCGGCGCCGGCGGCGCGACCTCGTTGCCCCAGGCACTCTGGGCTCCCGGCAGCAACAACAGGTCCTCGTCCTCGGCGGTGGCCTCGGAGAGGTAGGTGTACGCGCCGGGTGCGGGGACGCCCGGCTGCTCCACCATGCCTGCGTTCTCCGGCAGCCCCTCGCCCGGGATCTGGCCGGTGTCGGTCATGCGTAACCCCTCGCCCATCGGTTAGTGCTTCTACGACCAGCTCACCCGGGACGGCGCACCGACCGCCCGTAGTGAAGAACGAGCGGGCGTGCCCAGCGGCACGAACGACCCGCGGGAAAAGACGACAAAGCCATTGAGTGGCATTGTCGCGGCCGTTCCCCCGCCACGACAGCTTGATCCGCGACGGCCCGCTGTGGACTGCGCCACGTTGCGCGTCCTCCGGTTCTGCCGTACCACACCCGCCCCCGAAGGAGCGGGTTTTTACGGACATCGACCGACGAACTGTCGGGTGTCCGCATGCGGTACAACAATCCGCCAGCCTACCCCGCGCGGTATGAACAACCGATCACGGGGCGCGGTCGCGGTGGGACCTCAGCGGGGTGCCTCGCGCCGCACGATCTCTCCGCTGAGCAGGAACGCGACGCTCCGCTCCGTCTCCGTCCAGGCCCGGGTGTCGAGTCCGACGGACTGCAGCAGGGCGCATTCGACGCGGTACCCGTGCTCCGTCAGGTCCCTGCCGACGAGTTCGGCCGCGTCGCGGGTGGCGGCGTGCGCGACGATGCGCTGCGGGCGGCGGTCCGCGACCGCGGAGACCACGGCCGCTCCGCCGCCACCGACCCGGACGACGTCCGGCTCGGGGAGGTTCTCCAGGATGTGCGGGGCGTTGCCGTGCACGGTCTGGAGCTGGACGCCGAAGTGCCGTGCGGTGGCCTCGGTACGGGCGCAGGCCTCCCGGTCCCGGTCGACCGCGATGACGGCGGCGCCGCCGCGGGCGGCCTCGGTGGCGAAGGCGCCGCTGCCGCAGCCGATGTCCCACACGAGGTCGCCGAGGCGCGGTCCGAGCCTGGCGAGTTGGGCGGTGCGCAGCAGGTCGGTCTCGCCCTCGCCCAGTTCGCCGCCGTAGGCCGTGGCGGGCAGGGACCAGCCGCGCGGTCCGGTGGCGGGGTCGCGGCCGGCGATCCAGCCGGTGCCGTCGCCCCCGGGGGCCGGTCCCGCGCTGCCGCCCGCCACGATGACGACGTTCGGGTCGCGCCAGGTGTGGTCGGCGGCCTTGTCGGAGGTGACGACGGTGACCCGCTCGCGGGTGGTGCCGAGTTCCTCGCAGATGACGAAGGTGCGGTGGACGCCCTCCATCAGCAGGCCGAGTTCGGCCGGTCCGGCGCCCGGGGAGGTGAGGACCGCGACTTTGGTGTGGGCCCGGCATACGTTCACCGCGCGTCGCAGGGTGCGGGGATGGGCGACGACCACATGGGCGTCGTCCCAGGGCATCCCGGCGCGGGCGAAGGAGGCGGCCACGGAGGAGACGGCGGGGACGACCTCCACCTCCAGGCCGAACTCGGGGGCCCGCAGGGTGCGTACGACGCCGAAGAAGCCGGGGTCGCCGTCGGCCAGCACGACCGTGGTGCCGCGGTGGGCGGCGAGGCGGCGGGCGGCGAGGGCGACGCTGCCGAGGCGGATGCGTTCGGCGGCGGGCGGCACCTCGGGAAGTGCCAGATGGTGTGCGGCACCGGCCACCAGGGTGGCGGCGCCCAGTGCGGAGCGTGCCGCGGCGGTCAGCGGCGAACCGTCCCAGCCGATCACCGTGACCCGGTCGGCCATCGTCGTCAGTCTCCAGGGTTTTCGCGGGTCGTGGTCGCGGTACCGTCGCGGGTGCGCCCCGTGAGGGTACCTGGTGCGGCCCGGGTCCGGGGTGGTGGCGCCGGTCGGCCCCCGTCCATCAGTTCCAGTCCGTGAAGGTGGTGAAACCATCGGTGTCGGTCAGCTGTCCGGTGGTGCCTTCGAGGTCCTCCGGCAGCAGGCTCCACACGATGAAGTCGGTACGCACCTCCGTCCAGACGCCGTCGTCGCTGCGTACGCGGGCTATGCAGGCGCCGCGCAGGACTCCTTCGCTGATGCAGCCGATCTTCTGGGCGACCTGCTGGGAGGCGGTGTTGTCGGCCGCGGTGCGCAGCTCGACGCGTTCGAACTTCTGGTCGCCGAAGAGCCACTGGGCGGTGGCGAGCGCCGCCTCGGAGGCGTACCCCTCACCCCGGGCCCAGGGCGCGATTATGTAGGAGAGTTCGGTGGACCGTACGTGCCAGTTGGTCTTGGTCAGCTGGATGACGCCGACCAGTCGCTGGGTGAGGAACTCGGTGACGGCGAGGTCGAGCCCACGGCCCGCGGTGCGCTCGGCGGGGGCGTACTCGCCGATCCAGGTGGCGGCGTCGTCCTCGGTGAAGGGCTGGGGGACGTGGGTCCAGGCGGCGACCTGCTCGTCGTTCATCATCGCGGCCAGCGCGGGGATGTCGTCCTCGTCGAGGGGGCGCAGCACCAACCGCTCCGTGCTGATGGAGATGTTGGGGAAGGTGCTCGTCATGCGCCGCTCCGTAACCTGGGGAACCGTCAGGGCCTGCTCGAACTGCCCAGCATGCAGCATGAAAGCACTCAACCACACCACCGGGTCCGGCCCGTGAGCACGGAGCGGACCCGGTGGGTGACGCGGGGTTCGGCTCAGAAGGAGGGGAGCACGGACCCGGCGTAGTTGTCCTCGATGAACTTCTTCACCTCGGGCGAGGTGAGGAGCTTGGCGAGCTTCTTCACCCGCGGGTCGTCCTCCTGGCCCTCCTTGACGACGAGGAGGTTGACGTTCGGGTTGTTCTCGGCGGACTCCAGCACGAGGGCGTCCTTCGCGGGCTTGAGGTCGGCCTGAAGGGCGTAGTTGCCGTTGATGACCGCCGCGTCGACGTCGTTCAGGGAACGGGCGGTCTGGGCCGCCTCCAGCTCCTTGAACTCGAGGTTCTTCGGGTTCTTGGTGATGTCGGCGGTCGTGGCCGAGTTGCCGGCGCCGTCCTTGAGGGTGAGCAGCCCCTCCGAGGCCAGCAACTGCAGGGCGCGGGCCTCCGTGACCGTGTCGTTGGGCAGGGCTATGGTCGCGCCGTTCTTCAGGTCACCGGCCTTGTCGGCCTTCTTGGAGTAGAGGCCGAGCGGCTCCAGGTGCACCGAGGCGACGGACTTCAGGTGGGTGCCGTTCTTCTTGTTGAAGTCCGCCAGGTAGGGCTCGGTCTGGAAGTAGTTGGCGCCCACCGAGCCGTCCTCCGTCGCCGTGTTCGGCGTGACGTAGTCGGTGAACTCCTTGACCTCGAGGTCGAGGCCCTCCTTCTCCGCCAGGTTGTCCTTCACGTAGGTGAGGATCTCGGCGTGCGGGACGGGCGTCGCGGCGACGACGAGGGGGCCGGAGGTGTCGGAGGCGGAGTCCTCGGAGCCGCAGGCGGACAGCCCGAGGGTGAGGGCTCCGGCGGCGAGGACGGCGGTGGTGAACTTGGCGGTGTTACGCACGAAAAGTGCCTTTCCTGAGGTGGTGCGACCCCGTCTCGGGTGACGAGCGGGGAGTCTTGAGGGGGTTCGGGTTACGCGACCTTGCTCACGTCGGCCGCGGCGGGCTCCTTGGCCCTGAGCAGCCGGAGCCTGGGCGCCGCTCCGCCGCGTCCGCGGCGGTGCAGGGTGCGGGCCGCGTAGTCGCCGGCGAACTGGATGAGCGAGATCGCGACGGCGAGGAGCGCGACGGTGATCCACATGAAGTCGGGCTCGAAGCGCTGGTAGCCGTAGCGGACGGCGAGGTCGCCGAGGCCGCCGCCGCCGACGGTGCCGGCCATGGCGGAGTAGCCGATGAGGGCGATGATCGTGGTGGTGGTGGAGGCGATCAGGGAGGGGAGCGCCTCGGGGACCAGGACCTTGCGGACGATGGTCCAGGTGTTGCCGCCCATGGACTGGACGGCCTCCACGAGCCCGCCGTCGACCTCACGCACGGCGGTCTCGACGAGCCTCGCGAAGAACGGGATGCCGCCGATGGCGAGCGGCACGATCGCGGCCTCGCTGCCGATGGTGGTGCCGGTGACCCAGCGGGTGAAGCTCATCAGCGCGACCATGAGGATGATGAACGGCATCGAGCGGCCGATGTTCACGATCTGGCCGACGACCTTGTTCACCACGACGTTCTGCAGCAGTCCGCCCCGGTCGGTGAGGACGAGGAGCACGCCGAGCGGGAGCCCGGCCACGACGGCGATCAGGGTGGACCAGCCGACCATGATCAGGGTCTCCCAGGACGCCTGCTCCAGCAGTGGCTGCATCTGCGACCAGGTCACTTGGCACCTTCCTTCACCAGGACGGAGCCCTGAGCGGAGGCCTCAGCGGAGACCTGGTCCACCACGTCGATCTGGAGGCCCTGTTCACGCAGGAAGCCGACGGGCACGACGTTGTCCTCGTAGCGGCCGGGCAGTTCGATGCGCATCCGGCCGACCTGGAGGCCGCCGACGGTGTCGATGGCGGCGCCGAGGATCGATATGTCGATGTTGTAGGTGCGCGAGAGCTGGGAGATGACGGGCTGGGTGGCGGCCTCGCCGTGGAAGGTGACGTCGACGACGGTGCGGTCCTCGGCGGAGGCGTCACCGCCGACCGGGAAGAGCGCGGCGGCCAGTTCGGAGCCGGGGGTGGCGAGGAGTTCGCCGACCGTGCCGGACTCGACGATGCGGCCCCGGTCCATGAGGGCGGCCGAGTCGCACACGCTCTTGACGACGTCCATCTCGTGGGTGATGAGCAGGACGGTCAGCCCGAGCTGCCGGTTCAGGTCGCGCAGCAGCTGGAGGATGGAGCGGGTGGTCTCCGGGTCGAGGGCGCTGGTGGCCTCGTCGGAGAGCAGCACCTTGGGGTCGCCGGCCAGGGCGCGGGCGATGCCGACGCGCTGCTTCTGGCCGCCGGAGAGCTGGGCGGGGTAGGCCTTGGCCTTGTCGGCGAGTCCGACGAGGTCGAGCAGCTCCAGCGCCTTGCGGGAACGTTCCTTCCCCGACGTGCCGAGGATCTCCAGCGGCAGTTCGACGTTGTCCTGCACGGTCCGCGCCGAGAGCAGGTTGAAGTGCTGGAAGACCATCCCGATCCGGCTGCGCGCCCGCCGCAGTTCCCGGCCCGCGCGGGGGCCGCGGCCGGCCAGCGCGGTGAGGTCCTGACCGGCGACGGTGACCGTGCCGGCGGTGGGGCGCTCCAGGAGGTTGACGCAGCGGATGAGCGAGGACTTGCCGGCGCCGGACTGGCCGATGACGCCGTACACCTCGCCCTCGCGGACGTGCAGGTCGACGCCGTCCAGGGCGGTGACCTCGCGGCCGCGTGAACGATAGACCTTGGTGAGGCCCGATGTGGTGATCACGTGGGTTTCCGTCACTGTCGAGTGCGCGGCGCGGTGGTGTGCGCCGGGCACGGGGCGTTGTTCTTCGGGTTCTCGGGGCCCTTCGGAACGCGGCACGGTTCTCGCGGTGGCGGTGCGCCATGGCGGTGGGACCGGGGAGAAACGTGTGCGCGGGGCGTGGCCCAGCCGCGGTGCGCGCGTCGGCGCGGGCGGACAGGGGCGGGCGCTCGCTTCGGGGCGCGAGGCTCAGGTGGTGCGGGGGCCCTCTAGAAGGCGCACATTCGCAGGCACATACAACGAGCACCGGGCGTCGTGGTCGCCTCGGTCGCAGGGGTGCGGTCGCTCGTGGTGCTCATGCCGATCAGTAAAGCAGACGTACGGCCCTGTCCGGAGACCGCTGTCCGGATACTGGACAGCGGTGGACGGCAGGCGGTCGCGGCGGCCCGGATCAGCCCCGCACGACGATCTCGATTCCGGCGTCGGTGACCAGTACCGACAAGGCCGAGAGGTCGGTGACCACCAGGTCGGCGTCGAGTTGGTCGGCCCGGTGGGTTGTGGCCAACGCCACGGTCCGCATACCGGCGGCGCGGCCGGCCTGGAGCCCGGCGGGGGCGTCCTCGAAGACGACGCAGTCGGCCGGGTCGACACCCAGGGCGCGGGCACCGAGGAGGTAGGGCTCGGGGTCGGGCTTGCCGCGGGTGATGTCGTCGGCGGCGACGAGGGTCTTGGGAAGGATGCCGACGGCATCGAGGCGGGCCTCGGCGAGGCGCCGGGTGGCGGAGGTGACGACGGCCCAGCGGTCGGCGGGCAGCGCGTCGAGGAACGCGGAGGTGCCGGGCAGCAGGTGCACGCCCCCGTTCGGCACGTCCTCGACCTCCAGCTGCTCGATGCGGGCGACGGCCTCGGCGACCACCTCGGCGGGCAGCAGGTCGGCGGCTATCTCGGCGGCCGGGCGCCCGTGCAGTTCCACCTGCCCGAACCGCTCGGCGGTGATCCCGTACTCGACGGCCCACCGCGTCCAGCAGCGGCGTACGGAGGCGAGGGAGGAGACGAGGGTGCCGTCGTTGTCGAACAGGAGGGCCTGTGCGTGGAGCTTCATGTCCCCGACCCTACGGGGCCGGGGACGGCGGGCCTTTTGGCCCGTAATAGGCTCGCTGCCATGCTTGACGTCCTGACGCTGGTGACCGGCGTCGCCGCACTGCTGCTGGCCGCCTGGTGCGGCTGGGCCGCCTACCGTGACCAGCCGACGAAGGACTGGCACTTCATCGGCATGGCCGTGGTCTCGGCGCTGGCGCTGATCCAGCTGGTGGTCGGCGTCGTGCAGCTGGCGCGGGGCGAGGAACCGGAACAGGGCACGACGATCTTCGTGGCGTATCTGCTGGGCGCCTTCGCCTGTGTGCCGGCGGCGGGGTTCATGTCGCTGGCCGAACGCACCCGCTGGGGTTCGGTGACGGTCGCGGCAGGCGGTGTCGTCCTCGCCGTCCTGGAGGTGCGGCTGTATGACATCTGGGGAGGCTGAGACGGTGGCCACGGAGGAGAAGCAGGCCGGGCAGCGGCTGATCGCCGGGCCCGGCATCCTGCTGGTGTGGCTGTACGGCGTGATGGTCGTCGGCGCGGTGTCGCGGTCCGTGTACCAGATCGCCACCGAGTTCGACCGGGCGCCGCTCGCCTACACGCTGTCGGCGCTCGCGGGCATCGTCTACGGGTTCATCACCTACACCCTGGTGCGCGGCGGCGAGACGGCCCGCAAGGCGGCGCAGGTGTGCTGCGCCGCCGAACTGGTGGGCGTGCTGACGGTCGGCACCTGGACGCTGGTGGAGCCGTCGGCCTTCCCCGACGCCACCGTGTGGTCGGACTACGGGATGGGGTACCTCTTCATTCCCGTGCTGCTGCCGCTGTCGGCGCTGTACTGGCTGCGCCGGGCCCGCACCGCGTAGCGGCCGCGGAGCCCGGCGGCGGGTCAGGCCGTGGTCGCGTACTCCTCCGCGGGCTTCTCCAGGACGATCATGGGCACGCCGTCGGTGCCCTCGGCGGTGCCCACCGTCCGGTAGCCGACCCGGCGGTACAGCCGCAGGTTGCCCTCGCTGCGGTGCCCGGTGTGCAGCCGGAACCGCTTGGCGCCGCGCTCCTCGACCAGGGCGGACTCGGCGGCCCGCAGCAGCCGGGCCCCGATGCCGTGTCCCTGGAGGCGGGGGTGGACGCAGAGCTTGCCGATGGCCGCCGCCCCGTCCTCGGTCACCCGCCCCCGCACCGAGCCGACGACCTCGTCGCCGAGCCGCGCGACGAAGACGCAGTCGGCGGCGACCTCTTCGCGCACCGAGTCCAGGGTCTGGACGAGCGGGTCGATGCGGTAGTTGGCGTACAGCGCCGCCTCGCTCTGGAAGCAGAGGTACTGCAGCCGGAAGATCTGCTCGGCGTCCTGTTCGGTCGCCGCCGAGATGGTCACGCTCATGCCCATGTGCGCATGCCTCCCGCTCACCTGATCACCTGTGGTCCCCCACTCCTATCCCCGTCCTCAGCCCGCCGCAACCTCCGGCGTCAGTAATCGCCGCAGACATCCCAGACATCGGGAGCGTTCCGGACCAAGACTGCCCTGTGAGATACCCAACTCCCCCGCGATTTCCCGGTATGTGAGGTCCCTGGGCGACAGCAGCGCCTCCATCAGGCGGGGGCAGCGGCCCGGCAGCCGGCGCACGGCGTCGCGCAGGGCGCGGCGGCGGGCCGCGGCGAGCGCGAGCCGCTCGGGCTCGTGGGCGGACTCGGCGACACCGGCGGGTTCGGTCCCGTACGGCCGCTCGTTGCGGGCCGTGCGGCGGGTGCGGCGGGCCTCGGTGCGGACGGTGCTGCGCAGCCAGCGGTGCGGGTCGGGGGGCGGTCCGTCGGCCGCCAGGCGTTCCAGCAGGCGCAGCCAGACCGCCTGTTCCAGGTCGCCCGCCTCGGTTCCGGACGCATATGCCTCGGCCGAGGCCTCGGCGGTGAGCAGGGGGCGCAGGGAGGTGAGCAGCTCGTGCGTCATATGCACGTCGACGCGGCCGCCCGGGCGGCGGGTTGCCCGGGCGGCCGAAGCTCACCCCAACCGGGGGCGGACGCTCAGCCGTTGACGAAGTCTTCGCGGGCCAGCACGCCGGTGTCCGGGTTGTCGGTGAAGATGCCGTCGATACCGGTGGCGAAGTACGTCCGGAACGTGCCGAAGACGTCGCCGTAGCCGTCGGGGTCGCCGCCCTTGCGGAACTCGGCGGGCAGGAAGGGGTTCTCGTTGCGCAGGGTGTACGGGTGCAGGATCAGGCCCGCCCGGTGCGCGTCGCGCACGAGCGTCGTCGGCTCGGTGAGCCGCCCGGCGGAGTCCTTCGGAATGATCAGGTCGAGGGTGGGGCCGATGCCCTGCGCGTAGGAGGCGATCTCCGTCAGGCCCTGGGGCGTGACGAGGTCGGCCGTGGTGCGCGGGTCTCCGGTCTCGACGAAGTCCCAGGGGCGGCTGTTCGCGCCGGACAGCAGGACGGCGAGGGGGTTGCCGACCAGCTTGTTCATCCGCTGGATGCTGGTGGGTTCGAAGGACTGGATGATGACGGGCGAGTTCTTCCGGTCCTTGCCGTACTTGCGCAGCAGCCGCGCCAGGCGCTCCTCCGTGCCCAGGCCCAGCTTGCGGAAGTAGGTGGGGTGCTTGAGTTCGGGGTAGATCCAGACCTGCTTGCCGCGCCTGCGGGTCTGCTCGTTCTGCCAGCGCAGCACCTCCTCGAAGGTGGGGATCTCCCAGCGGCCGTCGTAGAGGGTGTTGTGCGGGCGGTTGGCCGGGATGCGCTCGGTGGCGCGGAGCGTCTTCAGCTCGGCGAGGGTGAAGTCCTCGGTGAACCAGCCGGTGGTGGAGACGCCGTCGAGCAGCTTGGTGCGCTTGCGGTCGGCGAACTCGCGGTGGTCGGCGACGTCCGTGGTGCCGCCGATCTCCGGCTCGTGCCGGCAGACGAGGTGGCCGTCCTTCGTGGGGACCAGGTCGCCGGCCTCGACGATGTCGGCGCCCATGTCGAGGGCCAGCTCGTAGGCGCCGAAGGTGTGCTCGGGGCGGTAGCCGCTGGCTCCGCGGTGACCGATGACGGTCGGCACGGGCAGGCTCTTGACCCCACCGCCGGGTCCGCCGCCGTGCCGGGTGCCGGCGGCTCCGGCCGTGCCGGGCAGGCCGAGCACCGCTCCGCCCGCGCCGAGCACCGCCGCGCCCAGGAGCGCCCGCCGTCCGGTGCCGCCGCCCGCCCGCTCGTCCGACTCCTGCGTTCCCATGGGGCCCTCCTGCCGTTGACCGTCGAGTGCGGGCCGATCGTAGGGGCGCGTACATGACGAGCGGGAGACCGCGGCCGGAACACGCGGGTGCGCGGGGATGTCGTGGTGGGGCGGGCGGCTGACGTGCCGTCGGCTTGACGGCGGCGTGGCGGGGTAGGCGAAGGACACGGGCTCGGAGGTGGCACCCGGGCGGCGCGCCTCACTCGGCGCGCGGGCCGTATGTGCTTCGATCCGGGCCGTGGCCGCGGGGCGTGGACCGGGACGCCGGTCCGCGCGGGCGCGACCTGCCTCACATTGACGCGGGGGCGTTACCGCCGCGCAACGCCCACGCACCGCAGGTGAACACGCGTCAACGGCGTGTAAGACCCGGGTGACCCGAGGTGCGTGACCCCCCGGGCCGCGAGTAATGTCCTCACCTGCACAGACTCATACCGCATCCCCGACACCGGAGGGCCCGTTGTCCCGCTTCGTGTTCATCAAGGCAGTGCTCGGTCCGATCATGCGCCTGATGTTCCGCACACGGGTGGAGGGTGTGGAGAACATCCCGGGCGACGGTCCGGTGATCCTGGCCGGCAATCACCTCACCTTCATCGACTCGATGATCCTGCCGCTGGTCTGCGACCGGCAGGTCGTCTTCATCGGCAAGGACGAGTACGTCACCGGCAAGGGCCTCAAGGGCCGGCTGATGGCCTGGTTCTTCACCGGCGTCGGCATGATCCCGGTCGACCGCGACGGCGGCCGGGGCGGTGTCGCGGCGCTGATGACCGGGCGGCGGGTGCTGGACGAGGGCCGGATCTTCGGCATCTACCCGGAGGGCACCCGCTCCCCCGACGGCCGCCTCTACCGGGGCCGCACCGGCATCGCCCGGCTGACGCTGATGACCGGCGCCCCGGTGGTCCCGTTCGCCATGATCGGCACCGACAAGCTCCAGCCGGGCGGCGCGGGTCTGCCCCGGCCGGGCCGGGTCACGGTCCGCTTCGGCGAGGCGATGGAGTTCTCCCGCTACGAGGGCATGGACCGCGACCGCTACGTCCTGCGGGCGGTGACCGACTCCGTGATGACGGAGGTCATGCGGCTGTCCGGTCAGGAGTACGTGGACATGTACGCCAGCAAGGCGAAGGCGGCCTAGCACCGCGGACCCGCGTACGCGAGACGGCGGACCGCTCGGTGAGCGGTCCGCCGTCGGCGTTCCCTGGCCGTACGGCTAGGGGTGCTCCGCCCCGTCCTCCAGGCGCTGGCCGCGCAGCAGGTACCAGGACGCCGCGGCGGCGGCCAGGAGCACGGCGGCGCCGACGCCCGCCGCGAGGGTCAGGCCGTCGACGAAGGCCTGCCGGGCGGAGTCCAGGAGCGCGTCCCCGGTGGCCGCCGGGAGTCCGGCGGCGGCCTCCACCGCACCGCCCAGTGACTCGTGGGCCGCGTCCGGGGTGCCCGCGGGGCCGGTGAAGTCGCGGTAGACGCCGGTCACGATGGAGCCGAGCACCGCGATGCCGAGGGCGGCGCCGAGTTCGTACGCCGTCTCGGAGACCGCGGAGGCGGCGCCCGCCTGTTCCCCGGGCACGCTGGAGAGGATCACGTCGGCGGTGACGGTGAAGGCGAAGCCCGCGCCGAGGCCGACGACCAGCAGGGCCGCACCGAGCAGCGGGTAGCCGGTGTGCTGGCCGATGACGGTCAGCGCGGCGAGCGCGAGACCGACGGCGGCGAGCCCGCCGGAGACCACGGCACGGACCGAGAAGCGCCGGGCCGCGCGGCCCGCGATCAGACCGGCCACCACCGCGCCGACGGCGGCGGGCAGTTCGGCCAGACCCGCCTCGAAGGGCCGCCTGCCCTGGACGAGTTGCAGGTACTGGGAGAGGAAGAACACCAGCCCCGACAGGCCCAGGATGGTCAGCAGGTCGGCCAGGACCGCACCGCTGAAGCCGCGGTGGCGGAACAGCCGCATGTCGAGCAGCGGGACCGGCATGGTCAGCTGGCGGCGGACGAAGCCGTAGAGCGCGGCGGCGCCCAGCAGACCCGCGGCGAGCGTGGCCCAGGCGAACCCGTGGGCGGCGGTCTCCTTGACCGCGTACACGACTCCGACCATGCCGACCAGGGAGAGGACGACGCTGAGCAGGTCCCAGGGACCCGGGTTCGGGTTGCGGGACTCGGGCAGCATCTTCACGCCGACGACGACCAGGACGGCCATCACGGGCAGGTTGATCAGGAAGACGGAGCCCCACCAGAAGTGCTCCAGCAGGAACCCGCCGACGACCGGGCCGACCGCCGCACCGGCGGAGGCGGCCGCGCCCCAGATGCCGACGGCGAGGCTGCGTTCGCGCGGGTCGTGGAAGAGGTTGCGGATCAGGGCCAGGGTGGCGGGCATCAGGGTGGCGCCCGCGACGCCGAGCAGGGCCCGGGCGAGGATCAACACCTCGGGGCTGTGCGCGTAGGCGTTGAGGACGGAGATCGCGCCGAACGCCGTGGCGCCGATGAGGAGGATGCGCTTGCGGCCGATGCGGTCGCCGAGGCTGCCCATGGAGACCAGCAGACCGGCGATGACGAAGGAGTAGACGTCGCCGATCCAGAGCAGCTGGGTGCCGGAGGGTGCGAGGTCCTCGCTGATGTAGGGGGTCGCGAGACCGAGGACGGTCGCGTCGACGGCCACCAGCAGCACGGCCAGCACCAGGACGGACAACGCCAGCCAGCGGCCGGGGCGCTTCACCGCCTCGGTCGGGTGGGCCGGCTGCAGGGTGCGGTTCATGGTTCCTCTCTCCGGAGCGCGCCGCCGAGCAGCAGCTCGACGATCATGTGGGTGAAGTCGTTGCGGGCCACGCGGCCCTCGGCCACCGCCCAGGCGCCGGAGGCCAGCAGGCCGTACAGCGCCTCGGTGAGCCAGGCGGGTGTGAGGTCGATGCGGAACTCGCCGCTCTCCTGGCCCCTGCGGAACAGCTCGGTGAGCCCGGCGTCGATCCGTGCCCAGCCCTCGTTCTGCTCCTCGCCCTCGAACAGCTGGTTCTCGGAATAGAGGAAGGCGAGCAGGGCGGCGGAGGGCTCCATCGCGCGGACCAGCCGGCGCACCGCGTCGGCCGCCGGGCCCTCGTCGGCGCGGGCCGCCGCCAGGGCGGCCTCGCACTCGGCGATGCCCAGCGACTCCAGCGCGCGGACGAGGGCGTCGCGCCCGGCGAAGTGCCGGTGCAGCGTGGCCCGGCTGATCCCGGCGGCCCTGGCGACCTCGTCCATGGTCGCGGTGGATTTGCGGGTCAGCAGGGCCGCGGCGCTGCGCAGTACCTGTTCACGATCGACGGCCATGAGACAACGATAACCCATATGAGACATCGCTGTCTCATCCAAGGCAGGCGTGACCCACCTCTCGGGCGGTCACGGGTCCGGCGGGGCGGCGGTCTCAGTGCCAGGGCAGCTGCCCGCGGCGCTCCCAGTAGGCGTGCGGGTCCTCGGTGAGGGCGCCGAGGCGCGCCACCTGGTCGTCGTCGAGGTCGACCGCGGCGGCGTGCAGGTTCGAGCCGAGCTGGTTGACCGTCGCCGCGCCGGACAGGACGACACCGGCCCAGGGCTGCCGCAGGACCAGGGCGAGGGCGACCGCGTCGCAGCCCAGGGCCGTCTCCTCGGCGACGGCCCTCAGGACGTCGGGTGCGTGCGGCTCCGCGAGGCGGCCGTTGGCCATGCCCTCCTTGACGATCACGGTGAGTCCGGCCTCGTGCGCCTCGGCCAGCGCGGGTCCCGCGGAGACCTCCAGCGCGTTGTACGTCGACTGGACGGTACGGAAGAGGGGCTCGCCGTCCACGGTCACGGCGAGCGCGGCGCGGATGGCGTCGGCCTGGGCGGGGCCGCTGGTGGAGAAGCCGACGGTGCTGCCCTGCGCGGCGGCCTCGGCCAGCCTGGCGTGCAGTTCCTTGTCGGTGAGGGCGGGGCTGTCCGGGGTGAGCGAGTGGATCTGGTACAGGTCGAGCCGGTCGCCGAGCAGGGCGTCGGTCTCGGCGCGCTGGCGGTCGTAGGTCGCGAGGCCGTGGTCCTTGACCTCGTGCTGGTCGGCGTCGGTGGACCAGTCGGCGGTGTAGGTGTAGCCCCACTTGCTGCCGACCACCACGTCGTCGACGTCCGGGCGGTCCCGGAGCCAGCCGGCCAGGAACTCCTCCGAGCGGCCGTAGGAGCGGGCCGCGTCGAAGTAGCGCACGCCCTGCGCATAGGCGGCGTCGAGGAGGTCGTGGGTGCGTTCGCGCAGCGCCTCGACGGTGCGGTCCGCTCCGAGGTCGCGGTCGCGGCCGAGGTTGATGTAGCCGGGGCGGCCGACGGCGGCGAGACCCAGACCGATGTGGCAGGTGGGGGTGGTCGCCGCGGCCAGGCGGGCGAAGGGCATCGCGGGCTCCGTTCGGTCGACTGCTGAGCTGCTGAGCTGTTGACCAACGTAACCGCGATGCCCGTCGGGCACACCGCCTGCCGCCTGCCGCTGCGTCCCGCCGCTACTTCTTGGCGTCCGCCCAGGCGTGCTGGGCCGCCACGTCCGCCTTCACCTCGGCGAGCTGGACGGCGACCGCGCTCGGCGCCGTACCGCCGCGGCCGTCGCGGGAGGCGAGCGCGCCGGGGACGTTGAGCACGGTGCGCACCTCGGGGGTGAGGTGCTCGGAGATCTTGGCGAACTGCTCGTCGGTCAGCTCGTCCAGCTCCTTGCCGTCGACCTCGGCGACCTTCACGCACTCGCCGGCCACCTCGTGCGCGACCCGGAACGGCACGCCCTGCCTGACCAGCCACTCGGCGATGTCGGTGGCGAGCGAGAAGCCGGCCGGGGCCAGCTCCGCCATCCGCTCGCGGTGCACGGTGAGGGTGGCCATCATGCCGGTGAAGGCGGGGAGCAGGACCTCCAGCTGGTCGATGGAGTCGAAGACCGGCTCCTTGTCCTCCTGGAGGTCGCGGTTGTACGCGAGCGGGAGGGCCTTGAGGGTGGCCATCAGGCCGGTCAGGTTGCCGATCAGGCGCCCGGACTTGCCGCGGGCCAGCTCGGCGATGTCGGGGTTCTTCTTCTGCGGCATGATCGACGAGCCGGTGGAGAAGGCGTCGTGCAGGGTCACGAAGGAGAACTCCTTCGTGTTCCAGATGATGATCTCCTCGGCGATCCGGGAGACGTTGACGCCGATCATCGCGGTGATGAAGGCGAACTCGGCGACGAAGTCGCGCGAGGCGGTCCCGTCGATGGAGTTGCCGGCGCTGCCGTGCTCGAAGCCGAGGTCCCGGGCGACGGCCTCGGGGTCCAGGCCGAGGCTGCTGCCCGCGAGCGCGCCCGAGCCGTACGGGGAGACGGCCGTGCGCTCGTCCCACTGGCGCAGCCGCTCCGCATCCCGGCCCAGCGCGTGGGCGTGGGCGAGCACGTGGTGGGCGAAGAGCACCGGCTGGGCGTGCTGGAGGTGGGTGCGGCCGGGCATGGCCACGTCCGGGTGGGCCTCGGCGAGGCCGATCAGCGCGTCCTGGAGGTCGGCGATCAGACCGCCGACGGTCCGGGCGTGGTCGCGCAGGTACATCCGGAAGAGGGTCGCCACCTGGTCGTTGCGGGACCGGCCGGCGCGCAGCTTGCCGCCGAGGTCCGCACCGAGGCGCTCCAGCAGCCCGCGCTCCAGGGCCGTGTGGACGTCCTCGTCGGCGATGGTGCCGGTGAAGGAGCCGTCGGCGACGTCCGCCTCAAGCCAGTCGAGCCCGGCGATCATCCGGGTCAGCTCGTCCTCGGTGAGCAGCCCGGCCTTGTGCAGCACGCGGGCGTGGGCGCGCGAACCGGCGATGTCGTAGGGGGCGAGCCGCCAGTCGAAGTGGACGGACGCGGACAGCTTCGCCAGCGCCTCGGCGGGACCGTCGGCGAAACGGCCGCCCCAGAGCCGGACGTCACCGCTGTTGCTGCTCACTTGGGTCGCTCCTCACCGTACGATCACTGACATGCATGAGTATGCAGAACTCTGCATGATTCGTCAATCTTGCAGGTTGGTGCCGCCCACGGCGTCCCGCACCCCCATAATCGTTAGACATGGGAAAGACTTATGAGCGCATAGACGGCAGACTCCGCACCTTCATCGAGGCGCAGCCCCTCTTCTTCACCGCCACCGCCCCCCTGGCCGGCGACGGCACGGTCAACCTGTCACCCAAGGGCCTCACGGGCTGCTTCGCGGTGCTGGACGAACTGGCCGTGGCCTACCTCGACTTCGCGGGTTCCAACGCGGAGACCATCGCCCACCTGCGGGAGAACGGGCGGATCACCCTGATGTGGTGCGCCTTCCAGGGCCCGCCGAACATCGTGCGGGTGCACGGCCGCGGCGAGCCGGTCTTCCGCGACGACCCCCGCTTCCCCGAACTGCTCACCCACTTCCCGGACATCGACACCACCGCGCACGGCCTGCGCGCGGTCATCGTCGTGAGCGCCGAACTCATCCGCGACACCTGCGGCTACGCCGTCCCCTTCATGGCCTACGAGAACGACCGGGACCTGCACGGCAAGCGGTTCGCGCGGGAGGACGACGCCTCGCTCAGCGCGTACTTCACCAAGAAGGAGCACATCGCCTCCAGCATCGACGGCCTCCCCGGGCTGCCGTTGCCGCTGCCTCCCTCTACCGTCTGAACCATGCGCCCCGGTGCCGTCGCCGTCCTCGTGTCCGCCTCCCTCCTCCTGCTCGGCGCCGCCCCCGCCGACGGCCCCGCTCGTCCGCCGCTTCCGGCCCGGATGGCGGACACCGGCGGCGGCACCCAGCTGATCACCGCCGTCGCGCCGGACACCGGCTCGACCACGGGCACCGTCACCTGGTGGGACCGCCGGGGCGGGTCCGACGGACACTGGGTGGCAGCGGGCTCCGCACCGGCCCGCTTCGGGTCCGGCGGACTCACCGACGGGCCGACGCGCGTCCAGGGCACCAGTACCACCCCGACCGGCCTGTACGACCTGCCCTACGCCTTCGGCATCGAGCGCGCACCGGGCGGCACCGCGTACCGCTACCGCCCGGTCCACGAGGACTCCTGGTGGTGCCAGGACAACGCCTCCCGCTCCTACAACCGCTGGACCGAACCGCGCCCCGCCGACTGCCGCGCCACCGAGGCCGAGCACCTGATCACCTACACCGCCCAGTACGCGCACGCCCTGGTCGTCGGCTTCAACTACCACCGCCCGGTGCGCGGCCGCGGCGCGGGCATCTTCCTCCACGTCGACGGGCACGGGGCGACGGCCGGATGCGTGTCGGTGCCGAAGGAGGCCATGCGGCGCATCCTGCGGTGGGCCGAGCCGGGCGAACGGCCGCACCTCGCGATCGGCACCGAGGGCGGGGCGACGGCGGTCACCCGCTACTGAACGCGGACGGCACCACCCGCACGGGCTGAACGCTCGCCCGGTACGGCGCGTATCTGTGGGCCAAGGGCCGAGTCCCCCACGGAGGAACCGTGACCACCACGCTCGCCGGCGGCCGTGCCGCCCGCCGTCAGACGATGCGGCGCATCCGCCCGCGCCGCTCCCCCGCCGTCCCCCTGCTGCTCGCCGTGTGGGCGGGCGCGGCGGGCGTGTTGTGGCTGTGGTGGCGCAACACGCCCGCCATCTCCGACCAGACCGGCATGATCCTCAACGCGGGCCGGATCACCGGTCTGCTCGCCGGGTACCTGATGGCGCTGGTGGTGCTCCAGATGGCGCGGGTGCCGGCCCTGGAGCGGCGCGTCGGGTCCGACCGGGTCGCCCGCTGGCACGCCATGACCGGCCGCTACACCCTCTGCCTGGTCCTGGCCCACGTCTTCCTGATCATGTGGGGCTACGCGGCGCAGGCCGGCAAGGGCCTCGGTGACGTCGTGGCGCAGACGGTCGACTCCGTGAACCAGCTCCCGGACCTGGGCAAGGCGGCCGTCGGCACCGGCCTGCTGGTCGTCATCGGGCTGCTGTCCGTCGGCCCCGTGCGGCGCCGGATCCCGTACGACGCCTGGTACCACGTGCACCTGCTCACCTACGCGGCCGTGTTCCTGACCTTCTGGCACCAGCTGACCACCGGCAACGACTTCGCCGTCGAACCGGCCGCCAAAACCGTCTGGTACGCGCTGTACGGCTCGGTGACCGCGCTCGTGCTCTGGTACCGCGTGCTGACCCCGCTCCGGCTGAACCTCCGGCACCGGTTGCGGGTGGAGGCGGTGATCGAGGAGACGCCCGGGATCGTGTCGGTGCTCATCGGCGGGCGCCGGCTGCACCGGATGGGCGCGGAGGCCGGGCAGTTCTTCCGCTGGCGGTTCCTGGCGCCGGGCATGCGGTTCAGCTCGCACCCGTACTCGCTGTCGGCGGCGCCCCGCCCGGACATGCTGCGGATCACCGTGAAGGCGATCGGCGACCACAGCGCCCGGCTCCGTGAGCTGACGCCCGGCACCCGGGTGTGGGCGGAGGGCCCGTACGGCGCCCTGACCGCCCAGCGCCGCAGCCGCGGCAAGGTGCTGCTGGTGGCGGGCGGGGTGGGGATCACGCCGATGCGGGCGCTGTTCGAGACGCTGCCCGGCGCGTCCGGCGACATCACGCTGCTGTACCGGGCCAACAGCACCCAGGACCTGGCGCTCTGGGACGAGCTGGCCGGTATCGCCGACGCGCGCGGCGCCCGGCTGATGTACGCGGTCAACAGCCCGGACGGGGAGCGTCCGGACATCTCGGCCGAGACCCTGGCCCGGAAGATCCCGGACGTCGAGCGCCACGACGTCTTCCTGTGCGGGCCGCCCGGCTTCGCCCAGTCGGTGTACGAGGCACTGCGCGGCGCGGGGGTCCCCGCTCGCCGTATCCACCACGAGTCGTTCGAGATGTGAGCGACGGACATCAGGAGTCCAGGACAGATGAGGAAAAGCCACCCCGTTCGGCGGACCGTGCTCGCCGGGGCCGCCACCGTGTCCGGGATCGTGCTGCTGCTGTCGCTGAAACCGGCGTCCGACCCGGGCTCCGCCTCGGCGGCGGGCGGCGCGGCCCCGCCCGTGGCCGCTCAGTCGCCGCAGGGCGGCCGGGACGCCGGGGCCGGCACCGTCACGGGTGACGCGGCCGGTACGCAGTACGGTCCCGTGCAGGTCCGGCTCACCGTGAGCGGCGGGAAGATCACCAAGGCCGAGGCCGTGCAGGCGCCCAAGGGCGGGCAGAGCGACCGGGTCACCGCGGACGCGGTACCCAGGCTCAACCAGGCGGCGGTCGCGGCCGGCAGCGCCGACATCGACGCGGTCTCCGGGGCCACCTACACCAGCGCCGGGTACGTGAAGTCCCTCCAGTCGGCGCTGGACAAGGCGGCCGCGGCGGCCGGCTCCGGAGCCGCCGAGGAGGGCTCGGGCACCGGCGCCGGGCAGGGCACGCAGGTGCTCACCGGTGACGCCGCGCAGACCCAGTACGGGCCCGTGCAGGTCCGAGTCACGGTCGGCGCCGGGCGAATCACCGACGTCGAGACCCTCCAGGCGCCGAAGGGCGGGCGCAGCGACCAGGTCACCGCCGACGCCGTACCCAAGCTCGAACGGGCCGCCGTCGCCGCGGGCAGCGCCGACATCGACGCGGTCTCCGGCGCCACCTACACCAGCGCCGGGTACCGGCAGTCGCTCCAGTCGGCGCTGGACCGGGCCGGTGGCTGACACCGGAGCCGGATCCGCCGAGGCTCCCGCCGCGGTGCGTCACGTGGAGGAGGCGATGGGGACCGTCTTCTCCTTCGACGTCCGCGGCGGGGAACCCGCGGCCGTACGGGCGGCGTTGGACGAGGCGGTCGCCGGGCTGCACCGGGCCGACGAGGTGTTCAGCACGTACCGGGAAGGCAGCCAGCTGTCCCGGCTGGCCCGCGGGGAACTGACCGTCGCCGCGTGCGCGCCGGAGGTCGCCGAGGTGCTGGAGCTGGCGGCCGAGGCGGAGCGGGTGAGCGACGGCTGGTTCAGCACGCGGTACGAGGGGCGGCTCGATCCGACCGGGATCGTCAAGGGCTGGGCCGTGGAGCGCGCCGCGCGGCGGATCGCGGCGGCGGGCGGTGCGAGCGGGGTCAGCGTCAACGGCGGCGGGGACGTGCAGTTGCTCGGGACGCCGGGGGCGGCGCGACCGTGGCGGGTCGGGGTGTCGGACCCGCTGCGCCCGGGCGGGCTCGCGGCGGTCGTCTCGGCGGCGGGGGCGGCGGAGCTGGCCGTGGCGACGTCCGGTTCCGCCGAGCGCGGCGCACACGTCGTCGACCCGCGCACCGGCCGCTCCGCGGTGACCGACCTGCTGTCCGTGACGGTGGTGGCACCCCGGCTGACGTGGGCGGACTGCTGGGCGACGGCGGCGTTCGCGATGGGGGCGCGGGAGGGGCTGCGCTGGCTGGAGTCGCTGGCCGGGGTGGAGGCGTTGCTGATCACGGCGGGGGACGAGGTGCGGTGCACGGGGGGATTGGCGGGGTGGCTGGGGTGAGTGGCGTCGGCGGCGTGCCGCTGCGCCCGGCCTTGCTGCAACCCCCAGGGGCGCGGGGAACTGCGCGACCGGCCACGACGCACCCGCACCCGGCAGACCACCGCTCCGCCCCCGCCCCCTCACCCCCCGTTCTGAGCCAACCGCAGCAAGTGGTCCGCCAGCGCCTGCCCACCCGTCGGCTCCCGGCTGATCAGCATCAGCGTGTCGTCGCCCGCGATCGTCCCCAGGATGTCGTGCAGCTCCGCCTGGTCGATCGCCGAGGCGAGGAACTGCGCCGCCCCCGGGGGCGTCCTCAGGACCACGAGGTTCGCGGACGCCTCCGCGGAGATCAGCAGCTCCGCGGAGAGCCGCCGCATCCGCTCCTCCTTGGCCGACTCCCCGAGCGGCGCCCGCGGGGTGCGGAAGCCGCCCTCGCTGGGCACGGCGTAGATGAGGTCGCCGTCGGTGTTGCGGATCTTCACCGCGTTCAGCTCGTCCAGGTCCCGGGAGAGCGTCGCCTGGGTGACGGTGAGCCCGTCGTCGGCGAGCAGCTTCGCCAGCTGGCTCTGCGAGCGCACCGCCTGCCGGTTGAGGATGTCCACGATCCGGCGGTGGCGTGCGGTGCGGGTCTGCGGCAGGGCGGGCCCGGCCGTCTGCTCGTGCTCCTGCGCGTGGCTCATCGTCGTCTCATTCTCCGGATCGTCCGTCCCCGTGGGCCGCCTCGGCGACCTGGTCAAGGATGCCGGGCAGCGCCCCGAGGAACGCGTCGGCCACGTCGTCGCCGAGGTTCAGCGCGGGCATCAGCCGTACGACATCGGGTGCGGGCGCGTTCACCAGGATTCCGGCGTCCTGAGCCGCCTGCTGCACCTGGGCGGCGAGCGGCTCGGTGAGCACGATACCCAGGAGCAGGCCGGCGCCCCGGACGTGGGCGATCAACGGGTGCCCCAGGCCCTCGATCTCGCCGCGCAGCCGCTCGCTCTGCCGCTTCACGTTGTCCAGCAGTCCCTCGTCCTCGATGGTGTCGAGGACGGCGAGTCCGGCGGCGCAGGCGACCGGGTTGCCGCCGAAGGTCGTGCCGTGCTGGCCGGGCTGAAGGAGTTCGGCGGCGCGTCCGAAGGCGACCGTCGCGCCCAGGGGCAGTCCGCCGCCGAGGCCCTTGGCGAGGGTGACGACGTCCGGCAGGACACCTTCGTGGGCCTGGTACTCGAACCAGTGCCCGGTCCGGCCGACGCCGGTCTGCACCTCGTCCAGGACGAGCAGCGCACCGGTGGCGGCGGTGATCGCGCGGGCCGCCTTCAGATAGCCGGCGGGCGGGACGACGACCCCGTTCTCGCCCTGGACCGGCTCGATGACCACCAGGGCCGTCTCCTCGGTGACCGCCGCGGCGAGGGCCTGCGGGTCGCCGTACGGTACGTGCGTGACGTTGCCGGGCAGCGGCAGGAACGGTTCCTGCTTGCCGGGCTGGCCGGTCAGGGCGAGGGCGCCCATGGTGCGGCCGTGGAAGCCGCCGTGGGTGGCGACCATGTGCGGCCGGCCGGTCAGTCGGCCGATCTTGAAGGCGCCCTCGTTGGCCTCGGCGCCGGAGTTGCAGAAGTAGACCTTGCCGTCGCGGCCGAAGTGCCTCAGCAGCCGTTCGGCGAGGGCGACGGGCGGCTCGGCGATGAAGAGGTTGGAGACGTGGCCGAGGGAGGCGATCTGCCGGCTCACGGCGTCCACCACGGCCGGGTGGGCGTGGCCGAGCGCGTTGACCGCGATGCCGCCGACGAAGTCGAGGTACTCCTTGCCGTCGGCGTCCCACAGCCGGGACCCCTCGCCGCGCACCAGGGGCAGGCGCGGGGTGCCGTAGTTGTTCATGAGGGTGCCCTGCCACCGCTCGGTCAGCTCCGTGTTGCTCACGACTCCCCCTGTTCGTCGGGCACGACCATCGTGCCGATCCCCTCGTCGGTGAAGATCTCCAGCAGGATCGAGTGCTGGACCCGGCCGTCGATGACGCGGGCGGTGGTGACGCCGCCCCGTACGGCGTGCAGGCAGCCCTCCATCTTCGGCACCATGCCGCTGGAGAGGTCGGGCAGCAGTTTTTCCAGCTCGGACGCGGTGAGGCGGCTGATCACCTCGTCGGAGTGCGGCCAGTCCTCGTAGAGGCCCTCGACGTCGGTGAGGACCATGAGAGTCTCGGCGCCGAGCGCCGCAGCGAGTGCCGCAGCCGCCGTATCAGCATTGACGTTGTAGACATGGTGGTCGTCCTGGGAGCGGGCGATGGACGAGACGACCGGGATGCGGCCGTCGGCCAGCAGTGCCTCGATGGCGCCGGTGTCGATCTCGGTGATCTCGCCGACCCGGCCGATGTCGACGAGCTCGCCGTCGATCTCGGGCTGGTGCTTGGTGGCGGTGAGGGTGTGCGCGTCCTCGCCGGTGAGGCCGACGGCGAGCGGTCCGTGCTGGTTGAGCAGCCCGACCAGCTCGCGCTGCACCTGTCCGGCCAGCACCATCCGTACGACGTCCATGGCGTCCTCGGTGGTGACGCGCAGCCCGGCCTTGAACTCGCTGACGATGCCGTGCTTGTCGAGGGCGGCGCTGATCTGGGGGCCGCCGCCGTGCACGACGACGGGCTTGAGACCGGCGTGCCGCAGGAAGACGACGTCCTGGGCGAAGGCGGCCTTGAGGTCCTCGTCGATCATGGCGTTGCCGCCGAACTTGATGACGACGGTCTTGCCGTGGTGCCGGGTCAGCCAGGGCAGCGCCTCGATGAGGATCTGGGCCTTGGGGAGCGCGGTGTGCTTCCGCGTGGGTCCGCTGCTCATGACGAGTACGCGCTGTTCTCGTGGACGTAGTCGGCGGTGAGGTCGTTGGTCCAGATGGTGGCCGTGGCGTCGCCCGCGGCGAGGTCGGCGACGATGTGCACCTCGCGGTAGCGCATGTCGACCAGCTCGCGGTCCTCGCCTACGCCGCCGTTCTTGCAGACCCAGACGCCGTTGATGGCGACGTTCAGCCGGTCGGGCTCGAAGGCGGCGTCGGTGGTGCCGATGGCGGAGAGCACGCGGCCCCAGTTGGGGTCCTCGCCGTGGATGGCGCACTTGAGCAGGTTGTTGCGGGCGATGGTGCGGCCCACCTGGACGGCCTCCTCCTCGGTCGCTGCGTTCACGACCTCGACCTTGATGTCCTTGCTGGCGCCCTCGGCGTCGCGGATGAGCTGCTGTCCGAGGTCGTCGCAGACGGTGCGGACGGCCTCGGCGAAGGCGTCGTACTCCGGGGTGACGCCGGAGGCACCCGAGGAGAGCAGCAGCACGGTGTCGTTGGTGGACATGCAGCCGTCGGAGTCGACCCGGTCGAAGGTGACCCGGGTTGCGGCGCGCAGGGCGCGGTCCAGGGCCTCGGTCTCCAGGTCGGCGTCGGTGGTGATCACGACGAGCATGGTGGCGAGGCCGGGGGCGAGCATGCCCGCGCCCTTGGCCATGCCGCCCACCGTCCAGCCGTCCTTCGTCACGACGGAGGTCTTGTGCACGGTGTCGGTGGTCTTGATGGCGATGGCGGCCTTCTCGCCGCCGTGCTCGGAGAGCTGACCGGCGGCCGCCTCCACGCCCGGGAGCAGCTTGTCCATGGGGAGCAGTACGCCGATGAGCCCGGTGGAGCACACGGCGACCTCGCCCGCCCCCGTGCCGAGCACCTCGGCGGTCTTCTCGGCGGTGGCGTGGGTGTCCTGGAAGCCCTTGGGTCCGGTGCAGGCGTTGGCGCCGCCGGAGTTGAGCACGACGGCGGTCAGCTCACCGCTCTTGAGTACCTGCTCGGACCACAGGACCGGCGCGGCCTTGACGCGGTTGGAGGTGAAGACGCCCGCGGCGGAGCGTCGGGGGCCGGTGTTGACCACGAGGGCCAGGTCGGGGTTGCCGCTCTCCTTGATCCCGGCGGCGATGCCCGCCGCCGTGAACCCCTTCGCTGCCGTCACACTCACGGCGCAACTCCGATCGTCGTCAGTCCGGTGGTCTCGTCGAGACCGAGGGCGATGTTCATGCTCTGGACGGCACCGCCCGCGGTGCCCTTGGCCAGGTTGTCGATGGCGCTGATGGCGATGATCCGGCCCGCGGCGGCGTCGTACGCGACCTGCACCTGGACGGCGTTCGAGCCGTACACGGAGGCGGTCGCGGGCCACTGCCCCTCGGGCAGCAGGTGCACGAACGGTTCGTCGGCGAGGGCCTTCTCGTAGGCGGCGCGGACCGTCTCGGCGGTGGTGCCGGGCTTCGCCTTGGCGGTGCAGGTGGCGAGGATGCCGCGGGGCATCGGCGCGAGGGTCGGCGTGAAGGAGACGGTGACGGGCTCCCCCGCCACCGCGCCGAGGTTCTGGATCATCTCGGGAGTGTGCCGGTGGCCGCCGCCGACGCCGTACGGGGACATGGAGCCCATGACCTCGCTGCCCAGCAGGTGCGGCTTGGCCGCCTTGCCGGCGCCGGAGGTGCCGGACGCGGCGACGATCACGGCCTCGGGCTCGGCGAGCGCGGCGGCGTAGGCCGGGAAGAGCGCCAGCGACACGGCGGTCGGGTAGCAACCGGGCACCGCGATGCGCTTGGACCCCTCCAGCGCGGCGCGGGCACCCGGAAGTTCGGGGAGGCCGTAGGGCCAGGTGCCGGCGTGCGGGGAGCCGTAGAACGCCTCCCAGTCGGCGGCGTCCTTGAGCCGGAAGTCGGCGCCCATGTCGACGACGAGGACGTCCGGGCCGAGCTGCTCGGCGACGGCGGCGGACTGCCCGTGCGGCAGCGCGAGGAAGACGACGTCGTGCCCCGCGAGGACCTCCGCCGTGGTCGGCTCCAGGACCCGGTCGGCCAGCGGCAGCAGATGCGGCTGAAGCGCACCCAGCCGCTGCCCGGCGTTGGAGTTGCCGGTCAGGGCGCCGATCTCGACCTCGGGGTGGGTCAGGAGCAGACGCAGCAGCTCACCGCCCGCATACCCACTCGCTCCGGCCACCGCCGCACGTACCGCCATGGAAAACCTCCTCCTGGATGGCATGACTATACGTTTCGCTGCACGTTTATGCAACGCGCTGCATCGGGCTCCGCTACGCTGCCGTTCTCGCACCTGGAGATCTCGGGGAGGGGCGAGCCGTGCGTTCGTGGATCATCGAGCTGATCGGCGGGCTCAGGCCGTGGCAGCGCGGTGCTCTCGTCGCGTGCCTGTGCGCCCTCGTACTTCCCCTGTGGTTCGCCGCGGGGAACACGGACCGGTATCGCCATGGGCAGTCGGCCGTGACGGAGGGGCACGTCGACTGCGAGTGGGACGGGCCGTGCCAGGGCGCGTGGACGCTGGCCGACGGAAGCCGGGGCCGGGGCAGCATCGACGGCCTGGACTTCACCGCCGAGGAGGAGCTCATCGAGGACATCCCGCTCTTCGGTGGCCGCGACTGGGCGGTCGCCGACCGCGGGACCCTGCTCCGCCACGCGGTGGCCCAGTACACGGTGGCGACGGCCGGCGCGGCGCTCGTGGTCTGGATCGCCCGGCGGCGCTCGACGTACAACCAGGAGATGCGTTCGTTGAGGCAGCGCTACCGCAGCACTACGCCTTGACGGCCTCCGCGATCCGCAGCGCGGCCTGGTCGGGCGTGAGGTGGGTGGTGTCGACGACCTCGGCCTCGGCGTGCAGCCAGGTGCGGGCCGCCTCGGCGTAGGGTTCGAGGTGGCGGAGACGGAACGGCGAGTCCGGCCCCAGTACGGTGTCCCCCGCGATGCGCCCCCGCAGGGTCTCCCGGTCGGCGTGGAGGACGAAGTGCCGCACCGGAATCCCGTGCCCGGCGAGACCGCCCGCGATCTCCCTCCAGTACTCCTCGACCAGGACCGTCATCGGCATCACCAGGGTGCCGCCGGTGTAGTCGAGCACGCGCCGGGCGGTCTCGACGACGAGGGGCCGCCACGGCGGCCAGTGCTGGAAGTTGTCCGTCCCGGGCAGCCCCGGCGTGATGTCCATGAGCGTCTCGCCGACCTTCTCGGCGTCGAACACCCGGGAATCCGGAAGCAGCCGCTGCACCAGTGCGGCGGTCGTCGTCTTGCCCGCACCGTGCGTCCCGTTGAGCCATACGATCATGCGTCCCCACGCTAGCCCGGACCGGCGACGCCGCGTGGCGGTTTCGCCGCCGGTCCGGGGCGCGGGCTACCGCTCTCTGATCCGCAGGAACGTCACCGAGTTCGCCGGGAAGGTGTACGTGAACTCGCTCGCCGCCCCCGAGAAGGTCGACGTCACCGGGGTCACCGGGGTGTCCGTCTCGGTGTTGACCGCGTCCTGGGCGGCGGCCAGCGTGGTGACGCGGGCCCTGGAGGCGACCTGGGTGCCGCCGAGGTCGACGGTAGTGCGGGCGGCCGTGTCCTGGGCGTTGACGACCTTGACGATCAGCTCGCCGGTGCGGTCGTCGCGCGTGACGGTCTGGCGGAAGGGCTCGGCCGGCTTGTCGTCGGTGAAGCTGCCCCACTCCTCGCCGTCGAGGTAGAGGGTGACCTGGCGGCCCCGGACCTTGACGTCGATGTCGTAGGCGCGGTCGGTCTCGATCGACCCGGCCTTGGACAGGAGCGTCGACTTGCCGCCGTCGGAGGCCTGCTCGACCGCGGACTGGGTGTTGTTCCAGCCGCCCAGGTTCCACCAGTAGTAGTTGCCGGTGTCCTTGACGCCGAAGGCGACCAGGAAGCCCTCCTTGCCGGACTTCTTCGTGGCCTTCACGTGCAGGTCGTAGTCGTGCCAGGCCGGGTCGCCCGCCGTGACCAGGGTGTTCTCGGCGGCCGGGTCCGTCTGGACGTACTGGCCGTCCCGGACGGTCCAGCTGCCGGTGCCCGAGTGGGTCCACCGCGAGGCGTCACCGGAGAAGTCGTCGGACAGGAGCGTCTCCCCGTCGGCCGAGGTCACCCTCACGTCGTCGTACGCCGCGCTGGTCGCCCAGGTCGACAGGCCCACGGCGCCGGTGATGGGGCCGCTGACGGCGGGGGTGCCGGTGGCCTTGGAGGGGACCACGCGGTCGCCGGTGTTGTTCATGAAGAGTTTCTGGACCTCGTAGTTGGCCGAGTTCCAGGACGCGTGGTTGTTGAACCAGATCAGGTCCGGGCTCCACTGCACGTAGTCCTCGTTGGCGAGCAGCGGGGCGTAGGAGGCCAGCTTGACCACGTCGGCGTTGCGCTCCAGGCCGGTCATGAAGGCGGCCTCGGCGAGGGCGTTCTTCCAGGCGTTGCCCTGGGAGGCGTACTCGCCGAGGAAGACCTTGGGGCCGCTGCGGTCGTAGGAGTCGTAGCGGTCGTTGTTCTGGAGGAACCACTGCGGGCTGTTGTAGTAGTGCTCGTCGACCATCGCGACCCCGGCCTCGCGGTTCAGCTGCCAGGCGGTGTCGAAGGTGGCGCCGGAGTCGTCGGGGCCGGAGTTGGAGACGACGGTGATGTCCGGGTACTTCGCCTCGACGGCGGCGCGGAACCGCTCGAAGCGGGCGAAGAACTCCTTCGGGAGGTTCTCCTCGTTGCCGACTTCCAGGTGGGTGAGGCGGAAGGGCTTGGGGTGGCCCATCGCGGCGCGCTTGGCGCCCCACTCGCTGGTGCGGGGGCCGTTGGCGAACTCGATGAGGTCCAGGGTGTCCTGGATGTGCCGCTTCAGCAGTGCCTCGTCGTCGACGGCCTTGTTCTGGCCGCAGCCGGTGACCAGGGCGGGGACCACGGGCAGCGGCATGGCGCCGATATCCTCGGCGAAGCGGAAGTACTCGTAGTAGCCGAGGCCGTAGCTCTGGTTGTAGCCCCAGAAGTTGGCGTTGGTGGCGCGCTCCTCGACGGGGCCGACGGTGTCCTTCCACTGGTAGGAGCGGGTGCGCTGCCAGCCGGAGTCCGCGCTGTAGTCCGCCATGGAGCCGGTGTTGACCAGGCAGCCGCCGGGGAAGCGCAGAAAGCCGGGGCGCAGGGCCTCGATCTTCTCCGCGAGGTCCCTGCGCAGGCCGTTCGGCTGGTGCCGGTAGGTGTCGCGGGGGAAGAGGGACACCATGTCGAGGGCGGCGGGGGCGGTGGTGGCGACGGCGAGGCGGCCGCGGTTGCTGGTGCGGGTCGCGGTGAAGGTGGCGGTGTACTTGCGCCACTTCCCCTCCGCGGCCACCTCGCGCACCTTCGCGAGGGAGCCCGCGGCATCCCGGAGGGCGACGGTGAGGGTGGTGCCGCTCTCGGCGCGGGACCAGACCGAGAAGTCGTACCGCTCGCCCTTCTCGACCCGGATGCCGGTGTTGTAGCCCGCGTTGGTGACGGTGGAACCGGCGGCCAGGGAGAGGTAGTTGCGGTTGCGCTCGTTGAGGCGGCCCTCGTCGTCCACCACCTCGGCCGTGCCGTCGGCCGCCCACGCGGTGAGCGGGGTGTACGAGGCGTTGTCGGCGGTGGAGTACTCGAAGGACCGGTTCTGCACCAGCTCGGCGTACAGGCCGCCGTCGGCGGCGCGGTTGATGTCCTCGTAGAAGACGCCATACATCGTGTCGTCGATGGTGGGGCCCCGGCCGGACGGGTCGACGGTGATCGTGTAGTCGGCGACGGCCTCGGCGTGTGCCGGGGAGGGCAGCAGGGCCGAGGCCGTCAGGAGGGCGGTGACGCTGAGACCGAGTCTCCAGCGGGTGCGTGACATGGATACTCCGCGGCTCTCACTAGACAGTCGTTCGAGATATCGGACATTGGTCAGCACTTCGAACGGCAAGATAGGGAGGGGGTAGCGGCGCGTCAATGGGTCGCGCGGCAACGAGTGGGCCGGAGCGGGAAAGCGAGTGGAAATGGGCGAGTTGTGGCCGGTGCCCGACGTACTGGCGTACCTCGCGGGGCGCTGGCGCACCGAGCGCTCGGTGCGGGATCTGGCGAGCGGCCTGGAGGGCCGGTTCGAAGGGGTCACCTCCTTCGACGCGCTCGACGGCGGCGGGCTGATCAGCCGCGAGTCGGGCGCCTTCACCTGGCAGGGCGTGACCCGGCCCGCCGAGCGCACGCTGCGCTACGAGCCGGGGAGCGCGCCGGGCCGCGTGGACGTGCGCTTCGCGGACGGCCGCCCCTTCCACGGCCTGGACCTGACCGCGGGACACCACGTCGCCGACCATCCGTGCGCCGCCGACCTCTACCGGGGCGAGTTCACCGTCCGGGACCCGGACCGCTGGCGGACCGTATGGCGGGTGGGCGGCCCGGCGAAGGACCTGCTGCTCACCACGGACTACCGTCGCGAAACGCCGCATACGTAGCACCCTGGTCCGGCGCGCCTTCGAAACGGAGGCTCCAGCGGCCCGCGCGGCCCGTCACGGTGGCCGCCGACAGCGGGCGGACGTCCAGGTTCCAGTACGTTCCCGGCGGCGCCTTCAGCACGTAGACCAGCGCGGCCCGGATCACCGAGGGCTCGGCCACGGCGACGATCCGGTCGCCGTCCTCGCCGGGGCGGGTGTCGAGCCAGCCGCCGACCCGGGTGATGAAGCCCAGCAGCGACTCCCCGCCGTGCGGCGCCGACCGCGGATCGGCGAGCCAGGCGTCCACCGCCCCCGGCTCGCGCGCCATGGCCTCACCGAGCGTCAGTCCGCGCCACCGGCCCATGTCACAGTCCCGCAGGGCGAGTTGGACCAGCGGAGCGCAGCCGAGGGCGTCGCCCGTGGCACGGCTGCGGGGCGTGGGTGAGCAGTAGCGCAACTCGGCCGCCGCCAGCGGCAGCAGGCCGCCCGCGGCGCGCAGCACCTCGTCCCAGCCGGCCCGGTCCAGCGGCCGGTCGTCGTCGAAGCGCTCCGCCAGCAGCGGTGAGCTGCGCGCCGCCGCGACGAACGTGACCCGAAGCGCCATGCGGTGATGGTGGAGCGCTGAGGTGTCCAGGTCAAGGGGAGTTACCTGTGGTTCACACAGGGTGGGCCGGGGCTCACCGGCCGAAGGCGAACGCCATCCACTGCTCGGGGCGGTCCAGCGCCGTGAACCCGAGCTTCTCGTAGACCCCGTGCGCGTCGTGCGTCGCCAGCAGGATGCGCCGCAGCCCGTGGGGCGCCAGGTGCTCGCGCACGGCCGCGACCAGGGCCGTGCCGAGGCCCTTGGCCCGCACCGACGGGTCGACGTACACGTCGCAGAGCCACGCGAAGGTGGCCAGGTCGGTGATCACCCGGGCGTAGGCGACCTGCTCGCCCGAGACCGCGTCGTACACCCCGAAGTTGAGCGAGCCGCGATGGCCCGGTCCTGCTTCTCGCGGGTCCGTCCCCGGGCCCAGTACGCGTCGGTGGACAGCCAGTGGTGCACGCGCCCGGCGTCGATGCGGTGCGGGTCGGTGGAGATCTCGTAGCCCTCGGGCAGCTTCGGCGTGTCGGTCATGCCGGGATGCTCGCAGGGCCGCGAAGAGCGCGTCGAGCGGATATCGCGCCGCCGTCAGCCGCCCCACACCTCCAGGCAGGCGGCGCGCAGGCGCCGTACCCCCTCCGCGATCTCCCCCGTGTTCGCGACCGCCGCGAAGCTCAGCCGGAGGTGGGCGGCCGGGGGCTCGGCGCTGAAGTACGGGCGGCCCGGGGTGATCGCGACGCCCGCGCGCAGGGCGGCCGAGGTAAGGGCGCTCTCGTCGGCGCCCTCCGGCAGGCGCGGCCACAGGTGGTAGCCGCCGGAGGGGATGTGGGCGAGGGTGATCTCGGGGAGCTGCAGACGCAGCGCGGACGTCATGGCGTCCCGGCGGGCCCGCAACTCCGCGGAGACCGCGCGCAGATGGCGCGGCCAGGCGGGCGAGCCGACGAGTTCCAGCGCCGCCTCCTGGAGCGGCCGGGGCACGAAGAAGGTGTCGACGATCTGGATGGCGCGCAGGCGTTCGAGGACAGGGCCGTGCGCCGCCAGGGCGCTCACCCGGAAGCTGGGCGAGGTCGCCTTGGTCAGCGAGCCGACGTGGACGACGACGCCGTCCGGGTCGTCGGCGGCGAGCGGGGCGGGCAGCGGGCCGGCGTCCTCGTGCACGAGGCGGCGCACGAAGTCGTCCTCCACGACGAAGGCACCGGCCGCCCGCGCGATGGCCAGCACCTCCCCGCGCCGCTCGGGGGCGAGCACGGCGCCGGTCGGGTTCTGGAACAGGGGCTGGCAGACGAAGACGCGGGCGCCGGTGGCGCGGAAGGCGTCGGCGAGCAGGGCGGGCCGTACCCCGTCGGCGTCCACGGGGACCGGCACCGGGCGCAGTCCGGCCGCCCGCGCGATGGCCAGCATGCCGGGGTAGGTCGGGGACTCGACGAGGACGGGAGTGCCGGGCGGGGCGAGCGCGCGCAGGGCGGTGGCCAGCGCGGACTGGCCGCCCGCGGTGATCAGCACCTCGGCCGCCGTGATGGCGCCGCCGATGCCGCGCGCGAACCACTCCCGCAGCTCCGGCAGCCCTTCCATCGGCGGCCGGCCCCAGGCGCCCGGCCGCCGCCCGGCCCGGGCCAGGGCCGCCGCCATCGCCCGCTCGGGCTGCAAGGACGGGTGCAGGTAGCCGCCGTTGAACTCGACGACTCCGGGCGGCGGGGCGGCCAGCGAGACCAGCACTCCGGAGGCGTCCACCGAGCGCGGTACGAGGTCGGCGGCGCCGTCGGCGCTGAGCGCGACCTCCTGCCAGGAGGTGTCCCCGACGGGTGCGGCCGAGGGGCGCGGCCGGGCCCGGAAGGCACCGGCGCCGGGCCGGGTGACGACCAGCCCCTCCGCGGCCAGCTGGGCCAGGGCCCGGGAGACCGTCACGGGGCTCACCCGGAACCGGTCGACGAGGGCCCGGCTGGACGGGAGCTTTCCGCCGGGTGAGTAGCGGTCCAGCTCCCGCCGCAACACGGACACCAGGTCAGCGACGCTGCTACGCTCTTGCATGAGAGCACAGAGTAGCGCTACCGAATCACCTCGGATAGCAGTCGGCGCCGCGAGCGCGGAGAACCGCGGCGCCTCCTTCGGTACCGTCCAGGCCGCCCTGGGTGTCGTCGCCTTCTCCCTCACCTTCCCGGCCACCGCCTGGGGTCTGGAGGGCTTCGGCCCCTGGTCCCTGATCGCCGTGCGCAGCATCCTGGCTGCCGCGATCGCCGGTGCCTGCCTGGTGGGCCTGCGGGTGGCGCCGCCCGAGCGGCGGCACTGGTTCGGCCTCGCGGTGGTCGGCGCCGGGGTGGTGCTGGGCTTCCCCCTGCTGACCACGCTCGCCCTGCAGACCTCGACCACCGCGCACGCCGCCGTCGTGGTGGGGCTGCTCCCGCTGACCACCGCGCTGCTGTCCGCCCTGCGCGTCGGCACCCGCCCCTCGCGCACCTTCTGGATCGCGGCCCTGGCGGGCGCGGCGGCCGTGATCGCCTTCACCGTGCAGCAGAGCGGCGGCGCGCTGACCTCGGCCGACGCCTATCTCTTCGCGGCGCTGCTGGTGTGCGCGGCCGGTTACACGGAGGGCGGGCGGCTGGCCCGCCAGATGCCGGGGTGGCAGGTCATCGGCTGGGCGCTGGTGCTGTGTCTGCCGCTGACGGTGCCGATGGCGGCGGTGGCGCTGTCGTTCGAGCCGGTGCACCTGACGGCGCACAGTGTGACCGGGCTGTTGTGGGTGGCGATCGGCTCGCAGTTCCTCGGCCTGGTCGTCTGGTACCGGGGCATGGCGGCGATCGGCATCCCGAAGGCCAGCCAGTTGCAGCTGGCCCAGCCGCTGCTCACACTGGTGTGGTCGGTACTTCTCCTGGGCGAGCACCTTCCGGTGGCCGCTCCGCTGACGGCCGCGGCCGTACTGGTGTGCATCGCGGTCACCCAGCGGGCCAGGGGTTAGCCCCGGTCAGACCGTCAGACCCTGCCCTCGGGCGGCACACAGGTGAGGAGGCTCACGGATGCGCGCAACCAAGGGCGACCAGCTGGTCCAGCACGGCCGGGTGGTCGGTGAGCACGACAAGGTCGCGGAGATCGTCGAAGTCATGGGCGACCAGGGCACTCCCCCGTACCGGGTCCGGTTCGAGGACGGCCACGAGGCCGTCTGCTCGCCCGGCCCCGACTCGGAGATCCGGCACAGGGAGTCCCAGCTGTAACCCCGGCGGCACACCGCGCGGAAGCGGCTCAGCGCGGGACGGTGGCCGGCTGCGTGTAGTGGTCGGCGGCCACCCGCGCCATGGCGCCGCCGCGGTCCTCGGCGACGTCCTTCGCGGAGAAGTAGACGTGCCCGCGGACCTCGGGGTGGCGTGCGGCCAGTGCGAGGTGGCGGGAGAGCTCGGCCGGGTCCTGCCAGGCGGCGGGCTGGGCCGGGTCCCCGGACTTGTACAGCGCCTCGCCCACGTACAGCTGGGTGCGGCTGCCTTTGGCCACCTCGGCCCACCAGGGCAGCAGCTTCGCGTAGTCGGCGCCGTCCATGCCGATGTTCCAGTACAGCTGCGGCACGACGTAGTCGATCCAGCCCTCGCGCACCCACTTCCGGGTGTCCGCGTACAGGTCGTCGTACGTCTGCACGCCCGCCCGGGTCTCGGAGCCGCGCTCGTCGGTGGCGGAGTTGCGCCACACGCCGAAGGGGCTGACGCCGAAGCGGGCGGTCGGACGGACCTCCTTGACGCGCTGCGCCGTCTCGCGCACCAGCCGGTCGATGTTGTCCCGGCGCCAGTCGGCCTTCGTGGCGAAGCCGGTGCCGAACGTGCCGAAGGTTCCGCCGTCGTCGAAGCTCTGGCCCGCCACCGGATAGGGGTAGAAGTAGTCGTCGAAGTGGACCCCGTCCACCGCGTACTTCTCCACCGCGTCCATGATCGCGTCCAGCACGAAGGCCCGGACCTCGGGCAGCCCCGGGTTGTAGTAGAGCTTCCCGCCGTACGGCACCACCCACCCCGGGTTCTTGCGCGCCGGGTGAGAGGAGACGAGGTGGGCCGGGTCGTCGTGGGTGGCGACGCGGTACGGGTTGAACCAGGCGTGCAGGTGCAGGCCGCGGGCGTGGGCCTCCTTCACGGCCGTGCCCAGCGGGTCCCAGCCCGGGTCGCGGCCCTGGCTGCCGGACAGGTACTGCGACCACGGCTCGTGCGCCGAGGGCCACAGCGCGTCGGCCGTCGGGCGGACCTGGAGGATCACCGTGTTCAGGTGGTGCCGCACCGCGTTGTCGAGGTGCTCGATCAGCTCCGCGCGCTGCTCGGCGGCGCGCAGCCCCGCGCGGGTGGGCCAGTCGCGGTTGGCCACGGTGGCCAGCCACATCCCCCGCATCCCGGCGGCGGCGCTGCGCGAGGGCTCCGGCTTCCCGGGACCCGGGGCCGCGGACGCTCCGGGCGTCCCGGGTGCCAGCGTGAACGCCGACAACGCCGCCACCGCGAAGGCACGGCGCGATACACCGCCCATGGGAAGACCTCCTGAACGCTGTGGATCCGTACGGTCACGGATCGTGTACGGGGCCTCAGCATGCCCGACCCGGGAGACGGATCCGTGACCATTCGGGGGTAACGTGCTCGATCGGAGCAGGCGACGGGGACCCCGGCATGCCTGCTGCCAGCCGTGGAGTCAGCGAAAGGGACGATGTGACCGGCATCTCGGGAGATATCGCACGCGTCGGCGTGGTGGGCTGCGGTCAGATGGGGGCGGGCATCGCAGAGGTGTGCGCCCGCTCGGGTCTGGAGGTGATGGTCGCCGAGACCACCGGCGAGGCTCTGGAGATCGGCCGCACCCGGCTGTACAACTCGCTGACCAAGGCGGCCGAGCGTGGCAAGATCACCGAGGAGGAGCGGGACGCGACGCAGGCGCGCCTCAGCTTCACCACCGACCTCGGCGAGTTCGCCGACCGTGATCTGGTGATCGAGGCCGTCGTCGAGAACGAGCAGGTCAAGACCGAGATCTTCCAGGTGCTCGACCAGGTGGTGACCCGGCCGGACGCGATCCTGGCGTCCAACACCTCCTCGATCCCGCTGGTGAAGCTGGCGGTCGCCACCTCGCGCCCCGACCACGTCATCGGCATCCACTTCTTCAACCCGGCCCCGGTGCAGCAGCTGGTCGAGCTGATCCCGGCGCTCACCACCTCCGAGGGCACGCTCAGCCGGGCCCAGCTGTTCACCGAGAAGGTGCTGGGCAAGCACGCGATCCGCGCCCAGGACCGTTCCGGCTTCGTGGTCAACGCGCTGCTGATCCCCTACCTGCTCTCCGCGATCCGGATGTTCGAGTCCGGCATCGCCAGCCGCGAGGACATCGACAACGGCATGGAGATGGGCTGCGCCCACCCGATGGGTCCGCTGAAGCTGGCCGACCTGATCGGCCTGGACACGGTCGCCTCGGTGGCGTACTCGATGTACGAGGAGTACAAGGAGCCGCTGTACGCCGCTCCCCCGCTGCTCCAGCGCATGGTCGACGCGGGCCGCCTCGGCCGCAAGAGCGGCTCGGGCTTCTACGCCTACGGCTGATCGCGCCCGAGCCTGAGATGGTGCAGCAGGAGCAACGCGGCCGCCATGGTGGCGGCCGGGACCTCCCCGCGGGCGACGAGGTCGGGTACGAGCTTGAGGGGCACCCACTCCCGGCGGTCCGACTCGAAGTCGTCCACGGGGTGTCCGACGTATGTGCCCTCGTCGCTGAAGTAGACGTGGTGCCGGGCGTCGGTGAGGCCGTTGGAGGGCTCCACGCTCATCAGGTGGTGCAGCGGTCCGGGCCGCCAGCCGGTCTCCTCCTCCAGCTCCCTGGCCGCCGCCACCGCGACGTCCTCGCCGTCCTCGACGACGCCGGCCGCGAGTTCCCAGCCCCAGCTGTCGGTGATGAAACGGTGCCGCCACAGCAGGAGGACCTCGCCCGCCTCGTTCACGACCGTGGCCACCGCCACCGGACGCATCCGTATCAGGAAGTGGTCGAGGTGCCGCCCGTCCGGTAGGGCGACATCGGCCAGATTGACGCTGAACCAGCGATTTGAGTACACATTCTGTTCGCTCTGTTTCGTCCACTGCACGGTTTTGCCACCTTCCTTTGAGTAGGTGGCAATATCGCAGCAGCAGCGTTCCGGCAGCAGGCGTACGACGGCCGCTCACGGCGCAGGGACGGGCGCAGGGTCCGCGCGGGCGGGCCGCCTACAGCGGTACGCGCAGTGCCCCGTCGATGAGTTCGGCCGCCTCGACCGTGCCCGCGCACCCGCTGCTCACCAGGTGCTCGCGCACCGCGCGCAGTCTGTCGCGCAGCCGCTGGGACTCCATTCCCCGGGCCTGCTCGGCCATCCGCACGGCCGTCGCCCCCGCCTTGTCGGCGTTGCCCTGGCGCAGCTCGATGGTGCTGAGCATGGCGAGCCGGTGCACCCGGCCCCGGTCGTGCGCCGGGGTGTCGACGGCCGCCGCCGCGTGCTCCCCGGCCGCCGCGAGTTCGCCGAGGCTCAGCAGCGCCTCCGCCACCTGGACGTTCACCAGTCCCGGCTGGACGTAGCCGGTCTCGTCGGGCTCGTAGCCCCGCCGGATGCGCTCGGCGGCCTGCTCGGCCCGGCGGATGCAGGCCAGCGCGGCGCTGCCGTCGCCCAGGTGCGCGTACGCCTTCGCCTGCATCGCGTACAGGTCGGAGGCGAGCGCCGGGGTGATGTGCCGTCCGGCGGCGCGCAGCGCGGCCTCGGCGAAGGCGACGGCCTGCCGGTACTCCCGCATGAACAGCGCCTGGTTGACCAGCAGCGCGATGACGTAGGCGCCGAGCCCCCGGTCGCCGCTGGCCTTGGCGAGCCGCAGCGCCTGGTGGAAGTAGCGCTGCGCGAGGCCGTGCGCGTCGGAGTCGTACGCGCAGATCCCGGCCACCGCCACCAGGCCCCCGGTGGCCCGGTGCAGCTGCCGCCCGGTGGCGTCGGTGTAGCTGCCGCGCAGCAGCGGGGCGGCCTCGGAGTTGAGGAAGCCGACGATGCGGGCGCGGGTCGCGATGCCGCCGGCCTTGCGGTACATCTGCTCGTAGTGCGTGCGGGCGCAGCGCACCATCTCCAGGTCGGCCGCGGTGACGCGGTGCCGCCCGCCGCGGGAGACGTCCGTGTCCTCGGGCGGGTTCTCCCACTCCCACACCGGCATCACGGCGGGCGTGCCGGTGAGCGCGGGGGCGCCCAGGATGTGCGGGCGCCGCTGCTGGTCGGAGCGCCACAGGGCGGTCGCGCGCTCCACGAACCCGGACAGCGAGCCGGTGTGCGGGGCGACGGGTTCGCCGGGCACGCCGAGGCCGATGTCGTCGAGAGTGACCGGGCGGTGCAGCCGGGAGGCGAGGACCTCGCAGATCAGGTCGGGCACCTGGCCGCGCGGCCGCTGCCCCTTCAACCACCGTGCGACGGCGGTGTGTTCGTACCTCAGTGCGATCCCGCGCGCCCGCCCCGCCTGGTTGACGTGCGCGGCCAGCCCCGCGTGCGAGATCCCGGCCTCGTCGAGGATCGCGTCGAGCAGGGTGTTGGGCTGCATGGTGCCCCCCGGTGGATCGGTGCCGACAGCGTAGTGCGTCGGTCTTCACACGGGGTGTGAACGGAGTGCGCGCATCCGTAGCGTGTGCGCGCTGTCGCGGAGAGTTCCGGGCCGGTTGACTGAAGGGCCTCGAAAGAGGCCGGCCGGGCCGCCGGCTCCCCCTCGTACAGTGCGGCGGCCCGTATCCACGCCGTCCGCCCGGCTGCCTGCCCGACACTCCGTGGCGGGGCGGACGGCGAGCCGGCTTCGCGGTGCGACCAATCGCCGTTCAGTGTGCGGTGCGTTGTCGGCTGCGGGTGCACTGTGGCTGGTCGCGCAGTTCCCCGCACCCCTGAAAAACAAGGCACGTTGCGCTGACGACCCTCAAGGGGCGCGGGGAACTGCGCGACCGGCCATCGACTGCCCGCAGCCGCCGACCGGCAGAAACCCCACGCCCCTTGGGCGCACCGCTAACTACGGAGAACCGCTCCGACCCGCTCGCCCGCGAGGGCGACCGCCGCGTCACGCGCAGCCGACGCCTCGTCGACCGTCAGCGTCCGGTCCCCCGCGCGAAAGCGCAACGCGTACGCCAGGGACTTGCGCCCCTCACCCAGCTGCTCCGCGTTGTCGTACACGTCGAACAGCCGGATGGACTCCAGCAGTTCACCCGCGCCCTCGCGCAGCGCCGCCTCGACCTCCGCGGCCGGGACGAACGCGTCGACCACCAGGGCGACATCCTGCGTCGCGACGGGGAAGGTCGAGATGCTCGGCGCCTGCGGGGTGTCGTCGCCGACCCGAGCCACGGCGTCGAGGTCCAGCTCCATCGCGCAGGTCCGCGCGGGCAGGCCCAGCGTCTTCAGGACCCGCGGGTGCAGCTCACCCGCGTGCCCGATCACGCGCTCCTCGCCGTCCACGGTGATGGTCAGCTCGGCGCAGCGGCCCGGGTGCCAGGGACCGTACTGGCCCTTGCGGACGCCCAGTTCGGCACCCGCCTCGCGGGCGACGGTGCGGGCGGCCTCGACCGCGTCGGCCCAGTCGGCCGGGCGGCCCTTGCCCCACCAGCCGGCCTGCTCGCGGGCGCCGGTCAGGACCACGGCGACGTGCCGGGGCTGGTCGGGCAGCGCGGCGTCCAGCGCGGCGAGGTCGTCCTCGCTGGGGCGCCGGTCGACGGGCAGGTCGGCGGCGACCCGCTGCTCGTCGCGCGGGTGGAAGACCAGGCCGGTCTCGAAGAGCGCCAGGTCGTGCGCGCCCCGGCCGTCGTTGCGGCGCAGCGCGCCCAGCAGGCCCGGCAGCAGCGAGGTCCGCAGCGCGGGCTCCTCGTCGCTGAGCGGGTTGACCAGTTTGACGACGCGGCGGGCCGGGTCGTCGGCGTCGAGACCGAGCTGGTCGAAGACCTGCTCGCCGACGAAGGGGTAATTCAGTGCCTCGACGTAACCGGCACCGGCCAGGGCCCGCCCGACCCGGCGGTGCAGCCGCTGCCGGGAGGTGAGGCCGCGGCCCGCCGGGGGCCGGGGCAGCGTGGAGGGCAGGTTCTCGTAGCCCTCCAGGCGGATGACCTCTTCGGCCAGGTCGTTCGGGTCGGTGAGGTCGGGCCGCCAGGACGGCACCGTGACGATCAGCTCGTCCTGGCCGTAGACGTCGCAGCCCACCTCCTGGAGGCGGCGTACGACGGTCTCGCGGCCGTACTCCACTCCCGCGACCTTGTCCGGGTGGTCGGCCGGGACGCGGATGGTGTGCGGTGCGGACGGAGCACTGATCTCCGTGACCCCGGACTCGGCGGTACCGCCCGCGAGCAGCACCAGCAGGTCGACGGTGCGCTGCGCGGCAGCGGCGGCGGCCTGCGGGTCGACGCCGCGCTCGAAGCGGCGGGAGGCCTCCGACGACAGCTTGTGGCGGCGGGCGGTGCGCGCGATGGACACCTGGTCGAAGTGGGCGGCCTCGATGACCACGTCACTCGTCGCGTTGCCGCCGTTCTCGGCGGAGTCGTGGTCCGCGATCTCCGTGTTGGCGCCGCCCATGACACCGGCGAGGCCGATCGGGCCGCGGTCGTCGGTGATGACCAGGTCCTCGGCGTGCAGCTTCCGCTCGGTGCCGTCGAGGGTGACGATCTTCTCGCCCTCCTGGGCCCGGCGTACGCCGATGGTGCCCTGGACCAGTGAGCGGTCGTAGGCGTGCAGGGGCTGGCCCAGCTCCATCATCACGTAGTTGGTGACGTCGACGGCGAGCGAGATCGGACGCATGCCGACCTTCTGCAGGCGCCGCTGGAGCCAGATCGGCGAGCGCGCCTCGGCGCTGAGGCCGGTCACGGTGCGGGCGGTGAAGCGGTCGCAGCCCGTGGGGTCGCCGATCTTCACCGGGTAGCCGTAGGCGTTCGGACCGGGCACGTCGAGCAGGGCCGGGTCGCGCAGCGGCAGGCCGTAGGCGATGGCGGCCTCGCGGGCGACGCCGCGGATGGACAGGCAGTCGCCGCGGTTGGCGGTGACGGCGATGTCCAGCACCTCGTCGACCAGTTCGAGCAGCTCGATGGCGTCCTTGCCGACCTCGGTCTCCGGCGGCAGCACGATGATGCCGTGGGTGCCGTCGTCGCCCATGCCCAGCTCGTCGCTGGAGCAGATCATGCCGTGGGACGTCTTGCCGTAGGTCTTGCGGGCGGAGATCGAGAAGCCGCCGGGCAGGGTGGCGCCGGGCAGCACCACGACGACCTTGTCGCCGACGGCGAAGTTCCGGGCGCCGCAGACGATCTCCTGCGGCTCACCGGTGCCGTTGGCCTGTCCGACGTTCACCGTGCAGAAGCGGATCGGCTTCTTGAAGCCCTCCAGCTCCTCGATGGTCAGCACCTGGCCGACGACGAGGGGGCCCTTGAGGTCGGCGCCCAGGTGCTCGACGGTCTCGACCTCCAGACCGGCCGAAATCAGCTTGGCCTGCACGTCGCGGCCGGTCTCGGTGGCCGGCAGGTCGACGTACTCCCGCAGCCAGGAAAGCGGGACCCGCATCAGATCTCCATCCCGAACGGCCGGGTGAACCGGACGTCACCCTCGACCATGTCTCGCATGTCCTCGACGTTGTGGCGGAACATCAGCATCCGCTCGATGCCGAACCCGAAGGCGAAGCCGCTGTACTTCTCGGGGTCGACGCCGCAGGCGGTGAGCACCCGCGGGTTGACCATGCCGCAGCCGCCCAGCTCGATCCAGCCCTCGCTGGAGCAGGTGCGGCAGGGCCGGTCGGGGTTGCCGACGGACGCGCCCTTGCAGACGTAGCAGAGCATGTCCATCTCGGCGGACGGCTCGGTGAAGGGGAAGAAGTTCGGCCGCAGCCGGGTCTTCATCTCCGCGCCGAACAGCGACTGGACCATGTGGTCCAGGGTGCCCTTGAGGTCCGCCATGGTCAGGCCCTCGTCGATCGCGAGCAGCTCGACCTGGTGGAAGACGGGGGTGTGGGTGGCGTCCAGCTCGTCGGTGCGGTACACCCGGCCGGGGCAGATCACGTAGACCGGCAGCTCGCGCGTGAGCGCCGAGCGGATCTGCACGGGCGAGGTGTGGGTGCGCAGCACCACGCCGGACTCGGTGCCTCCCTGCGGTCCCTCGACGAAGAAGGTGTCGGCCTCGCCGCGCGCCGGGTGGTCCGGGCCGATGTTCAGGGCGTCGAAGTTGAACCACTCGGCTTCGGCCTCGGGGCCCTCGGCGACCTCGTAGCCCATGGCCACGAAGACGTCCTCGATGCGCTCGGAGAGCGTGGTGAGCGGGTGGCGGGCGCCTGCCGGTACGCGGTCGTAGGGCAGCGTGACGTCCACGGCCTCCTCGACCAGGACACGCGCGTCGCGCTCGGCCTCCAGCTCCTCCTGGCGGGCGGCCAGCGCCTTGTTCACGGCACCGCGGGCCATGCCGACGCGCTTGCCGGCCTCGGCCTTGGCCTGCGGGGGCAGGGCGCCGATCTCGCGGTTGGCCAGCGCCAGCGGGGAGGCGCCGCCGGTGTGGGCGACCTTGGCCTCCTGGAGCGCGTCGAGGGAGTCCGCGGCGGCGAAGGCGGCGAGCGCCTCGTCCCGCATGCGCTCGATCTCTTCCGGTTTCAACGCCTCGACCTCGACTGGGTCGTACGACTTATTCGGTGCCGACATCTCTTCCCGTGCTTCCGATTGGCTGGCTGGGACGCCCCGTCTACGGTCCTCAGGCGGCGCGGAGACGCTTCGTCGACGCTTCGTCTGCGGATCTGGACGCAAAGGTGCCAAAGACCGAGTCTAACGGGGCTGTGGAACGCGGATTACGCCCGTGGGGGTCGTCGGCCGCCTCTGGTGCTGCTCAGCTGAGGTACGCCGGGGCCGCCACGGGCAACGTAAATCGGAACTCGGCGCCGCCGCCGGGGGCGCGGCCGACCGTGATGGTGCCGCCGTGGGCCTCGACGATGCCCTTGACGATGTACAGCCCGAGGCCGGTGCCGCCGCGCTTGCTGCCCCGCCAGAAGCGGGTGAAGACGCGGTTCATGGATTCCTCCGGGATGCCCGCCCCCTCGTCGCTCACCGTGACCGACGTGCCGGTGTTCTCCCCCTCGCGGGGTGACGCCGTGGGCGTGACGTCAATGGTGACGGTTCCCTCGCCGTGCCGCACCGCATTTTCCAGCAGGTTGCTCAGCACCTGGTCGACCTTGTCGGGGTCGGCCCACAGGTCCGGCAGCGGCTGCGCGAGGCGGAGCAGGAACCGGTCGGCCTCCTGACCGGCGGCGACGTACGCCTGGATGTGCCGGCCGACGGCGGCGCCGATGTCGACGGGCTGGCGGCGCACCTCCAGGCGGCCGGAGTCGATCCGGGAGATGTCGAGCAGCTCGGCGATGAGGCGGGTGACGCGGTCGGCGTCGGCGTCGACGGTCTCCAGCATCAGCCGCTTCTGGTCGTCGGTGAACCTCTCCCACTTGGCCAGCAGCGTGGCGGTGAAGCCCTTGACGGAGGTGAGGGGGGAGCGCAGCTCGTGGGCGACGGTGGCGATCAGCTCGGCGTGGCTGCGCTCGGTGCGGCGGCGGGCCTCCGTGTCGCGCAGGGTGACGACGACGCGGTGGACGGGGCCGCGGCGTTCGGTGCGTACGTAGCGGGCGGTGACCAGGACTTCCCGGCCGCCGGGGAGCAGCAGGTTGCGCTCGGGCTGGCCGACCCGGATGGCGAGGCCACCGTAGGGGTCGGTGAGCTGCCACCAGCGGCGGCCCTCCAGGTCCTCCAGGGGGAGGGCGCCCTCCAGCGGCTGTCCGAGGGCCTCGGCGGCGGGGGTGGCGGTGATGCGGACGGCGGCCGCGTTGAAGCAGACCACCCGGCCGTGCTCGTCCGCGACGACCAGGCCGTCGGGCAGCTGGTCCGGGTCGACGCCGAGGTCGGCGAGATCGCCGGGCGTACGGGGCGCGGGCGGGCGCGGCACCTGGCGTGCTCCCGGTGCGCTGCTCGTACCGACGCTCATCCCCGTACCCCACCTCTCAACCGCGCAGGGGCCTTGAGCTGGTCACCCTACTAGCTCTTGGTGACGGAGCGGCACCCTCCGGCGGCACGCTGTGCACGCGCCGACGCGTAGAGACATACGGCGGCGGCGGTCGCTAGGTTCAGACTCTCCGCCTTCCCGTGGATCGGGACGCGCAGCACGGCGTCGGTGAGGGCGCGGGTCTCCTCCGGGAGCCCCCAGGCCTCGTTGCCGAACACCCAGGCCGTGGGCCCGCCCATGGTGCCGGCGTCCAGCTCGGTGTCGAGGTCGTCCTCGCCCGCGCCGTCGGCGGCGAGGACCCGGACCCCGGCGTCCCTGAGCCCGGCGACGGCACGCTCGACGGGGACACCGACGGCGACCGGCAGATGGAACAGGGAACCGACGGAGGCGCGTACGGCCTTGGGGTTATACAGGTCGACGGAGGCGTCGGTGAGCACGACCGCCTCGGCCCCGGCGGCGTCGGCGCAGCGCAGTACGGTGCCCGCGTTGCCGGGGTCCCGCACGTGGGCGAGGACGGCGACGAGCTTGGGCCGGGCGGCGAGGATCTCCTCGAACGGCGTGTCCAGGAACCGGCAGACCCCGACCAGCCCCTGCGGGGTGACGGTGGTGGAGATGTCCTCGATCACCGAGTCGGCGGCGAGGTGCACCCGGGCGCCGACGTCACGGGCGGCCCCGACGATGTCGGCGTACCGCTCCGCGGCCTCTACGGTGGCGAACAGCTCGACCAGCGTCTCCCCGAACCCCGCGGCCTCCCGCACGGCCTGCGGCCCCTCGGCGAGAAACAGCCGCTCCTTCCCCCGGAAGTTCCGCTTACCGAGCCGCCGCGCGGCGGCGACACGGGGAGAACGGGGGGAGATCAGCTCGGGGGTGGCGGGTGGCACTCTTCTCACCTTCACAACTAGATCAACGCTGGCTGGGGCGCCCCTTCAGGGGCGCGGGGAACTGCGCGACAAGCCACAACGGACCCGCAGCCGAAAACGAACCGGCCGGACGGCAACCAAAGGGACCCGCAGGCTCCAAGCCTGCGGGTCCCTTCGACAACCGGCTAAAGCCGGCGCAGCGTCACGCCGCCTTCGGCGCGTTCACATCGCTCGGCAGCGCCTTCTGCGCGACCTCGACGAGCGCGGCGAACGCGTTCGGGTCGTTGACGGCCAGCTCGGCGAGGATCTTGCGGTCGACCTCGACGTTGGCGGCCTTCAGGCCCTGGATGAAGCGGTTGTACGTGATGCCGTTGGCGCGGGCAGCGGCGTTGATGCGCTGGATCCACAGCTGGCGGAAGTCACCCTTGCGCTTCTTGCGGTCGTTGTAGTTGTAGACCAGCGAGTGGGTGACCTGCTCCTTGGCCTTGCGGTACAGGCGCGAACGCTGACCGCGGTAGCCGGAGGCCTGCTCGAGGATCGCCCGGCGCTTCTTGTGGGCGTTGACTGCCCGCTTGACGCGTGCCACTTGTTAACTCCTTGTAGCGGGGCCGCGGTGATCCTCACGCGGCCCGGTATCGATGGGGTCCCGGTCCTGCCGTACGGCGCTCAGTGGCGCCCGTACGTCACTTGCCGAGAAGCTTCTTGATCTTCGCGGCGTCGCCCGGGGCCATCTCGGCGTTGCCGGTGAGGCGACGCGTCACGCGGGACGACTTGTGCTCGAGCAGGTGGCGCTTGCCGGCGCGCTCACGGAGCACCTTGCCGGAGCCGGTGATCTTGAAGCGCTTGCTGGCACCGCTGTGCGACTTGTTCTTCGGCATAGCGCCGTTCTCTCCTCGTCGGTGGCGCTCCGGTGCCCGGTCGTGAAACCGGGCACGGGTGGAGCGTCGCTCTTGTATCGGTCTGTGTCGTCCTGGGGACTGGCGGTCCCCCGGGGTCACGCTTCGGCAGGTGCCTCGGCTTGGGCCTCGACGTCCTCGACCTCGTCGGCCTCCGCGGCGTTCTGCGACTTGCCGGGGTTCGCCTTCGCGTCCGCCTTGCGCGCTTCCTGCGCCTGACGGGCCTCGGCCATCGCCTCGGTCTTCTTCTTGTGCGGACCGAGAACCATGATCATGTTCCGGCCGTCCTGCTTCGGATTCGACTCGATGAAGCCGAGGTCCTGGACGTCCTCCGCGAGCCGCTGCAGCAGTCGGTAGCCGAGCTCCGGCCGGGACTGCTCACGACCGCGGAACATGATCGTGATCTTGACCTTGTCGCCCTGCTTGAGGAACCGGACGACGTGACCCTTCTTGGTGTCATAGTCGTGCGGGTCGATCTTCGGCCGGAGCTTCATCTCCTTGATGACCGTGTGCGCCTGGTTCTTGCGCGCCTCACGGGCCTTCATGGCCGACTCGTACTTGAACTTCCCGTAGTCCATGAGCTTGCACACGGGCGGACGGGCGTTCGCCGCGACCTCGACGAGATCGAGGTCGTACTCCTGCGCAAGCTCCAGGGCCTTGGCAAGCGGGACAATCCCGACCTGCTCGCCGCTGGGACCGACAAGTCGCACCTCGGGAACGCGAATCCGGTCGTTGATGCGGGGCTCGGCGCTGATGGATCCTCCTCGGTAGCACCACGCGACGGTCTGGCGGACAGCCGCGTAACGTCTGTTTTTAAGACCTAACCGCGCCGGCACACAAAAAATGCCCCGGACGATCACAGGCGGGGCTCCTCGAACTGCTACCGGAGCACCGCCGCGATGACCGCGGGGCGCGATTTCGGGCTGGTCGCCGCCGTGGGACGGGACCGCCTGACCGGTGACCCGCCGTCCGGAGGACGGCCAGGTGGGAGTTCGAAAGCCTCCACTTGTGGGCCGGATCCGCTGCCGTGGGCGTACGTGTCCGACCGGTCGTTACACAAGGTTAGCAGCTCGGCGGGGGAAGGGCTAACCGAGTCCGAGTGGGGCCCGCTCCCCCGCTGCGCCTATCGTGTGCGGCATGAGTGAGACCCCCGCTGAATCCTCGGCGAATCCCGACTTCGACGCCATGACCCGCGACATCGCCGAGGTCCCGGCGGTCGAGGTGATCGTGACGGTCGCCGTCAACCTGATGAGCGCCGCCGCCGTGAAGCTGGGCCTGACCGAGGAGGGCGACGCGCACAAGGACCTGGACGAGGCCCGCAAGCTGGTGCACGCGCTGGCCGGTCTGCTGGACGCGACGGCGACCGAGATCAGCTCGTTCCACGCCGCGCCGCTGCGCGACGGCCTGAAGTCGCTCCAGCTCGCCTTCCGCGAGGCCTCGCTGGTCCCGGACGAGCCGGGCCAGGGTCCGGGCGAGAAGTACACGGGCGCGGTCTACGGCTGACCGCCGCCCGTCGACCTCCAGCTATCCCCGCACGTACAAGGGCTCGCCGGGCGGCGTCGCCCCGGCCGGCAGCAGTGCCAGGTCGAGGCCGCGCACCAGGCGGGCCCTCAGTGTGTCGTCGGCGGCCAGCCGCTCGGCGACGGCGCGGGCGGCCTTCGCCGCGTCGGCGTCCGGGTCCAGGACCAGCGCGAGCGTGCCGTCGGCCCGTCCCGGTCCGAGGTGGGCGCGGAGCACGGCGGGCTCGTCGGCCAGGGCGGCGCGCACGGCCCCGGCCACGGCCGGGTCCGCGAGCGGGTCGGTCGTCGTACGCCCCTCGGCCAGCGCCAGCAGCACCGCTCCGGTCAGCTCGAACGGCACCGGCCCGGCCAGGTCCAGTACGACGGTGTCCGCCTTCTCGTGCGCGGCCGCCTGCAGCGCCTGGTGCACGGGTACGGCGACGGGGCGGGCCGCGGGGTCCCAGCGGGCGAGCGACTCCGTGGACGTGAAGGCGGGCAGCGCGGTGCGGTCACCTGCCTTCAGGGTCGGTACGGCCATGTCGCTGGTCTTCTCGCGGCGCAGCCCGTTCTCGTCCTCCTCCACCTCACCCAGCACGGCGACGACGGGCACGAGCAGCCGGGCACCCTTGAGCGCTTCGAGGACCGGGCCCACGGCGGCGCGGTCCTCGGCCCAGGCGGAGAGCGCGGCGCTCAGCCGGGGGTCGGCGGAGCCGTCGTCGTCGGAGAAGGCGGAGTCGGGGATGTTCTTGTTCGCCACGTCCCCGACCCTATCGGGGGGCGCGTACGGCGCTCCGCACCGGTCAGTCCGGCGGGCGCGGGCGGCACCGTATCGTCGTCGGCCTCGGCACCCTCGGGCGGGAGGCAGCGGTGGAGACGGTCGAACCGGCCGAGCCGGTGGTGGACGGTGACGCGCGGCTGGCCGCGGCCATGGCGTCGGTGACGGTGCCGGACGGCGCCGAGGTGTCGGTGGCGGTGCTGGACCCGGACTCGGGCGAGGCCGCCTCGTACGGCACCGGTGCCTTCGAGACGGCGAGCATCGTCAAGGTGGACATCCTGGCGGCGCTGCTGCTCCGGGCCCAGGACGCGGGACGCTCGCCGACCGCCGCGGAGAAGGCGTACGCCGCAGCGATGATCGAGAAGAGCGACAACGACTCGGCGTCGGCGCTGTGGCGGGCGATCGGGGCGGGCGACGGGCTCGACGCCGCGAACGAACGGTTCGGGCTGACCGGCACCGAGGGCGGCGACGGCCCGCTGTGGGGCCTGACCCGCACCACCGCCGCCGATCAGGTCACGCTGCTGCGGCAGGTGTTCGTGGCGGACGGCTCGGTGCTGAACGGGCCCTCACGGGCGTATGTGCGCGGGCTGATGGAACGGATCGCGGACGGTCAGCGGTGGGGTGTGTCGGCGGCGGCCGACGCGGCCGAGGGGGCGGCCGGTGCGGCGTGGGCGTTGAAGAACGGCTGGCTGCGGCGCAGCACCACCGGGCTGTGGGTCGTCAACAGCGTCGGGCGGGTGGAGAGCGGGGGCCGCGACTGCCTGGTGGCGGTGCTGTCGCGGGGCAGCGGTACGCGGGCGGAGGGGATCGAGCTGACCGAGACGGCGGCACGGGCGGCGGTGTCCGTGCTCACCGACGACACGGGCGCCGGCCTCTAGAAGCCGCTGCGGGTGGTCACAAGTCGTCGTGGCGTTCGCGGCGGCCGCGCCACAGGACCACGGCCGCGACCACCAGGACGCCGCCCGCGCTGCCGGCCAGCGGACCGGCCCAGGCCGAGGTGGCGTCGTCGGAGGCGGGGGTGTCCGGTCCCGGGCCGAAGAACTCGTCGCCGTGGGCCGCCGCCTTCAGCCCCGCCGGTTTGAGCCGTCCGGCCGCCTCGATGGCGGCGGCCGGGTCGACGAAGCCGAAGCCGCGGGAGTCGTCGCGACCCTCGGCCGGGGCGTTGCGGGCGGTGTCCTCCAGAACGGACTTGACCTGGGCCGGGGTGAGGTCCGGGTGGGCCGCCTTCACCAGGGCGGCGGCCCCGGAGACGAAGGCGGCGGCGGCGCTGGTGCCCCAGCCCTCGTAGTAGCGGTGGTCGGGGTCGGCGATGATCACGTCGACGCCGGGGGCGCTGACCGTGGCGTACCAGCGGCGGGTGGAGAAGGAGGCGCGGGTGCCGTAGCGGTCGACGGCGGTGGCGGCGATCACGCCGGGGTAGGCCGCCGGGTAGGAGATGTGGTCGCCCTTCTCGCCGCCGTTCCCGGCCGAGGCGACGACGATCACGCCTTTGCCCAGGGCGTACTGGATGGCCTCGTCCTCGGCCGGTTCCGGGTGCGCGGAGGCGGAGTCGTCGCCGAGGGAGAGGTTGATGATGTCGGCGCCGTGGTCGGCGGCCCAGCGGATGCCCTCGGCCAGGGCGTTGCCGCGGGTCTTGCGGGCCTTGACGCGGGAGGGGTCGCCGTCCTCCAGGATCACGCGCAGGGGGAGGATCCTGGCCTCCGGGGCGATGCCCATGACGCCTTCGGCGTTGCCGGTGCCGTGTCCGTGACCGGCGATGATCCCGGCCATGGCGGTGCCGTGCCGGGCCCAGGAGCGGTCGCCCTCGCTCGCGCCGAAGCCGACCAGGTCCTTGCCGGGCAGGACGTTGCCGGTCAGGTCGGGGTGGTCGGCCTCGACGCCGGTGTCCAGGACGGCGACGGTGACGCCCGCGCCCTTGGTGGTGCGCCACGCCTCCTGGGTGTGCATGGCGTCCAGGGCCCACTGCTGGGCGCGGATGCCGTCGGCGTGCGCGGCGGGGGCCGGGACCAGGACCAGGGCGGCGGCGAGGAGGAGGCTCAGGGCCCCGGTCCTGCGGCGGAGGTCGGCGGGGGTCACGAGGGGTGCTCCGTGGGGGCGCCGACGTTCTTGCGCAGGGCGCGTTCGACGCGGTCGGCGAGGCCCTGCGCCTCGTGGCCGAGACCGGCCTGGGCGGACGCCGAGGTGGCGCCGGACTCGATGGCCTCCTCGGCGGGTTCGGGCTCGTCGACGGTGCGGCCGTCGGCCCAGCCGGAGACGGCGTAGACGACGACGGGGGCGTCGGTGAGGACGGAGACGGTCCAGGAGGCCCGCTGCGGTGCGCCGAAGCCCGCGGCGACCGTGTCCTTCGCCGCGTACGGCAGGGGCATGAGGTCCTCCCGGCGGCCCAGGCCCTCCTTCTCGAACCGGCCCGCCAGCGCGGTCATGGCTGCGGCGTCGGCCTTGGTGAAGAGCAGGCCGACGGTGGTGACGTGGCTCTGGGTGGCGTCGGTGTAGGTGGCGCGCAGCAGCCGGGAGCAGCCGACCGGGTCGAGCACCTTGGCGAGGAGCGGGTCGAAGGCGCCCGCGCAGTCGCCGTCCGGGGCGACCGCGACCCGCGTCCAGGTGCGGTCGGCTCCGCCGGGGCCCGCGCCCTTGCCCTGGACGGTGGGCGGGAACAGCTGGTCGACGGGCACGCTGTGCCACAGGTCCCCGGCCTCGGCGAACGCGCTGCGCGCGCCGTCGTCCCCGGAGTCTCCGGCGAGCCAGCTGCCGGTGACGGCGCCGGTGAGGAGCCCCACGCCGAGGACGAGGCAGACGGCGGCGGCGACGGCCTGCGGCCGCGGGCGCCCGCCGAGCGGACGCGGCCGGGCCAGTGCGTCGTACCCCTCGGGCTCCCCGAACGAGACCCGGGGCCGCATGTCGATCGGGCTGCTCCAGGAGAAGGCGGGGTCGGGGGCGGCGGGGCGGTCCGCCGGGCCGGCAGACGGGGCGGGTGCCGGTCGAGCCGCGGGCTCCGGTCTCGGCTCCGGTTCCGTTTCCGCCGGGACCGGGCGCAGGCGCGCGGTCGTCTCGGTCGGGGTCTGCGCGGGGGCGCCGGGACGGCGGGCCGGCGCCTGGGGTGCGCCTCCGGCGGACGGGGCGTCACCACGACCGACGGTCGGCGCGGAGTCGGGGAAGCGGGCGGAGGCGCGGGGTGGCGGCGCGTCGTCGGCGGGCCGGGGCTCACCGAGCCGGAAGCGCGGGTAGCGGGTGCGGGCACCGGAGTCCGCGCGGCCGTCACCGGCCGTCGTCGGCCCCCCGGGGGAGGACGCGGCGGTGTCCCGCCGCGCACCGGACCGCGCGTCGCCGCCGCGCTCCGCCGCGGGCGCCTGCGCCGGGCGGGGTGGAACGCCCGGGGTCGGCGGTGTCGGCGGACGGGAGCCGCCCGCCGGACGCGCGGCCTCACCGAAGCCCGGCGCGGCGTCGGGGCGAGAAGCAGTCCGCGGACCGCGCGCGGACTCGGGGCGCGGCGGCGCCGACGGAGCCGACTCGGGGCGCGGCGGCGTCGCGGGGCGGGCCGGGGGCTCCGGATGGGGCGAGGTCGGCCGAAGCGCCGTGCCGGGGCCCGGCGTGGACGACGGACCGGGCGCGGACCCGGGGCGCGACGGAGCCGACTCCGGACGCGGCGGCATCGCGGGGCGGGCCGGGGGCTCCGGAAGGGGCGAGGTCGACCCAAGTGCCCTGCCGGGGCCCGGCGTGGACGACGGACCGGGCGCGGACTCGGGGCGCGACGGAGCCGACTCCGGACGCGGCGGCGTCGCGGGGCGGGCCGGGGGCTCCGGATGGGGCGAGGTCGGCCGATGTGCCGTGCCGGGGCCCGGCGGGGGCGGCGGACCGGGCGCGGACTCGGGGCGCGACGGAGCCGACTCGGGGCTCGGGGGCGTCGCGGGGCGGGGTGGGGTCTGCGGGCGGGGTGGGGTCTCGGGGTGCGGGGGGAGGGAGGCGCGGCGCGCTTCCGTGCTCATGCACCCCCCGTTTCCCCGGGCCCCGGCCCGTCTCTCCGAAAGGGCCGGAGACGGTGGTCCTGGCCGTGGTCGTCTCCTGCCCGGCCCGGCGCGGAACCGTTCCGTCCCGGGCACGCATACCCGCTCGGGAGGACCACCATCCCGGCGCGGCCTCCAGGGCCCTGCCGCCGGGGTGGGGCCCGCCGTGCGTGCGCGTCACTCTACGGCGTGACCCCGCCGGAGGGGGAACCAGTCCGCACGCCCGTGGCATTGGCCCGGATCGTCCCCCTACCCCGCGGTAATCCTGTCTGGCAGGCTGCGTCCATGACCGCACGCGCCGCCGACCGGGCCCGCTACGACCGGGCCACCGCCCATCTGGACGCCCCCGTGGCGATCGTGGACCTGGAGGCCTTCGACGCCAACGCGGACGACCTGCTCCGCCGGGCCGGCGGGAAGCCGATCCGGGTCGCCAGCAAGTCCGTACGCTGTCGTGCGCTGTTGGAACGGGTCCTGGCCCGGGACGGTTTCGCGGGCGTCATGTCGTTCACGCTTGCCGAGTCCCTGTGGTTGGCGCGCTCCGGTTTCGAGGACGTGCTGCTCGCCTATCCGTCGGCGGACCGCGCCGGGTACGCCGAGCTGACCGCCGACCCCAAGCTCGCCGCCGCCGTGACGGTGATGGTCGACGACGTGGCCCAGCTGGACCTGGTCGACGCGGCGCGCGAGGGCGGCGGCGGCCGGGAAGTCGTGCGGGTGTGCCTGGAGTTGGACACCTCGCTGAGGCTGCTCGGCGGCCGGGTGCGGGTCGGGGCCCGGCGCTCGCCGCTGCACTCCCCCGCCGAGGTCGCCGACCTGGCCCGCGCGGTGGCCCGCCGGCCGGGGTTCGAGGTCGTCGGCATCATGGCGTACGAGGGGCATGTCGCCGGGGTCGGCGACGCGGTGGCGGGGCGTCCGTTCCGGTCGCGTGCCGTGCGGCTGATGCAGGCCGCCGCCCGCCGGGAGCTGGCCGAGCGGCGGGCGGCCGTGGTGCGGGCGGTACGGGCCGTGGTGCCCGGTCTGGAGTTCGTCAACGGCGGCGGTACGGGCAGCGTGCAGCACACCGCCGCCGAGGACGCGGTGACGGAGATCGCGGCCGGCTCCGGGCTGTACGTGCCGCGCCTGTTCGACAACTACACGTCGTTCAGCGGTCGTCCGGCCGCGCTGTTCGCCCAGCCCGTCGTACGGCGGCCGGGGGTCGGGGTCGTGACCGTGCTCGGCGGCGGCTATCCGGCCTCGGGTGCGGCCGGGGCCGACCGGTTGCCGGTGCCGTACCTGCCCGAGGAGCTGCGCTACGACCCCCAGGAGGGCCCGGGCGAGGTGCAGACGCCGTTGCTGGGCTCGCCCGCCGACGATCTGCTGATCGGCGACAAGGTGTGGTTCCGGCACGCCAAGGCCGGGGAGCTGTGCGAGCGGTTCGACGCGCTGCACCTGGTGGAGGGGGACGCGGTGACGGCGACGGTGCCGACGTACCGGGGCGAGGGGCAGACCTTCCTGTAGCGCGGGCACCGCGGGCCGGGGTCAGTCCGTCGGGCCGATGCCGCTGCCCACGCCGCCGCCGGTGTCCGCGTCGCCGATGGGCCGGATGCCCTTGGTGATCCGGTCCATGTCCGCCAGGGGCGGCCCGTCCTCGCCCGCGTCGAAGACGTAGCGGACGAGGATCGGGGACTCGGTGCCGACGGTGGACGGGAAGACCATCGACTGCACGTGACCGCCGGGTCCTTCGGCCGTCCTCACCCGCCAGCGCACGTAGTACCCGGCGCGTCCGGCGACCGCGACGGGGCCGGACGCCACCTCCTCGTGGGACACGATGCCGCCGAAGGGCTTGTTGCCGACCAGGTCGCGGTCGTAGGCGTCGTCGGCCGCGTCCTCGATGTCCTGCCGGGCCAGGGCCTTCGGGGAGGACTCGGCGTTCGCCGTGACGGTGCGGGAGACGACGAGGCCGTGTCGGCACACGCCGCCGTCGGCGGGGCAGTCGTAGGTGCCGTCGGTGGTCATCATGACGTCGTCCTCGGCGACGTACTTGGGCGGGACCCAGCCGTCCGGCAGCGGGAAGGTGATGCCGTTGAGCTGGTCCTCGACCAGGGCCGGGTCGTCGGCGGAGGGTCCGGAGGCGGTGGGTGAGGGGGACGGCGGGTCGCTCACCGGGGCGGGGCCGGTGGCGGTCTCGGTGACCGGCGGGGTCCGCGTCCGCGGGCTGCCGCCGTCGTCCTCGCCGAGGACGAACACGCCGGTGACGATCGCCGCGACCAGCACGGCCGCGGCGGCGGTGAGGGCGACGGCCTTCCCCCGTCCGCCGGTGCCCGTGCGCGGCCCGGGGCCCGCGGCGCCCACCGCGGGACCGTAGCCGACGGGTTCCGGAGCGCGGCGGTGCTCCGTCCAGGCGGTGCCGTCCCACCACCGTTCCTGGTGCGGGGCCGACGGGTCGCGGTACCAGCCGGGCGGCGGCGTCATGCTCATCCCGGCACTGTAGGACGCCGTACGCGGTGTTCTACAGCGGTGTGACGTACGCCCCGGAGATCCCGCCGTCCACCAGGAAGTCCGTGGCGTTGACGAAGGAGGAGTCGTCGCTGGCCAGGAAGGCGACGGCGGCGGCGATCTCCTCGGCCTCGGCGAACCGCCCCACCGGGATGTGCACGAGGCGGCGCGCGGCCCGCTCCGGGTCCTTGGCGAACAGCTCCTGGAGGAGCGGGGTGTTGACCGGCCCCGGGCACAGCGCGTTGACGCGGATGCCCTCCCGCGCGAACTGCACGCCCAGTTCCCGGGACATGGCGAGGACGCCGCCCTTGGAGGCGGTGTACGAGATCTGCGAGGTGGCCGCGCCCATCCGGGCCACGAAGGACGCGGTGTTGATGATGGACCCCCGGCCCTGGCGCCGCATGTAGGGGATGGCGGCCTTGCAGCACAGGTAGACGGAGGTGAGGTTGACCTCCTGGACGCGCTTCCACGCCTCCAGGCCGGTCTCCAGGATGGAGTCGTCGTCGGGCGGCGAGATGCCGGCGTTGTTGAACGCGACGTCGACGCTGCCGTAGGTGTCGTACGCCGCCGCGAACAGCGCCTCGACCTGCTCGGGGTCGGTGACGTCGGCCCTGACGAAGATGCCGCCGCTCTCCTCGGCGGCGGCCTTGCCCCGGGTCTCGTCCACGTCGCCGCAGACGACGTGGGCGCCCTCCGAGGCCAGTCGGCGGACGGTGGCGAGGCCGATGCCGCTGGCCGCTCCGGTGACGACGGCACTGCGGCCGACGAGCCTGCGGCAGACGATGTCTTCGCTCACTGTGCGGGGCCCTCCGTGCTCGATGGGGTGGTGCTGATGAAGACGTTCTTGGTCTCGGTGAACGCGGTCAGCGCGTCCGGCCCCAGTTCGCGGCCGAGGCCGGACTGCTTGAACCCGCCGAACGGTGTCCAGTAGCGGACGCTGGCATGGGAGTTGACGGACAGGTTCCCGGCGCGCACCGCGCCCGACACGCGCAGGGCGCGGCCGACGTCCCGGGTCCACAGTGAGCCGGACAGGCCGTATTCGGTGGCGTTGGCCAGGCGGATCGCGTCGTCCTCGTCCGCGAAGGGCAGCACGACGGCGACGGGTCCGAAGACCTCCTCGACGGCCACGCGCGCGTGCGCGTCGACGCCGGTGAGGACGGTGGGCGGGAACCAGAAGCCGGGGCCGCCCTCGGGCGCCTTGCCGCGGATGCCGGCGGCGTCGGCGGGGACGTGGGAGCGGACGCGCTCCAGCTGTGCGCGGGAGATCAGCGGGCCCATCTCGGTGCTCTCGTCGGCCGGGTCGCCGACGCGGACGGCCTCGATCGCGGGGGCGAGGAGTTCCAGGAAACGGTCGTACACGGACCGCTGGACGAGGATGCGGGTGCGGGCGCAGCAGTCCTGGCCCGCGTTGTCCAGGAAGGACATGGGAGTGGCGGCAGCGGCGGCCTCGATGTCCGCGTCGGCGAAGACGATGTTGGGGCTCTTGCCGCCGAGTTCGAGGGTGACGGGTTTGAGGAGCGCCGCGCCCTTGGCGGCCACCCGCCGCCCGACGGCCGTGGACCCGGTGAAGACGATCTTGGCGACGCCCGGGTGCTCGACGAGCGCGTCCCCCGCGACGGGCCCGTGCCCGGGCAGCACCTGGAACAGGCCCTCGGGCAGGCCCGCCGCCAGGGCGAGTTCGGCCAGGCGGAGCGCGGTGAGCGGGGTCGTCTCGGCGGGCTTGAGGAGGACCGCGTTGCCCGCCGCGAGCGCCGGTGCGGTGGCCCAGGCCGCGATCGGCATGGGGAAGTTCCAGGGGGCGATGACGCCGACGACGCCGAGCGGTTCGAGGAGCGTGACGTCCAGGCCGCCGGCCACGGGGATCTGGCGTCCGGTGAGCCGCTCCACTCCCCCGGCTGCGTAGTCCAGCAGGTCGCGGACGTTGCCGGCCTCCCAGCGGGCGTTGCCGAGGAGGTGACCGGCCTGGCGGACCTCCAGGCGGGCCAGCTCCTCCAGGTGCTCGTCGACGGTGGCGGCGAAGCGGCGCAGCAGCCGGGCCCGGTCGCCGGGTGCGAGGGCGGCCCAGGCCGTCTGGGCGCGGGCGGCGCGGGCGACGGCTGCGTCCACGTCGGCGGCGGAGGCGGCGGGGACGGTGGCGACGACCTCTTCGGTGGCGGGGTTCAGTACCCGAAGTGCGTCAGGGAGTTTCTCGGACAACCGGTGCCTCACATGCGTTCGAAGGAGCGGCGCAGTTCCCAGTCCGTGACGGCGGCGTCGTACGCGTCCAGTTCGACGCGCGCCATGTTGCGGTAGTGGGCGACGACCTCGTCCCCGAAGGCGGCCTTGGCGAGGGCGCTGTTCTCCCACAGCTCGGCGGCCTCGCGCAGGGTGGTGGGGACGTGCTCGAAGTCGGCGGCGTACGCGTTGCCGGGGCAGGGCTCGGGCAGCTCCAGCCGCTGCTCGATGCCGTGCAGCCCGGCCGCGACCAGACCGGCCACCGCGAGGTACGGGTTGACGTCGCCGCCGGGGAGCCGGTTCTCGAAGCGGAGCGAGCGGCCGTGGCCGACGACGCGCAGGGCGCAGGTGCGGTTGTCGTGGCCCCAGGCGACGGCGGTGGGGGCGAAGGAGCCGGGCTGGAAGCGCTTGTAGGAGTTGATGTGCGGGGCGTAGAGGAGGGAGAACTCGCGCAGCGCCACCAGTTGTCCGGCGAGGAAGTGCCGCATGACCTCGGACATGCCGGTGCCGTCGGCCATCGCGTTGCGGCCGTCGGCATCGGCGAGCGAGAGGTGGATGTGGCAGGAGTTGCCCTCGCGCTCGTTGTACTTGGCCATGAAGGTGAGGGACATGCCCTCCTGGGCGGCGATCTCCTTGGCGCCGGTCTTGTAGACCGCGTGCTGGTCGCAGGTGACCAGGGCCTCGTCGTAGCGGAAGGCGATCTCGTGCTGGCCGGGGTTGCACTCGCCCTTGGCGGACTCGACGGTGAGCCCGGCGCCGGCCATCTCGTTGCGGATGCGGCGCAGCAGGGGTTCGACGCGGCCGGTGCCGAGCACGGAGTAGTCGACGTTGTACTGGTTGGCCGGGGTCAGGCCGCGGTAGCCCGCGTCCCAGGCGTGTTCGTAGGTGTCCCGGAAGACGATGAACTCCAGCTCGGTGCCGACCTGCGCGGTGTACCCGTGCCCGGCGAGCCGTTCCAGCTGGCGGCGCAGGATCTGGCGGGGCGCGGCGAGCACCGGGGAGCCGTCCTCCCAGGCGAGGTCGGCGACGACCATCGCGGTGCCCTCGTTCCAGGGGAGCCGGCGCAGGGTGGCCGGGTCGGCGTGCATCGCGAAGTCGCCGTAGCCGCGGTCCCAGGAGGACATGGCGTAGCCGTCGACGGTGTTCATGTCGGCGTCGACGGCGAGGAGGTAGTTGCAGCCCTCGGTGCCGTGTTCCAGGACCTCGTCGAGGAAGAAGCGCGCGGCGAACCGCTTGCCCTGGAGGCGGCCCTGCATGTCGGGGAAGGCCAGGACGACGGTGTCGATGTCACCGGCGGCGACGAGGGCGTGCAGTTCCTCGACCCCGAGCGGGGGTGTGCGGTCTGCCACGGGGGGAGCCTCCTTCTGGCCGGGAGCCATAAGGTATTGCCGGGAACCTTTGGTTGGGAAGGGGGCGCGGCCGCGTGCGGAAGGAATCCGCCGGGAGTGCCGGGAGCGCCGGGAGCGTGACGGACCGGCTGGCGCCGGTGCTGCGACCGGTGCGGGCCGGAAACGGCTTCGAGGAGGCGCTGGAGCAGATCCTCCAGGTCGTCCGGCTGGGCCTGGTGGCGGGGGGCGAGCGGCTGCCGGCCGAGCGGGAGCTGGCGGAGCGGCTGGGAATCAGCCGGGTGACGCTGCGCGAGGTGCTGCGAGTGCTCCAGGAGCAGGGCCTGGTCGAGGCGCGGCGGGGGCGCTACGGCGGAACGTTCGTGCTGCCCCGCGCGGACGCGGGCGGCGAGGACGAGCTGCGGCGCCGGGTGACGGGGGTCGACATCGAGGACGTACTGCGCTTCCGGGAGGTGCTGGAGGCGGGCGCGGCCGGGCTGTGCGCGGCGCACGGGCTGACGGACACGGGGGCGGCGCGGCTGCGCGGGGCGCTGGCCGGTACGCGGGACGCGCCGCTGGCGCACTACCGGCGGCTGGACACGATGCTGCACCTCACCCTGGCGGAGCTGTGCGGCTCACCGGCGCTGGCGGCGCAGTACGCGGCGGTCCGCGCCACCCTCAACGACCTGCTGGACTGCATCCCGCTGCTGGTGCGCAACCTGGAGCACTCCCAGCGCCAGCACGCCGCGCTGGTGGCGGCGGTGCTCGACGGGGACGCGGACGGGGCGCGGGAGATCGCGCGGGAGCACTGCGCGGGGACGGCGGCGCTGCTGCGCGGGTTCCTGACCTGAACGCCGCCGGGGGCGCACGCTCCGGCAAAGGTATGAGAACGGTTCATTGTCTGGAGGACGGATGGGCGACCGGCCGCTGATCGGTGTCAGTACGTATCTGGAGTCCGGTGCGCGCTGGGGCGTGTGGGAGCTGGAGGCCGCGCTGCTGCCGGCCGGGTACCCGCGGCTGGTGCAGCGGGTGGGCGGGCTGGCCGCGATGCTCCCGCCGGACGCGCCGGAGCACGCCGCCGCGGCCGTCGCCCGCGTCGACGGGCTGGTGATCGCGGGCGGCCCGGACGTGGAGCCGGTCCGTTACGGCGCCGAGCCCGATCCGCGCACCGGCCCGCCCGCCCGGGCGCGGGACACCTGGGAGCTGGCGCTCATCGAGGCGGCGCTGTCCGCGGGCGTCCCGCTGCTGGGCGTCTGCCGGGGCATGCAGCTGCTCAACGTCGCCCTGGGCGGCACCCTGGTTCAGCACATCGAGGGGCACGCCGAGGCGGTGGGCGTGTTCGGCGGCCACCTGGTCCGGCCGGTGCCGGGGACGCTGTACGCCGGTGCCGTACCGGAGGAGACGTTCGTGCCGACGTATCACCACCAGGCGGTGGACCGTCTCGGCACCGGCCTGATCGCGTCGGCGCACGCGGCGGACGCCACCGTGGAGGCCCTCGAACTGCCCTCCGCCCCCGGCTGGGTCCTGGGCGTCCAGTGGCACCCGGAGATGGGCGAGGACACACGCGTGATGCGGGCCCTTGTGGACGCGGCACGAGCGGGCTGAGGGGCCCGGTGAACGCGGCACGAACGGACCGAGCGGACCGCCCGCGTACCCGCGGGGCGACCAGCCGGTTCGGCGCCGCCCCGACCGTTCAGGTACTGCGTCCGCTCGTACGCGTGGTCGGAGACGAATGCGGCAAAGGCGCGCGACGGACGACCGGTCGGTTCGAGCACCGCGGTGCTGACCTGGTCCTCGCGCCCCTCCTTGATTCCGCGCTCGACGGCGGCAAGGGCGTCAGCGAACTCCGCCGGCATTCCGGAGGCACGGTAGGCGGCAGCACCGGCGCCGCTGCACTGAAGAGCCTTGACCGCCCGCCGCCGCGAGGACGAGGTGAGCCCGACCGCGCGACACCCGGTCACCGGGCCAGCGTGGCCGCCCAGCGCGTGAAGATCTCGGCGTACCGCGCCGGTTCCGACTGGTGCATCATGTGCGTTGCGTCCGGCACCGACTCGTAGTCGACCTTCACCCCCGCCGACTCCATCAACCGCCGGGCCTGCGCGGCCTGGTCGTCGGAAAGCGCCCCGATCAGGTTCCCGGTCTCCGGGTCGGTGCCGCGCATGTGGTGCGTGAGGAGCACCGGCGTTCTGACCTGGCCCAGCATGCGCTCGTGCGGGCAGTTCAGCCCGACGGTCCCCTCGTAGAAGGCCCGGGCCCATTCCGGGTCGTACTCCTTGAGGTGCTGCGGGATCACGTCCGCCACGAAGGACCGCGCCATCGGCGACGACGAGACTCCGGCCGCGCGGCAGAACCCCTCCCAGTCACCCACGCTCCACTGGTCGCCGAGAAACGTGCGGAAGAGGTCGAACACCGGCCCCACCGCCTGCCGGACCGAATGACCGTGCGCCGGGACGAGTTCGGACGCGAAGAGCGGCGGGTCCTCGCACAGGACGCCCCGGAGCTGACCGGGCATGGAGTACGCCGACAGCCAGGCCGCGAGGACGCCGCCGGAGGAATTGCCCGCGACGACGACGGGCCGCCTCACCACCAGGGCGATGAACCGGACCAGGTCGTTGCCGAAGTTGTCGAGGCTGTAGCGCTTCGGGGTCCAACTGCTGCGCCCCTGGCCCCGCAGGTCGACGGCGTAGACGTGGAAGTGCTCCGCGAGGAGGCCCATCGCCTCCTCGTACGACCACCAGGAGCCCGTCTGCTCGGGGATCAGCAGCACGGCGGGCCGATCCGGGTCACCGGCCTCGGCATAGTTCATGGTGATCTCGCCGAGATCGATCTGCCGTTCGGGATAGAGGTGCGGGACGTGGACGTCGCGCAGCGCGGGGTCGGTCACCATGGTGGTCTCCTCGGTCTGTGCTGCCCGTCGTTACGGGCGGACGACGCTTCCTGCGGCCGGAGCCGGTGGCCGTGCGGCCGCCTGCGGCTCAGGGCTCGACGAACTTGTCCGCCAACCCCCTTTCCAGGTAGTCGTCCGGCAGATCCTGGATGACCAGCTCGGGTTCGGTGCGCTCGGTGTGCAGCCGCCAGTAGGCGTCGGCGATCGTCTGCGGCTGGGAGTCGTGGCCCCCTTGGCCGATGTAGGCGGCGATCGCCACGTGCGCGGCGTAGACGCCGGTGCCGGAGAGCGCCGCGTGCAGGTTGAGGATCCAGTTGCGCATACCGCCGGTGGCGATCTGCACGTTCGCCACGTGCGGGGCGATCACCGGCCCCGACCCCGCCCCGCTGCTGACCAGGATCGTCCCCGTGCCGCGCTCCAGCATGCCGGGCAGGACGTGCTGCACCGCCGCCACACCCCCGAGCAGATAGAGGTCCAGCTGGGCCAGAACGGAGTCGACGGTGACCTTCGTGGCCTCGACCAGCGGCGCCCGGCGCAGGTCGGCCGGGGACGGCGCGGGCGAGTACTCGAGTATGTCGATCGGTCCCAGCCGCTCCTCGGCGGCGGTGAGCGCCGCGTGCAGAGCGGGACGGTCGGTCACGTCGGCGGGGAACGCCTCGGCCCGCACGCCCGTGTCGGCCAAGTCGTCGGCCACCGCCTGCAGCGTCGTACGGCTGCGGGCGATCAGCGCCACGTCGACCCCCTCGGCGGCGAACCGCCGGCCGATCGAGCGCCCCAGTTGCGGACCTGCGCCCACGATCGCGAGCGTGCTCAATTCGCTACCTCGTTACCCTTGTATCGACATTCCGGACCGCGGATGTCGGCTCTTCGATGCATGCCGGAACAACCGTAGGAAGCGTGTGGTCTCGGCGCCTCGGACCGGCGCGTCAGCCCGAACGGGAGATTCGCGACAACGATGAGTGGCACTTTCTCGGCAGACGTGAGCGGCGCGAACGCCTTCAGCGACTTCGCACACGCGTGGCGGAGCCGGATGGGCGAGACCTTCGCGCTGGCGCCCTTCCGCCGGACGACCGTGTCCGGCTTCTCGGCGCGGTCCCGCGGGTTCAGGGTGCGGGACATGATGTTCAACCGCTTCGAGACCGCGGCCGCCCTGCGGACGGCGGGCCGACGGGTCGGGGCCGACGATCACGTACGCCTGTGGATCGTCCACCGGGGGACCTGGCGGTTCGAGGAACCGGGAGGAGCCGAGCACACGGCACCGGCCGGCCGCCTGCTGGTACAGACGGGAAGGCTGTCCCACTTCTCCGCGGCGCCGCACACCGCCGTGCAGGTACTCGTCCTGCCCGCCGCGGAGGTGCGGCCCGGACGGGGCGGGCCGGCCTCCGGTCCGGCCGACACCGCCGAGGTGCGGCTGCTCACGGCGCACGCCGCCATGGTGGACCGGATGCTGGACCGTCTCGGGCCGGCCGGGCTCGACGCCGCCCGCAACACCCTGGCCGAGCTGGCCCGGGCCGCCGCCGGGGGCGGCCTGGACGACGTGGAGCCCCTGTTGTCGCCGGCCCTGGCCCAAGCCGCGCGGGACCTGGCCGACCGCCGCCTCACCGACCCGGCCCTGTCCCCCTCTGCTCTCGCCCGGGAGCTGAACGTCTCCCCGCGTACCCTCCAACGGGCCTTCGCCAGGGAGGGCCGACCGCTGAGCACCTACATCCGGCGCCGCCGCCTCGAGGAAGCACGCCGCGCGCTCGTCGCACCGCACCGGCGCATGACCGTCACGGAGATAGCCGCCCGCTGGCAGTTCGCCGACAGCGGCCACTTCGCCCGCGCCTTCCGCAAGTACTACGGCCTGACCCCGACCGACTACGCCGCGACCGCCGCTCGTGAAACGGATGCCACCTAGGGGGCCGTCGTTTGGATCTTGCCGGGGTCGCGGGGTCGGGCCGGCAACAAGGCGCCGTCGACCGGAGCCGGCCTGATCCAACCGACACCCCCCTAGCTGGGCGGGACCGGCCGCGTGCCTACGCCCGGGTCAGGGACAGCAGTTGGCGGGCCGGGCCGGTGGGGCGGTGGCCGGTGGGCCATACCGCTCGCAGGTCGCGGGCCAGGACGACGTCCGCCACGGGGACGCTCACCAGACGCCGGGTGGTCAGTTCCTCGCCGACGGCGAGTTCGCTGAGGACGGAGGGACCGGCGCCGCCGACCGCGGCCGCCTTCACCGCCGTGGTCGAGGACAGTTCGATCAGGGGGCGGGCCAGACCGCCCAGCGCCGCGTCCAGCACCTGCCGGGTGCCCGAGCCCTTCTCCCGCAGGATCAGCGGGGTGGCCGCCAGCTCCGCCGCCGCCAGCGGGCGCCTGCGGCGGGCCCAGGGGTGGCCCGGCGCGGCCACCACGACGAGCCGGTCGTGGCCGATGACCGCGGAGTCGAGGCCGGTCGGCACGCTGACCCCCTCCACGAAGCCGAGGTCGGCCTCGTCGGCCAGCAGGCGCTCCGCCACCGCCGCCGAGTTGCCCGCGAGCAGCGACACCGCCGTGTCCGGCAACTGGGTGCGCAGCGCGACCAGCCACCCCGGCAGCAGGTACTCGGCGATCGTCATGCTCGCCGCGACACGGAGCCGCGAGTCCCGCCGGTCCCGCAGCGCCTGCGCGCCCGCGTCGAACGCCTCGGCGGCCTCCACGATCCGCCGCGCCCAGTCCGTGACCAGCGCGCCCGCGTCGGTGAGCCGGGAGCCGCGCGGCGAGCGGTCCACCAGGGCGACGCCCAGCTGCCGCTCCATCGAGCGGATGCGACTGCTGGCGGCCGGCTGGGTGATCCCCAGCTCGCGCGCCGCCCCGCCGAGACTGCCCAGGCGCGCCACCGCCAGCAGCAGCTCCATCGCGCCGAGGTCTGGCACCCGGTGTGCCAGCGAACCCGCCACGGACCGTGCCCGGCCCGCGTGCCCGCCCTCCGTGCCGCCCACGCCGTTCCCCGCCCCGCTCGCCGTACTCCTGCTCATAACTCCAGCTTATGTCCTCATAGGGACATGCTCCCTGGTCAGGAGCTTCGCCCGCCGGGACGGTGGAGCCATGGTCACCGCAGCCCAGCACCGCTCTCCAGCGCCCTCCCCCTCCCCCTCCCCCGCCGTCGGCCCGGCCGTCCGGCGGGTCCCGGCCGTGCGTCATCTCGGACCCAACTGGTACGCCTGCGTCATGGGCACCGCCATCGTCGGTACGGCGGGAGCCGCGCTCCCGGGGCACGTACCCGGCCTGCGGGCCGTCTGCACCGCGGTCTGGGCCCTGTCCCTCCTCCTGCTGGCGGTGCTGCTGGTGGCCCGGTCCCTGCACTGGCGCCACCACCGCGACCAGGCCCGCGCGCATCTCCTGGACCCGGCCGCGGCCCCGTTCTACGGCTGTCTGTCGATGGCCCTGCTGGCCGTCGGCGGCGGCGCCCTGGTCCTCGGCCGGGACTGGATCGGCACCTCGGCCGCGGTCGCCCTGGACACGGTGCTGTTCACCGCCGGTACGGTGATCGGGCTCGCGGCGGCGGTCGCCGTGCCGTACCTGATGGCCGTACGCCACCGCATCGAGCCGGGGCAGGCCAGCCCGGTGTGGCTGCTGCCGCTCGTCGCGCCGATGGTGTCCGCGGCCGTCGGTCCGCTGCTGGTCCCGCACCTCCCGCCGGGGCAGCCCCGCCAGACGCTGCTGCTCGCCTGCGTCGCGATGTTCGGCGTGAGCCTGTTCGCGACCCTGGTGACGCTCCCGGTGATCTTCGGCAGGCTGCTCACCGGCGGCCCGCTGCCGCTCGCGCTCACCCCGTCGCTGTTCCTCGTCCTCGGCCCGCTCGGACAGTCGACGACCGCCGTGGGAAAGTTCGCGGACCTGGCGCCGGGCGTCGTGCCGGGGCCGTACGCCGAGGGCTTCGCGGTCTTCGCCGTGCTGTACGGGGTGCCCGTGACGGGCTTCGCGCTGATGTGGCTGGCGTTCGCCGTCGCGCACGTCGTGCGGGCCCGCCGGGAGGGCATGCGCTTCTCGATGACGTGGTGGTCGTTCACCTTCCCGGTGGGCACCTGTGTCACCGGCGCCGAGGCGCTGGCCCGTCGGACGGGGCTGGTCGTCTACGACGGGCTCACCGTCGCCCTGTACGCCCTGCTCGTGGCCGCCTGGGCCGTCGCCGCCGTGCACACCGCCCGGGGTCTGCTCAGCGGCGTGCTGCTCGCAGGGCCGCGGCCAGCGCCCGGGGCGCCTTCGCCAGTGACGGCCCGTACCACGTGAGGTACCGCCCGTCGACGAGGGCGCAGGGCAGGCCGGGGAAGGCCTCCGGGCCGTCGTCGGCGGTGAAGCGGTACGGCTCGTCCGGCAGCACCACGACGTCCGGGCGGGCCGCCCGCAGCTCGTCCAGCGGGACCTGCGGGTAGCGCTCGGCATGGGCGGCGTACACGTGGTCGACGCCGAGGCGGGCCAGGACGTCCCCCGCGAAGGTGTCCCGGCCCAGCACCATCCAGGGCCTGCGCCAGACGGGCACGACGGCCGTGACGCGCCGCGCGGGTGCGGGCGGATCCGCCCAGGCGGCCTGTGCCTCGTCCAGCCAGCGGGGCCGGGAGGGCGCGCCGCAGGCGGTCAGCACCCGGTCCAGTTCGGTGAAGGCCTGGGGGACGGTGCGCACCTCGGTCACCAGCACCTCGGCGCCCGCCGCGCGCAGGGCGTCGAGGTCGGGGGCGCGGTTCTCCTCCTCGTTGGCGACGACCAGGTCGGGGGCAAGGGAGAGGATCCGGTCGGTCTTCGGGTTCTTGGTGCCGCCGACGCGGACGACGTCGAGGGGGGCCGGGTGGGTGCACCAGTCGGTGGCGCCGACCAGGGCGCCCGGCACCGTACGGGCCACCGCCTCGGTCAGCGACGGCACCAGCGAGACCACCCTCACCGGCGCGGCCTCACCGGCGCGGCCCTTCCCGGACCGCCTCGATGTGCTCGGCGACGGCGACGACGATCAGCCGGGTGTCCGCCACCGTGGCCCGCCAGCGGTGCCGCACCCCGCCGGTGAGGTACAGCGTGTCGCCGCGCCCGAGCCGGTAGGCGCGGCCCTCGGCCTCGATCTCCACGGCGCCCTCGGCGACGAACATCAACTGGTCGTTGCGGTACTGCAGTTCCCGGCCGGCGTCGTGGTCGCCGGTGAACTCGGAGGCGTGCATCTGGTGGTGCCCGCGCACCAGGGAGCGCACCCTGGGTGCCAGCTCGGGGTCGGGGTCCTCGGCGCGGACCACGTCGACGCTGCACGCGGGGTCGGCCGCGGCGAGCAGCTCCACGGCGGTGGTGCGCAGGGCGTCGGCCACCTTCTCCAGGGAGGTCTGGCTGGGCCGCGCCCGGTCGTTCTCGATCTGGCTCAGGAAGGGCACGGACAGGCCGCTGCGCTCGGACACCACGGCGAGGGTGAGTTCGAGGTCCCGGCGCCGCCGCCGTACGGCCGCGCCCACCCGGAGGTGCTGATCTTTGTGGTCGCCCATCGCTCCGGCTCCCTCCTTCGCCCGTCGTCGTACCGTCACCGTGCCCCGTGCGGGGCGCCGGCCTCCTGATGAGTTCTCTGCACCCTACGCATGTTCGGCAAACCGTTTCATGCGGCCGTCACATCGATGTCACGGTGCGGTGGCCGCGACCTCACGTTTCTCGCCATCGACGGACCGGTCCGCGGGCCCTACCGGTTCAAGGCGTGGGCGGTCCCGCATGTTCCCGCCAGCCGCTCGCGCCCCGGTCGGGGGATGCTCAGGCCGGGGCCTGGCGCTCCGTGGTTGGCCGAATTCCTACCGTGGCCGGTCCGGGAACGACCCGAGGGGCGGGCCCGGCGGCGCGCCGTCAGGAGACGCCACCGGGCCCACCCCTCGGGGTGACCGTCACTGCATACCGCGCTGTTACGGGGTCATCCGGCCGACCATGTCCGGGTGGTCCTTGAGCCAGGCGGCGACGGCTTCCTCCTCCTTGCCCTGGCCGCGGTCCTTGATCTCGGCCTCCAGGCTGCCCAGCTCGTCCTCGCTCATCTTGAAGTTCTTGATCCACTTCGTGAGCTGCGGATACTGCTCGGGGAAGTCCTTGCTGGAGATGGTCCGGATCGTGTTGCCCTCGCCGAAGGCCTTCTTCGGGTCCTTCAGCTTGGTCAGCTCGTAGTCGCTGTAGGCCCAGTGCGGGGACCACAGGGTGACCGCGACCGGCTCCTTCTTGGCGAGGGCGCGCTTCAGCTCGGCCAGCATGGCGGGCGTGGAGCCGTCGACGACCTCGTACTCGTCCTCGAGGCCGTAGCCCGTCAGGACCTCGTTCTTCAGCAGCTGCATCTCACCAGTACCGGGCTCGATGCCGATGATCTTCCCGTCGAACAGGTCGCTCTTGCCCTTGAGGTCGGCGAGGGACTTGACGTCCTTCACGTACGAGGGGACGGCGATCTCCAGGGAGGTCGGTTCGTACCAGGTGCCCAGGTCGACGAGGTTGTCCTTGTGCTTGTTCCAGTAGTTGCTCTGGGCGTAGGGAAGCCACGCGTCGAAGTTGAGGTCGATGCCTCCGGAGGCCAGCCCGGTGTAGACCGGGCCGACGTCCATCTGCTTCAGGTTCATCTTGTAGCCGCGCCGCTCGAGGACGTTCTTCCACAGGTAGGTGACGGCGACGTCCTCCTCCCAGGGGAACCAGGCGACGTCGAGGGTCCGCTTGGCCTCGGCGGGGGTGCCGCCGCTGCCGCCCTCGACCGGGGCGAGCTTGTCGACGACGCCCGGGTTGGCCTTGAGCCAGGTGCGGACGGCGTCCTGCTGCTGCCCCTTGCCGGCCTTGTTGATCTCGGCCTCCAGGCTGGTGAGCTGCTTCTCCGTCATGGAGAAGTCCTTCAGCCACTTGGCCACGACCGGGTTGTCGTCCGAGAAGCCCTTGCGGGACAGCGAGTGCACGCCGTCGCCCTTGCCCCAGGCGCCCTTGGGGTCCTTCAGCTTCTTCAGCTTGTAGTCGTTGTACGCCCAGTGCGGGGACCACAGCGTGGTGACGATCGGTTCCTGCTTGCTGTAGGCCCGCTTCAGCTCGGCCAGCATCGCCGGCGTGGAGCTGTCGACGACCTTGTACTCCTTGTCGAGGCCGTACTCCTTGAGCACCTTGGTCTTGAGCAGGTTCATCTCACCGGCGCTGGGCTCGATACCGGTGATCTTCCCGCCGAAGAGGTCGGCCTTGCCCTTGAGGTCCTCGAGGGAGTTGATGTCCTTCATGTACGCCGGGACGGACAGCTCCAGCGACGTCTGGTCGTACCAGGAGCCGAGGTCCTCGAGCTGCTTGCCGTACTTCTTCCAGTACTGCTCGTGCGTCGTGGGCAGCCACGAGTCGGTCTGGAAGTCGATGTTGCCCTGGGCGAGCGCGGTGTAGAGCGGGCCGGCCTCGAACTGCTTGGCCTCGACCTCGAAGCCGCGCTGTTCGAGGATCTCCTTCCACAGGAACGTGGAGGCGACGCCCTCGTCCCAGGGGATGTAGCCGATGGAGACCTTCTTGCCCGCGCCGACGTCCTTGCCGCCGGCGGCCGTGGCGGTGTCGTCGGAGCTGCCGCCGAACATGCCCATGCCGCCGGCCACCAGCGCGAGGATCACGATGCCGATCACGGCGACCTGCGGCTGGGGGCGGTAGGACCAGATCTTCAGACCCTTGGCGGCGCGTGCCTTGGCGGCGGCCCGGCGGCCCAGCGGGGAGACGTGCGTGCCCAGCGCGCTGGTCATGCGGTCCAGGTAGATCGCCAGGATCACGATGGCGACACCGGCCTCGGCACCGAGGCCGACGTTGAGCTGGCCGATGGACTCCATGACGTCGCCGCCGAGGCCGCCGGTGCCGACCATGCCGGCGATCGCGGCCATGGACAGGCCGAGCATGATGACCTGGTTGACGCCCGCCATCACGGTGGGCAGCGCCAGCGGGAGCTGGACCCGCAGCAGGGTGTTGCGGGGGGTGGTGCCGAACGCCTCGGCCGCCTCGACCAGTTCCTTGTCGACCTGGCGGATGCCCAGCTCGGTCATGCGCACGCCGGGGGCGAGGGCGAAGATCAGGGTGGCCACGATGCCCGGGGCGGAACCGGTCCCGAAGAACAGGATCGCGGGGATCAGGTAGATCATCGCGGGCAGCGTCTGCATGAAGTCCAGGACCGGCCGCACGAAGGCGCTCACCCGGTCCGAGCGCGCCGCCCAGATGCCCACCGGCACCGAGATGACCAGGGCGATGATCGTGGCGACCAGCAGGAGCGCCAGGGTGACCATCGCGTTCTCCCACAGACCGAGGGAGTCGATGAAGGCGAATCCGACGAAGGAGAGGACACCGGCGACGGTGCCGCGCAGCCAGAAGGCCAGCACGGCGAAGATGCCGGCGAGCAGCAGCGGCTCGGGGGCCTGGAGGACGGCGTTGATGCCGTCGTAGGCGCCGGTGAAGACGCTCTTGAAGAAGGTGAAGAGCCAGGAGACGTTGTCGAGCAGCCAGTCGACGCTGCTGTTGACCCAGTCGCCGAGGGGGATCCTAGGCACGGCTGATCACCTTCTTGCCGCCCTTGTCCCGCGGGTTGTCGCAGACGCCGGGGACGACGTCGTCCTCGTCGCCGAGGAAGCCGATGAGGCGCTGGGCCGGGACGACGCCGACCAGGCGGCGGTCGCCGTCGACCACCGCCACCGCGTGGGGCACGCGGGCGCTGATCGCGCACAGCTCCGAGAACGGCGTCTGGGGCGTGGCGGTCTCGCAGTCGCAGTCCGCCTCGTCGCCGCGCACGTCGGTCTCCATGACGGAAGCGGTGGTCAGGACGCGGGAGCGGTCGACGTCCTTGGTGAAGGAGGCGACGTAGTCGTTGGCGGGACGTATCAGGATGTCCTGCGCGGTGCCTATCTGCACGATCCGGCCGTCGCGCATCATGGCGATGCGGTCGCCCAGGCGCATGGCCTCGTTGAGGTCGTGGGTGATGAAGACGATGGTCTTCTTCAGGGTCTTCTGCAGGTCGAGCAGCTGGTCCTGCATGTCGCGGCGGATCAGCGGGTCGAGGGCGCTGAAGGACTCGTCCATCAGCAGCAGGTCGGCGTCGGTGGCGAGCGCGCGGGCCAGGCCGACCCGCTGCTGCATGCCGCCGGACAGCTCGTCGGGCCAGGACTTCTCCCAGCCGGCCAGGCCGCACAGGGCGAGCGCCTCGTCGGCGCGGCGCTCGCGCTCGGCGCGGGGCACGCCCTGCACTTCGAGACCGTAGGCAGCGTTGTCACGGACGCTGCGGTGGGGGAAGAGCGCGAAGTGCTGGAAGACCATGCTGATCTTCCTGGAACGGACCTCGCGCAGCTCGCGGTCGCTGAGCTCGGTGAGGTCCTGGCCCCCGAAGCGGACGTGCCCGGCGGTCGGCTCCGACAGACCGTTGAGCATGCGCAGCAGCGTGGACTTGCCTGATCCGGACAGTCCCATGACCACGAAGATCTCGCCGGGCTCCACGGTGAAGGACGCGTCGATGACCGCGGCGGTGGTGCCGTCGGCGCGCAGTTCCTCCCGTACGTCTTCCTGGCGCAGTCGCTGGACTGCCTGGTCCGGTTTCCTGCCGAAGACCTTGTACAGGTTCTCGGCCTCTAGTCTGGCTGACACGCTTACCTCTTGGCTCGGGGGCAGGGACGGGGCCCAAAGCTCCCCTAACAGTTGAATGCATCAACCAGCTTCGGCCCGGCTGCGCGCCTGCCCCGATCCTTATGCGCCAAACATTTGAGTGATTCAGTTCACATGCCCGCCGCCCCTCCCCCGCACCACCTGCGGCATGATGCGAGGCGTGACCGGACGACTGATGCTTCTCGACACCGCCTCCCTCTACTTCCGCGCCTACTTCGGCGTGCCGGACTCGGTGCGGGCGCCCGACGGCACGCCGGTGAACGCCGTGCGCGGGCTGCTGGACTTCATCGACCGCCTGGTGAAGGACCACCGGCCCGACCATCTGGTGGCCTGCATGGACGCCGACTGGCGGCCGCAGTGGCGGGTGGAGCTGATCCCCTCCTACAAGGCGCACCGGGTGGCCGAGGAGCGCCCGGCGGGCCCGGACGAGGAGGAGGTGCCCGACACGTTGTCCCCGCAGGTGCCGGTCATCGAGGCGGTCCTCGACGCGCTCGGCATCGCCCGTGTCGGCGTGGCGGGATACGAGGCGGACGACGTCATCGGCACCTACACCGCGCGGGCCACCGGCCCGGTGGACATCGTCACCGGCGACCGCGACCTGTACCAACTGGTCGACGACGCCCGCGGCGTGCGCGTGCTCTACCCGGTCAAGGGCGTCGGCACGCTCAACCTCGTCGACGAGGCCGCGCTGCGCGAGAAGTACGGCGTCGACGGCGGCGGGTACGCCGATCTGGCGCTGCTGCGCGGCGACCCGAGCGACGGCCTGCCCGGGGTGCCCGGCATCGGCGAGAAGACGGCGGCGAAGCTGCTCGCCGAGTTCGGGGACCTGGCCGGGATCCAGGCCGCCGTCGACGACCCGAAGGCGAAGCTCACGCCCACGCAGCGCAAGCGGCTGACCGAGGCCGCGCCGTATCTCGCGGTGGCCCCGAAGGTCGTCCGGGTGGCGGACGACGTGCCGCTGCCGGACACGGCCACGGCGCTGCCGCGCGGCCCGCGCGACGCCGGGGCACTGGACGCGCTGGCGGCCCGCTGGGGGCTCGGCGGGTCGCTGCACCGGCTGCTGACCACGCTCACCACCTGAGCGGCGGCACGCGGCACCGGTTTCCAGGGGTCACTCACAGGTTCGGGATGCTAGCTTAGGTATACCTAACTCGGGGAACCGCACGCAGGGAGCAGGGAGGCCGTCATGGCAGACCGTCCGGCACGCAAGCCGCGCAAGCCGCACACCGCGCAGGTCGTCCGCACCGAGCGGCTGACCCCGCACATGCAGCGCGTGGTCCTCGGCGGCGAGGGGCTCTCCGCGTTCGCGGCGGACACCTGCACCGACCACTATGTGAAGCTGCTCTTCCCCTCCGGGGGCGCGACCTATCCGGAGCCGTTCGACATGGAGCGGATCCGCGAGGAGTTCCCCCGCGAGCAGTGGCCGGTGACCCGGACGTACACGGTCCGCCACTGGGACGCCGAGCACCGCGAGATGACGCTGGACTTCGTCATCCACGGCGACGAGGGTCTGGCCGGGCCCTGGGCGAAGCGGGTGCGGCCCGGCGAGGAGATCCACTTCATGGGCCCCGGCGGCGCCTACGCCCCCGACCCCGCCGCCGACTGGCATCTGCTCGCCGGTGACGAGAGCGCCCTGCCCGCGATCGCCCGCTCCCTGGAGGCGCTGCCCGACGGCGCCCGCGCCTTCGCGTTCGTCGAGGTCGAGGGGCCCGAGGAGGAGCAGAAGATCGACTCCGACGTGGAGGTGGTCTGGCTGCACCGCGCGGGCCGTCCGGTCGGGCAGGCCCTGGTGGAGGCCGTGCGTGCGCTGGAGTTCCCCGAGGGCAGGCTGCACGCGTTCGTCCACGGCGAGGCGGCCTGCGTGAAGGACCTGCGCCGGTACCTGCGGCTGGAGCGCGAGGTCCCCCGCGAGGACCTGTCCATCTCCGGCTACTGGCGACTCGGCCACAACGAGGACGGCTGGCAGGCCTCCAAGCGGGAGTGGAACGCCCGCATCGAGGCCGAACAGGAGGGCACCACGGCGGCATAACGGCCGCGCCGGCCCACGACCGATGCCTGCACGGCCGGGCGCACCCCGGCCCCGTTGCCCTCCGCGGCACAGCCCCCGCTGGACACCGGCCGCGCCCAGTGACACCCCCGGCGGACCACCCGGTATCGGCGGTTCCGCGGGCGGCGCGCGTGTCAGTCGCCGCGTACGCGTGCGTGCAGGTGCATGTCGTGCCACCCGTCGGGGTGGAGCACGGCGCGGCGCTTGGTGCCCTCCAAGGCGAAGCCGGTCTTCTGCGCGACCCGGCACGAGGCCTCGTTGGCCACGGCGTGCAGGAGTTCCAGGCGCTGGAAGCCGATCTCGTCCAGGGCCCAGTGGGCGAGGGTCCGCGTGGCCCGCGCGGCGACGCCCCGGCCGCGGGCGTCCGCCGTCGTCCAGTAGGCGACCTCGGCCTCCCCGTCGCCGAGCACCCACTCGCGGAGCGCGACCCGGCCGAGCAGCCGGTCGTCCGCCGCGTCCGCGACCGCCCACTGGACGCCGCTCTCCTGCTCCCAGGCGCGCTGCCACTCGGTGATCCAGCCCCGCACCTCCTCCTCGGAGTCGGCGGCGCGGACGTGCCACTGGTGCATCACCGGGTCCTGGAAGGCCGCGTGCACGGCGGGCGCGTCCTCGGTGCGCCAGGGGCGCAGCACCAGCCCGTCGCCGGTGGGGAGCGTGGGCTGCGGGGTGCGGGAGAGGGTGCCGGCGGCGAGGACCGGGCGGGTGAGGAAGGGCATGGGCGGCATCCTGTCAAGGGAGCCGAGCGGCGGCCCAGCGGTTTTCCGGATCGGCCCGGCCGACTCGGACCGCCGCCGCGGGTCACCGCCTCGTACGCTGGCAGGTGATGAGACGCCGTACCCCTCCCCCGCCCTCGCCCCTGCCGCAGCGCGACGGCATCGACGCGGTGCGGGTGCGGCTGCCCGCGGACGGGCCGTGGGCCACGGTGCGGGAGCACCTCACGGAGCGGCTGTCGGGCGCGGGCGCCGGGGTGGTCGACGGCATGTTCGACGCCGGGCTGTTCGTCGGGGCCGACGGGCGCCCCGTGGCGGGCGACGCGCCGTACGAGCCGGGCATGTTCGTGTGGTTCCACCGCGAGCTGCCCGCCGAGGTTCCGGTCCCCTTCCCGCTGGAGGTCGTGTACCGCGACGAGCACATCGTCGTCGTGGACAAGCCGCACTTCCTCGCCACCACCCCGCGCGGGGGCCACGTCACGCAGAGCGCGCTGGCCCGCCTGCGCCGCGAGCTGGGCATCCCGGCGCTCGGCGCCGCGCACCGCCTGGATCGGCTCACGGCGGGGCTGGTCCTGTTCACCGTGCGCCCCGAGGAACGCGGCGCGTACCAGGGCCTGTTCGCCGACCGGCGGGTGCGCAAGGAGTACGAGGCCGTCGCCCCGTACGACGCGGCGCTCGCCCTTCCCCGCACGGTCCGCAGCCGGATCCTGAAGGAGCGCGGAGTGCTCGCCGCCCGCGAGGTCGACGGCGAGCCGAACGCCGTGACCCGCGTCGAACTGCTCGCACACCGGCCGGAGGGCGGGCTCGGCCGGTACCGGCTGGTTCCCGGCACCGGCCAGACGCACCAGCTGCGCGTGCACATGAACGCGCTCGGCGTGCCGATCCTCGGTGACCCCCTCTACCCGGAGGTGGCCGCCCCCGTGCCGCCCGGTGACTTCCGGCGCCCGCTGCAACTGCTCGCGCGGGAGCTGGCGTTCACCGATCCGGTCACGGGGCGCGAGCACCGCTTCCGCAGCGGCCGGTCCCTGGGCGCCTGGACGGCGTACGAGGACTGGGCCGCGTAGGCGGACCCGGATCGGCCGGCCGTCAGTAGCCGCGCCACCAGCGCAGGAAGCGCTGCCAGGCACCGCGAGGAGGAGCCTGGTCCGCGCCCGGTGCCTGCTGGGGCCGGGCGGCCGCCGCCGACACGGGCTGCGGCGGCTGGGACGGCAGCGGTGGCTGCGTCCGCTCCTCCGGCTTCGAGAGGCCGACGTGCCAAGTATCGCGCGGCGGCGGGGCCGGGGCGTGGCTCGGCTGCTGCATGACGTCCTGCTGCGCCCTGGGCTCGAACCGCACCGGCAGCTCCACCAAGTGCCGCGAGGCGATCGACGACCGCCACCGCAGGTCGTCCTCGTCGCAGGCGAGCTGGACGTCCGGCAGCCGCATCAGCAGCGCGTCGATACCGGCGTCGGCGATGGCCCGCCCGATGTCCTGGCCGGGGCACTCGTGCGGGCCGCCGCCGAAGGCGAGGTGGGCGCGGTTGCCCATCATGCTCGCGTTCAGATCCGGACGGATGCGCGGGTCGACGTTGCCCGGGGCGATGCCGAGCAGCAGGCCGTCACCGGCGCGGATGCGCTGACCGCCGAGTTCCGTCTCCTGCTTGGCGAAGTAGGCGAAGACGGTGCTGAACGGCGGCTCGTCCCACAGGGACTGCTCGACCGCCTGGGGCACCGTCATCTGGCCGCCGCTGAGCTGGGCGCGGAAGCCCGGGTCGGTGAGGACCACGCGCAGCACGTTGGCGATGAGGTTGACGGTCGCCTCGTAGGCGGCCAGCAGGACCACCCTCAGGTGCTCGCGGACCTCGTCGTCGGTGAGGCCCGCCGGGTGGACGACGAGACGGCCGGCGATGTCGTCGGCCGGGTCGGCCCGGCGGGCGGCGGTGAGCCGTCCCAGCGCCTCCATGACGTAGGCGTGGCTGGCGATCGCCGTCTCGGTGCCCTTGAGGGTGTCGCGGGCCGCCTCCACCAGCCGGTCGTTGTACTCCTCGGGCATGCCGAGCAGATGGCACATCACGCCCATCGGCAGATGCTCGGCGAACTGGCTGACCAGGTCGGCGCGGCCCTCCTCGCAGAACCGGTTGACGATGCGCTGGGTGTAGCGCTTGATGTGCCGGCGCAGCTCCCGGTAGTCGAGGTCGGACATGGCGCTGGTGACCGCGCCGCGCAGACGCTTGTGCTCGTCGCCCTCGGCGTGGGAGCAGATGGGCTGCCAGGCGATGTGCGGCATCAGCGGGTGGTCGGGTTTGACCATGCCCTCGTTGAGCGGGGTCCAGATCCGGCTGTCGCGGCAGAACTGGGCGGGGGTGCTCACCATGTGCAGGTTCTCGGCGTGCCCGAGGACCACCCACATGGGTACGTCGTCGTGGAGCAGCGCGGGCGCCACGGGCCCGTGCTGTTCGCGCAGCTTCTCGTACAGCTCCTCCAGGTCGTCCGCCTCGTGCAGCCGGTGCAGTCCGCCCGGCCCGAGGCCGTGCGCGGGGCAGCCGGGCGGTGGTTCGAGCAGGGGTTCGCCCGTTCCGGTCGGGGAGTGGCTTTCAGGCGTCACAGTCTCGCTCCGCAAACAAAAGGTGTGGTCACGTCAGGGGGTGTGGGTGGGCGCGCGGCTCAGGTGAGCGCGCCCTTCATGGCGAGGGCGTGCAGGAAGCGCATCAGGGTCATCAGGACGTCCCGGCTGGAGGCCCGGCGCCGCACGTCGCAGTCGAGGATGGGGATCTCCTCGGGCAGGTCGAGCGCGGTGCGCAGTTCCGCGACGGGGTAACGGGGCGCGTCCGGGAAGGTGTTGACGGCGACGACGAAGGGCACGCCGCGCTCCTCCAGGCGTCCCATGACGTCGAAGCTGACCTCCAGGCGCCGCGTGTCAACCAGGACGACCGCGCCCAGGGCGCCTTCGAACAGGCCGTTCCACAGGAACCAGAAGCGCTCCTGGCCGGGCGTGCCGAAGAGGTACAGCACCAGTTCGTCGGTGATGGTGATGCGGCCGAAGTCCATGGCGACGGTGGTGGCGGTCTTGGACGCGGAGCCGTAGTTGTCGTCGACGCCGATGCCGGCCTGGGTCATCGTCTCCTCGGTGGTCAGCGGTCTGATCTCGCTGACCGAGCCGACCATGGTGGTCTTGCCGACCCCGAAGCCGCCCACGATGACGATTTTCACGGCGGCCTCGGCCGTGTGCGGCAGCCGGTCCTCGGTCCGTGGGCCCGGGATCGTGTCAGAGCTTTTGAAGTCCATGCATCACCGCTTCGAGGAGGTTTCGGTCGGCGACCTTCTGGCGGACGATCGGGGCGCGGGCCTGCACCAGTTCCGACGCCAGCAGGTCGGTGAGCAGCACGGTCACCACACTGAACGGCAGGCTCAGGTAGGCCGACAGCTCGGCCACGGACAGGGGTGCGGCACACAGTCGCAGCAGCGCGGCCTGTTCCGGTGTGGCGGACACCGGGGGGTCGGCGCGGGCCACGATCAGGGTGACGAGGTCGATGTCGGCGCGTTCGCCGCCGCCCTCGCCGCCGATGACGAAGAGCCGCTCGGGGTTGCTGAGTTCGCCCTCCTTGGCGGGCGGGTCGGGAGGGGCCGGCGCGGCGGGCCGCTCCGGCTCCGGGGATCGCCTCTGGCGCCTGGGAGGAGTCATACGGTCTGCCCGTTGCGCCGTGCGGGACTGGTCAGATGGGGGCCGATGCGGGCGACCAGGTCGGCCATGCTCAGGCCCATCCGGCCGGGTTCGCAGCGGACGTCGGAGAGCACGGCGAGATAGGCGTTGGGTCCCGCGGCCATCAGGTAGAAGTAGCCGCCGTTCATCTCGATGAGCACCATCTTCATGTCGCCGTCGCTGGTGGGGATCTCCTGGCTGACGGCGCTCGCCAGGCTCTGCAGGCCCGCGCAGGCGGCGGCGACCCGGTCGGCGGCGTCCGGGTCCCCGGAGTAGCGGGCGATGCGCAGGCCGTCGGCGGAGAGCACCACGATCATCTCGATGCCCGGGACGCCGTCGTAGAGGTCCCGGAGCATCCAGTCGAACTTGCCTTGCTGCTCGATCACTTGAGGTTCCCCTCGTCGTCTGCCGGGGCGTGGGCCGGCTCACTGCTGCTGGACTGCTGCTGGGCCTGGGTGCTGCCCGGGTGCTGCTTGAGCCCCTCCCAGAAGGCGCCGATGAAGTGGCCCGGGGGGAGGCCGCCCTGGTCCTTCTCCTGCGCGGGCTCCGGCTCGGCGGGCGCCGGGATGCCGTTGCGGGCGCGCTCGGCGGCCTGGCGGGCCTCGCGTTCGGCGTCCTCCCGCTCCCACGCCGCCTGCTCGGCGAGGCGCTGGCTGAGCGGCATCTTGACCCGGCTGCGGCGCTGCGGGAGGCCGCCCGCCGTCCACTCGGTCACCTCGGGAACGTCGTCCTCCATGGAGACCGAGGCGGGGATCCGGGGACTGGTGGGGCGGCGCTTCTTGGGCCTGCGCTGCGGCCCGGGCAGGGCGTCGGGGCCGGGGGTGGGGATCGAGGTGGCGCCGATGCCGTGGGCGAGGCCGACGCCGGGCTCGGTGGTCATCATCTTGCTGGGCACGATGAGGATGGCGCGGACGCCGCCGTACGCGGAGGCGCGCAGCGAGACGTCCATGCCGAACTGGGTGCACAGCCGGCCGACCACCGACAGGCCCAGGCGCGGGTGGTGGGCGAGGTCCTGCACGTCGGTGCCGCGCTTGGCCTGTTCGAGCAGGCCCTCGATACGGGCGCGGGACTCCTCGCTGAGGCTGACTCCGGCGTCCTCGATCTCGATGCACACCCCGCTCTGCACCTCGGTCGCGGTGACGTGCACCTTGGCCGCGGGCGGCGAGTAGCGGGTGGCGTTGTCGAGGAGTTCGGCCGCGGCGTGGATGACCGGTTCGACGGCGGTGCCCTTGATGTTGACCTTGGCGATGGAGGCCAGGTTGATCCGGCGGTACTCCAGGATCCGGGACATGGCGCCGCGCAGCACGCTGTACAGGGCGACCGGCTGGGGCCACTGGCGGCCGGGCCGGCCGCCGCCGATCACGGAGATGGAGTCGGCGAGGCGGCCGATCAGCGAGGTGCCGTGGTCGATGCGCAGGAGGTCGTCGAAGACCTCGGGGTTGCGCCCGTGGTCCTCCTCCATCTCGCGGAGTTCCTTCTGCTGCTGGTGGACGATCGCCTGGACACGGCGGGCGATGTCGACGAAGGAGCGCTCGGCGGACTCGCGCATGGCGTCCTCGTGGTCGACGATCTCGCAGACCATGCGGACCAGCTTGCGCTGGGGCTCGCCGAGTTCGGCGTAGGTGGGGTCGATCTCGGCCAGGCGGTTCATGATCTCGCGGGGCGTGGCGCCCCGGCGCATGTACTGCAGGACGTTCGGGATGACCTCGGAGCCGAGGCGGACCATCTCCTCATGGTGGTTCGCGGCCCGGTGTTCCAGATACGCGGTGTGACGGGCGTGCTCGGCGCGCTGGTCTCGCAGCGCGCGGCCGCGGCGCACCGCTTCGGCGCCCGCGGCGATCACCAGGACGGTGGCGACGGCACCGCACAGGCCGACGGCGAGCCGGGCCGGTTCCGTCACGAGGGCGACGGCGGCCCCGGTGGCCGCGGCCATCAGTATGGCCGGCAGCAACAGGGTGCGCGCGTAGGGAAGTTCACGGCGACCTGGAGGGGAATCAACACTCACCATGTAGGCCCTCTGAAACGAATCGGCGGGGATGGGAAAGCTTGCGTCGGGGTATGTCTGGGAGTTGTCGGGATCTTCGGCGCATTGGGAACAAGCGCGCGAATACACCTCAACTCGGTGCGCTGCGGGCGAGCTTAGTCCGGGGGGATCATCGCCGTGTCATATTCGGCAAGCACCTGAAACGGGCGTGGGGACTGGAGTATGGTCGGGCCCATTTGCACGACGGGGAGTCATTCGAACACGTGGAGTAATGCCCCGAGGGTTCTCGAAAATCACTCACCGTGATGGGGGAAAGAGGCGCCGGGGCCCCGGAACGCGCGAAGGCCCGGCGGGGTCACCGCCGGGCCTTGCTGGGGTGGGGCTCAGCCCACGGACGAGTAGGCGACCACCCCGCGCAGCAGTTCGTCGACCGCCTTGCGCGCGTTCTTCGGGACGGTGGAGCCGTCACCGGGCGCGGCGGCCGAGATCTGGCCGAGGACGTCGATGACCTGCTTGCACCAGCGCACGAAGTCGCCGGCCGGCATCTCGACCTCGCGCAGCACCTCGTCGAGGCCCTTGCCGGAGGCCCACATGTACGCCGCCCAGGCGAAGCCGAGGTCGGGCTCGCGCTGGCCGACCCCCTCGGTCTGGCTGATCCGGAAGTCCTCCTCCAGGGCGTCGAGGCGGCCCCAGATGCGGACCGTCTCACCGAGCGCGGCCTTCGCCTTGCCCGAGGGCACCTTCGGCGCCATCGCGTCGTCGGCGACCCGGGACTCGAAGACCAGCGCCGAGACGCAGGCGGCCAGCTCGGCCGGGGACAGCCCCTCCCACACGCCTTCGCGCAGGCACTCGCTGGCGAGCAGGTCCAGCTCGCCGTAGAGCCGGGCCAGGCGCTTGCCGTGCTCGGTGACCTCGTCGCCGCGCAGGTAGTCCAGCTCGGTCAGCAGCGCCACGATCCGGTCGAAGGTGCGGGCGATGGTGTTGGTCCGGCCCTCGATCCGACGCTCCAGCTGCGAGGTGTCGCGCAGCAGCCGGTGGTAGCGCTCGGCCCACCGGGCGTGGTCCTCGCGGTCGTCGCAGCCGTGGCAGGGGTGGGCGCGGATCGCCTTGCGCAGCCGGGCGATCTCCCGGTCGTCGGCGGCCTGGGAACGCTTCTTGCGGGCCCGCTCCGGCGGGATGTGCCCGGCCTTGGTGCGCAGCGCGGAGGCCAGGTCGCGGCGGGACTGCGGCGAGCGCGGGTTGAAGGACTTGGGGATCCGCATCCGGTCCAGCGCCTCGACGGGCACCGGGAAGTCGATCGACGCCAGCCGCTTGACCTGCCGCTCGGCGGTCAGCACCAGCGGGCGGGGCCCGTCGTGGTGGTCGAAGCCGCGGTGGCCGTTGGACCGCCCGGCGGGCAGCCCCGGGTCGAGGACCAGGGCGAGGCCCGCGTACTTGCCCGTGGGCACGTGGATGACGTCGCCCGGCTTCAGCTTCTCCAGCGCCACGGCGGCCTCCGCGCGGCGCTGGTTGGCGCCCTGTCGGGCCAGCTCCTGCTCGCGGTCCTTCAGCTCGCGGCGCAGCCGGGCGTACTCGTCGAAGTCGCCGAGATGGCAGGTCATGGAGGCCTTGTAGCCCTCCAGGCCCTCCTCGTTGCGCTGCACCTGACGGGAGATGCCGACGACCGACTTGTCCGCCTGGAACTGCGCGAAGGACGTCTCCAGCAGCTCCCGCGAACGGTGCCGGCCGAACTGCTCGACCAGGTTGACCGCCATGTTGTACGACGGCTTGAAGCTGGAGCGCAGCGGATACGTGCGGGTGCCGGCCAGTCCCGCGAGGTGCTCGGGGTTCATGCCGCGCTGCCACAGCACCACGGCGTGGCCCTCGACGTCGATGCCGCGCCGGCCGGCCCTGCCGGTGAGCTGGGTGAACTCGCCGGGGGTGATGTCGGCGTGCTGCTCGCCGTTCCACTTGACGAGCTTCTCCAGCACGACCGAGCGGGCGGGCATGTTGATGCCGAGGGCGAGCGTCTCGGTGGCGAAGACGGCCTTCACCAGACCGCGGACGAACAGCTCCTCGACGACCTCCTTGAAGGTCGGCAGCATGCCGGCGTGGTGGGCGGCGATGCCGCGCTCCAGCCCCTCCAGCCACTCGTAGTAGCCCAGGACGTGCAGGTCCTCGCGGGGGATGGAGGAGGTGCGCTCCTCGACGAGGGCCCGCACCCGCTCCCGGGCGCCCTCGTCGTTGAGCCTGAGGCCCGCGTACAGGCACTGCTGGACGGCGGCCTCGCAGCCGGCCCGGCTGAAGATGAAGGTGATCGCGGGCAGCAGCCCCTCGGAGTCCAGCCGCTCGATGACCTCGGGCCGGCTCGGCGTCCACACCCGCGAGCGCTGTCTGCGCTCCCGCTCCCGGTCGGCCTCCTTCATGGCGCGGCCGCGCCTGCGGTCCTGGTAGGACGGGCGGCTGGCCTCCAGGCGTGCCATGCGCGTGAGGTCGGGGTTGACGGCCTTCTTGTGGCCCTCCGCCTCCTCGAACAGGTCGTACATCCGGCGCCCGGCCAGCACGTGCTGGAACAGCGGCACGGGCCGGTGCTCGGAGACGATCACCTGGGTGTCGCCGCGCACGGTGTCGAGCCAGTCGCCGAACTCCTCCGCGTTCGACACGGTCGCCGAGAGCGACACCAGGGTCACGGACTCGGGGAGGTGGATGATCACCTCCTCCCAGACCGCGCCGCGGAACCGGTCGGAGAGGTAGTGCACCTCGTCCATGACCACGTGACCGAGGCCGAGGAGGGTCTGGGAGCCCGCGTACAGCATGTTGCGCAGGACCTCGGTGGTCATCACGACCACCGGGGCGTCGGAGTTCACGCTGTTGTCGCCGGTGAGCAGGCCCACCCGGTCGGCGCCGTAGCGGCGGCACAGGTCGGCGTACTTCTGGTTCGACAGGGCCTTGATGGGGGTCGTGTAGAAGCACTTCCTGCCCTGCTGGAGGGCGAGGTGGACGGCGAACTCGCCGACGATCGTCTTGCCGGAGCCGGTGGGCGCGGCCACCAGGACGCCCTTGCCCGCCTCGAGTGCCTGACAGGCCTCGATCTGGAAGGGGTCGAGGCCGAAGTCGTACATCTCGCGGAAGGAGGCGAGCGCGGTGGCCTGCTCGACAGCGCGCTGACGGGCTGCCGCGTACCGCTCGGCCGGTGAGAGATCCTCTGTCATCGTGCTTTCGAGCGTACCGGCCCGCACTGACAACCGGACGATCATTATCGGGATCGGCCGTGTGGGGGTTCCGTGGGGGCGGCGACGCCTGCCGTCACCGCCCCGGCGGTCCTCAGGTCACGTCGTCGTAGCCGTTGACCCGGTCCTTCGTGGCCTGCTCGGGCAGCGCATGGGCGGTGGTCACGGGCTCGACCTCGCCGATGTCCTCGGGGGTGAGGTCCAGGTCGGAGGCTTCGTCGACGTCGGGCTCCAGGGCCTCGCGGCGGGCCTTGCGACGGTCGTTCACCAGGGAGAAGACGACCGCGGCGAAGTACAGGACCCAGATCGGTCCCGCCAGCAGGAGCATGGTCAGGGGGTCGGTGCTGGGCGTGGCGATGGCGGCGAACAGCGTGATGCCCATGATCATCGCGCGCCACCAGCCGAGCATGCGGCGGCCTGTCAACACGCCGGTGAGGTTGAGCATCACCAGCAGCAGGGGCAGCTCGAAGGAGAGACCGAAGACGAGCACCATGCGCGTGACGAGATCGAGCAGCTCGTCCAGTGGCAGCAGGTTGTCGACGTCGCTCGGCGTGAACTCGATCAGCACCTCCGCGGAGGTGGGCAGCACCGCGTAGGCGAAGTAGGCGCCGATGAGGAACAGCGGGGCGCCGGTGGCGACGAACGCGTAGGCGTACTTCTTCTCGCTCCGGTGCAGGCCCGGGGCGACGAACGCCCACAGCTGGTAGAGCCAGACCGGCGAGGCCAGCACGACACCGGCGGTCAGGGACACCTTCAGCGCCAGGGTGAAGGGGCCGAGCAGACCGTTGATGGTGATCTGCGCGCACGGCTCCGAGCCGGCCTGCGACTGGGCCAGCTCCGCGAACGACTTCTCACAGCCGATCGACTCGAGGATCGGCTCGGTGAGGAGGTTGATGATCTCCTGATAGAAGAAGGCGGCGGCCACGGTGACGACGACGATGGCCAGCAGCGCCTTCGCGAGCCGGTTGCGGAGCTCACGAAGGTGCTCCGCGAGCGGCATCCGCCCTTCGGGATCCTTCTCCTTGTTGCGGGCAGACTTCAGCAACCCACGTTCCCATCTCGTGCGGCGGGCCGGAGGTCACCGGCCCTGCGTCAGCGCTTGGTCGTGTCCGTCGACTCGGTGACCGGCCGGGAGCTGGTCACGTCGCCGGGGGCGGCCTGGATGGTGCGCTGCGCCGCGGACTGCTCGGGGCCCGGCGGATCGGCGGGGGCGGCCTCGTCGGACTTGGCCTCGCTCTTCATGGCCTTGGCCTCGCTCTTGAGGATGCGTGCCGACTTGCCGAGCGACCGCGCCATGTCCGGAAGCTTCTTCGCGCCGAACAGCAGGATGATGACGACGAGGATGAGAATGATCTCGGGGGCGCCGAGCCTTCCGAACATAAGTCTTTACCTTCTCACCGAGGCGGCTGGGTGGGGGTGCTGTCCGACCGGCCGGACATACGTCCGATCGATCGTCTTGTGCAGCGATCGTAACGCTCAGGGGTGAACGTGAGGCAATCCCCGTGCGTACTCCCGTCCGCGACCGGGCCTCGTTTTCCTGGCCGCGACCAGCAGCGTACCGCCCGCGACCCGTGAGGTGACAGGGCGAAGTGCCCCAAAACGTAACTCACACCGGCCCGTCGGGTCACCGGCGCCACTTCGCCGCATACTTCCGCGCGTTCACAAGGCGTCCACGGCGCGGGCGGCGCTCTCGGTCGCGCGCTCCAGGTCCTCGGCGGCCCGGCTGATGCGGCGGGTGGAGTCCGTCACCTGCCGACCGAGGCGCTGCGCCTCCACGAACACCTTCACGGCGAACACCGCGAGGACGGCGAGACCCAGGAAACCCACGGCAACCGCGAACATCGGCCAGAACATGACGTCGAGACTAGACCGTCGAGTGCAGCCGCAGGGTCCTGACCCCGCCGCCGGTGAGCAGCTCCACGACCCGCTCCCCCGCCGGCTTGCGCACGGCCGACCCGCACTCGGGGCAGGTGAACGAGTAGAAGGTGGTACGGCTGGTGGCGCCGATGGCCAGGCGCAGGGCGCTCGCGGCGAGTTCGAAACGGCCCCGGCAGTCCGGGCAGCCCGCCTTGAACACGACCGGTGACACGCGTCTCATGCCGGCGAACGCGGTCGCCGCCGTCATGCCCGGCCCGGACGGCCCGGACTGCCCTGTGGGTCCGGACGGTCCGGGCGGTCCCAGGGGGTCGCTCACCGTGCTCGCTCCTGCCTGCCGTGCTGCCCGTCGACCGTCCCGGCCCCGTAGGGTGCCTCGATCCCGTCGTACGCGGCCAGCGCCTCGCGGGCGGCCCGCCGGGCACTGTCGGCGAGCGCCGACGGGGACACGATCCGGCCGTCGCGGCCCAGCCGCAGCGCCAGCCGCCGCAGCGAGGCGGGGTCGGGGGTGCGCAGAGTGATACGCAGACCGCCGTCGGGAAGTTCATCGGCGCTGTCGTGCGGGTAATACTCGGCGACCCAGCGGCCGCCCGGGCCGACCTCGACGACGACCTCGGGGTCCTCCGCGGCGGGCTGCACCAGCCCCTCCGACAGGTCCCGCAGCTCCACCTCCGGCGGTGCGGAGGGCTCGTCCAGGATGCGGATCTCGGCGACCCGGTCGAGCCGGAAGGTGCGCCGGGCCTCGGAGCGGCGGCACCAGGCCTCCACGTACGTGTGCCCGACGCTGACCAGGCGGATGGGGTCGATCTCGCGCTCGGTGACCTCGTCGCGGGCCGGCGAGTAGTAGCGGATCCACAGCCGGCGGCGCTCCGAGATGGCCCGGTCGACGTCGGCGAAGACACCGCCCTCGGACTCGAAGGTGACGGACAGGCGCGAGCTGGCACCGGCCGCCTCACCGGCCGAGGTCTCCACCTTCGCGGTCGCCCGCAGCAGCGCCTGCCGGTCGCTCTCGCGCAGCCCCGGCAGGGTCGCCACGGCCCGGGCGGCGACCAGCAGCGCGGTCGCCTCGTCGGCGGCCAGCCGCAGCGGCTCCGCGGCGTCCGCCCCGAGAGCGGCCGGGTTGTGCCACCAGATGCGCTCGCCGTCGGTGTCGATGTCCAGCAGATCGCCGCCCCGGAAACTGGTCCCGCACATGGGCAGCACGTCGAGGTCGGAGACCAGCTCGTCCTCGGTGATGCCGAAGGCGCGGGCCACGTCCTCGATCCGGGCGCCGGGGCGCTCGCGCAGATACGTCACCAGGGACAGCATCCGTCGGGTCTGGTCGATGGCGTTCACGGGCCTGACCGGTTTGCCTGCCACAGTGTTGTCCGCTCCCCCTCAGCCCTTGGCCACGGCACGCAGCCGGTCCACCACGTCCGCACGCAGCTCGGCGGGCTCCAGCACCACCACGTCCGGTCCGAACTCCACCAGCCAGGCGTCCAGGCCGTGCCCGTACGGAATCTCCAACTCGTCCCAGCCGTCACCGAGTTCCCGCACCCCGGTGGCCTTCGCCCGAAGGGGGTAGCCCGCGCCCGCACGCAGCCGGATCAGTGCGGAACGGTCGGCACTCTCCCCCGCCCAGCTCGCGACCGTCTCCCGGACGGTGACGACGTCGGGCACCGGTGCGGTGAAGCGCGATCCGCGCGAGCGCACCTTCCCCGTGATCCGCGACAGCCGGAACACCCGCTCGGCACCCCGGTCGCGGTCGAAGCCCGCCAGGTACCAGTGGCCGCGCCAGCACTCCAGCGCCCACGGCTCCACGAGCCGGGGCTCGGGCTGGGCGGCATTCGCCTTGCGGTAGTCGAAGACGACCGGCCGGCGGTCGCGGCAGGCCAGCATCAGCGGCTCGAAGGCCGCCTCGTGCACCGGGATGCGGGGCTCCAGCGCGCTGTGCGGCTCGTACGGGTCGACGTCCTCGGGCAGCCCGGCGGCCCGCAGCTTCTGCAGCGCGCCGCTCGCGGCACCGGCGAGCCGGGCCTGCTGCCACACCTTCGCGGCCAGCCCGAGGGCCGCGGCCTCCTCGGCGTCCAGGGTGATGGGCGGCAGCCGGTTGCTGTCCCGGCGGGCCAGATAGCCGATCTCGCCGTCCAGGCTCTCCACGGTCTCGATGACCAGTCCGAGTTCGCGCAGGTCGTCCTTGTCGCGCTCGAACATGCGGTTGAAGGAGTCGTCGGAGCCCGCCTCGAGATAGGCCTCGACCGACTCGCGCAGCTCACGCTTGCTGAGTGGCCGCCGTGTCCCGAGCAGACACAGCGCCAGGTTCATCAGCCGCTCGGCCTTGGCAATGGCCATCGACGCCCTTCTCCCTATGGTGCTTACGACGGATGACCGTACCGCCCCGTGGTGGCGCGGCAAAAGCCGAGGGCCCATGCCCGGACAGGCATGGACCCCAGGTGACCGGCTCCGATCGCCGGCCGTTCGTACTTCGATCAGACTCCGAGCAGATCGACCACGAAGATCAGCGTCGAGCCGGGCGGGATCGCCGGGGTCGGGCTCTGGTTGCCGTACGCGAGGTGCGCCGGGATGGTCAGCTGGCGGCGGCCGCCGACCTTCATGCCCTGCACGCCCTGGTCCCAGCCCTTGATGACGCGACCGCCACCGAGCGGGAAGCGGAACGGCGCACCGCGGTTCCAGCTGGCGTCGAACTCCTCGCCCGTGCTGAAGGTCACGCCCACGTAGTGGACGGTCACGGTCTGACCGGCCTCGGCAACCGGGCCGTCGCCCTCCCAGATGTCCTTGATCTCGAGGTCCGCCGGGGGCTCGCCGCCCGGGAAGTCGACCTCGGGCTTGTCGATGCTCACGTGTTCAGCTCCTGCTTGTCTGCGGAAAGGCAACGGCCCAAGTCTTACATCTTTGAGGCGTCACATCTTCGCGAGGATGTCCACGGAGAAGACCAGCGTGGAGTCCTTCTCGATGCCGCTGCCCTCCGGCGGGCTGTCGCCGTACCCCAGGTCCGGCGGGATGACGATGAGGACGCGGCTGCCGACCTTCCTGCCCGTCAGACCCTGCGCCCACCCCTTGACGACCTGCTGCAACGAGAACGACGTCAGCTGCTTCCTGGCGTACGTGGAGTCGAACTCCTTGCCCCCGTCCCACAGCACGCCCTCGTACTGCACCAGCACACTGTCCTGGGCACCGACCTCGGCGCCGTCCCCCTCCAGGACGTACTCGGCGGCGAGCTTCTTCGGCGGGTCGCTCTTCGGCACCTCGATGGACGGCGCCTTGCCGTCGGTGTTGGTGCCGACCTTCGGCAGGGCGGCGTCGTCCTGCGCGACCTTCTTGCCGTCGGCGCTGCTCCTGGCGTTGAAGGTGTCCTGGATGTCGACCACGAACACCAGCGTGTCGTCGCCCTTGATACCCGCCTGCTCGTTGCCCTGCTCGCCGTACCCCCAGGTCGGCGGCACCGAGAACTGGACACGGCTGCCGGTCTTCTTGCCGGCGAGCGCGTACCGCCAGCCGTCGATGATGCTGCCCTGGGCGAGCTGGATCACCAGAGGCGTCTTGCGGTCGTAGGAGTTGTCGAAGACCTTCGCGCTCTGCCAGACCTGGCCGAGGTAGTTCGCCGTGATGAAGTCGTTCTCCGCGACGGCCTTGCCGCCGCCCGCGATGACCGTCTTGACCGCGAGGTCCTTGGACGGCTCGCCGCTGCCCTTGGCGACGGTCGGCTTCTCGTCGAACTTCGTCCCCGCCGTGATCGCCGGCAGCGGACCGTCCACGATCTTCGGCGGCGGAGCGGCCGACGTGGCCGACGCCTCGGGCGACGCGCTGTCGCTCGCGTTGCTCGATGAGCCGGAGTCGTCACTGTCACCGCAGGCGGCGAGCGTGACCAGTCCCGTGGGGACGGCGATGAGGAGTGAGCGTCGGCGCACGGTGGGGGCCTCGTATCGGTATCGGGTCGGTCCTGTCGGCTGGCGTGCGCGCAACTCTACGGCGTGAGAAGGGCACCGCACGGCTAACGTACGGTGCCCGTGTGGCGTTCCGCGCTTTCACGCGAAGACGCCTCTCTCACCCGTCCGGCCTCACGCCGCCCGGATCACATCCCGGCGATCAGCTTCTCCACCCGGTCGTCCACCGACCGGAACGGGTCCTTGCACAACACGGTGCGCTGCGCCTGGTCGTTGAGCTTGAGGTGGACCCAGTCGACGGTGAAGTCCCGGCGCTGCTCCTGGGCCCGCCGGATGAAGTCGCCGCGCAGCCGGGCCCGAGTGGTCTGCGGCGGAACGGACTTGCCCTCGAAGATCTTCAAGTCGTTGGCGACCCGGGCGGCCTGGCCCTTCCTCTCGAGCAGGTAGTACAGACCACGACGCCGGTGGATGTCGTGGTAGGCGAGGTCTATCTGCGCGACCCGCGGGTGCGACATGGTCATGTTGTGCTTGGCCCGGTACCGCTCCAGCAGCTTGTACTTCATGACCCAGTCGATCTCGGTGCCGATGCGGTCGAGGTCCTCGGCCTCGATGGCGTCCAGCGTGCGGCCCCACAGCTCCAGGACGCGCTCGACGGTGCCGGTGCGGATGCCGCGGCGCTCGCAGAAGTCCACGGCCTTCTCGTAGTACTCCCGCTGCACCTCCAGCGCCGACGCCTCCCGGCCGCTGGCCAGACGCACCTTGCGGCGCCCGGTGATGTCGTGGCTGACCTCGCGGATCGCCCGGATCGGGTTCTCCAGGGTCAGGTCCCGCATCACCGTGCCCGCCTCGATCATGCGCAGCACCAGGTCGGTGGCGCCGACCTTGAGCAGCATGGTCGTCTCGGACATGTTCGAGTCGCCCACGATGACGTGCAGGCGCCGGTAACGCTCGGCGTCCGCGTGCGGCTCGTCGCGCGTGTTGATGATGGGCCGGGACCGGGTCGTCGCCGAGGAGACGCCCTCCCAGATGTGCTCGGCCCGCTGACTGACGCAGTACACGGCACCGCGCGGCGTCTGCAGCACCTTGCCCGCACCGCACAGCAACTGCCGCGTCACCAGGAACGGAATGAGGATGTCCGCGAGGCGCGAGAACTCCCCGTGCCGGGCCACGAGGTAATTCTCGTGGCAGCCGTAGGAGTTGCCGGCGGAGTCGGTGTTGTTCTTGAAGAGGTAGACGTCGCCCGCGATTCCCTCCTCGTGCAGGCGTCGTTCGGCGTCCACCAGGAGTCCCTCGAGAATGCGCTCGCCCGCCTTGTCGTGGGTGACGAGCTCGATCACGTTGTCACATTCGGGTGTCGCGTATTCCGGATGTGATCCCACGTCGAGATAGAGGCGGGCCCCGTTGCGCAGAAAGACATTGCTGCTGCGGCCCCATGACACGACACGGCGGAAGAGGTACCGCGCCACCTCGTCAGGCGACAGGCGGCGCTGTCCCCTGAACGTGCACGTGACGCCGTACTCGTTCTCCAGCCCGAAAATGCGGCGGTCCATGACTGAACATTACGCCTGATGACCCGAACTGAAACGGGGTTCGACGGCACGGTTTGGATCATTTTCCGATGAAGCCGCAACCACCGCTCCCCGCGCGGGAGCTGCGAGGACCCGCCCGGTGCACGCCAGCACCAGCAGCGAGACGGCCCCCGCCGCCCCCGGCACCGCGAAGCCCCACAGCGCCCCGCCGTGCTCCACGACGGGCCCCGCGAGGCCGGTCCCCACCGACGCACCCACGGTGAACGTCGTCACCAGCCACGAGAACGCCTCCGTCACCGTCCCCCGCGGCGCGTGCACGTCGACGAGCACGAACGCACAGGCGATGCACGGCGCGAGGAAGACACCCGCGAGGACCGTGAGCAGCACCATGGCCACCGCACCCGGCATCAGCAGCAACGGCAGGTAGCAGACCGCCAGCAGGGCCACCAGCACGCGCAGCCGCCGCGCTGGCTCACCGGTCCACCGCCGCGCCCCGTAGACCGCTCCCCCGACCAGCGCACCGAGCCCCAGGGCGGCCATCAGCCACCCGTACACGGCGTCGCCCCCGTGCTCGTCGGCGTACGGCACCGAGGCGACCGTGATCGACCCGAGCGCCATCCCGATGAACAGGAAGGCCCCCAGCAGCGCCAGCAGCCCGCCCGAACGCAGCGCGCCCAGCCAGTGCGCCTCCCGCGGCGCCGACCGCCACGCCCGCGAGGGCGGCGACACGACCACGGACAGCGCGCCCAGCACCCCGACAGCGTTCAGCACGAGCAGCGCGGCCTGCGGTGACCACAGCGACACGCACACCGTCACCAGCAGCGGCCCGACGGTGAACATGACCTCCTGCGCCACGGCGTCCATCGCGTACGCCGTGTGCACCTGGTCCTCCTCACCCAGCACACTCGGCCACAGCGCCCGCAGCCCGCCCTCCAGCGGCGGCGTGAACAACCCGGCCGCCGCCACCGCCCCGTACGCCAGCACGGCCGTCCCGGTGCCCGCGAACGCGAACACGGCCATCGCCAGCGCCGACAGCACCGCGGCCGGCAACTGCACCCGCGGCTGCCCGTGCAGGTCCACCAGCCGCCCCAGCACCGGCTGCCCCACGGCGTTGGCGACGCCGTACACCGCCGCCAGCGCCCCCGCGAGGCTGTACGAACCGCCCTCGGCCCGCACGAACAGCACGATCGCGATCGCCGCCGTCGCGTTCGGCAACCGCCCGACCAGCGTGCCGACGAGCAGCCGCACGGCGTGCCGCGCCCGGAGGATGTCCAGATACCCGGCGACCACGACGCACCTCCTTGTCCTCGCTCCAGCAAGTGTTACGTATAACTGCCGTCGCCATACGTACCATGTCGCCAGTTCAGCAGTCCAGACGAAAGCGCAGGCGAACGGTGGCACGAGGCAGCACCCGCCCCACGAGCCGGGACGTCGCCCAGGCCGCCGGCGTCTCCCAGGCAGCCGTCTCCCTGGTCCTCGGCGACAAATGGCGCGGCCGCGTCTCCGAACCGACCGCCCAGCGGGTCCGCGACGCCGCACAGGAACTCGGCTACCGCCCCAATCTGGCCGCACGCAACCTGCGTCTCGGCCGCACCCGCACCGTCCTGCTGGTCGTCCCCGCCCTCACCACGGAGTTCTTCGCGGAGGTGTACACCGGCGCCGCACGCGTCGCCGCCGCGCACGGCTTCGGCGTGGTCCTCTACCCCTCACCCGAAGGCGTCGGCCCCGCCCGGGACCCCTTCGCCTCCGCCCAGGCCGCCCTGGACGGCGTCATCGCCTCTTCCATGGCCGCCGACGCCCTCACCGCCATCCGGGGCGACCAACTCCCCCTCGTCATGCTCGACAGCGACCCCGAGGGCAGCCTGGGCGCCGCCACGGTCAACCTCGACATCGCCGACGGCATCCGCCAGGTCACCGAGCACCTGCTGACCCTGGGCCACCGCCGCTTCCTCCACCTCGCGGCCGACATCCCGTCCTGGACCTTCGAGGTACGCGCCCGCGAACTGGCCTCGCGGCTCGCCGACGCCCCCGGCACCGACCTGCGCACGATCCGGGCCCCCATCTCGATCGAGGGCGCCCTCAGGGCCACCGAGGCCGCCCTCGCCGCGCCCGGGCCCCGGCCCACGGCGCTGGTCTGCGACGACGACAAGCTCGCGGTCGGCGCCTACAAGGCCATCCGGCGCGCCGGACTCCGCGTCCCCGACGACCTGTCCGTCACCGGCCTGGACGACCTCGGCCTCGCCACCGCCATCGACCCCGAACTCACCACCGTCCGCCTCGACGCGGAGGCCTTCGGCGAACGGGGCATGCGCGCACTGCTGGCGGTACTGGAAGGCAGGCCCCCCGAGGAGGGGGACCTGCCGGTCAGCCTGGTGGTACGGGGGTCTACGGCCCCGCCGCGATGAGGTGAGGGTGAGGTGAGCGCCTACTCCTCGTCCGACCCGGAGTCGGCCTCGTCCGTCTCAGGCGTCTTGCTGACGTCGGCACCCGCACCCGACTCCAGCAGCCGCGACAGCTGGCCGCCCACGATGCGCTTGAACTTGCGCTTCTGCGGACGCGTCCGGTCCAGCACCGCGACCTCCAGCCGCTCCGCCGGAATCTCCCGCTCACTCCCGTTGGTGTCACGCGACAGCGCCTGCACCGCCAGCTTCAGCGCCTCGGCCAGCGTCATACCGTCCCGGTGCCGCTGGTCCAGATAACCGCTGATCTGCTCCGCGTTGCCCCCGACCGCCACCGAGCCGTGCTCGTCGACGATCGAACCGTCGTGCGGCAGCCGGTAGATCTGATCACTGTCCGGACTGTCACCGACCTCCGCGACGACCAACTCCACCTCGTACGGCTTCTCGGCCTGACTGGAGAAGATCGTGCCCAGCGTCTGCGCGTACACGTTCGCCAGACCGCGCGCCGTCACGTCGTCACGGTCGTAGGTGTAACCCCGCAGGTCGGCATAGCGCACGCCGCCGATCCGCAGATTCTCGTACTCGTTGTACTTACCGGCGGCCGCGAAGCCGATCCGGTCGTAGATCTCGCTGAACTTGTGCAGCGCACGGGACGGATTCTCACCCACGAACACGATGCCGTCGGCATACTGCAGCACGACCAGGCTGCGACCACGGGCGATGCCCTTGCGGGCGTACTCCGCCCGGTCGGCCATCGCCTGCTGAGGAGATACATAGAACGGCGTCGACACCGGTTATCCGTCCCTTCCTGTCGAAATCACTGGACCACCTGACAACGAAGACCCGCGCCCGCTACAGCAGCGCGGCCCGCGGGCCGTCGGGCTGCTGGAGCCGGGCCTGCAGCACCGAGCCGGCCAGCTCCGCGGCCTCGTCCTCACTGAGCCGGCGGAAACCGTCCTCGGTGATCACAGTGATGATCGGATAGATCCGGCGGGCGACATCGGGACCACCGGTCGCCGAGTCGTCGTCGGCCGCGTCGTACAGCGCCTGCACCACGAGGGTCGTGGCCTGCTCCTCGGTCAGGTCGTCACGGAACAGCTTCTTCATCGCACCGCGCGCGAAGACCGAGCCCGACCCCGTGGTCGCGTAGTTCCGCTCCTCGGACCGGCCACCCGTCACGTCGTACGAGAAGATACGGCCCCTGCCCCGGTCCACGTCGTACCCGGCGAACAGCGGCACCACGGCCAGCCCCTGCATCGCCATGCCCAGGTTGGACCGGATCATCGTCGACAGGCGGTTCGCCTTGCCCTCCAGGGACAGCTGGGCGCCCTCGACCTTCTCGAAGTGCTCCAGCTCCAGCTGGAACAGCTTCACCATCTCCACGGCCAGACCCGCCGTGCCGGCGATGCCCACCGCCGAGTACTCGTCGGCCGGGAAGACCTTCTCGATGTCCCGCTGGGCGATCATGTTGCCCATGGTGGCCCGCCGGTCACCGGCGAGGACGACGCCCCCGGGGAACGTGACCGCCACGATCGTGGTGCCGTGCGGTGCCTCGATGACGCCCTGCACCGGCGGCAGCTGCCGGTTGCCCGGGAGCATCTCCGGCTGATGCTCACCGAGGAAGTCCATGAAAGAAGAGGACCCGGGCGTCAGGAAGGCAGCTGGTAGACGCCCGGTGCTACGAGTGTTGGCTTCCACGCGATTCCTTCCACGTAAGCGGCAGCCCGCCTTATGGCATCGGGCCGGTCCTTGAACTGCCCCAGCGCAGCGTTGCAGCTGAAGCACAGTACGCCACGGACCCTACCCGTCTCGTGGCAGTGATCCACATGCGCGGCGGGGGCGGCAAGACATATACAGCAGACGCCGCCCTGGTCGGCGATCAACTGGTCCCGCTCCGCCTCGGTGAGGCCGTAGTGGCGCTTCAGGTGCCCTTCCCGCCCCTGGATGGCCCGGCATGCCTTGCAGCGGGTCGACAGGCCGTCGGAAGCGCTCCCGTTGCGGTGCCACTCACTGTGCGGCTTGACTTCACCGCAGGTCCGACAGAGCTTGTGCCCCGCTGGAACGTCGACCTTCTCCCGGACAGTCAGCCCCATGGCCTCGCGGCGGCGCCGGTAATGCGCGGCGCTGTATTCCGCCACACACTCCCGACACCGCACTTGGAGGCCGTCACCGCGGTTTTTGTCCCGGGCGAACCCGGACACGGGCAGATCGCGCATGCATCCCGTGCACCGCTTCTCGCCCGATTGCCCAACCACCCCAATATCCCCCGTTACCTTCACTTCGAAGGGAGAGTCGCCGTTGGGCCTTTACTGTCCGCCCTTTTGCACGAAACTCCGCACGAAATCCTCGGCATTTTCCTCGAGTACGTCGTCGATTTCGTCCAGGACGGAGTCCACGTCGTCGCTCAGCTTTTCCTGGCGTTCCTTGAGGTCCTCCGATGCCTGCGCGTCCTGCGCCTGCTCCTCGACCTCCTCGGTGGACCGCGTGGCCTTCTGCTGCCCGCCGCCGGTGTCCTTGGTCGCCATAACCCTCACCCCGCTCGGTTCGCCCGACACAGTTGCTCGGTCAAGATCAGACCCTACAAGCCGGGTCCGACATCGGCCCCGCGTTTCTCCAACGAACGGGGGCCATCTCGATGGTTCCCGGACCGGGTGGGTTTCCACCCTGTCCGGCGGTCTCCTCCGTGTACCCGCTCCGGTCCCTCACCCGCCGGACAGGACCCTGACCAGGTCGTCCGCGGTGCGGCAGCGGTCCAGGAGCTCCTTGACGTGATTACGCGTTCCGCGAAGCGGTTCCAGGGTTGGCACCCGCTGGAGCGAGTCCCGGCCCGGCAGATCGAAGATCACCGAGTCCCAGGAGGCCGCCGCGACGTCGTCCGCGTACTGCTCCAGACAGCGCCCGCGGAAGTAGGCCCTGGTGTCCTCCGGCGGCTTCGTACGGGCCCGCTCGACCTCGTTCTCGTCCAGCAGGCGCTTGATGCGGCCGCGGTCCACCAGGCGGTTGTAGAGGCCCTTGTCGGGCCGTACGTCGGCGTACTGGAGGTCGACGAGGTGCAGCCGGGGGGCGTCCCAGTCGACGTTGTCGCGGCGGCGGTAGCCCTCCATCAGCTCCCGCTTGGCGACCCAGTCCAGCTCACCGGCCAGGCTCATCGGGTCGTTCTCGAGCCGGTTGAGGGTGTCCTCCCAGCGGCCGAGGACGTCCTTGGTCTGGTCGTCGGCGTCGGCGCCGTACCGCTCCTCGACGTATTTGCGGGCCAGCTCGTAGTACTCCATCTGGAGCTGCACGGCGGTCAGTGTGCGGCCGCTGCGCAGCGTGACGAGGTGTTTGAGCGTGGGGTCGTGCGAGACCTGGTGGAGGGTCCGTACCGGCTGGTCCACGGCCAGGTCGACGGCGATGAAGCCGTCCTCGATCATGGACAGGACCAGGGCCGTCGTGCCCAGTTTCAGGTAGGTCGAGATCTCCGACAGGTTCGCGTCGCCGATGATGACGTGCAGTCGGCGCCATTTCTCGGCGTCGGCGTGCGGTTCGTCGCGGGTGTTGATGATGGGGCGCTTCAGCGTCGTCTCCAGGCCGACCTCGACCTCGAAGTAGTCGGCGCGCTGGCTGAGCTGGAAGCCGTGTTCGTGACCGTCCTGGCCGATGCCGACGCGGCCGGCGCCGGTGAAGACCTGGCGGGAGACGAAGAAGGGCGTCAGGTGGCGCACGATGTCCGAGAAAGCGGTTTCCCGCTTCATCAGGTAGTTCTCGTGCGTGCCGTAGGAGGCGCCCTTGTTGTCGGTGTTGTTCTTGTAGAGGTGGATGGGCTGGGCGCCGGGGAGCTGGGCCGCGCGTTCGGCGGCCTCGGCCATGATGCGTTCGCCGGCCTTGTCCCACAGGACCGCGTCGCGCGGGTTGGTGACTTCCGGAGCGCTGTATTCGGGGTGGGCGTGGTCGACGTAGAGCCGTGCTCCGTTGGTGAGGATGACGTTGGCGAGGCCGATGTCCTCGTCGGTGAGCTGGCTGGAGTCGGCGGCCTCGCGGGCGAGGTCGAAGCCTCGCGCGTCCCGGAGCGGGTTCTCCTCCTCGAAGTCCCAGCGGGCCCGGCGGGCCCGGTGCATCGCCGCCGCGTAGGCGTTGACGATCTGGGACGAGGTGAGCATGGCATTGGCGTTCGGGTGGCCGGGGACGGAGATCCCGTACTCCGTCTCGATGCCCATTACTCGCCGTACGGTCATGCGGCCCTCCTTGCCCGGCAGCGCCCGTAGTGGGCGCCGCTCAAGTACCGCTGGCGCTCCGATGCGTGTGCGGTGCCCGTCCCCGCACTGCGCGACTCGGCGGTATGGAAGAGCCTAGAACGCCTTTGCGCTGGCGGGGAGATCATTTGCGTCATTGCCTTGCTCCAGCCGGGGCTCCGGAAAACAGTCGGCTGCGGGTACCCGGTGTGGGCACCCGCAGCCGCCCCGCCTTTTACAGGTACTGACCGGTGTTTGCCACCGTGTCGATGGAGCGTCCGGTGTCCGCGCCCTGCTTTCCGGTGACGAGCGTACGGATGTACACGATCCGTTCGCCCTTCTTTCCGGAGATGCGGGCCCAGTCGTCGGGGTTGGTGGTGTTGGGCAGGTCTTCGTTCTCCTTGAACTCGTCCACGCAGGCCTGGAGGAGGTGGGAGACGCGGAGGCCCTTCTGGTTCTTGTCGAGGAAGTCCTTGATCGCCATCTTCTTGGCGCGGCCCACGATGTTCTCGATCATGGCGCCGGAATTGAAGTCCTTGAAATAGAGGACTTCCTTGTCGCCGTTGGCATAGGTGACTTCCAGGAAGCGGTTCTCCTCGGATTCGGCGTACATGTGTTCCACCGCCGTCTGGATCATGCTCTGGACGGTGGCCGCCTTGTCCTTCTCGTGCTCCGCGAGGTCGTCGGAGTGGAGGGGGAGGCGTTCGGTGAGGTACTTGCCGAAGATGTCCTTGGCCGCTTCGGCGTCCGGACGTTCGATCTTGATCTTCACGTCGAGCCGGCCGGGCCGCAGGATGGCGGGGTCGATCATGTCCTCGCGGTTGGAGGCGCCGATGACGACCACGTTCTGCAGGCCCTCCACGCCGTCGATCTCGGCGAGCAGCTGCGGGACGATGGTGTTCTCCACGTCCGAGCTGACGCCGGAGCCGCGGGTGCGGAAGAGGGATTCCATCTCGTCGAAGAAGACGATGACGGGGGTGCCCTCGCTGGCCTTCTCACGGGCTCGCTGGAAGACCAGGCGGATCTGCCGCTCGGTCTCGCCGACGTACTTGTTGAGGAGCTCGGGTCCCTTGATGTTGAGGAAGAAGCTCTTGCCGGCGGCCTGGCCGGTGACCTCGGCGACCTTCTTGGCCAGCGAGTTGGCGACGGCCTTGGCGATGAGCGTCTTGCCGCATCCGGGGGGCCCGTAGAGCAGGACGCCCTTGGGCGGACGCAGCTCGTGCTCCCGGAACAGGTCGGGGTAGAGATAGGGGAGCTCGACCGCGTCGCGGATGGCTTCGATCTGTCCGCCGAGGCCACCGATCTGCTCGTAGCCGATGTCGGGGACCTCTTCGAGGACGAGTTCTTCGACCTCGCTCTTGGGGACGACCTCGTAGACATAGCCGGAGCGGGGTTCGAGCAGGAGGGCGTCGCCGGGGCGGATGGTGAGGCCGCGCAGGGGTTCGGCGAGCCTTACCACTCTTTCCTCGTCGGTGTGGCCGAGTACCAGGGCGCGCTCGCCGTCCTCGAGGATCTCCTTGAGGGTGACGATGTCGCCGACGCTCTCGTACTCCATGGCCTCGACCACGTTGAGTGCTTCGTTGAGCATCACTTCCTGGCCGCGCCGGAGCTCGTCGAGCTCGACGCTCGGGCTGACGTTCACCCTGAGTTTGCGGCCGCCGGTGAAGATGTCGGCGGTGCCGTCCTCGTTGGCCTGTAGGAAGACACCGAAGCCGGCGGGCGGCTGGGCCAGCCGGTCGACCTCTTCCTTGAGGGCCACGATCTGGTCGCGGGCCTCGCGGAGTGTTCCGGCGAGTCGCTCGTTCTGGGCGGACACGCCGGCCAGGTTGGTCTGCAGTTCGACGATCCGCTCTTCGAGAATTCTCGTGTGTCGCGGAGATTCGGCGAGCTTGCGTCGCAGGACGGCGATCTCCTGCTCAAGGTAGGCCACCTGCCCGGCCGGGTCCTCGGACCCGCGTCCCGGGCGGATGCCGCGGTTCATGTCGTCGTCGTGGGCTGCCACGGTCCTCACCTCCTCCAAGGGGAGCTGGACGCTTCCAGACCCTACCTGGGTGGGTGTCGATTGAAACCCCTAGATCACAAAGACTGTCGGGGTGTGTCCGATCTTCACCCTTGCGCTCTCCCTCACGCCAGGGGAATACCCACGGAACGTGGAGGGAACCCCGGCGGGGGTAGGGTCGAAGTGTTCAACACCCGTCAGAGCTGGCCGGATTCCCGAACGGCTCGACGCAGGAAACGGCAGGAGAGATGAGCGTGCAGCAGGAGGCCGGAGTCGACGGCGAGGCTCTGGAGGTCTGGATCGACCAGGACCTGTGTACCGGCGACGGCATCTGCGCGCAGTACGCGCCCGAGGTGTTCGAGCTGGACATCGATGGTCTGGCCTATGTGAAGGGCGCGGACGACGAGCTGCTGCAGGCCCCGGGGGCGACAACGCCCGTGCCGCTGACGCTTCTCACGGATGTGGTGGACTCCGCCAAGGAGTGTCCGGGTGAGTGCATCCACGTGCGTCGCGTTTCGGACAGGGCCGAGGTGTACGGCCCGGACTCACAGTGACCAAAATGTGACTTGATGCGTACGCTCCGTGACCGTTGTCTGGTGCGTCACATCGTTGGTACCGGGCCGCCGGTCACACGGTGCGTGCCTGCGACGGCGTGTCGCTGACGAACGCGCCGTTCTTCCACTGCCACTTCACGTCGTCCGTGACGTCGGGGCAGCAACTGGGCACGTCGGCCGACGAGTAGCCGAGAAGGGTGGCGCGGACGACGCCGTCGCGCACCGCGAGTTCGGTGGCCGTACGGCGCTCCTTGGGGTCCACGAGGGTGGCGACGACGTGGGGCTTGCCGCCGTCGGTGTCCCGGGTGATGACGTACACGCCGTCGGGCGGGGTGCCCATGGGGGCGTCGCAGTGCACGACGGCCACCGTTTCGGGGCGGCCGTCGCCGTCGAGGTCGCCGGAGGCCTTCTTCTGCACCACGGCCTTGACCGGGCCGCATTCCAGGGGGAAGGCCACGGTGGCGGGGTCGGGCGGCGCGATGTGGGCCGGTGCGCTCTTGGGGCCGGGGGCCGTGGCTCCGTCGCCGCTCTGGGCCGCCGTCGCGGCGTCGGGCTGGAGGACCGAGGACAGGGCGACCACCGCGGCGACGGCCGTGGCGGTGGCGACCCAGTGGATCGGCCGGGTGTGCGTGTGCGAGAGGTCCGGAACGGCGGGGTGCTGCACGAGGAGTGTCTCCTGTGAGGGCTGTGCCGGTGGGGGTGGCCAGCATCGTGCCACACGTCACAGTGCGGGGGAACGGCGGGGTGGGTACTCGTTCCGATTCCCGTGCGGGCGCGCGTCCCGTCGGGTGGTCGCCGTCAACGCGTCGACGCCGTGGTGGAGTTCCGGCAGTGTCCCGGAACTCCACCACGGCGTCTGTGCGTTGTACGCGGCACGGGCCGCCTCAGCGGCCGGAGCCTCCGCCGGCGTTGGGGCCGTCGTAGTCCTCGCCGTAGGCGCCCTTGGCGGGGCGGCGGCGGCGCATGGGCGGCTCGACGCCGTCGGCGAGGCGGCGGGCGGTGAGCAGGAAGCCGGTGTGGCCGATCATCCGGTGGTCGGGGCGGACGGCGAGGCCCTCCACGTGCCAGTTGCGGATCATCGTCTCCCAGGAGGTCGGCTCGTTGAAGCAGCCGATCTCGCGGATGGACTCGACGGTCCGGGCGAGCTGGGTGGTGGTGGCCACGTAGCAGCACAGGATGCCGCCGGGCACGAGTGCCTTCTTGACGACGTCCAGGCACTCCCACGGGGCGAGCATGTCGAGGATGACGCGGTCGACGTCGGTGTCGGACAGGTTGTCCTGGAGGTCGCCGACGGTGAGCTGCCAGGCGGGGTGCGGGCCGCCGAAGTAGCGCTGCACGTTCTGCTGGGCGATCTCGGCGAAGTCCTCGCGGCGCTCGTAGGAGTGCAGCATGCCCTGGTCGCCGATGGCGCGCAGCAGGAAGCTGCTGAGGGAGCCGGAGCCCACGCCGGCCTCCACGACGCGTGCGCCGGGGAAGATGTCGGCGAAGGCGAGGATCTGCCCCGCGTCCTTCGGGTAGACGACGGCTGCCCCGCGGGGCATGGACAGGACGTAGTCGGGGAGCAGGGGGCGCAGCGCGAGGTAGGCGACGTTCCCGGTGGTGCGGACGACGCTGCCCTCGGGAGCACCGATCAGTTCGTCGTGGGGGAAGGAACCCTTGTGGGTGTGGAAGTTCTTCCCGGCCTCGAGCGTGAACGTGTAGTGGCGGCCCTTGGGGTCGGTCAGCTGAACCTGGTCCCCGACCTTGAAGGGCCCGCGCCTGCGGGCGGCACCGGTCGGTTCGGACATGTGACCAGCCTACCGGTCCCGCGCGGGGCCGCCGACCACCGCTGTGGGAGGGCGGGGGTCAGGAGGGGCGGGCCATGGCCTTGACGAAGGCGCGCTCCACGTCGGCGGCGGACAGGACGCCGTAGATCTCGCCGGTCTCCTCGACGACGAGGTACTCGCTGGCGGGGTTGGCGCGCAGGGCGTCCAGGAGTTCCTCGCCGGACAGCTCGGCGGAGACGCGCATGCCGTCGGTGAGGTCCTGGGCGAGGGTGCTGACCGCGACCCAGGGGCGGCGGTGCTCGGGTACGCCGACGATGGCGGCCTCGCGGACCAGGGAGGCGGGGGTGCCGTCGGCGTCGACGACGACCAGGGCGCGGGCTCCGGAGGCGTTGGCGCGGCGCAGGGCCTCGGAGAGGGGGGTGTCGGCCTGGACGGGGACGGCGCGCCGGGTGAGGGCGCGGGCGCGCAGTTCGGGCAGGTGTTCGCGCAGGCGGGCCATGCGGAGGCTGTTTCCGGCGCCGGTCCAGATGATCGCGGCGAGGATGGCGGCGAGCAGGGCGTCCATGACGGTGTCCATGCCGACGTCGCTCGCGGCGTCGCTGCCGAGTGACTGGGTGAGCAGCGGCAGGCCGATCAGTACGGCGATGGCGAGGGCGCGGCCGACCCAGGCGGCGGCGATGGTTCCGCTCATCGGTTTGCCGGTGAGCTTCCAGACGACGGCGCGGAGCATGCGTCCGCCGTCGAGGGGGAGGCCGGGCAGCAGGTTGAAGACGGCCACGATGAGGTTGGAGACCATCAGGCCGGCCAGCAGCACCCCGGCGACGCTGTCCGGCTCCACGGGCAGCAGGGCGGCGTAGAAGACGCCGGAGAGGACGAGGGAGAGCAGGGGGCCGACGAAGGCCAGCACGAATTCGCGGCCGGGGGTCTCGGCCTCCTTCTCGATCTCGGAGACGCCGCCGAAGAACTGGAGCTGGATGCGGCGGACGGGGAGCTTGAAGCGGAGGGCGGCGACGGTGTGGGCGAGTTCGTGGACGAGGACGGAGGCGTAGAAGGCGACGGCGAAGAAGAGGGAGACCAGGTAGCGGGCGGCGCCCAGCTCGGGCAGGACGCGGTCGAGCTGGCCGCCGAACACCCAGGTGATGAGGATGGCGACGAGGAACCAGCTGGGGGCGACGTACACGGGCACGCCGAAGGGGCGGCCCATCAGCAGCCCGCCCCCGGGTTCCGGTCGGCGCTGCGGGGGCCGTCCCGGCCCGCCCGTGTGGTCGGTGTGGGCCTCGGTGCGGTGGCGTGGGGAGCCGGTGTGGTGAGCGGCGTGCCGGGGGCCGACGGCCGGTTCCGAGGGCTCGGGGTGTCCGGGGGGTCCCGGCTCGCGGTCGCTGTCCGACGGCGGATTCGGCCGGGGGCTCGTGTCGCGCTCGCCGGGGGTGACGGGGGTCTCGCCGGGGGTCTCCCCCGGCGTGGGAGGCGCGGGTGTCTGCGGTCCCGGCGGATGGGGTTCCGGCGTGTGGGGTTCCGGCGTGTGGGGTCCCGGCGTCTCGGGTCCGGGTGTATCGCTGCCTCGCGTCTCGGGGCCCGTGGCCGCCGGGCCGGTGGGTTCCCTTGGTGCGGGGTCGGTGGGACCGGCGGCCGGGGCCGTGGGATGTGCCTGGGGCTCGGCCGACTCGTCGTTGCCGGACCGCGGCTGCCCGCTCCCGCCGCTCACGTCCACGGTGTCCCCTCGTTCGAAGCGTCTCCCGCCTGCCGGTCGGGAGGGTCTCGTGTCGATGGTATGCGTCCCTTGCCGCCCGTTCCGCTCCGGCACCCCTCTGCTTCCCCTCCGTCACACGGGTCACGCCTGCGGGCTGGGTCGCTGTCGGTGGCCGGCCGTAAGGTCGGTGGCTATGGAGACGAGTACCGAGGATGTCGCGGAGGGGGCCGGCGGCCCGGCCCGACCGCCGACGGCAGTGGGGGACCAGGCGGACGCGGCGGTGGAGGCGGTGGGCCCGACGGCCGCGGCCCCTTCGCCCGCGCCCGTGTCGATACCGCCCACCTCGCTCTCGCCCTCCCGGGCCGGCGACTTCATGCAGTGCCCGCTGCTGTACCGGTTCCGGGTCATCGACCGGCTGCCGGAGAAGCCCAGCGAGGCGGCGACCAGGGGCACCCTGGTGCACGCGGTGCTGGAGCGGCTCTTCGACGCCCCGGCGGCCGAGCGCACGGCGCCGAGGGCGAAGGCGCTGGTCCCCGGCCAGTGGGACAGGCTGCGGGAGAGCAGGCCGGAGGTCGGAGAGCTGTTCGCCGACGACCCGGAGGGCGAGCGGCTGGCGCAGTGGCTCGGCGAGGCGGAGCGGCTGGTCGAGCGCTGGTTCACCCTGGAGGACCCGAGTCGGCTGGAGCCCGCCGAGCGGGAGCTGTTCGTCGAGGCCGAGCTGGACTCCGGGCTGCGGCTGCGCGGCATCATCGACCGGGTCGACGTGGCCCCCACCGGCGAGGTGCGGATCGTCGACTACAAGACGGGCAAGGCGCCCCGGCCGCAGTACGCCGAGGGCGCGCTGTTCCAGATGAAGTTCTACGCGCTGGTGGTGTGGCGGCTGAAGAAGGTCGTCCCGCGGCGGCTGCAGCTGGTCTATCTCGGCAGCGGTGACGTGCTGACGTACGACCCGGTCCTGTCCGACCTGGAGCGGGTCGAGCGCAAGCTGCTGGCGCTGTGGGAGGCGATCCGGCTGGCGACCGAGACGGGTGACTGGCGGCCGCGTCCCACCAAGCTGTGCGGCTGGTGCGACCACCAGGCGCACTGTCCGGAGTTCGGCGGTACTCCCCCGCCCTACCCGCTGCCGGTGAGGGCGGCCGACTCCGGCGTCGTCGAGCAGGGCAGAATGGGGCCGGACTAGCGAGAAGGAGACTTACGTGGCCATCCGCGTCCTACTGGTCGACGACCAGCCGCTGCTGCGCACGGGCTTCCGGATGATTCTGGAGGCGGAGCAGGACCTCGCGGTCGTCGGCGAGGCCGGAGACGGCCTCCAGGCGCTCGACCAGGTGCGGGCGCTGCAGCCCGATGTGGTGCTGATGGACATCCGCATGCCGCGGATGGACGGAGTGGAGGCGACCCGGCAGATCACCGGGCCCGAGCGGGACGGCCCGGCGAAGGTGCTGGTGCTGACCACGTTCGACCTCGACGAGTACGTGGTCGAGGCGCTGAAGGCGGGTGCCAGCGGTTTCCTGCTCAAGGACGCCCCGGCCAACGAGCTGGTGCAGGCGATCCGGGTGGTGGCGAACGGCGAGGCGATGCTCGCGCCGAGCATCACCCGGCGGCTGCTCGACAAGTACGCCACGCATCTGCCCTCCGGGGACGAGCCGGTGCCGGACACCCTGCACACGCTCACGGACCGCGAGGTCGAGGTGCTGAAGCTGGTGGCCCGCGGGCTGTCCAACGCGGAGATCGCCGCGGACCTGTTCGTCAGCGAGACGACCGTCAAGACCCATGTGGGGCATGTGCTGACCAAGCTGGGCCTGCGGGACCGGGTGCAGGCCGCGGTGTACGCGTACGAGAGCGGTCTGGTGCGTCCGGGCGCGCAGTAGCCGCCCCTGGCAGCGCGTGCTCGACCCGGCGGGCGCACCAGCGGACAGGCTCTGACACGAAGGGCGCCCTTCTCCGACCGGAGGAGGGCGCCCTTCGCGCTGGTGCGGTGCCGGCGTCAGCCGCTCACGCCCCGGCCCAGCTCCCAGAGCTGGAGCGAGGAGGAGGAGTTGAGGAGGTAGGCGGTGCCGGTGACGTCGTCGCGGGTGGCGACGTACTGCTTGCCCTGCCAGAGCGGGATCAGCGGGACGTCCTTGGCGGTGATGTCCTGGATCTCGGTGAGGCTGTCCACCGCGGAGAGCCGGTCGGCCTCGCCGCGGGAGGCGGGGATCAGGTCGTTGATGATCTGCGGGTTGGCGTACGGGATGTTGAGGGTGTTGCCCTTGTCGAGGAACGGCGCGACGAAGCTGTCGGCGTCCGGGAAGTCGGGGAACCAGCCCATGCCGAAGACGTCGTACTCCCGGTTCCGCTCCGCCTTGTGGAACTTCTCCCAGGGCGTGCCCTTGATGTCGACGTCGAACAGACCGCTGTCGTTCAGCTGCTTCTGGAGGTGCTCGAACTCCGGCTTGGTCGCTGCGCCGTAGTGGTCCGTCGTGTAGTGCAGCGTGAGCTTGACCGGCGTGGTGACGTTCGCGTCCTCCAGCATCGCCTTCGCCTTGGCGACGCTGGGGTCGCCGTACTTGTTGAAGAACGAGTTGGAGTGGCCGGTGATGCCGGCCGGAACCATCGAGTACAGCGGTTCGGCCTGGGACCCGTAGACCGCGGAGACGAGTTCGCTGCGGTTGATGAGCTGGGCCATGGCGGCGCGGACGGCCTTGTCCTTGACCGTGGCGGCGTCCGTGTTGAAGGCGAGGTAGCGGATCTCGAGACCGGCCACCTCGACCAGGTCGACGTCGCCGTCCGTGGCCTTGGACAGGTTCTGGATCTGTTCCGGCGTCATCGCGCGGGTCATCACGTCGATGTCGCCCTTGTCGATGGCGTCGCCCATGGCCTCGGCGTCGGCGAAGGACACGAGTTCGACCTTGTCGTTGTTCACCTTGAGGCTCCCCTTGTAGGTGGGGTTCTTGGTGAACACGGCCTTGGTCATCCGGTCGCCCTTGACCTCGGCCTTCATCGTGTACGGGCCCGAGCCGGTCAGCTCGAAGCCGTCGCGCAGCTTGTCCTTCCCGTAGTCGTTCGGGTTGACGATGCCCGCGACCGGCGTCGACAGCTTGAACGGGAAGGTGGCGTCGGCGGTGTTGAGGTGGAAGATGACCTCGCGGTCGCCCTTCGTCTCGACGGTGTCGACCGTGGAGAGGATGGAGGCCACCTCGGTGTCGGCGTTGATCTTCCGGACGCGCTCGATGGAGTACTTGACGTCCTCGGCGGTGACGGGGTCGCCGTTGGCGAACTCCAGGCCGTCTCGCAGGGTGCACGCGTAGCGCTCGTTGCCGGTGTCGGTGAATCCGCACTGCTGGGCGGCCTCGGGCACGGGTTCGCCGTCACCGCGGGGCAGCACCATCAGCGTCTGCGAGGTCTGGCGCATGATGTTCCAGGCGCCGACGTCGTAGGCGTACGCCGGGTCGAAGGGCGCGGTGATCTCTTTCGAGACGTTGAACCCGTCCGTGGTGCCGACGGCGATCGCGTCCCCGTCGCCGCTGCCGCTGTCCGATCCGCCGCAGGCGGCGAGCACCGGCGCGAGCAGGCCGACGACGGCCGGCAGCACCAAAGTCTTGCGGTTCATGCTCGAGTTTCTCCAGAGCTGTCGGTCCGTGTATCCGGCATGCAGGGGTGTCGCGGCGGATCACGGGGGTAGTGGCCGATGTTCTCGCGACGAGATTAGTCCGCGCCCGCACGGGCGCTCGCAGCCACCGGAGTTGAGGGCTCATCACGGAGCGAAACCGGGTGTGGACACACCGAAAACCCGACAGGGGAAGGATTCGTGCAGGCTTTCACCAATCAGGACACAAGGGCTCCTCGACAACGTTCGCCAGGCCTGGAGCAGCACACCCCCGCACCCCTGTCGACCCCTGGCGACGTGGCGAACATCACAGTCTGACTTCGGCCGCTGCTGCCGGAATTCGGCCATGCGCGGCGGCGGGAATGGACGGTGAACAACCGTCACGTCACACCGGACGGCCCTTCCCCGAATTGCCGCGCAGGCGCCGCCGCACGCTTGGTGAACGCCTAACGCATTTGTGTCATCAGACCGCGCAGAAATGTCAGGTCGACCTCTTCGAGGGAGGCGACCACCGTGCGCCGGGCGGCCGGGGTGATGGGTGCGACCGAGGGCACCGCCACGACGTGGCAGCCGGCGGCCTCCGCGGCGGCGACCCCGGTCGCGGTGTCCTCGACGACGGCGCACCGGACCGGGTCCACGCCGAGTCCGGCCGCGGCCGCCAGGTACGGGTCGGGGTGGGGCTTGGTGCGCGGCACCTCGTCACCGGCGACGGTGAGGGCGAAGTGCTGGGGGCCGAGCGACTTCAGGACGCGGTCGATGATGCGCCGGTGCGAGGCGGAGACCAGGGCCGTGGGGATCTCGTGCGCGGACAGTTCCGTGAGCAGTCGGGCGGCGCCGGGCATGAGTGGCAGGTCGCGGCCGATGCGCTGCTCGAAGCCGTCGTTGAGCAGGACACTGAGTTCGGCGAGGGTGATGTCGGCGCCGGTGGCCTCGATCAGGAAGCCCGCGCTGCGGGTCATGGGGCCACCGACCACGACGTGGCGCCAGGAGTCGTCGAGGGTGTGGCCGAGGGAGGCGAAGACCTCCGTCTCGACGTCCCACCAGAAGCCCTCGGTGTCCACCAGGGTGCCGTCCATGTCGAGGAGCACGGCCTGGAGGGCGGAGCCTTCGGCCGTACGGGTTCCGAGCGCGGGGACCGTACTGGTCATCCACGTACCTCCTTGAAGGGACGATCAGGCCGGTTCCCACGAAGGGAACCGGCCTGCGGTGGACCGACCAGTGTACGTCGTGCGGGACGCGAACGCCTGATGTGGCCAGTGGAGCGGGTACGCAGCCGCTAGCGGGCGTTGAAGTACTTCGCCTCCGGGTGGTGGATGACGATGGCGTCGGTGGACTGCTCGGGGTGGAGCTGGAACTCCTCGGACAGGTGGACGCCGATGCGCTCCGGCTCCAGCAGGGCCGCGATCTTGGCGCGGTCCTCCAGGTCGGGGCAGGCGCCGTAGCCGAGGGAGAAGCGGGCGCCCCGGTACTTCAGGGCGAACATGTCCTCCATGTCGGCCGGGTCCTCCCCGGCGAAGCCGAGTTCGGAGCGCACGCGCGCGTGCCAGTACTCGGCGAGGGCCTCGGCGAGCTGGACGGACAGGCCGTGCAGTTCGAGGTAGTCGCGGTAGGCGTTGGCCTCGAACATCCGGGCGGTCTCCTCGCCGATCCGGGAGCCGACGGTGACGACCTGGAAGCCGACGACGTCGATCTCACCGGACTCCTCCGGGCGGAAGAAGTCGGCCAGGCACAGCCGCCGGCCCCGGCGCTGGCGGGGGAAGGTGAAGCGGGTGCGTTCGTTGCCGTCGTCGTCGAGGACGATCAGGTCGTCGTCCTTGGAGACGCAGGGGAAGTAGCCGTAGACCACGGCCGCCTCCAGCAGGTTCTCCGTCTGGAGCCGGTCGAGCAGGCCGCGCAGCCGCGGGCGGCCCTCGGACTCGACCAGTTCCTCGTACGAGGGTCCCTCGCCGGTGCGGGCCTGCTTGAGGCCCCACTGGCCCTTGAAGAGGGCGCCCTCGTCGAGCCAGGAGGCGTACTCCTTGAGCTGGATGCCCTTGACGACGCGGGTGCCGCGGAAGGGGGGCTCGGGGACCGGGTTGTCGGTGGCGACGTCGGAGCGGACGTGGCCCTCTTCGGGGCGCTCGTCGATCTCCACGGTGGCGGCCCGCACCCGGCGCTGCTTCAGCTCGGGCAGCTTGGCGCCGGGCACGCCGCGCTTGATGCCGATCAGCGCGTCCATCAGGCGCAGGCCCTCGAAGGCGTCGCGGGCGTAGCGGACCTCGCCGTCGTAGACCTCGTGGAGGTCCTGTTCGACGTAGGCCCTGGTGAGGGCGGCGCCGCCGAGGATGACCGGGTAGTCGGCGGCCAGTCCCCGCTGGTTCAGCTCCTCCAGGTTCTCCTTCATGATCACCGTGGACTTGACGAGGAGGCCGGACATGCCGATGACGTCGGCCCGGTGCTCGTCGGCGGCCTCCAGGATCGCGGAGACGGGCTGCTTGATGCCGAGGTTGACGACGGTGTAGCCGTTGTTGGACAGGATGATGTCGACGAGGTTCTTGCCGATGTCGTGGACGTCGCCGCGGACGGTGGCCAGCACGATGGTGCCCTTGCCGTCGTCGTCGGTCTTCTCCATGTGCGGTTCCAGGTGGGCCACCGCGGTCTTCATGACCTCGGCGGACTGGAGCACGAACGGCAGCTGCATCTGGCCGGAGCCGAACAGTTCGCCGACGACCTTCATGCCGTCGAGCAGGGTCTCGTTGACGATGTCGAGCGCCGGACGCTCTTGGAGCGCCTCGTCCAGGTCCTGCTCCAGGCCGTTCTTCTCGCCGTCGATGATGCGGCGCTTGAGGCGCTCCTCCAGCGGGAGGGCGGCCAGTTCCTCGCTCTTGGAGGCCCTCAGCGACTTGGCGGTGGCGCCCTCGAAGAGGGCCATCAGCTTCTGCAGCGGGTCGTAGCCCTCGCGGCGGCGGTCGTAGATCAGGTCGAGGGCGGTGGTGACCTGCTCCTCGTCGAAGCGGGCGATCGGCAGGATCTTGCTCGCGTGCACGATCGCCGAGTCCAGGCCCGCCTTGACGCATTCGTCGAGGAAGACGGAGTTGAGCAGGATGCGGGCGGCCGGGTTGAGGCCGAAGGAGATGTTCGACAGGCCGAGCGTGGTCTGCACGTCCGGGTGGCGCCGCTTCAGCTCGCGGATGCCCTCGATGGTGGCCAGGCCGTCCTTGCGGGACTCCTCCTGACCGGTGCAGATGGTGAAGGTCAGGCAGTCGACGAGGATGTCGGACTCGTGGATGCCCCAGTTGCCGGTGAGGTCGTCGATCAGCCGTTCGGCGATCTCGACCTTCTTCTCGGCGGTGCGGGCCTGCCCCTCCTCGTCGATGGTCAGCGCGATCAGCGCGGCGCCGTGCTCCCGGGCCAGCTTGGTGACGCGTGCGAAGCGGGACTCGGGGCCGGCGCCGTCCTCGTAGTTGACGGAGTTGATCACCGCACGGCCGCCGAGCTTCTCCAGGCCGGCCCGGATGACGTCGACCTCGGTGGAGTCCAGCACGATCGGCAGCGTGGAGGCGGTGGCGAACCGGCCGGCCAGTTCCTCCATGTCGGCGACGCCGTCCCGGCCGACGTAGTCGACGCACAGGTCGAGCATGTGCGCGCCTTCGCGGATCTGGTCGCGGGCCATCTCGACGCAGTCGTCCCAGCGGCCGTCCAGCATGGCCTCGCGGAACTTCTTCGAGCCGTTGGCGTTGGTGCGCTCGCCGATGGCCAGGTAGGAGGTGTCCTGGCGGAAGGGCACGGTCTGGTAGAGCGAGGCGGCGCCGGGCTCGGGGCGCGGGTGGCGCTCGGTGGGGGCGGTGTCCCGGACCCGCTCGACGACCTGGCGCAGGTGCTCGGGGGTGGTGCCGCAGCAGCCGCCGATCAGGGACAGGCCGTACTCGCGGACGAAGGTCTCCTGCGCGTCGGCCAGCTCGGGCGCGGTCAGCGGGTAGTGGGCGCCGTCCTTGCCGAGGACGGGCAGACCGGCGTTGGGCATGCAGGACAGCGGGATCCGGGAGTGGCGGGCGAGGTAGCGCAGGTGCTCGCTCATCTCGGCCGGGCCGGTGGCGCAGTTCAGGCCGATCATGTCGATGCCGAGGGGTTCCAGCGCGGTGAGCGCGGCGCCGATCTCGGAGCCCAGGAGCATGGTGCCGGTGGTCTCGACGGTCACGGACACGATGACCGGGACGTCCAGGCCGAGGGCGTCCAGGGCGCGCCGGGCGCCGAGCACGGAGGCCTTGGTCTGGAGCAGGTCCTGTGTGGTCTCCACGAGCAGCGCGTCGGCGCCGCCGGCGATCAGGCCCTCGGCGTTGCGCTGGTAGGCGTCGCGCAGCACGGTGTACGGGGCGTGGCCGAGGGTGGGGAGCTTGGTGCCGGGGCCCATGGAGCCGAGGACCCAGCGCTGCCGGCCGTCGCGGGCGGCGAAGTCGTCGGCGACCTCGCGGGCGACGCGGGCACCGGCCTCGGACAGCTCGTGGACGCGTTCGGGGATGTCGTACTCGCCGAGGGCGGAGTGGTTGGCGCCGAAGGTGTTGGTCTCGACGCAATCGACGCCGGCCGCGAAGTACTCCTCGTGCACCGAGCGGACGATGTCGGGCCGGGTGAGGTTCAGGACCTCGTTGCACCCCTCCAGCTGCTGGAAGTCGTCCAGCGTCGGGTTCTGCGCCTGGAGCATGGTGCCCATGGCGCCGTCGGCGACCACCACGCGGGTGGCGAGGGCCTCTCGGAGGGCGGACACGCGGGCGCGGGTGTCGGCGGGCGGGGTGGATGGCGACGAGGCCATGAAGGGGCTCCCTAGGATGCGACGGCTGTCGGCTTTGCGTCTGCCCGGTGCCGTCCGCCGTGGACGCCCCCGGGAGAACGCACGCCGCCAGGGTAGCCGGGACCGGGGGCTGATGGTCAGGGCGTCCACGAGACGGACGAGGATGGCGGGCGAAGAGCGGCCGAACGGATGAGCCTCACCTCCCGGAACCGCACCGGACGTCCACACCGCGCGGGCCACCACCGTCGCGGCGGTGCGTCCCGCGGACGTCCGCGGGCACCGTGCGGTGGCCGAAGTGCAACAGTTGCCCGCCGACCATTAGCGAGAGGTCGGCATCGACCGGTAGTGTTCGGCATTGCCGAACGACGTCAGCGACGCCGAGGTCGGCAGTCGAAGGGGACGGAGGCAGTACGTCGATGGCACGGAACATCCAGTCGCTCGAGCGGGCGGCCGCGATGCTGCGCCTGCTCGCGGGCGGCGAGCGGCGGCTCGGCCTGTCGGACATCGCCTCGTCGCTGGGTCTGGCCAAAGGCACCGCGCACGGCATCCTGCGCACCCTCCAGCAGGAGGGCTTCGTCGAGCAGGACGACGCCTCCGGGCGCTATCAGCTGGGCGCCGAGCTGCTGCGTCTGGGCACGACCTATCTGGACGTGCACGAGCTGCGGGCCCGCGCCCTGGTGTGGACGGACGACCTGGCCCGCTCCAGCGGCGAGAGCGTCCACCTCGGGGTCCTGCACCAGCAGGGCGTCCTGATCGTGCACCACGTCTTCCGGCCCGACGACAGCCGGCAGGTCCTGGAGATCGGGGCCATGCAGCCGCTGCACTCCACGGCGCTGGGCAAGGTGCTGTCGGCGTACGACCCGGTCGCACACAGCGAGGCCCTGGAGGCCGACCGCAAGTCGTTCACGGACCGCACGGTCTGCGAGCCGGACAGCTTCGAGCACGTCCTGGACATCACCCGCGCGCGCGGGTACGCCGCCGACGTCGAGGAGACCTGGGAGGGCATCGCCTCCATCGCCGCCCCCATCCACGACCGCAGGCGCATGCCGGTCGGCGCGGTCGGCATCACGGGGGCCGTGGAGCGGCTGTGCCGGGAGGGCGAGCTGCGGCCCGAACTGGTCGCGGCGGTACGGGACTGCGCCCGCGCGGTGTCGCGCGATCTGGGCGCCGGGCGGTTCTAGAGCGCACGCGAGGGGGGCGCGGACACGCGCATACGGGGCCGGGACACGAGAGTGTTCCGGCCTTTCGCGTTGCCACGGGCGACGTCCCCGCGGGAACGGCCGACCGGAGATCGATAGCCCGCGACGATCAATAACGATCGTGCTTTCGATAACACAGCTCTTGACGCGCGCGTGGCGCCGAACGAGACTCGCGTCCATCGGTCGGCATTGTCGAACACCTACCGGCAATACGCGTTAGAATGTGACAGTGCCAAGGGCCGCCATCGCTCTCATACCGAGGGCGCCGGAACACCCGGAGGGACCCGGGGGTTCGGCTTCCCCTGGACGAAGGACAAAGGAGTCGCGGGTGTCCAGCTCCGACATCTTCATCGGCGAGACCATCGGTACCGCCATACTCATCCTGCTCGGCGGCGGCGTGTGTGCCGCCGTGACGCTCAAGGCCTCCAAGGCGCGCAACGCCGGCTGGGTCGCCATCGCCCTCGGGTGGGGCTTCGCCGTCATGACGGCGGCCTACATCTCGGGGCCGCTCTCCGGAGCCCACCTGAACCCGGCCGTGACGATCGGCATCGCGATCAAGGACGGCGACTGGAGCAACACGCCGACCTACTTCGCCGGCCAGATCCTCGGCGCCATGATCGGCGCGGTCCTGGTCTGGATCGCCTACTACGGCCAGTTCCAGGCCCACCTCACCGACCGGGAGATCGTCGGCGATCCCCTCGCGCAGGACAAGACGGCCAAGTCCGTCGAGGCGCAGGAGAAGGGCGCCGGCCCCGTCCTGGGCGTCTTCTCCACCGGTCCGGAGATCCGGCACACGGTCCAGAACCTCGCCACCGAGATCATCGGCACCTTCGTCCTGCTCCTCGCCATCCTCACCCAGGGCCTCAACGACGAGGGCAACGGCCTGGGCGTCCTGGGCGCCCTGATCACCGGGTTCGTGGTGGTCTCCATCGGTCTGTCGCTCGGCGGCCCGACGGGATACGCGATCAACCCGGTCCGCGACCTCGGCCCGCGCATCGTGCACGCCCTGCTGCCGCTGCCCAACAAGGGCGGCTCCGACTGGTCCTACGCCTGGATCCCGGTCGTCGGTCCGCTGATCGGCGGTGCGATCGCCGGAGGTGTCTACAACGTCGCGTTTGCCTGAGCGGGCCCCCGCTCGGCGATCATCGAGCCGCAGACCACGCGCCGTACGCACCGGCCACCCACCACGGAACCCCAGGAGCACACAGTGACCGACGCCCACACCGCAGGGCCCTTCATCGCCGCCATCGACCAGGGCACGACCTCCTCGCGCTGCATCGTCTTCGACCGCGACGGGCGCATCGTCTCCGTCGACCAGAAGGAGCACGAGCAGATCTTCCCCAAGCCGGGCTGGGTCGAGCACGACGCCACCGAGATCTGGACCAACGTCCAGGAGGTCGTCGCCTCAGCCGTCGAGAAGGCCGGCATCACCCGCGACGACATCAAGGCCATCGGCATCACCAACCAGCGCGAGACCACCCTCGTCTGGGACAAGAACACCGGTGAGCCCGTCCACAACGCCATCGTCTGGCAGGACACCCGCACCGACGCCCTGTGCAAGGAACTCGGCCGCAACGTCGGCCAGGACCGCTTCCGCCGCGAGACCGGCCTCCCCCTCGCCTCCTACTTCGCCGGTCCCAAGGCCCGCTGGCTGCTCGACAACGTCGACGGCCTGCGCGAGCGCGCCGAGGCGGGCGACCTGCTCTTCGGCACCATGGACACCTGGGTCATCTGGAACCTCACCGGCGGTGTGAACGGCGGCAAGCACGTCACCGACGTCACCAACGCCTCCCGCACCATGCTGATGAACCTGCACACCATGGCGTGGGACCCGAAGATCGCCGAGTCCATCGGCGTCCCGATGCAGATGCTCCCCGAGATCCGCTCCTCCGCCGAGGTCTACGGCGAGATCACCGGCGGCCGCCTCGGCGAACTGCTGGGCGGCATCCCGGTCGCCTCCGCGCTCGGCGACCAGCAGGCGGCCCTGTTCGGCCAGACCTGCTTCTCCGAGGGCGAGACCAAGTCGACGTACGGCACCGGCACCTTCATGGTGATGAACACCGGTGACAAGCTCATCAACTCCTACTCGGGCTTGCTGACCACCGTCGGCTACAAGATCGGCGACCAGGACACGGTCTACGCCCTGGAGGGCTCGATCGCCGTCACCGGTTCGCTGGTGCAGTGGATGCGCGACCAGATGGGCCTGATCTCCACCGCCGCCGAGATCGAGACCCTGGCGATGCAGGTCGAGGACAACGGCGGCGCCTACTTCGTGCCGGCCTTCTCCGGCCTGTTCGCCCCGTACTGGCGCTCCGACGCCCGCGGTGTGATCGCCGGTCTCACCCGCTACGTCACCAAGGCGCACCTCGCGCGCGCCGTCCTGGAGGCCACCGCCTGGCAGACCCGCGAGATCGCGGACGCCATGACGAAGGACTCCGGGGTTGAGCTGACCGCCCTCAAGGTCGACGGCGGCATGACCTCCAACAACCTGCTGATGCAGACCCTCGCCGACTTCGTGGACGCCCCCGTGGTGCGCCCGATGGTCGCCGAGACCACCTGCCTCGGCGCCGCCTACGCCGCCGGTCTCGCCGTCGGCTTCTGGAACAGCACCGACGACCTGCGCGCCAACTGGCGGCGGGCCGCCGAGTGGACCCCCCGCATGGACGCGGAGATCCGCGACCGTGAGTACAAGAGCTGGCTCAAGGCCGTCGAGCGGACCATGGGCTGGCTCGAGGACGAGGAGTAAGAACCACCATGACCACCCAGTCCACCCTGCAGTCCGTGCCTGCCCTGGGGACGCACCCGGCCTCCGGCTCCAACCCGAGCCGGGCCGAGACCCGGGAACAGCTCTCCAAGGCGTCGTACGACCTTCTCGTGATCGGCGGCGGCATCCTGGGCATCTCCACCGCCTGGCACGCCGCGCAGTCCGGCCTCAGGGTGGCCGTGGTCGACGCCGGCGACTTCGCCGGCGCCACCTCCTCCGCCTCCTCCAAGCTGCTCCACGGCGGCCTGCGCTACCTGCAGACCGGCGCGGTGAAGCTGGTGGCGGAGAACCACTTCGAACGCCGTGCGGTCTCCCGCCAGGTGGCCCCCCACCTGGCGAACCCGCTCACCTTCTACCTCCCCGTGTACAAGGGCGGCCCGCACGGCGCGGCGAAGCTCGGGGCCGGTGTCTTCGCGTACTCGGCGCTGTCCGCCTTCGGCGACGGCGTCGGCCACCTGCTCTCCCCGGCCAAGGCCGCGCAGGACGTGCCGGAGCTGCGCACCGACAACCTCAAGGCCGTGGCCGTGTACGGCGACGACCAGATGAACGACGCCCGCATGGCCCTGATGACCGTCCGCGCGGCGGTCGAGTCCGGCGCGGTGGTCCTCAACCACGCGGAGGTCACCGGTCTGCGCTTCACCAACGGCCGGGTGACCGGCGCCGAGCTGAAGGACCGGCTGTCGGGCGACGAGTTCGGGGTGAACGCCCGCCTGGTGCTCAACGCCACCGGCCCCTGGGTCGACCACCTGCGCCGCATGGAGGACCCCGCCGCGGCGCCGTCGATCCGGCTCTCCAAGGGCGCGCACCTGGTGCTCAAGCGCACCGCGCCGTGGAAGGCCGCGCTGGCCACCCCGATCGACAAATACCGGATCACCTTCGCCCTCCCCTGGGAGGACATGCTGCTGCTCGGCACGACCGACGAGGAGTTCGAGGGCGACCCCGGGGACGTGGCGGTCAACGACAAGGACATAGCCCAGATCCTCGACGAGGCCGCGTTCTCCATCCGCGACCAGCAGCTCGACCGGGACCTGATCACGTACTCGTTCGCGGGGCTCCGCGTGCTGCCGGGCGGTCCCGGCGACACCGCGAAGGCCAAGCGCGAGACGGTCGTCACCGAGGGGCGGGGCGGCATGCTGTCCGTCGCGGGCGGCAAGTGGACCACCTTCCGCCACATCGGCCGTACGGTGATGAAGAAGCTGGAGGCGCTGCCGGGCCACCCGCTGGGCAACGACTTCGAGCCGATCGCGTCGCTGCCGAAGAAGCTGCCGCTGCCCGGCGTCGCCAACCCGCGCGCGGTCGCCCACCGGCTTCTGGTGGACGGCTCGGCGCCCGGCCCGCGCATGGCGGCGGACACCGCCAGGCACCTGGCGACGCACTACGGTTCGCTCGCCTTCGACATCGCCCGGCTCGCCAACGAGAGCCCGGAGCTGGGGCAGCGCGTGCACCCGGACGCCCCCGAGATCTGGGCGCAGGTCGTGTGGGCGCGGGACAACGAGTGGGCCGAGACGGCGGACGACGTGCTGCGCCGCCGTACGACGCTGACGATCCGCGGCCTGGCCACGGACGACGTCCGCGCGCAGGTCCAGGACGTGCTCGACAAGAAGTAGGCCCGCGCTTCGGCACCGGGCCGCGGGTGTCCGGACCCCGGGGACGGGGCAGTGATCCGTTCACTGCCCCGTACAAGGGGGCTGCGGGCGGCCCCTCGACACGCCGTAAGGTTGGGGGGTACGCGAGGGCACGTCGGAAGGAGGCGCTGGGTGATCGAGCTCGAGGGGGTTCCCGAGCTGGTCGACCCGGTCATGGTGGCCGCGTTCGAGGGCTGGAACGATGCCGGTGACGCCGCCTCCACCGCGGTCGCGCATCTCGACAGGGAGTGGAAGGGCGAGGTGTTCGCGGCGCTGGACGCCGAGGACTACTACGACTTCCAGGTCAACCGTCCCACGGTGTTCATGGAGGACGGCGTACGCAAGATCACCTGGCCGACGACCAGGCTGTCGGTGGTCCGCGTCGGTGGCGACAAGCCGCGCGACCTCGTTCTCGTCCGTGGCATCGAACCGTCCATGCGCTGGCGTTCGTTCTGCAACGAGCTGCTCGGTTTCGCCCATGAGCTGGGCGTCGAGCTGGTGGTCGTCCTGGGCGCTCTGCTGGGCGACACGCCGCACACCCGTCCGGTGCCGATCAGCGGGACCACGTCGGACGCCGATCTGGCCCGGCGCATGGACCTGGAGGAGACCAAGTACGAGGGGCCCACGGGCATCGTCGGCATCCTCCAGGAGGCGTGCACGCACGCGGGCGTGCCGGCCGTGTCGCTGTGGGCGGCGGTGCCGCACTACGTGTCGCAGCCGCCGAACCCGAAGGCCACGCTGGCCCTGCTGAACCGGCTGGAGGACCTGATCGGCGTGCGGGTCCCGCTGGGCGAGCTGCCCGAGGACGCGCGGGCCTGGCAGGTGGGCGTGGACCAGCTGGCCGCGGAGGACACCGAGGTCGCGGAGTACGTGCAGTCGCTGGAGGAGGCCCGGGACACGGCGGAGCTGCCGGAGGCGTCGGGCGAGGCGATCGCGCGGGAGTTCGAGCGGTATCTGCGGCGGCGGGACGGTGCGGGGCCGGGGCCGGGCGGTCATGCCACGGCGGACGGCGGCGAGGGGCCGACCGGGACGCCGTTCCTGCGGGAGAACCCGAGTGGACGGACGCGGCCGCCGAAGCCGCCGAAGGCGGGCGGGGACGACGAGGAGTCGTCGGAGGACTGAGCGCAAGAACCTCGGAGGATGAGCGAAAGAACCGGGGGCCGCTTCTCAGGAAGCGGCCCCCGGTTCTTTCGTCCCTGCGCCTGTTTACAGCGCCACGCCCAGCAACGCGTCCACCGCGCGGGAGACGACGCCCGGGGCGCCCGTGTCCGTGCCGCCGGAGGTCTGCTGGAGGGCGGCCCAGCGGTCGACCGCTTCGAGGGCGGCCGGGGAGTCCAGGTCGTCCGCGAGGGCCTCGCGGATCTGCTCCACCACGGCCTCGGCGGGCGGGCCGTCGGGGCGGGAGACGGCGGCGCGCCAGCGGTCGAGGCGGGCGAGGGCGTCCTGAAGCACCTGGTCGGTCCACTCCCAGTCGGAGCGGTAGTGGTGGGCCAGCAGCGTGAGCCGGATGGCGGCCGGGTCGACGCCCTCGCGGCGCAGTTGCGACACGAAGACCAGGTTGCCCTTGGACTTGGACATCTTCTCGCCGTCGAGACCGACCATGCCGGCGTGTACGTACGCCTTGGCCATGGGGAACTCGCCGGTGAGGGCCTGGGCGTGCGAGGCGCCCATCTCGTGGTGCGGGAAGGCGAGGTCGGAGCCGCCGCCCTGGACGTCGAAGCCCATGCCGAGGTGGTCGAGGGCGATGGCGACGCACTCGATGTGCCAGCCGGGGCGTCCGCGGCCGAGCGTGCCGCCGTCCCAGCTGGGCTCGCCCTCGCGCGCGGCCATCCACAGCATCGGGTCGAGCGGGTTCTTCTTGCCCGGCCGGTCGGGGTCGCCGCCGCGCTCGGCGGAGAGCAGCCGCATCGCGGCGGCGTCGAGGTGGGAGACGCCGCCGAAGTGCGGGTCGGCCTCGACGGAGAAGTAGGTGTCGCCCTCCAGTTCGTAGGCCGCGCCGGCGTCGCGCAGCCGCTCGACGAGCGGGACGATGCCGGGTATGGCCTCGACGGCGCCTATGTAGTGCCGCGGCGGCAGCATCCGCAGCGCCGTCATGTCCTCGCGGAAGAGGGCGGTCTCCTGCTCGGCGAGGGCGGTCCAGTCGACCCCGTCGCGCACGGCCCGCTCCAGGAGCGGGTCGTCGACGTCGGTGACGTTCTGGACGTAGTGGACCTGCCGCTTGGTGTCGAGCCACACGCGCTGCACGAGGTCGAACGCGTTGTAGGTCGCCGCGTGCCCCATGTGGGTGGCGTCGTACGGTGTGATGCCGCAGACGTAGATACGGGCGACGGGACCGGGGTCGAGGGTGACGAGGCCGCCGGTCGCGGTGTCGTGGATCCTCAGGTCGCGGCCCTGACCAGGCAGGGCGGGGACCTCGGAAGCGGGCCAGGCATGCATGTCATGAGCCTAACCGGACGGATGTTCCGTACACGAACCGGACCGGGCCGGATGGCCGGTAAAGCGCTCTTGCGCGACACCGGCCCGCGTGCGGGCGGGGCGGCTACACGGGCGGCCAGGGGATGGCCGGCCAGTCGCCGCTCGGTTCGGGGTGCTTCCCGGTGGCCAGCAGGGCGTCGACCCGCGCGCGCGTGGCGTCGAGTTCGGTGTCGGTGATGAGCGCGGCGAGCCGGATGGCCAGGGTGCCGCCGTCCTTCAGTGCCTGTCTGAGGGCGTCGAGCACCGCCAGGGCCTCCTCGGTGAGCGGGTCGCCCGCCCAGCCCCACAGGAGGGTGCGGAGCTTGTTCTCGGCATTGAAGGTGACCCCGTGGTCGATGCCGTACAGCCGCTCCCCCGCCGCGGGCAGCAGGTGGCCGCCCTTGCGGTCGGCGTTGTTGATCACGGCGTCGAGCACGGCGAGGCGGCGCAGCCGTGCGTCGTCGGCGTGGACGAGCAGCGCGGTGCGCCCCTCGCCGACCTCGGCGAGGGCGATGCCCTTCCAGCCGGGGCCGGGTTCCTCCTCGTCCACCAGGGCGAGCAGTTCCGTCTCCGGCACGGTCTCGATCCACAGCTGGACCATGCCCTCGCCGTACGGGCCGTCGCGCAGCACGGTGGGCGGGACCAGGCCCCAGCCGGTGGCCTCGGAGACCTCGTAGGCGGCGACCTCGCGCTGGGCGAGGGTGCCGTCGGGGAAGTCCCACAGCGGGCGCTCACCGGCGACCGGCTTGTACACGCAGGCCGCCTCGCGTCCCTCGTGCGTCACCGTGCAGTACAGCGCCGCGTTGGACGCGTCACGGATGCGTCCGCGTACGGTCAGTTCGCCCAGGGCGAGCAGTTCGGCCGCCGCCGCGTCGGTGGTCACGCTCCGCGGCGGTATCCGTTCTGGCGCGGACATACGTGTCCTTCCGGGTCGAGCGGGAGGCTGCACAGCGGGCACGGCGGCCGCCCGGCGTTGACGACGTCGAGGGCGCGCTTGGCGAAGGCCCTGGCCTGCGCGCCGGTGAGGCGGACCCGGAGCATCGGCGGGCCGTTCTCCTCGTCCTGGAGGAGCCGCTCCTCGGCCTCCGCCAGGTCCTCCTCGGACTCGGCGTCCAGCTCCACGAGGGCCTGCGCCTCGACGATCATGCGCTGGTCCTCGCCGTCCCAGGCGAGCGCCATGGTGCCGACCCGGAACTCCTCCTCGACGGGGGTGTCCAGCGGCGCGGTGTCGGCGGGCCCGGTGGGCGCGGTGGCGGGGACGACGGTGCTGCCGCCGCTGCGCCGTACGACTTCGTCCAGGAGCTCGTCCATGCGCTCGGCGAGGGCGGCGACCTGGGTCTTCTCCAGGGCCACGCTGGTCACCCGGGAGCCGGCGGAGGCCTGGAGGAAGAACGTACGGCGCCCGGGCAGCCCGACCGTACCGGCCACGAAACGTTCCGGTTGGTCGTAGAGGAACACCTGACGGGACACGTCCTGTCTCCATGGAGGTCGGGGAAAGCGGAAGATCGGGATCGGGGGCACTGCCGCGACCGGTTCACCCTACTGCGGCGGACGATCACGGTGCGCCCGCACCACCCCCGACCGGGGCCTCGTCACCGGACGGCTCCTCGCGCGGGGCCAGGGAGGCGAAGTCGCCGGTGTCGCCGAGGCGGACGAGGAAGGGGCGCAGCCGGGTGTAGCGGATCGCGGTGACGGAGCAGGGTTCGACGGAGATCCGCTGGAAGAGGTCGAGGTGGAGGCCGAGTGCCTCGGCGACGAGGGACTTGATGATGTCGCCGTGGGAGCACATGAGGTAGACGGCGTCGGAGCCGTGGTCGCGCTCCACGCGCGCGTTCCACTCGCGTACCGCCTCGGCGGCGCGGGTCTGCATGGCGCGCATGGACTCGCCGCCGGGGAAGGCCGCGGCGGAGGGGTGCGCCTGCACGACCTCCATCAGGGGCTCGTCCTTGAGTTCGGCGAGCTTGCGGCCGGACCAGTCGCCGTAGTGGCACTCCCCGATCCGTTCGTCGGTGTGGGCCCGCAGGCCGGGCCGGGCGTCGAGCAGCGGCCGGAGGGTCTCCTGGCAGCGCTGCAGCGGGCTGGTGACGATCTCGGAGAGTGGCAGGCCGGCGAGCCGCCCGGGGAGCGCGGCGGCCTGTGCGGCGCCGCGTTCGTCGAGGGCGACGCCGGGTGTCCAGCCGGCGAGCAGTCCCTCGGTGTTGGCGGTGGAACGTCCGTGCCTAACCAGGATCAGCGTGGGCATGCGGCCAGGGTAGGCGTACGGCGCGGTACAGGGGCGCCGGGGCGAGGGGAGAATGGGTTCGGTGATCGTCGACTGTGCCATCTACCGGGACGGGCACCGCACGGACGGGCCCGAGGACTTCTCCGACGCGCTCGGTGAGGCGCGGCAAGCGGGCGGTTTCGTCTGGATCGGTCTGCATGAGCCGACGGAGAAGGAGTTCGAGCTGGTCAGCCAGGAGTTCGGGCTGCATCCGCTGGCGGTGGAGGATGCCCTCAAGGCGCATCAGCGGCCCAAGCTGGAGGTGTACGACGACTCGCTCTTCGTCGTCCTCAAGCCGGTGGTGTACGAGCCGGACAGCGACGCCGTCTCCACCGGCGAGCTGATGATCTTCCTGGGCGACTCCTTCGCGGTCGTCGTCCGGCACGGCGAGGGCTCGCCGCTGAAGGCCGTACGGCGGCGTCTGGAGCACGAACCGGAACTGCTCGGCAAGGGCCCCACCGCGGTGCTGTACGCGATCGCGGACGCCACCGTCGACCACTACCTGGACGTGGCGGTGGAGCTCCAGACCGACCTGGAGGAGCTGGAGGCGGAGGTCTTCTCGCCGGACGGCGGCGGCACCCGGCACACCGCGTCGCGGATCTACAACTTCAAGCGGCAGGTGCTGGAGTTCCGCCGGGCGACCGGTCCGCTCGCGCCGCCGCTGGCCCGGCTCGCGGGCACGGGGGCGTACGGCGGCGGCGTGCCGTTCGTGAACGACCGGGCACGGCCGTTCTTCCGGGACGTGAGCGACCACCTCACGCGCGTGAACGAGTCGGTGGAGAGCCTGGACCGGCTGGTGTCGGACATCCTGTCGGCGCATCTGGCGCAGACGAGCGTCCGGCAGAACGACGACATGCGGAAGATCTCCGCGTGGGCGGCGATGGCGGCGGTCCCCACGATGATCGCGGGGATCTACGGCATGAACTTCGACCACATGCCGGAGCTGCACTGGGTGTGGGGCTATCCGGCGGTGATCGCGTTGATGGCCGCCCTGGAGGTGCTGTTGTACCGGCAGTTCAAGCGCCGGGGCTGGCTGTAGGGACGGCCAGGTCCGGTCAGGCGACCTCGGGGGCCGCGGTGGCGGGTCCGCCGAGCGCGTCGCGCCGTTCGGGTGCCCGCAGCGTCACCATGCGGCGCCAGCCGGCCAGCCGCTCGGCGGCGTACACCGCGTGGATGCCCGCCGCGAGCAGTGCCGACCTGGCGCGGGACCAGCCGAGGAGGCGCCCCATGCGGGCCATCACGGCGAGGCTGACGTCGCGGTGGACGCGGATCTCGGCGTGCGCGCACTCGCGCAGGGTGCGCTGGATGTACTGGCCGTGTCCGGCGGCGGCGTAGCGCAGCAGTTCCTCGTGGGAGTAGGCGAGGTGGTTGTCCTCGTCGGCCGAGATCATCCGGACCGCCCGGCCCAGGTCGGGGTGGTCCGCGAAGCACTTGAGGAGCATCGCCATCTGCTCGGCCGCGCGCTGTTCGGTGACCCTGCTGTGGGCGAGGTAGGTGATGATGTCCCGCACGGCCAGGGGCTGGTCGGCCTTGAGCTTCTCGTGGGCGAGGCCGATGCCGTGCCGCTCCAGGAGCATCGTGTAGTCGGTCTCGGGCGGTACCTCGACGGGCTCGAGGCCGCGCTTCTTCAGCAGGGCGTTGAAGATCCGGCCGTGCTTGTCCTCGTCCGCGCCGTGCCGGGTGATCTTGGGGGCGAGGGCGCGCTCGCTCTCCGGCACCAGCGCCGCGATGCGCGCGTTCTCCCAGCCGCCCTGGGACTCGCCGCTGGCCGCGATGGAGCAGAAGAGACGGAACGACTCGTCGTTGTCGACGATCTCCTGGAAAAGGCTCTTGGCCGAAAGCATCGGGGGCACCTCTCTGCCGCTGCGTGGTCCGCAGGTTCCGCACACTCCGCCATGCACGAGTCAAGTGCGGGAGAGGGGGCGCGGCAACAGGTGCGGCGCGCAACTCCGCCGAAAGAGGGACGGCCGGGGACGCGGGAAGGCGTAACCCCGCGCGCGTGGGCGCGTTGTTCCCCGTGACGGCCGTGGCGGGGAAGACCCCCGAGCCCCCACCACGGCCGCAGAAACTTATCTCGTCGGTACTACGCCAGTCCGGCGTGCTCCAGGGCTTCGGTGCCCGCGCGGAGGGCCGCGAGCCGCTCGTCCAGGGTGAAGCCCGCGGGGGCGAGGGTCAGGGTGGTGACGCCGGCCGCGGCGTAGGCCTTCATCCGGTCCGCGATGCGGTCGACGGAGCCCAGCAGGGTCGTCTGGTCGATCAGCTCGTGGGGTACGGCCTCGGCGGCGCCCTGCTTGTCGCCGGACAGGTACTTGTCCTGGATCTCGGCGGCCTCCCGCTCGTAGCCCATGCGCTGGGCGAGCTGGTTGTAGAAGTTCTGCTTGCGGCTGCCCATGCCGCCGACGTAGAGGGCGGTGTAGGGGCGGAAGGTGTCGGCGAGGGTGGTGACGTCCTTGTCGTCGCCGAGGGCGAGCGGCAGGGTCGGGCAGACGTCGAAGCCGTCGAGGGTCTTGCCGGCCTTCTCCCGTCCGGCGCGCAGGTGCTTGACGGCGGTCTCCTCCAGGTGGTCGGCGGAGGGGAAGATGAGCAGGGCGCCGTCGGCGATCTCGCCGGTCTGCTCCAGGTTCTTCGGGCCGATCGCGGCGATGTACAGCGGAATGTGCTCGCGCTGGGGGTGCACGGTGAGCTTGATCGGCTTGCCGGGGCCGCCGGGCAGCGGCAGCGTCCAGTGCTGCCCCTCGTAGGACAGCCGCTCCCGGGTCATCGCCCTGCGCACGATCTCCACGTACTCGCGGGTGCGGGCGAGCGGCTTGTCGAACTTGACGCCGTACCAGCCCTCGGAGACCTGCGGTCCCGACACGCCGAGGCCGAGGCGGAAGCGGCCCTTGGACAGGGAGTCCAGGGTGGCGGCGGTCATCGCGGTCATCGCGGGCTGGCGGGCCGGGATCTGGAAGATGGCCGAGCCCACGTCGATGCGCTCGGTCTGGGCGGCGACCCAGGTCAGCACGGTGGCCGCGTCGGAGCCGTAGGCCTCGGCGGCCCAGCACACGGCGTAGCCGAGCCGGTCGGCCTCCTGGGCGACGGCCAGGTTGTCCGCGTCCATTCCGGCACCCCAGTAGCCGAGGTTGATCCCGAGCTGCATGGCCGATTCCCCTTACCGATCAGTAACGTGGCTGGTGCCCCCGACCTTAGCGCGCGGAAATCGGTTGTCCACAGGCCCCCACAGGGCAAGCGGTGGCCAGTAATGTCGGCGTTCATGGAGCAGAGGCATCTCGGCCGCACCGGCCTGCGCGTGTCCCGCATCGGTCTAGGCACCCTGACCTGGGGCCGGGACACGGACGAGCATGACGCCGCGGACCTCTTGAAGACCTTCTGGGAAGCGGGCGGGACGCTCGTCGACACCGCGGACGTGTACGGCGACGGCGAGTCGGAGTATCTGCTCGGCCGCATCATGGAGGGCCTGGTGCCGCGCCGGGACCTGGTGATCTCGACGAAGGCCGGCAGCGTTCCGGATCCCGACCGCCGGTTCGACGGTTCGCGCGCCCATCTGCTCTCCGCGCTGGACGCCTCGCTGGCCCGCCTCGGCACGGACCACGTCGACGTGTGGCACCTGCACGCCTTCGACCCGCACACGCCGCTGGAGGAGACGCTGCACGCCCTCGACGTGGCGGTCAGCAGCGGCCGGGCGCGGTACGCGGGGGTCTCCAACTTCTGCGGCTGGCAGCTGGCCAAGGCGGCGACCTGGCAGCTGGCGGCGCCCGGTGTCCGCAACCGGCTGGCGAGCACCCAGATGGAGTACTCGCTGCTCCAGCGGGGCGTGGAGCGGGAGGTGCTGCCGGCCGCCCTGGACCTGGGCATCGGGCTGCTGCCCTCCTCCCCGCTGGGCCGCGGGGTGCTCACCGGCAAGTACCGCAAGGACGCGACGCCGCCGGACTCGCGGGGCGCCTCGGACCATCTGGCCCCGTTCGTCGAGCCCTACCTCGACGACACGGCCGGGCACATCGTGGACGCGGTGGCGACGGCCGCGGACGGGCTCGCGGTGACCCCGCTCCAGGTGGCGCTGGCCTGGGTCCGCGACCGGCCCGGGGTGGTCGCCCCGATCATCGGCCCGCGCAACGCGCAGCAGCTCACGGCGGCGTTGTCAGTGGAGACCCTTAGTCTTCCTGACGAGATCTGCCGGGCGCTCGACGACGTGTCGGCGCCCGTGCACCGTTATCCCGATCACGACTGGAGCACGCTGTGAGCACGGAGCCCGAGCCCGCCACCGAGGACGCCACGGACGCCGTGGACACCGGGTCGGAGACCCCGGGCACCGCGGAGACGGCCGGGGCCGCCTCCGAAGCGCGCCCGGGCGGCGAGACCGCCGGGGACGGGGGCGAGGCGGCCGCGCAGGTGTCCGAGGGCGAGGCCGAGCTGGCCGCGCAGCGGATCGAGCGGGAGCGGATCGAGCGGCGGAAGGCGGAGAAGCAGGCGCCGATCGACGCGGGCGGCAAGCTCAGCGGCACGGCGGCCGATCTGCTGGCCGCCGTACGCGCCGTGGAGAGCGGGGAGAAGCCGGCGGCCGCGGTCTTCGGCGCCCCCGAGCCCGCGCGCCGTCCCGCGCCGGAGCCGGTACGCCCGCCCCGCCCGGCGCCCGCCGAGCGCGCCACCGCACCCGCGGGACCCGCGGGACCGGCGCCGGAGACCGTGCAGTCGGTCGGGCGCGTGCTGGCGGAGGGCGGCGCCCCCGAGGCGCTCGCGCCGCAGACCGCCGCGCTCCTCGGTGAGGGCGCGGCGGACGCGCTGCGCGCGGACCCCTGGCAGTTGCTCCGGGTCGGTGGAGTGCGGCCGGAGCAGGCCGACGGGTTCGCCCGCGCACTGCTCGGCGCGGAGTGCGGCCCGGACGACGAGCGGCGCGGCCGTGCGGTCACCGTGTGGCTCCTGGAGCAGGCGGCCCTGGCCGGGCACACCGCGCTGGAGCTGCCGCGGCTGACCGCCACGCTGGCCCAGCGGGGCGTCCCCGACCCCGACGCGGCCGTGCAGAGCACGCTCGCCGAGGGCGAGGCACTCGCCTTCCAGGACGCCCTGGACGAGCCCGGCGCCCGTCCGGAGGGCACGGACGGCGAGGGCGCGGAGGGCGAGGAGCGCCCGGTCCGGGTGCTGATCGGCCTGGAGCGGTACGCGCTCGCCGAGGAGAGCCTCGCCGACGGGCTGGCCCGGCTGGTCAACTCGGCGCCCAAGCAGGACGGCTCCGCGGCGGACTGGGAGCAGGCGGCCGCCTCCGCGCAGGGCTCCGCGGGCGAGCTGATCCGTGCCGTCGCGGCCCACGGGCTGGTCCTGCACACCGGGGGTGAGGCGTCCCTGGCCGAGCCCGCCGCCCTACTGCACGCGGCGCGCGCGCTGGGCCTGCGGGCCTGGGCCGCCGCGCCCGGTCCGCTCGGCCGCGACCGCTTCGCCGCCCTGCTGGGCGCTCCGCCGGCCGAGCCGCCCTCCTCGGGACCGGCCGATCCCGCCGTGGTCACCGTGGCCGGGCTGCTGACCGGCGCCGAGGGGCCGGGGCGGGACGCCGACGGGGCGCTGGACCTCGACCTGCTCGTCGTGCTCGACGCGCCGCAGCTCGACGTCGAGGCGGGCGCGCTGCTCGCGGAGTCGCTGCCGGACGGGGCCCGGCTGGTGCTCGCCGGGGACCCGGCGGTGCTCTGGTCCTTGGGCCCCGGGCGGGTCTTCGCCGACCTGCTGGCGGCACGGGCCTGCCCCCAGGTCGCCTCGCGGCGCCCGGACCCCGGCCCGCTCGGCGAGCTGGTCTCCGGCATCGGCATCGGCGAGCTGAGCCAGGTGGAGGCACCCGGCAAGGAGGTCGTGATCGTGCCGGTGCGGGACGCGGGCGAGGCCGTGCACCGCACCGTCCAGCTCGTGGCGGACTCGGTGCCGCGCGCGATCGGCGTCCCGGCCGAGGAGACCCAGGTGATCACGCCGGGCCACGGCGGTGCCGCGGGCACCCGGGCGCTCAACGCGGCGCTGAAGGAACGCCTCAACCCCGGCCCCGGCCGCTTCGGCGGTTTCGACCCCGGCGACCGGGTCGTCCACACCCCCGCGCCGGGCCGGGTGCTGCCGGGCCGGGTGGTCACGGCCGACGCCGACGGTCTGCACCTGTCGTGCGCGGGCGAGACCGTGGTCGTGCCCAGGGACCGGGTGGCGGGCTCCGTACGGCACGGCTGGGCGCTGACCGCCCACCAGGCGCTGGGCGGTCGCTGGCCCGCGGTGGTCGTGGTGCTGCCCGGCGACGCCGTGCAGGCCCTCAGCCGCCCCTGGATCTACACGGCGTTCGGCCGGGCCGCCCGGCACCTGTCCGTGGTGCACGGCGTGGAGCAGGCCCTCCCCCACACGGTGGCGGAGACCCCGGCCAAGCCCCGCACAACCCGCCTGCCGACCCTGCTGGCCCCCCAGATCCCCACCACCGACTGACCCCGGGCACCCACTCCCGTCCCCGGCGCGAGCCCGCCGGGGCCACAGGGGTGGGCCGACAAGGCCCGCACCGACACCAGGCTCTTCGGAGGCCCCCAAGGCCCGCCGTGCAGGCACCCCGGCCCCGGCCGCCAACCGACCACGGGCACCCGGCTCCGTCACCCGACGCGGGCAGGGCCGGGCCACCGCCGGGGGACAGCAGCGCTCGTGCCGACACACCGGGCCCGACGGAAGCCACCGATGCCCCGCCCTGCGGGCGCCCCGTACCCCCGGCTGCCAACCGATCACAGGCGCCCGGCCCCGTCACCCGACGCGACCCTCCTGGGCCACCACCGGGACCGCACGCACCACGCCGAAGCCCGGCCCGGCGGAGGCCACCGATGCCGCGCCCGCGGGCACTGCTGACACCTGTCCGGACCGGGCGGGGCAGGGGTGGTCAGCGGTCGGCCTCCAGTCGGGTGGGGGTTTCGTCCTCGTCGAGGTCCGTGTCGAGGTCCTCGTCCAGCTCCGCGAGGTCGGCCTCGCCGTCCTCGTCGTCGCCGTCGTCGAACTCCTCGTCGAAGACCGCGCTGACGTCGAAACGGCAGACCACCCGCTGCGGGTCGGCCTGTTCGAACGGGGCCTCCAGCCACTCGCCGGGTTCGGCGCTCTCGTCCGCGGCCGTCACCCAGAGCGTGGAGTCGCCCTCCTCGAGACCGAACTCCTTGTGCCGGGAGGCGATCTCGTCCGGCTCGAACTCGCCGAAGAGGAGACCGAGGGCCCCGTGCACCGTGCCGGAGGTCTCCGCGCCCGACCCCTCCTCGTCCGCCGCCTCGACCCGCCGGGCCTGGGCCATCAGCCGCTGCGGCTCGGCCACGGCGTAGTCGCGGCGGATCAGGACGCTCAGCGCGCTGGGTTCCTCGGGGCCCGTGTACGGCGGCAGCGTGTCCTCGCCGGGGATCTCGAAGGGAGTGACCTCGTCGTACCGGTCGTAGAGCAGTTCGTCGTACGCCTCCGCGGCCGCGGCCAGCTCGTTGAACGCGTCGTAGACGGCCGGGTCTTCCTCTCCCGACCGGCGTTCGACCGCGGCCAGGTGGCGGTCGAGCGCGGTCTTGACCGCCTCAGCGGCGGCGCGTACCTCGGCAGCGGTGGGCTGCGCAGCATCAGACATAGTGCAGACGCTATCCGTACCGGGCCCCAGCCCGCACAATAGATTCGATGCCGGAATACGAATTTGTCGATGTGTACCTACCGCGCGGGGTCACCCGCAAGGAGGCGACACGTCAGCTGACGGACCATGCCGAGTACGGACACTGGGAGTTGTACCGCCTGACCCTGCTGCGCGACGGCAGCCGCAAGGTGCGGTTGCGGCGGCGGATCATCCGTCAGGTACGCGCCACCTGGTGAGGGAGGTAGACGCGGAGCGGGCCCCGCCGGTGCGGAGCCCGCCGCGTGCGCCGGTGCGCCCACATCACGCCGAGGCGCGCGCCTTGCGGTAGAGCACCGTGCCCGCGAGCAGCGCGCCGGCACCCACCGGCAGGGCGAGGCCCAGCGGCAGGTCGCTGCCGGTCTCGGCGAGCGCCACGTCGCCACGGGGCTGGTCGACGGTCTGGGTGCCCTGCTCGTTGCGGTCCGTGGAGTCGCCCGGCGTTTCGTCCTCCGGACCGGACGGCTTGTCCGGAGTGTCGGGGTTGTCCGGCTTCTCCGGAGGCGTCTCGTGGTCCCCGGGCGGCGGCGTCGGGTGATCCCCGCCTCCGCCCCCGTTCTCGCAGTCGTTGCCGAAGGCCGGGTTGAGGACCCCGACGACGTCGATGCTGTTGCCGCACACGTTCACCGGCACGTCGATCGGCACCTCGACGTGGTTGCCGGAGCCGACGCCCGGCGAGTCCGACGCGTGGCCGCCCGCGTGCGAGCCCCCGGGCGAGCCGCCGGGCGACCCGTTCTGGCTCCCGGAGTCGCCGTATCCGCCCGAGTCGCCGTGCTCCTGGGAGGCACCGCCACCCTTGTTGGCGCACGAGTTGCCCATCGCCGGGTTGAGGACGCCGACCACGTCCACCGTGTTGCCGCAGACGTTCACCGGCACGTGTACCGGGGCCTGCACCGTGTTGCCGGAGAGTACGCCGGGCGAACCCGAACTCGAACCGTGCGCGCCCGAGTCCGCGTGGGCGGCGCCGCCCGCGGCGGCGATCACGCCGGTGGCCGCCGCCATCGTCATCAGGCCCTTGCGGGTGACCTGTCGCATTTCCTGAATCCCTGCCTTGTCCTGGTCCCGTGGTACCGAGAATGCCGAGAGTGCCGGAACTCCGGCGTCGCCGTCATGCCCACGCCTCGAATGTCCCCCGAAAGGCCGTCGGCCCCGGAGCGCATGGCGTGCGCTCCGGGGCCGACGGAATCAGACCCTCACGGGGCGAGGCACAACGTCACTTGTTGACGCAGACGTTGCCGAAGGCGGGGTTCAGCAGACCGATCACGGAGATCGTGTTGCCGCAGACGTTCACCGGCACGTGCACGGGAACCTGAACGACGTTGCCGGAAAGGACGCCGGGCGAGTGCACGGCGGCACCCTGCGCACCGGAGTCGGCGACAGCCATGCCCGCGCCCGCGAGAACCAGACCACCGGTGGCAGCCGCGGCGGCGACGACCTTCTTGAACATTGTTCCTCCTAGTTGGCAAACGCGATCCCAAAATTGCCGATCGCATCACCTGTAACGAGGAGGGAGTAATGAGGCTACGAGCTTATGAGCGCATTCACTCGCCCCGGTCACCTCCCGTACGCACGGGCGAATTCAGGACGCGTCGATGAAGCGGTCGAGCACCCGCACACCGAACTGGAGTCCCTCCACCGGCACCCGCTCGTCCACGCCGTGGAACATGCCCGCGAAGTCCAGCTCCGGCGGCAGCTTGAGCGGCGCGAAGCCGAAGCCGCGGATGCCGAGTTCGTCGAAGGACTTGGCGTCCGTGCCGCCGGAGAGCATGTAGGGCACCGCCTTCGCGGCCGGGTCCTCGGCCACCAGCGCGGACTGCATCGCGTCGACGAGTGCTCCGTCGAACGTCGTCTCGACGGCCTTGTTGGCGTGCACGTCCTCGCGCCGCACGTGCGGTCCGAGGATCCGGTCGACGTCGGCGAGGAACTCCTCCTCGTACCCGGGCAGGAAGCGCCCGTCGACGTGCGCGGTGGCCTCGCCGGGGATGACGTTGACCTTGTAACCCGCGCCCAGCTGGGTCGGGTTGGCGGTGTTGCTCAGGGTCGCGCCGATGAGCTTGGCGATGCCGCCGAGCTTGGCGAGCGTGCCCTCCATGTTCTCCGGGTCCAGTTCGGTGCCGAGCGCGTCGCCGAGTTCGTCGAGGAAGGCCCGGGTGGTCTTGGTGACCCGGACCGGGAACTTGTGCCGGCCCAGACGCGCGACGGCCTCCGACAATTCGGTGATGGCGTTGTCGCGGTGGATCATCGACCCGTGCCCCGCGGTGCCGGCCACCGTCAGCTTCATCCAGTGGATGCCCTTCTCGGCCGTCTGGATCAGGTACAGGCGGCGCTGCTCGTTCACGGTGAAGGAGAAGCCGCCCACCTCGCTGATCGCCTCGGTGACGCCCTCGAAGAGGTCGGGGTGGTGGTCCACGAGGTGACGGGCGCCGTAGGTGCCGCCGGCCTCCTCGTCGGCGAGGAACGCCAGCACGATGTCCCGCGGGGGCTTGCGCCCGCTGCGCAGCCGGTCGCGGACGACCGCGAGGGTCATCGCGTCCATGTCCTTCATGTCGACGGCGCCGCGCCCCCACACGCAGCCGTCGGCGACCTCCCCGGAGAAGGGGTGGTGGGTCCAGTCGTCCGCGTTGGCCGGGACGACGTCGGTGTGGCCGTGGATGAGCAGCGCGGGCCGGGACGGGTCCTCGCCCTCGATCCGGGCCACCGTGGAAGCGCGTCCGGGGTGTGACTCGAAGATCTTCGGTTCGAGTCCCACCTCGGCGAGCTTCTCGGCGACGTACTCGGCGGCCTTGCGCTCGCCCGGCCCCGAGTGGTCGCCGTAGTTGCTGGTGTCGATCCGGATCAGCTCGCGGCAGAGGTCGACGACCTCGTCCTCGCCGGTGACGCTCCTGGCCGTGCCCGAGTCGCTCACGTGGTTCCTCCCGCTGTCACTGCCGATGTCAGTGCCGATGTCACTGCTGGTGGGTCCCCCTCATCCTCCTCCCTGGGCCGTCCGGACCCAAGGAGGGGGTGATCGGCCACCCCGGAAAGCCTGGTAATGTTTACGTCGTCGCCGCGGGGAGAAACCCGCGCGACAGACACCTTGTCCGGGTGGCGGAATGGCAGACGCGCTAGCTTGAGGTGCTAGTGCCCTTTATCGGGCGTGGGGGTTCAAGTCCCCCCTCGGACACCAGCTGAAACCCCTGCTGAGCAGGGGTTTTCTGCTTTTCGCCTCCTGCTTTCCCCTCCTGCCCCTCCTCTACAGTGGGCGCCATGACCACCCCTTCCTGCCCCTGCGGGCGGTCCGAGCCGTACGAGCGGTGCTGCGGCCGTTTCCACGCCGGGGCCGCCGCCGCCCCGACCGCCGAGGCCCTGATGCGCTCGCGCTACAGCGCCTTCGTGCGCCTGGACGCGGGCTACCTCCGGCGCACCTGGCACCCCCGCACCCGGCCCGCGCGTCTCGACCTGGACCCGGGGATGCGGTGGACCGGCCTGGAGATCCTGGACACGGCCGACGGTTCCCCCTTCCACGCCACCGGGACCGTGACGTTCCGGGCGTCCTACCGCGGTGGCTCGCTGCACGAGCGGAGCCGCTTCGAGCGCGTGGACGGGGCGTGGGTGTACGTGGACGGGGAGTTCATCGACTGACACCTCCCCCGGTGCCCTACGGCGCCAGGATGTCCAGCTCCTGGAGCGCGCCCTCCGTGATCTCCCGGGTCAGCCGCTCCGCGCGCTCGGCGTCACGGGCGCGGACGGCCTCGGCGACCTGGACGTGCAGGGTGACGGCGGCCGGGTCGGGGTCCTCGAACATCACGTCGTGGTGGGTGCGCCCGGCCAGGACCTCGGCGACGACGCCGCCGAGGCGGGCGAACATCTCGTTGCCGGAGGCGGTGAGGATGACGCGGTGGAAGGCCACGTCGTGGAAGAGGTACTCCTCCAGCCGGTGGCCGCGTGAGTTGGCGACCATGCCGAGCGCGCACTCGGTCAGCTCGGCGCACTGCTCCGCCGTGGCGTGCCGGGCGGCCAGGCCCGCCGCGACCGGTTCGACGGCCGACCTGAGCATGGTCAGGGAGCGCAGCTGCCGGGGGCGTTCGGAGCCGGCCAGGCGCCAGCGGATGACCTGCGGATCGTAGACGTTCCACTCGCACTCGGGCAGGACGGTGACGCCGACGCGGCGGCGCGACTCGACGAGGTGCATGGACTCCAGCACCCGGACCGCCTCCCGCATCACGGAGCGCGAGACCTCGAAGCGCTGAGCCAGCTCGTCCGTGCGCAGCACACTGCCCGCGGGGTATTCGCCCGCTGTGATCGCGGGGCCGAGGGTGTCCAGTACGCGGCCGTGCAGCCCCCGGCCCGGTGTGCTCATGCACTCAGCGTACGGGGCGCGTCACCGGAATAAAAAGTCAGACTTATATGTCACACACTCTTGAAGTCGTCGTACCTAATGCGTTTCAGTTACGTCGACATCAGGTGTCGACGAAGACAGCAGACAGCGAGAGTGCGATGCAGCAACTGCACACCCCCCACGTGGTCGTGGTCATGGGCGTCGCGGGCACCGGGAAGACCACCATCGGTCCCCTGCTCGCGGCCCGGCTCGGCGTTCCCTACGCCGAGGGCGACGACTTCCACCCACCGGCCAACATCGCCAAGATGACGGCCGGCACCCCGCTCACCGACGAGGACCGCTGGCCCTGGCTGGACGCCATCGGCGGCTGGGCGCACGGGCGTGCCGGGCTCGGTGGGGTGGTGAGCAGTTCGGCGCTGAAGCGGTCGTACCGCGACCGGCTGCGGGCCGCCGCTCCCGGTGTCGTCTTCGTGCACCTCACGGGCAGCCGCGAGCTGATCGAGGACCGGATGTCGCACCGGCAGGGCCACTTCATGCCGACGGCCCTGCTCGACTCCCAGTTCGCCACGCTCCAGCCGCTGGAGCCGGACGAGGCGGGAGTCGCGGTGGACGTCGCCGGCACCCCCGAGGAGATCACCGAACGGGCGGTCGACGCCCTGCGGGATCTTCCCGAGCCGGTCCAGTAACCCCCCGCACCCCCTCCCCCGGGGTCGTGCCGCGTCCGCGCGCACGGCCCCGCTCTCCCCCCAATCCCCATCACCGCAAGGGAACCACCGTGACCAGACTCAGCGTCGAGATGCTGGCAGCGGACCCCGTCGAGCCGATCACCTCGGCGGGCCACGCCCAGCTGGGCATCGCCGTGCTCCTGGGCATCGCCGTCATCGTCCTGCTCATCACCAAGTTCAAGCTGCACGCCTTCCTGGCGCTGACCATCGGGTCACTGGCGCTGGGCGCGTTCGCCGGTGCGCCGCTGGACAAGGTCATCACCAGTTTCACCGCCGGGCTCGGCTCCACCGTCGCGGGTGTCGGCGTGCTGATCGCCCTCGGCGCGATCCTCGGCAAGATGCTCGCCGACTCCGGCGGCGCCGACCAGATCGTGGACACCATCCTCGCCAAGGCGAGCCCGCGTTCGATGCCGTGGACGATGGTGCTGATCGCCTCGGTCATCGGACTGCCGCTGTTCTTCGAGGTCGGCATCGTCCTGCTGATCCCGGTCGTCCTCATGGTCGCCAAGCGCGGCAACTACTCGCTGATGCGGATCGGCATCCCGGCGCTGGCCGGTCTGTCCGTGATGCACGGTCTGGTCCCGCCGCACCCCGGCCCGCTGGTCGCCATCGACGCGGTGGACGCCAACCTCGGTGTGACCCTGGCGCTGGGCGTGCTGATCGCGATCCCGACGGTGATCATCGCCGGTCCGGTGTTCTCGAAGTACGCGGCCCGCTGGGTGGACGTCCAGGCTCCCGACCGCATGATCCCGCAGCGTGCCTCGGAGCAGCTGGACAAGCGCCCCGGTTTCGGCGCCACCCTGTCCACGATCCTGCTGCCGGTCGTGCTGATGCTGCTGAAGGCGCTCGTCGACATCATCGTCGACGACCCGGAGAACGTGGTGCAGCGCACCTTCGACGTCATCGGCAACCCGCTGATCGCCCTGCTGGTCTCGGTGCTCGTCGGTATCTTCACGCTGCTGCGGCCCGCCGGGTTCGGCAAGGACCGTCTCTCCGGCCTGGTCGAGAAGGGGCTGGCGCCCATCGCCGGCATCCTCCTGATCGTCGGCGCGGGCGGCGGCTTCAAGCAGACGCTGATCGACTCCGGCGTGGGCCAGATGGTCCTGGACATCTCCAAGGACTGGTCGATCCCGGCGCTGCTGCTCGCCTGGCTGATCGCGGTGGTGATCCGGCTGGCGACCGGTTCGGCGACGGTGGCGACCGTCTCGGCGGCCGGTCTGGTCGCGCCGCTGGCGGCCGACATGTCGACCACGCACGCCGCTCTGCTGGTCCTGGCCATCGGCGCCGGCTCGCTGTTCTTCAGCCACGTCAACGACGCCGGCTTCTGGCTGGTGAAGGAGTACTTCGGACTGAACGTCGGCCAGACCATCAAGACCTGGTCCGTGATGGAGACGATCATCTCGGTGGTCGCCGGTGCCCTGGTGCTGCTGTTGTCCCTGGTCATATAGCCGCAGCACGCACCGGCCGGGAGGCCGGAAGGAACGGGAGTACGACGATGACGGCCCATCCCCTCTTCGACATCGGCGGGCGCACCGCCCTGGTGACCGGCTCCAGCCGGGGCATCGGGCTGGCGCTGGCCCGGGGCCTCGCGGAGGCCGGCTGCCGGGTGGTCCTGAACGGACGCGACGGCGAGCGCCTGGCCGAGGCCGCCGCCGGACTGCCCGGCGAGGTCCACACGGCGGTGTTCGACGTGACCGACGGCCCGGCCGTGGCCGCCGGGATCGCGGAGGTCGAGGAGCGGGTGGGCCCGCTCGACATCCTGGTGAACAACGCCGGGATGCAGCTGCGGGCGCCCCTGCTGCGGTTCGCGGACGCCGACTGGCACCGCATTCTGGACACCAACCTGACCAGTGCCTTCCTGGTGGGCCGGGAGGCCGCGCGCCGGATGACGGAACGCGGCCACGGCAAGATCGTGAACATCTGCTCGTTGCAGAGCGAGGTGGTCCGCCCGGGCATCGCGCCCTACGCGGCCACCAAGGGCGCGCTGAAGATGCTCACCAAGGGCATGTGCGCCGACTGGGGCCCGCACGGCGTTCAGGTCAACGGCCTGGGCCCCGGCTACATCGAGACCGAGCTGACCCGGCCGCTCGTCGAGGACGAGGAGTTCAGCGCCTGGGTGCGCGGACGCACTCCGGCGGGCCGCTGGGGCCGTACGGAAGACCTGGTGGGCGGGCTGCTGTTCCTCGCCTCGCCCGCCGCGGACTTCGTCGGCGGACAGATCCTGTACGTCGACGGCGGAATGACGAGCGTCCTGTGAGCGCCGGGGAGGGTGCCGGAGCGGCACTCGTGCCGGGCTGCGTGATCCACGGGGCGGGCGACCTGCGGGTCGAGGACGTGCCCGTACCCCGCCCGGGACCGGGTGAGGCGCTGGTCGCCGTGGGCTACGGCGGCGTCTGCGGATCGGACCTGCACTACTGGCGGCACGGCGGCGTCGGCGACTTCCGCCTGCGGGAGCCGATGCTGCTCGGGCACGAGGTGGTCGGCACGGTCGTGGCGTACGGCTCCCCGGACACGCGCGGTCCGGCGGCCGGTACGTCCGTCGCCGTGCACCCGGCGACCCCGTGCGGGGTGTGCCCGGAGTGCCGGGACGGGCGGCGCAATGTCTGCCGGGACACCCGGTACCTGGGCAGCGCGGCCCGCTTCCCGCACGTCCAGGGCGGCTTCGCGGCGCGGATCGTCGTCCCCGCCGGACAACTGCGCGCCCTCCCGGCCGGGCTCGGTGCGCGCCGCGCCGCCCTCGCCGAGCCGCTGTCCGTCGCGCTGCACGCCGTACGCCGGGCCGGGGACCTGTCCGGCCGTCAGGTGCTGGTGACCGGGGCCGGGCCGATCGGCTGCCTGGTGGTCGCGGCGGCGAAGGCGGCGGGCGCGGCACACGTGACGGTGACGGACCTGCTGCCCGCGGCGCTGGAGTACGCGCGGGCCGCCGGTGCCGACACCCTCGTACGGGCGGACGACCCGGAGGACCCGGGCTGGCCGGTGGAGGTGGACGCGGCGATCGAGGCCTCCGGGGTGGCCGCGGGGCTCGACACCTGTCTGCGGCTGGTGCGGCGCGGCGGCGTGGTCGTCCAGCTCGGCATGCTGCCTCCGGGGCAGAGCCCCTTCGCCGGGAACCTGCTGGTGAGCCGGGAGATCGAGCTGCGCGGGGCGTTCCGCTTCGACGGCGAGTTCGACGACGCGCTGCGCCTGCTCGCGGCCGAGCCCGCGTTCGACGCGCTGGTCAGCGCGGTGGTCCCGGTGCGGGACGCGGAGTCGGCGTTCGCACTGGCCGCGGACCGGAGCCGGTCGTGCAAGGTGCTGCTGGACTTCGGCGCGGCCCCGGCCGCCTGAGACGCGTTCCAGGGGCCGCAGTCCGGCGCGTCCGGACTGCGGCCCCTGCCCCGTTCCCGGCCCGGCGTCAGGAGGAGGCGGCCTTGTCCAGCTGGAACGCCTCGTTGCCCTGGCCGATGCGGGCGTGCCGCTCGGGGGCGCGGGAGCGCAGGATCAGGCCCTGCACCACGCCGGCGACCGCGGCGAGGCCGATGATGCCGGGCAGTACCCAGCTCAGGGCGGAGTCGGGTCCCGCGCCGACGAGGACGTCGAAGTCCTTGACCGTGTAACCGGCGATCACCAGCAGGGCGAGGCCCGCGACGGTGGAGGTGACCAGGCGTACGCCCTGGGCCGCGGCGGCCCCGCGCCGGACGAAGAAGGCCACGACGGAGAACGAGGCGGCGGCCATCAGCACGATCACGCCGAGGGCCCCGATGTTGCCGCCCCAGGTGAACAGGTGCAGTACGGGCTGGGTCGGGTCGCCGTTCGGCTTGTCGTCGGCGATCGCGAAGCCGATGACGACGACCGCGGACACGGCGGTCTGGAGCAGCGAACCGGTGCCGGGCGCGCCGCTGGTGCCGCTGGTCCGTCCGAAGGCGGCGGGCAGCAGGCCCTCGCGGCCCATGGCGAACGCGTAGCGGGCGACGACGTTGTGGAAGCTGAGCAGGGCGGCGAACATGCCGGTGACGAACAGGACGTGGAGCACGTCGGTGAAGGTGTCGCCGAGCCGTGACTCGGTCAGAAAGAACAGCAGTCCCGCGCTCTGCTCCTGCGCGGTGCCGACGATTTTGTCGGGGCCGGTGGCCACGGTCAGCGCCCAGCTGCTGAGCGCGAAGAAGACGGCGACCCCTGCGACTGCCAGGAACATGACACGCGGGACCAGTACGTGCGGCCGGCTGGTCTCCTCGGCGTACACGGGCGCCTGCTCGAAGCCGAGGAAGGCGGCGATGCAGAAGCAGAGCGCGGTGCCGACCCCGGCGCCGGTCAGGGTGTCCGGGTTGAAGGCGTGCAGCGACAGGCCCTGGGCGCCGGGATCGGTGACGGCGGCGATGTCGAACACCACCACGAGCGCGACCTCGACGAGCAGCAGGACGCCCAGCACGCGCGCGTTCACGTCGATCTTCAGCCAGCCCAGCGCGCCGACCGCGAGGACCGCCAGCAGTGCGGGGATCCACCAGGCCACGTCGAGGTCGGCGTAGGTGGACAGCAGGCCGGAGACCTCGAAGCCGAGGATGCCGTAGATGCCGACCTGGAGGGCGTTGTAGGCGACCAGTGCGACCAGGGCGGCGCCCGCGCCCGCGGTGCCGCCGAGTCCGCGGGAGATGTAGGCGTAGAAGGCGCCCGCGTTGTGGACGTGCCGGCTCATCTCGGCGTACCCGACGCTGAACAGGATCAGCACCACGCCCAGCAGCACGAAGAGCAGCGGCTGTCCGACGATGCCCATGACCGCGAAGGTGGTGGGCATGACGCCCGCGACCACCATCAGCGGGGCGGTGGCGGCGAGCACGGACAGCAGCAGCCCGCCCGTGCCGAGCCGGTCGGCGCGCAGCGCGCGCTCCTCGCCCTTGAAGGTGCTGATGGGGCCACCGCTCGCGGATCTGCTCGTGCTCGAACTGCCCGTGGTCATCGCAGGACGTCCTTCTCTCGTGTCTCTTGTGCGTCGGGTCTTTCGGGCGGTCAGCCCGTGCCGAGCGCGCCGGCGCGGGCGGCCCGGAAGGCGGGGAACGGGTCGCGGTCCGGGTACGACCACGGGGCCGGGGTGGCGTGCTCGCCGATGCGGTGGAACAGGGCAGCGGCCTCGGCGCCGCGGCCCTCGCAGGACTTGGCGTGGGCGAGGAAGTTGAGGTCGATCAGCCGGCGCGGGTGGCCGTCCTGCTCCCACTCCAGCCACCAGTCGAAGGCCGCCTTCATCACCAGCCGGGCGCGCCGGCCGACCCAGTGTCCCGAGGCGGCCGGGTCGGGGGACTCGTGACCGGCGGCGGCCAGCACGCGGTAGCGCTCGGCGTGCGCGACGACCGGGAGGATGGCCAGCGGGGAGTCGGCGGGGGCCTGCTCGGCGGCCCAGTTGGCGAAGTCGTACACCTCGTGCAGCGGGTCGGGGCCGCCGCCGTCACCGCGCTCGGCCAGCCGGGCCACCATCAGGTGGTGGGCGTGGTGGTGGTCGGCGTACCGCCCGCGCACCTCGTCGAATACGCGGATGACGTCCTCGTCGGCGCCCAGGGAGCGCTCCAGCATGAGGAGCCCGAGCCAGGGCGTGGGATCGTCCGGCACCAGGACGGCGGCGTCCCGGCAGGTCTCGCGGACCCGGGCGGGCTTCTCCTTGCCCCGCAGGGCCCGGTGGACCAGGGCGAGGGCGAGCAGCACCGAGGCGTCGGCGGAGTCGGGTTCGGCCAGCAGCCACTCGCGGGCCCAGGGGGCGCAGTGGGGCTCCTTGGCGAGCACCGCCATCCGGTGTCCCCGGCGGTCCCAGTCGTCACCCGTGTGGACCAGCAGGGAGCGGACGGACTGCCAGCGCCCCTGGGCCAACGCGGAGCGTACGGCGATCAGTTCGGCGTCGTCGAGGGCCTCGTCGAAGGTCTGGGCCGCGCGTTTGCGGCCGCGGCCGAGGGGAGGCGGGGGTGGGGACACCGCGGGAAACTTCCTCACGCGACGCGGTAGGTCGTCGTAGCCGGGCTGCCATGACCGGATTGCCATGAACTGATCACGCACAGCAAACCGGCAGCCAACGCTTGACGTCAAGGGGAATCAGTCCGTTACACGCGTCAACGCGCGTGACTCCAGGGGAACTTGATGCCGTACGCCGCTCCGCCGCACCTCGAATGCGCCACTCGCCCGGCGCCCGGTACCCACCCGCACTAGAGTCGTCCCCGACGCCCCCGTGACCCGACCGACGATCGAGGTACGCAGCGTGTCGGTTCTCGTTCTGGTTCTCGCCGTGTGCGCCGCGTGCTGTCTGGGCTTCGGTTTCGTCCTCCAGCAGAACGCCGCCCAGCGCGCCCCGCTGGGCGACTTCCTCTCGCCCCGCCTCCTGCTCGACCTCGTGCGGGTGCCGCGCTGGCTGGCCGGCATGGGGCTGATGATGGCCGGTCTGGTGCTGGGCGCGCTCGCGCTGGGCGGTGGTGAACTCACCCTCGTGGAGCCGCTCCTGGCGACCAACCTCCTCTTCGCCCTCGCCCTCTCCCGCGTCCAGACCCGGCAGCCGCTGGGCCGCCAGGGCTGGGCCGGTCTCGCGCTGCTCGCGGGCGGGGTGAGCGCGTTCATCCTGGCGGGTGAGCCGCGCGGGGGCAGTGCGGTGACCGATCCGCTGCGCCACTGGCTGATCGTCGGCGTGATGCTGGGCCTGGCCCTCCTGCTCACGCTGTGCGCCGCCCGGGTGCGGCTGACCTGGGGCCCGACGCTGCTGGCGCTCGCCGCCGGTCTGCTGTACGGGGTGCAGGACGCGCTGACCCGGGTGAGCGGCCGGCGCTTCTCGGCGGGCGGCCTCGCGGAACTGCTGACGGGCTGGCAGCCGTACGTCGTGGTGGTGCTGGGCATCACGGGACTGGTCCTGGTCCAGAGCGCCTTCGAGACGGCGCCGCTGCGCAGGTCGCTGCCCGCGCTGACGGCGGCCCAGCCGCTCGCGGGCATCGTCTGCGGGGTCGGCTTCCTCGGCGACCGGCTGCACACCGACGCCGCGGCGCTCGCGTGGCAGGCGGGCGGCCTCACTGCGGTCGTGGCGGGCATCGTCCTGCTGGGCCTGCACCCGGCGATGCCGCAGGGGACGGGCTCGGGCGAGAGCGGTCGCGAACCGGCGCTGGAGCGGAGCTGAGGCCCGCGGCGGCGGCTGCTTGGATGGGCGGATGAGTTCTGCTGACGAGATCCTCGACGTCGTCGACGAGAACGACCGTGTCGTCGGGCGGGCCCGGCGGGGCGACGCGTACGCCCGGGGGTTGCGGCACCGGTGCGTGTTCGTGTGGGCCCGCGACCCCGAGGGGCGGGTCTTCGTCCACCGCCGTACGGCGACGAAGCTGGTGTTCCCCGCGCTGTACGACATGTTCGTCGGCGGGGTGGTGGGCGCGGGCGAGTCCTACGACGACGCGGCGCTGCGGGAGGCGGAGGAGGAACTGGGGGTGAGCGGGCTGCCGCGGCCGGAGTTCCTGTTCAAGTTCCTCTACGACGACGGGGCCGGGCGGAGCTGGTGGTCGGCGGTGTACGAGGTGCGGGTGGCGGGGGCGGTGTCTCCTCAGGTGGAGGAGGTGGCGTGGTACGGGTTTCTGCCGGAGGAGGAGCTGGAGGGGCGGGTCGGGGAGTGGGAGTTCGTGCCGGACGGTTTGTCGGCGTATGCGCGGCTGCGGGATTGGCGGGGGTCAGGTGGACCGGCGTCGGTGCGGTGACCCGGCGTGGGTGCGGGCGGGGGGGACGCGGGCCGGCGCTGGCCGGGTGCCTCCCCCACTCTCGGCTTCGCTCGAGCGGGAGGTGCCCCCACCGCCCACCCGTGCCGTCTGGGGGTACCTCCCAGGCCGTTCAGGCACTGGGGGAGGCACGACTGCCCGCAGCTGGGGCGACTGGCGACTGCCCGCAGCGGGGGCGAGGCGGCGGGAGAGCCGCGTACGGCGAGCAGGGGACGTGTCGGGGGGTGTCCGCCCGCAGCGGTTGGCGCGTCAACGCCCCGAGCCTCTTCAAGTGACCGATTCCGCGCCGTTCCGAGGACGGACACCCCCCGGCGCGGCCCCGACCCACAGACAACGCACCGCGCAACGCGCACCCCCACCCACCCCGCACAGGCGCCGCAGGCATCCGCGACGGGCCCCGGATAGGGTCCCCAGGTGATCGATTTCGTGCGGAGTGTTCGGTTGTGGTTCGTGCCCGCGGAGGTGCGGCGGGAGGGGGTCACCCCCGACTACCGGTTCTCGCTGGCCAACGAGCGGACGTTCCTCGCCTGGCTGCGTACCGCTCTCGCGCTGATCGGCGGTGGGTTCGCCGTGGACCAGTTCCTGCCCGACCTGCGCTGGGGCTGGCGGGTCGGGCTCGCGCTCGCGCTGCTCGCCGCCGGTGTGCTGTGCTCACTGCGGGCGGTGAACCACTGGGCTCGCTGCGAACGCGCCATGCGCCGGGGCGAGGACCTGCCCGTCTCCCGCTTCCCGGCGCTGCTCAGCCTGGTCGTCGCCGTGGTCGCCCTGGTCATGGTCGTCGTGGTCCTCGCCGGCTGGGAGGGCTGAGCGTGAGCGGCGCCGACGCGGCACCCGCGGACCGCGATCCCGGGCTCCAGCCCGAGCGCACCCGGCTCGCCTGGCGCCGCACCACCCTGTCCAGCACGGTCGTGGCCGTCCTCGCCGCGCGGACCGCGCTGCACGGCGGCGCGACGCCCGTCCCGGTGCTCGCCGCCGCCCTGTGCTGCGTCCTCTGGCTGGCCTTCCTCCGGATCGCCCACCGCCGTATCGGAACCCTCGCCGCGGCGAACCGGCCCCGCGCCCTCACCGCGGCGCACGCGGCCGCCGCGGGGCTGTGCACGCTGGCCTTCGCCGTCTGCGGGGCGTTGCTCGTCCTCTGAGGCCGGGAAAGCCTCCGGGACCGGCCGTAACGCCGATCACGTTCCGCCCGCCCACTGGACGGCATACCGACCGGTCGGCATCATGTGTCGGGTACTGTTCACCCGTCCCAGGGAGAGACGATGAGCCCCGACCACCCGCCCGGACTCGATCTCGACCGGTTGCGCGTCCTGCTCGACCGCGAGCGGCCCGGCCTGGTGACCGGCCCGCTGTCCGGCCGGCTGATCGAGGGCGGACGGTCGAACCTCACCTACGCCGTCTCGGACGGCACCGACCGCTGGGTCGTACGACGCCCGCCGCTCGGCCACGTCCTGGCCACCGCGCACGACATGAGACGCGAGCACCGCGTCATCGACGCGCTGTACCCGACCGACGTGCCCGTGCCGCGCCCGGTGCTCCTGTGCGAGGACGAGGAGGTGCTGGGGGCGCCCTTCTACGTGATGGAGTTCGTGGACGGCACCCCGTTCCGCACCGCCGAGCAGCTCGCCCCCCTCGGGCCCGAGCGCACCCGCGCCGCCGTGCTGAACCTGGTCGACACCCTGGTCGGGCTGCACGCCGTGGACCCCGCCGAGGTGGGCCTCGCGGACTTCGGCCGCCCGGACGGCTTCCTGGACCGCCAGCTGCGCCGCTGGGCCAAGCAGCTCGACGCCTCGCGCAACCGCGATTTGGCCGGCATCGACGAGCTGCACGCCACCCTCGGCCGGGAGCTGCCCCGCTCCCCCGCCCCGACGGTCGTGCACGGCGACTACCGCCTCGACAACGTCCTGATCGGCGGCGAGGGCGACGAGATCCGGGCGATCCTCGACTGGGAGATGTCCACGCTCGGCGACCCGCTGACCGACCTGGGCCTGCTGGTGATGTACAGCAGCCCGCTGGGCATGCCCGACTCCCCCGTCTCCACCACCGCCCAGGCCCCCGGCCACCCCGCCCCCGCCGAGCTGATCGAGCGGTACGCCGCCCGCTCGGGACGCGACGTCTCCACGGTCGCCTGGTACACGGCGTTCGCCTGGTTCAAGCTCGCCGTGATCCTGGAGGGCATCCACTACCGCTACACGCTGGGCCAGACGGTCGGCCGCGGTTTCGACCGCATCGGCGACCTCGTCCCCGTCTTCATCGAGCACGGCCTGACCACCCTCCAGAAGGGCTGACCCGCCATGGACTTCGCGTTCGACGCACGCACCGAGGAACTCCGCGCCAAACTGCTCGCCTTCATGGACGAGTACGTCTACCCGGCCGAGCAGGTCGCCCACGAGCAGCGCGCCCGGCTGGCCTCGCCGTGGGACACCCCGCAGGTCGTGGAGGACCTCAAGGCCGAGGCCCGCCGCCAGGGCCTGTGGAACCTGTTCCTGCCCGACGCCGCGCACGGCGCCGGTCTCACCAACCTCCAGTACGCCCCGCTCGCCGAGATCACCGGCCGCAGCCCGCAGCTGGCGCCGACCGCGACGAACTGTGCGGCGCCGGACACCGGGAACATGGAGGTGCTGGCCCAGTTCGCCGACGAGGCGCAGCAGAAGCAGTGGCTGGAGCCGCTGCTCGCCGGGGAGATCCGCTCGGCGTTCGCGATGACCGAGCCGGACGTGGCCTCCTCGGACGCCACGAACATCACCACGCACATCGAGCGCGACGGCGACGAGTACGTCATCACGGGCCGCAAGTGGTACATCTCCGGGGCGATGAACCCGGACTGCCGGATCTTCATCGTGATGGGCAAGACCGACCCGGACGGCGAGGACATCCGCCGCCAGCAGTCGATGGTGCTGGTGCCGCGCGACACGCCCGGGGTGACGGTCGATCGCGCCATGCAGGTCTTCGGCTACGAGGACCACTACCACGGCGGCCACGCCGAGGTGACGTTCGACCACGCGCGCGTGCCGGTGTCGAACCTGGTCGGCGAGGAGGGCGGCGGCTTCGCCATCGCCCAGGCCCGGCTCGGTCCCGGCCGGATCCACCACTGCATGCGGCTGATCGGCATGGCCGAGCGCGCCATCGAGCTGATGTGCCGCCGCGCGGTGTCCCGCAACGCCTTCGGCAAGGCGCTGGCCCAGCAGGGTGTGGTCCACAACTGGATCGCGGACGCCCGGGTCACCGTGGAGCAGCTGCGGCTGCTGGTGCTGAAGACCGCCTGGCTGATGGACACCGTCGGCAACCGGGGCGCGCACACCGAGATCCAGGCCATCAAGATCGCCACGCCGCGCGCGGTGGTCGACATCATCGACCGGGCGATCCAGCTGCACGGCGCGGGCGGCGTGAGCCAGGACTTCCCGCTGGCCGAGCTGTACGCGGGCGCGCGGACGCTGATGATCGCCGACGGCCCCGACGAGGTCCACCAGCGCTCGCTGGCCCGCCGGGAGATCAAGAGGTACCTCTAGATCACAGCAGTTCCTCCGAACGAAGGCGCGCCCCCAGGAACCCCCGGGGGCGCGCCTCACGGTCGCGTCGCGGTCGTGTCAAGGCCGCAGGGCCCGCAGCAGCAGGTCGGCCAGGTGGTCGGCGACCTCCTGCGGGCTGAGCGGCCCGTTCGGCCGGTACCAGGTGGACAGGTGGTGGATGGACCCGAAGTGGTAGTCCACCACCAGGTCGGCGGGGGTCTCCTTGGTGAAGACGCCGGTCCGCTGGCCTTCCTCGATGAGTGCGCGGAAGCGCTCGTGGTAGCGCCGGCGCTCGGCGCGCACCTGTTTGTTCTTCTCCGGGCTGAGCTGGTGCATGGAGCGGAAGAAGATCGACGCGTCGTCGAGGTTGTCGATGGTCGTGACGACGACGTCGGCCGCCGCGTCCCGCACCCGCTGCTCGACCGGCGCGTCGGCGTCGGCGAAGGCGTCCAGGCGTTCCTGCTGGAGGCGCAGCACGCGCGCGTACACCTCGTGCAGCAGGTCGTCCTTGGAGCCGAAGTAGTGGTAGAGCGCGCCCTTGGTGACGCCTGCCGCCTCGACGATCTCCTGTACCGAGGTGCGGTCGTAGCCCTGCTCGGCGAAGAGCCGGGTGGCGGCGGCCAGGAGCCGCTGCGGCACCGGAGTGCCGTCCCCGTCCGTGGTCCTGGGCACTGCCGTCACCTGCCTTTCCGTTTCACTGTCCGTTCACTGCTGCGTTCCGTTGCTGCCGGAACGCAGTTCCCGACGGAGGATCTTCCCACTCGCCGTCTTCGGCAAGTCGGGCAGGATCTCCACCTGTCGCGGGTATTTGTAGGCGGCCAGTCTCTCCTCGCAGTACGCGACGAGTGCGTCCGGGTCCGTCGCGGCGCCGGGCCGGAGGCTGATGTACGCCTTGACGGTCTCGCCGCGGTATCCGTCGGGCACGCCGACGACGGCGGCCTCGCGCACCGCGGGGTGGGTGTAGAGCACGTCCTCGACCTCACGCGGCCAGACCTTGAAGCCGGAGGCGTTGATCATGTCCTTCTTGCGGTCGACGACGTAGAGCCAGCCCAGGGCGTCCATGAAGCCGATGTCGCCGGTGCGCAGTTCGCCGCCGGGGAAGCTCTCGGCGGTGGCGTCCGGGCGGCGCCAGTAGCCGGGGACGACCTGGGGGCCGCCGACGAGGATCTCGCCCTGCTCCCCGAAGGGCACCTCCGCGCCCTGGTCGTCGACGATCCGCACGACGGTCTCGGGGCCGGGCACACCGACCGCCAGGGTCCCCGAGACGGGGTCCACCGGGGCTTCCAGGTGCGGCGGTACGGAGGCGCAGGGCGCGGTGCACTCGGTGAGCCCGTAGCCGTTGCGGATGTACGGGCCGAAGGCCGCGCGGAACTTCTCCACCAGGGCGGGCGGCAGCGGGGCGCCGCCGGAGGAGATGTTCGCGAAGGACGCGAAGTGCTCCCGGGTGACCGAGGGGTGGGCGGCGAGCGCCATGAAGGCGGTGGACGGGCCGACGGTGTAGTGCGGCCGGTGCTCGGCGAAGGCGTCCAGGACGACGCCCGCCTCGAAGCGGTACGCCAGGACGAGCGTGCCCACGCTGTTCAGGCAGGCCCCGAACTCGCAGACCATGCCGGTGATGTGGAACAGCGGCGCCAGCGCGAAGTAGACCGGCGCCGCGGGCAGGCCGAGCCCGGTGCGCTGCCGCTCGGCGTTGTACATGATGTTGCGGTGGGTGTTGGTGGCGCCCTTGGGCGTGCCGCTGGTGCCCGAGGTGTAGCTGATGAGCGCGGTGTCGCCGGGCTCCGGGTCGCGGCCCTCGGGTGCCTGGTGTCCGGCGCGGGCCACCTTCGCGAGGTCGTCGGCGTCGGGGGCGTCCGGCAGCCGCTCGAAGGTCAGCACGCGCGCGTCCCGGCGGGTCTGGAAGTCCAGCTCGCACCCCGTGAGCACGATCCGCACCGGCGAGTCGGCCGCCGTCTCGCGCAGGTACGACTCCCAGGCCCCCTCGGAGCAGATCAGCGCGGCCACCTCGCCGTCCCGCAGGACGTGGCCGACCTCCCCCGACTTGTACATCGGGTTGACGGGCACGACGACGGCGCCCGCCTTCCAGGCGCCGAGGACGGCGAGCACGAAGTGCGGTGAGTTCTGCAGCAGGACGGCGACCCGGTCGCCCCGCTCCAGGCCGCGTGCGGCGAGGTGCCCGGCGACGGAGTCGCTCAGCTCGTCCACCTCGCGGTAGGTGAGGCGGCCGTCGAAGTAGGCGAGGAAGGCGCGGTCGGGGGCCTCGGCGGTCGCCCGGCGCAGGGCGTGCACCAGGGAGGCGTCGGGGTCGAGCGGCGCCTTCTGGTCGTCGGTCAGCAGGTCGAGCCAGGGCTTGGCCGCGTAGAGGGAGCCGGTCACCGGGCCGTCGCCTCCTCCCACTGCCGCTGGAGCCGGTTCATGCCGTGCAGCCAGCGGTCGGGTTCGGTGGCCCGCGCCTGGTAGTACGCCGCCACCTCGGGGTGCGGCAGGATCAGGAACCGGTCCTCCTCGATGCCCTTGAAGAGGGCGTCCGCGACGTCCCCCGGTTCGATCGCGGTGGGCCGGAGCACCAGTTCGCCCGCGCTGCCGCTCGCGGTGAGCATGTCGGTGCGCACCCCTTGCGGGCAGATGGCGTGGACCTTGACCCCGCGGTGGCGGTACGTCAGGGAGAGCCACTCGGCGAAGGCGTAGGCGCCGTGCTTGGTGACGCTGTAGGGGGCGGCGCCGATCATGGTGAGCAGTCCCGCGGCCGAGACGGTGGAGACGAAGCGGCCGCTGCCGCGCTCCAGCCAGTCGGGGAGCAGTTCGTGGGCCGCCCGCACGTGGGCCATGACGTTGACGTCCCAGGCGAGTGCCCAGACGGCCTCCTCGGCGGCCTCCGTACCGCCGCTGCCGACGCCCGCGTTGGCGCAGTACACGTCGACGGTCCCGCCGAGCGCCTCGCGGGCGTCGGTGACGATCGCGGACGCGTCGCCGGGGACGGCGATGCCGCCGATCTCGTCGGCGACGGCCTTCGCCCGGTCGGCGTCCAGGTCGTTGACGACGACCCGGGCCCCCTCGGCGGCGAAGCGCCGGGCCAGCGCGGCGCCGATGCCCCCTCCCGCCCCGGTGACGACGACTCCGGCATCCTGCACGGCTTCCACCATCGGTCTCCTTCGACACGGCTCGGGCACGGCTCGCTCCCCCGTTGCAGCGCCAGACTAACCAGTCGGTATGTTCGACGGAAGAGGTGAACCGCGGTCTACTCCATTCCCTGCGGCCCGGGCGCGGGTTAGCGTGCGTGCGCATGACACCCGCCGCGATCACGGAGGTCACCGCATGACGCTGTCCAGACGGAACCTGCTCGCCACGACGGCCGCGGTGGCGGCCGGCACCACCGCCGCCGTGTCGGCGGGCACGGCGCAGGCCGCGCCCGCGGGGCACGGGGGCCGCCGGCTGCGCACCGGCTTCGAGCGCCTCGCCGACGGCGGCTACGCGCCGCTCGCCGGGCAGAAGGTCGGCATCGTCACCAACCCGACCGGCATCACCCGGGACGTGCGCCACATCGTCGACGTCATGCACGCCGACGACCGCGTGGACCTGACCGCCGTCTTCGGCCCCGAGCACGGCTTCCGCGGTACGGCGCAGGCGGGCGGCTCCGAGGGGCGCTACGACGACCCCGCGACCGGGCTGCCGGTCTACGACACGTACCTGAAGAGCGGGCAGCCGCTCGCGGACGTGTTCACGACCTCCGGCGTGGACACCGTCGTCTTCGACATCCAGGACGTGGGCGCGCGCTTCTACACGTACATCTGGACGCTGTTCGACTGCATGGAGGCGGCCTCGCTCGCGGGGAAGCGGTTCGTGGTCCTGGACCGGCCCAACCCGGTGACCGGGCGGGCGGCCCTCGGGCCGGTCCTGCACAAGGAGTTCGCGACCTTCGTCGGGCGGCAGCCGATCGCGCAGGCCCACGGCATGACGGTCGCCGAGCTGGCGCTGCTCTTCAACGGCGAGTTCCTGCCGTCGCCGGTGCCGCTGGAGACGGTGACGATGACGGGGTGGAAGCGCTCGGAGTTCTTCGACGCCTCCGGGCTGCCCTGGGTGCCGCCGAGTCCGAACATGCCGACGCCGGAGTGCGCGCTGGTGTACTCGGGGACCTGCCTGTTCGAGGGCACGAACCTCTCCGAGGGCCGCGGCACCACCCGCCCGTTCGAGCTGCTGGGCGCGGAGGGGATCGACGGGGGCTGGGCCGCCGCCGCGAACGACCTCGGCCTGCCGGGCGTGCGTTTCAGGGAGGCGTACTTCGCGCCCACCTTCTCCAAGTTCCAGGGGAAGACGGTCGGCGGTGTGCAGCTCCATGTCCACGACCGGGCCGCGTTCGACCCGGTGCGCACCGGCATCGCCCTCCTGGTGACCGCGAAGCGGTCCTGGGACGGCTTCGCCTGGCGGTCGGACCACTGGATCGACAAGCTCACCGGCTCCACCCGGGTGCGCACGATGATCGACGCGGGCGCGGACACCGACGAGGTGGTGGACGGCTGGGAGAGCGAACTGGCGGCGTTCCGCAGGACGCGCCGCCAGTACCTGCTCTACAAGTAGGCGCCGGGCAGGCCGGTCACCGGTGGGACTTGAACCCTCCCCCACCGCAGTGGGGGGATTCCTGGCTCAAGCAGCTCAGCCACTCTGCGAGTGATTGAGACTGACGCTCTCAGCACCGGCCGGGACGGAACCTGCCCGGTTGCCGGTGGGCCATAGGAGTTGCGCGTGCTTGGCTCTCGCGACGCGCAACTCCCATCTACCGGACGGAGCCAACCCGTCACTACCGGTGACTGTTGAACTCCACGACCTGCTGGTAGGTCGGCCGGTTCTGCCAGCTGATGCCGCCGTGCTTGATGCCGCCGAGGGTGCGGTGGATCACCGAGTCGGCGCACCACTGCTCTCCGGCGGAGCAGTTGTCGTCGCCGGGGTAGACCTGGGCGGCCGTGCGGCCCGACGCCTCCTCGAGGGTGGTGACCAGGGTGTCCCGGCAGGCGGCGAGGTCGCCGTCGCCGCAGTACGCGCGCGCGAGCGGGCCCTTGACGGGCTCGCCGAGCACGGACCTGATGTCCTTGTCGACATAGCTCCACCAGCCGTACTGGAAGGCGCTGCCGGCGTGGGCGCCCGTGGGGCCGTGGGCGGCGGACGGGGACTCGTCGACGGGCAGGTTGCGGGTGAAGGCGCTGTACAGGTCGCTGCCGAGGCCGGGTTCGAACTCGGCCTTCACCAGCAGCGGCCACCAGGCGTCCAGGGTGCGGATCGCGTCGGCGTGGGCGTATTTCTTGGAACCCGCCGAGGTCTCCGTGCGCAGACCGCCCGCGGACCGCCACGCCTTGAGCCGGTCCACGGCCGTCCTGGTGGCGGGGTCGGTCACGGGCGCGGACTCGACCACCTTCAGCAGGTCGGGCAGGACGTCCTCGGCGCGCAGGTCGGCGAGGCCCGCCTCGGCCATGGCCTTGACCAGCGCGGTACGGGTGACCCCGCCTTCGGCGACCAGCTTCTTCACGCGGTCGTCGAGGAGGTTGCCGCGGTGGACGGAGCCGTTGCCCCAGGAGGCTGCCGGGTAGTCCTGGGCCTGCTTGTTGTTCCAGGAGACGTAGTAGTCCTGGTCGACCGACTGCGGGTGGGCGGACGGGCCGGTGTACCGGGCGGTGTTGGCGGCCGGGTCCCAGTCCTGCCACTCGTACGCCTGGCGGGCCCAGACCGGGAACTCGGCGTCGACGCCGTTCGCCCGTACCGGGTTGTCGCCGCTGTTGTAGTACGCGGTGTGCTCGGAGTCGGCGTAGAACCAGTTGAAGGTGTAGTTGATGTGCTGGACGGCGCCCCGGAAGCGCTCGGGACCGTTGAGGTAGTCCGGGTCGTTCAGCATCTGGAAGCCGATGATGGAGTCGGCCTCGTGGAGGTAGGAGGAGCGCAGGGTGGTGTAGGCGACCTTCTTGCCGCCGACCGTGGCCCGGGACTCGACGGGGCCGTACTTGGTGCGCCAGACGCGCATCGTGTAGGAGCCGGCCGCGGTGGAGTCGGCGACGGTCGGCTTCCAGGCGTTGTGCCGCTCGACCTTCTCCATGGGCGTGCAGGTGCCGCGGTAGAGGTAGTGGTAGTCGTCCTGGCACAGCTCGACGGCGTAGGTGTCGATGATGTCCTGGCCGGACGTGGTGGCGCTCCAGGCGTAGTCCTGGCCGCGGCCGAGTTCGACGTACATGCTCAGGCCCGCGAAGGAGGCGCCGCGGGCGCTGATGCCGGGGCCCTGGATCTCCTGGAGCATGAGCAGCTGCGGGGCGAAGTAGCCGGTCTGCGGTCCGAAGACGGCGACCGGGTGGCCGCTCGCGGTGTGCTCTCCGCTGACGACCAGGGCGTTGGACATGCCGCGTCGCGCCGACGTCACGGCCGTGTCCGCGGCCTCGGCGGAGGCGCCGGTCGCGCCCGCGGCACCGGCGCTGCCCGTACGGTCGTACACCAGCGGTTCCGCCTCGACCGACCCGGCGTCGGGCAGGGCGCGGCCCTGCGGGTCGTCCGGGGTGGGCAGGTACGGGAAGCTGCCGTCCTGCTGGGTGAGGACGGCCTCGGGGTCGTTGCGCTGGCGGAAGGACTCCCAGACCTCGGTGCCCTCGGCGACGCCGTACTTCTCCTGGGCGGCGAGGAGGGAGAGCGCGTTGTTCACCTCGCCGCCGCCGCCCGCGCCGAAGAGGGAGCCGATGACGGAGGCCAGCGCGATCAGGTCGGAGCGCTTGAAGTGCTCGATGGTGCCGGAGTTGGTGATGGCGTCCTTGTGGCCGGTCAGGACGTACTCGCCGGGGAAGTAACGGCCCTTGTCGGAGGCGTCGATGTAGGCGTTGACGCCCGCGACGTAGGCGTCCACGTCGGCCAGGGCCAGTTCGCCGCGCTCTCCGGCCTTGGCGGCGGCGCTCTCGATCTGCGCCTCCAGGTCGTCCTCGGTGTAGGGGGCGCTGCGCCAGAACTGCTGCTCCAGGCCCTGGTTGGCGGGGGCGCCGCCCGCGAAGGGGGTCAACTGGCCGCGTCCGACGTGCCGGAAGAGGTCCATGAGCCACAGCCGGTCCTGGGCCGCGGCGTATCCGGCGCCGAACTCGGTGCCGTAGCGCGTGGTGCCGGTGATGTGCGGCACGCCGGTCTTCTTGTCGCGGACGATGGTGACGTCGCCGCGTCCGGCGGGGCGGAGGGTGGAGGCGACCTGGCCGGCCGGGACGCCGAAGGAGGCGTCGTTGAAGAAGGTGTTGATCTTGTCGTTGGTGAGGCCGGGGTAGCCGGTGGCGAGGTTCGCGTAGGGGCCGAGCTGGTCCTCGGCGTGCGCGGGCTGGGTGCCGAACGCCTGGTTGAGGAGGATCTGGGCGAGGGTGGCGTTGCCGTTCTGGCCGGGCGGCAGGATGTCGGAACACTGGCCGCCGCAGTGGTCGTTGGCGGCGGCTTCGGCGGCCGTGACCTCGGTGGCCGTGTCCCCGGCGGCCATCGCCGGGGAAAGCGGTGACAAAAGTCCGGCAATGAGCGCGCATACGGATGCGGCCTTCAGGAACCCGTGGAAGCCGCGGGGAGTTCTCAGTGTGTCGAGGGCGTTGCGTGGGGTGCGCCGTGGCATGGCAGCTCCTCCCGACGGGGGTGTGGCGGGACGTTACCGCCGGTATCCCCGAGTTGGAAGATGAACATGCGTCACTTTTTTGGGAGCGGGTGGATCGGCTTATGGGGGGCATCGGAAATCGGATGGAGCCGAATCGGTTGTCGATACGTCTATTCGGCGACGTCCGTTCGACGACGCCGGAGTGACCCAAGTGCAGGTGCAGGTGTGACGGAGGTGCAGGGCTATGGCCGGTTTCCGAAGTCTGGCGAGACAGGTCCGTGATCCACGGTGCGACTTGGCGCTGCGGCGCTATTCGCTGCGCAAGTGCCTTGAGCGTTTTGCCCCTTATGGGCACAGGGCGACCTGGGACCATCTCTGCTCCCGGGCCGGGTTCGGTCCCGAGGACCGCTCCCCCGACCCAGCGCGGCTCGTGGCCGCACTGGAGGAGCTGGAGGAGGCGCGTTCGGTGTGGCTGGCCTACGAGGCCGGGTTCGCCGAACGGCGCAGGAAGGAGAAGCACGACGGGCTGCGCAGGCCGGGCAGCGTGGACGACTGGCACCGGCTGACCTGGGGCGGGTTCGGGGTGGCCTGGTGCGACGACCCCCGGGTCCATCCCGACGGACCGCTGGCGGAGGTGCTGCGCCGGCTGATCTCGGCGCTGGAGCGCGAACCGGGCTCCGTGTGCCCGGTGTGCGACGGAGAGCGCCTCGCCTGGAGGTACGACCTCGACCACGAGCCCTCGACGGGCCCGGTCTGCACGGACTGCGGCATCCTCGTGCCGCGTCCCGTCCTCACTCCGGACGCGCGTGCGGACGCCCGGCGGGGGCGGTTGCTGATGTCGGCGTGACCGGCCGCGGGGGTGTGCCGGGGATGCCGCACCCCCGGTGGCCGGTACGGCACCGGGTCCGGCGGGCGTTGTCGGTGGCGCCCGGCACCATGGGGGAATGGTGCAGCTGTGTGTGAACGGGACGCGAGGGAGCGCCGACGGCGCGGTGGTGCCGCTGTCGCCGGAGGCGGTCGCCGACTCGGTGGCCGCGGCGGTCGCCGCCGGGGCCACGGACGTCCACGTCCACCCGAAGACACCGTGCGGGCGGGACACGCTGTCCCCGCGTGTGCTCGCGGTGACACTGGAGGCGATCAGGGCACGCGTCCCGGCCTCGGTGCCGGTCGGCGTCACGACGGGCGCCTGGACCGAGCCCGACCCCGCGGCCCGGGTGGCGCGGATACGGAGCTGGACGGTGCTGCCCGACCACGCCTCGGTCAACTGGCACGAGCCGGGCGCCGAGGAGACGGCCGCCGCCCTGATCGGGCGCGGGGTGGGAGTGGAGGCGGGCGTCTGGTCCGGCACGGACGGGGCGGCCCGGTTCCTGCGCTCACCGCTCGGACCGAAGGTGCTGCGCGTGCTGGCGGAGGTCACGGACACCGGACCGGCGACCGCGCGGGACTCGGCGCGCGCCCTGCTGACCGCACTCGGCCCGGCCCACGGCCGCCCGGTACTGCTGCACGGCGAGGACGGCGGCACCTGGCCGGTGCTGCGCCTGGCCGGCCGGCTGGGCCTTGCGACCCGGATCGGCCTGGAGGACACCCTGTTCCTGCCGGACGGCGGCCGGGCCGCCTCCAACGCCTCCCTGGTCACCGCGGGTCTGAGGGAGTGGGCCTCGGCGCGCCGGGGCGAGCGCTGACGACCGGTCCCGGGTCACCGGTCCGTCAGTCGCCGCAACACGGCGCCTGCTGCCCCTGAGCGCGGCTCGACCGCCCGCCGCCCGGGGCGGAGTTGGCGGTGGAGGCGGCCGGGCCGCGGCGCTCCACGAGCAGGCGCGAGCCCACGCCGCGTTCACCGAACGCGTCGTCGGGGTTGGACAGGACGCAGGTCTCCAGGGACAGGCAGCCGCAGCCGATGCAGTCGGTGAGGTGGTCGCGCAGCCGGTTGAGCTGTTTGATCCGTTCGTCCAGTTCGGAGCGCCAGGACCGGGAGAGCCGGGCCCAGTCCTCCTCGGTGGGCGTGCGCCCCTCCGGCAGCTCGGCGAGCGCCTCGCGGATCGTGGCCAACGGGATGCCGACCCGCTGGGCGGCTCGGACGAAGGCGACCCGGCGCAGCGCGTCACGGCTGAAGCGGCGCTGGTTGCCCGAGGTCCGGCGACTGCTGATCAGGCCCTTGGACTCGTAGAAGTGCAGGGCGGAGACGGCGGCGCCGCTGCGTGCGGCGAGCTGGCCGACCGTGAGCTCTTGGATCGTCTCGGGAATCTGAGGCACCCCTCAGACCCTACCGATCCGGTCACCCGCGCGGACGGGCCCGGTCCGTTGACAGACCTCGCCCGGGCGACCATGCTAAGCAGTCGCTTAGAGTCGAGCGCGCGGGTCGAGCACACGAGTCGAGCACACAGGTCGAGCACACGGGTTGAGCGAGCAGGGAGGCCGGAACATGGCAGAGCCGAGGATCTTCGCGTCCACCGACGAGGTGAAGGCGGCGGTGGGCGAGCAGTTGGGGCACACCGACTGGCTGGAGGTCGACCAGAAGCGGATCGACCTGTTCGCGGAGGCGACCGGGGACCACCAGTGGATCCACGTGGACCCGGAGCGGGCCGCCGCCGGGCCGTTCGGCACCACGATCGCGCACGGCTACCTGACCCTGTCGCTGCTCCCCCTCTTCGGGCCGCAGTTGATCAGGGTCGAGGGCGTGAAGATGGGCGTCAACTACGGCACCAACAAGGTCCGTTTCCCCTCCCCCGTCCCGGTCGGCTCGCGCCTGCGCGCCACGGCGACGATCACGGGGGTCGAGGACGTCAAGGGCGGCATCCAGGTGAGCGTCGCCTTCACCGTGGAGCGCGAGGGCGGCGACAAGCCGGTGTGCGTCGCCGAGTCCGTCTCGCGCTACTACGTCTGAGACTGCGCGCGACTACTCCGCGCCGGAGCGGTCCCGGGCTCCCACCATCCTGAGCACGAGGTCGGCGTAGAGCGCGCCGACCTCGTCGGGCGTGCGGGGGCCGTTCACGTTGAACCAGCGGGCCACGTCGATGCAGAGCGACAGCACGGCGAGTGTCGTGCCCTTGACGTCCGGCACGTCGAACTCGCCCGTCGCCACACCGTCGTCGATGATGCCGCGCACCGCGGCGTCGCACTGGCGGCGGAGCGTGAGGATCTCCTGCCGGGCCTCGGGACCGAGCGCGTCCAGCTCGTACTGCACGACCCGCGCGGTCGTGCGCCGCCCGGCGTGCCAGCGGACGAAGGAACTCACGGCGTCGGCGAGCCGTTCGGTCGCACCGCCCTCGCCCTGGGCCGCGGAGCGCAGGATGGCCACCGCCCGGGTGTGGCCGATGCGGCTGATGCGGTGGAGCAGCTCTTCCTTGGTCTTGTAGTGGATGTAGAGCGCGGCCGGGCTCATGCCGGCCCGCCCGGCGATGTCCCGGGTGGTGGTCGCGTGGTACCCGCGTTCGGCGAACGCCTCCACGGCCGCGACCAGAAGCCGCCGGGCCGCGTCAGGCGTGACCTCTTCCCACGGCTCGATGTCGCCGCCCGTCGTCTCGGCCGCCGTACTCATCGCTTGTTCGCCCCTCTCGGTGACAGGAGCACCACCATACCGCCGAAGCTGAGCGGTTGCTTAGGGGCGCTGTCCGGCGGGGGCGCCGCCCGGCTTCTGGAAGGGGTCGTGCTCGACCAGGATCTTGTCCAGTCGCGCCTGGTCCACCCGGCTCACTATCTGGCCGACCTCCTGGCGGTCCCGGATGATCTTGGCCAGCGTGAAGGCCGAGGTGACGAGGTACAGGACGGCGATCGCGAGGAAGGCCCGCACCCAGGCGTCGGCCTCGAGCTGGTAGATGCCGATGGCGGTGGCGGCCATGGCCACCGAGAACGAGGCGACGGCCTGTCCGTAGAAGGCCGCGGTGTTCTGCTGCTTGACCGGTGTGTCACTCATGGCACAAGGATCGGCGGATGTGGCCCGGGCCACATCCGCCGGCGTACTCAGTCCGGGTACTCAGAAACTCGCCCTGCGGGAACCGGCTCAGAAGGCCGAGACCCCGGTCAGCGCGCGTCCGATGACCAGCTTCTGGATCTGGCTGGTGCCCTCGTAGAGGGTCATGACGCGGGCGTCGCGCAGCAGCTTGCCGGCCGGGTACTCGTCGATGTAGCCGTAGCCGCCGAAGACCTGGAGGGCGTTGTTGGCGGCGCGGACGGCGGCCTCCGAGGCGAACAGCTTGGCCTTGGAGGACTCGACGGTGAAGGGCTGCCCGCGGTCGATCAGGTCGGCGACCCGCCAGGTCAGCAGCCGGGCCGCGTCCACGTCGAGGGCGATGTCGCTGATCAGCTCCTGGACCAGCTGGTGGTGGGCGATGGTCCTGCCGAACTGCTCCCGCTCCCCCGCGTACCGCACGGCCGCGTCCAGCGCGGCCTGGGCTATGCCGACGCAGCCGGCCGCGACCGACATCCGCCCCTTGGCGAGGGCCGACATGGCCACCGAGAAGCCCTTGCCCTCGGGCGCGAGCATCGCGGAGGCGGGGACGCGGACGTCCTCCAGGACCAGTTCGGCGGTGGCCTGTCCGCGCAGTCCGAGCTTGCCGTGGATGGTGCGCCGGGTCAGACCGGGCGTGTCGGTGGGCACCAGGAAGGCGGAGACGCCCTTGTGGCCGGGGGCGTCGGTGGAGCGGGCGAAGAGCAGGACGACGTCGGCCCACGTGCCGTTGGTGATGAACATCTTCGTGCCGTTGAGCACGTAGTCGTCGCCGTCCCGCACGGCGCGCGTGGAGAGGTTGCCCGCGTCGGACCCCGTGCCGGGCTCGGTGAGGCCGAAGCAGCCGACGTACTCGCCGGAGGTGAGCCCGGGCAGCCAGCGCCGCTTCTGCTCCTCGTCGCCCCAGGCGGCGATCGTCTTGGCGACCAGGCCGAGGGAGACGGAGACGATCCCGCGCACGGAGCTGTCGCCGCGCCCCAGCTCCTCCGTGACCAGGCAGTACGCGAGGTGGTCGCCGCCGGACCCGCCGTACTCCTCGTCGATCGTGAGCCCGAGGAAGCCGACCTCGCCGAGCTTCTTCACGATTCCCCGGTCCACCTCCTCGGCGCGGTCCCACTCGACGACATGGGGGGCGATCTCCCGCTCCACGAAGTCCCGGGCGAGCTGCCGTACGGCGGTCTGCTCCTCGCTGAGCTCCAGGTTCATGCCGAGTCACCCCACAGGAAAGAAATCTTGAAAGCCGTACATTTAAATTAGCACTGCTAGTTTCTGCTCGCAGCCCTACTATGTGCGCCATGGCCCGACCGCGCAAGCCCCTGCTCAGCACCGACCGGATCGTCGACACGGCCCGCGCGCTGGTGGACGCGGAGGGTCTCGCGGCCGTCTCCACGCGCCGGCTGGCCGCGGAACTGGGGGTCAGCGGGCCCTCGCTCTACAACCACTTCCGCACGAAGGACGAGATCCTGGAGGCCGTCGCCGACTCGGTGAGCGCCCAGGTCGACCTGTCGATGTTCGAGGACGGCCGGGAGTGGCGGACCGCACTGCACGACTGGGCCGTCTCCTACCGGAAGGCCCTGCGCGACCACCCCAACATCGTCCCGGTACTGGCCCACGGCCCCGGCCGCCGCCCGGCCGCGCTGCACCTGGCGGACGCCGTCTACGGCGCGATGGTCCGGGCGGGCTGGCCCCCGGCCCAGGCCACGTCCATCGGCGCGCTGATGCGGTACTTCATCATGGGCTCGGCCCTCGGTTCCTTCGCCGGCGGCTTCGTGGACGACGCGGGCGCCTACGACCCCGCCGACTACCCGCACCTCCAGCAGGCCCACCTCCTGGCCGAGCAGCAGGAGAAGATCGACGAGCGGGCCTTCGAGACCGGCCTGACTGCGCTGCTGGACGGGCTGGCACAGCAGTACGAGCGGTTCACCCGGGACGGCTAGGGACCCCCAGGGCGAGCAGGGCGGTGTCGTCGTCGACACCGTCGCCGAGCTTCTCCAGCAGGTCGGCCACGGCGGCGATCACGTCGCCGGGCGCCGTGGAGGCCTGCCGGGCGGCGAAGTCCCGCAGCCGTTCCTCGCCGTAGAGGGTGGTGCGGTCGGGGTCCGTGCGGGCCTCGGTCAGGCCGTCGGTGTAGAGCAGCAGGGTGTCGCCGGGGTCGAGGACGGTGGTGGCGGGGGTGAAGACGGCGTCGGGCAGCGCGCCGACCAGCATGCCGCCAGGGGTGGTGAGGTAGTCGGCACGCCCCGGACCGTCGACCGGGGCGCCGGACCGCAGCACAAGCGCCGGCGGGTGACCGCCGGAAGCGAGGCGGACCCTCGTGCGGCCGCGGGCGGCGTCCGGTTCGACGACGCCGACGACGGCGGTGCAGTGGCGCGGGTCGGCCTCGAGACCGTAGCGGTCGTGGAGGACGGCGTTGAGCGTGGCCAGGGCGCTGACCGGGTCGGAGTCGTGGAAGACGGCCGCCCGCAGAGTGTAGCGGGTGAGGGACGTGACGGCGGCTGCCCTGGGGCCCTTGCCGCTCACGTCGCCGAGGAAGAAGGCCCAGCGCCCCGCGCCGAGGGCGAACAGGTCGTAGAAGTCGCCGCCGAGCCGGTCGGGCGAGGCCGTGTAGTAGTAGGAGGCCACGTCCAGGCCCGGGACGGTGGGCAGGTCGGCGGGCAGCAGGGCCTGCTGGAGCACGGCGAGGGCGTCGGTGAGCCGGGCCCGGTCCGCCTCGGAGCGGGAGCGCGCCGCCTCCGCCTCCCGCCGCGCCGCCTCCGCCTCCCGCCGCGCCGTCTCCGCCAGGTCGCGGGCCTCGTCGGCGGCCGTCCTGCGGCGCAGCAGTTCCTCCTCGTAGGCGCGTCGCTCGGAGGCGTCGAAGACCGTGGTGCGGATCAGTACCGGCGCACCGTCCGCGTCCCTCTTGACCGCGGCGGAGACGAGCACCGGCAGCCGTCCGCCCGTCGCCGTCCGCATCTCCAGCGCGATCCCGCCGATCTCGCCCCGCAGGCTCAGCAGGGGTGCGAAGTGGGTCTCGTGGTAGAGCTTCCCACCGACGGTGAGCAGGTCGGCGAAGCGCATCCGGCCCACCACTTCGCGCCGCTCGAGGCCGAGCCAGTCCAGCAGCGTCGCGTTGACCTTGATGACGGTGCCGTCCAGGGCGGTGGACAGGAAGCCGCAGGGCGCGGCGTCGTAGAGTTCCTCGGCGCTGTCCTCCGGACCGGGCGCGCCGGCCGGGGGCACCCGCTCACCCCGGTCGTCGCCGGGCGCGGGGTCAGGAGTCCGGCCGGGCGCCATGGACACGGTCCAGGAAGTCGAGTACGGCGTCGGCGGTGGCCTCGGGGGCGCTGAGCTGCGGGCAGTGTCCGGTGGCGTCCAGCGTGACCAGCCGGGCACCGGGGATGCGCGACCGCACGAACGAGCCGACCCCCCGGGGAGCGATGGCGTCCTCGGCGCATTCGAGGACCAGCGTGGGGACCTTCACCCCGTCCAGGTCCCCACGGTTGTCCGAGAGGAACGTGGTGCGCGCGAACACCCGGGCCATCGCCGGGTCGGTCGCGCAGAAGCTGTCGGTCAGCTCCTGGCCCAGCTCCGGCCGGTCGGGGTTGCCCATGATCACCGGCGCCATCGCGGACGACCAGCCGAGGTAGTTCGAGTCCAGAGAGGCCAGCAGTTCCTCGATGTCGTCCGGCGTGAAGCCGCCGCGGTACCCGTCGTCGTCGATGTAGCGCGGGGAGGGGGTGACCATGATCAGGGATCCGATCCGGTCGGGTGACCTGCGGGCGGCCAGGACTCCGGCCATCGCGCTCACCGAATGCCCGACGAACGTCACCCGGCGCAGGTCCAGCGCCCGCAGGACGTCGACCACGTCCTGTGCGTAGCCGTCCAGCGACGCGTACCGCTCGGGGACCCAGGCCGACGGGTCGGACCGGCCCGACCCGACGTAGTCGAACAGGACGACCGTGTAGCGCCCGGCCAGCCTGGGCACCACCAGGCGCCACATGTTCTGGTCGCAGCCGAACCCGTGGGCCAGCACCACCACCGGCCCGTCGGGATCGCCGGTCACGTGGACGTTGTTCCGGTGCCGAACATCCGCTTCCACCATGCCGCCTCCAGCTCGCCCGCGTTTTCACCCCCTTAGGAAAGAATAGGTTGATAAACATCATTATTTCCTCCACCCTCCTGGTGCCCGACCGCCTAGGCGCGGATACTTCGGCGTTCGCCGAACCGTCCGTGCCGCATCCTGGGGACATGACCTCGAAGGACCCGGGCGCACCCGGACTGGCGCGACTGGCCGGGCTGATCGCCGACGAGAGCAGGGCCGCGTGCCTGCTGGCACTGCTCGACGGGCGGGCCTGGACCGCCGGTGAACTCGCCCGGTACGCGGGGGTGGCCGCGTCGACGCTGAGCGAGCACCTCGGCAAGCTCGTCGCGGGCGGGCTGCTCGCCGAGGAGCGGCAGGGGCGGCACCGGTACGTGCGGCTCGCCGACGAACGGGTCGCACAGCTGGTGGAGGACCTGGCCGCACAGACGGCGCCCCAGGCCCGACGTCCGCGCACGCTGCGGGCCTCCAGCGCCGGGTCGGCGATGGCCGCGGGCCGCACCTGCTACGACCATCTCGCCGGACGGCTCGGGATCGCGGTCACCGACGCGCTGACCGAGCGCGAACTGCTGCGTCAGGACACCGGTTTCGCCCTCACTGACGCCGGGCTCGCCTGGTTCGACGCCGCCGGGATCCCCCTGCGGCGTACCGGGCGCCGGCCGCTGGCCCGGGCCTGCCTCGACTGGACCGAGCGCCGCCCCCACCTCGCCGGCGTCGCGGGCGCGGCGCTGTGCCGGCACGCCCTGGACAGCGGCTGGTGCGTGCGCATCGGCTCGGAGCGTGCGGTGAAGGTGACACCGGCGGGCGAGGACGCGCTGTCGGAACTGCTGGGCATCGACCCGGCGGCGCTGCGCTGAAAGCCGTCCGTCCCCGGCACCGGCACCGGTTCACCGTCCGAAATCCGCGAGCACACACCCATTCCTGCCACCTAGCCTCTGGAGCATGATGAGCACCGCCCGCGCGTCCCGTGTCCTCTCCCCGCACCGCCGTCCGGAACTGCTCGCGGCCGGCGCCGCCACCGTCACCGTCGTGCTGTGGGCGTCCGCGTTCGTCTCGATCCGCAGTGCGGGTGAGGCGTACTCGCCGGGCGCGCTGGCGCTCGGGCGGCTGCTGTCGGGGGCCCTGGCCCTCGGCGTGATCTGTCTGCTGCGCCGGGAGGGCGTGCCGCCGCGCTCCGCGTGGCGCGGGATCGCGATATCGGGGGTGCTGTGGTTCGGCTTCTACATGGTCGTCCTGAACTGGGGCGAACAGCAGGTGGACGCCGGTACGGCCGCCCTCGTGGTGAACGTCGGTCCGATCCTCATCGCCCTGCTGGGTGCCCGGCTGCTGGGCGACGCGCTGCCGCCGCGGCTGCTGGCGGGGATGGCGGTGTCCTTCGCCGGTGCGGTGACCGTGGGGCTGTCCATGTCGGGCGAGGGCGGTTCCTCGCTGTTCGGGGTGGTGCTGTGCCTGCTGGCCGCGGTGGCGTACGCGGGCGGGGTGGTGGCCCAGAAACCCGCGCTGGCGCACGCGAGCGCCCTTCAGGTGACGACGTTCGGCTGCCTGGTGGGGGCGGTGCTGTGTCTGCCGTTCGCCGGGCAGCTGGTGCACGAGGCGGCCGACGCCCCGGTGTCCGCCACGCTCAACATGGTGTACCTGGGCGTGTTCCCGACCGCGCTGGCGTTCACCACGTGGGCGTACGCCCTGGCCCGTACGACCGCCGGCCGCATGGGCGCGACCACGTACGCCGTACCCGCGCTGGTCGTACTGATGTCGTGGCTGGCGCTGGGTGAGGTACCGGGGCTGCTCACCCTGGCGGGCGGCGCGCTGTGCCTGGCGGGCGTGGCGGTGTCCCGCTCGCGAAGGCGCACGGCCGCGCCCTCCGGCCCGGCCGAGCCCACGGCGGAGCCGCGACGCGAGGGGGCGGGCCGCGTCTAGGACCCGCCCGCCACGTGCCCGGCGCGGGGAGCCGAGCGGAGCGCCCGCCCCGGGGACCTGGGCGCCGTCGGAGGACCCGCGGCACCGCCGGAGGGGCCTGGGTGAGCGGCCCCGGGCCCTTCCCACCCGTGCGCCCACGCCGTGCCGCCCGCGCCGTGCCGTGAGGCTGCCCACGGAGTCCCGGGCGACCGGCGGCCCGCGTCGCCGCCCGGGCCTCCGCCTCTGGGCTCTTGCCGGAGCGGGCTAGAAGACCACCAGGGCCCGGCCGCCCTTGCCCGCCAGCATGTTCTCGAAGGCCGCCGGGATGCCGTCCAGGGCGATGCGTTCCGTGACCAGGGCGCCGAGGTCGAGGCGGCCGGCGCGGGCGTGTTCGGCCAGGACCGGGAGGTCGCGGGCGGGGTCGGCGTTGCCGTAGACGCAGCCGGAGAGGGTGCGGCCCCAGTGGAAGATCTCCAGGGCGTTGAAGGTGACCTGCTGGTCCTTGCCGCCGATGCCGACGACCGTGGTGCGGCCGCCGCGCCGGGTGGACTCCCAGGCGGTGCGGATGGTGACCGCGCGGCCGACGCACTCCACGGCGACGTCGACGCCCTGCTTGCCGGTGAGGGCGCGGATCTCGCGGGCGGTGGTGTCGGAGGCGAGCACGTAGTCGGTGGCACCCGCGGCGCGGGCCAGCTCCTCCTTCTCGGGGGACACGTCGACCGCGACGATCTTCGACGCGCCCGCGATCCGGGCCGCCTGGAGGGTGGCGAGACCCACTCCCCCGGCGCCGAAGACCGCGACCGTCTCTCCCTCGCGCACCTTCGCCGAGTGGTGGACGGCGCCGTAGCCGGTGAGGACGGCGCAGCCGAGCAGCGCCGCCTCGGCGAGGGGGATGCCCTCGGGGGCGGGCAGGACGCAGGACGCGGCCACCACCGTCTCCTCGGCGAACGCGGCGACGTTCAGCCCGGGGTGCAGGTCGGTGCCGTCGTCGGCGCGGCGGGCGTGCACGTCGGCGGCGCCGGCCAGGGCGTTGGCGCACAGCCAGACCTCGCCGAGCGAGCAGGCGTGGCAGGCGCCGCAGGACGGGGCCCAGTTGAGGACGACCGCGTCGCCGGGCGCGACGTGGGTGACGCCCTCGCCGACGGCGACGACGGTACCGGCGCCCTCGTGACCGAGGACGGCGGGCAGCGGCACGCGCATGGTGCCGTTGGACAGGGACAGGTCGGAGTGGCAGACCCCGGCGGCGGCGAGCCGCACCCGGACCCGGCCGGGGCCGGGCTCGGGCAGCTCGATCCCGGTGACCTCCAGCGGGGCCCCCGGTGCTGATACGACGGCGGCACGGACTGCGGTACGGACGGCCATGACGTGGACGGCTCCCCTACGGCTAGAAGCGGGCTAGAACTGGAGGGACTTGGTCTGGAGGTACTCGGCGAGGCCGTGCGCGCCCAGTTCGCGGCCCACGCCGGACTGCTTGTAGCCGCCGAAGGGTGCCAGCGGGTTGAACCGGCCGCCGTTGATGTCGACCTGCCCGGTGTCCATCCGGCGGGCGAAGGCGACCGCCTCGGCCTCCTCCCCGGCCCAGACGGCACCGGCGAGGCCGTAGACCGTGCCGTTGGCGATCCGCAGGGCGTCGTCCTCGTCCTCGTAGCGCAGGAGGGAGAGGACCGGGCCGAAGATCTCCTCCTGGGCGATGGTCATGTCCTCGCGCACGTCGGCGAAGACGGTCGGGCTGACGAAGTACCCCTGCTCGCGCGGGGCTTCGGGGCCGCCCGCGACCAGGCGCGCGCCCTCGGCGACGCCCTTCTCGATGTAGCCGCGCACCCGCGCCTGCTGCTTGGCGTTGACGACGGGGCCGATCCGGTCGCCGTACTTCGCGGCGGCCTCGGCGGCGAGCGACACCGCCTCGTCGTACTGGTCGCGGTGGACCAGCATCCGGGTCCAGGCGCTGCACGTCTGGCCGGAGTTGGACATCACGTTGGCGACGCCGACGTTGACGGCCTTGGCCAGGTCGGCGCTGGGCAGGATCACGTTGGCGGACTTGCCGCCGAGTTCCAGGGCGACCCGCTTGACGGCGGCGCCCGCGGTGGCGCCGATCCGGCGGCCGACGGCGGTGGAGCCGGTGAAGGAGACCAGGTCGACGCCGGGGTGTTCGGCGAGCGCCTGTCCGGCGACCGGGCCGAGGCCGGTGACCAGGTTGAAGACGCCCGCCGGGACGCCCGCCTCGTGCACCGCCTCGGCGAAGAGCTGCGCGGTGAGCGGGGTGTCCTCGGCGGGCTTGAGTACGAGGGTGCAGCCGGCCGCGAGCGCCGGGGCGACCTTGGCGACGATCTGGTGGAGCGGGTAGTTCCAGGGGGTGATGGCGCCGACCACGCCGACCGGCTCCTGGTGGACCACGGAGTTGCCGACCTTCTCCTCGAAGGCGTACGTCGCCGCCAGCTCGGCGTAGGAGCCCGCGACCGCGATCGGGGCGGCGGCGTGCACGGCCTGCGAGAACTTCAGCGGGGAGCCCAGTTCGGCGGTGACCGTCTCGGCGATCTCGTCCTTGCGGGCCACCAGGACGTCCCGCAGGGCGGCCAGGCGCGCGGCCCGCTCGGCGGGCGGGGTGGCGGCCCAGCCCGGCAGGGCGGCGCGGGCGGCCCGTACGGCGCTGTCGACGTCCAGGGCGTTGCCGGCGGGCACGTGTCCGATCACCTGCTCGTCGGCCGGGTTCACGACCTCGATCGTGTCCCGGCCGTCGGCGGGGCGCCAGGCTCCGTCGATGTACATGCCGTCGTGTGCCTTCATCGCGTTCCTTCCGGGCGGGCCTCGTCGTCCGACCCCAAACTAGCGCCGTTAGTTTTACGGCACCAGGGGCTCCCACGATGGTGGCGCGGCTCACCCTCCCGGAACGCGAAGCCGGGGCGGGTCACTCCTCCAGGTCGGGCAGCCGCGCCGGGGCGGGGCAGATGCGGTCGCCGTGCTGGTCGAAGACGAACAGGTGGGCCAGGTCGACGAGGAGGGGCACCTGCATGCCGTGGCGGAGGTCGATGTCGGGGGTGGTCCGGACGATGAGGTCGCCGGGGAGGCGGCCGTCGGGCGGAGCGACCGCGGGCTCGGGCTCCTCCGGTTCGTCCATGACGACCACCGGTCCGGCGCGCAGGGCACCCGCCCGCTCCCGCAGCCGGTCCAGGACCGTGCCGTCGCGGCGGCGGCGCCGGGCCGGGCGGGTGACGGGGCGCGGGGCCTCCAGGTCGGGCACGACGGCCGGCTGCGAACCGGTGTTGAAGTGCACGAGGACCTCGTGCCCCTGGAACTCGACGTGCTCCACCAGCCCGGTGAGCAACACCTCGCCGGGGCGGGCGGAGGAGGGCTTCGCGATCCTCACGGCCTCCGAACGCAGGCCCACGATCACCTCGCGGCCCTGCTGGACGCGGAGCAACTGGTGGTCCAGCGAGAGCGGTTCGGGCAGGCGCAGGAACTGCTTGCCCAGGCTGATGGTCATCGCCCCGTCGAGCGGTGCGCGCACGAGGCCGCGCAGCAGGTTGATGCGCGGGGTGCCGATGAAGGCGGCGACGAAGACGTTGCGGGGCAGGGCGTAGACGGCGCGCGGGGTGTCGACCTGCTGGAGCACCCCGCCGCGCAGGACGGCGACGCGGTCGCCCAGCGACATGGCCTCGGACTGGTCGTGGGTGACGTAGATCGTGGTGACGCCCAGCTCCCGGGTCAGCCGGGTGATCTCGGCGCGCAGGTGGTTGCGGAGCTTGGCGTCGAGGTTGGACAGCGGCTCGTCCATCAGGAAGGCGGTGGGGTGGCGGGCGATGGCCCGGCCCATCGCGACCCGCTGGCGTTCACCGCCGGAGAGCTGGGCGGGGAGGCGGTCGAGGAGGTCCTCGATGCCCAGCATGCGGGCGGTGGCGTCCACGCGGGGGCGGGGGTCGGTCTGCGGGTCCTCGACGCGCAGCGGGAAGCCGATGTTCCCGCGGGTGGTCATGTTGGGGTACAGGGCGAAGTTCTGGAAGACCATCGCCATGCGCCGTTCGGCGGGGAGCAGGTCGTTGGCGTACGCGCCGTCCAGCATCAGCTCGCCCTCGGTGATCTCCTCCAGCCCGGCGATCATGCGCAGCACGGTCGACTTGCCGCAGCCGGAGGGGCCGAGCAGGACGAGGAACTCGCCCGGCGCGATGTCCAGCGACAGCCGGTCCACCACGCGGACGCCTCGCGCGTAGGTCTTGCTCACGTCGTGCAGGGAGATGGCGCGTGTCATGGAGGTGCCCCCGGGGGCTCACTGGGCTCTGGTGCTCCGCGGTCGGACGCCCTCGTGCGGGTCGTACGGGGCGTGTGAGTCACGGAAGTTAACGGACCGTGCCCGGTCGGGGGAAGACGCTGGACCGCAACTCGACGCGAACGTCCATCTGGTGAGAAAGCGGACGCCCGGATTCAGGGCGCGGAGCGTCTCATGGGGTGATCAAACCGGCCGGCCCTCGCGCAGGCGCCGGGTCAGTCCGCGTCGCCGCCCCGGCCGCGGTTGCCGCCGGAGCGGCCGGAGGCGCGCACCAGTTCGCCCGCCGCCAGGGTCGTCCGCGCCACCGCGCGCGTCCAGGGCGGGCCACCGCGGGCGGCCCACACCACGCAGGCGCAGCCGCCGACGACGAGGAGGACGACCACGGACAGCAGGAGCAGCATCATGCTCATCCCTTCGCTTGCCGGCACCGCCGCCTGCCGCCGGACCGGTCCGGGACATCCTGCCCCACCGCCGGACGCCGCCCGCCGCCCGCACCCGCGGACGGGGCCCGCAGAGCGACACCGGAGGAGAGCAGCAGCAGCCCGCCCAGCATCACGAACGGCGCGGCCACCCCCGCGACGCCCGCGATCAGGCCCGCGGCGGCGGGTGCGGCGACCTGGCCGAGGCGGTTGCCGGTCAGGCGCAGGGCGAGGGCCGTGGAGCGCGCCTCGTCGGGGGCCGCCTGGACGACCGTGGTCATGGACAGCGGCTGGCCGACGCCCAGGCAGAAGCCGAGGACGACCAGCATCAGCGCGAGCGCCCACACCGGCACCGGCAGCGCGACCCCGGCGCACAGCAGGGCGGCCAGCAGACACGTGACCGTGAGCAGCACCGTGCGGCCGAGCAGCCGCAGCAGGGGCGTCAGCACGAGCCGGCAGGCGATCGTGGCGGCGGCCCGCAGACTGAGCAGTACGCCGATCACGGCCGGGGAGATCCCCCGGTGCTCGCCGACCACCGGCAGGTAGGCGGTGAGGATGTCGGTCGCGGAGAGCACGGAGAGGCTGATCAGGATGCCCGCGGGCACGCCCCGGGCGCGCAGGATGCTCCCCACGGGGACGCGCGCACCCCGTCGCGCACCGGTCTCGGCGGCTTGGGGGTGCTCTATGCGCCACAGGGAGGTGAAGGCGATCGCCGCGCCCGCGCCCGCCACCAGCAGGGCCAGCGCGCTGCTGCCTGCCATGTCGGGACCCCCGATCAGCGCGCCCGCGGCGATGGGGCCGATCAGCTGGCCGAGCGAGGCGCCGATGGTGAAGTGGCCGAAGTTGCGGTCCTGTTCGTGCGGCGCGGACTGGCGGGCGACCAGGGACTGGGCGCCGATGACGAAGCAGAGGTGCCCGAGGCCCATGACGCCGCTCCACAGGGCCATCGTCCCCAGGGACCCGGCGACACCGCTGAGCGCGCAGCCCCCGGCGATGAGCACCACCCCGACGGGCAGCAGCGGCGCGCAGCGGCCGTGGTCGGTGCGGCGGCCCAGCGGAACGGCGGCGAACAGGGGCAGCAGCGCGTACACCCCGGCGATGACACCGACGGCCCGTTCGTCGGCGCCCAGCGCGAGGGCCCGGTAGGAGACCGCGGGCCGGGCCATCGACACCGCCCCCTGCGCGAAGCCGAAGGCGATGACGAGGCGGAGCAGCCAGCCGCGGTTCCCACCGGGCACCATGATCGTGTCCTTTCCCGACAGTCCCTGGACGATCTGCGACGGTCAGATGATGCCGAACAGGATGCCCGCCGCGAGGATCACCAGGCTCGTCAGGACGGCCCACTTCACCACGAACCGCGTGTGGTCGCCGAACTCGACCTTGGCCATGCCGACCAGGACGTACACGGCCGGGACGAGCGGGCTGGACATGTGCAGCGGCTGTCCGACGATCGAGGCGCGGGCGATCTCCAGCGTCGACACGCCGTGTGCCTGACCGGCCTCCGCGAGCACCGGCAGGACGCCGAAGTAGAAGCCGTCGTTCGACATGAAGTAGGTGAGCGGCAGGCTCAGCAGGCCGGTCACCAGGCCCATGTGCGGCCCCATGCCGTCGGGGATGGTGTCGACGAGCCAGTTGGCCATGTGGTCGACCATGCCGGTGCCGGTGAGGACGCCGGTGAAGACGGCGGCGGCGAAGACCATGCCGGAGACGTTGAGGACGTTGTCGGCGTGGGCCGCGATGCGGGCCTTCTGGTCGGGGATGTGCGGGAAGTTGACCGTGAGGGCGAGCGCGGCGCCGAGCAGGAAGAGCACCGGGATCGGCAGCAGCTCCATGATCATGGCGGTGAGCAGCGCGACCGTGAGCAGCGCGTTGAACCAGTACAGCTTGGGACGCAGCGTCGGCCGGTCGGGGTCGAGGCCCTTGAAGTCGTCGTCGGACTCGCCGTCATGGGCGGCGGCGACATCACCGGAACCGCCGGTGCCCGCGCCACCCCCGGGCGCCTTGTCCGTACCGGCACCGGAGGCCGAACCCGAACCGGCACCAGCACCCGCACCCGCACCCGCACCGACCAGCACCGTCTCGCTCTCCGGCTCCCGCGCCAGCACCTCGTCCAGCGACAGCGTCCCCACCCGCCGGCGCTCGCGCAGACCGAGCACGTACGCCAGGACGACGACCGCGACGAGGCCGACGGCCAGGGCCGGGATCATCGGGACGAAGATGTCGGTGGCGTCGACCTTCAGCGCGGTGGCGGCGCGGGCGGTGGGGCCGCCCCAGGGCAGCGTGTTCATCACGCCGTTGGCCATCGCGGCGACACCGGTCATCACGACCAGGCTCATCTTGAGCCGCTTGTACAGCGGGTACATCGCCGAGACCGTGATCATGAAGGTGGTGGAGCCGTCGCCGTCCAGCGAGACGATCGCGGCGAGCAGGGCCGTGCCGACGACGATGCGCATCGGGTCTGCCTTGCAGAACTTCAGGATGGCCCGGACGATCGGGTCGAAGAGCCCGACGTCGATCATCACACCGAAGTAGACGATCGCGAACATGAGCATCGCCGCGGTGGGGGCGAGGCTGGACACGCCGTCGATGACGTAGTCGCCGAGATGGGCGCCCTTGCCGACGAGCACGCAGAACAGCGCGGGAATCAGCACGAGCGCCGCGATCGGCGACATCTTCTTCATCATGATCAGGACCAGGAAGGTCGCGATCATGGCGAAGCCGAGGATGGTCAGCATGAGTGAGTACCTAACGTTCGCCCTTGAACATCCCACCGGGGCAGGCGGTGCGAGCGACGTTAGGGGGCGTAAGGGAGCGTTAACAAGACTTTGACATGCGAGCAATAAGCGCAAAACTCCAGGTCACAGCTCTGCGCCGGTCAGCGGTGTGAGCGTTACGGGTACGCCGTTGAGGACGGCGTTGCCCGAGAGCGGGTCGAGCGTGCCGCCGTCGAGGAGCTGGTTGACGTTGACGCCGGGATCGGCGGCGGCGTGCGTCTGGCGGGTGCCGGGCCGGTCGTGGCCCCAGCCGTGCGGGAGGCTGACCACGCCGGGCCGGACGGTGTCGGTGACCTCGACGGGGACGGTCACCGCTCCCCCGGGCCCCGTCACGCGCACCGGTTGCGCACCGCGCACACCCAGCCGTTCGGCGTCCTCGGGATGCACGTGCAGGGTGCAGCGGTTGGAGCCGCCGGTCAGGGTGGGGATGTTGTGCATCCAGCTGTTGTTGGAGCGCAGGTGGCGGCGGCCGACCAGGACGAGCCCGGCGGGGCGTGCGGCGCGGGCCCGCACGAGGCGCGGCAGGTCGGCGGCGATCGGACCCGGCAGCAGTTCCACCTTGCCGCTGCGGGTCTTCAGCGGCTGCGGCAGGCGCGGGCGCAGCGGGCCGAGGTCGATTCCGTGCGGGTGGGCGAGGAGGCGTTCGAGGCTGAGCCCGTCCGGCCGGGCGCCGAAGCCGTCGCCGTAGGGGCCGAGGCGCAGCATCAGGTCGAGCCGCCGTTCGGGGCCGTCCTCGCCGGTGAGCAGGGCGGTGAGTTCACCGGGGTCGCGGCCGTGCACGGGTGAGTGCGGCTCCTGTACGGCCTTGGCGAGGGTCTGCTCGATCACCAGGGCGTCCACGGCGCCGGGGTCGGTGCCGTGCGCGCCGGTGACGGCCAGGGTGAGCCGGGCGAGGATCTCCGTCTCGGCCATCCTGCCGGGCTCCAGCGGGACGGCGGGGCGGGTGTAGCGGACCTGGTTGCGCACGGCGAGGGTGTTGAAGGCGAAGTCGTGGTGCGGGCTCTGGGCCGGCGGGGGCGGCGGCAGGACGACGTGGGCGTGGCGCGAGGTCTCGTTGAGGTAGGGGTCGACGCTCACCATGAAGTCGAGGGAGTCCAGCGCCTTGTCGAGCCGGTCGCCGTCGGGCGCGGACAGCACGGGGTTGGCGGCGACGGTGAGCAGCGCGCGGACCGGTTCGCCGGTGCCGGTGGCGGTGTCGATCTCCTCGGCGAGGGCGGACAGCGGCAGCTCGCCCTTCGCCTCGGGGTGTCCGCTCACCCGGGAGTGCCAGCGGCCGAGCGCGAACCCGCGGCCGGGTCCGGCGGGGCGCGGGGTCCGGTCGGTGGCGGCCTGCGGGAAGAGCGCGCCGCCGGGCCGGTCGAGGTTGCCGGTGAGGATGTTGAGGACGTCCACGAGCCAGCTGGCGAGGGTGCCGTGCGCGACGGTGCAGCTGCCGATGCGGCCGTAGACGGCGGCGGTGGGGGCGGCGGCGAGTTCGCGGGCGAGGGCGCGGGTCACGTCCGGTGCCACGTCGCAGGCGGCGGCGACGGACTCGGGGGTGAAGTCGCGCAGGGCGTGGCGGACTTCGCCGACCCCCTCGACGTGCGGGGCGAGGGCGCCGAGGTCGACCAGGTCCTCCTCGTACAGCACGTGGGCCATCGCGGCCAGCAGCAGCGCGTCGGTGCCGGGGCGGATCGCCACGTGCCGGTCGGCGAGCTTCGCGGTGCGGGTGCGGCGCGGGTCGACGACGGTGAGGGTGCCGCCGCGGGCCCTGAGCGCCTTGAGCCGGCCGGGGAAGTCGGGGGCGGTGCACAGACTGCCGTTGGACTCCAGCGGGTTGGCGCCGAGCAGGAGCAGGTGGTCGGTGCGGTCGAGGTCGGGCACCGGGATGGCGTTCGCGTCGCCGAAGAGCAGCCCGCTGGAGACGTGCTTGGGCATCTGGTCGACGGTGGACGCGGTGAAGAGGCTGCGGGTGCCGAGGGCGCCGAGCAGGACGTTGGGGTAGAGGGCGCCGGCCATGGTGTGGACGTTGGGGTTGCCGAGGACCACGCCGACGGAGTGCGGCCCGTACCGCTCGAAGAGGGGCCGGACACCGGCGGCGACCGCGTCGAAGGCCTCTTCCCAGGTGGCCTCACGCAGCTCACCGTCCCTGCGCACCAGGGGCGCGCGCAGCCGGTCGGGGTCGGAGTCGACGGCCCCGAAGGAGGCGCCCTTGGGGCAGATGAAGCCGCGGCTGAAGACGTCGTCCCGGTCGCCGCGGGCGGCGGTGACCGTGGTGCCGTCGACGGTGAGGGCCAGGCCGCAGGTGGCCTCGCACAGGGGGCAGATACGCAGGGCGGTGCGGGGCACGGGTCCTCCCGGGAGGGCGGCGGCGTTGACCTCTCGGCGCGAGCATACCGACCGGTAGGCATGTTGGGGAGGCCCTGCACCGAATGCCGCGTGAACGGTGGACGGAGGCCCGTCAGTCCAGGACCCGCCCCAGATACGCCCGCAGCAGCTCCCGGGCCTCTTCGATGATCTTCTCGTCCCCGTCCGGGGCGACCCGGAAGGCGAGTTGTACGAGGGTGTCGGCGGTCTCCACGGCGACGAGGAAGACGCGGCGCATGTCGTCGTCGGGGCGGCGGCCCAGGTAGCCGGAGAGCAGTTCGGTGAGCCGCTCGGCGACCCGGTGGTTGGGGACGGCGTGGCGGTCGCCGACCGGTATCTGGTTGCCGAAGTCGATCAGGGAGAAGCCGGGCGCGGTCCGCTTCATCGCGAGGTACTCGTCGAGCACGGCGTCCAGCGCACCGCGCCAGCCGCCGTCGCCCGTCTCCGTCAGCCGTTCGGTCACGCGCTCCGCGTAGCGCTCCAGGTTGCGCTGGGCCAGGGCGTCGGCCATCTGCCGCTTGTTGCCGAAGAAGCGGTACACCGATCCGATGGGGACGTCCGCGCGCTGTGCCACGGCCCGGGTGCTCAGGGCGTCGTAGCCCACCTCGTCGAGGAGGTCGGCGCAGGCGTCGAGGATGCGGGTCAGCCGTTCGGCGCTGCGCCGCTGCACGGGGGCGCGGCGGAGCGGGGTCGCATGGGACACGCTGCTCATGATGCCCTCCAGGACCGGCCGGGTGAACCGTGACCTCCGGTACGGCCGGGGGCACCGCCGGGGCCCGGCCCTCCGACGCATCGCGTGAGCAGAGCCGCCGCGCTCATCGGTCCGCCGCCGGTTCGGTGACCTTCGACCCCTCGATCTCCTCCGGCCGCGTCGCCCCGGTCGGCTCGGCGTCCGACGCCGTGATGTCCGCCGTGCTCTCGACGGGCTCGCCGTCGACGGCCCAGACGGTGTCGTCGTCCGCGTACAGGCGGACGGTGATCTGGTGGGTGCCGCGCGGGACCAGGCCGGCGGGCAGACGGTAGCGGGGGCCGCGCAGGCGGGTGAGGAGGTCGCCGTCGAGGAAGAGGTGGGCGACGCCGCGGCCGGCCACCGCCTTCGCCTCCGTGCCGCCCGGCGAGAAGCGGAAGTCGCGGACGGTCAGGCGGACGTCCCAGCTGTCGTCGGCCTCGGGCTGCACCTCGATCCCGACCTCGGGGGCGTGCTCGGCGGCCACCTCGCGGTAGCGCCGGCCCTCCTCGTCGGTGGCGTCGAGCAGCTTGCCCACCGGCGTGGCCGAATCACCGGCCTCCGGTTCCTCCACGTCACCGGAGCCGCAGCCCGCCGATCCCGTCAACAGCAGGACACAGACCGCGAGCACGGCGAGCACTCCCCGCGTCCACGACATGACGCGAGACTAGAACACGGGTCCGACACTCCGGATCCCCCGGGGGTCTGGTTCCGGTCATCCTCACGACGTACGACGGAGAAGGCGCGGAGCGGGGAAGTCCTCTTGTGCCCCCTTGCGCACGGGAAACCGCAATCCTACGGTGTGCCATAGGAATCGGACGGGAACGGGTTGCGAGGGAGCGATCGATGAGCGGGGACGCGCGCAAGACCGCGGAGGGACTGGCCTATCTGTCCGGTTTCGGCAACGAGCACAGCTCGGAGGCCGTGGCGGGCGCCCTGCCCGAGGGCCGGAACTCGCCGCAGCGGGCGCCACTGGGCCTGTACGCGGAGCAGCTGAGCGGCACGGCGTTCACGGAGCCGAGGGCGCACAACCGGCGCTCGTGGCTGTACCGCATCCGCCCGTCGGCCGCGCACCCGGCGTTCACCCGTTCGGGCAACGGCACGATCCGCACGGCGCCCTTCAACCAGGCCGTGCCGGACCCGAACCGCCTGCGGTGGAACCCGCTGCCGGTGCCCGGGCCCGCCACCGACTTCGTCGCGAGCCTGTGGACGCTCGGCGGCAACGGCGACGCGACCCAGCGCACCGGCATGGCCGTGCACCTCTACCACGCGACGGCGTCCATGGAGCGCGTCTTCAGCGACGCGGACGGCGAGCTGCTGATCGTCCCGGAGCGCGGCGGACTGCTGCTGCGCACCGAGTTCGGGCTGCTGCACGCCGAGCCGGGCCACGTGGCACTGATCCCGCGCGGGGTCCGCTTCCGCGTGGAGTTGCTGGACGAGGACGCCCGCGGCTACGTCTGCGAGAACTACGGCGCCCCCTTCCAGCTCCCCGACCTCGGCCCGATCGGCGCCAACGGCCTCGCCAACGCCCGGGACTTCCGCGCGCCGGTCGCCTCTTTCGAGGAGGACGAGGGTCCGGTGGAGGTGGTCAACAAGTTCTGCGGCAACCTGTGGACCGCCGAGTACGACCACTCCCCGCTGGACGTCGTCGCCTGGCACGGCAACCACGTGCCGTACGTCTACGACCTGCGCCGCTTCAACGTCATCGGCACCATCTCCTACGACCACCCGGACCCGTCGATCTTCACGGTGCTCACCTCCCCGTCGGACACGCCGGGCCTGGCGGGCGTGGACTTCGTGGTGTTCGCGCCGCGCTGGCTGGTGGGCGAGGACACCTTCCGGCCGCCGTACTTCCACCGCAACGTGATGAGCGAGTACATGGGCCTGATCGAGGGCGCCTACGACGCGAAGGCGGAGGGCTTCGTACCGGGCGGCGGCTCGCTGCACAACATGATGTCCGCGCACGGCCCGGACCGGGAGACCTTCGACCGGGCGAGCGCCGCCGAGCTGAAGCCGCAGCGGATCGACGACGGGCTGGCGTTCATGTTCGAGACCCGGTGGCCGGTGACCCTCACCCCCCAGGCGGCCCGCGCCGAGCACCTGCAACCCCGCTACGACGACGTCTGGCAGGGCCTGGAGCGCCACTTCCGCCCCTTGCACTGAGGATTGCCTACCGGTACGGATGGCCCGTGACCTCCTTCGCCCCGGACTCCATCGTCCTGAACCGCAAGCTGCCGCTCTGGTACCAGGTGTCGCAGTCGCTGCGCGCCTCGATACTCGGCCGCTCGCCCCGGGACCCGCTGCGTCTGCCCACCGAGGAGCAGCTGGCCGGGCACTACGGGGTGAGCGTGCTGACCATGCGGCAGGCGCTGAAGGAGCTGGAGGACGAGGGGCTGATCACCCGCCACCGCCGGCGGGGCACGTTCATCGAGCCGCACGCCCGGCGGGGCGCCCCGGTGCGGCTGCTCGGCTCGGTGGACGCGATCGTGGCCCAGCAGTCCGGCATGAAGGCCGAGCTGCTGGACCACGGCACCGCTCCCGTGCCGTCCGAACTCGCCGAGTTCTTCCCGGAGCTGCCCGAGGTGGCGACGTACCACCGGCTGCGCTGCGACGAGAAGACCGGCGAGCCGACCAACCACGCCCGCAACTACGTCCGTCCCGAAGTGGCCGGGCGCATCGACGTGGACGACCTCACCCGGTGGCCGATGACCAAGGTGCTGCGGGACGTGGTGGGGATGGACATCAGCCGGATCACGGACACCGTCGAGGCCCGGCTCGCCGACCCGGAGACGGCGCGGCTGCTCGAAGTCCCGCTGCTCAGCCCGATCCTGCATTACACGGGCATCACCTACGACAGCGCGGGCCGGGTCCTCGACGTGGCCGTCATCCACTACCGGGGCGACCGCTTCTCCTTCACGGTCACCCTGGATGCCACATGAGGCCGCGCCGCCCCGTCGTACGATGCCCGGCGTGACGCACGACGACGCCCCGCCGCTGGCGGACCTCATGCCGTGGTCCGTCGCACCGCCGCGGCTCGGCCGGGGGTGGCCGGCGGCTCCCGACGCGGCGTCCCTCAAGGCCCGCTGGGACGCCCTGCTGAAGGCCGAGGGACCCGACCGCGCGACCCTGTTCGAGCCGACCCGCTCGCGCACGCCGTACTCGGCGGTCGGACGGCTGCCGGGCGGCGCCGGGGGCACCGAGCGGCTGGCGCGCGCCACGGGGCCCTGCCCCGAGCCGGTCCGGGTGCTGCGGGCGCCGTTCGACGAGCAGTGGCTGATCCCCGACCACCGGCTGATCGACGCGGCCCGTCCGGAGCTGTGGCGGGTGGCGGACGAGCGGCAGGTGTTCGTCGTGGAGGTGCCCGACGCCGCCGGCGGGCCGCTGCTCGTCGGGACCTCGCTGCTGCCGCTGTTCGGCCCGGCCCGCGTCCGCCCGCTGCACCGGCGCCCCGGCGGCGCGGAGCCCAACCTCGCCCCGGGCCTCCTGGACCACCTGGCCGCCCGCCTCGGCCTGCGCCCCGGCCCACTGGACGTGCTCGCCTGGTCGGTGGCGGCCGTACGGCCCGGCGCGCTGGTCCCGCTCACCGCGGACCCCGCGCTGTGGGAACGCGGGGTCGCGCTGGGCCGCCGCGCCCTGTGGCTGATGCGCCGCGACGGGGAACGCCCCAAGCTGCCCGGCGGCCGCCGCCCGTACGTCCGCGCCCCGCTGCCGCCGCGCCCGCTGACGCTGCGCTACGACCGGGACGAGGAGGCCCTCTTCCTGGACGAGGGCCGCGTCTCCCCCGTGCCGCCCGGCGCCTGGGACTTCGAGGTGGGCGGGGTCCGGGTGCTCGAGCAGTGGTTCGCGGCCCGCACGGCCGAGGGCGAGCCGGGCACGCTCACCGCGATCCGTCCGGCCGGCTGGCCGCAGTCGTGGACGTCCGAGCTGCTGGAGCTGATCACGGTCCTGGCGCTGCTCGCCGAAGTACGGCAGGAGTGCCGGGAGTTGACAGTCACGGACGGGATCACCGCCACCGAGCTGCGCGCGGCGGGCGTCCTGCCGGTGCCTGCGTCGGCCCGCCGCCCCGCCTCCGTCCTGGACGACCGGGAGGAGGGACCGGAGGGGCAGCTGGCGCTGCTGTGAACCCCTGCGGAGGCGGGGCCCCGCTCTCGGCGGTGGCGATCTCGCCGTGGGGCGCCTCGAAGGGGTCGAGGCAGGCCAGGCAGTGCTCCAGGTGGCGCAGGGCGTTGGGGCTGAAGCCGTAGACGGGGGACATCAGGCGGGGCAGCCAGGTGTGGCGGTGCGTCAGGGCGCGGTTCCGGTGCGCCGGTCCGCGCGCGGAGACCGCTGAACGAGCCGGGGCACGTCACCGCCGGTGGGGAGACGGCGGGACGGACCTACATACGGGCGTACGGAGCCGGGTGTACCGGGATCGAGCCGCGCTCGGGAGCACACCGGAGCGCCGCTGCGTGCCGTGGGGATGACGGACGAGTGCAGCGGCGCCGCGCCGGGAGGTGTGACCTCCGGAGCGCGGGCCCTCAGTTGCCGCCGAACAGCGAGCGGCGCAGACGGCGCAGTGGCGCGAACAGCGAGACCCGACGCACCCTGGCGCCCCTGTTGCTGCGCTTGTGCGCGGGCTCACGCGCGGTCAGCTCACGCATCAGCGACGTCGCCTCCACGGTCTCCCGCGGCGGGAGGGCGGGCCCTCCGAGTACCGCGAGATGACGGTCGAGGCGCGAGCTGGTCGCGCTGCTCCCGCAGGTGATCGCAGGGACCCTTGCCCTGCTGCGCACTGTTATCTGTTCCATGTCACTCCCCACCCGTACGAGTCCACCCGGCCCGGGCAGGGTAACCCTATCGCCCCGGTACGGCATGCGTGTATCGCGGTCACAGGATTCACCTTCCCCGTAAGGGGGTTGACGATTACTCTCCGAATCCGACAGATTCCAGGGCGAGTTGGACGACCGGCTCACTCGTCGGCAGGTCCGACCCCCCGCCGGGTTCGACCGTCACCGCGAGTGACGAGGCGGAGCGGCCGAGGCCGGAGGCGATCAGGGGCGTGTCGCCGTCGAAGAGCCCGAGGGAGCGCGGCTGGGCGCCGGGGCGCATCAGCCACAGTTGGCGCACGCGGTCGCCCGACGGCTCCCCGTACCCGCTGAGGGTCACCACCGCGCGCCCCCTGGAGGCGGAGGCGACCACCGCGACACCGCGGCCGCGTGCGTCCGCGCCGCGCGTCGCACGGACGTCCGGAGCGGCGAGAACGTGGGCGATCTCACGTGTCCGGTCGCGTGCGATGTCCAGCTCGTCCTGGGTGTGGTCGGCCCGCACGGCGAAGAGCGAGGCGACCACGAGCGCCGCGGCGGCCGTCACCGTGGCGAGGGGTACGAGCAGGGGACGCGGCCGGACCCCGCGGGAGTGCTCGGCCGCGGACCGCCCGCACCACACGTGGGCCGGCAGGCGCAGGACGGGCCCGTCGGCGGGCGCGGGCTCCTGCGCCGTGGCGCGTACGGCGGCCAGGACCCGCTCGCGCAGCGCGTGCGGCGCCGGGGCGGCCGTGGACCAGGCCAGCCGGACGGCGTCCTCGGACAGCGTCCGCACCTCGGCGGCGCACCGGCCGCAGCCCGCCAGGTGCCGTTCGAAGCGGACCCGTTCGGCGCCGTCCAGGGCGTCCAGGGCGTAGGGGGCGGCGAGTGAGTGGAGGGTGCCGCGGCGACGGACCGGCAGTCGGCCGAAGGGGCTCATGCGGCGCCTCCCAGGCAGTCGCGCAGGCGGCCCAGTCCGTCCCGCATCCTGGTCTTGACCGTGCCCAGCGGGAGGCAGAGGCGCTCGGCCACCTCCCGGTAGGTGTAGCCGTCGTAGTAGGCGAGGGTGACCGACTGGCGCTGCAGTGCGGTCAGGCGGTCGAGGCAGCGCCGCACCCACTCGCGTTCGAGCCCCGCCTCGACCTCCTCCGAGACCTGGTCGAAGGCGGGGTGGTGGGCGCGGCGGGCCTCGCGCCGTTCGCGTTCACCGGCGGCGCGGGCGCTGCGCACCCGGTCGACGGCGCGGCGGTGGGCGACGGTGAGGATCCACGACAGGGCGCTTCCCCGGCGCGGGTCGAACCGTGCCGCGGACCGCCAGAGTTCGAGCAGCACCTCCTGCGCCACTTCCTCCGACTGGGCGGGGTCGCGCACCACGCGCAGCACGAGCCCGAACACCGGCCCCGACACCTGTCCGTACAGCTCCTCGAACGCCTTCTGGTCGCCGTCCGCCACGAGCACCAGCAGCTCGTCCGCCTCCACCCGGTCCCCCTCTCCGCGGACCGCGTCCGGCCCGTCGACGTCACCGCCGGGCGCGCGCGACGGCACGCCCTCCGCAGGGGTTACGGACGGGCGGCCCGAAAACGCCAGTCGCGGGGCCGGATCGGCGTCAGGGGGGCGGCATCCGCACCGGGCTGGGCTACTTTGTGAAGGGTCCGCGCGCGACGTCATAGGGGGCGACCGTGTCCGGAGAACCCGACGGTGAGCGTGTGATCGCCGGCCGCTACCGGCTCCTGTCCCCGCTCGGCGAGGGCGGCATGGGCACCGTGTGGCGCGCCCGCGACGAGGTGCTGCACCGCGAGGTCGCAGTCAAGGAGGTGCGCGCCCCCACCGGACTGCCGCGGGCAGACGTCGGGCGGATGTACGTCCGGCTGGAGCGCGAGGCGTGGGTGAAGGTGTCCGTGACGGGCTCGCGCACCCACTACTCGGGTGACTGTCCGGCGCCGCACGACCGGGCGCCCTGTTCACGGCGGCGTTCACGGTGGGGCGGCTGCCCGCGGAGGTCGGCTGCCGTTCGCGTCGGGACACCGTGGTGGTGACGACGCACGACGACAGCGGCGCGTTCGAGAGCGCCGTGCGCGTGGAGGTGCGGACTCCGGTGCGGGCCACGTCGAACGCGGTGGCGTTCTCGGTGACCTGCGGGACCGGGACGGAGACGGATACGGAGACGGAGACCCCGACAGGCGGGGCCTCCCCCTCCGCTTCTCCTTCCGCACCTTCTTCCGCTTCCGCCTCCGGTCAGGCGGCGCCGTTGAGGGCCGGCAGGTAGCCGCCGGACTGGCCGGCCGCGGTGGGGTGGTACGACTCGCCGATGTTCAGCCAGTTGACGCTGTGCAACCAGGGGCTGCCGGAACACAGCTCGTGGCCGGTGAAGGGAGTGCGGACGTCGCCGAAGGTGAAGCCGTGGGCGGCGGCGCGCTGGGCGATGACGGTGTTGAGGTGGTCGGAGGCGTCGTTGATCGCCTTCCGCTTGGTCTCGGACAGGCCGAGGCAGCTGGTGCCGAGCTTGTAGACGCGCGGGTAGCCGATGACGACGACGTGGGCGTTGGGGGCCTTGTCGCCGATGGCCGAGTAGACGCCGTCGAGCCGGCCGGGCAGCGTCGAGTCGACGTACGCCTCCGCGGTGGCGATCCGCGACAGGCAGGAGCTGTCGGACTGGAGCACACACGTCGTCATGACGTCGGCGAACCCGGCGTCGTTGCCGCCGATGCTGATCGAGACGAGGCCGGTGCTGGTGCCGAGCGGGCCGAGCTGTCCGGCGAGAACATCACCCGTACGGGCGCCGGAACAGGCGGTGAAGTCGAACGTGGAGGGCGAGTGGGCGGCCGCCCACAGGTACGGGTGGGCCTTGGTGCTGCGCTTGCAGTCGCCACTCGAGCTGATGTAGCTGCCCGCTCCGACCCCGGAGGAGTAGGAGTCGCCGAGGGCCACATAGCCGTCGGCTGCGGCGGGTTGGGCCGCCTGGGCTGACGCGGCCCCGGTGAGGGCGGCGCCGGCGGCGAGGACGAGTGAACTCAGAAAGCCGACAAGTCGGGAACGTCTCATGGAACCTCCCTTAGCAGGATTGCTGCCACAACCGTGGTAGCGGCTACGCGCGTTGACTGGAAGTGTCCATGCCAACGATTGGCTGACACTCGTTCAAGTTCGGACGAAAATCGGGCGTTTGAACGGCCGTCGGGGCGCGACGCCCTCGGGCGTCCGTGCCGCGCGTGTGCCCGGGAAAGCGGGTGCATGCGGCGGCCGGGTGCCGGATCATGGCGGCATGTCCGTGAACCCGCACGAAGTCCTGCCGATCCGGCTCAACGTGGACGACAGCGACTCCCCGTCCGACGTCGTCGACGCGCTGTTCCTCGGCCGTTTCGCCACGGGTGAGCAGCCGTACTCGCACGCGGCGAACATCGACCGCGTACGGTCCGGTGCCACGCTGCTGCCGTCCGGCGCCCGCGTGCTGCGGCTCGCCCGGGACGACGACCGCAGCGCGACGCTGGCGGAGGGCGACGGCTGGACGCTGCTGATCTCGCGCTGGAACCGGGGCGCCGACGTCACGGTGACGGCGACCAGCGCCGACCTCGCCGAGAAGGTGCTCGCCGAGGCGACGGACGGGGCGGCGGACGAGCCCGAGCCGCAGCCGGAGAACGTGACGATGGGCTTCTGGTACGTCTCCCCGCGGCGCGGCCCGCACCGCACCACCCGCCAGATCGCGGCGGGCACCTGGGACGAGGTCCGGGCCAACTACACGGCGCCGGTCGCGGAGGCGATGGACAGTCTGATGAAGACGACGCCGGAGGACATCGCGGGCCGGCTGCTGCTCCTGCACGGGCCGCCGGGCACCGGCAAGACCTCGGCGCTGCGCACGCTGGCCCGTTCCTGGCGGGACTGGTGCCAGGTGGACTGCGTACTGGACCCGGAGCGGCTCTTCTCCGACGTCGGCTATCTGATGGACATCGCCATCGGCGAGGAGGACGCGGCGGGCAAGGGCCGCTGGCGGCTGCTGCTGCTGGAGGACTGCGACGAACTGATCCGCGGCGAGGCCAAGCACACGGCGGGCCAGGCGCTCTCCCGCCTGCTGAACCTCACCGACGGGCTCCTCGGCCAGGGCCGCAACGTCCTGGTGGGAGTCACGACCAACGAGGACCTGGAACGGCTGCACCCCGCCGTCGTCCGCCCCGGCCGCTGCCTGGCCCGCATCGAGGTCGGCCCGCTGACCCGGCGGGAGGCGGTGGACTGGCTCGGCACCGAGGAAGGGGTCTCCCGCGAGGGCGCCACCCTGGCGGAGCTGTACGCCCTGCGCCGGGGCACCTCGCCGACCGCGCTGCCGGAACCGCGGGCGGGCACGGAGGCCGGGCTGTACCTGTAGCCCGCCGCCCGCGTTCCGGTGCTTTGATGAGGGTATGACCCTGTTCGTCGGCACGTCGGGCTGGCAGTACCGGGACTGGCGGGAGGCCCTCTACCCGTCCGGTCTGCCGGTCCGGCGCTGGCTGGAGCACTACGCGGCCGCCTTCGCGACGGTCGAGATCAACAACGCCTTCTACCGCCTGCCCACCCGGGAGACCTTCGCCGCGTGGCGGGACCGCGTCCCAGCGGACTTCACGGTCGCGGTCAAGGCCAGCCGCTACCTGACGCACATCAAACGCCTGCGCGACCCGGCCGAACCGGTCGACCGCCTGATGACCCACGCGGCCGGCCTGGGCGACCGGCTCGGCCCGGTCCTGCTGCAACTGCCGCCGACCCTGCGCGCCGACCCGGACCTCCTGGACGCCTGCCTGGCCTGCTTCCCGCCCGGCACCCGGGTCGCGGTGGAACCCCGGCACGCGTCCTGGTGGACGCCCGAGACCCGCGAGGTCCTGGTCTCCCGGCAGGCGGCCCTGTGCTGGGCGGACGTCCGCGCCCGCCCGGCCACCCCGCTGTGGCGCACCACCGACTGGGGCTACGTCCGCTTCCACGAGGGCCGGGCCGCCCCCTGGCCCCACTACGGCCGCCGCTCCCTGGCCACGTGGATCGACCGCATCGCAACGACCTGGCCGGACACGAGCGACGTCTACACCTACTTCAACAACGACCCGAACGCGGCAGCGGTGACCGACGCGACGCTGTTCGCCAGACTGGCCCGCACTGCGACCCTGACGGTCACCAGAACGCCGCAAGGGGCGCGGGGAACTGCGCGACCAGCCACGACGCACCCGCAGCTGACGAACAACCCCAACCCGAACGGCGCTCACCCATAAGCCGCCCGCAGAGCATCCCGCACCGCGGCGAGCGCGTCCCCCTCGCTGAGCCCGAGCCGCCGAGCCCGCTCGGCAAACCCCTGGGCCGCCGCGGCAACCTCCCGCTGAGCCGCAGAGCCCGCCGCAGCGACGAACGTCCCGTTGCGCCCCCGCGTCTCGATCACCCCGTCCGCCTCCAGCGCCCGGTACGCCTTGGCGACCGTGTTCGCGGCGAGCCCCAGGGACTCGGCGAGTCCGCGCACGGTGGGCAGCCGGTACCCGACCGGCAGCGCTCCCGACCGCGCCTGCTCGGAGATCTGCGCGCGCACCTGCTCGTAGGGCGGCGTGCCGTCGTCGATGTGGATCTTCAAGGTCACCCGGCGATTGTCCCGTATCCCCGCGAAAATGAGAGGCACCCGACCGCCCGGCCGCCGTAGCGTGCGCCCCCATGACCGTTCTTGTACGCGATCTGCGTTCCGACGACCCGGCCGATGTCAGGGCCTTCGCCCAGGTCCGCCATCGGGCCCTGCCGTTCATCCTGTGGACGCCGGAGGCCGTCGTGCACCGGCTCGTCCACACCCACCCGGACGCCCGGAGCCGGTCCCTGGTCGCGGAGGAGGACGGGGAGGTGATCGGCACGGCGCAGATCGGGCTGGTGCACGACAGCCCGGAGCCCGGCCAGGCCTTCCTGAACGTCTATGTCGATCCGGAGCGGTTGCGGCGCGGGGCCGGTGGGCTGCTGGTGCGTACGGCGGAGGAATACCTGACCGGCGAGGGGGCGACGAAGCTGTACTCCTGGGTGCTGGACGGCCCCGCCCACCTGGCCTTCGCCGAGCGGCACGGCTACGAGCGCAGGCGCGCCGCGCACTTCCTGCGCCTCGACCTGGCGAACGCCGCGCTGCCTCCCCTGTGGTCCCCTCCGCCGGGTGTCGAGCTGCGCACGGCCGCCGACTACGCGGACGATCCCCGGCCCGTGTTCGAACTGGACGCGGAGACGGTCGCGGACGAACCGAGCGACGTCGACGTCGAGTTCTCGGACTACGAGGCCTGGCTCGCGGAGACCTGGCGGCACCCGCTGCTCCACCGTGAACTGACCACGGTCGTGGTCGTCGACGGCCGTCCGGCCGCCTTCAGCGTCGCCTACACCGACGGCACCCGGTACGCGACCGCGATGACGGGCACGGTCCGCGCGCACCGCGGCCGGGGCCTGGCCAAGCTCGCCAAGACCGACTCCCTGCACCGGGCCCGCGCGGCCGGGTACACCGAGGCACTCACCGGCAACGACACCGACAACGGCCCGATGCTCGCCATCAACAAGTGGCTCGGGTACGAGATCTGCGCGACGGAGGTGCGCCATGTCCGCGAACTCGGCTGAGCCGGCGACCGAGGTGAGCGTCGCGCTGGTCAAGGCAGGCCGTACGAAGATCCGGTACGCGGCCACGCTGCTGCACGACGACGGCACCCGCCTCGCCGTCCGCGCCCCCTGGGCCGGTGACGGCGTACGCGACTTCGGCTTCGTGCGCTTCGAGGCCGGGGATGTCTTCACGGAGTACTACTGGCGCGACCGGTGGTACGCGGTGAAGGAGGTCCGGACCGGGGCCGGTGTGCTGAAGGGCTGGTACTGCGACGTCACCCGCCCCGCCGTCCTGACCGGCGCGGAACTGGTCGTCGAGGACCTCGACCTGGACCTGTGGCGCTCCGCCGACGGCACGGACGTACGACGCCTGGACGAGGACGAGTTCGCCGGGAGCGGGCTGGCGGACCGGGATCCCCGGGCCGCTGCCGCCGCGGTGGCCGCACTGGACGAGCTGGAGCGGCTGGCCCGCGGGGACGGCTTCACCGGCCTGCTGGAGTGACGGCTCCACCGGCCGGTCGGCGCAGCCCCGCCGCGCGACTCACCCGTACGTCGCCACCACCGCGTACCGCTCGTCCGTGACCTTCCTGCCCCACAGCGAGGGGTCGTCCGACAGCCGCTCCACCCGCGCCTGCCCGGCGAGCGGGTCGAGCAGGGCGGTGAGCCGGTCGGCGGGTATGCCAACCGGGGAGACGCTCCCCCACACGCCCTCGACCAGGACCAGCCGCCCTCCCGGGCGCAGCAACTGCCACCAGTGGCGCAGGGCCCGGCCGGGATCGGGCAGCGTCCACAGGACGTGCCGGACCAGCACGGCGTCGAAGCGCTGCTCGCCCACGAGCGGTGCCGCGGCGTCACCGGCGAGGAACACCGCGTCACGACCGGCGAGTTTGGTCCTGGCCAGCTCCACCATGGCCGGGGAGAGGTCGACACCGGTGACGCGGTGCCCCTGTTCGGCCGCGAGGAGTGACAGGCTGCCGGTGCCGCAGCCCAGGTCGAGGACGTCGCCGGGCCGCCCGGGCAGCCAGGAGGCCAACCGGGCGGCCCAGGCCCGGCGTACGTCCGCGTCGCGCAGGCCGTGGTCCGGTTCGTCGTCGAAGGAGGCGGCCAGCGCGTCCCAGTCGGTACCCGGCGCGGTCGCTCCGTCACTGTTCCCACTCATGCGCCCAGGGTGACACCCGCCACTGACAACGGAGTCGGGGCGCGGGAACGTGACAACCGCCACTGACAGGTATGCATCGATGAGTGAGTCTCGGGGAAAGGGTCTACCTCCGTGAGAACGCGGAACCCGGTGGATCCGTAAGGAGGCAGCCATGCGCCGTCTGACCGTGCAGAAGCCCCTGAAGAAGACCGACGCCCGCCGAGTCCGCGAGGAGATCGACGAGCGCCCCTCGGGGCGTCCGGAGGTCCGCAAGGACATCGCGCGCACCTGGTGGCCGGAGAGCTGACCGGCAGGCCCGGCATGAGACGCCTCAGAGCAGCCGCTTGCGGTAGTGGACGCGGTCGTAGGGCCCGTCCACCCGGCGTTCCACGACCTCGTACCCGTACCTCGGGTAGATCTCCTGGTTCTCCCACATCATCGCGTTCGTGTAGAGCCTGACCTCGGGCAGGCCCAGCGCCCGCGCGTGCGCGTCCACGAATCCCAGCAGCCGCCGTCCCACCCCTCTGCCGTGCGCGTCGGGGTGGACGGCGACGCTGTCGAGGAAGAGATGGTCCGCGTGCGCCTCCACGACAACGAGGCCCACGGGGCCCGCCAGGCCCGTGCCGGGCTCGTCGGCGACGAACACCTTCCCCGCCGCCACGTCCGCCGCGTGGTCCGCCTCCATGGGCTGCGGCACCACCCCGATGCGCTCGACGTAGGGGCGGTACGCGGCATCGGTCACGGCCCGCACCGCCGGCACGTCCGCGGTGACCGCCTGCCGGATCTGCTCTCGTTCCATGCCGCGAACGGTAGCTACCTCAGCCCAGCCTGAGCACTCCCTTAACGGGGCCATAAGGATCTCCGTCACCCGCCTCCAGCAGGCGATTGCGCGGTCTCCTGGGGCTAGCTTGCTGATCAACCCCACGGGTTCCGGCCCGAGTTCCCGCATCCCCAGTGACCGTTTCGAGGAGTTCCCCATGCCCGCACCCTCCGCGCCCCGCAGGGTCGCAGCCGTCGCCGTCGCCGGTCTCGCCCCGCTCGCCCTGACCACGTTGGCCGCCGCCCCCGCCGCGGCGCACGGTTCGATGGGCGACCCGGTCAGCCGGGTGTCGCAGTGCCACGCCGAGGGGCCGGAGAACCCGAAGTCGGCGGCGTGCAGGGCGGCGGTCGCGGCGGGTGGCACCCAGGCGCTCTACGACTGGAACGGCATCCGCATCGGGAACGCCGACGGCAAGCACCAGGAACTGATCCCGGACGGCAAGCTGTGCAGCGCCAACGACCCGGCCTTCAAGGGCATGGACCTGGCCCGCGCCGACTGGCCCGCGACCGGCGTGAGCAGCGGCTCGCACACCTTCAAGTACCGCGTGACGGCCCCGCACAAGGGCACCTTCAAGGTCTACATCACCAAGCCCGGCTACGACCCGTCCGAGCCGCTCGGCTGGGGCGACCTCGACCTGTCCGCGCCGGTGGCGACCGCCACCGACCCGGTCGCCTCGGGCGGCTTCTACACGTTCTCCGGCACCCTGCCCGAGCGGTCCGGCAAGCACCTGCTGTACGCGGTGTGGCAGCGCTCGGACAGCCCGGAGGCGTTCTACTCCTGCTCGGACGTCTCCTTCGGAGGCGACACCGGCAGCGGCGGCGATGCGGCAGCCGGTGACGCCACCGCGTCCGGCGACTCGGCCGGTGGCGCTGCGCCCGCGCCGGAGGCATCCGTGCCGTCCGAGGAGCAGCTGGCGGCCGCGGCCGACAAGTCGACGATCGAGCACCACGGTCACGGCGACCAGGACGCGGAGACCACCACGGACCCGACGGGCGCCCCGGCCACCCCTCAGGCCCCGGACGAGGCCTCCGCCAATGCCGCCGAACCCAACCAGGTCAAGGCCGCCGGCGGGGGCACCGAGAACCTCGCCGAGACCGGCGGGGACAGCAGCACGCCGTACCTCGCGGTCGGCGGTGCCGGTGCCCTGGCCCTGGGCGCGGCCGTCCTGTTCGCGTCGGTCCGCCGACGCGCGGCGAGCGGTGGCCGGCACGGCCACTGACCCGGAGCACGGGGGCGCGGGGGAACGCGGGGTCCGTCCGGCGGCTCAGGCCGGGCGGACCCCGCGTGTGCTTCCAGGGATGGCCGACGTCACCAGGTGGGCCGGATCGGCCCGCCCGGCGCCACCCGCAGCAGGCTGTCGGCCAGCGCGCGCACCCCGTCCTCGCCGAGCACCTCGGCCCACGCGCCCACGGCCTCGGCGGCCGCCGCCTCCGCGGCCCGCGTGCAGGCCCACCCCGCCTCCGTCATGACGACGAGCCGGGCGCGCGCGTCGGCGGGATGCGGCCGGCGCTCCGCGAACCCCTTGCGGACCAGTTCGTCGACGAGCTGACTGGCGGCCTGCTTGGTCATCCCGAGGTGCACGGCCAGGTCGGTGACCGTCGCGCCGTCCGGGGCGAGCCGGACGAAGGCGAAGCCGTGCGCGGGCCGCACCCCCTCGAAGCCGCGGGCGACGACACCCTCGTGGATGCGCTGCGTGAGTCCGCCGGCCGCGGCGAGCAGGGCGGCGGTGAGGGCCATGGCGTCGGAGTTCTGCACGAGCGCATTGAAACACCCTTGACACATTGGTCAAGGAGCTTGACCATAAGAGTCGCAGTAGTAGTCAAGCTGCTTGACCATAATTCCAGAGGAGTGCCGTCATGCCCGTCGTCCGCTCGTCCGAAGGCATCACCCACGAGATCCACGGCGCCCGTTTCGTCTCGTACGCCCATCCCCGCGTCGGCAGCAAGGACCTGTGCGCCTGGCGGGGCGAGATCCCGGCGGGGACGCAGGCGCCCGCGCACACCGTCGACCGGGAGGAGATCTTCCACCTGCTCACCGGCGAGCTGCTGATCACCCTCGACGGCCGCACCGAGCGCGTCACCGCGGGCGACACGGTGATCATCAACCCCGGGGCGACCCTCGCCGTCGAGAACCCCACCGCCCGGACCGCGACCTCCTGGGTCACCACCTCCGTCGGCCTGACGGCGGAGCTGGCCGACGGCACCCGCCTCACTCCCCCGTGGGCCAACTGACCCGCGGGGGCCTCACGCCGCCAGCGACCCCGGCATCACCGCCCTCGGCCCGAACTTCGCCCGCGCGCGGTCCGCGACCTCCTCGATCCGGCGGACCTTCTCGTCCACGGGGTCGAAGGTGAGCTGGTGGGAGGCGTGTTCGGCGGACGTGAGGCTCTCCGCGCGCAGGGCGATCGAACGGACCCGGGCGCGCTGGAGACCGAGCGCCTCGTACAGGTCGTACGCGGTCCGGGTCAGCGCCGCCGAGTGCGCGGTCGGCTCCTTCAGGGTGCGGCTGCGAGTGGTGGCGGAACGGTCGGCGTAGCGGACGGTGAGGGTGAGGGTGCGGCAGACCTTGTCCACGGCGCGCAGCCGGGCGCCCAGCTCCTCGGCGGCCGAGAGCAGGGCGCGGCGGTGCCGGTCGGGGTCGAGTTCGTCGCGGTCGAAGGGGCGGTCGGCGGCCAGGGACCGGGAGACGCCGTTGGGGACGACCCGGCCGCGGTCGACGCCGTTCGCCTTCTCGTGCAGCTCGCGGCCGGTCCTCGCGCCGACCAGGCGCTGGAGCGTGGACAACGGCGCGGCGGCGACCCGGCCGAGGGTGTCGAGGCCGTACTCGCACAGCGTGCGGGCGGTGGCGGTGCCGACGCCGGGCAGCGCGGCGACCGGCTTTCCGGCGAGGAACTCCCGCTCCTCGCCCTCCGGTACCGCGCGGGTCAGCCCCGGCCGGGCGTCGCGCAGCGCCATGCGGGCCAGCATCGGGCCGGGTCCGGCGCCGATCACGCAGTCCACGCCGTACAGCGCGAGGGCGCGGACCCGGATCACCGAGGCCAGTTCCACGGCGTCGCGCCCGAAGTACCGCTCGGCGCCGCGCAGGTCGGCCAGCGCGCCGTCCGGCGGCAGCGCCTCGACGACCGGCGTGAACTCCTCCAACAGCCCGAGGAGCCGGGGCAGGGCCGCCTCGTACATCGGCGGCAGTTGGAAACGTACGCAGAGGATCGTCATCCCGCACTCCCCGGACTCTGGTGCCACAACTTCCTTCCGACCGCGGGCCCTTCGCCCGCGGGGCGCAGATCGGCCCAGGGGTGCATCTCGTACCCGGTGGACATGCGGATCCTCCGCTGCTCCATCGGGTCCTGGGCCGCGGAGCCGGCCGGCGCGGGCCGCCCGTCCGAACCGGCGAGGCGGCGGCGCGCCGGGCCGCCCTCGGGGTCGTCGCCCTCCTGGCCTCCGCCCGCCCCGGCCAGCCGGGCGGCGACTCCCTCCAGGCCCTCCTCCCGGCGCACCTCCAGCAGGTCGGCGAGGTTCCAGGCGGCGGAGCCGACCACGCTGAGGCTGCGCGGGCCGCGCCGCTGCACCACCCCGCGCACCAGCAGCAGCCAGGAGTGGAAGACGGTGTGCGCGCAGGCGTCGTGGGAGTCGTCGAAGAAGGCGAGGTCGACCAGGCCGGTGCCGTCGTCGAGGGTGGAGAAGATGACGCGGCGGCCGGAGCGGATCGGCGGGGTCTGGGTGGCCGCCTTGGCGCCCGCGACCAGCACCGTCTCCCCGTGCCGTGCCTCGCGCAGCCGCTTGGCCGACACCACGCCCAGCTCGCGCAGGAAGGTGCGGTGGTCGTCCATCAGGTTGCGCGAGGCGTCCATGGAGAGCACGCCGAGTTCGGCGCTGAGCTTCTCCTCGGAGGTGAGGTCGGGCAGCCCGGCCGACGCGGTCTTCCGGCCGCCGGACAGAGGGAGCTGGTCGCCGCGCCCGGCCCGGGCGCCGCGGTGCAGCTCGGTCAGGTGGAGTTGCAGGTCGCGGCGGTTGGCGCCGAACGCGTCCAGCGCGCCGACCTGGGCGAGCCGTCCGGCCAGCGGCCTGCTGGGGCGGGCCCGTTCCCAGAAGTCGAGCAGGGAGGCGTAGGGCTGCCCCTCGGCGATCCGTTCCGCCTCGGCCTCACTGATGCCGTGCACGTCGGAGAGGGCGAGGCGCAGGCCCCACGCGTCGGGCTTCCGTGACCGCGCTCCCCGTGATTCAGACACCAGTTCGATCCTGTGTGCGACCCCGGACTTGTTCACGTCCAACGGCAGGATCGGCACCCCGCGCCGCCGCGCGTCCGCCAGCAGCAGCCGCTTGGGGTACATGCCGGGGTCGTGGGTGAGCAACCCGGCGTAGAAGGCGGCCGGGTGATGGGCCTTCAGCCACGCCGACTGGTAGGTCGGCACGGCGAAGGCGACGGCGTGCGCCTTGCAGAAGCCGTAGCTGCCGAACGCCTCGACGATCTCCCAGGTCCGCTGGATCGTTTCCGCGTCGTACCCGTTCGCCGTCGCGTGCTGGGCGAACCACACCTTGATCCGCCCCTGCGACTCCGGGTCGGACAGCCCGCGCCGCACCCGGTCCGCCTCGCCGCGCCCGCAGCCGGTCATGATGGCCACGATGTCGATGATCTGCTCGTGGAAGACGACGACCCCGTGCGTCCCCTCCAGCGGCTCCGCCAGATCCTCGTGCGGGTAGCGCACCGGCGCCCGCCCGTGCCGGGCCTCGATGAACGGCCGCACCATGTCGGCGGCGACCGGGCCCGGCCGGAAGAGCGAGATGTCGACCACGAGGTCGTGGAAGGTCGACGGCTGGAGCCTGCCGACCAGGTCCCGCTGGCCCGGCGACTCGATCTGGAAGCAGCCCAGCGTCTCGGCGGACCGGATCATCCGGTACGTCGCCGGGTCGCCCTCCGGTACGGCGTCCAGGTCGACCTCGGTGCCCGTGGCCCGCTTCACCTCGGCGACCGCGTGCGCCATCGCCGACTGCATCCTGACGCCGAGCACGTCCAGCTTGAGCAGCCCGAGATCCTCCACGTCGTCCTTGTCGAACTGCGCCATCGGGAAGCCCTCGCCGCTGGTCGGCATGACCGGCGTACGGGAGAGCAGGGAGGCGTCGGACAGCAGGACGCCGCAGGGGTGCATGGCGACACCGCGCGGGAGGGCGTCCAGGCCCTCGACCAGCTCCCAGAGCTTGCCGTACCGCTCCTTCTCCCCCGCCAGCTCCTTCAGTTCGGGCAGTTCCTCCAGCGCCGCGCGGGCGTCGCGGGCGCGGATGTGCGGGAAGGACTTGGCGACGCGGTCGATCTCGGCCGGGTCCATGGACAGGGCGGCGCCCACGTCGCGGATGGCGTGGCGCACCCGGTACGTCTCCGGCATGGCGACCGTGGCGACCCGCTCGGTGCCGAACCGGCCGATGATCGCGCGGTAGACCTCCAGGCGGCGGGCGGACTCCACGTCGATGTCGATGTCGGGCAGCACGACCCGCTCCTTGGACAGGAACCGCTCCATCAGCAGCCCGTGCTCGACCGGGTCGGCGTGCGCGATGCCGAGCAGGTGGTTGACGAGCGAGCCCGCGCCGGAGCCGCGCGCGGCGACCCGGATGCCCATGTGCCGTACGTCGTCCACGACCTGGGCGACGGTGAGGAAGTACGAGGCGAAGCCGTGGTGGGCGATGATGTCCAGCTCGTGGTGCATCCGCTCCCAGTACTCCCGGTGGTCCGGCCGCCGGTCGTAGCCGCGCCGCACCATGCCGGCCGCCGCCCGGGAGGCGAGCGCCCGCTGGGCGGTGCGGCGGCCGGCACCCACGAGGTGCGGTTCGGGGAAGTGGACGGCGCCCATGCCGAGGTCGTCCTCGGGGTCGACCAGGCACTCGGCGGCCGTGGCCCGGGTCTGCTCCAGCAGCCGGTGTGCGGTGTCGCGCCGGAAGCCCGCGGACTCGACGATCCGCTCGGCGGCGTGCCGCATGGCACCGGCGTCCTTGAGCCAGGCCTCGCCGGAGTCCAGTTCCTTGGTGGCGTCGATCGGGACCAGGCGGCGGGCGGCGTCCAGGACGTCGGCGACCTCGCCCTGGCCGGGGTCGGCGTAGCGGACGGCGTTGGAGAGCACCGGCCGGACGCCCTGCTCGGCGGCGAAGCCCACCGTGCGGGAGGCCAGCCGCAGGGAGCCGGGGCCGGTGCCCTCGCGGCCGTGCCAGACGGCCTCCAGACGCAGGGCGTCGCCGTAGGCCTCCCGCCAGGGGGCGAGGAGCCGCGCCGCGCGGTCGGGGCGCCCGGCGGCGAGGGCGCGGCCGACGTCGGAGTCGGGGCCGAGCAGGACGGTCAGGCCGTCGGCGTGGTTGTCGGGCCAGGACAGCAGCGGGGTGCCCTCGGCCGTGTGGGCGGCGGAGACCAGGCGGCACAGGTCGGCCCAGCCGCGGGCGCCGTCGCGGGCGAGGAAGGTCACCCGCGGGGCCGACTCGTCGACGAAGGCGCCGCCGCGCACCGGGACGCGGCGCCGGTCCCGGCGTACGGAGGTCTCCGTGCGGTCGCGGTCGGTGGCCGCGGACCCGGGGGCCGCGACCGCCAGCTCCGCGCCGAACAGGGGGCGGACGCCCGCCTTCGCGCAGGCCTTGGCGAAGCGGACCGTGCCCGCGAGGGTGTCGCGGTCGGTGAGGGCGAGGGCGTCCATGCCCCGCTCGACGGCGCGCTCGGCCAGCCGCTCCGGGTGGGAGGCGCCGTAGCGGGCGGAGAACCCGGAGACGGTGTGCAGATGCGTGAAACCCGGCACACGCACCTCCCGACTCATGGACCCGACGCATGACCGAACGCCATTATCGAACGCCTGTTCCCAGCTACCTCACCCACCATACCTCCATCCTCGAATATGTGTGCGACATCCGTTCGGCCCCGCCCCACCTGCGCAAACGCTCCCCGACCAGGACTGTGGGGACATGTCACACACACCGGGCCCCGGCACGCGAGGCGGCACGCGAAGCGGCTCCTTCCTCGGTGAGGTGAAGGACGCCGTCACCCCGCGAGCCACCCTGCTGGTCCTCGGCGTGATCGCGCTCCAGCTGCTGTTCATCGCCTCCTACGTGGGGGCGCTGCACGACCCGAAGCCGAAAGACGTGCCCTTCGGGGTGGTCGCGCCCGGGGCGGCCGCCGGGCAGACGGTGGACCGGCTGGAGCGGCTGCCCGGCTCCCCGCTGGACCCGCGCGCGGTGGCCGACGAGTCGAGCGCCCGGCGGCAGATCGTGAACCGGGACATCGACGGCGCCCTGGTCCTCGACCCCTCCGGCCGCACCGACACCCTGCTGGTCGCCTCCGGCGGCGGCACCGTCCTCGCCACCACCCTGGAGGGCATCGTCGGCAAGGCGGAGCAGGCCGAGCGACGCGCGGTGCGGGTGGTCGACGTGGCCCCGGCCTCGCCCCACGACTTCGACGGGCTGTCGTCCTTCTACCTGGTCGTGGGCTGGTGCGTCGGCGGCTACCTGTGCGCCTCGATCCTGGCGATCAGCACCGGCGCCCGGCCGGCCAACCCGCGCCGGGCGGCGATCCGGCTGATCGTGATGGCGCTGGTCGCGATCGTCGGCGGGCTCGGCGGCGCGGTGATCATCGGGCCGATCCTGGGCGCGCTGCCCGGCAGCGTGGTGGACCTGTGGGGGCTCGGGGCGCTGATCACCTTCGCGGTGGGCGCCGCCACGCTCGCCCTCCAGGGCGTCTTCGGGATCGTCGGCATCGGTCTCGCGATCCTGCTGGTGGTGATCGCGGGCAACCCGAGCGCGGGCGGTGCCTTCCCGCTGCCGCTGCTCCCGCCGTTCTGGCAGGCGATCGGCCCGGCGTTGCCTCCGGGCGCGGGCACCTGGGCGGCCCGCTCGATCGCCTACTTCAAGGGGAACGACGTGACCGCCTCCCTGCTGGTGCTGTGGGCGTGGGCGGTCGCGGGGACGGTGATCGCGATGCTGGCGGCCGTGCTGCCGCGCCGCGGACGGCAGGAGACGGAGCTGCCGCCCGCGGCGGCCGGCTGACCGCCCTACCGCCCTACCCACGCGACGGCCGGCCGCCGTACGCACGCGGAAGTCCCGCCCCTCGCGCGCGGGACGGGACTTCACGGGTGTGCGGGTACCGCTGCTCAGCCGATCTGCGTACCGGTGGCCGACAGGGCCTCCGTCACCGGCTGGAAGAAGGTCTCGCCGCCCGAGGTGCAGTCGCCGCTGCCGCCGGAGGTGAGGCCGATGGCCTGGTCGCCCGAGAAGAGCGAGCCGCCGCTGTCGCCGGGCTCGGCGCACACGTCGGTCTGGATCAGGCCGTTGACGATGTCGCCGTTGCCGTAGTTCACGGTGGCGTCCAGGCCGGTCACCGTCCCGTCGTGCACCTGGGTGGTGGAACCGCTGCGGGTCACCTCCATGCCGACGGTGGCCTCGGCGGCGCCCGAGATGGCCTGCGAGGAGCCGTTGTAGAGGTTCACCTCGCTCGGGTGGTCCACGTCGGCGGTGTACTTGACCAGGCCGTAGTCGTTGTCCGGGAAGCTGGACGCCTCGTTCTCGCCGATGACGTTCCCGGAGGAGTCCGACCAGGTCGTGATCCCCTCGGTGCAGTGGCCGGCGGTGATGAAGTACGGCTCGCCGCCCTTGGTCACGTTGAAGCCGAGGGAGCAGCGCCCGCCGTTTCCGGTGATGGCGTCGCCGCCCGCGACGAAGGGCTTGTACTCGCCCTTGGTGCGCTTCAGCTCGGCCTTGGCGCCCAGCCCGTCGACCACCTTGGTCAGCTTGGCCAGTTCGGCCCCGGAGACCGTGCGGTCGGCGGTGACGACGACCTTGTTGGTGGTCGGGTCGGTCGCCCAGGACGTGCCCGGGATGGTCGCGTCCTTAGTGAGCGTGGTGCGCGCGCTCTTGAGGTCGGCGAGCGAGTTCTCGACGACTCTCGCCTCGGCTCCCGCCTCCTCGACGGTCTGCGCGGCGCTCTGGTCGAGCACGTTGACGACGAGGCTCTTGGCCCGGGCGTCGTAGTACGTGCCGGCCGCGTCGGCGCCGAGGTCGCCGAGCAGCGTGGAGGCGAGCTTTCCGGCCGCCGTGACCGACAGGGTCTCGGGCGCTGAGGCCGTGGGGGCCTCGCTGGCGTTCGCGGTCTGGAAGGTGACCCCGGCCGCGACCAGTGCGGTGATGCCCGCACCTACCACGGCGACCCGCCGCCTGGGTATGCGTCGGTGCTTCAACTCACGTCCTCCTGTGGGGGGTCGGTCCGCGAGGTTGTGGGGACCTCGTGAACCGGAAGGCTGGTTGACGAGCGTTGACTCTTCCGATTCCACAGGCCGCACACAAGGTCGACTCCAGGACGTGCGCACGACAACTCCAGGGTGGTCACACGGCCTTCACCGTTCGCTTCCCCCTCAGCGGGACGCGCGGACCCGCAGTCCGGACGCGGGAGAGCCCCCGCACACCTCTCGGTGCACGGGGGCTCGTCGCACCGCCGGCCGCGCGGTGCGGGACGGGCGGACCGGTCAGTAGACGCTGACGCCGTAGGCGCTCAGGGCCTCCGTCACCGGCTGGAAGAACGTCGTCCCGCCGGAGGAGCAGTTGCCGCTGCCGCCGGAGGTCAGACCGTACGCGGTGCCGTTGCTGCCGTAGAGCGAGCCGCCGGAGTCGCCGGGTTCGGCGCAGACCGTGGTCTGGATCAGGCCGGAGACTATGTCGCCGCCGCCGTAGTTGACGGTGGCGTTCAGGGCGGTGACCCGGCCGCTGTGGGTGCCGGTGGTGGAGCCGTCACGGATGACGGTGGTGCCCACGCTCGGGGTGGCCGCGCGGGTGATGTCCACGCCGTTGGCGGTGCCGGGCCGCGAGACGGACCCCGTGTACTGCACGATGCCGTAGTCGTTGCCCGGGAAGCTGGAGCCCGCCGTCTGTCCGATGACGGTGCCTCCGGAGCTGGCGCGCCAGGCGCCGGCGCCGTCGGTGCAGTGTCCGGCGGTCAGGAAGTACTCGGCGCCGCTGCTGGTGCGGACGTTGAAGCCGAGGGAGCAGCGCCAGCTGCTCGCGTAGATGGCGTCGCCGCCCTGGATGAGCTTGTTGAACGTGCCGGGGGTGCGCTTGATCGTGAGCGCGCCGGCCTTGTCGCCGGCCTGCTCCTTGATCTTCGCGATCTCGGCCTGGGAGACGGTGCTGTCGATGGTGACGAGCACCCGGCCGGTCTTGCTGTCGACGGCCCAGGCGGTGCCGGGGACGTCGGACTTGAGCACCGCACCGCTGGCACTGTTCAGCTCGGCGGCGCTGAAGGTGACCGGGGTGGGTGCCGCGTTCGCGCTGGGGATCGCGACGGCGGCCGCGGCCACGAGGCCGGTGGATACGGCGATCAGCCGAGTCCGTCTCGTGATGCCGCTGCGGGGGGTGGTGCGCTTGATCCTCACTTTTCGTTCCTCCACAGGGGAAGTCGGGGGCCCCTCTCGTGGGGGTGGGGGCCCGTGAGGCGCAGCCAGGGACGGACCTCCGGGTTCCGAATACGTCGTGCCCCTGACAAGCGCTGAGGTTGAAGTCTCGGCCGAACGACCGGTCGGCGCAAGAGTGCCTTTCGGTCGTCCGCCTTTGAACTTGCCTTTGCCAACCCCCGGTCGGTCCTTGGGAGGGGGCAGACGAAGTGGCCGGCGAAGCGCACGGCGGCAGCAGCGCGCGGTTGAGGTCGGCCGTCGTACGCCCCTTCGGCGTCCGGCGCGGCCGGGCGCCGGGACCGGAAGCGGTCGTCCACGGTGAGCCCGGCCGCGCGACCGGCCGTCGGCAGCACCGCGTCGCCCCGTCCCTCACCGCCCGGGGATGTCCGGAAGTTGCCCGTCCGGATGGCGGGTGGGCCCTTCGCCATGGTTCAGGGCGTCCCCACCGGTTCGGCCAGGCCGAGATGGGAGCGCAGGGTGGCACCCCGGTACGCGGTTCGGAACGCGCCGCGCTCCTGCAACAACGGGACCACCCGGTCCACGAACTCGTCCAGCCCGCCCGGGGTCAGATGCGGTACGAGGATGAAGCCGTCGGCGGCGTCCCGCGCCACGAACTCCGTCAGTTCGGCCGCGACCTCACCGGGCGTGCCCACGAAGGACTGCCGGGCGCTCGCCTCGATCACGGTCTGCCGGATGGACAGCCCCCGCTCCTGCGCCAGGGCCCGCCACTTCTCGGCGGTCGCGACGCTGTCGCCCTGCCGGGTCCGCCCCTGGGTGAGCTGCGGATCGGGCACCGGGTCGACGTCCGGCAGCGGCCCGTCGGGGTCGTAGCCGGACAGGTCGACGCCCCAGATCTGCTCCAGCGTGAGCAGCGCGGTCTGCGGGGAGACCTGCTGCCCCCGGATCTCCTCGGCCCGCTCGTGCGCCTCGGCGGCGGTGTCCCCGAGGACGACGGTGACGCCGGGCATGATCTTGAGGTCGCCGGGGCTCCGGCCGTACTTCGCCAGGCGGCGCTTCACGTCGGCGTAGAAGGCGCGGCCCGCCTCCAGGGTGCCGTGGCGGGTGAAGATCACGTCGGCCGAGGAGGCGGCGAACTCCCGGCCCTCGTCGGAGTCGCCCGCCTGGATCACCACCGGGTGCCCCTGCGGGGAGCGGGGCAGCGTGAACTCGCCCGCGATGTCGAAGTGCCGCCCGTGGTGGGCGAAGGGACGGGGGGTGCCGTCCGGGGTCCAGGAGTCCCACAGCTTCCGTGCCGTCGCCACGAACTCGGCGGCCCGGGTGTACCGCTCGGCCCGGTCCAGGTAACCACCGCGCCGGAAGTTCTCGCCGGTGAAGGCGTCGGAGGAGGTCACCACGTTCCAGGCCGCCCGGCCGCCGCTGAGGTGGTCCAGGGTGGCGAACCGGCGGGCCAGTTCGTAGGGCTCGTTGAAGGTGGCGTTGACCGTGGCGGCGAGTCCGAGGTGCCCGGTGACGGCGGCGAGCGCGTTCAGCACGGTCAGGGACTCGGGGCGGCCGACCACGTCCAGATCGTGGATGCGGCCCTTGTGCTCGCGCAGCCGCAGCCCCTCGGCGAGGAAGAAGAAGTCGAACAGGCCGCGTTCGGCGGTGCGGGCGAGGTGCTCGAAGGAGGCGAAGTCGATCTGCGAACCCGAGCGCGGGTCGGCCCAGACGGTGGTGTTGTTGACGCCCGGGAAGTGGGCGGCGAGGTGCATCGGCTTCGGTTGCATCGGCTTCGGTCCGGTCATGACGCTCCCTGCGCGACGGCGTACTGGTTGGCGGGCCGGGTCAGGCCCAGGTGGTCCCGGAGCGTGCTGCCCGGGTAGAAGGTGCGGAACAGGCCCCGGTGCTGGAGCAGCGACACGGTGCCGTTGACGAGGCGTTCCAGGTCGCGGTGCGGCTCGGCCGGCGTGAGGTGGAAGCCGTCGACGGTGCCGTCCCGGTGCCAGGAGGCGATGAGTTCGGCGAGGTCCACGGGACCGCCGCGGTACTGCGGGCCGCGGGGCGTGGCGCGGGGGCCGCCTCCTCCGTGGCCGGGCTCGGCCGCGTACTCGCCGTCGCCGAGGTCGACGTCCAGGGCGGCGAGGACCCGCAGGCCGTCCGGATCGCGGCCGTGCGCCGCGGCGGACGCCCGCAGTTCGGCCCGTGCGGCGGCGGCCCGGGCGGGGAGCGCGGTGCGCACCAGCGCCACGTCGGCGTACCGGGCCGCGACCGCCCGTGCGGCCCGGTCGGTGGCGTCGACCACCCGCACGGGGTGCCCCTGCGGGGGCCGCGGCACGATCGAGGGGCCCTTGACGGAGAAGGCGGAGCCGGTGAAGTCGACGTGGTGGAGCTTGTCCCGGTCGACGAAGCGGCCGGTGGGCACGTCCCGGATCTCGGCGTCGTCCTCCCAGCTGTCCCACAGCCGCGCCGCCACGTCGGCCACCTCGCCGGCCTCCTGCCAGAGCGCGTCGGCGGGGGCGGCGTGGCGGCGGCCGAAGAGGCGGGCCTCGCCCTCGGTGGTGGACACCTCGATCCGCCAGCCCGCCCGGCCGCGGCTGACCCAGTCCAGGGTCGCCACGGCCGCCTGGACGTGGAAGGGCTCGGTGTGGGTGGTGGTGACGGTCGGGACCAGGCCGACGCGCCGCGTGACCGGCGCCACCCGGGACAGCACGGAGAGCGCGTCGGGGCCGGGGCGGGCGAGGCTGTCGCCGAGGGTCACGAAGTCGAGCGCGCCCTGTTCGGCGAGCCGGGCGGCCGCCGCGAACTCGTCGGCGTCGTACACCGACCGCCGGTCCAGGGCGGTCGCCAGGTGCAGCCGCCGTACGCCGTGGGAGGAGGTCATGCGGGGTCGTTCCCTTCTGTCGGTGTCAAGGCTGTCGGTGTCGAGGCTTTCGGTCTCAACGGCCTTGCCGTCACAGGACCTTGGAGAGGAAGGCCCGGGTGCGCTCGTGCCGCGGGCGGTCCAGTACGTCGCCGGGCGGGCCCTGTTCGACGATGCGTCCGTCGTCCATGAAGACCACCGTGTCGGCGACCTCGCGGGCGAAGCCGATCTCGTGGGTGACGACGATCATGGTGGTGCCCTGCCGGGCCAGGTCCTTGATGACGTCGAGCACCTCGCCGACCAGTTCGGGGTCGAGCGCGGACGTCGGTTCGTCGAACAGGAGCAGCCTCGGCTCCAGGGCGAGCGCCCGCGCGATGGCCACCCGCTGCTGCTGGCCGCCGGACAGGTGCCGGGGGTAGGCGCCCGCCTTGTCGGCGAGCCCGACCCGCTCCAGCAGCCGGCGTGCCGCCTCGACGGCCTCGCGGCGCGGTCGCCGCAGGGCCGAGACCGGGGCCTCGGTGATGTTCTCCAGCACGGTCAGGTGCGGGAAGAGGTGGAAGTCCTGGAAGACGAAGCCGATCCGCGTGCGCTGTTTCAGCACCTCGCGCTCGGGCAGCTCGCGCAGCCGGTCGCCGCTGCGCCGGTAGCCGATGAGGGCGCCGTCCACGCTGATCAGGCCCCGGTCCACCTTCTCCAGGTGGTTGACGGTGCGCAGCAGCGTCGACTTGCCGGAACCGGAGGGGCCGAGCACCACGGTCACCTCGCCGGTGCGCACGGTGAGGTCGATGCCCTTGAGCACCTCCAGCGGGCCGAAGCTCTTGTGCACGGACCTGATGTCGACCATGACGTTCGTGTCGTCCATGACGTTCGTGTCGTCGGTGCTGCTCATCGCGCGGACTCCTCCAGCAGGGGGTGGTGCGGCGCCGCGGGTGCCCCGGGCGCCCGCAGGAAGGTCAGTACGGCCCGCGCGGTGGCGTCGTTCTGCCGGAAGGCCACGCCGCCCGTACGGGGCCGGGTGAACGCGCCCGAGCCGCGCGCGTCGGTGTGCGGGCCGAGCGCGAACCGCCGCGGGTGGGGCCGCCCGGCCCGGTCCAGGACGCGCCCGTCGGCGCGGTCCACGGCCAGCAGCCCGTCCGGGGTCGCGGCGGCCCCGTCGGCGTGCAGCGCGCGCAGCAGCGGATCGCGGGCGCGTTCGACGGTGGGGTGCGGCAGCCGCGCCTCGACCAGTGCCCGGGCCTCGACGACGGCGCCCGGCACGGTGGCGCTCCTCGCCCGGAACACCCCGTCCTCGGCCGTGACCGCCGTGTCGGCGCCCAGGAAGCGCACCACACCGGCCCGGGACAGGGCGAGCAGCTGCCGCAGCCGGGGCCCGGGCGGTCCCGAGGCGAGGAGGCTGAAGAAGCCGTGCCACCAGCCGCCGACGTCGCCGAACCGGACGAGTTGCCCGTACACGGAGAGCAGGGCGAGGAAGACCGCGAGGTCGGGGCTGTGCGCCGGGTCGTGGCGGCGCCGCAGGTCGGCCTCGACGTAGCGGCGCAGCCCCACCTGGAGTTCCGCGTGCGAGCCGTACCGCACGGTGTCGAGGGGACGGTCGAGGGCGGCGAGGTCGAGCCGGTCGGCGGGGTCGGGCACCGCGGCGGCGACGAGGGCGGCCCGCTCGTCCGGTCCTGCGGCGGCGTACCGCGCCTCGAAGCCGGCCCAGCCGGTACGCACCCGTTCCGGATGGGCCGTGAACAGGCGGTGGTAGTGGGCGAAGCCCAGTTCCTTCTCGACCAGCGGCCACACGTCGCGCCGGAAGTCGAAGCCGTCCGGCCGGGTGAGCAGCGCCTCGGTCTCGGCGGGCCCGAAGAACCGCGGCAGCGGCGGCCGTTCCCCACTCCAGTCGTAGCCGATCTTCGAGTGGTACGGCACTCCGCGCCGCGAGCCCGCGTACAGCACCGGCTCCCGTCCGGACGGCACGTAGGTGTCCCCGTCGTACCGCCCTCCCCTGCCCTCGGTGAGCAGCACCATCAGGTCGACGAAGGCCAGCCCGAGACCGCGCACGAGGACCGGCTCCCCGGGGCGCAGCGCGGACAGGTCGCTGTCGGCGGTGAAGTCCGGCGGGAGGTGGAGAAGGCCGTGCGCGCGGGCGTACGCCGACAACTCCCGCTGTTCGCCGTCGGGTTCGGCGTCGAGGTGGCCGAGGGTGAGGACGACCAGGTCGGCGGGGAGCGGAGTGTCGCGGCCGTCGAGCCACACCCGCTGGCGTTCCCGGGGCGTGCCCTCCACCCGCAGCGCGCGGCGCGCGTGGTGGTACACGACGACGCCGGAGGGCAGTCCCGCCACCGTGCGCTGGTACGCCCAGCGCAGGTACGCGCCCTGGGTCCGCCGGTCGGCGAAGGTGCGCCCGTCCACGGCCGCCCACTCGTGCAGGGTGGGTCCGGGCCGTACGGGACCGGCCATCTCGACCGTGTCGTCGGTGAACACGGTGACGTCCTCGGCGTGCGAGTTCATCCACAGCAGCGGCGACTGCCGGGCGCGCCAGACGCGTCCGGCGCCCGGTGGGTGCGGGTCCACGAGGTGGATGTCGAGGCCGCGGCCGTCGTACAGCTCGGGCGCGTTGGCGGCGATGCGCTCCAGCAGTCCGGTGCCGCGGGGCCCCGCGCCCACGACCACCAGGGAGGCCCGGGCGCCCCGCGCGGGGCGGCTCATCGGGTGCGCTCCGTTCCGCGGGCGTAGTGCTTCTCGACGTAGTACTGGCCGATGCCGAGCAGGGAGGTGACCACGGTGTACCAGACGGTGGCCACCATCAGCAGCGGGATGACCTGGTAGGTGCGGTGGTAGACGAGCTGCACCGAGTAGAGCAGGTCCTGCACGGCGATGACGCTGACGATGGAGGTGCCCTTGAGGGTGCCGATCAGCATGTTCCCGGCGGGCGGCACGATGGCGCGCATGGCCTGCGGGAGGACGATCCGCCGCCACCGGCGCCACCGGCTCAGACCGAGGGCCTGCGCGGCCTCGACCTGGCCGCGGTCCACGGAGAGGATGCCGCCGCGAACCACCTCGGCGGCGTACGCGGCCTCGTGCAGCGTCAGGCCGATGACCGCCACGGTGACCGGGCCGAGCAGGTCGACCGTCTTCACGCCGAGGACCTGCGGGTAGAGGGCGCCGATGTTGAACCACAGCAGCAGCTGCACCAGGATCGGTATCGACCGGAACAACCATACGTAGCCCCAGCTCACGGCGCGCAGCACGGGGTTGGCGGAGAGCCGGAACGCGGCGAGCAGGGTGCCCAGCGCGAAGCCGAGGACCATGACGACGGCGGTGAGCCAGAGGGTGAGCCACAGGCCGCGCAGGACGGTGTCGGAGGTGTACCAGTCCGCGACGACACCCCACTGGAACGCGTCGTTGCGCAGGACGGAGTTGACGGCGAGGGCGAGGAGGACGAGGACGACCGCGGCGGCCGTCCACTGACCGGGCCGGCGTTGCGGGACGATCCGCGGGAGGTCCGCCCGGTCCGGGGTTTCCGGTACGGCGGCGGACTTGGCGAGGGTGTCGGAGGACATGCGAAGGCTCCGTGACATCGAGTCAGTCGGACACGGTGGGTGGTGCCTTCACACGGCCGAGCCCCTCAGCATGGCCGTGCGCCGAGAGTACGGGGACGTTTCCGCCCGCTGTCAAGGCTGTCCACACTGTGAGCCGCACATCTCAAGTCGTTGACGCGGAACCGGATGCCTGTTCCACTTACTTCATGCATCCACAGCAGTGGCTGGTCACGCGCTCCCACATCGACTTCGGTCGAGTGTGGTCCTGTTCCTGTTGAGCCGACCCCCCTGCCTGCCCTGATCGCCTGACCCCGTCGGGGCCTCTCCCTGGTTCGGCCTGCCGTCGACCCGCCTTCACACGCGCACGCACACCCCTCCCCTCGCGCCGCCCCCTGCCTTCGCTCTCAGGAGACCACTGACGATGCGTACGCCCACGCGTGCCCGAAAAAGACTCTTCCTCCCTTTCGCTCTGATCGCCTCGGCCGCCCTGCTGCTCACGGCGTGCGGCTCCGGCGACCCCGCCGCGGACGTCGCGGGCGCGGCGGGAGGCTCCGACGCGGTCCCCACCACCGACGTCGTCTCCGGTGTCCGGCGGAACGCGGACGCCGTGCGGCTGCTGCCGGCGGGCACCACGGAACTCACCCTTGCCGTCAGCGTCGGCGGCACCCCGCCGGGCACCACCTATCTGTCCGACGGCAGGACGCTGACCGGCCAGGACGTCGACTTCGCGCACGCGGTCGCCAAGGCGCTCGACATCACGCTCAAGACCGAGCAGGCCTCCTTCGAGGCGATCCTGCCGGCCCTGGACAGCGGCAAGTACGACGTCGGCGCCAGCAACTTCGGGGTGACCGACGAACGGCGCAGGACCATCGACTTCGTCACCTACATCAACGACGGCCAGGGCTTCGCCGCCCGCGAGGACAGCGAGTTGTCCGAGGTCACCGACCTGAAGCAGCTGTGCGGGCGGAAGGTGGCGACCGGTGCGGGCACCACCTTCGAGGCGACGCTGGAGAAGAGCCGGCACCTGTGCACGGACGCGGGCGACCAGGCGTACACGGTGCAGACGTACAGCGAGCCCGGCGCGCTGTGGTCCTCGCTCCAGCAGGGGCGCAGCGACGTGGTGATGTCGACCATCAACGGCCTGCGCTACGCGGTCGCCCACCAGGAGGGTCTGAAGTTCCTGAACGAGTTCCACCGCCTGGACGTCGGTTTCGCTCTGAAGAAGGGCTCCGCGCTGGCGCCCGCCCTCCGGGCCGCGGTGAACGGGCTGATCGCCGACGGGACGTACGCCCGCATCCTGAAGAAGTGGGACACGACGGAGTCGGCGATAGCGAAGTCCGAGATCTCGCCCCCGGAACTGAAGGACTGACGGGCCGAAGGACTGACGGCCGGGAGAGACGGGGCTGAGGCGGACGACGCCTCAGCAGCTGCACCCGCAGTCGCAGCCGTCGCAGCCGCAGTCGCACCCGTCGTCGCCGCAGCAGTTGCCGCAGCAGTCACAGCAGTCGCAGCAGCTGCCGCAGTCGCATTGGGAGCAGAGCCCTTCCTTGCGCTCACCGCTCCAGGGGTCGTGGTAAGTGCCGCAGCACACCTGGCACGTGCAGGCCAGCCCGAGCCACACGGCGCAGCCCGCGAGCAGCCCGCGCCGGTCGCGGCGCGGCGGCTCCGGGGGCGTCGGCCCGCCGGGGCCGCCGGGAGCACCCGGGGTGCCGGGCGCGCCGGGAGGGGCGTACGGATGGTTGCCATGGGCGCACGAGACGGTGCCGAACGCGCGGTCCACGGACGTGCCCAGCTCGTGCACGAGCAGCCGGTGCACCAGCCGCCCGTCGGTGAACTCGGCCTCCCGCAGGGCCAGCCGCACCCCGCGCACGGCGTCGTCCGCGAGCCGCCGGGCCTCGGTGAGCGGCGTCCCGGTGGCGGTGAGCGGGTTCCAGGCGCCGCACGCGGCGTCGGCCTCCCGGTCCTCCACGGCGTCCAGGAGATGGGCGAGCCGGCCGAAGAGCCGACCGGCCTCGGCGAGCGGCGCGGCGTTGTGCGGCCGCCCGGCGAGGTGCGCGGTGTGCGCGAAGGCGGCGGCGGTCGCGGTCTCGGTCGGCTCCGTGACGGTCAGCAGGGGCGTGCCGGGCCCGGCGAGCGCCTCGATGCCGCCCTGCCGGTCCACGGCGTCGACCAGTACGGCGGTGTCGAAGCCGACGGCGCTGCCCCCGCGCGCCCCGGCCGCGTCCCAGCCGCCGGCGATCCGGCGGGCGGCGAGCGCCACCGGCCGGCGGGCCAGCAGGCCGTCCCCGTCGGCGACATGGTCGCGCACCTTGGCCGAGGCCAGCACCAGCGAGACGGCCGCCGCGAGCCGGGCGCCCTCGCCGTGCGCGACGGACGCGGTGCGCATCCCGCGCAGCGGACAGGGCCCGGCGGTGCGCCGCCCGGCACCCGCACCGCCCCGCTCGGCCTGAGCCTCCGTCAAAACCGATATGAGCAGCCCGTCATAGTTCGTCACGATCCGCGCGAACTGTCCGTGGTCCTTGCGCAGTGCGAGGCACAACCCGCACAAATGAGCCATCCACTGGCTCGTAAGGCTTTCTCCGAGCCGGTGCCTGCACGGCCTGACGATTCCGAACACGACGCTCCCCCGTGGTTGGTACGACGCTGAGCTGCGGCATCGTACCGACCGCCGCCATCACCCGTACGCACCCTCTCTCACCCGTGTGCCGTGAAGAATCATATTTCACTCACAGTCAGCAGCCGTTTGGGAAACGACCCTTGGGACACAAGGACTCTCGACGGATCGGCTGTGCACCAGTACCGTCACAAACCCCCCGCGCGGCGTCTATCCACTTGGCGCGACGTCCGCATCATGGATGACCATAGGGATGCGGAAGCACGAAAGACCGCTGTGAGAGGAGGCGTCCATGGGATCGGTACGCAAGGCGAGTGCGTGGCTCGGCCTCGTCGACGACAACGATGACGAGCGTTACTACGACGACGACTACTCCGAGGGCACCGAGCAGCCCGGGGACGCCTGGGTCACGGACCCGCGGGTCAAGGTGGCTTCGGACGTGGCCGAGGAGAAGGGCCGCCGCATCGCGACGGTCACCCCGGACAGCTTCCGGGACGCACGGGCCATCGGTGAGCTGTTCCGGGACGGGGTCCCGGTCATCGTGAACCTGACGGCCATGGAGGGGACCGACGCCAAGCGCGTGGTCGACTTCGCGGCCGGGCTCATCTTCGGCCTGCGCGGTTCGATCGAGCGGGTGTCCACCCGGGTGTTCCTGCTGAGCCCGGCCGACACCCAGGTGATCAGCGGCGAGCCCGCCGCACACCGTTCCGACGGTTTCTTCAACCAGAGCTGAGGCGGGGCCGCACACCACGGCCCCGCTCCCCCGCTCGCCGGACCGCCTCCTACCGGAAGGCGTCGAGCCCGGTGAGCGCCTTGCCCAGCACCAGCTGGTGCATCTCGACGGTGCCCTCGTAGGTGAGCACCGATTCCAGGTTCGTCGCGTGCCGCATCACGGGGTATTCGAGGGAGATCCCGTTGGCGCCGAGGATCGTACGGGCCGTACGGCAGATGTCGATGGCCTCGCGCACGTTGTTGAGCTTGCCGAAGCTGACCTGCTCGGGACGCAGGCGGCCGGCGTCCATGCGCCGCCCCAGATGGTGGGCGAGCAGGATCCCCTTGTGCAGTTCGACCGCCATGTCGGCGAGCTTGGCCTGGGTCAGCTGGAAGCCTCCGATGGCCCGCCCGAACTGCTCCCGCGACTTCGCGTACTCCAGGGCCGTCTCGAAGGAACTGCGGGCCGCGCCCATCGAGCCCCAGACGATTCCGTAACGGGCGTGCGACAGACAGCTGAGCGGTCCGCGCAGCCCGGTCACCTCCGGCAGTACGGCGTCGGCGGGCAGCCGTACGTCGTCGAGGACGAGTTCACTGGTGACCGACGCCCGCAGGGACCACTTGTGCTTGATCTCGGGTGCGGAGAACCCGGCGCTGTCGGTCGGCACCACGAACCCGCGGATCCCCTCCTCGGTCCGCGCCCAGACGACGGCGACGCCGGCCACCGAGCCGTTGGTGATCCACATCTTGCGCCCGTTGAGCACCCAGTCCCCGCCGCCGTCGCGCTTGGCGTGGGTGCGCATGTCGGCCGGGTCGGACCCGTGGTCGGGCTCGGTGAGCCCGAAGCACCCGATGACCTCGCCGGCGGCCATCCGGGGCAGCCACGCCTGCTTCTGCTCCTCGCTCCCGAAGCGGTGGATGGCGTACATGGCGAGGGAGCCCTGCACGGAGACCAGGGAGCGGATGCCGGAGTCGGCCGCCTCCAGCTCCAGACAGGCCAGCCCGTACTGGACGGCGCTCGCCCCGGCGCAGCCGTATCCCTCCAGGGACATGCCGAGCGCGCCGATGGAGCCCAGCTCGCGCGCCAGCTCCCTGATCCCGGGCAGCTCGCCCTTCTCGTACCAGTCCGCGACGTACGGCAGCACGCGGTCGGCGGCCCAGTTCCGCACGGTGTCCCGGACCGCGAGATCCTCCGGCTCGAGCAGGTCGTCGAGGCCGAGGGGGTCGACGGGGTCGAACGCGGGCAACTTGGGGGACGCGGCCATGGGGACACCCTCCGGAACTCTAAAAACTAGCGCCGCTAGTCACGGCTCTCGCTGCCGACGTTACGATGCGGCGCGCGGCACGTCCACCATGCTCCGGCCGGGCGATCCCCCTCCGGCCCACGAGCCGCGGCCGCCGACGGCGGACCACCCCCACGGGAAACGTCCACCCCTTGGCCGACGGCGAACGGGTGGTGCGTGGGTGGGAGACCGTGGGGTCACACCGAGACGCGGGACTGGGACTCCACGGCCCCCCGGGGCGCAGGCACCGAAGCCTCCTCGCACTGCATCACCCGCGGCAACCGCAACGCCATCACCGCCCCCAGCAACAACAACCCCGCACTCACCACCAACGTCACATGCAGCCCGTGCACGAACGCGTCCCCCGCGGCCCGCCGCAGCGCGACCCCCGCAGGCCCCCCGAGCTGCGCGGCAACCTCGTACGCCTCCCCCAGCGAATGCCCCGCCGCCACCGACGCCGACGCCGGCACCCCCGGCACGCCCCCCGCCAGCCCGGGCGCGTACGCCGCGTTCATCACACTGCCCAGCAGGGCGATACCGATCCCCGCACCCAGCTGGTACGAGGTCTCGCCGATCGCCGCCGCCCCACCCGACTGCTCCTGCGGCGCCTCGCTCAGCATCGACTCGTACGCCCCGAACAGCGTCGTCTCCAGACCGAAGCCGAGCAGCACGAACCCGGTCAGCAGCAGCGCGCAGTTGTCGGCCCGGCCCATCGCCGTCAGCAGCACCACCGCGAAGGCCGTCAGGCAAAACCCCGCGCACACCGTCCGCCGCGGCCCGAAGCGCCGCAGCAGCCGCGCTCCCGCCAGCCCCGCCGCCATCGCCGCGAAGGTCAGCGGCAGCAGCCGCAGCCCGGTCTCCAGCGGGGAAAGACCGAGCACCAGTTGCAGGTACTGCGCCGCGATCAGTTCGAGACCCACCAGCGCCAGCATGGCCAGCACGATGCACCCCACCGACGTACTGAACGCCGGACGCCGGAACATCGCCAGGTCCACCAGCGGATACGCACGCCTGCGCTGCCGCCGTACGAAGCCCGCGAGCAGCGCCGCGCCCAGCACCAGCGGACCCACGGTGAGCAGGCTCACCACCGGCTCCCCGCCGCCGAGGCGCTTCACGCCCAGGACGACCCCGAACAGTCCGCCCGCCGCCATCAGCGCGCCGACCACGTCCCAGGGCCCGCGGCCGTCGCCCTTCGACTCGGGCAGCAGCAGCCGCCCCACCGGCAGGCTGACCAGCATCAGCGGGATGTTGACGAGGAAGACCGAGCCCCACCAGAAGTGCTCCAGCAGGAAGCCGCCGAGCAGCGGGCCGACCGCCGCGCCGACCGCGGCCACGGCGCTCCAGATGCCGATGGCCATCGCCCGTTCCCGCCGGTCGGGAAAGACCTGCCGCAGGATCGACAGCGTCGCCGGCATGATCATCGCGCCGCCGACGCCGAGCAGCGCACGGGCCACGATCAGCAGCTGGGCGTTGTCGGCGAGGGCCGCCAGTGCGGAGGCGACGCCGAAGAGGGCGTAGCCGAGCAGCAGGACCCGTCTGCGGCCCACCCGGTCGCCCAGCGTGCCGAAGAGGATCAGCAGCGAGGCGCAGACCAGCGGATAGACGTCGACGATCCAGAGCAGCTCGATGGCGCCGGGCCTGAGGTCCTCGGTGACGGCGGGGACCGCCACGTGCAGCACGGTCGCGTCGACGGCGACGAGCAGCAGGCTGACGCAGAGGACGACCAGGACCACCCAGCGGTTGGCACCGGCCCCGGCCGCCCGACGGCGCAGCGCGGCGGCAGCCGTGGTCGTCCCGGACATGTACGTACCTCCAAGATGTTCCCTCGCGTCCGGCGGGCCGTGGGGTGGGGACTCCCCTGCGGCTCGGCCGGAGAGGAGCGGGGGGCTCCGGGCCGTGCAACGGAACGCGAGTGACTCGCCAGAGTACGCGAGACCGGGCAGGGCACACGTGGCGGGCCTCACAGATCCCGCGTCATCCGTGTGGCGTGCGCCACTGCGGCAACGGTCCCGTCCGCCCCGCCGGGACGGCCGCCTCGGCGCACGGCAGATAATCGAGCCCGTGACCGATCTTGAAACGCGCACCGCGGGCCGCCCCGGCGCCCCGGGTCCGTCCGGTGCCCTGCGCCGGGCCGCCCCGGCGCTCCTCGGCTACGCGGCCGTGCGCGCCCTGGGCCTGCTCGCCCTGGCCCTGTGGAGCGCGGCGCGCGACAAGAGCGCGTACGCGCTGCTGACGGCCCGCTGGGACTCCCTCTGGTACACCAGGGTCGCCGAGCTGGGGTACGGCTACGAGGTGCGGCTGCCGGGCGGCGACGTGCACTCCAACCTCGCCTTCTTCCCGCTGCTGCCCTGGCTGGAGCGACTGGGCGCGGCCGTCTCCCCGCTGTCGTACGCGGACGCGGGCTTCGTCGTGAGCCTCCTCGCCTCGCTCGCCGCGGCCTGGGGGATCTTCGCGGTGGCGGACCACGTGTACGGCCCCCGTGCGGGCGTGTGCGCGGCGCTGCTGTGGGCCGTGCTGCCGGTCGGGATCGTGCAGTCGATGGCGTACAGCGAGTCCCTGTTCACGGCGCTGGCCGCCTGGTCGCTGTACGCGGTGCTGACCGGGCGCTGGGTGACGGCCGGGACACTGGCCGCGCTGGCCGGGCTGACCCGCCCGGTCGGGCTCGCGGTGACGGCGGCGGTGTGGGTGGCCGTGCTCACGGCCTTCGCGCGGAGCCGGCGCGAGGACGGTGCCGGCGGCGCCCCGGGCGCACGGCACGTGCTCGGCATGCTGCTCGCGCCCCTGGGCGCCGCCGGTTACGTCCTGTGGGTCGGCCACCGTACCGGCAAGGGCCCGCTCGGATACCTCGACGTGCAGGCGGGCTGGCGCAACGGCTTCGACGGGGGCGCGGCCTTCGCCCGCTTCGTCGCCGGGAAGTTCACGTCGCTCCCGGGGGCCCTGGCGGGCGTCGGGCTGATCGTCGGGGTCGCGCTGCTGGTCTGGCTGTACGTGGTATGCGTGCGGCAGCGCCAGCCGCTGCCGCTGCTGGTCTACGCGGGGATCGTCACCCTGCTCGCCCTGTGCGCGTCGAGCTACTTCGGCTCCAAGCCCCGGCTGCTGATGCCCGCGTTCCCGCTGCTGTTCCCCCTGGCCCTGGGCCTGGCCCGGCTGCGCACCGGCAGGGCGGCGTCGGTCGTGTGCGCCGTCGCGGCGGCCTCGGCGGTCTACGGGGCCTTCTGGCTGAACGGCTCCGGCCCGCCCTGACCGGCCGTGGCCGTCCGATGACCGCCGGGACAATTCCGCACCAGCATTCGGTGAACGAATTCATAAGCACGATAAAACCGCCGACCGGACAGATCAAAGGAATTGAAGTCCGCGACCGGACGGGATTGCGGATTACCCGGAAATAAGGCGTCGCCTGAGAGGAATCCCACATCACATCGTCATCACAAAGCCGTTGATTCGGCCGGGATCACTCCTCACTCGCTGTAACGTCGATTGGGTGCGTACCGAACGGAAGCCCACCCGTCTGGACCGGGTGTTCGCGAGACTGGACCGGGAGCCGGAGCGACCGGAGCTCCTGGACGTGCCGGAGATGTCCCGGCACAGGTTCGCGCTGTTCGCCGGAACCCTCGCGTTCTACCTCGCGATCGTGTGGGCCGTCGTGATCACCTCGTGGCTGGTCCGGCTCGACTGGCAGGTCATGTTCTTCAGGCCCTACCAGCAGTGGCCGGAGATCCACGCGTTCGTCGACTACTACGTGGTGCTCGGCCAGCGCGGCCCCACCGCCGTGATGGTCGCGGCCTGGCTCGGCTGGCGCTCCTGGCGGCAGCACACCCTGCGTCCGCTGCTGGCGCTCGGTGTCTCCCTGCTCCTGCTGAACGTCACGGTCGGCGCCGCCAAGTACGGCATGGGCCGGCTGGGACCGCACTACGCGACCACGATCGGCGCCAACGAGATGTGGCTCGGCGGCGATATATTTCCGAGCGGTCACACCGCGAACGCCGTCGTGACCTGGGGCATCCTCGCCTATCTGGCCTCGACGCACCGCGCCCGGCGCTGGCTGTCCGCGCTGTCCGCGGTCACCTCACTCGGGGTGGGCATGTCCACCGTCTACCTCGGTACGCACTGGCTCAGCGACGTGCTCCTCGGCTGGGTGGCGGGGCTGCTGATCCTGCTGGCGCTCCCCTGGTTCGAGCCGCTGATCACCCGTGCGGAGGCCTGGATCCTCGGCCTGCGCGACCGCTGGTACGCCCGTCTGGGCCGCGAGCGGGCGGCGAAGCGGCCGGTCGGGCGGCCCGTGCCCGTCGCCCCGGCGGCCTCCGGCCGGCCGGAGGCACCGGCCCGCGAGCCGGTCGCCGCGCCGCACACCACCCGGGCCCCGGTGTACCTGCCTCCGGGCCCGCACACGGCCCGCTCGGACCGTACGCCCGTGACCCCGGCCGGCAGCCGCCGGCCGCCGCACGCCGACCGCCACCCGCGCAATACGGCCCCGGCCGCACGCCCCCTGTCGGGCGGCTGACCGCCCGCCCAGGGCCCGTCCTGGCCCGTTTGGGCCCTTCCCTAGCCCTTCCAGGCCCGGGACACGCGGCCGTCCTTCACCTCGAAGTTGAGGCGGCCCACGCGGTACTCCATGGTGATGACCGTGCCGGGCGCCAGGGACCGCACCGTCGACCAGCCGCGCTCGCGCGCCTGCCGCTCGGCCGCGTCGGAATCGAGGCCGACGTAGGTGTCCGGACTGTCCTGGGGCTCGGCCGGGGGTGTCGGAATCGGTGCCATGCCGCCACGCTATGCCCTGCTCCGGAAGCGGGGAAGCCCGCGCCGGTAACACGGGTCGCAGATGCACCTACGGTCACATTTCTGTCACAGGATCACGCTGTGCGTTTTGCCGGAACTCGTTCACACGGACGGACGGATTTGCGGGCGCTCCGCGAGCGACCCAGGTGAATTCCCGCGTGTCGCGGTACTCCGTCGAATAAGTGGACGGAAAAGGCGTTCGGGGCGCCCCGGCGAGGCCCCGCATTCCGCCTCCGAACACTCCCGAACGGACTTGCGTGCGCCCGTACGGAAGGGCCCCGGATCACTTACACGAATCGAACATCGGACACCGATCAGGCTTCCAGCGGGGCGACGGCGAGCGACAGGTCGTTGTCCGTGGTGTAGTACGGCCCGGCCTCCACGGGGCCGTACGGCGTCCACACGCGCGCGCGGGGGAACGTGAACACCGGGCTCTTGTCGGCGACGTCGTCCAGCAGCCGCGCGAGCCGCACCACCGGACCGGAGTCACCGGCGGGCCGCAGCCACAGGTCCCAGTGGCCCGGTGCCAGGCCGTCGTAGGGCACGGTGAAGGCGAACTCCGTCCGCTCGGCGGCGACCTCCACCCGGCGCACGCCGGAGCCGTCCGCGCCGCCCGCCGCGTCGCCGGGCCGGGCGCGCAGCTCGGCGTCCGCCCCGGGCCCGAGCGGGGTGCCGTACACGCGCCCGCGTACGGTCAGGCCGCCGCTCGCCAGGCGCAGGTCGACCGCCTCCGCGTGCGGGGCGCGCAGCCAGCTGCGGACGGTGAGGTTGCCCTGCCGGGTGGCGTACGGGATACGGACGGCGACGTGGCCGAGCAGCCCGCTGGGGGTGCGCTCGGCCAGGGAGCGCAGATCCGTGACCCCGGGCACCAGGCGCCGCGGCCGGCCGTCGGACAGGCGGGCGTAGGCGTCCCAGCGGCCCTCGGGCAGGGACACGCTGCTGGGCAGCGCGGCGCGCAGCCGGCCCTCCGCCGCCGGGGCCAGCGGCAGGCTGACCGTGTCCGCGGCGGCGCCGACGGCATCGACGGCGTCCAGGACGCGGCGGCGCAGGACGAGCAGGGCCGCTCCGGCGTTCCGGCTGTTTCGGCGCGCGGCGACGTCGAAGGTCAGACCGCCCGCGGAGTCGCCGATGCAGTCGGCGCGCAGCGGAGCGGCCGGTGGGGCCGGCGGCGTCATGCGGTGCGGTTCCTCCCATGGGCTTCTCGTCGTCCGGTTAGACCCGGAACCCTGCCTTCTGGTTGTCCGTGTCCGATTGCGATGTGGTCACGACGGGGAGGAGCACCCGACGGCGGCTGTTTCCAGCCACCCGGTTCATTCACTGATTTCATGATTTGTCGACTCGCGGACCGGGCGGCCGACCCGGCCCCGGCGACCCAACCACCCTGTGCGGCAGCCCACTTGGGCGTACAGCGGGGATCGCGGTCGCCGGGCCGTCGCGTGTGTCGCATGGTTCGATTCCGTTGGCCATGGGGCGTGACTCCCGCCACCGGTCCCCCGTTGTCCTTGCATGAGCCGGGGATCCGCCCGGACCACGGCCCGGGAGCCACCCGGTCCGGTCACGCACCGCATCCCGAGGGAGCAACCCGTGCCGCGCATGCTCGACGTCAGCGACGACGTACGCGCCGAGATCGGCGACGAAGAAGCCGACCGCCTGCTGGCCGGGGAGTCCGCCCCGGGCAGCTACGACTGCACGTCCTGCCGCACCCCGGGCGACTGTGAGCAGGAGCGCACCAGCACCGTCCTCTTCATCGGGGAAGAGACCGCCGTGCTGGCCTTCGCCCACGCGGGCTGCCTGCCCTCGCAGGTCGTCAAGGTCACCGAGGAGCAGCTCCAGGGCGCGGTGCGGTCCATCAGCGCCGACCAGGCCCGCTCCGAGCCCGCTCCCGCCGCCCCGGAGAAGGCCGCGCCCGAGCAGGCCGTGCTCGGTGTGACCAGCGGACTGATCCTGATCGCCGGGGAGCTGCACCCGGCCCTCGTGGTGGAGCCGACCGCTCCCATCGCGCGGCCCGGCACGGCCGGCGCCGGGGACGACTTCCTGCCGCTGCTGATCGAGCAGGGCTTCATGCCGGTCACCGAGCTGGCGTCCGCTCCGGCCGTGCTGCACGGCTGGTCGGTCCTGCTCGCGATGGGCCAGCTGCACGCGGTGCTCCAGCCCGGGACCAGCGGCGGCCGGCCGGTGGCCTGGTGGCAGGCGCACCAGCCGCTCCAGGTCACCGAGGGGTGGCGCACGGCGGCCAACAAGCACCAGCAGGTGCTGATGTTCGCGGCGCCCGTCGGGTCGATCGGCCGGCAGCCGCGCGAGGATCTGCTGCGCGACGCGCTGGACAAGGCGGCGGCGAACGGACAGCTGGTCGCGGCGGCGCTGCCGCTGGCGGGGACCTGAGCCCGTTCACGCCGCCGGACGGCTGTCACCTGGGCCGCATCCCTTCCAGCGCGGGGTCGTTTGGACATACGTGTACGCATACGACGCCTTCCACCGCCACGGCGGCCCCTCGACCACGCCGATCTACGACGCGCTCTACGCCGAGTACGTCAGGTCCTTCCGATCGCTGCCGGGCGATCGCAGCGGTGAGGAGGAGCTGGGGTTCACGGCCTTCCGGAGCATCCCGCGCGGCAGAGGCGGCTACAGCGCCTACAGCGCGGGGGCCCAGAGCGCCCGCGTCGGCCAGCAGTCGGTGTGGCAGCGCGTCGGCGGCACGCACCACGTCCCGGCGGCGCTGCCACCGGCCCCGCGGTCCGGCACCTGACCGCCGGACGACCGACGCGTGAGGGGCGCCCCCGGCCGGGGGCGCCCCTCACGCGTCACTGGGTGTCCCCCAGGGGGGCCTACTTCTTCTTCGCGCCGCGCTTCTCGCGCACCCGCACGGAGATGTGGATCGGCGTCCCCTCGAAGGCGAACTCCTCGCGCAGCCGGCGCTCGATGAAGCGCCGGTAGCCCGCCTCGATGAAGCCGGAGGCGAAGAACACGAACCGCGGGGGCTTGGTGCCCGCCTGGGTGCCGAAGAGGATGCGCGGCTGCTTGCCGCCCCGCACCGGGTGCGGGTGGGCGGCGACCAGCTCGCCGAGGAAGGCGTTCAGCCGGCCCGTCGGGACCCGGGTCTCCCAGCCCGCCAGGGCGGTCTCGATGGCCGGGACGAGCTTCTCCATGTGCCGGCCGGTCTGCGCCGAGACGTTGACCCGGGGCGCCCACGCCACCTGGCCCAGCTCGGTCTCGATCTCCCGCTCCAGGTAGTAGCGGCGCTCCTCGTCGAGGGTGTCCCACTTGTTGTAGGCGACGACGATGGCACGGCCCGCCTCGACGGCCATGGTGACGATCCGCTGGTCCTGGACCGAGATGGACTCGGAGGCGTCGATGAGGATGACGGCGACCTCCGCCTTCTCGACGGCGGCGGCGGTGCGCAGCGAGGCGTAGTAGTCGGCGCCCTGCTGGAGGTGGACGCGCTTGCGGATGCCCGCCGTGTCGACGAACTTCCAGGTGACGCCACCCAGTTCGATCAGCTCGTCGACCGGGTCGCGGGTGGTGCCGGCCAGCTCGTTGACGACGACGCGCTCCTCGCCCGCGACCTTGTTCAGCAGCGAGGACTTGCCGACGTTGGGGCGGCCGATCAGGGCGATGCGGCGCGGGCCGCCGACGGCGGTGCCGAAGGTCTGGGCCGGGGCCTCGGGCAGGGCCTCCAGGACCCGGTCCAGCATGTCGCCGGTGCCGCGGCCGTGCAGCGCGGAGACCGGGTGCGGCTCGCCCAGGCCCAGCGACCACAGGTAGGAGGCGTCGGCCTCGCCGCTTGGGCCGTCGACCTTGTTGGCGCACAGCACGACGGGCTTGCCGGCCTTGCGCAGCAGCCGGACGACCGCCTCGTCGGTGTCGGTGGCGCCGACCTTGGCGTCCACGACGAAGACGACCGCGTCGGCGGCCTCGATGGCGTACTCGGCCTGGGCGGCCACGGAGGCGTCGATGCCGAGGACGTCCTGCTCCCAGCCGCCGGTGTCGACGACCTTGAAGCGGCGCCCGGCCCACTCGGCCTCGTAGGTGACGCGGTCGCGGGTGACGCCGGGCTTGTCCTCGACGACGGCCTCGCGGCGGCCGATGATGCGGTTCACGAGGGTCGACTTGCCGACATTGGGGCGGCCGACGACGGCGAGGACGGGCAGCGGGCCGTGCCCGGCCTCCTCGATGGCGCCCTCGACCTCCTCGATGTCAAAGCCCTCTTCGGCGGCCAGCTCCATGAACTGCGCGTACTCGGCGTCGCCGAGCGCCCCGTGGTCGTGCTCCTCGCCCGAGCCCTCGGGGTGGATGTGGTCGTTCATGAAGTCCGTACCTCGTTCATCGTGGTGATCGGTGGAACACCCCTGTACCGGGTGATCCACTACTCAAGTGTCACTCAGCGCCCGGTGAGGCGCCTGGCGTTTTCCAGGTGCGCGGTGAGCTGCTTCTGGATGCGTTCGGTGGCCTCGTCCAGGGCCTTGCGGGTGCGCCGCCCGCTGCCGTCGCCCGCGTCGAAGGGGTCGCCGAAGACGACGTCCACGCGGGAGCGCAGCGGGGGCAGCGCCTTTATCAACCGTCCGGGACGGTCCGTGCTTCCCAGGACCGCGACCGGGACGATCGGCGCGCCGCTGCGCACCGCGAAGTAGGCGAGCCCGGCGCGCAGTGAGGCGAAGTCGCCCTCGCCCCGGGTGCCCTCCGGGAAGATGCCCAGGACGCCGCCGTCGGCCAGCACGCCGAGCGCCTGCCCTATGGCGGCGCGGTCGGTGGAGTGGCGGTCCACCTTCAGCTGGCCGATGCCGGTCAGGAAGCGTCCGAGCGGGCCGATGAACGCCTCCTTCTTGATCAGGAAGTGTGTCGGCCGGGGCGCCACGCCCATGACCATCGGGCCGTCGATGTTGTGCGCGTGGTTGACGGCGTAGATCACCGGGCCGGTGGCGGGGACCCGCCAGGCGCCGAGCACGCGCGGCTTCCACAGCCCGTACATCAGGCCGACGCCGATGCGCCGGCCGACCTCGGCGCCCTTCTCGGAGGGGGCGGGCGCTGCGGAGGATGCGGTCACTTCCCCGCCCGCTTCTCCTCGACGAGGGTGACGACGCACTCGATGACCTGCGGGAGGGTGAGGGCGGTGGTGTCCACCTCGACCGCGTCCCCGGCCTTGGCCAGCGGGGAGGTCTTGCGGCTGGAGTCGGCCGCGTCCCGCTTGATCAGGGCCTCGCGGGTGGCGTTGACGTCGGCGCCCTTCAGCTCGCCGCTGCGGCGGGCGGCGCGGGCCTCCGCCGACGCGGTGAGGAAGATCTTGAGGTCGGCGTCCGGCAGCACGGTGGTGCCGATGTCGCGGCCCTCGACGACGATGCCGAGCGGCGCGGCGGCGGCGATGGAGCGCTGCAGCTCGGTGATCCGGGCCCGGACCTCCGGTACGGCGCTGACCGCGCTGACCTTGGAGGTGACCTCCTGGGTGCGGATCGGGCCGGCCACGTCCACGCCGTCCACCGTGATGGTGGGGCCCGCCGGGTCGGTGCCGGAGAGGATCTCGGGCTTTCCGGCCGCGGCGGCGATGGCGTGCGGGTCGTCGGTGTCGATGCCGTTGTTGACCATCCACCACGTGATCGCCCGGTACTGGGCGCCGGTGTCCAGGTAGCTGAGGCCGAGCTGTGCGGCCACGGCCTTCGACGTGCTCGACTTGCCCGTGCCGGAGGGGCCGTCGATGGCGACAATCACGGCCGGGACGGTCGGGGCGGCGCCGTTTTCCACGAGGGGACACCTTCCTGGTGCGGTGCGGTGGGTGGTGTGCGGGACGCGAGCGCGTCCCGCACAAGGTTACCGGGCCGCTGGGCCCCCTATGACAGGCGTCCGGCGCCCCGTGATCACTGGCGGATCGCCCAGCCCCGCTCCTTCAGGGCCGCGGTGAGGACGGCGGCGGCCCTCGGCTCGACCATGAGCTGCACCAGGCCCGCCTGCTGCCCGGTCGCGTGCTCGATCCGTACGTCCTCGATGTTGACCCCGGCCCGTCCCGCGTCCGCGAAGATGCGGGCCAGCTGGCCGGGCTGGTCGTCGATGAGGACGGCCACCGTCTCGTAGGCCCGCGGGGCCGAGCCGTGCTTGCCGGGGACGCGGACCTGTCCGGCGTTGCCGCGCCGCAGCACCTCGGCGATGCCGGTGCCGCCCTCGCGGCGCTTGTCCTCGTCGGAGGACTGCAGGGCGCGCAGGGCCCGCACCGTCTCCTCCAGGTCGGCGGCGACGTCGGTGAGCAGGTCGGCGACCGGCCCCGGGTTGGCGGAGAGGATGTCGATCCACATCCGGGGGTCGGAGGCGGCGATCCGGGTCACGTCGCGGATGCCCTGCCCGCACAGCCGTACGGCGGCCTCCTCGGCGTGCTCCAGGCGCGCGGCGACCATGCTGGAGACCAGGTGGGGCATGTGGGAGACGAGGGCCACGGCGCGGTCGTGGGCGTCCGCGTCCATCACCACCGGCACCGCGCGGCAGTGCGAGACCAGCTCCAGGGCGAGGTTCAGCACCTCGGTGTCGGTGTCCCGGGTCGGGGTCAGCACCCAGGGGCGCCCCTCGAAGAGGTCGGCGGTGGCGGCCAGCGGACCGGACTTCTCCCGGCCGGACATGGGGTGGGTGCCGATGTACGCCGACAGGTCCAGGCCGCGCGCCTCCAGCTCCCGCCGGGGGCCGCCCTTGACGCTGGCCACGTCGATGTAGCCGCGGGCGGCGCCGCGGGCCATGGCGTCGGCGAGCACGTCGGCCACCAGGGCGGGCGGGGCGGCGACGATCGCGAGGTCGACCGGGCCGTCCGGGGCGTCGTCGGTGCCGGCGCCGAGCGCGGCGGCGGTGCGGGCCTGCTCGGGGTCGTGGTCGGCGAGGTGGACGGTGACGCCCCGGTCGGTCAGCGCGAGGGCGGCGGAGGTGCCGATGAGGCCGGTGCCGATGACGAGTGCGGTTCTCACTGGGCGATGTCCTTGCGCAGGGCCGCGGCGGCGCCGAGGTAGACGTGGGCGATCTCGGCGCGGGGCCGGTCGGACTCGATGTGGGCGAGGACACGGACGACACGGGGCATGGCGCCCTCGATGTCCAACTCCTGGGCGCAGATCAGCGGCACGTCGGTGATGCCGAGCCCGCGGGCCGCGGCGGCCGGGAAATCGCTGTGCAGATCGGGGGTGGCGGTGAACCACAGGCTGATCAGGTCGTCGACCGTCAGGCCGTTGCGCTCCATGAGGGCGGTGAGCAGGGCCGCGACCTGCTCGTCCATGTGCCCCGCCTCGTCCCGCTCCAGTTGGACGGCGCCCCGGACCGCTCGTACCGCCACGGCGATGCTCCTTGCTCACAGTGCTGACGCATGTATCGGTTCTTGGTCCGTCCAGCCTAGTCAGCCCGCCGCGTACCGGCCCGCGGCGCCCGTCTCCTGAGACGCTGGCCCCGCCGTCCGAACCCCCCTCCCCCGGAGTTGCGACATGACCCAGAACCCGACCCGCCGTACGGTCCTCCGCTGCACCGGCGCGGGCGCGGCGGCGATCTGCGTGGGCTGCGGAGGCGGCGACGGCGACTCCTCGGAGACCTCGCCCGGGCGGGAACTGGCGCGGACGGGCGACATCCCGATCGCCGGCGGCAAGGTCCTCACCGAGGAGAAGATCGTGGTGACCCAGCCGGAGAAGGGCGAGTTCAAGGCGTTCTCGGCGGTCTGCACCCACCAGGGCTGCATCGTGTCGGACGTGCGGGACGGCACCATCGACTGCGCCTGCCACGGCAGCAGGTTCGCCGCGGCCGACGGCTCGGTGGTGCGGGGCCCGGCCACGAAGCCGCTGCCGGAGAAGCGGATCACGGTGGAGGGAAATTCGGTCCGCCTGGCGTGAGCCGTCCGCGTACGCTCCCGCCATGCACCCCCAGACCCCCGAGGCCCTGGTCCGCGACCACACCGTCTACTCCTGCGTCATGGGCTCGCGCGCCTTCGGTCTGGCGACGCAGGACAGCGACACGGACCGCCGGGGCGTCTTCCTCGCGCCGACCGCGCTGTACTGGCGCTTCGAGAAGCCGCCGACGCACGTGGAGGGCCCCGGGGAGGAGCAGTTCAGCTGGGAGCTGGAGCGCTTCTGCGAACTGGCCCTGCGCGCGAACCCGAACATCCTGGAGTGCCTGCACTCCCCGCTGGTGGACTCCGTGGACGACACCGGCCGCGAACTCCTCTCCCTCCGCGAGGCGTTCCTCTCCCGCCGGGCCTACGAGACCTTCACTCGCTACGCCCACGGCCAGCGCCGCAAGCTCGACGCCGACGTGCGCACCCACGGCGCCCCGCGCTGGAAGCACGCGATGCACCTGCTGCGGCTCCTGACCAGCGCCCGCGACCTGCTGCGCACGGGCGCCTTGACGATCGACGTCGGCGAGGACCGTGACTCCCTGCTCGCCGTGAAGCGCGGCGAGGTGCCCTGGCCGGAGGTGGAGGCGCGGATGAACCGCCTGGCGCGGGAGGGCGAGGAGGCGGCCCGGCACAGCCCCCTCCCCGAGGAGCCGGACCGGCGCCGGGTGGAGGACTTCCTGGTCCGCACCCGCCGCGCCTCAGCGCTCCAGCCGGGCCCGTACGACGAAGTCGTGCAGGGCCTCGTACGCGGCCGGGGCGTCGGGGAGACCTGACGCGGCCTGCGCCTCGTCGAGCCCGGCGTGCAGCCGCTCCACGTCGGCCCGCACACGCGCGTGATCGACGCCCGCGTCCCCGTGCTCGCGCTCGGCCTTGGCGGCGATCAGCTCGGTCAGGTAGTCCGGGGCGGCGTCGACCTCCCCGAGGAGGGAGGGCAGGTGGGGCTGCACCTCTCCGGCGCGCATCAGGTGGATGCCGGTGAGCAGCACCCGGAAGGTGTACAGGAGCGGCTTCAGCTGGCCGGTCTTCTCGAACAGCCGCCACTGGGTGCCCGCGAACCCCCGGTAGTGGTGGGCGTGGTGACTGGTGAGAACCCCCGGCGCCAGGGCGGCCAGCTCCCGGTGCGCCTCGGTGGTGTGCACGACCAGCGGGGAGAGCAGCTGCTCCAGCACATAGCCGTTGCGGCGGAGCATCAGCCGTACGAACTTGCGCAGGTCGTGCGTGACCAGGTCCATCTCGACACCGTCCCGGTCCCACATCCGCGACCGGGTCTCCTCCGGCTCGCGCAGCCCGACCAGGTCGGCGGCGGGCAGCAGGTGCACGCCGCGCAGGTCGACGTCGGAGTCGCGGGAGGGGAAGCCGTAGAGGTGGGCGCCGGAGACGGTGGCGAACAGCACCGGGAAGGGCTGTTCGGCCACCACCGGCGCCAGGTCGATGTCGAGGGCGTCGATCATGCGCTCAAGCGTCCCAGAGTTCTCCCAGGGCCAGCAGGTCGCCCCGGTACTCGATGCGGTCCGCCCAGTCGGCGGGCCAGGCGTCGGCCCCCAGGTGCGCGCCCGCGAAGGCGCCCGCGAGGCAGGCGATGGAGTCGGAGTCGCCCGAGGTGCAGGCGCCGCGGCGCAGGGCGGTGAGCGGCTCGTCGACGAAGAGCAGGAAGCAGAGCAGCCCGGCCGCCATGGCCTCCTCGGCGATCCACCCCTCGCCGACGGCCAGGCAGGGGTCGGTCTCGGGCGAGACGGTGCGCGCCGCCTCCTGGAGCCGGTCGAGTGTCGCCAGGCACTCGTCCCAGCCGCGCGCGATGAAGTGCTCGGGCGTCGGGTCCTGGGCGCGGGTCCACAGGTCGCCGAGCCAGCGCTCGTGGTACCGGGTGCGGTTGTCGTAGGCGTACGAGCGCAGCAGCCCGACCAGGCCGGTGGGCTCGGCGCCCTCGGCGAGCAGCCGTACGGCGTGCGCCGTGAGGTCGGAGGCGGCGAGCGCGGTGGGGTGGCCGTGGGTGAGCGCGGACTGCAACTGGGCGGCGCCCGCGCGCTGTTCGTCGCTGAGGCCGGGGACGAGCCCGACCGGCGCGACGCGCATGTTGGCGCCGCAGCCCTTGGAGTGGATCTGGCTGGCGTCCTGCCAGGGGCGGTCCGGGGTCTTGAGGAGGTTGCAAGCCTTGAGGCAGGTGTTGCCCGGCGCCCGATTGTTCTCCGGTGACTGGTACCAGTCGACGAACTCCTCGCGCACCGGCCGTTCCATCCGCTTCGGGCCGAGCAGCCCCCGGTCCATGGCCGTCCGCAGCCCCTTGCCCAGCGCCAGTGTCATCTGGGTGTCGTCGGTGACGATCGCGGGCCGGGGCAGCGCCATCTCCCGCCAGGGGCCGCACTTGGCGAGGATCGACGGGACGTCGTTGAACTCGGTCGGGAAGCCCAGCGCGTCGCCGAGGGCGAGGCCGGTGAGCGCTCCGGTGGCGGCGCGCTTGGTGCCGGTGGTCGTGGTCATGCGGGGCGTCCTTCCCGAGGGGTGCGGAGCAGGGGCGGGTGCAGGGCGGTGGCCGGGCCGGCGCGGTATACGGCGGCGGGCTTGCCGCGGCCTCCGGTCAGGCGGGCGGCGCCCGGGACGGGCTCGACGAAGCCGGGGGTGGCGAGGACCTTGCGGCGGAAGTTGGGCCGGTCCAGGGCCGTGCCCCACACCGTCTCGTAGACCTGCTGCAACTCGCCGAGCGTGAACTCGTCCGGGCAGAAGGCGGTGGCCAGGCAGGTGTACTCGAGCTTGGCGCCGACGCGGTCCCGCGCGTCGGCCAGGATCCGGTCGTGGTCGAAGGCGAGGCCCCGGGCCTCGTCGTACGGCACCCAGCGGGCCGTTGCCGCGTCACCGCCGCCGTGCGGCTCGGGAGGGTCGGGCAGCAGCGCGGCGAAGGCCACGGACACGACCCGCATCCGGGGGTCGCGGCCGGGTTCGCTGTAGGTCCGCAGCTGCTCCAGGTGCAGCCCGGTCACGTCCGCCAGGCCGGTCTCCTCGGCCAGCTCGCGCCGGGCCGCCTCCTCGGCCGACTCCACGGGCAGCAGGAAGCCGCCGGGCAGCGCCCAGCGGCCCGCGTACGGCTCCTGGCCCCGCTCGACGAGCAGCGCGTGCAGGGCGCCCGCGCGGAGCGTGAGCACGGCGAGGTCGACGGTGACGGCGAAGGGTTCGAAAGCGTGCTTGTCGTAGCCGTGCACGAACACCCACCCCCTTAATAGTCACTGCGACTATAAAGACGGTGGGTGCTCGGAACAACCCTCGGAGACGGAGGAGACCCAGGAGACCTAGAGCTCGACCTCCTGCATCAGCATCCCGACCTCCGTGTTGGACAGGCGGCGCAGCCAGCCCGACTTCTGGTCGCCCAGCGTGATCGGGCCGAAGGCGGTGCGCACCAGCTTGTCTACGGGATAACCCGCCTCCGCCAGCATCCGGCGCACGATGTGCTTGCGGCCCTCGTGCAGGGTGACCTCGACCAGGTAGTTCTTGCCGGTCTGCTCGACGACCCGGAAGTGGTCCGCGCGCGCGTACCCGTCCTCCAGCTGGATGCCGTCCTTGAGCTGCTTGCCGAGGTCGCGCGGGATCGGGCCCACGATGTGCGCGAGGTAGGTCTTCTTCACGCCGTACCGGGGGTGGGTCAGGCGGTGCGCCAGCTCGCCGTGGTTGGTGAGCAGGATCACGCCCTCGGTCTCGGTGTCGAGCCGGCCGACGTGGAAGAGGCGGGTCTCGCGGTTGGTGACGTAGTCACCGAGGCACTGGCGGCCCTCCGGGTCCTCCATGGTGGAGACGACACCGGCGGGCTTGTTGAGCGAGAAGAACTGGTACGACTGCGTGGCGACGGTCAGGCCGTCGACCTTGACCTCGTCCTTCTCCGGGTCGACGCGGCGGCCCTGCTCCAGCACGATCTCGCCGTTGATCTCGACCCTGGCCTGCTCGATCAGCTCCTCGCAGGCGCGTCGGGAGCCGTAGCCCGCGCGCGCGAGGACCTTCTGCAGCCGCTCGCCCTCCTGCTCGGCGCCCGGGAAGGTCTTGGGCAGCTTGACGTCCTTCTTGCCCGCGTACCGCTCGCGGTTGCGCTCCTCGGCCCGCGTCTCGTACTCGCGGGACGTGGCCGGGGCGCTGCGGCCGCGCTGCTGGGGCCGCTTGGGGCCGCCCTTGGCCCCGCCGCGGGCCGAGGGTCCGCGGCCCGACTTCGGGCCGTCCTTGGTGGCGCCGGGGCCCACGTCGTAGCGCCGCTCCTCCGGGCGCGGCTTCTTGGGACGGCCGCCCTGCTTGTCGTCGCGGTCGTTGCCGGCGCCGCGGTAGTTGCCGCGGCCACCGCCACTTCCGCCGCGGCCGCCGCTGTTGCCACCACGGCTCCCGCCGTTGTTTCCGCTGCTGTTCCTGCCGCTGCTGCTTCGCATCAAAATTCCGTCTTGTCGTGTGCGCCCTCGGAATCCGGGGCGTCCGGATCGAACGACGGGACCGCTTCCAGCGTCTCGGCCTCGATCGCCTCCGCCTCCGGGAGGAAGGGCGCGAGCTCCGGGAGCTCGTCCAGGCCGCGCAGGCCCATCCGCTCCAGGAAGTAGTTCGTCGTCACGTACAGGATCGCACCTGTTTCGGGTTCCGTACCCGCCTCCTCGACCAGACCCCGCTGGAGGAGGGTGCGCATCACGCCGTCGCAGTTCACGCCGCGCACCGCGGAGACCCGGCTGCGGCTGACCGGCTGGCGGTAGGCGACCACGGCGAGGGTCTCCAGGGCGGCCTGGGTGAGGCGGGCGTGCTGGCCGTCCAGGACGAAGCCCTCGACGGCCGCGGCGTACTCGGGCCGGCTGTAGAAGCGCCAGCCGCCCGCGACCAGGCGCAGCTCGAAGCCGCGGCCCTGGACGGCGTACTCGTCGGCCAGCTCGCGCAGGGCGTCCGCGATCCGCCGCCGGGGCCGTTGCAGTATCTTCGCGAGCTGCTCCTCGGTCGCGGGCTCGTCGACGACCATGAGGACGGCTTCGAGGGCGGGCTTGAGGTCGAGTCCGGCCACGCCCTCCGGGCCGTCCGGAGCCTCGATGGCCGCTTCGGCCTCGGTGGCCGCTTCGGCCTCGGTGGTGGGTTCCCTCACGCCTTCTGCTCCTCCTTCGGTGCCTCGGGCGGCCGGTCGAACTCGTCGGTCACCACCGGCTGCGCCTCACCGTCGCCGCCGGTCCAGCGCACCAGCAGGTCGCCGAGCGCGGTCTCCTGGTCCAGCTCGACGGCCTTCTCCCGGTACAGCTCCAGCAGGGCCAGGAAGCGGGCGACGACGGTCAGGGTGTCCTCGGTGTCCTGGACCAGCACGCGGAAGCTGGCCTCGCCCAGTTCCTTCAGGCGTGCGACCACGATCCCGGCCTGCTCCTGCACGCTGACCAGGGGGGCGTGGATGTGCTCGACGTACACCTGCGGCTTGGGTTTCGGCTGCATCGCCTTGACGGCCAGCTTGGCGAAGCCCTCCGGCCCGATGCTGATGACGACCTCGGGCAGCAGCTCGGCGTGGTGGGGCTCCAGGCCGACGGTACGGGGGTAGCGGCGGGCCTCGGACTCCAGCCGCTCGTTGAAGATCTCCGCGATCTGCTTGTACGCGCGGTACTGGAGCAGGCGGGCGAAGAGCAGGTCGCGGGCCTCCAGGAGGGCCAGGTCGGCCTCGTCCTCGACCTCGGCGGCGGGCAGCAGCCGGGCCGCCTTCAGGTCGAGCAGCGTGGCCGCGACCACCAGGAACTCGGTGGTCTGGTCGAGGTCCCAGTCCGGCCCCATCGCCCGGATGTGCGCCATGAACTCGTCGGTCACCTTCGACAGCGCGACCTCGGTGACGTCCATCTTGTGCTTGGAGATCAGCTGGAGCAGCAGATCGAACGGCCCCTCGAAGTTGGCGAGCCGCACCTTGAAGACACCGTCGCCCCCCTCACCGGGGTCCTCCTCCGACGCCCCCTGGGAGGAGGCGGCACCGTGCCGACCGGAGAGGTCCTCGGCCTGCTCCCCGGGGTCGTGCTCCTCCGCGCCCGGCGCCGCCGTCTCCCGGACCCGTGCCGGGTCTCCCGGGTCGGCGGCCGACGTCCCGGCCGATGCGGTGGCCGGTCCGGCGGGGGCGGGCGCCGGTCCGGACCCGAGGTCCTGCTCGGTGGGCGCCGCTCCCGCGGTCCCGGACGTGCCGTCGCCGGAAGGCGCCTCCTCCGGAAGCGGCGCAGCCCCCGGCGTCTCCGGGCCCCGGCCCAGCGCACGCCGGCGACCGGCGCGCGGGCCGCGGCCGGGGTGGGGGGCGTCGTTCGAGGTCATGGCCCCCGCAGGCTACCGCTACCGTCCGCGCAGCCGTCGTACGAGGATGCTGGCGTCCCCGCGGGTCTCCAGGTCCGCCAGGACCACGGCGACGGCCTCGCGGACGATGCGGCCGCGGTCCACGGCCAGGCCGTGCTCGCCCCGGAGCACCAGGCGGGCGTGCTCCAGGTCCATCAGCTCCTCGGCGGAGACGTACACGGTGATCTTCTCGTCGTGGCGCTCACGCCCGCTGGGGCGCCGTGCGGCGGCCCTGCCGCGCTTGCGGGGCCGGTCGGCGCCGGGGGCGGCAGAACCTTCCTGCGCGCCCGCTCCCGGCCCGGAGGCCCGTGCGGAGCGCTCCGTGCCCCGCGTGTGCGTCTCGCCCGCCGAGCCCGGCTCCGCGTCCGCCGCGGCGTGCTCCGCGCCCTCGCCGTCCCCGGCCTGCGCGGGCACCGACTGCGGTCCGTCCTCGGCGGCGGCCTGGTCGCTCTCCCCCGCCGGGGCCGGCACCCGGGCCTCGCCGCCCGCCGGTCGCCGCGGGGTGGACGCCTGGAGCGCCATTCCCCCTGTCGTACGGAAGAGTTCGTCGGCCCCCGGCAGACTCACTCGGCGTGACACCGGGCGAGCACCTCCCTGGCGAGCTGGCGGTAGGCGGCGGCACCGACGGAGTTGGACGCGTACGTGGTGATCGGCTCACCGGCGACCGTGGTCTCCGGGAAGCGGACCGTGCGCCCGATGACCGTGTGGTAGACGTGGTCGTCGAACGCCTCGACGACCCGCGCGAGCACCTCACGGCTGTGCACGGTGCGCGAGTCGTACATCGTGGCGAGGATGCCGTCCAGCTCCAGGTCGGGGTTGAGCCGCTCCTGGACCTTCTCGATCGTCTCGGTCAGCAGTGCCACACCGCGCAGCGCGAAGAACTCGCACTCCAGCGGCACGATCACCTTGTGCGCCGCGGTCAGCGCGTTGACCGTGAGCAGGCCGAGCGAGGGCTGGCAGTCGATCACGATGTAGTCGTAGTCGTCCATCAGCGGCTTCAGCGCCCGCTGGAGGGTGGACTCGCGCGCGACCTCGCTCACCAGCTGCACCTCGGCGGCCGACAGGTCGATGTTGCTGGGCAGCAGGTCCATGTTGGGGACCGCGGTCTTCAGCAGCACCTCGTCGGCCGCCATGCCCCGCTCCATGAGCAGGTTGTAGACGGTGAGGTCGAGCTCCATCGGGTTGACGCCGAGTCCGACCGACAGCGCGCCCTGCGGGTCGAAGTCGACGAGCAGCACCCGGCGCCCGTACTCGGCGAGCGCGGCACCCAGGTTGATGGTCGACGTGGTCTTGCCCACGCCGCCCTTCTGGTTGCACATCGCGATGATCTTGGCGGGGCCGTGCTCGGTCAGCGGGCCCGGGATCGGGAAGTACGGCAGCGGGCGTCCGGTCGGGCCGATGCGCTCGCGGCGCTGTCGGGCCGCGTCGGGCGCGAGCGTGGCGGCGTACTCGGGATCCGGCTCGTACTCCGCGTCCGGGTCGTAGAAGTGCCCCTCGGGCAGTTCGTCGTAGTCGGCGAAGTGGTTGCGTGGCGCGCCACTTCCGTCGCCGGCCATGGCGTTCACGTGTTGGCCATCCATACTCATGTGTGCTGTCCGAGTTGCCTGCGGACTCTGGTGGTCGGCTGCCAAGGTGCGTACAGCCACGGAGCCGACAGCCTCGAGACGCCCGGGACCGTGGGTCCGTGCCGGCATTCCTGGTTGACCACCCCCGGGAGTAAATGTCGACTCATTCACAAGTCGTCTTACCTCCTTGGTGACCAGGGAACTTCTAGACAGGTCAGCGTGGCACCATGCCGACGTTCGGCGACTCTATGGCGTGTCGGCCGTCCGCAGCAACACAATCCGCCGGACCCGGCCCGATGTGTCGGCAATGAAACATCCCTCTGTCAAGGGCGTACGGCCGTCGCACAGCAGGTTTCACCGGTGCGCGAATCGGTTGAAGCGTTACGTTCGAGGCGAGTTGACCGAGAATCGCAAAGTGACCATACACACACCCGGCCGGACCTTGTCGGGCAAGGTCCGGCCGGGTGTGCGGGGTTGACGACCGCTGTTGACGTATCGCCTTTGCCGTTTGATGACTTAGGCGAGCAGTGTCGCCGGGTCGACATACTCCAGGCCGTGCGCCTCGGCGACCTCGCGGTAAACCACCTTGCCGTCATGGGTGTTGAGACCCTTGGCCAGCGCGGGGTCGCGGCGCAGCGCCTCGGCCCAGCCGCGGTCGGCCAGCTCGACGATGTAGGGCAGCGTGGCGTTGGTGAGCGCGTTGGTGGAGGTGTTGGGCACCGCGCCCGGCATGTTGGCGACGCAGTAGAAGACCGAGTTGTGGACCTTGAAGGTCGGCTCGGCGTGCGTGGTGGGGTGCGAGTCCTCGAAGCAGCCGCCCTGGTCGATCGCGATGTCGACAAGGACACTGCCCGGCTTCATGCGGGAGACCAGCTCGTTGGTGACCAGCTTCGGGGCCTTGGCGCCCGGGATGAGCACCGCGCCGATGACCAGGTCGGCGTCGACGACGGCCTTCTCCAGCTCGAAGGAGTTGGACATGACGGCCTTGACCTTGGTGCCGAAGATCTTGTCGGCCTCGCGCAGCTTGTTGATGTCGCGGTCGAGCAGGGTCACGTCGAAGCCCATGCCGACGGCGATCTGGGTGGCGTTCCAGCCGGAGACGCCACCGCCGATGACGACGGCCTTGGCGGGGGTCACGCCCGGCACGCCGCCGGGCAGCACGCCGCGCCCGCCGTTGGGGGCCATCAGGTGGTAGGCGCCGACCTGCGGGGCGATCCGGCCCGCGACCTCGGACATCGGAGCCAGCAGCGGCAGCGCGCGGCCGGGCAGCTCGACCGTCTCGTAGGCGATGGCGGTGGTGCCGGACTCGATGAGCGCGTCCGTGCACTCCTTGGACGCGGCCAGGTGCAGGTAGGTGAAGAGCGTCTGGTCCTTGCGCAGGCGGTGGTACTCCTCCGCGATCGGCTCCTTGACCTTCAGGAGCAGGTCCGCGGTGGCCCACACCTCGTCGGCGGTGTCGAGTATCCGCGCGCCGGCCGCGACGTACTCCGCGTCGGGGATCGAGGAGCCGACTCCGGCATTGCGCTCGATGACGACCTGGTGACCGTGGCGCACCAGCTCGTGCACGCCGGCGGGGGTGATGGCCACCCGGAACTCGTTGTTCTTGACCTCGCGGGGGATGCCGACCTTCACGTGGATCACGGTCCTTGGCTCAGAGGATGGGCTATTACAAGGCATACCCACTCAAGCGCGGGCACACCGGGAGAGACCGCAGGAGAACGTGCGGCAGAGCCAGTCTAATGAAGGTGTTCTCTCTGTCTAGCCTTTCAAAGCATCAATCTTCAGTCACCGCGCTGCGGATTTCGCAGGCTTCTGCGGGATCTTCCCTCAACATCCGTTCGGCCGTGCCCCGCTCCAGGCCCGCCGCGGTGGGGTCGCCGAGCCGGTCCAGGGTGTCGGCGAGCCGCAGGTGCAGCGCGGCCTGGAGCCGTACGTCCTCGGCCCGGCGGGCCCAGTCGACGGCCTCCCGGCAGGTGCGCAGTGACTCCTCGGGGCGCCCGGCGTACTCCTGGACCCGGGCCAGCTCGGACAGCGCCCGCGCGTGCGCGGCCACGTCCCCCGCCTTGCGGTACCCGGCCACCGCGGCGCGCCAGCAGCGCACCGCCTCGCCGTAGCGTCCGGCGTAGGTGTGGGCGGTGGCGAGGCGGCCGTAGATCCGGGCGGCGTCGGCGCGTTCGTCCCGGGCCAGGCGCTGGGCGAGGGCCCGGCCGAACCAGTCGGCGGCGCGGTCGTAGTCCCCCAGCTCCAGGTGGGCGCCGCCGACGGATTCCATCGCGCGGCCGGTCGCGTACGGGTCGTTCGCCTCGCGTCCGGCGTCCAGCGCGGCCCGGTAGCGCACCAGGGCCTCGGCGGTGCGGCCGGTGCGGGCGTCCAGGTCGGCCAGGTTCAGCAGCGCCGCGGCCTTCTCCCGGGGCAGCTCGCGCCGCTCGGCCACGTCGAGGACGAGGCGGTGGACGCCGTACAGGTCGGGGGCGGCGGCCTGGGTGCCGAAGTGGGCGACCATGGCCCGCACCAGCTGGGACATCAGTCTGCGGGCGAGGGTGTCCAGCTCGCCGTCGGCGACCGCGAGGCGGGCCGCGGCCAGCAGGGCGGGGCGCCGGGCGCGCAGCCAGTCGGCGGCGGCCCTGGGGTGCGGGAAGCGCAGGTCGCGCGGCGTGGCGAGGAGTTTCTCGCGGGCTTGCGGGCTGTCGGTCTCGGTGACCGCCCGGCAGGACTGGAGCAGCCGCACCGTGCGCTCCAGCATGCGGGCGCGGGCCAGTTGCAGCTCGGCGGGCCGGTCGTGCTTGCGGGCGAGGGCGCTCAGCCGCTCGTGCAGGCACCCGGGGACCTCGTACTCGGGCAGCGGCGAGTCGGCGGCGCGCAGCAGGCCGTGGGCGACGAAGTCGTCCAGGGTGGTGCGGGCGCCGCTCACCGAGCAGCCGGCGAGCGCGGAGGCGGTGTGCGGGTCGACCAGGCCCGCCGGGGCGAGGCAGAGCAGCCGCAGCATGCGGGCGGCGGTGCTGGGCAGCGACGCGTAGACGAGGCGGAAGACGCGGTCGAGCGCGCTCCCCTCGTCGCTCTCCGCGTGCAGGTGCTTGGCCAGGTCGGCGACGGCCGCCTGGGGGCGGGCCGCGAGCCAGCCGCCGGCCAGGGTCAGCGCGGCGGGCTGGGCCTGGCACAGCTCGACCAGCTGTTCGGCGGCCCGGGGGTCGACGGTGATGCGGACCGAGCCGGTGTGGCGGGACAGCAGTTCCACGGCCGACTTGGTGTCCAGGCCGCCCAGCGTGCACGGACGGACGTCCGCGATGCCGGTCAGCGGGCCCTCGGCCACGGCAACGGCCAGGCAGTCCGGGGTGTCGGGCAGCAGGGCGTCGACCTGCTCGGCGTCGGCGACGGCGTCCAGCAGGAGCAGGACCCTGCGGTCGGCGAGCGCGGTGCGCAGGGCCTCGGTGAGGTCGTCCTCGTCGGCCCCGGGCGGCGCGGTGCGGTCCAGTGCGGTGAGCAGGTCCCGGGCGAGGCGTCCGACGGGGACGGGGGTGCCGTCCGGCTCGCTCAGCCGGGCCCGCAGCACGCCGTCCGGGTAGGCGTCCGCGACCCGGGCGGCCAGTTCCTCCGCGAGTGCGGTGCGCCCCGAGCCGGGACGGCCCGCGATGAGCAGCACGCGCGCGCGGGGGGCCTTGCGGCCGGAGAGGGTGTCGAGGCCGGCGCGCTCGATGTCGGCGCGCAGCTCCTTCAGCTCCCGGGTGCGGCCCAGGAATCCGCTGTCCGCAGGGTCCGGAGACAGTCGTACGCCGTCCGTGTCCACCGCCTGATCCGTCACGGGCCACACTCCCGATCCCACCGCACGCCGGTGCCCGCCGGAAGCCCGGTTCGGGCGATTCCGAGCCTAGTTCACGGTCTGCGACGTTCCCGGTGGAGCGCGGCGGGCACATCCCCCGATCGGATCAGCCGATGGTCACACCGGACGGGTGGGGCATCGGGCCGGCCCCGGCCTCCGCGCCTCGCCTCCGCCGGACGGGTCCCGGACGCGGGCCCGGACCGGCGCCTGCCCGTCCGGGTCGGTCCGACGGGCGAAGGCCGGGCCCTTGCGGCAAGGCGGCCGGCGGAGCCCCCGCCAGGCGGCATCGCGGGGCGCCCGCCGACCACGCGGACCGGCCGCCCCGGCTCCCGTACCGCTGGGTACCTGACCGTTCCCTACGCCTCGAAGGGCCGCGCCGGCCACGGCGCCAGGGCCGGGCGCAGGGCGTCGAGCCCGTCGCCCCGCTCGGCGGCGACCAGCGAGAGCACGCCCACGACCAGGCAGTTGTTGTGCAGCTCGCCCGCGAGCACGCCCCGGACCAGGTCGGCGACGGGCACCCGCTCCAGCTCCATGTCGGCCTCTTCGTCCTCGACCTCGAAGCGCTCACCGGCGGCCTCGGACAGGTCCCGGGCGAGGAAGATCCGTACGGCCTCGTCGCAACCGCCGGGGGTGGTGTAGACGTCGGTCAGCACCCGCCAGTCCTCGGCCTTGGCGTGCGCCTCCTCGTACAGCTCGCGCTGGGCGGCGTGCAGCGGGTTCTCGCCGGGGACGTCGAGCAGTCCGGCCGGGATCTCCCACAGCTTCTCGCGCACGGGGTGCCGGTACTGCCGGATGACCAGCACCCGGCCCTCCGCGTCCAGGGCGAGGACGGCGACCGAGCCGGGGTGGACCTGGTAGTCGCGGGTCACGACCGAGCCGTCGGGCATCACCACGTCGTCCGTGCGGACCGAGGTCTTCTTGCCCCGGAAGGGGGTCTGGCTGCCCCGGATCTCCCACTCCTCGGGAGTGTCCTTGATCGTGCTGCCCGTCATGCCTGACCTGCCCTTCCAGACGTACGCGAAAGCCGGGGCCCGCGCCGTTGAGTGCGCGCGCCCCGGCCACCGTACAACTGGTGTGTTACTTCGACGTCTTCCGCTCGACCGCGGCCTTGACCAGCCCGGCGAAGAGCGGGTGCGGGCGGGTCGGACGCGAGCGCAGCTCCGGGTGCGCCTGCGTGGCGACCAGGTAGGGGTGGACGTCGCGCGGGTACTCGACGTACTCGACGAGCTTGCCGTCCGGGGAGGTGCCCGAGAAGAGGATGCCGGCCTTCTTCTCCAGCTCCGCGCGGTAGGCGTTGTTCACCTCGTAGCGGTGGCGATGCCGCTCCTCGACGTACTCCTTGCCGTCGTAGACCTCGCGCACGATGGAGCCCTCGGCCAGCTTCGCCGGGTACATGCCGAGCCGCATCGTGCCGCCCATGTCGCCCTCGCCGGCCACGATGTCCAGCTGCTCGGCCATGGTGGAGACGACCGGGTGGGCGGTGGCGGGGTCGAACTCGGTGGAGTTGGCGTCCGCGATGCCGGCCAGGTTGCGCGCGGCCTCGACCACGATGCACTGCAGGCCGAGGCAGAGGCCCAGCAGCGGGATCCCGTTCTCACGGGCGTACTTGATCGCGCCGACCTTGCCGGTCACACCGCGCTCGCCGAAGCCGCCGGGGATGCAGATCGCGTCGACGTCGCCGAGCTGCGCCTTGGCACCGGCCGGGGTCTTGCAGTCGTCGGACGTGACCCACTTGATCTTCACGCGGGCCTTGTTGGCGAAGCCGCCCGCGCGCAGCGCCTCGGTGACCGAGAGGTAGGCGTCGGGCAGGTCGATGTACTTGCCGACCAGGGCCATGACGATCTCGTGCTCGGGCTTGTGCACGCGGTCGAGCAGGTCGTCCCAGGTCGTCCAGTCCACGTCGCGGAACGGCAGGTCCAGCTTGCGGACGACGTAGGCGTCCAGGCCCTCGGTGTGGACGACCTTGGGGATGTCGTAGATGGAGCGGGCGTCGGGGCAGGCCACCACGGCCGCCTCGTCGACGTCGCACATCAGCGAGATCTTGCGCTTGATCGCGGTCGGGACCTCGCGGTCGCAGCGCAGGACGATCGCGTCCGGCTGGATGCCGATGTTGCGCAGGGCGGCGACGCTGTGCTGGGTCGGCTTGGTCTTCAGCTCGCCCGACGGGCCGATGTAGGGCAGGAGGGAGATGTGCACGACGAACACGTTGTCCCGGCCGACCTCGTGCCGGACCTGGCGGACGGTCTCCAGGAACGGCAGCGACTCGATGTCGCCGACGGTGCCGCCGACCTCGGTGATCACGACGTCGACCTCGTCCGTCGCCATGCGGCGGATGCGGTGCTTGATCTCGTTGGTGATGTGCGGGATGACCTGGACGGTGTCGCCCAGGTACTCGCCGCGCCGCTCTTTGGCGATCACCGTGTTGTAGACCTGGCCGGTGGTGACGTTGGCCGAGCCGTCGAGGTCGCGGTCGAGGAAGCGCTCGTAGTGGCCGATGTCCAGGTCGGTCTCGGCACCGTCGTTGGTGACGAACACCTCACCGTGCTGGAAGGGGTTCATCGTGCCGGGGTCGACGTTCAGGTACGGGTCGAGCTTCTGCATCACGACGCGCAGGCCCCGGGCCTTGAGCAGCATGCCGAGGCTGGAGGCGGTGAGCCCCTTGCCGAGCGAGGAGGCGACACCCCCGGTGACGAAGATGTGCTTGGTCGTCGAAGATTTGGGCGGCATGGCCAAGAGGGGGCTCCCGTGGTCGCGGTCTGGGGTGCGGTGCGTTCGTCCTCCGCCCCGGTCGTCCCGGGTGTCGTCGGCGGCGCCGTCGCTGCGGTTCCGGGGTTTTTCTCCCACCGGTCCACGGGCTACCAGCGTATCAGCGCCTCGGGGCGATGGCGTCCGGCCACCCTCCGCGCACGCACGGACACGCAGGTGGGACCGTTACCGTTTCCTCACCCGGCGGTCACCCGTTCGGCGGACCCGGGTTGCCCGGAGCGGCACACAGATCATCTACGTGCGTCGTATCCTGCTCGGACGTTCGCTGCCGAGCCCGCCCGGCGACATGGCACCACCCCTCGCCCGTCAGCACCGGAACAACGAGAGCTCGTCAGTTCGTTGAGCAACAATTGTCGTTCGGGGCACCACGTTTGGCTGCACGGCCGGACGGCTGCTTTGCTTCATCACTCAACGAGGCATGGCACACAGGACAGACATCCTCGACACACATCCCCTGACACAGACCCTGACCCCACCCTTGACCGCTGACCGCACTAGCGACCGCCCCCATGCGGGGTGACGTGGCCGTTCGACTGGAGTTGCACGTGGCCGGGCGCATCGAAGACTACGCACTCATCGGAGACATGCAGACCGCTGCCCTGGTCTGCCGGGACGGCACAGTCGACTGGCTGTGCCTGCCCCGCTTCGACTCGCATGCCATCTTCGCCGGCCTGCTGGGCACCGGGGAGCACGGTTTCTGGCGGCTCGGCCCCGCCTACGCGCCGGGCGCCGAACCGCCCACCTCGGCCCGGCGGACCTACCGCGGCGACTCGCTGATCCTGGAGTCCGAGTGGGACACCCCGCGCGGCACCGTCCGGGTGATCGATTTCATGCCGCCGCGCGACGGCGCGCCGCAGCTGATCCGGATCGTGGAGGGCGTCTCCGGCCGGGTGCCGATGCGCTCGGAGCTGCGGATGCGGTTCAGCTACGGCCGGGTGGTCCCCTGGGTGCACAAGCACGAGGGCCGCACGGTGGCCGTCGCGGGCCCGGACTCCGTGTGGTTCGACACGGAGGCGGAGACCTACGGCAAGGCGCTGACCACGTACGCGGACTTCACGGTGGCGCCGGGTGACCGGATCGCGTTCACGATCTCGTGGGAGCCGTCGCACAAGGAGCCGCCGGCGCTGCCGGAGCCGGAGCAGTCGCTGGTGGCCACCGAGGACTTCTGGCGCGACTGGGTCGAGCACTGTACGTACCACGGGCCCTACCGGGAGGCCGTGGTGCGCTCCCTGATCACGCTCAAGGCCCTGACGTACGCCCCCACCGGCGGCATCGTCGCCGCGCCCACCACCTCCCTGCCGGAGGAAATCGGCGGGGTGCGCAACTGGGACTACCGCTACACCTGGCTGCGCGACGCGGCGATCACGCTCTCCTCGCTGCTGCGCACCGGTTACCGCGAGGAGGCCCGCGCCTGGCGCGAGTGGCTGCTGCGCGCGGTCGCCGGCGACCCCGAGAACCTGCAGATCATGTACGGCATCGCCGGCGAGCGGGAGCTGGGCGAGGCGGAGCTGGACTGGCTGCCGGGCTACGAGGGCTCCGGCCCGGTCCGGGTCGGCAACGGCGCGGCCCACCAGCTCCAGCTGGACGTCTACGGCGAGGTGACCGAGGCCCTGCACCTGGGCCACATGACGGGCCTGGCCCGCAACGACTACGCCTCGGTGCTCCAGCTCAAGCTGATCCGCTACCTGGAGTCCCACTGGCACGAGCCGGACGAGGGCATCTGGGAGGTGCGCGGCCCGCGCCGCCACTTCGTGCACTCGAAGGTGATGGCCTGGGTCGCCGTCGACCGCACCATCAAGCTGATCGAGTCCGGCGACGCGGACGGTCCGCTGGAGCGCTGGAAGCAGCTGCGCGACGACATCCACCGGGACGTGTGCGAGAAGGGGTACGACAAGGAACGCAACACCTTCACGCAGTCCTACGGCTCCCAGGAGCTGGACGCCTCCCTGCTGCTGATCCCGCAGATGGGCTTCCTGCCGCCGGACGACAAGCGGGTCATCGGCACCATCGAGGCCATCCAGCGCGAGCTGTCCACCTCGGACGGCTTCATCCTGCGCTACCCGACGGACGGCAAGGACGAGGGCGTGGACGGCCTCCCCGGCGACGAGGGCGCGTTCCTCGCCTGCTCGTTCTGGATGGCCGACGACCTGGCGATGATCGGCCGCGTGGACGAGGCCCGCAGGCTCTTCGAGAAGCTCCTCTCCCTCCGCAACGACCTCGGCCTCCTGGCCGAGGAGTGGGACCCCCGCCTGCAGCGCCAGGTCGGCAACTTCCCCCAGGCCTTCAGCCACGTCCCCCTGATCGACACGGCCCTGAGGCTGACGGCGAGCGGGGCGTACGGGGGCTGAGCCCAGGGGCTGGGAGCGGGTCTGAGCACCGGGTGCGGGGTACTACGGCCCCGCACCGGACGCCCGCGCGGCGCCCAGGCGCACCGGACGGCCGCCGGTGCCCCGGCCCACGGCACCGAGCCGACCGAAGCCGCGCCTGCGGTCACCAACGGCCCACGGCGGGCCGGGACGGGGCCCTGACGCTCCCGACCCCCATGGTGGCGGCCCGCCACTCGTGGCCCGGCACACCAGACGACCACCGGTCCCCCGGCCCACGGCACCAGCCGACCAGAGCTGCGCCCGCCGTCACCAACGGCCCACGGCGGGCCGCCCACGTCGGTCAGGGAGCCAGTGCCGTCAGGGTGCGTTCTCCGCCCGGGTCGCCGGTCGTCGCCGGTACCAGGGCGATTTCGTCCAGGCCGGCCTCCGCGTACACGTCCATCCGGGCCCGTACGGTGTCGCGGTCGCCGATCAGGCCCACGGTGGCCGCCGCCTCCTCCGGCAGCGCCCGCAGCAGGACGTCCGCGTCGGCTCCCGTGCGGGCCAGCGCGACCGCCTCGCCGAAGCCGGCCTCCTCGAACATCTCGCGGTAGCCGGGCACCGTGAGATACCCCACGACGCTGCGCATGACCTGGGTGAGGGAGGCGGGGTCCGGGTCGACGGCGGCGGGGACCCAGGCGGCCAGCACCGGCGGGGTCCGTCCGGCCTCGCCGGACGCCGCGAGCAGCTTGCCGCGCAGGACCCGGACCTGCTCGGGCGAGACCACGTCGAGGAGCATGCGGTCGGCGTACCGTGCGGCGACGGAGATCGCGCGCTCGCCGAAGGCCGCCACGGTGAGCGGACCGCCCGGCGGCCGGTGGCGGCGCGGGAAGGCGCTGCCGGGCACGACGGGCTCGCCCGGCACCCCGTGGAGAAGGTCCCGCAGCGCCGCGGCGGTCGCCTCCAGCGTGGCCGCCGGACGTTCCCGGGCCCGGCCGTGCACCCCCTCGACGACCCGCTTGCTGGACGTGCCCAGCGCCACACCGACCGGGCGCCCGGTGACCGCGGCGACCGAGGCGGCGCCCCGCGCGATGCCGTGCGGGTCGCGCACCGACACGGCGACCGGCCCGGCGGTGAGCGCGACCCGCCGCGTGCCCGCCCCGACGGCCGCGGCCAGCACGAACGCGTCCCAGGTCGGCCCCTCCCCCAGCCACACCTCGGGGTATCCCAGCCGGTCTGCCTGATGTGCCACCCGCAGGGGCTCGTCGAGGGGGCTGGCGTCCTCACGTGCGGCGGCCACGACGGTGATCTCCATGTCCGGTGCCCTACCCAGCGGACGCCTGCCGACCCGGGGGAGGCCGGGTGGATGTCCCGCGCGGGGCCTTGCCGGGTAGCGTCCGGCTCATGGACAGCGGCATGAACAGCGGATTCGACACGCACGGCGCCGGGATCACCGTGCGTCGGGCACTGGAACTGCCCGGGCTGCGCAGCGGTCTGCCGGAGATCCTCGCGGGCGCCGACCGCATGCAGCGCACGGTGCGCTGGGTGCACGCCGGTGAAGTGCCCAACATCGCCTCGCTGCTCAAGGGCGGCGAACTGCTGCTGACCACCGGGTACGGCCTCGGCACCCGCCCCGCCGAGCAGCGGGCGTTCGTGCGCACGCTGGCCGAGCGCGGTATCGCGGCGCTCGTCGTGGAGCTGGGCCCGCGCTTCGCCCGGCTGCCGGCGGCGTTGGTCGACACGGCCCGCGCGGCCGGGCTGCCGCTGGTGCAGCTGCACCGCGAGGTGCCGTTCGTGACGGTCACCGAGGAGATCCACACCGAGATCGTCAACGGCCACTACACGCTGCTCCAGCGGGCCGAGGAGGTGCACCGCCGCTGCACCGAGGCCCTGCTGGGCGGCGGCGGAGTGCCCCAGGTCCTCGCCATCCTGGCCGACTTCGCCGGCAACCCGGTCTTCCTGGAAACCACCGACGGCCGCCTGCTGTACGCCGCCGGTTCCGGCCCCGAGGGCGCCGACCCCCTCCAGGTCTGGGAAGGGCTGCGGGGCCCGCACAAGGAGGCGCCGCCCCCGGCGGGCTCGGTCCTCGTGGACGTGCCCGGCGGCGGACCGGGCACGGGGTCGGTCCGGGCCCGCCTCGTCCTGCTGCCCGTACGGTCCTCACCGGCGCCGGTGCACCGGATGGCGGCGGAGCGGGCGGCGGGCATCCTCGCCGTGGTGCTGATGCAGGCGCGGCAGGAGGAGGAGCTGGCCGCGCGCGGGCGGGGCGACTTCCTCACCGACCTCGCCGAAGGCCGGATCACCGCGCAGGACGCCCCGGCGCAGGCCCGGGTCCTGGGCTTCAAGCCGGGCTCGGGACCGCTGCTGCCGGTGGTGATGCGCCTGGGCGACGCCCTGTCCCCGGCCGGCGGCGGCTGGGCGGTGCTGGCGCGCGCGGTCGCCGAGGAGCTGGCCTCGGTGGGAGTGCCGGTCCTGCTGGGGGTGCGGCCGGTGGAGGGCCGCGTCCCGCTGCTGCTGGGGCTGCGCTCGGAGTCGGAGCGCGCGGCCGTCGCCGACCGGGTCGCGGCGGCGCTGCGGGCGGGCGTGGAGCGGGCAGGGATGCGCCGGCCGGGGGCGCAGCCGCCGGTCGTGGTCGTCGGGGTGCCCGGCGGCTGGGCGGCGGCCTCGGCGAGTCTCAGGCACGCGGCGGAGACGGCGACCGCGGCGCAGGGCCTGACCGACCGGCCCTGGTACGACGCCCGGCGCCTGGACATCGACCTGCTGCTGTGGCGGCTGCGCGACCACCCGGACCTCGCGGCGTTCGTGGACCGGGCGATCGGCCCGCTGCGGGACCACGACGAGCGCTCGAAGCCGCCGCTGCTGCCCACCCTCCAGACGTACCTGGCCCACGCCGGCCGCAAGGCGGAGACGGCGCGCGAACTCCACCTCAACCGGCAGACGCTCTACAACCGGCTGGCCCGGATCGGGGAGTTGCTGGGCACGGACCTCGACGACCCGCAGACCGTACTGGCGTTGAGCCTGGCCCTGCGCGCCCGCCGGCACGTGCCTTAGGGCCTGTCCGGCGGAGCCCGCGGGCGGGTGCCTAGAGCAACGGCGTGGGCTGCGTCAACTCGTCGTAGATGCTCAGCACCTGGGCGACGGTCTCGTCCTCGGTCGGCCAGGTGGCCGCCTGCCGTGCGCCCCGCTCCCGCAGCTCGTTACGCCGCGCGGGGTCGGCGAGCAGACGGACCACGGCGTCGGCGAGGGCCTCGGCGTCCCCCGGCGGCACGAGTTCGGCGGCGTCGCCGACCAGCTCGGGGATGCCGCCGACAGCACCGGCGACGAGCGGCACGCGCGCGTGGAGCGCCTCCTGGGCGAGCACGGAACGCCCCGGCTCGCGGCGGCTCGGCAGCAGCGCCAGGTCGGCCGCCGCCAGCAGGTCGGGCACGTCGTCGCGGCTGCCGACGAGCACCACCGGCAGCCCCTCGCCCTCGATCCGCCCCTGCAACTCGCCGCGCAGCGGCCCCTCCCCGGCGACCACGACCAGCGGCGCCGGGTCGAGGCGGCGCCACGCGCGCGCGGCGTCGAGCAGGACGTCGTACCCCCGGTGCGGGTCCAGGGAGCCGACGGCGACCAGCAACGGGCGGTCGATGACGCCGAGTTCGGCCCGGACCTTGGGCCGCAGCCGGTCGGGGTCCTCGGGTCCGGCGGGCGGGTCCGGCCGGGCGGGAAGCGCGACGGGGCCGAGACGGGCGTCCCGCGCGCCCGTGCGCCGCGCCCCGTCGACCAGCTCCGAGGTGGCGCCGAGCACGACGGTGGCGGCCTTCAGCACCCGCCGCTCCAGCACGCGCAGCAGCTGGCCACGGGCCCCTTCGGCGTGCGCCCGGTCGTGCCAGGTGACGACGAGCGGGGTGCGCACGCGCCGCCCGCTCAGTGCCAGCACGGCCCGGAAGGAGGCGTGCAGTCCGTGCGCGTGCACCAGGTCGGCCTCGGCGCACACCGTCCGCAGCGCGGCCACCGAGACGGGGTCGCTGCTGCGCGGCACGTGCACATGGTCGGCCCCGGCGCCCGTGAAATCGTAGGTGCGCTCCGCATCAAAGGGGGCGCACACCGTCACTTTCACGCCCCGTGCGACGAGCCCCGCGGCCAGTGAGCGCACGTGCGCGCTGCTGCCGGCGTTGCCGCCGCCCAGGACCTGCACGGTGCGCAGCGGCGACTGGCCGTGCGGTGAGTGGCTGCTCACGGGGGTCACCTGGCCGCGGCTCCTGGTTTCGGCGGGGGACGGTCACGAAGAACGTACAGAAGGATGGTGCGGACGGGGCGCGCCGGGCGGATTCCGGTGCGCTGCTCCGTCAAGGATGCCAGGCCGCACGGGTGTTCCGGGAACGACGACCGCCACGACCGGACGACCGACGGGGCAACGACACGACACCGTCCCACCCGTACAAGTGAACGTCACGCCGACGCACACCGCCCCGCCCGGGACGCAGGTCCAGGAGGCCGACACGCCCGCTCGGACGCCGGAGTCCCTACCGGTCCGCCCGGGCCGTCTCCAGCAGTTCCTCCGCGTGGGCGCGGGCCGTCTCCGAGTCCTCCTGGCCGGCGAGCATCCGGGAGAGTTCCCGCACGCGGTCCTCGCCCTCCAGGACCTTCACCCCGGAGCGGGTGACCGAGCCGTCGTTCGTCTTCTCCACCAGCAGCTGCCGGTCGGCGAACGCGGCCACCTGCGGCAGATGCGTGACGACCACGACCTGCGCGCTCTTCGCCAGCCGCGCCAGCCGCCGCCCGATCTCCACCGCCGCCTTGCCGCCGACTCCGGCGTCGACCTCGTCGAACAGGTACGTCGGCACGGGATCGGTGCCCGCGAAGACGACCTCCACGGCCAGCATCACGCGCGACAGCTCACCACCGGACGCGCCCTTGGCGATCGGCCGCGGCGGCGCGCCGGGATGCGGGGCCAGCAGCAGCTCCACCTCGTCGGCGCCCGACGGCCCGCAGGCGACCGTCCGCCCGCCGACCTCGACGCCCTCCGGGTCCTCGGTCTGCCGGATCTCGAACGACACGCGCGCGTGGGGCATGGCCAACGACGCCAGCTCGGCGGTCACCGCGGCCGCGAACCGCTCGGCGGCCTCGGTGCGCGCGTCGGTCAGCGCCTGGGCGAGCCCGCCCAGTTCCGCCCGCAGCGCGTCCCGCTCGGCGGTCAGCTCGCCGATCCGCTCGTCGTCCCCGTCCAGCTCGGTCAGCCGCGCGGCGCTCTGCTCGGCCCAGCTCAGCACGGCCGCGATGTCCTCGCCGTACTTCCGGGTCAGCGCGGTCAGCGCGGCCCGGCGCTCCTCGACCGCCGCGAGGCGCAGCGGATCGGCGTCCAGGTCGTCGGCGTACCCGGCGAGTTCCCCGGCCACGTCGCGCAGCAGGATGCCGACCTCACCGATCCGCTCGGCGAGCGCGGCCAGCGCCGGGTCGTGGGACCGTACGGCGTCCAGGGCCCGCTGCGCGCCCGCGACGAGCGTGGAGCCGTCCACGCCCTCGGGGTCCTCCGGGTTGCCCGCCAGGGCGGCGTGGGCGGCCGTGGCGGCCGACGCGAGTGCCTCGGCGTGTCCCAGCCGCTCCGCCTCCTCCGCCAGCTCCACGTCCTCACCGGCGCGCGGCTCGACGGCCGCGATCTCGTCGAGGCCGTAGCGCAGGAGGTCGGCCTCCTGGGCGCGCTCACGCGCGCGCGTGGTGATCTCCTCCAGCTCCGTGGTGACGGCCCGCAGCCGTCGGTACGCCTCGGCGTACTTGGTGAGCGGTCCGGCGACCGCGTCGCCCGCGTACCGGTCGAGCGCCTGCCGCTGCCGGGACAGCTTGAGCAGCCCCTGCTGGTCGGTCTGCCCGTGCACGGCCACCAGCTCGTCGGCCAGCTCGGCGAGCATCCCCACCGGCACCGTCCGCCCGCCCAGATGCGCGCGCGAGCGCCCCTCGGCGGACACGGTACGGCTGATCAGCAGCGCCCCGTCGTCCAGCTCGGCCCCGGCCTCCTCGGCCCGGACGGCGGCCGCGGCGTCGCCGGGCACGGTGATGCGCCCCTCGACGACCGCGCTCTTCGCCCCGATCCGCACGAGCGCCGCGTCCGCGCGTCCGCCCAGCAGCAGGCCCAGGCTGGTGACCACCATGGTCTTGCCGGCACCCGTCTCACCGGTGACAGCGGTGAACCCGGGCGACAGCTCGACCACGGCGTCGTCGATGACCCCGAGCGACCGTATCCGCATCTCCTCAAGCACGGACACGACCTTACGAGGTCCGAGCCCGGGAGTGCGACCGGCCCGCCCTTGTCACCCAGGGGAGTGGACGCGCCCCCTCAGGGGCGCGGGGAACTGCGCGAGAACCACACACGACCCGCACACGCCGTACCGCCGGCGGCCCTACGGCGCTGCTGCGCGCTAATGGGGGGCGCCGCGCCATCCAGAAACCGGCAACGCGAACTTCGCCACCAACCGGTCCGTGAACGACGCGTGATGCAGTCGAGCCAACCGCACCGGCACCGCCCCCCGCCGCACCTCCACCCGCGCCCCCGGCGGCAACTCCACCGTCCGCCGCCCGTCACACCACAACACCCCCGGCGGGACATGCGGCAGCACCTCCACGGCGAGCACCGAGTCCGGCGAGGTCACCAGCGGCTTCGCGAACAGCGCGTGGGCACTGATGGGCACCATCAGCAGCGCCTCCACCTCGGGCCACACCACGGGGCCCCCGGCCGAGAACGCGTACGCCGTCGACCCGGTCGGCGTCGACAGCACGATGCCGTCGCAGCCGAACCCGGTCACCGGCCGGCCGTCGATCTCCAGCACGACTTCCAGGAGCTTCTCCGCGCCCGCCTTCTGCACGGCCGCCTCGTTCAGCGCCCAGTCGGTGTGCACGATGTCGCCGTTGCGGTGCACGACGACGTCGACGGTCATCCGCTCCTCGACCTCGTAGGCCCGGCTCACCACCCGGTCGACGACCTTGTCCAGGTCGTCGCGCTCGGCCTCCGCGAGGAAGCCGACCCTGCCCAGGTTGACGCCGAGCATCGGCACGCCCGAGGCGCGGGCGAACTCGGCGCCGCGCAGCAGCGTGCCGTCGCCGCCCAGCACGATCAGCAGCTCGCACCCGTCCAGGCACTGCGGAGTGGCCTCGCCGACCAGCTCCACCTCGCCCGGCAGCGGCAGGTCGCGCGCCTCGGCCTCCAGGACCCGTACGCCGATCCCGGCCCGCAGCAGCCCCTTGACCACCAGCTCGGCGCTGCGCACGGCAGCGGGGCGCCCGGTGTGGGCGAGCAGGAAAACAGTACGCGCTCGGTTCTGTGTCAACGCGGCCCCTCCGCCACTGCACGATCGACATCCGCCGGGTCCAGTTCACCGGCCCCGGCCCGCAGCCACAGAAAGTACTCGACGTTCCCGGAGGGACCGGGCAGCGGACTGGCGGTGACCCCCTTCACCCCGAGCCCCAGCTCCCAGGCCTTCCGCGCCACTGTCCGCACGGCCTCGGCCCGCAGCTCGGCGCTGCGCACCACTCCCCCGCTGCCGAGCCGTTCCTTGCCCACCTCGAACTGCGGCTTCACCATCATCACCAGGTCGGCGTCCGGCCGGGTGCACCGCACCAGTGCGGGCAGTACCAGTCCGAGCGGGATGAAGGACAGATCCCCCACGACAAGGTCCACGGGCTCCCCATCGATCGCTTCCGGCGTCAACTCGCGTACGTTCGTACGGTCCTTGACGGTGACGCGTTCATCCTGCTGAAGACTCCACGCGAGTTGCCCGTATCCGACGTCCACGGCGACGACGTGCGCGGCGCCCGCCCGCAGCAGTACGTCGGTGAAGCCGCCGGTGGAGGCACCGGCGTCCAGCGCCCGCCGCCCCTCGACGACGAGGCCCTGCGGTACGAAGGCGGCGAGTGCCCCGGCGAGCTTGTGGCCGCCGCGCGAGACGTAGTCGGGGTCGTTGTCGTCGGCGGTCACCACGATCGCGGCGGCGGTCTCGACCTGGGTGGCGGGCTTCGTCGCGACGGTCTTGCCGACGGTGACCCGCCCGGCGGCGATCAGCTGGCTCGCGTGCTCGCGCGAGCGCGCCAGCTTGCGGCGGACCAGCTCCGCGTCGAGACGGCGGCGTGCGACTCCTGCCACGTTCGGTTCAGCTCCTGTGTTCGTGCGGGGACGGGGGCGCCGGCGGTCCCGGGCGGGCGTCGAGCGCGGTGAGCGCGTCGCGCAGCCCCCGGTGTACATCCTCGTACACCTCCACGTGTCCGTCGGTGGCCAGGTGGTCGGCGTCGGCCAGCCGCGCCAGCCGGGCGTCGACCTCGGCGTCCCCGGTGGGGGCGCGGGGGACGTCCAGCGGGGCGGGGGCGGCCGGCTCGTACCCGGGGTCCGGACGGGCGCCGGGCTCCGTCTCCTCGGGCTCCGGCTCCGGTACTGCGTCGCTCATGCCCCGACGCTACCGCGTGGCGCTGGGGTACGGTCGGTCCCGATGGCGACGACTGAGGAGTGCCGTGCCGCACTCGACAAGCTCTCGGACAACATGCGCGGCGCCGAAGGGGACGTGCGGTCGGCCACCGAGCTGGACCGCTCGGTGAGCTGCCACATCACCGACCTGGACGTCACCTTCGCCGGACGCATGGCGGACGGCCGCATCGACGTGCGCGAGACCCTGGAGGGCCCGCCGCGCGAGAAGGCCGAGATCAGGCTGGCGATGACCGGCGACGACCTGGTGGCCCTGGTGGCGGGCGAACTGAACTTCGCCAAGGCGTGGGGCTCGGGCCGGGTGAAGCTGGAGGCGGGCCTGCGCGACCTGTTCCGGCTCAGGAAGCTCCTGTAACGGCCGCCTTCTCCAGCTTGGTACGCCCCTTGCGAGCGGCCGGCACCACCAGCGGCGTACCCGTCTCCGGGTCGTCGATGACCTGGCAGCGCAGCCCGAAGACCCGCTCGACCAGGTCGGCGGTGACGATGTCCTTCGGCGCGCCCTCGGCGATGATCTCCCCGCCGCGCAGGGCGATGAGGTGGGTGGCGTAGCGGGCGGCGTGGTTGAGGTCGTGCAGCACGGCCACGAGGGTGCGGCCCTGCTCCTCGTGCAGCTGCGCGCACAGGTCGAGGACGTCGATCTGGTGCTGGATGTCCAGGTACGTCGTCGGCTCGTCCAGGAGCAGCAGCGGGGTCTGCTGGGCGAGTGCCATGGCGATCCACACGCGCTGGCGCTGTCCGCCGGAGAGTTCGTCGACGTAGCGGTCGGCCAGCTCGGAGATGCCGGTCTGGGCCATCGACTCCTGGACGACGCGCTCGTCCTCGGTCGACCACTGGCGCAGGATGCCCTGGTGCGGGTAGCGGCCGCGGCCGACGAGGTCGCCGACGGTGATGCCGTCGGGCGCGATGGAGGACTGCGGGAGCAGGCCGAGGGTCCGGGCGACCTGCTTGGCGGGCATCGACTGGATGACCGACCCGTCGAGCAGCACCCGGCCCTGACTCGGCTTGAGCATCCGGGACAGGGCACGCAGCAGCGTGGACTTGCCGCAGGCGTTGGGGCCGACGATCACCGTGAAGGAGTTGTCGGGTATCTCCACCGACAGTTGCTCCGCGATGACCCGCTGGTCGTAGGCGAGGGTGACGTTCTCGGCGGACAGGCGGTTCACGTTGCTCCTTTGGTTGTTCGACCCGCCGCGGTGGCCGGTGCCGGCGCTCATATCCGGCCCGCCTTGCGCTCGGTGACCAGCAGCCACAGCAGGTAGACGCCGCCGAGGACGCCGGTGACGACGCCGACGGGCAGTTGGTCGGCTCCGAAGACCCGCTGCGAGATGAAGTCCGCGCTGACCAGCAGGGCGGCGCCCATGCACAGGGACGGCACCAGGTTGGGGCCCGGCGAGCGGGTCAGGCGCCGGGCGAGCTGCGGCGCGGTGAGCGCGACGAAGCTGACCGGTCCCGCGGCGGCGGTGGCCGCGGCGGTGAGCAGTACGGCGGCCACCATCAGCAGCGCCCGCACCCGCTCGACGCGCACCCCGAGGGCGTACGAGATGTCGTCGCCCATCTCCATCATCCGCAGCGCCCGCCCGTTGGTGAGCACCAGCGGGACGAGTACGGCGCACAGCGCGAGCAGGGGCCAGACCTGGTCCCAGTCGCGGCCGTTGAGGGAGCCGGTCATCCAGACGACGGCGCGGGAGGCGTCGACGATGTCGGCGCGGGTCAGCAGGTAGCCGTTGACCGCCGTGACGATCGCGGACACGCCGATACCGACCAGGACCAGTCGGTATCCGTGCACGCCTCGCTTCCAGGCGAGCAGATAGATGGCGATGCCGGTCACCAGGCCGCCGACGAGCGCGCCGACGGTGACCTGGGCCGAGCTGCCGGAGAAGAGGACGATCATGATGAGCGCACCGGCCGTCGCGCCCTGTCCGAGGCCCAGGACGTCCGGACTGCCGAGCGGGTTGCGGGAGATGGCCTGGAAGAGCGCGCCGCCGACACCGAGCGCCCCGCCGACCAGCAGTCCGACCAGGACCCGCGGCAGCCGCAGCTCGTTGACGATGAACTCCTGCCCGGGGTTGCCCTGGCCGACCAGGGTCTTCAGTACGTCCGCGGCCGGTATGTCGAAGTCGCCGGTGCCGATCAGCAGCACGCTCGCGGCGAGCGCGAGGAGCAGCAGCGCCGCGACCACCACGGTGGCCCGCACGTCCAGGCGCAACGACAGCCCACCCGGGCTGCGCACGGCCCGGTTGCTCTTCACGGTCTTCGCACTCTTCGCGGCCTTCGCGGCCTTCGCGGTCTTCCCGTTCTTCACAGCTGGGCCGTCCTCCGCCGTCGTACGAGAAAGATGAAGACCGGCCCGCCCAGGACGGCGGTGACGATGCCGACCTGGAGTTCCGAGGGCCGGGCGACGATCCGGCCGAGGACGTCCGCGCCGAGCAGCAGCACCGGGGACAGGATCGCCGCGTACGGCAGGATCCAGCGCATGTCGGGTCCGGTGAAGGAGCGGACGATGTGCGGGATCATCAGCCCGACGAACACGATCGGCCCACAGGCGGCGGTCGCGGCCCCGCACAGCACGGTCGCGGCGAGCATGGACAGCGCCCGGGTGCGGTTCAGGTTGGCGCCGAGCGCCTTGGCGGTGTCGTCGCCCATCTCCATGGCGTTGAGCGGCCGGGCGAGCGCGAGGGCGAGGACCGTGCCCACCACGAAGAAGGGCAGCACCTCCTTGATGGTCCCGTTCGTCGCCGAGGCGAGCGAACCGACCGTCCAGAAGCGCATCCGGCCCAGCGCCGCGTCGTCCATGATCATCACGGCCTGGAGGTAGCCGAAGAGCGCGGCGCTGATCGCGGTCCCGGCAAGCACCAGCCGCACCGGTGTGGCCCCCCGGCTGCCGCCCAGGAACCAGACCAGTGCGCCGACCCCCGCCGCACCGGCGAAGGCGAACCACACGTATCCGGTGAGCGAGGTGACGCCGAAGAAGGTGATGCCCGTGACGACGGCCGCCGAGGCGCCCGCGTTGATGCCGAGCAGTCCGGGATCGGCCAGCGGATTGCGGGTCAGCGCCTGCAGCACGGCTCCCGCGAGGCCGAGGGCGGCGCCGGCCAGCAGGCCGAGGACGGTGCGCGACAGGCGCTCACCGACCACGACGTCGCCGTAGGTGCCGGAGTCGTGGAAGAGGCCGTGCCAGACCTGTGCGAGGGACAGGTCCTTGGCGCCGATCGCGATGCTCGTCAACACGATGAGCACCAGGACCGCGACGGAGACGGGCAGCCCCGCGGCACGCAGGACGCGGCGCTTGGAGGGCGGCGCGGGAGCGGTCTCCGCGCGCTGTTCGGGGGGACTGTCGACCAACACGCAGTTAGGTTAGCCTACCCTGCCAATCGATCACGATTCCCGATGACTGCCAGGAGGCCCCCGGGCCGCGTCCGTCCCACCCGTGAACGGGCGTCTTCCCCGTACGCCGCCGTCACAATCCCAACCGCGCCAGCGCCTTCTCCGAGTCCAGCCCGCACCCCCGCTCCCCGCCCGCCGTCCAGGCCGCCGCGCACAGCGCACGCAGCCCGTCCAGCGCCGCGCCCTCGCCGTCCAGCTCCAGCCGCTCCCCGCCTGCCCTCGCCGTCCAGCCTCCGCAGCGGAAGCCTCCCTCCGCGTCACCCGTGATCTCCGGCTGCCCGGTGAGCAGCCCGCGCAGATCGGCGTCGACATACGTCGGCCGGTGCTGCGGCGGCGCCGCCAGCAACTGCGCCCCGTCGGTCACGCCGGTCAGGACGAGCAGCGAGTCGACCTCCCCGTTGAACGCGCCCTCGATGTCCGTGTCCAGCCGGTCGCCCACGACCAACGGGCGCTGGGCGCCGGTCCGCAGGATCGTCTCCCGGTGCATGGGGGGCAAGGGCTTCCCCGCGACCTGCGGCTCGGCACCGGTCGCGATCCGCACGACCTCCACCGCCGCGCCGTTGCCCGGGGCGATGCCGCGGGCGCCCGGGATGGTCAGGTCGGTGTTGGAGGCGTACCAGGGGACGCCCCGCGCGATCGCGTAGCAGGCCTCGGCGAACCGGCCCCACGGCAGCTCGGGACCGCCGAACCCCTGCACCACGGCCGCCGGATCGTCCTCGGCCGACTCCACGGGCTCCAGACCGCGTTCACGCAGCGCCACGCGCAGCCCCTCACCGCCGATCACCAGCACCCGTGCCCCCGAGGGCACCTGCTCGGCGATCAGCCGGGCCACCGCCTGCGCCGACGTGATGACGTCCTCGGCCCCCGTCGGTATGCCCAGCTCGGTCAGGTGCGCGGCCACCGCGTCGGGAGTCCGGAGCGCGTTGTTGGTGACGTACGCCAGGCGCATGCCGCCGGCGTGGGCCGTGGCGAGGGAGTCGACGGCGTGAGCGATCGCGTTCCCCCCGGCGTAGACCACGCCGTCCAGGTCGAGCAGCGCCGTGTCGTAGGCCTCGTTCAGACCCCGCCCACTGCCCTCGGGCCTCGTCCTGACGCTCCGGCTCATTCCGCATCGCTCCTCGTTCGTCGCCTTTCCCCCGATCATCCCCCATGCCACTGACACACGTACGATGCCGGGATGAACTCTGCAGGTCACCCGGAAGCAACGGCGCGCCGGGGCCTGGAACTCACCCCGTTCCGAGGCCTTCGTTACGACCCCGACCGGGTCGGCAGCCTGGCCGCCGTGACCTCCCCTCCCTACGACGTCGTGGTCCGCCCCGACGGCCTGCTCCACCTCGAGTCCGCCGACCCGTACAACATCGTCCGGCTGATCCTGCCCCAGGCCGCCACGCCCGAGGCGCGCAACGAGCAGGCCGCGCGCACCCTGCGGCGCTGGACTGCGGAGGGCATCCTGACCACCGACCCCGAACCGGGCCTGTACGTCTACGAGCAGCGCGACCGCGAAGGCATGCTGCAGCGCGGCGTCATCGGTGCCCTGCGCGTGTCGGACCCCGACGAGCGGGTGGTCCTGCCGCACGAGGACGTCATGCCCCACGTCGTCGCCGACCGCGCGGCACTCATGCGGGCCACCCGGGCCAACCTGGAACCGCTGCTCCTGACCTACCGCGGCGACGACGAGGCGCCGGCCACCACCGCCCTCGTGGAACGCACCGCCGGACAGCCGCCGCTCCTCTCCACGACCACGGAGGACGGCTACTGCCACCGCCTGTGGTCGGTCACCGACCCGGACACCGTGGCCCGCGTCCGGGCCGAGCTGTCCCGGCACCAGGCCCTCATCGCCGACGGCCACCACCGCTGGGCCACCTACCGCACCCTCCGCGCGGAACACCCTTCACCCAGCCCGTGGGACCACGGCCTGGTCCTCCTGGTCGACACGGCCCGCTACCCGCTGCGCGTCCGCGCCATCCACCGGCTGCTGCACGGTCTCCCGGTGCGCGACGCAGTGGCCGCCCTGGACGGGCACTTCCGCGTCCGCCGCCTGGACACACCGCTGGGCGCGTCCCTGGAAACCCTGGCGAAGGCGGCCGACGCGGGCAACGCCTTCCTCCTCGCCGGCGACGGCGGCTTCCACCTCGTCGACCTGCCGGAGCCCGGTCTGCTGGCCCGCACGATTCCCACCGACCGGCCCGAGGCCTGGCGCACCCTGGACGCCACCGTCCTGCACGCCACACTCCTCGCCCACGTCTGGCACGTCCCCGACGACTCGGCGGCCCACATCACCTACATCCACGAGACGGCGGCCACCGTCGAGAAGGCCGAACGAGACGGCGGTACGGCGGTGCTGATGCACCCGGTCCGCGAGGAGGTCGTCCGCGACCTGGCCCGGCAGGGCGTCACGATGCCCCGCAAGTCCACGTCCTTCGGCCCGAAACCGGCCTCGGGCCTGGTGCTGCGCACACTCGACACCTGAGACGCCCTGACGACACGCCGAAGGGGGCGGGACCGTGAACCGGTCCCGCCCCCTTCGACACGCCGTCAGGCAGTCAGTCCGTCAGCCCGTTGTGTCAGTCCTTGTCCCGGTCCTCGGCGGCAGGGCTCTCCCCGCCGTCGCTCTCGGACTCGTCCTCGTCCATGGCGTCCATGAACTCCACGCCGTCCAGCTCGGCGAGCCGGTCGGAGGCGTCCGTGCTGCCGTCCCGGTCCGACTCCACGGCCTTCGCGAACCACTCCCGCGCCTCCCCTTCCCGGCCTGCGGCCAGCAGCGCGTCGGCGTAGGCGTACCGCAGCCGCGCGGTCCACGGCTGTACGGAGTTGGAGGCCAGCTCGGGGCTCTGCAGCGTCACGATGGCCGCGTCCAGCTGCCCCATGTCACGCCGGGCACCGGCCGCCACGAGGCGCATCTCGACCTGACCGGCCTTGTCCAGCTTGTGCACCTCAGGGGCACCGGCCATGTCCAGCGCCTTCTCCGGCCGGCCGAGCCCACGCTCGCAGTCGGCCATGACCGGCCACAGCTCCACGGACCCGGTCATCCGCCGCGCGGCCCGGAATTCGGCCAGCGCCTCGCCGTACTTCTGGTTGGCATACGCCGCGAACCCGGCCGCCTCCCGTACGGCGGCGACTCGGGACGCCAGGCGCAGGGCCACCCTGGAGTAGCCGTACGCGCCCTCCGGGTCCTCGTCCAGCAGCCGCGCGACCATCACCAGGTTCCTGGCGACGTCCTCCGCGAGCGTCTTGGGCAGGCTCTGCAGCTCCTGCCGTACGTCCTTGTCGATCTCGTCGCCCGTGACCTCCTCGGGAATCGGCAGGCGCTTGATCGGTTCGCGGTCACGGTCCCGCTCCTCACGGAAACGGCCACCGCCGCCACCGTGCCGGTCGTCACGCCCCCGGTAACCGCCGGGCCGCCCACCCCGGTCGTCACGCCGGGGACCACGGCCGCCGCGGTCGTCCCGCCCGCGGAACCCACCGCGGTCGCCACCCCGCTCACCACGGTTGTCGTCCCGCCGGAAGCCACCACGATCGCCCCGGTCGTCACGGCGGAAGGGAGGCCGGTCGCCACCCCTGTCATCCCGCCGGTCGTCACGCCGGAAGGGGGGACGGTCGCCACCACGGTCGTCACGTCGGTCGTCACGCCGGTACGAGGGACGGTCACCGCCACGGTCGTCACGCCGGTCGTCACGCCGGAAGGACGGACGGTCGCCACCACGGTCATCACGACGGTCGTCACGCCGGTACGAGGGACGGTCACCGCCACGGTCGTCACGTCGGTCGTCACGCCGGTCGTCACGCCGGTCGTCACGCCGGAAGGACGGACGGTCACCGCCACGGTCATCACGTCGGTCGTCACGCCGGAAGGACGGACGGTCCCCACCACGGTCGTCACGCCGGTCATCGCGACGGTACGAGGGACGGTCGCCCCCACGATCGCGATCGTCACGACGTCCGTAACCACCACCACGGCTGTCCTCACGCCGACCGTCACGGCGGTCGTCACGCCGGTCATCACGCCGGAAACCACCGCGCGGCCCACCACGGTCATCACGACGGTCGTCACGTCGGTCGTCACGCCGGAAGGGAGGGCGCTCGCCACCACGGTCATCACGGCGGTCGTCACGCCGGTACGAGGGACGGTCACCGCCACGGTCATCACGACGGTCGTCACGCCGGAAGGACGGACGGTCCCCACCACGGTCGTCACGACGGAAGGACGGACGGTCGCCTCCACGATCGCGATCGTCGCGGCGAGGGCCACGGTCGCGGTCGTCCCGGCGGAAGCCGCCACCCTGTCCGCCACGGGCGTCGCCGCCCCGGCGGTCATCACGGCGGAACCCACCACGGTCACCGCGCTGACCCCTGCGGTCACCGCGGTCACCACTGTCCCGTCGCCGCTGGTCGCGCTCCGGTCGGTCGTCGGGAGAGTTGGTGGTCATCGGTGACTCCTGTCTTCGGTACTGCAAGTCATTCTCGCGCAGCCGGCTACCCGGTGCGCCCTGGAAAAACGAAAGGACCCCTGGTCCCCAGCTGAACGCTGGGGACCAGGGGTCCTTTCCAAAGATTGTTCGGCGGCGTCCTACTCTCCCACAGGGTCCCCCCTGCAGTACCATCGGCGCTGTAAGGCTTAGCTTCCGGGTTCGAAATGTAACCGGGCGTTTCCCCTACGCTATGACCACCGAAACCCTAATGGTTTCGAGCGAACAAGCACACTCTTTAATTGTGGCGTTCTGCTCAAATCCGGCAACGGTCGTTGCCTCAGAACTAACACAGTGGACGCGAGCAACTGAGGACAAGCCCTCGGCCTATTAGTACCGGTCACCTCCACACCTCACGGTGCTTCCAGATCCGGCCTATCAACCCAGTCGTCTACTGGGAGCCTTAACCCCTCAAGGGGGTGGGAGTCCTCATCTCGAAGCAGGCTTCCCGCTTAGATGCTTTCAGCGGTTATCCCTCCCGAACGTAGCCAACCAGCCATGCCCTTGGCAGGACAACTGGCACACCAGAGGTTCGTCCGTCCCGGTCCTCTCGTACTAGGGACAGCCCTTCTCAAGACTCCTACGCGCACAGCGGATAGGGACCGAACTGTCTCACGACGTTCTAAACCCAGCTCGCGTACCGCTTTAATGGGCGAACAGCCCAACCCTTGGGACCGACTCCAGCCCCAGGATGCGACGAGCCGACATCGAGGTGCCAAACCATCCCGTCGATATGGACTCTTGGGGAAGATCAGCCTGTTATCCCCGGGGTACCTTTTATCCGTTGAGCGACGGCGCTTCCACAAGCCACCGCCGGATCACTAGTCCCGACTTTCGTCCCTGCTCGACCCGTCGGTCTCACAGTCAAGCTCCCTTGTGCACTTACACTCAACACCTGATTGCCAACCAGGCTGAGGGAACCTTTGGGCGCCTCCGTTACTCTTTAGGAGGCAACCGCCCCAGTTAAACTACCCATCAGACACTGTCCCTGATCCGGATCACGGACCCAGGTTAGACATCCAGCACGACCAGACTGGTATTTCAACGACGACTCCACCCACACTGGCGTGCGAGCTTCAAAGTCTCCCAGCTATCCTACACAAGCCGAACCGAACACCAATATCAAACTGTAGTAAAGGTCCCGGGGTCTTTCCGTCCTGCTGCGCGAAACGAGCATCTTTACTCGTAGTGCAATTTCACCGGGCCTATGGTTGAGACAGTCGAGAAGTCGTTACGCCATTCGTGCAGGTCGGAACTTACCCGACAAGGAATTTCGCTACCTTAGGATGGTTATAGTTACCACCGCCGTTTACTGGCGCTTAAGTTCTCAGCTTCGCCCCACCGAAATGGAGCTAACCGGTCCCCTTAACGTTCCAGCACCGGGCAGGCGTCAGTCCGTATACATCGCCTTACGGCTTCGCACGGACCTGTGTTTTTAGTAAACAGTCGCTTCTCGCTGGTCTCTGCGGCCACCCCCAGCTCGGAGTGCAAGACTCGTCACCGGACGTGGCCCCCCTTCTCCCGAAGTTACGGGGGCATTTTGCCGAGTTCCTTAACCATAGTTCACCCGAACGCCTCGGTATTCTCTACCTGACCACCTGAGTCGGTTTAGGGTACGGGCCGCCATGAAACTCGCTAGAGGCTTTTCTCGACAGCATAGGATCATCCACTTCACCACAATCGGCTCGGCATCAGGTCTCAGCCGTATGCAAGGCGGATTTACCTACCTTGCGGCCTACACCCTTACCCCGGGACAACCACCGCCCGGGATGGACTACCTTCCTGCGTCACCCCATCACTCACCTACTACAGGTCTGGATCATCGGCTCCACCACTCCCCCTCACTCCGAAGAGATCAGGGGCGGCTTCACGGACTTAGCATCGCCTGGTTCAATGTTTGACGCTTCACAGCGGGTACCGGAATATCAACCGGTTATCCATCGACTACGCCTGTCGGCCTCGCCTTAGGTCCCGACTTACCCTGGGCAGATCAGCTTGACCCAGGAACCCTTAGTCAATCGGCGCAAACGTTTCTCACGTTTGTATCGCTACTCATGCCTGCATTCTCACTCGTGAACCGTCCACAACTCGCTTCCGCGGCTGCTTCACCCGGCACACGACGCTCCCCTACCCATCACAGCCGGCGTTGGCCGTATTGCTGCAATGACACGACTTCGGCGGTACGCTTGAGCCCCGCTACATTGTCGGCGCGGAATCACTAGACCAGTGAGCTATTACGCACTCTTTCAAGGGTGGCTGCTTCTAAGCCAACCTCCTGGTTGTCTGTGCGACTCCACATCCTTTCCCACTTAGCGTACGCTTAGGGGCCTTAGTCGATGCTCTGGGCTGTTTCCCTCTCGACCATGGAGCTTATCCCCCACAGTCTCACTGCCGCGCTCTCACTTACCGGCATTCGGAGTTTGGCTAAGGTCAGTAACCCGGTAGGGCCCATCGCCTATCCAGTGCTCTACCTCCGGCAAGAAACACACGACGCTGCACCTAAATGCATTTCGGGGAGAACCAGCTATCACGGAGTTTGATTGGCCTTTCACCCCTAACCACAGGTCATCCCCCAGGTTTTCAACCCTGGTGGGTTCGGTCCTCCACGACCTCTTACAGCCGCTTCAACCTGCCCATGGCTAGATCACTCCGCTTCGGGTCTTGAGCGTGCTACTAAAACGCCCTATTCGGACTCGCTTTCGCTACGGCTTCCCCACCCGGGTTAACCTCGCAACACACCGCAAACTCGCAGGCTCATTCTTCAAAAGGCACGCAGTCACGACGCAAGGACAAGTCCTTGCGCGACGCTCCCACGGCTTGTAGGCACACGGTTTCAGGTACTATTTCACTCCGCTCCCGCGGTACTTTTCACCATTCCCTCACGGTACTATCCGCTATCGGTCACCAGGGAATATTTAGGCTTAGCGGGTGGTCCCGCCAGATTCACACGGGATTTCTCGGGCCCCGTGCTACTTGGGTGTCTCTCCAACGAGCCGCTGATGTTTCGACTACGGGGGTCTTACCCTCTACGCCGGACCTTTCGCATGTCCTTCGCCTACATCAACGGTTTCTGACTCGTCTCACGGCCGGCAGACCGTGAAAGAGAGATCCCACAACCCCGCACACGCAACCCCTGCCGGGTCTCACACGTATACGGTTTGGCCTCATCCGGTTTCGCTCGCCACTACTCCCGGAATCACGGTTGTTTTCTCTTCCTGCGGGTACTGAGATGTTTCACTTCCCCGCGTTCCCTCCACACTGCCTATGTGTTCAGCAGCGGGTGACAGCCCATGACGACTGCCGGGTTTCCCCATTCGGACACCCCCGGATCAAAGCCTGGTTGACGACTCCCCGGGGCCTATCGTGGCCTCCCACGTCCTTCATCGGTTCCTGGTGCCAAGGCATCCACCGTGCGCCCTTAAAAACTTGGCCACAGATGCTCGCGTCCACTGTGCAGTTCTCAAACAACGACCAACCACCCATCACCCCGGGAAAAACTCCCGAGTGCACTGGGGCCGGCAACTGAAGGAAACTCATTCCCTCAGATACCCAACAGCGTGCCCGACCAGGTTCCGTCCGGAGATCGTGCTTTCCACGCTCCGAAGAGCAGTACTTGCAGCCTCCGACCCGTGAACCAGGCCGAGTAGTCAACGTTCCACCCATGAGCAACCGTGCAGGACATTTGCCTGCAGTCGGCCATGTGCTCCTTAGAAAGGAGGTGATCCAGCCGCACCTTCCGGTACGGCTACCTTGTTACGACTTCGTCCCAATCGCCAGTCCCACCTTCGACAGCTCCCTCCCACAAGGGGTTGGGCCACCGGCTTCGGGTGTTACCGACTTTCGTGACGTGACGGGCGGTGTGTACAAGGCCCGGGAACGTATTCACCGCAGCAATGCTGATCTGCGATTACTAGCGACTCCGACTTCATGGGGTCGAGTTGCAGACCCCAATCCGAACTGAGACCGGCTTTTTGAGATTCGCTCCACCTTGCGGTATCGCAGCTCATTGTACCGGCCATTGTAGCACGTGTGCAGCCCAAGACATAAGGGGCATGATGACTTGACGTCGTCCCCACCTTCCTCCGAGTTGACCCCGGCGGTCTCCCGTGAGTCCCCAACACCCCGAAGGGCTTGCTGGCAACACGGGACAAGGGTTGCGCTCGTTGCGGGACTTAACCCAACATCTCACGACACGAGCTGACGACAGCCATGCACCACCTGTACACCGACCACAAGGGGGCGCCCATCTCTGGACGTTTCCGGTGTATGTCAAGCCTTGGTAAGGTTCTTCGCGTTGCGTCGAATTAAGCCACATGCTCCGCCGCTTGTGCGGGCCCCCGTCAATTCCTTTGAGTTTTAGCCTTGCGGCCGTACTCCCCAGGCGGGGCACTTAATGCGTTAGCTGCGGCACGGACAACGTGGAATGTTGCCCACACCTAGTGCCCACCGTTTACGGCGTGGACTACCAGGGTATCTAATCCTGTTCGCTCCCCACGCTTTCGCTCCTCAGCGTCAGTATCGGCCCAGAGATCCGCCTTCGCCACCGGTGTTCCTCCTGATATCTGCGCATTTCACCGCTACACCAGGAATTCCGATCTCCCCTACCGAACTCTAGCCTGCCCGTATCGACTGCAGACCCGGGGTTAAGCCCCGGGCTTTCACAACCGACGTGACAAGCCGCCTACGAGCTCTTTACGCCCAATAATTCCGGACAACGCTTGCGCCCTACGTATTACCGCGGCTGCTGGCACGTAGTTAGCCGGCGCTTCTTCTGCAGGTACCGTCACTTTCGCTTCTTCCCTGCTGAAAGAGGTTTACAACCCGAAGGCCGTCATCCCTCACGCGGCGTCGCTGCATCAGGCTTTCGCCCATTGTGCAATATTCCCCACTGCTGCCTCCCGTAGGAGTCTGGGCCGTGTCTCAGTCCCAGTGTGGCCGGTCGCCCTCTCAGGCCGGCTACCCGTCGTCGCCTTGGTGAGCCACTACCTCACCAACAAGCTGATAGGCCGCGGGCTCATCCTGCACCGCCGGAGCTTTCGAACCGCCTGGATGCCCAGGCGGATCAGTATCCGGTATTAGACCCCGTTTCCAGGGCTTGTCCCAGAGTGCAGGGCAGATTGCCCACGTGTTACTCACCCGTTCGCCACTAATCCCCACCGAAGTGGTTCATCGTTCGACTTGCATGTGTTAAGCACGCCGCCAGCGTTCGTCCTGAGCCAGGATCAAACTCTCCGTGAATGCTTTACATCACGGGAGCGGAACAGTCGGAGGAATAATCCGACCGTTCACAGCGTCCTCGCTGTTGTGTTACTTCAAAGGAACCTCAACCCGAACGGAGATCCGATCAGGTCGGGGTATCAACATATCTGGCGTTGACTTTTGGCACGCTGTTGAGTTCTCAAGGAACGGACGCTTCCTTTGTACTCACCCTCTCGGGCTTTCCTCCGGGCGCTTCCCTTCGGTCTTGCGTTTCCGACTCTATCAGATCCTTTTCGATCCGATTCCCGGTCGGCGGGTTTGTCGACTGCTTTCGGGCTTTCGCTCGTCGGCCTTTCGACATTCACTACGTTAGCCGATCTCTCCGTGGACTCATAATCGAGTCCCGCGAGATTGAATTCAGGCATGCGGGCACGCCGAATTCGCTCCCGCTGAGGGAAGTCGTAGGTAGTGGGTTGGCCGCTTCCGGCTGCAGGCGATTGCCGTACCCGGGTCAAGCGGCTCGGGCCACGTTACGCGTCTGCCAAGGGAGAGTCAACTTCGGCGCTTCCTGGGGACATGGGCCCGGTACGGGCTGACCGTCGGGTCGTCGGCGACCCAGTAGCGCCAGGGGTGCACGCCGCCTTCACCGGCCACACCGGTCCTGGGCCCGTTGCGTACCTGGTCACCGGGGACGTGGGCACCGGTCAGGATGCGCAGAGGGGTGTCCTCGGTCGTGCACGCGTCCGTGCCGTTCAAGGCGCGGTCCACGTCCAGGGCGGTGGCGAGGCGGGCCGGGCCTTTGGCCAGTTCCTTGTCGTTGCGGGCGGATTGCCGACGGGTCCGGGCCAGCTCGGCGCCCTCGATGATCTCGCCGGCGCGGAGCAGGACCGCGCTCGCCCTGCCCTCAGGTCCGCACACCAGGTTCATGCAGAACCACATGCCGTAGGTGAAGTAGACGTACACGTGTCCGGGGGCACCGAACATCACGTCGTTGCGGGGGGTGCGACCGCGGTAGGCGTGCGAGCCGGGATCGTTCTGACCGTCGTAGGCCTCCACCTCCGTCAGGCGGAGGGCGATCGGGCCGTCGGGGGTGTTGCGCACCAGGATGCGGCCCAGGAGGTCGGGGGCCACCTCGAGGATGGGGCGGTCGAAGAATTCCCTGGGCAGGGGCGTACGGTCGGGGCTCGCGATCATGCCGTCCGAGCGTAACGCAGCCGGGACCGTGCGCGGGGGTGGTCAGGGAGCGTCCGCCTTGCCAGGGTGTGGCGCGCGGAACCGGCCACGGCCGGATCGCGTTTGTAGGGATCGAGGGTTCACACGCAAGCCTGGAGAGGGAGAGACATGGCGTTCAAGAAGCTGCTCGCGAGCCTGGGGGCCGGCGGGGCTTCGGTGGAGACCGTGCTGAGCGAGGTCAACGTCGTACCGGGGGGTGTCGTCCAGGGCGAGGTGCGGATCCAGGGAGGGTCCGTCGACCAGGAGATCGAGGGGCTGTCGGTCGGGCTCCAGGCCAAGGTCGAGGTGGAGAGCGGTGACCAGGAGTACAAGCAGGACATCGAGTTCACCAAGGTGCGGCTCGGTGGGGCCTTCCAGCTGAAGGCCGGCGTGGTGCACGCGGTGCCCTTCGGGCTCGAGATCCCGTGGGAGACGCCGATCACCATGATCGACGGGCAGTCGCTGCGCGGGATGAACATCGGTGTCACCACGGAGCTGGAGATCGCGCGCGCCGTGGACTCCGGTGACCTGGACGCCATCAACGTGCACCCGCTGCCGGCGCAGAAGGCGATCCTGGACGCGTTCATCGGCCTGGGCTTCCGCTTCAAGAGCGCGGACATGGAGCGCGGTCACATCCGGGGGACGCGGCAGCAGCTGCCCTTCTACCAGGAGATCGAGTTCCTCCCGCCGCAGCAGTACCGCGGGCTGAACCAGGTCGAGCTGAGCTTCGTGGCCGACGCGCAGGCGATGGACGTCGTGCTGGAGATGGACAAGAAGCCCGGTCTGTTCAGCGAGGGCAGCGACACGTTCCGCTCCTTCAAGGTCGGGCTGAACGACTACCAGGGCACCGACTGGACCGCGTACCTCAACCAGTGGCTGTCGGAGGTCGGCAGCAAGCGCAACTGGTTCTAGAAGGATCTAGGCTCGGTCATCTCTGCACCAGACCATTCAGGAGGTACCGAGGTGACCGAGCTGAAGCGGCGTCCGCTCCCCCATGACTTCCACCCGCCCGTGCCGTCGTTCACCGTCACGAGCGAGGACGTCCCGGAGGGCGGCACGCTCAAGGACGACCAGGTCCACGCGGCCGGCAACACCTCCCCGCACCTGCGGTGGGAGGGTTTCCCCGCCGAGACCAAGAGCTTCGCCGTGACGTGCTACGACCCGGACGCCCCCACGGGCAGCGGGTTCTGGCACTGGGTGGTGTTCGACATCCCGGCCTCGGTGACCGAGCTGCCGGCCGGGGCGGGCAGCGGCACGTTCGAAGGGCTGCCCCAGGGTGCCGTACAGGCGCGCAACGACTACGGCACCAAGGAGTTCGGCGGTGCCGCGCCGCCGGCCGGGGACGGGCCGCACCGGTACGTGTTCACGGTGTACGCCGTGGACCAGGAGAAGCTCGGACCGGACGCGGACGGCACCCCCGCCTTCGTCGGCTTCAACCTGCGGTTCCACACGCTCGCGCGGGCCCAGCTCATCGCCGAGTACGAGGTGCCCGCGGACAGCTGAGTGTTCCGAGCGTTCATGGAACGTTTGCCCGCCCCCGGTCTTGGAATGGATCAGGGGCGGGCATTTTTGTTGCCGGGGGTGGCGGGGGCGCGTCCCTCGTCGGAGCAGCAGATATTGCGTTGTCCATCCCGGCGTGCCCGGCCAGAGTTGTTCCAGCCCGCCAGGGGGTGGGCCGGTGCGCACGGGAGGTGGGCTGGTATGCGGGACACGCTGGTGCTGAACGCGAGCTTCGAGCCGTTGTCGACGGTGACGCTGAATCGAGCCGTCGTGCTGGTGCTCCAGGACAAGGCCGTCGTCGAGCAGGCCCACCCCTCGCTGCGGATGCGCGGAGCCGCGCTCGACATACCCGCGCCACGGGTGATCAGGCTGTGCCAATACGTACGGGTGCCGTTCCGAAGACGCGCCCCGTGGTCGAGGCGGGGGGTACTGGTCCGGGACCGGCACCGGTGCGCGTACTGCGGGCGACGGGCGACGACCGTCGACCACGTGGTGCCGCGGTCGCACGGCGGGCAGGACACGTGGCTGAACACGGTGGCCTCGTGTGCGGAGGACAATCACCGCAAGGCGAACCGGACGCCGGAGCAGGCGGGGATGCCGCTGTTGCGGAAGCCGTTCGAGCCGACGCCTGCCGATGCGATGTTGCTGGCGCTGGCCCGGGACGACTTCGCGGCGTTGCCGGAGTGGTTGGTGTTGGACGCCGCGTGAGTCTGCGCCGTAGCGGTTGAGGAGCGTCGCTGACTGCGGGTTCGTGGTGGCTGGTCGCGCAGTTCCCCGCGCCCCTGACGGGGCGCTACGGGGCACCCGGCACCCAATGAGTACCGTCAGTCGATCGACGGCTTCTCTCGGCGTTCCTGGGCGGGGACGCTCGCGCCGCCGTTGCCGCCTCCGCTGCCCGAACCGCCGCCCAGGCCGCCGAGGTTGCCCATGGCTCCCGAAAGGCCCTTGAGGGCGTCGCCGATTTCGCTGGGGACGATCCATAGCTTGTTGGCGTCGCCCTCGGCGATCTTGGGGAGCATCTGGAGGTACTGGTAGGAGAGCAGCTTCTGGTCCGGGTCGCCGGCGTGGATGGCCTCGAAGACCGTGCGGACGGCCTGGGCCTCGCCCTCGGCGCGCAGGGCTGCGGCCTTGGCCTCACCCTCGGCGCGCAGGATCTGGGACTGCTTCTCGCCCTCGGCGCGCAGGATCTCGGACTGCCGGACACCTTCGGCCTGGAGGATCGCGGCGCGCTTGTCGCGGTCGGCGCGCATCTGCTTCTCCATCGAGTCCTGGATGGAGGTGGGCGGTTCGATAGCCTTCAGCTCGACGCGGTTGACGCGGATGCCCCACTTGCCGGTGGCCTCGTCGAGGACGCCGCGCAGCGCCGCGTTGATCTCCTCGCGGGAGGTCAGGGTCCGCTCCAGGTCCATGCCGCCGATGATGTTGCGCAGGGTGGTGACGGTGAGCTGCTCGATCGCCTGGATGTAGCTGGCGACCTCGTAGGTCGCGGCGCGGGCGTCGGTCACCTGGTAGTAGATGACGGTGTCGATGTTGACGACCAGGTTGTCCTGGGTGATGACCGGCTGCGGCGGGAAGGGGACGACCTGTTCACGCAGGTCGATGCGGTTGCGGATGGTGTCGATGAACGGGACCACGATGTTGAGGCCCGCGTTGAGTGTCCGCGTGTAGCGGCCGAAGCGCTCGACGATGGCGGCGCTGGCCTGTGGAATGACCTGGATGGTCTTGATCAGGGCGATGAAGACCAACACCACCAGGATGATCAGGACGATGATGACCGGTTCCATCGTGGGTGTCCGTCCCCTTCTCCGCCTCGGCGCTCCGGCAGATCCTATTGACCAGATCTTGTTGAGCAGGTCCTGTTGACCTGTCTGAGCCTGACTACTGCTGATCTTACGGCTGTTGAGGATCTTGCCGGTCGAGTCTGACAGACCGTCGCACGACGCGGGGGACGTTCGGGCCAGTTGTGCACGGCCAGATCACATGATCACGGCCGTGGCCCCGTCGATCTCCACGACGTCCACTTCCTCGCCGGGCTCGAAGGCACGGCCGGTGTCCAGGGCCCGTGCCGACCAGATCTCCCCGGCCAGTTTGATGCGGCCGCCCGAGCCGTCCACCCGCTCCAGCACGACGGCCTGTCTGCCTCTCAGGGCGTCCACTCCCGTGGCCAGTTGGGGCTGTTGGGCGCGGTGCCGGGCGGCGATGGGCCGGACGACGGCGATGAGGGCGACGGAGACGATGACGAAGACGAGTACCTGGACGACGAGGTCGGCGCCCAGTCCGGAGGCGACGGCCGCGGCGACCGCGCCGACGGCGAACATCCCGAACTCCGGCATCGCGGTCACCACGAGCGGGATTCCGAGCGCTGCCGCGGCGACGAGCCACCAAACCCATGCGTCGATGTCGTTCACGCTGTCATGGTAGGTCCGTTGGGACCACCGGGGACAGGGCGCACGGGGGGCGGGTCAGGACAGCGGGAGCCCCTTCGCCGTCCACCGGTCCCCGGCCTGCTCGACGATGAGCGGGAGTCCGAAGCACAGGGACAGGTTGCGGGAGGTGAGTTCGAGCTCCAGCGGTCCGGCGGCCAGGACCTTGCCCTGACGGATCATCAGGACGTGGGTGAAGCCCGGGGCGATCTCCTCGACGTGGTGGGTCACCATGATCATGGAGGGCGCGATGGGGTCGCGGGCGAGCCGGCCGAGGCGGCGGACGAGGTCCTCGCGGCCGCCGAGGTCGAGACCGGCGGCCGGCTCGTCGAGGAGGAGCAGCTCGGGGTCGGTCATCAGGGCGCGGGCGATCAGCGTGCGCTTGCGCTCGCCCTCGGAGAGGGTGCCGAACCTGCGCTCCAGGTACTCGGTCATGCCGAGGCGGTCGAGGAAGGCGCGGGCGCGCTGCTCGTCGATGTCCTCGTACTCCTCCTGCCAGCCGGCGGTCATGCCGTACGCGGCGGTGAGCACGGTCTGCAGGACGGTCTGGCGCTTGGGCAGCTTGTCGGCCATGGCGATGCCGGCGACGCCGATGCGCGGGCGCAGCTCGAAGACGTCGGTGCCGGGCTTGCCGAGGGTCTCGCCGAGGATGGTGGCGGTGCCGGTGCTCGGGTAGAGGTAGCTGGACGCGACATTGAGGAGGGTGGTCTTGCCGGCGCCGTTGGGGCCGAGGATGACCCAGCGCTCGCCCTCCTTGACCGACCAGGAGACCTGGTCCACCAGAGCCCGGCCCTCGCGGACCACGGATACGTCCTGAAGCTCCAGAACATCGCTCATGAGCGCGTTGTCTCCCCTTGCATTGTGGCCGGTCTCGGCTGTCGCGTACACCTGTGACTCGGGCCGCGGCGCCGGTGGGCGCAGGCCCCTCCAGGAAATCTACGCCACCGGTCGGCCGCACCGTTCCATCGGTCCGGTCCTTAGGGTGGGGGGATGCTCTCGGAACCACGCGCAGGGCGCCTTGCCGCCTGGGGAAATGCCCTAATTGCCCATATGGTCTCGCCGGACGACGCCGCGGCCGCGGTCGTGGGCGAGGACGCGGTGCACCGGGTGGAGGGGCTGCCGGGCGAGGACGCCCCGGTCGGTCTCACACTGGCGCTGGGGCGGCTGCGGGCGCTCGGGGCGTCCGGGCTGCGGGTCGCGCTGCCCGCGCCGGGGCATCCGCTGGGGCTGAGCGGGCCGCCGGAGTTCAACGCGCGGGCGCTGGAGGCCGAGGAGGCGGTGATCTGCGAGGGGGCCGCGCTGGGGCTGGTGCCGGAGGTGTACGAGGCGGGGCCCGAGGGTGACGTGCACGTCGAGGTCGTCTGGCACTGCCTGCCGGTGCGGGAGGCGCCGCCGGCGGACGTGCCCTCGCTCGGGGAGGCGGAGCGGGAGCTGGCGGAGGCGTTGCGGGACGCGACGGAGGTGCTGACGCGGCTGGACGTCGCCGGTTCGGGGCCGGTGGCGGAGGCGGCGGTCGCGGCGTACCGGGCGCGAGCGGAGCGGGGACGGGAGGTGCTGGCGCCGGGGTATCCGCCGCGGGCGGTGCGGGTGCTGGAGATGGCGCAGCGGGTGGGGATGCTGGTGTCGCTGGCGTCCGAGAACGGGCACGGGGGTGCGGTGAGCGCGTCCGAGATGGCCGCGCGGGGGGATGCGCTCAGGCCGGTGGAGCGGGTGGCTCGGCGGGCGCAGGTCGCGGCGTACAACTCCGTTGTGGTGGAGCGGGGGATGCGGTGACCGACTTCTCCGGCCGGTGCTCCGTGTTGGTGTGACCGTCCCGGGGGCTGCGCCCCCAGACCCCGCTTTCGGCCCTGAACGGGCCTCGTCCTCAAACGCCGGACGGGCTGGATATTGCCGATGCGGCCTCCCAGTGGTCCCGGGAGGCCGCAGGCATCGTGTGTGACCGGGGTCAGTGGTTGACGCCCAGGTTGCCGAAGGCCGGGTTCAGGACGCCGATGACGTTGACGCTGTTGCCGACGGCGTTGACCGGGATGTGGATCGGCGCCTGGACCAGGTTGCCGGAGGCGACGCCCGGGGAGCCGATGGCCTTGCCGTGGGCGTGGGAGCCGCCGTCGGTGGCGGAGGCCATGCCCGCACCGGCGGCGATCAGGCCGCCGGCCACCATCGTCACGGCCGCTGCCTTCTTCAGGTTCTTCACTTACAAGCCCTCCTTGCGATCACCGCGGCAGTCGCCGTGGTGCGCACTGAAGAACGGCCGGACCCCTCGAAGGATGCGCCATATGGGGGACATTCCCACGACGGTATGAATCTCCGACCGGAGGGGAACCCTCCGCCGCGTCGCCGCGTACGGGATCAGCCGGCCACACCGTGGCGTACGGCCCACAGGGCGGCCTGGGTGCGGTCCGCGAGGTCGAGTTTCATCAGGATGTTCGAGACGTGGGTCTTCACCGTCTTCTCCGAGAGGACCAGCGCACGCGCGATCTCCCGGTTCGAGCGGCCGTCCGCTATCAGGCCCAGCACCTCGTGTTCCCGCTCCGTGAGGGACCCGGCCCGGCCGGTCCCGGGGGTGCTCTCCTCCTGGCTCAGGAGGGCGCCCGCGACCTCGGGCTGGAGCAGGATGTGGCCGGCGTGGACGGAGCGGATGGCACCGGCCAGCGCGTCGGGGTCGACGTCCTTGTACACGTACCCGGCCGCGCCCGCGCGCAGGGCCGGGACCACGGTGCGCTGCTCGGTGAAGCTGGTGACGATCAGCACGCGCGCGTGGTTGTCCAGTTCCCGGAGTCTGCGCAGCGCTTCGACGCCGTCCATGCCCGGCATCTTGACGTCCATGAGGATCACGTCGGGCTTCAGCTCCTGGGCGCGGTCGACGCCCTCGGCGCCGTCCGCGGCCTCGCCGACCACCTCGATGTCGTCCTGTATCTCCAGGAAGGTGCGCAGCCCCCGGCGGACCACCTGGTGGTCGTCGACGATGAGCACCTTGATCGCGTCAGCCACCGGGAACCTCCATCTCGATCGTGGTGCCCTCGCCGGGCGCGGACCGCACGGTCAGCCTGCCGCCGGTGCCGCCGGCCCGGTCCCGCATCGAGACCAGGCCGAGGTGGCGTCCGGCGCGGCGTACCGTGCGCGGGTCGAAACCGCTGCCGTCGTCGGTGATCCGCAGGACGGTTCCGGTGCCGCGTCGGCGCAGGGTCACCTGGACGTGCTCCGCCCCGGAGTGGCGCAGGGCGTTGTGCAGGGCCTCCTGGGCCACGCGCAGCATCGCCTCCTCCTGGGCGGCGGGCAGGGCCTTGACGCCGTGGCCGGTGAAGGTCACGCGCGCGCTGTGGGCGCGGTCGAGGACCTGGATCTGGGTGCGCAGGGTGGCGACGAGGCCGTCCTCCTCCAGCGCGGCGGGGCGCAGCTCGACGACGGCGGCGCGCAGCTCGTCGGCGGCCTCGGCGGCGAGTGTGGCGACCTGGTGCAGCTCGCCCTTGGCCCGCGCGGGGTCGCGGTCGACCAGGGCGGCGGCGGCCTGGGCGGTCAGGCGCAGCGAGAACAGCTTCTGGCTCACCGCGTCGTGCAGCTCGTGGGCGAGGCGGGAGCGCTCCTCGGCGATGGTCAGCTCGCGGCTGCGTTCGTACAGGCGCGCGTTGGTGAGGGCGATCGCGGCGTGCTGGGCGAGGATGCCGAGCAGTTCCTCGTCGTCCTGCGTGAAGCCGCAGGTGCCCGTCGGTTTGGGGCAGTTCTTGTTGGCGAGGAACAGGGCCCCGAGCACCTCGTCGCCGTCGCGGATCGGCAGGCCCAGGAAGTCGACCAGGTCGGGATGGGCGGAGGGCCAGCCGCCGAAGCGGGGGTCCTTGCGGACGTCACCCAGACGCTGGGGGGTGGCCTCCTGGAGCATGGCGGCGAGGATGCCGTGCTGACGCGGCAGGGGGCCGATGGCCTTCCACTGCTCGTCGCTGACGCCGTCGACCACGAACTGGGCGAAGCCGCCGTGGTCGTCGGGGACGCCGAGGGCGGCGTACTGCGCGTCGAGCAGCTCGCGGGCCGAGGCGACGATCGTCTTGAGGACGTCGCGCACCTCGAGGTGCCTGCTCATGGCCAGCAGCGCGGAACTCACCGCGGTGAGGCCGGACCGGGGGCCGTGACTCATGTCCTCACGGTACCCGCGGGGGGTGCGGGCGGGATCGGCCCCGTGACGGGCCTCGCCTAGGGCGGTGGGCCTAGGTCGGGGGTCCCGCCCGGCGGGCCTAGGGCGAAGGGCCCTGGCCGGTTGGGGCCCGTGCCCGAGGCGGCGGGTGGGCTCCGGTTCCTACGTTGAGGATCACGCCGGCCGGACGGACGGCGGGGACGACGAGGGGACGTGTGTCATGCCGGTGGCGATCATCACGGGGGCGTCGAAGGGACTGGGCCGGGCGCTCGCCGAGGCGCTGGCGGCCCGGGGGTGGGACCTGGTGCTGGACGCCCGGAGTTCCGAGGTGCTGAAGGAGACGGCGACGGCGTTGGAGGCGTACGGCACGCGCGTGACGGCGCTGCCCGGCGACGTCACCGACTCCTGGCACCGGACCGGGCTGGTGACGGAGGCGCGGCGGCTGGGCGGCGTGGATCTGCTGGTCAGCAACGCGAGCGCGCTGGGTGCCGAGCCGCTGGTGCGGCTGGCGGAGCTGCCCATGGAGGGTCTGCGGCGGGCTCTGGAGGTGAACGTGGTGGCCGCGCTCGGCCTGGTCCGTGAGGCGCTGCCGCTGCTGCGGGCGGCTCCCGCGGGCACGGTGGTGACCATCAGCTCGGACGCGGCCGCCGAGGCGTACGAGACGTGGGGCGGCTACGGCGCGTCCAAGGCGGCCCTGGACCAGCTGGCGGCGGTGCTGGGCGCCGAGGAGCCGGGGCTGCGGGTCTGGGCGGTCGATCCGGGGGACATGGCCACGGATCTGTACGCGGCGGCCGTGCCGGACGACGACGACCCGCGGCCGGACCCGGCGAGTGTCGTGCCCGCGCTGCTGCGGCTGCTGGACGAGCGTCCGGCGAGCGGGCGCTACGGGGCTCCGGCGCTGCTGGAGGCGCGGTGATGTCGTCGCTGGCGGTGAGGGTCCCACAGGAGCTGTCGGCCCGGGTGCCGGTCGAGCAGCGGGAGCCGGGTCTCGACCGGGACGGCGTACGGCTGCTGGTGTCGCGCGGCACCGAGGTGTCGCACCACGCGTTCGCGGAGCTGCCGGGGCTGCTGCGGGCCGGTGATCTGCTGGTGGTGAACACCTCCCCCACGCTGGCCGCCGCCATGGACGGGCGGGTCGGGCACGCGCGCGTGGTGGTGCACTTCTCCACGCGTGGGGACGACGGCCGGTGGGCGGTGGAGCTGCGGGAGCCGGACGGCAGGGGCACCACGCGCGCGCGTGCGGAAGTAAGGGGTGTCCCGCGCGCGCGTGCCCTGGGAGTGGAGGGGCGCGGGTGCGGTGGTCTGGCGGGGACGAGGGTGCGGCTGCCCGGGGGCGGGCGGCTGGTGCTGGAGGAGCCGCTGAGTGGGCGCGGGGAGCGGCTGTGGTGGGCGCGGGTGTCGGGAGCGGAGGTGCCCGCGCTGCTGCGGGAGTACGGGCGGCCCATCCGGTACTCCTACACGGAGCGGGACCAGCCGCTGTCCGCCTACCAGACGGTGTTCGCGCTGCCGTCCGCGGACGGGACGGGCAGCGCGGAGATGCCGAGCGCGGCGCGGCCCTTCACGGCGCGGCTGGTGGCGGAGCTGGTGAGCCGCGGGGTGCAGTTCGCGCCGGTGTCGCTGCACACGGGTGTGGCCTCGGCCGAGTCGCACGAGCCGCCGTATCCGGAGCGGTTCGCGGTGCCCCGGGCGTCGGCGCGGCTGATCAACGCGGCGCGCGCCGGTGCCGGGCGCGTTGTGGCGGTGGGGACGACGGCCGTACGGGCGGTGGAGTCGGCGGCCGGGGCCGACGGGGTCGTACGGGAGCGTGCCGGGTGGACCGATCTGGTGGTGACTCCCGAGCGCGGGGTGCGGGTGGTGGAGGGCCTGCTGACGGGGCTGCACGAGCCGGAGGCCTCGCATCTGCTGATGCTGGAGGCGGTGGCGGGGCGGGCGGCGATCGACCGCGGGTACGAGGCGGCGGTGCGCGGGCGCTACCTGTGGCACGAGTTCGGGGACGTCCATCTCCTCCTGCCGTAGGAGGGTGTCGCGCACTCACTCACACATTGCATTGCTTCAGCAACTAGCAGTGAAAAGGGTGGGGGGTCGATGTGAGCCCGGGCATAGGGCGCACGTCACGTACGAAGGGGAGTAGGAGAACGACTCGTCCGTTTTGAGCGGGGCAGATGGTCCAATCTGTCCCGCTTTGTCGTTCCCTGATCCACTATCTCGGATCGTACGTCACACCTTTGCCTCCGGATTTTGCGGCCGCTAAGAATTGCTCTCGTCGCTCAGCGCCGTGGGTTCTCCCCCGCGGCGTTTGTGCCGGAAGCACCAACTGTCCCCACCGGACGAGAGCGACCTCCGCGCTATTCGAAGAGGTCTATCCCGCCATGCTCAAGAACATCCTTCCCCGTGGTCGCAGTCGTTCCCTGAACCGCACCCAGAAGGCCGCGATCGCCGGTGTCGGCGCGCTCGGCGCCGCCGCCGTCGCCCTCACCGCCGTCCCGGCCAGCGGCCAGACGACGACCACGAGCGAGGCCGCTCCCACGGCCAAGGTGGCGTACAGCACCAAGCAGATCCAGGACGTGCACGCCGGGGTCACCGGCCAGCTCGCCGGCGCCAGCCAGAAGGTCGCCGCCATCGAGGCCAAGCAGGAGGCGGCCGCCAAGAAGGCGACCGCCGAGAAGAAGGCCACCGCCAAGAAGGCCGCCGCCAAGCGCGAGGCGAAGGAGACCACCAGCCGGTCCGCCCAGCGCACCGAGGTCAAGAAGGCCGCGAAGTCCTACCCGAACAACCTCGACGGCTGGATCCGCGAGGCCCGCGCCATCATGAAGAAGCACGGCATCCCCGGAACCTACGAGGGCATCCACCGCAACATCATGCGGGAGTCCTCCGGCAACCCGAAGGCCATCAACGACTGGGACATCAACGCCATCAACGGCATCCCGTCGAAGGGCCTGCTCCAGGTCATCCCGCCGACCTTCGCGGCCTACCACGTCCCCGGCACCTCGAAGAACATCTACGACCCGGTCGCCAACATCGTCGCCGCGTGCAACTACGCCGCGGACAAGTACGGCACCATGGACAACGTCGACAGCGCGTACTGAGGTCGGCGCGGACCTCTTCACGACGTCGCCGACGCCGCACCGTACGCCGAAGGGCGGCACCCTCCTGACGGGGTGCCGCCCTTCGGGGCGTACGGGGGCCTTCGGGCCCGCCGGACCTCGGCCTACTTGCGCATGACCTCGGGCTCGTGCCGGCGCAGGAAGCGGGCGACGAAGAAGCCGCAGATCACGCCGAGGACGATCAGCGCGGCCATGTCCATGCCCCAGGCGCCCACGGTGTGCTCCCACAGCGGGTCCGCCTCGGCCCCCTTCTCGGGCGGGCTGATCTTGTTGAAGTCCAGCGTGGCACCGGCCGCGGCGACCGCCCAGCGCGAGGGCATCAGGTACGAGAACTGGTTGACGCCGACCGCGCCGTTCAGGGCGAAGAGGCAGCCGGTGAAGACGACCTGGATGATCGCGAACATCACCAGCAGCGGCATGGTCTTCTCGGCGGTCTTCACCAGCGAGGAGATGACCAGGCCGAACATCATCGAGGTGAAGCCCAGCGCCATGATCGGCAGGGACAGCTCGACCAGCGTCAGCCCCCCGAGGACCAGCCCCTCCTCCGGGATCTCGCGGGTGGCGAAGCCGATCACACCGACCAGCAGGCCCTGGAACACCGTGATCAGGCCGAGCACGAAGACCTTGGACATCAGGTACGCGGACCGGGACAGGCCCGTCGCGCGTTCCCGCTCGTAGATCACCCGTTCCTTGATCAGCTCACGGACCGAGTTCGCGGCACCGGCGAAGCAGGCGCCGACCGCGAGGATCAGCAGGACCGTGGTGGCGGTGCCGTTGGGGATGATCCGGCCGGTCTGCGGGTTCGCCGGGTTGGGCAGCAGGCCCTTGTCCGCGTCGATGAGCAGGCTGACCGCGCCCAGCACCGCCGGCAGGATCACCATCAGGGCCAGGAAGCCCTTGTCGGAGGCGATGACCGACGTGTAGCGCCGCACCAGCGTGACGAACTGGGACATCCAGCCCTGCGGCTTCGGCGGCCTCATTGCCTGCATAGGCGGTACCTGTACGGACTGCGGCGCGACGGCGTCCAGGTCCGCGGCGTACACCTGGTAGTGCTGCGAGCCCTTCCAGCGGCCCGCCCAGTCGTACTCGCGGTAGTTCTCGAAGGCGGAGAAGACGTCGGCCCAGGTGTCGTAGCCGAAGAAGTTCAGCGCCTCCTCCGGCGGGCCGAAGTAGGCCACCGAACCGCCCGGCGCCATCACAAGGAGCTTGTCGCAGGTCGCCAGCTCGGCCACCGAGTGGGTGACGACGAGGACGGTGCGGCCGTCGTCGGCGAGGCCGCGCAGCAGCTGCATGACGTCACGGTCCATGCCCGGGTCGAGGCCGGAGGTCGGCTCGTCCAGGAAGATCAGCGACGGCTTGGTCAGCAGCTCCAGGGCGACGGAGACGCGCTTGCGCTGTCCGCCGGACAAGGAGGTGACCTTCTTGTCCTTGTGGATGTCCAGCTTCAGCTCGCGCAGCACCTCGTCGATGCGGGCGTCGCGCTCGGCGGCCGTGGTGTCGGCCGGGAAGCGGAGCTTCGCCGCGTACTTGAGCGCCTTCTTGACGGTCAGCTCCTTGTGCAGGATGTCGTCCTGCGGGACCAGACCGATGCGCTGGCGCAGCTCGGCGAACTGCTTGTAGAGGTTCCGGTTGTCGTAGAGGACCTCGCCCTGGTCGGCGGGCCGGTAGCCGGTGAGCGCCTTGAGCAGGGTCGACTTGCCGGAGCCTGACGGGCCGATGACGGCGATCAGCGACTTCTCGGGTACGCCGAAGGAGACGTCCTTGAGGATCTGCTTGCCGCCGTCGACCGTGACGGTCAGGTGCCGGGCGGAGAAGGAGACCTCACCGGTGTCGACGAACTCCTCGAGCCGGTCGCCGACGATCTGGAACGTCGAGTGGCCGACGCCCACGATGTCGGTCGGGCCGAGCAGCTGGGAGCCGCCCTTGGCGATCGGCTGGCCGTTGACGTACGTGCCGTTGTGCGAGCCCAGGTCGCGGATCTCCATGCGCCCGTCGGGCGTCGAGTGGAACTCCGCGTGGTTGCGGGAGACCTGGAGGTCGGAGACGACCAGGTCGTTCTCCAGGGCACGGCCGATGCGCATGACGCGGCCGAGCGAGAACTGGTGGAACGTGGTCGGGCTGCGGTCCCCGTGGACCGGTGGCGCCCCCGCCGCGCCGCCTGATCCGTGCTGCTGGGGGAAGTGCGGCGCGGCCTGCTGCGGCTGCGGCGCGGCCTGCTGCGGTGGCTGTTGCTGCTGCCAGCCGGCCTGCTGGGCCTGGTGCTGCTGCCCGTGCTGCGGCGGCACCTGCTGGGGCGGTGCCTGCTGCTGGAACGGCTCCTGCGCGGGCGGCGCCTGCTGGGCCCAGCCCGCGTTCGCGCCCTGTGCGGCGTACGGCTGCTGCTGCGGCTGGGCCTGCGGCGCGCCGGCCGGGGCCTGGGCACCGGTCAGGCTCACGCGCGGTCCGTCGGTCGCGTTGCCGAGGTTCAGCACGGTGCCGGCGCCCAGCTCCGTCTGCTGGACGCGCTGCCCGTGCACGAACGTGCCGTTGGTGCTGCCGTGGTCCTCGACCACCCAACTGCGGCCGTTGAAACTGATCGTGGCATGCCGCCAGGAGACCCTGGCGTCGTCGAAAACAAGCTCCCCCTGCGGATCGCGTCCTAGCGCGTATGACCGGGACGGATCGAGCGTCCAGGTCCGTCCATTGGATTCCAGTACGAGTTCCGGCACTCCATGCCCCACTGAGTTGTCCCCCGATGTGCTCCCGTCGCGGGGAGTCTAGGGATGTCGAACATCGGGGGGAACTATTTCAGGCTCGGGCCCCTGACCGAAAGTCGGGCCTTGTGAAAAGTGCGTAGGCGCCCATCGGCCGTTCCCGTTGACGGGGTTGAAACCTGCCCGGAGAGTGGTATTCCACGCGAGGGGGGACATGCGCGGCAACCTGACCGCGCAGCGGATCGGGGGGTCTGCCATGAGCGCGTCCACGAGCGTCGGAACCGGGGGGCACCGCGCCCGGGTGCCGTGGGCCGACGTACTGCTGTCCGCGATCGCATCCGTGAGCTGGGCGTTGATCGGCATGGCGGGCACGGCGGCGCTCGGCCTGCGTCTGCTGGACGCGGACGCGGCGGGTTCGCTCGGGCCGATGACCGCGGCGGTCGTGGCGCTCGGGGCGGGTGGTTCGGTCACCCCGGCCGGGGATGTGTCCTCGTTCGGTCTGCGAGGTGCCCAGGCGCACACGGCCATCGAGATCACGCCACTGGGGGTGAGCCTAGTCGGGGCGCTGTTCCTGTCGTTCTTCTTCCTGCGGTCCCTGCGGGCGGCCGGAGTTGTCGTCGTTCCCGCCGAACTCCTCGCGCGCGTGTGCACGGTGGTCGCGCTGTTCACGGCGATGACGGGCGGGCTGGCCTGGGCGGGGCACGACGTGATCACGATCGACGGCGCCTCGCTCGGGCTCGACGACCTGCCCGGCGGGGGTGACGGCGGTCGCGGTGGGCTGGAGGTTCCCGGGCTCGGCGACGTGGGCGACATCGGCGGGCTGCTGCCCGACCGGATCGGTGACCTCGTGGACGCCCGGGCCGCCGTCGGGTTCACCGTCGACACCGCGCCGACGTTGCTGGGCGGTCTCGTCTGGTCCGCGGCGGTGCTGCTGATCGCGTTGCTGGCCTCGCGCCGCACTCCGCTGCCGCGCGGGTACGAGGCCGTGCACCGGGTGGTGCGGCCGGCCGTGTCCGCCCTGGTCACGGTGGCGCTGACGGCGGTGGCGGCCGGGCTCGCGGCGGCGGCCTGGGCGGCGATCGGCGACGACCACCCCCGGCGGATCGCGGGGGCCGCGCTGCTGGGCGCGCCGAACGGGGTCTGGCTCGGCATCCCGATCGGCCTGTTCGTGCCGTGGGACGGGCGGGCCACCGGTGCGCTGGTCGGGGTCCTCCCGGCCCCTCTCGACGACCTGCTCGGCTCGGGCGTCGAGCGGCCGGTCACGCTGGGGCGGCTGGCGGAGCTGGACGGGCGGGTGTGGCTGCTGGGGGTTGCCGCGGCGCTGATGATGCTGCTGGCCGGGGTGCTCACGGCGGTACGGACGCCGGTGGGGCCCGACGACGCGCGTCTCCTCGGCCTCTCCGTGCGCTGCGCGCTGCGGCTGGGCGTCGCCACCGCGGTGACGCTGCCGCTGCTGGGCCGCCTCACCGAGGTGTCCGTGGACGCCTCCCTGTCGGTGCTCGGTACCGACGCCTTCGGCGCGGGCCTCGACCTGCGCGGGCATCTCGGCACGGCCCTGCTGCTGGGTGCCGCCTGGGGCGCGGGCGCGGGAGCCGCCGGGGCGCTGCTGGCGTGGGTGAGCGGGGCGGTGGGGACGCGGGCGACGGGCTTGGCACGCAGTGCCGGGGCGGTGACCGGGGGCAGGGGCGCGGGCGGTCCGGTGTGGGCGGGCTCGGGCTCGTACCGGCCTGGTACGCCGCATCGGCCGCCCGCCCCGGGCACCCATCCCTACTTGGGGCTGGGGGACGGCGCGGGGGCGGAGCCCGGCGGCACGCCAGGAGCGCGCGGCCCCACGGGCGAACCCGAGGACGCCCGGCCGGGCGGCACGGGGCAGGGGCGGGAACTAGGCCGGGCCGGCCCGGAGCATTACGGCGCGGGCGGCGCGGGCGGTACCCCCGGGCACGAAGGCGGCAACGCCGGCCGGGAAGGCCGCGGGGCGGACCACCGGTCCGACGACGACGTGTACGGCGCCCCCACGGTGGCCGGGCCGCTGTTGCCGCCCCCGGGAGCGCCGCGGCGGCCACCGTCCCGGCCATGGGGCGAGGGCCCTCCGCCGCCTCCACCCCCGCCGCCTCCCTCCCCGCCACCCGCGCCGCCGCGGCGACCGCCGGGACAGCCCGGAGCGTGAACGCGCGAATCCCGTGCCTCAGTGCCACGCGGGTGTGAAGGCGGCACCCCGCATCCCGGCCGCCGGCCGCCGCTCGCCCGCACGGGAATCCGGCCCGCGCGCCCCTCGCGCGCCCCCTGTCCGCCAGTCGGACCTGAGGCGCGGGCGGCACCGCGTGCCGGATACGGTGGGAGCACCATGAGCGCTTCGCAGACCTCTGACGTTCCCACTCTTCTCGTCAAGATCTTCGGCAAGGACCGGCCCGGCATCACGGCCGGCCTGTTCGACACTCTCGCCGCCTACTCCGTCGATGTCGTCGACATCGAGCAGGTCGTCACCCGTGGCCGGATCGTGCTGTGCGCGCTGGTGACCGAGCCGCCCCGTGGCCTGGAGGGCGATCTGCGGGCGACCGTTCACAGCTGGGCGGAGTCGCTGAAGCTGCAGGCGGAGATCATCTCCGGCATCGGCGACAACCGGCCGCGCGGACTCGGCCGCTCCCTGGTCACGGTGCTCGGGCACCCGCTCACCGCGGAGGCAACCGCCGCCATAGCGGCCCGCATCACCGAGTCCGGCAGCAACATCGACCGTATCTTCCGGCTGGCCAAGTACCCGGTGACCGCCGTCGAGTTCGCGGTGTCCGGCGTGGAGACCGAACCGCTGCGCACGGCCCTGGCCACCGAGGCCGCGGCGCTCGGCGTGGACATCGCGGTCGTCGCGGCGGGACTGCACCGGCGGGCGCAGCGCCTGGTGGTGATGGACGTGGACTCCACGCTGATCCAGGACGAGGTCATCGAGCTGTTCGCCGCGCACGCCGGCTGCGAGGACAAGGTCGCCGAGGTGACGGCGGCCGCGATGCGCGGGGAGCTGGACTTCGAGCAGTCGCTGCACGCGCGCGTGGCCCTGCTGGCGGGTCTCGACGCGTCGGTGGTGGACAAGGTGCGCGCCGAGGTGCGGCTGACGCCGGGTGCCCGCACCCTGATCCGCACGCTGAAGCGGCTCGGCTACCAGGTGGGCGTGGTCTCCGGCGGCTTCACCCAGGTCACCGACGCCTTGCAGGAGCAGCTGGGGCTGGACTTCGCCCAGGCCAACACGCTGGAGATCGTCGACGGCAGGCTGACCGGCCGGGTCACCGGGGAGATCGTGGACCGGGCGGGCAAGGCGCGGCTGCTGCGCCGGTTCGCCGCCGAGGCGGGCGTACCGCTGTCGCAGACCGTCGCGATCGGTGACGGCGCCAACGACCTGGACATGCTGAACGCGGCCGGGCTCGGGGTCGCCTTCAACGCCAAGCCGGTGGTGCGCGAGGCGGCGCACACCGCGGTGAACGTGCCCTTCCTGGACACGGTGCTCTACCTGCTGGGCATCACCCGCGAGGAGGTCGAGGCGGCGGACACGCTGGACGAGGGCCTCGGCGAGGACCTGGGTCTGCCCGCCGAGCGGCTCTGACCAGGCGGAGGAGCCGACGCGGGCGGGAGCGGACGCCCGACAGGACGGGGGCCCGGACCGCGCGAGTGCCGGGCCCTGTCACGTGGGGATGGGTCACTCGGACGGCGCCCAGTAGTCGACCAGTGCGGCCCGGCCGGGCTCCACGTCCTTCCAGGAGCCCGTGAAGGTCAGGACGGCGAAGGCGGCGGTCGGGAAGCCCCGGCGGTCGATCCGCCGGCGGACCTCGTCCTCGGTCGAGCCGGCCAGGATCTCGGTCAGTGCCTCCATGCCCGGGTTGTGGCCGATCACCAGCAGGTTCCGCAGGTCGTCGGGGGTCTCGTTGAGCACGGCGATCAGCTCGCCGGGCGAGGCCTCGTAGATCCGCTCCTCATAGACGGTTTTCGGCCGGTGCGGAAACTCCTGGACGGCGAGCTTCCAGGTCTCGCGGGTCCGGGCCGAGGTGGAGCACAGGGCCTGGTCGAAGGGCACGCCGGTGTCCGCCAGCCGACGCCCGGCCTCCGCGGCGTCCATGCGGCCCCGGTCGGCGAGCGGTCGCTCGTGGTCGGACACCTGTGGCCAGTCGGCTTTCGCATGCCGGAAGAGAACAATCCTGCGGAGTTCTGCGACGCTCATGTCATCCAGCTTCGCACGAAACAGGCCATGGGGCTCTGGGAGTTGACATGCGGGCTCACCACGGGACGCGGGTGGGAGCCCGCGGTCGGTACTCAGCGCGCGGCGAGCTGCTCCAGCCGCTCCAGGAGGTGGGCCACGGCGGGCTGCTCCGCGGCCGCGTGGGCGTCGGCGGGTTCGAGTATCAGCAGGAACAGCGCGACGAAGGCGAGCACGGGCAGGGCGAGGGCCCACCAGGGCAGGCGGATGTCGACGCCGCCCCGGGTCGCCTGGGGAGGCCGGGTGTAGGTAGGGGCCGACATGAGTGCCTCCGCTGGTCTTCGGGCGTCCCTGGTCCGTGCTCGGCGGCCCGCCTGTCGCGGGCACATCTCGAAGTTACGGAATCCACGGGGCCCAACCCATCCGGAGGTCCACCCACTTGACCCTGACCCTGTCCCCCTAGGGGAAGGGGGGTTAACCCCACCGTCCGGCCGCCGGGGACGGGGTCACGGCGAGGCGATCGTCGCGATGACGCCGATGATCACGAAGATCGCGAGGAAGGCGCCGAAGACGATCAGCATCTTCTTCTGGCCGTGCTGGGGGTTCGGGTCGAGGACTGGCATACGGCAAGTCTCGCATCCCCCGCGCGGGCCGCTCCCGGCGGGCCACCGACCGGGACCGGCGCGCTGCACGACCGGTCAGCGGGCCGCCTCCTCCTCCAGTCAGCGGGCCGCCTCCTCCTCCACCGTGCGGTTGCGCCCGGCCAGGACGCCCACCACGATCTGCGGCACCATCAGCGCGCTCATCAGGGCGATCGGCAGCCCCCAGCCGCCGCTGTGCTGGTAGAGCACGCCCACCAGGAGCGGACCCGGGATGGAGATCAGGTAGCCGGTGCTCTGCGCGAAGGCGGACAGCTGGGCGACGCCCGCTCCCGTCCTGGCCCGCATCCCGACCATGGTCAGCGCCAGCGGGAAGGCGCAGTTGGAGACGCCGAGCAGCAGGGCCCAGGCCCAGGCGCCGCCGACCGGAGCGAAGTACAGGCCGGCGTATCCGGCGAGCCCGCACACGCCCAGGACCACCACGATCGGGCCCTGGTGGGGCAGGCGGGTCGCCACGCGCGGGATGACGAAGGCGAGCGGCACGCCCATCACCATGATGACGGCGAGCAGCAGCCCGGCGGTGCCCGCGGACACGCCCGAGTCCCGGAAGATCTGCGCCATCCAGCCCATCGTGATGTAGGCGGCGGTGGCCTGGAGGCCGAAGAAGACGGCGAGCGCCCAGGCCGTGCGGCTGCGGGTGATCCGCAGCGGGGGCTGTTCCGCGGGCTTCTCGCCCTCCCGGCCCGGCAGCGGCGTGGCCGGCGCCGTGGAGGCCGGTGCCTTCCGGTTCCGTACGAACGGGATCCAGGGCAGGACGGCCAGCGCGGGCAGCACGGCCCAGACCGCGAGGCCGGGCTGCCAGTGGCCGCCCAGCGCGTTCGTCAGGGGCACGGTCGCCGCGGCCGCGACGGAGGTGCCGAGGGCGAGGGCCATCGAGTACAGGCCGGTCATGGAACCGACGCGGTCGGGGAAGTAGCGCTTGACGATGACCGGCATCAGCACGTTGCTGACCGCGATGCCCATCAGCGCCAGGGCGGTGGCGGCCAGGAAGCCGCCCGTGCCGCCGATGTACGGGCGTATCAGCAGGCCCGCGGTGATGGCGACCATGCCGGCGCAGACCACCGCGCCGGGCCCGAAGCGGCGGGCCAGCCGGGGAGCGGTGACCCCGAAGACGGCGAAGCAGAGCGGCGGCACGGAGGTGAGCAGTCCGGCGATGCTGCCGCTCATGCCGAGCCCGTCGCGGACCTCCTCCAGGAGCGCGCCCAGGCTCGTGATGGCGGGGCGCAGGTTCACCGCGGCCAGGACGATGCCAAGAATGAGCAGCCGGGTCGTCCACGTCGTCCACGCGCGCGTGGCGGGTGCCTCGCCGGGCACCTCGGCCACACCGCTTGCGACACGCGCCTGCGTGCGCGGCTCCGTCCGGGTTTCGTCACTAGCCATGAGACCCATCATAGAATCATGGGATGATTGATTGTCCACTCGCTCGTCCCCTCATGTGCGAAGGTGAGCCATGCCGCTGAGCCATCCCCGTCGTTCGGCCCTGTCCGAGCAGGTCATCGCGGCGCTGCGGCAGCAGATCACCTCGGGCGAGTGGCCGGTCGGCTCCCGCATCCCCACCGAGCCCGAGCTGGTCGAGCAGCTGGGCGTCGCCCGGAACACGGTCCGCGAGGCGGTCCGCGCGCTGGCCCACAACGGTCTGCTGGACATCCGCCAGGGCTCGGGCACGTACGTCGTGGCGACCAGCGAGCTGGCCGGCGTGATGCAGCGCCGCTTCGCCGACGCCGCGCCCCAGCACATCGCCGAGCTGCGTTCCACGCTGGAGTCGGCCGCCGCGCGCCTGGCCGCCGAACGGCGCACGGAGAAGGACCTCAAGCAGATCGACGCCCTGCTGCTGCGCCGGGAGGAAGCCTGGGAGTCGGGTGAGGCGGAGGTCTTCGTGGCGGCGGACGCCACGTTCCACCTGGCGGTCGTGGCCGCCTCGCACAACGACGTGATGACCGCGATGTACGCGGACCTGAGCGAGGTGCTGCGGGACTGGCTGCGGGGCGACGTGGGCGAGGGCATGTCCCCGGCGATGCACCTGGACCACGGCCGGCTGGTGGACGCGATCCGCGCGGGCGACGCGGCGACGGCGGCGGAGGAGGCCGCCGCCTATCCGTTCGTGTGCCGTCCCGGGCTGTTCGGCCCGTCCTCGGAAGGCTGATCCCGCTCCGGACCGACCGGCCGCGTCGCCGAGCCGCTCCGGCCCTGCACGGCACTGCACGGCACGAGGGCCCGCGCCCCGTAGGGGACGCGGGCCCTCGGCGAGGTGTCCGTCAGGCGCCGATGGCGTGCAGTCCGCCGTCGACGTGGACGATCTCGCCCGTGGTCTTCGGGAACCAGTCGCTCAGCAGCGCGACGATGCCGCGGCCGGCCGGCTCCGGGTCCTTCAGGTCCCACTCCAGCGGGGAGCGGGTGTCCCACACGGAGGCCAGCTCGCTGAAGCCCGGAATGGACTTGGCGGCCATGGAGCCGATCGGGCCCGCCGAGATCAGGTTGCAGCGGATGTTCTGCTTGCCCAGGTCACGGGCCATGTAGCGGCTGGTGGCCTCCAGCGCGGCCTTGGCCGGGCCCATCCAGTCGTACTGCGGCCAGGCGAACTGCGCGTCGAAGGTGAGGCCGACGATCGAACCGCCGTTCTGCATCAGCGGCAGGCAGGCCATGGTCAGCGACTTCAGGGAGAACGCCGAGACGTGCATGGCGGTGGCGACCGACTCGAACGGCGCGTTGAGGAAGTTGCCGCCGAGGGCGTCCTGCGGGGCGAAGCCGATGGAGTGCACGACGCCGTCGAGGCCGCCCAGCTCCTCGCCGACGACGTCGGCGAGCCGGGCGAGGTGCTCCTCGTTGGTGACGTCCAGCTCGATGACCTTGGCGGGCTTCGGCAGCTTCTTGGCGATGCGCTCGGTCAGGGTGGGCCGCGGGAACGCGGTGAGGATGACCTCGGCGCCCTGCTCCTGGGCCAGCTTCGCGGCGTGGAAGGCGATGGAGGACTCCGTCAGCACGCCGGTGATCAGGACGCGCTTGCCCTCGAGAATTCCGCTCATGGTGTTCAGTGACCCATTCCCAGTCCGCCGTCAACGGGGATGACGGCTCCAGTGATGTACGAGGCGTCGTCCGAGGCGAGGAACCGCACCGTCGCGGCGATCTCCTCCGGCCGCGCGTACCGCCCCAGCGGCACCTGCGACACGATGTTGGCCCGCTGCTCGTCGGTGAGCACCTTGGTCATGTCGGTGTCGACGAAGCCCGGCGCGACGACGTTGAAGGTGATGTTGCGCGACCCCAGCTCACGGGCGAGGGAACGCGCGAAGCCGACCAGGCCGGCCTTGGAGGCGGCGTAGTTCGCCTGCCCCGCCGAGCCGAGCAGCCCGACCACCGAGGAGATGAGGACGACGCGGCCCTTCTTGGCGCGCAGCATGGCGCGGTTGGCGCGCTTGACCACGCGGAAGGTGCCGGTGAGGTTGGTCTCGACGACGGAGGTGAAGTCCTCCTCCGACATGCGCATCAGGAGCTGGTCCTTGGTGACACCGGCGTTGGCGACCAGGACCTCGACGGGACCGTGCGTCTCCTCGATCTCCTTGTAGGCCTGCTCCACCTGCTCGGTGTCGGTGATGTCGCACTTGACGGCCAGGAAGCCCTCCGGCGGCTCACCCGAACGGTACGTGATCGCGACCTTGTCGCCGGCGTCGGCGAAAGCGCGGGCGATGGCGAGGCCGATGCCCCGGTTTCCTCCGGTGACGAGAACCGAGCGGCTCAACGGATCACCCTTTCCCTAGCGGTCGTCCACCCGCCCGCTCACCCGTACGGCGGGCGGCGACGGCAGGCGGCTTCCTCGAAAACCTATCGGTCCCGGGCCCCGCTGAGAGACTCGGGCACCCACAGTGGCTTACGGGGCTGTCTGTCGGGTCCCTACAGAACCGTTGCCCGGCGCGGCGGGAAAGGTGTGGTCGCCGGTCCCCCGACGCGACATGATGCGGCGCAGCCCCCGGTGTCGCGGCAGACGACCGGCCACGCCGACAGAAAGAGACGCAGGTGCCTCACAGCATCGACCAGGCCTTCACGGCACTCCCCCTACGCGCCCTAGCCGACGCCGCCCTCGCCCGTGCGCGTGCCCTGGGTGCGGAGCACGCCGACTTCCGCCTCGAGCGGGTGCGCAACGCCTCCTGGCGGCTCAGGGACGCCCGGCCCGCCGGGTCCTCGGACACCACCGACCTCGGGTACGCGGTGCGGGTGGTGCACGGCGGTACGTGGGGTTTCGCGTCCGGTGTGGACCTGACCATGGACGCGGCCGCGAAGGTCGCCTCGCAGGCGGTGGCGATGGCCAAGCTGTCCGCTCAGGTGATCCGCGCCGCCGGGTCGGACGAGCACGTGGAGCTGGCGAGTGAGCCCGTGCACGCCGACCGGACCTGGGTCTCGGCGTACGACATCGACCCCTTCTCCGTGCCCGACGCGGAGAAGTCGGCCCTGCTGGCCGACTGGAGCGCGCGGCTACTGGCGGCGAACGGGGTCGACCACGTGGACGCCTCGCTGCTCACCGTGCACGAGAACAAGTTCTACGCCGACACCGCCGGGACCGTGACCACGCAGCAGCGGGTGCGGCTGCACCCGGTGCTCACCGCCGTGTCGGTGGACGACTCCAGCGGCGAGTTCGACTCCATGCGCACGCTGGCGCCGCCGGCCGGGCGGGGCTGGGAGTACCTGACCGGGACCGGCTGGAACTGGGACGCGGAGCTGGCCGAGATCCCGGAGCTGCTCGCGGAGAAGATGCGCGCGCCGAGCGTCGAGGCGGGGCTGTACGACCTGGTCGTCGACCCGTCGAACCTGTGGCTGACCATCCACGAGTCCATCGGGCACGCCACCGAGCTGGACCGCGCCCTCGGCTACGAGGCCGCCTACGCCGGGACCTCCTTCGCCACCTTCGACCAGCTCGGCAAGCTGCGCTACGGCTCCGAGCTGATGAACGTGACCGGCGACCGCACCGCCGAGCACGGTCTGGCGACCATCGGGTACGACGACGAGGGCGTCGAGGGCCAGTCCTGGGACCTGGTGAAGGACGGCACGCTGGTGGGGTACCAGCTCGACCGGCGGATCGCGCGGCTCACCGGGTTCGAGCGGTCCAACGGGTGCGCCTACGCCGACTCCCCCGCGCACGTGCCGGTGCAGCGCATGGCCAACGTGTCGCTGCGGCCCGATCCGGGCGGGCTGTCGACGGAGGACCTGATCGGGGGTGTCGACCGCGGGATCTACGTCGTCGGGGACCGGTCCTGGAGCATCGACATGCAGAGGTACAACTTCCAGTTCACCGGGCAGCGGTTCTTCCGGATCGAGAACGGGCGGCTCGCCGGGCAGCTGCGGGACGTGGCGTACCAGGCGACGACCACCGACTTCTGGGGGTCCATGGCGGCCGTCGGCGGCCCGCAGACGTACGTCCTGGGCGGTGCCTTCAACTGCGGCAAGGCCCAGCCGGGACAGGTCGCGGCCGTCTCGCACGGCTGCCCGTCCGCCCTCTTCAAGGGAGTCAACATCCTCAACACGACGCAGGAGGCCGGTCGATGAGCGCCCGCAGCAACAAGCCGCACGAAATCGTCGAGCGGGCGCTGGAGCTGTCCCGGGCCGACGGGTGCGTCGTCATCGCCGACGAGGAGTCCACCGCCAACCTGCGCTGGGCGGGCAACGCGCTCACCACCAACGGCGTCACGCGCGGGCGCACGCTCACCGTCGTCGCCACCGTCGACGGGCAGCAGGGCACGGCGTCCGGGGTCGTGTCGCGCTCGGCCGTGACCGCGGACGAACTGGAGCCCCTGGTGCGCGCCGCCGAGGCCGCCGCGCGGGGCGCCGGTCCGGCCGAGGACGCGCAGCCGCTGGTCACGGGCAGGCCCGCGGCGCCGGACTTCACCGACGCGCCCGCCGAGACCTCGTCGGCGGTGTTCGCCGACTTCGCGCCGGCGCTCGGGGAGGCGTTCGCCCGCGCGCGTGCGGGCGGCCGGGAGCTGTACGGGTTCGCGAACCACGAGATGACGTCGACGTACGTCGGTACGTCCACGGGGCTCAGGCTGCGGCACGACCAGCCGAACGGGACGCTGGAGCTGAACGCCAAGTCGCCGGACCGGACCCGGTCGGCGTGGGCGGGGCATGCCACCCGGGACTTCAAGGACGTCGACCCGGCGGCCCTCGACGCCGAGCTGGCAGTACGCCTCGGCTGGGCCGAGCGTCGGGTGGACCTGCCCGCGGGGCGGTACGAGACGCTGCTGCCGCCCACGGCGGTCGCGGACCTGCTGATCTACCTGTACTGGTCGGCCTCCGGGCGGGACGCGGTCGAGGGGCGCACGGTGTTCTCCAAGCCCGGCGGCGGCACCCGGCTCGGCGAGCGGCTCGGTGCGCTGCCGCTGACGCTGCGCAGTGATCCGCACGAGCCGGGTCTGGAGAGCGCGCCGTTCGTGGTCGCGCACTCCTCGGGCGGCGACCAGTCGGTGTTCGACAACGGGCTGCCGGTCACGGCGACCGACTGGATCCGCGCGGGCGAGCTGCACCGGCTGACGACCACCCGGCACGGCGCGGGTCTGGCCGGGCTGCCGGTGGCACCCGCGATCGGGAACCTGATCCTGGACGGCGGCGACCCCGACCGGTCCCTGGACGACATGATCGCGAGCACGGAGCGCGGGCTGCTGCTGACCTGCCTCTGGTACATCCGCGAGGTCGATCCCGCGACGCTGCTGCTGACCGGGCTGACCCGGGACGGGGTCTACCTCGTCGAGCACGGCGAGGTCGTCGGCGAGGTGAACAACTTCCGGTTCAACGAGTCGCCGGTGGGCCTGCTGGGGCGGGCCGCGGAGGCCGGGCGCACGGAGAAGACGCTGCCCAGGGAGTGGGGCGACTGGTTCACCAGGGCCGCGATGCCGGCGCTGCGGGTCCCGGATTTCAATATGAGCTCTGTCAGCCAGGGCGTATAACCTCGTAGGCGGCCGTCACCCGACTGCCTGAAGATCATCAAGCACGCATGAGCACGTAGGAGACACGAGAACCGTGACGGACATCGTCGACGAGCTGAAGTGGCGCGGGCTGTTCGCCCAGTCCACCGACGAGGACGCTTTGCGCAAGGCTCTCGCGGACGGTCCCGTCACGTTCTATTGCGGTTTCGACCCGACCGCGCCGTCCCTGCACGTGGGGCACCTGGTGCAGGTGCTCACCGTGCGCCGGCTCCAGCAGGCCGGGCACCGGCCGCTGGCGCTGGTCGGCGGGGCCACCGGCCAGATCGGCGACCCGCGCCCGACCGCGGAGCGCACGCTGAACTCGCCGGAGACCGTCGCGGGCTGGGTCCAGCGGCTGCGCGGGCAGATCGAGCCGTTCCTGTCCTTCGAGGGCGAGAACGCCGCAGTGATGGTCAACAACCTCGACTGGACCGAGGGCCTGTCGGCGATCGAGTTCCTGCGGGACATCGGCAAGCACTTCCGGGTCAACAAGATGCTGACCAAGGACTCCGTGGCCCGGCGCCTGGAGTCCTCCGAGGGCATCAGCTACACGGAGTTCAGCTACCAGCTGCTCCAGGCGATGGACTTCCTCCAGCTCTACCGGAGGTACGGCTGCACGATGCAGCAGGGCGGCAGCGACCAGTGGGGCAACCTCACGGCCGGCCTCGACCTGCTGCACCGGCTGGAGCCGGACGCGTCCGTGCACGCCTACGCGACCCCGCTGATGACCAAGGCGGACGGCACCAAGTTCGGCAAGACCGAGGGCGGCGCCGTCTGGCTCGACCCGGAGATGACGACGCCGTACGCGTTCTACCAGTTCTGGCTGAATGTGGACGACCGGGACATCTCGACGTACATGCGGATCCTGTCCTTCCGCTCTCGTGCGGAGCTGGAGGAGCTGGAGCGGCAGACCGAGGAGCGGCCGCAGGCGCGGGCCGCGCAGCGCGCGCTGGCCGAGGAGCTGACGACGCTGGTGCACGGCGCCGACCAGACCGCCGCCGTGATCGCCGCGTCCAAGGCCCTCTTCGGCCAGGGCGAGCTGGCGGAGCTGGACGAGCGGACGCTGGCCGCGGCCCTCTCCGAGCTGCCACACGTCCGGATCGCCGAGCCGGCCCCGGTCGTCGACCTGTTCGCCGAGGTGGGTCTGGTGGCCAGCAAGTCCGCCGCGCGCCGCACGGTGAAGGAGGGCGGCGCCTACGTGAACAACGCCAAGGTCACCGGCGAGGACGCCGTCCCCGCCGAGGAGGACCTGCTGCACGGGCGCTGGCTGGTACTGCGCCGCGGCAAGAAGAACCTGGCCGCGGTGGAGATCACCGGCGCCTGAGCGGGCGCACGCGCGAGGGGCGCGCTCCGCAGCCGCACGGCTGTCGGAGTCCGCCCCTTCGCCCTGCCCGGGTCCCTGGGGACGGTCAGGCCCGTTCGCGCCGCTTGTTGCCGCGCATCGCCGTGTAGGCCGCGTCGCCGAGGCCGACGACGATGATCGCCGCCACCAGCTGGAACACGTGCCGCCACCAGTCGATGCCGGAGGTGGCGTCGACGCCGGCCGCGCGAGCGATCGCGTTGCCGATGATCGCGCCGATCATGCCGCAGATGGTGGTCAGCCACAGGGGCATGTGCTGCTTGCCGGGAATGATCGCCTTGGCGATCAAGCCGAGCACGAATCCCACGATGATCGCCCACAACCAGCCCATGGCTGCCTCCTCGTCCGGCTCTACGCGAGCATTGCCACCAGTGTTCGGGCGTACCGCGGTCGGCGCATGCCGCGTTCGGCCGAACGTGGTACGGGTGCCTACGCCGGGCGGCGCACGCGGCGCGGCCGGATCGGGGGTGCCCCGGTCTCGTGGGCGGCGCAGACGCGGCGTAACGTGGTGAGTTGTCCGGGACCGGAGTCCCCGAGCGGCCGCGGACGAGAGCGGGGCGGGGAGAGTCCGATGCGGGCGGATGGTGGAACCAGATGCGGAAGCAGAGTGCCGGCGGCAGTGCCGAGGTGTTCCGGATCACCGGGGCCCGGACGGGCCTCCAGGAGGACGTGCGCGGGCGGCAGCGGCGGTACATCATCTCGATGTCGGTCCGTACGGCGTCGGTGATCCTCGCGGTCTGCCTGTGGAACGTGGAACGGCACGTCGCGATCGTGGCCCTGGTCCTCGGGGCGATCCTGCCGTACATCGCGGTGGTGATCGCCAACGCCGGGCGTGAGAACGCGCCATCCTTGCCGTCGACGTTCATGACGGTGCCGACCCCGCCGATGATCATGCCGCCGCGGGCCGGGGACGGTGCGGCGGAATCCGTCCCGGAGGGCGCCGCCGCCGATCCGGCGCCCGGTGCGGGCGGTGAGTCGCGCGGTCGGCCGTGACCGGTGCGCCCCCTTTGCGGTGGCGTCGATTCCGCGCCAGACCGAAGAACTGCTCAGATGAATCGTGTTGTTCCGGTGCCGGGCGATGGGTGGGCCGTGACATACTTCGTACGCGCTCCGCATCCCCCGTCGGAGCGACGGACCGACGCCGGGCAGCTCCCCCCGTGGCTGCTCGGCGTCGCCTTGTGTGCGGGCCTTGTGCGTGGATCTGCGAGACGAACCTGTGAGTGACGAAACCACCCCGATCTGCTCCGCCAAGGGCTGCCGCACCCCTGCCGTGTGGGTGCTGGCGTGGAACAACCCCAAGCTCCACACCCCGGAACGCCGCAAGACGTGGATCGCGTGCGACGAGCACCGCGAGCACCTGTCCCAGTTCCTGGGGGTGCGGGGCTTCCTGAAGGACGTGGTCCCGCTCAGCGAGTGGGAAGCGCCCGAGGACTCCGGCCGGTCCTAGGACTGGTCCCCGGCCTTCTGCTCAGCCTGCGCTCAGCCTCCGATCGCCGACATCGGGCGGTCGGGCTGGACGAACGTCGGGTCGTCGAGGCCCGCGCCCGCCTTCTTGCCCCACATGGCCAGGCGCCAGATGCGGGCGATCTCCTCGTCGGGGGCGTCGGAGCGCAGGGCCGCGCGCAGGTCGGTCTCCTCGGTGGCGAACAGGCAGGTGCGCACCTGGCCGTCCGCGGTCAGGCGGGTGCGGTCGCAGGCCGAGCAGAACGGGCGGGTGACGGAGGCGATGACGCCGACGCGGTGCGGCCCACCGTCCACCAGCCAGCGTTCGGCCGGGGCCGAGCCGCGCTCCCCGGCGCCCTCGGCGGTCAGCTCGAAGCGGGTGCGCAGGGAGGCCAGGATGTCTCCGGCGGTGACCATGCCCTCGCGCTTCCAGCCGTGCTGGGCGTCCAGGGGCATCTGCTCGATGAACCGCAGTTCGTAGTCGTGCTCGACGGCCCAGGCCAGCAGGTCGGGGGCCTCGTCGTCGTTCAGCCCCGGCATCAGGACGCTGTTGACCTTGACCGGGGTCAGTCCGGCCTCGCGGGCGGCCTCCAGGCCCTCCAGGACGTCCTTGTGGCGGTCGCGCCGGGTGAGGGTCTTGAAGACGTCCGGGCGCAGGGTGTCCAGGGAGACGTTGACCCGGTCCAGACCCGCCGCCTTCAGGGCCGTCGCCGTGCGCCTGAGGCCGATGCCGTTGGTGGTCAGGGACATCTGGGGGCGCGGCTCCAGGGCGGCGACGCGCTCGACGATGCCGACCAGGCCGGGGCGCAGCAGCGGCTCGCCGCCGGTGAAGCGGACCTCCTCGATACCGAGGGAGGTGACCGCGATGCCGATGAGGCGGACGATCTCGTCGTCGGTGAGCAGATCGGGCTTGGCCAGCCACTGGAGGCCTTCTTCGGGCATGCAGTAGGTGCAGCGCAGATTGCAGCGGTCGGTGAGCGAGACCCTCAGGTCGGTGGCCACTCGGCCGTAGGTGTCGATGAGCACGTGGGCCCCCTCCCTCGACGCGGATCGGCGGAGCACTTCTTCTCCTCCGACACCGTCGAGCCTACGTGACGGGTCCGACATCGACAGCGGCCCGATCCCACGACGCGGGACGCGGCCGCGTCGTAGGGATCTACGAGCGGCCGCGCCGGTAGCGGTCGGGCGGGGGCGTCAGTGCGCTCCGGTGCCGGTCAGGGACCGGACCTCCAGCTCCGCGTACTTCGCCTTGTCGGGCTCCTCCTTCGACAGAACCGTGCCGAGCCAGCCCATCAGGAAGCCGAACGGGATCGAGATGATGCCCGGGTTCTTCAGCGGGAACCAGGCGAAGTCGACGTCCGGGAACATCGCCGTCGGGTCGCCGGAGACGACCGGTGAGAACAGCACCAGGCCGACGGCGACGATCAGGCCGCCGTAGATCGACCACAGGGCGCCCTGGGTGGTGAATTTCTTCCAGAACAGGCTGTACAGGATCGTCGGCAGGTTGGCGGACGCGGCGACCGCGAAGGCCAGCGCGACCAGTCCGGCCACGTTCAGGTCGCGGGCGAGGGCGCCGAGCGCGATGGAGACGATGCCGATGAAGACGGTCGCCCAGCGGGCCGCCCGCATCTCCTCCTTCTCGGTGGCCTGGCCCCGGCGGATGACGTTGGCGTAGATGTCGTGCGCGAAGGACGAGGACGAGGCGAGGGTGAGGCCGGCGACGACGGCGAGGATGGTCGCGAAGGCCACCGCCGAGATCGTGGCGAGCAGGATCGCGCCCCAGGCCGAGTCGACGCCGCCCACGTGCAGCGCGAGCAGGGGCGCCGCCGTGTTCCCGGACGGGTTGGACGCGGTGATCTCCTCCTTGCCGACGAGCGCCGCCGCGCCGAAGCCGAGGGCGATGGTCATCAGGTAGAAGGCGCCGATGATGCCGATCGCCCAGTTCACGGACTTACGGGCGGCCTTGGCGTTGGGCACCGTGTAGAAGCGGATCAGGATGTGGGGCAGACCGGCGGTGCCGAGCACCAGGGCGATGCCCAGGGAAATGAAGTCGAGCTTGGTGGTGCCCGTCGCGCCGTACTGGAGGCCGGGCTCCAGGAAGGCGGAGCCCGCGCCGCTGTTCTCCGCGGCCTTGCCGAGCAGGTCGGAGATGTTGAAGTCGAACTTCAGCAGCACCAGGAAGGTGATCAGGATGGTGCCGCCGATCAGCAGCACGGCCTTGACCATCTGGACCCAGGTGGTGCCCTTCATGCCGCCGATGGTGACGTACACGATCATCAGGACGCCGACGAGGGCGACGATGAGGATCTTGCCCGCGTCGGAGGTGATGCCGAGCAGCAGCGAGACGAGTACGCCCGCGCCCGCCATCTGGGCCAGCAGGTAGAAGATCGAGACGACGATCGTGGAGGTGCCGGCGGCGGTGCGCACCGGACGCTGGCGCATCCGGTAGGCGAGGACGTCGCCCATCGTGTAGCGGCCGGAGTTCCTGAGCGGCTCGGCGACCAGGAGCAGGGCGACCAGCCAGGCAACCAGGAAGCCGATGGAGTACAGGAAGCCGTCGTAGCCGAAGAGGGCGATGGCGCCGGCGATGCCGAGGAAGGACGCCGCCGACATGTAGTCGCCGGAGACGGCGAGGCCGTTCTGGAAGGCGCTGAACTGGCGGCCGCCCGCGTAGAAGTCGGCGGCGTCCTTGGTCTGGCGGCCGGCCCACACGGTGATGCCGAGCGTGGCGAGCACGAAGACCGCGAAGAGCGTGATGATCAGCGGCCGGTGCTCGCTCGCCTCGTTGGCGGCCAGCTCGGCGGCGAATACGGACTGTGCGGGGCTCATGCGCCGCCCTCCATCCGGGACTTGATGGCCTCGGCCTTGGGGTCGAGCTTCGCGGCGGCGTGCCGCGAGTACCACCAGGCGATGAGGAACGTGGTGACGAACTGGGCGATGCCGAAGACGAACGCGACGTTGATGTTGCCGAACAGCTTGGTGCCCATGAAGCCGCCGGCGTAGTTCGACAGCAGCACGTAGAGCAGGTACCAGGCCACGAAGGCGACGGTCAGCGGGAACGCGAAGGAGCGGAAGGAGCGGCGCAGTTCGGCGAACTCAGCGCTCTGCTGCACTTCGGAGAACTCCTCGGCGGACGGAAGCGGGCGTTCCCCTTTCGCGGGGGGTGGTGCGTCGGTGGCCACGGAGTCTCCTCGTACGACGGACATGACGGCTTGGACCTCGGTGTTCTCGCAGGGAACCGATCGTGCTCGGGTTCCCTGTCCAACGACACGGCGCCCCGCGGGGACCGGTTCAACGCCCGTGGCACTTTCCGAAGTCACCCTCGGTGGGTCATTGCTGGCCAGCGACTCCGGGGGATAGCTTCACCCTGCACCACTACGTCATGTACCTGCCCGGGCCGTTCACCCGTGTCCCGGGCCGGTGCCGTTTGCCGGATGATGTGGAGACCCCATGGATCATCTGCGCTTCCCGCGCGACCCGCGCTCCAGACGCGGGCTCGTCCTCCGAGCTTTCCCGACGGACTGGAGACACCACGCATGACCGCTCCCCACCCGCGTCACCGCCGCGCCCTCGCGATCCCGGCCGGACTGGCCGTGGCCGCCTCGCTGGCGTTCCTGCCGGGCACCCCGGCCGCCGCGGCCCCCGCGGCGGAGGCAGCCGCCCCCTCGACGGCGGCGGACGCGACCTCGCTCAGCTACGTCGTCAACGTCGCCCCCGGGCACCGCCCTTCGGACACCCTGCGGCGGGCGATAGCCAAGGCGGGCGGCACGATCGTCACCTCGTACGACCGCATTGGCGTGATCGTCGTCCACTCCGCCAACCCCGACTTCGCCCAGGCCGTCCGCAAGGTGCGCGGCGTGCAGTCGGCCGGTGCCACCCGCACCGCGCCGCTGCCCTCGGCCGCCACCACGGACACGGGCGCGCCGCAGGTGCTCAGCGGCAGGGAACTGGCCGCCGCCAAGGCCTCCTCCGCGAAGGCCGAGAGCCAGGACCCGCTGGAGTCGCTGCAGTGGGACCTGCCCGCCATCAAGGCGGACAAGGCGCACGAGAAGTCGCTGGGCAGCAAGAAGGTGACCGTCGCCGTCATCGACACCGGCGTCGACGACACCCACCCGGACATCGCCCCGAACTTCGACCGGCAGGCGTCCGTCAACTGCGTCGCGGGCAAGCCGGACACCACCGACGGCGCCTGGCGGCCGAGCGCGGCGGAGAGCCCGCACGGCACCCACGTGGCCGGGGAGATAGCCGCCGCCAAGAACGGCGTCGGCATGACCGGTGTGGCGCCCGGGGTGAAGGTCGCCGGCATCAAGGTCTCCAACCCCGACGGCTTCTTCTACACCGAGGCCGTGGTCTGCGGCTTCATGTGGGCGGCCGAGCACGGCGTCGACGTGACCAACAACAGCTACTACACCGACCCGTGGTACTTCAACTGCAAGGACGACCCGGACCAGAAGGCGCTCGTCGAGGCCGTCTCGCGGGCCTCGCGGTACGCGGAGAAGAAGGGCGCGGTCAACGTCGCCGCGGCCGGCAACGAGAACTACGACCTCGCCTCCGACGAGATCACCGACCCGTCCTCGCCGAACGACACCACGCCCGGTGACCGGACGGTCGACCCGTCGGAGTGCCTGGACATCCCGACCCAGCTGCCCGGCGTCGTGACCGTCGCGGCCACCGGCGCCAAGGGCCTCAAGTCGTCCTTCTCCAACTACGGCCGGGGCGTCATCGACATCGCCGCGCCCGGCGGCGACTCGACGGCCTACCAGACGCCTCAGCCGCCCGCCACCAGCGGACTGATCCTGGGCACGCTGCCCGGCGGCAAGTGGGGCTACATGGCCGGTACGTCGATGGCCTCGCCGCACGTCGCGGGCGTCGCCGCCCTCATCAAGTCGACGCACCCGCAGGCCTCTCCCGCCATGGTCAAGGCCCTGCTGTACGCCGAGGCCGACGCCACGGCGTGCACCAAGCCGTACGACATCGACGGCGACGGCAAGGTCGACGCGGTGTGCGAGGGCCCCAAGAACCGCAACGGCTTCTACGGCTGGGGCATGACCGACGCGCTGGACGCGGTGACCTGGTAGCCGGTACCCGTACCCGCACGTGACGCGGGGGCGGCGGTCCGGTCTTCACCCGGTCCGCCGCCCCCTGGCCGTGCGGCAGTATCTGCGTCATGGAGACCTACGAAGACCCCGCCACCTGGGCCCCCGAACCGGTGCGCCCCCGCTGGTCGCTGGCCCTGAAGTTCGTCGCGACCCTGCTGTTCTTCCCGCTGCTGTGCGCGTTCTGGCTGGCGGTGGCCGCGGTCCTCTTCGTGGTGGGTCTGTTCGCCGACGCGATCGCGGCGGTCAGCGAGGGCTTCGGACGCGGCTACATGCGGTTCATGGACCACACCCTCGGCGGAATCGCCCGGCTTGGCTCCTGGTGTGTGACGTGGCCCGAGCTGCGGCACGAGGGGGACGTCCCCTACTACCGGGCACGGGTCGAGAAGGTGGTGGGCAACTGGACCGGGCAGGCCTCCGCCCCGCGCCGGCCGAAGAAGGCCCGGCCGCCCGTGGAGTGCGAGATACCCCTGCGCGTCTATCGCGGCGTGGGCGGACGGTACGTCGCCGAAGTCGCCCTCGCCCAGGGGTGGGAGCTGCGGCCCACGGACGTGCGCAAGGAGGTGCGGCTGTGGTGGTCGGCCGCTTCCCACCCGCGGGACGCGTCCGCGGCCGACGCGGCAGGGGGCTCATGACGGCGACGGCGGAACTTGCCCGGATCTGGTGACTTGGTGAAGATCCTGGGGTGACCTCGATACGCCCCCCGTCCCGGACCGTCGGCACCGGACGCCACTCGCGGCCCTCCGGGACCGGCCGGACGATGGCCGTACTCGTCCTGGTGGCGCTCGGCGCGCTGATACCCGTGCTCGGCCCGTCCCCCGCGCTGCACGGCACCGGGGAGGCCGAGGCGCCCGGCACCGGCGGCATCGCCCTGCTGCGCACGGTGCTCTTCGCCGCGCTGAGCGTCCCGCTCGGCGAACTCTTCGTCAACCGCCTGGCCCGGTCGCTGCCGGGCGCTCCCCCGGACCGGCCCCGCAGCTGGTCGCCGTACGCGGCCGTCGCCGGTCTCGTCGCCGCGCTGGGGCTGGCCTCGGTGGTGGCCACGGGCAATCTGGTCCCGGGCTCCGTCGCCGACATCGACGTCGGTGGTCTCTACGAGTCCCGCGACGGCAAGCTCGCGCTCCTGGAGGTCAACGGATTCCTCGCGGCCTGGCTGTGCGCGACCTCGCGGCGGCCCGGACTCCAGGTGTGGCCGCTGGCCGCGGTGGTCGTCGCGGACGCGCTTCGCGCGCACCCCACGACCGAGTACAGCCCGCTGCTCGGCTCCGGTCTGACCCTCGTCCATCTGACCTGCGCCTCCCTGTGGGCGGGCGGCCTGCTGTACGTGCTGCGGGTGCTGCGGCGGTGGCGGGGCGCGGAGGCGGGCCCGGCCCTGCTGGGGCTCTACGCGCGCGTGGCGGCCGTCCTGCTGGCGGTCCTCACGGCGACCGGAGTGTGCAGTTCGCTGCGCCGGATGCCGGCGGGCACGATCCTGGACCAGCTGACGGACACCGCGTACGGGCGGGTCCTGCTCGCCAAGGTGCTCCTGGTGGCCGCCGTCGCCGTCCTCGCGCTGTGGGCCAGGATCCGGCTGAGCCGCGCGGCCGACCCGCTGGACGCCTGCTCCCCCGCGCGCGCGGAGGTCGTCGCCCTGGGCGTGGTGGTGGCCGTGTCGGGGCTCCTGACGGCCCTTCCGGTGCCCATCCGGTGGTGAGTGCGGGATGAGTGCGCCCGCCAGGTGCCGCAACGCTCCCCTGGCGCCCGGAACTTGACGGCACGGGGCACCTGCGGGTCCGGAGTGTCGGTCCCGGCCCGTATCCTCATTGACCATGCTCGAAGACCGCACGACCGCAGCGCCGCCCGCCACGGCGTGGCCGGCCGCGTATCCGCAGGGGTACGCGGTCGTCGACGTGGAGACCACCGGCCTGGCCCGCGACGACCGCATCATCTCGGCGGCCGTCTACCGGCTGGACGCCCGCGGCGAGGTCGAGGACCACTGGTACACCCTGGTCAATCCGCAGCGCGATCCCGGGCCGGTGTGGATACACGGTCTGACGAGCGAGGTGCTCCGGGACGCGCCGCTCTTCCCGGACGTCGCCGAGGAGTTCGCGGCCCGGCTCGACGGGCGGGTCCTCGTCGCGCACAACGCGGTCTTCGACTGGCAGATGATCGCCCGTGAGTACGCGCGCGCGAGGCGCGAGGCGCCGGTGCGTCAACGGCTGTGCACCATCGCCCTGTCCAAGGCGCTGGACCTGCCGCTGCCCAACCACAAGCTGGAGTCGCTGGCCGCGCACTTCGGCGTCGTGCAGCAGCGGGCGCACCACGCGCTGGACGACGCGCGGGTGCTGGCGGAGGCGTTCCGGCCGAGCCTGCTCGCCGCGGCGGCCGGGGACGTGCGGTTGCCGCTGCACGAGTGCCGGCCGCTGACCGAGTGGTCGGACCGGCCCACGCCCCGGATCGGGCAGCAGGCGGGCTACGGAAGCCACCGGCCGAACAGTTGGCGTCCCTCCCGCAAAAGGCCCGCCTGCCCCCATCCCAACCCGGGCCGGTACGAAGAGGGCAAACGACTCAAGCAGGGCATGCGGGTCGCCTTCTCGGGTGACACCTCCGTCGAGCGCGACCTGCTGGAGGACCGCGCCGTCGAGGCCGGGCTGCACGTCGCGACGAGCCTGTCCCGGCTGACCAGCCTGCTGGTCACCAACGACCCGAACTCGGGCACCTCCAAGGTGGTCAAGGCCCGGCAGTTCGGCACACCGGTGGTGGACGAGGCGGCGTTCGGGCAGCTGCTCGCGGACGTCGAGCCTGCGGACGGGTGATTCCGGGCGACTCGCCCGGCGCCCGCTGGCCCGCGTTCACGGCGACGGCCCACCCTGTGGCGCATGGCGACATGTGAAGTCTGCGGCAACAACTACGGAATGTCCTTCGAGGTCCACGCCCAGGGAGCGGTGCACGTCTTCGACTGCTTCTCCTGCGCGATCCACCGCATGGCCCCCATCTGCGAGCACTGCCGGGTGCAGATCATCGGCCAGGGCGTCGAGGTCGACGGCCACTGGTTCTGCGGCGCCCACTGCGCCCGCGCGGAGGGGAGGGCGGGGATCGTCGACAAGGTCTGAGCCCGGCCGACGGGCGCGAGCCCGTACCCGCCGCGTGACGCCCCACGACCGAGTTGTACCGTTCGTGGGGTGTACCGCTTCCTCTTGTCCCGCCAGTGGGTGATCCTCACGCTGGTGGCCGTGCTGCTCATCCCCACGATGATCCGGCTGGGCTTCTGGCAGATGCACCGCTACGAGGAACGCACCGCCCGGAACGACCTGGTCGCGCACGCGCTCGAGGCCTCGCCGGTGCCCGTGGAGTCACTGACCGCACCCGGCGCGCACATCACCACGCGTGAGCGGTACCGCACCGTCACGGCGCAGGGCCGCTTCGACACGGACCGCGAGGTCGTCGTCCGCCGCCGCACCGACTCCGACGACAACATCGGCTACCACGTACTGACCCCCTTCGTGCTGAACGACGGCAAGGTCCTGCTGGTCAACCGGGGCTGGATCCCCGCGGACGGCGCGAGCCAGACCGCGTTCCCGAAGGTCCCCGCGCCGCCCCGGGGCGAGCTGACCCTCACCGGGCGGCTGATGCCCGACGAGACGACCGAGGCGAGCGGCATCAAGGACCTCCAGGGCCTCCCGGACCGGCAGGTCATGCTCATCAACAGCGAGCAGCAGGCCGAGCGCCTGGACGCCCCGGTGCTCGGCGGATACGTCGTCCTGAAGACGCCCGAGCCGAAGAACGGCACCCCGGAGCCGATCGGCAAGCCAGGCAACGAGAACGCCGCGCTGAACTTCGCGTACGCCATCCAGTGGTGGCTGTTCGCCGCGGCCGTACCGGTCGGCTGGTGGTTCCTGGTCCGCCGCGAGAAGCGCGACCGGGAGACCGCCGAGGACGTGCGGCCCGCGGAGGCGGAACCCGCGGCGGTGTAGCCGCGATACGGGCGGACGCGGGCGGACCCGATTGCTCCGGCTCCGGCCGGGAAGAGGTCAACCCGTGCACCCCCACATCGAGGACTACGCGCTCATCGGCGATCTGCAGACCGCCGCCCTGGTCGGCACGGACGGCTCCGTGGACTGGCTCTGCCTGCCCCGCTTCGACTCGGCCGCCTGCTTCGCCAAACTGCTCGGCGACGAGGACAACGGCCACTGGCGCATCGCCCCCGAGGGCGCCGAGCGCTGCACGCGGCGCGCCTACCGGCCGGACACCCTCGTCCTGGACACCGAGTGGGAGACCGAGGACGGCGCGGTCCGCGTCACCGACCTGATGCCCCAGCGCGACCGCGCCCCCGACCTCGTCCGCATCGTGGAGGGCCTGAGCGGCGAGGTGACCGTGCACAGCGTGCTCCGGCTGCGCTTCGACCACGGCTCGATCGTCCCGTGGGTGCGCAGGTCCGACGGGCACCGGGTGGCCGTCGCCGGGCCGGACTCGGCGTGGCTGCGCAGCGAGCCCGAGGTGCACAGCTGGGGCCAGGACTTCGGGACGCACGCGTCGTTCACGGTCGCCGCGGGCGAGAAGGTCGCGTTCGTGCTGACCTGGCACCCCTCGCACGAGCCCCGGCCGCCCCTGATCGACCCGTACGTGTCGCTGGAGCACAGCGTCGAGGACTGGCGCGAGTGGGCGGCGCACTGCCGCTACGACGGTCCGCACCGGGACGCGGTGGTCCGCTCCCTGATCACCCTGAAGGCGCTCACGTACCAGCCCACCGGCGGCATCGTGGCCGCCCCCACCACCTCGCTGCCGGAGGAACCGGGCGGCGTGCGCAACTGGGACTACCGCTTCTGCTGGCTGCGCGACTCCACCCTCACCCTGGGCGCCCTGCTGTCGGCCGGCTACCTGGAGGAGGCCGAGGCCTGGCGCGACTGGCTGCTGCGCGCGGTCGCGGGCAACCCGGCGGACCTGCAGATCATGTACGGCGTGGCGGGCGAGCGCCGGCTGCCCGAGTTCGAGCTGCCGTGGCTGTCCGGCTTCGCCGGGTCCGCGCCCGTGCGCATCGGCAACGACGCCGTGAACCAGCTCCAGCTGGACGTGTACGGCGAGGTCATGGACTCCCTGTCGCTGGCCCGGCTGGCGGGGATGCGCCCCCGGCCGCAGATGTGGGAGCTGCAGTGCGCCCTGGTGGAGTTCCTGGCCACGACGTGGCGGGAACCGGACGAGGGCCTGTGGGAGGTGCGGGGCGGGCGCCGGCCGTTCGTGCACTCGAAGGTGATGACGTGGGTGGCCCTGGACCGGGCGGTGCGCACACTGGAGGACCATCCCGAGCTGGGCGGCGGCGACCTCGACGGCTGGCGCGCGCTGCGCGAGGAGGTGCACCGCGAGGTGTGCGAGAAGGGCTACGACCCGGTGCGCAACACCTTCACCCAGTACTACGGCTCGCGGGAGCTGGACGCCTCGGTGCTGCTCATCGGGCGCGTGGGATTCCTGCCGCCGGACGACCCGCGCGTGGTCGGCACGGTGGACGCGATCGGCGCGGAGCTGACCCGGGACGGCCTGGTGCGGCGCTACAGCACCGAGGGCGATCCCGTCGACGGCCTGCCGGGCGGCGAGGGGACGTTCCTGGTGTGTTCGTTCTGGTACGCGGACGCGCTGCACGCGACCGGCCGGACGAAGGAGGCCCGGGAGCTGTTCGAGCGGCTGGTGGCACTCGCCAACGACGTGGGTCTGCTGGCCGAGGAGTACGACCCCGTGACCGGGCATCACCTCGGCAACTTCCCGCAGGCCTTCAGCCATGTCGGCCTGGTGAACACGGCCCTCGCCCTGTTCGGGGACGAGAAGGCAGGATAGGGGCCATGGATCTTGGACTGAAGGACCGGGTGTACGTCGTCACGGGTGCCACCCGGGGCCTGGGCAACGCCGCCGCGCGGGAGCTGGTCGCCGACGGGGCGAAGGTGGTCGTCACGGGGCGGGACGGGACGAGCGTCGCCGAGGCGGCCTCGGCGCTGGGACCGGGGGCGGTCGGGGTGGCCGCGGACAACGCCGATCCGGAGGCCGCCGGGCGGCTGATCGCGACCGCCCGTGAGCGCTTCGGCCGGTTCGACGGCGTGCTGATCAGCGTGGGCGGGCCGCCGCCGGGGTTCGTCGCCGACAACACTGACGAGCAGTGGCAGTCGGCGTTCGAGTCGGTGTTCCTCGGCGCGGTGCGGCTGGCCCGGACGGCGGCGGCCGAGCTGGCGGAGGGCGGGGTGATCGGGTTCGTGCTGTCGGGCTCGGTGCACGAGCCGATCCCGGGCCTGACCATCTCCAACGGCCTGCGCCCCGGGCTGGCGGGCTTCGCCAAGTCCCTCGCCGACGAGCTGGGCCCGCGCGGCATCCGCGTCGTCGGTCTGCTGCCGGGCCGCGTGGACACCGACCGGGTGCGCGAGCTGGACGGTCTGTCCGCCGACCCGGAGGCGACCAGGGCGGCCGCCGAGTCCCGTATCCCGCTGCGCCGCTACGGCGCCCCGGAGGAGTTCGGCCGCGCGTGCGCGTTCCTGCTCTCCCCCGCGGCGTCGTACGTCACGGGCGTGATGCTGCCGGTGGACGGCGGCGTGCGGCACGGGTTCTAGGAGGGCAGGACCGCGGTCCTCGTCGGCCTGGGGCGCCCTCAGCTGACCCGTTCCGCCCCGTGTTTGACGCCCCGGAGGTGGACCTCGGCCGGGAGGGACGCGAGGCGGGCCGATTCGCGGGCGTGGGTCAGGGCCCGGGTGGTGAGGTCGTGCAGGGCGGTGCCGGGGTCCACGTGGGGGGCCAGGAGCAGCCGGACGCGGGCCGCCGGGGCGTCGCGGCGGCCGGTGAGCCGTACGGCGGCCCGTTCGACCCCGTCCACGCGGTCCGCCTCACCGGCGAGGACGTCTTCGAGCGCCCGGCCGCGCAGCGTGGCGCCCTCGCCGTCCCCGGTGTCGACGAGGACCTCGGTGAGCCTGCGGCGGCGCACCACCGCCACCAGCCACCACAGGGCGAGCAGCAGGAGGACGGCGAGGGCCGCGATGACGACCGGCCACCACCAGCCGGCGTCCCGCCAGCGGGTCCGTTCGGCGTCGCTCAGCAGCACGTCGTGCGGTCCTTGGTGGACCCACCAGGAGGGCGCGGGGGCGTCGAAGCCCACGGCCAGTACCGTGCCGCCGAGAGCCAGCAGGATCAGGCCCGCCAGTGCGGTCAGTACCCGGTTCACCGTTCTGAGCACCGCGCTCACCCCTTCCGTCCGGGTCGCGCCACCCGCAGCGACACGGCGGGCGGCCGGGCCAGGCCGAGGCCGCGCACCGCGTCGTCGAGCACGCCGTCCAGTTCGGACCGTACGTCGTCCACTTCCCTGAAGTGCGACAGTGCCCGTACGTGGGCCCTGCGGCGGCGCAGCCGCACCCGCGCCGACTGCACACCGGAGACCTCCATGGCCCGGTCGCGCAGCACCGTGGCGGCGGCGTCCCGGTGCAGCCCGGCGCGTACGTCCGGGTGGGTGCGGCGCATCGGCAGCTCCCGGCGCAGTCCGGGGGTGAGGGCCAGCAGGAGCAGCCAGAGCCCGAGGGCCGCGGCGACTCCCGCGCCGACCAGCACCCAGGTGTCGTCGACGGGCCGTTCGGCGAGCTGCCGGGCCAGGTCGCGGCGCCAGCCGAGCGCGGTCCGGCCGGCGCGCACGGCGACGACGTCGTAGAGGAAGGCCCCGGCGAGGAGCAGGAGCAGCAGGGCGACGAGGCCGGCGGGGACGCGGCGCGCGGACCAGAAGCGGCCGGCCCGTCCGCCGTCCGAGGCGTCCGGCAGGTCGGCTCCGTGCTTCTCCAGGGACGGGGCCGCGCCCGGTTCCGTGCCGCGTTCCACGACGGGCAGGCGCTGGGTGCTGCCCTCTCCCGTCCCGGCGCCCTGGGGCTCGCTCATCGCGTCCTCCCGTGCCTCGCGCCGTATTCCGCCGACAGGTGCAGCCGCTCCACCTGGACGGCGACTTCCGGCACCGCCATGCCCACCAACGCACGTACCCGCTGGACCACTTGGTGACGCACCCGGCCGCAGCGGGCGCCGATGTCGCACGGGTAGTCGAGTTCCAGGTGGACCCGGACGCGGGCGGTGTCGTGGTGGACGTCGACGGTGGCGTACGGCCGTTCGGCGTCCGGGTGGAGCGGGCCGAGCGCCTCGCGTGCCGCCCGTGCGGCGACCTTGGCGACGACCCGGTCGGCGATCCGTGTGGCACCGCGCTCGCCCGGCGCCACGCGGGCCAGGGGTTCGAGGAGCTCACCGGCCCCCTCGCTCACGCCGGTCACCGGCGCCGGTCGTCGCGGGCGCGGAAGAAGTCACCGAGGTCCATGTCCCCCTCCAGGAAGCGGCCGACGACGAACCCGACGGCCCCCAGGGCCGCCACCAGCAGGAAGGCACCGAATCCGCCGAAGTATCCGGCGAAGCCCAGTGCCATGCCGGCGATCATGCCGACCACGGCCATGCTCATGGCGCGCTCCCCTCATTCACCGTTTCATCCACCGTTCAGTCAGTGTGCGGCCAGTGTCCGGTCGGTGTCCGCGTCACTTGATCCGGGGCTCCGGTTCCTCGTCCTCCTCGTCGGGCAGCTTCACGTCGCTGACCGCGATGTTGACCTCGACGACCTCAAGGCCGGTCATCCGCTCCACCGCCGCCACCACGTTCTCCCGTACGTCGCGGGCCACGTCCGCGATCGACACGCCGTATTCGACGACGATCTCCAGGTCGAGGGCGGTCTGCTTCTCGCCGACCTCGGCCTTCACTCCGCGCGTCACCCCGGACTTGGTCCCGCCGGGCACCCGGTCGCGCACGGCGCCGAAGGTGCGGGACATCCCGCTGCCCATCGCGTGCACACCGGCGACGTCCCGTGCCGCCATTCCAGTGATCTTCTCCACGACACCGTCGGCGATGGTGGTCCGTCCCCGGGAGCCGGGGTCCCCGCCGCCGCGCCGCATCGTCTGGCCCTTGGCCGCCCCGGGGGTGTCGATCGTGTCCTGCCCGCTCCGGTGGCTCTCCATGTCACTCATCGCCGTACGTCCCTTTCGGTCGTAGTCCTGTGACCACGTTAGGCGGGGTTGCGGTGACGCGCGCCACGGATGCGGCAGGCTGGAGGAATGACGACGGCGGACGGGTGGACGCGCACGGTGCGGGAGCGGCTGGGTCTCGGCAGGCTGCTGCCGCTGGGCGGCCCGGAGGACGGGGCGTGGATCGCCGAGCGCGCGGCCCGGGAGGTGCTGCTGGCGGCGGCCCGGGAGGTGCCCGGTGTACGCCCGGGTGACCTGCGGATCGGTCTCGCGGACCCGGACGACACCCGGGAGGCGGCCGTGCCGCCTCCGCCGGGCGCGCTGCCGCCCGGTGCGCTGCGGGTGACGGCCGGCTTCGCGGCGGTCGTGGGGCCGGCGGCGACCGCGGAGCCGCTGCCGGTGACGGCGGCCCGCCTGCGTGCGGCGCTGGCGGACGCGGCGCAGGGGCGGCTGGGCCTCGCGGCGGCGGACGTGGATCTGCGGGTGACCGGTCTGGACGACGTGGGCGCGGCCACTGGTACGGGTACGGCACCCGGCCGTGGGCCCGGCGCCGGGCCGGAGCCGGGACCCGCCGACACCCCCGACGTGGGCGGGCGCGAGGACGGCGGGGCGGTCGGCGGGGACGAGGACCGGGTCGCCGGGGTGGTGCGGGCGGTGCCGGGCGTGGTCCGGCTGACGGGCGTACTGGGCCGCCCGGTGCATGTGACCCGGCCGCCGGCGCGGGAGGGGGCCCTGCCGCGCCGGCATGTCCGGGTGGAGTTGGCGGTGCACGCGGACCACCGGGCCGTCGAGGTGGCCCGGCGGGTTCGCGCGGTGGTGGCCGAGGCCCTGCCGGACCGCCCTTCGGTGGCGGTGGTGGTGACGGCCGTCGGCTGAGAGGCTCGGGGCGCCGTTACTCGCCGAGCCCGGCCAGGTCGCGCAGGCGGCGCCCCTGGGCGGCGCGTTCGGCGGTGCGCTGGGCCTCGTAGTCCCGCGTCAGGGCGCCCTGGAGCAGCGCCTTGGTCTCGACGACCGCGTCGCGCGGTGCGGCCAGGATCGCCGACACCAGGTCGTGCACGGTGGGATCGAGCTGGTCCGCGGGCACGGCGAGGTTGGCCAGGCCGGTGCTCACGGCCTCCTCGGCGGTGACGAACCGCCCGGTCGCGCAGATCTCCAGCGCGCGGGCGTACCCGACCAGGGACACCAGGGGGTGCGTGCCCGTCAGGTCCGGCACCAGGCCCAGGCTGGTCTCGCGCATGGCGAACTGCACGTCGTCCGCGACGACCCGCAGGTCGCAGGCGAGGGCCAGCTGGAAGCCCGCCCCGATGGCGTGCCCCTGCACGGCGGCGACCGAGACGAGGTCGCTGCGCCGCCACCAGGTGAACGCCTCCTGGTACTCGGCGATGGCCGCGTCCAGCTCGGCGTCGCCGCCCCGCGCGAGGTCCATGAACGACGGTTCGCCGTCGAAGCCCTCGGGGGTGAACGCCTGCCGGTCGAGCCCGGCCGAGAAGGACTTGCCCTCGGCCCGCAGCACCACGGCGCGGACGGTGCCCGGCAGCAGCCGACCGGCCTCGGCGAGCGCCCGCCACAGAGCGGGGCTCTGCGCGTTGCGCTTGGCCGGGTTGGTCAGCGTCACCGTGGCGATCGCGTCGTCGACGGTGAGCCGCACGCCGTCCTGGTCGAGTGCCGGACCGAGGTCGTGGGCGGGCGAAGCCATGGGGCGCCTCCGAAAGATGCGGTCGTCGTCCCCGCCGCGCGCCGGACGGTGCGCCGTGCGACGGCAGGGCTAAGTGACTGCACAGTAACCACCCGGGCGGTCGGAGGACCGACCGGGTGGCCACCGTCACTTTCGGAGCCGAGGAGCCGCCGGGGTATCAGGCCGAAGTGGCCTTTTTGCCCCGGGTAGCCCCGCCACGCCCTCGGAGCGTGACACCCGACTCACTGAGCATGCGGTGCACAAAGCCATACGAGCGGCCGGTTTCCTCGGCCAACGCCCGGATGCTCGCACCGGCGTCGTACTTCTTCTTCAGGTCTGCCGCGAGCTTGTCGCGCGCGGCGCCGGTAACCCGGCTGCCCTTCTTCAGAGTCTCGGCCACCCGTGCCTCCTCATGGGAAGTGCGCTCTGGTACTCCTCATGATCACCCCTCCCGGCCCTCCTGGCCACCCATTCGGCAAGGTCGATGGGACAACGTGGTGACGACAGGAGCGGGCCCCCACATACGGAATCCGTGATTCCAGAGAATCCGGCGCGTTCGGCCGAACGGGTTTCTCCGCGTCATTCCAGGTCAGAAAGGCGTCGCGGCCGGACCCCCGGCAATGAGGGGCCCGGCCGCGAAATCGATGTAGGACACACCTCTTGATGAGGAGATCTCACACAGATGGTGGATCACGGATCGGCCGAATGATCCATCACCAGTGGATCATCCATTCGGTCAAGCGAGGGCGACGAGGTCCGCGTAGTCGGCGCCCCACAGGTCCTCGACGCCGTCCGGGAGCAGGATGATCCGCTCCGGCTGGAGCGCCTCGACGGCGCCCTCGTCGTGGGTGACGAGGACGACGGCGCCCTTGTAGGTGCGCAGCGCGCCGAGGATCTCCTCGCGGCTGGCCGGGTCGAGGTTGTTGGTGGGCTCGTCGAGGAGCAGCACGTTCGCCGAGGACACCACGAGGGTGGCCAGCGCGAGACGGGTCTTCTCGCCGCCGGAGAGCACACCGGCGGGCTTGTCGACGTCGTCGCCGGAGAACAGGAACGAGCCCAGCGTCTTGCGGACCTCGACCAGGTCCAGGTCGGGGTTGGCCGAGCGCATGTTCTCCAGGACGGTGCGCTCGGGGTCGAGGGTCTCGTGCTCCTGCGCGTAGTAGCCGAGCTTGAGGCCGTGGCCCTCGATCACCTGGCCGGTGTCGGGCTTCTCGACGCCGCCGAGGAGGCGTAGCAGCGTGGTCTTGCCCGCGCCGTTGAGGCCGAGGATGACGACCCGGGAACCCTTGTCGATGGCCAGGTCGACGTCGGTGAAGATCTCCAGCGAGCCGTAGGACTTGGACAGGCCCTCGGCGGTCAGCGGGGTCTTGCCGCAGGGTGCGGGCTCCGGGAAGCGGAGCTTGGCGACCTTGTCGGACTTCCGCTCGGCCTCCAGGCCGGAGAGCAGCTTGTCGGCGCGGCGGGCCATGTTCTGCGCGGCGACCGTCTTGGTGGCCTTGGCGCGCATCTTGTCGGCCTGCGAGTGCAGGGCGGCGGCCTTCTTCTCGGCGTTCTGACGTTCGCGCTTGCGGCGCTTCTCGTCGGCCTCGCGCTGCTGCTGGTACAGCTTCCAGCCCATGTTGTAGACGTCGATCTGGGAGCGGTTGGCGTCCAGGTAGAACACCTTGTTGACGACCGTCTCGACCAGGTCGACGTCGTGGGAGATCACGATGAAGCCGCCGCGATAGGTCTTCAGGTAGTCGCGCAGCCAGATGATCGAGTCGGCGTCGAGGTGGTTGGTCGGCTCGTCGAGCAGCAGGGTGTCCGCGTCCGAGAACAGGATCCGGGCCAGCTCGATACGGCGGCGCTGACCGCCGGAGAGCGTGTGCAGCGGCTGGCCGAGCACCCGGTCGGGCAGGTTGAGCGCGGCGGCGATGGTGGCGGCCTCGGCCTCGGCGGCGTACCCGCCCTTGGTGAGGAACTCGGTCTCCTGGCGCTCGTACTGCCGCAGGGCCTTGTCGCGGGTGGCGCCCTGGCCGTTGGCGATGCGCTGCTCGTTCTCGCGCATCTTGCGGATCAGGGTGTCCAGGCCGCGGGCGGAGAGGATGCGGTCGCGGGCGAGCACGTCGAGGTCGCCGGTGCGCGGGTCCTGCGGGAGGTAGCCGACCTCGCCGGAGCGGGTCACGGCGCCGGCGGCGGGCTGGCCCTCGCCGGCCAGGACCTTGGTGAGGGTGGTCTTGCCGGCGCCGTTGCGGCCGACCAGGCCGACGCGGTCGCCCTTGGCGACGCGGAAGGTGGCGCTCTCGATGAGGACACGGGCACCGGCGCGCAGCTCGATGCCGGAGGCGGAGATCACGGTCAGACTCCTGGGCGGGTGGATTGGCGGGGTGGGCGGCTGTGGAGGTTCCCGCCGCTCTAATGCACGAGGAGAATGGCCATGGGGCCAGTCTAACGGGGCGGTGCAACCACTTTTCCCCGCGAGCGTTGTCGGTGGCCGGTGGAAGACTGGGCGAACGGGCCCACGAGCGGCGCGGGCCACCGGCTCACAGGGAAGTGATCGGCATGGCAGGCAACGAGGACGGGCGCCCGAGCATCTACCCGACGCTCCGGTACGCGGACGCCAAGGCGGCGATCCGGCAGCTCACCGAGGCCTTCGGCTTCACCGCACTCGCGGTGTACGAGGACGAGGACGGCTCGGTCGCCCACGCCGAACTGGTGCAGGGCAACGGCGCGGTCATGCTCGGCTCGAAGGGCAGGGGCGGCCGGTTCGACGAGGCCATGAAGAGCGGCGGCACCACGGGTGTGTACGTCGTGGTGGCGGACGTCGACGCCCATCACCGGCGGGCCGTGGAGCACGGCGCGGAGATCCTGATGCCCCCGACCGACCAGGACTACGGCTCGCGGGACTACATGGCCCGCGACCTGGAGGGCAACGTCTGGAGCTTCGGGACGTACGCGCCGGAGGTACGCGGGTAGCCTCCGGCGGTCCGTCCGTCGGGCCCGGCCGGTCAGCTGCCCCCGGTGTGGACCTGGAAGGCCGCCCGGCGGACGGCCTTGGCCAGGGCGGGGTCCGGGTGCGCGGCGGCGAGTGCCACCAGCACCTGCACGGTGCGGGGGTGGCCGACCGCGCGGACCTCGGCGAGCAGGGCCGGGACGGTGGCCTGCACCGCCGACTCCAGGTGCCGCACCAGCAGCGGGGCCTCCCCGTGGTCGGCGACGGCCGCCGCGGTGTCCACCCACAGCCAGGTGGCCTCCCGGCGGGTGAGGACCTCGTGGGCGTCCTCGGGGTCGGCGCCGTCGTGCTCGGCCAGCCACAGCAGGGCGTAGGGCCTGAGCGTCGGCTCGTCGACGACGCCGCGGACGTCGGGTTCGGCGGGGGCGCCGACGACGCGCAGCGCCTCGAAGGCGAGGCCGCGCAGCAGGGCGTCCTCGCCCCGGGCGGCCTCGAGCAGTTCGGCGACGGCGCTGCCGACGGGGCGGGCGGCGAGCCAGGCGCGGTACTCGGCGCGGGCGGCGTTGGGGCGGAGCTGGGCGCAGCCGCGGAGCATGCCCTCGGCCGACTGCTCGATGTTGCCGGCCGGGCTCTGCGCGGCGACGCAGATCTGCTCCAGCTTGACCCAGACCGCCCAGTTGCCGAGCGGGGTGAGCGTGGCGTGTCCGTCGCCGCAGGTGAGGGCGCCGACGGAGGCGAGGGCGTGCAGGGCCCAGTCCAGGAGGGGGGCGAGCGGGGTGTCGCCGGCGGGGGCCGGGTCCGGCTCGGCGCCCGGGGTGCCGGGTTCGAGCCGGGGGCCGTAGGGCACCTCGCAGCGCTCGGTGCGCAGTTCGGTGACGCGCTGCTCCAGCAGGTCCAGGAGCTGCGCCACGGGGACGGGCCCGGCGGACAGCTGGAGGAAGGAGAGCACCTGGGGCATCGCGGAGACGACCTCGGCCACCGCGGCGGGCTCCTGCCCGGCGGGCTCGGGGTGGGCGAGCGACCAGGCGTCGAAGAGGGCGACCCAGCCGCGCAGCACGGCGCTGTCGTCGCGGTTCCAGGCGCGCAGCCGCCAGCCGGGGCGGGCGGTGCCGCCGTGCACCTCGACCAGTCCGGCGAGGCGGGCGGTGTCCCAGTCGGCGCGGACCTTGGCCACGGGCAGGCCCAGTGCGCGGGCCGCGTGCTCGGCGGTGGCGTCGGACAGGGTGGCCTTGCCGTCGGCGGTCGCGCTGCCGCGGCCGGGGCCGAGTGCGGAGTCGGCCCAGCGGGCGACGCGGGCCGCGTCGGCAAGACCGGAGCGTGCCATTCCGGCCAGCTCGGACCGGGCCGGTGTGCCTTCCGGGGGGCGCGGCGCGGGGCGGCGTGGACGCCGCTGATTCATCGCTGGGGGGGCGGCGGCCAGGGGTCGCGGGCGGACGAGTCGGAGCCTGGAGTCGCGCGGGATACGGGACGTCACGGGTGCAGTCTTCCGGTTGACGGTCCGAAAACCCAAACGGAATGCCCCGGCGGCCTCCCGGGAGGGCCGGCGCGGGGGTCGTATGCACTGTTCGGGCATCGGATCAGGCCAGTGGTACGGCGCTGAACGGAACCGGATCGTCGCGCCCGCGGACCGGGGTCGCGGGGCGGACGGAGGGCGTGCGGGAGGAGGCGCCGGGAGGGGATCACACCAGTGGGGTCATGAAGCGGCGGAGGGTCTCCTCGTAGTCCGCGGGGTCGGCGTTCCACATGGCGCCGTGCGGGGCGTCCCGCACGGTGTGGAGGGCGACCAGGCGCGGGTGGGTGTCGGCGAGGCGGCGGGAGAGGCGCCAGGGGGCCACCGCGTCGCCGGGGCCGTGGAAGATCAGGGTAGGGACGGCCGGGCGGTGCAGGCCGGTGGTGCCGGTGTCCCGGTCGGCGTGCAGCCCGGCGCGGCCCTGCGCGGCGCGGACGGCGAGCGGCAGGAGCGCGCCGGGGGTGCGGCGGGCGGCGGCCAGGGCGCGCAGGGTGGCCTCCCAGCTGAGCACCGGGGAGTCCAGGACGAGCCCCGCGATGCGCTCGCGCACGCCGGAGAGCGCGGCGGTGCGCAGGGCCATGGTGGCGCCGGTGGACCAGCCGAGCAGGACGACCTGGCGGGCACCGTGGTCGAGGGCGTAGCGGACGGCCGCGTCCACGTCGCGCCATTCGGTCTCGCCGAAGTGGTGCAGGCCGTCGGGCGAGGACGGCGCGCCGACGTCGCCGCGGTAGGCGAGGGCGAGCACCGGGACGCTGCGGCGGTGCAGCGGGGCGATCAGGTTCAGGGCGTGCTCGCGGGTGGCGGCCAGGCCGTGCACGGCGATGATCCAGGTCGGGCGGGCCCCGGGCAGGAACCAGGCCGGGAGCGGACCGAGTTCCCCCGGGACCTCGACGTCGGCGTACTCCAGGTCGAGGGCCGTGCCCGGGTTGCCGACGTACAGGTTCGGGGTGAACCACGCCCGGTCACCGGTCCCCAGGGTGCCGTGCGTGACCCGTTCGAGGCGGCGTACGACGGTGTCGGCGCCGTGCTCGACGGTGCCGAGGACCGGGCCCACGACCGCGTGGGAGCCGTCACCGGCGAGCCCGTACCGGCCGGGGCGCAGGGCGGCCAGGTCCCGGGTGAGGGTGATCTGCCCGGCGGCGGTGCCGTGCACGGTGAGCCGGGGCTCGGTCGGCAGGGGCCGGCCGGGGGGCGCCTTGAGCGCCGCGTCGCTGGCGAGCCGGCCGACGGCGACGCTCGCCACCCCGGTCGCCAGAGCTGCGGTGACGGCGGCTGCCGTTGCGGTGACAGTGCGCATGGGGCCAGTCTCCTGGTGGAGTCCTCGGGCGGCCAGTGGACGCGTGACGGTGGGTGACGGGGATGCTGTGTCCCGTAGCCGGTACCCCATGATCCACCCGGCACGCACCTCCGCGTCAGCTCCGTTGCCCGTATCCCCGGAGGCGTTCGGTCACCTCCGCCAGCTGCTCCGGTGTGAGCAGGGAGGGCGCGTGGCCCGGCACCGAGACGGCGGTCAGCCAGAGGCGGCACATCCACTCCAGTTGGGCGGTGCGGTCGTAGGCCTGGTCGAGGGAGCCGCCGTAGGTGACCGTGCCGTGGTTGCGCAGCAGGCAGCCGGTGCGGTCGGTGAGGGCGTCGAGCATGGCGCGGGCGAGTGCGTCGGTGCCGTAGGCCGCGTAGGGGGCGACCCGGACGGGGCCGCCGAGCGCGGCGGTCATGTAGTGCACCGGCGGGAGTTCGGACACGAGCAGGGAGACCGCCGTCGCGTGCACGGCGTGGGTGTGGACCACGGCCCGGGCGTCGGGGTCGGCGCGGTACACGGCCAGGTGCATGGGCAGTTCGCTGGTGGGGACCAGCGTGCCGAGCACCTGGCGTCCGTCCAGGTCGACGCCGGTCGCGTCGCGTGGGGCCAGACGGTCGTACGGCACACCCGACGGGGTGACCAGGACCGTGTCGCCGACGCGCACCGAGACGTTGCCCGAGGTGCCCACGACCAGCCCGTCCGTCACCGTCCGGCGGGCCGTCGCGACGAGTTCCGCCCAGGCCGGCTCCCAGCTCGGTTCCCGGGCCGACTCCCCGGCCGATTCTCCCGCCGCAGCCCGCGATTGCGTCACAGTCACCGTCTCCTCCGGGGCGCCCGCGCGCCCCTCACGTCCCGTCGCCGACCGTCCTGGCGGTGATCCTGCCAGGGACGTCTCCGGAGAGCGCCGGAGCGGGCACGCAGAGGGAGGTTCCGACTCCGTCTGCGGTCACCGTGGCGCCCTGCCCAGTTCATCTTCCGTTCACTCTGGTTACCTACGTTCGTCGCGCCAATGACCTCGAACGATTGCCTGGGTAAATGGAAAGCTTCTCGCTGATCCTCGCGATTGTGGTGGTAACCGCACTCGCGTTCGATTTCACGAACGGTTTCCACGACACCGCGAACGCGATGGCAACGACCATTTCGACCGGTGCGCTCAAGCCCAAGGTGGCGGTGGCGATGTCCGCCGTCCTCAACCTTGTAGGCGCCTTCCTCTCCGTGGAGGTCGCCAACACGATCTCCAAGGGTCTCGTCGACGAGACCGGCATCCGTCCCGAGGTCATCTTCGCCGCACTGGTCGGCGCGATCCTCTGGAACCTCCTGACCTGGCTGGTCGGGCTCCCGTCCAGTTCCTCGCACGCCCTGATGGGCGGCCTGATCGGTGCCGCCGTCGCCTCGGCCGGTATCGGCGCGGTCAACGGCGACGTGCTCGTGACCAAGGTGCTCCTCCCGGCGATCGCCGCCCCGATCGTGGCCGGACTCGCGGCGCTGCTCGCGTCCCGGATGACGTACTCGCTGGGCCGCAAGGCCGACGGCAAGGCCGCCGCGAAGGGCTACCGGGCCGGTCAGATCGCCTCCGCCGGTCTGGTCTCGTTGGCCCACGGCACCAACGACGCCCAGAAGACCATGGGCATCATCACCCTCGCCCTGGTCGCGGGCGGCTCGCTCGCCCCCGACTCCGACCCGCCCGTGTGGGTCATCCTCAGCGCGGGCCTGGCGATCGCGCTCGGCACCTACCTGGGCGGCTGGCGCATCATCCGCACCATGGGCAAGGGCCTGACCGACCTCCAGCCGCAGCAGGGCTTCGCCGCCCAGACCAGTGCCGCCACGGTCATCCTGGCCTCGTCCCACCTCGGCTTCTCCCTGTCCACCACGCACTCGGTCTCCGGTGCGGTGATGGGCGCGGGCCTCGGCCGCAAGGGCGGCGTGGTCCGCTGGTCCACGGCCACCCGGATGTTCGTCGCCTGGGGCCTGACGCTGCCCGCCGCGGCCCTGGTCGCCGCGCTCGCCGAGTGGGTCTGCCGCCTCGGCGACTGGGGCACGGCCCTCGTCGCGGTGTTCCTGGTCGCCTCCAGCTTCGCGATCTGGCGGATCTCCCGCCGCGAGGTCGTCGACCACACCAACGTCGTCGACGGCGACGTGGTGGGCGCCCAGCAGCCCGAGCCGGCCGGTGTGGTCACCACGGCGATGGCCGCCGTGTCGCCGCCCCCGACGGGCGTGGCCGAGGAGCTGTCGGCCACCCTCCCGGCCGCCGCCACCACGTCCGACCCCAAGGCCCCCTCGGCCGCCACCACCGTCTGAACCCGCAGCCCGGGTACGAAGGAAGCGAACCTCCATGAGCATCGACTGGGCAGCTCTCGGCTCCGTCTTCGGCGTCAGCCTCGTGGTCACGGTGGCCCTGGTGGGCCTGTTCACCCTCGGCATCGTCGGCCTCTCCCGCCAGGAGCGGGCCGCCGCCGAGGGCGGCTCCGCGGCCCTCGCGGTCACCGGCGCGTACGCGTGCTTCGCGGCCTGCACGGCGGCGGTGGCGTACGGGATCTATCTGATCGTCGCCTGACCGCGCCGCTCGGCCACCGCCTGAAATCCGCCCGTTCACGGGCGCACGCGCCGGGGCGGGGCGCGGAACGGACTCGAACCGTTCCGCGCCCCGCCCCTTCGCGTGCCGGCGCACACCACTCGTGTGTGGGCCTTCGCACACTCCCCCGTCGCAGGTCAACGCCAGGTTGACGGGTGTTCGCGGGCCGTGGTGGACTTCCGGGGCCATCTACGGCGGCAGGAGAGGAAGCCCGGTGCGAATCCGGCGCGGTCCCGCCACTGTGACCGGGGATCAGGAAACCCCCGGGAGCCAGGAACTCTCACCGCCGGACTCTTCGAACCAGGGCGTGGACACCCTGAGTGAGGACATGACGCGATGCCCGGCTGCCGCCACCGCCCGACGCCCAGTGCCAGGTGCTTCCCCGACCCTGTGACCGGCTGAACCCGTGCGTGCCGGACGCGTCTTCGCGTACGGCGCCGCCGCCGGCCTCCTCGGCGACCTCCTCCTCGGCGATCCGCGCCGCGGACACCCGGTCGCCGCGTTCGGCCGTGCCGCGGGCGCCGTGGAACAGGTGCTGTGGCGGGACCACCGGGGCTGGGGCGCCCTGCACACCGCCGTGTGCGCCGGTGGCGCCGCCGCCCTCGGGCTGGCCGCCTCCCATGCCGTGCACCGCTCCCCCGCCGCCCGCGTCGTCCTGACCGGCGCGGCCACCTGGGCCGTCGTCGGCGGCACCTCGCTCGCCCGCGAGGCCGCCGCGATCGGCCGGGCCCTGGAGGCCGGTGACGTCGAGGCCGCCCGGGCGCGGCTGCCGCACCTGTGCGGGCGGGACCCGCGGGCGCTGGACGCCGACGGCATCGCCAGGGCCGTCGTGGAGTCCGTCGCCGAGAACACCTCGGACGCGGTGGTGGGCGCCCTGGTGTGGGGCGCCGTGGCGGGGGTGCCCGGGCTGCTCGGCTTCCGGGCCGCCAACACGCTGGACGCCATGGTCGGCCACAAGTCGCCCAGGTACCGCCGCTACGGCTGGGCCTCGGCCCGCCTGGACGACCTCGCGGGCTGGCCGGGCGCCCGCCTGACCGCCGTACTGGCCACCGTGGCCGGGGGCGACCCGCGGGGCGCGGTGCGGGCCTGGCGCGCGGACGCCGCACGGCACCCGAGCCCCAACGCGGGGCCCGTGGAGGCCTCGTTCGCCGGCGCCCTGGGCGTGCGGCTCGGCGGGACGCTCTCCTACGGCGGGCGGGTCGAGCACCGGCCCGTCCTCAACGGCGCCGCCGGGCGCCCCGTACGGGCCGGTTCCGGCGACATCGACCGGGCGGTACGGCTGTCCCGGCGCGTGAGCTGGCTGGCGCTGGGCGTGTGCGCGGGCGCACGGCTGCTCGCGCGCGGCATCGTCAGGAAGGGACGTACGTCATGAACGGTGGTCTGCTCGTCGCCGGTACCACCTCCGACGCCGGCAAGAGCGTCGTCACCGCCGGGATCTGCCGCTGGCTGGTGCGGCAGGGCGTGAAGGTGGCGCCCTTCAAGGCGCAGAACATGTCGCTGAACTCCTTCGTGACCCGCGAGGGCGCGGAGATCGGGCGGGCGCAGGCCATGCAGGCCCAGGCCTGCCGGGTGGAGCCGACCGCGCACATGAATCCCGTGCTGCTCAAGCCCGGCGGGGAGCGCAGCAGCCAGGTCGTCCTGCTCGGCAGGCCGGTCGGCGAGATGAGCGCCCGCGGCTACCACGGCGGGCGCCAGGAGCGGCTGCTCGGCACGGTGCTCGACTCGCTGGCCGAACTCCGCGCCTCCTACGACGCGGTGATCTGCGAGGGGGCGGGCAGCCCGGCCGAGATCAACCTGCGCCGCACCGACATCGTCAACATGGGGATCGCCCGGGGCGCCGGGCTGCCCGTGCTGGTGGTGGGCGACATCGACCGGGGCGGGGTCTTCGCCTCGTTCTTCGGGACGGTGGCGCTCCTCGCGCCCGAGGACCAGGCGCTGGTCGCCGGGTTCCTGGTGAACAAGTTCCGCGGCGACGTGTCGCTGCTGGAGCCGGGGCTGGAGATGCTGCACGGGCTCACCGGGCGGCACACGTACGGCGTCCTGCCCTTCCAACACGGGCTCGGCATCGACGAGGAGGACGGGCTGCGCGTCTCCCTGCGCGGGACCGTGCGGGAGTCGGTCGTCGCGCCGCCGGTGGGCGAGGACGTGCTGCGGGTCGCGGTCTGCGCGGTGCCGCTGATGTCCAACTTCACGGACGTGGACGCGCTGGCCGCCGAACCCGGTGTCGTGGTGCGGTTCGTGGACCGGCCGGAGGAACTGGCCGACGCCGACCTGGTGATCGTGCCGGGGACCCGCGGGACGGTGCGGGCGCTTCAGTGGCTGCGGGAGCGGGGGCTCGCGGAGGCGATCGTGCGCAGGGTCGCCGAGGGGCGGCCCGTGCTCGGCGTCTGCGGCGGCTTCCAGCTCCTCGGGGAGCACATCGAGGACGAGGTCGAGTCGCGCGCCGGGCACGTGGACGGCCTCGGACTGCTGCCCGTGCGGGTGCGGTTCGCCCGCGAGAAGACCCTCACCCGGCCGGTGGGCGAGGCCCTCGGCGAGCGCGTCGAGGGGTACGAGATCCACCACGGGGTCGCCGAAGTGACGGGCGGCAGCCCCTTCCTGGACGGCTGCCGGGTCGGACAGACCTGGGGCACCCACTGGCACGGCTCGCTGGAGTCGGACGGCTTCCGGCGGGCGTTCCTGCGCGAGGTGGCCGCCGCCGCGGGCCGCCGCTTCGTACCGGCCCCCGACACCTCGTTCGCCGCGCTGCGCGAGGAGCAGCTCGACCGGCTCGGCGACCTGATCGAACACCACGCGGACACCGACGCGCTGTGGCGGCTCATCGAGTCCGGCGCGCCGCAAGGACTGCCCTTCATTCCACCGGGAGCGCCCGCATGAGCACAGTGTTGTTGTTGTCGACCGCCGACACGGACCTGCTGGCGGCCCGCGCGTCGGACGCCGCCTACCGGATCGGCAACCCGACCCGGGTCGACGTGACGGAGGAGCTGCCGGGCCTGGTCGAGGGCGCGGACCTCGCCGTCGTGCGCCTGCTCGGCGGCAAGCGCGCCTGGGAGGACGGGCTGGCCGCGCTGAAGGCCGCCGGTGTCCCGACCGTCCTGCTCGGCGGCGAGAGCGTGCCGGACGCGGAGCTGATGGCCGAGTCGTCGGTCCCGGCCGGGGTGGTGGCGCAGGCGCTGCGCTACCTCGTCGAGGGCGGCCCCGACAACCTCACCCAGCTCGCCCGGTTCCTGTCGGACACGGTGCTGCTGACCGGCGAGGGCTTCGACGAGCCGCGGAAGATGCCGGAGTACGGCGTCCACGGCTCCCGGGCCTTCACCGAGGGCCGCCCGACGGTCGGTGTGCTCTTCTACCGCGCCCACCAGCTGAGCGGCAACACCGCCTTCGTCGACACGCTGTGCGACGCGATCGAGGCGCGCGGCGCCAACGCGCTGCCCGTGTACTGCGGTTCGCTGCGCGGCGCGGACCCCGGGCTGTACGAGCTGCTGGGCCGGACCGACGCCCTGGTCGCCACCGTCCTGGCGGCGGGCGGCACACACGCCTCGCAGGCCTCGGCGGGCGGTGACGAGGAGGCCTGGGACATCGGGGCCCTGGCCGACCTGAACGTGCCGGTGCTGCAAGGGCTCTGCCTCACCTCCTCCCGGGCCGCCTGGGAGGCATCCGACGCCGCGCTCTCCCCGATGGACGCGGCGATGCAGGTCGCGATCCCGGAGTTCGACGGGCGCCTGGTCACCGTGCCGTTCTCCTTCAAGGAGCAGGGGCCCGACGAGGTGCCGGTGTACGTCGCCGACCCGGAGCGGGCCGGGCGGGTCGCCGGGATCGCCGTCCGGCACGCGGCGCTCGGGCACAAGCCGAACGCCGAGAAGAAGCTGGCGCTGGTCTTCACCGCGTACCCGACCAAGCACTCCCGCGTCGGCAACGCGGTCGGTCTCGACACCCCGGCGTCGGCGGTACGGGTGCTGGACGCGCTCCGGGACGCGGGGTACGGGGTCAGCGGGTACCCGTCCGAGGGCGACGAGTTGATCCACCGGCTGATCGAGGCCGGCGGTCACGACGTGGAGTGGCTGACCGAGGACCAGCTCGCCGCCGCGCCCGCGCGGGTCCCGCTGGCCGACTACCGGGCCTGGTTCGAGAAGCTGGACCCTCAGCTGCGGGACGGCATGCGGGAGGCGTGGGGCGAGCCGCCGGGGTCGCTGTACGTCGACGGCGACGACATCGTGCTGGCGTCCCTCCAGTTCGGGAACGTCGTCGTGATGATCCAGCCGCCGCGCGGCTTCGGGGAGAACCCGATCGCGATCTACCACGACCCGGACATGCCGCCGTCGCACCACTACATGGCCGCCTACCGCTGGCTGGAGCACGGTTTCGGCGCCGACGCGATCGTGCACATGGGCAAGCACGGCACGATGGAGTGGCTGCCGGGCAAGGGCCTCGGGCTGAGCGGCGGCTGCGCACCCGACGCCGTACTCGGCGACCTGCCGCTGATCTACCCGTTCATCGTCAACGACCCCGGCGAGGGCACCCAGGCCAAGCGGCGCGGCCACGCCACGGTCGTCGACCACCTCGTACCGCCCATGGCACGCGCCGACACCTACGGCGACCTGGCCAAGCTGGAGCAGCTGCTCGACGAGTACGCGCTCGTCTCCGACCTGGACCCGACGAAGGCGCCGGCGGTCCGCGCGCAGATCTGGACGCTGGTCAAGGCCGCCGAACTCCACCACGACCTGCATGTGGACGACCAGCCGGACGACGACGCGTTCGACGAGTTCGTCATGCACATCGACGGCTACCTGTGCGAGATCAAGGACGTGCAGATCCGCGACGGCCTGCACATCCTGGGTGGCGGCCCGGTCGGCGAGCCGCGCGTCAACCTGGTCCTCGCGGTGCTGCGCGCCTCGCAGGTGTGGGGCGGACGGGCGAACGCCCTGCCGGGCCTCAGGGCGTCCCTCGCCGAGTACTTCGGCCTGGTGGAGAAGGAACTGCTGGCCGAGCCCGGCGCCCCGGTGAAGGTGCCGGTGGAGCTGACGGAGCTGGTGGACGGCCCGGCCCGGTCGGCGGCCGACGCGATCGACCTCCTCGAGCAGCTGTGCCGCCGGGTCGCGGAGGGCATGGAGCTGCGGGCGTGGGACGCGGCGGCCGTACCGGCTCTGGTGCGCGACGTGCTGGGCACCGAACTCCCCGACGCGGTCGCGGTGCTGGAGTTCGCCTGCACGGAGGTCGTGCCGCGCCTCGCCCGGACCACTGACGAGATCGGGCACATCCTGCGGGCGCTGGACGGCGGCTACGTGCCTGCCGGACCCTCGGGCTCCCCGACCCGCGGGCTGGTCAACGTCCTGCCGACCGGCCGGAACTTCTACTCCGTCGACCCGAAGGCCATCCCGTCCCGGCTGAGCTGGGAGGTGGGCCAGTCACTGGCCGACTCACTGATCCAGCGGTACCTGAACGACACCGGCGCGTACCCGAAGTCCGTCGGCCTCACCGTCTGGGGCACGTCCGCGATGCGCACCCAGGGCGACGACATCGCGGAGATCCTGGCCCTGCTGGGGTGCCGTCCGGTGTGGGACGACGCCTCGCGCCGGGTGACGGGCTTCGAGGTGGTGCCGGTCGCGGAGCTGGGCCGTCCGCGCGTCGATGTCACGGTGCGCATCTCGGGCTTCTTCCGGGACGCGTTCCCGCACGTCGTGGGGTTGATCGACGACGCGGTGCGGGCGGTGGCGGAGCTGGACGAGCCGGCCGAGTCCAACTTCGTGAAGGCGCACGCCGACGAGGACACCGCCGAGCACGGCGACCGGCGCCGGGCCACCTCCCGCATCTTCGGCTCCAAGCCGGGCGCGTACGGCGCGGGTCTGCTCCCGCTGATCGACGCCCGCAACTGGCGCTCCGACGCGGACCTCGCCGAGGTGTACGCGGTGTGGGGCGGCTACGCCTACGGGCGCGGGCTCGACGGGCGGGCGGCGCGGGGGGACATGGAGACGGCGTTCCGGCGGATCGCGGTGGCGGCGAAGAATGTCGACACACGCGAACATGACTTGGTCGATGCCGACGACTACTTCCAGTACCACGGCGGCATGGTCGCGATGGTGCGCCATCTGACGGGCGCGAGCCCGGAGGCCTACGTCGGCGACTCCGCCACTCCAGACCAGGTGAAGACCCGGACGCTGGGCGAGGAGACGCACCGGGTCTTCCGGGCCCGGGTGGTCAACCCGCGGTGGATGGCGGCGATGCGCCGGCACGGCTACAAGGGCGCCTTCGAGATGGCGGCGACCGTGGACTACCTGTTCGGGTACGACGCCACGGCCGGGGTGGTGGACGACTGGATGTACGAGCGGCTCAGCGCCGAGTACGTCTTCGACCCGGAGAACCGCGACTTCATGAAGAAGTCCAACCCCTGGGCGCTGCGCGGCATCACGGAGCGGCTGCTGGAGGCCGCGGACCGGGGGCTGTGGGCGGAGCCGGACGCGGAGACGCTGGAGCGGCTGCGCGCCACCTATCTGGAACTCGAAGGTGACTTGGAGGGTGACGACAAGTGAGTACCCCGTTCCCGTTCACGGCCGTCGTGGGCCAGGACGACCTGCGGCTCGCGCTGCTGCTGAACGCCGTCTCCCCGGCCGTCGGCGGTGTGCTGGTCCGCGGTGAGAAGGGCACCGCGAAGTCCACGGCCGTGCGGGCGCTGTCGGCGTTGATGCCTGAGGTGGACGTCGTCTCCGGGTGCCGTTTCTCGTGTGACCCCGACTCCCCCGACCCGGGCTGCCCGGACGGCCCGCACGAGCCGGGTGCGTTCGCGTCGCGCCCCGCGCGGATGGTCGAGCTGCCCGTCGGGGCCTCCGAGGACCGGCTGGTGGGCGCCCTCGACATCGAGCGGGCGCTGTCGGAGGGCGTGAAGGCCTTCGAGCCGGGGCTGCTGGCCGACGCGCACCGCGGGATTCTGTACGTCGACGAGGTCAATCTCCTCCACGACCACCTCGTGGACCTGCTGCTGGACGCCGCCGCCATGGGCGCCTCGTACGTCGAGCGCGAGGGCGTATCCGTGCGGCACGCGGCGCGGTTCCTGCTCGTCGGGACCATGAACCCCGAAGAGGGGGAATTGAGGCCCCAGTTGCTGGACCGCTTCGGCCTCACCGTCGAGGTCGCCGCCTCGCGCGAGCCGGACCAGCGGGTGGAGGTCGTACGGCGCCGGCTGGCGTACGACGACGATCCGGCCGGTTTCGCGGCGCGGTGGGCCGACGAGGAGGCCGCCGTGCGGGCGCGGATCGTGGCGGCGCGGGAGCTGCTGCCGTCGGTGCGGCTCGGTGACGGGGCACTGCGGCAGATCGCGGCGACTTGCGCGGCTTTCGAGGTGGACGGCATGCGCGCCGACATCGTGATGGCGCGGACGGCGACCGCGCTGGCGGCCTGGGCCGGACGGACGGAGGTGCTCGCGGAGGACGTACGGCAGGCGGCGCTGCTGGCGCTTCCCCACCGGCGGCGGCGCAATCCCTTCGACGCGCCGGGGCTGGACGAGGACAAGCTGGACGAGACGCTGGAGGAGTTCAGCGGGCAGGACGGGCCGGGCGAGGACGGGGACGACGATCCCGATCCGGGGCCCGACGGCGGTCCCGGTGGGCAGCCGGAGCCCGACGACGCGCCGCAGGGTGATGGCGACGCCGCCGCGCGGCCCGAAGCCGGGGAGGGCGGGGAGCCGCAGCCGTCCGGCGGTGCCGGGGAGCAGTCCCCCGCGCGTGCCGCCGAGCCGTTCCGGACCAAGGTGCTGAGCGTGCCGGGGCTGGGCGAGGGTGCCGCCGGGCGCCGTTCGCGGGCGCGGGCCGAGCACGGGCGGACCATCGGGGCCCGGCGGCCCCGGGGGGCGCTGACCAAGCTGCACCTCGCCGCCACCGTGCAGGCCGCCGCCCCGCACCAGCGGGCGCGGGGGCGCAGCGGGCCCGGTCTCGTGGTGCGCCGGGACGATCTGCGGCAGGCGACGCGCGAGGGGCGTGAGGGCAACCTCGTGCTCTTCGTCGTGGACGCCTCCGGGTCGATGGCCGCGCGGCAGCGGATGGGCGCCGTTAAGGGTGCCGTGCTGTCGCTGCTGCTGGACGCGTACCAGCGGCGGGACAAGGTGGGGCTGGTGACCTTCCGGGGTTCGGCCGCCGAGGTGGCGCTGCCGCCGACCTCGTCGGTGGACGCGGCGGCGGTCCGCCTGGAGGCGCTGCCGACCGGGGGGCGTACGCCGCTCGCGGCCGGGCTGCTGCGCGCCCACGAGGTGCTGCGGGTGGAGCGGTTGCGGGATCCGGCGCGGCGGGCGCTGGTCGTGGTGGTGACGGACGGGCGGGCGACCGGCGGCCCGGAGCCCGTCGCGCTGGCGGGGCGTGCGGCGCGGCTGTTCGCGGCCGACGGCACCGCCTCGGTGGTCGTCGACTGCGAGTCGGGGCCCGTGCGGCTCGGGCTCGCCGGGCAGCTCGCGGGTGAGCTGGGCGGTACGGCGGTGACGCTGGACGAGCTGCGGGCGGACTCGATCGCCGGGCTCGTGAAGGACGTGCAGGGCAGCAGGCAGGGCAGCAGGAGGGCCGCGTAGTGCCGCAGGGGAAGCCGAGTGTCGTACCGGACGACGGACTGACGACCCGTCAGCGGCGCAACCGTCCGCTGGTCGTGGTGCACACGGGCATCGGGAAGGGCAAGTCCACCGCCGCCTTCGGGCTGGCGCTGCGCGCCTGGAACCAGGGGTGGCCGATCGGGGTGTTCCAGTTCGTCAAGTCGGCCAAGTGGAAGGTCGGCGAGGAGAACGCCCTGCGGGTGCTGGGCGCCAGCGGCGAGGGTGGCTCGGTCGACTGGCACAAGATGGGCGAGGGCTGGTCCTGGGTCCAGCGCGACGCGCAGCTGGACAACGAGGAGAAGGCCCGGGAGGGCTGGGAGCAGGTCAAGCGGGACCTGGCCGCCGAGACGTACAAGCTGTACGTGCTGGACGAGTTCGCCTATCCGATGCACTGGGGGTGGGTCGACACCGACGAGGTGGTGTCCGTGCTGCGTGCGCGGCCGGGGACCCAGCACGTGGTGATCACCGGGCGGAACGCGCCCGACGCGCTGGTGGAGTGCGCCGATCTCGTCACCGACATGTCCAAGGTCAAGCATCCGATGGACGCGGGGCAGAAGGGGCAGAGGGGCATCGAGTGGTGACCTCCCCGGATTCCGGTGTTCCTCGGCTGGTCATTGCCGCGCCGTCGTCCGGGAGCGGCAAGACCACGGTCGCCACCGGGTTGATGGCCGCGCTCGCCGGGCGCGGGCTCGCCGTGTCCCCGCACAAGGTGGGGCCGGACTACATCGATCCCGGTTACCACGCGCTCGCCACGGGGCGGGTGGGGCGCAACCTCGACGCCTACCTGTGCGGGCCCGAGTTGGTCGGACCGCTGTTCCTGCACGGGGCGCGCGGGTGCGACATCGCCGTGGTCGAGGGGGTGATGGGGCTGTACGACGGGGCCGCCGGGGAGGGCGAGCTGGCGTCCACCGCGCAGGTCGCGAAGCTGTTGCGGGCGCCGGTGGTGCTGGTCGTGGACGCGTCGTCGCAGTCGCGGTCGGTGGCGGCGCTGGTGCACGGGTTCGTGAGCTGGGACCCGGAGGTGCGGATCGGGGGCGTGATCCTGAACAAGGTCGCGTCGGATCGGCACGAGGCGTTGCTGCGGGAGGCGGTGGACTGCGTCGGGGTGCCGGTGCTTGGGGTGTTGCGGCGGGCCGCGCCCGTGCAGACGCCTTCTCGGCATCTGGGGTTGGTACCTGTTGCCGAGCGGGGCTCGGAGGCGGTGGATGCCGTGGCGGCGATGGCCGCGCAGGTCGCCGACGGGTGTGATCTGGAGGCGTTGGTCGGGCTGGCGCGTAGTGCCGGTGCGTTGTCCTGTGCGGCTTGGGACGCGGGTGAGGCCGTGGTCTCCTCGCCCCCGCCGCCCCTTCCCGTCCCGTCCCTGGGGGCTGCGCCCCCAGACCCCCGAGATCGGCCTGGACGGCCTCGTCCTCAAGCGCCGGACCGGCTGAGAAAGCGTGTCGCCGTCGCCGGTGGGGCCGCCTTCACGTTCTCCTACGCCGAGCACACCGAGTTGCTCGCCGCTGCCGGGGCGGAGGTCGTCACGTTCGATCCGTTGCGGGACGAGGAGCTTCCGGAGGGGACCGCCGGGCTGGTGATCGGGGGCGGGTTTCCCGAGGTGTACGCCGCCGAGCTGTCCGCCAACGAGCCGCTGCGGAAGTCCGTCGCCGAGTTGGCGTCGAGCGGTGCTCCCGTCGCCGCCGAGTGTGCGGGGCTGCTGTATCTGTGCCGGGAGCTGGACGGGGCGCCGATGTGCGGAGTGCTGGACGCCTCCGCCCGGATGTCGGAGCGGCTGACGCTGGGCTACCGGGACGCCGTGGCCGTGTCCGACAGCGTGCTGGCCGGGGCGGGGACGCGGATGCGGGGGCACGAGTTCCACCGGACGGTGGTGGAGCCGGGGGCCGGGGCGGTGCCGGCGTGGGGGATGCGGGCGCCGGAGCGGCGTGTCGAGGGATTCGTGGAGCGCGGTGTGCACGCGAGCTATCTGCACACGCACTGGGCGGCCGAGCCCGGTGTCGCAAGTCGGTTCGTGGAGAGGTGCCGGACGTCATGAGCAGCAGGCTGATCGGTGTGGGGGTCGGGCCCGGGGACCCCGAGCTGGTGACCGTGAAGGGGGTCAACGCGCTGCGGGCCGCCGATGTCGTGGTCGTGCCCGTCATGGCTGCATCCGATGGAACAGATGGCGGGGAGCGCGGCCGGGCCGAGGCGACCGTGCTGCACTACGTGGGCGCCGAGAAGGTCGTACGGGTGGTGTTCGCGCTGAACGAGCGCGCCGACCGGGCGCGGCGCGAGGCGGCCTGGGACGCGGCCGGGGAGCGGGTGGCCGGGCTGCTGCGGGAGCACGGCGGCGTCGCCTTCGCGACCATCGGTGATCCCAACGTGTACTCCACCTTCACCTATCTCGCGCAGACCGTCGGCGCGCTGGTGCCGGGGACGGTCGTGGAGACCGTGCCGGGGATCACCGCGATGCAGGATCTCGCGGCGCGGTCGGGGGCCGTGCTGACCGAGGGCACCGAGCCGTTGACGCTGGTGCCGGTCACGGCGGGGGCCGCCGTGCTCAAGGAGGCGCTGCACGGGCCGGGCACGGTCGTCGCGTACAAGTTCGGCCGGCAGGCGGCCGAGGTGGCCGAGGCGCTGCGGGAGAGCGGGCGTCTCGACGACGCCGTGTGGGGGTCGGCGCTGGGGCTGCCGGAGGAGTCCGTACGGCCCGCCGGGGAGCTGGACGGGGCGCCGCTGCCGTATCTGTCGACGCTCATCGCGCCCGCCCGGCGCGAGGGCGGGCGGGGCGGGAAGCTGTGAACGCCCGCGGTGCGCGGGGCTCACTCGGCGATGCCCACGACCAGCCAGATGAACGCGGCGCCCGCGACCGTGCACAGCAGGGTCGAGCGGGCGGGGTGCTCGTGGTGGGCCTCGGGGAGGATCTCGGCGGCGGCGAGGTACAGGAGCACGCCGCCGAAGAGGCCGAGATACGCGCCGAGCGCGCCCTCCGGGATGGTGAACAGGAGGGTGGAGGCCGCGCCGGCGACGGGGGCGATCGCGTCGGCGACGAGCATGGCGATGGCCCGGCGGCGGGCGTTGCCGTACAGGCTGGTCAGTGTGTAGGTGTTGAAGCCGTCCGCGAAGTCGTGGGCGATCACCGCCAGCGCGACCGCCGTGCCCATGCCGCCGCCGACCTGGAAGGCGGCGCCGATCGCCACGCCGTCCATGGCGCTGTGGCCGACCATCGCGGCCGCGGCCGTCAGGCCCACCTCGGGCGAGCGGTGTCCGTGCTCGTCGGCGCCGTGTGCGGCGCGGCGCGCCGCCAGCAGGCGTTCCACCAGGTGCGCGAGCAGGAATCCGGCGACGAAGAGCAGCAGTGCCGCGGGCACGCCGAACACCTCGTCGCCCGCCGCCTCCAGGGCCTCCGGCAGCAGGTCGAGGCCGACCACGCCCAGCATGAGGCCGCCGGCCAGGCCGAGGACCAGGTGGCGCCGGTCGGTCACGCGCTGTGCCGTCCAGCCGCCGGCCAGCGTCATCAGGAACGCGCCGAGCGCGACGAAGACCGCCATGCGCCCTTGGTATCCGATCACGTCGCGTTCACGCGCGTACGACAGCAGCAACCGCAGTAAATATGCGCAGGGCGCACAGGAACAGAATGCACAGGAGAGGACCGAAAACGATGGATTCCGAGGCCAAGGTGACCTTCGTCGGTGCCGGTCCCGGCGCCGCCGACCTGCTGACGTTCCGTGCGGCGCGCGCCATCGCCGAGGCGGACGTGGTGATCTGGGCGGCGAGCCTCGTCCAGGCGGAGGTGCTCCAGCACGCGCGGGAGGGCGCCGAGGTGCTGGACTCGGCGACGATGTCGCTGGAGGACGTCGTCGCCGTGTACCGGCGGGCCCGGGAGGAGGGGCTGCGGGTGGCCCGCATCCACTCCGGGGACCCGGCGCTGTGGGGCGGCACGCAGGAGCAGCTCGACCGGTGTGCGGAGATCGGTGTGGCGACCGAGGTGGTGCCCGGTGTCTCCGCGTTCTCGGCCGTGGCCGCGCTCGCGCAGCGGGAGCTGACCATTCCGGAGGTCGCGCAGTCCGTGGTCCTCACCCGGCTCGGCGGGGGCAAGACGCCGATGCCGCCCGGGGAGGAGGTCCGCGAGTTCGCGAAGCACGGCACGACGATGGCGGTCTTCCTGTCGGCGGCCCGCAGCGGCCAGCTGGTGCGGGAGCTGCTGGAGGGCGGCTACCCGACCGAGACGCCGGTCGTCGTCGCCTACCAGGCCACCTGGCCGGAGGAGCTGGTCGTGCGGTGCACGATCGGGACGCTGGAGGAGACGGTCAAGGAGCACAAGCTCTGGAAGCACACCCTGTTCCTGGTCGGCCCGGCGCTCGACGCGCACGGCACCCGCTCGCACCTCTACCACCCGGGGCACTTCCACGGCTATCGCAAGGCCGACCCCGAGGCGCGCCGGGAGCTGCGCTCGCGGGGTGCGAGCACGTGATCACCGTGGTCGGGATGGGCGCCTCCTCCGGTGCGGCGCCCGGGGCGGTCGCCGCGGGTGCGGAGCTGGTCGTCGGGGGGCGGCGGCACCTGGACGCCGTACGGCTGCCTGAGGGGGCCCGGACGGTGGTCCTCGGGGCGTTGGCGCCCGCCCTGGACACGGTCGCGGAGTACGTCGCCGAGGAGCGGCCGGTGACCGTGCTGGCCTCCGGTGATCCGGGGTTCTTCGGGATCGTGCGGGCGCTGGCCGAGCGGTTCGGTCCGGAGCGGCTGGACGTGCGGCCCGGGGTCTCCTCGGTCGCCGCGGCCTTCGCGCGGGCCGGGCTGCCGTGGGACGACGCCGTGGTGGCGAGCGCGCACGGGCGGGATCTGCGGACGGCGGTGAACCTGTGCCGGGCGCACCCGAAGGTCGCCGTGCTGACGGGTCCCGGAGCCGGTCCGGCGGAGCTGGGGACCGCGCTCGGGTCCGACCGGCGGGTGCTCGTGGTCGCCTCGGCGCTGGGCTCGGCCGGGGAGCGCGTGGAGCGGGTGACGCCCGCCGAGGCCGCCGCCCGGGACTGGGGGGCGGCGGTGAGCGTGGTGCTGTGCCTGGACGAGGCGCGGGCGCTGGGGCCGGTGCGGGCGCTCGCGGGGCCGCGGCCGGGGCCCGCCGGATGGGCGCTGGACGAGGCGGAGTTCGCCCACCGCGACTCGATGATCACCAAGTTCGAGGTGCGGGCGCTGGCGCTGGCCCGCCTCGGGCCGCGCCCCGGCGACCTGGTGTGGGACGTCGGCGCGGGCTCCGGGTCGGTGGCCGTGGAGTGCGCGCGGCTCGGTGCCGCCGTCACCGCCGTCGAGAGGACGCCGGACGGTGTCGGGCGGGTCCGCGCCAACGCCGCCGCGCACGGGGTCGACGTGCGGGTGGTGCACGGGGCGGCGCCCGCGGTGCTGGGCGGCCTGGACGAGGAGCCGGACGCGGTGTTCGTGGGCGGTGGCGGACGTGAACTGCCCGCGATCGTCGCCGAGTGCGCGCGGCGGGCCCGGCGCGTCGTGGTCGTCGCGATGGCCGCGCTGGACCGGGTGCCCGCGGCGCGCCAGGCGCTGCTCGACGCCGGTCTCGACTGCGACGGGGTGCTGCTGCAGTCCTCGCGGCTCGCGCCGCTGCCGGGGGACGTGACCCGGCTCGCGGCCACCAATCCCGTCTTCCTGCTGTGGGGCGTCAGGCCGCACGGCCGTACCGAAGGAGTTGCCCCTTGATCGGGCTCATTTCCGCCACGGCGGCGGGAGCGGCGGCGCGGGACCGGCTGGCCGCCGCGTGGCCGGACCGCACGCGGGTGTACGAGGGTCCCGTCGCGGACGCCGTACGGTCCGCGTTCGCCGAGTGCGAGCGGCTGGTGTGCTTCCTGGCCACGGGGGCCGTGGTCCGGCTCGTGGCACCGCTGCTGGACGACAAGCGGACCGACCCGGGTGTGGTGTGCGTCGACGAGGGCGGGCGGTTCGCCGTGTCGCTGGTCGGCGGGCACGGGGGCGGCGCGAACGAACTCGCCCGTGCGGTCGGCGAGGTGCTGGGTGCTCAGCCGGTGGTGACGACGGCGACCGACGCGGTCGGGCTGGCCGGTCTGGACACGCTCGGGCTGCCCGTCGAGGGCGATGTCGCCGGGGTGTCGCGGGCCCTGCTGGACGGCGAGCCGGTGGCTCTGCGCGCGGAGGTGGCCTGGCCGCTGCCGCCGCTCCCGGTCGCGGCCGACGGGGCGTACACGGTCCGGGTGACGGACCGTGCGGTGGCGCCGTCCGGGCGCGAGGTCGTGCTGCGTCCGCCGTCGCTGGTCGTCGGCGTCGGCGCGTCCAGGGGGGCGCCGGTGGACGAGGTGCTCGCCCTGGTGGAGGCCGCGCTGCGCGAGGCGGGGCTGTCGGCAGCGTCGGTCGCGGAGCTGGCCACCGTGGACGCCAAGGCGGAGGAGCCCGGGATCGTCGGGGCGGCCGCACGGCTGGGCGTGCCTCTGGTGACGTATCCGGCGGAGGCGTTGGCGGGCGTCGAGGTGCCCAACCCGTCCGACGCGCCGCTCGCGGCCGTGGGCACCCCGTCGGTCGCGGAGGCGGCGGCGCTGGTGCGCGGGGGTGAACTCCTCGTGCCCAAGCGGAAGTCGGCGGCGGTGCCCGCGATGGCGACCTGTGCGGTGGTACGGCGGCCGGGGCGTGGGCGGCTCGCGGTGGTCGGGCTCGGTCCCGGCGCCCGGGACCTGGTGACGCCGCGGGCGCGGGCGGAGCTGCGGCGCGCGTCGGTGCTGGTCGGGCTCGACCAGTACGTCGACCAGATCCGCGATCTGCTGCGGCCGGGCACCCGGGTGCTGGAGTCGGGGCTGGGCGCGGAGGAGGAGCGGGCCCGGACCGCGGTCGAGGAGGCGCGGCGCGGCCATGCCGTCGCGCTGATCGGCAGCGGGGACGCCGGGGTGTATGCGATGGCCTCGCCCGCGCTGGCCGAGGCGGGCGACGACATCGACGTGGTCGGGGTGCCGGGCGTGACGGCGGCGCTGGCGGCCGGGGCGGTCCTGGGCGCGCCGCTGGGCCACGACCATGTGTCCATCAGCCTGTCCGACCTGCACACGCCGTGGGAGGTCATCGAGCGCCGGGTGCGCGCGGCGGCCGAGGCGGACCTCGTCGTGACGTTCTACAACCCGCGCAGCCGGGGCCGCGACTGGCAGCTGCCCAAGGCGCTGGCGATCCTCGCGGAGCACCGGGAGCCGACGACTCCGGTGGGCGTCGTGCGCAACGCGTCGCGCGCCGACGAGTCGAGCCGCCTGTCCACGCTGGCCGCGCTCGACCCGGCGACCGTCGACATGATGACCGTCGTGACGGTGGGCAACACCGCGACCCGGGAGATCGCCGGGCGCATGGTGACGCCGCGCGGCTACCGCTGGCAGGGGACCCGGTGACCCGCCGCTCCCCTGCCGCCGCTTCCCGGACCTCCGGGTCCGGGGCGTCCGAATCCGAGAAACCCGAGGAGAACCTGTGACGACCCCGCCCGCCCTGCTCATCGCCGGACACGGCACCCGGGACGAGGCCGGAGCCGAGGCGTTCCGCGACTTCGTGCGCGAGCTGGGCCGACGCCACCCCGAGCTGCCCGTCGCGGGCGGCTTCATCGAACTGTCCCCGCCGCCGCTGGGCGATGCGGTGACGGAGCTGGTGGAGCGCGGGGTGCGCCGGTTCGCGGCCGTGCCGCTGATGCTGGTGTCCGCCGGCCACGCCAAGGGCGACATCCCGGCGGCGCTGTCCCGCGAGAAGGAGCGCCACCCCGGCATCTCGTACACGTACGGGCGTCCGCTGGGCCCGCACCCGGCGCTGCTGCGGGTGCTGGAGCGGCGCCTCGCGGAGGCGGTCGATCCGTCCTGGGACCCGTCCGAGGTGACCGTGCTGCTGGTCGGGCGCGGGTCGACGGACCCGGACGCCAACGCCGAGGTGTTCAAGGCGGCGCGGCTGCTGTGGGAGGGGCGCGGTTACGCGGCCGTGGAGACGGCGTTCGTGTCGCTGGCCGAGCCGGACGTGCCGGGCGGCCTGGACCGGTGTGTGCGGCTGGGGGCGCGGCGGGTCGTCGTCCTGCCGTACTTCCTGTTCACCGGCATCCTCCCGGACCGGGTCCGGCACCAGACCGAGGAGTGGGCCGCCGCGCACCCGGAGACCGAGGTGCGGTCGGCGGACGTGATCGGTCCCGAGCCGGAGCTGCTGGATCTGGTGTGGGAGCGGTACGAGGAGGCCGTCAAGGGCGACCTGCGGATGAACTGCGACAGCTGCGTGTACCGGATCGCGCTGCCGGGGTTCGAGGACAAGGTGGGGCTGCCGCAGCAACCGCACTTCCACCCCGACGACGACGGCGATCACCACCACGGGCACCATCACGGGCATGGACACGCACATTCCCACGCACACTGAGGCCGACGGCCTCGACCTGCGGCATCACGGGGACGCCGAGGTGCGCGACGGCGGTTCGGCGCTGGTGGACCTCGCGGTGAACGTCCGCGCGGACACTCCCCCGGCCTGGCTGCGCGAGCACGTCGCCGCCTCGCTCGGCTCGCTCGCCGCCTACCCGGACGGGCGGGCCGCGCGGGCGGCGGTGGCGGCGCGGCACGGCCTGCCGGTGGAGCGGGTGCTGCTGACGGCGGGCGCGGCGGAGGCGTTCGTGCTGCTGGCACGGGCGCTGAAGGTGCGCCGGCCGGTCGTGGTGCACCCGCAGTTCACCGAGCCCGAGGCGGCGCTGCGGGACGCAAGGCACACGGTCGGCCGGGTGCTGCTGCGGGCCGCGGACGGCTTCCGCCTCGGCCCCGGCGCCGTCCCCGAGGACGCCGACCTGGTGGTGGTAGGCAATCCGACGAACCCGACCTCGGTGCTGCACCCGGCGGGCGTGCTCGCGTCGCTGGCCCGGCCCGGGCGGACGCTGGTCGTGGACGAGGCGTTCATGGACGCGGTGCCGGGCGAGCGGGAGGCGCTGGCCGGGCGCACGGACGTGCCCGGGCTCGTCGTCCTGCGCAGCCTCACCAAGACGTGGGGGCTGGCGGGGCTGCGCATCGGGTACGTCCTGGCCGACCCGGAGACGATCACCGAACTGGAGCGCGCCCAGCCCCTGTGGCCGGTGTCCACTCCCGCGCTGGCGGCGGCCGAGGTGTGCGTGGCGCCGCGGGCCCTGGCGGAGGCCGCCCACGCCGCCCACCGCATCGCCGCCGACCGGGAGCGTCTCGTCGCCGGGCTGGCGGGGTTCGCCGGTGCCGGAGTACGGGTCGTCGGCCCGGCCGAGGGCCCCTTCGTCCTGGTCGCCGTCCCGGACGCGTCCGCCGTACGGCACCGGTTGCGCGATCTGGGGTACGCGGTCCGGCGCGGGGACACGTTCCCGGGGCTGGGCGAGGGGTGGCTGCGCCTGGCGGTACGGGACCGGACGACGACGGACGGCTTCCTGCACGCGTTGCAGCGCGCCCTGCCCCCGACGAAACCGGCCTGATCCCGGCCCGCCCCGCCCTCCGGCCGGTCCCCTCCGACCGGTCCCCTCACCGCCTGCCTCGCCTACGCCGGTCCTGGTCCAGCGCCCCCCGCCTGGACCAGGACCCGGCACCGGCCGCGACGCACGGGGCCACCAGACCGCTGCCCGCTCCCGACCGCCTCCACAGAGACGCCCCCGGCCAGAACCGGCCTGAGACCCGCCCCCCAGCCGGTCCCCCCTCAGCCCCCCTCAGCCCCGCCTGCGTCGGGCCAGGATCAGCGCGCCTCCGCCCGCCAGGACCAGCGCCGCGGCGCCGGCCGCGATGTACGGGGTCGCGGAGCTGCCGCCGGTCTCGGCCAGGTCCGCCTCGGTGCGGGCGCCCTGGGGCTTCACGTCCGCGGCGGGTTCGGCCGCGGGGTCGGCGTCCTGTTCGGCCGGGGGCTCGTCGGCCTTCGCCGGGGGCTGCTCGGCCTCGTCCGCCGGGGCGGCCGGGGACTCGCAGGTCGCCTTGGCCAGGGTGACGGTGCCGTCGACCTCGGCGACGTTCAGGTCGAGGGGGTTGACGGAGACCTTGAGTTCGAGCGCGGTGGCGGCGGCCGTGCGGGAGGTGGTCTCCTCCTTCGAGAGGTCGAGCCGCACCTCTCCGACGCCGGGCACCTTCACGTCCGTCGTCCCGCCGGTGCTGAGCGTGACCTTCTTGCCGAGGACGGTCACCGGACCGAGGAGATTGGCGTCGGCGACCGGCTTCTTCCCCGCCTGGCAGGTCGCCGTGGAGGTGACCTCCTGGACCTCGATCACCGACAGCAGCGGCAGGCCCGGGACGTGGAGCCTGGCGCGGGCCAGCGTCGTGGTGCCCTCGCTCTTCTCGGCGGTGGCCGTCGCCTTGGCCTCGGCCACGTCGGCGCGCAGGACGCTGAAGGGCTTTCCGCCGTCCACGCCGTCCAGCCGGGCGGTGAGCGCGGTCTTCTCGGCGCTCTCGGGGGCCTGAACCTCGTTGAGGGTGACCGCGAGCGGGACGTTCACGGTCTTGTTGAGCAGGGAGACGTCGAGCCCCGTGCGCAGCACGGTGGCGCTCGCGCGGCCGTGGTCGCCGGTCGCGTGGGCGGAGCCCGCGCCGGCCAGGGCCGCGGGGCCCGCGGCCAGGGCCGTGGCCGCCGCGACGGTGGCGAGACGGCGTGCGGGCATGCGGAAGGTGTTGCCGTTCAAGGTGGTGGGACCCCCAGTGAGACATGCGTGCGGGGCACGCATGAGCGACGTGCTTGGGACCCGGACAGAATGTCCCCGCGCCCGCCGAACCGTCAGCGAACCAGGGGCACTTCACTCCTTCGAGGAGTTTTGGCGAACCTTTTCGAATCTCACGGCACGGGTGTTCCCCCGCGTCACTCCCGTCGGCTAACCGACGACCCGTCCGTTGAGCACCACCCGGCGCGGAGCGGTCAGCACGCGCACGTCCGCGCGCGGGTCCTGCTCGTACACCACCAGGTCGGCCGGTGCGCCCTCCTCCAAGCCCGGACGGCCGAGCCAGCGCCGGGCGGCCCAGGTCGTCGCGGCGAGAGCCTCGACGGGCGGGATGCCCGCGGTGACCAGCTCCGCGACCTCGGCCCCGGCCAGCCCGTGGGCGAGGGCGCCGCCCGCGTCGGTGCCGACGAAGACCGGGATGCCCGCGTCGTAGGCGTTGCGGACGGTGTCGTAGCGGCGTTCGTGGAGCCGGCGCATATGGGCCGACCAGCGCGGGAACCGGCTCTCGCCGCCCTCGGCCAGCGAGGGGAAGGTGGCGATGTTGACCAGGGTGGGCACGATCGCGACGCCCCGCTCGGCGAAGAGGGGGATCGTGTCGTCCGTGAGCCCCGTGGCGTGTTCGACGCAGTCGATGCCGGCCTCGACCAGGTCGCGCAGGGAGTCCTCGGCGAAGCAGTGCGCGGTGACGCGGGCGCCCAGGCGGTGGGCCTCCGCGATCGCCGCCTCGACGGCGTCGCGCGGCCAGCAGGCCGACAGGTCGCCGAGGTCGCGGTCGATCCAGTCGCCGACCAGCTTCACCCAGCCGTCGCCGCGCCGGGCCTCCTGGGCGACGTACGCGACGAGGTCCTCGGGCTCGACCTCCCAGGCGTAGTTGCGGATGTAGCGGCGGGTGCGGGCGATGTGCCGTCCGGCCCGGATGATCTTCGGCAGGTCCTCGCGGTCGTCGATCCAGCGGGTGTCCGAGGGGGAGCCCGCGTCGCGGATGAGGAGGGTGCCCGCCTCGCGGTCGGTCAGCGCCTGCTTCTCCGCGACGTCCGCGGGGACGGCCCCGTGCCGGTCCAGGCCGACGTGGCAGTGCGCGTCGACCAGGCCGGGCAGCGCCCAGCCCTCGACGGTGCGGACGTCGGCCGCGCCGGTGGGTCGGTCGTACGAGATCCGGCCGTCGATCACCCACACCTCGTCCCGGACCTCCTCCGGTCCGACGAGCACCCGACCCTTCACGTGCAGCACCGCGCGATCGCTCATGCCCCGCACCCTAAACGGTGCCCGCACGCCCGTCCGGGGCCGGTCACCGGCGGCCGCCGCGGGCTGCCGCGCGGGCGCGCAGCTCGGTCGCGTACCCGGCCCCGACGGCGCTCGCGACGGCGGTCAGGGCCAGGACGGCGGTGGCGGGGTTGACGTAGCCGGGGACGTCGTCGCTGGTGTACTCGCCGCCGTCGGTGGTCTCGCAGACGAACCCCAGGGGCAGGAAGGAGACCGACTGGTCGATGACGTGGAGGGCGCGCTCCTCGTTTCCGGGTGTGCGGCAGGGCGGCGCCGGTGCGGAGCCCGCGCCGCCGTTCGACTCCATGACGGCGCCGGTCACGTGCAGCAGCCCCCAGGCGTACACCGCGACGGCGGCGGCACCGGCGAACGCGGCGAGGGCGTGCAGTGCCGGTCCGGCTCCGGGACCCCGGGCGCGGCGGGCGGCGAGGACGCTCGCGCCGTGGCCGGTCAGCCCGACGGCCGACACCACGGCGACCACGACGACCAGCAGAAGTACGAGGAACACGGGGCCAGTTCATCAGGCACGGACGGCGTCGGCTGTGACGGAAGCCACGATTCCGGGCGTGGGGGTGTCGCAACGGAAGCCCTCCGGCGCGAGTCCCGGCGGACGCCATGGTTACTCTCGACTCCGTACGCCGCGTACCCGCGCCGCACACCCGTCGTCACCGAAGAGAGCACCGCCGTGACCCATCCCTTCCTGGACCTCCCCCCGCTGAGCCCCGCACGCTTCGCCGCGATCGAGGACCGTGTCGCGCGCCTGCTCGGCACCGGGCAGGACGTGGTGGTCATGCAGGGCGAGGCACTGCTGCCGCTGGAGGGCGCGATCCGCGCCGCCGCGGGTCCCGGCACCGTCGCGTTGAACGTCGTCACGGGGCCCTACGGGCAGACCTTCGGGAACTGGCTGCGCGACTGCGGCGCGACCGTGCACGACCTCGCGGTGCCGTTCCACACGGCCGTCTCCGCCGAGCAGGTCCGCCACGCCCTGGCCGAGCACCCGGAGATCGACTTCGTGTCCCTCGTGCACGCCGAGGCGGCGACCGGCAACACCAACCCGGTCGCGGAGATCGGCGAGGTGGTGCGGGCGCACGGGGCGCTCTTCTACCTGGACGCGGTGGCCTCCGTGGGCGCCGAACCGGTGCTGCCGGACGCGTGGGGCGTGGACCTGTGCGTGATCGGCGCGCAGAAGGCGATGGGCGGTCCGGCGGGGGTCTCGGCGGTGTCGGTGAGCGAGCGGGCCTGGACGCGGATGGCGGCGAACCCGAACGCCCCGCGGCGGTCGTACCTGTCGCTCCTCGACTGGAAGGAGCGCTGGATCGACGGCGGGCGCAAGGCGCTGCTGCACGCCCCGGCGCAGTTGGAGATGCTCGCGCTGGAGGCCTGCGTCGAGCGCATCGAGGCGGAGGGCCCCGAGACGGTGCGGGCGCGGCACGCGTCCGCCGCGGCGGCCACCCGGGCGGGCGCGCTCGCGCTGGGCGGCCTCGAACCGTACGTGTACGAGGCGAGGGACGCGGCGCCGGTCGCGACGACGCTGCGGACGCCGGCGGACGTGGACGCGTCCGCGCTGGTGGCCCGCGCCCTGGAGTCCGACCCGGCGCTGCCGCTGGCGGCGGGCGGCGGCGCGCTGGCGGGCGAGATGGTCCGGGTCAACCACTACGGTCCGGACGCGACGCGCGGGGCCGTGCAGGGCTGCCTGGCGGCACTGGGTGCCGCGCTGGTCGAGCGGGGTGTGAAGGCCGATCAGGAGGCCGCCCGGCGGGCCGTCGAGGAGGCGTGGGGGCGTCCGGCCGGACCCGGCCTTTCGCGGGGATGAATTGGAGGGAATTCCTGATACTCGCACAAGCAGAATTAAGGAATTCCACTCAGCGCAGCTTCCCGTATTCTTCTGCCCGCTTTCCTCGGACCTAAACACAAAGATTTCACGACTGCCGACCCTCACATTTCGGACACGTCTCGTACGGGTTACGCGATTGTGACCCGATCCACAAGCCGCCCGTTCTGCGGCTTACGTCCCCGGCAAATCACCACATACCGCCGCCGCCTCGCGCGGGGGCACGCGCCCGCGTGATAACACACGAGGCGCCCATTCGTAACCCCATCCGGCGATGCAATTTCGAATTTCGCTGGGTAAATTCAATTTGCATGACTGCCGCGCAAGCAGACCTGCAAATCGATCGTCCGAGAGTGGCCGACGGTGCCGCCCTGTGGCGGATAGCGAGGGATTCCGAGGTCCTCGACCTGAACTCCTCGTACAGCTACCTGCTCTGGTGCCGGGACTTCGCCTCCACCTCGGCCGTCGTCCGCGACGGGCACGGCGTGCCGGTCGGCTTCATCACCGGTTACGTACGGCCGGACAGTCCCGACACCCTGCTCGTGTGGCAGGTGGCGGTGGACGGGACGTACCGTGGTCGTGGGCTCGCGGCAACGCTGGTCGACGGACTGGCGGACCGGGTGGCCCGCGAACGCGGGATCACCATCCTGGAGACAACGATCTCTCCCGACAACACGGCGTCCCAACGACTGTTCACCTCGTTCGCCGAGCGCCGCGGCGCCCCGCTCGAGCGCGAAGTCCTGTTCGACACGGCGGTGTTCCCCGACGGGCCCCACGAGCCCGAGGTCCTCTACCGCATCGGCCCCCTGCCCGCCGTCGGCTGACGCCTCGCCGAGCCGTCGGGGCACCCCCGACCGGCCCGGCCCCCAGACTTCCCGGCCGGGACCACGACCGGTCCCACCGGATCCGTACGACCTCCCTCTCCCACCCTCACCCCACGAGGAGCGATTTGTCGTGACCATCACCCAGCCCGACCTCAGCGTCTTCGAGACCGTCGAGTCCGAGGTGCGCAGCTACTGCCGCGGCTGGCCCACCATCTTCGACCGTGCGGTCGGCAGCCGCATGTACGACGAGGACGGCCACGAGTACCTCGACTTCTTCGCCGGAGCGGGCTCGCTCAACTACGGGCACAACAACGCGGTCCTGAAACGCGCGCTGATCGACTACCTGGAGCGGGACGGCGTCACGCACGGGCTCGACATGTCGACGACCGCCAAGCGCCGGTTCCTGGAGACGTTCCAGAACACCATCCTGCGGCCCCGCGACCTGCCGTACAAGGTCATGTTCCCGGGCCCGACGGGCACCAACGCCGTCGAGTCCGCGCTCAAGCTGGCCCGCAAGGTGAAGGGGCGCGAGTCGATCGTGTCCTTCACCAACGCCTTCCACGGCATGTCGCTGGGCTCGCTGGCGGTGACCGGCAACGCGTTCAAGCGGGCCGGCGCCGGCATCCCGCTGGTGCACGGCACGCCCATGCCGTTCGACAACTACTTCGACGGCACCGTCGAGGACTTCATCTGGTTCGAGCGGCTGCTGGAGGACCAGGGCTCCGGCCTGAACAAGCCGGCCGCCGTGATCGTCGAGACCGTGCAGGGCGAGGGCGGCATCAACGTCGCCCGGGCCGAGTGGCTGCGCGCCCTGGCCGACCTGTGCGAGCGGCAGGACATGCTGCTCATCGTCGACGACATCCAGATGGGCTGCGGCCGGACCGGCGCCTTCTTCTCCTTCGAGGAGGCGGGCATCACGCCGGACATCGTCACCGTCTCCAAGTCGATCAGCGGCTACGGCCTGCCGATGGCGCTGACCCTGTTCAAGCCCGAGCTGGACGTCTGGGAGCCGGGCGAGCACAACGGCACCTTCCGCGGCAACAACCCGGCCTTCGTCACGGCGACCGCCACGCTGGAGGCCTACTGGGCCGACGGGTCGGCGATGGAGAAGCAGACCCGCACCCGCGGTGAGCAGGTCGAGCAGCACATGATCGCCATCACCGAGGAGAACCTGGCCGACATCAAGGAGTACCGGGGCCGCGGTCTGGTCTGGGGCCTGGAGTTCCACGACAAGGGCCGCGCGGGCCGGGTCGCCAAGCGCGCCTTCGAGCTGGGGCTGCTCATCGAGACGTCCGGCCCCGAGAGCGAGGTCGTCAAACTGCTGCCGGCGCTCACCATCACGCCCGACGAACTGGACGAGGGCATGAAGACCCTGGCCAGGGCCGTGCGCGAGACCGCGTGACCGTCTGACCGTCCGACGACGGGACCGCCGGGCACCACCACTGCTTCCGGCGCCTTCGGGTGGCACTGCCGAAGGCGCCGGGGACCCCACCGCACATCCTCACCTAGGAGGCATCGCAACACCGTGATCGTCCGTTCGTTCAAGGAGTTCGAAGGCACCGACCGGCACGTGAAGAGCGCGTCCGGCACCTGGGAAAGCACCCGGATCGTCCTCGCCAAGGAGAAGGTCGGCTTCTCCCTGCACGAGACGATCCTGTACGCGGGTACGGAGACGTCGATGTGGTACGCCAACCACATCGAGGCCGTCGTCTGCACCAAGGGCGACGCCGAGTTGACCGACCGCGAGACGGGGAAGACGTACCACATCACGCCGGGCACGATGTACCTCCTCAACGGCCACGAGCGGCACACGCTCAAGGTCAAGGAGGACTTCCACTGCATCTGTGTCTTCAACCCGCCCGTCACCGGACGGGAGGATCACGACGAGAACGGCGTCTACCCGCTGCTCACCGAGGAGGTGTGAGTCACCGTGACCACCACCACGAACGTCACCGACCTCTATCCCACCCGCGGCGCCACCGAGGTGGCGACTCCCCGGCAGGACCCGGTCGTCTGGGGCTCCCCGGACACGCCCGGTCCCGTCTCGGCGGGTGACCTCCAGGCCCTGGACCGCGACGGCTTCCTCGCCATCGATCAGCTGATCGCGCCGGACGAGGTCGCGGAGTACCAGCGGGAGCTGGAGCGGCTCACCACCGACCCGGCCATCCGCGCGGACGAGCGCTCGATCGTCGAGCCGCAGTCCAAGGAGATCCGGTCGGTCTTCGAGGTGCACAAGATCAGCGAGGTCTTCGCCAAACTGGTGCGCGACGAGCGCGTGGTCGGGCGGGCCCGGCAGATCCTCGGCTCGGACGTCTACGTCCACCAGTCGCGGATCAACGTCAAGCCCGGCTTCGGGGCCAGCGGCTTCTACTGGCACTCGGACTTCGAGACCTGGCACGCCGAGGACGGCCTGCCCAACATGCGCACGATCTCGGTCTCGATCGCGCTCACCGAGAACTACGACACCAACGGCGGCCTGATGATCATGCCGGGGTCGCACAAGACGTTCCTCGGGTGCGCGGGGGCCACGCCGAAGGACAACTACAAGAAGTCCCTGCAGATGCAGGACGCGGGGACCCCGTCCGACGAGGCGCTGACGAAGATGGCCTCCGAGTACGGCATCAAGCTGTTCACCGGCAAGGCCGGCTCGGCGACCTGGTTCGACTGCAACTGCATGCACGGGTCGGGCGACAACATCACGCCGTTCCCGCGCAGCAACGTCTTCATCGTGTTCAACAGCGTCGAGAACACGGCCGTGGAGCCGTTCGCGGCTCCCATCCGGCGGCCGGACTTCATCGGCGCGCGGGACTTCACCCCGGTGAAGTGACCCGCGTCTGAGACTCGGGCAGGGGCCTTTTCGTGTGGGACGGGAGGCCCCTGCCCGATATTTCTTCCCGGATCTGCCGGACCTGCCGGGATCTGCCGGACCTGCCGGACCTGCCGGACCTGCCGGGTCAGCCCGCCAGCACGTCGAGCAGCCGGTCCACGTCGGCCGCGGTGTTGTACACGTGGAAGGCGGCCCGGAGATTGCCCGCCCGGTCGGACACCTGGACCCCCGCCCCGCTCAACTCGCCCTGCCGGCGGCCCAGCCCCGGCACGGACACGATCGCGGAGCCCGGCGCGTCGACCGCCTCGTGGCCCAGCGAGCGCACCCCCGCGCGGAACCGGTCGGCGAGAGCGGTGTCGTGGGCGTGCACGGTGTCGACGCCCAGTTCCTCGATCAGGGCCAGGGAGTGCCGGGCGCCGGTGTAGGAGAACAGGGCGGGGCTCTCGTCGAACCGCCGGGCGGAGTGCGCGAGTTCCTCGACGGGGCCGTAGCAGCTGTCCCAGGGGCGCTCCCCGGTCGCCCACCCGGCGAACAGCGGGGTCAGCCCGGCCGCCGCTCCCAGGTCCTCGGGCACCACGAGGAAGGCGACGCCGCGCGGGCAGAGCACCCACTTGTAGCCGACGGCGGTCACGTAGTCGAAGTCGTCCGCGGCCGTCGGCAGCCAGCCGTTCGCCTGGGAGACGTCGATCAGCGTCCGCGCCCCGTGCGCCCGGGCGGCTTCCCGCAGCGCGGTGAGGTCGGCGAGCCGCCCGTCGGCGGACTGCACGGAACTGACCGCGACGAGCGCGGTCTCAGGACCCACCGACTCGGCGAGCCGCTCCAGCGGCACGCTGCGCACCTTCAGGTCGCCGCGCGTGTACAGCGGGTTCACCAGGGAGCTGAAGTCGGCCTCCGCGGTGAGGACTTCGGCGCCCGGGGGCAGTGACGCGGCGACGAGGCCGCTGAACGTGGCGACGGACGCGCCGGTCGCGACCCGGGTGGCGGGCACCCCCACGAGGCGGGCGTACGCGGCCCGGGACGCCTCGACGTCGGCGAACATGTCGAGCGGCTGCCCGGCCGCCGCGGAGGCCGCCGCGTCCCGCATGGCCACGAGGGTCCGGGCGGGCAGCAGGCCGGTGCTGGCGGTGTTCAGGTACGTGGTCTTCGGGGCGAACTCGGTACGGACGAGGTTCTCGAAGCTCTCCATGGCACCACTGTGCGGCCCCGTGACCTCCCCGTCCATCGCGTATTTCTACGCGGTTCCTCCAAGTATCGCTTATGCGCGCCCTCTCACCTGCGCCTTCGCCCGGCCCTTCACTCCTGGGGCACCGCGCACCCGTCCGGACCGCAGGCCTGCGCGTCGCCGTCGTCGATCAGCTTCAGCGGCGTGCGCTCGCCCCACGCCTGGGTCAGCGCCTGGGTGAAGACTTCGGCGGGCTGGGCGCCCGAGACGCCGTAGGCGCGGTCGAGCACGAAGAACGGCACCCCGGTGGCTCCGAGCTGGGCGGCCTCCCGCTCGTCGGCGCGCACCTCGTCGGCGTAGGCGGCGGGGTCGGCGAGCACCGCGCGGGCCTCGTCCGCGTCGAGCCCGGCGGCGACGGACAGCTCGACGAGCCGCTCGTCGTCGTTGAACACGGAGCGCTCCTCGGCGAAGTTGCCCCGGTAGAAGGCCTCCAGGAGCGCATCGTGCCGGCCCCGTTCCTTGGCGAGGTGCAGCAGGCGGTGCATGTCGAAGGTGCTGCCGTGGTCGCGGTCCCGGGTGCGGTAGTCGAGGCCCTCGGCGGCGGCCTGCGCGCCGAGGTTGTCCTCACCGGCCCGCGCCTGCGCCTCGCTCATGCCGTACTTGGCGGTGAGCATCGTCAGCACGGGCTGCACGTCGTCCTTGGCCCGCCCGGGGTCCAGCTCGAAGGAACGGTGGACCACCTCGACCCCGTCCCGGTGCGGGAAGGCCGCGAGCGCCTTCTCGAAGCGGGCCTTGCCCACGTAGCACCAGGGGCAGGCGATGTCGCTCCAGATCTCGACGCGCATGTCTCGGCTCTTCTCCAGGTCGTACGACGGCGGAGGCCCTCTCCGCCGTCGTACGTGAACGTTCAAGCAGCGGGTCGCATTCCCGCCGTCAGCTGCCGTCCCGCAGGTCCGCCGGCCAGGTCGGCCGGAACTCCAGGTGGTCGTACGTCACGGTGCAGCCCTCCCCCGTCGGCGCCTGCGCCAGGAAGCCCACCAGGGCGGCGCCGGTCTCCTCCTCGTCACCCAGCGTGAAGAGCCGTACGAAGGTCCAGTGCTCCCCGTCGAGGGAGGCGTGGAAGGCGAAGGCCCGTCCGGTCCGGCTGACCCGGAACCAGACGGAGTCCCCGTCCACGGTGAAGGAGTTGCAGTCGTCGGAGTGCCCCCGGGTGACCACCGTGCAGACGGTGGGCACGTCCGGGGAGTACTCCAGACACAGCTTGGCCCAGGCCCGCTCCCCCACGTGCACGTAGAGCACCCCGGCGTCGAAGGCTCCCCGGAACCCGACGGACACCCGCGCGATCAGCTGGAAGTCCCCGTCGGGCGCCCCCAACAACCGCGGCGCGTCGGACACGGACTCCAACGCTTCCCCGGTCGGCGGCACAAACCGATCCTGCCGTGGCCCGGCGACCCCGGTGAGCACACCGTCGGCGTAGGCCCAGCCACCGTCGGGGCCGTAGGGGCGGAGGGCGAAGGGCAGTTCGGGGAGTTCGAGATTCATGGTTTGATCATCGCAGGCCGGGAGCGTTCACCTAAGGGGCGCGGGGCGGTGTCGATTTTGCGGCTCCGCCGCGCGGGCGCGACAAGCCACGACGGCGCGTGACCCGCCGAACAACCCGCACCCCCACGGCGCTACCGCTCCAGCACCCCGTTGAACCGCCGAGGCAGCCCCAGCGGATTGTCGTCCCGCAGCTCCACCGGCAGCAGCGCCTCAGGCACTCCCTGATAGGCCACCGGCCGCAACCACCGCTCGATAGCGGTACCGCCCACCGACGTGGACGTCGAAGTGGTCGCCGGGTAAGGCCCCCCGTGCTGCTGAGCCGCCGCCACGGCAACCCCCGTAGGCCAGCCATTGACGAGCACCCGCCCCGCCAACGGCGTCACCTCCGCGAGGAGCGCCGCCCCGGCACCCTCCCCCGCCACCTCCTCGGCGGAGAGCTGCACGGTCGCCGTGAGGTTCCCCGGCAGCCGGGACAGTACGCCCCGCACCTCCGCCTCGTCCTGATAGCGGGCCACCACGGTGACCGGCCCGAAGCACTCCTCCAGGAGCAGGTCGTGCTCGCCCTCGGCCGCCAGCCGCGCCGCCGGCACCGTGAGGAACCCGGGGCTGACGGTGTGCTCGCCGCCCGCTCCCGGCGTCACCGGGGAGTCCACGTCGGGCAGCGCGGTGCGCTCGGCGACGCCCGCGACGAAGTTGTCCCGCATGCGGTGGTCGAGGAGCACCCCGGCGTCGGTGGCGCTGACCGCGTCGGTGAGGGACTTGACCAGGCCGTCACCGGCGTCACCGGCCGGCACGAGCACCAGCCCGGGCTTCACGCAGAACTGCCCGACGCCCAGCGTCATGGAACCGGCCAGCCCCGCGCCGATCGCCTCCGCCCGCTCCACGGCCGCCGCCTCCGTGACGACGACCGGGTTCAGCGAGCCCAGCTCGCCGTGGAAGGGGATCGGCACCGGGCGCGCCGCCGCCGCGTCGAACAGCGCGCGACCGCCGCGCACCGAGCCCGTGAAGCCCGCCGCGGCGACCAGCGGGTGCTTGATCAGCTCGACGCCCGCCTCGAAGCCGTGCACCAGGCCGAGGACCCCGTCCGGGATGCCGTGCCGGGCCGCGGCCCGGCGCAGCACCTTGGCGACCAGCTCGGACAGGGCCGGGTGGTCGGGGTGCGCCTTGACGACGACCGGGCAGCCGGCCGCGAGGGCGCTGGCGGTGTCGCCGCCGGGGACGGAGAAGGCGAAGGGGAAGTTGGAGGCCGAGTAGACGGCGACGACGCCGAGCGGCACCTTGTAGCGGCGCAGGTCCGGGATGGGCGGGGTGGCGGTGTCGTCGGGGTGGTTGACGACCACGCCGAGGTACTCGCCCTCGTCGACGATGTCGGCGAAGGCCCGCAACTGGTAGCAGGTGCGGGCGAGTTCACCGGTGAGCCGGACCGGGCCGAGCGCGGTCTCCGCGTCGGCGACCTCGACGAGGGTGCCCTCGGCCGCCTTCAGCTCGTCGGCGGCGCTCCGCAGGAAGGCCGCGCGGACGGTGCGGTCGGCGAGGGCGTCCCGGGCGGCGTGCGCGGCGCGGACGGCGGCGTCCACCTCCTGGGCCGTGGCTTCCACGGCGACCTGTTCACGCTGCTTCCCGGTACGGGGGTCGACACTCCAGACTGGTGCTGCTGCCACGCCGGTCCCTCCACGTGCTCTGCACAGAAGTTGTTCGATATACTGAACGCTGTCTCTACTGATGAATATGCTGTCGAGACTATATCTTCAGCTTCTCGTCGAACGAAGGGGTCAAGGGCGATGTCGGCTGTCGAGACGGGGGGCGGAGCGCAGGTCAAGTCCGCGGTGCGGACGGTTGAGCTGCTCGAGTACTTCGCCGGACGCCCCGGTATGCACTCCCTCGCGTCGGTCCAGGAGGCCGTCGGCTATCCCAAGTCCAGCCTCTACATGCTGCTGCGCACGCTGGTCGAGCTGGGCTGGGTGGAGACGGACGCCACGGGCACGCGGTACGGCATCGGGGTGCGGGCGCTGCTGGTCGGCACCTCGTACATCGACGGCGACGAGGTGGTCGCGGCGGCCCGGCCGACGCTGGACCGGCTCTCCGACGACACCACGGAGACCATCCACCTCGCGCGCCTGGACGGCACCAACGTGGTCTACCTGGCCACCCGCCAGTCCCAGCACTACCTGCGGCCCTTCACCCGGGTCGGCCGCAGGCTGCCCGCGCACTCGACCTCGCTGGGCAAGGCGCTGCTGAGCACGTACAGCGACGAGCAGGTGCGCAAGCTGCTCCCGGAGACGCTCCCGGCACTGACCGAGCACACCATCACCGACCGGGAGAAGCTCATCGAGGAGCTGCGCCTGGTGCGGGAGCAGGGCTTCGCCGTGGACCGCGAGGAGAACACGCTGGGGCTGCGCTGCTTCGGCGTGGCGGTCCCCTACCGCACCCCCGCGCGGGACGCGATCAGCTGCTCGGTGCCGGTGGCGCGGCTGACGCCCGCGCACGAACAGATGGTGAAGGACGCGCTGTTCGACGCGCGGGACCGGCTGACACTGGCCACGCGTAGGCTCTGATCCATGCACATCGCACTGCGCGAGGTACACGACAGCGATCTGCCCGTCTTCTTCCGGCAGATGAACGATCCGGAGGCCCTGCGCATGGCGGCCTTCACGGTGAAGGACCCGGCCGACTGGGAGGCGTTCGCGACCCACTGGAACAAGATCCGCGCCTCCCGCGACGTGGTGCGGACCATCCTCGGCGACGGTGACGTCATCGGCAGCACGGCGGTGTACGGGGATCCGGGCGAACGCGAGGTGACGTACTGGGTGGACAGGGCGTACTGGGGGCAGGGCGTGGCGACGGCCGCGCTGCGCGCCCTGCTCACCGAGGTGCGGGACCGCCCGCTGTACGCGCGCGCGGCGGCCGACAACGCGGGCTCGCGGCGCGTGCTGGAGAAGTGCGGGTTCGTGACCAGTGCGCGGGCGCGGGGGTTCGCGACGGCCCGGGGCGAGGAGATCGACGAGGTCGTCCTGCACCTCGCGGAGTAGCGGCATCGCCGATGAGCGGTCGATGAGAAAGATGAGAAAACGGGGCACACGGGAACGACCGCCTCCCGCCCGTTCGTCTTGTGTGCGGGATGAACGGGATGAACAAGACGATCAGGCGGGCCTCGGTCCTCACGCTGCTCCTGGTGTTCGCTCTGCTGATCAGGGCGACCTGGGTGCAGTTCTACGAGGGCCGGGCGCTCGCGGACAGCAAGGACAACCGGCGCGGCGCGATAGAGACGTACGCGGAGCCGCTCGGGAACATCGTCGTGGCCGGCCGGTCGGTCACCGGCTCGGCGCCGACGGAGGGCGGCGATCTCGCGTACAAACGCACGTACGAGAACGGGAAGCTGTACGCGGCGGTGACGGGCTACGCCTCGCAGGCGTACGCGCCGACCCAGCTGGAGGGCATCTACCAGGACGTGCTCAACGGCACCGATCCGCGGCTGAAGACTGTGCTGGACACGGTCACCGGCACCCGGGCCGAGCCGGGCAACGTGGTGACGACGATCGACCCGGACGTGCAGAAGGCCGGGTTCGAGGCGCTGGGCGACACGAAGGGCGCCGCCGTGGCGATCGACCCGAAGACGGGCAGGATCCTGTCCGTGGTGTCGACCCCCTCGTACGACCCGACGTCGCTGACCGACGCGAACACCGCCGGTGCGGCCTGGAAGAAGCTCACCGGTGACCCGGACAAGCCGCTGACCAACCGCGCGCTGCGCCAGCCGCTGCCGCCGGGCTCGACGTTCAAACTGGTCGTGGCGGCCGCCGCGCTGGAGAACGGGCTGTACGGATCGGTGGACGAGAAGACCGACAGCCCCGACCCGTACACCCTGCCGGGCACCACGACGGACCTGACCAACGAGAACCCGAACGCCCCCTGCGAGAACGCCACGATCCGCACCGCGCTGCGGTACTCGTGCAACAACGTCTTCGCGAAGATGGCCGTCGACCTCGGCCAGGACGCGCTGCGCGCCATGGCCGAGAAGTTCGGCTTCAACGACGAGACGCAGGACGTGCCGGTCCGGGCCTACACCAGCGTGTACCCGAAGGACATGAACCGGTCGTCGACGGCGCTGACGGGCATCGGCCAGTTCGACGTGACGGCGACCCCGCTGCAGATGGCGATGGTGTCCGCGGCCCTGGCCAACGGCGGCGAGCTGGTCTCCCCGCACATGGTGTCGCAGGTCACCGACAGCGGCGGCGACGTCCTGGAGGACCACACCGACGCCGACTCGAGGCGGATCGTCAGCTCCGCCACCGCCGAGCAGCTGCAGTCGGCCATGCGGACCGTCGTCGACGAGGGCACGGGGTCCAACGCGCAGATCGCCGGGGCGACGGTGGGCGGCAAGACGGGCACGGCCCAGCACGGCGAGAACAACAGCAAGACGCCGTACGCCTGGTTCACCTCGTACGCCAAGTCCGACTCGTCGGACAAGGAGGTCGCGGTGGCGGTCGTCGTCGAGCAGTCCGACGCGGCCCGCAGCGAGGTCAGCGGCAACGGCCTGGCGGCCCCGGTGGCCAAGGCGATGATGGAGGCGGCGCTCAAGGGCTGACTTTCCGGGGCCGGTCGGGGCCGGTCTGCCGTACGGTGTTCGGCACCCGGGAAGCCGCCGCGAGGAGAGTCCGCCGTGAGGACAGCCGCCGACGACGACGCGTCCGCGGAGTTCCACGCCTTCTTCGAACGCCACTACGCCGAACTGGCCCGGCTCGCCCACCTGCTGACGGGCGAGCCGGACGCCGCCGACGACCTCGCGGCGGACGCCCTGCTGGCCCTGTGGCACCGCTGGGACCGGGTCCGCGCGGCCGACCACCCGGTGGCGTACGCGCGCGGTGTCGTCGCCAACCTGGCCCGCACCCGCGTCCGCACCGCCGTGCGCGAGCGCAGACGCGTCGCCCTGTTCTGGTCGCAGCGCGCGGAACGGGCCGAGAACCCCGACGTCGCGGGCGTGGTGGACGTGCGGGAGGCGCTGCGCCGGCTGCCGTTTCGCAAGCGGGCGTGCGTGGTGCTGCGGCATGCCTTCGACCTCTCCGAGAAGGACACGGCGCTCGCCCTGGGCGTCTCGGTGGGCACGGTCAAGAGCCAGACGTCGAAGGGGGTGGCCGAACTCCAGCGGTTGCTCGGCACCCGGGCGGCACCGCCCGCCCCCCGGCAGGTACGCGCGGCGATCGCGCGCAGCGGTGAGGCCGCGGGAGGGACCCGGTGACCGGGCGGCGGGACGTGGACGAGGAGCTGCGCGCCCGGCTGCACGAGGCGGCCGGGGCGCACCGGCCCGACCGGGCCCGGATCCTGGCCCGGGTGGAACGCGGCACGGCGGCCGGGAACCGCGGACCGGCCGCCCGCCCGCGGCTGCCGGGCTGGGTGCGGGTGGCCGGTGCGACGGCGGCGGTCGCGGGCGTCCTGGTGGCCGGTGGCTACACCGTCGCCTCGGCGGTGCGGGACGACGTTCCCGCGCAGCGCTCGGTCACCACCCCGCCCGGGCCGCGGAAGCCCGGCCCGCTGTGGTCGAGCGGCGCGGTGGACCCGCACAGCAACGAGTTCTGGGCGCAGAGCAACATCACCCTCGGGACGAGCACTCCGCTCACCGCGCTCACCGTCGAACTGCGGGTGGCGCAGACCGGCTCGGTGACCTCCACCGGGGCGTGGCGGTCCCTGCCCGAGGACGACTTCACGTTCAGCCTCGACGAGCGGGACGGCTTCCTCGTCTACCGGTGGACGCTGCGGCGGGGCCGTACCGTCCCGCCCGGCGAGTGGATGTTCGCCGGGCAGTACAACCACGAGCGGGGCGGCCGGGACGCGGGCGGCGACCGCTACTCGGCCGCGGCCGCCGCGGCGTCCGGCCCCCTCTCGGTCCGGGGCGGCTTCACCCCGGGCGGCTGAGCGGGCGGGCCGCTACTCGACGAAGTACGTCGGGTTGGGCAGCTTGTACGTCCGGTCCGCGTAGCCGCCCTGGAGGTCGGAGTACTGGTCGCCGAAGTTGGCGACGATGTCGTACCCGAGGTCCCGCTCGATGTGGCGGCGGGTGCCCGCCTTGTACTGCACGGTGGTGCACTTCCAGGTGCCCGGCGTGGCGCAGTGGTCCAGGTAGGAGGGCGGGTTCGCCTTGTCCTTCAGGAACACGTGGCCGGTGTCGAGGTTCACGTCGGCGCCGACCTTCTTCAGGTTCTCGACGGCGGCGGCGCGCTGCGCCTCGCCCAGACCGGAGTTGTAGAAGACCTCGACGCCCTTCGTCTCGGCGTACCGGGCGAGTTCGGGGCTGCCGGGGACGGCCGGGCGGTCGGCGCGGTCGACGTAGGCGGCCCAGGTGGCGCCGTCGTAGCCGTAGTTGTTCTTCTTCTCGTAGTCGAGGCTGAGCAGCAGCGTGTCGTCGATGTCGAAGACGATCGCGGGCTTGGTGTGCCGGTGGTGTGCCGCGCGGGCGGCCCGGTCGATCTGCTGCTTCGCGGCGGCGTCGAGGCGGGCCAGGTCGGCGGCGTACGGGCTGTCCGGGGACGCCTGGTAGACGCCGTCGGCGTCGAGCGTGGTGCCGTAGTAGGCGTCGATGTCCTTGGCCAGCACTCCGATGTTGTACGGCTCGTGGGTGGAGTTGGCCGTCGACTGGCCGGCGGTGGCGGCGCCCGTGCCGTACAGGACGGCACCGGCGACGGCACAGGCGGCGGTGACGGTCGCGATGCGCAGTGGTTTATGCATGACACAGGTTTCTACGCGCGTCACCCGGGTGGGCGCGAGACCCGTGGCCGGATTCGCGCCCCTAGAGCCGGCAAAAATCGCGTCAAGCGAGTCAAGTGCGGGGAACGGCGGGCCGCTCAGCGCCGCCGGTCGTACGGCCGCCAGTCGCCGAGGTACGCCTCCCGGGTGTGCGCGGTGGCCTCGGCGCGGGTGAGCTGCGGCCGGTTCTCCGGGACGGTGGTCGCGGCACCGGGGCCGGTGTTGCGGTACTCGCGGAACCGCTGCTCCTGCCACGGGTGGGCGTCCCGCATGTTCGCGTACGGCGCCACCGCGTCAAGCCCCGCGCCGAGGTGGGTCTCGCGCACGGTGAGCATCGGGCGGGCGGTGGTGTCGGAGCTGGGCACCCAGGGGCGGGCCAGCTTGTAGTAGCCGTCGGGGGCCTCGCTGCTGACGCGGCCGCCGACCACCAGGTAGCCGCGCGGGTTGGCGCCGGCCGTGGACGGCGCGAACACGAAGCCGTAGGGGGCGGCGTCGAGGTCGGGGCGGACCAGGGTGCGGAAGTGGCACCGCTCGTACACCGCGGTCGCCCGGCCGAAGACGAAGTCGACGTCGCCCTCGACGTAGCAGCGCGCGTAGTACTGGCGGGCGAAGAGGCCGAGGTCACGGGTGTCGGCGTAGAGGGTGTCCTGGTGGCCCAGGAAACGGCAGTCGTGGAAGGCGGACCGGTCGCCCATGACCTTGATCGCGACCGCCTGGGTGCCGGTCCAGTCGGGCCGGTCGGCGCGCAGCCAGTCGTTGGCGAAGGTGATCGCGCGGGCGGTGAAGCCGTCGGCGCGCACGGTGGTGGTGGCCGATCCGCTGGTGCCGAGGGTGCCGGAGCCGTCCGGCTTGGGAGTGCCGGCCGCGTTGTCGTACACGATGACGACGTCGCGCGGGTCCCCGGAGGCGCCGAGCCAGGTGGCCCCGGTGCGGTCGGCGTCGACGGAGACCGTCTCGCGGTAGGTGCCGGGGGCGAGGACGAGCGTCCAGCCGTCGCCCCCGGCGGCGTCGACGGCGGCCTGGACGGAGGTGAAGTCGCCGCGGCCGTGCGGGTCGACGTACAGGGTCTTCGGGGTGCGGCGGGCGGCCGGTGAGCCGTACCGGCCGAAGGGGCGCGGGTGTGTGCGGGGGTCGGCGAGGGCCGGACCGGCTGCCGCGAGGCCGAGGGCGGCGCCCGCGCCGGCGGTCGCCAGGAGGAAGCCTCTGCGGGACGGGGCGGGTCGGTGCATACGGATGCTCCTTCGGGTACGGGCGGGGTGGGCCGGGGCGGTGCGGGCGCCCCGGCCCGGTTCGCGGGACGGGGGTCAGCGCAGCCGGCCGGCGCCCGCGCCGCGGTCGACGACGAAGGGGACCGCCCGGGACGGCAGGACCTTGGTGCGCAGGGTGGGCGTCCAGCCCGCGCCGGAGCGGAGTGCGGCGTCCGGGTTCTCGGCGTTGTGGGCCGCGATCAGGTCGGTGGTGCGGCCGTTGACCCGGTTGTGGGCGGCGCTGAGCGGCGCGTCGTTCCAGCGCTTGAGCACCTTCGCGGGGCCGACCCCGGCCGGCAGGGTAAAGGCGTTGTGCTCGGCGACGAGCGCGGACTCCTTGCCGACGCCGAAGCTGTAGGCGTAGTCGTTCGAGGCCACGAAGTGGTTGTTGTAGACGTCGACCTGGCCGAAGCGGACGCGGGGCGCGCGCTCGACGAGGTTCTTGAACAGGTTGTGGTGGAAGGTCGTCTTCAGGTGGCCGCGGTCGACGGCGGCGGTGGACTCGCTGTCGCTGTTGCCGATCAGGACGGTCTTGTCGTGCTCGGTGAAGACGTTCCAGGACGCGGTGACGTAGTCGGCACCCTTCACGATGTCCAGCTGGCCGTCGTGCTGCTGGTAGAGCATGCCGAAGTAGGTGGGCGCCGCGCTGTCGGGATGCTCGCCGTCGGTGAAGGTGTTGTGGTCCAGCCACACGTGCGTCGACCCGTACACGACGGCGCTGTCGTACTCGGAGTTCCAGTTGCCCCGGTCCCCGTCCGTCGGGTCCCACTGCGGGAAGCAGTCCACGGGGCTCTCGAAGGTCAGGTTGCGGACGATGACGTTGTCCACGTCCTTGATCTGGAGGCTGGCGCCCTTGAGCGCGGCGCCCCGGCCGACGCCGATGATGGTGGTGTTGGAGGGGACGTTCGCCTTGATGGCCCGGTCCTGCTGTGCGGCGGAGGCGCGGCGCAGGCCCTCGGGGCTGTCGTCGGGCTCGGCGCTCAGGTCGGTCTCCCTGCCCCAGGTCTCCGGGGCGTACTTCTCCAGGTAGGCGTCGAAGTCGTAGCCGGGCGCGGCGAAGGCCTCGCAGCCCTCCGAGACGGCGTCGACGGTGCCCTTGACCTTGATGATCCGCGGCGCGGTGCCTTCGACGGCGAGGGCGGCCCTGAACTCGGCCCAGGTGGAGACGGTGTACACGTGCTCCGCGTCGGCGGCGGCCCCGCCGGTGGTGCCGGTGCCGTGGGAGGCCCAGCCGTCGTTCGCGGGCAGCGTCTGCCGGGCGGTGTCCCGGGGGTGGTGGCCGGGGCGGGCCTGCGCCGTGGCCGCGGTCAGACTCAGCACGAGGGCGGTGCAGCCGACTAGTGCGGCCGCGCTCTTTGTGGCATGCCCATGCCATCTACGGGTGCTCATGGTGCGGCTCTCCCTTGTTCTCGGGGTGGTGTGCGGGGTGTTACGCGGCGGCCGGTGCGGGCCAGCTGATCCAGGACTCGGGGATCTCCTCGTCCAGCCGGCGCACGTCCCGGTGCGCCAGTACGCGCCCGCGCAGCAGTTCCCGGGCGACGAGCCGGGCGAGCGCGATCGCGCCCGGCGGATTGAAGTGGGTGTTGTCCTGCTCGGTGGCGGTCCAGTTGAAGTACGCCTTGGTCCCCTCGACGCCGAGCCGCTGCCACAGCGCGAGCGACAGCGCCTGTACGTCGAGCAGCGCCACGCCCTCCTCCCGCGCCAGCGCCCGCATCGCCGCCGGGTACTCCCCGTGGCTCGGCACGGCGTTCCCCTCGGCGTCGAACCGCCGCCGCTCGACGGGCGTGGCCAGCACCGGCCGCGCGCCGCGGGCCCGCGCACCGTCGACGTACATCCGCAGGTGGTCCTGGTACGTCGTCCAGGGCTCGGTGTGGCGGGCGGGGTCCTCGTCCTTCTCGTCGTTGTGCGCGAACTGGACCAGCAGGAGGTCACCGGGCCGGATCGCCCCGAGGACGACGTCGAGCCGCCCCTCGTCGACGAAGCTCTTGGAACTCCGCCCGTTCACGGCGTGGTTGGCGACCTCCAGCTCCTTGCGGAGGAAGAAGGGCAACGCCATGCCCCACCCGGTCTCAGGCGCGGCGTCGGAGTACTTCTGCGCGGCGGTGGAATCACCGGCGACGAAGAGGGTGCGGGGACGGCGTCCGCCGGCGTGGGCGGTGCCGGTGGCGGCGAACGCCAGGGGAAGGGAGGAGACGGCGGCTGCGGTGACCTGTCTTCGGCTGAGTGACACGCCGGTCTGCCTTTCAGTAGGGAGTGGGGCAGTCCCCCCAGGGGCGCGGGGAACTGCGCGACGAGCCACAGGCGGCCCGCGGCCCGCAACGAACGACGGACCGCCCGCGGCGAAACCCGGAACCGGAGCCGACTAACCCATCTGCTCCGTCCACTCGCCCTGCGCCTCGTTCAGCTTCTCGGCCAGCCCGTCCAGGAAGTCCTTCGGGCTCATGTCACCCAGCAGCACCTTCTGGAACGCCGGCTCACTCTCCGACTTGGACAGCGTGTTCCAGTCCGGCAGGTAGTACGGCAGCTGCACGATGGTCGTGGACCCGTCGTTCAGCGCCTGCGCCGCCAGCTTCGTCGGCTCCGCCTTCTGGATCCACGCGTCGTTCGCGGCCTCCGTGTTGGACGGCACCTGCCCGGCCGACTCGTTGAACTTCGAGTTCTGCTCCTTCGACATGGCGAACTCGATGAACTTCCAGGCGGCCTCCTTGTTCTTCGAGCTCTTGAACATGCCGAGCCCGTCGACGGGGTTGGACACCTGGACCCGCTTGCCGGAAGCGCCGACCGGCTGCGGGATGCCGCGGAACTTGTCGACGCCGAGCGCCTTCACGTGGTCCTGGTAGGAGCCCAGGTTGTGGTTGAGCATGCCGATGGTGCCGGTGTCCCACTGGGCGACCATCTTGGCGAAGTCGTTGTTGACGTCGGCGGCCGGTGTGGCCTTCTTGTAGAGCGCCGCGTACTTCTCCAGCGCCTCGACGTTCTTCGGGTCGTTGACGGTGGTCTTCTTCTTGTCCGCGTCCCAGAACGAGGTGATGCCGGACTGCCCGTACATCGCGTCGAAGGCCTGGGCGATGGATCCGGAGCCGCCGCGGATGGTGTAGCCGAACTCGTTCTTGCCCGTGGCGGTCAGCTTCTCGGCGGCGGCGTAGAACTTGTCCCACGTCGTCGGCGCGTCCAGACCGGCCTTCTCGAACAGGTCGGTGCGGTAGTAGAGGACGCCGTTGTTGGCGGAGGTCGGCATCGAGTAGAGGGTGCCGTCGCCGCCGCCGGCGGCCTTCAGGGACTCGACCATGTCCTTGTTGAGCTTGCCGCTCAGGGGGGACTTGGTGAGCCGCTCGTCCAGCGGCTCCAGGGCGCCCTGGGCGGAGAAGCCCGCGAGCATCGACGCCGTGACGCCGCCGACGTCCGGCAGGCCGCCGCCCTGGATGGCGGTGTCGACCTTGGACTGGTACTCGGTGGCGGCGATCCCGACGTACTCCACGTCGATGTCCGGGTTCGCCTTCTCGAAGTCGGCGATGATCTCCTTCCAGACGGCGGTACGGATGCCGCCGTTGTTGTCCCAGAAGACGATCTTCCCCTTGCCGCTGCCCTCGGCCCCCTTGTCGCCGCCCGCCCCGCTGCCGTCGTCACCGCAGGCGGTGGCGGTCAGCGCGAGCACCGCCCCCAGGGCGACGGCGGCGGACGTCCGGCGCCCGACTGTGCCTTTGTCTCTGCTGCTGAACATGCTGATCCTCATGGGTCGGCTCTCTTCTTCCGGGTCTGCTGGATCTGCTGGATCTGCTGGGTCCGACAAAGCGGTGGAACGACAACGTGGGGGTTCAGTGGGTCCGGTGGGGCCCGACGCGGAACCGCGTGAACGTGGCGGTACCGGCGTGTCCCTGACCGGCGGGCGCGAGGGCGAACAGGCCGAGCAGTGCGCCGACCCAGCGCCAGGGCGTGGCGGCGAACTCCCGGCCGACGGGATGCGGGCCGTCGCCGGGACCGTCGTCGCCGAGGTCGTAGGAGAAGCGGCAGCGTGCCCCGGGGACCGTCTCGATCCGCAGCCGGGCCCGTCCTCCGGGTGCGGGGCGGGGCCGGTCGGCGTCCCGCTCGGCCTCGGCCACCGACTCGGCGAACCGGTGCACCAGGTGCACCGTCCCGTCGGCGTCCCGCTGGAGCCCGATCCAGCGGTAGGCGTCGCCGAGCACCGCGAGCCCGGCCCGCGCTCCGGGTTCCTCGCCGTCCAGGCGCAGCTCGACCTCGATCACCGAGGGCTCGCCGGGGAAGCGCTGGGTGAGGACGCTCGGCAGCAGGCGCAGGTCGTGCGCGTCGGCCGAGCGGACGCAGGTCAGGCGGAGCCCGTCCGCGGCGTGCTGGGTGGCCCAGCCCTCCCGGGGGTTGGCCGTCCACGACCACTGGCGGCCGAACCGTCCGCCGGGGAAGTCGTCGTCGGTCGCGGGCGCGGCGGGCGGCTGCGGGGGCAGCGCGGGGCGCGGGTGCGTGGTGACCGGGGCGCCGTCGTCGCCCAGGACCGGCCAGCCGTCCGAGCCCCACCGCATCGGCTGGAGGTGGACCACCCGCCCGTACGCGCCGCGCTGCTGGAAGTGCAGGAACCAGTCCTCGCCGGACGCCGTGCGCACCCAGCCGCCCTGGTGCGGGCCGTTGACGTCGGTGTCCTTCTGCTCCAGGACGACCTTCTCCTCGTACGGTCCGAAGAAGTCGCGGGAGCGGAAGGCGCCCTGCCAGCCGGTCTCCACCGATCCGGCGGGGGCGAGGATCCAGTACCAGCCGTCGTGCCGGTAGAGCTTGGGGCCCTCCAGGGTGAACCAGCCGGGGAGCCGGTCGGCGTCGACGATCACCTGGCCGTCGTCGAGGAGTCCGGTGCCGTCGGGGCGCATGCGGTGGCCGGTGAGGCGGTTCTTGATCCCGGAGCGGGAGCGGGCCCAGGCGTGCACGAGGTACGCCTCGCCGGTCTCCTCGTCCCACAGGGGGCAGGGGTCGATCAGGCCCTTGCCCGCCTTGACCAGGTGGGGCGCGGTCCACGGGCCCCGGATGTCGGGGGCGTTGACCTGGAAGACGCCCTGGTCGGGGTCGCCCCAGAAGATCCAGAAGCGGCCCGCGTGGTGACGCAGGGAGGGTGCCCACACGCCGCAGTCGTGCCGGGGCCGTGCGAACTCCCGCTCGGGTTCCAGGCGCTCCAGGGCGTGCCCGACCAGGGTCCAGTCGACCAGGTTGCGGGAGTGCAGGAGGGGCAGGCCGGGGACACGGCCGAAGCTGGACGCGGTGAGGTAGAAGTCGTCGCCGACGCGGACGACGTCCGGGTCGGACCAGTCGGCGTTCAGGACGGGGTTGGTGTACGTCCCCGCGGTCCCGGGGGCGGCCCCGGGGTCGGTCTCGGCGGCGGTCACGGGCTCACCGCCTTGCGGACGAGGGCGGCGGCACCGCCGGCGTCGAGACGGCCGTCGGCGACGACGGTGACGATCCGGCGGACCAGGGTGTCGCCCGGGGCGACGGTCACCCGGTCGTCGTGGGCCAGCGAGGAACCGACGCCCGGGTACTCCTCGGTGCGCACGAACCACGGGTCGCGCCGGGTGCGTCCGGTGGCACCGGCGAACACCAGCGACCAGGTCTCCCCGGTGAGTGCGAGCCAGTCGGCGCGGCCGCCGTGCACCTCGCGCTCGCCCTCCCGGTCGGCGGTGAAGACCCTGGGCGCCACGCTCTCCTTGCGGGCGCGCCAGAAGAAGCCGCCGTAGGCAGCGCCGGGGCGGCCGTTGGTGGCGGGGCTGCCGATCGTGAGCGGGTCCGGGGTGACGTTGGTGAGGGAGAAGGTGAAGTCCAGCGCCCAGGCGGTGCCCGTCAGTTCGGTGGCCGCGACCGTGCGGCGCTCGCGCAGCAGTTCGGTGCCCGCGGCGATCCAGCGCAGTTCCTCGACGAAGCCGTCGGGGTCGCTGAGCTGGAAGGCGGTGTGCCGCTGGGTGCCGTGGTTGTCCAGCTCGGTCGGCCCCCGGTCGCGGACGAAGGTGCGCCCGCCCCAGAAGTTGTGCCCCTCGACGTCGGGAACGGCGACACCGACGCCGAGGTGATGGAGGTGGTCGGCGGGGCTGAACTCGGTGACGGCGGTGCCGGCCAGGGTGGTGACGGGGTGCAGGTAGGGGCGTGGCGAGAGCCGGTACGGCAGCTCGGGCCGGGTCACGTACCGGGCGACGGGGCGGCCCGCCACGCGCAGCACCGGGGAGTCGTTGCCGGTCATCGGGTGCTCACCTCGTGTCGTGGGTGCTCGGTGCGCGGCGCCCAGGGCGCGCCCAGTTCGGAGTAGAGGGACAGGGTGTCGGCGGCGGCGGCCACGAAGGCGTCGACGCCGGGGACCACGCGGCGCCCCTCGCCGGGGACACGGCGCCAGGCGGCGGCGGGCAGCGGTTCCGGGTCGGGGGCCCGGCGGATCGCCTCGACGACCCGCATGAAGGCGCCCGTCTCGTCCGGCGGGACCAGCAGCGGGGCTCCGGTGGCGAGGTGGTCGACCAGGTTCTCCAGCAGGTCGGTGCGGCCGTGCTGGAACTCCTCGGGGCCGTGGCCGCCGCGCTGGAGCAGGACGCGGTCCTGCTTGTACCAGAAGGTGACGCGGCCGCCGGAGCCGTGCACCAGGACGTACGGCTCGTCGGCCCGCTCCGCGCACAGGGTCGCGGCGACGGTGACGCGGTGCCCGCGCGCGGTGTGGATGCGCACGCAGGAGGTGTCGTCGGCCTCGATGTCGTTGGCGTGGCTCAGCTCGGTCTCGATGCCGGTGACGTCCTCGGCGCGGGCGGTGCCGCCGAGTGCGAGGGCGGTGGCGACGGCGTGCGCCAGCGGGTTGGTCAGCGCGCCGTCGATCACGTCGGCGCCGTTCAGCCGCCGCTTGCCGGACCAGGGTGCCCGGCGGAAGTAGGCCTCGTCACGCACCCACGCCCCGGCCCCGCCGACGCCCACGACCTCGCCGATCGCGCCCTGGGCCACCAGTTCCCGGATGGCGGGGACCGCGTGCGAGCCCAGCGACTGGAACCCGATCTGGCAGGCGACGCCGGTCTCGGCGACCCCGTCGGCCATCCGCCGGAACTCGGCGTACGACGGCGCCGGGGGCTTTTCGAGCAGCAGGTGCACACCCCGGCGGGCGGCGGTCAGGGCCAGGTCGGTGTGGGTGGGGATCGGCGTGCAGATCACGGCGATCCGGGCGCCCGTGGAGTCGAGCAGGGCCCCGAAGTCGGCGGACTGCTCGGGGAGTTCTCCCCCGGCCTCCTGTTCGGTCAGCGGGGTCAGCTCGCACAGGCCCGCCAGCCGGACCAGTCCCGCCCGCTCCAGGCGGCGGATGTTGGCCACGTGCCAGCGGCCGTGACCGCGGGCACCGGCGAGGACGACGGGAACCCGGCTCATCCCTTCACCGCCCCCGCGCTGAAGCCGGTGATCAGCCACTTCTGGATGAAGGCGAAGACGATCACGACGGGGACGGCGGCGACGATGCCGCCGGCGGCGAGCGCGCCGAGGTCGACGCTGTCCGCGCTCATCAGGGAGTTGAGGCCGACCGGGATGGTCTGCTTGTGCTGGTTGTTGAGGAACATCAGGGCGAACAGGAAGTGGTTCCAGGAGTGCACGAAGGCGAAGGAACCCACCGCGATCAGGCCCGGCCGCAGCAGCGGCAGTACGACGATCCTGAAGGCCCGGAACCGGCCGCAGCCGTCGACCCAGGCGGCCTCCTCCAGCGAGTACGGCACGTTCTTGATGAAGTTGCTGATCAGGATGATCGACAGCGGCAGCTGGAAGACCGTCTCGGCGATGATGACGCTGCCCAGCGAGTTGATCATCTGGAGCCCGGCGAAGATCTCGAACAGCGGCACCAGGAGCAGCGCGCCGGGCACGAACTGGGAGCAGAGCAGGGCGAGCATGAAGACGCGTTTGATCTTGAAGTCGAACCGGGCGAGGGCGTAGCCGCCGGCCAGCGCGACGAGCGTGGTCATCACCAGGGTCGCGAGCCCGACGTACACGCTGTTCTCGAAGTAGGTGCCGAAGCCGCGGTCGGTCCACACCTTCTCGAAGTGCTCGGTGGTCATCGGCCAGGGCACGAGCGAGGTCGAACCGGCCGGGCGCACCGCGAAGAGCAGGATCCAGTAGAACGGGATCAGGGTGAAGACCAGGTAGATCCCGAGCGGCAGGTAGATCTGCCAGCGGGGGACCTCGTCCCAGGCCGGGCGGTGCTTCTTCGGCGCCCGCGGCGGTTCGTGGTCGGTCCGCGCGGGCGCGGGGGCGGGCGCGGTGGCCTCCTTGGTGATCACTTGTTCTCGCCTCCGAACTTGCTCAGCCGCAGGTAGACGATCGAGCAGAAGAGCAGGATCACGAACGCGACCGTGGTGAGGGCCGACGCGTAGCCGAAGTCGTGGGCGTCGACGCTGGTGTTGGCGATGTACAGGGGCAACGTCGTGGTCTCCCCGGCGGGTCCGCCGCCGGTCAGGGTGTAGAGCAGGTCGACGTTGTTGAACTCCCACACCGCGCGCAGCAGCGTGGACAGGATGATGGCGTCCTTCAGGTGCGGCAGCGTGATGTGCCAGAACTGCTTGAACCGGCTCGCCCCGTCGACCTCGGCGGCCTCGTACAGGTCCTTCGAGACGGACTGGAGGTCGGCGAGGATGAGGATCGCGAAGAAGGGCACGCCGCGCCAGAGGTCGGCGACCACCGCCGCGGAGAACACCGTCGAGGTGTCGGAGAGCCAGCTGGTGCCGTACGAGCCGATGCCCATGTCCGCGAGGTAGCGGGTCACGCCGGTCTGGGAGTTGTAGAGCAGCACCCAGATCGCGGAGGTCAGGACGCCGGAGACCGCCCAGGGGGAGAAGACCATGGCCCGCCCGATGCCCCGGCCCACGAAGGTCTGGTTGACGATGAGCGCCAGCGCCAGGCCGAAGAGCAGTTGCAGTCCGACCTCGACGAAGACCCACTTCGCGCTGAAGACGAGGGTGTCCCAGAAGATCGGGTCGTCGGTGAAGATCTTGACGAAGTTGTCGAAGCCCGCGAAGCCGTTCCGCCACGGCTTGGTGGGGTTGTACTCCTGAAGGCTGTAGTAGAAGACGCTGATGACCGGGTAGGCGATGAAGCCCAGCATCAGCAGGGCGGCCGGTCCGATCAGCAGGTACGGGAGCCTGCGCGGCGTGGCCGAGGCACGGCGCCGCCGGGGTGGCGCGGGCGGTTTCGCCACGGCTGCGGCTTGGGCCATGACAGTTCTCCGTTCTAGTACGTCTGCGTGGTGCGGGGGCGGTACAGGAAGCGCTTTCTCGACGGGCAGGGCTGTGCGGAGGCGTTTCGGGTCGTACGGGGTTCAGCCGGCGTACGGGTCCCGCACCTTGCCCGGGCGGGCCAGGAACTCGAAGTCGCAGCCGGTGTCGGCCTGGGTGATCTGTTCGTTGTAGAGCGCGCCGTAGCCCCGCTCGTAGCGGGCCGGCGGTGGTGTCCAGGCGGCCCTGCGGCGTTCCAGCTCCGCGTCGTCCACGTTGAGCCGGAGGGAGCGCGCCTCGACGTCGAGGGTGATGGAGTCGCCGGTGCGCACCAGGGCGAGCGGTCCGCCGACGTACGACTCGGGGGCCACGTGCAGCACGCACGCGCCGTAACTGGTGCCGCTCATCCGCGCGTCGGAGATCCGGACCATGTCCCGCACGCCCTGCTTGAGCAGGTGGTCGGGGATGGGCAGCATCCCGTACTCGGGCATGCCCGGGCCGCCCTTGGGTCCGGCGTTGCGGAGCACCAGCACGCTGTCGGCGGTGATGCCCAGGTCCGGGTCGTTGATGGTGTGCTGCATGGTCCGGTAGTCGTCGAAGACGACGGCGGGACCGGTGTGCTCGAGCAGGTGCGGCTCGGCGGCGATGTGCTTGATGACGGCGCCGTCCGGGCAGAGGTTGCCGCGCAGGACGGCGACCCCGCCCTCGGCCGCGACCGGGTTGTCGCGGGTCCTGATGACGTCGTCGTGGTGGACGAGGGCGCCGTCGAGCTGTTCCCGCAGGGTGTCGTGGGAGACGGTGGGCCGGTCGAGGTGGAGCAGGTCGGTGATGCGGGAGAGGAAGCCGGGCAGCCCGCCGGCGAAGTGGAAGTCCTCCATCAGGTAGGTCTGTCCGCCGGGGCGGACGTTGGCCAGCACCGGGACGGTGCGGGCGATGCGGTCGAAGTCGTCGAGGGTGAGGGTGACGCCCGCGCGGCCCGCCATGGCGATCAGGTGGATCACGGCGTTGGTGGAGCCGCCGAGGCCGAGCACGGTGGTGACGGCGTCCTCGAAGGCGTCGGCGGTGAGGATGTCGCTCAGTTTCCGGTCCCGGTGGACCAGTTCGACGATCCGCATCCCCGCGGCGGCGGCCATCCGGTCGTGCCCGGAGTCGACGGCCGGGATGCTGGAGGCGCCCGGGACGGTGACGCCGAGGGCCTCGGCGGCGGCGGTCAGGGTGGAGGCGGTGCCCATGGTCATGCAGTGGCCGGGCGAGCGGGCCAGGCCGCTCTCCAGTTCCTGCATCTCGCAGTCGCCGATGAGACCGGCCCTCTTGTCGTCCCAGTACTTCCACATGTCGGTGCCGGAGCCGAGGGTCTCGCCGCGCCAGTGCCCGGGGAGCATGGGCCCGGCGGGGACGAAGACGGCGGGCAGGTCCACCGTGGCGGCGCCCATCAGCAGGGCGGGCGTGGACTTGTCGCAGCCGCCCATCAGCACGGCGCCGTCGACCGGGTAGGAGCGCAGCAGCTCCTCGGTCTCCATGGCGAGGAGGTTGCGGTAGAGCATCGGGGTCGGCTTCTGGAAGGTCTCGCTGAGCGTGGAGACCGGGAATTCGAGGGGGAAGCCGCCCGCCTGCCAGACTCCCCGCTTGACCGCCTGGGCGCGGTCGCGCAGGTGGACGTGGCAGGGGTTGATGTCGGACCAGGTGTTGAGGATCGCGATGACGGGCTTGCCGAGGTGCTCCTCGGGGAGGTAGCCGAGCTGGCGGGTGCGGGCGCGGTGGCTGAAGGAGCGCAGGCCGTCCGTGCCGTACCACTGGTGGCTGCGCAGCTCTTCCGGGGACTTCCTGGGGGTCATATCGACCACCCCGCGGCGATGGCGGCGACCTCGGCGCGTTCGCTCTCGGGCAGCGGCTTGCTCGGCGGGCGGACCTCCCGGCGGCACAGGCCGAGCGAGGCGAGGGCCTCCTTGACCACGGTGACGTTGTTGGCGGAGCCGTTGGCGGCGCGCAGTTCCTCGAAGCGGCGGATCTGCTCCCAGACCTTCATGGCGGCCGGGTAGTCGCCGGAGCGCAGCGCCTCGATCATGTTCAGCGAGACGGCCGGGGCGACGTTCACCAGGCCCGAGGTGAAGCCGGTGGCTCCCGCGCTGAAGTACGAGGGCGCGTACGGCTCGGCGAGCCCCGCGACCCAGACGAAGCGGTCGAGACCGGCGTCGCGGGCGAACGCGGCGAACTTGGCGGCGTCGGGGACGGCGTACTTCACGCCGATCACGTTGGGGCAGGCGTCGGCGAGGTCGGCGAGGCGGGCGCCGGTGAGCTGGGCGTTGCGGATGTAGGGCACGACGCCCAGTTCGGGCACGGCCTCGGCGATGGCGCGGTGGTAGTCGACCCAGCCGCCCTGGGAGACGTAGGGGTGGACGGGCTGGTGCACCATCACCATGGAGGCGCCCAGGTCGCGGGCGTGCCGGGCGGAGGCGACCGCGGTCGGCACGTCGTGGCCGACGCCGACCAGGATGTCCGCGCGCTCGCCGGTCTCCTCGATCGTCAGCTCGGTGACGAGGCGGCGCTCGGCCGGGTCGAGTGCGTAGAACTCGCCGGTGTTGCCGTTGGGGGTGAGGGTCGTGATGCCACCGTCGAGGAGACGACGCAGCAGGGCCCGGTAGGTGGCGGGGTCGACGGTGCCGTCCTCGGCGAACGGGGTCACCGGGATCGCCACCACGTCGGCCAGGGCCGCCCGCTGGGTCTCGAACGTCGCTGTCATGCCGGACCGTCCTCTTCCTGGGCCGGGGTCCCCGCTTCGGGGAAGGCCCGCTCGACGAAGGACGCGATGTGCGCGTGCAGGGCGCGGGCCGCGCCGTCCGCGTCACCGGCGAGGGCGAGGCGCAGGATCTCCTGGTGCTCGCCGGCCTCCCGCTCCCAGGAGGGGTCGGCGGCCCAGGCGACCGCGGAGACCAGGGCCGCCTGGTCGCGGACCTCGTCGAGCATCCGGCCCAGCAGCGGGTTGCCGCACGGCAGGTACAGGGCGCGGTGGAACTCGCGGTTGGCCAGCGACCGTTCGGCCGTGTCCGTGGCCCGGTCGGCCTGGGTGAGGGCGTCCCGGGCGGCGTCCAGGGAGGCACCGCGGCGCACGGCGCGCTTGAGGGCCTCGGGCTCCAGGAGCAGCCGGACGTCGTAGACCTCGCGCGCCATGTCCGCGTCCACCATGCGCACGGTGACGCCCTTGTACTGGCTGTTCACGACCAGTCCGGTACCGGCCAGCGTCTTGAGCGCCTCGCGCACCGGTGTCTTGGACACCCCGAACTGGGCGGCGAGGTCGGTCTCGACCAGGGCCTGGCCGGGCGTCAGCCGGCCGGTGAGGATGCGGCGTTTGATCTCCTCCAGCACGTACTGCGTGCGGGAGGGGATCGGCGTGGGCACAGAGGTCATGCGCGCCTCTCGGAATCTCGCGTCGGATGCGCGGCAGATCTCGGACATCAGACCTCGGTCATCAGATCCCGACATCAGATCTCGCGTATCGCGTCTCATATATGACGTACGGAGTACGACGCGTTGAAGGTAAGAGGGGCGCGCGGCGGCGTCAATGCTTCTGACAAAGGAAGTTGTGTCGGTGCCCGCCTTCGTCAGGCGGTGCGGGACCAGCCCGGGTCGCGTCCGCTGAGCCCCACGGCGCGCTCCAGCAGCGGCGCGTCGGCGGGCACGGCGATGACCGGCCCGAACATGCCCTGGTCCCGTTCGCTCTCCTGCGCGGCGGCGGCGAGCAGCCCGTGCGCCGCCTGGAGCGCGGCCGCGTCGGGGGTGTACTCCTGGCCGGTCGCGCGGGCCAGGTCCCAGCCGTGGATCACCAGTTCGTCGGCGACGACGGCACCGGCGACCTCGCCGGGCAGGTCGATGCCACCGGCCCGGGTCATACCGGTCCACGCCTGCGGGTCGCGCCACGCCTCGGCGAGTTCCCCGAGCGCGGCGGCGAGCTGCTCGCGCCAGTGGGGCCCGATGTCCGGCACGGACGCCTCGGGGCTGGTGTTCGTGGTGGGCCCCAGGTCCTTGCGCGCGGCGTCGCGGAAGGCGACGGCGAGACCGGTCAGGTGGCCGAGCAGGTTGCGCACCGCCAGGTCGGGGCAGGGCGTCGGGTCCGCGAGCCGGTCGTCGCGCACACCGTCGGCGAGGCGGGTGAGGATCCGCGTCTGCGGTCCCAGGTCGAGCATGGTGGTCTCGGCGGTCATCGACTGCTCCTCGGGATGTGCGTGGCCGGCTCTCTCGGAAGGTGGACTCATCGCGCCCGCGAAACTCATCGGCCGCCGGGCTCGGCACTAGGGCACCTGCCCGATGCCCGCGTCCGGGCCTTAGGCCCACGCTGACCAGGTATGACGAAGGCAGGAACGAGGAAATCCGCGGGGCCGGACGGCTCCTGGCCCGTCGTCCGCGTCGTGCGCGATCGCGAGGCGGGCCTGTATCTCGCCGGGGTGGTGGTGTCCGGCTTCGGCACCTCGGCGCTGTGGCTGGCGGCCGGCGTGTGGGTGAAGGACCTCACCGGCTCGGACGGGCTGGCGGCGCTGTGCATGCTCGCGGTGTGGGCGCCGACGCTCGCGGGCCCGGCGCTGGGCACCCTGGCGGACCGCGTCCGCCGCAGACCGCTGCTGATCGCCACGAGCCTGCTGATGGCCTGCCTGCTGCTCACGCTCTTCGCCGTGGACTCACGGGACACGCTGTGGCTGCTCTTCGCGGTGCTCTTCGTGTACGGCGCGGCGGGCGTCGTCCACGACGCGGCCGAGTCGGCGCTGGTGGCCGCCGCCGTCGACCCGGGGCTGCTCGGCGACTTCAACGGCCTGCGCATGACCGCGGGCGAGGGCATGAAGCTGGTGGCGCCGCTGGCCGGGGCCGGGCTGTACGCGGCGTACGGCGGACCGGGCGTGGCGCTGCTGGACGCGGTGACGTTCGTGCTGGCCGCCGGCGTGTACGCCGCCCTGCGGGTACGGGAGGCGGCACCGGAGCGCCCCGCGGCGAACTGGCGGCACCGCACGGCCGAGGGCGCCCGGTACCTGTGGGGGCACCGCGGCCTGCGTCCGTTCGTCCTCGCGGGCGGCGTCACGATGCTGTGCGCGGGCGTCAACGGCGCCACGGTCTACGCGGTCGTCGACGCCCTCGGGCACTCCCCCGCGTACGCCGGTGCGCTGTACGCGGTCCAGGGGGCCGGGTCGGTGGTGGTGGGGCTGCTCGCCGGACCGGCCGTCCGGCGCCTGGGCGGACGGCGCTTCGCGGTCGCGGGGATCGCCCTGTTCGCGGTGGCGGTGGCGGCGCGGGCGGCACCGTACGACGCGGTGGCCCTCGCCTCCGGTGCGGCGATCGGCGCCGGGCTGCCCGCGGTGCTGATCGCCGCCCTGACCGCCGTCCAGCGCGAGACGCCGGGGCCGCTGCTGGGGCGGGTCGCGGCGACGGCCAACTCCCTGGTCTTCACGCCCAACGTGCTCGGTCTCGCCGCGGGCGCGGCCCTGGTGGAGCTGACCGACCTGCGCCTGCTGCTCCCGGTCGTGGGTGCGGTACTGCTGGCGACGGCAACGGCACTGGCGCCCGCGCGGAAGCCGACCGACCGCCCCGGACCACGTCGGCCGCACCTCACGTGAGGGCCGCAAGCCCCGCCCGTACCTCCTCCAGGTCCCCGTCCGACGCCAACCCCGCGTGGTACAGCCGCAGTTCCGTGGCCCCCAGGTCGCGGGCGCGGGCGGCGTCGCGGGCGAGGGTGCGGGGGCTGCCGCCCATGCCCGAGACCACCGTGAGGTTGGCGGCGAGGACGGCCCCGGCCGCGGCCTGCTCGGCGAACGGCGTCAGCAGGCCCGCGCCGCCCGTGCAGGGGACGACCACGCCGTCCGCGACGGAGAGGATGTGCGCGGGGTCGACCCCGGCGTTGGCGCCGCAGTGGTAGGACACGGGGTCGGCGTGCAGCAGGACCTGGAAGCCGTCGGGCGCGGCCTCGCGGACCGCCGAGACCGCCGCCTCCTGGAGGGTGCGGGCCCGGTCGTCCCGCCACGCGCGCGTGGCGTTCGCGGGCGCCGCTCCGAGGAGCTTCTCGACGCCCGCCCAGCCCCCGTCCGAGGGCGCCGCTCCCCGCCACACCGGCTCGAGGGCGGTGCGCACGGCGGCGGCGAGCGCGTCGGCGTCGAGGCCCTGGCCGCCGTAGCCCGCCGCGCAGTCGGGGCAGAAGCACAGCGACATCAGGTACTGCCCGGCGTCCCCGAGGGCCACCCCGCCGGTCTTGTCGTGGGCGTGCAGGTGGGCGAGCCCGTACCAGCCGAGCGACTCCAGTTCCGTGCCGTGCGCCCCGGGCCGCACCGCCGCCTCGGCGGCCAGGGCGGTGAGGTACGCGCGCGTGGCGGGCCGCGCGATGCAGGGCGCCCAGGGGTAGCGGTCGCCGTAGGCGTTGACGACGCAGGTGTGCGGGTGCTCCGCGCCGAGGCGGGAGTTGTGGGCGAGGACGACCCAGGTGTGCACCTGGAGGCCCGCGTCCGCGAGGGCGGCGGCGGCCTCGCCGTAGGCGTCGCCGGGCGCCCAGTCGCCCGCCTCGTACGGGCGCAGGTCGCGGCCCTCCCAGCGGGCGGCGTCGGGCGGGTAGAGGACGGCGGCGTGCTCGGCGGTGACGACGCGGTGGCGCGGGTGGCGGGGGGTGAGGGCGCGGGTGGAGTGGTAGGCGGCGGCGAGCGTCACCTGCGCCACACCGAGGTCCGCGACGCGCGCGGGGGCTTGTGGGTCGCCGTTGACGTCCCAGGGGTAGACGAACGCCGACGCCTTCACCGGCCGACCCCTTCCCCAAGCAGCGCCTGACCCCGCTCGATGATCCGCGCGAGCTGCTTGACGTGCTCCTCGGCGGGTTCCTCCAGCGGCGTCCGCACCTCCCCCACGTCCAGGCCGCTCAGCCGTACGCCCGCCTTGACCAGGGCGACGGCGTACCCGCGGCCCCGGGCGCGCAGTTCGACGAACGGCCGGTAGAAGCCGTCCAGCAGCCGGTGCACCGTGGTGTCGTCGCCCTCGCGCAGCGCCCGGTGGAAGGCGAGGGCGATGTCGGGGGCGAAGCAGAACACGGCGGACGAGTAGAGGGTGACGCCGAGCGCGCGGTAGGCGAGCTGGGTCTGCTCGGCGGTCGGCAGTCCGTTGAAGTACAGGAACTCCTCGCCGGGCAGCTCCGTGCGCACCGCGCTGACGGTCCGCTGCATGAGGTCGAGGTCGCCGAGTCCGTCCTTGAGGCCGACGATGCCGTCCGTGCGGGCCAGTTCGACGACGCTCGACGGGGTGAACACGGCGTTGTCGCGCTGGTAGACGATCACGGGCAGCGCGGTCGCGGCCGCCACCTCCCGGTAGTGCCGCACCAGTCCCTCCTGCCCGGCGAACACCAGGTAGGGCGGCATCGCGAGCAGCCCGTCGGCCCCGGCTTCCTCGGCGAGGCGGGCGTAGCGCACGGCGAGGGCGGTGCCGTAGCCCGCGCCCGCGAGGACGGGCACCCGGCCCGCGCTCTCCTCGACGGCCGCGCGGACGCAGGCCGAGAACTCCTCGGGCGTCAGGGCGTGGAACTCGCCGGTGCCGCAGCAGGCGAAGACGGCGGCGGCACCCGCCTCGATGCCGCGGCGCACATGGGTGCGGAAGACGTCCAGGTCGAGTCCGCCGTCGGGTCCGTACGCCGTGACGGGGAAGAACAGCGGGCCGCTGGGCGCGGTGAGCCGAGCGGCGAGAGGGGCTGAGGTCACGGGCGCTCCCCATTCCATATCTATGACCTGTGTCTACATTTCTGAACGCCACCACGCTAAGCCGCCCCGCGAACACCGTCAAGCAGGCGCCCTCTTGACGCCCGACCACCCGCTCCTTAGCGTGTCCACGCATCTGAACGTGAGGCACACACCGGCACGCGCGTACGCGCACGCCACCCCTGCAGACCGACCTAGGAGACCCGAGGATGCCCGCTCCCCGCACCGTCCTGCTCACCGGCGCCGCCGGCGGCCTCGGCACCCTGATGCGGGAACTGCTCCCCGGCCACGGCTACGAGCTGCGCCTGCTCGACCTGCGCCCCATCGAGGACGAGCCGGACGCGATCGTCGCCGACCTCGCCGACCGGGACGCCCTGCGCGAGGCGGTCCGGGGCGTCGACGCGATCATCCACCTCGCGGGCATCTCCCTGGAAGCCCCCTTCGAGAAGATCCTGAAGGCCAACATCGAGGGCACGTACCACCTGTACGAGGCCGCCCGCGAGGAGGGCGTCGGCCGCATCGTCTTCGCCTCCTCCAACCACGCCGTCGGCTACACCCCGCGCCCGCAGGGCGACGACCCCCTCATCCCCATCGAGACACCGCGCCGCCCGGACACCTTCTACGGCCTGTCCAAGTGCTTCGGCGAGGACCTCGCCCAGCTCTACTGGGACAAGCACGGCATCGAGACCGTCTCCGTCCGCATCGGCTCCTGCTTCCCCGAGCCGACCAGCGTGCGCATGCTCTCGGTGTGGATGAGCCCCGCGGACGGCGCCCGCCTCTTCCACGCGGCCCTCACCGCCGAGAACGTCGGGCACACCGTCGTCCACGGCTCCTCCGCCAACACCCGGCTGTGGTGGGACCTCACCTCCGCGCGGGCGCTCGGCTACGAACCCCAGGACGACTCCGAGCCGTACGCCGACAAGCTCCTCGCCGAGCAGGGCGACCTCGACCCCGGCAACCCGGCGCACGCCCGCCTGGGCGGCCACTTCGTGACCGACCCCCCGATCTGGCCGTACTGACCGGAAGACGACCCCGCACCACCCTCGAAGAAGCGGACGGGCACCGAACGGGCCCGTCCGCTTCGGCATGCGGGCATCCGCACTGCCCGTTCCCACCCCGCCCCGCGCTGCGCCCCAGGTCCGAGACGGGCACCCGGCACCGCAAACGGGCCCACCCGGGCAGTATCGGGTCCGCAACAGACCTGGTCAGTGCCGCGCGGCCGCTGTAGAACTTCCCCCAAGGACCACACGGGCCCGAACGGGCAGGCACACGGCGACGAGGCGGTGAGGCGGGTGTTCGGCATGAACACGAGGACGACGGAAGAGCGTCGGCACGAGATCGTGCGGGTCGCCCGCGCCACCGGCTCGGTCGACGTCACCGCCCTCGCCGCCGAACTGGGCGTCGCCAAGGAGACCGTACGACGGGACCTGCGCGCCCTGGAGGACCACGGCCTGGTCCGCCGCACCCACGGCGGCGCCTACCCGGTGGAGAGCGCCGGGTTCGAGACCACGCTCGCCTTCCGCGCCACCAGCCACGTGCCCGAGAAGCGCCGGATCGCGTCCGCGGCCGCGGAACTGCTCGGCGACGCGGAGACGGTCTTCGTCGACGAGGGCTTCACCCCCCAGCTCATCGCCGAGGCACTGCCCAGGGACCGGCCGCTGACCGTGGTCACCGCGTCCCTCCCGGTCGCGGGCGCGCTGGCGGAGGCGGGCGACACCTCCGTCCTGCTGCTCGGCGGCCGGGTCCGCCCGGGCACCCTGGCCACCGTCGACCACTGGACGACGAAGATGCTGGCCGGCTTCGTCGTCGACCTGGCCTACATCGGCGCCAACGGCATCTCCCGCGAGCACGGCCTCACCACCCCCGACCCCGCGGTCAGCGAGGTCAAGGCGCAGGCCATCCGGGCCGCCCGCCGCACGGTGTTCGTCGGCGCCCACACCAAGTTCGGGGCGGTGAGCTTCTGCCGCTTCGCCGAGGTCGGCGCCCTGGAGGCCATCGTCACCAGCACCCTGCTGCCCTCGGCCGAGGCCCACCGCTACTCCCTGCTCGGCCCCCAGGTCATCCGCGTCTGACAACCGGTCAACTCCGGTCCCCGCACGGCACACCCACCCCTCCCACTGCCCCTTACCTCCCTATACCTCCCCATACGTTCAGGAGCGATCCATGCGAACCCAGAGCCGACGGAGGCCGCGAGCCACACTCGCCATGGCCGCCGCAGGGACGCTGCTCGCCCCGCTGCTCACCGGCTGCTGGGTCGGGGCGGGCGGCGCCGGTTCCGGCGGCAACGCCATCAACGTCCTGATGGTCAACAACCCGCAGATGGTCGAACTGCAGAAGCTCACCGCCGACCACTTCACCAAGGAGACCGGCATCAAGGTGAACTTCACCGTCCTGCCGGAGAACGACGTCCGCGACAAGATCAGCCAGGACTTCGCCAACCAGGCCGGCCAGTACGACGCCGCCACCCTCTCCAACTACGAGATACCGATCTACGCCCGCAACGACTGGCTGCACGAGATGGACTCCTACGTCGCGAAGGACCCGGCCTACGACGAGCAGGACATCCTCGGCCCGATGCGCGAGTCCCTCACCGGCGACGACGGCAAGCTCTACGGGCAGCCCTTCTACGGCGAGTCCTCCTTCCTGATGTACCGCAAGGACCTGTTCGCCGAGGCGGGCCTCGAGATGCCCGCGCACCCCACCTGGACCCAGGTGGCGGACTTCGCCGAGAAACTCGACGGGTCCGAGCCCGGCATGAAGGGCATCTGCCTGCGCGGGCTGCCCGGCTGGGGCGAGCTGATGGCACCCCTGACCACGGTCGTGAACACCTTCGGCGGCACCTGGTTCGACCAGGACTGGCAGGCCCGCCTCGACTCCCCCGAGTGGCAGAAGGCGACGAAGTTCTACGTCGACCTGGTCCGCGAGCACGGCGAGTCCGGCGCCGCCCAGTCCGGCTTCGCCGAGTGCCTGAACAACATGACCCAGGGCAAGGTCGCCATGTGGTACGACGCCACCTCGGCGGCCGGTTCGCTGGACGCCGCCAAGTCCCCGGTCAAGGGCAAGATCGGCTACGCCCCGGCGCCCGTGGAGAAGACGGACTCCTCCGGCTGGCTCTACACCTGGGCCTGGGGCATCCAGAAGGCCTCCCGCAACTCCGACAAGGCCTGGAAGTTCGTCTCCTGGGCGTCCAGCAAGGAGTACGAGCGGCTGGTGGGCGACGAGATCGGCTGGTCCAACGTCCCGGCCGGCAAGCGCGCCTCGACGTACGAGAACCCCGCCTACGCCAAGGAGGCCGCCGCCTTCCAGGAGATGACCAGGAAGGCCATCGAGGGCGCCAAGCCCAAGGACCCCGGCGTGCAGCCGCGGCCCGCGCCCGGCATCCAGTTCGTCGGCATCCCCGAGTTCACCGACCTCGGCACCAAGGTCTCGCAGGAGATCAGCGCGGCCATCGCCGGACGCCAGTCCGTCGAGGAGGCCCTGAAGAAGTCCCAGCAGCTCGCCGAGCAGATCTCCGAGGAGTACGAGGGACGATGACCGCCACGACCACGGCCCCCTCGGCCGCACCCGACCACACACGCCCCACCGTCCGCCCGCCGTCCACCCGGCTGCGCGCCTGGGCCACCCGCGCCCCGCTCCTCCCCGCCCTGATCTTCATGATCGTGGTCACCCAGCTGCCCTTCGTGGCGACCCTGGTGATCTCCTTCTTCGACTGGAACGCCCTCTACCCGGACGCCCGCAGCTTCACCGGCTTCGCCAACTACGGCGACGTCCTGAGCGACCCGGCCCTGCGCAAGTCGGTCTGGACGACGATCCTGCTCACCGTGGCGGTCGTCCTGGTCAGCCTGGTCCTCGGCCTGGCCCTCGCCCTGCTCCTCGACCGGAGGTTCAAGGGCCGCGGCGTGGTCCGCACCCTCCTGATCGCCCCCTTCCTGGTGGTCCCGGTGGCGGCGGCGCTGCTGTGGAAGCACGTCCTCTACAACCCCGAATACGGCCTGCTCAACGGCCTGTTGCACTACGTCGGCGGGCCCCAACCGGACTGGATCTCGAACACCCCGCTGCTCGCGGTCGAGGCCTCACTGGTGTGGCAGTGGACGCCGTTCATGATGCTCATCCTGCTGGCCGGACTGCAGAGCCGCGACCAGCAGCAGATCGAGGCCGCCCGGGTGGACGGCGCGAGCGACTGGCAGATCTTCGTCCACCTCACCCTCCCCCACCTGCGCCGCTACCTGGAACTCGGCGCCCTGCTCGGCTCGATCTACATCGTCCAGAACTTCGACGCGGTCTTCACGATCACGTCCGGCGGCCTGGGCACCGCCAACCTGCCCTACACCGTCTACCAGAGCTTCTACCAGGCCCACGAGAACGGCCTCGCGTCGGCCGCGGGCGTCCTGGTCGTCATCGGCTCGATCATCATCGCCACCTTCGCGCTGCGCGTGGTGTCGTCCCTGTTCCGCGAGGAGGTCGGCCGCGCATGACCGCCACCGCCGTACGCCCCGTCGTCACCGACGCCAAGCCGCCCGTACGCACCCGCCGCAGGGCCGGTGCCGGACTCGGCCTGGTGGCCTGGCTGGTCGGCGTCGTCTTCTTCCTGCCCATCGCCTGGATGGCGCTGACCTCCTTCCACTCGGAGTCGGACGCCGCCACCAACCCGCCGTCCTTCGCGGCGTCCCTGACGCTGGACGGCTACCGCGAGTTCTTCGGCGCGGGCGGCGGCGCCAGCCCCTGGCCCGCACTGGTCAACTCGGCGGTGGCGTCCATCGCCTCGACCCTCTTCGTCCTGGTCCTGGCCCTGCCCGCCGCCTACGCCCTGTCCATCCGCCCGGTGAAGAAGTGGACGGACGTCCTGTTCTTCTTCCTCTCCACCAAGATGCTGCCGGTGGTGGCGGGCCTGCTGCCGATCTACCTGTTCGCCAAGAACACCGACATGCTGGACAACATCTGGCTGCTGGTCATCCTCTACACGTCGATGAACCTCCCGATCGCGGTCTGGATGATGCAGTCCTTCCTGGCCGAGGTCCCGGTCGCGATCATCGAGGCCGCACGCGTGGACGGCGCGAAACTGCCCACGATCCTGGTCCGGGTCGTGGCCCCCATCGCCCTCCCGGGCATCGCCGCCACCTCGTTGATCTGCTTCATCTTCAGCTGGAACGAACTGCTCTTCGCCCGGGTGCTGACGGGCGTGGTCGCCGAGACCGCCCCCGTCTTCCTGACCGGCTTCATCACCAGCCAGGGCCTCTTCCTGGCCAAGGTGTGCGCCGCGTCGCTCGTCATCTCCCTGCCGGTGCTCGCCGCGGGGTTCGCCGCCCAGGACAAACTGGTCCAGGGCCTGTCGTTGGGAGCCGTGAAATGAAGGCCGCCGTCATCGAGTCCGTGGGCCGCGCCGTCGTCACCGAGGTCCCGGACCCGACGCCAGGGCCGCGCGAGGTCGTCGTCGAGGTCGCCGCCTGCGGCCTGTGCGGCACCGACCTGCACATCCTCCAGGGCGAGTTCGCGCCCAAGCTCCCCATCGTGCCGGGCCACGAGTTCGCCGGCGAGGTGGTCGGCGTCGGCGCCCAGGTCACGGAGGTGGCGGTCGGCGACCAGGTGGCCGTGGACCCCTCCCTCTACTGCTACGAGTGCCGCTACTGCCGCACCGGCCACAACAACCTCTGCGAACGCTGGGCGGCCATCGGCGTGACGACGGCGGGCGGTGCGGCCCAGTACGCGGTCGCACCGGTCGCGAACTGCGTGAAGCTCCCCGAGCACGTCCGCACCCAGGACGCGGCCCTGATCGAGCCGCTCTCCTGCGCCGTCCGCGGCTACGACGTCCTCCAGTCCCGCCTCGGCGCCCACGTCCTGATCTACGGCTCCGGCACGATGGGCCTGATGATGCTGGAGCTGGCCAAGCGCACCGGCGCGGCCAGCGTCGACATGGTCGACCTCAACCCCGCCCGCCTGGAGACCGCCCGCGGCCTCGGCGTCTCGGCCTCGGCGGCCAGCCCCGACGAGCTGGACCGCCCCCAGGGCTGGGACCTGGTCATCGACGCCACCGGCAACGCGGCGGCGATCCAGGACGGCCTGGACCGGGTCGCCAAGGCCGGCACCTTCCTCCAGTTCGGCGTCGCCGACTATGCGACGCGCGTCCAGATCGACCCGTACCGCATCTACAACCAGGAGATCACCATCACGGGTTCGATGGCCGTCCTCCACAGCTACGAGCGCGCGGCGGAGCTGTTCGCGAACGGCGTCCTCGACCCGGACGTCTTCATCAGCGACCGCATCGAACTGGCCCGCTACCCCCAGGCCCTGGAACAGTTCGCGGCAGGCGTGGGAAGGAAGATCGTGGTCGTGCCGTAGCACTTTCCAGCCCGCCCGGCACAGCCAGCCCGTCCGGCGTTTGAGGACAAGGCCCGTTCAGGGCCGAAGCGGGGGTCTGGGGGCGGCAGCCCCCAGGGACGGGAAGGGAAGGGGCGGCGGGGGCGAAAACACCCTGGGACAGCCGCCCCCACCACCCCCGCCCCCGATTGGCCCCCGGGTAAGGGAACGGTAAAACGCCCTCGCTCGTTCACCCGGCATGACAGCTATGACCCCCGGCTCGAACATCCCCCTCTCCGCCGCCCGCGTGACGGTGGACGTCGCCGCTCCCGTGCGGCTCGACGTATCGGGCCTGCTGCTCACCGCCGACGGCAAGGTGCGCTCCGACGACGACTTCATCTTCTACAACCAGCCCACCGGCCAGGGCGTGACCTACCGCTCCGGCGGCGGCACCGCCCCGGACGCGATCGTGGTGGACACCTCCGCCGTCCCCCCGGGCATCGAGAAGATCGTCGTCACCGCCAGCCCGGACGCCGCCGGCCAGACCTTCCAGGGCGTCGAACCGACCGCCACCATCCGCAACGCGGACGACAACTCCGTGCTCGCCACCTTCACGCCCCCGCAGCTCGGCACCGAGACCGCCCTGGTGATCGTCGAGGTCTACCTGCGCAACGGCGCCTGGAAGGCCCGCGCGGTGGGCCAGGGCTACGCCAACGGCCTGGCCGGCATCGCGACGGACTTCGGCGTCACGGTCGAGGAGCCCGCCGCCCCCGCCGCCCAGCCCGCCCCGCCACAGCCCCAGGCGGTCACGCCCCCGCCCCCGCCCACCGCGGCGCCCACGATGCCCGCCGCCCCGCCCGCCGCCGCACCGGCCGCGCCCGCCCCGGGCACCGGCAAGATCAACCTCGACAAGGGCCGGGTCAGCCTCCAGAAGAACCAGACGGTGTCCCTCGTCAAGGGCGGCCGCCCGGTGCTCTCCCAGGTCAAGATGGGCCTCGGCTGGGAGCCCGCCTACCGCGGCAAGGACATCGACCTCGACGCCTCCGTCATCGCCTACGGGCCGCAGCGCAACCACGTCGACAGCTGCTACTTCGGCAAGCTCTCGATCGTGAACGGCGCGATCAAGCACTCCGGCGACAACCTGACCGGCGAGGGCGGCGGCGACGACGAGGTGATCGTCGTGGACCTCGGGCGGCTCCCGCAGGAGGTCAGCGGCCTGGTCTTCACGGTGAACTCGTTCTCGGGCCAGAAGTTCACCGAGGTCGCCAAGGCGTACTGCCGCCTCATGGACGCCGCGAGCGGCGAGGAGCTGGTCCGCTTCGACCTCACCAGCGCCGAGCCGCAGACCGGCGTGATGATGGCGAAGCTGATCCGCCAGTACTCCGGCGAGTGGGAGATGACCGCCATCGGCGAATTCGTCAAGTCCCGCACGGTCCGCGGCATGGTGAAGCCGGCCGCGAAGGCGCTGTAGCCGGCCGCACGCCGAGAGGGGCCGCTGCCCGTCCCACGGGCGGCGGCCCCCTACGGCCTCGCCAGACCTTCCATGAGCAGCGACAGATACCGCCGTACGGCCGTCCCGTCCACCTCGTCGGCCGCCTCGGCCGCCGTCACCACCCCGTGCAGCAGCCGCAGCACCTCGACCGGCTCGACGTCCGCCCGCAGCGCACCGGCCTCCTGCGCGGCCCGCACCAGCCGGGTCGCCGCACCGCGCACGCAGTCGCCGCACGCGGGCCCGCCATCGGTGACGGCCGTACCGAGCAGCGCCTTGAGCCCGCGCACCTGGAGCATCCCGACGGCCAGCTCGTCGAGCCACGCGAGGAGCGCCGCCCCCGGCGGCCGCGCCGCCGCGATCACGTCGGCGCGGGCCGCGATCGCCTCGACGCGTTCGAGGTAGGCGGCCTCCAGCAGCGCCTGCCGGGTCGGGAAGTGCCGGTACAGGGTGCCGACCCCCACCCCGGCACGCCGGGCGATGTCGTCCAGGGAGGCACCCTCACCGTGCTCCGCGAACGCCTCCGCCGCCACCGCCAGCAGCCGCTCACGATTACGCCGGGCATCCGCCCGCATGGGCCTGACCTGCGCCACAGCCCCTCCCTGCACAGCGGGCAACCTTCCGGGCACCCTACCCCGCGTGCTCGGCCCGGGCGTCCCAGGGCCAGTCGGCGTCCCGGCCCGCCTCGAGCAGCGGCACCATCCGGAACGCCGCGTCGGAGAGCCCGCCGAAGGTGTGCCGGTTCGCCCTGCCCGACGGACCGTGGCCCGCCCGGTACCCGGCGAGGTTCCAGGTGTAGACGGGTACGTCCCGCGGCACCTGCTCGGTCGGGTCGCCGTGCCGGCTGTACGCGTACTGCTCGTCGGTGACGATCAGCACCCGGTCGTGCCGCTTGTAGTGGCGCCGGACCGCCTCGGTGGTGTCGGTGCCGCCGAGGTCGCCGAAGCGGCCCAGGACCTTCAGCACCGACTCGCCGTCGCGGTACTTCACGCGGTTGCTCGACGAACCGAACTCCACCAGGTCCGCGTCGGCCGCCCGCAGCGCCAGCGCCGTACCGAAGACCGCCGCCGCGTCGGCCCGGGTCAGTTCGGAGCGGTCCGACATCCGCGAGTAGAACATCGAGCCCGACCGGTCCACGAGGACCAGCGTCCGGCCGCCCAGGGCGGGCACGTTGGCCAGCGAGTGGCCGAGCGCCTGCTCCAGCGGGTACGACCAGCGCAGCGAGGGCGCGTGCCGGTACGCGGCGAGGTAGCGGAAGGGGAACTGCCGCGAGCGCGCCACCTCGGCCGGGTCGCTGATCCGCGCCGCGACCCGGGCCGCGACCTCGTCCGAGACACCGGCCTCGTCGAAGTTCCGCAGGTTTCGGAGCAATGCCATCGCTCCCATGGACGGAATCACCGCTTCCCAGGCGGCCTTGTCCATCGGGCCCTGGAGCCAGCCGGCCAGCATCTCCCACGTGATGCCCGCCGCCGCGAGCCGCTCGGCGCCGTCGGGCGCCGTGACCACCGCGCGCCGCTGGGCGACGGGCAGCGCCATCAGCTCGCGGTGCGCGGTCAGGACGCGGTTCGATACGGGCGGCACCGCGCTGTCCGGGTTGTGCCGGCGGTCGAGGGCGTACTGGAACAGCTCGCCCTGCCACGGCTTGTCCGGGTCGGGCGCCGCGTGCACCAGGTTGAGGATGTCGCCGAAGCGGTATCCCTTGGACGCGGTGTCGTACTTCAGCAGCGACTTGCCGTGGTAGAGCCGCCGTACGGCGTCGGCGATCCCCCGCTTGACCGGCTTGGGCACGGCGCGGCCGTAGGTCGCCGTCCAGTAGGCGAGCAGCTCGCCGGGCTCGTCGGGCCGCCGCAGCACGGAGGCGACGACCTGCCGGTTCGACGGTCCGTCGGTGACGCCGGAGTCGAGGCGTGCCTTGACGTACTCGGCGGCGCCGACGATCGAGGCGGTGCGCAGGTTGCCCTCGCCGCGCAGCCAGCCGAGCAGGCCGGCCGTCCAGGACGGGTCGCTGAGGGCGAGTTCGCGCACGAGCGTGGCGAAGCGGTCGTCGCGGGCGTCGCCGGTCTCGTAGAAGGTCCGCTGGGACACGAAGTTGGCCACCGCTTGCAGGAACAGCTCGGAGCGCGGGTCCCGCTCGCTGCCCCGGCCGCCCTCGTAGGTGCGCAGTACGCGGCCCGTCGAGGTCACGCGCGAGGTGGGCTGCGCCTTCGCGGTCCTGGTGTTGAATCGCGCCATGGTGAATTCCCCCCGAATTCTCGAAATCTCGAACTTTTCCGGAGGGAGACACGGCAGCAGAAGGGTGCCCGAGGTCGGAATCGGCGACGGAACATGCGGATGCTCTGCCGAATTGAGCTACACCGACCCGAAGTCGGTGACGGGGTTCGAACCCGCAACCGTCCGAACAAAGGAAGTATCCGCTGCCTGCGCACCGGGCACCCCTCGACTGCCGGCCTCCCGAGATCAAGTGGACAGCGGCATGGGATTCTTTTGAGAGAAGAAGTAGCCGCGGTCCGCGCACCGGGAGGTGCGTGAAGTTATGGGTGTCCAGAGTTCAGGTCGGCGGAACCGACAAGGTGCTCCAACCGCTGAGCTACACCGGCGCGTTGTACCGGTGACGGGATTCGAACCCGCGACCGCCCCATTATCAGTGGAAGTAGGTCCTGCCTTCGCACCTGGACGTTCATCACTCTAAAAGGGCGGCCACCGGTCGGGCGAGCGAATTAAATCAGCGGCGCTTCTGGCGCTTCCACGGCCCGGTGATCGCCAGCATGATGCCCGGCGTCTGGATGTTGGCGTAGAGGGTCCGGCCGTCGGGCGAGAAGGTGACGCCGGTGAACTCGCTGTATTCGGGGTCGTCCTCGGTGCCCAGGTTCAGTTCGTTGCGGGCGATGGGGTAGGTGCGGCCGCTGTCGGTGGCGCCGAACAGGTGCTGGACGCCGTCGCCGTCCTCGGCGATGACCAGGCCGCCGTACGGGGAGACGGTGATGTTGTCCGGGCCGTCGAAGGCGCCGTCGGCGGACGGGTCGGCGTTGACGCCGAGCAGGACCTTCAGTGTGAGGGTGCGGCGCTTGGGGTCGTAGAACCAGACCTGCCCGTCGTGCGGGCGGCCGGGGCTCTCGTCACGCGCGAAGGAGGAGACGATGTAGGCGCCGCCGTCGGCCCACCACATGCCCTCCAGCTTGCGCGCCCGGGTGACCTCACCGGCGCCGAACTGCTTGCGCACGGAGGTGGTCCGCGCGTCGCGGTCGGGGACGTCGACCCAGTCCACGCCGTAGACGGTGCCGGTCTTCGTGGCGCGGGACAGGTCGTCGACGAACTTGCCGCCGGAGTCGAAGCACTTGAAGGCCTGGAGGACCCCGGCGTCGTCGGCGAGGGTGCGCAGTCGGCCGCGGCCGTGCCGGAAGTGCTCCGGCGGGGTCCAGCGGTAGAGCAGGCCGTTGGGTCCCGAGGCGTCCTCGGTGAGGTAGGCGTGGCCGCGCTTGGGGTCGATGACGACGGCCTCGTGGGCGTAGCGGCCGAGCGCCTTGATCGGCTTGGGGTCGCGGTTGGCGCGGCGGTCCTCGGGGTCGACCTCGAAGACGTAGCCGTGGTCCTTGGTCATCCCCTCCTCGCCGGCCTTGTCCTCGGTCTCCTCGCAGGTCAGCCAGGTGCCCCACGGGGTGCTGCCGCCCGCGCAGTTGGTGGCGGTACCGGCGATGCCGACCCACTCGGCGACGTGGCCGCCGCGGCGGACCTCCACGACGGTGCAGCCACCGGCGGCGGCCGGGTCGTAGACGAGGCCCTCGGTGAGCGGGACGGGGTGCGGCCAGTCGTCGCGGTGGCCGCCGAGTTCGTGGTTGTTGACGAGGAGGGTGGTGCCGCGCGGGCCGTCGAAGGTGGCGGTGCCGTCGTGGTTGGAGGGGGTGTACTCGCCGGACTCCAGCTTGGTGCGGCCGGAGTAGGTGATGATCTCGTACCGGAAGCCGGCGGGCAGGGCGAGGATGCCGTCCGGGTCGGGGATCAGCGGCCCGTAGCCGACCCCGCCGTGGCCGTGGTGGCCGTCGTGCCCGTGACCGTGCTCCTCCCCCACGCGGTCGGTGTCCGTGGACGCGAGGGCGTTCGGGGCGGTGGCGAGGGCGCCGACGCTGCCCGCCAGTACGACCCCGGCGCCGGTGAGCGCGGATCGACTGGCGAAGTCCCTGCGGGTGAGCGACATGGTGTCTCCTGTGACGGTGGGCGAGCCGTGGAGGGTGGCGGACCTCGGTCCGGCGTCACGGTTCCGCCCCCGCCTGAACGGGAATCCCGCCGACACCTGAACAGAACCTGAACTGGCGAAGACCTCTCCCGCACGATCGCGCCCCGCCTCCGCGCCCCGGCCGCCCCCGGCCGCGCTTCCCGGCCGAGGCCCGACCGCCTCCTCCCGGCCGAAGGCCGATGCCCCGCCGGACCGGCTCACCCACCCACCACACCCCCGCCCACAAGCCAACCGGCCGCCCCCGTTCGCGGCCGTCAGCCGCCCTGCTGGGAGCGTGCCTTGAACGCCGCCTTGCGGGCTTCCTTGGCGATCTTCTTGTCGGGGTGCAGCCGCCCCATCGCCTCCAGGACGTCCGGCGTGGCCGGGTGCTCGACCCGCCAGACCGTGTCGAAGAATCCGCTGTGCTGGCGGGCGAGGCCCTCCACCAGGGCGCGCAGCTCCTCGGAGTTGCCCTCGGCGGCGAGCTGGGCGGCCACGGTGTCGATGGTCAGCCAGAAGACCATGTCCTGTGACGGGGCCGGTACGTCCCGGGCCCCGTGCTCGGTGAGCCAAACCCTGGCCAGGCCGCCCAGTTCGGCGTCGTCGAGGACCTCCCGCAGCGCGGGCTCGGCCTCCGCGCCGACGAGGGAGAGCGCCTGCTGGCAGCGCAGCCGGCGCAGCGGCGCGCCGGTGTCGGAGCCGCGGGCCGCCGCGAGCAGTTCGCGGGCGGCGTCGAGCGGGCTCCGTCCGGCCAGCCACAGCTCGGTCTCGGCGTGGGCCGCGGCCGGCGGGAAGGGGGCGGTGCCGTCGAGCAGCGCGTCGGCGCCCTTGTCGGCGAGGTCGCCGACGGCGGGGGCCTCGAACCCGGCGTCCAGGAGGCGGGCGCGCAGCCCGTACAGCCCGAGCGGGGTGAGCCGCACCATGCCGTAGCGGGTGACGTCGGCCTCGTCGACGGGCGCGGCGGGCTCCTCGTCGGCGTCGGCCATGAGCGCCTCGTCGACCGGCTGGTACTCGACGAGGCCGATCGGTTCGAGCTGCCGGAACTGGTCGTCCAGGCGCATCATCGCGTCCGACACCCGCTCCAGGACCTCGTTGCTGGGCTCGCCCATGTCGCTGGGCACGATCATGGAGGCGGCCAGCGCGGGCAGCGGCACCGGCGCGTCGCCGGGGCCGTCGTCTCCGACGGTGAGCAGGTAGAGGTTGCCGAGCACCCCGTCGAGGAACTCGGACTCGGCGTCGGGGTCCCAGTCGAGGGAGGAGAGGTCGACCTCGCCGCCCTCGGCCATCGCGTCGACCAGGTCGTCGAGGTCGGGCACGCTCGCGTCGGCGAGCACGGCCTCCAGGGCGGTGAGCCACACCCCGAGCACGTCCTGAGGCGAGCCGCCGGTGAGCAGGGCGAGGTCCTCGCCCGCGGCCACGGTGCCCGCCTCCTCGTCGGTGATCTCCACGAGCCCGGTGTCCACGGCGATCCGCCAGGCCTCGCTCGCGTACGCGGCGGCGTCGTCCCCGCTCAGCCCGAGCTGCTCGGCCGCCGCCGGCAGCTGCTCCTCGACGAGCCCGCCCCCGGCGTCGACGCGGGTGCCGGCGTCGGCCCAGCGGGCCAGTCGCGCGGCCCGCGCGAGCACCGGCGCGGACAGCGCGTCGCGGGCCAGCTCCGCTTCGGGGCGCAGCCGTGCGGGCGGCAGGGTGGAGCTGTCTGACATGGGAAGTTTCTCCTCGCGCGCCTCTTGACCGCCGTACGACTGCTCAGCCTAGACGGGTTTCCACCCATGCCGCCCGGTTCATCTCCCCGACGGGTGGTGTACATGGCCGAAACCTTGACAACTGGCCGGACCACGCAGGAGATTGACGCGCGTAGAGTCCCGCGCCACGTCACATCCCCGGAGGGATCCGTTGGCCAGCAAGTCCTCCGCGCGCCTCGCCGCGCTCACCGTCGCCGCCGTCTGCTCGGCGGCGTCCACCGTCGTCCTCACCGTGCCCGCGCACGCCGGTTCCGCACCGGACGACTCCGTGCGGATCCACGACATCCAGGGCAGCACCCGGCTGTCCCCGTACGCCGGCCGGCAGGTCACGGACGTGGCCGGAATCGTCACCGGCGTCCGCGGCTACGGCTCCTCCAAGGGCTTCTGGATCCAGGACCCGCGCCCGGACGCGGACCCGGCCACCAGTGAGGGCGTCTTCGTCTTCACCAGCAAGGCCCCTCAGGTCGCCGTCGGTGACGCGGTCACCGTCTCCGGCACGGTCTCGGAGTACGTCCCCGGCGGCACGTCCTCGGGGAACCAGTCCCTGACCGAGATCACCCGCCCGACGGTCACCGTCGTCTCCGGCGGCAACGCCCTCCCGGCCGCGACGACAGTCTCCGCCCGCTCCGTGCCCCGCGCGTACGCCCCCGAGGGCGAGGGGGCGGCGAACGGCTCGGTCAACGGCCTGCCCCTGAGGCCGAGGACGTATGCCCTGGACTACTACGAGTCCCTGGAGGGCATGAACGTCCGCGTCGCCGACGCCCGCGTGGTCGGCGCCTCGGACCCGTACACCGAGCTGTGGGTCACGGTGAAGCCCTGGGAGAACCCGAACCGCCGCGGCGGCACGGTCTACGGCTCCTACGACGACCAGAACACCGGCCGGCTGCAGATCCAGTCGCTCGGCAAGCCGGCCGACTTCCCCGCCGCCGACGTGGGCGACACGCTCGCCGGCACCACCGCCGGACCGCTGGACTACAACCAGTACGGCGGCTACACGCTGGTCGCGAGCGAGATCGGCACCCTGGAGAGCGGCGGCACGGAGCGCGAGTCGACGCGTCGGCAGAGCTCCCGCGAGCTGGCCGTGGCGACGTACAACGTCGAGAACCTCGACCCGTCGGACGACACCTTCACCGCGCACGCCGAAACGATCGTGCACCACCTGAAGTCGCCCGACATCGTGTCCCTGGAGGAGATCCAGGACAACAACGGCGCCACGGACGACGGCACGGTGGCGGCCGACGCGACGGTCGGCAAGCTGATCGACGCCGTCGTCGCGGCCGGCGGCCCGCGCTACGAGTGGCGGGGCGTCGACCCGGTGGACAAGGCGGACGGCGGCGAGCCCGGCGGCAACATCCGCCAGGCGTTCCTGTTCAACCCGGAGCGGGTCTCCTTCACCGACCGCGCGGGCGGCGACGCCACCACGGCGACCGGGGTGCGCGAGGTGCGCGGCAAGGCGGCCCTGACACTCTCCCCCGGCCGGGTCGACCCGGCGAACCCGGCCTGGGAGAACAGCCGCAAGCCGCTGGCCGGTGAGTTCGTCTTCCGCGGCCGGACGGTCTTCGTCATCGCCAACCACTTCAACTCCAAGGGCGGCGACCAGGGTCTGACGGCGCAGTACCAGCCGCCGTCGCGCAGTTCGGAGACCCAGCGCCACGCCCAGGCGACGGCGGTGAACACCTTCGTCAAGGAGATCCTGGCCACCCAGAAGAACGCCGACGTCGTCGCCCTCGGTGACATCAACGACTTCGAGTTCTCGACGACCACCCGCATCCTGGAGGACGACGGGGCCCTGTGGTCGGCGGTGAAGTCGCTGCCGAGGAGCGAGCGCTACTCGTACGTCTACCAGGGCAACAGCCAGGTCCTCGACCAGATCCTGGTCAGCCCGTCGGTCCGCCGCGGCGGGCACCTGTCCTACGACAGCGTGCACGTCAACGCCGAGTTCCACGACCAGATCAGCGACCACGACCCGCAGGTGCTGCGGTTCCGTCCGTAACAGGCCCCCGGTGGGTGCGGGTCCGGGGTCTCAGCGGGGCACGAGGCCCAGCGCGTGGTCGTAGCGGCCGACCGTGCTGCTCTTCAGACCCGGCCAGTTCTGCACCCGCTCCCACTGGGGCGTCGCCGAGCCGACCCCGTCGCCCGGTGCGGCGAGTGCGTCGATGTGGGCCTGCGCGCTCTCCCACTCGGCGTAGTTGAGGACGCGCGTGCCGTCGGTGCTGAGGTGGAAGTGGGCGGAGATGCCGCCGGGGTGCTGCGCCGGCTCGCTCTCCAGGGCCTCGAGGACGGCGTCGACCCAGGCACGCTGCCGGTCGGGGTCCGGCCCCTCGAACTCGACGTCGACGATCACGATGCAGCCGGGGACGAGGGCCGCCGCCCCGGCGTTCCGGGTCGCGGCGCGGTAGTGCCGGTACCTGCCGAGCCCCAGCCGTTCGATGCCCGGCACGGCGGTGTCGATCTCGTCGACCCGTTCCTGCCGGTGGGTCTTCACGAAGGCCTCGTACGCCTGCTCGCTCGCCCACTGGGAGTGGTGCAGCAGCGTGCTGCCGTCGTGCCCGGTGTAGACGTGGTAGCCGCGCAGGTCTTCGGCGGGCCAGGGCCGGTTCTCCCAGGTACGGGCGATGGCGTCGACGGTCTGCCGCTGCCGCTCGGGGGTGCCGACCCGCCAGGTGCTGAAGAAGGGCGCCAGGGCGTCGGGGCGGGCGAGGTGGGGGTGGGCGTCGGTGCGGCGGGTCATGCCGGCCTCCAGTGATCGGTGCGCGTCGGGTACACGCACCACTCTCCGACCTCGACCAAGGTTGAGGTCAAGTCCTTGCCCATACTGGCACGACGTACGTGACGAGGGGCCCCGCCCGGAGCCCCTCGCCGCACCGCGCCCTCCGAGGGCTCAGCAGTGCCCGTGCCGACGGTGCCGCACGAGGCTCGCCGCGACCACCACGCCCGCCGCCGCCCCGGCGGCCAGCACGACACGCGGGTGTCCGAGCCCCGCCCGCACCGCACCGCGTGCCCGTCCGGGCGGCGCGTGCCGCTCCGCGGCCTCCTTGGCCCGGCCCGCCTTGTCCTGCGCGGTGTGCCCGGCCCGCCCCGCCTTGTCCTGTACGGCGTGCCCGGCGTGCGCGGCGGAGCTGCGCAGTTGCACGCTCATGGCGCCCGCCTTGTCCTTGAGGTCGGCGGCCCGGGCCTTGGCGCGGCCCTTCACGTCGGCCTTGCCCGCCAGTTCCTCCACGGTGTCGCCGAGCTGGCCGCGGGTCTCTTCGATCTGCCTGCGCAGCTCGTCGGGGCCCTTCGCCCCGCCGACCGGCTGCGCGGTGGAGCCGCTCCTCGAACCGTCCCGGCTCGTCGCGTCGGTCATCGATGTGCCCTTTCCCTGATCTGGTCGACGTCGGCCCTGACGCTGTCGAGGGTCTCCTCGGGCTTGGGCGGCACGGCCCGGCGGAGCTGGGCGCGACCGGTCATGGCCAGTACGCCGGCGATCACGAAGAGCGCCGCCGTCACGATGAGCGCCGCGGCCCAGACGGGCAGCACCAGCGAGAGCGCGGCGATGGCCGTGCCGGCCAGGGCGAACAGGCCCACGTAGGCGATGGCGCCCGCGGCACCGAGCATGCCGCCGCCGCGCCCGGCCCGCTTGCCCTTCTCGGCCAGTTCCATCTTGGCGAGGGCCACTTCCTGGCGCACGAGCCGGGAGAGCTGTTCGGTGGCCTGCCCGACGAGTTCGCCCACGGAGTGCTGCTCGTCGCGCACCGGCCTGGTGTGCAGGGTTCCGGTCACGGTGTTCCCGCCTCCTCTCGGTTCGGAGCACCCCGGGTACCCCGGGCCGAACGGCACTACCCCTGTCGGCACCCGCGCCGTCGCGAACGCCGGACACCACTCCTCACTGAACCATTTCTTACAGATACCTCGTAGAAGAATTAAGTGGAGCTACACTGTCGAGGCGCCGACACTACTCCCATGACGACAGACGACGACCGCCCCGCCGCCCCCTTCGGCCGCGCCCTGTGCGCGATGGTCACGCCCTTCACCGAGTCCGGCGCACTCGACCTCGACGGTGCCCGGCGGCTCGCCGAGCGCCTGGTCTCCCGGGGCTGCGACGGCCTGGTGCTGTCGGGCACCACCGGCGAGTCGCCGACCACCACGGACGCCGAGAAGGCGGCGCTGGTGACGGCGGTCCGGGAGGCGGTCGGGGACCGGGCGGCACTCGTCGCCGGGGTCGGCACCGCGGACACCCGGCACACCGTGGAACTGGCCCTGGCCGCCGAGAAGGCGGGCGCGGACGGACTGCTGGTGGTCGCGCCGTACTACAGCAGGCCGCCGCAGGACGCCCTGGAGGCGCACTTCCGCGAGGTCGCCGACGCGAGCGGGCTGCCCGTCATGCTCTACGACATCCCGGGCCGCACCGGCACCCGCATCGAACCCGACACCCTGGTCCGCCTCGCCGGGCACCCCCGGATCGTCGCCGTCAAGGACTGCGCCTACGACCTCCTCGGCACCCAGAAGGTGCTGTCCCGCACCGGCCTGGCGTACTACGCGGGCTGCGACGAGCAGGTCCTCGCCCTTTACGCGGTCGGAGCGGCCGGGTACGTCAGCACCGTCGCCAACATCGCGCCGGACCTGTTCCGGGCCGTCCTCGACGCCTTCGACGCGGGCGACACCGGCCGGGCCGCCCTGCTCCAGCGGCGGGCGATTCCGCTCGTCGAGGCGATGATGGCGGCCGGTCTGCCCGGCACGGTCACCGCCAAGGCCCTCCTGGGCGCGCTGGGCCTCCCGGCGGGCCCGGTCCGCGCGCCGCTGCGGCCCGCGGACCGGGAGACCACGGCCGATCTGCTGGCGGCCTACGAGGAACTGGCCGCCCACTCCGGTCAGTCCCAGGCGTAGCCGTCGCCGAACAGCAGGGTGTGCTCCAGCACGTCCTCCGCCGGGTCGTCGATCTGGCCGACGTGGACGTTGAGGAGCCCCACGCGGGGGCCGTTGTGCGAGCCGGTCGTCGTCTCGTCGGCGTGCGCGGCCCCCGCGGCCCACACCGACCCGCAGCACATCAGCACCGCGGCACCCGCCCCGGCCAGCAGGCGCGCTGCGGCCCTCACCCGCTCGTTCGGCGTCTCGGGCGTGCTCTCAGGCGTCATCCCAGGTCCTCGTCTCGTCGGATCGGCGTCTGATCGGACTCTGCGTCCACCCGTTCATCCGCCAAGACCACCGGTAAGTCACGGGCAGTCATCCGTACGTGCGCGTTACGGTTGCCCGCGATGAGCAGAAGACGCTACGTGACCCGGGGCGTTCCGGGCGGATACCGCATATGGGACGGCAAGGGCCGCCGCTGGTGGGGCGACCACTACGAGCTGTGCCCCGACGACCTGCTGACCGAGCTGAACGGAGCGGCCGACCAGGCCCGCCTCACCGCACTGCTGAAGCGCTACCGGGCCCTGAAACGCTGAGCGCCGTAGGCTGAGCCCCCGCAGATGACCGCCGAGGGCGACAGGAGGCGACCGAGGTGCCGGAGCAGACGACCGACCCGACGGTGGCCGAGGTGATGGCCGAGCTGGCCGCGCTGGAGGACCCGCGGGTCCGGGCCGTGAACGAGAAGCACGGCGACGACCACGGCGTGAACCTCACCAGGCTGCGCGCACTCGCGAAGCGCCTGAAGACCCGGCCCGCACTCGCACGCGACCTCTGGGCCACGGACGACACCGCCGCACGCCTGCTGGCCGTCCTGATCTGCCGCCCCAAGTCCTACGACCGCGCCGAACTGGACGCCATGCTGCGCGAGGCCCGCACCCCCAAGGTGCACGACTGGCTCGTGAACTACGTGGTGAAGAAGAACCCGCACGCCGAGGAACTGCGCACGGCCTGGACCGCCGACCCGGACCCGGTGGTCGCGAGCGCCGGCTGGGCACTCACCACCGAACGCGTGACGAAGAAGCCCGCCGGTCTCGACCTCACGGCCCTGCTGGACACCGTCGAGTCCGAGATGAAGGACGCCCCGGACCGCCTGCAGTGGGCGATGAACCACTGCCTGGCCTGGATCGGCATCGACCACCCCGAACACCGCCCCCGCGCCCTCGCCATCGGCGAACGCCTCGGAGTCCTGAAGGACTACCCCACTCCCCCGGGCTGCACCTCCCCGTACGCCCCCACCTGGATCACAGAAATCGTCCGCCGCCAACAGGAGCAGCCCACCCCGGCGAACACCTGAGCGCCCTCCCCACGACACGCGGAGGGGGCGCTCGACGAACCGGCGTCGGCTCAGTTGTGGCTGTGCAGTACCTCGTTCAGGCCGCCCCACACCGCGTTGTTCGGGCGGGCCTCGACCGTGCCGGTGACCGAGTTGCGGCGGAAGAGGATGTTGGAGGCGCCGGAGAGTTCGCGGGCCTTGACGATCTGGCCGTCGGGCATCGTGACGCGGGTGCCCGCGGTGACGTAGAGGCCGGCCTCGACCACGCACTCGTCGCCCAGCGCGATGCCGACGCCCGCCTCGGCGCCGACCAGGCAGCGCTCGCCGATGACGATGCGGACGTTGCCGCCGCCGGAGAGGGTGCCCATGGTGGAGGCGCCGCCGCCGATGTCGGAGCCGTCGCCGACGACGACGCCCGCGGAGATGCGGCCCTCGACCATCGAGGTGCCCAGCGTGCCGGCGTTGAAGTTGACGAAGCCCTCGTGCATGACCGTGGTGCCCGCGGAAAGGTGCGCGCCGAGGCGGACCCGGTCCGCGTCGGCGATGCGGACGCCCTTGGGGGCGACGTAGTCCGTCATGCGGGGGAACTTGTCGACCGAGGTGACCTGGAGGTGCAGGCCCTCGGCGCGGGCGTTGAGGCGGACCTTCTCGATGTCGTCGACGGCGACCGGGCCGAGCGAGGTCCAGGCGACGTTGGCGAGGTGGGCGAAGATGCCGTCCAGGTTCTGGCCGTGCGGCTTGACCAGGCGGTGGGAGAGCAGGTGCAGGCGCAGGTAGACGTCGTGCGTGTCGACCGGCTTCTCGTCCAGCGAGGAGATGACCGTGCGGACCGCGACCACCTCGACGCCGCGGCGGGCGTCCGGACCGACCGCTGCGGTGGCGCCGCCGCCCAGGAGTTCGGCGGCCTGTTCGGCGGTGAGCCGCTCGGTGCCGGAGGGACCGGGCGCGTCGGACAGTTCGGGGGCCGGGAACCAGGTGTCGAGGACGGTGCCGTCGGCGGCGATCGTGGCGAGGCCGGCGGCCACGGCGCCGGTGGTGCGGGGAGCAGTCGTGTCGGTCATGAGGGCAACCTAACCGGCCGCCGCCGGTGGAAGCGAGCCGGGACCGCAGCCGTCTCGGGTACCGGGCGCGGGGACCAGCCGGGCCAGCACCTCACGGGCGTACTCCTCGTCGTACGGCGTGTCCGTCAGCAGCACCTGGAGGCAGATGCCGTCCAGTACGGCGACCAGGGCGCGGGCGGTCGTGGGGTCGGTGCGGGCGGCGAGCAGGGCGCCCACGCCCTCGGCCCACTCGGCGGCGACCGGGCGCAGCGCGGGGCGGCGCAGGGCGGCGAGGTACAGCTCGTACTCCAGCTCCACGCCGGTGCGGTCGCCGCCGAGCCACGCGCCGAGGACGCGGGCGAGTTCGCCGGGCAGGTCGGCCTCGGGGTCGGACAGGGCGGGGTGGGCGGCGACGACCCGGGCGAAGCCCTCGTTGGCCTGACGCAGGGCGGCGACCATGAGGTCGTCCAGGGTCGCGAAGTGGTAGGTGGTGGAGCCGAGCGGGACGTCCGCCTCGGCGGCGACGCTGCGGTGGCTGAGGCCGGCGATGCCCGCCCGTCCGACGACTCTGATCGCCGCGTCGATGATGCGCTGGCGGCGTTCCGGATCGTGGCGGCGGGGCATCAGTGCGCCCCGCCCAGATTGAGGACGACGACGCCGATGATGATCAGCGCGATGCCTGCGGCCTTGGTGAGGGTCATCCCCTCGCCCATGAAGGCGACCCCGATGGTGGCGATGGCGGCCGTGCCCACCCCGGCCCAGATGGCGTAGGCCGTGCCGACGGCGAGGACCTTCAGGGTCTGGGCGAGGAGCGCGAAGGACAGGACGTACGCGAGGGCCGTCAGCAGGGACGGCACCAGCCTGCTGAACCCCTCGCTGTACTTCATGGCGGTGGTGCCGGCGACCTCGGCGGCGATGGCTCCGGCCAGGAGCAGATATCCCATGTGTACGAGCGTACATAACGAGGAACGCGGGCGGGGAGCGAACGCGAGACCGGCGGCACCCGAAGGTGCCGCCGTTCTCCACAGCCGTCGTGCCGGGGTGGCTCAGACGTTGAACCCGAGCGCGCGCAGCTGCTCGCGGCCATCGTCCGTGATCTTGTCGGGGCCCCACGGCGGCATCCAGACCCAGTTGATGCGCAGCTCGCTGACGAGGCCGTCCGTGGCGGACTTGGCCTGGTCCTCGATCACGTCGGTCAGCGGACAGGCCGCCGACGTCAGGGTCATGTCGATGGTGGCGATGTTCGCGTCGTCGACGTGGATGCCGTAGATCAGGCCGAGGTTGACGACGTCGATGCCCAGCTCGGGGTCCACGACGTCCATCAGGGCCTCGCGGAGTTCCTCCTCCGAGGCCGGCTTCATCTCCAGGGTCTCGCTCATGCCGTCGTCTCCTTCTCGGCGTCGGCGCCGTCCAGCGCCTGGGCGGTCGCGTCCTTCCAGGCCATCCAGCTCAGCAGGGCGCACTTGACCCGGGCCGGGTACTTCGAGACCCCGGCGAACGCGACCGCGTCCTCCAGGACCTCCTCCATCGCGTCGTCGGGCTCGATCCTGCCCTTGGACTGCATCAGCTCCAGGAAGGTCTCCTGGATGCGCTGCGCCTGGGCGAGGTCCTTGCCGACCAGCAGGTCGTTCAGCACGGAGGCGCTCGCCTGGCTGATGGAGCAGCCCTGGCCCTCGTAGCTGACGTCGCTGATCGTCGTGCCCTCGTACTTCACGCGGAGCGTGATCTCGTCCCCGCAGGTGGGGTTGACGTGGTGGACCTCGGCGTCGCCATCCCGCAAGCCCCGCCCGTGCGGGTTCTTGTAGTGGTCCAGGATGACTTCCTGGTACATGGAGTCCAGCTTCATGCTCTTCGCTCGTCCCGTCAGCCGAAGAAGTTCCGTACGTGCTCCAGGCCGTCGACCAGCGCGTCGATCTCGGCCGGCGTGGAGTACAGATAGAACGACGCTCGCGTGGTCGCAGGAATTCCGTAGCGCAGGCAGACGGGGCGGGCGCAGTGGTGGCCGACCCGGACCGCGATGCCCTGCTCGTCGAGGACCTGGCCCACGTCGTGCGGGTGGATGTCCCCCAGCGTGAAGGAGATCGCCGCGCCGCGCTCCTCGGCCGTGGTGGGGCCGATGATGCGCAGGTCGGGCACCTCCAGCAGGCGCTTGACGGCGTACTCGGTCAGCGCGTGCTCATGGGCGAGGATCTTGTCCATGCCGATCGAGTTCAGATAGTCGATCGCCGCGCCCAGGCCGACCGCCCCCGCGATCGGGGGCGTGCCCGCCTCGAACTTGTGCGGGGCCGGGGCGTAGGTCGAGGAGTGCATCGAGACGGTCTCGATCATCTCGCCGCCGCCGAGGAAGGGCGGCAGGTCCTCCAGCAGCTCCTGGCGCCCCCACAGGACGCCGATGCCGGTCGGGCCGCACATCTTGTGGCCGGTGAAGGCCACGAAGTCGGCCTGGAGGGCCTGCACGTCCAGCGGCATGTGCGGCGCGGCCTGGGAGGCGTCGATGCACACCAGCGCGCCGACCTCCTGGGCGCGGCGCACGATCGCCTCGACCGGGTTCTGGGTGCCCAGGATGTTGGAGACCAGCACGAAGGAGACGATCTTCGTCTTCTCGGTGATGACCTCGTCGATGTTGGACAGGTCCAGGCGGCCGTCGTCCGTGAGACCGAACCAGCGGAGCTTCGCGCCGGTGCGCTGCGCCAGCAGCTGCCACGGCACGATGTTGGAGTGGTGCTCCATCTCCGTGATGACGATCTCGGTCTCGTGGTCCACGCGGTAGGGCTCGTCGGCCCAGCCCAGCATGTTGGCGACCAGGTTGAGGGACTCCGAGGCGTTCTTGGTGAAGATCACCTCGTCACGCGAGGGCGCGTTGATGAACTCCGCGACCTTGTCACGCGCGCCCTCGTACAGCGCCGTGGCCTCCTCGGCGAGGACGTGCACGCCGCGGTGGACGTTGGCGTTGTAGCGCTCGTAGTACTCGCTGAGCGCGTCCAGCACCTGTCGCGGCTTCTGGCTGGTCGCCGCGTTGTCCAGGTACACGAGCTTGTGCCCGTCGTGGACCTGGCGGTCCAGGATGGGGAAGTCCTTGCGGATCGCCTCGGTGTCGAGGAGGCCCGGCAGCTGTGTCACTCGGATGCGCCACCCTTCGTGTATGCCTCGTAGCCCTCGGCCTCCAGCTTGTCGGCCAGCTCGGCGCCGCCGGACTCGGCGATGCGGCCGTTGGCGAAGACGTGCACGTGGTCGGGCTTGATGTAGCGCAGGATGCGCGTGTAGTGCGTGATCAGCAGCGTGCCGACCTCGCCGGTCTCGCGGACGCGGTTGACGCCCTCGGAGACGACGCGCAGGGCGTCGACGTCCAGGCCGGAGTCGGTCTCGTCGAGGATGGCGACCTTCGGCTTGAGCAGCTCCAGCTGGAGGATCTCGTGGCGCTTCTTCTCACCGCCGGAGAAGCCCTCGTTGACGTTGCGCTCGGCGAAGGCGGGGTCCATGTTGAGGCGCTCCATGGCCTCCTTGACCTCCTTGACCCAGTGCCGCAGCTTGGGGGCCTCGCCGCGGACGGCGGTGGCGGAGGTGCGCAGGAAGTTGGAGACGGAGACGCCGGGGACCTCGACCGGGTACTGCATGGCGAGGAAGAGGCCGGCGCGGGCGCGCTCGTCGACGGACATCTCCAGGACGTCCTCGCCGTCGAGGGTGACGGTGCCGCCGGTGATCGTGTACTTGGGGTGACCCGCCAGCGAGTAGGCGAGGGTCGACTTGCCGGAGCCGTTGGGGCCCATGATGGCGTGCGTCTCGCCCTGCTTCACGGTGAGGTCGACGCCCTTGAGGATCTCCTTCGTGGCGTTGTCGGCCTCGACGGTGACGTGCAGGTCTCGGATTTCAAGCGTTGCCATGGGTGCCTCAGGACTCCTGGGTGAGGGAGACGAGCACGTCGTCCCCTTCGATCTTTACGGGGTATACGGGGACGGGGCGCGTCGCCGGAAGACTGTCGGGCTTGCCGGAACGGAGGTCGAAGCGCGAGCCGTGCAGCCAGCACTCGATGTGGCAGTCGTCGACCTCGCCCTCGGCGAGGGAGACGTTCGCGTGCGAGCAGATGTCGTGGATCGCGAACAGCTCGCCCTCGGTCCGCACGACGGAGATCGGCGTGCCGTCGAGTTCCACCCGCTTGGGGGTGTCCTCCTCCAGCTCGTCCGCTCCACAGACGCGTACGAAGGTCATGCGACCGACGCCTCCAGCTCCTCATCGATCTTGGTGAGGAGGCGCTCCTCGATGTCGGCGACGCCGATCTGCTGGACCAGCTCGGCGAAGAAGCCGCGGACCACCAGGCGGCGGGCGTCCAGCTCGGGGATGCCGCGCGCCATCAGGTAGAAGAGCTGCTCGTCGTCGAAGCGGCCGGTCGCGGAGGCGTGGCCGGCGCCGACGATCTCGCCGGTCTCGATCTCCAGGTTCGGCACCGAGTCGACCCGCGCGCCGTCGGTGAGGACGAGGTTGCGGTTCATCTCGTAGGTGTCGGTGCCCTCGGCCGCGGCCTCGATGAGCACGTCGCCGATCCAGACCGCGTGCGCGTCGTCGCCCTGGAGCGCGCCCTTGTAGACGACGTTGGACTTGCAGTGCGGGACGTTGTGGTCGACCAGGAGGCGGTGCTCCTGGTGCTGGCCCGCGTCGGTGAAGTACAGGCCGAACAGCTCGGCCTCGCCGCCGGGGCCCGCGTAGGCCACGCGCGGGTGCAGCCGGACCAGGTCGCCGCCGAAGGTGACCACGAAGGACTTGAAGGTGGCGTCCCGGCCGATCAGCGCGTTGTGCTGGCCGACGTGCACGGCCTTGTCGTCCCAGTCCTGGACGGAGACGACGGTCAGCTTGGCGCCGTCGCCCAGGACGTAGTCGACGTTGGCGGCGAGCACCGCGTCACCGGAGTGGTCGATGACGACCACGGCCTCGGCGAAGGCGCCCAGCTCGACGACCTGGTGGGCGTAGGCGGTGCCGCCCTGGCCGTGCACGACGATGCGGATCGGCTCGGTGAGGACCGTCTCCTTGGGGACGGTGATCACGCCGGCCTTCTCGAACGCCGAGTAGGCCTGGGCGGCGACCCGGTCCACGGGGGTCCCGGCCCGGCCGATGCGCGCGTCGTCGCGGCCGACGGTCTCGACGACGACGCCCTCGGGCGCGTCGATGTCGACCTTCACGCCGTCACCGGTGGCGACGGCGGTGCCGTCGTGCAGCCCGCGCAGCCGCTCCAGCGGGGTGAACCGCCATTCCTCCTCGCGGCCGTGGGGGACCGGGAAGTCCGCCACGTCGAAGGACGCGGGCGCGCTCATGCGCGTGGCGACGGTCGACTCGGCGGCCACCGCGATCTGGCCCGCGGTGGTGGACCCCACGGGGATGTTCTGAGCCTCAGCCATGGCTGTCGGTCTGCTCTCTTCCTACGTCAGATATCTGGCGACTGCTTCGGGGCGGGTCTTAACCGACCGCGCCTTCCATCTGCAGCTCGATCAGCCGGTTCAGCTCCAGGGCGTACTCCATGGGCAGCTCCTTGGCGATCGGCTCGACGAAGCCGCGCACGATCATCGCCATCGCCTCGAACTCGCTCAGACCGCGGCTCATCAGGTAGAAGAGCTGGTCCTCGGAGACCTTGGAGACGGTCGCCTCGTGGCCCATGGACACGTCGTCCTCGCGGACGTCCACGTAGGGGTACGTGTCGGAGCGGGAGATGGTGTCGACGAGCAGCGCGTCGCACAGCACGTTCGACTTGGAGCCGTGGGCACCCTCGCCGATCTCCACCAGGCCGCGGTAGGAGGTGCGGCCGCCGCCGCGCGCCACGGACTTCGAGACGATGTTGGACGAGGTGTTCGGCGCCATGTGGACCATCTTGGAGCCGGCGTCCTGGTGCTGGCCCTCGCCCGCGAAGGCGATGGACAGGGTCTCGCCCTTGGCGTGCTCGCCCATCAGGTAGACGGCCGGGTACTTCATCGTCACCTTGGAGCCGATGTTGCCGTCGATCCACTCCATGGTCGCGCCCTCGTACGCCACGGCGCGCTTGGTGACCAGGTTGTAGACGTTGTTCGACCAGTTCTGGATGGTCGTGTAGCGGCAGCGGGCGTTCTTCTTGACGATGATCTCGACGACCGCGGAGTGCAGCGAGTCCGACTTGTAGATCGGCGCGGTGCAGCCCTCGACGTAGTGCACGTAGGCACCCTCGTCGACGATGATCAGGGTCCGCTCGAACTGGCCCATGTTCTCCGTGTTGATCCGGAAGTAGGCCTGGAGCGGGATCTCGACGTGCACGCCCTTCGGCACGTAGATGAAGGAGCCGCCGGACCACACGGCGCTGTTCAGCGAGGCGAACTTGTTGTCACCGACGGGGATGACGGTGCCGAAGTACTCCTTGAACAGCTCCGGGTGCTCCTTGAGCGCCGTGTCGGTGTCCAGGAAGATGACGCCCTGCTCCTCCAGGTCCTCGCGGATCTGGTGGTAGACGACCTCGGACTCGTACTGCGCGGCGACACCGGCGACGAGGCGCTGCTTCTCCGCCTCGGGGATGCCGAGCTTGTCGTACGTGTTCTTGATGTCCTCGGGCAGGTCCTCCCAGGACTCCGCCTGCTTCTCCGTGGAGCGCACGAAGTACTTGATGTTGTCGAAGTCGATCCCCGACAGGTCCGAGCCCCAGTTCGGCATGGGCTTCTTCTCGAAGAGGCGCAGGCCCTTGAGACGGAGCTTGGTCATCCACTCCGGCTCGTTCTTCTTCGCGGAGATGTCGCGGACGACGTCCTCGTTGATGCCGCGCTTGGCAGAGGCGCCGGCCGTGTCGGAGTCGGCCCAGCCGTATTCGTACTTGCCCAGGCCCTCGAGCTCAGGGTGAGCAGTCTCCGTGGGGAGAGTCATGCGGGGTTCCTCCCGGCCGTGCTTGCAGATGCGTTGTGGGTCTTGGAAAGCGTCTCGGAAGCCGTCTCGGACGTTTCGGGGGGCTTCGAAGTCTTCGGAATGAACGTGGTGCAGACCCCGTCGCCGTGCGCGATGGTCGCGAGGCGCTGTACATGCGTACCGAGCAGCTCGGCGAAAAATTCCGTCTCCGCCTCGCACAGCTGGGGGAACTGCTCCGCGACGTGGGCGACCGGGCAGTGGTGCTGGCACAACTGCTCGCCCTGCTGGGGGTGGGGTGCGCTCCGCGCGGTAGCAGCGTACCCGTCCTCGCTCAGGGCCTTGGCCAGCGCTTCGGTGCGCTTGTCGGCGGGGGCGGATTCGACGGCCGCGCGGTACGCGCCCGACTGGGCGGCGATCCGGGCGCGGGCGAAGGCGGCGATCGCCTGCTCCCCGCCCTCCTGCTCGGCGATCCAGCGCAGGGCGTCGGCGGCCAGCTTGTCGTACGACTGGTCGAAGGCGTCCCGGCCGCAGTCGGTGAGCGCGAAGACCTTGGCGGGCCGCCCGCGCGTGCGCGTGCCGTAGACCCGCTGCTCGCGGGGCTCGACCACGTCGTCGGCGACCAGGGCGTCGAGGTGGCGCCGGACGGCGGCCTGGGTCAGGCCCAGGCGTCCGGCCAGCTCGGCGACGGTGGACGGCCCGTGGTCCAGGATGGAGCGCGCGACCCGGTTGCGGGTGGACCGCTCACCGGTCGCGAGTTCCTCCTGCGGAGCCTCACCGACGTTTTTCACAACGCCATTGTTGCGTAATTCCTCCGGGGTGGGCAAGCCGCGTCCGGATCATCGAACGGTGCCCTGCGTCACTTAGGCATACCTAAGGTGACCTGCGGAAACGATCTTTGATCGATCAGCGGCGGGGCGATCCACTGGCGTCCGCGAGCGGCTTCCGGAACACTCCCCCGCATGCCCACACCCCCTCCGACCGGCCCACTCGTCACCCGCGGCACGATCGCCGCCGCACTGCGCGAACTGGGTGTGCGGACCGGCGACACCCTCCTCGTGCACTCCTCCCTCAGCGCGCTCGGCTGGGTCTGCGGGGGCCCCGTCGCGGTGGTCCAGGCGCTGCTCGACGTACTCGGTCCCAGCGGCACCCTGGTGGTCCCGACCCAGACCGGAGACCTCTCCGACCCGGCCCTGTGGACCAGCCCGCCGGTGCCCGAGGAGTGGTGGGAGGCCGTGCGCGCGGCGACGCCCGCCTACGACCCCCGGATCTCGCCCTCGCGCGGTGTCGGGGTGGTCCCGGAGACGGTGCGCACCTGGCCCGGCGCCCGGCGCAGCGCCCATCCGCAGACGTCCTTCGCGGCCCTCGGCGCCCGCGCCGACGAGGTGGTCGCGGGCCACGCGAGGGACTGTCGGCTGGGCGAGCGCAGCCCGCTGGCCACGCTGGAACGGCTGGACGCCCGGGTCCTGCTGCTCGGCGCGGGCTACCACGCGTGCACCGCCTTCCACCTCGCCGAGTACCGGATCCCCGCCCCGCTGGTGGAGGTGGGACGCCCGGGGCCGGTGGGCTGGGAGCGGGTGACCGAGGTGTCGATCACCTCGGAGCGCTTCGACGAACTGGGCCACGACTTCGAGCGGGACCGGCCCGTCGTGCGCGGCAGGGTCGGCGCGGCCGACGTACGCCTGTTCCCGCTGCCGGACGCGGTCGCCTACGCCGAACGGTGGCTGCCCGTGCACCGCCCCCGCGAGTGAGTCCCGTCCCGGGTTCCAGGAGGTTTTCCACACCCCCGCGCCCGGCCGGTCGTCCGCCTACCTAGACTCGTGACCCATGCGAAGTGAGCCCGTGGTCCAGGTCCAGGCCCTGGTGAAGCGGTACGGCACGAAGACCGCGGTGAACGGCCTCGACCTGGTGGCCCGCCCGGGCGTCACCGCCGTCCTCGGCCCCAACGGGGCGGGCAAGACGACCACGGTCGAGACCTGCGAGGGGTATCGGAGGCCGGACTCCGGCACGGTGCGCGTGCTGGGCCTCGACCCGGTGAGACAGGGCTCCGAGCTGCGGCCCCGGATCGGCGTCATGCTCCAGTCCGGCGGCGTCTACTCCGGCGCCCGCGCCGACGAGATGCTGCGCCACGTGGCGAAGCTGCACGCCCATCCGCTGGACGTGGACGCGCTGATCGAGCGCCTCGGTCTCGGCTCGTGCGGCCGCACCACGTACCGCAGGCTCTCCGGCGGGCAGCAGCAGCGGCTCGCCCTCGCGATGGCCGTGGTCGGGCGCCCGGAGCTGGTGTTCCTGGACGAACCGACCGCCGGTCTCGACCCGCAGGCCCGCCGCGCCACCTGGGACCTCGTGCGGGACCTGCGCGGCGACGGCGTCTCGGTGATCCTCACCACGCACCACATGGACGAGGCCGAGCAGCTGGCCGACGACGTGGCCATCGTCGACACCGGCCGGGTCGTCGCCCAGGGCTCCCCCGAGCAGCTGTGCCGCGGCGGCGCCGAGAACACCCTGCGGTTCACGGGCCGCCCGGGACTGGACGTCGCGTCCCTGCTCAAGGCGCTGCCCCCCGACTCCGCGGCCGCCGAGCTGACCCCGGGCTCCTACCGGGTGAACGGCGAGGTCGACCCGCAGCTGCTCGCGACGGTGACCTCCTGGTGCGCCCAGCACGGGGTGATGCCGGACCGGATCTCGGTGGAGCGGCACACGCTGGAGGACGTCTTTCTGGAGCTGACCGGCAAGGAGCTGCGCGGGTGACCACGACCACAGGGACACCGGGGGGCACGGGAACACCCGGGGCCTCCGGGACGTACGCGCCCAGGCCCGGCGCCGCACCCCTCGGGCGGATGATCGCGGCGCAGGCCGTGCTCGAGACGAAGATGCTGCTGCGCAACGGCGAGCAGCTGCTGCTGACGGTGATCATCCCGACGCTGCTGCTCGTCCTGTTCAGCTCCGTGGACATCATCGACACCGGAGCCGGAGAGGCGGTCGACTTCCTCGCCCCCGGCATCCTCGCGCTGGCCGTGATGTCGACGGCGTTCACCGGGCAGGCCATCGCCACCGGCTTCGAGCGCCGGTACGGGGTGCTGAAGCGGCTGGCGGCCTCCCCGCTGCCGCGCTGGGCCCTGATGACCGCGAAGACGGCGTCGGTCCTGGTCACCGAGGTGCTCCAGATCGTGCTGCTCACTTTGATCGCCTTCGCGCTGGGCTGGTCGCCGCACGGCAACCCGGCGGCCGTGCTGCTGCTCCTGGTCCTCGGCACCGCCGCCTTCTCCGGGCTCGGTCTGCTCATGGCCGGCACGCTGAAGGCGGAGGCCACGCTGGCCGCCGCCAACCTGGTCTTCCTGCTGCTCCTGGTGGGCGGCGGGGTGATCGTGCCGCTGGACAAGTTCCCGGACGCGGCGCAGGACGTGCTGGGGCTGCTGCCGATCTCCGCCCTGTCGGACGGGCTGCGGGACGTCCTCCAGCACGGGGCCTCGATGCCCTGGGGCGACCTGGGCGTCCTCGCCGTGTGGGCGGTCGTGGGGCTCGCGGCCGCCGGGAAGTTCTTCCGCTGGGAGTAAGAACACATGCCCGGGACCGACCCTCGTGAAAGCGTGCACAAGCAGGGCCCCTACGATGGACGGCGTGCCAAACGTGACCCGCGCCGACGCCGCAGCCGCCGTGCGCAACCCGCTCGCCTTCATCGCCGCGCGCTGGACCCCGCATCCCCGGACGGTCCAGCGGGCGGCCCTCATCGCGCTCGCCATGGCGGTGGTCATCGTCGTCACCGGCGGTGCCGTACGCCTCACCGGCTCGGGCCTCGGCTGCCCGACCTGGCCGAAGTGCACCGACGATTCGCTCACCACCACGAGCGCGATGGGCTTCCACGGCATCATCGAGTTCGGCAACCGCATGCTGACCTACGTGCTGTGCGCCGCGGTCGGCTGGGCGATCATCGCCGCACGGTCGCAGAAGCCGTACCGGCGCAGTGTGACCCGGCTGGGCTGGCTCCAGTTCTGGATCGTGATGGGCAACGCCGTCCTCGGTGGCATCGTGGTCCTGGTCGGCCTCAACCCGTACACCGTCGCGGCCCACTTCCTGCTCTCCACGGCCCTGATCGCCGTGGCGACCGTGATGTGGCAGCGCACCCGGGAGGGCGACGCGGCACCGCGCCCCCTGGTCGGCAAGGCGGTCCAGCAGCTGATGTGGGTGCTGACCGCCGTCTCGGTCCTGCTGATCGCGGTCGGCACCGTGGTGACCGGCGCGGGGCCCCACGCGGGTGACTCCAGCGACGTCCCGCGGATGCCGCTCGACTGGGAGATGATCAGCAAGGTGCACGCCGTCCTGGCGTGGATCGTGGTGACGCTGACGTTCGCCCTCTGGTTCGTGCTGAAGGCGGTCGACGCGCCCAAGGGCCCGCTGGCCCGCACCCGCGACCTGTTCCTGGTGCTGCTGGCGCAGGGGGTCATCGGGTACGTCCAGTACTTCACCGACCTGCCCGAGGTCCTCGTCGGCCTGCACATGCTCGGCTCGTGCCTGGTGTGGATCGCGGTGCTGCGGGTGCTGCTGGCGCTGCGCGAGCGGCCGGAGGAAACGGTGCCGGGGCTGCCCGCTCAGGAGTACGAAGCCACCAGCGTGTCGATGGCCGGTCCCAGGTAGCTCCGGGTCAGCTCGGCGCGGCGGGCGGTCCACTCCGCCGTGGCCGCGGGCCGGGTGCCCTTCCCGTACCGCCGTTCGGTGATGTCCTCGACGACCTCGCCCGGAGCGCCGAGGGCGGGCAGCTCGTCCAGCGCCTCCCGCTTGGTGATCAGGCGGCCCTCGCGCAGCGTGACGGTGGCGCGGGCGAAGGTGAGCAGGCCCAGGTCGACCCAGACGGCCTCCCGCCACAGCTCCGCCCGGCGCACGTGCGGCCGCCAGAAGTCCCGCTGGTCGCGGACGACGAACCCGGACAGTTCCGGGTCCGCCACCGGCGGCAGCAGCCGCTCCGGCGACTCGCCGTGCAGGACCCGGCCGAAGCTGTGGAGTTCACGCCGGGTGACCGGGGTGACCGTCCGCTTGAAGAGCTGTTGGTGGGCCCAGGTCAGATGCCGCTGGTCGGGGTCGGCGACCGTGTCCGGCGACAGGTACGTGCAGTGCAGCAGTCCGGCCAGGGGTTCGGCGCGCAGGCGGGCGTGGAGCAGCCCGAGCCGCCAGGCGGTGCGGGCGGTGGCCGGCCGGGGCAGGACCGCGATCAGGTCCAGGTCGCTGCGGCCCTCCTGGTAGTCCCCCGCGCCCAGTGAACCGTGCGCCCAGACGGCGACGGGGTCGAGGGGCGTGAGGGCGGTGAGGAAGCGGTCGAGCAAGGCGTCGGTCGGCATGCGCCCAGTCTCGACGACCGACTCCGGCGTGTACACCCGTCACTCCAGTCCGTACACCCGCCCGGCGTTCCCCGAGGCGATCATCCCCGCCACCCGTTGCGCGTCCCCGAGCGACCAGGCCCCCTCGGCCACCCAGGTGCCCAGCACCCGGCCGAGGGCCTCGCGGAAGAGCCGGGCCGCGACCACGTGCAGCTCCGGCAGTCCCTGGGCGCCGCTGGAGAACAGGATCTTGCCGAAGGGGGCCAGCTCCAGGATCTCCGCGAGGACCGTCGCCGCGCGGGCGCCGGTGCGCACCAGGGCGGCGCCGGAGTCGGCGTAGACGTGCGGGAAGACACCGGCCAGGTGGGCGGCGTGGCGGTGGTAGGGGTAGCCGTGCAGCAGGACCAGGTCGGTGCCGAGTCCGGCGGTGGCCCGTACGAAGTCGGTGAGCAGGACCGGATCGGTGCGGTCGATGCGCAGGCCCGGCTCGCCGAGGCCCGCGTGCAGCTGGAGCGGCAGGCCCGAGGCGACGGCGATCCACAGCAGGTGGCGCAGCAGCACCGGGTCGCTCAGCTCCCCGCCGACCTCGCGCCCGGTGAGCCAGCGGGCGGCGGCCCCGCGCACCTCGCCGGGGCACGGCGGCTCCGGGGCGAGCGCCAGGCCGTGCCGTACCCCGGCGACGGAGGTGAAGGCGACCGCGTTCGCGGCGGCGCCGTGCACGGCCTCGGCGAGGTTGGCGAGGAAGGACTCGACGGTGCCGGAGGTGTCGGCGACCTGTTCGGCGAGGAGTTCCAGACGCACGATCTCGCGGGTGTCCGCGTCCGCGGCGGAGGCCATCTCGGCGGGCCCGGTGAGGTCGCCGGGCAGTCCCGCGTCGATCAGGTAGGTGGTGATGCCGCTGCCGCGCAGCAGCCGGCGGTCGGCCTCCATGACGCCCAGTTCACGGCGCCGGGCCAGGTAGCGGGCGGGCGGGCAGTGCGGTTCCAGGCCGAGCAACGGCGGGCACCAGCGGCGTACCGCGAAGCCGGTCTGGGTGTCGAAGAGGGTGGTGCCCGGTGCGGGCGGACCCTCGGTGCGGGCCAGCTGGGCCTCGAAGGTGCCGAGGCCCAGCTCCGTTCTCATGACGCCGTGGCAGTACTGGTCCACCAGGGTCGGCGTTTCGATCATCCGGGCTCCCCGTGCTGGGACCGTGCGCCTTGCGGCTTCCTACGGTCCTAACGGGTGAACCCGGCCTCAGGTGTTGCTGGGCCCGCCGACCTGGATGCCCGCCATGCGGGACCACTCGTAGGGGCCGGTCCTCACCTTGGCGGCGAACTCGCCGTCGAAGTCCTCGTGGAGGGTGATCCCGGACTTCTCCACGGCCTTCAGCGCCGTCTCGTGGGAGCGGGCGACCAGGTCGCCCCAGGCGCCGTCCTCGCCGACCAGCACGATCCGGGCGCCGCGTTCACCGAGGTGGGCCACCTGGCCCTCGGCACCGCCGTGCGCCTTGGAGAAGGAGTCGATCCGCCGGGCGAGGCGCGTCGTCTCGCGCTCGGCCTTCGCGTCAGCCTGCTGCGTGTCTGCCATGACCAGGATGCTACCGACGGGTAGATCCAACGGCGACGGGCGGGGTGCGTGGCCTTGACCACGCACCCCGCCCGTTTCCGAAGGTTTCAGCGCAGGAAGGGGTCCACCGCGATGGCGAGGAACAGCACCGACACGTAGGTGATGGACCAGTGGAACAGCCGCATCTCCTTGAGCTTGCCGCCGGTCACCTCGGCCTTGGCGCGGTTCTGCAGCCCGTGCGCCTCCCACAGCCACATGCCGCCGGCCGCCACGGCGACCGCCGTGTAGAACCAGCCGGTGTAGCCGAGCGGCGTCAGCAGCAGCGACACGACGACCATCACCCAGCTGTAGATGACGATCTGCCGGGCGACCACCTTGTTGGAGGCGATCACCGGGAGCATCGGCACGCCCACGCGCGCGTAGTCCTCCTTGACCTTCATGGACAGCGGCCAGTAGTGCGGCGGCGTCCAGAAGAACATCACCCCGAAGAGGATGATCGGCGCCCAGGACATCGAGTTGGTCACGGCCGACCAGCCGATGAGCACCGGCAGGCAGCCGGCGATGCCGCCCCAGACGATGTTCTGGGAGGTGCGGCGCTTGAGGATCATCGTGTAGACGACGACGTAGAAGAGGAGCGCGCCGAGCGAGAGCCACGCCGACAGCCAGTTGACGGTGAACCCGAACATCAGCGTCGAGACGATCGCCAGGGTGATGCCGAAGACGAGGCATTCGACCGGGCTGACCATGCCGGTCACCAGCGGGCGCTGCGAGGTCCGGTCCATCAGCGCGTCGATGTCGCGGTCGATGTACATGTTCAGCGCGTTGGCGCCACCGGCCGACAGGTAGCCGCCGACACAGGTCAGCAGCACCAGCTTCAGATTCGGAACACCCTGTTCGGCCAGGAACATCACCGGAACGGTGGTGATCAGCAGAAGCTCGATGATCCGCGGCTTGGTCAGCGCCACGAACGCCTTGACACGGGCCCCGAACGGCCGGTGACTCGGGCTCTGGCTCGTCCCGATTACCCCCGCAGGACGGGATTCAACGGCCGTCACGCACACCCCTGACAGAGACATCCCAGCGAGCCTCCCCCGTGTGAAGTGGCGGTAAAGGCTCGCGCGTACCACGCCACTTTAGACGTTGCCCATACCTCGGCCTTCGCGGGGGTGGGCTCGTGTTGGCGAGGGCGCTCCGACGTGCGTTCGGAGAGTCGATTGAGCGGTCAGATGAGCGGCTCCGTATTCACTTGCCGAATGCGGTTTCACCCAGTCGACAGGCGGATCGGGAAGAGTCCCGGCAGTCTGGTTTCCAGCGGAAAAACGCACGTACTTACGGGGGTAGGCTCGGCAATGGCCGGCCGACTCACGGACGCGCCGGCAGCCCGTGCACTCGTGCACCGGCAACCGACATGTGGAGAGGAGCCCTGACTCAGGGTGAGCACCAAGCCGACCACCACAGACCTCGAGTGGACCGAACTGGACCAGCGGGCCGTGGACACCGCCCGCGTCCTGGCCGCCGATGCCGTACAGAAGGTTGGCAACGGCCATCCGGGTACGGCGATGAGCCTGGCGCCCGCCGCCTACACCCTCTTCCAGAAGGTGATGCGGCACGACCCCGCCGACGCGAACTGGGTCGGGCGCGACCGTTTCGTGCTGTCCGCGGGCCACTCGTCCCTGACCCTCTACACCCAGCTGTACCTGGCCGGCTTCGGCCTGGAGCTGGCGGACCTCGAGTCCTTCCGCACCTGGGGCTCCAAGACCCCCGGTCACCCGGAGTACGGCCACACCACCGGCGTCGAGACCACGACCGGTCCGCTGGGCCAGGGTGTGGCCAACGCGGTGGGCATGGCGATGGCCGCCCGTTACGAGCGCGGCCTGTTCGACCCGGAGGCCCCCGAGGGCACCTCCCCGTTCGACCACTTCGTCTTCTGCATCGCCGGTGACGGCTGCCTCCAGGAGGGCATCTCCGCCGAGGCGTCCTCCACGGCCGGGCACCAGAAGCTCGGCAACCTGGTGCTTTTGTGGGACGACAACCACATCTCCATCGAGGGCGACACCGAGACCGCGGTCTCCGAGGACACCTGCAAGCGGTACGAGGCGTACGGCTGGCACGTCCAGCGCGTCGCCCCGAAGCCGGACGGCGACCTGGACCCGAACGCGATCTACGACGCGATCGAGGCGGCGAAGAAGGTCACCGACCGCCCCTCCTTCATCGCGATGCGCTCGATCATCGCCTGGCCCGCCCCGAACGCGCAGAACACCGAGGCCGCGCACGGCTCGGCGCTCGGCGACGACGAGGTCGCGGCGACCAAGCGGGTCCTGGGCTTCGACCCGGAGAAGTCGTTCGAGGTCTCCGACGAGGTCATCGAGCACACCCGCAAGGCACTGGAGAAGGGCCAGGCGGCCCGCGCGGTGTGGGAGAAGTCCTTCCAGCAGTGGCGGGACAACAACCCGGAGCGCGCCGCCGAGTACGACCGCGTGGCCAAGGGCGAGCTGCCCAAGGGCTGGGAGGAGAAGATCCCGGTCTTCGAGGCGGGCAAGGGCCTCGCGACCCGCGCCGCGTCCGGCAAGGTGCTCCAGGCGCTCGGCGCGGTGGTCCCGGAGCTGTGGGGCGGCTCGGCCGACCTCGCGGGCTCGAACAACACGACGATCGACAAGACGTCGTCCTTCCTCCCGGCGGGCAACCCGCTGCCGGAGGCGGACCCGTACGGCCGCACCATCCACTTCGGCATCCGCGAGCACGCGATGGCCGCGGAGATGAACGGCATCGCGCTGCACGGGAACACCCGTATCTACGGCGGAACGTTCCTGGTCTTCTCGGACTACATGCGCAACGCCGTCCGTCTGTCCGCGCTGATGCACCTGCCGGTGACGTACGTGTGGACGCACGACTCCATCGGTCTGGGCGAGGACGGCCCGACCCACCAGCCGGTCGAGCACCTGGCCTCGCTGCGCGCCATCCCGGGCCTGAACGTGGTGCGTCCCGCCGACGCCAACGAGACGGCGATCGCCTGGCGGGAGATCCTGCGCCGCTGGACGAAGGAGTTCGGCAAGGGCCAGCCGCACGGTCTGGCGCTGACCCGCCAGGGTGTGCCGACGTACGAGCCCAACGAGGACGCGGCCAAGGGCGGCTACGTGCTGTTCGAGGCGGAAGGGCCCGAAGGGCAGAGCACCGAGGCGCAGGTCGTCCTCATCGCGACCGGTTCCGAGGTGCACGTCGCCGTCGAGGCGCGCGAGCAGCTCCAGGCCGACGGTGTGCCGACCCGAGTGGTGTCCATGCCGTCCGTGGAGTGGTTCGAGCAGCAGGACCAGGGGTACCGGGACAGCGTCCTGCCCCCGTCCGTGAGGGCCCGTGTCGCGGTCGAGGCCGGGATCGGACTGACCTGGCACAAGTACGTGGGGGACGCCGGCCGGATCGTCTCCCTGGAGCACTTCGGTGCTTCGGCGGACGCCAAGGTGCTCTTCAAGGAGTTCGGTTTCACCGCCGAGAACGTGGCCTCCGCCGCGCGGGAATCCCTCGCCGCTGCCCAGCGCTGACGCCCATACACGACACGTAGGAGATGCATTTTCCATGACAGACGCACTCAAGCGCCTCTCCGATGAAGGCGTCGCGATCTGGCTGGACGACCTGTCGCGCAAGCGGATCACGTCCGGCAACCTCGCCGAGCTGATCGACCAGCAGCACGTCGTGGGCGTCACCACCAACCCGTCGATCTTCCAGAAGGCGATCTCGCAGGGCGACGGCTACGACCAGCAGCTCGCCGACCTCGCCGTCCGCGGGGTCACGGTCGAAGAGGCCATCCGCATGATCACCACGGCGGACGTCCGCGACGCCGCCGACATCCTGCGCCCGGTCTTCGACAACACCGGCGGCAAGGACGGCCGGGTCTCCATCGAGGTGGACCCGCGCCTGGCGCACAACACCCACGCCACGGTGGCCGAGGCCAAGCAGCTGGCGTGGCTGGTGGACCGGCCCAACACCTTCATCAAGATCCCGGCCACCGAGGCGGGCCTGCCGGCCATCGCCGAGACCATCGGCCTGGGCATCAGCGTCAACGTCACGCTGATCTTCTCGCTGGAGCGCTACCGCAAGGTCATGGACGCCTTCCTGACCGGCCTGGAGAAGGCCAAGGAGCGCGGCCTGGACCTCTCCGAGATCCACTCCGTGGCGTCCTTCTTCGTGTCCCGCGTGGACACCGAGATCGACAAGCGGATCGACGCGCTCGGCACCGACGAGGCCAAGGCGCTGCGCGGCAAGGCCGCCGTCGCCAACGCGCGCCTCGCCTACCAGGCGTACGAGGAGGTCTTCGGCACCGACCGCTGGGCCGCCCTGGAGAAGGCCGGCGCCAACAAGCAGCGTCCGCTGTGGGCGTCGACCGGTGTCAAGGACAAGGCGTACAGCGACACCATGTACGTCACCGACCTGGTCGCGCCGAACACGGTCAACACCATGCCGGAGGCCACGCTGCTGGCCACCGAGGACCACGGCGAGATCACCGGGGACGCCGTCTCCGGGACGTACGAGCAGGCCCGTGCCGACCTCGACGCGGTCGAGAAGCTCGGGATCTCCTACGACGAGGTGGTCCAGCTCCTGGAGAAGGAAGGCGTCGACAAGTTCGAGGACGCCTGGAACGACCTGTTGAAGTCCACGGAGGCGGAGCTCAAGCGCCTCGCTCCCTCGAAGGGCTGACAATTGTCAAGCAGCAATCCGCTGCGTGACCCCGCAGACCGACGGCTCCCGCGCATCGCGGGGCCGTCGGGTCTGGTCATTTTCGGCGTCACCGGCGATCTGTCCCGCAAGAAGCTCATGCCCGCCGTGTACGACCTCGCCAACCGGGGCCTGCTGCCGCCGGGCTTCTCGCTCGTCGGGTTCGCCCGCCGCGACTGGGAGCACGAGGACTTCGCCCAGGTCGTGCACGACGCCGTCAAGGAGCACTCCCGCACGCCGTTCCGCGAGGAGGTCTGGCAGCAGCTCATCCAGGGGATGCGCTTCGTCCAGGGCACCTTCGACGACGACGACGCCTTCGAGCGCCTGCGCGGCACCATCGAGGAGCTGGACAAGGCACAGGGCACGGGCGGCAACTTCGCCTTCTACCTGTCGGTGCCGCCGAAGTCCTTCCCGGTGGTCATCCAGCAGCTGAAGAAGCACGGTCTCGCCGACCAGTCGAGCGGTTCCTGGCGGCGCGCGGTGATCGAGAAGCCGTTCGGCCACGACCTGAAGTCGGCCGAGGAACTGAACGCGATCGTCCACGAGGTCTTCGGCTCCGACCAGGTCTTCCGCATCGACCACTACCTGGGCAAGGAGACCGTCCAGAACATCCTGGCGCTGCGCTTCGCCAACACGATGTTCGAGCCGATCTGGAACCGGTCCTATGTGGACCACATCCAGATCACCATGGCCGAGGACATCGGCATCGGCGGCCGGGCCGGCTACTACGACGGCATCGGCGCCGCCCGCGACGTCATCCAGAACCACCTGCTCCAGCTGCTCGCGCTGACCGCCATGGAGGAGCCCGCCTCCTTCGACGCGGACGCGCTGGCGGCGGAGAAGACCAAGGTGCTCGGCGCGGTCCGCCTCCCCAAGGACCTGGGCCGGGACACCGTGCGCGGCCAGTACGCGGCCGGGTGGCAGGGCGGCGCCAAGGCCGTCGGCTACCTGGAGGAGGAGGGAATCGACCCCAAGTCGAAGACCGACACCTACGCCGCGATCAAGGTCGGCATCGACAACCGCCGCTGGGCGGGCGTCCCCTTCTACCTGCGCACCGGCAAGCGCCTCGGCCGCCGGGTCACCGAGATCGCGGTCGTCTTCCAGCGGGCCCCGCACTCCCCCTTCGACACGACGGCCACCGAGGAACTCGGCTCGAACGCGATCGTCATCCGCGTCCAGCCCGACGAGGGCGTCACCGTCCGCTTCGGTTCCAAGGTGCCGGGCACCTCGATGGAGATCCGGGACGTGTCGATGGACTTCGCCTACGGCGAGTCCTTCACCGAGTCCAGCCCGGAGGCGTACGAACGCCTGATCCTGGACGTCCTCCTGGGCGACGCCAACCTCTTCCCGCGCACGGAGGAGGTCGAGCTGTCCTGGAAGATCCTCGACCCGATCGAGGAGTACTGGGACGCCCACGGCACCCCGGCGCAGTACCCGGCCGGCACCTGGGGGCCCGTCGAGGCGGACGACATGCTGGAACGAGACGGACGGAGCTGGCGCCGCCCATGAAGACGGACCTCACGGACACCACCGCCAGCAAGATCAACAAGGCGCTGGTCCTCGGCCGCCGGGCCATCGGCACCCCGGCCATCGGCATGGTGCTCACCCTGGTCATCGTCACCGACGAGGAGAACGCCTACGACGCGCTGAAGGCCGCGAGCGACGCCGCGCACGAGCACCCCTCGCGCACGCTCCTGGTCATCAAGCGGGTCTCGCGCTCGCCCCGGGACCGCACCCAGTCCCGGCTGGACGCCGAGGTGCGCCTCGGTGCCGACGCGGGCACCGGCGAGACGATCGTGCTGCGGCTGTACGGCGACGTCGTCGACCACGCCCAGTCGGTGGTCCTGCCGCTGCTGCTGCCGGACGCGCCGGTCGTGGTCTGGTGGCCGGTGAACGCGCCGCTGGACCCGGCGAAGGACCCTCTGGGCGCCCTCGCCCAGCGCCGGGTCACCGACACCTACGCCTGCGAGGAGCCGATACGGGAGCTGGTGGCCCGTGCCGACGCCTACGCGCCGGGCGACACGGACCTGTCGTGGACCCGCATCACGCCGTGGCGCTCGATGCTGGCGGCGGCCCTCGACCAGGTCGACTGCCGGGTGCAGTCGGTCGAGGTGGAGGGCGAGGAGTTCAACCCGAGCTGTGAGCTGCTCGCGATGTGGCTCGCCGACCGGCTGGACGTGCCGGTGAAGCGCACGGTGTCGAACGGGCCGGGGCTCACCGCGGTCCGCATGGACACCGACTGCGGTCCGGTCGTCCTGGACCGGGCCGACGGCTCGCTGGCGAACCTCTCCATCCAGGGCCAGCCGGCCCGCGCGGTCGCGCTCAAGCGCCGTGACACGGCCGAGCTGATCGCGGAGGAGCTGCGGCGCCTGGACCCGGACGACACGTACGCCTCGGCGCTGCGGTACGGGGTGGACCGGCTGAACGCCCCGGCCAAAGGGGACGCGGGCGACGACGGAGGCGCCCGCGCGGTCGCCGTTCCCGTCGGGTCGGTCGCGAAGGCTCCCGCGAAGGACGCGGCGCAGGAGAAGACACCGGTGAGGAAGGCGGCGGCGAAATGAGCGACACCCCGCAGCTGGTCGTGCACCGTGACAAGGAGCTGATGGCCGAGGCCGCGGCGGCCCGCCTCATCACGAAGATCGTGGACGCGCAGGCCTCCCGGGGCAGCGCGTCCGTGGTCCTCACCGGCGGCCGAAACGGCAACGGCCTGCTCGCGGCCCTGGCGGGCTCCCCGGCCCGGGACGCAATCGACTGGGGCCGGCTCGACCTGTGGTGGGGCGACGAGCGCTTCCTGCCGGAGGGCGACCCGGAGCGCAACGTCACCCAGGCGCACCAGGCTCTGCTCGACGCGGTGCCGCTGGACCCGAAGCGGGTGCACGCCATGGCGGCCTCCGACGGCCCCTACGGCTCGGACGTGGAGGCGGCGGCCGCCGCCTACGCGCAGGAGCTGGCCACGGCGTCCGTCCCCGAGAACCACGCCGCGGTGCCGTCCTTCGACGTCCTGCTCCTCGGCGTCGGCCCGGACACCCACGTGGCGTCGCTCTTCCCGGAGCACCCCGGGGTCCGGGAGACGGAGCGCACGGTGATCGGCGTCCACGGCTCCCCCAAGCCGCCGCCCCTCCGCATCTCCCTGACCCTGCCCGCGATCCGCGCCGCCCGTGAGGTGTGGCTGCTGGCGGCGGGCGAGGACAAGGCGAACGCGGTGGCGATGGCGCTGTCGGGCGCGGGCGAGATCCAGGCCCCGGCCGCAGGCGCCCGGGGCCGCGCCCGCACCCTGTGGCTACTGGACTCGGCAGCGGCGTCCCAATTGCCGAGATCCCTCTACCCACCGGCGTCGGCATAACTCAGCCCGTCCGGCGCTTGAGGACGAGGCCGTCCAGGCCGGAAGCGGGGGTCTGGGGGCGCAGCCCCCGGGGACGAGAACGGGAAGGGGCGGCGGGGGCGAAAACCTCCCGCCGCCCCTTCGGCACGTTCACACCCGCCCGCGCAGCTCCCGGTAGGCGGCCACCAGCGCGGCCGTGGAGGCATCCAGCCCCGGCACCTCCGCGCCCTCGCCCAGCGCAGGCTCCACCCGCTTGGCCAGCACCTTGCCCAGTTCCACACCCCACTGGTCGAACGAATCGACGTTCCAGACCGCACCCTGCACGAACACCTTGTGCTCGTAGAGCGCGACGAGCTGCCCCAGCACCGAGGGAGTCAGCTCGGGTGCGAGGATCGTGGTCGTCGGGTGGTCGCCGCGGAAGGTCTTGTGCGGGACCAGTTCCTCGGGCACCCCCTCGGCGCGTACCTCGTCCGGGGTCTTGCCGAAGGCGAGCGCCTGTGTCTGCGCGAAGAAGTTGGCCATCAGCAGGTCGTGCTGGGCCTTCAGCCCGTCGCCCAGCTCGCCCACGGGCCGCGCGAAGCCGATGAAGTCCGCCGGGATCAGCTTGGTGCCCTGGTGGATCAGCTGGTAGTACGCGTGCTGCCCGTTGGTGCCCGGCGTGCCCCACACCACCGGCCCCGTCTGCCACTCCACCGGGTTCCCGTCCCGGTCGACGGACTTGCCGTTGGACTCCATGTCCAACTGCTGGAGATACGCGGTGAACTTCGACAGGTAATGGCTGTACGGCAGCACCGCGTGCGTCTGCGCGCCCAGGAAGCTGCCGTACCAGACGCCCAACAGGCCCATCAGCAAGGGCACGTTGGCCTCGGCGGGAGCGGTGCGGAAGTGTTCGTCGACGAGGTGGAAGCCGTCGAGCATCTCGCGGAAGCGGTCCGGGCCGATGGCGATCATCAGGGAGAGCCCGATCGCCGAGTCGTACGAGTACCGGCCGCCGACCCAGTCCCAGAACTCGAACATGTTGGCCGTGTCGATGCCGAAGTCCGCGACCTTCTCGGCGTTGGTCGACAGCGCCACGAAGTGCTTGGCCACCGCGGCGTCGTCACCCAGCGCGTCCAGCAGCCAGGTCCGCGCGGAGGTGGCGTTGGTGACCGTCTCGATGGTGGTGAACGTCTTGGACGCCACGATGAAGAGCGTCTCGGCCGGGTCCAGGTCCCGGACCGCCTCGTGCAGGTCGGCGCCGTCCACGTTGGAGACGAAGCGGAAGGTGAGCGAGCGGTCGGTGAAGGCCCGCAGCGCCTCGTAGGCCATCGCCGGACCGAGGTCCGAGCCGCCGATGCCGATGTTGACGACGTTCCGGATGCGCCTGCCGGTGTGACCGGTCCACTCGCCGCCCCGGACCCGGTCGGCGAAACCGGCCATCTTGTCGAGCACGGCGTGCACCTTGGGGACCACGTTCTCGCCGTCGACCTCGATCACCGCGTCCCGCGGGGCCCGCAGCGCGGTGTGCAGCACGGCCCGGTCCTCGGTGATGTTGATGCGCTCACCGCGGAACATCGCGTCGCGCAGGCCGAACACGTCGGTGGCGGCGGCCAGTTCGCGCAGCAGCCGCAGGGTCTCGTCGGTGGCGAGGTGCTTGGAGTGGTCGACGTACAGGTCTCCCACGCGGAGCGTCCAGCCGGTCCCGCGCCCCGGGTCGGCGGCGAACAGCTCGCGCAGCCGCACCTCGCCGAGCTGCTCGCGGTGCTTGGCCAGCGCGGCCCACTCGGGCGTCTGGTGGAGCCTGGTACGACCGTCTGCGTTCATGTCGGACGTCAGCCTTCTTCCTCGGGTGTCCCAGCTGTCCCGGCTGTACAGCTGTTCCAACCTAGATGATCAGGAACGAAGGCGTCCGGCGGAGGCGGAACTAGATCTCGCCGCGCAGTTTCGCGAGTGCCTCGGCGAGGATCGCCTCGCCGTCCGCGTCGCTGCGGCGCTCACGCACGTACGCGAGGTGGGTCTTGTAGGGCTCGGTGCGCGGCGGGTCCGGCGGGTTGTCCCGGTCCTGTCCGGCGGGGAAGCCGCAGCGCGGGCAGTCCCAGGTCTCCGGGACCTGGGCGTCGCTCGCGAAGCTCGGCTGAGTCTCGTGTCCGTTGGAGCACCAGAAGGAGATGCGCAGACGCGGCGCGGACTCGCCGCGCTCGGCCTCGCCCATCGGCCCCGCCCCGACCCGGCTTCCCCGGATCGCGTTGCCACTTGCCACGGTCGTAACTCCCTGCGTGATGGTGCCGCGAAGCGAGTCGGCGTTTCGCTTCACTGCGAGCGCCTCAGTCTACGTAAGGCCCAACGCGCGTCCAGTGATTGGAGTTACAAGCTCCAGTGCGCAGACGCAAGCCCCATGATAGGCCGCGCGGTGAGGCGCGTACCGGACATGGGGCTTTACGTGTACAAGTGCCGACGGGTCGGCGCGACGGTCGACGGGACGCGTCAGTTGTTGGCCTTCATGAGCAGGCCGAGCACCATGATGCAGGCGAACCAGGCCAGACCGACCACCACGGTGATCCGGTCGAGGTTGCGCTCGGCGACCGAGGAGCCGCCGACGGACGACTGCATGCCGCCACCGAACATGTCGGAGAGGCCGCCGCCCTTCCCCTTGTGCATCAGCACCAGCAGCATCAGCAGCAGGCTGAAGACGATCAGGGCGATCGAGAACCCCAAAACCACGGCTGGACCAACTTCCTCGGATTCGGATGAACGACGGGGGCACGGTGACAGCAGGCCACCATGCCCCCGCAAGGGTACGACGTATCGCCGCCGGCGCATACTCGCCGGTCGATGTGCCTGTCGACCGGGCGCCTGCTACTGGTCGCGGAAGCGGACGATCTTGACGAACTCGTCCGAGTCCAGCGAGGCGCCGCCGACCAGGGCGCCGTCGATGTCGGGCTTCGCCATGATCTCGGCGACGTTGCCGGACTTGACGGAGCCGCCGTACTGGATGCGGACCTTGTCGGCCAGCTCCTCGGAGTACAGCTCGGCGAGCTTGCCGCGGATCGCCGCGCAGACCTCCTGGGCGTCGTCGGCGCCGCAGACCTTGCCGGTGCCGATGGCCCACACCGGCTCGTAGGCGATCACGATCGTCTCGGCCTGGTCGGCGGTGAGGTCCTTCAGACCGCCTTCGACCTGGGCGAGGGTGTGGGCGACGTGGTTGCCCGCCTCGCGGACGTCCAGCTCCTCGCCGACGCACAGGATCGGGGTCAGGCCGTGCTTGTAGGCGGCCTTGACCTTGGCGTTCACGATCTCGTCGGTCTCGGCGTGGTACTGCCGGCGCTCGGAGTGGCCGACGGCCACGTACGTGCACTTCAGCTTGGCCAGCATGGGGCCGGAGATCTCGCCGGTGTAGGCGCCGCCGTCGTGTGCGGAGATGTCCTGGGCGCCGTACTTGATCTTCAGCTTGTCCCCGTCGACCAGGGTCTGCACGGAGCGCAGGTCGGTGAAGGGGGCGAGGACGGCGACCTCGACGGCGTCGTAGTCCTTGTCCGCGAGGGCGAAGGCGAGCTTCTGGACGTGGGCGATGGCCTCGAGGTGGTTGAGGTTCATCTTCCAGTTGCCCGCCATCAGCGGCGTGCGGGTGGTCATCGGGGTCAGTCCTCCAGTGCGGCGAGGCCGGGGAGCGTCTTGCCCTCGAGGTATTCGAGGGAGGCGCCGCCGCCGGTCGAGATGTGGCCGAATGCGTTCTCGTCGAAGCCCAGCGTGCGCACGGCCGCGGCGGAGTCGCCGCCGCCGACCACGGTGAAGCCCGGGGCGTCGACGAGGGCCTGGGCGACCGCTTTGGTGCCCTCGGCGTAGTCGGGGTGCTCGAAGACGCCCATGGGTCCGTTCCAGAAGACGGTGGCGGCGTCGGCGAGCTTCGATGCGTACAGCTTGCGGGTCTCGGGACCGATGTCCAGACCCTCCTGGTCGGCCGGGATGGCGTCCGCGGCGACGGTGGTGGGGTTGGCCGGGGCCTTCGTCTTGAGGTCGGGGAACTCGGGCGCGACCAGGACGTCGACGGGCAGGACCAGCTCGACGCCGTTCTTCTCGGCACGCTCGATGTACTCCTTGACCGCCGGGATCTGGTCCTCCTGGAGCAGGGAGATGCCGACCTCGTACCCCTTGGCCTTGAGGAAGGTGTACGCCATGCCGCCGCCGATGAGCAGCCGGTCGGCCCTGCCGAGCAGCTGGTCGATGACGGCGAGCTTGTCGGAGACCTTGGCGCCGCCGAGGGCCACCACGTACGGGCGCTTGACGTCGTCGGTCAGCTTCTTGAGCACGCCGACCTCGGTGGCGATGAGGTACCCGGCGTAGTGCGGCAGCCGCTTCGGCAGGTCGAAGACGGACGCGTGCTTGCGGTGCACCGCGCCGAAGCCGTCGCCGACGTAGACGTCCGCGAGACCGGCCAGCCGGTCGGCGAACGCGGCACGCTCGGCGTCGTCCTTGCTGGTCTCGCCCGCGTTGAAGCGCAGGTTCTCGATGACGGCGACGCCGCCGTCGGTGAGGCCGGTGACCGTGGACTCCGCGGAGGTGCCGACCGTGTCCTCGGCGAAGGCGACGTCGGCGCCGAGCAGTTCACCGAGGCGGGCGGCGGCCGGGGCGAGCGAGAAGGCGGGGTCCGGGGCGCCCTTGGGGCGGCCCAGGTGCGAGGCCACGATCACGCGGGCACCGGCGTCCGCCAGGGCCTTGACGGTGGGCACCACGGCGCGGATGCGGCCGTCGTCGGTGATGGTGGTGCCGTCCAGCGGGACGTTCAGGTCGGCGCGGACGAAGACGCGCTTGCCCGCGACGCCTTCGGAGAGCAGTTCGTCGATCGTCTTCAAGAGGGCTCCTGGGTTCTCGGATCGCTCGTGATCCTACGAGGGCTGGGGGCGGCGGACGCGACGCAGGGCCCGGGCAGCGCGACCTTGCGCTGTCCGAGCCCTGCTACCGCATCGAGGTGCCTTGCTGAAGTCGATCAGAGCTGGTTGCCGACGAAGACCGTGAGGTCGACGAGGCGGTTCGAGTAGCCCCACTCGTTGTCGTACCAGCCGAGGATCTTCACCGACTTGCCGTCCTGGACCATGGTCAGGGACGAGTCGAAGGTGCAGGAGGCCGGGTCGCCGACGATGTCCGAGGAGACGATCGCGTCCTCGGTGTAGAACAGGATGCCCTTGAGGTCGCCGTCGTCGGCGGCCTTCTTGAACGCGGCGTTGACCTCGTCCTTGGTGACCTCGCGCTGCAGCTCCACGACCAGGTCGGTGGCCGAGCCGGTCGGAACCGGGACGCGCATCGCGATGCCGTCGAGCTTGCCCTTGAGCTGCGGCAGCACCAGCGCGGTGGCCTTGGCGGCACCGGTGGTGGTCGGGATGATGTTCTCCGCGGCGGCACGGGCGCGGCGCAGGTCCTTGTGCGGGAAGTCCAGGATGCGCTGGTCGTTCGTGTACGCGTGCACCGTCGTCATCAGGCCCTTGACGATGCCGAAGTTCTCGTCGAGGACCTTGGCCATCGGCGCCACACAGTTGGTGGTGCAGGAGGCGTTGGAGATGACGTGGTGGTTCGCCGGGTCGTACTTGTCCTGGTTGACACCCATCACGATGGTGATGTCCTCGTCCTTGGCCGGAGCCGAGATGAGGACCTTCTTCGCGCCACCGGCGATGTGCTTCTCGGCGTCCGCCTTCTTCGTGAAGATGCCGGTCGACTCGATGACGATGTCGACGCCCAGCTCGCCCCACGGGATGTCGGCCGGGTTGCGCTCGGACAGGACCTTGATGGTCTTGCCGTCGACGGTGATGGTGTCCTCGGTGTGCGAGACCTCCGCCTTGAGGCGCCCGAGGATGGTGTCGTACTTCAGCAGGTGGGCGGTGGTCGCGGTGTCACCCAGGTCGTTGACAGCCACGATCTCGATGTCCGCACCCTGCTCCAGCAGCGCGCGGAAGTAGTTGCGACCGATGCGGCCAAAGCCGTTGATGCCTACGCGGATCGTCACGAACCGATCTCCTCGTTGGTACGCCGGCCCGATGTGCCGGCGAGCTGTATTTGGGATGTCCCCGACCACCTCCGACCCTACCTCCCTACGGCGTCGGGGGTGACATCGAGACGGCCCATACCCGGCAGGGCGGTCCGTACCCGCCAGTAGGGGTACGGACCGCCCTGGGCGGCGGGGACCGATCACCCGATTTCGCTACACCGGGTCAGTCCCCCGCACACCGGAATTCACTCGTCCAGGGCACGCAGCGCCTGCCGGACCAGTGCCGCGCGGGCGGCCGGTTCGGCGAGGTGCTCCAGGCCGAAGCCCAGCAGCACGGTGTCGTCCGTGGTGACGGCGCCGTAGGTCTGGAACAGCGTCCCGGTGCGGGTCCAGTCCTTCAGGACGGCGGGGCTGCCCGCGGGCGGTCCGGAGACCCGCCAGGCGCCCAGCGAGGTCTCGAAGCCCTCGGTCTGCGTCGCCGTGCCGCCGACGACCAGGGAGGCCTCGTCGGCGAGGACGCCGCGGCCGCCGCTGCCGGGGTCGGTGACGTAGGCGATCGACAGTTCGACGGACTTCCCGGCGTAGGCGCTCAGGTCGAACTCGACCTGCTTCCAGCCGCCGGAAGTGCCGGTGAGGCTGTTCCACTGCCCGGTGGTGCCGGTCGCGGTGCAGCCCTCGTCGGACAGGGTCAGGTAGTGCGCGAGCCAGGGGTGCCCGGCCATGTAGAACCCGGCCGCGCACTCGGCGGGCACGGCCGTGCCGGTGGCGCCGTTCGCCTCGGGGAGCGTGGTCCAGTCGTCGGCGCCGGTGGTGTGCGCCTCGACCAGGGCGTGGTCGTAGCCGCGCTCGGTGTCCCACAGCAGCTGGGTGCGGAGTGTGGGGCGGTCGGCGGCGGTGACACCGGTGAGGTCGACGGTGCGGGTCAGGCGCTTGTAGGAGTCGTCGGTGTGGACGGCGGCGGCCATCCACTCCCCCGCGTAGGGCCCGTACGGGTTGACCGTCCCGGCGAACTTCCCGGCGCCCTCGCTCGCGAACTGCGGGTAGGTGTCCGGGTCCAGCTCGTCGGAGGTCACGCTGTAGGTTCCGGCGGCGTCCAGCGGGTTGCCCAGGGCGTCGCCGAGGGTGCCGCCCGCCTTGTCCAGCCTGCCGGAGCCGGTGAACCCGGTGGCGCCGGAGGTCGAGGTGCGGGTGTAGGCGCCCAGGTAGTACTGGCTGAAGTCGTCGGAGAGGGTGCCGCCGCCGAGGTCGACGTCGCCGCCCGCCTGCTCCCCGGCCTCGATCAGCTTGCCGCCCTCGTTGAGGAAGGCCCGGAGCTGGAGCTGGGTGGCGTTGCCGGGCACCGCGGCGCCCGTGTAGTGGACGACCGTGCCAAAGTGGCCGAGGACGCCGAGCGCGTCGGGGGTGCCCTGTGCGGCGACGTCCCAGACGGCCGCGCGCCGGCCGTTGGCCTTGAGGGCGTCCACGTAGGTCTGCGTCTGTGTCGCCTTCGCGCCCTCCTCGGCGACGACGAGGACGTCGGCGCGGGGCCGCTCGGCGACCGTGTACGTGAAGTGCTCGCTCTCGGTGCGCTTGCCGTGCCGGTCGTGGCCGCTGCGCGGCGTCTCGCCGGAGAACCAGACCTCGACGCGGTCGCCGGGGTCGGCGCCCCTGACGTCGGCCCGGTACTCGTCGAAGTACAGGTTGTCCTCGCCGCCGTACGTCTCGCCGCCCCGCCAGGGCCGCAGCGCCGCCTCGTGCGTGCGTCCGCCGTTGACGCGGTACTTCAGCTCCTTGTCGCCCACGGACTTGCGGACGACGACGGAGACCTCCTGGTCGTCGCCGCGCGCGTAGGAGGTGGTGAAGGGGGCCGGGGTGAAGTCGGCGGCCTCCAGGCCGACGGAGGACGACGGCCGGTCGGGGTGGGCGGCGCTCTCGGCGACGGAGAGCGCGAACGGGATGTTCTTGGCGAACTCCTGCTGGATCAGTTTCTCGTCGTCGGGGAAGTTGAAGCCCGACCGGCAGTCGCGCGCGTTCCACTGGTCGCCGGGGTCTGCGTCGGAGACCGTCTGGCAGGTCGACATCTCCGGGGTGAACATCGCCATGCCGTTGACGTTGGCCGCGTGTCCGTCGGCCTCGCCGTTGGTGGTGTACAGCTCCGAGGAGACCTGCGGGTGGTAGCCGGGGATCGCGGAGTTGTCGGGGGTGCCGGCGAGCGCCTTGTAGAGGACGTCGTCCGGGGTGTTGGTGGCCACCTGCCAGCCGACGCCGTAGAGGAGGAGTTCGGCGGCGGAGTGGTAGTTGATCCCGTACGTGAAGCCGATCCGCTTCTGGAAGGCGTCGAGTGCCTTGGTCTCGGGCTCGGAACCGGGGCTCGCGCCGCGGTAGGTCTCGCTGGTGGGGTTGGGGGACGAGCCCTCGTCGTCGTAGCCCCACTTGTAGGAGAAGTTGCGGTTGAGGTCGACGCCGTCGCCGGTGCTGATGGTGCCGTCGCCGTTGACGTCGCGCAGGTTCTTGCGCCAGAGGCGGTTGTCGGTGTTCTCGAAGGTGTAGTCGTAGCCGTCGGGGTTGGCCGACAGGACGAACCACAGCTCGGTGGAGTCGACGACCTGCCTGATCCGCCGGTCCTTCTTGTAGTTGTCCAGGTAGTGGTGCATCAGCCGCCGGGTCATCTCCGGGGTGATCCACTCGCGGGCGTGCTGGTTGGACATGTAGAGGACGGACGGCTTGGCGCCGTCCTTCGACTTCTTCGCGTGCTTGGTGAGCTTGAGCGCCAGGATGTCCTGGCCGTTCACGGTCTTGCCGATGGAGACGACCTTGGTCAGGCCGGGGTTCTCCTGGGCGGTCCGCAGGATCTCCTCGCGCAGTCCGCCGCTGCCGCTGTAGGGGCGGAAGACGCCGTCGGCGGCGCTCTCGACCCGCTTCTCGGCCTGGGTGGACAGGGTGTGCTCGGTGAGGTCGACGCCCTGCTTCTCCAGCGTGCCGGCCTGCTTCTCGGTGAGGTACAGCTCGACGGCGGCCGTACCCCGGGCGGGTACCTGCTCGCCGAGTTCGTGGCCGTCCTGGCCGACGGCCAGCAGCAGGGGTACTTGCTCCCGGGTGACGTCGGCGCGGAAGACCTTCACTTCGTTCGCGTCCGGGGTCCCCGGGTCCGCGGGCCGTGCCTGGGCGATGGGCGCGAAGCTCGCTCCGCCGATCAGGAGCGCGCCGACGGCGAGGATCGATCTCGCTCTTCGTCTCATGAAACCCCCTGGATGGGGCCTGTCCGACAGGCCTGGGTCCGCCACAGCGGCGAACAGATGCCAGGCTCATGACAGCTCATGATCGAGTCAAGAGCGCGGCAAGGACACGCGAAAGCCGGTGCCGGTCACCCAAGTGGGCGTCGGCACCGGCTCGTTGACGGCCCTGCCGGTCCGGTCAGCCGACGAGGTTGTCGGCCATCTCCTCCTCGCCGAGGTTGGCGTCCGTACCGGCGATGCCGAGGTCCGAGGCCCGCTTGTCGGCCATGGCCAGCAGGCGGCGGATGCGTCCGGCGACGGCGTCCTTGGTCAGCGGCGGGTCGGCGAGGGCGCCCAGCTCCTCCAGGGACGCCTGCTTGTGCTCCATGCGCAGGCGCCCCGCCGCGGCGAGGTGCTCGGGCACCTCGTCGGCGAGGATCTCCAGGGCGCGCTGCACCCGGGCACCCGCGGCGACGGCCGCGCGGGCGGAGCGGCGCAGATTGGCGTCGTCGAAGTTGGCGAGCCGGTTGGCGGTGGCGCGGACCTCGCGCCGCAGCCTGCGCTCCTCCCAGGCCAGCACCGAGTCGTGGGCGCCGAGCCGGGTGAGCAGGGCGCCGATCGCGTCCCCGTCGCGGACCACGACCCGGTCCACGCCGCGCACCTCGCGGGCCTTGGCGGGGATCGACAGCCGGCGGGCGGCGCCGACCAGGGCGAGCGCCGCCTCGGGGCCCGGGCAGGTCACCTCCAGGGAGGAGGAGCGGCCGGGCTCGGTCAGCGAGCCGTGCGCCAGGAAGGCCCCGCGCCAGGCGGCCTCGGCGTCGCAGGTGGCCCCCGAGACCACCTGCGGCGGCAGGCCCCGGATCGGGCGGCCCCGGCCGTCCACCAGGCCGGTCTGCCGGGCCAGCTGGTCACCGCCCGCGACCACCCGGACGACGAAGCGCGAACCGCGGCGCAGCCCGCCCGGAGCCATCACGATCAGCTCCGAGCTGTGCCCGAAGATCTCCAGGATGTCCCGCTTGAGCCGTCGCGCCGCGTTCCCGGTGTCCAGCTCCGCCTCGATCACGATGCGTCCGCTCACCAGGTGGAGGCCGCCGGCGAACCGCAGGACGGCGGAGACCTCCGCCTTTCTGCAGCAGGTCCGGGTGACGGGGAGCTGGGAGATCTCGCTCTTCACCGCTGCCGTCATCGCCATGGGCCGATCCTTCCATGCATCCGAAAAATACGGTCGTACGCGGCGGCCAGCAGCTCCGGGTCGTGCCTCGGGGTCCCGTCGGTCCGGGCGACCGGAGCCAGCTCGACCGCGGCGCCGAACCGTTTCGCGGCGTCGGAGAGCGAGTCACGGTCGGGCACGGCGGCCTCGTCGGCCAGCACCACGTCCAGGGCGAGTTTAGGGGCGTGTCGTCCCAAAACCTCCAAATGACGCTGCGGGGAGAAGCCCTCAGTTTCTCCGGGCTGCGGGGCGAGGTTCAGCGAGAGCACCCGGCGCGCCTTCGTCTCGACCAGCGCGTCCAGCAGATCCGGCACGAGCAGGTGCGGGATGACCGAGGAGAACCAGGAGCCGGGGCCGAGCACCACCCAGTCGGCGTCCAGGACGGCGTCCACCGCCTCGGGGACGGCCGGCGGGTCGCTGGGCACCAGGTGCACGGACTGCACCTCGCCGGGCGTGAGCGCCACGGTCGCCTGCCCCCGTACGGTGTCCACCGCGTCGGGCCGCTCCGGGTCGTGGCCCCTGACCAGGGCCTGGAGCTCCAGCGGGACGGCGGACATGGGCAGCACCCGCCCGTGCGCGCCGAGCAGCTTGCCCACCAGGTCCAGCGCCTGGACGTGATCGCCGAGCTGCTCCCACAGGGCGACGATCAGCAGATTGCCGACCGCGTGTTCGTGCAGGTCGCCCTGGGACTGGAAACGGTGCTGGATGACGCGGGCCCAGGTCTGGCCCCAGTCGTCGTCGCCGCACAGCGCGGCGAGCGCCTTGCGCAGGTCGCCGGGCGGCAGGACGCCCAGCTCGTCGCGCAGGCGCCCGCTGGAGCCGCCGTCGTCGGCGACGGTGACGACGGCGGTGAGGTCGCCGGTGATCCGGCGCAGCGCGGCGAGCGAGGCGGACAGGCCCATGCCGCCGCCGAGCGCGACGACCTTGGGCTGGGCGCCCCGGCGGCGCGGCTTGCCGCCGCGCGCCTGTTCGGGCCGGGCGGCGCGGGCGTCCGCGGGTCTGCCGCCGCGTCCCTCGGGCACCACCCGGCGCAGCCTGCTCAGCCGCGGAGTACGTCCTGTCATTCCCCTGTCATTCCCGTCCCATGTCCCGGTGGACGACCACCGTCTCCACGCCCTCGGCGGCGAGCCGGGCGGCGAGCTTCTCCGACATGGCCACGGACCGGTGCTTGCCGCCGGTGCAGCCGACGGCGACGGTCACATAGCGCTTGCCCTCCCGACGGTAGCCCGCGGCGATCAGCTGGAGCAGCTCGGCATAGCGGTCGAGGAACTCCTTGGCCCCCGGCTGGTTGAGGACGTAGCTCGACACCTCCTCGTTCAGGCCGGTGAAGGGGCGCAGCTCCGGGACCCAGTGCGGGTTGGGCAGGAAGCGCATGTCGACGACGAGGTCGGCGTCGACCGGGAGGCCGTACTTGAAGCCGAAGGACATCACCGTGGCCCGCAGCTCGGGCTCCTCCTCGCCGGCGAACTGGGCGTCCATCTTGGCGCGCAGCTCGTGGACGTTGAGGCTGGAGGTGTCGATCACCAGGTCGGCGTCGCCGCGCAGCTCGCGCAGGAGCGTGCGCTCGGCGGCGATGCCGTCGACGATCCGGCCGTCGCCCTGGAGGGGGTGCGGGCGGCGCACCGACTCGAAGCGGCGCACCAGGGCGTCGTCCGAGGACTCCAGGAAGACGATCCGGCGGGTGACGCCGCGGGCGTCGAGGTCCGCCAGGGACTCGCGCAGATTGTCGAAGAAGCGCCGACCGCGGACGTCGACAACGACCGCGATGCGGGCCACGTTGCCCTGGGAGCGGGCACCGAGTTCCACCATGGTGGGGATCAGCGCGGGCGGCAGGTTGTCGACGACGAACCAGCCCAGGTCCTCCAGACACTTGGCGGCCGTCGAGCGGCCCGCCCCGGACATGCCGGAGATGATCACCAGCTCGGGGATGGCCGCCTCGTGCGCCCCGGCTGTTTCCTTGCCCGTACTCACCTGTGCTCCGTCGTCGCGGGTCTGTTCCCGTTCGGCCGCCCGTTCGGCCGTGTGTCCGGTCGGTTCTCGTCCCGTCGCGGGCTCGGTCTGTTCTCGCTCCGCTGCGGGCCGTGCCTCGTGCTCGGTCATCTCTCCTGCCCCCGTCGTTCGTCCGGGGTGCCCGCGGTCACGGGCTCCCCCGGGGCATCCGCCGTCGTCTCGGGTGCCCCGTCGTCCTCATCCATGATCTCTCCGGTCGCCGTGTTCACGGCGGGTGCGGCCGGGGTGGCCCGGGCGAGGGCCACGGCGACGGTCTCGGCCGTCTTGCGGCCTATGCCGGGCACCTCGCAGATCTGGTCGATCGTCGCCGACCGCAGCTTCTTCACCGAACCGAAGTGCTTGATCAGCGCCTGTTTGCGGGTCTCCCCCAGACCGGGCACGTCGTCCAGCGGACTGGAGCGGAAGCGTTTGGCGCGCTTGGCGCGCTGGTAGGTGATCGCGAAGCGGTGGGCCTCGTCGCGGACCCGCTGCAGCAGGTAGAGGCCCTCGCTGGTGCGGGGCAGGACGACCGGGTCGTCCTCGCGGGGCAGCCAGACCTCCTCCAGTCGCTTGGCGAGTCCGCACACGGCGATGTCGTCGATGCCCAGCTCGTCCAGCGCCCGCTGGGCGGCCGCGACCTGCGGCTGCCCGCCGTCGACGACGACGAGTTGCGGCGGGTAGGCGAAGCGCTTGGGCCGGCCGTCGTCGTCCTTGAGCGCGGGGCCGTCCGTGAGTGCCGCGGTGTCGTCGGCGGTGCCTGCGCCGCTCGCACCGTCCGCGCCGTCCGTCTGGCGGTCGCCGTCGGTCAGGCCCTCGCCGTCCGCCCACTCGCCGGTCTTCTCCTTCTCGGCGAGGTAGCGGCGGAAGCGGCGGGTGATGACCTCGTGCATGGAACGGACGTCGTCCTGTCCCTCGAAGCCCTTGATCTGGAACCGCCGGTATTCGCTCTTCCGGGCCAGCCCGTCCTCGAAGACGACCATGGAGGCCACGACGTCGTCGCCCTGGAGGTGCGAGATGTCGTAGCACTCGATCCGCAGCGGGGCGCTGTCCAGGTCGAGGGCCTCGGCGATCTCCTCCAGCGCGCGCGAGCGCGTCGTCAGGTCGGAGGCGCGCTTGGTCTTGTGCAGGACGAGGGCCTGCTGGGCGTTGCGCTGGACGGTCTCCATCAGCGCCTTCTTGTCGCCGCGCTGCGGAATGCGCAGCGACACCCCCGACCCGCGGCGCTCGGTCAGCCACTGCTGGACGGGCTCCACCGGGTCGGGCAGCGCGGGGACCAGGACCTCCTTGGGGACCGCGTCGCCGCTCTCCTCGCCGTACAACTGCTGGAGGGCGTGCTCGACGAGGGCGCCGGTGGTGATCTCCTCCACCTTGTCGGTGACCCAGCCGCGCTGACCGCGCACGCGTCCGCCGCGCACGTGGAAGATCTGGACGGCCGCCTCCAGCTCGTCCTCGGCGACGGCGATCAGGTCGGCGTCGGTGGCGTCGGCGAGCACCACGGCGCTCTTCTCCATGGCCTTCTTGAGGGCCCCGATGTCGTCCCGCAGGCGCGCCGCCCGCTCGTACTCCATGTCCTCGGCCGCCTCGGCCATCTGCCGCTCCAGGCGCCGCAGGTACGTGCCGGTGCGGCCGGCCATGAAGTCGCAGAACTCGTCGGCCAGGTCCCAGTGGTCGTCGGGGGTGATGCGGCCGACGCAGGGCGCCGAGCACTTGCCGATGTAGCCGAGCAGGCAGGGGCGGCCGGTGCGGGTGGCGTTCTTGAAGACGCCCGCGGAGCAGGTACGCACCGGGAAGACCCGCAGCAGGAGGTCGACCGTGTCGCGGATCGCCCAGGCGTGCCCGTACGGCCCGAAGTAGCGCACGCCCTTCTTCTTCTGGCCGCGCATCACCTGGACGCGCGGGAACTCCTCGTTCATCGTCACCGCGAGGTACGGGTAGCTCTTGTCGTCGCGGTACTTGACGTTGAACCGGGGGTCGTACTCCTTGATCCAGGAGTACTCCAGCTGCAGCGCCTCGACCTCGGTGGACACCACCGTCCATTCCACGGACGCGGCCGTCGTGACCATGGTGCGGGTGCGCGGGTGCAGGTTCGCCAGGTCCTGGAAGTAGTTCGCCAGGCGCTGGCGCAGGCTCTTCGCCTTTCCGACGTAGATCACCCGGCGGTGCTCGTCACGGAACCTGTACACCCCCGGGGAGTCCGGGATCTCTCCCGGCCTGGGGCGGTAGCTGGAGGGGTCGGCCATGACTCACACCCTACTGGCGCGGACCGACACTCCGGCGGGGCTGTGGACGACGGGCCGGGCCCCTGTGGACAGCCCGCGAGGAAGGGCGGGGAAGACGGTGCGGGGCCGGTCGGTCACGCCGGGTGGCCTCCGGGACGGCGGGCCCGTGCGTTCTCGGCCAGGAGCGCGCGACGGTCGGGCGCCAGGTGTTGTCGGGACCAGGCCAACACGCTTCAATGCGGGGGGACTCGGGGCCCTGAAGCGCGGCGTACGGATGTGAAGACCTCTGCGCCGCGACGGGGGTGGGCGGCCCCGGCCGATCCGTGTCGACGGTCTGACCAGCCGTCGTGAACTTCACAGAAGGGCCCCTGCATGCCGCACGCCACCCAGCACGCGGACGTCGCCACCGCGCAACTCGACTCGGCCCTGCGTGGTGGCCCCTTCCACGTCGCCCTGCGGGCGGCGATCGCCGCTCGCGGACTGCCGCTGCAGCGTGTGCAGCACCACCTGTCGCGCCACGGGGTGAAGGTGGGCGTCACGAGCCTGAGCTACTGGCAGCAGGGCGCCCGGCGTCCGCAGCGTCCGGAGTCCCTGCGGGCCGTGCGGGCCCTGGAGGAGATACTCCAGTTGCCCGAGGAGTCGCTGATACGCCTGCTCTCCGAGGCCGACGCGGAGACCGAGGAGCGACGGCCCGCGGGCCGCTCCTACCGCGCCCATCTGGCGGCCTCGGGGGTCCTGGACCGGCTGCTGGCCGAACTCGGGTACCCGGCGCCGGACGGCGGGGTGCACACCCTCGGGCACCACGAACGGATCCGCATCGGGCCCCGCCGTGAGCTGGCGGGCCGCGAGTCGCACCTCATCGTCCGCGCCCACCGCGACGGCGTCGACCGCTTCGTCGCCGTCCATTACGGCGATCCGGGATGCGCCCCCGCGCGGATGACCGTCCACGCGCTGGAGAACTGCCGCACGGGACGCGTCCGCACCCACCACGAGACCGGTGTCCTCCTGACGGAGCTGCTCTTCGACACCCGGCTGCGGGCGGGCGACACCCACCTCTTCCGCTACGGCGTCGAGGACGGCACCGCCGGTGTGTCGCGCGAGTACGTCCGCGGGTTCGGCACGGCGGGCGGGCAGTACGCACTCCAGGTGCGGTTCGACGTCGCGGCCCTTCCGGCGCGCTGCCACCGGTTCACGCAGCACTCTCCGGCGGCACCGCGCGGCGGTCGGCAGGAGCTGGTGCTCAGCGGACGGCACCACTCGGTGCACCTCGTGGAGCCGCGGGTCAGGTCGGGGATGCTGGGGATCGGCTGGGACTGGGAGTAGAACGCCTGGAAGGGTGCCCGGGAAGGCGTCGGCCCCTGTCGGTCAGGTTCCCGGGCTCGCGACGATCCGGCCCTGCTTCACCTCGACGGGCAGTTCGACGAGCGGCACGGTCGCCGGGGCGTGCAGCACCTCACCGGTGCGGGCGTCGAACTCGCTGCCGTGGCAGTCGCAGACGAGCTTCGTCCCCTCCAGCTTCTTGATGGGACACCCCGCGTGCGTGCACACCGTGCTGAACGCCTTCAGGGAGCCGTCCGCCGCCCGGCTGACCACCACGTTCCCGTCCGGGAAGAGCTTGGTCGCGCTCTTGCCGACCTCCCCGTCCGGGCCGAGATCCACGGGCGCGGTCGGCCTGGCCGGCGCGGCACCGTCGGCGCCCGGCGAGCAGGCGGCCAGGCCGAGGCCGACGACGGGCGCGGCGGCCGCCGAACGCAGGACGGTACGGCGGCTCGGGGCGGGACGGCCGGACATGGAATCTCCACTGGTCGGGACGGGCGGGGGGCGGGTGTGCGTAGGCGCAGGGTGACGATATCCGGCGGCCCGGGCGGTCCCGCGGGGCGGGCGGTCCCGTGGACCCGGCGGCCCGGGCGCGTGGGTGTCCGGCGAGACCTCCGGCAAGGGGCGCGTAAACGCTTGCGCAAGCGTTTACGCGCCCCGGGGACATGGGATACGGTCCGGCCACAGCGCGACCGCACGCGAAGGGGGTACCGGTGGCGACCATGGCCGATGTCGCACGGAGCGCCGGGGTGTCCGTGGCGACCGTCTCGCACGTGCTCAACGACACCCGCCCGGTGCTGCCGCACACCCGCCAGGCGGTGCTGGACGCCGTCGAGGAGCTGGGCTACACGACGAACACCCTGGCCCGTTCCCTGGTGACCTCCCGCACCCGCTCCATCGGGCTCGCGGTGTCGGCGATCAGCAACCCGTACTTCACGGAGATCCTCCAGGGCGTCGAGGCCAGTGCCCTGGAGCACGGATACAGCCTGCTCATCGCCGATCCGCACGACGACCCCGGGCACGAGCGCACGGTGGTCCGGCTGCTGCACGAGCGGCGGGTGGACGGCATGATCGTCGCGCCCTCCGCCGAGCCCCGGGATCTCCTCGCCTACCTCATCCGCCACCGGGTCCCGGCCGTGTTCCTCGACCGGATCGTCGACGTGCCGGAGGGCGAGGGCGCCCCGCGCTTCGACCAGGTCTGTGCCGAGAGCGCCGAGCCGACGACCCGGCTGGTCTCCCATCTCGCGGCGCTGGGGCACCGCCGGATCGGCCTGGTCGCGGGCCGGCCGGGCCTCAGCACGACCCGCGAGCGGATCACCGGGTACCGGCACGGCCTCGCCGCCGCCGGGCTGCCGTTCGACGAGCGGCTGCTGGTCCACGGCGACTCCGAGGCGTCCGGCGGCGAACGGGCCACGGCGGAGCTGCTGTCCCTGGCGGTGCCGCCCACCGCGCTGGTCACCGCCAACAACGCGATGACCATCGGCGCCCTGCGTGCCCTCCGGGACCGAGGGCTGTCCGTGCCCGGCGACCTCGCGCTGTGCTGCTTCGACGACTTCGACTGGGCGGACCTCTTCTCGCCCCGGCTCACCGCCGTCGCCCAGCCCAGCAGGGACATCGGGGCGCGGGCCGTCCGGCTGCTCCTCGATCGCCTCGCCGCACCGCACCGGCCCGCGCGGACCCTGCGGCTGCCCTGCACCTTCGTCCACCGCGACTCCTGCGGCTGCGCCGAGCGGCCCGCACCGCTCTCCGGGCCGCCGTCCGGACAAGCCCCCGCCAAGGCCCACGAAAGGACACTCCCGTGATCGTCGTCGCCGGTGAGGCACTGATCGACCTGGTACCGCAGGGCACGGGCGCCCTCGCCGCGCTGCGGCCCGCGCTCGGCGGCGGTCCGTACAACACGGCCGTCGCGCTGGGCCGCCTCGGCTCGCCCGCCGCGTTCTGCTCCCGGGTGTCGTACGACGCCTTCGGCGAGGCGTTGCTCGACCGGCTGCGCGAGACCGGCGTGGACGTCTCGCCGGTGCAGCGCGGGGCCGAGCCGACGACCCTCGCCGTGGCCTCGCTCGACGCGGACGGCTCGGCCGCGTACACCTTCTACGTGGACGGGACGGCCGACCGGCTGTTCACGCTGCCCGCCGGTCTGCCGCCCGGCACCCGGGCCGTCTCCTTCGGGACCTGTTCGCTGGTGCTGGAGCCGGGCGCGAGCGCGTACGAGGAACTGCTGCGCGAGACGGCCGCGCGGGGCGTGTTCACGGCGCTGGACCCGAACATCCGGGCCGGGCTGATCCCGGACCCGGACGCCTACCGGGCCCGGTTCAAGAGCTGGCTGCCGTCGGTGTCGCTGCTGAAGCTGTCCGCCGAGGACGCCGAGTGGCTCGGCGGCACGCCCCGTGAGTGGCTCGCGGCGGGGCCGGCGGCGGTCGTGGTCACCCGGGGCGGCGACGGCCTGACGGCGTTCACCCGTGACGGGGGCGAGTACACGGTGCCGGGCGAGCGCGTCGAGGTGGTGGACACGATCGGCGCGGGCGACACGGTGAACGCGGCGCTGCTGCACGGCCTCGCGGCACGGGACGCCCTCGGCGACGCGGCCGTGGCCGCCCTGGGACCGGACGGCTGGGCGGGGCTGCTGGGCTTCGCCGCCCGCGCGGCGGCGGTCACCTGTTCCCGTGCGGGTGCGGAACCGCCGTACGCCCGCGAAGTCGCCGTCTGACGGAGCCGGGGCCGGAGCGGGAGCCGGTGTCGGCACCCGCCGCGGCTACGGTCCGCGGAGGTCAGACCGCCCGGCGTACGGCCCGCAGAGCGCCGGGGCGGCGGCCGTTCAGACGGTCCAGGGCGGCAGCCGTGGCGTCGTCCGCGGGCAGGTGCACGACGATCCGCAGGCCTTCCTCGGGCAGCGACAGCGTCTCGCGCAGCAGCCGCAGCGGCCCGGCCTCGGGGTGCTCCATGAGCTGGTTGCCGACCCGCCGGGCCGTCGCTCCGAGGTCGGAGAACCGGTCGCTGAAGGCCGCCCCGGCCGTCAGCGCCAGCTCCTCGGCCAGGTCGTTGACGTTCGGGTCCCGCAGCGGGGCCTCGTGCCGGAGCTGGGCGACCAGGTCGTCGGCCACCCGGTCCCAGTCGGGGTAGGCGAGGCGCGCCCGCGCGTCGGTGAACAGGTACCGCAGCAGGTTGGGCCGCTCGCCGTCCAGCAGTCCGATCGGACCGGTCAGCCGCGCGTAGCCGCCGGTGTGGGCGAGGACGTCGCCGATCCAGTCGAGGACGACGGCCGGGGCGGGCTCCATCCGGTCCAGTACGGCCCGCACGGTGGGCCGCACGCCCCCGTCGCGCGACGGGGCCGCGGCGCAGAGCAGCGGGTCGCCGCCGTCGGCCTCCTTGGTCAGGCGGCGCAGCAGCATCCGCTCCCGCAGGGACAGCTTCAGCGCGTCGGCGAGAGCCCCGAGCACCTGGACGGACGGATTGCGGTCGCGCCCCTGTTCCAGCCGGGTGAGGTACTCGACGCTGACGCCCGCGAGGGTGGCCAGTTCGGCGCGGCGCAGGCCCGGGGTACGGCGGCGGGTACCGGCGGGGAGCCCCACCTCGGCCGGGGTGACGGACTCCCGCATCCCGCGCAGGTAGGCGCCCAACTCGTTGTCGCTCACGTCAGGGAACGTACCAACGCGCACGCGCGAAAGGGTGGCCCTGTCACTACCACGCTCGGGCCGGTCTCCCTAGGCAGGCGCTCGGCGCGCACGGTGGACGGCATGACGAACGACACCCGTACCCCCGCCGTTCCCCTGCCCATCGCTCCCGGTACGTGGGCCCTCGACCCCTTCCACTCCTCGGTGAACTTCACCATCCGCCACCTCGGCATCGCGAAGGTCCGGGGCCGTTTCACCGGGTTCGACACCGAGCTGCACGTCGGCCGGACGGTCGAGGAGACCCGGGTGTCCGCGACGATCGACCTGGCCTCCATCGACACCGGGAACGCCGACCGGGACGCACACGTACGCGCCTCCGACCTGCTCGACGTGGAGAAGCGGCCGACGATGGCCTTCCGTTCGACCCGGGTTTCGGGCGCGGGCGAGGACTGGACCATGGACGGTGAGCTGACGATCGGCGACGTGACCCGTCCGGTGACGCTGGCCGTGGAGTTCGGCGGGCTGGTGGACGTCCCGATGGAGGGCGCCGGCCGGCACGCCGGGTTCGAGGCGACGGGTGAGATCCGGCGCAGCGAGTACGGCCTGGACTTCGCGCCGGGGCTGCTCGGCGAGGTCGTGAAGATCCAGCTCGACATGCAGTTCGTGGAACCGGCCGCCGCCTGAGCGCCGGGCTGTGCGAACGGCGCCGGGCCCCGCGGATCATCCGTGGGGCCCGGCGCCGTCGGGACTCAGGCCTTGCTCGCCCGCGTGGTCTTCTTCGCGGCGGGCTTGGCGGCCTTCTTGGCCGTCGTCTTGGCCGTCGTGGCCGACTTGGCCGTCTTGCCGGCGGAGGCCTTCTTGGCGGCCGTGCCCGTGACCGTCTTCGTGGCGGTCTTCTTGGCGGTGGCCTTGGTCGCGATCGTCTTCGCCGCCTTGCGCGGCCTGGTCACCGCGGACGCGTCGCTGACCCGGTCGGCGCCGAGGACGTCCCGCAGGAACTTGCCGGTGTGGCTGGCGGGCACGCCCGCGACCTGCTCGGGTGTGCCCTCGGCGACCACCAGGCCACCACCGGCGCCACCCTCGGGGCCCATGTCGACCACCCAGTCGGCGGTCTTGATCACGTCGAGGTTGTGCTCGATGACGATGACCGTGTTGCCCTTGTCGACCAGGCCGCCGAGGACCGTCAGCAGCTTGCTGATGTCCTCGAAGTGCAGACCGGTGGTCGGCTCGTCCAGGACGTAGACCGTGCGCCCGGTGGAGCGGCGCTGCAGCTCGCTGGCGAGCTTGACGCGCTGGGCCTCGCCGCCGGACAGGGTGGTCGCGGACTGGCCGAGCCGGACGTAGCCGAGGCCGACGTCCTTCAGGGTCTTCATGTGCCGGGAGATGGCGGGGACCGCCTCGAAGAAGTCGGTCGCCTCCTCGATCGGCATGTTCAGGACGTCGGCGATGGACTTGCCCTTGTAGTGGACCTCCAGGGTCTCCCGGTTGTACCGGGCGCCGTGGCAGACCTCGCACGGGACGTAGACGTCCGGGAGGAAGTTCATCTCGATCTTGATCGTGCCGTCGCCCGCGCAGTTCTCGCAGCGGCCGCCCTTGACGTTGAAGGAGAAGCGGCCGGGCAGGTAGCCCCGCACCTTCGCCTCCGTCGTCTCGGCGAACAGCTTGCGGATGTGGTCGAAGACGCCGGTGTACGTCGCCGGGTTCGACCGCGGGGTGCGGCCGATGGGCGACTGGTCGACGTGGACGACCTTGTCCACGAGGTCGTCGCCGTCCACGCGCGTGTGCCTGCCCGGGACGTTCCGCGCGCCGTTCAGTTCGCGGGCCAGGTGGGTGTACAGGATGTCGTTGACCAGCGTCGACTTGCCGGAGCCCGAGACGCCGGTGACGGCCGTGAACACGCCCAGCGGGAAGGACACGTCGATGTCCTGGAGGTTGTTCTCCCGCGCGCCGTGCACGGTCAGCCGCCGGGAGGGGTCCTGCGGGCGCCTGATGTCGGGCAGCGGGATGGCCTTGCGCCCGGACAGGTACAGCCCGGTCTGCGACTCGGCGTTGTCGAGCAGCTCCTTGACGGAGCCGCTGTGCACCACCTTGCCGCCGTGCTCGCCGGCGCCGGGGCCGATGTCGACGATCCAGTCGGCGACCTTGATGGTGTCCTCGTCGTGCTCGACGACGATGAGCGTGTTGCCCATGTCGCGCAGCCGGACGAGGGTCTCGATCAGCCGGTGGTTGTCGCGCTGGTGCAGGCCGATGGACGGCTCGTCGAGGACGTACAGAACGCCGACGAGTCCGGAGCCGATCTGGGTGGCCAGCCGGATGCGCTGGGCCTCGCCGCCGGAGAGGGTGCCCGCCGCGCGGTTCAGCGAGAGGTAGTCCAGGCCGACGTCGACCAGGAACCGCAGTCGTTCGTTGACCTCCTTCAGCACGCGCTCGGCGATCTTCTTGTCCCGCGCGTTGAGCGTCAGCTCGCCCAGGAAGTCCGCGCAGTCGCTGATGGACATCGCCGAGACCTCGGCGATCGACTTGCCCATGACGGTGACCGCGAGGACGAGGGGCTTGAGGCGCGTGCCCTCACAGGTGGGGCAGGGCACCTCGCGCATGTAGCCCTCGAAGCGCTCGCGGCTGGCGTCGCTCTCCGCCTCGCTGTGCCGGCGCTTGACGAAGGGGATCGCGCCCTCGAAGGCCGTGGTGTACCGGCGCTCGCGGCCGTACCGGTTGCGGTAGCGGACCTCGACCTGGGTCTTGTGGCCGTACAGCAGGGCCTTGCGGGCGCGCACCGGCAGCCCCGCGAAGGGGATGTCCGTACGGAAGCCGAGCGCGTCCGCGAGGGCGCCGATCAGGCGGCCGAAGTAGTCCTTGGTGTGCCCGTGCGACCAGGGGTGGATGGCGCCCTCGTCGAGGGACTTGTCCTCGTCGGGGACGATCAGCTCCGGGTCGACCTCCATGCGGGTGCCGATGCCGGAGCAGTCGGGGCAGGCGCCGAAGGGCGAGTTGAAGGAGAAGGAGCGGGGCTCCAGCTCCTCGAAGGACAGGTCGTCGTACGGGCAGTACAGGTGCTCCGAGTACATGCGCTCGCGCTCGGGGTCGTCCTCGGGGAGGTCGACGAAGTCGAGCACGACCATGCCGCCGGAGAGGCCGAGGGCGGTCTCCACGGAGTCGGTGAGGCGCCGCTTGGCGGTGTCCTTGACCGTGAGGCGGTCGACGACCACCTCGATGGTGTGCTTCTCCTGCTTCTTCAGCGTGGGCGGGTTGGACAGCTGGACGGTCTCGCCGTCCACTCGCGCGCGGGAGTAGCCCTTGGTCTGGAGGTCGGCGAAGAGGTCGACGAACTCGCCCTTGCGCTCGCGCACCAGCGGCGACAGCACCTGGAAGCGGCTGCCCTCCGGCAGCTCCAGGACCTTGTCCACGATGGCCTGCGGCGACTGGCGCGAGATCGGGCGGCCGCACTGGGGGCAGTGCGGCTTGCCGATGCGGGCGAAGAGCAGGCGCAGGTAGTCGTAGACCTCGGTGATGGTGCCGACCGTGGAGCGCGGGTTGCGCGAGGTCGACTTCTGGTCGATGGAGACCGCCGGGGAGAGGCCCTCGATGAAGTCGACGTCCGGCTTGTCCATCTGGCCGAGGAACTGCCGGGCGTAGGAGGAGAGCGACTCCACGTAGCGCCGCTGGCCCTCGGCGAAGATCGTGTCGAAGGCCAGGGAGGACTTGCCCGACCCGGACAGGCCCGTGAAAACGATGAGCGAGTCGCGAGGCAGGTCGAGCGAGACGTTCTTCAGGTTGTGCTCGCGCGCGCCACGGACGATGAGACGGTCGGCCACGCCGGTCCGCACCTTTCTTGAGAGAAGTGACAGGGGCGAGGCCCCCGTCTTTCTCAGACTAGGGGGAGCCACTGACAACGCCGGTCGGATTCACCGGTTGTCAACAAACCCCGACTTCCCAGCATGCCCGACGCCGCAGTCGACCTTATAGCACGTGCATTCGAATTACGGTGGTCGTCCACAACCTTCACCCGAAGGTGTGGCTCGGTCTAAGGTCAGCAGCATGATGGATCACGCTCATGACCTGGCGTCTGTACGTGACGCGACCGATCGGCTGCTCACCGCGGTCGGGAAACTGGACAACGCGTCCGTGACGGAGTCGTCACGGCTTCCCGGCTGGAGTCGCGGCCATGTCCTGGCCCACCTCGCCCGCAACGCGGACGCTCTCGTGAACGTCCTCGAAGGACGCCCCATGTACGTCTCCGGCGAGGCCCGGGACGCCGACATCGAGCGGGACGCCCCACGCCCCCTGGACGCGCAGCTCGCGGACGTGCGCGAGAGCGCGGCCCGGTTCCAGGACGTCTCGGCCGTCCCCGCGGACTGGTCGCGCACCGTGGAGCTGCGCAACGGGGTCACGGACTCGGCCTCCAGGGTGCCGTTCCGGCGGTGGGTCGAGGTGGAACTGCACCATGTGGACCTGGGCATCGGCTACGAGCTGGAAGATCTTCCGGCGGAGTTCACCGAGCGGGAGACCGACTTCCTCGCCGCCCGGTTCGCCGGTCACCCCGAGGTGCCGCCGACCCGGCTCACGGACGGCACGCGCGCGTGGCGCACGGGACGGGAGGCGGGTACCACCGAGGTGACCGTCACCGGTCCCCCGGCCGATCTGCTCGGCTGGCTCGCCGGTCGCCGTGAGGGCTCGGCGCTCCGGGTGGAGGGCGGTCCGCTGCCGGCGCTGCCTCCCCTGTAGGCGGGCGGGAGGCGTCCTGCGGAGGGTCTCCCGGCGCTAGGCTGGCGGTCATGACGTACAGCGGAGAGGTGCGGGTCGGCGGCCCCGCCGACGTGCACGAGCTCAAGGACCTGATGATCACCAAGGTCGCGGTCGGCCCGATGGACAACAACGCCTATCTGCTGCGCTGCCGGGCCACCGACGAGCAACTGCTGATCGACGCCGCCAACGACGCGCACTCGCTGCTCGGCACGATCGGTGACGGAGGCATCGCGTCCGTCGTCACCACCCACCGGCACGGCGACCACTGGCAGGCCCTCGCCGAGGTCGTCGCGGCCACCGGCGCCCGCACCCACGCCGGCCGGCACGACGCCGAGGGCATCCCGGTGCCGACCGACGTCCTGGTCGACGACGGCGACACGATCCGGGTGGGGCAGGTGGAGCTGACCGCACGCCACCTCGTCGGACACACACCGGGCTCCATCGTCCTCGTCTACGACGACCCGCACGGGCATCCTCATGTGTTCACCGGGGACTGTCTCTTCCCAGGCGGTGTGGGCAACACCCACAAGGATCCGAAGGCGTTCGCCAGTCTCCTCCACGACGTGGAGACCAAGGTCTTCGCCGCGCTCCCGGACGAGACGTGGGTCTACCCCGGGCACGGCAACGACACGACGCTCGGCGCGGAGCGGCCGCACCTGCCGGAATGGCGGGCCCGCGGCTGGTGACGGCCGGGCGCGTCGGCCCCGGGCCCGCGCTCTCGCGCCTCCGTACGCGCCCCGTGTGAAGCGTTCGCACACACCCGCGGTCCGCGCGCGCTCCCGCGCACCGGTGCCACGCGGTCGACTGGTGGCAGCCCCGCACGGGAACGACGGCTCCTGGGCGGCACGGGCCGCCGGCCTCCCGATCCCCGCCCCCCGGCCGGCGGCCCCGGCACCTCAGGCTCTGGCCGAGCCCGCCCCGGCCAGGGCCGCGATCCGCTCCACACCGAAGACGTACCCCTGCACCCCGCACCCCGCGACGACTCCGTCGGCGCGCTGCGACACGTAGGAGTGGTGCCGGAACGCCTCACGCTGGTGGATGTTGGAGATGTGGACCTCCACCACCGGCAGCCCGTCGCACGCGTTGAGCGCGTCCAGGATGGCGACGGACGTGTGCGAGTAGGCGGCGGGGTTGATCACGATCCCGCAGTGGTTCAGCCGGGCTTCGTGGATCCAGTCGACCAGTTCGCCCTCGTGGTTGGACTGCCGGAAGTCCACCGTGCCGCCGTGCGCGGCCGCCGCCTTCACGCACAGCGCCTCGACGTCGCCGAGGGTCTCGGAGCCGTAGATCTCCGGCTGGCGCCGGCCGAGCAGGTTCAGGTTGGGCCCGTTCAGGATCATGATCGGGGCGTTGGCCAGGGTGCGGGGCACGGTTCCTCCGGTCCGTGAGGGGGTGCGGCGCGATCGCCGCTCGGTCCCCGGTCTATCACGGTGCACCGAATGCCCGTCCCCGGCCTACGGGTTGACGGCCAGTTCCAGGTAGGCCGCGAACAGCACCAGGTGGACGCCGCCCTGCAAGGGCGTGGCCCGGCCCGGCACGACCGTCAGGGAGGCCACCACCACGGTCAGGGCGAGCAGCACCATGTGGATGGAGCTGAGGCCGAGCACCAGCGGCCCGCTGAGCCACACGGAGGCCAGGGCGACGGCGGGGATGGTCAGGCCGATGCTGGCCATGGCCGAACCGAGCGCCAGGTTCAGGCTGGTCTGCACCCGGTCCCGGCGCGCGGAACGCACCGCGGCGATGGTTTCGGGGAGCAGGACCAGCAAGGCGATGATGACGCCGACCACGGCGTGGTGGAGCCCGGCGGCCGCCACCCCGTCCTCGATGGTCGGCGACACTCCCTTGGCGAGGCCGACGACCCCGATCAGGGCCAGGCCCAGCATTCCCAGGCTGAGCAGGGCCGTGCGCGCGGACGGTGCGTGGGCGTGTTCCTCGGCCGTGATCACTTCGCCCTGCCGGGTGATCGGCAAGAAGTAGTCGCGGTGCCGCACGGTCAGGGTCGCGATGAACAAGCCGTAGAGGACGAGCGAGGACAGCGCGGCGAAGGTCAGCTGCACGGTGGAGAACTCCGGCCCGGGCGCGCTGGTGGTGAAGGTCGGCAGCACCAGGCTGAGGGTGGCCAGGGTCGCCACCGTCGCGAGGGCGGCACCGGTGCCCTCCGGGTTGAACACCGCGATCCCGTGTCGCAGCGAGGCGACCAGGAGGCTGAGGCCGACGACCCCGTTGCAGGTGATCATGACGGCCGCGAAGACCGTGTCCCGGGCCAGGGAGGCGCTCTTGTCGCCGCCGTCCGCCATCAGGGTCACGATGAGCGCGACCTCGATGACCGTGACCGCGATGGCGAGGACCAGGGAGCCGAAGGGCTCGCCGACCCGGTGGGCGACCACCTCGGCATGGTGCACGGCGGCCAGGACGGACGCCGCCAGGACGATCGTGAGCAGCGCGACGACCGCGCCGGGCAATGGGCGGCCCCAGGTGAAAGCCAGCAATACGACCGCGATCACGGGCGTGACGGTCGTCCACTGTGCGAGGAGCGCCCTGGGACCGGTGACCATGCGGTGATCGTCGCAGAGGGCGACGGGCGCCGCATTCCGGATCTCCGGCGCCCTCACTCACCGAGCACGCGGGCCCGACGAGCACGTCGAGCATGCGGGGAGCGGCGAAGGGCTTACCGCCGTTCGCCGCTCCCGGGCCCGGGTCGATCAGGCCTCGATGCTGTCCTTCGTTGCTTCGCCGCTTCCGGCGGCCGCCGCTTCCGCCTCGGCCTGCTTCTTCGAGGCACGGAGGCTGGTGATCGTGGTGACGATCAGGACGGAGCAGATCACGCCGAGCGAGACCGGGATGCTGATCTCGGGGACGTGGACACCGGACTCGTGCAGGGCGTGCAGCACCAGCTTGACGCCGATGAAGCCCAGGATCACGGACAGACCGTACGAGAGGTGGACCAGCTTCTTCAGCAGACCACCGATGAGGAAGTACAGCTGTCGCAGGCCCATGAGGGCGAACGCGTTGGCCGTGAACACGATGTACGGGTCCTGCGTCAGACCGAAGATCGCCGGGATGGAGTCGAGCGCGAAGAGCACGTCGGTGGTGCCGATGGCGAGCATCACGACCAGCATCGGGGTCATGATCCGCTTGCCGTTCTCCTCGATCCACAGCTTGGTGCCGTGGTACCGGTCGGCGACCCCGAAGCGTCGCTCGGCGGCCTTGAGGAGCTTGTTCTCCTCGAACTCCTCGTCCTCCTCGTCGGCCCTGGCCTCCTGGATGAGCTTCCAGGCGGTGTAGATGAGGAAGGCACCGAAGATGTAGAAGACCCAGGCGAAGCTGGCGAGGATCGCGGCGCCCGCGGCGATGAAGATGGCCCTCAGGACCAGGGCTATGAGGACACCGATGAGCAGAACCCGCTGCTGGTACTGCGAGGGAACCGCGAACTTCGCCATGATCAGGACGAAGACGAAGAGGTTGTCCACGCTCAGCGACTTCTCGGTGATGAAGCCCGCGAAGAACTCGCCGGCGGGTTCACCGCCTCCGAAGAGGAGCAGGCCGAGCCCGAAGAGGCCCGCCAAGGCGATCCAGACGCCGGTCCAGATACCGGCTTCCTTGATCGATACGTCGTGCGGTTTGCGGCCGATGAAGAAATCGACCGCGATGAGGGCGGCAAGGCCCACGATGGTCAGGACCCACAGGGTCACCGAAACTTCCACTACGCCTCCGGCAGTACGTCACACGGCAAATGTCAGCGTCGTCGCTGCCGGAGGTCTCTTCCACCCAGGAGTCCGGGACGCGCGATGCGCCCGGAACCACGGGCCGACGCCCCGGGATCTGGCCTGATCCGTATTGACGGGTACGCCGCACAGACAGGGAGTACTCCCCTCCGTACGGACGACAGTACCCCAATCCCCAAGGGAAGGTAAAGAGATTTGCAAATAAAGCTCAAAAGCCCAGCTCGGAGGTGGTCACCGGCCCCATGACCGACGGGCGGCGGCGACCTGGGAGAGCACCTGTCGGAGCACCTGGCTGCCGGGCGGCACGAGTGGGGGCTCGTAGGTCCAGGCATGCCCGACCCACGGGTCGGCGAGGTGGTCGTCGGCCACCGGAGTCAGCCGGAGCAGCGAGCGCCACAGGGGGTCGAGCAGCGGTCCGAACCCGGCGGACTCCTCGCGGTCGGCGACCATCATCAGATGAACGCCGACGGCCGGACCCTCGTCGGCGAGGTAGCGCAGCTGGTTGACGGCCCGGTCGTCGAAACCGTGCGGGAAGTCGTTGACGATCAGCAGCTGCTGCGAGGTGTCGAGGCCGGGCGGGAGCGCGTCCGGGGCACCTGCGCGCAACGCCATCTGGACCAGGTCGACGCGCTGGGTGAGACGGGCCAGCACGTCCGCCGTCCCCACCGCTCCCTGGGCGGGCGGCGCGGCGAGCACTCCGCTCTGCACCAGCGGCGCCAGTGCCTGCGCCCCGGATCCGGCCGGGTCGATGACGTGCACGGTGAACTCGCCCGCCGGGTAGATGGCGAGCAGCCGGGCCGCGTGGGCGACGGCCGCCTCCAGGCCTAGGCGCCGCATCTCGTGGGAGTCGGCGAACGAACCGTCGAGCGAAGGGGAGCGTCCGCTGTCGATCCACAGGCCGCGCTCCAGCGGCAGCCGGATCAGCATCGGGACGCGTATCCGGTCGGCCTCCGGCAGATGGAGATCGCCCAGCCTCAGGGCCATCGGGATCTCCATGGGGACGCGGTAGGCGTGCCAGACGGGGTTGTCCCAGCGTGCGAAGGCCGCCGGCAGGGCGGGCTCGACGACCTCGGCCTCGGCGACGAGCTGGGCGACGTCCCGGTCCAGGACCTCCCGGGCCTGGGACACCAGCTGGCCGTGCCGCGAGCGGGCCGCCTCGCGGGCGGCGTCACCCTGTCCGCCGATCCGGCTGCGGGGATCGGACAGCACCTGGTCGAGTTCCTTCTCCATGCGGGATTCGGCGAAGTCGACGGCGCTGCGGTAGGCGGCCGTGGTGCGGGCCAGGTCCTCGAACATGCCCCACACCTGGTTGTAGAGCCGCTCCTCCATGGACCAGCCGGTGGCGTCGCCCGCGACGGGCCGGGCGGACTGGCCGGGTTCGGCAGGGGGCGCGGCCGGCGGGGGCGGGGGCGGCGCCGCGTTCTGCCGACGCGGGTGGCTGTAGTCGATCGGCCCGCCTCCGGCGGGGGCGGACGCGGACGGCTGGCCGGTGGTGGCGGGCTCCCCCGGCCCGCCCGGGTACGGCTGCGGAGCCCCGGACCGTCCGGCCGCCCCGGGCGTCTGCGGGCCGGGGGCGGAAGCGCCCTGGGGGTCGTACGGAGACGTCGGCGGCGGTACGGGAGCGCCGGGGCCGGTCCGGGGCGCGGTCCCGTGGTCCGGGCGGTGCGCCGGGGCGGTGGCCGGAGGGGCCGGTATCGAACGGGCCAGCCCGCTCGATACCGCCTCGTGGATGCTCGCCGCGAGCTGGTGGGCCTGGGACAGCTTCTGGTCGGCGAGAAGCTCGGCGAGTCCGCCCGCGTAGCCCTGGCCGACGGCGCGGACCTTCCAGGCGCCCTGGCGCCGGTAGAGCTCCAGGGCGACGACGGCGGTTTCGGCCTCCAGGCCGGTGACGGTGTAGCTGGCGACCTCGCCGCCGTCGAGGTCCGTGACGGCGATGAAGGGGGCGGCGACGGCACCGAACCGGGCCGGACCGTTCCCGCCGACGGGCAGGGCGAGCAGCACACTGACGCGGTGCACCGCGTCGGACACGGCGTCCAGGTCCACCGCGAGGCGGTGGTCGGCGGCGGCCTGCCGGGAGACTTCGAGGCCCGGCAGGGTGGGCGCGCCCGGGTGGGCCACCCGTTCGACGCCGTGGATGGTGCCGTTCTCGTCGCCGAGCGTGGCCCCGGCCACGACCGGCGTGCCGGCCGAGACCCGGATCTCGAGACGAGCCCGGGGCAGCGGGTGGTTCTGTCCCCGCGTCAGCTCGGCCGTCATCGCCTTTCCCCCTGTGTCATTCGTGTGGCACCCGCGAGACGTCATGCGGGCCGGCCGGTCCCGCGAGCGGGACCGGCCGTTCATGTCGGACTGCTACGGGCCGGACTCCCGCAGGCCGGCTGCTTCGGCCGCTACAGGACCGGCAGGATCGCCGGCATCAGGTCCTGGAAGGTGCGGCCGTTGGCCGGGGTGCCGATGGCGGTCATCGCCCAGCCCTGGCCCGCGCGGTGCACCTTGGCCATGATCTGGGCCGTGAACGCTCCGCCGCCCGCCAGCGTGTAGCGGGCGAGTTCCTGGCCGTTGGTCTCGTCGACCAGGCGGCAGAAGGCGTTCTGCACCTCCTGGAAGGTCTGGCCGGTGAAGGAGTTCACCGTGAAGACGATCTGGTCGATGTGGACCGGAACGCGCTGCAGGTCGACGAGGACCGCCTCGTCGTCGCCGCCCTGGCCGACACCGCCGACGAGGTTGTCCCCGGTGTGGCGCACCGAGCCGTCGTCGCTCACCAGGTGGCGGAAGAAGACGACGTCGACCGGCTGCTTGTCCGCGAAGAGGACCGCGGAGGCGTCCAGGTCGATCTCCCGGGTGCGCGAACCGAACAGGCCGCGCCGGGGAGCCGCCTGCCAGCCGAGACCCATGCGCACCGACGTCAGGCTGCCGCCGTCGCTCTTCTGCAGACTGATGGCCTGACCCTTGGTCATGTTGACGGTCACGCGCTGATCCCCTCTCGAACTGTCCCCTGTTGCCGCGGTCTCCGCGGTTGACCAGAACCCTACGCAGGGGCACTGACAGTGCCCCACCCCGGTCCGCGCTTTGTGTCGGTCTTGCAACACAGCGCGTGCCCCGGACGTGCCGTCAGGCCAGGCCCGCCTCCTTCATCTGGCGCAGTTCCTTCTTCATCTCGGAGACCTCGTCGCGCAGCCGGGCCGCGATCTCGAACTGGAGGTCGGCCGCGGCCGCCCGCATCCGGGTGGTGAGGTCCTCGATCTGCTCGGCCAGCTCCGCCGCGGGGCGGTCGGTCACCGGCGTCTCCTTGGCCCTGCCCTTGGCCGCCTTGGCTCCGCCCGTCGCCTGGCCGCCCAGCGCGGGCACGGGGGCCTTGGCGCCCTTGCCCTCCTTCGTCTGGCGGTAGCCCGAGCCGAGGAGCTGTTCGGTGTCGACGTCCTCGCGGGCGATCTGCGCGACGATGTCGTTGATCTTCTTGCGGAGGGGCTGCGGGTCGATGCCGTTCGCCTTGTTGAAGGCGACCTGCTTCTCGCGCCGGCGGTTGGTCTCGTCGATGGCCTTCTCCATCGCCGGCGTGATCTTGTCCGCGTACATGTGGACCTGGCCGGAGACGTTGCGCGCCGCGCGGCCGATGGTCTGGATCAGGGAGGTGCCGGAGCGCAGGAAGCCCTCCTTGTCGGCGTCGAGGATCGCCACCAGGGACACCTCGGGCAGGTCGAGGCCCTCACGCAGCAGGTTGATGCCGACCAGGACGTCGTACTCGCCGGCGCGCAGCTCGCGCAGCAGCTCGACGCGGCGCAGCGTGTCGACGTCGCTGTGGAGGTAGCGGACCTGGATGCCGAGCTCCAGGAAGTAGTCGGTGAGGTCCTCGGCCATCTTCTTGGTGAGGGTGGTGACCAGGACGCGCTCGTCCTTCTCGGTGCGCTTGCGGATCTCGTGCACCAGGTCGTCGATCTGGCCCTCGGTGGGCTTGACGACGACCTCGGGGTCGACCAGACCGGTGGGGCGGATGATCTGCTCGACGGCGCCGTCCGAGCGGGAGAGCTCGTAGGCGCCCGGGGTGGCCGACAGGTACACGGTCTGGCCGATGCGCTCCTGGAACTCCTCCCACTTCAGCGGGCGGTTGTCGAGCGCGGAGGGCAGCCGGAAGCCGTGGTCGACCAGGGTCCGCTTGCGGGAGGCGTCGCCCTCGTACATGGCGCCGATCTGCGGGACGGTGACGTGCGACTCGTCGATGACGAGCAGGAAGTCGTCCGGGAAGTAGTCCAGCAGCGTGTTCGGAGGGGAGCCGGGCGAGCGGCCGTCGAAGTGCATCGAGTAGTTCTCCACGCCGGAGCAGGAGCCGATCTGGCGGAGCATCTCGATGTCGTAGGTGGTGCGCATCCGCAGCCGCTGGGCCTCCAGGAGCTTGCCCTGCTTCTCCAGCTCGGTCAGGCGCTCGGCCAGCTCCTTCTCGATGTCGTTGACCGCCCGCTCCAGGCGCTCGGGACCGGCGACGTAGTGGGAGGCCGGGAAGACGTACAGCTGCTGGTCGTCGCTGATGATCTCGCCGGTGACCGGGTGGAGCGTGGACAGGGCCTCGATCTCGTCGCCGAACATCTCGATGCGGACGGCCAGCTCCTCGTAGACCGGGAAGATCTCGATGGTGTCGCCGCGCACCCGGAAGGTGCCGCGGGCGAAGGCCATGTCGTTGCGCGTGTACTGGATGTCGACGAAGCGGCGCAGCAGCTCGTCCCGGTCGTGCTCCTCGCCGACCCGCAGCGGGACCATGCGGTCGACGTACTCCTGCGGAGTGCCGAGGCCGTAGATGCAGGACACGGAGGCGACCACGATGACGTCGCGTCGGGTGAGCAGCGAGTTCGTGGCGGAGTGGCGCAGCCGCTCCACCTCCTCGTTGACCGAGGAGTCCTTCTCGATGTAGGTGTCCGACTGGGGGACGTAGGCCTCGGGCTGGTAGTAGTCGTAGTACGAGACGAAGTACTCGACGGCGTTGTTGGGGAGCAGCTCGCGGAACTCGTTCGCCAGCTGGGCGGCCAGGGTCTTGTTCGGCGCCATCACCAGGGTGGGGCGCTGGAGCTTCTCGATCATCCACGCGGTGGTGGCGGACTTGCCGGTGCCGGTCGCGCCGAGCAGGACGACGTCCTTCTCGCCTGCCTGGACGCGCCGGGCCAGCTCGGCGATGGCCGCCGGCTGGTCGCCGTTGGGCTGGTAGGGACTGACGACCTCGAAGGGCGCCACCGTGCGTTCGATCTGGGAAACGGGCCGCATGGGTTCCACCGTACGACCCCGCACTGACAACGGGTCCCGGTCAGCGGTTCTGCGGGGTGCGGGGGCGCCGGTGGACGAGGGGGCGGCGGGCGCGGCGCGCGGGGTGGTGCGCCGGGTGACGGATCGTGCGCGCGGCGTCGGCGTGGGCGGGGATGCCCGGCTTCCGCTCGACGGGGGCCGCCGCGGGCTTCCCCATGACCATCAGCGGGTCGAGCACGACGACGGCGCCGGCGAGGAGGAGGAATGCGAGGGGGCCGATCAGCATGGGAGCGAGCAGTTCTGCGGGCGAGCCGCCTGTGGAGGGTTCGGCCGTGCCGCTGACATGGACCTCGACGGCGGCCATCCCCGTGTAGTGCATGCCGGTGACGGCCAGTCCCATGATCAGTGCGGCGCCCACGCTCCACAGGAAGCCCCGGACCTGTCCGGCCGCCCACAGGGCGGCGGTGGCGGCGGCCATGGCTATGACGACGGACACGGCGACGGTGAACGTGTTGTACGTCAGCTGTCCGTCCAGGTGCATCCCGGCCATTCCCAGGTAGTGCATCGAGGCGATGCCCAGGCCGGTGATGGTGCCGCCGGTGAACAGCGCCGTCCCGCTCGCGCCCCGGTAGCCGACGATGAAGATCCCGACCCCCACCATGACGATGGCGACGGCCAGGCTGGCGAAGGTCATCAGCCAGTCGTAGCGGATCGGCGTGTGTTCGATCGTGAAGCCCATCATCGCGACGAAGTGCATGGTCCAGATGCCGGAGCCGATCGCCGCCGAGCCGAGGGCGAGCCATCCCGGGCGCCAGGAACGGGTGACCAGCACGGCCCTGGCGGTGCAGCGCAGGCCGAGCGCGCCGCCGAGGCAGGCCATGAGGTAGGCCACCAGCGGTGTGACGAGTCCGTAGCTGAATCCGTCGACCGTGCTGTGCATGTGCGGCTGCCTTTCCGCCTTCTTACGCCCCGGTGGTGTCCCGGTTCCTTGCGATGTGCGCCCCCTCCCAGAACCGCGCGAACGATCAGGGTCGAGGCAGAGAGTATGACGCCCACCGGAATGGTCGAACGGTTCTCCGGCAAAGAATCACGGCCTCGCCCCAGTTGTGCCGTCCCCGTGAGCGTAGTTGAGCAACTCCATTCAGCCTGTGGCCACTCCGCACCTCTCTTTGGTTGACGCTCTGGTGTCACAGTGGTGCTGTCCGTGATCGTTCGACGCGAGGAGTACGCATGCACGTGCGCGCAGTAGCCGTCACGACCACCGCCCTTCTTGGAGTCGCCCTCACGGCTCCCCTCTCGCACGCCCGGACCGACGGGGCGGGCGACGACGGGCCCACGGTCGTCGCCCACCGGGGCGCTTCGGGGTACGCGCCGGAGAACACGCTGGCCGCCGTCGACCGGGCGGCCGAGCTGGGCATCCGCTGGGTGGAGAACGACGTCCAGCGCACCCGCGACGGCGAGCTCGTCGTCCTGCACGACGAGAGCCTGGCCCGTACGACCGACGTGGAGGAGGTCTTCCCCGACCGGTCGCCCTGGAAGGTGAAGGACTTCACGGCCGCCGAGATCGCGCGGCTGGACGCGGGGAGCTGGTTCGGCCCCGCGTACGCGGGCGCGCGCGTGCCGACGCTGGAGCAGTACGTGAACCGGGTGGAGCGCAACCACCAGAAGCTGCTGCTGGAGCTGAAGAGCCCCGGGCAGTACCCGGGCATCGAGCGGCAGACCCTCAAGGTCCTCGCCAACGAGGGCTGGCTCGACCGGCGGCACGTGGCCGGGCGGCTGGTCGTGCAGAGCTTCGACGCCGACAGCATCCGGACGGTCCACGATCTCAAGCCCGCCGTCAAGACCGGGTTCCTCGGCACCCCGGCCGTCTCGGAGCTGCCGGCGTACGCGGAGTTCGCCGACCAGATCAACCCGTCGCACGGCTCGCTCTCCATGAGCTACGTGTCAGCGGTCCACGCGTTCACCGGGCCGCACGGCAGGCCGCTGGAGGTACTCACCTGGACGGTGGACGACGCGGACACCGCGCGCCGGGTCGCCGGGTACGACGTCGACGGCATCATCACCAACAAGCCCGACGTGGTGCGGGACGCGGTGGACTGACCCGGCGTTGTCAGTGGCGGGCCGTACCGTGGCCGCATGGACAGCCCTGGGCAGTACGAACAGCAGGTCGTGTGGACCGTCGTCGGGACCGGCATCGGTCCGCTGCTGCTGGCCGCCACCCGCGACGGTCTGGTCAACGTGGTGTTCCACGCCACCGACGCCACGCGCGACCGGGCGCTCGAAAGGCTCGCGGCCCGGCTGGGCACGGAGCCGGTCGAGGCGCCCGGTTCCCCGCTGCTGGCCGAGGCGATACGCCAGGTGGAGGCGTACTTCGCGGGCAGGAGGCGTGACTTCGACGTGCCGTTGGACTGGTCGCTGATCTCGGGCTTCAACCGGCAGGTGCTGCGCGAGCTGGCGTCCGGCGTCCCCTACGGCCAGGTCGTCGGGTACGGCGACCTGGCCGGCCGGGTGGGGCAGCCGGGCGCCGCGCAGGCGGTGGGCATGGCCATGGGCGCCAATCCGCTGCCGGTCGTCGTGCCGTGCCACCGGGTCGTGGAGAGCGACGGCGGCATCGGCGGGTTCGGCGGCGGTGTGGACACCAAGCGGCGGCTGCTCGCGCTGGAGGGCGTGCTGCCCGAACCGTTGTTCTGAAGGGCGGGCAGCGGCCGGGTGGGGCTACTCGTAGTGCCGGGCCTCGATGATGTTGCCGTCCGGGTCGCCGAAGTAGAAGCTTCGCCTGGCCATGCCGCGGGCGCCGTAGGAGTCGTGCGAGAGGTCCGAGACGGGGACGGACTGCTCCTGCAGGCGGGTGCGCAGGGCGTCGAAGTCGGGTGCGGGCAGGGACACGCAGATGTGGTTGACGGGGTGCCCGGCGCCGGCGTCGGCGCCGGGGACCACGCGCATGCGCTCCGCCATGGCGTGCGGTGCGAGGTCGAGGATGGTCTCGTCGTTGATACGCACGGAGGGGAAGCTCACGGTCCCCGCGGCGTACTCGGTGACCCGCAGCGGTTCGAAGCCCAGGTTCTTCTCGTAGAAAGCGGCCGCGGCGACCGGGTCGCGCACCCAGAGGACGACGTGGTCGAGGCGTGTCGTGTTGTCCGTCATGGCTCCCAGGCTCGTGGCCGGTCCCCGGCGCCGCAAGGGGTCCGTCGGTGCACTGGCGGGGTTTGGCGCGGTCCCGCGCCCGCCAGGGATGAGAGAGACCGGAGCTGAGGGAGAACCGTCGGCAGGAGGCAGGCTCGTGATGCTGGTGGTGTCGCAAGAGGTACGGGAGGCGTTGGACACCCGTCGCCCCGTGGTGGCCCTGGAGTCCACGATCATCGCGCACGGCTTGCCGCGCCCGCGCAATCTGCTGGTGGCGCGGGAGCTGGAGGAGGCGGTACGGCAGGAGGGCGCCGTACCGGCGACGATCGCCGTCCTGGACGGGCGGCCGCACGTCGGTCTGGACAAGGAGCAGCTGGAGCGGGTCGCCAACGAGGACGGCATCCGCAAGCTGGGGCACCGGGACCTGCCGCTCGCGGTGGCCTGCGGCGCGAGCGGGGCGACCACCGTGTCGGCGACCGCCCTGCTCGCCGCTCTCGCGGGCGTGCGGGTGTTCGCGACCGGAGGGCTGGGCGGCGTCCACCGGGAGTGGACGGTGACGCAGGACGAGTCGGCCGACCTGGGCCTGCTGGCCCGCACCCGGATCACGGTGGTCTGCGCGGGCGTGAAGTCCATCCTGGACGTACCGGCGACCCTGCAGCGGCTGGAGACGCTGGGGGTCGCCGTGGCCGGGTACGGGACGGACCGCTTCCCCGGCTTCTACCTGTCCGACTCGGGACATCCGGTGGACTGGACGCTGGACGATCCGGAGCAGGTGGCGGCGGTCATGCGGGCGCAGGGCGCGCTGGGCGGGCCGCGGTCCGCGCTCGTGGTCGCCAACCCCGTGCCCGAGGAGGAGCAGCTCGATCCGGCGCTCCACGCGCGCGTGCTCGCCGACGCGCTGCACGCCTGCGAGGCGGAGGGGGTCACGGGCCAGGCGGTCACGCCGTTCCTCCTGGAGCGCCTGGTACGGCTCACCGACGGCGCCTCGCTGAGCGCCAACCTGGCGGCGGTACGGGGGAACGTGCGGCTGGCGGCCCGGATCGCCGCGGCCTGGACCGGGGCGTGACGGTGGCGCCGGGCGGTGTGCTGCTGGTCGTCGGGGACGTGGTCACGGACGTCGTCGCCCGGCACCGGGGACCACTGGCCGCCGGTACGGACACCGCCGCCACGGTCCGGCGGCTGCCCGGCGGGGCGGGTGCCAACGTGGCCTGCTGGGCCGCGCACGAAGGGTGCGCGGAGGTACGGCTGCTGGGCCGGGTGGGTGCCGACGCCTGCGCATGGCACGAACGGGAGCTGGCGGCGTGCGGGGTGCGGCCGCTCCTCGTCGTCGACGCGGCGGCGCCCACGGGGACGGTGATCTGCCTGGTCGACACCGCCGACTCGGCCGAGCGGACGTTCCTCACCGACAGCGGGGCGTCGCTGCGGTTCGGGCCGGACGACTGGTCGGACGCGCTGCTCGACGGCGTGGACCGGCTGCACCTCTCGGGCTACCTGCTGTTCTCGGAGCCGAGCCGCGCGCTGGTGTCGGCCGCCCTGTCGGCGGCCCGCGCGCGTGGAGTGCCGGTCAGCCTGGACCCGGCGTCGGCCGGGTTCCTCACCGCGCTGGGCGTCGACCGTTTCCTCGGCCTCGTCGAGGGCGTGGACGTGCTGCTGCCCAGTCGTGACGAGGCCTGTCTGCTCACCGGCCTGCCCGACGCGGGGGACGCGGCCGCGAAGCTCAGTCGGCACGTCCCGCTGGTGATCGTCAAGCAGGGCGCGGAAGGTGCCCTGGTGGCCCGGTCCGGCAGCGTGAGCGCACGGGTGGCCGCGGTCAGGGCGTCGCCCCGGGACAGCACGGGGGCCGGCGACGCCTTCACCGGCGCGTTCCTCGCCGCGCTGCTCGGGGGCGCGGAGCCCGGGGAGGCGGCGGCCGCCGGGTGCCGGGCCGGAGCACGGGCGGTCGAACGAGTGGGCGGGAGACCGCCGCGAACGGCCGACCGGCGAGCGGCCGACGGGTAGCCGGGGTTATGCCTTGCGCCCCCACGCCGAGATCATCGGCGCGGTCGCGAGGTCCATCCCGCCGGACGCGACGTTGGCGAGGTGGCGGTCGATGTCGTCGTGGGTGGCGACCCCGGCGGCGACCAGCTGGTCGCGGAGCTGTCGTACCGTCGCGGACTCCAGGGCGGCGCACGCGGGAGAGGTGACCGGGAAGTAGGCGTCGGCCTCCACTCGGCGCAGCCCCGCCTCCCGGAGCAGCCGGGGCAGCCGGCGGCCGTAGGAGAGGTCGGCACCGCGGTGGGACAGCAGTTGGCGGAAGCCGTTGCGGAGCCTGTTCGCCAGCTGCTGCTCGGGTCCGTGCTCGTCGGGGCAGAGCAGGGGCTGGAGCGCCGGGTCGGCGTCCTCGACGAGGAGGCGGCCACCGGGGCGCAAGGCCCTGATCATCGACCGCAACGCCCGGTCCCGGTCGGGGACATGGACGAGGACGAGCCGGGCGTGCACCAGGTCGAAGCCCTCCCCCGGCGGTTCCTCCGCGCCCACGTCGTGCACGCGCACCTCGACCGGCGGCCGGCCGGCCGGGACGACCCGTGAGGTGTCGATGTCCGTCGCGAGGACCCTGCCGGTCGGTCCGACCCGCTTGGCCAGCCACGACACCACGGAGGTGCCTCCGGCCCCGGCCTCCCAGCAGCGCCAGCCGGGGCCGACGCCGAGTGCCTCCAGGTGCCGGAACGTCGTGGGGTCGAAGAGGGTGGCGAAGGCGTCGAAGCGCTCCGCCGCCTCGGACCTGCCGTTGTCGAGGAGGTATCCGTCGGTTCGCGTCATGCGGCGATCATCCCAGTTGTCCCGCTTGTGCGAAGGGGACGACGCTCCGGCACCAGGGCCTCCTCCGGGCGGCCGGGGCCCCCGGGGCGGGGCCTGCGCAGCCCCCTCGCGGCCCGTCCACAGGCGGGAACAAAGCGGAACCCGCCGTTTCCACAGGCGCGTTCGCCGTACCCGCCGGCCTGGCAGACTGGCGTGCCAAGGCGCGGGAAGCACGGCGCGAGGGGACCCACGCGAGGAGATTCGGATGACCATGGCGGGGAATCTGCGGAAGGTCACGGGGCTGGGAGGGACCGGCGGCCTCCGGAAGGTGGCACGGCTGGCCCGCCGACGGCCGCGGGTGGACCTGAGCCACCACGCCCGTTCCCCGCTGGGTTCCTCGGTGGTGAACTGCGTGACCTACCGGGACGGTGTCCGCACGCCCGAGGGCGGCGATCCGGTCGAGGCCGTGGCGCGGATGCGCAGACGCGGGGCGGGCTTCGTCTGGCTCGGCCTGCACGAGCCTACGGACGAGGAGTTCGCGGGGGTCGCGGAGCTGTTCGAGCTGCATCCGCTGGCGGTCGAGGACGCGATCGAGGCCCACCAGCGGCCCAAGGTGGAGCGGTACGGAGAGACGCTCTTCGCCGTGTTCAAGACGGTCTGCTACGTGGAGCACGAGGAGCTCACCGCCACCAGCGAGGTGGTGAGCACCGGCGAGATCATGGTGTTCGCCGGGCAGGACTTCGTGATCACCGTGCGGCACGGGCGGCACGGCTCGCTGGGGCCGTTGCGGGAAGGGCTGGAGTCCGATCCGGCGCAGCTCGCCAAGGGACCGTCGGCGGTGCTGCACGCGGTCGCGGACCATGTGGTGGACGACTTCCTGAGCGTCATCGAGTCGGTCCAGGAGGACGTCGACCACGTCGAGACGGAGGTCTTCGCGGAGAACGGCGCGCGGGTGGACCCGGGGCGCATCTACCAGCTCAAGCGCGAACTGCTGGAGCTGCGGCGGGCCGTGGTGCCGCTCGGCCGGCCGCTGGAGGAGCTGGCCACGCGGCCGTTCCGTGTGGTCGACCCGGAGATACAGGCCTACTTCCGCGACGTCGCCGACCACCTGCTGCGGGCCACCGAACAGATCGCGGCGTTCGACGAACTCCTCAACTCGATCCTCCAGGCACACCTCGCCCGGGTGACGGTCGCGCAGAACGAGGACATGCGGAAGATCACGGCATGGGCCGCCATCGTCGCGGTGCCCACGATGGTCTGCGGGGTGTACGGCATGAATTTCGACCACATGCCGGAGCTGGGCTGGCGGTACGGCTACGGTCTGGTCATAGGCGTGATAGCCGTCGCCTGCCTGGCGCTGCACCGGGGCTTCAGGCGCAACGGCTGGCTCTGAGAGCCGGCCGCGTCCCGGGTCGGCGGCTCCGGGTCAGCGGCTCTCCGAGTCAGCGGCTCTCCGGATCAGCCGCTCCAGGCGGGATGCCGTGGGTCGTCGGCACGCACCAGGATGTCGGCGGTGCCCGACGGGTCGGTCTCCTCGTCGTAGCGTTCGAATGCGGGCAGGGTCCACTGCTCGCTCTCGGGGGTGCGGCGACGCAGGGCGCCCGGGGTGAGGACGAGATGGACGCTCAGATCGAGGGGGAACCAGTGACGGAGCAGAAAGGGACCGTGGAGCAGCAGCGCACCGCCGGGAGGGAGCGGGACGTAGGGGCTGCGGGTGGCCCGGTCGGTGACCGGGTCCCACAGGTCGGGCAGGACCCGCCCGTCGCCGCCGGGGCCGAGGGGGTCGAAGACCTCGCGCCACAGTGCGCCCGTGTCGTACCAGCCGTTGTAGTAGGTCTCGACGTCCTGGTGTCCGTACTCCAGGCGGAGCGAGGCGGGTCGCAGGAAGCCCTCCGTTCCGACGACGAGGGAGGGGCGGCCGCGGACGCGCAGGGCCTCACCGACCCGTTCGGCGAGGTCGCCGGGGCGGGCCGCCGGGGCGCCGTCGAGGGCGACGCGCGTCCAGGCGCCGCCGTCGGTGGGCTTCAGGTCGAGCAGTCGCTCGGCGAGCCGGTCGCCGAGCCGGTCCCAGGTGATCGCTTCCAGTCGCACCCGCCCATGATGCGTCAGTTCCCGCGCCGGTCGGCACGGCGGCGGCCCCGCCGCTCGCCGCCAGGCCCTCCTGGACGCTCGCGCACGGACCCGCGGGGCTCAGCCATGGTCACCGTGCCGGCGCGGAGGTTGACTTGGGTGTCCGACGGGCGGTGGCGCCGGGACGGCGTGCACCGGGCCGGGGGCTGCTCCACGGGTGGGGGCTGGGACGGGTGGGAGTCGAGACGGGTGGGAGCTGACAGAACATGATCGAGGGACCGTACTTCGTCCTGGCGGTGCTGGGGGTGCTCGGGACCGGTGTGATGGCCGGTGTCTTCTGCGCGTTCTCCACCTTCGTCATGCGGGGGCTGGCCGCGCTGCCGCCCGCACAGGGGGTCGCCGCAATGAACGCGATCAACAGGGCCGCGGTGGGCCCGGCCTTCATGTCGGTGTTCCTCGGGACGGCGTTGCTGGCCGTCGTGATCGCCGCGGTCACGTTGGCGGTGTGGCCGAAGGACGCGGCGGTGGAACTGCTGCTGGGCAGCGGGCTGTACCTGGTCGGATCGTTCGGGGTCACAGCGGCGGCCAACGTGCCGCGCAACGACGCGCTGCTCCGGCTGGAGCCGGGTTCCGCGGAGGCGGCCGACCGCTGGACGGCGTACGTGCGCGAGTGGACGGCCTGGAACCACGTGCGTACGGTCGCCGCGGCCGCCGCGGCGACGGCGTACGTGCTGGCCCTCGCCTGAGTCGGGCGAGGGGCCCGTCCGGCGTTCTGCGCGTCGGGCGGGCCGGTCGTATCGTGGACCGCGAGAGCGCCGCCCCACGGCGCGCCCGGCCAGCCACCCCGCACGCAAGGAAGACGGCCATGGCCGATCCCAAGGGTTTTTTGACGACGCCCCGCGAGGAGTGGCCCCGCAGACCGGCCGGGGAGCGGATCCGGGACTGGGACGAGGTGTACGTCCCGGGGGCGCTGCTGCCGATCGTCGACCGGCAGGCCGACCGGTGCATGGACTGCGGCGTCCCCTTCTGCCACGAGGCCTGTCCGCTGGGCAACCTGATCCCGGAGTGGAACGACCTGGTCTCCCGGTCGGACTGGCGGGCGGCGAGCGAGCGGCTGCACGCCACGAACAACTTTCCGGAGTTCACCGGCCGGTTGTGCCCGGCACCGTGTGAGGCGGGCTGTGTGCTCGCCATCAACCAGCCCGCCGTCACCATCAAGAACGTCGAGTGCGCGATCGCCGACATGGCCTGGGAGAAGGGCTTCACCCCGGCGCGGCCACCGGAGCGGCTGTCCGGGCGGACGGTGGCGGTGATCGGCTCGGGGCCCACGGGCCTCGCGGCGGCGCAGCAGCTGACCCGGGCGGGGCACACGGTCGCCGTGTACGAGCGGGACGACCGGATCGGCGGGCTGCTGCGGTACGGGATCCCCGAGTTCAAGATGGAGAAGCGGCATCTGGAACGGCGCGTCGGCCAGATGCGGGCGGAGGGGACGCGGTTCCGTACGTCGACGGCGGTCGGACGGGACGTGGACGCCGCGGGGCTGCGGGCCCGCTACGACGCGGTGGTGATCGCGACCGGGGCGACCGCGTGGCGCGAGCTGGCCGTGCCCGGCCGGGAGCTTGCGGGGGTCCATCAGGCGATGGAGTACCTGCCGCTGGCCAACCGGGTGTGCGAGGGCGACCTCGAGTGCTCCCCGCTGTCCGCCGCCGGACGGCACGTCGTGATCGTCGGCGGTGGCGACACGGGCGCGGACTGTCTCGGTACGGCAGTGCGGGAACGGGCGGCGTCCGTGACGCAGCTGGACATCTACGCGCAGCCGGGTGCGGAGCGCGACGAGGAGTCGGAGCCCTGGCCGACGTATCCGCGCCTGTACCGCTTGTCGGCGGCGCACGAGGAGGCGCACGAGCTGCGGTCAGCGCCGGCGGCGGACGCGGACGCCCGGCTGTTCGCGGCGTCCACGCTCCGCCTCACCGGCGACGAGCGGGGGCACGTGCGCGCGCTGCACCTGGTCGGGGTGGACGCCGGCCGCCGGCCGCGGCCCGGCACCGAGCGGTCGCTCCCCGCGGACCTGGTCCTCCTCGCGCTGGGTTTCTCGGGTCCCGACCGGCAGGACGGGCTGGTCGACGGTCTCGGGCTGGAGATGGCGCCCCGGGGCACGATCGCCCGGGACCGGGACTTCGCGACCAACGTCGAGGGGGTGTTCGCCGCTGGGGACGCGGCACGCGGACAGTCCCTGGTCGTCTGGGCCATCGCGGAGGGGCGGGCGGTGGCGGCGGCCGTCGACCGCCACCTGTCCGGCGGCACCACCCGGCTGCCGGCGCCGGTCGGCCCGTACGACCGGCCGATGACGGCCTGATCCGCCCGGCGACCGCCGTGACCGGGTGGTTGTCCTTTCCTCCGAGATGCCAGAGATACCAGTGGTGCCAGTGGTGCCAGTGGTGCCGTGGTGCCAAACAGCTTAAAAAGACATGCAACAGGGACTGTTTCAGGACAGAAGAAAGTCCGCCTCTCCCGCCTTCGCTCCCTCGATGAACGCCGTCATCTCGGCCGAGGTGTAGATGAGCGCCGGCCCGTCCGGGTCGGTGGACTGCCGCACCGCGATCCGGCCGTCGGCGAGCTTCATGGCCTCCAGGCAGTTGCCTCCGTTGCCGCCGCTCCACGGCTTGTGCCAGCCCTCGCTGCCCAGTTCACGGGCGGGCATGCCGTTGTAGATCCGCGCACCGCGGGTCCGTGGCGGGCGCTGGGGTTTGATGCGGTTCATTCACAGCTCCTTGCGGAGATCCCGGAGGATCTCCTTCGTGCGATGTGCCGTGGCGGCCTGCGCCGCCATGCGGTCCATGACCTCGAGGTGGGTCGCCACCTCGGCACGCGCGTCGAGGTAGACGGCGCCGGTCAGGTACTCGCTGTAGACCATGTCCGGGAGTTCCGGCATGGCGAATCGGAACAGCACGAAGGGCCCGTACGTGCCGGGGTGCGGCCCGCTGGAGAACGGCGCGATCTGCAGCGTCACGTTGGGCAGCTTCGTGGCCTCGAGCAGCCGGTCGATCTGGGCACGCATCACCTCCGGGCCCCCGACGGGGCGGCGCAGCGCGGTTTCGTCCATCACGACCCACAGCCGGGGTGCGTCCTTGCGGGTGAGCAGTTCCTGGCGTTGCATGCGCAGGTCGACGTGGCGCTCGATGTCGTCGGGGCGGGTCTGTCCGATGGCGCCCGAGCGCAGCACGCCGCGTGCGTAGTCCTCGGTCTGCAGCACTCCGGGGACGAAGTGCGGCTCGTAGGCGCGGATCAGGGAGGCCGCGCCCTCCAGGCTGACGTACAGCGAGAACCAGCCGGGGAGGATGTCGTGGAAGCGCTGCCACCACCCCGGTTTGTTGGCGTCCTCGGCCAGCCGGACGAACGCGTCGGCCTCCTCGTCGCCGACGCCGTAGGCCTTCAGCAGGAGCTGGAGGTACGGGATCTTGAGGGCGACCTCGGCCATCTCCATGCGGCGGACCGTGGCGGGGGCGACGCGCAGGATGCGGGCGGCTTCCTCGCGCTTGAGACCGGCACGTTCCCGCAGGTCCAGCAGGCGCCGGCCGAGTACGACCTGGCCGACCGTCGGCGCGGACCGCGGCTCGCTCACCGCCCACCTCCTGAAGAGTCCCGAAAGAGTCCTTGCGTCCCTGTTCCCTTGTACGGACAGCCTCGGCGAGCCCCGGCCTGTCCTGGTGCGGACAGCCCGGCGGCGCCATTCGAAGATCTGTTCGAAAGCCTGAAGATGCCTTCGACGACCTGAAGTGGCGCCGCTCGACGTGCTGTTGCGAGCAGTGTGCCACGGCCGTCCAGAACGTCACACAGCACTCTGCATTTTTCAGAGTGACACTTGCCAAGTGTTCACGGCGGGGCGATAGTGGCAAGCGTGATTCCGTCCGCGCCCTTAGGAACAGACGCCACCGCGGGCTCCCTGGGCCTCGGTGCCGCCATGGGAGCCGGCTCCTCGGGAACCGCCGCCGTCGAGCGCCGGTTCCGTTTCGAGCTAGCCGCTCATCCGGGCTCTCCCTCGCAGGCCAGACGCCTGACACGGGCCCGGCTGAGCGGCTGGGCGGTGTGCGAGGACACCTGTGACACCGCGGCCCTGGTGGTCTCGGAGCTGGTGACCAACGCGATCGTGCACACGGCGAGCAGACACATAGTGTGCGAGCTGCACGACGCCGACGACCTGGTCCGCATAGCCGTGCGCGACGAGGGCTGCGCCCCGGGCCAGCCCCACCCCTCGACCGATCAGCAGCCTGAGGACGAGCACGGCAGGGGCCTGCTTCTCGTCGACGCCCTGTGCGACGCCTGGGGCGCCCACGAGCACGGTCCCGGACTGCTGGTCTGGGCCGAGCTGCCACGCAAGGCCGAAGGACCGCGCGACCCCTCGGAGCCCCACAACGACCTGGGCTGGGGCGCCCGGCCGAAGCCCACCCCGGCGGACGACACCGGGGACGAGGACGAGGTCGAGTCCCGCCGCAGGGCAGGCCGGGAAGCCCGGGAGACACTCCGCGGAACGGGGACCGAATGGCTATGAGGGCCGCGTCCGGCGTCCGACCGCTCGGTCTGGACACGATGGTCCGCCTCCAGCGCGGACGACACACCGCCGGGACACCTCTGAGACTGCCCGTGCCGGACGGCATGACGGCACCGCTGGGCTGCGACGCGGTGGCGGTGCCCGCCTTCCTCGGCCAGCAGGTGCTGCCCCGGCTGCCGCGGGTGGGGTGCGTCTACTCCGACGAGACGCACTGGTGGTGGATCGTTCCGTCCGACTCCGACTACGCCCTGGAGTGGCCCGCGCCCGCGCGCTACGCCACCGGTGCGGTCGTACCCGGCGCCTCGGAGCTGCCGGCCCTGCTGCACCGCTCGGACGGCACGGTTCCCTACACGCCGCCCATTCCGCTGTATCTGGCCCTGTGCCGGCTGACGAACACGACGCCGACCTGGTCGCGGACGGTCAGCGCGTAGGCGCGGGCGGCGGCGGGTCAGGCCGCCGCGTCACCCGCGGCGTCACCGCCGCGCACGACGACCAGGAACGTGTCCGTGGCCAGGTCCATCACGACCTCGGCCGGCAGCCCCTCCAGGCGCCGCGCCTGGGCAAACTCTTCCGCGGGCCAGGATCCTCGTGGTCCACCGGCGGGAAAGCGTTCGAGCACCGTTCGCCCGTTCACTCCGCACCTCCATGTTGCGCTGTACTCGTAGAGTCAAACGCCACCATGGAGTGAACGCCTCGCCCGGTGATGGTACTGAGACACAGTTGACACCCGTTCACCGCAAAGGGTGAGTGGAGCCTCGGCCTTTCGGCCGTTTTCGCTACCGAGCGTCTCAGTCCTCGTACTCGTCGTGATAGCGCACTCTCTCACTGCCCGCGGGCGCACCGAGAGCCGACGCACGCCCCTCGGGTTTCTCCCACGGCTCCCGCCGGCCGAGCGCGGTCAGGTCGAGCAGGCTGGTGGTCGAGCCGAGCCCGTCCAGGCCGCGCTCGTACGTCGAGTAGGTGTGGAAGACCCGTTCGCGGTCCCGCAGGAAGCAGCTGAGCCCCGGCCGCTCGATCAGCTCGCCCTCGTGTTCCAGGGTCACCTCGAAGTCAGTGTTGAAGTCGCTGACGTACGACGAGTACCAGGGCAGCGTCCAGCCCATCCGCGCCTTGAACGGCAGGATCCTGGGGTACGGCGCCCGGGAGACGGCCGCGAACGACGTGCCGCGGGCCCTGAGGTGCGCGAGGTGCCCGATCTGGTCCAGGAACGCCGAGCAGCTGCGGCAGCCGGCGTCCCACTCGGGCGCGAACATGAAGTGGTAGACGACGAGCTGCTCGCGGCCCTCGAACAGGTCGAGCAGGGTGGCCTTGCCGTCGCCGCCCTCGAACACGTACTCCTTGTCGATCTCCACCATGGGCAGTCCGCGCCGCTCGGCGTTCAGGGCGTCACGCGCGCGGGTGGCCGCCTTCTCCTTCGCCAGTAACGCCTCGCGCGCCTCGCGCCAGTCGGCGCGGGTGACGATCTCGGGCAGCGACATGGCTCCAGCCTCCTGTGCGACGTGCGTCCTGCTTCGGTCCGACGGGCGACGGTCCGACGCGGTCGGGCCGTCCGGGTGGTGACCGAAGGGCGGAGCGGAACTCATCGCTGCCCGGCAAGATTCTTTTCGACAGGCCGACGAACACTGCCTGAAGGGGCCTTTCAGGTGTCGTACTCCTGGATGCGCCGGCCGTGTCCGCGGTCGGTCAGGGCGGGCAGCCGCTCCCCCAGCTCCCGCACCACCGCGGGCACGTCCACGGTGAGCAGTTGGCGGTCCCGCATGAGCACGCGCCCGTCCACGATCGTGGTGCGCACGTCGGCGGAGCGCGCGCTGTGCACCAGGGTGGCGGCGAGGTCGTGCACGGGCTGGGTGTGCGGCCCGGTCAGGTCGACGAGGATCAGGTCCGCCCGCCGCCCCGGTGCGATACGGCCCACGGCGTCCCCCAGGCCGACCGCGTGGGCGCTCTGCACGGTGGCGTGGTGGAGGGCCTGACGGGAGGTCAGCCAGCGCGGGTCGCCCTCGGTGGACTTCTGGATCAGGGACGTGAGCGCCATCGACTCCCACACGTCCAGGGAGTTGTTGGACGCGGCACCGTCCGTGGCGAGCCCCACGGCGACGCCGATGTCACGCAGCGCGCGCACGGGTGTGGTGCCGGGCCAGGCGAACTTGAGGTAGCCCCGGGGAGCGGTCGCCACCGCCGTACGGCCGCCCGCGCGCGCGAGGAGCGGCAGGTCGCCCTCGGTGATGCCGGTGCCGTGGGCGATGAGCACGTCGGTGTCGAGGACGCCGGTGCGTTCGAGGACCTCGATGGGGGTGACCCCGTGCCGGGCGAGGCTGGAGTCGGTCTGGTCGCGGTACTCGGCGGCGTGCAGGTGCACGGGCAGGCCGTGGTCACGGGCGAGTTCCGCGGTCGCGGCCAGGTCGGCGTCGGTCACCGTGTAAGGGGCGTGCGGGGCGAGGGCGGTGGTGATCCGGCCTCCGGCAACGTCGCGGCACCGCAGCGCGAACTCCAGCGAGGCCTCCCGGCCCGCGGGCCCCTGCGAGGAGAAGTACGCCTGTCCCAGCTGCGCCCGCATCCCGCACTGGGTGACGACCGCGGCCACGGCGTCCATGTGGAAGTAGCTGTCCGCGAACGTCGTGACCCCCGCGCGGATCATCTCGGCGCAGGCCAGCCGGGCGCCCAGGATCACGTCCCGCACGGTGAGGTTGGACTCGACGGGCCAGACGACGTCGTTGAACCACTCCTCGGTGGGCAGGTCCTCGGCGAGGCCGCGCAGGGCGACCATGGGCGCGTGCGTGTGGCAGTTGATCAGCCCGGGGAGGGCGACCTGACCGCGTGCGTCGATGCGCTCGGCGGCGGGCATCGCGGCCCCGGCGGCGGCGGTGGTCACGGAGGCGACGACCCCGTCGCGTACGACGACGGCCGCGTCCTGCTCGAAGCCGATCCGTTCACGGTCGTCGTGCACCAGGACGGTGCAGCCGGTGATGACGAGATCGGCGGACTCGGCGGACTCGGCGGGATCGCCGGAAAAGGGGGAAGAGGCGGAGGGAGGCGTCATCAAGCCAACGTACGGTGCCGCCCCACGCGCCCGCGCCGCTCGGCGAGTTCGTCCCGCAGCGCGGCGAGCCGTTCGGTGTGGCGGGGGCTGAGCCCTCCGGTGTCGTCGAGGTGGACGGCGCACGCGGTGGTGGTGTCGACGAGCCGTTCGAGGACCGCGGCGACCTCGTCGGTGCCCTCGGAGTGCCGGGCGAGGGCGGGCAGTTCGGCGGCGGCGCGGGCACTGGCGGCGCGGGCCTCGGCGAGGGTGCGGTAGGCCTCCCGGCGCAGCGTCCACCGGGTGGCGCGGTCGTCGGACTCGCCCAGTACGTGCGCGAGGTAGGCCTGTGCGGCGGCGTCGGCGGCGTCGATGCCCGCCCGGGTGCCGGCGCCGCGCTGCCCCGGCATCGGCAGGTGCCCGACCACCAGCACGATCGCGCAGGCCAGCAGCGTCTCCCCGATACGGCCCGCGGAGGCCTGCGGTTCGCCGCCCACCATGACCAGGGCCAGGACGAGGACGGTGACCACGGTGGTCTGGGCGGCGAAGTGCCGCGCGGCGACCGGCACCAGGGCACCGCAGACGGCGACGAGGACGACGAGCCCCTCCGGCCGGGGCAGTACGGCCGCGAACCCGGCGAACAGCAGCGCCCCGAGCACCGTCCCGGCCGCCCGGCACAGCACCCGGGACACGAGCGGGCCGAGGTCGGGCTTGACGAGGAAGACGGCGGTGGCGGGCAGCCAGTACCAGTGCTGGTGGGAGCCGTACCAGTGACCGTGGTGCAGCGCCTGGGCGACGGCGGCACTGGCGCCGAAGCACAGCCCGGCCCGCAGCCCGTACTCCCGACCGCCCGGGCCGAGCACGGCACGCGCCACGGAGCGGGGCGACCGCCTGCGGACGTGCAGGTCGGGGCCCCTGCCCCGGTCGAAGGCCTGCGCCGCGTGCAGCAGGGCGTCGTCCAGGGCGCGCAGGGCGGGGTCGGTCCGGCTGGGCGCGGGCAGCGGCCCGGCGGGGGTGTTGCCGCGGACGGCCGCCGCGAGCCGCCGGGGCCCTTCGGCGGCCCGCGCGGGCACGGCCCGCTCCGCCCACGCGAGCGCGGTCGCGGCCTCACCGAGGGGCAGCGCGGCGGCGTACTGGGCGTGCAGCCGGCGTTCGGCCGCGGTGGAGGCACGGCGCCGCAGCCGGGGTCCGGCGAGCGCGTCCTGCGCGTGGTCGAGGGCGGCGGTGAGCGCGGCCCGGCGCACCACGGCGTACTCCGTGCCCACGGCGTCGAGCAGCGCGGCGACGGCTTCGTAGACGTCGGCGACGGCCGCCCGTTCCCCGTCGAAGCGGAAGCCGAGACGGAGGTCGCCGGTGAGAGTGGTGGGCGTGGGCAGCGCCAGTCGCAGCAGGAGCAGCCATCCGGCCCCGGCGAGGAAGGCGAGCACGCTCTGCCATCCGGGGTCGGGCAGCGGCATCCCGGCGCCCACGGCCGCGGTGACCAGCAGCTGCGTCCCCGTCCCGGACGCCACCGGTCCGACGGCGCTGACGCACCCGGCGACCAGTCCGAGCCCGGTCAGCACCAGCGTCAGCGCCACCGCCCCGAGGTGCTGCCCGGCGTACGTCCCGACGAGCAGCCCGGTGGCCCCGGCGAGCGCGGGGACGCCGATCCGGCGCACGGAGGCGCGGCGGCTGCCCGGCCGGTCGTTGATGCCGGCCAGCATGGCGGCGATCGCGGCGACGACTCCGAGGGAGGCCCGCCCGGCGACCAGGGCCGCGGTCAGCAGCGGCCCGCCCGCCAGCGCTCCCCGGGCCACAGCGTTCCAGGGCACGGGGCCGCGCTGGGTGTTCAGGGCGTGGCCGAGCCAGGGCGGGAGTGCTTCAACTGCGGTGCGGAACACGGGGTGCGGGGCTCCTGTCGTCCGGTCGAGGCGGTGGTGAGCCTTCGGGCGACGGTGGCCGGGCTGGGTGGTGCGCTGTCAAGCGTACGACGGGTCTTCGAAGGCGCGGAAACGGTCCTGTTTCGGGAGGATGACGGCCGTCGGGCGCCATGGCGTACCGCGGTGCCGTGCGCTCAGGAGCGGGCGGCCTCCAGGGTCTCGCGCAGCACTGCCTCGGCCCGCGTCACCGCGTCGGCCAGGGTTCGCGGCTCCGGCGTCAGACCGGCGAGCAGCGCGTCCATGCCGCCCAGTCCGGCCCGCTCGACCATCCCCTTCTCGTTGGTGACCCACTCGCCCCGCGCCGCCAGCACCGCGTGGGCCGTCTGGGTCGTGGCGAGGGCGAGGGCGCCGGCGACCTGGGTGAGGGCGCCCTTGGGGGCGTGGCCCGCCTTGGCGTAGGCGAGGGTGGCGGTGGCCATGCCGTACCAGTGTTCGGGTGCGGCGGTGCGCAGGGCCTCCGGGTAGCCGTCGGGGCGGGGCAGGTCGCCGCGCAGCACCTTGTTGATCGCCAGCTCGGCGACCACGAGGTAGGTCGGGATGCCCGCCAGGTGGAACATCAGCGGCTCGACGCCGAAGCGGCCCGCCTCCGCTTCCGTCAGCACGTGCTCGACCGAGTCGAGGTCGCGGTAGTGCACGTCGACGCGGCGCTCGTCGATCGTCAGCCAGCCGCCGCCGTTGAAGACGCCGCCGCCCCAGGCGCCGATCTCCGAGACCTCGCCCGGCCAGCCGACGGCGCGCAGGTCCGCCGGGTCGAAGGCGCCCCGGTAGTAGACCGCAAGGTCCCAGTCGCTGTCCGGTCCGTGCGTGCCCTGGGCCCGGGAGCCGCCGAGGGTCACCGCGCGCACGGCGGGCAGGGCGGCGAGCCGGTCGGCCGTGGTGTCGAGGAAGACCTGGTCCGTGAGGGCGGGCGAGGGCACTGGTGCGGGCTCCTGACGGTGCGGGCGGCGGGTGGCGACGCTGGGGAGCCTAGGCGGCCGGGGTGCGGGCCGCGAGCGAAATTCGGGTGCGCGCAGCGGGCGCGGCACGGACGATCAGGAGATTGCCCGCCCGTCTTCCAGGAGTCCACGTGATCCAGCGCGTCACCGTGCCCGGTCTCTTCCCGCCGCCCCTCTACTCCCACGCCTCCGTCGTCGAGGCCGGGACCAGGCTCGCGTTCCTCGCCGGTTCCGTCCCGCTCGACGCGGAGGGGAAGCTGGTCGGCGAGGGCGATCCGGTCCGCCAGGCCGAGCAGGTGATCGCGAACCTCACCGAGCAGCTGCGCGCCGTCGGGAGCGGACTGGAGCACGTGCTGTCCACCGATGTGTACGTCGTGAGCACCGAGACCGCCCCGCTGTCCGCCGTCTGGGACGTCGTCGAGGCGTCCGGGCTCAGCGCCGGTCCGCACTCCTCGACACTGCTCGGGGTGAGCTGCCTCGGCTACCCGGGACAGCTGGTGGAGATCACCGCGACCGCGGTCGTGCCGGAGACCGGCCGCCCGTGAACCGCGAGGCGGGGGCCGAGTCCGGTGCCGGGGCGGTCGTCCTGCGGCGCGCCCGTGCCGCCGACGCGCGGGCCGCGGCCGACGTCTGGCTGCGTTCCTTCGCGGCCGCGCTGCCGACCGTGGTCCGGCCCCGCTCCGACACCGAGGTCCGCGCGTACTTCCGGCACGTGGTCGTGGAGCGGTACGAGACCTGGCTGGCGGAGGGGGCCGGTGGCGCGGTCGCCGGTGTGATGGTGCTGGAGGGCGAGGAGCTGTCCCAGCTGTACCTCGCCCCCGAGCGGCGCGGGTGCGGGATCGGGGACCGGTTCGTCGCCCTGGCCAAGGAGCGCCGGGCGGACGGGCTGTCGCTGTGGACCTTCCAGGTCAACGCGCCCGCGCGGCGCTTCTACGAACGGCACGGTTTCACGCCCGTGCAGTGGACGGACGGCGCCCGGAACGAGGAGCGGGAGCCGGACGTGCGCTATGTGTGGCGGCCCCGGCGGCCCTAGACCTGTCGTTCATCCGCCGGTGTCCCCGCGCGCGTACGTGTCCGTCGCCGCCAGCAGGGCCTCGTCGCCGGTCGCCCCGGCGTCGTGCCCGGCCTCGTCCACGATCACCAGCTCGCTGTCCGGCCAGGCGTGGTGGAGCCGCCAGACGATGCCGAGGAGGTTGCCGAAGTCGAGGCTGCCCTGGACCAGGGTGCCGGGGATGCCCTTCAGCAGGTGCGCGTCCCTGAGGACCACGCCCTCGTCGTTGCCGTCGCCGAGGAAGTGGTCGTTGCCCCAGTAGTGCGTGACGGTACGGGCGAAGCCCATGCGGAAGTCCGGGTCCTGGAACCGGGCGACCGAGCCGGGCGGTGCCGGGATCGTCGCCGTCTCCCAGTCGGTCCAGGCCCGCGCGGCCCGCTCGCGCACCGCCGCGTCCGGCGATTCCAGCAGCCGGTTGTACGCGGCGGCCAGGTTTCCGTCGCGTTCGCCCGGGGGCAGCTCGGCGAGGAACCGCTCGTGCGCCTCCGGGAAGATGTTTCCCAGTCCCCGCGTCAGGAGGGCCACTTCGGCGTCGGAGCCGGTGGCGACGCCCGTCAGCACCAGCTCGGTCACCACGCCGGGGTGCGTCTGCGCGTACCGCAGGCCCAGGACCGAGCCCCAGGACACGCCCCACACCAGCCACCGTTCGATGTCCAGGTGGGCGCGCAGCCGCTCCAGGTCCGCCATCAGGTGGGCGGTCGTGTTGACGCTCATGTCGGTGTCGTAGGCGCTCGCGCGGGGCCGCGACCGTCCGGCGCCCCGCTGGTCGAGGAGGACGATCCGGTAGGCGGCGGGGTCGAAGTAGCGCCGGAGACCCGGGCTTGCGCGGCTGCCCGGTCCGCCGTGCAGGACGAGCGCGGGCTTGCCGTGCGGGTTGCCGCAGGTTTCCCAGTACACGTGGTTGCCGTCGCCGACGTCCAGCATGCCGTGGTCGTACGGTTCGATCTCCGGATACAGGCCCATCGGAGCACCGTAGCCGCGGCGGTCCCGCGCGCTCATCCCCTTTGGGGCGCGGGCCTCACCCGGCGGGCCTCACCCGGCGGGCAGCCCCGCCGTGTCCGCCGCCGTGCGCAGCACGTCGCGCAGCATCTCGGGGGTGAGCCGGCCGGTGAAGGTGTTGCGCTGGCTGACGTGGAAGCAGCCGAAGAGGTGCAGACCCGGCCCGTCGGCGGCGTCCAGCCGCACATGCCCGCCGTGTGCGAAGCGCGGACGGGGGCGGGGCACGGTCCAGCCCGCCCCGGTGAACGCGGGCAGCGCGGCCTGCCAGCCGAAGGCGCCGAGGACGACCACCGCCCGCAGCGTCGGCCGCAGCAACTCCAGCTCCTGGACGAGCCAGGGGCGGCAGGTGTCCCGTTCGCCGGGGGTGGGTTTGTTCGCGGGCGGGGCGCAGTGCACCGGCGAGGTGACGCGCACGCCGTACAGCTCCAGACCGTCGTCGACACGGTCCGCCGTGGGCCGCGAGGCGAGGCCCACGTCGTACAGCGCCCGGTACAGGACGTCTCCGGAGCGGTCTCCGGTGAACATCCGGCCGGTGCGGTTGCCGCCGTGGGCGGCGGGGGCCAGCCCGACGATCAGCAGCCGGGCGTCCGGCGGGCCGAAACCGGGCACCGGCCGTCCCCAGTACGTCCAGTCGGCGAAGGCGGCCCGCTTCGTCCGGGCGACCTCCTCGCGCCACTCGACCAGTCTCGGGCAGGCCCGGCATCCCGCGATGCGCTGGTCGAGTAGGGAGAGGCCGCCGGTGTCCATGCGTCCACCGTAAGACCTCGGCCGGTGCCTGCGGGACGCGCGAGGCCCCGTGGGCAACGGTGCGGCCCGCCGGTCGGCCGCCGGAATTGCGTCCCGTTCCACCGCACCGGACGGTTAGGGTCGGACCATGGCTTCCGAGCATGACGAAGGCGGGAGCGGCCCGGTGGCCGCCCCGCAGGACGGCGCCGCTGCCACGGCCGGGGCACCCGACCCGAAGACGGCGGCGGCGATCGCCGCCGCCGAGGCGGCCGGGCCGCAGAGCGGTGAGAGCGTCCGCGTGGACAGCTGGATCTGGGCCGTCCGCCTGATCAAGACCCGCTCCCTGGGCGCGACCGCCTGCCGCGGCGGCCACGTCCGGGTCAACGGCGAGCGGGTGAAGCCCGCCCACGCGCTCCGCGTCGGCGACGAGGTGCGCCTGCGCCAGGAGGGCCGGGAGCGGATCGTCGTCGTGAAGCGGCTGATCCGCAAGCGCGTCGGTGCCCCGGTCGCCGTCCAGTGCTACGTCGACAACTCCCCGCCGCCCCCGCCCCGCGAGGCCGTCGCCCCGGCCGGCGTCCGCGACCGCGGCGCCGGACGCCCGACCAAGCGGGACCGCCGCGAGATGGACCGGCTGCGCGGGCTGGAGGGCCTGAGCAGCTCCCGGCGGGACGCCGCGAACCGCCCCTGAGCGTCCGTGGACGGCTTGGCCCCGATCAGCCGCGCCGGACCCGGGCCCGCACCAGCCGGCGCAGCTCCTCGTTGTGCCCGCGACGGGCCCGGACGATGATCAGGAGCGGCACCAGCAGGACCAGTGGCGTCGCAGCGTTCGCACCGTCGAAGTAGGTGAGCTGGACGACGAACGCGCCCACCATCAGCGCGCTCAGCGCGGCCGCGGCCACCGACTGGAGCACCGGCACGACCAGGGCGATCGCTCCCGCCAGTTCGAGGACGCCGATCGCGTACATGCCCGCGTCGCCCCAGCCCAGCTCCACGAAGGTGTCGGCCGCCGAGGAGTGCCCGATCAGCTTGGGCAGGGCACTCGCGAGGGCGAAGAACAGCGCGAGGAACACCTGCACCCCACGCAGGGCGACCCGGAGGCCGCGCCCGCGGGCCGGCACGGCGGGGGGGAGGAAGCGGTGGTCTCGGACATGGCGGTCTCCTGGGCTGGGCGGTCCGTGCTGCTGTCGCGATACAGACCGCTCGCCGCCGCGGAACTCATCGCCGAATCGCCCCCTGCCCGGGAAGACGCCCTCTCCGATGGCCGTGCCGCAGCCGCTTGCCGTTACCCCTGCCGTCGCACGGGCACGGCCCTCACCCACGTCCCGTCCTCGGTGAGATACCGGTCCACCGCAAGTCCCGCCTCTCCCAGCGCCTCCTCGAACTGCTCCGTGGTCAGCGGGCGGGCCCGGAAGGTCTGGGTCCAGACGGCATCCGGGAACTCGTACTCCGCCCGGACCGAGTTGACGCCGTCGCCCACCGGGTCCGCCGACAGGATCCGGACCGTGAAGCCGCTGGGGTCCACCCGCTCCCGCGGCAGGTTCGTGTGGTAGTCCGCGCCCTCCCGCTGGATCAGCACACAGCCGTCGTCCTCGACATGCCTGGCACAGGTGCGCAGCAGCCCACGCCGCACCTCGACGTCCCCGGCGTGCACGAGGAACGACGCCAGCATCACCGCGTCGAAGCGCTCGCCGAGGTCGAGGTCCTCGATCGGGCTGCGTATGGTGCGCGCCCCACGCACGTGCTCCAGCATCTCGGCGGACTCGTCCACCGCGGTGACGGTGAACCCGCGCTCCAGCAGGGGGTGGGTCATGCGCCCCACCCCGCTGCCCAGCTCCAGTATCCGCGCGCCCTCGGGCACGGCGGCGGCGACGATGTCCGGCTCGGCCCCGGCGGGCAGCCGCGAATAGAGCTCGACCGCGCAGCCGTCCGGGGTGATGGCCCCGGGTCCCGTCCCCTGGTGTCCCTCTCGCATTCTCAGTTCCATGTCCGTCCAACGGCCCGCGTCCGCACACCCGTTCCCCCTCGACGACGGTTCACCCGACCGAGTGAACGCGCCCGGTCCCGAGGAGGGCCGCCGGTCTGGCGGCACAGGTCGCTTCCCCCTCCTGACCTGCCGCAGTAGGTTCGAGAGCAGGAGTACGGGAGTAGTGAACCGATGCGTACGGGCAGTGAACCGGCGACCGCGCGCAGTGCCCTGCGGGCGCGGTTCTGGCTGAGCCTGTGGGGGCTGGTCTGGGCCGTCTTCGGCACGGCCGCCTTCGCGCTCACGGGGCGGTTCGGCTGGGCACTAGCCTGCGGAGTGCTGTGGCTCGTCGTCACGGTCGACCTGACCGTGATCCTCCGCCACATCCGCCAGGGCCCGCACTACCAGCCGGGCCGGGACATCCCGCCGTACCCGCCGCCGAGACGCTGACCGTCAGGAGTCGAAGCGCGCCTGCTGCAGGTACTCCGGGTTCGGGTCCAGCGCCGCCGCCAGCCGGAAGTGACGGCGGGCCTGGTCGGGACAGCCCCGGCGTTCATAGGTGCGGGCGAGGGCGAAGTGCGCGAACGCGTTGTCCGGCTCGCGCTCCAGGACGATGGTGAACTCCAGCTCGGCCGGTCGCAGTTGCGCCGCCGCGAAGAAGGCCCGCGCGCGCAGCAGTCGCGCGGCCGTGTTCTCGGGGTGGGCGCCGATGACTCCGTCGAGCAGTTTCACCGCGCCGCGCGGGTCCCGCGCCGCGAGCAACTGCTCGGCGGCACGGAAGTCGATGACATCCGTCTCCGGAGTACGTCCGGTCGGGCTGCTTGTCTCGGGCACGGCTGAGTCCTTCCCTCGCTGGAAGGGATCAACGCACGCGCGGGGACCGCTATTCCGTGCGCGCCCTGCGCACCAGTTCGTCCCAGACCTCCGCGACGCGGCGCCGCAGCTCCTCCAGCGGTACGTCGTTGTCGACGACCACGTCCGCGATCTCCCGGCGCTGCTCGCGCGTCGCCTGGGCGGCCATGCGGGCCCGTGCGTCCTGCTCGGTCATGCCGCGCAGCCGGACCAGCCGGTCGAGCTGGGTGGCCGGGTCGGCGTCCACGACGACCACGAGGTCGTACAGCGGCGCCAGGCCGTTCTCCGTGAGCAGGGGGACGTCGTGGACGACGACGGCGTCCTCGGCGGCGGCCTCCTCCAGAGCACGGGAGCGCTCACCGACCAGGGGGTGCACGATGCCGTTGAGGACGGCCAGCTTCTCCGGGTCGGCGAACACGATCGAGCCCAGTTTCGGCCGGTCCAGGCTGCCGTCCGCGGCGAGGACGTCCTCGCCGAACGCCTCCACGACCGCGCCGAGCCCCGGCGTCCCGGGGGCGACGACCTCGCGCGCGATCCGGTCGGCGTCGATCAGTACGGCGCCGTGCTCGACGAGGAGCCGGGACACCTCGCTCTTGCCGGCGCCGATCCCGCCGGTCAGGCCCACTTTCAGCATGGTCGGAAGCCTAGAGGGTGCCGGTCACGGCGTCAGTTGTCGCCCTCCCGCTCCGCCAGGAACCGCTCGAACTCGCGGCCGATCTCGTCGGCGGAGGGGATCTCGACGGGCTCGGCGAGCATGTTGCCCCTGGTCTCGGCGCCCGCCGCGGCGTCGTACTGGTGCTCCAGGCCCTGGACGAGGGCGGTCAGCTCCTCGTCGCCCTCCTGGATCTGCCGGTCGATCTCCGTCTGGGTGCGGTGGGCGTCGGTGCGCAGGGAGTGCGCGATGCCCGGCAGGACCAGACCGGTCGCCGCGGTGATCGCCTCCAGGACGGTCAGCGCCGCGTCCGGGTACGCGGAGCGGGCGATGTAGTGCGGGACGTGCGCGGCGACGCCGAGCACGTCGTGGCCGGCCTGCGCGAGCCGGTACTCGACGAGTGCCTCAGCGCTGCCGGGGACCTGCGCCTCCTCGAAGGGGCTGCGATGGCCCGGTACGAGGTCGGTGCGGCTGCCGTGCGGGGTGATGCCGACCGGGCGGGTGTGCGGGACGCCCATCGGGATGCCGTGGAAACTGACCGACAGGCGGACGCCGAGCCGCTCCACGATCTGCCCCACGGCGGCGGCGAAGCGCTCCCACTCGACGTCCGGCTCGGGGCCCGACAGGAGCAGGAAGGGCGCCCCGGTGGCGTCCTGGACGAGCCGCACCTCGATGGTGGGTTCCTCGTAGTCCGTCCAGGTGTCCCGCTTGAAGGTCAGCAGCGGGCGACGCGCCCGGTAGTCCACGAGCCGGTCGTGGTCGAAGCGGGCGACGACCTGGTGGGGCAGCGAGTCGAGCACCTGGTCGACGATCTGGTCGCCGGTCTCCCCGGCGTCGATGTATCCGTCGAAGTGGTACAGCATGACCAGTCCGGCAGACTCCTGGGCGAGTGCCATGTCGACGACGGCAAGGCCCTTCGGCTCCCAGGCGTACAAATCCTGCGGATCAAGCACAGTGACCGCTCCCCTCCATCTGTTCGTCTGTGACAACGCCCTTGTGGGGTGGGGCATTCCCGGGAGGGCACACCGAAGGGGCCGCACCTCGGAAGGTGCGGCCCCTCGGTTACCGCCGTGCTTCAACCGCTGGTGTCAGCGGCCGGTGTGCAGAGCTTCAGCTCTGGCCGCCGGCCAGCTTCTCGCGCAGCGCGGCCAGCGCCTCGTCCGACGCCAGGGCGCCGGAGTTGTCGCCGCCCTCGGAGGAGTACGAGCCGCCGCCGCCACCACCGGACGCGGCCGGAGCCGCACCCGCGGTGTCGACGCCCTCGGCAGCGGCCTTCTCGTCCGCCTCGCGGGACTTGATGACCTGCGCCTGGTGCTGCTCGAAGCGCTGCTGCGCCTCGGCGTACTGCGTCTCCCACGCCTCGCGCTGGGTCTCGTAGCCCTCGAGCCAGTCGTTGGTCTCGGGGTCGAAGCCCTCGGGGTAGATGTAGTTGCCCTGGTCGTCGTAGGACGCGGCCATGCCGTACAGGGTCGGGTCGAACTCGACCGTGGACGGGTCGGCACCGAAGGCCTCGTTGGCCTGCTTCAGCGAGAGGCTGATGCGGCGACGCTCGAGGTCGATGTCGATGACCTTGACGAAGATCTCGTCGTTGACCTGGACGACCTGCTCCGGGATCTCCACGTGGCGCTCGGCCAGCTCGGAGATGTGGACCAGACCCTCGATGCCCTCGTCCACGCGGACGAACGCACCGAACGGCACCAGCTTCGTGACCTTGCCGGGCACGACCTGGCCGATCTGGTGGGTGCGGGCGAACTGCTGCCACGGGTCTTCCTGAGTCGCCTTCAGCGACAGGGAGACGCGCTCGCGGTCCATGTCCACGTCGAGAACCTCGACGGTGACCTCCTGGCCGACCTCGACAACCTCGGAGGGGTGGTCGATGTGCTTCCAGGAAAGCTCGGAGACGTGGACCAGACCGTCGACGCCACCCAGGTCCACGAAGGCACCGAAGTTGACGATCGAGGAGACGACGCCGGAACGGACCTGACCCTTCTGGAGGGTGGTGAGGAACGTCTGGCGGACCTCGGACTGGGTCTGCTCCAGCCAGGCACGGCGGGACAGGACCACGTTGTTGCGGTTCTTGTCCAGCTCGATGATCTTCGCCTCGAGCTCCTTGCCCACGTAGGGCTGGAGGTCGCGGACGCGGCGCATCTCGACCAGGGAGGCCGGGAGGAAGCCGCGGAGGCCGATGTCGAGGATGAGACCACCCTTGACGACCTCGATGACGGTACCGGTGACGATGCCGTCCTCTTCCTTGATCTTCTCGATGGTGCCCCAGGCCCGCTCGTACTGGGCGCGCTTCTTCGAGAGGATCAGGCGGCCTTCCTTGTCCTCCTTCTGGAGGACCAGGGCCTCGATCTCGTCACCGACGGCGACGACCTCGTTGGGGTCGACGTCGTGCTTGATCGAGAGCTCTCGGCTCGGGATGACACCTTCGGTCTTGTAACCGATGTCGAGCAGGACCTCGTCCCGGTCGACCTTCACGATGACGCCGTCGACGATGTCGCCGTCGTTGAAGTACTTGATCGTCTCGTCGATCGCGGCGAGGAAGGCTTCCTCGTTACCGATGTCGTTGACCGCAACCTGCGGGGTGGTGGCGGTGGTCTCGGTGCTGCTCGTCATGTGGGAAAGGGCTCCGGTACGGACATTGAAGTCGTAGGTACTGCTTACGCCGGGAGCCCGTTTCGCTCTGCAGAAGCCGGACAGCCAAGGAAGCGTCACCGAAACCAGGGGTGACACCTCGAGAACCGAGGGGACATACAACAGATGCGAGCGCGACCTGCTACGTCTGAGGTGCGCAGGCCCGCAGCGCAACTTGTAGCATACGGGGGCAGCCGGGCAGGGTCAATGCGCGAAGCCGCACACCCGGGGCGGATCGTCGCATACCCGGCACAAAAGCCGTCTCCCGAGGCCACACGGACCCCTGGATGCCCCTTGCGTGACACGCGGGGCGGGCGGCACGGAAGAGCCCGCAGACTAGTACGAGGGAGCCGGTCATCCAAGAGCCCGTAACGTCCGAGGCCGAGGGAACCGACGGACCAGAGCCCGAGGCCACCCGGCGCGCCGCCGGTGTCACCGAGAGTTCCCGCGCCAACCGCGGCTGGTGGGACCGGAACGCGGACGAGTACCAGACCGAGCACGGCACCTTCCTCGGCGACGACCGCTTCGTGTGGTGTCCCGAGGGCCTGGACGAGGTGGAGGCCGAGCTGCTCGGCCCGCCGGAGGAGCTGAAGGGCAAGGACGTCCTGGAGATCGGCGCCGGCGCCGCCCAGTGCTCGCGCTGGCTGACCGCCCAGGGGGCCCGCGCGGTGGCCCTGGACCTCTCCCACCGCCAGCTCCAGCACGCCCTGCGCATCGGCGGTTCGTTCCCCCTGGTGTGTGCCGACGCGTCGGTGCTGCCCTTCGCGGACGGTTCGTTCGACCTGGCGTGTTCGGCGTACGGGGCGCTGCCGTTCGTCGCCGACCCGCGGCTGGTGCTGCGGGAGGTGCGCCGGGTGCTGCGGCCCGGCGGCCGCTTCGTCTTCTCGGTCACGCACCCGTTGCGCTGGGCGTTCCCGGACGAGCCGGGGCCCGAGGGGCTGTCGGTGTCGGCCTCGTACTTCGACCGGACGCCGTACGTGGAGCAGGACGACGAGGGCCTCGCGGTGTACGTCGAGCACCACAGGACGCTCGGTGACCGTGTGCGGGACGTGGTGACGTCGGGGTTCCGGCTGGTGGACCTCGTGGAGCCGGAGTGGCCGGACTGGAACACCTCGGAGTGGGGCGGCTGGTCGCCGCTGCGCGGGCACCTGATCCCCGGGACGGCGATCTTCGTCTGCGAGCGCGACTGAAACCGTCCTCCGCGCGCGGAGGAGGGTTTCGCGGACGTACGACACTGGGGGCGTGATCCGTTACGACGCCCTGGACGCGCTGCCCGTGCGCGGCGCCCTGCCCGCGCTGCACGACGCCCTGGAGGGGCACGGCACGGCGGTGCTGGTCGCGCCGCCAGGGACCGGCAAGACCACGCTGGTGCCGCTGGCCCTGGCGGGGCTGCTGGGCGGGGGTGAGGCTCCCGCGCGGCGTGTGGTCGTGGCCGAGCCGCGGCGGATCGCGGCGCGGGCGGCGGCCCGGCGGATGGCGTGGCTGCTGGGTGAGAAGCCGGGGGCGAGTGTCGGGTACACCGTGCGCGGGGAGCGGGTCGTCGGGCCACGCGCGCGCGTGGAGGTCGTCACGACCGGCGTGCTGCTGCAGCGGCTGCAACGGGACCAGGAGCTGACGGGCGTCGACGCGGTGGTGCTGGACGAGTGCCACGAGCGGCATCTGGACGCGGACACGTCGGCGGCGTTCCTGTGGGACGTGCGGCAGGCCCTGCGGCCCGAGCTGCGGCTGGTGGCCGCGTCGGCCACGACCGACGCGGAGGGCTGGTCGCGGCTGCTGGGGGACGCGCCGGTCGTCGAGGCGCGGGGCGTGTCGTACCCCGTGGAGGTCGTGTGGGCGCCGCCGGTGCGGCCGGTGCGGCCGCCGCACGGGATGCGGGTGGACCCGGCGCTGCTCGAGCACGTGGCCGGGGTGGTGCGGCGGGCGCTGGCCGAACGGGACGGGGACGTCCTGTGCTTCCTGCCGGGAGTCGGAGAGATCTCCCGCGTGGCGGGCCGGCTGGCGGGCCTCGGGGACGTGGACGTGCTCCAGGTGCACGGGCGGGCGCCCGCCGCGGTGCAGGACGCGGTGCTGGCGCCCGGGGCGCGGCGCAGGGTGGTGCTGGCGACCTCGGTGGCCGAGTCGTCGCTGACGGTCCCGGGCGTGCGGGTGGTGGTGGACGCGGGGCTGGCGCGGGAGCCGCGGGTGGACCACGCGCGCGGGCTCAGCGCGCTGACGACGGTACGGGCCTCGCGGGCGGCGGCGCGGCAGCGGGCGGGCCGGGCCGGGCGTGAGGCGCCGGGGGTGGTGTACCGCTGCTGGGCGGAGGCGGAGGACGCCCGGCTGCCGCGGTTCCCGGCGCCGGAGATCAAGGTGGCCGACCTGACGGCGTTCGCGTTGCAGGCGGCCTGCTGGGGCGATCCGGACGCGTCCGGTCTGGCGCTGCTCGATCCGCCTCCGGGCGGGGCGATGGCGGCCGCCCGGTCGGTACTGGAGGCGGTCGGCGCGGTGGACTCGGCCGGGCGGGCGACGGACCGGGGCGCACGCCTGGCCCGCCTCGGCCTGCACCCCCGGCTGGGCCGCGCCCTCCTGGACGCGGCGGAACTGAGCGCGAACATGCCACCCCGGGCCACCTCGCGGGCGAGCACCACGGACCCGCGACCCGCCGACCGCGCCACCACCCGACCGGCCACCGCCGAGACCGGCGGCTCCGAGACGAATGCCTCCGAGAGCCGGACCGGGGGTTCCCGGACAGAGGACCGTGGGGTCGAGGCGGTGGCCGAGGTGGTGGGGCTGTTGAGTGAGGAGGCACCGCGGGAGTACGGGGACGATCTCGTGTCCGTACTGCGGGCTGCTCGGCGGGGCGGTGACGCGTACGGGGCGCGGTGGCGGGCCGAGGTGCGGCGGCTGCGGGCCGCCGTGGAGGGCGGGCGGGGGCTGCCGGTCGGCGACGACGTCCTCGCCGGGCTGGTGGCCGCTCTGGCGTTTCCGGAGCGGGTGGCCAGGAAGGACGGCGGTTCGTACCTGATGGTCTCCGGCACCCGGGCGGAGCTGCCTGAGGCGTCGGCGCTGCGCGGGGCGCCGTGGATCGCCGTCGCCGTGGCCGACCGGCCGGTGGGCAGGGGGCACGCGCGCGTGCAGCTCGGCGCGGCCGTCGACGAGGAGATCGCCCGGCTGGCGGCGGGAGCGCTGCTGACCGAGCGGGACGAGGTGCACTGGGCCGACGGTGACGTGGTGGCCCGGCGGGTCGAGAGGCTCGGGGCGGTGGAACTGGCGGTGCGGCCCCTCACCGGCGCCGACCCCGCGCTCGTGCGGGGCGCGCTGCTGGAGGGGCTGCGGCGGGAGGGGCTCGGGCTGCTGCGCGGCTCGGCCGACGCCGAACTGCTGCGCAAGCGGCTCGCGTTCCTGCGGCGGCACCTCGGTGAGCCCTGGCCGGACGTCACCGACGAGGCGCTGCTCGCGCGCGCGGACGAGTGGCTGGAGCCCGAGCTGAGCCGGGCCCGGCGGCGGGCCGACCTGGGCCGGATCGACGCCGGGCAGGCGCTGACGCGGTTGCTGCCCTGGGCGTCCGGGGAAGCGGCGCGGCTCGACGAGCTGGCCCCCGAGCGGATCCTCGTCCCCAGTGGGTCCAGGATCCGGATCGACTACGGCGACCCCGGACAGCCCGTCCTCGCCGTGAAGTTGCAGGAGATGTTCGGGCTCCAGCGGTCACCCGAGATCGCCGGGGTGCCGCTCCTGGTGCATCTGCTCTCCCCCGCCGGCCGCCCCGCCGCGGTCACCGCCGACCTGGCCTCGTTCTGGAAGGACGGCTACAAGGGCGTACGGGCGGAGCTGCGCGGCCGGTACCCGAAGCACCCGTGGCCCGAGGATCCGGCCACGGCGGAGCCGACGCGGTACACGAAGGCCCGGCTCGGCAAGTGACCGGGTCCCGGCGGGGAACCACCCCGCCGGGCTGGACGCGCCGGACTGGACGGTGCCTACGCCTGCGGTTCGGTCGACGGCTCGGTCGACGGGTCCGGCGTCGGTTCGGCCGCCTTGGCCACCTTCAGGGTGACGTCGAGCTGGGCGCCGCCCGCCGTGGTGAGGCGGAGACGGTACGTGCCCTCGGTGTCGTCCGCGTACAGCTTCGGCAGCTTGAGCAGGCCCTTGGCGTCGGTCTTCAGGCCGGTCAGCGTACGGACGGTTTTGCCGTCGGCGTCCTTGAAGTAGGGACCCTTGTCGTTCTCGGCCGGGTCGGCGACGGACTTGATGAGCGTGGCGGTGACGGCGACCTTGTCCGCGACGGCGCCCTTGAGCGTGGCCTTCACCTCGACCGGGTCGGCGAACTCGCCGCCCGGCGTGCACGTCAGCTCGGTCGCGGTAGTGGCGGTGAGGGCATCGGCGACGCGCTCGGTGACGGTGGCCTTGTAGTCGACGCCCGGCACGGTACGGCCGATCACGGTGGCGCGGACGGTGAACGCACCGGTCTGCTCGCCCGCCACCAGCGCGGGCGCGACGGCGACGCCGGAGGCGTTGGTGGTGACCGCGGCGAACTTGTCGCCGCCGGTGAAGGTGGCGTCCGTGTCGCCCAGGACGGTGAAGCGGATGCGGACCTTGCCGACGGCCTTTCCGGCCTTCGTCTCGGCGCGGGCGCTGATCTTCTTGGCGAACGTGTCGCCCGCGATCGCGGTGAGCCCCGTGGTACCGGCGTGCTCCAGGTGGTGAACCGTGTCGGTGGGCGTGGGGGGTGGGGTGGGGGTCTCCGTCGGCGGCGTCGGGTCCTTGGGCGGTGTGGAGGGGCCGGTGCTCGGGCCGCCGGGATCGGTGGGCTTGCCCGACGACGGCGGCTTGCTCGGGCTCTGGCCGGGACCGGGAGTCGTACCGGGAGCCTTGGGCGGGGTGCTCGCACCCGTCCGGCCCGGTGACGGACTGGTGCCCGCGTTGGTGTCGTCGCTGCGGCCGACCGGGAGGGTGCCGGTGCCGTCCGGGATCTCGTGGGTGCCCCTGCGGTAGTGCTCCAGCCACGACAGGACCGTGTTCAGGTAGTCCTGCGAGTTGTTGTAGCTGAGGATCGCGCGGTTGAGGTCGGCCTGGTCGGACAGGTCCCAGCCGTTGCGGCACAGGTAGTGGCCGGCGGCGAGCGCGGCGTCGTAGACGTTGTTGGGGTCTTCCTTGCCGTCGCCGTTGCCGTCACGGCCCGCCCACGCCCAGGTGGAGGGGATGAACTGCATGGGCCCGACGGCGTTGTCGTACCTGCTGTTGCCGTCGTAGACGCCGTTGTCGGTGTCCTTGATGAGCGCGAAGCCGTTGCCGTCGAGCTGCGGGCCGATGATCCGGCCGATCGTCGTGCCGCCCGCGTCGACGCGGCCGCCGCGGGCCTGACCGGACTCCACCTTGCCGATGGCGGCGAGCAGTTGCCACGGCAGGTTGCAGCCGGGCTTGGTCCGGCGCAGCTCCGACTCGGCCTGCTTGTAGGCGTCCAGGACGGTGGCGGGGATGCCGGCCTCGGACGCACCCCGGGAGGAAGGGGTGCCCGTGGTCGGGGAGGGAAGAGGGCTCTTGAGGGGCGGCAGGTCGGTGTAGTAGGGCGAGTTGCCGGTGGCGCTCTCCTCGGACGACGTGTCGGACGTCGGCGCGTTGTCGGCGGTGGTCTGTCTGCCGTTGCCGTCGGCCGTCACGTCGGGGGCCTGGGACGCGGACAGGGCCGCGACCACGACCGCGGCCACGGTGGTGGTGACCGCCGCCTTGCGGAGCCTCCTGTCGAAATGCGCCACCATAGAGTGCACCCCTCCCCCGGACGCCCGCGCGTCCGTCTCCGTCCGTCTTCTGCTGTCGTACTCGCCCGTTGTACCGGCTGTTCCCGCCCTGTTGTGACGATCGACCGGCGCAGACGGTTGCACGGCGATCCTCCGCACACCGTGGTCGTCTGTTCGACCAGTACGGTGTCGCAGGCGACCCTACGACAACTTGCTTTGCGCGGGCACCCGTTCCTGCCCGATATTCACCACTTGGCCATATGAGCGCCGGACCGCACTCAGTACGGCGCCGGACCGCGGGGGCGCGCGCCGAGGGTGTCGGCGGTCGCGACGAACACGGTGAAGGTGTGGGCGGGCCGGGGGCGCGGCAGCAGGGTGAGGGCCAGCGCGAGGTAGCCGCGGGCCAGGTCGGCCCACAGCCGCCAGGCGGGTGGCTCCTGCGGGGCGGCGGTCGCGGGGGCCCGGCGGGCGAGTCCGCGGCGTAGGTCGGTCGCGGTGCGGCGCAGGACCGTCGGGAGGGTGGCGGGGGTGCGGCCGGTACTTGCGCCCGGGGCGAAGACCGGGACCGGGAGGAGTGGCACGCGGGCGGGTCCGTCGGTGCGTGCCCGTGCCGGTGTCGTCCGGTGGTGGAGCATGCGTATACCCATGCCCGCATCCTCACGGGAGACCGGGGCCGGGGCGTTTCCTCGGGGGCCACCGGAGTGACGGGCCGGCGCCGACGGGGTGGGCGCGGGCGGGAGGCGCAGCCCGGCGTTGCGGAGTGCCGCTGCGCCCACCCACCCGTGCCGCCCCAGCGGCAGGCGGACGGCTAGTGCGCGGCCGATTCCCAGTCCGGGCCCGCGCCCACCGAGACGCCCAGGGGGACCCTGAGCTGTACCGCGTTCGCCATTTCGCGGCGGACCAGCTCCTCCGCCGCCGCGCGCTCCCCCGGGGCGATCTCCAGGACGATTTCGTCGTGGACCTGGAGGAGCATGCGGGACTTGAGACCGGCCTCGCGCAGCGCCCTGTCCACGTTGAGCATGGCGATCTTGACGATGTCGGCCGCCGTGCCCTGGATCGGCGCGTTCAGGGCCATCCGCTCGGCCGCCTCGCGGCGCTGGCGGTTGTCGCTGTTGAGGTCGGGGAGGTAGCGGCGGCGGCCGAAGAGGGTCGCCGTGTATCCCGTGGCCCGTGCCTCGTCGACGACCCGGCGCAGATAGTCCCGTACGCCGCCGAAGCGCTCGAAGTAGGCGTCCATCAGGCCGCGGGCCTCGGCCGCCTCGATGTTCAGCTGCTGGGAGAGGCCGAAGGCGGACAGTCCGTACGCCAGGCCGTAGGACATGGCCTTGATCTTGCGGCGCATCTCGGCGTCCACGGCGGACTGCTCGACGGAGAAGACCTGGGCGGCCGCGGTGGTGTGCAGGTCCTCGCCGGACGTGAACGCCTCGGTAAGGCCCGCGTCCTCGGAGAGGTGGGCCATCACCCGCAGCTCGATCTGGCTGTAGTCGGCCGTCATCAGGGACTCGAAGCCCTCGCCGACCACGAAGCCGCGGCGGATCGCCCGGCCCTCGTCGGTGCGGACCGGGATGTTCTGCAGGTTCGGGTCGGTGGAGGAGAGGCGGCCGGTCGCGGCGACCGTCTGGTTGAACGTGGTGTGGATGCGCCCGTCCGCGGCGATCGTCTTGATCAGGCCCTCCACCGTGACGCGCAGCTTGGCCTGCTCGCGGTGGCGGAGCATGATCACCGGCAGTTCGTTGTCCGTCTGGGCGGCGAGCCAGGCCAGGGCGTCGGCGTCGGTGGTGTAGCCGGTCTTGGTCTTCTTGGTCTTGGGCAGGTTCAGCTCGCCGAAGAGGACCTCCTGGAGCTGCTTGGGCGAGCCCAGGTTGAACTCGCGGCCGGCCGCCGCGTGCGCCTCCTTCACGGCCTGCTGGACGGCGCCCGCGAACATCTGCTCCATGGCCTGGAGGTGCTCCCGGTCGGCCGCGATGCCGTGCCGCTCCATGCGGGCGAGCAGCGCGGAGGTGGGCAGCTCCATGTCGCGCAGCAGGTCGGCGGCGCCGACGTCCGCCAGGCGGCTCTCGAAGGTCTCGCCCAGGTCGAGGATGGCGCGGGCCTGCACCATCAGCACCTCGGCCTCGGCGCCCTCGTCCGCGCCGAAGGCGAGCTGTCCGTCGGCCGCGGCGGCGGGGGCCAGCTCGCGGTGCAGGTACTCCAGGGACAGCGCGTCCAGGTCGAAGGAGCGGCGCCCCGGCTTGACCAGGTAGGCGGCCAGCGCGGTGTCCATGCCCACGCCGGCGACGCTCCAGCCGTGCTCGGCGAAGACGCGCATGGCGCCCTTGGCGTTGTGGAAGACCTTCGGCCGGTCCGGGTCGGAGAGCCAGGAGCGGAACGCCGTCTCGTCGGCCTCGTCGATCTCCGTCGGGTCGAACCAGGCGGCCTTCCCGTCGGACGCGGCGAGCGCGACCTCGGCGACCGAGCCGGTGCCCAGGGCCCAGGTGTCGACCGTGGCCACGCCGAGCGGCCGTGTGCCGTGCTCGGCGAGCCAGCCGGCCAGCTCGCCCGTGCCCAGCACGGTGCCGTCCAGTTCCACGCCGTCCGCGACCACCGGGGTGGCCTCGGCCTCCTCGGCGCCCGGGTCCACGGCGTAGAGCCGCTCGCGCAGGGACGGATTGCGGATCTCCAGGGTGTCCAGGATCACCGCGACGCCCTTGCGGTCGTAGGCCGTCCGCTCCAGGTCGGTGACGGTCCTCGGCAGCTCGACCCGACGCTCCAGCTCGGTGAGCCGGCGGTTGAGCTTCACGGACTCCAGGTGGTCGCGCAGGTTCTGCCCGGCCTTGCCCTTGACCTCGTCGACGCGCTCGACCAGCTCCGCGAACGACCCGAACTGGTTGATCCACTTGGCGGCGGTCTTCTCGCCGACGCCCGGGATGCCGGGCAGGTTGTCGGACGGGTCGCCGCGCAGCGCCGCGAAGTCGGGGTACTGGGCGGGGGTCAGCCCGTACTTCTCGAAGACCTTCTCCGGGGTGAAGCGGGTCAGCTCGGAGACGCCCTTGGTCGGGTACAGGACCGTGGTGTGCTCGCTGACCAGCTGGAAGGAGTCCCGGTCGCCGGTGACGATCAGCACGTCGAAGCCCTCGGCCTCGGCCTGGGTGGCGAGGGTGGCGATGACGTCGTCGGCCTCGAAGCCCTCGACGGCGAAGCGGGGCACGTGCATGGAGTCGAGCAGCTCGCCGATCAGCTCCACCTGCCCCTTGAACTCGTCCGGGGTCTTGGAGCGGTTCGCCTTGTACTCGGTGAACTCCTCGGAGCGCCAGGTCTTGCGGGAGACGTCGAACGCCACCGCGAAGTGCGTGGGCGCCTCGTCACGCAGGGTGTTGGCCAGCATCGACGCGAAGCCGTAGATCGCGTTGGTCGGCTGGCCAGTCGCGGTCGTGAAGTTCTCCGCGGGCAGCGCGAAGAACGCGCGGTACGCCAGCGAGTGTCCGTCCATGAGCATCAGCCGCGGTCGGTCGCCGGAGGTGCTGTCGGTCTTCTTCGATGCTGTCTTCGCCACGACTCCGATCCTGCCATGGGCCACTGACAGTCGGTGCCGCGAGCGCCGGTGGCACTGGCACGGTTTCATGCTGCGGGTGCGTTGTGGCTGGTCGCGCCCACGCGGCGGAGCCGCACATCGAACGGAGCCCCGCGCCCCTTTGGGGCGCCCCTACCGCCCGGCACCTCAAGCCGTCGCCGGCGCGTGCGAGGATCGGAGACGTACTTCACACGTGTACGCGAAGGAGCGCGCGATGGCGAGCAAGCCGCCCAAGGGTGATCCGGTTCAGGACGCGCCGCAGGTCTCGGAGCCCCAGCACGCGGCGGCGGGCATCCCGGCGATCGGCCACACCCTGCGGGTCGCGCAGCGGCAGATGGGTGTGAAGCGGACGGCGCTGACGCTCCTGCGCGTCAATCAGAAGGACGGCTTCGACTGCCCGGGCTGCGCCTGGCCGGAGGGCGACCACCGGCACAAGGCGGAGTTCTGCGAGAACGGCGCGAAGGCCGTGGCCGAGGAGGCCACCCTGCGCCGCGTCACCCCGGAGTTCTTCGCCGCGCACCCCGTGGCCGACCTCGCGACCCGCAGCGGCTACTGGCTGGGCCAGCAGGGCCGGCTGACGCACCCGGTGTACCTGCCGGAGGGCGGCGAGCACTACGAGCCGGTGACCTGGGAGCGCGCCTTCGACATCGTCGCGGAGGAGATCGCCGCGCTGGACTCGCCCGACGAGGCGGTCTTCTACACCTCCGGGCGCACCAGCAACGAGGCGGCGTTCCTCTACCAGCTCTTCGCGCGCGAGCTGGGCACCAACAACCTGCCGGACTGCTCCAACATGTGCCACGAGTCGTCCGGCTCGGCCCTGTCCGAGACCATCGGCGTCGGCAAGGGCAGTGTCCTGCTGGAGGACCTGTACAAGTCCGACCTGATCATCGTGGCGGGCCAGAACCCGGGCACCAACCACCCGCGGATGCTCTCGGCGCTGGAGAGGGCCAAGGCGAACGGCGCGCGGATCATCAGCGTCAATCCGCTGCCCGAGGCGGGTCTGGAGCGCTTCAAGAACCCGCAGACCCCCAAGGGGCTCACCGCGGGCGCCTCCCTCACCGACCTGTTCCTGCAGATCCGTCTCGGCGGCGACCAGGCGCTGTTCCGGCTCCTGAACAAGCTGATCCTCGAGACCGAGGGCGCGGTCGACGAGACCTTCGTCGGGGAACACACGCACGGCTACGAGGAGTTCGCGGCGGCCGCCCGCGCCGCCGACTGGGACGAGACGCTCGCGGCGACCGGTCTCACGCGCGCGGAGATCGAGGCGGCGCTGCGCATGGTGCTCGCCTCCGAGCGCACCATCGTGTGCTGGGCGATGGGCCTGACCCAGCACAAGCACTCGGTGCCCACGATCCGCGAGGTCGTGAACTTCCTGCTGCTGCGCGGCAACATCGGCCGTCCCGGCGCGGGCGTCTGCCCGGTGCGCGGCCACTCCAACGTGCAGGGCGACCGGACGATGGGCATCTTCGAGCGGCCCGCACCAGCCTTCCTGGACGCCCTGGAGAAGGAGTTCGGCTTCGCCCCGCCGCGCGAGCACGGCTACGACGTCGTCCGGGCCATCCGCGCGCTGCGCGACGGCGACGCCAAGGTCTTCTTCGCCATGGGCGGCAACTTCGTCTCCGCCTCCCCCGACACCGAGGTGACCGAGGCGGCGATGCGCCGCGCCCGGCTCACCGTGCACGTGTCGACGAAGCTGAACCGCTCGCACGCGGTCACGGGCGCACGGGCGCTCATCCTGCCGACGCTGGGCCGCACGGAGCGCGACCTCCAGGGCGGCGGCGAGCAGTTCGTGACCGTGGAGGACTCCATGGGCATGGTGCACGCCTCCCGCGGACGGCTCGAGCCCGCGAGCCGGCAGTTGCTGTCCGAGCCCGCGATCGTGTGCCGGCTGGCGCGCCGGGTGCTGGGCGAGGGCAGCCGCACGCCGTGGGAGGAGTTCGAGAAGGACTACGCGAGGATCCGCGACCGCATCGGGCGGGTGGTGCCGGGCTTCGAGGACTTCAACGCGCGCGTGGCGCACCCCGGGGGCTTCGCCCTGCCGCACGCCCCGCGCGACGAGCGCCGCTTCCCGACGGCCACCGGCAAGGCCAACTTCACCGCCGCGCCGGTCGAGTTCCCCGAGCTGCCCGAGGGGCGGCTGCTGCTCCAGACGCTGCGCTCGCACGACCAGTACAACACCACGATCTACGGCCTGGACGACCGCTACCGGGGGATCAGGAACGGCCGCCGCGTGGTCCTGGTCAACCCGGAGGACGCCCGGAAGCTGGACGTCGCGGACGGCTCGTACGTCGACCTGGTGAGCGAGTGGCGGGACGGGGTGGAGCGGCGGGCGCCCGGTTTCCGCGTCGTGCACTACCCGACGGCCCGGGGCTGCGCGGCGGCGTACTACCCGGAGACCAACGTCCTGGTGCCGCTGGACGCCACCGCGGACACCAGCAACACCCCGGCCAGCAAGTCCGTGGTCGTCCGTCTGGAACAATCGGCGACCGACTGAGCGTTTGCTCAGCGAAGCGGACGGCCGGACGGCCGGCCGGTCCCCGAGCGGACGGCCGGACGGCCCAGACGGATCGACGAAACGGAGCCGGCCCATGGGCGAGCAGCAGCAGGTGCAGTTCCCGCAGGAGGTCATCGACGAGTACGCTGCGCTCGGCGTCGACCTGCCCGCGCTGTTCTCCGCCGGGCACCTGGGGACCCGCATGGGTGTCCAGATCGTCGAGGCGTCGGCGGACCGGGTCGTCGGCACGATGCCGGTGGAGGGCAACACCCAGCCGTACGGTCTGCTGCACGGCGGTGCCTCGGCCGTGCTCGCCGAGACGCTCGGGTCGGTCGGCTCGATGCTGCACGGCGGCGCCTCCAAGATCGCCGTCGGCGTCGACCTGAACTGCACCCACCACCGCGGGGCCCGTTCCGGTCTGGTCACCGGGGTGGCCACGCCGGTGCACCGGGGCCGGTCGACGGCGACGTACGAGGTCGTGATCAGCGACGAGCAGGACCGCCGGGTGTGCACCGCCCGCCTGACCTGCCTGCTGCGGGACGTGAACCCCGGCGACGGTGCCACGGCGGGCTGAACACCCTCACCGGAGACTCGGGGGCGCGGCGCGTGCCGGTGCCGCCCGCGGCATTGCCCCCGGTCGTCCCGCGTCCTAGCGTCGGGCCATGGGACGGGGAGGGGCACTCCGGCGGGGACGGGCGGCGCTGACGCTGCTGGCGGCCGTCGTGGTCGTCGGCTGCGGCAACTCGGGTGACGGGCCGGGCGGTTCCCCCGGTGCCGCGCGCGGCGCGTCCGTGTCCTCCCCGCCCTCCCCCTCCCCGCGACCCCTGTCCGGCGCGGAGTTGTGCGTGAGCGCCGTCGGGTACTGGGCGCGCGAGATGCTGGACGGCGGCGAGCCCTACGGCGACTATCAGTCGATGGGACTGTCCAACCGGCAGTACGACATCCTGCGGGAGGTCGTGGACGCGGCACGGGCCAGGGAGCGGGACCAAGGCGCCCCGGCCGCGGATGAGTCGATCGACCGCCAGGTGCGCCGGGCGTGTGCCGAGCGGTACCGCGACGGCGGTCCGAGCGTCGGCCCGTGGCAGCGATGAGCGGCATAGGACCGGTCGAGCCGGGCGAGGACACCCGCGTCCGGGAGAGCCCGCCACCCCGGCCGCGCGGACGGCTCGCCCTGCGCTACGAGCGCCACCGCCGGACGGTCCTCGCCTCCGGCGCCGTCCTCGTCGTCCTGGCGGGCGGCGGCTACCTGTACGCGAGCCGTGCCCAGCCGCGCCCCGCTCCTCCCGCGCCCTACCCTTCGCAGGCGGTCGACCTCGTCTACCTGGCCCCGGCGGCCGGCTCGCCGGGGGCCACCGCGGGCGGCTACCGCTTCACCGTCCTGCTGAGCGTGCGGTCGGGACCGCCCGTCACCGTGACGCGGCTGGCCCAGCCCTACGACGGCCTGTCGGTGACGTCCTCCCCGGCGGTACCTTTCCAGACAAAATCGCATTCCACCCGCAAGATCATTGTCACGCTACGGGTGACGGAATGTGAAAAAGCGCCCCGGAATCCCGGACTCCCTTTCCTGGATGTAACACTGCGTAATGCGCGCGCAATAGAAGCCCACAGTTTCATCCTGGGGGCGCGCTATGCGCGGGACCTCTCCCAGGCTCTTGAGGTCGCCTGCAGCAACGATTCAAGGTAATCAGCAAAACGCCCCAGACACCTGAACCCGGGCCGCTCGTCCTGCGGGTTCTCAGCATGCGGACAGGGCGAATCAGCCTGAATTCAGCCCTTCTTCCCATCGAGTACCGCTCTGCAATACCCGGTGTCATAACAAGAGAGTCACAGCCTCAGTCAGACCCTCCTCCACCTTCCCCACACACGCTTAGAGTCACGGCCAGTCACCGCGCCGTCGGATTGTCATTTCGGCCTCGCGCTCGACTCGACCGCCTCCACGGGGAAGCGGCCGTGCCAGGGAAAGGACTGATCGTGCGTCAACGTTCGCTCATCGCCATCACCGCCGCTCTGGCGGCGGGAGCGCTCACCCTCACCGCCTGCGGCTCGCGCGACGACGACGGCGGCTCCGACTCCGGCAACGGCGGCGGAGGCACCACTGTCGTCATCGGTGTCGACGCCCCGCTGACCGGCGACCTGTCCGCGCTCGGCCTCGGCATCAAGAACTCGGCGGACCTCGCGGCCAAGACGGCCAACAAGGACAAGACCGTCGAGGGCATCACCTTCAAGGTCGAGGCACTCGACGACCAGGGCCAGCCCTCCGTCGGCCAGCAGAACGCCAGCAGCTTCGTCGCCAACAAGGACGTCCTCGGCGTCGTCGGCCCGCTGAACTCGTCGGTCGGCGAGTCCATGCAGAAGGTCTTCGACAGCGCCAAGCTGGTCGAGGTCTCCCCGGCCAACACCGGCCCCTCCCTCACCCAGGGCCCGGACTGGCGCAACAAGAAGGTCCGCCCGTACAAGTCGTACTTCCGCACCGCGACCACGGACGCCATCCAGGGCCCGTTCGCCGCGCAGTACGTCTACAACGACGCCAAGAAGAAGAAGGTCTTCGTCATCGACGACAAGAAGACCTACGGCGCGGGCCTCGCCGCCACCTTCACCGAGGAGTTCAAGAAGCTCGGCGGCAAGGTCGTCGGCACCGAGCACATCAACCCCGACACCAAGGACTTCTCCTCGGTCGCCACCAAGGTGAAGAACTCCGGCGCCGACGTCGTCTACTACGGCGGTGAGTACCCGCAGGCCGGCCCGCTCAGCAAGCAGATCAAGGAGGCCGGCGCCAAGATCCCGCTGGTCGGCGGCGACGGCATCAAGGACGACACCTTCATCAAGCTGGCCGGTGCCGCCTCCAACGGCGACCTCGCCACCTCCGTCGGCGCACCCGTCGAGTCCCTGCCCTCCGCCAAGAAGTTCGTGGCCGACTACAAGGCGGCCGGTTACAAGGAGGACTACGCGGCCTACGGCGGCTACTCCTACGACTCCGCCTGGGCGATCATCGAGGCCGTCAAGAAGGTCGTCGGCGACAACGGCGGGAAGCTTCCCGACGACGCCCGCGCCAAGGTCACCGAGGCCATGCAGAACGTCTCCTTCGACGGTGTGACCGGCAAGGTCTCCTTCGACGAGTTCGGTGACGCGACCAACAAGCAGCTCACCGTCTACTCCGTCGAGAACGGAGCCTTCAACGACGTCAAGTCCGGTACCTACACCGGCTGACCGACCCCGCACCACAGCCCACGAGCCGCGCGGGGCGCTGTTCCACAGGCGCCCCGCGCGGACTCGCATCCGGCCATATCCGTCGAACGTCCGAAAGTCTCGGAGGACATGCGGTGAACGAACTGCCGCAGCAGCTGGTCAACGGCCTGCTACTGGGATCCATGTACGGGCTCGTCGCCATCGGCTACACAATGGTCTACGGCATCGTCCAGCTCATCAACTTCGCCCACGGCGAGATCTTCATGACCGGCGCCTTCGGCGCGCTCACGGTCTACATGTACATCCTGCCCGACGGCACCTCCATGCTGATCGCCCTGCCCCTGATGCTGCTCGGCGCGGTGATCGTCTCCACCACCGTCGCCGTCGGGGCGGAACGGTTCGCCTACCGCCCCCTGCGCGGCGCACCCCGGCTCGCGCCCCTGATCACCGCGATCGGCCTCTCCCTCGCCCTGCAGCAGGCGGTGTGGGCCTGGTACCCGGACGCGAAGTCCGCGCGGCCCTTCCCGCAGATCGACGGCGGGCCTTTCCACATCGGCGACGTCACCATCCAGACCGGCGACATCTTCCTGCTGATCGCGGCCCCGGTCAGCATGGCGCTGCTCGGCTACTTCGTGATGCGCACCCGCACCGGTCGCGGCATGCAGGCCACCGCCCAGGACCCGGACACCGCCAAACTGATGGGCGTCAACACGGACCGCATCATCGTGGTCGCCTTCGCGCTCGGCGCCGTCTTCGCCGCCGTCGGCGGTGTCGCCTACGGCCTCAAGTACGGCCAGATCGAGTTCAAGATGGGCTTCATCCTCGGTCTCAAGGCGTTCACGGCGGCGGTCCTCGGCGGCATCGGCAACATCTACGGCGCCATGATCGGCGGTGTCGTCCTCGGCGTCGCCGAGACCCTGGCCACCGCCTACATCGCCGACATCCCCGGCCTGGACAAGTTCGGCAGCCAGTCCTGGGCGGACGTCTGGGCCTTCATCCTCCTCATCCTCGTGCTGTTGTTCAGGCCGCAGGGCCTGCTCGGCGAACGCGTTGCGGACAGGGCGTGACACCGATGACCACACAGACCACCGCGCCGAAGAGCACCGGCGCCCCCGCCGGGAACGACGCCTCGGGCCTCATCGGCATACCCGTGAACCTCGGCCGTGCCCTCGCCACCGGCGGCGGCGTCCTCACCGTCGTCTCCACGTTCCTCGCCTGGACCTGGACCGCGGAGTTCCCCGGCGACCTCACCGTCTACGGCTACCCGGGCGGCCTGCAGGTCCTGGTGCTGATCGCCGGCGCGCTGACCGCCCTCTTCGGCCTCGCGTCCTACGGCGTCAAGGGGCTGCGCTGGCTCGTACCCGCCGGTGCCGACGCGGCGCTCAAGTTCGCCGCGCTCGCCGCCTTCGCCACCACCTGGTACACGATCGTCGCGATCAGCACCAAGCTCGGCGGCGTCGTCAACCTCGAACCCGGCGGTTACATCGCCGCGGCCGTCACCCTGGTCGCGTTCCTGGGCGCCCTGGCCCTGCCCTTCGAGCGTCCCGAGCCCGACCCGTTCGACCCCGACGACTCCGGCTGGGACCAGTTCAAGCACACCAGCTCCCAGAACTGGCAGACCGTCCGCGCGGCCTTCGCCTCCAAGGAGCCCCGGCCCCTGCGCGCACTGCCCTCCTACGTCGAGATCCTCGTCATCGTCGCCGTCCTCGCGCTGGCCCTGCTGGTCTTCACGTACGGCATCGGCACCGAGTACGACGAGCTGTTCATCGGCTTCCTGATCGTCGCCGGCTTCGGCTTCGCCGCGCTGCACCGGTCCGGGCTGATCAGCCGCGCCACCGAGATCACCGCACGGCACCAGAACATCACCGTCTGCGGCGCCTTCATCGCGGCGGCCTGCTTCCCCTTCACCCAGTCCGACGACCAGTACGCCACCCTCGGCGTCTACATCCTGATCTTCGCCACCGTCGCGCTGGGACTGAACATCGTCGTCGGCCTCGCCGGCCTGCTCGACCTCGGTTACGTGGCCTTCCTCGGCGTCGGCGCCTACGCCGCCTCCATGGTCTCCGGCTCCCCCAGCTCGCCCTTCGACCTGCACCTGCCCTTCTGGGCCGCGGTCCTGGTCGGCGCGGCCGCCTCCCTGGTCTTCGGCGTCCTGATCGGCGCGCCCACGCTGCGGCTGCGCGGCGACTACCTGGCCATCGTGACCCTCGGCTTCGGTGAGATCTTCCGGATCACCGCCAACAACCTGGACGGCACCTCGGGCCCGGACGTCACCAACGGCTCCAACGGCATCTCGTCCATCCCCGACCTCAACGTCCTCGGCTTCGACCTCGGCGTCTCGCACGACATCGGCGGCTTCACCCTCGGCCGGTTCGCCAACTACTTCCTGCTGATGCTGATCATCACGGCGGTCGTCGTGCTCGTCTTCCGGCGCAGCGGCGACTCCCGCATCGGCCGCGCCTGGGTCGCCATCCGCGAGGACGAGACCGCCGCGCTGGCCATGGGCATCAACGGCTTCCGCGTCAAGCTCATCGCGTTCGCCGTCGGCGCCTCGCTGGCCGGTCTGGCCGGCACCGTCCAGGCGCACGTCACCTACACCGTCACCCCCGAGCAGTACCTCTTCGCCGGCACCACCCCGCCCAACTCGGCCTTCCTGCTCGCCGCGGTCGTGCTCGGCGGCATGGGCACCATCGCCGGTCCGCTGATCGGTGCGGCGCTGCTGTTCCTGATCCCCAACAAGCTCCAGTTCCTCGACGACTACCAGCTCCTCGCCTTCGGGCTCGCGCTCGTCCTGCTGATGCGCTTCCGCCCGGAGGGCCTCATCGCCAACCGGCGCCGCAAGCTGGAGTTCCACGAAGAGGCCGAAGCGCCCGCAGTCCTGAGCAAGACAGGGGCCTGACCACCATGACCACCGACACCACCACCAAGGACACCGCACCGGGCGCCCCGGCCCCCGGCACCACCATCCTCGACGCACGCGGTGTCACGATGCGCTTCGGCGGACTGACCGCCGTGAACGGCGTCGACCTCACCGTCGCCAGCGGCGAGATCGTCGGCCTGATCGGCCCCAACGGCGCCGGCAAGACGACCTTCTTCAACTGCCTGACCGGCCTCTACATCCCGACCGAGGGCGAGGTCCGCTACAAGGGCCAGGTCCTGCCGGCCAAGTCCTTCAAGGTGACCGCCGCCGGCATCGCCCGTACCTTCCAGAACATCCGGCTGTTCGGCAACATGACGGTGCTGGAGAACGTCCTCGTCGGCCGGCACACGCGGACCAAGGAGGGCTTCTGGTCGGCCGTGCTGCGCGGTCCCGGCTTCCACCGCGCGGAGGCCGCCTCCCGCGAACGCGCCACGGAGCTGCTGGAGTTCGTGGGCCTCGCGGCCAAGGCCGACCACCTCGCGCGCAACCTGCCCTACGGCGAGCAGCGCAAGCTGGAGATCGCCCGCGCGCTGGCCAGCGAGCCGGGGCTGCTGCTCCTGGACGAGCCGACGGCCGGCATGAACCCGCAGGAGACGCGGGCCACCGAGGAACTGGTCTTCGCCATCCGCGACCAGGGCATCGCCGTCCTCGTCATCGAGCACGACATGCGGTTCATCTTCAACCTCTGCGACCGCGTCGCCGTGCTCGTGCAGGGCGAGAAGCTCGTCGAGGGCGACAGCGCCACGGTGCAGGGCGACGAACGCGTGGTCGCCGCCTACCTGGGCGAGCCGCTCGCCGACGACCCCGGCGCCGCGGAGGCGGCCGAAGTGGAAGCCGCCGAAGCCGCGCAGGCCGCGCAGGCCGCCCAGGCCGACACCACCACGGACACCGCGGCCGGCAAGGAGAACGACCGATGACCGCACTGCTCGAGGTCGAGGACCTCCGCGTCGCCTACGGCAAGATCGAGGCCGTCAAGGGCATCTCCTTCAAGGTGGACGCCGGCGAGGTGGTCACCCTCATCGGCACCAACGGCGCCGGCAAGACCACGACGCTGCGCACCCTGTCGGGGCTGCTGAAGCCGGTCGGCGGCCAGATCAGGTTCGGCGGCAAGTCGCTCAAGAAGGTCCCCGCGCACCAGATCGTCTCGCTGGGGCTCGCCCACTCGCCCGAGGGGCGGCACATCTTCCCGCGCATGACGATCGAGGACAACCTGCGCCTCGGCGCCTTCCTGCGCAGCGACCGGCCGGGCATCGAGAAGGACATCCAGCGCGCCTACGACCTCTTCCCGATCCTCGGTGAACGCCGCAAGCAGGCCGCGGGCACCCTGTCCGGCGGTGAGCAGCAGATGCTCGCCATGGGCCGCGCCCTGATGTCGCAGCCGAAACTGCTCATGCTCGACGAGCCCTCCATGGGCCTCTCGCCGATCATGATGCAGAAGATCATGGCGACGATCGCGGAGCTGAAGTCCCAGGGCACCACCATCCTGCTGGTCGAGCAGAACGCCCAGGCCGCCCTGTCCCTGGCCGACCACGGCCACGTCATGGAGGTCGGCAACATCGTCCTGTCCGGCAGCGGCCAGGACCTGCTCCACGACGAGTCGGTCCGCAAGGCCTACCTCGGCGAGGACTGACGCGCACCGTACGAGTGAGGCCCGCGCCCCCGGTACGGGGGGGCGCGGGCCTCACTCGTACGTCGAAGGGCTCAGCCCTTGGACGCCTTCTTCTCCTCGGCGTCCTGAATGACCGCCTCGGCCACCTGCTGCATCGACATCCGCCGGTCCATGGAGGTCTTCTGGATCCAGCGGAAGGCGGCCGGCTCGGTCAGCCCGTACTCCGTCTGGAGCACCGACTTGGCGCGGTCCACCAGCTTGCGGGTCTCCAGGCGGAGGCTGAGGTCGGCGACCTCCTTCTCCAGCGCCTTCAGCTCGGTGAACCGCGAGACGGCCATCTCGATCGCCGGCACGACGTCGCTCTTGCTGAACGGCTTCACCAGGTACGCCATGGCTCCGGCGTCCCGGGCCCGCTCGACCAGGTCGCGCTGCGAGAAGGCGGTCAGCATCAGCACCGGCGCGATGGACTCCTCGGCGATCTTCTCGGCCGCGGAGATGCCGTCGAGCTTGGGCATCTTGACGTCGAGGATCACCAGGTCGGGCCGGTGCTCGCGGGCCAGCTCCACGGCCTGCTCACCGTCACCGGCCTCGCCGACGACGGAGTACCCCTCCTCCTCCAGCATCTCTTTGAGGTCCAGCCGGATGAGCGCCTCGTCCTCGGCGATGACGACACGGGTCGTCAGCGGAGGCACGTGCGACTGGTCGTCGTCGGGCACGTCGTCTACGGGCTGGGGCGACTCGGGGGCGGTCACGTGGGCTCCTCGTTCGGGGCAGGGGTACTGCTGACAAGAGCCTACCTAGCTCCTGTATGTTTGAGTCACCGAGGGGCTACACTGACCTTCGGTTCGAAGAGGCTCCGGTAGTCCAATCGGCAGAGACGATGCCCTCAAAAGGCATTCAGTGTGGGTTCGAGTCCCACCCGGGGCACTTTACCTTCGTTTCGAAGGCATCCCGAAGCCGCCGCGGGAACACCCGTTCAGCGGTCGTCCTCCCCGATGTGGTGCACCCGCACCAGGTTCGTCGTACCGGACACCCCCGGCGGGGAGCCGGCCGTGATGACCACGGTGTCCCCCTTCTCGCACCGCCCGTACCGGGTGAGCAGCTCGTCCACCTGGTCGACCATCGCGTCCGTGGAGTCCACGTGCGGGCCGAGGAAGGTCTCCACGCCCCAGGTCAGGCTCAGTTGCGAGCGGGTCGCCGGTTCCGGGGTGAAGGCGAGCAGCGGAATGGGCGAGCGGTAGCGCGACAGGCGGCGGACGGTGTCGCCGGACTGGGTGAAGGCGACCAGGAACTTCGCGCCGAGGAAGTCGCCCATCTCGGCCGCCGCGCGGGCCACCGCGCCGCCCTGGGTGCGGGGCTTGTTGCGCTCGGTCAGCGGGGGCAGTCCCTTCGCCAGGATGTCCTCCTCCGCGGCTTCGACGATCCGGGCCATGGTGCGCACCGTGTCGGTCGCGTGCTTGCCCACGCTGGTCTCGCCGGAGAGCATCACCGCGTCCGTGCCGTCGATGACCGCGTTGGCGACGTCGGAGGCCTCCGCGCGGGTCGGGCGGGCGTTGTCGATCATCGAGTCGAGCATCTGGGTGGCGACGATGACCGGCTTGGCGTTGCGCTTGGCCAGCTTGATGGCGCGCTTCTGGACGATCGGCACCTGCTCCAGGGGCATCTCGACGCCGAGGTCGCCCCGGGCGACCATGATCCCGTCGAAGGCCGCGACGATGTCCTCGATGTTCTCCACGGCCTGCGGCTTCTCGACCTTGGCGATGACGGGCAGGCGGCGGCCCTCCTCGTCCATGATGCGGTGCACGTCCAGGACGTCCCGCCCGCTGCGCACGAAGGACAGCGCGACGACGTCGAAGCCGCTGCGCAGCGCCCAGCGCAGGTCGTCCTCGTCCTTCTTCGACAGGGCGGGCACGGACACGGCGACGCCGGGCAGGTTGAGGCCCTTGTGGTCGGAGACCATGCCGCCCTCGATCACCCGGGTGCGCACGCGGGGCCCGTCGACGCCGGTCACCTCCAGGCAGACCTTGCCGTCGTCGACGAGGACGCGCTCACCGGGGGTGACGTCCTCGGCGAGGCCCGCGTACGTCGTACCGCAGGTGTGGCGGTCGCCCTCGACGCCCTCCTCGACGGTGATGGTGAAGCTGTCGCCGCGTTCAAGGAGTACGGGCCCTTCACCGAAGTGGCCGAGGCGGATCTTCGGACCCTGAAGGTCGGCGAGGGTGCCCACGCTGCGGCCCGTCTCGTCGGACGCCTTGCGGACCCGGCGGTAACGCTCCTCGTGTTCGGCGTGGGTGCCGTGGCTGAAATTGAAGCGGGCGATGTCCATACCGGCGTCGACCAGGTCCTTGATCTGGTCGTACGAGTCGGTGGCGGGCCCAAGAGTACAGACGATCTTTGCTCGGCGCATGAGTCGAGCCTATGACTTACTGCCGGGTAGCGAATTGGCCACGCATGACCACTCAACAACCTTTGAGTAAAGGGATTTTGACAAGTGTTGAATTGCGCGGCGGACCGCTCTGATGAGCATTCGAGTGGGACTGCGCCTCTTGACAGCAGACATGTTCAGGACAGAATCTACGCGCGTTGCCACTGTCTGCACGGGTCCACCGAGGAGAGTCAGTCATGCCGTTGAACCGCCGTACGTTCCTGAGCAGGTCCGCCGTGACGGGGGCGGGGGTCGCCCTGGCCGGCGCGGCGGCTGCTCCGGCGGCCGAGGCCGCGGCCCCCGCGCACCGGGGCCGCCGCAGGCCCAAGCGGTACGCGCTGACCGTGCTCGGCACCACCGACCTGCACGGCCACGTCTTCAACTGGGACTACTTCAAGGACGCCGAGTACACGGACACCGCGGGCAACGCCCAGGGCCTCGGCCGGATCTCCACCCTGGTGAACCGGGTCCGCGAGGAGAAGGGCCGCCACAACACCCTGCTGCTGGACGCGGGCGACACCATCCAGGGCACCCCGCTGACGTACTACTACGCCAAGGTGGACCCGATCACCGCCGAGGGCGGTCCGGTGCACCCGATGGCGCAGGCGATGAACGCCATCGGCTACGACGCGGTGGCCCTCGGCAACCACGAGTTCAACTACGGCATCGAGACGCTGCGCCGGTTCGAGGAGCAGTGCGACTTCCCGCTGCTCGGCGCGAACGCGGTCGACGCCAAGACCCTGAAGCCCGCCTTCCCGCCGTACTTCATGAAGACGTTCCGGGTGAAGGGCGCGCCGCCGGTGAAGGTGGCGGTGCTGGGGCTGACCAACCCGGGCATCGCGATCTGGGACAAGGCGTACGTGCAGGGGAAGCTGGCCTTCCCGGGCCTGGAGGAGCAGGCGGCCAAGTGGGTGCCGAAGCTGCGTTCGATGGGCGCGGACGTGGTGGTCGTCTCGGCGCACTCGGGTTCCTCGGGCACGTCCTCCTACGGCGACCAGGTCCCCTACGTCGAGAACGCGGCGGCCAACGTGGCCCGGCAGGTGCCGGGCATCGACGCGATCCTGGTCGGCCACGCGCACGAGGAGATCGCCGAGCTGAGGGTCGTCAACGAGAAGACCGGGAAGACGGTCGTGCTGTCGGAGCCGCTGTGCTACGCCGAGCGGCTCACCCTGTTCGACTTCGAGCTGGTCTTCGAGCGGGGCCGCTGGCACGTCGAGTCGGTGACGGCGTCGCTGCGCAACTCCAACGCGGTGGAGGACGACCCACGGATCACGAGGCTGCTGGCGGACGAGCACGCGAAGGTGGTGGCGTACGTCAACCAGGTCGTCGGCACCGCCACCGAGACGCTGACGACGGTCGAGGCGCGGTACAAGGACGCCCCGATCATCGACCTGATCACCAAGGTGCAGGAGGACGTGGTCAAGGAGGCGCTGGCGGGCACGGAGTACGCCTCGCTGCCGGTCCTCGCGCAGGCGTCGCCCTTCTCGCGGACCTCCGAGATCCCGGCCGGCGAGGTGACGATCCGGGACCTGTCGAGCCTGTACGTGTACGACAACACGCTGGTCGCGAAGCTGCTGACGGGTGCGCAGCTGCGGGCGTACCTGGAGTACTCGGCGGAGTACTACGTGCGCACGGCCGCCGGTGCTCCGGTGGACGTGGACAAGCTGACCAACGCGGGCGGCCGCCCGGACTACAACTACGACTACGTCTCGGGCCTGAAGTACGAGATCGACATCGCGCAGGCGGCCGGTTCAAGGATCAAGAACCTCACCTACGCCGGCGCCCCGCTGGACGACGCCCAGCAGTTCGTGCTGGCCGTGAACAACTACCGGGCCAACGGCGGCGGCGCCTTCCCGCACGTGGCGTCGGCCAAGGAGCTGTGGTCGGAGTCGACGGAGATCCGCACCCGGATCGCGGAGTGGGCGACCGCGAAGGGCGTCCTGGACCCGAAGGACTTCGCGTCCGTGGACTGGTCGCTGACGCGCGACGGCACGCCGGTGTTCTGACGGTCTCCCCTGAGGCGGCCGCCTCCTCAGACTCCGTCCACCAGGGGCGTGAGCGTCCGGTGCCGGCGTGCGGACGGGATCTGGGGCCGGCCGCCCTGAAGGCCGAAGGTGGTGAAGGCGGTGCGGGCGGGCAGCGGGTACGGCTCCCGGCCGGTGAGGTCGTTGAGGATGGTCGCGCTGCGCCAGGCGGCGAGCCCCAGGTCGGGCGTGCCGACCCCGTGGGTGTGCGTCTCGGCGTTCTGGACGTAGACGGAGCCGCCGACACAGGGGTCCAGGACGAGGCGGTGGCGGTCGTCGACGCGGGGGCGTTCGGAGTTGTCGCGCCGCATGTAGGGGTCGAGACCGGCGAGGAGGCGGCCGAGGGGGCGTTCGCGGTGGCCGGTGGCGAGGACGACGGCGTCGGTGGTGAGGCGGGAGCGGGTCTTCTGCTGCTCGTGTTCCAGGTGGAGTTCGACCTGGGTGGCGGCGATGCGTCCGGCGGTGCGGACGTGGACGCCGGGGGTGAGGGTGGTGTCGGGCCAGCCGCCGTCGAGGGTGCGCCGGTACAGCTCGTCGTGGATGGCGGCGGTGGTGTCGGCGTCGATGCCCTTGTGCAGCTGCCACTGGGCGGCGACGAGGCGGTCGCGGACCGGTTCGGCCAGGCCGTGGAAGTAGCGGGTGTAGTCGGGGGTGAAGTGTTCGAGGCCGAGCTTGGAGTACTCCATGGGCGCCAGGGCCTCGGTGCGGCCCAGCCAGTGCAGCCGCTCGCGGCCCGCGGGGCGGTGGCGGAGCAGGTCCAGGAAGACCTCAGCGCCGGACTGGCCGGTGCCGATGACGGTGACGTGCCCGGCGGCCAGGAGCGTGTCGCGGTGGCGGAGGTAGTCGGCGGCGTGCACGACGGGGACGGTGGGGTCCTCGACCAGGGGCCGGAGCGCGTCGGGGACGTGGGGTTCGGTGCCGACGCCGAGGACGACGTTCCTGGTGTGGGTGCGGCCGAGGGCCACGGCCTCCCCGCCGGCGTCGAGCTGGGTGTAGTCGACCTCGAAGAGGTCGCGGTCGGGGTTCCAGCGCACCGCGTCCACCTGGTGGTGGAAGCGGAGCGCGGGCAGGTTCTCGGCGACCCAGCGGCAGTAGGCGTCGTACTCGGCGCGCTCGATGTGGAAGCGTTCGGCGAAGTAGAAGGGGAAGAGGCGTTCTCTGGCCCTGAGGTGGTTGAGGAAGGTCCAGGGGCTCGCCGGGTCGACGAGGGTGACCAGGTCGGCGAGGAAGGGCACCTGGACGCGTGCGCCGTCGAGGAGCAGGCCGGGGTGCCAGCGGAAGCCGGGGCGCTGGTCGTAGAAGACGGTGTCGAGGCCGGTGAGGGGGTCGGCGAGGGCCGCGAGGGAGAGGTTGAAGGGGCCGATGCCGATGCCGACGAGGTCGCGGGGGGCGTCGGGGGTCTGGGGCGCGGAGGTGTTCATCGCGGGACGTGTCCTTCCACGAGTGTCAGGAGTGCTGCGAGGTCGTCTGGGCGGGTGTGGGGGTTCAGCAGGGTCGCCTTGAGCCAGAGCCGGCCGTCGGCGCGGGCCCGGCCGAGGACGGCGCGGCCGGTGGTGAGCAGCGCTCGGCGTACGGCGGCGACGGCGTCGTCACTCGCTCCCGCGGGCCGGAACAGGACCGTGCTGATGGTGGGCGGGGCGTGCAGTTCGAACCCGGGGTGGGTCTCGACCAGTGCCGCGAGTTCCTGGGCGAGGGAGCAGACCGCGTCGACGAGGGCGCCCAGTCCGGCGCGGCCCAGGGTCTAGAGGGTGACGGCGGTCTTCAGAACGTCGGGGCGGCGGCTGGTGCGCGGGGAGCGTCCGAGGAGATCGGGGAGGCCCGCCTCGGTGTCGTCGTCGGCGTTGAGGTAGTCGGCGCGGTGGTGGAGGGCGGTGAGGTCGTCGGCGTCCGTGACGGTGAGGAGCCCCGCGGGGATCGGCTGCCAGCCGAGCTTGTGCAGGTCCAGGGCGACGGTGTCGGCGGCCTCCAGTCCCGCGAGCCGTGCGCGGTGCCGTGCGCTGAACAGGAGGCCCGCGCCGTAGGCGGCGTCGACGTGGAAGCGGGCGCCGTGGGCGGCGCAGCGGGCGGCGATCTCGGGCAGCGGGTCGATGAGCCCGGCGTCGGTGGTGCCCGCGGTGGCGGCGACGAGGTGCGGACCGGGGACCTGGGTGAGGGCCTCGTCGAGGGCGGCGGGGTCGAGGGTGCCGGCGGGGGCGGGGACGGCGACTGGGTCGGGCAGCCCGAGGAGCCAGGCGGCGCGGGGCAGCGAGTGGTGGGCGCCCGCCCCGTGGACCAGCCTGAGGCCCGCGCCGTGCTTCTCGCGGGCGAGCAGGACGGCGAGCTGGTTGGACTCGGTGCCGCCGGTGGTGACGACGGCGTCGGCAGCGCCGGTCTCCCGGGCCAGCGCACGGGTGACGAGGGCTTCCAGGGCGGAGGCGGCGGGTGCCTGGTCCCAGGAGTCGAGGGAGGGGTTGAGGACGCTCGCGGCGAGGTCGGCGGCGGCCGCGACGGCGAGCGGCGGGGTGTGCAGGTGGGCGGCGCACAGGGGGTGGGCGGGGTCGGCCGCGCCCTCGGCGAGCGCGGTGACCAGGACGCGGAGCGCGTCGGGGTCGCCCCGGTCGGGCAGGATGTCGCCGGCCGCGTCCGCCAGCCGGGCGGCGACGGCGCCGGGGCCGCCCGCGGGCAGCGGGCCGCCGCGTGCGGCCGTGCCGGCGCGCAGGGCGTCGAGCACGGTGTCGAGCAGGGGCCGCAGGGCGTCGGTGCCGTGCGGGCCCGAGGCGAGGGGCGGCATGCCCATGAGCTGTCCTCCGGGCACGGGGGCTGGGGTTCCAGCTTCCACGTGGAAGGGCGCGTTCGCCCGGACAGCTCAGTGATCGCAACCCGAAAGGGGTATCCCGGCGGCTCTCGACCGGCGACGCGGCCGGTCCCCCTGCGCCACGGCAGGAGGCGGACCGGCCGCGTCCGGTGCGTCAGTCCGTGTTCGCCTCCCGTACCCGCAGGGCCCGCGCCAGGTCGTCGAGCTGGTCGGCGAGCTTGCGGCGCAGGGCGGGGATCGGGTCGGCGTCGGCGAGGCACTCCTGGCCGAGGCGGAGGGTGTCGGCGTCGACGGCGTGGGCGGGGAAGGCCCAGCGTCCTGCGGCCTCGGCGATGGCGGGGCCGCGGCGGGCGGCGAGCGCGACGGCCTCGGGGTAGTAGCGCGGTACGTACTCCCGTACGAGGTCGGTCTGTTCGGGCTGCCAGAAGCCCTGGGCGGTGGCGGTGAACAGGTAGTTGGAGAGGTCGTCGGAGGCGAACATGGCCTCCCAGGCGCGGGCCTTGGCCTCGGCGTCCGGCAGCGCGGCACGGCAGCGGGCGGCGCCCTCCTGGCCGGTGGCGCTCGGATCGATGGCCAGCTCGGCGGCGATGGCGTCCTCGTCGACGGCGCCGAGGACGGCGAGCCGGGTGAGGATGCTCCAGCGCAGCTCGGGGTCGAGTTCGGGGCCGCCGGGGACGATGCCGTCGGCGAGCCAGGCGGCGATGGTGTCGGGGTGGGCGGCCGTCGCGATGCGGTGGCGCACGGCGATCAGGCGCAGGCCGGGGTGGTCGCCGTCCTCGGTGCGGCGGATGAGGTCGCGGCACAGCTCGGCGAGGGTGCTCAGGGCGGCGGGCCGCCGCTCGGGGGTGACGTAGCGGTCGGCGATCTGTCCGGCGGCGAAGGCGAGGACGCCGTCGACGAGCGCGAGGTCCGTCTCGTGCGGGAGGTGGGCGCGGGCGATGTCGAGGTAGGTGGCGGCGGGGAGTTCGCCGTCGCGGACGGCGTCCCTGAGGGCGTTCCAGACGACGGCCCGGGTGAGCGGGTCGGGCAGGCCGGACAGGCCCTCGCGGACGGCCCGGAAGGAGTCGGCGTCGAAGCGGATCTTGGCGTAGCTCAGGTCGCCGTCGTTGAGCACGACCAGGGCGGGGAGCTTGCCGATGGGCCGGGGCTCGGCCTGGGGGACGTCGAGGTCGAGGCGTTCGCGCGGGGTGAGGCGGCCCTCGTCCCCGGGGCTCTGGTCGTAGAGGCCGACGGCGATGCGGTGGGGGCGCTCGCCGGTGCGCCGGACGGTGAGGGCGCGGCTGCCGTTGTCGCCGGTGACGCTCGGGACGAGGGTGTCGACGCCGGTGGTGCGCAGCCAGGTCTCGGCCCAGGCGTGGACGTCGCGGTCGGTGGCGGCGGCCAGGGAGTCGATGAAGTCGGCGAGGGAGGCGTTGGCGAACTTGTGCCGCTCGAAGTGGGTGTTGATGCCGGCCAGGAAGTCCTTCTCGCCGAGCCAGGCGACGAGCTGGCGCAGGGCGGAGGCGCCCTTGGCGTAGGAGATGCCGTCGAAGTTGAGCAGCGCGGAGGCGGTGTCCAGGACGTTCTCGGGAGCGACGGGGTGGGTCGAGGGGCGCTGGTCGGCGTCGTAGCCCCAGGCCTTGCGGGTGACGCCGAACTCGGTCCAGGTGTCGGTGAAGCGGGTGGCCTCGGCGGTGGTCTGGTAGCCCATGTACTCGGCGAAGGACTCGTTCAGCCAGATGTCGTCCCACCAGCGCAGGGTGACGAGGTCGCCGAACCACATGTGCGCCATCTCGTGGGCGATGACCATGGCGCGGGTCTGCCGCTGGGTGTCGGTGACGGCGGAGCGGAAGACGAAGTCGTCGCGGAAGGTGACGAGGCCGGGGTTCTCCATGGCACCGGCGTTGAACTCGGGGACGAACGCCTGGTCGTAGGAGTCGAAGGGGTAGGGCTCGTCGAACTTCTCGTGGTAGCGGTCGAAGCAGGCCCGGGTGACCTCGAAGAGTTCGTCGGTGTCGGCGTCCAGGTACGGGGCGAGCGAACGGCGGCAGTGGATGCCGAAGGGCAGGCCGCGGTGCTCGGTGCGCACGGAGTGCCAGGGGCCGGCGGCGACGGCGACCAGGTAGGTGGAGATCAGCGGGGTGGTGGCGGCCTTCCAGCGGCCCTCTCCGGTGTCCTCGGTGACGCCGTTGGCGAGGACGGTCCAGCCCTCGGGGGCGGTCACGGTGAGGTCGAAGACGGCCTTGAGGTCGGGCTGGTCGAAGGCGGCGTACACCCGCTGGACGTCGTCCAGGAAGAGCTGGGTGTAGACGTAGGTCTCGCCGTCGGCGGGGTCGGTGAAGCGGTGCATGCCCTCGCCGGTGCGGGAGTAGCGCATGGCGGCGTCGACGCGCAGCTCGTGCTCGCCGGGCGCGAGGTTCTTCAGCGCCAGCCGGTTCTCGTCCAGGGCGGCCGGATCCAGGGGCTGTCCGTCCAGGGTGACGGCGCGCAGCTGGGCGGGCTTGACCTCGACGAACGTGTCCGTGCTGTCCGTGTCGCCGCGGACGGTGAACCGGATGGCGGTCCGGGAGTCGAAGGTGTCGTCCCCACGGGTCAGATCGAGGTCGATCGCGTAGTGGTGGACGTCGAGGAGCCGGGCACGGGTCTGCGCTTCGTCGCGCGTCAGTACGGACATGCACGACATGCTGCCTGATGCGGTGGGCAGGGCACAGAGGCGGTTCGGTACGCGCCGTATGTCCGTTCCTCCGCGGCGGCCGTCGCGCCCCCTGGGGCGTGCGCCCCCGAGGACGGGGGCGCGGCGCCCGTCTCAGTCCCAGGCCCGCGCGCCGCCGCCGTTGCTCTCCGCGATGCGCTCGTGGTGGTGGATCACCTCGGCGACGATGAAGTTCAGGAACTTCTCGGCGAACGCCGGGTCCAGCTTGGCGCTTTCGGCGAGGGTGCGCAGCCGGGCGATCTGCTGGGCCTCCCGGGCGGGGTCGGCGGGCGGCAGCCGGTGGCGGGCCTTGAGATGGCCGACCTGCTGGGTGCACTTGAAGCGTTCGGCGAGCATGTGGACGACGGCCGCGTCGATGTTGTCGATGCTGTCCCGCAGCCGGGCCAGCTCCTCGCGGACGGCGGGTTCGACGGCATCGGTACCGGTGTTGCTGGTGGTCATGGGCGCACACCCTACGGGCGCCGGCCCGGCTGCCGCAGACCGTCTCAGGCGCTGAACGCCGCGGGGTCCTCGTACAGTGGGGGCAGGGTTCAGGAGGCAGGGTCCAGGCGTCTTGGGGGTCGGGCGTGGCGAACGGCGGACCGGTCGAGCACGGGTTCCCGCACCTGGAGACGGTGCGGGAGGCGGTCACGGCGCTGTACCGGCGGCTGTCGTACGACACCGTCCGGACGTTCTCGGCCAGTGTGGCCCCGGTGGACGTGGCGTTCTGCGACACGGACGACCTGTACCTGGGCACGCAGCGGGTGGCGCACGAGCTGGTGCGGCACTACCGGCTGCCCGACGCCCGCATGATCGTCTCGTTCCGCGAGATGACCCACGCGGCGAACGTCGAGCTGACGGCCGGTCCCGAGTACTTCATCGAGCTGAACGACCGCTTCCGCACCCATCGCCGGGACATCGGCGCGGCCCTCGCGCACGAGGTGATGCACGTGTACCTGCACCGCCTCGACCTGTCCTTCCCCTCCACCCGGGACAACGAGATCCTCACCGACACGGCGACGACGTACCTGGGCGCCGGCTGGCTGCTGCTCGACGCCTACCGGGAGGACGCGGCGACCTCGCAGAAGCTGGGGTACCTGACGCCGGAGGAGTTCGGTTACGTGCTGGCCAAGCGGGCGCTGGTGTTCGGCGAGGACCCGTCGGTGTGGTTCACGAGTCCGCAGGCCTACACGGCGTACGGCAAGGGCATGGCCCGGGCGCGGCGGGACGGGCAGCAGCCGCCGCTGACCGCGGCCGGCTGGGCGGGCCGCCGCCGCTACGCCCGGGACCGGCGGCACGCGCAGGAGCCGCGTCCCGCCGGTCCCGCCGCGGACGGCGGCCCCTACGCCTTCACCGCCCAGACCCCGGGGCAGCTGCGGGTGTCGTTTCCCTGCCCGACCTGCCACCAGCGGATCAGGGTGCCGGTGCGGGGGCGGGTCCGGGCGCGGTGCGGGCTGTGCCGGACGGTGCTGGAGTGCGACACGTAATCGGGGGCGCGCGGTGCCGGGTCGCTGCTTCAATGCCCGTATGACACAGGCCATCGAAGAACCCTGGGGCATCAGCGTGTTCGGCTCGGGCTCGGTGCGGGCGGAGCCGTCGTTCGCGCGGGTGCGGCCGGCGGTGGACGTCCTGGAGCCGTCGCCGGAGCAGGCCTTCCAGCGGGCCGGTCAGGCCGTGGCCCGGCTGCGGGAGGTACTGCGGCGACACGGTGTGCCGGACGCCTCGGTCTCCGGCTCCCGGCTGGGCCTCAGCTCGGAGTACGGCGGGCACGGCGGTGGCCGCACGCTGCTCGGCTACCGGTGCCAGGCCTCGTACGCGGTGGAGACCGAGGCGCTGGACGGGCTGGAGCGGCTGGTCGCGGACGTGGTGGAGGCGGGCGCGCACCGGATCGACGGCGTCGAGTTCGACGTGCGCGACAGGCCCGCACTGCTCGACGAGGCACGGCGCAGGGCCGTGGCCGCGGCCCGCCGCAAGGCCGAGGTGTACGCGGAGGCGGCGGACGCGCGGCTGGGGCCGGTCCTGCACATCCAGGACGTGGAGTCCGAGCCCGTCGCCGCCTTCCGCGCCTCGGCGGGCGGCGGCCCGCCCGGCGCGCTGGCCCCGGGAGTGGTGGAGGTGTCCGCCCGGGTCGCGCTGGGCTTCTCGCTCAGGCACTGACCGCCGGGCTCAGGCGGGCCGCACGATGCCCTGGGCGCGTGCGGCCGCCAGCCACTGGGGGAACTCGCCCACGAGCCGGTCGTACAGCTCGGCGTCGGTCACCTTCCGCGGGTCGCGGCCCGCGTGGAAGAACCCGGCGTTGTCGATCACGCGCTTGCCGGGCACCGCGAGTTCGTCCAGCTTGCGCAGGTACTCGAACTGGCGGCTGTCGGGATCGCCGAAGCCGACGAACTGCCAGAACAGCGGCAGCGGCGCCGCCTTGCACAGGTAGCGCTCGGCGGCGAGCCGGTTGATCGGGCCGCCGTCGGTCTGGAAGACGACCAGGGCGGGGTGGCGGGCGCCGCTGTCCAGGTAGTGGTCGATGACGGCGTCCATGGCCAGGTGGTAGCTGGTCTTGCCCATGTGCCCGAGTCCGGCCACGATCCGCTCGACGCGGCCCTCGTGGTCGGCGAGCGCGATCTCGGTGACGGCGTCGACGTCGGTGGAGAAGAACACCACGGGCACGGTGCCGTCGTCGTCGAGGTGGGCGGACAGGCTCAGCACCCGGTCGGCGAGCGCCTGCACGCTGCCGTCCTTGTAGTACGGCTTCATGGAGCCGGAGTAGTCGACGACGAGATAGACCGCGGCCCGGGTCTCCGCCATGCCGTGCTTGGTGAGCGACACCCCGGCGGTCTTGTACAGATCGACCAGCGCGGGCGCCCTCTCCCGCACCTTGGTGAGACTGATCGCGGCCATGCGAACTCCCCCGTCACCCCTGCCCTGTGGCATCCGGGTGCCGAGGTTACGGCACGGCGCACCCCGCCGCTCCGCCGGTCCCCCGGCGTTCGCTATTTTGTTCGCCGCCGTCCCCACCGGCTCACCGTCCGCCCGTCCCGAGGAGCCGGCCCCGTGGATTCCGAGTCCACCGCCACCACCTGCCACCGCCATCCCGCGGTGGAGTGCCAGGTCCGCTGCACCCGCTGCGAGCGGTACATCTGCCCGGACTGCATGCGTGCGGCGCCCGTCGGCCACCAGTGCCCCGCCTGCGCGAAGGAGGGGGCGCGGTCGGTCCGGCAGGCCCGGACCCTCGCCGGCGGCCGGATGTCTACGACGCCGGTGGTGACGTACGTGCTGTTCGCGCTCACCGTGCTGGCGTACCTGGCGGAGGTGGTGCGGCCGGACATCGTGGACCGGTTCGGCATGGTCGCCGCGCGGCTGGTCACGGCGGACGGCGTCCACTACCCCGCGGACCAGCCGTTCTTCGTCCTCGGGGTGCCGCGGGTGGAGGGTGTCGCCGGGGGCGAGTGGGAGCGGATGCTCACCAGCGCCTTCCTCCACGAGTCGCCCTTCGAGGGCACCTTCGGGATCCTGCACGTCACGCTGAACATGGTCGCGCTGTGGCAGTTGGGTCGGGTGGTGGAGCTGATGCTCGGCCGGGTCCGGTTCGCCGCCCTGTACCTGCTGTCGGCGCTCGGCGGTTCCGTCCTGGAACTGGTCCTCACCGACCCCGGGCAGACCTCGGTCGGCGCGTCCGGTGCGGTCTTCGGCGTGGGGGCCGCGTACTACGTGCTGCACCGGCGGCTGGGGGCCGACATGGTCCGGGTCAACCGCTTCATGGCCGGGCTGCTGCTGTGGCTGGTGGTCTCCGCCTGGTTCACCTCGTGGCAGGGGCACCTGGGCGGCCTGCTGGTGGGCGGCGCGCTGGCCCTGGCGTTCGCGTACGCGCCCCGGGGCGGGCGCCGGGTGGCGGTGCAGGCCGGTGCGGCTGCCGCGCTGGTGGTGCTGCTGGCGGTGACGGCGGCGGTCAAGGTGTCCGAGCTGACGGGCGGGAGCCCCCTGTGAAACGTGCCGGAGTACTGCTCCTCGGAGCCTTCCCCGTGATCGCCGCGGGCGTGTACCTCGCCGTGCCGGACGGCTCTGCGGGGACGGCGGGGTCGGCGGACACCGCGGCCACCGCGTCCGCGTCGTCCCCGGCCACCGCCGGGTCGGCCCGCGACGACGCCAAGGACCGGGCCGAGGAGGAGCGGGAGGCGGACGACGCGCTCATCGCCGACCTGCCGCCGGGCCTCGCCGCACCGGCGAAGAAGGAGCTGGCCCAGCAGCTCGTGTCCAGCGCAGAGAACTCGACCACCGAGTGGCGCACCGCCTACGGCACCATCGAGGACCTCGGGGACGGCGACGGCTACACCGCGGGCGTCATCGGTTTCTGCACCGGCACCCACGACCTGCTCACCCTGGTCGAGCGCTACACCGAGGCCCACCCCGGCAACGGCCTGGCCGCGTATCTGCCCGCCCTGCGCGAGGTCGACGGCAGCGACTCCCACGAGGGCCTGGACCCGGGCTTCACCGCGGCCTGGAAGGCGGAGGCTCGGGTCCCGGCGTTCCGCGCGGCCCAGGAGGAGGAGCGCGACCGGGTCTACTTCGACCCGGCGGTGCGCCTGGCCAAGCTGGACGGTCTGGGCACGCTCGGCCAGTTCGTCTACTACGACGCGATGGTCTTCCACGGCCCCGACACCGACCCCGAGGGCTTCTACGGGCTGCGCGAGCGGGCCATGGCGAAGGCGAGGACGCCGGGGCAGGGCGGCTCCGAGAAGGCCTACCTGGACGCCTTCCTGGATGTCCGTGTGCGGGCCATGCGGGCCAAGCGCCCGGGCATCGACACCTCCCGCGTCGACACGGCCCAGCGCCGGTTCCTCGCCGCCGGGAACATGGAGCTGGCGACGCCGCTGGTGTGGGAGATGTACGGGGACACCTACCGGGTGCCCTGAGCATGCGACAGCGCCTGCCCTTGGTCCGGTCGGGGACGGGGCAGGCGCCATCAGTGTTCCGCACGCCTTTGTGCGGGACGCTCTTCGGTTGTTCCGTCCGTCAGACCGCGAGGGCGCGGTCGGTCGGGCGGATCGGGGCCGGCAGTTCGCTGGCCCCGGTCAGGAAGCGGTCGGCGCCGCGGGCGGCGGAGCGGCCCTCGGCGATCGCCCAGACGATGAGCGACTGGCCGCGGCCGGCGTCACCGGCGACGAACACACCCGGCACGTTGGTCTGGAAGTCGGCGTCCCGGGCGATGTTACCCCGTTCGTCGAGCTCCAGGCCGAACTGGTCGACGAGGCCGTTCTCCTTGTCGGTGCCGGTGAAGCCCATGGCGAGGGTGACCAGCTGGGCCGGGATCTTGCGCTCGGTGCCCGGCTTCGGGGTCAGCTTGCCCTCGATGAACTCGACCTCGCTCATGTGCAGCCACTGGACGTTGCCGTCCTCGTCGCCCTCGAAGTGGGTGGTGGAGACGGCGTAGACCCGCTCGCCGCCCTCCTCGTGGGCACTGGTGACCTTGTAGAGCATGGGGAAGGTGGGCCACGGCTGGCGCACCGCGTCCCGCTCCTCGCCCGGCCGGGGCATGATCTCCAGCTGGGTGACGGAGGCCGCGCCCTGGCGGTGGGCGGTGCCCACGCAGTCGGCGCCGGTGTCGCCGCCGCCGATGACGACGACGTGCTTGCCCTCGGCCGTGATCGGGGGCGCCACGTAGTCGCCCTCCTGGACCTTGTTGGCCAGCGGCAGGTACTCCATCGCCTGGTGGATGCCGTTCAGCTCGCGGCCGGGGACCGGCAGGTCGCGGGCGGTGGTGGAACCGGCGGCGATGACGACGGCGTCGTAGCGCTTCCTCAGGTCGGTCGCCTTGAGGTCGCGGCCGATCTCGACGCCGGTGCGGAAGCGGGTGCCCTCCGCGCGCATCTGCTCTATGCGGCGGTTGATGTGCCGCTTCTCCATCTTGAACTCGGGGATGCCGTAGCGGAGAAGGCCTCCGATGCGGTCCGCGCGCTCGTAGACGGCGACGGTGTGACCGGCCCGGGTGAGCTGCTGGGCAGCGGCGAGGCCCGCCGGGCCCGAGCCGATGACGGCGACGGTCTTGCCGGACAGGCGCTCCGGGATCTGCGGGGCCACGTCCCCGGTCTCCCACGCCTTGTCGATGATCGAGACCTCGACGTTCTTGATGGTGACCGGCGGCTGGTTGATGCCGAGCACACAGGCCGACTCGCACGGGGCCGGGCACAGGCGGCCGGTGAACTCCGGGAAGTTGTTGGTGGCGTGCAGGCGCTCCTGCGCGGCCGACCAGTCCTCGCGGTAGGCGTAGTCGTTCCACTCGGGGATCAGGTTCCCGAGCGGGCAGCCGTTGTGGCAGAACGGGATGCCGCAGTCCATGCAGCGGCTGGCCTGCTTGCTGATGATCGGCAGCAGGGAGCCGGGGACGTAGACCTCGTTCCAGTCCTTGACCCGCTCCTCGACGGGGCGGGTCCTGGCGACCTCGCGTCCGTGGTTCAGGAAGCCCTTGGGATCAGCCATTGGTCGCCGCCTCCATCATCTTCTCGGTGGTCTCGGTCTCGGAGAGACCGGCTCGCTCGGCGGCGTCCTTGGCGGCGAGCACTGCCTGGTAGGTGCTGGGAATGATCTTGCTGAAGCGCTCCACGGCTGCGGGCCAGTCGGCGAGCAGCTTCTGGGCGACCGTGGACCCGGTCTCCTCGGCGTGGCGGCGCACCACGTCGTGCAGCCAGTCCTTGTCGGCGTCGTCCAGGGCCTGGACCGCGTCGACGTTGCCGACGTTGACGTTGTCGCGGTCGAGGTCGACGACGTAGGCGATGCCGCCGGACATGCCGGCCGCGAAGTTGCGCCCGGTCTCGCCGAGGACGACCGCGTGGCCGCCGGTCATGTACTCGCAGCCGTGGTCGCCGACGCCTTCGGAGACGACCAGCGCGCCGGAGTTGCGGACGCAGAAGCGCTCGCCGACCTTGCCGCGCAGGAACATCTCGCCGCCGGTGGCGCCGTAGCCGATGGTGTTGCCGGCGATGGTGGAGTACTCGGCGAGGTGGTCGGCGCCCCGGTCGGGGCGGACGACGATCCGGCCGCCGGACAGGCCCTTGCCGACGTAGTCGTTGGCGTCGCCCTCCAGGCGCAGCGTGATGCCGCGCGGGACGAAGGCGCCGAAGGACTGGCCGGCGGAGCCGGTGAAGGTGATGTCGACGGTGTCGTCGGGCAGCCCGCCGCCGCCGAACTTCTTGGTGACCTCGTGGCCGAGCATGGTGCCGACGGTGCGGTTGATGTTGCGGATGGCGACCTGGGCGCGCACCGGGGCGGCCTGGGTGGCGTCCGGGGCGGCCAGCGCGTCGGCGGCGAGCTTGATCAGCTGGTTGTCGAGCGCCTTCTCCAGGCCGTGGTCCTGGCCGATGGCCCGGTGGCGCACCGCGCCCTCGGCCAGCGCGGGCACGTGGAACAGCGGCTCCAGGTTCAGGCCCTGTGCCTTCCAGTGGTCCACCGCGCGGGTGACGTCGAGGGTCTCGGCGTGGCCGACGGCCTCCTCGATGGAGCGGAAGCCCAGCTCGGCGAGGATCTCGCGGACCTCCTCGGCGATGAACCGGAAGAAGTTCACGATGTACTCGGCCTTGCCGGAGAAGCGCTCCCTGAGGACCGGGTTCTGGGTGGCGATGCCGACCGGGCAGGTGTCCAGGTGGCAGACGCGCATCATGACGCAGCCGGAGACGACGAGCGGCGCGGTCGCGAAACCGAACTCCTCGGCGCCGAGCAGCGCGGCGATGACGACGTCCCGGCCGGTCTTGAGCTGGCCGTCGGTCTGGACGACGATCCGGTCGCGCAGGCCGTTGAGCAGCAGGGTCTGCTGGGTCTCGGCCAGGCCCAGCTCCCAGGGGCCGCCCGCGTGCTTGAGCGAGGTCAGCGGGGAGGCGCCGGTGCCGCCGTCGTGGCCGGAGATGAGCACCACGTCCGCGTGGGCCTTGGACACACCCGCCGCGACCGTGCCGACGCCGACCTCGGAGACCAGCTTGACGTGAATCCGCGCCTGCGGGTTCGCGTTCTTCAGGTCGTGGATCAGCTGGGCCAGGTCCTCGATGGAGTAGATGTCGTGGTGCGGCGGCGGGGAGATCAGGCCGACACCCGGGGTGGAGTGCCGGGTCTTGGCGACCCAGGGGTAGACCTTGTGGCCGGGCAGCTGGCCGCCCTCGCCGGGCTTGGCGCCCTGGGCCATCTTGATCTGGATGTCGTCCGCGTTGACCAGGTACTCGGAGGTGACGCCGAAGCGGCCGGAGGCGACCTGCTTGATGCTGGACCGGCGCGCCGGGTCGTACAGGCGCTCCGGGTCCTCGCCGCCCTCACCGGTGTTGGACTTGCCGCCCAGCTGGTTCATGGCGATGGCGAGGGTCTCGTGCGCCTCCTGGGAGATGGAGCCGTACGACATGGCGCCGGTGGAGAAGCGCTTGACGATCTCGGAGACGGGCTCGACCTCGTCGATGGAGATCGGCTGCCGGTCCGACCTGAAACCGAACAGGCCGCGCAGCGTCATCAGCCGCTCGGACTGCTCGTTCACGCGCTCGGTGTACTTCTTGAAGATGTCGTACGCGCCGGAGCGCGTGGAGTGCTGGAGGCGGAAGACCGTCTCCGGGTCGAACAGGTGCGGCTCGCCCTCGCGGCGCCACTGGTACTCGCCGCCGATGTCCAGCGCGCGGTGGGCCGGCGCGATGCCGCTGGCCGGGTACGCCTTGGCGTGGCGGGCGGCGACCTCCTTGGCGATGACGTCGATGCCGACGCCGCCGATCTTGGTGGTGGTGCCGTTGAAGTACTTGGCGACGAACGCCTCGTCCAGGCCGACGGCCTCGAAGACCTGGGCGCCGCGGTAGGAGGCGACGGTGGAGATGCCCATCTTGGACATGACCTTGAGGACGCCCTTGCCGAGGGCGTAGATCAGGTTGCGGATGGCCTGCTCGGACTCCATGCCGGGCAGGAAGGTGCCCGCGCGGACCAGGTCCTCGACGGACTCCATCGCGAGGTACGGGTTGACCGCGGCGGCGCCGAAGCCGATGAGCAGGGCGACGTGGTGGACCTCGCGGACGTCCCCGGCCTCGACCAGCAGGCCCACCTCGGTGCGCTGCTTGGTGCGGATGAGGTGGTGGTGGACGGCGGCGGTGAGCAGCAGCGAGGGGATCGGCGCGTGCTCGGCGTCCGAGTGGCGGTCGGACAGGACGATGAGCCGGGCGCCGTTCTCGATGGCGGCGTCGGCCTCGGCGCAGATCTCCTCTATGCGCGCGGCCAGGGCGTCGCCGCCGCCGTGCACCCGGTAGAGACCGGAGAGGGTCGCGGCCTTGAAGCCGGGCATGTCGCCGTCGGCGTTGATGTGGATGAGCTTGGCCAGCTCGTCGTTGTCGATGACCGGGAAGGGCAGCAGGACGCTGCGGCACGAGGCGGCCGTCGGGTCGAGCAGGTTGCCCTGGGGGCCGAGCGAGGAGCGCAGCGAGGTGACCAGTTCCTCGCGGATGGCGTCCAGCGGCGGGTTGGTGACCTGGGCGAAGAGCTGGGTGAAGTAGTCGAAGAGCAGCCGGGGGCGCTCGGAGAGCGCGGCGATCGGCGAGTCGGTGCCCATGGAGCCGATCGGCTCGGCGCCGGCCTTGGCCATCGGCGCGAGGATGACGCGCAGCTCCTCCTCGGTGTACCCGAAGGTCTGCTGGCGGCGGGTGACCGAGGCGTGGGTGTGCACGATGTGCTCGCGCTCGGGCAGGTCGGACAGCTCGATCTCGCCGGCTTCCATCCACTCGCCGTACGGCTGTTCGGCGGCGAGCTGGGCCTTGATCTCGTCGTCCTCGATGATCCGGTGCTCGGCGGTGTCCACGAGGAACATGCGGCCGGGCTGCAGGCGGCCCTTGCGGACGACCTTGGCGGGGTCGATGTCGAGGACGCCGACCTCGGAGCCGAGGACGACCAGGCCGTCGTCGGTGACCCAGTAGCGGCCGGGACGCAGACCGTTGCGGTCGAGCACGGCGCCGACCTGGGTGCCGTCGGTGAAGGTGACGCAGGCGGGGCCGTCCCAGGGCTCCATCATCGTGGAGTGGAACTGGTAGAAGGCGCGCCGGTCCGGCTGCATGGAGGCGTGGTTCTCCCACGCCTCCGGGATCATCATCAGCACGGAGTGCGGCAGCGAGCGCCCGCCCAGGTGGAGCAGTTCCAGGACCTCGTCGAAGGAGGCGGAGTCCGAGGCGTCCGGCGTACAGATCGGGAAGATCCGCTCCAGGTCCGCGGAGGAGCCGAACAGGTCCGAGGCCAGCTGGGACTCGCGGGCGCGCATCCAGTTGCGGTTGCCCTTGACCGTGTTGATCTCGCCGTTGTGCGCGACGAAGCGGTACGGGTGGGCGAGCGGCCAGCTCGGGAAGGTGTTGGTGGAGAAGCGGGAGTGCACGAGCGCGATCGCGGAGGCGAAGCGGCGGTCGGACAGGTCCGGGAAGAACGGCTCCAGCTGGCCGGTGGTCAGCATGCCCTTGTAGACGATGGTGCGCGCGGACAGCGACGGGAAGTAGACACCGGCCTCGCGCTCGGCGCGCTTGCGCAGCGCGAAGGCGTGGCGGTCCAGGGCGATGCCCCGCGAGGTGCCGTCGCTCACGAAGATCTGGCGGAAGACCGGCATGGTGGAGCGGGCGGTGGCACCCAGCATCTGCGGGGCGACCGGGACCTCGCGCCAGCCGAGGACGGTGAGGCCCTCCTCTTCGGCGATCGTCTCGATGCGCGAGACGGCGTCCTGAGTGCCGTCGACCGGCAGGAAGGCGATGCCGACGGCGTACCCCCCGGCCTCGGGCAGTTCGAATCCGGCCACCTCGCGGAAGAACGCGTCGGGCACCTGGGAGAGGATGCCCGCGCCGTCGCCGGAGTCGGGCTCGGAGCCGGTGGCGCCGCGGTGTTCCAGGTTGCGCAGCACGGTGAGCGCCTGGTCGACCAGGGTGTGGGACGCCTCGCCGGTGAGGGTGGCGACGAAACCGACGCCGCACGCGTCGTGTTCGTTGCGGGGGTCGTACATACCCTGGGCAGCAGGGCGAGCATCCATGAAGGACCAGTTCTGGCCATTCGCGGAGTGCTGGGACGGCTGGCGCGGCGTACGCATCGGCTCTCCCGTCGTCGTCATCTGGCATGTGCAGGTGCCGAGGGACGACGTTGGCCCTCTGCGGTGGGTGCAAAATTTGGTGCAGGTTACATGATGGAATGGTTCTCGGTAAACGGGACAATCCGTTCCAGCATGCGGACACCGGAGGGTTGCGGTGGGGGTTCCGCGCCCGCGGTGGAGGCTATGGAGACCGGGGCGGACAGATCGATGTCCGTCGGTCCGAGGGGGCGGAGGGGGCGTCGTCGCCCACCCCGCGAGTGCACGGCAGGCTTCATTGCCCACAGCGCTTACGGCTCATGCCCGGAGATTACGCACTCGAAACCAGCGAGTAACGGCTACTTATACGGACCACCGCATAAGTTCGAGCCGGGCTATCCTACGGCCGTTCCGAACAGGCTGCCCAGGAGGTACGTCACACCGGCCGCCGCACCGCCGAGGGCGAGCTGCCGCAGGCCGCTGTACCACCAGCTGCGGGCCGTGACCTTGGCGACCACCGCGCCGCACAGGAACAGTCCGGCCAGCGCGAGCAGCACGGCGGGCCACAGCGCACTGGCGCCGAGCAGGAACGGCAGGACGGGGAGCAGGGCGCCCAGCGCGAAGGACCCGAACGAGGACACCGCCGCGACCGTCGGCGAGGGCAGGTCGGAGGGGTCGATGCCCAGCTCCTCGCGGGCGTGTATCTCCAGCGCCTGCTCGGGGTCGCTGGACAGCTGGCGGGCCACCTCGCGCGCCAGCTCCGGCTCGACGCCGCGCGACTCGTAGAGCGCGGCCAGCTCGGCCTCCTCGTCGGCCGGGTGCTTGCGCAGCTCGCGGCGCTCCACGTCCAGCTCGGCCTCGACCAGCTCGCGCTGGGAGGCGACGGAGGTGTACTCGCCGGCGGCCATGGAGAAGGCGCCGGCGGCCAGACCGGCGAGTCCGCTGATCACCACGGTCTGCTGGCTCGCCGTACCACCGGCGACACCGGTCATCAGGGCGAGGTTGGAGACCAGTCCGTCCATCGCGCCGAAGACGGCGGGGCGCAGCCAGCCGCCGTTCACGTCGCGGTGGGTGTGGTTGTCGCGGTGCGCCTCGTGCAGCGACGCCTCGGTCTCGATGATGGCCATGAAGGTCCCCCGGGGACTAGTTTGGACACGTTCTACTTTTTAACAACACCCAATCTACGCCGATCATTTCCGCCCCGCCAGCAAGGAAAGGCTGGGCTTACCTGCGGTTTTGCCTCTTCGCACTCATTCGTGATCTTGCCCGCTCATATGTCGACCGGGTGACACCGGCCCCGGTTCGGCTGCGGTGCGCACCGCACCGGGGACAGATACGCGGAGGGAGAGGAGAGGCCGCATGGCATCCACCGCCTGCATTCCCCCGGTCCCCGCGCCGGGAGACGCGGTCGGGCTCCGCGACCGGGCCCGGGGCGCGCTGCTCGGACTGGCCGTCGGGGACGCCCTCGGGGCCCCGGCCGAGAACATGAAGCCCTCGGAGATCCGCGCCCGCTGGGGCCGCATCACGGGATACGTGGCCGACCGGCCCGCCGGTACGGACGACACGGAGTACGCGATCTTCTCGGGCCTGCTGCTGGCCCGCCACGGCGCCGGGCTCACCCAGGCCCATGTGGAGACGGCCTGGCACGAATGGATCGCGGACCGGGAGGAGGGGCCGTTCCGGGGCGCGGGCTTCAGCGAACGCGGCACCCTGGAGAACCTGCGCCGGGGGCTCGCCGCCCCGATCTCGGCCCAGCACCGGCACGCCTGGAGCGACGGACTGGCCATGCGGGCCGCGCCGCACGGCGTGTTCGCGGCCGGGCGCCCCGCCGAGGCGGCCCGGCTGGCGGCGATCGACGGCTCGGTCAGCCACGAGGGCGAGGGCATCTACGGCGGCCAGGCGGTGGCGGCGGGCGTCGCGGCGGCGATGGCCGGTGCGTCGACCGTCGCGGTGGCGGCCTCCGCCCTGGCCGTGGTCCCGGACGACTCCTGGACGGCGCGCTGTCTGCGCCGCGCGCTGACGGCGGCCCACCGGGGCGAACGCGCGGTGCGCTCCGCGGTGGTCATCGGCGGCTACCCGTGGACCGACCTGGCCCCCGAGGCAGTCGCCCTCGCCTTCGGCGCGTACGCGGCGGCCGACGGCGACTTCACGGACTCCGTGCTGACGGCCGTCAACATGGGCCGCGACGCCGACACCACGGCCGCGGTGGCCGGCGCCCTGGCCGGCGCGACCCGCGGCGTCGACGCCATCCCGGCCGACTGGGCCACCGCCATCGCCCCGGCCCGCGGCACCTGCCTCCCCACGATGGCCGGCCACCACGTACTGGAGGTGGCGGACCTGCTGACCCGGGCCGCCCGGGAAGCACCGCCGGACGGTGGGCCGCAGAGCGACGGCACGGCTTTCGCCGGCCCCTGGCCCCCGCCCGCCGCGTGTCCTCCCGTACGGGATGCCGGTGCGGCGGCGGAGGTGGGGCCGTGAGCAGGGCGCGTGCCGGTGTGGGCGCGACGGGCGTCACGGCGTACGTCGAGGGGCCCGGGGTGCCGGCGGCGGGCGTGTCCAGTGGGAGCGGGCACCGTCCGGGAGCCGAGCCGGGAGCCGCCGTGGCGTCCCGCGCGGTGCCGCTCTCCGACCGCATCGAGGGGCTGCTGCTCGGGCTCGCCGCGGGAGACGCCGCCGGCTGGCCGGCCGCCCGGCACCGGGCCGCCCGGATGCCGGAGTGGACGCGTCGGCTCACCCGCGAGCTGGACACCTTCGCCGAGCAGAACGCGACCACCACCCTCCCCGTCCCCATCGCCCTGAACCAGCCCCCGGAACCGCTGCGCCTCGGCCCCTCGGACGACGCCGAGTGGGCGGCGTTCGCGGCGGAGGCCGTACTGCGGGCGGGGGACGACAGCGTGCTCGGCGACCTGAGCCGGGACCGCCGGATGCGCGCCGCGATCGACCTGACCTGGAACGCCGTCGCCAGCGAGGTCGCCGCGGCGGCCGACCGCGCCCCCGAGGTGGAGTCCGCCGTACTGCCGCTGCGCGCCCGCATCTCGGTGCGGGCCGGGCTCGGCAACCTCGCCACCGGCCTGCGTCCCCCCGCCACCGGCCACGACAACCCGCACTACTTCGACGACGCCGCCTGCGTACGGGCCTGCGTCCTCGCCGTCGCCCACCCCGGCGCCCCGCGCCCCGCCGCCGACCTCGCCGAGTTCGACGCCCGCTACACCCAGGACGGCGACGGTGTGCACGGCGCGCGGGCCATGGCGGCGGCGCTGGCCTGCGCCCTCGACGGCGCCGACGTGGACGCCTGCGTGGCGGCCGCGCTCGCCGAACTCCCCGAGGCGACGGAGATCGGCCGCAACGCCCGCCACGCCCTGGCCCTCGCGGCGGACGCCGGGAGCGCCTTCGCCCTCGTCCCGCTCCTGGAGCACCGCATCGTCGACCACGTCTACAGCTACGGCATCGCCGCCGCCGAGACCGTCCCGGTCGCCCTCGCCCTGGCCACCGCCGCCCGGGGCCGCATCGCGGAGGCGGTACCGGCGGCGGCCTGTCTGTCCAGGGTTGCGGACTCCGCCCCCGCGCTGGCCGGCGCCCTCACCGGCGCGCTCGGCGGCGGCACGTCGCTCCCCAAGTCCTGGCGGGACGCCTGCCGCACCCTGCCCGGCTGTGTACTGCCCCGGCTCACCGGCACCGACCTGGTCGAACTCGCCGGTCTCCTGTACGCCACGCGACCGTCCCCACCGGAAGGACGAGGCACCACCCCATGACCTCCCTGACCCCGGACCACAGCACCACCGCACCCCTCGACGAGCGCGTCACCGGCGCCCTCGTGGGCGCGGCCGTCGGCGACGCGCTCGGCGGCCCGGTCGAGGGCTACTCCCCCGAGCAGATCCTCGAACGCCACGGCGGCCGCGTCCACGGCGTCGTCGGCCCCTGGAACGGCGACGCCTGGCGCACCGCCCGCCCCCTCGCCCCGTACCACAAGGGCGACGGCCACGTCACCGACGACACCCTGATGACCCATGCGCTGGTCCGGGTCTACGGCACGGTCCGCGACCACCTGGACGCGTACGCGGTCGCCGAGCACCTGGTCCCGGACCTGATCACCAACCCGCGCTGGATCCCGGAGCTGGAGGCCGAGGCGCTCCCGCTCCAGCGGATCTTCCTCGCCGAGAAATGGCTGGTCGCGCGGATCCACTACGGCCACGTGGACCCCCGCGAGGCCGGCACCGGCAACATCGTCAACTGCGGGGCCGCGATGTACATGGCCCCCGTCGGCCTGGTCAACGCGGCCAACCCGGCGGCCGCCTACGCCGAGGCCCTGGACGTCGCGGGCGCACACCAGTCGTCGTACGGCCGGGAGGCGGCCGGTGTCTTCGCGGCGGCGGTGGCCGCGGCCTGCGTGCCGGGCGCGACCCCTCAGTCGGTGGTGGCGGTCGCGCTGTCCCTGGCCAAGGACGGCACCCGAGCCGCGATCGAGGCCGTGTGCGACGTGGCCGTACGCCACTCGGACTTCGAGTCGGCGCTCGCACCGCTGCGCGCGGCGGTGGAGCCGTACGACACGGTGGGCCCCGACTACCGCGCGCCCTCGCTCGGCGCCCGCCGCCCCTCCCGCCTGCACGCCATCGAGGAACTGCCGGTCGCCCTCGGCCTGCTGCTGGTCTCCGGCGGCGACTTCCGGCACGCGGTGCTCGGCGCGGTCAACTACGGCCGCGACTGCGACTCCATCGCCACGATGGCGGGCGCCCTGGCCGGGGCGCTGGGATCGCCGGTGCCGGAGGAGTGGGCGAAGACCGTCGCGGAGGCGAGCCGCCTCGACCTGTGGGAACCGGCGGCGACGCTCACCGGGGTCGCGCGGGAGGTCTTCGACCGTGACGTACGGCGCCGCCGCGCCCACGAGGAGGCGTTCGCCGCGATCGGGGGCGCGGGATGCTCCGGCTGACCTGGGTCCAGCCCGAGGACCTGGTCGGCCACGAGCTGCGCCAGGCACGGCTGGACGGCCGCGACGCGTCGGCGGTGGCGGCCCGCTGGCGCGCGGCGGGCGGCGGCGAGGCCCCGCCCCGGGCGGGCGCCTCCGACCGGCCCGCCTCCCCCGGCCTCCGCGTCCTGGCCGAAGAGCTGTTGGACGAACTGGCCCGCCTGCCCGGCCCCTTGGCGGACGCCGAGCCGACGGACCTCGACCGGATCAGGGCGCTGTGCCCCGACTGGCCGCCCCCTCGCCCCGGCCTCTCCGTGTCCGTGTCCCCCTCCCGTCTGGAGGCCGCCTGGCTCGGCCGCGCCGTCGGGTGCCTCCTGGGCAAACCCGTCGAGAAGCTGCCCCTGACCGGCATCCGCCTCCTCGGCCGGGCCGCCGGCAACTGGCCCCCGACCAGGTACTTCACGGCCCGGGGCGTCCCCCGCGACCTGCTCGCCGCGTACCCCTGGAACCGCCGTTCCGCGCCCACCTCCCTCGCCGAGAACATCGACGGCATGCCGGAGGACGACGACCTCAACTACCCGCTCCTGGGCCTCAAGCTCCTCCAGCGCCACGGCCGGGACTTCGAGACGGCCGACGTGGCCCGGGTCTGGCTCGACGAACTCCCGGCCGGCCGTACCTTCACCGCCGAGCGCCTCGCCCTGCGCAACCTCCTCACCGGCCTTGAACCCCCGGACACCGCCCGTCACCGCAACCCGTTCCGCGAGTGGATCGGTGCCCTGATCCGCGCCGACGTGCACGGCTGGACCAACCCCGGCGACCCGGCCGCCGCCGCCGGGCAGGCACACCGGGACGCGACCCTCACGCACACCGCGGTCGGCGTCCACGCGGCGATGTTCGCGGCGGCCGTCATCGCCACCGCCGCCACCGGCACCCATGACGTCCACGCCTGTCTGCGCTCCGGCCTCGCGGTCGTACCGCCCGGCTCCCGCCTCGCCGGGGCCGTGTGCCACGCCGTACGGCTCGCGGACGCGCACGCCGACTTCGACACGGTCGTGGACGAGCTGCACGCCGTCCACTCCCCCGCCCACCACTGGGTGCACGCCGTCCCCAACACCGCCCTGATCGCCGCCGCGCTCACCCACGCGGACGGCGACTTCACCGGCTCGGTCGCGCGGGTCGTGTCGGGCGGCTGGGACACCGACTCCAACGGCGCCACCGTCGGGAGCGTCGCCGGACTGCTCGCCGGTTCCCCCGCCGCGCTGCCCGCGCACTGGACGGCCCCGCTGAAGAACCGACTGGCCACCTCCGTCGGCGACTTCGACGGCACCGGCTTCGACACCCTCGCCCATCTCACCCACCGGGAGGCCACCCGCCCATGCCCGAGCCCGCCGCCCCTCGCCCCGTCGCCCCTCCCCTGACCGGCCTGCGCGTCCTCGACCTCGCCACCCTCTTCGCGGGACCGCTCGCCGCCACCATGCTCGGTGACTTCGGCGCCGAAGTGATCAAGGTCGAGCACCCCACCCGGCCCGACCCCTCCCGGGGACACGGCCCGTCGAAGGACGGCGTGGGCCTGTGGTGGAAACTGCTGGGCCGCAACAAACAGACGATCACCCTGGACCTGTCGAAACCCGCCGGGCGCACCACCCTGCTCCGCCTCGCCGCCACCGCCGACGTCGTCGTCGAGAACTTCCGGCCCGGCACCCTGGAGAAGTGGGACCTGGGCTGGGACGAGCTGTCCGCCGTCAACCCGCGCCTGGTGCTGACCCGGGTCACCGGCTTCGGCCAGTTCGGCCCCTACGCGCGCCGCCCCGGCTTCGGCACCCTCGCCGAGGCCATGAGCGGCTTCGCCGCGATGACCGGCGAGCCCGACGCGCCGCCGACGCTGCCACCGTTCGGCCTCGCGGACTCGATCGCGGCGCTGGCGACGGCGTACGCCGTGATGACGGCGCTGGCCGCCCGGGAGCGCACCGGCGAGGGCCAGGTCGTCGACATGGCGATCATCGAGCCGATCCTGACCGTCCTCGGCCCGCAGCCCCTCTGGTACGACCAGCTCGGCCACGTCCAGCCGCGCACCGGCAACCGCTCGCAGAACAACGCCCCGCGCAACACCTACCGCACCGCCGACGGCACCTGGGTCGCCGTCTCCACCTCGGCGCAGTCGGTCGCCGAGCGGGTGATGCGCCTGGTGGGCCGCCCGGAGCTGATCGACGAGCCCTGGTTCGCGACGGGCGCCGACCGGGCCCGGCACGCCGACGTGCTGGACGCGGCGGTCGGCGACTGGATCGCCCGGCACAGCCGCGCCGACGTGCTCGCCGCGTTCGAGAAGGCCGAGGCGGCCGTCGCCCCGGTCCAGGACGTGCGGGACGTGATGACCGACCCGCAGTACCGGGCGCTCGACACGGTCACGACCGTCGACGATCCCGAACTGGGCCCGCTGCGCATGCAGAACGTCCTGTTCCGGCTCTCCGCCACCCCGGGCGGGATCCGCTGGGCGGGCCGCCCGCACGGCGCCGACACCGAGGAGGTGCTGACCGGGCTGGGACTCACCCCGGCGGACGTGAAGGAGCTGCGTGAGGAGGGCGTCGTATGACCGCACCCCCGCTGACCTGGCTGTACGCCCCTGGCGACCGGCCCCGGGTGGTGGCCAAGGCGCTGGCCGCCGGGGCCGACGTGGTGGTGGTCGACCTGGAGGACGCGGTCGCCGCCGACCGCAAGGAGTACGCCCGTGACGCCACCGCCGAGCTGCTCGGCGAGCCGCAGCCGGTACCGGTGCACGTCCGGATCAACGCCCTGGACGGTCCGCTCGCCGCCGGCGACCTGGCGGCGCTGTCCGCGCTGCCGGGGCTGTCCGGGCTTCGGCTGCCCAAGGTGACGGCGCCCCAGCAGGTCAGCGAGGTCGCCGAGACCACCGGCGGGCCGCCGCTGTACGCCCTGCTGGAGACGGCCCTGGGGGTCGAGCGGGCGTACCGGATCGCCGCCGCCCACCCGGCGCTGCGCGGTATCGCCCTCGGGGAGGCGGACCTGCGGGCCGACCTGGGGGTGTCCGGGGACACCGGCCTGGACTGGTCGCGCTCGCGCGTGGTCGTGGCCGCGCGGGCGGCGGGACTCGCGCCGCCGTCCCAGACGGTGCACCCGGACACCCGGGACCTGGAGGGACTGGCGGCGTCCTGCGCCCACGGCCGCGCCCTGGGCTTCCTGGGGCGGGCCGCGATCCACCCCCGTCAGCTGCCGATCATCGAGCGGGCGTACCTGCCGACCGAGCGGGAGCTGGAGGAGGCGGAGACGATCGTCAAGGCGGCCACGGTCCAGCCGGGCGCGCAGGCGCTGCCGGACGGCCGGTTCATCGACGCGGCGGTGGTGGCGACGGCCCGGCGCACCCTGTCGCTGGCCCGGCGGCCGACCCTGTCCTGAGCCCCGGCCCGGCACACGCCGAGGGCGCCCGGTAAGTCCCGGGCGCCCTCGGCGGCGTACGTGGTGGGCGGGTCAGCCCTTCTTCGCGGAGTCGGCGCCGTCCTTCACGGCCTCGGCGTCCTCCGCGCGCTCCGGGTCCGCCGGGTCGTGCGTGTCCTCGGTGGTCCCGGTGGCCTTGGTGAGGTCGGGGGACGCGGTCTTCCCCGCGGTGCCCGCGTCGTCGGCGTCGTCCGCCTCGTCGGTTCCGGCGTCCGCGGAGGCGGCCCCCGCGTCCTCCTTCGCGTCCTTCTCCCCGGCGGCCCCGGCGTCACCGGCGGCGGTCTCCGCGCCCGGCTCCACCACGGCCTCCCGGCCCGGCCGCTTCCGCGCCGACAGCACGATGTACAGCACGGCGAGCAGGAACACGAGGAGCGCGGTCCAGTTGTTCAGGCGCAGCCCGAGGATGTGGTGGGCGTCGTCGACCCGCATGTACTCGATCCAGAACCGGCCCGCGCAGTACGCGGCCACGTACAGGGCGAAGGCCCGTCCGTGGCCCAGCTTGAAGCGGCGGTCGGCCCAGATGACCAGCAGCGCGACACCGATGCACCACAGCGACTCGTAGAGGAAGGTCGGGTGGTAGGTGCCCGGCAGCCGTCCGTCCGCCGTCGAGGTGATCTCCACGGCCCACGGCAGGTCGGTCGCCTTGCCGTACAGCTCCTGGTTGAACCAGTTGCCCCAGCGGCCGATGGCCTGCGCGAGGGCGATGCCCGGGGCGACGGCGTCCGCGTACGCGGGCATCGGGACGCCCCGGCGCCGGGCACCGATCCAGGCGCCCACCGCGCCGAACGCGATCGCGCCCCAGATGCCGAGTCCGCCCTCCCAGATCTTGAAGGCGTCGACCCAGTCACGGCCCTCGCTGAAGTACAGCTGGTAGTCCGTGATCACGTGGTACAGGCGCCCGCCGATCAGGCCGAAGGGAACGGCCCAGACCGCGATGTCGGCCACCGTGCCCGGCCGCCCGCCCCGGGCGATCCAGCGCCGGTTGCCGAGCCAGACGGCTACGAAGACGCCGATGATGATGCAGAACGCGTAGCCGCGCAGCGGGACGGGACCGAGGTGCAGCACCCCGCGCGACGGGCTGGGAATGAAGGCAAGTTCCATGGCAGGGTCGACGCTACCGTGTCGGACGGGGGGCGCGGTGGGCAGCCCGGCTACGGGTCCGTAACGAGCGGGCGCGCTACTTGTTGGCGTCCTCCACCATCTGCTTGAGCTTGGCCGGGGTCATGGAGCGGTCCTGGTAGATGTTCTTGCCGTCCAGGAGGACCGTCGGGGTGCCGCTGAAGCCGCCGTTCTGGAAGGCCTTGTTGGACTTCTCCACCCAGCTGTTGTGCTTGCCGTTCTTCACGCACTCCTGGAACAGGGTGGTGTCGAGGCCGTCGACCTTGCCCGCCAGGTCGAGGAGCTTGTCCTCGTCGGCGAAGGCGTCGTCGGTCTCCGGCGGCTGGTTGTCGAACAGCACGTCGTGGTAGGCGGGGAACTTCCCGTCGTCCTGGGCACAGGCCGCGGCGTTGGCGGCCTTGCGCGAGCCGGTGCCGCCCATGTTGCCGTCGATGATGGTCGCGAGGTGGTACTCGACCTTGAGCTGCCCGGCGGCGGTCAGCTCGTGAACGGTGTCGCGGTACGCCAGCTCGAAGGCCTTGCAGGCCGGGCAGCGGAAGTCCTCCCAGATGGTGAGCGTCGACTTGGCGCTCTCCTTGCCGACGGGGATCGCGAGGCCGTCCTTGCCCTGCGCCCCCGAGGGTGCCACGACCGGACCGGCCGACTCGCTGCCGTCGTCCTTGCCCGCGTTCGCCGCGACCACGCCGATCACCGCCGCGAGGCCCAGCACGCAGACCACGCTCGCGCCGACGATCAGCGCACGGCGGCGCTTGTCCCTGGACCTCTGCTTCTCGCGCTCGGCGGCCAGCTTCTCGCGGGCGCCGCGCTTTCCCTGTCGGTTCTTCTCGCTCACACCCCGCAGAACGAACTGGGGAGGCGCAGCGCGCCTCCCCGGTCCCAGGTCCACTCGTACGAGGGACCTCTGTCCTGTGCCCGTCCGTCACGGGCTCGGCGTCACGCCTGTCCGCGCACGCCCTTCGCCAGGTCGGCGGCGAGCGCGCGGACGCCCTCCAGGCCGGCCGCGTCGTCGGGCGCGTCCAGCATCCGCTTGACGAACGCCGAGCCGACGATCACGCCGTCGGCGAACCGGGCGACCTCGGCGGCCTGGGCGGCGTTGGAGACGCCGAGGCCGACGCAGACCGGGGTGTCGGTGGTGGTGCGGGTGCGCCGCACCAGGTCCTCGGCCTGCGCCCCGACCGACTCGCGGGTGCCGGTGACGCCCATGAGGGAGGCGGCGTAGACGAAGCCGCTGCCGACCGCGGTGATCTCGGCGAGGCGCGCGTCCCTGCTGCTGGGCGCGACCACGAAGACCGTGGCGAGCCCGTGCTTGTCGGCGTGCTCCCGCCACAGCGCCGACTCCTGGACGGGCAGGTCGGGCAGGATGCACCCGGCGCCGCCCGCCTCGGCCAGCTCGGCGGTGAAGCGCTCCACGCCGTAGCGGTCGATCGGGTTCCAGTACGTCATCACGAGGATCGGCTTGCCGGTGGCCTCGTGCGCCTCGCGGACCGTGCGCATCACGTCGGCGATCCTCACGCCGCCGCGCAGGGCGATGTCGTCGGCGGTCTGGATCACCGGGCCGTCGAGCACCGGGTCGCTGTGCGGCAGGCCCACCTCGACGACGTCGGCGCCGCCGTCGAGCGCGGCCTTGACGGCCTCGATGCCGCCCGTGACGGTCGGGAACCCGGCCGGGAGGTAGGCGATCAGGGCGGCGCGGCCCTCGGACTTCGCGGCCGCGAGGGTGTCGTTCAGCAGCTGTACGTTCCCGCTCACTTGGCGTCCCCCTCGATCTCCGCGGCGCCGGTCTCGTCGGCGGCGACCTCGGCGTCGGTGTCGTACAGCCCAAAGTAGCGGGCGGCGGTGTCCATGTCCTTGTCGCCGCGGCCGGACAGGTTGACCACGATCAGCCCGTCCTTGCCCAGCTCCCTGCCGACCTCCAGGGCACCGGCCAGCGCGTGCGCGCTCTCGATGGCCGGGATGATGCCCTCGGTGCGCGACAGCAGGCGCAGCGCCTGCATGGCGGCGTCGTCGGTGACCGCGCGGTACTCGCCGCGGCCGGAGTCCTTGAGATAGGCGTGCTCCGGTCCGATGCCCGGGTAGTCCAGTCCGGCCGAGATCGAGTACGGCTCGGTGATCTGGCCCTCGTCGTCCTGGAGGACGTAGGACCGGGAGCCGTGCAGGATGCCGGGCTCGCCCGCGGTGAGGGTGGCCGCGTGCTCGCCGGTCTCGACGCCGTGTCCGGCGGGCTCGCAGCCGATGAGGCGGACGTCCGTGTCGGGGATGAAGGCGTGGAAGAGGCCGATGGCGTTGGAGCCGCCGCCGACGCAGGCGATCGCGGCGTCGGGCAGGCGTCCGGCCTGCTCCAGGAGCTGGCGGCGGGCCTCCACGCCGATGACGCGGTGGAAGTCGCGGACCATCGCCGGGAAGGGGTGGGGGCCTGCGACGGTGCCGAACAGGTAGTGGGTGCGGTCGACGTTGGCGACCCAGTCGCGGAACGCCTCGTTGATCGCGTCCTTCAGGGTGCGGCTGCCGGACTTCACGGCGATGACCTCGGCGCCGAGCATGCGCATGCGGGCCACGTTCAGGGCCTGGCGCCGGGTGTCGATCTCGCCCATGTAGATGGTGCAGTCGAGGCCGAAGAGGGCGCAGGCCGTCGCCGTCGCCACGCCGTGCTGACCGGCGCCGGTCTCCGCGATGACGCGGGTCTTGCCCATGCGCTTGGTGAGCAGGGCCTGGCCGAGCACGTTGTTGATCTTGTGCGAGCCGGTGTGGTTCAGGTCCTCGCGCTTGAGGAAGATCCTGGCTCCGCCGGCGTGCTCGGCGAAACGGGGGACCTCGGTGAGGGAGGACGGGCGGCCCGTGTAGTGGACGAGGAGGTCGTCCAGTTCGCGGGCGAACTCCGGGTCGGACTTGGCCTTGTCGTACTCGACGGCGACCTCGTCGACCGCCGCGACGAGGGCCTCGGGGATGAACTTGCCTCCGAAGGCGCCGAAGTAGCCCTCGGCGGAGGGGACTTGGCCCTCCGGGTCGGGGATGAAGAAGTTACTGGGCATGCGTGTACCTCACGGTGAGTGTCTGGTGGGGACTAATCGCCGTGGGGGCGGGGTCCTGTCCGTCGGCCGCGGGCCCGTGTGTGGTTGCTCGCGCCCGCGCGACGGAGTCGCGAATTCAATACAGCCCCGCGCCCCTTGTGGGGCGCTTGGGTCATCGCATGCCGTTGACCTGGCCCGGTTCGTCGCCGATGACGTACCGCACCCGGCGGCCGTGGACCCGGCGGGCGGGGGCGCGGCAGCCGCGGGGGCGGCAGCCGCGCGCCAGGCGCGCGTAGGGGTCCCGGGGTGCCGGGGTGAGCGGGAACGTCATGGGAGTCAGCCTACCGGGGGTCAGCCCCGGCCGTGGCGGAGTGCGGGGTGTTCGCCGGCCGCCACCAGGTCGGAGACCGCCGTCTTGGGGTCGCGGCCGGTGACCAGGGACTCGCCGACCAGGACGGCGTCGGCGCCCTCGTTGGCGTAGGCGATGAGGTCGTGCGGGCCGCGGACGCCGGACTCGGCGACCTTGACGATGTGCGCGGGGATCTCCGGGGCAACCCGTTCGAAGGTGCCGCGGTCGACCTCCAGCGTCTTCAGGTTGCGCGCGTTGACGCCGATGATCCTGGCGCCCGCGTCCACGGCGCGCTCGACCTCGTCCTCGTCGTGCACCTCGACCAGCGGGGTGAGTCCGATGGACTCGGCGCGCTCGATCAGCGACTCCAGCGCCGGCTGTTCGAGGGCCGCGACGATCAGCAGCACGAGGTCGGCGCCGTGCGCGCGGGCCTCCCACAGCTGGTACGAGGTGACGACGAAGTCCTTGCGCAGCACGGGGATGTCCACGCGCGCGCGGACCGAGTCCAGGTCGGCCAGCGAGCCGCCGAAGCGGCGCTCCTCGGTGAGGACGGAGATGACGGCGGCGCCGCCCGCCTCGTAGTCGGCGGCGAGCCCGGCCGGGTCGGCGATGGCCGCGAGCGCGCCCTTGGAGGGGCTGGAGCGCTTGACCTCGCAGATGACCTTGACGCCGTCGCCGCGCAGCGCGGACACGCCGTCCTTGGCGGGGCGAGCCTTGGCCGCGCGCTCCTTGAGCTCGTCGAGGCTGACGCGCGCCTGCCGCTCCGCGAGGTCGGCACGGACTCCGTCGATGATCTCGTCGAGCACACTCACGCGAGCGGCCCCCTTTCAGACGGCAAAACGTGTGGTCACTGTGATGGTATCCGGAGCCGGGCACCGGTCCCGCATCCGGCCGACGCCGGTCCCATTACCCGGACGCTCCATAGATGATCAAGGAATCAACCAGCCACCGAACGGCAGGTTCCGGACAACGGTGAAGACCAGCAGCAACGTCCCCAGCGTCCACAGGTGGACCGGCCCGAGATCGATGCGCAGGGGACGCCCCCGGGTCGCGCGGATCACCCAGACGGTCCACAGGACGGCGAAGCCCAGATAGGCGAGGACGGCGGGCGCGTTGGCCTGCAGCGCGGCGGTCAGGTCGCCGTGGACGAAGGCGTGGGCGCTGCGCAGGCCGCCGCAGCCGGGGCAGTAGACGCCGGTGAAACGCAGCAGGGGGCAGACGGGATAGTGGCCGGGCTCGTAGGGGTCCACGCTCCCCACGTAGGCGAAGGCCCCGGCGACGGCCGCGAGCACTCCGGCCGGGACGGCCAGGCGGAGGACCGCGCCGCGGGGCTGGAGGGTGCCGGACCGCATGGGTTTCCCGCTCTCGACGTCCACGCCCGCATTCTGCCCCCGGCGGCCCCCGCGCGCACGTGAGGGGCGGTCCCCGGCACCCTAGGGGGCGTCGTTTGGATCTTGCCGGGGTCGCGGGGTCTGGCACGCCCATCTGCGGCGTTGTCGTCGGTTGCCAACGCTCCGCGTTGTCGCCCTCCTCCGCCTTGCAGCTGCACGCACCAGACCCCGCTCGGGTCGGCCACAAGGCGCCGTCGACCGGAGCCGGCCTGATCCAAACGACACCCCCTAGTGCCGGTCCGCCCCTCAGGAGGTCCGTGACCGTCGTGCCCCGAGGTCAGCCCTTGGCGCCGGCCTCGGCGCGCTCGCCGCTGACCTGGTGCACGGGGTGGTTCTGCTTCGGCTGGCCGAGGCCCATCATCTTCATGATGTAGCCGACGACACCACCGAGGAGCACGACCGCCAGGCCGGCCCAGAAGCCCCACGGCTGGGCGGCCACCATGAACATGCCCGCGATGCAGAAACCGATGAAGGAGATGATGACACCGGTCCAGGCGGCCGGGGTGTGACCGTGGCTGCTGCCCGCCATTGCTTGCTCCTCGTTGCTGTGTGCCATGTCTGAGCAGGACGCTCGCACCCATTGTCCCGCACGGGGGCACGCGCCGTGAGCGGGGGTGCTCCGGCGGGTGAACGAGGGTCCTTCGGCGGTCAGGCGCTGGTGGGGTCCTCGCCGCGGTCGATGGCCTTCCACAGGTCCTCGGGGCGGTCCGGGTCGACGGTCTGCGGCCTGCGGCTCCGGCGCGGGGTGCCGTCGCGCTCGTAGCGGCCGGACATCGCGGGCCACTGGCGGCCGTAGCGCAGCGCGAGCAGTCCGGCCAGCAGGAGCAGCGCGCCGCCCACGGCCGCGACGTACGGCCACGCGGTGTGGGAGAGCGCGTCCACGGTGGCCGAGGTGTCACCGGCCGCCTTGGCGGCCTGGTCGTCCAGGGCCGAACTGTCGGAGGCGCCCACCAGTGCGGCGGCGACGGTGCCCGCGCCGCTGAGCGCCAGCAGGGCGGCCACGGCGAAGCGGCCGGCGCGGCGGACGGCGAAGACGGCGACGAGCGCGGCGAGGCCGACTATGGCGAGCGCCGCGGGTACGCCCGTGACGTCACTGCCCTTGGCGGTCAGGGTGAACGCGCCGCCGGCCACCGTCGCGGTGCCCTCCGCCCACTCCTGCCGGGTGGCGAGCAGGGCGACGGCGGCGCCGAGCGCGCCGCACATCAGGGCGACGGCGAGGCTCCGGCGGCCGGCCCGGGCGGGTCCTGCGGCTGGGGTACGGGGGTGAGGAACGGCTGTCACGTACTCCACTATCACCCGAACCCCGGGCGAACCGTCACCCGGGGTTCGAATTGGGGGGCGTGAGAATCGCCCCACCACTCCGGCCGGTTGGCCCTATTGCGCCAGCCGGTTGGCCGTGTGTACGGCGCGCAGCACGGCCGCCGCCTTGTTGCGGCACTCGGTGTCCTCGGCGACCGGGTCGGAGTCGGCGACGATGCCGGCGCCCGCCTGGACGTAGGCGGTGCCGTCGCGCAGCAGCGCCGTGCGGATGGCGATGGCGGTGTCGGAGTCGCCCGCGAAGTCGAGGTAGCCGACGCAGCCGCCGTACAGGCCGCGCCGGGAGGGCTCGAGTTCGTCGATGATCTGCAGGGCGCGCGGCTTGGGGGCGCCGGAGAGGGTGCCGGCCGGGAAGCAGGCGGTGAGGACGTCGAAGGCGGTGCGGCCCGGGGCGACCCGTCCGGTGACCGTCGAGACGATGTGCATGACGTGCGAGTACCGCTCGACGGACATGAAGTCGACGACCTCGACGGAGCCGGGCTCGCAGACCCGCCCGAGGTCGTTGCGGCCGAGGTCGACGAGCATCAGGTGCTCGGCGCGCTCCTTGGGGTCGGCGAGCAGTTCGTCGGCGAGGGCCTGGTCCTCCTGCGGGGAGGCGCCGCGCGGGCGGGTGCCGGCGATGGGGTGCACCATGGCGCGCCCGTCCTCGACCTTGACCAGGGCCTCGGGGGACGAGCCGACGACGTCGAAGCCGTCGAGGCGGAGCAGGTACATGTACGGGGAGGGGTTGGTGGCCCGCAGGACCCGGTACACGTCGAGCGCGCTCGCCGTGCAGGGCGTCTCGAAGCGCTGGGAGGGGACGACCTGGAAGGCCTCGCCCGCGCGGATGCGCTCCTTGATGTCCTCGACGGCGTCCTGGAAGTCGGGGCCGCCCCACAGCGCGGTGTACTCGGGCAGCTCGGAGGGCGGCAGCGCGGCCGGGGGCTGGGCGACGGCGCGGGTGAGGTCGGCCTCCATGACGTCCAGGCGGGCGATCGCGTCGGCGTAGGCCTCGTCGACGCCGGTCTCCAGGTCGTTGTGGTTGATCGCGTTGGCGATCAGCAGGACCGAGCCCTCCCAGTGGTCCATGACGGCGAGGTCGCTGGTGAGCAGCATGGTCAGCTCGGGGAGTTTCAGGTCGTCCCGCTCGCCGGGGCCGACCTTCTCCAGGCGGCGCACGATGTCGTAGCCGAGGTAGCCGACGAGGCCGCCGGTGAAGGGCGGCAGGCCCAGGTCGTGGGCGAGGTCGCGCGGGGTGTGCAGGGCCTCGACGGTGGCGCGCAGGGCGGCGAGCGGGTCGCCGTCGGTGGGCACGCCGACGGGCGGGGTGCCCTGCCAATGCGCCTGCCCGTCCTTCTCGGTGAGGGTGGCGGCGCTGCGGACGCCTACGAAGGAGTACCTGGACCAGGACCGGCCGTTCTCCGCGGACTCCAGCAGGAAGGTGCCGGGGCGCTCGGCGGCGAGCTTGCGGTACAGGGCCACGGGGGTGTCACCGTCGGCGAGGAGCTTGCGTCCGACCGGGATCACCCGGCGGTCGGCGGCGAGCTTGCGGAAGGTCTCGAGGTCCATGTCGTCCATGGCGGCAGACCTTACTGACCCGCGCCGGGCGCGTCGGGCGCGTGGGTGCCCGCGGCGTCTTCGGCGGTTTCGGCGAGGAGTACGTCGGTGTCGAAGCAGGTGCGCGTGCCGGTGTGGCAGGCGGCGCCCACCTGGTCGACCTTGACGAGCACGGTGTCGGCGTCGCAGTCCAGCGCCACGGACTTCACCCACTGGACGTGGCCGGAGGTGTCGCCCTTGACCCAGTACTCGCGGCGGCTGCGGGACCAGTACGTGCAGCGGCCGGTCGTCAGCGTGCGGTGCAGTGCCTCGTCGTCCATCCAGCCGAGCATCAGCACCTCGCCGGTGTCGTACTGCTGGGCGATGGCGGGCAGGAGGCCGTCGGCGCTGCGCTTGAGCCGGTCGGCGATCTCGGGGGCGAGCGGACTGGGCCGCCCGGAGCCGCCGCTGGTGGGGGAGCTGCTGGTCATGCGCCCATTGTGCCGCGTGGGACGGACACGCCCCGGGGATGTCCATTGGGCGGACCCGGCCGGCCGCCGTAGGCTGACTCCATGTCGACTTTCGCCAAGCGTGAACGACTTCTGCTCGCGGACCTGTTGGAGACGGCGGGTCCGGACGCCCCGACGCTGTGCGAGGGCTGGCGGACCCGGGACCTGGCCGCGCACGTGGTGGTGCGCGAGCGGCGTCCGGACGCGGCCGGGGGCACCCTGATCAAGCCGCTGGCGTCCCGCCTGGACCGGGTGATGGAGGAGTACGGCGCGAAGCCGTACGAGGAGCTGCTCCAGCTGATCCGCACCGGCCCACCCCGCTTCTCCCCCTTCCAGCTCAAGCAGGTCGACGAGGCGGCGAACACGGTGGAGTTCTACGTCCACGCCGAGGACGTCCGCCGCGCCCAGCCCGACTGGTCGCCGCGCGAGCTGGACCCGGTCTTCCAGGACGCCCTGTGGTCCCGCCTGGAGCGGGCCGCCCGTCTGATGGGCCGGGGCATCCCGACGGGTCTGGTGCTGCGCCGTCCGAACGGCCAGACGACCGTCGCCCACCGGGGTACGCCGGTGGTGACGGTGACGGGCGAGCCGTCCGAGCTGCTGCTGTTCGCGTACGGCCGGCAGGGCGCCGCGAAGGTGGAGCTGGAGGGTGAGCAGGACGCCATCGCCAAGCTGCGGGAGACCAAGCAGCTCGGGATCTGATCACCCGGTCTCCGGGCCGGCTGTCACTTCGGCAGTTCGGCCCGCCGTACGCCCGGCGCGCACAGGGCGACGACCCCGCCGAGCCCGCAGACCGCGGCGCTGACGGCGAAGACGGGGCCGGTGCCCCAGACGCCGATGGCGGCGGCCGACAGGGGCATGCTCAGCGGCGCGATCCCCAGGCTGACGATCCCGGCGACCGCCGTGACGCGCCCGAGGAGGGCGGGGGCGGACTGGGTCTGGAGCAGGGCCCCGCAGAGGGCGCCGCTGAGGCCCGCGAGCAGCCCGATGAGCAGCGCGGTCCCGACGGCCACGGGCAGGGCGGGTGCCTGTGCCAGCACGCCGATCGCGGCGGCGCCGGGCACGAGGGCGCCGGCGACGACGTACCCGGCCTGCGGCACGCGCCCCCGGACGGTCAGCAGCAGGGCCGCCGTCCCGGCGCCCACCCCGAAGCCGGCGAGGACCCAGCCCATCCCGGCGGCTCCCCAGCCGCGCTCGTCGGCGAGCAGGGTCAGGCCGATGTTGAGCGGGCCGACGAAGCCGAGGTCGCCGAGGGCGATGACCAGCATCAGCGGACCGAGGACGCGGTGCCCGCGGATGTACCGGAGCCCGCCGCACAGGTCCCGCCACGCGGTGCCGCCGTTCGCGGTCGCGGGCGCGTCGTCCGGGGGCAGCTCGCGCATCCGCACGGAGACCAGCAGCGGTACGGACACGGCGATCAGCACCCCGGCGAGGGCGAAGGCCGCCGCCGCGCCGCCGAGCGCCACACCGAGACCGCCGAGCGGGGCGCCCACGACGGAGGACAGCCGGACGGCGAGGCCGCGCATGCCCTGCACGCGGGCGAGCTGGTCCTTCGCGGTGATCCGCGCGGGGAGCGCCCCGACGGCGGGCAGGAAGAGGGCGTCCACCGCACCGAAGACGAGGGCGAGCAGGGCGAGGAGCCAGAGCCCGGGGTCGGTCGCGAAGAGCAGTGCGGCCACCGCGAGGACCGCCGCGCACCGTACGGTGTCGCTGCCGATGACGACCCGGCGCGGCCCCAGCCGGTCGACGACCACTCCCCCGCCGAGCATGAGCAGCGCACGCGGCACCGCGCTCACGGCCGTGACGATCCCGGCCTCGGCGGGACTGCCCTGGCGCACGGCGGCCCAGGACAGCGCGAGGAAGAAGACGCTGTCGCCGAGCATGGACGCGGTGTAGGCCGCGACCCAGCGCAGGACGTTGCCGTCGCGGTGGGCCGGAGTGGGTGCGGGTGCGGGTGCGGGTGCGGCGGGTATCGGTGCGGCCGTCCCGGACGCGGTCGTCTCGGACCCGGTCGTCTCGGACCCGGTCGTCTCAGACCCGGTCGTCTCAGACCCGGTCGTCTCAGACCCGGTCGTCTCAGACACGGAACGGGAATCCGTTGACATGCAGCGCGACGTTCTCGCGCCCCTCGGTGTCGCCGGCGGCCTCGGCGGCCCGGCCCTTCTCGTCGTACTTCTTCGCCAGGGCGAGCAGTTCCGCCGCCAGCTCGGCCAGCTCGGCGGGGGTGAGCCGGAGCAGGGACTCGCTGTGGGGGGCGGCGGAGTTCCACTCGGGGCCCCAGGTGGGGCGTTCGTCGAGGTAGCGGCGGTACATGTCGGCCCACTGCTCGTGGAAGAGCCGCGTGGCGGCCAGGTGCGCGGCGGCCCGCTCGGGGGCGTCGCGGAAGTCCTGGTCGCGGATGCTCACCCCGTCCGAGGCGGGCCGCCACCACCGCTCCCGGCCGTCCGCGCTCTGCGGCTCGGCCTGCTCGACCAGCCCGTGCTCGGCCAGTTTGCGCAGGTGGTAGCTGACCAGCGAGACGGCCTCGTCCACCTGCTCGGCGAGCTGCGAGGCGGTCGCCGTGCGTGCCACGCACAGTCCGCGGTAGAGCTGCATGCGCAGTGGATGGGCCAGGGCTTTGAGAGTGCCCAGGTCGGTGATGGGGCGGTTCTCCTGACGCGGCATGCGCCCAGGCTAGATTGCGAAAGGAAAATTGCGCAATAGATGTTGCGCAATTTTCCTTTCGCATCTTGCTGTTCCTTCTACCGGACGGGGTGACCCGCCTCGCGCAGGGCGGTCTTCACCTCGCCGATCCGCAGGTCGCCGAAGTGGAAGACCGACGCCGCCAGGACCGCGTCCGCGCCCGCCTCGACCGCCGGGGCGAAGTGGGCGAGGCTGCCCGCGCCGCCCGAGGCGATGACCGGGACGGTCACGTGCTTGCGGACGGCCGCCAGCATCTCCAGGTCGTAGCCGTCCTTCGTGCCGTCCGCGTCCATCGAGTTGAGCAGGATCTCCCCCGCCCCCAGCTCGGCGGCCCGGTGCGCCCAGTCGACCGCGTCGATGCCGGTGCCGCGCCGGCCGCCGTGGGTGGTCACCTCGAAGGTGCCGGCCTCGGTGCGGCGGGCGTCGACCGACAGCACGAGGACCTGCCGCCCGAACCGCTCGGCGATCTCGCGGATCAGGTCGGGACGGGCGATGGCGGCCGTGTTCACGCCCACCTTGTCCGCGCCGGCCCGCAGCAGCTTGTTCACGTCATCGGCGGTGCGCACCCCGCCGCCGACGGTCAGCGGGATGAACACCTGCTCGGCGGTGCGGCGCACCACGTCGTAGGTCGTCTCGCGGTCGCCCGACGAGGCGGTGATGTCCAGGAACGTCAGCTCGTCGGCGCCCTCGGCGTCGTACACCTTGGCCATCTCGACGGGGTCGCCCGCGTCGCGCAGGTTCTGGAAGTTGACGCCCTTGACGACCCGGCCGTTGTCCACGTCCAGGCAGGGGATGACTCGGACCGCCAGGGTCATGAATCCACGGCTCCTCTATACGCTTCCACTTCGACCGACACCAGCACCCGCGAGTCGATGAAGCCCTGCACGACCAGCAGGGTCGTGACCGGGCGCACGGAGTCGAACAGCTCCTTGTGGGCGCGGCCCACCGCATCGACGTCGCGGGAGTGTGCCAGGCACACACGGGTCCGGATCACGGACTCGATGCCGAGCCCGAACTCGGCGAGGGCCTCGACGGCGGTGCCGAAGGCCACCTTCGTCTGTTCGTACGGGTCGCCCTCGCCGTAGAGCATGTCGCCCTTGAAGGCGGTGGTGCCCGCCACGATGACACGGTCACCCGCCGCCACGGCCCGTGCGAAACCGAAGGACTCTTCCCAGGGACTTCCGCTCTGCACGCGCCGTACGGCTTCGGATGTCATGTGGACACAGCCTCCAGGGCCTCTTCCAGGGTGAACGCCTTCGCGTAGAGGGCTTTCCCGACGATGGCCCCCTCGACACCGTCCGGGACGAGCCCGGCGATCGCCCGCAGGTCGTCCAGGGAGGACACGCCGCCCGACGCCACGACCGGGCGGTCGGTGGCCGCGCAGACGTTCCTCAGGAGCTCCAGGTTGGGGCCCTGGAGGGTGCCGTCCTTGGCGATGTCGGTGACGACGTACCGGGCGCAGCCCTCCTTGTTCAGGCGGTCCAGCGTCTCGTAGAGGTCGCCGCCGTCGCGGGTCCAGCCCCGGCCCCGGAGGGTGGTGCCCCGTACGTCCAGGCCGACCGCGATCTTGTCGCCGTGCTCGGCGATGACCTTGGCGACCCACTCGGGGGTCTCCAGGGCGGCGGTTCCCAGGTTCACCCGGGTGCAGCCGGTGGCGAGGGCGGCGGCGAGGGTGTCGTCGTCGCGGATGCCGCCGGACAGCTCCACCTTGATGTCCATCGCCTTCGCGACCTCGGCGATCAGCGCGCGGTTGTCCCCGGTGCCGAACGCCGCGTCCAGGTCCACCAGGTGCAGCCACTCGGCGCCGGAGCGCTGCCAGGCGAGGGCGGCCTCCAGCGGGGAGCCGTAGGAGGTCTCGGTGCCGGACTCGCCGTGGACGAGGCGGACGGCCTGGCCGTCGCGGACGTCGACGGCGGGGAGGAGTTCGAGCTTGCTCATCTCTACCGGGCTCATCTCTAGAGGGTCTCGATCCAGTTGGTGAGGAGCTGGGCTCCGGCGTCACCGGACTTCTCGGGGTGGAACTGGGTGGCCCACAGCGCGCCGTTCTCCACGGCGGCCACGAAGGGCTCGCCGTGCGTGGACCAGGTGACCTTGGGAGCGGCAATCAGCGGGTTGTGCGACTCCTGGGTCCAGTCGTGGACGGCGTAGGAGTGCACGAAGTAGAAGCGGGCGTCCGCGTCCAGGCCGGCGAAGAGCTGCGAGTCGGCCGGTGCCTCCACCGTGTTCCAGCCCATGTGGGGCACGACGTCGGCCTGGAGCGGTCCGACCGTGCCGGGCCACTCGTCCAGGCCCTCGGCCTGCACGCCGTGCTCGATGCCGCGCGTGAAGAGGATCTGCATGCCGACGCAGATGCCCATGACCGGGCGCCCGCCGGACAGCCTGCGGTCGACGATCCAGTCACCGCGGGCGGCCTTGAGGCCGTCCATGCAGGCGGCGAACGCGCCGACGCCGGGAACCAGCAGCCCGTCGGCGTTCATGGCCCGGTCGTAGTCGCGGGTGATCTCGACGTCGGCGCCCGCGCGCGCGAGGGCGCGCTCGGCGGAACGGACGTTGCCGAAGCCGTAGTCGAAGACGACGACCTTCTTGGCGGCGGCGGTCAACTCCAGACCTCCAGCCTCAGGACGCCCGCGAGCAGACACATGCCGGCACCGATGGAGAGCAGCACGATCAGGCCCTTGGGCATCTGCTGCTTGGCGAAGGAGTAGATGCCGCCGAGGAAGAAGAGGCCGACGACGATCAGTGCGGTGGACGTACCGTTCATGGGTTACAGCGCGCCCTTCGTGGAAGGCAGGATGCCGGCCGCGCGGGGGTCGCGCTCGGAGGCGTAACGCAGGGCGCGGGCCAGCGCCTTGAACTGGCACTCCACGATGTGGTGCGCGTTGCGCCCGTAGGGCACGTGCACGTGCAGGGCGACCTGGGCCTGGGCGACGAAGGACTCCAGGATGTGCCGGGTCATCGTCACGTCGTACTCGCCGATCATCGGCGCCATGTTCTCGGGCTCGGTGTGCACGAGGTAGGGGCGGCCGGAGAGGTCGACGGTGACCTGGGCGAGGGACTCGTCCAGCGGGACCGTGCAGTTGCCGAAGCGGTAGATGCCCACCTTGTCGCCGAGGGCCTGCTTGAAGGCGGCGCCCAGCGCGAGGGCGGTGTCCTCGATGGTGTGGTGGGAGTCGATGTGCAGGTCGCCGTCGGTCTTGACGGTCAGGTCGAACAGACCGTGCCGGCCGAGCTGGTCGAGCATGTGGTCGTAGAAGCCGACGCCGGTGGCGATGTCGGTCTTGCCGGTGCCGTCGAGGTCGATCTCGACGAGGACCGAGGTCTCCTTGGTGGTGCGCTCCACGCGCCCTACGCGGCTCATGTGTTCTGCTCCTTCTTGACTTCGCGTACCGCGTCGAGGAACGCGTCGTTCTCCTGCGGGGTGCCCGCGGTGACCCGCAGCCAGCCCGGCACGCCGTTGTCCCGGACCAGAACGCCCCGGTCGAGGATCTTCCGCCAGGTGGCGTGGGAGTCCGCGAACCGCCCGAACTGGACGAAGTTGGCGTCGGACTCGGTCACCTCGTAGCCGATGGCCCGCAGTTCGGCGACCAGCCGGTCCCGCTCGGTCTTCAGCTGCTCGACGTACTTCAGCAGCGTGTCCGTGTGCTCCAGGGCGGCCAGCGCGGTCGCCTGGGTGACGGCCGAGAGGTGGTACGGCAGCCGTACGAGCTGGACGGCGTCGACGACGGCCGGGTGCGCGGCGAGGTAGCCCAGGCGCAGGCCCGCCGCGCCGAACGCCTTCGACATGGTGCGGGAGACGACCAGGTTCGGGCGGCCGTCCAGCAGCGGCAGCAGCGAGGCGCCGTGGCTGAACTCGATGTACGCCTCGTCGACCACGACCATGGAGGGCTTGGCGGCCTGGGCGGCGTCGTGGAGGGCGAGGACCGTCTCGGCCGGGACCGCGTTGCCCGTGGGGTTGTTGGGGGTGGTGACGAAGACGACGTCCGGGCGGTGCTCGGCGATCGCCTTCTCGGCGGCGGGCACGTCGATGGTGAAGTCCTCGTGGCGCGGCCCGGAGATCCAGCCGGTGCCGGTGCCGCGCGCGATGAGGCCGTGCATCGAGTACGAGGGCTCGAAGCCGATCGCGGTGCGGCCCGGGCCGCCGAAGGTCTGCAGCAGCTGCTGGATGACCTCGTTGGAGCCGTTGGCCGCCCAGACGTTGCGCACGTCCAGCGGATGCCCGGAGGTCTTCGTCAGGTACTCGGCGAGCTTGGTGCGCAGCTCGACCGCGTCCCGGTCGGGGTAGCGGTTGAGGTCGCGGGCGGCCTCGCGGACCCGCTCCGCGATCCGCTCGACCAGCGCGTCGGGCAGCGGGTAGGGGTTCTCGTTGGTGTTCAGCCGTACCGGCACGTCCAGCTGGGGCGCGCCGTAGGGGGACTGGCCGCGCAGCTCGTCCCGTACGGGGAGATCGTCGATGCCGAACGTCACTTGCTCTCCGGGACCTTCCACTCGAACCTCGCCTTGATCGCCGCGCCGTGCGCGGGCAGGTCCTCCGCCTCCGCCAGCGTCACCACGTGCCGGGCGACCTCGGCGAGCGCGTCGCGCGTGTAGTCGACGATGTGGATGCCGCGCAGGAAGGACTGCACGGACAGGCCGGAGGAGTGGCAGGCGCAGCCGCCGGTGGGCAGGACGTGGTTGGACCCGGCCGCGTAGTCGCCGAGGGAGACGGGCGCCCAGGGGCCGACGAAGATCGCGCCGGCGTTCTTGACCCGGTCGGCGACGGCGGCGGCGTCGGCGGTCTGGATCTCCAGGTGCTCCGCGCCGTAGGCGTCGACCACGCGCAGCCCCTCGTCCAGACCGTCGACGAGGACGATCGCGGACTGGCGGCCGGCCAGCGCCGGGCGGATCCGGTCGTCGATGTGCTTGGTGCCCTCGACCTGCGGTTCCAGCTCCTTCTCCACCGCGTCGGCCAGCTCCACGGAGTCGGTGACCAGGACGGCGGCGGCCAGCGGGTCGTGCTCGGCCTGGCTGATCAGGTCGGAGGCGACGTGCACCGGGTCGGCGGTCGAGTCCGCCAGGACGGCGATCTCGGTCGGCCCCGCCTCGGCGTCGATGCCGATCTTCCCGGTGAAGAAGCGCTTGGCGGCGGCGACCCAGATGTTGCCGGGGCCGGTGACCATGTTGGCGGGCGGGCAGGACTCGGTGCCGTAGGCGAACATCGCGACGGCGGTGGCGCCCCCGGCCGCGTACACCTCGTCCACGCCGAGCAGGGCGCAGGCGGCCAGGATGGTGGGGTGCGGGATCCCGCCGAACTCGGCCTGCGCGGGCGAGGCGAGCGCGATGGACCCGACGCCGGCCTCCTGCGCGGGCACCACGTTCATGACGACGGACGAGGGGTAGACCGACCGGCCGCCGGGCACGTAGAGCCCGACCCGCTCGACGGGAACCCACTTCTCGGTGACCGACCCGCCGGGCACGACCTGGGTGGTGTGCGTGCTGCGGCGCTGCTCGCGGTGGACGAGGCGGGCGCGGCGGATGGACTCCTCCAGGGCCGCGCGGACGGCCGGGTCCAGCTCCTCCAGCGCGCGCGTCAGCGCGGCCGCCGGGACGCGCACCTGCTCCAGCCGGACGCCGTCGAACTGCTCGGTGAAGTCGATCAGCGCCGCGTCCCCGCGATGATGCACGGCCTCGCAGATCGGACGCACCTTCTCCAGGGCGACCGAGACGTCGAAGTCGGCTCGGGGCAGCAGGTCGCGCAGGGCGGGGCCCTCGGGGAGGGCGTCGCCGCGCAGATCGATTCGGGAGATCACGGAACCAATTCTCTCAGACCCGCGTCCGGCACCGTTCGCGCGTATCAATGGCTGATACAGAACGCGACGGACCTCACGGCCCACGGTGAACTCACGCGATCCATGCTCACTTTGAGTGTTCGGAAGGTCACGCAGTGGGCATGAACGGTTGTACGAAGGGTGAGCGACCGACGAGTAGATGGGGAGGGGGTGAAGCACCGTGACCGAGGGGGCAGGCCATCGTGACGGAGAGCTGCCGGACGACCTGACCATCGCCGAGGCCGGGATGTGGCAGGCGTTCCGCAACGGCAGCGTGTACGACCTGAGCAGCGGCGACCCGCTCGTCGACGACCCGCACGGCGGGCGCCCGTGGGGACCGGAGCGGACCGTGCGGGCCCGCGTCGTGTGCTGGCTGCTCCTCGACGGTCCGCCGGCGCTCGCGGGCCGGGTGTCCTCGCTGCAGCTGGTGGGCGTGCGGATCAGCGACACGATGGACCTGGCGGGCGGCACGGTGGTGCCCTACGTGGAGCTGCGCCGCTGCCGCTTCGAGCGCGAGGTGCTGCTGCCGGAGACCCGGTTCACGACGGTGCGGCTGGTGGACTGCGCGGTGCCGCGCCTGGAGGCGGCCCGGCTGCACACCGAGGGCGACCTGCACCTGCCGCGCTCCCGCTTCCCGGGCGGCATCCGGCTGACGGACGCACGGATAGGCACCGACCTGCTGCTCAACCAGGCGATCGTGCACCGGGACCGCAGCGGGCGTTCCATCGCGGCGGACGGCATGACGGTCGGGCAGGACCTCCAGGCCGAGATGCTGGAGTCGCACGGCGAGGTGAGCCTGCGCAGCGCCCAGGTCGGCGTGTCGCTGAGCCTGCGCGGCGCCCGCCTGCTGAACCCGTACACGCGGCACGCGCTGAACGCCCCGCAGCTGACGGTGGAGCGCACGCTGTACCTGACCCCGGCGGGCCTGGGCAGCCCGCTGCTGCGCGGCACCACCCCCGCGCAGGGCACCCGCATCCAGCGCTTCGAGTGCGAGGGCGGGGTGCGCCTGGACGACGGGCGGTTCGGCGACGCCCTGGACCTGGAGCACGCCCGGTTCACCTTCACCGACGACCAGGAGCTGTCGCTGCGCCGGGTGCAGACGCCCGAGCTGCGCTTCCTGGGCGAGCGTCCGGCGCGCGGGCGGGTGGTGCTGTCGGGGGCGCGGGTGGTCAACCTGATGGACCGGGCGGACAGCTGGCCGGGCCCCGGCCGGCTGCACATGGGCGGCTTCGCCTACGAGAACCTGGTGCCGCGCGGGCCGTTCCCGCTGGAGAAGCGGCTGCGCTGGGTGGGCGCCGCGACCGCCGAGTACCACCCGGAGCCGTACGAGCGCCTCGCCGCCGTGCTGCGGTCGGGCGGCGAGGACGAGGACGCCCGCGAGGTGCTGCTCGCCAAGCACCGCAGGCGCCGCGAGAGCCTGCCGGTCGCCGCGAAGCTGGTGGGCTACGCGCAGGACTGGACGGTCGCCTACGGATACCGGCCGGGCCGGGCGGCGGTGTGGATGGCGGTCCTGTGGGCGGCCGGGTCCCTCGCCTTCGCCCGCGCGGATCCGCCTCCGCTGAAGAGCGGCGAGCACCCGGACTGGAACCCGGCTCTCTTCGCCCTCGACCTCCTCCTCCCGGTGATCGACCTGGGCCAGGCGGGCTTCTGGCAGCTCCGCGACGGCTGGCAGTGGCTGTCGACGGCCCTGGTCCTGCTGGGCTGGGTCCTGGCGACCACGGTGGCAGCGGGCGCCACCCGCCTGCTCCGCCGGAACTGACCCCGCCCGGGGGGCGCCCGCCCGGAACGGCGCCCACGGCTCGGTCCCGCCCCGGGCCGCGCCGCAGGTGGGTGGGGCGTCGGGGCCGCAGGTGGGTGCGGCGTCGGGGCCGCAGTGCCGCGGGTGCCCGGCGCATGTCCTCAGTTGTCCCTCCCACCACCGGGAGCCCTCAAGGGCAGGAGGTCCCGCGGGGTCACCCGCACCCGGCGACGCATGCCGCACGGACGGTGCGGGCGGTCGGGGCGGGTGGTCGGTGCGGGTGGGTGTACACGATCGGCCGAAGGCGGAGCCGGGGCCGCACAACCATCCCGAACCCTCGACCGTCGTACTGGCCATGCTGCGCGCGTTCCTGCGGACCGCTGCTGCCCGGGCCCGCTCCCGGTCGCCGCGACCCGCCCAAGACGACGACGTGCTCCTCGACGCCCCCGACGACCGCCTCGCCCCCGCCCTCGTCGCCGCGGCCCGGGGCGAGCACGGCCCCGCGGCCGGCCTCCTCGCCGGTACCCGCGAGAACGCCGAGTGGGACCACCGCGACCGTTACGCGACCCGGCTCGCCACCTTCGCCCGCTCCCGTTCCGAGTGGCTCGACACCTGGCGCGCCGCCGCCCCGGACGACGCCGACGCCCTGCTGGTCGCCGACCGCCTGACGGTCCACCGCCACTGGTGCTCGCCGGCCCGCGCCGAACTGCTGCGCCAGGTGATCCCCGCCGTCGTCGCCGCCGCCGAGGCCGCCGGTCCCGACGACCCGGTGCCGTGGCGGACCGCGCTGGACGCCGCGCGGGGCGCGCGTGCCGGACACGCCGAGTTCGAGCGCCTGTGGGAGCAGGCGGTCCGGCGCTGCCCGCACCACTACGGCAGCCATGTCGCCGCCCTGGAGTACCTGGCCGCCGCCTCGCCCGACACCCACGGCGAGTGCCTGGACTTCGCGGAGACGGCCGCTCAGGACGCACCCGAGGACGCGCTCGTGCGGGCACTGCCGCTGCACGCGGCGCTCACCTGCCCGACGCCCACCGCCGTACGCGCCCACCGCTCCCGCCTGGACGCCGCCGCGGACCGCGCGATCGTCCTGTCCGCGGCCCACCCGGCGGCCGACCCCTGGGCGGCGGAGCTGCGGAACCTGCTCGTCCACGTCCTCGTACGCCTGGAACGCCACCGGGACGCGGCGGAGCAGCTGCGGCTGACCGGCCCGTACGTCACGTCCTTCCCGTGGGACCGGGACACGGACGACCCGCTCGGCGGTTTCCTCCGGGTGCGCGCGGACGTCCGTACGCGCGTGGCGTGAGCCGCCCGCACGACCGTCGCGCCGGGTCCGGGAGGGCCACGAAGTGGGCACGGAGGACGCGTCCGCCCCGGCGACCATTAGGCTTCTGCGTCGTGACCACCGTCCGGCTCCCCCTCTTCCCCCTGAACTCGGTCCTGTTCCCGGGGCTGGTGCTCCCGCTCAACATCTTCGAGGAGCGCTATCGCGCCATGATGCGCGAGTTGCTGAAGACTCCCGAGGACGAACCGCGCCGGTTCGCCGTCGTGGCGATCCGCGACGGCTTCGAGGTGGCCCAGACCGCCCCCGGCCTGCCCGACCCGACCGCCACCCTCGAACGCGGGCCGACGGCCGGCTTCGGGACCGACCCGCTCAAGGCCTTCCACAAGGTGGGCTGTGTCGCGGACGCGGCGACGATCCGCGAGCGGGCCGACGGCACCTTCGAGGTGCTGGCGACCGGCACGACCCGGATGCGGCTGCTGTCGGTGGAGGCCTCGGGGCCGTTCCTGACGGCCGAGCTGGATCCGCTGCCCGAGGAGCCCGGCGACGAGGCGGGCGCCCTGGCGGAGGGCGTGCTGCGCTCCTTCCGGCAGTACCAGAAGCGGCTGGCCGGGGCACGCGAACGGTCGCTGGCGACCGGCGCCGACCTGCCGGACGAACCGGGTGTGGTCTCCTACCTGGTCGCCGCCGCGATGATGCTGGACACGCCGACGAAGCAGCGTCTGCTCCAGGCCCCGGACACCGCCTCGCGGCTGCGGGACGAGCTGAAACTCCTTCGCTCGGAGACCTCCATCATCCGTACGCTGCCGTCCCTGCCGGCGTCGGAACTGACGCGCGGCCCGACGAGTCTCAACTGAGGTACTGGCCCGCATGGCGAAGAAGCCGAACAAGTCGAGCACGGCGAAGAAGCAGCAGTCGGGCGGCACGCCCGCGACGGTGGCGCTCACGGCGGCCGGGGTGACCTACACGGTCCACGCCTACGAGCACGACCCGGCCCACCCGTCCTACGGCGAGGAGGCGGCCGAGGCGATGGGCGTCTCGCCGGAGCGGGTGTTCAAGACGCTGGTGGCGGACGTCGACGGCGCCCTGACGGTCGCGGTGGTACCGGTGGCGGGCCGTCTGGACCTCAAGGCGCTGGCGGCCGCGGTGGGCGGCAAGCGCGCGGCGATGGCCGACCCGGCCCTGGCCGAGCGCACCACGGGCTATGTGCGCGGCGGCATCTCCCCGCTGGGCCAGCGCAAGCGGCTGGCGACGGTGCTGGACGCGTCGGCCTCGGAACACGCCACGATCTGCGTCTCGGCGGGCCGCCGCGGCCTGGAGATCGAGCTGTCCCCGGACGATCTGGCCAAGCTCACGGACGCGGTCCTGGCGCCGGTCGGACGGGCCTGACCGCCCGGCCGGCCGACGCACCCGGAAGGACAGGGCGAAGGACAGGGCGGACCACGGCCGCCGCCGGGCCTAAGCCGACTTGTCCCCGTACGGCCCCGACGGATACTGCCCCGGCGCCGGCCAGGGGTCGGGCTCCGGGTCCCGGGGGCCGAACAGGCCGGTCAGTCCCAGGTGGACCACCAGCGCCGCGAGCGACCAGGCCAGCAGCGCCCCCTTCGCGCCCAGCTTGAGCGGGGCGGAGAACGTCACCCCTTTGCCCACGTCCTTGGCGTGCGCGATCACGTCCTGCGCCGGTCCGAGCCACACCCCGAGCCGCCAGGCCAGCAGCGACCCGAGCAGCCCGCCCGCGCCGAGGGCCACGACCAGCGGCACGCCCCCGCGCCGCCGCAGCAGGAAGACCACGACCGCGCTGAGCGCCCCGAACGCCAGCGCGAGCAGCGTGAACGTTCCGTCGACGCCGATCGCCTGCTCGCCCTCGGAGTCCTTGAGGTAGACGACCCAGCTGTCGTCGACCACTTCACCCACCAGCGGCACGGTCGGTGCCAGCTTCCACCACAGCACGCCCAGCAGCGCACCGAAGACCGCGACCGCCACCGCGGTCACGGCGGCCTGTCGCACTTCGGTCAACATCCCGGGGCCGTCCTCTTCGCCGTGCGGGCCGTAAGGGTCGTGGGAACCGCCGGGCGCGGCTCCCACCGCGTGCGCGCCGACGGGCTGCGGCACCGGCCCGCCCTGGTACGACGGGCGTTCGTTCGGCGGCGGTGGCGGAGTCAAGGGTGCGGTCACCGTGCCATCGTGCCAAACCCGCCTGTGCGGCGCGTCACCGGACGGCGGCCCGGCGGTACGCCCAGGTCGCCACGGCCAGCGAGATCACCCCGACCGCGGCGCACACCGCGAGGTCGCCGAGGACGAAGCCCCAGTCGGGCCGCTCGCCGAACGTGCGCGCGAAGGCCTCCACCCCGTACGTGGAGGGCAGCAGGTCCCGGGCCAGGCGGACCACCTGGGGCAGCCGTTCGGGGGGCAGCACGCCGAGGAGCAGGGCCGCGGACATGCCGAGCTGGCCGAGGAGTGTGGCGAACTCGGGCCGGGGGGCGAGCAGACCCAGTGCCGCGCCCAGTCCGGCGAGGGCGGCGCCCGCCAGCGGGATCACGGCCACCAGCACCCACAGATGGGTCATCGGCAGCCCGAACAGCAGGCATCCGAACACCGCCGTCACCACGGTCCCGGGCACGGTGAAGGACGCGTAGGCGCCCGCCGCGCCCAGCACCACCGCGGCGGGCGGCACCGGCAGCGTCGCGTAGTGGTCGAGGCCGCCGCTGGCGCGCAGCTGGCCGAAGTACTGGGCGAGGAGATTCAGCGCGACGAAGGCCACGACGAGCACCGCGGACCCGGCGACCACGGCCCGTGCCTCGCCGCCGCCGTCCACGACGCCGCGCATCAGGATCATGATGCCGACCGACTGGAAGGTCGCCACGAACAGCAGCGGGATGCGCGCGACCCGCGCCCGGGACAGCTGCGCCCGGTACACGGCCACCAGGGAGGGCCACAGCCGTGCCCGGGGCCCCAGCTCGGCCGGACCGGCCACGCGCCGCCCCTCGGCTGCCGGGGCGGCACCCCGCAGGGCATCGGCGGGTACGACACTCACGTCGCGCAGCTCCCCTTCGCTCGGGTCGTTCGAAGCGGTCGCCTCGGTGGGGACGGTCGCCCCGACGGGTACGGATACGGCGTCCGGTGTGCTCACCGCTCGCGTGCTCACGCCCTCACCAGCCCTTGTCGCGCGGCGCCGCCCAGCGCCAGGTACACGTCCTCCAGGCTGGGCGTGGCCAGGGTGAAGTCGTCCAGGGCGGCGAAGGCGGCGCCGCCGGTGACGGTGGCGACGACCGCGCGGGCCTCCTCGGGGGCGAGCCGCAGGGTCCAGCGGCGCCCCGACTCGACGACGCGGTCGCGCAGGGCGGCGACCTCCGGGACGTGCAGCGGCGCGCTCTCGCGCCACACCAGGTCGACGCGGACCTCTCCGGCGACCTTCTCCTTGAGCCCGGAGGGCGTGTCGCAGGCGATCACGCGTCCCCGGTCGAGGACGGCGACCCGGTCGAGCACGGTCTCGGCCTCGATGACGTTGTGGGTGACGAGCAGCACGGTGGCGCCGTGTTCGGCGCGCCGCCGGTCGACCGCCGACCACACCGCCCGCCGGGCCACCGGGTCCATGCCGGTGGTCGGCTCGTCGAGGACGAGCAACGGCCGCCGACCGACCAGTGCGGCGGCGAAGCAGGCCAGGCGGCGCTGGCCGCCGGAGAGCTTCTTGATCGGGCGGGCGGCGAGCCCGGTCAGGCCCAGCTCCTCCAGCACGGCGTCCCGCTCGGCGCGCGCCCGGCGCACCTCCAGGCCGCGCAGCCGCCCGGTGGTCTCGGCGGCGAGCGACACCGTCAGCTCGTCCAGGGCGCTGGACTCCTGGCCCAGGTAGGCGAGGATCCGCGCGGCCCGCTCCGGGTGGCGCACGATGTCGTGGCCGAGGATCTCCACGCTGCCGCGGTCGGGCCGCATCAGGCCGGTGAGCTGGCGCACGAGGGTGGACTTGCCGGCGCCGTTGGGTCCGAGCAGTCCGAAGATCTCACCGCGGCGGATCTCCAGGGTCACGTCGTCGGTGGCCCGCACCTCGGGAGTGGCGGGAACGCCGCGCCTGCCGCGCTGGGCCGGATAGGTCTTGGTCAGTCCGCGCATCACGCACACGGCATCGCCACCGGGTCCAGGTGCCTGTGCCGCGCGCTTACTCACAAGGGAGGAGACTACGGGGTCCGCCCCCGCGCCCCGCCCTCGGGTCCGCCCATAAGTGTCGATTCAGCCGCGGAAAGCCAGGGGGCGGCCGGAGCGTCTCACTCCGCCGCCGGGGTGCGCTCGGTCGCCGTCCGCACGTCGATCTCCCGCCAGAACCCGGCCCGGATGGCGTACCGGTCGTGTTCGTCGATCTGGTCGTCCTTGTGCGCGAGCAGCCCGAAGCGGGCCGCGTAGCGCAGCAGCTCGCCGTCGACGCGGTGCGGGATGCGCGGGTACATCCCGGACAGTTTCTGCAGGTGGCCGTGGTCGCCGAGGCGTTCGAGCCAGCGCCGGGCGAAGACCTGCCCCACCTCGTACGGGTCGCCGCCGACCGTGGTGATGTCCTCCTCGCGGTCGGCCCAGCGCTGCTCGGCCGTGGTGAGCTGGGCCAGCGTCGGCAGCGAGGCGGCCTCGGAGGGCTCGGCGGCGGGCCGGTCCACCCAGCCCTTGTCGGAGGACCAGCGCAGGGTGGCGTTGGCCGGCTGCGGGGCGGGGTGGGCGGCGCCGGGGGCGCGCAGGGCGGCGAGATCCTTGGGGGTGGGGACGCCCTTGGCGGGCGGTACGCGCTCGTCGGTGCCGCCCTGCGCCGCGGCGGACGTGGTGGGGTGCTCCGGCGTCTCGGCGGGCCGCTGGGCGGCGGAGAGGGCGGACTCGGGCAGCGGCGCGGAGAGGATTGCGGCGATCTCGGGGCGGGGCACGGGCGGCGGCGCGCAGATGCCGCCGAGTTCCTTGGCGCGTACGGCCTTGGTGATCCACACACGGTCCAGGACGCGGCGTTCGTCGGCCTCGGCGACCAGGTCCTCGGACTGGTTGTAGTCGCCGTCGGCGGCCTGTACGGCCCACAGGTGGACGGCGACGCCGTGTTCCTTGGCGGCCATCATGCCGGGCAGCAGGTCGCCGTCGCCGGTCACCAGGACGACGTCGGAGCAGGCGCGGTTGCGGGCCAGCTCGGTCAGTTCGGCGTGCATGGCGGCGTCCACGCCCTTCTGCGCCCAGCGTCCGTCACTGCGCGTGAGGGCGCCCAGCCGGACGGTGACCCGGGGCATCACGCGCAGCCGCCGGTGTTCGGGCTGCGGGACGCGGTCGGGGGCACCGTCGAACCAGTAGATGCGCAGCAGGGGCTGCTGGGTGTCGGACTCGGCGCGGTCGCGCAACCCCTGGATGAGGGCGGCGTGGTCGACGGTGATGCGCGAGCGCGAGGGCTCTCCCGCCAGGAGACTCGCGGCGGCCCCCAGCAGATACCCGGCGTCCACCAGGACGATGCAGCGGTCCACGCGATCCACCCTCTTTCCGGGAGGTTTGCTTCGGGCTTCCTTCGAGTCTGCCCGACCACGCGGAGGTTAACGGCCGGAACTCGATCTTCGGCGTGGCGTTTCGGCACCTCGCACCCCGTCGAGCCGCGTCACGGACGGTAATTGCCCGATATGCGTTCTTTGTTGGGCTGTGTGAATCTGGTTCCGGCCCTGGCCCCTAGATCCCCCTCAGGAGGTAGATCACCATGGCCAAGAACAAGAACAACCGTGATCGTAAGCAGCCCCAGCCCGAGCGCTCCCCGCAGGCCGCCGAGTCGGCCGTACTGGACCGCGAGGAGCAGCACTCCCCGCAGCTGACGACGCCCGGCGACGCGGCCTCCCGCAAGCGGCAGAAGCGCTTCGGCCACAACTGACATCCGCGGTACGGGCCGTCGCGGCCCCGCACGACGAGGGGCGCACCCGGCGACCGGGAGCGCCCCTCGCTCGTTCCGCCCGAGTCCGCTCAGCCCGCCAGGCAGGACGGTCCGAGCAGCACCTTCAGGTCGCCGAACAACGCTGGATCGGGCTTCACCCGGTGCCGGTCCAGGCGCAGCACCGTGGTCTTCGTCGGCCCCTGGAGCTTGATCCGCACCTCGCTGTCGCCCCGGTGGTGGGTGAGGATCTCCCCGAGCCTGCTGACCATCGGCGGGGTGACGCGGGTCGCCGGGATGGTGAGGACGACGGGCGCGTTGGTGCCCGCGTTGGACAGGTCCGGAACCATCAGCTCCATCGCGACCAGCCGGGGCACGTCCTCCCGCTTGTCGAGGCGCCCCTTGACGAACACCACGGCGTCCTCGACCAGTTGCGTGGACACCAGCTGGTACGTCGCCGGGAAGAACATGCACTCCAGCGAACCGGCGAGGTCCTCGACGGTGGCGATGGCCCAGGCGTTGCCCTGCTTGGTCATCTTGCGCTGGAGGCCGGAGATGATGCCGCCGATGGTGACGACCGCGCCGTCGCCGAAGTCGCCGCCGGTGAGCTGGGAGATGCCCGCGTCGGCCTTGTCGGACAGCACGTGCTCCAGGCCGAAGAGCGGGTGGTCGGAGACGTAGAGGCCGAGCATCTCCCGCTCCTGGGCGAGGAGGTAGGTCTTGTCCCACTCGTCCTCGCCGAAGACGACGTCGAGTCCGAAGCCGGGCTCGTCGTTCTGCTCGTCGCCCATGCCGCCGAAGAGGTCGAACTGGCCCTCGGCCTCCTTGCGCTTGACCGCGACCACGTTGTCGATCATCGGTTCGTACTGCGCGGTGAGGCCCTTGCGGGTGTGCCCCATCTCGTCGAAGGCGCCGGCCTTGATCAGCGACTCCGTCGTCCGCTTGTTGCAGACGACCGCCTCCACCTTGTCCAGGTAGTCGGGGAAGGAGGCGTACTTCCCCTTGGCCTTGCGGCACTTGATGATCGACTCGACCACGTTGGTGCCGACGTTGCGCACGGCGGAGAGGCCGAAGAGGATCACGTCGTCGCCCTGCGCGGCGAAGTTCGACATGGACTCGTTGACGTTGGGCGGCAGCACCTTGATGCCCATGCGCCGGCACTCGTTCAGATAGACGGCCGACTTGTCCTTGTCGTCCTTGACCGAGGTGAGCAGGGCGGCCATGTACTCGGCCGGGTAGTTCGCCTTGAGGTAGCCGGTCCAGTACGACACCAGGCCGTAGGCGGCCGAGTGCGCCTTGTTGAAGGCGTAGCCGGCGAAGGGGACCAGCACGTCCCACAGGGCCTGGATGGCCTCGTCGCTGTAGCCGTTCTTCCGGGCTCCGGCCTGGAAGAGGACGAAGTTCTTCGCCAGCTCGTCGGGCTTCTTCTTGCCCATCACGCGGCGCAGGATGTCGGCCTCGCCGAGCGAGTAGCCCGCGATGATCTGGGCGGCCTTCTGCACCTGCTCCTGGTAGACGATCAGGCCGTAGGTGACCGCGAGGACCTCCTGGAGGGGCTCCTCCAGCTCCTTGTGGATCGGCGTGATCTCCTGGAGGCCGTTCTTGCGCAGCGCGTAGTTGGTGTGCGAGTCCATGCCCATGGGGCCGGGACGGTAGAGCGCGGAGACGGCGGAGATGTCCTCGAAGTTGTCGGGCTTCATCAGCCGCAGCAGGGAGCGCATCGGGCCGCCGTCGAACTGGAAGACGCCGAGCGTGTCGCCGCGCTGGAGCAGTTCGAAGGTCGTGGGGTCGTCCAGCGGCAGCGACAGCAGGTCGAGGTCGATGCCCTTGTTGGACTTCACCATCTTGACGGCGTCGTCCATGATCGTGAGGTTGCGCAGGCCGAGGAAGTCCATCTTCAGCAGGCCGAGCGACTCGCACTGCGGGTAGTCCCACTGCGTGATGGTCACGCCGTCGGTGTGCCGCACCCAGATCGGGGCGTGGTCGACGATGGGCTCGCTGGACATGATCACGCCGGCCGCGTGCACGCCCATCTGCCGCACCAGGCCCTCGACGCCCTTGGCGGTGTCGATGACCTTCTTCACGTCCGGCTCGTTCTCGTACATCGAGCGGATCTCGCCGGCCTCGCTGTAGCGCGGGTGCGTGGGGTCCGTGATGCCGTTGAGGTCGATGCCCTTGCCGAGGACGTCGGCGGGCATGGCCTTGGTGAGCCGGTCGCCCATGGCGTACGGGTAGCCCAGCACGCGCGCGGAGTCCTTGATGGCGTTCTTCGCCTTGATCTTGCCGTACGTGCCGATCATGGCGACCTTGTCGGCGCCGTACTTCTCGGTCACGTACCTGATCACCTCGACGCGCCTGCGCTCGTCGAAGTCGATGTCGACGTCGGGCATGGAGACGCGCTCGGGGTTGAGGAACCGCTCGAAGATCAGGCCGTGCGGGATGGGGTCGAGGTCGGTGATGCCCATCGCGTACGCCACGATCGAACCGGCCGCGGAGCCTCGGCCGGGGCCGACCGCGATGCCCTGGTTCTTGGCCCACATGATGAAGTCGGCGACCACGAGGAAGTAGCCCGGGAACCCCATCTGGATGATGACGTCCATCTCGTACTCGGCCTGCTTCTGGCGGTCCTCGGGGACGCCGCCGGGGAAGCGGCGCGCCATGCCGCGGCGGACCTCCTCCTGGAACCAGGTGATCTCCGTGAAGCCCTCGGGGATGTCGAACTTCGGCATGAGGTCGCGCTTCTCGAACATGCCGGTGGTGTCGATCATCTCGGCGATCAGGCGCGTGTTGGCGCAACCCTCCTGCCAGGCGTCGGAGGAGTCGATGGCGTACATCTCGTCCGTCGACTTCAGGTAGTAGCCGGTGCCGTCGAAGCGGAAGCGGTCCGGGTCGGAGAGGTTCTTGCCGGTCTGGATGCACAGCAGGGCGTCGTGGGCGGTCGCCTCGTGCGCGTAGGTGTAGTGCGAGTCGTTGGTGACCAGCGGCGGGATGCCGAGCTTCCTGCCGATCTCCAGGAGTCCGTCGCGGACCCGGTGCTCGATCTCGATGCCGTGGTCCATCAGCTCCAGGAAGTACCGGTCCTTGCCGAAGATGTCCTGGTAGTCGGCGGCCGCCTTCAGGGCCTCGTCGAAGTGGCCGAGGCGCAGCCGGGTCTGCACCTCGCCGGAGGGGCAGCCGGTGGAGGCGACGATGCCCTCGGACCACTGGCTGATGGTCTCCTTGTCCATCCGGGGCCACTTCTGCAGCCAGCCCTCGGCGTACGCGTCGGAGGAGAGGCGGAAGAGGTTGTGCAGGCCGGTGCTGTTCGTCGCCCACATGGTCTTGTGGGTGTAGCCACCCGAACCGGACACGTCGTCCCGCTTCTGGTGCGGCTGGCCCCACTGGATCTTGCGCTTGTTGCGCCGGGACTCGGGGGCGACATAGGCCTCGATCCCGATGATCGGGGTGACTCCGGCCTTCTTCGCGGAGTGGAAGAAGTCGTACGCCCCGTGCAGGTTGCCGTGGTCGGACATGGCGATGTGCGTCATGCCCATCTCGTTGCAGGCCTCGAACATGTCCTTGAGCCGCGCGGCACCGTCCAGCAGCGAGTACTGGGTGTGGACGTGCAGGTGCGTGAACGGCGACTTGGACACGTGCGGCCTCCTGGGAAAACTGGGGACGACTGACGGCGGTCGATCCGGGGGGTCAGCGTCGAAGTCTATGCCTCGCCACTGACACTCCGAGCAGATCCTGCGGCGCGTAGCGCCTCCATGAGGGGTGGCGGTCGGGTGACGGGCGGGCCCCCACGCGTACCTTCTGGGGCGGGCACTACCGCACCCCTTCGAACGTTGGCCCGAGTGGAGATCCGCTCCAGTCGTCAGGCACCACCCGCACCAGGAGGCACCAGGCATGTCGGTCCCGCAGCTCAACGAGGAGCACCGCGGCGAGGAGATCCTCGCCGTCTTCGACACCGCCTTCGGCCAGCTGCTGGCCGCGGATCCGGCGGCGTTCCGCGTGAAGTTCCGGAAGATGGCCGCCTCCGCCTTCGCCTTCTACCGCGGCACCGCCGGCCTCTTTTACCGCGATTTGACCGAGGATCCGGAGTTCGGCGATCAGCCCGGCGGCGCCTACCTGGACGAGCGGACCTCCCGGGTGTGGATCCACGGCGACCTCCACGCGGAGAACTTCGGCACGTACATGGACTCCACCGGCCGGCTGATCTTCAACGTCAACGACTTCGACGAGGCCTACGTCGGCCCCTTCACCTGGGACCTCAAGCGCTTCGCCGCCTCCGTCGCGCTGATCGGGTACGCCAAGGCGCTCAGCGACGAGCAGATCACCGAGCTGGTGCGGGTGTACGCGGGCGCGTACCGCGAGCGGATCCACGCCCTGGCCACCGGCGCCAAGAGCGACGAGGTGCCGCCGTTCACGCTGGACACCGCGGAGGGTCCGCTGCTGGGCGCACTGCGGGTGGCCCGCTCGCTGACCCGCTTCGGGCTGCTGGACTCGATGACCGAGATCCGTGACTTCGAGCGCCGCTTCGCCCCCGGCGGCGGTTCCATCGAGCTGGACGCCGCCACGCGCTACAAGGTGCTCGCGGCCTTCGACGGCTACCTGGAGACGCTCCCCGAGTCCTCCCTGACCCGGCCGGACTCCTACCGCGTGAAGGACGTCGTCGGCCGCCGGGGCATCGGCATCGGCTCGGCCGGCCTGCCCTCGTACAACATCCTGCTGGAGGGCAACAGCGACGCCCTGGAGAACGACGTCGTGATCTACATCAAGCAGGCCCAGACCCCGGCCGTCTCCCGGCACATCACCGACCAGGCCATCCGGGACTACTTCCAGCACGAGGGCCACCGCACGGTGATCTCCCAGCGCGCCCTCCAGGCGCACGCCGACCCGTGGCTGGGCTGGACCGAGCTGGACGGCGCCGGCCAGTTGGTCGCCGAGGTCTCGCCGTACGCCGTCGACCTGGACTGGGGCGACATCGACGACCCGGAGGAGATCGCCGAGGTCGTCGCCGACCTGGGCCGGGCCACCGCGACCATGCACGCGGCGGCCGACGACCAGTCCGGGGAGTCCCTGGTGCCGTTCTCCACCGAGCGGGCCATCGACGCGGCGATCGCGGCCGACGAGGAGGGCTTCGCGCCCCTGCTGGTCGACTTCGCGCACCGCTACGGCGCACGCGCGCGCGGCGACCACCAGACCTTCGTCGACCTGTTCCGCAACGGCCGGATCCCGGGCCTGTGACCATTCCGGTTCGATAACCGTCGGCCGTCTCACAGGAACCCTTTAGGGGTCCCTTACCGGACCCCGTGACACACTCTTCTACTGCTATGGACATATCCGGAACCCCGCTCAGAGCCGTACGCGCGGCGCTGTTCACGGCACTCGCCGTGACCCTCAGCACCGCGTCGCACGTCCTGCTGTCCGGGGTTCCGCTGCCGCTGCCCACGGTGGCCGCGGTCGCCGCCGCCGTGTTCCTGATCGCCTACGCCCTGGCCGGGCGGCGCGAGCGCGGCTTCGGGCGGATCGCCGCCCTGCTGATCCCGCTGGAGCTGGCCGCCGACACGGTCTTCACCACCGGCCAGCACGTCTGCTACGGCCGGGCGGGCGGCCCGGTCGCGGGCCCGCTGCGCTCGGTCGGCTTCGACGTGCTGTGCGGCGACGGGACCGGCGTCCACGCCGGGGTGACCGCGCCGCTGACCCGGGTGACCGGGGCCGAGACCGACCGGATGGCGTCGGTGCTGGCGCAGGCCGCCCCCGGCACCGCCTGGCTGCTGCTCGCCGCGCACGTCGGGGTCGGGCTGCTCGCGGCGGCCTGGCTGCGGCGCGGCGAGCGGGCGCTGGGCCAGCTGCTCGGCGCGGTGGCCGCGACCACCTTCCGGCCGCTGCTGCTCGCCGTCGCGGCCGTGAGCGCACACCGGGCCCCGGCGGTGCTCCGCCCGGCGCCTCCGGTCCGCCGTACCACCGGCGCCCGCGAGCGGATCCTCACGCACTCCCTGGGACGACGCGGACCGCCGTTCCCGGTGACCGCCCTCGGCTGACCCGGCACCGGCCGAGTCGCACGGGCGGCACCGAGCATCGCAGTCCCCATACGTACTTCCGCACACGCCCGTGTGCGCGTCCCCGGAGAGATCACCATCATGAGCAAGCGGAACAGCCAGGCGGCGAAGACGGCGGCCCGTGAGCGCCTGCGCCAGGAGCGCGAGCGCCAGGCCAAGCGCGACAAGGTCAGGCGGCAGGTCATCGTGGCCGCCTCCATCGTCGGCGTGCTGGCGATAGCCGGCGGCATCAGCTACGCCGTCGTGCAGGGCAACAAGCCGAGCGGCTGGGACAAGGCCGCCGAGGCCAAGGTGGTGGCCCCGGCCAACACCTCCGGCAAGGACGGCACCACCGTCGTCGTCGGCGAGTCCAAGTCGGACCACGTCATCCACCTCTACGAGGACCCGCGCTGCCCGGGCTGCGCGTCGATGGAGCAGAGCATCGGCGAGGCCGTCAACAAGGGCATGGAGGACGGCGACTACAAGCTGTCCTTCACCATCGGCACCTTCCTCGACGGCAATCTGGGCGGCGAGGGCTCGAAGAACGCGCTGAGCGCGCTCGGCGCCGCGCTGAACGTCAGCCCCGAGGCGTTCGTCGACTACAAGACCGCGCTGTACTCCAGCGAGTACCACCCGGAGGAGTCGACCGACGAGTTCGCCAAGGACGACTACCTGATCAAGGTGGCGGACACGGTCGACGCCCTGAAGAACAACAAGAAGTTCCAGGACGCCGTGGAGAAGGGCACCTACGACGCCTGGGCGATGCGGATGAGCAAGTCCTTCGACAAGGCCGAGGGCGTCGAGTCGACCCCGACCATCAAGATCAACGACAAGGTGGTCGAGACGCCGAGCACGCCCGACGCGTGGCAGAAGGCGCTGAAGGACGCGGGCGTCACCAAGTGACCCGGTGATCGGCGTCTGACGGGTGGGCGAACTTTTGCGAGTTCGCCCACCCACGTGCATACCGATCAGTAACCTGATCGGCCGTGACCAGTCGATACAGAGCGTCCGAAGACAACGAAAGCCACCGGGGTTCCCTGAACTCCCGCACGCCCAGCCGCCGTACGGTCGTCAAGGCCGCGGCGGCCGGCGCGGTCCTGGCCGCCCCGCTCGCGGCGGCGCTGCCCGTCGGCGCGGCCGACGCGGCCCCCGCCTTCCTGCACGGCACAGCCTCCGGCGACCCCCTGCCCGACGGCGTCCTGCTGTGGACCAGGGTGACCCCTACGCCCGAGGCCATACCCGGCTCCGGTGCCGGTCCGGACACCGAGGTGAGCTGGGTCGTCGCCACGGACAAGGCCCTCACCCACGTGGTCGCCAAAGGCTCCGTCACCGCGACGGCGGCCTCCGACCACACCGTCAAGGCGGACGTCCGCGGCCTCGCGCCCGCCACGGACTACTGGTTCCGCTTCTCCGCGGGCCCCACCGACTCCCCCGTCGCCCGCACCCGCACCGCCCCCGCGCACGACGCGGCCGTCGCCGGCCTGCGCTTCGGCGTGGTCTCCTGCGCCAACTGGGAGGCCGGGTACTTCTCCTCGTACCGCCATCTCGCGGCCCGCGGCGACCTGGACGCCTGGCTGCACCTGGGCGACTACATCTACGAGTACGGCACCGGCGAGTACGGCACCCGCGACACCGTCGTGCGCCCGCACGCCCCGGCCCACGAGATCCTCACCCTCGCCGACTACCGGATCCGGCACGGCCGCTACAAGACCGACCCCGACCTCCAGGCCCTGCACGCCACGGCGCCGGTGGTGGCGATCTGGGACGACCACGAGATCGCCAACGACACCTGGTCCGGCGGCGCCGAGAACCACACCGAGGGCGCCGAGGGCACCTGGGCGGAGCGGCAGAGCGCCGCCAAGCGGGCCTACTTCGAGTGGATGCCGGTGCGCCCGGCGATCGCCGGCACCACCTACCGGCGGCTGCGGTTCGGCAAGCTGGTCGACCTCTCGCTGCTCGATCTGCGCACCTTCCGCTCGCAGCAGGTGGCGCTCGGCAACGGCGAGGTCGACGACCCGGACCGCACCCTCACCGGCCGCGCCCAGCTCGACTGGCTCAAGACCCAGCTGGCCACCTCCGACGCCGCCTGGCGGCTGGTCGGCAACCCGGTGATGGTCTCGCCGTTCGCGATCGGCTCGCTGCCCGCCTCGCTGCTCGGGCCGCTCGCCGAACTGCTCGGGCTGCCGAAGGAGGGCATCGCCCTCAACACCGACCAGTGGGACGGCTACACCGACGACCGCCGCGAGCTGCTGACCCACCTGCGCGCGCACGCGATCCGCAACACCGTGTTCCTGACCGGCGACATCCACATGGCGTGGGCCAACGACGTGCCGTACAACGCCGGGACCTACCCGCTGTCCGCCTCGGCTGCCACCGAGTTCGTCGTCACGTCGGTGACCTCCGACAACCTCGATGACATCGTGAAGGTCCCCGAGGGCACCGTCTCGGCGATCGCCGCACCGGTGATCCGGGCCGCGAACCGGCACGTCCACTGGGTCGACACCGACCGGCACGGCTACGGCGTGCTCGACATCACCGCGGACCGGGCGCAGATGGACTACTACGTCGTCTCCGACCGCACCGACGCGGCGGCCACCTCCGCCTGGGCCCGCTCCTACCGCACGCGCAGCGGCACCCAGCGCGTCGAGCGCGTCTACGACCCGGTCTGAGCCTCCCGCAGGGACTCGAGGAAGCCGAGCGCCACCCGCCAGGTGGCCTCGGCCGCCTCGGCGTCGTAGTCGGGCAGCTCCGGGTCGGTGTAGAGGTGACCGGCCCCGGGGTACCGGTGCACCTCGACGTCGGCGCCGATGCGGCCCATCTGGAGGTACCAGGCGCTCAGCCAGTCGTCCGTCTCGAAGGGGTCGGGCTCGGCCACGTGCAGCTGGACCGGCAGCTCGTCGACCGAGGCGTTGGGCGCGAGGTCCGAGGTGCCGTGCAGGAGCAGCAGTCCGCGCGCCCGGTGGTCGCCGAGGGCGAGGGTCTGGGCGATGGAGGCGCCGAGCGAGAACCCGGCGTACACCAGCCCCCGCTCCGAGTAGGGCGCGGCGGCCAGCACGGCCCGCTTCAGCAGCTCCTCGCGGCCGATCCCGTCCTGATGGGCCATGCCCTCCTCGACCGAGTCGAAGGTCCGGCCCTCGAAGAGGTCCGGGGTCCACACCTGGTGCCCGGCGTCGCGCAGCCGGTCGGCGGCCTGCCGCACCGCCGGCCTCGGGCCGAGGGTCGAGTGAAAGAGCACGATGTTCATGAGGCCATGGTGCCAGCCGGGTGTGACAGGCCCAGCCACGGCCATACCCCGGACGGGACGTAGGTCACAGGTTCACGACACCGCGCGGCCGGTTACGTTCGAGGGATGGAGACGATACTCCGCCCGCTGATCGTGGTCGGCGGCTCCGTCCTGCTGACCCTGGTCATCGGCTGGGCCACCGACCTGTTGCTGCGCAAGGCCGACGGACGCCACCCCGAGACACCGCTGTGGGGGCTGCTGCGGCGCGCCCGCGTGCCCTACCAGATCGCGCTGTGCACGGGCCTGCTGAGAGGCTCCTACATCGAGGCCGGGGTGTTCCCCGAGCACCGGACCGGGGTCGGCCGGACGCTGACGCTGCTGCTGATCGGCTCGGCGGCCTGGCTGGTGGTCCGGATCGCCGCGGCGGTCGTCGAGACGTCCTACTCCCGTTACGCGCACGCCCACGCCGAGCGGGACCCGGCCCGGGTGCGCCGGGTGCGGACCCAGGTGTCGTTGATCATGCGGGTGGTCGCGGCGATCGTCGGCGTGGTCGCCGTGTCGTCGATGCTGCTGACGTTCCCGGCGATGCGCGCCGCCGGCGCCTCACTGCTGGCCTCGGCCGGCATCATCGGCATCGTCGCCGGTGTGGCGGCCCAGTCCACGCTGGGCAACCTGTTCGCCGGGTTCCAGATCGCCTTCGGCGACATGGTGCGCATGGGCGACACCGTCGTGGTGGACGGCGAGTGGGGCACCGTCGAGGAGATCACGCTGACGTACCTGACCGTGCGCACCTGGGACGAGCGCCGGATCACGATGCCGGTGTCGTACTTCACCTCGAAGCCGTTCGAGAACTGGTCGCGCGGCACGCCGCAGATGACCGGGACCGTGTTCTGGCACCTCGACCACTCGGCGCCGCTCGACGCGATGCGGGAGCGGCTGCGCGACCTGCTGCGCGAGTGCCCGGCCTGGGACGGGCGCAGCTACAACCTCACCGTCACGGACACCACCCCGACCAGCATGGAGGTGCGGGCCCTGGTGACGGCGAAGGACGCGGACGACATCTGGACGGTGCGGGTCGCGGTCCGCGAGGGGATGATCCGCTGGCTGGCCGACGAGCACCCCTACGCGCTGCCGCGGGTCAACACGGCGGACGCGGCCCTGCGCCCGTCCCGGACCGGCTTCCCGCACGCCCGCCGCTCCCCGGACGCGGACGGCCGCCGTTCCTCCGACGGGGACTCCCGCCGCTTCCCGGGCCGCCCGACGAAGAGCCTGTGACGAAGGGCCTGTAACGGGGGCCTGTGACTGTGACGGGGACCTGTGTCGGGTGGGGCGCGCACCGCGGTCAGCGCAGGCTGCGCACGTCCAGGTGGCGCAGCACCCGGTCGACGATCTCCGGGTCGGCGCCGGGTTCGCTGCGGGCGGCCAGCACCTCGTGCCGGGCGGCGCTCAGCATCTCGCCCTGGATGCGGCGGACCCGTTTGATCCGCCGCGCCCGCTGCTCCTGCGCCTCCCGCCGCTCCTCGTCGCCGAGGTCCGGGCTGATGCGTACGCCGATGTCGAAGGCGCGCCGCAGCATCTGCTCGGACAGCTCCTCCGGCAGTTCCTCCACCGACTCGATCTCCTTGAGCCGCTGCTTGGCCGCCCTGGCCGCCCGCAGGGCCAGGTCCCGCTCGAACTCCTGCTCCCGCTCGGTGTCCGCCCGCACCCCGAGCCGGCCCACCAGCCAGGGCAGCGTCAGGCCCTGCAGCAGCAGCGTGCCCATGATCACCCCGAAGGCGATGAAGACGATCTCCTCCCGGTGCGGGAAGGCCGCTCCGTCGTCGGTCTCCAGCGGGATCGCCAGGGCCAGCGCGACCGAGGCCACGCCCCGCATCCCGGCCCACCACATGACCACCGTCTCCCGCCAGCTGGTCGGGATGTCCTCGTCCTGGTCGCGCCGGGCGTGCAGCCGCTGGGTCAGCCAGGTGGCCGGCAGCAGCCACAGCAGCCGGACCAGGACGACGACGCCGAGGATCGCCGCCGCCCAGCCGAGCAGTTCCGTCCACCGGCCGGAGGCGGTGCGGACGGCGTTGTGCAGTTCCAGTCCGATCAGTCCGAAGGCCACGCCGGTGACCAGGGTGTCGACCACGTCCCAGACGGTGTGTCCGCCGAGCCGGGTCATCACGTCGTCGGCGTCCGAGGCGTACTCGGCGAGGAACATGGCGGTGGTGAGCACGGCGAGCACGCCCGACCCGTGCAGTTCGTCGGCGGCGACGTAGCTCACGAACGGCACCAGCAGGGTCAGGCCGATCTGCAGCGTCGGGTCGCCCAGCACGTCCATGAGCTTGTTGGAGCCCCAGCCCAGGGCGAGCCCGACCGCGACGGCGACGACGGCGGACAGCACCAGGTCGAACCCGGCCCGCCACGGCGAGAAGGAGCCGCCGACCGCCGCGGCGATGGCCACGTGGTACAGCACGATGGCCGTCACGTCGTTGAACAGCCCCTCGCCCTCCAGGATGGACACCAGGCGGCGCGGCAGCCCCAGTTGCCCGGCGACGGCGGTCGCGGCGACCGGGTCGGGCGGCGCCACCAGCGCGCCCAGCGCGAAGGCGGCGGCGAGCGGCAGCCCCGGCACGATCGCGTGGGCCACGGAGGCCACGCAGACCATGGTGACGAAGACCAGCGCGACGGCCAGCAGGAAGATCGGGCGCTTGTTGGCCGCGAACTGCCGCCAGGAGGTGCGCCGCACCGCGGCGTACAGCAGCGGCGGCAGCAGCGCGGGCAGGATCAGTTCGGGCGGGATGTCGACGTTGGGCACGAAGTCGAGCAGGGCCAGGACGATTCCGAGGAGCGTCATCAGGACCGGCGCCGGCAGCCCGAGCCGGGCACCGATCGGGACGCTCAGCAGGGCCCCGAGCAACAGCATGAACAACAGGGCCAGCTGATCCACGGTCACCGCTCCGGTGGGGTCTAGGGGCTGTGGTCTGGGCGTTCACCCGGCGAACCCCAAGCCTGCCACGCCACCGGTCGCACCGGCCGGTCCGGCGCCCCCGCTACAGGGAGCGCCGCATCGCGCGGTGCGGGATCCCGGCGTCGGGGAACTCGGGTCCGTACGCCTGGTACCCCAACCGTTCGTAAAATCCCAGGGCGTGGGTCTGCGCGTGCAGGTCCACGGCGGTGAGTCCTCGCGCGCGTGCGGCGTCCTCGACGGCCCGCACCAGCGCGGCCCCAACGCCCAGACCGCGGGCCGCTGCGGTCACCGCGAGCCGGCCCAGGGAGCCGACGGCAGGGTCGCCGTCGCCGTTCTTCGCGGTGGCGGCCGCGCCGTGCAGCAGCCGGCCGGTGCCGAGCGGCACGCCGTCCTCCCGGACCGCGAGGACGTGCACGGCGCCGGCGTCGTAGGCGTCGTACTCGATGTCCTCGGGGACCTGCTGCTCGGCGACGAAGACGTCCTTGCGCACGGCGAAGCAGGCCTCGCGGTCGGCGGGGTCCTCGGCGACGCGCACCTCGTAGGCGGCCGGGGCCGGGCTCGGGGTGCTCATCCGTAGGACTCCTCGCGGACCCGGTCCAGGGCCTGCTGGAGGTCCTCGGGGTAGTCGCTGGCGTACTCGACCCAGTCGCCGGTGCCGGGGTGCTCGAAGCCGAGCCGCACGGCGTGCAGCCACTGGCGGGTCAGGCCCAGCCGCTTGGCGAGGGTGGGGTCCGCACCGTAGGTCAGGTCGCCGACGCAGGGGTGGCGGTGGGCGGCCATGTGGACGCGGATCTGGTGGGTGCGGCCGGTCTCCAGCTTCACGTCGAGCAGGGAGGCGGCGCGGAAGGCCTCGATGAGGTCGTAGTGCGTGACGGACGGCTTGCCCTCGGCGGTGACGGCCCACTTGTAGTCGTGCTGCGGGTGGCGGCCGATGGGGGCGTCGATGGTGCCGCTGGTCGGGTCGGGGTGGCCCTGCACGAGCGTGTGGTAGCGCTTGTCGACCGTGCGCTCCTTGAACTGGCGCTTGAGCGAGGTGTAGGCGCGCTCCGACTTGGCCACCGCCATCAGTCCGGAGGTGCCGACGTCGAGGCGGTGCACGATGCCCTGGCGCTCGGCGGCGCCGGAGGTGGAGATGCGGTACCCGGCGGCGGCCAGTCCGCCGATGACCGTCGGCCCGCTCCAGCCCGGGGACGGGTGGGCGGCCACGCCGACGGGCTTGACGATCACGACCACGTCCTCGTCGTCGTGCACGATCTCCATGCCCTCGACGGGCTCGGCGACCAGCTGCACCGGCGCGGGCGCCTGCGGCATCTCGACCTCCAGCCAGGCGCCGCCGTGGACCCGCTCGGACTTGCCGACCACCGATCCGTCGACCTGCACCTTGCCCGCCGCGGCGAGCTCCGCGGCCTTGGTACGGGAGAAGCCGAACATGCGGGAGATGGCGGCGTCGACGCGCTCGCCCTCCAGGCCGTCGGGCACGGGCAGGGTACGGATCTCGGGAATCGTGCTCACCCGTCGAGTATGCCGGACGGCCCGGACACTCCCGAACGCGCGCTCACCCCCGGTGCCCGCTCACCCCCGTGCCCGCTCAGTCCTTGTGGACGGTCCCGTCCGGGTCCAGGCCCCGGAAGGAGAGGATCACGATCAGGATGCCGCCGCAGACGATCGCCGAGTCGGCCAGGTTGAAGACGGCGAAGTGCTTGGGCGCGATGAAGTCCACGACCGCGCCCTCGAAGACGCCGGGGGCGCGGAAGATCCGGTCGGTGAGGTTGCCGAGCGCGCCCCCGAGCAGCAGGCCGAGCGCGATCGCCCACGGCAGGCTGCGCAGCTTGCGCGCGAGGCGGGCGATCACGACGATCACGGCCGCCGCGATCACCGTGAAGATGATCGTGAAGGCCTCGCCGAAGCCGAAGGCCGCGCCCGCGTTGCGGATCGCCGCGAGCCGCAGCCAGTCCCCGACGATCTCGATGGGCTCGTGGTGCTCCAGCTTGGCGACCACCAGCATCTTGCTGCCCAGGTCGAGCAGGTACGCGACCACGGCGACCGCGAACAGCACGGCGACCCGCCGCTTGGCCCGGGGGCGCTCAGGAGCCTGCTCCGGCATCCGCTCCTGCTCGGCGTCGGGCCGCTCCTGCTCGGCGTCGGGCCGCTCCTGCCCGTCCCCCGCCGCGTCCGGGGTGTCCGGAGTACCGATGATGCGCTCCGCCTCTGCCACGTGAGTCCCTCAGCCCTAGGTCCTTGACTGAGCACGAGGGTACGGCACACTTCCCGCCGCGGCCGCGGCTCAGTACCGGCGCTCCTGCTTCTGCTTGCACTCGACGCAGAGGGTGGCCCGCGGGAAGGCCTGCATCCGCGCCTTGCCGATCGGGTTGCCGCAGTTCTCGCACAGGCCGTAGGTGCCCGCGTCCAGGCGTTCCAGGGCGCGCTCGGTCTGGCTGAGCACCTCGCGCGCGGTGGCGGCCAGCGCCAGTTCGTGCTCGCGCGTGATGTTCTTGCTGCCGGTGTCCGCCTCGTCGTCGCCCGCGCCGTCGCCGGAGTCCCGCATCATGCCCTGCAGCGACCGCTCGGAGGAGTCGATCTCGGTGCGCAGCCGGTCGGCCTCGGACTGCAGCTCGCCGCGCGCCTCCTCGACCTCTTGCGGGGTCCAGGGTTCCTCGCCCGGGCGGACCGCGAGCTCACCGGGGTCCGCGGCGGTGCCGCGGGCCTTGGGAACAGCGGTCTTGGCCGCCGTGGCCGTGCCAGGAGTCTTCTTCGCAACCACCGTCGTGGCTCCCGTCTGCTCCGCGGCCTCGGCCGCGCCCGCTTTCTTGGCCGTGCTCTTCGCCGTGCTCTTCTTCGCCGTGCTCTTCTTCGCGGCGGTCTTCGCCGCGGTCTTCTCGGCCCCGGTCTTCTTTGCCGGGCTCTTGCCCGCCGCCTTCTTCGCGGGGTCCTGCTCCCCGGCGCCCTCCTCGGCGGCGCTCTGCTTCGCGGCCGTCGTCTTCTTCTTCGCCACCATGGCCGCGGCCCCTTCACATATTGTGATCTTGCGCGCGAATCGTGCTGGGACGATAAATCGACTCCGCCCTCGCGGCAACGGGGCACGCCGCCCGATTCGCCCGCCCACCGTGCGCCACGCGGCGAGCATGCCTGCGTTGTGCCCAGCTCCCCGCCCGGTAATCCGCCGGAAGCCCCCCGGCCGGACCGCTCGCGACCCGGACCCGGAACCGCGGCATTCGGGTCACCCGAAAACCGGTCGGCCGCTGTCCGCCCGGCGCCGTACACTGGGCGCAGCGAAAAGCGTGGATGGGGACGAGTAGCGGCGTCAGCAGCCCAGAGCGACCCGGGGACGGTGTGAGCCCGGGGGCGAGCGCGACGTGAAGATCACCCCGGAGCCGCCGGAAGAAAGCCGTGACGCCTCTGTCACGGCGAGTAGAACCGGCTCGCGACCCCAATGAGGGGGCTCACCGGAGCACACGACGCACCGGCGGGCCAAGGAGGGTGGTACCGCGGGAGCACGGCTCTCGTCCCTCCGACGGAAGGCAGCACGTCCGCCGGAGGAAGCTCGTTGAATACGCAGCCGCAGTACCGCCAGGTGCCCGCCCAGGTCGACCTGCCCGCGCTCGAACACGCGGTGCTCGACTTCTGGCGCGAGCAGAAGATCTTCGCCAAGAGCCTGGAGCAGTCCGAGGGCCGCCCCGAGTGGGTGTTCTACGAGGGCCCGCCCACCGCCAACGGCATGCCCGGCGCCCACCACATCGAGGCGCGGGTCTTCAAGGACGTCTTCCCCCGCTTCCGCACCATGCGCGGCTACCACGTGGGCCGCAAGGCCGGCTGGGACTGCCACGGCCTGCCGGTGGAGCTGGCGGTGGAGAAGGAGCTGGGCTTCTCCGGCAAGCAGGACATCGAGGCGTACGGCATCGCCGAGTTCAACGCGAAGTGCCGCGAGTCGGTGACCCGGCACACCGACGCCTTCGAAGAGCTCACCACGCGCATGGGCTACTGGGCCGACCTCCAGGACCCGTACCGCACGATGGACCCGGAGTACATCGAGTCCGTCTGGTGGTCGCTCAAGACGATCTTCGACAAGGGCCTGCTGGTCCAGGACCACCGCGTCGCCCCCTGGTGCCCCCGCTGCGGCACCGGCCTGTCCGACCACGAGCTGGCCCAGGGCTACGAGACGGTCGTCGACCCGTCCGTCTACGTCCGCTTCCCGCTCACCTCGGGCCCGCTGGCCGGCGAGGCCGCGCTGGTCGTCTGGACGACGACCCCGTGGACCCTGGTCTCCAACACCGCGGTCGCCGCGCACCCCGAGGTCACCTACGTCGTCGCGACCGACGGCGAGGAGAAGCTCGTCGTCGCGGAACCGCTGGTGGAGAAGGCCCTCGGCGAGGGCTGGGAGACCACCGGCCAGACCTTCACCGGCGCCGAGATGGAGCGCTGGACGTACCAGCGCCCGTTCGAGCTGGTGGAGTTCCCGGAGCCCGCGCACTACGTGGTGAACGCGGACTACGTCACCACCGAGGACGGCACCGGCCTCGTCCACCAGTCCCCCGCCTTCGGTGAGGACGACCTCAAGGTCTGCCGGGCGTACGGGCTGCCGGTGGTCAACCCGGTCCGCCCGGACGGCACCTTCGAGGAGGACGTCCCGCTGGTCGGCGGCGTCTTCTTCAAGAAGGCCGACGAGAAGCTCACCGAGGACCTGGACACCCGGGGCCTGCTCTTCAAGCACATCCCCTACGAGCACAGCTACCCGCACTGCTGGCGCTGCCACACCGCGCTGCTCTACTACGCGCAGCCGTCCTGGTACATCCGCACCACCGCCGTCAAGGACCGCCTCCTCCAGGAGAACGAGAAGACCAACTGGTTCCCGGAGGCGGTCAAGCACGGCCGGTACGGCGACTGGCTGAACAACAACATCGACTGGGCGCTCTCCCGCAACCGCTACTGGGGCACCCCGCTGCCCATCTGGCGCTGCGCGGAGGACCACCTCACGGTCGTCGGCTCCCGCGCGGAGCTGACCGAGCTGTCCGGCACCGACCAGTCGGCCCTCGACCCGCACCGCCCGTTCATCGACGACGTGACCTTCACCTGCACCCACGAGGGCTGCTCCCTCGAAGCGGTGCGCGTACCGGAGGTGATCGACGCCTGGTACGACTCGGGTTCGATGCCGTTCGCGCAGTGGGGCTACCCGTACAAGAACAAGGAGCTGTTCGAGAGCCGCTACCCGGCGCAGTTCATCTCCGAGGCCATCGACCAGACCCGCGGCTGGTTCTACACGCTGATGGCGGTCGGCACCCTGGTCTTCGACAAGTCGTCCTACGAGAACGTGGTCTGCCTCGGCCACATCCTCGCCGAGGACGGCCGCAAGATGTCCAAGCACCTGGGCAACATCCTGCAGCCGATCCCGCTGATGGACCAGCACGGCGCCGACGCGGTCCGCTGGTTCATGGCGGCCGGCGGTTCGCCCTGGGCGGCCCGCCGGGTGGGCCACGGCACCATCCAGGAGGTCGTCCGCAAGACGCTCCTCACCTACTGGAACACGGTCGCCTTCCAGGCCCTGTACGCCCGCACCACGGGCTGGGCCCCGAGCGAGGCGGACCCGGCCCCGGCCGACCGCCCGGTCCTCGACCGCTGGCTGCTCTCCGAGCTGCACGCGCTGACCGACCAGGTGACGCAGGCACTGGACGCCTACGACACCCAGCGCGCGGGCAAGCTGCTGTCCGCCTTCGTCGACGACCTCTCCAACTGGTACGTGCGCCGCTCCCGCCGCCGCTTCTGGCAGGGCGACAAGGCGGCGCTGCGCACCCTGCACGAGGTCGTCGAGACGGTCACCAAGCTGATGGCGCCGCTGACCCCGTTCATCACCGAGCGGGTCTGGCAGGACCTGGTCGTGCCGGTCACCCCGGGCGCGCCCGAGTCGGTGCACCTGTCCTCGTGGCCGGAGGCCGACCTCACGGTGATCGACCCGGAGCTGTCGAAGCAGATGGTCCTGGTCCGCCGCCTGGTCGAGCTGGGCCGTGCCACGCGCGCGGAGTCGGGCGTCAAGACCCGGCAGCCGCTCAGCCGCGCGCTGATCGCGGTGGCGGGCTTCGACACGCTCACCCCCGAGCTGCACACGCAGATCACCGAGGAGCTGAACGTCGCGTCCCTCGCGTCGCTGAGCGAGGTCGGCGGCTCCCTGGTCGACACGACCGCGAAGGCCAACTTCCGGGCGCTGGGCAAGCGGTTCGGCAAGCGCGTCCAGGACGTGGCGAAGGCCGTCGCCGCCGCGGACGCCGCCGCGCTGTCCCTCGCGCTGCGTGAGGGCACGGCGTCGGTGGAGGTCGACGGCGAGACCGTGACCCTCGCTCCCGACGAGGTGATCATCACCGAGACGCCGCGCGAGGGCTGGTCGGTCGCCTCCGACTCGGGCGCGACGGTGGCGCTCGACCTGGAGATCACGGAGGAGCTGCGCCGCGCGGGCCTCGCCCGGGACGCCATCCGCCTGATCCAGGAGGCCCGCAAGAACAGCGGCCTGGACGTCGCCGACCGGATCGCCCTGCGCTGGACGGCCACGGACCCGGCGACGATCGCCGCCCTGACCGACCACTCCGGCCTGATCTCCGACGAGGTCCTGGCGACGGACTTCGCCCAGGGCGAGGCGGACGACACGTACGGCACCCCGTTCACGGACGAGGGCCTGTCCCTCTCGTTCCGCCTGCGCAAGCAGTAGCCGAGGGAAGTCAACGAGGGCCCGCATCCGGGGGATGCGGGCCCTCTGCCGTAGCCGCGGGCAGTCGTGTCTCCCCCGGTGCACACAACACAAGGGCGGGCCCCGGGTTCGAAACCCGGGGCCCGCCCTGAACGTTGCCGAAGGCTACGCCGTACTACAGATCAGTTGTCGTCCTCGTCGATCAGGAACCCGCGCATCGGCGAAGGCGCCTGCCCCATCGGCGACGGCCCCTGGGGCCGCACCGGTGCCATCGGCTGGGTCATCGCCGGCGACATCTGCTGCTGGCCGCCGTAGGACGGACCGGACTGGCTCGGACCGCTGCCCATCGACTGGTTGCCACCGTAGGACGGCGCGCTGGCGCCGGCCGGTGCCATCGAGGGCGCCGGGGACGGCGGCAGGGAGGCCGTGGCGGGCGTACGCGGCGGGGCGAGCGAGTCGTCCGCCTGGGTCTCCAGCTGGCGCAGCTGCGACTCCAGGTAGGACTTCAGCCGCGTGCGGTACTCGCGCTCGAAGCCGCGCAGGTCCTCGACCTTGCGCTCCAGCGTGGCGCGGGCGGACTCCAGGGAGCCCATCGCGACGCGGTGCTTCTCCTGCGCGTCCCGCTCCAGGGCGTCCGCCTTGGCACGGGCGTCCCGCTCCAGACCCTCGGCACGCGAACGCGCCTCACCGACGATCTTGTTGGCCTCGGAACGGGCCTCGGCGATCGCCTGGTCGGCGGTCTGCTGGGCCAGCGAGAGCACGCGGGCGGCGCTGTCGCCGCCGGGGCCACCCTGACCGGGCATGCCGCCGGGGCCACCGGGGCCGCCGTGACCCTGCGGGCCGCCCATGGGGCCGCCCATCGGACCGGGACCCATCTGGCCCTGCATCGGACCCGGGCCCTGGCCCATCGGCCCCGGACCCTGGCCCATCGGGCCGGGACCCTGCGGGCCACCCTGTCCGCCGGGGCCGGCGGGCAGTTGCGGAGCACCGCTCGGCAGCTGGGGCGGGCCACCCATGGGGCCACCCATCTGCTGCTGCGGCGGGCCCGATATGCCGGCGGGCACCGGAGCGCCGGGACCTCGCATGCCCTGCTGCGGCATACCGCCCTGCTGCGGGGGATGCCCCTGCTGGTGCTGCGGCTGCTGCTGATCCTGCGGAGGTTCCGGAGGCTTGCGCATGTTCTGCTGGTTCTGCGCGGCCGCGCGCGTCGCAGCGGCCAGCTTGGCGCGCAGGTCCTCGTTCTCGCGCAGCAGCCGGGTCAGTTCGGCTTCGACCTCGTCGAGGAAGGCATCGACCTCGTCCTCGTCATAGCCTTCTCGGAGGCGGACGGTCGTGAACTGCTTGTTCCGCACGTCCTCGGGGGTCAACGGCATCTCTTCACCTCAACGTTGTCGTCGGCATTCGGCAAGCCCGTATCTCTCTCATCGATCACAGCCGGCTCACGATCGAGATCAGGATGTAGACGATGATCATCAGTACGAAGAAGGACAGGTCGAGCGCCACGCCCCCGAGACGCAGCGGCGGGATGAACCGCCGCAGAAGCTTCAACGGTGGATCGGTGACAGTGTAGGTGGCCTCCAGAACGACCACCATCGCCTTGCCGGGTTGCCACGAGCGGGCGAACTGGAAGACGTAGTCCATGACCAACCGGAAGATGAGCACGATGAGGAAGCACATCAGCGCGATGTAGACGACATCCAGGACCACGCTCATGACCTGTGCTTCCCTCTCCCCTGAACCATCTCTCGGACCCTTCTTCGGGCCCGTGTTCTTGCTCTGTACCGGTGGTGCGTCTCAGCTCTGGTTGAAGAACCCGCCCTCTGCGATGCGGGCCTTGTCCTCCGCCGTGACATCGACGTTAGCAGGAGACAGCAGGAACACCTTCTGCGTCACCCGCTCGATACTGCCGTGAAGACCAAACACCAAACCGGCCGCAAAGTCGACAAGTCGCTTCGCATCTGTGTCATCCATCTCAGTGAGATTCATGATCACCGGAGTGCCCTCACGGAAGTGTTCCCCGATGGTACGGGCCTCGTTGTAGGTCCGGGGGTGAAGTGTGGTGATCCGGTAGGGCTCTCGTTCGGACACGACCTTGGGCATGATGACCGGTGCGCTCTTTTCCAGGCTTGCGCGCTCTTGTGTGATGGACGCCACGGGCGCGATCCGCGCCGGACGGCCGGATTCCGCCGCGAGCGAAGCGGAACGGGGCATCGGCTCGCGCTGCGCGGGCGGTTGTACGACTCGTACCTCTTCGTCCCTTTGGGGCTGATGCGCACCATGTGACTGGTGCGCCGGTTCGTGGCGCCGGTGATCCCGCTCGGGTTCCGGGTCCAGTTCTGGTTCGAAGTCGTCGTCGGGGTCGAACCCCCGGCCGTCGTACCCATCGTCCTCCACGAGGCCGAGGTAGACCGCCATCTTGCGCATCGCGCCGGCCATGCTCTGAGTCCTCCGCTCTGTGGTGGATCTGCCGACGACTCCAAGTGCCTGCGATCCACGAGGTCGTTGCGTCCGCCTTTCGGCGGTAATGACCATATTTTCTGCTGTGGTCCGACTTCTTGGCGACGTTACCCGAGCCTGGGTCGGACTCCGAGTACCGCAGTGCCGACGCGTACATGTGTCGCTCCGGCGGCCACGGCCTGTTCGAGGTCCGCACTCATCCCTGCGGAGACCATGTTCGCAGCCGGATGGGTTCGGCGCACGTAGGTCGACAAATCCATGAGGTGCTCGAACGCCGCCTGTTGGCGTCCCGCGTACTCGCCGGTGAGCGGGGCGACGGTCATCAGGCCGTCGAACCGCAGCCCGTCCGATCCGGCGACCAGGTCGGCCAACTCTTCGATTCCGGCGGGCGCGACGCCACCGCGCTCCCCGCGCCCGCTCTCCCCCGCGTCGAGCGCCACCTGGAGGAGGCAGCCCACCTCGCGACCGGCCCGTACCGCCTCCCGGGACAGGGCCGTGACCAGCCTGGCCCGGTCGACCGACTGCACGACGTCGGCGTAACCGACCACGGAACGCACTTTGTTGGTCTGCAACTGACCGACGAAATGCCACGAAAGCGGCAGGTCGGAGCAGGCGCCGGCCTTGGGGGCCGCGTCCTGGTCGCGGTTCTCCGCGACGTGGCGCACCCCGAGTTCCGAGAGAATGCGCACATCGTCCGCGGGGTAGGTCTTGGTGACCACGATGAGGGTCACGTCCTCGCGCGGGCGGCCCGCGGCCGCGCAGGCTGCGGTGATGCGCTCTTCCACTTTCGCCAGATTCGCGGCGAGTTCGTGCTTACGGTCCGTCATGCCCCATCAGTCCAGCCACACATAGCCCGCGAGCCGCCCGGTGGTGCGGTCGCGTCGGTACGAGAAGTGGTCCGCCGACTCCCGGGTGCACACCGGCGACTGCGCCCGGTCGCGCACCCCGAGCCGCTCCAGCTGCGCGTGCACCCCGGCGCCCACGTCGAGCGCCGGAGTGCCCCAAGCGGTGTCGGCGTACGCGGCCGGTTCGACGGCGGCCACCTCGGCGCGCATCTCCTCGGGCACCTCGTAGCACCGGCCGCACACGGCGGGGCCGGTGCGGGCGACGATCCTGGCGGGGTCCGCGCCGAGTTCGGTCATGGCCCGTACGGCGGCCGGGACGACCCCGGCGACCAGGCCGGGCCGGCCCGCGTGCGCCGCGGCGGCGACGCCGGAGACCGGGTCGGCGAGCAGGACGGGCACGCAGTCGGCGGTGAGGACGGCGAGGGCGAGACCGCGTTCGGCGGTGACGACCGCGTCGACCCGCGGGACCGGGCGGTCCCCCCAGGGCGCGTCGACCACGGCTACGTCGGCGCCGTGCACCTGGTTCATCCAGACCACCCGGGCCGGGTCGACGCCCAGCGACTTGGCCGCCAGCTCCCGGTTGGCCGTGACGGCGGCGGGGTCGTCACCGACCGCGCCGCCGAGGTTGAGCTCCTCGTACGGAACGGCGCTCACTCCGCCCCACCGGTCGGTGAAGCCGAAGTGCGCGCCGTTCACGGTGTCGCGCTGTCCTATCACTTCAGGAAGTCCGGCACGTCCAGTTCCTCGGCCGCGCTGTCCGAGTAGGTCCGCGACGGCGGAACCGGCGGCGGCGAGACCGGCGGCAGGTCGGCGACCGGCTCCGGCGCGGGCGCCTGCTCGGGCTCCTCCTTCGGCTTGACGCTGCCGAGCGAGCCGAAGGACGGACGGCTCTCGGACTGCCGGGCCGGGGTGGGCTCCTCGCGCTTGGCCGAGGAGGACCCGAGGACGTTGTCCCGCTTGGACGGCGGCTGGCCCCCGTCGAAGCCGGCCGCGATCACGGTGACCCGCACCTCGTCGCCGAGGGCGTCGTCGATGACCGCGCCGAAGATGATGTTGGCCTCGGGGTGGGCGGCCTCGCTGACCAGCTGGGCGGCCTCGTTGATCTCGAACAGGCCGAGGTCGGAGCCGCCGGAGATGGACAGCAGCACGCCCCGGGCGCCGTCGATGGACGCCTCCAGGAGCGGCGAGGAGATCGCCATCTCGGCGGCGGCCACCGCGCGGTCGTCGCCGCGGGCCGAGCCGATGCCCATGAGCGCCGAACCGGCCTCGGACATGACCGACTTCACGTCGGCGAAGTCGAGGTTGATCAGGCCGGGGGTGGTGATGAGGTCGGTGATGCCCTGCACACCGGACAGGAGCACCTGGTCGGCGGACTTGAACGCGTCGAGCACGCTGACCTGGCGGTCCGAGATGGACAGCAGCCGGTCGTTGGGGATGACGATGAGGGTGTCGACCTCTTCGCGCAGCTCGGCGATGCCGTCCTCGGCCTGGTTGGCCCGGCGCCGTCCCTCGAAGGTGAACGGGCGGGTGACCACGCCGATGGTCAGGGCGCCCAGCGAGCGGGCGATGTTGGCCACGACGGGCGCGCCGCCGGTGCCGGTGCCGCCGCCTTCACCGGCTGTCACGAAGACCATGTCGGCCCCCTTGAGGACCTCCTCGATCTCCTCGCGGTGGTCCTCGGCGGCCTTGCGGCCGACGGCCGGGTTGGCTCCGGCGCCGAGTCCGCGGGTGAGTTCGCGGCCGACGTCGAGCTTGACGTCGGCGTCGCTCATCAACAGCGCCTGCGCGTCGGTGTTGATGGCGATGAACTCGACGCCCTTGAGACCGACCTCGATCATCCGGTTGATGGCATTGACACCACCGCCGCCGACACCGATGACTTTGATGACTGCGAGGTAGTTCTGCGGTGCTGCCACGTCGAAGGCCTCTCGCCTCGAGTTACGTGTCGCCCGACCGCCGAAGCTCAATGCCCCCGCGACCCGACGACTGATGCCGATTGGGACGGTCCGTAGCGCCGACCCGAACCCTAACGCTGAAGTTTAGGGTTACCAGTGTGTCTGTTCCTTGGACTCTTCCGAACAGGACACTAAGTCGACAAGTGGCGCACGTTCAACGAACACGCCGAACCTCCCGTTTTTCTTTTCACCCTATGTGATCAGCCGTAGCGCTGCCCAACCAGGGTGCTGGCCTGCGCGTATACCCGTCAACTCCCCGATGACGCGGGGGCGGTGGGAACACTCACGTCGAAGTGCCGCGCGTCGGGCGTCGCTTTCATGAGCGCGGTGAGCGCGCGGGCTTTGCGTACGCCCTGCTCACCGCTGCCCCACGACACGGTCCTCTCGCCGCTCAGCTCCAGCGAGATGTCGTCGTAGGAACGGACCTTGACGACCCGTGTGTCCCGGGCGACCCTGGCCGGGAGCCGGCCGGCCACCCGCACCGCCTCGCGCACCAGGCGGTCGTCGTCGAAACGGCGCAGACTCGCCGCGGCGGAGCCGGAACGGGCGGGTTCCAATTCCAGCGCGGGCACGCCTTTCGGGGCCTTGGAAACCGTGGCGAAACGGACGCCTTCCTCGTCCACTTCCACGAAGTTTCGGCCCTTTTGGGCAATCAGGACCGGAGTACGCTCGGTCACTTTCAGCCCGATTCCGTGCGGCCAGGAACGCTCCACCTGGACCTCGTCGATGCGGGGCAATGTCCGGCGCAGCCGGGCCTCGACCGCCTCCGTGTCGACCGAGACCAGCGGGTCCCCGACCGGCACGTCGGCGGCCTCGCGCACCTGAGCGGGCGTCAGAACACGCGTACCCGAGACGGACACGTCTTCGAGACGGGTCCAGTTCGAGCCGTAGAGCACCCAGACGGTTCCGCCCGCGACGAGCACGAGCGCGACGGCGAGGATGATGATCGTACGAAGGCGGGGCGGCCGGAAGCGGCGTGCCCGGGGCGGGCCGGACGACTCCTGCTGGCGCGCACCCCGCTCGGCGGTGCTCGGTCCGGCCACGCTCCCCTGCCTTCCGTCAGTGTCTAGCGGTGCGCACGGGCGGCGATCGCCTCGTACACCATGCCGACGAGGAGGTCGTCGGCGTCCCGGCGGCCGAACTCGGCGGCGGCGCGGGACATCTCGTACAGCCGGTGCGGGTCGGCGAGCACGGGCAGGACGTTCTGCTGGAGCCACTCGGGCGTGAGTTCCGCGTCGTCGACCAGCAGCCCGCCGCCGGCCTTCACCACCGGCTGGGCGTTCAGCCGCTGTTCGCCGTTGCCGATGGGCAGCGGGACGTAGGCGGCCGGGAGTCCGACGGCGGAGAGTTCGGCGACGGTCATCGCGCCCGCGCGGCAGAGCATCATGTCGGCGGCGGCGTACGCGAGGTCCATCCGGTCCAGATAACTTACCGGGATGTACGGGGGCATCCCCGGCATCTGGTGGACCTGCGGCAGTTCGTTCTTGGGGCCGACCGCGTGCAGGATCTGGATCCCGGCCTGCTGGAGCCAGGGCGCGACCTGCTGGATCACCTCGTTGAGGCGGCGGGCGCCCTGCGAACCGCCGGTGACCAGCAGCGTCGGCAGGTTGGGGTCGAGCCCGAACATCGCGCGGGCCTCGGGACGGGCGGCGGCCCGGTCGAGGGTGGCGATGGAACGGCGCAGCGGGATGCCGATGTAGCGGGAGTTGCGCAGCTTGCTGTCGGGAGTGGAGACGGCGACCTGGGCCGCGTAGCGCGAGCCGATCTTGTTGGCCAGGCCGGGGCGGGCGTTGGCCTCGTGGACGACGATCGGCACGCCGAGCCGCTTGGCCGCGAGGTAGGCGGGCAGCGCCACGTAACCGCCGAAGCCGGCCACGGCGTCCGCCTTGGTGCGCTCCAGGATCTGCTCGGTCGCCTTGATGGTGCCGCGCAGCCGGCCCGGGACGGTGATCAGCTCGGGGGTGGGCTTGCGCGGCAGCGGTACGGCCGGGATCAGCGCCAGCTCGTAACCCCGCTCGGGCACCAGTCGGGTCTCCAGGCCGCGTTCCGTGCCCAGGGCCGTGATCCCCACGGTCGGATCCTGCCTGCGCAGGGCGTCCGCGAGGGCGAGCGCGGGCTCGATGTGGCCCGCGGTTCCTCCGCCGGCGAGTACGACATGCACCGAAATTCACCGCTCTCCGGACGAACGCGCCGCCGAGGCGCGCCGTCGCATCGTGTTCCAACTCCCAGGGCTCCGCTTGGCCGCGGGTCCCCTGGCTCCCCGCTTTCTACCAAAGCGAGGTTGCCGCAACGCAAGCGCCGCCCGCGCACCGGGTTCGTCACGCGCGAAGGCGATCAGCAGACCGATGGCGAACATGGTCGGCAGCAGGGCGGAACCCCCGTAGGAGAACAGCGGGAGCGGGACACCGGCGATCGGCAGCAGCCCGAGGACCGCACCGATGTTGATCACGGCCTGGGCCGTGATCCAGGTGGTCACGCCTCCCGCGGCATACCTCACGAAGGGGTCCTCCGTGCGTCCGGCCACGCGGATACCCGCATAGCCTAGAGCCGCGAAGAGGGCGAGCACCGACAGCGTCCCCGCCAGGCCCAGTTCCTCACCGGTGACGGCGAAGATGAAGTCGGTGTGCGCTTCGGGGAGTTGGCCCCATTTCTCCACACTGGCACCGAGCCCGGATCCGAACAGTCCGCCCGAGGCCAGGGCGTAGATGCCGTGCACGGCCTGCCAGCAGGAGTCGCCGGGGCCGGGGTCGGTGGCACCGAGGCAGTTGAGCCGGGCCATGCGGTTCGCGCTGGTCTTGATGAGGATGAAGCCGAGCAGCACGGCGATGGAGAGCACACCCGCGAACAGCCGGGTGGGCGCGCCGGCCAGCCACAGCAGACCGAAGAGGATCGCCGTGAGGATGATCGCGGTTCCCATGTCGCCGCCGATCATGATCAGCCCCAGCAGCATGAACGCGGCCGGCACCAGCGGCACCAGCATGTGCTTCCACTGGGTCAGCAGCTTCTTGTCGTGCTTGCGCGCGAGCAGGTCCGCGCCCCACAGCACCAGGGCCAGCTTGCCGAACTCGCTGGGCTGGATCTGGAAGGAGCCGCCCAGCGAGATCCAGTTCTGGTTGCCGTTGACCGCGACTCCTATCCCCGGCACCTGGACCAGGATCATCAGGAAGACGGCACCGGCGAGGATCGGATAGGCCAGTGCCCGGTGCAGTTTGACCGGCATCCTCATGGCGGCGACCAGGAGACCGGCGCCGATGAGCGCCGCGAGCGCCTGCTTGCGGAAGAAGTACGAGCCGGGCAGCGACAGCTGGAGCGCGGTGATCTGCGACGCCGAGTAGACCATCACCAGGCCGAGCACGGTGATCAGCAGACTGCCGCCGAAAATCAGGTAGTAGGCGGTCAGCGGCCGGTCCCAGGCGCGGCGCAGCCGGTGGTAGAGGCGGAGCACGGGGTTCTCGTGCGGCGGCCCCGGTGTGGCGGGTCGCCCGACGGACCGCTGTACGGGCGGACGTCCGGTGCGGCTCTGGGGACTACCGGGCATCGCGGCCTCCGCTGTCCGTCGGCGTGGACCGTCCCACGCGTCCTCCCGAGTTCACCCGGCGGCAGGAGGCGGCCGGGTCAGGCGCCGAGTTCGCGAACGGCCTGCGCGAACGCGTCACCGCGCTGGTTGTAGTTGGTGAACATGTCCATGGAGGCACAGGCCGGTGCCAGCAGCACCGTGTCGCCGGGCCGGGCGAGTCGCCGCGCCTCCTGGACGGCCTGGAGCATCGCCCCAGTGTCGGTCCGGTCGAGGTCGACCACGGGTACCTCGGGCGCGTGTCGCGCCAGGGCTTCGCGGATCAGGGCGCGGTCGGCGCCGATGAGGACGGCGCCGCGCAGCCGCTTCGCCGCCCCCGCGACCAGTTCGTCGAAGGTCGCGCCCTTGGCGAGGCCGCCGGCGATCCACACGATCGACTCGTAGGCCGCCAAGGAGGCTTCGGTGGCATGGGTGTTGGTGGCCTTGGAGTCGTCCACGTAGGACACCCCGTCCACGTCGGCGACGTGCGCGATGCGGTGGGCGTCCGGCGTGAAGGCGCGCAGCCCGTCCCGTACGGCGGCGGCGGAGACGCCGAAGGCGCGGGCGAGGCCCGCGGCGGCAAGGGCGTTGGCGATGTTGTGCGGGGCCGGCGGGTTGACGTCGGAGACCTCGGCGAGTTCCTGGGCGTTCTTGTGCCGGTCCTCGACGAAGGCGCGGTCGACCAGGAGGCCCTCCACGACGCCGAGTTGGGAGGGGCCGGGCGTGCCCAGCGTGAAGCCGACCGCCCGGCAGCCCTCCTCGACGTCGGCGGCGCGGACCAGGTCCTCGGTGGCCTTGTCGGCGACGTTGTAGACGCAGGCGACCCGGTTGCCCTCGTAGATACGGCCCTTGTCGGCGGCGTAGGCCTCCATCGAGCCGTGCCAGTCGAGGTGGTCCGGGGCGAGGTTGAGCACGGTGGCGGAGTGGGCGCGCAGGGAGGGTGCCCAGTGGAGCTGGTAGCTGGACAGCTCCACGGCGAGGACGTCGTACTCCTCCTCGCCGGTGACCGCGTCCAGCAGGGAGATGCCGATGTTGCCGACGGCGGCGGTGCGCAGCCCGGCCGCCTTCAGGATCGAGGCGAGCATCTGGACGGTGGTGGTCTTGCCGTTGGTTCCGGTGACCGCCAGCCAGGGCGCGGGCTTCCTGCCGTCCAGGCCGCGCAGCCGCCAGGCCAGTTCCACGTCGCCCCAGACCGGGACACCGGCCTGTTCGGCCGCCGTGAACAGGGGATGGGTCGGCTTCCAGCCGGGTGCGGTGACGATCAGCTCGGTGCCCTCGGGGAGCCCCGCGGCGGAGCCGCTGTCGGATGCTGTGCCGTCGCCCAGGCGCACGGTGACGCCGAGCGCCTCCAGCTGAGCCGCCTGCGCGCGCGACCGCTCGTCGTCGCCGTCGTTGACGACGGTGACGCGCGCGCCGAGCCCGTGCAGGACCTTGGCCGCCGGGACGCCGGAGACGCCGAGTCCGGCGACGGTGACGTGCTTGCCGGTGAATTCCGAAGGCACCGAGGAGGTCACTTGTCCGCTGCCCATCCCGCGTAGAAGAGGCCGAGTCCGACGATCACACAGATGCCCTGGATGATCCAGAAGCGGACCACGACAAGGACCTCGGACCAGCCTTTGAGTTCGAAGTGGTGCTGGAGTGGCGCCATCCGGAAGACCCGCTTGCCGGTGAGGCGGAAGGAGCCGACCTGGATGACCACCGACATGGTGATCAGGACGAACAGGCCGCCGAGGATGGCCATCAGCAGCTCGGTGCGCGAGCAGATCGCCAGACCCGCGAGCACACCGCCGAGCGCGAGCGAACCGGTGTCGCCCATGAAGATCTTGGCCGGCGAGGTGTTCCACCACAGGAAGCCGAGGCAGGAACCCATCAGCGCGGAGGCGACCACCGCGAGGTCGAGCGGGTCTCTCACCTCGTAGCAGGCGCCCGGGTTGGTCAGGGTCAGCGCGTTGGCGCAGGACTCCTGGAACTGCCAGACGCCGATGAAGGTGTAGGCGCCGAAGACCAGGACGGAGGCGCCGGTGGCCAGGCCGTCCAGGCCGTCGGTGAGGTTCACGCCGTTCGACATCGCGAGGATCATGAACAGCGCCCAGATGACGAACAGCACCGGGCCGATGGTCCAGCCGAAGTCGGTGATGAACGACAGCTTCGTGGACGCCGGGGTGTTGCCCCGGTTGTCCGCGAACTGCAGCGAGAGCACGGCGAAGCCGATGCCGACGATCAGCTGGCCGGCCATCTTCGCCTTGGCCCGCAGGCCCAGCGACCGCCGCTTGACGATCTTGATGTAGTCGTCGAGGAAGCCGACCAGGCCCATGCCCACCATCAGGCCGAGCACCAGCAGACCGGAGAAGGTCGGCCCCGCGTCGATGTCGGGGTCCAGATAGCTGGTGATGCCCTTGGCGAGGAAGTACGCGGCGACCGTCGCCAGGATGAAGGCGATACCACCCATGGTCGGCGTACCGCGCTTGCTGGCGTGCTCGCGCGGTCCGTCGTCGCGGATGTACTGGCCGTAGCCCTTGCGGGCCAGAAGCTTGATCAGCAGCGGGGTGCCGACCAGCGTCAGGAAGAGGCCAATGACTCCTGCGAACAGGATCTGCTTCATCATCGGGCGGCAACCTCACCCTCGGTGCCGGTCTCCAGCAGCGCCGTGGCGACGCTCTCCAGACCCACCGAACGGGACGCCTTCACGAGCACGACGTCCCCCGGGCGCAACTCGCTGCGCAACAGGTCGACCGCCGCCTGTGCGTCGGACACGTGCACCGACTCCTCACCCCACGAACCCTCGTTATATGCGCCCAGTTGCAGCCATTGGGCTTCCCTGCCCCCGACCGCGACGAGCTTGCTGACGTTGAGCCGGACGGCGAGCCGTCCGACCGCGTCGTGCTCGGCGAGCGCCTCGTCCCCGAGCTCGGCCATCTTGCCGAGCACCGCCCACGTACGGCGCCCCTTGCCCATGGCCACCAGCGCACGCAGCGCGGCTTTCGTGGACTCGGGGTTCGCGTTGTAGGCGTCGTTGACGACCGTCACGCCGTCCGGGCGCTCGGTGACCTCCATCCGCCAGCGGGAGAGGGAGCCCGCCTCGGAGAGCGCGGTGGCGATCTCGTCTGCGGACATGCCCAACTCGTGGGCGACGGCGGCCGCGGCGAGCGCGTTCGACACGTGGTGCTCACCGTACAGGCGCATGGTCACATCGCTTGCACCGGAGGGTGTGTGAAGGCTGAAGGAAGGCTGTCCGGTGTCCGTGAGTCGCACGTTCTCGGCGCGAACGTCCGCTTCGCCGGACTCTCCGAAAAGGATCACCTTCGCCTTCGTTCGGGAGGCCATGGCCCGTACGAGGGGGTCGTCCGCGTTGAGGACCGCGGTGCCCCCCTCCTCGGCCGCCGGCAGCGCCTCGACGAGTTCGCCCTTGGCCTGGGCGATCTGCTCCCTGCCGCCGAACTCGCCGATGTGCGCGGAGCCGACGTTGAGGACGAGGCCGATCCTGGGCGGGGTCAGTTCGCACAGGTACCGGATGTGGCCGATGCCGCGGGCGCCCATCTCCAGGACGAGGAACTTCGTCTCGTCGGTGGCGGTGAGCGCGGTGAGCGGCAGTCCGACCTCGTTGTTCATGGAACCGGGCGTGAACACCGTGGGCGCCTTGCGGCGCAGGACCTGGGCGATCAGGTCCTTGGTGCTGGTCTTGCCGGCCGACCCGGTGAGGGCCACGAGGGTGGTGCCGAGGCGTCGCACGACGTGCCGGGCGAGGGCGCCCAGGGCGCTCTGGACGTCGTCCACGACGATCGCGGGCACGCCGACGGGGCGGGAGCCGAGGACGGCCACCGCACCCGCTTCGACGACCTGCGCGGCGAAGTCGTGGCCGTCCACCCGTTCGCCCACGAAGGCGACGAAGAGGCTGCCCGGCCCCGCTTCCCGGGAGTCCCGGACGACCGGCCCGGTGACCGCGGCGGAGGCGTCCGGTATGTCGTGCATCCGCCCGCCGACGACTTCTGCGATCTCGGCGAGTGAGAGGGTGATCACAAGTTCGTCCCCTGGATCAGGATCAGGATCGGCTGGATCATTCGGGATCTCGTCCCTGGGTCTTCTGGATGGCTTCGCGCAGCACCTGGCGGTCGTCGAAGGGTCGGACGACCCCGGCGATGTCCTGGCCCTGCTCGTGGCCCTTGCCGGCCACCAGCACCGTGTCGCCGGGCTCGGCCCGGGCCACGGCGGCGGCGATCGCGGCGGCCCGGTCCTCGAAGACCTGCACCTCGCCGCGCTCGTGCGCGGGCACGGAGGCGGCACCCTGGAGCATGGTGGCGAGGATCGCGAGGGGGTCCTCGGAGCGGGGGTTGTCGGAGGTCAGTACGGCGGTGTCGGCGAACCGGGCCACGGCGGCGCCCATCGGCTCCCGCTTGGTGGTGTCCCGGTCGCCGCCGCAGCCGAGCACGGCGTGCAGCTTGCCCTCGGTCACCTTGCGCAGGGCGCGCAGCACGGACTCGACGGCGTCGGTCTTGTGGGCGTAGTCGACCACCGCGAAGTACGGCTGGCCCTCGTCCACCCGCTCCAGACGGCCCGGCACGCCCGGTACGGCGGCGACACCGTCGGCGGCGCTCTGCGGATCGAGTCCGGCGGCGGCCAGGGCGACGATCGCGGCGAGGGTGTTCGCCACGTTGAACGGTCCGGCCAGCGGCGACCTGGCGGCGATCCGCTCGCCCTTCGGCCCGAGCACGGTGAACGTGGAGTCCAGCGGGCCGACCTCGACCTCGTCGGCGCGCCAGTCGGCGTCCGGGTGGCCCTCGGCGGAGTAGGTGACGACCGGGACGGTGGCCTCGTTGGCGAGGCGCCGCCCGTACTCGTCGTCGACGTTGACCACGCCGAGTTTGCTGCGCTTCGGCGTGAAGAGCTGCGCCTTGGCCTGGAAGTAGTCCTCCATGCCGGAGTGGAACTCCATGTGCTCCGGGCTGAGGTTGGTGAAGACCGCGATGTCGAAGACGCAGGCGTCGACGCGGCCGAGCACCAGGGCGTGGCTGGAGACCTCCATGGCGACCGCCTCGGTGCCGCGCTCGCGCATCACCGCGAACAGCGCCTGGAGGTCGGTGGCCTCGGGCGTGGTCCGCTCGGACTTGATGCGCTCGTCGCCGATGCGCATCTCGACCGTGCCGATCAGTCCGGTGGACTTCGCCGTGCGCAGACCGCCCTCGACGAGGTAGGCGGTGGTGGTCTTGCCGGAGGTGCCGGTGATGCCGATCTGGAGGAGTTCGCGGCCGGGGTGGCCGTAGATCGTCGCGGCCAGTTCGCCCATCCGCGCGCGCGGGTCGTCGACGACGAGCGCCGGCAGTCCGGCGGCCGCGGCACGCTCCGCGCCGGCCGGGTCGGTCAGCACGGCGGTGGCGCCGAGGCCGGCGGCCTGGGTGACGAAGTCGGCGCCGTGCAGGCGGGCTCCGGGGAGGGCGGCGTACAGGTCACCGGGGCGGACGGCACGCGAGTCGTGGGTGATGCCCGTGACCTCGGCGGAGCCGTCCGGCGCGGTGACACCCAGCTGATCGGCGAGTTCCGCGAGGGGTGTGGCGGAGATCCGCACCGGCCGGGGCGGTCCCGGGTATGTCACGGGGTGGCCCTTCTGGGTGGTTTGGGACTGATCAGGGTGTGGCACGGCGGTGAGCGTACCGGGCGTACCCGCTTCCCGGCGAAGCGAGGGCTGGGGGGAGGCCTGGGGGGCGCTCCGGTTCCCGGGGTCGGGGGTGATCGTTGTCACGGGTGGTTCCTGGGGGCTCGGTACTGAAACGGCGCTGGCTCGGTACGGGCTCGATACGGGGCGGGGGCGGGGCGGTACGGCTCAGGGTTTGAAGGTGACCGGGAGCCTCGCGGGGGCGGCCCCGGTCGGCGGGACCTGGAGGGTCTTCAGGGCGAACTCCATGACCTGCTTGTAGATGGGACCGCAGATCTGGCCGCCGAAGTAGCTGCCCTGGGTGGCGTTCTGGATGGCGCAGTAGACGGTGACGCGGGGCTTGTCGGCGGGGGCGAACCCGGCGAAGGACGAGGTGTAGCCGTGGTACTTGCCGGTGGCCGGATCCACTCGGTTGGCCGTGCCCGTCTTGCCCGCCACCCGGTAGCCGGGGATGCGGGCCTTGGTGCCGGTGCCCTCCTCGTCGTCGACGACGGACTCCAGCATCTGCGAGAGGGTCTTGGCGGTCTTCTCGCTGGTCACGCGGGTCTTCTGCGGTTCGGGGGCCGGGGTGAAGCGTCCGTCGGCGTCCTTGGTGCCGCGGACGAGCGTGGGTTCGATCCGGACGCCGCCGTTGGCGATGGTCGAGTAGATCGAGGCCGCCTGGAGCGCGTTCACGGAGACGCCCTGGCCGAAAGGAATCGTGTACTGCTGCGAGGTCGACCACTGGCCGGGCGGCGCGAGGATGCCCTTGGTCTCCCCCGGGAAGCCGAGGCCGCTGTAGTCGCCGAGGCCGAACTTGCGCAGGTAGGAGTAGAGCACCTTGTTGGCCTCGGCCTGGGTCTTGCCCAGTTCGCCGGTGGCCATGATCGTGCCGATGTTGCTGGACTTGGCGAGCACGCCGTTGAGCGTGAGGTACCAGGTCGGGTGGTCGATGTCGTCCTTGAAGAGCCGGTCGCCGCGCTTGAGCCGGTTGGGGACGGTGATGTGGGTGTCCGGGGTGGCGGCGTTCTCCTCCAGCACGGCCGCCATCGACAGCACCTTGGCGGTGGAGCCCGGTTCGAAGGCGTCCTGGAGCGCGGCGTTGCCCAGCGCGCCCGGGTCGGCGTGCGCGAGGTCGCCCGGATCGAAGCTCGGCGAGTTGGCCATGGCGAGGATCTCGCCGGTCTGCGTGTCCTGGACGATGACGTAGCCGCCGTCCGCCTTGGACTTCTCCACCTGCTCGCTGATGGCGTGCTGCGCGGCCCACTGGATGTCGCGGTCGATGGTCAGCTCGACGTCGCTGCCGGGCACGGCGGGCGTTTCGGTGGAACCGGCGGTGGGCACCTGGCGCCCGCCGGACTGGGCGTAGCGGATCTTGCCGTCCTCGCCGGCCAGCGTCTTGTCCAGCTTCCGCTCCAGGCCGCCGCCGCCCTTGCCGTCGGCGCCGACCCAGCCGAGGATGCCGGCGGCGAGGTCGCCGCCCGGGTACACGCGCTTGCTGCTGGGGTCGGCGAAGACGCCCGCGAGCGCGTTGACCGTCGACCTGTCGGTCTCCGCCTTGGTGGTGAGCGCGGTCTTCAGGTCCTTGATCTGGTTCCAGACCTGGGGGGTCTGGCGGCGCGCGAGGCGGACGTAGCGCAGTTCCTTGTTCTTCGGGCGGAGCACCTTGGCCAGCTGCTCCTGGTCCTGGCCGAGGATCGGCGCGAGGAGCGCCGCCGCCTGCTCGGGTCCGTCGTCGACCTTCAGCTGCTCGCGGGTGAACATCGTGGGGTCGGCGGTGATGTCGTAGGAGTCCACGGTGCTCGCGAGGGCGACGCCGTTGCGGTCGGTGATCCCGCCGCGTTCGGCGGGCAGGGTGTGCACGACGTAGCGGTTCTGCTCGGCCTTGGCGGAGTACGTGCCGGCGTCGACGGCCTGCACCTGGAGGAGCCGTACGACGAAGGCGGCCAGCACCAGGGTCAGCGCGAGGCCGATCATGCGCAGCCGGGGGCGCGGGCTGCCCAGCCGGAAGGCGCGGGGCGCCGGCCGGGGCGGTCCTGGCCTGCGGGCCGGCCGGGCACCCGGTCCCGGGCGGCGCCCGCCGCCGGGGCGGACGGGCCTCGCGGGTCCGGGCACCCGGCGGCGCGGCGGTTCCCTGTCGGACACTTCCGTCACCTGCCGGGAGTCGGGGTCGGGGTGGGCGTCGCCGCTGTGGTGGGGGTGGCGGCCGTGCTGGGTGGGGCTGCGGTGGTGGGCGTGGGGGCCGGTGCCGACGGAGGGGTGTAGGGGGACGGCGTGCCCGTGACCGCGCCGGCGGACGTGGAGGCCAGCGCCTCGGGGGCGAGCACGAGCGGGGTGGCCGCGGCGGGCGCGGGGCTGGGGACGCCCTTGACGGTGCCGTCGGGGTCGAGGAAGGCGGGGTCGCCGCCGGGCACCATGCCCAGTTCGCGGGCGCGGCGCTGGAGGGCGCTGGGGGCGGAGTAGGCGTCGATGTCCCGCTGGAGCGCCTGTTCCTCGTCGGTGAGTTCCTTGGTGCGCTGCTTGAGGTCGTCCAGTTGGAAGGAGCCCTCGCTCAGGGCGGAGTTCAGCACGAGGAGCCCGATGAGGCCGCCGCCGAGGAGGAGGACGACCAGGAGGACGAAGGGCGCCCGGGCCGCCTGGCCGCGGCCGCCGCCGGTGGGCAGGAGCCGGGCGAGCCGGGCCGCCCGGCCCTTCAGTTCGGGTTTCCTGCTCACTCGCCCTCCCCTCGGCCCCGGGTGGGCCGTCCACACCCTCGCCTGGCCTGCCTCGCTCGTTCCACCCGACGGACCGCCCTCACCCGAGGGACTCCCTGATGCGCTCGGCGCCGCGCAGCCGTGCGGGTGCCGCCCGCCGGTTCTCGGCGATCTCCTCCTCGGTGGGGAGTTCGGCTCCGCGCGTGAGCAGCTTGAGTCGCGGCGCGTACTGCTCCGGGACGACGGGCAGGCCGGGCGGGGCGGTGTTGGCGGCGCCGGCCGCGAAGACCTGCTTGACCAGCCGGTCCTCCAGCGAGTGGTACGACAGCACGGCGATCCGCCCGCCGACCGCGAGGGACTCGACGGCCGCCGGGATCGCCCGCTCCAGGACGGCCAGCTCGCCGTTGACCTCGATGCGCAGGGCCTGGAAGGTGCGCTTGGCCGGGTTGCCGCCGGTGCGCTTGGCGGCCTGCGGCAGCGCCGCGCGGATCAGCTCCACGAGGCGGGCGCTGTTGGTGAACGGCTCCTTCTCGCGCTCGCGCACGACCGCGGACACGATCCGCTTGGCCTGCTTCTCCTCGCCGTACGCCCGCAGGATGCGGACGAGTTCGCCGGGCGGGTAGGTGTTGAGGACCTCGGCGGCACTCATGCCGGTCGTCTGGTCCATCCGCATGTCGAGCGGGGCGTCCTGGGCGTAGGCGAAGCCGCGGTCGGCCTCGTCGAGCTGCATGGAGGAGACGCCGAGGTCGAACAGCACGCCCTGGACGCGGGGGACGCCGAGCCGGTCGAGCACCTCGGGCAGCTCGTCGTAGACGGCGTGCACGAGGGTGGCGCGCTCGGCGTACGGAGCGAGCCGTTCGCCGGACAGGCGCAGGGCCTCCTTGTCGCGGTCGAGCGCGACGAGCCGGGCCTCGGGGAAGCGGGCGAGGAGCGCCTCGCTGTGCCCGCCGAGTCCCAGCGTGCAGTCGACGACCACGGCTCCCGGCTCCTGGAGGGCGGGCGCCAGCAGGTCCAGACACCGCTGGAGCATCACCGGGACGTGTCGACTCTGGCTCAAGTGAGGCGGCCTCTCAGGTCCGGCGCGGCGTCACGCACTGCCGGGTCCCCTCCCGCTCGCATCTGAAGGGGAGGCCTGCCGGCGCCAAGAGCGTCGGCCGGCCGGGAGCGGGAGGAGGCCGAGCCGTACGTACGCGCCGCGCACGTGGGGAGATCTGGCGGGACGTCGCCCAGGTCTCCGGGGAATTCAGTCCAGCAGGGAGGACCTCGCCTCCCGCTTCGCGTCACTTTAGTCCACCGTGTCGCCCGGTCAATCAACCGGCCTGCGCGTCGCGGCCCCGGCGTCCGCAAACCGGCATCGCGCGGCTTTTCACTCGGACGGCCGCATCCGCACCGCCCTGTGGGCCTGCTCACAACAAGCCGCGATGACGTTCTTTGTCCCGCTTCACAGCGGGCCACGGGCGGGGGCGGCCAGTAACGTCATGGATATGACGACTTCTGCATCGGTACCCGCAGGCCCCGAATCCGCCGTAGTGGCCGACCACACCGTGACCGACCGGCTCGTCGAGGCGAACGAGCGCTACGCCGCCGCGTTCACCGACCCCGGCATGGACGCCCGCCCCGTACAGCGTGTCGCGGTCGTCGCCTGCATGGACGCGCGCCTGGACCTGCACGCCGCGCTCGGCCTGAAGCTCGGCGACTGCCACACCATCCGCAACGCGGGCGGTGTCGTGACCGACGACGTGATCCGCTCCCTGACCATCAGCCAGCGGGCGCTCGGCACCCGCAGCGTGGCCCTCATCCACCACACGGGCTGCGGCATGGAGACCATCACCGAGGAGTTCCGGCACGATCTGGAGCTGGAGGTCGGCCAGCGTCCGGCGTGGGCGGTGGAGGCCTTCCGGGACGCCGACCAGGACGTGCGGCAGTCGATCGAGCGGGTGCGCACCTCGCCGTTCCTGCTGCACACCGAGGACGTGCGCGGTTTCGTCTTCGACGTGAAGACGGGCCTGCTGCGCGAGGTCGACCCCGCCTGATCGGGTGGCCGCCCCGACGATCCCGCCGTGCGAGCGCCGCAAAGGCCGTAAGGGCCGACATATCGCGGTCAGTTGTCCACAGGCGAGTGACACGAATCGGTAACGGCGGCAAGAATGCGGGAAGTGGTGTCGCACGGAACTTTTTCCGCGCGGCGTCCGTGATTCGGGGTGGGCCGGTCCTCGGTGCGGGGCCGGCCCGGCAAGTTGGGGAACCTCCACTTCCCAGGGAGTGCGGGGAAAGGCCGAGGAGGGCCGGGTGACGACCTATGACGATCGAGCGAGCCTCACTGATTTGACCGCGGTGGTGGAGCGGGTACGCGGTTCGGTGGAGGACGTGATCGAGGGCAAGCCCGAGGTCGTACGGCTCTCGCTGACCGTGCTGCTGGCCGAGGGGCACCTGCTGATCGAGGATGTGCCGGGGGTCGGCAAGACCATGCTGGCCAAGGCGCTGGCGCGGTCCATCGACTGTTCGGTGCGCCGGATCCAGTTCACTCCGGACCTGTTGCCCTCGGACATCACCGGGGTGTCCATCTGGGACCAGCAGCGCCGGGACTTCGAGTTCAAGCCGGGCGCGATCTTCGCGCAGGTGGTGATCGGCGACGAGATCAACCGCGCCTCGCCGAAGACGCAGTCGGCGCTGCTGGAGTCGATGGAGGAGCGCCAGGTCACCATCGACGGCCAGACCTACGAGCTGCCCGCCCCCTTCATGGTGGTGGCGACGCAGAACCCGGTCGAGATGGAGGGCACCTACCCGCTCCCGGAGGCCCAGCGGGACCGCTTCATGGCCCGGGTCTCCATCGGCTATCCGAGCCCGGAGGCCGAGCTGCAGATGCTCGACGTGCACGGCGGGGTCAACCCGCTGGACGACCTGCAGCCGGTGGCCCACGCGCACGAGATCCTGAAGCTGATCGAGGCGGTCCGCGGCGTCCACGTGGCGGACCCGGTCCGGCGGTACGCGGTGGACCTGGTCGCCGCCACCCGCTCCCACCCGGACCTCAGACTCGGCGCCTCGCCGCGTGCCACGCTGCATCTGCTGCGCGCGGCGAAGGCGTCCGCCGCCCTGAGCGGCCGGGAGTACGCGCTGCCGGACGACGTGCAGGCCCTCGCGGTCGCCGTCCTGGCCCACCGGCTGCTGCCGACCGCGCAGGCCCAGCTCAACCGCCGCACCGCCGAGCAGGTCGTCGAGGAGATCCTGCAGCGCACCCCGGTGCCCGCGGCGCCCCAGCAGCAGACGGGCTTCGGCGTGGGCCGCGGCACGCCGGCGTACGGTCAGCAGCCGCCGCGGAGGCTGTGATGGACGCCGGGGGGACGGACCGGTCCGAGGCCGACCGGGGCGAGGGCGGCGGCGTCCGGACCGCCCTGGCCGGTCTGACCACCCGCGGGCGCTCCTTCCTGGCCGCCGGCATCGCGGCCGCGGTCTGCGCGTACGTCCTGGGGCAGAGCGATCTGCTGCGGGTCGGGCTGCTCCTGGGCGCCCTGCCGCTGGTCTGCGCGGCCGTGCTCTACCGCACGCGGTACCGGGTCGCGGGCAGTCGCCGGCTCTCCCCCGGGCGGGTGCCCGCGGGCAGCGAGGCCCGGGTCCATCTGCGCGTGGACAACGTCTCCCGGCTGCCCACCGGTCTGCTGATGCTCCAGGACCGGGTGCCCTACGTGCTCGGTCCGCGCCCCCGCTTCGTACTCGACCGGGTGGAGCCCGGCGGTCGCCGCGAGGTGTCCTACCGGGTCCGCTCCGACCTGCGCGGCCGTTACCCGCTGGGCCCGCTGCAGCTGCGCCTGACCGACCCGTTCGGCCTGTGCGAGCTGACCCGGGACTTCTCGTCGTACGACACGCTGACCGTGATCCCGCGCGTGGAGGCGCTGCCGCCGGTGCGGCTGAGCGGCGAGGCGAAGGGGTACGGCGAGGGCCGACAGCGCTCGCTCGCCCTGGCCGGCGACGACGACGTGATCCCGCGCGGGTACCGGTACGGCGACGACCTGCGCCGCGTGCACTGGCGCTCCACCGCGCGCTACGGCGAGCTGATGGTGCGCCGCGAGGAGCAGCCCCAGCGGGCCCGCTGCACGGTGCTGCTCGACACCCGGGTCGTGGCCTTCGAGGGCGGGGGCCCCGACTCGGCCTTCGAGTGGGCGGTGTCGGGCGCGGCGTCCGTGCTGGTGCACATGCTGGAGCGGGGCTTCTCCGTCCGGCTGCTCACCGACAGCGGCAACTCGGTGCCGGGCGAGGGCGCGGACGGCTTCGCGGGAGCGAGCCAGGGCACGGCCGACGCGGCCGGGCTGATGATGGACACCCTCGCCGTGATCGACCACTCCGACGACACGAGTCTGTCGCGGGCGTACGACGTGCTGCGCGGCGGGAACGAGGGGCTGCTGGTGGCGTTCTTCGGCGACCTGGACGAGGAGCAGGTCCAGGTGGCGGCCAAGATGCGGCAGCGCAGCGGCGGCGCCGTCGCCTTCGTCCTGGACAGCGGGACGTGGGCACGGGAACCGGGCGGGGTGCCCGGCCCGTTGGACGAGGGTGCGGAGCGGCTGCGGTTGCTCCGCGAGTCGGGCTGGACCGCCGTGACCGTCCCGCGGGGCGCCACCGTGGAGGAGCTGTGGCGCCTGGCCGACCACGAACGCACCACCCTCACCACGCCGACCGGCGGAAAGGGGACGCGATGAGCGGGCGGGCGCGGTTGGCCGTGTGTGCCTGGGCGGCCACCTTGGCGGCGTCCTGTGCGTTGTTGCCGTTGGTCGAGCCGGCCACGTGGATCCTGCAGGCGGCGGTCCTGCTGGCGGTGCAGTCGGGCGTGGGCGCGGTGGCGCGGCGGGTGCCGCTGGCCCGGCCGCTGACCATCGCGGTGCAGGCCCTGGTGACGCTGCTGCTGCTGACCCTGGTCTTCGCCCGGCAGCAGGCGTTCGCCGGACTGGTCCCCGGCCCGCAGGCCTTCCAGCGCTTCGCCGACCTGTTCCAGCAGGGCGGCGACGACATCGCCCGGTACGCGATCCCGGCGCCGTTGGAGTCCGACGGCATCCGGCTGATGCTGGTCGGCGGCGTCCTGGTGATCGGGCTGCTGGTGGACGCCCTCGCGGTGACCTTCCGCAGTGCCGCCCCGGCCGGACTGCCGCTGCTCGCCCTCTACTCGGTGGCCGCGGGGCTGTCCGAGGGCGGCGCCGACTGGCTGTGGTTCCTGGTCGCGGCGGTCGGCTATCTGGTGCTGCTGCTGGCCGAGGGGCGTGACCGGCTCTCGCAGTGGGGCCGGGTCTTCGGCGGCTCGGCGCGCGTCCCGGGCTCGGAGCAGGGGCGTGCCCTCGCCCCGGTCCGCACCGGGCGGCGCATCGGCGCCTTCGCGCTGGGCATCGCCCTGGTGGTGCCGCTGGCGCTGCCCGCGATGGACGGCGGGCTGCTGGACAGCGCCCGCAGCGGTGTGGGCTCCGGCACCGGGGGCGGCGGCACGATCTCCGCGGTGAACCCGCTGGTCTCCCTGCGGGACAGCCTCAACGTCGACGAGGACCGCCAGGTCCTCTCCGTCCAGACGGATTCCGAGGACCTGTCCGGCCTGTACTTGCGCATCGTGTCCCTGGACGACTTCGACGGCACCACCTGGAAGCCGTCCAAGCGGCACATCACCGCCGTGCCGGACGGCACGTTCCCCACCCCGGCCGGGCTCGGTCCCGAGATCAAGCGCACGGAGTCCCGGACCCTGGTGTCGGCCGCCGACTGGTACGCCCAGGACTGGCTGCCCATGCCCTACCCGCCCAGCGGCGTGCGCGTCGCGGGCAACTGGCGCTACGAACCCGTCGGCATGACCCTGGTCGGCGATCACGGACAGAACACCCGCGGGCTGCGGTACGAGGTGCGCAGCCTGAACGTGCAGCCGACGGCGGAGCAGCTCGCCGCGGCGCCCCCGCCGTCGGCGACGCTCCTGCGCGAGTACACGCAGCTGCCGGACTCGCTGCCCGCGGTGGTCTCCCAGACCGCCCGCGACGTCACCGCGGGCGCCGCCAACCCCTACCAGCAGGCGGTCAGGCTCCAGGAGTACTTCGCGGTCAACGGCGGCTTCGAGTACGACACCCAGGTCAAGGTCGGCAGCGGCTCGGAGGCGATCGCCCGGTTCCTGAAGGACAAGGAGGGCTTCTGCGTCCACTTCTCCTTCGCCATGGCGGCGATGGCCCGCTCCCTGGGCATTCCGGCCAGGGTCGCGGTCGGCTTCGCGCCGGGCTCTCCGCAGGCGGACGGCTCGGTGTCCGTGGGGCTGCGGGACGCGCACGCGTGGCCCGAGGTGTACTTCGAGGGCGTGGGCTGGACCCGCTTCGAGCCGACGCCGACGCGTGGCTCGACCCCGGCGTACACCATCACGGACCGGCCGGGCAGCTCGGTGCCGGACCCGGCCCTGCCGTCGCAGAACACGGAGGCGGAGCCGTCGGCGGAGCCCTCGTCGAGCGACGCCTGTTCCCCGCAGGACAAGAAGCTGGACGCATGCTCCACCGAGACCGCGGCGGCCCTGCCCGTCACCGGCGGCGACGGACCGAAGTGGTACGCGCTGCTGGCCTGGGCCCTGGGCGGGCTCGCGGTGCTGCTGATCCCGCTCGCGCCGATGCTGTGGCGGCTGCGCGTCCGGGCGGTACGGCTCGGGTCGCACGGCCGCGGTGCGGCGGACGTCGGCCCGCACACCCTCGCGGTGTGGCAGGAGCTGACCGACACGGCGTGGGACCTCGGCATTCCGCCCCAGGAGTCGCAGACGCCGCGCAAGGCGGCGGCCCGCGTCGTCCGGCTGGGCCGGCTGGAGCCGACGGCCGCGCAGGCGGTGCACCGGGTGGCGGACGCCGTGGAGCAGGTCCTCTACGCGCCCCATCCGCGCCTGACGGCGGGGCTGACGGAGGACGTCCGCCTTGCGACCGCCGGTCTGCGCGACGCGGTCGGCCGCGGCACCCGGCTGCGTGCACGGTTCGCCCCACGTTCCGCCATTCGGGTGACCTGGGCGATGTCGGCCCGCTGGACGGCCCTGAAACGCCGAGCCGCGGCGACCCGACCGGTATGGCGAAAAACGTCGGACCAACAGGGCTGAGCCCCACCGACCGGACGGCCAAGACCGTCGGCCGACGGGGCCCACCCCGTCGGCGGGGTGAGCTGAGCCCGTCGACGGCTGAGCTGAGCCCATCGGCGGGTAGGCGAAGCCCGCCACTCGGGCGGCTGAGCCCGTCGTTTGCCGGGACGGAGCCCATCGGCGGTGGGGCTGAGCCGCTGCCCCGGGCGGGCTGACCCCGTCGGCCGGTGAGGCTGAGCCCGTCGGCGGGGTGGGCTGAGCCCGTCGTTTGCCGGGGCGAGCCCGCCGGCCGGTAGGCGCAGCTCTCTGATCTGGTGCCTGAGCCCGTCGGACGGCCGGGCAGAACTCAGCGCGGGGAGGCACAGCCCGCCGGTCGGGTGACTGAGCACGTCGAGGGGCTGAGAAGGTGGCCCCTGGGCATTCTCAGGGGCTCCTGGGTGTGCGTGAGGGGGTGACCACCCGGACGGTGGTCACCCCCTCACGCGGATGTCCTGGTGAGCGGCTGCTCCGGCGGCGCTACTGGCCGCCCTGCTGCTCATCCCTGCGGCGCTGCCAACGCTCGTCGATGCGGTCCATCATGGAGCGTTTCTGTCGTCCTTGGCGGCGCGCTGCCTGCGGACCGGCACCGGCCGCCTGCTGCTGCTCGCCCGGCTTGGGGGCCTTGCGCCAGCCGGTCACGGCGAGCACCGCGCAACCCAGCATGACGAGGAAGCCCACCACACTGAGCCACACCTGCTGGGCGACCATACCGGCCATGAGGAGCGCAATACCTACGAGGAAGCCCGCGACCGCCTGGTAGACCCGTCGCCGGGTGTACGTACGCAGCCCGCTTCCCTCGAGCGCTGTCGCGAACTTGGGATCTTCGGCGTACAGCGCTCGCTCCATCTGCTCGAGCATGCGCTGCTCGTGCTCCGAGAGCGGCACGGAGTCCTCCTCATCGTGCAGTCGCCGGGGCGACCCGGGGGGTCCCTTCAGGATAGGCAGGGAATCGCCCCCGTGAAACCCGCCCCTCTGCGCCAATTGACCAACCGGACTCCGTCATGGCCGTACCGGCTCGCTGAAGTTCCCATTCCCCAGCGGCCGACCCGTCATGCCGGGCGGTCTCCTTCGATCATACGGCGACTGCCCCCCGTTCGGGGGGCCTGTGGCGTACTCCATCTGCAGTCGCGTCCCTGATCAGGGCCTCACCCCACCGGTCGGCTCAGGCCCCGTCGGCCCCTCGCGTCTCACCGAGCACATGGAGCTGAGTGGCCACGGAGTGGAACGCGGCGAGTTCGGCCGCCGCGGCCTCCAGCTTCAGCAGGGCGTCCATGGCGCCGGGCTCGGTGTCCACCAGCACGCCGGGGACGAGGTCGGCGAAGACGCGTACGCCGTGCACGGCGCCGATCCGCAGCCCCGCGGCCTCGACCAGCCCGGTGAGCTGCTCGGCGGTGAACCGGCGCGGCACCGGGTCACCCGTGCCCCAGCGGCCGTCCGGGTCGTCCAGGGCCTGCCGGGCCTCCGTGAAGTGACCGGCGAGGGCACGCGCGAGCACGGCCCCGCCCAGCCCCGCGGCGAGCAGGCTGAGGACGCCGTCCTCGCGCAGCGCCGCCACCGCGTTGCGCACGCCCTCCGCGGGGTCGTCCACGTACTCCAGGACGCCGTGGCACAGCACCGCGTCGTAGCCGCCGCGCTCGACCACGTCGAAGAGGCCGCGGGCGTCGCCCTGCACGCCCTTCACGCGCTCGGCGACACCGGCCTCGGCGGCCCGGCGCTCCAGCGCGAACAGGGCGTTGGGGCTCGGGTCCACGACGGTGACGCGGTGGCCGAGGCCCGCCACGGGCACCGCGAAGTTGCCGCTGCCGCCGCCGGTGTCGAGGACGTCCAGCGTCTGGCGGCCGGTGGCCTTGACCCGGCGGTCCAGAGCGTCCTGGAGGACGTCCCAGACCACGGCGGTGCGCAGGGCGGCCCGGGAACGGGAGGGCTCGGAGCGGGGAGCCGCCGGGTGCGGTCGGGGCTGGGAGGCGGGCGGGCGCATCGGGTCCGACACGGCAGTTGACTCCTCGGCGCGGCACCGCCTCGGACACGGGCGGAGCGGAACGGGCTGCCGCCCCCGGCCCGGTGCGGGGCGGGGGAGGCTTCAGGCGCCTCCCACCCTATTGCCTACGCCGCGCCGGCCGGGCACCCGTTTCGTCACCCGCTCATCCGGCGTCCGGCAGGTCACGGCCCGGACGACCGGCGTCGGAGCGGGCGGGCCGCTCGGGGCCCGGTGGGTCCGCGTCGGGCCGGGGCTGGGGCAGGACCGGCTGGAGGACCAGCATCCGCTCCACCAGGCGCAGGAACATCGCCACGTCGCGTATGAGGTCGTCGGCGTCCCGGGTGCCCGCGGCGCCCTGGATGCCCGCCTCGGCGCGGGCCCGGCGCCGTGCGCCGGAGGCGAACAGCGCGCTCCAGTCGGACAGCTCGGGCGCGATCTCGGGCAGCACCTCCCAGGCACTGCGGATGCGGGCCCTGGCCCGCGGGCTGGTCTCCGGGCGGCCGCGCGCGGCCAGCACGGCGGCGGCGGTGCGCAGGGCGGCGAGGTGGGCCGTCGCGTACCGCTCGTTCGGCGTCTCGAGGGCGGTGGCCTCCTCCAGTCCGGCCCGGGCCTGGGCGAGCAGGTCGAGGGCGGCGGGCGGGGCGGTCGTCCGGCGGAGCACGGGGTGCACGTCGCTCGCCGGTCCGGTCAGTGAGGGTGCAGGGCCGGCTGCGCGGCGCCGCCGGGCGGCGGCTGCGGACGAGTGGGCCATGACGATCCTCCTGTCGTCTCCGTGACGGCACACTCCTGGCAGGAGGTGCCGTATGTGCCCATCGTGAGGTATGGCACTGACAATCCGTTCTGACCTGGACTTTTGTTTCGATCGACAGTTCGGTTCGGGTCGTGGGCGGGCCTGCGGTGAACGCGCCGTGCAGGGTGCTGTGAGAATCGGGACCATGGAAAGCAGCAGCACCGCCTCGCAGCGCGGCAGCCGTCGCGAGGCCACCCGGCAGAAGCTCTACGAGGCGGCGGTCACCCTCATCGCCGAGCAGGGCTTCTCCGCCACCACCGTGGACGAGATCGCCGAGCGGGCCGGGGTCGCGAAGGGCACGGTCTACTACAACTTCGCCAGCAAGTCCGTCCTCTTCGAGGAGCTGCTGCGGCACGGTGTCGGCCTGCTGACCGCCTCGCTGCGCCAGGCCGCGGAACAGACCGCCCGGGAGGGCCGCGACCGGGTCGACGCGCTGGACGCGATGATCCGCGCGGGGCTCGTCTTCATCGACCGCTATCCGGCCTTCACCCAGCTGTACGTGGCCGAGCTGTGGCGCACCAACCGGGCCTGGCAGTCCACGCTGCTGGTGGTCCGGCAGGAGGCCGTGGCGGTGGTGGAGGGGGTGCTGCGCGCGGGTGTGGCGAGCGGTGAGTTCAGCGAGGAGATCGACGTGCCGCTGACCGCGGCCGCGCTCGTCGGCATGGTCCTGGTGGCCGCGCTGGACTGGAAGGCGTTCCAGCCGGAGCGCTCCCTGGACGACGTGCACGCCGCGCTGTCGCGGCTGCTCCAGGGGCGCGTGAGCGGCCGGGGCTGACCGGGAAGGGGCGGGCCCGCGCGGGTCGCGCGGGCCGCGCACGAAGAACGCCGGTCCGTGGTGGCCGCGTCCCCCGCGGGCCGCCGTCGGACCGGCGCCTTCTCCTGCTCCCCCGTACGTCCCCCCGTCGGAGCTCCCGTCGCCGGTCGTCCCTCCGGGCTCCCCCGTGCCTCGCTCCCGCCGACCACGGTCGGCGGAAGGAGCGGATCGCGGGCCCGGCTCCGTTCCGGCGCCCCGTGCCGCCGGTTCCGGAGCCGTGCCCCTCTCCGTGTCTCCACTCTCTCGTTCCCGCTGGTCGCAGCCCATCCGCCCGCGTACTCATCTGCCGTACTAGGTACAGCTACTCAGCCCTGGGCACCCCGCCCCACGGCGCGGCGCCGCCGACCGGTCATCTGGACGCCCGTTCCGGTACTCAGCCCTCGCACGGCGGTGTCGGTGGCGGCGGATAAAGTCCCTGGCATGGCACGGATTGCGGTGATCGGCGCCGGGATGGGCGCCATGGCGGCGGCCGCCCGGCTGGCCGTCGCGGGCCACCGGGTGGTGGTGTACGAGCGGACACGGACGTACGGCGGGGCCCTGGGCCGGTTCGAGCGGGACGGGTTCTCCTTCGACACCGGCCCCGGTCTGCTCCCGCTGCCCGCGGTCTGGCGCGATCTGTTCGTGAAGACCGGCAAGGAGCCGCTGGAGTCGTGCGTCGAGCTGGTCCAGGTCGACCCGTCGTCCCGGCACGTGTTCGCCGACGGCACGGAGGTCTCGCTGCCGAACGCCTCCCGCGCGGGTGTCGTCGCCGCCCTGGACGCGGCACTCGGTGCGGACGCCGGGCGGCGCTGGGGCGACTTCCTGGTGCGGGCCAGGGAGACCTGGGACCGCACGCGCCGCCCCCTGCTGGAAGAGCCGCTGTGGCCGAACTGGCGGGTGCTGGCCGAGCGCGAGCCCTATCCGGCGGTCCCGCACAAGCGGCTGCTGCGCACCCGGCGGGCGGGCACGCTCGCCGAGGTCGGTGCCTGGGAGCTGCGCGACGCCCGGCTCGCCGCCCTGCTGGAGGGCCACGCGCTCGCCCACGGCCTGGACCCGCGCACCGCCCCGGCGAACGCCGCGGTCCTGCCGTACATGGAGTACGCGTTCGGCGTCTGGTACGTGCGCGGCGGCGGGCTGCGGGAGCTGGCCCGGGCGGTGTACGAGCGGTGTCTGGCCCGCCGGGTCGAGTTCCGCTTCGAGGCGGAGGTCACCGGGATCGTCGAGAAGGACGGCCGGGTGGCGGGCGTGGAGCTGGCCGAAGGGGCTTTGGCGGAGGCCGAGTTCGTGGTCTCCGGCGTGGCGCCGGAGGTACTGGACCGCCTGTGCGGCGGATCGACGGTGCGCGGCGAGGACGACGTGCCGGCGCGGCGCGGCGGGTCGAGCCGGCTGACGGTGCTGCTGGCGCTGCGGGGCTGCCGCCCCGGGGGCACGGCGCACCGGACGGTGGTGCACGCGGCGGACCGTGAGGCCGAGTTGGACTGCCTGTTCGGCGCCGCTCCCGCGATGGCCGCGCGGCCCACCGTCACCGTCCTGCGGCCCGACGACCCGGCGTTGGTCCCGGACGCGGACCACGAGGCGGTGACGCTCAGCGCGACGGTGCCCGCCCTGGGCGGCGAGTCGGACCGGGCCACCAGGGAGGTGTTCGGCCATCAGGCCGAGCGCCTGATCGACGTCGCCGCGCGGGCGGTGCCGGACCTGCGCGACCGCCTCCTGTGGCACGAGGTGCGCACCCCGGCCGAGGTCGCGGCGGACACCGGCGTGGCGGACGGCGCGGTTCCGGCGCCCGCGCTCGCGGGCGCCGGCGGACGGCTGCTGCACCCGGCGAACGGCACGCGCACGGAGGGCCTGTTCACCGTCGGCGGCTGGTCGCACCCCGGCGGCGGTCTGCCGCACGCGGGGATGTCGGGCGCGCTGGTGGCCGGACTCGTGGTGGAGGGGCCGGAGTTCCGCGGCTCCCAGTGAGCGGCCGCCGGGCCGGTCACCGGGCGCCGAAGGCCCCGGCGGCGGACCGGGACCTCAGGAAGGCTCCTCAGTAGCGGTACTGCTCGTCGTAGCCCTGGCCCTGCCCCTGCGGCTGGCCGTCGCCCTGGTAGGGGTACGGCTGCTGCTCGGGCGGGAGTTCGCCGCCGTAGGGCTCGTCGGTGCTGCGCTGCTGCGGCACCCACACCCCGCCGGCCGGGGTCTCGCCGCCGTAGCCGCCGGGCGTGCCGGTGGCGTACTGGTCCTGCCCGTAGCCCTGCTGGCCGTAGTTCTGCGCACCGGTCGTGTCGTAGCCGCCGGTGTCGTACGTCCCGCCGCCGTAGGTGGGGGTGCCGATGTACGGGTCGGAGTAGGCGGCGTACTGCTGCTGGGCGCCGGTGTCGTAGCCGTAGTCCTGCTGCTGGCCGTAGCCGGAGTAGTCGTAGGCGTAGGCCTGGTCGGCGCCCGGCGCGGTGGCCGCCTGCTGCTGGCCGGTGCCGTAACCGGCGTCGGTGTACACGCCGTACGAGTTGGTGTCGTCCGGCATGGGCTGCGGTTCGTAGACGGCGGTGGTCTCCGCGGCCGAGGGATCGGCGGTGGGCCGGGCCGGGGTGAAGACGTCGTCGCGGTCGTAGTCGTCGTGCCCGTACGGCGGGACGTCCTGACCCTGACCCTGGGCGTGCGCCTGGGCGCGCTCGTCGTAGCCGTCGTGGGGGCCCCGGTCGCCCTCGGCGGGTCCGAGCCCGGAGACCTCCGACGTCGGCTCCTGGCGGCCCCGTTCGGGACGCCCGCGCTTGCCGACGAGGCTCGCCGGGGCGTTGACCGCCCAGCCCGCCTCGAAGCCGCGGCGGAACGACAGCGTGACGTAGGTCTGGCCGACCGCGAAGGCGGCGGCACCCAGACCGATGACGAGCACGTTCGACATCAGCACGCCGGCGACGACGCCGACGAAGCCGCCGAAGGCGAGCAACCGCCAGCGCAGCCGCGCCTTGTACTGCAGCAGCACCTCGCCGAGCAGCCACAGCGCGACGACGCCGAACGCGATGTAGAGGACCGTCCAGCCCATGTACGCCCCTCTCCCAGTGACCGTTACGCAGTGTGTCGCAAATACGTGCGGCCGGTCTAGGCCCGCGGTGGGTGGTGCAGGCCCAGGTTCTCGTAGATTTCCAGGGTCGCCGTGGAGTTGTTGAGCGTGATGAAGTGCAGTCCGGGCACACCTTCGGCCAGCAGCCGCGCGCAGAACTCCGTGGCGAACTCGATGCCGATCGAGCGTACAGCCGCCGGATCGTCCTTGGCTGTGAGGATCCGCTCTTTCAGCTCCGGCGGGAACGAGGCGTTGCTGAGCTTCGGCAACCTCTCCAGCATCTTCACACTGGTCACCGGCATGACCTCGGGGATGACCGGGGTCGCGCAGCCCGCCGCGGCGACCCGGTCGCGCAGCCGCAGGTAGGACTCGGGCTGGAAGAACATCTGGGTGATGGCGTAGTCGGCGCCGGCCCGGCACTTGTCGACGAAGTGCGCCACGTCCGTGTCCCAGTCGGCGGAGCGCGGGTGCATCTCCGGGAAGGCGGCGACACCGACGCAGAAGTCGCCCGACTCCTTGATGAGTCTGACCAGTTCGGCCGCGTACGTCAGGCCTTCGGGGTGCGCGATCCAGTCGGCGCCGGGGTCGCCGGGCGGGTCGCCGCGCACGGCCAGCATGTTGCGGATCCCGGCGTCGGCGTACTGGCCGATGATGTTGCGCAGCTCGGCGATGGAGTGGTCGACGGCGGTGAGGTGGGCCACCGGGGTCAGCGTGGTGTCGGCGACGATCTGCTGGGTCTCGCGGACCGTGCCCGCGCGCGTGGAGCCGCCGGCACCGTAGGTCACGGAGACGAAGTCCGGGGCCACGGCCTCGACCCGCCTCAGCGCGCTCCACAGGTTCTTCTCGCCCTTGGGCGTCTTCGGCGCCGAGAACTCGAACGAGTACGTCGTCTTGCCGGTGGCGAGGATGTCACGCACCGTGCGGGCGCGATCAGTCCTCGTGCTTGCGGTTCCGAGGGCCATATGGGCAGGTTAGCCAGGGTGCGGCGGTCACCCAACCGGATGCGGGATATTTGTCCGCATTGTCGAGTTGCTGTCCACCCTTTGGACACCTGCCCGTCAGGGACGACGCGCCGCGACGGCGTGCGGCTACGCCGGGGCCGGGGCCGCCTGCCGCAGCCGCTTCGCGAACTCGGCCGCCGCCGCGCCCGGGTCGTCGGCGGCGGTGATCGCGCGGACGACGACCACGCGCCGGGCGCCCGCGTCCAGCACCTCGTCGAGGTTGCCGAGGTCGATGCCGCCGATCGCGAACCAGGGACGGTCGGTGCCCAGCGCCGCCGTGCGGCGGACCAGGTCGAGGCCGGGTGCGTGGCGGCCGGGCTTCGTGGGGGTCGGCCAGCAGGGACCGGTGCAGAAGTAGTCCACGCCCTCCTGGGCGGCGGCTGCGGCGGCCTCGGACTCGGCGTGCGTGGAGCGGCCGACGAGGACGTCGGCGCCCAGGATCGCCCGGGCGGCGGGCACCGGCAGGTCGCCCTGGCCGAGGTGCAGCACGTCGGCGCGGGCGGCGTGGGCGACGTCCGCGCGGTCGTTGACGGCGAGGAGCTTGCCGTGGCGGGCGCAGGCGTCGGCGAAGACCTCCAGGTGCTCCAGCTCCTCGGCCGCCTCCATGCCCTTGTCCCGCAGCTGCACGATGTCGACGCCGCCGGCGAGCACGGCGTCCAGGAACTCGGGCAGGTCGCCCTGGCTCCGGCGGGCGTCCGTGCACAGGTAGAGCCGGGCGTCGGCGAGCCGGGCGCGGGCGGTGGTGGCGGCGGTGTCGGGCATGCGGGTGTCCCCCCGGTCAGGTGGCGTGGGCCCGTGAAGGGCCGCGCGATGGTGGCGTACGGGCACGGGCGCCCGGCGTGCGGAGCCCGCACGCCGGGCGGTGTGGCGGATCGGCGGGGGGTCGGTCAGACGGCGAGCGCCTGGGCGCGGCGCTTCACCTCCGTACCGCGATTCTCGGTCAGGGCCTGGGCGGGGGTGCCGGGCAGGCTCGGGTCGGGCGTGAAGAGCCACTCGAGCATCTCCTCGGCCGTGAAGCCGTCGTCCCGCAGCAGCGTCAGGGTCCCGGCCAGGCCCTTGACGACCTTGTCCTCGTCGATGAAGGCCGCGGGGATGTGCAGCGCGCGGTTCTCACCGCGGCGTACGGCGATGAGCTGGCCTTCCCTGATCAGCTGGCGCACCCGGGTCACCTCGACACCGAGCATCTCGGCGATGTCGGGAACGGTGAGCCAGGCGGGTACGAGAGCATCGGTCTTTGCGTCAATCTCGGTCACGCCTCCAGCCTGCCACCTGGCACTGACAGTCGGAAACCCGACTACGCCGTCGCCGCCGTCGCCGCCTTCAGCGGCTTCGCCGGGTCGGTCAGCAGCTCCGGGTCCATCGGCGTGCCCGCCTGGATCAGGCGCTTGCCCTGCGCCAGGTCGCGGGGGCGGCCCACCGCCAGCAGGGCGACCAGGCGGCCCTCGCGCAGCCAGCAGACCGTCCACGCCGGGCTCGCCGGGTCGCCGCGCCACAGGGTGGTGTCGGCGGCCGTGTGATGACCGGCGTACTGGACGAAGCGGCCGAACTGCTCGGACCAGAAGTACGGCACCGGGTCGTAGGCCGCCGGGGTCTCACCGGCCGGGGCGCCGACGATGTCGGCGGCGACCGTGCGCGGGCCCTGGAGGGCGTTGTCCCAGTGGTGCACCAGGAGCCGCTCGCCGTAGCGGGCGGACGGGAAGGAGGCGCAGTCGCCGACCGCGTGGACGTCCGGCGCGGAGGTGCGCAGACGGTCGTCGGCCAGGACCTCGCCGTGCGCGCCGAGGGCGATGCCGGAGCCGGCCAGCCAGCCGGTGGCGGGGCGGGCGCCGATGCCGACGACGACCGCGCCGGCGGCCAGCCGGGTGCCGTCGTCGAGGACGACCCGGCCGGGCTCACCGGGGCCGCCCGGCTCGACGCGCTCCACGCGCGCGCGGGTGCGCAGTTCGGCGCCCGCGTCGGCGTACCAGGCGGTCATCGGCGCGGCGACCTCGGCGGGCAGCGCGTCGGCCAGCGGGCGGTCGGCGGCCTCCACCACGGTCACCGCGCAACCCGCCTCGCGCGCGGCGGTGGCGAACTCGGCGCCGATCCAGCCCGCGCCGACCACCACGATGTCGTGCTGCCGGGTGAGCACCGGCCGCAGCCGCTCGGCGTCGTCCAGGGTGCGCAGCAGGTGCACGCCGGGCACGCCCTCGGCGCCCGGGAGGTGGACCGGTTCGGCGCCGGTCGCCAGGACGAGGACGTCGTAGGGCACGGGCCCCTCGGAGGTGTCCAGGACGTGCTCGCCGGGGCGGACGCCCAGGGCCTCGCAGCCCAGCCGCAGGGTAATGCCGAGCGCCTCGAAGTCGACGTCGAAGGCGGAGCCCTCCGCGGTGCCGAGCAGGACGGCCTTGGACAGCGGGGGGCGGTCGTACGGTTGGTGCGGTTCCGCGCCGATCAGGGTCACCGGGCCGGTGAAGCCCTGTTCGCGCAGGGCCACCGCGGTCTGCACGCCCGCCATCCCGGCGCCCACGACGACCGCGCGCCGCTCCGCGTCCGCCGCCGGTCCCTGTCCCCGTTCCCGCGTCTGCTCGCTCACCTGATCACCATAGACACCCGGCGTGTGGCCGGTCAGTGCCCGTGCGCGGTGAGCTGCTCCACCACGCTGGTCCCGCTGCCCGGCTGCGACTCCCACTCCCAGCTCTCGTCCAGTCGCACGCGCCCGTCCGGCAGTTCGACGACGGTGGACACGCAGTGCCCCGACGACGTGCTGCCGTCGGTCTTGAGCTGCACGTACCGGAAGTCGAGGCGGTCGCCCTCCCTGGTGCCCACCAGGTGCCCGCGGACCACGTCACCGCCCGCGTACTCGGCCCACACGGCGCCGTCCTGCTCGTGGTAGGTGAACCGGGTCCGGGTGCCCACCTGGCCGGGGGCCTGGTCGGCGACGGGGGCGAGGACGAGGCCGTCGAGTGAACGCGCCACGGGTGGAGGCTCCCTTACACGTGAGTTGCGCTGCGGGCTAGGGTGGCCAACGTAAGGCACTCGCGGGAGCCCGGACGCACCGGGCTGAGAGGGAGGCTGGCGGCCTCCGACCGTACGAACCTGATCCGGGTCATGCCGGCGAAGGGAGGGGCTGGACGCCCATGTCGTCTCCACCACACACGCCTCGTACGTCACGTACCCCCGACGTCCTCGTCCTCGGCGGCGGGATCATCGGGCTCGTCACCGCCTGGCGGGCCGCGCAGCGCGGGCTGGTCACGGCCCTCGTGGACCCCGAGCCGGGCGGCGGGGCGGCCCAGGTGGCGGCCGGGATGCTGGCCGCCGTCACGGAGCTGCACTACGGCGAGGAGAGGCTGCTCGCGCTGAACCTCGCCTCGGCCCGCCGTTACCCTCAGTTCGCGGCCGAGCTGACCGAGCTGACCGGCCAGGACCTCGGTTACCGCCGCTGCGGCACGCTCGCCGTCGCGCTGGACGCCGACGACCGTGCCCACCTGCGCGAACTGCACGCGCTCCAGCAGCGCTCCGGCCTGGAGTCGGAGTGGCTGTCGGGGCGCGAGTGCCGACGTCTGGAGCCGATGCTCGCGCCGGGCGTGCGCGGAGGGCTCCGGGTGGACGGCGACCACCAGATCGATCCCCGCCGCCTCGCCCGGGCGCTGGTGGCCGCCTGCGCACACGCGGGCGTGGCCTTCCACCGGGTGTGGGCCGAGCGGCTCACCGTCGGGCCCGGCGACCGCGCCACGGGCGTCGTCACCGCCGACGGCACCGCGCTGGAGGCCGGACAGGTGGTGCTGGCCGGGGGCAGCCTGAGCGGGCGGCTCACGGGCGTGCCGGAGGCCGTACTGCCGCCGGTGCGGCCCGTGAAGGGGCAGGTGCTGCGGCTGGCCATGCCGCGGACGCCGGGGCCGCTGCTGAACCGGACCGTGCGTGCCGTGGTGCGCGGCAACCACGTCTACCTGGTGCCCCGGGAGAGCGGCGAGCTGGTCGTCGGCGCCACCAGCGAGGAGCTGGGCTGGGACACGACGGTCACCGCGGGCGGCGTCTACGAGCTGCTGCGCGACGCGCACGAGCTGGTCCCCGGCATCACTGAGCTGCCCCTGACGGAGACCCGCGCGGGTCTGCGCCCCGGCTCACCGGACAACGCCCCGCTGCTCGGCCCGACCGCGCTGGACGGCCTGCTGCTCGCCACCGGTCACTACCGCAACGGCGTCCTGCTCACCCCCGTCACCGGCGACGTCATGGCGGACGCCCTGACCGGCGGGGAGCTGCCCGAGGAGGCCCGCCCCTTCAGCCCCCGGCGCTTCGCCACCGCCCCCGCACTCTCGGAGCAGCCCGCATGAACATCTCCGTCAACGGCGAGCCGCGCGAGGTGGCTCCCGGCACCGCCCTGGACGCGCTGGTGGGCACGCTCACCCGGGCGCCGTCCGGAGTGGCCGCCGCCCTGAACGAGACCGTCGTCCCGCGCGCGCGGTGGTCCGCCACCGCGCTGTCCGAGGGCGACCGTGTCGAGGTCCTCACCGCCGTCCAAGGAGGCTGACCATGGCCGACGATCCCTTTGTCCTCGGCGGCACGACGTACGCGTCCCGCCTGATCATGGGTACGGGCGGGGCGCCCAGCCCGGACGTCCTGGAGCGCGCGCTGGTGGCCTCCGGTACGGAGCTGACGACCGTCGCGATGCGGCGGGTGGACGCCTCGGTGCACGGCTCGGTGCTGTCCGTGCTGGAGCGGCTCGGCATCCGGGTGCTGCCGAACACGGCCGGCTGCTTCACCGCCGGGGAGGCGGTGCTCACCGCCCGTCTGGCGCGCGAGGCGCTCGGCACGGACCTGGTCAAGCTGGAGGTCATCGCCGACGAGCGCACCCTGCTGCCGGACCCGATCGAGCTGCTGGACGCGGCGGAGACGCTGGTCGACGACGGTTTCACCGTCCTGCCGTACACCAACGACGACCCGGTGCTCGCGCGGAAGCTGGAGGACGTCGGGTGCGCGGCGATCATGCCGCTGGGCTCGCCGATCGGGTCCGGGCTCGGGATCCGCAACCCGCACAACTTCCAGCTGATCGTGGAGCACGCGCGCGTGCCGGTGATCCTGGACGCGGGGGCCGGTACGGCGTCGGACGTGGCGCTGGCGATGGAGCTGGGGTGTGCGGGTGTGATGCTCGCCTCGGCGGTGACGCGGGCGCAGGAGCCGGTGCTGATGGCTGCCGCGATGCGCTCCGCGGTGGAGGCGGGGCGGCTGGCCCGGCGGGCCGGGCGGATTCCGCGGCGGCACTTCGCCGAGGCGTCGTCTCCTGCGGAGGGCTTGGCGGTACTGGATCCGGAGCGGCCCGCTTTCTAGCGGAGCGGCGCTGAGGCTGGGCGGGAGGGCGCAGCCCGGCGTGACGGGATGCCGCTGCGCCCACCCGTGCCGCCCCAGCGGCACGATTGCCCGCAGCTAAGTGCGTCACAGTCCCGCCCCGATTCCGGTCGGCGACGCGGGGTGTCTGTGGTGGCTCGTAGACTCACCTGCGTGGACACGACCCTTCTGGACCCCCTCGTCGGGCAGGTGCTCGACGGCCGGTACCGCGTCGAGGCGCGGATCGCGGTCGGCGGGATGGCCACGGTCTACCGGGCCGTGGACACCCGCCTGGACCGCGTGCTCGCGCTGAAGGTGATGCACCCGACGCTCGCGACCGACGCCACCTTCGTCGAGCGGTTCATCCGCGAGGCCAAGTCGGTGGCCCGGCTCGACCACCCCAATGTCGTCCAGGTCTTCGACCAGGGTGCCGAGGGGGCGTACGTCTACCTGGCGATGGAGTACATCGCGGGCTGCACCCTGCGGGACGTGCTGCGCGAGCGCGGGGCGCTCAGGCCGCGGGCCGCGCTGGACATCCTGGAGCCGGTCCTCGCCGCACTGGGCGCCGCGCACCGGGCGGGGTTCGTGCACCGGGACATGAAGCCGGAGAACGTGCTGATAGGCGACGACGGCCGGGTCAAGGTCGCCGACTTCGGCCTGGTCCGCGCCGTGGACACCGTCACCAGCACCACCGGTGCCGTCCTCGGCACCGTCTCCTATCTGGCGCCCGAGCAGATCGAGCAGGGCACCGCCGACCCCAGGGTCGACGTGTACGCGTGCGGTGTCGTCCTGTACGAGATGCTGACCGGCGCCAAGCCGCACGACGGGGACTCGCCCGCCGCGGTGCTCTACAAGCACCTCCACGAGGACGTGCCGCCGCCGTCGGCGGCCGTGCCGGAGCTTGCGTACGAGCTGGACGAGCTGGTCGCCGCGGCCACCGCGCGCAACCCGGAGATCCGGCCGCACGACGCCGTGGCGCTGCTCGCGCGGGCCCGCGAGGCGCGTGAGGCGCTGAGCGCGGACCAGCTGGACGCCGTCCCGCCGCAGGCGCTCGCCGGGGAGCACGACAACGGCGAGGACCGCACCAGCGTGATCCCGCGCGCGCTGACGATGCCCCGGCCGCTGCCCGTCAACGAGGACAACCACACCAGCCGGCTCGCCGCTCCCCCGCCGGACCCCGCCCCGTCCCGGCGGCTCCGGCTGCGCCGCGGGCCGCTGGCGATCGTGGTGGCCGTCCTGCTGGTGCTCGGGGTCGGCACGGGCGTCTGGTACATCAACTCCGGCCAGTTCACCAAGGTGCCGCCGCTGCTGTCCAAGACCGAGGCACAGGCCCGGGACCGGCTGGACGACGCCGGTCTCGACGTCGGCAAGGTGCGGCACGCCTACAGCGACACCGTGGAGCGCGGCAAGGTCATCAGCACCGACCCGGGGGTGGGCGACCGCATCCGCAAGAACGACTCCGTGTCGCTCACCGTCTCCGACGGCCCCGACACCGTGAAGCTGCCGGACGTGACGGGCTACAAGCTGGACAAGGCCCGGACGCTGCTCGAGGACGAGGGGCTGGAGCCGGGCATGGTGACCCGGGCGTTCAGCGACGAGGCGGCCAAGGGCTTCGTGATCTCCACCAAGCCCGGGTCGGGCACCACGGTGCGCGCGGGCTCCGCCGTCGCCCTGGTCGTCAGCAAGGGCAGCCCGATCGACGTCCCGGACGTCACCGGCGACGACCTGGCCGACGCGCGGGAGGAGCTGACCCGGGCCGGTCTTGAGGTGAAGGTCGCCGCCGAGCGGGTGAACTCGGAGTACGACAGCGGCCAGGTGGCCAGGCAGACGCCGGAGCCGGGCGGCCGGGCGGCCGAGGGGGACACGGTGACGCTCACGGTGTCCAAGGGCCCCCGGATGATCGAGGTCCCGGACGTGGTCGGGGACAGCGTGGACGACGCCAAGCGGAAGCTGGAGGACGCGGGCTTCGAGGTGGACGAGGACCGCGGTCTGCTCGGACTGTTCGGCGACACCGTCAAGAAGCAGTCCGTGGACGGCGGGGACACGGCTCCCGAGGGCTCGAGCGTCACCATCACGATCCGCTGACGGCAGCCGTCCGAACCGGCCGAACAGGCCGAACACCTGGCCAACCGGCCGTACGCAAAGGGTTGTTGCCCCCTCTGCTTCCCCCGGCGCGGACCGCTACTATGGCGGCTCCGCAGACGGTCGGGGCCTGCGGTGGCGGACGGGGGGGAGGGCGTCTTGGCGACGGAACCGGTCGTGCGGACGGCCGTCACCGACGACTGGCAGGTGAGCATCCTCGGCCCGGCCGGGAACCCGGTCGGCGGCGGTGTCATCGTCCCGCCCCGCTATGTGCTGACCTGCGCCCACGTCGTGACGTCGGCCATGGGCGGACGCCTGGAGGACGACCCGCACGCCACCGTCACGGTGACCCTCAGCAGCGGGCTGAAACTGACCGGCTCCCCGGGCGGCGGGCACCGCTACACGGGCGGCAGCCACCACGAGGACGTCGCGGTGCTCACCCTGCACGGCGACCTGGGGCAGGCGGGCGGCCGGTTCCCCACCTCGCACGCCCATCTCTCCACCGGCGTCTACGCCGCCAAGCGGCCCATGCAGGTGTACGGCTATCCGCAGGGCCAGCCGCACGGAGTGTGGGCGGACTGCCTGATGGCCGGTCGGGGCGGCCCGGAGTCGGCGCTGATCCAGCTGAACGACGCGCCGGACACCGGCCGCCGGGTGGCCCGCGGCTACAGCGGCTGCGGGGTCCGGGACGCCGTGACCTCCCGCGTCGCCGGGCTCGCCGTGCTCCGCGACAAGTCGCCCGAGGCGGGCGTGACGTGGATGATCCCGCTGGAGCGGCTGGCCCGCGACTGGCCCCCGTTACGGGCGGCGCTGGCGCTGTCCGGCGACCGTCCGGCGCCGGGGCCCGCGCCGGGGCCGCCGGACCCGGACGACGGCCCGTTCGACGACGAGGCCATGGACGACCTCTACCGGCTGCTGCTCGACGGCCGGCTCGCGATGCCCGGTCTGGTGGGGCTGCGCGACGACGCGCTCGGGCCGGTGCGCCGCCCCTGGCAGGGCTCCCCCGAGGACATCCTCGGCATCGTGCACGACCTGCGGCACATCGCCCAGGCGGGCCGGCCGGTGCCGCCGCTGCTGACCTTCGTCGCCGCGCTGTCCCGCCGGGTCCCCGGGCCCCGCGGACAGGAACTGGCGCGCTGGGTGCGCGGGCGGGCGGGGCACTGCACCCCGGCGGTCGACCCCGGTCCGCTGCTGGAGCGCCGGGTGCGCCCCGGCGGGGCGGGCACCCGGTGGACGTACGCCACCTTCCGCGTCACTCCCGCGTCGCCGAGCCGGCACTACCTGCTCGATGTCTTCCGGCAGCACGAGGGCGCCCCGCGGGAGGCGGTGCAGCAGTACACCGAGGCCATGCGGCTGGGGCGGCTGGAGCGGCTCGTGGTGGACGAGATCATCCGGATGCGCCGGGAGAAGGCCATCGACTCCCCCGACCTGTTCGTGGAGTTCGTCCTGCCCCGCGAGCTGCTGGGGCGGCCGGTCGACGGCCTGCCGATCACGACGCCGAGCGGCGCAGAGGTGCGTCTGGGGGTCGTACACCCCGTCGCCGTGCGCAGCCTCGAGCGCCAGAACGCGTCGGAATGGGTCGACTGGGGGCATAACTGGTCCCGGAAGTGGGACAGGATGAAGGCATTGTCCGCACTCTCCGGAGATGGCGTGGTCGCAGTGGTCCCCGCCCGGAACCAGGACGGTTCGTCCTACGAGGCCCTGTTCTCCGCCCTGTACGCGGACGACGGACCACTGGCCCTGATCCTCGGGTTCCCGCCGCGGGTGCCCCGCAGACGCGCCCCCGACGCCGAGTTCGACGCGGCCCTGGACGCGGGGGTGCCCGCCCTGGTGTGGGCGCACGACGAGCAGGACGGGCCGTCCGTCGCCGCCGACCTGCCCGACCGGCTGCGGGCCGCCGGGGCACGCGCGCTGCCCGGGGAGGTGCTGCGGGCCCGCCGCGGGGAGTGGTCGTCCCGGCCGGGTGCGGCCCGGCCGCGGGTCGGGGGCGGTCTGCGGCTCGGCTTCCTGTGGGACCCCTTCGACCGGCTGCCCCCGCACACGCCCCTGACCCCACCAGCTCCCGCTCCCGGAGGTGCCTCGTCGTGACCGAGCCCGCAGCCCCGCAGCCGCCGGCGTGGTGGATCTACCGCGGTGACGGTGTCCCGCACAACGGCATCGAACGGCTGCCCGACCCGCCGAGCTGGCGCCCGCTGCAGCAGGGCATGCCGCCGCAGGACGAGCCCGTGCCCCCGCAGCCCGCGGACACCCGGCGGGGCCGGGTCTTCCAGGTGGACCACGGACTGGTCGACGCGGTGAACGCGGCCCTGCTGCTGCGCCGCCCGCTGCTGCTGACCGGGCGCCCGGGCACCGGCAAGTCCACCCTCGCGCACGCGGTCGCCTACGAGCTGGGCCTCGGCCCCGTCCTGCACTGGCCGGTGACCTCGCGCAGCACGCTGCGGGACGGCCTGTACGCCTATGACGCCATCGGCCGGCTGCACGAGGCCAACCTGCGCCGGGCCGGTCTGGAGACCGGGGGCGGCACCGGCGACATCGGCCGCTTCCTGCGGCTCGGCCCGCTGGGCACGGCGCTGCTGCCCCGCCGCCGGCCGCGGGTCCTGCTCGTCGACGAACTGGACAAGAGCGACATCGACCTGCCCAACGACCTGCTCACCGTGTTCGAGGAGGGCCGGTTCACCGTGGAGGAGCTGCTGCGGCTGCCGCCGGAGCAGCGCACCGTGCCGGTGCGGACGGCGGACGGGCAGAGCGCACCGGTGACGGACGGCGAGGTGGAGTGCTGGGCCTTCCCGTTCGTGGTGATCACCTCCAACGAGGAGCGGGAGTTCCCCGCCGCCTTCGCCCGGCGCTGCCTGCGCTACGACATCGAGCAGCCGGGACCCGACCGGCTGGCGGCGATCGTCGCCGCGCACCTGGGCGCCGACGCGTTGGAGGAGGCGGCGCCCCTGGTGGAGGCGTTCCTCGCGGAGCAGAGCAACGGGAGCGTCGCCGTGGACCAGTTGCTGAGCGCCATCCAGCTGGCGCGGGCGGGCGCCGACGAGGACCCGGAGCAGTGGCAGGACCTGCTGCGCACGCTGTGGCGGCACCTGGAGACGGGGCCCTGATGCCGTACGAACCGCCGGAGCGCCCCGCTCCGGACGCCCGGGAGATCGCCGAGGTCCTGTGGCTCGCGGCGCGGCTGGCCCACGCCCCCCAGGACCCGGAGCCCGCTCGTCCGGCGGCGGGCACCCCCCGGCTGTCCGGGATCGCGGGCCAGCTGGAGCCGGGCGCACCGCGCCGCCGGCCCGGTGCCCGTCCGGCGGCGGACCCGCCCGGCCCGGCGCCGGACGACTCCTGGGCCGATGGGGCCGCGCCGGGTACCGGGGCGCCCCGGCTGCACGTACGGAGCACGGGCGCGCCGGAGGGTCGTACGGGCGCCCCCGTACCGGCGCTGCCGGTGCGCTCACCGGGGGTGCGGCCGCTGGCCGGGACGGCGGAGCTGGCCAAGGCCCTGCGGCCGTTGCGGCGGCGTGCCGCGTCCAGCGTCCGGCACCGGCTGGACGAGGAGGCGACGGCCGACCGGGCGGCCCAGACCGACGTCTGGGAGCCGGTGCTGGTCCCGGCGGAGGAGCCCTGGCTGGACCTCGTCCTGGTGGTGGACACCGGCGAGTCGATGGTGCTGTGGGACGGCGCGGTGGCCGAACTGCGCGCGGTGCTGCGCCGGGTGGGGGCCTTCCGCTCGATCACCGTGCGCTGGCTCGAGCACCTGCCGGGCGGCTCCGTGACGGTGCGCACCACCCCGCCGCCGTGGCCGGACGGCGGCGCTCCGCGCTCCGCCGGTGCGGACGGGCGGCTGCACCACTCCCCGCGCGGCGCGGTCCTGGTCCTCAGTGACGCGATCGGCCCCGGCTGGGCCTCGGGCGCGGCGCACCGGCTGCTGGCCCGCTGGGCGCGCGGCGGCCCGACGGCGCTGGTGCAGCCGCTCGACCGGCGGCTGTGGCACCGCACCGGGCTGCGGCCGCTCCCCGTCGCGCTCAAGGCTTCCCGGCCCGGCGCCCCCAACGCGGACCTGCGTGCGGACGCCGACCGACCGGGGCTGCTGGTGCCGGTGGTCGAACTCGCCCCGGCGGCGCTGCAGATGTGGGCGCGGCTGGTCGCGCGCCCGGAGTCCTCGCCGTTCCAGGGGTACGCGGTGCGGGCCGACGCCGTCCCGCGTCCGGAGCAGGGGCAGGGGCAGGGGCAGGGGCAGGGGCAGGGCCCCGGTCCGGGTGGTCCGGGGCCTTCGGTGCGGGACGAGCGGCTGTCGCCCCTCGACCGGGTGCTGGCGTTCCGCGCGGAGGCCTCGCCGCAGGCCTTCGAACTGGCCGGATATCTCGCCGCCGCCCCGCTGTTCCTGCCGGTGATGCGCCTGGTGCAGCAGGTCATGGCGCCGCGCACCACCCCCTCGCACCTGGCGGAGGTCTTCCTGTCCGGCCTGCTGCACCCGGTGCCGGCGCAGCCCCGCCCGGCCGAGCAGACCGAGTTCGACTTTCCCGAGACCGTGCGGTCGCTGCTGCTGGGCTCGCTGCACCGGCAGGAGAGCCGCCGGGTCCTGACGGCCGTGTCGGGGTACCTGGCGGAGCACTCCTCGGCGCCGTACCGGTTCGACGCGACGCTGACCGATCCCTCGCGCGGGCTGCCCTCCCGGATCAGCGTCGAGAGCCTGCCCTTCGCCAAGGTCGACGCGGCGGTCGCCGACGCCCTGGGCGGCGGCTTCGCCGCCCGCGCGCGCGAGCTGCGGGACCTCATCTCCCGGCAGCAGCGGCCCGGGGGCGATGGTGACGCAAAGTCGCCATACGATGACGGTGTGACTGACACCACATCGACCAGCGGAGCCATCGAAACGGGCGCCGGCCGCCCCCGTCCGGCCGGGCCCGGCACCCGGGCCGGGGGGACGTCCGCGCCGACGGGGGAACAGTCACGGCACGCAGCGGGAAGGGATCCATCCGTGGCCGAGTCCGCCTCTCACCCGGTCGGCGTCAACGGCCCTCCGAAGACCGCGCCGGCTCCGACGGGCGCGCTTCCGACGCTCACCCGTCCGATGCGTTTCGAGGAGACCGTGCCGCAGGTGTGGGGCCGGCGCATCCCGCCGCGCAACCACAACTTCACCGGGCGCAGCGAGCTGATCACCCAGTTGCACGACCGGCTGGCCGACCGTCGCGCGGCCATCGTGCCGCAGGCCTTCTTCGGCCTCGGCGGCGTGGGCAAGACCCAGCTGGCCGTGGAGTACATCTACCGCTACCAGTCCCAGTACCAGCTGATCTGGTGGATCAACGCCGAGGACCCCGCCCTGGTCCGCTCCGCCATCGCCGCTCTCGCACCGCACCTGGGCCTGGAGGCCGGGCCCAGCGGTGACGAGGCGCTTCCGCTCGTCCTCGACGCGCTGCGCCGGGGCTCTCCCTACCGCAGGTATCTCTTGGTCTTCGACAACGCCGACCGGCCCGAGGACCTGGAGGAGTACTTCCCCTCCGGCGAGGGGCACATCCTGATCACGTCCCGCAACCAGAGCTGGGCCGGTCACGCGCACCCCGTCTCGGTGGACGTCTTCTCCCGCGAGGAGTCGGTCCGCTTCCTGCAGCGCCGGGTGCCCGGTATGCCCGCGCAGGACGCCTCCCGCCTCGCGGAGGCGCTGGGCGACCTGCCGCTCGCGGTGGAGCAGGCCGGTGCCTGGCACGCGGAGACGGCGATGTCGGTCGACGAGTACCTGGAGCTGCTGCGCGAGCACGCGGACCGGCTGCTGGACACCTCCGTGCCCTCGGGGTACCCGCACTCCGTGGTGGCGACCTGGAACCTGGCGATGGAGCGCCTGGAGCGGCGCAGTCCCGCGGCCGTGCAACTGCTGCGGCTGTGTTCCTGCATGGCCCCGGAGCCGATCAGCTGGGCCATGCTGCGCAGTGCCGCGTTCGCCCCGCTGCCCTCGCCGCTCGCGGAGGCGCTGCGCGATCCCGTCGAACTGGGCCTGGCCACCCGGGAGATCGGCCGGCTCGCCCTCGCCCGGATCGACCACCGCAGCAACAGCCTCCAGATGCACCGGCTGGTGCAGGCGGTGCTCTTCAACCAGATGTCGGAGCAGGAGCAGGAGGACACCTACCACCTGACCCACGTGCTGCTGGCCGCCGCCGACCCGCAGGAGCCGGAGGACAACGACAACTGGCGCCGCTACTCCGAGCTGCGGCCGCACATCCGGCCCACCCGGGCCGTCGAGTGCGACCACCGGGAGGTGCGGGACCTGGTCATCAACGAGATCCGCTACCTGTACCTGCACGGCGACTACACCGGCGGCACGGAACTGGCCGAATTCGCCCGCAAGGAGTGGCAGCAGCGGCTGGGCGACGACCATCCGCAGACGATGCGCACCACCCGCTCCTACGCCACGCTGATCCGCAACTTCGGCCGTTTCGACGAGGCCCGGGAGCTGAACGCCCAACTGCTGGTGCGGGCCCGCCGCGTGTTCGGCGAGGACCACGAGGAGACCTTGGCCATCGCCAACAGCAACGCGGCCGACCTGCGGGTGCTGGGCGACTTCGAGCAGGCCACGGAGCGGGACGCCGACACCCTGGAGCGGCTGACGAGGAGCTTCGGCCGGGACTACCCGCTGGCGCTGATGTCGGCCGCCAACCACGCGCTGGACCTGCGGCTGCTCGGCCGTTTCCAGGAGGCGCTGGAGCTGGACGCGGACACCTACCAGCGGCGGGTGCGCATCTTCGGCCCCGACGACCCCGTGACGCTCGTGGTGGCGGCCAACTACGCCCGCGACCAGCGGGAGCTGGGCGACTACCGGGGCTCCACCGAGTCGCTGCGGACGCTGTACCCGAAGCTGAGGGACCGGCAGGGCCGCGAGCACCCGTCCACCCTGGACGTGGCGAAGAACCTCGCGGTCTCGCTGCGCGCGATGGGCGCCTACGAGGAGGCGTACGACCGGTCGTCGCGGACGGTGGAGCGCTACCGGGCGCGGTACGGCGAGGGCGACCTCAACACGCTGGCGGCGGTGGGCAACTACGCCATCGACCTGCTGCTGCGCGGCGAACTGGAGGACGCCGAGCGGCTGGCCGCGCAGACCGTCGCCGGGTACGAGCAGTTGTTCGGCGCGGACCATCCCTATCTGCCGATGACCGAGACGAACCACGCCCTGGTCCTCAGCGCGCTGGGCGAGCACGAGCGGGCGCTGTCCCTGAACCTGACGGCGTACGAGAAGCTGGCGGCCCGTTTCGGTCCGGAGCACAACTGCACGCTGCGCTGCGGCGTCAACCTCGCCAACGACCTGCACGCGGCGGGCCGCCACGAGGAGGCGGCGCAGGCGGACGGCCGGCATCTGGAGGCGCTGCGGGCCACCGTCGGGCCGGATCACCCGGTGACCCTGGTCTGCGGCGGCAACCTGGCGCACGATCTGCGCGCGCTGGGACGGGGCGAGGAGGCCGAGGCCCTCCTCGCCGACGTCCTGACCCGTTTCTCCGGGACCCTGGGACGGGACTACCCGGTCGCCGAGGTCTTCGCCAGGGGCGAGCGCGCGTTCTGCGACATCGAGACACCGGTGTTCTGACCGGACTCCCCGCCTGCTCCGGACTCCCCGCCTGCCGCAGTCCCGGCCCCGGCGGCGGGACCCTTGGGCACCTCCGCGGAGCCGGGCCCCGCCGGGACCGCGAGTCCGTCACCGGGAGGCGGACCCGGATCGGGGTCGGTGTCCGCCAGCCAGGCTGCCAGGGCCAGGGGGTCGGGTGGGTGGGGCGATGGAGTGCCGGGCGGTGTCGCCGTTTGGTGTGCGGTGAGCCGTAGGACGAGGTCGCGGACGAGTTCGGTGCGGGCGCGCAACAGATCCGCGCCCGGCCGTCCCTCCTCGGCGGCCGACGCGGCGAGTTCCGCCCACCCCTGCGCCCGGTGCGGCGCGGCGAGCACCGCGTCGGCGGCCTCCCGGGCGGACCGGGCCCGTTCGGCGCCCCGCTGCCGGGCCGCCCACCGCCCGAACTCCGGTCCCGGCCCGGCCACGGCGCCGGTGGCCGCCCGTACGTCCTGCGGGGGCAGGGGTCCGGCCGGGCGGCCGGACCGCCACCGCGCGGCCAGCCGGTCGGTTCCGGCGTCGTCGGCAGCCGCCCAGCGCAGCCGCCAGACGGCCTCGTCGCCCGCCTGCACCCGGGCGACGGCCCGCGCGAGCCGCGCACCACCGCACCCGCCACCGTCCCCTTCCGCGTCCCGCACGGTCCGCGCGAGCCGTTCGAGGAAGCGGGCACCGAGGTCGGTGAGGCGGACGTGGGCCGCCGCCTCCGTCAGGCCGCGCTCGACGTGCGCCCGGGTCTGCGCCAGGCGCCAGGCCGCGTCGGCCCGCGCGGGCCCGTGCCGCCTGCCGCTGCGGTCCTGCCAGAACGCCAGGTCGCCGAGGTGGGCGTAGATGCCCTGGAGCAGGCCGCCGGGGGGCCGCGGGTCGGGCCGCCAGGGCGCGTACAGCCGCGGCCTGCCGCCGGGCTCGTACAGGGTCACCAGGTCGGTCAGGGCGCTGAGTTTGCTGTGCTGGAACTCGTGCAGCAGGGTCAGCGCCAGCCGCTCGGGGTCGGCCGGCCAGGAGGTGAGCACGGTGCCGAAGGCGTGCCGCGAGGTGGCGGAGGCCACGCCGCGTGCCGGGGCGGGCAGGGGCACGATGCCGTTCAGCCCGGCCGCGAGTTCCTCGGCCCGGCGCGGATGGTTCTCGACGAGCAGCTCCCAGGCCTGCCGCAGGAGTTCCCGCCAGGCGGCGGGACCGGCGCTGGCCGTCTCCAGCGCGGGCAGCTCCGGCGTGGCGGTCTCCAGCGGCAGCCGGAGCGTCAGCCCCCGGTGCCGGGCGTCGAGCACGGCGACGGGCTGCCAGCCGTGTCCCGGGCGGGACGGGTCGCGCGGCAGGACGCGTTCCCCGGCGGCGGTCAGGACACGGACCCGGACGCGGCAGTTCCCGGCCGAGGTGCCCGGCGTCCCCTCGGCACCCGCCGTCGCCTCGACGACGACCAGGGCCTCGGGCGCCTCGCCGAGCCCGGTGACCGTGCCGAGGCCGGGCAGCGCCAGCCGCCCTTCCCGCACCGGCACGGTGATCCGGGCCGGGTGGGCCGCCCGTACCGCCGCGAGGACCGTGAGGGCGGCGAGGTCCCGCCCGGCGCATCCGCCCCGGCCGTGCGCCGGGCAGTCCCGCAGGGTCCGGGCTGCCCAGGCGCCGAAGGCGGGGCCGTCGATCACCGACCGGGCCGCCTCGGGGGCGACGCGTTCGACACCCGCCAGCAGGCCCGCGGCCGCTTCGGCGGCCCCGCCGCACGGTCCGTCCAGGGCGCGGCGCAGCAGCAGGAGGTTGCGGCTGCGCCGGGCGCGCCGCAGCAGGAGCACCGCGGGCCGGCCGCCCTCCCCCGCGGCCAGGGCGTCGAAGACGTCGTCCGGCAGGACGTACGGGCCGATCACGTCGGCGCCGCCGTGGCTGCGAGCCGGCGTCTGATGTGCCCGATGAGCAGCAGCAGGTCCGCGCAGTACACGGTGGGCGCGCGGTAGCCGGAGCCCGGCCGGTAGCGGTGCCCGTACTCGCCGCCGCCGCACACGGACAGCTCCGGGCAGCGCAGGCACTGCGCGGACAGGGCGCGTTCCCCGGCCTGCCGGGCGGCGAATCCCGGGTGCAGCAGGGCCTCGTCGAAGGAGTTCCGGAAGACGTCGAGGCCGCTCTCGGAGGCGCCGTCGGGTCCGGTGCGCAGCGTGTCGTTCTGGTGGATGGACCCGTCGGCCTCGACGAACACGGAGACGCTGCTGGTGACGCCGACCCAGTCGAGCCTGCTGTGCCCGCCGAGCACGGTGTGCAGCAGCTCGTCGAGGATCCGCACGGAGGTCTCCTTGCGCGGCGCGTCGGCCCAGCGGTCGAAGACGGCGGCCAGCCAGCGCCCGTACGTCCCGGCCGGTGCCGGGGGCGGGGCGCCCCAGTGGCCGTGCGGCAGCAGGAAGTCGATCAGCGGCGGCCGGGTCGCCAGCAGCGACTCGTAGACGGCGACCGGTTCCCTGGCCGCGTCCACGGTGCACAGCAGCCCCGCGTACAGCTGCGGGTAGGAGCCGGACAGCAGCCGCAGGCCCGCCATCACGTCGTCGTAGGAGCCCCGGCCCCCGCGGGTGCGGCGGTGGGCGTCGTGCGCCTCCCGGTCGCCGTCCACGCTGACGCCGACCCGCACCCGGTGCTCGGCCAGCGTGTCCAGCATGCGGGTGTCGAGCAGCGTGCCGTTGGTCTGGACGGTGAACTCGGTCTCGGTGCCCGCCTCCCGGACGGTCTCCCGGACGGTGCGCACGGCCTCGGCGACCCCTTCGGGACCGGCCAGCAGGGGCTCGCCCCCGTGCAGCACGACCCGGACCTGCCGCAGCCCGTGGCGCCGCGCGTGCTCCGCGATCCGCTCGGCGGTGCGGCGCAGGGTGGCGGGGCTCATGGCGCGGGGCTGGCGGCGCCAGGTGCGGTCGCCGTGCTCGTAGATGATGCAGTAGTCGCAGGCGAGGTTGCACCGGCTGCGGGTCTTGAGGACGAACTGGCGCAGCGGGACCGGCCGCCAGCCCTCGTCGAGGAGGGCCGCGACGTCGACCGCGGGTGGGTCAGGCGCTCGCCTGCCAGCTGGTGTATTCGTCGTCATGGGACTGGGCGGCCTCCGTCTGCAGCCGCTCCAGGGCCACCGCGAGTACGGAACCGGGAAGCGCGCGCAGTTCGTCGACGGTGCATGCGGCGATGTCCGGCAGTCCGCACTCGACCCCCGTGGTCTCTTCCACGCCTCGGCCCCCTCCTGCGTCCGGGACGTCCGGCATCCGGCCCCGCGCCGCGGCACACCGCCGCCCGTGCATGGTAGGCGGATCGGGGTGCGGTGCGGGAGAGGGCCTCGCTCCCCCGCGGCCGGATCCGGACACCCGGCCCTCCGGGCATACCGCCGCCTAGCTTTCCCACACGGCACGCACGATCAGGTGGGCCTCTCCCGTCGCCTTGGCCACGACGGCCCCCGCTTCCCCGCTGAGCTTCACCCCGAACTCCAGCTCCAGCCGTTGCGGGGCGACGTCGAGGGACGTCATGCGGGTGTGCGCCTCGGCGACCATGCGCCGGATGCCGTCGAGGGCCTCGCCGAGGCCCTCCTGGGCCCGCCGGACGACCGTGCTTCCGTTGACCGAGATCTCCTGCAGTCCGTAGACGTCCTCGTCGACCGGTTCGACCAGGACCCGGCCGCCGTCCGGCAGCGCGAAGCTGACGACGTCCCCCATGTGCACCCTCCCCTGGCTCGGCAGCGCCGGTGCGCTGGTGCAGTCGTACCCTGATCCGGGGTCCGCCCACACGTCCTGGCATCCTTGGTGCGGACATGAGCACCGCATCCGCATCCTCCTCCCCCCTGCCGCGCAACCCCGTCGGCGGCCACGTCCCCGTGGCCGGCGGGCTGCACTCCGTCGGCCTGTCCTACGCCCGTGAGCTGGAGGCGGAGACCGTGCAGGTCTTCGTCGCCAATCCGCGCGGCTGGGCCACCCCGGCCGGCAACCCGAAGCAGGACGAGGCCTTCCGGGAGGCCTGCGCGGCCGGGTCGGTCCCGGCGTACGTGCACGCCCCGTACCTGATCAACTTCGGCTCGCACACCGAGGCGACCGTGGAGCGTTCGGTGGACTCGCTGCGGCACTCGCTGCGGCGCGGACGGGCGATCGGCGCGCTCGGCGTGGTGGTGCACACCGGCAGCGCGACCGGCGGACGGGAGAGGTCGGTGGCGCTGAAGCAGGTGCGCGAGCACCTGCTGCCGCTGCTCGACGAGCTGACCCACGACGACGACCCGTACCTGCTGCTGGAGTCGACGGCGGGCCAGGGCGCCTCCCTGTGCTCGCGGACCTGGGACTTCGGGCCGTACTTCGAGGCCCTGGACGCCCACCCGAAGCTGGGCGTGTGCCTGGACACCTGCCACATCTTCGCGGCGGGGCACGACCTGACCGGTCCTTCCGGCATGCACCAGACCCTCGACCTGCTGGTGGACACCGTCGGCGAGGGCCGGCTGAAGCTGATCCACGCCAACGACTCCAAGGACGTGGCCGGAGCCCACAAGGACCGGCACGAGAACATCGGCGCCGGTCACATCGGCGAGGACCCGTTCCGCGCGCTGATGACCCACCCGGCGACCGAGGGCGTGCCGCTGGTCATCGAGACGCCGGGCGGCAAGGAGGGGCACGCGGCGGACGTGGCGCGGCTGAAGAAGCTGCGCGACGGCTGAGCACCGAGCGGTCCCCGGCGGGTCACAGCTCCGGGCCGTCCCCGGGCTCCTCCTGGTAGGAGTAGCGCTGCTCCCGCCAGGGGTCGCCGATGTTGTGGTAGCCCCGCTCCTCCCAGAAGCCGCGCCGGTCGGCGGTCATGTACTCGATGCCGCGCACCCACTTCGGCCCCTTCCAGGCGTACAGGTGCGGGACGACCAGCCGCAGCGGGAAGCCGTGCTCGGCGGTGAGCAGCTCGCCGTCCTTGTGGGTGGCGAAGAGGGTGCGCTCGGCGGCGAAGTCGGACAGCCGGAGGTTGGAGCTGAAGCCGTACTCGGCCCACACCATCACATGGGTGACGTCGGGCGCGGGCGGGGCGAGCCGGAGGATCGTGGCGGCCGGGACGCCGCCCCACTCGGCGCCGAGCATGCTGAACTTCGTGACGCAGTGCAGGTCGGCGACGACCGTGGTGTAGGGCAGGGCGGTGAACTCGTCGTGGGTCCAGCCGTGCTTCTCGTCGCCGGTGGTGGCGCCGAAGACCCGGAACTCCCAGCGCTCGGGGCGGAACTTGGGGACCGGTCCGTAGTGCGTGACGGGCCAGCCGCGCTGCAGCCGCTGCCCGGGCGGGAGCTCGAACCGCGACGCTCCTTGCGAACCGTCTTCTCCCGATCCGTCTTCCACCGGCTGACCCATGCCTCCATCCTGACAGACCCGGACCGATGCCCCGGACCCACCTCTCTTACATTCGGGCAAACCGTAGCAAGACCGACCAAACCGACTAAGCCTGTACTTACTTACTAAGTCAACACTTACTGGACGATCTTCGACGCCGGTGCAATCATGCCGCGCAACACGCCTGTTCCCGTTCGAAGGAGCCTCAAGCGATGCAGGGCGACCCGGAAGTCATCGAGTTCCTCAATGAGCAGCTGACCGCCGAGCTGACGGCGATCAACCAGTACTTCCTGCACGCGAAGCTGCAGGACCACAAGGGCTGGACCAAGCTCGCGAAGTACACGCGCGCGGAGTCCTTCGACGAGATGCGCCACGCCGAGGTGCTCACCGACCGCATCCTGCTCCTGGACGGCCTGCCGAACTACCAGCGGCTCTTCCACGTGCGGGTCGGCCAGAGCGTGACCGAGATGTTCCAGGCCGACCGGGAGATCGAGCTGGAGGCGATCGACCGGCTGCGCCGGGGCATCGAGGTGATGCGGGCCAAGCACGACATCACGTCGGCCAACGTCTTCGAGGCGATCCTCGCCGACGAGGAGCACCACATCGACTACCTGGAGACCCAGCTCGACCTGATCGAGAAGCTGGGCGAGTCGCTCTACCTGTCGACGGTGATCGAGCAGACCCAGCCGGACCCGTCCGGACCGGGCTCGCTCTGACCCGACACGGGTCTCAGGCCGCCTCGGGAAGCTCCGCGAGGACCGGGGCGCCCTGGTCGGCCAGCTGCCGGCGGGGGCAGGCCCCGCGCCCGAGCAGGGCCTGGATGCGCCGTACGCAGCCACCGCAGTCGGTGCCCGCCTTGCAGGCGGAGGCGATCTGCCGGGGCGTGCACGCGCCGGCCTCCGCGTGAGACTTCACCTGTTCCTCGGTGACACCGAAGCAACTGCAGACGAACACGCGGTTCACCTCCCGGGCGGGATACAAGGTCGTGCCGTACCGACGACCGGAGGGCCCGACTGATCGGTGAGGCAAACCTAACCTTACCCATCGCGCAAGGTCGGCAAAAGTGGAGGGGGCGCGGATCGTGTGTGACCCGCGCCCCATTCACTTCCACCGCCCGTCCGGGGCGGGCCGTCACTGGTCCCGGTACATCTCCGCCACCAGGAACGCCAGGTCGAGCGACTGGCTGCGGTTCAGCCGCGGGTCGCAGGCCGTCTCGTAGCGCTGGTGCAGGTCGTCGACGAAGATCTCGTCGCCGCCGCCCACGCACTCGGTGACGTCGTCGCCGGTCAGCTCGACGTGGATGCCGCCCGGGTGGGTGCCGAGCGACTTGTGCACCTCGAAGAAGCCCTTGACCTCGTCGAGCACGTCGTCGAAGCGGCGGGTCTTGTGACCGGAGGCCGCCTCGTAGGTGTTGCCGTGCATCGGGTCGGTGATCCAGGCGACGGTGGCGCCGGACGCGGTGACCTTCTCCACCAGCTCCGGGAGCCTGTCGCGGATCTTGTCCGCGCCCATCCGGACGATGAAGGTGAGCCGCCCGGGCTCGCGCTCGGGGTCGAGACGCTCGATGTACTGCAGCGCCTCCTCGGCCGTCGTCGTCGGGCCGAGCTTGATGCCGATCGGGTTGCGGATCCGCGAGGCGAACTCGATGTGCGCGTGGTCCAGCTGCCGGGTGCGCTCACCGATCCACACCATGTGCCCGGAGACGTCGTACAGCTGCCCGGTGCGCGAGTCGACGCGGGTGAGGGCCGACTCGTAGTCGAGCAGCAGCGCCTCGTGCGAGGAGAAGAACTCGACGGTCTGGAACTCGGCCGGGTCCGTGCCGCAGGCCCGCATGAAGTTCAGCGCGTTGTCGATCTCCCGGGCGAGCTGCTCGTAGCGCTGGCCGGAGGGGGACGACTTCACGAAGTCCTGGTTCCAGGCGTGCACCTGCCTCAGGTCGGCGTAACCGCCGGTGGTGAAGGCGCGCACCAGGTTCAGCGTGGACGCCGAGGCGTGGTACATGCGCTTGAGCCGCTCGGGGTCCGGGATCCGGGCCGCCTCGGTGAAGTCGAAGCCGTTGACGGAGTCGCCGCGGTAGGTCGGCAGGGTCACGCCGTCACGGGTCTCGGTCGGCTTGGAACGCGGCTTGGAGTACTGCCCGGCGATCCGGCCGACCTTCACCACGGGCACGGAGGCGGCGTAGGTGAGAACGGCGCCCATCTGGAGGAGGGTCTTCAGTTTGTTGCGGATGTGGTCCGCGGACACCGCGTCGAAGGCCTCGGCGCAGTCGCCGCCCTGGAGGAGGAACGCCTCTCCCTTGGCGACGGCCGCCATCCGGGCGCGCAGCTGGTCGCACTCGCCCGCGAAGACGAGCGGCGGATACGACTCGAGGTCCGCGATCACTGCGCGCAGAGCCTCGGTGTCGGGGTACTCGGGCTGCTGCGCCGCGGGCAGGTCTCGCCAGGTGTTGCCAGCGCTCGGGCTGGTCTTAGCGTTCACGGTCACCCCTCAACCCTACGGGGTCACGCCACGCGGCCTTCGCCTGGCTCGACAGGTGAGACGGGACCCCGGTGCGGGCCGTCGCTGTCGGGTTGGTAACCTCACGCGCCTCCTGAGTTCGGATCACCGACAACTCACGTACATATTCATATCGAGCGCACACCGGGGTGGGGTTTTGAGCGCGGATCACCGCAGAGACCGCAAGAAGAAGAGACTGCTCGTCTACGGCGTCGCCTCGGCGGTGGCCGTCGCCGCCACGGCCGGTGGCCTGGCCCTGGCCTCGCCGGGCCTGCTCGGCTCGGACCAGGCGCAGGCCGCCGCGGCCCCGGGGGCCCGGCTGCAGAGCGAGTTCGAGCAGGCCGCCGAGGAGTTCGACGTCCCGCAGAGCGTGCTGATGGCGGTCTCGTACCGGCAGACGCGCTGGGAGGACCACGACGGGCTGCCGAGCACCACCGGCGCCTACAACGTCATGGGCCTGACGGACGTCGACGCGGACAGCCTGGAGAACGACGGCGCCGCCGAGGAGCGCGAGCACCGGCTCGAGCACATGAACCGCAGCGGCGACCCGGTCGTCGAGAAGCACTTCGACGCCGACAAGGCGCTCAAGAGCCTCGACGAGGAGCCCGTCGACACCGACGACCCGCGGCTGCACACCCTGGACGAGGCGGCCGGCCTCATCGACGCGTCGGCCGAGAAGGTGCGGAGCGACACCGGCGAGAGCATCCGGGCGGGCGCCGCGCTGCTGGCCAAGTACCAGGAGGACGCGACCGGTTCGCTCCCCGCCGACCCCGGCGCCTGGTACCCGGCGGTGGCCCGCGCCAGCCAGGCCCCGGACACCAAGGGCGCGCAGCTCTTCGCCCAGCGCGTGTTCGAGTCGATCAAGACCGGTGAGCGCCGCGTCACCGCCGACGGCCAGTCGCTCAGCCTCCCGGCCGACCCGGCGGTCAAGCCGCAGAAGACGACGGACCTGGAGCTGGCCGCCGCCTCCGCCGCCCCGGCCCCCGAGTGCCCGTCCGGCCTGAACTGCGACTTCCGTCCCGCCGCCTACAAGCAGAACGGCGCCATCGACGACTGGGGCAACTACAACGTCGCGAGCCGCCCCACGGCCGGCCACGAGATCACCTCGATCGTGATCCACGACACCGAGGGCAGCTACAGCAGCGCCCTGGGCGTCTTCCAGAACTCCCTGTCGTACGCCAGCGCCCACTACCTCATCCGTGCCTCCGACGGTCTGGTCAGCCAGATGGTCGAGAACAAGAACGAGGCGTGGCACGCGGCCAACAAGACCCTCAACATGCACTCGATCGGCATCGAGCACGAGGGCTACGCGATCAAGGACGGCAGCTGGTACACCGAGCCGCAGTACGAGTCCTCGGCCGCGCTGGTGAAGTACCTGGCCGGGAAGTACAAGATCCCGCTGGACCGTGAGCACATCATCGGCCACGACGAGGTCCCGGGCGTCCTGGACGGCAACGTGAAGACCCAGCACTGGGACCCGGGCCCGTTCTGGGACTGGAACCACTACATGGGCCTGCTGGGCGCCCCCACCGGCGCCGAGGGCCCGGGCGGCCCGTACAAGGCCGGCCAGGTGATCCGCGTCGTCCCGCCGTTCACCACGGCCAACCAGCCGAAGATCACCAACGGCGGCTCCTCGGTCCCCAAGCAGCCGGCGAACTTCACCTACCTGTACTCCTCGCCGTCCACCTCCTCGGCCACCCTCACCGACCCGTACCTGGGCAGCCAGACCTCGACCGAGGGCTGGAACTGGGGCAACAAGGTCCTGGCCGGCGGCGAGTACGTGGTCGCCGAGGCGCGGCAGGACTGGACGGCCGTCTGGTACGGCGGCAAGAAGGCGTGGTTCCACAACCCCGGCGGCCAGTTCGCCACCCCCGTCGGCACCCCGGACGTGGTCGCGCCCAAGGCGGGAGCCAGCTCGATCCCGGTGTACGGGCGCGCCTACCCCGAGGACAGCGCGTACACGGGCACCGGAGTGCCGGTCCAGAGCAAGAACAACGAGTCGCTGACCAAGTACGGCGTCCTGGCCGGGCAGCAGTACGCGCTGGCCGGTGGCGCCATGAAGGGCTCGTACTACAACAGCGGCAACATCGACGGCTCGGGCGCGGGCTCGCGCACGGTGGTCGTGGGCAACACCACGTACTACCCGATCCGCTTCAACCACCGCGTCGGCTACGTCCGCACGACCGACGTCCAGCTGGCCAAGGGCACCGCGCCCGACCCGGGCACCGACCGGTACGACGTCCTCGGCCGGGACGCGTCGGGCGTGCTGTGGCAGTACCAGGGCACCGGCAGCGCGTCCTCGCCGTTCTACAGCCGTTTCCGCGTCGGCGGCGGCTGGAACACCTACAACGCGGTGACGACCATGACGGCGCTGCGCGCCGACGGCACCGGCGACGTGGTGGCCCGCGACAAGAGCGGCGTGCTCTGGTACTACAAGGGCAGCGGCGACCTGACGGAGCCCTTCGCGGCCCGCGCCCGGGTCGGCGGCGGCTGGTCCGCCTACGACACGATCACCGGCGCCCGGGACCTCACGGGTGACGGCAGGCCGGACCTGATCGCCCGCGACAAGAGCGGCGTGCTCTGGCTCTACAAGGGCACCGGCAACACCTCCGCGCCCTTCGAGACCAAGTCCAGGGTCGGCGGCGGCTGGTCCGTCTACAACGCGCTGACCGACACCGGCGACCTCACGGGTGACGGCAGGGCGGACCTGATCGCCCGCGACAAGAGCGGTGTCCTGTGGCTCTACAAGGGCACCGGCAACGCCGCGGCGCCGTTCGAGGGCCGCGGCAGGGTCGGCGGCGGCTGGTCGGCCTACGACGTGCTGAACGGTCCGAGCGACCTGAACCGCGACGGAGTGCCGGACCTGATCGCCCGCGACAAGGACGGCGTGCTCTGGTTCTACCAGGGCACCGGCAGCGCCTCGGCGCCGTTCAAGGCCCGCGCCAGGGTCGGCGGCGGCTGGAACACGTACGGCATGATCATCTGAGGTGAACGCCGTCGGCCCGGGCGCGGATGCGCTAGGGTCGACGGCATGTTCGCGCACTCGATCCAGAACTGGTGGTGGACCGCTCATCCGGCGGCCCACTGACTGCGCGCGACACAAGACTCCGCGAAGGCCGCCCGAGGGGCGGCCTTCGGCGTTTTCGAGCCCGGGTCCGTTCCTCCTCTCCGACGAACCGAGAAGGACCCGGACCCATGACACCGCTCGACAGCCTCCTGACCGACCCCCGCCCCTTCGCCCTGCTGCGCCGCCGCGCCCCCGGCCACGACCACGACCTGGTGGAGCTGCTGGTCGGCCCGGTCACGGAGTACGACCGCCTCGCCGATCTGCCCGACGAGGGGCTGGCGCTCGTCCCCTTCCGGCAGATCCGCGAGCGCGGCTTCGACGTCCGCGACGACGGCACCCCGCTGCTGATGCTCACCCCCGAGGAGCGGTACGGCATCCCGCTCGCCGAGGCACTGGACCGGCTGCCCGCGCACGAGGTCCGGGTCGAGGGCGGCGGGTTCGACGTCGGCGACGAGGAGTACGCGCGGATCGTCGGGCGGGTCCTGGACGAGGAGATCGGGCGGGGCGAGGGCGCCAACTTCGTGATCCGGCGGACCTACGAGGGGCGGATCCCCGGGTTCGGGCGGGCCGACGCGCTGGCGCTGTTCCGGCGGCTCCTGGAGGGCGAGCGGGGCGCGTACTGGACGTTCGTGGTGCACACCGGGGACCGGACGCTGGTGGGCGCCAGCCCGGAGGTGCACGTCCGGATGTCCGGGGGCACGGTCGTCATGAACCCGATCAGCGGCACGTACCGCTACCCCGCCGAGGGGCCGACGCCCGAGCACCTCCTGGACTTCCTCGCCGACGGCAAGGAGATCGAGGAGCTGTCGATGGTCGTCGACGAGGAACTGAAGATGATGTGCACCGTCGGCGACATGGGCGGGGTGGTCGTCGGGCCGCGGCTCAAGGAGATGGCGCACCTCGCGCACACCGAGTACGAGCTGCGCGGGAAGTCCTCCCTGGACGTGCGGGAGGTGCTGCGGGAGACGATGTTCGCGGCGACGGTCACCGGCTCGCCGGTGCAGAACGCCTGCCGGGTCATCGAGCGGCACGAGGCCGGGGGCCGGGGCTACTACGCGGGCGCGCTGGCGCTGCTCGGGCGGGACCCGGGTGACGGCGACGGGCCGGGCGGGGCGGCCGGTCCCCAGACCCTCGACTCCCCCATCCTGATCCGTACCGCCGACATCGACGCCGACGGGCGGCTGCGGGTGCCGGTCGGCGCCACCCTGGTGCGCGGCTCGGCCCCGGCGGGCGAGGTCGCGGAGACCCACGCCAAGGCGGCCGGAGTGCTGGCGGCGCTGGGCGTACGTCCGTCCCGGCCGCGTGCGGAGGCCGGGCGGCCGGGACTGGCGGACGATCCCCGGGTGCGGGCCGCGCTGGACGGGCGCCGCGCCTCGCTGGCCCCGTTCTGGCTGCGGATGCAGGAGCCGTCGGCCGCGCTGACCGGGCACGCCCTGGTCGTCGACGCGGAGGACACCTTCACGGCGATGCTCGCGCACGTGCTGCGCTCGTCGGGGCTCGCGGTGAGCGTGCGGCGCTACGACGAGCCGGGCCTGCGCGAGGCGGTGCTCGGGCACGGGGGCGGCCCGGTGGTGCTGGGGCCTGGCCCCGGTGATCCCTCGGACCCGGCCGACCCGAAGATGCGCTTCCTGCGGTCCCTGACCGCCGAGGTGCTCCGGGCGAACCGGAACGGCGTCCTCGGCGTCTGCCTCGGGCACGAGCTGATCGCGGCGGAGCTGGGTCTGGACATCGTCCGCAAGGAGGTGCCTCACCAGGGTGCGCAGACGCGGATCGACCTGTTCGGGCGGCCGGAGACGGTCGGCTTCTACAACAGCTTCACCGCGCGTTGCGACGACGCGGCGGCGGCCGAGCTGGCCGCGCACGGCATCGAGGTGAGCCGGGCCGCGAACGGCGAGGTGCACGCGCTGCGCGGGCCGGGTTTCGCGGGCGTCCAGTTCCACCCCGAGTCGGTGCTGACGCTGAACGGCACGGCGGTCGTGCGGGAGCTGGCCGGTCAGCTGCGCGGCACCAGCACGTTCTCCGAGCGGCGGCCCTCCCGGTAGTCGAGGACGTTGCGCACCGTCGCGTCGACGATCTGGCCGACGGCGTCCTCGGTGTAGTACGCCTGGTGCGAGGTGACCAGGACGTTCGGGAAGGTGACGAGGCGGGCCAGGGTGTCGTCCTCGACGGCCTCCAGGGACTTGTCGAGGAAGAACAGGCCCGCCTCGGCCTCGTAGACGTCCAGGCCCACGCCCGCGAAGCGGCCCGCGCGCAGCTCGCCGACGAGGGCCGCGCTGTCGATCAGGCCGCCGCGGCTGGAGTTGATGAGAATGGCGTCGTCGCGCATCGCCTTCAGGGCGGTGGCGTCGATCAGGTGCCGGGTCTCGGCCATCAGCGGGACGTGCAGGGTGATCAGGTCGGCGCGGGCGAGCAGCTCGTCCTTCGGGACGTAGCGCATGCCGAGTTCCACACAGGCCGGGTTCTCGGCGACGTCCCAGCCGAGCAGGCGCATGCCGAAGCCGTGGGCGATCCGGGCGAAGGCCTCGCCGATCTTCCCGGTGCCGAGGACTCCGGCGGTGCGGCCGTGCAGGTCCCGGCCCATCAATCCGTCGAGGCGGAAGTCGAAGTCGCGGGTGCGGATGGAGGCGCGCACGATCCGCCGGTTGACGGCCATGGCGAGGGCCCAGGCGAACTCGGCGACCGAGTACGGCGAGTAGGACGACACCCGGGCCACGGTCATGCCGAGCCGCTCGGCCGTGTCCAGGTCGACGTTGTTGAAGCCGGTGGAGCGCTGGGCCACCATCCGGGTGCCGCCGGCCGCGAGGATCTCCAGGACGGCCGCGCCCAGGTCGGCGTTGACGGACGTGGAGACGATCTCGTGGCCGGCCGCGATGGGGGCGGTGTCCTCGTTGAGGAAGACGTCCAGGCAGCGGACCTCCTCCTGGTCGCGGAAGGCCCGCTCGATGAGGGGCTTCTCGTCGGCCTGCACGCCGAAGGCAAGGATCTCCACGACCGCTCCCGTCCTGGTGGGCTCCGGGCCGAATATACGACCCCGAGCCCGCCGTCGCCGGTCAGCGGGCCGTTCGCCGGACGTCAGCCGAAGAACACGCCGACCTCCTCGTACAGCGCGGTGTCGACCGTCTTCAGGCGGGCCGTGGCCTCGGCGATCGGGACCCGGACGATGTCCGTGCCGCGCAGGGCGACCATCTTGCCGAAGTCCCCGTCGCGGACGCAGTCGATGGCGTGCGGGCCGGTGGGGGTCCCCCCACGCCGTTCAGGCAGTGGGGGAGGGTGGCGAGCCAGCGGTCGAAGGCGCTGGGTGTGCCGCCGCGCTGGACGTGCCCGAGGACGGTGGTGCGGGCCTCCTTGCCGGTGCGCTTCTCGATCTGCTTGGCCAGCCACTCGCCGACCCCGGACAGCCGGACGTGCCCGTAGGAGTCCAGGGACTCGTCCTTGAGGACCAGATCGCCGTCGCGCGGCATCGCCCCCTCGGCTACGACCACGATCGGGGCGTAGGACGCCCGGAACCGGGAGGTCACCCAGGAGCACACCTGCTCGACGTCGAAGCGCTGCTCGGGGATGAGGATGACGTTGGCGCCGCCGGCCAGGCCCGAGTGCAGCGCGATCCAGCCGGCGTGCCGGCCCATGACCTCGACGACCAGGACGCGCATGTGGGACTCGGCGGTGGTGTGCAGCCGGTCGATGGCCTCGGTGGCGATGCCGACGGCGGTGTCGAAGCCGAAGGTGTAGTCGGTGGCGGACAGGTCGTTGTCGATGGTCTTGGGCACGCCGACGCAGGGCACGCCGTACTCGTCCGCGAGGCGGGTGGCGACGCCGAGGGTGTCCTCGCCGCCGATGGTGATGAGCGCCTCGACGCCGAGTGCGGCGAGGTTGTCCTTGATGCGCCGGATGCCGCCCCGCTGCTGGAGCGGGTTGGTGCGCGAGGAGCCGAGGACGGTGCCGCCGCGGGGCAGGATGCCGCGGACGGCCGGGATGTCGAGCGGGACGGTGTCGCCCTCCAGGGGGCCGCGCCAGCCGTCCCGGAAGCCGGTGAACTCGTAGCCGTACTCCTGGACGCCTTTGCGGACGACGGCCCGGATGACGGCGTTGAGCCCGGGGCAGTCACCGCCGCCGGTCAGTACTCCGACCTTCATCGCGTGATCCCCTTGCCACAGTGGGTGGTTGAGGCCACTCCACTGTCCCGCGCGGGTCACGCGTCGTCCAGACCCCGTTCTATCGCGTACCGCACCAGCTCCACCCGGTTGTGCAGCTGGAGCTTGCCGAGGGTGTTCTGGACGTGGTTCTGCACGGTGCGGTGGGAGATGACGAGGCGTTCGGCGATCTGCTTGTAGCTCAGGCCCTTGGCGACCAGGCGCAGCACCTCGGTCTCCCGGTCGGTGAGCCGGGGCGCTCCGGGGTCGTCGGTGCCCGCGGCGGGGGCGGGTTCGGAGGCGAGGCGGCGGTACTCGCCGAGGACCAGTCCGGCGAGGCCCGGGGTGAACACCGGGTCACCTGCGGCCGTGCGGCGCACCGCGTCCCGCAGTTCCTCGGTGGAGGCCGACTTCAGCAGGTAGCCGGTCGCGCCGGACTTGACCGCCTCAAGGACGTCGGCGTGCTCGCCGCTCGCCGAGAGCACGAGCACGCGCAGCCGCGGGTCGGCGCCGACGACCTCCTTGCAGACCTGGACGCCGGGCTTGCCGGGCAGGTTGAGGTCGAGCACGAGGACGTCGGGGGCGGCGGCGCGGGCGCGGCGCACCGCCTGGTCGCCGTCGCTCGCGGTGGCGACCACGTCGAAGCCGGACTCGGCCAGGTCCCGGGCGACCGCGTCGCGCCACATCGGGTGGTCGTCGACCACCATGACCTTGATCGCGTCCTGGCGCTCGGAGTCCCGCCGCTCAGGGTCCTGCCGTTCAGGGGCCCGTCGTTCAAGGTCCGGTCGTTCAAGGTCCGGTCGTTCACTCATGGTCCGCTGCCTTCCCCCGTGCGGTGGTACCGACGGTCTTCTTCGGTGCCCTCAGTTCGACCTCCGTGCCCTGTCCGGGCACCGAGATCAGCTCGGCCGTGCCGCCGAGGTCGCGCAGCCTGCCGCGGATCGACAGGGCCACCCCGAGCCGTCCCTCGCCCTCGGCCTCGGCGAGCCGCCCGTCCGGGATGCCGGGCCCCTCGTCGCGGACGGTGACGATCACCTCGTCCGCTTCGTCCTCCACCAGGATCCACGCACGCGCCTGCGCACCGACGTGTCGGCGGACGTTGTCCAGCGCGGCGCCCACGGCGGCGGCCAGCTCCCGCGCGGCGGCCGGGGCCAGGAGGACCGGGGCGCCCGGTTCGGCGAGGTTCACCAGGGAACCGGCGTACGGCGCGAGCAGGGCGCGCAGATCGACGGGGCCGCCCGGGTCCGCCCCCTCCGGTTCCTCGACCACCCGGACGACCGCGCCCTCGGCGGCGTCCTCCGACACGCGGGAGACGGGCACCAGGCCGCCGGAGACCAGGGTGCGCAGGGCCACCTCCTGCTCACCGGCCAGTCGGCCCAGCTCGGCCGCCTCGCCGCCGATGACGGCGCCGCGGCGCTGCACCATCGCCAGCACCTGGAGGACGCTGTCGTGGATGTCCCGGGCGAGCCGCTCGCGTTCCCTGGTCGCCGCCTCGATCTCCAGGGCGCGCGCGAGGGTGCGCTCGGAGGCGCGGGCGACCTCGACGACGTAGCCGATGGCGATGGAGGCGACCCAGACGAGGATGACGTTGTGGACGGTGTCCCGGGCCGGGGTGCCGCGTTCGACCAGGTTGGCGACGGCGACGAGGGTGGAGGCCACGGCGGCCCAGCGCCAGCCGCCCTTGATGGCGAAGGCGAGCACGGAACCGGCGGTCCATATCGACGGCAGGGTCGGTCCGCCGTCCATGACGCGTTCGTGGGCGTCGGCGAGGGGCGTGAGCAGGATGCCGGCCAGCGCGACGGTGAGGTCGGCGGCGAGGAACCGCTTGGTGCAGCTCGCGGCGTTCGCGACCTTGGGGAGGGTGGCCAGGGTCCAGACGAGGAGGACCGCGTAGTAGGCGACGGCGAGCCAGGGGCGGGCGAAGCCGGAGTAGGCGGTGGTGAAGAAGCCGATCGCGTACAGCATGGTGAGCAAGCGGTAGCCGGCGAGCGCGCGCCACAGCGGCTGCTCGACCGACATCCTCATGACTCTCTCGCGCCTGGCCATGTCCCCCCTTCCCGGGCCTTTCCCGGGCCTACGTCCTGGCCCGGTCCTTCTCTGCCTTGGCCGCCTTCTCGGCCTTCTCCGCCTTGGCCGCCTTCTCGGCCTTGGCCGCCTCCGTGAGCTGCCGCTTCATGGCGGTCGCGTACATGTCGACGTACTCCTGGCCGGAGAGCTTCATGATCTCGTACATGACCTCGTCGGTCACCGCGCGGAGCACGAAGCGGTCGTGCTCCATGCCCTGGTAGCGGGAGAAGTCCAGCGGCTTGCCGATGCGGATGCCGGGCCGCATCAGCTTCGGCATCACCTGGCCGGGCGGCTGGATCTTCTCGGTGTCGATCATGGCGACCGGGATGACGGGCGCGCCGGTGGCGAGCGCCACGCGCGCGAGGCCGCCCGGCTTGCCGCGGTAGAGGCGGCCGTCCGGGGAGCGCGTGCCCTCGGGGTAGATGCCGAACAGCTCGCCGCGCTCCAGGACCTCTGTGCCGCTCTTGATGGCGGCCTCCCCCGCACCGCGCGCGCCGGAGCGGTCCACGGGGAGCTGGCCGACCCCCTTGAAGAAGGCGGCGGTCAGCCGGCCCTTGACCCCGGGGGTGTTGAAGTACTCGGCCTTGGCGATGAAGGTCACCTTGCGGTCGAGGACGGCGGGCAGGAAGAACGAGTCGGAGAACGACAGGTGGTTGCTCGCCAGAATGGCCGGGCCGTCGTCCGGGATGTACTCCAGGCCCTCCACCCAGGGCCGGAAGGCTAGCTTCAGCGACCCCCCGATGGTGACCTTCATCGCGCCGTACAACAACCCAGTGCCTCCCGTGTCCGTGGCTCAGACCTTAACCCGGGACACCGTCAATGGCCCCGACGGCCCTGGTCGGTGTCAGCGCGGTCGCGTACGGTGAAAGGCCCGCGAAGTATCCCTGACGACAGGAGACCGAGACGTGTCGGTCCTGCCCGGAGCCGAGCCGTACCGCCACGAGGGCGGTGAGGTCGGCGTCCTTCTCTGTCACGGTTTCACCGGTTCCCCGCAGTCGCTGCGGCCCTGGGCCGAGTACCTGGCGGCCCGCGGTCTGACCGTGGCGCTGCCGCTGCTGCCCGGGCACGGCACCCGCTGGCAGGACCTGCAGGTCACCGGCTGGCAGGACTGGTACGCGGAGGTGGACCGCGAGCTGCGCGTCCTGCGCGAGCGCTGTGCGCGGGTCTTCGTGGCCGGGCTGTCCATGGGCGGCGCGCTGGCGCTGCGGCTCGCCGCCAAGCACGGGGACGCGGTGTCGGGCGTCGTCGTGGTCAACCCGGCGAACCGGATGCACGGCGTCGCCCAGCACGCCCTTCCGGTCCTGCGCCACCTGGTGCCCGCGACGAAGGGCATCGCCAGCGACATCGCCAAGCCGCTCAGCACGGAGCTGGGGTACGACAGGGTGCCGCTGCACTCGGCGCACTCGCTGCGCGCCTTCTTCCGTCTCGCCGACGGCGACCTGCCGCAGGTGACCCAGCCGCTGCTGTTGCTGCGCAGTCCGCAGGACCACGTGGTGCCGCCGGCCGACTCGGCGCGGATCCTGGGCCGGGTGTCGTCGACGGACGTGACGGAGATCCTGTTGGAACAGAGCTACCACGTGGCGACGTTGGACCACGATGCGGACCGGATCTTCGCTGAGAGCGTCGCGTTCATCGGCCGGCTCGCGCCCGGTTCCGTCGGGGAACCGGAGTCCGGTCTCGGCAAGGAAGGGACGGCCGCAGGTGGCTGAGCACGACTCCGACCGCGAGGACCGCGAGGAGCGCGAGGAGCGGGACCTGGAGCGGGAGCACCGCGAGGGACGGGAGCCCGTGGCGGACGGCGGTCCCGAGGCGCGGGACAAGGGGTCCTTCGACGAGGACGCCGCCTGGGCCGCGATCGTCGCCGGGTACGGGGAGGAGCCCCCGGACCCGCCGGGCGCCAAGCCGTTCAAGTCGGTCGAGGACCTGGCGCTGCTCGAACCGGAGGTGAACGACGAGAAGCCCTCGGCGGACCGGCCCGCCTCGGACCGGCCGCTGGGCAGCTCCGTAGCCTTCGCGCCCGGCGTCGGGCCCCGCGACCACACGCCCGCCGAGCCGTCCGACGACGACTTCGACGCGGAGGACGAGGGCCACTTCGTACCGCCCGAGCCGCCCCCGCTGCCCGACGCCGACCCCACAGCGAAGTTCGCCTGGCTGGGCGTGCTCGGCGGCCCGGTGCTGCTCCTGCTGGCGGTGGTGCTCGGCTGGGACATGACCTGGTGGCTGACGACGCTGAGCATCGGCGGCTTCCTCGGCGGCTTCGCCACCCTGGTCGTGCGGATGCGGACGGGCGACGAGGACGACGACGATCCGGGGCGGGGCGCGGTGGTGTAGCCGGACGCCCGACCGGGCTTCGGACCCCGGGCCTCGGGGTCAGGCGGTCGCGGGTACGCGGAGGGCGGTCAGGACCGGGAGATGGTCCGTGGCCGCCCTCAGGTCGTCCTCGGCCACCTCGGGCATCCCGGACGGCACCCCGCAGCCCAGCACCTCGACGCCCTCGGTGACGAAGACGGCGTCGATACGGCGGTCCGGGGCGGCGGCCGGGAAGGTGTACTCGCCGCCCCAGGGCGCCGCGGTCCAGCAGTCGCGCAGCCCGTCCCCGAGCCGCCGGAAGGTGCGGCCGCCGGGGCGCTCGTTCAGGTCCCCGCCCGCCACGGCGTGGGTCACCCCGAGGGCGGCCAGCCGGTCGAGGAGCAGTCCGGCCTGCTCGTGGCGCTCGTCCGCGTCCAGGGACAGGTGGGTGCTGAGCACGCCGAGACGGGCCCCGCCGATCCGGACCACGGCGGTGGCCAGGCCCCGGCGGTGCCGGCCGGGGGTGAGCGGGAGCAGCACGTCCTCGGTGCGCTCCACGGTGGCCCGCAGGGAGCAGAGCAGCGCGGGGCCTGCGGCGGTGCCGCCGCCGGAGAGCAGCACCAGGTCCGCGGCGCGGGCCAGGCGGGTGAGCTTCTTGCGCCAGCGGAAGAAGCGGGGGGCCTCCTGGAGGAGGACGAGGTCGGGTGCGCAGGCCTTGATGACGCGGGCGAGGGCGTCGGTGTCGTCGCGCAGCGAGCGGATGTTGTAGCTCAGGACGCGGATGACTGCGGAACCGTCGGGTTCTGTCCGGGAGTTGGGGAGCTGCTCCATGTTGATCAATGTACGCCTACGAGCTCGGGGCGCGGGGTTCGTGGGCGACTGCCGGTCCGTCGTGGCTTGTCGCGCCCACGGGGCGGAGCCCCACATGGACTCCGCCCCGCGCCCCTTGGGCGCTCGCAGTGACCGGCGTTTACATGATCGGGTCGGGCTCCCGGGCCAGGTCGGCCGCGCCGACCAGGCCCGCCTTGTTGCCGAGCTGGGCGGCGACCACGTCGGCGACCGGGCGCCAGTTGCCGCCGACCAGCCAGCGCTTGTAGGACTTGCGGATCGGGTCGAGGACCAGGTCGCCCTCGTCCGAGAGGCCGCCGCCGACGATGAAGGCGGACGGGTCGAAGAGCGAGGCCAGGTCGGCGAGACCGGCACCGGCCCAGCGGGCCAGCTCCCGGTAGGAGTCGACGGCGACGGGGCAGCCCTGGCGGGCGGCGACCGAGATGTGCTTGCCCTCGATGCCGTCGGGGGTGCCGTCGCCGAGCGCGAGCAGCACCTCGGCGCGCTCGGGGGTGGCGTTGGCGCGCTGCTTGGCGTACCGCACCAGTGCCCGGCCCGACGCGTACTGCTCCCAGCAGCCCTGTGAACCGCAGCCGCACAGCAGGCCGTCCGGCACCATGCGGATGTGGCCGAACTCGGCGGCCACGCCGAAGTGACCGCGGCGCAGCTTGTTGCCGATGATGATGCCGCCGCCGAGGCCGGTGCCCAGGGTGATGCAGATGACGTTGCGGTGGCCCTTGCCGCCGCCGAACTTGTACTCGCCCCAGGCCGCGGCGTTGGCGTCGTTCTCCACGACGACCGGGAGGCCGACGCGGGCCTCGACCTTCTCCTTGAGCGGCTCCTGGCGCCAGTCGATGTTGGGCGCGAAGTAGACCGTGGAGCGCTGGCGGTTGACGTATCCGGCGGCACCGATGCCGACGCCGACGATCTCGTGTCCCACGCGCGCGCCCTCCACCGCGGAGGCGATGGCGTCCACGATGGCCTCGGGTGTGGAGGGGGTCGGCACCTTGTGGGTCGAGAGGATGTTGCCTTCCTCGTCGACCACGCCGGCCGCGATCTTCGTGCCGCCGATGTCGACGCCGATGGTGAGTCCCATGAATCCCTCAGTTCGGTCGAGCCCCGCTAAGGGCAACCGTACCCGAGGCAGGGCTCAGTCCAGGTCGATGCGCTGTCCCGGGCCGGTGCCCTCGTCGCCCTCGTCACGGCCGTCGTCGCCCTGTTCGCCCAGGTCACGGGGGTCGCGTGGGTCCTTGGTCGCGGGGTCGCCGGTGGTCCAGCGGCGTTCCTGGTTCTGGACGGCGGAGCGGTAGGCGGCGAGGAGTTCACCACCGGCGGCGGCGAGGTGGTCGAACACGTCCGGGTTGCGTTCGATGACCGGTTCGACGGCGGCCTTCGCCTGCTGCACGACCTGCCGGACCACCTGCTGGGCGGCGGGTCCGGCGACCTGGCCGAGCAGCGGGGACTGGAGACCGGACAGCTTGTCCGCGACGGTGTCGACGAGCCGGCGCAGCTCCTCGGCGGCGGAGCCGGGCTGCGGCCCGTACTCGGCACGGCGGCGGGCCTTCTCGGCCTCCAGGTCCTCGGCACACGCCGTGGCCCAGGCGTCGGCGTCGGTCGCTCGGGTCTCGTCGACCGCGTCGGCCTCGTCGGGGCGGGGGGCCTCGGACGGGGGGAGCTCTTCGCTCATGACGGACTCCTGACTACGGTTCGTCCTTACGACGTTACCCGAACGGGCCGGTGCTCAGGCGGGTCCCGTCGGGTCAGCGTCCCCGCGGCCACAGTTCCGGGTCCGGCGCGAACCGGACGGCGAGCGTGCCGTCCCGCAGCGCGGCCCCGTCGACGGTGCAGCGGCGCAGCGCGGAGGGCAGCGGGACGGTGCGGCGGAAGGGCCCGGCGGCGACGGCGAGTTCGTCACCGCGGCGCATCAGGTCGAGTTCCTCGCGTACGGCTCCGGGCAGCGGGATGTGCCAGACCAGCACGCCGTCCTCGGCCAGCCGGTCGGTGACGGGCCACTCGACCGGGGAGGCGTCCGGGTTGACGCCCGGCACGTCGAGGGCCGCGAGGTCGTCCGTGCCGCGCGGGTCGCGGCCGAGGTGGGCGACGGCGCGGACGTCGTACGACCCCCGCCAGTCGTCCAGGGTCTTGCGCTGCTGGGCGAGGGGGCCGCTGAGCCAGCTGTCCGCCGGGGTGTCCTCGGGCAGGACGCGGCTGGCGATCAGGAGGTCGGTGCGCAGGCCGCGCAGGGCGAGGCCGAGGGCGGTGGTGCGGACGGCGTCGGCTCCGGCCGGTCCGGGTTCGGCGACCAGCCGTACGACGGTGTTGCGGTCGGCCAGTACGGCCTCGGTGGCGGCGAGTTCCAAGTCCCAGCGGGCGGCGGCCTCGTACAGCGCCCCGGCCGGCATGGGGACGCCCGCGAGCCGGCCGAGGACGGGGCGCAGGGCGCGGGCGGCCTGCCGCTCGGGCGGGAGCAGGCGGCGCAGACAGCGGCGCAGTTCCTCCGGCGCGGCGAGCAGGGCGAGCGCGCGGGGCCCGGGCGGGAGGTCGACGACGAGGAGGTCGTGGGCCTCGGCGAGGGCGGCCTCGCGCAGGGCGCGCAGCAGGGCGAGGTCCTCGGCGCCGGGCAGCGGGGTGAGGTCCTCGGGGTCGAGGCGGGAGGCGCCGAGGAGGTCGAGCGCGGCGGCGGCGCGGTCTTGGAGGGCGGCCAGGCCGTCGCGGAAGCCCTGGGCGGCGTCGGGGCGCCAGACGGTGAGGCCGGGTTCGACGGTGGTCGGCGCCGGGCCGGTGCGCAGGCCGAGCGCGGCGCCGAGGGTGTCGTCGCGGTCGGTGCCGAGGAGGAGGGTGCGGGTGCCCTGCCGGGCGGCGGCGAGCGCGGTGGCGGCGGCGACGGTGGTACGGCCGGAGCCGCCGGGGCCCGTGATCAGGAGGGTGCGCATGGGGGTGAACGCTACCGGTGCGTCGGGGGCGCCGGGTGGGGCCGCGGACCGGCGCGGGCCGGTTACTTGCCCGACTCCACCCGCTTCTTCAGGCCCGCCAGCGCGCGGTCGGTGATGACCTTCTCCGCCTTGCGCTTGATCATGCCGAGCATCGGGATCTTGACGTCCACCGTGAGCCGGTAGGTGACCTCGGTGCCCGTGCCCGCCGGGCGGAGGAGGTAGGTGCCGTCGAGGGAGCGCAGCATCTGGGACTTGACCAGCGTCCAGGAGACCTCGTGCGCGCCGGTCCAGGTGTAGGCCAGCGTCTGGTCGTCCTTGATCGCCCCGGCGTCCATGACGAGCCGGACCTGCTCGGCGCGCCCCTCGGCGTCGGTCGCGAGGACCTGGGCCTCCTTCACCTCGCCGGTCCAGTCCGGGTAGCGGGCGAAGTCGGCGATCACCGCCATGACGTCGGCCGGTGCCGCCTCGATGGTGATGCTCGAGCTGGTGTGTTCCGCCATCGCCGTGGCTCCTTGGGATGCGCGCCGCTACTGGGGGTCGCCGTGCGCCCGTCGCGCGCACGTGTGTACCGCGTGCAGGCTATCGCGCACGGGCAGGACGCAGGCCACCACCCACCTGCGCGGCCGGGCCGCGCCCGGTCACCACTCCAGCGCCCAGGGCCGTCCCGTCGACGCGAAGTGGCCGACGTTCACGCATTCGGTCGCGCCGACGCGCATCCGCCGGGCCAGCGGCTGGTGGACGTGCCCGAACAGGGCGTAGCGGGGGCGGGTGCGGCGGATCGCGTCCAGCAGCGCGCGGCTGCCCCGCTCGAAGCGCCGGGCCACCGTGTCGTAGACCAGTTCCGGCACCTGGGGCGGGATGTGGGTGCACAGCACGTCCACCTCGCCGACCGCCTCGATCTTCGCGGCGTACTCCTCGTCGCTGATCTCGTACGGCGTGCGCATCGGGGTGCGCAGCCCGCCGCCGACGAAGCCGAAGACGCGGCCGCCGATCTCCACCCGCTCCCCGTCGAGCACGGTGGTGCCGGGGCGGGCGTACTCGGGCCACAGCGGGGGCACGTCGACGTTGCCGTAGGTGGCGTACGTCGGGGTGGGGAACGCGGCGAACAGTTCGGCGTACTGCTTGCGCACCGCCTGTTCCGTCAGCTCACGCGGGTCACCGCCCAGCTCCGCCCACAGCCGCCTGCCGAAGTCCCGGGCCTCGTCGTAGCGGCGGGCGGTGCGCAGCTCGACGATGCGGTCGGCGTTCGCGACGCCGAACAGGTCGGGGAAGATGCCGCGCGAATGGTCGGCGTAGTCGAGGAAGAGGACCAGGTCCCCGAGGCAGATCAGGGCGTCGGCGCCCTCGCCGGCCCTGGCCAGGTCGCGGGCGTTGCCATGGACGTCGCTGACCACGTGGACGCGCGTGCTCGTGTTACGGGGCGGTGTGGGTGCCATGGCGATCAAGCGTAAGCAGCGCGCGCGTGATGTGAACAGTGGCGGTCGGACCTGCGGTTACTGGCTGGTCCGTTGATCCGTCGACTACTGTGCGCAAAGCAAACCCCATCCGTGTGACGCAGCGAACATCTCCCGGGGACCCCCTGTCGGAGAACGCATACCGGCGGGTAACGTCCGGGCAGTCCAGTCGTGCTCTGGATTTCAACATGTGAATCCCGCATGAGTCCTCCGGAGCCACAGCCCGAGCCTTGGACCGCACCGTCGCATCACACAACGTCGTGGCGCCGGCGCCCTATGAGGAGCAGCAGTCTTGCGCGAGTTCAGCCTTCCGGCCTTGTACGAGGTCCCCGCGGACGGAAACCTGACCGACATCGTCCGCAGAAACGCCGCGCAGCATCCGGACGTCGCCGTCATCGCCCGCAAGGTGTCGGGCGCCTGGCAGGACGTGACCGCGCGCGCCTTCCTCGCCGAGGTGCACTCCGCCGCCAAGGGCCTCATCGCCTCCGGTGTCCAGCCGGGCGACCGGGTCGGCCTGATGTCCCGCACGCGCTACGAGTGGACCCTGCTGGACTTCGCGATCTGGAGCGCGGGCGCGATCACCGTGCCGGTGTACGAGACCAGCTCGCCTGAGCAGGTGCAGTGGATCCTCAGCGACTCGGGTGCCACGGCGTGTGTCGTGGAGTCGGCCGGGCACGCGGCGGCCGTCGAGTCGGTGCGCGATCAGCTGCCCGCCCTCAAGAACGTCTGGCAGATCGACGCGGGCGCCGTCGAGGAGCTGGGGCGCCTGGGCCAGGACGTCACGGACCGGACCGTCGAGGAGCGCGGCTCGATCGCGAAGGCCGACGACCCCGCGACCATCGTGTACACCTCCGGCACCACGGGCCGCCCCAAGGGCTGCGTCCTGACCCACCGCAGCTTCTTCGCGGAGTGCGGGAACGTCGTCGAGCGGCTGCGCCCGCTCTTCCGCACTGGTGAGTGCTCGGTCCTCCTCTTCCTGCCGCTCGCCCACGTCTTCGGACGGCTGGTCCAGGTCGCGCCGATGATCGCGCCGATCAAGCTGGGCAACGTCCCCGACATCAAGAACCTCACCGACGAACTGGCCGCCTTCCGGCCCACGCTGATCCTCGGTGTGCCGCGCGTCTTCGAGAAGGTGTACAACTCGGCGCGCGCCAAGGCGCAGGCCGACGGCAAGGGCAAGATCTTCGACAAGGCCGCGGACACGGCGATCGCGTACAGCAAGGCCCTGGACACGCCGTCCGGCCCGTCCGTCGGCCTGAGGCTCAAGCACAAGGTCTTCGACAAGCTCGTCTACAGCAAGCTCCGTACGGTCCTCGGCGGGCGCGGCGAGTACGCCATCTCCGGCGGCGCCCCGCTCGGCGAGCGGCTCGGTCACTTCTTCCGCGGCATCGGCTTCACGGTCCTGGAGGGCTACGGCCTGACCGAGTCCTGCGCGGCCACCGCCTTCAACCCGTGGGACCGGCAGAAGATCGGCACGGTCGGCCAGCCGCTGCCCGGCTCGGTGGTGCGCATCGCGGACGACGGCGAGGTGCTGCTGCACGGCGAGCACCTGTTCAAGGAGTACTGGAACAACCCGGGCGCGACCGCGGAGGCGCTGGCCGACGGCTGGTTCCACACCGGCGACATCGGCACCCTCGACGAGGACGGCTATCTGCGGATCACCGGCCGCAAGAAGGAGATCATCGTCACGGCCGGCGGCAAGAACGTCGCCCCGGCCGTCATAGAGGACCGTATCCGCGCGCACGCGCTGGTCGCGGAGTGCATGGTGGTCGGCGACGGGCGGCCCTTCGTGGGCGCGCTGGTCACCCTGGACGAGGAGTTCCTGGGCCGCTGGTGCGCGGAGCACGGGAAGCCGGCCGGGTCGAGCGCGGTGTCGCTGCGGGAGGACCCGGAGCTGCTCGCGGCGATCCAGGACGCGATCGACGACGGGAACGCGGCGGTGTCCAAGGCGGAGTCGGTGCGGAGGTTCCGGGTGCTGGGGGCGCAGTTCACCGAGGACTCGGGGCATTTGACTCCGTCGTTGAAGCTGAAGCGGAATGTTGTCGCCAAGGACTACGCGGACGAGATCGAGGCGATTTACGCCAAGTAGTGGGGAGGGGGCGCCTCATGGGGTGCCCCCTTGTCGCCGTGGGCGGGTGCGGGTTCGTCGTGGTTTCTCGCGCAGTTCCCCGCGCCCCTGGGCAACTCGGGCTCCCCCTGCTGTCGAAGGCGCCCCGGGTTACAACAACGCCTTCAAGTGCTCCGCCAGCAGGTCCCAGCGCCACTTCTCCTCCACCCACGCCCTGCCCCGTTCGCCCATCCTGCGGCGGAGTTCCGGGTCGGCGAGGAGGGTGGTGATGCGGTCGGCGGACTCGTTCGGGTCGGCGCCGCGGACCACCCAGCCGGTCTCGCCGTCGAGTACGGCGTCGGGGGCGCCGCCCGAGTCGCCGGCGACGACGGGCAGGCCGGTCGCGGAGGCCTCCAGGTAGACGATGCCGAGGCCCTCCACGTCGAGGCCGCCCCGGCGGGTGCGGCAGGGCATGGCGAAGACGTCCCCGGCGCCGTAGTGCGCGGGCAGCTCGGACCAGGGCACGGCGCCGGTGAAGTGGACGGAGGCGGCGACGCCGGTCTCCTCGGCGAGGCGGCGCAGGTCCTTCTCGTAGGGGCCGCCGCCGACGATCAGCAGGACGGCGTCCGGCTCGGCGGCGAGGATGCGCGGCATCGCCCGGATGAGGGTGTCCTGGCCCTTGCGCGGGACCAGGCGGGACACGCAGACGACGACGGGGCGCTCGGTCAGGCCGAGCCGGGCGCGTACCTCGTCGCCGCCGCTGGCCGGGTGGAAGGTCTTCTCGTCGACGCCGGGCGGCAGTTGCACCATCCGCGCGGCCGCCTCGGGCGTGAGCGCGCCCGCGATGCGGGAGCGCGTGTACTCGCCGAGGTAGGTGATCGTGTCCGTGGACTCCCCGATCCGGCGCAGCAGTTGCCGGGCGGCGGGCAGCTGGGCCCAGCCCGCCTCGTGGCCGTGGGTGGTGGCGACGAGGCGCTCGGCGCCCGCCTTCCGCAGCGCCGGCGCCATCAGGCCGAGGGGCGCCGCCGCCCCGAACCACACCGACGTGCACCCGTGCTCGCGCAGCAGCCCGACGGCCCGCCGGGTCGCGCCCGGCGTCGGCAGCAGCATCGTGGTGCGGTCCCGTACGACCGTGAAGGGCTGCTCGGCGTCGAAGGCGGCGGTGGCCTCGGTGCCCTCGCGGCCGCGCTTCCAGGTGGACGCGTAGACGACCAGCCGCTCGGGGTCCAGCCGTAGCGCCATGTTGTGCAGGAAGGCCTGGATGCCGCCCGGGCGGGGCGGGAAGTCGTTCGTCACGATCAAGGTCTTGCGCACGCCGCCGACCCTACCGAACCGGCCTCCGGGTGCCGGTCCCGGCCGTCTCCTGTGGCACGCCCACAGGGGTCCGGGTCATCATGGCCGCACCGGCGGACGAGCAGGTGCGGGGCACGGACGGGCAGGTAGCACGTGGAGACGAGGGACGCGGGGCGGTCACCGGTGTGGTTGCTGACGGCCTGGGGCGCCACGCGGCTGGTGCTGCTGCTGTTCGTGCTGAAGGTGCTGGTCTTCCCCGGTCCGGACGTCACCAGCGACGTGTCCGTCATCTACCGGGACTGGGCCGACGTGCTGCGCACCGGAACGTTTCCGCTGTCGGACGTCACCTGGCAGTACCCGCCGGCGGCGGCCCTCGCGGTCCTCTCCCCCGCCCTGCTGCCCTTCCTGGAGTACGCGACGGCCTTCTTCGTCCTCGCGTGTGTCACGGACGCCGCGGTCCTCGCGCTGCTGTGGCACGCGGGCCGGGGGGCGGGGCGGTCGCCGCGCGGGGCGTGGGTGTGGGTGGCGGGCGTGCCGCTGCTCGGGCCGACGGTGTACGCCCGCTACGACGTGATGGTCACGGCGGTCGCGGTGGCCGCGCTGCTCACCGCCGGGCGGCATCCGCGGCTGGCGGGGGCCCTGGCGGCCCTCGGGGCGCTGCTGAAGGTGTGGCCGGCGCTGGTGCTGGTCGGGATGCGGGGGCGGGCGCCGTGGATCGCCGCCGCGGTGAGCGGGGCCGTGCTGGCCGCGCTGTTCGCCGTGTCGATGCCCGGGGCGTTCGCGTTCCTGACGTTCCAGCGCGAGCGCGGGGTCGAGGTGGAGTCGCTGGGTTCGCTGGTCTTCCACGTCGCCCGGCACTTCGGCTGGGAGGGCGGGGTGCTGCTGAACTACGGCTCGATGGAGTTCCTGGGCCCGCACGTGGACACGGTGGGCACGGTCGCGCTGGGGCTGAGCGCGGCGGCGTTCGGCTGGCTGCTGCTGTGGCGGCTGCGGGCCTCGCGGCCGACGGTCCCGCGGTTCGCGGCGCACACGGCGGCGGACGCCGCCTTCGTGGCGGTGCTGATGTTCACGGTGACCAGCCGGGTGATCAGCCCGCAGTACCTGGTGTGGCTGGTGGGCCTCGGCGCGGTCTGCCGCTGCTTCCGGGCGAGCCGGATGCGGGTGCCGGTCGGCCTGGTGCTGGCGGCGACCCCGCTGACGCTGCTGGAGTTCCCGCTCCTGTTCGCGGACGTCGTGGCGAGCACCCCCCTCGGCATCACCCTCCTGTTCGTCCGCAACGGCCTCCTGGTGACCGCCACCCTCCTGGGCGCCCACGCCCTGTGGCGCAGCCCGGTGCGGCACGGCGCCCCGACCCCGCACGGCACCCCCGGGAACCCGGGCCGAGCCCCAGCGCCCGCGGACACCCCCGCCGGCACGCCCTGACCCCCTCCGACACCGCACCCGAGCCCCGTCGCCCGCCGACGCGTCACAGTACGGCGGAACGCACACCCGGCCCCGGCCCGCCCACAGAGCCCGCCCGGCTCACCCAAACCACGCCCGCGGGCGCTCCCGCCCCTGGGGCACGCCACGAAGCCCCCGGCACCGTGCCCGAGCCCCACCCCTCCGACTCCCGCGGACGCGACACGGTACCGACAGCACACGCCCCTCGCCCGCCCGCAGACCCCACACCGCTCGCCCGACCACGCCCGCGGGCGCTCCTGCCCGGGGCGTCATGAAGCCCCCTGGCCGTCCCTGGGGCTCAGGCGAACCGGGTTCGCAGGTAGTCCTGCCAGCGGGCCGTGAACTCCTCCGGTGTCGTGCCGAGCACCTTGTGCAGGGCGTCCTGGACCGCGCCGGTGCGCTCGTCGTGGGCGCCCACGGCGCGGTAGAACGCGTCCAGCCGGTCCTCGCCCCACTGCTCGGCGATCATCCGGCAGGCCAGCCAGCCGCCCTCGTACGCCCGGGCCAGTTCCTCCGCCTCGGCGGTGAAGCCGAAGTCCTCGTCCGTCGGCAGCCGCGCGGGCACCCGGTCCCCGGCGACCGCCTCGGCCAGTTCGGGGGCGGCCTGCGCGGCGGTCCGGCCGGTGTCGCGGTAGCCGACCCAGTCGGCGTAGCCCTCGGAGAGCCACAGCGGGGTGGCCGAGGTGGTGTCGGCGCGGGTGGCGACGTGGGTCGTCTCGTGGGTGAGCACGACCTGCTTGCCGAGGCTGCCGAGCAGCCCGTACGCGTCGGGGTTGACGATGATCCGGTCCGCGGGGGCGTGTTCCCGGCCGCCCGTCTCCCCGGTGGTGACCGCGGCGATGCCCCGGTAGGACGAGGCCGGGGACCCGAGCAGGCCCGCCATGCCCTCCACCGACCGGGGGACGACCACGACCACCCGGCGGGACCAGTCGCCGTCCCAGGCGTCCGCGACGGCGGGCACCGCCCGGTCGGCCAGGTCGGCGAAGCGGCGCAGCATCGCGGTGGACTGCCCGACGCCGAGGACGAGGCTGTGCGTGCCGCGGACCACCTCGACCGCGCCCTGGTCCCAGGGCTGCTGCCCCGACTCCTTGGCGGGGCGGTCGGAGTCGACGGCCCACGTCCCGCCCGTGCCGTCCCGGCTCAGCCGCACGGTGCGGCCCGCGGTGACGGGGCCCCGGTCGTAGCCGTCGACGCGGTAGCGCAGCTCGACGTCGGCGGTGGCGGTGTCGCCGGTGCGCTCCACGTCCCGCACCCGGTAGGACCAGGCGGCCAGCGGGAGCGCGCTCAGCTGCTCGAAGCCCGTACCGGTGCCGGTGCGCGCGTAGGCGGCGGCGTCGTGGGCGAGGACGGCCGCCGCGCGCCGGTCCAGGACCCGCTGGACGTCGGCCCGGGCGGGGTCGGCCGCGGTCCGGCCGCCGCAGGCCACCAGCGCGACGAGCAGCAGGCACAGCGCCACCACCGAGGAACCCGACACCCGCCTTCGACCAGCCACCCGCCCGATCGTACGGGCGAGTGACCACCGAAGGCACCGGACGAGGCGAGCGCGCGGTCACACCCGGGTGATCGAGGAGATCGGCATCATGCCGACCGGGTCGTAGCGCACGGGTGCGCCGGGGTAGGGCGCGTGGATCACCTGGCCGTTGCCCGCGTACATGCCGATGTGGCTGGCGTCGTCGCGGTAGGCGACCAGGTCGCCGGGGCGTGCCTCGGCCAGGGACACCCGCTGTCCGGCGCCGGACTGCGCCTGCGAGGTGCGCGGAATGCCGACCCCGGCCTGTGCGTAGGCCCACTGGGTCAGGCCCGAGCAGTCGAAGCCGGAGGGGCCGTTGGCGCCCCAGACGTAGGGCTTGCCGAGGGCGGAGCGGGCGGCGGCGAAGGCGGCACCGGCCCGGCCGGAGGCGGGGGCGGCGGCACCGGCGAGGGCGGTGAGGTCCTCGCGCCCCGAGCGGGACCCGCGCCCGTAGGCGGCGCGCTCGTCGTCCGGCAGGGCGGCGAGCAGCGCGCGGGCCTTGGCCAGCTTGCGCTCCACGGTCTTCTTGTGGGCGGCGACGGCCTTGCGGCCCTTCTCCAGCTCGGTGAGCTTGCGGGCCGCCTCGGCCCGGTCCTGGGCGAGGTCCCGCATCGCCTGCTGGAGCTGCCTCAGCTCTCCCGCCTGGCGGGTGGTGATCCGGTCGAGCACGGAGGCCCGGTCGAGGTAGTCGTCCGGTTCGGCGGAGAGCAGCAGCGCCAGCGACGGGTCGATGCCGCCCGAGCGGTACTGGGCACCGGCCAGCGAACCGAGCGCGTCCCGCATGGTGTTGACGCGCTGCTGCTGCCGGGCGATGGACTCCTGCGCGGTCGTGACCTCCTCGCGCAGCGCGTCGGTGCGGGCGTCGGCCTTGTTGTAGGCCTCGGTCGCCCGCTCCGCCTCGGTGTGGAGGCGGTCCACCTCCGCCCGCCGGTCGTCGTGCGGAGCGGCCGCGGCCGGTACGGCGCCCAGGAGTGCGGCGGCCACGGAGAGCAAGCCGACGGCGGCGGTGGAGCCGCGGTCGAACCCGGATGGTGCAAGGCGGCGATGGGACCCCACGGGAAGCCGCACTCCTTCCGCTGGCGGACAGGGAAACGCGGCAGACAGTAACCCCGCGGCGGGGCACCGGCCAACGACCCGAGGGGCCGCGCAACACGGCGCCCCGCCGCTGACGCAGGTCACCGGCGGGGCGGGGGGTCACAGGGCCCGGACGTGATTCGCCCGAACGGGCGGCACGGCGGGGGTGACTTCGGGTGGCGCGGGGGGGGCGTCGGCGTCAGACCCGGACGCCGAACATGAACGGGCCGCCGATGGTGCCCATCGACTCGTAGCGGACGTTCGTGCCGGTGCGCGGCGCGTGCAGCACCTGGCCGTTGCCGGCGTAGAGGCCGACGTGGTGCAGGTCGCTGAAGAAGAAGACGAGGTCGCCGACCTGGAGGTCGCTCATCGAGGAGATGCGCGTGCCGTAGTTGGCCTGCGCCTGGGAGGTGCGCGGAATGCCGACACCGGCCTGCGCGTACGCCCAGGAGGTCAGACCCGAGCAGTCGAAGGAGGACGGGCCGGTGGCGCCGTAGACGTACGGCGTGCCTATCTTGCCCTGGGCGGCGGCGAAGGCGGCGCCCGCGCGGCCGGAGGCGGGGGTGGTCTTCCCGCCGGTGAGCACCTGGCGCTCGCTGGCGCGGTTGGAGCGCTGCTCCTCCTGCTGGAGGGCGGCCTTCTCCTGCGCGGTGAGGGTGTTGAGCAGCTTCTGCGCGGAGGAGAGCTTGCCCTGGACCTGCTTCTTCTTCTTGCCCAGTTCGGTGCGGGTGGCGGAGAGGTCCTTGAGCTTCTCGGACGCCTCGGAGCGCTGCTGGGCGAGGTCGCGCTGCTTGGTCTGGATCTTCTTCAGCGCCTCGACCTGCTGACCGCTGAGCTGGTCGAGGGTGGAGGCCTTGTCCAGGTAGTTGTCCGGGTCGGCGGACAGGAAGAGCTGGAGGGAGGGGTCGATGCCGCCGGAGCGGTACTGGGCGCTGGCCATCGAACCGAGGCCGTCGCGCAGCTCGTTGAGCTCCTCCTGGCCGCGGGCGACGTTGTCCTGGAGGGTGGAGATCTCCTTCTGGAGCTTCTCCTGCTTCTCCTTGGCGCCGTTGTACTTCTCGGTGGCCTGCTCGGCCTCCTCGTAGAGCTTGTCGACCTTGGCCTTGACCTCGTCCTTGCTCGGCTTCTCGCTCGGGGCGGCGTTGGCGGCCTGGGAGCTGAGAGCGACAGCGGCGGCGGCAGCGGTGGTGAGCACGGTCACGCGCGTGCGGCTCGGCTGCTTGGGACGACGGTGGGACGCCACGGAGACGAGCTCCTTCTTGAGAGGGATCACCCGTTCGAGGGTTCGAAGGGTGACCCTAGTGACCCACTCGTGATCAGTTCAAATCCTCCGCCGAAAAATCACGGTTACGCACCGCGATTTCTCTCACAACTCACCTGCAGTGACACCCATTTGACGCTACGTTGCGTGACGCTTCCGTCAATTCGGGCATAGAGCGCCTACGTTACGGTTGGTACGGAAGTGACGAGAAGTGGCCGGAAGCCGATGGCAGGCTAGGAAAGCCGCTTGAGGAGCACCGCGGACGCCACCGGGCGTGCGCCCGCGCGCGCCACGCCGTCGGCGACCTCGCGGTCGGTGGAGACGACGATGACCGGCCGGCCCGGCGGCTCGGCCCGCACCAGCTGGCGGATCAGCTCGTCGGCGGTGACCCCGGGCTTGGAGAACAGCACCCGCACCCCGCGCGGCGGCGCGAGCAGCACCGGCGCCACGAGTTCGGCCCCGTCGAAGACGCAGGTCATCTCGGCGCCGGTCTGCGCGGCGAGCTGGGAGAGCTGGCCGAGCAGCCGCAGCCGCTGCTTCTCCAGCGGCATCTGCGGATAGCCGGTCTTGGTGACGTTGTAGCCGTCGACGACCAGGTGCGCCTGGGGCAGCGCCAGCAACTGGTCGAGGATCGCCGGGTCGTTCTCGGACAGGGCCCGGTTGGCGATGTCCTTCGGCGTCATCCGGCCCGGCTCGACCGCGTCCACGGTCTCGGCGGGCCGCACGGACACCGGGGGCAGCGCCAGCTCGCGGCGCAGCCCCTGAGTGGCGTCGAGGAGGGTGTCCAGGAGCAGCCGTACGCGCATGTCCTCGACGCTGCGCCCCTCGCGGGCGGCCTTGCGGGTGGCCTCCAGGGCCGCCTCGGCCTCTCCCAGGCGGGCCTTGAGCCGCCGGGCCTCGCTCTCGGCGGCGGACACCTGGGTCTGCCCCTCGGCCCGTACCGCGTCCAGCTCGGCCTGGACCTTGCGCAGCGCCGCCTCGCCGCGCTTGACGTCGCTGAGGGCGGAGCGCAGCTTGCGGTGCAGCGACTCGGCCTCCCGCTTCGCCGTGTCCAGTTCGGCGCGCAGCCGCTCGGTCTCGGCCTTGGTGTGCTCCCGGGCCCGCGCCAGCTCCTCGTGCAGCCGCTCCAGCTCCGCGCGGTTCTCCTCGTCGGCACGCTCGGCGTCCGCGCGCTGCGCCTCCTCGCCGGCGGCGGTGACCAGCTTCACCCAGCCGTGCGGGCGCAGTACGTAGGCCGCGGCGGCCACGTCCAGCGGGTCGGCGGCCGGGAGCGCGGACCCGGCGTCCAGGGCATCGGCCAGCTCCGGCTGGGCGTCGCGGAACTTCTCCCCGATGCGCTGGCGGAAGAGCGGGTCGGTCTCCACGGCGGCGGCCATGGCGTTGCCGGCGAACTTGGCCCTGCGGTTCGGGGCGAACCTGGCGTACTGCCTGAGCTGCGCGGGCAGCTCGCCGAGGGTGAGCGAGCCGAAACCGTCGGACACGATCTGCACGACCCGGCGGCGCACGCCGTCGGGCAGCGGGCGGTCGAGCACCTCAGCGGCGCCGTCGCCCGGCCCCCCGCCGTGTGTCTCCACCATCCGTCACCCCAATGTCTCAGGGCGATCCCGGGCCGGAATCGCCTTGTGCGGGGCCGCTCCCCTCAGGAGGCGGCACCCGGCCTGTCCACGAGTTCCACCTGGTCGACGGCGTTGCACCAGCGGCACCGCACCGACTCGATGGTCTCACTGAGCACCTCGCGCTCCTCCACCGTCGGCTCACCGGCCAGATCGAGGTGCACGTACTCGACGACCTTCGAGGCCCGGGTCACGTCGAAGCGGGTGAGGTTGCCGCAGAGGGTGCAGCGCCACCGCGTCGTGTCGGTCGGCAGGGGAACCGTCATCGTGGCTGTTCGCTCTCTTCCAGTGTCGGTGACGCGCCGGGCACCCCCGGGCGTGTGGCACGTAACCCTAAGGCCTGGCGGGTGCCCGACGCCCGCGTGTCCGCGGCGGCGAGGCGCTATGAGCCCTCGCGCCCGTTACGTCATGCTCTGTGACCATGATCCGCAACTGGAGCAAGGCGGTCCGCAGAACGGTCACCGCGGTCGGGGCGCTGGTCGGGACCCGCTCACCGCGGCGCCGGACGGCGCCGGTGACGTACACGCTGATCACGCTGTGCTGTCTGCTGTTCCTGATCAGCCCGGCGGCGGGCCTGAACCCGGTGTACGGCACCGGGGAGGAACTGCTGGCGGCGCAGCGCGCCTATTTCCGGCGCTGGGGCGTGATCCCCGCAGAACTGTTCGAGGACTCCCCCGGGTCGGCGCTCACCCCGGCCACGGCGCTGTTCGTCCACGGCAGCTGGGTGCACCTGCTGGGCAACATGCTCTTCCTCTACGTCTTCGGCGCGATGACCGAGGAACGGATGGGCCGGCTCCAGTTCGCCCTGTTCTACCTCGGCTGCGGCTACCTGGCCCTGCTGGGCTACGCGGGCGCCAACGCCCACTCCCAGGAGTCCCTGGTCGGCGCCTCCGGGGCGATCTCCGCGGTGCTCGGCGCGTTCCTGTTCCTCTTCCCGCGGGCCCGCGTGACCAGCCTCCTGCCCTTCCTCTTCTTCCTGCCGCTGCGCTTCCCGGCCTGGGTCGTGCTGCCGTTCTGGGCGGCCCTGCAGTGGATGGCGGCGGGGCGGGCCGGGGACGGTCCCGGGGTGGCGTACCTCGCGCACCTGGTGGGCTTCGGGCTGGGCTTCGCCTTCGCCTGGGTGCGGTTCGGACGTACGACTAGAGTTGGTGGCGTTCCAGTGGCGGCGCCCGAGGGAGAGAACCAGCCGTGATCAGCGCGATCGTCCTCATCAAGACCAGCGTGGACCGCATTCCGGAGATCGCGGAGCAGATCGCCGCGCTGGAGAGCGTCAGCGAGGTCTTCTCCGTCACCGGCACCTACGACCTGATCGCCATGGTCCGGGTGAGCCGGCACGAGGACCTGGCCGAGGTCATCCCCGGCCGGATCAGCAAGATCCCGGGCGTGGAGGGCACCGACACCCACGTGGCCTTCCGCACCTACTCCCAGCACGACCTGGAGGCGGCGTTCGCGATCGGCCTGGACAACTGAGACACGCCCCGCAGGGGCGCGGGACTGTATCGATGTGCGGCTCCGCCGCGTGGGCGCGACCAGCCACGACGGCGCCGCAGACGACCGACGAGCCGGGGACCCGGATGAAGAGTTCTTCACCCGCTACTCATCCGGCCCACCGGAATCCTCGCGCAGAATCCAGGGCATGGTCTTCTCCCGCCGCATGGCGGCCCTCGCGGCCGTCGTCCTGATCCCCCTCGGCATCGCCGCGACCAGTTTCGCCCTGACCGACAGCCCGCAGGAGCCGAAGGTCCCGGCCAAGGTGGAGCTGGAGAGCGGCTCCCCCACCCCGAAGCCGGCCTCCTCCTCGCCCGAGCCGACGCCCAGCGACCAGGTGGTGACGCGGCCGCCGGTCACCGACGGCCCTCCGGATGACGACGATGACGACGACCGGGGCCAGGACGCCGACGACGGACCCGGCGACGGGTGAGCGCGAGCGCCGCCGGGTCTCGGCCCGGGTCCGCATCCTGCTGTGGCTGCTGCTCGTGATGGCGGTCGCGCTGGCCTCGGTGGCGGCGACCACCCGGTCGATCCTGCTGCGCGACACCGACCAGCGGATCAACGGCCTGCTCGCGCAGGAGGCCGGCGAGTTCGCCAACTTCGAGGAGCAGGGCTTCGACCCGGAGACGGGCCGCCCGTTCACCGACCCGGGCCGGCTGCTGCGGGTCTTCCTGGAGCGGCAGTACGCCGACCTGGACGAGGAACTGGTCGGGCTGGTCGGCGAGGTGGGCAGCAGGCCCACCCAGATCATCCAGCAGCGCGAGATCCCGGTCGACCGGCCCCTGCACGAGGACGCCGACGCCCGGCGCCGCATCTACGCCTCCCCCGACTCCACCGGCGTCCTGGACCGGCCCGAGGGGGAGATCCGCTGGGCCAAGGTCACCGTGGCCCGCTACGGCGGCGAACCGGCGGCCGCCTTCGTGGTCGCCTTCCACCCGGGGCGCGAACAGGCGCGCGCGGACGAGGTGTTCCGCGTCCTGCTCGCCATCTCCGGCGTCGCCCTGCTGATGACGACCGGCATCGCCTGGGTGGTCGCGGGCCGCATCCTGAAACCGGTGCGGCTGGTGCGCACGACCGCGGCCCAGCTCACCGAGCAGGATTTGACCCGGCGCATCCCGGTGCACGGCCGCGACGACGTGGCGGCCCTCGCCGAGACGTTCAACGCCATGCTGGACCGTCTGGAGCGCGCCTTCGCCACCCAGCGCCGGTTCGTCGACGACGCGGGCCACGAGCTGCGCACCCCGATCACCATCGTGCGCGGCCACCTGGAGCTGATGGGCGACGATCCGGCGGAGCGCGAGGAGACCGTCCGGCTGGTCACCGACGAACTGGACCGGATGAGCCGCATCGTCGAGGACCTGCTGCTGCTCGCCAAGGCAGAACGCCCCGACTTCGTCACCCCCGAACCGGTGCAGCTGGCCGAACTCACCGCCGACGTCTACGTCAAGGCCCGCACCCTGGGCGACCGGGAGTGGGTGCTGGACTCGGTCGCCGACCGCGAGGCCCACCTCGATCCGCAGCGGATCACCCAGGCCATGGTGCAGCTCGCGCAGAACGCCGTGCAGCACACCACGGCCGGTCAGCGGGTCCGCATAGGCTCCCGCGCCGACGGTTCGCGGATCGAGCTGTACGTCGCCGACTCCGGTCCCGGTGTCCAGCCGCAGGACGCCGAGGTGATCTTCGAGCGGTTCCGGCGCGGCACGGCCCGGCGCGGGGTGCGCGGCACGGGCGCCGGGCTCGGGCTGTCGATCGTCCGGGCGATCGCCGAGGGCCACGGCGGCCGGGTCGACCTGCGCACCACCGAGGGCGGCGGCGCCACCTTCGTACTCACACTGGACTGAACCCCGAAGAAGAGGCTCCCATGAACCGCATCCTCATCGTCGAGGACGAGGAGCGCATCGCCTCCTTCGTCGAGAAGGGCCTGCGCGCCAACGGCTTCACCACCACCGCGGTCGCCGACGGCGACGCCGCCTACGAGTACGCCCTCACCGGCGGCTTCGACCTCGTCGTCCTGGACATCGGACTGCCCGGCCGGGACGGCTTCACGGTCCTGCGGGAGCTGCGCGAGGCCCGGGTGACGACCCCGGTGATCGTGCTGACCGCCCGGGACTCGGTACGGGACACGGTGGCCGGCCTGGAGGGCGGCGCCGACGACTGGATGACCAAGCCGTTCCGCTTCGAGGAACTGCTCGCCCGGGTGCGGCTGCGCCTGCGTACGGCGGCCAGGGCGCCGGAGGTGACGGTGTTGAGATCGGGGTCGCTCAGCCTCGACCTGCGGACCCGCCGAGCCCGCGCCCAGGACCGCACGGTGGACCTGACGGCCCGTGAGTTCGTGCTCCTGGAACTGTTCCTGCGCCACCCGGGGCAGGTGCTGTCCCGCGAGCAGATCCTCTCGCACGTGTGGGGCTACGACTTCGACCCGGGCTCCAACATCGTGGACGTGTACGTGCGGGCCCTGCGCAAGAAGCTCGGCGCCCAGCAGGTGGAGACGGTGCGCGGGATGGGGTACCGGCTGCCGACCTGGTGAAGTTTCCTTCATGTGACCCTCATTGAGGGCTCACCGCGCCCGTGGACGCTCGAGGCGTGACGTTGAACCTCCGCCTCGCGGCGGCCCTGTGCGTGGCGCTGTCCCTGTGCGCGCTGCTGGCGGTCCCCGCCAACTTTCCCGCCCTGGGCGGCGACGCGCGCCTCACCCTCGCCGTGTTCGCGCTGGCCACCTGCGCCTGGATCGGTACGCCGGTCGACGACACGTACATCGCGCTGGGTGCCGGGCTGGCGCTGACCGCGACCGGCGTGATCAGCAGCTTCACCCTCTTCGGCACCCTCGGTGACGCCACGGTGTGGCTGCTGATCTGCGCCTTCGTGCTGGCGGCCGCGGTCGCCCGGACGGGGCTCGCGGGGCGGGCCGCGGCGTTCCTGGTGGGCGGGGCGCGCACCGTACGGCAGTTGGTGCACCTGACAACGGCCGCGCTGGTCGTCACCGCCTTCACGGTGCCGGCCACCTCGGGCCGGGCGGCGCTCGCGCTGCCGGTGTTCCTCGCCCTCGCCAAGGCGCTCGCCGACCGGAAGCGACTGGTCGTGATGCTGGCGCTGCTGTTCCCGACCGTGATCCTGCTGTCCGCGGTGGCGACCCTGATCGGTGCGGGGGCGCATCTGATCACGGTGTCGGTGCTGTGGGAGGCGACCGGGGACCGGATCGGCTTCACCCAGTGGCTGCTGCTCGGCCTGCCGCTGGCGGTGGCCTCCTCCCACCTCGCCGCCGAGACGGTGCTGCTGACGACCACCCGGCGCGCGGACCGCGCGGGCCCGGTCCGCATCACCGCCGAGGAGATACAGCGGCACAGCGAGAGCCCGGTCACCGGCCCGTGGACGCAGGCGGAGAAGCGCTGCGCGCTGCTGCTGGCCACGGTGGTGGCCCTGTGGTGCAGCGAGCCCCTGCACCGGGTCTCCCCCGCCGTCGTGGCGCTGATCGGCGCGGTCGTCGCCTCCTCCCCCGCGCTGGGCACCGTTCGGCTCAAGGACGCGCTGAAGACCGTCCCCTGGTCGCTGCTGCTGTTCATGGCGGCCACGATGGCGATGGGCGTCGCGCTGGCCGACTCCGGTGCGGCGAAGTGGCTGGTGTCGGGCCTGCCCGCGGACGTCGCCCCGGCGGTCTTCCTCGGCGTGGTGGTCGCGGTGAGCACGGCGGCCCACCTGGTCCTGCAGTCCCGCTCGGCCCGCTCCTCCGTCCTGGTCCCGCTGGTGATCGCGGCGGCCGTCGGCGCCGGGGTCAACCCGGTCGCCGCGGCGCTCGCGTCGACGGCGGCGGCCGGGTTCTGCCACACGCTCCCGGCCTCCGCCAAGCCGGTCACGCTCTTCTCCGACGTCCCCGGCGTCCCCACCTACACCCCGCGCGACCTGCTGCGGCTGTCCGCCGTGCTGGCGCCGCTGACCGCCCTGCTCGTGCTGTTCTTCGCCGCCGCGGTCTGGCCGCTGCTCGGCGTCCCCGTGACCCGCTGAAGGAGCCGTCCGTGTCTTCTCCGTCCCGTGTACTGAACCGTGTCGTCGTGGCCCCCAGCGGCTTCAAGGAGTCCTTGTCCGCCCAGGCCGCCGCCGACGCCATCGCGGCGGGCGTCCGCCGGGTGCTGCCGGACGCCGAGATCGACCGGATCCCCCTGGTCGACGGCGGCGAGGGCACCGCCGTGGCACTGGCGTCGGCGACCGGTGGGCGGCTGGTCGCGCTGGCCGCCACCGGTCCGGTCGGCGACCGGGTCGGCACCCACTTCGCGCTGCTCGGCGCCCGGGACACGGCGGTCGTGGAGATGGCGGCCGTAGCCGGCCTGTCCCTGGTGCCCCGCGCCCTGCGCGACCCCGGCGTCACGACCACGTACGGCGTCGGCGAACTGCTCCGCGCCGCGCTCGACACCGGGGTGCGGCGCGTCCTGGTCGGCTGCGGCGACTCGGGCACCTCCGACGGGGGCGCGGGCGCTCTCCAGGCGCTCGGGGCCCGGCTGCTGGACGCCGACGGCTTCGAACTGGCGCCCGGCGGACGGGAGCTGAACCGCCTCGTCCGCATCGACCCGTCCGGTCTGGACGTCCGGCTGAAGGACACCGAGCTGCTGGTCGCGTGCAACCCGTACAACGTGCTGTGCGGTCAGCGGGGCGTGGCCCGGGTGTTCGGACCGCAGAAGGGGGCGACGCCCCCGCAGGTCGAGGAGTTGTCCGCCGGGTTGGAGAACTGGGCGCGGGTCCTCACCCGCGACCTCGGTGTCGTCGGCACCGACCTGCGGACCGGCCCGGGCACCGGCGCCTCCGGCGGTCTCGGCGCGGGTCTCGCCGCCGTCGGGGCCCGGCTGCTGCCCCGCTTCGACGTGCTCCTGGACCATGTCGACCTGGACGCCCGTCTCGCCCGCGCCGACCTGGTGCTCACCGCCGAGGGCGCCCTGGACCACCAGACGCCGCGCGGAAAGGTCCCGGCCGAGGTGGCCCGCCGCGCCAAGCTCTCCGGCCGGCCCGTCCTCGCCCTGGCCGGCACGCTGGGCGAGGGCGCGGACGAGGTGCCGGGGGTGGACGCCTGCCACGGGATCATGCCGGCGCCGATGGCCCTGGCGGACGCGCTGCTGCGCGCCTCCGAACTCCTCACTGACGCCACGGAGCGGGCGTTGCGGATGGTCGTGCTGGGGTCGCGGCTGCCCGGCCGGGCGGCTCAGGCGCCGGTGCCCGCCGTGGAGGCGGGGGCGGCGGAGGTGGTGTCGGGCACGCAACGCCCGTCCTCGGTGCGGTAGTTCCAGCGGGCGCCGTCGCTGACCAGCTCCTTGACGGCGCCCACGAACCGCTCGACGTGCTCGTCCGGGGTGCCCGCGCCGAAGCTGACGCGGATGGCGTTGAGGGACTTCTCGCCGGGCGCCGCCTCGGGCGCCCCGCACTCGCCCTGCGTCTGCGGGTCGCTGCCGAGCAGGGTGCGCACCAGCGGGTGGGCGCAGAAAAGGCCGTCGCGCACGCCGATGCCGTACTCGGCGGAGAGCGCGGCGGCGAAGTGCGAGCTGTTCCAGCCCGCGACGACGAAGGAGAGGACGCCGACCCGGGGCGCGTCGTCCCCGAAGAGGGAGAGGACCCGCACCTCGGGCACCTCGGCGAGGCCCTCGCGCACCTTGCCGATCAGGTACTCCTCGCGGGCGACCAGCGTGTCGAACCCGGCCTCGGTGAGCGCCTTGCAGGCGGAGGCGATGGCGTAGGCGCCGATGACGTTGGGCGACCCGGCCTCGTGCCGCGCGGCGCTGTCGTGCCACCGCACGTCCACGCCGCCGTCCGCGCGCCGGGAGACGCTGCGGCTGGCGCCGCCACCGGCCAGGTACGGCTCGGCCTCGCGCAGCCAGTCGGCCCGCCCGGCCAGCACGCCGGAGCCGAAGGGCGCGTACAGCTTGTGCCCGGAGAAGGCGACCCAGTCGACGTCCAGGTCGCGCACGCTCACCGGGTGGTGCGGGGCGAGCTGGGCGGCGTCCAGCACGATCCGGGCGCCGTGCGCGTGGGCGGCGGCGGCCAGTTCCCGCACCGGCCACAGCTCGCCGGTGACGTTGGAGGCGCCGGTGACACAGACCAGGGCGGGCCCGTACGGCTCGCGGGCGGCGAGGGCCCGCTCCAGGGTCTCGACGGCCTGCGCGGCCGTGCGCGGGGCGTCGAGGTAGGTCACGTCGGCGTCCCGCCAGGGCAGCAGCGAGGCGTGGTGCTCGGTCTCGAAGACGAAGACCCGGCAGTTCGCGGGCAGCGCGGCGGCGAGCAGGTTCAGGGAGTCGGTGGTGGACCGGGTGAAGACCACCTGGTCCTCGTCCCGGCAGCCGAGGAACTCGGCGACGGTCCGGCGGGCGTTCTCGAACAGGTCGGTCGACAGCTGCGAGAGGTACCCGGCGCCCCGGTGGACACTGCCGTAGTACGGCGCGTAGGCGGCCACGTCGTCCCAGACCCGCTGGAGCGCGGGCGCGCTGGCGGCGTAGTCGAGCGCGGCGTAGGCGACCTCCCCGCCGGTGACGAGCGGCACGGTGACGTCCCGGCCGAGGACGGGCAGCGGGGCGGCGACAGCGGTGGGTACGGACATGACGGACTCCCGTGAGGACCAGCGCACGGCGGGGCGCTGTGAAAGTGAAGAGAAGAAGAGTGCGTGCGGAGGCGGGGCTCTGCGGCCCTATCGCATTCGCTGGTTCACGGAAGACTCCCTCGGACGACCAGGACCCCTGGCCCCACACTTTTCAAAAGCGTGCGAGGGGTCCGCGCTTGCCGTGGACCTTGCTGTCCACGACCTGGTCTTCACCCGGGGCACCCCGCCACGGACGGAGGGTTGCCGGACAGTCGGCCGGGGCCTCATGACTGTCACTCATGACCTGTCGAAAAACCTAGGGGAAAAGATCGGCGCCCCGCAACCCGAGTCCGGATCGCGGGACGCACGTCACATGTACTGCCGTACTACTGCTCAGGCGTTGCTGACGGCCACCCAACGCTCCAGCACCCGTCGGGCCGCCCCGGAGTCGATCGCCTCGGCCGCCCGGTCCATCCCGGCCCGCAGCTGCGCCGCCAGGGGCTCCTCCCCGGGGTTCAGGGCCACCAGGGCCGCCGCCGAGTTCAGCAGGACGGCGTCCCGCACCGGACCGGTCTCCCCGGCCAGCAGGCGGCGGGCGACGTCGGCGTTGTAGGAGGCGTCGGCGCCGCGCAGCGCCTCGACCGGCACCAGCTCGAGGCCGACGTCCCGCGGGTCGAAGGTCTCCTCGCTCACCCGGCCGTCGCGCACCGTCCAGACCCGGGACGTGGAGGTGGTGGTCAGCTCGTCGAGGCCGTCGTCGCCGCGGAAGACCAGGGACGAGTGGCCGCGCTCGGCGAAGACACCGGCGATGATCGGCGCCATCCGGGCGTGCGCGACCCCGATCGCCTGGGCCTTCACCCGGGCGGGGTTGGTCAGCGGGCCCAGGAAGTTGAACACCGTGCGGATGCCGAGCTGTCCGCGGGCCGCCGCCACGTGGCGCAGCGCCGGGTGGAACTTCACCGCGAAGCAGAAGGTGATGCCGGCTTCCTCGGCGACCTCCGCCACCCGCTTCGGCGTCAGCTCCAGATTGACGCCGAGCTTCTCCAGGACGTCGGAGGCCCCGGACGCCGAGGAGGCGGCCCGGTTGCCGTGCTTGACGACCTTCGCCCCCGTGCCGGCCACGACGATCGCGGACATGGTGGAGATGTTGACCGTCTTGGCGCCGTCGCCGCCGGTGCCGACGATGTCGACGGTCTCCCCCGGCACCTCGATCACGTTGGCGTGCTCGTACATGGTGCGGACGAGCCCGGAGATCTCGTCGACCGTCTCGCCCTTGAACCGCAGGCCCACCGCGAAGGCGGCGATCTGTGCGTCGGTCGCCTCGCCGCGCATGATCACGTCCAGCGCCCAGGCGGTGTCGTCCGCGCTCAGGTCGCGGCCGTCCAGCAGTCCGTTCAGCAGGGCGGGCCAGGAGCGGTCCGCCGTGGTGTCGCCTCCAGCGGGGGTCACAGCGCTCATAGCCGCTCCTGAATCGTGTGTGTCGTCGACGGGGATCGTGCTCCCACCCTATCCAGCCCCGGGCACGGCGAAGGGCCCCGTCCGCAGACCGGAACGGGGCCCTTCGACCGTGGTGTGGCGACGCTGGAGGGTCAGTGGTGGCCGTGGCCGCTCGTGATCTCCTTGTACTCCTCGACGGTCGGCTTCGGAATCTGCGACTCCTCGCCGTAGTACGACTCGCTGAGCTTGGCACGGAGCTTCTGCGTACCCGACACCTTGCGCTCGACGCCGTTCTCGTCGACCGTCGGGCCGATCTCGGCCGGCTTGTACTGCTCGTGCGCCGTGAGCGTGTGCAGCTGCTCCTGGCTGAGCGGCTCGTGCACCTCGATGAACTCACCGTGCGGCAGGCGCTTGATGATGCCGGACTCGCGTCCGTGCAGCACCTTGTCCCTGTCCCGGCGCTGGAGGCCGAGGCAGATCCGCTTGGTGGCGATGAAGGCGACGACCGGGCCGACGAAGAACGCGATGCGGACGAACCAGGTGATCGCGTTGATCGACAGGTGGAAGTGCGTGGCCCACAGGTCGTTGCCGCCACCGATCAGCAGCACGAAGTAGACGGTCAGCCAGGCGACACCGAAGGCCGTACGGGTCGGGGCGTTGCGCGGGCGGTCCAGGATGTGGTGCTCGCGCTTGTCGCCGGTGACCCAGGACTCGATGAACGGGTAGACCGCGATCGCCGCCAGGACCAGCGGGAAGATGATCAGCGGGATCAGCACGCCGAGGACGAGTGTGTGACCCCAGAAGTTGATCTCCCAGCCAGGCATCACACGGATCAGGCCCTCGGAGAAGCCCATGTACCAGTCCGGCTGGGCGCCGGTGGAGACCTGGTCGGGTCGGTAGGGGCCGATGGACCAGATCGGGTTGATCGTGGCGATGGCCGACACGATGGCGATCACACCGAAGACCAGGAAGAAGAAGCCTCCGGCCTTCGCCGTGTACACCGGCAGCAGCGGCATGCCGACGACGTTCTTGTTGGTCTTGCCGGGACCCGCGAACTGCGTGTGCTTGTGGTAGAAGACCAGGATCAGGTGGCCCACCAGCAGGCCGAGCATGATGCCCGGCAGCAGCAGGATGTGGATCGAGTAGAACCGGGACACGAAGTCGTGGCCGGGGAACTCCCCGCCGAAGAGGAAGAACGAGATGTACGTGCCGACGATCGGCACGGACAGGATCGCGCCCTCCATGAAGCGGATGCCGGTGCCCGAGAGCAGGTCGTCCGGGAGCGAGTAACCGGTGAAGCCGGTGAACATGCCGAGGACGAGCAGCAGGAAGCCGAACAGCCAGTTGACCTCGCGCGGCTTGCGGAACGCGCCGGTGAAGAAGACGCGCATCATGTGCACGAACATGCCGGCCAGGAAGATCAGCGCGGCCCAGTGGTGGATCTGCCGGATCAGCAGACCGCCGCGTACGTCGAAGCTGATGTCCAGAGTGGAGGCGTACGCCTCACTCATCATCTGGCCCTGCAGCGGCACGTACGAGCCGTGGTACTCGACCTCGGCCATCGACGGGTGGAAGAACAGCGTCAGGTACACACCCGTGAGGATGATGATGATGAAGCTGTAGAGGCAGACCTCACCCAGCATGAACGACCAGTGGTCGGGGAAGATCTTGCGCATGTTGGCCTTGGCCAGGGAATAGATCCCCAGCCGGCCGTCGGCCCAGTCGGCGACGCGCTCGCCGGCCGGCGCCTTCCCGCGTGAGCGGGGCGCTTCGTTGTCTGCAGTACTCATCCGCGCTCCCAGAAAGCAGGACCGACGGGCTCTTCGAAGTCGCCGAGCGCTTCGAGGTAACCCTCGTCGTTCACGCCGATGCGCAGCTGCGGCAGGGCGTGACCGGCGGGACCGAAGATGACCCGGGCGCCGTCGGCAAGGTCGAAGGTGGACTGGTGGCAGGGGCAGAGCGCGTGGTGCGTCTGCTGCTCGTACAGGGAGATCGGGCAACCGACGTGGGTGCAGATCTTCGAGTACGCCACGATGCCCTCGTGCGACCACTCGAGCTCGCGCTTGTCCTTGATGGCCTCCGGCTCCAGCCGGATGATCATCAGGGCCGCCTTGGCGATCTCGTTCTGGAAGTCCTCGTCGTGCTCCTCCAGGCCCTCGGGCATGGCGAAGGTGAGCGAGCCCACCGCGACGTCGGAGGGACGCAGCGGCTCGTTGGTGTTCATGTTGACGAGGAGCTTGCCCTTGGACCACAGGGTGTGGCGGAGCTTGGTCCCGGGCAGCGGGCCGAGGTCGCGCAGCAGGACGACGCCGGAGAGCGGCACCAGGGTGAGCGCGCCCAGCATCGTGTTGCGGATCAGCTTGCGGCGCCCGATCACGGACTCCTTGGCGCCCTGCTTGAAGTCCGCGTGGACCTTGGCACGGACCTCGGGGGACGCCGAGATCGGGTGACGCTCGTCGGCGACCTCCTCGTCGGACATCAGGGTGCGGGCCCAGTGGACCGCGCCGGCGCCGATGGCGAACAGCGCGACGCCGAGCGTCATGCCGAGCGCGAAGTTCAGCGCACTGATGTGACCGAGCGGGAAGATGTAGACCGACTTGTCGACGTCGATCGCCACGAACGAGGCGATGAAGCCGATGGTGGCCAGCATCGACAGCGTGAACAGCAGGGCGACCGTGCGCTCGGACCGCTTGGCGGCCCGCTCGTCGACGTCCTGGACCCGCGGCTCGTGGGGCGGCAGCCCCGGGTCGGCGAACGGGTTCGTCTCGTCCGCGGGCCGGGCGGCCGCGCCGTGCGGGCGGTCCTGCTCTGCCGGGAGCTTCGTTTCTGGAATGTCTTGGCTACTCATGACTTCTTGGCCTTTGCGGTCCGAGCGGCGACCCAGACGGCGACGGCGATCAGCGCGCCCAGTCCGAACACCCAGGCGAACAGACCCTCACTGACCGGGCCGAGTCCGCCGAGGCTGAGACCACCGGGGTTCTCGGTGTCGTCACCGTTGACCGCGTCCAGGTAGGCGATGATGTCCTTCTTGTTCTGCTCCGACAGCGTGGTGTCGGGGAAGGAGGGCATGTTCTGCGGGCCGGTCTGCATGGCCTCGTAGATGTGCTTCGGGTCGACACCCTCGAGGCTCGGCGCGAACTTGCCGTGCGTCAGGGCGCCACCCTTGCCGGTGAAGTTGTGGCACTGCGCGCAGTTGGTGCGGAACAGCTCGCCACCCTTGGCGATGTCCGCGCCCTCGGGGCCGTACTTCTCCTCCGAGGGAACGGCCGGACCGGCACCCAGCGACGCGATGTAGGCCGCGAGCTGGTCGATCTCCGCCTGGGAGTAGATGACCTTCTTCTTCGGGACCTGCGCGCCGGGCTGCTGGGCCGGCATGCGGCCGGTGCCCACCTGGAAGTCAACGGCCGCGGCGCCTACGCCGACCAGGCTCGGACCGTCGCTGGTGCCCTGCCCTCCGGTGCCGTGGCAACTGGCACAGCCGACGGCGTAGAGCTTCTTGCCCTCGTCGATGGCGAGGGACTGGGCGGATTCATCGGCCTGCGCCTTGCTCGCGGGTGCGAACGCGGCGTACAGCCCCCCTGTGCATGCCAGCGCGAGGAGTAGGACGACGAGGGCCGCCAGCGGATGGCGTCGTCGTGCGGAGAGCTTTTTCACGGATTACCCCGGTGTCAGGATCTTCTGCGTCGATGCTTCTGGTATTGCGCGGGTGCGTGCCGCGACTACTTGATCAGGTAGATCGTGGCGAACAGGCCGATCCAGACCACATCGACGAAGTGCCAGTAGTAGGACACGACGATGGCAGCGGTCGCCTGCTCGTGGGTGAACCTCCGGGCCGCGTAGGTGCGGCCGAGGACCAGCAGGAAGGCGATGAGGCCGCCCGTCACGTGCAGTCCGTGGAAGCCGGTGGTCAGGTAGAACGCCGAGCCGTACGGGTCCGACGAGAGCGAGATGCCGTCGTGCTTGACCAGCTCGGTGTACTCGAACACCTGACCGCCGATGAAGATCGCACCCATCACGAAGGTGACGATGAACCACATCCGGAGCTTCTTCACGTCACCGCGCTCGGCCGCGAACACGCCGAGCTGGCAGGTGAGGGAGGAAAGCACCAGGATCGTGGTGTTCGTCGCGGAGAACGGGATGTTCAACGCGCCGGCCTTCTCGGACCAGAAGTCCGGGCCGGTCACCGATCGCAGGGTGAAGTACATCGCGAAGAGGGCCGCGAAGAACATCAGCTCGGAACTCAACCAGATGATGGTTCCGACGCTGGTGAGGTTCGGCCGGTTGACCGACGGGTGCGCGTGCCCGGTTTCTACTGTCGTTGCTGTCGCCACGACCGACATTATGTCGGTCGCTTATCCCGCCCTCACCCCGGGGGGTGCCGTTCGGTGTGTTCCCCCTGCTTGTACGGCCCGGATGGCCCATCGAACGGCCCGTCGAAGCCCTGTCCGAACCCGTGCTGACGAGGCGTTCGAGGGAGTAGCATCCGCCCCAACGGGCTACGACAGCCTTCACCGGTCTCACCGCGTATCGGAGGAAGCATGCAGGCGACCGCCACGGTGCTGGTCTACAGCGACGACTCCAACACCCGCGAACAGGTGCGGCTCGCGACCGGCCGCCGGCCGGCTCCGGACGTGCCCGTGGTCGAGTTCCTGGAGTGCGCCACCCCGGCCGCCGTGCTCAAGGAGCTGGACAAGGGCGGGATCGACGTCTGCGTCCTGGACGGTGAGGCGGTGCCCATGGGCGGCATGGGCATGTGCCGCCAGATCAAGGACGAGGTCTTCCAGTGCCCGCCGGTGCTGCTGCTCATCGCCCGGCCGCAGGACGCGTGGCTGGCCACGTGGAGCCGGGCGGAGGCGGCTGTGACGCTGCCGGTGGAGCCGGTGGAGTTCGCGGGTGCGCTGGCCGCGCTGCTGCGGGAGAAGCGGCTGCAGGGGGTTTAGGGGCGCCTTCCAGCTCGGGGGTGCGAGTGGCTTTGGCGTGTGCGCCGCCGTCGTGGTTGTTCGCGCAGTTCCCCGCGCCCCTGGGAGCCTCACACTGCCGTCGGGCGTAGACGTGCCGTGTCCTGGTTGCCCGACGCCCCCGTGCCGCCCGTCAGGGCGCTGCCCGTGCGCCACTTCGCCCAGTCCATGTTCCACTCGCCGAAGCCGTTGCCGAAGGGTTCCATCGTCTCGCCGCCCGAGTTGACGACCTCGACGAGGTCGCCCTCCTGGACCGCGTTGAAGAACCACTCCGCGTTGTCGGTGCTCATGCCGACGCAGCCGTGGCTGACGTTGGCGACGCCCTGGGAGCCGACGGACCAGGGAGCGGCGTGCACGTACTCGCCGCTCCAGGTCACGCGGGTGGCCCAGTGGACCGGCAGGTCGTACGACTCCGAGGAGCCCTCGGCGATGCCGACGGTGGTGCTGCGCATGCGTACGAAGGATTCCTTGCCGAGGACGACCTTGACGCCGTTGCGGGTCTCGAAGCCGGGCTTGCCGGTGGTGACCGGGATCTCCCGGACCGCCTCGCCGTCCTGGTAGACGGTCAGCGTGTGCGCGGAGGCGTCGGTGACGGCCACGACGCGGTCCTCCGTGGTGATCTTCAGGGGCTTGGCCCTGCCGCCCCACATCCGGTCGCCGATCTTGATGCCGTCCAGGGTGCTGTGCACCTTGATGGTGGCGTGGGCGGGCCAGTACTCCTGGGGCCGGTAGTGGAGCTTCTTGTCGTCCACCCAGTACCAGGCGCCCTGCACCGCGGGGGTGGAGTCGACCTTCAGCGCACGCTCCACTATGGCCCGCTGCGCCGGGTCCCGAACCGGCTGGCTCAGTTCCGCCGTGATGGGCTGACCGACGCCGTACGCGCCCGCCTTGGGCCCGAAGGCGACGTCCAGGGTCTTCTTCGCGCCGGGCTTGCCGGTCTCGAAGGTGAGCACCTTGCGGCCGGGCGCCCCGTCCCCGTCCTCGGTGCTGACACGCACCGTGTAGCTGGCGTTGGCCGCCAGGGGCGAGGTGCTGTGCCAGCGGGCGCCGTCGGCGGACAGCTCGCCCGCGACGTGGCGTCCGGCCGCGTCCATGGCCGTGACGTCCGTGATGCGCCCGTCGGCGCCCTCGGCGACCACCTCCAGGGGTTTGTCCGGGTCGGCCTTCTTCCCGGCGTCCGTGGGGCCGTTGAAGGAGATCTGGCCGGCCGCGTCGTAGGGCGTGGCGGACAGCGGGTTGGCGTCGTCGCCGAGGCAGGCGGTGCCGCTCGCGCCGAGGGCGATCACCAGCAGGGTGCAGCCGACGACCGTACGCCCCCGCGCCTGGAAGTGAACCGTGATGCTCATGGCCTCACGCTAGGGAGAGACGTCAACGGCGGCACGGTGGGTAAGCCGGAAGAGTGAGGGACGGTACGGCAGACGAAGGGGCCCGGACACTCCTGACGGAGTGTCCGGGCCCCTTTGTGCTCGACGCGTGCTACTGGGTGCGGTTCTCACCGCGGTAGTACTCGAAGACCCAGCCGAACAGGCCGACCAGCAGAACCGGTGCCGAGAAGTACATCACCCACCAGCCGACCGCGATACCCAGGAAGGCGAGCGCGCCGCCGACGGCGAGCGCGAGCGGCTGCCAGCTGTGCGGGCTGAAGAACCCGACCTCGCCGGCGTCGTCCGCGACGTCCGCCTCCATGTTGTCCTGCGCACCGACGTCGACCCGCCGCGCCGTGAAGGCGAGGTAGAAGCCGATCATGATGGCCAGGCCGAAGGCCAGGAAGAGCGCCGTGGTACCGGCCGGCTCCTTGGACCAGTAGCCGTAGACAACCGCCACGGCGAGGATGAAGACGCTCAACCAGATGAACATCTTGCCCTGGATCTTCACTTCCCGGCCTCCTTGCCGCCGGCGAGGGCCTTCTCACCGTGGCCGACGTTCTCCAGCTGGTCGATCGCGGAGATCTCGGGGTGGTGCAGGTCGAAGGCGGGGGATTCACTGCGGATGCGCGGCAGCGTGAGGAAGTTGTGCCGCGGCGGCGGGCAGGAGGTCGCCCACTCCAGCGAACGGCCGTAGCCCCACGGGTCGTCCACCTCGATCTTCTTGCCGTACTTGGCGGTCTTCCAGATGTTGTAGAAGAACGGCAGCATCGACATGCCGAGCAGGAACGAGCTGATCGTCGAGATCGTGTTCAGGGCGGTGAAGCCGTCGGCCGCCAGGTAGTCGGCGTAGCGGCGCGGCATGCCCTCGGCACCCAGCCAGTGCTGGACCAGGAACGTGCCGTGGAAGCCCACGAACAGTGTCCAGAAGGTGATCTTGCCGAGCCGCTCGTCCAGCATCTTGCCGGTGAACTTCGGCCACCAGAAGTGGAATCCGGCGAACATCGCGAACACCACGGTGCCGAACACCACGTAGTGGAAGTGCGCCACCACGAAGTACGAGTCCGAGACGTGGAAGTCCAGCGGCGGCGAGGCCAGGATGACACCGGTCAGACCACCGAAGAGGAAGGTGATCAGGAAGCCGGTGGACCAGAGCATCGGTGTCTCGAAGGACAGGGAGCCCTTCCACATGGTGCCGATCCAGTTGAAGAACTTCACACCGGTCGGGACCGCGATCAGGAAGGTCATGAAGGAGAAGAACGGCAGCAGTACGCCGCCCGTGACGTACATGTGGTGGGCCCACACGGTCACCGACAGACCCGCGATCGCGATGGTCGCGCCGATCAGACCCATGTAGCCGAAGATCGGCTTGCGGGAGAAGACCGGGATGATCTCACTGACGATGCCGAAGAACGGCAGCGCGATGATGTACACCTCCGGATGCCCGAAGAACCAGAACAGGTGCTGCCACAGCAACGCTCCGCCGTTGGACGAGTCGAAGATGTGGGCACCGAACTTGCGGTCGGCCTCCAGCGCGAACAGGGCCGCGGCCAGCACCGGGAAGGCCAGCAGGACCAGCACACCGGTCAGCAGCACGTTCCAGGTGAAGATCGGCATGCGGAACATGGTCATGCCGGGCGCGCGCATGCAGATGATCGTGGTGATGAAGTTGACCGAGCCGAGGATGGTGCCGAAGCCGGAGAAGGCCAGACCCATGATCCACAGGTCGCCGCCGATACCGGGCGAGTGCACCGCGTCGGACAGCGGCGAGTAGGCGAACCAGCCGAAGTCGGCCGCGCCCTGCGGGGTCAGGAACCCGCCCACCGCGATGGTCGAGCCGAACAGGTACAGCCAGTAGGCGAACATGTTCAGCCGGGGGAACGCCACGTCCGGCGCGCCGATCTGCAGCGGCATGATCCAGTTCGCGAAGCCCGCGAACAGCGGCGTCGCGAACATCAGCAGCATGATCGTGCCGTGCATCGTGAACGCCTGGTTGAACTGCTCGTTCGACATGATCTGCAGACCAGGCCGGGCCAGCTCGGCGCGCATGAACAGCGCCATCACGCCGCCGATCACGAAGAACGCGAACGACGTCACCAGATACAGCGTGCCGATGGTCTTGTGGTCAGTGGTCGTGAGCCACTTGATCACGACGTTGCCGGGCTGCTTGCGCCGTACCGGCAGCTCGTTCTCGTACGAGTCCTCCGCCGCCGAGGCACCCTGGGGTTCGTTGAGGATGCTCACAGGTTGTTCGTCTCCCGGTTCTTCTCGTGGCTCGTCTGAGCGATGCCCGCGGGAACGTAACCGGTCTGCCCCTTCTTCGCGAGGTCCTGGAGGTGCTGCTCGTAGCGCTCCGGGGAGACGACCTTGACGTTGAACAGCATCCGGGAGTGGTCCACGCCGCACAGTTCGGCGCACTTGCCCAGGAAGGTCCCCTCCTTGTTGGGGGTCACCTCGAAGGCGTTGGTGTGGCCCGGAATCACGTCCTGCTTCATGAGGAACGGCACCACCCAGAAGGAGTGGATGACGTCACGCGAGGTCAGGACGAAGCGGACCGTCTTGCCCTTGGGGAGCCAGAGGGTCGGGCCGGGGTTGCCGGTCTGCGGGTTCTCCGCGCCGGGGGTACCGCAGTCGTAGACACCGCCGGCGTTCGCCGGGAAGTCCTTGATGAACCGGTCCGGAATGCCGGCCAGTTCCTTGGAGGACTTGGCGTCGCCGGTGGAGCCCGGGACGTCCTCGATGTGGTTGAAGCACCAGCTCCACTGGAAGCCGACCACGTTGACCGTGACGTCGGGCTTCTTCTTGAGGCTCATGAGATCGGACTCGTCGCGCGCGGTGAAGTAGAACAGCACCGAGACGATGACGAGCGGAACCATGGTGTACAGCGCCTCGATGGGCAGGTTGTACCTGGTCTGCGGAGGGACCTCGACCTTGGTGCGGCTGCGCCGGTGGAAGAAGACACTCCACAGGATCAGGCCCCACACCAGCACGCCGGTGGCCAGCGCGGCAGCCCAGGAGCCCTGCCACAGGGAGAGGATCCGCGGAGCCTCTTCCGTGGTTGGGGTGGGCATGCCGAGGCGGGGGAAGTCCTCGTATGTGCAACCGGTGGCGGTCGCCAGGACCAGGCCCGCGGTCAGTGCCTGCAGCAGCTTCCGCCGCATCGGGCGCCGCGGCGAGCGGTCGGAGCCGTTGGGACTCACGTAGCGCCTTCCCGAGAGTCTCGCCCGCGCGGTTGGCTGCGGCCTGCCTTCTCGCTGGTCGGTCGCCGCCCTGCGTCGGGCAGGGGTTTGATGTTTATGCGGACCAAACCCTAGCCGACGCCCTCCGGGGGGTCGCGGGGAGGGTGGCATACGCGCCGGGGGTCACTCCCAAGGGTGCGGTCGGGCGCCTACGGGGGCGGGTGCCAGGGGTTGTTCGGCGGCTGACGGTGCGTCGTGGTTGGTCGCGCCGTTCCCCGCGCCCCTTTGGGGCGCTTCTCCGCCCCGCGTCATAGCGTTGGCCCGTGGCCTACTTCGACGCTGCTTCCGCTGCTCCCCTTCATCCCGTTGCCCGGCAGGCGCTGTTGGCGTCCCTCGACGAGGGGTGGGCCGATCCTGCGCGGCTCTACCGGGAGGGGCGGCGGGCGCGGTTGCTGCTCGATGCCGCTCGGGAGGCGGCGGCCGAGGCCGTGGGGTGCCGGGCGGACGAGTTGGTGTTCACTCCTTCGGGGACGCGGGCGGTGCATTCAGGGGTGGCGGGGGCGCTGGCCGGGCGGCGGCGCGTCGGGCGCCACCTGATCGTGTCAGCGGTCGAACACTCCTCCGTACTGCATGCGGCCGAGGCGCACGAGGCGTCCGACGGCGGCGGGAGTGTCACGCAGGTACCCGTCGACCGGACGGGCGCGGTGGACCCGGCGGCGTACGCGGCCGCCCTGCGCGAGGACACGGCGCTGGCCTGTCTCCAGTCGGCCAACCACGAGGTGGGCACCGAGCAGCCGGTGGCGGAGGTGGCGGAGGCCTGCCGGACGGCGGGCGTGCCGCTGCTGGTGGACGCGGCCCAGTCGCTGGGCTGGGGCCGGGTCGAGGGCGGCTGGTCGCTGCTCACGGCCAGCGCGCACAAGTGGGGCGGGCCATCGGGGGTCGGGCTGCTCGTCGTACGCAAGGGGGTCCGGTACGCGCCGCAAGGGCCCGGGGACGAGCGGGAGTCGGGGCGGGCGCCCGGGTTCGAGAACCTGCCGGCGATCGTGGCCGCGGCGGCGTCGCTGCGGGCGGTGCGGGCCGAGGCGGCGGCGGAGGCGGCCCGGCTGCGGGAGCTGACGGAGCGGATCCGGTCCCGGGTGCCCGGCCTGGTGCCGGACGTGGAGGTGGTCGGCGATCCCTCCCGGCGGCTGCCCGGGATCGTCACCTTCTCGTGTCTCTATGTCGACGGGGAGACCCTGCTGCACGAGCTGGACCGCGCCGGTTTCTCCGTCTCGTCCGGATCGTCCTGCACGAGCAGCACGCTGACGCCGAGCCACGTCCTGCGGGCGATGGGGGTGCTCAGCGAGGGCAACGTCCGGGTGTCCCTGCCGCCGGGGACCACGGCGGAGGACGTCGAGCGGTTCCTGGAGGTACTGCCGGGCACGGTGGCCGCGGTGCGCGAGAAGCTGGGGGCGCCGACCGCGACGGACACCGTCCGGGTGGCCGGCCCCGACCTCGTCGTGGACGCGCTGGGCCGGCGCTGCCCCGTTCCGGTGATCGAACTGGCCAAGGTCATCGGCGACGTCCCCGTGGGCGGCACCGTCCGCGTCCTGTCCGACGACGAGGCGGCCCGCCTGGACATCCCGGCGTGGTGCGAGATGCGGGGCCAGGAGTACCTGGGCGAGGAACCGGCGGAAAGAGGAACGGCTTACCTGGTCCGCCGGACGAGCTGACTCACCCAGGGGCGCGGGGCTGTATCGATGTGCGGCTCCGCCGCGTGGGCGCGACCAGCCCCGCCCTCCGAGCCCGGATTCAGCCCAGGTGCGCCTGAACCTCCCCCGCGGCCTCGTCCCCGTACGCCTTGGTGAACCGCTCCATGAAGTGCCCGCGCCGCAACTGGTACTCCTGCGTCCCCACCGTCTCGATGACGAGCGTCGCCAGCATGCACCCGACCTGCGCCGCCCGCTCCAGCGAGACCCCCCACGCCAGTCCCGACAGGAACCCCGCACGGAAGGCGTCGCCGACGCCCGTGGGGTCGGCCTTGCGCTCCTCGTCCGGGACGCCGACCTCGATGGTCTCCTCGCCGAGCCGCTCGATGCGGACGCCCCGCGCGCCGAGGGTGGTGACGCGGTGGCCGACGCGGCCGAGGATCTCCTCGTCCGTCCAGCCGGTCTTGGTCTCGATGAGCCCCTTCTCGTACTCGTTGGAGAAGAGGTAGGTCGCCCCGTCCAGCAGTATCCGGATCTCGTCGCCGTTCATCCGGGCGATCTGCTGGGAGAAGTCCGCGGCGAAGGGGATGGACCGGGTGCGGCACTCCTCGGTGTGCCGGAGCATCGCCTCCGGGTCGTCGGCGCCGATGGAGACCAGGTCGAGGCCGCCCACGCGGTCCGCGACGGTCTTCAGCTCGATGAGGCGGGCCTCGCTCATCGCGCCCGTGTAGAAGGAGCCGATCTGGTTGTGGTCGGCGTCGGTGGTGCAGACGAAGCGGGCGGTGTGCAGGGTCTCGGAGATGCGGACCGAGCCGGTGTCGACGCCGTGCCGGTCCAGCCAGGCCCGGTACTCGTCGAAGTCCGCGCCGGCCGCGCCGACCAGGACCGGCCGGGTGCCGAGCTGGCCCATGCCGAAGGCGATGTTCGCGGCGACCCCGCCCCGGCGTACGTCCAGCTGGTCGACCAGGAAGGAGAGCGAGACCGTGTGCAGCTGGTCCGCGACGAGCTGGTCCGAGAAGCGGCCGGGGAAGGTCATGAGGTGGTCGGTGGCGATGGAGCCGGTGACTGCGATGCGCACGGCGTGGACTCTCTCCTGAGGGGAGGCGGGTTGACGGTTCACGCTACCCGGCGGCACCGCCAGGCTGAAGCAGGCGAAACTACCCGGTAGTACAACTTTCTTCGCGGTACGGGACGTGCCTACGGTTCTGTTATGACGAACCTGAGGACCGTCGACCCCGCTCCGGCCGATCTGGACGGCGACCTGGCGTCGCTGCGCGGTGACTGCGCCCGGATGACTCCGCGCTGGTCGGCGCCGGTCCGCGTCTCCCCCCGGCCGGTGCCCCTCACCCTCATCCACGGCGTCCGGGTGCCGTCGGCCTACGCCCGGTTGCTGGACGCGATGTCGGACTACGGCGACTGAGCGGGCCCCGGGCGGCCTCGGGGCCGTTCGGGCGACGCACGCCGCCACCGGGAACCGGATCCCGGCCCACCGCGTCCCATCGCTGTCCCCAGTAACAGCCGAAGGAGCGATGCGGTGAACACCGAGCGACCCGACAACGACGACGCCACCGCCGCCGACGAGGCGGGCGGCGGGCGTCCCGCGCGGCGGCGCCCCGGGGCGGTCGCGGTCGCGTCGGTCGCCACCGCGGTCCTGCTGCTGGGCGGCGGCGGCGCGTACCTGGCCACGTCCGCCACCGGGGACGACACGGACGGCGGTACGGCGTCCGGGGCTTCGGGCGACGACACTCCCCCGCCGCTCCCCCTCGACGACCACGGGGCGTCGTCCCCGTCGTCCCCGTCGTCACCGGAGGACGGTTCGAACGGCATCGCGCCGGGCGAGCCCGACCCGTACGGCGTCACCTACCGCGCCGACGGGCCGCTCCCCGAGGGACCCGGCTCGGCGCCTGTGTACCGGGCACAGGGCGACGTCACCGAGGCCGAGGTGGCCCGGCTGGCCGAGGCGCTGGGCGTCGAGGGCGCGCCCCGGACCCAGGGCGAGGCGTGGAAGGTCGGCAACGCCAAGGACGGTTCCGGACCGCTGCTCACGGTGAGCCGGCAGGCGCCGGGCACCTGGACCTTCCACCGCTACGCGCCCGGCACCGACAACTGCAAGAAGGGTGCCGTCTGCAAGGGCCCCGCCGCCGACGGGGACCCGGTGGGCCAGGCGGCCGCGAAGAAGGCGGCGGCGCCGGTGCTGAAGGCGCTGGGCCAGGACGACGCCAAGCTGGACGCGAGCCAGGTCATGGGCGCCCGGCGGGCCGTGAACGCGGACCCGGAGGTGGGCGGGCTGCCCACGTACGGCTGGACGACCGGGATCGTCGTCGACGCGCGGGGCGAGGTGGTCGGCGGCAGCGGTCAGGTGAAGGAGCCGGTCAAGGGGGACACGTATCCCGTCCTGGACGCCGAGAAGACGCTGGCGCTGCTGAACGAGCCGGGCGCCGGGGCGGACACCGATGCCGGCGGCATCGGCGGCTGCGCCAGTGCCGTGCCGCACCAGGACCGCGCGGACCTGCCGTGCGCGCCGCCGACCGGCGCTCCGGAGCGGCCGGGTACGGGGAAGGAGCAGGTCGCGACCGTCGAGGACGCGGTGTTCGGGCTGGCCGCGCATCCGGTGCGGGGGCGGCAGACGCTGGTGCCGTCCTGGCTGTTCGAGGTGCGGGCGCCGGGGGCGCGGGACGCCGTGACGGTCACGTATCCGGCGGTCGAGCCGGAGTACCTGACCACCGCGGCCCCCGCCGAGCCGTCCCCGGCCCCGTCCGACGAACCGGCCGCGGAGCCCGGGGAGCCGCGGAACGTGCGGGTGAGCGGCTACACGGCCGCCGACGGCGAGCTGACCGTGCACTTCACGGGCGGGGTGTGCTCCGACTACGACGCGAAGGCCGAGGAGCGGGACGGGAAGGTGACCGTCACGGTGACCGAGACGCCGCACCCGGACAAGGTCTGCATCCTGATCGCCAAGGAGTACGAACGGACGGTGCCGCTCGACGAACCGCTGGGCGAGCGGACGGTCGTGGGCAAGGACGGCGAGGACATTCCCGTCCACAAGCCGGGCGCGCGGCTGCCGGCTCCGTCCGGGGACCGGTAGACGCGACGGAAGGGCGGTGGCCCGGGAACGAATCCCGGGCCACCGCCCTTCTCACGCTCGGTGCCGCGCGGCGGCCCGGCCCGTCAGCTGAAGGAGTCGCCGCAGGCGCAGGAGCCCGTCGCGTTCGGGTTGTCGATCGTGAAGCCCTGCTTTTCGATCGTGTCCACGAAGTCGATGGTGGCACCGCCCAGGTACGGGGCGCTCATGCGGTCGGTGGTGACCTTGACGCCGCCGAAGTCCTTCACCACGTCGCCGTCGAGCGAGCGCTCGTCGAAGAAGAGCTGGTACCGCAGGCCGGAGCAGCCGCCGGGCTGGACGGCGACGCGCAGCGCGAGGTCGTCACGGCCTTCCTGGTCGAGCAGCGCCTTGACCTTCGACGCGGCGGCGTCGGTCAGGATGATGCCGTCGGTGACGGTGGTGGTCTCGTCCGATACGGACATCTACATCTCTCCCGGGTTGTACGGAGACTGCTTGCCGACGGTTTCAACCGACGGAGCCGCGGATTCATTCCGGGCGGGGCCGAGTCTTTGTCCTCGGCGTTCCCCCTCATGCTCGCACACGCGCCCGCCGACGGTCAGTGGCTGTGGACGGCGGCTGTGGACAGCGGCCGCGGACGGCCGCCCGGACACCGGGATTCACGTCACACCGACACTATCGGCATCGTCAAAGTGACGTGAACCGGATATGATATATAGCGTCAGTTCGACGAAAAGGGTCGACGAAAAGTAGAAAGGGTGTGTGTCGTGACCACCGCCCAAACCCAGGAGCTCGACGTACAGCCGACGCCCCTCGCCCTGCTGCTGCTCGGCCGCGAGGCCGACCCGCGGAGCGAGCGCGGCGTGGAGTGCCCCGGGGACCTGCCCTCGGCCTCCGACCCGGACCTGGTCGCACGCGCCCGCGCGGCCAAGGAGAAGCTCGGTGACAAGGTCTTCGTCCTCGGTCACCACTACCAGCGCGACGAGGTCATCCAGTTCGCCGACGTCACGGGTGACTCCTTCAAGCTGGCCCGGGACGCGGCCGCACGCCCGGAGGCCGAGTACATCGTCTTCTGCGGCGTGCACTTCATGGCGGAGTCGGCCGACATCCTGACCTCGGACGACCAGAAGGTGGTGCTGCCCGACCTGGCGGCCGGCTGTTCCATGGCGGACATGGCCACCGCCGAGCAGGTCGCCGAGTGCTGGGACGTGCTGACCGAGGCCGGCATCGCCGAGCAGGTCGTGCCCGTGTCGTACATGAACTCGTCCGCGGACATCAAGGCGTTCACCGGCAAGCACGGCGGCACCATCTGCACCTCCTCCAACGCCGAGCGCGCCCTGAACTGGGCCTTCGAACAGGGCGAGAAGGTCCTCTTCCTGCCGGACCAGCACCTCGGCCGCAACACGGCGGTACGGGACCTGGGCATGTCCCTGGAGGACTGCGTCGTCTACAACCCGCACCGGCCGAACGGCGGGCTGACGGCCGAGGAGCTGCGCGCCGCGAAGATGATCCTGTGGCGGGGCCACTGCTCGGTGCACGGCCGCTTCAGCCTCGACTCGGTGAACGACGTGCGGGAGCGCATACCGGGCGTGAACGTCCTGGTGCACCCCGAGTGCAAGCACGAGGTCGTCGCGGCGGCGGACTACGTCGGCTCGACGGAGTACATCATCAAGGCCCTGGAGGCGGCCCCGGCCGGTTCCAAGTGGGCCATCGGCACCGAGCTGAACCTGGTCCGGCGACTGGCGAACCGTTTCGCCGCCGAGGACAAGGAGATCGTCTTCCTCGACAAGACGGTCTGCTTCTGCTCGACCATGAACCGCATCGACCTCCCGCACCTGGTCTGGACCCTGGAGTCGCTGGCCGAGGGCACCCTGGTCAACCGCATCGAGGTCGACAAGGAGACGGAGGCGTTCGCGAAGCTGGCGCTCGAGCGGATGCTGGCGCTGCCGTAACCGGTGTTCTCCCACCCGCCCCTGCGGGTGGGAACGGGGAGGGGCCCCGCACCACCACCTTCGTGGCGGGCGGGGCCCCTCCCCGTTCCGGTCGCTCAGACCTTCGCCGTCTCCGGCTCCTCGGAGGCCGCGGCCTGCGGCGGCACGTCGCCGCCCCGCTTCGCCGCCTTCTTCTTCGCGCGCCGCTCCTTGCGCAGCTCCAGCATCGCGTAGAGCGTCGGGACCAGGAGCAGGGTCAGCAGCGTCGACGTGATCAGACCGCCGATGACGACCACCGCGAGCGGCTGGGCGATGAAGCCGCCCTCGCCGGTGACGCCCAGCGCCATCGGGAGCAGGGCGAAGATCGTCGCCAGGGCCGTCATGAGGATGGGCCGCAGACGGTGGCGGCCGCCCTCGATCACCGCTTCGACGACGCCGTAGCCCTGCTTGCGGTACTGGTTGATCAGGTCGATCAGCACGATGGCGTTGGTGACCACGATGCCGATCAGCATCAGCATGCCGATCATCGCCGGGACGCCCATCGGGGTGCCCGTGGCGATCAGCAGGCCGATGGCGCCGGTCGCCGCGAACGGGATGGACACCAGCAGGATCAGCGGCTGGGCCAGCGACCGGAAGGTGCCGACCAGCAGCATGAACACGATGGCGATCGCCGCGAGCATGGCGAGGCCCAGGTTGACGAAGGCCTCGTCCTGGTCCGCGGTGACGCCGCCGATCTCGGCCTTGGCGCCGGCCGGCAGGTCGAGTCCGTTGATCTTCGACTGGAGGTCCGTGCCGACCGCGCCGGTATTGTCGCCGGTCGGCTTGGCGGTGATGGTCGCCGCGCGCTGCCCGTCGATACGGGTCATCGAGACCGGGCCGTCCACCAGCCGCACGGTGGCGATGTCACCGAGCTTGACCGCGCCCAGGTTCAGCGCCTTCAGCTCGGCGATCGTCTCGGCGGGCCGGGCCGACTTGATGACCACGTCGCGCTCGGTGTCGTCCAGGGTGGCCTTGGCGGCCGGGGTGCCGCGCACCGCCTGGGCGACGGCCGCGCCGAGGGTCTGGTCGGTGAAACCGGCCCCGGCGGCCTCGGCGTTGGCCTTGACGGAGATCCGCGGCACGCTCTGCGCGAGGTCGCTGGTGACGTCGGTGACGTCGTCGAGCCCGGCGACCGTCTTGCGGACCTGCTCGGCGGCGTCGCGGAGCACCTGCCCGTCGGCCGCCTTGACGACGACGCTCAGGTCCTGGCTGCCGAAGCCGTCACCGGCGGCGATCGTGGTGGTGCCGATGCCGTCGCCGAGCTTCGCCAGCCCGTCCTCGATGTGGTCCTGGACGTCCTCGGCGTTCGCCGAGTCCTCCAGCATCAGCTGGTACGAGGCCTGGTTGGTGTCCGTGCCGCCGCCGAAGGCGGCCATGAAGCCGGACGAACCGATGGTGACCTGGTAGTCCTTGACGCCCTCGGTGTCGCCGAGCAGCTTCTCGACCTTCTTCACCTGCTCGTCGGTCGCGCCGAGGCTCGTGCCGGGCTTCAGCTCCTGCTTGACGCTGAGGACCTCCTGCTCGCCCTGGTCGAAGAAGTTGGTCTTCAGCAGCGGCGCCATGCCGAAGGTGCCGACCAGCACGACGATCGCGATGGCCACACTGGTCAGCCGTCGGCGGGTGGCGAAGCGCAGGACGGGGACGTAGAAGCGCTGGAGGCGGCTCTTGGCCTCCTTCTCCTCGGCCAGCCTGCGGGCTTCGTCCGCGTCCTCGGGGGTGCCCTTCGGCGGCCGCAGGAACCAGTACGACAGCACCGGGACGACCGTCAGCGACACCAGCAGGGAGGCCAGCAGCGCGGCGGTCACGGTGAGGCTGAAGGAGCCGAACAGCTCGCCGACCATGCCGCCGACCAGGCCGATCGGCAGGAACACGGCGACCGTGGTGAGGGTCGAGGAGGTGACCGCTCCGGCGACCTCGCGGACCGCCTTGAGGATGGCCTCCTGGCGCTCCTCGCCGTAGCCGAGGTGCCGCTTGATGTTCTCCAGGACCACGATCGAGTCGTCGACGACGCGGCCGATGGCGATGGTCAGCGCGCCCAGCGTCAGCATGTTCAGCGACAGGTCGCGCGTCCACAGGACGATCAGCGCCAGCACCACCGACAGCGGGATGGAGACCGCGGTGACCAGGGTGGAGCGGATCGACGCCAGGAAGACCAGGATGACCAGGACGGCGAAGAGCAGACCGAGCCCGCCCTCCGTGGTCAGGCCGGAGATGGCCTTGGAGACCGCCGGTCCCTGGTCGCTGACGACGGTGAGGGTCGCGCCGGAGCCGAGCTGCTCGCGCAGGTCGGGAAGCTTGTCCTCGACGGCGTTCGAGATGGAGACCGCGCTGCCGTCGTGGTCCATCGTCACGGCGACGGCGAGGGACGGCTTGCCGTTGGTACGGGTGAGGGAGTCGGCCTTGGCCTCCTCCTCCTTGACGGTGGCGACGTCGCCGAGGCGGACCGGCTTGTCGACGCCCTCGCCGGTGACCATGAGGTCCTGGATCTGCTTCAGCGAGGTGAAGCCGCCGCCGACCTGGACGGTGCGGTTGGCGCCGCCCTCGTCGAAGGAACCGGCCGGGACGGTCGCACCGCCCGCCTGGAGGGACTGGGCGAGCACCTGCGGGCTCACCTTGGCCGCGGCCAGCTTCGCCGGGTCCGGCGTGACGGTGACCTGGACGTCGCGGACGCCGTCGACCACGACCTGGGCGACGCCGTCGATGTCCTTCAGCTCGGAGACGACGGTCTTGTCGAGCTGGTCGGCCAGCGCCTGCTGGTCCTTGTCCGAGGTCACGGCGAGGACGACGGTCGGGATGTCGTCCGTCGAGCCGGAGATGACCTGCGGGTCCACGTCGTCCGGGAGCTGGGCGCGGGCCCGGTTCACGGCCTGCTGGACGTCGGCGACCAGCTGCTGGGTGTCCGGGCCGTAGTCGAAGGACGCCATGATGACGGCGTTGCCCTCACTGGCGGTGGAGGTGACGCCCGAGATCCCGTCGACGGCTTCGAGGCTGTCCTCGATCGGCTCGACGACCTGCTTCTCGACCACGTCCGGCGAGGCACCCTGGTACGGGGCCAGCACCGACACCATGGGAAGTTCGATGGTGGGCAGCAGTTGCTGCTTGAGCTGGGGGATGGCGATCGCCCCGAAAACGAGCGCGACGATCGACATCAGCCCTATCAGGGCCCGTTGCGCGAGGCTGAATCTCGACAGCCAGGACATGGATCAGGGTCTCTCTTCTGTGGCCGAGCGGGGGACGGGGCACATGGCAGCGCCGGCGCGGGCGGCACAGGTGAGCGCCCACCCCAACACCCTGGGCCATGCGCGCCCCCGCATCCCTAGGCCCCAGGTCCATTTCCTTATCCCGCGCCTACTCCCTCCGCAGTACACGCGGGCAGGGGTCACTCCACCCTTGGACGTACCAGCCCGGATTCGTACGCGATGACGACCAGCTGGGCGCGGTCGCGGGCGCCCAGTTTCGCCATGGCCCGGTTCACGTGGGTCTTCACGGTGAGCGGGCTGACCTCCAGGCGCTCGGCGATCTCGTCGTTGGAGTGCCCGCCGGCGACCTGGACCAGCACCTCGCGCTCCCGCACGGTCAGCGACTCGAGACGCTCGGCTCGGGCCGGGTCGCGCTCCTCGTCGGCCGTGTCCTGCTGGGCCAGGAAGCGGGCGATCAGCCCTTTGGTGGCGGTCGGCGACAGCAGCGCCTCGCCACCGGCGGCGACCCGGATCGCGCTGAGCAGTTCCTCGGGCTCGGACCCCTTGCCGAGGAAGCCGGAGGCACCGGCGCGCAGCGACTGCACCACGTAGTCGTCGACCTCGAAGGTGGTCAGTATGACCACGCGGACATGGGCGAGGGACGGGTCGGCGCTGATCATGCGGGTGGCGGCGAGCCCGTCCGTGCCGGGCATCCGGATGTCCATGAGCACCACGTCGGCCCGCTGCTCGGCGGCCAGCCGGGCCGCCTCCGCGCCGTCGGACGCCTCCCCCACCACCTCCATGTCGGGCTCGGAGTCGACCAGCACCCGGAAGGCGCTGCGCAGCAGCGCCTGGTCGTCGGCGAGCAGCACACGGATCGTCATACGGGGTCCTTCGTGGCGTCGGTGGCGGCGTCGGGGCGGTTCTTGACCGGAAGGATCGCATGCACGCGGAAACCGCCTCCGTAGCGGGGACCGGTGGTGAGGGTGCCGCGCACGGCGGTGACGCGCTCGCGCATGCCGAGCAGCCCGTGTCCGCCGCCCTCGGCCGGGGCGTCCGGGGCCTCGCCCTCGCCGGTCCCGTCGTCGAGCACGGTCACCTCGATGTTCGGCCCCACCCGCACGACGCTGACCTCGGCCTTCGTCTGCCGTCCCGCGTGCTTCTGCACGTTGGTCAGCGCCTCCTGGATGATGCGGTACGCGGCGAGGTCGACGGCGGCGGGCAGCTCGGTGCCCTGGTCGGTGCGGGCCACCTCGACCCGCAGCCCGGCGTGGTGGAAGGTGCCCACGAGTTCGTCGAGGCGGGCGAGGCCCGGGGCGGGCTCGGTCGGCGCCTCCGGGTCGCCGGACTGGCGGAGCAGCCCGACGGTGGCCCGCAGCTCGTCCAGCGCGCTGCGGCTGGCGTCCCGTACGTGGGCGAGGGCCTGCTTCGCCTGGTCGGGCCGCTTGTCCATGACGTGCGAGGCGACCCCGGCCTGCACGTTGACCAGGGCGATGTGGTGGGCGACGACGTCGTGCAGGTCGCGGGCGATGCGCAGCCGTTCCTCGGCGACGCGGCGGCGCGCCTCCTCCTCCCGGGTGCGCTCGGCCTTCTCCGCCCGGTCCCGGATGGCCTGCACGAAGGCCCGGCGGCTGCGGACGGCGTCCCCGGCGGTGGCGCCGATGCCGGTCCAGGCGAAGACGGCGAGGTTCTCCTGCGCGTACCAGGGCAGGGGGCCGGCCAGCATGGCGGCGCCGGTGAGCACCGTCATGGTGAGCAGGCCGACCCGCCAGGTGGTGGGCCGGTCGGTGGAGGCGGCGACGGTGAAGAGGGCGATGACGGCGGACATGACGACCGGGGCGCGCGGTTCGCCGGTGACGCTCTCGACGACGGAGACACCACCGGTGACGAAGAGGACCGCCATCGGCGCCCGCCGGCGGAAGGCGAGCGCGGCGGCGCCGGCGGTCATGAGGGCGAGGCTGAGGGCGTCGGGGGTGCGCAGGCCCCAGCTGACGCCCTCCGGGCCGTGCGGGTCCACGAAGGAGCCGGCGACCATGCACAGCAGGACGGCCGCGGCGAGGGCGGCGTCCAGGGCGGAGGGGTGGGCGCCGATGGTGCAGCGGGCGCGGGCGAGGGTGCTCACGGTTTTTTACGGTAGCTGGAGTGGGGGTGTCTTATGAGGGGCCCCGCGTGCAGTGGGCGTTGGCTGGGGGCTGCGCCCCCAGGCCCCCGCTTCGGCCCTGAACGGGCCTCGTCCTCAAGCGCCGGACAGGCTGGAGAGGCCGACCGGCGTCGACAGGGCACCGGACGGGCTGGAGATACCGACCGGCGTCGGCAAGGTGCCCCTCAGGCGCTGCCCGGGATGAGGCCGTCGTCGCTCAGGAGTTCCTGGACCTCCTCCAGGGTGGCGTCCGGGGACGGGAGGATGAGGTCGGACGGCTCCAGGCTGTCGTCCGGGAGGGGCTCGCCCAGTTCGCGGACCTTGGCCAGGAGGGCCTTAAGGGTCGCGCGGAAGCCGGGTCCGTCGCCGTTCTCCATCTCGGCCAGGAGCTCGTCGTCCAGCTTGTTCAGCTCACCGAGCCGGCCGTCGGCCAGCGTCAGCTGTCCCTCCCCCATGATCCGTACGATCATGTCGGCCCTCCTAGCCGTGGGCTACTGCTTGTCGAAGCGCGGGGTGTCCTGCGGCTGCTGCTGGGACTGCGACGGGGCCTGCCCCTGTCCCTGGCCGCCCTCGATGGCCTGGCGGTCGGAGGTGGAGCCCCCGGCCAGCTCGGCCTTCATGCGCTGCAGTTCCAGCTCTACATCCGTACCACCGGAGAGCCGGTCCAGCTCGGCCTGGATGTCGTCCTTGTGCATGCCGGACTGGTCGTCGAGGGCGCCGGAGGCGAGCAGCTCGTCGATGGCGCCGGCCCGCGCCTGGAGCTGGGCGGTCTTGTCCTCGGCCCGCTGGATGGCCAGGCCGACGTCGCCCATCTCCTCGGAGATGCCGGAGAACGCCTCGCCGATGCGGGTCTGCGCCTGGGCCGCCGTGTAGGTGGCCTTGATGGTCTCCTTCTTGGTGCGGAAGGCGTCCACCTTGGCCTGGAGGCGCTGGGCCGCCAGAGTGAGCTTCTCCTCCTCGCCCTGGAGCGTGGCGTGCTGCGTCTCCAGGTCGGTGACCTGCTGCTGGAGCGCGGCGCGCCGGGACAGGGCCTCGCGGGCGAGGTCCTCGCGGCCCAGCGCCAGCGCCTTGCGGCCCTGGTCCTCCAGCTTGCCCGACTGGGACTGGAGCTGGTTGAGCTGGAGCTCCAGCCGCTTGCGGCTGGTCGCCACGTCGGCGACGCCGCGGCGCACCTTCTGCAGCAGCTCCAGCTGTTTCTGATACGAGTAATCGAGGGTCTCGCGCGGGTCCTCGGCCCGGTCAAGGGCCTTGTTGGCCTTCGCGCGGAAGATCATCCCCATACGCTTCATGACACCGCTCATGGGCTTCGCGCGCCCCCTTCTGACCGACTCCAGCTCCAGCACCTGCGACAGAACCCACAGTACGGGCCCTGCATCCATTACCGCACTGTTCGGGGACGGATGCGCTCATCCCCAAGGACGACTGCGTACGCTCCCCGTCCGGCGCAGGGAGTAGGTGCTCCCTGGGGTTGTCCGGAAAGTCCGGGTGTCCGGGGCTGTACGCAACATCCCCTCTGTCCCCTTACAGACGACCGGCGTTGCCGGATCGTTCCCCACCGGACTGGGGTCCACACCCCGGCACCCCGTACCCTTGGGTTTTGTGTTCCGTAGCCGTGCCAAGGAAGAGAAGGCCCAGAGCGCCGTCAGCGCGCCGGTGACCGACTCCAATCAGCCCCGTGACCCGCAGGCCCCGAAGGGCAGGCCGACGCCCAAGCGCAGTGCGGCCCAGTCCCAGCGCCGCAGCGTCGCCAACACGCCGATGACGCGCAAGGACGCCGCCAAGCGCCAGCGCGAGGAGCGGCGGACCGCGATGGCGCGGCAGCGCGAGGCGCTCGCGAAGGGCGACGAGCGGTACCTGCCGGCCCGCGACAAGGGCCCGGTCCGCAAGTTCGCGCGCGACTTCGTCGACTCGCGGTTCAACATCGCGGAGTACTTCCTGCCGATGGCCGTGATCATCCTCGTGCTGAGCATGATCCGGGTGGCCTCGCTGCAGAACGTCGCGCTGCTGCTGTGGCTGGTCGTGATCGTGCTGATCGTGCTGGACTCGATCGTCACCGGCTTCCGGCTGAAGAAGCGGCTCGCCGAGCGCTTCCCGGACGAGCGCCGCCGCGGCGCGGTGGCCTACGCGCTGATGCGCTCGCTCCAGATGCGCCGGCTGCGGCTGCCCAAGCCGCAGGTCAAGCGTGGGGAGCGGCCCTGAGCACGACGCCTTTCACCGAGGGCGCGGCCGAGGCCCGGGCAGCGGGACTGTCCGGGCTTCGCAGCGTCGTGCGGCAGGAATTGGTCGCCCGGCAGCTGGACGAGCAGATAGCCGGGCGCTTCGCCGTCGGCAGGCGGCTGCGCGTGCTCGACGTCGGGATGGGCCGGGGCACCCAGGCACTGCGGCTGGCCCGGGCCGGACACCAGGTGACCGGCGTGGAGCGGGACGCGACGATGATCGCGACGGCGCGCGAGGCACTGGCCGGGCAGCCGGAGGGCATCCGGGAGCGGATGCGGATCGTCGAGGGCGACGGCCGGGACACCGGCGTGCACTTCCTGCCGGGCAGCTTCGACGTGGTGCTGTGCCACGGCGTGCTCATGTACGTCGAGGAGCCCGACCCGCTGCTCGCGGGGCTGGCGCGGATGCTCGCCCCCGGCGGCCTGCTGTCGCTCGTGGTGCGCAACGGCGACGCGCTCGCGCTGCGCCCCGGCCTGCGGGGTGACTGGGCGGGCGCGCTGGCCGCCTTCGACACCACGAACTACTCCAACCGCCTGGGCCTCGACGTCCGCGCGGACCGCCTGTCGACGCTGACGGCGAAGCTCGCGGGCATCGGCGCCCCGCTGCACACCTGGTACGGCGTACGGGTCTTCACGGACGCGGTGCCCGACGGGGCCACGCCCCCGGACGACCTCAACGCCCTGCTGACCGCCGAGGAGCGGGCCGGCCGCACCGACCCGTACCGTGCGGTCGCGGCACTGCTGCACCTGTGCGGGGTGCGGGGCTAGGCAACGCCACCCGGGCTCGGCGCCCGTTCGGGTGTTCACCGGGGGCCGGGCGCCGGGGGCGCGGTGAGACTCGGGCCATGGACACTTCCCGCGCCCGTCTGCGCCGTCTGCCCGCCTCGGTGGCCGTGCCGGTCTGCTCCCTGCTGCTCGCGACCGGTTGTTCCGACGCCGGTTCGGGCACCGATCGCGGGTCCGGGAGCGCACAGGAGGGCGACACGGCGCAGGCCGCGGCGCCACGCGCGGCCAGTGAGCTGCAGGCCGACTACGAGCGGGTGATCAAGGACGTACTGCCGTCGGTCGTGCAGATCCAGACGGGCGACTCGCTGGGCTCGGGGGTCGTGTACGACGGCAAGGGGCACGTCGTCACCAACGCCCACGTCGTCGGCGACACCAGGTCCTTCCGGGTGACGACGGCCCGCGCCGAGGGCACCCTGACCGCGAAGCTGGTCTCCTCCTACCCGGAGCAGGACCTGGCGGTCATCAAGCTCGACAAGGTGCCCGAGGGCATGAAGGCGGCCCGCCTCGGGGACTCCGCGAAGGTCGCGGTCGGGCAGATCGTACTGGCGATGGGCTCGCCGCTCGGCCTGTCCTCCAGCGTGACGCAGGGCATCGTGTCGGCGACCGGGCGGACCGTGACGGAGGGCAGCAGCGGGGGCGGCACGGGCGCGACCATCGCCAACATGGTGCAGACGTCGGCGGCCATCAACCCCGGCAACAGCGGGGGCGCCCTGGTGAACCTGGACGGTCAAGTGATCGGCATCCCGACACTGGCGGCCACCGATCCGGGCCTCGGCGACAGCGCGGCGCCCGGCATCGGCTTCGCGATCCCGGCGTCGATGGTGAAGACGGTGGCCGGGCAGATCGTCAAGGACGGCAAGGTCACCGACTCGGGCCGGGCCGCGCTGGGCATCACCGCCCGCACGGTCGTCGACGACAGCTACCGGCCCGCCGGGGTGGCCGTCGTCGAGGTGAGCGACGGCGGGGCCGCCGACGACGCCGGGCTGCGCCCCGGGGACGTCGTCGTCAGGCTCGGGGACACGGACATCAGCACCATCACCTCGCTGTCCGAGGCCCTGGCGTCGATGCGGCCGGGCGACCGCACCAAGGTGACGTACACCCGCGACGGCGACGAACGCACCGCCGAGGTGACGCTGGGCGAGCAGTGACGGGGGCGAAGCCGCCCCCGCCCCGCCCGGCCCACGGCCCTCAGGCCTCGGTCCCGGCCTCCTCGGCCTGAGCCTCCTCGGCGTGCAGGCTCATCGGGCCGTAGATCTCGGCGGAGTCCTCGAAGAGCCGCACCTGGTCGGTGCCGCCCTCCTGGAGGTCCTTCCAGTGCTCCCCGATCCAGGACTCGGCGTCCCCTTGCGTGGTGAACTCCTCGGGCTGCACCGCGGGCTGGACCTCCGTCCCGCCGGCCGTCTCGAACCGCCACGTCCATGCCGCCATGTACGCCTCCAAGATGTGAGCACATGCAGAGCGGAAGCCGGATCTTGGTCCGGCCCCCGCCCGCAGCCTATGCGCTGAGCCGGGCACTCCGTAGAAGGCCGGGAGACAGGATCCGGTGACGGGAACGGCCCTGCCGCACGCCCCTTGGGGGGACTCGGACGCGCACGTCGCCGGGTGACCGGTGAAAATCGGTGCGTGGACGTGACTCTGCTCGGCACCGGTGCCCCCGCGGGACTGCCCCGCCCCGACTGTCCCTGCGCGGCCTGTGCCGCCGCGCAGGGCGAGCACGCGCGCGCGGCGACCGCGCTGCTGGTGGACGGGGCGCTGCTGCTCGACCTGACCCCCGGCGCGGTGTTCGCCGCCGCGCGGGCCGGGCGCTCCCTGGCCGGCGTACGGCAGGTGCTGCTCTCCCACCCGCACGACGGCCCCGCCGTGGAGGTCCCGGCCGGGCTGCCGCAACCGGGCCGGGTACCGGACGGCCGGGAGCTGGCGCTGCTGACCGGGCACCGGGTGCGCGCGGTGGCACTGGACGCGCCCGGCACCGGGTACGCGGTGACGGGCCCGGACGGCGGGCGGCTCCTGTACGTACCGCCGGGCGGCGCCCCGGCGGGCCTGGAGGAGCCAGCGGAGCCGTACGACCTGATCCTCGCGGACGTCGTGGGACGGCCGGACGCGCTGGCGAGGCTGCGCGCGGTCGGCGCGGCGGGCCCGACCACGGACGTCGTCGCCGTCCACCTGGACCACGACGTGCCGCCCGGCCGGGAGCTGGCGCGACGCCTCGCCGCGGCCGGCGCGCGGGCGGTACCGGACGGCACCACGCTGGCGGTGGGCTCGTACGAGGACGTGCCCGACGTACCGCGGCGCACCCTCGTGCTGGGCGGCGCCCGGTCGGGCAAGTCGGTGGAGGCGGAACGCCGGCTGGAGTCCTTCCCCGACGTGCTCTACGTCGCCACCGGCGGCTCCCGGGGCGGCGACACCGAATGGGCGGCCAGGGTCAGCGCGCACCGGGAGCGCCGCCCCGGCTCCTGGCGCACCACCGAGACCTGCGACCTGATCCCGCTCCTGAAGGACGAGGGCCCGCCCCTCCTCGTCGACTGCCTGTCCCTGTGGCTGACGGACGCGATGGACGCGGTCGGCGCGTGGGACGACGCGGAGTGGGCGGACGGCGGCGAACGGGCGCTCAGGGACCGGGTGCGGGAGCTGACCGAGGCGGTCCGCGCCACCCGGCGCACGCTGGTGGCGGTGTCGAACGAGGTCGGCTCGGGCATCGTCCCGGCCACCGCGTCCGGCCGCCGCTACCGCGACGAACTCGGCCGCCTGAACGCGGCGTTCGCCGCCGAGTGCGAGCAGGTCCTCCTCGTGGTGGCGGGCCAGGCCCTGGTGCTACGCGGCTGAGGCGCCCTTGCGCGCGATGACACGGCGGCCCCGGTCGCCGGTGAGGAGCGTGCAGCCCTGGGCCACGAGTTCGGCGCTCAGTCCGACGGGGTGACCGGGCAGCACACGACGCGGATCGGCCACGTCGACGAGCAGGTGCCCGCCGGGCCGCAGCGCCCCCAGCGCGGCCCGCAGTTCCGCCCGCGGGTCCGGCACCCGCTCCAGGTACTGGAAGAGGCTGACGACGTCGTAGCGCTCCCGCACCCGGGCCACGACATGATGATCCGTCAGACGGCCCACGAACGCCTCCTCCACCCGCTCGACGACGCGGGCCCGCAGCACACGAGGGGTGGGGTCCAGACCGTCGAACGAGGTGTACGGGAAGTACGCACGGGCGGCCCGCGGAAAGTCGGCGTCCCCGGTGCCGACGTCCAACCAGCTCTCCGGCTCGGGACAACGGCGGACCATCGCCCGGGCGGCCAGCACGTGCCCGATCCGGACCCCGGCCCGGACGAGGGGGTGCTCGGGCGACCCGGGCGTGAGCGGCGGGTTGCGGAAGACATGCCGGCAGTCGGAGCACCGCTCGACGGGAGACCGGTGGGGCGCCCCCTGCCGAGGCCCGTCCCCGCGCCGCCGGGTACGCAGCCGCCGCGAGCCGCACCAGGGGCAGTCCTCGCGGTACGGCCCGTACGAGGGGACGGGAGGCACCAAGGAGGCGGAGGTTCCGGACACGGGCGACTCCCGACACAAGAGGACAGATACGACATTCCACTCAAGACGTTACGTAGGTGAACCTGCTCCGGCGTGCAACGACGCTGCCCGGGCGTGCTGCCCACGGGCCCTCCTGCGGCTTCGACCGGGGCCGGTACTGTTCGGCGAATGAGCTCGCTGAATCTCGACGACTTCACCGACCTGATCGAGCGCCCCGACGGCGGGGTACGCCGCGACGCGGAGGCGCGCCGGGAGCGTCAGGCCGTTCCGCCCGGATCGCTGGGCCGCCTCGACGACTTGGGCGAGTGGCTGTCGGCGGCCCAGTCCGCCGTACCGGTGCGCCCCGTCGTACGCCCCCGGGTGGTGCTGTTCGCCGGTGACCACAAAGTCGCCGAGCTGGGCGTGTCGGCGCGGCCCGCGGGCGGTGCCGGTGAGCTGGTCCGCGAGGTGCTGGAGGGCGGCCGGCCGGTGTCGGTGCTCGCCAGGCGCCTGGACGTACCCGTGCGCGTCGTCGACATGGCCCTGGACTGCGACCCGGAGACGCTGCCGGCCGAGGTGGCGGGACACCGGGTGCGGCGCGGCGGCGGCCGCATCGACATCGAGGACGCGCTGACCCTCCAGGAGGCGGAGGCCGCCTTCCGCGCGGGGATGGCGGTGGCCGACGAGGAGGCCGACTCGGGCACGGATCTGGTGGTGCTCGGCGATGTGAGCGTGGGCGGTACGACCGCGGCGGGTGTGCTGGTCGCGGCGCTGTGCGGGACGGACGCGTCGGTCGTCACCGGCCGGGGCGGGCTGCCGATCGACGACCTGGCCTGGATGCGCAAGTGCGCGGCGATCCGTGACGCGCTGCGGCGCGCGCGTCCCGTCCTCGGCGACCAGTTGCACCTCCTCGCCACGGTCGGCGGCGCGGACCTCACCGCCATGACCGGCTTCCTGCTGCAGAGCGCGGTGCGGAAGATGCCGGTGATCCTGGACGGCGTCGTGACGGCGGCGTGCGCGCTGGTCGGGCAGCGGGTCGCCTTCCGGGCGCCGGACTGGTGGCTGGCGGCGCACGACAGCGGGGAGCCGGGCCAGGCCAAGGCGCTGGACCGGATGGCCATGGAGCCGCTGCTGTCCCAGGGCGTGAAGGTGGGCGAGGGCGCGGGTGGATTGCTGGCGCTGCCCCTGGTCCAGGCGGCGGCGTCACTGGCGGCGGAGCTGCCGGAGGTCTCCGACGGGGGTGAGTGAACGCGGTTCCGTGGGCCGGGGTTTCGTGGTCCCCGGCGTGGGGGTGGGCGCAGGGTGGCCCGCGCGGCCCGGCGCTACCGGAGTGCCCGGCGTGGGTGTGGGCGCAGGGGGGTGGGTCGCGCGGCCCGGCGCTGCCGGGGTGCCGCTGCGCCCACCCGTGCCGCCCCAGCGGCACGACTGCCCGCAGCTAGGTACGGCGAGCAGGGGTCGTGTCGGGGGGTGTCCGCCCGCAGCGGTTGGCGCGTCCGCGCCGGGGAGTTCTGTGGCCAACCGATTCCGCGCCGTTCCGAGGACGGACACCCCCCGGCGCGGCCCCGACCCACCCACCGGACGCACCGCGCCACGCGCACCCCCACCCACCCCGCACCGGCGCCGCAGGCACCCTCACCGCGGATCCGGACGCCCCCCGATCCAGTCCTGGACGACCCGCCGCGGCCCGGACCAGCGGCGGTCGTGGTGGTAGGCCCGCAGCCGGGCCCGCGCCCGGGCGCGCGGGCGGCGGGCGTAGAAGCGGCGGGCCCACGGCGAGCCCGGCCGGGCCAGGCGGACCGCACCGATCAGGCCGACCACCGGCACGATGACCCCGAAGATCGCCAGCCGCGCCTTGCCCTTGGCCAGGGCGAGAAGCGAGAAGACGAAGTTCCCCGCGACGGTCGCGATGACATTCGCGCGGTCCTGCAACTCGTCCTCGGACATCCCGTCGACGCCGAACGGCGTGAACCCCGCGAGCACCAGCCCGACCAGGGCCGCGGTGAGCACCACGACCTCCACGCTCTTGCGCCCCGCCTCGGTCCAGTACACGTCGTCGAGGTGCAGGATCAGCGCGAACTCGTCCAGCACGAGCCCCGCCCCGACCCCGAAGACCACCGCCGCGAGCGCCGACCCGAACCCGTGCCGGCCCCCCGCGACCGCGCCGAACCCCCCGACGACGGTGAGCACGATCCCCGGGACCACGTGATGGATGTGCACCCCGCCCGCCTTGACGTTCCCGAAGGGCCCCTTGCCCGCCCGGATCAGACGCGTGATCACCCGGGTGATCACGAACGTCAGCACGAACGCCGTCAGCGCGATGAGCAGCGGCAGCTTGCCCGGCTCCACGATGTTGCGCTGCCACCAATCTCCCATATGCGCACTTTATCCCCGAGACCCGTCAACGCCCCTCCGACCGCCGGGTAGTCTGCGCCGGTGCTCAGGACCCCCTCCCCCGACGGCCTCCGTTTCGCCTTCGGCACCCTCACCGTGCTCCCGGTCAAGGTCACCCGCTGGGACCGGACCGCCGCGCGCGGCGGCATGCTGTGCGCGCCGCTGGCCGGACTGGCCGTCGGTGTCGCCGCCGCGGGCGCCGGGCTCCTGCTGCTGCTCCTGGGCGCGGGGAACCTGCTCGCGGCGGTCGCGACGGCCGCCGTCCCCGCCGTGCTCACGCGCGGACTGCACCTGGACGGACTCGCCGACACCGCCGACGGACTGGGCAGCGGCAAGCCCGCCGAGGACGCCCTGCGGATCATGAAGCAGTCGGACATCGGACCGTTCGGTGTGCTCACCCTGCTGTTCACCCTGCTCGCCCAGGTGGCCGCCCTGGCCCAGGCCTACGACGACTCGTGGACTCGGGGAGCACTCGCCGCCGTGGTCTCGGCGACGGCCGCCCGACTGGCCCTCACGACGGCGGCCCGGTCCGGGGTGCCCGCCGCCCGTCCGGAGGGCCTGGGCGCGGCGGTAGCCGGGGTGGTCCCGGTCGGCGGAGCGCTGGCCGCGACGGCGGCCGTCACTCTGGCCGCCGCGGCGGCGGGCGCGTACCTGGGCCCGTACGACGCACTGCGCACGGCACTCGCCGTGGTGTGCGCCGCCGCCGCGGCCGAACTCCTGCTGCGCCACTGCGTCCGCCGCTTCGGCGGCGTCACCGGCGACGTCTTCGGCGGCGTGGCGGAGACGGCGGCCACGACCGCGCTGATCGTCCTGCTCCTGGGCTGAGCCTCAGGACTCAGCAAGCCTCCCGCCACGCATCCAGCTCGTACTTCTTCAGCATCGAACTGAGCCCCAGCTCACGCGAGTCGGCGCAGAAGCGTGACGTCGGCAGCTCGTACTCGACGTGGAAGACCGCCTTGTCCGCGTCGATGAACGGCTGGTTGTCGGCGCACTCGCCGTACTGGGCGCACTGTTCGTTGACGGCGAAGTCGAAGTCGTCCACCAGTTCCGGGATCTGGTCCAGGTCGTTCTTCAGGCCGACGGCCATCCCGCGGTCGTGGGCGAGCTTCGCGATCAGCCGGTTGTAGCGGAGCTGGTCGTCGCCGGTGAGCGGGAACCCGGTCTCGTTCTTGTAGCCGTCCATGTTGTCGGGCTCGACCGCGTCGAAGCCCTTCTCGCGGCACATGTCGAGGCGTTCGGCCATCAGCGGCTCCAGGACGTCCGTCGCGCGGATGTCCAGCCACCGCTCCCCGTCCCAACCGTTGCCCTTGCCCAGCACCTCCGCCGGGAACTTGTCGGCGTCCGGCCGGAAGTCCTCCCAGGCGCCGGTGGAGACGTAGCAGATGACCTTGCGCCCGTCCTCGTGCAGCCCGGCGACGGTGGCCTTGCCGTGGTCGAAGCCGTCGATGTCGTAGACCGGTACGTCGACGGACGTGTCGAGCTTGCCGCTGAGCTGCCACTGCCAGTCGGTGCCGGGCGTCGGCCGCCAGTGGTCGGCGGCCTCGCCGTCGTCGCCGCCGGAGGCCGACGTGCAGCCCGCGAGCAGCAGCAGGAGGAGGGCTGTCGACAGGACCGGGCGTCTCACGGGAAGTGCTCCAGGGCGCGGAAGGGGTGTGCGGCGTACTCCCGGAATGATCTCCCATCCGCACAACCGCCGGGAAACCGCGGCCCCGCGGGCGGGAGCGCGGCGGGGCGCGAGCGTAGGCTCGTGCCGAGTGTTCGCCTGCCCAGGCGAGGACCGCATCGCAGGAGGGATCTAGGGTCGGATGTCGGGCCCGGTCGACCCACCCGCATTCGGCCACACAAGACTTCATACGGAAGCGAGAATTCACCACCGTGACTGCTCTCACTCTCTCCACCGCCGCGGCGCCCGGCCTCCGGGCCGACGCGATCGTGATCGGCGTCGCCAAGGGCGCGGACGGCCCGTCCGTCGCCCCGGGCGCCGAGGCCGTGGACAAGGCGTACGACGGCCGGCTCGCCGGCGTCCTGGAGACCCTCGGCGCCTCGGGCGCCGAGGGCGAGGTGACGAAGCTGCCCGCTCCGGCCGGTTTCAAGGCGCCCGTCGTGGTGGCGGTGGGCCTCGGCGCCGAGCCCGAGAAGGACCCCGGCTTCGACGCCGAGGCCCTGCGCCGGGCCGCCGGTGCGGCCGCCCGTGCCCTGGCCGGCGCCAAGAAGGCCGCCTTCGCCCTGCCGCTCGCCGAGGCCGCCGACGCCGGTGTCGTCGCCGAGGGCGTGCTGCTCGGCGCGTACTCCTTCGACGCGTACAAGGAGTCCGCCAAGGACGGCAAGGACACCAAGGGCGCCCGGTCGAAGGGCAACGGCAAGGCCCCCCTGGCGGAGGCCGCGCTGCTCGGCGGCAAGCCCCGCGACAAGGCCTTCAAGGCGGCGGTCGAGCGTGCCGCGGCCGTCGCCGAGGAGCTGAACCGCGCCCGCGACCTGGTCAACACCCCGCCGAACGACCTGAACCCGGAGGCGTTCGCGGCGGTGGCGCAGGCGGCCGCCAAGGAGCACGGCATCAAGGTGCAGGTGCTCGACGAGAAGGCGCTCGTCAAGGGCGGCTACGGCGGCATCCTCGGCGTCGGCGCCGGCTCGGCCTCCGGTCCGCGCCTGGTGAAGCTGTCGTACACGTCGTCCAAGGCGAAGAAGTCCCTCGCCTTCGTCGGCAAGGGCATCACCTACGACTCGGGCGGCATCTCGCTGAAGCCGGCCGGGCACAACGAGACGATGAAGTGCGACATGGCCGGTGCCGCCGCCGTGTTCGCCGCGGTGGTCGCCGCCGCGCGGCTCGGCCTGGAGGTCAACGTGACCGGCTGGCTGGCACTGGCCGAGAACATGCCGTCCGGTTCCGCCACCCGCCCGGGTGACGTGCTGCGGATGTACAGCGGCAAGACGGTGGAGGTGCTCAACACCGACGCCGAGGGCCGGCTCGTGCTCGCCGACGCGCTGTGGGCGGCCTCGCAGGAGAAGCCGGACGCGATCATCGACGTGGCGACCCTGACGGGCGCGATGATGCTGGCGCTGGGCAGCCGGACGTACGGGATCATGGCGAACGACGACGCGTTCCGCTCCGCGGTGCACGAGGCGGCGGAGGAGTCCGGCGAGCCGGCGTGGCCGATGCCGCTGCCGGAGCACCTGCGCAAGGGCATGGACTCGCCGACCGCGGACATCGCGAACATGGGTGAGCGGATGGGCGGCGGTCTGGTGGCCGGTCTGTTCCTGCGGGAGTTCGTGGGCGAGGGCATCACCTGGGCGCACCTGGACATCGCGGGTCCGGCCTTCAACGAGGGCGGGCCGTTCGGGTACACGCCGAAGGGCGGTACGGGGACGGCGGTGCGGACGCTGGTGCGGGTTGCCGAGCTGACGGCTGCGGGTGAGCTGGGCTAGCGGCGCCTGAGAGCTCGGGGGTGCGGGTGATCGTGCGGCCGCGGGCCCGTCGTGGCTCGTCGCGCAGTTCCCCGCGCCCCTGGGTTGGCTGTTCGTGCGTCGGCCGAGAAGAACCGCAGGCCGTCGCGCCCACGCGGCGGAGCCGCGGAACAGACACAGCCCCGCGCCCCTGGGGTTGGCTGTCCCTGCGTCGGCCGAGAAGAACCGTGGGTCTCGGGCGGAGGGGAAACCCGCTCACGTGAACGTGGGGTGTCTCACACCCCGGCCCCACGTCTCGTTCGCCTCTCACAAGTGCGAAGATGGAGCCCGGCAGGACAGGGCCCACCCAAGGGCCGAGAACAATGAGCGGCCGGACACCAGCCGCCGACCGGTCACTGGAGACCGGCGTGGCGCACATGCATGGAGGACGTGACGTGGCGAACGACGCCAGCACCGTTTTCGACCTAGTGATCCTCGGCGGTGGCAGCGGTGGTTACGCCGCGGCCCTGCGCGGGGCACAGCTGGGCCTGGACGTCGCCCTGATCGAGAAGAACAAGCTTGGCGGCACCTGCCTGCACAACGGCTGTATTCCCACCAAGGCCCTGCTCCACGCGGGCGAGGTCGCCGACCAGTCCCGCGAGAGCGAGCAGTTCGGCGTCAAGACGTCCTTCGAGGGCGTCGACATGGCCGGCGTGCACAAGTACAAGGACGAGGTGATCGCCGGCCTGTACAAGGGCCTGCAGGGTCTGGTCGCCTCCCGCAAGATCACCTACATCGAGGGTGAGGGCCGGCTCTCGTCCCCCACGTCCGTCGACGTGGGCGGCCAGCGTGTCCAGGGCCGCCACGTCCTGCTGGCGACCGGCTCCGTGCCGAAGACCCTGCCGGGCCTGGAGATCGACGGCAACCGGATCATCTCCTCGGACCACGCCCTCACGCTCGACCGCGTGCCGAAGTCCGCGATCGTGCTGGGCGGCGGCGTCATCGGCGTCGAGTTCGCCTCCGCGTGGAAGTCCTTCGGTTCCGAGGTCACGGTCATCGAGGGCCTCAAGCACCTGGTCCCGGTCGAGGACGAGAACAGCTCCAAGCTCCTGGAGCGCGCCTTCCGCAAGCGGGGCATCAAGTTCAACCTGGGCACCTTCTTCCAGAAGGCCGAGTACACCCAGGACGGCGTCAAGGTCACCCTCGCCGACGGCAAGGAGTTCGAGGCCGAGGTCCTGCTCGTCGCCATCGGCCGCGGCCCGGTCTCCCAGGGCCTGGGCTACGAGGAGAACGGCGTCGCGATGGACCGCGGCTTCGTCCTCGTCGACGAGTACATGCGGACCAACGTCCCGACCATCTCCGCCGTCGGTGACCTCGTTCCCACCCTCCAGCTCGCGCACGTCGGCTTCGCCGAGGGCATCCTGGTGGCGGAGCGGCTCGCCGGCCTGAAGACCGTGCCGGTCGACTACGACGGCGTGCCGCGGGTGACGTACTGCCACCCGGAGGTCGCCTCCGTGGGTCTCACCGAGGCCAAGGCGAAGGAGGTCTACGGCGCGGACAAGGTCGTCTCCATCAAGTTCCCCCTGGGCGGCAACGGCAAGAGCCGCATCCTGAAGACCGCGGGCGAGATCAAGCTGGTCCAGGTCAAGGACGGCGCCGTGGTCGGCGTCCACATGGTCGGCGACCGTATGGGCGAGCAGGTCGGCGAGGCGCAGCTGATCTACAACTGGGAGGCGCTGCCGGCCGAGGTGGCCCAGCTCATCCACGCCCACCCGACGCAGAACGAGGCGCTCGGCGAGGCTCACCTGGCGCTGGCCGGCAAGCCGCTCCACATGCACGACTGACCGCTTCGGTCTTCGGGCGCGACGACACAGACTTCCGCACTTTCGTAAGGAGCAACCGAAACCATGGCGGTTTCCGTAACCCTTCCGGCGCTCGGCGAGAGCGTCACCGAGGGCACCGTCACCCGCTGGCTGAAGGCCGAGGGTGAGCGCGTCGAGGCCGACGAGCCGTTGCTCGAGGTCTCGACCGACAAGGTCGACACCGAGATCCCGGCCCCCGCCTCGGGCGTGCTGTCCTCCATCAAGGTCGCCGAGGACGAGACCGTCGAGGTCGGCGCCGAGCTGGCGCTGATCGACGACGGCAGCGGCGCCCCGGCCGCCGAGCAGGCCCCGCAGGCCGAGCAGGCTGCCGAGCCCGCTCCCGAGCCCGCCGCTGCCGCGCCCTCCACCGAGCAGGCCGCCCCGGCGCCCGCTCCGAGCGCCGAGCAGTCCACCGGCGGCGGCTCCGCCGAGGGCACGGACGTGGTCCTGCCCGCGCTCGGCGAGTCCGTCACCGAGGGCACCGTCACCCGCTGGCTGAAGTCGGTCGGTGACAGCGTCGAGGAGGACGAGCCGCTGCTCGAGGTCTCGACCGACAAGGTCGACACCGAGATTCCCGCGCCCGCCTCCGGCACCCTGCTGGAGATCGTGGTCGGCGAGGACGAGACCGCCGAGGTCGGCGCCAAGCTCGCCGTCATCGGCGCGGCCGGTGCCGCCCCGGCGGCTGCCCCGGCCCAGGAGGCCCCGGCCGCCCCCGCCCAGCCCGAGCCCACCCCGGCTCCCGCGCAGGCCGCTCCGGCTCCGGCCGCCCCGGCCCCTGCCCCTGCCCCTGCCCCTGCCCCTGCCCCTGCCCCGCAGGCTCCGGCGGCTCCCGCCCCGCAGCCCGCCGCCCCGGCGCCCGCGCCGGCCCAGGCCGCCGCTCCGGCTGCCCCGGCCGCCGCCCAGCCGGTGGACGACGGCGCCTACGTCACCCCGCTGGTGCGCAAGCTCGCCACCGAGAACGGCGTCGACCTGTCGACCGTCAAGGGCACCGGCGTCGGCGGCCGTATCCGCAAGCAGGACGTCATCGCCGCCGCCGAGGCCGCGAAGGCCGCCGCTCCGGCTCCGGCCGCCGCTGCCGCCGCGCCCGCGAAGAAGGCCCCCACCCTGGAGGCCTCCCCGCTGCGCGGTCAGACCGTCAAGATGCCGCGCATCCGCAAGGTCATCGGCGACAACATGGTCAAGGCGCTGCACGAGCAGGCCCAGCTGTCGTCGGTCGTCGAGGTCGACGTCACCCGGCTGATGAAGCTGCGCGCCCGTGCCAAGGACGCGTTCGCGGCGCGTGAGGGCGTCAAGCTCTCGCCGATGCCGTTCTTCGTCAAGGCCGCGGCCCAGGCGCTGAAGGCGCACGCGCCGATCAACGCCAAGATCAACGAGGCCGAGGGGACCATCACCTACTTCGACACCGAGAACATCGGTATCGCGGTGGACTCCGAGAAGGGCCTGATGACCCCGGTCATCAAGAACGCCGGTGACCTGAACCTGGCCGGCATCGCCAAGGCGACCGCCGACCTGGCGGGCAAGGTCCGGGCCAGCAAGATCAGCCCGGACGAGCTGGCCGGTGCGACCTTCACCATCTCCAACACCGGTTCGCGCGGCGCGCTGTTCGACACGATCATCGTGCCGCCGGGCCAGGTCGCCATCCTCGGCATCGGTGCCACGGTCAAGCGTCCGGCCGTCATCGAGACGGAGGACGGTCCGGTCATCGGCGTCCGCGACATGACGTACCTGACCCTGTCCTACGACCACCGTCTGGTGGACGGCGCCGACGCCGCCCGCTACCTGACGGCGGTCAAGGCGATCCTGGAGGCGGGCGAGTTCGAGGTCGAGCTCGGCCTGTAGTCACCCCCGCCAGTGGGCCTCAGTGATGCCCCCGCCCGGAACCTTCCGGGCGGGGGCATCACCGTGTTCCGGCCGGGGCACGCTGTGTAAGTCTCGTCTCACCTGCGTCAAAGCGCCCCCGTGCGCCCTTCCCGCCCACCGTGACGGCCGTATTGTTTCTCCACGTCAGTCGCCCCAGGGTCCGAAGGGGACCCTCCCGAAGGAGCTCTCATGACCGCGCCCGTCGTCCACTCGCTGCGCGAACAGATCCGCGAGCACATCCTGGAAGGGATCATCAGCGGACGCTGGCAGCCGGGCGAGCGGATCGTGGAGCGCCGGATCGCGACCGAGCTGGAGGTCAGCCAGACGCCGGTGCGAGAGGCGCTGCGGGAGCTGGAGTCGCTGCGGCTGATCGAGTCGGCGCCGAACAAGGGCGTGCGGGTGCGCAACCTGACCGCCGCCGACCTGGAGGAGAGCTACCCCGTCCGGGCCGGTCTGGAGGCGATCGCGGCCGAGCTGGCGGCGGACCGGCTCGCCCTGGACTGCTCGGCCCTGGAGCCGCACGTCGCCGCGCTGTACGAGGCCGACCGGGTCTCCGACGGCACGGGCCAGGTGCGGCACACGGTGGGCTTCCACCGGGAGCTGGTGCGGGCGGCGGGCAACTCGGTGCTGCTGCACACCTGGGAGGGGCTCGGCATCGAGGTGTTCACGGCGCTGTCGATACGGTGGCTGGGGACGGTGCAGCAGTCGTACGCGGAGGAGCACGAGGAGTTGGTCGCGGCCTTCCGCCGCCGCGACCCCCGCATCGCGGAGATCGTCAAGTCCCACGTCCTGGGCTGCGCACCCCGGGCGTAGTTCCTCGCCCCCGCCGCCCCTACCCTTCCCGTCCCTGGGGGCTCCGCCCCCAGACCCCCGTTCTGCGCAGTTCCCCGCGCCCCTGCAAGGGGCGCGGGGAACTGCGCGAGTAACCACGACGCACCCGCACCCGCGACACAACCGAACCACCCGAGCCGCACCGCGCTCACCTGCAGAAACCCCCCACTCCAAGGTCACCCCGTGCCACCGCCGGAGGCACCCCGTGCCGACTTTCTCGTGATCAAGAGTTTTTGCCCCTCAACCCTTTGATCGATCATCGATCAGGGAGTTACAGTCACGTTCGGACTCCCACCGGAGCCCAGCCCTGTCCTGCCAAAGACCTAGGGCACCCCCGAACCCTTGCCGATGAGGGAACCCCCTTCGACTGAGGAAGGCGGCGACATGACGACCGACCCCAAAGCAATCCAGCCGAGCGAGCTCGACCAGCTCCCGGACCGCGACCCCGAGGAGACCGCCGAGTGGCAGGCCTCCCTGGACGCCGTCACCCAGGCGGCCGGGCCGCACCGTGCCGCGTACCTGATGCGCCGCACGCTGGAGCGCGCCGAGGGCGCGGGCCTGGCGCTGCCGAAGCTGCTGGAGACCGACTACGTCAACTCCATCCCGACCGCCGACGAGCCCACCGTGGACGGCGACGAGGCGATGGAGCAGCGGATCACCGCCTGGAACCGCTGGAACGCGGCGGCGATGGTGACCCGCGGCAGCAAGCACGGCGTCGGCGGCCACATCGCCACCTTCGCCTCCGCGGCCTGGCTCTACGAGACCGGCTTCAACCACTTCTTCAAGGGCAAGGAGGGTGACGGCTCCGGCGACCAGCTCTACGTCCAGGGCCACGCCTCCCCGGGCATCTACGCCCGCGCCTTCCTCGACGGCCGCCTGAACGAGGAGCAGCTCGACAACTTCCGCCGCGAGGCCGGGGGCAACGGCCTGCCGTCGTACCCGCACCCGCGCCGCCTGCCCTGGCTGTGGGAGTTCCCCACCGTCTCCATGGGCCTCGGCCCGATCTCGGCGATCTACCAGGCGCGGTTCAACCGCTACCTGACCAGTCGCGGCATCAAGGACCTGACGAACTCCCACGTGTGGGCGTTCCTCGGTGACGGCGAGATGGACGAGCCGGAGTCCACCACCGCGCTCACCCTCGCCTCCCGCGAGGGCCTGGACAACCTGACCTTCGTCATCAACTGCAACCTGCAGCGCCTCGACGGTCCGGTCCGCGCCAACTTCAAGATCGTGCAGGAGCTGGAGGCCCAGTTCCGCGGCGCCGGCTGGAACGTGATCAAGTCGCTGTGGGGCACGGCCTGGGACGAGCTGTTCCAGCTCGACACCACCGGCGCCCTCGTACGCCGCCTGCGCGAGGTACCGGACGCGCAGGTGCAGACGTACCAGACGCGCGACGCCGCCTACATCCGCGAGGACTTCTTCGGCAAGGACCCGGCGCTCGTCGAGATGGCGAAGCTGCTGTCCGACGACAAGATCCTCGAGTGCTTCCACTACTCGCGCGGCGGCCACGAGTCCCGCAAGGTCTACGCCGCCTACCGCGCCGCGCTCGCGCACAAGGGCGCGCCGACCGTGATCCTGGCCCAGACGGTCAAGGGCCACACCCTCGGCCGCGGCTTCGCGTCCAAGAACGCCAACCACCAGATGAAGAAGCTCTCGGTGGACGAGTTCAAGGACATGCGCGACCTGCTCGGCCTGCCGATCGCGGACAGCGCCTTCGTCGACGGCGTGGTCCCCTACGGCCACCCGGGCGCCGACTCCCCCGAGGTGCGCTACCTCCAGGAGCGCCGCGCCGCCCTCGGCGGTCCGGCCCCGGCCCGCCGCGTCCACCCGATCGCGCCGCTGCCCGCGCCCGCCGACAAGGCGTTCGCGTCCTTCGACAAGGGCTCCGGCTCGCAGAGCGTGGCGACGACCATGGCCTTCGTCCGCCTGGTCAAGGACCTGGTCCGGGACAAGGAGACCGGCAAGCGCTGGGTGCCGATCGTCCCCGACGAGGCGCGCACCTTCGGGATGGAGAGCCTCTTCCCGTCCCTGGGCATCTACTCCCCCAAGGGCCAGACGTACGAGCCGGTCGACCGCGACCAGCTGATGTACTACAAGGAAGCCAAGAACGGCCAGATCCTCAACGAGGGCATCACCGAGGCCGGCTCGATGGCCGACTTCATCGCCGCGTCCACCGCGTACGCGACGCACGGCGAGGCGATGATCCCGTTCTACATCTTCTACTCGATGTTCGGCTGGCAGCGCACGGCCGACCAGATGTGGCAGCTCGGCGACCAGCTCGGCCGCGGCTTCCTGGTCGGCGCCACCGCGGGCCGCACCACCCTCACCGGTGAGGGCCTCCAGCACGCGGACGGCCACTCCCCGGCCATCGCGGCGACCAACCCGGCCGCGCTCTCCTACGACCCGGCGTTCGCGTACGAGATCGCCGCGATCGTCAAGGACGGCCTGCGCCGCATGTACGGCGAGGCGGCCCCGGGCGAGGACCCGAACGTCTTCTACTACCTGACGGTCTACAACGAGCCGATGCCGCAGCCGGCCAAGCCGTCCGCGCCCGGCGTCGACGAGGGCATCGTCAAGGGCCTGTACCGCTTCAACACGGCGGAGACGGCGGGCCTGACCCCGGCCGCGAACGCCCCGCGCATCCAGCTCCTCGGCTCCGGCACGGCGATCCACTGGACGCTCAAGGCGCAGCGGCTGCTCGCCGAGGAGTGGGGCGTGGCCGCCGACGTGTGGTCCGCGACCTCCTGGACGGAGCTGCGCCGGGACGCCATGGACGCCGACGCGGCGCTGCTGCGCGGCGAGGAGCGGGTGCCGTACGTCCGCCGGGCGCTCCAGGGCGCCGAGGGCCCGGTCCTCGCGGTCTCCGACTACATGCGCCAGGTCCCGGACCAGATCGCGCAGTGGGTCGAGCAGGACTACTCGTCGCTCGGTGCCGACGGCTTCGGCCTGTCGGACACCCGCGACGCCGCCCGCCGCCACTTCGGCGTGGACGCCGAGTCCATCGTGGTCGCGGCCCTGGCCCAGCTCGCCAAGCGCGGCGAGGTCAAGGCGACGGCCGTGAAGGAGGCGCGCGAGCGCTACGGCCTGTAGACGCGGCAGCAACGGGAGGCCCTCGCTCCGGCGGGGGCCTCCCGGCGTTCTCCTGCATCATGTGGGGATGCGTGCTGCCCGCCTCATCAAGATGGTGCTGCTCCTCCAGTCCCGCCCGACCATGACCGCCGCCGAGCTGGCCCGGGAGCTGGAGGTGTCGGAGCGGACCGTGACGCGGGACGCGCAGGCGCTGTCGGAGGCGGGCGTGCCGGTGTACGCGGAGCGGGGGCGGGCCGGCGGCTACCGCCTGATCGGCGGCTACCGCACCCGCCTGACCGGACTGGCCCGGGGCGAGGCGGAGGCCCTGTTCCTGTCCGGCGTCCCCGGGGCACTGCGCGAGATGGGCCTGGAGGACGCGGCCTCGGCGGCTCGCCTGAAGGTGTCGGCCGCACTGCTCCCCTCCCTGCGGGACGCCTCCCGTACGGCGGCCCAGCGCTTCCATCTGGACGCGCCGAACTGGTTCCGTGAGCCGGAGACCCCCGAGCTGCTGCCCGCGGTGGCGGACGCGGTCTGGGACGACCGGCGCGTGGCCGCGCGTTACCGGCGCGGGGCGGACGAGGTGGTCCGTGACCTGGAGCCGTACGGCCTCGTGCTGAAGGCCGGGATCTGGTATCTGTGCGCGCGGGTCGCGGGGGCGGCGGACGACGGCCCCTTCCGCGTGTACCGCATCGATCGGTTCACGGCGGTGGACGCGGGCGAGGAACGTTTCACCCGGGACGACGGCTTCGACCTGCCCGCGTTCTGGGCGGAGCGGGCCGAGCAGTTCGCGCGGTCGATCCTGCGGGCCGAGGTCGTGGTGCGGCTGTCGGAGCGAGGAGTGCGCGCACTGCCGTACGCCGTCGACGCGCTGTCGGCCCGGGAGGCGCTGGAGACCGCGGACGCGGCGGACGCGGAGGGCTGGGTGACGGTGACGCTGCCGGTGGAGTCGGAGGACGTCGCGCACACGCAGCTGAGGGGGCTCGGGCCGGAGGTGGAGGTACTGGCGCCGGCGCCCCTGCGGGAACGCTTCGCTCGGGATGCGCGGCGGTTGGCGGGGCTGTACGGGGGCTGAGCCTCCGGGTGCCCGGGGTGTGTGGGGGTGGGGAGCGCGGCCGGGCGTAGCGGGGTGCCGCTGTGCCCACCCGTGCCGCCTGGGGGTACCTCCCAGGCTGTTCAGGCACTGGGGGAGGCACGACTGCCCGCAGCGAGGGCGACTGGCGACTGCCCGCAGCGGGGACGAGGCGGCGGGAGAGCCGCGTACGGCGAGCAGGGGTCGTGTCGGGGGGTGTCCGCCCGCAGCGGTTGGCGCGTCAACGGAGTCCACTTCTGTGGCCAACCGATTCCGCGCCGTTCCGAGGACGGACACCCCCCGGCGCGGCCCCGACCCACAGACAACGCACCGCGCAACGCGCACCCTCACCCACCCCGCACAGGCGCCGCAGGCACGGCACCCGCACATAACGATCCGCCCCACTCCACGTGCGCCACCCCCGCCCAGGCCCGATGCTGGACCCGTGATGGACGAGACGGAGTTCTGGGAGCTGATCGATGCCGCCCGGCAGCGCGCCGACGGCGACCCGGAGGACCAGGCCGACCTGCTCGTGGAGCGCCTCCTCGACATGGACCCGGACCTGGTGCTCGACTTCGCCCGCCACTTCGAGGCCCGTTACAACCGCGCCTGCACCTGGGACCTGTGGGGTGCCGCGTGGATCCTGCTCGGCGGCGCCAGCGACGACGCCTTCGACTACTTCCGCTGCTGGCTGATCGGCCAGGGCCGCGAGGTGTACGAGGGCGCGGTGCACGAGCCCGACTCGCTCGCCGAGCTGCTGGAGGACTTCGACGAGGAGCTGGACGGCGACGGCGAGGAGCTGGGCTACGCGGCCGACGAGGCCTACGAGCAGCTCACCGGCACCGTCGCCCCCGACCTGGGCATCTCCCCCGCGCCCGCCGAACCGCTGGGCGCGCCGATCGACCTGGAGAACGACCGGGCCCTCGCCGAGCGCCTCCCCCGCCTGTGGGCGAGGTTCGGACCGGAGTGACGCGCGGCGCCCGCCGGGACGGTCAGACCCGGCCCTGGAGGCGGGCCGCCGTGTCCCTGATGTCACCGAGGCGGGCCGCGAGGGCGGCGCCCGGACAGCTCGTCGCGTAGCCGTCGTCGTGCCCCGCGACGGCGGGCAGGGTCGCGGTGGCGCCCGCGGCATAGCGGCTGAGGCCGTTGCTGGAGACCAGAGCGACCTCCGCGTGCGGGTCGGTGCCGGTCTCGCCGAGCTTCCAGGCGGCCACCGCGGCGATCGCGTCGGTCAGCTCGCGGGGCACGGGCACCCCCGCGGTGTAGGTGCCGAGGGCGGCGATCCCGGTGGTGCGGTGGTTGAAGCCCTGGGTGTGGGCGCCGGTGACGGGCCGGTCGATGCCGCCCGCCCGGCCCTCGTAGACGGTGCCGCAGCGGTCGACGACGAAGTTGTAGCCGATGTCGTCCCAGTCCCGGGCGCCGGTCTGGCCCTGGTACACCCCGCGGAGTATGGCCGGCACGTCCGCGCAGTCGTAGCCGTTCGGCGTGTCCGTGTGGTGCACGAACACGGCGATCACCTTGTCGTCGTAGCGGGGAGCGGGCTGCGCGCGGGCGGCGTCGCCCAGCCACACCGACCGGGGCACGATGGCGGGGCGGGGCGCGGCGTACCGGTCGGTGGCGGCGGCCGGAGCCGCATCCGCGTCGGCCGCCCGTTCCACGCCGTCGGCGCACAGGAAGAGCGCGGCGACGGCGGCAAGCCCGGGCAGGGCGCCGAGCAGCGCCCGGGCCGCCACAGGCATGCGGGCGGCGCCGGGTATGCGGGCGGGCCGTCGCTCCCGGGCCCGGCGCGGTCCTCGGAAGACTCGCATGGTCCTACTGTCCGGCCGTTCCGCTCTGTCCGCGATGTGGGCTGTGCCACCCGGTGGAACCATCGTCCCGGTGCGCGGCGTTTCCGGGGTGAACGCACACCTTCGCTCGCACGGGTGGCCGATTTCCGGACAGTCGCGCGGCTCAGGCTGATCATCGGCCCGCTACGGCACGTACTGAGGGTCCCGGGCCCGGGAGAAAGGCGGTTCGCGTGGACCTGCTCGACATCGTGCTGGCGCTGGTGGTGCTGGTCTACGCGGCCTCCGGCTACCGGCGCGGGCTGGTGGCGGGCTGCGTGTCGCTGGCGGGCTTCGTCGGCGGCGCGGTGCTCGGCGTATGGGCCCTGCCGTGGGTGATGGACCTGGTGGCACGGGGCTCGACGGCGGCGACGGTGGTCGCGGTGGTCACGGTGCTGCTGCCGGCGATGGTGGGCCACGAGCTGGCCGGGCGTCTCGCGCTGCGCCTGCGCCGGGAGCTGGACGCCGGTCCGCTCCGGGTGGCCGACGGGGTCGGCGGGGCGGTGGCGAACTCGGCGGCGGCGCTGATCGTGGCGTGGGTGGCGGCGAGCGTCCTGACGGCTTCCTCGTCCCCGCTGCTCACCTCGGCGATCCGGGACTCGTCGCTGCTGGGCGCGGTGCAGCGGGTGATGCCGGACACCACCCCCGCGTGGTTCTCCGGAGCGACGTCGGCGCTCGCCGACGCGGGGTTCCCGCGGGTCTTCAACCCGTTCGAGAGCGAGTCGGCCGCCGAGGTCGCCGAGCCCTCCGGCGACAGCGTCACGCCCGCGGCCACCCGCGCGGCACAGCTCAGCACGGTGAAGGTGGAGGGCGTGACCGGGGGCACCCAGGGCCGGGAGGGCAGCGGCTTCGTGTACGCGCCGGAGCACGTGATGACCAACGCCCACGTGGTGGCCGGCATCGACGACCCGACCGTGCGGATCGGCGGCGTCGGCCCGGCGTACGAGGCGCGGGTGGTGCTGTTCGACCCGGACAAGGACGTGGCCGTGCTGTACGTGCCGGACCTGAGGGCCCCGGTGCTGCGGTTCGACGAGGACGCCTCGCGCGACGATCCCGCGGTGGTGGCGGGCTATCCGCAGAACGGCGACCTGGACCTGCGGGCGGCGACGGTGGCCGACCGGGTCCGCGCCACCGGCCAGAACATCTACAACGACGAGAACGTCACCCGCGAGATCTACGCGATCCGTTCCACGGTCCGCCCCGGCAACTCGGGCGGACCGCTGCTGACCACCGACGGCCGGGTCTACGGCGTGGTGTTCGCCCGTTCCACCTCCGACACGGAGACCGGCTACGTGCTGACGGCGGCCGAGGTGGCCCCCGAGGCGCGCGCCGCGGCGGACGCCACGCGGGCGGTGGACACGGGCGAGCCGGTCACGTCGTGAGCGCGCCCCCGGCCGCGGCGCCCGGCCCGGACGGCGTCAGCATCTGCCCCATCAGCACGTCGTCGACGTACTGGCCGTCGAGGTGGAACTCCTCGGGCTGTACGCCCTCGACGACGAATCCCTCCGACTCGTAGAGCTTCCGGGCGGCCGTGTTGTGGCCGAGGACCCGCAGGGTGATGCGGCGGAATCCCCCCTGCCGGGCCTCCTCGACGGCGGCCCGGACCAGTGCCCGCCCCACGCCGTGGCCACGGGCGGAGTCGGCGACGGCGAGGCCGCGGATCTGGCGGACGTGGGTGTTGGAGGCCAACGGGGTGGGAAAGCCGAGGCGGACGTAGCCGACGACGGCGCCGTCGAGTTCGGCGACCAGGTGGGCGTCGGGCCCGCAGCTGTCACGGAAGAAGGGGTCGTCCGGCCCCGGCGGGGGCGAGACGGCGTGCAGCGGGGACCAGGTCTCGAGGTCGATCCGGCGCAGCGGCTGTTCGTCCTGTGACCTGGCGCGGCGTATGTGCGGGGCTGGCATGACGGTCACTGTACGACGCGGTGCCGGGGGCCGTTCCGGGGTTTTCCCCGGCCCACCCGTCAGGATGGGTCCATGGACGACGGACGCGTGAACGGCGGGCACATGAACGAACGCGCCGGAAGGGGGCGTTCCCGCGTCGCGGTGGCCGGTGCGTCCGGTCTCATCGGCGGCGCGCTGGCGCGGTCCCTGACGGCGGACGGGCACGAGGTGGTGCGCCTGGTGCGGCGCGCGCCCGAGGGCGCGGACGAGATCCGCTGGGACCCCGAGAACGGGCGGGTGGACGCGGCCGGGCTGGAGGGCTGCGACGCGGTGGTCAATCTGGCCGGTGCCGGGGTGGGCGACCGCCGCTGGACCGACGCGTACAAGACCCTCATCCGCAGCAGCCGGGTGCACGGCACGACGGCGCTCGCGGAGGCCGTCGCCGCGATGGAGCGGCCGCCGCGCGTCTTCGTGAACGGCAGCGCGATGGGCTACTACGGGGAGACCGGCGACCGGCCCGTGGACGAGAGCGCACCCCCGGGAGAGGGCTTCCTGCCGGGCCTGTGCGTGGAGTGGGAGGCCGCGGCGGCCCCCGCCCGGGAGGCGGGCGTGCGGACGGTGTTCCCGCGCACCGGACTGGTCGTCGCGCGCGGGGGCGGCGCCTGGGGCCGGCTCTTCCCGCTCTTCCGGGCCGGGCTCGGCGGACGGCTGGGCGACGGGTCGCAGTACTGGTCCTTCGTCGCGCTGCACGACGAGGTGGCGGCGATCCGGCACCTCATGGACCGGGACGACCTGTCCGGCCCCTTCAATCTGACCGCCCCGCGGCCGGTGACGAACCGTGAGGTGACGGTGGCCATGGGCCGGGTGCTGCACCGTCCGGCGCCGTTCGCGGTGCCCGCGCCGGTCCTGCGGGCGGCGCTGGGCGAGATGGCGGGCGACGTCCTCGGCAGCGCCCGGGTCCTGCCGGCCCGCCTCCTGGAGTCGGGCTTCCGTTTCGCGTTCCCGGAGATCGACGGGGCGATCCGGGCGGCGCTGTAGGCGTGTCCGTATGCGACCGCCGTGCGACCGTGTGCTGCCCCCAAATGATTCCCGTTGACCATTCTTGGCCCTAACCTCGTCTCGAACTCGGGTATTCCTCAAGCCTGTTGGGGGCATGACGTCTCCAGCGGCCGCGCAACCTCGAGGAGGGGCACGTGCTTGAGCCCGCGTACCAGGCGGACGTCGTCGTCGTGGGGGCCGGGATCGCCGGACTCGCCGCGGCGCAACGGCTGACCAGCGCAGGAGTGACGACGACGGTCCTGGAGGCCGACCGTACGGTGGGCGGCCGGATGGCCACCGAGAAGGTCGACGGCTTCCGGCTCGACAGAATCGGACAGCTGCTGTCCACCGCGTATCCCGAACTGCGCCGCACCCCCGGGCTCGACGGCCTCGCGCTGCTGCCCTTCGCCCCCGGGGTCCTGCTGCACAGCGAGGGCCGTCATCACCGCGCGGGCGCCCCGGCGGGCGGACGGAGCGCACGGGGCGCACTCCATGCGGTGCGCGCCCTCGCGAGCGCCCCCCGTTCGGTGCCCGCGCCCCGCGCCCGGGCCGGTGCCCCGCTCGGCACCGCCGTGGACCAGGCCCGGCTCGGTGCCGCGCTGGCCCGGCTCGCGCACACGCCGACCGAACGGCTGCTGGCCCGGCCGGAGCTGCCCGCCGCCCGGGCCCTGGCGGCCCGCGGGCTGCCGGCCCGCACGATCGACGGCTTCCTGCGCCCGCTGCTCGCCGCCCTGCTGAACGACCCCGACCTCACGACGTCCAGCCGGTGCGCGGACCTCGCGCTGCGCGCCTTCGCCGGCGGGCGGCTGGCGCTGCCGGAGGGCGGCGCCGAGGCCCTGCCGGAGCACCTGGCGCGGTCCCTGCCGCCGGGCACCGTGCACACCGGCGTCCGCGTCACCTCGGTCGCGACCAACGCCGTGACCACCGCGGAGCACGGCGTCATCCGCTGCCGGGCCGTCCTGGTGGCCACCGACGCCCGCGCAGCGGCCGGACTGCTGCCGGGCCTGAGGGTGCCGGACTTCCACCCGGTGACGGTGGTCCACCACACGACCGACGAACCGACGACCACCGGCGCGGCCCTGCTGCTCGACGCCGACCGGGGCGGCCCGGTCGCCCACACGGCGCAGATCAGCCAGGTGGACCCGTCCCGCGCGCCCGCCGGACGCACCCTGGTCTCCTCGACGGTCCTCGGCCCTCCCCCGCCCGACCTCGACACCGCCGTACGCATCCACCTGTCCCGCCTCTACGGCACCCCGACCACCCGCTGGGAGACCCTCGCCGTGCACCACACGCCCGAGGCGGTGCCCGCGATGCGCCCGCCGCACGACCCGCGCAGGCCGGTACGGCTGCTGGCCGGGCTGTACGTGTGCGGGGACCACCGCGACACCAGCACCGCCCAGGGCGCGCTGCACTCGGGCCACCGGGCCTCGGCGGCGATCCTGACCGACCTGGGCGCGGGCCGGCCGATGCACACGGCGGAGCCGACGGCTACGGCCCACGCGGCCTAGGACCGGCGAACGGCGCTATCCCAGGGCGGCCACCTTGTCCCGGTAGCCCCGGACCGGGGCGGCGTCCCGGTAGGGCTCCAGGCGGCGTTCGAAGTCGCGGACGTACTCCGCGGCCCGCACCGAGCGCATCTCGGCGGCCTGCCCCGCCGCCTCGGCGGCCAGCTGGCAGGCCTGGTCCAGCTCGCCGAGGCCGAGCCGGGCGGTGGCGAGGACGATCCGGCAGAACAGCCTGCTGCGGGCGTAGGCGGGGGCGCGCAGTTGCAGCGAGCGTTCCGCGTGCTGGGCGGCGGCGCGGAACTGCTGCAGGTCGCGGTGGCAGTGCCCGAACTCGTCGGCGAGCTGCGCCTCGTCGAAGAAGCGCGCCCAGTGCGGCACCTCGTCCCCGGGCCGGGCGGCCTCCATCGCGCGCTCGGCCCGCACCAGCGCCGCCGTGCACGCCCGCACCTCCCCGAGGACGCCGTGCGCCCGCGCCTCGGCGGCGTGCAGCAGGGTCTGCACGACCGGCGGCGCGGAGGTCCCCACGCCCTGCTGCGCCACCCGGGCGAGCTGCACGGCCTCCCGCCCGTGGCCCAGGTAGACGGCCTGCCGGCTCATGGTGACCAGCACGTACGAGCCGTACGCCCGGTCCGCCGCCGCCTGCGACAGCCGCAGCGCCTGCACGAAGTACCGCTGGGCGAGACCGTGCGCGGCGATGTCGTACGAGGTCCAGCCCGCGAGCCTGGTCAGGTCCGCGGCGGCGGCGAACAGCCGGCGGCCGGTCTGCTCGCCGTAGGTGCCGCGGAGCATCGGCTCCAGCTCGTGCTCCAGGTAGCGCACCAGGGCCTGGCGGGCGTGGCCCCCGCCGTACCGGTCGTCGAGGCTGCGGAACAGCTCGCCGACCGAGCGCAGCGCGGCGAGGTCGCCGCCGCTGACCTTCTGGCCGGGCCCGCGCTCGGCGGGCGCCCGGCGCCTGGACGGGTCGAGCGGCACGGCGAGCCTCGGGGTCGAGGGGCGGCCCTGCGCGGGGATGCGGACGGGCACCTCGGCGCGGGCCACCTTCTCGTCGGCGCGGCCGATCAGCCAGTCGCGGCTGGGCACCACGAGCCCGGCCGGGGTGAAGGCGATCTTCCGCAGTTCGGCGTGGCTGCCGGAGTCCTTGCGCCACAGCCCGCCGACGATGTCGACCGCCTCTTCCGGGCTCCCGGCGAACTCCAGGCCCGCGTAGACGGGCGCGCAGGCGTCCAGGCCGAGGTCCTGGGCGGTCAGGCGGCGGCCCAGGCGCCGGGTGAAGACCTCGGCGATCAGGGCCGGGGTGGTGCCGCGGGGCTGCTGGCCGCGCAGCCACCGGGTGACGGACGTCTTGTCATATCTCAGGTCCAGGCCGTGTTCGAGTCCGAGCTGGTCGACGCGACGCGCGAGACCCGCGTTCGAGAACCCCGCTTCGGCGATGAGCGCGGCGAGCTGGCGGTTGGGGGTGCGCTGCGCGGGTCGTTCCGTCATGGTGCGGTGCGGTCTCCTGCCTTCCGGGCGTTCGAAGTGCCCGGAGCGCCTGTGAGCAGCCCTTATGGCCTCGTGAACGGCGTGAATGTAGCGGAGAGTAAGCACCCGATCGCACAATTCGCCCAGCATTCATCCGATCGTGTGAGGATTGCCCGCTCGGCTGACGGCCGACGGGCGGTCGTACAGTGGCTTGGGCACGCTTCGTGCCTTACGACCTTGCAGGGAGGCACGTGCCGTGAGTGAGCTGCGCTTCGTCCGGATGGGGTTCGGTGCCGAACGCGTCGAGTACCAGGAGGCGTGGGACGAACAGCGCCGGGTGCACGCCGCGCGGTTCGCCGACGAGGTCCCCGACACCGTGCTGCTCCTCGAACACCCGCCGGTCTACACCGCCGGCCGGCGCACCGAGGACAGCGAACGCCCCCTCGACGGCACCCCGGTCGTCGACGTGGACCGGGGCGGCAAGATCACCTGGCACGGCCCGGGCCAGCTGGTGGGCTACCCCATCCAGAAGCTCCCGCGTCCGGTCGACGTGGTGGCCCACGTCCGCCGCCTGGAGGAGGCCCTGATCCGCACCTGCGCGGAGTTCGGCCTGGAGACCAGCCGGGTCGAGGGCCGCAGCGGCGTCTGGGTCCTCGGTGACCCGGTCGAGCAGCGCCCGAAGCTCGGCGGCCTGTCCCTGGACTTCGACCCCCGCCTGGCGGACGAGGAGTTCGACCCCCGCCTCAACGGCCCCGACTACGCCCCGTCCAACGCCGGTCAGCGCCGCGAGGACCGCAAGATCGCCGCGATCGGCATCCGGGTCGCCAAGGGCGTCACGATGCACGGCTTCGCGCTGAACGTGAACCCCGACAACAAGTGGTTCGACAAGATCATCCCCTGCGGCATCCGCGACGCGGGCGTCGCCTCACTGGCCAACGAACTCGGCCGGGACGTGACCATCGACGAGGTCCTCCCGGTGGCCGAACGCCACCTGCGGGACGTCCTGGAGAACGCGGACCTGAAGCCGAGGGTCGTCGAGAAGACGCCGGCGGCATAAAACCAGCCCGTCCGGCGTTTGAGGACGAGGCCCGTTCAGGGCCGAAGCGGGGGCCTGGGGGCGGCAGCCCCCAGCAAGGCCAGCACCAACGCCGACCAACAATTCAACGGGCGTACCCTGAAGAACGCCGAAGAATCAAACGCTAGGGAGCCGGTCGTGTCCGCAGTCGCACCCGACGGACGCAAGATGCTGCGCCTGGAGGTCCGCAACAGCCAGACCCCCATCGAGCGCAAGCCCGAGTGGATCAAGACCCGGGCGAAAATGGGCCCCGAGTACACCAAGATGCAGAACCTCGTGAAGAGCGAGGGCCTGCACACCGTCTGCCAGGAAGCCGGCTGCCCCAACATCTACGAATGCTGGGAGGACCGCGAGGCGACCTTCCTCATCGGCGGCGACCAGTGCACCCGGCGCTGCGACTTCTGCCAGATCGACACCGGCAAGCCCGAGGCGCTCGACCGCGACGAGCCCCGCCGCGTCGGCGAGTCCGTGGTCACCATGGACCTGAACTACGCCACCATCACCGGCGTCGCCCGCGACGACCTCCCGGACGGCGGCGCGTGGCTGTACGCGGAGACGGTGCGCCAGATCCACCAGCAGACCGCCGACCGCGAGGCCGGCCGCACCAAGGTCGAGCTGCTGGCCCCCGACTTCAACGCGGTGCCGGAGCTGCTCCGCGAGGTCTTCGACTCCCGCCCCGAGGTCTTCGCGCACAACGTCGAGACCGTCCCGCGGATCTTCAAGCGCATCCGTCCCGGCTTCCGCTACGAGCGCTCCCTGAAGGTCATCACCGAGGCCCGCGACTACGGCCTGGTCACCAAGTCGAACCTGATCCTCGGCATGGGCGAGACCCGCGAGGAGATCAGCGAGGCGCTGAAGCAGCTGCACGAGGCCGGCTGCGAGCTGATCACCATCACGCAGTACCTGCGCCCGTCCGTGCGCCACCACCCCGTGGAGCGCTGGGTCAAGCCGCACGAGTTCGTGGAGCTGAAGGAGGAGGCCGAGCAGATCGGTTTCTCCGGCGTGATGTCGGGCCCGCTGGTGCGCTCCTCGTACCGGGCCGGGCGGCTCTACGGCATGGCGATGGAGCAGCGCCGGTCCGCCACCGTGTGAACTCCCGCACAAGTCGCTACTGGCCAGTAATGGCCGAGATGCCGCGGCTCCGACCGTCCTCGCTGATGAGGGCACCGGTCGGGGCCGCGAGCCCGTTCCAGGACCCGGCGACGCGGATTCATGTGCGTTTGACCGGCGGGTCACGCCCTGGTAACACCAATCAGTGACCCTGGAATCACAGCACGTACACCACCACGTACACCCGTCTCCGTACCCGGAGCCGTACCGAGGGGGGACCTCCACGATGCAGGCCGCGCCCGTCCGTCCCACCGCCGCCCGCGACACCGCCGTCCGTGCCACCGCCATCCCGTCGTTCACCACCGCCCTGCGGGCCGTCGAGTCGCTGCTGATGAGCGGCGGCCAGCGCACCGCCCGGCGCAACGCCTGGAACTCGGTCCTGGAGGACCGCCGCCGCGCCAAGGACCGGATCGAGACGGAGCGCGCGCTGCGGCAGTCCGTCGCCGGCCGTCCCTGACCGCGTCCCGCCTCTGCCCCCGCCGGGCGCTGCCGGGCACTGGCGTCGTCGGCGCTTTCGGGGGCACGTAGACTTCGTGCCATGGCGAGGAAGGAACCTGCAGCGGACGCTGCGAATCCCGGGCGACTGAAGCAGATCGCTCTGACCTACAAGATGACCCGCAAGGCCGACAAGAAGATCGGTCTTGTGCTCGCGGGTGTCGGCATCGTCGTCTTCGGTGTCCTCCTCGCGATCGGTTTCTTGATCGGTCACCCCATCTATCTCGGCATCCTGGGCCTGCTGCTCGCCTTCCTCGCGACGGCGATCGTCTTCGGGCGCCGTGCCGAGCGGGCGGCCTTCGGGCAGATGGAGGGACAGCCGGGCGCCGCGGCGGCCGTACTGGACAACATCGGCCGGGGCTGGACGACGACCCCCGCGGTGGCGATGAACCGCAACCAGGACGTGGTGCACCGCGCGGTCGGCAAGGCGGGCATCGTGCTGGTCGCGGAGGGCAACCCGAACCGGGTCAAGTCCCTGCTCGCGGCCGAGAAGAAGAAGATGAACCGCATCGTCGCCGACGTCCCCGTGCACGACCTGCTCGTGGGTACCGGCGAGGGCCAGGTCGAGCTGAAGAAGCTGCGCACGACCATGCTCAAGCTCCCCCGCGTCCTCAGCGGCCCGCAGGTCACCGTGACCAACGACCGCCTGCGCGCCCTGGGCGACCTGATGAGCAACATGCCGCTCCCCAAGGGCCCGATGCCCAAGGGCATGCGGATGCCCAGGGGCGGCAACCCCAGGCAGCGCTGACCCGTAGGACTCCGAGACGCCGGTACGGCGATGGGGGCGGCCCGAGTGATCGGGCCGCCCCCATCGCCGTACCGGCGTCGTGCTGTGTGCGGCGTACGGCGGGTCAGATCCGGACTTCGACGGTGCGTGCCAGCCGGTCGTGCAGGCCCCGGCCGTCGCGGTCCCAAATCAGCGCGGGGAGGGCGAGGCACAGCAGGACGCTGCGCAGCAGGGCGCGCAGCGGGCTGGGGCGGCCGGTGGCGAGGTCCACGACCCGCAGGCCCAGCAGACGCTTGCCCGGGGTGAAGCCGACCGTGCCGACGGTCAGCACGCTCAGCACGAAGAAGATCAGCAGCGCCCAGTTGCTCGCCGTCTGCCCATAGCTGCCCGTGATCAGCCCGTATGCGATCAGGGAGCACAGGGCCCAGTCGACGGCCAGCGCGCCGAGCCGCCTGCCGGGGCGGGCGATCGAACCCGGTCCCTCCTCCGGCAGACCGAGCTGCTCACCGCGGTGCCCGAGATCGGCGCCGGCCTCTTCCACGGCCGCGCGGGGGCCGGAGAGCCACGATCCGATTGCTTGCCTGTTGTCCACCCGAACACGGTACTGCGCCCGTATACGTACCGGGAACGGCGGGGTGTGTGGGCCCCCGATCCGGCCTAGGCTGGGGAGGGAGCCGGTTAACTTCTGTGAAACAAATGGGTCACGCCCGAGAAATCACCCGTCCCTAGGGTCGAGGAAGCGTGTGCCACCCGCACTGGCCGCACGAACGATCTACCAACCCGGCGGGACGGTCGGGAGTAGGAGGAGCTGGATGTTCCAGAACGCCGACGACGTCAAGAAGTTCATCGCGGACGAGGACGTCAAGTTCGTCGATGTCCGGTTCTGCGACCTGCCGGGCGTCATGCAGCACTTCACGTTGCCCGCCCAGGCGTTCGACCCCGACGACGAGCAGGCCTTCGACGGTTCCTCGATCCGCGGCTTCCAGGCCATCCACGAGTCGGACATGTCGCTGCGTCCCGACCTGTCCACCGCGCGCGTCGACCCCTTCCGCCGGGACAAGACGCTCAACATCAACTTCTTCATCCACGACCCGATCACGGGCGAGCAGTACTCCCGCGACCCGCGGAACGTGGCGAAGAAGGCCGAGGCGTACCTGGCCTCGACGGGCATCGCCGACACGGCGTTCTTCGGCCCCGAGGCCGAGTTCTACGTCTTCGACTCCGTCCGCTTCGCCACCAGCGCGAACGAGTCCTTCTACCACATCGACTCCGAGGCCGGCGCCTGGAACACCGGTGCCCTGGAGGACAACCGCGGTTACAAGGTCCGCTACAAGGGCGGTTACTTCCCGGTCCCGCCGGTCGACCACTTCGCCGACCTGCGCGCCGAGATCTCCCTGGAGCTGGAGCGGTCCGGCCTCCAGGTCGAGCGCCAGCACCACGAGGTGGGCACCGCCGGCCAGGCGGAGATCAACTACAAGTTCAACACGCTGCTCGCGGCCGCGGACGACCTCCAGCTCTTCAAGTACATCGTGAAGAACGTGGCCTGGAAGAACGGCAAGACGGCGACCTTCATGCCGAAGCCGATCTTCGGTGACAACGGCTCGGGCATGCACGTCCACCAGTCGCTGTGGTCGGGCGGCGAGCCGCTCTTCTACGACGAGCAGGGCTACGCCGGTCTCTCGGACACCGCCCGCTACTACATCGGCGGCATTCTCAAGCACGCCCCGTCGCTGCTGGCCTTCACCAACCCGACGGTGAACTCCTACCACCGCCTGGTGCCGGGCTTCGAGGCGCCGGTGAACCTGGTGTACTCGCAGCGCAACCGCTCGGCCGCGATGCGGATCCCGATCACGGGCTCGAACCCGAAGGCCAAGCGCGTCGAGTTCCGCGCCCCGGACGCCTCCGGCAACCCGTACCTGGCGTTCTCGGCGCTGCTGCTTGCGGGCCTGGACGGCATCAAGAACAAGATCGAGCCGGCCGAGCCGATCGACAAGGACCTCTACGAGCTGGCTCCCGAGGAGCACGCGAACGTGGCGCAGGTCCCGACCTCGCTGGGCGCCGTCCTCGACCGCCTGGAGTCCGACCACGAGTTCCTGCTCCAGGGCGACGTCTTCACGCCGGACCTGATCGAGACGTGGATCGACTTCAAGCGCGCCAACGAGATCGCGCCGCTGCAGCTGCGTCCGCACCCGCACGAGTTCGAGATGTACTTCGACGTGTGATCGACGGGTCACGCCGACCCGACCGGCGCCCCCGTCCCCGTTTCCCGGGGGCGGGGGCGCCGTCGTGCGGGGGCGCCGTCGCGCGTGGCCGAAAACCCTTCACAGGGTGCGTGCGGCCCGGGATCATGTCTACTGACACGGTTGTTCGAGTCAGGGGGACGGGGAGAGTGCCGGAGATGCCGGAGCGCGACGACGAGGAGCGCGAGTACGACCTGAGGTGGGCCGAGGGCGCGGAGCACAAGGAGCCCTCGGCGCGTGCGCGGATGCTCGCCGCGCGCTGGAAGGAGAACCCTCCCGGCCCGGTCCCCTTCCGCGCCGACCCCGACCACGTGGGCTCCGGGCGCCGGTCCTCGTGGGTGTCCACCGCCGTGGTCCTCGGCTGCGTGGCCGCGGTGATCGTGCTGCTCGGCTACATCAACTTCCGGGCGCCGTACTAGGGCCTGCGGGGAGTCGCGGTCGAGGTGTCGGCCGGAGGCTGTGACGCCGGATGAATCGTGGGTGACCGGCCGTCCGCCGCGCCGCCCCCCGGAGGCGAAGCCGCAGAGCCCGCGTCGGGTTGCCCGCGCTTGATGGCCGCGTCCACCGCGGCACCGATGCGGCGCAGCGCCGCCAGCTCCTGAGGACCGAGATCATCGATCAGGTACTCGCGGACTGCGGCGACGTGTCCCGGCGCCGCCGCCACCACTACGTCGTAACCGGCCTCGGTCAGCGTCGCGGCGGTGCGCCTTCCGGAACCGGGGATCCGCTTCCGTGCGAGCAGTTCGCGCTTCTCGAGCCGACCGACGACATGGGACAGCCTCGACAGTGACGCCGCCGTTCGCGCGGCCAGGGCGCTCATCTGCATGGTGCGGTCCGGCTGCTCGGAGAGGACCGAGAGCACCATGTACTCGAAGAAGGTCAGCTGAGCCTCGCGCTGCATGCGCGCATCCAGCGCGGCCGGCAGGCTGATCATGATCGCGGAGTTGGCCAGCCACGCCGCCAGCTCGTCGCCGTTCAGCCATCGCGTCTCGGCAACCGGACCGGTGGAATCCCCGGAGCCGGAGCCTTCGTCGGCACGAGCCGTCGCCTCGGATGTCGGCTCGTTCCGTGGACGCCGACGGCGTCGGCCGTTCGTTTCATCTGCCGTGCTCGCCATGAGGACATCATAGAGCCACTTATTGACGCGTCAAGTTCGAAGGGGTAGAACTTGACGCGTCATGTTCGCTCTGCGGCGCTGAGGCCCGCCCCACACGGAATGGACAACAGATGCAGTCCACGTCGCTCGGCAGGCTCGATGTCCCGCGCATCGGCCTGGGTGTCATGGGGATGTCGGCGTACTACACCGGCGCCGGCCGGGACGGAGCCGAGTCGATCCGCACCATTCGTCGCGCCGTCGACCTCGGTGTCACCCATCTGGACACCGCCGAGGTGTACGGCCCCTACGTCAACGAGGAACTGCTGGGTCGCGCGATCAAGGGCCGCCGGGACGAAGTCGTCCTCGCCACCAAGTTCGGCCTCGTCTCCCACACCGGCCGACCGGGCCCGGACAGCACCCCCACCAACATTCACACGGCTGTCGACGGCTCACTGCGGCGGCTCGGAACCGACCGCATCGACCTCTACTACCAGCACCGGGTCGACCCCGACACTCCCATCGAGGAGACGGTGGGGGCGCTGAGCGAGCTGGTGGAGGCCGGCAAGGTCCTCCACATCGGACTGTCGGAGGCGGCAGCGGCGACCGTCCGCCGGGCCCATGCGGTCCATCCCGTGGCCGCTGTCCAGAGCGAGTACTCGCTTTGGACGCGGGACCCGGAGGCCGAGGTGCTGCCCACGCTGCGTGAGCTAGGCATCGGACTGGTCCCCTACGCACCGCTGGGACACGGCTTTCTCACCGGTGACATCCGCACCCTGGACGGCCTGGACGCCGCCGACTGGCGTCGCTCCAATCCCCGGTTCACCGGCGACAACCTCACGCGCAACCTGCGCATCGTCGACCAGGTACGCGAGGTCGCCGACGAGGTCGGGGCCACGCCCGCGCAGGTCGCTCTGGCCTGGCTGCTCGCGCAAGGAGACGGCATCGCGCCCATTCCGGGGACGAAGCGCGTCGACCGCCTCCAGGAGAACAGCGCCGCCGACGGCATCCGACTCACCCCGGACCAGATCGCCCGCCTGAACAACCTCACACCGGCGTCCGGCGAACGCCATGCCGAGCCCGACATGGCCGCCGTCGACCAGTGAGAGAAGGGCGAACGCACCGATTCGCCCCGCGCACCACACCACGTCTTGCTTCAGCGAAAGAAACGGAACACCACCATGTCAAGCAATCTCATTCGGGTCGGCATCATCGGCGCGGACACGAAGGCGAGCTGGGCGGGCGCCTCGCACATACCCGCGCTGGCGGCACAGCCCGACTTCCACCTGGCCGGTGTGGCGACGCGGCACGAGGAGAGCGCGCGCGGCGCTGCCGAGGCGTTCGGCGCCGAGCGTTGGTTCGCGGACCCCTACGCGCTCATCGGTGACCCTTCGATCGACCTCCTCACCGTCGCGGTGAAGGTCCCCGCTCACCGCGAGCTCGTCCTGGCGGCCCTCGCGGCGAACAAGGCCGTGTACGCGGAGTCGCCGCTGGGCGCGACCGTCGCACAGACGGAAGAGATGGCTGACGCGGCCGGCTCACTGCACACCGCGATCGGCCTGCAGGGCAGGCTCAACCCCTCGGTCCGCCGCGCGGCGGAGATCATCGCCGAGGGCCGGCTCGGGCGGCTGCTCTCGGCGCGAGTCGCCGCGACGACCTTCGGCAACGGCCCGGAGTCGGTGAGCGCGTACGAGTACTTCGACAAGGCAGCGTCCGGAGCCGGTTTCCTCACCATCGCCGCGGGCCACGTCCTGGATGTGGTCGAAGCCGTTCTCGGCGACATCACCGAGATCGACGCCCGCACCGAACTCCTCTGGCCCCAGGTGAAGTTGGTCGACACCGGCGCGATATCCGTCCGCGAGGTCCCGGATCACCTCGACGCCATCGCCAAGACCTCCTCGGGGGCGCCGGTCGGGGTGCAGATCCTGGCGGGCGTGCCCGCCCCCGACGCCCACTTCAGTCTGGAGGTACGCGGATCGGAGGGCTGGCTGAAGCTGACGGGCGACCACCCCGCGGGCGTTCAGGTCGGCGACCTCACCCTCTCGTCGAGCGTCGACTTCACCGCGCCCGACCGCCCGGTCGCCACCGGCGCGGGACCCACCGCCGCCGACATCTGGACGGGCGCCTCCATCAACGTCGGCGAGGTCTACGCCAGCCTGGCCCGCGACATCACGAACGGCACCCACCACACCCCGGGTTTCCAGCACGCCGCCCACAACAGCCGTCTCATCGCCCGAGTCGAACAAGCCGCCCGGACCGGCGTCCGGCAGTGACGCCACCGCACCTCGCGGCACCGTGCCTCACTGCCGTGACGGATACGGCGACCGATCCGCGGGCACGGGCGGCCGACATAGGTTCGGACTCGCTGAAGGGTTCCTGAGGCCCACCCCCCGATCAGAGAGTCGCTGATGATGTCAGTCCCTCGTCACCATGGCCCTCGCGGCGCTTCGCGGCAGGATCACGGCGTATGACCACCTCCGCGCGCGCCGCCGTTCTCGAAGCGCAGGACGGGCCCTTCGAGTTCCGCGACATCGAGATCGAGGACCCGCGGTCCGACGAGGTACTCGTTCGCATGGTCGCGACCGGAATATGCGCGACCGACGCTCACGTGCGGGCGCAGCGCATGGCGACGCCGCTGCCGGTGGTGCTGGGGCACGAGGGAGGAGGAGTCGTCGAACGCGTGGGGGCCGCTGTCACCACCGTCGAGCCCGGTGACCACGTCGTCCTCTCCTACCACTCGTGCGGCCGCTGCAAGCCGTGCATGTCCTCGCACGCGGCCTACTGCGACAACGTCTGGGCGGCCAACTTCGCAGGTGCCCGCCTGGACGGCTCGAACGGTCTCCACGTGGCCCACGGTGCCGAGCCGCACGGTCACTTCTTCGGCCAGTCCTCGTTCGCCACCCACGCCCTGACGCACCAACGGAACACGATCAAGGTCCCCCGCGATCTGCCCCTCGACGTCGTGGCTCCGCTGGGGTGCGGGCTGCAGACGGGCGCGGGGGCCGTACTCAAGGCCCTCGCCGTGCCGGCGGGAGCGTCCTTCGCGGTCTTCGGCGTGGGAGCGGTGGGCCTGGCGGCGGTCATGGCGGCACATGTCGCGGGTGCCACCACCATCGTCGCCGTCGACGTCGACGCCGGCCGCCTCGATCTGGCCCGCGATCTCGGAGCGACGCACCTCGTCGACCCCGGCCGGGTCGAGGATCTGACCGGCGCGCTCCGCGCCGTCGACGAACGCGGTCTGGAGTACGTCCTCGACACGAGCGGCCGCGCGGAGAACCTCGACGCCGGGGTCGGCGCCCTGGCACCGATGGGCCGATTCGGCTTCGTGGCGTTCCACGAAGGAACGGGCGCCGTGCTCGACGTCGGCCGGCTCACGCTCGGCCAGTCGCTTCAGGGCATCATCCAGGGCGACGCCGTCTCGTCGCTCCTGATCAACGACCTTGCCCAGCTCTATCGAGCGGGCCGGTTCCCCATCGACCGGCTGCTGTCCTTCTACGACTTCGCCGATATCAACACCGCGTTCGAGGATGCGGGCTCAGGCCGCGTCACCAAGGCGGTCCTTCGATTCACGTCACCGGGATAGACCACCCGTTCGACGGCTTCCCAAGAACGCAGAAAGGCGTCCCGCCGGTGTGCCAGAGCAGTCAGATACCCATCAACGTCGAAGAAACCCCGAGCTTCTACGGGATCGACCACTATGGATTCCCCCGCGCGGGGGCGGACGACCCGTTGGACCCCGCGGACTATTACCCCCCGTATTTCCAGAGCGAGCACTTCCAGAAGTACGGCTACCACGTGGAAGAACTGCGCGGCGGCTTCTACTGGGTCACCAGCGCCGGCTACGACGCCGCATTCGTGGTGACCGAGGAGGGCGTGGTCGCGATCGACGCACCCCCGACGCTGGGCGAGAACATGCTGGCGGCGATCGAGGACGTCACCGACCGACCGGTGACCCACGTCATCTACAGCCACTGGCACGCCGATCACATCGGCGCGGCCTCCGTGTTCGGACCCGACGTCGAAATCGTCGCCCACCGCATCACCAAGGAACTCCTGGAGCGCTTCCCCGACCCGAAGCGCCCCCTGCCGACGAGGACGTTCGACGACGAACTCGTCCTCGAAGTGGGCGGCGTGAGCCTGCAGCTCTCCTACAGGGGAGAGAACCACTGCCCCGGCAACATCTTCATCTACGCACCGCGGCAGAAGGTGCTCACGGCCGTCGACATCGTCAGTCCGGGAAGTGTCACGTTCATGCACTGCGACGCCTCGCAGAACATCTCCGGCTGGTACGAGGCTCAGTCCCAGATCCTCGAATACGACTTCGACTACTTCGTCGGCGGGCACCACATGCATTACGGCACCTACGAGCAGGTGAAGCTGTGCGTGGAGTACTTCACCGACGTGCTCGAGGGGGCGACTGCGGCGGTCGAGCGGTTCAGCCGCTCGGATGCGCTCGCCGACATCGTGACCGGCACCGGCTGGGACAGGATCTTCGTCGGTACCGAGAACTGGATCAGCTCCATGGCGAACTACACCACCCGCCACGTCCTCGAGAAGGAGACGAGCGACGGCCGGCTCTGGTGGGAACGGCTGGCAGGAGCCACCACCCAGACCAAGTACCACGCGTACACGGTGCTGGAATCGATCCGCCTCGAACGGCCCCGGCCCGACTACCGCCTGCGGGGCGAGAATCCGCCGGTCTTCCTGACCTGACACCGTTCTGAACGGTGCGAGCAATCCCTTGTATACGAAAAGGATCATCATGAAAGCCGTCGTCATCGCCTCGTTCGGCGAACCCTCCGTGTTGCGGGTTGCGGAGGCTCCGCGACCGGTGCCGGGTCCGGGTCAGGTACTGGTGCGGGTTCACGCCGCGGGGGTGAACCCGGCGGAGATCCAGGCACGCGCCGGAGTGTTCCGCCTGCGTGCTCCCGCCATCATCGGATTCGAGTTCGCCGGCGTCGTCGAGGCGGTCGGCCCGGGCGTCGACGAGGGCGTGGTCGGCGACCGCGTCGCCGGGTGGCCGGACTCCGCCACCCAGGGCTCGTACGCCGAGTACACGGTCAGCAGCAACTTCGCGACGATCCCCGACGGCGTTTCCTTCGAGGCGGCCGCGGCTACTGTCATCGGCGCCGACAACGCGGCGAGGGCTCTCGGGCTTCTGAACATTCGCCCGGGTGAAACGCTCGTGGTCACCGGCGCGAGCGGTGCTCTGGGCGGCGCCGCCGTGCAGTTCGCGCGACAGCGCGGTGTGACGGTGATCGGCCTCGCCGGGCCTGACAACGCCGACTTCGTCAGGAGTCTCGGAGCGACCCCTGTCGCCCACGGCCCGGGCCTGGTCGATCGCATCCGTGCCGCCGCTCCGGGCGGGGTCGACGCCGCGCTCGACACCGCCGGCAAGGGGCTCCTTCCCGCCCTCGTCGATCTTCTCGGCGGCCCCGACCGGATCGTGACGCTCGCCGACCGCGATGCCGCGCAACACGGCGTCGTATTCAGCCCCGGGGGCAGCGGGAACCGCGACCGCGGCCCTGTCCAGGAAGCCCTGAATCTGATCGCCGCCGGCGCGTGGACCGCACGCATCGGCCGGAGCTTCCCACTCGACGAGGCCGCGGACGCTCATCGCCTCGTCGCCACGGGCCACACCCACGGCAAAGTCATCCTCCTTCCCTGACTCGGCCGACCGGCCGTTCAACCACGACAACAAACAACTGGAGAATCCGAAATGCCTGCAGTCCTCGTCCATGGTGTACCTGATACCCACCGGCTTTGGGACACCGTCCGTTCCCATCTTCAACGCGAAGATATTGTGACGATCGATCTCCCCGGGTTTGGCGTACCCCTACCAGCGGGATTCACGTCGACGAAAGAAGAGTATCTCGATTGGCTGATCGAGAAGATCGAAGAAATCGGCGAACCCGTCGACCTGGTCGGTCATGATTGGGGTTCTCTGCTCACGGGCCGTCTCGCGTCTGTCCGACCGGATCTGGTGCGGACATGGACAGGCATCAGCGGACCGATCGATCCGGAGTATCCGTGGCACTATCTTGCCAAGATCTGGCAAACGCCGGGCGAGGGCGAGCAATGGATGGCGGACCTCGACCTCGAGGAGTTCGCAGCAAGTCTCAACGAGGCGCAGATGCCGCGCGACGCGGCAGACGAAGCGGTCCGGCATATCGATGCCACTATGAGGGCAAGCATTCTCGCCCTTTACCGTTCGGCGATCGAGGTCGGGGCGGAGTGGAAGCCAGGTCTGAGCAAGGTGACCGCACCAGCGCTAGTGATCTGGGGCCTGGACGATCCGTTCCTTCCTCACCGCTTCGCCGACGAGCTCGGTAATGCCACACGCGCACGTGCCGTCTTCAAGCTGCGCAGCTCGCACTGGCCGATGATAGAGCGTGCGGCCGATGTCGCGCGCGAACTCGAGGCCCACTGGGCTCACGTGTAAAACCTGCGCTTGATGCCCACGCATTTGTCCGGAAACGAATCATCGTGATGCAGCCCGGAGAGCGTTGCCGGGCTGCATCACGGCAGGAGCATCCTAATGAAGAATTCAGCAAATACCCGGATCGGCGTCGGCCTTGTCGGGGCCAGTGCCGATCGGGGTTGGGGCGGAATTGCTCATGTCCCGGCGCTGCAGGCGCTCGACGCGTTCCAGATCCGCGCCGTCAGTACGACTCGTATGGAGAGCGCGAACGCGACCGCTCGTCGGCTGGGCGCCGATCTCGCCTTCGACACGCATGAGGCCCTGGTCGTGCGACCGGAGGTCGACCTGGTGGTGGTTGCGGTCAAGGTGCCGGATCACAAGCAGATCGTTTCCGACGCGCTGGCCGCGGGCAAGATGGTTTATTGCGAATGGCCGCTCGCAAGCAACCTGTCGGAGGCCGAAGCGCTGGAGGGATTTGCCCGCGAGCGGCGGCTGCGGACGGTTGTCGGGTTGCAGGGCGGCCTGCACCCGCCGGTCCTCTTCCTTCGCGACCTCATCGCGCAAGGCGTGATTGGCAAGCCGCTCAGCACGAGCATCCGAGCGCATTTGGCCGACGACATGTGGGCCGGCCGATATGACCCGCCGGTCGAGTACATGGCTCACGCAAAGAATGGCGCCACGCTTCTGAGCATCATGCTCGGTCACGGCCTCGAACCGCTTGCGCGCGTGCTCGGCACGTTCGAGAGTCTGTCCGCCGTCGTCGCCAATCAGCGCGGTGACGGCGTCCGCCTCTCCGATGGCGCGCCGCTGCCGAAGGACGCGCCGGATGAGATCGCCGTCGCCGGCGTTCTCGAAGGCGGGATCGTCACTTCGCTGCACTACAGTGCCGGGCAGTCTGCCGGCTCGGCGACGGTATGGGAGATCCAGGGCACCGAGGGCAGTGTGCGTGTGGAGTCGGCGTCGGGCTACATCCATTTCACCGATTTCACCATCACGCTGCGCCGCGGCAACGAGCCTGCCCAAGTGCTACAGGTTCCCCCCGCCTATGCGGCTCCCGACCTGCAACTCGACGCACCCGCAGCGGGGGTCGCCCGCCTCTACGCCCAGTTCGCCGCCGACCTCCGCGACGGAACCGCCGATACGCCGGATTTCGCGGTCGCACTCGATCGCCACCGGGTACTCGAGGCGATCACACGGGCCGCTGAAACAGGTCATCGGCAGCACCTGTCCCGCCCCGACCGAATGAACTCCCATCTTTGAACCCGGGAGAGGCACTGCCGCAGGACCCGAGGAGATGGCGATCCGCGAGCCAACCCTGACTTGATCACTCAGAGCTGTCCCGCACCGTGTCGAAGGACTCTGCCAGCACGCGCGTCTCGAGGCGCTGTTCGCCATCTTCGAGCACGTCGAGGTCGAGGCGACCTGGGGCGTCCACCAGCGCATGATGGCCGCTTACCGCGAGCCCGACCGCTCCCTGGGGAAGAAGGCCACGCAAGCGGTGATCGACGCCCTCGCCGGCGGCGTCCCGGCCGCGCTCGTCGAGTTGCGCACGCCGGGCGGCCCGCCGCGCGGACGGCGTACTTCCCGTCGCGGTGCCCGTCCGGGGTTCCGCATGCGACCCCGCCACCGTGATCAACCAGCCGCTGCGGGAGATCCGTGCCGGGGATCATGGGACTGTCCCGCTGAAAGCCGCTCCGCAAGACGGCGCGGTCCGCCCCGGGACCGCGTCATCGCGTCGGTCCCTCGCGCGCGGTCGAGGTGGCGGCATAGAGCCAACGGCGAAGGACGAGAGTCACAGCCGGCATCATCAGATACGTCATCAACGTACTGAACAGCAGCGCGAGCATCAGCACCCGCGCCACAAGCGGCCAAGCACGGAGCGCCGGCCCCAGAAGACCGTTGCCGATCAGGGAGATCGGGAGTACGGCGGCGAAGGCGGCGAGCGCCATCTTCCACCGAGGCGGCGCCGTCGTGGGCGTGTCGTGCACAGTGGTGAACAGGGTCTCCATTCCGGAGAGTTCGCGACGCGCCACCTCGCTCTGATGATGGCCCTCGCAGTGGTCGAACAGTGCGGCCCGCTCAGGTGACGCCGTCCAGTGCCGCGCGGACTCCTGGTCGCGGAACCGGTGGATCAGAACCCATGGCCCGGCGGCCGTGGCAGGCCGGAACAGCCCGTCCCCCAGGTGTCCGGGAAACGCTGAGGCGGTGTCGGTCACCCGCCCGAACCACTCCCGGAAGTCCTGCTCGTAGCCGGGTTCCACAGCGCGCGCGGTCAGCAGGGTGACGTCGGCCGGGCCGACGTCGTCCGTCTCGGTCATCGATTCTCATTCCGCCGTCGAGAGCTGTCAGAGCTGCGGTGCCACATGCACGAGGTGCTTGGTCTCCTGGAATTCCTCGATCCCGCGGATGCCGTTCAGGCGGCCCACTCCCGACTGCTTGAAGCCGCCTTCCTCGAACTGGTCGTGGATCATGGCCCAGGTGTTGGTCCAGACGGTCCCGGCCCGCAGTTCGCGGCCGACGCGCAGGGGGCGGTCGACATCACGGGTCCAGATGCTCGCGGCCAGGCCGAACTCGGTGGCGTTGGCACGCGCCACGGCATCGGCCTCGGAGTCGAACACCTCGAAGGTGGCGACCGGCCCGAACACTTCGCGCTGCACGATCGGCGAGGACACGTCGGCGACCTCGATCAGGGACGGGCCGAGGAGCGCCCGATCCCGCTTGCCCCGCACGAGGACGGTGGCGTAGTCGGCCGCGGCGGCCACGGTCTGTTCGACCCGTTGGGCGTTCCCTTCGTCGATCATGGCGCCCATCTCGCTGGCGGGGTCGTCGCCGGGCCCGACCCGGACCGTCTCGAGGACGGCGACGAGCCGCCGCCGGAGTTCGTCGGCCACGCCGCGCTGGACCAGTATCCGGCTGCCCGTCATGCAGAACTGGCCCGCGAACATGGTGACGGCCTTGGTGAGCACGGGCACGACGGCGTCCAGATCGGCGTCGTCGAAGACGAGCATCGGCGTCTTTCCGCCCAGCTCCATGGACAGCGTTTTCAGCGTCGGGGCGGCCTGTTCCATGATCACGCGGCCGACCGCGGTGGAGCCGGTGTAGCTGAGCACGTCGACGTCCGGGGAGGAGACCAGCTCCGGAGCCCCGGCGTTGCCGCTCTCGGTGAAGACGTTGAACACGCCCGGGTCCAGGCTCGGCGTGTCGGCGATGATCTCGCTCAGCACTCCGTTGACCAGGCCGGTCTGCGCCGGCATCTTCATGACCACGGTGCAGCCGGCCGCCAGGGCGGGTGCGAAGGAACGCGCCGAGAGGATGACCGGTGAGTTCCACGGCACGATCACCGCGGCGACGCCCGCGGCTTCGCGCAGGGTCATCGAGTACATGCCGGGCCGTACTTCGCCGGCCCTGCCGTAGTCGGTGAGGGCCAGCGCCGCGTGGTAGCGGAGCTTGGGGATGGTGCCTTCGACTTCGATGGCCGCCTCGGAAAGCACTTTCCCGTTCTCCCGCGCCAGGAGGGTGATCAGTTCGTCCTTGCGCTGCTCGAGCCGGTCGGCCAGTTCGTGCAGCGCTGCCGCACGCCGGTGACGGTCGCGGGACCAGACGGTGAAGTCGAAGGCCCTTCGGGCCGCGGCCACGGCGGCCCTCGCCTCCCGCGCACCGCCGTCGGCGAAGGTGCCGAGCAGGCCGTTGGTCGCGGGGCTACGTGACTCGCCGCGTGAGCCGGAGTCCTGCCACTGCCCGTCGATGTAGTGGCGCGCGTGGGGCAGGGTTTCGGACTTGGGCATGAGGTGACCTCTCGTCATGCGTCGCACGGCGTTTCGCCGCGGGTACGCGGGACAACGTCAGCGACGCTACAAAGCAGGGCCGGTGAGCGAATCGGGCGGGCAATCCGTCGTTTCCGCCGGAGGCGTCGCGCGCCCGCTCCGCCGCGGCCTCCCTGCGCTCACGGCGGCTCACAACCGGCGTGGAGGTCGCTCAGCTCGGTTCGGGTGTTGATGCCGAGCTTGGCGAACACGTTCCCGAGGTGGTGGCCCACGGTGCGGTGGCTGATCCGCAGCTGTACGCCGATCTCGCGATTCGTCAGCTGTTCGGCGGCCAGTTGGGCGACTCGCTGTTCCTGGGCGGTGAGCCGGTTCATTGCCCCGGTATCCGAACTTCCCCGGCGTCCCGGCGCTCCGGTGAGGTCCTGCTCGCGCTGCGCGCGTTGGCGCAGCGGCTCGGCACCGAGCCGGTCGAACGCCTCCAAGGCGGCGCCGATTTGGACGCGCGCATCGGTCCGTCGGCGGCCCCGTCGCAACCACTCGCCGTAGGACAACTGAGCGCGCGCGTGGAGCAGCGGGTGGGATCGGGCACCCGGCACGTCGAGTGCGGCCAGGAAGGCACCCTCGGCCCGGGCGCCGCCGAGGAGCCCGCGCGTGACGTGCGCGGCACAGCGGGCCCACGGCGCTCCCGTGCGCCGCGCCCAGGCTTCGAGCACCCGTACCCGTTCGTCCGCGAGGTCGCTTCTGCCGACGCGCACGGCCGCCTCGGCCGTGTCGAGAGCGGCCAGGAGCGCGAAGGTCGGGTGTTCCGCGCCATGGCCCGGCTCGGTCAGGCGCACCAGGATGTCCAGGGCTTCCTCGGGGCGCTCGCGAAACAGCGAGGCCATGCCGCGGTTCCAGTACGCGGCGGCGCTCAGCGCGCGGACGCCCTGCGGGAGTGACGTCTCCAGAGTCCTGGCGGTGGCCTCCGCGACGGCGCGTTCGTCACCACGCGCCGCGGCGAGCCAGCCCAGGCTGGTGCGGCAGTGGGAGGCAATGTGGTCGGCACCCAGGTCCTGGGCCAGCCGCAGTCCCTCCGCGGCCGAGGACTCCGCTTGCGGCCAGCGGCCGGCAGCGTTGTCGAGCATCGCGGTCTGGGCCAGGGCGGCGGCGAGCCGAGCGCGCTCGCTGCGCCGCCGCAGGTGCGGCAACCGGCGGCGCAGCGCATCCGCCATCGGCTCGTCGATCCCCCAGGCCAGGGCGAGGGGTGTCGGCGGCAGCAACGGCAGGATGGTCGTACGGGCCCGCGCGGCGGCATCACCTAGGTCGGGGGTGTCCGCCGGCGCCGCGTCGGCGGACACGTCGTCGCTCCACCAGGCAAGCGTGCCGGGTAATCCGGTCCGGCCCGCGACGTCGTCTTCGAGCAGCAGTTCCAGCGCTCTGTCCCGCAGGTCGCCGCGTCCGACGGACCAGGCGGCGCGCATGGCCAGCGTGCCCAGTTCCAGCGCCGTTCCCGGTTCCGGGACGCGCTGCATGTCGGTGATCAGGAAGTGGTGCGCCATCTCGGGCATGCCCCGGGCGAACTCCATGATCCCCCGCAGACCCCGGCTCCGCCGGGCGACGTGAGCGCCGGGGGCCAGCCGTTCCGCGTCATCGAGCAGGCGCTCCGCCGTGGCTGCCCACCCGGCGTCCCAGGAAGCCCTGGCCGCCTCGGCAAGGCGTTGTGAGGCGTCGATCGGTGCGGCCGACAGTTCGGCGGCCCGCCACCACGCCCGTGCCGCCGTGTTCGTGGCCCCGCGGAGCCGGGAGCGGGCGGCGGTCCGTTCGAGGAGCCGCGCGACGTCCTCATCGCGTCCGTGGGCCAGGGCGGCGAGATGCCATGCGCGCTCCTCCGCCTCGTCCGGCATCGTGGCGGCCAGGGCGCGGTGAGCCCGGCGCCTCGTCGCGGCACCGCAGCCCTCGTAGACGGCTCTGCTCACGACGGGGTGCCGGAAACCGACGCGGTTGCCCGCCACGTGGAGCAGGCCCGCGTTGGTCACTTCCTCCCAGACGGCGTCACCGGCACCCGAGGCACGTCCGGCCCGCTGCACCGTGAGCCGGTCGCCGTGCTCCTCGGCCGCCGCGAGCACGGTCAGCAACTGCGCCGGAGGGCTCAGGGCCTCGATCCCGGCACGGAAAGCCCGCTGCAGACACGGCCCGACGGGCGGTCGTCCTCGCTTCCGGCGATGCTCGGCGTCGTCGAGGTCGCCCCCGAGCGTGGCCAGTTCGTGCAGCGCCAAGGGGTTGCCCCCGGCCTCCCGGACCATGTTCCGCGTCGTCGCCTCGTCGGTGAGCGGCGCCACGGCCGCCACAAGCCGCCGCGCGCTCTCGTCGCTCAGGCCGTCGACCCGCATGTCGGCCACGCCTTCCCAGGGCCGGGCGGCCGGATCGCTGTGATCGGCGAGCACGACGACCACGGGATGCGCTCCTACGCGTCGAGCGACGAACCCCAGGCACAGCGCGGTGGCCTCGTCGAGCCACTGCCCGTCGTCCACCACGACGAGCACGGGCTGCCGCTCGGCGAGTCCGCAGAGCAGCGACAGCACGGCCGCCCCGACCACCAGGCGGTCCGTCGGCTCACCGCTCAGCCCGAGCGCGGTACGCACAGCGGCGGCCTGGGCCGTCGCCAGCAGCTCGACACGATCGGCCAACGGTCGCAGCAGCCCGTGCAGCCCCGCGAAAGCCAGGTCCGACTCGGGCCGGGTGGCCGAGTGGCTCAGCCGGACGAAGTCCGCGGCCTGGCCGTACACGTGGCGAAGCAGAGCCGACTTGCCGATACCCGGCTCGCCCCACACCACGAGCGCGCCACCGCTCCCGCCGCGGGCCTGCGCAAGCAGCCCGTCGAGAACCGCGGCCTCCTCGCGGCGTCCGAACAGCTCCGTCGGCGCTGCCGCTGTCGCAGCTCCGTCACCGGGCCCGCCACGCGCGCACCGCATCACGTCACGCGTTCGGACTGGACGAGTTCGCGGGCGCGCGGCGCGACCTCGCGACCGAAGAGGTTCAGGTCGGCAGGCTCGTCCGAGGCGAGGATGAACCCGGATACGCCGTACTGCAGGGCGAGGTCGGCGATCTGTTCGGCCCAGTCGTCGGGAGTCCCCTGAAACAGGCCGCCGCCGGCGCCGGACGTGAATCGGCCGCTCAGGTTGAGCAGGCGGCTGACCGCCGCGGGCTCACGGCCGGCGGCGGAGGCGGCCTCGTCGATCTGCTCGTTCATCGCGCGCAGCGATGCCGGGCCCTCGGGCAGGAAACCCAGGGAGGGCAGCCAACCGTCGGCGATCCTGCCCGTCAGCCGGAGCATGCGCGGCTTGTAGGCACCGATGCGGATCGGGATGCGATGGGCGGGTGCCGGGCCGCGCTTGGCGCCGTTCACGGTGTAGAACTCCCCGGTGACACGGAGGGGCCCGGTCTCGTCGGTGGCCCACAGCCCCCGGATCACCTTCACGGCCTCCTCCACCGCCCGCACGGCCTGGGCCGGTTCGAGCCGGCGGCCTCCCATCGCGACGATGCCGTCCCAGAACGCGCCCGCGCCGATGCCCAGTTCGACTCGCCCGCCGGTCAGCCGGTCCAGGCTCGCGGCGGCGCGGGCCAGCACGGCCGGGGGCCGCAGCGGAAGGCTCAGCACGTTGCCGCTGATCCGGATCCGTTCGGTGCGTGCGGCGACGTACGACATCAGGGTCCAGGTGTCCTGGAACGCCGACTGGTAGGGGTGGTCCTGGAAGCTGACCAGGTCGAGGCCGGCCCTCTCGGAGGTCTGGGCCAGCTCGACCGGCGCCTGAGGCGGGCGGGCGGTGGGGGTGATGAAGCTGCCGAACCACAGTTCGTGGCCGTAGTCGCTCATGGGGTGCTTCCTCCGGGGTGGTTCGCGGCGGGCGTGAGGGCGAAGTTGTCGCCGAACACGCCCTCGGGGTCGTAGACGCTCTTCAGCTCACGCAGACGCGAGAGGGTCCGTGGGGGCCAGGCCGCGGCGATCCGCTCGGGCCGGAGGCTGGACTCGAAGCTGATGTAGAGGCCGTCGAGGAAGGGGCTCAGCCGGGCCCAGGCCCGGTCGACCACCTCGTCGGCACCGCCCATCACCACCAGCGAGAAGTTCGCGTCGCGGTGGGCGTAGGCCGTGGCGTCCGAGGGAACATCGGCGACGGCGCCGCCGACCGAGCGGAGCTGGAACCATCCGATCGCGCCGCTGCGGATCATGTGAGCCGCCGCCGCGGCGAACTGCGGGGTCACGTGCCGGAGCAGACCGCTGCGTGAGACCGGTTCACCCTGGGAGACCGGTGGGTCGTCGCTCGCGTTGTCCATCACGGCCGCGTACGAGGTGATGACGATGTCCTGGGCGTACATCGCTGAGATCGCGGCCAGCGGCTCCAGCCGGGCGCGCACGGTCTCCGGGTCCGAGGAGTCGACCATGGTGTGGCTCACCGCGAGCGCCGGTCGTCCGCCGCGCGGGGGCGGCACGATGACGAAGCTGGTGAGGTCTCGCGGTGAGTCCTCGACCGCCCGGCCCCACTCGACGAGGTAGCGCTCGAGGTCGCTCGCGTCCTGGGTGAGCCGGGCGAAGGCGACCGCGCCCACGTCGTCGGCCTCGAACTCGAAGGCAGTGACGATCCCGAAGTTCGCGCCCGCCCCTCGCACGGCCCAGAAGAGATCGGGGTTCTCCGAATCGTCGGCCCGCACGACGGAGCCGTCCGCGAGCACCATCTCCACGGCCCGCAGGCGGTCGATGGTCAGTCCGTGCCCGCGCGCGAGGTACCCGATGCCCCCCGCCGTGGCGAGGCCGCCCACCCCGACGCCCCCGTAGTCGCCCGAACTCAACGCCCAGCCGTAGGGCTCCAGTGCGGCCGCCACCTCGGCCCAGCGCGCACCCGGGCCGATGCGCACCCGGCGTGTCTTCCTGTCGAGCACCTCGATCGCATTCATCAGTGACACGTCGATGACGATCCCGCCGTCATTGGTGGAGCGGCCGGAGACCCCGTGTCCGGCGCTTCGCCGAGACAGGGCCACGCCGGGATGCCGGCGGGCGAACGCGAGCGCCTGTGTCACCTGCTCGTTCGTCGCCGCCCGCAGGATGATGCCGGGCGCACCGCCGCGCAGGTACCCGGACCGCAGCTGGGCGTAGGCCGGATCACCGGGCTCGACGACCTCGGCCATCTCCGGCGGAGCGCCCTCGTAGTCGATCCCCGGCCGGCGCCTGGCGCGCACGGCGGACCGCCGGACCCGCGCGCCCGACCATCCGCGCAAAAGCACCGCGTCCGCGGCCGCCCGCAGGGCCGGGGCGACCTCGCTCGCGAAGCCTGCCGCGACGTCTCGCTCCTCGGTGTCCAGCACGATGGTGCCCACCCCGTGCTCGACGACGAGTGGCAGCAGGTCGTTCACCCAGTCCGCGGCGGTCCCGGTGAACCTGCCTGTCCGCTCGCCGAAGCCACCGCGGATCGTGACCCGTCTCCGGATCTCGCGGGGATCGCGGCCTGCCCCTCGCGCCGCCTCGTCGACTGCGCGGTTGCCCTGCGTCAGCGTGGCGGCGTCGCACCCCGTCGACCATTCGTCAGCCCGCAGTCCGACCAGCCGGAGCAGGTCCTGGCCCTGGCCGTCCATGGAGATCGGCACGTCGTGCGCGGGCGCGGCCTTCTCGGCTCCCGCGAGACGGTAGAAGCGGCCGGTGAACCGGCCGAGGCCACGGTCGAGGACATTCCAGAGCTCGCGGACGACGGCGATCGCCTCACCCAGTGCCGCGACCGAATCGGCTGTCCCGGACGCGGCGGCTGACGGGCCCGCCCGGAAAGCCAGTTCGACCCTGCCTTCGGTGAGCCGGTCCAGGCCCGCGACGACTCGCGCGAGCATCGCCGGATGGAGGGTGTCGGGGCGTGCCTCCAGCACCAGTCCGAGAGAGACCGTCGCCCCGGCGATCCAGGCCGCCACAGTCGACGGTTCGAGATCGTCGCCGGCGGTTCCGGCCGGGACGACCAGCAAGTCCAGTCCCCACTGCTCGGCCAGGCCCGCCACTTCGACCAACCGGCCGGGTCCGCAGTCGGCGTCGGAGGGCAGGTGCAGCCCGAACCTCAGCGCGTGCCCGTAGTTCATAGCGCGTGCTGACAGGCCGAGTGTGCGTTCATGGGCCAAGGCTGCACGGCGATGATCACAGGCGACAAGCGGGACATGACCAGGTCATCAAAAGTGACACGCTCCAGTATCGTGACCGTATGACCGGTCCCCGACAGCCCGATGACTCCTCCGCCACCGCGGGCCAGAGCCGCCCGGAAGCGGGCTATGAACACATCGACGACGACGTGTGCCGCAGTTTTCAGCGCTCGGTCGAGATCGTGGGCAAGAAGTGGAGCGCCGCGGTGCTCCTGGCGGCGATGCGGGGCGCGCGCCGATTCGTCGACTACCGAGCGCGGATCCCCGGAATCTCGAACCACCTTCTGTCCCAGCGCCTGCGTGAGCTCGAGGGCCACCGGCTCATTGAGCGGCTCGTGGTACCGACGACGCCGGTCCAGATCACGTACCGGCCCACCGAACGGGGCGCCAGCCTGATGCGTGTCCTGCATCCGCTGATCGAATGGAGCGCCAAGAACGAGGACATGGACACCTGACGAGCTGGTCGCATGCCGCCCACGCACCCGATCCATTGCGTACCGGGACCGGTGAGCGCGCGGGCGGCCGCTCGCGGTGTGGCTTCAGCGGTGCGGGAAACAGGAACGGGTTACGGGACCAGGACGATCTTTCCCGTGGTGTGGCCGGCCATGATCTCGCGGTGGGCGGTGGCGGCCTCGCGCAGGGGGTAGCTGTCCGCGATCACGATGCGCAGGCGGCCTGCTGTCGCGGCTTCCGTGAGCTGCAGGCGGGCGGCTTGGCGGATCTCGGTACCGGGATCCGCGCCCGGCACACCACCCAGGAGCTTGATTCCCGCGCGAGCCCCGCGCTCGTGGCCCGCGATGGTGGCGATACGCAAGCGGTCCGGCACGAGCTCCACGGAGACGTCCACCGCCTCCTCGGTGCCCACGAGATCGGCGGCCGCGTGCACGCCCTCCGGCGCCACCGCGCGCACCCTGTCCGCCAGCCCCGGCCCGTAGACGACCGGGATCGCTCCCAGCTCTCGCAGGAGGTCGTGCTTGGCCCGGCTCGCCGTGGCCACTACAGTCGCGCCGCGTGCCACCGCGAGCTGGACGGCCACGAGACCGACGCCTCCCGCGGCACCGTGGATCAGCACCGTCTCGCCCTTGCCCAGGCCGATCGCCTCAAGCGTGTGTACGGCGGTGACCCCGGCGGCCAGCAGCCCGCCGGCCTGCTCCCAGGACAGGGCGACGGGCTTCGGCACCACGGACGGGGCGGGCACGACGATTTCGGCGGCGTAGGCACCCGGCGCGGAGTAGGTGATCACTTCGTCACCCACCGCGATCGGACCCGCGGGGCCGATCGCGTCGGCACCGACCGCTGTCACCACGCCCGCCGCCTCGACACCGAGCCGGACCGGCAGTCTCCCCGGATCGACACCGAAGGCACCGCTGTACGACTTGTAGTCGAAGGGATTGACGCCGGCCGCGCGGACCGTGATCCGCACCTCGTTCGGCCCCGGCTCCGGGACGGCGACATCGATCACCGACAGGACCTCGGGACCGCCATAGGCGCCCGCCACTACCGCAGTTGTTTCGGTCATACGAGGAGACAACGGGTGCGCGAGGCGCCCCATTCCTCAGGTACGGGCCGCCGCCGCGTGCGGGGTCTCGTCCACGGGATGCACGGCGAGAGCGATCTTGCCGCGCGGGCGTTGGCGTCCTTCGTCGGCGGAGCCGCCTTCCAAGAGGCTGTGGGCGTGGGCGACGTCGGCCAGCGGCAGCACGGCGCCGATCACCGGCCGGAGTTCGCCCTGGTCGACCAGACGGCCGAGGGCCTCCAGTTTCGCCCGGCCGGGACTGACGAAGAGGAAATGGTAGGTCGCGTTCACGCCCCAAGCGGCGAGGAGGTTCTGCGGCTCGGGAATGTCCACGATCGACACCACGCGGCCTCGGTCGGCCAGAGCCAGCGGACTGCGGGTGAGGGTGTCCCGGCCCACCGTGTCCAGCACGACGTCCACCCCGCCCAGGGCCTGCACCTGCGGCACATAGTCACCGGCCGAGAAGTCGATCGTGACGTCCGCTCCCAGCCGGGTGACGAAGTCGTGATCCCTCGCCCGCGCGGTGGTGACCACCTCGGCCCCCAGCGCACGTGCGACCTGGATGGCGACCGAACCGACCCCGCCCGCGCCGCCGTGCACCAGGACCCGCTCCCCGGCCCGCACTCCGGCCCGTTCGACCAGCGCCTCCCACGCCGTCACCCCCACGAGAGCGAGACCGGCGGCCTCGACATGCGACAAGCGGGAGGGCTTGCGGGCGACCAGGGCCTGGTCGACCACGTGGAACTCGGCATAGGTCCCCTGACCGGTGAACACCGGCGCCAAGTACCAGACCTCGTCGCCCGGCCGGTAGTCGCCCGCCCCCGTGCCGGTCTCGACCACCACGCCGGACACGTCGTTGCCGATCACCGCCGGCAGCGCCACCTGGTCGCGGTAGTCGCCGCGGCGGGTCTGCAGGTCCAGGGGATTCACGGAGGTGGCCATGACCCTCACCAGCAGCTGGCCGGGCCCAGGGCTGGGCATGGGCAGTTCCCGTGCCGCGAACGCGGTGTCCGCGCCACCGAAACGGACGAGTTCCATCACACGCATCGAAGAGGACATACGGCGAAGATAAATCGTCGTATCGCGAATCGTCAATATGAGAATGGGTTACGATCACGCCGTGTTCTCGGAAGAGCAGTTGCTGTCCGTATTCCGGGCCCTGTCCAACCCCGCCCGCCGCCAGATGCTGGTGTGGCTCAAGGACCCCATGAGCTTCCCCGGCCAGGAGGCCGAGGACGTCGAGATCGGCGTCTGCGTGACCGACATCCAGCGGCGCATGGGCCTGGGACAGTCCACCACCTCCCAGTACCTCACCATGCTGCGGCAGGCAGGGCTGGTGGTCGCCACCCGACGCGGCAAGTGGACCTACTACCGCCGCGACGAGGCGAACATCGCCCGCCTCCTGGAGACCCTGCGCGACGTGTTCTAGCGCCCGGCCCTGGTACGGCGTCCCGGTGCGGCCGGTCTCAGCGGAACGCGGTGACGTTGCGGGCGGCCCAGTCGGCGAAGGGGCGCGGGGCGCGGCCGAGGACGCGCTCGACGTCCGGGCTGACGCGCAGCTCGGCCGGGCTCGGGTTGCCGAGGATGTCCAGGGTGTCGTCGGCGAGTTCCGCCGGCATGCTCCGCGCCATCGCGGCCCTGGCCTCGTCGCGGGTCAGCTCGTGGAAGGCCACGGGCGTGCCGAGCGCTGCCGCGAGGGCCTCCGTCTGCCCGCGCGGAGTGATCACCTCCGGGCCCGTCAGCTCGTACGCGCCGCCGGTGTACCGGTCCTCCAGCAGACAGGCCGCCGCCACCTCGGCGATGTCCGCGGGGTCGACGACCGGCACACCTACGTCGCCGAAGGGCGCGGCGACGGCCTGTCGCGCACGGACGGACTCGGCCCACCACAGGGCGTTGGAGGCGAAGCCGCCGGGCCGCAGCACGGCCCACTCCAGGCCGGATTCCCGCACCGTGTCCTCCAGCGCCCGCATCGCGATCCGCGTCGCCCCGAAGGGCCTGGTCACCACGCCGAGCGTGGAGAGCAGGACGATGCGGCGGACCCCGGCGCCCGCGGCTTCGCCGATGATGTCGGCGGGGTGGGCGCCGAGGGCGTGCAGGTCGCCGGAGAGCAGCAGGAACAGCGACTTCGCCCCGGCCAGCGCGGGCCGCAGGCCGGCCGGATCGGCGAGGTCGGCCACCAGGTGGTTCACGCCGTCCGGCACCGCCGCCGGGTGCCGTGACACCGCCGTCACCTGCTCGCCCGCCGCTGCCAGCGCCCGCGTCAGCGGCCGCCCGATGTTTCCGGTCGCCCCGGTCACCACGATCATGTCCAGCTCCTTCTCGGATGTCCTCTGTGGACCTTCACGCTAGGAGCACGGACTAACTCTGGGTAAGGGCATACCTGGAGGTAAGCTCATGACATGACGGAAGGCGTGCAGCACAGGCGGGTCGAGACCGGCGAGCGGTATGACGTGTTTCACACCGACTGCCTGGCGCGGGACGTGGTCGACCACGTGACCAGCAGGTGGGGCGTCTGGGTGCTGATCTCCCTGCGCCGCAACGACCTCCGGTTCTACGAACTGCGCGAGAGCATCCGGGGCATCAGCGAGAAGATGCTCGCCCAGACCCTGCGCGTCCTGGTCGCGGACGGCCTGGTCTGGCGGAAGGTCGAGCCGACGACGCCACCGCAGGTCACCTACGGGCTGACCGGGTTCGGCCGGGACATCGGGGAGCCGCTGACGGACCTCTTCGACCGGATCACCCGCCGGCTGTCGGCGGACGGCACGCCCTAGCCCTCGGGGGGGGCGGCCCGCTGTCAGTGGTGTCGGGCACGATGTCCGTCCGGGGGGCACACGTACCGAGCACACGCACCAAGCGCACGTGCCGCACACGCTGCGGACGGACGACGGGCGGAGGGCCTGCATGGGTGACGACGGACGACGGCACATCGGGACGGCCGAGCGACGGGACCGGCTGGCCCTGCGCCAGCGGCTGGCGGGGGCCGCGCGGGCGGGGAGTCCGGAGGAGGTCGCCGGATCACTGGTCGCGCTGCACGGCACCGACCCGGCGACGGTGCATCTGGCCGTGGGCGCGCGGCTGGCGGACGCGGCGAAGACGGTAGAGGAGACGGAGCGGGCGCTGTACGACGACGGGTCGTTGGTCCGGATGCACGGCATGCGGCACACCGTGTTCGTGTTCCCGACGGAGCTGACCGCGGTCGTGCACGCCTCCACCGGCCGCACCGTCGCCGCCCGGGAGCGGTCCGGTCTGCTCAGGAGCATGGCGCAGGCCGGGGCTCCGGGCGCCGCCTGGCTGGCGGAGGTCGAGGAGTCCACACTGGCCGCGCTGGCCCGGCGCGGCCAGGCCACGGCGGCCGAACTGGCCCGCGACGAGCCGCGCCTGAAGGAGCGGTTCGTCTACGCGGCCGGGAAGAGCTACGAGGGCGTGCACACCGTCTCCACCCGTCTGCTGAAGGTGCTGGGCGTGGAGGGCAAGGTGGTGCGGGGCCGGCCGCTGGGCTCGTGGACGTCCAGCCAGTTCCGCTGGGCGCCGGCGCCCCGGCACCCCGAGCTGGACCCGGGCGGGGCACAGGCCGAGCTGCTGCGCCGGTGGCTGGCGGCGTGCGGTCCGGCGACCGAGGACGACCTCAAGTGGTGGACCGGGTGGCGGGTGACGGAGGTGCGCCGCGCGCTGGCCGCGATGGGCGCGGAGGCGGTCTCGCTGGACGAGGGCACGGGGTATGTCGTCGCCGGTGACGCCGGTCCCGTCGCCGGGCCGTCCGAGCCGTGGGCGGCACTGCTGCCCCCCTTGGATCCGACGGCGATGGGCTGGCAGCAGCGGGACTGGTACCTCGCCCCCGAGCTGCGGCCCACGCTGTTCGACCGAAGCGGCAACGTCGGACCGACGGTGTGGTGGAACGGCCGTGTGGTGGGCGGCTGGGCCCAGCGCGCCGACGGCGAGATCGTCTGGCGGATCCTCGACGGTGACGGCATCGGCCGCGACGCGGAGACCGCGATCGAGTCGGAGGCGGCGCGGCTGGCGTCCTGGGTGGGAACGACCCGGATCACGCCCCGCTTCCGGACACCGCTGGAACGGGAGTTGTCCGCGTAGGGCCCCGTTCGGCGCCGGTGGGCCGAATCGGCGACGCGAACGCCGGGCGCCCCGAAAAGGGAGGGCACCCGGCGCCCCGCTCACCGCGAGTACCGCATCAACGCCCGCACCATGTGGCACGTCGTGTCCGACGGCGGGTGAACCCCGATGGCCAGCGCAGCGCTCCGTATCCTCTCGTTGCGCGCCTGGTTGGGCAGGTAGACGCCGGAGTCGAGCAGGGCGATGGCGAGGCGCATCGCCTTGAGCCGGCGGTTGTGCGTCACGTACCACTCACGGGGGCGGCCCGCCGGCAGCGGACGCTTCTCCACGGGTGCGTACGGCAGGTCGAGCAGGACGGGCCGCTTGGCGGTGGACTGGGTGGGCTTCGGCTTCAGTGCGGCAGCGGGCACGGGCATCCTCCTGTCGCGGTCGGGGCGCCGTCCGGACTTCCCGGAGACACCCTCGAACACTGCTTCTATTTTACTGCCCACCACTGACAAATGCCCCTGCCCACCAGGGCTTTCGGGGTCTCTGTGACCCAGGTGGCGAACGAGTTTCCGGACCCTTCCGGCTACCGTGTGCGGCATGGAGATCTGGATCAACCCGGCCTGCTCGAAGTGCCGCAGCGCGGTCAGCCTGCTCGACGCGGAAGGGGCCGACTACACCGTCCGCCGCTATCTGGAGGACGTGCCGAGCACGGCGGAGATCCGCGAGGTGCTCACCCGGCTCGGGCTGGAGCCGTGGGACATCACCCGCACCCAGGAGGCGGCCGCCAAGGAACTGGGCCTGAAGGACTGGCCCCGTGACGAGGCGTCACGCGACCGCTGGATCACCGCGCTCGCCGAGCACCCCAAGCTGATCCAGCGCCCGATCATCACGGCGGACGACGGAACGGCCGTGGTGGGCCGCACCGACGAGGCGGTCCGGGACGCCCTGTCCCGGTAAGCCGGGGCCAGGCGTGTGACGCAGGTTACGCGCACGCGTCGACGCGGCCGGTGAGTAACTCCGTTCGGTATCTCGTACATAGCGGCGTACGCTCCCCTACCTCTTCAGGAGGCGCGGATGTCGCGCAGGAGAACTCTCGGTACGAAGAAGAAGATCGCCCTACTGGTCGGCGCCGCCACGATGGCCGGGGGCGGCGCCTTCGTCATGGCGAACGCCTCGAACGCCGCGCAGACCACCCAGGACGCGCGGACGAAGGCCGCCCAGGACGCGGGCGTGTGCCAGGGCCTGGCCACCGCGCTCGGCAACAACCAGCGCTTCATCGAGGGCCAGCGGGCCGATCCCGACGCGCAGTCGCAGGCCCGGATCGAGAACCGCGAGGCCGTCGTCGCGGAGATCGAGCGCAAGCAGGCGGCCTCCGGGTGCGCGGTCGGGGAGTCGGCTCAGGACTCCCAGACCGGGCGTCCGCAGGCCGGGCAGCCGCAGGCCGGGCAGGAGGCGGGCCAGGCCGGGCAGGAGGCCGGCCAGGACACCGGGGACCAGGCGGGCGACCGGGCCGACGGCGCCGCGCAGACCGGTGAACAGGTCTGTGCCGGTTCCACCGTCACCCTCTCCGGCGAGGGCGGCGCGCCCGCCGCCTCCAGCAACCAGTTCCCGGTGGGCACCAGGCTCAGGGTGACCAACCTCGACAACGACAAGTCCACGACCGTGGAGGTGAACTCGGTCTCGGGAAGCTGTGCGCTGCTCAACGACGCGGCGTTCGAGCAGGTCCGCGAGGAGGGCAAGTTCCTGATCCGGCGGGCGCTCATCGAGAAGGTCAGCTGAGGCTCAGCCGCCCGGCGCCGTCAGGAAGTCGCCGAGGATGCGGCCCAGTCCGGACGGCGCGGACTGCGGCAGCGCGTGGTGGGAGACGTCCGGCAGCACGGTCGTCTCCGCGTGCGGCAGCAGGGTCCGGGCCCGGGCCGCCACCTCGGCGGGGTCGTGGGTTCTGCTGTTCCCCGCCAGGACCAGCAGGACCGGCACGTCCAGGGCGCGCAGCGCCTCCGGGGCCGGGCGCGGTCCGGTGACCGGCCTTCGCTCCGGGAAGCCGACGGCGGCCTCCTGGAGGGCGAGCCAGTCGGCGTCGAGGGGGGTCGCGCCGGTCTCCCAGTCCAGGAAGGCGCGGACCCGGCGGGGCGTGGGCCGCAGCAGCATCGGCAGCGCGCGCAGCAGGTAGGCCGCCTTGAACCCGGCGAAGCACTGGGTCGGGTCCAGGAGGAACAGGCGGCGTACCCGGCCGGGTGCGTGCAGGGCGTGGTGCAGGGCGATCCAGGCGCCGTAGGAGTGCCCGCCGAGGTCCGTCTCCTCGATGCCGAGGCCGTCGAGGAGCGCGTCCAGCCAGCCGGTGAGGTCGGCGACCGTGCGGGGGTGGCGGTCGCCGGCCGGTGTGCTGCGCCCGGGGGCGCCGATCAGGTCGACGGCGTGGACGCGGTGGGTGCGGGACAGCTCGGCGGCCTGGGCGTACCAGGACGCGGAGGTCGCCGCCCCGCCGCCCGGCAGCAGGACGAGGGGGCGGCCGTCGGCCGGGCCGGTCACGCTGACGTGCGTCTCGCCGAAGGGGGTGGGCACGGTCACCGCCCCGGTCCCCGCGGGCCACTTGGCCATGACCTTGTCGTAGGCGTCCCGGAAACGGCCGGCGTCGTACGGACCGCGAGCGCTCATGAGCGGTGCCCCCTGCTTCGCTTGCTCCCTGTTCCTGTCTCCCGGGTAGTATCTCGCCGAGCGAGATACTTGTCGAGCGAGCAGATCGCCGAGGGATCGCCGTACGCTCGCCCGACCGGACCGAAGGGAGCGCCCCATGCCCGACCAGGGACCGGAGATGGAACTCGTCCACCTCCTGCGCGCGGTCGCCGTCGAACTGGGCGCGCACAGCGCCCGGTTCGCCCAGCGCAACGGCATGCACCCCACCGACGTCCGGGCGCTCATCGCGCTCATGGACGCCGCACGGGCGGGCGAATCGATGACCGCCGGGCGCCTGGGCGCCGCGCTCGGGCTGAACTCCGCGGGCACCACGGCGCTGGTCGACCGGCTGGAGCGGGCGGGGCATGTGCGCCGGGTGCGCGACGAACGGGACCGGCGCAGGGTCACCGTCGAGGTGGACGAACGGGCCGTGGCGCTGGGGTGGTCCCACTTCGGACCGCTGATCGGGCGGGCGGTGGAACTGCTGCGCGGGTACGACAAGCGGGAACTGGCGGCGATCAGGGGCTTCCTGACCGGCGTACGGGAGGCGGCCGCGGACGACGGGCGTGAGCCGGACCACAACGGTCCCAGGTAACACGGGGTTCACATACGGGCAACGGTCGGGAAATCGCCCGTTGGCACGCTGCACGGCAGTAGACGCGGCACCCCTGCCGCCCCCGCGCCGCCGCACCCGCACGTGCGCCGAGACCCACCCCGAAGGATGTGGCCCCGTGACCTTCAAGGCCGAGTACATCTGGATCGACGGCACCGAGCCGACGGCCAAGCTCCGTTCCAAGACGAAGATCATCACGGATGCCCCCGCCGGCCTGGACGCCCTCCCGATCTGGGGCTTCGACGGCTCCTCCACCAACCAGGCCGAGGGCAGCTCCTCGGACTGCGTGCTCAGGCCGGTCTTCTCCTGCCCCGACCCGATCCGCGGCGGCGACGACATCCTGGTGCTGTGCGAGGTCCTGGACACGGACATGACGCCGCACCCGAGCAACACCCGCGCCGCGCTGGCCGAGCTGTCCGAGCGCTTCGCCGCGCAGGAGCCGATCTTCGGCATCGAGCAGGAGTACACCTTCTTCAAGGGCGCCCGCCCGCTCGGCTTCCCCGAGGGCGGCTTCCCGGCCGCGCAGGGCGGCTACTACTGCGGTGTCGGCTCGGACGAGATCTTCGGCCGCGACGTCGTCGAGGCCCACCTGGAGAACTGCCTGAAGGCCGGTCTCGGCATCTCCGGCATCAACGCCGAGGTCATGCCCGGCCAGTGGGAGTTCCAGGTCGGCCCGCTGGCGCCGCTGGAGGTCTCCGACCAGCTGTGGGTGGCCCGCTGGCTGCTCTACCGCACCGCGGAGGACTTCGAGGTCTCCGCCACCCTCGACCCCAAGCCGGTCAAGGGCGACTGGAACGGCGCGGGCGCGCACACCAACTTCTCCACCAAGGCGATGCGCGAGGGCTACGACGCGATCATCACCGCCTGCGAGTCGCTCGGCGAGGGCTCCAAGCCGCTCGACCACGTCAAGAACTACGGCGCCGGCATCGACGACCGCCTCACCGGCCTGCACGAGACCGCCCCGTGGAACGAGTACTCCTACGGCGTCTCCGACCGCGGCGCCTCGGTGCGCATCCCGTGGCAGGTCGAGAAGGACGGCAAGGGCTACATCGAGGACCGCCGCCCCAACGCCAACGTCGACCCGTACGTGGTGACCCGCCTGCTCGTCGACACCTGCTGCACGGCGCTGGAGAAGGCCGGCCAGGTCTGAGCCCGGCCGCGCTGTCAGTGGCGCGTGCGAGGGTGGGGACATGGAGATCGACGGTGTCCTCGCCCTCAGGGTCGAGACGGAGAACGGGCAGACGCACACCCGGATCCGGGCGGCGGAGCTGCGGGAGCTGGCGTTGCGCATCGGCCGCGCCGGCGACCGCTTCCTGGTGGTGCAGCGGATACCGGACATCCCCGACGTGTTCACGCAGGTGTGGCACGAGGAGGGCGGGGAGTACCGGCTGGAGCACCGGGCCGCCGCCGACGCGTTCTTCGGGACCGACCTCGACGACGCCCACCGCGCGGCCGACCTCCTGACCGGCTGGGCCCGCCAGGAGCCCGGCTGGGACGCGGGCGTCGCCTGGGAGCCGATCGACCTGGGGCCCCAGGAGGACGTTCCGGAGCTGCCGGACGAGGTCCGGCAGCAGATCGAGCGGCTGATCCGGGAGCGGCTGCGCTGCGGTTACGACAGCCGCAAGGTGCTCGTCCAGGCCGCGGAGGACCACCTCGTCGGCGGCGAGTACGGCGAACGGCCGGTGTCCCGGGCCCAGGCCTGGCGGTCGGTGGACCGGCTGTGGCGGGAGCGGCTGGCCGAGCAGGCGGCCTGGGGCGAGGAGACCACCGACCCGGACCGCCTCACCCGGGTCTTCCAGGCCCTGGACGCGGCCGGTGTCACCGCCCGGGAGAACTTCACCTGCTGCCGGAGCTGCGGCACCGCCGAGATGGGCGCCGAGCGCGAGGGGGCCCGCGGCTTCGTCTTCTTCCACCGGCAGAGCACCGAGGCCGCCGCCGAGGGACACGGGCTCATGCTGCACTACGGCGGTTTCGACGGCTCGCAGGAGACGACGACGGCCGTCGGACACGAGGTCGTGGCGGCCTTCGCGGGCTCCGGACTGTCCACGGAGTGGAACGGCGACCCGGGCAGGGCGATCGCCGTCACCCCGCTGAACTGGCGCAAAAGACTGGAGGGTTGACCGCCCGCTGCGGCCGGTTCAAGCCAGTCGGCGTCCACACACTGAGAGGAGTCTCCTCTCCCCCGCCGCAGTCTGCTTCAATGAGCCCATGGCCAGCTTCCGGAAGTACGCAGCGACGGGTCGCCATGACCTCGAGCCCTTCTGGCCTTCCCGTCAGCACGACGACTTCGACCGGGTGTGTTGCCGCGCGACGATCGCGCCGGCCCGCTAGAAGCCCCACCTCACAGGCCTTCCGCGCCTGCCGCCGGTGCGCACGACGTACGTCCCGCGACGCGCCCGACCACGAACTCGCGCCCGTCGCCCCTCCCGACGAACCTCTCGCGCGAAAGAGCTGACGTCTCATGGCGACCACCCGTTCCCTGTCCACCGTCACCCTCGACTCCCCCACCGCCCGCCCCGACTCCGGCGGCCCCCGGCACCGGCTGCGCGCCGTCGCCCCGGACGAGGTGGCGGACGTCGTGGACCTGCTGCCACCGGGCGCCACCTGGCTGCCCGCGCCCGCGCACACCCTGCCGGCACTGCCGGGACACCCGCCGATGGTCGGCTACCTCGTCCTCGTCCCGGCCGACCGGCAGCCGCCGTTCCGGGACCCGGACCAGGCCCTGGCCGCCCAGGACCCGAGCCTGGCCCGGGGGGAGGAGCCGCTCGTCCGGATCGACGCCGCCCGGCGCACCGCCGCCGTGGACGGACGCGAACTCGACCTGACCTACCTGGAGTTCGAACTGCTCGCCCATCTCGTCACCCATCCGAACCGGGTGCACACCCGCGACCAGCTGGTCACCACGGTGTGGGGCTACGGCCACGTGGGCGACGGCCGCACCGTCGACGTGCACGTGGCCCGGCTGCGCCGGAAGCTCGGCACGGAGCACCGGCACACGATCCAGACCGTGCGGCGCGTCGGCTACAAGTACACCCCGCCCGCGGGACGCTGACCCCCAGCCGCCCGTCTGCTGACGGCAGAGCGGCGTTCCCTCCGGCCGCCGCGCCGGGCACAGTGGCGGCATGAGGCTACTGGTGCTGGGCGGTACGGAGTTCGTGGGGCGGTCCGTGGTCGAGGCGGCGCTCGGCCGCGGCTGGGAGGTGACCGTTCTGCACCGCGGACGGCACGCCCCGCCCCCCGGAGCGCGGGCGCTGCACGGCGACCGCACCGCGCCCGACGGGCTCGACGCGCTGGCCGAGGGCACCTGGGACGCCGTCGTCGACACCTGGTCGGCGGCGCCCCGCGCGGTGCGGGACGCGGCCCGGCTGCTGCGGGAGCGCGCCGGACGGTACGTGTACGTGTCGAGCTGCTCGGTGTACGCCTGGGCCCCGCCCGCCGGGTACACCGAGGACGCCCCGCTCGTCGAGGGCGCCTCGGCGGACGCCGGGCAGCTCGACTACGCCCGGGACAAGCGGGGCGCCGAGCTGGCCGTCCTGGACGCCTTCGGCGCGGACCGCTCGGTGCTCGTGCGGGCCGGGCTGATCCTCGGCCCCTACGAGAACGTCGGCCGGCTGCCCTGGTGGCTCAACCGCATGGCCCGCGGCGGCCCGGTCCTCGCCCCGGGCCCGCGGGACCTGCCCCTGCAGTACATCGACGTACGCGACCTCGCCGACTGGGTGCTCGGCGCGGTGGAACGGGAACTGAGCGGGCCGTACAACCTGGTCTCCCCGCCGGGGCACACCACGACGGGCGCCCTGCTCGAAGCCTGCGCGAGGGTCACGGGCGGCACCGCGGAGCTGCGCTGGACCACCCCCGAGACCGTCCTCGCCGCCGGCATCGAGCCCTGGGTGCAGCTGCCGGTGTGGACACCCCCGGGCAGCGACCTGCACGACGCGCTGCACACCGCGGACGTCTCCCGGGCCCTGGCGACGGGTCTCGTCTGCCGGCCCGCCCGCGACACCGCGGCCGACACCTGGACCTGGCTGCGGGACCTCGGCGGCACGGCGCCCCAGCGCCCGGACCGGCCACCGGTCGGCCTGGATGCGGAGACGGAGGCGAAGGTCCTCGCCGCCGACGGACCCGGCGGGGGTGTATCTGGCACCACCCCCTGATCGGGGTGCCCGGCCCCGTGCCCCGCGCTCTCGCCTCGGCGAGACTGACGCCATGAGCATCGAGACGAAGAGCGGCACCCGGCAGCCGCGGACGCACACGCGGGCCGGGCACGTGGCGCTGTCGGCCGTACGGGGACTGGCGCTGGCGTTCATCTCCCTGCCCGGCGCGGTGGTCTGCTTCTGCCTGACCATGGTGTCCATCGCCCTCGTCCCGATCGGGGTCGGCATCGTCACCACGCCGTGGGTGCTGACGGGGGTACGGGCGTTCGCGGACCGGCGGCGGCTGCTCGCCGCCGAGTGGGGCGGGGTGCGCATCCCGCGGGCGTACCGGCCGCTGCCCGAGGGCGCCAATCCGTGGGCCCGCACCTTCGGCATGCTCCGCGACCCGGCGACCTGGCGGGACATCGGCTGGCTGCCGGTCGACATGACCGCGGGCTTCGTCACCGCGCTGCTGACCGCCGTCCTGGCGCTCTACCCGCTGGAGGGCTTCGCCATCGGGGCCGGGCTGTGGCGGGTGCTGCCCGACGGCTACTGGTACGGCTTCGTCCGGGTCACCGACCAGACCTCCGCCCTCTACGCCGCCGCGCTGGGCGCCGTGCTCCTCCTCGCCGCGCTCTGGCTCACCCCGCTCCTGCTGCGCGCCCACTTCCGGCTCACCGGCGCGATCCTCGGCTCCGGCCAGGGCGAACTCGCCGAGCGGGTGCGGGTGCTGACCGAGACCCGGCGCGACGCCGTCGACACCTCCGCCGCCGAACTGCGCCGCATCGAGCGCGACCTGCACGACGGGGCGCAGGCCCGGCTGGTCGCCGTCGGCATGGACCTGGGCACCATCGAGGCACTGCTGGAGAAGGACCCGGCGAAGGCCAGGGAACTGCTCGCGCAGACCCGGCAGTCCTCCGCCGACGCCCTGACCGAGCTGCGCGACCTCGTGCGCGGCATCCATCCCCCGGTGCTCGCCGAACGCGGTCTGGGCGACGCGGTGCGCGCCCTGGCCCTGCGGCTGCCCGTCACCGTCGAGGTCGAGGTGGACCTGCCCGGCCGCGCCGAGGCCCCCGTGGAGTCGGCCGCGTACTTCGCGGTGAGCGAGATCCTCACCAACGCGGTGAAGCACTCCGGCGCCGACCGGATCTGGATCGACCTGCACCACGAGGAGGGCGGGCTGCGCGTCTCCGTCACCGACAACGGCAAGGGCGGCGCCCTGGTCGGAGCGGGTTCGGGCCTGGCCGGGGTGGAACGGCGACTCGGTACATTCGACGGCGTCCTGGCCGTCAGCTCGCCCGCGGGCGGCCCCACCATGGTCACCATGGAGATCCCTTGCGCGTTGTCCTAGCCGAAGACCTGTTCCTGCTGCGCGACGGACTGGTCCGGCTCCTGGAGGCCCACGACTTCGAGATCGCCGCGGCCGTCGAGACCGGCCCCGAGCTGTCCCGGGCCCTGGCCGAACTGGAGCCGGACGTCGCCGTGGTCGACGTCCGGCTGCCGCCCACCCTCACCGACGAGGGCCTGCAGTGCGCGCTCCAGGCCCGCCGCGACCGGCCCGGGCTGCCGGTGCTGGTCCTCTCCCAGCACGTGGAGCAGCTGTACGCGCGCGAACTGCTGGCCGACGGCAGCGGCGGGGTGGGCTACCTGCTCAAGGACCGGGTGTTCGACGCGGAGCAGTTCGTGGACGCCGTACGGCGGGTGGCGTCGGGCGGTACGGCGATGGACCCGCAGGTCATCCAGCAGTTGCTCAGCCGACGCGCCGCGGAGGACCGGCCGTTGGAGCGGCTCACCCCCCGCGAGCTGGAGGTGCTGGAGCTGATGGCGCAGGGCAGGACCAACGCGGCGATCGCCGGCAAGCTCGTCGTCACCGAGCGGGCGATCGCGAAGCACACGGCGAACATCTTCGCCAAGCTCAGCCTCGAGGTCTCGGACGACGACAACCGCCGTGTGCTGGCGGTTCTGGCGTATCTGGACCGCGGCCGCTGAGCCCGTCGCACGTCCCACGCGTCCCACGCGTTCCCAGCAATTCCCGAGACGGGTGAACACCCCCGGAGCGGCTTCCGTATGGAGGGGAGCCGCTTCACTCCTGTCGGGCGCCTTCGATGCCCCGCGAGCGATGCCCCCGCAAGGAAGTCAGAGGAGTTCCATGGGACGCAACACAAGAAAACGCCGTACGCCGCTGGCCACCAAGATCGTAGCCGGGGCGGCGGCCCTGGCGGTCGGCGGGGGCGGGCTGGTCTGGGCCAATTTCTACGCTTCGGCGCACGAGGAGCACTCCGGCCAGAACCGGACCAGGTCGGCCGGCGCGCAGGTCGCGACGATCGACTGCCCCGACGTCGGCCAGAAGATCCGGGACGTGCCGGACCGGGCGCGCGGGGAGGTGGACGGCGAACTGGCCTCGATGGACAGCCAGATCACCGAGGCCTACCAGCGCCTGGCCACCACGCGGCGGGCGCAGGCGGGTGACGCGCGGTTCGTCGAGAACAGCATCCTCGGCCCGCTCAAGGAGCGGCGGAAGGCGCTCATCGACCGGATCCAGCTGGAGATCAACCGGGCCGGCGGCAAGGCCGACGACAACCTGGACGAGCTGGCCGGATGCCAGGGACGCCCCGCGGACCAGCAGCAGAACGGCGACGGCCGGCAGGGAGACGGCGGCCAGAACGGCGGCGGTCAGGACGACGGCCAGAACGAGGACGGCCAGAACGGCGACGGCCAGAACCAGGACGACAACGGCAACGGTGTCGCCGGTCCGGTCGCCGACGACTTCATCGACATCAACGACGTCCAGCCGAACTCCCGCAACAGCCGCAACGGCCTGGCCGCCGACGGCGACGGCGGTTCCACCGGCACCTTCACCACCGACTGCGGCGTCAACGAGAACAACCTGTTCAACAGCGACAACCTGATCGCCGCCCCGGGCGTCGACAACGGCGCCCACCACACCCACGACTACGTCGGCAACCAGGACAACGACGCCTTCTCCAGCGACGAGGACCTGGCGAACGCGGACACCTCGTGCCAGAACCAGGGCGACAAGTCCACGTACTACTGGCCGGTGCTGCGCCTCCAGGACGGTACGCAGGAGTTCGACGCGAACGACCAGGGCGGCGGCGCCGAGGGCAACATCGGCAAGATCCTCAAGCCCGCCCAGGCCGAGCTGAGGTTCGTGGGAAGCCAGCAGGGCGACGTGGTCGCGATGCCCAAGTTCCTGCGCATCATCACCGGTGACGCCAAGTCCTTCACCAACGGCGACGCGAACGCCAACACCTCGTGGAGCTGCTCGGGCTTCGAGGACCGCCAGGTGACGGACAAGTACCCGCTGTGCCCCGAGGGCAGCCAGGTGCTGCGGACGACCAACTTCCAGAGCTGCTGGGACGGTCAGAACATCGACAGCGCCAACCACCGGGACCACATGGCGTTCGTCCAGGAGGACGGCAGCTGCCCGAACGGCTTCCAGGCCATCCCCCAGCTCCAGGTCCGCCTCGCGTACGACATCCCCACCCCGACCGTCGAGAACGGCCAGGTGCGGAACCCGTACGCCGTGGACAGCTTCCCGGAGCAGTTGCACAAGCCGATCACCGATCACAACGACTTCATCAACGTCATGGACGAGGACCTGATGAACGAGGTGGTCGACTGCATCAACCGCGGCGAGGACTGCCAGTAGCGGTACCGGCCCGGTAGGGGAAGAGGGCCGGTGACGGAAGTCCGTCACCGGCCCTCTTCGCGCGTCCGCGCCGCCCGGTCAGCCGCCGTGCCCCGCGTGCTCTGACTGCCCGGCCGAGTGCCCACCGCCGCCCCCGTGCCGGACGCCCTGTTCCAGCGTCCCGCCGAGCCGTCCGCGCAGGTCCGCCACCACGTCCTCGTGGCCGACGGCGACCCATTTGCGGCCGACGAGGTAGTAGCCGCCGTAGTCCTTGGCGGTGTTGATCCACTCGCGCTGCCCGCGGTCGGTGGAGAAGGTGGCGAGGACGTACTTCTCGCCGCCCTTCCCGCAGAGGGCCTGGCGGATGGTGTCGGCGTCGGTCTGCATGTCCGGGGCGCACTCGGCCTCGGCGGCCAGGTGTTCCAGGCTGCCGGTCGCCGTCACGGGCACGGCGCTCTCACCGTCCCCGTCGGCGCCGCAGCCCGTCAGCGCCAAGGCCGCCGCCAGGGCGGCCGGCGCGAGCATCGGTCGGGTCAGCCTCATGTGTTCCTCCGGTCCGCTGTCGACATGCCGCACGGAGCCCCCCGGGAGGGGCTCTCGCCATCGATACGGGCGCGGGGCGCGAAGTACTCAGGAGCACGGGTGCCGTTGTGCGGACGGCGTGCGAGAGTGGCACCGTGGACCAGGACTGGGAAGAGCGCGTGACGGCCGCCTGGGCGGCGTTCGACGAGTACGCCGAGGAGGATGCCTCCGACTTCCGGGCGGTCATCGACGCCCTCGCCGACGAGTTGCCCGCCGACAGCCCCCTCGGCCTGTTCGAGCGGGCCTGTGCCTGGGACTCGACGGGCCACTCCGACCGGGCCGTGCCGCTGTACCGCGAGGCGTTGGAGCGCGGGCTCGGCGAGGCCAGCGCCTACAAGGGGCGCCGGGCGAAGATCCAGCTCTCCAGCTCCCTGCGGAACACCGGGCACCCGGAGGAGGGCGTGCGGCTGCTCTCGCCGGAACTGGTCGCTCCGTCAGACGAGTTGGACGACGCCGTACGGGCCACGCTGGCGCTCTGCCTGTCCAGCCTGGGCCGCGACCGCGAGGGCCTGGCCCTGGCGCTCGGCGCGCTCGCGCCCCATCTGCCGCGCTACCAGCGCTCGATGGCCAACTACGCGCGGCTGCTGGTGGAACCGGAGCAGTAGCGCCACCCCGCGCGGGCCGGTCGTACGGTGACCATCGCCCCGTTCGCTCGTTCTGCTGAACGTGCAGCCACAGGATGTCGCCCCGCGCCCCGCACCGTCCGCCGCCTCCCCGGCCGACCCGGTCGTCGACGTCGAGCAGGCCGAGGCCGCGCTCGTCGAGCACTATCCGCGCCTGGCCCGGCTGGCCTACCTGGTGCTGCCACCGGGCCTCGGCCGGGGCCGCCGCGTCCTGAGCGCGCACGCCCTCACCCAGCGCGCCCTGCCCCGGACCCGGACGACGACCCCGGTCATCCCGGCCCAGGCAACCGGCCGCGAGGTCGACCCCGGGTACGCGCTGGTCCGGCTGCGGGTGGTGCGTACGGCGCTGGAGGCGGGGCTTCCGCTGCGGCGGCGGGCATGGCCCAGGCGGTCCCAGTTGCCGCCGGTGCTGCCCCATGTGCGGGGCCTCAAGCTCTTCCCGCGCGCGGGCGGCGCGGACGAACTCGCCCTGGACCAGAAGCTGTCCGCCCTGACCGGGCCCGGCCGGGCGGCGTACGTGCTGCGCGGTCTGGAGCGGCTCCCCGACGACGGGGTGCGGCAGGTGCTGACGGCCGCCGGGGTCGCCGACGTGGACGCCGCGTTGCGGGAGGCCGACGGGGTGCCGGGGCAGTACGCGCTGCTCGGCTCGCCCGAGTTCGACCCGTGCTCGCTGCAGGCCCGGCCGACCGATCTGCTGCGTCGGCGCCAGCACATGAAGGCCGCGCTGGTCGCCGGGGCGGCGCTGGTGGTGTGCGGGGCGCTGCTCGGCCTGCCCGGGGACGGCTGGGGACCGGACGGTGCCGCCGCTCCGCCGTACGCGCGCAATCCCGCGGCCGAGGCCGCGCTCGATCCGGGCAGGCTGACGAAGGTCGCGCCCACCGTGTGGGAGACGTCCGCGCGCACGGACTTCTCGGTGTGGCCGGCGCGCGGTGGCCTCACCGGTGACGAGGAGCTGCTGCACCGTGCCCTGGCGGTGTGGGCCCGGCCCGGCGAGAGCGTGGGGGTGTCCGCGACGCCGGGGACCCAGACCGGTGGTCCGGCCGGTCCGCCGCAGTTGCTGTACGCCGGGGACGTCGACAACGCCCGGGTGGTGATCCTGCACGACGGTCTGCGTCTCGTCCGGTACGCCGAGCCGAAGGACGGTTCCGCCGGTGCCGCCCTGGACTTCGCGCGGACCGACGGGGCCGGCCGGGCCACGGCGACCGCGGTGGTCCTGGGCCGGGCCGACGGCAACGTCCGCTATCTGACGGCCCCGTGGGTGACCAAGGCGGCCGGGCGCGATCTCGCCGGGCCGGCCTCCGGCGCCAAGGAGCTGACGCTCACCGACGGCGTGACGTCCCCGCTGGCCAGCCCCGTGCAGCAGCGGTCCGGGGCGTGCACGTCGTGGAACGTGCTGGAGCTGACCGACGGTTCGGACACCCGGGTGGTGACCGACCTGGGCGAGTTGGTGCCGGCCCGGCTCACCACCGGGCGCCCCGGTGCCGCGAAGGACGCCTCGGGCGCGAAGGCGCTGGGTGCCTGGGCGCCGTACGCGTGCTCGCTGGGCGCGGTGCGCGGGCAGGGGGTGCGGTCGGTGAACGCCTGGGAGTTCGCGACGCAGCCGCTGCCGGACGGGACGGGGGCCGGAGACTGGGTGTGCACCCGCGCCGAGACCTGGCGCGGTGCGGGGGCCCGGGTGCTGGCGCAGTTCCGTACGCCGGGCGGGGCGCAGGGCGCGGTGGCGGCGAAGGCGCAGGACGTGCCGGCGTGCGGCGAACGTGATCCGCAGGTGCTGGCCGGGGTGCTGTGGAAGTCGGAGGGCGGGCACTGGTACCTGCTCGCGGCGGGCGGCCCGGACACCGAGTCGATCGAGGCGACGGGCGGTATCGAGGACGCCGCGGACGGCAACCTGCTGACGGCCGGGGCCGAGCAGGGCGCGCGGGCCGAGCTGAAGGGCACTCTGGACGGCGGGCGGACGATCGGCGGCCTGCGCTAGCCCGCACCGAGCTAGTTGACACTGGCGTCAACAAGTACCGGCAGGAGGGTTCCGCCGGACCGTACCCGTCAGTACATTGACGCCATGTCTAACAAGCATGTCCCGCTCAAGGCCCGGAAGGTGTCCTTCGCCTGGGAGGACACACCGCTGCACTGGGTGCCGGGGGACCCGTTCACGACCCACACCATCAACGTGCTGCACCTGCTGCTGCCCGCCGGGGAGCGGTGGTTCGTGCACGTCTACAAGCAGGTGCTGCCGTACATCCGGGACGAGCGGCTGCGCGAGGACGTCATCGGCTTCATCGGGCAGGAGGCGCTGCACTCCCAGGCCCACGACGAGGTGCTGCCGCACCTGCGGGACCAGGGGCTCGACCCGACGCCGTACACCGCGCAGGTCGACTGGCTCTTCGAGAAGCTGCTGGGCGACCGCACCCTGCCGCCTGGCCGCCCGCGCCGCTGGTGGCTGCTGGAGCGGGTGGCGCTGATCGCGGCGATCGAGCACTACACGGCCTTCCTCGGCGACTGGGTCCTGAACGCCGAGGCGCTGGACCGGCGGGGCGCCGATCCGACCATGCTGGACCTGCTGCGCTGGCACGGCGCCGAGGAGGTCGAGCACCGGTCCGTCGCCTTCGACCTCTTCGTGCACGTGGACGGTGACTACGCGCGGCGGGTGCGGACCTGGGCGACGGCGTTCACCGCGCTGGTGTTCCTGTGGCAGCGCGGGACCCGGTTCTTCATGGCGAACGACCCGACGCTCGTCGACGGCCGGGCCGGCTTCCGGGACTTCCACCGGCGCGGCCGGCAGGGCCTGCTGCCCTCGACCGGCGCGATCGCCCGCTCCATACCCGGCTATCTGAGCCGCTCGTACCACCCGTCCAGGGAGTGCTCCACCGAGCAGGCCGTCGCCTACCTCGCCGCCTCCCCCGCCGCCGTGGCCGCCTCGGCCGCCGAGAAGTCCCGGGAGAGTGCCGCATGAGGCCGCGTCCGAAGCCGGTGTCGGCTCTGCTGCTCGCGGCCGGGGCCGCGCTCGTCGTCCGCCGGGCGCTGCGGCGCCGGGTCCAGGGCTCTCCGCTGTGGCCGCTGCCCGCGCTGGACCCGCCGGTCTCCGGGCGGCCTCGCGCCCGCGCGCTGACCCTGCTGGTGACCGCGCACGAGCGGCTGGCCGACGGGGTGGTGCGGCTGCGCCTGGAGGGGACGGACCTGCCGCGCTGGGAGCCGGGCGCCCACCTGGACCTGGTGCTGCCCTCGGGTCTCGTACGGCAGTACTCGCTGTGCGGCGACCCGGAGGACACCTCGTCGTACACCGTGGCCGCGCGGCTGGTCGAGGACGGGCGGGGCGGCTCGCGCGAGGTGCACGAGCAGGTGCAGGAGGGCACGGAGCTGGAGGTGCGCGGGCCGCGCAACCGCTTCCCGCTGGTCGAGGCGCCCGCCTACGCGTTCGTCGCCGGGGGCATCGGCATCACCCCCGTGCTGCCGATGCTGCGGGCGCTGCCGGCGGGCGCCGACTGGCGGCTGCTGTACGGCGGGCGGACGCGGGCGTCGATGCCGTTCCTGGAGGAGATCGAGAAGCTGGACCCGGAGGGCGAGCGAAGCGAGATGGGGGTCCCCCCGGCCGGAGGCTGGGGGAGGGTCACCGTCGTCGCCGAGGACGAGGACGGGCGGCCCGGTCTCGACGCCTTCCTGGCGGACCTCCCCGAGGGGGCGGCCGTGTACTGCTGCGGCCCGGAGGGCCTGATGGCGGCCGTGGAAGAACGCCTCCCGGCGGGCGCCTCGCTGCACCTGGAGCGGTTCGCGCCGCGTACGACGGCCGACGGCGACGCGGAGTTCGAGGTGGAGCTGCGCCGCAGCGGGCGCACACTGACCGTGTCCGGCGACTCCTCGGTGCTGGCCGCCGTGCGCGCCGAGCTGCCGAACACCCCGTACTCCTGCGAGCAGGGCTGGTGCGGGACCTGCCAACAGAAGGTGCTGGAGGGCGAGATCGATCACCGGGACGAGCTGCTGACCGACTCGGAGCGCGGCGACTCGATGCTCATCTGTGTCTCCCGGTGCCTCGGTACGCGGCTCGTGCTCGACATGTGAACGCCGATGTCCGGTCCGGCCCGTTCGGGGCCGGATTCGATCGGTAAGGTGTTCGTATGACTACCGGGGTACGCCGCAGAATGGGCGTCGAGGAGCGGCGGCAGCAGTTGATCGGCGTCGCGCTCGATCTCTTCAGCCGCCGCTCGCCCGACGAGGTCTCCATCGACGAGATAGCGTCGGCGGCGGGCATCTCGCGCCCACTGGTCTACCACTACTTCCCCGGCAAACTCAGCCTGTACGAGGCCGCGTTGCGGCGCGCCTCGGACGATCTGGCGGCCCGGTTCGTGGAGCCGCGCGAGGGCCCGCTGGGCGCGCGGCTGCTGCGCGTGATGGGCCGCTACTTCGACTTCGTCGACGAGCACGGCCCGGGTTTCTCGGCCCTGATGCGCGGCGGCCCGGCCGTGGGCTCCTCCACGGCCAACGCGCTGGTGGACTCCGTACGGCAGGCCGCTTATGTCCAGATCCTTTCGCACCTGGACGTCACCGAGCCGCCCGCGCGGCTGGAACTGGTCGTCCGCTCCTGGATCTCGCTCGCCGAGTCGACGGCGCTGCTCTGGCTGGACGGGCGCCGCATCCCGCGCGCCGAGCTGGAGGCGCAGCTCGTGCACGACTTCGCCGCGCTGACGGCGGTGAGCGCCGCCTACGACGAGGAGATGGGTGCCCTGCTGCGCCGCGTCATCGCGGACGAGCCGGCCGACGGCCCCTTCGGGGACCTGGTCGGCCGGCTGATCACCCTGGCCGGTTAGCTCTCGAACTTCCGGTACGACGGGTCCAGGTCGCGGACCTCGGCGGAGGCGTGCAGGGCGAGGCCGTCGCCCGGCTTGGCGTACTGGCGCAGCAGTTCCAGCACGGCCTCGGTCAGCCGCGCCTTGGTCTCGTCGGTGCGGCCCGCGAGCAGTCCGAGCGTGACGTGCACGACGGCGTGCCCCTCGGTGTCCGGGCCGACCACGGTGTCCTCGGCGCGGCGGAACTGCGTCTTGCAGGCCGGCGGCTTCGCGGCCGCGATCTCGACGACGGCCTCGTGCAGGGCCCGCGCGAAGGCGGGCCGGTCGAAGTCGCCGGCGAGCCGGTCGGAGTAGTCGACGGTGATCTGCGGCATGAGCCCTCCCGTTGCGTGAACAGCAGGGCTCACCCTAACCGCAGGTCCCCCGCCGTCAGCCGGCCTGCTGGAAGACGGCGACCGTACGGGCCGGCACGGTGAAGGTGCCGGTCCTCGCCGTGTACGTGGACTCCTTCACCACCGGGTCCGCGCCCGCCGCCTGCACCGGGTGCAGCCGGTAGCCGGTCCCGGCCGCCGCGCCGAGACGCTGGTCCTGCCGCTCGGGCGTGGCGTTGAGGACGACGACGAGGTCACCGAGGCGCATGGTGATCACGCCGGGTGTCTCGTCCTTGCCGGAGAGCGGGAAGGAGAGCCGGGACTGGACCTGCCCGGCCGTGGCGAGGGAGAAGTCCCTCTCGCCACTGCGGATCTTCAACAGGTCCCGGTACGCCGCCGAGGCGCCGGTGATCTGCGGGCAGCCGACCCGCACCGCGCCCAGCAGGGGCTTGGCGTAGGGCCACTTGTCCCGGTTGTCGGCGGCCGGTGGCAGGCCCCGGCCGAAGCCGTTGCCGTCGGCGCAGTTCCAGTGGAGGGCGTTGAACCAGTCGCCGCTGTCGTAGGAGTTGCGGTCCAGCGACTTGGAGCGCAGCAGGTCGGTGCCCGCCTGGGAGAGCGCCGGGCCCTGCGAGAGGGCGGCGGTCGCCAGGGCGAGGACCTGCATGCGGGCCCGGTCGTCGGCGGAGGTGTCCTTGGGCAGCTTGAAGGCGAGCGCGTCGAACAGGGACTCGTTGTCGTGGGCGTCGGCGTAGGCGAGGGCGTCGCCGGGTGCCGCCGCGTATCCGGCGGGGGCGCCGTTGTAGTCGACCTCGGAGCCCTTGACCTCCTTGCCGCTGGTGTCGGTGAAGGCGTAGTCGGCGAGGTTGCCGGTCAGCCCGACCTTGATCAGGTCCTGGTAGTGCAGCAGGCGGGCCTTCTGCTCGGCCTCGGTGCCGTTGGCCTTCGAGGAGTTCGGGTCGGTGTAGAGGCCGGAGGCGAAGCCCTGGACGCCGGGGTCCTCGTCGAAGGGGCCGCCGCCGCGCACGGCGTCGCGGGCCCGGTCGGAGAAGGTGGCGATGCCGGTACCGGCCATGTTCTTCTGGGTGGCCTGGACGAAGCGGGCGTCGTCGGCGACCTCACCGAAGTTCCAGCCCTCGCCGTACAGGATGATCTTCTTGCCGTCGACGCCGTCCTTGGCGGCGGTCAGCTCGTCCAGCGCCTTCCTGACCGCGAGGATGTTGGCCTTCGGGTGGTGGCCCATGAGGTCGAAGCGGAAGCCGTCGACCTTGTACTCCTTGGCCCAGGTGACGACCGAGTCGACGACGAGCTTGCCCATCATGGCGTTCTCGGTGGCCGTGTTGGCGCAACAGGTGCTGTTGGCGACGGAGCCGTCGGCCAGCAGTCGCTGGTAGTAGCCGGGCACGATCCGGTCGAGGACGCTGGTCCCCGCCTGGCCGCTCGCGGCCGTGTGGTTGTAGACGACGTCCATGACGACGCGCAGGCCGTCCTCGTTGAGGGCCTTGACCATCTTCCGGAACTCGACGGTGCGCTCGGTGCCGTCCGGGTCGGTGGCGTAGGAACCCTCGGGGACCGTGTAGTGGTACGGGTCGTAGCCCCAGTTGAAGGCGTCCTTCGCGGCTGCCTCGGTCACGCACTCCTGCTGCCGGTCGGAGTCGGCCGGGAGGGAGGCGAGGTCGCAGTCGGGCGCCGTCTGCTCGGACTTCTTCTCGGGGACGGTGGCGATGTCGAAGGCGGGCAGCAGGTGCACGTAGGACGTGCCGGCCTCGGCCAGCTTCCGCAGGTGCTTCGAGCCGTCGCTCTTCTCGTCGGTGAAGGCGAGGTAGGTGCCCCGGTGGTCCGGGTCCGCGGTCGGGTCGGCGACGGAGAAGTCGCGGATGTGCAGCTCCTGGATCTGGGCGTCCCTGAGCGGCACCGCCTCGGGCTTGCCGTAGCCGTCCCAGCCGCGCGGGGCCAGGGAGCGGTCGTCCAGGTCGACGACGAGGCTGCGCTCGGAGTCGGTGGTCAGGGCGAGGGAGTACGGGTCGGTGACCTTGTTGGTGACGACCTCGCCCGCGGTGGGCGCCCACACCTTGACGGCGTACCGGTAGGGCTGGCCCTTCCACGACTTCGGGCCGGTGACGGACCAGACGCCGGTGGCGTCGTCGCGGCGCATCCGCACGGTGCGGTCGCCGATCTCCAGGGAGACGTCCTGCGCGGTCGGCGCCCACACGGAGAGGGTGGGCCTGCCGTGCCGGAAGACCGGGCCGAGGTCGGCCCCGGTCGCCCGGTCCGCGTACAGGTCGTCCAGGACGCCCGCGGTCTGCACGCCCGTCGCCGCGAGCAGGGCGCCGGTGGCGGTGCGCTGGGCGGCGACGACCTGGCCGCGCAGGGCCTCGCGGACCCGGTCGCGATCGCGCGGGTCGACCGACCAGGCGGTGTACGCCTTCAGGTGCGGGAACCTCGCCTTCTGGGCGTCGGTGAGGGCGCTCTTCGTCAGGCGCAGCCACCGCTGGTCGACGCCGGTGAGCCTGCCGTCCTCGGCGGTGAGGGAGCCGGTGCGGGAGGCGAGCAGCTGGGTGGAGGCGGCGCCTTCGGAGCCGTTCCAGGCGACGGTGTTCCGGTCGATCCAGACCGCCTCGGAGGTGGTGAGGTCGACGGCCGCCGCGGAGCCCGCGGGCTGCGGCAGCAGGTACTGCTCCTCGCCGCTCAGCAGCCACACCTCGTGACCGTCGGCCTTGAGGTCGAGGGCCTGGTCGGTGGGCAGGTCCTTCTCGTCGCCCTTGTGGACGATGTAGCTGAGGCTGCTCGCGCCCTCGGTGAGCGGCACCTCGAAGACCGCGCCGTAGGGGTCGGTCCTGACCGGCTGGAGGGGCTTGGCCCAGTCGGTGGGGTGCGCGGCGTCGCCCCAGACGTGCAGGCCCCAGCCGTCGTAGTTCCCGTCGGCGCGCTGGTAGTGCAGTACGGCCTTGCCGGTGTCCTGGGCCGGGTATTCGGGCCGCTCCGTGGCGACCTGCTCCTTGCCCTGCTCGATCCACACCTCGCCGGTCTGCGTGACGTCGATGGTGCGGTCGGCGGCGACGTCCTTGGTGCCGTCCTTGTCGATGACGAGGAAGCCGACGTCGGACGCGCCGGGCTTGAGCTTGACGTGGGCGAAGGCGCCGTAGGCGTCCCGGCCGGTGAAGGGGTGGGTCTCGGGCCAGGTGGTCGCCTCGCCCTCGGCGAGGTCGCCCCAGGCGTACAGGCCCCAGTCGTCGTAGTCCCCGTCCGCGCGCTTGTAGTGCACGACCGCGTAGTCCCGGGAGGCGGCGGTGGGCACCTCCTCGGCTGGCGGGGTGCCGGTGGTGGAGGCGGCCGTGGTGCTCGCGGTGCGGCCCGCCGAGTCCACGACGACCGCCTTGTAGCGCAGGGCGGTGCCCGCGGGGGTGTCCGCGTCGACGGTGTGGGTGACCTTGTAGGGCGCGTGGTCGGCGGTGCCGAGGGTGCGCCACTCGCCGTCACCGGTCTGGGCGGCGAAGACGACGCGGTTGAGCTGCCCGCCCGCGACGTCGGCCGTCAGCTCGACGGTGCCGGTGGCACCGGGGTCCGGGGCGCGGAGGGTGATCGTCGGCTCGGCGGCGGGCGCGGCGAGCCTGCCCGCGGCCTTGAGGACCACCGCCGACCCGGCCGGGACGGTGACCGTGACCTTGGTGTCGGCGCCCGACTTCACGGTGGCGTCGGTGCCGTGGAGGCCGCGGAAGGTCATGTGCGCCGAGCCGGTGGCGAAGGTGGCGGTCTTCGCGGCGTCGGCGTTGTTGAAGGCGACGACGTACTCGGCGCCGGTCGTCGCGTCGGTGCGCGAGAAGGCGTAGACACCGGGGCCGTCGGCGGCGTAGCGCTCGGTCTGGACGCCGTCGGCCAGGGCGGGGTGGGCCTTGCGCAGCTTGGCGAGGGCGCTGATCTGCCGGTAGAGCGGTGCCTGCGTGTCGTGGGCCGCCTCGGCGTGGGTGCGGTCGGTGCCCAGCTGGTCGTCGTCGAGGTAGTCCGCGGTGCGCGAGGCGAACATCGGCTGGCGGGCGTCCTTGTCGCCGCCCGCGCCGGTGAAGCCCTGCTCGTCGCCGTAGTAGATCACCGGGTTGCCGCGGCTGAGGAACATCAGCTCGTTGGCGAGCTTGTCCTTCTTCAGCAGTTCGGCGTCGGTGGCCTCGGGGTCGTCCTGCCGGAGGAAGGTCCCGATGCGGCCCATGTCGTGGTTGCCGAGGAAGGTGACCTGCTCGTAGGCGTTGGCCTTGTCGGTCGTGTACTTGTAGTCGTCGCCGAAGACCGAGGCGAGCTTCTGGGCACTGCCGCCCTGGGAGGCGTACGCGCGGGCCGCGTCCTGGAAGGGGAAGTCCAGGGTGGAGTCCAGACGGCCTTCGGTGACGTAGGGGGCGGTGACGGAGGTGTCGGCGGAGTAGACCTCGCCGAACATGAAGAAGTCGTCGCGCCCCTTCTTGGCGGCGTAGGCGTCCAGCGCGGTCGCCCACTGGGTCCAGAACTCCATGTCGACGTGCTTCACGGTGTCGATCCGGAAGCCGTCGATGGCGAAGTCCTTGACCCACCGCTGGTAGATCTTCTCCATGCCGTCGACGACCTCGGGACGCTCGGTCCACAGGTCGTCGAGGCCGTTGAAGTCGCCGTAGGTGGCCGACTCTCCGGCCCAGGTGGAGTCGCCCCGGTTGTGGTACATCGCCGGGTCGTTGAGCCAGGACGGCACCTTGAGGTTCTTCTTGGCGGCCGGGACGACGGGGGTGCGCGGGAAGGAGCCGCTGTCCACCCGGGGGAACCTGCGGTCGCCGTCCGCGTAGTCGGCGTCGTCGAAGGGCTGCCCATCCTTGGTCAGGTAGGGGAAGGCGCCCTTGGAGAGGTAGTCGTACGCCTTCTCCTCGTAGTCGACGACGTCGGCGGTGTGGTTGGTGATGACGTCGAAGAAGACCTTCATGCCCTTGGCGTGGGCCTTGGAGATGAGGTTCTTCAGGTCCTGGTTGGTGCCGAAGTGCGGGTCGACCTGGGTGAAGTCGGTGATCCAGTACCCGTGGTAGCCGGCCGAGGCGTCCTTGCCGGTGCCCTGGACGGGCTGGTTCTTGAAGAGGGGCGCCATCCAGATGGAGGTGGTGCCCAGCCCCTTGATGTAGTCGAGCTTCTCGGTCAGGCCCTTGAGGTCGCCGCCCTGGTAGAAGCCCTTGTCGGTGGGGTCGTAGCCGGTGGTGAGCCGGGTGCCGGTCAGGCCGCCCCTGTCGTTGCGGGTGTCCCCGTTGGCGAAACGGTCCGGCAGGACGAAGTAGAACTGCTCACGCGTCAGGTCGTGGCGTGCGGCGGTCTTCGCCATCTTCGCGTCGGACGGGGGCGCGGGCGGGGTGTCGGCCCGCGCGGCGAGCGGGGGAAGCAGGGCGGCGGCGAGCGCGGTCACGGTGACGGCCGCGACCCGTCTCACTCGTGCGGTGCGGCGCGTGGCGGGCACCGGCCATCTCGGTATCACAGGCGTGAGCTCCTTGCGAGTACGGCTCGTTCGGGTCCGACCCCGGCGAGACCGTAGCGCTGCCGCAAGTCTTGCGGCAAGACTTGCGAAAGTAACGGAAAGGATTTTCACAGGACTTGCCCGCGCCGCCCGGGACCGGCCCACGCGCGAGGGCCCGCCGCCTCCCCGTGGGAAGCGGCGGGCCCTCGGGCCATACGGAGGGAGCGTCAGGCCCTGGTCCACCACACCGTCGTGTCCGCCGGCACCTTCGCCTCGCCGGCCGCCTCGGTGATCTCACCGCTGGCCAGCAGGACGCGCCCGTACGCGGGCATCGCCACCGACTCGGCGGTGGTGTTGGCGACGCACACGAAGTCGCCGCGCCGGAAGGCGACGACGCCCTCGGGGGCGCGCAGCCACTCGACCGCGTCGCCCGCGCCGAGGTCGGCGGTGGAGCGGCGGACGGCCAGGGCCTCGCGGTACAGCTCCAGGGTCGAGCCGGGCACGCCGGACTGCGCCGCGACGCTCAGCTCGCCCCAGCCCGCGGGCTGCGGCAGCCAGCTGCCGCCGTCGCCGAAGCCGTACGAGGAACCCTCACGGGTCCACGGGATCGGGACGCGGCAGCCGTCGCGGAAGCCGTCCTGACCGGCGCCGCGGAAGTACGCCGGGTCCTGGCGGACCTCGTCGGGCAGGTCGACGACGTCCGGGAGGCCCAGTTCCTCGCCCTGGTAGACGTAGGCCGAGCCGGGCAGCGCCAGCATCAGCAGGGTCGCGGCGCGGGCCCTGCGCAGGCCCAGTGCGCGGTCGCCGGCCAGGCGGATCTGGGTGCCGAGGCCCGCCGGGTTGGCGAAGCGGGTGGCGTGCCGGGTGACGTCGTGGTTGGACAGGACCCAGGTGGCGGGGGCGCCGACCGGGCGCATGGCGTCCAGTGTCCGGTCGATGACCGTGCGCAGCTCCTCGGCGTCCCAGTGGGTGCCCAGGTACTGGAAGTTGAACGCCTGGTGCAGCTCGTCGGGGCGGACGTAGTTCGCGGTGCGCTCGACGGTCGGCGTCCACGCCTCGGCGACGAAGATGCGCTCGCCGGAGTACTCGTCGAGGATGCGGCGCCACTGGCGGTAGATGGCGTGCACGCCGTCCTGGTCGAAGAACGGCATGACATCGTTGCCCAGCAGCTTCAGCTGCTCGTGGGATCCGAGGTCGGGCAGGCCCTCCGCCTTCACCATGCCGTGCGCGACGTCGATGCGGAAGCCGTCCACGCCCATGTCCAGCCAGAACCGCAGGATGGAGCGGAACTCGTCGCCGACGGCCGGGTGCTCCCAGTTGAAGTCGGGCTGCTCGGGGGCGAACAGGTGCAGGTACCACTCCCCCGGCGTGCCGTCGGGCTCGGTGACCCGGGTCCAGGCGGGGCCGCCGAAGATGGACTCCCAGTCGTTGGGCGGCAGTTCGCCGTTCTTCCCCTTGCCGGGGCGGAAGTGGTAGCGGTCCCGGGACGGGGAGCCGGGCCCCTCGGCGAGGGCGCGCCTGAACCACTCGTACTGGTCGGAGGAGTGGTTGGGCACCAGGTCGACGATGATGCGCAGGCCCAGCGCGTGGGCGTCGCGGATCAGCGCGTCGGCGTCCAGGAGGGTGCCGAACATGGGGTCGACGGCCCGGTAGTCGGCGACGTCGTATCCGGCGTCGGCCTGCGGGGAGGCGTAGAAGGGGCTGAGCCACACGGCGTCCACGCCCAGGTCGCGCAGGTACGGCAGGCGGGTGCGGACACCCTCCAGGTCGCCCATGCCGTCGCCGTTGCTGTCGGCGAAGCTGCGCGGGTACACCTGGTAGATGACCGCGTCCCGCCACCAGTCGTGGCGCCCTGCGACGGTGGCGACGGCGGAGGTGGGGGCCGGTGCGGCGGAAGGCTGCTGGCTCATGTCGTCCTTGGTACGTAACGGAACGGAGTGGAGGCGTCGAGGCGTGGTGGCGGAAGGGGCGGCCGGCCGCGGTGCTGCGGGGTCGGATGGGCACCGCGGCCGGACGTTTTCCGGGGGCGGGCGGCGATCAGCCCTTCGTGCCGCCCGCGGTGAGGCCGGTCACCAGGTTCTTCTGCACGAGGTAGAAGAACGCGGAGACGGGTATCGCGACGAGCACGGCGGTGGCCGCCATCAGGTTGCGCTGCGCGTCGTGTTCGCTGACGAAGCTCTGCAGCCCGACGGCGAAGGTGTACTTCGTGTCGCTCAGCATGAACGTCGAGGCGAAGGCGACCTCGCCGAAGGCCGTGATGAAGCTGTAGAAGCCGGCGACCGCGAGGCCCGGCCGGGCCAGCGGCAGGATCAGCCGGAAGAAGGTCCCGAAGGGGCTCAGCCCGTCCACGCGCCCGGCCTCGTCGATCTCGAACGGGATGGTGTCGAAGTAGCCCTTGAGCAGCCAGGCGCAGTACGGCACCGCGGTGGAGCAGTAGACGAGGATCAGGCCGAGGTAGTTGTCGATGAGCTGGAGCTTCGACAGGATCTGGTACATCGGCACGATCAGGACCGCGATGGGGAACATCTGGGTGACCAGCAGGACCCACATGAGCTTCCGGTAGCCCGGGAAGCGCATCCGCGAGACCGCGTAGCCGGTCGTCGCGGCGACCAGCACCCCGATGACGGTGGTGCCCAGCGAGACGATCAGCGAACTCTTCAGCCAGTCGAAGAAGTTGGTGTCCTGGAGCACGAAGACGTAGTTGTCGAAGGTCATCTTCGACCAGATGCGTCCGGGGTGCAGGTAGTCGTTCTTGTCCGGGCCGAGGGACAGGTAGACCAGCCAGGCGACCGGGAAGAGCGCGACGAGGCTCGCGAGGGTCAGCACGCCGTGGGAGGCGAGGGACGCGGCGCGGCTGCGTTCGCCGCGGCGGCGCACCTTGCGCGGCGGCGCGGTGGGCGCGGCGACCTGCTCGGCGGGGGCCTCGGTGGGCGCGGTGCTTGTACTCATGGCGGCTCCTGCCTCAGTTCGCGAGCTGCTGCTCATTGCGGTTCAGCCAGCGGCGGTAGAAGGAGGTGAAGACGATCAGGATGGCCAGCAGCAGGATGCCGTAGGCCGCGGACTGCGCGAAGTCGCGCGGCTGCTGTCCGAAGCCGAGCTGGTACGCCCAGGTGACGAGGATCTGCGCGTCGGGGGCGGTGTTGCCGAACAGCAGGAAGATCACGGCGAACTGGTTGAAGGTCCAGATGATGCCGAGCAGCACGACCGTGGAGCTGACCGACCGCAGACCGGGCAGCGTGACGTACCGGAAGCGCTGCCAGGCGTTGGCGCCGTCCATCTCGGAGGCCTCGTAGAGGCTGTTGTCGATGGACTGCAGGCCGCCGAGGAGCGAGACCATCATGAACGGCACGCCGCACCAGGTGTTGACCATGATCGCGGAGAACCGCTGCCAGAAGGTGTCCTCCAGCCAGGCGGGCGTCGGCAGGTGCAGCCAGTCCAGGGCGGAGTTGATGATGCCCTGGTCGGCGAGCATGAAGCGCCAGCCGAAGACGGTGACGAAGGTGGGTACGGCCCAGGGCAGGACCAGGATCAGCCGGTAGACGGTGCGGCCGCGCAGCTTCTGGTTGAGCAGCAGGGCGAGCCCGAGACCGATGCAGAAGTGCAGGCCGACGCAGACCGCCGTCCACACGATGGTCCAGATGAAGTGCGACCAGAAGCGGTCGTACGCCGTCGGGCCCCACAGGATGTCGGCGTAGTTGTCCAGGCCGACGAACTTGTACGTGGCCTCGATCTCGTTGACGCCGATGGTGCGCGCGCTGTTGAGGCTGTTGGCGTCGGTGAGGGTGAGGTAGAGGCCGTAGCCCAGCGGGTACAGCACGAGGACGCCGATCACGACGGCCACCGGCGCGATCATGGCGTAGGCGTACCAGTGCTTCTGGTAGCCGTCTTTCAGACGGCGGCCGAGGCCGGGCCGCGGGGTGCGGTCACCGCGGCGCTTGCCGGTCGCGCGGTCGATGGCGACTGTCATGGTTCGACACCTTCGGGAGCATCGGGAAGGTCAGGGGTCAGCGGTCGGGGCACGGCCGGTGACCGCCGGGCCCTCCCCCCACTGCGGGGCCCGGCGGTCGCGGGGACTACTTGCTGAAGTCCGGCACCAGCTTGGCGATCGCGGTCTCGACGTCGCCGAGGCCCTCGTCCAGGGACTTCTTGCCGCCGGCGATCTGGGGCAGCTCGTCGTCCAGCGGCGTCCACAGGGAGCTGTACTCGGGCAGCGCCGGGCGCGGCTGGGCGGCGGGCAGGACCGTCTGGTAGCCGGCGATGCCCGGGTCGGCCTTGACCTTGGCGGTGTAGGCGTCGTCGCGGGTCGGCAGCGTGGAGTTCTTCAGGGCGACGGTCTCCTGGGACTTCGCCGAGGTCATGAACTTCACGAACTTCAGCGCCGCCTCCTGGTGGGCCTGGTCCGAACCGGCGTAGACCGACAGGTTGTGGCCGCCGGTCGGGGCGCCCGCCTTGCCGGTGGAACCGGCCGGGACGGTGGCGATGCCGAGGTTGTTCTTGTCCTTGAAGGCCGAGCCCTTGTAGAAGTTGGTGATCTCCCACGGGCCCTGGATGATCGAGGCGACCTTGCCGCTGACGAACGCCTCCTGGATGTGGGCGTAGGCGTCCGCGGTGGTGTCGGCCTTGTGCAGGCCCTTGCCGTCGAAGAGGCTCAGCCAGGTGCCGTAGCCCTTCTTGGCCGCGGGCGCGTTGACGGTGATCTTCTTGCCCTCGGCGTCGACCGTGTCGGTGCCCTCGCCGTACAGGAAGGGCTGCGCGTAGTAGCCGGCCGTGGAGGCCCAGTAGCCGTCGGCGCCGGTCTTGTCCTTGATGGTGGCGGCGGCCTTCTTCAGGTCGTCCCAGGTCTTGGGGGCCTCGACGCCGGCCTTCTTGAACAGTTCCTTGTTGTAGACGAAGGCCAGGGTGTCGGTGACCAGCGGCACGCCGTAGGTCTTGCCCTCGTACTTGGCCTGCTCGATCAGGTTGGGCTGGAACTTGTCCTGCTCGGCGAGGGCCTCGGTGCCGTCCAGCGGCAGGAAGAAGCCCTTCTTGGCGAAGGCGGGCGTCCAGCCGACCTCGGACCGCAGCACGTCGGGGGCGCCCTTGGAGCCGGCGGCGGTGTCGAACTTGTTCTGCGCCTGGTCGAACGGCACGTTGACGAAGTTGACCTTGACGCCCTTGTTGGCGGCCTCGAACTCCTTGACCAGCGCCTTGTAGGTCGGCGCCTCGTTGGTCGCGTTGGAGGTGTCCCAGTATGTGATGGTGACCGGTCCGCCGGACTCGCTGTCGCCGTCGTCTCCGCCGCACGCCGTCGCCGCCAGGGCGAGGGACGCCACCAGCGCGGTGGCCGCTATGCCACGCCGCATGAGTTCTCCTTGAGGGTGAAAGCCCGTGTGGTGCAGGGTGCGGGCCCGTCCGCCGCTCCTGCCGACCGCCGACCGCGTCGTTGCTGCCGTCGGGCGACGTGAACGTAACAGCGTGGAAAGCTCGGCGAAAGGTCTTGCTGCAAAAATGTGCAAGAGATCTCCGAAGTTATCCGGGCGTGACCTCTCGGCGACCGTCATGAGACGCTTGTTTACGGGGTCCGAGCGGTATCGGGCCGCTTGTGCAAGACTCTGCAAGCTCTTGCCGCCACTTTCCTGAGGGAGCGCGATGACGCAGCAGCCCGCGCCGGGCCGTCCGACGGGCCGTCCGACGGGCCGTCCAACAGGCCGCCCACGGCGCCCGATCGGTGTGCAAGGCGGCGGCCGACAGGTACAGTCCACCCCTGTGACCACACGGCTTGCCGACATCGCTGCCCAGGCGGGGGTGAGCGAAGCGACCGTCAGCCGCGTCCTGAACGGGAAGCCGGGCGTCGCCGCCACCACCCGCCAGTCCGTGCTCGCCGCCCTCGACGTGCTGGGCTACGAGCGCCCGGTGCGGCTGCGGCAGCGCAGCGAGGGCCTGGTGGGCCTGATCACCCCAGAGCTGGAGAACCCGATATTCCCCGCGCTGGCCCAGGTCATCGGGCAGGCGCTGACCCGGCAGGGCTACACGCCGGTCCTCGCCACCCAGACGCCGGGCGGCTCCACGGAGGACGAGCTGACCGAGATGCTGGTCGACCGCGGGGTCGCCGGCATCATCTACGTCTCGGGGCTGCACGCCGACACCACCGCCGACATGCAGCGCTACGAGCGGCTGCGCGCGCAGGGCGTGCCGTTCGTCCTCGTCGACGGCTTCTCCTCGCAGGTGCAGGCGCCGTTCATCTCCCCCGACGACCGGGCCGCGATGAGCCTCGCGGTCACGCACCTGGTCTCGCTCGGCCACACCCGGATCGGCCTGGCCCTCGGGCCGAAGCGGTTCGTGCCGGTGCAGCGCAAGATCGAGGGCTTCGTGCGCGCCGTCCAGGAGCAGTTGGGCCTGGGCGCCGAGACGGTGGAGAAGGAGCTGGTCCAGCACTCGCTGTACACCCTGGAGGGCGGCCAGGCGGCGGCCTCCGCGCTCATCTCACGGGACTGCACGGCGGTGGTCTGCGCCAGCGACATGATGGCGCTGGGCGCGATACGCGCGGCCCGGCAGCTGGGCCTGGACGTGCCCAAGGACGTCTCGGTGGTCGGCTTCGACGACTCGCCGCTGATCGCCTTCACCGACCCGCCGCTGACCACGGTCCGCAAGCCGGTGCCCGCGATGGGGCAGGCGGCGGTGCGCACGCTCCTGGAGGAGATCGGCGGGACGCCCGCGCCGCACAGCGAGTTCGTGTTCATGCCGGAGCTGGTGGTGCGCGGCTCGACGGCGTCGGCCCCGGGCGAGCGCGGCCGCCCCTGACCCCTCGGGGGGCGGCGGCTCCGGGGCGGATGCGGGTCGGATCCACCTGGGGGATGATCGGTGGGAGAGGGCTTTTCTGGCAGACTTCATGCCTATGGGTGACGCGACCGTGAGGACTCGGGAACGCCTGGAGGACGGCGTTCCGCACCCCGTCGCAGAGTCGACGGGGCGGGGGGTCATGCGTCGGCTCCGGACCCCGCGCCGACCCCGCCTCTGGTTCGAGATCCTGCTGATCGCGATCAGCTACTGGACGTACTCCCTCGTCCGCAACGCGGTGCCGGAACAGCGGACGGCGGCACTGCGCAACGCCGACTGGATCTGGCGCGTGGAGCAGCAACTGGGCATCGCCGTCGAGGAGTCCGTCAACCATGCCGTGAACTCGGTGACTTGGCTGGTCGTCGGCATGAACTACTACTACGCCACGCTGCACTTCGTGGTGACCCTGGGTGTCCTGGTGTGGCTCTTCCGCAGTCACCCCGGCCGTTACGCGGCGACCCGGCTGGTGCTCTTCGCGACCACGGGTGTCGCCCTGGTCGGCTACTACCTGTATCCGCTCGCGCCGCCCCGGCTGATGAACGGCGGGCACTTCATCGACACGGTGATGGTCCACCAGACGTGGGGGTCGATGGCGTCCGGCGACCTGAAGAACATGTCCAACCAGTACGCCGCGATGCCGTCGATGCACATCGGGTGGTCGGTGTGGTGCGGCCTGACGATCTTCGCGCTGGCGTCGGTGCCGTGGGTGCGGGTGCTGGGGCTGGTGTACCCGGCGCTCACGCTGGTGGTGATCGTGGCGACGGCGAACCACTTCTGGCTGGACGCGGTGGGGGGTGTGCTGTGCCTGGCGTTCGGCTACGGGGTGGCTTACGTCTGGTACGGGAGCCTGCCGTACCGGTTGCCTCGCCTGGTGCCGGTCGCTGCGCGGCGGCGGAGGGTGTGGCTGCCGGGGCGGGCGTAGCTGCGGGGTGGGCAGGCACGACTGCCCACGGCTGGGTCAGGCGTAGAACAGCTCCTCCACCACCGTCCGTGCCCGGCGGGCCGTGCGGCGGTATTCGTCGAGCATGTCGCCCGCGTGGCCGGAGCCGTGGCCCAGGTAGCGGCCCACGGCCGCCAGCTCGCGCGGGTCGGTCGGGAAGGTGTCCCCCGCCCGCCCCCGCACCAGCATCACCGCGTTGCGGACCCGTGTCGCCAGCACCCACGCCTCGTCGAGCGTGGCGGTGTTCTCCTCCGAGACCAGCCCGGCGTCCCGGGCGGCGGCCAGCGCCGCACGCGTCCTGGTGGTCCGCAGCCCGGCGATCTCGTGCCCGTGCCGCAGCTGGAACAGCTGCACGGTCCACTCCACGTCGGAGAGCCCGCCCGGCCCCAGTTTGGCGTGCAGCTTGGGGTCGGCCCCGCGCGGCAGCCGCTCGGACTCCATACGGGCCTTCAGCCGCCGGATCTCCCGTACGGCGTCCTCGCCGAGCCCGCCCGCCGGGTACCGCAGGGGGTCGACCAGCTCGATGAAGCGCGCCCCCAGCTCCTCGTCCCCGGCGACGAACTCGGCCCGCAGCAGGGCGTGCGACTCCCACCCCAGCGACCAGCGCCGGTAGTAGGCCTCGTACGACTTCAGGGTGCGCACCAGCGGCCCGGACCTGCCCTCGGGGCGCAGGTCGGCGTCGATCAGCAGCGGCGGGTCGGCGCTCGGCACCTGGAGCAGGCGGCGCATCTCGGAGACGACCTTGTTGGCGGCGTCGCCCGCCTCCCGCTCGTCCACCCCGTCGCGGGGCTCGTGCACGAACAGCACGTCCGCGTCCGAGCCGTAGCCCAGCTCGTGCCCGCCGAAGCGGCCCATGGCGATGATCGCGAACCGGGTCGGCAGGACGTCGCCCCACTTGTCCCGCACGACCGCCCGCAGCGTCCCCGCCAGCGTCGCCGCCGTCAGGTCGGACACCGCGCCGCCCACCAGGTCCACCAGGGCGCCCTGGTCGGCCTCGACGGGCTGGGCCTCGGTGCCGTAGGAGCCGACGATGTCCGCGGCGGCCGTGCGGAACAGCTCCCGGCGCCGTACGCCGCGCACCGCGGTGACGGCCTGCACGGCGTCGTCGGCGCGGCGGACCGCGGCGAGGGTCTCCTGCTCCAGCTGGGCCCGGCCGCGCGGCCGCAGTCCCCCGGCGACGCCGTCGCCGAGCAGCGCGACCGCCTCGGGGGCCCGCATCAGCAGGTCGGGGGCGAGGCGCCCGGCGGAGAGCACCCGGGCGAGGTTCTCGGCGGCGGCGCCCTCGTCGCGCAGCAGCCTGAGGTACCAGGGCGTGGTGCCGAGCGCGTCGGAGACCTTGCGGAAGTTCAGCAGTCCGGTGTCCGGGTCGGCGGAGTCGGCGAACCAGCCGAGCAGCACGGGCAGCAGGGTGCGCTGGATGGCCGCCTTGCGGGTGACGCCGGACGCGAGCGCCTCCAGGTGCCTGAGGGCTGCGGCCGGGTCGGCGTACCCGAGGGCGACCAGGCGCTCCCGGGCGGCCTCGGGGCTGAGCCGGGCCTCGCCGGGCGCGAGCTGGGCGACGGCGTCGAGCAGCGGCCGGTAGAAGATCTTCTCGTGCAGCCTGCGGACCACCGCGGCGTGCCGTTTCCAGGCGCGCAGCAGTTCGGCCACCGGGTCGTTGCGCATGCCCAGGGAGCGCCCCATGCGGCGCAGGTCGGCCTCGTCCTCGGGCACCAGGTGGGTGCGGCGCAGCCGGTGCAGCTGGATGCGGTGCTCCATGGAGCGCAGGAAGCGGTACGCCTCGTCGAGCTGGGCTGCGTCGGCGCGGCCGACGTAGCCGCCCGCGGCGAGCGCCGCCAGCGCGTCCAGCGTCGTGCCGCTGTGCAGGGAGGTGTCCGCCCGCCCGTGCACCAGCTGGAGGAGCTGCACGGCGAACTCGACGTCCCTGAGCCCGCCGGGCCCGAGCTTGAGCTGCCGGTCGACCTCGGCGACGGGGATGTTCTCCACCACCCGGCGGCGCATCTTCTGCACGTCCGGGACGAAGTTCTCGCGGTCGGCGGCCTGCCACACCAGGGGCTGGAGGGCGGCGACGTACTCGGCGCCGAGCCCGGGGTCGCCGGCCACCGGGCGGGCCTTGAGCAGTGCCTGGAACTCCCAGGTCTTGGCCCAGCGCTGGTAGTAGGCGACGTGGCTGCTGAGGGTGCGCACCAGGGGGCCGTTGCGGCCTTCGGGGCGGAGGTTGGCGTCGACGGGCCAGATGGAGCCCTCGACGGTGGTCTCGGAGCAGATCCGCATCATGTGCGAGGCCAGCGAGGTGGCGGCGCGCAGCGCCTTGGTCTCGTCGGCCTCCGCCTCGGCGGGCTCGCCCACGAAGATGACGTCGACGTCGGAGACGTAGTTCAGCTCGTGTCCGCCGCACTTGCCCATCGCGATCACCGCCAGCCGGCACCGCGCGGCGTCCTCGGGGGCGTCGGCCTCGGCGAGGGCCAGGGCGGCGCGCAGGGTGGCGGTGGCGAGGTCGGCCAGCTCGGCGGCGGTCTCGGCGACGTCGATGGTGCCGCACACGTCGCGGGCGGCGATGGACAGCAGGCAGCGCCGGTAGGCGACGCGCAGGGAGACCGGGTCGGTGGCCTCGGCGAGCCCCCGCTCGAACTCCTCGACCCCGCGGTGCAGGTCGCGCGGCTCGTACGTGACGAGGGCCTGCCAGTCCCCCGCGTGCCGGGCGAGGTGGTCGGCGAGCGCCTCGGAGGCGCCGAGCACGCCGAGGAGGCGGTCGCGCAGCGGCTTGGCCGCTATCAGGGTGTCGAGCAGCTCCCGGCGGGCGGTGGGGTCGGGCTGCGCCTCCAGGAGCCGTACCAGCCCGAGCAGGGCGAGGTCCGGGTCGGCGGTGGCGCCCAGCGCCTCCAGGAGCACGGGGTCGGCCCGCAGCTCGGCCAGCTCGGCCCCCTCCAGCAGCCGCTCGGCGGCCGAGGGATCGGTGAAGCCGTGCCGCAGCAGTCGCGTGAAGGTACTGCTCCTGCGCCCCGGCGCCGTCATCTCGGCCTCCTGTCGGACAGTGGGGCGCGTGGGCCCGGTCGGATCAAGGTCGTACGGGCTGAGCGTAGCCGGGGAACGGCGTGCGGGCGCCGGGGCGTACCGCTCCCGCTTTCCGGTGGACCGCTCCAGACTCGTACGATATCTTGTACAAGCCGAGGAAGGGAGGCACTGGTATGTCCATCACCGCCAGCGAAGCCCGTCAGAATCTGTTCCCGCTGATAGAGCAGGTCAACGAGGACCATGCCCCGGTGCACATCACCTCCCGCAAGGGGAACGCCGTGCTCATGTCCGAGGAGGACTTCACGGCGTGGACGGAGACGGTGCATCTCCTGCGCTCGCCGCGCAACGCCCGACGCCTGCTCGACTCCATCGCGGAGGCCGAGGCGGGCGACGCACGGCAGCGTGAGCTGATCGACCCGGACGCGGAGCGGGCGTGAGGATCACTTTCACGTCCCACGGCTGGGAGGACTACGTCCACTGGGCCGAGAGCGACCGGAAGGTGACCAAGCGGATCAACAGACTGATCGCCGACATCGCCCGTGACCCGTTCAAGGGCATCGGCAAGCCGGAGCCGCTCAAGGGCGACCTGTCCGGCTACTGGTCACGGCGCATCGACGACACGCACCGTCTTGTGTACAAGCCCACCGATGACCTGCTGGTCATCGTCCAGGCGCGCTACCACTACTGACCTTCGCGACCGACGCAAGCCCAAGGAGTCATGCCATGGACTTCACGCTCGAAGTCATTCCGCTCCCCGTCACCGACATCGACCGCGCCCGGGACTTCTACCGGGACAAGGTCGGCTTCCACGTCGACATCGACCAGGAGGTGATGCCGGGCATGCGGATCGTCCAGCTGACGCCTCCGGGCTCCGGCTGTTCGGTCGCCCTCGGCGACGCCATCTGGGACATGGCCCAGGGGCAGACCCGGCCGGAACCGGGCTCGTACCAGGGCCTCCAGCTCTGCGTCGCCGACATCAAGGCGGCGCACGCGGAGCTGACCGCGCGCGGCCTGGAGGTCTCGGAGCCGGTGCAGTACGCCCCGGACGACGGCGCCACCTTCATGTACTTCAAGGACCCGGACGGCAACGGCTGGGCGATCCAGGAGTACCGGCGCCGGGTGGCGGAGCCGCTGCACAAGGTGCTGGCCGACCTCAAGCGCGAGGGCTAGCCGCTACGGGGGTCCGCCGCCTCAGCCGCGCTCCCGCCAGCGGTTGGTGACCGGCAGGCGGCGGTCCTTGCCGAAGCCCTTGGACGAGATCTTGGTGCCCGGCGGGTACTGCCGCCGCTTGTACTCCGCGGTGTCCACCATGCGCAGCGTCCGGGTCACCAGCTCCCGGTCGTACCCGGCGGCCACGATCTCGTCCGCGCCGCGGTCCCCGTCGACGTACAGGGCGAGGATCGCGTCCAGCACCGGGTAGTCCGGCAGCGAGTCGGTGTCGACCTGGCCGGGGCGCAGCTCCGCGCTCGGCGGCTTGGTGATCGAGTTCTCGGGGATCGGCGGGGTCTGTCCTCGGGCGGCCGCCGCGCGGTTGCGCCACTCGGCGAGACGGAAGACCGAGGTCTTGTACACGTCCTTGATGGGCCCGTACGCGCCCACCGAGTCGCCGTACAGCGTGGAGTAGCCGACCGCCAGCTCCGACTTGTTGCCGGGGGCCAGGACCAGGTGGCCCTCCTGGTTGGAGAGCGCCATCAGCAGCGTCCCGCGCAGCCGGGACTGGAGGTTCTCCTCCGCGAGGCCGGTCAGCTCCAGCGCGCCCGTGTACGCGTCGAACATCGGCTCGATGGACACGGTGCGGTAGTGGAGACCGGTGCGGCGGGCCAGCTCGGCCGCGTCGTCCCTGGAGTGCCCGGAGGAGTACTTGGACGGCATGGAGACGCCGTACACGTGCCGCGCGCCGAGCGCGTCGCAGGCGATCGACGCGACCAGCGCGGAGTCGATGCCGCCGGACAGCCCGATCAGCACCGAGCGGAAACCGTTCTTCGCGACGTACGCGCGCAGGCCGACGACGAGCGCCGAGTAGACCTCCTCGTCGTCGTCCAGCGGCTCGGCGTGGCCGCCGGACAGCCACGGTTCGGCGGCGAGCACCGTGTCCGCCGCCGCCTCCTCGGCTTCGGAGAGCACGACCCGGTCGATGCGCAGCCCGTCGTCCACGACGCCCGTCGGCGGCTCCGGCTCGGCGGCGGGCAGGTCGAGGTCCAGCACCAGGCAGCCCTCGGCGAACTGCGGCGCCCGCGCCAGGACCGTCCCGTCCCGGTCGACGACGATCGAGTCGCCGTCGAAGACCAGCTCGTCCTGCCCGCCGGTCATGGCGAGGTAGGCGGTGGTGCATCCGGCCTCCTGGGCCCGCTTGCCCACCAGCGCCAGCCGGGTGTCGTCCTTGTCCCGCTCGTACGGGGAGGCGTTGACGGAGAGCAGCAGCCCGGCGCGCGCCGAGCGGGCGGCCGGCACCCGGCCGCCGTCCTGCCACAGGTCTTCGCAGATGGCCAGCGCCACGTCCACGCCGCGCACCCTCACCACGGGCAGGGTGTCGCCGGGCACGAAGTAGCGGAACTCGTCGAAGACGCCGTAGTTCGGCAGGTGGTGCTTGGCGAAGCTCAGCACCACCTCGCCGCCGTGCAGCACGGCCGCCGCGTTCTGCGGGGCGCCCGCGGGCTGGCCGTACCTCGGCTGGGCCGTCGCCGAGCGGTCGAGGTAGCCGACGACCACGGGGACGCCGCCGAGCCCCTCGTCCGCCAGCCGTACCGCGAGGGAGCGCAGGGCGGAGCGGGAGGCCTCGACGAAGGACCACCTGAGGGCCAGGTCCTCCACCGGGTATCCGGTCAGCGTCATCTCCGGGAACGCCACCAGGTGCGCTCCCTGCCCGGCCGCGTGCCGGGTCCAGCGCAGGACCGACTCGGCGTTGCCGTCGATGTCGCCGACGGTGGAGTCGATCTGGTTGAGGGCGAGTCGTAGTCGGGGCACCCGTCCACTGTAATCGTCAGAACGACGCGATGGGGCGACGGGTGTGTTACCGCGTGATGTCCGGGACCTCACGCACGCCGTCTCAGCTCCCCGGTTTCGCGCCCCGCTCGGCCAGCAGATCGGCCATCAGCCGGATCTCCGACTCCTGCGACTCCACCATGCCCTGGGCCAGCCGCTTCTCCACGCCGACCGTGCACCGCTCGACGCAGCCCTTCGCCATGTGGACGCCGCCCTTGTGGTGCTCGGTCATCAGCTGGAGGTAGAAGACCTCGGCCCGCTTCCCGTCCAGCGTCCCGAGCTTCTCCATCTCGGCGTCGGTGGCCATGCCCGGCATCAGCGAGCCCTCACCGGCCAAGGGCGCGTCGCCCATGCCCATCCAGGTCATCGGCGGATCGGACGACACCTTGGGCAGCGCCCACAGGTCGAGCCAGCCGATCATCATGCCGCGCTGGTTGGCCTGGGTCTGCGCGATGTCGTAGGCGAGCCGCCGCACCTCCTCGTCGTCGGTGCGGTCGCGCACGATGTACGACATCTCCACGGCCTGCTGGTGGTGGACCGACATGTCGCGGGCGAACCCGGCGTCCGCGGAGTCGGCGGCCGGGACCTTGGTGCCGCCGTCGTCCCCGGCGACGGCGTAGGTGATCCCGCCGGCCGCGACGAGCACCGCGGTCGCGGCCCCCGCGATCCAGCCGGCCCGTTTCGGGGTCACTGGGACAGCCCGTTGGTGCACGCGGCCCCCGGCTCGGGGGTCTGCTGTCCCTGGACGAACTTCTCGAAGAACTTGTCCACGTTCGGGTCGTCGGCGCCGGTCACCGTGCGCTGGTGCCCCCACGCGGAGAGCATGATCGGGTCCTTCTGCTTGTCGTCGGGGCTCATCAGCGAGTACGGCGTCTTCTTGACCTTGGCGGCCAGCTTCTGGACGTCGGCCTCGGGGGCGTCGTCGGTGTACGTCACCCAGACGGCGCCGTGCTCCAGCGAGTGCACGGCGTTCTCGTTGTTCAGCGGCTTGGTGTAGACGTCGCCGTTGCAGTTCATCCAGACCTGGTTGTGGTCGCCGCCGACGGGGGGCTCGACGGGGTAGGTGACCTTCTTGGTGACGTGGTTGCGCCCCAGGTCGCCCTTCCAGGTCCGTACGCCGTCCGCGCCGGTCTCGAACTTGCCGGAGGTCTTGCCGTCGGAGGCCGTGTCGCCTGAGGAGTCGTCGGACTGCGACCGGACGAGGAAGACGCCGCCGACGACGAGACCGGCGACGACCACGGTGCTGAGCGTGATCGTCAGGATCCGGTTCCGGCGGTCGCGGGCCTCCTCGGCACGCCGCATCTCGGCTATGCGGGCCTGTCGCGCCGCGTTGCTGCTCTTCTTGGCGGAACCCATGGGGTGTTGCCCTTCTGGGAAGGATGCTGGAGACGGACGAGCGTGAGGTCCGCTGATCGTAATGGCGAGGGACCCTTCCTTCGTAGGGCGGGCACAGGATCTGTCCCGGCCGGATCCCCGGAATGGCCCGATCGAACAGGTGGCCTCTACGCTGCGGTCACGGGGTGGGCCGGCCGACGGAGGTCCGCAACGCATACGTAACGGCGCTGTGGTGTGATGCTCAAGTGCCCGACCGCCTCCCGCCGTACCGGAGACAGGCGGCCTGACCAGCAAGGATGGGGAAGCGGAAGATGGACAAGCAGCAGGAGTTCGTGATCCGGACGCTGGAGGAGCGCGACATCCGGTTCGTACGCCTGTGGTTCACGGACGTACTGGGCTTCCTCAAGTCCGTCGCCGTGGCCCCGGCCGAGCTGGAGCAGGCCTTCGACGAGGGCATCGGTTTCGACGGCTCCGCGATCGAGGGCTTCGCCCGGGTCTACGAGTCCGACATGATCGCCAAGCCGGACCCGTCGACGTTCCAGGTCCTGCCGTGGCGCGCGGAGGCCCCCGGCACGGCCCGCATGTTCTGCGACATCCTCATGCCGGACGGCTCGCCGTCCTTCGCGGACCCGCGGTACGTCCTCAAGCGCGCCCTGGCCCGCACCTCCGACCTGGGCTTCACCTTCTACACCCACCCCGAGATCGAGTTCTTCCTCCTGAAGGACAAGCCGGTCGACGGCTCGGTCCCGACCCCCGCCGACAACTCCGGCTACTTCGACCACACCCCGCAGAACATCGGCATGGACTTCCGCCGCCAGGCGATCACCATGCTGGAGTCGATGGGCATCTCGGTGGAGTTCTCCCACCACGAGGGCGCCCCCGGCCAGCAGGAGATCGACCTGCGCTACGCGGACGCGCTCTCCACGGCCGACAACGTCATGACCTTCCGCCTGGTCATGAAGCAGGTCGCGCTGGAGCAGGGCCTCCAGGCCACCTTCATGCCGAAGCCGTTCTCGGAGTACCCGGGCTCGGGCATGCACACCCACCTCTCCCTCTTCGAGGGCGACCGCAACGCGTTCTACGAGTCCGGCGCGGAGTACCAGCTCTCCAAGGTGGGCCGCTCCTTCATCGCGGGCCTGCTCCGGCACGCCGCCGAGATCTCCGCGGTCACCAACCAGTGGGTGAACTCCTACAAGCGCATCTGGGGCGGCACCGAGCGCACGGCGGGCGCGGGCGGCGAGGCCCCCTCCTACATCTGCTGGGGCCACAACAACCGCTCGGCCCTGGTCCGCGTCCCGATGTACAAGCCCGGCAAGACCGGCTCGGCCCGCGTCGAGGTCCGCTCCATCGACTCCGGCGCCAACCCGTACCTGACCTACGCGGTCCTCCTCGCCGCCGGCCTCAAGGGCATCGAGGAGGGCTACGAGCTTCCGCCGGGCGCCGAGGACGACGTCTGGGCCCTCTCCGACGCCGAGCGCCGCGCCCTGGGCATCGAGCCCCTCCCCCAGAACCTGGGCGAGGCCCTCGCCCTGATGGAACGCAGCGACCTGGTCGCCGAGACGCTGGGCGAACACGTCTTCGACTTCTTCCTCCGCAACAAGCGGCAGGAGTGGGAGGAGTACCGGTCCCAGGTGACGGCGTTCGAACTGCGGAAGTCGCTGCCGGTGCTGTAGCGCTCCTGATCACGTCCCGACCCGCACGGGCGCCGGGACGTGATCACCGTCCCGGCGCGAGATGTCAGACCTTTCCGATGCCGAGTGTGGTGTCGCGAGGCAGCAGGCCTGAGCCCAGGACCTCCAGCCAGAGGGGGCCCAGGAGTTCGGCGAGCCTCGCGGTGCCCTTGTCGCCGAGGGTCCGCCAGGGGGCGGCGGCCAGTTCGTCGGTGCGGCGCTCGACCTCGGCACGCAGGGTGCGGCCCGCGTCGGTCGCGGAGCCGTCGGCGTGCAGCAGCCCCCTTGCGGAGAGACGCTCGCGGGCGTCCGCCCACTCGTGCTCGGTCCAGCCGCGGCTCGTGAAGACGCCGGTCGGCGCCGCACCGATCGCGGCGAACGACACCAGCGCCTCGACCGAGTCGAGGTTCGCGGTCAGCAGCGCGGCGAGATGACCGTCGCCGCGGTGCTCGCGCAGGATCGTCGCGGCCTGCCACAGCACGAGGTGCGGCTCCGAAGGCCAGGGCAACGCGGCATTGGCGGCGGCGAGCGGGCGGCCCTCGGTGGGTGCGGCCTCCGCCGCCCGGCGGGCGAGTACTGCGGCCTCGGCGACTTCGGGGCTGTCCGCGAGCGCCCCGAAGAGCGCGCGGTAGGCCCGGCCGATGCCGCGTGTCCGGGCGTCGAGCACCTTGCCCGGCGCCGCGACGTCCCAGGCGGCGGGGATGTGCTCGGCGACCGTGCGCGGGCTGAAGCTGTAGAACGCGGAAGCCACCTGCCGGGCTCCGGGCGCTCCGAGCGGCGCCGCCCGCAGGGCGAAGTAACTCGGCCAGCGTTCGCCGGTGCGGTAGCCGAGCGACTCGACCTCCTCGAAGACCTGTGGCGCGAAGTAGAGGACGGCGTGCAGGGGCTCCAAGAGGTGCCACATCTGCCTCACACGTCCTTGGTCGTTGCTCAAGACGGCTCCCCTTGCCCTCGGCCCGCACGGCTTGTCCGGGCTCAGACTTCCTTCACCACCGAATCTTGTCAATGACTAGATGACGCTAGGCTGCCCTCATGCCCACCGAACACCCCGAACGCCCGTACCACCACGGAGACCTGCGGCGGGCCGTGCTCGACGCGGCCCTCGACGTCATCGCCGCCGAAGGGCCGGCCTCGCTGTCCCTGCGCGACCTGGCCCGCCGCGCGGGCGTCTCCCATGCGGCACCCGCGCATCACTTCAAGGATCGGGCGGGACTTCTCACCGCCATCGCCACCGAGGGCCACAGCCTCCTGTCCGCCGCACTCGCCGAGGCGGACGACCTGCGTGACCTGGGTGTCCGGTACGTGCGCTTCGCCGCCGCGCACCCGGCCCATTTCCAGATCATGTTCCGTCCCGACCTGCTGCGCCCGGACGACTCCGAACTCCTCGCGGCGCGCGAGCGAACGCGGAGCATGCTCCGTACGGCCGTGGAGGGCTACGACGACGATCCGTCCGTCGGCTTCATGGCGGCCTGGTCGATGGCCCACGGCTTCGCGACGCTGCTGCTCTCCCACAGCCTTGACGGTCTGCTGGACGGGCGGAATCCGGAAGCCGCCTTCGGGGCGCTGGCGGGCGTGATGTTCGGGCCGGTCACACGGTCCCCCTCAGCCGGATGACGGTCAATGAGGTCACGCCGCGGGGCGCTGGGCAGCCCCGGTAATTCCGGTCGCGCGGTGGTGCCGATGGGTTAGTCTGGCCGGGAATTCGCGCGGCAGGTTCTCTGCCGCCCCGCTCGGCGCGCTCGGCGTCGACACGCATCGCGTGCCCTGCCTGGAAGGAGGCGAGAGACATGGACCGTGCACAATGCGTTGCGGCCATAGTTGCCTCCGGCCGTGTGCCCTCCCTCCTCTGCGGCGCGCGGTAGCTCTTCCCCCCTTTTAGTTTCTTGTCTTCGGCATCTTCCCGAGGTGTCGCGTCTCGAGACGTCCCGGCCTGTGCGGTTCTTCGCCGCGCAGGCCGCGGGGGCGTGTCCCCGTGCTCCGCAGCCCGGCCCGTCGTCATCACCGCGACCGTTCCCGGCCGGCTCTCTCGACAGCACTTCGACACGAAACGTGCGTGATCGCCATGAGCAAGAAACGTCCCGGAGGGAAATCCCTCCCGTCCGCCCCTTCCCCGGCCACCGGCCGTTCCCCGGACCGCGAGGTTCCCGCCGCGACCGAGGTACCGGCACCGGCACCGGCCCCTGATCCGAAGCGCTGGTGGGCGCTGGCCGTCATCGCCCTCGCCCAGCTGATGGTGATCCTCGACGGCACCGTCGTGAACATCGCGCTGCCCTCCGCCCAGCACGCCCTCGGCATGTCGGACGCCGACCGGCAGTGGGTGATCACCGCCTACACGCTGGCCTTCGGCGGGCTGCTGCTGCTAGGCGGCCGGATCGCCGACCTGGTGGGCCGCAGGCGCGCCTTCGTCATCGGCCTGGCCGGGTTCGCCGCGGCCTCCGCGCTGGGCGGCGCGGCGGCCGGCCCCGGGATGCTGTTCGCGGCGCGGGCCCTGCAAGGCGCGTTCGCGGCGGTCCTGGCGCCCTCGGCCCTGTCACTGCTGGCGACGACGTTCACCGACCCCAAGGAGCGGGCCAGGGCGTTCGGCGTCTACGGCGCGCTGGCCGGCGGCGGCAGCGCGGTCGGGCTGATCGTGGGCGGCCTGCTGACCGAGTACCTGAACTGGCGCTGGTCCCTGTACGTCAACGTGCCCATCGCGCTGGCCGCCCTGCTCGGCGCACCGGTCTTCCTGCGCGACCGCCCCGGCCGCCGGGGCGGGCACCTGGACGTGCCGGGCGCGCTGCTGGGCTGCGGCGGGCTCGTCGCTCTCGTGTACGGCTTCAGCGAGGCCGAACCTCGCGGCTGGTCCAGCCCGTTCGTGCTCACGCTGCTCGTGGCCGGGGTGCTCCTGCTCGCCGCCTTCGTGTGGTGGCAGAGCCGTGCGGGAAGCCCGCTGCTGCCGCTGCGCCTCGTCAAGGACCGGGTCCGGGCCGGATCGCTCGCGACGATGGGCCTGGCCACCATCGGCATGTTCGGCGTCTTCCTGTTCCTGACGTACTACCTGCAGGTCGTCCTCGGCTACCCGCCGGTGCGGACCGGTCTGGCCTTCGTGCCGATCTCGGCCGGTATCGTCATCGGCGCGACCCAGATCGCGGCCCGCCTGCTGCCCCGCACGGCGCCGCGCATCTTGATGTCGTCCGGCATGGTGCTGGCCGCCGTCGGCATGGTGCTGCTCAGCCGCCTGACCGTGCACGCGCAGTACGTCCCGCACGTGCTGCCCGCCCTGCTGCTGCTCGGTGTGGGCATGGGCCTGACCTTCATGCCGGTCTACGCGACGGCCACCGCCGGGGTGCCCGCGCAGGACGCCGGTGTGGCCTCGGCCGTCCTCAACACCGTGCAGCAGATGGGCGCTTCGCTGGGCACCGTACTGCTCAACACCGTCGCCACCAGCGCCACCGGCCGTTACGTCGACGCGCACGAGCGCGGTCCGGCCCACGACGGCGCGACCCTCGACGCGGGCATGGTGCACGGCTTTTCCGTCGCCTACTGGTGCTCGGCGGGCGTCCTGCTGCTCGCCGCCCTGGTGGCGGGCCTCACCGTACGACCCTCCAAGGATCCTTCATGAAACCCCTGACCGAGCACGACATCCGCACCTCGTTCGTCAACTGCTCGAAGGGCGCGGCCAAACGCCTCCCCCTGCCCAAGAACCTGGCGGACCTCGACCACTGGGACGACCTGGACTTCCTGGGCTGGTCCGATCTGTCCGCGCCCGATCGCAGCTATCTCGTCGTCGAGCGCGACGCCGGACTCGTCGGCCTGTCCCTGCGCTCCGCCTCCGGCAACCGCGGCTTCCTGCGTCGCAGCATGTGCTCCCTGTGCCTGACCACGCATCCCGGCAACGGCGTCTCCCTCACGACCGCCGCCAAGGCGGGCCGGGCCGGCCGCGAGGGCAACTCGGTGGGGCTCTACATCTGTGCCGACCTGGACTGCTCGTTGTACGTACGGGGCCGGAAGAAGGCGGCACCCGGCGGGCGTATCGAGGAGTCCCTCACCGTCGAGCAGCAGATCGAGCGCCTGCGCGGCAACCTCGACGCGTTCCTGGAGCGGATCCTCCACTGAGGCCGACGGGGCGGATACGCCAGAAACCCGGCCCCGGATCGGTCCGGGAAAATCCGTGAATCTCCACAGCGTTCCTCGCTCGGCCGCACGGCCGGGGTGCGGTGGAACCGCGCGGGGCGGCCCGAGCCTCTCGCGGCACCGTACCGGGCCGTGCTCCCGGGGATGAGGTGAAGATCCGGGCGCTTTCCCTGACCGCACGCACACACCGGTGAAGTCCGCGGCGCCGGGCGGCTGCGTTCAACGGCTCGCCGATGGTGGGCCGTTGAACGCCGTGCTTTGATCGGTGCGCGGCCGCACCGCTCCCCTTCCCCACGAAAGGAACAGACCTGCCATGAACACTGTCCCCCAGGTCCAGACGGCCGAGATCTCCGACGCTGACCTGGACCAGGTGTCCGGCGGCATCGGCCTCACCGCGAGCACGGCTCTCTTCGCGGGGGACGGCGGCCTCGGTGCCGGCCTCCACGCGGAGTCCGGCCCGTTCGCCGTCACCACCGGCCTCGGCGCCTCCGCACCCTTCGGCGGCGCGGCGGCCCACGCCCACACGACGAGCGTCTGAGCCAGGTCAGGGCGCCAGAGCCCTCGCCGCCCCCACGAACCCCGTCCACGCCGTCCTGGTGACGGCGAGGCGGGAGCCGTGGGGGCGCTTGGAGTCGCGGACGTGGACGGTGGCGGAGGCTATCGCGACCTCGACGCAGTCGGTGGGTTCACTTGTATCGCTGTAGCTGCTCTTGAACCAGGCCAGGTCGGCGAGGTCTCCAGGTGTGTCCTTACGGCTCATGTCTCCCCCAGCAGTTGTTGGATGAAGGCCACTGACTCCCTGGCGGGCAGCGCCTCGGCCCGGATACTGCCATAGCGCAGTTCGAGCACTCGCAGTTGCCGGGGATCCGTGACAGGCCGACCACCGAACACATCGTCGGCCCGCCCGACCGCGGTGCCGTCCTCGAACTTGAGCACCTGCATTCGTCCGCCTCCCGGGTGGTCACCGCGAGACGTGGGCATCACCTGGATCTCCACATGCCGCAGTTGCGCCACTTCCAGCAGGTGCGCCAGCTGGCGCCGCAGCACGCCCGTGCCTCCCACAGGACGCCTCAGCGTCGCCTCCTCCTGGACGAAACTGAGTTCTGGGGCCGGGACCCGTTCGAGCATCGCTTTGCGACCCATCCGTGCGGCGACGGCGCTCTCCACCTCGTCATCGCTGAGGGCCGGCCGCCGCCTGCCGAGGAGTGCCCGCGCGTACTCCTCGGTCTGGAGAAGCCCGTGCAGGCTGTAGCTGCCGTACGAAAGCGACTCGACGGCCCGCGACTCCAGCTTCGCCAAGTCCCGCACCTGCTTGGGATACCGAACCCTCTTCACGTCCTCCCAGGCCGCGGCGATGAGGCCGCCCGCCTCAAGGACCTGGTCCGCCCTCTCCAGGTACTCCCGGCGAGGGATCCGCTTCCCGCCCTCGACCTTGTAGACGAGGTCCTCGCCGTAGCCGACCGCCACCCCGAAGTCGCCCGCCCGCATGCCCACCGCCTCGCGGCGCAGCTTCAGCTGCCTCCCCACGGTGGTGAGGACGGCCACACCCCACTCGTCGTCCGGGTCGACCTCCCAACCCGGCTCTTCCGCCTCGCCGTTCACCGGCATCCGCACCCCTCCGTCGTACGCGTCGCATCGCGTCCGCGACACGATAGAGGGGGCGTCTACGCTGCGTGACGGGAAACGGTCACTCCGTCACTCCGGCGTGGGACGCGGTCCTGTCGGCCTCCGGCACGTGTGCCGCGACCACGCGCTCGCGCCCGGGAGCCGGAGCGGTGGCCGCGTGCCGCCGGTCCACCGCCCACGCCGCCCCCGCGACCGCGAGGCCGAGGACCGCAAGGGCCGCGCCCGCCGTCGCCGGGGAGGTGACCCCGAATCCGGCGGCCAGGGCGAGGCCGCCGATCCAGGCGCCCCCGGCGTTGGCGAGGTTGAAGGCGGCCTGGTTGGCGGAGGAGGCCAGGGAGGGGGCCGCGGCGGCCTTCTCCATGACCATGAGCTGGAGCGGGGAGCCGGTGACGAAGGCGGCCATGCCGAGCAGGGCCACGGACGCGGCCGCCGTGACCGGCGTACGCATCAGCAGGGGGAAGAGGGCGAGGACCACGACCAGGGAGGCGAGGCCGCCGAAGAGGGTGCCGCGCAGGGAGTGGTCGGCCAGGCGTCCGCCCAGCAGGTTGCCCGCGGTGGCGCCGACGCCGAAGAGGGCGAGGAGCAGTGTCACGCTGGTCTCGGCGAACCCGGCGGCGTCGGTCAGCATCGGCGTGATGTAGCTGTACGCCGCGAAGAGCGCGCCGAAGCCCGCGACCGTCGTGCCCAGCGCCAGCCAGACGGGCAGGGAACGCAGGGCGGCCAGTTCGCCGCGCAGGCCCGTGGTGGGGGCGGGGGCGCTGTCGCGCGGGATGAGGAGGGCCAGCGCGGCTATCGCCGCCACGCCGATCGCGCTCACGCCGAGGAAGGTGGCCCGCCAGCCGAGCTGCTGGCCCATGGCGGTGGCGGCCGGGACGCCGACGATGTTGGCGACGGTGAGGCCGAGGAACATCAGGGAGACGGAGCGGGCCTTGCGTTCCGGCGCGACCATGCCGGTGGCGACGACCGCGCCGACGCCGAAGAAGGCGCCGTGCGGCAGGCCGCTGACGAAGCGGGCGGCCAGGAGGGAGATCTCGCCGGGGGCGACGGCCGACAGGGCGTTGCCGAGGACGAAGAGCGCCATGAGGGCGATCAGGACGGCGCGGCGGGACATCCGGGTCGTCGCCGCCGCGAGCAGCGGGGCGCCGATGACGACGCCGAGCGCGTAGGCGGAGACGAGGTGGCCGGCGGTGGGGATGGAGATGCCCAGGTCGTCCGCGACGTCGGGCAGCAGGCCCATCATCACGAACTCGGTGGTGCCGATGCCGAAGGCGCCCACGGCAAGGGCGAGCAGGGCCAGGGGCATGAAGGGTCTCGCCTTTCGAGAGCGGGGTTGCGTACGGGAGGCCGCGAGGGCCGGGCGGGGACGACTGTATGTTCCCGTACGGAACAAAGACTCTCAGGGCGGGTATTCCGCGGACGAATTCTAGGAAGCCGTTGTGTCGACCTTCACACGCGCGGCGATGGGCAGGTGGTCGCTGCCGGTCGCCGGGAGGGTCCAGCTCGTCATGGGTTCCACGCCGGTGACCAGGATCTGGTCGATGCGGGCCATCGGGAAGGACGCCGGCCAGCTGAAGCCGAAGCCGCTGCCCACGGCGCCCTGCGGGGAGCGCAGCTGGGAGGTGATCGCGGTGAGCGAGCGGTCGTTCATGGTGCCGTTGAGGTCGCCGAGGAGGATCTTGCGGGGCAGCTTCTCGTGGCCGATGGCCTCGCCGAGGGCCTCGGCGCTCTTGTCCCGCTGCCGGGCGGTGAAACCGGCCTCCAGCTTCACCCGTACGGAGGGCAGGTGGGCGACGTACACCGCGATCGGTCCGGACGGCGTGGCGACGGTGGCGCGCATCGCGCGCTTCCAGCCCAGCTCGATGTCGACCGCCTTCACGTCGCTGACCGGGTACTTGCTCCACAGCCCGACGGTGCCGACGACCGCGTGGTACGGGTACTTCGCCGCCAGCGCCTTCTCGTACGTCGGGACGGCGGACGCCTTCAGCTCCTCCAGGGCCATCACGTCCGCGCCGGCGGCGGCCACCGCGCGGGCGGTGCCCTCCGGGTCGGCGTTGTCGGCGTTGACGTTGTGCGTGGCCACGGTGAGGTCGCCGCCGGAGCCGGTCTTGTCGAAGAGCAGGCCGCCGAAGAGGTTGAGCCACACGCTGACCGGCACCACCAGCGCGATCAGGGCCGTCGCCGACTTGCGGACCAGCGCGATCACCAGCAGGACCGGGATCAGCAGGCCGAACCACGGCAGGAAGGTCTCGGTGAGGCTGCCGAGGTTGCCGATGGCGTTCGGGATGTGCGAGTGGGCGGCCATGACCGCCGACAGGAGCAGGGCGACCACGGCCGTGACCAGGCCCCGGCGCCAGATCCGCCGGTCGCCGCGCCAGCCGCCGACCGCCCGGTCGAGCAGGCGCCGAATCCGGTTCTCCCGGCGCTCGGGGTCCGAGCCGCCGCCGTCCGTCTCCGTCATGTACGCCTGCTGCGCCATACCGTTGCCTCACTGCCTGCTGTGCACACCGTCGCCCCCTGTGACTCAGCACCATAGGGGATGATCGGTTCCGATCCCGCCGTCCCTCGACGGCCGTACGGCACGAGGACGCACGGGCCGCCCCGCGGAGTTCCGCGCCGCCCCGGGACGGGCGACTCTGTGACAGAACGGGCACATTTGACCCCATGAGTCGCACTCCGACCCCGGACGGGGTACGTGACGGGGGTCCCCTAGCCGCCGGGCCGCCACAAGTGCCACCATGGAAGGGATCCGGGGACGCCGTCAGGGCGCCTCGAGATGACATGAAGGAGCCGTTGCCATGACGCAGCTTTCGGCTGCCCAGACGCCGCAGCGCACCCCCGCCGACGGGAGCAGGGCGCTGTACGGGGGCAAGATCAACCGTCGTATCACCGTCCGGGACATCACCGCCGCCAAGGAGCGCGGCGAGAAGTGGCCCATGCTCACCGCGTACGACGCCATGACCGCGTCCGTCTTCGACGAGTCCGGCATCCCGGTGATGCTCGTCGGCGACTCCGCGGGCAACTGCCACCTCGGCTACGAGACCACCGTGCCCGTCACGCTGGACGAGATGACGATGCTCTCGGCTGCGGTCGTCCGGGGCACCAGCCGCGCCCTGATCGTGGGCGACCTGCCCTTCGGTTCCTACCAGGAGGGACCGGTGCAGGCGCTGCGCTCGGCGACCCGGCTGGTGAAGGAGGCGGGCGTCGGGGCCGTGAAGCTGGAGGGCGGTGAGCGGTCGCACGAGCAGATCAAGCTGCTGGTCGAGTCCGGCATCCCCGTGATGGCGCACATCGGCCTCACCCCGCAGTCGGTCAACGCCATGGGCTACCGCGTCCAGGGCCGGGGCGAGGAAGCCGCCCAGCAGCTGCTGCGCGACGCCAAGGCGGTGCAGGACGCGGGCGCCTTCGCGGTCGTCCTCGAGCTGGTGCCGGCCGAGCTGGCCGCCGAGGTGACGCGGACCCTGCACATCCCGACGGTCGGGATCGGCGCGGGCCCGGACACCGACGCCCAGGTGCTGGTGTGGACCGACATGCTCGGGCTGACCGGCGGCCGGGTGCCGAAGTTCGTCAAGCAGTACGCCGACCTGCGCAAGGTCATGGGCGACGCGGCGAAGGCGTACGCCGAGGACGTCGTCGGCGGCACGTTCCCCCAGGACGAGCACTCCGTCCACTAGCAGACCATCGCGGTACGACACCGGCCCCGCCGATCCTCCCCCGTCGGCGGGGCCGCTCTTTGCGCCTAAACCGGCGCCGCTCTCGCGGAGCCGGTTGCTCGCCGTCGTGGTGCCTCAATTGATGGTTGCGGTGCTTGTCGGTGGGATGTCGGCGTCGTTGGCCGTGCTGTCGGTGGGATGTCGGCGGTTTGTCGGTGGGGCCTGCCATCGTCTGGGGCATGAAGCGAATCGACGACATCCCCCGGGCCGCGGACAGCGCGGTCACCGTGCGGGGGCTGGTCAAGCACTACGGCGAGACCAAGGCGCTGGACGGCGTCGACCTGGACGTGCGCGAGGGCACCGTGATGGGCGTGCTCGGGCCGAACGGCGCCGGCAAGACCACCCTCGTACGCATCCTGTCCACCCTCATCACCCCCGACTCCGGCCAGGCGCACGTCGCCGGGTACGACGTCGTACGGCAGCCGCGGCAGCTGCGCCGGGTCATAGGACTGACCGGGCAGTACGCCTCCGTGGACGAGAAGCTCCCCGGCTGGGAGAACCTCTACATGATCGGCCGGCTGCTCGACCTGTCCCGCCGGGACGCGCGCTCCCGCGCCGACGAGCTGCTGGAGCGGTTCTCGCTCACCGAGGCCGGCAAGCGGCCCGCGTCCACCTACTCCGGTGGCATGCGGCGCCGGCTCGACCTGGCGGCCTCCATGATCGGGCACCCGGCCGTGCTGTTCCTGGACGAGCCCACCACCGGCCTCGACCCGCGCACCCGCAACGAGGTGTGGGACGAGGTCAAGCGCATGGTCGGCGACGGCGTCACCGTGCTGCTCACCACCCAGTACATGGAGGAGGCCGAGCAGCTCGCCTCCGAGCTGACCGTCGTGGACCGCGGCAAGGTCATCGCGAAGGGCGGCATCGAGGAGCTGAAGGCCAAGGTCGGCGGCCGCACCCTGCGGGTCCGCCCGGCCGACCCGCTGCAGCTGCGTCCGCTCGCCGCCTACCTGGACGAGCTGGGCATCACGGGGCTCGCCAGTTCCACGGTGGACGCCGAGCGCGGTGCCGTGCTCGTGCCGATCCTCAGCGACGAGCAGCTGACGGCCGTCGTCGGCGCGGTCACCGCGCGCGGCATCACCCTCTCCGCCGTCACCACCGAACTCCCCAGCCTGGACGAGGTCTTCCTGTCCCTCACCGGCCACCGCGCCAGTGCCCCGCAGGACCCCGCCCCCACCACCGACGAAGCCCGCGAGGAGGTCGCCGTATGAGCGCCGCCACCACCACCGCTTCCGCCACCGCCGCCGACGCGCGCATCTCGCCGCGTGCGCACGTGCGGCACACCGGCGCACTGGTCCGCCGCAACCTGCTGTGGATCCGGCAGGACCCGGAGTCGATGTTCGACGCGCTGCTGATGCCGATCGTCTTCACCCTGCTGTTCGTCTACGTCTTCGGCGGCTCGATCGGCCAGGCCCTGGGCGGCGGGCAGGACGGCTATGTGCAGTACGTCATCCCCGGCATGATCGCGATGATGAGCATGACGCTGTCCCAGGGCGTCGGCACCGGCTTCAGCCAGGACTTCAACTCCGGTGTCATGGACCGCTTCCGGTCGCTGCCGATCGGGCGCGGCTCGGTGCTCTTCGCGAAGATCGCGGTCGAGATGGCCCGGATGCTGTTCGCCACCACGGTGCTGATGATCGTCGCCGTCCTGGTCGGCTTCGACATCAACCACTGGGCCGGGCTGTTCGCGGCGGTGGGTCTGTCCGCGGTGTTCGCCTCCTCGATCATGTGGGTGTTCCTCACCCTGGGCGTGGTCCTGAAGAACGCGCAGTCGGTGCAGGCGATGGGCTTCATGGTGCTGTTCCCGCTGCAGTTCGGCTCCTCGATCTTCGCGCCGACGCAGTCGATGCCGGGCTGGCTGCAGTCCTTCACCGACTACAACCCGCTGTCCACGCTCGCCGACGCGGCGCGCGGACTGATGGTGGGCGGCCCGGTCGCGCACGACCTGTGGATCACGCTCGGCTGGGCGGCCGCGATCACCGCGGTGATGGCACCGATCGCCATCCACAAGTTCCGTACGAAGACCTGAACCGCGCACGTGCGGCATGCGTCAGACGAGGGCGACGGCCTCCTTGGGGGAGAGCCGGCCGCCCTCGGCGTACGCGGCGTCGTAGGCCTCGGTGCCGAGCGCCTCGCGGACCCGCTCGACGGCCCGCCCGCGCGCGTCCCGCTCCATGCCCGTCGACACGTGCCCGGGCGGCAGCATCGCGTCGGCGGCGCCGAGGCACCGGGCACCGTCCGCGGCCCGCTCGCCGTCGTCCAGGCGGGCCAGGGCCATCGCGGCGATGGTCAAGTACGCGGAGCGCATGTGCGGGGCGATGGCCTTGGACAGCGGGTCCTCGGCCTTCTGCAGCGACTTGCGGATCCGGCTCAGACACTCCTCGTGCCGGCCCTCCAGCGTGGCGAGCCAGGCCTCGGCGGCGAGGATGAAAGCGTCGAAGACCACGAAGTGGGCGATGGAGAACTCCTCGCGCAGCAGCCGCAACTGCTCGCCGGCCTCGGCCTTGCGGCCGGTCATGCCCAGGTGCCCGGCGAGGAACAGCCGGGCCGCGGGCATCGCGCCGTTGTGGCCCGTCCCGGCAGTGCGGCCGATCACCTCGCGCAGGACGCGCTCGCCCCGCTCCGTGTCGCCCGCCTCCAGGAGCACGCTGCCGAGGCGGGCGTCGAGGATGTCCACCTGGGCGTGGGCGCCGAGCAGCTCGGCGTGCTGCGCGGCGGCCCGGTAGTCGGCGGCGGCCAGCCGGTACTCGCCGACGCGCTCGCGGGCCTCGGCCCGCCCGGAGAGTGCCTCGGCCATGCCCCAGGCGTCGCCGAGCCGGTGGTAGATCTCCAGCGACTCGTCGGCGTCGCGGACCGCGTCGCCCGCCCAGTCGGTGCGGTTGGCGAGCATGTTGGCGCGCATCTGCAGCCCGCCGGCCAGCTCCCACTCGTAGCCCGGGGTCTCGCGGCAGGTGCGCACGGTGGCGTCCATGATCACGCGCAGCCGCTCCATGTCACCGGTGAGCATCACGGCGTAGAACCAGAGCAGGCCGGGGCTGGAACAGGTCTGCGGCATGCCCGGCTCGTAGGTGGCCGCGATGGCGCGCAGCTTGTGCTGGGCCGCCGGGTTCTGCCACGCGTCCAGCTCCGTGTCCATGCAGGCGAGATGGGCCAGGTGCACCCCGCGACGGGCCTCGGCCAGCAGCTCGCCGGTCAGCGGGGGCGGGACGGAGGTGCAGCGCTCCCACACCGGCCGGGCGGGGGTGACCGGTTCGGCGAAGGGGTCCGGGCCGAGCGCCATCACCTCGACGAACCAGTTCCGGGCCTCCACCCGCAGGTCGCGCATCTGCCAGTACCAGACCAGCGACAGCGACAGGCTCAGCGCCTCCTGCTCGTCGCGCTCGGCGATGGCGTGCCGCAGCGCGGTGCGCAGGTTCTCGTACTCGCGCTCCAACCGCTCGATGGCGGCGAGCTGCCGCGCGCCGCGGAGCAACGGGTCGGTGGTGCGGGCCAGTTCGCGGTAGTACGTCAGGTGGGCGCGGGCCGCGGCCTCGCGTCCGCCGGCCTCGTCGAGGCGCTCGCCCGCGTACTCGGCGACGGTCTCCAGGAGCCGGTAGCGCATGCTCTCGCCGGACAGCCGGTCCGTCACGGGCGTGGCCACGACGAGGGACTTGTCGACGAGGGAGCCGAGGGCGTCCAGCGCGGCGGGCCCGCACACGGCCTCGGCGGCGGCGAGGTCGCAGCCGCCCGCGAAGACCGACAGCCGCCTCAGCACCTCGCGCTCGTCCTCGTCCAGCAGGTCCCAGGACCAGTCGACGACCGCGCGCAGCGTCTGCTGGCGGGGCAGGACGGTGCGGCTGCCGGAGGTGAGGAGGCGGAAGCGGTCGTCGAGCCGGTCGGCGATCTGGCGCGGGGTGAGCATGCGGAGCCGGGCGGCGGCCAGTTCGATGGCCAGCGGCAGGCCGTCGAGGCGGCGGCAGATCTCGGCGCAGGCGGCGGCGGTCTCCTCGTCGGCGTCGACGCGGAAGCCGGGCCGGGCGGCGGCGCCCCGGTCGGCGAGCAGCCGCAGCGCGGCGGGCTCGGGCAGCGGCTCCACGGGGCGCAGCGACTCCCCCGGCACGCCGAGGGGTTCGCGGCTGGTGGCGAGGACGGTCAGGTGGGGGCAGCGGGCGAGGAGTTCCTCGGTGAGGCGGGCGGCGGCGTCGACGACGTGCTCGCAGTTGTCGAGGACGATCAGCATCCGGCGACGGCCGCAGTGCTCGACGAGCCGCTCGACGGCGCCACCCTGCCCCTCGGAGCCGGTGACGGCCCGCATCTCCTCGGCACCTGCGCGGTAGAGCACGGTCTCGCGGGCACCCACGGCGGTCAGGACGGCCTCCGGTACGTCGGCGGGGTCGTCGACGGGGGCCAGCTCGGCCAGCCACACCCCGTCCCGCGCCGTGTCCCCGGCCCCCTCGGCGGCCTCCTGCGACAGCCGGGTCTTCCCGGCTCCGCCGGGACCGAGGAGGGTGACGAGCCGGGTGGCCGCCAGGTCGGCACGCAGCGCCTCCACGTCCCCGTCCCGCCCGACGAAGGAGGTGAGCCGGGCACGCAGGTTGCCCCGGGGGCGGGCTCCCTCCGGGCCGGGCGCGGCGGCGGTCCCGGGCGCCGTACCGGAGGCGGGAGCGGTGACCGGCTGCGGCCCGGCAGCGGACTGCGGACCGGGGGCGGGGGCTGTGCCGGGGGCGGGGGCTGTGCCGGGCGCGGTACCGGATCCGGGCGCGACGGCGGAACCCGGGGCCGGGCCGGCTGCCGGGGCCGGACCGGACGCGCCCCACGCACCGGACGCGGGGCCGGGGCCGGACGTCCGGCCCGGGGTCCGGCTCCGGCCCGGTGCCGGGGTGGGCGAGGGGCTGAGCAACTCCGCGTGGAGGGCGCGCAGCTCGGGTCCGGGGTCGGTGCCGAGGCGGTCGGCGAGGAGGCGGCGTACGGACTCGTAGGCGGCCAGTGCCTCGGCGGTGCGGCCGGTGTCGCGCAGGGCGCGCAGCCGCAGCGCCTGGAGGGGCTCGTCCAGGGGATGGCCGTCGCACAGCGCGGTCAGCTCGGGCAGCGAGTGCTCGGCCTGCCCGAGGTCCAGGGCGGCGGTGTGGCGGGCGCGCAGGGCGTCCAGGCGCCGGGTCGTCCAGCGGGCCGTCTCGGCGGTGCGGTCCGGCAGGTCGGGCAGGACCGGGTCGCGCCACAGCGACAGGGCGTCGTCGAGCACGACGGCGGCCTTGGCCGGGTCGCCGTCGGCGAGGGCGCGGGCGCCCTCCCCCGCGAGCCGGTCGAAGCGGTGCAGGTCGACGTCGTCGGGGGCGACGACGAGCCGGTAACCGCCGTCGGCGGAGGCGACCGAGTCCGCGCCCAGCGCCCGCCGCAGTCGCCCCACCAGCGCTTGCAGGGCACCCGGCGCGTCGGCGGGCCCGTCCCCGTCCCAGACCTCCTCCACCAGCAGTCCCGCGGGGACGGCGCGACCGGCCCGGAGGGCAAGCACGGTCAGCAGGGCACGCAGCCGCGCCCCGCCCAGCGGGACGGCCGTGCCGTCGGGACGGAGTACCTGTGTGGTGCCGAGGATGCGATAGCGCACGGGACCATTGTCCCCGCTGCCGTCGGAGCCGGTCACGGGGTTTTGGCCGCACGGCGCGGCCGGGCCTCCGCCGACCCCGGTCCCGGCGTCCCGGCGTCCCGGCGTCCCGGCGTCCCGGAACCGTCCGCCCCGCACGAGACGTTCTCCCCGTACGCCCGGTACGGTCGGGCAGTCCCGCACCCCGCGGGTGCCCGACACGCGTGCCCGACACAGTCAGGGAGTTCCATGTCCACCGCCACCGCCCGCCCCAGTGACCGGCGCATCAGTCCCGTCTTCCTCGGGATCGTCGCCGTCGCCGCGGTCACGGGCTGGGCCACCTGGACCGGGTTCGCCGAGCAGCCCGGGCTCGCCGTGTTCCTGTTCGTGACGGCCGCGTGGGTCGTCTCGCTGTGCCTGCACGAGTACGCGCACGCCCGCACCGCGCTGCACAGCGGCGACATCTCGGTCGGCGCGAAGGGCTACCTCACGCTGAACCCGGTGAAGTACACGCACGCGCTGCTCAGCATCGTCCTGCCCGTCCTCTTCGTGATCATGGGCGGGATCGGACTGCCCGGCGGTGCCGTCTTCATCGAGCGCGGGCGGATCCGGGGGCGCTGGCGGCACAGCCTCATCTCGGCGGCGGGCCCGCTGACCAACGTGCTGTTCGCCGTCGTGTGCACGGCGCCGTTCTGGCTGGACGCGCTGGACGGCGTGCCGCGCGACTTCCGGCTGGCGCTGGCGTTCCTCGCGCTGCTCCAGGTCACGGCCGCGATCCTGAACTTCCTGCCGGTGCCCGGCCTGGACGGCTACGGCGTGATCGAGCCCTGGCTGTCGTACAACGTGCGGCGGCAGGTGGAGCCGCTCGCGCCGTTCGGGCTGCTGATCGTGTTCGCGCTGCTGTGGATCCCGGCGCTCAACGGCGTGTTCTTCGACGCGATCGACGCGCTGCTGCGCGGCCTGGGGATCGGCGAGATCGACACGTACTGCGGTTTCGAGCTGTACCGCTTCTGGCAGACCGACCCGCTGTGCACGCCGGGCGGCTGACCGCCGCTCAGCCGGTGACGGACGGGGAGGAGGCGGCGCGGCGGGCGTCCCGGCCGCGCTTGACGTAGTACCAGCACATGTTCGACGACAGCCCCGACAGCAGCACCCACACCACGCCGATCACGACGCTGCCCCGCACGAAGGAGACGACGGCGGCGGCCACGGCGAGTACGCAGACGACCAGGGCGTAGAGGGCGAGGCGGGGCATGGGAACGGCTCCTGTCGGGGGGACACTGGTACCGACCAGTGTCCCCCATCGCCTCATACGTCCGTGACGCGGAGCCCGGCGTGCGCCTTGTAGCGGCGGTTGACGGAGATCAGGTTGGCGACCAGCGACTCGACCTGGTGGGCGTTGCGCAGCCGCCCGGCGAAGACGCCGCGCATGCCGGGGATGCGGCCCGCGAGGGCCTGCACGATCTCCACATCCGCCCGCTCCTCGCCGAGCACCATCACGTCGGTGTCGATCTCGTCGATCTCCGGGTCCTGGAGGAGGACCGCCGAGAGGTGGTGGAAGGCGGCGGCGACCCGGCTGTCCGGCAGCAGGGCGGCGGCCTGCTCGGCGGCGCTGCCCTCCTCGGGCTTGAGCGCGTAGGCGCCCTTCTTGTCGAAGCCGAGCGGGTTGACGCAGTCGACGACGAGCTTGCCGGACAGTTCCTCGCGCAGGGATTCGAGGGTCTTGCCGTGTCCGTCCCAGGGCACGGCGACGATCACGACGTCGCTGCGGCGGGCGGTCTCGGCGTTGTCGGCGCCCTCGACGCCGTGTCCGATCTCCTCGGCGGCGGCCGCGGCGCGCTCGGCGGCGCGGGAGCCGACGATCACCTTCTGGCCGGCCTTGGCGAGGCGGTATGCGAGGCCCTTGCCCTGGGGCCCGGTGCCGCCGAGCACGCCGACGACCAGCCCGGACACGTCGGGCAGGTCCCAGGGGTCCTTGGCCGGAGCCTTGGCGGGGGCCTTCTGTGCAGCACTGTCGGTAGAGGTCATGGAGCGACCCTACGTCCGCTGCGGGCTGCCCACGGGTACGGGTCCCGCCCGGCGGGAGGTGGTCCCCGGGCCGGGTGAATCCGGGGCGAACGCCGGACCGCGCGGTCGCGGTTGCGGCAGGATGCGGCCGCATGGACGCCGTACGGGTCGCGCTGCTGCGGGAAGTGCTCGCCGGGACCGAGTGGCTGGGGGCCACCCGGAGGTTCGCCGGGGCGCTGCGGGGGTCGGTGGTCCCGCACGGGGGCGGCCTGCTGCTGGTGGGCACCCCCGGGTTCGAGCCCTGGCACCTGGCGGCGCACCTGGTGGACGAGGCCGCCTGGTCGGGGACGCCGGAGCTGGCACCGACGCTGGTACGGCACGGGGCGCGCCCCTCGGACCCGGCGCACCTCGCGGTCGGCCTGGGGCGGCTGGCGGCGGCCCGGCGCGGGGAGACGCTGCTGGTGGTCACGCCCGACGATCCGGGCGCCCCGCTGCTGGAGCGGGTGCACGACGCCCGCCGGGCCGGTGCGACGGTGCTGGCACTGGGCACCGACCGCGCACCGGGCGAGCGGGAGCTGACGGCGATGGCGCACGAGACGCTGACCGTCCCGGACGGCGCGGAGCTGGACCTGGACACGGTGCAGCACCTGGTCAGCGCGTCGGCCGGGGAGAACGCGGTGCCGCAGCCCCGGGGCCGCCGCCGCTTCCGCGACCGCCTCTCCCGCCTCGCCGACCACCTGACGGCCCCACCACCCTCCGGCTGGTAGCGCCCCGGGGGCCCGCGACCACCACGCCCCGTCCCGTGTCCGTCACCGCCCGCTCCATGACGGCCGCGCTCGTCGGGGTGCGGGCCTCGGTGTGGTCGGGCGGGCTGCTGTGCGCGGGCGCGGTGGGGCTGCCGGCGCTGTGCCTGCCGACGATGATGACGTACGACGCGCGGACGAACGAGCACGCGGTGCGGCTGCGCGAGAAGCGCGCAGCCGCCGCGCGCGGCTGATCAGTCGTCCCAGCCGATCAGCCCTCGCGGTCGATCAGTCGTCCCGGTCGTCGCCGCTGCCCTGGGCGGAGGCGTCGTGCCACCGGGGGTCGTTCTCCCACTCCAGGTTGCGCTCGCGGGCGGTCTGCATCGCGTGCTCGGCCTCGGTGCGGGAGGCGTACGGTCCGAAGCGGTCCTTGCCCGGGCAGTCCGGGCCCTCCTCGACCTTCTGGTGCTCCAGGCAGTAGTACCACTCGCCCGGTTTGCCGACCGTGCGCTTCTTGAACAGGGCCATGGGCAGCTCCTCTCGCCACCGACATGTTCCCCCATGCGTGCTGGTTAGACTCGCTGCATGTCTGGCCAGTCGCTGCTCGTACCAGGGGAGCTGTCTCCCACCCGTTCCGTGCCCGGAAACATCCGCAGGCCCGAGTACGTCGGCAAACCCGCGCCGACGCCGTACACCGGGCCGGAGGTGCAGACGCCCGAGACCGTCGAGGCGATGCGCGTGGCCGGGCGGATCGCGGCGCGGGCGATGGAGGAGGCCGCGAAGCACATCGCGCCCGGCGTGACGACGGACGAGCTGGACCGGGTGGCGCACGAGTACATGTGCGACCACGGCGCCTACCCGTCGACGCTCGGCTACCGCGGCTACCCGAAGTCCCTGTGCAGCTCGGTCAACGAGGTCATCTGCCACGGCATCCCCGACTCCACGGTGCTGCGCGACGGCGACATCGTGAACCTCGACGTGACGGCGTACATCGGCGGGGTGCACGGCGACAACAACGCGACCTACCTGGTCGGCGACGTGGACGAGGAGAGCCGCCTGCTGGTCGAGCGGACCCGGGAGTCGCTGGCCCGCGCGATCAAGGCGGTCAAGCCGGGCCGGCAGATCAACATCATCGGCCGGGTCATCGAGTCGTACGCCAAGCGGTTCGGGTACGGGGTGGTGCGGGACTTCACCGGCCACGGCATCAACTCGTCGTTCCACTCGGGGCTCATCGTCCCGCACTACGACAGCCCGCACGCTACGACCGTCATCCAGCCCGGGATGACCTTCACCATCGAGCCGATGCTGACGCTCGGGACCCACGAGTACGACATGTGGGACGACGGCTGGACGGTCGTCACGAAGGACCGCAGGCGGACGGCCCAGTTCGAGCACACGCTGGTGGTGACGGACTCGGGCGCGGAGATCCTCACCCTTCCCTGACCCCGCACGTCCCCGGACACGGCCCGCTCTCCCCGGAGGGCGGGCCGTTTCGCGTCCGGGTGGGTAGGCTTTTACCGACAGCCCGTCGGCAACCTATTGACTTAGGTAAGCCTAACCATAGAAAATCGCGCCCATGGACTCCTTCTCGACCCTCATCCGCACGGCGTCCCACGAGCAGCACGTGGAGGCGGAGACCTCCACCTTCATGAGCGACCTGCTCGGGGGCCGGCTCGGCGTGGACGCGTACGCGCGCTACACCGAGCAGCTGTGGTTCGTCTACGAGGCCCTGGAGGCCGCCGCCGGACGGCTGGCGGCGGACCCGGTGGTCGGGCCGTTCGTCCGGCCGGAGCTGCTGCGGCTGGCCTCGCTGGAGCGGGACCTGGCGCACCTGCGCGGGGACGGCTGGCGCGCGGGGCTGACCGCCCTGCCCGCGACCGAGGCGTACGCGGCCCGGGTGCGCGAGTGCGCCGAGGACTGGCCGGCGGGGTACGTCGCCCACCACTACACGCGCTACCTCGGCGACCTGTCGGGGGGTCAGATCATCCGCGACAAGGCCGAGCGGACGTGGGGCTTCGCCCGCAAGGGCGACGGGGTCCGCTTCTACGTCTTCGAGGAGATCTCCAACCCGGCCGCCTTCAAGCGGGAGTACCGCGAACTGCTGGACGGCATCCGCGCGGACGACCTGGAGAAGCAGCGGGTCGTCGCCGAGTGCAAGCGCGCCTTCGCGCTCAACACGGCGGTCTTCCGGGCGCTGGGCGAGGAGTTCCCGCTCTCCGCGTGAGCGACGCCGGCGCCGGCACCCGCGCCCGCGGACACACCGGTCCCCCTCGGCCGCCTGGGCCGAGGGGGACCGGGAGAGCGGACCGCAGGAGCGGCTCAGTTGCCGATGTCGTAGTCGTCGCTGCGGCAGTTGATGCCGCCGAAGTACAGGTCGCCGGTGCTGTCCGTGGTAATGGCGCCGAAGTACGGGCTGCAGGTGGCGTCCTTGTCACCGTGCAGGGGGCCGTCGAAGGCGGTGGCGGTCGCGGCACCACCGGCGGTCATGGCGGCGGTCAGCAGGACCGTGGCGAGGGCGGAGCGGATGCGCATGGGTTTCCTCTCGGGAGACTGAGCGGTCAGGCCCAGTGGTCCCCCCTCGCCGTCGCGCGCACACGCTGTTCCACCCGTACGGAGGCGCGGTACGGGACTCCCGTCACCGCTCCAGGCGCACCCGCCCGCCGATCTCGACCCAGCCCTCGGGCTGAGGGGCGGTGAGGATCTGGGAGCCGACCCCCTGGGTGATGTTGAGGGCGCGGCCCAGCCGTCCGGTCAGCAGCAGCGCCGCCGCACCGGTCGCCTCGTCCTCGTCGATGCCGTCGTCACGGCCCGGGAACGCACGGGCGCGCACCCGTCCCGCCGCCTCGTCCTCCCACGCCCAGGCGTAGACCCACTCCCCCTTCGGCGGCACCGCGAGGTCGTCGACCTCGGCGACGGTGGCGTACTGGCGCAGGGTGCGCGGCGGGGCCCACTCGGGGCGGGCCTCGATCCAGCTGAACTCCCCGTCCAGCCGGGCGCCCACCACCCCGGCCGGGGTGACGAGTTCGGGCACGTCGAGCAGCCAGGCGGCGCCGACGCAGGGGTGTCCGGCGAAGGGCAGCCGCAGGGTGGGCGTGTAGATGTCGACGACGCCGCGCTCGGGGTCGTCGACGAACACGGTCTCGCTGAAGCCCAGCTTGCCGGCCAGCTCCTGCCGCCGCTCGGGCTCCGGCAGCACGGACCCCTCCCGGACGACGCCGAGTTCGTTGCCGTATCCGCCGTTCGGAGCGCAGAAGACGCGCAGTACGTCGTAGTCGGTCACCGGGGCATTCAAGCATCGTCCGCGGGCGGCCAGAGCGGGGTGGGGGCTTCGTCGTAGGGGAGGGTGGCGAGCGCGTCCGCGTACCCGCGTTCCAGGGCGGCGCGCCGGCGTTCGGTCCGCGCGTCGGCGGGACGGGCCGGGAGCCCTGACATCCGCTCCGCGTGCCCCTCGCCGACCGCGTCGGCGGTCAGCCGCCACTCCGCCTCCGCCGGCAGCCGGGCCAGCACCACGCAGGCCGGTTCGGCGCCCTCCGCCAGCGCCGCCACGGCCCGGTCGTGCCCGTCCAGGACCAGCCAGCCGTCGAGGAACGACACCCACCACAGCAGGACCGGGGCGAGGGTGCCCTCCCGGGCGTGCTTGCGGTACGCCTTCACGCGCGGTGCGTCGGGACGCGAGAGCGGGCGCAGGGGCAGGACGCCGTGCCAGCCGCCTCCGCAGAGCAGTTCGAGGACGGTGTCGGGCCAGTCCCGTACGAAGTCCTCGTTCCAGATGCCGGGAGCGAACGACGCGCGTGCGGTGAGCGACCAGCGTCCGTCGTGCAGCGGGCCGTGGGGGCTGTCCTCCAGCCACCGGGCACAGCGGTGCCGCCAGTCGGCGGCGGGCGTGCGCATCGTCGCGGCGCGCAGGGGCGGCAGCGGGGAGCGGTGCCCGGGCAGGCGATGCAGGTGCAGCTCGCGGCAGCAGCCGTCGCCGTGCGAGCGAAGCGAGATGGGGGTCCCCCCGGACGAAGTCTGGGGGAGGGCCCGGGTGAGGGTGCGGTCACCCTGGTGGAGCGTGGGCGGGCCGCCGTCCCGGGCCCGGACGAAACGCAGCGGCGGCGGTCCGGGGCGGCCCCGGACGTCCAGGACCAGGGGTCCCGGCGTCCCTTCCCGTACGGCTCGTTCCATCCGGACAGTATCGGGGGCGAACCGCCCCGGCCCGCAAAGGGATTACGCCCGCGTACGCCGCCTGCGCGTCGCGTACACCGCGCCCGCGCCGACCGCGACCGCGACACCGGCCGCCGCGCCCAGGGCCGGGCCCGGCAGGTCCGAACCGGTGGAGGCGAGGCTGCCGCCGCCGATCGAACCGCCGGTGGTCGTTCCGGTGCCGCCGATGGTCGAACCCGTACCGCCGCTGCCTCCGGCGCCGCCGGTGGTCGCGCCGCCGGTGCCGCCCGCGCCGCCGGACGTGCCCGTGCCCCCGCCGTCCGGCAGTTGGGCGTCGTCGCTGAGCGCCACCGACAGGTCGACCGGGTCCAGGGCCGTGCCGGCCGGGTAGTTGCCGAAGACCTTCGCACCGGCGTCGGTGACGGTGGCGGCGATGCCGTCGACCGTGATGACGTCCTTGTCGGCCTTCAGGTCGCCGGACCCGGCCTCGAGGTCGGCCAGGACCACGCCCCGGGTCCGGGTGCCGAGGCTGTTCACGTCGGCGGAGAGCGTGCCGCTGCCGCCTTCGAGGGTGGCCTTGAGATTGCTCAGGGTCAGGTCGAGGCCGTAGGTGCCGCCCGACTCGTGGCCCTTGAAGTTGACGGCGCCCTTGAAGGTGGCGGTCAGCTTGTCGGCGTCCGTGTCGTAGGTGCCGGTGGCGTCCTTGAAGGTGAACGCGCCGTTCCCGGCGGCCTGGGCGGCGCCGCCGGAGACGGTGACCCGGCCCTTGGCGATGGTGCCGACGACGTACGCGCGGAAGGATTCCTTCACCCCCCAGCCGAGGGTGCCGTCGGCGATCGCGCCCTTGGCGGGGGCCGCGCTCGCGGGGGCCGAGGGCGAGGCGCTCGTGCTCGCCGCCGGGCTCGGGTCCTGGGTGCCGGGCGTGGTCTGCGGGTCGGTCGGTTCCGGGTCGGCCGGGCCGGTGCTCGGCTCCTGGGAGGGTTCCCCACTGGGCTCGCCGCTGGGCCCGGTCGTGGGCCCGGTGGTGGGCCCGGTGGTGGGCCCGGTGGACGGCTCCGTGCTCGGCGGCGTCTTCTTGACCACCGTCAGCGGGTCCCCGGCCGCGCCCGCGTAGCTCGCGCTGCCGAGGTACTCGCCCGCCTCGGCGGTGAGGGTGGTCGCCATGTCGGTCATCGCGCGGGTGACGGCGACCGTGGCGAGCGGCACGTCGTCGCCCTTCTTGGTGGGCGTCGCGCCGGAGGTGTCGACCGTGGTCACGTCGGCGGTGATCTCACCGGCGCCGCTGTCGAAGCGCACGTCGGTGAGCGTGACCTCGAAGTGGTGCGCGGCGGAGGCGCTCACCAGCTTGCCCCGGAAGGCGAGGTCGACGGTGTGCGCCGAGGTGTCGTACGTCCCGGTGCCGTCGGTGAAGGTGAACGCGCCGTTCCCGTCCGCCTGGGCGGCGCCCTCGGAGGCGGTGAAGCTGCCGAACATGCCGACGTACGTCCGGTAGGACTGCTTGATGCCCCAGGTCAACTCGTAGTCGGCGAGCGGGGATTCGGCCGCCGAGGCACTGGTGGCCCCGCCCACCGTGGCGAGGGCGGTGGCGCCGAGGGCGGCGGCCGTGGCGACGGCGGCGGCGAGTGCGGTGGAGCGGCGTCGTCTGACGGGCATGGCTCGGTTCTCCTTGGGTGTCGGGGGTGTTCAGCCCTGGTCCGGGGCCGGGTCCGCCGGGGTGCCGGGGGACGCGGCGGGCCGGGCGCGGCGCCTGCGCAGGGCGACGGCGACCAGGGCCGCGGCCGCAAGCAGCAGGGCACCGGCCGCGAGGGAGACGGGAAGCGCGGGGAAGTCGCCGTCGTCGGTGGTGCTCGCGACGGGGGCGGCCGAGGTGTCGGCCTCGGTCTTCTCGGGCCGCGGGCTCGCACTCGGCGTGGGCGCGCTGCCGAGGTCGGGCAGGGCGGGCAGTCGCGCGTCGGCGGTGAGGGCGACGGCCAGGGAGACCGGGTCCATCCCGGTGCCCGCCTGGTACATGCCGCCGAAGGCCTTCGCGCCGCGCGCGGTGAGCTTCGCGGGGGCCTCCGTGACCTTCACCAGACCGCCGGCCGGCTTCAGGTCGCCCGCGGTGAAGGTGACCAGGGGCACCTTCTTCTCCACGCCGTCCGGGCTCGTCACGTCGGCGTACAGCGTGCCGTCGCCGTCCTCGACGACGGCCCGTACGTTGCCGAGGCTCAGGTCGAGGCCGTGGGCGCCGGTGAAGCGCACCGTGCCCTGGAAGGCGGCGGTGAGGTCGCCGTCCCGGTACGTCCCCTCGCCGCCGGGGAAGCGGAAGAGCGCGCCGCCGTCCTGGGCACCCGCGGACAGGGCCCACTCGCCGTCGGCGACGTCGCCGGTGACGTACTCGCGGAAGGTGCGGCGCACCCCCCAGTCGACGGCGCCGTCCCGGACCGCGCCGCTCGCCGTCTTCGCGGGCTTCGGCGACTCGGCGGACGGTGCGGGGGTGCCCGACGGCTGCTTCTCCTCCCGCGACGCGGGCGCCTCGACGTCGACCGACAGGCTCACCGGGTCGAGCGCGGTGCCCGCGGTGTAGTACCCGGCGAAGGAGCGGGCGCCCTCGGCGGTGAGGGTGGCGGGGAGGTTGTTCAGGACCACGGTGCTTCCGCCGCCCCGCATGTCGATGCCGCCGAGGGAGAGGGAGGCGAAGGGCACCTGACGGGACGTCGTGACCGCCCCGGTGTCCTTCGCCCTGCTGACGACGTCCACGTGGAGCGTGCCGGTGGAGCCGGAGACGCTCACGGTGGGACGGCTGAGGGTGAGGTCGAGCTGGTGGGTGCCGCCGCTCGTGCGGTGGCCGAGGAAGTGCACGCCGCCGGAGAAGGCGGCGCGGAAGGCGCCGGTGCCGCCGTCGTAGGTGCCGGTGGCCGAGTGGAAGCGGAAGGAGCTGCCGCCGACGGTGGCCGCACCCCCGTTCAGGGAGTAACTCCCCTTCGCGATCGGCCCGGTGACGTAGCTCTGGAAGGAGGACTTGATGCCCCAGTCGAGCCGACCGCCCTGCACGGTCCGGCTCTCGGCATGGGCGGCGGTCACGGACAGCAGGGCGCCGAGAACGGCCGCGCACACCACGGTGACCAGGGCGCGAAGGCGGGCGGGCATGCGAAGTCCTCCGGATCGGGGGGCCGGTAGCGAACAAAGGTAAGGCTAACCTAAGCTCTAGCCGACTGATACTGGCGGTCGACCGGAGAGGACGGACAAAACCGTGCGACGCTTGCGGAACCGACTGGCGGGAGCGCTGCTGTCCGTGCTCGCCCTGACCCTCACCGCGACGGGCTGCGGAGGCTCGTCGAAGGCCGCGCCCGGCGACTCCCCGGGCGGCGCGCGGTCCGCCCCGGCCGGGGAGGCCGTCGCGAACCGCGTCGAACCGCTCCCGAAGAGACCCGACCCCCGGCTCCCGGTCACCGTCCCCTCCGCCGACGGCGCGCGGGTGACGGTGAAGGCGGCCGAGCGGATCGTCCCCCTCTCCGGCAGCCTCAGCGAGATCGTCTTCACGCTCGGGCTCGGCGACCGCGTCGTCGCCCGGGACGTCACCGCCACCTTCGAACAGGCGGCGCGACTCCCCGTGGTGACCCGGGGCCACGACGTCTCCGCCGAGAGCGTGCTGTCGCTGAAACCCGACCTGGTGCTCGCCGAGACCACCACGGGACCCGAGGAGGCGGTGGAACAGATCCGCGCCGCCGGGGTCCCGGTGCTCTTCGTCGAGGCGGCCAAGGGGCTGGACGACGTGGGCCCGCGCATCCGGGCGGTCGCCGACGCCCTCGGCGTACCGGCGGCCGGGCAGGAGCTGACCCGGCGTTCGGAGCAGCGGATCGAGGCCGTACGCGAGGACGTTCCGCACGGGGAGGAGCCCCGGGTCGCCTTCCTGTACCTGCGCGGCTCGGCCTCCGTCTACCTCATCGGCGGCAGGGAGTCGGGCGCCGGTTCGCTGATCGAGGCGGCCGGGGCGGTGGACGCCGGGGCCGCCTCGGGACTCGGCAAGGACTTCACCGCCATCACCAGCGAGGCCCTCGTCAAGGCCGCGCCGGACGCGATCCTGGTGATGAGCAAGGGACTCGAGTCGGTCGGCGGCGTGGACGGACTGGTGAAGATCCCCGGTGTCGCCCAGACCCCGGCCGGGATGGACCGCCGGATCGTCTCCGTCGAGGACGGCGTACTGCTCAACTACGGCCCGCGCACCGACCAGGTGCTGAAGTCGGTCGTGGCGCAGCTGTACGGCGAGGACGGCGCCAAGTGACCGTACTGGACAAGCCGGTCCGCGCCCAGGCGCCCGCGGACCCGCCCGCCCCCCGGGCCCGGCGCACCACCGCCTGGCTGCTGACCGCCGCCCTCGCCGCCGGGCTGCTGGTCCTCGTCCCGGTCGCGGCCGGCACCGGCGCCTACCCGATCCCGGTCGGCGACGTGCTCGGCTCGCTGCTGCACCGGACGGGGCTGGGCGGCACGGAGCTGGACCGGGTGGCCGATTCGGTGCTGTGGAACGTGCGGTTCCCCAGGATCGTGCTGGCCCTGCTGGTCGGCGCCTCACTCGGGTGCGCCGGGGCACTCATGCAGGGTGTGTTCGGCAACCCGCTGGCCGAGCCGGGCGTCATCGGCGTCTCCTCGGGCGCGGCGGTCGGCGCGGTCGCCGCCATCGCGTTCGGCCTGAACTTCCTCGGCACCTGGACGGTGTCCGTCTTCGCCTTCGTCTCCGGCCTGATCACCGTCCTGGTGGTCTACGCGATGTCCCGCTCGGGCGGCCGTACGGAGGTCGTGACACTGATCCTCACGGGCATCGCGGTGAACGCCTTCGCGGGCGCGCTGATCGGACTGTTCCTGTTCTTCGCGGACACCGCGGCGGTCAACCAGATCACCTTCTGGCAACTGGGCTCGCTCGCCCAGGCGACCTGGCCGAAGGTGCTGGCGGTCCTGCCGTGCGCGGCCCTCGGCCTCGGGCTCGCCCCGCTGTACGCCCGTCGCCTCGACCTGCTCGCCCTCGGCGAACGCCCGGCCCGCCACCTGGGCGTGGACGTGGAGCGGCTGCGGATCGTCCTCGTGCTGGTGATCGCCCTGCTGACCGCGGCGGCGGTGAGCGTGGCCGGTGTCATCGGCTTCGTCGGACTCGTCGTCCCGCACCTGCTGCGGATGGCGGCGGGGCCCGGGCACCGGTTCCTGATCCCGGGCAGCGCCCTGCTCGGCGCGCTGGTGCTGCTCGCCGCCGACCTGGCCGCCCGCACGGTCGCGGACCCGGCCGAACTGCCGCTCGGGGTGCTGACGGCGCTGCTGGGCAGTCCGTTCTTCTTCTGGCTGCTGCGCCGCACCCGGCGCAGGCAGGGAGGCTGGGCATGAGAAGGATCAGACTGCCGCGGCTCGTGCCGTCCCCTCCGGCGCCGCCGCCCCCGGCCGCGCCCGGCGACCTCCTCGCCGAGGCCACCGGAGTGCGCGTGCGCCTCGGCGGGCGGCCGGTCCTCGACGGGGTGGACGTGGACGTCCGCGCGGGCGAGGTGCTCGCCCTGGTCGGCCCCAACGGGGCGGGCAAGTCCACCCTGTTGGGCGCGCTGGCCGCCGACGTCCCGGCCGCCGAGGGAGTCGTACGCATCCACGGCCGCCCGGTGTCGCACTGGTCGCCGCCCGAACTCGCGCTGCGCCGGGCGGTGCTGCCCCAGTCGGCGTCGCTGTCCTTCCCGTTCGCGGTGGAGGAGGTCGTCCGGATGGGCCGGGCGCCCTGGGCGGGCGGCGACCGGGAGGACGAGGACGACGCGGCCGTGGCCGAGGCGATGGCCCGCACGGAGGTGACCGGCTTCGCCCGGCGCCCGTTCTCCGCACTCAGCGGCGGCGAACGGGCCCGCGTGGCCCTCGCCCGCGTCCTCGCCCAGCGCGCTCCCCTCCTGCTGCTCGACGAGCCGACCGCGGCCCTGGACCTCAGGCACCAGGAACTCGTGCTGCGGCTGTGCCGGGAGCGGGCGCGGGCCGGGGACGCGGTGGTCGTCGTCCTGCACGACCTCGCGCTGGCGGCGGCGTACGCGGACCGGGTGGCGGTCCTGCGCTCGGGCCGGATCGCGGCCGGGGGCCCGCCGTCGCAGGTGCTCGCCGAGGAGCTGTTGTCGGAGGTCTACGACCAGGCGGTGGAGGTGTTCCCGCACCCGCGCACGGGCGCGCTCCTGGTCGTCCCGCGCCGCGAACCCTGACGCGAGGTCACGGTGTGGCCGCTGTACCCGGTCTGGGCACTCGCGCTCTTCCCGGCCCCGGTAGGGTTCGCCTCCGGGAAGGGGAAGGTGAAGGAACCTGATGAGCCAGGACCGCGGCCCTCGAAGGCCCCGCAGGCTGGAGAAGTACGCGCTCATATCCGCCTCGGCGACCGCTTTGTCGCTGACGGCGAGCGGCTGCGTGGTGGTGCACGGCGAGCGCGAGGTGCTCCCCTCCGCCACCCGGGCCGAGGCGGCGAAGGCGCTGGAGCGGTTCACCTCCGCCTACAACGCGGCCGACAAGGCGTACGACGCCTCCCTGGACGCCGACCACACCGCCGGTGCCCTCGCCGCGATCGACTCGGCGCGGCTGAAGGCGGGGGCGGCCAACCACCCGGACGGCAATCCGGCGCACGAGCCGCTGGAGCTGACCGACGCGAAGTTCACGATCCCTAAGAAGGCGGGCTGGCCGCGCTGGTTCGTCGCGGACGCCAAGGCCAACAAGGGCGGCACGGCACGCTGGTTGCTGGTGTTCACCAGGGACGGTCTGGAGGAGACCTGGGAGGCGGCGTACCTGACGCTGGTCGCCCCCGGCAAGGTGCCCGAGTTCAAGACCGACCAGGAGGGCTGGGCCGAGGCCGTGCCCGCGAACTCCACCGACGTGAGCGTCCCGCCCGCCGACCTGAGCAAGGGCTACACGACGTATCTGCAGGACGGCGGCAAGTCCTTCGCGGACGGCGTGCACACCAGTTCCTGGCGCGCGCTGCGCGAGAAGCGGTCGATCCGCCCCGGCCTGGTCACCCAGTACATCGACGAGCCGTTGACGAACGGCGACTACGCGCCGCTGGCGCTGCGCACCAAGGACGGCGGCGCGCTGGTGTTCTTCACCAGCAGGCACTTCGAGAAGCAGACCGCCGCGCGGGGCGCGTCCGTGCCGACGCCGAACAAGGACGTGCTGGCGCTGACGGACGGTGAGATCAAGCAGTCGCTGACCATGGAGTTCGTCTCCAACCAGGTCGTGCTCGACCCGGCGGACGGACAGGTGTCGGTGCTGGGCCGGGTCCAGGGCCTGACGTCGGGGAAGGGCGAGTAGCGGTACCCGTGCCCGCCCGGGACGCTCAGCGGCGCAGCGGCCAGGAGGCTCCCTCGTGCTCGCTCTCCGTACCGGCATGCCGGGCGCAGGCGTCGGTGAGGGTCTCCAGCAGGGTCAGCGGATCGGGCAGCGGGTGCTCGGGGCCGCGCACCCAGTGCACGGTCCGGTCCTCGCCGGGCAGCCGGGCCGGCGGCACCAGCACATAGGAACCGCGGCAGTGCCAGCGCAGCCCGGGGTGCTCGTCCATGGTCTCGGGGTGGCAGTCCAGCTCGCAGGGCCACCACTCGTCCTCTTCCTCGGGGGTACCGCGGGTGAGGGTGAACAGCAGCATGCGTCCGTCGTCGCTCTCGGCGACCGGCCCGACCTCGACACCGGCGGCGAGCAGCCGCTCCAGCGCCTCCCGACCGGCCTCCAGGGGCACGTCCAGGACGTCGTGCACCATGCCGGTGGCGGTGATGAAGTTGGCCTCGGGCTGATGCCGGGCCCAGCGCTCGATCTGGGCGCGGTCGGTGGTGGACTGCGTCTGCCAGGCGAACGACACCGGGTGCCGGGCGGGGGTGGGACAGCCCACGCGGTCGCAGGAGCAACGGTATCCGGCGGGGTGCGCGGCGGGCGCCAGGGGCAGTCCGGCACCGGCGGCGGCGAGCAGCAGATCCTCCCGGCCCCCGTCTCCGGCGGCCTCCTTGGGGCGGCGTCCGCGCAGCCACGAGGAGAGTTTGCCCTGCAGACCGCTCCGACCGCCGAACTCCGCGCTCATCTATCCCCTTGCCTCGCCGTCGTGCGCACCAGCATGCCCTATCGTCGCACCATTCCGCGCTTCGGGGTCGCGAAGGGACAAACTTCCCTGGTCAGGCTTCTTTGGTCACCGCGGGGCGAGCCCGTGCAGCGCGTAGTCGACGAGGGTGTCGGTGTAGTCGTAGGAGACCGGCCCCGTGTGCTGGAGCCAGCGCTGGGCGAGCGGCGAGACGAAGAGTTCCAGCGCGATGCGCGGATCGATCTCCGGCCGCACCTGTCCGGCCGCCTGGGCGGCCCGCAGACGGTCGACGTGGAGCTGGAGCGACGGCTCCAGGAGCTTGGCGACGAACTCCCGGCCGAGCTGTTCGTTGACGAGCCCCTCCGCGGCCAGGGCGCGGGACGGCGCCTCGAACTTCGGGTCGTACAGCTGGTCGACGGTGGCGCGCAGTACGGCCTTGAGGTCGGCGGCGATGTCGCCGGTGTCCGGAATGGCATAGGACGCTCCCTGCCCCTGCACGGCCTGCTCACCGAGGTCGAGGAATGCCTCCAGCAGGACCTCCGCCTTGGAGGACCACCACCGGTAGATCGTCTGCTTGCCGACGCCGGCGCGGGCGGCGATGCCCTCGATGGTGGTCTTCGGGTAGCCGACCTCGCCGACCAGGGCCAGGGCGGCGTCGTAGATGGCCTGGCGGGACCGCTGGCTGCGCCGGGTGGCGTCGGGGTGCGGCCGCTCGGGAGCGGTGGTCGTGGTGCGGGCGGATTTCCGAATGGTGGCCATGCTCCGAAGCTACCAGGTCGACAAGACGGACCGTCTCGCCGCGCGTTGGGCCCGGCCGCTCAGTGACGTGGCGCCCGCGCGTTCTCCAGATAGTGCAGGACGGCCGCCACCCGCCGGTCGACCTGGTCGGCCGGGGACAGGTCGAGCTTGGCGAAGATGCTGCGGATGTGCTTGTGGACGGCGCCGTCGGTGACCACGAGCCGTCCGGCGATGGCGCTGTTGCCCAGACCCTCGGCCATCAGACCGAGCACCTCGCGCTCGCGCGGGCTGAGACGCTCCAGCCGGGTGTCCTGTCGGGTCCGGGTGAACAGCTGGGCGACGACCTCCGGGTCGATGGCGGTGCCGCCGCCCGCGACCCGCCCGAGGGCGTCCATGAACTCCTCGACCCGCCCGACGCGCTCCTTGAGCAGGTACCCCAGACCGCCCACTCCCCCGGTCAGCAGGTCGGTGGCGAAGGACTGCTCCACGTACGCGGACAGCACCAGGACGGCGAGACCGGGGCGCCGCCGCCGCGCCTCGACGGCCGCGCGGACGCCCTCGTCGGTATGGGTCGGCGGCATGCGCACATCGAGGATGGCCACGTCGGGCTCGTGCTCGTCGATGGCGGCGAGCACCGACTCGGCGGTGTCCGCGGTGGCGACCACGTCCAGACCCTCGGCCCGCAGCAGCAGGGCAAGCCCCTCGCGCAGCAGCGGATCGTCCTCGGCGATCACGATCCGCAGGGCGCGGTGCACGTCACGTTCCACGGTGCTCCCCGGCCGGCCAGGAGTCGCCCCAGGCCGCGTCGCGGGCCGCCTTGTACAGGTCGCCGTGCCGCTTGGTGACCGTACGGCGTCGCAACTGCTCATCGGGTTCGCAGAGGTCGAGCAGCACCTGCCCCTTGCGGATCTGCGGACGCCGCACCACCCGGGAAGGGGCGGGCTCGACGGGCATCCGGGTGGCGGCGACGTAGCTGAACTTCTCGTCCTCGTAGGCGAGGGACCCGCTCTTGACCTGCCGGTGCAGGCTGGACCGGCTGACGCGGGCCGCGAAGTGGCACCAGTCCGTGCCGGGCACGATGGGGCAGGCGGCGCTGTGGGGGCAGGGCGCGGCGACCCGGAACCCGGCGGCGATCAGCCGGTCGCGGGCCTCGATGACACGGGCGTACCCGGCGGGCGTGCCGGCCTCGACGATCACGACCGCCCGCGCGGCACCGGCCGCGGCGTCGACGAGGGCGGCGCGGTCGGCACCGGTCAGTTCGTTGAGTACGTAGGACACCGTGACGAGATCGGCGCTCTCCAGGGGAAGCGCCGCTCCGATCCGTGCACGCTGCCAGCGGACTTCGCGCAGGGCGGGGAGCGAGGCGGCGATCTCCCGCCCCAGGGCGAGCGCGGGTTCGGCCCAGTCGAGCACGGTCACCGGCCGCGTCCCGTCCCAGGTGTCGCTGACGGCCCAGGTCGCGGCACCGGTCCCGCCGCCCACGTCCACGTGACTGCCGGGCACCCATCCCGGCACGGCCGCGGCGAACGCGTCAAGGGCCGAGCGCACGGCGGCGAAGGTGGCGGGCATGCGGTAGGCGGCGTAGGCGACGACGTCGGCGCGGTCGCGCAGGATGGGGGCGTCGGTCGGGGTGTCCCCGCGGTAGTTGGCGATCAGCCGCTCCACGGCCTGCGCGGCCTGCCGGGGCGGCAACCCGTCGACGAGGTCGGCGAGGGCGGCCCGCAGGGTGTCGGCGGGGGCGGCGGGGTGGTTCACCCGGCGATTGTACGAGGCACTCGGTGGGGCGGGTCTCTTGGTCACCCGGCGCGGGTGTGGGCGCGGGGGTGGGTCGCGCGGCCCGGCGCTGCCGGGGTGCCGCTACGCCCACCCGTGCCGCCCCAGCGGCACGACTGCCCGCAGCTAGGGGGTAGCCGCGTACGGCGAGCAGGGGACGTGTCGGGGGGTGTCCGCCCGCAGCGGTTGGCGCGTCAACGCCCCGAGCCTCTGTAAGCGACCGATTCCGCGCCGTTCCGAGGACGGACACCCCCCGGCGCGGCCCCGACCCACAGACAACGCACCGCGCAACGCGCACCCCCACCCACCCCGCAGGCGCCGCAGGCACCCGGCTCAACCGCCGGAGGATCAGACCCGCACCGCCCGCGCCACCCGCGTGCACAACGCCGCGCGCGGCCGATTGTCCGGCGCCCGGCGGCGCGGGTGGACGGTGTTGGCGAGGAGCACCGCGAAGGTGTCCGTAGCCCGGTCGAGGACCAGCATCGTGCCGGTGAACCCGGTGTGCCCCGCCGCCCCCCGCCCCGCCAGCTCGCCCATGAACCACGGCTGGTCCAGCGCGAAGCCCAGCCCCGGTTCGGCCAGCAGCAGCTCCACGAAGTCCGGCCCGAGGATGCGCGCCGGCCCGTGGGAGCCGCCCGCGAGCAGCGTCCGGCAGAACACCGCGAGGTCCCGCCCCGTCGAGAACAGCCCCGCATGCCCGGCCACCCCGCCCAGCGCCCACGCGTTCTCGTCGTGGACGACCCCGCGCAGCATCCCCCGGTCCACCTTGGCCCACGGCCGCCGCTGGTCCTCCGTGGCCGCGGCCTCCGGACACGGCCCGAAGCGCGTCGCCGTCATGCCCAGCGGCCGGGTGATCCCGTCCCGCACGAGGACGTCCAGACCCCGCCCGGTGATGCGCTCCAGCACCTGCTGCAGGACCAGCATGTTCAGGTCCGAGTAGCAGTAGGTGCCGGGCACCCCCACCGGCGGCTCCGCCCGCAGCCGCCGCATCCGTTCGTCGCCGTCGGCACAGTCGTACAGCGGGAGTTCGGGCCGCAGCCCCGAGGTGTGGGTGAGCAGTTGCCGCACGGTGACGCGGTGCCGGGCCGCGGCCCGGAAGTCCGGCAGGTAGGCGCCGACCTCCGCGTCGATGCCGAGCGTGCCCCGCTCGATCTGCTGCACGGCGGCGACCGCCGTGAACAGCTTCGTCAGCGAGGCGAGATCGAACGGCGTGTCCACGCTCACCGGCACCCGCGAGCCCACGGGCAGCTCCACGCCCGTGTCGGTGCCCGGATCGTAGGAGGCGTACCGCACGGCCCAGCCCGCCGCCTCCTCGACGGCGAGCACGGGCCCGCGTCCGACGGCCACGACCGCGCCCGCCGCCCAGGGCCGTTCGCCGCTGGTGAGGCCGTGCACCTGGGCGACGACACGACGCAGCTGCCCGGGGTCGAGTCCGGCCCGCTCCGGGGTGTCGCCGCGCAGTCTCGGAGCGCTCAGTTCTCTTCCCCCTTGCCTGCTCCCCGCCCGGCTGCCGAGGGCCGGCACAGGGTGACGAGGAACCCGAGCGCCACCACCGCCGCCACCAACTGGACCACGGCCATGGGTACGGCGGTGTCCTCCCCCGCGATCCCGACCAGCGGCGAGGCCACCGCGCCGATGAGGAAGGAGGACGTGCCGAGCAGCGCGGAGGCGGAACCGGCGGACGTCTTGACCCGCATCAGCGCGAGCGCCTGGGTGTTGGGCAGGCTGATGCCCATCGCCGACATCAGCACGAACAGCACGGCGGCGACCGGCCCGAGCCCGACCTCGCCGAAGACGCCCAGGGACATCAGCAGCAGCACGGTCGCGGCGGCGATCACGACGACGAGACCGAGGCCGAGCACCCGGTCCAGCCTGACCCGCCCGACGAGGACCTTGCCGTTGATCTGCCCGACCACCACGAGGCCGATCGAGTTGAGGCCGAACAGCAGGCTGAACGTCTGGGCGGAGGCCCCGTAGATCTCCTGCATGACGAACGGCGACGCCGCGACGTAGGCGAACAGCGAGGCGAAGGCGAAGCCGCCGGCGAGCATGTACCCGGTGAAGGCCCGATCGGCGAGCAGGCCGCGCATCGCGCGCAGGGTGTCGCCGACACCGCCCGCGTGCCGCTCCTCGACGGGCAGCGTCTCCGGCAGCTTGGCCCACACGACGACGCCCAGCACCGCCCCGACCACCACGAGGACGACGAACACGCCCCGCCAGTCCGTCACACGCAGGATCTGCCCGCCGATGAGCGGCGCGACGACCGGCGCGACGCCGGAGATCAGCATGAGGGTGGAGAAGAAGCGGGCCATGGCCACGCCGTCGTACAGGTCGCGTACGACGGCCCGGGCGATGACTATCCCGGCGGCGCCCGCGAGTCCCTGGACCAGCCGGAAGGCGACGAGGAGTTCCACGGTCGGCGCGACGGCGCACAGCGCGGTGGCGACGACGTAGACGGCGAGACCGGCCAGCAGCGGACGCCTGCGCCCCCACTTGTCGCTCATCGGGCCGACCACGATCTGCCCGAGGGCCATGCCCGCCAGGCAGGCGGTGAGCGTGAGCTGGACGGTCGCGGCCGGTGCGCTCAGGGACCGGGTGACCTCCGGAAGCGCGGGGAGGTACATGTCCATCGCCAGCGGCGGCGTGGCGGTCAGGCTGCCGAGGATCAGGGTGACGAGCAGACCGACGCGCCGGGCGGCGGGCAGTGTCTGCGGTAGGGGTGACGACTGAGATGTGTGCGGCATGTGCGTGGACGGCCCGCGCTCGGGCATGTGATGTGCCCCTCCCTCTTCTACAGATCCGCCACCTATGCTCTCAGCTCGTACGGACTCGAACGAACAAACTCGAACGACGAGCGAACCTGAGCGAGGGTGGGGCAGGGTGTCAGCGGTGAGCGGGCAGAAGGTGCGCTGGGGGATTCTCGCGACCGGCGGGATGGCGGCGCGGTTCACGGCGGATCTGGTCGATCTGCCGGACGCGGAGGTCGTGGCGGTGGCCTCGCGGACCGAGGCGTCGGCGAAGGCGTTCGCCGACCGGTTCGGGATACCGCGGGCGTACGGCGGCTGGGAAACCCTGGCGCGGGACGAGGACGTCGACGTCGTGTACGTCGCGACCCCGCACTCGGCGCACCGGACCGCGGCGGGCCTGTGCCTGGAGGCGGGCCGGAACGTGCTGTGCGAGAAGCCGTTCACGCTGAACGCGCGCGAGGCGGCGGAACTGGTCGCGCTCGCCCGTGCGAAGGACGTCTTCCTCATGGAAGCGATGTGGATGTACTGCAACCCGCTCGTGCGGCGCCTGAAGGCGCTGGTCGACGACGGCGCGATCGGCGAGGTCCGCAGCCTCCAGGCGGACTTCGGCCTCGCGGGCCCGTTCCCGCCCACGCACCGGCTCCGCGACCCCGCGCAGGGCGGCGGCGCGCTGCTGGACCTGGGTGTGTACCCGGTGTCGTTCGCGCAGTTGCTGCTGGGTGAGCCCTCGGACGTCGCGGCGCGGGCGGTGCTCTCCGAGGAGGGCGTGGACCTCCAGACGGGCGCGCTGCTCTCCTACGCGAGCGGCGCCCTCGCCTCGGTGCACTGCTCCATCACCGGCGGTACGCCCAACTCCGCGTCGATCACCGGCTCCGAGGGCCGCATCGACGTCCCGAACGGCTTCTTCTTCCCGGACCACTTCGTACTGCACCGGACCGGCCGGGACCCGCAGGAGTTCCGCGCCGACCCGGCCGACGGGCCCCGCGAGAGCCTGCGGCACGAGGCCGAGGAGGTGATGCGGGCCCTGCGCGCCGGGGAGACCGAGTCGCCGCTGGTCCCCCTCGACGGCACCCTCGCCGTGATGCGGACGCTCGACGCGATCCGTGACCGCGTCGGCGTCCGCTACCCGGGAGAAGCGAAGGACCCGCTCGTCACACCGGCTTGAGCCCCGGCTCCCCCGCCTCCGTCACGAAGGACCCGGCGGTCGTGAGCGCCGCGCCCTCGGTGCTGACGTGGGACACCGTCTTGAAGTCGGTGCGCGCCGACTGGCGGTCCAGGGACACCGTCGCGTAGCCGCGCAGCCCGTTGAAGAACTTCAGGTGCGGGTTGGCGGTCATGAGGGTGTCCCAGTTGGACGGCTTCGCCGAGCCGTCGCGGCCGCTGGTGATCGAGGTGGTGACGATCTCCGTGCCGACGGTCCGGGAGCCGGGGTCGGAGAAGTCCCGCTTGATGTCGAAGCCGTAGGAGACGTGCACGTCGCCGGTGAGGACCATGAGGTTCTCGATCCCGGCGGCCTGCGCGCCGGCCAGGACCCGCTCGCGGGAGGCCGGGTAGCCGTCCCAGGAGTCCATGGAGACCTTGGACGGCGTGGTGGTCATGTTGTACCGCTGGGAGAAGGTGACCTGCTGGGGCACCACGTTCCACAGGGCGTTCGACCGGTGCCAGCCGTTGATCAGCCAGCGCTCCTGGGCGTCGCCGGTGAGCGTGCGGCTCGGGTCCTCGGACTCGGGCCCGGGGAACTGCCAGCCGTCGCCGTACGCCTGGTTGGAGCGGTACTGCCGGGTGTCGAGGACGTCGAACTGGGCCAGCCGCCCCCAGTGCAGACGGCGGTAGAGCTTCAGGTCGGGGCCGTCGGGCAGCTGGGGCCGGCGCAGCGGCATGTTCTCCCAGTAGGCGCGGTAGGCGGCGGCCCGGCGGATGAGGAACTCCTCCGGCGGGACGCTGTTCTCCGGGGTCTCGTCGGCGTAGTTGTTCTCGGTCTCGTGGTCGTCCCAGGTGACGATGAAGGGGTGCGCGGCGTGCGCGGCCCGCAGGTCGGGGTCCGACTTGTAGAGGGCGTACCGCAGTCGGTAGTCCTCCAGCGTCACCGTCTCGTGGTTGAAGTGGGCCGGCACGGTGCCCGCGGGGTAGGCGCGGGAGCCGCCGGTGGCGTTCACGGCGTACTCGTAGAGGTAGTCGCCGAGGTGGAAGACGATGTCCACGTCCTCCTGGGCCAGGTGCTTGTACGCGGTGTAGTACCCCTCGTCGTACTTCTGGCAGGAGACGAGGCCGAAGGCGAGGTCGGAGACCCGGCTGTGCTGCGCGGGGGCGGTGCGGGTGCGGCCGGCCGGGCTGACGTACCGGCCGGCGCGGAAGCGGTAGTAGTAGACGTGGCCGGGCGCCAGGTGGTCGACCTCGACGTGCACGGTGTGGTGGAACTCGGGGTGGGCGGTGGTCCGGCCCCTTCTGACGACGCGGCGGAAGCGTTCGTCCAGGGCCACCTCCCAGCTCACCTCGACGCGTTTGGCGGGCAGACCGCTGTCGGCCTGGTACGGCACCGGGGCCAGGCGCGTCCACAGCAGCACGGAGCCGGGCTGCGGGTCGCCCGAGGCGACGCCGAGCGTGAAGGGGTCGGCGGAGAGCTGCGCGGCGTCCAGCTCGGCGGCGCTCGCGGTGCCGGCGGCCGGCAGGTTCACGGAGAAGGCGAGCGCGGCGGCGGCGCCGGTGACGGTCAGGAAGCGGCGGCGGCCCAGGCTGCGGGCGGCGGCGCGGAGTTCGGGCGCGTGCGAGGACTGCGACTGGGCCGGGACCGGGGTCGAGGCCTGGTGGTTCGCGGGTGTCATCCGTTCCTCCCCTTGCGGTGGTTGCAAGGGGAATTCGAAGCGCCGGGAACGACCCGAGCTTGGCGCGGACATGGCGGTCGCATGTCGGACGGATGAGTTCCGCATGTTCCGCGACCCGTACGCTGCCGACTCATGAACACCGCGAGAACCAGCGACGAGGAAAACACCGGCGCACGGAAGGTCGCCGTCGTCACGGGTGCAGGATCCGGCATCGGCCGGGCGGTCGCCGTCGAACTGCTCACCGCCGGCTGGTCGGTGGCCCTGGCCGGCCGCCGCCCCGAGCGGCTGTCGGAGACGGCCGCAGCGGCACCGGCGGGCGGCGGCACACCGCTCACCGTCCGCGCCGACGTGTCGCGCCCGGAGGACGTGGCGGCCCTGTTCGGCGCCGTGCGCGACCGGTTCGGGCGACTGGACCTGCTGTTCAACAACGCCGGGACGTTCGGCCCCGGCGGCGTGCCGGTCGAGGAACTTCCCTACGAGGCCTGGCGGCACGTGGTGGACACCAACCTCAACGGGGCGTTCCTGTGCGCGCAGGCGGCGTACCGGCAGATGAAGGAGCAGGACCCGCAGGGCGGCCGGATCATCAACAACGGCTCGATCTCGGCACACACGCCGCGCCCGCACTCGGTGGCGTACACGGCGACCAAGCACGCGCTGACGGGCCTGACCAAGTCACTGTCGCTGGACGGCCGCCGCTACGGCATCGCGGTCGGCCAGATCGACATCGGCAACGCGGCGACCGACATGACGGCCGGTATGCAGACCGGCGCGCTCCAGGCCAACGGGGAGACGGCACCCGAGCCCGTGATGGACGTCGCCGACGTCGCGCGCACGGTGCGGCACATGGCCGGACTGCCGCTGGAGGCCAACGTGCAGTTCGCGACGGTCATGGCGACGGCGATGCCGTACGTGGGACGCGGCTGAGTCGATTCACACAATCGGAATTTCAACATCCACGGTATTGCGGCCGGTGGAGGACGTATGCTCAAATCTCCTTCACCAGAACTCCACACTTGAAGCGCTGGTCTTCCACAAGGCCGTTCCACAGCGCTCCGTGAACCACTCCGAGGGGGGAGGCGGCAGCCGTTCCGTCCACCGGGATCCCGGTGGACGGAACGGCTGCCGCACCGTTTCCCGGTGACGCCTGCCGACTCCCCCTGCCCGGTTACGCCTGCCCGGTCTCGAAGCGGGCGATCCGGCCGTCCTCGTTCACGGTGAAGTCCCACCGGGTCCGCATCTCGCCCCAGGTGTCGTTGCGGTAGCGGGCGATGAGGGCACGACCGCCGTTCGACTCGTTCTCGACCTCCATGTGGCCGTTGGAGGAGAAGATCTCCCGGTCGATCCACTGGTCGAGGTCTCGGTCGTCTCCGTCGTCGGCCATGGTGGCGTCCGGCGCGAGCAGCTCGCGGAAGGCCTCGAGGTCGTGGGCGTTGACGGCGGCGACGAAGGCGCGGACGGCCGGGTCGCTGAGTCGCGTGGTCTGAATCGTCATGGCCGCAGCGTCACACCGGACCCGCGCCCCCGCCACCGGGCCCACCGCCTGTCACCCCCTCACCACCACCCGAACGGCGCCCGGTGACGGGCCCGCACGCCGCCGACGGGCGACGGTGGACAGACGGTGGACAGACGAGCCGCCACTGTCCGCGAGGAGTCGACGTGATGTGCTGTGACCGGCGTGATCTGGGGCTGCTGCTGCTCCGCCTGGGAACCGGCGGCGTCCTGGCCGCACACGGCACGCAGAAGCTGCTCGGCTGGTTCGGCGGCGCGGGCATCGGGGAGACCGGCCGGGCCATGGAGGCCATGGGCTACGCGCCGGGCCGGGCCAGCGCCGCCGCGGCGGGCCTCGCCGAGGCGGGCGGCGGGACGCTGCTGGCGCTGGGCCTGGCCACTCCGGCGGCGGGCGCGGCCGCGGCGGGCGCGATGGCGGGCGCCGCGGCGGTGCACGCCCCGAACGGCTTCTTCGCCCAGGCCGGCGGCTACGAGTACGCGGCCTCCCTCGGCCTGACCGCCGCGGGCCTCGCCGTCAGCGGCCCCGGCCGCCTCTCCCTCGACCACGCCCTCGGCCACGCGGTCAACCGGAACTGGATGGTCCCGGCCGCCCTCGCGGTGACCGCGGCGGCCACGACGGTGGTCGTGGGGGCGCGGAACAGGCGCCTGCGCCGGGCGGCCGAGGGGCGCCAGGAGACACTCTTCGACTGACGCCCGCGGGAACGTGGCACGCTGCTCCACATGAGCGACACCCCGGACGGCGCGCGCGCCGACGACCTCTGGAACACCGTCGACGCCCTGTGGACGTGGCTGGAGGCGGACCAGCCCGTCGGCGGCAGGGAGGGCCTGCTGCTGCGGATGCTGAAACTGTCGGAGGAGGTCGGCGAGGTCGCCGAGGCGGTGATCGGCGCGACCGGCCAGAACCCGCGGAAGGGCGTCACCCACACCTGGGACGACGTGGAGGCGGAGCTGTGCGACGTCGTGATCACGGCGATGGTGGCCCTGCGGACCCTGACACCCGAGGCCCGGGAGGTCTTCGGCAGGCACCTGGCGCGGGTGGCGGGACGCTCGCTGGGTGGGTGAAGGAAGGGGCGACCGAAGAGGGCCGCACCCGTGAGCCTTGACCACGGGTGCGGACCGGGCGGGCTCGGCTCGGTCAGCCCGCGCTGCAGGACACGCTGGGCCAGGTCCAGTTGCCGTTGGCCTGGATGGTGGCGCCCCAGTTGCCGCCGCTGCCGTTCGACTTCGCGGTCAGCGTCTGCGCGCTCGGGTAACTGGCGTTGACGTTCCAGGTCGACAGCACCTTCGCCGGGGACGGCACGTTCATCGTCACCGTCCAGTCACTGGCACCGCTCACGGAGACGTTGAGGTTGTACCGGTCCCCCCACCGCTGCCCGGCGGACAGCGCCGCGGTACAAGCACCCCCACCGCCTCCGCCGCCACCGTTGTCGCCGCCACCGCCGCCGGTTCCGTCGGGGGCGACCGCACGGCCGGTCTGCGGCGAGATCATGCCGGAGCACAGTCCCTTGCCCGCCAGGGTCTGCGCGATGCGCGGAATGGCCGCGAGTGTGTTGGCGGGCCAGTCGTGCATGAGGATGACCTGGCCGTTGCCGAGGCGTGAGACGGCCTGCACGATCGCGTCGGTGCCGGCGTTGTTCCAGTCCTGGGAGTCGACGTCCCAGATCACCTCGGTCAGCCCGTACTTGGCCTCGACCGACCGCAGCGTCGCGTTGGTCTCGCCGTAGGGCGGCCGGAACAGCTTGGGCGTCCCGCCGCCCGCGCCCGCGATCGCCTGCTGGGTCCGGGAGATCTCCGAGTCCATCTGGGCCTGGCTGAGCTGGGTCATGTGCGGGTGGGTGTAACTGTGGTTGGCGACCCACATCCCGGCGTCGACCTGGGCCCGGACCAGCGAGGGGTTCTGGGCGGCGTACTGCCCCTGGTTGAACATGGTGGCCCGCAGCCCGTTCTGCCGGAGCGCGTTGAGCAGGGCCTGGGTGCTGCCGGAGGGGCCGTCGTCGAAGGTGAGCCCGACGTAGCCGTTGCAGGCCGCGGCCTGGGCCGGGGCGGCACCGGCCACGACGGTGCCCGCGGCGGCGAGCGCGGTGACGGCGACGCCGGTGGCCAGAGTACGCATACGAGTGCGCATACGAGTACGCATGGAGTGATTCCTCCCTCTCCGCTGGTGCGGTGGTCAGCCCGCGCTGCAGGACACGCTCGGCCAGGTCCAGTTGCCGTTGGCCTGGATGGTGGCGCCCCAGTTGCCGCCGCTGCCGTTCGACTTCGCGGTCAGCGTCTGCGCGCTCGGGTAACTGGCGTTGACGTTCCAGGTCGCCAGCACCTTCGCCGGGGACGGCACGTTCATCGTCACCGTCCAGTCACTGGCACCGCTGACGGAGACGTTGAGGTTGTACCGGTCGCCCCACTTCTGCCCGGCGGAGAGCGTCGCGGTACAGGCACCCCCACCGCCTCCGCCGCCCCCGTTGTCGCCGCCACCGCCGCCGGTGCCCCCGACGTTGATGTTGGAACTGCCGCTGCTCTGGTAGCCCTCGGTGGCCATGATCATGTAGTAGCTGAAGTTGCCGAGCGGCATCCCGGCCCGCGACCACGCGTCGAAGTGGTTCCCGGTGGTGATGGAGCCGCCGGTCCGCTTGGACTGCCTGACGCTCCAGTACTGGTCGAAGGTGCGGGTGCCCTCGACGGAGGGGGCGTTGTACCGCGTCGTCTTGTAGATGTCGTACGTACCGCCGTCGGTGGTGACGGTGCCCTTGAACTCGCCCGTGGGCCGGTAGGTGCCCCAGTTGTCGACGATGTAGTACTCGACGAGCGGGTTCGACGTCCACCCGTAGAGCGCCAGGTACGCGTTGCCGGACGGGTTGAAGCTGCCCGAGTACTGGACGGTCCTGCGCCCGCCGTTGCTCCAGCCCTTGCCCGCGACGAAGTTGCCGGTGTTGCGCCACGAGGTGCTGTACTGGCCGCCGGAGCCCATGTTCATGGAGACGGTGCCCTGGCTGTCGGTCCAGAACGAGTAGTAGTAGCCGTTGTTGGTGCCCTCCTGGTTGGTCGTGACGACCGTGTCGGCCTGCGCGGTGCCCGGCAGCATCAGCGCGGCGAGGGCGGCGAGGGCGACGGCCCAGGCGCTCCTGACGAGCAGGGTGACGAGGCCTCGTCTGCGACGCCTCGGTTGGACGAGCAGGTTCATGGGGGGTGTTCCTCTCCTGCGGTTCGGACAACGGCGACAGTGTTGACCTGCACCCATCAAGCGTCAACAGTTTCGGTAATTATTTCGAAACCTTCGACACCCCGAAAGGCGCCCGTTGTCGACGGAACTCCCAGTTCGGCTGGCACACACAGCGAGACAGCACACCGCCTACGGAGCCCCCTCCCCCAAACCACCGGAAAGGACTATGAGCATCACCGAAACTTTCGAGGTCCCGTTCCCTGGACAGCCCCGCCCCGGACTCACATCCTCGGTAGAGGCAGAGCACCGTTCCCCAGGTTCCCCCCAACGGAACAACGGAGGTTGAGGCTCGTGAGGTTCAGCTACGCGATGCTCCCCGACTACCCCTTGGCCGAGTCCCTGGAGTCGATCCGGCTCGCCGACGAACTCGGCTTCCACGCCTGCTACGCCGCCGACGAGACCTGGCACAAGGACCTGTGGCTGCTCTTCGCCGCGGCAGCGGGCCGCACCAGCCGCATCCGCCTCGGGCCGAGCGTCTCCCCGGTGACGCTGCGCGAGCCGACGCTGATCGCCCAGGCCCTCGCCACCCTCGACGAACTCTCCGGCGGCCGCGCCGAAGGCGTCCTGTCCAGCGGCAACTTCGGCCTGCTGGCCCAGTACCGCATCGACTGGGCCCGCACCAGGCCGCTGTCCCGCGTGAAGGAAGCCCTGCACGTGATGCGCACCTTCCTCGACGAGGGTGCCATCACACACGAGGGCGAGTTCTTCTCCTACGACGGCCTGTTCACCTTCGCCCGGCCCGTCCAGGACCGGCTGCCGCTGAAGCTCGGCGCGATGCGCGGGCCGAAGTCCTTCGAGGCGGCCGGGGAGTTGTCGGACGGCTGCCACCACGCCCTGAGCTACACCCGCGAGGCCTACGACTACGCGGTGCGGCACATCAGGGCGGGCGCGGAGCGGGCCGGCAAGGACTGGCGCTCACTGGACATCGGAGCGTGGGTGGTCTTCGCTACCGGCCCCGACTCGGCGGTCGCCAAGGAGGCGGCACGCAGCATGGTCGGCATCTACGCCTCCTCCATGCCGGAGGAGCAACTGCGCCGCAACGGCGTCGACCCGGCGGAACTGAAGCCGGTCATCGACGCGATCGCCGCCGGCGACCTGGCCCGCGGCATCGAACTGACCTCCCCGGCCATCGCCGACCGCCTCTCGGTCGCGGGCACGCCCGAGGAGTGCCGCGAGAAGATCGAACGGGACATCGCCCCCAGCGGCGTCAACCACATGATCTGCGCGATCACGGACCGCGCTCTGGTACGGGCGTTCACGGGCCGGGACCTGGAGGGAGCGGCAGACGTGGACACCCAGCTGAGGCTGATCGCGGAGCGGGTGATGCCGGGGTTCGCGTGAGGGGGCGCGCCGAGGCCATGGAGCGACCTCAGCGGGCCTCGTAGGCTGGTCTGATGTTCGATCGTTTGGAGATCAGGGTATTGCCGCCGGGGCCCCGGTTCGCCGCACAGCTGCGGTTCTGGGTCAACGGCGAGGACATGGTCGAAGAGGCGGTCGGCGAAGGCGGGCGCGGACCGTACGCGGCTGATGTGCTGCCGGCCGGCCGGCCCAGCCCGCTGTGGGCCACCGTCGAGGCGCGTCGCCTGGAGCTGGGGGAACCGGAGTGCAGCGGTTCGGGGAGATCGTGCAGTGGTCGGACTGGGAAGTTCCGTCGGGGGCGGGGATGACGACGCCCTACCCGCCGCCGGAGCTCCACTTCGACGCCGGTCAGTACGACGCCGAAGTGGCTCGCGCCGCGGCGGACCGCTGGTGGCAGGTGCACCCGTAGCGCAGCACAGGGGCGGCAGACGAGTCGGGCTGTACGCCGGGTTCTGTTCCGGAAGGTCCTCGCGGGCCTTCCGGCGACGGCCATCCATCTAGGACCGGCGTTGCCACCGGCCTCCAGCGGTCTACCCGCGGACTCGGGCGGGCAGCCCTCGATCGTCCGCGCAGAGTCGCCCCTTCTTGCGAGGAGGCGTCTCCTCTTGACCTTGCTCCGGGTGGGGTTTACCTAGCTGCCCAGGTCGCCCTGGGCACTGGTGGTCTCTTACACCACCGTTTCACCCTTACCCGGGACCGAGGTCCCGGGCGGTTTGCTTTCTGTGGCACTGTCCCGCGGGTCACCCCGGGTGGCCGTTAGCCATCACCCTGCCCTGTGGAGCCCGGACGTTCCTCGGGAAGTCCCGTGAGGGACTCCACGCGGCCGCCCGCCCGGCTCGTCTGCCGTGTCGACCATGGTACCCGGCGGACCTCCCGCCCCGGACCGGCGGCGGCCGTCGCGAGGACCGAGCCGATGAGGATGAGGGTGAAGGCGACGGCGATGCCGAGGGTGAGGTCCTCGTCCAGGACGAGCGCGCCCGCGGCGACGGCGACCGCCGGGTTGACGTAGGTGATGACGCCGGCCCGGACCGGGCCGACCTCCTTGATCAGCTCCAGGAAGGCCACGAAGGCGATCGCGGTGCAGACGAGGCCGAGGCCGGCCAGGGCTGCCAGGGCCTCGCCGGAGGGGAGGCTGGTGGGCCGGGTCAGGAAAGCCGCGGGAGCGTAGACGATGGCGGCCAGGGTGAGGCAGGGGGTGATGAGGTGGAGGGTGGGGACGTTCTTGAGGTGGCGGGCGGCTATGAGGGGCGCGGTGGCGTAGCCGACGACCGTCACCAGCACCTCGGCCAGCGAGCGCGCGTCACCGCCGGTGAGGTGCGGCACCGTGAGGACGGCGACGCCCCCGAGGCCCAGGCCGAGTCCGGTGACGCGGCGGGCGCCGACCCGTTCCTCGGCGCCGAAGAAGCGGGCCAGGAGCACGCCGACGATCGGCACGCCCGCGATCAGCAGCCCGGCGGTGGAGCTGGACAGGTGGCGTTCGGCGTCCGTCAGGGTCCACCAGGGGCCGATGATCTCGATCACGGCGAAGGCCAGCATCGGCCTCCAGTGGCTCCGTACGGTGCCGAAGAGGTCTCCCTTGCGCAGGGCGAAGGGGAGCAGGAGTGCCGCGCCGAGCGCGCAGCGCGTGAACACCACTCCGGACGGGGACACCTCGTCCACCGCCACCTTGATCATCAGGTAGGGGACGCCCCAGACCACTCCCATCAGGGAGAACAGGAACCAGCCGCGTGCAGTCATGCGGTGAGTCTCGGCCGTCTCACCCCGCGCGGTCTTGAACGCTGTTGCGGTACGCCGCCGGGGTCACCCCGAGGACCCGCCGGAACCAGCGGGTCAGGTGGGCCTGGTCGGCGAAGCCCACCAGCGCCGCCACCTCGGCGGGGCGCAGTCCCGCGTCCAGGAGTCCGCGCGCCCTGGCCACCCGGTGCTGGGCTAGCCAGGCGTACGGCGGCATGCCCGTCGCCGTACGGAAGGCCCGCAGGAGTTGGTAGCGGGACAGGCCGAGGTCGGTGGCGAGGGCCGCCAGGGACGGCGGGGCGAGGAGTTCGTCGGCGAGGCGGTCGCGTACGAGGCGGGCGACGCGGTCCGCGCCGGGGACCGTGTCGTCGGCCGCGCGGGCCGTGGAGTGGCGGCGGGCGAGCGCCGTGAGCAGCCAGGGCAGGCGGGACTCCGCCTCCAGGGGGTCGGGGCAGCGGGCCAGGTCCGTGTGCGCGGCGCGCAGGGCGGCGGCGAGTTCGGGATCGTCGAGGACGGGCTCGCGGAAGTGCGGGAGGGCGGTGGTCGTCCGGGTGCCGTCGGTGAGGAGGTGCGGGGCCGCGTACAGGGCGCGGTACGAGTAGCCGTCCGGGGCGGCGGGGCCGCCGGTGTGCACCTCGCCCGGCTCCAGGACGACGATGGAGCCCGGCCCGGAGTGGATGTGACCGCCCCGGTAGGCGATGACCTCCAGGCCGCCGACGGTGACGCCGACGGTGTACTCGTCGTGGGCGTGCGGGGCGTAGACGTGCCGGTCGAAGCGGGCGGTGAGGAGATCGAGGGACGGTCCGGCCGTCCCCAGCCGTGCCCTGGTCCAGCGTGCCTGTTCACCCCGTGCGTCCACCGCTGCCCACCCCCGGCCCCTACGGGATCAGAGGAAGTCGGCGGTGTCCAGGTCGAAGGAGAAGGGGGCGGGGAGCGTGAGTGACTTGCCCAAGGGGCGGGTGCAGTGCTCTCGGTAGTCGTCCTTCTCCGGCGTGCTGAACAGCGTGATGGAGGACTCGTCGCGGTCGACGAGGAGGTAGAGGGGAATGCCTCCGCGGGCGTAGGCACGGACTTTGGTCTCCCGGTCGGACCGTCGGCGCGGGGACGCCACCTCCAGCACCAGGGTTACGCCCTCGCACGGCATCCGGGGCGGTGCCCCGCGGAACAGCCGAAGCTCACGGGAGACGAAGGTGCCGTCCGGGATCACATGGTCCAAGGGCTGTCCCGCCGCGTTCCTCAAGGTCAGGCCCTTGCGCGCGGAGAACTGCATGTCGACTCGCGATCGCCTGTACACCTGGCTCACGATTCGGCCGACGCAGTGTTCATGATCTCCGTCCGGCGGCGGTGTGAGGACGAACTCGCCCTCAATGAGTTCCGCCCGGAAGCCCATAGGAGCTTCCAGCTCGACGAACCACTCCAGGAGCAGCTGCAGGGAGATCGGGTCATGCGTCGTCGCCAAGGTGCATTCCCTTCGTTCCTCGTCGGCCATGGTGGCGCGATCACCCCACCGTTGTCCGTGAGCGGGGACTCCGTTCCCTCGATCGTGTCCGCTTGACCCTGTCGCAGCGTCAACGTTTCTACTGGAGCCATGCGGATCGGAGAACTCGCCGACGCCGTCGGCGTCACCACGCGGACCGTGCGGCATTACCACCACCAGGGCCTGTTGCCCGAGCCGGAGCGGCTGGCCAACGGGTATCGGACGTACACGCTGCGGCACGTCGTCGTGCTGGCCCGGATCCGGCGGCTGACCGAGTTGGGGCTCGGGCTCGCGGAGGTGCGGGACGTGCTCGCGGACGAGGCCGGGAAGGATCTTGCCGAGGTGCTGGAGGAACTGGACGCGGATCTCGCGCGGCAGGAGGCGGCGATCCGGGACCGCCGGGCGCGGCTGCGGGCGCTGCTGGAGACGGAGGGCGGGCTGCCGGCCGAGGGGCCGGTCTCGCCGGAGCTGGCCGGGTTGTTCGCCGGGATGGGGGACGTGTCCGGTTCGCCGATGGCCCTGCGGGACCGGGAGATGCTGGCATTCATGGAGGGCGCGGTGGGACCGGAGGAGCGGGAGGGGATGCTGGCCACGTTGCGCGGTGCGTTCGAGTCGCCGGAGGCGGTGGCGCGCGCCCACCAGGCGTACGCCCTGCTGGACGAGCTGGCGGACGCCGGAGCCGACGATCCCCGGGTGGCCGGGGCCGCGCGGGCGCTCGCCGACTGCATCCCGGCGGAGCTGCTGCCCGCGGAGGGCGTCGACCTCGATTCCGACCACGGCGTGCTGCGCGCCATGTACGCCGACTTCGCGCCGGGGCAGGCGGAGGCGGTGCGGCAGGCGCTCGCCCTCGTGTCGCGGGAGCGGCGGTCATGACGGGCCAGGGTCCGGGTCCGGGCCGGTCCCTCGTCGCGCTCCCGCGCCTCCTGATCCGGCACGAGCTGCGGTTGCTGGCCAGTCTGTGGCTGTGGGCGGTCCGGCGGATCCACGGGGCGGTGGCCGGCGGGTCGGTCTTCGGGTACGCGCGCGGGCAGGGCGCGATGATGGCCGGGTTCGCGTTCGTGTGTGTCGTCGAGTCCGTGATGATGTCCGTGCTGCTGCGGGACTGGCCCGCCGTGCACCACGTGGTGCTGCTGCTGGACGTGTACACGGTCGTGATCGTGATCGGGCTGCACGCCGCGTCCGTGGTCCGGCCGCACGTCCTGGACCCGACCGCCGGGACGCTGCGGATCCGGCGGGCCGTCCACGTCGACGTACGGATACCGCTGGAGCGGATCGCCTCCGTCCGGCGTGAGCTGCGGGCGACGCACGAGCGGACGGACGGGGAGCTGGACCTCGCCGTGGGGTCCCAGACCTCCGTCACCGTCGAACTCGCCGAGCCGGTCGCCCACGTCTCCTTCTTCGGGCGGCGGCGCGAGGTCCGCGTGGTGCGGTGTCACGCCGACGACCCCGGGGCGCTCGTACGGGCCGTCGAGCAGGCACGGGAGGGCTACGCCGTACCCTGATCGGGAGCCTGGGGCTCGCGAGTGAAGGAGTACGTGTGCTTGTCCTGCTGCCGCCGTCCGAGGGGAAGGCCGCGTCCGGCCGGGGCACCCCGTTGAAGACCGGGTCGCTGTCCCTGCCGGGCCTCACCGCGGCCCGGGAGGCCGTCCTCGCCGAGCTGGTGGAGCTGTGTGCCGGCGACGAGGAGAAGGCGCGCGAGGTGCTCGGGCTGAGCGAGGGCCTGCGCGGCGAGGTCGCCAAGAACGTGGAGCTGCTGACGGCGGGTGCGCGTCCGGCCGGGGAGATCTACACCGGTGTGCTGTACGACGCCTTGGACCTGGCCTCGCTGGACGCCGCCGCCAAGCGGCGGGCCGCCAGGTCGCTGCTGGTGTTCTCGGGGTTGTGGGGTGCCGTGCGGGTGACCGACCGGATTCCCTCCTACCGGTGCTCGATGGGCGTGAAGCTGCCCGGACTCGGGGCACTGGGTGCGCACTGGCGGGCGCCGATGGCCGAGGTGCTGCCGGAGGCGGCCGGGAACGGGCTGGTGCTCGACCTGCGTTCGGCGGCGTACGCGGCGGCGTGGAAGCCGAAGGGCGAGGTCGCCTCGCGGACGGCGACCGTGCGGGTGCTGCACGCGCCGACCCGGAAGGTGGTCAGCCACTTCAACAAGGCGACCAAGGGGCGGATCGTACGGAGTCTGCTAGCGTCCGGGACCGCGCCCGCGGGACCGGCGGAGCTGGTGGAGGCCTTGCGGGACCTGGGGTACGAGGTGGAGGCGGCGGCGCCCGGGAAGGCCGGGCGGCCGTGGTCGCTGGACGTGCTGGTGGACGAGGTGCATTGATCCGCCCACCCGCTTCTGTTGCGCAGAATGCAACGGCGATTGCAGGGAGTGTTTTTCGGCGGCACGATGAGGGCATGAATTCTCCGCTGCCCTCCTCCCCCGCCGCCTCGGTGCTGGATCTCGCGCCCGTCGTGCCCGTCGTGGTCGTCGACGATCTCGCCGACGCCGTGCCGCTCGCCAGGGCGCTCGTCGCCGGTGGGCTGCCCGCGATCGAGGTGACCCTGCGGACGCCGGTCGCCCTCGACGCGATCAGGGCCATCGCGGACGAGGTGCCGGGCGCGGTGGTCGGCGCGGGCACGGTCATCACGGCGGAGCAGGTCGCGGAGGTCGTGGCGGCCGGGGCGCGGTTCCTGGTCAGCCCGGGGTGGACGGACGCGCTGCTGGAGGCTATGCGGGCGTCCGGAGTGCCGTTCCTGCCGGGGGTGTCGACCACGTCGGAGGTGGTGGCGCTGCTGGAGCGCGGGGTGCGGGAGATGAAGTTCTTCCCGGCCGAGGCCGCGGGCGGCACCGCCTATCTCAAGGCGCTCGCCGCGCCGCTGCCGCAGGCCCGCTTCTGCCCGACCGGCGGCATCTCCGCGGCCTCCGCGCCGGAGTACCTTGCGCTGCCCAACGTCGGCTGCGTCGGGGGTAGTTGGATGCTGCCCAAGGACGCGGTGGCCGGCCGGGACTGGGGGCGCGTGGAGGGGCTGGCCCGCGAGGCGGCGGCGCTCAGCGCAGGTGGGACGTCTCGTTGAACAGGCGGACACTGGCGCCGCCGTCCGCGTAGTACGCCACCGCCGACAGCGACGCCGCCGACAGCTCCATCCGGAACAGCGACTCGGGCGGGGCGCCCAGGGCGAGTCGCAGGAACGTCTTGATCGGCGTGACGTGGGAGACCAGCAGCACCGTGCGGCCCGCGTACGCCGCGACGAGCTTGTCGCGGGTGGCGGCGATCCGGGCGCCGGTGGCCGCGAAGCTCTCGCCGCCGCCGGTCGGTTCCGCGTCCGGCGAGGCCAGCCAGGCGTCCAGGTCGGCGGGGTACCGTTCGCGCACCTCGCCGAAGGTGAGCCCTTCCCACGCGCCGAAGTCGGTCTCGCGCAGCCCCTCCTCGACCGTCACCTCCAGCCCCAGGCGGGCGGCGACGATGCCGGCGGTCTCGCGGGTGCGGGCCAGGGGCGAGGCGACGATGGCCTCGATCGTGCCGCGCCGGGCGAGGCTCTCGGCGACCTTCTCGGCCTGCTCGCGGCCGACGGGTGACAGGGACGGATCGCTGCCGCCGCTCCCGGAGAACCGCTTCTGCGGGGTAAGGGGCGTCTCCCCGTGCCGCAGGAGGACGAAGGTGGCCGGCGCGCCCATGTCGGGGGGTCCCCAGCCGGGCGAGGCCACGGCCTTCGCGGCCCGCACATCGGCGTCAGCGGCGGCCGAGGTCCCGGCAGCGCCGCCGGTGGCCGAAGTCCCGGCAGCGCTGTCGGTGGCCGAAGTCCCGGCAGCGCGGTCGGCAGCGCCGCCGGTGGCCGAAGTCCCGGCAGCGCCGCCGGTGGCCGAAGTCCCGGCAGTGCCGTCGGCGGACGGAGTCCCGGCGGTGCTGCCTGCTGCAGAGGGGCGAGCCACCGCGCCCGGCGCCACGGTCTCCGCGCCGGTCCGGGCCGCCTGCGCGAGCCGCTCGCCCGCGGCCGACTCGTCTCCGCTACGGCGGCCCCCGGCCGCACGACCACCGGCAGCGCCCCGCGCATCACCGCCCACCACGGCCCGCGCACCGGCACCGTCCCGGGCCCCTGCCCCGGCCTCCCCGGCACGTGCGGCGCGGTCGGCGGTACCGCCCGTGTCCAGGTCCGCCGTCGACGCCGACGGCGACCACTGTTCGCCGCGTGCGCCCGCGTCCATCGCCTCGTTGGCCAGGCGGTCGGCGTGCTTGTTGTGCGCGCGGGGGATCCACTCGTACGTCACGCGCCCCGGTGGGAAGACGCGGGACGCCTCGGTCGCCAGGGGTTTCATGTCCGGGTGCTTGATCTTCCAGCGGCCCGACATCTGCTCGACGACGAGCTTGGAGTCCATGCGGACATGAACGGTGGCGTCCGGGTCCAGTTCCCTCGCCGCGCGCAGGCCGGCCAGCAGGCCCCGGTACTCGGCGACGTTGTTCGTGACGACCCCGAGGTACTCCGCGGCCTCCACCAGGGTCTCCCCCGTCGCCGCGTCCAGCACCACCGCGCCGTAGCCCGCGGGCCCCGGGTTGCCCCGTGACCCGCCGTCGGCCTCGACGACGAACTCCCGCGCCGGACCGGTCACCGCGTCTCCCGCCGATCAGCCACCGACCGGCCCCCTAGAGCCCGGAGTCCGCCGTGCGCACCAGGATGCGGCGGCAGTTCTCGCAGCGTACGACCGTGTCAGGCGCCGCCGCGCGGATCTCGCTCAGCTCGGTGATGGCCAGCTCCTGACGGCACCCCTGGCAGCTGCGCTGGTACAGCTTGGCCGCACCGACGCCGCCCTGCTGCTCGCGCAGCTTGTCGTAGAGCTTCAGCAGGTCCTCGGGGACGGAGCCCGCGATGACCTCGCGCTCCTTGGTCACCGAGGTCATCTCGCCGTCCAGCTCCTCGACGGCCGCGTCACGGCGCGCGGTGGCGTCGTCGATCTTGCCCTGCACCGCGCCGACCCGCTCGGTCAGCTCGGCGACCCGCTCCTGCGCGGACTCGCGGCGCTCCATCACCTCCAGGACGACGTCCTCGAGGTCGCCCTGGCGCTTGGCGAGGGAGGCGATCTCGCGCTGGAGGTTCTCCAGGTCCTTCGGGGAGGTGACGGCGCCGGAGTCCAGGCGCTGCTGGTCGCGGCCGGCGCGCTGGCGCACCTGGTCCACGTCCTGCTCGGCCTTGGTCTGCTCGCGGGCGCAGTCGCTCTCCTCGGTCTGCGCGGCCACGAGCAGGTCGCGCAGCTGGGTGTGGTCCTTGGTCAGCGACTCGATCTCGGCGTGCTCGGGCAGGGACCGGCGCTTGTGCGCGAGCTGCTGGAGACGCGTGTCGAGGCCCTGGACGTCGAGGAGTCGGTTCTGGTCGGCGGGCGCGGCTTTCAGTTGGGGGCTCCCATTGCGTTAGAGGTCGGGGCGGACGCCACCTGGGCGGTCCACGGGTCGGTGACCGTCTTCGAGACGTGGACCCTGAGGTCCCAGCCGTTGCGGTCGGAGATCTCGTCGAGCTGGGCCGCGCCCAGCTCGCACCAGGGCCACTCGGTGGCCCAGTGCGCCGCGTCGAGCAGCGCGAGGGGACTGTGGGCGCGGGCCTCCGAGACCGGGTGGTGGCGCAGGTCCGCGGTGAGGAAGGCGTCGACGCCGGCCGCCCGTACGTGGTCGAAGAGGCTGTCGCCGGAGCCGCCGCTGACGGCGACGGTGCGCACGGTCGCCTCCGGGTCGCCCGCGACGCGGATGCCCTGCGCCGTGGCGGGCAGCCGCTCTGCGGCGCGGGCGGCCAGCTCGCGGACGGTCAGCGGATGCTGCACCTCGCACACCCTGCCCAGGCCGCGGCGCCCCGCGGGGTCGCTCGGGTCCGGCACCAGGGGCCGTACGACGTTCAGGTCGAGGGCGCCGGCCAGCGCGTCGGAGACGCCCGGGTCGGCGGTGTCGGCGTTGGTGTGGGCGACGTGCAGGGCGATGTCGTTCTTGATGAGCGTGTGCACCACGCGGCCCTTGAAGGTGGACGCCGCGACCGTCGTCGTCCCGCGCAGGTACAGCGGGTGGTGGGTGACGAGCAGGTCGGCGCCGAGCTGCACGGCCTCGTCGACGATCTCCTGGACGGGGTCCACGGCGAACAGGACGCGGGAGACCTCCTGGCCGGGCTCGCCCACGACGGTGCCGACCGCGTCCCAGGACTCGGCCCGCTCGGCGGGCCACAGGTTGTCCAGCGCGGCGATGACTTCTGACAGACGGGGCACGCGTGCAAGGCTACCTGGAGGTTCTGTGCCGTTGTACCCGCCGATGCGCACACCGTCCGCCGCCGCGGCCGTCCCCTCCGGCACAGCACACGCCGTGCCCTTCCCTCAGGCGAATCGTTCCTGTGACACACGTATGTGTGATGGGGACGACTGCCGGTCCCCCGCCCGTGCGTACGAAAACTAACTTCGTCGCCGGAGGTGACCGAACGATGACGGCCTGTGCGATCGAGCCTTCGGCGGACCCCGGGAACGGCGGGGGCCCGCGGGCGGGCTGCAGCATCACCGCGGAGGGTGCCTACGCGGCGCGTCTCGCCCGGAGCGGGGAGGGCGGCGACGCGTGGTTCCCGGAGCGCTGGACCCTGGACGGCCCCGAGCCGTACGCGGTGCCGCTGCCGGGCAACCAGCCGGAGGAGCCCGGCACCGAGGTGCAGCCGATGGGCGACGGGCGGGTCCTGGTCCACCGGGTCGCGGCCGGCCGGCACGTCTTCGCGCTGCTGTACCCGACCGGGCCCGGCACCGGCGAGCTGCCGCTCGGCGCGGTCGAGTGCCCGGCGGACGGCCCCGGGCTGCGGCTGCTGCCGCCGGTCCCGGGCGGCGAGCGGGCGTACGCCCTCGCGGCCGGTCCGCGCTCGACGGTGCTGTGGCAGGTCGCGGGCGGGGCCTTCGGGCCCGAGCGGGTGGCCGAGATCCCCGGCCGGTGCGCGGGCGGGGTCTGGCTGGACCGCACCGGCCGGATGCTGGCGGTGGACCGGGAGACCGGCGGGCGCGTCAAGGCGGTCGTGGTGGACCTGGAGCGGGGCGGCGAGGTGTCGCCGCTGCTGCAGATCGCGGCGGACAGCGACGACCGGCTCCTGCTGGCCGACCCCGACAGCGGGCTGGTGCTGATCGGCTCGGACGCCCCCTCGCCGGGGCGGGAGCGGCTCGGCTGGGGTGTGCTGGGCAGCACGCTGCCGGTGCGCTTCCCGGAGTGCCTGCGGCTGCCGGAGTGCGTGGTGACGCCGTTCGCCGTCCAGCCGGGGCAGGTGCTGACTCCGGAACGCTGCGCGGTGGCCCTGCGGGTGGACGGCGCGTTCGGCAGCTGGGTCGGGGTCTGGCGGCCCGCCGAGCGGCACGTACGGCATCTTCCGGCGCCCGAGGGGTGGTTGACGGGCGCCGGGTTGTGGACCCCGGACGGGGAGCTGCGGCTGCCGTGCTCCACACCGCAGTCGCCGTGCGGCGTGGCCCGGCTGGCCGCACCCGACGCGGAGGGCGCCACGGACGTGCAGGACGCGGCGGATGCGGAGGAATCGACTCCGGGTGAACCCGGCGAACCGGGTGCGACGGACCCCCCGACGCCCGCTCCCGCCCCCGCTCAGCCCCGCCCCGTACCCCTGCAACAGGCCCCGCTGGCACGGCTTGTAACGAAGTAGTGCCGGTTGGTGCCGCCGCCTGGATTCGGCCCGAGGTGTGCCGGTTAGACTCGCCCGGCTGTAGGAAAGATCATGTTGACGGGGTGAATTCCTTCCGATGAACGACACCAGCACGACCCAGCCGAAGCAGGCCGCCGGTGCCGACGTTTCCGAGACCGACACCGGCCACGGCAAGCACCGCGGACCGGTCTCCAGCCAGGAGGGCGTGGTGACTCCCAGGGGCCGCCACCGCAAGCCCGCCGAGGAGTCCGAGACGGCCGCCTGACGGCACGGACAAGCACCAGCGCAAGCGGCTCCGGCCCCGTTCGTCGCATCCGGCGGACGGGGCCGTTGTCGTTCACCCGTACCGGACGACCGTGTCGGCGAGGACGGCCGCGTCGTCGCGCTCGACGGCGCTCACGGTAACGCGGACCTCTCCCGCACCGGTACGACTCGTACCCGTACGACTCGTACCCGTACGACTCGCACCGCCACCATCCGCCCCCGCACCACCAGCACCACCCGCACCACCCGCCCCGACGGGCCTCCACATCCGCACCCGCAGCGTCTCCCCGGGGTACACCACCCCGGCGAACCGTGTGCGGTAGGCGCGCACCCGGGACACGTCGCCGTCCAGCAGCGTGTCCACGACCGTCCTGAGCGTGGCGCCGTACGTGCACAGGCCGTGCAGGACGGGCCGCTCGAAACCGGCGCGCGCGGCGAACTCCGGGTCGGCGTGCAGGGGGTTCCAGTCGCCGGAGAGCCGGTAGAGCAGCGCCTGGTCCTCCCTCAGGGCATGTTCGGCGACGTGGTCCGGTGGCCCGGCGGGCGGTGGCGAGGGGCGCCCGGACGGGCCCCGGTCTCCGCCCCAGCCGCCTTCCCCGCGTACGTAGACCTCGGCCTCGTCGGTCCACAGCGGCCCGGCCGCGTCGGTGACCTCGGTGCGCAGCACGAGGACGGCCGCCGTGCCCTTGTCGTACGCGGCGACGACGCGCGAGGCCGCGCTCGCCCGGCCCCGCACCGGGACGGGCCGGTGCAGGCGCAGCCGCTGCCCGCCGTGCAGGACGTGGGCGAGGTCGACGTCGACGCCGGGCACGGACAGCGCGCCGATCACACCCGGGGCGCCGCCGCCGGCCACCGTCGCGAAGCTCGGCAGGACGTGCAGCCGGGACTCCAGGGTGTAGCGCAGCTCGCGCGGGTCGGTGGCGGGGCGGCCGGCGCCGATGCCGAGGTGGTAGAGCAGGACGTCCTTGTGGTCCCAGGCGATCTCCCGGACCCGGGGTGCGGCGCCGAGTGCCCCGGCCGCGTCGATGGGCATGGCCCTGCTGCTCCTCCCGGTCGCGACGACGATCACGGACAGCCCCGACCGTACGGGACGCGGGCCGCCCGTGACATTCGTCCTTTCGATCTCCGGACAACCGCATCTGCCGCCGGTCCCCGCCCGCTCCGTAGCGTCACCCGGTATGACACCGACACAGGGCGCCCTCCCCGCCGTCCCCGCCGTCGCCTTCGCGGGGGCGGCCAAGGCCTACGGCGCGGTCCGCGCCGTCGACGGCGTGGACCTGCGCATCGAGCGCGGGGAGACGGTCGCGCTGCTCGGCCGCAACGGCGCGGGCAAGTCGACGGCGATCGCGCTGCTGCTCGGCCTGTGCCCGCCCGACGCGGGCACCGTGGAGCTGTTCGGCGGGCCCCCGGAGCGTGCCGTGCGGGCCGGCCGGGTGGGAGCCATGCTCCAGGAGGCACGGGCGGTGCCCCGGGTCACCGTGGGCGAGCTGGTCTCCTTCGTGGCCGGCCGTTATCCGGCGCCGATGCCCGTCGGGGAGGCCCTGGAGCTGGCCGGGATCGCGCAGCTGGCCGGGCGGCGCGTGGACCGGCTGTCCGGCGGGCAGACCCAGCGGGTGCGGTTCGCCCTCGCCCTGGCCGGCCGTCCCGACCTGCTGGTCCTGGACGAACCGACGGCGGCCCTGGACGTGGAGGCCCGGCACGCCTTCTGGCGGTCGATGCGGGCGTACGCCCGGCGCGGCAGCACGGTCCTCTTCTCCACCCACTACCTGGAGGAGGCCGACGCGCACGCCGACCGGATCCTGGTCGTCGACCGGGGGCGGGTCGTCGCCGACGGCACCGGCGACGAGCTGCGCCGGGCGGCGGCCGGTGGCAGCCGGGTCTCCTTCGACCTGGCCGGACGGCCGACCGAGGACCTGACGCTGCTGCCCGGGGTCCGCTCGCTGGAGGTACGCGGGGACCGCGCGGTGCTGCGCACCGAGGACTCCGACGCGACCGTGACCGCCCTCGCCCGGATCGGCGCGATACGCGGTCTGGAGGTCGCGCCCGCGTCCCTGGACGACGCGTTCCTTGCCCTGACGACGGCGGCGCCGGTGCCGGAGAAGGAGGCCGTGCGATGAGGGACTACCTCGTCCTCGAAACGCGCCGCACGCTGCGCGACCCCGGCTTCGTCGTCGGCGGGGTCGCCCTGCCGGTGCTGATGTACCTGCTGTTCACCAACCTCGGGGGCGACCCGGGCGACTGGAGGACGGGCGCGATGGTCGGCATGGCCGCGTACGGCGCGGTCGGCTCCGCCCTCAACACCGGCGGCGGGGTCGCCGAGGACCGTGCCATCGGCTGGCTGCGGCAGTTGCGGGTGACTCCGATGCCCCCGCACCAGGTGGTCGTGGGCCGTGCCCTGACCGCCTCGGTCACCGTGCTGCCGGCGATCACGGCCGTCCTGGCCGCGGGCGGCCTGCTCAACGGCGTACGGCTGGACGCCTGGCAGTGGGCGGCGCTGGCGCTGCTGCTGTGGCTGGGGTCGGTGCCCTTCACGCTGCTGGGGCTCGGCAACGGCTACCGGCTGACCGGGCAGACCACGGGCGTGGCGAACATGGTGGCGAACATGGGTCTCGCGGTGCTCGGCGGGCTGTGGTTCCCGCTGGCGCTCTTCCCGGAGTGGCTGCGCGCGGTGTCGGCGTACACCCCGACCAACCGCTTCGCGCAACTGGGCACCTCGGTCGCCACGGGGCACGCGCCGCCCGCGGGTGCCATTCTCGTCCTGACGGGATGGCTGCTGGCCTTCGGCGCGTACGCCGTCCTGTCCTACCGCCGCGGCGCGGCGACCGGCTGAGCGCCGCGAGCGACGCGAGCGCCGGAGTGGAAACCGGAGTGGAAGGGAGCCGACACCCATGACCGGGACCCGAGGGCGGCTGCGCAGGATGTCGTGCCGCCTGGACGCGTGGCAGCTGGCACGGCAGTCCGATCCCGCCGCCGAGACCGGCGGGCGACCGGAGCGGATCGGGCCGCCGCCCACCGGCTTCACGCTGCTGCCGTGGCTGCTGCTGGGCCTGGGCAGCCTGGCGAACATCTTCCAGGGGGACAGCTCCAACCCCTGGATCGGCGGCGCGGGCCTGCTCGTCTTCAACTCGCTCTACGTCTACGTCGCCTTCCGTTCCTTCGACAAGGAGTTGCGCGAGTCGCCGTCCACGCGGCTGGCGCTGGCCGTCATGGCGCTGGTGACCTGCGGTCTGGCGCTGGCGTACGGGGGCAGCTGGCTGCTGTTCTTCCCGCTGCTGGGCCTGGCCGCGGGGGCGGCGCTGCGCGGCCGGTGGCTGGGCCGGTGGGGCTGGTCGCTGGCGCTGGTGGCGGGCGTCGTGGCGGGCGTCAAGGACGGCTGGACGGGTCTGAACATCGCCTACGGGACCTTCCTGTCGACGATGGTGACGGCCGCGATCCTGAGCCTGTCCGACGCCGTACGGCAGTTGCGCGCCGCCAGGGAGGAACTGGCCACGCGGGCGGTGGCGGAGGAGCGGCTGCGGTTCTCGCGGGACCTGCACGACCTGCTGGGGCACACGCTGTCGGTGATCGTGGTCAAGTCGGAGGCCGCCCGCCGGCTGGCGCCCCGCGACCTGGCCGCGGCGCTGACCCAGATCACGGACATCGAGTCGGTCGGCCGCCAGGCGCTGACCGAGGTCCGCGAGGCGGTCACCGGTTACCGGGAGGGCAGCCTCGGCACCGAGCTGGACCGGGCGCGCTCCGCGCTGAGCGCGGCGGACGTGGACCCGGTGGTGCACCGCTCGGGACCGCCGCTGCCGCCGCAGGCCGAGGCGCTGCTGGGGTGGGTCGTGCGGGAGGCGGTCACCAACGTCGTACGGCACAGCGGGGCGAGCCGGTGCGAGATCGCGGTCGCGGGCAGCGCGGACCGGGTCCGGCTGACGGTCACGGACAACGGTACGGGCGACGCCCTCTCGCCCCAGGGGCCGGGCACCGGTCTGACCGGGCTCCGGGAACGCCTCGCCACGGCGGGCGGTTCGCTGACGGCAGGGGCGGAGCCGCGGGGCGGCTTCTCGGTGACGGCGGAGCTGCCGGTGCGGGCGGAGGGGAAACCGGTGGGCGTACCGGTGTAGCCCGCGCGCCGTGTGACACCCCGGCCCGCGCTGTGCCGCCCTCTACCCTTGCCCCGTGACCGACGAGACGCCCCGCGCCCACCCCGTCCGCGTCCTGCTCGCCGAGGACCAGGGCATGATGCGGGGCGCGCTGGCGCTGCTGCTCGGGATGGAGGAGGACATCGAGGTGGTCGCGCAGGTGGCGGCCGGTGACGAGATCGTCCCCACCGCGCTCACGCACCGCCCCGACATCGCCCTCCTCGACATCGAACTGCCGGGGCTGAGCGGCCTGGACGCCGCCGCCGAGCTGCGGGAGCGGGTGCCCGGCTGCCGGGTGCTGATCCTGACCACGTTCGGCCGCCCCGGGTACCTGCGGCGGGCCATGGAGGCGGGCGCCGCGGGGTTCCTGGTCAAGGACGGTCCGGTGGAGGAGCTGGCCGGGGCGATCCGCCGAGTGCTGGCCGGGGAGACGGTCGTCGATCCGGCGCTCGCCGCGGCCGCGCTCAGCGCGGGTCCGAGCCCGCTCACGGCGCGGGAGTGCGATGTCCTGCGGGCCTCGGCGGGCGGGGCGACGGTCGCCGACATCGCCGGCGTGCTGCATCTGTCCGAGTCGACGGTCCGCAACTACCTGTCCGCGGCGATCGGCAAGACGGCGACCCGCAACCGGGCGGAGGCGCTGCGCGCTGCGCGGCGGCAGGGGTGGCTCTGACCGGTCCCCGGAGGCGGTTCGTCGGCCGCGGGCCGGTGGGGGTTGGTCGCGCCCCGCGGCGGAGCCGCACATGGATACCGCCCCGCGCCCCTTGAGGACGGTCCACCGACCGGCGACGCCGGGCGACCGGAGTGGCTGCCGAGGCGGGGGCGGTTCGTCGGCCGCGGGCCGGTGGGGGTTGGTCGCGCCCCGCGGCGGAGCCGCACATGGATACCGCCCCGCGCCCCTTTGGGGCGCTCCAGCGAACCCGGTGGCACAGGTATGACGCGAACTGCTCGCGCCCCAGCGGTGCAGCCGTGCAGTCAGGCCGTGTTGTGGGCCTTCGGCTCGGATGTCGGCCTTCCTGGCGGGAGCCATGCCCACATGAGTACGGCCGCGGCGAGCAGGACCCCCGTCCCCGTGCGGAAGACCAGCGCGTAGCCGTCCGTCAGGGCCGCCGGGTCCGTGTCCTCGCCCCCGGCCCGGCTCGCCGCGATCGTCGACATGGCCGCGAGTCCCAGCGAACCGCCCATCGTGCGGGAGGTGTTGATCAGCCCGGAGACCAGTCCGGCGTCCCCGGGTGCCGCGCCGGAGATGGCCAGCGAGGCCAGGGGGGTCGCCGCGAGGCCCGCGCCCAGCATCATCAGTACGCCGGGGATCATGATCGCGGTCAGATAGCCGCCGTCCGCGGTCATCGTCGACTGCCAGCCGAAGCCGACCGCCGCGACGAGCGTGCCGAGCACGGCCACGTTGCGGGCCCCCAGCACCGGCAGGAACCGCGGGGCCGTCTTCGAGCCGAGGATCACCGCCAGGGAGCTGGGCACGAGGGCCAGGCCGGCCTCCAGCGGGGAGTAGCCCAGCACGTTCTGCGCGTACAGGGTCATGAAGAACCACATCGAGAACATCGACGAGCCGGACACCAGCATCGCCACGTTCGCCGACGCGACCGACCGCAGCCGCAGCAGCCCGAGCGGCATCAGCGGGGACGCCGTCCGCGCCTCGACGAGGAGGAAGAGTCCGAGCAGCGCGAGCCCGGCCGGCAGCGGCACCAGGGTCGCGGTCGCCGCCCACCCCTCGGACTCGGTCTGCGAGATGCCGTAGGCCAGCGTGGCGAGACCGGCGGTCGCCAGCAGCGCTCCCGGCAGATCGAGGCGGCGGCGCAGGCCGCCCCGGCTCTCGGTCAGCCACAGCACGGCGCCGGCCAGCACGACCGCGCCCACCGGCACGTTGATCAGCAGCACCCAGCGCCAGGACAGCCCGTCGACCAGGACGCCGCCCACCAGTCCGCCCGCCGCGCCGCCGCCCGCGCCCACGGCGGTCCAGGTCGCGATCGCGCGGGCCCGGGCCGCGCCCTCCGGCACCGCCGCGGTCAGGAGCGTCAGCGTCGAGGGGGCCAGCACCGCCGCACCGAGGCCCTGCACCGCCCGGGCGAGCAGCAACTGCCAGCCCTCCTGGGCCAGACCGCCGCCCAGCGAGGCCAGCGTGAACAGCCCCAGCCCGACCAGGAACATCCGCTTTCGACCGTACAGGTCACCGGCCCGTCCGCCGAGCAGCATGAACCCGGCGAAGGCGATGGCGTAGGCGTTGACCACCCACTGGAGCCCCTGCGCGCTCAGCCCGAGGTCGGTCCGCATCGACGGCAGGGCGACGTTCACGACGGACACGTCGAGGACGACCAGGAACTGTCCGGCACACGCGATCGCGACGACCAGCCATGTGGGTGGGGTACGGCGCGGCGATATTCGGGGGGCGGTGGAGATACCGCTGGCTTCCAGCATGGGTGTCATGGTCTCAACCCGGGTGCACCCCTTGCATCGGTATTTCGGCCCCGGACCGGCCTAGGTCCCGCGACCTACTCGCCATCTGGTGGTCACCCCAAGAGACGGTCAAGAATTCGTTAGCGACTCGAAGCAACGGAATAGTTGCCCCGGCGCACGAGGTTCAGTCTGCACGTATCCGATCACGCACCGCATCCACACACTCCGGCCTGGAGGCCCCACCCCATGTCCCACACGACGACCGACGAGCCCGCGCGGCGAGCGAGCGGGGCCACCGTCCCGGTGCTCGCGTTCGCGGGCATCGTCGTCGCGGTGATGCAGACCCTGCTGGTCCCGGTCATCAAGGACCTGCCCCGACTTCTGGACACCTCACCCAGCAACGCCACCTGGGTCCTGACCTCCACGCTCCTGTCCGGAGCCGTGGCCACGCCGATCATGGGCCGGCTCGGCGACCTGTTCGGAAAGCGCCGCATGCTGATCGCCAGCCTGTCGGTGATGGTCGCCGGCGCACTGCTCAGCGCGCTCACCGACGCCCTGGTCCCGATGATCGTCGGCCGGACCCTCCAGGGTGTCGCCATGGGCGCGATACCCCTCGGCATCGGCCTGATGCGCGACATGCTGCCCCGGGAGCGGCTCGCCTCGGCGATGGCGCTGATGAGTTCATCGATCGGCGTCGGCGGCGGCCTCGCCCTGCCCGCCGCGGCCCTGGTCGCCCAGCACACCGACTGGCACGCCCTGTACTACGGCGCCGCCGGCCTCGGTGTCGTCTCCATCGTCCTGACCCTGCTGGTCGTGCCGGAGTCCCCGCTGCGCGCCAAGGGCTCCTTCGACCTGCCGGGCGCGCTGGGTCTGTCGGCCGGTCTGATCCTCTTCCTGCTGCCGATCAGCAAGGGCAGCGACTGGGGCTGGTCGTCGCCCACCACGCTCGGCCTGCTCGCCGCCGCCGTCGTGGTGCTGCTCCTGTGGGGCCTGATGGAGCTGCGCGTCGCCGCCCCGCTGGTCGACCTGCGCACCACCGCCCGCCGCGAGGTGCTGCTCACCAACCTCGCCTCGATCATGGTCGGCGTCTCCTTCTTCGTCATCTCCCTCGTCCTGCCGCAACTCCTCCAGCTGCCCTCCGAGACCGGCTACGGCCTCGGCCAGTCCATGGTCGTCGCGGGCCTGTGCGTGGCCCCGCTGGGCCTGACGATGATGTTCACCGCGCCGGTCTACGCCCGCCTGTCCGCCCGCTACGGCCCCCGCACCACGCTCATCATCGGCCTGGTGATCATCGGCGTCGGCTACACCGGCGGCCTCGGCCTGATGAGCGCCGCCTGGCAGACCGTCCTCACCTCGGTGCTGATCGGCGCGGGCATCGGCCTGGCCTACTCCTCCCTGCCCGCGCTGATCATCGGCGCGGTCCCGGCCTCGGAGACGGGCGCCGCCAACGGCCTCAACACGCTGATGCGGTCCATCGGCACCTCGGTGTCGAGCGCCGTCATCGGCATGGTCCTCGCCAACACGGCGAACGACGCGGGCGGTGTCGCCGTCCCCACCCTGCACGGCTTCCGCATCTCCTTCCTGATCGCGGCGGGCGCCGTCGCCGTCGGCCTGGTGCTGGCCTTCTTCCTCCCCAGCCGCAGGCCGTCGACGGTCTCGCAACTGCGCGCGAGCAGCGAGGAGGACGCGAACCTGGCCCGCGCCGAGCAGGCCCTCGCCGGTGCCGGACAGCCGCCGCACGGCTTCCGCGGCCGGGTGCTGGCCGCCGACGGCGCCCCCGTCCCGCGCGCCAAGGTCACGCTGATCGACCGGCACGGACGGCAGGCGGGCGCGACCCTCTCCGCGGGCGACGGCAGCTACGCACTGGCCGTGCCCGCCGGGGGCCCGTACGTCCTGGCCGCCCGGGCCGCGGGCCACGCCCCGCTCGCCCACGCGGCCACCCACGGCGGCGACCGCCCGGTCGACCTGGACCTGTCCCTGCCGGGCGAGACGGTCCCGGCCTGACCCGCTGCCGCCCCGGCCCCGTACCCCCCGTCGCATCGCGCGGCGGGGGGTACGGCAGCATGGGGCGCCGGCACACCCCGTACGACGCGCAACGCACGACGCACGACGCACGACCACTGAAAGGTCCCCATGACCGCGGCCCCCGGCTCCCTCCCCGCTCCCTCCCCCGACGTCCTGGCCGCCTTCGAGGCCGCGAAGGGGTTCATGCCCGCGCACGAGGGCCGCGCGCTGTACGCCGCCGCCGTGGAGGCGGGCGGGCTCGGGCTGCCGCTGCTGGAGGTCGGCACGTACTGCGGGCGCTCCACCGTCCTGCTCGCCGACGCGGCCCGCCGGGCCGGGGTCACCGCGCTCACCGTCGACCACCACCGGGGCAGCGAGGAGCAGCAGCCGGGCTGGGAGTACCACGACCCGGAGACGGTCGACCCGGAACTGGGTGTGATGGACACCCTGCCCGCCTTCCGCCGCACCCTGCACCGGGCGGGTCTGGAGGAGCACGTGGTCGCCCTGGTCGGACGCTCCCCCCAGGTCGCCGCGGTCTGGAACTCCCCCCTCGGCCTCGTCTTCATCGACGGCGGCCACACCGACGAGCACGCGAACGCCGACTACGAGGGCTGGGCCCCGCACGTGGCCGACGGCGGGCTGCTGGTCATCCACGACGTCTTCCCCGACCCGGCCGACGAGTTCACCGGCCAGGCCCCGTACCGCGTCTACCTCAGGGCGCTGGCGTCCGGCGCGTTCACCGAGGTCTCCGCGACCGACTCGCTGCGCGTCCTGCGGCGAACGGACGTGGGCATCCGAGGGCGCGGTTAGAGTCGCTGACGTGTCGTACACAGGCCCGGACTTCGAACCTCCCCAGCCCCGCCGCTCCCGTCTGCGCCGCCCGCTGACCGTGGCGGTCGCCGCGCTCGTGCCCGGGGCGCTGCTCGGGTGGGGGGTGTACGCGGCGGTCGGCGGCCCGGACGACGGGGGCGGCGGCGACGCCGGGCACGCGGCGGGCGCAGGGGCGTCGGCGGCTCCGTCCTCCGACGCCACCGGCTCCGCGGGCGGCGACGCGAAAAGGCCCGCGGGTTCGTCCCCCGCGCCCCCGTCCGAGGAGCCGTCCGCGTCCGCCTCGAAGTCCGCCCCCGCCGCGGGCTCCGGTGCTCTCCGGGGCAAGGTCGTCGTCATCGACCCGGGGCACAACCCCGCCAACTTCCAGCACCCGTCCGAGATCAACCGCAAGGTGAACGTCGGCACGCACTGGAAGGAGTGCGACACGACGGGCACGGCCACCAACGCGGGCTGGCCCGAGGCGAAGTTCACCCTCGACGTGGCCCACCGGCTGCGCACCCTGCTGGAGGCGCAGGGCGCGACCGTGAAGCTGACGCAGGACGGCGACCGTTCGTACGGACCCTGCGTGGACGAACGGGCCCGGATCGGCAACGAGGCGAAGGCGGACGCCGCGATCTCGATCCACGCCGACGGGTCGGGGACCGGCAACCGCGGCTTCCACGTGATCCTGCCGGGCCAGGTGCACGACGGGGCCGCCGACACCCGCCCGATCGTGGCGCCCTCCGCCGAACTGGGCAAGCGCGTCGCGGGCGGCTTCGTGCGGGTCACGGGCACCGCGCCCGCCAACTACCTCGGCGACGGCACCGGTCTGGTCACGCGCACGGACCTGGGCGGTCTCAATCTGTCAACGGTTCCCAAGGTGTTCATCGAGTGCGGCAACATGCGCGACGGCACGGACGCGGCCCTGCTGACCAGCGGCAGCTGGCGACAGAAGGCGGCGCAAGGGATGTCTGAGGGAATCGTGAGTTTCCTGCGCGGGTAGCGACCGGCGTCCCGATCCCTGCGGACAGCCCCGAGGTGCGGACGATAGTGTCCTCCGTACGATGAGGGGCCACCCCCGCGCTTCACACCGGAACCTTTCGGCGCCGTCGTGACAGCGATGCCTCTACCGACGACGACACGACCTACGAAGGACCTGAAGTGAATATCCGCTCGCTCACTCGAGGCGACGGCGTGGTGATCGGAGCAGCGGTGTTGCTGTTGATCGCGTCGTTCCTCGACATCTACTCGATCGACGGTGCGCCGGACGGCGCCGAGATCCCCAGCCTGTGGGGCAGTGGCTCGGTCGTGCTCGGTGTCGTCCTGGCGGGCGTCATCGGCGCCGCGCTCGTCGTCGTGAACCGCGCCATGCCGCAGCCCAGGAAGGTGGCCGGTCTCGACCTCGGCCAGTTCGGCATCGCCTTCACGGTCTTCGCCGCGTGGTGCGCGCTCGGCAACATCTTCGACCCGGCGGGCGCCTTCGACAACGACGGGGGCCTGGACAACGTCGGGGCCGGGATCGGTCTGATCCTCGCTCTCGTCGCCACGCTGCTCATGGCCGCCGCGGCCGTGGCCACGCCGCTGCTCCCCGCCCTCAAGGGCACCCTGATCCCGGCCTCCCGCCCGGCCGCGCCGCAGCCCTACGGCGGCCAGCCCCAGGGTGGTTACGGCTACCCGGGCGCCCAGCAGCAGCCGTACGGCGGCCAGCCGGGTCAGCCCCAGCCGGGTCAGCCCGGTCCGTCCTTCGGCGGCCAGCCGCAGCCCGGCCAGCCGCAGCCGGGGCAGCCCCAGCCCGGTCAGCCGCAGGCGCCGCAGCAGGCGCAGGCGCAGCCGGCCGGGGACTTCTCCCCGTTCTGGTTCGCCGTGCCGGTGCCGCGTCCGCTGTTCGCGGAGGACGGTTCGCCGACGCCGATCGCCGAGCTGGCGCCGGGCACCTGGTACCTGGCCGTCGAGCAGCGCGGTGCCAACCTGGTCGCGCAGACCCAGGACGGCCGTCGCGGCGTCCTCCAGGACACCTCGGGCATCCAGCGCGGCTGATCGCACCGCCGCCACCGACACCTCAACGGCCCCCCGTCCGGAACGAGTTCCGGGTGGGGGGCCGTCGGCACAGGTTTCCTCCGGGCCTGCCGGGCCATACGGAAGGCATGTCTAGATACAGCGGTTCCACCTCCGCCGGCCGGGCCATCGCGATCGTCGCGGACATCATGGCCTTCATCCTCGGCCTGTGGATCCTGATGTACCTGTTGGACGCCAACCGGGCCAACGACCTGGTGCAGTTCGTCCATGACGCGGCCAGTTGGCTGGCCGGCTGGTCGCACGACCTCTTCACGTTCGACGAGGCCTGGGCCCGGGTCGTCGCCGGCTACGGACTGGCCGCGGTCGTCTACCTCTTCGTCGGCCACGCCGTGGCCAATCGCCTCGGCCGTCACTGACCGTCCCCGACCGGCCGGGCCCGGCCGGTCAGACGCAGCAGTCCGGGTCCAGTCCCCTGGGCAGCCGGTCGCCCGCGAAGACCTGGCAGGTGGCCTCGTGGCCGCCGAGCGCGGCGACGGCGAGCAGCAGCGATCCGGCCGTCCAGGTGGTCAGCTCGCGCGGCCATATGGCGTCGTCCTCGAAGACGTAGCCCGTCCAGTACAGGCCGCTGTCCGCGTCCCGCAGGTGCTGGATGGACTGGAGGATCTCCAGGGCGTGGTCCGACTCCCCCACCGCCCACAGGGCGAGGGCGAGTTCGGCCGACTCGCCGCCCGTCACCCACGGGTTGGGGACGACGCAGCGCACGCCGAAGCCCGGGACCACGAAGCGGTCCCAGCTCTCCTTGAGGCGGGACCTGGCCTCGGTGCCGGTCAGCGCGCCGCCGAGGACCGGGTAGTACCAGTCCATCGAGTAGCGGTCCTTGTCCAGGAACCGCTCGGGGTGGCGGCGGATGGCGTGCCGCAGCGCACCGGCCGCCAACTCCCAGCCGGGCTGCGGCTCTTCGCGCTGCTCGGCGATGGCGAGCGCGCAGCGCAGCGCGTGGTGGACGGAGGAGCTGCCGGTCAGCAGCGCGTCCGTGGTGCCGGTGCCGTCGTCGTCGCGGCGCCAGCCGATCTGTCCGCCGGGCTGCTGGAGGCGCAGGACGAACTCGACCGCCGCGTGGACGACGGGCCACATCCGCTCCAGGAACGTGTCGTCTCCGGTGGCGAGGTAGTGGTGCCAGACGCCGACGGCGACGTAGGCGACGAAGTTGGTCTCCCGGCCGCGGTCGGTGACGTCGGCGAAGTCCCCGTCGGCGTAGGCGGCGTACCAGGAGCCGTCCGGGTTCTGGTGCCGGGCCAGCCACGTGTAGGCCCGCTCGGCGGCCTCGTGCTCGTCGGCCGTGTCCAGGGCCATGGCCGCCTCGACGTGGTCCCACGGGTCGAGGTGGTGTCCGCGGAACCACGGGATGGCGCCGTCCTCGCGCTGGACGGCGAGGATGCCGCGGACGGTCGCGGCGGCCTCGGCCTCGGTGAGGACGCCGGGCAGGACGAGGTGTTCGGTACGGGGGGTGCGGGGCGAGCGCGAGGTCGTCACGCGGCGTCCACCGGCGGCAGGTGCGGCTTGGTGGCGTAGGCCACGAAGCTCTTGCCGATCAGCGGGTTCAGCGCCTGCTCGGCGACCCTCGTCGCCAGCGGCTTCTTCATGATGTCCCACACCAGCAGCTTGTGGTACGCCCGCACCGGCAGCGCCTTGTCGTTGTCGACGCCGAACGCGCACTTGAGCCACCAGTACGGCGAGTGCAGCGCGTGCGCGTGGTGGGTGCCGTACGGCTTGAGCCCGGCCTCGCGGATGCGGTCGAGGAGCTGGTCGGCCCGGTAGATGCGGATGTGGCCGCCCTCGACCTCGTGGTAGGCGTCGGAGAGGGTCCAGCAGACCTTCTCGGGGCCGTAGCGCGGCACGGTGACGGCGATGCGCCCGCCGGGCCTGAGGACGCGGACCATCTCGGCGAGGACGCCCTTGTCGTCGGGGATGTGCTCCATCACCTCGGAGATGATGACGACGTCGAAGGACTCGTCCGGGAAGGGCAGGGCCAGCGCGTCGCCCTCCATGGCGGTGGCGGTGGCTCCGGCCGGGGCCTCGCCGGCCTCCTCCATCGCCGCGAACCACTTGGCGACCTCGCGGATCTCCTCGGCGTTCCGGTCCAGCGCGACGACCCGTGCCCCGCGCCGGTAGCACTCGAAGGCGTGCCGTCCGGCGCCGCAGCCGAGGTCCAGGACGCGGTCGCCCGGGGCGAGCGGGAACCGGGAGAAGTCGACGGTCAGCACGTGGCCCTGCTTTCGGGGTAGACGCCGGTGTCACTGGTGGTCGGGGTCGCGGGCACGATCCTCGGCGTGGTCGTGGGGGCGGCGGGGCCGATGGCCTCGCGGTAGCGGGCGACGGTGCCCTCGGCGGCGCGCGCCCAGGTGAAGTGGCGCAGCACGCGTTCGCGTCCGGCGGCGCCGAGCCTGGCCCGCAGTTCGCGGTCGCCCAGCAGCCGGTTCAGTCCGGCGGCCAGCGCGTCGGCGTCGCCGGGCGGCACCGCGAGGCAGGTCTCCCCGTCGGGTCCGGCGACCTCGGGGACCGCTCCGCCGGTGGTGGCGAGCAGCGCCGTGCCGGTCGCCATGGCCTCGGCGGCGGGCAGTGAGAACCCCTCGTACAGCGACGGCACGCACGCGACCTCCGCCGACCGCACGAGGTCGACCAGTTCGGCGTCGGAGATGCCCTTGACGAACTCGACGGCGCCTTCGAGGCCGTAGCGCGCGATCGCCTGTGCGACGGGCCCCTCGGCGGGCCGCTTGCCGACGACGACGAGGTGGGCCCGGGGATGCTCGGTGCGCGCCTTCGCGAGCGCCTCGACGAGGAAGACCAGGCCCTTGAGCGGCACGTCCGCGCTGGACGTCGTCACGATCCGGCCCGGCACCCGGGGCACCGACGGGTCGGGCGAGAACAGGTCGGTGTCGGCGCCGATGTGGACGACGTGGATGCGGTCGTCCCGTACGCCGAGGTGGTCGACGATCTCCTGGCGGGAGGTGCCGGAGACGGTGAGCACGGAGGGCAGGCGGCGCGCGACGCGCTTCTGCATCCGGGTGAAGGCGTACCAGCGGCGCACGGAGTAGCGGCGCTTGCGCCCTTCGGCGGCGTCGAGTTCCAGCTGCCGGTCGACGGTGATGGGGTGGTGGATGGTGGTGACGAGGGGCGCGCCGACGTCACCGAGCAGGCCGTAGCCGAGCGTCTGGTTGTCGTGCACGACGTCGAAGTCGCCGCGGCGGGCGCGCAGATGGCGGCGGGCGCGCAGCGAGAACGTCAGGGGCTCGGGGAAGCCGCCGGTCCACATCGTGCCGACCTCCAGCGCGTCGATCCAGTCGCGGTACTCGCCGCGCTTGGGGGTGCGGAAGGGGTCGGGCTGGCGGTAGAGGTCGAGGCTGGGCAGCTCGGTGAGGGACAGCCGGTCCGCGAGGCCCTCGTCGAGCACGGGGTAGGGCTGGGAGCCGATCACCTCGACGCGGTGGCCGAGGCGGGCCAGTTCGCGGGAGAGGTGGCGGACGTAGACGCCCTGGCCGCCGCAGAACGGGTTCCCCTTGTAGGTGAGGAGTGCGATGCGCAGCGGTGGCGAGCCGTCGGCGGCGGGCTCCGGACGGGGACCCCTCTGACTGGCCTCGGCGGTCACTCTGGGCCCCCTTCTCACTGCGCTCCCGCGACACTACGTCGGGAGGTTAATCTAGAACAAGTTTCAGACTTGATCGTCAGCGGCTTCGAATCTACCGGCAGGTAGCCAGGCTGTGACGAGTGGATCAGGTGATTCACGCCACGGGGGAGAAGGTGAGCACGGTGGACCACGCGACAGCGGAGGCGTCCGGTCCGGCGCACCGCTCCTCCGCCCCGCCCCTGACCGAGCGGCAGCGGGAGCGCCGCCGCCGCATCCTGCACGCGACCGCCCGACTGGCCTGCCGGGGCGGCTTCGAGGCGGTGCAGATGCGCGAGGTCGCGGAGTCGTCGCAGGTCGCCCTCGGCACGCTCTACCGGTACTTCCCGTCCAAGGTGCATCTGCTGGTCGCGACCATGCACGACCAGCTGGAGCGGCTGCACGGCACCCTGCTCAAGAGCCCGCCCACCGGTGAGACGGCCGGGGACCGGGTGGCGCAGACCCTGATGCGGGCCTTCGGCGCCCTGCAGCGCGAGCCCCGGCTGGCCGAGGCGATGGCCCGCGCCCTGACCTTCGCCGACCGCGGCGTCTCCCCGGAGGTCGACCAGGTCTCGCGGCAGACCACGGCGATCATCCTGGACGCGATGGGCGGCCTGGAGAACCCCACCCCGGAGCAGCTGTCGGCGGTCCGGGTCGTCGAGCACACCTGGCTCTCGACCCTGATCACCTGGCTCGCCGGCCGCACCTCCCTCGCCCAGGTGCGGGTGGACATCGAAACGGTGTGCCGGCTGATCGACCTGACGGAGGCCGGGAGGGAAGCGGAAGCCGCCGCGCACCGCTGAGACCGCCCCTCGGTCCGGACCCGAGGGGGCGGGTAAAGTGGCGGCGTCGTCATCACCCGTACGGGGGGAAGCCGGTGCAATTCCGGCGCTGACCCGCAACCGTGAGCCGGCCGCCGAGCCCCTTGGGCTCCCGGACGGTGAGCCGGACTGCCCCGCACGGATGTGACCGGCTCACGTGCCCGGCGCCCGCCGGTGCACGGGCACCGTCGAGGCATACGGGCCGAGCCGCCGGGGGTGCCCCGTGCTGCCGGGCCCGCACAGGGAAAGGCACCCGCCGATCATGAACGTCCGCCGTCGCAGCAGCGCCGCGGCTCTGGCCGCCATAGCCGTGATCGGCGCCGCCACCGCGCCCGCGGCCGCCGCCGATCCGTCGCCGTCCGCCTCCCCGTCCACGTCCGCACCGTCCGGGCTGTACGGGACCACCGACCCCCAGTACGACGGTGTCTGGCGCCAGTCCCTCGCGCTGCTCGCGCAGGACACGGCGGGCGTGATCCCGTCCTCGACGGCCGTGAAGTGGCTCACGGACCAGCAGTGCGCGAACGGCGCCTTCGCCCCCTTCCGCGCCGATGCGGCGGCGGCCTGCGACGCCAAGACCCCGATCGACACCAACAACACGGCCGCCGCCGTTCAGGCGCTGTGGGCCGTCGGCGGGCACGGCGACGTGGTCGAGAAGGCGCTCGGCTGGCTGAAGTCCGTGCAGAACAAGGACGGCGGCTGGGGCTACAGCCCCGGCACTCCCAGCGACGCCAACTCCACCTCCGTCGTCATCGGCGCCCTGACCGCCACCGAGACGAACCCCGAGGACGTCGAGAAGGGCGGCAAGTCCCCGTACGACGCCCTGCTGACGTTCGCCCTGCCCTGCGCGAAGGACAAGGGCGCGGGCGCCTTCGCCTTCCAGCCCGACAAGGACGGCAAGCTGCTCGCCAACGCGGACGCGACCGCCGCCAGTGTCCTCGGCGCGCTCGGCAAGGGCCTGGTCACCGAGGCCGGTGCGAAGTCCGAGGCCGCCTCGTGCACCGACGCGGGCAAGCCCACCCGCGAGCGCGCCGCCGCCAACGCCGCCGCGTACCTCACCGACACGCTCGCCAAGGACGGCCACCTCGTCTCCGCCCTCGGCGGCTCCGCCGACCAGCCCGACTACGGCAACACCGCCGACGCCGTCGTCGCCCTCGCGGCGCAGGGCGGCGCGGACAAGGCGGCCGAGCCGCTGGCCTGGCTGAAGAAGAACGCCGCGAAGTGGGCCGGGGAGAGCGGCCCCGCCGCCTACGCCCAGCTGATCTTCGCCGCCCACGCCACGGGCACCGACCCGCGCGCCTTCGGGGGCACCGACCTGGTGGAGAAGCTGAACGCGACGGGGCCGGCTCCGCAGGGAGCGGCGGCGAAGGACACCGCGTCCGCGAACGCGGACGAGAAGTCGGACGAGAAGGAGGACGACGACTCCCCGTTCGGCGTCTGGTGGTTCGTCGGCGTCTGCCTGGTCTTCGGCATCGGCATCGGCTTCCTGCTCAGCAACCGCAACAAGAAGCAGCAGCCGTGACCCGCCGCGTCGTCCTCTTCCTCCTGGCCGCGTTCCTGCTGATCGGGACCGCGGGCCAGGCGCAGGCCGCCGGGTACCGCTACTGGTCCTTCTGGGACCGCGACGGCGGGAAGTGGGTCTACGCCACCCAGGGCCCGTCCCTGGTCCGCCCCTCCGACGGCGACGTGCAGGGCTTCCGCTTCGCGGTGAGCGAGAACTCGGGCGACGCGGCCCAGCCGCGCGGCACGGCGGACTTCGCGTCGATCTGCGCGAAGACCCCGGCGAAGGACGGCAGCAAGCGGGTGGCGCTGGTCCTCGACTTCGGTACGGGCCCCGACGCCCCGTCCGGCGAGACCCCGCCGGCCCCGCGCACGGCCTGCGCCCAGGTCTCCCCCGACGCGACGACGGCCGACGCCCTGGCCGCCGTCGCCGACCCCCTCCGCTACAACACCAACGCCCTGCTGTGCGCGATCGCGGGCTACCCGAAGTCGGGCTGCGGCGAACAGGTGTCGCAGAAGCAGAACTCGCCGGCCACGGCCGCCCCGAAGACCGCGGAGGACGACGACGGCCCATCGGTCGGCCTCTACGCGGGCATCGCGGTGATCGCCGCCCTGGCCGCGGCAGGCGCCTGGCAGGCAAGGCGGCGCAGAAATGCCCCCCGTTAAACCTGCGGGCAATCGTGCCGCTCCCCCTGCGGGCAATCGTGCCGCTGGGGCGGCACGGGTGGGCGCAGGCGGCACCCTGCAAGCGCCGGTAAGCGCCCCCACCCCCCACCAGCGCCGCGAAACCGTACACCCCGGCGCCTGGTGGCTCTGGGCTCTAGCCCTCGGCACCGCCGCCACCCGCACCACCAACCCCCTCCTCCTCGCCCTCCTCATCACCGTCTCCGCCTACGTCGTCATCACCCGCCGCCCGCACGCCCCGTGGTCCCGCTCCTACGGCGCCTTCGTCAAACTCGCCCTCGCCGTCCTCCTCATCCGCATCCTCTTCACCACCGTCCTCGGCTCCCCCATCCCCGGCACCCACACCCTCCTCACCCTCCCCGAAGTCCCCCTCCCCGACTGGGCGCAGGGCATCCGCCTCGGCGGCCGGGTCACCGCGGAGGGCCTCACCTTCGCGCTGTACGACGCGATGAAGCTGGCCACCCTCCTCATCTGCGTCGGCGCGGCGAACGCCCTCGCCAACCCCGCCCGCCTCCTCAAGTCCCTCCCCGGCGCCCTGTACGAGATGGGCGTCGCCGTCGTCGTGGCCCTCACCTTCGCGCCGAACCTCATCGCGGACGTCCAGCGCCTGCGCGCCGCCCGCCGCCTGCGCGGCCGCCCGGACCGGGGCCTGCGGGGCCTGCTCCAGGTGGGCCTCCCCGTCCTGGAGGGCGCCCTGGAGCGCTCCGTCGCCCTCGCCGCCGCGATGGACGCCCGCGGCTACGGCCGTACCGCCCAGGTCCCGGCCCGCGTCCGCCGGACCACCGCCGCCCTCACCCTGGGCGGCCTGCTCGGCGTCTGCGCGGGGACGTACGGGCTGCTGACCGCGGCGGGCGGCACGTACGGCATCCCCGTACTCGTGGCCGGTGTCGCCGCCGCCGTCGCGGGCCTGTGGCTGGGCGGCCGGCGCACGGTCCGCACCCGCTACCGCCCCGACCGCTGGGACGCCCGCGCCTGGCTGGTCACCGCCTCCGGCGTCGCGGTCGCCGCGCTCCTGTTCCTGGCTGCCGCCCGCGACCCGGCGGCGCTGCACCCGGGGGTGGTCCCCCTGGTCGCGCCGTCCCTCCCGCTGTGGCCCGCGGCGGCCGTACTCGTCGGCCTGCTCCCGGCGTTCATCACCCCCGCACCCGAGTCCGCCGTGAAGGAGCCGTCGTGATCCGCTTCGAGGACGTGTCGGTCACGTACGACGGTGCGGCCGAACCCACCGTCCGGCACGTGGACTTCGAGGTCCCGGAGGGCGAACTCGTCCTGCTTGCCGGTCCCTCCGGCGTCGGCAAGTCCACCGTCCTCGGCGCGGTCGGCGGCCTCGTCCCGCACTTCACCGGCGGCACGCTGAGCGGCCGGGTCACCGTGGCCGGCCGCGACACCCGCACCCACAAGCCGCGCGAACTCGCCGACGTGGTGGGCACGGTCGGCCAGGACCCGCTGTCCCACTTCGTGACGGACACCGTCGAGGACGAACTGGCCTACGGCATGGAGTCCCTGGGCCTCGCCCCGGACGTGATGCGCCGCCGTGTCGAGGAGACCCTCGACCTGCTGGGCCTGTCCGATCTCCGCTCCCGCCCCATCGCCACGCTCTCCGGCGGCCAGCAGCAGCGGGTCGCCATCGGCTCGGTCCTCACCCCGCACCCGGACGTGCTGGTCCTGGACGAGCCGACCTCCGCCCTGGACCCCGCCGCCGCCGAGGAGGTCCTGGCCGTCCTCCAGCGCCTGGTCCACGACCTCGGTACGACGGTCCTGATGGCCGAGCACCGCCTGGAGCGGGTCATCCAGTACGCCGACCAGGTCGTCCTGCTCCCGGCCCCCGGCGAGGCGCCGCTCATCGGCGCTCCGGCGGACGTGATGGCGGTGTCCCCGGTGTACCCGCCGGTGGTGGGCCTGGGCAGGCTGGCGGGCTGGTCCCCGCTGCCGCTGACGATCCGGGACGCCCGCCGCCGGGCGGCTCCGCTGCGCGAGCGCCTGGCCGACCGGGAGATCCCGGACCACACCCCGCCGCCGTCCGCCCCGCTCCCGGCGCCGCCCGCCCCGCGCCCCGCCACCCGCCGCTGGCTCCGCCGGGGGACGGCCCCGCAGCCCTCCTCGTCCCCCGCCCCGTACGCCGCCGAGGTCCGTTCCCTCGCCGTGCGCCGCGACCGTGTCCAGGCCCTGCGCCACATCGACCTGACCGTCTCCCCCGGCGAGACGGTCGCCCTGATGGGCCGCAACGGCGCCGGGAAGTCGACCCTGCTCTCGGCACTCGTGGGCCTCGTCGAACCGTCGGCGGGTGCGGTCCGCGCCGGGGACGCCGTGCCGCACCGCACGGCGCCGCGCGACCTCGTCCGGCGCGTCGGCCTGGTCCCGCAGGAACCGCGCGACCTGCTGTACGCCGACACGGTCGCCGCCGAGTGCGCGGCCGCCGACCGGGACGCGGAGGCGGCCCCCGGCACCTGCCGCACCCTGCTGACCGAACTGCTCCCCGGCGTCACGGACGACACCCACCCCCGGGACCTCTCCGAGGGCCAGCGCCTCACCCTCGCGCTGTCCGTCGTCCTGACCGCCCGCCCTCCCCTGCTCCTCCTGGACGAGCCGACGCGGGGCCTGGACTACGCGGCGAAGGCCCGTCTGGCCCGCATCCTGCGCGACCTGGCCGCCGGGGGCCACGCGATCGTGCTGGCCACGCACGACGTGGAACTGGCCGCCGAGCTGGCCCACCGGGTCGTGCTGCTCGCCGAGGGCGAGGTGATCGCCGACGGCCCGGCGGCGGACGTGGTGGTGGCCTCCCCGTCCTACGCGCCGCAGGTCGCCAAGGTGCTGGCGCCGCGCAAGTGGCTCACGGTGGCGCAGGTTCGGGAGGCCCTGTCATGACCGGCGGCTCCCCTCCCCAGCGCCAGGCCCGTGCCGTGCGCCTCGGTCCCCGCTCGGTCGCGGCCCTCGTGCTGGTCAGCGCGGTGGGCGTGGCGGGCTTCGGCTGGCCCTTCCTGGCCCCGCCGGACGCCTCGCTGAACGCGCACGCGCAGGACGCGCCGTGGCTGTTCGCGGGCGTGCTGGTGCTGCTGGTGGCGGTGGTGGCGGCGACGATCTCGGAGTCGGGTCTCGGTCCGAAGGCCGTGGCGATGCTCGGCGTGCTGGCGGCGGCGGGCGCGGCGCTGCGCCCCATCGGCGCGGGGACGGCGGGCCTGGAGCCGATGTTCTTCCTCATGGTGCTCAGCGGCCGGGTCCTCGGCCCCGGCTTCGGCTTCGTCCTGGGCTCGGTCACGATGTTCGCGTCCGCGCTGCTCACCGGCGGGGTGGGGCCGTGGATGCCGTTCCAGATGCTGGCGATGGGCTGGTTCACGATGGGCGCGGGCCTGCTGCCGGGCCCCGACCGCCTGCGCGGCCGCGCGGAGCTGCTGATGCTGGCCGTGTACGGCTTCCTGGCGGCCTTCGCGTACGGCACGGTGATGAACCTGGCGGGCTGGACCTTCATGAACACGCTCGCGTCGAACATCGCCTTCGACCCGGACGCGTCGGTCCCCGACAACCTGGCCCGCTTCCTCGCCTACTGCCTGGCCACGTCGCTGGGCTGGGACGGGGGCCGCGCCGCCATGACGGTCGTCCTGACCCTGGCGCTCGGCACCCCGGTCCTGAAGGCGCTGCGCCGGGCCACCCGCCGGGCGGCCTTCGAGACCCCGGTCACGTTCGAGCGGCCGACCGGCTGAGCCGCGCCACGTGACCGGGGCGCCGACGGCGGTGCGCCGGGTGCGCCTACGGGAGGACGATGTCGCGGCCCGGTCCGCCGTCGACGGTGTCCTTCCCGAGGCCGCCACCGACGAGGTCGTCGCCGCCCTCGCCGTGCAGCATGTCGTCGCCGGTGCCGCCGAGGACGAGGTCGCGGCCGTCCCCGCCCATGGCATGGTCGTCGCCGGAGCCGGCGTACACGGTGTCGTCGCCGCCGTAGCCCTCGATCATGTCGTCCCCCGCGCCACCCCACATCCGCTGGTCCTCGTCGTCACCCATGAGGTGGTCCATGCCGTCGCCGCCGTGCAGCACGGCGGGCCCCATGACCATGTCGTTCCCGTCGCCGCCCAGCACGGTGCGTGCCGTGTGGGCGTGCAGTTCGTCGTCGCCCGAGCCGCCGCTGACGGTGCCGACCCCGGGGGTGAAGGCGGCGACCGTGTCGTCGCCGTCGCCGAGGTGGATGTCGATCCGGTCGGGGCGGGGGGCGTCGGCGGGCAGTTCGCAGACGACGGCGGTGGTGTCCTCGGCCGATGAGTACGCGCAGTGGTCGCCCGGTTGGAGCGGTACCACGTCGCGGAAGCCGATCCGCTGGATGCCGTCGCTGGTGTACATGAAGAACACGTTGAGGTCGTTGGTGTGGCCCGCGGCGGCCGTGAAGACGATCGACTGGGTCTCCCAGTCGGCTCCGACGCGGGACTTCGCCTCGGCGGCACTGGCGGCGGTCGCCGGGCCGAGGGCGAGGCCGGCGGTGCACAGGGCCACGACGAACGCGCCAACGGCGGGTCGGTTTCGGTACATGGAACCTCATCTCGATGGAGTGACGGTTGACCGAACGGCTTGCGTGGTGCTGGCGGGGACTCGGCCGTGACGGCGGTCTCCTCTGCCGGCCCGGATGCGCGGGACCGTGAACTGACGCGGCGTCATGGTAAGCCGTCGCCCCTGCGGATGCGATGGGTGGGACTCGACGGCAAGGAGTGCTTCCGGAGTCGCCGCGGGAGGGGCCGGTGCCCGAGTCCGGGAGGGGCGCCGGCTCCCGCACCAGGGCGGATTCCCCGACCGCGACCCACCCCCGTGATCAAGTTTGTCTGTTTCATTGACATTTCACTGAGGAGTCGTCACTTTGGGAGCGCTCCCATTACAGCCTTGTCTCTGGAAGGAGTTCCCCCCACATGCGCACAATGAGTCCGTTAACCGGGCGTCCGCGGTCGGCCCTCCGCCGGCCGCTCCAGGCGCTCGTCATGCTGTTCGCCGTAGTCGCCGGCGCACTGGCCTGGTCCACCCCCGCCCAGGCCCACGGCACCATCGTCTCTCCCGCCACCCGCGCGTACCAGTGCTGGCAGACGTGGGGCAGCAACCACACGAACCCGGCCATGCAGACCCAGGACCCCATGTGCTGGCAGGCCTTCCAGGCCAACGCCGACACCATGTGGAACTGGATGAGCGCCCTCCGCGACGGCCTCGGCGGCCAGTTCCAGGCGAAGACCCCCGACGGGACGCTCTGCAGCAACAACCTGTCGAGGAACGCCAGTCTGAACAAGCCCGGCCAGTGGAAGACCACCAACGTCGGCAGCAACTTCTCGGTGCAGCTGTACGACCAGGCGTCCCATGGTGCCGACTACTTCAAGGTCTACGTGAGCAAGCAGGGCTTCGACCCCAAGACCCAGACCCTGGGCTGGGGCAACCTCGACTTCATCACGCAGACCGGCAGCTACGCCCCGGCACAGAACATCACCTTCCCCGTCCAGACCTCCGGGTACACCGGACACCACGTGCTGTTCGTGATCTGGCAGGCCTCGCACCTCGACCAGGCGTACATGTGGTGCAGCGACGTGAACTTCGGCTGAGCCGAGGAGCGCCGCGCACGGCACCGGCCTTCGCCGGGCGCCGGTGAGCCGCCCGTCCGGCGGATCGAGCCCCGTCGGGGCAGGGGGCCCCTCGGCCACCTGCTCCGACGGGGCTCCCGCGCTCGGCGTTCCGTGCCCGGGAACCCGCCTCAGGCCGGGAGGGTCCGGAACCGGCGCCGGTACTCGGTCGGGGTCGTGTCGAGTCTGCGGCGGAAGGCCCTGACCAGAGTGTCCACCGTGCCGAACCCGCAGGCGGAGGCGACGCGTTCCAGGGTGGCGTCGGTGGTTTCGAGCTGCTGGCGTGCCACTTCCACGCGCGCCGACTCGACGTAGGCGTACGGGGTCGTGCCGAGTTCGGTCTTGAAGATGCGGGTGAGCTGCCGGTCGCTGACGTGGACGTGGGCCGCGAGGTCGGCGACGGTGAGCGGTGCGGCGATGTTGCGCATGATGTGGTGGCGGATGTCCTCGACGCGCCGGGTCGTGGAGACCTGCTCCAGCGGCACGCTGAACTGGCTCTGTCCGCTGGGCCGTTTCAAATACATCACGAGCTGCCGGGCCACCCGCAGCGCCGCCGCCTCGCCAAGGTCGTCGGCGACGAGGGCGAGGGAGAGGTCGAGGCAGGAGCTGATGCCCGCGCCGGTCCACACGTCGCCCTCGCGGATGAAGATCGGGTCGGCGTCGACCTCGACCTCCGGATGCTCGTCGGCGAGCTGCCGCGCGGTCGACCAGTGGGTGGTGGCGCGCTTGCCGTCGAGCAGCCCGGCGGCGGCCAGCACGTGCGCCCCGACGCAGACGGACGTGACCCGCCGGGTCCGTTCCGCGAGCCGCCGCACCCACTCCACCACCGTGGGATCGGTGAGCGCCCGGACCCGGCGCCGATCGTCGACCTCGACCGCGCCGGGCACGATCAGGGTGTCGATGCGCCGCGCGGACAGCGCGTCGAAGGTGGCGTCGGGGAGCACACGGACACCGGCGGCGGTGGTGACCGGGTCCATGGTCCCGGCGGCGAGGACCACCTCGTAGCCCGCCGCGTCCTCCGTCTCGCGCCGCGCGAGGGAGAACACCTCCGGGGGTCCGGTGACGTCGAGCAGATCGACGCCCTCGAAGAGCACGACGACGATCAGTCGTCCGACGGAGTTCACGGTTCCTCCCGCGGAGCACAGGGTGATGTCGGTATGTGCAGGTTAGACGACATTGCCGACATCACCTGACCGGGCCTAGCGTCGTAGCCGCGGGTCAATCAGTCACCGCGCCGCCCCGACCGACACCAGGGAGTCCCCATGCCCAGAACCACGCTGCGCCGCCTCAGCGGGCTCGACGACACCCCCGCCAAGCTCGCCGACTCCACGCTGGTCCTCGTCGACTACCAGAACACCTACACGACCGGCGTCATGGAACTCGACGGCTGGCAGGACGCGCTCGACGCCGGCGCCCGGCTGCTGGCCCGCGCCCGGCAGGAAGGCGCCAAGGTCGTCCACGTCGTCCACGACGGCGGCGAGGGCAGCCCGTACGACCTCCAGGCCGAGATCGGGCAGATCCACCCGAGCGTCGCGCCGGTCGAGGGCGAGCCCGTCGTCACCAAGAAGGCACCGGACTCCTTCTTCGGCACGGACCTCGGCGAGCACGTCGACGCGGCCGGAAACAACGACCTCGTCGTCGTCGGCTTCATGACGCACATGTGCGTGGCGTTCACCGCCCAGGGCGCCTTCCTGCGCGGCAACCGCCCCACGGTCGTCGCCGACGCCTGCGCCACTCGCGCCCTGCCCGTCGCGGACATCGAGGTCGACGCCCGCCAGGTGCACCACAGCGCCCTCGCCACCGTCGCCGACATGTACGGCGTCGTCGTACCGTCGCAGGAGTCCCTGGGCTAGGCCGCCGCGGAGCCGCGCCCGCACTCGAACCACACGGTCTTGCCGCCCCTCGGCCCCGGCTCCACACCCCACTTGTCGACCACCGCTTCCAGCAGCGTCAGCCCCCGGCCGCACTCCGAGTCCTCGCTCACCGGCCCGGCCGGTACGGGCTGCCGGGGGCTCCCGTCCGACACCTCCACCCGGACCCCGCCCTCGCCCCCGCCCATCCGCCGCAGCAACAGCAGCGTGCAGCGGCGGTCCGGGACGTGGCGTACGACGTTCGCCAGCAGCTCGGTCACGCCGAGTTCGACCGCGTCGGTCAGCTCGGCGAGGTCCCACTCGTGCAGATACGAGCGGACGATGCGCCGGGCGTGCCGGGCCGAGTGGGCGCCGGCCGTGAAGCTCATCCGGTACTGGTTCGCGCAGTGGCCCAGGAGGACCGAGGGAAAGTATTCGTTCACGGCACGAGCCTGACGTCGGACGACTACCGTGGGCTACCGAACGGATACAACCGGTCCCGCCGTGGACCGAGTTGTGCGAGAGAGGGCTCTTCGCATGACCCACATCAACGTCCTCGACCCCGGCGCCTCGCCGCTCGACTACTACGGCTTCGAGCTGCGCCGCCATCGAGAGGCCGCCGGGCTCACCCAGCGGCAGCTCGGCGACATCGTCAATTACACCGGCTCCCTGGTGGGCCAGATCGAGACGGCCCGGAAGCTGCCGACGCCGGAGTTCAGCGAGCGGGTGGACGCGGCGCTGGGGACGGGAGGGTTACTGTCCCGGCTGGTCGACCTGGTGATGCGCAGCCAGGTTCCGGCCTGGTTCCAACAGGTGGCCGAGTTGGAGGGGCGCGCCGTCGAGATCTGCACCTTCCAGACGCACATGATCCACGGACTGCTCCAGACCGACGCCTACGTCCGGGCCGTGCTCGGCACGCTCGACCCGACCGACCTCGACGACCGCACCGCGGTGCGGCTCGCCCGCCAGCGCATCTTCGAGAAGGAGGAGCCGCCGGTCTTCTGGACGGTCCTCAGTGAGGCCGCGCTCCATCAGGAGATCGGCGGCCGGGAGACGATGCGGGGGCAACTGGCCCACCTGTTGTCGTTCGAGCACAATCCCCGGATCAACGTCCAGGTGCTCCCGTTCTCGGTCGGCGCGCATCCAGGGCTCCAAGGCTCATTCACCCTCTTCCGCTTCGCTCGGGACCCGGCCATCGTCTACACGGAGGGGTACGGTGCCGGACATCCGACCGCCAACCCGGAGACGGTCAAGGACTGTTCGCTCCGTTACGATCACCTCCGGGCCGCCGCGCTCTCTCTCAGGGACTCGGCGGAGCTGATCCGCCGGGTGATGGAGGAACGCTGTGGTGAGCAAGGCGATACCGACGACGATCCAATGGCGTAAGTCCAGCCACAGCGGCGACCAGGGCGGGGAGTGCGTGGAGTGCGCGCCGCTGGGTCAGCTGGCCTGGCGCAAGTCGTCGTACAGCAGCGACCAAGGCGGCGAGTGCGTCGAGGTCGCCGAAGTGACCCGCCACGCCACCGTCGCCGTACGCGACTCCAAGACCCCGGCGGGCCCGACCCTCACCCTCGCCCCCGCCGCGTTCAGCGCCTTCGTCGGCTGGGCCGCCGCCGAGTAATCAGCCCCGGTCCAGGTCAACGTTTCTGTTCGATTTATCGTCTTCGCACGTGTCCCTGCCGTGCACCCCGATGACGCCGAACGGAAACCTCGACCGTGGTCCCTGCCGAACTGACCGTCCCCCGGCCCGAACGGCGACAGGACAGACGCGCGAGCGACGCCCTGCGCGCCTTCGGGCGTCGGCATCGCGTGCCGTTGCTCGCGACCCTGCCCACCATCCCGCTGTACGCGGTGTGGTGGGCGTTTCTCGCCACCGGCGGAGGTGACCTCGCCGCGCAGGAAGCGTGGGCGGACTTCGCGACGCGGCACGGGAGTTCGGCGTACGGGCTGTTCTGGTACGGCGGGATGCACACCGTCAACTACAGCGTCGTCTCCCCGTACTTGATGGCGGCGCTCGGCGTGCGCACGGTCACGGTCGTGTCCGGGCTCGCCGCCTCCTGGCTCGCGGCCGTGCTGGTCGTGCGGTGCGGGGTGCGCAGGCCCGTGTGGCCCGCGCTGCTGGCCTCGCTCGCGCTGTGGTGCGACGTGGCCTCGGGCCGGGCCACTTTCGCACTCGGCGTCGCCCTCGCGCTGGCCGCCTGCGTGCCGCTGGTGCGGGAGCGGCGGCCGTGGCTCGCCGCCGGATACGCGGCGCTCGCCACCATGGCGTCACCGGTGGCCGGGCTGTTCCTGGCCGTCGTGGGCGCCGCGTTCCTGCTCGTACGGGACTGGCGGCGCGCTCTGGTGCTGCTCATACCCCCGGCCGCCGTCGTCGGGCTGACGACGCTGTTCTTCCCCTTCACGGGTGAGCAGCCGATGCCGTTCGCCCGAATATGGCCGCCGGTCGTGCTCGGCCTCGCCGTCACCGTGCTGGCCCCGTCCACCTGGCGGGTCGCCCGGTGGAGCGGGGCCGTTTACGCGCTCGGGACCGTGCTGACGTATCTGATCGCCTCGCCGGTCGGCACGAACGTCGAGCGGTTCGCGGAGCTGTTCGCGCCCGCCGTGCTGCTGGCCGCGCTGCTCACCGCCCCTCCCGCGCTCACCGCGGCCCGGTCGCGGCGGCTGGTGTCGGGGCTGCTGGCCGTCGCGGTCGTCTACTCCGCGAGCTGGGTGGGCAAGAAGACCGTCGACGACCTGAAGGTGTCCACCGTCGTGCCGGCCTGGGCCGCGCAGACGGACGGCGTCGTGGACGCCCTGGAGGGGCTCGGCGCCGACCGCACCCGGGTGGAGGTGGTGCCCGCCCGCAACCACCGCGAGGCCACCCTGCTCGCCCCGCACGTCAACCTGGCCCGCGGCTGGAACCGGCAGCTCGACGTGGAACGCGGACGCCTCTTCTACGACGGCTCCTTCTCCGCGGCCACCTACCGGCAGTGGCTGGACCACTGGGCGGTGGGCTTCGTCGTCCTCCCGGCCGCCAAGCCGGACGGCCCCGCCGAGGCCGAGGCGGCGCTCGTGCGGGACCCGGAGCTGCGGCCCGAGTGGCTGGAGCAGGTCTGGCGGGACGCGCACTGGCAGGTCTTCCGCGTGCGGGACGCCGTACCGCTCGCCTCCGCGCCCGGCACCGTCGTGAGCACCGCCCCCGCCGACCTGGTGCTGCGCGTGGAGGAGCCCGGCGCGGTGACCGTGCGGGTCGCCTGGTCGCCGTGGCTGCGCAGCGACGGCGGGTGCCTCACGCGGGACGGCGACTTCACCCGGCTGACCGTCGAGGCGCCGGGCGAGTACCGGATCAGCTCCCGGTACGGTCCTTCGCCGGGGGCGGGGGGTCACTGCTGACGTCCGCCGCGGGTTCCCGGGCCGTCTTCGGCGCCGTCACCGCTGCCGCCGTGACCGTCCTGGCCCGCGGCCCCTGGAACCAGTACGTCAGCCCGAAGCCGGCCGCGACCACGGCCGCGCCGCCCACCGCGTCCAGGACCCAGTGGTTGCCGGTCGCCACGATCGCCGAGAGGGTGAAGAGCGGGTGGAGCAGGCCGAGGGCCTTCATCCACATCCTCGGCGCGATGATCGCGATCGCGACCCCGCACCACAGCGACCAGCCGAAGTGCAGCGACGGCATCGCCGCGTACTGGTTGGTGAGGTGCGTCAGGGTGCCGTAGTCCGGCTTCGTGAAGTCCTGCACGCCGTGCACGGTGTCGATGATCCCGAGCCCCGGCATCAGCCGCGGCGGGGCGAGCGGGTAGAGCCAGAAGCCGACCAGGGCCAGCAGCGTGGCGAAGCCCAGGGAGGCGCGGGCCCAGCGGTAGTCGACCGGGCGGCGCCAGTACAGGACGCCGAGGACGGCCAGCGGGACGACGAAGTGGAACGACGTGTAGTAGAAGTCGAAGAAGTCCCGCAGCCAGCCGACCTTGACCACCGCGTGGTTGATCGCGTGCTCGATGTCCAGGTGCAGGAAGCGCTCGATGTCGAGGATCTGCCTCCCGTGCTCCTCGGCCCGCGCCCGGCCCGCCGAGTTGCTGCCGCCGGTCGCCGCGAGGCGGACCTGGGAGTAGGCGGCGTAGGTGACCCGGATGAGGAGCAGCTCCAGCAGCAGGTTGGGGCGGGTGAGGACCCGGCGCAGGAACGGCAGCAGCGGAACGTGCTTGAAGCGGGTCGGGACCGGCGGCGCGTAGGCCGTCGGGACCGGCGTCTCGAAGTACGGCGACGTGCGCGGCAGGAAGGGCACGGCGACGGCGGCGGCCAGCGCGGCGAGCAGGACGACGTTGTCCCGCAGCGGGTACAGGGCCGCCATGTTCGGCAGCATCATCTTCGCGGGCAGCGTCATCACCAGGACGACGGCGACCGGCCACACCAGCCGGTCGGAGGCCCGCTTGCCGACCCGGCCGACGACCGCGGGCAGCACCCACAGCAGCTGGTGCTGCCAGGTCGCCGGGGAGACGACGACGGCCGCGCAGCCGGTGACGGCGACCGCGAGCAGCAGCTGGCCGTCGCGGGCGTAGCGCACGGCGCGGCGCAGGGCGAGGACGGCGACGGCGGCGCCGAGCAGCAGGAAGAGGGCGATCTCCAGCGGGCCGTTCAGGCCGAGGCGGAGCAGGGCGCCGTGCAGCGACTGGTTGGCGAGGTCGTCGGCCTCGCCGCCCAGGCCGACACCGGCCATGTGGTGCACCCAGTACGTGTAGGAGTCCTGTGCCATGGCCGCCCAGGCGACGGCCGTGCAGGCGACGAAGGTGATCCCGGTCGACACGGCCGCGCGTCTGCGGTCGGTGAACCACAGCAGCGGGACGAAGAGGAGGACGGTCGGCTGGAAGGCGGCGGCGACACCGATCAGCGCGCCGCCCACGCGGTCGCCCTGGGCCCCGCGTACGGCGAAGCAGCCGAGGAGGACGAGGAGGACCGGGATGATGCTGGTCTGCCCGAGCCAGAACGCGTTGCGCACCGGGAGCGACAGCATGAGCAGACTGATGGCGACCGGCGCCGCCAGCAGCGCCGTACGGCGTCCGACCGGCCGGGGCAGGGCGCGGGCCGCGACCAGGCCGAGGGCGACGACCAGCAGCAGCGAGCCGAAGGTCCAGCCCCAGCCGAGGGCCTGCTCGGCGGCGCGGGTGAAGGGTTTGAGGACGAGGCCGACGAACGGGGTCCCCGTGAACTGCGTGGAGTCGTAGAGCGACCCCTCCACGTGCAGGACGCCGTGCTCACCGACCCAGGTCTCCAGGTCCGTCAGGCGTTCCCCGCGCGGTGTGCCGAGGACCGCCGCCACCTGTCGTACGGCCAGGACGGCGGCGATCAGCCACAGGCCGAGGCGTGCGACACGCAGCCGTGCTCTGGTCGCGTCGGCGGCCGAGGCTCCGAAGGACTCCGCCGGTCGCCCACTGTGCTCCGCATTCGCCACGCCTCGTCGGCCTCCCGCCCCGTTCGTACCCTACGTACCGGGCTCGTGTACGTAGTGTGTCGTCCCTGCGAACCCTATGAGGCTCGCACCACCCCCGGAGGAAGACGCGAGCACCCCCCACTCAACCTGACAGCCGCCCGCGATTCGCTTCGCGGAGCGAGAAGGATCACAGCTCGCGGGTGGACGGACGGCGCGCGGCACCCGCATGTGCCCTGCGTGCACGCCGTTTTGGTGCACTGTGCAACGAAAAGCATACCGGGCGTAAGCGGCGCATCAGCGCCTATGGTCGCTTTTCCGCCCGTGGCCGAGTGCCGCGGGCTCTTTCCGGCCCGGCGACAGCGCCGCCGTGCGGGTCGTGGCGTTTCCGCCTCCGTCCCTGTCCCCGTCGAAAGTAGGCGAGCGTAGTTTTGTCGGCCGCCCCCGTCGCCGCTGCTCCTCCGTCCCGTACGGCCCCCGCACCCGTCCCGCGTGCCACCGGCTCGCCCACCGCCACCGATCCCGCGCTCGTGCGGCGCGCCGTCAAGGCGGCGGCGCTGGGCAACGCGATGGAGTGGTTCGACTTCGGCGTCTACAGCTACATCGCCGTGACGCTGGGCAAGGTCTTCTTCCCGTCGGGCAACCCGACCGCGCAGCTGCTCTCCACGTTCGGCGCCTTCGCGGCGGCCTTCCTGGTCCGGCCGCTGGGCGGCATGGTCTTCGGTCCGCTCGGGGACCGGGTCGGGCGGCAGAAGGTGCTCGCCGTGACGATGATCATGATGGCGGCGGGCACGTTCGCCATCGGGCTGATCCCGTCGTACGCGACGATCGGCGTCTGGGCGCCGGTGCTGCTGCTGGCCGCGCGGCTGGTGCAGGGCTTCTCCACCGGCGGCGAGTACGCGGGCGCGTCCACGTTCATCGCCGAGTACGCGCCGGACAAGCGGCGCGGGTTCCTGGGGAGCTGGCTGGAGTTCGGCACGCTCGCCGGGTACATCGGCGGCGCGGGTCTGGTGACGCTGATGACGGCGCTGCTGTCGGACGGCGACCTGATGTCCTGGGGCTGGCGCATCCCGTTCCTGATCGCGGGCCCGATGGGCATCGTCGGCCTGTACCTGCGGATGCGTCTCGAGGAGACCCCGGCGTTCGCGGCCGAGGTGGCGAAGGCGGAGACGGCGCGGCCGAAGGTGCCGCTGCGCGAGATGGTCACCGGTCAGTGGCGGGCGCTGCTGCTCTGCGTGGGCCTGGTGCTGGTCTTCAACGTCACCGACTACATGCTGCTGTCGTACATGCCGAGCTACCTGACCAGCGAGCTGAAGTACGACGAGACGCACGGGCTGCTCGTGGTGCTGGGCGTGATGGCGCTGATGATGGTCGTCCAGCCGTTCGCGGGCGCGCTGACCGACCGGGTCGGGCGGCGGCCGGTGATCGCGGCGGGCTGCGCGGGCTTCCTGCTGCTGTCCGTTCCGGCGCTGCTGCTGATCCGCGAGGGCAGCCTGCTCGCGGTGGCGCTGGGCATGGGTGCGCTGGGCCTGCTGCTGGTCTGCTTCACCGCCTCGATGCCGTCGGCGCTGCCGGCGCTGTTCCCGACGCGGGTGCGGTACGGCTCGCTGTCGATCGGCTTCAACATCTCGGTGTCCCTGTTCGGCGGCACGACGCCGCTGGTGGTGACGGCGCTGATCGGGGCGACGGGCGACATGATGATGCCCGCGTACTACATGATGGCCGCGGCCGTGGTCGGCGGCGTGGCGGTGTGGTTCATGACGGAGTCGGCGGGACGCCCGCTGCCGGGCTCGGCACCGGCGGTGGAGGGGCGCTAGCAGCGCAGGCCGCGCCGCGCTCCGCGCTGCGCGGCCTGCGGCCTCCGGGCCGCTCTGCGAGACTGCCGGAATGATGGTCAGACTTGCGGAAGAGCGAGACTTCCCCGGCTTCCTCGGCCTGGCGGCCCAGGTGGAGCACTGGTTCGGCCCGATGGTCGAGGACGCCGGGTTCCACGACGCGGTGCGCGACCACATCCGCCGGAACGCGGCACTCGTCGCCGTCCCGTCGGAGCAGGACACGGACCCGGACCCGGGCACGGACCTGCTCGGCGGGCTGCTGTTCGGGGCGGACGCGCCGGTCCACCACATCCACTGGCTGGTCGTGTCGCGGCAGGCCCGTACGGGCGGCGTGGGCCGTGAGCTGGTGCGGGACGCGATGCGCCGGTGGGTGCGGGGACCGGCCGACGTCGAGGTGGTCACGTTCGGGGCCGACCACCCCGGTGCCTCCGCGAGCGGCGCACGCGTCTTCTACGAGCGCCTCGGCTTCACCCCCGCCGAAGCGGTCGCCCCCGGTCCCGAGGGCGGCTCCCGCCAGCTCTTCCGCCGCGCCGTGCCCGCGGGAGGCCCCGCATGAGCGAGTCGCAGCTCTGGGACGACGTCGACACCTACTTCATCAGCCACCTCGCACCCGACGACGAGGCCCTGGCGGCCGCCCGCAGGGAGAGCGACGCCGCCGGGCTGCCGCCGATCAACGTCACCGCCAGCCAGGGCAAGCTCCTCCAGCTCCTCGCCCAGATCCAGGGCGCCCGCACCGTGCTGGAGATCGGCACCCTCGGCGGCTACAGCACCATCTGGCTGGCCCGCGCCCTGCCCGCCGACGGCCGCCTGGTCACGCTGGAGCACAACGCCCGGCACGCGGAGGTCGCCGGCCGCAACCTCGCCCGGGCCGGCCTCGACGCCCTCGTCGACGTACGCGTGGGCCCGGCCCTGGAGTCCCTGCCGAAGCTCGCCGACGAGAACCCGGCCCCCTTCGACCTGGTCTTCATCGACGCCGACAAGGGCAACAACCCACACTACCTCGAGTGGGCCCTGCGGCTCACCAGCACCGGCAGCCTGATCGTCCTCGACAACGTGGTCCGCGGCGGCCGGGTGGCGGACGCCGACGACACCTCCGGCGACGTGCGCGGCACCCGCGCCGCCATCGAGCTGATCGGCAGCCATCCCCGGCTCAGCGGCACCGCGATCCAGACGGTCGGCGCCAAGGGGTACGACGGGTTCGCCCTGGCGCGCGTGCTGCCCTGAGCAACGCGGGCCGGGCCTACACCTCGTGGTAGAAGCCGACGTTGACGCTGCGCGGCTCCGCGAGGTCCTGGACCACCACCTCGCCGCTGCCGCCCCTGGGCAGCGGCACGGTACCGCCGTACGCCATGGGCTGCGCCTGCGCGTGACCGCCCACGGTCAGCCGGACCTCGCAGGACGGGTCCGGCTGGGAGCCGCGGAGCCAGGTCAGCCGCCAGGTGCCGTCCGGGCCGCACCGGAACTCCAGGTGGACCCGGGAGACGAACAGCCAGTCGTCGGGCGTCGACAGCCGGCACACGGACCTGTCCCTGCCCACCCGCAGCACCGCGTCCGGCTCGCTGGGCGCGTCGGCCATCTGCATGCCGGCCGTGGCGCCCGCGTCCGCCGCGGTGACGGCGGCCATGGTGAGTTCGAGCACGTGCGCTCCTTCGGGGTCCGTTGGCTTGTCGCCGCCGCATGATAGATCGACCCGGGGAACGATGTCCGGCGTCCGGCACAATGGGGTCATGACCGAGCGAAAGCCACCCGGCGTCGACTTCGAGTCCTGGGTCGACAAACAGATTCGAGACGCGGACGCCCGCGGCGAGTTCGCCGATCTGCCCGGCGCGGGCAAGCCCCTGCCCAGCGAGATGGACAGCACCTACGACGAACTGTGGTGGGTCAAGCGGAAGATGGCCCGCGAGGGCTTCTCCGTGCTGCCGCCCACGCTGGCCCTGCGCAAGGAGGCGGAGGACGCCCTGGAGGCGGCGGCCAAGGCCCCGTCCGAGCGGGTGGTCCGCCGCATCGTCGAGGAGATCAACGTCAAGATCCGCGACGTCATGTTCAAGCCGCCGCCCGGCCCCCCGCTGGGTCTGAAGCCCTACGACGTCGAAGAGGTCGTACGGCGGTGGCGGGAAGGCCGGGCGGCGGGCTGACGCCCGTGGTTCACAGGCGCATCAGGCGGTCCGCCAGCTCGCGGTAGTCCCGCAGGGCCAGGCGGAGTTGCTCGGTGTCGGTACTCGGCGCGCCGCTGTCCGGCCCCGCCTCCGCCCAGGAGGTGCGCAGGGTGCTGCGGCGGTGGGTCACGGCGTCCGTGAAACGGGCGGCGATCTCCTCCAGGACGCGGTCGGCCTCCTCGACGGAAGCGCGTGGCGCGTCGACGAACCCGGCCACCGCGTGGTGCAGCCGCTGACCGAGTCGGTCGGTCTCACCGGGCGGCAGCAGGGGTCCGGCGGGCGACGCGGGGGCAGATGCGGATGCGGATGCGGGTGCGGGTGCGGATGCGGATGCGCTCGCCGGGGTGGCCGCGGGGGTGGCCGCCGCCGGAGGTGCTTCGGCGGTGATCCCGGGCTCGGAGCGGGCGGTGGTCCCGGGCTCCGACCGGACGGTGGTCCCGGCTTCGGGCCGGGCCGCGCCGCCGCTTCGAGCGGTGGTACCGGGCGGCCTGGGTTCGGCTGTGGTGCCGGGCCGGGGTTCGGCTGCGGTGCCGGGCCGGGGTTCAGCGCCGGCGCCGGGCCGGGACTCGGCGGTGATGCCGGGGTCGGCCGTGGTGTCGGGGCCGGGGCCGGGTTTGCCTGCCATGTCGGGCATCGCTTCAGCTCTCCTTCGGTCGGCGCTTGCCGAGCGACCACGCGTGCGGCGCGCGGGTCGCGTGGGCGGCGGGAGCCGGTTCTCCGGCTTCCGTGCCGGACCGCTGCCGCCCGGCCTCGTGGCGGCCCGGGCGTACCAGGGCCTCGAACAGCGCGCGGGCCTCGACCATGGACGCGCGCATCTCCTCCGTGCCCGCACCGCCGCCCTGCGTCTCGTCCACGCGCGCGTGCGTCACGCGGTGCACGCGGCGGTAGCCCTCGACATGGTGGGGATGGTGCACGGACAGCGCCGTGAGCTGCTCCTCGTACTGTCCGCCGTCCGGGAAGCCCCGCGCGCCGGCGAGTTCCGCGAGCAGCTGGTCCGCCTCGCCGACCGCCTCGCGCGGGGAGTCGACGAAGCGCTCCTGGGCCGCGGCCCAACGCTCCTCGAAACGCTCGCGCTCGGCGGTCTCCAGGGGCCGCGTGCGCAGCGACCCGTGCCGCCGCACCCGTTCGGCCAGTTCCCGTTCCGCGGCCTTGGTGTCGCCGTCGTGCCGGGCCACGGCCAGGTCGTACTCGGGACCGAAGCGCCGCTTCAGGCTTCCGCCGTGCTGGGGGCCCCGTGCGCGCAGGGCAAGGACGGCCGCGACGACGAGCACGACCGCCACGATCACGATCAAAGCGATGATCACGCCTGTGGACATGAGTGCCTTCCGGGTTTTCGGCCTGCCGTCTCTCCGAGCGGGCCGGTTCGCCGTTCGTGTTGCCCCGGAGTCCGCACTCAAACGGCGCACGGCGTGCACCGACGGCACACCGGTGGGAAAATACGCTTGCCCGACGCGCCGGTCCCCCGCCGACAATGCCCGTCATGACCTGGACCGTCGCCCCGGAACCGTACGACTCCCCCGTAGCCGCCGCCCTCTGGCGCGCGTACTACACGGAGGTGAGCGACCGCTGGTACCAGCTGCACGAGGGCCGCTCCACCGACCCGGCCGAGCTGGAGCGGGAGATCGCCGCGCAGCCCGGCACCGACCTCATGCCTCCCCGGGGGCGGTTGCTGGTCGCGCGCTACCGCGGTGAACCGGCCGGCACCTCGGGCGTACGGCTGCTGGACGACACCACCGCCGAGCTGACCCGGGTGTTCCTGTACGGCGCGCTGCGCGGCCGGGGCGGTGCCGCGCTGCTCGTGCGGGCCGCCGAGGACGCGGCCCGGGCGCTCGGGGCCGGGCACATGGTCCTCGACACGCGGGGTGACCTCGTCGAGGCCCGCGCCCTGTACACCCGCCTCGGCTACACCGAGACCGAGGCGTACAACGAGAGCCCGTACGCCGAGCACTGGTTCCGCAAAGCGCTGCACCGGGAGCCCTGAGACGGTGTGACCGGGTATGGCCGTTTCCGTCCTCGAGGAAGCCGGTATTCCGGGGGCGCATGCGCCGAAGTGTGGAGAAGATCTGCATAATCTCTGGAGTTCGCGAGGGGAGTCGCGAGGGGAGGGACGAACGCGTGGAACAGCAGAAGGAACCGTCGCAGGACGGGTCGGCGGGGGCCGCCTGCCCGGAGTGCGGCACACCCAGGGCGGCGGACAACACCCCGTCCTGTGCCTGCGGGACCAGGGCGTCCGACGCCCTGCGCGACGCCCGTACGGCCCAGGCGGCAGCGGCGGAGGACTTCGACCCGCTGCGCATACGGCCGTACGTCGAACTGGACGGCGCCGGGGAGCCTTCGGGTGCGCCCGACGCGTCCGACGCGCCCGGTGACCACCCCGTCGCACCGCCGTCCGACCCGGACGCCACCATGACGCTGCGCGCCGTCGACGCCGGAGCGGGTGCAGGTACGGGCGGGGACACGGAGGCGACCTCCGCGCTGCCGACGCCCCTGGCCCCCTCGACCGGCTCGCCGAACGCGCACGACCTGCGCCTGTTCGACGCCTCCGCCACCGCACCGCTCCCCCGGACGGACCCGGAGGCGGAGGGGGCGGGCGGCGGCGGTCGGCCACCGCGGCGGCGCAAGGGCGTGCTGCTGAGTGCCGCCGGAGCGGTCGTGGTCGTGCTCGGCGCGGCGGGATTCGCGAGCGGGCTGTTCTCGTACGACACCCCGTCGCGGGACGGCGCGCTGCCGGACGAGGTACGGGCGAGCGTGCCGGACCCGTCGACCAGCGAGACCTCCCCGAGCGCGGAACCGAGCGGATCGTCCGCCGCGCCGTCGCCCTCCGCGTCCCCCTCGGCCTCCGCGTCCGCCTCCCCGTCGACCGGGACGAGCGCTTCGGCCTCACCGTCCCCGTCGGCGTCGAGCGCCTCGCCCACACCGTCCCGGTCGGCGGAGCCGACGCAGAGCACGACCACGCCGCCCGTCGACGCCTCGCCGGAGTCCGAGGAGGACGGCGACTCGGGTGGCGGCGACCCGCTGCGTCGCGGCGACCAGGGCTCGGAGGTCATCGAGTTGCAGCAGCGTCTGGCGGAGATGAAGTTCTACCGGGGCGACTTCAACGGCAATTACAACCGCCAGGTCGAGGACGCGGTCCGCCACTACCAGTGGTACCGCGGCATCTATTCCGACGGAGTCGGCGTCTACGGCCCGGACACCCGCCGCAGGCTGGAGTCGGAGACCCGGGAGCCGTAGCGGCGGGACCCGGCAGGCGGCGTCAGCCGATGTGCAGGCGCAGGGTGCCGTCCGCGTCGGCCTCGACCCGGACCCGCGTCAGGTCCTCCACGACCACGTCCGGCCCGTGCAGCCCGGCGCGCGGCCCGACCCCGACGACGCGCATCCCGGCGGCGCGCCCGGCCGCGATCCCTGCCCCGGAGTCCTCGAAGACGATGCAGTCGGCGGGAGCGACGCCCAGTTCGGCGGCGCCCTTGAGGAAGCCCTCCGGGTCCGGCTTGCTCGCGCCGACCGACTCGGCGGTGACCCGGACGTCCGGCTGCGCGAGCCCGGCGGCGGCCATCCGCGCGGTGGACAGGGCCACGTCGGCCGAGGTCACCAGGGCGTGCGGCAGACCGCGCAGCGAGGCGAGGAACTCCGCCGCGCCGGGGATCGCGACGACGCCCTCGGTGTCCGCCGTCTCCTCGGCGAGCATGCGCGCGTTGTCGGCGTGGTTCTGCTCCATGGGCCGGTCCGGCAGCAGCAGCGCCATCGAGGCGTAGCCCTGCCGTCCGTGGACGACCTTCATGACCTCGTCGCCGTCCAGCCCGTGCCGGTCGGCCCAGCGCCGCCAGACGCGCTCCACGGCGGCGTCCGAGTTGACGAGGGTGCCGTCCATGTCGAGCAGCAGGGCGCGGGCGGGCAGAACGGTGGTGGCGGTGGCCGTCATCGGCAGACTCCAAGGCGCGGGGAGGGAACAAGGCGGCCCCGCCCGCCGGTCAGGGAGAACGGGCGGGAGCCACTTTGTTCATCCACGGTACAAAACAGACCGGGGTTCGCGCCACCGGCCACGGCGCGGAATCACCGGAACCGCAGGAACCGCAGGGAACCGCCGGAGCCGCCGGAACCGCAGTAATCCGGCGCGCGCCGCTCAGCCCGCGATCGCCTCCCACAGGCTCCACACGCCGAGGCCCAGCATGAGCACCGCCGCGATCTTCGTGATCAGCTCCAGCGGCACCCGCTTCATCAGGGCCTTTCCACCGACGATGCCGAGCCCGGCCACCGCCCACAGCGCGAGCACCGCACCGAGGCCGACGGAGAGCGGGTCGTCGTAGCGGGCCGCGAGGTTGGCCGTCATGATCTGCGTCAGATCGCCGAACTCCGCGACCAGGATGAGCATGAACCCGGCCCCGGAGACCTTCCAGAAGGACTGGTCCTCCGGCTTGCGGACCTCCTCGTCCCCGTCGTCCTTCTTCATCAGCAGCACGGCGGCGCCGCCCAGGAACAGCACGCCGGTCACCGCGTGCACGATCTGCTGGGGCAGCAGCGTCAGCACGCTGCCGGCCGCGACCGCGAGCACGACGTGCACCAGGAAGGCGGCCGCCACACCCGCGAAGACGTACGAGGCGCGGTAGCGGGTGCCGAGGACGAGGCCGGCGAGCGCGGTCTTGTCGGGCAGTTCGGCGAGGAAGACGACGCCGAAGACGAGCGCCGTCACGGTCAGGCTGATCAAGATTCCTCAATCGGTCGGGGCCGCCCCGCCGAGAGTGCTGATGGCGCGGATCTCTCGATCCCCGCGACGCGCGACACCTCGGCACGGCAGCACACGGATCCACCCGCGCCGTACGGCACGGGCGTGCACTGCTTGCCGAAGGTCTCGCTGGCCTGCCCCGCGTACGAGGCCTGCCTCCGGGCGCCGGCTCAGACGAGCTGAGCAGTATGTCGACGGTCCGGCGAAGAGCTACTCCCCTTCTGCGCCGTCCATAGTACGCGACCCCCTGGGCGGCGCCGAGGGCCGAAGGTCCCGTCACGAGTCTCGTCACACTTCTAGACGTGCCATGCACACGTCACTAACTTCTAACCAACCGCACACCTGTGCGCCATGCGGCGTCGCGAGCATTCCCCTGCCCGCGTCCCAACACCTCCACACCCCAAGGGAGTTCGCATGCCGAAGTTCTACGCGCGTCGACGGCTCGGTTTCCTCGCCGCGTTCACCGGGCTCATAGCCTCCGCCGGGCTCCTCAACGGCCCGGCCGCCTCCGCCGCCCTCCCCACCCCGGTCAGCGCCGCCACCGCCCGCACCTACCTCGCCTCCCTCACGGTGGCCACCGAGGACCGCACCGGCTACAACCGCGACCTCTTCCCGCACTGGATCACCCAGTCCGGCACCTGCAACACCCGCGAGACGATCCTCAAGCGCGACGGCACGAACGTCGTCACCGACTCCTCCTGCGCCGCCACCAGCGGCAGCTGGTACTCCCCCTACGACGGCGCCACCTGGTCCGCCTCCGCAGACGTCGACATCGACCACCTCGTGCCGCTCGCCGAGGCCTGGGACTCCGGCGCCGACTCCTGGACCACCTCGCGACGGCAGTCCTTCGCCAACGACGTGACCCGGCCCCAGCTCCTCGCCGTCACCGACAACGTCAACCAGTCCAAGGGCGACCAGGACCCGGCCACCTGGATGCCCTCGCGCAGCGCCTACCGCTGCACGTACGTGCGCGCCTGGGTGCAGGTGAAGTACTACTACGACCTCTCGGTCGACTCGGCCGAGAAGTCCGCCCTGCAGGGCTACCTCGCCGCCTGCTGACGCCCCGTCCACCGTCCGTTCCGCCAACCGTTCGGCGCGGAACCTCCCCGTCGGCCTCCGTCGTTCCGTACCGTACGGGGCGACGGAGGAGAGGATCATCATGGCGGAACTGCGCCTGGGACCACTGCTGAGGTACACCGACGGCTCCCGCGCGACCGTCTGGGTCGAGACGGACGGCCCCTGCACGGCCGAGGTGCGCTGCGCCGACGGCGCCCGGGGCGCGGCCCCCAGCTTCCGGATCGCGGACCACCACTACGCCCTGGTGCCGGTCGGGGGCCTGACCCCCGGCACGGCGACGGAGTACGAAGTGTTCCTCGACGGCACGCCCGTGTGGCCGCTGCCGGACTCCGGCTTCCCGCCGTCGGTGATCGCCACGTCCACGGAAGAGGACGGCATGCGCGTCGCCTTCGGCTCCTGCCGCTGGGCCGCGCCACCGGCCGGCGGCAAGGACCCGGTGGGCCCGGACGCGCTGGACACCCTCTCCGCCCGCGTCGCGGCCGACCCCGCGGGCGCCCGCCCCGACGTGCTGCTGCTGCTCGGCGACCAGGTGTACGCCGACGAGATCTCCGACGCCACCCGCCAGTGGATCTCCGGCCGCCGCGACCTGGAACGGCCTCCCGGTGACCAGGTCGCCGACTACGAGGAATACACCCGCCTCTACTACGAGTCCTGGCTCGACCCCGAAGTGCGCTGGCTGCTGTCCACCGTGCCCAGCTGCATGATCTTCGACGACCACGACGTCATCGACGACTGGAACACCTCCGCCGCCTGGCTCGCCGACATGCGGGCCACCGACTGGTGGCAGGAGCGGCTGCTGAGCGGGCTGATGTCGTACTGGGTCTACCAGCAGCTGGGCAACCTCTCCCCGGACGAACTGGCCACCGACCCGCTGTACGCGGCCGTCCGCGAAGCGCCCGACGGCACCGACGCGCTGCGGGAGTTCGCCGTGCGGGCCGACGCCGATCCGGCCTCCGTCCGCTGGAGCTACCGGCGCGACTTCGGACGCATACGGCTCCTGATGGTCGACTCCCGCGCGGCCCGCGTCCTGGACGAGGACCGCCGTACGATGCTCGACCCGGGCGAGGCCGCGTGGCTGCGCGAACAGGTCCTGGACGGGCGGAACGGAGACGAGGACGAGGACGGGGACGGGGACGGGAACGGGCGGGGCGAGAACGAGGACGAGGGCGCGGGCGCGGGCGGCGATGGTCGTGGCGCGTACGACCACCTGCTGATCGGCACCTCGCTGCCCTGGCTGCTGCCCCACCTGGTGCACGACGTGGAGGCGTGGAACGCCGCGATGTGCGGCGGTGAACGGGGCGCGCGCTGGGCCCGCCTCGGGGAACGAGTACGGCGCGGGGCCGACCTGGAGCACTGGTCCGCGTTCCCCTCCTCCTTCGACTCCCTCGCCGACCTGATCGCCGAGGCCGGTACCGGGCCGGGGGCGCCCGCGACGGTGAGCGTGCTCTCGGGCGACGTCCACCACGCCTACGTGGCCGAGCCGTCGTGGCCGGAGCGCGCACCCGACGCGCGGGTGGCCCAGCTGACCTGCTCCCCCGTCCACAACTCCGTGCCGCTCTCGATCCGCCTCGGCTTCCGCTTCGGCTGGAGCGCCCCGGCACGTGCCCTCGGGCGGCGCATCGCCCGGCACGGACGCTGCGCGCCCCCGGCGGTGAGCTGGCGCCGGACGGGCGGGCCCTGGTTCGGCAACCAGATCATGACGCTGACCCTGCGGGGGCGGTCGGCGCGGTTGCGTCTGGAACAGGCCCGGGCGCGCCGGGACGGGACGACCGCACTGCGGACGGTCACGGACCGGGAGCTGTCCTAGCCGCGGACGGGCCTGCCCCCTGCCGGGCAGAGGACGGGCCCGTCCGGCACGGGAACGGCCCGTCCGGCATGGGGCGGGGGTGGTGCGGGGTATGAATTGAGTCACGTTCCTGGGTCGCGCAGCGAGTGTGGGAGCGCTCCCACCTGGTCGGGCGGCGGCGACGGGCAGGTGACTGCACGTCAGGCTATGGCGGAATGTTGAACTTGCAAGCACTCATTAGGCTCACCTAACGTGGGCAGCCCACTCGGTTCCGTCCCCCACCGGCCCGCCCCGGCCGGCCGACCGAAGGAGCACTCCCCCATGCCCGGACGCCTCAACAGCGCCACCGCCCAGCCGTATGTACTCGGCCTGTTCCGCATGGTCGTCGGCCTGCTCTTCGCCTGCCACGGCGCCGCCTCGCTCTTCGGCGTCCTCGGCGGCGCGGCGGGCGGCGGCACGATCGACGCGGGCACCTGGCCGGGCTGGTACGCGGCCGTGATCCAGCTGGTCGGCGGCGGCCTCGTCCTGCTGGGCCTCGGCACCCGCGCGGCGGCGGTCGTCTCCTCCGGCTCCATGGCCTACGCCTACTTCAAGGTGCACCAGCCGGGCGCCCTGTGGCCGATGGAGAACGGCGGCGAGGCCTCCGTCATGTTCTGCTGGGCCTTCCTCCTGCTCGCCTTCACCGGGTCCGGCGCCTTCGGCCTGGACCGGCTCCTCGCCCGGCGCACGTCCGAGCAGGAGCAGGCCGCCCCGGAGCGGCAGACGCCGGTCGCGGCCTGATCGGACCGCCACGGGGTTTCCGGGGTTCACCCTCACGGGGTTTCCCGGGGTTCACCCTCACGGGGTTTCCGGGATTCGGCCCCGGTTCCCCATTGCCCGCCCTGCGCCAGACCCGACAGCGGTGCCCACCCGGACGCGGAGGCACCGCTGTCGCGCGTGTGAACGCCGTGCGTCGATCACACAAGCCCCCTGTGAACCTTCTGTCACACCCCGGGCGTACGCTGAATGGCTGTCATCGGCCGCACCTGCCGTCCCCGCGTCTCGCGGCATGGCCCGGCCCACGGGGGAGTATCGGGGAGTTGTGGTGGTCGAAGGTCTGGGAAGTGTCGGGTCGCTGGTCAGCAGCCCATGGATCTATGCGCTGGTGGCCGTTTCGGTGCTCCTCGACATCTTCCTTCCGGTGCTGCCCAGCGGAGTCCTCGTGATCACGGCGGCGACGGCGGCGGCCGCGGGGTCGGGAGCGGCGGCAGCCGGGCGGGTCCCGCAGGACGTTCCCGACATCCTCGTCCTCACGCTCTGCGCGGCGACCGCCTCCGTCATCGGCGACTTCGCCGTGTACCGCCTCGCCTGGCGCGGTGGGGCACGGCTGGACCGCGCGATCGCCCGCTCCCGGCGGCTGACCACCGCGCAGGAACGTCTCGGCGGCGCCCTGGCCCGTGGCGGCGGCGCCCTCGTGGTGCTGGCCCGTTTCGCCCCGGCCGGCCGCTCGGTCGTCTCGCTCGTCGCGGGCGCGGCGCATCGCCGGGTCCGCGAGTTCCTCCCCTGGTCGGCGCTGGCCGGACTGGCCTGGGCCGCGTACAGCGTCGCCCTCGGCTACTTCGGCGGCCAGTGGCTGGGCGCGACCTGGCTGGCGACGGGCGTGTCGCTGGTGGCGCTGTTCGGCGCCGGGGCGGGGGCGGCGTTCCTGATGCGCCGCCAGCCCAGGACGACGAAGGCGTCGTAGCGCCGCGAGCGGCGGGTCGGCCTCCCCGCGGGCAGGTCGGCCCCCGCACGGACAAGTCGGCCCGACGTCAGGAATTCCGGCGTCAGGAGGCTCGTCGCGCTCCGGCGCCGCCCCGTATCTCCAGGTTCGCCAGCAGCTCGGTCGTGGCCTTGGCGACGGCCTCCACGGCCTCGTCGAAGACCTCCTGGTTGTGCGCGGCGGGCGCGCGGAACCCGGAGACCTTGCGTACGTACTGAAGGGCGGCGGCCCTGATCTCGTCCTCGGTGGCCTCCTCGGCCAGCACGGGCGGACGCAGGGTCTTGATGCTGCGGCACATGACGTCAGTCTCCCTTCTCCAGGCGTGGCCGACGCCCGGGAAGCACGCCGTCCATCTCTTTCACGGTAGGGGAGGGGTCTGACAGTCGGGCGGGGGTCTGACGGTCGGGCGGGGGTCTGTCAGTCGGGCGGGGTCTGGCCGTCGGGCGGGGCCGTGGGGCCACCCTTTCGCGTGAACCACCGAAGGGAACGCGCGCCTCAAAATCGAACAGGCGTATCATTGGCACGTGGCTACGACCTATGATTTCCCCAGTGATCTCCTCGCCGGTCAGGAGGAACTGCATCAGGTCCGGGCCGAGCTGTCGGCCCTGCTGAAGAGACTTCCCTGGTCCGTCGAGCCACTCGACGGATTCAGCGACGACAACGGCTGGCGGAAGGTCGAGCGCCCGGCCTCCCCGGGCTGGTCGGAGGACGAGCAGGCCGAGGTCGAGAAGCTCCGTCGGCGCGAGCGCGAACTGGCCGTGTTCGTCAGCACCCATCGCTACTGGTCGGAGACGACCGGCCCCGACCAGGTGAGCGCCCGCTCGGCGCTGAAGCACGCCCATGAGGCCCCGCTGTCGGAGTCACCGCCCGGGGACGCCCGAGAAGCGTGAGCGTCACCCGGGCGGGACTCGTGAGCGCGGCCGAGGGCCCGGTCTCCTACCCGGTCACTTCTCGCCGAGGAGCTTGTTCATCTCCGTGATCTCGGCGTTCTGCGCGGTGATGATGTCGTCGGCCAGCGCCTTGGCGGGCGCGTAGCGGCCCTTGGTCTTCTCGGTCCCGGCCATCTCGACGGCACCCTCGTGGTGCTCGACCATCATGGTCAGGAACATCGTGTCGAACGCCCGGCCCGAGGCCCGCTCCAACTCCGCCATGTCCTGGCCGTCCATCATCCCGGGCATGCCCGAGTGCGCGGAGTGGTCCATGCCCGGCATCGACTCCATGCCCGTCGAGCCCGTCGAGGTGTTCGAGGGCGCGGGCTCCGGCACGTCCTCGCCCCAGGCCGTCAGCCAGCCGGTCATGGTCGTGATCTCCGGGTCCTGTGCCTTCTCGATGCGGGCGGCGAGGTCCTCGACCGCGGCCGACGCCGAGCGGTCCGCGGCCAGCCGCGCCATCTCGAGCGCCTGCCGGTGGTGCGGGATCATGCCCTGCGCGAAGGCGACGTCCTGGGCGTTGTGCGCGTTCTCGCCGGTCTCGTTCCCGGTGGTGCTTCCGGTCTCGGCGCTCGCGGACGCGGAGCCGTGCGGGCCCTCGTGGGCGCTGCCGCCGTCGTCGTTTCCGCTGCCACCACCGCAGGCGGCGAGGACGAACGCGGCGGCGGCCGTCGCCGCCACCAGGGCGGTACGGCGCGTGCGGGTCGTGAGGGATGTGGCGGTCGTGCGGGTACGGATCTGGTTCATGCGTGGGCTCCTGCTGTGGAGGGATGGACATGCCGGTGCACCGCGCGGCGCTCGGGCAGCGCGGGTGGAGGGCGGTGTCTAGATCCGCAGGAGCTGGAGTTCGGCGAGCGAGGGCGGTGCCCTCGCCCCGTCCGGGGCGTCGACCGCGTGCACGCGTACGGTGCCCTCGCACCCGCCGACAGGGACCGGGTCGGGAACGGGCGCGGGCAGCACCGGCCCGTCGTTCACCGCGCCTGACGCGCACATCGCGTCGGCGTGCTGTAGATGTCCGCCGCCGCAGGAGCCGTCGCCCTGCGGGCACCCGGCGTGTGTCTCGCCGCTGTGGGCAGCGCCGCCGTGCGGAACGCCGCCGTGCGCGACGCCCGCGGCCATCGGTGCGGACGCCGCCGCCGAAGCGGGCTGGTGCCCAGCGGAGTGCACAGGGAGCCCGCCGCCGGGTGCCAGCCCGTGCATGCCGAAGAGCCCGGCGAGCAGTCCGAGCACGCACACGACCCGCCACCACCGCACGGGCGGTCGCTGGGCGTGCTGCTCGGGACTCCTCACGGACCTCATCCTAGGGAGACGGGGAACGACCGCACGCGTAAGGCCCCCGGAAGGATCTCCGGGGGCCTTGCGCACCGACGACGGCGCCGGTCCTGGTGGGCGCGGACGGTTTCGAACCGCCGACATCCTGCTTGTAAGGCAGGCGCTCTACCCCTGAGCTACGCACCCAGGACGAGTCGACAGCCTACATGGCCCGGGGCGCCGCCCGGCAAACGCGTCGGCGCCGTGCTCCGGGGGTTAACCCCACCCCCGATCCGGTAGCGGCCCGGATCCCGCCGGGGGCCCGTGCTCCGTACGGTCGAAGAGCCTCACCGAGCAGGTCTCCGCCCACCGCGGAAGGCCCGGGTGCGGCACCTCGTCGTCCGTTCCAGGGGGAGACCGTCATGCCCGCCCGTACCGTTCCCGTCCGCGCGTTCGCCGCCGTCGGCGCCGTCGCCGTTCTCGTCGCGGGCCTGAGCGCCTGCGCCTCCGCCTCGGACGACCAGGACCCCGAGCACCGGTCCTTCGCCCTCCCAGGCCGCACGCTCACCGTCGACTCCGACGACTCCGCCCTGGAGATCGTCGCCTCGGACGACCACGCGTCCGGGAAGATCGAGGTCACGCGGTGGTTCTCCGGCTCGGTCGCGGTCGGCTCGGACCCCGAGGTGACCTGGAAGATGGACGGCGACCGGCTGGTGCTGCGGATGCACTGCTCCGGTGTGGTCGCCAACTGCGCGGCCAAGCACCGCGTCGAGGTGCCGCGCGGCGTCGCCGTCAACGTGAAGGACGGGGACGGCAGCGTGCGCGCGAGCGGGTTCGAGGACGCGCTGAACATCCGTACCGGCGACGGCTCCGTGCACGTCACCGACTCCTCCGGGCCGCTGGAACTGCGCACCGACGACGGTTCCGTCCGCGCCTCGGTCTCCTCCCGCCAGGTGCGGGCGCACACCGGCGACGGCTCGGTCCGCCTGGAACTCGGCACCGTCCCGGACCAGGTGGAGTCCCGTACGGGCGACGGCTCCGTGACGATCTCGCTGCCCCGGGCCGCGTACAAGGTGTCCACCGACACCGGTGACGGCTCGGTCGACGTGTCCGTGCCCACCGATGACACCAGCGCACACGTGGTCGACGCCCGGTCCGGTGACGGCAAAATCACCGTCCGAACCGCGAACTGACCGGCCCGTGTGTTCGTCCCTAACGGGTGGGAGAATGAACCCGGGCAGGACGGACGACACGGGAGAGGGATGTGACGGCGACACCATCGCAGCCGTACTCGCCGATGGTGGCGCGCGCCCAGCGCCTGCCGCACCGCTCCCGCAGGCCCCGGAGGGGCCCGGTCCGTGACACGCTCACCCTGATGGGTCTGCCCCTGCTCGCCGTGCTGGCGCTGCCCGCGGCGTTCGCCGGGGGCGGCACCCGGCGCTGGTTCGGCGGGCGGGCCGAGAGCCAGCGGGCCGAGGCCCAGACCGCGAAGGACGACGCGGCCGCCGCCTTCTACGAGCTGGACACCGCCCAGCGTGACCTGCGGATCTCGATAGAGACGATCGCCGCCGTCGACTCCTCCCCCGCCGCCCGGCGCGCGGTCTCCGACTTCGAGGCCCTGGGCCGGCGCATCGACGAGGTCAGCCACCAGTACATCGGCGCCGTCGACGCCCACGACCTGGACCGGGACGACCTGGAGGCGTCGGCCGCCTCCCGCGCCCGCACCGAACTGACCGCCGCCAAGTCCGAACTGGACCGGGTCAAACAGGAACTGGACCGCTTCGCCGACGGCCTCGGCCCCCTCCTCGGCAAGGCCGAGACCCAGTTGGCGCGCCTTGCACCCTCCGTCGAGCGCGCCCGGCAGGCCCTGCTCGCCGCCTCCAACGCCCTGGACGCCGCGCGTGGCTCCGGTCTGAAGGCGGACGACCTCGCCACCCGTCTCGCCGCCCTCGGCCCGGAGCTGACCCGGCTGAACCAGGGCGCGGGGCAGCACGGAGTGCCCCAGACCCTGGAGCGGGCCGAACGGGTCACCCGGGAGGCCGAGGCCGTCCGCGCCGAAGCGGAACGGCTGCCCGAGCGCGCCGCCGAGATCGGCCACCGCCTGGTCTCCCTGCGCACCCGCGCCCAGGCGCTGACCACCCGGAGCGAACAGGTCGAGCCGGTGCTCAGCGAGCTGCGGCGCCGGTTCACTGTCGCCTGCTGGCAGGACCTCCAGCACGTACCGGACCAGGCGGCCGAGTCGGTGGGGCAGGCCGAGCGCAAGCTGGCCGAGGCGCAGACCGCCCGCGACGAGCAGCGCTGGCCCGACGCCACCGCCCTGCTGTCCACGGTACGAGCGCTGCTGAACTCCACCGACGAGGCCGTCTCGGCGGCCGGCGACCGGCTGCGGCAGCTGAACGCCGTGCAGAAGAACCCCCAGCAGGAGATCGAACGCACCCGCTTCGCGATCCGCGACGCCCAGCGTCTGGCCATGGCCGGGCGCAACACCCCCGAGGCCCGTCACGCGCGCCCCCTGGACGACGCCGTGGCCCGGTTGGAACGGGCGATCACCACGCTGGACGGCCGCCACCCCGACTACTGGCACTTCCTGACGGAGACGGAAGCGGTCCGGCAGACGGTGGCCCACGTCGTCACCCAGATCCGCGAGGAGCGCGGGGCCGGCCACTGATCACCGAGACCGGCCGACCGGGACCACCGGGCAACCAGGCCCCTCGGCCGACCGGTGCCGGTTAATCTGTGCGCATGCCTCGCTACGAGTACCGCTGCCGCAGCTGCGGCGACACCTTCGAACTGAGCCGTCCGATGGCCGAGTCCTCGGCTCCGGCCGCCTGCCCGGCGGGCCACGACGACACGGTGAAGCTGCTGTCGACGGTCGCGGTCGGCGGTTCGGCCTCCGCGCCGGCACCGTCGTCGGGCGGTGGCGGCGGTGGCGGCTGCTGCGGTGGCGGCTGCTGCGGCTGAGGGCGGCTCTCTCCCGCTCCGGTCGGGTTCTTTCGGCTCCTCCCCTGTCGGGGCGCTTGGGCTTCGGTCAGCTGCCCAGGTAGCGCAGCACGGCCAGCACCCTGCGTGAATACCCCTCACCTCCCGTCAGCTCCAGCTTGTCGAAGATCGCGTTGGTGTGCTTCTCCACCGCGCTCTGCGAGATGTGCAGCCGGCGCGCGATCGCTGCGTTGGTGTGGCCCTGCGCCATCTCGGCCAGCACGTCCCGCTCCCGCACGGTGAGCCGGGCGAGCAGGTCGGTGTGTGTCGTGCGGCCGAGCAGCTGTCGGACCACCTCCGGGTCGAACGCGGCGCGTCCGGCGGCGACCCGCTCCAGTGCGTCCAGGAACTCGTCGACCTGGACCACCCGATCCTTGAGCAGATATCCCACTCCTTCCGTCTCTCCGGTGAGCAGCTCGGTCGCGTACCGCTTCTCCACGTACTGCGAGAGGACCAGCACTCCGACCTCCGGCCACCGCGCGCGTATCTCCAAGGCCGCGCGCAAGCCCTCGTCCGTGTGCGTGGGCGGCATCCGGACATCAGCGACAACGACGTCCGGCGGGTCCTCGGCGACCGCCTTCAGCAGCAGCTCGGCGTTGCCGACGGCCGCGAGGACCTCGTGCCCCTCCTCCGCCAGCAGCCGCACCAGCCCCTCCCTCAGCAGGGTCGAGTCCTCGGCGAGGATCAGCCGCATGGCAGCTCCGCGGCCACGAGGGTCGGCCCTCCCGGTGGGCTGACCACGCTGAGGCTGCCGTCGAGGGCGGCGACGCGCCGGGCGAGCCCGAACAGTCCGCTGCCCGCGGCGTTCGCCCCGCCGCAACCGTCGTCCCGCACGCTCACGTACATCCGTCTCTCCTCTGCTCTGACCGCGACGCTTATACGGGACGGCGCCGCGTGCTTGACCGCGTTCGTGACCGCCTCGCAGACCACGAAGTACGCGACGGTCGCAACGGCCTGCTCGGGCTCCTCGGCGAGGTCGTACTCCACTCCCACCGGTACGGACGCCCGCTCGGCCACCGTCTCCAGGGCCGCGCGCAGCCCCGCCTCGTCCAGCGTGGTCGGGTAGATCCGCCAGGCCACCTCGCGCAGCTCGTCCAGGGCGCGGCGGCTCTCGTCGTGCGCCTGGCCCAGCAGCCGGTCCCGGCGGTCGGCGTCCTGACTGCGGCGGGCCCGGCCCAGCAGCATGCCGAGGGCGACGAGGCGCTGCTGCACACCGTCGTGCAGGTCCCGCTCAATGCGGCGCCGCTCGTCGTTCACGGCGTCGACGACCGCGGCGCGGCTGGCGGACAGCTCGGCGATCCGGCGCTCCAGCTCCTCCTGGTGGCGCGGACCGAGGAAATGCCGCGCCAGCTGCCCCTCCAGTCCGGCCACCCCGAATATTCCCTGCACGGCGAGGAACACGAGGAACAAGCCGCCCAGACTGCCCAGCACCAGTGAACCGGGGTTGCGTATGCCGTCCAGCAGGAGCCAGCCGTACAGCCCGAACGTGCCGTACGCCAGGCCGATGGCGGCCGTCAGCATCACGACCCCGCCCAGGACGCCCAGAGTCCAGCGGCAGGCGACGTACCGCAGCGCCCGCACGTCCTCGTACGCGGGTGTGACGCGGAGGTCGAGCCACATCCGCAGCCGGGCCCGCTCCAGCTCCGCCAGGATCCGCGCGCACGCGAGGACCGGGCGCAGTACGGCACGGCGCCCGTCCGGCCAGGCCGCCACCGGGAGCAGGGCCGCACCGGCCAGCAGGGCGAAGAGCAGCTCGACGGCGGCCGCGGCGGTCCCCATGATGAGGCCCACCCCGCACCGCACTGCACGTCGCGCCATGTTTCGCATGATCGCGAGGCTAGCCGGGCGAGTTGGCCGCGCACACTGCGGAAAACCGCAATTCCCGCCTGCGGTGTACCGCAGTCGATCGTGCGGTCTTCCTCAGGGTCCCTTCAGCCGCGGTTTTCTAGCGTGGTCGTCATGACAGCCATCGCAGCGCAGCCGGCCGCCGACAGCGGTGCGGCACCGCAGTGGATCAACGACCTCATGGACGCCCTCGGCGCCCCCGGCGCCGGTCTCGCCATCGCTCTGGAGAATCTCTTCCCTCCCCTGCCGAGCGAGGTGATCCTGCCGCTCGCCGGGTTCGCGGCCAGCTCCGGCCGGATGAACCTGATCGCCGTCCTGCTGTGGACGACCGCGGGTTCGGTGATCGGCGCGCTCGCCCTGTACGGGATCGGTGCCCTCCTCGGCCGGGACCGCACGGTGGCGATAGCGGGGAAGCTGCCGCTGGTGAAGGTGTCCGACATAGAGAAGACGGAGGCGTGGTTCCTCCGGCACGGGACCAAGGCGGTGTTCTTCGGCCGGATGATCCCCATATTCCGCAGCCTGATCTCCGTACCGGCGGGCGTGGAGCGGATGCGGCTGCCCGTCTTCCTCGCCCTGACGACGCTGGGCAGCGCGATCTGGAACACGGTGTTCGTCCTCGCGGGCTACGCGCTGGGGGACAACTGGTCGGAGGTCTCGGGCATCGCCTCCACCTACTCGAAGGTGATCCTCGCGGCGGCCGCCCTGGCGCTGGTGGTCTTCATCGGCATGCGTCTGCTGCGGCCGGGCGCAGGTCACCGGCGGCGGGGCCGCGGGGACGACGGGCGGCAGGACATACGGCCGCCGGCCGACGACGACGGCCGTCCCGGCACCGGGGGCGGTGCCGGGTACCCGGACGGCGGGTTCAGCGAGCCGGGCCCGCCGCCCGCAGGAACTCACGGAGGATCCGCTCACCGGCCAGGACGCCGCGCTCGGGCAAGGCGCTGATCGTCGGGGCCGTCCAGCCGGAGTCGGCCAGTTCGCCGTGGCCCGGGCGCCAGCCGTGGTCGGCGGCGAGGAGCAGGTCGGCGTCGAGGAGCGAGTCCCCGGCGGCGAGGGTGAGTTCGGCTCCGGTGCGGCGGGCGACCTCGTGCACGGCGGCGCTCTTGGTGAGCGGTTTGGGGACGGCGTAGATCTTGCGGCCCTGGAGGGATACGGTCCAGCCGCGGTTCTCGGCCCACACGGCGAGTTCCTTCACCCAGTCCTGGGGCAGCAGGTCGCGTTCGACGACCAGGTAGGCGAAGAGGTCCTCGGCGACCCGGTGCTTGCGCACCCACAGCGGGTCGGCGGTGTTCATCAGGTGGTCGCGGACCTCGGCCAGCGAGGCGCATTCGTCGGCCAGCCGTGCGGTCACCCGGGCGTGCCAGCCGGGGTCGGAGACGCCGTCCACCAGCAGGTGGCCGCCGTTGGCACAGATCGCGTACTTCGACGGCGGACCGGGGAGGTTGATCCGCTGGTACTGCTTGCGGGTCCGGGTGGTGGTGGGCACGAAGAGGGCCGAGTCGCCGAGGTCGGTCAGCAGTTGGGCGGCCGTCTCGGTCAGGTAGGAGAGGGGTCTGCTCTCGTAGACCTCCACGCACAGCAGCCGGGGTGCCCTCAGGTCGGGCATGGTCAGTCCGAGGGCGGCCGCGGAGTAGATGAGCGTGCGGTCGAGGTCGCTGGCGACGAGCACCGGCATCAGAGCGTCACCGCCTTGCCGTCGGCGCCGGTGGCGCCCCGCGTGTACTGGGGGTGGATCAGACCGACGCAGGTGTACGGGAGGTCGGCGACCTCCTCCACGGGCACGCCCCGCTGTTCGGCCAGCAGGCGGACGTGGTCCAGGTCGGCGCCGGCGCCGGCCCGCGCCAGCACCTTCCACGGGACGCGGCGCAGCATCACCCGCGTGGTCTCGCCGACGCCGGGCTTGACGAGGTTCACGTCGTGGATGCCGTATTCCTCGCTGATGCGCTCGACGGCGGCCCAGCCTTCCCAGGTGGGGGCGCGGTCGGCGGAGAGGAGGTCCTTCACCTGGGCGTCGACCGTGTCCGTGACCTCGGGGAAGCGGGCGGAGACGGCGTCGAGGAAGGCCGGTGACAGGTCGGCGCCCGCGAGTTCCCGGTAGAACTTCGCGCCGTGGAAGTCGTGCGGGCCGACCAGGTCGGCGCGGAGCACGGTGCGGGATATCAGTCCGGAGACGGTGGAGTTGAGGCAGGCGGAGGGGATGAGGAAGTCGTCACGGGTGCCGTAGGTGCGCACGCAGGAGCCGGGGTCGGCCAGCACGGCGATCTCCGGGTCGAAGCCGGTGATGCCGTCGGAGGCCTCGAACGCGCTCAGGGCGGCGGCGAGTTCGCGGGTGATGGCGCCCTTGCCGGTCCAGCCGTCGACGAAGACGACGTCGGCGGGGTCGTGGTGGTCGGCCAGCCAGCGCAGCGCGTTGGCGTCGATGCCGCGGCCCCGGACGATCGACACGGCGTAGTGAGGGAGGTCGAGACCATGGCGGTACTGCGCCCAGCGGCGCATCAGGACGCCGACGGGGGTGCCCGCGCGGGCGAGGGAGACCAGGACGGGACGGGGCGACCGTTCCGCGAGGACGATCTCGGTGACGGCGCCGACGGCGCGCGCCAGCCGTGCGGCGGACGTCTCCAGCGCCGCGTGGAACAACTGCTGGTACTGCTCGCTGGGTTGGTACTCCACGGGCAGCGACTCGGCGTAGTGCGCGCCGCCGCTCTGGATCGCCTCCTCGCGCTCCTCGGTCGGCGCCTCCAGCGTCACGTCCGAGAGGTCCTGGAGCAGCCAGCCCACCTCGTCGGGCGCGTACGAGGAGAAGTCGGGGCCGCGCAGGGGCTCGGGCAGCATGGAGGGCCTTTCGGGGGCGTGCGCAGGGCGCGGGACGTACGACGGGACGACCGCGAGCAGGACGTGCGGGACGTGGGCGGCGAGTGTGGCCGGCAGCCCGTCCGGGGCGTGCAGCGCGGCGGTGTCGGCGGCCGAGTCGACGACGGCGACGACGGCGTCGAAGCCGGCGCCCGCGACGTTGTAGGCGTAGCGCTCGCCGGGGCCGTCGGCCGGGTCGTCGTGCGCGGGGAAGACCAGGCGGGTGCGTATGGCGTAGCCGGGGTCGTCGACGGCGAGGACGGGAGAGCGGGTGGTGGTGGAGTAGCGCACGGCGACATCGCCGCCGACGGCCTGCTCCAGCGCGTGGGCCAGCCGCAGGGGGGCGTACATGAGTTCCTCGAAGCCGAGGACGAGGACGCGGCGGGCCCCGGCGGGCAGCGCCTCGGCGATCCGCGCCGCCATGGCGGGCAGGGCGGCCTCCAGCCGGGCGCGGTGGGCCCCGGTGAAGCCGTGCCGTCCGCCGTCGGGCACGTCGCGGGGCCAGTGCAGCTCCACGCGCCGGACGACTCCGGACGTCGCCGCGGCAGAGGCCCGACCGGTCGGAACCACGGTCGGATCCGTGACCCGATGCTCGGTCGGGTCCGTGGCCGGATGCTCGGTCGGGTCCGTGGCCGCCGCCTCGTGGCGGGCGACCAGTTCCTGGCCCTTCTCCAGCACTCCCGGGGGCAGCCGGACGGTGCCGGAGGCGGTGGTCACCAGGTCCACGCGGGCGCCGATCTCCCGGGCGAGGTCGTCCAGCCGCCCGGCGTCCGCGGGCGAGCGCATGTCGACCAGGGCCACCACGACGTACCGCGTGCGGGGATAGCGCTCGTGCAGGGCGCGGACGGTGTTGAGCACCGTGTTGCCGGTGGAGAACTCGTCGTCGACGAGGACCAGTGGCCCGTCCCCGGCCAGCAGCGCGGGGTCCTCCGGCAGCAGGAGGTGGGAGGTCGCGTGCGAGTGGGACTCCTCGAAGCCGCCCGCCCGGGCGACCCCGGTGACCGGACGGCGGGTGGAGTGCAGGTACGGGGCGGGGCCCAGGCCGTCGGCGACGGAGTGGCCGAGTCCGGTGGCGGTCTCCGCGTAGCCGAGGACGACCGCGCGTTCGGCGGCGTCGGCACCGAGCAGGTCGCGGACGCGTCGGCCGAGGGCGACGCCGTGGCCGTAGACGACGGAGGGCGACTGCGGGACGTGTTTGCCGAGCACGTTGGAGACGAGCAGGTGCGCCCGCTTGGGGTTGCGGCGCAGGGCGAGCCCCAGCAGGCCGGTCAGCGCCTCGTCGCCGGTAAGTTCGACGCCGAGCCGCTCGGCGACCCAGCTGCCGGACCATGCTCCGGCGCGCTCTTCGGCGTGCCCCTCGGCGTGCGCCCTGTCGGTCATGTACTCGTGCCTCCCGTTGTCCGCCGCGGCACGGGCCCCGGCGTCGGTCATGGATCGCTTGCGTCCGGTCGCCCGGTGTTCAGTCGGCCAGTCCGGCGGCGAGCAGTTCCACGAAGCCGATGTCCTCGTTCGCCACCCCGAAGATCTCGGCGCGCAGCAGGGTCCGCTCGGCCCAGGCGCGGTGGGGCTTCACCTCGTTCATCTTGTTCGTGTAGGCCGACCTCATCACACCTCCGCCGCATCGTTCGGGCCGCAGGATGTCCTGGGCGTCGCTGAACTCCTCGTGGCTGACCACGGACAGCGCGTGCACGGGGAGCACGTGCGAGGGGTGGATGCAGGTCTTGCCCAGCAGGCCGTTGGCCCGGTCCAGGGAGATCTCGCGCAGCAGGCCGTCCATGGAGTGCTCGATGAGCTTCTGGCGCAGTTCGACGGCCTGCCCCTCCAGGAAGGGGCTCTGCCGCAGTTGCGGTTTGAACATCCGCTCCTGGACGCGGAAGTACTCCCACACGGGCCCGGTCACCGTGAATCCGGTGCCGTCGGCGCGGGCGAGCATGTTGACCACGTCGGCGATCACGGAGGCGACGATCTGGACGTCGTAGGCGGTCATGTCGGGGCCTCGGCGCAGCCCGTAGGAGGAGCAGAAGTCGGTCACGCCGAGCCGCAGGGCGAGCACGCGGTCCCGGTACTTGTCGACCGCCCGGAAGATGCCCTCCAGCGTCTGCACCCGGGACTCCCGGTACAGCAGGTCCGGGGATTCGAGCACGGGCATGGCGAAGAGCCGGCGGCCGCTGCCGGCCTCGGCGGCGGCGAGCGCCTCCAGGAAGGGCACGCCGCGTTCCTCGGTGAACTTCGGCAGCACGAATCCGGACAGCAGCCGCACGGCCGGGCCGAGGCGGCTTACGAGGTCGGGGATCTGCTCGGGGGTGCGGACCCGGATGAACAGCAGGGGGACGTCGCCGTCGGAACGTTTTTCCAGGTCCGTGAGCTGGCGTACGAGGTTCGCCTCGCCGACGGGCACGTCGGCGTCGTCGATCGAGTCCTCCAGGCACAGCACCATCGACACCAGTCCGCGCGCACCCTGCTTCAGGATGTCGTCGGCGAGGCTCGGTCGGGTGGCCGGGCTGTAGAGCGTGGCACCCAGGGCCGCGGACAGCAGCCTGGCCGGCGAGTCCGCCGTGAAGGTGCAGGGCTCCTGGTGAAACAGACGCTTCCGTACATCAGGGGCTATCTGTCCGAAATGACGCATTTAAACTCCCCCGTGGTGTCTGGGCGACCTGGAATCGTCGAAAGGTGGCCGGTAATAGTACGTAGGTATCCATGTCGGAGGTTCCCACCGGGCATGAATTCCAGGTAACCCGGCCGTGTCGACGACGGCGACCCGGGGCGGGCGGACATGGGCCGGGTACCCGCCCCCGCGTTGTCGTGACCAGGACCGAGAGGGCAGGATGACGGCATGACGCACGCGATGCTGAAGGGGTCGAACATCCCGCTGCAAGCCACCACGGTACGCGCCGTGCTGCGCTGGAACCCCGGGCAGGGGGTCCCCGACGTCGACGCGTCCGCACTGCTGCTGGGGCCGGACGACCGCGTGCGTTCCGACGAGGACTTCGTCTTCTACAACCAGCCACGGCACCCCTCCGGTCAGGTCTGGCGGCTCGGCAAGAAGCGCGTCGCCGAGGGCCTGACCGACACCATCCAGACGGACCTGTCCGGTGTCGAGCCCTCCGTGGGGCGGATCCTGCTGATCGCCTCGGCGGACGGCGTGCCCTTCGAGCATGTCCGGTCACTGCGCATCCTGCTGCACGACGCCGCGGCCGACGCGGAGCCGCTGGCGTACTTCGACGTCACGCCGGAGACCGGCCAGGAGACTGCGCTGATCTGCGGGGAGCTGTACCGGCGCGGGGACGGCTGGAAGTTCCGGGCGCTGGGCGAGGGCTATTCGAACGGGCTCAAGGGCCTGGCGACCGACTTCGGCATCTCGGTGGACGAGTCGGAAGGGGCGGACGACCCCATGTCGGCCCGTCGGCCCGAACCGGCCCCGGCCGCGCCCGCGGCCCCGTCCGCACCGTCCCAGGCAACGCCCGACCAGCCCACACCCGCCCAGTCCGTGCCCGCCCAGTCCATGCCCGCTCCGCAGGTCGTCGGCCCCGACCATCCGACGGCCGTGCAGCCCCTCCCTGCGGCCTCGCGGCCCCTGCCGCCGGAGCGGCCCACCGGCGTACCGGCGCAGCCCGCGTACGGCTATCCGCAGCAGCCGCCGACGGCCCAGCCCGCCTACGGCTACCCCCAGCCGGACGCCGGCCGGCCCGGGTACGGGTATCCGCAGGCTCCCGCGGCGGCCGGGGTCACCGGGGCGCAGTCCGGCTACGGCTATCCGCAGCCGGTCACCGGGGCGCCCGACCCCGACTTCCGGCTGCCCCCGCAGGGTCCGCAGTTCATCGGCCGGTAGCCGCCACGCGGCACCCCCGGCCGCGGGAGGCCCGGCGGTTCGGCCGGGCCGCGGCTCAGCGCTCCACCTTGCTCTTGTGCCCCCGGCCCCACTGCAGGCCCCAGCCGTAGAGCCGGTCCAGCTCGCCCTGGAAGCCGTAGACGAACTTCACCTCGCGGCGGACGAGGATCTCGCCCTTGACGTTCTCGATCATCACCACGGCGCAGGACCGGGCCTGCGGATGGCGTTCGTCGAGGCCGATCTCGATGCGGGGCCCGTTGCTCGGGTAGAGCGTGACGATGGCGTGGGTCCGGTCGAAGGCGGGGGTCTGGTCGTAGATGTAGGCGAAGAGCAGCAGGCGCTTGATGGCGTCCTTGTGGTCGAGGTTGATGTAGAGCGTCTCGCCGGAGGCCGAGCCGAAGCGGTCGTCGCCGCTGAGCTTGACGTAGGGCGGGGCGTTGACATCGCCCAGGAAGCCGCCGAGTGGCTGGACCACCCCGCGGGTGCCGTCCTGGAGTTCGTAGAGGCAGCCGAGGTCGAGGTCGACGTTGACCATGCTCTGGCTGTGGCCGACGACCTCGGGGGGCTTGAGCGCCTTGAAGGGGTGGCGCAGCAGGCTCTCCCGCTGGACGCCCGAGATGTCGGAGGTCCGCATCCGCCAGGAGAGGTTGACGCGGAGGTTGCCGGTCGCCGCGCCCTGTTTGGTCAGGGAGACCTGGCTGTGCCGTTTGGTCAGTTGTATGGAGTTGGTCGCCGCGCTGCCCGAGTCGAACTCGGACTCGCGGCCGCGCCACAGCCCGTCCAGGAAACCCATTCCCGCCCCACCTTCGTCACCGCCGACGGGGCGGCCCCGAGGAGTCGTCCTCGTCGGCCGCCCCGCTCAGAGCGTTCCTCGTCCGGGCCGGGCTCACACCAGGGGCATGGGCGCACCGGGGGCGCGCCCGGCCACGGGGATCAGGGGGTTCACACCCCCGATGAGACCTCCGCCTTCGCCTCGTCGCCGTCTCCCCCGGCCGCGGCGAGGCGCTTGTTGCGGCGCACCGAGGACCAGAAGGACCAGGCGATGAGGGCGACGCCGACGAGGCCGGTGATGACCTCGTGGATCTCGTACTGGATGGTGACCAGCAGGATGATGGACAGGGCGCCGATGGCGTAGTGGGCGCCGTGCTCCAGGTAGACGTAGTCGTCGAGGGTGCCCTGGCGGACCAGGTAGACCGTGAGCGAACGGACGTACATGGCGCCGATGCCCAGGCCGAGGGCCATCAGGACGATGTCGTTGGTGATGGCGAAGGCGCCGATCACACCGTCGAAGGAGAAGGAGGCGTCCAGGACCTCCAGGTAGAGGAACATGAAGAACGCCGCCTTGCCGGCCAGCTTGACGGCCGACTTGGGCTTGCCCGTGCGCTCGGCCTCTTCCTCGGCCTCGTGCTCGCGTTCCTCCTCCTCTTCGAGTTTGTCCTCGAAGTAGCCGGAGAGACCGCCGACGATCATGTAGGTGATCAGGCCCGCGATGCCCGCCAGCAGGACGGTCTCCGCCTTGTCGACATGGGCGCCGCCGTGCTGGTGGGCGTGGGCGCCGAAGGTGATCGCGGAGACCAGCAGCACGATCAGGGCGATGCAGACCGACAGCATGTCGACCTTGCCGAGCTTGGCCAGCGGACGCTCCAGCCACCCGAGCCACTTGATGTCCCGGTCCTCGAAGATGAAGTCGAGGAAGATCATGAGGAGGAACATGCCACCGAAGGCGGCGATCGACGGATGGGCGTCCGTCACCAGCTCCTGATAGCGGTCCTTGTCCGTGAGCGCGAGGTCGACGGCCTCGATCGGCCCGAGCTGGGCGCTGATCGCCACGATCACGACCGGGAAGACCAGGCGCATGCCGAACACGGCGATGAGAATGCCGATGGTGAGGAAGATCTTCTGCCAGAAGGCATTCATCTTCTTCAGGATCCCGGCGTTGACCACCGCGTTGTCGAAGGACAGCGAGATCTCCAGGATGGAGAGGATCGCCACGATGCCGAAGGCGGTCCACCCCCCGTAGAAGACCGCCGCGACCAGGCCGAGCGCGGTGACCGCGAACGACCAGCCGAAGGTTTTCAGAAGCACTGGCTACCCAATCGTGTGTGTACGGGGCTCCCCCGCGCCGTACTCGCCTTTACGAAACGTTGACTCCGAAGTCTAGAGCGATGCCCCGAAGCCCCGACGCGTACCCCTGCCCCACGGCACGGAACTTCCACTCGCCCTGGTAGCGGTAGAGCTCACCGAAGATCATCGCGGTCTCCGTGGAGGCGTCCTCGCTGAGGTCGTAGCGGGCCAGTTCCTGTCCGTCGGCCTGGTTGACGACCCGGATGAAGGCGTTGCTGACCTGGCCGAAGGTCTGGCCCCGCTCGTCGGCCATGTGGATCGAGACCGGGAAGACGATCTTGTCGCAGTGGGCCGGCACCTTGACGAGGTCGACCAGCAGCGACTCGTCGTCGCCGTCACCCTCGCCGGTGAGGTTGTCGCCGGTGTGCTCGATCGAGCCGTCCGGGCTCTTGAGCTGGTTGTAGAAGACGAACCACTCGTCGCCGAGCACCCGGCCGCTGCTGCACACGAGTGCGCTCGCGTCGAGGTCGAAGGGTGCTCCGGTGGTGGAACGCGCGTCCCAGCCGAGCCCGACCAGTACCTGTGTGAGGTTCGGTGCGGCCTTGGACAGGGAGACGTTGCCGCCCTTGGCAAGCGTGACGCCCATGGTGATGGTCCCTCCCCGGGTGATGGTTCTCGGTTTTCCTGCGCGTCCGGCGCCGCACGTAAACCGTGCGGCGCCGGACGTGTCGAGACCGTGGCCTCCCCGGACGGCCGAGGCCCTCGCCCCGGCCGTTCGGTCGCTCAGTCGCTCAGACGTTCACGCCGAAGTCCTGGGCGATGCCGCGCAGGCCCGAGGCGTAGCCCTGGCCGATGGCGCGGAACTTCCACTCCGCACCGTGGCGGTACAGCTCGCCGAAGACCATGGCGGTCTCCGTGGAGGCGTCCTCGCTCAGGTCGTAGCGGGCGATCTCGGCCTCGCCGGCCTGGTTGACGACGCGGATGAACGCGTTGCGGACCTGGCCGAAGGACTGCTGGCGGTTCTCGGCGTCGTAGATCGAGACCGGGAAGACGATCTTCTCGATGTCGGCGGGGACCGTAGCCAGATTGATCTTGATCTGCTCGTCGTCGCCCTCGCCCTCACCCGTGATGTTGTCGCCGGTGTGCTCGACCGAGCCGTCCGGGCTCTTCAGGTTGTTGAAGAAGATGAAGTGCGCGTCGCTGGCGACCTTGCCGGCGCTGTTCAGCAGCAGCGCGCTGGCGTCGAGGTCGAAGTCGGTCCCGGTCGTGGTGCGGATGTCCCACCCCAGACCGACGATGACCGCGGTCAGGCCGGGGGCCTCCTTGGTCAGCGAAACGTTGCCGCCCTTGCTGAGGCTGACTCCCACGAGTCCTCCATTGGTGTCCAGGGGCGGGGTGCCCCGTAGTGCGTGGATATCGGATCAACGAGTCGATCCTAGTGACGGGTTCCCGCGCCCCGCAGTCCCCGGAGCCGACAAATCACGTGGTGTCGGCCCGGCGGGCACCGCTCACAGGGCGTCGAGCGCCTTCACGTACTCGCTCAGGTCGCGGGCGTCCGGCAGACCGTTGACCACGGTCCAGCGCACGACGCCCTCCTGGTCGATCACGAAGGTGCCGCGGACGGCGCAACCCTTGTCCTCGTCGAAGACGCCGTAGGCGCGCGAGACGTTGCCGTGCGGCCAGAAGTCGGACAGCAGCGGGTACTCCAGGCCCTCCTGCTCGGCGAAGACGCGCAGGGTGTGGATGGAGTCGTTGGAGACGGCGAGCACCTGGGTGTCGCGGTCGGCGAACTGCGGCAGGTTGTCGCGCACCTCGCACAGCTCGCCGGTGCACACACCGGTGAAGGCGAAGGGGTAGAAGAGCAGCACGACGTTCTTGCGGCCGCGGAACTCGGACAGCCGGACGGTCGCGCCGTGGTTGTCCTTGAGCTCGAAGTCGGGGGCCTTGTCGCCGACCTGGATCGCCATGTTCCGTTCGTCCCTTCCGCAGGAAGTTCTCCGTGAATGATGCGCTGGGAACACCCTACGCAGGGACGGTCACGGACCCGCGGACGGGCCGACAGCGGTCGGCTGCCGGCCCGTCCGGGGTCCGGAGTGTCACGGAGCCCGGCGGGCTACCGCTTGGACTTGGCGGCCTTGGGCGTCGCCAGTCGGCTGCCGCTCCAGTCCTTGCCGACGCTGACGCTCTTGGACGCCGTCAGTCCGGCGGTCGTCGAGGCTTCCGAGATGTCACTGGCCTCGACGTAACCGTCACGGCCGGTCTTCGGCGTGAGAAGGAGGATCGACCCGCCCTCTTCGATGTACGTGGTGGCATCCACCAGCGCATCCGTCAGGTCGCCGTCGTCGTCACGGAACCACAGCACGACGGCATCGGCCACGTCCTCGTAGTCCTCGTCCACCAGCTCGCCCTCGACGGCGCCCTCAATGGCCTCGCGGAGCTCCTGGTCGACGTCGTCGTCGTAGCCGATCTCCTGGACCACCTGCCCGGGCTGGAAACCCAGCCTGGCGGCAGGGTTCGTCCGCTCCTCCGCGTGGTCCGCGGTCGCGCTCACGGGTTGCCTCCTGATCATGTTTCGGTAGATGTCTTCAGCCACGCGCGTGCGCGAAGCTTGGCCGTAGTCCACACGGGCGGGACGGATCGCGCAAGTACCCGGCGTCTGGGACCGCCGAAACGGTGACGATCCCGGCCGTGTCGCCGCAACTCCAGCCATGCCGTCCAGCCCGAAGGGTGACGTACACCACACCTATCTGCCCCGTTTGCGTATTTGGGAACCATGTGTGGGTACGAGACTCGAATGAACGTGCCCCCGATCCTCACGGGAGAACCGGTTACCCCACGGTACAGATGACGATCGCCCCCGCGAGGTACACGATGGGGAACCGGCGGGGGAATCGGCGCAGACACCCGGAAGGAAACCGGGGAGAAACCCGGATGGACACCCGGAAAAACGGCCCTCTGACAGCGAAGGAACAGCGTGGCTTCCGCATCCGATCGCAGTGATCGCAGTCCGATCATCATTGGCGGCCTTCCGAGTCAGGTACCTGACTTCGATCCCGAGGAAACCCAGGAGTGGCTCGACTCCCTCGACGCCGCCGTCGACGAGCGCGGCCGGGAGCGGGCCCGGTACCTGATGCTGCGGCTGATCGAGCGGGCCCGCGAGAAGCGCGTGGCCGTGCCCGAGATGCGCAGCACGGACTACGTCAACACCATCCCGACCAAGAGCGAGCCGTTCTTCCCCGGCAACGAGGAGATCGAGCGCAAGATCCTCAACGCCACCCGCTGGAACGCGGCGGTGATGGTCTCGCGCGCGCAGCGGCCCGGCATCGGCGTCGGCGGTCACATCGCGACCTTCGCCTCCTCCGCCTCGCTGTACGACGTGGGCTTCAACCACTTCTTCCGGGGCAAGGACGAGGGCGACGGCGGCGATCAGGTCTTCTTCCAGGGGCACGCCTCGCCGGGCATCTACGCGCGCGCGTACCTGCTGGACCGGCTCAGCGAGGAGCACCTCGACGGCTTCCGCCAGGAGAAGTCCAAGGCGCCGAACGCGCTGTCCTCGTACCCCCATCCGCGCTCGATGCCGGACTTCTGGGAGTTCCCGACGGTCTCCATGGGCCTCGGCCCGATCGGCGCGATCTTCCAGGCCCGGATGAACCGCTACATGCACGCGCGCGAGATCGCGGACACGTCGAAGTCGCACGTGTGGGCCTTCCTCGGCGACGGCGAGATGGACGAGCCGGAGTCGCTGGGCCAGCTGTCCATCGCCGCCCGGGAGGGCCTGGACAACCTGACCTTCGTGGTCAACTGCAACCTCCAGCGCCTGGACGGCCCGGTGCGCGGCAACGGCAAGATCATCCAGGAGCTGGAGTCGATCTTCCGGGGTGCCGGCTGGAACGTGATCAAGCTGGTCTGGGACCGCACCTGGGACCCGCTGCTGGCCCAGGACCGCGACGGCGTGCTGGTCAACCGCATGAACACCACCCCGGACGGCCAGTTCCAGACGTACGCCACGGAGTCCGGTGCCTACATCCGTGACCACTTCTTCGGCGACGACCACCGGCTGCGCGCGATGGTCGAGAACATGACCGACGACCAGATCCTGCACCTGGGCCGCGGCGGCCACGACCACCGCAAGATCTACGCGGCGTACAAGGCGGCGCTGGAGCACAAGGGCCAGCCGACGGTCATCCTGGCCAAGACGATCAAGGGGTGGACGCTGGGCCCCAACTTCGAGGGCCGCAACGCCACGCACCAGATGAAGAAGCTGACGGTCGACGACCTCAAGCGCTTCCGCGACCGGCTGCACCTGCCGATCTCCGACAAGGAGCTGGAGTCCGGGCCGCCGCCGTACTACCACCCGGGCCGGGACACCGAGGAGATGCAGTACATGCACGACCGTCGGCTGGGGCTCGGCGGGTATGTGCCGACCCGGGTCGTCCGGTCGAAACCGCTGCCGCTGCCCGACGACAAGACGTACGCGACCGTGAAGAAGGGGTCCGGCCAGCAGTCCATCGCGACGACGATGGCCTTCGTGCGGCTGCTCAAGGACCTCATGCGGGACAAGGAGTTGGGCAAGCGGTTCGTGCTGATCGCGCCGGACGAGTACCGCACGTTCGGCATGGACTCGTTCTTCCCGAGCGCGAAGATCTACAACCCGCTGGGGCAGCAGTACGAGTCCGTGGACCGCGATCTGCTGCTCGCCTACAAGGAGGCGCCGAACGGGCAGATGCTGCACGACGGCATCTCCGAGGCCGGCTGCACGGCCTCGCTGATCGCGGCGGGCTCGGCGTACGCCACGCACGGCGAACCGCTCATCCCGGTCTACGTCTTCTACTCGATGTTCGGTTTCCAGCGCACCGGCGACCAGTTCTGGCAGATGGGCGACCAGTTGTCGCGCGGTTTCGTGCTGGGCGCGACCGCCGGCCGTACGACGCTGACCGGTGAGGGCCTCCAGCACGCCGACGGCCACTCCCAGCTGCTGGCCTCGACCAACCCGGCGTGCGTGGCGTACGACCCCGCCTTCGGGTTCGAGATCGCGCACATCGTCAAGGACGGGCTGCGCCGGATGTACGGCGCGGACGAGCGGCACCCGCACGGCGAGGACGTCTTCTACTACCTCACCGTCTACAACGAGCCCATCCGCCACCCGGCCGAGCCGGAGAACGTGGACGTGGAGGGCATCCTCAAGGGCGTGTACCGCTTCAGCGAGGGCACGGGCGGCTCCGTCCCGGCGCAGATCTTGGCGTCGGGTGTCGCGGTGCCGTGGGCCGTGGAGGCGCAGCGCATCCTCGCCGAGGAGTGGAACGTGCGTGCCGACGTCTGGTCGGCGACCTCCTGGAACGAGCTGCGGCGCGAGGCGGTGGCCTGCGAGGAGCACAACCTGCTGCACCCCGAGGAGGAGCAGCAGGTCCCGTACGTGACGCGCAAGCTGGCGGGCGCCCAGGGGCCGTTCGTGGCGGTGTCCGACTGGATGCGGTCGGTGCCGGACCAGATCGCGCGCTGGGTGCCGGGGACCTACCAGTCGCTGGGCGCGGACGGGTTCGGCTTCGCGGACACCCGGGGGGCGGCGCGGCGGTTCTTCCACATCGACGCGGAGTCGATCGTGGTGGGCGTGCTGAGCGAGCTGGCCCGGGAGGGGAAGGTCGACCGGTCGGTGCTGAAGCAGGCGATCGACCGGTACCGGCTGCTCGACGTGACGGCGGCGGACCCGGGCGTGGCCGGCGGGGACGCGTAGGGCGTACCCGGCCGGCGCCGTACATGGCTCACCCCCGTCCGCAATGGGCGGGGGTGGGAACATCCGGGCGACAGGTGATGCCGCGGTACGGCTAGAACATGCCGTAGCCCGGAGTCGTCGCTCCGATGAGCCCGATGAGTGCCAGGAGCGTGTCGATGGCTCCGAGGACCAGGGCGACCACGGCCGGGACCGGGCGGGGCCCCGCCCAGCCGCGGCCCATCGCGAGCCAGCCGCAGACGATCGCCGCGGGACCGAGGACGATCCCCAGTGCGAAGAAACCGGCGACCGCGCAGACGACTCCGACGATCGCGAGGGTCGCGCGGTCCGGCCCGGTCCGTGACCACGTCCGGCCACGTGAGCGGGGGTGCCTGCGCGATCCCTGTCCGAAGCTCGCCATCATCAACTCCCTGAACTCTCCGTGGAGTTCGGGTACCCCCGTGTGGCGTGTCATGCCTGCTTCGCCCATGCTGCCTGCGCGCCGCCCCCCTCCGGCAGCGCGCCGCAGCCTCGCGCCCTCCGTGCCCTGCGGCGGACCTGACCCACTGTGACCTGCGGTGTCCGGCGGAGGGGAGGGTTCGCCGACCCCGTCACCCTGATGGAGGAACCAGGGCGACGGGGCCGGGGCCCGAGGACCCGTTCAGGGACCGGCGTGGATCAGATGTGGCCCACGCCCGCGCCCGCCTCCGCGTTGTCGCCCCGCTTGGTGAGGAAGGCGACGAACACCGCCACGACCGCGACCCCGGCGGCGACGAGCGAGGCGAGGCTCATGCCGGAGATGAAGGTGTCGTGGGCGACGTCCGCGATCTTCTCGGCGACCTGGGCCGGAGTGCCCTCGGGCACCGGTGCGATGCCCTGCTGCACGGCCTGGCCCGTCAGCTCCTCCTGGGCGGGGGTGAGCTCGGGCAGGCCCGCGTCGGCCCAGTTGCCCGCCAGGTCGCTGTCGACCTTGGAGGCCATCACGGCGCCCAGGACGGCCGTGCCCAGGCTGCCGCCGATCTGCATCGCGGCCTGCTGGAGACCTCCCGCGACACCCGACAGCTCCATGGGCGCGTTGCCCACGATGACCTCCGTGGCGCCCACCATGACCGGGGCCAGACCGAGACCGAGCAGTGCGAACCAGACGGACATCGCCAGGCTGCCGGTGTCCGTCTCCAGGGTGGACATGCCGTACATGGCGACCGCGGTGCACACCATGCCTCCCGCGAGCGGGATGCGCGGGCCGACCTTGGTGATCATCGCGCCGGCCAGCGGCGAGGCGACGATCATCATCGCCGTGAGCGGCAGCAGGTGCAGGCCGGCGTCGATCGGGCTCATGCCGTGCACGTTCTGCAGGTAGAAGGTGACGAAGAACAGGCCGCCCATGAAGGCGATGGCCATCAGGACCATCAGGACCACACCGGCCGACAGCGGCACCGAACGGAACATCGCCAGCGGGATCAGCGGCTCCCTCACCTTGGTCTCCCAGACGGAGAACACGATGAAGCCCACCACCGACCCGCCGATGTACAGCCAGGTCTGTCCGGAACCCCAGCCCCACTCGGGGGCCTTGATGAGCGCCCAGACGAGCGCGAACATCGACACCGAGAGCAGCACGATGCCGACGACGTCGAAGGAGCGCGGCGCGTTCTCGGCCCGGTGGTCCAGCAGGATCATGACGCCGAGCACCACGGCGAGGACACCGACCGGCACGTTGATGAAGAACACCGACTGCCAGCTGACGTGCTCGACCAGCACGCCGCCCAGGATCGGGCCGCCCGCGGTGGAGGCACCGATGACCATGCCCCAGATGCCGATGGCCATGTTGAGCTTCTCGGCCGGGAAGGTGGCCCGCAGCAGGCCGAGCGCGGCCGGCATCAGCAGCGCGCCGAACAGGCCCTGGAAGACCCGGAAGACGATGACCATCGCGATGCTGTCGGACAGTCCGATGGCGCCGGAGGAGGCGGCGAAGCCCGCCACACCGATGAGGAAGGTCTGCCGGTGGCCGAAGCGGTCGCCGAGCTTGCCCGCGGTGATCAGCGAGACCGCGAGCGCGAGGAAGTAGGCGTTGGTGATCCATTGCAGCTCGGACCAGCTGGCGCCGAGGTCCTTGCCGATGGCCGGGTTGGCGATCGCCACGATGGTGCCGTCCAGGGCCACCATCATGACCCCGACCGCGACGGTGACGAGGGTGACCCACGGATGGCCGCGCCATCCCTTGGCGGGCGCTGAGCCCGCCGGGGTGCCGTCACCCGGGCCTGGCTTGTCGATGGTGGTCTGACTAGTCATACCGCTGAGGCTAATGACAGCCACTGACAGTTGACAAACCAATTCACGAGTCAGTAACTGACAAATCATCGGCCGTATAGCCTGAACTGCGCAAACCGTACGAAGGAGAGAACTTTTGAAGGTGGCCGGCACGTCGGCGCCGTCGGAGACCGCGGCACCCGCGGCCTCCCGTCCCGGCCTGCGTGAACTCAAGAAGCAGCGCACCCGGGACCTGCTGCTGCGCTCCGCCCTCGAACTGTTCACCGAGCGCGGTTACGAGGAGACGACCGTCGACGACATCGCCGAGGCCGCCGACGTCTCGCAGCGCACGTTCTTCCGCTACTTCGCCTCCAAGGAGGACGCGGCGTTCTTCGTGGCACGGCTCGCGGAGTCGCACTTCGTCCGGGCCGTGCTCGCCCGCCCGCCGGGGGAGGCGCCCCTGGACGCACTGCGCCTGGCCCTCACGGAGAGCTGGGACACCATCGGCGAGGCCGTCGAGCAGCTGATCCCGCTGGAGCTGCACCTGCGCTTCTACCGGGTGATCGAGTCGACGCCCGCGCTGCTCGCCGCCCACCTGCGGCGCGCTACGGAGCTGGAGGAGGAGATCGCCCGCGTCGTCGCCGCCCGCGAGGGACTCGACCTGGACGCGGACCCGCGGCCCCGTGTGGTCGTGGCCGTCTTCGGAGCGGTGATGCGGGTGACCGAACGGATCTGGTCGGCCCGCGACGACACCGGCCTCGCGGACCTGCGGGACCTGACGGCCGCTTACCTCGACCAGGTGGCGCCCGCGCTCGCGGGGAACTGGCGCGCCTCCGAAACGTGATCCGCGTCACTGGATTCACGCGAGACCGTCCCGTTCTCCTAGTGTGTCCTCCCAGTGACTTCCTTCGACACCTCCCCGCAGCTGAACGTCTGGCGCGCACTGCTCGCCCTGGCCGTGGTGTTCGTGATGCTGGCGACCACCGGCTGGACCGCCCTGCGCAACCAGCGGGGCCCCACGGCACTCGAAGCGTCGGTCACGGCCTGGGAGCACGGCCGGATCGACGGACAGCGGCTGCCCGACGCCCAGGCGGCGCCCGCCCGGCTGGCCCGCTTCTTCGCCTCGCTCACCGCATGGCAGCGCACGAGCCTGGCCCACCGGTATCCGCTGGCCGTCGGCAACATGAACGGCGCCCCCGTCCAGCTGCGCTACCTCGCCAACCGCTCCGCGCTGCAGCAGGCACGGTCGGTGGAGCGCGCCCGCATGCACGACAAGCGCCTGTCCCCCGCCGGGCAGCGCGAGGCGGGCCGACGGATGCGCAACTACGAGTCACTGCTCGACCCCGGCCGGCACATCCTCGCCTTCGACCCGGCGGGCTCGGGCAAGGTCGCCGAGGTGTTCGGCGATCTGAACCGCGCCGACCGCGTGTCCGTGATCGTGCCCGGCGTGGACACCGAGCTGCTCACCTACCAGCGCACCGACCGCAAGAAGTACGCGGCGCCGGCCGGCATGGCCGAGTCGCTGTACGCGGCCGAGCGCGCGGCCGGTCCCCGCACGGACACGGCCGTGATCGCCTGGGCCGACTACACCTCCCCCAGCGGCCTCGGCATGGAGGCGGCCACCGCGACCCGCGCCGCCCACGGGGCCGTACGCCTGAACGCGCTGCTGCGCGCGCTGCCCGGCAAGGCCCCCGTCTCCCTCTTCTGCCACAGCTACGGCTCGGTGGTGTGCGGCCTCGCCGCCGACCGGCTGCCCGGCCGGGTGAGCGACATAGCGGTGGCGGGCAGCCCCGGCATGCGTGCCGAGAACGCCTCCCACCTGGACACCTCCGCCCGGGTGTGGGCGATGCGGGACGCCGACGACTGGATCCAGGACGTGCCGTACCTGGAGGTCGGCGGCCTCGGGCACGGCGCCGACCCGGTGTCCGCCGGTTTCGGGGCGCGGGTGCTGTCCGCGCGGGACGCCCAGGGACACGGCGGCTACTTCGTGCCGGGCACGGACAGCCTGCGGAACTTCGCGGGGATCGGTGTTGGCGCATACCGCGCGGTCGCCTGCGCCGACGAAGACGACACATGCCGGGCGGATTTGTCCGCGGCGACGGCGGCCGGACGCGCGTAGAGGCGCAGAAACTCCGGTTTGCGCGGGGAGGGGACGGGAAGGCTCGTGCCGCATACGATGAGCCGCATGGGTGACGTACTGGCCGGATTTCATGCCGCCTGGGAGTTCGAGTCCGACTCCGTGCTCATCCGCTACGAACGGGGGATTCGAACACCCAAGCTGTTCCAGGCCCTGGGGGAGCGCCGGGTGCCCCTGGAGGCGATCGAGGGCGTGACGCTCACGCCCGGCAGGCGCGGCACCGTCGTGCTGCGCGCCGAACCTCGCGCGGGCGCCGATCCGCTGATCGAGGCGGCGGCCGGACAGCTGAAGGAGAGCGGCGACCCCTACCGGCTGGTGCTGCCCGCCGAACGGGAGACGCTCGCGGAGTACTACGCCGACGAGCTGCGGGCGCTGCTGACCGAGTCCGGCAGGACCGAGCGCTACCTGGTGTCCCCGCCCGAGGCACCACTGCAGTTCAAGGCGTACGACGGAAAGGCGTCCTTCGACGGGAAGGCGGTGTCCTTCCGGTGGTCGTGGACGGGCGCGTCCTCGGCGAAGTGGAAGGCCGGCGACCAGAGCTTCCCGGTCACCGACCTGGGCGGGGTGGAGTGGCGCTCCCCCGAGATGTTCGAGGGGTACCTGCGGCTGCTGCCGCGCGACGCCGACGCCTCGGCCGCCGCCGCTGCCGCACCGGCCGTCCCCCAGGCCGACCAGGACCCGGCGGCGGTCGTGTTCGGGCTCGGGTACGGGCCGGTGCACGAGTCGCTCCCGTTCGCGGCGGCGGTGTTGGCTGCGGTGCGGGAGCGGGGCGCTTCGGCGCCCGTGCCGGTGTCCGTGCCGGCGCCTCGGCGGGATCCGGCGGACATCGCCGAGCGGATCCGGCATCTTGGGGAGCTGCACCAGCAGGGACTGGTGACGGACGAGGAGTTTTCCTCGAAGAAGGCGGAGTTGCTGGCGGAGCTTTAGCGTCTGCGGGTCCTGCTTCGTTTCGGGTGCGGCCCGGTGGTGGGTTGCTCGCGCAGTTCCCCGCGCCCCTGAGGGGCGCGTCCCCCGGGGTGCTTTGCTACTCCCGGCCGGCTGACGTGAACGTCATGTCCGCGTAGCGGTCGCCCGCGACCTGGTCGGCGATCGGCTCCAGCAGGGACAGCTCGTCGTCCGTCAGGACGATCCTGGTCGCCGCCGTGTTCTCCGTCACCCGCGTCGGCTTGCGGGTGCCCGGAATCGGGATCACCGGCAGGCCGTGGACCCGGGCGCGCTGGTGGACCCAGGCCAGGGCGATCTGGCCGAGGGTGGCGCCGTGGGCCTCGGCCAGGGCGCGGACCGGGGCGAGCAGTGCCGCGTTGGCCGCCGCGTTGTCCCCGGTGAAGCGGGGCTGCTGACGCCGGAAGTCGCCGTCCGTGAGGTCCTGGTCGGCGTTGGCGAAGGCACCGGTGAGGAAGCCCCGGCCGAGCGGCGAGTACGGGACGAGGGCCACGCCCAGTTCGCGGGCGGCCGGCACCACGCCCGCCTCGATGTCCCGGCTGAACAGCGACCACTCCGACTGCACGGCGGCGATCGGGTGCACCGTCCGCGCGGCCCGCAGTTCCTCGCCCGTCACCTCGCTCAGCCCGAGGTGCTTGACCTTGCCCTCGCGGACCAGGTCGGCCATGACGCCGACGGTCTCCTCGATCGGCACGTTCACGTCGCGCCGGTGCATGTAGTAGAGGTCGATCACGTCCAGGTCCAGCCGGCGCAGGCTCGCCTCGACCGCCTCCCGGATGTAGGGCGCGTCGTTGCGGATGATCCGCCTGGTCGGGTCCTCCGGCGGGATCGACAGGGCGAACTTGGTCGCGACGACGACCTCCTCGCGGTGGGCCTTGAAGAACGGCGCCAGGAACCGCTCGTTCTCGCCCGCGCCGTAGGCGTCGGCCGTGTCGTAGAGGGTGACGCCCAGTTCCAGCGCCCGTTCCAGTGTGGCGCGGGACGCCTCGGCGTCCGAGGGGCCGTAGCCGAAGCTCATGCCCATGCAGCCGAGGCCCTGGACGCCCACCTCCGGTCCGTCCGTGCCGAGCCGGGCCGTCGGCATGCCGCTGTCGGTCATCGGGTGCCCTCCGTGTCCCGGGGACGTCCGGCGTCCCCGTAGAAGCTGATCTTGCGGTCGAGTACGGCGACGGTGTCCTGGAGTTCGGCGATCCGCGTCAGGACGTCGCGCCGGGTGGACTCCAGCAGTTCCCGTCGGTCGAGGTAGGTGCTCTCGCCCTCGCGCACCAGCTCCGCGTACCGCACCATGTCGGCGACCGGCATGCCGGTCGTGCGCAGTTTGCCGACGAAGTCGAGCCAGTCCAGGTCGCGGTTGCTGTATCGGCGCTGCCCGGTGTGCGAGCGGTCGATGTGGGACATCAGGCCGATCCGCTCGTACCAGCGCAGCGTGTGGGCCGTCAGGCCGGTGAAGGCGACGACCTCGCTGATGGTGTAGCGGTCCTGCCCGTCGGGGCGCGGGTGGCGCCGGGGCGGGGCGGAGCAGATGTCCGTTCTCGTGGCGTTGCTGGTGGCGTTCGGACCGAGGGTCCCGGCCGTGGTCTGCATCACCGTCATGACCTCAACGCTATGACCTTGGAGTGCACTCCAAGCAAGCGTGTACGGCGGGAAATCACGGGACACACGCCCCGGCAGGTCATTAGCGTGCGGGCATGAGCCTCGTACGCCGTGCCGTGGTCGAAGACGCGCAGGAAGTGCTGCGCCTGCGACAGGTGATGATCGACTCCATGAACCCGGGTGCCGCCACCGAGTGGCAGGCGGAGTCCCTGCCCGCCCTGCGGACCAGACTGGCGGACCCGGACGGGAGCTTCGCGGCGTTCGTGGTCGACCACCCCGAGCGGCCGGACGCGCTGGCGGCACTGGTGGTGGGGACGCTGGAGTACCGGATCGGCGGGCCGGGCCGTCCGGCGAACGGCCTGATCGGATACGTCTTCAGCGTCGCCACCGACCCGGACGCCCGGCGCCGCGGGTACGCGCGGGCGTGCATGGACGAGCTGCTGGAGTGGTTCCGCGAGCGGGGCGCCGGGCACGTCATGCTCACCGCCTCCCCCGACGCCGAGCCGCTGTACGCGTCGATGGGCTTCACGCACGACACGACCCCCTCGATGCGGCGGTACCTCTGAGCCGCCTAGGCTCGACGCCATGTCCTTGAACAGCCTCGCGTCGATCGAGAACTGGCCGGTCCCCACCGCGGCGGCGGGCGTCGTACGGGCCGACGGCACGGTCCTCGGCACCCACGGCCCCGTCGCGCACCGCTTCCCGCTCGCCTCGGTCACCAAGCCGCTGGCCGCCTACGCGGCGCTGGTGGCGTACGAGGAGGGCGCGGTCGAGCTGGACGAGCCCGCCGGGCCGCCCGGGGCGACGGTCCGCCACCTGCTCGCCCACACCTCGGGGCTCGCCTTCGACGAGCACCGGGTGACCTCCGCGCCCGGGGAGCGCCGGCTGTACTCCAACGCCGGTTTCGAGCAGCTCGGCGAGCACATCGCGAAGGCGGCGGGCATGCCGTTCGCCGAGTACGCGCGGCAGGCGGTGCTGGAGCCGCTGGGCATGGCGCACACCTCCCTGGACGGCTCCCCGGCGAAGGACGGTGTCTCCACGGTCGAGGACCTGCTCCGCTTCGCCGCCGAGGTGCAGGCGCCCCGGCTGCTGGACCCGCGCACGGTCGCGGCGGCGATGACGGTCCAGTACCCGGGCACGAAGGGCGTCCTGCCGGGCTACGGCCACCAGAACCCCAACGACTGGGGCCTCGGCCTCGAGATCCGCGACTCCAAGTCCCCGCACTGGACCGGCGCGTCGTCCTCGCCGCGCACCTTCGGCCACTTCGGCCAGTCCGGGACCTTCCTCTGGATCGACCCGGACGCCCGGCTCGCCTGCGTCGCCCTCACCGACCGGGCCTTCGGTCCGTGGGCGGTCGAGGCGTGGCCGCCGTTCACGGACGCGGTGCTGGCCGAGGCACGGAGCCGGTCCTAGGCCATCTCCCACAGCAGCAGCTCGGCCCGCGTCACCGCCACCGCCTCCACCCCTTCGGCGTCCGTGACGCGGGCCGCGTCGCCCGTGCCCAGTTCCTCGTCGCCGAGGCGTACTTCGCCGCGCACGACGTGGACGTACACATACGCGCCGTCCGGCACCGCCGTCCGCTCCCCCGCGGCCAGGCGCCGCACGTGGAGCATCGCGCCCGCCTCCGGGACGGCGTACGGGGTCGAGTCGGCGATGCCGCGGACGATCTCGTAGGCGGCATCGCCGCCGGGCTCGCGCGGGGCCAGCCACATCTGGACGAAGGTCAACGGGGCGGCGGCGTCGTTGCGTTCGACGTGACGGACGCCGCCCGCCGCGCTGAGGCGCTGCACGTCCCCGGCGCGGACCACCGTCTCGTGGCCCGTGCTGTCGCGGTGGGTCAGCTCGCCCTCGACCACCCAGGTGACGATCTCGGTGTGGCTGTGCGGGTGCTCGTCGAAGCCCGCGCCGGGTGCGAGGCGCTCCTCGTTGCAGGCGAGCAGGGCGCCGAAGCGGAGGTTGCCGGGGTCGTAGTGGGGGCCGAAGGAGAAGGCGTGGCGGGAGGCGATGCCCGCGGCCTCGTCGCCTCCGGGATAGCGCTCGTCGGCGCGGCGTACGTCCATCACGTCGTTCACCGTAGCCCCGGCGGCACACCCGCCCGGCCCGATAAGGCAGTCTTGTCCCCGTGCCCGAACCCGAAACCGGCAAGCCCGACGCCCCCGCCCATCCCGCCCACCCGCATACCGCGACGCTCAAGCGGCTGGAGCAGTCCTCCGGATCGCTCGCCGCGCAGGCCATCGCGCGCATGGACGAGACGTTGCCGTGGTACCGGGCCATGCCACCGGAGAACCGTTCCTGGATCGGGCTGGTGGCCCAGGCCGGTATCGCCGCCTTCACCGAGTGGTTCCGGCACCCCGACGCCCCCCAGGCCATCTCCACCGACGTCTTCGGCACCGCCCCGCGCGAGCTGACCCGGGCGATCACGCTGCGGCAGACCGTGGAGATGGTGCGGACCACCATCGAGGTGATGGAGTCCGCGATCGACGAGGTCGCCGCCCCCGGTGACGAGTCGGTGCTGCGCGAGGCGCTGCTCGTCTACGCCCGGGAGATCGCCTTCGCGACCGCCCAGGTGTACGCGCAGGCCGCCGAGGCACGCGGTGCCTGGGACGCGCGCCTGGAGTCGCTGGTGGTGAACGCCGTGCTCAGCGGGGAGGCCGACGAGGGCGCCGTGTCCCGGGCCGCCGCCCTCGGGTGGAACTCGCCGGAGCACGTGTGCGTCGTGCTGGGCACCGCGCCCGACGGGGACTCCGAGCTGACCGTGGAGGCCATCCGGCGGGCCGCCCGGCACGCCAAGCTCCAGGTGCTGACCGGCGTGCTCGGGGACCGCCTGGTGGTGATCGCCGGGGGCCGCAACGACCCGCTGGCGGTGGCGAAGTCGCTGATCGGGCCGTTCGCGCAAGGGCCGGTCGTCGCCGGGCCCGTGGTGCCGGACCTGCTGGCCGCGACCCGGTCCGCGCAGGCCGCCGCGGCCGGGCTCAAGGCCTGCACCGCCTGGCAGGACGCTCCGCGCCCGGTGCTCGCCGACGACCTGCTGCCGGAGCGCGCGATCGCCTCGGACCCCTCGGCCCGTGAGCAGCTGGTGGAGGAGATCTACAGACCGCTGGAGGAGGCGGGTGCGGCGCTCCTGGAGACGCTCAGCGTCTATCTCGAACAGGCGAGCAGTCTGGAGGGGGCCGCCCGGATGCTCTTCGTTCACCCGAACACCGTGCGCTACCGGCTCCGACGTGTGACTGACGTCACCGGATGGTCGCCCTCTGATGTACGGTCTGCGTTCACACTGCGGATCGCGCTCATCCTGGGGCGTCTGGCCGACGGAGATCCGCAGCTCTAGGATTTTGTGCAGGGTCCACAAAACCCGCTCCTGTTCTTCGTCCCTGTCCCCACGGGCGGTCGTGGCCGTCCTCAAGAGAGAGTGTGAGAGTGCTCGTACTCGTCGCTCCCGGCCAGGGCGCCCAGACGCCCGGCTTCCTGACTGACTGGCTCGCCCTTCCCGGCGCCGCGGACCGCGTCGCCGCGTGGTCCGACGCCATCGGACTCGATCTCGCCCACTTCGGCACCAAGGCCGACGCGGACGAGATCCGAGACACGTCCGTGGCCCAGCCGCTGCTGGTCGCCGCCGGACTCCTGTCCGCCGCGGCACTCGGTGACATTCCCGCGCCCGGCGCGGTCGCGGGCCACAGCGTCGGCGAGATCACCGCCGCGGTCTTCGCGGGCGTCCTCGACGACACCGCCGCGCTGTCCCTCGTACGCCGTCGTGGCCTGGCCATGGCCGAGGCCGCCGCGGTGACCGAGACCGGCATGTCGGCGCTGCTCGGCGGCGACCCCGAGGTGAGCGTCGCGCACCTGGAGAAGCTCGGCCTGACCCCGGCGAACGTGAACGGCGCCGGTCAGATCGTGGCGGCCGGCACCATGGCGCAGCTGGCCGCGCTGAGCGAGGACAAGCCCGAGGGCGTCCGCAAGGTCGTCCCGCTGAAGGTGGCCGGCGCCTTCCACACGCGCCACATGGCGCCCGCGGTGGACAAGCTCGCCGAGGCCGCGAAGGCGCTGACGCCGGCCGACCCGAAGGTGACCTACGTCTCCAACAAGGACGGGCGGGCCGTCGCCTCCGGCACCGAGGTGCTGGACCGGCTCGTCGGCCAGGTCGCCAACCCGGTGCGCTGGGACCTGTGCATGGAGACCTTCAAGGAGCTGGGCGTCACCGCGATCATCGAGGTGTGTCCGGGCGGCACGCTGACCGGGCTGGCCAAGCGGGCGCTGCCCGGCGTGCAGACGCTGGCGCTGAAGACCCCCGACAACCTCGACGCGGCCCGCGAGCTCGTCGCCGAGCACACACAGGCCTGACAAGGAGCGCGAGAGCATGTCGAAGATCAAGCCCAGCAAGGGCGCCCCGTACGCGCGCATCCTCGGCGTCGGCGGATACCGTCCGACCCGGGTGGTGCCGAACGAGGTGATCCTCGAGAAGATCGACTCGTCCGACGAGTGGATCCGCTCACGCTCCGGCATCGAGACCCGGCACTGGGCCGGACCCGAGGAGACCGTCGCCGCGATGTCCGTGGAGGCGTCCGGCAAGGCGCTCGCGGACGCCGGGGTCGACGCCTCGCGGATCGGCGCCGTGGTCGTCTCGACCGTGTCGCACTTCAGCCAGACCCCGGCCATCGCCACCGAGATCGCCGACCGGCTCGGCACGGACCGGGCCGCGGCCTTCGACATCTCGGCGGGCTGCGCGGGCTTCGGCTACGGCCTGACGCTCGCCAAGGGCATGGTCGTCGAGGGCTCGGCCGAGTACGTGCTGGTCATCGGCGTGGAGCGGCTCTCCGACCTGACCGACCTGGAGGACCGGGCCACGGCCTTCCTGTTCGGCGACGGCGCCGGCGCGGTCGTGGTCGGCCCGTCCCAGGAGCCGGCGATCGGTCCGACGGTCTGGGGCTCGGAGGGCGACAAGGCCGAAACGATCAAGCAGACGGTCCCCTGGGACCGCTTCCGGATCGGCGACGTCTCCGAACTGCCCGTCGACTCCGAGGGCAACGTGAAGTTTCCTGCGATCACGCAGGAGGGCCAGGCGGTGTTCCGCTGGGCCGTGTTCGAGATGGCGAAGGTCGCGCAGCAGGCGCTGGACGCGGCCGGGATCAGCCCGGACGACCTGGACGTCTTCATCCCGCACCAGGCCAACGTGCGGATCATCGACTCGATGGTGAAGACGCTGAAGCTGCCGGAGCACGTCACGGTCGCCCGTGACATCCGCACCACCGGCAACACCTCGGCCGCCTCGATTCCGCTCGCGATGGAGCGGCTCCTGGCGACCGGCGACGCGAAGAGCGGCGACACCGCGCTCGTCATCGGCTTCGGGGCGGGTCTCGTCTACGCCGCGACGGTCGTTACCCTCCCCTAGGCACTCCGTGCCGGATCAAGCGGTCCGGAACGGAGCGCAGCACCACCTGCCGCCGACGCGGCGGGCCGCCACACCCTCTGGACAACAAAGAAGGAGCGCCATCATGGCCGCCACTCAGGAAGAGATCGTCGCCGGTCTCGCGGAGATCGTGAACGAGATCGCCGGCATCCCGGTTGAGGACGTCCAGCTGGACAAGTCCTTCACCGACGACCTGGACGTCGACTCGCTGTCCATGGTCGAGGTCGTCGTCGCCGCCGAGGAGCGCTTCGACGTCAAGATCCCGGACGAGGACGTCAAGAACCTCAAGACCGTCGGCGACGCGACGAAGTACATCCTCGACCACCAGGCCTGATCCGCCGATACTCGGGCATACCCCGGGTATCGGACAGATCCGGGCAGACTGCCCCGCCACCCGGCGGTGGCGCCGTACGAATCCGTATCCCGTTGGAGAAAGAATTCCCGTGAGCTCGACCAATCGCACCGTGGTCGTCACCGGTATCGGCGCAACCACACCGCTGGGTGGCGACGCAGCCTCGACCTGGGAGGGCATGGTCGCCGGCAGGTCCGGAGCCAAGCCCCTGGAGCAGGAGTGGGCCGCCGACCAGGCGGTCCGCATCGCCGCGCCGGCCGCCGTGGACCCCTCCGAGGTCATCCCGCGGCCGCAGGCCCGCCGACTGGACCGCTCGGCGCAGTTCGCGCTGATCGCGGCGCAGGAGGCCTGGAAGGACGCCGGGTACGCCGGCAAGGCGGGCGAGAGCCCCGCCGAGGACGGCGCGGCTCACGTCGACCCCGACCGGCTCGGTGCGGTCATCGCCTCCGGCATCGGCGGCGTGACCACGCTGCTCGACCAGTACGACGTGCTCAAGGAGAAGGGCGTCCGCCGCGTCTCCCCGCACACCGTCCCCATGCTGATGCCGAACGGCCCCTCGGCCAACGTGGGCCTGGCCGTGGGCGCCCGCGCGGGCGTGCACACGCCGGTCTCGGCCTGCGCGTCGGGCGCCGAGGCCATCGGCTACGCCATCGAGATGATCCGCACCGGCCGCGCCGACGTCGTCGTCGCGGGTGGCACGGAGGCGGCGATCCACCCGCTGCCCATCGCCGCGTTCGGCAACATGATGGCGATGTCCAAGAACAACGACGACCCGCAGGGCGCCTCGCGCCCCTTCGACACGGCGCGCGACGGCTTCGTCCTCGGTGAGGGCGCCGGCGTCCTGGTCCTGGAGTCCGCCGAGCACGCCGCCGCGCGCGGCGCCCGCGTCTACGCGGAGGCGGTCGGCCAGGGCATCTCCGCCGACAGCCACGACATCGTGCAGCCGGAGCCGGAGGGCCGCGGCATCTCCGCCGCGCTGCAGAACCTGCTGGACCGGGGCGACCTGGACCCGGCCGAGATCGTGCACGTCAACGCGCACGCCACCTCGACGCCGGCCGGTGACATCGCCGAGCTGAAGGCGCTGCGCAAGGTCTTCGGCGACGACGTCGACCACATGGCGGTCTCCGCCACCAAGTCGATGACCGGCCACCTCCTCGGTGGCGCGGGCGGCGTGGAGTCCGTGGCGACCGTGCTCGCGCTGTACCACCGGCTGGCGCCGCCGACCATCAACGTCGAGAACCTCGACCCGGAGGCCGAGGCCAACGCGGACATCGTCCGCGGCGAGGCCCGCAAGCTCCCGGTGGAGGGCCGTATCGCGGCGCTGAACGACTCGTTCGGCTTCGGCGGCCACAACGTGGTGCTCGCCTTCCGGTCGGTCTGAGCGACCGCCGTACGCGTGTGAAGGGCCCCCACCGGTCGGTGGGGGCCCTTCACGCGTGCGCAGGCCGGGCGGGCGGGGCGTCACACCACCTGGTGCAGCCAGCGGACCGGGGCGCCCTCGCCCGCGTGGCGGAAGGGCTCCAGCTCGTCGTCCCAGGGCTTGCCGAGGAGCTTGGCGAGGTCCGACTCCAGGTCCGTCTCACCGCGCTGGGAGCGGACCAGGGCGGCGCGCAGCCGGTCCTCGGGGATCATGATGTCGCCGTGGATGCCGGTGACGGCGTGGAAGATGCCGAGGTCGGGGGTGCAGCTGTAGCGCTCGCCCTCGGCGTTCGCGGAGGGTTCCGCGGTGACCTCGAAGCGCAGCAGCTGCCAGCCGCGCAGGGCTGAGGCGAGCTTGGAGGCGATGCCGGGCTGCCCCTGCCAGGAGAACTCCGAGCGCCAGGTGCCGGGCGCGGCAGGCTGCCGGATCCAGTCCAGGCCGACGCGCGTGCCGAGCACCCCGGCGATGGCCCACTCGACGTGCGGGCAGAGCGCGCGCGGCGCGGAGTGCACGTACAGGACTCCACGTGTCGTCACCGGAACCTCCGGGCTGAGCGGGACATCTCGGAACGGGGTGGAACGGCCGTGACCGGGCGGGTCACGTCCAGGGCGAGGCTACCGTGCGACGGGGCAAGGAGTGTGACGTACCGTCGGTCCCGCCGCCGACAAACCTCCGCCATTCACCCGGCAGGACGCTTGTACGGGTGTGAGCCGTTGCATCGTCGCCCTCGGGAACCCTCGCGGGGTGTCATGGGTTGAGCACGTTGGAGGCACGAGGCGAGGGGTGGGACCGGTATGGGCCGAGGGACGGACCAGCGCACGCGGTACGGGCGTCGCCGGGCGCGGGCCGCGCTCGCCGTGCTGACCGCCGCCGTCCTGGGCGCGGGCGTGGCGGGATGCGACGCCGCGGGCGGCGACTCCCCCGCCCCGTCCGGCAGCGCGTCCAAGCGGTCCAAGCCCGCCCCGGCCTGGGACACGAGCCCCGAGTCGGTGGCCGCCGTGGGCGACTCCATCACGCGCGGCTTCGACGCCTGCGCGGTGCTGTCGGACTGCCCGGAGGTGTCGTGGGCGACCGGCAGCAGTGCGAAGGTCGACTCGCTCGCCGTACGGCTGCTGGGGAAGGCGGACGCGGCCGGGCACAGCTGGAACTACGCGGTGACCGGGGCCCGGATGGCGGATCTGACCGCTCAGGTGACGCGGGCGGCGCAGCGTGGGCCGCAGCTGGTGGCGGTGATGGCGGGAGCGAACGACGCGTGCCGGTCCACGACCTCGGAGATGACGCCGGTGGCGGACTTCCGGGCCCAGTTCCAGGAGGCGATGACCACCCTGCGCAAGCGGCTTCCCAAGGCGCAGGTGTACGTGTCGAGCATCCCGGACCTGAAGCGGCTGTGGTCCCAGGGACGCACCAACGCGCTGGGCAAGCAGGTGTGGAAGCTGGGCCTGTGCCCGTCGATGCTGGGCGACGCGGACTCGATGGACGCGGCGGCGACCCTGCGGCGCAACACGGTGCGGGACCGGGTGCAGGACTACAACGAGGTGCTGCGGGAGGTCTGTGCGAAGGACCGGCGCTGCCGCACCGACGACGGCGCGGTGCACGCGTACCGGTTCGGCACGGACCAGTTGAGCCACTGGGACTGGTTCCACCCGAGTGTGGACGGCCAGGCGCGGCTGGCGGAGATCGCCTACCGCGCGGTCACCGCGAAGGCGCCGTGAGCGGGCCTGACCTGGGCATGTCCTAGAGTTCCGCACATGAGCGAACTCTTCGGCACACTGCCCGACGGCACCCCGGTACACCGCTGGACCCTGGAGCGGGCGGGCGTACGGGTGCGGGTCCTGTCGTACGGCGGGATCGTGCAGTCGGCCGAGGTTGCGGACCGGGACGGGAACACCGCCGACGTGGTGCTGGGGTTCGCGGACCTGGAGGGCTATGTGACGCACCCGGAGCCCTACTTCGGCGCGCTGGTCGGGCGGTACGCCAACCGGATCGCGGGCGGGCGCTTCCCGCTGGACGGCCGGACGTACGCGCTGGCGCCCAACGAAGGACCGAACGTGCTGCACGGCGGCGCGCGCGGCTTCGACAAGCGCGTGTGGGACGTGGCGGCGGTCGCGGACGGCGTCCGGCTGAGCCGGGTCTCCCCGCACGGCGAGGAGGGCTTCCCGGGGCGCCTGGAGATGTCGGCGACGTACACGCTGGAGGAGTCGGGCGCGCTGCGGATCGTGTACGAGGCGGTCACGGATGCGCCGACGGTGCTGAACCCGACCAACCACAGCTACTTCAACCTGGGCGGCTCCGGGCACGCGGGCGGGCACGAACTGCGGCTGGCCGCCTCCCGGATCACGCCGGTCGACGCCGCCCTGATCCCGACGGGCGGCCTGGACGACGTGACGGACACCCGCTTCGACTTCCGGCGGGCGCGCAAGATCGGCTCGGGCTACGACCACAACTTCGTCCTCGACAAGGGCGTGACCGCCACCGCCGAGGAGGTCGCCGAGCTGTACGACCCGGCGTCGGGGCGGGTGCTCACGGTGGCGACGACCGAGCCGGGGCTCCAGCTGTACACCGCCGACCACCTGGGCGAGCCCTTCGCCCCCGGGGACGGAATCGCGTTGGAGACCCAGCACTTCCCCGACTCCCCGAACCGGCCCGGCTTCCCCAGCACGGTGCTGCGGCCGGGCGAGGTGTTCCGCTCGGAGACGGTGTACGGCTTCTCGGTGCGCCGGTAGGCGGGCCCGGGGGGGGCTGAGCCCCGGCCCGGCCGTCAGGTCCCGGACCGGGGCTGTCCACGGGGGACGCGCTCGCGGGCGTCCCGGTGTCAGACGTTAATCGCCGCGGTGATCCGGCGGCCTGCGATCGGGTGTCCGATCAGGAGTTCGTACGAACCCTTCACAAACGGCCATGAGTCGGTCGGTCACGCGCCATGGCGCGTACCCCTTCCGTCACGCGATACTGCCGCCGTCCGGCAGCGCACCCCACGGCGACGGAAGGACCTGGACTCCCTTGGCACCCATACGTGTTCGGATCGGCGTACTCGGACTGGCCCTGGTGGCGGGACTCGCGGCCCCCACCGCGGCGACGGCGGCACCGCGGGCGGGCAGTGCCTCCCCCGCACCGACCGCGGAGGAGCGGCGGCTGGACGGGGACGTGCCCCGGGAGATCCTGCGGCGCTCCGGATTCGTCGCGGTGGCACCGGCGTTCGCCCGGGGGCTCGGGCGCGCGGACTCCTACCGCGAGGCGCGTGCCGTGGTGGCGCACGAGGGTGCGGCGCTGTGGCGGCGCGCGGTGGACCGGGTGCAGGGCCGCGGGCCGGCCCGCGGGGACCTCAGCCGCGACGACGACCGGCCGCTGTACTGGGCGCGGCTCGGGATGACGCGGGAACTGCGCGCCTGGGAGCCCGGGTTCGCTCTGGGCGAGCGGCAGCGGGCCGCGCTGCTGACGGAGCTGGAGCGCACCTCGCGCGGTCAGAGCGACCTGCGTCTGCCGCGCGACGGACGCGGCGGGCACGGCGGGCACGGCAAGGGGCTGAAGCGGGTGCTGCTCACCGGATTCGACCCCTTCACGCTGGACCGGGACATCCGGATCTCCAACCCGTCCGGCGCCGTCGCGCTCGCCCTGGACGGCACGGTGATCGACACGCCGGACGGTCCCGCCCGGGTGGAGACGGCCGTGTTCCCGGTGCGCTGGCGGGACTTCGCCGAGGGGGCGGTGGAGCGGGCGCTGCGGCCGTATCTCCCCCGGGTCGACCTGTTCACCACCGTGAGCCAGGGCCGGGTCGGGCGGTTCGACGTGGAGCGGACCAACGGGGCCTGGCGGGGCGGCTTCCCGGACAACGAGAACGTCTCCCGCACGGAGACCGTCCCGGTGGCGGACCCGGCCTCGCAGCCGCAGTGGACGACGACCACGCTGCCGTACGCGGCGATCACGGCCGCGGACACCGGCCGCTTCCCGGTGTACGACAACACGAGCGTGACGGAGATCCCGGCGGGCGGCACCGAGGCGGTCGTACGGCCCGACGGGCCCACGCCCGGGTCGACGGCCCGGGAGGGCGGCGGCGGGAACTACCTCTCCAACGAGATCGCCTACCGCGCGACGCTGCTGCGGGACCGGCTCGGGCTGCACGGCACGCTGCCGGGCGGGCATGTGCACACGCCGGTGCTGCGGTTCGGGGCGGGGAACACCGATCCGGCGACGGGGGCGGTCACCGACCCGGAGTTCGTGCGCAACCGGCTGGACATCGTGGCGCAGACGCGGGCGATCGTGGCCGTGGCGGTCAGTGCCTCGGGGGCTGACCGGGACTGACCGCCGGGTCGGCCGGGCCGCCCTCGGCCCGGTCCTCGGCGCCGTCGCGGGTCTCCTCGCCCAGCAGTTCCCGGGCGAGGAGCGTGGCGCCCGCGACCGCGCCCGGCATCAGGAACACCGCGACGAACGGCACCAGGAAGGACACGCCCAGCGGGGTGCCGAAGCCCCAGACCAGCATCCTGCGGGAGCGCAGCAGGGCGAGGCGGTCGCGCAGTTGGACCCCGCGGCGCTGGAGGGCGACGGCGGCCAGCTCCTCGGTGAGGAAGAAGCCGGTGACGAAGAAGCCGACCACCGGGACCACGGTCTGGCCGACGACCGGGATGAAACCGAGCGCGAAGAGCAGCACGCCCCACACCGCGGCGCGGACCAGGATCCGCAGGCTGTCGCGGCCGGAGATCCACAGCTCGCGCCAGAGCGGCAGGTCGGACTCGGGAGCGGTGCCGTCCGGGGAGACGTCCCGGTCGACCCGCTCGGACAGGGCCTCGTAGAAGGGCTGGCCGACCAGCAGGGTGACCGCGGTGAAGGTGAGCACGGCCAGGAGCAGGGCCAGGGCGAACAGCACGGCGGTGAGGAAACCGCGGAAGAGCCCGAGCCAGGGGCTCGACCAGTCGTCGGCGAAGGGGGTCGCCCAGCCGACGAAGTCCTCGCCCCACAGCGCGAGCGCGACCAGCACGCCCGCGTACAGGACCAGGGTGATCAGGCCCGGGACGAGCCCGAAGCCGTAGCTCCGGCCGTGCCGGGCCACCCAGCGCTGGCCCTTCAGAAGGTGGCCGAACCCCGCCCCAAGATCACGCATGGGCGGCACTCTACCGGTCGGCGCGCCGACCCCGGTTCCGGCCGTGGTCCTGGTCCCGGCCCGGGGTCCCGTTTCCGGTCAGACGAGCGTCACGGTGATGTTGCCGCGGGTCGCCTTGGAGTACGGGCAGACCTGGTGGGCCTTCTCCACCAGCGACCGCGCGGTGGCGGCGTCGACGGACGGGATGGCGGCGGAGATCTCGACGATGATCCCGAAGCCGTCGTCGTTCTTGCCGATCCCGACCTTCGCGGTGACGGTGGACCCGGTGATGTCGGCACCCTCCTGGCGGGCCACGACGCCAAGCGCGCCCTGGAAGCAGGCGCTGTACCCGGCGGCGAACAGCTGCTCCGGGTTGGTGCCGGCGCCGTTGCCGCCCATCTCCTTGGGCGGGTTCACGACGACGTCGAGCTTGCCGTCGTCGGTGGCCACCCGTCCGTCACGGCCGTTCTCGGCGGTGGCGACGGCGGTGTAGAGGACTTCGGACTGCTGGATGGGCATACGGGTGTCTTCCTCCTCGGTCCGCCGTGACTCGCGCCCACGATCACGACGGATTTCGGAATGACGCTACCGCATGCCGGAAGTCCCGTGAAGCCCGCTTTTCCCCGCCGGAGCGTCAGAGCTTGACGATCATCTTTCCGGTGTTGTCGCCGCGCAGGACCCCGAGGAACGCCTCCAGGTTGTTCTCGATGCCCTCGACGACCGTCTCGCGGTACTTCAGCGCGCCGTCGCGGACCCAGGGGCCGACCTCCTCGACGAACTGCGGCTGGAGGTCGTAGTGGTCGCCGACCAGGAAGCCCTCGATGCGGCCGCGGGTCTGGATGAGACGGGCGAGGTTCTTCGGGCCGGGCGCGGGCTCGGTGTTGTTGTAGACGGAGATCGCGCCGCAGATGGCGATGCGGCCGTTCAGGTTGAGGGAGCCGATGGCGGCCTCCAGGTGGTCGCCGCCCACGTTGTCGAAGTAGACGTCGACGCCGTCCGGGGCGGCGGCGCGCAGTTGCTCGCTCACCGGGCCCTTCTTGTAGTTGAAGGCGGCGTCGAAGCCGTACTCGTCGAGGAGCAGCTTGACCTTCTCGTCCGAGCCGGCCGAGCCGATGACGCGGGAGGCGCCCTTGAGCTTGGCGAGCTGCCCCACCTGGCTGCCGACGGCACCCGCGGCGCCCGAGACGAAGACGGAGTCGCCCTCCTTGAAGGAGGCGGTGCGCAGCAGACCGGCGTAGGCGGTGAGTCCCGTCATGCCGAGCACGCCCAGGTACGTCGACAGGGGCGCCGCGTCCGGGTCCACCTTGACGGCGTTCTTCGCGTCCACGGCGGCGTACTCGCGCCAGCCGAAGAAGTGCAGGACGTGGTCGCCGACGGCGACGCCCTCGGCGTTCGAGGCGACGACCTCGCCGACCGCGCCGCCCAGCATGGGCTTGCCCAGCTCGTAGGGGGCGGCGTAGGACTTGGCGGCGCTCATGCGCCCGCGCATGTAGGGGTCGACGGAGACGTACAGGTTGCGCACCAGCACCTGCCCGTCACCCGGGGTGGGGACCTCCGCCTCGACGAGCGCGAAGTCCTCGGGCTTGGGCCAGCCGACCGGGCGGGTGACCAGGTGCCATTCGCGGTTGACGGCGGGGAGGGCGGGGGAGTCGGTCATGGGGCACCTTTCCTGGGGCTTGCTCGGGATGTGCTGCCGAGAATGTTTCATGCTCTGAAACAACCATGCGGCTGAACATTTCAGGTTGTCAAACAACTGGGTACCCTGGATCGCATGGCCACACCACGCGACACGACCCGCAGACCCGACGCTCTCACCCTCGAAGTCGTCGAGCTGATCGGCGAGGTCGTCGCCCGCTTCCACGCGGACTACGAGGAGGCGGCGGCGGAGCGCGCCCTGACCGGGGCGCAGGCCAAGCTCCTGAGCCTGCTCTCGCTGGAGCCGCTGCCGATGCGGAAACTGGCCCAGAAGCTGAAGTGCGAGCCGTCGAACGTCACGGGGATCGTGGACCGACTGGAGGCACGGGGCCTGGTCGAGCGCCGCCCCGACCCCGGCGACCGCCGGGTGAAGGTCGCGGCGGCGACGGAGGAGGGCCGCCGGGTGGCCCGAGGGCTGCGGGAGTCCCTGCACTTCGCCCGGGAGCCGCTGGCGGGACTGTCGGAGGGCGAACGAGTGGCCCTGCGGGACGCGCTGCGGCTGATGGTCGGGGAGGGCTCGCCGGAGGGGTGAGCATCACCGACCGGCGTACTGCCGGAGTTCGGGTGTGCCCCCGTACAGGACGCCGTTGGGTCGCGAGTGGACTGTCGGGCCCTTCGTTCCGCGGATCCGGGACGGGTCATCTACGAGGACGACGTACAGGTCGTGGTCGTACCCCATGCGCGGGACGCGACGGGCCTTTGACGCCGACCTCACGCTGACGACTGAAGCCCTTACGTGCACCACCACAGGAAGCGGTCGCAGGATTCCGTCGGGGTCGGGTCCGGGGGCTGCGGTGGGGTGGGGGTCGTCGTCGGGGGTGGGTCGTTGCTGGACTCGGGGGGTGACGGGTCCGGGTCCGCGGGGGCGGTGGGGTTCGGGGGGTCGGGGCGGGAGGCCGAGGGAGGGGCGGAGTCGGTCGTCGTCTCGGAGTCGGTGGTCTCCGGGGAGGACGAAGGGGACGCCGACGCGGTTGTCGACGCGGAGGGGTCGGGGGACGGAGGGTCCGAGGTCGTGGTCGGTCCCGAGGGGGCGTCGGCCGGGACCGCCGATGCCTCGCCCACCTCTCTCGTCGCCTCGCCGTCCGTCGTCTCGCCGCCCGCCGCGGCCGGCTTGTCCGGGGGGTGCGGGGCATCCATGCCGAGTTCGGCGAGGCTCAGTCCGCCGGCGGCCAGGACGAAGCCCGCGGCGACGAGCAGGGTCCGGCGGCGGCGCCTGCGGTGGGCGGCGGCCTTGCGGTCGCGGCGGCTGGACCGGGCGCCGGGGGTGGCGTCGTCCGCGCCGTCGTCGTGGTCCTCGTCGAGCGCCGCCGCCTCGGCCGCGAGGGGCGGCGGAGTCTGCTCACCCGCCGTCAGGTGAGGTTCGGAGGGGCCGAGTTCGTGGGCGGGCGTGCCGCACCCCGGGCAGGCGAGGGCGCCGTTGAGGTGCCGTCGGCACGGGTGGCAGTAGTCCATGACGCGGGAAGGTTAAGTTCCGGGACGGGCGCGTTCCTAGAGGCCACTGTGAAAGTTGTGTGGGGAAGCACGCGGGGGCCGCTCTCCCCCGCCCGTGAAACTGCCGAAACCGTTATGTGTCCGACCCATTGACACTCCGAGCACCCCGTCCTTACTGTCACGCCAGCATTTCGAACGAGTGACGAAATATCGAACAGAGTGAAGGGCAGCCGCCGTGCGCATCACCGGAATCAGCACACACGTGGTCGGGACGCCGTGGCGCAACCTGACCTACGTCCAGGTGCACACCGACGAGGGCGTCACCGGAGTCGGCGAGACCCGGATGCTGGGGCACACCGACGCGCTCCTCGGCTATCTGAAGGAGGCCGAGGCCAACCACATTCTCGGTTCCGACCCGTTCGCTGTCGAGGACCTGGTGCGCCGCATGAAGTACGGCGACTACGGCCGCGCGGGCGAGATCGTGATGTCCGGCATCGCGGTGGTCGAGATGGCCTGCTGGGACATCAAGGGCAAGGCCCTCGGCGTCCCCGTGTGGCAGCTGCTGGGCGGGAAGGTCACCGACAGGGTCAAGGCGTACGCCAACGGCTGGTACACCACCGAGCGGACGCCGGAGGCGTACCACAAGGCCGCGCAGGGGGTCATGGAGCGCGGGTACCGGGCACTGAAGATCGACCCGTTCGGCACCGGGCACTTCGAGCTGGATCAGCAGCAGACGAACTACGCCGTGTCGCTGATCGAGGCCGTGCGGGACGCCATCGGGCCCGACGCCGAGCTGATGCTGGAGATGCACGGCCGGTTCTCGCCCTCCACGGCCGTCCGGCTCGCGCGTGAACTCGCGCCGTTCAAGCCGGCCTGGCTGGAGGAGCCGGTCCCGCCGGAGAACCTCAGGGCGTTGAAGAAGGTCGCCGAGAAGGTGGAGATCCCGGTCGCCACCGGTGAGCGCATCCACGACCGGATCGAGTTCCGCGAGCTGTTCGAGGACCAGTCGGTGGACGTCATCCAGCCCGACGTCGGCCACATCGGCGGTATTTGGGAGACCAGGAAGCTGGCGGCGACCGCCGAGACGCACTACACGCTCATCGCCCCGCACAACGTCGGCGGCTCCGTGCTCACCGCGGCCTCGCTCCAGGTCGGGTTCACCTCGCCGAACTTCAAGATCCTGGAGCACTTCAACGACTTCGCGGACGCGGAGATCAAGAAGGTGGTGAAGGGCGCGCCGCAGGTCGACCCGGAGGACGGGTGCTTCCACCTGTCCGACGCGCCCGGTCTCGGGGTGGAGCTGGACACCGACGCGGCGGCCGAGTTCCCGCAGCAGCAGGCGCGGTTCGACCTGTGGGCCGAGGGCTGGGAGAAGCGCGCCCCGAAGGGAACCGGGGCGTGAGCGGCGCGGTCCTCGTCGAGGCGCCGGGCGAGCACCGGCTCGTGCCGCACGAGCCGCGTGAACCGGGGCCCGGCGAGGCGCTGGTGCGGGTGCACGCCGCCGGGATCTGCGGCAGCGACCGGGAGGTCTACCAGGGCAACCGGCCCGAGGGGTACGTGCGTTACCCGCTCACCCCCGGGCACGAGTGGTCCGGGACCGTGGAGCGGGTCGGCACCGGGGTGCCGGGCTCCCTCGTCGGCCGGAAGGCCGTGGGCGAGGGCTTCCGCAACTGCCAGGTGTGCGACCGCTGCCACGCGGGCGAGACGACGCTGTGCACGGCCGGGTACGAGGAGACCGGGTTCACCCAGCCGGGCGCCATGGCGCCGACGCTGACGCTGCCCGCCCGGCTGCTGCACGTCCTGCCCGAGGACGCCGACCTCACCGCCGCGGCCCTGCTGGAGCCCGCGGCCTGTGTCGCCGCCGCCGCGCTGAAGGCGAACGCCCGGCCCGGCGAGCGGGTCGCCGTGGTCGGCACGGGCACGCTCGGCATGTTCGCCGTGCAGTTCCTGCGCGCCGCCTCCCCGGGCGAGCTGCTGGTCGTCGGCACGCGCGGCGACCGGGAGGCGCTGTCGCGGCAGTTCGGCGCGACCGGCTTCCGCACCAAGGACCAGCCGCTCCCGGACGACTTCGACGTCGTGATCGAGACCGCCGGGTCCGCGGACGCCGCCCGCACCGCCGCCGCGCTGCTGCGCCGGGGCGGGCGACTGGTGCTGACCGGCATCCCGGCGCCGGGCGCCGACGGCCTCGACCCGACCGACCTGGTCGTACGGCAGCTGGAAGTGCACACGGTCTTCGGGGCGCCGCCGGACGCCTGGGCGCACACGGTGCGGGTCTTCGCGGCCGGTCTGCTCGATCCGCGGCCCCTGGTGACGCACGAACTGCCGCTCGCCGACTTCTCGGAGGCCATCGCGCTGGTGGGTTCCGGCGACCCGAAGGTCGGCAAGGTGCTGCTGCGCCCGGACGCCCACCCCTGAGCCGTACGCCGGTGCGGGGGCGACCTGACGGCCTCCGCACCGGCGTACACCCACCGGACCGGACAGCGCGCGCCCAAGCCGCCCATGCCGATGGCCGCGAACTTCGTCCGACATATCGAACACTAAGGAACGCTTGTGACCGACGCTTCCGCCACGGCCGCCGCACGCAGGCCCGGTGAGCAGGCCCTCACCGCGCTCGGCCTGGCCGCGCCCGATCCCGATCCCGCCGACGCCTCGCCGCACTCCTTCCCGGGCGGCGGCCGCTGGCGCACCGAGATCCCCTCCTGCGAGGGGCCGGAGGCGCTGGGCGTGGTGCTCAAGGAGTCCTCGCGCCTCGACGTGCCGATCCACCGGATCAGCCAGGGCAGCGGCGTGTGGATGCTGACCGACGCCGAGATCACCGAGATGGTCGAGGCCACCGCCGAACGCGACATCGAACTCTGCCTGTTCACCGGGCCGCGCGGCACCTGGGACATCGGCGGCTCCACCCGGACCGACTCGGGCGGCGCGGGCCTGCGCGCACGCGGTCACGACGCGGTCGCCGGGTGCGTCGAGGACGCGGTGCGGGCCACCGAGCTGGGCGTCACGTGCCTGCTCGTCGCCGACGAGGGCGTGCTGTGGACGCTGCACCGGGCCCGCGCGGCCGGCATCCTCCCCGCCGACACCACGCTGAAGCTCTCGGCACTCGTCGGACCGGTCAACCCGGCCTCGTACGCGGTGTACGAGCGGCTCGGCGCCGACTCCGTCAACGTGCCCAGCGACCTGACGCTGGATCACCTGACCGAAATACGACGGGTTTCGGCCGCGCCGATGGACATGTACATCGAGGCTCCCGACGACCTCGGCGGCTATGTGCGCATGTACGAGGTCGCCGAGCTGATCCGGCGCGGCGCCCCGCTGTACCTGAAGTTCGGCCTGTCCAAGGCGCCGGGGATCTATCCGTACGGCCACCACCTGCGGGAACTGACGCTGGCCACCGCGAAGGAGCGGGTGCGGCGCGGTCGGCTCGCCCTGGACCTGCTCGCCCGGCACGGAGCGGGAGGGGACATGGCGCCGCTCGGCACCCGGCTGCCGGGCTCGCTCAACCGGTTCGAGATCTCGTCATAACGTTCCGGAAACTCCCTTCTCAAAAGACGACACGACCGCGCACAATCCCACACACCTGCCTCGCCGACCCAGTCCTCACATCAAGGATGATGACCATGCGCAACCGCAGAGCCGCACTCGCCGCGATAGCCTCCGCCGCCTCGCTCGCCCTCACGCTGACCGCCTGCGGCCAGAACAGCGAGGGCGGCAGCGAGGAGGACAAGGGAGGCAGCGACGGCGCCACCGTGGGCATCGCGATGCCGACCAAGTCCTCCGAGCGCTGGATCACCGACGGCGCCAACGTCGAGAAGGAACTGAAGGCCAAGGGCTTCGAGACCAAGCTCGTCTTCGGCGAGGACGACCCGGACCAGCAGGTCTCGCAGATCGAGAACATGATCACGCAGGGCGTGGACGCCCTGATCGTGGCCGCGATCGACAACAAGTCGCTCAACAACGTCCTGCAGCAGGCCAAGGACGCCGACATCCCGGTCATCTCCTACGACCGGCTGATCCTCGGCACCGAGAACGTCGACTACTACGCCTCGTTCGACAACGAGAAGGTCGGCGAGCTGCAGGGCGGCTACATCGTCGACAAGCTCGGTCTGAAGGCGGGCAAGAAGGGCCCCTTCAACATCGAGCTGTTCGCCGGCTCCAACGACGACAACAACACCAGGTACTTCTTCAACGGCGCGATGAAGGTCCTGAAGCCCTACATGGACAAGGGCCAGCTGGTCGTCCGCTCCAAGCAGACCGCCCTCAACCAGGTCACCACCCTGCGCTGGGACGGCGGCACCGCGCAGAAGCGCATGGACGACCTGCTCACCTCCAGCTACCGCAGCGCCCGGGTCGACGCGGTGCTCTCGCCCTACGACGGCATCTCCATCGGCATCCTGTCCGCCCTGAAGTCGGACGGCTACGGCTCCGGAAGCAAGGCCATGCCGATCGTCACCGGCCAGGACGCCGAGATCGCCTCGGTGAAGTCGATCAAGTCGGGCCAGCAGACCCAGACCGTCTTCAAGGACCTGCGCGAGCTCGCCAAGGTCGCCGCGAACATGGTCGACGCGGTCCTGGACGACAAGAAGCCCGAGGTCAACGACACCAAGTCGTACGACAACGGCTCCAAGGTCGTCCCGGCCTACCTGCTGCAGCCGGTCAGCGTCGACAAGAGCAACTGGGAGAAGATCCTGGTCGACGGCGGCTACTACTCCGCGGACAAGCTCAACTAAGCGGGCCCCGACAAGGATTGGAAGGCACGACCATGGCGGGACCCGTCCTGGAAATGCGCTCGATCGTCAAGACCTTTCCCGGTGTCAAAGCGCTGTCGGACGTCACGCTGACCGTTCGCCAGGGCGAGGTCCACGCCATCTGCGGCGAGAACGGCGCCGGCAAGTCGACCCTGATGAAGGTGCTCTCCGGCGTCCATCCGCACGGCAGTTACGAAGGCGAGGTCCTCTTCGAGGGCGAGACCTGCCGGTTCAAGGACATCCGGGCGAGCGAACAGCACGGCATCGTGATCATCCACCAGGAGCTGGCGCTGGTGCCCTACCTGTCGATCGCGGAGAACATCTTCCTCGGCAACGAGCACGCCAAGCGCGGACTGATCAACTGGAACGACACCCTCAGGCACGCCACCGAGCTGCTGCGCCGGGTCGGTCTCGACGAGCACCCCGAGACCCGCGTCGCCGACATCGGCGTCGGCAAGCAGCAGCTGGTGGAGATCGCCAAGGCGCTGTCGAAGAAGGTGAAGCTGCTCATCCTCGACGAGCCGACGGCGGCGCTCAACGACGAGGACAGCGGCAAACTCCTCGACCTGATCCTTCAGTTGAAGGAGCAGGGCATCACCTCGATCATCATCTCCCACAAGCTCAACGAGATCCGCCGGGTCGCCGACTCGGTCACCATCCTCCGCGACGGGCGCTCCATCGAGACGCTCGACGTGAAGGCGGCGGAGACGACCGAGGACCGGATCATCAGCGGCATGGTCGGCCGCGACCTGGAGAACCGCTTCCCGGACCGGACCCCGCACCAGCCCGAGCAGGGCGCGGCCCCGGCCCTGGAGATCCGCAACTGGACCGTGCACCACCCCATCGACCAGCAGCGCAAGGTCGTCGACGACGTCTCGATCGAGGTACGCCGCGGCGAGATCGTCGGCATCGCCGGACTCATGGGCGCCGGCCGCACCGAACTGGCGATGAGCGTCTTCGGCCGCACCTACGGCCGGCACGCCGGCGGCACGGTCCTCAGGGACGGCAAGGAGATCCGGACGAAGACCGTCCCGGAGGCGGTCCGGCACGGGATCGCGTACGTCACCGAGGACCGCAAGCACTACGGCCTCAACCTCATCGACACCATCAACCGGAACATCTCGCTGTCCGCGCTGGGCAAGGTCTCCAAGCGGGGCGTGGTCGACGAGCACGGCGAGCGGCAGGTCGCCGAGGACTACCGCAAGTCGATGAACATCAAGGCGCCGACCGTCTTCGAGCCGGTCGGCAAGCTGTCCGGCGGCAACCAGCAGAAGGTCGTCCTCAGCAAGTGGATCTTCGCGGGTCCCGAGGTGCTGATCCTGGACGAACCCACGCGCGGCATCGACGTGGGCGCCAAGTACGAGATCTACACGGTCATCGACCGCCTGGCGGCCGAGGGCAAGGCGGTCGTGTTCATCTCCTCCGAACTGCCGGAGCTGCTCGGCATGTGCGACCGCATCTACACGATGGCCGCGGGACGGCTGACCGGTGAGTTCTCGCGGGCCGAGGCCTCGCAGGAAGCGCTGATGCGGCAGATGACGAAGGACAAGTTGGACCGGAAGGACGAAGAGGTAAGCCGATGAGCACCGACCTGACCGCCAAGACCCCGGCACCGGCGCCGCCCGGCGATGAGGGTTCGGCCTCCGGCGGCGGCCTGCTGCAGCTGATGCTCGACGGCATGCGCCGCAACATGCGCCAGTACGGCATGCTGATGGCCCTCGGATTGATCGTGGTGCTGTTCGCGGTGTGGTCCGACGGCGACCTGCTGCTGCCGCGCAACGTCTCCAACCTGGTGCTGCAGAACAGCTACATCCTGATCCTCGCGATCGGCATGATGCTCGTCATCATCGCCGGCCACATCGACCTGTCGGTGGGCTCACTGACCGCCTTCGTCGGCGCGACGGCCGCCGTCCTGATGGTCAACCACGATCTGCCCTGGCCGGTGGCGGTGATCCTCTGCCTGGCCATCGGCGCCGCCGCCGGCGCCGTACAGGGCTTCTTCATCGCCTATCTCGGCATACCGTCGTTCATCGTGACCCTCGCGGGCATGCTGCTCTTCCGCGGTCTGACGGAGATCTTCCTCGAGGGCCAGACCCTCGGCCCGTTCCCGAAGGACCTGCAGAAGATCGCCAACGGCTTCCTGCCCGAGGTCGGCCCGAACACCAACTACCACAACCTCACCCTGCTGCTGGGCTTCGCCCTGATCGCCTTCGTGGTGTACCAGGAGGTCCGCGACCGCAAGCGGCAGCAGGAGTTCTCCCTCGACGTGCCGCCGGTCAAGCTGTTCCTGCTCAAGCTGGTCGCGCTGGTCGCCGCGGTCCTCGTGGTCACGATGCTGCTGGCCAGCTACAAGGGCGCCCCGATCGTGCTGCTCATCCTGGGCGTGCTGGTGGTCGGCTTCGGCTACCTGATGCGCAACGCGATCATCGGCCGCCACATCTACGCCATCGGCGGCAACCTGCCCGCGGCCAAGCTGTCGGGCGTCAAGGACAAGAAGGTCACCTTCCTGGTCTTCCTGAACATGGGCATGCTCGCGGCCCTGGCGGGTCTGGTCTTCGCCGCCCGCTTCAACGCGGCCTCGCCCAAGGCGGGCCTCAACTTCGAGCTGGAGGCCATCGCCGCCTCGTTCATCGGCGGCGCGTCGATGAGCGGCGGCGTCGGCACGGTCCTCGGCGCGATCATCGGCGGCCTGGTCCTCGGCGTGCTGAACAACGGCATGAACCTCGTCGGCATCGGCACCGACTGGCAGCAGGTCATCAAGGGCGCGGTGCTGCTGGCGGCGGTCGGGTTCGACGTGTGGAACAAGCGCAGGGTCGGTTCGTAACGGATCTCGGGCCCCGCCACCGACGGCGGGGCCCGCTTCTTTTCACGGAAGTACAGGAGCCGCACATGGAACTGAGCAGACGAACGGTCATCGCGTCGGCGGCCGCGGCCGGCGTGGCCGCCACCGCGGTCGGCGGCACGGCGCACGCGTCGGGAGGCAGGAAACCGGTGAAGGAACTCTTCGGCAAGCTGGCCGACGGGACGAAGGTGTACCGCTGGTCGCTGGAGAACGGCGGCACGCGGATGAAGGTGCTGTCGTACGGCGGCGTCGTGCAGTCCCTGGAGATCCCCGACCGCCGGGGCCGCTACGCGAACGTCTCCCTGGGCTTCGACAACCTCGACGACTACGTCGCCCGCAGCCCGCACTTCGGCGCCCTGATCGGGCGGTACGGCAACCGCATCGCCAAGGGCCGCTTCACCCTGGACGGCAAGGAGTACCAGCTCTCCGTCAACGACGGGGAGAACTCCCTGCACGGCGGCGCCCTGGGCTTCGACTACCGGGTGTGGGACGTCGAGCCCTTCACCGAGGGCTCCGACACCGGCCTGGTGCTCCACTACACCAGCATCGACGGCGAGATGGGCTACCCAGGCACGCTCAGGGCGAAGGTGACGTACACCCTCACCCGGCGCGGGGACTGGCGCATCGACTACGAGGCCACCACCGACAAGGCCACCGTCGTCAACCTCACCAGCCACGTCTACTGGAACCTGGCCGGCGAGGGCAGCGGCACGATCGAGGACCACGAGCTGTCGATCGCCGCCTCCCGCTACACCCCCACCGACGCCGGTCTGATCCCCACCGGCGAGCTGGCGCGGGTCTCCGGCACGCCCTTCGACTTCCGCCGGTCCAAGCCGATCGGCCGGGACATCCGCGACGCCCACCCGCAGCTGGTCACCGCCAAGGGCTTCGACCACAACTGGGTGCTCGACAAGGGCATCACCGACCGCCCCGAGCACATCGCCACCCTGCGCGAGAACGGCTCCGGCCGCACCCTGCGCATCGCCACCGACCAGCCCGGCCTGCAGTTCTACTCGGGCAACTTCCTCGACGGCACCCTGACCGGCACCGGCGGCTCCCTCTACCGCCAGGGCGACGCCCTGTGCCTGGAGACGCAGCACTTCCCGGACTCGCCGAACCAGCCGTCGTTCCCGTCGACCGTGCTGCGGCCCGGCGAGACCTACCGGACGTCGACGGTGCACTCGTTCGACGCGTAGCCGACGGCAGGACGCGGGCACACTTTCTTCACACGTGTTGAACGGTGCCCCGTCCGCCTCCGTATACAAGGGCGGCCCGCGTCCCCCGCGCGGGCCGCCCACTTACGGAGGTCCACTTGTCCGGCAACGTCACCTCGTTGTTCCGCAGCACCGCGGCGCACAGCCCCTCGATGGCGGCGCTGGCGCGGGAGAGCGGCGAGGCGGCGGGCGCCGGTCCGGTGGACTTCTGCATCCCCTGCAACCCGTACTTCCCCACCCCGGCGATGTTCGACGAGATGGCCGGCCGGCTGCGCGACATCATCACGTACTACCCGAGCAGCGCCGACACCATCACCGCCGAGCTGTGCAGCCTGCTCCAGCTCCCGCCGCAGTGCGTGGCGATGGGCAACGGCTCCACGGAGCTGATCACCTGGATCGACCACCTGCTGGTCCGGGAGTCCCTCGCCGTCCCCGTCCCCACCTTCGGCCGCTGGACCGACCAGCCCATGGAGACCGGCAAGCGGGTCGACATGTTCCCGCTCCAGGAGGCCGGCGGCTTCGCCCTCGACCTCGCCCGCTACGGCGAGTTCGTCCGGGCCAGGGGCACCCGGGCCGTGGTCGTCTGCAACCCCAACAACCCCGACGGCGGCTACCTGCACAAGCAGGCGCTGGTGCAGTTCATGGACGCGATGGCCGACCGGGACCTGGTCGTGGTCGACGAGTCCTTCCTGGAGTTCGCCGACGCGGAGGCCGAACCCAGCGTGGTCCAGGAGGCGATGCTGCGCCCCAACGTCGTCGTGCTGCGCAGCCTCGGCAAGAACTTCGGGCTGCACGGCATCCGCTTCGGCTACCTGGTCGCCAACCCGGCGCTCGCCGGCCGGGTGCGCGCCATGCTGCCCAGGTGGAACCTCAACTCCTTCGCGGAGTACGTGGTGTTCATGCTGCGCGACCACGGCCCCGAGTACGCGCGGAGCCTGCACCAGGTGCGCCGCGACCGCCTGGAGATGGCCGCCCAGCTGTCCGCGCTGCCCGGCCTGACCGTGTACCCCTCCCAGGGCAACTTCCTCTTCGTCCGCCTCCCCGTGGGCGCGGAGGGCACCGCCGTGCGCGACCGCATGCTCACCGAGCACCGGGTGCTGGTCCGGGAGTGCGGCAACAAGATCGGTTCGTCCAGCCGCTTCCTGCGTCTCGTGGTGCGCCCCCAGGGGGACGTGCGTCGCCTGGTGTCCGGCCTGGAACAGGTGCTCTACGGGGCCGGGAGGGATGCCGCCGTGCCCGGGCCGGCCACAGGGACCGGCTACAGCTCGGGCACGGCGGCGGTGGACCGCCTGATGTACGAGACCAACGGTTCCGGTATGCGCGCGATCACCGCCCAGACCGCCGGTGCCGGTGCCCCGGGGCTCGCCGCCGCTCCGTCCCCCGGCACCGGCACCGGTGTGCCGCTGCCCGCCGCGGTGCCGGGCCCCCAGCCGGTGCCGTATCCCGGGCCGGTGCCGGTCCCCCACCCGGCACCGGTCCCCCACCCGGCACCGGTCCCGCAGCCCGCGCCCGCCCCGGTTCCGGCGCCCGCCGCTGCCGCCGCGTACCCGCCGCCGTTCGGGCCCACCCCGCCCGGCGTCCCGGCCCGCGGCGGCCTCACCGCGGCCCAGGTCCGGGGCACCGACGGCCTGGAGTCGGTCCCGGCGACGGGCTGGCCGAACGCGGCGGGGATGGGCCGGGCGGGCTGATCCGCGCCGGGTGGCCCTACCCGGCCGGGGCGGCCGGAGAGCCCGACGGGGTCGGGCAGGGCGGGTCCGTCGGGGAGGGGGTGGGGTCGGGAGACGAGGACGGGGACGCCGGTTCCGTGGCACAGCCGTCCGTCGGGGTCGGCGAAGGGCTCGGTCCGGTCGGGTCCGGCGAGGGGCCCGGGGACTCGGTGGACGGCTGGGAAGGGCCCGGGACCGTCGGGGAGGACGGGTCCGGAGCCGTGGACGGCACGGGCCGGGACGGGGACGTGGACACGGAGGGTCCCGGGCGGCTCGGCGTGGTGCTCGGGTCCGGGCCGATGTCGATGCCGTCGTCCGCGCCTCCGCCGCCGTTCCCGCCCCCGTGGCCACCGCCGTTGCCGCCGCCGCTGCCGCCGCTCTCGCCGTCGACGGGCTCGGTCGCCGGGGTGTCGCCGCCCGCGCCGGGGCTCTTCGGGACGACGCCCTTGCCGTCGGGGACGGTGTGGACTCCCCGGCTGTAGAACTCCAGCCAGTGTCGGACGAGTTCGAGGTAGGTGCGGGAGTTGTTGTAGCTGAGGACCGCCCGGTCCAGATCCGCCGCCCGGCCCAGGTCCCGGTCGCCGGCGCACAGGTAGTGCCCGGCCGCCAGCGCCGCGTCGAAGATGTTGTTCGGGTCGGCCCGGCCGTCCCTGTTGCCGTCCGCGCCCCAGCGGGCCCAGGTGGACGGCAGGAACTGCATCGGTCCCACCGCCCGGTCGTAGACGGTGTCGCCGTCGTGGGCGCCGCCGTCCGTGTCCCGGATCAGGGCGAAGCCCCGTCCGTCGAGCGGCGGTCCGGTGATACGGCCGAGGGTCGTGCCGTTGCGGTCGACCGCGCCGCCGCGCGCCTGGCCGGACTCGACCTTGCCGATCGCCGCGAGCAGTTCCCAGGGCAGCCGGCAGCCCGGGTCCGTCCCGCCGACGGCGGTCTCGGCGGCGCGGTAGGCGCGCAGCACGGTGGCCGGGATGCCCGACTGGGCGCGGATCTGCGGCCCGAGCGCGGGAGCGGCGGCCGGTCCGCCGTCGCGTGTCCTCAAGGGCGGGAGTTCGGTGTGGTAGGAGCCGTCACCCGGCGGGGCGAGTTCGGCGAACGGGCCGTCCGTCGTCGGCAGGCTCAGGTCGTCGGCCGCCGGTCCCGCGTGGGTGTCCTCCTCGGAGCCGGTGAGGCCGGGGGCCTGGGACGCGGTGAGGGCCGCCATGGCCGCCACCGCGAGGGCGGTCGTGCGCAGTCCCTTGCGGGCCCGCCCGCGGTACAGGCGTCGGGCACGGCGTACGGACATGGTCGTCACTCCTGTCGGTTCCGTCGGAGATGCGGGGGGGCGCTCGTGCGGGTGGTCGGTCGTGCGGTTCAGCGGCCGAAGGTGTCGAGGGCGGAGACCCGCCAGCGTCCGTCGCGGTGCACGACGTCGACGGCGAGCATGGCCGCCGCGTACACGCCCTCGTCCTGCCCGGCCCCCTCGCCCGCCTCGCTCTTCTTGTCCGTCGCGGCCTTCTTCCCGGTGGTGGCGACGCTGCTCTGGTCGGCGTAGACGAGGACCCGGGCGCGGTCGCCGTCGATGCGTTCGACCGCGCTCTCGGTGACCGTCGTGGTGATCACCGCCTTCTGCTCGTCGGCCCGCGCGCGGACGTCGGCGAGCAGGTCGCGGTGCTGGTCGACGGCCTTGCCCGTCAGGAGTTCCTTGGCCGCCTCGTCGAGGGCGCCGGGGTCCGCGTGGTCGTAGGAGAAGAGCCGGTCGACGGCCTTGGCCACCTGTCCCTTGATCTCGCTGGTGCGGGCGAGGTCGGTCAGCGCGGTGTTGCTCCGCGCCGGCTCGGACCTGAGCCCCTCGGCCTCCGCGTGCGCCCAGCCCGCGAAGCCGCCGAGGAGCACTGTGAGCGCGCAGAGCAGCGCGAGGAGCGGGGGGCGGCGGCGTGGCCGGGTCCCGGTGGCCTTCGGGTCCGCCTCGTCCGTGGCCGGGTCGGCGGTGGCGGCCTCCGTGGGCTCCAGGACGGCTGTGGTGCCGCGCGTACCGGTGCCGAGTGGCGTGCCCTCGGTGCGTTCCGGGTGCCCCGCGGAGGCGGCGGGCCGGGTCTCGCGGGCCTGGCGGCGCCGCTGGCGGTTGATGTGGTGACGGGTCGTCGACATGGTGCGGTGTCCTCCTCGCTGCGGCCGGCTTCGCGGTACGGAACCGGGTCAGCCGGTCGATGTGCCGCCGACGGGTGCCTGTCCCAGTGCGCTCAGCTTCCACCGGCCGTCGGTCCGGGTGAGTTCGCCGAGCATGCGGCTGTCCTTGTCGCTCTTCGCCCCGTCGGCCGCCTTGACGGTGACGCGCAGGGCGACCAGCACGCGGGCGCGTCCGGCGCGGTCGTCGAGTTCGGTGACGGCGCCGGACAGCACCCGGGCGGTGCTCACCGTCTTGGCCTCCTTCACCTGGGCGGCGAACTCGTCGCGTCCGGAGGCGAGTTGTTCGTGCAGTTCGCCGGTGGTCGACGACTCCCACAGGTCCAGGCCGCGGTTCAGTTCGCGGTGGTCGAGCGTGTTGAGGTTCTGCACGGCCTGCTCACCGGCGGAGAGTGCCGCGTCCCGCTGGGCGGCGTAGGCGGCCTGCTCGTCGTGGGCCGCTCCGTACCAGTCCTGGCCGGCCCAGGCGGCGAAACCGCCCGCCACGAGGGTGAGGGCGAGGGCCAGGGCCGGGACCGCGCGTTTCATGGGGTGCTCCAGTCTCCCGCGCATGGTCAGCGGGCCTTGATGTCGACGATCCGCCACCGGTCGTCGTCGAGGCGTGCGGTGACGGTGAGTTGGGCCGCCGCCGTGGTGGCCTTGCCCTTGTCCCGGTGGGAGGTCTGGTCGAGGAAGACCAGCAGGCGGGCCCGGTCGCCGTCGAGTTCGATCACTCCGGTGCGGACGGCCCGGGTGCTCAGGGTGACGCGCTGCTCGGCGAGGTCGTCGCGGACCCGGGCGAAGAGGGTCTCGTACTGGCGGGCGGCGCGGCCGTCGAGGACGGTGCTCGCGGAGCGCCGGGCGGCGGCGGTGCCGTCCGGTGTGTAGGAGAAGATCCGGGCGAGGGCGTCGCCGACGTCGCCCGCGACGCGGGTGGTGGCCTCGGTGTCGGTGAGCGCGTGGTTGCGGGCGGGTGCCTGGGACCTCAACTGGTGGGCGCCGTAGAGGAATCCGCAGCCGCCGAGGACGAGGACCGCGGCGGTCGCGACCAGGGCCGCCCTCCGCAGGCGCCCGTGCGTCGCGCCCTTCTCGGTGGGCTCGTCCCCGGCGGGCGCGTCCCCGGCGGGCTCCGGCTCGGCGGGCTCCGGCTCGGCGGAGGCGTCCGCGGTGTCCGTGTCCGTGTCCGGGCCCCGCTCGTCCTGCGTGCCGGGCTCCGGTGCGGCGCCCCTGCGCAGCAGCCACGTCGGTGTCATCGCTCCTCGCCCTTCCCTTCCGCCACCGGCACGGCGCTCAGTGCCCGTACCTTCCACTCCCCCTCGCCCGTGCGGGCCAGGACGGCCTCCAGGCGTTTGCGGTCGGTGGACGGCTTCTTCGTCCCGGCGGGGGTGACCTGGACGCGTACGGTGGCGATGAGCTTGGCCGTGCCGGACCGCGTGTCGAGGGCGGTGACGGCGGCCTCGGTGACCGTGCCGCGCGCCGAGGTCCCGGCCGCCGCCTCGGTGTCGCCGAGTTCCTCGCGCAGCGGCCCGGTGGAGACGGCACGCCAGTCCCGGATGCTCCGCTCCGCCCGCTGCCGGGTGGAGGCGTCGAGGGTGGTGAGTACGGCGATGCCGTCCCGCCCGTCGGCGAGCGCCGCGTCCCGTTCCCGGCCGTAGGCGAGCGCGTCGTCGGTGCGGGCCTCGGCGTACGTCCACGCGCCGGTGCCGCAGACGCCGAGGGCCAGCACGAGCGCCGCCCCGGTGAGGATCCCGGCCCGCCTCATCGCGTGCTCCCGGTGGCCGGGGCGAGGAGACCGGTCAGGCCGGCCGGTGCCTCACCGCTCTGTCCGGGCAGGGCGAGCGCGCCGGGGAGGGCCGCCGGGGTGCCGTCCCTCGCCGGGGTGGTCCGGCCGCCGCTGCCGGAGGGCAGGGAGCCGGGCCTGGCCGGGTCGGGCACCGGGCCGCTCTTCGGGGCGTTGGCCGAGCCGCGCACGTTCTTGCCGCTCGACGCCGGGGCGGTGCAGGCCGCGTCGGTGTTGAGGGCGGGCGCGGTGCCGAGGTCGAGGCCGTTGCGGTAGCGCGTGGCGCCGTAGCCGTCGGTGCAGGGCAGGGGGCTGAAGAAGGTGACGGCCAGGCCGAGGTTCAGCTTGCCCTCGTCGACGGCGGTGGCGCCCGCGGCGACGGCCGCCGGGTAGGTCACGAGGAGTTCCTCGATGCCGCGCTGCCGGGTGACGGCGACCTCGGACGTGGTCAGGAGGTTGGCGAGGACGACGCCGAGGCTCGGGTCGAGGTCCCGCAGCAGGCCGCTGACCTGGGTGGCGGCCTCGGGGGTGACCGCGAGCAGGCGGCGCAGGTCGGCGTCGGATCCCTTGAGCGCGGCGGCCAGGTCCTTGGCCCCGACCGCGAAGTCGCGGATGGCCTGCGACTCCTGGGCCTGGGTGCGCAGGACGGTCTCGCCGTCGTGGATGAGCAGGCTGGTGGACGGCAGGGCGCGGTCGGCGGCCGCCACGAAGTCGCTGCCGCTGTCGAGCAGCACCTGGAGGTCGTCGCCGTGTCCTTCGAAGGCCTTGCCGAACTCGTCGACGACCGTGCGCAGATCCTCCAGCGGCACGGAACTGACGAGGTCGTCGACGCTGGTGAGGACGTCGGTGACCGGTGCGGGCACCTCGGTGTCGGCCTGTTCGATGCGGGTGCCGTCGGCGAGGTAGGGGGAGCCGTCGCTCTCGGGCCGCAGGTCGATGTACTGCTCGCCGACGGCGGACAGCCCGGCGACCACGGCCTTGGTGTCGGCGGGGATGCGGGGCGCGGACTTCTTGATGCGGAGTTCGGCGACGACGCCCTCGGCGGTGAGGCCGATCGGGCCGACGCGGCCCACCGAGACGCCCCGGTAGGTCACGTCCGAGTGGGTGAAGAGGCCGCCCGTGCGGGGCAGTCGGACGTCCACGGTGTAGTAGTCGGCGACGCCCACGTACCGGCCGAGGTCGGCGTAGCGGATGCCGAGGTAGGACAGGGCGAGGACGGCGACGACGAGGAAGGCGAGGTTCTTCAGCCGTACGGCCAGGGTGATCACCCGCGGTCACCTCCGGACTCGGAGACGGAGGGCAGCGGCAGGGGCGCGGAGGACCGCTTCTTCGCCGGGGCGTCCCCGGGCACCAGCGGTGGGATGACCTGGGTCCCGGGTACGGCGGCCATGCTCAGGTAGGTGTTGAGGTAGTCGCCCTTCACCCCGCGCAGCACCTCGTCGGTGAACGGGTACGTCAGCAGCACCTGGAGCGAGTCGGGCAGGTCCGTGCCCGCGTCGGCCAGGGCCCTCAGCGTCGGCGCGACGGCCTTGAGGTCGGCGATCATGTCGTCCTTGCTCGCGTTGATGGTGGAGACGGCGACGCCGGACAGCGTGTCGAGGGAGCGCAGCATGGTCAGCAGGGAGCCGCGCTGCTGCTCCAGCGTCTTCAGTCCGGGCGAGAGGTCGGTGAGGACGGTGCCGACGTCGTCCTTGCGGGTGGCGAGGGTCGAGGAGAGCCGGTTGACGGCGTCGAGGGCGTCGGTGATGTCCCCGCGGTGGTCGTCGAGGTCGCCCACCAGGGTGTTGACCCGTTTCAGCATGGAGCGGACCTCGGGTTCGCGGCCGCCGAGCGCGGCGTTCAGCTCCCGGGTGATGGTCTTGAGCTGGTTGACGCCGCCGCCGTTGAGGAGCAGGGACAGCGCGCCGAACACCTCCTCGACCTCGGTGTTGCGGCCGGTGCGGGAGAGCGGGATGACGCTGCCGTCGGTCAGCCGGCCGGTTCCCCGCTCCTTGGCGGGGGCGACGAGCTGGATGTACTTCTCGCCCAGCAGGCTGGACTGTTCGAGCCGGGCGGTGGCGTCGGCGGGCAGCCGCACATCGCCGTTGATCTCCATGGTGACGCGGGCCGACCAGTCGTCCTCGCCGAGTTCGATGCCGGTGATCCGGCCGACGGCGACGTCGTTGACCCGTACCGCGGCGTGCGGGACGAGGCTGAGCACGTCCTGGAGTTCCGCGGTGACGGTGTAGGGGTCCTCGCCGAGGTCGGCGCCGCCGGGCAGCGGCAGGTCCTCGATGCCGTCGAAGCCGCTCGGTACGACGGTGACCCCGCCGAGGGTGAGGGCGAGGGCGAGTCCGAGGGCGGTCAGTGCGCCGGCGGTGAGGCCCGCGGCCCGGCCCGCGCCGATCCTGCCGCGCCTCATCGCCCCGCCCCCTGCTCCGCGTCGGTCGCGTCGTCTGTCGCCCCGGCCACGGGCAGCGGCAGCAGCGGGCCGCCCATGCTGATCTCGTTGAGGTTGCCGCGGCCGTCGAGGGTGCGGGTGTCGGGGTTGTAGGCGTTCACGACGTTGCCGGCGGCCAGCGGTGCCACGTCCAGCGCCTCGGCCAGCGAGGCCCGTTGCTCGACCAGGGTCCGGGTGATGGGGACGAGCCGGTCGACGTTCTTCTTCAGCTCGCCCCGGTTGTCCTCGATGAAGGTCTTGACCTGGCCGAGGGCCTTGCCGAGTTCCTCCAGCGCGCCGGTGAGGTCGTCCTTGTTGTCGGCGAAGAAGCTGACGACGTCGTCCAGGCGTTCCTGGGCGGTGCGCACGTCGGTGTCCTTGTTCTTCAGCATGGTGGTGAAGGTCTGCAGGCTGCCGAGCGTCCTGAACAGGTCGCCGCTGCTGCCGTCGAGGGTCTTGGCCGCCTTGCCGAACTCCTCGACGCTGTCACCGATGGCCTCGCCGTTGCCGTCGAGGTTGTCGGCGCCGGTCCGCAGCAGTTCGGACAGGGCACCGTCGGAGTTGGCGCCGTCCGGGCCGAGCGCGTCGCCGAGTTCGGTGATGGAGTCGTAGATCTGGTCGATCTCGACGGGGACGTGGTTGCGGGAGGCGGGCAGTACGGCGTCTTCGGCGAGGGCCGGGCCGTCGCGGTAGGCGGGGGTGAGCTGCACGTAGCGGTCGGCGACGACGCTGGGCGCGACCACGACGGCCCGCGCGTCCCTGGGGACCTTGATCCCCTCGTCCAGGCGGAGGCCGACGCGGACCCTGGTGCCCTCGGGGTCCACCGACTCCACCTCGCCGACGCGCACTCCGAGGATGCGCAGGTCGGACCCGGCGTAGACGCCGATGGCGCGGTCGAAGTAGGCGGTGACGCGGGTGCCGTCGGGTGCGAGGACGCGGGCGGCGACCAGGCCGCCCGCGGCGAGCACCACGAGGACGAGCACCCCGGTGAGGATCTTTCGGCGTCGGGTCATCACTCACCGCTCCCCTGGGCCGCCGCGGGCTGTTTCGGCGGCAGGCATCCGGTCTCGGGCTGGGAGGTCGCGGGCAGGTAGTCGCGGGGCACGACGCCGCACAGGTAGCTGTCGAACCAGCGGCCGTTGCCCAGGGTGTTGCCGACCAGGCGGTAGTACGGGCCGACCAGCGCGAGGGTCTCGCCGAGCTGGGTGTTGTTCTTCTCCAGGACGCTGGTGACGCGGCCGAGCGCCTTCAGGGTGGGGCCGAGCTGCTTCTCGTTGTCCTTGACGAGGCCGCCGAGTTCGGTGCCGAGGTCCTGGCTGCCCTTGAGCAGGGCGCTGATGGCGGTGCGGCGGTCGCGGAGTTCGCCGAGCAGCGGGCCGCCGTCCTCGATGAGGGTCTCGAAACTGGACTTGTTGTTCTCCAGCGTCTTGGTGAACTCGGCGCTGCCCTTGAGGAGTTCGGACAGCTTCGCATCGCGCTTGGAGATCGACTTGGACAGGTCGGACAGTCCGGTGGCCGCCTTGCGCACGTGCGGCGGGGAGTCCTTGAAGGTGTCGGAGATGGTCTCGAAGCTCTCCGCGAGCCGCCCGGTGTCGATGGCGTCGACGGTGCCGCTGAGGTCCTGGAAGGCCTGGGTCACGTCGTACGGGGACGTGGTGCGGGCGAGCGGGATGCGGGTGCCCGGGTCCTGGCGGCCGGAGCCGAGCGGGTCGAGCGCCAGGTACTTGTCGCCGAGGACGGTCTTGATGGCGATGGCGGCGGTCGTCCGGTCGCCGAGCCAGGCGTCCTCGACCTCGAAGGTGACCTTGACCTTGGCGCCGTCGAGCGCGACGCCGGTGACCTGGCCGACCTTGACACCGGCGATGCGCACCTCGTCGCCCTCGTCCAGGCCGGCGGCCTCGGAGAAGTCGGCGCTGTAGGCGGTGCCGCCGCCGAACGGCAGCCGGTCGACGTTGTAGGCGAGGAGGGCGATGAGGGTGAGGACGAGCAGTCCGGCGACACCGACGGCGACGGGATTGCGCTCCTTGACCGGCTTGATGCGCGGCCTGCCGCGGGGGCGGTTCATCCGCGGCACCTCGATTCGGTGATCGCGATGCCGGTCGGCGGCTTCGATCCGTCGGAGGTGGTCACTCCGCTCACGCGCGCCTCGCAGAGGTAGAGGTTGAACCACGATCCGTAGGAGGACAGGCGGGCCAGGGCGGACATCTTGGCGGGGGTCTTCTCCAGGAAGTCCTCGATCTGCGGGGTGTGTTCGCCGAGGTTGGTGGAGAGCCGGCCCAGTTCCCGGATGTCCTTCTTGAGGGGGGCGCGCCCGTCCTCCAGGAGGTCCGCGGTGACGGTGGTCAGGTCGCCCATGGCGGTGACGGCCTCGCCGAGGGGTTTGCGGTCCTGGTTGAAGCCGCTGACGAGCTTCTGGAGGGTGACGACGAGGTCGTCGAAGCCGTCCTCGCGGTCGTTGAGGGTGTCCAGGACGGTGGTGAGGTTCTCGACGACCTGGCCGATCACCTTGTCCTTGGCGGCGACGGTCGTGCCGAGCGAACCGATGTGCCGGATCAGGCTGTCGACGGTGGCGCCCTCGCCCTGGAGCACCTGCACGATCGATCCGGCGAGTTCGTTGACGTCCTTCGGGGAGAGTCCCTCGAACAGCGGCTTGAAGCCGTTGAAGAGCAGGGTCAGGTCGAGCGCGGGCGTGGTGCGGTCCAGCGGGACGGTGCCGCCCTCCGGGAGGGTGCCGGTGAGGTCGCCGCTGCCGCGTTCGAGGGCGACGTAGCGCTGGCCGACCATGTTGAGGTACTTCACGGCGGCGGTGGTCGACCGGGGCAGCCTGCGGTCGTCGCGGACGGTGAAGGTGACCTGCGCGGTGCGCCGGTGCACCACGCGTACGTCGGTCACCTCGCCGACCGTCACCCCGGAGATCCGCACGCTGTCGCCGTCGGTGAGTCCGGTGACGTCGGTGAACAGGGCCTTGTAGGTGTCGGCGCCGCTGCCGGAGTCGACACTGGTGCCGGCGACGCTCAGGCCGAGCACGGTGGTGGCGAGGGCGGTGACCACCACGAAGACGAGGGACTTGACCAGCGGTCCGGTCAGCGGGCGGCGCCGGGTGTGCGCGTGGTCGGCGCCGGTCATCCGAGGGTCACCTCCGTACCGCGGTAGACGGGGCCGACGAGCAGGCTGCTCCAGTCGGGCAGGTCGTCGGGGCTCTTCCCGGCGGCGGGGGCGAGGAGTTCGTTGACGAGGTCGTTCTCCTGCGGGGAGTTGGCGGGCCCGAGGTCCTGCTCGGCCGCGGGGGTGGCGGTCTGCGCGGCGGGCCGGGGCAGGGCGCCGAGGTAGGGCACGGAGGGGCAGCGGGGCCCGCCGCCGGAGTCGTACACCGGGGTGTCGCGCCCTGGCCGGTAGGCGCCCCGGGAGGCGACGGTGGTCACGTCCACGTGGATACCGGGCCGGTCGGTGCCCTTGCCGAGCGCCTTGTCCATGGCCGGCACGAAGTCGGCGAGGGTGCGCAGGGTGCAGGGGAAGGACGAGGAGTACTCGGCGAGCAGCTCCAGGGTGGGGCGGCTGGTGTCGCCGAGCCGGATGATGTTGTCCTTGTTCTCGCGCAGGAAGGACGTCACGTCCTCGGCCGTCCGGGTCGTGGCGCCGAGGGTGGCGGCGAGTTCCGCCTCCTGCTCGGCGAGGGTCCCGCTGGTGGTGGTGAAGTCGGTGAGCGCCGTGATGATGTCGGGCGCGGCGTCCGCGTAGACATGGCTGACCTTCACGAGTTCCTTGAGGTCGCGGTTGAGGGCGGGCAGGTGGGGGTTGAACTCCGCCAGGTGCTCGTCCAGCAGGGTGAGCGTGTCGCCGAGCCGTTCCCCGCGTCCTTCGAGGGCCTGCGAGACGGCGGACAGGGTCGCGGAGAGCTTCTGCGGCTGGACGGCGGTGAGCATCGGCAGGACGTCGTCGAGCACCTGCTGGAGTTCGATGGCGTTCGCGGACCGGTCCTGGGGGACGACGGCCCCGGCGGCCAGGGGTTCGGGCGAGGGGTCCGGGGGCGGTACGAGGGCCACGAACCGCTCGCCGAACAGGGTGGTGGGCAGCATCTGGGCGCGGACGTCGGACGGTACGTCGTCCAGCGCGCCGGGCTTCATGGCGAGGGTGAGCCGGGCGCCGTCGCCGCTGGCGTGGATGGCGCGGACCTCGCCGACGACGACGCCGCGCAGTTTCACCTCGGCGCCCGGGTGCATCTGGTTTCCGGCGCTGCCGGTCTCGACGACCACGGGGTCGGAGTCGGTGAACTTCTTGTCGTAGACGGCGACGGCCAGCCAGATCAGCAGGGCGGGCACCAGCACGAACACCACTCCGGCCAGCCGGTGGCGCAGTGTCTGCCCACGTGCTCCTCGGGGTCCGCGCATCTCACCCCGCCACCTTCACGGTCGTGGTCGCGCCCCACAGGGCCAGCGACAGGAAGAAGTCGGTGACGCTGATCAGCACGATGGCGTTGCGCACGGACCGGCCGACGGCGACACCGACACCGGCGGGGCCGCCGGAGGCGCGGTAGCCGTAGTAGCAGTGGGCGACGATCACCATCACGCTGAAGATCAGCACCTTCAGTACGGAGAGCAGGACGTCCGTCGGGGAGAGGAAGAGGTCGAAGTAGTGGTCGTAGGTCCCCCGGGACTGCCCGTTGAACAGGACGGTCACGTAGCGGGAGGCGAGGTAGGAGGAGAGCAGCCCGATGGCGTAGAGCGGGATGATGGCGACGACGCCCGCGATGATGCGGGTGGTGACGAGGTACGGCATGGAGCGGATGCCCATGCCCTCCAGCGCGTCGACCTCCTCGTTGATGCGCATGGCGCCGAGCTGCGCGGTAAATCCGGCCCCGACGGTCGCGGAGAGGGCGAGTCCGGCGACCAGGGGGGCGATCTCGCGGGTGTTGAAGTAGGCGGAGACGAAGCCGGTGAACGCGGCCGTGCCGATCTGGTCGAGGGCCGCGTAGCCCTGGAGTCCGACGACGGTGCCGGTGAAGAGCGTCATCGCGATCATCACGCCGATGGTGCCGCCGATGACGCCGAGGCCGCCGGAGCCGAAGGCCACCTCGGCCAGCAGCCGCTGCACCTCCTTGAGATAGCGGCGCAGGGTCCGCGGGATCCACAGCAGGGCCCGGACGTAGAAGAGGAGTTGGTCGCCGGAGCGGTCGAGCCAGACGAGCGGGGAGGCCATCGGTCCTCAGCCTCCCTTCGGCGGGACGATCTGGAGGTAGACGGCCGTCATCACCATGTTGACGAAGAAGAGCAGCAGGAAGGTGATGACGACGGACTGGTTGACGGCGTCGCCGACGCCCTTGGGGCCGCCGCGCGGGTTGAGGCCGCGGTAGGCGGCGACGATGCCCGCGATGAACCCGAAGACCAGCGCCTTGAGTTCGCTGACGTAGAGGTCGGGCAGCTGGGCGAGGGCGGAGAAGCTGGAGAGGTAGGCGCCGGGGGTGCCGCCCTGCATGATGACGTTGAAGAAGTAGCCGCCGAGGATGCCGACGACGGAGACCAGGCCGTTGAGCAGGACGGCGACGCCCATGGCGGCCAGCACCCGGGGCACGACCAGCCGCTGCACCGGCGAGACGCCCATGACCTCCATGGCGTCGAGTTCCTCGCGGATCTTGCGGGAGCCGAGGTCGGCGCAGATGGCCGAGCCGCCGGCACCGGCGATGAGCAGGGCGACGATGAGCGGGCTGGCCTGCTGGACGACGGCGAGGACGCTGGCGCCGCCGGTGAACGACTGGGCGCCCAGCTGCTCGGTCAGGGAGCCGACCTGGAGGGCGATGACGGCGCCGAAGGGGATCGAGACCAGGGCGGCGGGCAGGATGGTCACGCTCGCGACGAACCAGAACTGCTCGACGAACTCACGGAACTGGAAGGGTCTTCGGAAGACGGCCCGGACGACTTCGGCGGCGAGCGCGAAGAGCCGCCCGGTCTGCCGCAGCGCGCCGGTGATCACGCGCCGCTCCCGGCGGTGGGCATCGGCAGGGTGGCCGCCTCGGAGTCCTTGGCGTAGGTGGCCCGGATGGCGGACCGCGCGGCCGGCGGCAAGGTGTCGATCATGCCCAGGACACGCTCGCGTCGGCGGGCGACGGCCCGGCGCGGCGGCAGGCCGGGCGAGGGCTCCAGCTGCGGCACGATCACCCGGGGCGCGGCGGGGGCCGCGGGGGCGGCGTCCGCCTCGGCGGCGAGGGTGGCCGCGTCCTTCTCCTCGGACATCCCGATGGGCCCCTCGCGCCGGCCGCCCAGGAACTGGGACACGACCGGCTCGTCGCTGGTGAGCAGCACCTCGCGCGGGCCGAAGGTGACGAGTTCGCGCAGGAAGAGCATCCCCATGTTGTCGGGCACGGTGGCGGCGATGTCGAGGTTGTGGGTGACGATCAGCATCGTCGCGTCGAGCTGTGCGTTCAGGTCGATCAGCAGCTGGGAGATGTAGGCGGTGCGGACCGGGTCGAGTCCGGAGTCCGGCTCGTCGCACAGGATGATCTGCGGGTCGAGGACGAGCGCGCGGGCCAGTCCCGCCCGTTTGCGCATGCCTCCGCTGATCTCTCCCGGGAGTTTTCCCTCCGCGCCCAGCAGCCCGACGACCTCGATCCGCTCCATGACGATGCGGCGGATCTCGGACTCCTTCTTGCGGGTGTGTTCGCGCAGCGGGAAGGCGATATTGTCGAAAAGGGACATGGAGCCGAAGAGGGCGCCGTCCTGAAACATGAGACCGAACAGTTTACGGGTCTCGAAGATGTCTCTTTCGGGGCTGTTCACCATGTCCACCCCGTTGATGAGGACACGGCCCTTCTCGGGTTTGAGCAGCCCTATGAGCGACTTCAGGAAAACGGTCTTACCGGTTCCGGACGGGCCCAGCATCACGCTGACCTCTCCGGCCGGAAGAGTGAGTGACACGTCCCGCCAGATGCTCTGCTTACCGAAGGACTTGGTCAGACCCTCGACCACTACTTCGATTCCCATATCACCTCCAGCGGACGCCAATCGGATACGCGCTGCGGGCCCGCACGTTAAGTCGGCCCGGAGCGCACTGACAACGGGTGCGGCACGGATCACCGGCGCCCCGGTGGAACTTGTCACCGCGCAGACAACCCGCCCGCCCCGCACTTGTCTCCGGGGAGACAGGGCAGGGTCTCGCGGTTCCGGGGGGTGTGGATCCCGCGGGACCCCGCCGGCGGACCTCCCGGCCCGACGGGATGTGGGGCCCGGACGCGTCCGCCATGGCTCCGGCCGACGGGGGCCACCGACCAGGAACCGAGCACCGCACCGGCACGTTACGGCCGAGTAACCTCGGCGGGCAACACCGGAATCGGAGTTTTCCGGGATACCGACTCAGGCCCTGCGGAACCTGTCAGTCAAGGCACAAAAACCACTCGGCAACTTGTCATCGGGTGAGTACGGGAACCCCGGCGCGTGCGACGGTCGCGGTGCGGGAGGGGCGCGGTCCGGGCACTTCGACCTTGGCACCAGGTGACTAAGAGGAATCGCGATTCACTCACCCCGGAAACAGCTTGTTCCACTTTTCAAAGAATCATGGACTGCCGCATTGTTCGGCTATGTTTCCGGCGAGTAACGTCACGGCGCAATGCAGGTCGACCCTCAAGGAGAGTCCCGAGTCATGAAGAAGAGCATCAGAAGGTCAGCCCTCGTGGTGTGTGCGGCCGCGTCGGCACTCGGTCTCGCCGCCGCCCCGTCCTCGGCGGTGCCCTCCACGGTGTGGACGGTCAACCCCTCGCCGGCCGCCTTCAAGGCCGTGAACGTCGGCAACATCGTGCTGACCGCCACCATCCCCATGACGTGCACGACCTCGAACGCGGCCGGGACGATGGCGAGCGCCACCGGCAACCCCGGTGACGTCGCCGACATCACCACCATGAACTTCGGCGCGTCCGGCTCGCCGTGCACCAGTGTCCTGGGCAACGTCACCACCACGTCCGTCACCCCGTGGGACGTCATCGCGGTGGACTACAACTCCTCCACCGGCGTCACCAAGGGCCACGTCGGCAACGTCAAGGCCAACGTGACCGCCGGCGCCTGCAAGTTCACGGTGACGGGCAAGGCCTCGGCCACCTACACCAACTCCACCGGTGTCCTGGCGGTCAACAGCACCGCGGGTGAACTGACGGTCACCAACCCCGTCAACTGCGGGGCGATCGTCACGACCGCCACCAAGCCCACCTTCAAGGGCAACTACGCCGTGACGGTGGCCAGCACCGGCGCCATCCCGACCATCGTCGGCTCCAACCCGTAGGCCGCCGATCCGTCCGTCCGCCCGGCCGGCACCCCGGCCGGGCGTTCGCGGGCCCCGTGCCGCGCCCGGGGAGACCGGCCTCCCGTCCGAGCCATCCGAGCGGAGTCGCATGAAAGCCAAGCCAGCCGCCGCCCCGCGGCCGCCCCGGGTCCGTGCCCGGACCACGTCGATCGCCGCGTTCGTCGTGCTCGCCGCCCTGGTCCCGACCACGGCCTCCGCCTCGGGCACCCAGGAGGTCGAGGCCGAACTCCCCTACGTCTGCACCCTCCCCTCGGGGCGGCTGCCCGCGACGGTGCGGATCTCGGCGGACTTCCCGGAACGGGCCGAGGCGGGCGAGGCGTTCACGCCGTCCGACGTCACCACCACCGTGGAGTTGCCGGCGGAGGCGGTCGCGGACCTCACCGCGCGGGACGCGGCCGAGGTACGGGCGGCCACCCGGCTCGCGGTCGGCGTCGCCCAGAACGCGGCCACGGCCGCGGCGACCTGGCGGGGCGGCTCCGAGTCCGTCGCGCTGCCCGCGTCGGGCCCGCTGACGCTGGTCGCGCGGGGCGACGTCCCCTCGGTGGCCGGCCGGGGCGACGGCGACCTGACGTTCTCCGCGGGCGCCCTCGCCATCGACCTGGAGCCAGGGGCGGCGGACCCGGCCACCGCGGACCCCGGCTCGCTGACCGTCGACTGCGCCCTCGCCGAGGACGCGCCCGGCCAGGGGCTGCTGGCCACCGTACCGGTCGGTACGGGCGAGCCGGCACCGAGCGGTTCGCCGTCCGCGCCGGGACCGTCCGGGACCTCCGGGGCCCCCGACGGGGGACGGCCGGACGGACCGGCGGACGGACCGGCGGACCGGCAGCCGGAGCGGCAGTCCGAGCGGGCGCCGAAGGTGCTGGAGAACACCCCCGGCGCCGCCCCGGACCGCGACGACGTCCCGCCGTGCCGCTACGACGAGCAGCACCCGCCCACGGACGTGTCGCTCAACGCCTACGTCACCGGCTACGCCAACGTGAAGAAGATGAAGGGCGCCGCGTACCTCCCGCCGTCCTGCGTCCTGATCGAGCAGGGCCTGCCCGTGCCGGGTCCGCCCGACCCGGAGTACCTGATCTTCGACACCCTGTCGTACGCGAACTTCCACTACCGGGAGCGCAAGCAGTCACCGCCCTTCGAAGCGACCTTCCTGTCCTTCGACTTCGCCCCGGTGAAGGCCACCATGGTGCTGGAGCAGACGGGTCCGATGAGGATCGACTCCCGCATGAAGATGCGCCTGTCCGACTTCACGACGATCACGGACACCTACGTCCGGGCCCCGCTGGTCCTGCACGTGCTGGATCTGGAGGTCAACGGGACGCCCCTGGACGTCGGTCCAGGGTGCCGCACCGAGACGTCCCTCACCTCCGAGGACCCGGACCCCGCCAACTTCCCCGGGGACCACCTGGTGCTGTACGGCCGGGGCGAGCAGGTCATCGGCCTGCCGGCCACCGGTTACCTGCTGCTGAGCGGCGGTGTGCTGTCCGGCGAGACGGCCATTCCCGCCTTCACCGGCTGCGGCACCGACGGCGAGGACCTCGACCGCCTGCTCACCGCCTCCGTCTCCGGCCCCGGCAACCACATCAAGCAGGTCCAGGGCCAGACGTGCGCGATCGCCGCGCCCGTCTTCCCGAGCCCCGAGAACGAAGGCCAGTGCACCGAGGACCTCCAGCCCTACGAGATCCCCGTCGCCGAGCGCTGATCCGACCGCCGCACCCCGCCCCTGTCACCTCCACTCCACGGAAGGCCACCACCATGCCCCGGATCTCCACCCGCACCCGGCTCGCCACCGTGTCCGCGCTGACCGCGCTCGGCGCCTTCGCCTCGCTGGGCACGGCGACCGCGGCCGACCCCGCGCTGAACGGCGAGTGGGCCCCCTTCACCCGCTGCCCCGTGGACGCCCCGGCGATGCTGAACGCCGACGGCTTCGAGAAGACCCCGCAGTGCGTGGTGTCCACCTCGGCGAGCGGCACCATCAAGCTGGGGAAAACCACCGTGACGACCGGCAGGACCAACCTCCAGATGGGCGTCGTCCAGAACGCGGACGGCACCAGCAGCGTGGTCGCCCCCGCCTCCGGCGCGCTGGTCGCCGAGCCCGCCGCCGTGCCCGGCGGACTGCTCGGCCTGATGTGTCCCAGCGACATCTTCGTGATCACGGGGATCTGCAAGTCGCTGGAGAACTCCAGCCTCAACAAGATCACCGCGACCATGGAGTCGGTCGGCGCGCCCTACGCCTTCGACCAGACCGCGGGTGTCCTCACCGACCTGCCCATCGTCGCCCTGCCGGTCCGCATCCACCTGGAGAACCCGCTGCTCGGCGACAACTGCTACATCGGGACGGCCGCCAACCCGATCGTGCTGCGCCCGGAGAACCGCACCTACCCCGAGTTCGGCATGACCTTCTTCCAGGGCGACGGCACCGAGGACGCGGCCGGCGAGATGAGCCGGATCAACCTCACCGGCGCCACCCAGAACGACGACGCCTTCGCGGTGCCCGGCGCCACCGGCTGCGGCCTGAACGTCGGTCTGATCAACGCCGCGGTGAACGCGAAGACCGGGCTGCCCTCCGCCGCCGGGAACAACAGCGTCACCCTGAACGACACCCGGACCCACCTCACCGGCCTCAACGCCCCCGGCACCGTCGTCCCCGACGCCGGCAAGGTCCTCTCGGAGAACTGGCACTCCGCCGTCAAGTAGCGGTCACGGGACACGGTGCACGGCGTACACAACCGTGACACGATTCCTCCCCAAGAGATGTACAACACAACAAAGTTGATTTACCGTCTGCTTGCCAGACCGGTGAACTCCCTGGACCGGTCCAGGCTCCGCCCGCCGAGGGCGGGGCCCGGTCGGCCCATCCCACCGGACATGTCGACGGCAAGGGATCACTCATGCCCTCAATCGCGCGTCCCTCGGTGCTCGGTGAACCGCTCGATCCCCTCCCCAAGAAGTTCGCGGCCTTCATGCGCCCGCTGCTTCCCGGGCTGCTGAACGAGATACGCACCGAGGTCACCCGCAGCTACCCGGTGTACGGCAGGCTGCTCAACGGCCCGGACGGGGACGCGATCCGCCAGGGCGTCGAACAGGCGCTGACCGCCTTCGTGGACCGGGTGGCCGACCCCTCCAGCAGCTCGGAGCTGCGCGACGAACTACTGCGCAGGTTCGGCCGGGTGGAGGCCTACGAGGGCCGGGACCTGGAGGTCCTGCAGGGCGCCTACCGGCTCGGCGCCCGCATCGCGCTGCGCCGGGCCAAGACACTGGGCCGCCAGTACAGCCTCTCCCCCTCGCTGATCCTGGCCTTCGCCGACGCGCTCTTCGCGTACGTCGAGGAGCTGGAGGCGATCACCCGCGAGGGGTACGCGGAGGTCCGGGAGCGGGCCGCCTCCGAGGAGTCCGCGTTACGAAGACAGTTACTCCACTTCCTGCTGGCCGCCTCGCCGCTGCCCCGGACGGCCGTCTCCGAACTGTGCAAGGCCGCCGCCTGGGAACTGCCCCGGTCCTGCTTCCTCGTCGCGCTGCAGTCCCCGGCACCCGACCACATCCAGGCGGGACTCGACCGTGACGTCCTCGCCGACCTGGACATACCGCAGCCGCACCTGCTCGTGCCCGGCGACCTCACGCCCGCTCGCCTGGACATGCTCCGCACCGCCCTGACCGGCACCCGCGCCGCGCTGGGTCTGACCGTGCCGATCGGCCAGGCCGCCGACTCGGTCCGCTGGGCCCGCCGGGTGCTCCAGCTCGTCGACGACGAGGTCATACCGGACGCCCCGCTGATCCGCTGCGAGGACCACCTCACCACCCTGTGGCTGCTGTCCGACTCCGCCCTGGTCGACCGGATCGCGGCCCGTGAACTGGCCCCGCTCGACGCGTTGCCGGCCCGGCGGCGCGACCGGCTCGTCGAGACCCTGCGGGTGCACGTGTCCACCCGGGCCCCCGCGGAGCAGGTCGGCGAGATGCTGGGCGTGCACGCGCAGACCGTCCGCTACCGCCTGCGGACGCTGGACACCCACCTGGGCGACCGGCTCGCCGACCCCGACCACCGCTTCGCCATCGAGGTGGCCCTGCGCTCGCTGCACCTGCGGGGCCACGACGACGCGGAGTGATGCCCGAGGCCGGTCGTACGGGCCCGTACCGGCGTGCGGCTCAGTACGCCACGGGCCAGCCGCTGCTCCAGTCCAGGAGGTTGATGCCGAGCTTGGGCGTGCCGTTGTCGCTGCCGTCGTAGTAGTGGTAGACGATCAGGTCGCCGTCCACGTCGTTCATGATCGACTGACCGCCGGGACCGATGACGCTGCCGTGCGACTCCAGGACCGGCGTCCCGCCGCCCGCCGTCATCGAGACGCCGTTCCGGTCGCGGTAGGGCCCGGTGACGCTCGTCGCCCGGCCGACCTTGACCTTGTAGGTGGAGCTGGTGCCGTCGCAGCAGACGTCGTACGAGGCGAAGAGGTAGTAGTACCCGTTCCGCTTGACGACGTAGGGGGCCTCGACGGCCTTGCTGCCCGTCGGGCGGGAGGCGAGGGAGCGGCGGGCGGTGTCGGACGCGAGCTGCTTGCCGGTGGACGGGTCGACGCGGATCATCTTGATGCCGGTCCACCAGCTGCCGAAGGACAGCCACCACGTGCCGTCGTCGTCGACGAAGAGGTTCGGGTCGATGGCGTTGTAGTCGGCGGCGGCGTTCGAGGTGTAGACGATGCCCTGGTCGCTCCAGCTGCCCGGCGCCCCGGTGGTGGAGACCGCGAGTCCGATGGCGGAGGTGTTGGAGCCGAAGGACGAGACGGAGTAGTACATCAGGTACTTCCCGCCGTGGTACGAGATGTCCGGCGCCCATGCCTCCGGGACGGACGAGTAGCGGGACCACCAGCCGGGCCGGGAGCCGAAGGCGTCGGCGCCCGCGGCGAAGGCGGTGCGGTCGGACGACGTCTTGCTGCTGATGCCGCCGCCGGTGGCGTAGAGCCGGTACTGCCCGGACGGGGTGCGGATCATCGTCGGGTCGTGGGTGACGACCGAGCCGGTGACCCGGCCGGGGTTCGGATAGGCCGACGCCGTGGAGGGGACGAGGGCGAGCAGGGCGGCGGTGGGGAGAGCGAGGAGTGCGGCTCGTCTGCGACGCATGGGGGGCTCCTGTTCCACATCTCGTGTTCTGCATGTCGAACAACGGTCGTGTTGTCGGACATTGCGCAGTGACGGAACCTAGGGTCGAAGCGCTTGCGCGTCAACGCCCCTGTCAATGACGGCGGTTGATGTCCGGAAAACGCCGGGTGTCGAAGGTGTCCGGCGCGTGAATTCGAACTGGAGAGTCACCGGAGCAGCACCCGCTCCGGTCCCTCCCCCGCCACCATGGCCTCCCATGTCACCGTCCTGAGGGGGAGCCGGGCGTGAGTCTGTCCTGGGGTTCCGTGGCCGCCGTCCTGGGCCTGGCCGTGCCCGTCGTGGCCGCGCTGTGGGAGTTCGTGCTGGCGGGCCGCAAACGGCTCGGCTATCGCGTCCAGTTGGACACCACGATCCGGGACTCGGCCGCCTCGGGGCCCGACACCACGGTGCTGCAGCGCATGCAGTGGGACGGTACGAACCTGAACGACCCCTCGGTCGTGCTGCTGCGGATCGAGAACGCGGGCTGGAGTCCCGTGGTCGCCGGCGACTACGTCGCTCCCGCCAGCGACCCCGTGGGCATACGCATCGCCTTCCCCGGCCGGCGTGTGGTCGGCATGACCGTCACCGAGCGCAGTGCCCAGGTGCCGCCGACGTTCTTCGTGCCGGGGGCCGAGGGGTTCGAGACCACGGGCCGGGAGATCAGGCTGCCCAAGGTGATCCTCAACCGCAGGGCGCACTACAAGGTCCTGGCGGTCCTGGACCGCGAAGACGGCTTCACCGAGCCCGAGTTCCCGGAGCCGGAGGTCACCGCGGGGGTCGTCGGCGGGGTGCGCGGCGGGAACATCAAGAAGACCGCGTACTACCCGTTCGCCTCGCGGCAGGTCCGGTGGCTGCTCGCCTCGCTCATCCTGGTGAGCGCCACCCAGTCGGCGTTCACCCTGGCCGGGAGCGACGACGCGGCCGCGCCGCTGGACTGCGCCGCCGGGACCCTGCACCTGTCGGGTTCCACGGCCTTCGCGCCGGTACTGCGGGAGGCCGCGCGGCAGTACGAGCGGACCTGCCCGGACGCCCGCATCCCGCTGACCGACACCTCGTTCAAGGGCAGCGTCGACGGGCTCGACACCCTCGCCGCGGCCGGTGCGGGCGCCCGGCTCCCGGACGGCCGGGGGCTCGGGAACAGACTGACGTTCAGCGACGGACCGAAGTCCGACGGCCGCCCGCGGCTGCTGCCCAGGCCCGTCGCGCTGTCCCTGTTCACCCTGGTCGTGCACAAGGACGCGGGGGTCGAGGACCTGTCCCTGAAGCAGGTGCGCGACATCTACGCCGGGCGCGTCACCAACTGGAGCCAGGTCAAGGGCGAAGACGTCCCCATTCACCTGGTCAGCCGGAACCCGGGCTCGGGCACCCGCACCACGCTCGAACAGCAGGTCCTCGACGGCCGCCCCCTCCCCGCGGTCACCACCCCCGACTGCGCCGGTCTCGAGCGTGGCCGGCCGGGCCGCTGCGAGGTGGGCGGCACCGGGACGCTGCTGGACACGGTGGCCGCCACCCCCGGGGCGCTGGGGCACAGCGAGGTCGGCGCCGCCGCCGCCCACGACGACGTCCGGCAGGTCCGCATCGACGGCTACCCGGCCACCCTGGAGGGCGCCGACCAGGGGGCGTACCCGTACTGGCAGACGGAGATCGCCTACACCTACGGCGAACCGCCGGCCGACTCGATCGCCGCGGGCTTCCTGCGCTACCTCGCCGACGAGGTCGGCAAGGACATCGTCCGCTCCAAGGGCCACCGCCCCTGCGCCGAACTGGACAAGCCGCTGCTCTGCCGCCCGGACGGCACGCCCGCCGCGAGGTGATCCCGGCGCGGCCGCCGACAGCCGGAACCCGTCCGCACCGGCCGGTTCACCCCGGCCGCGATTCCCGCCGGGACCGCCCTACGGGTTCTCCCAGGCGGCCGGTTCCCGCACCGGGTCCGGCAACGCGTCCGCCGCGAGGTGCCCCCGGCGCGGCCACCGACAGCCGGAACCCGTCCTCGCCGGCCAGTCCGCCCCGGCCGCGATTCCCTGCCGGGACCGCCTCACGGGTTCTCCCAGGCGGCCGGTTCCGCCGCCAGCTGTCGTACCGGGGCCGGGAGGGCGTCCGCCGCGAGGTCCGCGATCGTCACGCCCTCCAGGATCCTGCGCACGTTGGCGCGCAGCGCCACCCACAGCGGCAGCAGCGGCCCCGCCGTACCCGTGTACACCAGCCCCGTCGGCCGCTCCCCGCGCACCGAGACGATCGGGCCGTCCACCGCCCGGATCACGTCCGCCACCGTGATGGCCGCCGCCTCGCGCGCCAGCCGGTAACCGCCGCCCCCGCCGCGTCGGCTCGCCACGACACCGCCGCGCCTCAGGTCCCCGAGGATCCCCTCCAGAAATTTGTGCGGAATGTCCTGCGCGGCCGCCACGTCCTCCGCCTTGACCGGGGAATCGTCCTGCCGGACGGCCAGTTCCAGTACCGCCCGTACCGCGTAGTCCGCACGCGCCGAGATCCTCATGCCGACCATTGTGGCGCGCGCTGGGACAATGGCCCGGCACAGGCGTCCCGCGCGACTGACGGGACCAGAGGTACGCGCGCACACAGGAGAGGCTCCCTTGGAGCTCAGCAGGCCCAGCAAGCTCGGCAGACGAGCGTTCAGCGCCCTCGCGGGCACCACCGTCCTCGGTCTCGCGCTGGGCGGCAGCGTGAGCAGCGCGGCGCTGCCCGCCTCCGGCGCTCCGGGCCCCGTGCCCACCGGGCGGCCGCCCGGCCCGCCCGGCGCCGACGGCCGGCGCCACCGGATCGCCCTGGACCGGTACTCCCTGCTGGTGGACGGCAGGCGGCTGGCCCTGTGGTCCGGCGAGCTGCACCCCTTCCGGCTGCCGAGCCCGTCCCTGTGGCGGGACGTGCTCCAGAAGATGCGGGCGTACGGCCACAACGCGGTCAGCGTGCGCCTGGCCTGGAACCAGCACTCCCCCGCCCCCGGCCGGTACGACTTCACCGGCGTCCGCGACCTCGACCTGTTCCTGCGCACGGCCGCCGAGTGCGCCCTGTACGTCGTCCTGCACCCCGGCCCGTACATCGGCGCCGACGTGGACGCCGGGGGCCTGCCCGGCTGGCTGACGACGGTCGACGGACGGGCCAGGACCACCGATCCCGCCTATCTGCGCCACGCCGACGAGTGGCTGGCCCGGGTCAACGCGATCGCCGCCCGGCACCAGTTCACCCGGGGCACCGGCACGGTGCTGCTCTACCGGGCGGACACCCCGGGGCGCGCCGACCTGGACCACCTGCGGGACCGGCTGCGCGCCGACGGCATCGAGGTGCCGCTGCTGCACGCCGACTCCCCGCCGGCCTGGGAGGAACCGGAGCGGACCCGGGACGCCGCCGAGGCGCGGCGGGCCCACTTCGACCGCCTGGCGCAGGGGAGCACGCTGCACAACGTCCGCATGGCGTTCGGCGGCACCTCGTGGGGGTGGCTGCCCGCGCCGTCGGCGCCCTCCCCGACGTACGACCCCACCGCGGCGATCGACGAGGCGCGGCGGCCGACGGACAAGCTCGCGCCGCTCCACCAGCTCGGCCACCTCCTGCGTCAGGTGCCGGACTTCGCCCGGATGGCCGAGGCCGCGCCGGTCCGGGCCGCGGACCGCCGGATCCGGGTGCGGCACCTGGCCAACCCGGACACCGGCGCGCACGCCTACGTCCTGCGCAACGACTCCGCCGCCGACGTCACCTCGACGGTGCCGATGGGCGGGGCGGACGTGGAGGTCACCGTCCCCGCCCGGGACGCCAAGCTGCTCGCCACCGGCCTCCACCTGGGCGCCGGGCGCCGGCTCGCGTACGCCACCGTGCAGCCCATGCTGTCGCTGAGCGTCGGGAAGCTGGACATCGCCGCGTTCGTGGGGCGGGCCGGCGAGATGGCGCACCTGGTCCTCGACTGTCCGAGCGAGCCCTGGCCGACCCGGCTGGACGAGGAGGCCGCCTGGACCTTCGACCGCGGCAGGCTGCACGTGATGGTGCCCCTCAAGGAGGACCGCCTGACCCGGGTGCGGGTGCGCAGCGGCGAAACCGACCGCACCCTGCTCCTCCTGTTCGCCGACGACGCCGCCTCGCTGCGGCTGTGGCCGTACGAGACCCCGTCGGGCCGGGTCCTGGTGCGCGGCCCCGAGCTGCTGCGCGAGGCCGCGCTGGACGGTGCCGTGATCCGGCTGACCGGCGACACGGTCGACGAGCGCGAGCTGGAGGTGTGGGCCCCGCCCGGCATCACCGACGTCACGTGGAACGGCGCGCCGGTCCAGGCGGGCCTGGGCCGCGCCCTGAGCCTGATGACCGTGTGGCCGCTGCCCGGGGTGCCCGACCTGGTCCTGCCCGCGCTCGACGGCTGGCGGCGGCGCACGGAGAACTTCGAGTCGCGGCCCGACTACGGGGACGAGGGCTGGACGGTCGCCGACCGGCGCACGTCGCACGGCACGACCCCGGTCCCCGACGGGCAGCCGGTGCTCTTCGCCGACGACTACGGCTTCCACTACGGCGACGTCTGGTACCGCGGCCGCCTCACCGGCGCCGCGGGCCTGGAGTCGGTGTCCCTGTCGTACCGCACGGGCGCGCACGGCCTGCTGATGGCCTGGCTGGACGGGGAGCCGCTGGGCAGCCACCGGCCGCGCGGGGCGGGCGACGGGCAGGGCACCTGGGCGGCCACGGCAAACTTCCGGCTGCCGCGGGCCCTGCGCGCACGGGGTGGCGAGGACGCTGGACACGTCCTGTCCGTCCTGGTCCGGCGCACGCAGCACGGCCAGGACGCGTACCGGGCGGCCCGCGGGCTGGCGTCGGCCCGCTTCGAGGGCGCCTCGCCCGACGTGCGCTGGCGGATCATGGGCGCCGCCGCCCCCGACCCGGTGCGCGGGCCGCTCAACACCGGCGGGCTGTACGGGGAACGCCACGGCTGGCACCTGCCCGGCTACGACGACGGCGCCTGGGAGCCGGGGTCCCCGGCGGCCGCCCCGGACGAGGACCGGCGCCAGGGCGTGACCTGGTACCGGACCACGTTCCGCCTGGACGTCCCCCCGGAGACCGACGCCTCGGTCGGACTGGTCGTCGGCGGCACCCGGGCGCGCGACGTACGCGTCCAGGTCTTCCTGAACGGCTGGAACCTCGGCGAGTACGTGGGCGGCGACACGGGCGCCCCGCACACCTTCGTCCTGCCGAACGGCATCCTGCGCACCCGCGCCGCCGCCAACACCCTGGCCCTCGCGGTGCTGTCCGGGGGCGACACCCCGCCGGGCCCCGGCCCGGTTCGCCTGGAACTGCTGGGCAGCGCGGCCGGTGGCGTACCGGTGAAGCCCGTGCCCTCCCCCGGCCGGGGCCGCGGCTGATCCGGGGCGGCCTCAGCGCAGCCGGATCACGTTCCAGGACAGCGGCTCCAGGGCGGCGGTGAGCCTGCCGCCGCCCAGGGTCGTGCCGTCCACCGGGTGCGGGACGACCCGCTCGGGCTCGGCGAGGGTGTTGCGGGCGTCGGGGTCGGCGTCCGCGAGGGCGCTGTGCTCCACGACCTCCGTGACGCCCAGGCCGCCGAGGGCGACCTCCAGCGGGAGGGCCTCGGTGCGGGAGCGGTTGACGGCGAAGACGGTGACCGTGCCGTCCTCGGCGCGCACGGCGGTGGCGTGCAGCAGGTCGGCCTCGCCGTACTTCGCCGTGTCGTATGTCGGGGAGTCCACCCGCACGTCGAGCACCTCGCCGCGGCCGTACTTCGAGGCCTGGGAGAAGGGGAAGAACGTCGTCTGGCGCCAGGCCGGGCCGCCCGGCTCGGTCATGATCGGGGCGATGACGTTGACGAGCTGGGCGAGGCAGGCGACGGTGACGCGGTCGGCGTGCCGGAGCAGGGCGATCAGGAGCGAGCCGAAGACGACCGCGTCCAGGACGCTGTAGTTGTCCTCCAGGAGGCGGGGCGCCTCGGGCCAGTCCAGGGCGCCGACCTCCGCCTGGGTCTTGGCCATGTACCAGACGTTCCACTCGTCGAAGGAGAGGTTGATCCTCTTCTTCGACTTGAGGCGGGCGCCGACGTGGTCGCAGGTGGCGACGACGTTCTCGATGAACGACTCCATGTCGACGGCGGAGGCGAGGAAGGAGTCGACGTCGCCGTCGTGCGGTTCGTAGTACGCGTGCAGGGAGATGTGGTCGACCAGGTCGTAGGTCTCCTTGAGGACCGTCGCCTCCCACTCGGCGAAGGTCTCCATGGACTGGCCCGAGGACCCGCAGGCGACGAGTTCTAGGTCCGGGTCGATCTGGCGCATGGCGCGGGCGGTCTCGGCGGCGACGCGGCCGTACTCCTCGGCGGTCTTGTGGCCGGTCTGCCAGGGGCCGTCCATCTCGTTGCCCAGGCACCAGAGCCTGATGCCGAAGGGGTCCTTGTCGCCGTGCTCGGCGCGCAGGTCGGACAGGGCCGTGCCGGCGGGGTGGTTGGCGTACTCCTGGAGTTCCAGGGCCTCGGCGACGCCGCGGGTGCCGAGGTTGACCGCCATCATGGGCTCGGCCTGGGGGCCGATCTTCTTGAGGAAGGCGATGTACTCGGACAGGCCGAAGCGGTTGGTCTCGGTGGAGCGCCAGGCCAGGTCGAGGCGGCGCGGGCGGTCCTCCACCGGGCCGACGGAGTCCTCCCACTTGTAGCCGGAGACGAAGTTGCCGCCGGGGTAGCGGACGGCGGTGACGCCGAGTTCCCGGACCAGCTCCAGCACGTCCTGGCGCAGGCCCTCGGCGTCCGCGGCGGGGTGGCCGGGTTCGAAGATGCCGGTGTACACGCAGCGTCCGAGGTGTTCGACGAAGGAGCCGAAGAGGCGCGGGTTGACGGCGCCGACGGTGAAGGCGGGGTCCAGGGTGAAGCGGGCGGTGCGCATCTTTTCCTTTCGGGACGGTGTGAGGGGCTACTGGCCGGCCAGGCCCGTGTGGGCGACGCCCGCCACGATCTGGCGCTGGAAGAAGACGAAGACGACGATCAGCGGCAGGCCGGCCATCAGGCCGCCGGCCATGAGCTGGGCCCACTGGATGCCGTAGGAGTTCATGACGGTCGCGATGCCGTTCGGCATGGTCATCAGGTCGGGGTTGTTGGTGACCATGTAGGGCCACAGGAAGTTGTTCCAGGAGCTGATGAAGGTGAAGATGCCGACCGCCGCGAGCGAGGGGCGGGAGAGCGGCACGATGATCGTGAAGAAGACGCGCCAGCGGCCCGCGCCGTCGATGAAGGCGGCCTCCTCCAGTTCGCGCGGGATGCCCTGGAAGAACTTGTAGAGGATGTAGACCATCGCGGCGGGCGCGCACTGCGGCAGGATCATGCCCCAGTAGGTGTCGACCATCCCCATCTGCTGGACGCTGGTGAAGAGCGGGACGCCGAGTACGGCCGGGGAGACCATGAGGCCCGTCATCACGACGCCCATCAGGACGCCCTTGCCCCGGAACTCGGTGCGGGCGAAGCCGTATCCGGCGAGCGCGGCGACCAGCAGCACGATCGCCGTCACGCACACCGACACGACCAGCGAGTTCACGAACCAGTTGGTGATGTTGCCGGTCTCGAAGAGGGCCGTCCAGGCCTGGCCGGTCCAGTCCTCGGGCAGCCAGTGCGTGGGCACCTCGACCGCCTCGGTCTCCGACTTGAGCGAGGTGAACAGGGCCCAGGCGAGCGGGGCGAGGAACACCGCGGAGACGGCGGTGCCGAGCAGGGTGAGCACGATCTGGGCGGGCGTCCAGGGCCTGCGGGGTTCGGTACGCGTCGGCGCCGCTGCGGTGGTCATCGGCCGCCCTCCTCACGGTTGCGCAGCAGCCACATCCGGGCGAGGGCGACGGCCGCGATGAGCACGAAGAAGATGATGGAGATCGCGGAGGCGTAGCCCACGCGGTAGCTGGTGAAGCCCTGTTCGAGCGTGTACTGCACGAAGGTGCGGGTCGAGTCCTCCGGGCCGGGGCCGAAGTCCTGCATCACGACGGCCTGGTCGAAGACCTGGAGGGAGGCGAGGATCTGCAGGGCGACGACGAGCCCGGTGATGTTGCGCAGCATCGGCAGCGTGATGTGGAGCGTGCGGTGCCAGGCGTTCGCGCCGTCCAGCTTGGCGGCCTCGTAGAGGTGGGCGGGGATGCCCTGGAGTGCGGCGAGGTAGAGCAGGAAGCTGAAGCCGACGGTCCACCACAGGGTGGTGATGACGACCGCGAGCATGGCGTACGACTTGTCGGTCAGCCACGGTGTTTCGAGGCCGAAGACGTGGTTGACCATGCCGGTGCCGGGGTTGAACAGCCACTGCCACAGGTTGGCGGCGACGGTGGACGGCAGCAGGAACGGCAGGAAGAAGCAGAGCCGCCACAGCCACTTGCCGCGCTCGATGTGGTGGGCCAGCATCGCGAGGAGGAAGGCGAGGACGGTGATGCAGGGCACGACGAGCAGCGTGAAGTAGGCGCTGTGGCCGAGCGCGTCCCACATCAGCGGGTCCTTCAGGGCCTCGCGGTAGTTGTCGAGGCCGATGAAGTTCGCGCTGTCGCCGGAGATGTTGGCGTCGGTGAAGCTGAGGTAGAGGCCGCGCAGCAGCGGCCAGACCACGAAGAGCGCGAAGAGCGCGAGGAACGGGGCGACGAACCAGCCGCCGTGCTGGAAGCCCTGCCCGTGGCGGACCCCGGCACTGTCGGCGGCGGTCTTCGCGCGCGCCGGGCGAATGATCGTTTCGGCGCTGGTGGCGGTCATGCGGCGCTGCCTCCCTGTGCGGCGGTGCGGCCGTCCATGGGGTTCTTCATGGCGAGCAGTTCGGCGAGCGTGCCCTTCATCCGGCGGGCGGCGGCCTCGGGCCTCGCGGAGCCCGTCGTCGAGGAGACGACGATCGGGCCGACCCGCTGGGCGAGGATGCCGGTGGACCCGGCGAACCACACCTTGGGCTCGGTGGCCTGGTGGTCCATGGCCGAGACGTACTCGTTCTGCGGCTTCAGCTTCCGGTACGCGGCCGTGGACAGGGTCGGTGTGTGGGCGGGGATGTGCCCGCCGGCCGCCCACTGCCGGGCGTGCTGGACGACGTAGGCGGCGAGCCGGTGCGCGCCCTCGTTGGTGGCGCCGCCGCGGTCGGCCTGGTGCGGCAGGACGAAGGAGTGGGACTCGGCGTGGGTGGCCCGCTTGCCGAAGACGGGCGGCAGCGGGGTGGCGCCGTAGTCGAGCTTCGCGGTGTCGAAGACCGGCACCGACCAGTTGCCCTCCCAGGCGAAGGGGGAGCCGTTGACGAACTGTTCGGCGCCCGCGGAGCCGCCGAAGGAGGGGTTGGCGTAGCCGTCGGCGACGTGTTTGCGCAGGAACTCCAGGACCTGGGCGGCCTTGTCGGTGTCGAAGGTGACCTCGGTCCTGGCGTCGTCGAACCAGGTCCCGCCGAGCTGGGTGTAGAAGGCGACGAAGAACCACCACTGGAAGTTCTGGTCGTTGTGCCACAGCCCGATGGTCTGCAGCCCCTTCGCGGTGGCCTTCCTGGCCTCCTTGAGTACGTCGAACCACTCGTCGGTGGAGGTGACGGGCACCATCCGGCCGTCGTCGCCGAGCAGGCCCGCCTTCTTCAGCACGTCCTTGCGGTAGAAGCAGAGCTGGACGTGGATGTCGAGCGGCAGCGCGTAGAGCTTGCCGTCGATGACGGCGCGCTTCCACAGCTCGGGGTTGAAGTCCTCCTCCCGCACGCCGTACTTGGCGAGCAACTCGGGGTCCCAGGGGTCGAGGAGGCGGCCGGGCGAGAAGCCGGTGACGCGGCCGAGGTGCATGACGCCGAGGTCGGGCGCGCGGTTGCCGGCGGCGGCCATGGCGAGCTTGGTGTAGAAGGGGCTGCCCCACTGGAGGGTGGAGTCCTTCACGTCGATGCCGGGGTGGTCGGCACGGAAGGAGTCCAGCATCGCGATCATGTTGTAGCCGTCGCCGCCGCTGAAGAGGTTCCAGTAGCTCACCCGGGTGTCCGCCCCGGAGGCGAGCGCGTCGGCGCCGGTGCCGAGCGCCGCGAAGCCGAAGCTGCCCGCGACCGTCAGGCCGCCGGCCGCGGCCAGAAAGTGCCTGCGATTCAGGCCAGGTCGTCCCATGCCCTGCCCCATTCGTGTTCGACATATCGAATGTTGCTCGTAACTTCGAACGGGAAACGTAGGTGGGAAGCGCTTGCGCGTCAATGGTTCGGGCAAGATCCCGGGCAGGACTTTTCCGGAGGGCGCGGAGACGGCCCCGGACCCGCCGCGGAACTGGCCCACAGGGCATGCGTCTTGGCATATTGCAGGGGTGACCGAAGGACGGCCGGGGGAACGAGGAGACAGCGGTGCGTACCAGGAAGGAGATGCGTCGTCTCGCTGACGCCCTCATCGACCCCATCCAGGTGGCCGTGCCCGCGGACCCCGAGGTGCTGTTCGAGGCGCTCGTCGCCTCCGTCAGCGCGTGGCGGGGCCGGGAGGTGGTCGTGCACCGGGCGGCGTTCCCGCCGCACACCGCGAGCGGACTGTGGCTGGAGCGCGAGAGCCACGACGACGTGGTGGTGGACGAACGCGCGGCCGTCTGGCACCAGATCGTGATCCTCTGCCACGAGGTGTGGCACATGAGCCGCCGTCGGGCGGAGGGCGGGGCGGAGGCGGACGAACGGGTGGGCGACCGGCCCCGGCCGGTGGCCGCGCGCACCGACTTCTCCCTGGCCGAGGAGCAGGAGGCGGACCGCTTCGGCATGCTGATGGGCAGTCGGCTGCGCACCTGGCTGGACGCCTCCACCGACTCGGTGTTCGCCGCGGAGGGCGGCGGCCCGGCCAGCCCGCAGAGCCTCGCCGGCCGCATCGGGGCCGCGCTCAACTACCGCGGGACCACCAGATGAACAGCCTGATCAACTACCTGAGCTGCGGGGCGCTCTGGCTCGGCCTCGCGGTGCGGGCCCCCGACCTGCTGCGGCACCGGCACGATCCGTATCTGCGGGCCATCTGCGCGGTGCTGGGCCTGGCCGGGCTCTGCTTCCTGCTCGGGGCGCCGCCCACGGTCGGAGCCGTCAACCGGCTGAGCGGCGTGCCCAACCTGGCGGCGCCGCTCACCTACGCGGCGATCACCGGGTACTGCGCCGCCTCCCAGGTCCTCGTCGTCCACTGGCGCGGCGGCCCCCGGGTGCGCCGCACCGCCCGCCGGTGGACGCTCGCCTACACCGCCGTGGTCCTCGGCATCGCGGTGGCCTTCGCCCTCGGCGACGCGCCCGTGGAGCGCCGCACCGATCTGGACACCTACTACGCGACGACCCCGTTCATCGCCCAGATGATCGTGCTGTACCTGGTCGCCCACCTGACCGCGGTGACCGTCACGACGGTGTCCGCGCTGCGCTGGGCGCGGCAGGTGCGCGGCGGGCTGCGGGCGGGCCTGACGCTGATCGGGGCCGGTTCGCTGTGCGGCGCCGGTTACAGCGTCGTCAAGCTCGTCGCGGTGGGCGCCCGCTGGTCCGGGCACGACTGGTCGGCGCTCGGCACCACGGTCTCCCCGGCCGCCGCCGGACTCGGCGCCCTGCTGGTGGTCGTCGGGGTGCTGGTGCCGCTGGTGACGCCGCGGGTGGCCGAGTGGCGGCGGGCGGGGCGCGCGTACGCCCGGCTCGGGCCGTTGGAGCGGGCCCTGGACGACCTGCTGGTCCGCCGGGCGCTGCGGCTGCCGCGCCCGCGGTTCGCCTCGCCCGCCACCCTCCTGATGTGGCGCCGGACCAGCATCCACAACGCACTCGGTCACCTGGACGCGTACTGCGACCGGGACCTGTACGACCGGACCCGCGCCGACGCGCTGGCGGCGACGGGCGATCCCGAGCTGGCCGGGGCGAGCGCCTGGGCCGCCGTGATCGTCGACGCGCTGCGGCACGAGGCCGGCCCCCTGTCACCGCCCGGCATCGGCACCTCTCGCCCCCTGGCCCCGTCTCCGGACCCGGCGACCCTCGCGAGGATCGCCGACGTGCTCGCCGGCGCCGTACGGGTCCCGGCCGCGCCCGCCGTGCCGAGCGGCCGGACGACGGCGGGCACCGCGTGAGAGCCGGCGGGCCCGGCGGCGGGGACGACGGGGACACGGCCGGCCGCGCGGGCGCCCGGCACGGCCGGGGCGCACGGGTCCCGCACGAGAGGAGTGGTCGGACGTGAGTCTCGTCGTCTACCTGGCGGCCCTGGTGTTCGGCATGACCTCCGTCCTGCTGTTCCGCCGTCCGCGCACCGCCATGAGCAATCCGCTGACCCTGTCCACCTGCGTGGCGATCGTCCTCGGCGCCCTGGTCTTCGTGTGCGCCGCCCCGGCCACCCTGCGCACCGTCAACGACCTCACCGGCGTCGCCAACTTCGGGGCCCCGCTGACCTACGGCATGCTCTCCGCGTACAGCTGCGCGGTGCTGGTCCTGCTGATCAACTGGCGGGGCGGTCCCCGGCCGGTGGTGCGGCGCGCGGTGGTCCGCAGCATGGCCGCCTACGGGCTGCTGGTGGCCGCCATCGTCGTGCTGTTCCTGCTCGCCGACGCGGACACCGAGCGGCTGACCGACCTCGACACGTACTACGCGGGCACCCCGTTCATGCGGGAGATGATCCTCCTGTACCTGCTCGGGCACAGCGCGGCGATGCTGGTGATGTGCGCCGTCTGCGTCAAGTGGAGCCGCGAGGTGGACGGTCTGCTGCGGGCCGGGCTGCGGCTCATCCTGCTCGGCGCGCTGCTGGACCTGGTGGGGTTCCAGCTCACCAAGTACACGGCCGTGGCGGCGCGGTGGACGGGCCACGACCTCGACTTCCTGTCCACCACGGTGGCCCCGCCGATGGCGTCGCTGGCGGCACTGGTGTGCTCGGTGGGCTTCGCCCTGCCCAGGCTGCTGCCGTCCGTGCTCGCCCACTGGCGGGGGCTGGACGACTACCGGCGGCTGGGTCCGCTGTGGTCGCTGGTGAAGTCGGTGTCCACGGCTCCCCGGCAGCCGTCCGCCCGGTGGCAGCTCCCCCGGGCCCGGCTCCAGTGGCGTGAGGTCTCCATCCACGACGCCCTGCTCACCCTGGCGCCGTACTTCGACCACCGGGTCCGGGAACGGGCCCGGGACGCCGCCCTGCGCGCGGGCCACTCCCCCCACGAGGCGCGGCTGGCCGCGGAGGCGGCGATGCTCGCCGACGCGGCGCGCCGGGCCGCCGCCCACGAGGAACCGTCCGACGCCGCCGGGTCCTACCGGCTGCACGCCACCGAGGTGCCCGGCCCGAGCGGGCTGGTGGAACTGTCCCAGGCACTGCACCACCCGCCCGGCCGGGCCACCGCGCCCGGCGGCACCCACCCGTCGTCCCTGACCGGAACCCTGACCGAACCCGAGGAGCCCCATGTCGCGTAGAGCTGTCGTCGTCGGTGCCGGACTGGCCGGGATGCTGGCCGCCGCCGTCCTGGCCGACGCGGGCGTGGAGGAGGTCGTCGTGCTGGACCGCGACGAGCTGCCCGACGGTCCCCGTCAGCGCCGCGGGCTGCCCCAGGGACGGCACGCGCACCTGCTCATGACCGGCGGGCTGACCGCGATGGAGGAGATCGTGCCGGGCGTCGGCCTGCGCAAGCGGCTGCTCGCCGCCGGGGCCCACGAGATATCCCTCAGCTCGGACATGCTGGCCCACACCTCCGAGGGCTGGCTGCGCCGGTGGCGGCGCGAGGGGCCCGTCATGCTCACCTGCACCCGGGCGCTGGTGGACTGGACGGTACGGGCCGCGGTGCTCGAGCACCCGGGGGTCGAGGTCCGCCGGGCGGCCGCGGTCGGGCTGACCGGGTCCGCGGGGCGGGTGCGGGGCGTACGGGTCTCGGGGCCCGACGGGGAGACGGACCTGGACGCCGACCTGGTCGTCGACGCGAGCGGACGCGGGACGCGGATCGTCCCCTGGCTGGACGGGCTCGGGATGTCCGGCGTCCGGACGCGGACGGTGGACTCGGGGCTGGTCAACGCCTCGCGCGAGTACCGGGTTCCGGCCGGGGCGGAGCGGTTCCCGCTGACGATCGTGCAGGCCGATCCGTACGTGTCCCGGCCGGGCCGGAGCGCCATGGTCATGCCGGTCGAGGGGGACCGCTGGCTGGTCAGCTGCGGCGGCACCCGCGGCGGTGAGCCGCCGGCCGATCCCGAGGGCTTCCTGCGGTACACGCTCGACCTGCCGGACCCGATCGTCGGCCGCCTGATCTCCGGCGCCGAACCGCTCACCGACGTGCACCTGAGCCGGTCCACCAGCAACGTACGGCACTACCTGGACAAGGCCCCGCACTGGCCGGAGGGCCTGGTGGTGCTCGGCGACGCGCTCGGCACCTTCAACCCCGCCTACGGGCAGGGCATGTCGGTGGCCGCGTTCGGCGCCCGCGTCCTGGCCCAGGAGCTGGACCGGGCCGACGGGCTCGACACGCCCGGCCTGGCCCGGCGGGTGCTGCGGGGCGCGGCGCGCCCGGTGGACGCGGCCTGGGCCATGGCCGTCGGGCAGGACGTCCTGTACCCGGGGACGCGCGGCGGCGGACGGCCGGGGATCGTGGACCGGGCGGTGACGGCGTACACGCGGCGCATGACGAAGGCGGCGACCTCCCACTTCGCGGCGGCCTCGGCGATCTGGGACGTCACCAGCATGCGCACCCCGCCGACCCGCATGTTCCGCCCGGCGGCGGTCTTGGCCGCCCTCGCCGGACCGCCGCTCCCGCTGCTGACCGGGCCGCCGCTGACGCCCGGCGAGCGCGAGGTGCTCGCCGGGCTCGACCGCACGGGGGTGTGAGCGGCGGTTCGGCTCACCCCTCGAACGCGGGCTGCGCCACCCCCTGCCCCGCCCCCGGCACCACCAGCAGCGCGCCCGCCAGGGGGTGCGGGGCCGACAGGCCGACGCGGGCGGTGGTGAGGTACAGGTCGGTGAGGTCCGGGCCGCCGAAGGCGCAGGCCGTGACGCGCGGGACGGGGAGGGCGACGACCCGGTCCAGATCGCCGGACGGGGTGTAGCGGCGGACCGCGCCGCCGTCCCACAGGGCGGTCCACACACAGCCGTCGGCGTCTACGCACAGGCCGTCGGGGAAGCCCGCGCCGTCCTCGATCACGGCCAGGGGGCGGCGGCCCGCGACCCGGCCGTCCGCGGTGACGTCGAAGACGTCGATACGGCGGGTCGGGGTGTCGGCGTAGTACATCAGCGTGCCGTCGGGGCTCCAGCCGGTGCCGTTGCTCACCGTCACGTCGTCGAGGACGGTCTCGGCGGTGCCGTCGCCGGTGAACCGGGTCAGCGTGCCGCCGCCCGGTGCCTCGTCGTAGCGCATGGTGCCCGCCCACAGGCTGCCGTCGGGGGCGACGGCGGCGTCGTTGCCGCGGCGGCCGGGGACGGGCTCCCGGTGCAGCCAGCGGAAGGTGTCGTCGGGGTCGAGCAGGCCGATGCCGTCCCGCAGGTTGAGGACCAGGCCGCCGCCCGCGCGGGGCTTGACGGCGCCCACGTGCTGGTCGGTGCGGCGCAGCGTGCGGCGGCCGGTGGCCGGGTCGTAGGTGTGCACGCGGGAGTTCAGGATGTCGAGCCACAGGAGGCGGCCCGTCGCCGGGTCCCAGGTGGGGCCCTCGCCGAGGGACGCCTCCGCGTGGACGGCGACCTCGAAGGCCGTGCCGGTCGCCGTCATGCCGCGCTCCGGTGGCCGAGCCGCTCGGAGAGGTCGGCGGCGCCCTTGACGGCGAGCTGCTCCAGTTCGGCGCGGCGCTCCTCGCTCCAGCGGATCATGGGCACGGAGATCGACAGCGCGGCGACGACGCGGCCGGTGCGGTCGCGGACCGGCGCGGCGACGCAGGAGACGTCCGGGTTGGACTCGCGGCTCTCCACGGCGGTGCCGCGCTCGCGGATCGCGGCCAGGGCCTCGCGCAGGGCGGCCGGGTCGGTGATGCTGTTCGGGGTCATCGCGGTCAGCTCGGCGCCGTCCGGGAAGCGCGCGGCGACCTCCGGCTCGGGCAGGGAGGCCAGCAGCATCTTGCCGACGGACGTGCAGTGCGCGGGCAGCCGCCGCCCGGCCGCGGAGACCATGCGCACCGCGTGCGTGGAGTCGACCTTGGCGATGTAGATGACGTCGGTGTCCTCCAGGATCGCCACGTGCACCGTCTCGTCACAGGTCTCGGCGACGGTGCGGGCGACCTGCTGGCCCTCCGCGGCGAGGTCGAGGTGCTCGGCGTAGCGGGCACCGAGCTGGTACGGACGCACGCCGAGCCGGTACCGTCCGGACTGCCCGGGGACCGGGACGATGTACTTGCGGGCGGCGAGCGTGGTGACCAGCTCGTGCACGGTGGTGCGCGGCAGCTGGAGCCTGCGCACGATGTCGGGGGCGGAGAGCGTCCCGTCCCCGTCGAGGAAGAGCTCCAGTATGTCGAGAGCCCGGGTCACGGCCGGCACGAGGCGTCCCATGTCCAGCCCCCTCCCTAGGTGTGTTCGAGATTTCAACAGGCGATCGGAATGACGAACACAGGCTACTCATATCGCGTTTGCCTGGGCAATGGTCGGGTGATGATGGTGGCCATGCCGACCGGAAAGCAGCCCGCGAAACCGTTCACCCCGCGCGACTTCCAGCTCGTCCTGCTGCGCCGCATGGCCGACCACAACCCCGGCCCGGTGGAGGACGCCCGCCGTGAGCTGGGCGCGTCGGTCGCGGACCTGCGCGAGGCCAACAGGCGCTGGCAGGCGATGCTCCGCTCCCCCCGGTCCCGCTCGGCCGCCTCGCGGTACCGCTCCGTCCTCGGCGAACCGGAGTCGGTGGCGCCGCGCCGGATCGGCGACCTGGAGTGCGAGGCCCGGCAGTGGGCGCTGCCCCTGTGGCCGGACCTGCGCTTCGAGGTGCTCGTCGCGGACAAGGGCGTCGTCTGGAACGAGTGGCTGGTGCGCGCCCCCGGCGCGCGGGGGCCCGAGCTGCGCACGCTGGACGACCTCACGCCCTGGTCGTGCACGGTCGACGAGGCGGCCCGCGCCTTCGCCCCCGCCCGGCCGCTCCAGGGCTCGGCCCCGACCCGGTGGGGGCTGGCCTTCACCGCCCCGGACCGGGACGGCGAACGGCACGAGGTGGTCGCGGAGTTCACCTGGGGGCTGTTGCAGCGCATCGCGGTCGGCGGGTGACCCGGGTCCCGCGAGGGACGGTCAGCGTTCGCCCTCCGGGTCCCAGTCCAGCAGGCGGACCTTGGCGACCGTACGGACGTGGCGGCGCATCGCGGTGGCGGCCTGCCGGGGCTGCCGGGCGGCCACCGCGTCCAGGATCGCCCGGTGCTGGGCCAGGGAGCGGCCCGGGCGGCCGGGCTGGCGCAGGGACTCGGTGCGGCTCTCGGCGATCTGGTGGGCGATGGAGCGCATGAACTCGGCGAGCAGGCTGCTGTGCGCCGCCGCCGTCACCGCCGCGTGGAACAGGCGGTCCCCCTCGACGCCGTGCCCGCCACCGTCGATCTCCTCGGCCATCACGTCCAGCGCGGCCCGCATGGCGGCGAGGTCGTCCTCCGTGCGGCGCTCGGCGGCCAGTTCGGCGAGCTTGGTCTCCAGGGCCTCGCGGGCCTCCAGCACGTCCGGGAGGCGCCGACGGCGTTCGACCATCTTCTCCACGGGTTCGACGTCGAGGCTGTCCCGGACCAGATAGGTCCCACCGCCGTGCCGCGCCTCCACCAGGCCCTGGACCTCCAGGACCACGATCGCCTGCTTCACCGAGGCGCGGCTGACGCCGAGGCGCTGGGCGAGGTCCCGTTCGGGCGGGAGCCGGTCGCCGGCCCGCAGGCCGCCCTCGGTGACGTACTGGCGCAGCCGCTCCAGTACCTGTTCGTACAGGCGCTGCCTGGTCATGGGCCGCAGGGCGTCGGTCATGAGATCCCCCCTCTCGCCGGGAGCGTAGCACCGGGGCCGACGGTGGCCCGGCGGCCGAGTGGCTGAGCCAATTATTGCGCGACCCCTTGACGTGACCCCCGGCCGGGCCCACGCTGACCAGCCAACCGCACCACTCCAAGTGGCTCAGCCACTCGGCCACTCACACAGCTACTCAGGTCAGCACTCGGGAGCCCCCGCATGTCCCCCGAACTCATCTCGATCCTCGTCCTCGTCGTGGTGTTCGTCATCGCCACCACCCGCTCCGTCAACATGGGCGCGCTCGCCTTCGCCGCCGCGTTCGGGGTGGGCTCGCTCGTAGCTGACCTCGACGCGGACGGCATCTTCGCCGGTTTCCCCGGTGACCTGTTCGTCGTCCTCGTCGGCGTCACCTATCTGTTCGCCATCGCCCGGGCCAACGGCACCACCGACTGGCTGGTGCACGCGGCCGTCCGGCTGGTGCGGGGCCGGGTGGCGCTGATCCCGTGGGTGATGTTCGCGCTCACCGGCGCTCTCACGGCGATCGGCGCGGTCAGCCCGGCCGCGGTCGCGATCGTCGCGCCGGTCGCCCTGAGCTTCGCCACCCGGTACTCGATCAGCCCGCTGCTCATGGGCACGATGGTGGTGCACGGCGCGCAGGCCGGCGGATTCTCACCGATCAGCATCTACGGCTCGATCGTCAACGGCATCGTGGAGCGGGAGAAGCTCCCCGGCAGCGAGATCGGCCTCTTCCTCGCCTCACTGGTCGCCAACCTCCTCATCGCGGCCGTGCTGTTCGCGGTGCTCGGCGGGCGGAAGCTGTGGGCGCGCGGGGCGGTGGCACCGGAGGACGGCGGCGCTCCCGGCAAGGGCGGCGGCATGGAGACCACGGACACCGGTACCGGCACCGGCCCCGGCAGCAGCGCGGGCGACGGCACCGCTCCCGCCGCCGTGGCCGTCCGCCCCGACCAGGACACCGGCGGCACCGAAGGCACCGGCCTCCGCCTCAACCCCGCCCGCGTCGCCACCCTGGTCGCCCTGGTCGCCCTGGTCGTGGCCGTCCTCGGCTTCGACCTGGACGCCGGTCTGACCGCGGTCACCCTCGCCGTCGTGCTGAGCACCGCCTGGCCGGACGACAGCCGTCGCGCCGTCGGCGAGATCGCCTGGTCCACGGTGCTGCTGATCTGCGGTGTCCTCACCTACGTCGGCGTGCTGGAGGAGATGGGCACCATCACCTGGGCCGGTGAGGGCGTCGGCGGCATCGGCGTCCCGCTGCTGGCCGCCGTGCTGCTCTGCTACATCGGCGCCGTCGTGTCGGCCTTCGCCTCCTCCGTGGGCATCATGGGCGCGCTGATCCCGCTCGCGGTGCCCTTCCTCGCGCAGGGCGAGATCGGGGCGGTCGGCATGGTGGCGGCGCTGGCGGTGTCGGCGACGGTGGTGGACGTCAGCCCGTTCTCGACGAACGGCGCGCTGGTGCTGGCCGCGGCCCCGGACGTGGACCGGGACCGCTTCTTCCGCCAGCTGATGGTCTACGGCGGGATCGTGGTGGCGGCCGTGCCGGCGCTGGCCTGGCTGGTGCTGGTCGTGCCCGGATTCGGGTAGGCACACCTCGCGGACCAGGCGCGATCCGGCAGCCTTGAACGACAGCATCGGGCAGCACCTCTCGGGCAACAGCTAAGGAGTACCTCGCGTGTCCTCTCTCTTCCCGGCCCTCTCCCCGGCCCCGACCGGCGCTCCGGGCGACCGGCCCGCGCTGCGGTTCGGCGGGCGCTCCCTGACGTATGCGGAACTCGCCGCCGCGGCGGGCGCCACGGCCGGGAGGATCGGCGGCGCCGGACGGGTCGCGGTCTGGGCCACCCCGGCGATGGAGACCGCCGTCGCCGTGGTCGCGGCGCTGCTGGCCGGGGTCCCCGCCGTGCCGCTCAACCCGAAGTCCGGCGACAAGGAACTCGCGCACATCCTCTCCGACAGCGCGCCCTCCCTCGTCCTGGCGCCCCCGGACGGCGAACTCCCGCCCGCCCTCGGCGCCCTGGAGCGGGTCGACGTGGACGTGCGCGCCCGCGGGACGGTCCCCGAGGACCGCGCCGACGACGGCGATCCCGCGCTCGTCGTCTACACCTCCGGCACCACCGGGCCGCCCAAGGGCGCCGTCATCCCCCGGCGGGCGCTCGCGACGACCCTGGACGCGCTGGCGGACGCCTGGCGGTGGACCGGGGACGACGTCCTCGTACAGGGGCTGCCGCTGTTCCACGTGCACGGGCTGGTCCTCGGCATCCTCGGCCCGCTGCGCCGGGGCGGGTCCGTGCGGCACCTGGGCCGGTTCTCCACCGAGGCCGCGGCCCGGGAGCTGAACGACGGCGCGACCATGCTGTTCGGCGTGCCGACGATGTACCACCGGATCGCCGAGACGCTCCCCGGCGACCCGGAGCTGGCGAAGGCGCTGTCCGGGGCGAGGCTGCTGGTGTCGGGGTCGGCCGCGCTGCCGGTGCACGACCACGAGCGGATCGCCGCCGCCACCGGGCGCCGGGTGATCGAGCGGTACGGCATGACCGAGACGCTGATGAACACCAGCGTGCGCGCCGACGGCGAGCCGCGTGCCGGGACGGTGGGCGTGCCGCTGCCCGGCGTGGAGCTGCGGCTGGTGGAGGAGGACGGCACGCCGATCGCGGCGCTCGACGGGGAGAGCGTCGGCGAGATCCAGGTGCGCGGACCGAACCTGTTCACCGAGTACCTGAACCGCCCCGACGCCACCGCCGCCGCCTTCACCGGGGACGGCTTCTTCCGCACCGGCGACATGGCGGTCCGCGACCCCGACGGCTACGTCCGCATCGTCGGCCGCAAGGCCACCGACCTGATCAAGAGCGGCGGGTACAAGATCGGGGCGGGCGAGATCGAGAACGCGCTACTGGAACACCCCGGGGTGCGGGAGGCCGCGGTCACCGGGGAGCCGGACCCCGACCTCGGGGAGCGGATCGTGGCCTGGATCGTGCCGGCCGACCCCGCCGCCCCGCCCGCCCTCGACACGCTGGCCGACCACGTCGCCGGGCGGCTCGCCCCGCACAAGCGGCCCCGCGTCGTCCGGTACCTCGACGCGCTGCCCCGCAACGACATGGGGAAGATCATGAAGCGGGCGCTGGACCGTGACTGAGCGCCCGACCGCGCGAGAGTTCCTCGCCCTGGTCACCGACGACCTCACCTTCACCGAACTCCCGCACCCGGACGGCGCGTGGCGGCCCGACGGCCCCCTCGGCTGGCCCGGCTACGACGCCTCGCGGGCCCGCGCCGCCGAGCACACCGGCGAGGCGGAGTCCGTCGTCTGCGGCACCGGACGCGTCGAGGGCACCCGGGCCGTGTTCGTCTCCTTCGAGTTCGGCTTCCTGGGCGGCTCGCTGGGCCACCGCGCGGGCGACCGGATAGCGGCGGCGTACGCGTACGCCCGTGAACACCGGCTGCCGGTGGTGCCGTTGGTCGCGACCGGCGGCAGCCGGATGCAGGAGGGGATGCTTGCGCTGACCCAACTGCAGCGGGTGGCCCGGCAGTCGGCGCTCACCCGGGCGGCCGGGCCGGCGCAGATCGCGGTGGTGCGCGACCCGGCGACCGGGGGCGGCTGGGCGACGCTGGGCGCGGGCGCCGACGTGGTCCTCGCCCTGCCCGGCGCCCAGGTCGGTTTCGCGGGCTCGCGGGTCCGGCCGCCGGACGCCGACCCCGCCGCGTACACGGCCGAGGCGCAGGTGGCGGCGGGCAGCGCGGACGCCGTCGTACCGCCCGGGGAGCTGCGCGCGACGCTGGGCCGCTGGCTGCGGCTGCTGACGGCGCCGTCCGGCGATCCGGCGCCGGTGCCTCAGCCGCTGGGCGCGCGGGACCTGCCGGTCGGCGGCGGGGACGCGGTGCGCCGGGCCCGCGCCGCCGGACGGCCGCGCGCGCAGGCGTACCTGGACGCCTACTTCACCGAGCGCGTCGCCCTGTCCGGCGACCGCTGCGGCGGCCGGGACCCGGAGGGCATGCTGTGCGGCTTCGGGACGCACGCGGGGCGGACGGTGGCGTACGCCGCCCAGACGGGCACGGCGACCCGGCCCGCCGGGTACCGCACCGCGACCCGGCTGCTCCACCTCGCGGACCGGCTCGGCATCCCGGTACTGACCCTGGTGGACACGCCGGGCGCGGCCAACGACGCGGAGGCGGAGCGGCAGGGGGTGGGTCCGGCGATCGCGGACCTGTTCGGCGCCGTGGCCTCGGTGCGCACGCCGGTCACCACGCTGGTGATCGGCGAGGGCGGCTCGGGCGGCGCCCTGGCCCTGGCCGCGCCGGGCCGCACCTGGGCCACCCCGGACAGCTACTTCTCCGTCATCGCGCCGGAGCACGCGGCGGCGATCCTCAAGCGCCCGCCGGAGGAAGTGGAGGCGACGGCCGATCAACTGCGGCTGCGCCCGCAGGACTTGGCCGAGCTTGGCGTGATCCGAACAAGCGAGCAGGTGTTCCCTGGAACAGGTGATCGTCGCTCTGAAGAGCGCATGTGACTGCAGGGACCAACGATACTTACGGTGTGCGAGCGACGGGCTGCAGACCGTAGTCGCGCAGATGTCCCAAGTCCCGGCGGAGCCCGACGGCTTCGCACATGAACAGCGCAAGGAGCTGCACGATCATGAACCTTCTCACCGACATCCTCGCCGGCCTCGTCCACTTCGTCGGCTGGCTGGTCTGACGGTCCGAGAAACCAGGCGGCGCCGCCTCCCCGTCCCAGGGAGGCGGCGCCGTCCGCGTGTCGGCACCCCGGAAGCGCCCGCGGGTCTACCGCACGGCCACCGCCCGCAGGATCTCCTGGGTGACCGAGCCGCCCCGGTCGTCGCGCGCGAAGGCCCGCAGCGAGACGTGCTCGGCGTCGCGCGGCACGCTCAGCGTCCCGTGCCAGGACGCCTCCGCACCGCCGTCACCGCCGCGCAGTCCGACCTGCCGCCAGGTCTTCCCGTCGTCGTAGGACACCTCCAGCCTCCCGCCGCCGATCGTCCCGGTGTCCGGGGCGCCCGCCACGTGGTCGGCGCCGAGCCCGACCCGCAGCTTCTTCCCGCCGCGCACCTTCCCCGCGAGGTCGGTGTCCACGTCGAAGGAGAGGTTGATCAGCGGCAGGTAGGTCCACCGGTCGTCCGGCGTGGCCGCCGACCGGAAGGTCCACTCCGCGTGGCCCTTGGTCGCGAGCGGCCAGCGTGCCGCGTCCAGCGCGGTGTCGGTGACGAGCTTGTACGTGTGCGCGTCCGCGGGGGCGTCGGAGACGTACGCGGCGGAACTCGGCCCCTGGTCGACCAGTTCGCCGTCCAGGTACACCGACGTGGTCTGCGCCATGCCGCTGTCCTCGCTCCACACGTCGCCGAAGCCGGTGTGGTCGGGTCCCGAGTCGCCCCAGCCGGGCGCGTTGAACTGCATCCGGTCCCCGGCGCGCTGCTGTCCCCAGCCGAGCCCGGTGCCGAGGTAGGGGTGCCACACCGGCTTGAACCAGTTCAGCTCGGCGCGCGAGCCGCCCCGGTACGCGACCAGTCCGCCGCGCTCCTCCAGTGCCTCACCGGCGCTCGTCACGGTCTCGTGCCACAGCTGGCCGGGCCCGGTGGACACGTACTCGGTGCGTTCGGCGGGGTAGGCGATCCGCTCGCGGAAGCCGAGGCCGACCGGGAAGGTGTCGGTGATCGAGTACCGGAACTCGCCGCCGCTCGACGGTTCGTCGCCGTGGTACCTGGTGTGCAGCACGGCGAGGTCGCGGTGCCCCGGCTCGTAGGCGAGGTCCCGGTCGGGCACGGCGCCCCGGTGCCCCTGGGACAGGTCGTACACGTAGGGCGTGTCGCGGGTGCCGGTCATGTCGACCCGTCCGGCCTTCTGCAGCTTTCGGGCGTCGGCCGCCGAGACCGTGGCGATCTGGAGCGGCCGGTCGGCGTTGTCGTCGGTGCCCCACCAGGACATCAGCCGTCCGGCGGCGTCGTCCGTGACGAACAGCGCCCTGACGCCCGCCTCCTGCGCGGCCCGGGCGAGCGCGGTCGGTTCGGTCCCCTCGGTGAGCCGGGCGAGGACCGCCTTGCCGCGCACGCCGCCCGGGAAGGGCCCGGCCCCGACGTCCCCGACGTCGACCAGGGGCAGCCGGGTGCGGCCCTCGATCAGGGTGCCGCCGGACTGGACGGTGGCCTCGCCGATCCCCTTGACCTCCAGCAGTGGCTTGCCGAGCCGCCACACGGTGCGGTACTCGAAGCCGCCCTGGGTGACCTTCTTCGTGGGCGCGGCGAAGACGCTGTCGTACGTCAGCGGCACCTGGACGGCGCCGAACAGGTCGGAGCCGTTCGCGCTGCGGTCGTACTCCATGATCAGCTGCCGGGTCTCGGTGCGCCGGCCGACGTCGGCGCTGATCTCGCGCAGCTCGCGGCCGTCCAGGGTGATCTCGCGGTCCCGGTCGACGACGACCTCCGGGGCGGCGAGGAAGCCGAGGCCGAGGGAGTCGGCGCCGTGGCTGCCGCGCACGTCGAGGAAGGACGCGAGGCTGTACGTCCCTCGCGGGAGCCGCAGCTCCAGGGTGCCGGAGTCCGGGACGTGCGCGGGCACGGGGTCGACGCCCTCGGTGAGCTGCTGGACGGTCAGGTCGGCCGGGGTCGCGGCGCCGGAGCGGTCCTTGACGTGCACGGTGAGGGTGTACCGCTCGCCCTCCTTGACCAGCCCGAACGCGGTGTGCGCGAGGACCTTCCCGCTCGCGTCGGCCGCGACGACCTGCCCGCCGGTGGTGCCGACCGGCGCCTTGGCCCCGTCACCGGTGACGGTGGTGGCGGCGGTGCCGTGCGCGGGCACGGTGAGGGAGGTGTCGGCGAGGGTGGCGACGCCCTCGGGGGCGCCCCGCACGGACAGCTTCAACTCGACCGGTGTGTCGCCTGAGTTGGTGTACGTGACGGTCCTGGTGACGGGCTCGTTGGCCTCGTACGGCCAGGAGTAGAACCCCAGGTCGGCGCTGCCGGTGGCGGTGACATCGGCGTTCACGGCGTCGGGCACGCTGACCCGTCCGGTGCCCAACTGGTAGACGGAGGCGTCCACTTCCTTCGAGGTGGACATCAGCGCGTCCTTGAGCCGCGCGCCGCTCCAGTCGGGGTGCTCCTCGGCGAGCAGCGCGGCCACCCCGGCGATGTGCGGCGTCGCCATCGACGTGCCGTCCATGGACGTGTAGTCGCCGTTGCCCTCGGCGAGCCGGGAGCGGGCGGCGAGGATGCCGACACCCGGGGCCGACAGGTCGGGCTTGAGCGCGTTGTCCCCGTACCGGGGCCCGGCGCTGGTGAACCAGGCGGCCTGGTCGGCGGAGTCGACGGCGCCCACGGTGAGGGCGGTGTCGGCCGCGCCGGGCGAGCCTATGGAGGACGGGGCGCCGGTGTTCCCGGCCGCGATCACGAACAGGGCGCCGGTCTCGCGGGAGAGGGTGTCGACGGCCTCGGCCATCGGGTCGGTGCCGTCGCTGGGTTCGGTGGAGCCGAGGCTCATGGAGACGATGTCGGCGTCCACGTCCCGGGCGGCCCACTCCATGCCCGCGATGATCTCCGACTCGCTGCCGGAGCCCCCGTCGTCGAGGACCTTGCCGACGGCGAGCGTGGCGCCCGGCGCGACGCCCTTCTCCTTGCCGTCGGAGGCCGCGCCGCTGCCGCCCACGGTGGAGGTGACGTGGGTGCCGTGGCCGTGCCGGTCGGCGACCTCCTCACCGGGGATGAAGCTCCTGCTCTGCGCGATCCGCCCCGCGAGGTCGGGGTGCCCGGCGTCCACGCCGCTGTCCAGCACGGCCACGGTGACGCCCTTGCCGGTCAGTCCGGCCTCCCAGGCCGCGGGCGTGCCGATCTGCTCGTTGGACTCGGCCATGGCCGCAGTGACCCGCCCGTCGAGCCACACACCGTCGACACCGGCGCCGCCACGGGTGAATTCCCGCCAGAATTCACGCCCCTTGTCGGCCGCCACGGCGGCCCCGCGCACGCTGGGCAGCGACCGCGTCCGCTCGGCGCCCCGCGGGGTGGCGGCCCGCGCCCCCTTGTCGTAGGTCACGATCAGCGGCAGCTCGCCGGTCTCGCCGTCGGCCAGCCCCTGCTCCAGCAGCTCACCGACGTCGAAGAGCCGTTGGTCGAGGCTGCCGTCGCGCAGGTAGGGCAGGGCCTCGTCCGGTACGACGGTGGTCCGGCCGCCCGAACTGCTGGTGCGCACGGCCCCGGTGGCACCCTCGGGCCGCTCGACGGCGACGGTCTTCCGGCCGCCGCCGAGATCGGTGACGGTCACCCGGTCGCCGGTGACGAGGGTGACGGTGCGGGCCGCACCCGCCGCGGAGGCCGTACGGGCGGCCGCGGCCGGGGGGTGCGCCGGGTCCGGGGGCGGATCCTGCGCCGCCGCCGTCCCGGCCGGCAGCAGCGCGATCACGAGCCCCGCCGACAGGAGGGTCGCCCCACGTCTGACTGGTCCTGTGCTCATCCACGTCTCTCTTCGTGTCGTCGTAGAGTGCGGTGAAGAGTGCTGTGAGCAGTCTCAGGGGGCCCGTGGGGTACGGGAGTTGACCAGCGGCGGCGGTTAGTCGCCCTGGCGGGTTTCCGCCAGCGGCCCGACGGACCGGCGGCGCGGGGCGGGACACGGCCGAGTACCGTCCGTCACAATGGTGCTGCGCACGGACACGTACGGCACACGGGGAGCGAGCGGCGTCATGGACGGGTTGGTCGAGTTCAAGACCGAGGACGGCGTACGGGTGGTCGTCGAGGGCGTCGAGGACGAGGACGGCGCCCGCCTGGTCTCGCGCGGCGACGGCCCGGCCCGCGCGGCCCGCACCTTCGAGGACTCCCTGGACGGTGTGCGGGCGGCGGCCGCGTCCGCGCTGCGGGTCTTCCGGGACGGCACGCTCAGACCCGACGCGGTGGAGCTGGAGTTCGGGGTCAAGCTGAGCGCGGAGGCCGGCGCGGTCATCGCGAAGGGCTCCGCGGAGGGCCATCTGGTCGTGCGGCTGAGCTGGTCGCCGGAGCCGTCCCCGACGCGTCCCGAGTCCCCGGACGCAGCCGCGCTGTCATGAGCGGTGCCGCGTGGCACGCCCGCGTCGAGTGCGGCAGGGAGGTCGGCGCCGGATTCCTCGTCTCCGCCCGCCGGTTGGTCACCTGCGCCCATGTCGTCAGGTGGGCCGACCGCGCGCCGGTGACGGTGACCTTCCCGGGGCGCCGCGAGCTGGGCGAGCTGTCCGGCACGGTCGCCGTGCACGGCGGCTGGCGGGACGGCGCCGCCGACCTCGGCGACCTGGCCGTACTGGAACTGGACCGGGAGGTGCCGCTCACCCCCGCCGTCTTCGCCCGGCCCGGCACGGAGCGGACCGCACCCGCCCCCGAGCTGATCGCCTACGGCTTCCCCAAGGGGTACGACGAGGGCATGCTCGCCTCCTACCGCGCCCTGCCGGGACCGCTCATCTCCGACGAGTGGGTCCAGTTGGAGGCGCTCACGGCGCACGGGCGGCCGCTGGCCGCCGGGTTCAGCGGCGCGGCGCTGACGCTGGCCGACGGCACGGTCGTCGGCATGGTCTCCGCCGTCGCGGGCGCCCGGGACGTACGGGTCGGCAGGATGCTGCCCGTCGAGGTCATGGCGCGCTACTGGCCGGAGCTGGGCGAGCTGGTGCCCACCCCCGGCCACCGCGCGGACGCCCGCAGGCGGTTGTACGCGCTGGTGCGCCGGGCCGAGGAGGGCGGCCTGGACTGCGACCCGAACCGGCTGTACGTCTCCGCGATGGACGCCTTCGACCCGCCGCTGCCCGAGGGCGGTTTCGCCTCCCTGCGGGAGGCCGCCGCGTACGTGCAGTGGGAGGTGCCGGACCCGGCGGCCGTGGCCCGGTTCGCCGACCGGCTGGCGGAGCGGCTGCACGCCCCGCCGCCGCGCCCCGCGGCCTGGTCGCCCATCGTCGTGGAGATCGACCACAGCGGTGCCGGAGCCGACCAGGTCACCGTCGAGGTGTCCGCCTACCGGGACGGGCAGCGCCGGCCGGTGGGCTCGCGCCGACTGGCCCGCGGCGCGGTGCGCTCCTTCGTCCAGGAACGCATCGACGAGGCATTCACCCAGCTCGACCCCGGCGCCGACGAACTGCTCACCTTCGTGCTCCCGCGCGAGTGGCTGAACGAGCCGGTGGCGCACTGGGAGTGCGGGGAGGACGACTCCACGCCGCTGGGCTGCGCCTACCCGCTCGTGGTGACCGACCGGTACCGCCACCGCAGCGGACGCCTCCGCCACCAGCTGCGCAAGAAGTGGCGCAGGCTCGGCTCCGGACCGGAGGCCCGGCTGCACCGCGTGGACTGCGACACCCGGGAGCGGCCGGCCGGGCTGCGCAAACGGCTGCGGGACGACGCGGAGCTGGCCGGTTTCGCCACCCCGCCCTCGGCCGCGCCGGAGTACTTCGAGGTCGGCCTCAACCTCCCGGTCCCGGTGCTGCTGTGGCCGCGCCGGGACTGCCCCGGCGACGAGGGACCCGACGGCCGCTGCGCCGGTACGGCGTTCCTGGACGAGCTGGCGGCGTCCGTGGCGGGCGTGCCTCCGGCCGAACTCCCCCGTCTGGTCATGGAGCTGCGCGAGACGGCGGACGCGGCGGACGACCCGGACGAGCACTGGGCACGGGACGTCCAGCTCCTGTGGGACGACCCCCGCTGCTTCGCCGAGCCGCCCGCCCCGCTCCACTCCCCGGTCGGCTGAACCGCCGGCCGCGCCCCCGCACCGACCGTGCACCGACCCACCACGCCGACGCCGACCGTGACGAACCGACCGCCGTACCAACCGCCGTACCGACCGCCGTATCAACCGCCGTATCAACCGCCCGGAGAGAAGAACCCATGCCCCTGTGGCCCGTCTACACCGGCGCGCCTGACCCCCACGACGGCATCACCCGGCTGCCTCCGCCCCCGCCCTGGCGGGCCTTCGACGGCGGTCCCGTGCTCGATCCGCCGGACGCGGCGGGCGACGCCGCGACCGCCTCGCCCGACCGCGCCCACCGGGCCGCGACCTACCAGGCCACCGAGGACACGGTGCAACTGGTCAACGCGGCCCTGTACCTGCGGCGTCCGCTGCTGGTCACCGGACCCCCCGGCACCGGCAAGTCGTCCCTGGCCTACGCGGTCGCCCGCGAGCTGCGGCTCGGCCCGGTCCTCAGGTGGAACATCACCAGCCGCAGCACCCTGGGCGACGGCCTCTACACCTACGACCCGCTCTCCCGCCTGTACGCGGCGCGCCACACCGCGCAGCCGTCCGACGCCCCCGCCGCCGCCACGGGCGTCGAGGACCATCTGCGTCTGGGCCCGCTCGGCACCGCCCTGCTCCCCTACGCCCGGCCGCGCGCCCTGCTGATCGACGAGATCGACAAGAGCGACCTCGACCTGCCGAACGACCTGCTGCACGTCCTGGAGGAGGGCCAGTACGAGATCCCCGAACTCGTCCGGGCCTCCCGGGAGACCACCGGCCCGCACGCCGAGGTCCTCATCGACGGCGCCGACCAGCGAGTGCCGGTGGAGCGCGGCCGGGTCCGCTGCCACGCCTTCCCCTTCGTCGTCCTCACCAGCAACGGCGAGCGCGAGTTCCCGCCCGCCTTCCTGCGCCGCTGCGTCTCGCTGCGGCTGCGGCAGCCCGACGACGACCACCTCGCCGAGATCGTCCGCGCCCACCTGGGCGAGCCCGACGGGTACGCGCAGCAGCTCATCCACCGGTTCCTGTCCCGGGTGGGCAGCGGCGAACTGGCCACGGACCAGCTGCTCAACGCCATCTACCTGGCCCGTTCCTCCGGTCTCGGCGCCCACTCCCTGGACGAGCTGGCCGAGCAGCTGATGCCGTACCTCGGCCGGTCCGCGCGGCCCGAAGCCTTCTGATGCCCGCCGACCGCCCCGGCGCACCGGACCCTCCGCCCCTGCCCCGCCTCGCCGACGTCCTCGGCCGGGCGGCGGCCACGGGCGCCCGCCCGACCCCGCTGGAGCTGGCCGAACTCCTGTGGCTGGCCGGGCAGATGGAGCCCCCGGCGCCGGACCCGGCGGACCCGGCGGACCCACCGAACGACCCGGCGTCCGGGACACGGACCCAGGAGCAGCCCCCGGCCCGTCCGGACGCCCCGGAACAGCACCGGGACCGCCCGGCGGACCGGGGACGGGACGGGCACGGGCGGCGCTCCCGGGCCGACCGGCCGACCGCGTCCCCTCCCCCGCCCGACGACGACCGCCGCACCCCCCTGCGCCTGCCGTCCCCGGCCCCGGCCCCGGGCACCTCGTCGGCCCAGCCGCACAGCGCCCTGCTCGCGCCCGCACCGCCGATGCTGCGCCACACGCTGGCGTTGCAGCGTTCCCTGCGTCCGCTGAAGCGCCGCAGCGACGCGCCCGCCGGTCACGAGGTGGACGAGTCCGCGACCGCCGACCGCATCGCGCGCCTCGGCGCCGGGCCCGAGTGGTGGCTGCCCGTGCTGCGCCCCGTACGGGAGCGGTGGCTGCGCCTGCACCTGGTGCACGACGCGGGCCCCACGATGCCCGTCTGGCAGCCCCTCGTCCGCGAACTGCACGCCGCGCTCGCCCAGTCGGGCGTCTTCCGCACCGTCACCCTGCACCGCGCGGAACCCGACGGCACGGTCCGCGGGGACGGGGCCCAGATCCCCGCCGACGGCCGTACGGTCATGCTGCTGATCAGCGACTGCACGGGACCGCAGTGGCGCGAGGGCCCGGCCGGCACCCGCTGGTTCGGCACGCTGCGCCGCTGGGCGCGCCGCACACCGCTGGCCGTGCTCCAGCCGCTGCCCGAGCAGTTGTGGCGGGACACCGCCCTGCCGCCGGTCCCGGGCCGGCTGTCCGCCCCGCACCGGGCCGCGCCCAGCGCCTCGCTCACCTTCACCCCGTACGACGGCGCCGCGCCCCGGGCCCCGGCGGGCACGGCGTACGTCCCCGTGCTGGAGCCGGGGCCCGAGTGGCTGGCCAACTGGGCCGCGCTGGTGGCGAGTCCGGGCGGCACCCCGTATCCGGGCGCCGCCGCCGCACTGCACCGCCCACTGCCCGCCGACGCCGACGACCGCGCCGACCTCGCGCGGCTGTCCCCCGAGGAACTCGTCCTGCGCTTTCGCGCCAGCGCCTCCCCGCAGGCCTACCGGCTGGCCGGCCACCTCGCGCTCGGCCGCCCCGACCTGCCGGTGATGCGGCTGGTGCAGGCCGCGGTGGAGCCGGACCCGCGGCCCCAGCACCTGGCCGAGGTCATCCTCGGCGGACTGCTCACCACGGTCCCCGGGCCGCCCGGCTCCTACGCCTTCCGCCCCGGCGTGCGCGAGCTGCTCCTGCGCGGGCTGCCCCGCACGGCCCGCAACCGCACCCACGAACTGCTGCTGCGCACCGGCGGCCTGATCGACGAGCGGGCGGGCCGCTCGCCCGGCGAGTTCCGGGCGCTGATCCCCTCCCGCGAGGGCACCGAGCGGGCCGACGGGAGCGAGTCGTTCGCGGCGATCAGCCAGGAGAGCGCCCGGCAGCTGACGGTGCGGGAGCGGCCCGCCGCCCCGTCGCCCTTCCCGCCCGCCCTGAGCGCCCGCTACCGGCCCACGCGCCGGCTCACCCCGGCCGGGAGGATGTGGCTGGCGGAGGACACCGGACCGGACCGGACGGCGTCGGACCGGACCGCGCCCGACCCGTCGCCGACGAACCGGACGGTGGCGATCCGGCTGCACGACCCCGACACCGACCCGGCCTCGCGCCAGGCGTTCCTGCGGGACGCGCGCCGACTGACCCGGATCTCCCACCCGAACCTGGTGACCGTCCTCGACGCCGGGATCGAGGACGACGTCCCGTACGTCGTCATGGAGCACCTCGACGGCATAGCGCTGGGCGCCCTCGTGCGGACGGGCGACCAGCGGCTGCCCGTGCCGCTCACGGTGTCGGTGGGGGCGCAGCTCGCCCGGGCGCTCACCGCCCTGCACGAGGCGGGTGTCACGCACGGCGGTCTGGAGACCTCCCGCGTGGTCCTCCTGCCGGACGGCACGGTGCGGCTCAGCCTCTTCGAACCGGGGCGCGCCTCGGGTCCGCCGGGGCGGTCCGAGGACCTCCGGGCCCTGTGCGAGGTCCTTCTGCTGCTGACCTCGGGGACCTCGCGCCTGAGCGTGCCGATCGACTCCCGCCGCCTCGACCGGTCGCTCGGCGCCATGCGCATCCACTACGCGCACGCCTTCGACCTGATGATGTCCGCCTCCCCCGCGGCACAGGCCCAGGGCCTGCGGCTGCTCACCGACCCGCAGTTGCCCTCCCAGGCCGCCGCGGCCCACCCGCCGCGCCGCTACGAGGCGCTCGGCCCGCTGCGGGTCACCCTGCCGGACGGCTCCCCGCGCCTGCCGCCCGACGTACGCGCGCTCCTCGCGATGCTGCTGCTCAAGCACGGCCGCACGGTGACGCACGAGGAGCTGCGGTGGGGGCTGTGGGATCCGGGCGACGAGCCGCGCAACCCGCGGGCCGAGGTGACCCGGCTGGCGACGCGTCTGGCGGAGGTCCTGGGCCCGGGCGTCCTCGCGAAGTCCGCCCACGGCTACGCCCTGCACACCAGTGCCGACGACCTGGACCTGGTGCGCTGCGACGAGCTGGTGCGGCGCGCCGACGCGGCCGGTCTGCGGGACGCGCTCACCGAGGCCCACGGCCTGGTCACCGAGGCCCTGGCGCTGTGGCGCGACGCCGAGCCGCTGGCGGGCGTGCCCGGCCCCGCCGCCCGCACCGCCCGCACCCGCCTGGGGCGGCTGCGGCTCGCCCTGCACACCAAGCGCGCCGAACTCGATCTGGCCCTCGGCGAGTACGACCGGGCCGCCACGGAACTGGCCGATCTGCTGCGGGCCCACCCGCACCGGGAGGACTTCCGCCGCCTGTACCTGATCGCGCTGCGCCGCCAGGGCCGGGGCGAGGAGGCCCTGGAGGTGTACGAGGAGTACGAGCTGTCCGGCGGACGCAGCCCGGCCCTGACGGCACTGGGCCGGGAACTGCGCGAGGAGCACGCCGCACCGGCGGACGACGCGCCGTGGTCGGAGTACGGGCAGCGCCCGGACGACCCCGCCTCCGTCGTGTCCGCCCCGGACGAGCTGCCGGAGGGCCCCTTCCCCACCGAGGACGACCTGTGGACGCCGCTCTTCGACGACGCGGAGGCCCGGGCCGGGGACGAGGCGACGGTCGTGGCGGAGGCGGCGGACGAGGAGGAAGGGGCGGAAGCGGGGGCCGCCGCGGAGGAGAGAACCCGGCAGCCTCAGGCCGACGAGACGGAGCAGGGGGCGGCCGAGGACGACGACCTCGACACCGACTTCCGCTGCTGCGCCCACTACGCCTTCGCCGAGGGCGCCGACGCCCCGGGACACCCCGTGGGCCGCGAAGCCCGCGCGGCCCTGCACGCCCTGGTCACGGACCTGCTCGCGGACAGCGGCATGGACGGCGCCTCCTACGAACTCCTGGACGACCACGACGGCCTGCTGGTGCTGCTGGCCCCGGGTGCGGAGGCCGCGCCACTGCTGAGGGCGACCGTGGCGGGGCTCCCCGGGCTGCCGGCCCGCCTGGGCGGCCGACGCCTGCGGGCGGAGTTCTGGCAGGTCGAGTTCCGGCTGGACGGCACCGGAGAGCAGTCGCTGGGCCGCGCCGACGCCGGATCGGTCGGCGCGCTCCTGGACGCCTCCGCCGCCCGGGCGGTCGTCGTCCTCTCCGACTCCCTCTACTACGACGAGGTGCGCGAGGAGGGCCAGGACGGGCCCGCCTTCCCCCCGGACCTCTTCCGTCCGCTGCCCGACGACACCGGCTGGTACCGCCTGGTCGACGGCGCCCGGACCCGCCGCGCCGCGCACTCGCCCGCGGACCTGATCACCGGTGCCCGCTGCGTGCTGCTCGGCTTCGACGACGTGCTGGCCCGGCTGTACCGGCCCGCGGCGGAGCGGGAGGTGCTCCTGGACATCGCGCGGCTCTTCGTCGAGGAGCGCGATCCCGAGGAGGCGCTGGCCGGGGTCCCGCTGCCCCGGGTCACGACCGACGGGTACGCCGGCACGCTCGACTTCGTCCGGGCGCTCGCCGGCCACCGGCTCGCCCCCGCCGTACGGGTCCGCCTCGACCGGCACGAGGCGCGGGCGGCCCGCACCGCGCAGCCGACGCCCCTCGCCGACCGGCTGGTCCGGGCGCTGCGCACCTGCGGCGTGCCCACCGCGGTGGTGACCGACCGGGCCCCCGAACCGGTCACCGGGTACCTGAGACGGCGCGGCCTGCTGGACGCCCTGCCGGGTGACGTGCACGGCAGGGGCGCCGACCTCACCCGCCTGATGCCCGACCCGGACGTCCTGCACCGGGCGCTGGACCGGCTCGGCGCCCCGGCCGGCGACTGCGTGCTGGTCGGCTCCTCCGTGGCCGAGCAGTCCGCCGCCCGCGTGATCGGTCTGCCGTTCATCGGCCACGGGCGGGACGCAGGGGCCCGTCGGGAGCTGACCGAGGCGGACGGCCGGGTGCTCCTCGTAGGGGACCTGCGTCCGCTGCTCACGGCCGCCGAGAACCGCTGAACGCTTCGCGCGCCCCCCGTTCAGCGGCCCCCCGCCCGGCGACTGCGTGCTGGTCGGCTCCTCCGTGGCCGAGCAGTCCGCCGCCCGCGTGATCGGTCTGCCGTTCATCGGCCACGGGCGGGACGCAGGGGTCCGGCGGGAGCTGACCGAGGCGGACGGCCGGGTGCTCCTCGTACCGGACCTGCGTCCGCTGCTCACGGCCGCCGAGAACCGCTGAACGCTTCGCGCGCCCCCCGTTCAGCGGCCCCCCGCCCGGCCCCCTCCAGCGGGCGCCCGCCCGCGCCGCCGCGCACGATCGGTGCCAGAGGCCGTCCACCGGGCGGCCCCGCACGGTCCGCGCTCTCGGGAGGATTCGCCATGACCGCCAGTACCGCCAGCCTGGAGGCGTTGCGCCGCTGCCACTTCGCCGTCGACCTGGGCGCGGCGCGGACCCGCGTCTACGTGAAGGGGGCCGGGCTCGTCGTCGACCAGCCGTCCGCCGCGGCGGTCAACACCCGCACGGGCGCGCTCATCGCGGTCGGCGAGTTCGCGGAGAAGATGACCGGCCGCACCCCCGGCTACATCCGCGTCGTGCGACCGGTCTCCGGCGGCACGGTGGTCGACATCGAGATGGCCCAGCGGATGCTGCGCCACCTGCTCGGCGACCGCATCCGCCGCAACCTGCGCCGCAAGCCCCGGCTGCGGGCCGCCGTCTGCACCCCGCACGACGCGGACCCGCTGTCCCAGCGCGCGGCGATCGAGACGCTGGTCGGGCTCGGCGCGCGTCGCGTGGAGCTGGTCGACACGCTCATCGCGGCGGCGGTCGGCTGCGGACTGCCGGTGGAGCAGCCCGAAGCGACCATGATCATGGTGTGCGGCGCGCACGCCACGCAGGTCGCGGTGCTCTCCCTCGGCTCGATCGTGACCGCCGAGCGCATCCCGGTGGGCGGCGAGGCCGTGGACCACGCGATCGTGCAGCTGCTGCGCCATCAGCACGAGCTGGTGCTGCCCAGCCAGTCCGTGCGCCCGTTGCAGCTCGCCCTGTCCGGCAACGGGCTGACCCCGCAGGGTCCGGCGACCACCGAGATCCACGGGCGGGACGTGGCGACCGGGCTGGCCCGCAGTGTGCGGGTCGACACCGCCACGGTGCGCAACGCCATCCAGACGCCGCTGACGGCCGTGCTCGACGGCATCGGGAAGGTGCTGCGGGACTGCCCGCCGGACCTGGTCGCGGACCTCGCCGACCGCGGGATCATGATGGTCGGCGGGAGCGCGCTGCTGCCGGGCTTCGACCAGATGCTGCGCCAGGCCACCGGTATGCCGGTGCACATCGCGGAGCGGCCCGACGTGTGCGCCGTCCAGGGGCTCGGCAGCATGCTGGAGGGCCGGGTCGAGCCGCTCGTCCTGCACCCGACGACCGCCGACGCCGACGCCGGCTGACGGCCGCGGGACCGGGGCGGCGGAGCATGCCGAGGAAGCCGGACGCATGACCGCGCGGCCCGCGCCCCGGCTGGCCCGTCTCCTCGAAGCCCTCCTGGACGTCGGCACCGCCCTCGACCTGCGCAGCGTCCTGCGGCACATCGTGGACGGCGCCGCCGAACTGACCGGCGCCGACCGCGCGGCCCTGGTCCTCGCGGACCCCGGCGAGGGCGACGGCCTCGCCGAGATCCGCACCCCGGGCCCCGATCCCGTACCGGAGACGGCGCCCCTGCTGCGGGTGCCGATCCACGTGCGGGACGAGGAGTTCGGCGAGCTGCGGCTGACCGGGCGGCCCGGCGCCGCCCCGTTCACCGTCGAGGACGAGCAGCTGCTGCGGGTCCTGGCCACGCAGGCCGGTGTCTCGATCGGTAACGCCCGGCTGTACGAGACGGCCCGGCAGCGCGAGCGCTGGATCGAGGGCGCGGCGGCCGTGACCACCGCGCTGCTCACCGAGGAGGGCGCCGGTGACGCGCTGACCACGGTGGCCGAGCGGGCCCGGCTGCTCGCCGGTGCCTCCGCGGGCGTCATCCTGCACCCGACTGCCGAGGGCGGCATGGAGATCGTGACCGCCTCGACGCCCGACGATCCGGACGGCATCGTCGGCGCGACCATCGCGCCGGGCAGCCCCGTGCTGGAACAACTGCTGGGCGGCGAGCCGGTGTTCATCGACGACTCGGCGACCGACCCCCGCATGACGACCCACGTGCGGAACCGGTTCGGGCCGAGCATGATGCTGCCCCTGCGCGCGGGCGGCCGGCTCATCGGCACCCTCGCCCTGCCCCGCCGCCGCGGCGGGCGCCCGTACACGGACCTGGAGCGGCTGCTCGCGACGCAGTTCGCCTCGCAGGCGGCGCTCGCCCTCGACCTGGCCGACGCCCGGCGCGGCAGGGAGCGGCTGGCGGTCTACGAGGACCGCGACCGCATCGCCCGCGACCTGCACGATCTGGTGGTGCAGCGGCTGTTCGCCACCGGCATGATGCTGGAGTCCACCCAGCGCCGGCCGGGTGCCGACGACGTCCGCGACATCCTCGGCCGTGCGGTGGACGAGCTGCGCTCCACGGTCCGTGAGGTCCGCACCGCGATCCTCACTCTCCAGCAGCCCCCGGCCGGTCCTCCGACGGGCCTGCGCGGCCGGGTCCTGCGCGAGACCGCCTCCGCCGCCGCCCGGCTCGGTGTCGCGCCGTCCACGCAGTTCAGCGGCGCCGTCGACGCCCGGGTGCCCGACCGGGTCGCCGACCGCCTGCTCACCGCCCTCCGCGACGCCCTGGCCGACGCGTCCGCGCGCCCGGGTGTCTCCCGCGTCGAGGTCACCGTGGAGGTGCCCGCCAGGTCGCCCGAGGGCCGGGACGGGGTCCGCCTGAGGGTGGTCGACGACGGCGCGGGCGGCCCGGACGAGGGGCGCGGGACGACGGTCATGTGGTGGTCGCCGCTGTGAGGGCTGGTGCCGCCCTCCCGGAGGGGGTACTCGGCGCGCGACCGGCCCGACCCCCGCAGGAGGAGGTACCACGATGAGCGAGCCGACCCCGTCCCAGGCCGAGGGCGAGCGCGACGACGAACCGGACACGCCCGACGTGCCGCACACCACTCCCTCCCAGGCGGAGGGCGAACGCGAGGACGACGTCGAGAACGTCGAGAACGTCGAGAACCTTGAGGAGGAGCCGGAAGGCCGGTGACACGTCTCACCTGCGAAAGCGGCCGACCCGACACCGCCGCGCCAGTTGTTCAGACGCCCGGAGCGGGCTGCTGAACAACTCGGGACACGCGCAAATCGACAGCGCAGGCCCTTCAGATCACTCAGCGGCTCAATGATCAGGGCGGGCGCTTCCGTGGGCAGGGGTCGTGTACCGGCCCCGCGAGGGCGGCAGCCCGCGCCGCTTGTCCCGGGGGAGGAAGACGTATGGCGGAAGGCGGCCACGGGGGATGGTGAGGCATCCGCCGACGTACGACCCGGTGGTCGAGGGCCGGACGCTGTCGCGGGCCCGCCCGCCGGGCCCCTTGCCGACGCCCCCGCCGGGCAGGGCGTGGGTGCTGGTGCCGGACGCCGGGCCGACGCGCACGGTCCGCCCGGGAGAGCCGGTGCCCGATCTCCGGGCCGGTGGGTACCGGCGGCTGTTCCTGGTCGACACGACGGAGCACCGGCTGGTTCTCGATCTGCGCCTGAGCGGAGGACGGGGGGCGTCCGCCCCGCTCCACTGCCGGGTGGAGCTGATGTGCCGGGTGGCCGACCCCGGCGCCGTGGTGGCTCGGGGCATCCGTGACATGAGCGCCGCGTGGCACGGCCCCCTGCGCGAACGGCTGCGGAACGTGCCGTGCGGACCCGGCGCCGACCGGTCCCGGGCAGCGGTTCAGGACGCGTTGAACACCGCCCTGCGGGACTTCACCGGGGACGCGGACGTCCGGCTGTACGGAGCCCGGGCCGAGCTGCTCCCCCGTCGAGAGCCGCCCGCCGGTCCCGGCGGGAGCCGCGTGCGCGGCCTACCGCACCGGCCGCCCGCGGCGGCGCCGGGGTTCGACGGACCCGACGTCCTTCCGGGTGAGGTGGTGGCCCGCAAGGAGGAGCCGCTGCCCCCGCCCGGGCCGTCCCGGCCACCGACCGTGCCGCCGCCGCCCGGGCCGTCCCGGCCCGACGCGCCACCGGCACCGCCCCCGCCGCCCCCGGTGTCCGCGGTGTCCGCGGTGTCCGCGCCGGAGCGTCGCGTGAGCAGGGTGCGGGGCGCCGGGACGACGGGCGACGGGCGACGGGCGGCGGTTCGGCGAGCGGCCCCTGTCCGAAGCCGATGGCCGAGATGCTGCCGGAGGGAACCGGGGCGCGCCTCGTCGCCGCCTACAGCAGGGACGATCTGGAGGAGCGGTACGCCTTCTGCCGGACCACCGCGGGAAAGGTCTTCTACTTCGCCAGGGCGAAGGACGGGGAACCGTACGGCGACCCCACGGAGGCGAGGGAGTCCGAGGGCGGGTACGTGGTGGACTTCATGCCGCAGGGGACCAGTTACCACTTCCGCGACGGGGGAGTCACGGCCTACGACGAGGACGGCAAGGAGATCTGGGAGGGGAAGCTCGTCCCCGAGGCGACCACCGACTGACGTCGTCCGCCTCCCGAGGTGGCAGGCACCTCCGCAGGCGAGAACGTTCCTGCGGCCAGGCACATGAGTGGGGCGGGTGGGACTCGAACCCACGGCCGACGGATTATGAGTCCGCTGCTCTAACCGGCTGAGCTACCGCCCCATAGCGGCGTGTCGCGTACACGTGTGCGCGCCGTCTGCCGCAGCATAGCCGCTCATACGATCTCCTGCCTCGGATGGTCGGCTTGCACGGCTGCCTTCATGACCTTGAAGACTCCGCAGCGTGCCGCATGGTTCCCGGGACTTGAGAAGACCTGAGGGGCACATGAAAAAGGACCCCGAAGGGTCCTCGTTCACGGTGCTCCCCCGACTGGACTCGAACCAGTAACCTGCCGGTTAACAGCCGGCTGCTCTGCCAATTGAGCTACGGAGGACCGAGCTCCCCGGACTGGACTCGAACCAGTAACCTGCCGGTTAACAGCCGGCTGCTCTGCCAATTGAGCTACCGAGGAAGGTCTCGTATCGCATCGAACGCGTCTGCCTGGGTATTCGCCAGGGGGCGCGCGCTCGCTGCGACACATACATTAGCGCAAGCAGGGGGGTGCTCCGCCAATCGGTACTCCCCGGCACCGGAGAGCTAGGGCAAGAGAAGGGTGGCCGCCATGCGTTACCGGCTCACGTTCGTCGTCGGACTAGCGGTGGGTTACGTGCTCGGCACGAAGGCCGGGCGGGAGCGTTACGAGCAGTTGCGGAAGTCCGCGCAGCAGGTCGCGCAGAACCCGGCCGTGCGCAACACCGCGGAGTCCGCGGCCCAGCAGGGCAGGCACTTCGCCGACAAGGCGTACCACGTGGTGAGCGACAAGGTCGGTGACCGGATGCCCGACTCGGTGGCCCACCGGGTCCGCTCGCTGCGGGATCGCGGCAGCAACGGCAGCGGTCCCGACGACTGGGGCACCAGCAACACCTGAGGTCCCGGTACGGGGACCCCGGCCGGTGCGGCAGAATTTCGACCATGGGGATAGTCGCCGGGTTGGACAGTTCGCCCGATTTCACGCGTATCGTCGTCTGCGATGCGGACACGGGTGCCGTGCTGCGCCAGGGCTACGCGCCGCACCCGCTGGAGAGCCCCGAGGGCGGGGGCCGGCCCTCGGACGTCGATCCGCAGGCCTGGCTGCTGTCCCTCGGGGAGGCGGCCGGCGGCGGGCTCCTGGAGGGCGTGCAGGCCATCGGCGTCTCGGCGCAGGCCAACTCGGTCGTGCCGCTGGACGGACAGGGCAACACCGTGCGCCCGGCCATGGTCGGCGGTGACAAGCGCTCCCAGGTCGCGGCGGCCGACCTGATCGACGCGCTCGGCGGGCGCGAGGTGTGGGCGCAGGCCGTGGGCTCGGTACCGCAGGCCGGGCAGCCCGTGACGAAGCTGCGCTGGCTGGCGCGGAACGAGCCGGAGGCCGCCGCGCGGACCGCCGTACTGCTCCAGGCGCACGACTGGCTGGTCTGGCAGCTGCTCGGGCGGCCGGTCCGGCGGACCACCGACCGGGGCGGGGCGTCGGGCACCGGATACTGGTCGGCGGCGACCGGCGGTTACCGGCCGGACCTGGTCGAGCTGGCACTCGGGCATCACGCGGTGCTGCCGGAGGTGATCGGCCCGGCCGACGCGGCCGGCACGACGCCGGAGGGGCTGCTGATCTCCGCCGGGACCGGCGAGACCCAGGCCGCCGCCTTCGGGCTCGGGATCGGGCTCGGCGACGCGGTGGTGTCGCTGGGCGCGTCCGGGTCCGTGATGGCCGTGCACACCGAACCGCTCGTCGACCAGTCCGGGATGATCACCGCCCTGGCGGACGCCACCGGCATGCACCTGCCGGTCGTCACCACCCTGAACGCCGTACGGGCCCTGCGCGGCACGGCCGAACTGCTCGGGGTGCCGGACCTGGAGAGCCTGTCCGAGCTGGCGATGAAGTCCACGCCGGGATCGCACGGGCTGGTGCTGCTCCCCTATCTGGAGGGCGAGCGGACGCCGAACCTGCCGCACACCGCCGGGACCCTGGCCGGTCTGCGGCGCGAGTCGATGCGGCCGGAGCACCTGGCGCGGGCCGCGTTCGAGGGGATGCTGTGCGGTCTCGCCGACGCCCTGGACGTGCTGCGCGGCCGGGGCGTGGAGGTGCGGCGGGTGTTCCTGCTCGGCGCGGCGGCCGAGCTGCCGGCCGTGCAGGCGGCGGCACCCATGCTGTTCGGGACGCAGGTCGTCGTGCCGCAGCCCGCGGACTACGCGGCGATCGGCTCGGCCCGCCAGGCGGCCTGGGCGCTGGGCGTCTCCCGGGGCACGCTGGACCCGCGCACTCCCCCGGTCTGGCAGGGCGCGGTCGCGCAGGTCCTGGAGCCGGGCGAGGAGCTGGCGGTGGGGCAGGCCGTGCGCCAGCAGTTCGTGTCGGTGCGCGAGCAGACGCACCCGGGCGCGCTGTGAAGCGGGGGCTTGCCGCCCGTAGGCCGGAATTTGCCGCGCTCTTGGGTTAATCGGTTGAGGTAACGCGGGTGGAGTGTTCGACGATAGGGGCCAGGGGCAACCAACCGCGGCCCCTGTCGCCGACTCCGAGAGACCCAGCGTGCTCATACGACTGCTCCGGGCCTATCTCAGGCCCTACAAGAAACCCATCGCCCTGCTGGTGGCGCTGCAGTTCCTGCAGACCTGCGCCTCCCTGTACCTGCCGACCCTGAACGCGCACATCATCGACGAAGGCGTCGTGAAGGGGGACTCGGGCTACATCCTGAGCTACGGCGCCCTGATGATCGGCATCTCGCTGGCCCAGGTGGTCTGCAACATCGGTGCCGTCTTCTACGGCGCGCGCACCGCCGCCGCCCTCGGCCGGGACCTGCGGGGTGCCGTCTTCGACCGGGTGCAGTCCTTCTCGGCGCGCGAGGTGGGCCACTTCGGCGCGCCCTCGCTGATCACCCGGACCACCAACGACGTGCAGCAGGTCCAGATGCTGGCCCTGATGACGTTCACGCTGATGGTGTCGGCGCCCATCATGTGCGTGGGCGGCATCGTGATGGCGCTCGGCCTGGACGTGCCGCTGTCCGGGGTGCTGCTCGGGGTCGTGCCGGTGCTGGCGATCTGCGTCACGCTCATCGTGCGGAAGTTGCGCCCGCTGTTCCGGGCCATGCAGGTGCGCCTCGACACGGTGAACCGGGTGCTGCGCGAGCAGATCACCGGCAACCGCGTCATCCGCGCCTTCGTGCGCGACGAGTACGAGCAGCAGCGCTTCCGCAAGGCCAACACCGAGCTGACCGAGGTGGCCCTCGGCACCGGCAACCTGCTCGCGCTGATGTTCCCGGTGGTCATGACGGTGGTGAACCTGTCGTCGATCGCGGTGGTCTGGTTCGGCGCCCACCGGATCGACAGCGGCGGGATGCAGATCGGCGACCTGACCGCGTTCCTCGCCTACCTCATGCAGATCGTCATGTCCGTGATGATGGCCACCTTCATGTTCATGATGGTGCCGCGCGCGGAGGTGTGCGCCGAGCGCATCCAGGAGGTCCTGGAGACCGGGAGCAGCGTGGTGCCGCCGGTGGCGCCGGTCACCGAGCTGCGCCGGCACGGCCACCTGGAGATCCGGGAGGCGGGCTTCCGCTACCCCGGGGCCGAGGAGCCGGTGCTCAGGAACATCGGCCTGGTGGCCAAGCCGGGCGAGACGACCGCCGTGATCGGCTCGACCGGCAGCGGCAAGTCGACGCTGCTGGGCCTGGTCCCCCGCCTCTTCGACGCCACCGAGGGCGAGGTGCTGGTCGACGGGGTGGACGTGCGGACCGTCGACCCGAAGACGCTGGCCAAGGTGGTGAGCCTGGTGCCGCAGAAGCCGTACCTCTTCGCCGGTACCGTCGCGAGCAATCTGCGCTACGGCAATCCGGACGCCACGGACGAGGAGCTGTGGCACGCGCTGAAGGTGGCGCAGGCCAAGGACTTCGTCTCCGAGCTGGAGGGCGGGCTGGACGCGCCGATCGCGCAGGGCGGCACCAACGTGTCGGGCGGTCAGCGCCAGCGGCTCGCCATCGCCCGGACGCTGGTCCAGCGCCCGGAGATCTACCTCTTCGACGACTCCTTCTCCGCCCTCGACTACGCCACCGACGCGGCGCTGCGGGCCGAGCTGGCCCAGGAGACCGCCGAGGCGACGGTGGTGATCGTGGCGCAGCGGGTGGCGACCATCCGGGACGCGGACCGGATCGTCGTGCTGGACGAGGGGCGGGTGGTCGGCGTGGGACGGCACCACGAACTGATGGCGGACAACGAGACCTATCGGGAGATCGTGCTCTCCCAGCTGACGGAAGCGGAGGCTGCCTGATGGCCGGGCCTGCGGGTCGCATGATGGCCGGGGGCGGCCCCGACCAGCGTTCGATGGACTTCAAGGGGTCGAGCAAACGGCTCGTCGCCCAGTTCCGGCCGGAGCGGGCGACACTGTTCACGCTGCTGGCGTGCGTGGTCGTCAGCGTCGGCCTCAACGTGGTGGGGCCGAAGATCCTCGGCCGGGCCACCGACCTGGTCTTCGCGGGCATCGTCGGGCGGGACATGCCGTCGGGTGCCACGAAGGAGCAGGTCCTGGACTCCATGCGCGAGAGCGGTGACGGCAAGGTCGCCGACATGCTCCGCAGCACGGACTTCACCCCGGGCCAGGGCATCGACTTCGGCGCGGTCGGCGAGGTGCTGCTGCTCGCGCTGGCGACGTTCGCGGTGGCCGGGCTGCTGATGGCGGTGGCCACCCGGCTGGTGAACCGGGCGGTGAACCGGACGATGTTCCGGCTGCGCGAGGACGTGCAGACGAAGCTGTCGCGGCTGCCGCTGTCTTACTTCGACAAGCGCCAGCGCGGCGAGGTGCTCAGCCGCGCCACCAACGACATCGACAACATCGGGCAGACGCTCCAGCAGTCGATGGGCCAGCTGATCAACTCGCTGCTCACCATCATCGGCGTGCTGGCGATGATGTTCTACGTCTCCTGGATCCTGGCGCTGGTCGCGCTGGTGACCGTGCCGCTGTCGTTCGTGGTGGCCACGCGGGTGGGCAAGCGGTCGCAGCCGCAGTTCGTGCAGCAGTGGCGCTCGACGGGGCAGCTGAACGCGCACATCGAGGAGATGTACACCGGGCACGCGCTGGTGAAGGTGTTCGGGCGGCAGGAGGAGTCGGCGAAGCAGTTCGCCGAGCAGAACGACGCGCTGTACGAGGCCGGGTTCAAGGCGCAGTTCAACAGCGGGATCATGCAGCCGCTGATGATGTGCGTGTCCAACCTGAACTACGTGCTGGTCGCGGTGGTCGGCGGCCTGCGGGTGGCCTCGGGTCAGCTGTCCATCGGCGACGTGCAGGCCTTCATCCAGTACTCCCGGCAGTTCTCGATGCCGCTGACGCAGGTCGCCTCCATGGCGAACCTGGTGCAGTCGGGCGTGGCGTCGGCGGAGCGGATCTTCGAGCTGCTGGACGCCGAGGAGCAGTCGGCGGACCCGATCCCGGGCGTGCGGCCCGAGGACCTGCGCGGCCGGGTGGAGCTGGAGCACGTGTCCTTCCGGTACGACCCGGAGAAGCCGCTGATCGAGGACCTGTCGCTGAAGGTGGAGCCGGGCCACACGGTCGCCATCGTCGGTCCGACGGGCGCGGGCAAGACGACCCTGGTCAATCTGCTGATGCGCTTCTACGAGGTCTCCGGCGGCCGGATCACCCTGGACGGCGTCGACATAGCGAAGATGTCCCGGGACGAGCTGCGGGCCGGTATCGGCATGGTGCTCCAGGACACCTGGCTGTTCGGCGGCACCATCGCGGAGAACATCGCGTACGGGGCGTCGCGGGAGGTCACCCGAGGGGAGATCGAGGAGGCCGCGCGGGCCGCGCACGCCGACCGGTTCGTACGGACGCTGCCCGACGGCTACGACACGGTGATCGACGACGAGGGCACGGGGGTGAGCGCGGGTGAGAAGCAGCTGATCACCATCGCGCGGGCGTTCCTGTCCGACCCGGTGATCCTGGTCCTCGACGAGGCGACGTCGTCCGTGGACACCCGGACGGAGGTGCTGATCCAGAAGGCGATGGCGAAGCTCGCGCACGGGCGGACGTCGTTCGTGATCGCGCACCGGCTGTCGACGATCCGGGACGCGGACACGATCCTGGTGATGGAGGACGGGGCGATCGTGGAGCAAGGGGCGCATGCGGAGCTGCTGGCCGCGAACGGCGCGTACGCGCGGTTGTACAAGGCGCAGTTCGCGGAGGCGGTGGCGGAGGTGGGGTGAGGAGGCAGGTCAGTCCAGGTAGCCCCTCAACTGGTCCGCGTAGGCGTGGTCGCGGAGTTTGTTGAGGGTCTTGGACTCGATCTGGCGGATGCGTTCGCGGGTGACGCCGAAGAGGCGGCCTATCTCCTCCAGGGTGCGGGGGCGGCCGTCGACCAGGCCGTAGCGGAGCTGGACGACCTTGCGTTCGCGTTCGCCGAGGGTGGAGAGCACCGCGTCCAGGTGCTGGCGCAGCAGCAGGAACGCGGCCGACTCGACGGGGCTGGCGGCGTCGCCGTCCTCGATGAGGTCACCGAGGGCGACGTCGTCCTCCTCGCCGACCGGGGCGTGCAGGGACACCGGCTCCTGGGCCAGGCGCAGCACCTCCCCGACGCGCTCGGGGGCCAGGTCCAGGTGGGCGGCGACCTCCTGCGGGGTGGGTTCGTAGCCGCGTTCCTGGAGCATCCGGCGCTGGACGCGGACGACCCGGTTGATCAGCTCCACGACGTGCACGGGGACGCGGATGGTGCGGGCCTGGTCGGCCAGGGCGCGGGACATGGCCTGGCGGATCCACCAGGTGGCGTAGGTGGAGAACTTGTAGCCCCGGGCGTAGTCGAACTTCTCGACCGCCCGGATCAGCCCCAGGTTCCCCTCCTGGACCAGGTCCAGCATGGTCAGCCCGCGGCCGACGTACCGCTTGGCCACCGACACCACGAGCCGCAGGTTGGCCTCGATCAGGCGGCGCTTGGCGAGGCGGCCCAGGACGACGAGCCGGTCGAGGTCGTGGGCGAGGCTGCTGTCCAGGTCGGGGGTGCGCCGCAGCTTCTCCTCGGCGAACAGCCCGGCCTCCACGCGCCGGGCGAGGTCGACCTCCTCGGCCGCGCTGAGCAGCGGAATCCGTCCGATCTCGCGCAGGTACTGCCGGAACAGGTCGGAGGAGGGGCCGCCGGACTCCGTACGGGTGGGCGGCGGCGGTTCCGGCAGCTCGGGCACGTCCGCGGGGGCGTCGGGATGGTGCCCCGCCGCCCCGGCACCGGGCTGCGCGGGCAGCGCGACGAGCACATCGCGCTCCGCGTCCGGCCGCGCGCCGCCGGTACCGGTGTCGGTCTGGGTGAGGGTCCGGGTCTGCACGGGGGCGACCTCCAGGATGGACGCGGCCGGCGGGGGCCGGCGGCGGTACGACGGGGGCGGAGCCGGCCCGCTCACCGCCGTCCGCCTCGCACGCGTGCCCTCGGGCACCGCCCCCAGTGTGGGGTACGACACATCGCCGCCACGAGGGGCGTGCGGTGACTTTTTGCGTCCGGGCCGTGACTGAAGGGTTACCCGCGGGTGTTCCGGGGCCGGGCCTAGAGCGCGGCGGCGCCGTGTTCGCGGAGGTTTTGGTCGTACTGCTGGAGGATCCACAGCTCGTTCTGCACGGCGGCCAGTTCGGCGGGGTCTCCGTGGCCGGAGAGGCGGGTGAGGCGGCCGGTGATGTCGCGGATGCGGCGCTCGACGGCTCGGCGGCGGACCGTGACGAGCTGGGCGCCCGCGTAGATCTCGTCGACGCCCTTCACGCCGCGGTGCAGCATGATCGCCTCGACCGCGAGTTCGGTGACCATGGCGCGGACCGCGTCGTCGGGGGCGGCCTCACGGACCCGGACCAGGTAGTCCTGCGGGTCCTGGACGCCGAACTCGGCGCCGCCCGCCTCCATGATCGCCTCGCGTACGGCGGCGTAGGGCGGGGCGGTGAACTCGTCGACGCCGTACGCGTCGAAGGCCGGGGAGACCAACTCGGGGCGCTGGAGGGCGAGCTTGAGCAGCTCGCGCTCAGTGGCGAAGACCGGGTTGCGGAGGTTGAGGGCGGGGCCCCGGGGCGTCGCCGTCATGGGTCCCGCCTGCTGCGGGGCGCCGCCGCGCTGCCGCTGGTCGGGGGCCGGGCCCTTGCCGCCGCGGTCGCGGGCCCAGCGGGCCAGCTGGGCGATCCGCTTGACGACGAACTGGGTGTCGAGGATGCCGAGCATCCCGGCGAGCTGCACGGCGACCTCGTGCTGGGCGCCGCTGTTCTTGATCCGGGCGACGACGGGGGCGGCCTCGTCCAGGGCGGAGGCGCGGCCTGCCGGGGTGTCCAGGTCGTAGCGGGAGACGATCTGGCGCAGGGCGAACTCGAAGAGCGGGGTGCGCGGCTCGACCAGGTCGGCGACGGCGTCGTCGCCCTTGGCCAGGCGCAGGTCGCAGGGGTCCATGCCGTCGGGGGCGATGGCGATGTAGGTCTCGGCGGCGAACTTCTGGTCGTCCTCGAAGGCGCGCAGGGCCGCCTTCTGACCGGCCGCGTCGCCGTCGAAGGTGAAGATGACGCGGGCCGAGCCGTTGTCCATCAGGAGGCGGCGCAGGATCTTGATGTGGTCGCCGCCGAAGGCCGTGCCGCAGGTCGCGATGGCCGTCGTCACACCGGCGAGGTGGCAGGCCATGACGTCGGTGTAGCCCTCGACGACGACCGCGCGGGACGCCTTCGCGATGTCCTTCTTGGCGAGGTCGATGCCGTAGAGGACCTGGGACTTCCGGTAGATCGCGGTGTCGGGGGTGTTCAGGTACTTCGGGCCGTTGTCCGACTCGTAGAGCTTGCGGGCGCCGAAGCCGACGACGTCGCCGCCGATGTCGCGGATCGGCCACATCAGGCGGCCGCGGAAGCGGTCGATGGGGCCGCGGCGGCCCTCCTGGGAGAGGCCGGAGAGCAGCAGCTCCTTGTCGCTGAAGCCCTTGCCGCGCAGGTAGCGGGTGAGGTGGTCCCAGCCCTGGGGGCTGTAGCCGACGCCGAAGTGCTCGGCGGCGGCCTGGTCGAAACCGCGGTCGGCGAGGAAGGCGCGGCCGGTGTCCGCCTCGGGGCCGGTCGCCAGCTGCTCCGCGTACCACTGCGCGGCGATCTTGTGGGCCTCGACCAGGCGGATGCGCTCACCGCGCTGGTGGGAGGGGTTGTACCCGCCCTCCTCGTAGCGCAGGGTGATGCCTGCCTGGCCGGCCAGGCGCTCGACCGCCTCCGAGAAGGTGAGGTGGTCGATCTTCATCACGAACGTGATGGTGTCGCCGCCCTCCTGGCAGCCGAAGCAGTGGAAGAACCCCTTGCTCGGACTGACCTGGAAGGACGGCGACTTCTCGTCGTGGAAGGGGCACAGCCCCTTCAGATTGCCGCCGCCGGCGTTGCGCAGCTGGAGGTACTCCGAGACGACGGCGTCGATCGGGACCGCGTCCCGTACCGCCTTCACGTCCTCGTCGTTGATCCGTCCTGCCACGCGTGAAGTCTACGGGGCGGCACCGACAGGTCCGGGCCGACGGCTACGCGACGAGGCTTTCCAGGGATACGTGCGGGTTCGCCAGCGCCTCCGTGTCCACCCGGGTCTTCGCGCGGATCAGCTGCTGGATCGGCTCCGTGACGTCCCACACGTTGACGTTCATCCCGGCCAGCACCCGGCCCTCCTTCACCCAGAAGGCGATGAACTCGCGCTTCGCCGCGTCCCCGCGGATCACCACCTGGTCGTACGACCCGGCCGGCGCCCAGCCGGAGTACTCCATGCCCAGGTCGTACTGGTCGGTGAAGAAGTACGGCACGCGGTCGTGGGCGAGGCCCTTGCCGAGCATCGCGCGGGCGGCGGCCGGACCGCCGTTCAGGGCGTTGGCCCAGTGCTCCACGCGCAGGCTGGTGTCGAAGAGGGCGTGGTGGAAGGAGGCCACGTCGCCCGCCGCGTGGACGTCGGGGTCGGAGGTGCGCAGGTGGTCGTCGACGACGATGCCGCCGCCGTGGGCGGGGTCGGCGATCTGAAGCCCGGCGGCCTGGGCGAGCGCGGTGCGCGGGGCGGCGCCGATCGCGGCGAGCACGTCGTGCGCGGGGTGCTCCTCGCCGTCGTCGGTGCGGGCGGCCAGCACCATGCCGTCCTGGCCGACGATCTCGGTCAGCCGCACGCCGAAGCGGAAGCGGACGCCGTGCGCCTCGTGCAGCTCGGCGAAGACGGAGCCCAGCTCGGGACCGAGGACGCCGTGCAGCGGGGTCGGGGAGGGCTCGATGACGGTGACCTCCGCCCCGTACTCGCGGGCCGCCGCCGCGACCTCCAGGCCGATCCAGCCCGCCCCGGCGATCACCAGGTGCCCGTTGTCCCGGCCGAGAGAGGCGAGGACGCCCTTGAGGCGCTCGGCGTGCGCCAGGCGGCGCAGGTGGTGGACGCCCGCGAGGTCGGTGCCGGGGACGTCCAGGCGGCGGGGCTCGGCGCCGGTCGCGATGAGCAGCTTGTCGTACCTGACGTGGGTGCCGTCGTCGCCGTAGTGGACGGTCTTGGCGGCGCGGTCGATCGCGACGACGGTCTGGCCGAGGTGCAGCTCGATGTCGTGCCGCGCGTACCAGGCGGGCTCGTGCACGAAGACGCTGTCGCGCTCCTCCTTGCCGAGGAGGTAGCCCTTGGACAGCGGCGGACGCTCGTAGGGGTGGTCGCGTTCGTCGCAGACGAGGATCACCCGGCCGGTGAAGCCCTCCGTGCGGAGTGTCTCGGCCGCCTTCGCGCCCGCCAGGCCGCCTCCGACGATGACGAATGTCTGATCCGCGTCGACCACTTGTTTGCCTCCTCGTCAGGGTGCCGCCACATGCGAGCGTCCCGCACGCGGCGTGGTGCGGGAAGGGGGAACGACCCGATCAGGCCACGACCTGCCGCGTTCCGACCGCTCGAGTACCGCTTTTCGGGCGATCGGGGCGCCGCCGGGTCCCACCCGTCCCGCCGCCAGTCTCACGGATGCCCCGTCAGGCGGGCGTGAAGCGAGCGGGCCGAGGCGTCGGTGAGGGAGGCGATCTGGTCGACGATCACCCGTTTGCGGGCCCGGTCGTCGGCGGCCCCGTCGAACAGGGCGCGGAACTGGGGGTCGAGCCCGTCGGGGGCCCGGGCGGTCAGCGCCTCGGCCAGCTCCGCGACGACGATCCGCTGGTCGGCGCGGAGCCGCTCCTGCTCGGTGCGCTGCATGACGTAGCGGACGGCGACCGCCTTCAGGACGGCGCACTCCATGCGGGTCGCGCGGGGCACGACCAGCTCGGCGCCGTACCGGGTGAGCCGGCCGCCGCCGTACGCGGCGCGGGTGGCGGCCTCGGCGGACAGGCAGAAGCGGCCGATGAGCTGGCTGGTGGCGTCCTTCAGCCGCGCCTGGGCGCCCGCCGAGCCGTCGTAGCCGTGCGGCCACCAGTCCTGGGCGAGGAGCCGGTCGAGGGCGGCGGCGAGTTCGGCGTGCTCGGTGCCGGCGGGGACGTACCGTCCGACGGCCGCGTCGAAGACGGCCTCGCGCTCGGGGTCGGCGAGCAGGCAGTTGGGGTCGATGTGCCCGGCGTGCAGGCCGTCCTCGACGTCGTGCACGGAGTACGCCACGTCGTCGGCCCAGTCCATGACCTGCGCCTCGAAGCAGGTGCGGGCTCCCGGGGCGTCCTTGCGGAGCCACTCGAAGACGGGCCGGTCGTCGTCGTACACCCCGAACTTCGGCGAGAGGGGGTCGCGGGGGTGGGCGCCGCGCGGCCAGGGGTACTTGGTGGCGGCGTCGAGCGTGGCGCGGGTGAGGTTGAGCCCGACCGAGCCGTCCTCGGTGAACCGCTTGGGCTCGGTGCGGGTGAGGAGCCTGAGCGACTGGGCGTTGCCCTCGAAGCCGCCGCAGTCCTCGGCGAAGGCGTTGAGGGCCTGTTCGCCGTTGTGCCCGAAGGGCGGGTGGCCCAGGTCGTGCGCGAGGCAGGCCGCCTCGACGAGGTCCGGGTCGCAGCCGAGGGCGGCGCCCAGCTCCCGGCCGACCTGGGCGCACTCCAGGGAGTGCGTGAGGCGGGTGCGGGGGCTGGCGTCCCAGCCGGGGCTGCCCTCCCCCGGCGCGACGACCTGCGTCTTCCCGGCGAGGCGGCGCAGCGCGGCGGAGTGCAGGATGCGGGCGCGGTCGCGCTGGAAGGCGGTGCGGCCGGGGCGTTTGTCTGGTTCGGGGGCGTAACGGGCGGCTGACGCCGGGTCGTACGGGGTGGGGGGTGCGGTGCCTTCCATGTCATGAACAGTAAGGGGAAGGTGTGACAGGTGGGGGCCTACTCGTCTGCCCGGTGCGGTTATCGGGCGAGTGCGGGTTCGGTTGTGGCTGGTCGCGCAGTTCCCCGCGCCCCTTTGACCGCGTTGGTCTCGCCGCCTCCGTCAAGTGCCCGGTCATAGCGGTGCAGCAGCAAGTGGGCCATCGCCGGGTGGGTGCCCAGGGGCTCGGAGGCGATCCACGGGGCCGCTGCCGTGCACTCGGTCGCGAAGCGGCCCGGGGCGGTGAAGCAGGAGGCGACGGCCACCCTGCGGTAGCCACGGGCGGTCAGCTCGCGCACGGCCTCCGGGACCGTCGGGGTCGCCGCCGAGGCGTACGCGGGGACGACCGGGACGCCGAGGCGGGCGGAGAGGGCGGCCGCGGTGCGGGCGGTGTCGGCGCGGGACTCCGGGTCCCGGGAGCCCGCCGAGGCGAGGACGACGGCGTGGTCGGGGCCCGCGTGGGCGGGCCAGCCGGCCTCGGTGAGGCGGGCCCGGAGGGCGTCCACCAGGAGCGGGTGCGGGCCGAGCGGGGCGGCCACGCGGGTGCGGGCCGGGGATGCCGCGGCCATCTCCGGGATGTCCCGTTTGACGTGGTGGCCGCGGCTGAGCAGGAGGGGGACGAGGACCGCCGCCCCGTCGCCGAGGGCGGCGAGCGTGTCCGGCAGCAGGGGCTCGTTCAGCTCGACGTGTCCGAGGTGCACCGGCAGGGCGGGGCGCAGGACGCGGACCCGGTCGAGGAGGGCCCGTACGGTGCTCAGGGCGCGCGGGTCGCGGCTGCCGTGGGCGACGACGACCAGGGCGGGTGCGCCGCCGGTGGCCGCTGTGCTCCTCTTGTTCATCACTGTCGTCGCCGTCATGCACCGAGGGTGGCCGCCGGACGTTGCCTTCCCGTTGCGTGGGTGTCACGGGGATTTTCCGTCGGTTCACACCGCACCGTCCCCCTCGTGTGAGCGGCGCCGGGTGAACCGGACGGCCCGGCGGGGCGTCCCTGATGACAGGGACCGACCGGGGAGGGGAGCGTCCGATGCGCCGCCCGAGACTTCGCAGACCGCGCCTGCCGCGCACCCGGAAGGGGCAGCGGCGGCTGGTCCGGGCGGTGGTGGCCGGGTGCGTGCTGGCGCTGCTGCCCGCCGCATGGCTGCGCCTGGTCACGGACGACCGGCTGCGCACCGTCGCCGACGTGCCCCGTACCGGGGTCGCGGTCGTCTTCGGGGCCGGGCTGTGGGACGGGGAGCCCTCGCCGTACCTCGCGCACCGGCTGGACGCGGCGGCGGAGCTGTACCGGGCGGGGCGGATCGAGGTGGTGCTGGTGACCGGGGACAACAGCCGCGAGGAGTACGACGAGCCGGACGCCATGCGCGCCTACCTGGTCCGGCACGGTGTGCCCGACGGGCGGATCGTCAGCGACTACGCGGGCTTCGACACCTGGGACTCCTGCGTCCGGGCGAAGCGGATCTTCGGCGTCGACCGGGCCGTGCTGATCAGCCAGGGCTTCCACATCCGACGGGCGGTCGCCCTGTGCCAGGAGGCGGGGGTGGCGTCGTACGGCGTCGGGGTCGACGACGAGCACGACGTGACCTGGTACTACGGGGGCGCGCGGGAGGTCCTCGCGGCGGGAAAGGCGGCGCTGGACGCGGTGTTCGAGCCGGATCCGCACTTCCTCGGTCCCAGGGAGCCGGGGGTGGCGCGGGCCCTGGCCGACGCCGGGTGACGCGTCCCTCACCGTGCCCCCGCGGCGGCGGGGAGGTCGCCGTCCCCGCCGTGTAACAGGGCGCCGCCCGGTCGCGTAACACGCAAGCCGCAGGCTGGGCCGCATGCAGAACACCGGCACGCACACCACCGCCGCTCCGGGCGCCGCCACGCCCACACACTGCCCGTACTGCGCGCTTCAGTGCGGGATGAATCTGACACCGGTCGAGGGCGGGACCGTCGAGGTGTCCGAGCGGGCGGACTTCCCGGTGAACCGGGGCGCGCTGTGCGGCAAGGGTCGTACGGCGGCGGCGGTGCTCGCGCCGGGCGCGCGGCTGACCTCGCCGCTGGTGCGGTCGGAGGACGGCGCGCTGGTGCCGGCCGGGTGGGACGAGGCGCTGGACCGGATCGCCGGGAACCTGGAGCGCACGCGGGCGCGGTACGGCGCGGACGCGCTCGGGGTGTTCGGCGGCGGCGGGCTGACCAACGAGAAGGCGTACGCGCTGGGCAAGTTCGCCCGGGTGGTGCTCGGCACCTCGCAGATCGACTACAACGGGCGGTTCTGCATGTCGTCGGCCGCGGCGGCCGGGACGCGGGCCTTCGGGCTCGACCGGGGGCTGCCGTTCCCGCTGGAGGACGTCCCGAGGACCGGGTGCGTGATCCTCGTCGGGTCGAACCCGGCGGAGACGATGCCGCCGTCCCTGCGGTACTTCACCGAACTGCGGGAGAACGGCGGCACGCTGATCGTCGTCGACCCGCGCCGGACGAAGACCGCCGAACAGGCCGACCTGCACCTCGCGCCCCGGCCCGGGACCGACCTCGCCCTCGCGCTGGGCATGCTGCACCTGGTGGTCGCCGAGGGCCGGGTCGACGAGGCCTACGTCGAGGAGCGCACGTCCGGCTGGGAGGAGGCGCGGGCGGCGGCGATGGCGCACTGGCCGGAGCACGTGGAGCGGATCACGGGGGTGTCCGTCCCCGAACTGCGGGAGGCGGTGCGGCTGTTCTGCGCGCCGCAGGCAGCGATGGTGCTCACCGCGCGCGGGCCCGAGCAGCAGGCCAAGGGCACGGACACGGTGGGCGCGTGGATCAACCTGTGCCTGGCGACCGGGCGGGCCGGGCGGCCCCTGTCGGGGTACGGCTGTCTGACCGGGCAGGGCAACGGGCAGGGCGGGCGCGAACACGGGCAGAAGGCCGACCAGTTGCCGGGCTACCGCAAGCTGACCGACCCGGCGGCGCGGCGGCACGTCGCCGAGGTGTGGGGCGTGGACCCCGACGCGCTGCCGGGGCCGGGGCGCAGCGCCTACGAGCTGCTGGACGCGCTGGGCACGGACGTCAGGTCGCTGCTGGTGATGGGGTCCAACCCGGTCGTGTCGGCGCCCCGCGCGGCGCACATCGAGGGGCGGCTGCGGTCGCTGGACTTCCTCGCGGTGTGCGACGTGGTGCTCTCCGAGACGGCCGAACTGGCGGACGTGGTGCTGCCGGTGACGCAGTGGGCCGAGGAGACGGGGACCACGACGAACCTGGAGGGCCGGGTCCTGCTGCGGCGGCGGGCGATCACGCCGCCGGACGGGGTCCGCGGCGACCTGGAGGTGCTGCACGGGCTGGCCGGGCGGCTCGGCGTGGAGAAGGGCTTCCCGACCGAGCCCGAGGAGGTCTTCGAGGAGCTGCGGCGGGCGAGCGCGGGCGGCCCGGCGGACTACTCCGGGATCGGCTACCGGCGGCTGGCGGAGGAGAACGGCGTGTTCTGGCCGTGTCCGGCACCGCCCGCGGGCGACGACGCCGTGCCCCACCCGGGCACCCCGCGCCTGTTCCTCGACCGCTTCGCCACCGAGGACGGCCGGGCCCGCTTCGTGCCCGTGACGCACCGGCCGAGCGCCGAGGAACCGGACGACGAGTACCCGGTGCTGCTGACCACGGGCCGGGTCGTGGCGCAGTACCAGTCCGGGGCGCAGACCCGGCGGGTGGCCGAGCTGAACGCCGCCGCGCCGGGCCCGTTCGTCGAACTGCACCCGCGGCTGGCGGCGCGGCTGGGGGCGGCCGAGGGCGACCCGCTGGCGGTCGTGTCCCGGCGGGGGCGGGCGGTGGCACCGGCCCGCATCACCACCGGCATCCGCCCCGACACCGTGTTCATGCCCTTCCACTGGCCCGGCGAGGGCCGCGCCAACACGCTGACCAACCCGGCCCTGGACCCGACCTCGCGGATGCCGGAGTTCAAGGTGTGCGCGGTGCGGGTGGAAACGGTGACGTCCTGACGGCGTCATCCTCTCCTCCCATGATCTCCACGGGAGCGCTATGGACATGTCATGTCTCGAGATCTTGAATCCGAGTCAGGCAACAGCGCCCCCGAGCGCCGAAAGGCGCGCCCGTACCGAGGAGATCGATGAGCCGAATACGGCACGTCAGAGGTGCCCGTCTCGTCCTGGCCGGTACCGCCACCACCACCGCGACCCTGCTGATCGCCGCGCTCGCCCCCGGTGCCGCGGCCGCCGACCGCCCCACCCGGGCCGCAGCCCTCGACCACGCGGCGGCGGCCCTGTCGGACCACGCCGCCGCCCTGGACCTGACGGACGCCCAGGACACCGAGGTCCGCGACGTCGTCGTCGACGAGGACGGCACCCAGCACGTCCGCTACGACCGCACCTACCGCCACCTCCCCGTCCTCGGCGGGGACTTCGTCGTCCACCTCGCCCCCGACGGCGGCTTCCGCGGCGCCGACCGCGCGACGGACACCCCGCTCTCCCTGCCCACCCTCACCCCGAAGCTGTCGGCGCCCAGGGCCGCCGACCTGGCCGCGAACGCGCTGCGCGCCGCCAACCCGGGCGAACTGCTGAAGAGGCTCACCGCCAGGCCCGAGCTGGTCGTCGACGCCCTGCACGGCGCCCCGAAGCTGGCCTGGCGGACCGACGCGGCGGCGCTGGACTCCCTCGGCAACCCGGTCGCGCGCACCGTGCTGACCGACGCGGGCACGGGCGCCCGCATCGACGCCTGGGACACCGTCGAGTCGGCGTCCGGCGAGGGCCGGTCGCTGTACGGGGGCACGGTGCCGCTGGAGACGACGCGGTCCGGGTCGTCGTACCGGCTCGAGGACGCGACGCGCGGCGGCACGTACACGGGGGACGCGGCGAACCGGACCGACCTGTGCCTCCTCACCCTCTGCCTGGTGCGGGCGCCCGCGACGCCGTTCACCGACGCCGACAACCACTGGGGCACGGGGAAGGCGGACGACCGCGCCTCGGCGGCGGTGGACGCGCAGTACGGCACCGACGCCACCTGGGACTACTACGAGGACGTCCACGGGCGCCGCGGCATCGCGGGCGACGGCAAGGGCTCGTACAACCGCGTGCACTACGGCACCCGGTACAACAACGCCTTCTGGGACGACGGCTGCTTCTGCATGACGTACGGCGACGGTGACGGGACGACGTTCGGGCCGCTGGTCTCGCTGGACGTCGCCGCGCACGAGATGTCGCACGGGGTGACGTCGAAGACGGCGGCGCTGACGTACTCGGGCGAGTCGGGCGGCCTGAACGAGGCGACCTCCGACATCTTCGGCGCCCTGGTCGAGTGGCACGCGGACAACTCCGCCGACCCCGGGGACTACCGAATCGGCGAGAAGGTCGTCCGGGACGGCTTCGGCCGGGACGCCCTGCGGTACATGGACCGGCCGAGCAGGGACGGCAGCTCCGCCGACTGCTGGACCACCTCGCTGGGCGACCTGGACGTCCACTACTCCTCCGGCGTCGCCAACCACTTCGCCTACCTGCTGGCCGAGGGCAGCGGCGCGCGGACCGTGGGCGGCGTGGCGTACGACTCCCCGACCTGCGACGGCTCCACGGTCTCCGGGATCGGCCGGGACAAGCTGGGCGACATCTGGTACCGGGCGCTGACGGTGTACATGACCTCGTCCACGGACTACGCGGGCGCCCGCGCCGCCACCCTGAGCGCGGCCGGTGACCTGTACGGCACCGACAGCGCCGAGTACGCCGCGGTCGGCGCGGCGTGGAGCGCGGTGAACGTGGGCCGACAGGGCTGACAAGGGCCTACGGCCTGCGCTCTTCCCGCGCTCGCTTACGCTTGCGGCGAGAGCACGAGCGAGGCGGGACGGGAGCCGATGAGCCTGAGGCAGTTCGAGTACGCCCTGGCCGTCGCCGAGGAGGGCTCGGTGACGGCCGCGGCCGAGACGCTGCGCGTCGCCCAGCCCTCGGTGTCCCAGCAGATCCGCGGTCTGGAGCGGGACCTCGGCGTGGAGCTGTTCTCCCGCACCCCGACCGGTCTGGTGCCCACCGTGGCCGGCCGCGCCTTCCTGCGGGACGCGGAGATCGCGGTGAACGCGGCGCGCCGGGCGCGGGCGACGGCACGGGCCGGTGCCGAGGAGCTGGCGGGCGAGCTGGTGGTCGCGGTGCAGATGGGCCTGGGCACGCGGCAGCTGCCGGGCGCCCTGAGCGCGCTGCGCCGCCGCTTCTCCCGCCTGGAGGTCACCGTCTTCGAGGAGCCGAACCCGACCGAGCTGGAGCGGCTGGCCCGCGGGGGCGTGATCGACCTCGCCCTCATGGCCGGACCGTGCGAGGAGGGCCTGTACGACGGCCACCACCTCGGCGACGAGGAGTTCGTCGTGGTGCTGGCGGCCGGGCATCCGCAGCTCGCCGCGGACCGGGTCGCGCTGCGGGACCTGGAGCGGGAACCCTGGGTGCGGTTCGACCCCGCCAGCGCGCTCGACGGCGTACTGGTGGAGGTGCTGCGGGAGAACGGGCTGGCCCCGACCACCGTCGCCCGCGTCTCCCAGACCGCGACGGCCGTGCGCTGGGCCGCCCACGGCCTCGGGGTGACGTTCGTCCCGGCCTCCGCGGTGCCCCCCGGTCACGAGCACCTGGTGCGCCCGGTGTCCCCGGCCGTGTCCCAGCCCGTCGTCGCCGCGGTCCGGCCCGGCGCGGGCCCCGCGGAGACGGCGCTGCTGGAGTTCCTGCGCCAGGAGACCTGGTACCGGTTCGCTCAGAGCTGGGTGGCGCCGCCGTCCACGGCCAGCTCGGCGCCGGTCGTGTAGGTGGCGTCGAAGGCGAGGAAGGCGGCGGCCCGGGCGATCTCCTCGGGGGTGCCGAAGCGCCGCATGGGGTTGTCCGCGACCCGTTCCGCCTTGAACCGCTCGGCCTCCTCGGCGGTCATCACCGCGTCCAGGGCTCCCGTGTCGACGGGTCCCGGGCTGACCGCGTTGACCCGGATGCCGCGGGGCAGCAGCTCACGGGAGAAGCTGCGGGCCATCGAGCGCAGCGCCGCCTTCCCGGCCGCGTAGACGCTGGTGTCCGCCAACCCGATGACGTTGGCGACCGAGGTGGTGAGGACCACGCCGGCGCCCGTGCTCAGCAGCGGGGCGAGCTTCTGCACGGTGAACCAGGCGCCCTTGACGTTGATCGCGAACAGCTCGTCGTACGCCTCCTCGGTCGTCGATTCGAGCGGCGTGAGGGTCGCGACCCCGGCGTTGACGAACAGGGCGTCGACCGTGCCGAGTTCGGTCTTCACCCGGTCGGCGAGAGCGTCCAGGTCCGGCAGTGAGGCCACGTCGCCCCGGACGGCCACCGCGTTCTCGCCCAGCCGCTCCAGCGCGGCGTCGAGCGTGGCCTGCGAACGGCCGGTGATCACGACGCGGGCTCCGTCGGCCACCAGGAGTTCCGCCATCGCGAGACCCATTCCACTGCCGCCACCCGTGATCACGGCATTCTTGTTGCTGTACCTACCCATTTCCCGAATCCCTTTTTTCGCGCGATTTCCCGGCTCCACGTCTTTCTGATTTCAACCCCTGGGATATTCGCCGCCGTCCACGGCGAGGCTGGTCCCGGTCACCCAGCCGGCCCGGTCGGACGCGAGGAACAGCACCGCGTGGGCGATGTCGTCGGGCAGGCCGTCGCGCCCGAGCGGGGCGGTGCCCGTCGCGGCCGGTCCGGCGTCGAGGCTCGCCCAGTGCTCCCGGGTCTCCTCGCCGCCGGGGGTGGCGGTCCGGCCGGGGCTGACGGTGTTGACCCGGATGCCGGAAGGGGCCAGCGTCGCGGCCAGTCCGGCGCTGTAGTTGTCCAGCGCCGCCTTCGCCGCCTGGTAGTGCAGGAACGGGGGCGCCGGGGGCGCGACCGCGGCCGTGGAGATGTGCACGATCGCTCCGGAGCGCCGTTCCCGCATGCCCGGCACCAGGAGGGAGTTAAGCCGGACCGACGCGAGGAGGTTCAGGTTCAGCGTGTCCAGCCACTCCTCGTCGGGGATGACCAGGCCGTCCTTGTGGGGCCGCGCCCCGCCCGCGTTGTGGACCAGGACGTCCACCCCGCCGAGCCGCTCCTGCGCGGCCGCGGCGAGGGCCTTCGCCCCGGCGAGGGTCCGCACGTCCGCCTGCACGAAGCCCGCCCCCTCCGGCGCCCGGCCCGTCGCCGACCTCGCGGTCGTGACCACCTCGGCACCGGCGTCCAGGAGCCGGCGGACGATCGCCGCGCCGATTCCGCGCGTTCCGCCGGTGACCAGGGCGCGCTTTCCCGCGAATTCCCTGTTCTCCGACACGTTTTCCTCAACAGTCATGGCCTTGTTCCTTTTCAGCTCCGCATGATGACCTCCACACGGTAGATCCGGAAATCGAAGGCGGGCAAAGACGAAATTGCAGCGGGTGCCATAGGAAGTTCCTATGCCGTTCCCGCGGCGCCTCAGAAGCCGTCGTAGGGCCGCTTCTCCTTCGCCTCCCGCAGCGCCCGCCCCCACCACACCAGATGGTCGAGCATCGTCTTGGCCGCCGCGTCCGGACCGGACGGGTCCCTGAGCCGGCCCGCGCCGTCGAAGGACGCGCCCGCGTTGTGGAAGGAGACGGTGTCGCGGACGGTGACGGCGTGCAGTTCGGCGAAGACCTGGCGCAGGTGCTCCGCGGCCCGCAGGCCACCGGCCAGGCCGCCGTAGGAGACCAGGCCGACGGGCTTGGCCCGCCACTCGGTGAAGTGCCAGTCGATGACGTTCTTCAGGCCCGCCGGGAACGAGTGGTTGTACTCGGGGGTCAGCACGACGAACGCGTCGGCGTCCGCCAGTTTCGGGGTGATCCCCGCCAGCGCGGCGGTCGCTTCCGGGGTCGGGGCGAGGGTCGTGGGCAGCTCGGCCCCGGCGACGTCCACCACCTCGGGGACCAGGTCGTCGTGGGCCCGGAGGCGGTCCAGGAGCCAGTCGGCGACGACGGGGCCGAAGCGGCCGTGGCGGTTGCTGCCGACGAGCAGGGTGACGCGGAGCGGTGCGGTCGTGGTGTTCACCGTGGTCGTCGCGTTCACGGTGGTCGTGGTGTTCATGCGGGAGAGCCTGGTACCTCAAGTTTGCTCGAGGTCAAGCCGCCTCGCTCCCGGGCTCGTTCGGAGGCACCGGTCACCCGTTCACACCCGCTCGGGGAGCGGGCCGGGCCCGGTGCCACTTTCCTCGGTAGGGCAGGGGCCACCGAACAGCTCAAGGAGCACCGATGCGACGTCCCGCCCGTCTGCTGACCGGTACCGCGCTCGCCGCCGCGGCCGTCGGTCTGACCACCGCGGCCCCGGGGTACGCCGGGGAGACCGTCGTCACCGGCGGCCTGACGGTGTATCCGTCCTCGGTCGTGCCGGGCGACCGGGCCGTGGTGACGACCGCGGTGTGCGGGGAGGGCGGCGCGGCGGCGGGCGACGCCAGCGCGGTCGGCGCGGGCGCGTTCCCGCTGGCGCCGGACACGGGCGAGGGCGGGGGCGGGGCGACGGGGCACTTCGAGGTGCCGCCGAGCGCGCAGCCGGGGACGTACGAGATCGTCGCGACCTGTGGGGACGACGAGCGGCGGGTGACGGGCGACCTGGTGGTCACGCTGACCTCGGCCGCCGAGCAGGTGTACCCCAGAGGAAGCGTGAAGACGGGGGTCGGCGGCGCTCTTGGCCCCGATCCCGTGCAGACCGCGGCCGGTGTGGCGGCTCTCGCCGTCGCCGCCGCGGGCGGTACCTGGCTCCTGCATCGCCGGGCGAGAGGCGACGGGATCTGACGGGCACCCTCCGCTGCCCGTCCGCCGGTACCGCACTTCCCCACCCCCTCCGGGTCCGACGCCCCTCGCGGCCCGGAGGGGGCCGGGGTTTCCCAGGGACGCGAGGGAAAGGGGACGTCATGCGCAGGGTCAAGGACACCGCGATAGCGGCCGTCACCGCGGTCGCCCTCTGCTCGGGCGGGTGGCTGCTGCTCGGCGGTGCCGGTACCGACGCTCCGCCGCAACCGTCGGCCGCGCAGTCCGGCACCGCCGACCGGGCCGACCGGGGCGCCGCCGCACCGGCGCTGCCGCCCTCCCCGCCCGACCGCGTCCGCATCCCGGCGATCGGCGTGGACGCCCCGCTGACGGGCCTGGGCCTGACCGGGACGGGCAGCCTGGACGTGCCGCCCGCCGAGAAGAAGAACCTCGCCGGCTGGTACGAGGCCGGCACCACCCCCGGCGAGACGGGCACCGCGATCGTCGCCGGTCACGTGGACAACGCCGAGGGCCCCGCCGTCTTCTACCGGCTCGGCGCCCTGGCCAAGGGCGCGACGATCGAGGTCGACCGGCGCGACGGCGGCGTCGCGGTGTTCACGGTGGACGCGGTGGAGGTCTACGCCGCCGACGCCTTCCCCGACGCGAAGGTCTACGGCGCCGCCGACCGCCCCGAACTGCGGGTCATCACCTGCGGCGGCCCCTACTCACGCAGCACCGGCTACCAGGGCAACGTGGTCGTCTTCGCCCACCTGACCGGAAGCCGGTGACACCGAGGCGCCGTCCCCGCCCGCAACGGCTACGCCACCCACTGCTCGTACGCCAGGTTCGCCACCAGGGCGAAGACCACCGTCAGCAGGACGACGCGGACGAAGCCGCTGCCCTTCTTGAGGGCGGTGTGGGCGCCGAACATGCCGCCGGCCAGGTTGAAGGCGGCCATCAGGACGGCCAGCTGCCACAGGACCGCGCCCTGCCAGGCGAACGTGGCGAGGGCGCCCGCGTTGGTGCAGCAGTTGACGATCTTGGCGGTGGCGGACGCCGTCACCAGGTCCAGGTGGAGCAGGGCGGTGAGGGCCAGGACCAGGAAGGTTCCCGTGCCGGGGCCGATCAGGCCGTCGTAGAAGCCGATGCCGAGACCGGCGAGGCCGATCGCGGCGAGGATCTGGCGGCGGGTGGCCGGGCCGGTGGCGGGCGCGGTGCCGAAGGCGGGGCGCAGGATCACGAAGGCCGCGACCGCGAGCAGCACCACCATGATCACCGGCTTGAGCACCTCGGTGCTCATCCCGGCCGCGAAGAACGCCCCGCCGGACGATCCGGCCAGCGCCGCCAGGCCGATGCGGACGGCGGTGCGCACGTCCACCGGCGCCTTGCGGGCGTACGTCACCGCCGCGCCCGTGGTGCCGACGATGGCGACCGCCTTGTTGGTGCCCAGCGCGTGTGCGGCGGGGGTGCCGGCGGGCAGGCCGAGCAGCAGCGCGGGCAGCAGCAGGAGGCCGCCGCCGCCGACCACGGCGTCGATCCAGCCGGCCGCGAGCGCGGCGAGGCAGAGCAGGACGACCGTGGTCAGCGATATGTCGGGCATGATCATGACCTTATGGACGGGATGGATGTGCCGTCCATCGAGATGAGGGACTTCTGAGGTTCCCGCCCGCCGCTCAGCCGGACCGGCCGCCCCTCACCCGGACCGCGCGCCCCTCACACGGACCGCCCGCCCCCGCTGAGGGCAGCGTTCCCCGTGGGAAACAGAAGGGATGCCACCGGGTAACACCCGCACCGCACGCTCGGTGCCATGACCTCGAAAACGCGTGTGGTGGTGATCGGCGCCGGACTCGCGGGCGTGACGCTCGCCCGGCGGCTCGGTGAGCTGGGCACGCCCGCGCTGCTGGTCGGCGACGAGGAGCACCGCCCGTACAACCGGGTGCTGCTCGCCGAGGTGCTGGCCGGACGGTACGGCCCGGAGGTGATCGCCCTGCCGGCGCCCGCCGGGCTGCTGCGCGGCCGGGTCACCGGCGTCGACCGGGCCGGGCGGACCGTGCGCTGCGCCGACGGGTCGGTGATCGCCTACGACACGCTGGTCCTGGCCACCGGCTCCAACGCCGTGCTGCCGCCCCTGCGCGGCCTGTTCACCCCGGACCACGAGCTGCCCGAGGGCGTGCACGCGTTTCGGACGATGGACGACTGCCTCGGACTGTCGAAGGCGGTGCGGGCGGGGGCTCGGGCGGTCGTCGTCGGCGGCGGGCTGCTCGGGGTGTCCGCCGCCCGTGCGCTGGCCGTGCGCGGCGCCCAGGTCGTCCTCGCCCAGCAGTCCGAGCGGCTGATGGAGCGCCAGCTCGACCCCGCGGCCTCCGCGCTGGTACGGCGGCACCTGGAGGGCCTCGGCGTCGAGGTGCACACGGAGTGCCGGGTACGGGACGTGCGCGTCGTCGGCGGGGCGGTGCGGTCCGTGGAGCTGGGCGACGGGTACGCCCTGGGCGCCGACCTGGTCGTGCTCGCGTGCGGGGTCCGGCCCCGGGTCGCCCTCGCGCGGGAGGCGGGCCTCGACGTCGGCAAGGGCGTCCTCGTCGACGACGAGCTGCGCACCTCGGACCCGCACATCCGCGCCGTCGGCGACTGCGCCGAGCACGCGGGACGCGTGTACGGACTGGCCGCGCCCGCCCTCGAACAGGCGGAGGTGCTGGCGGAACTGCTCGCCCGCGACGGCGCCGCCCGCTACTTGGGCACCCGCTCGCTGACCCGGCTCACCCTCACCGGACCCGCCGGTCCCTTCGACGGGCCGGACAGTCCCTTCGACCTCGCCGCGTTCGGCGAGACCGACCCCCGCCCCGGCGACGACGTCGTGCAGCTCGCCGACGCCACCCGGGGCACCTACCGCAAGGTCGTCGTCCGTGACGACCGGCTGGTCGGCGGGGTCCTGGTCGGCGAACTCGGCACCGTCGGCGCGCTGGCGCGCGCCTGGGAGGGAGCAGAGCCGCTCCCCTCCGACGGCGGCCCCCTGCTCCACCTGCTCACCCAAGACGGAGGCTCCTGATGACCGCCACCCCGGGGCACACCCCGACGATCGTGCTGGTCGGCCACGGCATGGTCGGCCAGCGCTTCCTGGAGGCCCTCGCCGAGCGCGGCCTGACCGGCACGCACCGCGTGGTCGTCCTGTGCGAGGAGCCGCGCCCCGCCTACGACCGCGTCCACCTCACCTCGTACTTCGCGGGGAAGTCCCCCGAGGACCTGTCGATGACCGACCCGGCCTTCCTCGCCGAGCACGGCATCGAGCTGCGCGTCGGGGACCCGGCGGAGACGATCGACCGGCAGGCCCGCACGGTGACCGCCCGCTCCGGGCTGGTCGTCGAGTACGACGTGCTGGTGCTGGCGACCGGTTCGTACCCCTTCGTGCCGCCGGTGCCCGGCAAGGACGCCGAGGGCTGCTTCGTCTACCGGACGATCGAGGACCTCCTCGCCATCGAGGAGTACGCGAAGAACATGACGACCGGCGCGGTGGTCGGCGGCGGGCTGCTCGGCCTGGAGGCCGCGGGCGCGCTCAAGGGCCTCGGACTCACCTCGCACATCGTGGAGTTCGCGCCCCGCCTGATGCCGGTGCAGGTCGACGAGGGCGGCGGCGCGGCGCTGCTGCGCACCATCGAGGAGATGGGCCTGTCGGTCCACACGGGCGTGGGCACGCAGGAGGTGGTGGTCGGCGACGACGGCGCCGTCACCGGCATGAAGCTGTCCGACGGCTCCGAACTCGCCACCGACCTGGTGGTGTTCAGCGCCGGTGTCCGCCCCCGCGACCAGCTGGCCCGGGACTGCGGACTCGCGGTCGGCGAGCGCGGCGGCATCAGCGTCGACGAGCAGTGCCGCACCGTCACCGACCCGCACGTGTTCGCGATCGGCGAGTGCGCGCTGGCGGCCGACGGGCGGGTGTACGGGCTGGTGGCTCCCGGGTACGAGCAGGCCGAGACGGCCGCCGCGACCATCGCCCGGGACGAGGCGGCGTTCACCGGCGCCGACCTGTCCACCAAGCTGAAGCTGCTCGGCGTGGACGTGGCCTCCTTCGGCGACGCGCACGGCACCACCGCCGACTGCCTGGACGTCGTCTACTCCGACTCCCGCGCGGGCCTGTACAAGAAGCTGGTCGTCGGCCGCGACGGCACGCTGCTCGGCGGCATCCTGGTCGGCGACGCGGAGGCGTACGGCACCCTGCGCGCCTTCACCGGCTCGGTCCCGCCGGTCTCCCCCGAGTCCCTGGTGCTGCCCGCCGGTGCCGGTGCCCCGGCCCAGCTGGGCCCGTCCGCGCTGCCCGACGAGGCGGTGATCTGCTCCTGCCACAACGTCACCAAGGGCACCATCCGCGGCGCTGTGACGGAGCACTCCTGCACCACCGTGCCCGAGGTGAAGAAGTGCACCAAGGCGGGCACCGGCTGCGGTTCCTGCGTCAAGGTGCTCGGCCAGCTGGTCACCGCCGAGCTGGAGGCGAGCGGCGTCGAGGTCGACAAGGGCCTGTGCGGCTGCTTCGCGCAGACCCGCGAGGAGCTGTACGAGATCGTCCGCGCCCTGCGGATCACCTCCTTCCGCGAGCTGCTCGACCGGCACGGCCGCGAGGGCGCCCGGGGCGGTGAGGGCTGCGAGGTCTGCAAGCCGGCGGTCGGCTCGATCATCGCCTCCCTCGCCCCGGCGATCGGCGCCAGCGGCTACGTCCTCGACGGCGAGCAGGCCGCGCTCCAGGACACCAACGACCACTTCCTCGCCAACCTCCAGCGCAACGGCTCCTACTCCGTCGTCCCGCGCATCCCGGGCGGCGAGATCGCGCCGGAGAAGCTCATCGTCATCGGCGAGATCGCCCGGGACTTCGGGCTCTACACGAAGATCACCGGCGGCCAGCGCATCGACATGTTCGGCGCCCGCGTCGAGCAGCTGCCGCTGATCTGGGCCCGGCTGGTGGACGCCGGCTTCGAGTCCGGGCACGCCTACGGCAAGTCGCTGCGCACGGTGAAGTCCTGCGTGGGGCAGACCTGGTGCCGCTACGGCGTCCAGGACTCGGTGCGGATGGCGATCGACCTGGAGCTGCGCTACCGGGGCCTGCGCTCCCCGCACAAGCTGAAGTCGGCGGTCTCCGGGTGCGCCCGCGAGTGCGCCGAGGCCCAGTCGAAGGACTTCGGCGTGATCGCCACCTCCAACGGCTGGAACCTGTACGTCGGCGGCAACGGCGGCGCCACCCCGCGCCACGCGGACCTGCTCGCGCAGGACCTCTCCGACGCCGAACTGGTCCGCCTGATCGACCGGTTCCTGATGTTCTACATCCGCACCGCCGACAAGCTGGAGCGCACCTCCACCTGGCTGGAGCGCATCCCCGGCGGCCTGGACCACGTACGGGACGTGGTGGTGCACGACTCGCTCGGCATCTGCGACGAGCTGGAGTCCCTGATGCGGGCCCACGTCGCGCACTACCGCGACGAGTGGGCCGAGACCGTCAACGACCCGGAGAAGCTGGCCCGGTTCGTCTCGTTCGTGAACGCGCCCGGCACCCCGGACCCGGTCGTGGGCTTCGTGCCCGAGCGCGACCAGATGAAGCCCGACCTGCCGCTGCTGGACATCGGCCTGCGGCGCCCCTCGCAAGACGACCTCCTGGAAGGAAGCACCCGGCGATGACCCTGGCACCCGAGACCCTGGCACCCGAGACGACCGACCTGAAGGTGCGGCTCCGGCTGACCGACGACTGGTTCACGGCCTGCGACCTCGGCGCCCTGCTCCCGGGCCGGGGCGTGGCGGCCCTGCTCCCGGACGGCGGCCAGGTCGCCCTGTTCCGCGACCGGGACGGCGGGCTGTACGCCATCGACAACCGGGACCCGTTCACCGGCGCGGCGGTTCTCTCCCGCGGTCTGACCGGCACCCACCGGGGCCGCCCGTTCGTCGCCTCCCCGCTGCTCAAGCAGCGCTTCGACCTCACGACCGGCGAGTGCCTGGACGACGCGGCGGTGCGGGTGGAGACGTACGAGGTGAAGGCCGCCTGATCCACCCTTCTTGACTGATCGTTTCAGATAAGCCTAGGCTGCGGACCGTGGCCAGGACCAAGGAGTTCGATCCGGACGCCGCGCTGCGGGCAGCCCTGGAGCTGTTCTGGCGGCGCGGCTACGAGGCGACGTCGATGTCCGACCTCGTCGAGCACCTCGGCGTCGGGCGCGCCAGCATCTACGCGACCTTCGGCAACAAGCGCGAGCTGTACCTGAAGGCGCTGGCCCACTACGAGCAGGGGCTGCTGCCGGACCTGCTGGCGGACCTGTCCCGGCCGGGCCCGGCCCTGCCGGGCGTACGGGCCCTGGTGCGGCGCTACGCCGCCGAGGCGAGCGCCGACGACTCGCGCCTGCACGGCTGTTTCGTCACCAACACCGCCGCCGAGCTGGCCCCGCACGACACGGACGCCGCCCGGCGGGTCGAGCGGAACTGGGACCAGCTGGAGACCGTGCTGCACACCACGCTGGCCCGGGCCCGCGCCGAGGGCGAACTGCCCGCCGGGCGCGATCCGCTGGCCCTCGCCCGGATGCTGCTGGTACTGCTCCAGGGCATGCGGGTGGTCGGCAAGGCCTCGCCGGACCCGGCCAGGATGCGGGACGCGGCGGAACAGGCGCTCGCGCTGCTCGACTGAGACCCGGACGCACCCCTCTGCGGAGGGGTGTTTTCACGGCCACATACTGAACCGATCGGTCAAGAAAATCGATAGAGAAGCTCGACCAAGAAGCTCGGTCGAGAAAAGGGGAGATTCATGACCACCCAGCGCTTCACCGGCAAGACCGCCCTCGTCACCGGCGCGGGCTCCGGCATCGGACGGGCCGTCGCCCTGACCCTGGCCGCCGAGGGCGCGCACGTCGTCGTCGCCGGGCGGGCGCGCGGGCCGCTCGACGAGACGGCGGCCCTGGTCGAGGAGGCGGGCGGCAAGGCGCTGGCCGTCACCGCCGACGTCGCCCGGCCCGCCGACGTGGACGCCCTGGTGGCCGCCGCGGTGGATCACTTCGGCGCCCTCGACGTAGCAGTGAACAACGCGGGCGTCTTCCGCGGCGGAGTGCCCCTCGCCGACCTGCCCGAGGAGGACTGGCACGCGCAGCTCGACATCAACGTCACCGGCGTGTTCCTCGCCCTGCGGGCGGAGGTCCGGCAGATGCGCGCCCAGCCGGGCGGCGGCACGATCGTGAACATCGCCTCCACCTTCGGGGCGCACAAGCGCAGCCCGGGCGCCGCCGCCTACGCGGCGACCAAGGCGGCCGTCTCGGCCCTCACCCGGGGCGCCGCCCTGGACCACGTCGGGGACGGGGTCCGCATCAACGCCGTCAGCCCCGGCGCCACGGCGACCTCCATGTCCCTGCGGCCGGGCGAGACGGAGGCGGCGCGGGCCGAGCGGATGCGCGAGGAGACGCCGCTGGGCCGGGTCTCGGCGGTGGCGGAGGTCGCGGCGGCCGTGCTGTACCTGGCGTCGGACGACGCGGCGTCGGTGGTGGGCACCGACCTGGTGGTGGACGGCGGCCAGACGGCCTGATCCCGGCCGCTCAGGGCAGCAGCGGCTCGTAGACGACCCCGGTGAGCCGCTCGGAGGCGGCCCACAGCCGCTCCCCCATCGCGTCGTCGGTGGTCCAGGACGCCCGCCGGGACGGTGCGGGCGACCCGCGCCACATCGCGAAGGACGGGCCGGTGAAGGAATCGGAGGGCACGCCGGGCGCGGTCGCCGCGTACAGGACGGGCAGCGCGCCGTCCTCGGCGGGCTGGGCGACGACCCGGCTCCCGAGCCGCGCCAGCCGCTCGGCGAGGCGGCGCCCCTCGGCCCGGGGCCCGGCGGCGTGGAGTCCGGTCCCGGCGTGTCCGGGGTGGGCGGCGACCGCGCGTACGTCCGAGGCGCCCTCCCGGGCCGCGAGCCGGCGCGCCAGCTCGTGGGTGAAGAGCAGGTTGGCGGACTTCGAGCGGGCGTAGGCGGTCCAGCGCCCGTACCGGCGCACGCTGTTGAGGTCCCGCGGATCGACGTTGGCCAGCAGGTGCAGGAAGCTGGAGACGGTGACGATCCGGGCGCCGGGCGCGGCCAGCAGGGAGGGCAGCAGCAGCCCGGTGAGGGCGAAGTGCCCCAGGTGGTTGACGCCGAACTGGGTCTCGAAACCGTCCACCGTCGTGCCGTGCGGCAGCGCCATCACCCCGGCGTTGTTGACGAGGAGATCCACCCGCTCGTACGGCAGTCCGTAGGCGAACTCCCGGACCGAGGCGAGGTCTCCGAGGTCCAGCCGCGCCGGCTCCACGGCGGCGGAGGGCACCTCGCCGAGCAGGCGCCCCACGGCCGCGCTCCCCCGCGCCTCGCTGCGGCAGGCGAGCACGACGGACGCCCCCTTGCGCGCCAGTTCCCGGGCGATCACGTAGCCGAGGCCGCCGTTGGCCCCGGTGACGACGGCGACGCGCCCGTCCAGGTCGGGGATGTCGCCCGTGCTCCAGCCGGTCATCGGCGGCTCCTTCGCTGGTCCGGACCTCTCTCACCGTACGCGTCCGGCGGACCTGAGCGGAGAGCTACCGTCCGGTCACGTCACGTTCCCATCACGAGTCCTTCATATCTCCACCACATCTCGGTCACCTCAATAGCTTCGTCACCTCACATCCGCTCATTCACACCATTCCCGGGACTCTCGATGAAGCTGCTCCGCAAGCCCGCCGCCGTGACCGTCGCCGCGCTGGCCCTGGCCGCCCTGCCGGCCGCCGCCGCCCAGGCGCACGACGGCGCCCACCCGTTCAAGAACTGCACCGAGGCGTACGACGCCGGGTACTCCAACATCAAGGAGGGCGACGAGCACTACGGCGAGCACCTGGACCGGGACAACGACGGCGTCGGCTGCGACAAGCCGCCGTCCGGCTTCGTGCCCGCCGACGACAAGGACGCCGACGACAAGGGCACCGACGACGCGGCGGGCTCCGGGAGCGGCGAGGACTCCGGGAGCGAGGCCGGCGGCGGGGACGCGGCCGCCGGGCAGCAGGGCACCGACCTGGCCGAGACCGGCGGCGACGACAACACGCCGTACCTCGCGGCGGGCGGCGGGATCGTCGTGCTCGCGGGCGGCGGACTGCTGCTGGCCGCGCGGCGGCGCCGGGGCGACGGCACGGCCTGACCCCGCGTGCGGCGCGCGGAGCCCCGTCGGTTCAGCGGCGGGGCTCCGGCGTCTTGAGGCTGAAGGCGGCGCTGCTCAGCCAGCGCCGTGCGGCCAGGGCCACCGGACGCTCCACGAACCGCTGCACGACGTAGGAGAGCGCGACCAGGGCGACGACGGTGAGGCAGACCACGACCCACGGGTGGGCCCGGTCGCCGAAGCGGTGCAGGACGTTGACGCCGATGGCGTCGTGCAGCAGGTACAGCGGGAAGGTCAGGGTGCCCGCGACGGTCAGCCCGCGCCAGCGGACGCGGCTGGTCCAGCCGAGCGCGACGGCGGCGATCAGCAGGAAGAACACCGTGATCACCACGACCAGCCAGGCGCGCTCCGGCTGCCAGGAGTCCCAGTTGAGGCGGCCCCCGTCGGGCGTCAGCAGGTAGTGCAGCGCCACCAGCCACGACATGGCGACGATGCCCCACAGCAGCGGCGTCGGCCGGTAGCGGTACATGAGGTAGAAGGCCATGCCCGCGATGAAGTACGGGGCGGACGGCGGGTTGGTCAGCAGCGTGAGCAGGTGGATGTCGGCGCTGGGGGCCAGCACCGCGGCGACCGTCCACAGGCCGCAGTAGATCACCACGCGCTGGTAGGTCAGGCCCTTCCACACCACGACCGCGAAGGTGAGGTAGAAGCACAGCTCGGGCCAGAGCGTCCAGTAGACGGAGTCGAGGTGCTCCACCCCGAGCGGGGTCTGGAGCATCGTCAGGTTGGCGAAGATCACACGCGGCGACGGGTGCCCGAAGGGGTTGTCGGCGAAGAAGATCACACACCCGCTGATCAGGATCGCCGCCCAGTACATCGGGTACAGCCGGGTGACGCGGGAGATGAAGAAGTCGCGCGGGGTGCGGCCCCACGCGCTCATGCAGATGACGAAACCGCTGATGAGGAAGAAGAGTTCGACGCCGAGACGGCCGTAGGCGAAGTAGCCGTGGGCCTCGGGGAAGACGTCCTGGACGGGGCGGTCCCAGATGGTCTGCATCGTGGAGGGCGCCTGGCCGACGAAGTGGAAGAAGACCACGGACAGGGCGGCCAGGAAGCGCAGTCCGTCCAGGGCCGCGAGCCGGTTCCTGCGGACGGGGGGCCCGGCCTCGGGGACCTGCTCCCGCGGCCCGCCGCGGGGGCTGGGGACCGCGTCGGCGGCTTTGCCGCCGGTCCCGTCCCGGGTGGTCGGGCCGGCCGGTTCTCTGTGATCCGTCTGCGTCATCCAACCACCGTTCCGGGTGCCGGCCCCTGTCCGCTGCCAGGGCCCTCCAACTCAGCTGACAGCTTGCTGCTGCTCAGCACACAGGAATTCACACCGTTGAACGTGTCACAAAAGGCGGCACCCCCGCACGGGTGCCGCCTTTTCTGGTGGACCGGAGCCGCCGCCGATCGGTGAGGGTGGTCGGGTGACAGACGGCGGCTCCGGGGCCTTGACCCCGTTCGGGGTGTTACCGGTGGTCGCTGCCCTTCGACCGCGACGCCGCCCGGCCCGCCTCAAGACGGGCCACCGGGATCCGGAAGGGGGAGCAGGAGACGTAGTCCAGACCCACCTCGTGGAAGAAGTGGACCGACTCCGGGTCGCCGCCGTGCTCGCCGCAGACACCGAGCTTCAGGTCGGGGCGCGTGGCGCGGCCGGCCTTCGCGGCGGCGGCGACCAGGGAGCCGACGCCGTCCTTGTCGATGGTCTCGAACGGTGAGACGCCGAAGATGCCCTTCTCCAGGTAGGCGGTGAAGAAGCTGGCCTCGACGTCGTCGCGGCTGAAGCCCCACACGGTCTGGGTCAGGTCGTTGGTGCCGAAGGAGAAGAACTCCGCGGCCTCGGCGATCTGACCGGCGGTCAGCGCGGCGCGCGGCAGCTCGATCATCGTGCCGATCGACAGCTTCAGCTTCGCGCCGGTGGCCGCCTCGACCTCGGCGATGACCTGGTCGGCCTCCTCGCGGACGATCTCCAGCTCCTGGACGGTGCCGACCAGCGGGATCATGATCTCGGCGCGCGGGTCGCCCTTGGCGGCCTTGCGCTCGGCGGCGGCCTCGGCGATGGCTCGGACCTGCATGGTGAACAGGCCGGGGATGACCAGGCCGAGGCGGACCCCGCGCAGGCCCAGCATCGGGTTCTGCTCGTGCAGCCGGTGCACGGCCTGGAGCAGGCGCAGCTCGTTCTCGTGCGGCTCCTGGCGGGACTCGGCGAGTGCCACGCGCACCGACAGCTCGGTGATGTCGGGCAGGAACTCGTGCAGCGGCGGGTCGAGGAGGCGGACGGTGACCGGCAGGCCGTCCATCGACTCGAAGAGCTGGACGAAGTCCTGCTTCTGGAGCGGCAGCAGCTCCTTGAGGGACTCCTCGCGCTCGGCCTCGGTGTCGGCCAGGATCAGCCGCTCCACCAGCTCGCGCCGGTCGCCGAGGAACATGTGCTCGGTGCGGCACAGGCCGATGCCCTGGGCGCCGAAGCGGCGGGCGCGCAGCGCGTCCTCGGCGTTGTCGGCGTTGGCGCGCACCCGAAGGCGGCGCTTGCGGTCGGCGAAGGCCATGATCCTGTGCACGGCCTCGACCAGCTCGTCGGCGTCCTCCGCGCCCGCGTGCATCCGGCCCTCGAAGTACTCGACGACCGGGGAGGGCACGACCGGCACCTCACCGAGGTAGACCTTGCCGGAGGAGCCGTCGATGGAGATGACGTCGCCCTCCTCGACGACGTGCCCGCCGGGCACGGTCATCCGGCGGCGCTTGGTGTCGACCTCCAGCTCCTCGGCGCCGCAGACACAGGTCTTGCCCATGCCGCGCGCGACGACGGCCGCGTGGGAGGTCTTGCCGCCGCGCGAGGTCAGGATGCCCTCGGCGGCGATCATGCCGTCCAGGTCGTCGGGGTTGGTCTCCCGGCGGACCAGGATGACCTTCTCGCCCGAGCGGGACCACTTCACCGCGGTGTACGAGTCGAAGACCGCCTTGCCGACCGCCGCGCCCGGCGAGGCCGCGATGCCCCGGCCGACCTTCTCGACCTTGGCGTCCTCGTCGAAGCGCGGGAACATCAGCTGCGCGAGCTGGGCGCCGTTGACCCGCTGGAGGGCCTCCGCCTCGTCGATCAGGCCCTGGTCGACGAGCTGGGTGGCGATCCGGAAGGCGGCGCCCGCGGTGCGCTTGCCGACGCGGGTCTGGAGCATCCACAGCTGGCCGCGCTCGATGGTGAACTCGATGTCGCACAGGTCCAGGTAGTGGTTCTCCAGCGTCTCCATGATCTGCATCAGCTGGTCGTACGACTTCTTGTCGATCTGCTCCAGGTCCGCCAGCGCGACGGTGTTGCGGATACCGGCGACGACGTCCTCGCCCTGGGCGTTCTGGAGGTAGTCGCCGTAGACGCCCTGGTGTCCGGAGGCGGGGTCGCGGGTGAAGGCGACGCCGGTGCCGGAGTCGGGGCCGAGGTTGCCGAAGACCATGGAGCAGACGTTGACGGCGGTGCCGAGGTCGTGCGGGATGCGCTCCTGGCGGCGGTAGAGCTTGGCGCGCTCGCCGTTCCAGGAGTCGAAGACCGCCTTGATGGCGAGGTCCATCTGCTCGCGCGGGTCCTGCGGGAAGTCCCGGCCGGCCTCGGTCTTGACGATCTTCTTGAACTTGGTGACGAGCTTCTTGAGGTCGGCGGCCTCCAGCTCGGTGTCGACCGCGACCTTCTTGGCCGTCTTCGCCGCCTCCAGCGCCTCCTCGAAGAGGTCGCCGTCGACGCCGAGGACGGTCTTGCCGAACATCTGGATCAGGCGCCGGTAGGAGTCCCAGGCGAAGCGCTCGTCCCCGGCCTGCTTGGCCAGGCCCTGCACCGACTTGTCGGAGAGGCCGATGTTGAGGACGGTGTCCATCATGCCGGGCATGGAGAACTTGGCCCCGGAGCGCACCGACACGAGGAGGGGGTCGTCGGCCTGGCCGAGCTTCTTGCCCATCTTCGCTTCGAGGGCGTCGAGGTGCGCACTCACCTCGTCACGCAGCGCCGCGGGCTCCTCGCCGCTGTCGAGGTAGGTCTTGCAGGCCTCGGTGGTGATCGTGAAGCCCGGAGGGACCGGGAGACCCAGGTTGGTCATCTCGGCGAGGTTGGCGCCCTTGCCACCGAGGAGGTCCTTGAGGTCCTTGTTGCCCTCGGTGAAGTCGTAAACGAACTTCGCTGCGTTCGCTACCTGGGGATCTTTGTTTTCCGACACGGGTCTCGACTCCTCGAGGACGCGGTGGCTGCCCTGACGGCGAGGAATGTACCCAGATCAAAGGCGTCTGGGTACGTCCACTTGCGCGTCGTGCGCCCGTAACCACTCGTCCGCCAGCGGATCGAAAGTCAAGGCTTGGCAAGCGACCGACCGCTTGTGTTTTCACTTCTTGAACGAATGAACTCGCCTACCCGGCTCCTATCGCTCACATGAGCACCCTTCCCCACCTTTGAGTTCGATCGATGAACGATCAAGGTATGGCACTCAGTGCCACACCTTGGAGAAGTGGAGTCGCCCAAGATCCGCTCATCTGAGCACCACTCCTATCAGAGGTGGCGAGAATCACGCTTTCACAGGCCGGCGGATTTCACCATGCGGACCGGTGAACGGACGGCCCGCGGCGGACGTACGAGAGTCCGGCGGGTCCCGGCCCCCTCGCCGGGGCCCGCCGTCCACCGGGTTTCGCACGGAAGGACCTTCGGGTGCCCGTCATCACGCCTTTCCGCCGGCCGCCACGGCCCCCCGACGACGCTCCCGGCGGCCCCGACACCCCCGGCACAGCCGGTCCGGCCCCGCTCGACGCCCTCAGGACCCTCCGGACCCGCCTCACTCGCCTGCGCGCATGGCGCACCCGGCACCCGCGCGCCGCGCTCGCCGTCCGCCGGGTCACCACGGCCCTTTCGGCCATTCTGGTTCTCGGGGCCCTCCTGCTGCCCAACACCCTCGTCGCCCTGGAGCCCAGCCGCTTCGCGCGGATCCCGGCGGAGGCGGTCGTCGCGGCGGTGCTGCTGCTCTGCCTGCCCCGGGTGCCGCGCCTGGTGGCGGCGGCGCTGTTCGGGACCGCCCTCGGGGCGCTGACCGTGCTGAACCTGCTCGACATGGGCTTCACCGAGTACCTGGGCCGGAGCTTCAACCTGGTCCTGGACTGGGGTCTGCTGGACGACGCGCAGTCGTTCGTGGCGGACTCGATGGGCGGGGCGGCGGCGGCCTGGGCCGCGGTGGGCGCCGTGGTGCTGGCCGTCTCGCTGCTGGTGGTCATGGCGCTGGCGGCGGTCCGGCTCGGCGAGCTGCTCGCCGCACACCGGGAGCGGGCGGCACGGGGCGCGCTGATGGCGGCCACCGTGTGGATGACCTGTGTGGCGCTGGGCGTGCAGACCTTCGGCGTGCCGGTCGCCACCACGAGCGCCTCCCGGGCCGCCGAGGCGCAGGCGCACCGGGTGGTGGACACGCTGCGGGACGAGGCGGCCTTCGCGAAGGAGGCGAAGGCGGACCGCTTCGGCGCCACGCCCGGCGCCGAGCTGGTGCCGGATCTGCGCGGCAAGGACGTGGTCTTCACGTTCATCGAGAGCTACGGCCGCAGCGCGATCGAGGACCCGGTAATGGCACCGGGTGTCGGCCGGACGCTGGACGCGGGCACCGCGTCGCTCGCGAAGGCGGGCTTCCACGCCCGCAGCGGCTGGCTCACCTCGGCGACGTACGGCGGCAGCAGCTGGCTCGGCCACTCCACCTTCCTGTCCGGCCTGTGGGTGGACAACCAGCAGCGCTACCGCACCGTCACGTCCGGCGACCACCTGACCCTCACCAAGGCGTTCGCGAAGACCGGCGACTGGGACACGGTCGGGGTCATGCCGGGGGTGCAGAAGGCCTGGCCGGAGGCGGACTGGTACGGCCTGGACAAGGTCTACGACGCCTTCGACGTGGGCTACCGGGGGCCGAAGTTCAGCTGGTCGACGATGCCCGACCAGTACGCGCTGGAGGCGTTCCAGCGCCTGGAGCACGGCAGGAAGCGCGACAGGCCGCTGATGGCGGAGGTCATCCTCACCTCCAGCCACCAGCCCTGGGCGCCGGTCCCGAGGATGGTCGGCTGGGACGAGGTCGGCGACGGTTCGGTGTACGAGGGGATCGAGGCGTCGGGCGTGAAGGCGTCCGAGGTCATCACCGACTCCGCCCGCTCGAAGGAGGAGTACGGCAAGTCGATCCAGTACTCGCTCACCAGCCTCACCCAGTGGCTGGAGCGCTACGGCACCGACGACACCGTCCTCGTCTTCCTCGGCGACCACCAGCCGCTCGCCCGCGTCAGCGGCGACCACGCGAGCCGGGACGTCCCGGTGTCGGTCGTCGCCAAGGACCCGAAGGTGCTCGACGCGATCGACGACTGGGACTGGACCGAGGGGCTCGAACCGGCGAAGGACGCCCCGGTGTGGCGGATGAGCGCCTTCCGCGACCGCTTCCTGACGGCGTACGGCTCGACACCGCACCCCACGCGGGGCTGATCAGCCGCCGGAGGTGTCCAGCTCCGCGTCCTCGCCGATGCCCGCGCAGTCGTAGGGGTCCTTGAGCCAGCCGTCCGGCAGGACCACCCGGTTGTTGCCGGAGGTGCGGCCGCGGGGGCCGTCGGCGCCGGTGGGCCAGGGCTGGTCCAGGTCGAGTTCGTCGAGCCCGGCGCGCAGCGCCTGAAGGGAGGAGGTGATCGCGAGTCGCTTGCGCATCTCGGAGCCGACGGCGAAGCCCTTGAGGTACCAGGCGACGTGCTTGCGGAAGTCGATGACGCCCCGCGCCTCGTCGCCGATCCACTCCCCGAGCAGCGTGGCGTGCCGGACCATCACGTCGGCCACCTCGCGCAGGGTGGGCCGTACGAAGGCGTCGGTACGGCCCTCGAAGGCGGCGACCAGGTCGGCGAAGAGCCAGGGCCGCCCCAGGCAGCCGCGTCCGACCACGACGCCGTCGCAGCCGGTCTCCCGCACCATGCGCAGCGCGTCCTCGGCACACCAGATGTCGCCGTTGCCGAGGACGGGGATCTCCGGGACGTGCTCCTTGAGGCGGGCGATGGCGTCCCAGTCGGCGGTGCCGCCGTAGTGCTGGGCGGTGGTGCGCCCGTGCAGGGCGATGGCGCTCACGCCCTCCTCGACGGCGATGCGGCCGGCGTCGAGGAAGGTGAGGTGGTCGTCGTCGATGCCCTTGCGCATCTTCATGGTGACGGGCAGGTCACCGGCGCCGGTGACGGCCTCCCGGACGATGGCGCGCAGCAGGTTCCGCTTGTACGGCAGCGCCGAGCCGCCGCCCTTGCGGGTCACCTTCGGCACCGGGCAGCCGAAGTTCAGGTCGATGTGGTCGGCCAGGTCCTCCTCCGCGATCATGCGGACGGCCTTGCCGACGGTCACCGGGTCGACGCCGTACAGCTGGATCGAGCGCGGGGTCTCGGTCGCGTCGAAGTGGATCAGCTGCATGGTCTTCTCGTTGCGCTCGACCAGTGCCCGGGTGGTGATCATCTCGCTCACGAACAGGCCCTTGCCCCCGCTGAACTCCCTGCACAGGGTGCGGAAGGGCGCGTTGGTGATTCCGGCCATCGGGGCCAGCACCACGGGCGGCGCGACGGTGTGCGGGCCGATCCGCAGGGGCGCGGCGGTGTGGTCGGGGGCGGGCGTGGTGAGCGTGGACATTCCCCCATTGTCACGCACGCGGGGAGATCATGTATCAGTCATTAGTTAACCGCACTATCGAAACGCGCGTACGATGGAGGTCATGCCCGAGCCGACCCATCGCCGCCGCATGCTCGTGCTCGCCATCTGCTGCATGAGCCTGCTGATCGTGAGTATCGACAACACGATCCTCAACGTCGCCCTCCCGTCCATGCAGCGCGACCTGCACGCGAGCACGTCGGGCCTGCAGTGGGCGATCGACGCGTACACGCTGGTGCTGGCCGCGCTGCTGATGCTGGCCGGCTCCACCGCCGACCGGATCGGCCGCAAGCGGGTCTTCATGACCGGCCTGGTGCTCTTCACCCTCGGTTCGCTGCTGTGCTCGCTGGCCCCGGACCTGTCCTCGCTGATCGTCTTCCGGATGATGCAGGCGGTGGGCGGTTCGATGCTCAACCCGGTCGCGATGTCGATCATCACCAACACCTTCACCGACCCGCGCGAGCGCGCCCGCGCGATCGGCGTCTGGGGCGCGGTGGTCGGCATATCCATGGCCGCGGGGCCGCTGGTGGGCGGGGTGCTCGTGGAGTCGGTCGGCTGGCGCTCGATCTTCTGGGTCAACCTGCCGGTGGGCCTCGCCGCCCTCCTGCTCACCCTCCGCTTCGTCCCCGAGTCCCGCGCGCCCAAGGCCCGCCGCCCCGAACCGCTGGGCCAGCTGATGGTGATCGTGCTGTTCGGCTCCCTGACGTACGCGATCATCGAGGCGCCGAACGCCGGGTTCACGACCGTGCTGCCCTTCGCCGTGCTGGCGCTCGCCGCGCTGATCGGCCTGCTCGTCCACGAGCCCCGTCGCACCGACCCTCTCGTCGAGCTGCGCTTCTTCCGGTCGGCGCCGTTCAGCGGGGCCACCGTGATCGCGGTCAGCGCGTTCGCCGCGCTGGGCGGCTTCCTGTTCCTGTCCACGCTCTACCTGCAGAACGTGCGCGGGCTGAGCGCCCTGGAGGCCGGCCTGTGGATGCTGCCGATGGCCGTCCCGACCTTCCTGTGCGCCCCGCTCTCCGGCCGACTGGTCGGCAGCCGGGGGCCGCGCCTGCCCCTGCTGATCGCGGGCGGCGCGCTGACCGTGAGCGGGACGCTGTTCGCCGCCTTCGAGGCCGAGACCTCCGACGTCACGCTCTTCGTCGGCTACGTCCTGTTCGGCATCGGCTTCGGCTTCGTCAACGCGCCCATCACCAACACCGCGGTGTCCGGCATGCCGCGCTCCCAGGCCGGGGTCGCGGCGGCCGTCGCCTCGACCAGCCGCCAGCTGGGCCAGACGCTCGGCGTGGCGGTGATCGGCGCGGTGCTGGCGGCGGGCGTGGGCGCGTCGTCGTACCGCGACACGTTCGTCGCCGCCGCCCGCCCCGGCTGGTGGATCCTGGCCGCCTGCGGCCTCGCGGTCCTCGTCCTGGGCGCCGTCACGAGCGGCCGCTGGGCCCGTGGCACGGCGGAGCGCACGGCCGAGCGCCTTCAGTCGCCCGAGGTGCGGGAGGCGGCGCGGACGCAGGCGTGACGGCGCCTCAGACGTAGTCGAAGTACCGGTCGGCCCAGACCGCCCGCAGGTCGTCGTCCGCGTCGCCCTCGTCGTCCGCGTCCTCGTCGTCCTCGTCGTCCTCGTCGTCGTGTCCGAGCGCGGCGAGTGTCTCCACGAAGACCCGGTCCTCGTCCACCAGGGTCGGGGTCGGGCCGTCGTACGGCTCCATCAGCACGTCGAGCGGGACGAGGACGCACCCCGCCGCCGTGCACACCTCGTCCAGCCACGTCACGAACTCCCCGCTCAGGCCCGTAGCGGAGTCCGCGGTCCAGTGGGCGCCCGTCCCGGCGGTGACGAAGCCGCCGAAGTTGCTCAGCTCGACCCACAGTCCCCCGGCGGGGCCGGTGCCGTCCGCGGGGACCGAGCACCCTCCGCACGCGCTGGAGTCCTGGTAGAGCCCCGCCCGGACGGACGGCCCGAAACGCCGCCTGAGCGCGCCCGTGAGCAGATCGAAGCGCCGCACCGCGGCCCGCGGGTCGAAGTCCCGGGGCCGTTCCCGGTGGTCCGGGTCGTCGTGTGCGCTCAGCAGCGTCCGGATCTCGTCCAGGGGAAGCACGCACACGCCTTTCGGCCGACGACGGCGGACCCGCGCATCATCCCCTCGCGCCCTGCGGCCCCGCACTCGATTTCGCCACCGGCAGCCGCTCCGCCACCTGCGGCCAGTACTTCACGATCGCGTCCTCGACGCCCGGCAGCGCCTGCTGCCCCGCCAGCGCCAGCGCGATCGCCGCGGCCACGCCCGTCCACGCGACCGGCCCCAGTGGGGTGCAGCCGAAGAGGCGGCTGGCGCCCGGGGTCTGGACCAGGGCGACCAGGGCGGCGGCGGAGCCCAGGGAGGTGACCTGGACCAGGCGGCTGTCCCGGCGGTCGGCGAGCGTCTGGGCGAGTTGCGTGCCGACGACCGCGCACAGGGCCATGGTCGTCGAGCGGCGCTGCGTGCCCGGCGTGAAGCGGCCGAGGAGCCAGGCCGCGGTCGCCCCCAGCGCCGTGGTCAGCGCCCGGTGCCGGATCTGCCGGATGAGGGGCTCGCCCAGCACCGCCGTGCCGAGCGGCGCGCCCGCGTCGGCGGCCTCCTGCTCCGGGTCCCCCGTCTTGGTCACCGCGACCGCCATCGCCGGGAACAGGTCGGTGAACAGGTTGACCAGCAGCATCTGGCGGGTGGACAGCGGCGCGGCGCCGCCCAGCACCGTGCCGAGGATGCCGAAGCCGACCTCGCCCGCGTTGCCGCCGATCAGGATGGCGATGGCGTCGGCGACGCTGTGCCACAGCGCCCGGCCCTCCCGCACCGCCTCCACCAGCACCAGCAGGTCGTCGCCCGTCACCACCAGGTCGGCGGCGTTGCGGGCGGCGGCCGAGCCGCGGGCGCTGATGCCGACGCCGATGTCGGCGGCCCGGATCGCGGCGGCGTCGTTGGCGCCGTCGCCGACCATGCCGACGACCCGCCCGGCGTCCCGCAGCGACTCCACGACCAGGAGCTTCTGCTCGGGCGCCACCCGGGCCACCACGTCCGCGTCGCGCAGCATCCGGGAGCGGGCGGTGCGGTCGGCGGCGGCGAGTTCGTCGCCGGTGACCACGACCGCGTCCTCGGGCCAGCCCAGGTCGACGGCGATGGCGTGGGCGGTCTGCGGATGGTCGCCGGTCAGCACCACGGGCCGTACGCCCGCCTCGCGCAGCCCGCGCACCAGCGCCGGGGAGGTCTCGCGGGGCACGTCGGCCAGCGCGAGCAGTCCGGTGAACTCCAGCTCCGACGGCGGCTGTTCGAGGACGTCGGCCGCCTTCTCGCCCTTGGCCAGGGTCCGCCGCGCCACCGCGATGATGCGCAGTCCGGCACCGGCGAGGCGCTGCGCCACCTCCGAGGTGTGCGCCGGCAGGTCGGCGCAGGCGGGCAGCACCGTCTCCGGGGCGCCCTTGACCACCAGCACGGCGGGGCCTCGCCCGCCCTCGCGTCCGACGGCGGCGGCGTAGCCGCGGGAGGTCTCGAAGGGCAGGCCCTCCTCCTGCCGCCAGTCGGGGTCGTCCCCGGCCGCGTCCAGGACGGCCTCGTCGGTGGCGTGGGTGGGGCGGGCGCCGTCGCCGTTCAGCCGGGGGCAGGCGCGCGCGGCGACCCGTACGGCGTCGGCGGTCTCCGCCTCGCCCACCCGGCGGACCGTGCCGTCAGTGCCCGCGACCCGCGACAGCCGCAGCTTGTTCTCGGTGAGGGTGCCCGTCTTGTCGAAGCAGATGGTGTCCATCCGGCCGAGCGCCTCCAGGGTGCGCGGGGTGCGCACCAGGACGCCCCGGCGGCTGAGGCGGCGGGCCGCGGCGAGCTGGGCCACCGTCGCGACCAGCGGCAGCCCCTCGGGCACGGCGGCCACCGCCACCGACACGCCACCGGCGACGGCCTGCCGGATCGGCGCCCCGCGCAGCAGCGAGAGCCCGGTCACCGCGGCCCCGCCCGCCAGGGTGAGCGGCAGCGCCTTGCGGGTCAGCTCCTGGAGCCTGGCCTGCACCCCGGCCGCCGACGGTGTGCGGGCCGCCAGCGCGACCGCCCGCGCCGCCTCGGTGTGGTCGCCGGTGTCGACGACGACGGCGCGGGCCCGCCCGGCCACCACGGTCGTGCCCTCGAAGACCATGCAGTACCGCTCCGCGACGGGGGCGCGGGGCACCGGGTCCACGCACTTGTCCACCGGCAGCGACTCACCGGTCAGCGCGGACTCGTCCACCTCCAGGCCGTCCTCCCACAGCAGCCGGGCGTCGGCGGGCACCACGTCGTCCGCCTTCAGCTCGATCACGTGGCCGGGATGCAGCTTGGCCGCGTCCACGATCCGCGGCTCGCCTTCCGCCGCGAACTCCGCGCTGTCCGGGCCGAGTTGCTCCTCGGTGACCCGGGCCTTCTGCTTCTGCTCCGCCAGCAGCCCGGACAGCGCCCGCTCGGCGCGCAGCCGCTGGAAGCCGCCGACCAGCGCGTTCAGGTCGAGGGCGCCGACGACGAGCAGCGCGTCGACGACCGACCCGAGGATCGCGGAGGCGGCCGAGCCCACCGCGAGCACGGGGGTGAGCGGATCGTCCAGCTCCCCGCGTACGGCGCGGGCCAGCTGCCACGACCAGCGGACCGGCGCCAGCACGGGCACCCGGCCCGCCCGGTCGGCGGCGGCGCGCAGCCGGGCGGTGGCCTGCTCCACGGCGGTCGGCTCCGGCTCGCTCTCCCGCTCCAGCCGCTCCCGTACGTCGTCCGGGTCCAGCGCGTGCCACGCCACCCGGGCCCGGGGGTGCGGGGCGCGGGCCATCGCCACGCCGATCGCGGCCCGCGTCCCGGACAGCAGGGCCACCGCCGCGCCCGCGTCCACCGGCGCGTGCCGCATCCCCAGCAGCGACGACGCGCCGCCCCGGCTCCTGCCGCGCGCCTCGCCGACCGCCACCAGCAGTCCGGACAGCGCGGCCCCGGACCGGGCCAGCGTCTGCGACCGGCTCCCGACCGCGCGGGACACCGGCACCGCCCGCAGCACCCGCCACACGTCGGCGAGACCCTGCGGTGCGAGCACGTCCGCGCCCCAGGCCACCGGGCAGTCCGCGTCGGCCAGCGCGACCGCCACGTCCCCGGCGAGCAGCCCGGCCGCGACGGAGCCGTCGTCGCCGGGCAGTGGCCGTACGACGGTGATGACGCCGCCCTCGGCGCGCAGCTCGGCCACGACGTCCGCGAGCGGGCGCCGGGCGGCGACGACCTGGTCGGCGAGGCCGGTGAAGTCGGCCAGGGCCGGGTCCTCGACCATGACCACGCGCAGTCCCGCGCGCCGTGCCGCGTCCAGCACGTCCTCGGTCCACGGGTCGGCGCCCGCGTCCGGCACCCGCAGCGCGCTGGGGTGCAGCACGACCGTGCGGGCCATCTCCAGCTGCCGCAGCCGCCCGGGGTCGCGCACGAGCACACCGGTGCGGGACAGCGCGGCGCTCAGTACGGCGTGGAAGGCGGCGGGCCCGTAGCGCGCGGCCTTGGGCGAACCGGCGAGCACCGCCTCCGCCGCCTCGGACACGGCGTGCTTGACCAGCAGGGTCGCGGCGGCGCCCGCCACACTGCCCGCCGAGGCGTGGGCGGCGTAGTCCTGGGCCGGTGAGGTGCGCGGCGCCGGGCGCAGGGCGGGTACGGCGGGCAGGCTGCCCCGGCCGGGGACGCACAGCTGGTCGTGCACGACCTCGAAGGCGGCCCCGCGCGCCACCGCCTCCGCCAACTGGCAGGCGCGCAGCGCCCCGTCGAGCACCAGCGAGGTGGGGCTCTGCCCGGCGCCGTGGACGGCTGCGTTGGCGGCGGCCAGCGCCACCTCCATGCGGTGGTCGCCGAGCCGCTCGCGCAGCCAGGCGCGGAAGGCCGGGTTCTCGCGCAGCAGCGTCGCCACGGCGGTGACCAGGCGGGGCGTGGGCGGCAGCCGCAACCGGGCGCCGGTCACGGCGGCGGCGATGCCCAGTACGTCGGCGCCGAGCGCGGTCGCCGCCACCCGCACCGGGGCCGGGTCGCCGGGGTGGTCCGTCTCGTCCACCGGGTCGTCCGGGCCCGCGGCGGCGCTCTGGTCCACCCGGGTGAGTCCGTGGCGTTCGGCGAGGTCGGCGGCGTGGTCCACGACGCGGTCGGTGAGCGTGTCCTCGGTCGCGGTCACCACGAGCCTGGCGAGACCGGTGTCCCAGTAGGCGAGCAGGACGTCGGGGTGCTCGGCCAGGGCCGCCGCCACCCGCCGCGCCACCCGCTCCGTACCGCCCGCCTTGCGTACCTGGTCCGTGGCGGCCGGCCGCAGCGCGAGGTGGGCCCGGGGTCCGGCCCGCCAGTCCCGCGGACCGCCGGGCAGTGCGGCGCGCGCCACCCGCGCCGCCCGCGCGGCGAAGTCGGCGCCGCGCACACCGGCCCGCGCGGTGCCCGCCGCCGCTCCGGCCGCGGCACCCACGGCGGGCGCGGTACCGCGCGCGAGCAGCCGGGGACCGGCCAGCACCAGCCCCGTGACGGCGCCCTGGGAGCGCGTCAGCAGTCCACCGACCATGGCTCTCCCTCAGCCGGACGTGCGGGTGCGCGACCCGGCGGCCGTCTTGCGGCTCCGGCTCCCGCGGGAGGCGGAGGGCCGGCTCGACGACGCCTTGGACCCGGACTGGCTCTTGGCCCGAGTGGGGGACGCGGTCTTCTTCGCGGCGGCGGTCTTCTTCGCGGTGGTCTTCTTCGCGGTGGAGGCCTTCTTCGCGGTGGAGGCCTTCTTCGCGGCGGAGGTCTTGCTCGCCGTGGACTTGCTCGCCGTGGACTTGGCGGCGGTCTTCTTGGCGCCGGTGGTCCGCTTCGCCGCGGCCGTCTTCGTCCCGGCCGCCTTGGCCGTACCCGTCTTCGCGGTGTCCGTCGTCGCCGTACCCGTCTTCCCCGTGCCCGCCCTGGCGGTGGTCTTCCGGGCCTGCGTCCGGTCGGACTTCGTGTCCGCGCCGCCGCCCTGGCCCGCGCTCCCGTTCCGGTCCTGCCCGCGCGACTGCGTCAGCCAGGCCACCGCCGCTCCGGTGGCCGCCACCGGCCACTCCACCAGTCCGGCGACGCCCAGCACCCCGGCGCCCGTGTAGACGAGCACGCGCCGCCCGCGCGGCGACACCGCTCCGATCCTGTCCAGCGCGCCTTCTGCGGCCCTGCCCACCGTCTCGGCACCCGGCACCTTGCGCACCGCCGAAGCGGCCGCGTGCAACGGCCGCGGAAGTGTCCGCGCCGACTTCTGCTCAGCCATGACTCTTCGTCCTCGCCCTGTCCGTGCTGTGGGAACCCCGGCCCCCGGGCCGTGGAAACCCCGGGAACATCACCTTCCGCACATCTCCGGGTTCCCGCACTTCGGGCACTCATCCGGACGATGCCGCTCCGCGCTCCAGGGCGATCGCGTGCAGCTTCTCCAGCCGCTCCCGGGAGACCTCGTCGGCGGGTGCGTACGTCACCATCCGGGGCCCGGGTTCCGGTCCGAGCCACAGGTCGGCGTGGTCGACGCGGATCCGGCCGACGTACCGGTTGAGGAACTCCTTGCGCTTGCCGCGCTGCGCGTCGACCTCGTAGCGCTCCCAGGCCTCGCGGAAGTCCGGCGACTGGGTGCGCAGCCGCTTGAGCAGCATCTTCCAGGCGGGCTCGGCGAGATGACCGGCCATCGTGGCGCGGAACCGCGCCGCCATCAGCCGCTGGGTCTCCTCCAGGTGGGGGATCGAGGACCGCCAGTCCTCGTTGGTGAAGCAGAGGATCATGCAGTTGCGGTCCTCGGGCGGCACCGCGTCCAGGTCGCACAGCAGCAGCCCGTAGGTCCGGTTGTGCGCGAGGATGTCGTACCGGCTGTTCTGCACACAGGCGGGGTACGGCTCGAACTGCTCCAGCAGGGCGCGCACCGCCGGTGTGATGGCCGGGCACACCCTCGCGGGCGTCGGGTCGACGGCCCCGGCCAGCTGGAAGAGGTGGGCGCGCTCGGTGGGGTCGAGCAGCAGGGCGCGGGCGAGGGCGTCGAGGACCTGCACGGAAACCTGGATGTCCCGGGCCTGCTCCAGCCAGGTGTACCAGGTGACGCCGACGGCCGAGAGCTGGGCGACCTCCTCGCGCCGCAGCCCAGGGGTCCGGCGCCGGCGTCCGCGGGGCAGCCCGACCTGCTCGGGCGCGATGCGCTCACGGCGGCTGCGCAGGAAGGCGGCGAGTTCGTGCCGCCGGATCTCCGAGCCGGTGTCCCGGGGCGGGGACTGGACGGCCGTCTCCCGACCCGTCATCGTCGTCATGCCTCCAGGATGCCGCGCCCGCGACCCTGTTGCCAGGTACTCCCACTACCAGCATAAGGAGACTCTGGTACCACCCTGGAAACCGTCGCAGGCTCGACCACGTGACCGAAACCATCACTTCACGTCCCGTCCGTACGGGCCCCTCGGCGTCACCCGCGCTCGGCGGCCTCGGACTCTTCACGGTGCTGCTGGGTGCGGCACTCCCGCTCGTCGACTTCTTCATCGTCAACGTCGCCCTGCCCACCATCGGCGCGGACCTCTCCGCGGACGAGGCGGTCCTGGAACTCGTCGTCGCCGGATACGGGGTGGCGTACGCCGTCCTGCTGGTCCTGGGCGGCCGGCTCGGCGACCTCTTCGGCCGGCGCCGCCTGTTCCTGGGCGGCATGGCGGCCTTCGGGCTGACCTCGCTGGCCTGCGGTCTCGCTCCGGACGCCTGGTCGCTGGTGGCGGCACGGGTGGCGCAGGGCGCCTCGGCCGCCGCGATGCTGCCACAGGTGCTGGCGACCATCCAGGCGACCACGACCGGTCCCCGGCGCGCGAAGGCCATGAGCCTGTACGGGGCGACCGCCGGCCTGTCGATGGTGGCCGGACAGATCCTGGGCGGCGTCCTGGTGGCGGCGGACATCGCGGGCACCGGCTGGCGTTCCGTCTTCCTGGTGAACGTCCCGGTCGTCCTCGTGGGCCTGTTCCTCGCCGCCCGCGCGGTCCCGGAGACCCGCTCCGCGCACCCCGAGCCGGTGGACGTCCCCGGCACCTTCCTGCTGGCCGCCTCGATCCTGACCCTGCTGGTCCCGCTGACCGAGGGCCGGGCGGCGGGCTGGCCGCTGTGGACGTGGCTGTCGCTGGCGGCGTTCCCGTTCGCGGCGGCGGCGTTCTTCGCGGTGGAGCGCCGGGCGGACCGCGCGGGCCGTACGCCACTGGTCCCGCCGAGCCTGTTCGCGATCGTCTCGCTGCGCCGCGGCCTGCTGCTCATCGTGCCGTTCTCGATCGGCTTCAGCGGCTTCATGTTCGTCATCGCGGTGGCCTTGCAGCAGGGCGCGGGCCTGGGCCCGGTGGCCGCGGGTCTGGCGCTGGCGCCGCTCGCGGTGGTGTTCTTCCTCTTCTCCCTCGCCGGTCCCCGCCTGGTCGCCCGCTACGGCACCCGCGTGGTGCCCGTCGGCGCCGCCCTCCAGGGGGTGGGCCTGGTCCTGATGACGCTGGCCGCCTGGCGTTCCTGGCCCGACCTCGGCCTGGTCGAACTCCTGCCGGGCGCGGCGGTCGCGGGCGCGGGCCAGGCGCTCCAGCTCCCGGTCGTCCTGCGGGTGGTCCTGTCGGAGGTGCCCGCCGTACGGGCCGGCGTGGGCGGTGGCGTCATGGTCACCACCCAGCAGGCGTCCCTGGCCCTGGGCGTGGCCACGCTGGGCACGCTGTTCCTCTCCCTGGTCCCGGGCATGGGCATGCGGGACGCGCTGGTGACGACGCTGCTGGTCCAGTTGGCCGGGGTGGCGCTGACCGGCCTGCTGAGCCTGCGCCTGCCCCGGACGATCGCCTGACGACCACCCGATCCACACCCGCTCCTTGGATACTTGGTCCAGACCTCTTGACGAAAGGTCTGGACCAAACCACTGTCATGCCTACGACACGAGTCGACTCTCCCTCACCGAACCCCCACCGGGAGGCCCGGCATGATCCGCCGCACGTTCCGTCTACTGGCCGCCGCACTGGCGGCCACCGTCCTGGTCCCGCTGACCGGCGCCACCGCGTCGGCGACTCCCGGGAAGGCTGCCCCACCAGCCCCGGCCGCCGACACCTGCGCCGTGAAGTCCAAGCCCGCGGGCAAGGTCCTCCAGGGCTACTGGGAGAACTGGGACGGCGCCGCCAACGGCGTCCACCCGCCCTTCGGCTGGACCCCGATCACCAACCCCCAGATCGCCGCCCACGGCTACAACGTCCTCAACGCGGCCTTCCCGGTGATCCTCTCCGACGGGACGGCCCTGTGGGAGGACGGCATGGACACGGGCGTGAAGGTGGCGACGCCCGCCGAGATGTGCGCGGCCAAGGCGTCCGGGCAGACGCTGCTGCTCTCCATCGGCGGCGCGACGGCCGGCATCGACCTCAACTCGACCGCGGTCGCGGACCGTTTCGTCGACACGATCGTGCCGATCCTCAAGAAGTACAACTTCGACGGCATCGACATCGACATCGAGACGGGCCTGACCGGCAGCGGCAACATCAACCAGCTCTCCGCCTCCCAGGCCAACCTGATCCGCATCATCGACGGCGTCCTGGCCCGCATGCCCGCCAACTTCGGCCTGACGATGGCCCCGGAGACGGCGTACGTCACCGGCGGCAGCGTCGTCTACGGCTCGATCTGGGGCGCGTACCTGCCGATCATCAAGAAGTACGCGGACAACGGCCGCCTGTGGTGGCTGAACATGCAGTACTACAACGGCAGCATGTACGGCTGTTCCGGCGACTCCTACTCGGCCGGCACCGTGCAGGGCTTCACCGCCCAGACCGACTGCCTGAACAAGGGCCTGGTCATCCAGGGCACGACGATCCGGGTGCCCTACGACAAGCAGGTCCCGGGCCTGCCCGCCCAGCCCGGCGCGGGCGGCGGCCACATGCCCCCGTCCCTGGTCTCCCAGGCCTGGAACCACTACAACGGCACCCTCAAGGGCCTGATGACCTGGTCCCTCAACTGGGACGGCTCGAAGAACTGGACCTTCGGCAACAACGTGAAGGCACTCCAGGGCCGCTGACGCAAAAACGCCCACCCACCAGCCGACCGAGTCGGGTGGTGGGTGGGCAAAGGCCGGGGGTCCAGGGGGCGGAGCCCCCTGGTACCTCAACGCAAACGGACGTTCAGCAGCCAACCAGCCGAGAGGCGAGGTACCCCTCGATCTGGTCCAGCGACACGCGCTCCTGCTTCATCGTGTCCCGCTCGCGAACAGTCACCGCGTTGTCGTCCAGCGTGTCGAAGTCGACGGTCACACAGAACGGCGTCCCGATCTCGTCCTGACGCCGGTAGCGCCGCCCGATCGCGCCCGCGTCGTCGAACTCGATGTTCCAGTTCTGCCGCAGCGCCTGCGCCAGCCCCTTCGCCTTCGGCGACAGGTCGGGGTTGCGGGACAGCGGCAGCACGGCGACCTTCACCGGCGACAGCCGCGGGTCGAGCCGCAGCACGGTCCGCTTCTCCAGCTTGCCCTTGGCGTTCGGCGCCTCGTCCTCGATGTACGCGTCGAGCAGGAAGGCGAGCATGGCGCGCCCGACACCGGCCGCCGGCTCGATGACGTACGGCGTCCAGCGCTCCTGGGCCTCCTGGTCGTAGTAGGAGAGGTCCTGGCCGGATGCCTTGGCGTGCGAGGAGAGGTCGTAGTCGGTCCGGTTGGCGACACCCTCCAGCTCGCCCCACTCACTGCCGCCGAACTGGAAGCGGTACTCGATGTCGGCGGTGCGCTTGGAGTAGTGGGAGAGCTTCTCGGCGGGGTGCTCGTACCACCGCATGTTCTCCTCGCGCAAGCCGAGACCGGTGTACCAGTTCCAGCGCTGCTCCATCCAGTACTCCTGCCACTTCTCGTCCTCGCCCGGCTTGACGAAGAATTCCATCTCCATCTGCTCGAACTCGCGGGTGCGGAAGATGAAGTTGCCGGGCGTGATCTCGTTACGGAAGGACTTGCCCATCTGGGCGATGCCGAACGGCGGCTTGCGGCGCGAAGTGGTCTGCACCTGGGCGAAGTTGGTGAAGATGCCCTGGGCGGTCTCGGGCCGCAGGTAGGCGACGGAGCCGCTGTCCTGGGTCGGGCCGAGGTGGGTGGAGAGCAGACCGGAGAACTGCTTGGGCTCGGTGAAGGTGCCCTTGTTGCCGCAGTTGGGGCAGTTGAGGTCGGCCAGGCCGTTCTCCGGGGCGTGGCCCTTCTTCTCCTCGTACGCCTCCTCCAGGTGGTCCGCGCGGAACCGCTTGTGGCAGGAGGTGCACTCGGTCAGCGGGTCCGTGAAGGTGGCGACGTGACCGGAGGCCACCCAGACCTCGGGGGCCAGGATCACGGAGGAGTCGAGACCGACGACGTCCTCGCGCGAGGTGACCATGTAGCGCCACCACTGGCGCTTGAGGTTCTCCTTGAGCTCGACACCCAGCGGACCGTAGTCCCAGGCGGCGCGCTGACCGCCGTAGATCTCACTGCAGGGGAATACGAAGCCACGGCGCTTGCTCAGGCTGACGATGGTGTCGATCTTGTCGGCGGCCACGGTGCTCTCTTCATTACGACGACGGTGACTGACTGGTGCGGCGCGAAGCGCCTCGATGGGGGGTGGTGGTCGGGAGACGGGCGGGCGAAGCGAGATGCTTCCAGAGAATGCTTCAGGTTACCGGCGTGGGCCGCCCCTCGGCCAAATCGGGGCCTCCCATCTGCGGAATCGGGTGCTTGTTGACAACCGTTTCCATATTTGTTGAAAATGAGTGTCATGAACGTACGACGACGCCGTATATCCGGCATAGCAGTCACCGCGGCCACCGCGCTCGGCCTCGGGACCCTCTCCGCCTGCTCCAGCGACAGCTCGGCGGCCGGCAACACCGACAAGTTCGACGTCGTCGCGTCGTTCTACCCCATGGAGTACCTCGCCGAGCAGATCGGCGGGGACCACGTGAACGTCACCACGCTCACCGAGCCCGGCCAGGAGCCGCACGACCTGGAGCTGAGCGCCAAGCAGACCGCCCAGATGGGCGAGGCGGACGCGGTGCTCTACCTCAAGTCCCTCCAGCCCGCCGTGGACGAGGCCATCGGCCAGTCCGACGTGAAGACGAAGATCGACGCCGCCTCGCTGACGAAGCTGGAGGACCACGGCAACGTCGAGCACGACCACGACCACGGCGGCGAGGAGCACGCGGACGAGCACGCCGAGGAGGAGCACGCCGAGGGCGGGGAGCACCCGCTCGACCCGCACGTCTGGCTGGACCCGGTGAAGTACGCCGAGATCGCCGAGGGTGTCGCCAAGTCCTTCGAGAAGGCCGACCCGGACAACGCCGCCGACTACCGCAAGAACGCCGACGCGCTGGCGAAGAAGCTGGCCGACCTGAACACGGCGTACAAGGACGGTCTGGCGAAGACCGACACCAAGGTCTTCTTCACCAACCACGCCGCCTTCGGCTACCTCGCCGAGCGCTACGGACTCACCCAGGAGGCCATCAACGGCCTCGACCCGGAGAGCGAGCCCAGCCCCGCCCGGATCAAGGAGCTCCAGCAGGAGGCCAAGGCCGACGGCGTCACCACCGTCTTCTACGAGACACTGGTGTCCGACAAGACCGCGAAGACCCTCGCCAAGGACGCGGGCCTGAAGACGGACGTCCTCGATCCGCTGGAGGGCATCACCGACAAGTCCAAGGGCGAGGACTACCTCGGGGTCATGGAGTCCAACCTCAAGGCGCTGGAAACCGCCCTCGGCGCCAAGTAAGCAGTACCACCCGCAGTTCGATCGTTACGGAGGACATCGTGAGCGACGAGTCCGTCATATCCCTGCGCGGCGTCCGCGCCGAGCTGGGCTCACGCCCCGTCCTGCGTGGCATCGACCTCACCGTGCGGCGCGGCCAGGTGGTCGCGCTGCTCGGCGCCAACGGCTCGGGCAAGTCCACGGCCGTGCGCACGATCATCGGCCAGGTGCCGGTCACGGCCGGGGAGATCGAGCTGTTCGGCACCCCCAGGCGCCGCTTCCGCGACTGGGCGCGCGTGGGCTACGTCCCGCAGCGCACCACGGCCGCGGGCGGCGTCCCCGCGACGGTGACCGAGGTGGTCTCCTCGGGCCGGCTCTCCCGGGCCCGCTTCGGCGTCCTGCGGAGGGCCGACCACGAGGCCGTACGCCGCGCCCTCGACCTGGTCGGCATGGCGGACCGCGCCAAGGACTCGGTGAACGCCCTCTCCGGCGGCCAGCACCAGCGGGTGCTGATCGCCCGCGCGCTCGCCGCCGAACCCGAACTGCTGATCATGGACGAGCCGATGGCGGGCGTCGACCTGGCATCCCAGGAGGTGCTGGCCGAGACGCTGCGGGGGCAGGTGGCGGCCGGGACGACCGTCCTCGTCGTCCTGCACGAGCTGGGCCCCCTGGAGCCGCTGATCGACCGGGCCGTGGTGCTCCGCGACGGCTGCGTCCTGCACGACGGGCCGCCGCCCGAGGCCGTCGGCCAGCACGCGCTGCCCGGCCACGACCACGTCCACCCGCACGCACCGGCCGGCGCCGAGCCGGTCCGCACCGGACTGCTGAGCTGAGAAGGCACCCATGGAAATCCTGAACTACGCCTTCATGCAGCGGGCGCTGCTCGCCGCCGTCCTGGTCGGCATCACCGCCCCGGCCATCGGCATCTACCTGGTCCAGCGCCGCCAGGCCCTCATGGGCGACGGCATCGGCCACGTCGCGATGACCGGCGTCGGCCTCGGCTTCCTGCTCTCCTGGTCCCCGGTGTGGATGGCGACCCTGGTCTCCGTCCTCGGCGCGGTCCTCATGGAGCTGATCCGCTGGTACGGCAAGACCCGCGGCGACATCGCCCTCGCCATGCTCTTCTACGGCGGCATGGCGGGCGGCGTGATGTTCATCAACCTCGCGCCGGGCGGCTCCAACGCCAACCTCACCTCGTACCTCTTCGGCTCCCTGTCGACGGTCTCCGAGTCCGACGTGACCGCGATCTGCGTGCTGGCCGCCTTCGTGGTCCTCGTCACCGTCGGTCTGCGCCGCCAGCTGTTCGCCGTCAGCCAGGACGAGGAGTTCGCCCGGGTCACGGGCCTGCCGGTGCGCGCGCTGAACCTGCTGACGGCCATCACGGCGGCGGTCACGGTGACCGTCGCGATGCGCGTCGTCGGCCTGCTGCTGGTGTCGGCGCTGATGGTGGTCCCGGTGGCCGCCGCGCAGCAGCTCACCCGCAGCTTCGCCGCCACCTTCGCGATCTCCGTCGCGCTCGGCGTGAGCGTGACCATCGGCGGCACGGTCACCTCGTACTACCAGGACGTGCCGCCCGGCGCGACGATCGTGCTGCTCACCATCGGCGCGTTCATCCTGCTGAGCGTGCTGGCCGCCCCGCTGGCCCGGCGACGCGCGCGGGCACTCGCCGCCGCGCAGCCCGCCGCGGATCCGGCGGAGTGCAAGATTCCGGCCACCAGGGGGGCCGCCGACGAGGTCGGCGTCTGACCGCGGGTGAACCGGGCTGGCACAATGGCCCGGCAAGCCGCGAAGACGTGAGGAGGAATCCAGTGACCACCGCTGGACCGCCCGTGAAGGGCCGCGCCACCCGGCAGCGGGCTGCCGTGTCGGCCGCCCTTCAGGAGGTCGAGGAGTTCCGCAGCGCTCAGGAACTCCACGACATGCTCAAGCACAAGGGCGACGCGGTCGGGCTCACCACGGTCTACCGCACCCTTCAGTCCCTCGCCGACGCCGGCGAGGTCGACGTCCTGCGCACCGCCGAGGGCGAGTCCGTCTACCGCCGGTGCTCCTCCGGCGACCATCACCACCACCTGGTCTGCCGCGCCTGCGGCAAGGCCGTCGAGGTGGAGGGCCCCGCGGTGGAGAAGTGGGCCGAGGCCATCGCGGCGGAGCACGGCTACGTCAACGTCGCCCACACGGTGGAGATCTTCGGCACCTGCGCCGACTGTCACCGGACGGGCTGATGCCGCCACCCGCGGCTTACTTGGTACTGCGGCCCTCCATGGCGAGGAGTTCCTCGTTGGGGATGGCGCCGCCGAAACGGCGGTCGCGGGAGGCGAACTCCAGGCAGGCCCGCCACAGGTCGCGCCGGTCGAAGTCCGGCCACAGGACGTCCTGGAAGACCATCTCGGCGTACGCGCTCTGCCAGATCAGGTAGTTCGACGTCCGCTGCTCCCCGCTCGGCCGCAGGAACAGGTCCACGTCCGGCATGTCCGGGTAGTACAGGTACCTCGCGAGCGTCTTCTCGTTCACCTTCGACGGGTCGAGCTTCCCTGCCCGTACGTCCTCGGCGAGGGCCTGCGCCGCGTCGGCGATCTCGGCCCGCCCGCCGTAGTTCATGCAGAAATACAGCGTGAGCCGGTCGTTGTCCTTGGTCTGCTCCTGCGCGACCTGGAGTTCCTTGGCCACCGACTTCCACAGTTTGGGCATCCGCCCCGCCCAGCGCACCCGCACCCCCAGCTCGTCGAGGGTGTCGCGGGACTTGCGGATGAAGTCGCGGTTGAAGTTCATCAGGAACCGCACCTCCTCCGGCGAGCGCTTCCAGTTCTCGGTGGAGAAGGCGTACAGGGAGATGTTCCCGACGCCCATCTCGATCGCGCCCTGGAGCACGTCCATGACCTGCTCGGCGCCGACCTTGTGCCCCTCGGTGCGCGGCAGCCCGCGCTCCTTGGCCCAGCGGCCGTTGCCGTCCATGACGATCGCCACATGCTCCGGGACCAGGTCACCGAGCTTCGGCGGCCGCGCACCGGACGGGTGCGGCTCCGGCGTCCTGTACTCCCGGCGCTGCCGCCCCAGAATCCCGCGTACGGCCATATCGGTTCTCTCCTACTTCTCGACGTACCGCAGGGAGCGCAGTCCCCGCTCCAGGTGCCAGTGCAGGTAGGCGGAGACCAGTCCGCTCCCCTCCCGCACGTACCGCGGTTCGGCCGCGTCCGCCGTGCCCCAGTCTCCCGCGAGCAGCGCCCCGAGCAGTTCCAGGGCCTGCGGCGAGGGTACGACGCTGCCGGGCACCCGGCAGTCGACGCAGACGGAGCCGCCCGAGCCGACCGAGAAGAACCGGTTCGGACCGGGCAGGCCGCACTTCGCGCAGTCCCCGAAGGTCGGGGCGTACCCGTTCACGGCCAGCGAGCGCAGCAGGAACGCGTCGAGCACCAGGTTGGGCGCGTGCTCGCCCCGGGCGAGGGTCCTGAGCGCGCCGACCAGCAGCAGGTACTGCTGCACCGCCGGCTCACCCTCGTGGTCGGTGAACCGCTCGGCCGTCTCCAGCATGGCGGTCCCCGCGGTGTACCGCGCGTAGTCGGTCACGATCCCGCCACCGTACGGCGCGATGGTCTCACTCTGCGTGCACAGCGGCAGCCCGCGCCCGACCAGCTCGCTGTTCTTCGCGAAGAACTGCACGTCCACGTGCGAGAACGGCTCCAGCCGCGCGCCGAACTTGGACTTCGTGCGCCGCACCCCGCGCGCCACGGCGCGTACGCGCCCGTGACCGCGCGTGAGCATGGTGATGATCCGGTCCGCCTCACCCAGCTTCTGGGTGCGCAGCACGATGCCGTCGTCGCGGAACAGACTCATGCCGCCCATTCTCGCGCATCCTTCAAGGCACCTCGCCACGGCTCCGGGCGTTGGTGTACGCCGTCGCCGCGCTGAGCCGCTCGGACGGGGTGGCGTGGCGTACGTCACCCGGCTCGGCGTCCCACTCCCGTCCCCCGCCGAACGGCCGCAGCTGCACGTACGGCCCCTCGTACCCCATCACGATCCCGACCCTGCCACTGCGGGTGTCCACGGCGTAGACCCCGACGGGCGGCGTCGTCGTCATCGCAGCGCCGCCGCGAGGCGCCGCGCGGTCTCCACGGAACACCGGCCCAATTCGACCAGCGGACAGGGCGCCTCCCGCGCAAGACTCACCGGGTCGAGCCCGAGTGAGGGGAGAGTAATTCCTGCCTCCGCGAGCGCCGCGCGCAATTCTTCCACCGTGTCCTCCGCTCCTTCGACGCAGAGCGCCGAGTGCCGTGCCTCCATCTCTTTCCCTTCCCTTTACGGTTTCACTCTTCGTGCCCCCAGAATGCCGCGACGTGCCTACACTCGGCAGGAGTACATGCACTACAAGTACAGGTCAGCGCAGGGGGGTTGGTTATGGCCAATGGTTCACGGCAGGCCGCGTGGGAGTTCTTCGGAACGGAACTGAAACGACGGCGGGAGGACGCCGGAATCACCCAAGTAGAGCTGGGCTCACGGGTTTTCGTCTCCGGCGGCTACATCGGCCAGTTCGAACAGGCAATTCGGAAACCACAGTTGGATGTGGCCCAGCGGATCGACGAGGCGCTACAAACCGACGGTATTTTCGAGCGACTGTGCAGGAAGCTGATTGATGATCCGCGGTACGCGGATTACTTCGCCGGGGTGGTCGAGCTGGAGCGGCTGGCCACGACGGTCGGCGACTTCGAACCGACCGTGATCCCCGGGCTCCTCCAGACACCCGGCTATGCCAGAGCCCTCACCCTGGCAACTCATCCGTTCGCGGCCGACGAGTTCATCGAAGACAGAGTTGCCGCCCGCGTGGAACGGTCACGGGTCCTCGACGACGCTACACGTCCCGTGTATTGGGCGGTGGTGCACGAGACCGTGCTCCGCGTCCCCGTCGGTGGCCCCGAGGTGACGGCGGTGGCGCTGGAGCGCATGAGCGTGTTGGCCGCCGAGCGCAAGGTGCTGCTCCAAGTCCTGCCCTTCTCGGCGGGCGCCCCTGCCAACAGTGGGTCCCTCAGACTCATGGAGTTCGAGGACGCCCCGCCAACCGCCTATACAGAGACGTCGTTTTCAGGAAGCCTGCTGGACGATCCGGCGGTGGTGCACCGTGCCCGCCGAGCCTACGATCTGATCAGGGGCGCCGCACTGTCGCCGGAGGCGTCCCTCGCCCTGGTCCGATCGGCGGCTGAGGAATTCAGACGATGCGCGAGTACGACCTGAGCGACGCCCGCTGGCGCAAGAGCACGTACAGCAACGGTGACGGCGGCAACTGCCTCGAAGTCACCGACGGAGTCCCCGGCGTCATACCCGTCCGGGACAGCAAGGTGGCCGGCGGTCCCGTGATCGTCGTCGGATCGGCGGCCTGGACGGAGTTCGTGCGGACCGTTGTTCAGTCCTGCGCACCGGGTGTCTGAACAACTCGTCCGGCGCTTGAGTGATCCCATGCTCACGCGCCGATTCGCCCTCGCCCTGTCCGCAGCCGTCACGGCGATCCTGACGCTGTCCGCCTGCGGCGGCGATGACGGGCAGGCGGCCGACGACCGGAAACCGACCCGGACCCCGTCCGTCACCGCGTCCGACGAACCCGGGACCCCGGCGGAGACGATGCCGCTCTACAGGATCGCCTACGAGGTGAACGGGTCCCCGATGTGCAGCCACGTCGCCTGGGACGACGCCGGGTGCGGGGAAGACCTGACCGCGGTCGGGAAGCTGGCCGCAGCCATGGTCGAGAAGGTCGAGCGGGACTTCCCCGGCGGTGAGTACACCGAGGTCGAGAAGTCCGCGGGCCAGGTGGTGAAATCGGTGAACACCGTCCGCAAGCTGGGCTGCTACCGGATGAGTTCCACACCGCCCAAGACCGACGCGGCCAAGCTGCGGGAGCTGTGCCCCTCACTCAGCACCCTCGCCTCCCTGTCCTGGCTCAACTTCGAGACCACCGTCAGCTCCGCCTAGCGCCTTCCCTTGGGGGTAAACCCCCGTAAACATCGGGTCGTTACCCGGATGTGGCGAGCCCCTCCGCTCCGCGAGGCTCGTCGCATGACGCAGCGCAAGCGAAGCAGAAGCATCCGCAACGCCGCCATCGTCGGCGTGTCCACCGCCCTACTCGGCGTCACCGCGCCGGTGACCGCCTCCGCGGCGGGCGGGAGTACACCCGAAGCCCTCACCTGGTCCGCCTGCCAGGGCACGGGGTTGGACCCCCGGCAGGAGTGCGCCACCCTCGACGTGCCGATGGACTACGCCGACCCCGACGGCCCCCGCATCGAGATGGCCGTCTCCCGCATCCCCGCCGAGAAGCCGGAGGCCCGCCGCGGGACCTTGCTGCTCATCGCCGGCGGGCCGGGCGGGTCGAGCCTGAACGACCCCTCGAAGAAGGGGCAGAAGATCCCTCAGGACGTCCGCGACACCCACGACCTCATCGGGTTCGCACCGCGCGGGCTCGCCCCGTCCACCCCGGTCGACTGCGGACTCGAGTACGGCGACCTCGCCACCTCCAAACTCCGCCCCTGGCCCGCCCCCGACGGCTCGGTGGACGGGAACATGACCACCGCCCAGCGCATGGCCGACGCCTGTGCGCGCAACGGCGGTGAGCTGATCAAACACCTCAGCACCGCCAACGAGGCCCGCGACATCGACCGCCTCCGGGCCGCGCTGGGCGAGCGGCGGATCTCCGCGTGGGGCGTGTCGTACGGGACGTACGTCGGGGCCGTGTACGCCCAGCTGTTCCCGCACCGCACCGACCGGTTCGTGCTGGACAGCGTCGACGACCCCGACCCGGCCCGGGTCAACCGCGCCTGGCTGGCGGCGCACGAGCAGGGGGTCGAGGACACCTTCCCGCACTTCGCCGCGTGGGCGTCGGAGCCCGGCAACCCCGACCGCGTGGCGGACCGGGCCGCCGACGTACGGCCGATGTTCCTGCGCCTCGCCGCCCGGCTCGACCGCGAGCCCATCCCGTGGCCCGGCGCCAATCCCGAGGAGCTGAACGGCAACGTGCTGCGCCAGACCATGCTGGACAGCTTCGCCGCCCCCAGCCGCTACCCGACGCTCGCCCGGCTGATGCGGGCCGCGGCCGAGGGCACCGTGCCGCCCGCGCCCCAGGCACCGCCCGAGGCCGTACTGCAGAACGTCGCCGCCGTGGGCGCCGGTGTCCTGTGCAACGACGTCGCCTGGCCCCGCACGACGGCCTCGTACGAGAAGGACGTCGCCGAGAGCCGCGCCAGGTACCCGCTCACCGCCGGGATGCCCCGCAACGCGATGCTCTGCGCGGCCTGGCCGTACCCCCCGCGCGAGGCGCCGGTGCGGATCACCGACCGGGGGCCGTCCAACGTGCTGCTCGTCCAGAACGAGCGGGACGTCAACACCCCGCTGACCGGCGCGACCCGGATGCGGGAAGCCCTCGGTCGGCGCGCCGTCATGGTGACCGTGGACGCCACCGGCCACGACGCCTACCTGGCCAACGGCAACGCCTGCGGGGACGCCACGGTCTCCCGGTTCCTGGCGACCGGGCAGCGGCCGGGTGCGGACGTCTACTGCCGCTGATCCGCACCCGGCGTCACCAGGCCCGACTCGTAGGCCACGATCACCAGTTGGGCCCGGTCCCGCGCCTCCAGTTTGCCCATGATGCGGCTGACGTGGGTCTTCGCGGTGAGCGGGCTCAGGCCCAGGGCCTCGGCGATCTCCGTGTTGTTGAGGCCCCGGGCCACCAGGGTGAGGACCTGGCGTTCCCGGTCCGACAGGCAGTCGGGGCCGGACCCGGGCGGGTGGAGGGCCGAAGGGCTGCGCAGGAAGCGTTCGATCAGGCGGGACGTCGGGCCGGGTGAGAGGAGGGCGTCGCCCGCGGTCACCGTGCGGATGGCGTCCAGGAGTTCGGCGGGCCTGGTGTCCTTGACCAGGAATCCGGAGGCGCCCGCGCGCAGCGCCTCCACGATGTTCTCGTCGGTGTCGTAGGTGGTGAGGACCAGCACCCGGACCCCGGCGAGGTCCTCGTCGGCGGCGATCAGCCGGGTCGCCTCGATGCCGTCCAGGTCGGGCATGCGTACGTCCATGACGACGAGGTCCGCGCGTTCGGTGCGGGCCAGTTCCACGGCCTGGCGGCCGGTGCCGGCCTCGCCGACGACCTCCATGTCGGGGGCCGACGCCACCAGCAGGGCGAACGCCGCCCGGACGAGGTTCTGGTCGTCCGCCAGCAGCACGCGTATCGTCATCCGGCTCTCTCCGAGGTGATCGTCGTGGTCGTCGTCAGGGGCGTGGCGGGGGTGGGCAGTACGGCCGTCACCTCGAAGCCGTCGGCGTCCTCGCGCGGTCCGGCGTCGAGGGTGCCGCCCACGCTGCGGGCCCGCTCCCGCATGCCGACGAGGCCGAAGCCGGGGGTGCCCGCCGGGTCGGGTCCGGTGCCGTCGTCGGTGACGGACAGGCGCAGGGCGCCCGGCCCGGCGTGCACCTCGACGCGGACGGAGGGTTCCGGTCCCGCGTGCCGGACGACGTTGGTCAGCGCCTCCTGCGTGATGCGGTAGACGGCGGCACCGACCGCGGGCGGGACCTCGTCGGCGGTCACCGACAGGTCCACGCGTGCTCCGGCGAGCCGGGCGCTCTGAGCCAGGTCGGGCAGGCCGCGCAGCCCGGGCAGCGGGCCGCGGGCGTCGGGGACGGCGGCGGCGTCCTGCGCCCTGAGCACTTCGAGGGTGGTGCGCAGTTCCCCGCGCGCGGAGCGGCAGGTCTCGGCGATCTCGTCGAGGGCCTTGGCGACCGCCGCCCGGTCCAGTCGCTCGGGGTCGGCGGTCAGGACGTGGGCGGCGACCGAGGTCTGCACACCGATCAGGGTGATGCTGTGCGCCAGCAGGTCGTGCAAATCCCGGGCGACGCGCAGGCGTTCCTCGGCGACCCGGCGCCGGGCCTCCTCCTCGCGGGTGCGTTCGGCGCGTTCGGCGCGCTCCACGATGGAGGCGACGTACTGGCGGTAGTAGCGGACGTCGATGCCGCAGAAGAGGACGGCGATGACCCAGCCGGAGATGCGGATCAGTTCGAGGGCCTGGTGGGTGTTGACGGTGAGCATGATGCTCACGGACACGGTGAGGACCACGACGCCGGTCAGGACGGTGCGCAGGGGACGGCCGGTGACGGCCAGCGTGTACAGCACCACGTAGGAGGCGGGGCCCACGGCGGTGTGGTTGTTGTCCATCGCGTGATAGGGCACGACCAGGACCATGAGCGCCGCGAGGACCAGCAGCGGGCGGCGCCGCCGCCACACGATCGGGACGTGCGCGGCGACCAGCAGCGTCCAGCCCACCGCGTCCGGGCGGCGGCCCTCGTCGGTGAACAGCGCCAGGCAGACGGCGACGCCGAGCAGCACCGCGGCCAGCACGGCGTCGTTGCGGGTGCCGTGGGGGGCGGTGAGGGGATCGCGGTTGATGACGGCCATGATCCGCTCGCCGACCCGGGGGCGGGACGTTGCCTCGGTGGGTGCCTGCACGCGTCCATCCTCCGCGACGGGCGCGCCCCTCCGGGAGGGGAGGGGCGCGTTCCGGTGGCCGGGCGGCTCAGACACCGACGGGCTCCCGGAGGTCGTCCGGCGCGGGGCGTCCGGGCTCCCGGGACAGCCGCCCCGGCCACCACACCCGGCGCCGCAGCGCGACGCTCGCGCTGGTGACCAGGTAGGTGCGGACGAGGAAGGTGTCGAGCAGGACGCCGACCGCGATGACGAAGCCCAGCTCGACCAGCTGCACCATCGGCATGCTGGTGAGCACGGCGAAGGTGGCCGCGAGGACCAGCCCGGCCGAGGCGATGACGCCGCCGGTGGTGCGCAGCGCGGACAGGGCGGCCTCGGTGGGTTCGGCGCCGTTCAGGGACTCCTCGCGCATCCGGTGCATCAGGAAGATGCCGTAGTCGACGCCGAGGGCGACCAGGAAGACGAAGGAGAGCAGACCGAGCCCGGGGTCGGTGCCCTCGAAGCCGAAGAGGGGCTCGAAGACGAGTCCGCCGATGCCGAGGGCCGCGCCCCACACGGCGACGACGGCGGCGACCAGGATCAGCGGCGCGACCAGCGAGCGCAGCAGCACCGTGAGGATCAGCAGGACCGAGAGCAGCACGATCGGTACGACGATGGCGGTGTCCCGGGAGTTGGTGTCCTCCAGGTCGATCTGCTCGGCGCTGGGGCCGCCGACGTAGGAACCGTCGAGCTGGTCGCGCAGGGACTCGATGGTGGCGGTCTCGGCGGCCGACTGGGGCGGCGCGGAGGCCAGTACGGTCAGCTCGGTCCAGCCGCCGCCACTGCGTCCTGTCTCGACGCTCTCGACGCCCTCGGTGGCGCGGATCTCGGTGAGCGCGGCCTCGGCGCGGTCGGTGGGGCTGATGACACTGATCGGCTGGGTGCCGGACTCCGGGTAGGCGTCGGCGAGGGTCTCCATCGCGGCGATCGCGTCGGGGCGGGTGGTGAAGGTGTCCTCCTGCTTGAGGTTGCCGGGCAGGGCGAACGCGCCCAGCGCCAGCGCGCCGAGCAGGACCGCGCCGCCCACCAGGACGGTGCGGGGCCGGCGTTCGGCGGAGCCGCCCATCGCGGTGAACAGCGAGCGGCGGGCCTTGGGGGTGCTGCCGTAGCGGGGCACCAGCGGCCAGAAGACGCGGCGTCCGAGCAGCACCAGCAGCGCGGGCAGCAGGGTCAGCATGGCGGCCAGCGCGCACAGCACGCCGACGGTGCCGAGCGGGCCCATGCCCCGGCTGGAGTTGAGGTCGGCGGCGAGCAGGCACAGCAGCCCGGCGGCGACGGTGCCGGAGGAGGCGAGCACGGCGGGACCGCAGCCGCGCAGGGCGGCGACCATCGCGTCGTACGGCCGCTCCACGCGGCGCAGTTCCTCGCGGTAGCGGGAGACCAGCAGCAGCGCGTAGTCGGTGCCGACGCCGAAGACGAGGATGGTCATGATGCCGCTGCTCTGGCCGGAGACGGCGGTGCCGAACGTCTGGTTGAGGCCGTAGGCGACGCCCATGGAGAGGTAGTCGGCGAGTCCGGCGACGGCGAGCGGCACCAGCCACAGGAAGGGGCTGCGGTAGATGAGGATCAGGAGGAGGGCGACCACGCCGGCGGTGGTGTAGAGCAGCGGGCCGTCGAGGGAGTTGTAGACCTCGGAGGCGTCGGTGGCGAGCGCTCCGGAGCCGCCGACCTCGACGCCGAGCCCGTCGCCCCCTCGGGCGATGTCCCGTACGTCGTTGACGAGCGCGTCGCGGGCCTTCTCGTCCGTGCCTGGCTCGGTGGAGGCCACCGGGTACATGAGGGTCGTGCCGTCCTTGGACGGGATGCCCTGCGGGCGGCCGGTCAGTTCGTGCGCGGCGGCGATCTCGGCGACCTGCTCGGCGGCGGTGGCCCGGTCGGCGGCGGTCAGTCCGGCGTCGCGGTGGTAGACGAGGACCATCTCGGTGGCCTCGCCGCCCGGCAGCCGCTCCTGGATCTTGGCGACCTGCGTCGAGTCGGCGCTCGCCGGCAGGTAGTCGACGGCGCGGTCGCGCTGCACGTCCCCGAGTTTCGCCGCGAACGGCGAGGCGATCGCCAGCACGGCGATCCACAGTCCGAGCACCAGCCAGGGCACGGCCCGCCGCCGCCCCGCGCCTGTCGTAGTGGCCCCCATCTGACGGGCCTCCCTCCGGTGGATGTCTGGGTCGGTCTCCAGACTTCCGGCGGCGGGGCTGCGACGCGTCGGGCGTGAGGGCGAGCCTCGGGCTACTGCCCGGGGAGACGCGGGGCCACCGTTACTCCCCAGGGAGTACGGCGGCGGTCAGCCCCGGTCGACCATCCAGTTGCCGTCCTCCTCGTCGTCGACGCGCACCTCCAGCTCGCGCAGGCCCATGCCGGCGTCCCAGAGTTCCCTGAAGCGCTTGAGCCGGTCGCGCACGTAGTCCTGGCGCGCGGTGAGCCGGGTGCGGACGTTGACGTCCCGCAGGTCCTGCTCGATCTCGAACGACACCTCCTCGTCGTAGAGGATGAAGTCGTTGGTGGTGCCGCGCTGGAGGTGCGGGGGCAGTTCCGGCAGGACCGCCACGCGGACGTCGATGCGGCGCAGCTCCTGCTCCTCGCACAGCCGCAGCAGCCGGTCGTCGAGTTCGCGGGCGCTCTCCAGCAGGAACAGGCGGCGTACCGCGACGCCCTGTTCGTCGATGGCCGCCTGCTGGGCGTCGAGGTAGCGCCCGGCGGGCTCGCTGGTCCAGAACTCCCGGTCGACGGAGGTGCTGGTGGCGAGGATGGACTGCTCGGCCGCCTTGGTGAGGGTGAGCATCCAGTCGTGGTTCTCGCCGGGGCACTCGGCGCTCAGGTTGGTGAGGTCCGCCATGTGGCCGACCACCCGGTTCATCTCCAGGTGGACGAAGGTGTGCAGGATGGAGGGGCTGGGCAGCAGGACGTCGGCGAACCCCTTGGCCAGGTCGGGCACGCTGTCGATGCGGACCGGGTCCAGCGGGCGCGGGGCCTCGGCGGACCGGTGGTCGGCCTGGGTGACGTGGGTCTCGACCAGCTGCTTGACGTCCTCGGTGTGCCGGGTGAGGCCCGACTTCAGCTCGGTGTCGTACCGGCTGAGGCCGTCGCGTACGGCGGCGGTGTTCTCGGCCAGGGCCTCCTCCACCCGCCGGGTGTGCTCCTCCAGCCGGGTGTGCTCCTCCGGCCGGTCCGGTGCCGGGCGCGGGGCCAGGCCGAGGACGTACTGGACGGTGAGTGCGGCGGCGGCGCACAGCACGGCGGCCACGAACTGCCGCAGGGTGCCGTCGTCCGGGTCGAGCAGGGCCGCGACACTCCAGAACAGGCCGCCGACGACCAGGGCGACCAGCAGCATGCGGGCCCAGGGGGACTCCCCCCTCGGGTCGATCGGGTTGCTCGTGCGGGGCGTGTCGTCGGGTCGGGGTGACTCTGCCGTGCTCATCTCGCTCTCTCCCCCCGTTGGGATACGCGTCGGATCGTGCGGGGACGTGCGTGCGGTGACGGGCGTGCGGTGGTGCGCGTGCCGGACGGCGGGGCTCGGTCAGGGAGCCGGTTCCACCTCCCGGTGGGCTGCGGGGATGGCGTGCAGGGTGAGCTGGTCGCGGATGCGCTGCACCAGGGCCTGCCACTGCCGGGTGAAGCCGGGGCGTTCCTCCAGCGGGTCCCACAGCGCGGCCAGTTCGCGGCCGACCCGGGCGCCGGGCATCCACAGGTGGAGCAGGTGGTCGACGGCCGGGCGCAACGTCCGCACCACGGCACCGGCGTCGTGGGCGGCTCCGGCGCCGAGGCGGAGGCCGTCGAGCATGCGGACGACGGTGGTGAGCAGCCAGTCGTGCAGGGCCAGATCGTCACAGAGCGCGGCGAGTTCGGCGCCCGTGGTGCCCTCGGGCACGCGCAGGCGTACGGTGCGCAGTTCGTCCTCGGCGAGGGTGAACCGTTCCAGCGAGGGGCCCTCGCCCGGGGCCGCGGGCAGGGCCGCCCAGCGCAGCCGGGTGGGGCGGGAGCGGAAGGGCGGACGCTGGTCCAGCAGGGGGTGGCGCAGGACCCGGGTGAGCAGGCCGTCGGCGATGAGTCCGACGTCGAGGTCGCCGTGGCGCGGGCCGCCGAGGACGCCCTGCGCGACCGCCTCGCGGGGGAGCTTGCCGAGTGGCTCGACGACTCCGGGCCGCACCAGGTACTCGCCCCAGGGCCGCCGCTGGTCGGGGCCGGTGCCGGGCAGGCGGCAGTGCGCGGAGGTCTGCAGGACGCGGCCCTCGGTGAGCGAGGCGTGCGCGGTGACGGTGCCGACGGCGCGGACGCGGGCGCCGTTGGCGCTGGGCAGCGGGCAGTCGACGCCGGTGAGGGTCTCGGGGGAACGCGCGTAGAGGCCGGGGCGCTCGGAGAGCAGCACGCGTTCGTCGGCACGCAGGCCGAGGAGCTGGGCGGCGGAGCGGATGTCGAGGGCCTGCCGGGCAGGCAGCAGGCAGGTGCGGATCTCGCCGCAGGCGAGGACGGCGGGCGGGGTGCTCTGCCGCGGCGCCATGTCAGGGCCCCGAGTAGTACACGTAGGAGATGCGGTCGGCGACCGAGTCGGGGACGGGCATGCGTTCCTTCCCGGAGCGGTCGGCGACCTGCGCCAGTGCTCCCGGGTCGACCTCGATCTGGTCGAGGATCACGCGGACGGCGTGCTCGACGGGGAGGAACCGGGTGGGCAGGACGGAGCAGGTGCGGTAGGCGGCGAAGGGGTCCGCGCGCTCGTTGAGCTTCAGCAGGGTGGGCAGCTCGTCCCACTTGTCGGGGAAGCCGGTGGCGGTGTGCGGCTGAGGGGCGAGGACGGCCTCGCCCTCGTTGCGCAGGAGTCCGAGGCGGGCGAGCTGCCACACGGCGGCGAGGAACGGGCAGGACCACAGGCGCTGCCCGTCGGCGTCGTCGCTCCACAGCTCGACGTCGAGGAAGACGGAGTGGCGGCGGGCCGCGGTCTCGTGCGGGGGCTGCCAGGCCACGGCGCGCTTCATGGCCTGCGGGGCGCGGGCGACGGGGCTGCGTTCGCCGTTGGCGAGCCAGCCGGTCTGCGCGGCGGGCGGGCGCAGGCCGTAGCTGCCGGGCGGCGGTGACTCGACGATGCGGGCGGCGACCGCCTCGGCGACGGGCACCTTGCCGGTGACGGCGCAGCCGGACTCGCGGGCCAGGTAGTCGACGCTCAGTCCGGCCCGCTCGGCCTCCGCGAGGAGCATGGGCACGACCTCGGCGGGGGTGGAGAAGCGGGTGAAGTAGTCGTCGATGAGGAAGCAGGTGCTGATCCGGGGCCGCTTGCCGCCGGCCCGGGCGGTGGCGGCGGTGCGGGCCGCCTCCACCCAGGGCCGTACTTCGGCGAAGTGCGCGCGCAGCCGTTCGGGTCCGGCCTCGAAGTCCTCCATGTAGAGGTGGCCCAGCTCCACGGAGAGGTGGGCCAGCGGCACGGACTGGGTGCGCGGCTCGGCGGCGGTCTCGCGGAACACGGGCTCCGTCACAGCCGCCCCCAGTGGGTGTCGTCCGTCAGGCGCCGGGCGATCTCCTCCAGCGCCTCCAGGGTCTCCTTGTTCGCTATCTGGGTGGAGAGGACGTCTTCCTCGGTGATCAGCTGCTCCTGCCACTGGAGGATGGGCTCCAGCGGCACGATGCCGAGGACGACGCTGTCGCCGATGCGCTGTTCGGCGGCGAGCCTGCGTAAAGCCTCGTCGCACGCCTGCATCCAGGTGGCCTGGGCGGTCGAGCCCTGGGCCCACAGGGGCGACTCGGGGTCGGGTACGGCGGCCCGCACGAAGCGGATCGCGGCGCGCAGCTCGTCCTCGTCGTGGCCGCGGTCGACGCCGCCGCCGATGATGCCGTGCTCGGCGTGGACCAGGCCGGAGGCGGCGATGACGTGCTGGCGGGTCCAGCGGTGGAAGACCAGCCAGCGGAAGGGGATGTTGCGCATCCGGGGGTGGGCGGTGGCGTCGAGGACCATGTCGACGGCGTAGCTGCGGCCCGCGCTGAGGTCGACGAAGGTGACGTCGAACTCGCCGTTGAGCTTGAGCAGCAGGTCGACGCAGCGCTCCAGGGCCTCCTCGCCGGTGGCGAACTCGCCGCCGCCCGCGTCGCCGGGGAACAGCACCAGGCGGCCGGACTGGTTGGGGCGGGCGCGCAGCAGGGGGTGCTCGGTCTCCCGCCAGACGTCGATGCGGACCGGTTCCGAGGTCTCGCCCTCCAGGTAGGAGTGCAGGCCGCGCTCCTCGGTGCCGCGCATGGCACTGGGCACGTCGAAGACGGCGGCGGCGGTGGGTGAGCCGAAGTCGAAGTCGACGTAGGCCACGTGGTCACCGGTGAGGGCGCGCTGGTAGGCCAGGTTGGCGCTGGTCACCGAGCGTCCCGTGCCTCCCTTGTCGGAGGCGGCGAAGACCAGCACGCTCACACCTCCTGGGCGGCGGCGCCCCTGGCCTGGGCCAGGGTGTCGAGTTCCTGGAGCACGGGCAGGGCCAGCGCGAAGGCGGTCGCGGGCCGTTCGTCGACCAGGCTGCGGGCGTGGTCGAGACGGCTCTCGATGCTCCGCATGGCCCTGGCTCTCGCCCCGTCGGCGGCGGCGGACGCCTCCAACTGCTCCCTGCCGAACAGGTGGGTGGCCTCACTGAGCAGTTCCCGGGCCAGTTCGGCCAGTTCGGGGCTGCGGATGGGCTCCTGCTCGTACAGGATGCGGGCGGCGACGAGGCATTCGGTGACGCGCTCGGTGATGCTCCAGGACATGCGCAGTCCGGCGTCCTGGGCTTCGGGGTAGACGGCCTGGATGTTGTCCCAGAGGCCGAGCCCCTCCTCCTCGTCGATGCGCCGTTTCCACAGGTGCTCGAAGGACTGCTCGGCGAGACGGAGCAGGCGGTCCTGGGCGCCGATGTTCCGGGAGAGTTCGGCGAGCTGGATGATCCGCTTGAGGAGCTGGGCGGAGAAGTCGGTCATCCGCCACAGGAGTTGGCCGCCGGCGCGCTCGGACCCGGCGAGCGGCATCGTGACGCCGGGGGTGTGCAGCAGGAGGGTCGGGTCGTTCTTGGTCATGCGGCTGGTGACCCGGCCCCGGTCGGCGAGGCGCTCCATGATGGCGACGGTGCGGGTGAGGTCGTCGTCGGTGGCCTTCCGGCGGACCAGGTCGTGGACGAGGATGGCCGCGACGGTCAGGGAGAAGTACTCGGACTCCAGGCGCAGGCCGGTGGTCTGCCAGGGCAGGTCCTCCAGGGGCCAGCGCTCGCCGCCGAAGCGGGCGATCGCCGACCAGTACTGCTGGCTCAGCTCCCAGCGCAGGCGCAGCATCTCGGCGAGTTTCTGCTGGTCCTCGTCGAGCAGGCCGAGGGTGAGGGTGCGGTCGGAGAACAGGTCCTGGATGCCGTCGAGGGCGACGACGGTGAAGTACACGTAGGGCAGCCGGTCGGCGATGCCGTCGGGCTGGCCGGCGACGTCGGCGGTCAGGTCGGTGATCTTCGGGGCGTCCTTGACGATGCCCCAGGCCCAGCCGCACTCGAAGAGCTGGCTCTCGTCGCGGATGCCCTCGTCGACCTGGATGCCTCTGGAGAGGCTCTCGATGATGGTGGCGCGCAGCGGGCGTAACCGGCGGGAGAACTGCTGGAGGACGATCCGGTCGGACTGCCCGCCCTGGCCGATGACCTGGATCAGCCGCTTGCCCTGCTCCGACTCGGCGTCGAAGACGTTCACGGAGAAGGACCGCAGCAGGCTGACCATCGCGGCGGTCAGCCGGGCGTTGGTGGCGTCCCGCAGCTCGGCGATGGCCTTCAGGACCTCGGGCCGGGTGGTGGTGCCCTCGTAGACCTTGAGGAAGCCGAGGGTGGCCAGGCAGAGCGTGACGGACATGGAGTAGGAGTCGACCACGCCCAGCTGGCGCTGTGCGTGGCTGACCGTGCCGTCGGGCTCGGAGGGGCGGAAGTAGTGGCCGCCGGAGAAGGTGGGGCTGTCGTCCGTGCCGGTGTGGGTGCGCATGAACTGGGTCAGCGCGGCGATCAGGTTGGGCGGGATCTCCAGCCGGCTGCCGACCCGGTCCAGGGCGCGCAGGACGTCACGTTCGGTGGTGTCCGGCTGGTCGAGCCGGAAGGCGGGGACCTCGGTGGCCGGATACAGCAGGCAGAGCAGGCGTTCGGCGTCCGCGACGCTGCTCAGTCCGTCGGTGTCCCCCCGGACGAGCTTCCCGTCGTCGAACGAATGACGGGCCATGGCCTGCCAGATGTCCAGCAGGTGCTGCCGTGGCTTGATCTGCATCCCCGCACCCCTCGTACAGACCTCGTTGCCCTGTGTTCGGCACGTCCCCGTTGCGATGGTCCCCGTTGAGCATGTCCCCGTTCCTACGGGGCGGCAATCGCCGAATTGCGCCGTCCCAGGGCGAGGAGCATTCCCTCGTGCCCCGGCCGCACCGAGTGGTGCAGATCGTGGATCTCCAGCTCCCCGGTGAACGGCTCCAGGCTCAGTCGGACCGTTTCCTCGTTCACCCGGTAGGCCGGGTAGTCGTGTGCGCCGACGCGGTAGCCGACGGACTCCTTCATGAAGGCGGCGGCGAACGGCGCTCCCTCGTCGAGCGCGTTCATGAAGCAGCGCACGCCCCGGTGGAACTCCTCGGGTGCCTCGGACATGGAGTCGGCGACGAAGAACATGGTCCCCAGCGACCAGCGCCGGTCCCCGCCCTCCAGGTCGAACAGGTTGCCGCGCTCCACGCCGACGATCTCGCTGACCCGCGGCCTGGGCTCCACGGCGGCGTAGGCGGGAACCTCGCGCAGCACGTCCCAGAAGGGGTCCCAGGCGATGTCGTACCCGGCCGGGGCGACCTGCTTCTCCAGGTACTCGACGTTCGGGTGGGCGTACTCCAGCAGGAGCAGCCGCTCGCACCAGGGCAGCATGGACAGGGCGGGGTACAGGTTCGCCCCGGCGCCGACGTCGATGCCGCGCGCGGAGCGCGGGGGGGCTCCCTCGAAGCAGCGGGTGAAGTAGTCGCGCATCAACCGGACGATCAGCAGGTCCACTTCGAGTGGCGTCCGGTAGTTGTTGTCGACGTACACCTCTGGATCGAACTTCGACCACGGTGCGTCGGCGTTGCGATCCATAGTCACCCTGCCACGTTCCATTCGATTTTGGACAAACCCCCACTACCGTTCACGGTAAGTGACACGGCCACTACGAAACAGTGGGTGAATACGCCATCCTCATCCGCCCGGCGCACGTCGGGCGCATGGTCGCACACCCGAACTCGCCCTTGCATGAGGGAAGTTGGACGCTCACTCTAGCCAGAAGCCGACACCGGCCGCCACATGAGTCCGTCACTCGATCGTGAGCGGGGCGGGTGTCCACGAGTTGACGCAGTCTGACCAGGGGGTTGCATGACCGCCGAACCGCTGGAACGTTCCCTCGACCACCACGACCAGCTCACCCGCCCCGGCCTGCCACCGGACGACCTGCCACTGGACCTGCGCACGGCACGGGAGTCCGATCTGCCGGAACTGCGGCGGCTGGACGAGGAGGTCTTCCAGGACTTCGCCTATCCCGGGTTCCTGCTGCGCCAGCTCTTCGACATGTACGAGGAGCACTTCCTGGTCCTCGACGACGGCACGGGCCGGCTGCGCGGCTACGTGCTGGCCGCCACCCGGACGCTCGGTGCGGACAGCTGGATACTCGGGCTGTGCGTGACCCAGGACCGGCGCCGCCACGGGCTGGGCCGGGAGCTGATGCGGGAGGTGCTGAGCCGGTTGCGCCGGGACGGCATACAGGTGGTCCGCCTCACCGTGGAACCCGCCAACCTCGCCGCCATCTTCCTCTACCGTTCCCTGGGCTTCCGCCCCGAGGAACCCGACGGCGGCCTGCGCCCGGACTACTTCGGCCCGGGCATGCACCGCCAGATCATGCGGCTGGACCTCGCGCCGGACTAGCCGGACCCAGCCGGACTAGGACGGCGTGCCCGCGGACTCCAGGAGGCGGGTGACGTCGTCGGAGCAGAGGGTCAGGGCCGCGCCGACGGTGGCCAGGGCGTCGCGCTCGGCGGGGGTGTAGGGGCCGTCGGCCAGGGCGATGCGGGCACCCTGGAGCAGGATCGACTCGCGGCCGACGGCGGCGAGGTGCGGTGCCAGCGGGTCCAGCGCCTCGTGCAGTTCTATCGCCAGGCCCGGCACGCAGGGTTCGCCGCGGACCCGGCCGGTGTCCGCCTCCAGCGCCTCCACGAGCGCGTTCAGCTGGTCCTCGGTGCAGTCCTCGAAGCCGGCCGCGCGCACCGCGACGGTCGCGGTCTCCAGCGAGGTGCGGGAGCAGGTGCCGCCCGCGGTGAGGACCGCGAGGGCGACCGTGTGGACGGCGTCGCGGAGCATCGCGGAGAAGCGGGTGGTGGTCGGGTGGTCGAGGACGTCGGTGCCGTAGTGGCGGCGGCAGGCCGCGCACTCGACGGTCGGCGCGGACTCGCCGCGGGGCAGCACGGGCACGCCGAGCAGGGTGAAGCGGCGGCGGCCGGTGAGCCGCGTGTAGTTGCGGTCGCCGCCGCAGCCGGGGCAGAAGAACTCGCCGTCGCCGACGGGCGTCCACGCGGTGCGGGTGCCCAGGATGCGTGGCAGCCGGGCAGCTCGGCTGGTTCGTCCCCGTCCAGGCAGCACGTCGCACCTCCGTAACGGCGCGACAGCATCGTCGCGCTGGCGTGATGTTAGCCACATCACCGACGTGGAGTCAGTACCCAGGACGAGACCTTTCCGTGACCATCACAGATATATGGCCGGTATATGACGGGGTCCCGCCCACCGATTTCCGGTGGGCGGGACCTCAAACCGCTGATTCGGCTGGTCAGCGAGCCGCGCGGTTGACGGCGGAGACGATGGCCTTCAGCGAGGCGCGCGTGGTGTTCGCGTCGATTCCGATGCCCCACAGCACCTTGTCGCCGATGGCGCACTCGATGTAGGAGGCGGCCTGCGCGGAGGCGCCCTCGCTCATCGTGTGCTCCTGGTAGTCCAGCAGCCGTACGTCGATGCCGACGCCCTGCAGCGCGTGGAAGAACGCCGAGATCGGGCCGTTGCCGGTGCCGACCAGGGTGGTCTCCGTGCCGTCGACCGTGGCCTCGACGGTGAGGGTGTCGACGCCGTCGCGGTCGGTCGTGGTCTGCCCGTTGGCGACCTGGATGCGGCCCCAGGGGTTGTCCGGGTTGGGCAGGTACTCGTCCTGGAAGACGTCCCAGATCGCGGTCGGCGTGATCTCGCCGCCCTCGGCGTCGGTCTTGGCCTGGATGAGCTTCGAGAACTCGATCTGCATCCGGCGCGGCAGGTCCAGGCTGTGGTCGTTCTTCAGGACGTAGGCGATGCCGCCCTTGCCGGACTGCGAGTTGACGCGGATGACGGCCTCGTAGGAGCGGCCGACGTCCTTGGGGTCGATCGGCAGGTACGGGACCGCCCACTCGATGTCGTCGACGGTGACGCCCTTGGCCTTCGCGTCGGCCTCCATGGCGTCGAAGCCCTTCTTGATGGCGTCCTGGTGGGAGCCGGAGAAGGACGTGTAGACCAGGTCGCCCACGTACGGGTGGCGCGGGTGGACCTCCATCTGGTTGCAGTACTCCCACGTGCGACGGATCTCGTCGATGTCGGAGAAGTCGATCTGCGGGTCGACGCCCTGGGAGAACAGGTTCATGCCCAGGGTGACCAGGTCGACGTTGCCGGTGCGCTCGCCCTGCCCGAACAGGCAGCCCTCGACGCGGTCCGCGCCGGCCATGACCGCCAGCTCGGCCGCCGCCACCGCCGTACCGCGGTCGTTGTGCGGGTGGACGGACAGGCAGACGTGCTCGCGGCGGGACAGGTTGCGGCACATCCACTCGAAGCGGTCGGCGTGCGTGGACGGCGTCGAACGCTCCACGGTGGCGGGCAGGTTGAGGATGATCTCGCGGCCGGGACCGGGCTGGTAGGTGTCCATCACCGCCTCGCAGACCTCCAGGGCGAAGTCCAGCTCGGTGTCGGTGAAGATCTCGGGGCTGTACTGGTAGCCGAACTCCGTCTCGGGGCCCAGCAGTTTCTCGGCGTACTCCATGACCAGGCGGGTGCCGTCGACCGCGATCTGCTTGATGTCGTCGCGCGAGCCGCGGAAGACGACCCGGCGGAAGACGGGGGCGGTCGCGTTGTACAGGTGGACGGTGGCCCGCTTGGCGCCCTTCAGGGACTCCACCGTGCGCTCGATCAGGTCCTCGCGGGCCTGGGTCAGGACGGAGATGGTGACGTCGTCCGGGATGGCGCCGGGCTCCTCGATGATGGAGCGTACGAAGTCGAAGTCGGTCTGGCCGGAGGCCGGGAAGCCGACCTCGATCTCCTTGTAGCCCATCTTGACCAGCAGGTCGAACATGGCGCGCTTGCGGACCGGCGACATGGGGTCGATCAGGGCCTGGTTGCCGTCGCGCAGGTCGGTGGAGAGCCAGCGGGGAGCGGTGGTGATCCGCTGGTTCGGCCAGGTGCGGTCGGCGATGTCGACCTGCTCGTAGCCTCGGTACTTGGCGGTCGGCATGGGGCTGGGCTGCTGGCGGTTGGCCATGATGGCGTGGGCTCCTCGTGATGTCCGCGAATCTCGGCGGTGTCCGCGACGTCCGCGTGTCCGGAAGGACGGCCGACGGCACCACCAAGCTCCGCGGGGAGGGAGTCGGCCTCTACAGGCCCTCGCCGCGGCAGCTAAGGAGAAGCAGCCCGAATCGCATGATGCCCAGCACCTTAGCCGAGTCACGCGGGTCACGCGGGTCCGTATCAGTATGCGGGACCGAGGGGAGAACCGGGACAAAAAGTGCCGTATACCACTTCCGGCCGGGTCGTGGGGGCAGCTTGGCACCGCTTTGCACCCATCGTGGTCGCGAGTAGTGACAGTACGGTCACGCAGTGCGAAAGTGCCGGACATGACGACATACGGGGGCTTCCAGCCCGTCTTCTGCACCATCGTGCCGCCCCACGTCCTCGACCGGCTCGCCCGGAACACGGACCCGGTGCTCGCCGGTCCGGCCCGCCGCACCCTCCAGCGCGACGCCCTCGAACGCACCCGCCGCGGTCTGACCACGGTCATCGGCGCCCCCTCCGTGGCCCCGCGCGCGGGCGCCGAGGCCGAGAAGCCGCAGCGCACGATCTACGACGCCCGGCACGGCACCGACCTGCCCGGCCGCCAGGTGCGCGCCGAGGGCGAGGAGCCCGGCCAGGACGCCACCGTGAACCGCGCCTACGCGGGCCTGGGCGCCACCTTCGAGCACTACCTCAAGGTGTACCGGCGCGACTCCATCGACGGCGCCGGCCTGCCGCTGGACGCGACCGTGCACTACGACCGCGAGTACAACAACGCGTTCTGGAACGGCGAGCAGATGGTCTTCGGTGACGGGGACGGGGAAATCTTCCTCGACTTCACCATCGCTCTGGACGTGATCGGCCACGAGCTGACCCACGGCGTCACCCAGCACACCGCCAACCTGACCTACTACGGCCAGCCGGGCGCCCTCAACGAGTCGGTGTCGGACGTCTTCGGCTCGCTCATCAAGCAGTACTCGCTGGGCCAGACCGCCGCCGAGGCCGACTGGCTGATCGGCGCCGGGCTGCTCGCCCCGCGCGTGACGGGCGAGGCGCTGCGCTCCATGAAGGCGCCGGGCACGGCCTACGACGACGACGTGCTCGGCAAGGACCCGCAGCCCGCGACGATGGACGACTTCGTGCGCACCGGCCGCGACAACGGCGGCGTGCACATCAACTCCGGCATCCCCAACCACGCCTTCTACCTCCTCGCCACCGCCCTCGGCGGGCACGCCTGGGAGCGGGCCGGGCAGATCTGGTACGACGTGCTGACCGGCGGCGAGCTGGCCGAGGACGCGCTGTTCACGGACTTCGCGACGCTGACGCTGAAGGCCGCCCGGGAGCGCTACGGCGACGCGGACGAGCTGGAGGCGGTCCGCAAGGCCTGGGAGCGGGTCGGGGTGCGGACGTCGTAGTTCCGTACTAGACACGGGTCCATGCGGATTCAGGTGAGGCGCACAGGAGGCTTCGCGGGCATCGAACGCCACGCGGAGGTCGAGACCGCGGGACGCCCCGACGCGGACGAGTGGCACGCCCTGGCCGAGCGGGCGGTCGCCGACGGCCGGAGCACGCCGCCGGTCGGGGTGCCGGACGGGTTCAGCTACCAGCTCACCGTGGACGGGAGGACGGTGTACGCCGCCGATCCCCGGCTCACCGACGAGCAGCGCAGGCTGATCTCGCGGGTGCTGAAGGAAGGGGCTTAACGCCGCCCGGGTGCAAGGGCGTTGACTTCCCTCACCGGGGGTGCGGATGATCCGCGCATGGCCACTGACGCGATGCCGTCGAACCCGATGCCGCGGTTCCCGGACGGCTTCCTGTGGGGCGTGTCCACGTCCGCGCACCAGATCGAGGGTGCGGCCGAGCTGCGGGGGCCGTCCGTGTGGGACGCCTTCACGGCCGGGCCCGGGCGGGTGAAGGACGGCTCGACGGCGGCGGTGGCCTGCGACCACTACCACCGCTACCGCGAGGACGTCGCCCTCCTCGCGGACCTCGGCGTGGACGCCTACCGCTTCTCGGTCTCCTGGCCCCGGGTGGACTCCCCCGGCGGCCTGGACTTCTACGACCGCCTGGTGGACGAGCTGTGCGCGGCGGGCGTGCGGCCGGTGCCGACGCTCTTCCACTGGGACCTGCCGGCGGGCCTGGACTGGCTGGAGCGGGACACGGCCGCCCGGTTCGCCCAGTACGTGTCGGTCGTCGCGGGGCGCCTCGGCGACCGGGTCGGCAAGTGGATCACCCTCAACGAGCCCGCCGAGCACACCCTGCTCGGCCACGCCCTGGGCGTCCACGCCCCCGGGCGCGAGCTGCTGTTCGACGCCCTCCCGGCCGCCCACCACCAGCTGCTCGCGCACGGCCTGGCCGTACGGGCGCTGCGCGCGTCCGGGGCCACGGACGTCGGGATCGCCAACTCGCACGGCCCGACCTGGCCCGCCTCGGACGACCCGGCCGACCGGGAGGCGGCGGACTTCTACGACCTCCTGCTGAACCGGATGTTCGCCGACCCGGTCCTCACCGGGCGGTACCCAGAGGGCATCGGTGAGCTGATGCCCGGCTCCGCCGAAAGGGTCGAGGCCGACCTGGAGATCATCGCCGAGCCGCTGGACTGGTACGGCGTGAACTACTACGCGCCGACCCGGGTGGGCGCCCCGCAGGGCGCGGAGATCGAGTTCGGCGGGGTGACACTCCCGGCCGAACTGCCCTTCTCGGTGCGCGAGATCGAAGGCAGGCCGCTGACGGACTTCGGCTGGCCCGTGGTCCCGGAAGGGCTGACGGAGCTGCTCACCGGCTTCCGCGACCGCTACGGCGACCGCCTCCCGCCGGTCGTGATCACGGAGAACGGCTGCTCCTACGACGGCCTCGACGACCGGGACCGCATCGCCTACCTCGACGGGCACGTGCGCGCCCTGCACCGGGCTCTCGAGGCGGGCGTGGACGTGCGCGGTTACTTCGTGTGGTCGCTCCTGGACAACTTCGAGTGGGCCGAGGGGTACGCCCGCCGCTTCGGACTGGTCCACGTGGACTTCACGACGCTCGCGCGCACGCCCAAGGCGTCCTACGGCTGGTTCCGGGACCTGCTCGCCGGGCAGCGGCGGACACCGGTCGGATAAACCCCTCGGTGCTGTCGGCGGGGAGTCGTACGCTGGAGACAGCAGACACACCCGTCACGCGGCGCCACGCCGCAGAGGAGGACGAGCAGGCCTAGAGCGCCGGCCCATGACTCAGACACCCTCAGGCCAAGCCCCCGCGCAGGGGCAGGCGAGCGCACGGATCAGCGTCCCCGCCCAGCACCCCATGGTGACCGTACTGGGCTCCGGAGACTCCCTCCTGCGCGTGATCGAGAAGGCCTTCCCGGCGGCCGACATCCACGTCCGGGGCAATGAGATCAGCGCCGTCGGCGACACCCATGAGGTGGCCCTCGTACAGCGCGTGTTCGACGAGATGATGCTGGTGCTGCGCACCGGGCAGCCGATGACGGAGGACGCAGTGGAACGCTCGATCGCCATGCTCAAGGCGAGCGAGAACGGGGAGAGCGACGGCCAGGAGACCCCGGCCGAGGTGCTCACGCAGAACATCCTGTCCTCGCGAGGCCGCACCATCCGCCCCAAGACGCTGAACCAGAAGCGGTACGTCGACGCGATCGACAAGCACACCATCGTCTTCGGCATCGGCCCGGCGGGCACCGGCAAGACCTACCTGGCGATGGCCAAGGCGGTGCAGGCCCTGCAGTCCAAGCAGGTCAACCGCATCATCCTGACCCGCCCCGCGGTCGAGGCCGGTGAGCGCCTCGGCTTCCTGCCGGGCACGCTCTACGAGAAGATCGACCCGTATCTGCGCCCGCTGTACGACGCGCTGCACGACATGCTCGACCCCGACTCGATCCCGCGGCTGATGGCGGCGGGCACGATCGAGGTCGCGCCGCTGGCGTACATGCGCGGCCGCACGCTGAACGACGCCTTCATCATCCTGGACGAGGCCCAGAACACCAGCCCCGAGCAGATGAAGATGTTCCTCACCCGGCTCGGCTTCGAATCGAAGATCGTGATCACGGGTGACGTGACCCAGGTCGACCTGCCGGGCGGCACGAAGTCGGGTCTGCGGCAGGTGCAGGAGATCCTGGAGGGCGTCGAGGACGTCCACTTCTCCCGGCTCACGTCGCACGACGTCGTCCGGCACAAGCTGGTGGGCCGTATCGTCGACGCCTACGAGCAGTACGACAGCAGGAACGGCACCGAGAACGGCGGCCACAACGGCGGCCGGACACCGAGACACGGTGCCAAGGCCAAGGGGAAGTAGACCAGCACGACCATGTCGATCGACGTCAACAACGAGTCCGGAACCGAGGTCGACGAGCAGGCGATCCTCGACATCGCCCGCTACGCACTCGCGCGGATGCGCATCCACCCGCTCTCCGAACTGTCGGTGATCGTCGTGGACGCCGGTGCCATGGAGCAGCTGCACATCCAGTGGATGGACCTGCCGGGTCCCACCGACGTGATGTCCTTCCCGATGGACGAGCTGCGCCCGCCGTCCAAGGACGAGGAGGAGGCGCCGCAGGGGCTGCTCGGCGACATCGTGCTCTGTCCGGAGGTCGCCGCCAAGCAGGGCACCGAGGCGCCGACGCAGCACTCCATGGACGAGGAGCTGCAGCTCCTGACCGTCCACGGGGTGCTGCACCTGCTCGGGTACGACCACGAGGAGCCGGACGAGAAGGCCGAGATGTTCGGTCTGCAGGCCGCCATCGTGGACGGCTGGCGTGCGGAGCGGGGCCTGACCGGCCCGTCTCCGGCCCCGACGGTCTCATGAGTTTCCCGCTCGTCGCCGGTGCCGTCGCCCTGGTGGTGGTCGCCTGGCTGGCCGCGTGCGCGGAGGCGGGGCTCGCGAGGGTCTCCAGCTTCCGTGCCGAGGAGGCGGTCCGGTCCGGGCGCCGGGGCGGCGAGAAGCTCGCGCAGGTCGCCGCCGACCCGACGCGCTACCTCAACGTGGCGCTGCTGGTCCGCGTCGCCTGCGAGATGGCGGCCGCCGCGCTGGTCACGTACGCCTGTCTGAAGGAGTTCGCGAACACCACCGAGGCCCTGCTCGTCGCGATCGCGGTGATGGTGCTCGTCTCGTACGTCGCGGTCGGCGTCTCCCCGCGCACCATCGGCCGCCAGCACCCGCTGAACACGGCGACCGCGGCGGCGTACGTGCTGCTGCCGCTGGCCCGGATCATGGGCCCGATCCCGTCGCTGCTGATCCTCATCGGCAACGCGCTCACCCCCGGCAAGGGCTTTCGCCGCGGTCCCTTCGCCTCCGAGGCGGAGCTGCGGGCGCTGGTGGACTACGCCGAGAAGGAGTCGCTGATCGAGGCCGAGGAGCGCCGCATGGTGCACTCGGTGTTCGAGCTGGGCGACACGCTCGTGCGGGAGGTCATGGTGCCGCGCACCGACCTGGTCGTCATCGAGCGCTACAAGACCATCCGGCAGGCCCTCACCCTCGCCCTGCGCTCCGGTTTCTCCCGCATCCCGGTCACCGGCGACAGCGAGGACGACATCGTCGGCATCGTGTACCTGAAGGACCTGGTCCGCAGGACGCACATCAGCCGGGACGCGGAGAGCGACCTGGTCTCCACCGCGATGCGTCCCGCGTCCTTCGTGCCGGACACCAAGAACGCCGGTGACCTGCTGCGCGAGATGCAGAAGGAACGCAACCACGTCGCCGTCGTCATCGACGAGTACGGCGGCACGGCCGGCATCGTCACCATCGAGGACATCCTGGAGGAGATCGTCGGCGAGATCACCGACGAGTACGACCGGGAGCTGCCGCCGGTGGAGGAGCTGGGCGAGGACCGTTTCCGGGTCACCGCGCGCCTGGACATCGGCGACCTGGGCGAGCTGTACGGCCTGGACGAGTACGACGACGAGGATGTGGAGACGGTGGGCGGCCTGCTGGCGAAGGCGCTGGGCCGCGTCCCGATCGCCGGGGCCTCGTCGATCGTGGAGCTTCCGGACGGCCGGGAGCTGCGGCTGACGGCGGAGGCCGCCGCGGGCCGCCGGAACAAGATCGTGACAGTGCTGGTGGAGCCGGTCGCCGCGGCGAAGCCGGCCGAGGAGGCGGTACCGGAATGACCCCCGGGGAGCTGCGCGGCCTGTGTCTGTCCTTCAACGCCGCGGTGGAGGACTTCCCCTTCAGCCCGGAGATCTCGGTCTTCAAGGTGCTGGGCAAGATGTTCGCGCTGACCTCGCTGGACGGGCGCCCGCTCACCGTCAACCTCAAGTGCGACCCGGACGACGCGATCCGGCTGCGCCGCGAGCATCCCGAGCTGATCGTGCCGGGCTGGCACATGAACAAGCGGCACTGGAACACGGTGACGGTGGCCGGCGGACCCGGCGGCGAGCTGCCGGACCGCGTCGTCCGGGAGCTGGTCGAGGACTCGTACGACCTGGTCGTCGCCGGTCTGCCGCGCGCGGAGCGGCTCCGCCTCGACCGCCCCTGAGCCCGCCCGGGGCACCCGGGGCCCCACGGCGTCCGGTGGGGCTCCGTATGCTCACCCCCATGACCGAAACTCCCGACCTCGACCCCGAGGACCGCAAGATCGTCACCCTGGCCCGCTCGGCCCGCGCCCGCAACGGCGTGCCCGAGGGCGCGGCCGTACGCGACGAGACCGGCCGTACGTACGTCGCCGGTACGGTCGCCCTGGACTCCCTGAAGCTCAGCGCGCTGCGTACGGCGGTGGCGATGGCGGTGGCGTCCGGCGCGAAGTCGCTGGAGGCGGCGGCCGTGGTGACCGAGTCCGGGTCGGCGTCGGCGGAGGACCGGGCGGCGGTGCGGGACCTGGGCGGGCCGGGGACCCCGGTGCTGGTGGCCTCGCCCGACGGGACGGTGCGGGCCACGGTGAGCGCGGGCTGACGTTCGCGGGCCCGGTGGGCGACGGTGGTACGGCGGGGCTCCGGGGATCAGGGAGAATGGGCGCCATGAGCGTTCGTACCCAGTCATCCGAAGAACCGGCCGAGGCTGTTCACCGGGCCGGCTTCGCCTGCTTCGTGGGCCGTCCCAACGCGGGCAAGTCCACCCTCACGAACGCTCTGGTCGGGCAGAAGGTGGCGATCACCTCGAACCGCCCCCAGACCACCCGGCACACCGTGCGGGGCATCGTGCACCGCGAGGACGCCCAGCTGATCCTGGTGGACACCCCGGGGCTGCACAAGCCGCGCACGCTGCTGGGCGAGCGGCTGAACGACGTGGTGCGCACCACGTGGGCCGAGGTGGACGTGATCGGCTTCTGCCTGCCGGCGAACGAGAAGCTGGGCCCCGGCGACCGCTTCATCGCCAAGGAGCTGGCCGGGATCAGGAAGACCCCGAAGGTCGCGATCGTCACCAAGACCGACCTGGTGGATTCCAAGACGCTGGCCGAGCAGCTGATCGCGGTCGACCAGCTGGGCAAGGAGCTGGGGATCACCTGGGCGGAGATCGTCCCGGTGTCCGCCACGGCGAACCAGCAGGTGGACCTGCTCGCCGACCTCCTCACCCCGCTGCTGCCCGAGGGCCCGGCGCTCTACCCCGAGGGCGACCTGACCGACGAGCCCGAGCAGGTCATGGTCGCCGAGCTGATCCGGGAGGCGGCGCTGGAGGGCGTACGGGACGAGCTGCCGCACTCCATCGCGGTGGTCGTGGAGGAGATGCTCCCGCGCGAGGACCGCCCCGCGGACAAGCCGCTCCTGGACATCCACGCCAACGTCTACATCGAGCGCCCCAGCCAGAAGGGCATCATCATCGGCCCCAAGGGCAAGCGCCTGAAGGACGTCGGCATCAAGTCCCGCAAACAGATCGAGGCACTCCTCGGTACCCCGGTCTTCCTGGACCTGCACGTGAAGGTCGCCAAGGACTGGCAGCGCGACCCCAAGCAACTGCGACGGCTCGGGTTCTGACCACGCCCGGGTCCAAGGGCCCCGGCCCCGCGCGGCGGCGCCCGTGAAACGGCCGCCCGACCGGTCGGCACACCCACGCCCCGCCCGCACCCCGGCCCCGCGGCGGTAGCCGCACATCGGCACAGCCTCGACCTGCACGACAAGGTCGCCAAGGACTGGCAGCGCGACCCCAAGCAGCTGCGGCGGCTCGGGTTCTGAGGGGCGGCGTCAGGGCTTCGGGGGGCGGAAACCGATGGTGGGGACCGCGCGGCGCAGGGGCCACGGTGCCGGGGACACCAGGTCGTCCGGGACGAGACCGGCCAGGAAGGCGTAGCGGCTGAGGGCCGCCGGGTCCTGGTCCTCCAGGGACCGGACCTCGCGCCACCAGGTGGCGATCTCGCACCAGCCCGGCGCCGACAGCGAGCCGCCGAACTCCTGGACGGAGAGGGCGGCGGTCAGCCCGGCGAAGGCCAGGCGGTCGGCGAGCGGCCAGCCGGCCAGGGTGCCGGTGACGAACCCGGCGACGAACACGTCCCCGGCGCCGGTCGGGTCCAGGGCCTCGACCTCGATCGCCGGGACCTCGGCGCTCTCCCCCGTACGCCGGTCCACCGCGTAGGCGCCGTCCGCGCCGAGGGTGACCACGGCGAGCGGCACGTGCTCGGTCAGGGCGTGCGCGGCGGCGCGGGGGCAGGTGGCGCCGGTGTAGCGCATGGCCTCCTCCGCGTTGGGCAGGAACGCCTCGCAGTGCGCCAGGTCGGGCAGCGCGGCCAGGTCCCAGGCGCCGGTGTCGTCCCAGCCGACGTCGGCGAAGACCCGGGTGCCGCGGGCGGCGGCCCGGGCGATCCAGGGGGCGCTGACGCCGGGCGCGAGGGAGGCGACGGCGGCGCGGGCGCCGGGCGGGCAGTCGGGGGACGGCTCCTCGGGCGGCGGCTCGTGGCCGTGCGAGACCATCGTGCGCTCCCCCTCGTACGCCATGGAGACCGTCACCGGCGAGTGCCAGCCGGGCACGGTGCGCGAGGAGGTCAGGTCGATGCCCTCGCCCCGGGACAGGGCGTCCCAGCAGTAGTCGCCGTAGTGGTCGTCGCCGAACGCGGCGGCCAGCGAGGTGCGCAGGCCGAGACGGGCCAGCGCGGTCGCCATGTTGGCGATGCCGCCCGGGCTCGATCCCATCCCCCGGGCCCAGGACTCGGTCCCGCGCACCGGGGCGGAGTCGAGCCCGGTGAAGATCACGTCGAGGAAGACGGTGCCGGTCAGATACACGTCCCAGGGCGGGTCCTGCGACGTGCGCAGACCGGCGAGGGGATCGACCTGGGGCTGGCGGTGCGATCCCTCGGGCGGGACGTGGCGGTGCGTTCTCTCGTCGGCCGGCATGACGGGCACGTCGGTCGCGTCGGGCACGTCGGACGCTGTCACGGTGTGCTCCCTGGCATGGTGCGGACCCCGCCAGTGTGCACCAAGCCACCGACGACACGGGCCGCTACCCGCCACGGGCGCGGCGGTTCACCAGCGCGGCACGGACGGAGTGACCCATTCCGGCTCGGCGACCCGCATCGCCGCCGCGTCGTCGCGGTCGCGGAGCGTGCCGTCGTCGTCGAGCCAGCGCCGGTGCAGGAACGCCAGGCGCTCGCGGTCGAGTTCGACGCCGAGGCCGGGGGCGTCGGAGACGGCGACCTTGCCGCCGTCGAAGGTGAGGCGTTCGGTGAGCACGTCCTCGGACTGCCAGGGGTAGTGGGAGTCGCAGGCGTGGTGGAGGTTCGGCACGGTGGCCGCCACGTGGGTCATGGCGGCGAGGCTGATGCCCAGGTGGGTGTTGGAGTGCATGGAGACGCCGACGCCGAAGGTGCGGCATACGGCGGCCAGTTGCTGGGTGTTGCGCAGTCCGCCCCAGTAGTGGTGGTCGGAGAGCACGACCTGCACGGCGCCCCGGGTGAACGCCTCCTGGATCTCGGCGAACGTCGTCACACACATGTTGGTCGCCAGCGGCACCCCGGTCCTGGCGGCGACCTCGGCCATCGCCGGGGTGCCGAGCGCGGGGTCCTCCAGGTACTCCAGGACGTCCCCGAGTTCCGCCGCGACCTCGAGGGAGGTCGCCACGGACCAGGCGCCGTTGGGGTCCAGGCGCAGCGGGTGGCCGGGGAACGCCTCGGCGAGGGCCCTGATCGCGGCGATCTCCTCCTTGGGCGGGAAGACGCCGCCCTTGAGCTTGAAGGAGGTGAAGCCGTACCGCTCGGTGAAGGCGCGGGCCTGGGCGACGACTCCGGCCGGGTCGAGGGCGGCGCCCCAGTCGTCCTTCTCGGCCGCCACGCCCTCGGGGTGGCCGGCCCACTTGTAGAAGAGGTAGGCGCTGTACTCGACGGCGTCGCGGACCTTGCCGCCGAGCAGGGCGTGCACGGGCAGGCCGAGCGCCTTGCCGAGGGCGTCGAGGCAGGCGACCTCGAAGCCGGAGACGACGGACAGCCGCAGCTTGTCGGCGGTCTGGACGCCCCGCAGCCCGCCGACGTCGACCTGTCCGGAGACCCGGGAGGAGTCGACGGCGACCTCGTCGGCTAGGGCGAACAGACCGTTGAGGTCCGAGACCTGACGGCCGACCAGCTTGTCGGCGAACGGACGGGCCAGCTCCAGGTACTTGGCGTCGCCGTAGGTCTCGCCGACCCCGGTGACGCCGTCGGCGGTCTCCACCTCGACGATCAGGCGGGGGGTGTACGGCTGGTGCACGCCCTGGGTGTTGAGCAGCGGCGGGTCGGCGACCAGGATCGGCGTCAGGCGGACGGCCGTGAGGGTGAGGTCGCGGTCGCGGGTCACAGGGCGGCTCCTACGAGGTCGAGTCCGGCGGTCGAGCAGGGTCGGGCGCGCACCCCTTGTCTCTGTATGTAGATGTCATCCACGTATGAAGATGATCGGAGAGACGACCTCGGGGCGTCAATGGGTCGGCGGGAGGCACCGTACGAGGTCTTCAAGCGACGATTCCGGGTGGAAACGGCTTGGTTCGCCGACGTTGGCGCCCGCTGCTACCCAGCCCCGAAACCCCCAAACGGGTATGTGACTCAGAACACACCCCCTCGCCTGTTTCGAGCCTCCTCGTGCTTGATACAAATTGCCCGCGCGTTCCTGTCAGTCGACGGTCGTCGCCCCCTCTCCCCCTCCCGTCCCTTTCGCATGCCCTGGGAACGCCCGTGTTCGCCCCCCGCACCACCCCCTGGCCCCTCGTCGCCCTTTTCACGGCCGGGTACCTGCCTCCGTACCTGCTGCCCACCACCGTCGGCAGACTCGACACCGGCCTCGCGCTGTCCGCCACCCAGGCGGGCGCCGTCGGCAGCGCGCTGCTGCTGAGTTCGGCGACCGCGGGCTTCCTGCTGGCCTCCCGGGTGCAGCGGGTCGGTGCCCGCACGCTGGCCCGCTGCGGGCTCGCGCTGGCCGTCCTCGGTTACGGCGCCGCCGCGCTCACCACCGCCGTCCCGGCCGTCGTCGTCGGCGCGGTCGTGGGCGGTTTCGGATCGGGGACGGCCACCACGGTCGCCGCGACCCGGATCGCCGCCGAGAAGGACCCGCACCGCGCCTCCACGATGGGCCTGCTGAGCGTGTCCGCGCTGGCCGGCGCGGTGTATCTGACGGTGCCCCACCTCGGCCGGGGGCACGGGCTGCCGCTGGCCGCGATCGCCCTGACGGCACTGATGGTGTGGCCGCTGACCGGCCGCCTGCCGGGCGGGGAGGCCGACTCCCCCGCCGCGCCCGGCACCGGCACCACCGCCCCGCTCCCCCACCGCCGTTCGGGCCTCGTCCTGGCCCTCACGGTGCTGTGCTGGTCCCTCGCGCAGAACTCCCTGTGGGGCGTCAGCGGCCGGATCGGGCTGACGCAGGCGGGCCTGGGCGACGCCACCCTCGGGGTGGTCTTCGCCGTCGCGCTGGGCGCGGGGCTGGTCGGGGTGCTGGTGGCCGGCGCCCTCGGGCCGCGGCTGGGGCGGGCGATGCCCGTCGGCGCGGGCACGGTGCTCATCGCGGGCTGCATCGCGGTGAGCGCGTCGGCGACGACCCCGGCGACCTTCGCTACCGGGGAGATCGCCTGGAACACCGTCTACCCGGTCGTGCTGTCGTACCTCATCGGCCTCGCCGCCTCGCTCGACGCGCGTGGCCGGTGGGCGGTGCTGGTCGGCTCGGCGTCCTCGCTGGGCACGGCGGCCGGGCCGCTGGCCGGCAGTGTCCTGTCGGCGCAGGCCGGTTACGCGGGCATGGGGCTGGTGCTGGCCGCCGGGCTGCTGGTGGTCGCCGCGCCGATGACCGCCGTCGCGCTGCACACCGCGGGACGTCCGCTGCTGCCCGGCGCGATCCGCCGTCGCGGCGGCACCCCGGCCGCGCTGGTCGCCGCCGCCACGGGGACGCCGAGCGGTGCGGTGCCGGAGGTCGGTGCCGTGGAGCAGCCGGTCGTGGAGATCGACATGGCGGCCCCGGCGGTGGCCGTCCAGGGCGCCTACGACACGGCGGGACCCCGGCAGGCGGCGGCCACACCGGGGTCCGGGACGGGCTGAGCCCTACGCCGTCGGGAACGCGTACGCCTCGACCTCCGCGAGGTACCGCGCCCGCAGTTCCTCCTCGTCCTCCAGGAAGGAGGCGAGGAAGGAGTTGCGGGCCAGCTCCCGCAGCCGCTCCTCGGTGAGGCCGAGGGCCTCGCGCACGGCGTCGAAGTTGTCGCCCGCGTAGCCGCCGAAGTAGGCCGGGTCGTCGGAGTTGACCGTGCACATCAGTCCGGCGTCGAGCATCGCGGGCAGCGGGTGGTCGGCGAGGGTGTCGACGGTGCGCAGGCGGACGTTGGAGAGCGGGCACAGGGTGAGCGGGACGCGCTCGCGCACCAGCCGCTCGACCAGCGCCGGGTCCTCCACGGAACGCAGCCCGTGGTCGATCCGCTCGACGCCGAGGACGTCGAGGGCCTCGACGACGTACGCGGGCGGCCCCTCCTCGCCCGCGTGCGCGACCCGGCGCAGCCCGAGGGCGGCGGCGGCCTCGTACACCTCGCGGAACTTCACGGGCGGGTGGCCGACCTCGGCGGAGTCCAGGCCGACGCCGGTGATGCGGTCCAGGTACGGCTTGGCCGCGTCCAGCGTCGCGAGGGCCGACTCGGCGGACTCGTCGCGCAGGAAGCAGAGGATCAGCCTCGTGGACACGCCGTGGTTCTCGCGACTGGCGCCCAGCGCCCGCCACAGCCCCTCCACGACCGTGCCCATCTCCACGCCCCGGGCGAGGTGGGCCTGCGGGTCGAAGAAGATCTCGGCGTGCCGGACGCCCTGGGCGGCGGCGCGGGCGAGGTAGGCGTTGGCCAGGTCCTCGAAGTCCCGCTCGGTGCGCAGGACGGCCATCAGTTCGTAGTACAGGTTCAGGAAGGACTGGAGGTCCTCGAAGCGGTACGCCTCACGCAGCGCGTCCTCGTCCGCGTACGGCAGGGACACGCCGTTGCGGGCGGCCAGCGCGAAGGCCAGCTCGGGTTCCAGGGTTCCTTCGATGTGGAGGTGCAGTTCAGCTTTGGGCAGGGGCATCAGAGCATCGTACGGCGGTTTCACCGACGTTTCGGAACCGGTACGCGGGTGAGGTCGCGGGCCACGGTCAGCTCGCCCTCGTAACCGGCCGCGCGCGCCTGCCGCTCGAATTCCCCGGGGTCGGAGTAGCGCTGGCTGAAGTGGGTGAGGACCAGGTGCCGTACGCCCGCGTCCCGGGCGACCCGCGCGGCCTGACCGGCGGTGAGGTGGCCGTGGTCGGTGGCGAGGGTCTCGTCCTCGTCGAGGAAGGTGGACTCGATCACCAGCAGGTCCGAGCCCTCGGCGAGCGCGTGCACGCCCGCGCAGAGCCGGGTGTCCATGACGAACGCGAACCGCTGGCCGCGGCGGACCTCGCTGACCTCGTCGAGCGCGACGCCGTTCAGCGAGCCCTCGCGCTGGATGCGGCCGACGTCGGGGCCCTTGATGCCGTGTGCGGCCAGGCGGTCGGGCAGCATGCGGCGGCCGTCGGGCTCGGTGAGCCGGTAGCCGTACGACTCGACGGGGTGGGAGAGCCTGCGGGCGTCCAGGGTGTAGGCGGGGGTGACCGCGAGGGCGCCGTCCGTGTCGACCGGGGCCTCGGTGAGGGCGACGGTCTCGCGGTAGGCGGTGGCGTACCGCAGGCGCTCGAAGAAACGCTGCCCGGCGCGCGGGTAGTGGGCGGTGATCTCGTGCGGCACCTGGTCCAGGTTGATGCGCTGGATCACCCCGGCGAGGCCCAGGCTGTGGTCGCCGTGGAAGTGCGTGACGCAGATCCGGTTCAGGTCGTGGGCGGCGACCCCGGCGCGCAGCATCTGGCGCTGCGTGCCCTCGCCGGGGTCGAACAGGATGCCCTCGCCGTCCCAGCGGAGCAGGTAGCCGTTGTGGTTGCGGTGCCGGGTCGGGACCTGGCTGGCGGTGCCGAGGACGACGAGTTCACGTACGGACACGGTGCCTGTCCGGGCCTATCCGGGGGGCCATTCGAGGCCGCGGCCGCCGAGCACGTGGGCGTGCGCGTGCCAGACGGTCTGTCCGGCGCCGCTGCCGGTGTTGAAGACGGTGCGGTAGCTGTCCAGCTTCTCGTCGTCGGCGACGGCCTGGGTCTCGCGCAGCACGTCGGCGGCGAGCTGCGGGGCCTCGGCGGCGAGGGCGGCGGCGTCCTTGTGGTGGGCCTTGGGGATCACCAGGACGTGGGTGGGCGCCTGCGGGTTGATGTCCCGGAACGCGACGGTCGTCTCCGACTCACGGACGATCGTCGCGGGAATCTGCCCTGCGACGATCTTGCAGAACAGACAGTCGTCCTGGGGTTCGCCGGCCACTTGGCTCTCCTCACACCGGTGATCTTCTGAGAGGGCATCGTATCCGCCCCAGCCGCCCCAGCTGCGGGCAGTCGTGCCTCCCCCAGTGCCTGAACGGCCTGGGAGGTACCCCCAGGGCGGCACGGGTGGGCGGTGGGGGTACCTCCCGCTCGAGCGAAGCCGAGAGTGGGGGAGGCACCCCGCTACGCCGGGCCGCGACATCCGTCTCCAGCCGACTACGGCAGGCTCGGCGGCGTCTTCGCCGGAGTCTCCTCCAGCGCCGCCAGCGCCAGCGCGATCGCCTCGTCCAGTTGGGGATCGCGGCCCGCCGCGTGGTCCTGCGGACGCTGCGGGACCTCCACGTCCGGGTCGACGCCGTGGTTCTCCACGCCCCACCCGTACCCCTCCAGCCAGAACGCGTACTTCGGCTGCGTGATCAGCGTCCCGTCCACCAGCCGGTAGCGGCTGTCGATGCCGATGACGCCGCCCCAGGTACGGACGCCGACGACCGGCCCGATCCCCAGCGCCTTGATCGCCGCGTTGACGATGTCCCCGTCCGAGCCGGAGAACTCGTTGGCGACGGCGACGACCGGTCCGCGGGGCGCGTCCAGCGGATAGCTGGTCGGCCGCATGCCGCGCGGCAGGTCCCAGCCGACGATGCGCCGGGCCAGCTTCTCCACCACCAGCTGGGAGGTGTGCCCGCCGCGGTTCTCCCGGACGTCGACGACCAGGCCCTCCCGGGCCACCTCGACGCGCAGGTCGCGGTGGATCTGGGCCCAGCCGGGGGCCTGCATGTCCGGGACGTGCAGGTAGCCGAGCCGCCCGCCGGAGTGCTCGTGGACGTAGGCGCGCCGGTCGGCGACCCAGGCGTGGTAGCGCAGCGGCTCCTCGTCGGCGAGCGGGACGACGACGGCGTGCCGCACCTCGCCGCCGCCCGACGGGGAGACGGTCAGCTCGACCGGTTTGCCCGCCGTGCCGACGAGCAGCGGTCCGGGGCCGGTGACCGGGTCCACGGCCTGTCCCGCGACCGCGACGATCGCGTCCCCGGCGCGCACGGCGACGCCGGGCGCGGCGAGCGGGGAGCGGGCGTCGGGGTCGGAGGTCTCCGAGGGCAGCACGCGGTCGATGCGCCAGGTGCCGTCCTCGTGCCGGGAGAGGTCGGCGCCGAGCAGGCCCTGCCGGGCGCCGGAGCCGTGACCGCCGCGCGGGGTGACGTAGGCGTGCGAGGTGCCGAGTTCGCCGTGCACCTCCCACAGGAGGTCGACCAGGTCGTCGTGGGTGGCGACGCGGTCCAGGACGGGCCGGTAGCGGTCCAGGACGCCGTCCCAGTCGACGCCGTTCATGTCGGCCCGCCAGAAGTGGTCCCGCATGATGCGGCCGGTCTCGTCGAACATCTGCCGCCACTCCGCGGCCGGTTCCACGGTCTGGCGGACCCGGCCCAGGTCGACGGTGACGTTGGTGTCGCTGTCCTCGTCGCCGGAGGCCCGCCGGTCGCTGGGCACGACCTTGAGCCGGCCGTCGGTCCACAGCAGCACCCGCTTGCCGTCGCCGCTGACCTCGTAGTGGTCGGCGTCGCCGCCGAGGTGCTCGACGCGCTGCTGGGCGAGGTCGTACCGCTCCAGCTCGGTGTGGGGGTCGGGGTCCTCCGGGGTGGCGCGGGAGGCGCCGAGGACACCGGTGAGCGGGTGGCGCAGCCACAGGACGCCGTCCTTGGCGGCGCGCAGCCGGGAGTAGCGGGCGGCCTCCACCGGGAAGGGCACGATGCGGTCGGCGAGGCCCTCGATGTCGATCCGGGTGGTGGGGGTGCCCTCGCTGTCGGGGGTCTCCTCGCGGTCCGGCGTCTCGAAGGGGCGGCCGTGGCGCTGCGGGCCGAAGGGCGAGGGCGTGGTCGCGGCGAGGGTGATCAGGTAGGGCCGGGCGCCCTCGACGAAGGCCAGGTCGAAGACGTGCTCGTCGTAGACCGGGTCGAAGGAGCGGGTGGAGAGGAAGGCGAGGTGCTTGCCGTCCAGGGTGAAGGCGGGCGAGTAGTCCTTGAAGCGCAGCGGGGTCGCCTCGCTCACCGACAGGTCGGTGGTGTTGGCGAGCTTGAGCTGGCGCAGCGGGTCGGGGCCGGGGTGGGACCAGGCGAGCCAGGCCGAGTCCGGCGAGAAGACCAGGCCGGACGCGTCGCCGTCCTCGCTGCGGTCGACCTCGCGGACCTCGCCGCTCTCGCGCTCGACGAGCAGCACCCGCCCGTCGTGCGAGGCGACGGCGACGCGGCTGCCGTCGGGGGCCACGGCGAGGTTCAGCACCCGGCCGAGCTGTCCGGCGGCCAGGCGCCGTGCGGTGGCGCCGGGGGCGAGCCCGGTGGCGGGCGCGAACTCCAGGGCGTCGTCGCCCTCGGCGTCCGTCACCCATACCACCCACTCCTCGCCGTCGGCGCGGAAGGTGCGCGGCAGCCGGTTGCGGACCCCGGGGGTGGCCGCGAGCGCGCGGGCGGGACCGGAGCGGTGGGTGACCCAGTGCACGCCGCCGCGCACGGCGACGGCGCTGCCGCGCGCGGTGTGGTCGGGGGACGCGGAGCCGAACCAGCGGGCGGCGTTGACCGGGTACGGCTGGAGGTCGACGCGGGCGCCGCCGAGCCGGATGTCGAGCCGTCGCGGCTCGGCGCCGTCCAGGTCGTCCAGCGTCCACAGTTCACCGGCGGAGGAGTAGACGACGCGGGTGCCGTCGGTGGCGGCGTGCCGGGCGTAGAAGCCGTCGACAGGCGTGTGCCGGCGCAGGTCGGAGCCGTCGGCGAGGGAGGAGTACAGGGCGCCGGTGCCCTCGTGGTCGGAGAGGAAGGCGATCCGGTCGCCGACCCAGAAGGGGTACTCGATGTTGCCGTCGAGGTCGGCGTGCAGGCGGACGAACTCGCCGTCGTCCTCGCGGTCGATCCACAGCTTGCCCGCCGTGCCACCCCGGTAGCGCTTCCACCAGGCGGCCTCGCGGCCCATCGGCGCGGACAGCAGCACGGTGTGCGGACCCTGGGCGACGTCGCCGACGGGCCCGTAGGGCAGGGTGTCCGCCGGTCCGCCGTCGAGCGGGACGGCGCGGGCCCAGCTGCGGCGCAGGCTGGCCTGGCCGTAGGTGCTCAGGGCGAGGACGCGGCCGTCGTCGGTCCAGCCGCGTACCTGGGTCCTGATGCTGCCCCAGTGGGTGAGGCGCTCGGCGCGGCCGCCGTCGACGGGCGCGACGTGCACCTCGGGGGCGCCGTCGCGGGTGGAGGTCCAGGCGACCGTGGTGCCGTCGGGCGAGATGCGCGGGTGGTTCACCGGCACGTTGTCGGCGCTGACCCGCCAGGCCCGGCCGCCGTCGAGCGGGGCGAGCCACACGTCGTCCTCGGCGGTGAAGGCGACCAACTCGCCGTGCGGGTGCGGAAAGCGGAGGTAGGCAGGCGCTGCGGGCTGAGTCACCCCCATACCCTATGCAGGGGCGCCGCCCGCCGACAGAGGTTTGGATCACTTCCCGGCCGCCGGCCGCCCATGACCGAGCGGCGGTGGGCTACTTGCCCTGCACCGGCCGGCAGTGCGGGTCGTCCGGGCACCAGATGGTCCGGGTGACGGTCACGGTGGGCCCGGGCCCGTTCTGGGAGGGCCGGTTCGCGGGCGGGGCGCTGGTGGCGTCGCAGTCGCCCAGTCCCTTGACCCGGAACCACTCCTTGCCGTCCACCTTCGCGGTCAGGTTCCCGCGCACACAGGCGCCGTTGACGACCCGGGTCACCTTGCCGTCGACGGTGATGTCCTGGCCGGTGTCCGTCCTGCCCTCGCAGTCGACGGAAGCGACGGCGTCCTCGGAGGCCGAGGCGGTGGTGCCCTTGTCCCCGAAGGAGGCGGTGCAGGTGAGCCACCGCACCTTCGCCTTCTGCCGCTCCAGTTCCCGGGTGACGGTCTGGTCGGTCGTGTACGCCACCGAAGCGGAGCTGAGCCCGCCCGGGTCGCACGCGACGAGACCACCGACGGCCACCGCCGAGCCGACGGCCACCGGAATCATGCGCCGAATCCGTCTCAAAGCCCCCATGGAGGGCAGCCTGCCACCGCACCGGGACCAGCGGTAGGGCGCATACGGCCACTCCTCACTACCGTGGGCGCCATGGGCAACGACCGCAGGCAGCGCAGGCTCGTGGTGGACGAACACACCACCTGGCTGTGGAGCCACCGGCAGAAACGCGGGCGCGACGGCATCTGGCGGGACGCGCTGACGCTGTACCGCGACGGCGTGCGGGTGCGGTTCGTGTTCCTCGCAGGCCCCGCGGGCTCGGGCCGCTGCACCACGGAGGGCCACCTCTGGTTCGAGGGCTGCGTGGCCGACGGCCGCGGCAACCTGCTCAACCTGCGCGAACCCGGTGTCGTACGGGCGCTGGTGGCGGAGGCCGGGCGGCGCGGACTGCTGCCCGGGCGCGGGGGCGGGCCGGTGGAACTGGACGGCTGGGGCCTGTTCGCGGCCGTGGCCGCCGCCGTCGACGGCCGACCGGGCGGGTCAGGACCAGCGGCCGGTGCGGGCCAGGAGTACGGCGGTCGCGGCGGTGCCCGCGGTGGAGGTGCGCAGGACGCTGCGGCCCAGCCGGTAGGGCGCCGCGCCGGCCTCGGCGAACAGGGCCAACTCCTCGGGGGACACGCCGCCTTCGGGGCCGACGACGAGCACGATGTGACCGGTGGCGGGGAGTTCGACGGCGGACAGGGGTTCCTCGCCGCTCTCGTGGAGTACGGCGGCGAAGTCGGCCTCGGCCAGAAGTGAGGCAACCTGCTTGCTCGTCGCCGCGTCCGCGACGTCCGGGAAGCGGACCCGGCGGGACTGCTTGCCCGCCTCGCGGGCCGTCGCCCGCCACTTGCCGAGCGCCTTCAGACCGCGCTCGCCCTTCCACTGCGTGATGCACCGGGACGCCGCCCAGGGCACGATCGCGTCGACCCCGACCTCGGTCATCGTCTCGACGGCCAGCTCACCGCGGTCACCCTTGGGCAGGGCCTGGACGACGGTGATGCGGGGCTGCTCGGCGGGCTCCTCGCGCACGCCGCCCACGAGGGTGACGACCAGGCGGTCCTTGCCCTCGGCGGCCCGCACGACGCCCTCGGCCCAGCGGCCGCTGCCGTCGGTGAGGACGACGTCCTCGCCCGCCCGCAGCCGCTTCACGGAGACGGCGTGCCGCCCCTCCGGGCCGTCGAGGACGTACTCCCCCGCGGTCAGGTCCTCCGGCCGCAGGGAGTCGGCCACGAACACCGGTGCCGTCATCGGGCGCCGCCTCCCGTCGCGTAGCCCGACAACCCCGACAACGCTGTCCCGGCGGCGGCGAGTTCGGCCGCCAGCACCTCCACCAGCTGTCCGGCGGGCAGTTCCCGGGCCATCCGGTGGCCCTGTCCCGCCCACAGGGCCATGCCCTGCGCGTCGCCCGCCTTCGCCGACGCCTTGCGCACCGGCGCGGTGAGGTGGTGCACCTCGGGGTAGGCGGCGGGGGCGTAGGGACCGTGCTCGCGCAGGAAGCGGTTGACCAGGGCGCGGGCGGGGCGGCCGGAGAAGGCCCGGGTGAGTTCGGTGCGGACGAACAGGGGGTTGGTCAGCGCCTGCTTGTGCAGGTCGTGCGCGCCGGACTCCGGAGTGGCGAGGAAGGCGGTGCCGAGCTGGGCCGCGCTCGCGCCGGCCGCGAGGACCGCGGCGATCTGGGTGCCGCGCATGATGCCTCCCGCGGCGACGATCGGCAGGCTCACCGCCTCCCGGACCTGGGCGACCAGCGACAGCAGGCCGGTGCCCAGGCCGCCGGTCTCCGGGTTGTCCCGGTGGGTGCCCTGGTGGCCGCCGGCCTCGACGCCCTGGGCGATCACCGCGTCGGCGCCGGACTGCTCGACGGCCCGGGCCTCGTCCACGGTGGTCGCGCTCACCAGCGCGAAGGTGCCCACGCGGTGCAGGGAGTCGACGGCCTCACGGCTCGGGACGCCGAAGTGGAAGGAGACCACCGGTACGGGGTTGTCCAGCAGTACGGCGAGCTTGGTGTCGTAGCCGTCGTCGCGGCCGCAGTCCGGGTCGCCCAGCTCCGTCTCGTACCAGGCGGCCTCGCCGGCCAGCTGGTGGGCGTAGACGTCGACGGCGGCGAGGTCGGCCGCCTCCGTCTGCGGGAGGAAGAGGTTGACGCCGAAGGGGCGGCTCGTCAGTCCCCGCAGCTGTTTGATCTCCTGGTACATCCCGTCCGCGGTCTTGTACCCGGCGGCCAGGAAGCCCAGCCCGCCCGCCTCGGACACCGCGGCCGCGAGCCGTGGCACGGAGACGCCGCCCGCCATGGGCGCCTGCACGATCGGGTAGGGGAAGAGATCGGTCAGTGCGGAGGACATGACGGCATGTTGTCACGTCCTCCACACAAGTCCGAATCCGGGCTTCCGTCGGCATACGCCAGGAGCATCCGCGTCCCCAGAAGGGCCTCAGCGCCCGGCGAAGGCGTCAGGTCCGCCCGTTGAACGCGTCCTTCAGCCGGGAGAACAAGCCCTGCTGCCCCGGCTGGAACTGACCCGTCGGGCGTTCCTCGCCGCGGAGTTTGGCCAGCTCGCGCAGGAGGCGTTCCTGTTCGGGGTCGAGCTTGCCCGGGGTGGTGACCTCGACGTGGACGATGAGGTCGCCTCGGCCGCCGCCGCGCAGGTGGGTGACGCCCCGGCCGTGCTTCGGGATCGACTGGCCGGACTGGGTGCCCGGGCGGATGTCGACCTCCTCCATGCCGTCGAGGGTCTCCAACGGCACCTTCGTGCCGAGGGCCGCCGCCGTCATCGGGATGGTGACCGTGCAGTGCAGGTCGTCGCCGCGGCGCTGGAAGGTCGAGTGGGGCAGCTCGTGGATCTCGACGTACAGGTCACCGGCGGGGCCGCCGCCGGGGCCGACCTCGCCCTCGCCCGCGAGCTGGATCCGGGTGCCGTTGTCGACACCGGCCGGGATCTTCACGGTCAGGGTGCGCCGGGAGCGGACCCGGCCGTCGCCCGCGCACTCCGGGCACGGGGTCGGGACCACGGTGCCGAAGCCCTGGCACTGCGGGCAGGGGCGCGAGGTCATGACCTGGCCCAGGAAGGACCGGGTGACCTGCGAGACCTCACCGCGGCCGCGGCACATGTCACACGTCTGGGCCGACGTGCCGGGCGCCGCGCCCTCACCGTTGCAGGTGTTGCAGACGACCGCGGTGTCGACCTGGATGTCCTTGGTCGTGCCGAACGCGGCCTCGTCCAGCTCCACCTCGATGCGGATCATCGCGTCCTGGCCCCGGCGGGTGCGCGAGCGCGGCCCGCGCTGCGACGCCGTACCGAAGAACGCGTCCATGATGTCCGAGAAGTTCCCGAAGCCACCCGCGCCGAAGCCGCCCGCGCCACCGCCGGCGGCCTGCGACAGGGGGTCGCCGCCGAGGTCGTAGACCTGCTTCTTCTGCGGGTCCGACAACACCTCGTAGGCGGCGTTGATCTCCTTGAACCGCTCCTGGGTCTTCGGATCGGGGTTGACGTCCGGGTGCAGCTCGCGGGCGAGCCTCCGGAACGCCTTCTTGATCTCGTCCTGGGAAGCGTCGCGGCGCACGCCGAGTACGGCGTAGTAGTCCGTGGCCACCTACGACTCCGCCAGGATCTGTCCGACGTACCGTGCCACTGCGCGTACCGCTCCCATCGTTCCCGGGTAGTCCATGCGGGTCGGTCCGACCACGCCGAGCTTGGCAACCGCCTCGCCGCCCGAACCGTAGCCGACCGACACGACGGACGTTGAGTTGAGTCCCTCGTGGGCGTTCTCATGACCGATCCGTACGGTCACGCCCGGATCCTTCGCCTCGCCGAGCAGCTTGAGGAGCACGACCTGCTCCTCCAGCGCCTCCAGCACCGGCCGGATCACCAAGGGGAAGTCGTGCCCGAAGCGGGTCAGATTGGCGGTGCCGCCGATCATCAACCGCTCCTCGTTCTCCTCGACCAGCGTCTCCAGGAGAGTGGAGAGCACGGTGGAGACCGTACCGCGATCCTCGGCCTCGAAGGGCTCCGCCAGATCTTCCACCAAAGACGGCACATCCGTGAAACGGCGCCCCGCGACCCGGCTGTTGAGCCGCGCCCGCAGATCGGCCAGCGACGCCTCGCCGAACGGCGCCGGGCAGTCGACCATCCGCTGCTCGACCCGGCCGGTGTCCGTGATCAGCACGAGCATCAGCCGCGCGGGCGCGAGCGAGAGCAGCTCCACGTGCCGCACGGTCGAGCGGGTCAGCGACGGGTACTGCACCACGGCGACCTGCCGGGTGAGCTGCGCGAGCAGCCGCACCGTGCGGGCCACCACGTCGTCGAGGTCGACGGCGCCCTCCAGGAAGTTCTGGATGGCACGCCGCTCGGGCGCGGTCATCGGCTTGACGCCGGCCAGCTTGTCGACGAAGAGCCGGTAGCCCTTGTCGGTCGGGATGCGCCCCGCGCTGGTGTGCGGCTGGGCGATGAACCCCTCGTCCTCCAGGGCCGCCATGTCATTGCGCACGGTGGCCGGGGAGACGCCGAGGTTGTGCCGCTCGGTGAGGGCCTTGGAACCGACCGGTTCCTCGGTGCCGACGTAGTCCTGGACGATGGCGCGCAGCACCTTCAGCCTGCGTTCACTGAGCATCGGCGCGCACCTCCAGCTGTCCGTCCGCCCGTTTCCGGCCTGTCTGTCCTGGCACTCATGGCTCGCGAGTGCCAGACTTCCCCGGCCCAGTGTACGGCCGTGGGGTACGCCCCCGGCAAGGCCGGGACCAAGCCGTTAGCGTCGTCGCCGTGACGGTGACTTGGGAAGAGCTGGGCTGGGAGCGACTGGCGGACGGGGTGGGGCGGTGCCGGCTGCCGGGGTGGGACTGCACGGCGGGGCTGGTGCTCGGCCCGGACGCGACGCTGATGGTGGACGCCGGGTCGAGCCTGGAGGAGGGCGCCCGGCTGCGCGAGGAGGCGCAGCGGCTGACCGGCCGCCGTGTGACACATCTCGCGCTGACCCACCCGCACTTCGACCACGTCTTCGGCGCGGCGGCCTTCCCGGACGCGGAGGTGTACGGCGCGTACGGCGCGGTGGGCACCGACGCGTTGTTCGCGCCGGGCGGACAGGGGCGCGAGGCGCTGCGCGCGGACGCGGTGGCGGAGGGCCTGGACGCGCGGCGCGCGGCGGCAGCGGCCGACGCGCTCGTCCCCGTCCGGCACGAGGTCCGCGGCGAGTGCGGGCTCGACCTGGGCGGCGGACGGCGGGTCCGGCTGGCCGACGTGGGCCCGGGACACACCGGGCACGACCTCGCGGTGCTGGTGCCGGGCGCCCCGGCGGTCGTCTTCTGCGGCGACCTGGTCGAGGAGTCCGGCGAGCCGCAGGCGGGCCCCGACGCCGTACCGGCGCGCTGGCCGGCCGCCCTGGACCGGCTGCTGGACCTGGGCGGCGACGACGCGCTGTACGTCCCCGGTCACGGAGCGGTGGTGGACGCGGCCTTCGTCCGGGCCCAACGGGACGCGCTGGCCGCCCGGTTCGGCGTGTCGCGCTGATCACGGGCGGGCGTTCCTCGTATCTTCGGCAGAATGCGCCAGTACTCCGCCGACCTGACCCCTCCGTGGAAGAAACCGCAGCCCGTTCCCGAGGTACCGGCCGATCCCGGCCTGGTGGTCGAGGAGCCCGGCACCGGTTTCTGCGGCGCCGTGATCGGCTGCGAGGCGGGCACGGTGACCCTGGAGGACCGCTTCGGCAAGCACCGGGTCTTCCCGATGGAACCGCGCGGCTTCCTGCTGGAGGGGCGCGTGGTGACGCTGGTCCGCCCGTCCTCCTCCGGTCCGGCGCGGTCCGCCCCCTCCCGTACGGCGTCCGGTTCGGTCGCCGTCCCCGGCGCCCGCGCACGGGTGGCGCGCGCCGGGCGCATCTACGTCGAGGGGCGGCACGACGCCGAGCTGGTCGAGAAGGTCTGGGGCGACGACCTGCGCATCGAGGGCGTGGTCGTGGAGTACCTGGGCGGCGTGGACGACCTCCCGTCGATCGTCGCCGACTTCGCCCCGGGCCCGGACGCACGGCTGGGCGTCCTGGTGGACCACCTGGTCCCGGGTTCGAAGGAGTGGCGGATCGCGGAGGCGGTGACGAGCGAGCACGCGCTGGTGGTGGGCCACCCGTACATCGACATCTGGGAGGCGGTGAAGCCGTCCTCGCTGGGGATCGAGGGCTGGCCCCGGGTGCCGCGCGGTCAGGACTGGAAGACCGGGGTGTGCCGGGCGCTGGGCTGGCCGTCGGAGAACACGGGCGCGGTGTGGCAGGCGATCCTGGCGCGGGTCGGGTCTTACAAGGACCTGGAGCCGGAGTTGCTGGGGCGGGTTGAGGAGCTGATCGACTTCGTGACGGCGTAGGGGCCCACGATTCAGCCCCTCCGGCGTTTGAGGAGCGGGGGTCCGGGGGCAGCGCCCCCGGGGTCGGGACGGGAAGGGGCGGCGGGGGCGAGGAACTCCCGTCAGTCCACCAGGTCCCGCACCACCGCGTCCGCCAGCAATCGCCCGCGCAGCGTCAGCACCGCACTCCCCGCCTCGTACGGCCCCTCCTCCAGCAGCCCCTCCGACAGCGCCCGCCGCGCCGCCGCGAGCCCCGCCTCCCGCAGCAGCGCCAGCGGCACACCCTCCCGCAGCCGCAGCTCCAGCAGCACGCGCTCCACCCGCCGGTCCTCGTCCGTCAGGACCTCACGCCCGGCACCCGGCGACTTCCCCGCCGCCAGCGCCCCCGCGTACGCCCCCGGATGCTTCACGTTCCACCACCGCACGCCCCCCACGTGGGAGTGCGCGCCCGGCCCCGCGCCCCACCAGTCGGCACCCCGCCAGTACAGCTCGTTGTGCAGGCAGCGCCCCGCGTCGGAGGTGGCCCAGTTCGACACCTCGTACCAGTCGTAGCCCGCCGCGGACAGGGTCTCCTCGGCGATCAGGTACCGGTCGGCGTGCACGTCGTCGTCGGTCATCGGGACCTCGCCGCGCCGGATGCGCCGGGCCAGCTGGGTGCCCTCCTCGACGATCAGGGCGTACGCCGAGACGTGGTCGGGCCCGGCGCCGAGCGCGGCGTCCAGCGAGGCCCGCCAGTCGTCGTCGGACTCGCCGGGGGTGCCGTAGATCAGGTCGAGGTTGACGTGGTCGAAACCGGCCGCGCGGGCCTCGGCGACGCAGGCCTCGGGCCGGCCGGGGGTGTGGGTGCGGTCCAGGATCTTCAGGACGTGCTGCTTCGCGCTCTGCATGCCGAAGGAGATCCGGTTGAAGCCGCCCGCGCGGAGAGCCGCGAGGTACGCCGGGTCGACCGACTCGGGGTTGGCCTCCGTGGTGATCTCCGCGTCCGGCGCCAGGCCGAACTCGTCGCGGATCGCGCGCAGCATCCGTACCAGGTCCCCGGCGGCCAGCAGAGTGGGCGTACCGCCGCCGACGAAGACCGTGCGGACCTCGCGGGGGTCGTCGCCGAGCACCTTGCGGGCCAGGCGGACCTCGTCGACGAGGGTGTCGGCGTAGTTGTCGCGGGAGGCGAGGACGCCTCCGGTGCCGCGCAGCTCGGTCGCGGTGTAGGTGTTGAAGTCGCAGTAGCCGCAGCGGGTCGCGCAGTACGGGACGTGCAGGTAGAAACCGAGGGGGCGGTCGGCGGCCCCGGCGAGCGCGGACGCGGGCAGGGCGCCGTCGGCGGGGACGGGCTCGCCGTCGGGGAGTGCGGAGGGCATGCGTTCCATTGTCCCGTACGGCCGCGGTTGCCCGGTCGCCCGGCCACCGGGCGCTACTCGGCCTACTCGGCCTGGAGCACCAGCAGCGCGAGGTCGTCCTCCGGGGGCCGAGGGCCGAACTCGTGCACCAGCCGTCTGATGCGCTCGGCGACCAGCTCGGCGTCCAGGCCCGTGCACCCGGCCAGCGCCGTGGCGAGCCCGTCGCCGTCGTCGAACTGGCGGGAGCCGCTGCGCCGCTCCGTGACCCCGTCCGTGACGCACAGCAGGGTGTCGCCGGAGCGCAGCTCGAAGGTCTCGCTGACGTACGTCGCGTCCTCGACGACGCCGAGCAGGGTCTGCGGGCACGCGACGGCGGACACCGTGCCGTCGGGCCCGAGGAGCAGCGGCAGCGGGTGTCCGGCGGACGCGAGGGTGCAGCGGACCCCGCCGTCGAAGGGGACCAGTTCGCCGTAGAGCAGGGAGAGGAAGCGGGTCTGCGGTCCGTCGCCCGGGGCAACCGGTGGGCCGCCCGCGGCGACCAGCGCGCGGGCGGCGGCGTCCGCGGCCTCGGTGGCGTCGTCGAGGAGGAGCTGGTTGAGGCGGTCGAGGACGTCGGGGACGCCGTACTGCTCGCGGGCCAGCAGGCGCAGCCAGGGCCGGGCGAGCCCGATGACGACGGCGGCCTCGGGACCCTTGCCCTGGACGTCGCCGACGGCGAAGCACCAGCGGCCGTCACCGGCCGGGAAGAGGTCGTAGAAGTCGCCGCTGGGGCCGCCCTTGTCGCGCGGTTCGTAGACGAGGGCGCTGCGCACGCCCGGGATCTCCGCGACGGCGCCGGGCAGCAGCCCGCGCTGGAGTACGGCGCTGATGGTGGCCTGCCGGGCGTACTGGCGGGCGGCGCCGATGGCGAGCGCCACCCGGCGGCTGAGATCCTCGACCAGACCGGTGATCTCGTCGGGGAAGCCGCGCGCGCCGGGAGCGTCCGGGCTGTCGGCCCGGCCGATGACCAGGGTGCCCAGTGGCCTGCCTCCGGCGACCAGGCGGTAGGCGAGCGCGGTGCCGTGCGTGCCGTCCGGGCCGAGCGCGTCGCCGGGCCAGGGGTGGCCGACGGGGCCGGAGCGCCACGGGTCGCGCGGGCGGGGCGGGTCCTTCTCCAGGGCGGCGCGCAGCTCGTCCAGGTGCCCCTCGCCCGCGTGCCACACGCGGGCCAGCCGGGCGCCCACGGACGCCCCGGTGTCGTCGGTCCAGGCGCCCCGGCCCAGGGACTCGTCCTCCAGCCACACCCCGCACCAGTCGGCGAGCCGGGGCACGATCAGCTGGCCGGTGAGGGAGGCGACCAGGTCCTCGTCGAGCTGCCCGGCCAGGAGGTCGGAGGCCTCGGCGAGGAAGGACAGCGCACCGCGTCCCAGCCACTCGCGGTCCCGGACGCCGCGCCGGGCGGTGCCGTCCGCGCCGTCCCACGCGTCGGGCCACCGCGGTTGCCCCGACCGGCCGGGGGATTCCCCACCGCCACGGTTCACGTGCACGTCGTGGTGGGCACTCCGGTCCGCGTCCGGGCCGACTCCACGCCCGGCGGCGACCGGCCGACGGTCCGGACCCGGGGCCGGGTCCTCCGGCCGTCCGGGGCCGCCCGCGTCCGCGGCGTCCGAGGTCCGCGAGCCGTCCTGACCGGCGCCCTGGCCGCATTGGCCGCCCTGACCGCCCTGGGGCATGTGACCCGTCCGGTCGCCCCGACCGGTCCGCATGTCTTCGCGGGACGCACCGGCCTCACCTGCCACGGCGTCGGCGTACGCCTCGGTCGGTCCGGTGGTGTCCGTGCCCGGGGCCGACAACCGCGCCCACACCGTCTTGACGCCCGGGCGGTACGTGATGCCCCACGCCTCCGCGAGCGCGGCGACCAGTCGCAGGCCGCGCCCGTACTCCGCGCAATCGTGCGGCGGCTCGGGGTCGGTGCTCCTCGGCGCGCGGGACGGGTGCTGGTCCGTGGCCTCGACGACGAGCGCGCCCGTCTCCTCCATCCGCAGGACCACGTCGACGTCGGTACCGGCGTGCACCACGGCGTTGGTGACCAGTTCGCTGACGACGACCAGGGCGTCCGCGGCGAGGTGCTCCGTCAGCCGTTCCGTGCCGGGCAGGCAGAGCGCGGACCAGTCGGCGAGCGCGGCTCGCGCCATCGCGCGGGCGGCGCCCGGCGCCAGGGAGCTGCCGAGCAGGCTCACACGCGCCCGCGCGCTTTCCCGGACGGGCGCCTGGGCGGTGTGCGCAGGCTCCGCGCCGGCGCGGTAGGCGGTCTCCCGCTGCGTCGGAATGGCCCCCATGGACGTCTCCCCGGGCAGTTCGTGCGAGTTCCTCGCAGTCGATGCCGACAGAGTGACAGACCGGCCCCGCCCATAAGCACGGAGTTACCGAAGTGGGCCGCGATGGGTGAGAACCGTGCTAGGCGAACGTTCGAAGACGGCCGGAAGCCGAACGGAAACCGGCCGTCTTCGAACATCAGCGGCACGGAGAGCGCCGCCTCGGGCCCTACGCCTCGCGCGAGCCCTCGTACATCTCCTCGATCAGGTGCTTGTACTCCCGCTCCACCACCGGCCGCTTCAGCTTCAGGCTCGGGGTGATCTCGCCGTGCTCGACGTCCAGGTCGCGGGGCAGCAGGCGGAACTTCTTGATGGTCTGCCAGCGCTGGAGGCCCTCGTTGAGCTGCTGGACGTAGCCGTCGACCATCTCGACGGTCACGGGCGCCGCGACGATCTCGGCGTACGGCTTGCCCTCCAGGCCGTTCTCCTTGGCCCACTCGGTGATCGCGATCTCGTCGAGGGCGATGAGCGCGGTGCAGAAGTTCCGGTCGGCGCCGTGCACCAGGATGTTGGAGACGTAGGGGCAGACCGCCTTGAACTGGCCCTCGACCTCGGCCGGCGCGATGTACTTGCCGCCGGACGTCTTGATGAGGTCCTTCTTGCGGTCGGTGATGCGCAGGTAGCCGTCGGGCGACAGTTCGCCGATGTCGCCGGTGTGGAACCAGCCGTCGGCCTCCAGCACCTCGGCGGTCTTCTCGGGCAGCTTGTGGTAGCCCTCCATGATGCCCGGGCCGCGCAGCAGGATCTCGCCGTCCTCCGCGATGCGCACCTCGGTGCCGGGCAGCGGCTTGCCGACCGTGCCGGTGCGGTAGGCCTCGCCGGGGTTGACGAAGGAGGCGGCGGAGGACTCGGTGAGGCCGTAGCCCTCCAGGATGTGGATGCCGGCCCCGGCGAAGAAGTAACCGATCTCCGGCGCGAGGGCGGCCGATCCGGACACGCAGGCCCGCAGGTTGCCACCGAACGCCTCGCGGATCTTGGCGTAGACGAGCTTGTCGGCGACGGCGTGCTTGGTGCGCAGCCCCGCGGGGGCGCTGGCGGTGCCGGTGCGCTTGAAGTTGTCCTGGGTGACCTTGGCGTACTCGCGGGCGATCCCGGCGGCCCACTGGAAGATCTTGTACTTGGCCCCGCCGCCCGCGCGGGCCTTGGCGGCGACGCCGTTGTAGACCTTCTCGAAGATGCGCGGGACGGCTGCCATGTAGGTGGGCTGGACGACCGGCAGGTTCTCGATGATCTTGTCGACCCGGCCGTCGACGGCGGTGACGTGACCGGCCTCGATCTGCCCGGAGGTCAGCACCTTGCCGAAGACGTGCGCGAGCGGCAGCCACAGGTACTGGACGTCGTCCTTGGTGACCAGGCCGGTCGCGGCGATCGCCTTGGCCATGTACGACCAGCAGTCGTGCGGGAGCCGGACGCCCTTGGGGCGGCCGGTGGTGCCGGAGGTGTAGATGAGGGTGGCGAGCTGGTCCTTGGTGAGCGCGCCGACCCGCTCCTTGATCAGCTGGGGGTCCTGCTCCAGGCGGGCCGCGCCCCGGCGCTCCAGCTCGTCGAGGGTGAGGACCCAGTCCTCGGAGGTGTCCGCGCCGGTCGCGTCGACCACGACCACGTGGGTGAGGTCGGGCAGCTCCGCCTTCTTCTCCTTGGCCTTGGCGAGCTGCGCGGCGTCCTCCGCGATCAGCACCCGGCTCTCGGAGTCGGAGAGGATGTACGCCGATTCCTCGGCGTTGGTCTGCGGGTAGACGGTGGTGGTCGCCGCGCCCGCGCACATGATGCCGAGGTCGGCGAGGATCCACTCCAGGCGGGTGGCGGAGGCCAGGGCCACGCGCTGCTCCGGCAGCACGCCCAGCTCGATCAGGCCGGCCGCGATCGCGTAGACCCGCTCGGCGGCCTGCGCCCAGGTCAGCGACTTCCAGTCGTCGGGGCCCTCGCCCGCGGCCGACGGCACCGGGTAGCGGTACGCCTCGGCGTCCGGCGTGGCGGCCACCCGCTCCAGGAAGAGTCCCGCCACGGAGGGCGGACGGTTCTCGATCAGTGTCTGTGTGTCGCTCACGACGTCCTCCGGGCCCGCGACGGTGCGGCTGGCTCGTTGCGGCTGGCTCAGGTGCGGCTGGTTCACTCTCGGGCGGTGTTCAACGGTGCTGAGGCGGTGACGCGGACCGTTGTCCGATCACTTGTTTAACTCACGAGTAACTACGGGGCAGGCATCAGGGTAAAGGGCGACCGGCCCCCGCGTAAGAGTCCGCGCCCTGTCACTTCCTACAGATGCGCGCCCGTGACATGCGAAGGGACCCGCCGCACTTTCGTACGACGGGCCCCTCGGTGTCCGTTTCGCCCGGACTTGGCGTGCGGCGTGGCGGTTACTTCTTGCCCTTGCCCGACCCCGCGCTGTCATCGCTGGACAGGACCGCGATGAAGGCCTCCTGCGGAACCTCCACGGAACCCACCATCTTCATCCGCTTCTTGCCTTCCTTCTGCTTCTCCAGCAGCTTCCGCTTGCGGGAGATGTCACCGCCGTAGCACTTGGCGAGGACGTCCTTGCGGATGGCGCGGATGGTCTCGCGGGCGATGACCCGGGAGCCGATGGCGGCCTGGATGGGCACCTCGAAGGCCTGCCGCGGGATCAGCTCGCGCAGCTTGGCGACGAGCCGCACGCCGTACGCGTAGGCCGCGTCCTTGTGGGTGATCGCGGAGAAGGCGTCCACCTTGTCGCCGTGCAGCAGGATGTCGACCTTGACCAGGCTGGAGGTCTGCTCGCCGGTGGGCTCGTAGTCCAGCGAGGCGTAGCCGCGCGTCTTCGACTTCAGCTGGTCGAAGAAGTCGAAGACGATCTCCGCGAGCGGGAGGGTGTAGCGGATCTCCACCCGGTCCTCGGAGAGGTAGTCCATGCCGAGCAGGGTGCCGCGCCGGGTCTGGCACAGCTCCATGATCGAGCCGATGAACTCGGTCGGCGCGAGGATCGTGGCGCGCACGACCGGCTCGTAGACCTCGTCGATCTTGCCTTCGGGGAACTCGCTCGGGTTGGTGACCGTGTGCTCGGTGCCGTCCTCCATGATCACGCGGTAGACCACGTTGGGGGCGGTGGCGATCAGGTCGAGGTTGAACTCGCGCTCCAGCCGCTCGCGGATCACGTCGAGGTGGAGCAGGCCGAGGAAGCCGACGCGGAAGCCGAAGCCGAGGGCGGCGGAGGTCTCCGGTTCGTAGACCAGGGCGGCGTCGTTGAGCTGGAGCTTGTCCAGCGCCTCGCGCAGCAGGGGGTAGTCGGAGCCGTCCAGCGGATACAGGCCGGAGAAGACCATGGGCCTGGGGTCCTTGTAGCCGCCGAGCGCCTCCTCGGCACCCTTGTGCTGGCTGGTGACCGTGTCACCGACCTTGGACTGGCGGACGTCCTTCACGCCGGTGATCAGGTAGCCCACCTCGCCGACACCGAGACCGTCGGCGGAGAGCATCTCCGGCGAGTTGGTGCCGATCTCCAGCAGCTCGTGGGTGGCGCCGGTGGACATCATCCGGATCCGCTCGCGCTTGTTGAGCTGGCCGTCGATGACACGGACGTACGTCACGACACCGCGGTAGGAGTCGTAGACGGAGTCGAAGATCATCGCGCGGGCGGGGGCGTCCTCGACACCGACCGGGGCCGGGACCTCGGCGACGACCTTGTCGAGCAGCACGTCGACGCCGAGGCCGGTCTTGGCGGAGACCTTGAGCACGTCGTCGGGGTCGCAGCCGACCAGGTTGGCCAGCTCCTCGGCGAACTTCTCGGGCTGCGCGGCCGGCAGGTCGATCTTGTTCAGCACGGGGATGATCGTGAGGTCGTTCTCCATCGCCAGGTACAGGTTGGCGAGGGTCTGGGCCTCGATGCCCTGGGCGGCGTCGACGAGGAGGATGGTGCCCTCGCACGCGGCCAGCGACCGCGACACCTCGTAGGTGAAGTCGACGTGCCCCGGGGTGTCGATCATGTTGAGGATGTGCGTGGCGCCCTTGTCGTGGGACGGGGCCCACGGCAACCGCACCGCCTGGGACTTGATCGTGATGCCGCGCTCGCGCTCGATGTCCATGCGGTCGAGGTACTGGGCGCGCATCTGCCGCTGCTCGACCACACCGGTCAGCTGGAGCATCCGGTCGGCGAGCGTGGACTTGCCGTGGTCGATGTGCGCGATGATGCAGAAGTTGCGGATCAGCGCCGGGTCGGTACGGCTCGGCTCGGGCACATGGCTGGGGATCGCGGGCACGCAGGGTCCTGATTCTTGAGGCGTCCGCAGTGTCTGCGGTCTCGGGTCTCGGGTCGGATCGATACGTAGCCTCCATGGTCCCACGGGTGGGGAGCCGGTATGGGTTTGGGACCCTCGACGACCCGCTGCTAGTGTGGGTGGCTGTGTCTCTTGCCCTCTCAGCACGAGGCACTCCTTCAAGAAATCACCGGCACGGGACCCTCGCGGCCTCGTGCCTGAACCTGCAAAGGCTCATTCGTGGCGAACATCAAGTCCCAGATCAAGCGGAACAAGACCAACGAGAAGGCCCGGCTGCGCAACAAGGCCGTCAAGTCCTCTCTGAAGACCGCGATCCGCAAGGCCCGTGAGGCCGCTGCCGCGGGTGACGTCGAGAAGGCCACCGAGTACCAGCGCGTCGCTTCGCGCCAGCTCGACAAGGCCGTCTCCAAGGGCGTCATCCACAAGAACCAGGCCGCCAACAAGAAGTCGGCGCTGGCGCAGAAGGTCGGCGCCCTCAAGGGCTGAACCCCTTATCTGGTCTGATCGCCGGAAGGACCCAGAGCGGGCCCTCTCTCATCCGCTCCCGTCCGGCACCCAGGATCCATGCGCGGCCTGCGTTCGCCACGCGGGCATGGATCCGCGAGCTTGATCCGAAGGCCCCGGCGCCCGTCCTTCCCCAGGACGGACGCCGGGGCCTTCGGTGTGTCCCGGGGTGCGGTGTTCCGGATGCGGGGCCGAGCCCGGTGGGCCTACCGGCCGGTGGGTTTACAGGCCGGTGGATTTACAGGCCGGTGGAGCTTACGACCGTCCTCGTGAACGCGCCGCCCGCGCGATGGTCACCACGGCCTTCTCCAGGGCGTACTCGGGGTCGTCCCCGGCGCCCTTCACCCCCGCGTCCGCCTCGGCCACCGCGCGCAGCGCCACGGAGACGCCGTCCGGGGTCCAGCCGCGCATCTGCTGCCGGACCCGGTCGATCTTCCAGGGCGGCATCCCCAGCTCGCGGGCGAGGTCGGCGGGGCGTCCGCCGCGGGCGGAGGACAGCTTGCCGATGGCCCGTACGCCCTGCGCCAGCGCGCTGGTGATCAGCACCGGTGCCACTCCGGTCGCCAGCGACCAGCGCAGTGCCTCCAAGGCTTCTGCCGCACGTCCCTCGACCGCCCGGTCGGCGACCGTGAAGCTGGAGGCCTCCGCCCGTCCGGTGTAGTACCGCCCGACGACCGCTTCGTCGATGGTCCCCTCGATGTCGGCGGTCAGCTGGGACACCGCCGAGGCCAGCTCCCGCAGGTCGCTGCCGATCGCGTCGACGAGGGCCTGGCAGGCCTCCGGGGTGGCCGAGCGCCCGGCCGTCCGGAACTCCGCGCGCACGAAGGCCAGCCGGTCGGCGGGCTTCGTCATCTTCGGACAGGCCACCTCGCGCGCCCCCGCCTTGCGGGCCGCGTCGAGCACGCCCTTGCCCTTGGCGCCGCCCGCGTGCAGCAGGACGAGGGTGATCTCCTCGGCGGGGGCGCCGAGGTAGGCCTTGACGTCCTTGACCGTGTCGGCGGACAGGTCCTGCGCATTGCGTACGACCACGACTTTGCGCTCGGCGAAGAGCGAGGGGCTGGTCAGCTCGGCGAGGGTGCCGGGCTGCAGCTGCTCGGGGGTGAGGTCGCGTACGTCCGTGTCGGCGTCGGTGGCCTTGACGGCGGCCACCACCTCCTGCACGGCACGGTCGAGCAGGAGGTCCTCCTGGCCCACGGCAAGGGTCACCGGGGCGAGAGGGTCGTCGTTCGCAGTCTTCCTGGCCATCGCGACAAGCATCGCACGCACCACTGACAACGCCGGACGGGACTGCCGGACGCGCGCGGCTACCGGACGGGCGCTGCCGGACGCGGGCTACGGCTCCTCGCGCCAGCCCTCCCACTCCCCGGCGAACGCGTCCAGCTCACCGGGGTCCAGCGCTTCCCGTTCGTCGCGCAGCACGACGAGCCACTGGGCGTCCTCGGCGTCGTCCTCGCCGGCCAGGGCGTCCCTCAGGATCCGCGGTTCCTCGTCGATCCCGAACCGCTCCCCCAGCTCCCGGGCGGCCTCCTCCGCGGCGTCGCGGTCGGGCAGCACCAGCACATGTCTCACGTCGCTCACGGTGCCATTGTCGGTCAGCCCCGGGCACGGTCGGTCCCGGGGCACGGTCAGCCCTTGGGCACGGTCTGCACGTCGAGGTCGATGCGGATGCTGGGGCCGACCACGGCGATGCCGCGGGCCAGCATCGTCTGCCAGCTCACCGTGAAGTCGTCGCGGTGCAGCTCGGTGGTGGCGCGGCAGGCCGCCCGCGTCTCGCCCTCCATGCCGTTGCCGAGTCCGAGGTACTCGGTCTCCAGCGTGACCGTGCGCGTCACGCCGTGCAGGGACAGCGCCCCGGTGACGGCCCACCGGTTGCCGCCGCGGTGCGTGAAGCGGTCGCTGTAGAACTCCAGGGTCGGAAACCGCTCCACGTCCAGGAAGTCGGCCGAGCGCAGGTGGTCGTCGCGCATCTTCACGTTGGTGTCGATGGACGCCGCGTCGATCACGACGTGCATCGCGGAGTGCTGCATGTCGTCGGCGATCCGCACCGCGCCCGCGAAGGAGTTGAACCGGCCGTGGATCCGGGCCAGCCCGATGTGCCGCGCGGTGAAGGCGATCGAGGAGTGCGCCGGCTCGATCTCCCAGTCACCCGGCGCGGGCAGCTCCGGCGGCTGGGCCACCTGAAGCGTCACGTCGCCGAGCGAGGCCAGCGCGTCCTCGACGACCGTGGCGGAGGCGCGGTAGGGGGTGTACCCCTCGGCGGACACGGCGAGCCGGTACTCCCCCGCGGGCACCGTCGCCACGAACGATCCGAAGGGGTCCGTACCGCCGCCGACCACCCTGCGCCCCATGGCGTCGCTGACCGTGAACTCCGCACCCGGCACCGGGTCGTTGACGGGGTCGAGGACGCGGCAGCTCAGCACTCCGGCGTTCGGCGGGGTGCGCACCGCCGCCAGGGGACCGGTCCCTTGCATCCGCTTCGTTCGGCTTCCCAGCAAGCGGCCGATCATTTGCGACACCCTCTGCACGACATCGAAAACTAGTTGACGGAAAAACATTCGATCACCGATGTGGCTTTCGAGGCAACACGGGACCACATCACGGGAAACCGTCGCATGTGCCGGGAGTGGTCAGGAGTGGCCCCGTGTGGCCACGTGTCGTCCCGTGTGGGCCGATATCGGCGCACCGGGCGTGTTCTCCGCCTCGTCATCGCCCCCAGTACAGGCCGCGGACCTTCGCCCCCGTGACCGAGATCGGGGCCTGGTCGCCGGAGTCGGGCGGGTAGTAGATGAACTCGAAGCGCAGTCGTTCGTCCGCGACGATCGAGCCGCTGTTCCCGAAGTCCGGGAAGCTGCTGCCGTCGGTGCCCACCCGTTCGACGGTCGGGCCGGTCCATCGGCTTCCGTCCCGGCGAAGGTGGTAGAAGCGGCCCTGGAGCGTGGAGCCGGGTGGCACGACGGCCTGGAGGTAGGCCGTGGCCTGGTAGTGGGACGCGCCGGTCAGCAGGTCCACGCCGTCCACGCTGAGCGTCGTCCACTGCCGGGGCGTGATCCGCTGATCGTCGCTGTCGGACCGGCTGATCGCTCGCGGCATGTCTTCCTCCTCGGAGTCGCCGGGTGTCCAGCCGGCGGGGTGGGTGAGGCGTTCTTCGACCCGGGCGCGCATCGACGCCATCGTGAACCCGCGCGGGTCGATCTTTCCGGGCTGCCACTCCAGGTGCCCGATCACCGAGCGCTCGTTCCAGCCGTGGTGGCGGCACAGGGCCGCGGCGGCCCGCTCGATCGCGTCCAGTTGGGCTGCGGGCCATGGGTCGTCGCCGTCGCCGAGGTTCTCGCACTCGAAGCCGTAGAAGTGCCGGTTGCCGTCGGTGTTCGCCTCGTTGTCCCGGGGCAGGGCCTGCTCCGCGATCACTGCGCGCAGGACGTCGTCGTCGCCCAGGCCGGCGTGGTTGGCGCGGCCGTAGCCGACCAGGTGCACGCGGCCGTCCTTGGTGATGACGCCGTGGCACAGGGGGCCGGGCAGGCCCGCGTAGCCCTTGCGGCAGATCTCGACGGTGGCGGCGCTGCCCCGGGTCACGGTGTGGTGGATCATCACGCCGTTGACGGGGCCCCAGGCGCCCTTGTGGTTGCGGTTGTGGTTCCGCCAGTCGCCGACCTCGACGACGGTGAGCCCCTCCGCCCTCAGCGCCTTGAGGAAGCTGCCCGCGGTCATGGGGGTGGCCATCAGGCACACTCCTGCCACGACCGGCCGGGCCGGTGGGCGGTGTGCGTCGGATCGTCCTCGCCGCGCCGGTGCACAACGGGGTGACCCGGCCTGGGGGTTCGGGGCATGGTCTCTCCTTCGGTGTGGGGTGACCGACCGACCGTGGGCGGAGGCGTCGGCTGCACGACACGGTGGCGTCTTCCGCGCTGGTCTGGAAGTTCCCGGTGCCCGCCCGTGCTACGCCTCCCAGGGCACAGCGGGGACGGGAACCACTCACGATCCGGCCAGTACGGGGTCCCCTGCCGCACCCTGGGTACCGGCACGGCCGACGCCGACGACGTGCTCGTGGCCGTGACACCGCCTCCCGTCCTCACTCCCCGCCTCCCATCCCCACTCCCCCCGCCACCCGTCCTCACTCCCCCGCCACCCGTCCTCACTCCCCCGCCACCCGCAACTCCCTCCCCGTACCGGCGACCGCCACCGCCCCGTCCCGGTCCGTGCGCAGCACCGTCGCCCCCTGGGCGCGCAGTGCCGCGACGGTGCCGGGTGCCGGGTGCCCGTAGGTGTTGTCCTCGCCGCAACTGATGAGCGCGAGACGCGGGGCGACCTTCCGCAGGAAGGCGAAGTCCTGGTGGGCGGAGCCGTGGTGGGCCACCTTCACCACGTCGACGCCCTCCAGCCGTGCCGCCGCCGGGGAGCGGGCCAGCTCCCGCTGGGCCGGGGGCTCCAGGTCGCCGAGGAGGAGCAGGCGTATGCCGGCCGTCCGGACCAGGAGGGTGACGCTGGCGTCGTTGGGGCCGCCTTCGGTGCCCGGTGCGGTGGTGGCCGGCGGGCTCGCCGGGGGCCACACCACCTGCCAGGACAGCGGGCCGGAGCGTCGCCGTTCTCCGGCGGCGGCGTGCCGCAGAGGGATGTGCCGGGTCGCTGCCTGCCGGTGGACGAACTCAGCCTGGTCGGCCGGTTCTTGGAGGGCGGTTGTCTCGATCGCGCCCACCGAGCGGCCCCGCAGCACCCCGGGCAGCCCGGCCACGTGGTCGGCGTGCAGATGGGTCAGCAGGACGAGGGGCACGCGGGTGATGCCGAGGGTCCGTAGGCAGTGGTCGACCAGGGTGGGATCGGGACCCGCGTCCACGACCACGGCCGTCCCCTCTCCCGCCGCGAGCACCAGCGCGTCGCCCTGGCCCACGTCGCACATCACCATCCGCCAGCCCGGCGGGGGCCACCCCTTGATCACCCGCGCCAGCGGGGGCGGCTGCGTCACGACAAGGAGCAGCAGCAGGGCGCAGGCCCCGCACCACCACGGGTGCCGCAACAGGCGTCGGCCGGCGAGCAGCACCGCCACCGTGACCAGGGCGAGCAGCGCCGCCCCGGCCCAGCCGCCCGGCCAGTCCACTCCCGCGCCGGGCAGCGCGGCCCCGGCGCGGGCGATCCCCGCGATCCACCCGGCCGGCCAGCCCCCGCACCATGCCAGGCTCTTGGCCAGCGGCATCGCCGCGGGCGCCGTCGCCAGCGCCGCGAAGCCGAGCACCGTGGCCGGGGCCACCGCGAACTCCGCCAACAGGTTGCACGGCACCCCCACCAGACTCACCCGCTGCGACAGCACGACGACGACCGGCGCGCACAGGGCCTGCGCGGCAGCCGCGGCGGCCAGCGCCTCCGCGAGCCGGGGCGGTACCCGGCGCCTGCGCAACGCCGCGCTCCACCGTGGGGCGATCGTGAGCAGCGCCCCTGTGGCCAGCACGGAGAGCAGGAAGCCGTAACTGCGGGCCAGCCAGGGGTCGTAGAGCACCAGGAGCAGGACCGTCGTCGCCAGGGCCGGGAGCAGTGATCTGCGGCGGCCGGTGGCGAGGGCGAGCAGGGCGACGGAACCGAAGGCCGCCGCCCGCAGCACGCTCGGGTCGGGTCTGCACACGACGACGAAGGCGAGCGCGAGCAGCCCGCCGAGCAGCGCGGTCGTCCGCAGGTGCAGGCCGAGGCGGGGCGCCAGTCCCCGGCGCTCACTGCGCTGGGCCAGACCCGGCGGGCCGAGGAGCAGCGCGAGCACGATCGTGAAGTTGGCGCCCGAAACGGCCAGCGTGTGTGTCAGGTCGGTCTCCTTGAACGCCTCCTCCAGCTCGGGCGTGACGCGCGAGGTGTCCCCCACCACCAGGCCGGGCAGCAGCGCCCGCGCGTCCGCCGACAGGTCATCGGTCGCCTCGCGCAGTCCGTCCCGCAGCCGTCCCGCCAGCCGTTGCGCCGCCGTAGGCTCCGCCAGCGACTCCGGAGGCTGTCGCCCCGCCCGAACGCGCAGCACCGCGGCGATCCGGTCACCGCCCTCCCGTGGGGGTGACAGCCGGGCGGTGACGCGGAACCTCGCGGTCGGCAGGAGCTTCAGCCAGCGGGAGGGTGCGGCCCGTGCCAGGGACTGCCTGCCCTCCTCACCGACGTCGACGAGGACGAGCACCGGCGTTCGGGTCGTCACCGCCGTCCCGCCCGACTCGCTCAGCCGCCGCACGTCGGCCTCGATCAGCACCGTGGGCGGCACGGCACGGTTGCCCCGGACCCGCGGCCGGGTGAGGCGGGGATCGGCCGTGACCTCCACCTCCGCGGTGACCGTGGCGTACCGCCGCGCCAGCTCCGGCACGGGTCCCCGGCGCGAGTCCGCGCCGTACAGCGCGGCCGAGGTGGCGGACGCGGCGACGCAGAGGAGCACAGCGGCGGCCACCGGCGCGTGGGTCCGTCCGCGCGTCGGCCCCAGCAGCAGTGCCCCCGCCAGGAGCAAAGCGCTCGTCACCACGCCCACCGCCCAGCCGGCCGGCACGTCCAGCACCAGCGCCGCCGTCGCCCAGGCCGCCAGGGCGGGCGGGACCAGACGCAGGTCCGCGGGGCCCTCCTGCCGGGGGTGGGACGCGCCCAGCCGGTGTCCGGAGGCGGCGTGCACGGCGGACCGCGAGGGCCCCGCGCCACGGTCCTCCGGCCCGCCGAGCCCGCCGCCCCCGCCCAGCCCGTCCGGCTCGTCGAGCCCGTCTGGTCCGTCGAGTTCCTCTGACCGGTTCGGCCGCTCCGGCCGGTTCGCTACCGTCACGTCCGGCCGGTTCGCTCCCGTCACGTCCGGCCGGTTCGCTCCCGTCACGTCCGTGTTCATGGCCGCACGAGGTCCCGCAGGTCCGCGAAGCGGCGCTCGCCGATGCCGTTGACCTCGCGCAGTTCGTCCACCGAGCGGAAGCCGCCGTGCTGGGTGCGGTAGTCGATGATGTGCTGGGCGAGGACCGGGCCGACGCCCGGGAGGGTGTCGAGCTGGTCGGTGGTCGCCGTGTTGAGGGAGACCGGTGCCGCGGGCCCCGCCCCCGCCGCCCCCGTCGACCCACCCGGGGCGGGACCAGGTCCCGGTGCGGGCGCGGGCGCGGGCGCCCCGACGATCACCTGTTCGCCGTCCACCAGGAAGCGGGCCCGGTTCAGCCCGTCGGTCTTCGTGCCGGGCCGCACCCCTCCGGCGGCGCGCAGGGCGTCCGCGACACGTGAACCGGCCGGGAGGCTGTGGATGCCGGGTTCGCGGACCTTGCCCCCGACGTCCACCACGATCTCGGGTCCCGCCGTGCTGGTGGCCGCGGCCTCGGACCGGGGCTCGCCCGTCGTCGCGCGGCCCGTGGCCGTCGGCTCCGGTTCCCCGGCTCCGTACGCCGCCGCCTCCCGCACCACCTCGGGCGCCGCCACCGGCTGGGTGCGGCCGGACCAGAAGTGCTGCACCGCGAAGACCGCCGCCAGGACGAGCAGCACCGAGAGCGCGGCGACGCTGCGCCGCTCCAGGCCGCATCGCGTCTGCAGCCACACCGGCATCCGCTCCCGCAGCGCCTGGCCGCTCCGCTCCCGCCAGGTCGGTGCGGTGCCGCCGGAGTCACCGGTGTCCGCGTCGCCGGGAGCCTCAGGACCGGGCAACGGCGGTCCCTTGCCCGCCTCCCCCCGCGCCCCCTCGTGTCCGGCCCGGCCGCCGATTCCCTCGGCGCGCTCGGCGAACAGCGCCTCCGCCCTCCGCCGCAGCTCCTCCGGGGGCGGGTGCCGGCGCCCCTGCCGGGCGTGGGAGCGCGGGCGGGCGTGGGCACGGGAGCCGGGTGCGCGGCGGTGCGCGAGGCGTCCGTCGGAGGCCGGGGCGCGGCCCGGGCCGCTGGTCGCGGACGTGGTGCGTGAGCGTGATCGAAGAGCCATGCGACGAGGATCGGGCATCTCGACACCCTCGCGATGATCATGGTCAATCCCCGGGGACTACCCCCGGGTTGTGGATAACTCCGACCCCCTCACGGGCTACCCGGCCCGCCCTCACCGCGACGAGACCACGACCCCCAGCAGCCCCGGCCCCGTGTGCGCGCCGATCACCGCACCGACCTCGCTCACGTGCAGGTCGGCCAGCCCGGGCACCCGGTCCCGCAGGCGGTCCGCCAAGGCCGACGCCCGCTCGGGGGCGGCGAGATGGTGGACGGCGATGTCGACGGGCGCGCTGCCCGCCCGGTCGGCGGCGATCTCCTCCAGCCGGGCGATGGCCTTGGACGCCGTCCGGACCTTCTCCAGGGGTTCGATGCGGCCGCCCTCCAGCTGCAGCAGCGGCTTCACGGCGAGCGCGGAGCCGAACAGCGCCTGGGCCGCCCCGATCCGGCCGCCGCGGCGCAGATAGTCGAGGGTGTCGACGTAGAAGTAGGCGGAGGTGTCCGCGGCGCGCTTCTCCGCGGCCGTGACCGCCTCGTCGACCGTGCCGCCCGCCTCCGCCGTCTCCGCGGCGGCGAGCGCGCAGAATCCGAGGGCCATCGCGATCATCCCGGTGTCCACGACCCTGACCGGGACGGCGGCCTCCCGCGCCGCGACGACGGCCGCGTCGTGGGTGCCGGAGAGTTCGGCGGACAGGTGGAGGGAGACGATGCCGTCCGCCCCGGACTCGGCGATCCTGCGGTAGGCCTCGGCGAAGACCTCGGGGCCGGGGCGCGAAGTGGTGACCGGCCGCCGTTTCTGCAGCGCCTGGGCCAGGGACCGGGTCGAGATCTCGGTGCCCTCCTCCAGCGCCCGGTCGCCCAGGACGACGGTCAGGGGTACCGCGGTGATGCCGTGCCGCTCCATCGTCCGGGCCGGAAGGTAGGCCGTTGAATCCGTGACGATAGCGACATGGCGGGACATGAGCTGGAGGTTACCTGGCGTAGTGCCCGTACGGCAGTCCGGCCCCGACGGCCGGGCGTTCACAGGGCTGGACCCGTTCGGCAGGGCAGCGAGGGGCAGGTCAAGTCAGGTCGTGCTCTCCGGGCGGGCCTTCTTCTGCCAGGGGTACACGGGGCTCGCGGCCGGCGGGGTGATGGCGGGACGCGTGGCGTCCTCCTCCGCCGGGCCCTGAGCGGGCGGATCCGGCCAGGTCTGCCGGGTGGACGGGGCCCCGGCGGACGGGGCCTCGGGCCAGGACGGCGGCGCGGCGGCCGGCTCCGCCCCCAGCCCCGCTCCGGGCTCCGTCTCCGTCCAGTGCCGCAGCGCACCGGCCTCCACGTCGATCTGCGCGCTCAGCGAGTCCAGGTCGTCGTCCGCGAAGCGGCGGGCGCGGTCGCGGGCCGCCCAGCGCAGGGCGTCCGCCGACCGGATGACGCGCTCGGTGCGCTCACGCAGCCCGGGCAGGCGCTCGGCGAGGGTGGCGCGGTCCGGCTCGGACTCCAGCCGCCGCAGCTCGCCGTCCAGCTCGAAACCGTGCGCGCTGAGCCGCTCGAAGAGGGCGAGGGACTCCTTGAGGGACTCGTCCTCGGCCACGCGCGCGTGCAGCGCGTCCTGGGTGGCCCGCATGGAGGTGCGCAGCTTCAGCCGCAGCTGCGCCAGCTCGCCCGCCGGACCCACCTGGACGAGGGACTTGGCCCGCAGGGTGTGGTCCTCGACGGTGCGGCGGGCCTGGGTGATGCCGCGGTCCACGCTGCGCTTGGCGGCGCCGACGGCCTTCACCGTGGCGTAGACGCCCAGCACCACGGCAAGCAGGAAGAGCAGGGCGAACACTGTGAGCGCTGCTTCCACGAGGCTCCTCCTTCGGACGTCCGGCCCGCGCACCGGCGGTCCACGGCGCGGGTCGCGCCGCTCTTCCACGGTAAACGCAACGGGCAGGCCCAGGGTTCCGCGAGAACCCCGAACCTGCCCGTACCCATCCCGTAGGGGGCGCCCGGGGCGCCCCGGTCACCGCTTACGCGGGCACGATGTTCACCAGCTTCGGCGCCCGCACGATCACCTTGCGGATCCCGGCTCCGCCCAGCGCGGCCACGACCTTCTCGTCGGCCAGCGCGGCCTTCTCCAGGTCGTCGTCGGAGATGGAGGGGGCGACCTCCAGCCGCGCCTTGACCTTGCCCTTGATCTGGACGACGCAGGTCACCGTCTCGTCGACCACGTACGCCGGGTCGGCCACCGGGAAGTCCTGGTGCACCACCGAATCGGTGTGCCCCAGCTTGCGCCACAGCTCCTCGGCGACGTGCGGGGCCAGCGGCGCGACCAGCAGCACCAGGCGCTCGGCGACCGACCGCGGGACCGGGCCTCCGGCCTTGGTCAGGTGGTTGTTCAGCTCGGTGACCTTGGCGATGGCGGTGTTGAACCGCATGCCCTCCAGGTCCTGCCGCACGCCGTCGACGGCCTTGTGCAGGGCGCGCAGGGTGTCGGCGTCGATGTCGCTCTCCGCGACGTCGGCCACGGACAGCTCGCCGGTGTCCTCGTCGACCACGTTGCGCCACAGCCGCTGCAGCAGCCGGAACTGGCCGACCACCGCGCGGGTGTCCCACGGCCGGGACACGTCCAGCGGGCCCATCGCCATCTCGTACAGGCGCAGCGTGTCGGCGCCGTACTCGGCGCAGATCTCGTCGGGGGTGACGGCGTTCTTCAGGGACTTGCCCATCTTGCCCAGCAGCCGGGAGACCTTCTCGCCCTGGTAGAACCAGGCGCCGTCGCGCTCCTCCACCTCGGCGGCCGGCACGGCGATGCCGCGGCTGTCCCGGTAGACGTAGGCCTGGATCATGCCCTGGTTGAACAGCTTGTGGAACGGCTCGGCCGAGGAGACGTGCCCCAGGTCGAACAGGACCTTGGACCAGAAGCGGGCGTACAGCAGGTGCAGCACGGCGTGCTCGGCGCCGCCGACGTACAGGTCGACGCCGCCGTGCGGCAGGCCCTCGCGCGGGCCCATCCAGTACTGCTCGATCTCGGGGTCGACCAGCTGCTCGCTGTTGTGCGGGTCCAGGTAACGCAGCTCGTACCAGCAGGAACCGGCCCAGTTGGGCATCGTGTTGGTCTCGCGGCGGTACTTCTTCGGCCCGTCGCCCAGGTCCAGGGTGACGTTGACCCAGTCCTCGTTGCGGGACAGCGGGGTCTCGGGCTTGGTGTCGGCGTCGTCCGGGTCGAAGGTGCGCGGGGAGTAGTCCTCGACCTCGGGCAGCTCCAGCGGCAGCATCGACTCGGGCAGCGCGTGGGCGATGCCGTCCTCGTCGTAGACGATCGGGAAGGGCTCGCCCCAGTAGCGCTGGCGGCTGAACAGCCAGTCGCGCAGGCGGAAGTTGACGGTGCCCTCACCGGCGCCGGTGCGCTCCAGCCACTCGGTGATGCGCTCCTTGGCCTCGACGACGGACAGGCCGTCCAGACAGACCCCGTTGCCCGAGGAGTCGGTGCTGGACGAGTTCATGATCTTCGCGTCGTAGGAGGAGAAGGCGTCCTCCCACGTCGAGGTGTCGGTGCCGCGGCCGTCGGTCGGCTCGACGATGCAGCGGATCGGCAGCTCGAAGGCGCGGGCGAACTCGAAGTCGCGCTGGTCGCCCGCCGGGACGGCCATGATCGCGCCGGTGCCGTAGCCCATCAGCACGTAGTCGGCGATGAAGACCGGGACCTGCTCGCCGTTGACCGGGTTGGTGGCGTACGCGCCAATGAAGACGCCGGTCTTGTCCTTGGCCTCGGCCTGCCGCTCGACGTCGGACTTGGACGCGGCCTGCGCGCGGTACGCGGCGACGGCCTCGGTCGGCGTGGCGTGGCCGCCGGTCCACACGTCGTGCGTGCCCTTGGGCCAGGCGGCCGGGGTGAACTTCTCGACCAGCGGGTGCTCGGGCGCCAGCACCATGTAGGTCGCGCCGAACAGCGTGTCGGGGCGGGTGGTGAAGACGGTGATGCGCTCGCCGTCGACGGGGAAGTCGACGCGGGCGCCCTCGGAGCGGCCGATCCAATTGCGCTGCTGCAGCTTGATGGCCTCGGGCCAGTCCAGCTGGTCCAGGTCGTCCAGCAGCCGGTCGGCGTAGGCCGTGATGCGCATGTTCCACTGGCGCAGCTTGGACTTGAAGACGGGGAAGTTGCCGCGCTCGGAGCGGCCGTCGGCGGTGACCTCCTCGTTGGCCAGCACGGTGCCCAGCCCGGGGCACCAGTTGACCGGCGCGTCGGAGGCGTAGGCCAGCCGGAACCCGCCCAGGACGTCGGCGCGCTCGGCCTCGCTCAGGGTGCTCCACGCGCGCCCGGGGTGGCCCGGGACCGCCCGCTCACCGGAGGCGAACTGCGCGACCAGCTCGGCGATCGGGCGGGCCTTCCTCGCCTCGTCGTCGTACCAGGAGTTGAAGATCTGCAGGAAGATCCACTGGGTCCACTTGTAGTACTCGGGGTCGATCGTGGCGAACGACCGGCGCTTGTCGTGGCCCAGGCCCAGCCGCCGCAGCTGGCTCTGCATGTTCTTCATGTTGGCTTCGGTGGACACGCGCGGGTGCGTGCCGGTCTGCACGGCGTACTGCTCGGCGGGCAGGCCGAAGGCGTCGAAGCCCAGGGTGTGCAGGACGTTGTGGCCGGTCATCCGCTGGAAGCGGGCGAAGACGTCGGTGGCGATGTAGCCCAGGGGGTGGCCGACGTGCAGGCCCGCGCCGGACGGGTAGGGGAACATGTCCATGATGAACTTCTTGGGCTTGGCGACCAGCTCCGGGTCGCCCGCCAGGTCACCCTTGGGGTTCGGCGCGGCGTACGTCCCCTCGGCGTCCCAGAAGTCCTGCCAGCGTGCCTCGATCTCGGCGGCCATGGCAGCCGTGTAGCGGTGCGGCGCGGCGTCCGCCGACACAGGGGCGGTCGCCGCGGGGTTCGTCTCGCTCATGATCCTCAAAGCTCCATCGATCGTCTCTGCCAGCGGCTGCGACATTCATGACCAGCGGCTGCGATTGCCGGGAAATGAAAAATCCCCTCGCACAGGAGGGGACGCCGCGCCGATTCCGGCCACCGGACTTCGACCGGGGTCGGGACTGATCAGCGCGGCTCGCTAAGCAGAAGGCGTACGGCACGCATGGCGTCAGGGTACCGCAGTCGCCGATCGGGCCGCGACGGGCTTCGGGCCGGCGTGCGGCCGACCGGAATCCGGGGCCCGCGATCCGGAGACCGGAGGCGAACCTGAACCAAGGTCAAAGGTTACTTCGCGTAACGACCACTAAGGGGCACCAGCACGAGCGCGCTGTCATTTGATAACAACGCAATAACTCAAACCTCCTACCCACGGGTATGGCGCCACTTAGAGTGCGGCAGCGGGACCGCTTTCCCGAACCGCTCCGGAGTTGCCCCCATGAACCCTCCCCCGATCCACCCTCGCGACACCAGCTCGCCGCCTCCCCTCACGTCCCTGGCGTGGGGAGCACTGCCGTGGTGACGAACGACAGCACGGTGGACGACACCTTCGCCCAGTTCCTGGACTTCGGCGCGGGCGTGCTCTCCCTCGTCTTCCTCAGCTGCTCGGTGATCTGGGGTCTGCTCGCCCAGGACCGGATCGTCCTCGACACCCGGCAGCGGATCCTGGCCCAGGCGGTGCACCGGACCACCGCGGTCGCCTCGGTCGTCTTCCTGCTGGTGCACATCGTGGTCAAGCTGGCCCTGGACCACACCACCTGGGTCGCCGCGGTCCTCCCGTTCGGACTCCTGGCCACGGACGACGAGGAGTTCGGCGGCCGGGCCGTCCTCATCGGCTTCGGCACCCTGGCCAGCATGCTCATGATCTTCGTGGGGGTCACCGGAGCCCTGCGCAACCGCTTCGCCTCCCCGGCCCCCGTGGCGGCCCGCTGGCGGGCCATGCACATGCTGGCCTACCCGGCGTGGTGCCTGGCCCTGCTGCACGGGCTCTACGCGGGTCGCGCGGCGAAGCCGGTCTTCCTGGTGCTGTACGCGCTGTCCCTGGTCGGCGTCATGGCGGCCCTGGCGCTGCGCGCGGCGCCCCGGCCGGTCAAGCGGAAGGTCGCCGACCGGATCGCCGGACTCCTCGGGACCGGGGAGCGGCCCGCGCGCGAGGAGCAGGCGGAGAGCCGGCCTGGGGACACCGCGGCCCTGCCCGGCTACGAGCGCGCCGGGGCGTCGTCCTCGCGCGCGGGCCGCTCCCCGTCCGCCCCGCTGTACGAACCCGCGGAACGCCTCACTCCGCCGGAGCCCGCGGGCGGCTTCGCGGCGGCCTACCGCGCCGTGTCCGGCCCCTCGGGCACGCGCCGGGCGCCGCTGACGGCCGACCCGGCCGCGTCCGCCCAGCTGCCGCCGGACCTGCGGCCCACCGGGGCGATGCCGGTCATGGACGGCGGCGGCAGCACCTCGGGCAGCTGGCCCGTACCGTCGCCGCCCCCGGTCGGCGAGGCGCCCCCGTCGGTCTACGACCCGCTCAACGACACGGGTCACACCATCCCGGTCTACGGCGGCACGGACGCCGCGGACTACTCCGCGCGGTACTCGGCGTCCCCCGCCTCCGGCTACGGCTCGAGTGACGTGTACGACACCCGTGAGACGAACGCGGTCTACGACACGTACTACCCCAGCGACACCTACAACAGCGGTCCCGCCCCCGAACCAACCCCCGGTGTGCCGTCGCCGTCCCACGACTTCGACGCACCGGGTTCCGGTGAACCTTGGAACACGCCTTCCGGAGGCTTGAATTGAACGAGGCCCTGCCCGACGTCCCAGAGGTCCGCGTGGTCGGGCTTCCCCAGCTCACGTCGGGCTTCGACCTTGTCGAGCGCCTGGATCTGCCGATGCACCTCAAGGTGCACGGTCCGCTCGAACCGATGGGCGGGGAGCAGCTCGCGCAGCTCTCCGAACGCATCAACCTGAAGGGCCGCGGCGGCGCGGGCTTCCCCTTCCACAAGAAGCTGCGCTCGGTCGCCGAGGCGGCCATCAAGCGCGGCGTACGCCCGGTCGTGGTCGTCAACGGCAGCGAGGACGAACCGGCCTGCCGCAAGGACACGGTGCTGATCAACCGCGCCCCGCACCTGATCCTGGACGGCGCGCTGCTGTGCGCCGAGGCGATGGGCGCCCGCACGCTGGTCATCGGGGTCACCCGAGAGTCCACGCAGCGCTCCATGGAGGCCGCCCTGGCCGAACGCGGGCTGAGCAACGGCCGCCGCTCCGCCCTCCGCGCGCGCGTGCAGCGCAACCCGGTGCGCATGGTCACCGGCGCGGCGGCCTCGCTGATCCGCTCCATCGACGGCGGCCCCGCGATCCCGCCCGGCCGCAAGGTCAGCGCCTCCAGGAGCGGCGTCGGCGGCGCGCCGACCCTGCTGTCCAACGCCGAGACCTTCGCCCAGCTGGCCATCGCCGCCCGCATCGGCCCCGAGCGCTACGGCAACACCGGCCTGTACGACGAGCCGGGCACCGTGCTGCTCACGGTCTCCGGCGCGGTGGCCCGCCCGATGGTGATCGAGGTCCCGACGGGCGTGCCGCTGCGCTACGTGCTCCAGCTGGCGGGCGCCCCGCCGATGCCGCAGGGCGTACTGACCGGCGGCTACCACGGCAAGTGGATCGACGCGGCGACCGTCGACGAGGCGATCGTCTCCCGCAACTCGCTGCAGCAGGTGGGCGGCTCGCTCGGCGCGGGCGCCATCCTGCCGATCAGTCAGGACACCTGCGCGCTGGGCGAGTCGCTGCGGGTGGCGCAGTGGCTGGCCGAGGAGAGCGCCGGCCAGTGCGGGCCCTGTTACCTGGGCCTGCCGGCCGCCGCGCGGGGCCTGGAGGACATCCTCAACGGCGGTGGCCCGGCGGCCCTGGAGGCGGTCAAGCAGGTCGCGCAGAACGTGAAGCGGCGCGGTGCCTGCTCGCACCCGGACGGCTCGGCGATGTTCCTGGAGTCCACCGTCAAGGCGTTCACGGACGACCTGGCCGCCCATGTCCTCGGCAACGGCTGCGGACGGCCCGTGGAGGGCGTCCTGCCGCTCTTCGAGGGGGGCAGGACCCCGACCGGCGTCCCGGGCGGCGGGGAGGAGAACGGCCCCAGCCGCCAGAAGATCTACGTCGACTGGACGCTGTGCCGGGGGCACGGGCTGTGCGCGGACATCCTCCCGGAGGTCTTCCAGCTCGGCGCCGACGGCTTCCCGACCGTCGCGCAGGCCGAGGTGCCGCGGTTCGCGGAGGCCAAGGCGGTGCGCGCGGTGCGCCGCTGCCCGGCGCTGGCGCTGCGCATCGAGGAGGACACCCGCGGGCAGGTGCCGTCCTCGCGCGGGAATCTGCCGGTGCTGTCCCAGGGCCGCGGCCGCCGGGCGCTGGGCCGCTGAGGCACGAACAAACCCCCGGATCGATGATCCGGGGGTTTGTCTGTGAAGTGTGGAGCTAAGGAGAATTGAACTCCTGACCTCCTGCATGCCATGCAGGCGCTCTACCAACTGAGCTATAGCCCCTTGCCCTTCGTCCGCCCGGTCTCCCCGGCGGCGACGCCAACATTACACGCTCCACCGGGGCGAACGCCAAATCGTTTCCGTTCCGTCCGGTTCGCCCTATGCCGTCACGAATGAGTAGAAGCGCTTGAGCGTGCAGTGCTCCTCCAGGAGCCGGCCGTAGATCGGCTCACCCTCGAGTTCGCGGTACGTCTCGATGGGGTCGCCTTTTATGATCAGCGCCCGCGCGCATTCCTCGCACCAGTACTGGTAGTCGGGGTTGACCGGTTCCATGTCGCGCACGATGGGCGTGCCGCTGCCGCACCAGTCGCACTTCCGCCTGTGTGCACCCATCGATCAGCTCCAGCTGTGGCCGCAGGCCGTGCACACGTAAGAGATCCCGCCGTTGTCGCCGAGGACTTGGGCCACATGTCCGGAACCGCAGGAAGGGCAGCTGAGGCGGGTGACCGTGTTCCGTGCCACCGCTCCGCCGAGGAGGTGACCGACCTCCTCGAGGATGCTCCCAGGCATCGCCACTCCCTCCCGTCGGGCCGCGGTCCCCTTCCGGCCGTTTGATTCTGCCACGGCCGGGCCGACCCGGTCAGCGACGCCTCAGTACCGGTCCGGACACGGAATCCCACCGACGTATACGCCTGTGGGACGCCTGTTGCTCAAGCGGACGCAGACGAAAAATCCCGCCCCCCGAAGGGGACGGGATTCGTCCGTGGGCTGTGGAGCTAAGGAGAATTGAACTCCTGACCTCCTGCATGCCATGCAGGCGCTCTACCAACTGAGCTATAGCCCCTGGTGCCACGCGACCCGAGCCGCATGGTCCTGCTCTTCGTCCGCTCCGCTCGGCGGGGCGAACAAGAAGAACTTTAGCCTGCGACCTGCCGGAAAGTGAAATCGCGGTTCAGACGTCGTCGCCGATCACCGGTTCCGGCAGGGTGCCGGCGTTGTGCTCCAGCAGGCGCCAGCCGCGGGCGCCCTCGCCGAGGACCGACCAGCAGCAGTTGGTCAGGCCGCCGAGGCTCTCCCAGCTGTGCGGCTCCAGGCCCAGCAGACGTCCGATGGTGGTGCGGATCGTGCCGCCGTGGCTGACCACGACGAGGGTGCCGTCCTCGGGGAGCTTCTCGGCGTGCCGCAGCACCACGGGGGCGGCGCGGTCGGCGACCTCGGTCTCCAGCTCGCCACCGCCCCGGCGCACCGGCTCGCCGCGCTTCCAGGCCGCGTACTCGTCGCCGTGCCGGGCGATGATCTCCTCGTGGGTCAGGCCCTGCCAGACGCCCGCGTAGGTCTCCCGCAGGCCCTCCTCCAGGGTCACCTCGAGGCCGGTGAGCACGGACAGCTCGGCGGCCGTGTTCGCGGCGCGCACGAGGTCGGAGGCGACGATCGCGTCGGGCCGCAGGTGCACGAGCAGCCCGGCAGCGCGGCGGGCCTGGGCGACGCCGGTCTCGGTCAGCTCGACGTCCGTGCTGCCCTGGAAGCGGCGCTCCACGTTCCACGCGGTCTGGCCGTGCCGCCACAGGATGACGCGGCGGCCGCGGCCCGGCCTGCCCGCCGTCACCTCTCCGGTGGCGCTCAACGCCAGTCCTCGTCGGTGCGCGTCGCCTCCTCGGCGGCCTGGAGCTTCGCGTGCTCCTCCGCCTTGCCGCGGGTCTCCTTGGCGTCCGCGGGCAGCTCCAGCTCGGGGCAGTCCTTCCACAGCCGCTCCAGGGCGTAGAAGACGCGCTCCTCGCTGTGCTGGACGTGGACGACGATGTCGACGTAGTCGAGCAGGACCCAGCGGGCCTCGCGGTCGCCCTCGCGGCGCACCGGCTTGGCGCCCAGATCCTTGTTCAGCCGCTCCTCGATCTCGTCGACGATCGACTTGACCTGGCGGTCGTTGGGCGCGGACGCCAGCAGGAAGGCGTCCGTGATCGACAGCACGTCGCTGACGTCGTAGGCGATGATGTCGTGCGCGAGCTTGTCGGCCGCCGCCTGGGCGGCTGCGTTGATGAGTTCGATGGAGCGGTCGGTCGCGGTCACTGCCTGGCTTTCGGGTCGGCGGTCGGTTGACCTCAAGGGTCTCACGACCGCCGACACGGGCCCACGCGGAATTCCCCCGCCCCTACGACGCCGGTTTGTAGTCCTGGCCGAGCACCACCGAGACCCGCGCGTTCGCGGAGACCTTCCCCTGGGAGACGGCGTCGGTGGGCAGACCCAGGGTCTTGGCGACCTGGACGGCATTCTCCTTGTCGGCGGCCTCCGCGTAGACGACCTCCGAGGTGGCCTCGGTGCCGGAGGCGGTGCCGCCCGACACGAAGGTGAAGCCGCCGTTGAGGAGGACGACGCGGGCCTTGCCGGTGCGGTCCTCCTCGCCGGTGGCGTTGCGGACGGAGACGCTGACGGCCGCGTCCTTGTCGGGGCTCTTGGCCGTGCCGCCGAGGACGTCCTTGACGACGCTGTCGCTGGTCTCGGCGCTGAGCCCGCCGTCGTCCTGGACGGGCAGCAGCGCGGTCTTGAAGTCGCCGCCCTTGGCGCGGTCGGAGAGCCCGGCGAGGAAGGTGCCGAGGTCCTTCTCGGTCAGCGGCGGGTCGAGGATCATCCCCATGGTCTGGACGGTGGTCGTCGCGGCCTGCGGGTCGGAGGACAGCTTGCGCAGCACCCCCTGCATGACCTGCCCGAACCGCTGGAGCTGGGCGTTCGCGTCCTCGCCCTTGGCGCCGTAGGTGGCGTAGGCGACGGCCATCTTGCCGCTGAGGGTCTGGCCCTCGCCCTTGCGCACGAGGGGCGCGGCGCCCTTGTCCTTGGACTCCGGGTCGGGGACGTCGGCGTCGGTGTCGACGTCGATGTTGCCGACCAGGTCGACGAGGATCTGGAGGTAGGGCGTGTCCAGCCGCCAGGTGCCCTCGATGTCGGTGCCCAGGGCGGAGTCGAGGGCGGTGCGGGTCGCGTCGGGGCCCTCGTCGTCGACGGACTTGGCGAGCGTGGTGGTGCTGCCGTCGTCGCCGCTCAGGGCCAGCGCGTTGGGCACCAGCACGGCGGTGCCCTGCTTGGTGGTGGTGTTGTTCACGAGCAGCGCGGTGGAGGTGCCGCCGCCCTTGGTGTCGTGCAGGTGGACGGCGATCACGTCGCGCTTCTGGGCGCCCGCCGTCGTCGCGGCGCCGGTCTTGTCGTCGGAGGAGGAGAGCCCGGGCAGCTTCCCGGCGTACCAGAGGTAACCGACGCCGCCGACCGCGACCAGCGCCAGGACGACGACCAGGGCGACGACGCGCGAGCGGGCGCGCCGCCGGGCCTCCTCGCGGCGCTCGGTGCGGTTCTCCGTGAACTTCATCCAGTCGATGACGTCCTCGGAGTCGCCGGTCGGCTCCTCGACGAAGGCGAACTGCTCGGTGCGGTAGTCCCCGCCGGCTTCATGGGCCCCCGCGGTGTCCGGGTATTCCCGCTCCTCGGGCGGGCCCGCCTGCTGCGGAATGTGGGCGGTCTGCTCGGCGACCCGGGGCTGCGGCCCGCTGGTCGCGGCCTGCCCGTACGGGTCGTACGGCGGCTGCGGGGCCGGGGCGCCCCCGTGCGGGCCGGAGGGATGGCCGCCGTAGCCGCCGCCGTAGTCGGGCGCGGGCGGCTGCGCCGGCTGCTGACCGGTGTCGTAGCCGCCCTGGGAGCCGTAGGGGTCGTAGGGCTGCTGGACGGGCTGCTGGGTGCCCGTGGCGTACGGGTCGTAGCCGTAGCCCTGCTGCCCGTACTGCTGCTGCGCGTAGGGGTCGTACTGCTGCTGGGGGCCGGGCTGGGCGTGGCCCTGGCCCTGCGCCTGCCCCTGGGCGTGGCGGTACACGGGGCGGCCGTACTCGTCGTAGCCGACGAGTTCGTACTGGTCGTCGCCGTGTCCCGCGTCGTATCCGTCGTTCACCGGTGCCCCTCTCGGCTCACTCGCCGCGGTACAGGTGGCGTTTGTCGATATAGCGCACGACTCCGTCGGGCACCAGGTACCAGACGGGATCGCCCTTGGCGACTCTCGCACGGCAGTCCGTCGAGGAGATGGCGAGGGCGGGCACCTCGACGAGCGAGACGCCGCCCTTGGGGAGCCCGGCGTCCGTGAGGGTGTGTCCCGGCCGGGTGACGCCGATGAAGTGGGCGAGGGAGAACAGTTCCTCGCTGTCGCGCCAGGTGAGGATCTGGGCGAGGGCGTCGGCCCCGGTGATGAAGAACAGGTCCGCGTCCGGGTTGAGGGCGCGCAGGTCGCGCAGGGTGTCCACGGTGTAGGTGGGGCCGCCGCGGTCGATGTCGATGCGGCTGACGGAGAACTGCGGGTTCTCGACGGTGGCGACGACCGTCATCAGATAGCGGTCCTCGGCGGCGGAGACCGCGCGGTCGCTCTTCTGCCACGGCTGCCCGGTCGGTACGAACACCACCTCGTCGAGCTGGAACTGCGCGGCGACCTCGCTGGCGGCCACGAGGTGGCCGTGGTGGATCGGGTCGAAGGTGCCGCCCATGACGCCCAGGCGTCGCTTGCCCGGCGACGGGCCGTCGCCCGGACCGTTGACCGGTCCGGCGGCGCGGGCGGGCACCGCGTTCTGCGTGCCGCGCGCCGGCGCGTGCGCCGGGCCGGTAGGCGTGTCGTGCTCTCCCATGCGAGCAGACCCTACCGGCCCGCCCGGAGCGACCCGGTCGCGCCCACTGGGCCGCGGGCTCAGCGGTCGCGGTTGAACCGGGTGGTGATCCACAGCAGGAGCATCAGGATGACGAACGCGCCGATGCCGGTGACGTAGGGGCTGAGGCTCTCGTGGTTGCCGCCGTGCTCCTCGCCGCCCTCGGCGGCGAGGGTGACGAACTGTGCGGCGCTGAGGGGAAGGCTCATCTTCGGCAGGACCTATCCGGTGTGGGCGGGACTGGACGTCCGCTCATCGTATGCGGGCGCCCCGCGGGCGATCACGCCGACTCCGCCGTTGGGGACGGGCGACGACCGGGTGCGGCGGGTCCGGGGGAACCTTCGGATCTCCTCAGTCGTCCTTCTGCTTGTACCCCCGCAGCAGGAACCACGCGGTCAGCACACAGCCCACCACCATGACGATCAGGACGATCCGGAGCAGATTCCCCGGCCCCTGCTGCTCGGCGGCGGTCGCGGCCCCGGCGAGCCAGTCGGGGTGGGGGGTGTGCTGCATGGCGCGGACTCCTTAGACGTGCTGCCCGTCCACGGTAGCTCCGCCTAGGCTGGGCCCGGCTCGGGGGGCGCAAAGGGCCGCACAAGGGTTCGTAAAAACCATACGTACGTCCGGGTCACACATACGCGCATGGGGGAAGAGATGTCCGACGGCCACCACAACGGGCACGAGCACGTGCCGAGCAGGCAGCGCAGGCGCTTCCCCGGGATCTCCTCGCGTGCGTACGAGCATCCGGCCGACCGCAGCGCCCTGGTGGCGCTGCGCAAGCTGAGCGGCTTCGACACGGTCTTCAAGGCGCTCAGCGGTCTGCTGCCCGAGCGGAGTCTCAGGCTGCTGTTCCTGTCCGACTCGGTGCGCGTCTCGGACCGGCAGTTCGCCCACCTGAACGTCATGCTGCGCGACGCCTGCTACATCCTGGACCTGGAGAAGGTCCCGCCGATGTACGTCAACCAGGACCCGACGCCGAACGCGATGTGCATCGGCCTGGACGAGCCGATCATCGTCGTCACCACGGGCCTGGTCGAGCTGCTCGACGAGGAGGAGATGCGGGCGGTCGTCGGGCACGAGGTGGGGCACGCCCTGTCCGGGCACGCGGTGTACCGGACCGTCCTGCTCTTCCTGACATCCCTCGCCGTCCGGGTCGCCTGGATCCCGCTGGGGAACGTGGCGATCATGGCGATCGTGACCGCGCTGCGCGAGTGGTTCCGCAAGTCGGAGCTGTCCGCCGACCGCGCGGGCCTGCTGGTCGGCCAGGACCCGCAGGCGTCCATGCGGGGCCTGATGAAGATCGCGGGCGGCAACCACCTGCACGAGATGAACGTGGACGCGTTCCTGGAGCAGGCCGAGGAGTACGAGGCGGGCGGCGACCTGCGCGACTCGGTGCTGAAGATCCTGAACGTGCTGCCCCGCTCGCACCCGTTCACCACGGTGCGGGCCGCCGAGCTGAAGAAGTGGGCGGCCTCCCGGGACCACCAGCGGATCATGGACGGCCACTACCCGCGGCGGGACGAGGACAAGGACACCTCGGTGCGGGACTCCTTCCGCGAGTCGGCGTCCCACTACGCCACGCATGTGCGCAGCTCGAAGGACCCGCTGATGAAGCTGGTCAACGACATCGCGGGCGGCGCCGGTGACCTCGGCGACCGGATGCGCCGCGGCTTCGGCGGCTTCACCGGCTCCCAGCCGAGGCCGCCCGAGGACGGGGACGGGGACGGGCCGGGGAAGGGCCCCGGCCCCGAGACGCCCGGAGAGGGGCCCGAGGGCCGCGGTGGCGACGGTCCGCAGGCTCCGCGGGACGGCTCACCGCGCGACGGCGCCTGACCTTCCGCCCCGCTCAGGCCTTCGGCTGGGCGCCCGTCGCCAGGCTGCCGCACAGGGCCGTGGCGTTGTCCGACGTGTACGGGTCGGTGCCGGCCGGGACACCGGCCCCGGCCCGCTGCCCGGCCAGCAGCGGGCGGAGGTGGTTCGCCGAGTCGTCGGCGCAGGACAGCGGCCCGGCCTGCACGTAGGAGGCGACGAGCCGGGTCTGGTGCAGCCGCAGGGCGTCCCGGTCGAAGCGGAAGTGCAGCTCGCGCCGGACGGTGAACAGCGACGCCTCGGCCCGGGCGTCGTCGGCCGGCCGCAGCGCGTACACCATGGTGTGGTCGGCGGTGACCTCCAGCGTGGACGCGTCGCTCTCCACGACGCGCAGGCTGCCGTCCACCCGGATCTCCGGGTCGGCCAGCTCCGCCCGGGCCGGGTCGAAGCGGATCAACCACCCGGTGGGGGCGTGCCGGCCGTCCGCGGCGGGCCTCTCGAAGCTCTCGTCGAACTGGTGGAGCTGGTCCGGGTCCAGCAGCACCCGCACCGAGCGGACCTCCCCGCCGTCGAGCACGTCAGGGTCGAGCGCCGATCGGACGATGTAGTTCTTGGCGGTGGTGAGCGCGCTGAACACCTGGTCCTCGGAGAAGTGCGCCGTACGCCGGGCCCCCGGCATCGGGATGCCCTGCGCCGCGGTCCTGAAGTGCGCGGCGGGACTGTGCGCGTACAGGAACGCGGCGTCGTCGGCGCCGGGCACCCGGTCCCGGGGGGCGAGCGGGACGACGGTCATCCGCACCGGCTCGGCGGCCCGCTGCCCGGCGGGGCTCTGGTAGGGGTGCCGTACGCCCATGTAGATGGCGGTGCCGAAGGCGACGGCGATCAGCAGGACGAGGATCAGCGCCTGCCGGGACAGTCCGGCCCGGCGCAGGGGCGGCCGGCGGCGCACGGCGGGCGCGTGGTCGGTGATGCGCTCCTGGGCGGAGAACTCCTGGAGCCGGGCAGCGCGCACGAACGATTCGTCGAAGACGACGGATCGGTACTCGTCCTCTCCGCCTCCGGGAGCGCCCTCGGGCCTTCCTCCGGGCGGACCGCCAAGCCCTGCCATACCTTCAGAGTGAGTCTCGGGACGGGCGCGTAAACGCGCTGCCACAGGTCAAGTTGGGACAGCTTGGCGCCGTCCCCCGGGGCAGGTCAGGGGCTGCGCGGGAGCACCGAGACGGCCGGCCGGGAGTAGTCGGCGGAGGCCGAGGGGGGCGCGGCGCCGCCCTGCTCCGGGCCGGTGGAGGCGGGAGGCGGCACCTGCTGCGTGCCGCCGCCGGAGGACGCGCCCCGGTAGACGGCCACGAAGGCCAGCGCGACCATGCCGATCCCCATCGCCAGGGCGAGCAGCCAGGCGACGGGGCGGTGCCAGCGGACCTGCTTGCCGTAGGCCGCGGGAGCGCCGTAGGGGCGGTCGAGGAGGTCGCGGTCGTCGTCCGGGTCGTCCAGGTCGGGATCATGGCCGAAATCGCCGTATCCGTCGTCGAAGCGCTCGGCTCTGCTGCGGCCGCGGCGGGCCGCTTCGGCCTCGGTGGCCTCGGCTCTGGCCTGCGCGGCGGCCAGGAGGCGTTCGACGGCGGTCGGCTCGTGCACCGCGGCCGCCTGTACGAAGGCCTCGTCGAAGACCACGGAGGCGAACTCTTCGTCCGACACCCCGCGGTCGTGGTCGTCGTCGGGCTCCCTGCCGTCCGGGAACGGCGTGCCCCCCACGTCCTCCGGCACGGCTCCAGAGTAGACCTGGGGGGTCGTTTTGGGCAGACGGCGGGGAAATTCATCCAGTGGGTGAGATGCCCCGATCGGTGCGCCCGCCGTGCGCCCGCGGTCGCCCTGGGCGCGCCCGCCTTCAGCGCCGTACGTGCCCGTCGCCGGTGACGATGTACTTCGTGCTGGTCAGCTCCGGCAGCCCCATGGGGCCCCGGGCGTGCAGCTTCTGCGTGGAGATGCCGATCTCGGCGCCGAAGCCGAACTGGCCGCCGTCGGTGAAGCGGGTGGAGGTGTTCACCGCGACGGTGGTGGAGTCGACCAGTTGGGTGAAGCGCCGGGCGGCCTGCTGCGAGGTGGTCACGATGGCCTCGGTGTGGCCCGAGGTCCACAGCCGGATGTGCTCGACGGCCTTGTCGAGGGAGTCGACGACGGCCGCCGCGATGTCGTAGGAGAGGTACTCCGTCTCCCAGTCCTCCGGTGTGGCCTCGACGGCTGTCACCTTGGAGTCCTTGGCGTACGCCATCACCCGCTCGTCGGCGTGCACGGTGACCCCGGCCTCGGCGAGCGCGGCCAGTGCTCGGGGCAGGAACTCGGCGGCGATGTCCTGGTGGACCAGGAGGGTCTCGGCGGCGTTGCAGACGCTGACGCGCTGGGCCTTGGAGTTGACCAGGATGTCGACGGCCATGTCGAGGTCGGCCTGGGCATCGACGTAGACGTGGCAGTTGCCGGTGCCGGTCTCGATGACGGGGACGGTGGACTCCTGGACGACCGTGTTGATCAGCGAGGCGCCGCCGCGCGGGATCAGCACGTCGACCAGCCCGCGGGCCCGCATCAGCTCGCGCACGCTCTCGCGGCTCTCGCCGGGCACCAGCTGCACGGCGTCGGCGGGCAGCCCGGCCCCGCCCACGGCGTCCCGGACCACCCGGACCAGGGCGGTGTTCGACTGGTAGGCCGAGGAGGAGCCGCGCAGCAGCACCGCGTTGCCGGACTTCAGGCACAGGGCGGCGGCGTCGACCGTGACGTTGGGCCGGCCCTCGTAGATGATGCCGACCACGCCGAGCGGCACCCGGACCTGGCGCAGGTCGATGCCGTTGGGGAGGGTGGAGCCGCGCACGACCTCGCCGACCGGGTCGGGCAGCGCGACGACGTCGCGCACGTCGGAGGCGATGGCGCGGACCCGCTCGGGAGTCAGGGTGAGGCGGTCGATGATGGCCTCGCTGGTCCCGGCGGCGCGGGCCTTGGCCACGTCCTGGGCGTTGGCCTCGACGATCTCGCTCGTGCGGACCTCCAGCGCGTCCGCGACGGCGAGCAGCGCGTCGTCCTTGGCGGCCCGCGGCAGCGGCGCGAGGTCGGCCGCGGCGGACTTGGCCCGGTAGGCGGCCCGGGTGACCGGTGACATCGAGTCGTACGGCGAGAGCGTGGTCATGGGGGAAGGGTAGTGCGCGCGCTCCGGGCGGCCACCCGTCGTCCCATCCCGCGAGATGGGCCGGGGGAAGGGTCAGAACGGGTGAACACCGACGGGCGTCGCGGGGGCGGGACCGTACCCCGCGGCGATGCGCTGGTGGTAGGTGGCCCGGTCGATGACCTCCAGGCCGACGATCTCCCAGGGCGGCAGCCCGGCGGTCTGCCGGTGCTCGCCCCACAGGCGCAGGGCGACGGCGGCGGCGTCGTGCAGGTCGCGGGCCTCCTCCCAGTACCGGATCTCCGCGTGGTCGTCGGCGTAGCGGCTGGTCAGCAGGAAGGGGTGGTCGTGAGCGAGCTGTTCGAGCGCCCGGCGCACCTCGGTGAGCGGGGCGCGGGCGCCGGAGACGCTGAGGGTGACGTGCCACAGGCGCGGGGTGTGCTCGGGCTCCTCGCCGTGGAAGCGGTCCCCGGCCGCGACGCTGGTCAGGGCGCGCTCCTCGCCGCCCGCGCGGTTCGCGCCCCGGGCGCCGCCGGGGCGCGCGCCCGTGCCGCCGCGGGAGGCGGTACCACCGCGGGGTGCCGCCGTCCCAGGGCGTACTCCGCTCACGACGGCCTCCTTCACGCACACGGCTCGGCCCGGTGGTCGGCCGGGCTTGTCCCTGAGGAAAGTTGAGCAGGCCGCGCGAGATCGCGGGGCGGTTTTGCGGAACGTCCACCACCGATTCGGGGACGTTTCGACCCATTACGGGTGCAGGATCACCAGATCGTCCCTGTGTACGACCTCACGTTCGTACGCGGGTCCGAGTTCGCGCGCCAGTTCCCGGGTGGAGCGGCCGATCAGCCGGGGCATCTCCTTGGCGTCGAAGTTGACCACCCCCCGGGCCACCGCCCGGCCGGTGCCGTCCCGCAGCTCGACGGGGTCGCCCGCGGCGAACTCGCCCTCGACGCCCGCGATCCCGGCCGGCAGCAGCGATTTGCGGCCCTCGACGACCGCCCGCACCGCCCCGTCGTCGAGGACGAGCGCTCCCCGCGGGGTGGAGGCGTGCTGGAGCCACAGCAGCCGGTCGGCGGAGCGCCTGCCGGTGGCGTGGAAGTAGGTGCCGGTGTCGCCGCCGGTCAGGGCGTCGGCCGCGTGCACCGCGCTGGTCAGCACCACGGGGATGCCGGCGGCGGCGGCGATCCGGGCCGCCTCGACCTTGGTGACCATGCCGCCGGTGCCGACCCCGGCCTTGCCCGCGCTGCCGATGTCGACGCCCGCGAGGTCGGCCATGTCCCGCACCTCGGCCAGCCGCGAGGTGCCGGGCCTGCTCGGGTCGCCGTCGTAGACGCCGTCCACGTCGGACAGCAGCACCAGCAGGTCGGCGCGGACCAGGTGGGCGACGAGGGCGGCGAGGCGGTCGTTGTCGCCGAAGCGGATCTCGTCGGTGGCGACGGTGTCGTTCTCGTTGACGATCGGGAAGGCGCCCATCGCCAGCAGCTTGTCCAGGGTGCGGGAGGCGTTGCGGTGGTGGGCGCGGCGGCTCATGTCGTCGCTGGTCAGCAGCACCTGGCCGACGCGGACGCCGTAGCGGGCGAAGGAGGCGGTGTAGCGGGCGACCAGGAGCCCCTGGCCGACGCTGGCGGCGGCCTGCTGGCGGGCCAGGTCCCTCGGGCGGCGGGGCAGGCCCAGCGGGGCGAGCCCGGCGGCGATGGCGCCGGAGGAGACGAGGACGATCTCTTTGTCGGTCCCGCGCACCTTGGCCAGCACGTCGACGAGCGCGTCGACCCGGTCGGCGTCCAGGCCGCCCGCGGCGGTGGTCAGCGAGGAGGAACCGACCTTGACGACGATCCTGCGGGCCTCGCCCACCGCCTGCCTTGCCTCCGGCCCTGTTCCCGGCCTCGCCCCTGCCACGGCCCCGTCCGCCTCTCCCGTCGACACGCGCCGATCCCTGCGCTCGCCAGGCAATCTACGCGAAGGCGAACACGCGCCGCACCGGAGTTCACGCTGCGGACGGCGGGCCCGGGGCCCGCCGGGTCCGCGTCGCGTCAAGGCCCGGCGTCAACACGCGCGTGTCGTCGGACGGTCACTGGGCGTTAACCCGGTTGTCCGATGCGTGACGAGCCTGGAGCGACCGCAGTGCCCCTATCCCTGCCCCGCCGCCGTCTGCCCCGGCCCTCCCGGCGGCCCCGTGGTCCCCGCTTCCGCCTGCCGGGGCGGCGGACCGCCGTGAAGCTGCTGGTCCTGGGCGTGCTGGCGGCGGCCTTCGCCGCCCAGGCCCTCGGTGCGCTGCTGCCGCACGTGCCGCTGCTGCTCGCGGCGAGCGCCGCCTCGCTGGCCGCCGAGGCGGCGCTGTACCGGTGGCAGCGGGGCATGGTGTCGCTGTTCGCCAAGTCGCACGCCGATGTCACCGTCCGGCACGTGCTGCGCGACCTGCTGCTGGTGGTGGGCCTGCTGCGCCTGGGCGAGCAGCACCGCGAGGGGGCGTACGCGCCGCTGGTCGCGGGGCTGCTCCTCTTCTACGCGGTGCACTGGGCGATCCAGGCGGTGTCCGTCCTGGTCCGGCGCACCCGGACGCTGCCCGTGGTGACCCGGAACATCGACGCCTCCGCGCTGCGGCTGACCCCGGCGCCCCCTGTGCTGCTGCGTCGCCCCGGGCACCGGCTGGCGGCCTTCGGGCTGCCCGCGACGGCCGGGCTGCTGGCGACGGCGGCGACCGACGCGCCGGAGTACGGGGCGGGCGGGCTCGCGCTGTCCCTGGCGCTGGCACTGACGGGTCTGGGCGCGCTGCTGCTGCGGCTGCTGCCGGGGCGCAGGCCCGCCGGTGAGCAGGAGGTGCTCGACTGGTTCGAGGCGTGGCTGACCCGGTACCGGCCGACGGTCGGCCTGTACTTCTCGGGCGGGGCCTCCTCGGCGTACCAGGCGAACATGTGGCTGGAGCCGCTGGCGCGGCTGGACGGGCGGCCGGTGATCGTGCTGCGGGAGCGGCACATGGTGCAGCGGATCGCGGCGACCGACATCCCGGTGGTGTGCCTGCCGAAGGTGTCGACGCTGATGCGCCTGGAGCACTCGACGCTCCGTGTCCTCCTGCACCCCTCCAACTCCGGGAAGACCTCGCAGGTCCTGCGCATCCCGACCATCAAGCACGCCTTCGTCAACCACGGGGAGAGCGACAAGCTGTCCTCGTGCAACCCGTACGCGAAGGCGTACGACGAGGTGTGGGTGGCGGGACCCGCGGCGCGCGAGCGGTACGCGCTGGCGGAGGTCGGCGTCGACGACAGGGACGTGGTGGAGATCGGCCGCCCGCAGCTGGACGCCGTACGGCCGTACGCGGGGCCGCCCGCGCCCGGGGCGTTCACGACCGTCCTGTACGCGCCGACCTGGGAGGGCTGGGACGGCAACCCCGGCAACACGTCGGTGGTCGAGGCCGGGGAGAACCTGGTGCGGGCGCTGCTCGCGGACCCGGGCGTACGGCTGCTGTACAAGCCGCACCCGTTGACGGGGTCGGTGGACGCGCGGGCCCGGGCCGCCGACCTGCGCATCCGCGAGCTGGTGCGGGCGGCGAACCGGGAGCGGGGCGGGCCCCGGCCGGACGCGGCGGCGGCCACCGCGCTGGCCCGGCGGGCGGCGGAGCTGGACCGGCTCACCGCGGCCGGATTCCGGTCGGCGGCGGACCAGGCGGAGCGGATGCTGCGGCAGCCCGCGCCGCGGCCCGGTCGGGCGGAGGCGGTGCGGCGGGCGGCCCTCGCGTGGGAGGAGGCGTACTGGGCGTCGCTGCCCGCGTGGGAGCACCGGGTCGTCACGGAGGCCCGGCCCTCGCTCTACGCCTGCTTCAACCGGGCCGATCTGCTGATCAGCGATGTGTCGAGCGTGATCAGCGACTTCCTGGCGAGCGGCAAGCCGTACGCGGTCGCCAACACCAGCACGCTGGCCGAGGACGTGTTCCGCAAGTCGTTCCCGACGGTGGCGGCGGCGACCGTGCTGACCCCGGACGCGTCCGGGGTGCCCGCGCTCCTCCACGCGGTGCGCCATCCGGAGCGGGACGAACTCGCCGGGGAGCGCGCCGCGTTGGCGCTGCGGCTGCTGGGTCCGGCCGAGCCGCCGTCCCGGGAGCGCTTCGCCGGTGCGGTACGGGACCTGTGCGCGGCGGCGGGCCGGCACCGGGCCAGGATGGCGGAGCGGCTCGCCGCGGAGTGCCCCGTCCCCGGCCCGCGCCGCGAACCCGCCCGGCCGTCCGTCCCCTCCGCGGCCCCGGAACCGCGCGGCCACGCCTGAGCCCCCTGCCAGGCCGTGGCGTGCACCACGCCTGTCACAGCATGGTCACGAATCACGCCCTTGGGGAGGGGCGGTTGAGCACGCCGCCGGTCACCGACGGCACCGGACCGGACACACGGCCGGTGCCGCGCGCCGGGCAGGTCCCGCACGTCGCGGACCCCGCGGCATGCACTCCCACGCCTGCGCCGCCCCGGGACACCCCCGCACCTCGCACCACGGCGCCGCCCGTGACCAGCCAGCTCGCCCCCGTCCCGTACGGGCCCGCGACACCCGCCGCCGCCCCTTTCCCGCACCGCGGAGATCGAGTCGGGCACATGGGGCGGAAAGCGACGCAAGTCGGTAAAGAGGACAGGGGGTCCGAATGTGAGGAAGTTCTCCAGCCGCTTCCACACGGCCCATTAGGGCGGCCGGTCCGGCCATTTCCCGCTGTGGCGGGCCACAGAGTGTCCGGCTACCGTGCCCGCGGAAACACCGCGTGAATCCTTTACGCTGATGCGGCGGCGCGCTCCAGGCCCGAGCGGTGCCCGGAGCGCGTTCCGGTCCCAGCCCGCGGTCCCGTGGTCAGTTCTCGGAACAGGTTGTAAGGATGCCCAAGCTCTCTCTCGTTGTCCCCGTGTACAAGGTGCAGGGCTATCTGCCCGAGTGCCTTGACTCCATACTCGGGCAGGACTGCACGGACTTCGAGATCATCGCGGTCGACGACTGCTCGCCGGACGGGTCAGGGGCCATTCTCGACGAGTACGCGAAACGCGACGACCGGATTCATGTGATTCACCTCACGGAAAACGTGGGCCTGGGACGCGCACGCAACGCCGGACTGGAAAAGGCCACCGGCGATTACGTGTTGTTCCTGGACAGTGACGACACGTTGTCCGCCGGTGCCCTTTCGGCCATTCGGGACCGGATCGAGGCCACGGGCGATCCCGAGATCCTGATCTTCGACTACGCGCGCACCTACTGGGACGGCCGCGTCCGCCCGAACCTGCGGGCCGACCTGCTGAAGGAGAAGGGGCCGGACACCTTCTCGCTCGCCGAGCGCCCCCAGTTGCTCGACCTGCTCCAGATCGTGTGGAACAAGGCCTACCGGCGCGACTTCGTCACCCGGACCGGACTCACCTTCCCGCCCGGGTACTACGAGGACGCCCCCTGGACGTTCTGCTCCCTGATCAGCACCGAGCGGATCGCCGTCCTCGACCGGGTCTGCGTGCACTACCGGCAGCGGCGCGAGGGCGGCAACATCCTCAAGACGGTCAGCCGCAAGCACTTCGACGTCTTCGACCAGTACCGGCGGGTCTTCGACTACCTCGACGCGCACGAGGAACTCACCGAGTGGCGCGGCCCGTTGTTCCGCAAGATGGTCGACCACTACCTGACCATCCTGGAGCGTCCCGGCCGCCTGCCGCAGGACGCGCGGGCGGAGTTCTTCCACCGGGCCTCGGCCGACTACCGCGCCCGGGTGCCCAAGGGCTTCACCCGTCCCGGCGGCGGCCGCGGCCACAAGTACGGGATGCTGGAGCGCGACGCCTACACCACCATGGTGAGCGCCCTGGCGGCGGTGAAGTTCCGCCAGCGGGTCAGGACCGGCACCCGCACCGCGCTCAACCGCTCCAAGCGCGGTGCGATGGGCGCCTTCTACCAGTCGCAGCTGCGGCTGCCGCTGGACGACAACCTGGTGCTGTTCTCCGCCTACTGGAGCCGCAGCGTCTCCTGCAACCCCGCCGCGATCGACGCCGAACTGGCCCGGCTGGCCCCGCACATGCGTCGGGTCTGGGCGGTCCGCGCGGACAACGCGGACCGGGTGCCCAAGGGCGTGCAGGTCGTCCGCGTGGGCTCGCGGGACTACTGGTCGGCCCTGGCCCGCGCCAAGTACCTCGTGAACAACGTGAACTTCGCGGACTCCGTGGTCAAGCGCGAGGGCCAGATCCACGTGCAGACCCACCACGGCACACCGCTGAAGACGATGGGCCTGGACCAGCAGAAGTTCCCGGCCTCCACCGACATGGACTTCGAGAAGCTCCTGGAGCGGTGCGACCGCTGGGACTACAGCATCAGCGCCAACCAGTTCTCGACCGTGATCTGGGAGCGGGTCTACCCCTGCTCGTACACCACGCTGGAGACCGGCTACCCGCGCAACGACGTCCTCGTCAACGCCGGTTCCGAGGAGGTGCGCGCGGCCCGCGCCGCGCTCGGGCTGGCCGACGGCGCCAAGGTGTTCCTGTACATGCCGACGCACCGCGAGTACCAGCCGGGCTTCACCCCGCCCCTGGACCTGGGCCGGTTCGCCCGCGAACTCGGGCCCGACGCGACCCTGCTGGTGCGCGGCCACTACTTCTACGGCAACTCCCCGCACGTCAACGAACTGCGCCGCACCGGCCGCGTCGTCGACGTCTCCGGGCACGCCCGGGTGGAGGAGCTGTACCTCGCGGCCGACGCCCTGATCACGGACTACTCCTCGGCGATGTTCGACTACGCCGTCCTCGACCGCCCGATCATCAGCTACGTCCCCGACTGGGACGTCTACTCCGCGGTGCGCGGCACCTACTTCGACCTGCTCCAGGAACCGCCCGGCGCGGTGGCCACCACGCAGACGGAGCTGCTGCGGCTGCTCGCCTCCGGCGCGTACGACAGCCCGGAGACGACCGAGCGCCGGGACACCTTCCGTCGGCGTTTCTGCGAATTCGACGACGGACACGCAGCCGAACGGGTGGTGCGACGCGTCTTCCTCGGTGAAGAGAGCCTGCCGCCCATCGTTCCGTTCGACGAACGCCACCACGCCCCGACCCCCGCCCAGGCGCTCGAACTGGTCGAGCGGGCCTGACCCCGAAAGGAGATCACCAAGCCATGGCCCCTCGGCTCAGTGTCATCGTCCCCATCTACGACGTGGAGCGTTACCTCCCCGCCTGTCTGGACTCGCTCGCGGCACAGACCTTCCGTGACTTCGAGGTCCTGATGGTGGACGACGGTTCACCCGACGGCTCCGCCGCCATCGCCGAGGAGTACGCCTCCCGCGACCCGCGCTTCAAGCTCATACGCAAGGAGAACGGCGGTCTCGGCGCCGCCCGCAACACGGGCATGACCCACCTGGCGCCCGAGTCCGAGTTCCTGACCTTCGTCGACAGCGACGACCTGATCCCGCCGGACGCCTACCGGCTCATGGTCGGCAGCCTCGACGAGAGCGGCTCGGACTTCGCCACCGGCAACGTCTACCACCTCAAGGGCGAGAAGTCCTGGCAGGTGCCGCTGATGCGGATGCTGGCCGGAGAGGCCCGGCTGGGCACCCACATATCCCGCTACGCCAAGCTCGTCGCCGACCGCATCGCCTGCAACAAGGTCTTCCGGCGCACCTTCTGGGAGAAGCACGGCTTCGCCTTCCCCGAGGGCCGGCTGTACGAGGACACCCCGGTCACCATGCGGGCCCACTACCTGGCCGAGAGCGTCGACGTCATCTCGGAGCCCTGCTACTACTGGCGGCTGCGCGAGGGCGAGTCCGCCCCGTCGATCACCCAGCGGCGCACCGACCCGGCGGGCGTGCGCGACCGGGTCACCTCCGTGATGGAGATCAGCGCCTTCCTCGCCGAGCAGCCGGGCGAGACCTACGCCCGCCTCAAGCGCGAGTACGACACCCGGGTCCTCCGCGACGACCTGCGGCTCTTCCTCAACGTGGTGCCGGACGGCGACGAGGAGTACCGGGCCGAGTTCCTGCGGTCGGCCAACCGCTTCCTCGACAGCATCGACCCCAAGGTCGTCATGGACCTCCCGGCCGAGCTGCGCGTGCAGTGGCTGCTGGTGCGCAAGCACCAGATGGAGGAGCTGATCGCCCTGCTGGCCGGCCAGCGCCGCCGGGAGACCCCCGAGGTCAGCGGCCTGGTCCGCAAGTACGCCTCCTTCCCCTCCCTGGAGGGTGCGGATCTGCACCTGCCCAAGGGGGCGCTGCGCATCGACCAGCACCTCAACATGCGCGCCCCGCTGCAGGAGGTCAGCTGGTCCGGCGGCAAGCTCGTGCTGTCGGGCAACGCCTGGATCGACAAGATCGACCTGCCCACCCGCAAGGCCTCGGTCAAGGTGCTCCAGCTGCGCAAGGACCGCTCGCGGCGCCGCATCCTGCTGCCGGCCCGCAACCTGCCGCGCCCCGCGGTCACCACCGACTCCGGCCAGGACCGCTACAACTACGAGTGGGCCGGCTGGGAGGTCACCATCGACCCCGCCCGGCTCCGCAAGGGCGGCGAGTGGCAGGAGGCCGTGTGGCACGTGGGCCTGGGCATCTTCGCCTCCGGCCTGGTGCGGCGCCACGCGGTCCACTCCAGCGGCGGCGCGGCCTGCAACTTCCCGCCGTACCACTGGCTGAGCCCGGACTTCCGGATGCTGCCCGCCGTGGAGCGCGGGGCGCTGAAGCTGCGGATCGAGAAGGTCCGCGCCCTGATCACCGGCCGCACCCTTGAGGGCGACCGGATCAAGGTCACCGGTGAGATCCGCGAGCCCCTCGCCGCGGACGAGAAGGTGGTCCTGCGGGTCAAGAACCAGAAGGGCGCCGAGACCCTCGAGTACCCCGTCACCGTGGAGCGCACGGGCTCCGGGCAGGCCTTCTCGGTCGAGGTGCCGGTCGCGGACGTGGCGCTGATCTTCCACGAGGGCGTCGACGAGAAGGCGCAGCCGGAGAAGCGGACCTGGTCCACGGTGCTGGTCGCGACCGGCCCGACGGGCACGGAGCGCCGCTTCGGCACCGTGATGCAGGAGGGCCTGAGCGACGCCGCGTTCGCGCTGCCCACCTCCCTCGGCAGCCAGTCGCACCTGGTGGAGCTGGCCGTCGTGGCGGGGCACACCGGGTACCTGAAGTTCTCCGGCCGCACCCGCCGCGCGGTGATCGACACCGCCACGGTGCGCGACGGCGCGATCGCCCTGACCGGCCACGCCGACCCGCGCCTGTCCGGCTCCCGCTTCCTGCTCAAGCCGCGCAACCGCTACGAGGAGCGCTTCGTCGAGACCCGGTGGCTCGACGGCGGACGCTTCGAGGTGTCCTTCGACCCCTCCCGCCTCGGCGGCAAGGGCGACCTGCCGCTGCGGGCCGGCCGCTGGAACCTCTTCCTGCGGCCCGACGAGGAGGGCGTGCCCGACGTGCCCTTCGTGACCGACCGGCTGGCCGCCGACTCGTTCCCGGTCCAGGCCGAACTCGGCGGCCGCCGCTACTGGCTGGAGAACCGCTGGGGCGACTTCCCGCAGCTGAACGCCCGTTCCGAGCTGAGCGACCTGGAGCGCGGCCCGTACCGCCAGAAGGAGCTGCGCCAGACGGTGTACGAGCCGCTGTTCCAGCAGCCGCTCAAGGACCAGGTCTTCTACCTGAGCTACAACGGCAAGCAGTTCTCCGACAGCCCGCGCGCGATGTACGAGGAGCTGGTGCGGCGCGGCTCGGACCTGAAGCACCTGTGGGCGGTCCGCGACGGCCAGGTCAACCTGCCGGACGGGGTCGAGAAGGTCCGCATGTGGGGCAAGGAGTGGTACGAGGCGCTGGCCTCCAGCCGCTACATCGTCACCAACGCCCACCTTCCCGACTGGATCGTGCGCCGGCCGGGCCAGTCGATCGTGCAGACCTGGCACGGCACGATGCTGAAGAAGATCGGGCACGACATCGACACCCTGCACTTCGACCGGCGCTACCAGGAGAAGCTGGCGCTGGAGGCCAAGCAGTGGAGCCTGCTGGTGTCCTCCAACCGCTTCAGCACGCCGATCCTGAAGCGGGCGTTCTCCTACGACGGTGAGATCCAGGAGGCGGGCTACCCCCGCAACGACTACCTGTACTCCGCCGACCGGGACGCGATCACCGCGCGGGTGAAGGAGGCGCTCGGCCTGCCCGAGGGCAAGAAGGTCGTCCTGTACGCGCCGACCTGGCGCGACGACCAGTCGCACAGCGCCGGACAGTACCTGTTCGACCTGCGCATCGACCTCGAGGACGCCCAGCGCCGCCTCGGCGACGACCACGTGCTGCTGATCCGCCGCCACTCCAACGTGGTGGACGCGGTGCCGGGCGCGGGCAACGGATTCGTGTGGGACGCCTCGGAGTACCCGGACATCGTCGACCTCTACATCGCGGCGGACATCATGATCACGGACTACTCGTCGGTGATGTTCGACTACGCGCACCTGAAGCGGCCGATGCTGTTCTTCACGTACGACCTGGAGCACTACCGGGACACGCTGCGCGGGTTCTACTTCGACTTCGAGCAGGACTCCCCCGGTCCGCTGATCGACAACTCCAAGGAACTGGTCGACGCGATCCGTGACATCGACCAGGTGCGGGAGAAGTACCAGGAGCGGTTCGACCGCTTCCACCACCTGTTCTGCGACCTGGACGACGGCAACGCGTCCGCGCGGGTCGTCGACCGGATGATCGAGCAGGCGCGCGAGGGCTGACCCGCCGCCGCGCAGGCGAAAGGGGCGGGCCCGGAGGATCGTGATCCTCCGGGCCCGCCCCTTTCGCCTGCGGCCCGCTCAGAGCCGCACGGTCTTCACCGCGAGCTGGCAGGCGGCCGTGAAGTAGGGCCGCAGCTCGGTGCGCCGGCGGGTGGGCGGCAGCGGGGCGGGCGTCTGGCCCAGCGCCCGGCGGGACTTGCGCACCGCGCGGGTCAGCACGGTCGGCCCGGCGGCCACGGTCTCGCGGATCACCGGGCGGGGGAAGGTGAACACATTGATCGGCTGGAGTACGTCGGTGCCCAGCTTGGCCAGCGGCACCCGGGGCGCGTCGGGCGCGGTGCGCAGCGACAGGTCCCAGATGACCTCCTTCTCCTCGTCGTCCTCGCCGTGCTCGCGCACCAGGGTGGCGCAGTCCAGGTCCACGGCCACCCAGCCGTCGCCCTCGTCGCGCAGCGGGAAGGTCAGCACCCGCTCCTTGTCCCGGCGGTGCACGGCCTCCACCACGGCGCCCGCGGCGGGCCGCGCGCCCCACAGTTCGGCGCGTACGGCGATGGTCCGCTCGTCGACCCTGACCGGGCCGACCTCGGCGTGGACGTCACGCAGCGCGCTGCGCAGCCGCAGCCCGCCGTCCTCGTGCATGTACGGCAGCAGCAGCGCCAGGGACGGCCCCTGCGTGCGCGGCAGTTCCACGGCGAGCAGGTCCCGGGTGTCGCAGCCGTAGCCGTCGGTGGTCAGGCCCACCTCGCGCTCGCCCTCGCGGGTGGCCAGGGTCAGCTCCCAGGTGCCGTGCGCGAGGTGGGCGTCCCAGGGCACAACGGCGTCGCCCTCGGCGGAGAACGGGAAGCGGTGCTCCTCGCCGCCGGCGCCGCCCTTGCGCAGCACGAGGTCGGCCTGCCCGGCGCTCGGCGGCAGCGTGCCCACGGCGACGTGGACCGAGCCCTCCCGGTCCACCCGGGCCGTGGCGTGGCGGGGCAACTCCCTGCGGGCGAAGGCCTCTTCGAGGATGGCCTCGAAGCGTTCGCGGCTGGCCCGCTCGTGGAAGCGCTCGGCGTTGCGTATGCCGGCGGCGGCCATCTTCCGGCGCAGTCCGTCGTCCTGGACCAGGCGCCGGATCGCCTCGGCCATCGCCTCCACGTCGCCGCGCGGGACGATCAGCCCGTCCTCGCCGTCGGTGAGGATGTTGCGCGGCCCGTGGTCGGCGTCCGTGGCGACGACGGGCAGTCCGGCGGCCATCGCCTCCACGACGACGTTGCCGAACGCCTCCCGCTTGGAGGGCAGGACGAAGATCGAGCCTTTGCCGAACTCCGGGGTGACGGGCGAGGTCTGGCCCATCAGCAGGATGCTGTTGGAGAGTCCCAGTTCCTCGATGCGGGCCCGCAGCTTCTTCTTCTCGGCGCCGTGGCCGTAGATGCGCAGGGTCCAGTCGGGAGCGACGGCGTGGACCTTGGCGAACGCCTCGATCAGCAGGGCGTGGTTCTTGTTGTCCGTCAGGTGACCGGCGGAGACCACGACCTTGTTGGTGCCGCTGGAGCGGATCGTGGAGGAGGGCACGCAGTTGGGCATCACCGCCAGCCGGTTGCGCACCGCGGGCACCTGCCGGGCGAGCGAGGCGACCTCCTCCGGGGTGAGCGCCGTGAGGGCGTGCAGGTGCCGGTAGGCCGGGAAGAGGCGCTGCTTGATGTCCGTGGCGTAGATCGCGGGCATCGAGTGTTCCTGGGTGACCTTCAGGAAGTCACCGGGCGCCTGCGCCAGCATGATCGTGTTGCGGGGGCTGGAGCTGACGACGACGTCGGCGTCGGTGGTGGCGAAGTACTCCAGCAGCCGCAGCTCCGCGAGCCGGCTCACCACCGGCGTCTTGGCACCGGCGTTGAGCGGGTAGATCAGCGGGAACTTGTCGGACAGCGGGTTGTCCACGTCGGACACCGGGGAGTGCGGCCGCATGTCGGTGAGCGCCCGGACCTTGACCCGCGGGTCCAGCGGGAAGTACGACTCGTCGCGCACCTTGCGCAGCGCCACGATCTCGACGTCGTGCCGCTCGGCCAGCGCCCCGGCGAGGTTCTGCGTGGCGCTGACCACGCCCCCCATGTGACACAGGTCCCGAACGAGGAATGCGATCTTCACTTTGCGGCTTCTCTCTGCTCCCGGGAGCGGCTGGTCGGGCCGTTCCCCCGCCCCTGGCCACACAGGTGGCCACATCCTTCTCACAACGTACACATGGATGCGGGACAGCGGATCACGGCCCCGACACACCTGTGTAACCCTGTGAACAGCAAGATGCCGCCCGCAGGACACTGGTTCCACGGGCGGCGGTGCGCGGTGCTCGCGCAGGGGTGTCAGAACGCCTCGAAGCCGTCGAACTCCTGCTGGGCCTCGTCCCGTTCGGCGTCGCGGTCCCGGCGTCGCTGGGCGGCCGGGCGGGGCGCCTCGAAGCGGTGGTCCTCGCCGCGGCGGCCGAGCATCTCGGCGCCGGCCGTGACCGAGGGCTCCCAGTCGAAGACGACCGCGTTGTCCTCGGGGCCGATGGCGACGCCGTCGCCGTTGCGGGCACCCGCCTTCATCAACTTGTCCTCGACACCGAGGCGGTTGAGCCGGTCGGCGAGGTAGCCGACGGCCTCGTCGTTGTTGAAGTCGGTCTGGCGCACCCAGCGTTCGGGCTTCTCGCCGCGCACCCGGAACAGGCCGTCCTCCTCGCGGGTGACGGTGAAGCCCGCGTCGTCCACGGCCTTGGGCCGGATGACGATCCGGGTGGCCTCCTCCTTGGGCCGGGCGGCACGCGCTCCGGCGACCAGCTCGGCCAGCGCGAAGGACAGCTCCTTGAGGCCCATGTGGGCCACGGCCGACACCTCGAAGACCCGGTAGCCGCGCGCCTCCAGATCCGGCCGGACCATCTCGGCGAGGTCCTTGCCGTCGGGCACGTCGATCTTGTTGAGGACGACGATCCGGGGCCGGTTGTCCAGGCCGCCGTACTCGCGCAGCTCGGCCTCGATGACGTCCAGGTCGGACAGCGGGTCGCGCTCGGACTCCAGCGTCGCCGTGTCCAGGACGTGCACCAGCACGCTGCACCGCTCCACGTGCCGCAGGAACTCCAGGCCCAGCCCCTTGCCCTGGCTGGCGCCGGGGATGAGACCGGGGACGTCGGCGACGGTGAACACGGTCGAGCCGGCCGTCACCACGCCCAGGTTGGGGACGAGCGTCGTGAAGGGGTAGTCGGCGATCTTCGGCTTGGCCGCGCTCAGCACGGAGATCAGCGAGGACTTGCCGGCGCTCGGGTAGCCGACCAGCGCCACGTCGGCGACGGTCTTCAGCTCCAGGTGGATGTCCTGGAGGTCGCCGGGCTCGCCGAGCAGCGCGAAACCGGGCGCCTTGCGCCGCGCCGAGGCCAGCGCCGCGTTGCCGAGGCCGCCCCGGCCGCCCTGGGCGGCGACGTAGGAGGTGCCGTGGCCCACCAGGTCGGCCAGCACGTTGCCCGCGCCGTCGAGGACCACGGTGCCGTCGGGCACGGGCAAGACCAAGTCCTGGCCGTCCTTGCCGGAGCGGTTGCCGCCCTCGCCGGGCTTGCCGTTGGTCGCCTTGCGGTGGGGCGAGTGGTGGTAGTCGAGGAGCGTGGTCACCGACTGGTCCACGGTGAGGATCACGTCGCCGCCCCGGCCGCCGTTGCCGCCGTCCGGGCCGCCGAGCGGCTTGAACTTCTCACGGTGGACGGAGGCACAGCCGTGGCCTCCGTTACCCGCGGCGACGTGCAGTTCGACGCGGTCCACGAAGGTGGTCATGGGATGTGCCTCCAGTTACTGCTTACTGCGGGGATGTCTCTTGGTTAACACGCGAAAGGCGGACCCGCTTCCCCTCGGGGAAGTGAGGCCCGCCTCGCGAAAGTGTCCGATCAGGCGACCGGAACGATGTTCACGACCTTGCGGCCACGGTGGGTGCCGAACTGCACCGCACCGGCCTGCAGCGCGAACAGCGTGTCGTCGCCGCCACGGCCGACGCCGGCGCCGGGGTGGAAGTGGGTGCCACGCTGGCGGACCAGGATCTCACCCGCGTTGACGGCCTGACCGCCGAAGCGCTTCACGCCGAGCCGCTGGGCATTCGAGTCGCGACCGTTCCGGGTGGACGATGCGCCCTTCTTGTGTGCCATGTCTCCTCAGTCCCTTACTTCGCAGCCGCGGGGATCTCAGTGACCTTGATCGCCGTGTACTGCTGGCGGTGGCCCTGACGACGGCGGTAGCCGGTCTTGTTCTTGTAGCGCAGAATGTCAATCTTCTGGCCCTTGTGGTGGTCCACGACCTCGGCCTGGACCTTGATGCCGGCCAGCACCCACGGGTCGCTGGTCACAGCGTCGCCGTCGACGACGAGCAGGGTCGAGAGCTCGACCGTGTCGCCGACCTGGGCGGTGGAAATCTTGTCAACCTCAACGATGTCGCCGACAGCAACCTTGTGCTGGCGACCACCGCTGCGCACGATGGCGTACACGCGGATCTCACTCTCTCGCTCGGAACGGCACCCCCGCAGTCCAGCCACCCGGTGACACACGGACAGCCTCTCCCGGCCGGGGCCCACAAGGGCCCGCATCCGGAAGGAAAGAGGTTTACGGGGATGTGACGCGTCAGTCGACACGCCGACGCTCAAGATTACGGGCCCGCACGACAGGGGTCAAACCGGGCCCCCGGCGTCAACCGGAGACCGCCGCGACATACTCGGCGTACGCCTCCCGTGCCCGCGCGGGCGACAGGTCGAGGTGCTCCAGGATCGTGTACCGGCCGGGCCGGGTCTGCGGCGCGAACCCCACGGCCCGCACGAACTCCTCGTCGTCGAACCCGATCTCCCGTGCCACCACCGGCAGCCCGTGCCGGCGCAGCGTGTCCGCCATCAGCAGGGCACCCTCCCGGTCGCCGCGCAGATGCGTCGCGAAGGCCGCGCCGATGCCCACCTGCTCGCCGTGGCTGGCCGCGCGCCGGGGATACAGCAGGTCGAGGGCGTGGCTGATCTCGTGGCAGGCGCCGGACGAGGGGCGGGTGTGCCCGGCGATGGTCATGGCGATGCCGGACAGCACCAGGCCCTCGGTCAGTACGGTCAGGAACCCGTCGTCGCCGCAGCCTCCCGGGTGGCGCAGCACGGCCTGACCGGCCTGCCGGGCCAGGGCCGCGGCGAGGCCGTCGACCTTCTCGCCGTTCACCCGGTGGGCCAGTTCCCAGTCGGCGACCGCGGAGATGTTGGAGACGGCGTCGCCGATCCCGGAGCGTACGAAGCGGATCGGCGCCTCGCGGATCACCGCGAGGTCGACGACGAGCGCGATGGGCGTCGGCACGCCGTAGGAGCCGCGGCCCGCGTCGTTGTCGAGGATGGAGACCGGCGAGCAGATGCCGTCGTGGGACAGGTTGGTGGCCACGGCGACCATGGGCAGGCCCACCCGGGCCGCGGCGAACTTGGCGCAGTCGATGACCTTGCCGCCGCCGAGTCCCACGATCGCGTCGTAGCGGCCCGACTTCATGCCGTCGGCCAGCCGCACCGCGTCGTCGAGCGTGCCGCCGCCGACCTCGAACCAGTCGGCGCCGGGCAGGGACGGCTCCAGCCGCCGCCGCAGCCGTGCCCCCGAGCCGTCGCTGATCGCCACGGCCAGCTTCCCGGACTGCGAGATCCGCTGGTCCGCGAGGACGCTCGCCAGGTCGTCCAGGGCGCCCGGCCGGACGTCCACGACGAGCGGCGAGGGGATGAGCCTCGTCAGTACCGGCACATGGTCTCCTCTCACCTCGCCGGGGCGGTCCGGCTGTCACTGATGATGCGCCCGGGGACGGCTGGGGAAACGTGCGGCCCCGGCCGAACGGAATCCGTTCGAACGGGGCCACACGTTTCGCGACAGGTGCCGGATCGGACAGGTGCCGGATCAGCCCTCGTCGGTGGCGGCCGTGACCGACGACGGTGCCTGCTGGGCGGCCGCCGCGGTCTTCTTCGACGCCGTCTTCTTGGCCGTGGCCTTCTTGGCGGTCGTCGTCTTGGCCGCCTTCTTGGCCGTGGCCTTCTTCGCGGTCGTCGTCTTCTTGGCCGCGGTCTTCTTGGTGGCGGCCTTCTTCGCCGTCGCCTTCTTGGCCGTCTTGCGGGCCGCCGCCTTCTTGGCCGGGGCGGCCTCGGCGTCGGTCTGCTCCTCGGCCTGCCCGGCCGCCTCCTCCGCCGGGGCCGACGGGACGACCACGACGGCCGCCTCCTCGGACGCGGTGGACGTGGTGGGCTTGCGCACCGCACGGCGCCGCGGACGGGCCGGGGCGGCGCTCTCGGCCGCGGCCGGGGCCTCCTCCGGTGCCTGCTCGGGCTCAGGCGCGGGCTGCTCGGACACCGCGGTCGTGCTCTCCGGGACCGTCAGCACGGCGGCCTCGGCGCCCTCGGGCGAACCGGCCGGTGCGGACACCTTCCGGGTGGCCCGGCGGCGGGTACGGCCCTTGGGCGCGGCCTCCTCCGGCGCGGGCGCCTCGGACGGAGCCGGGGCCGGGGCGCCGGAGACCGCGTCCTCGACGGCGGCGGGCTCGGCGAGCACCTCGGCGGCGGGCTCGGGCCGCACGGGACGCTCGACCTCCTCCTGCACCGTGACGTCCTGCGCGGTCGGCGCCTCGGCGGGCGCGGACCCGGCCTTAGCGGCCTCGCCCTTCGCTGCCTTCGGCGCACCGGCCGGGGCGGACGCCCGACGGCTCGCGCGACGGCGGCCACGACCACGGGTGGCGGCGGCCTCGGCCTCGGCGGCGCTGCTGTACAGCTCCTCGTCGGCGCTGAAGTCGGGCGCCGGGAGGGCGACCGGCTCGGCCACCTCGGCGGCCACCTCGGACTCGGACTCGGTGTCCGCCTCCTGCTCCGCCGTCGGGCCGGTCTCGACCCCGGCGACGGCCTCGTGCTCGTGCGGCTGCTCGCCGCCGGCCCGGGCCCGCTTGCGGCGCTTGCCACCGCCGCCGCCCGCGGCGGACGTCGGCTGGTCGAGGTGGACGATGACACCGCGGCCGTTGCAGTGGACGCAGGTCTCCGAGAACGACTCCAGCAGCCCCTGGCCGACCCGCTTGCGGGTCATCTGCACCAGGCCCAGCGAGGTCACCTCGGCCACCTGGTGCTTGGTCCGGTCCCGGCCCAGGCACTCCAGCAGGCGGCGCAGCACCAGGTCCCGGTTGGACTCCAGGACCATGTCGATGAAGTCGATGACGATGATGCCGCCGAGGTCGCGCAGCCTGAGCTGGCGCACGATCTCCTCGGCCGCCTCCAGGTTGTTCCTGGTGACCGTCTCCTCGAGGTTGCCGCCCTGACCGGTGAACTTGCCGGTGTTGACGTCGATGACGACCATCGCCTCGGTCCGGTCGATCACCAGCGAACCGCCGCTGGGCAGCCAGACCTTGCGGTCCAGCGCCTTGGCGAGCTGCTCGTCGATCCGGTACGTGGCGAAGACGTCGACCTCGCTGGTCCACCTGGACAGCCGCTCGGCGAGGTCCGGCGCCACGTGGGACACGTAGCCGTGGATGGTCTGCCAGGCCTCGTCACCGCTGACGACGACCTTGGAGAAGTCCTCGTTGAAGATGTCGCGCACGACCCGGACGGTCATGTCCGGCTCGCCGTAGAGCAGCGAGGGCGCGTTCGAGCTGCCGCCGCTCTTCGCCTTCTTCTGGATGTCCTCCCACTGCGCCTGGAGCCGCTCGACGTCGCGGCGCAGCTCGTCCTCGCTGGCGCCCTCGGCGGCGGTGCGCACGATGACGCCCGCGTCCTCGGGGACGATCTTCTTCAGGATCGTCTTCAGCCGGGACCGCTCGGTGTCGGGCAGCTTGCGGCTGATGCCGGTCATCGAGCCCTCGGGCACGTAGACCAGGTAGCGGCCGGGCAGCGAGACCTGGCTGGTCAGGCGGGCGCCCTTGTGACCGATCGGGTCCTTGGTGACCTGCACCAGGACCGGCTGGCCGGACTTGAGGGCGGACTCGATGCGGCGCGGGCCGTTGGCCATGCCCAGCGCCTCGAAGTTGACCTCACCGGCGTACAGGACGGCGTTGCGGCCCTTGCCGATGTCGATGAAGGCGGCCTCCATCGACGGCAGCACGTTCTGCACCTTGCCGAGGTAGACGTTGCCGACGTACGAGGTGGCCTGCTCCTTGTTGACGTAGTGCTCGACGAGCACCCCGTCCTCCAGGACGCCGATCTGGGTGCGCTCGCCGTGCTGGCGGACGACCATGACGCGCTCGACGGCCTCGCGGCGGGCCAGGAACTCGGCCTCGGTGATGATCGGCACGCGCCGGCGGCCCTGCTCGCGGCCTTCCCGGCGGCGCTGCTTCTTGGCCTCCAGACGGGTGGAGCCCTTGATGGACTGCACCTCGTCGGACGGCTCGCTCTTCTCCCGCGCGGGCCGCGGCTCACGGACCTTGACGACGGTGCGCTCGGGGTCGTCGGAGGAAGACTCGGCCTCCGCGGAGCCGTCCCCGGCCCGGCGGCGACGGCGACGGCGGCGACGGCTGCTGCTGGAACCGCTCTCGCCGGACGCCTCCTCGCCCTCCTCGGCGTCCTCCTCCGCCTGCTCGGCGGTGTCCTCGGCGTCCTGCTCGGCGGCCGTGTGCTCGCTCTCGCCGTCCGTCAGGTCGCCGTCGGCGGCGTCACCCCGGCGGCGGCGACGGCCGCCCCGGCGACGACGGCGGCGGGAGCCGGACTCCTCGTAGCCGTCGGCGTCGTCGTGGTCCTCGCCCGACTCGTCGGACTCGGAGTCGGCGTCGGTGTCGGTGTCGGACTCGGACTCGGACTCGGCGTCGGCCTTCGCCGGGGTCTCGTCCCGGGTGACGGCGGCGGTGGCCCGCTCCTCGGCGGCCTCCTCGGCGGCGGCACCCCGGCGCTTGCGGCGGCGGCGCGACCCGGCGGACTGCTCCTCCGGAGCCTCTCCGCTCTCCTCGACGGGCTTCGCGGGCTCGGCACCGGCCGCCTCGGCGGCGGCCTCGGCCGCAGCCCGCTCGGGCGTCTGGAACTGGGGCTCGGCGAACACGGGCGCCTGGAACACGGCGACCGCGGGGCGCTTCGGGCGCTTGGGCGCGTCCGCCTCGTCGGACGCCGCGGCGGCGGTCTGCGCCGGGGCTGCGAAACCGGTGGCGGCCTTGCGGGTGGACCGGCGGCGCGCACGGCGCGGCGCGGCGTCCTCGCCGGTCTCGGCGTCCTCCGCGGGCGCGGTGGTCTCGGCGGGCGCGGTGGTCCCGGTGCTCCTCGTCGGCTTCGCGGGCTCGGGGGCCGCGGCGGCCTCGGGCGCGCCCGTGTCGGCGGCGGCCTCGGCGGGCGCCTCGGCCGGAGCGGTCACGCGGCGCGTGGCGCGCCGACGGGTCCGGCCCTTGGACGCGGCGCTCTCGGCGTCGGTCGCGGCTTCCTCCGTCTCGGCCTCGGCGGGCTCCGGGGCCACGGCGGCGGCGGGCTCGTCGGCGGTCGGCTCGGCGGCGGGCTCGCTGGCCGAGGTCACGCTGCGCGTGGCGCGACGGCGGCCACGCCCCTTGGGCGCGGCACTCTCGGTCGCCTCGACGGGCTCCTCGGCCTGCGCCGGTGCCTCGGCCGCGGGAGTGGCGGGTACGACGGTCTCGGCCGCCTCCGCCGCCACGGGTGCCCCGGCGGGCGCGGAGGCCCTGCGGACCGCACGGCGCCGCGGCCGGGCGGGAGCAGCGGGCTCCGCAGCCGGCTCGGGGGCCTCGGCCACCTCGGCGGGGGCCGCCTCGGCCGGTGCGACGGTCTCCGCCGACGCCTCGGCGCCACCGGACGGCGGACCCGCCGGGCGGGACGCGGCCCTGCGCCGACGGCGCGGCGGCAGGGTGTCGCTGGGGGTGTTCGATCCGGAGTCCGTCGAAGCGGTCGACGACTCGGTGGGTTCGGTCGGTTCGAGCATGCGGGGGTTTCTCCCGTCAGGCTCCCGGGCGCCGCGCCTGGTCCGGCATCGACATGTCGACCGCCGGTGACGTCCGCGGCTCGCGCGGTGCGCGGTCGCCGCCGTCCGGGGCGCGGGCGCCGCTCGGAAGCTCATCCGTGTCTTGTCTCGCCGGTTCCGTACCCCTTGTCGTGCACGGCCTGGCGAAAGTCTTGTGGTCGGTGCGCTGCCCGACCCAGGTGGCTCCCGAGTTCGAGGGCGGCGCTACGACGTCCGTCCCTACGCGGAACCTTCCTTACACCGGCGCCTTCGCGGCGGCGGAAGCGGCGGCCGGATGCGGCACGGGCGCTTCTGCCTCGCGGTCGGGCGCGAGCGGGTCGGTCACCGCACCGGTCTCTTCATCGAACAGCCCCTGCGCCAGCCTGGTCACCGCTGCGGGGACCGGCGGCGCCAGGTCGGCCACGGCGCGAAGACCGGACAGGACGTCGTCGGGTCGTACGGCAGGCGTCACGTGCCGAACAACCAGCCGCAGTATCGCACAGGGCCGGTCGGTCGGCCTATCAGCCGGTGAACCGTGCGTGGTGACGCTCTCGAGGTGCGCGACGGCGGAGCGGGTGTCGAAGGTACGGACACCGTTCTTCGTACGGCGCTGGACCTCCACCGCCGGGGCCGCGTTGAACGCCGCGACGGCGGCTTCGGCCTCGGCGGACTCCACACCGTCCAGCCGCAGCTCCCACACGGAGGCCGTCAGCCGGTCGGCGAGCCCGGAGGTCCGGGCCTCGACCGCCTCGACGACGTCGAGCCCGGCGGGCAGCGACTCGTCGAGGAGCAGCCGCAGCCGCTCCGGGTCGCGCGCTTCGGTGAGCGCGATCTCCAGGTACTCCGCCTCACTGCCCGTGCCGGTGGGTGCGGCATTGGCGTACGACACCTTCGGGTGCGGGGTGAACCCCGCCGAGTACGCCATCGGCACCTCGGCGCGGCGCAGCGCACGCTCGAAGGCGCGCTGGAAGTCACGGTGGCTGGTGAACCGGAGGCGGCCGCGCTTGGTGTAACGCAGTCGGATGCGCTGCACCGCGGGAACGGGCGGCGGGCCTACGGGCTGTCGCTTGCCCAGTGTCGTCAGTCCTTCATGAGAGCGGTCGTACTGCTATCAAGAGTACGTGCCTCGGCGGCGGATGGTTCCCGCCGGTCCACCGGCTGCTGCTCGGCGGGCTGCCCGAAGAGCATCCGGCGCACGTCGGCGCGGGTCTGCCGTACGGACAGCCGGGCCGAGGCCAGCGCCTGCCGGGCCGCCCGCCGCGCACCGCGCCCCGCCTCGGCGAGGGGCCGCAGGACGGTGTCCCGCACGGCGTGCCCCACCGGGGTCAGCACACTGCGGTACACCCAGCGCGCCGGTTCGGCCACGGTCCACCGCAGGACGGTGCCGAGGAACCGCCCGACGGCGCGCGAGAGGTGCCCGGCGATCCGCCAGGCGTGCCCGAGGGCGTCCGCCACCTCCCGGCCGACGACCGCGAGGGCCCGGCCGACCGGAGTGAGCACCCACCGCCACACGGCGAGGGCAGGCAGCACCAGCAGCACCCGGAAGGTCCAGTACAGAACGAACCCCACACCGGTGACGACCAGCCCCACCCCCCGCGCCACCTGACGGCCGCACCAGGCGAGCGCGTGTCCGACCGGGGTCAGCACCCACCGGTACAGCCACACCGCCGGTACGACGGCCAGGTACCGCCCGAGCCACGCCAGACCGGCGTACAGCCCCCGGCCGATCGCCGCGAGCACCGCCCCCACCCGCGTGAAGAACCAGGCGAGCGCCTGCCCGAACGGCGTCAGCACCCACCGGTACAGCCACACCGCCGGCACCACGAGCAGCACGTGCCCCAGCCATCCCACGCCCTTGGCGAGCGGCACGACGACGTACCGCCACAGCCCGACCAGCGGCCACACGAAGACGGCCCGCCCGAGCCACGCCAGCGCCCGCCCGACGGGACGCAGCACCGTGTCCCGCAGGAACCGCCCCGCGACGACCAGCGCGTCCCACACCATGCGCACCGGCACGACCAGCACCAGCACCACGATCCGCACCGGAATCCGGATCGCCACGGCCAGACACCCCTCGGCGTCCGACCGGCGCACCGGCTCCCCCGGCCCCGCCTGCGGTTGCGCCCCGGGCGCCTTCTCCAGATCCACCATGCACATGAGGACGCCGTTCGACCCGATTCGGATCCCGCGACGTCCTGCCCGCGGCTACTCGCCGCCCGGGACGGTACGCGCCGGTTCCGCGTGTTCCAGCAGTTCGCGGACGAGCGCGACGAGGGCGTGGGGCGTCCTGGCCAGGGCCTGCGGCAGGGCCCGGGCCTGGGGCGGGACGATGTCCGAGCCGTCGAGGTTGATGATCCAGAGCTGGATCTCACCCACCGCGTGCCGACGCAGGGCCAACTCGATCTCGTCGTAGCAGAACCTGCTCAGGGCGTACGACCTGCTCCACAGGACGACGAACAGGTCCGCGGACAGGACCGCGTCCTCGATCGTGGGGTTGACCATGCGGTCCGGCCGCAGTTCCTTCTCACCGACCAGCGCCGTGATCCCCGCACCGGAGAGGTACGTCTCCAGGGCCTGCGCGAACGCGGCGTCGGGCCTCGCGCGGCTGATGAAGACGCGACGGGGCGGCCACCGGTAGTTGTGCGGCGTGCGCAGCCGGGCGGTCACCAGCTGGTCCGCGATCTTCATGGCGTCGGGCACCGCGTCCCGCTCCATGAGCCGACGGTGTTCGAGCGCCGGGTAGACCGCGGCCCAGTCCCGCCGCTGGTACGCACGCCGGGACGCGCCACCGAGGAACCCGAACGGCACGATCGGCTTGCGGCGCGCCTCCGCCAGGTGGAGCACCGTGTTCGCGGTCTTCGAGACGCGGCCCCCGACCGCGATCACGACGTCGGCCTCCTCCATGGCCTGGATCTGGCACAGCAGCCACGCCTGCTCCCGGGAGTCGTCGTCCTCGGGTCCCGGGTAGTACCAGTTCTTGATCTCCGTGTCGTGACCGGACCCCAGCATCGCGAGCATCTCCGTCTGTCTCTCGGCGACCTCCGGGTGCCGCGGACTGTGCAGATGGACGATGCGCCCCGCGCCGGACTGGACGTAACCGATCACCGCGTGGAGGTCGGCGGAGTCCGGGAAGGGGCTGCACACGACCAGTTCCGCACCGGCCTTCGCGACGGCCTGCCCCAACTGCTCGCAGACGTGCGCGAGCTGGGACTGCTCGTAGTCGGGGTACGTCGTCTCGCCCGTCACACCGCCGAGGACGTAGACGGACCTGATCCTCGACAGGGCGGCGGACTCCGCGACCACGTGCGGCGAGGCCAGGCGCCGCCCCAGCAGCTTGAACAGGACCTCCGCCGAGGAGCGCGCCGCGAACTGCTTGTACCGGTCGTCCTTGCGCGGATCCGCGTGGTCCATGACCCCCTTGGCCACCACCCAGTCGGACAGCCCCAGTCGATGGGCGACCTGCGCGATGACGGCGGACTCCATCTCCAGACCCGCGACGGAGCGCACGCCCCACTGCTTCAGCCGACTCCAGGTGAGCCCGTCCTTCACCACCACGTTGCCGCTGGCCATGGGCCCGACGACGACGGCGAACGGCAGCTCGCGCGGGCCCTCCAGGTCGTCGTAGACGAGTTGCTCGATGAGCGCGTACCCCGCGTCCGTCAACGACAGGGCGGCGCCGTCCCGGGTCACCAGGCCGTCGGCCTGCAAGCTCTGGATCTGGTCGGTCCAGGACGCCTGCGAGAGGAAACGGGAACGTGCCGGATGCCGCCTGGGGTCCTCGCCCGCGTAGAGGCGCTCCATCAGCCAGATCCGCGCCTCGTGCGGGGAGGCCTCACCGAAACTGGGCAGGTCGGACGTCCCGAGGTCCTGCGCGGCGCGCAGCCACCCCTCCGGCGCGGGGATCTGGCGATGGTCCCCCTCGAAGCCGTCCTCCGTGCGCTTGCCCTCGTCGTAGGCGTACGCCAGCTCGGCCACCACGACGTCACCGAGCGCCGCGTGCGCCGGGTTGCCCGCGCACACTCCGCACATGGCGAGACAACGGGGCCGCAGGCGTTCCACGAGCGTGGACACGACCGGCGCGGTCGCGGTGGCGCCCATCCGGGTGGGCCGTGCCAGCGCGACGGTCATGCTCCTGCCGTCGGCCAGGACGTAGGTGCCGACGAGAAACGGAAGCAGGGACTCCGACTCGTGTTCCTCCCAGGCCGCGACACCGGGATGCCCCGCGTACCCCGCCGAGCCGGCCGCGCGGGCCGCCTCGTACTCCTCTTTCAGCGCCGTGATGATCAGCACGTCGACGCCGCCCGCCCCGGCGTCCGCCCCCAAGCCCATACCCCGCTCCCCCAGTCGCGCGCGATCGAACGGCACAGACCGTACCCCTGATAACGTCCGGAGCATGTCTGCTTCCTCGTGCGCGGCCGCCTGCGCCGCGGTGACCAGGACGTCCCGCTAGCGGCGGGGCGTTCGAGCCACACACCCTTCCTGGACGTCCAGCCGCTTCGTGATCAGACCGGAGCGGCACGCTCGTGCTGCTCGGGACCTCCTCTGAGCAACGGAGCACCCGATGCTTCCAGGCATCCCTTCCTCACGCGGGCACAGCCCGTCCCCCACCCGCGCACGGCTGGTGCTGTGCGCGATGTCCATGCTGCAGTTCTTCATCGCGGTCGACGTGACCGTGGTCAACATCGCCCTGCCCTCGATCGGCGCCGACTTCGGCGTCGACGGCCACACCCTGACCTGGGTCGTGGTCGGTTACACGGTCACCGGGGGCGGGCTGCTGATGCTCGGCGGCCGCCTCGGCGACCTGCTCGGGCGGCGGCGCGTACTGCTGCTCGGCACCGGCCTGTTCGGCGCCGCGTCCCTGCTGGCCGGGCTGGCCCCCACCTTCTCCCTGCTGGTGGTCGCGCGCCTGTTGCAGGGCGCCGGTGAGGCCGTCGCGCTGCCCGCCGCGATGGCCACCATCGTCCTGCTGTTCCCCGAAGGGCCGGCCCGGACGCGGGCCCTGAGTGTGTGGGCGGCGGTGGCGAGCTGCGGTCTCGTCCTCGGATTCGTCGTGTCCGGCGTCATCACCGCCCACCTCGGCTGGCGGTGGGTCTTCCTGGTCGCGGTCCCGTTCCTCCTGCTCGTGATGGTGGCGGCCGTCTTCCTGGTCGACGGCGACCGACCCGCGGCCGGGGACGCACCGCCGCTGGACCTGCCCGGCGCGCTGCTGCTGACCGCCTGCCCGCTGCTGTTCACCCTCGGCGTGGTCGAGGCCGGTGAACCCGGGGTGCCCGCATGGGTGGTTCCGGCGTCGCTGGCCGGGGCGGTGGCCGCCGGAGCCGGGTTCGTCCGGGTCGAGGCACGCTCGCGCCATCCGCTGCTGCCGCCGCGCTTCTTCGCCGACCGCACGCGGGTGGCGGCCAACCTGACCACGATGCTGCTGAGCGGAGGGTTGTCCACCTCGTTCCTGCTGTTCACCTTCTACTTGCAGGACCGGTTGCACATCGGCCCCCTGGGCTCCGGCCTGACGATGCTGCCGCTCGCGGTCTCGCTGCTCGGGTTCTCCGCGCTCGTGCCGCGCCTGCTGAACCGCTGGGGAGCACGTGCGTGCGTGCTGACCGGCATCGGGCTCACCGCCGCCGCGATGGCCGCGATCGCGCTCGCCTCGACCCTGGAGGCGGGCAGGGCGGCGATGATCCCGGCGATGCTCCTGATCGCGGCCGGAATGGCCTTCGGCCTAGTGGGGCTCCAGTACCTCGCGGTCACCGGTGTCACCGAGGACGACGCCGGAATCGCCTCGGGCGTCCAGCGCGCCGCCGACCAACTGGGCGGCGCGACCGGGGTGGCGCTCTGCGTCGGCATCGGCTTCGCCCCGACCCTGCACTCCCGCGATCCGTTCCTGATCGCCACCCTGCTGGCCGCCCTGGCCCTCACGGCCGGCGCACTCCTGGCCTGGCGCACACCCGCTCCCCCGACGCCCACGAAGACACCGGCCGACTGACCCTCACCGCGCACCGGGGTGCCCCTCGGCACCCCGGCTGCCGCGCCTCACCCGGCCGAAGCGGCGTTCTTGACCGTCAGAGGCAGCAACTTCTTGCCGGTCGGACCGACCTGGATCTCGGTGTCCATCGCCGGGCACACCCCGCAGTCGAAGCAAGGCGTCCAGCGGCAGTCGTCGACCTCGGTCTCGTCGAGGGCGTCCTGCCAGTCCTCCCAGAGCCACTCCTTGTCGAGGCCGGAGTCGAGGTGGTCCCAGGGGAGGACCTCCTCGTAGCCGCGTTCGCGGGTGGTGTACCAGTCGACGTCGACGCCGGTCGGCTCCAGCGCCTTGTCGGCGCAGGCCATCCAGCGGTCGTAGGAGAAGTGCTCGCGCCAGCCGTCGAAGCGGCCGCCGTCGTCGTAGACGGCGCGGATGACGGCGCCGAGGCGGCGGTCGCCGCGGGAGAGGAGGCCCTCGACGATGCCGGGCTTGCCGTCGTGGTAGCGGAAGCCGATGGAGCGGCCGTACTTCTTGTCGCCGCGGATCTTGTCGCGGAGCTTCTGGAGGCGGGCGTCCGTCTCCTCCGCCGACAGTTGCGGGGCCCACTGGAAGGGGGTGTGGGGCTTGGGGACGAAGCCGCCGATGGAGACCGTGCAGCGGATGTCGCCGGAGCCGGAGACCTCGCGGCCCTTGGCGATCACGCGGGTGGCCATGTCGGCGATCTGGAGGACGTCGTCGTCGGTCTCGGTGGGCAGGCCGCACATGAAGTACAGCTTCACCTGGCGCCAGCCGTTGCCGTAGGCCGTGGCGACGGTCCGGATGAGGTCGTCCTCGGAGACCATCTTGTTGATGACCTTGCGGATGCGCTCGGAGCCGCCCTCGGGGGCGAAGGTGAGGCCGGAGCGGCGGCCGTTGCGGGTCAGCTCGTTGGCCAGGTCGATGTTGAAGGCGTCGACGCGGGTGGAGGGGAGGGACAGGCCGATCTTGTCCTCCTCGTACCGGTCGGCGAGGCCCTTGGCGACGTCGGCGATCTCCGTGTGGTCGGCGGAGGAGAGGGAGAGCAGGCCGACCTCCTCGAAGCCGGTGGCCTTCAGGCCCTTGTCGACCATCTCGCCGATGCCGGTGATGGAGCGCTCGCGCACCGGGCGGGTGATCATGCCGGCCTGGCAGAAGCGGCAGCCGCGGGTGCAGCCGCGGAAGATCTCCACGGACATGCGCTCGTGGACGGTCTCGGCGAGCGGGACGAGGGGCTGCTTGGGGTAGGGCCACTCGTCGAGGTCCATGACGGTGTGCTTGCTGACGCGCCACGGGACGCCGGAGCGGTTGGGCACGACGCGGGCGATACGGCCGTCGGGGAGGTACTCGACGTCGTAGAAGGCGGGGACGTAGACGCCGCCGGTCCTGGACAGGCGGAGCAGGAGTTCCTCGCGGCCTCCCGGGCGGCCCTCGGCCTTCCAGGCGCGGATGATCGCGGTGACTTCCAGGACGGCCTGCTCGCCGTCGCCGATGACGGCGCAGTCGATGAAGTCGGCGATCGGCTCGGGGTTGAAGGCGGCGTGGCCGCCGGCCAGGACGACCGGGTCGTCGATGCCGCGGTCCTTCGCCTCCAGGGGGATGCCCGCCAGGTCCAGGGCGGTGAGCATGTTGGTGTAGCCCAGCTCCGTGGAGAAGGAGAGGCCGAAGACGTCGAAGGCGCCGACCGGGCGGTGGCTGTCGACGGTGAACTGCGGGACGGAGTGCTCCCGCATCAGCTCCTCGAGGTCCGGCCAGACGCTGTAGGTGCGCTCGGCGAGGACGCCCTGCTGCTCGTTGAGTACCTCGTAGAGGATCATGACGCCCTGGTTGGGCAGGCCGACCTCGTAGGCGTCGGGGTACATCAGGGCCCAGCGGACGTCGCAGGATTCCCAGTCCTTGACCGTGGAGTTCAGCTCTCCGCCGACGTATTGGATCGGCTTCTGCACATGCGGGAGCAGGGCTTCGAGCTGCGGAAACACGGACTCGGCGGCCTGGGTGGCTTCGGCAGGCATCTCACGGGACCTTTGTGTGCGGACAGGGGGGACCATCCAGCCTAACCCGGCCGGGACGGTCCCCCTTACCGCTCACCCCGCGGGGGCCGGGCTACGCCGACATCGGTCTCTGCACGGTGATCGACTGAAGGAGGCCGACCGCTATCCACACGGCGAACATGGAGGAGCCGCCGTAGGAGACGAAGGGCAGGGGCAGACCGGTGACCGGCATGATGCCGAGCGTCATGCCGACGTTCTCGAAGGTCTGGAAGGCGAACCAGGCGACGATCCCGGCGGCCACGACCGTGCCGTACAGGTCGGGGGTGCTGCGGGCGATCCTGCAGGCGCGCCAGAGGACCACGCCGAGCAGGGCGATGATGAGGCCCGCGCCGAGGAAGCCCAGTTCCTCGCCCGCGACGGTGAAGACGAAGTCGGTCTGCTGTTCGGGGACGAACCGGCCGGTGGTCTGGGAGCCCTCGAAGAGGCCGGAGCCGGTGAGTCCGCCGGAGCCGATGGCGATGCGGGCCTGGTTGGTGTTGTAGCCGACGCCCGCGGGGTCGAGGGCGGGGTTGGCGAAGGCGGCGAAGCGGGCGATCTGGTAGTCGTCCAGGATGCCGAGCTGCCAGACGGCGAGCGCTCCCGCGGTGCCGGCGCCGAGCAGGCCGAAGATCCAGCGGTTGCTGGCGCCGGAGGCGAGCAGGATGCCGAGCACGATGATGACCATGACCATGACCGACCCGAGGTCGGGCATGAGCATCACAATGAGCATGGGCACGGTGGCCAGGCCCAGGGCCTGGAGCACGGTGCGCTGGTCGGGGTGCGGCCGGTCCCCCGCGTCAACGCGTGCGGCGAGCAGCATCGCCATGCCCAGGATGATGGTGATCTTCACGAACTCCGAGGGCTGCAGCGAGAAGCCGCCGGGGAGCTTGATCCAGGAGTGGGCGCCGTTGATGGTCGAGCCGAGTGGGGTGAGCACCAGCAGGATCAGGAAGACGGAGGCGCCGTAGAGGACCGGCACGGCGGTGCGCAGGGCGCGGTGGCCGAGCCAGACGGTGGCGACCATCAGGGCGAGGCCGATGCCGGTGTTCAGGAGGTGCCGGGTGAGGAAGAAGTACTGGTCGCCCTGGTTGAGTTCGGTGCGGTTGCGGGTCGCGGAGTAGACGAGCAGCGAGCCCATCAGGGACAGGGCCACGGCGGCCAGCAGTATCGGCCAGTCGAGCCGCCGTGCCATGGAGTCCCGGGCGAAGAGGCGGGTCCAGCCGCCCTTGTCGGGGCCGTATCCGGAGACGTGGAAGCTGTTGCCGGTCATGTGCGTGGCCTCCGGCCTCTTCCGGCGCCGCCCGGTCGGGCGCCGCGCCGTGCGCCGCGTGGGCCGCCGCGCCGCCGGTGGCGGCGGGTGTCGCGGTTCTGGCCGTTCTGGTTGGGGGTGGTCGCCGGCTGGTCGCCTTCCTCGACGGGGGCGTACTCCTCGTCCGGGGAGGCCTTCTCGTCGGGCAGGAGTTCCTTGACGACGTCCTTGGGCATCTTCGGCGAGAGGATGGTGCCGTCCGTCTTGATCTTCGGGAGGCTCGCCTGCGGCTTGGGCAGCAGGGCCTTCTTCGGGTCGATGTCGCCGTCGTCGGAGACGCCGTACAGCGCGTCGTAGATGTTGCGGACGGCGGGTCCCGAGGCGCCGGAGCCGGTGCCGCCCTGGGAGATCGTCATGACGATCGAGTAGTCCTTGGTGTACGTCGCGAACCAGGACGTGGTCTGCTTGCCGTAGACCTCGGCGGTACCGGTCTTGGCGTGCATCGGGATCTTGTCCTGCGGCCAGCCGACCTGGGCGAACCGCCAGGCGGCGGTGCCCCGGGTGGCCACGCCCGCGAGGGCGTCGTCCATCTTGGCCAGCGTGGTCTTGCTTATGGGCAGCTTGCCGTGCGCGGTGGGCTCGATCTCGCGGACGCTCTTGCCGTCGGGGCTGACGACGGCCTTGCCGATGCTCGGGTCGTACAGGGTGCCGCCGTTGGAGATGGCCGCGTAGATGGTGGCCATCTGGATCGGGGTGACGAGGGTGTCGCCCTGGCCGATGGAGTAGTTGATGGAGTCACCGGCGCGCATCTTGTTGCCTTCGAGGCAGTTCTCGTACGCGATCTTCTCGACGTAGGAGCCGTCCTTCTTGCCGGACTTGCACCAGGCGTCCTTGTTGGCCTCCCAGTAGTCCTGCTTCCACTGGCGGTCGGGGACGCGGCCGGTGACCTCGTTGGGGAGGTCGATGCCGGTCTTGGCGCCGAGGCCGAACTGGTGGGCGGCCTTGTAGAAGTAGTCGTTGGGGTTCTTGGGGTTCGTCCCGCCGTCCTTCTTCCACTCCTGGTGGGACAGGCGGTAGAAGACGGTGTCGCAGGAGAGTTCGAGGGCGCGGCCGATGCTGATCATGCCTTCGTTGGCCGACTCGAAGTTCTTGAAGACCTGGCCGCCGACGTTGTAGGCGCTGGAGCAGTCGTAGTTGCCGTCGAAGTCGTAGCCGGCCTCGACCGCGGCGGCCGAGGAGACGACCTTGAAGATGGAGCCGGGGGCCGCCTGGCCCTGGGTGGCGCGGTTGAGCAGCGGGTAGTTGGAGTCCTTCCCGGTGAGCTGCTTGTAGTCCTTGGCGGAGATGCCGCCGACCCAGGCGTTGGGGTCGTAGTCGGGGTTGGAGGCCATGGCGACGACGCGGCCGGTCTTGGCCTCCATCACCACGACCGCCCCGGCGTCGGCCTCGTAGGTCCGGTTGGTGTTGCGGTCCATCTCCTTGCGGGCGGCCTTCATCGCCTCGTTCAGCTCGTACTCGGCGACCCGTTGGACGCGGGCGTCGATGCTGGTGACGAGGTTGGAGCCGGGGGTGCCCGCGTCGGACTCGGCCTCGCCGATGACGCGGCCGAGGTTGTCGACCTCGTAGCGGGTGACACCGGCCTTGCCGCGCAGCGCCTTGTCGTACTGGCGCTCCAGGCCGGAGCGGCCGACCTGGTCGGAGCGCAGGTAGGGCGAGTCGGTGTCCTGGGCCTTCTGCAGTTCCTCGTCGGTGACCGGCGAGAGGTAGCCGAGGACCTGGGCGGTGTTGGACTTGCCGGGGGCGGCGTAGCGGCGTACGGCCATGGGTTCGGCGGTGATGCCGGGGAAGTCCTCGGCGCGCTCGCGGATCTGCAGGGCCTGCTTGACGGTGGCCTCGTCGGTGACGGGGATCGGCTGGTAGGGCGAGCCGTTCCAGCAGGGCTGCGGGGTCTTGGCGTCGCAGAGCCGGACCTTGTCGATGACGTCCTGGGGCTTCATGCCGAGGACGGCGGCGAGTTTGGTGAGGACGGCCTTGCCGTCGTCCTTCATCTTCAGCAGCTCGGTGCGGGAGGCGGAGACCACGAGCCGGGTCTCGTTGTCGGCGAGGGCGACGCCGCGGGCGTCCAGGATCGAACCGCGGGTGGCGGGCTGGACGACCTGCTGGACGTGGTTGCCGGAGGCTTCCTCGGCGTATTCGTCGCCCTGGCGGATCTGGAGGTACCAGAGGCGGCCGCCGAGGGTGGCGAGGAGGGAGAGGACGAGGATCTGGATGACGACGAGCCGGGTCTGGACGCGGGTGCTGCGGCCGGTCTCGGGGATATTGGTCACTGGTTCTGGCTCCCCCTCACGAAGTGTGTGCTGCTGGAATGCTGCCGCCTGGTCACAGCCGCTTGACCCCCTTGATGCGTCCGGCGCGGGCCACCCGGGCCCGGGCCGTCTTCACCCGCAGTGCGTTGCGCTGTTTGCCGATGCGCAGGCCGGTGCCTCCCGAGAGCCAGCCGGAGGAGATGTCGGGGCTCTGGGCGGCGGCGTTGGTGTCGGCCAGCGGGTCGTGTTCGGCGCGCCGGGCGAGCGCCATGATGCCGGGGACGACGAAGGGCGCGAGCAGCAGGTCGTACAGGGCGGCCGTGAACAGCAGGCTGGGCAGGCCGACGTGGCGGGCGGCGGTGTCGCCGACGAGGGCGCCGACGCCGGCGTAGAGCAGGGTGGTGCCGATGGCGGCGGCGACCACGACGACCATGGGGCCGGTGGCCGAGCGGAGCCGTCCGTTGTCCGGTCTGGCGAGCCCGGCGAGGTAGCCGATGACGCAGAGCACGAGGGCGTAGCGGCCGGCGGCGTGGTCGGCGGGCGGGGCGAGGTCGGCGAGGAGTCCGGCGCCGAAGCCGACGAGGGCGCCGCCGACGTGGCCGTAGACCAGGGCGAGGCCGAGGACGGTGAGCAGCAGCAGGTCGGGGACGGCACCGGGCAGGTGGAGGCGGGCGAGGACGCTGACCTGGATCACCAGGGCGACGACGACCAGGGCGACGGACAGCAGGATCCGGTTGACGCGCATGGGGTGAAGGCTCCTACGGCTCGGGCTGCTCGTTCTGCTGCTCTGTCTGGTCGTTCTGGCCGGCCGTGTCGTTCTGGCCGGTCGCGTCGTTCTGCCCGGCCTCGTCGTTCTGCCCGGCCTCGTCGTTCTGGGCCTGGCCCTCGGGGTCGGCCCCGGGGGTGACGGTGACCGTCACGGTCGGCGTGGGCTTCGGCTGCTTCTTCTCCGGGAGCACCGTGTCGCGCGGGTCCTTCGCCGGGGCCTGGACGACGACGCCGACGATGTCGAGCTTGGTGAAGCTGACGAACGGCGTGACGTCGAGGATGCGGGTGAGGTCGCCGCCGTTGGGGTCGATGCGGGTGATGGTGCCGACGGGCACGCCCGGCACGAACGGCTTGTCGGCCTGGGAGCCGAAGGTGACCAGGCGGTCGCCCTTCTTGACGTCGGCCTTGCCGTTGAGGAGTTCGACGCGCAGCGGGCGGCTGCCCTGGCCGGAGGCGAAGCCGAGTTCGTCGCCGGACTCCATCCGGGTGCCGACGGTGAAGTCCGGGTCGTTGGCGAGCAGCACGGTGGCGGTGTTCGGACCGACGGTGGTCACGCGTCCGACGAGGCCGTCGCCGTTGAGGACGGTCATGTCGCGCTTGACGCCGTCGTTGGCACCGGCGTCGATGGTGATGGTCCAGGAGAAACCCTGGGCGGCTCCTATGGCGATGACCTGGGCGCCCTTGATGCCGTACTGCCCGGCTCCGGCGAGTCCGAGCATCTTGTCGAACTGCTTGAGCCGGCTGCGGCCGCGCTCGTCGCTGCCGAGCTTCGCCTTGAGGGCCGCGTTCTCCGTCTCCAGGCGCGCGAGCCGGTCGTGCCGGTCGCCGGAGTCGCGGATCGCGGAGACCGCGTTGCCGACCGGGTCGACCGCGGAGGAGACCCCGTTCTCGATCGGACCGAAGACGTTGGCCGCGGCCTGCCGGGCACCGTCGACCGGTGAGTCCTCCCCGCCGCGGATGTCCACCGTGATCAGTGCGAACGCGATGGCGATCAGCAGCACCAGGAGCAGCCGGCTCTCTTTCGTGTCCCTCACGTGCGGCGGCCGTGCCTTCCTCGTCGAAATTCGGGAATCTCGGAATGTACGTGGCGGTGTTCAGGAATTCAGGTGATGCGGTACGTCGGGCGCTTCTCGCGCATCCGGTACCGGAACCCTCTATATCAACGATCCGCCGCACGAGAGGAGATCGTCTCGTACGGCGGAACCGAAGTGTGACGTCATCTGCGGGGCGAGGCGTCCAGCACCTGCTGGAGCGCCTCGAACTCCTCGACGCACTTGCCGCTGCCGAGCGCCACGCTGTCCAGCGGGTCCTCGGCGATGTGGATCGGCATCCCGGTCTCCCGGCGCAGCCGTTCGTCGAGCCCGCGCAGCAGCGCACCGCCGCCGGTCAGGACGATGCCCCGGTCCATGATGTCGCCGGACAGCTCCGGCGGACACTTGTCGAGGGTCGTCTTGACGGCGTCGACGATGGCGTTGACCGGCTCTTCGATCGCCTTGCGTACTTCACCGGCGGAGATGACGACGGTCTTGGGCAGCCCGGAGACGAGGTCCCGGCCGCGGATTTCGGTGTGCTCGTCGGAGTCGAGGTCGTACGCCGAACCGATCGTGATCTTGATCTGTTCGGCCGTGCGCTCACCCAGCAGAAGGCTGTACTCCTTCTTCACGTGCTGGATGATCGCGTTGTCCAGCTCGTCACCCGCGACGCGGATGGACTGGGCCGTGACGATGCCGCCGAGCGAGATGACCGCGACCTCCGTGGTGCCGCCGCCGATGTCCACCACCATGTTGCCCGTGGCCTCGTGGACCGGCAGGCCGGAGCCGATGGCCGCGGCCATGGGCTCCTCGATGATGTGCACCTGCCGGGCGCCGGCCTGGGACGACGCCTCGATGACGGCGCGGCGCTCGACGCCGGTGATGCCCGAGGGCACACAGACGACGACCCGCGGACGAGCCAGATAACGCCGCTTGTGGATCTTCAGGATGAAGTAGCGGAGCATCCGCTCGGTGATCTCGAAGTCGGCGATGACGCCGTCCTTCAGCGGGCGCACGGCAACGATGTTGCCGGGCGTGCGCCCGATCATCTTCTTCGCTTCGGCGCCGACCGCGAGGATGCCACCGGTGTTGGTGTTGATCGCGACGACGGACGGCTCGTTGAGTACGATCCCGCGACCCCTGACGTACACCAGCGTGTTGGCGGTCCCGAGGTCGACAGCCATGTCACGGCCGATGAACGACATTGAGTTCCCCATCAGGATTCGACTGGCCTTCCCAGGAGCTTTTGAGGGCTTTTCAGGTCGGCGAAGTGGGTGCAGTGACGCGTGGAGGCTTCCATCGTAGACGCGCTTTCGCGAACACTGCGCGAGGGTCTCCGCCATTGTCAGCAGATGGCGCACCGCCTCGCTTGTGGAGACGGGCCAACGGTGGGATCCGTTCCCCCGATCAGGCGCGCATATGCCACAGGGCGGTCGCTTTCGCGCGACCGCCCCGGCTCCGCCCGGTCCATTCGGCTGACATGCTGTCAGAAAAAAGGCGCTCCCGGCGTGTCCCGAAGGAGGATCAGACCCGGCCCGGGAAGAAGATCTTCAGCTCACGCTCGGCCGACTCCTCGGAGTCGGAGGCGTGGATCAGGTTCTCGCGGACGATCACACCGTAGTCCCCGCGGATGGAGCCGGGGGCGGCGGCGATCGGGTCGGTCGGACCGGCCAGCGCGCGCACTCCCTCGATGACCCGCTCGCCCTCGACGACCATCGCGACGACCGGCCCGGACGCCATGAACTCGACCAGCGGCTCGTAGAAGGGCTTGCCCTTGTGCTCGCCGTAGTGCTGCTCCAGCGTGTCGGTGTCCAGGGTGCGCAGTTCCAGCGCGGTGATCTGCCAGCCGGCCTTGCGCTCGATACGGCTGATGATCTCGCCGGTCAGGCCACGACGGACGGCGTCGGGCTTGAGGAGGACGAGGCTGCGCTGGGTCACGAGGGGCTCCCTTGGAGGTGTGCGGTCATGCGGGTGATGAATGAGGTTACCGGGCGTGTCGTGGCGCCCGTCACGCAGCGTCAGGCACACCGGGTCCGTCGGTCCGGTCGCGCCTCTCAGGCGGGGTCGGGCGCGGACGCCTCGGCCTGGGCGGCGAACCTCGCCTTCGCCTCGTCGATCTTCCGTCCGTAGTGCACGGACGCCCACCACAGGGCGGCGAAGACCGCGCCGAGGAAGAACATGGTCGGCACCACGAAGCCGGAGGCGATCAGCGCGACCTGCAGCGCCCAGCCGAGGGCGACCCCGCCGGGCCGGGTGATCACCCCGCACAGGAGCACGCTGAGGACCATGGCGATGCCGCTGACCGTCCACACCGTCCCCACGGACAGGTCCGGGTCCTTCATGGCGACCAGTCCGGCGAAGCCGATCACGAAGAACTCGCCGATCAGAGTCGAAGCACAGAGCGTACGCACGGTTTCTCAGCCCCTCCTCAGGAGCAGTCGGGCCTCGCCGACGGTGATGACGGAACCGGTGACGAGCACACCGCCGCCCGCGAACTCGCCCTCCTCCTCGGCCAGCGTGATCGCGGCCTCCAGGGCGTCCGGCAGCCGCGGCTCGACCTGGACGCGGTCGTCGCCGAAGACCTCCACGGCGATCGCGGCCAGCTCGTCGGCGTCCATCGCGCGGTGGCTGGAGTTCTGGGTGACGACCACCTCGGCGAAGACCGACTCGAAGGCTTCGAGGAGCCCACGCACGTTCTTGTCGGCACTGGCGCCGACCACGCCGATGAGCCGGCTGAACTGGAACGCCTCCCCCACCGCCTCGGCGGTCACCCGCGCGCCGGCCGGGTTGTGCGCGGCGTCCAGGACCACGGTCGGCGAGCGCCGCACCACCTCCATCCGCCCCGGCGAGGCGACGGAGGCGAAGGCCTTGCGCACGGTGTCCACGTCCAGCGGCTCGGGACGCTGCGCGCCGACGCCGAAGAACGCCTCGACGGCGGCCAGCGCGACCGCCGCGTTGTGCGCCTGGTGGGCGCCGTGCAGCGGCAGGTAGACCTCGGTGTACTCGCCGCCCAGCCCGCGCAGCGTCACCAGCTGCCCGCCGACGGCGACCTCGCGGGCGACGACGCCGAACTCCAGCCCCTCGCGGGCCACGGTGGCGTTGACGTCCACGGCCTTCTTCAGCATCACCTGCGCCGCGTCCACCGGCTGCTGGGCCAGGATCACGGTGGCGTCCTGCTTGACGATCCCGGACTTCTCGACCGCGATCTCGCCGGGCGTCCCGCCGAGCCGGTCGGTGTGGTCCAGGTCGATGGGGGTGACGACGGCGACGTCCCCGTCGATGACGTTGGTGGCGTCCCAGGAGCCGCCCATCCCGACCTCGACGACGGCCACGTCCACGGGCGCGTCGGCGAAGGCGGCGTACGCCATGCCGGTCAGCACCTCGAAGAACGACAGCCGGTACTCCTGCTGCCCGTCGACCATCTCGACGTACGGCTTGATGTCCTCGTACGTCTCGATGAACCGCTCGGCGGAGATCGGCGCCCCGTCCAGGCTGATCCGCTCGGTGATCGACTGCACGTGCGGCGAGGTGTACCGCCCGGTGCGCAGCTCGAAGGCGCCGAGCAGGGCCTCGATCATGCGGGCGGTGGAGGTCTTGCCGTTGGTCCCGGTGATGTGGATGGAGGGGTACGAGCGCTGCGGCTCGCCCAGCACGTCCATCAGCGCGGCGATCCTGGTGACGGACGGCTCCAGCTTGGTCTCGCCCCAGCGGGTCGCCAGCTCCGTCTCGACGGCGCGCAGCGCCGCGTCCACCTCCGGGTCCTCGGGGCGCCCGGGGACGTCGGCCTCCGGGGGGCCGCCCTGGGTGCGCAGGGTGCGGCTGCCGGCCTCGATGACGGCGAGGTCGGGGTCGCGGGTGGTCTCCGCGTCGATGATCTCGTCGAAGGAGTCGAGGGGGTCGGAGGGGTCGGGCTGGTCGTTCTCACCGGGGTTGTCGCTCACGGGGACCAGTCTACGGAGGTCTCCGACGGTGGGGCGGCTGAGGTCCCGTGCCCTGTGCGGGTTCGTGTGGCTTGTCGCGCCCACGCGGCGGAGCCGCACATCGATACAACCCCGCGCCCCTTGGTACCTGAAGGCTCCCGGAGCCAGGACGGCACCGGGAGCCTCATTGGCGTACAGGCGTTACGCCTCCGGCAGCTTCTCCAGCTGGGCGGCGATGCGGGCGATGTCCTCGTCCGCCTTGGCCAGGCGGCCCCGGATCTTGTCCACGACGTGGTCCGGCGCCTTCGCCAGGAACGCCTCGTTGCCGAGCTTGGCGTTCGCCTGCGCCTTCTCCTTCTCCGCGGCGGCCAGGTCCTTCGCCAGCCGCTTGCGCTCCGCGGCGAAGTCGATGACACCGGAGAGGTCGAGGGCCACCTCGACGCCCGCGACCGGCAGCGTCGCCGTCGCCGTGAAGGACTCGCCCTCCGGCTGGAGCCGCAGCAGCTGCCGGACGGCCGCCTCGTGCGCCGCGAGCGGGCTGCCCGCGAGCGTCAGCCGGGCCGGGACCCGCTGGCCGGGCTGGAGCCCCTGGTCGGCGCGGAAGCGCCGGACCTCGGTGATCACCGACTGGACGGTCTCGATCTCCCGCTCGGCGTCGGCGTCCCGGAATCCGGAGTCCGACGGCCACTCGGCGATGACGACCGACTCGCCACCGGTGAGCGTCGTCCACAGCGTCTCGGTGACGAAGGGGACGACCGGGTGGAGGAGACGCAGTGTGACGTCCAGGACCTCACCGAGGACCCGCTTGCTGACCTCGGCGGCCTCGCCGCCCGCCTGGAAGGTGGTCTTGGACAGCTCGACGTACCAGTCGAAGACCTCGTCCCAGGCGAAGTGGAACAGGGCGTCGGAGAGCTTCGCGAACTGGTAGTCCTCGTAGTACGCGTCGACCTCGGCGACGACCGAGTTGAGGCGGGAGAGGATCCACCGGTCGGTCGAGGACATCTTCGACGCGTCCGGCAGCGGGCCCTCCACCGTCGCGCCGTTCATCAGCGCGAAGCGGGTGGCGTTCCAGATCTTGTTGGCGAAGTTCCGGGAGCCCTGGACCCAGTCCTCGCCGATCGGGACGTCGACGCCCGGGTTGGCGCCGCGCGCGAGGGTGAAGCGGAGCGCGTCGGAGCCGTACTTGTCCATCCAGTCCAGCGGGTTCACCACGTTCCCGAAGGACTTGGACATCTTCTTGCCGTTCTGGTCACGGACCATGCCGTGCAGGGCGATGGTGTGGAACGGCGGGGTGCCGTCCATCGCGTAGAGGCCGAACATCATCATCCGGGCGACCCAGAAGAAGAGGATGTCGTAACCGGTGACCAGGACGGAGTTCGGGTAGAACTTCGCGAGCGACTCGGTCTGCTCGGGCCAGCCGAGCGTGGAGAAGGGCCACAGGCCGGAGGAGAACCAGGTGTCCAGGACGTCGGAGTCCTGGTACCAGCCCTCGCCGCTCGGCGGCTCCTCGTCGGGTCCGACGCAGACGACCTCGCCGTCGGGGCCGTACCAGACGGGGATGCGGTGGCCCCACCAGAGCTGGCGCGAGATGCACCAGTCGTGGAGGTTGTCGACCCAGTCGAAGTACCGCTTCTCCATCTCCTGCGGGTGGATCTTGACCTTGCCGTCGCGGACCGCGTCACCGGCGGCCTTCGCCAGCGGGCCGACCTTGACCCACCACTGCATGGACAGGCGCGGCTCGATGGTGGTCTTGCAGCGCGAGCAGTGGCCGACGGAGTGGACGTAGGGCCGCTTCTCGGCGACGATCCGGCCCTCGGCGCGCAGCGCGGCGACGATGGCCGAGCGGGCCTCGAGCCGGTCCTGGCCCTGGAAGGGGCCGTGGGCGGTGATGACGGCGTGCTCGTCCATGACCGCGATGGCGGGCAGGTCGTGGCGCCGACCGATCTCGAAGTCGTTCGGGTCGTGGGCGGGCGTCACCTTGACGGCGCCGGTGCCGAACTCGGGGTCGACGTGCTCGTCGGCGACGACCGGGATGGAGCGGTCGGTGAGCGGCAGCTTGATGAGCTTGCCGACCAGGTGCTTGTAACGCTCGTCGTCCGGGTGGACGGCGACGGCGGTGTCACCGAGCATCGTCTCGGCACGGGTGGTGGCGACGACGATGGTCTCGTCCCCGTCCCCGTACTTCATGGAGACCAGCTCGCCGTCGTCGTCCTGGTACTCGACCTCGATGTCGGAGATGGCCGTCAGACACCTGGGGCACCAGTTGATGATGCGCTCGGCGCGGTAGATCAGCTCGTCGTCGTAGAGCCGCTTGAAGATGGTCTGGACGGCCTGGGACAGGCCCTCGTCCATCGTGAAGCGCTCGCGCGACCAGGCGACGGCGTCGCCGAGACGGCGCATCTGCCCGCTGATCTGCCCGCCGGACTCGCTCTTCCACTGCCAGACGCGCTCGACGAAGGCCTCCCGGCCGAGGTCGTGCCGGGACTTGCCCTCCTTGCCCAGCTCGCGCTCGACGACGTTCTGCGTGGCGATGCCGGCGTGGTCCATGCCGGGCTGCCACAGCGTCTCGTACCCCTGCATGCGCTTGCGGCGGGTCAGGGCGTCGATGAGCGTGTGCTCGAAGGCGTGCCCGAGGTGCAGGCTGCCCGTGACGTTCGGCGGCGGGATGACGACGGTGTACGGCGGCTTCTCGCTCTTCGCGTCGGCCTCGAAGTAACCCCGTTCCACCCAGCGCTCGTACAGCTGCCCCTCTACCTCGGCCGGCGTGTACTGGGTCGGCAGTTCGGTGCTGGGTGCGGGCTGCGGCTGCTGAGAGTTCTCGGTCACGGGGGTCAGTTTACGGGCGTCACCGCCCTGTCCCGAAACGCGTTTCTTCTGTAACGGTGCGGCCCCCGGTGACCTGCGCACGCCAGGTCTGAGTCAGGATGTCAGCACCACGTAAAGCATCTGAGGGGGAACCCAACAATGAGCCACAACCAGCCGGGCCCGTACGGCGGGCAGCCCCAGCAGCCCGGACCGTACGGCCAGCCGGGGCCGTACGGCCAGCAGCCGCCGCAGGCTCCCCAGCCCGGCTACGGCTACCCCCAGCAGGCCCCTCCCCCGCAGCCGGGCTACGGCTACCCGCAGCAGCCCCAGCAGGGCGGCGTCCCGCCGCAGACTCCCCCGTACGGCCAGCAGCCCCCGTACGGCCAGCAGCCGCCCTACGGCCAGCAGCCCTACGGCATGCCGCAGCCCCCTGCCGCGGGTGGCGGCGGCAAGAAGAAGGCCGGTCTGATCATCGGCGCGGTGGCGGTCGTGGCGGCGATCGGCGTGGGCGCGTACTTCGTGATCGGCGGGGGCGGCGGCGCGGGCGGCCTGGAGGACGACGGCGCCCACAAGCTGACGACGCCGGCGAAGGCGCTCAGCGAGTACACGAAGGTCCAGGGCCAGGAGAGCGGCGACTCCGACACCGCCAAGGACATGGAGAAGAGCGGCGTCAAGGACGGCACCGCCGTGATCGGGCAGTGGTCGACCGCCGACTTCAGCGGCTACGACCCCCAGGACCCGTCCACCCTGCCCGACCAGTCGGAGCTGCTGACCGCCAAGGGCTTCACGATGGTGGGCGGTTACGGCAAGATCGACGACCCGCAGGCGACCCTGGACAAGTTCTTCGCCAACATCCAGAAGGAAGTCAAGGAGAGCTCCACCAGCGACACCGGCGGCATGCAGAACGCCGAGCTGGTCGGCGAGCCCGAGGAGGTCGAGATCGACGGCACCGTCGCCAAGTGCCAGTCGACCAAGGCCACCAACGCGCTCACCAAGAAGGAGTCGACCGACTGGTTCTGCGCCTGGGCCGACTACAGCACGATCGCCATGGTCTCCCCCGGCGACAACTCCGGTACCGGAGTGAACAAGGACACCGCGGTCGACATGACGACGAAGCTGCGGGACGAGGTCCGCGTCAAGGCCTGACGCACGACCCACCACGTACGCGGGAGGGGCCCGGTCGCATCGACCGGGCCCCTCCCGCGTACGTGGTGCGTGACCGGCTACGCCGTCTTCTGCTCGCCCGGGCCCCGGCCCCGCGAATCACGGGGGATGAGCGTCGGGTTGACGTTGGAGAGGACCACGTCGGCGGTGATGACGACGCGGGCGACGTCCTTGCGGGACGGGACCTCGTACATCACGCCCTGGAGGACCTCCTCCATGATGGCGCGCAGGCCGCGGGCTCCGGTCTGGCGGAGGATGGCCTGGTCGGCGATGGCCTCCAGGGCCTCGCGCTCGAAGTCCAGCTCGACGCCGTCGAGTTCGAAGAGGCGCTCGTACTGCTTGACGAGGGCGTTGCGCGGCTCGACCAGGATCTGGAGGAGCGCCTCGCGGTCCAGGTTGTGCACCGAGGTGATGACCGGGAGCCGGCCGATGAACTCGGGGATCATGCCGAACTTGACCAGGTCCTCCGGCATGACCTGCTCGAACTGGTCCTTGGACTCGATCTCCCGCTTGGAGCGGATCGTCGCGCCGAAGCCGATGCCCTTGGCGCCGGCCCGGCCCTCGATGATCTTCTCCAGGCCCGCGAAGGCACCGCCCACGATGAACAGCACGTTCGTCGTGTCGATCTGGATGAACTCCTGGTGCGGGTGCTTGCGGCCGCCCTGCGGCGGGACGGAGGCCGTGGTGCCCTCCAGGATCTTCAGCAGGGCCTGCTGGACGCCCTCGCCCGACACGTCGCGGGTGATGGAGGGGTTTTCGCTCTTCCGCGCGACCTTGTCGATCTCGTCGATGTAGATGATCCCGGTCTCGGCCTTCTTGACGTCGTAGTCAGCGGCCTGGATCAGCTTGAGCAGGATGTTCTCGACGTCCTCGCCGACGTACCCCGCCTCGGTGAGCGCCGTGGCGTCGGCGATCGCGAAGGGCACGTTCAGCATGCGGGCGAGGGTCTGAGCGAGGAGGGTCTTGCCGGAGCCCGTGGGGCCCAGCAGGAGGATGTTGGACTTCGCCAACTCGATGGCGTCCTCGCGGCCTTGGGCGCCGCCGTTCTCGCCGGCCTGGACCCGCTTGTAGTGGTTGTACACCGCGACGGAGAGGGCTTTCTTGGCCGCTTCCTGGCCGACCACGTAGCTCTCGAGGAACTCGTAGATCTCGCGGGGCTTCGGAAGCTCCTCCCAGCGCACCTCACTGGTCTCGGCCAGCTCTTCCTCGATGATCTCGTTGCAGAGATCGATGCACTCGTCGCAGATGTACACACCGGGCCCTGCGATGAGCTTCTTGACCTGCTTCTGGCTCTTCCCGCAGAACGAGCACTTGAGCAGATCGCCGCCGTCACCGATGCGTGCCACGGTGTGCTTCCCCTTCGCCTGGGAGACTCCCGGACGTCGACGTCACGTCAACGGCGGGCGGACTCCTGGTGCTGCCTTATGTCCGACGGTACCTTGCCGGGCCCCTCGTCCGGGCCCCCCTTGGCACGGTTCCCTTTGACGTGAATCGCGTCAAACCGTGCCAAGGAGCGGCAGACGATACAGCCTCCCGCCTAGCGGAGAGAGGAGTTGTCCATCTTCCGGGTGGTGATGATCTGGTCGATCAGGCCGTAGCTCAGCGCGTCCTCGGCCGTGAGGATCTTGTCGCGCTCGATGTCCTCGCGGATCTTCTCGACCGGCGTGGTGGAGTGCTTGGCCAGCATCTCCTCCAGCTGCGAGCGCATCCGGAGGATCTCGTTGGCGGCGATCTCCAGGTCGGAGACCTGACCGCGGCCGGTCTCGCTGTACGGCTGGTGGATCAGGACGCGGGCGTTCGGCAGCGCCATGCGCTTGCCCGGCGTACCGGCGGCCAGCAGGACGGCGGCGGCGGAGGCGGCCTGGCCCATGCAGACCGTCTGGACGTCCGGCTTCACGTACTGCATCGTGTCGTAGATGGCCGTGAGCGCGGTGAAGGAGCCGCCGGGGCTGTTGATGTAGACCGAGATGTCCCGGTCGGGGTCCATCGACTCCAGGCACAGCAGCTGCGCCATGACGTCGTTGGCCGAGGCGTCGTCGATCTGGACGCCGAGGAAGATCACCCGCTCCTCGAAGAGCTTCGCGTACGGGTCGTACTCGCGCACGCCCTGCGAGGTGCGCTCGACGAAGCGCGGGATGACGTAGCGGGACTCGGCCTGCGGGCCGGTGTAGCGGCCCTGGGAGGCGGCGCGCATGTCCTGCGTGGCGTTCATGCGGTCGTACAGGCCGCTGCCGGGGAAGTCGTTCACAGTGTCTCCTGTAAAGGGGCTGAGGCGGTCGGCTCGGGGCGGGGAATGGCTCAGGCGCCCGTGCCGCCGCCGCCCGGCATGCCGGCGGCCGTGGCGATGACGTCGTCGATGAGGCCGTACTCCTTGGCCTCGAAGGCGTCGAACCAGCGGTCGCGGTCCGAGTCGCGGGTGATCTGCTCGATCGTCTGGCCGGTGTGCTGGGAGGTCAGCTCGGCCATGCGCTTCTTGGTGTGCAGCAGCCGCTCGGCGTGGATCTTGATGTCCGAGGCCGAACCGGCGAGGCCGGCGGAGGGCTGGTGGATCAGGATCTCGGCGTTCGGCAGCGCGAAGCGCTTGCCGGGGGTGCCCGCGCTGAGCAGGAACTGCCCCATGGAGGCCGCGAGACCCATCGCGATCGTCACCACGTCGTTCTTGATGTACTGCATGGTGTCGTAGATCGCCATACCGGCCGTGATCGAACCGCCCGGGCTGTTGATGTACAGGAAGATGTCCTTGTCCGGGTCGGAGGCAAGGAGCAGCAGCTGTGCGGTGATCTTGTTCGCAATGTCGTCGTCGACCGGCTGGCCGAGGAAGATGATCCGCTCGCCGAGCAGTCGGTTGTAGACCTGGTCGCCGAGGCCGCCACCGATAGAGGGCTCGCCGGCGGCTGAGGGCATCAGATTCGTCACGTATCCACCTGCTCGTCTTACGACGGCGCCGGGCCGTCTCACGTTTCCCTGCGGGGCTGGAGCCGCTTTCGGGGACTCCCCTGCCCTCGTATTCATGGACCCTAACGCGGTGACCGTGCGGTGCCATCCCGGTTCCGCGGGTGTTCGCCGGGGGCGTAGCGCTCCGCGGGGGTGCGGGCCCACGCGGCGGAGCCGCACATCGACACGGCCCCGCGCCCCCGGGTGGGCTGTCCCGCCGTATGCGGAACGGGCCCCGGCACTGATGTGTCCGGGGCCCGTTCTGCGTCCGTCTGGGGAGACGCGAGGGGATCAGCCCTCGGTCTTCTCCTCGGCCTTGTCGTCGGCCTTCTCGGCGTCGGCGGGCTCGGTGGCGGCGGCCTCGGCGGCCTCCGTCTCCTCGTCCTCCTCGTCGTCCAGGTCGACGATCTCGCCGTTGGTGTCCTTGACCGTGGCCTTCTCGACCACGGCGGCCAGGGCCTTGCCGCGGGCGACCTCGCCGACGAGGAGCGGGACCTGGCCCTGCTCGACGACGGCCTGGGCGAACTGGTCGGGGGACATGCCGGAGGAGGCGGCGCGGCGCATGAGGTGCTCGGTCAGCTCTTCCTGGCTGACGTTGAGCTTCTCCTGCTTGACCAGCTCGTCGAGGACGAACTGGGTCTTGATGCCCTTGACCGCGGCCTCACGGGTCTCGGTCTCGAACTCCTCGGCGGTCTTGCCCTGGAGCTCCAGGTACTTCTCGAGGTCGAGGCCCATCTGGCCGAGCTGGTGGTGCTCGAGGTTGTGCTTACGGGTGTTGATCTCGTCCTCGAGGAGCTTCTCGGGGACCGGGACCTCGACCAGCTCGAGCAGCTTGTCCAGCACGCGCTCCTGGGCCTGCGTGGCCTGGTCGTACTGCTTCATGTTGGCCAGGCGCTTGCGGCTGTCGGCCTGCAGCTCCTCCAGCGTGTCGAACTCCGACGCGAGCTGGGCGAAGTCGTCGTCCAGCTCGGGCAGCTCGCGCGCGGCGACCTGGGTGACCTTGACGGTGACCTCGGCCTCCTTGCCGGCCGCCGAACCGCCCTTGAGCTCGGAGGTGAAGGTGGTCTCGCCACCGGCCTCCAGGCCCTTCACGGCGTCGTCGATGCCGTCCAGCAGTTCGCCGGAGCCGACGGTGTAGGACACGCCGTCGGCGACGCCGTCCTCGAGGACCTCGCCGTCGACCTTGGCCTGCAGGTCGATGGTGATCACGTCGCCGTCGGCGGCGGCGCGCTCGACCGGGGAGGTGGAGGCGAAGCGCTCGCGCAGCTGCTCCACCGACTTCTCGACGTCCTCGTCGCTGACCTCGACGGCGTCGACCTCGACCTCGATGCCGGAGTAGTCCGGGATCTCGATGGAGGGGCGGATGTCGACCTCGGCGGTGAAGTTCAGCGTCTCGCCGTCCTTCAGCTCCGTGATGTCGACCTCGGGCTGGCCGAGCGGGTTCAGCTCGGCCTCGTTGACCGCGTCGGTGTAGAACTTCGGAAGCGCGTCGTTGACCGCCTCCTCCAGAACCGCACCGCGGCCGAACCGCTGGTCGATGACCCGGGCCGGGATCTTGCCCTTGCGGAAGCCCTTCACCGTGACCTGCTGGTTGATCTTCTTGTACGCCGCGTCGAGGCTGTCCTTGAGCTCCTCGAAGGGCACCTCGACAGTGAGCCGAACCCGGGTCGGGTTCAGGGTCTCCACGGCGCTCTTCACGGTTCGGTCTCCTTGGTGGCTGACTTCTTCGGTTCTGCCGGAACCAGAGAGTGTCCGGCAAATTTCGCCGCCCGGAGACTTCAGACGCTGATGACACACGGGCGTGCAGCTTGCATAGTAACGGCAGCGACTACACGGCCCAAAAGGCGATCACCCGGCGATCACTCGCCGGTCAGTCGATGATCGGTCGGTGGTCGGTCGATGGTCGGGGTGGCGGGATTTGAACCCACGGCCTTCCGCTCCCAAAGCGGACGCGCTACCAAGCTGCGCCACACCCCGTCTGGTGCGACACGTAGGGTACATGCCGCCAGGCACCGGGACCGCAGAGTTTCCCGCGCGTCCGGGAAGGTCCGGCGCGGACCGGAAGGGGTGTGCGGCGAGGGGCGGCGACCCGCTACGATGCGTTCAGTGCCGCGGTCACCGACCTGCGGTGCGTGCTGTGCGGGCGTAGCTCAATGGTAGAGCCCCAGTCTTCCAAACTGGCTACGCGGGTTCGATTCCCGTCGCCCGCTCCGAGAGGCCTCCGGCCCGGTCCCCCAGGGGATCGGGCCGGAGGCCTTTGTGCGGTCCGGGGCTGCCCGGGGCCGCACGGAGGCCTGGAAGCGGCGGGCTAGAACTGGATCGAGTTGATCGTGTCCGCTATCGAGTCCAGGAAGCGTTGGATGTCGTCGGCCATGCCGGTCGAGGCCAGGAAGAAGCCGAAGAGGACCGCGACGATCGCCGGCCCCGCCTTGATGGACCCTCCCCGCAGCAGCACCACCAGGATGATCCCCAAGAGCAGCACCACTGACAGTGAAATGGCCACAACTGATCACACCCTCGGTCGGTCCGCACTACCGCCCGGAGGTGCGGCACCGCACACCCCCGCCAGAACCATCGTGCCACCAACCGGGCCTCGTCATGCGGCGGGTGACACATCGTCCGGCCGGTTCCTTCGGCGGCGCGCTCCCCCGCGCACGCGGGCGCGGCCCACCGTCGCACTCCGTACGGAATTTCGACGGGGCACCCGTACGGGGAATTCGAGCTGTTTCGTTTCCATGCCCACACAACGCGTTCGCAGATATTTCGAATTGTCGTGGCCGACACAGCGGCGGGTGCGCCGACAGGGTCATCACAGGGAGATCACAGGATCACCCATGAGGCCTGTAAGCGCATTGAAGCGGACATTCCAGTGGAGTCGCCCGCCGGTCTTATGCGCTGTTTAGTCCTGACGTGTCGTGACAAGTGGGGTGCTCCGGGAGGGGCTTGGACGCGCGGCGACGGGCCGGGGATGTGGGGGCCGTCACGCGACCGGAGGAGCCGAGTTCCCCGAATACCGGGGTACCCGAACGGTACTCACACCGTACTCACACCGCGCTCAAGACCCGAAATGCAGGAATGACGTCGAGGGTTTTACGGAATCCCACGGAGAACGCTAGGGTGCCTCAGATGTTCTACGCTGCCTCGTCCCCCACCAGAGCAGCGAGGTCCTGTGGCCACTCGCCGAGTTCCCGGCGGGGGGTTGCATGACTAGCTCGCTGCGACCTCAGGGCGACCGGAAGTCGCCGTCCCCGCCCTCCCCGCCGAGCCGGCAGCGCGACGCGTTCTTCGACAACGCCAAGTACCTGGCGATCGTGCTGGTCGGTGTGGGCCACGCCTGGGGACAGATCCTGGACGGGAACCGGACCGTGGAGACCCTCTACCGGGTCCTGTACACGTTCCACATGCCGGCGTTCATCGTCATCTCCGGCTACTTCTCGCGCAGTTTCGACCTGAGCCCCAAGCGCGTCAAACGGCTGATCACCGGTGTCGCCGTCCCGTACCTCGTCTTCGAGGTCGCCTACACGCTGCACCGCCGCGTCAGCGAGGACCCGCAGAGCGACTTCAGCCTGCTGGACCCCACCTATCTCCTGTGGTTCCTGTGCGCGCTGTTCGTCTGGCGGCTGACCACCCCCATCTGGCAGACGGTCCGTTGGCCGCTGCCGATCGCCCTCGGCATCGCCGCGCTGGCCTCCGTGACGCCCAGCGTGGGCAACGACCTGAACATGCAGCGGGTGCTGCAGTTCCTGCCGTGCTTCGTGCTGGGTCTGGTCCTGCGCCCCGAGCACTTCCAGCTGGTACGGCGCCGCTCGGTGCGGATCTGGTCCGTGCCGGTGGTCGCGGCGGCGCTGGTGATCGCCTGGTGGTCGGTGCCGCGCATGGAGACCGGCTGGTTCTACCGCAACGCCGCCATGCAGGACACGGGCGCCCCCTGGTGGTCCGGGCCCGTCCTGACGCTGGCGCTCTTCGGCTGCTCCGTGGTGCTGACCGCGTGCTTCTTCGCCTGGGTGCCCGGCCGGCGCATGTGGTTCACGGCGCTCGGCGCCGGCACGATCTACGGCTACCTGCTGCACGGCTTCCTGGTGAAGGAGGGCAGCTACACCGGCTGGTTCCAGCACTCCTTCCTGGACCAGCCGCTCGGCGAGATCGGGCTCACCGTGCTCGGCGCCGCCGCCGTCACCCTGCTGTGCACCAAGCCCGTCCAGCGGGTGCTGCGGTACGTGGTGGAACCGCGGATGGACTGGGCCTTCAAGCGGGATCCCGGCGACGCCGCCCGGGGCCGCGAGCAGCGGGAGCGGTCCGAGGCGCGCGAGCGCGGCACGGCCACCGCCCCCGCCGCGCCGCAGGGCAGCGGGGAGAAGGTCTCCGTCTAGGACCGGTGGGTCACCCCTGGCCGAGAAGTGCGCGCATGCGTGCGTACTTCTCGGCCAGTCGCGTGCGGGTCGCCTCGTCGAGGACGGCCAGCCGCGCGGGGTCGGCGTTGTGCGCCAGGTCCGCCTCCTTGACCAGCCGCGCGCCGGGGGTGGCCAGGATCCGCGCGGCGTACGCCTCGGGCGGCTCCCCCGCCCGCTTGGTGAGGGCCAGGACGATGTCCTTGGTACGGCGGCTCAGCGGCGCCTCGTCCAGCCAGCGCTCGGTCAGCGCGTCGTCCTCGACGGCGTCGTGCAGCCAGGCGGCCGCGATCTGCTCGTCGTCGCCACCGCGCGCCCGTACGCCCTCGGCGACGGCCCGCAGGTGTTCGGCGTACGGCCGGCCCGCCTTGTCGGTCTGTCCGGCGTGGGCGGCGCGGGCGGTGGCCTCGACCTCGGTCAGGGAGAGCGGCGGGGCGGGCGGTCCGCAGTCGCGGGGCAGGGGCGGCGGCGTGGGCGGCATGGGCCCAGTATGTCGGCGCGGGCCTCAGCCCCTGGCCGGTGCGGACTGGGCCGTCGGGCCCTCCCGGCAGATCAGCAGCAGCGCCCGGTCGTCGTTGACGTCCTTGGCCACCGCCTCGATCAGGTGCCAGGCCGCGCCGTGGAAGCCGCCCGCGACATAGCGGTCGGCCTCGCCGGTGAGGCGGTCGATGCCCTCGGCGATGTCCCGTTCGGAGGTCTCCACCAGGCCGTCCGTGAACAGCATCAGCACGTCGCCGGGCCGCAGCGACCCCTTCACCTGGTCGAACTGCGCGCCGTCGTACACGCCGAGCAGCGGCCCCTCGGCCGACTTCTCCTCCCAGCGGCCGGTGCCCGCGCTGAGCTGGAGGCCCGGTGGATGCCCGGCCGAGTACAGCTCGTAGTCGCCGGAGTCGAGGTCCAGGACGAGGTGGATGGAGGTGGCGAAGCCCTCGTCCCAGTCCTGGCGGAGCAGGTAGCCGTTGGCGGCCGGCAGGAAGGCGTGCGGGGGCAGGCTGCCGAGGAGTCCGCCGAAGGCCCCCGACAGCAGCAGGGCGCGCGAGGCGGCGTCCATGCCCTTGCCGGAGACGTCGGTGAGGACGACCTCCAGGGTCCGGCCACCGTTGGTGCGGGCCGCGACGACGAAGTCGCCGGAGAAGGACTGCCCGCCCGCCGGGCGCAGCGCCATCTCGCGGTGCCAGCCCTTCGGCAGCTTGGGCAGCTTGCTCTGGACGCGGATGCGTTCGCGCAGGTCGAAGAGCATGGTGCCGCCGCGCCGCCAGGGCACGCCGACCCGGCTGCGGAACTGGGCGACGAGGAGTCCGAAGAAGCCGCAGGCGGCGACCACCAGGACCACGCCGGGCGTGACCCGGGAGGGGCCCTCGGTGTACGGGCCGAGCTGCACGGACTCCACGATCAGCGCGGTGGCCGCCGCGGCGTACAGGCCGAGCAGGCTCGCCGGGCGCAGCAGCAGGCCGCCCGCGACGATCGGGATGACCAGCGCGGAGGGCGAGCACCACACCGAGTTGGCCATCGTGGTGGCCGCGATGACGGGGATCGTCAGCAGCAGTCCGGCGAGCGCGATCCAGTCCGAACCGTCGCCGCGGAAGTAGTCGACGGCGGCTCGGCGCACGCCGACGCGGGCCCGGTGCCACTGCTTCTTCCACCGGGCCGTGAAGGTCTCGGCCTCCGCGCGCCGCTGTCGTCCTGCTGCCATTAGTTCGGGACCCTATCCATCTCACCGGCCGCTTGGCACGGGAGGTCCCACTTGTCCCCCGTCCGGGGCCGGACTTCACAGTGAACTTCACGAACGGCTCCCGCGCCGCAACCCCGGGGAAATTGCCTCGCCGGTCTCGCGCGGCCCTGATACGCATGCTGCATGGAAAGCTCCACGGGTAAAGACGGCGGTGTGCAGACGGAGCCGCGAGTGCTGCGGCGCGACGAGTGGGACAGGTGGTACGGGACGCTGGTCCGTGCCTTCAGCGGGGTTCCGGAGCCCGCCGAGGAGTTGGAGCTGTTCCGGGAGCTGACGCAGGTCGACCGGTCGATCGGGGTCTGGGAAAGCGACGGGGAGGGCGGCGCGTGCGTCGGGACGGCGGGGGCGTTCGCCTTCCGGATGACCGTGCCGGGTGGCGCGCTGGTGCCCGCCGCGGGCGTGACGATGGTGAGCGTCGCCGCCACGCACCGGCGCCGGGGCGTGCTGACCTCGATGATGCGGCGGCAGTTGGACGACGTACGGGCCTGGGGCGAGCCGCTGGCCGTGCTGACGGCCTCCGAGCCGGCGATCTACGGCCGGTTCGGGTACGGCGCCGCGACCTTCGGGCTCAGCGCGGAGATCGACACGAGCCGGGTCCGGCTGTCGGTGCCGGCCGGCACGGATGACGTACGGCTGCGGTACGAGGCGCCCGCGGACGTGCTCGACGCGTGCGAGGCGGTGTACGCGCGGCTGGTGCCGGGGCGGCCCGGGATGCTGGACCGGCGGCCCGGCTGGGAGCGGCTGGCGCTGCTGGACCCGGAGAGCGGGCGGGACGGCGCCTCGCCCCTGCAGTGCGTGGTCGCCCGGCGGGGCGGCGAGGTCACCGGGTACGCGCGGTTCCGGGTACGGCCGTCCTGGGGGCCCGAGGGTGCCAAGGGCACGGTGGTCCTCGACGACCTGGCCGGCCTCGATCCGGCGACCGAGGCGGCGCTGTGGCGCTTCCTGTACGACATCGACCTGACCTCGACGCTGGCGGTGCGGGGGCGGCCGGTCGACGAGGCGTGGCGGCACCAGGTGTCGGACATCCGGCGGTGCCGGCCGGAGCTGCGGGACGCGTTGTACGTACGGCTGGTGGACGTGGGGGCGGCGCTCGCGGCGCGGACCTACCAGGCGCCGGTGGACGTGGTGTTCGAGGTCGAGGACGCCTTCTGCCCCTGGAACGCGGGGCGTTGGCGGCTGAGCGGCGACGCGAAGGGGGCGTCGTGCGAGCGTACGTCGGATGCGGCCGATCTCGCACTGTCGGTACGGGAGTTGGGGGCGGCGTACCTCGGGGGCGTGAGCCTCGGTTCGCTGGGCGCGGCCGGGCGGGTGCGCGAGGTGCGGCCCGGGGCGCTGGCGGCGGCGTCGGTGGGGTTCGGGTCCGACGTGGCGCCGTGGCTGCCGCACGGATTCTGAGCGCGGGCGCGGGGGGCTAACGCCGCTGGCAGGCCGGGCACCAGAAGAGGTTGCGGGCGGCGAGGTCGGCGGTGCGGACCGGGCTGCCGCAGAGGTGGCAGGGCTGGTTCGCCCGCCGGTAGACGTAGACCTCGCCGCCGTGGTCGTCGACGCGGGGCGGGCGGCCCATGGCCTCGGGGGTGTGCTCGGGGCGGACGGTGTCGATGCGGTTGTTGCGTACGCCCTCGCGCATGAGGGCGGTGAGGTCCTGCCAGATCGCGTCCCACTCGGGGCGGGTGAGGTCCTTGCCGGGGCGGTACGGGTCGATGCCGTGGCGGAAGAGGACCTCGGCGCGGTAGACGTTGCCGACGCCGGCGATGACCTTCTGGTCCATGAGCAGGGCGGCGACGGTGGTGCGGCTGCGGGAGATCCGGCGGTAGGCGGCCGCGGGGTCGGCGTCCGGGCGCAGGGGGTCGGGGCCGAGGCGGTCGTGTATCGCCTGCTTCTCCGGGGGCGTGATGAGGGCGCAGGTGGTGGGGCCGCGGAGGTCGACGTACGCGGTGTCGTTCGCGAGGCGGAGGCGGACGGTGTCCGTGGGCGGGGGTGCGGGGGCCGGGCCGAAGGTGACCTTGCCGAAGAGGCCGAGGTGGATGTGGACCCAGGTGGGGTCCTCGGCTGCGCCGAAGCCCAGGAAGAGGTGTTTGCCGTGGGCGTCGGCGGTGGTCAGGACGGTGCCGTCTAGGAGGGCTGCGGCGTCGGCGAACTTGCCCTGGGGGCTGGTGGTGTGGACTGCCGTCCGGGCGAAGGCGGCGGTGTAGTCCTGGGCCAGCCGGTGAATCGTGTGGCCCTCTGGCACGGGTGTGTCCTTTCTTTGTCTTTTTGCCCACCCGCCCACCCGACTCGGTGGGTCGAGAGGCTCGACTCGCCGCGGGGCTCCGCCCCACACCCCGGCGGGGACTCCGTCCCCTGCACCCCTGCGGGCCGGTTGTCCTGCACCCCTGCGGGGCTGATTCCCTGCATCCCTGCGGGGCTGATTCGCTACATCCCTGCGGGCCTGTTTCTCTACGCTCCTGCGGGCCCGTTTCCCTACACCCCTTCGGGTCCGTTTCCCTACACAGCACCCGTCCTTGGGCACTCATCCGCCCAGCGGGCTCGCGTCCCCACCCGGCGGGCTCGCGTCCCACCCGGCGGACTCCCATCCCCACCCGGGGTCCGCTCCCACCCGGCGGGCTTGCGTCCCCGCTCAGTGGGCTGACGTCGCCGTCCAGCAGGATCGCGTTGCCCACCAGCGGGCTTGACCTCCTGCGAAACGGGCTCGTGTCCCTGCTCAGCCGACTCGACCACGCCAAGCTGGCTCGCGTCCCCACCAGACGGGCCCGTTCCCACCCGGCGGGCTCGCGTCCCCACTCAGCGGGCTGACGTCGCCGTCCGGCAGAACCGCGTCGCCCGCCAGCGGGCTTCCGTTCCCGCGAAGCGGGCTCGCGTCCCCGCTCAGCGGGCTCGTCCGCGCCAAGCGGGCTGAGGTCGCCGTCCAGCACGATCGCGTCGCCCACCAGCGGGCTTGCGTTCCCCCGAAGCGGGCTCATCCACTCCCTCAGCAGGGTCGCTCCCGCCCCGTGGGTCTCTCCGGTTGGACGGACCGTCGGGGACGCGGGGCGGGCGGCTGCTCCTGTTGCTGCGGGGGCGGGGCGCCGCCCCCGTGTTGGCGGGTCGGGGAGCGGGGGCTACTGCTGGGGGTGGTGGGCCGGGACGGGCGGGAGGTCGCCTGTTGATTCGTAGGACGTGAGCATGTCGATGCGGCGGATGTGGCGTTCGTCGCCGGAGAACGGGGTGGCGAGGAAGGTCTCGACGAACTTCGTCGCCTCGTCCTGCGTGTGCATGCGGGCGCCGACCGCGACGACGTTGGCGTTGTTGTGCTGGCGGCCCAGCGCCGCCGTCTCCTCGCTCCAGGCCAGCGCCGCGCGCACGCCCTTCACCTTGTTCGCCGCGATCTGCTCGCCGTTGCCGGAGCCGCCGATCACGATGCCGAGGGCGTCGGGGTCCGCGGCCGTGCGCTCGGCGGCGCGCAGGCAGAAGGGCGGGTAGTCGTCCTGGGCGTCATAGATGTGCGGGCCGCAGTCGACGGGCTCGTGGCCCGCCGCCTCGAGCCATTCGACGAGGTGATTCTTGAGTTCGAAGCCCGCATGGTCCGAGCCGAGATACACGCGCATGCGTCGAGTGTGACACGCGGGCCGGGAGGCGGGCGCTTCGGGTGGCAGCCATGAAAAGGGCTGGTGAAACTATGGAAGCTCAGGGAAAGCTCAAGTAACGATCCGGATTCAAAGGTTCCCGAATCCGTTCACCTCCGTTTCACTGGTCCGGCTCGTACACCGCTCGTACGGGAAAATGCTCGACCGGCGCAAAGGAAACCTCCCCCCATGACTTCGCAGCCGACCTTGACCAAATCCGAGGAGGAGCCCGCGGGCCCCTCGGGAACCGGGTCCGGGCTTCAGGCCGGGCTCAAGAACCGCCATCTCTCGATGATCGCCATCGGCGGCGTCATCGGGGCCGGGCTGTTCGTGGGTTCCAGTTCCGGGATCGCCACCGCGGGACCCGGCATCCTTCTCTCGTACGCCCTCGTCGGCACGCTCGTGGTGCTGGTGATGCGGATGCTCGGGGAGATGTCGGCCGCCAATCCGACCTCCGGGTCGTTCTCCGCCCACGCCGACCGGGCGCTCGGCCCCTGGGCCGGGTTCTCCATCGGCTGGCTCTACTGGTTCTTCTGGGTCGTGGTGCTGGCCGTGGAGGCGACGGCCGGGGCAAAGATCCTGGAGGGGTGGATCCCCGCCGTGCCGCAGTGGGGGTGGGCGCTGATCGTGATGGTCGTGCTGACCGCCACCAACCTCGCCTCCGTCGGCTCCTACGGCGAGTTCGAGTTCTGGTTCGCCGGGATCAAGGTCGTCGCCATCGCCGCGTTCATCGTCGTCGGCGGGCTGGCCGTCTTCGGCGTGCTGCCCGGCGTGGACAGCGAGCAGGCGGGGCTGGGGAACCTGACGGAACACGGCGGGTTCCTGCCGAACGGGGCCGGGGCCATCCTCACCGGCGTGCTGCTCGTCGTCTTCTCCTTCATGGGCAGCGAGATCCCCACCCTCGCCGCCGGTGAGTCCGAGGACCCGCAGCGGGCCGTCACCAAGGCGACCAACAGCATCATCTGGCGCATCGCCGTCTTCTACCTGGGCTCCATCTTCGTCGTGATCGCCCTGCTGCCCTGGGACTCGCAGTCGATCGTCGACAAGGGCTCCTACGTCGCCGCGCTGGACTCGCTCGGCATCGCGAACGCCGGTCAGATCATGAACTTCATCGTGCTGACGTCCGTGCTGTCCTGTCTGAACTCCGGTCTCTACACCGCTTCCCGCATGGCCTTCTCGCTCGGTGAGCGCGGTGACGCGCCGCGGGCCTTCGCCCGGACCACCCGGCGCGGGGTGCCGCGGACGGCGATCCTGGTCTCCGTGGTGTTCGGCTTCGTCGCCGTCTTCTTCAACTACGAGTTCCCGGACTCCGTCTTCCTCTTCCTGGTCAACTCCTCCGGCGCCGTGGCCCTCTTCGTGTGGCTGGTGATCTGCTTCTCGCAGCTGCGGATGCGCCGGATCATCCAGGCCGAGGCACCGGAGAAGCTGGTGGTGCGGATGTGGCTGTTCCCGTATCTGACCTGGGCCGCCGCCGCTGTGATCGTCTTCGTGCTGGGCTACATGCTGACCGACACCGAGCACGACGGGCGCACCACCGTGCTGCTGTCGCTGCTCGTCGCCGCGCTGGTCCTCGTCGTCGCCTTCGTCAAGCAGCGGATCGTCAAGCGCCGGATCGACGCTCGCGGGACCGTCGCCGAGAAGGGCTGACCGCCCCGGGACGTGAGAGGGGCCCGCCGGATCGCTGCTGCGCTCCGGCGGGCCCCTTTCGTGGGCCTGCGGCCTGTTACCGCTTGTCGACCAGCTTCCAGGCGGTGGGCAGGACGCCCATGGCCAGCGCGGCCTTGAGCGCGTCGCCGATCAGGAACGGGGTGAGGCCGGCCGCGATCGCGGCGGTGAGGGACATGTCGGCGGCGAGGGCCAGGTACGGCACGCCGACGGCGTAGATGATCGCCTCGCCGAGCAGCATCGTGCCGGCCGTGCGCAGCACCGAGCGGTCGGCGCCGCGGCGGGCCAGGGCGCCCACGACCGTGACGGCGAGCAGCATGCCGAAGACGTAGCCGAGGGAGGGGGCGGCGGTGCCGGAGCCGCCCTCCGCGAACCACGGCATGCCCGCCATGCCGACCAGGGCGTACAGCGCGAGGGAGAGCAGGCCGCGGCGGGCGCCGAGCGTGGTGCCGACGAGCAGGGCCGCGAAGGTCTGGCCGGTCACCGGCACGGGGGAGCCGGGCACGGGCACCGCGATCTGGGCCGCGATGCCGGTGAGTACGGCGCCGCCCGCCACGAGCGCGACGTCCCGGACTCGGGAGGAGGGGATGAGGTCGGCGAGGACCTGCCCGGAGCGGCGGGCGGATACGGCAGCGGTGCTCATGGGGACTCCGCGGTGGTGTGGACATGTCGGGACACCGCGACGCTATCCCAGCGTCCCGGGGCCGATCACCAGCAGCGCTCGACAAAGGCCCGCTCGTCGGCTTGGTGGGCTCCCGACAAAGGATGCGGGATACACACGCACCGGGGTGACACCGGTCACCGAGGGGGTGAGGCGACCGTCACCAGTAAGCGGAATCCTGAATTCGGATGGCTACGTTCCGTATCCGCTTCGTCCGTATCGTGGGCATCCGCTGTCGCCGGGCGGCGCGAGACCGGAAACTGTGGGCGCTTTTGCCCTGCCCCCGTCCCCCCACGCATTGGACGAGCCGCTCCATGTCCAACAGCACCACCACCGAGGCGCCCCGGCAGCCGGTGGACTCCTCCCTCTCCCACGGCCTCAAGCAGCGCCATCTGTCGATGATCGCCCTCGGCGGGGTGATCGGCGCCGGGCTGTTCGTCGGCTCGGGCGCCGGTATCGCCGCCGCCGGGCCCTCGATCGTCGTCGCCTACACCCTCTCCGGCCTCCTGGTGATGCTGGTGATGCGGATGCTGGGCGAGATGTCCGCCGCGTATCCGTCCTCCGGTTCCTTCTCCGCGCACGCCGAGCGGGCGATCGGCCCCTGGGCCGGGTTCACCGCGGGCTGGGCGTTCTGGGTGCTGCTGTGCACGGCCGTCGGCCTGGAGGGCATCGGCGCCGCGCAGATCGTGCACGGCTGGCTGCCGGGCACGCCCGAGTGGGCGTGGGTGGCGCTGTTCATGGTGGTGTTCTGCGGGACGAACCTGGCCGCCGTGAAGAACTTCGGCGAGTTCGAGTTCTGGTTCGCCGCCCTCAAGGTCGGCGCGATCTCGCTGTTCCTGGTGCTGGGCGTGCTGGCGATCTGCGGCGTCCTGCCGGGCACCGACTCCCCCGGCACCTCCCACCTGGGCGACTTCCTGCCGAACGGCGGCAACGGCCTGATCATCGGCCTGCTCGCCTCGGTGTTCGCCTACGGCGGCCTGGAGACGGTCACCATCGCGGCGGCCGAGTCGGAGAACCCGGTCAAGGGCGTGGCGAGCGCCGTACGGACGGCGATGTGGCGCATCGCGCTGTTCTACATCGGCTCGATGGCGGTCATCGTGACGCTGGTCCCGTGGGACTCCAAGGAGGTCGTGGAGAAGGGCCCGTACGTCGCCGCCCTCGACGAACTCGGCATTCCCGGCGCCGGGCAGCTCATGAACGTCGTCGTGCTGGTCGCGCTGCTGAGCGCGATGAACGCCAACATCTACGGGGCCTCCCGCATCGGCTACTCGCTGGTCGAGCGCGGCCAGGGCCCGAGGGCGCTCGGCCGGGTGTCGGGCGGGGTGCCGCGGATCGCGGTGCTGGTCTCCTCCCTCTTCGGCTTCGGCTGCGTGCTGCTCAGCTACTGGCGGCCGGACGACGTCTTCTCCTGGCTGCTGAACATGATCGGCGCGGTCATCCTGGTCGTCTGGATCTTCATCGCCGCCTCACAGCTGCGGCTGCGCCGCCGCCTGGAGCGGGAGGCGCCCGAGAAGCTGGTCGTGCGCATGTGGGGCTTCCCGTGGCTGACCTGGGTGGCGCTGGCGGGCATGGCCGCGGTGTTCGTGCTGATGGCCCGCGAGCCGGACACCCGGGTGCAGCTGTACTCGACGGGCGCGATGACGCTGGCCCTGGCCGCCGTGGGCTACCTCCGGCAGCGCCGGGCGACCGCCCGCGGTTAGCCGGGCGCCCGGTCTCTCCCGAGGGCCTCCGCACGAACGCGTGCGGGGGCCCTTTCGCGTGCGCGTCGGCACGCCCCTCCGTCCCTCCGTGGACTCTTGCTGCTAGCGTGCACTTGCAAGCCTTTTGCAATAAGAGGTCGGAGGGGATCCGCCATGTCCGTCTACTCACTTCCTGAACTGCCGTACGACTACTCCGCGCTGGCCCCCGTGATCAGCCCCGAGATCATCGAGCTGCACCACGACAAGCACCACGCCGCGTACGTCAAGGGCGCCAATGACACGCTGGAGCAGCTTGCCGAGGCGCGGGACAAGGAGACGTGGGGCTCGATCAACGGCCTGGAGAAGAACCTGGCCTTCCACCTCTCCGGCCACATCCTGCACTCGATCTACTGGCACAACATGACCGGCGACGGCGGCGGCGAGCCCCTGGACAAGGACGGCGTGGGCGAACTGGCCGACGCGATCGCCGAGTCCTTCGGCTCCTTCGCCGGGTTCAAGGCGCAGCTCACCAAGGCCGCCGCGACCACCCAGGGCTCGGGCTGGGGCGTGCTGGCCTACGAGCCGCTGAGCGGCCGGCTGATCGTCGAGCAGATCTACGACCACCAGGGCAACGTCGGCCAGGGCTCCACCCCGATCCTGGTCTTCGACGCCTGGGAGCACGCCTTCTACCTGCAGTACAAGAACCAGAAGGTCGACTTCATCGAGGCCATGTGGGCCGTCGTCAACTGGCAGGACGTCGCCAAGCGCTACGCGGCCGCCAAGTCCCGGACCAACACGCTGCTGCTGGCGCCCTGAGAGCCGGCCCCCGGTCGTCCCGCCTCGTGATCGTCTTCTCAACCTTCGCCGGGCGGGCGGAATGAGGGAAGCCCCCGCGAGGGCGTGACTCGCGGGGGCTTCCTGTGTGCGGGGGTCCTACAGGTTGCTGAAGTCCGGCTCCTTGGTGCGGGTCCGCTTGATCTCGTAGAAGCCCGGCACGGACGCCACGGCGAGGGTGCCGTCCCAGAGCCTGGCGGCGTCCTCGCCCTTGGGGGCGGGGGTGACGACCGGACCGAAGAAGGCGATCTGCTCGCCGTCGGCGCCGGGTACCGCGATCACCGGGGTGCCGACCTCCTGGCCGACCTTGTCGATGCCCTCCTTGTGGGAGGCGCGCAGCTGGGGCTCGTAGGGGGTGTCGTCCCAGTGGTCCATGAGGGACTCGGGCAGGCCGACGTCCTTCAGGGCGGCGGCGACCGTCTCCCGGCCCGGCCCCTCCTCCTGGTTGTGGATGCGGGTGCCGAGCGCCGTGTAGAGGTCGCCGAGCACCTCGGCGCCGTGCTCCTCCTGGGCCGCGATGACGACGCGGACCGGGCCCCAGGCCTTGACCTCCAGCAGCTCGCGGTAGTCCGCGGGCAGCTCGTCGAGCTTGTCCTCGTTGAGGACGGCCAGGCTCATCACGTGCCAGCGGACCTCGATGTCCCTGACCTTCTCCACCTCCAGGACCCAGCGGGAGGTCATCCAGGCCCAGGGGCACAGGGGGTCGAACCAGAAGTCGACGGGCGTCTTCTCCGACATGTCTCTCCTCATGAGGCTCCGCGTGCGAGCGTTTCTCCGGGCAACCGGCCGCCCGGCCCACCCATTCCCGGCTGCCGTGCGTCAGGGCCGCATGGCAGGATCGGTGCTGTCCGCATACTGAACACCACGTCACACGCATAGACCGAACACCATCCGAGGGAGTGCCGCCCGTGCCCGGTGAGAATCTGTCCCGCGACGAGGCCCGGGAGCGGGCCGCCCTGCTGTCCGTCGACGGGTACGAGGTGTCCCTCGACGTGCGCTCGGCCGTCGGTGCCGCGCAGGGCGAGGGGCCGCGCACGTTCCGGTCCGTCACCACGATCCGCTTCCGCTGCAACGAGCCCGGCGCGAGCAGCTTCGCCGACCTGATCGCGCCGAGCGTCACCGCCGTCTCCCTGAACGGCCGCGACCTCGACCCGAGCGAGGTCTTCGACGGCTCCCGGATCGCCCTGGAGGACCTGGCCGCCGACAACGAGCTGGTGGTCGACGCCCAGTGCGCCTACTCCCGCACCGGCGAGGGGCTGCACCGCTTCGTCGACCCCGAGGACGGCGAGGTGTACCTGTACACCCAATACGAGCCGGCCGACTCGCGCCGGGTCTTCGCCAACTTCGAGCAGCCGGACCTCAAGGCGCCCTTCCGCTTCGAGGTGCGCGCGCCCGAGGAGTGGACGGTGTGGTCCAACGGCGCGGGTGAGCGCGCCGACGGGGTGTGGCGGTTCGCGGAGACGAAGCCGATCTCGACGTACATCACCTGTGTCGTGGCCGGTCCCTACCACTACGTGACCGACTCCTACGAGCGCGTCCTCGAGGACGGCACCCGGCTGGAGATCCCGCTCGGCGCCCTGTGCCGCAAGGGGCTGGCCCCGCACTTCGACGCCGACGACGTCTTCCTGATCACCAAGCAGGGCCTGGACTTCTTCCACGACCACTTCGACTACCCGTACCCCTTCGGGAAGTACGACCAGGCGTTCGTGCCCGAGTACAACCTCGGCGCGATGGAGAACCCGGGGATGGTGACCTTCCGGGAGGAGTACATCTTCCGCGGGAAGGTGACGCGGGCGTCGTACGAGGGCCGCGCCAACACGATCCTGCACGAGATGGCGCACATGTGGTTCGGCGACCTGGTCACCATGGAGTGGTGGGACGACCTGTGGCTGAAGGAGTCCTTCGCCGACTTCATGGGCGCCTTCGCGAACGTCGGCGCGACCCGCTTCAAGGACGCCTGGATCACCTTCGCCAACCGCCGCAAGGCGTGGGCCTACCGCGCCGACCAGCTCCCCTCCACCCACCCGATCACGGCCGACATCCGTGACCTGGAGGACGCCAAGCTCAACTTCGACGGCATCACCTACGCCAAGGGTGCCTCGGCGCTGAAGCAGCTGGTGGCGTACGTCGGGCAGGACGCGTTCCTGGAGGGCGCGCGGCGCTACTTCAAGCGGCACGCGTACGGCAACACCCGGCTGGGCGATCTGCTGTCGGTCCTGGAGGAGACCAGCGGGCGGGACATGGCGGCGTGGTCGCGTTCCTGGCTGCAGACGGCGGGCGTCAACTCGCTGACCCCGCAGGTGCTGCTGAGCGCGGCGGGCACCGTCGACGAACTGGCCGTGGTGCAGGAGGCGGCGGAGTCACATCCCGAACTGCGCCCGCACCGCGTCGCGGTGGGCCTGTACCGGCGTACGGCCGAGGGCGCGCTGGAGCGGTACGCGCGCGCCGAGGTGGACGTCGAGGGGCCGCGCACGGTGGTCGCGGAGCTGGCCGGTGCCCAGGCGCCCGAGCTGGTCCTGGTCAACGACGACGACCTCACGTACTGCAAGACGCGCTTCGACGCCACCTCGCTGGCGACGCTGCGCGAGCACCTGGGCGCCCTGACCGACCCGCTGGCGCGCGCCCTGTGCTGGTCGGCGCTGTGGAACATGACGCGGGACGCGCTGCTTCCGGCGCGGGACTTCGCGGCGCTGGTGCTGCGCTTCGCGGGGCGCGAGTCCGACATCGGCGTCCTGCAGATGCTGCACGCCTGGACCGGCTCGGCGCTGGTGCACTACGCCGCCCCCGACTGGCGGGAGACCGGCGGGCGGCTCCTCGCCGAGGGTGCGCTGCGCGAGCTGCGGGACGCGGCGCCGGGCAGCGAGCAGCAGCTGGCGTGGGCGCGGTTCTTCGCGTCGGTGGCCTCCGAGGAGGGGGACCTGGCGCTGCTCCGGGGGCTGCTGGACGGCACGGAGAAGATCGACGGCCTGGACGTCGACCAGGAGCTGCGCTGGGTCTTCCTCGCCCCGCTGGCCGCCCACGGCGTGGCCGACGAGGCCGTCCTGGCCACCGAACTGGCCCGCGACGACACGGCCTCCGGCAAGCGGCACCAGGTGCGCTGCCTGGCCTCGCGGCCGTCCGAGGTGGTCAAGGCGCAGGCCTGGGCGCAGGTCGTCGAGTCGGACAAGCTGTCCAACGCCCTGGTGGAGGCGACCATCGCCGGGTTCGCGCAGCCCTCGCAGCGGGAGTTGCTCGCGCCGTACACCGAGAAGTACTTCGCGGCGATCGAGCGGGTGTGGGCCGAGCGGTCCATCCAGATCGGGATGGACGTGGTCCGGGGCCTGTTCCCGTCGCTGCGGGACTCCCGGGAGACGCTGGACGCGACCGACGCGTGGCTGGCGGCGCACGAGGGGGCGGCGCCGGCGTTGCGGAGGCTGGTGCTGGAGGCTCGGGACGATCTGGCGCGGGCTTTGCGTGCGCAGGCTTGCGACGGGGGTGCGTAGGAGGTTCGGTTGTTCGTCGGGTGCGGCTTCGTTGTGGCTGGTCGCGCTCACGCGGCGGAGCCGCACATTGATACAGCCCCGCGCCCCTTTAAGGCGCATGCCCCGCCCGGCGTGGCATGAGTGCCGTACCTTTGGCCAATGAATTGGCGTTCCGTCATCGTTACAAGATGCGTGCGCTGGCAGCCGTAACCCCTGGTCCCACCCGTTCGGACCAGGGGTTTCGGCATCCGAACACGCGTCCTTTAGTTCGGGGTTGTCCCGGTTCGGTGATGGGCGTGTAACAGGGGTTAAGGGGCGGATCGGGCGCGGGAAATTGCTGGTCATGACGCACAACACCCCGCTCTCCCCCCGCCCCCGCCCGCTGCACGAACTGGCCGTCGGCCGGCGTCGGCTGATGACGGCCGCCCAGTTGCGGGCGCACGGTGTCTCCGCCGCGGAGACCAACGAGCAGTGCCGGCCCGGCGGCCCCTGGCAGCAACTCCTGCCGAACATCGTCCTGCTGCATCCGGGCCCGCCGACCAGCGACGAGCGCCTGCACGCGGTGCTGCTCTACGCGGCGCGGGACCGCACCGCCGCCGGGACGGCGACCGGCGTGACCGCCTCCGTGCCGGTCCAGCCGGGCGGGGAGCAGGCACCGGTGCCCGCGTACGCGGAGGCGATGATCACCGGTCTGGCCGCGCTGACGCTGCACGGCTTCTCCGCCGCTCCACCGCTGTCGTCCCTGGACGCCATCGACGTCCTGGTCCCGCGGCTGCGCCGGCTGCGCACGACCGGCTGTGCGCGTGTCGTCCGCACGACCGCGCTGCCGACCGCCGTGGAGCTGACCGGGGTCCCGGTGGCACCGGTGGCGCGGGCCCTGGCGGACGCCGTGGCGGAGCTGACCGACCCGGGCACGGTGCGCAGGCTGCTGACGGAGGCGGTGCGCGGCGGGCACTGCGAACCGGCCGCGGTGGTACGGGAGCTGAACCGGGCCCGGCTGCTCAGCCGCCCGCACGTGGTGGACGCGGTGGACTCGCTGGTCGCCGAGGGGCGGGCGCTGGCCGAGCAGCGGCTGTACCGGATGGTGCGCGAGCACGCCCTGCCCGAGCCGGTCTGGAACGTCGACCTGCGCCTGCCCGGCGGCCCCCACCTGGGCGGCGTGGACGCGTTCTGGCCCGAGCACGCGGTGGCGCTGGAGCTGGACACCCGGGCGCACCGGCAGCAGGAGGACGACGCCGCCTGGGCGGAGCACGCCCGCAAGCGCGAGCACCTGGAGCGGCTGGGGATCACGGTCGTGCACCTCACCCCGCGCAAGGTGCGGGACTGCCCGGAGCACCAGGCGGCCGTGGTGCGTACGGCGCTGATGGCGGCCGGGGACCGGGAGCCCGCGGCGTATGTCGTGGTGCTGCCCCGCTAGGAGGTGCCGGACCCGCCCCGGGTCACCCGGCGCAGAACTCCGCCTCGATCACGGCCTCGCCGTCGCCGGACCAGTCGCCGTTGAAGTTGAAGGCGAGCGCGTGCCGGCCGTCCCTGGTCGCCACCGCCTCCGATGAGGAGCCGTGGATGCCGCCGGCGTGCCCCCAGACGGTCACCCCGCAGTCGAGTTCCCGCTTGATCAGTCCGAGGCCGTACTCGGCGCCGTCCCTCGCCGGGACGGTGGTCGTCATCTCGGCCAGCTGCTTCGCGGGCAGCAGCCGGCCGCGGAACAGGGCGGTGTAGAAGCGGTTCAGGTCGGCCGAGCTGGAGACCGCCTCGCCCGACGCGCCGGCGATGGACGGGTTGAGCCGCGTGACGTCGTACGTCGGGCCGGTCGCCGTCGGGGCGAGCTTGGAGTAGGCCCGGCTGCTGGGGCGGGGCAGGCCGGTGCGGGTGCCCGGGAAGGAGGTGGCGCGCAGCCCGAGCGGCTGGACGATCCGGCGGCGCACCTCCTCGCCGTACGGGCGGCCGGTGGCCTCCTCGATCACCAGGCCGGCCAGGACGTAGTTGGTGTTGGAGTAGTTCCAGGAAGCGCCGGGGGCGAAGTCCGGCTCGTGGGCCATGGCGATCGCGACCAGCTCGCGCGGTGTCACCGTGTCGTGGCGGTGCTCGAAGAAGCCGTCCTTGAGGAAGTGGTCGCGGACGAACCCCTCGTCGGACGTGTAGTCGTAGACGCCGCTGGTGTGGTTCAGGAGTTGGCGCAGGGTGATCCGGCCGCCGTCGTGGCCGTGGCCCGCGACCAGGCCCGGCAGCCACTGGTCCACCGTGTCGTCGAGCGAGAGCCGGTCCTCGGCCTCCAGTTGGAGCAGCACGGTGGCGACGAAGGTCTTGGTGATGCTGCCGACCCGGTAGCGGTCCTGCGCGGAGCGCGGCTCGCCGGTGCGCAGATCGCCCACCCCGGCGACCGTGGACCAGGTGCCGCGGCCGTCGCGGGCGGTCGCCGTGACGCCGGGCACTCCGTCCTCGACGGCGGCCTCGACTGCCCGGCGGGTCGCGTCGTGGCCGCCGGTGGCGGCGGGCGCGGCCACGGCGGGGCCCGCGACGGACGCCGACAGGGCCAGGGCGGTGGCCGCGAGCACGGCGGTCCGTACGCGTACGGTCATGTCTTCCCCCCATTTCTCGGTACTGCTCGGTCCCGGGAGAGACCGCACCGACCGGATGAAGGTTGCCGTGGTCCGCGAGGGTTGAACATGATTCGGCCCCTTTTCACCCGTGTCGGTGCAGTGCGGGCCATGGGATTGTCACCGGCCGTCCCATGTGTCCCCGATGGCGTATGGCGGAATTACGCCATGCCCTCTTCCCGTCCCGAACAACTCTCCCCAATCAGTGATCCCTTGAGTAAAGCTGAGCGGTCGTCCGGGATCGGATTCCGGACTGTCTCGGCCAGGGCCGGTCGGCCTCGGTCGTGCCGCTCGTTCCTTCACCCCAAGGGATGCCGATGACCAACAGCCCCCAGCGCGAACCGATACCGGGCGCGAGACGCGCGGCCCGCCTGGCCGTGGCCACGGGCCTCGCCGCGGCGCTCGCCGCCGTCGGGCCCGTGCCCGCGGCCCTCGCCGCCGACGGCCCGGCGACGACCGCGCCTCCCGTCGACGCCACCGTCAAGTCCGCGCACGACAAGCTCGGTTCCCACGACGCGGACCTGCTCGCGGAGGCGAAGGCCGACGGCGAGAAGAACGTCACGATGATGGTCGCCACCGCGCCGGGCCGGACCGAGCAGGTGGCCAAGGAGCTGGACGCGGTCGCCGGCGGCACCGTCGGCCGCACCTACGACGAGCTGGGCTACGTACGCGCCACCGTGCCCACCGCCAAGGCGGACTCGGCCATCGCCGCCGCCGCGAAGCTCTCCTCCGTGAACGGCATCGACCTGCGCGACGAGATCCCGCTGGACGACCCGACGCCGAGCGCGGACACGGCCGAGGGCGCCTCGCACCAGGGCCGTTCCTACCCGGCGCCGAACCGCTGGACCCCGGCGAAGAACCCGTACAACCCGTCCTTCGAGACGGGCGCCGTCGACTTCGTGAAGAAGAACCCGAAGTCGGACGGCCGCGGTGTCACCATCGGCATCCTCGACTCGGGCGTCGACCTCGGCCACCCGGCGCTGCAGAAGACCACCACCGGCGAGCGCAAGATCGTCGACTGGGTCACCGCGACCGACCCGGTCGTCGACGGCGACCGCACCTGGCGTCCGATGACCACCTCCGTGGCCGGGCCCACCTTCACCTACGGCGGGCAGACCTGGACGGCGCCCGCGGGCTCCTACCGGGTCAGCACCTTCCTGGAGTCGTACACCACCGGCGGTGACGCCAAGGGCGACGCCAACCGGGACGGCGACACCACCGACTCCTGGGGCGTCCTGTACGACGCCGGGGCCGGCACGGTCCGCGTCGACCTCAACGGCAACCACGACTTCTCCGACGACACCCCGATGAAGCCCTACAAGGACGGCTTCCAGGTCGGGTACTTCGGCACCGACGACCCGAAGACGGACGTGGCCGAGCGCCAGCCCTTCGTGGTCGAGGTCCGCAAGGACGTCGTCCACAACTCCGCGGGCGCCAAGGCGGACTTCGTCAACATCGGCGTCATCGAGTCCGAGCACGGCACGCACGTCGCCGGGCTCGCCGCCGCCAACGGGCTGTTCGGCGGCCGGATGGACGGCGCCGCGCCCGGCGCGAAGATCGTCTCCTCCCGGGCCTGCACCTGGAGCGGCGGCTGCACCAACGTCGCGCTCACCGAGGGCATGATCGACCTCGTCGTCGACCGCGGCGTCGACATCGTCAACATGTCGATCGGCGGCCTGCCCGCCCTCAACGACGGCAACAACGCCCGCGCCGAGCTGTACACCCGCCTCATCGACACCTACGGCGTGCAGCTGGTGATCTCCGCGGGCAACTCGGGCCCCGGCGCCAACACCATCGGCGACCCCGGACTCGCCGACAAGGTGATCTCGGTCGGCGCCTCCATCTCCCGCGAGACCTGGGCCGCCAACTACGGCTCCGCGGTGCGGACCGCGTACGCGATGATGCCGTTCTCCTCGCGCGGCCCGCGTGAGGACGGCGGCTTCACGCCGACGCTGACCGCGCCCGGCGCCGCGGTCAACTCCATCCAGACCTGGATGCCCGGCGCCCCGGTCCCCGAGGCGGGCTACGACCTGCCCGCCGGCTACGGCATGCTCCAGGGCACCTCGATGGCGTCCCCGCAGGCCGCCGGCGCCTCGGCGCTGCTCCTGTCGGCGGCGAAGCAGGCCCGCATCGACCTCACCCCGGCGAAGCTGCGCACGGCGCTGACCTCCACCGCCGACCACATCAAGGGTGTGCAGGCGTACGAGGAGGGCGCGGGTCTGATCGACGTCCCCGACGCCTGGAAGTCGATCCGGCGCGGCGCCGACGCCCACGAGTACACGGTCAAGGCGCCGGTCGACACCGCGATCGACGAGGCCCTGGCGACCCCGGGATACGGCACCGGCCTCTACGACCGCGAGGGCGGCCTGAAGGCCGGGCAGAAGAAGACGTACGAGATCACGCTCACGCGTACCTCGGGCCCGGACCGGGCGGTCCGGCACGAGCTGGAGTTCGAGAACAACGCGGGGCACACCTTCCGCGTCGTCGGCCGGGACGAGGTGCGGCTGCCGCTGAACGAGCCGGTCACCGTCGAGGTCGAGGCGCGGCCCGGCTCCGCCGGTCTCAAGAGCGCGATCCTGGAGGTGGACGACCCGCGCACCGAGGGTGTCGACCAGCAGGTCCTGACCACGGTCGTGGTCTCCGCCCCGCTGAAGTACGACTTCTCCGCGAAGGGCTCGGTGCAGCGCAACGCCACCACGTCCTACTTCGTGACCGTCCCCGAGGGCGCGAAGGCGCTGGAGGTGGCGATCGGCGGGCTCGAGGGGAAGAGCCAGACCCGGTTCATCTCCCTCCACCCCTACGGCGTCCCGGTCGACAACACCTCCACGCCGTACTGCTACAACAACTACCTCGACGGCAACGGCTGCCGCCCCGACGTGCGCTCGTACGCCGACCCGCAGCCGGGCGTCTGGGAGGTCGAGGTCGAGGCCCGGCGGACCTCGCCGCTCCTCGACAACCCCTACACGCTGGACGTCACCGTGCTCGGCGCGGACTTCGCCCCGGAGGTCGTCACGGTGCCCGAGGCCGAGGCCGGCACCCCGGCCGACGCCTCCTGGACGGTGACCAACCGCTACGCCCCGCTCGACGGCAAGCTGGTCGGCGGCCCGCTCGGCTCCTCCGAGACGTCCCGCCCGGCCATCGGGCAGGGCGACACGGCCACCTCCACGGTCGAGGTGCCCGCGGGCGCCGAGTCGCTGGACGTCGCCATCGGGGGCGTCTCCGACCCGTCCGCCGACCTGGACCTGACGGTCTACGGCGAGAACGGCGCCGTCGTCGCCCAGTCCGCCGACGGCGACTCGGAGGAGTCGGTCTCCCTCGCGAAGCCGGCCGCCGGTACGTACACCGTCGAGGTCGTGGGCTACTCGGTGCCCTCGGGCAGCACGGAGTACGACTACCGGGACGTGTACTTCGCCGACACCCTCGGCTCGGTCACGGTGGACGGCTCGGCGCCGGTGAAGCTCGGCACGGGCGACTCGGCGACGGTCTCCGGCAGCGTCACGGCCCTGGCCGCCGCCCCCGAGGGCCGCGAGTTCTTCGGCCGGGTCCAGCTGGTCAACGCCCACGGCACGGTCGCGGGCCTCGGCAGCGTGCGGATCGGGAAGGTCGTGCCGTAGTCCGGTGCGGTACGGGCGGGGCCTGCGGCAGGCCCCAGGGGGCGGGCGCGCCGGGTCGGGCGCCCGCCCCTTCCGTGTGGTCCGGCGCGGTCAGTCGCAGGTGAGGGTCCGGGACTCGGGGAGGGAGGCGGTGACCCGGGTGCGGGCGGTGGCGATGTTCCGGTCGCCGGTGATCACCGTGTCCGCGGTGGGCCGGTCCCGGAGGGCCCCGGCGAGGACCCGGTCGCCGGGGGCGAGGGTGGCGAGGCCGTCGTCCAGGACGAACGTCGTCGTCGGCCCGGTGGTGCTCCCCTCGGGTGCGTAGGCGTGCGTCACGCGCAGCTTGATCCGGTGCCGTGCGGTGCCCGGCACCGCTTCGACGCCGGTCACCGTGCCCTCGGCGACCAGCCGGGCGCAGGCGAGGTAGCGGGGGGTGCCGAAGACCACGGCGGCCTCCTGGCCCGCGGAGGGGCTGTCCGGCCGCGCCGCGGACTTGTCGGCCGCGCTGCCGCTCGCCGCGTCCTCGGAGGCGCCGCTGCCGCTCTGCACGACCAGCCAGCCCAGGCCCGTGACGACGACCCCCGCGCAGGCCGCCGCGAGGACGCCCAGGGCGAGGCGGAAGGGGCGGCGGCGCGGGGCCGGGACCCGGGCCGGTTCCGCCGTCGCCGCCGCGCGCTCTTCCGGGACGGCGTCGCCCAGGGCGTCGCCGAGCAGGTGCAGTTGCTCCCGCAGCAGCGCCACGTCGGCCGACGCCGAGCGGTACGCGCCCTGGGCGTCCGCCCCCGCGTCCGGCGGCAGCGGCTCGCCCGTGATCGCGGCCATCAGCGCGTCGTATCCACCGGGGTGCTGTTCGGCGGCCATCTCACACCACCTCGTCCTCGTGCAGGCGGGCGCGCAGGGCCCGTACGGCCGTGTGCAGCCTGCTCTTGACCGTGCCCTCGGGGATGCCCAGCTCCTCGGCGATGCCGCGCACCGGCAGATCGGCGTAGAAGCGCAGGACGAGGACCTGGCGCTGGGCGTCCGGCAGCTCGTCCAGGCCCTGTGCGACGGCGAGGGACAGGACGCTGGCGTCCTCGTCGCCGGGGTGCTCCGTCTGGCGCAACGCGGCCAGGCGTTCCCCGAGCCGGTCCTGGCGGCGCCTGGCCCGGTGCCAGTCCATGGCCAGGTTGGAGGCGACGACGGCCGCCCAGGCGGACACGTCGCGCGGCGCCTCGCGGCCACTGGCCGTCCGCTCCAGCAGCCGCAGGCGGACCTGCTGCACCCCGTCCGGCAGGTCCGCCTGCGGCACCCCGCCCAGCGCGAGCACCGCCCGCACCCGGCGCTCCTGTGCCGCGTCCAGGGGGTCCTCGCGTACGTCGTCCCCCTGGCCGCGGCGGGCCTTTCTGCGCAGCAAAGCCACCCCTCCCCCGGCCACGTTTCCCCTAGGACGCGCGGGGCGTGCGAAACGTTCGCCCGCGCGGACGCCTTTCGGTGCGAGGCGTACGTCACATCGTCGTGTGGGGTGGGAAGGGATGGGCAGGGGCGGAACAGCAGAGCTTGCGGCGCGGGGGCCAGGCGGCGGAATTCCTGCAGCTCAGCAGGGGTTCGTACGCAAGGACGACACCCCGTGTCCGAGTCGCCGCGTCCCAGTGTGCGGGCACACCGCGCAAAGGATTGGACAGGCGGACCGGGCTTCGCCCCATGATGGAAAAGTCTCGGCCGAGCAAAGCGCGCGTGAAGACACGCGCACAAACGGAGAAGGAGTCACCGTGAGGGTCGGAATCGTCGGAGCCACCGGTCAGGTGGGCACGGTCATGCGCGGGATCCTCACGGAGCGCGACTTCCCCGTCACCGAGCTGCGCCTGTTCGCCTCGGCCCGCAGCGCCGGCAAGGAGCTGGACGGTGTGACGGTGGAGGACGCGGCCACCGCCGACTACTCCGGGCTCGACATCGTGCTGTTCTCGGCGGGCGGCGCCACCTCCAAGGCGCTGGCCGAAAAGGTCGCCTCGCAGGGCGCCGTCGTGATCGACAACTCCTCCGCCTGGCGCCGTGACCCCGAGGTGCCCCTGGTGGTCTCCGAGGTGAACCCGCACGCGATCGCCGACCGCCCCAAGGGCATCATCGCCAACCCGAACTGCACCACGATGGCCGCGATGCCGGTGCTGCGTCCGCTGCACGCGGAGGCGGGCCTCGAAGCCCTCGTCGTCGCCACCTACCAGGCCGTGTCCGGTTCCGGCCTGGCCGGGGTGGACGAGCTGTTCGAGCAGGTCCAGAAGGTGGGCGCGGACGCCCCCAAGCTGACCCACGACGGTTCGGCGGTGGAGTTCCCGAAGCCGGACAAGTACGTGGCGCCGATCGCGTACAACGTGCTGCCGCTGGCCGGCTCCATCGTCGACGACGGCCTGCACGAGACGGACGAGGAGCAGAAGCTCCGCAACGAGTCCCGCAAGATCCTGGAGATCCCGGAGCTGAAGGTGTCCGGCACCTGCGTGCGCGTGCCCGTCTTCAGCGGCCACTCCCTGCAGATCAACGCCCGCTTCGCCCGCCCGATCAGCGTGGAGCGCGCCAAGGAGCTGCTGGCCGGTGCCCCCGGCGTGGCGCTCACCGAGGTGCCGACCCCGCTGGAGGCGGCCGGTCAGGACCCGTCGTACGTGGGCCGTATCCGCCAGGACGAGACCGTGGACCACGGCCTTGCCCTGTTCGTCTCCAACGACAACCTGCGCAAGGGCGCGGCCCTGAACGCGGTGCAGATCGCGGAGCTGGTGGCGGCGGAGCTGTCCGCCAAGTAGTCCACCGCTTCCCAGGGGGCGGTCACCCGGTACGGGGTGGCCGCCCCCTCCCGTGTGACGCCCGCTCGATGCGGAGTGTGGCAATCCGCCCCGCCGGTCGTGCCGATCATGTGAAGATCACGCCATGACGGTGATGACGAAGGGCGGCAATCTGCCCGTCCCCGCAGCCAGCCTCCAGGTGGCGGTGACCTGGCGGCAGGGCGCCCAGGTGCCGGACGTGGACGTTTCGGCCCTGCTGCTCGACGCGACGGGCCGGGTCCGCTCGGACGCCGACCTCGTCTTCTACAACCAGCCGGCGCACCCGTCGGGCGCCGTGCGCCACCTGGGCAAGGGCCAGGGGGCCGACGGAACGGGCGCCGACTGGCTGTGGCTGGACCTCGCGGCCGTCGAACTCGGCATGGACCGGGTCGTGGTGGCCGCGTCCACCGACGCAGGAACGTTCGGGCAGGTGCCCTTCCTGGATGTCCGGGTCGCTCTGCCGGACGGGCAGCAGGTCGCGTCCTTCACGATCGGGGACGCCTCGACGGAGACCGCGTTCGTCTTCGGCGAGTTCTACCGCAGGAACGGCGGCTGGAAGTTCCGCGCGGTGGGGCAGGGGTACGCCTCGGGTCTCGCCGGGCTCGCCACGGACTTCGGCATCTCGGTCGCCGAGGACCCGCAGCCGGTGCCCGTGGCCCCGGCCCCCGCGCCCCCTCCTCCCCTGCCACCCGCCCCTTTGCCCTCTTACGCCCCTCCGGCGGCGCCCCCGCACGCGGCACCGGTCGCCGCGTCCTTCCCGGCCCCGCCCGCCGACCGCCTGGCGGCGGAGCTGGCGCTCTCCTTCCCGCCGTTCACGCACCACGCCTCGGGCAAGGAGCGCGTCACCTGCCCGCCGAACCTGCCGCCCGGCGCTCGCGTGGTCGTCGAAATCGAGTGCAGGGACAGCATCTCGGTGCACATCGACTCCTGTGACGCGTACGGACGCGCCGACCAGGATCTGCTGTCGACGTACGAGGACGAGGTCCACGCCCGCACGTTCGCCACCGTCCCCGAGGACCGCCCGCTCTCCCTGGTGGTGCGCGCCGACACGCCCTGGACGCTACGGGTGCTGCCGCTCGCCCACGCCCGGCGCCTGGTGCACAGTCTCAACGGCAGGGGTCCGGACCTGCTGGTGTACGAGGGTCCCGCGGGCGTGCTGTCCTTCGTCCACCAGGGACAGAGCAACTTCGTCGTCTGGCACTACTTCACCTCGGACGACCCCGAGTGGCGGGGCGACGAGGAGGACCTCCTCGTCAACGAGGTGGGCCGCCTCGACGTACTGGCTCCCGTGCAGGCGCCCGGCATTCTGCGCATCGAGGCCGACGGCCCGTGGTGGCTCGGGGTGGGCGGCTGAGGCGGGTAGCTGAGGCGGGCGGGTCTCAGCCGCGACGCACCTCGTACAGGAAGCAGCCGTACTCGACGGCCCGGACGTGGACGAACGCCACGGACGGGTCGTCGAACGCTTCCCGGAGGGCGGGTGGGAAGGCGCCGGGGTCCTCGACCAGCCGCCCGCCCAGGATGTTCCCGTGCGCGGAGTAGCGGCGCAGAACGCGGTGCGAGTGGGTGAAGGGGAGCGCGTCCGTCTCCGGCCCCGCGCACTCCTCGGCGTGGACGAAGACGGGGCCCTGCTCGTCGTAGGCGCCCGGGTCGGCGCCCGTGCGTGCCGCCCAGCGGCGCAGCGGGGCGTAGGAGACCAGGGCGATGCGCTCGCCGACGCGACTGCGGCGCAGGCAGCAGCGCAGGGGCGCGCCGCCCTCGTCGTCGGTGAAGGGCGCGGGGACGCGGCCCGCGTCGTCGGTGGCGCGCAGGTCCTGGAGGGTGGCCGGGGGGACGGGGTGTGCGGTGCAGCCGTTCATGGGTCCAGGCTCGCGCGCGCGAGGCCCGCGCACCGGCGGGAAACGGACATCGCGTTGGGCCCAGGTCACGTGGAAGGATGGCGCAACCCACACATAACGAGGAGATGACCGCGTGCCTGGCACAAACCTGACTCGCGAAGAGGCGCGGCAGCGGGCGACGCTGCTGACCGTTGACTCGTACGAGATCGATCTCGACCTCACCGGCGCGCAGGAGGGCGGGACCTACCGGTCCGTGACCACGGTGCGCTTCGACGTCGCCGAGGGCGGCGGCGAGTCCTTCATCGACCTGGTCGCGCCGACGGTCCACGAGGTGACGCTCAACGGCGACGCCCTCGACCCCGCCGAGGTGTTCCAGGACTCCCGCATCGCCCTGCCGGGCCTGCTGCCGGGGCGCAACGTCCTGCGCGTGGCCGCGGACTGCGCGTACACCAACACCGGCGAGGGACTGCACCGGTTCGTCGACCCGGTGGACGAGCAGGCGTACCTGTACACGCAGTTCGAGGTGCCGGACGCGCGCCGCGTCTTCGCGAGCTTCGAGCAGCCGGACCTGAAGGCGACGTTCCAGTTCACCGTGAGGGCCCCCGAGGGCTGGACGGTCATCTCCAACTCGCCGACGCCCGAGCCGAAGGACAACGTCTGGGAGTTCGAGCCGACCCCGCGCATCTCGTCGTACATCACGGCGCTGATCGTCGGCCCGTACCACTCGGTGCACAGCGTGTACGAGAAGGACGGCCAGTCCGTCCCGCTCGGCATCTACTGCCGCCCCTCGCTCGCCGAGCACCTCGACGCGGACGCCATCTTCGAGGTCACCCGGCAGGGCTTCGACTGGTTCCAGGAGAAGTTCGACTACCAGTACCCGTTCAAGAAGTACGACCAGCTCTTCGTGCCGGAGTTCAACGCGGGCGCGATGGAGAACGCGGGCGCGGTGACCATCCGGGACCAGTACGTGTTCCGCTCCAAGGTGACGGACGCCGCGTACGAGGTGCGGGCCGCGACGATCCTGCACGAGCTGGCGCACATGTGGTTCGGCGACCTGGTCACCATGGAGTGGTGGAACGACCTGTGGCTGAACGAGTCGTTCGCCACCTACGCCGAGGCCGCCTGCCAGGCCGCCGCGCCGGGCTCCAAGTGGCCGCACTCGTGGACCACGTTCGCCAACCAGATGAAGACCTGGGCGTACCGGCAGGACCAGCTGCCGTCCACGCACCCGATCATGGCGGACATCAGCGACCTGGACGACGTGCTCGTCAACTTCGACGGCATCACGTACGCCAAGGGCGCCAGCGTCCTCAAGCAGCTCGTGGCCTACGTCGGTGAAGAGGCGTTCTTCCAGGGCGTGCAGGCGTACTTCAAGCGGCACGCGTTCGGCAACACCCGCCTGTCCGACCTGCTGGGCGCGCTGGAGGAGACCTCCGGCCGCGACCTGAAGACCTGGTCGAAGGCGTGGCTGGAGACGGCCGGCATCAACGTACTGCGCCCGGAGATCGAGACGGACGCGAACGGCGTCATCACCTCCTTCGCCGTCCGCCAGGAGGCCCCGGCCCTGCCCGCCGGTGCCAAGGGCGAGCCGACGCTGCGCCCGCACCGCATCGCGATCGGCGCCTACGACCTCGACGGCGCCGGCAAGCTGGTGCGCGGGGAGCGCGTCGAGCTGGACGTCGACGGTGAACTGACGGCCGTGCCGCAGCTGGTGGGCAAGCCCCGCCCGGCGGTGCTGCTCCTGAACGACGACGACCTGTCGTACGCCAAGGTCCGCCTGGACGAGCAGTCGCTGGCCGTCGTCACCGAGCACCTGGGCGACTTCACGGAGTCCCTCCCCCGCGCCCTGTGCTGGGCGTCGGCGTGGGACATGACCCGGGACGCGGAGCTGGCGACCCGGGACTACCTCTCCCTGGTCCTGTCGGGCATCGGCAAGGAGTCCGACATCGGTGTCGTGCAGTCGCTGCACCGCCAGGTGAAGCTGGCCATCGACCAGTACGCCGCCCCGACCGCCCGCGAGACGCTGCTCACCCGCTGGACCGAGGCCACGCTGGCGCACCTGCGCGCCGCCGAGGCGGGCAGCGACCACCAGCTGGCGTGGGCGCGGGCGTTCGCGGCGACGGCCAGGACGCCGGAGCAGCTGGACCTCCTCGACGCGCTGCTCGACGGCACGCAGACCATCGAGGGCCTGGCCGTCGACACGGAGCTGCGCTGGGCGTTCGTGCAGCGGCTCGCGGCCGTGGGCCGGTTCGGCGGGTCGGAGATCGCGGCCGAGTACGAGCGGGACAAGACCGCCGCCGGTGAGCGCCACGCGGCCACCGCGCGGGCCGCCCGCCCGACCGAGGCGGCCAAGGCGGAGGCCTGGGAGTCGGTCGTGGAGTCCGACAAGCTGCCGAACGCCCTCCAGGAGGCGGTCATCGCCGGCTTCGTCCAGACCGACCAGCGCGAACTGCTGGCGTCGTACACGGAGCGGTACTTCGAGGCGCTGAAGGGCGTCTGGGAGTCCCGTTCGCACGAGATGGCCCAGCAGATCGCGGTCGGCCTGTACCCGGCGGTGCAGGTGTCCCAGGAGACCCTGGACCGCACGGACGCGTGGCTGTCCTCCGCCGAGCCGAACGCGGCCCTGCGCCGACTGGTCTCGGAGTCCCGCTCGGGCGTCGAGCGCGCCCTGCGGGCCCAGGCGGCGGACGCGGCGGCGGCCGAGTAGGCGGTTACCGAGGGCCGGTTACCGAGTAGGCGGTGGGTACGAGGGGGCGTCCGGTGCGCGTGTCGCGCCGGGCGCCCCCTCGCGTGCGCCCGGGCGGACGGTCAGGCCCGCGCGTCCGCCGCCGCGCGCAGGGCCGTCAGGACGGTGGCGATCGCGGGGGCCTCCTGCGCACCGTTGCGCACGGCCGCGACCACGTGTCGGACGGGGCGGTCCGCGTGCAGCTCGCGCATCGCCACGCCCTCCCGGGGCACGGCCGCCATGCGCGGTACCAGGGCGACGCCCATGCCCGCCTCGACCATGGCGAGGATCGCCGGCCAGCCGGCCGCCGCGTGGCCCTGGTGGGGGCGGAACCCGGCGGCCTCGCAGGCGCCGCGGGTGATCTCGGACCAGGGCCCGCTGCCGCCGAAGATCCACGGTTCGGCGGCGAGGTCGGCCAGCCGCAGCCGCTGCGCGCGGGCCAGCGGGTGGTCGCCGGGCAGGGCGACGTCCAGCGGGTCGGCGAGCAGCGGGACGCGGGTGAAGCGCGGGTCGACGACGGTCGGCGCCTGCGCGGCCAGCGACAGCGCGAGGTCCACCTCCCCGGCGGCCAGCAGCTCGTACGCCTCCTGCGCCTCGGCCTCCCGCACCCGCACCGCGACCCCCGGGTGCGTGGCGCGCAGCGCGGTGACGGCCGGTACGACCAGGGCGGGCACGGCGGTGGAGAAGGCGCCGACCCTGACCTCGCCCGCCTCCCCGCGGAGGTGGGCCGCCAACTCCGCGTCGGCGCGTTCCAGTTGCTCGAACACCGCCTCGGCGTGCCGCAACACCAGCCGGGCCGCGTCCGTCAGCCGGACCCTTCTGCCGTGGGCCTGGAGCAGCTCCACCCCGAGCTGCCTGGAGAGGTTCGTCAGCTGCTGGGAGACGGCGGACGGCGTCATGTGCAGCGCCTCGGCCGTCGCGGTCACCGTGCCCCTCTCGCGCAGCGTCCGCAGGATGTGCAGCTTGCGGATGTCCCAGTCGGCCATGGCGGCAACCTACCGGCGCGCCCCCGCGCCGAGGACGACGCCGCCGAGGATCAGCGCCATGCAGCCCGCCTGCGCCCAGCCGGTCGGTTCGGCGAGCAGCGCCCAGGACAGCAGGGCGACGCACACCGGCTGGAGGTAGTAGACGACCCCGGCGCGGGACGGTCCGATCAGGGAGATCGCCTTGTTCCAGGCGAAGAACGCGACGGCGGAGGAGGCGACGCCGACGTACAGCAGCGGCCAGACGGTCTCCGCCGTCGGCCGGAAGGCGCCCTGGACGGCGAGGCTGACGCCCTGCGCGGGCAGCAGCAGCACCGTGCCGCACAGGAACGTGGTGAACAGGAACCCCGCCCCGTCCAGCCCCGCGGGCCGGCGGCGCAGCAGCGCGCTGTACGACCCGAAGCAGCAGGCGGCGGCGATCATCCACAGGTCTCCGGCCGAGAAGGACGCCCCGTCCCCTCCGACGAGCAGCAGGACGCCCGCGCAGGCGACGACCAGCCCGGCGATCCGGCGGCCGCCGAGCCGGACGCCGCCCGCCCGTTCGTACAGGGCCATGAGCACCGGGGAGGCCGCCATGATCATGCCCATGTTGGCGGCGGGGGTGGTGACGCCGGCCTGGTTGACGAGGGTGTTGTAGACGGTCACGCCCAGCAGGGAGGCAAGGACCACGAAACCGAGGTGGCGCCGGATCAGGGCGCGCTGCCGCCAGGCCCGCCGGGCGCCGAAGGGGGCGACGACGGCGAGGGCCACCACCCATCGCCAGAAGGCGTGCTGGACGGGCGGCACGCTGTCGCCGAGGGCCCGCGAGGTGACGAAGCTGCCGGACCAGACGAGGGTGGCGAGGACGGCGAGCGCGAGCCCGAGGGCGACGGGCGCCGTCGGCCGCGCCTCGGCGGTCCGTCGGGGGGTGGTGCGGGGGGCGGCTGTGGCCACGTAGGTCCTTTCCTGGTCGGGGGCCTGGCGGGCCTACCGTCGCAGGGTGGAACCCATCAGGTCCATCGAAACTTTCCGACCGTTCTGTGAAGCAGAACTGAAAGATGGAGGGGACTGACAGCTGGCTTACTTCTAAGTAAGTTTATGGAAAGCTACTTTCTTGCGGCCGAGCGGAACGCTCTCGATACTGACCCCATGACAGAACGCCCCCCGCAGCCCGCCCCCCGCAAGGACCCCGTCGACGTGATCATCGACGAGTGGGCGGCGGTGCGGCCCGACCTGGACACGGCCGGCATGGAGGTGTTCGGCCGGGTCTTCCGGCTGGCGCGCGCGATGGGCGACCGGATGGAGCAGGCGTACGCGCGCTTCGGGATCTCGCGCGGGGAGTTCGACGCCCTGGCCACCCTGCGCCGCTCCGGCGAGCCGTACACGCTCTCCCCCCGGCAGCTCTCGGCCACGCTGATGCTCACCACCGGCGGCATGACCGGCCGCCTGGACAAGCTGGAGCGGGCGGGGCTGCTGCGCCGCTCCCCCGACCCGCACGACCGCCGCGGCTTGCAGGTCACGCTCACCGAACGGGGTCTCGAACTGATCGACGAGGCGGTCGGCGCGGGCCTCGACGCCCAGACCGAGGCGCTGGCCTCCCTCGACGCGGAACGGGCCGGTCAGCTGGCCGGCCTGCTGCGGGACCTCCTCGCCGGTACGGAGAAGTAGGGACCGCCCGCGCAAACGCCGAAGGGCGCCGTCCCCTCCGCGTACGTGCGGTGGGTGCGGCGCCCTCGGTGAAGTGGTGGGCGGGAGGTCAGGCCTTCGCGCCGACCTTCGCCTTGGCCTTGGTCTTGGCCTTCGTGCCGGGAGTCGACACGCGGTGGTCCGGGTGGGACCGGTCCAGGGCCATGACCAGGCCCGCGATGACCGCGAACAGCGCGAGCGGGGCCAGGACGTAGAGACCCAGCGTCTCGACGACGCTCAGGCCGGTGCCGGGGTCGTCGCCGTCGTCGCGCGTCAGCGCGAGCGCGGGGGACGACATGAGCAGCATCATCAGCGTCGTACCGGCTGCCAGGGCGCCGGCGCGCAGGGCGTTCTTCTTGTCCACGGTGCAAAGTTAGCGAACGGTCCCGGCGACCGCGCGCCCGGGGTGCCCGTACGGGGCCCGCGGGCACACGGCACGGCCGCCCCGCTCAGCCGTCCAGGTCGCCGCCGCGCTCCCGTACGACGTCGATCAGGGCGTGCAGGCGGGGCGAGGCCGCCAGGTCCTCCAGCGTCACCGGGCGGCCCTCGGCGTCGGCGACGGGCAGCCGCCAGTTCGGGTACTGGTCCCAGGTGCCGGGCAGGTTCTGCGGGCGGCGGTCGCCGACGGCGTCCGGGAGCCAGAGGCCGACCATGCGGGCGGGGGTGCGCAGCAGGAAGCGGTGCACGGCCTGGATCTCCGCCTCCTCGGCGGGCGTTCCGGTGTGGCCGCCGGTGCCGTGCAGCAGGCCCAGCCGGGCCAGTACGTCGAGCCACTCCGCGGTGTCCGCGGCGGCCTCGGCGCGCTCCTCCTCCAGCGGGCGGGTGAGCAGGCCGAGCCGGTCGCGGAGTTCGACGTGCTCTCCGGTGAGGCGGGCGGCGGTGGACGGCAGGTCGTGGGTGGTGGCGGTGGCCAGGCAGTCGGCGCGCCACCGCTCGGGCGGCAGGGGGCGGCCGTCGCCGGTCCAGTCCCGTTCGAACCACAGCACCGAGGTGCCCAGCACCCCGCGCTCGCGCAGCGCCTCGCGCACCCCGGGCTCCACGGTGCCCAGGTCCTCGCCGATGACGACGGCACCGGCCCGGTCGGCCTCCAGGACGAGGACGGCGAGCATGGCCTCGGCATCGTAGTGGACGTAGGTGCCCTCGGTGGGCGGCCGGCCCTCGGGCACCCACCAGAGCCGGAACAGGCCCATGACGTGGTCGACCCGCAGGGCTCCGGCGTACCGGAAGAGGCCGCGCAGCAGCCCCCGGAAGGGCGCGTACCCGGACGCGGCGAGGCGGTCCGGACGCCAGGGCGGCAGACCCCAGTCCTGGCCGAGGGAGTTGAAGGCGTCCGGCGGCGCGCCCACCGACATCCCGGCGGCGAAGTACTCCTGCTGCGCCCAGGAGTCGGCGCCGCGCGGGTGCACGCCGACGGCGAGGTCGTGGACGATCCCGACCGGCATGCCCGCCTCGCGGGCAGTGTGCTGGGCGGCGGTGAGCTGGGTGTCGGTCAGCCAGGTGAGCCGGGAGTGGAAGTCGACGCGGTCCATCAGCTCGCGGCGGGCGCGGTCGGTGTCGGCGGAACGGGGGTCGCGCAGGCCTTCCGGCCACCGGTGCCAGTCGGAGCCGTGGACCTCGGCGAGGGCGCACCAGGTGGCGTGGTCCTCCAGGGCGGTGCCCTGTTCGGCGAGGTAGTCGCAGTAGGCGGCGCGGCGGCCGGGGCCGAGGGGGACCTCGTGGAGCAGTGCCAGGGCCTCGCGCTTCAGCTCCCACACGGCGTCCCGGTCGATGAGGGCGCCCTTGTCCAGGACGCCCTCGCGCAGCCGCCCGGCCCGTTCGCGCAGGGCACGGGCGCGCTCGTGGTCGGTGACGTACGCGGACTCGGGCACGTCCTCGATCCGCAGGTGCACCGGGTCGGGGAAGCGGCGCGAGGACGGCCGGTAGGGGGAGGGATCGGTGGGGACGCCGGGTACGGCCGCGTGCAGCGGGTTGACCTGGACGAATCCGGCGCCGAGGGAGCGTCCGGCCCAGGCGGCCAGCTCGCCGAGGTCGCCGAGGTCGCCCATGCCCCAGGAGCGGCGGGAGAGGAGGGAGTAGAGCTGGACGAGGAGCCCGTGGGAGCGGGCGGCGGGGGTGGGCAGCCGGGCGGGCGCGACGATCAGGTGGGCCTCGGCGGTGCGACCGTCGGGCGCGGTGGCGGTCAGCCGGTGCACCCCGTGCGGAAGCCGCCCGGCGCCGTCGTGGCGCTCGCCCTGCTCGGTGTCGACGCGCAGCCGGGTGCCCGCGGGCAGGGCGGCCAGCGCGGGCGGGTCGGCGCCGCCGTCCCAGCGGACGACGGTGGGCGGCAGCAGCCGTTCGCGCAGCTCGGCCTCGCGGGCGGCGAGCGCGGCCCGTACGGTCCCGGGGCTGCTCGCGTCCACGCCGAGGGCGGCCAGCGCGAGGGTGACGGCGGTGGCCGAGGCGGGGACGGTGCGGTCCGGGGAGGGGCGGTAGGAGGTGGCGACGCCGTGCAGGGCGGCGAGCCTGGTCAGATCCTCGGGAAGGTCCTCGGCGGGGGGCTCGGCCGGCTGGGCTGCGGGCATCTGCTTCCTCTACGACCTCGTGGGTTCCGGGACGGGGACGGCGAAGGAGGGGCCGCCCTGATCCGGCACGTCGGCCGTGAGTTCGGGCGAGGACTCGCTGGTCAGCGGTACGGCGTCGGCGAACGGCGACTCGCTGGTGAGGGGCTCGGCGTCGGGCAGCGGCGGTTCGCTGGTCAGCGGGGTCTCGGCGCAGCTTCCGGTGGCGCCGAAGACGCAGTAGTGCGGGGTCTCGGAGGCGGCGGAGGGCTCCGCCCAGGGGGTGGACGGCTCCGCCACGGGTTTGGAGGGGGACGGCAGCAGAAGGGGTGCCAGTGCAGCCACGGGGGTCTCCTTTGGATCAGGCTCTGGGTCGGACTCTGGATCAAGCTCTGGATCAGGCTCTGGGTCGGGCGTGGTGTCGAGCACGCTTGTGGCGAGTTACGGCAGCCCCTACCCAGTCCGCGCGAGGACAGACGCCCCAATACCGCCAACGTGGTCCTGGTCACGTCCAGCCCCTCCCGAATACATCCAGACCCGGCCAAAAAATCACCTAACCCACGCACGGACCGCCCAAACCGGTCCGTCGAAGGAGACAGATGCCGTCGCTGCCCCACCGACTCGTACAGACGCTCGACCGGTTCAACGCCGCACATCCCTGGGACCACAACGCCCACTACCACCACTGGATCCTGCGGCAGCTCCCCGACCGCTTCGGCAGCGCGCTGGACATCGGTTCCGGCACCGGCGACCTGGCCCGCCTGCTCGCCGCCCGCGCCGACGCGGTCCACGGCGTCGACTCCGATCCCGTGATCGTCTCGCAGGCGAGCGCGCTGACTCCCGGGCCGACGGCGGTGTCCTTCACCGTCGCGGACGCCCTGACGGGCATCCCCGCCGGGCCCCACGACGCCATCACCTGCGTCGCCACCCTCCACCACCTGCCGTTCACCGAGGCCCTCGACACCTACCGCAGCCGCCTCGCTCCCGGCGGCACCCTGGTCGTCGTCGGCCTCTACCGGCCGCGGACCGCCACGGACCACTTTCTCGGCGCGGCCGCCGTCCTCCCGAACGTCGCCCTCGGGTGGCTCAAGAACAGGGGCCGGGCCGCCGCCCCGCCCACCTCGATGACCGCCCGGACCCGCCCGGCCGGCATGGCCTTCTCCGACATCGCCGTGCAGGCCCACACGCTTCTGCCCGGCGCCCGACTGCGCCGCCGCCTCTTCTGGCGCTACACCCTCATCTGGCGCCGCCCCTGACCGGCCCGATCTCCTCTACGTTGTGTGGACCCCCGCAGTGGTGGTGGTCACGTGAGAGAGGAGGCCCGGCTGGAGTTCCTCGGTGGGCGTCTCGGCCGGAAGGTCTGGCCCGACGGATCCCGGGGGCGCGTCATCCAGTGGCTCACGCGCACCTGCCTGTCACAGCGCCCCGAGCTGTGGCTCGACTCCCGGCAGGGACTGAGCGTCGGGCGCCACCGCGAGGGCCGTGCCCGCCCCGACGGTTCGCTCGTCCCCAGCCACGCCTTCGCCGGGGCGGGCGAATGGGCCGACCCCGCCCCCGTCCTCATGGTCGTCGAGGTTCACCTCGTACGACTCGGACACCGATCGGCGCGACCGGGTCGACAAGCCGCGGGCCTACGCGGAGACGGGCATCCCGGTGTATCTGCTGATCGACCGGGACACCCGCGAGGTCAAGGTGCACAGCCGTCCGGACGGAGGGCGGTACGAGACCGTGCGGACGCTGCCCTTCGGCAAGGAGGTCGCGCTGCCCGAGCCGGTCGAGATGGCCCTGGACACCGAGCCGCTGAAGAACTGGGTGCGCTGACCCGGAGCACGAGCAAGCGGAGGCCCGGACGTCAGGCGGAGATGCCGTCGATCCGGGCCATGGCGTCCTCCGCGCCGTACGGCTGCAAGTACGGCATCCAGCGCGGGTCCCGATGGCCGGTGCCGATGATGCGCCAGGCCAGGCCGGTGGGCGGGGCCGGTTTGTGGCGCAGGCGCCAGCCCAGCTCGACCAGGTGGCGGTCGGCCTTGACGTGGTTGCAGCGGCGGCAGGACGCCACCACGTTGTCCCACGCGTGCAGGCCCCCGCGGCTGCGCGGGACGACGTGGTCGACGCTGGTGGCGACGGCGCCGCAGTACATGCAGCGGCCTCCGTCGCGGGCGAACAGGGCACGGCGGGTGAGCGGGACGGGGCCACGGTAGGGCACCCGCACGAACCGCTTGAGCCGGACCACGCTGGGTGCGGGCACGGTGACGGTCGCGCTGTGCAGATAGGCGCCGGACTCCTCGAGGCACACGGCCTTGTTCTCCAGGACGAGGACGAGCGCGCGGCGGAGCGGTACGACGCCGAGTGGCTCGTACGACGCGTTGAGGACCAGGACATGCGGCACGGGTGCCTCCTTGGGCGTCGGCGGCGCGTGGCTCGCGCCGGGACGATCTGGTTCAGTCTCCCCTCATGCCTGGTCGTAGCGCCACCATGTCCCGGTAACGGGCTGGGAGTGTTTTCGACCACACGCGAAGCGCGGTCGCGGGCGTGACCAGTTCTGGTGTGGGTGAGCAGTGTCTCGCCCGCCCATTTCGGGCCGAACCGCGTCCGGTGCCCCGTTAGTGTGGTGCATCTGCCCGTCCGGTGACCTTTCCGTGACCTTGGACCGGACCTCGGACCGGACCGCGCAGGACGGGCCGCCGCACCTGGAGGTTTCCGCCGTGTCCCTGTCCGCCGCCGTCCTGCCCCTGCTGGCCGCCGGTTCGCCGTCCGCGTCCTCTGCGTCGTCGCCCTCGCCGTCGCCGTCACCGACGACCCCGACCGTGCCCTCGCTGAAGGAGGCCCACGAGAGCGCGACCAACGCCGCGGGCTGGGTCGAGGAGAACTGGTCGACGTGGCTCGCGATCGGGCTGCGGGTGCTGCTGATCGTGGTGATCGCGGTCGTGCTGCGCGCGGTGGTGCGGCGGGCGATCACCAAGCTGATAGACCGGATGAACCGCAGGAGCGGCGCCTCCGGCGGCACCGCGCTGAGCGGCCTGCTGGTCAACGCCGAGCGGCGCCGCCAGCGCTCCGAGGCCATCGGGTCCGTGCTCCGCTCGGTGGCCAGCTTCCTCATCCTCGGCACCGCGGCCCTGATGGTGCTCGGCACCTTCCAGATCAACCTGGCCCCGCTGCTGGCCTCCGCCGGTGTCGCCGGTGTCGCGATCGGCTTCGGCGCCCGCAACCTGGTCACCGACTTCCTGTCCGGCGTGTTCATGATCCTGGAGGACCAGTACGGCGTCGGCGACAGCATCGACGCGGGCGTCGCCTCCGGCGAGGTCATAGAGGTCGGGCTGCGGGTGACCAAGCTGCGCGGCGTCGACGGCGAGATCTGGTACGTCCGCAACGGCGAGGTCAAGCGCATCGGCAACCTCTCCCAGGGCTGGTCCACGGCCGGGGTCGACGTGACCGTCCGCTCCGACCAGGACCTGGACCAGGTGAAGGAGACCCTCTCCGCGGTCGGCGAGCGGATGAGCAAGGAGGAGCCCTGGAACGAGATGCTCTGGGGGCCCATCGAGACGCTCGGCCTGGACTCCGTACTGCTCGACTCCATGGTGGTGCGGGTCTCCGCGAAGACCATGCCCGGCAAGTCCCTCACCGTCGAGCGTGAGCTGCGCTGGCGCATCAAGCGGGCCTTCGACGCGGCCGGCATCGCGATCGTCGGCGGCGCCACCGTCCCGATGGAGGGCGCCCCGGCCGTCGCCGACCCGACGGCGGGCGTCGCGGCGCCGTCGGCGTACGCGAGCACCGTGTCGCCGCAGTCCATGGCGGCCTCCCCCATTCCGCCGCCCAGCACCACCAAGTAACCGGCCCGCCCGGCCGCCCCGCTCTCTTCCGCCCCCGAGGTAACGACTGCGTTGCCTCGGGGGCGCTCTCTTGACGGCTCCCGGCGGCGGGCCTACGTTTTCCAGCCAACAGGAAACTTTCCTAACAGTATCCGGGTGCGGTGGACTTCGCGGTGGACCTCGCGGTGGAGTCCGCGGTGGACTTCCCCCGCCGCCCCCTGAAAAGCTGAGCGGTCGAGAGGCAGGTGTGGACACGCATGGCAGGAACCGCCGGTACGCCGGGCACCCCGCGCGTCCTGCGCGCCATGAACGACCGGGCCGCACTCGACCTCCTGCTGGAGCACGGGCCGCTGTCCCGGACCCGGATCGGCAAGCTGACCGGTCTGTCGAAGCCGACCGCCTCGCAGTTGCTGGCCCGCCTGGAGGCGGCGGGGCTGGTCCTGGCGGGGGGCACGACCGAGGGGCGCCCCGGGCCCGGCGCCCAGCTCTACGAGGTCAACCCGGCCGCCGCGTACGCCGCCGGGCTCGACGTCAGCCCGGGCCGCATCCTGGCCGCGGTCGCCGACGTCACCGGGCGCACCGTCGGCCGGTACGAGCTGCCCACCCCGGGCCGCCGCCCCGCCGTCCCCGTCGTCCAGCAGGTCACCGACGCCCTCGACGGCGCGGTGAAGGCCGCCGGACTCGCCCGCGCCGACGTCCGCCGCCTCGTCGTCGGCACGCCGGGCGCCTTCGACCCCGGCACCGGGCGGCTGCGGTACGCCTCCCACCTGCCCGGCTGGCACTCCCCCGCCCTCCTGGAGGAACTCGCCGCCGCCCTGCCGATGCCGGTGGAGTACGAGAACGACGTGAACCTCGCCGCCGTGGCCGAGCAGCGCCTCGGCGCGGCCCGGGGGCACGAGGACTTCGTCCTGCTGTGGAACCAGGAGGGTCTGGGCGCCGCCCTGGTCCTGGGCGGCCGGCTGCACCGCGGCTGGACCGGCGGCGCCGGGGAGGTCGGGTTCCTGCCGGTGCCGGGCGCGCCGCTGGTCCGCAAGGTCAGCCGCACCGGCAGCGGCGGCTTCCAGGAGCTGGCCGGTTCCCAGGCCCTGGCGGGACTGGCCCGGGAGCTGGGGGTCACCGACGTGCCCTCGGGGCCGTACACCGAGGTCGCCGCCGCCCTGGTCGCCCGGGCGGCGCGGGCGGGCACCGGCGACGGCCCGCACCGCCGACTGCTCCAGACCTACGCCACCCGCCTGGCCACCGGCCTCGCCTCCCTCGTCTCGGTGCTCGACCCCGAGCTGGTGGTGCTGAGCGGCACCGCCCTCACCGCGGGCGGGGAGGCGCTGCGCGACCTGGTCCGGGACGAGCTGGAGGAACTGGCCGCCTCCCGGCCCCGGCTCGCCGTCGGCGAGGTGGCCGAGCACCCCGTCCTGCGCGGCGCGCTGGAGAGCGCGCTCGCGACCACCCGCGACGAGGTCTTCGACACCTCGCGCTGACCCCCGCGCCACCCACCGGCTCCACCCCGCCCCGTCCCACCGGCCCCACCCCGCCCCACCCACCTGTCCCCACCCTGCCCCTGGGAGCTTCGCCATGCCCGGAATATCCCGAAAAGCGGCCCTCGCGATCGCCGCCTCCGCCTCGCTCGCGCTGCTCGCCACCGCCTGTACCGGCCAGTCCGAATCCGGCGCCTCCGACGACCCGGACGCCGAGACGACCCTCACCTTCTGGCACGGCTGGAGCGCGCCCGCCGAGGTGAAGGCCGTGCAGGCCAACGTGGACCGCTTCGAGAAGGCGCACCCCAACATCAAGGTGAAGGTCGTCGGCAACATCAACGACGACAAGCTCAACCAGGCCCTGCGCGCGGGCGGTTCGAGCGGCCCCGACGTGGTGTCCTCGTTCACCACCTCCAACATCGGCAAGTTCTGCTCCTCGGGCGCCTTCCTCGACCTGAAGCCCTTCGTCGAGAAGTCCAAGCTCGATCTCGACGCACTGATCCCGAAGCCGATGCTGGAGTACACCCAGTTCGAGGGGACGCGCTGCGCCCTGCCGCTGCTCGGCGACGCCTACGGCCTCTACTACAACAAGGACGCCTTCGAGGCGGCCGGGATCAAGGCCCCGCCGAAGACCTGGTCGGAGTTCGCCCAGGTGGCGAAGAAGCTGACGAAGACCAAGGGCGAGGGGTACCAGCAACTCGGCTTCATGCCGAACTACCACGGCTACGAGACCGTCGTCGACCACTACATGTCCCAGTGGGACCACGCCTACTTCGACGAGGACGGCAAGTCCAGCGTCGCCGAGGACCCGGCCTTCGCCGAGATGTTCACGTACCAGAAGAAGCTCGTCGACGACCTGGGCGGCTTCGAGAAGCTGGAGAGGTACCGCAACACCTTCGGTGACGAGTGGGGCGCCAAGCACCCCTTCCAGACCGGCCAGGTCGCCATGCAGCTGGACGGCGAGTGGCGGCTCGGCATGGCGAAGGACGCGGGCGTCGACTTCGAGATCGGCACCGCGCCGATGCCCGTCGCCGACGACGAGGCGGACGAGTACGGCAAGGGGTTCCTGTCCGGCACCGTCATGGGCATCGCCCCGCAGAGCAAGAAGCAGAACGCCGCGTGGGAGCTGGTGAAGTACATGACGACCGACACCGGGGCCGTCGTCGCCTTCGCCAACGCCATCCGCAACGTGCCCTCCACCTTCCCGGCCCTCAAGTCCCCCGACCTGAAGACCGACCCGGCGTTCAAGACCTTCCTGGACATCGCCCAGCACCCCGAGTCGAACTCCCCGCCCGCCTCCGTCAACGGCGCCACGTACCAGCTGACCCTCCAGGACTTCGGCTACCAGTACGAGTCGGGCAAGGTGAAGGATCTCCAGGCCGGTCTGGAGAAGACCGCCGCGCAGATCGACCGCGACATCGCGCAGGCGAAGTAGCGGTCCATGGCCACCCACACGCTCCGCGCGAAGCGCCGGTCCTCGGCGCTTCGGACGGCGGCCTTCATGTCACCGTGGCTCGTCGGGTTCGGCGTCTTCTTCGCCTATCCCCTGGTGTCCACCGTGTACTTCTCGCTGATGAAGTACGACGGCTTCGGCGTCCCGGAGTTCCGGGGCCTGGAGAACTGGGCGTACGTCTTCCAGGACTACCCGCTGTTCTGGCCCGCGCTGCGCAACACCCTCTGGCTGGTCCTGGTGATGGTGACCTGCCGGGTGGCGTTCGGGCTCGGGGTCGGGCTGCTCATCACGAAGATCAAGACGGGCGCCGGGGTCTTCCGCACCCTCTTCTACCTGCCCTACCTCGCCCCGCCCGTCGCCGCGACGCTGGCCTTCGTCTTCCTCCTCAACCCCGGCACGGGGCCGGTCAACTCGGTCCTGGAGGGCCTCGGCGTACCGGCGCCCGGCTGGTTCACGGACGCCGCCTGGTCCAAACCGGCGCTGACCGCGCTCGCGGTGTGGGGCGTGGGCGACCTGATGGTGATCTTCATGGCCGCGCTGCTCGACGTGCCGAGGGAGCAGTACGAGGCGGCCGAGCTGGACGGGGCGTCGGCCTGGCAGCGGTTCCGGTTCGTGACGCTGCCGAACATCTCGCCGATCGTGCTGTTCGCCGTGGTCACGGGCGTGATCCAGACCATGCAGTACTACACGCAGCCGCTGGTCGCCGGGAAGGTCGCCTCCGGGATCATCGGCGGCTCCGGCCAGTCCTTCGAGCCCGGCTATCCCGACAAGTCGACCCTCACCCTCCCCCAGCTCGTCTACAACCTCGGCTTCCAGCGCTTCGACTACGGCTCCGCCTGTGTGGTCGCGCTCGTACTGTTCGCGCTCGCCATGGCGTTCACGGCGCTGCTGATGCGCCGCCGGGGCGGTCTGATCCAGGCAGGTGACCGATGACCACCCAGGTACCGACGGCCCAGCTGCCGGCCCGGCCCGCCGCGGCCGCCGGCCCGCCGCCCACCGAGGAGCGCACCGCCCGCCGGCGCGTCCTGCTGCACTGGATCGCCGTCCACTCCCTCGGCGTGGCCGCCGCCCTCTTCTTCACGCTGCCGTTCGTCTTCGTGGTGCTCACCTCGCTGATGAGCGACCAGCAGGCCCTCACCCGCGACCTGTGGCCGCACACCTGGGAGTGGGGCAACTACCGCACGGTCCTGGACACGCCCGGCTTCCTCACCTGGTGGAAGAACACGCTGCTGTACGCGGGGCTCGGCACCGTGCTGACCGTGGCGTCGTCGATCCCGGTGGCGTACGCGTTGGCCAAGTTCCGCTTCCGGGGGCGGCACCTGTCCCTGATGCTGGTGATCTCGATGATGATGCTGCCCCCGCAGGTGATCATCATCCCGATGTACCTGTTCTGGGCGAAGCAGCTGGACCTGTCCGGCACGCTGTGGCCGCTGATCATCCCGATGGCCTTCGGCGACGCCTTCTCCATCTTCCTGCTGCGCCAGTTCCTGCTGACCATCCCGGACGAGTACCTGGACGCGGCGAAGGTCGACGGCTGCGGGGAGCTGAGCACCCTGCTGAAGGTCGTCCTGCCGATGGCCAGGCCGGGCATCGCCGCCGTGGCCCTCTTCCAGTTCTTCTACGCCTGGAACGACTACTTCGGCCCCCAGATCTACGCCTCCGAGAACCCCGGCGCCTGGACGCTCTCCTACGGCCTGGAGTCCTTCAAGGGCGCCCACCACACCGACTGGAACCTCACCATGGCCGCGACCGTGCTGGTCATGGCCCCCGTGATCCTCGTGTTCTTCTTCGCGCAGAAGGCGTTCGTCGAGGGCGTCACACTGACCGGAGTAAAGGGTTGATGACTTCATGAAACTCACCGTGGTCGGCGGCGGTTCGACCTACACGCCCGAACTGATCGACGGCTTCGCCCGGTTGCGGGACACGCTGCCGGTCCAGGAGCTGGTCCTGGTCGATCCGGCGCGGGAGCGGCTGGAGTTGGTCGGCGGCCTCGCCCGGCGCATCTTCGCCCGGCAGGGGCACGATGGCCGCGTGGTCACCACCTCCGACCTGGACGCGGCCGTCGACGGTGCCGACGCCGTGCTGCTCCAGCTGCGGGTCGGCGGGCAGGCCGCCAGGCAGCAGGACGAGACCTGGCCGCTGGAGTGCGGCTGCGTCGGCCAGGAGACGACCGGCGCGGGCGGGCTCGCCAAGGCGCTGCGCACGGTGCCGGTGGTGCTGGACATCGCCGAGCGGGTGCGCCGGGCCAACCCGGACGCCTGGATCATCGACTTCACCAACCCGGTCGGCATCGTCACCCGCGCCCTGCTCCAGGCCGGGCACCGGGCGGTCGGGCTGTGCAACGTGGCGATCGGGCTCCAGCGCAAGTTCGCCGCGCTGCTCGGGGTGGCGCCCGCCGACGTCCACCTGGACCACGTCGGCCTCAACCACCTCACCTGGGAGACCGGCGTACGCCTCGGCGGTCCCGAGGGCGAGGACGTGCTGCCCCGCCTGCTGGCCGAGCACGGGGAGGCGGTCGCCGCCGACCTGCGCCTGCCCCGCCCGCTCCTGGACCGCCTGGGCGTCGTCCCCTCCTACTACCTGCGCTACTACTACGCCCACGACGAGGTCGTCGACGAGCTGCGCACCAAGCCGTCCCGGGCCGCCGAGGTGGCCCACATGGAGCGGCAACTGCTGGAGATGTACGGCGATCCGGCCCTGGACGAGAAGCCCGCGCTGCTCGCCAAGCGCGGCGGCGCCTACTACTCCGAGGCGGCCGTCGACCTCGCCGCCGCCCTGCTCGGCGGCACGGGCTCCCCGTACCAGGTGGTGAACACCTACAACCGGGGCACGCTGCCCTTCCTCCCCGACGACGCGGTCGTCGAGGTCCCGGCCGCGGTGGGCGGCAAGGGTGCCGCCCCGCTGCCGGTGGCGGACGTGGACCCGCTGTACGCGGGGCTCATCGCGCACGTGACCGCCTACGAGGACCTGGCCCTGGACGCGGCCCTGCGCGGCGGCCGGGACCGGGTCTTCCGGGCGCTGCTCGCCCACCCCCTCGTGGGCCAGTACGCGTACGCCGAACAGCTCACCGACCGGCTGATCGCGCACAACCGGGAGCACCTCGCGTGGGCCTGAGCGCAAGCGTCCTCGCCGTCGACGCGGGCAACAGCAAGACCGACGTGGCCGTGGTGGCGGCCGACGGGGAGGTCCTCGGCACGGCCCGCGGCGGGGCCTTCCGGCCGCCCGCGGTCGGCGTCGAACGGGCGGTGGACACCCTGGCGGACGCGGTGACGCGGGCGTTCGCGGCGGCCGGGGTCGCCTCCGTCGAGCATGTGTCGGCGTGTCTGGCCAACGCCGACCTGCCCGTGGAGGAGGAGCAGCTGGCCGCCGCGCTGCACGCGCGCGCGTGGGGCGTGAGCGTCGAGGTCCGCAACGACACGTTCGCGATCCTGCGGGCGGGCGTCGCCGAGCCGCTGGGGGTCGCGGTCGTGTGCGGGGCCGGTGTGAACTGCGTCGGCATGCGCCCCGACGGCCGCACCGCCCGCTTCCCGGCCATCGGCCGCATCTCCGGCGACTGGGGAGGCGGCTGGGGTCTGGCCGAGGAGGCGCTGTGGCACGCCGCGCGCGCGGAGGACGGCCGGGGCGAGGCGACGGAACTGGCCCGCACCCTGCCGGCCCACTTCGGCCTCGACTCCATGTACGCCCTCATCGAGGCCCTGCACCTGCGGCGGGTCGAACCGGCGCGGCGGCACGAACTGACGCCCGTGCTGTTCGCCACGGCGGCCGGCGGCGACCCGCTGGCGCGCTCCGTCGTGGACCGGCAGGCCGACGAGGTGGTGGCCATGGCCACGGTCGCGCTGACCCGCCTCGACCTGCTGGCCGAACCGGCGCCGGTCCTGCTGGGCGGCAGCGTGCTGGCGGCCCGGCACCCGCAGCTCGACGGGCGGATACGGGACCTGCTGGCGGTCCGTGCCCCCAAGGCCGTGCCCCGGGTGGTGACGGCCCGGCCGGTGCTGGGCGCGGTGCTGCTGGGCCTCGACCACGTGGGCGCGGCGCCCGGGGCCGGGGAGCGCGCCCGGGCACACTTCGCCGCCTGAGCCGCCACGGGAACCGAACCGGTTCCCGTGGCGTATTCATGGGCAGGGGTGGTGCGTTGCACCGGGACCACATCAAGATCGGGCGAAGGCCGGTGCGAATGTCGCTGCGGACAGCGATACTTGCGGCGACGGATGACCATGGGGGAGGTCAGCAGTGACTCAAGCGCCGGAGACCAGCGCGCCACCGCCGCCGGACACGGCGCCGCGGCGCACCGCGTTCGCCGAGGGCGTGGACCGGCTGCGCGCGGCGGCGGTCACCGAGCCGGGGCGGCTGCGCATCATCGGCGCGGTGCTCGCCGTGCTCGTCGTCGCCTTCGGCACCGTCACCGCCTGGCAGATGAACGCGCGGACCACGGCCGCCGACGACGTCATCACCCGCAGCCAGCCGCTCAGCTCCGCCGCGGCCGACATCTACCGCTCCCTGGCCGAGGCCAACACCGCGGCCTCCAGCGGCTTCCTGGCCGGCGGCCAGGAGACGGAGGACTCCCGTACGCGCTACGACAACGGCATCCGTACGGCCGCCGACGGGCTCGTGACGGCCGCCGCCAACTCCGAGCCGAAGTCACCGGCGGCGACGACCATCGCGAAGCTCAACCGCCTGCTGCCCGAGTACAAGGGCCTGGTCGAGCGCGCCCGCACCTACAACCGGCAGGGCTTCCCGGTCGGCGGCGCCTATCTGCGCTACGCCAACGAGAAGATGCAGAAGGAGATGCTCCCGGCGGCGGAGGACCTCTACAAGAAGGAGAACCAGCGGCTGGGCGCCGACTACGGCGACGCCAAGCCCTACCCCTGGGCGGCGATCGCCCTCGGCGTCGTCCTGCTCGCCGCGCTGGCCTGGGCCCAGCACCGGAACTACCGGCGCACCAACCGCGTGCTGAACCACGGCCTGGTCGCGGCGACCGCCGCCTCCGCGGTGGTGCTGCTCTGGCTGGTCGTCGGCCACAGCGTCGCGCGGTCGCATCTGACCGACTCCTACGAGCACGGCGTACGCTCCCTCAACGCGCTGAACGAGGCCCGCATCGCCTCCCTCAAGGCGAGGGGCAACGAGAACCTGACCCTGGTCTCCCGCGGCGCGGAGACGACCAAGGTGGGCGACAAGACGTACGACTCCTACGACCTGGCCTTCGGCAAGAACCTGGACAGCCTCGGCGCGGCGCTGGCCGAGGCGGGGCGGCTCGCCGACGACAAGGCGGGCGAACAGCCGGTCGACACGGCGAACGGCGACATGACGGAGTGGAAGAAGCGCCACACCTCGGCCCGTACGCAGGACGAGAACGGCAACTACCAGCAGGCGTTGAACCTGGTGATCGGTGGCGAAGGCGCCACGGTGGAGTGCTTCGACGGCGTCGACGCCGCGCTCGCCACCGCGCTGAAGCACGAGAAGGCGGAGTTCGAGCAGGCGGCGGGCGACGGCCTGGACGCGATGGGCTACCTGCCGCAGGGCGCGGGCGTGCTCGCCGCACTGGGGGCGGCCGGCGCGCTCATAGGCATCGGCCGCAGGCTGTCGGAGTACCGGTGAGTCGGGGTGCGGGCCCGGCGGGCCGGTGGGAAGGGGTGCCCGTGGAGGCCGTGAAGGCAGGACCCGTGAGAGGGGGCGTGCGGATGCGGGCGGGACGGTTGCGGACCGGCCTGAAGGGCTGGGGCGGCGTGGGGGCGATGGCCTTCGCCTGCGCCCTCGCGGTGCTGGCTGCCCTGCTCCTGCCGATGGTCCCCTGGCACGGCACCGGCGGTGGCGGCGCTGCGGACGACGACGGCCACGGCGTCGCCCACGGCAGCCAGGCACGGGCCGCGCAGGAGTGCACGGACCCGGAGAAGCAGACCCTCGCCCCGTCCGGGGACGACGGTCCCACCATCGACGAGATCCGCGCCCGCGAGGGCGAGAAGCGCAAGCTGATCGTCGGCGTCGACCAGAACAGCTACCGCTGGGGCTACCGCGACCCGAACAGCGGCGGCGACGCCGAACTGGAGGGCTTCGACATCGACCTGGCGCACCGGATCGCCAAGGACATCCTCGGCGACGAGGACGCGGTGCAGTTCAAGGCGATCCCCACCGACCAGCGCATCCCCGCGATCCAGGACGGCCGGGTCGACATGGTGGTCCGCACGATGACCATCAACTGCGACCGGATGGAGGACGTCGCGTTCTCCGCCCCCTACTTCAGGACCGGCCAGCAGGTGCTGGCTCCCAAGTCCTCGAAGATCACCGGGTACGACGGCACGCTGGCCGGCAAGGAGATCTGCACGGCGGCGGGTTCGACGGCGCTGAGCACGCTGGAGCAGGACCAGCGGGACGGCAGGCTCGCCGAGGGCGTCGACCTGCGCACCACCGTGCCCAACCAACTCGACTGCCTGGTGCGGCTCCAGCTCGGCGAGGTGGACGCGGTGGTCACCGACGGCGCCCTCGCCGCGAGCCAGGCCGCGCAGGACCCGACGGTCGAACTGAAGGGCGACGCCTTCACCACCGAGTACTACGGCGTGGCGATGAAGAAGGACGCCGACGATCTGGTACGCCGGGTCAACCGGGTCCTCGAGGAGTGGCGCGCGGACCGGGCGGGCGGCTGGCAGCACTCGTACGAGGAGTGGCTGTCGGAGACCATGGACGGTGCGGCGAAGTCGCTGCCGCCGACCCCGCAGTACCTGCGCAGGAGCTGACCGGCGGCGGCGCAGGCGAAGCACAGAACACACGCACGGCACACAAGTCCGCGACGGCGAGAGGTGATCGATGGGCGACACGGGACCCACCGGGCCGGTGATGGACCGGGACGAGGTGGACCGTGCGCTGGCGCGGCTCGGCGCGGAGCACGAGGCGATCGAGACCTCGCTCCTCGCCCTCCAGGACCACGCGGGCCGCAGACTCCTCGAGGGCGCCGAGCTGACCGGCGTCACCGCCGAGCGCTGGAGTGCCGCGGAGGCGTCGATCACGCTGCTGTGGTCCTACTTCGACGCGTACACGGGCGCGCTGCGCACCGCCCGGGAGATCCGCTCCCGGCGCCGCTGGTCCAGCCGCGAGGACCTGGCGGAGCTGACGGAGCTGCTGCGCGGCGAGGCCGTCACGGTGTCCGGCGGAGCCACCGCGAACGCGCCCACCCTGCAGGGCGGCCCGGGCCGGCTCAGCGAGCGGTACTCGCTGGTGACGCTGGTGGAACGGATGAACCAGCTGTACGCCGGTTCCCTGGACATGGTGGTCGCCGCCGACGCGGTGTGGTCGGCGCTGCCCGCCCGGATCGATTTACTCGCCGCCGAGCTGCAGCGCACCCGCAAGCTGGCCCACTCGGTGGGCGTGCGCCCCGGCGAGCACCCGGCCGGTGACGACCTGGAGCGGATCACCCGCACCCTGACGCGGCTGCGGGAGCAGGTGATCTCCGACCCGCTGGCCTTCTGGCAGCCCGCCCAGGGCAGTTCGGCGCCGGGCGGCGGCCGCCCCGACACCACGGTCTACGACCGGGAGGCGCGCGCCCTGGAGGAGGTGCGCCGCGAGATCGACGCGGTGCTGGCGGTGCGCCAGGACGCCGAGCAGCGGATCGTGCGGCTGCGGGACGTGCTCTCGCGCGCGGACCGCACGCTGGCCGAGGCCCGTACCGCGCGGGGCGAGGTGCTGGCGAAGATCGCCGCGACGGAGGTCCCGGTGGTCGGCGGGCCGCCGATCGTGCTCCAGGAGCAGCTCGCCGCGGCCGCCGAGTACCGCAGGCACGCCCAGTGGCACCGGCTGTCGCCGCTCCTGGAGTCCCTGGAGGAGAAGGCCGAGGACGAACTGCTGCGGGCCCGTGAGTCGTTGACGGCGGTCACCGCGCCGCTCGCGGTCCGCGCCGAGCTGCGCGGCCGTCTCGACGCGTACAAGGCGAAGATGGCCCGGCTGGGCCACGCCGAGGACCCCGAGCTGGCCGAGAAGTACGAGAAGGCCCGCCGCATGCTGTGGAGCGCGCCCTGCGACCTGCGCGTCGCCGAGCAGGCCGTGCTGCGCTACCAGCACGCGGCGGCCGAACTGCTCGGCACCGCACGGCGCGTGCCCGGCCAGGGCGGCCCGGTGGACCGGACGGGGCCCGGCGCATGAGCGGTGACCGGAGCGACGAGGGGGAGGCAGCGTCATGAGTGAGGCAGGGCGGACGTGTCAGCGCCCCGGCTGCGGCGGGACCTACGAGGACATGGGCGGCGGCGAGCTGTACTGCGACACGTGCGGTCTCGCGCCGGTCGTCGCGGCGGGCGGCGCGCTGGGCTCGACACCGACCGGCGTCACCGGAGGCGGGGGTGGAGGCGGAGGCAAGGGCTCGCGCGGATCGCGCGGTTCGTCGGGCAGCGGCGGCAGCTCCCGCTCCAGCGCCCGCAGCTCCCGTACGTCCTCGCAGTCCTCGAAGTCCCGGCGCTCCGTGTCGGGGCGGCTCTCGCGAGCCGTGTCGGGCCGCTCCACGGGGCGTTCGGTGTCGGTGCGCAGCTCCGGTTCGGGTGCCGCATCCACCGCGCGCGGGCGCCTCGGCGTCGGGCTCGTCGAGGTACCGGCGGTGCCGCGGCCCGATCCGCGCGAGATGGTGATGGACCACCCGGAGGTGCCGGAGCGCAAGCGGTTCTGCTCGCGTTCGGACTGCGGGGCGCCGGTCGGGCGGTCGCGCGGCGAGCGGCCGGGCCGCACGGAGGGCTTCTGCACCAAGTGCGGCCACCCCTACTCGTTCGTGCCCAAGCTGACGGCCGGTGACGTGGTGCACGGCCAGTACGAGGTGGTGGGCTGCCTGGCGCACGGCGGCCTCGGCTGGGTCTACCTCGCCGTCGACAAGGCGGTCTCCGACCGCTGGGTGGTCCTCAAGGGCCTGCTGGACACCGGCGACCAGGACGCGATGGCGGCGGCGATCTCCGAGCGGCGCTTCCTCGCCGAGATCGAGCACGCCAACATCGTGCGGATCTACAACTTCGTCGAGCACCTCGACCAGCGCACCGGCTCCCTCGACGGCTACATCGTCATGGAGTACGTCGGCGGCAAGTCGCTCAAGGAGATCGCCAACGCCCGGCGCTCCCCTCAGGGCCGGCGCGACCCGCTGCCGGTCGAGCAGGCCTGCGCGTACGGCATCGAGGCGCTGGAGGCGCTCGGCCACCTGCACAGCCGCAAGCTGCTGTACTGCGACTTCAAGGTCGACAACGCCATCCAGACCGAGGACCAGCTCAAGCTCATAGACATGGGCGCGGTGCGCCGCATGGACGACGACGAGTCGGCCATCTACGGCACGGTGGGCTACCAGGCCCCGGAGGTCGCCGACGTCGGCCCCTCGGTGGCGTCCGACCTGTACACGGTCGGCCGGACCCTCGCCGTGCTGTCCTTCGACTTCCAGGGCTACACCACCGTCTACGCGGACTCGCTGCCCGACCCGGACAGCATCGAGGTCTTCCGGCAGTACGAGTCGTTCTACCGGCTGCTGGTGCGGGCCACCGACCCGGACCCGGCCCGCAGGTTCGCCTCCGCGCAGGAGATGGCGGAGCAGCTGACGGGTGTGCTGCGCGAGGTGGTCTCGCTCCAGACGGGCCGCGCCAGGCCCGCCGTCTCCACCCTGTTCGGGCCCGAGGTCCGGGTCACGGACACGGAGTTGTTCCCGCGTCTGGACGGCGAGGTGTCGCGGCTGGGAGCGCGGGTGCCGAGTCCGAGAGGCCGCCGGGGCGGCTCCGGTGCGGCCCTGCCGGGAGGTGCGGGCTCCGCGCCCGCGCTGCCGGGCGGGTCCGGCCCCGCCGTGGGCGCGCCGGGCGGGACCGTCGCACACGCCCCGCCGGTCGGCGCGGGTACGGGGACGGGTACGCCGGTGGCCGCGTCCGGGGGCGCGAGCGCCTCGCTGCCGGGTGCGGTCAGCTCGGTCGGCGGTCTCGGCACCGGGCCCGTCGGTCTGGTCAAGGACGCCGACGCGCCCGCCGCCTCGCTGGCGCTGCCGGTCCCCCGGGTCGACGCCGGTGACCCCAACGCGGGCTTCCTGGCGGGCCTCATGGCCTCCGCGCCGGCCGAGCTGCTGACCGCGCTGGCCGCGGCCCCGGCGCCGTCGACCGAGACCCGGCTGCGGCAGATCAGGGCCCGGCTGGAGAGCGGCGACGCGTCCGGCGCCCTGGAGGCGCTGGAGACCCTGGAGAGCGAGCGTCCCGACGACTGGCGGGTGGTCTGGTACCGGGGTCTCGCCGCCCTGGTGACCGGCGCCCACGAGGACGCCGCGCTGGCCTTCGACGCGATCTACGACGCCTTCCCCGGCGAGATCGCGCCCAAGCTGGCGCTCGGCCTGTGCGCGGAGGTGCTGGGGCAGCTCGACAACGCCGCCGAGTACTACCGGCTGGTGTGGTCCTCCGACCCGAGCCACGTCAGCGCGGCGTTCGGTCTCGCCCGGGTGCAGCTGGCCGCCGGTGACCGGGCCGGTGCCGTACGGACGTTGGAGTCCGTGCCGGAGACGTCCGTCCACTGCACCGCGGCACGCGTGGCGGCCGTCCGGGCGCGGCTGCGGCGGCGCACCGCGGCGGCGGGTGACCTGGAGTTCCTGGACGATCTGGTGGCCGCCGCGCGGCAGGTCGAGGCGCTGGACGTGTACGGTCTGGATCCGGCGCGGCGCGAGCAGCTGTCGGCCGAGGTCCTCGGTTGCGCGCTGGACTGGGTACTCTCCGGAGGTCGGGGTTCCGTCCCTCCCGCCGCCGGGGGACGGACACTGCTCGGCAGTGGCCTGGACGAACGCGGGCTGCGCTTCGGCCTGGAGCGTTCGTACCGCACGCTGGCCCGGCTGGCGCGGGGCGGCGAGGAGAGGATCGACCTGGTGGAACGTGCCAATCGTTACCGCCCCCGGACGTGGGTGTAGTTGATGTCGCAGATGCCCCAGCAGGCCGCTGTGTCGAAGTGCCCGAGCTGCGAGGAGCCCCTCGAGTCGGGTGACCGCTTCTGCGGTGCGTGCGGATACGACCTGTCCGTCGTGCCCGCGCGGCCCGAGGACAGTCCGACACTCGCCATCAACGGCGCGGTGCCCGCGCAGGAGGGCGTGGACTGGCCCGTGGCCCGGGACTCGGACGGCCACGGCCGCCCCGCCCCGGTGCACGCGGCGGCCGAACTCCCGGGCACGGACTCGGGCGGCTCCCCGCTGCTGCCGCCGCCCCCGCCGCCTCCGCCCGCGCCCGGTGTGCGGTTCGACCGGCCGGGCGAGCCCGACGAGTACCCGTTGCAGGCGCCCGACCCGCGGCTGACCGCCGAACAGGCCGTGCCCGCCCAACAGGCCGCCGCGGCCGAACCCGTCGCGCCCGCCGCACCGGCCCCGCCCACCGCACCGGCCGCGGCCGAGAAGGTGTGTGTGGCCTGCCGCGCGGGCCGGGTCGACGACGACGGCTACTGCGAGAACTGCGGGCACGCCCAGCCCCGCGAACGCGACCACATGGAGCAGGAGTCGGGACCGGTCGCCGCCGTCAGCGACCGCGGTCTGCGCCACCACCGCAACGAGGACGCGTTCGCGGTGGGCTGCACCGCGCTGCCCGACGGCGCCCCCGCCTCCGTGGCGATCGTCTGCGACGGCGTGTCCTCGGCGACCCGCCCCGACGACGCCTCCCTCGCCGCGTCCCGGGCGGCCGGCGCGTCGCTGCTCGGCGCCCTGCCGCGCGGCACGCACCCGCAGCAGGCCATGCACGACGCCATCCTCGCCGCCTCGCAGGCCGTCAACGCGCTGGCCGACGAGCCCGCCACCGCCCGCGAGCAGGCCCCGCACCAGAACGCGCCCGCCTGCACCCTGGTCGGCGCCGTGGTCACCGCGGGTCTGCTGGTCGTCGGCTGGGTCGGCGACAGCCGGGTCTACTGGGTGCCGGCCGACCGCACCACCCCGCCCGCCCGGCTCACCGAGGACGACTCGTGGGCCGCGCAGATGGTCGCCGCCGGTCTGATGAGCGAGGCGGAGGCCTACGCCGACGAGCGCGCCCACGCGATCACCGGCTGGCTGGGCGCCGACGCCTACGAACTGGAGCCGCACACCGCGTCGTTCAAGCCGGACCGCCCCGGTGTGGTCGTGGTCTGCACGGACGGCCTGTGGAACTACGCGGAGTCCGCCGAGGAGATGGCCGAGGCCATGCCCCTGGACGCCGCCGCCCGGCCGCTGCACGGCGCCCGCGTCCTGGTCGGTCACGCCCTGGACGGCGGGGGCCACGACAACGTAACAGTGGCCCTCCTGCCGTTCCCGGCCCCGCCGCAGGGGGCAGGATCGGCCTGAGGCCCCCGCACGGACACGGGTGGAGGGGCGGCCTCGCGGACCGCAGGGGGCGGTCCGCACCCGCAAGTCAGGACCCCCACCGCTGTGGGGACGTAAAGGGGGATGCGATCCGGCATGGCCAATTTCTCGAAGTCGAACGTGCCGCAGTTCGCGGTGGACGTCTACCAGAACGAGTACCTGCCCGAGGGCGGCCGTGAGGTCAACGCCATCGTCACGGTCACCGCGACCGGCGGCGGCACGGTCGGGAGCGCGGTCGCCGCGCCCCACCTGTACTCGCCCGGTCAGGGCCCGTCCGCCGCCGTGGCGCTGATGGTCGACTGCTCGGGCTCGATGGACTACCCGCCGACCAAGATGCGCAACGCCCGCGACGCCACGTCCGCCGCGATCGACACCCTGCGCGACGGCGTGCACTTCGCCGTGGTCGGCGGCACGCACGTGGCCAAGGAGGTCTACCCGGGCGGCGGCCGGCTCGCGGTCGCCGACGCCACCACCCGGGCACAGGCCAAGCAGGCGCTGCGCAGCCTCGGCGCGGGCGGCGGCACCGCCATCGGCACCTGGCTGCGGCTGGCCGACCGGCTGCTGTCCACCGCGGACGTCGCCATCCGGCACGGCATCCTGCTCACCGACGGCCGCAACGAGCACGAGTCGCCCGAGGACCTCAGGGCCGCGCTCGACGCCTGCGCCGGGCGTTTCACCTGCGACGCCCGTGGTGTGGGCACCGACTGGGAAGTGAAAGAAGTCACAGGGATCGCCTCCGCCCTGCTCGGCACCGCCGACATCGTCGCCGATCCGGCCGGTCTGGCCGCCGACTTCACGCGGATGATGGAGACGGCCATGGGCAAGGAGGTCGCGGACGTGGCGCTGCGGCTGTGGACCCCGGTCGGCACCACGGTGAAGTTCGTCAAGCAGGTCGCCCCGACGGTCGAAGAACTGACCGGCCGCCGCACCGAGGCGGGCCCGCGGGCCGGCGACTACCCCATCGGTTCCTGGGGCGACGAGTCCCGTGACTACCACGTCTGCGTGGAGGTACCGGCCGCGGGCATCGGCCAGGAGATGCTCGCCGCCCGCGTCTCCCTGGTCATCCCGGAGCCTGGGGGCAGTGTCCAGAACCTCGGCGCACAGGGTCTCGTACGGGCCGTGTGGACGGACGACATGACGGCCTCCACGTCGATCAACCCGCAAGTCGCCCACTACACCGGGCAGGCCGAACTGGCACAAGCCATCCAACAAGGGCTGGATCTACGCAAAGCGGGAGACATCGACGGAGCAACGGCCAGACTGGGCCGCGCGGTTCAGCTCGCCGGCGCCTCCGGAAACGCCGATACGGCGAAACTGCTCGCGAAGGTGGTGGACGTAGTGGACGCGGCGGCAGGTACTGTGCGACTGAAAGCGAAGGTCGAGGAGGCCGACGAGATGACTCTCGAGACCCGGTCGACCAAGACGGTTCGTGTAAAGAAGTGACGCACAACAACCGCGCGACACGCCCGCAAGAGAGGGAAGCTCCGACATGCCGACCTGCCCGAACGGACACCAGTCGGGTTCCGACGACTGGTGCGAGGTCTGCGGTCACCGCATGGCCGGTGCCGTGCCGCCCCCTCCGCCGCCACCGCCGCCCGGCGGCGGCTACGGCTTCCCGCCGCCCGCCGGTCCGGGCGGTCCCGGGGGGCCGGGCGGCGGTCCCGGCGGTCCCGGCGGCGAGCCGCAGTTGTGCCCGCAGTGCCGCACGCCGCGGGAGGGCGGTGCGCCGTTCTGCGAGGAGTGCCGGTGGAACTTCCTGACCAACACCGCCACCTCGTACACCCCGGCCGCCCCGCGTCCGCCGGCGTCCGGCGGCCCCGCCCCGGCGCCGCACTTCGGGCAGCCGCCCGCGGGTCCGTCGTACGGCGGCGGTGACTCGTACGACTACCAGGGCTCCCGCCCGTCCCAGATGAACCGTCCCGCAGAACCGATCCCCCCGGGCCCGCCGCCCTTCGGCGCCGACCCGTCGGGCCGCGGCGGTCCGGGTGGCCCCGGTGGACCCGGCGGTCCCGCGGGCGGCCCCGGTGGCCCCGGTGGCCCCGGTGGCCCGAACGGTCCCTACGGTCCCAATGGGCCCGGTGGCCCAGGTGGTCCCGGCGGTCCGGGTGGCCCCGCGGGCGGCTTCGGCGGCCCGGGTGGGCCTGGTGGGCCCAACGGTCCTGGTGGTCCCGGTGGGCCTGGTGGCGGCTTCGGTGGCCCCGGTGGTCCCGGTGGGCCCAACAGCCCGCACGCTCCCGGCGGTCCGAACGGGCCCGGCCGTCCCGGCGGCCAGGGGGGTCCCTCCGGTCCCCCGGCCCCTCCCGGTTTCGGGGGCGATCCGTCGCGTCCGGTTCCGCCGCCGCCCGGGCCCGTTCCGCCCCCGCCCGGTGGCGCCGGTGGCCCTGGCGGCCCCGGTGGCGCCCCGCAGGGGTTCCAGTCCGGTCCGCCCGCCCCGCCCGCCTTCCCGCAGGAGACCAACCGCCCGCAGCAGGGCGGCCCGTCCTTCGGCGGCGGTGACGACGACTGGGTGCTCTCCCCGCCGTCGTCCACCGGTCCGGGAGGCCCCGGCGGTCCGAACGGCCGGGGCCCGGCCCCGGCCCAGGGCGGTGGCTACGGCTACCCGCAGCCCGGCGCCACCCAGGCACCCCCGCCCCCGCCCGGCCAGGGTTTCCCGCAGCAGCCCCAGCAGCCGCAGCGGCCCCAGCAGCCGACGACCTGGTCGGCGACGATCGGTCCGGACCGCGAGTACTTCATGGCGATGATGCAGCGCTCCGGCCCCGAGGCCGCGGGTCTGAACCTGCCCGCGTACTCGCCCGAGCAGCAGCGCGCGCTCACCGGCAACCAGATCACCATCGGGCGCCGGAGGCACTCCACCGGCGACACCCCGGACATCGATCTGGCCGTGCCGCCGGAGGACCCGGGCGTCTCGCACCAGCACGCGGTGCTGGTGCAGCAGCCGGACGGTGGCTGGGCGGTCGTCGACCAGAACTCGACGAACGGCACGACGGTCAACGGCGGCGAGGAGCCGATCCAGCCCTTCGTGCCGGTGCCGCTCCAGGACGGCGACCGGGTGCACGTGGGCGCCTGGACGACGATCACGATCCGCCGGGGCTAGCGCCACCCGGCAGCACCGTCAGGCGAACGGCCAGGCGTAGGGGCCCTCGGGGTCGTCCAGCCACGCCCAGGCCCGTTCGCCGCTGACGGTGATGCCGTAGCGCTCGCGGGGCGGGGCGTCCTCGCGGTCCCACAGGGCGTACGCCTCCTGCGGATCGAGCCCGCCCCGGCTCAGCGCCAGCAGGAAGCGGAACAGGTCGTTCTCCCGGGCCCGGCGCGGTACGCCGCCCAGCCCCGGCGTCATGGGCTCGCCGCGGTCCGCGCCGCGCAGCGGTACGAAGTACGCGGGGGTGTGCAGGAAGCGCCCCTCGGCGTGCCCGGCGTCGCGGACGGTGAGGACGACGAGGCCGGTGGCCAGCGGGGTCAGGATCCGGCCGCCGGGACGGCACTGGGCCGGCCAGGCGCGCGGCACCGAGGACAGGGTGCAGGTGGCGAGGATCCGGTCGTAGGGGGCGCGCTCGGGGACGCCCCGGGCGCCGTCGCCCGTGACGACGACCGGGTGGTACCCGGCGGTCTCGAGGTGCCGGCGGGCGGACTCGGTGATCTCGGGCTCCAGATCGACGGTGGTGACCAGGTCGTCGTCGCCGAGGCGATGGGCGAGCAGGGCGGCGTTGTAGCCGGTGCCGGCGCCGATCTCCAGGACCCGGTCGCCGTCCCGCACGCCCAGCTCGACCAGCATCATCGCCATCAGCGAGGGCTGGCTGCTGGAGGAGAGCAGTTCGCCGTCGCGCAGCCGGGTCGCCAGCGGGGCGTCGGCGTACGCGCCGCGCGCCCAGCGCTCGCGGGCGGCGGGGTCGGGGTCCTCGCCCCACCGGCGTTCGTAGCCGCCGCGGACGCCGACGTAGTAGTACGGCACGAACAGGTGGCGCGGGACCGCCAGGAACGCCTCCCGCCACACCGGGTCGGCCGCCCAGGCACCGCTCAGCTCGATCTCCCGCACCAGCTCCGCCCGCGCGGAGGCGGCGAGGCTGTCCAGATCCTCGTACCCGCCCATGCCTCCACAGTACGGGCCGGGCGCGCGGCGGGCAGGGTCCCGGAGCGGTCCTAGGTCTTGAGTCCTATGCCCCCGTGTCTGAGACCATGGACGGCGTGAACGAGATTCGGCGCGGCACGCTTCAGGAGCAGACCTTCTACGAGCAGGTCGGCGGGGAGGAGACCTTCCGCCGGCTCGTCCACCGTTTCTACGAGGGGGTCGCCGAGGACCCGATCCTGCGGCCGATGTACCCGGAGGAGGACCTCGGGCCGGCCGAGGACCGTTTCGCGCTGTTCCTCATGCAGTACTGGGGCGGCCCGACGACGTACAGCGACAACCGCGGCCACCCGCGGCTGCGGATGCGGCACGCGCCCTTCGCCGTCGACCGGGCCGCGCACGACGCCTGGCTGAAGCACATGCGGGTCGCGCTCGACGAGCTGGGCCTGTCCGAGGAGCACGAGCAGACGCTGTGGAAGTACCTGACGTACGCGGCGGCCTCGATGATCAACACCGCGGGCTGATCCCGGTCCGGGCCTCGCGCGACCCGGCGGACTGACGGGCGCATTCCGGTCAGCCGTCGCCGAATTCCGGTCACAATCCGGTCAAGTCCACGTCCCGAGCGCTTACTTCCGGACCTTCCCCTCTGACAGCATCCCGGAGAGGTCTGGACAACAGCGGCGGGGGGCCGGGTGGCGGGGTACGGGGGGCTCGTGGGGTTCGTGCTGCTGCGGGCGCGGGCGCATCGCCTGCTGCTGGCCGCGGCCCTGCTCACCGTCCTGCTCACCACCACGGTGCTGGCCACCCTGACCGCCTACTCGGGCGCCATCGGCGACGCGGCCCTGCGGCACGCCCTCGCCGACGCGCGCACCGGGGCCGACGCCGCGCTGATCGTGAAGGCGGACGTACCGGCCGAGCAGCGGTCGGCCGCCGACGCGACCGTGCGCGAGGGCGCCGCGAAGACCTTCGAGGGGCTGCCGCGTACGGTACGGACCCTGGTGCGCTCGGGCCCGTACGCGCTGCCGGGCTCCCTGCGTCCGCCCACCGAGCGGTCCGGTGATCCCGACCTGACGTACTTCGCGGCGCTGGACCCGACGCAGGTCCGCGTCGAGGAGGGCCGGGTGCCCGTCGCGGACGGGGGCCCGGACGCCGAGGGCACCGTCGAGGTGGCGGTGCCGGTGGCCGCCGCCGAGCGCATCGGGGTCGGTACGGGCGACCGGCTCACCCTCACCGACCGGCTCGACGGCCCCGCCGTCCGCGTCGTGGTGAGCGGTCTGTACCGGCCGGTCGACGCCGGGTCACCGTACTGGCGCCTCGACGACCTGTCCGGGCGCGGCCTCCAGCAGGGCGGCTTCACGACGTACGGGCCGCTGCTCGCCCCGCCCGCTGCGCTGAGCGGCGGCCGGGTCAGCGCGGGGTCGTCCGGGTGGCTGGTGACGGCGGACTACGCGTCGCTGACGACCGGGCGGACGCGGGACCTCGGGGACGCGGCCCGGGGCGGCCTGGCGTGGCTGCGCGAGCAGCAGGTGCTGAGCGGCACCACCGCGGCGACCACCGAACTGCCCGCGATCCTGGAGCGTCTCGACCGTTCGCTGGAGGTCTCCCGTTCCACTCTCCTGGTCATCGCGTCGCAGCTCGTGCTGCTCGCGGGCGGCGCGCTGCTGCTGGTGGCGCGGCTGCTGAGCGTGGAGCGGGCGGACGAGCTGCGGCTGCTGCGGGCCCGCGGCGCCTCCCGGGGCCGGCTGGCGGCGGGGTCTGCGCTGGAGGCGCTGCTGCTGGCGGTGCCCGCGCTGGTCTGCGCGCCGCTGCTGGCCGGGCCGCTGATCCGGCTGCTGGCCGGACACGGGGCGCTGGCGCGGATCGGGCTCGGCTGGGAGCCGACGGCCGGCGGGGGCGGCACGGTGTGGCTGGTGGCGGCGGTCGCGGCCCTCGGGTGCACGCTGGCCGTGACGCTGCCCGCGCTGACCCTCGCGCCGGAGGCGGGTGGCGGCCGGTCCCGGGCGCTGCCGGGCTGGCTGCGGGCCGGCGCGGACGTGGGCCTGCTGGTGCTCGCCGGTATCGCCTACTGGCAGCTGGACCAGCAGACCTCCGCCGCCGGGGCGGGCGAGGGCGGGGCCGGGGCCGAGGGCGCGGCCGCGGGCGGTCTGGGGGTCGATCCGCTGTTCGTGGCGACGCCCACGCTGGCGCTGCTGGCCGGGACGGTGCTGGCGCTGCGGCTGCTGCCGCTGGTGGCACGGCTCGCGGAGCGCCGGGCGGCGAGCGGGCGCGGTCTCGCGGCGGCGCTGGCGGGCTGGCAGCTGAGCCGCCGTCCGATGCGCGGGGCGGGGCCGGTGCTGCTGCTGGTGCTGGCCGTGGCGCTGGGCACGATGGCGATCGGGCAGGGCGCCTCGTGGTCCCGTTCGCAGGACGACCAGGCCGACTTCCGCACGGGGGCGCCGATCCGGGTGCAGGCCGCGGGCACGCCGGGCCCGGGCCGCACCGACCAGGTCGCGGGTGTCACGGGGGTGGCGCAAGTCGCCCCCGCGGCCCGGTCCGAGGTCTCCCTGTCCGGCGACCGGACGGCGACGGTGCTGGCGCTGGACACCTCGCACGCGGCGGGCCTGATGCTGATGCGGCCGGACCTCGCCGACGAGTCGCCGCGGGCGCTGCTGTCCGGGATGGCGCCCGCTCGCCCGTCGAAGGGCGCGAGCATCCCGGCGGGCACGGCCCGGCTCGCGCTGGCGGCGACCCTGACCGTCCAGGGCGCCGACCCGGGCGCGGCCGACTCCGGGTCGGCGGACGTGACGGTCACCGTCGAGGACCGCTGGGGCACGCCGTACCGGCTGGCGGCCGGTTCACTGGCCGCCGACGGCCGGGAGCACACCCTCGGCCTGGACGTCTCCGCCGGACCGCTCACCCTGACCGGCGTCGAGTCCACGGTGGTCCAGCCCGGCGGCCGGAGCGAACAACACCGGCTGACCGTACGGCAGGTGACGGCCACGGCCGCCGACGGGACGGTACGCCCAGTGCCGCTGCCCGACGCCTGGACGGCCGGGTCGGAACTTGCGCCGCCGTCGGCCACGCCCCTCCCGGGCGGCGCCCCGTCCACGCCGCGCGTCCTCGGCTCCGGTCCGCTCGCCGTCGAGTACGACACCGGGCATTCGGAGGTCGGCAGCTGGAAGATCACCACGCTGACCGTGCGGCTGCGGGTCGCGCAGCCGGAGCCGGCCGAGGTGACCGGGGTGGCCACCGACCGTTTCCTCGACTCCTCGGGCGCCCGCGCCGGGCAGCGCGTCACGGTGCTGATCGGCGGCCACGACGTCCCGGTGCGGATCGTCCGCTCCGTGCGCGAACTGCCGGGCACCGGAGCCGAGAACCCCTCGGGGCAGTTCGGCGGCGCCCTGCTGGTCGACCTGCCCGCGGTCAACCAGCAGTTGCAGAGCGAGTACGGCGCCGCCGTCGCGCCCACCGAGTGGTGGCTGCGGGCCGGGCGGGGGCGGACCGACGAGGCGGCGGCGGGCCTGCGGGCGTTCCCGGACACCGCACCGGCCCAGGTGCTGGTGCGCGACGAGGTCGCGGAGCGGCTGCGGGACGACCCGTTCGGCGCCGGCCCCGGGGCGGCGTTCGCCGCGGCGACCCTGGTGGCGGGGGCGCTCGCCGCGGTCGGCTTCGCGGTCAGCGCGGCCGGGTCCCTGCGCGAGCGCGGCACCGAGTTCTCCGTGCTGCGCGCCCTGGGCGCCTCGCGCCGCCGACTGGCCCGCACGGTCGCCGCCGAGCAGGGTGTGCTGACCGGCCTGGCCCTGCTGACCGGCGCCGCCCTGGGCTCGGTCCTGACCCGGGCGGTGATCCCGCTGACCGTACTGACCCCGCAGGCCACCCGCCCCGTGCCGGAGGTCCACGTGGCCCTGCCGGGCGACCGCATCCTCCTGCTGGTGGCCGGCATGGCCGTCGTCCCGCTCCTGGTCACCGCGGCCCTGGCCCTGCGCCGCACCGACACGACGGTGACCCTCAAGGACCCCGGAGGCACCGGCCGGTGAACCCCACGACCGCGCTCAGGACGCTTACGACCGCACCTCGGGCGCCCACCCGGCCCCGCGCCCTGCCGGAGCGTCGAACGACCCCTGTGACGGCCACTCCGCCCGCGCCACCACCGCGCCGCGCGGATACCCCGGGGCCCCTCGAGGACGGAGGTACCGGACGGTGAACCCCGTGACCGCGCCCTGGGTGCGGACCCGGCTGCGGGCCGCGCCCGGTGCCGCCGTCGCGCTGGCGCTGCTGGTGGCGGTGACCGCGTGCCTGGCCGCCGCCTTCCCCCGGGCGCTGGACCGGTACACGGACGCCGGTCTGCGCCAGGCCGTCGAGCACGCCCCGGTCGGCGAGAGCGGCATCCTGGTGACCGCCGAGCCCGACCTCGACGGAGGGGTGGCCCACACGGAGGAGAGCGTCCGGCCCGAACGCCTCACCGAGCTCTACGAGTCCACCCTCGACACGGTCGAACGTCCGCTCGTCATCGACGAGAAGCGGTCCTCCTACGGCGTCCGCACCACCGAGACCCTGCCCTCGCCGGACACGTGGCTGCCCAGGCCCGACGGCCTCCCCGCCGAAATGCTCCTCGCCGCCCCGCACGGTCTCGCCGACCACTCCCGGCTGCGCTCCGGCCGACTGCCCGAGGTCCCCGGCGGGGAGGCGACCGCCTCGACCTCCGAGGTGCAGGCCGCGGTGACCGAGGAGACGGCCCGCACGCTGCACATCGAGGTGGGCTCCGTCATCCACCTGCCCGGCTCACAGGACCTCACCGTCCGCGTCACCGGCATCGTCACGCCCGAGGAGCCCGACAGTGCCTACTGGTCCGTCGACTCCCTGCTGCGCGGCCCCTCCCTGCGGCGCACGCCGGGACCGATGGGGGCCTCCAACCCCGCCTACTGGACCGGCGGCCTGCTGCTCGCCCCCGAGGCGGCCCCCGCGCTGCTGAGCGTGACCCCCACGGTCCGCTACTGGCACCTGACCCCCGACCCGGACGCCCTGCACAGCCGCGACCTCGACCCCCTCGCCTCCGCCGTGGCCTCCCTGGAGTCGGGACCCGGCCTGGAGAAGCTGCACGCGACGATCAGCCCCCTCACCGACGTCACGACCGGACTCGACGCCGCCTTCACCACGTACGGGGAACTCCGCGGCGACATCGGCCCGCTGATCGTCGTCGCCGCCTCGGGCACGGGCACGGTCGCCGCCGTCGTCCTGCTCATGGCGGGCGGCCTGGCCACCGACCGGCGCCGCGCCGAACTGGCACTGCTGCGGGCCCGCGGCGCCTCCGTACGGGGCATGGCGGGGCGGCTGCTGGCCGAGACGGCGGCCGCGGCCGTGCCCGCGGGCGCCCTCGGATGCGGCGTGGCCCTGCTCGCACTGCCCGGCGGCCGGCTGCTCCCCTCGCTGTGGGCCGCCGCCGCGGTCACCGCTGTGGCCTGCCTGGCGCTGCCGCTGCGGGCCGCCGCCGCGCACCGCGCCATAGGGGTCCACGACGGCCGCCGCGACGCGGTGTCCCCGCGTGCGTCGCGGCGCCGTACGGTCGCCGAACTGACCGTCGTGGTCCTCGCGCTCGGCGCGGTCGAGCTGCTGCGCCGGCGCGGGGCGACGGACGGCGCCGGTGACCTGGTGGCGATGGCCCCGGTCCTGGTCGGGGTGATCGCCGCGCTGGTGCTGGTGCGCCTGTATCCGCTGCCGCTGCGCGCACTGGCCCGCCCGGCCCGGCGGCTGCGGGGCGCCGTCGGACCGCTCGCGCTGGCCCGGGCCGCCCGCGGCTCCGCCTCCGCCGTACTGCCGCTGCTCGCGCTGCTGACCGCGTTCACCGTGGCGGCGTTCGGCGGCTCGGTCCTCAGCGGCGTGGCCGACGCCCGCGACCGGGCGGCGCTGCTCTCCGTCGGCGCCGACGGCCGGGTGGAGGCGGAGTCCGCGCTGCCCGCCGGGCTGCCCGGCCGCCTCGGAAAGACGCCCGGGGTGCGGGAGGTCACCGAGGTCGGCCTCGACTACCGGGCCAGGGCGAACGACGGCCGCCAGTCGCTGCCGCTCGCGACGGTGGACCCGGGCGACTACGCGGCGCTGGCCGGGCGGACGGACCTCGGCGCGTTCCCCGCGGGCGAGCTGAGACGGCCGGACGGAGCCGCGGGCGGTGCCGAGGACGCCGTGCTGCCCGCCCTGGCCTCGCCCGCGGTCGCCGAACGGTTCGGCGGCGACTCCTTCCGGGTGCGCCTGGCCGACGGCAGCACGGCCACGCTGCGGATCGCGCTGGTCCGCGACCGCACCCCGGCCGTGTCCGGCGACGACTTCCTCGTCGTGGACCGGGCCGGGCTGCCGACCGGGGCGGTCCGGCCGAACGTACTGCTGCTGACCGGCGACGACCTGGACGCGGGCGCGGTACGCCGGGCGACGGACGGCGCCGGCACCGTCCAGCTGCGGTCCGAGGAACGCGGCACGTACGTGGACTCGCCGCTGCAGTCCGGTGCGGAGCACCTCTACACGGCCGCCGTGACCTCCGCCGCCGGTTACGCCGCCCTGGCCCTGCTGCTGTCCCTCGCGAGCACCGCCCCCGAACGCACCGCCCTCCTCGCCCGGCTGCGCACCATGGGCCTCACCCGCGCCCAGGGCCGCCGCCTGCTCGTCCTGGAGTCGCTCCCGCAGGCCCTGCCCGCGGCACTGGGCGGCGTCCTGACCGGCTGGGCGGCCGTCCGGCTGCTCTCCCCCGGCATCGACCTGACGACCATCGCGGTGTCGGCGCCGACATCCCCCGCGGGGCGCGCGGAACTGAGCGCCGACCCGTGGTCGCTGGCCGTCCCGGCGGTGGCGGTGCTGGTCCTGACGGTGGGGGTGGCGGCGCTCCAGGCCTGGTGGTCGGGCCGCCGCGGCGCGGTGGCGGAACTCCGGGCGGGTGACGCGCGGTGACGGGGCGACCGGACGGACGGCGGACCGCGGACGGAGACACGGCGGACCGCGGACGCAGACACGGAGGAGACCCGATGACGACCAACCCCACCCTCGCGGACCTGGCCGACCGCGCCACGGCGTCCCGGGACCGGCCCGCGTACGGCCACGACGCCCTGATCACCTGCGACCGCCTGGTCCGGATCTTCAGCGCGGACGGCGTGGAGGTGCAGGCCCTGCAGGGGCTCGACCTGCTGGTGCGGGAGGGCGAGCTGATGGCGCTGGTCGGCGCCTCGGGCAGCGGCAAGTCCACGCTGATGAACATCCTGGCCGGGCTGGACACGCCGACCGCCGGAGCTGCCCGGGTCGCGGGGCGCGACCTGCTCGCGATGACGGCCAAGGACCGCCTGGCCTACCGCCGCACGGTGGTCGGTTTCGTGTGGCAGCAGACCTCTCGGAACCTGATGCCGTACCTGACGGCCGCGCAGAACGTGGCCCTGCCCATGCAGCTGGCCGGCACCGGCGGACGCCGGGCGGCGCGCACCGAGCGCGCGCTGGAGCTGCTGGACCTGATGGGCATCGCGGACTGCCGCGACCGGCGCCCGCAGCAGCTGTCCGGCGGGCAGCAGCAGCGGGTCGCCATCGCCGTGGCCCTCGCGTGCGACCCGTCGGTGCTGCTCGCGGACGAGCCGACGGGTGAGCTGGACTCCCACACCGCGGAACAGATCTTCGCCGCGTTCCGCACGGCGAACGAGCAGTTGGGCACCACGGTCGTCATCGTCACCCACGACCAGGCGGTGGCCGGTGAGGTCCGCCGCACCGTCGCCATCCGCGACGGCCGCACCTCCACGGAGGTGCTGCGCCGCAGCGAGGTGGACGCCGAGACCGGCCACGAGACGGTGGTGGCCCGCGAGTACGCCATGCTCGACCGCGCCGGGCGGCTCCAGCTGCCCGCCGACTACACCGCCGCCCTCGGCATGCGCGACCGCGTCGCCCTGGAACTGGAGTCGGACCACATCGCCGTACGCCCGGACGACAGCGAGGCCCAGCACTGAGCGGCGGTCCGGACGGGCCGTGGGGTCCGGACGGGCCGTGGGGTCCGGACGGGCCGTGGGGTCCGGACGGGCCGTGGGTCCGGACGGCTTCAGCGCACGCTGATGCCCAGGGCCCCGGTCCCCGCCCGCCGCAGCGCGACGGACCCGAAGGGCGTGCGCAGCCGCAGCCACGCGCCGGAGGAGAACAGCGTCGGCGCGCCCTCGCCCCCGCCCGCGCCGGACCCCGACGCTCCGGAGGGCCGCAGGAACCCGAGGGACTGGGCCGCGTGCACGGCCCGTACCGGCAGCCCGGTCTCCCCGACCGTCCGGGACCAGATGTCCCGCCCGATCCGGTCGAGTTCGGCCCGCGTACGGTCCTCGGCCGCCAGCTCCTCGGTACGTGCCCGGAACTCCGCCACCGCCGCGGCGACCAGCGCGCGCAGGGCATCCGGGGCGGGCAGCCCCGCCTCGGTCCGCCAGCCCCCGCGCGGGGGCAGCACCCCGGCCCAGGGCGGCCCGGTCACCGCGTCCGGCACGCCGGATGTGGCCGTCTGCTCGTCCACGGTCTCCAGCAGCTCACCGGCGGAGACGGTCACGTCGAGCGTGTCGTCGAGCCCGTTCTCGTACGGCTTGGCCAGCCGTACCGCGCGCACGGCCAGCACCTCGAAGGAGGGCGGCCGCCCGAAGACGGCCAGGGCGGTGCCGGCCGCCTGGAGGCGCACCGCGGCCGAACGGTCGTAGTGGAGCAGCCGGGAGAGGAAGGCCGCGAGATCCGCGGCCTCCCCCTCGTCGGCCAGGTGGAGGACCGTCATGCGGCGACGGCCTCCTCCTTGGCGTCCGTGTACTCCTGGAGGAACTCCCGTTCCTCCGCGGTGATCCGGCGGGGCCGCTGCGCCTCGAAGTCGAACGGCACGATCACCGTGGAGGCGCGGACGTAGACCTCGTCCCCGTCCTTGACCTCGTAGGTGAGGGTGAACGAGGCCGCCCGGATCTCCGTGACCCACAGCTCGACGTCGACCGGGTGGTGCCGGTGGACGAGCTGCCGCTTGTAGTCGATCTCATGGCGGGCCACCACCGACCCCTGCTTGAAGTCCTTGTCCGGGCGGAACAGGAAGTCGATACGGGCCTCCTCCAGGTAGCGGAGGAAGACCACGTTGTTGACGTGGCCGTACGCGTCCATGTCCGCCCAGCGCAGTGGGCAGCGGTAGATGTGCCGCAAGATCAGCCCCGGGTCAGCTTCTTGTAGGTGGCGCGGTGCGGACGGGCGGCGTCCGCACCCAGCCGCTCGACCTTGTTCTTCTCGTAGGACTCGAAGTTGCCCTCGAACCAGAACCACTTGGACTCGCCCTCGTAGGCGAGGATGTGGGTGGCCACCCGGTCCAGGAACCACCGGTCGTGGGAGACGACCACGGCGCACCCGGGGAACTCGAGCAGAGCGTTCTCCAGGCTGCTCAGGGTCTCGACGTCGAGGTCGTTGGTCGGCTCGTCGAGGAGCAGCAGGTTGCCGCCCTGCTTGAGGGTGAGCGCGAGGTTCAGCCGGTTGCGCTCACCGCCGGAGAGGACTCCGGCCGCCTTCTGCTGGTCCGGCCCCTTGAACCCGAAGGCGGAGACGTACGCGCGCGACGGCATCTCCACCTGACCGACGTTGATGTAGTCCAGTTCGTCGGAGACGACGGCCCACAGCGTCTTCTTCGGGTCGATGTGCTCGCGGCTCTGGTCGACGTAGGAGATCTTGACGGTGTCGCCGACCTTGATCTCGCCGGAGTCCGGCTCCTCAAGCCCCTGGATCATCTTGAACAGGGTCGTCTTACCGGCGCCGTTGGGGCCGATGACCCCGACGATCCCGTTGCGGGGCAGCGTGAAGGACAGGTCGTCGATCAGCACCTTCTCGCCGAAGGCCTTGCTGAGGTTGTTCACCTCGACGACGACGTTGCCGAGCCGGGGGCCCGGCGGGATCTGGATCTCCTCGAAGTCCAGCTTCCGCATCTTGTCGGCCTCGGCGGCCATCTCCTCGTACCGCGCCAGGCGGGCCTTGGACTTGGCCTGCCGCCCCTTGGCGTTGGAGCGCACCCACTCCAGCTCGTCCTTGAGGCGCTTCTGCCGCTTGGCGTCCTTCTGGCCCTCGACCTTGAGGCGGGTGGCCTTGGTCTCCAGGTACTTGGAGTAGTTGCCCTCGTAGCCGTGCAGGCGGCCGCGGTCGACCTCGCAGATCCAGCCGGCGACGTTGTCCAGGAAGTACCGGTCGTGGGTCACGGCCACGACGGTGCCCTCGTACTTGGCGAGGTGCTGCTCCAGCCAGTTGACGGACTCGGCGTCGAGGTGGTTCGTCGGCTCGTCGAGCAGCAGCAGGTCGGGCGCCTCCAGCAGCAGCTTGCACAGCGCCACGCGACGCTTCTCACCACCGGAGAGGTTCACGACCGGCCAGTCGCCGGGCGGGCAGCCCAGCGCGTCCATGGCCTGCTCCAGCTGGGCGTCGAGGTCCCAGGCGTTGGCGTGGTCCAGCTCCTCCTGGAGCTTGCCCATCTCCTCGAGGAGCGCGTCCGAGTAGTCGGTCGCCATCTGCTCGGCGATCTCGTTGAACCGGTCGAGCTTGCCCTTGACCTCGGCGACACCCTCCTGGACGTTCTCCAGGACGGTCTTCTCGTCGTTGAGCGGGGGCTCCTGCAGCAGGATGCCGACGGTGTAACCCGGGGACAGGAAGGCGTCCCCGTTCGAGGGCTGCTCCAGCCCCGCCATGATCTTCAGAACGGTCGACTTACCGGCACCGTTCGGTCCGACCACACCGATCTTCGCGCCGGGCAGGAAGCTCAGGGTGACGTCATCAAGGATCACCTTGTCGCCGTGCGCCTTGCGCGCCTTGCGCATGGTGTAAATGTACTCAGCCAAGAGAAACCGTCCGGCAGCTTGATCAGGCAGTGGGCAGATACACCCCATCTTGCCGCACCGCCACCCCTGGGCGGAAACCCGTTTGACGCGACCTCTCTGACCTGGGGGTTTCGTGCGCTGCGCTACCGTGCCGCCGTGACCAGCGCGACGGGGCGTCCGCTCCTCTTCCTCGACATCGACGGCCCGCTGATCCCGTTCGGATCACCGGTCGGCGCCGCTCGCCCCGTCGACGAGGGGAATCCGCTGCTGGCCCGGCTGGACCCCGGGGTCGGGGCGCGCCTGTCGGCCCTGGGCTGTGATCTTGTCTGGGCGACGACGTGGGGGGAAGAGGCGAACGAGGCCGTCGCCCCGCGCATCGGCCTCCCCAGACTGCCCGTACTGGACCGGCCGGACGCCTGCGCGGAGGGAGGCCCGCGGGGGCTGCACTGGAAGACCCGTCCCCTGGTCGAGTGGGCCGATGGCCGTCCCTTCGTCTGGGTCGACGACGAGATCGGCGCCATGGACCGCCAGTGGGTGGCGGCCGCTCACCCCGGCCCGTACCTGCTCCACCGCGTCGACCCGGTCGAGGGCCTCACGGACGCCGACTTCGCCCTGCTCGCCGTTACTGCTCGTTCCTTCGGCGGACGAAGAGGAGGACCGCGCCGCCGATGACCACGAGGCCGATGGCCGCGCCGCCGATCAGGGGGGTCGCGTCGGAGCTGCCGGTTTCGGCGAGGTTGGGGTTGGGGGAGGGGGTGACGACCGGGGCGGGGGCCGGTTCGCTGAGGGTGTGGGTGGTGTCGGCCAGGGCGGCGCTCTGGGTGCGGCAGTCGAGGACGCCGTTGAAGCGCTGTGCGAAACCGGCCGGGCCGCGGATCGTGAAGTCGTAGGCGCGGTCCTCCGGCAGCGGGACCGGCACCGTCCGGGTCGCGCCCGGCGCGACGGTGTACTCGGTGTCCAGGAGTTCGAAGGTGAAGGGCTCGTCGCCCTTGTTGAGCGCGGTGATGTCGAGGGTGCCCTCGGCGCAGTTCTTCTCGGCGGACAGGGCGGGTATCGCACCCTCGGCGGCCCAGGTGGCGGTCGCCGTCGCCGTGACCGTCGACTCGCTGGAACCGGCCAGGATCTGCGTCTGGCTGCGGCTCTCGGAGGCGAAGGCGCGGCCGACCGGCACGGTCGTCGACGCCTGGACGGACAGCCGGGCGGTGCCGGCCTCCGCGTCCTCGGGCACGTCGAAGAAGATCTGGGTGCCGTCGGTGACCTCGGTGACCGGCTCGCCCTTCTTGTCGACGATCCGTACGGCGTCCTTGGCGGTGGCGTCCACCGGGGGCGTCACCGTCGCGCCGCCCGCGTTGGTGTGGACCGTCACCGGGCCGAGCCGCTCGCCGGGGCGGCCCGAGACGGCCGGCGGGTCGAGGGCGAGGGACGCCGCGGGCTCGGCCAGGTCGCGGGCGTTCTTCTCCAGGTAGTCGGCGAGCCGCTCGGCCTGCGGGTCGACGGCCTCGACGTCCGTGTCGTCCGAGTACCGCCAGATGGCGACCTGGGTACCGGCCGCCGCGTCCTCCTCGGTGAGCCCGCCCCGGACGCCCGCCTTCTTCGCGAGCGCGGCCAGGTCGTTGACCTGCGGGTAGGAGTGCCCCAGGATCCAGCGGACGCGGCCGGCGTCCTTGTTGGTGCCCAGCGACGTCCCGCTCCAGGGAGTCTCCTGGTACTTCGCGTCCTTCTGCGTCGGGTTCTGGATGTCGACGCAGTACGTCTGCAGCATGCCGCCGCCCTCGACGGACATCTCGAACAGGCCGGCCGACACCTGCTGGTCGCCGTCCTCCCCGTGGATGACCGCGGTGCCGTGCGTCTTCAGGCCGCCTATCGTGGCCGTCGCCCCGCCCTGTCCCCGTACGCCGTCCCGCGCGCCGTCCTGGGCGGCGGCCGGTGCCGCGGCGGTCACCGCACCGGCGACGGCGAGCGCGGACGCCAGCGCTCCGGCGGCCAGACGCGCCGCCCCTCGACCGGGCAGGAACGGCGCAGCGAGCGAAGAAAACACAAATTCCCCTTCGAGCAGGACCCGTTGGCGTGGGGGGAACGGTCCCACCAGCAGAATCAGCAGCCACACAAGGCTCGTTCGGCATCCTAAGGACGTGACGGACCGGGCTTGCCGGTGATCGTCGCCCGCGCGGTGATCCGAATCGGAATCGTTATCGCCGAGAGCACCTTTGAGCAGGGCTTATCGACAAATCCACCTGGGTCCGCCCCGGGCGCATGCGGGGACAAGCCGCACTTCGGGCGGTTTGGGAGGGGCCCGTCGGCGTCGGTGTCATCGGTGTCATCCCACCGGGACGGGCTCCGGTCGCTGTTCGGGGGCCGGAGCGGTCGGCTGCTCCGCCGACTCCCCCGTCGGCTCCCCGGCCGGTGCCCCGGTCGGTCCCGCGGCAGCCATCTCCCAGTTGGGTTCCGGCTGGGGCGGGGAGGTCGATGCCTCCGCCCTGCCGGTGCGCCGGAAGGCTGCCGTGCCGCGGGCGAGATCGTGACCGATCGCCACCGCGTCGATGTCGGCCGAGGTCCTGCTCTGCCCCTCGCGCACATCGGTGCGCACCTTGAGCCTGCCCTGCACGACGACGGGGTCGCCCACCGCCAGTGATCCCGAGGCGTTGGCGGCGAGCTGCCGGTTGGCCCACACCGTGAAGAAGTTGGTGTGTCCGTCCGTCCAGGCGCTCTTCTCGCGGTCCCAGTAGCGCGCGGTGACCGCGAGCCGGAAGCGCAGCGACGGTCCGTTCGCCAGGTGCCGGAAGACCGGCTGGGTGGCCACGTTCCCCACCGCGCAGATCATCGTCTCGTTCATCGCGAGTCCTCCCTCCCGCACGGGCCTGTCCCGTACGGCGGCCGGGGCGACCGCGTCCGTCGCGATCGCCGTGGAGGCCAGATTGCCCGCGTTCGGGCCGGTCCGCCGCGGGCTGTGGACCGGCCCGGCGCCTGTGGAGAACTCCACCACCCGCACGGGTGGCGGCCGTGGACGGGCGCCGCTACCTCGCCGCGGCCCCCACCCCCGTCCCCGCCCCTGTGACCCGCGCGTACTGTTCCCGCACCTCGCGGTAGCGCAGCAGTTCCGCCGCCAGCGGATCCAGCACCCTGGCCCGGCCGCACCCCGCGGCCGCCTCCCGCAACAGGCGTTCCGCCTCGTGGCCGTAGCGCTTGGCGGGTCCGCGAGCCGCCAGACGGCAGCTCCACTCGATGAGCGGACCGCCGACGATGCCGGCCAGCATCAGCAGCACGGGCACTCCCAGGTTCGGCGGCACGATGCCGATGATCTGGCCCAGCAGCCACAGGCCGCCCACCACCTGGAGCAGGGTCATGGTCGCCTGGGCGAGGACGGCCACCGGCCACCATCCGGGCCGCGGCGGGCGTCCCGGCGGCAGCCCCGCGCGCACCACCAGCTCGTCGAGGGCCTCGGGCAGCCCCTGGGCGCCGCGGACGGCCGCCTCACGCATCGCCAGCGCCCACGGCGCCGGCAGTCCGGCCGATGCCCGGTCCGAGACCGTACGCACCGCCTGTTCGACGCGCTGACGGGCCGTGGCCTCCTCGTCCGCCTGGGAGCGCGTGGACAGCCGTCCCGTCACGGGATCGCGCCGGTCGTGGTACCAGCGCCACAGCCGCAGCCAGGGAGTCCCGCACGCGCGGTTGGCGTTGCGCAGCCAGGCGCGTTCGGCCGCCTCGCCCGCCGCGGTGGCGCCCACCGCGTCGGCCAGCCGGTCCGCGAACTCCTCCCGCGCCTCCTCGCTGAGCCCGGTGCGCCGCCCCGTGACGTACAGGGGACGCAGGTGCCGGGCGGCGGCGTCCACATCGGCCGCGATGCGGCGGGCCGGAGCCTGCCGTTGGGCGACGAACTGGCCGAGTGTCTCGCGCAGTTCGCCGACCCCCTCACCGGTGAGCGCGGACAGGGAGAGCACGGTCGCGCCCGGTTCGCCGTGCTCGCCCAGCGCGATGCCGTCCTCGTCGAGCAGGCGCCGCAGGTCGTCGAGGACCTGCTCGGCGGCCTCCCCGGGCAGCCGGTCGACCTGGTTGAGGACGACGAAGGTGACCTCGGCGTGGCCCGCCATCGGCCGCAGATAGCGCTCGTGGATCAGGGCGTCGGCGTACTTCTCCGGGTCGACGACCCAGATGACGGCGTCGACCAGGGCCAGGATGCGGTCCACCTGCTCGCGGTGCTGTACGGCCGCCGAGTCGTGGTCGGGCAGGTCGATCAGGACCAGCCCGCGCAGCGGCGACTCGGAGTCCGGGTGCTGGAGCGGACGGCGGCGCAGGCGGCCCGGGATGCCGAGCCGGTCGAGGAGGCTGGCGGCGCCGTCGCTCCAACTGCACGCGATGGGTGCGGCGGTGGTCGGCCGGCGGACGCCGGTCTCGGAGATGGTCACCCCGGCGAGGGTGTTGAACAGCTGCGACTTGCCGCTGCCGGTCGCGCCCGCGATGGCGACGACGGTGTGCTGTCCGGAGAGCCTGCGCCGCGCGGCGGCCTCGTCCAGGACCCGGCCCGCCTCGGCCAGGGTGCCGCTGTCGAGCCGGGTCCGGGAGAGTCCCACCAGTTCGCGCAGGGCGTCCAGGCGCGACCTGAGGTTCCCGTCGTAGGCGAGCGGCATCAGGGCGGCCGAGGTCGCGGGGGGCCTGCTCGGCAGGACGGCGAACTGCTCGGCCCCGCCGTTCTCGTCCACCCGCCGTGCGATCAGCCCGTCGCCCCAGGCGGCCTCCCCGTCCCCGGAACCTCCCGCGCCACCCGCGCCACCCGGCCCGCCCGGCCCGCCGGTCGAGTCCTCGGTACGGTCCGCGCGGGGGTGCGCCCCGGGGGCCTCGTCCCGCACGCGCGCGTGAGAGCCGTCCGAGCGCTCGCTGCCGCGTTCCCGCGAACGCCTCCCGCGCCCCGCGTTCCCGTCCTCGCCCGCCTCCCCCGCCGCGTCCTCGCGCGGGGCGCGCTCACGGGCGGCACGCTCGCGGACGGCTGCCTGCCCGGCAGCGTCCTCCCGGCCCCGGCTGTCCGACCCGCCTCGGCCGTCGCGCGGGCCCCGGTCGTCCCGGTGCTCTCGGTCCCGGTGGTCCAGGTGGTCCCGGTCCCGGTCGTCCCGGCTGTGTCGCTCGTCCCGGCTCTGTCGCTCGTCCCGGCCGCCCCGACGGCTCTGGCCGTCCCTGCGGTCCCGATCGTCCCGCCGGTCCCGGCCGTCTCCTTCCTCCCGTCGATCTCGCTGCTCCCGTGCAGCCCGGTCGTCCCGGCCGTCTCGCTGCTCCCGGCCGTCACGCCTCTCCCGGACAGCCCGGTCGCCTCGGTCGCCTCGGTCGCCCAGGACGCCTCGGTCCTCCCGGTCCTCCCGGGAGCCCGACGTATCGGCCGCCCGGTCCGCGCGCTCCGCCTCCTTCGTCGCGGGGTCGGTGTGCTCGGTGTGCTCGGTGGGGTCCTGGTCAGTGACGGCGGTCACCGGTCACCTCTCCTTCTGCAGTACGGACAGCGCGGCGATCAGCTCTGCCTGTGGCTCGGGGTGCACCTCGAGACCGTCGAGCGGCGCCAGCCTGCGCTCCCGCTCGACGTGCATGACCCGGTCGACGTGTTCCTCGAGCAGCCGTCCGCCCCGGTCGCGCAGCCGCAGCGCGCCGTGGGCGCCGATCCGCTCGGCGAGCCGCTCCCCGGCGACGCGCGCGCGCCGCCCGCCCAGCAGCACGGTGGCGACCAGACCGGCCACCACCCCGGGGTCCGGTGCCAGGTTCCGGTCCAGCTCGCGCACCTCGTCCTCGGCGTACTCCTCCAGTTCGCGCCGCCAGCGCCGTACGGCCATCCCGATGCGGTGCTCGGCGCTCTCCGGTGCGGGGGCGTGGCCGGCGAGTTCGGGGGCGTCCGCGGCCGGTTCGTGCCGCCAGGCCTCGTCGACGCGTTCGTCGGCGGCCGTGACGGCGCACAGCAGCAGGGCGCTCAGGCTCTCCACCAGCGAGTCGAGGAGCTCTTCCGGGGAGCAGTCGAGGGGGAAGGCCCGCCAGCGCTTGAGCGCGTCCCCGGCGAGCACGGCGCCCGCCTGCAACCGCCCCCGTACGCGCGCGTGCTCGCCGTCGTAGGCGCCGTCGACGGCGGCGGTGAGCCGCAGCGCGGCGGCGTACTGTGCGGCGGTGGCCCCGGCCAGTTCGGGCATCCGGGACTTGAGCGAGTCCAGGATGCCGTGCGCCGTGCGGGCCATGGCGTGGTGCCGGGCCTCCAGTTCCTGCGCCCGGTGGACGAGCCAGGACCGCAGGGGCGCCACGGCGCTGGCGGGCAGCAGGCCGCCGCCCCAGGCCGACTCGGGCAGCTCGGGGACCGTGAAGCGGGGAACGTCGCCCAGTCCGGCCTTGGTGAGCAGCGCCCCGTACTGCCGCGACACCTCGGACACCACCTGGTGGGGCACCCGGTCGAGCACGGTGACGAGGGTGGCGTCGTACTCCTTGGCGGTGCGCAGCAGGTGCCAGGGCACCGCGTCGGCGTACCGCGCGGCCGTGGTGACCATCACCCAGATGTCGGCGGCGCAGATCAGTTCGGCCGCCAGGACGCGGTTGTCGGCGACGAGGGAGTCGACGTCGGGCGCGTCGAGGAGGGCGATGCCGGGCGGCAGGGTGTCGGCGGTCTCGACCCGCAGCACGCGCGCGGGGTTCTCGCCGGGCAGCAGCAGGTCGTCGTCGGGGTCCCGGTGGGGCACCCACACGCGCGTGAGGTCGGGCAGCACCCGCATGCCGCTGAACCAGTGGTGGTCCTCCGGGTGGCACACCAGGACCGGCGTGCGGGTCGTGGGCCGCAGCACGCCCGCCTCGCTGACCCGGCGGCCCACCAGGGAGTTCACCAGGGTCGACTTCCCGGCGCCGGTGGACCCGCCCACCACGGCCAGCAAGGGCGCTTCCGGCTCCTTCAGGCGGGGCACCAGGTAGTCGTCGAGCTGCGCGAGCAGTTCGTCGCGGTTGGCACGCGCGCGTGGGGCCCCCGGCAGGGGCAGCGGGAAGCGTGCGGCCGCGACACGGTCGCGCAGGGCGGAGAGTGCGTCGAGCAGCTGAGGCCGTACGTCCAAGGTCACCACATGTGAAGAATGCCCAATTTTGAGGGAATTCTGAAGCATATGAGCATGATGAGCATGTCTGCGCCCCGACCGGACACTCCGGACGGAAGGGACTACTGGGGCGCGAGGACAGTTCAGGCATAACGAGTGGACAACACCCGGTGCGCGAGACGCCAAAAGCGATGCACGATTCGTAACTGCCTGCGATTATCGGGATCGCTTCACCGAACCTCCACATCGAGCCACGGAGGGGAAGCGTCCGGGACATGGAGCGGGGAGCCCTATCCTTGTCCCCGGCGACGCCACGGAACGGCCCACGCCAGGGCGCCAGGACCGAGGCCGCCACATCAGGCCCCCGTAGCTCAGTGGATAGAGCAGGCGCCTTCTAAGCGCTTGGCCGCAGGTTCGAGTCCTGCCGGGGGCGCCGGGCTCCCTCCTCCGGGAGGGCACCTTCGCCGGTGCCGACGCCATTTCCCGTTCGGCGAGAGGGACCATCACCGTGCGACTGCGCTGTGCCGTGCTCGACGACTACCAGCGGGTGGCGACCGAGGTGGCCGACTGGTCCCCCGTCGCCGACTCCGTGGACGTCGTCTCCTACGACACCCACTTCCCGGACGAGGACGCCCTCGCCGCGGCGCTCGCGGACGCCGACATCGTGGTCACCCTGCGCGAACGCGTGCCGTTCCCGGGCTCGTTGCTCGCCCGGCTGCCCCGGCTGAGACTGATCGTCGCCTCCGGCATGCGCAACAGCGTGATCGACTACGCCGCCGCCGAGGCGCACGGCGTCACCGTCTGCGGTACGGCCTCCTCCTCCACCCCACCCGTCGAGCTGACCTGGGCCCTGCTGCTCGGCCTGGCCCGCGGCATCGTCCAGGAGGGCAACGGACTGCGCGAGGGCGGCCCCTGGCAGCAGACGGTGGGCGCCGACCTGCACGGCCGCCGACTCGGACTGCTGGGCCTGGGCAAGATCGGCGGGCGGGTGGCCCGGGTCGGCCTGGCCTTCGGCATGCGGGTGAGCGCCTGGAGCCAGAACCTCACCCGGGAGCGCACCGACGAGGTCGGCGTGGAACTGGCCCCGTCCAAGGAAGAACTCCTGCGGAGCGCCGACTTCGTCTCCGTCCACCTGGCGCTGGGCGAGCGCACCCGCGGCCTGCTCGGCCCCGCCGAACTGGCCCTGCTCAAGCCGACCGCCTACCTGGTCAACACCTCGCGCGCGGCGATCGTCGACCAGGAGGCGCTGCTCGCCGCGCTGCACGAGGGCCGCATCGCCGGTGCGGGCGTGGACGTCTTCGACACCGAGCCGCTGCCCGCCGGTCACCCGATGCGCACGGCCCCGCGCCTGCTCGCGACGCCCCACCTGGGCTATGTCTCGCGCGCCAACTACGCCACGTACTACGGCCAGGCCGTCGAGGCGATCGCGGCCTACCTCGCGGGCTCCCCCGTACGGCGGCTGCCCGTGTCCCCGCCTCCGGCCCCGGGCCGGGGGTAAGGACGCTCAGGCGGTGCCCGTCCGGGCGGCGTCCGCCGGGCGCGTGTAGATTCCCTCGCTCCGGCTCAGGTGGCCGAAGTCCACCAGATGGCGCCGGAGCGTCACATGGTCGACCTCGCCGTCCTCGCACCAGGCCCGCAGCTTCTCGTCGACGGTGCGTTCCGGGTACTCCACGCCGGGGGCGAAGGTCTGCTCGGCGATGTGCCGCAGCACCACCTTCTTGCGCGTCCAGCGTGCGGGGAGACGGACCAGCCGGCCGTCCCTGACGAAGGTCCGCACGATCATGCCGACCCGGCCGTCGTCGCCCGCCGCGGCGGGGTCGTCGGACGCCTGCGACGCCGGGCGGGCAGCGCGGGCCAGCTCCCGGAAACGGTCGTGGACGACGACGAGTCCGCCGTCCTCCCCGGACGCCACCACGCCCTGCTCCCGCAGTCGGCGCAGCGCGCCGGACGTCTCCTTCGCGGAGAGGCCGGCCGCCCGTGCCACCCCTGCGGCGTCGCCCGCGCCCAGTGCCACGGCCGCGAAGGCCCGCACCCGGCTCTCCTCGGCGAAGAGGGCGGGCAGCGCGGCGAGCGCGGACGGCAGCGACGAAGACTCCACGGACCGCCGGGCCCGCTGGGGCGACCGGGACGAGTAGGACGACAGAGGCGACTGAGGCGACTGAGGCGACTGGAAGGACTCGGAATCCTCGGCGGACGAGTCGGATCGGTCATTCGGCATGCCGGGAGGCTAGTGGACACACCGCCGCGCACGGGAACGGTTTTCCGCGCGTCGCCGACACCCGCCGCCCGCACGCTCAAAAAGGGTGATCCGCACATTCCCCCCGTGACCCGCTGCGACCGGGTGCGTTGAACCGACAGTGCGGCGGCGGGTCCTGCCGCCGTGCTCCCCGAGTCAGAAGGAGAACGTGATGTCTCGCATCGCGAAGGCCGCCGGCATCGCCCTCGGTGCCGGTGCCGTGGTGCTCAGCGGCACCGGCATGGCCATGGCGGACGCGGGCGCGGAGGGCGCGGCCGTCGGCTCGCCCGGTGTCCTGTCCGGCAACGTCGTCCAGGTCCCGGTGCACGTGCCGGTCAACGTCTGCGGCAACACCATCAACGTGATCGGTCTGCTGAACCCGGCCTTCGGCAACGCCTGCGAAAACGGCGACGACGAGGACAAGAGCGGCGGCTACGGCAGCTGAGTCCCAGGCACCGAAGAGCCCCGGCCTAGGCCGGGGCTCTTCCCGTACCCGGTACGGATGCGTCCGGTTCCCCGGGTCGGACGCGCTCAGGCGTACCGGTAGATCCGGCCGACGTCCTCCAGCTCGTCCGGCGTCACGTCCCACGGCGGCAGCTTCTCGTGCCGTGCGACGATCCGCCCGCGCTGCGCGCTGCCCCGGCCGGGCGGCTCGGCGGGCAGGTAGCGGGCGCCGCGGTGGCGGGCCTGCCAGCGCGACCACTGGAGGTCGACGAAGGCGTGGTGCAGCCAGAACACCGGGTCGTTGACGGAGGCGCCGCCGACCATGGCGCCGCCGACCCAGCGGTGCACGCGGTTGTGATTGAGCCAGGAGACGCTGCCCCGGCCGGTCCCCCACCCCTCCAGCTTGTTGCGGAACCCCTTGCGGACCGTGGAGTCGTAGGGCGAGGTGTCGTACATCGGGTCGTCCAGCGCCCGCTCCAGGTCGCTCTTCGAGGGCAGGTCGAGGGGGTCGCCCGCGCGTCCGAGGTCCCGGGTGAGGTACTCCGTGTCGGTGACGTTCACCTTGATGGTCCAGTTGCCCTCGGCGTGGGCGAAGGGACCGGTGGTGACCCGGTGGTCGGACCGCCTCCCGGTGCCGCCCAGGAGGTCGGCGGTCCAGGGTGTCGACTTGGCGCCGCGGTTCTTGGTCCAGTCCCAGTACGGCACGGTGACCGAATCGTCCACCCGGCGCAGCGCCTCCTCCAGGTCCAGCAGGAACCGGCGGTGCCAGGGCAGGAAGGACGGCGCCATGTGGGCCGTACGCAGTCCGTCCTCGCCGTCGGAGACGTAGTACTCGATGTGGGTGCGCACGAACTGGTCGTACTCGCCGCGTCGTTTGACCTCCAGCAGCGCGTTGACGAACCGCCGCTTCTCGCTGCGGGTCAGCGTGCTGACGTCCTTACGCGTGTACGCCATGCCGCTCCCCGGAGTGCTGGTCGTGGCCTGCGGACGGGGTGTCGCGCAGGTGCTCGCCGGGGCCGAGTTCGTCGACGGCGCCGCGGGCCGCGGCGAGCGGGGTGGGGTAGGACCGGTAGTGGTCGACCATGCTCAGCCAGCTGCCGTCGGCCCGGCGCATCAGGTGCAGCGGGCGGCCGTCCACGGTGACCTGCCAGGTGCCTGCGCCCACGGCCCGGCCCGCGGCGGAGCGGATGCCCCGGATGCGCCGACCGCGGTAGGTCTCGTCGAAGGCGGCGGGCTCGGCGCCCTCGACGGACTCGGCGGACTTGGCGGACTCGGCGGCGTGCGGCCCGGGGTGGGCGGATCGCGGTCCGGGCGCCGTGGCGGACGCCGCGGCCCCGGAGGGTCGCGAGGCGGCGATCAGGGGCGCCAGGCCGACGGCGAGCGCCGGGGCGAGCAGCCCCCGCATCACCTGCCGCCGGGTGCCGGACGACGGCCCGCCTCTCGCCGCGTCCTCCGCCACGTACTCCCGCTCCGGCTGCGTGCCGTTGCCTGTCGCGCCCGCGTTGCCGACCATGGCTCACTCCTCGTCCGGTTCCGTTGGTCCGCACCGCTAACCGAACGACGGGCCCCGCGGTCACCGCGCGCAGGGCCAGTCGGAGCACGCCCGCTCGGCCGAGCGGGGGCGCCGGGGGCTACAGACCCGGTCCGACGCCCAGGTTGGCCACCGGAACCGTCTGGACCACCGGGGTGAGCACGCCTGCCTCGGGAAGCTTGGGGGCCGGCAGGCCGAGCGCCTCGGGGTTCGGCGCGGTGAGCGGGGCGTCCAGGGACAGTCCCGGCGCCAGGGTGCGCACCTCGGTGGCGGGGGCGTCGACACCGGCGTGGTCGAAGTCGTCGCCGAGGACGTGCGGCAGCGGCTGGCGCAGGTCGACGCCGGGCAGCCCGCCCCGCACCGGCAGCTGGGGCAGCGTCCGCTCCGGCAGCAGCCGGCCCTCGACGTACCGCGGGCCCTCCGGCGCGCCCGCCGTCGGCACGGGCAGCTCGCCCGCCACCTCGGGCAGTTCCATGCCGAGGGCCGTCTCCGCGCCGCCCAGCGGCACCGGAACGGGAACCGCGCGGGCCGCGGCGGCGGGGGTGGCGGCAACGCCCACGGCGGCGGCCACACCGGTGACCACGGCGGCCAGGGTTCGTCTGGTGGTCGGCTTCATGACAGGCACGGTCCCTTTCGAGAAGGCGGGGGTACGGCTTCGGGAAGGCGGGAGAGACGGCTCCGGAAGGCGGAGGTACGGCGGGGAGCGGGGTGGCTCAGCCGCCCAGCGGAAGGCCGCCCAGCAGGCCGTTCGTGGAGTTCAGCTTGGTGGTCGCGCCCTTCACGGTGTGCAGCACGGAGTCCTTGTTCTCGGTGTCCAGCGCGTCGGACCGCCCTTCCGACTGGTGCTTGATCGGCATGATGTCGATGGGCTCCGCGGTCAGCGCGTTCACGGCGCCGTTGAGGCTGGTGGGCGTGAGCGCGGCGGCGTCGGAGGCGTCGTAGGCGAACGCGGGCGCGGCGGAACCGGCGGCGACCAGGGAACCGGCGACGACGGCGGCGGCCTTGAGGGACTTCATGGTGTTCCTTTCTTCGGCGACCCGTGTCACCGGAGGTATTGCTGACGACCTCCCTAACGACCTGCGCCGGAGCCGGAAACTCCGCCGTCCGGAAGACATATGAGATCTCCGGACACGCGAAGGGCCGTCGCACTCCGGCAGGGAGGGGCGACGGCCCGGGACACGCGGGGTGGGTGGCTCGGCGTCAGGAGGGGTCCGCCGGTGCGGCGACCTCCGGCGTGGCGGCCTCCGGGGTGGCAGCCTCCGGCGTGGTGGCCTCCGGCGCGGTCGGTACGCCGGGCAGGCCGGCCAGGTCCGCGGCGGGCAGCCCGTTGCCGACCATCGTGGCGGCGACGACGTTGACGATGCCGGTCATCAGGTCCTTGACGGCCGGGCTCACCTGTTCGGCGGTACCGGAGGTGGAGGCCTTCACCAGGGCGTCGATCCGCTTCTGCAGCTCGGCCTCCGCGGCCGCGGACAGGTCGGCGGCGGCCGCGGTGCCGTCGTCGCTCTGGGCCGTGACGGGCGCGGGCAGCGTGACCGGGGTGTCGGTCCCGGCCTCCGGCGCGGTGACGGCCGGCGGCTGGGCCGGGGTGCTCGTGCCGGGGGTGGTCGCCGCGTCGTCGGTGTCCGCGTCCGCGGCGTCGGCCTTGGCGAGGGCGTCCTTGACGGCGGCGGAGAGCTTGTCCGCGTCGGTGGCGGAGAGCTGGCCGTTGTCGGCCTTGAGGACGGCGCCGAGCAGGTCGGTGACCGGCGTGAGCACTCCGCCCAGACCGGCCAGGCTGCCGACCTGGCTCTGCAGTTCCTCCGCGTCGGGGAGGGGGGCGTGGGACGCCGCGTGGGTGCGTTCCCGGACCGAGTCGCCGTCGGCCGCCATCACCGCCGGACCGGAGAGGCCGATCAGCAGGCCGGCGCAGAGAGCGGAGGTGGCGATTCGCCGTGCGGGCAGACGCATGAGGGTTCCTTTCGGTGGTGCGTCGGATGTTGTGCCCACCGTGGAATCGCCCTCGGCGCTCTGCAACGCAGGCACGGACCCCGTGCGCCCGCCCGCCCTTCTCGCGGGCCGCGTCTTACCTGGTGAGACGCCCTGTCAAGGTCCGTGCGCCGTGTCGCCGCCCGGTCCCCCCATTCGGGGCAGCACACCGCCGTCCGTGCGGCAACGCGAACCGGCCGCCCGCTCGCGGAGGAACCGCGATACGGACGGCCGGTGCGGCAAGTGGTGAGCCGACGTCAGTCGTTCTCGCACTCGTTGCCGAACGCCGGGTTCAGCAGGCCGATGACGTCGATGGTGTTACCGCAGACATTGACCGGGATGTGGACCGGGACCTGCACCACGTTGCCGGACAGGACGCCCGGGGAGTGGGCGGCGGCGGCCTGCGCGCCGCTGTCGGCGGCGGCGACACCGGCGGTGCCCGCCACCGCGGCGGCGGCGACGGAGGTCAGGGCCAGGCCCTTCGCGATACGCGACATGGAGAAGTGCTCCTTGGGGTTGTACACACATCCGGGCGGCTGCCCGGCGCAGTGTCAACGCGTGGCACGGGCGCGAGTTGTGCCGCCAAAGGGGTGATCTCGCGAAAGACCGGGATTCACAAATCCAACACACTTACCCGGTTTCGCCGTATTAGTACGGATAGCAGCTAGAGTCCCACACCATTCGACGCACCCGTATGCCGCGCAGCGGCCGGCGCCCGCGGCCGGGCGCGTTCCCGCCCGTCCCGAGCAATCTCCGTGAGCGAGGAAACGCGCATGCACCTGCCACCGACCGGCTTACCGCCACGGGTTCTGCACCTCACCCAACCGGTGGACGGCGGGGTCGCCCGGGTGGTGACGGACCTGACGCGGGCTCAGCTCGCCGCCGGACTGCGCGTCGCGGTCGCCTGCCCCGACGGGGACCTCGCCGACCGGCTGCGTTCGCTGGGCGCCGACGTGCGGCACTGGCCGGCGACCCGCTCGCCGGGCCCGGCGCTGGTGCCGGAGGTACGGCGGCTGGTCCGCGTGGTCGAGGACGTACGGCCCGACCTGGTGCACGCGCACAGCGCGAAGGCCGGTCTGGCCGGGCGGCTCGCCGTACGGGGCCGGGTGCCGACCGTGTTCCAGCCGCACGCCTGGTCGTTCGAGGCGGTCGGCGGGGCCGCCGCGCGCCTCGCGCTGGGCTGGGAGCGGTGGTCGGCGCGGTGGACCGCGCGGACGGTGTGCGTGAGCGAGGCGGAACGGCTGCGGGGGGCGCGGTCCGGGCTGCGCGGTCCCTGGGCGGTGATCCCGAACGGCGTCGACCTCGCCCGCTTCCCCGCCGACGCGCCCGAGTACGCCCGCCATGACCCGGCCGGCCCGCGGCTGCGGCACGGTGTCGCGCCGGACGCCCCGCTGGTGGTCTGCGTGGGGCGGCTGTGCCCGCAGAAGGGGCAGGACGTCCTGCTGAACGCCTGGGAGTCGGTCCTCGCGCGGGTGCCCGGCGCCCGGCTGGTCCTCGTCGGCGACGGCCCGGACCGGGCCCGGCTGGCCGCGCGGGCCCCGGCGTCCGTGCTGTTCGCGGGGGCCGTCGCCGACGCCGCCGCCTGGTACCGGGCCGCCGACCTCGTCGTACTGCCGTCGCGCTGGGAGGGCATGGCGCTGGCCCCGCTGGAGGCGATGGCCTGCGGACGGCCCGTGGTGGTGACCGACGTGGACGGTGCCCGCGAGGCCCTGCCGCCCGCGCTCGTACCGCACTGCCTGGTGCCGCCCGGGGACCCCGCGGCGCTGGCCGACGCCGCCGCCGCGCTGCTGCTCGACGCGCCGCTGCGCGCCTCGCTCGGCCGCCGGGGGCGTGCGCACGTCCGATCCGCGCACGACGTACGGCACACGACCGCGGCGGTCGCGGCCCTGTACGGCGATCTCCTGGACGGCGTACGCCCCACGATCGCGGCGCACACCGGCGCCGGCGTCGGCGACCGCGTCGGCGACATCGGCGACCGGCCCGCGGCCGTGGGGCGGTCGGCCGTCGTGCCCATCGAGTGCAGGGAGTCCACCCACCCGTGACCGCGGAAAGCACCGTCCCCTCCCCCGCCGGCCAGGCGCGCGACCTCGGCTCCTCCCCCGTCTCGGTGCTGTCGCGGCGCGACGGCACCATGGGCCCGCGGCTGCCCGCCCGGCGCCCCGCCGCACGGCCGGACTCCCCGCTGCCGCTGTGGGCCGCGGACGGCGCGGCGGCCCTGACGGGCTCGCTGGTCCTCACCGGCACCCCGCACCAACCGCTGCTCGCGGCCCTGCTGGTGGGCGCCTCGCTGCTGCTGCGCCCCCGGACGCGCCCGGCCCGGCGGACGTCCGGCGCGCTGGACGACCTGCCCGCCTTGTGCGGCCGGATCGCCGTCGGGTGGCTGCTGCTCGCGGCGCTCGTCGCGGCGTACGCCCCGCCGCACGCGCTCTCCGCGCACACCCTGTGCGCCGGTTTCCTGCTGCACGCGGTGACGGCCTGCGCCGGCCGGGCCGCCGTGCACCGCGGACGTCGTACGGCGCTGCTGAACCATCCCCGCGCCGCCCTCGTCGTCGGCCCCGCCGCGCCCGCCCAGCGGGTGGCCGCGGCGCTGCTGCGCCACCCGCGCTGCGGAGTGCGTCCCGTCGGGATCGTCACCGACGAGCCGGGCGGCACCGCGGGCCTGCCCGTACTGTCCACGGACGAGGAGGTGCGGCGGGCGGTCGTGCAGAACGGCGTGCGGGACGTCCTGGCCGTGGGCCCCTCCGTACGGCCCCGGCAGGCGGCGCTGCTGCGGACGCTGGCCGAGTCGGGCTGCGCGGTGTGGGAGCTGGACGCCGAGGCTCCCGGCCACGCCCCCTCGCACGCGGCCGGGGACCGGATCGCCGCCTTCCCCTGCCGGCGACTGGAACCGGCGGCGCCGCGGCGGCCGGGCGGCGCGGGCAAGCGGGTCCTCGACGTGACGGTGTCCGGGGCGCTGTTGCTGCTGCTGAGCCCCCTGCTGCTGGCCTGTGCGACGGTGCTGCGGGTGGTGGGCGGTCCCGGCGTGCTGTTCCGGCAGGAGCGCGTCGGGGAGGGCGGCAGGCCGTTCACGCTGCTGAAGTTCCGCACCCACCGACCGGCGGACGAGCACGAGTCGGCGACCCGGTGGAGCGTGGCGGACGAACGCCGGATGCCGTGGTTCTGCCGCTTCCTGCGGCGCACCTCGCTGGACGAGCTGCTCCAGCTGTGGAACGTCTTCCGGGGCGACATGAGCCTGGTCGGCCCGCGTCCCGAACGCCCGTACTTCGTGGCCCGGTTCAGCCAGACCTACCCCGGTTACGCGGCCCGCCACCGGATGCCGACCGGGATCACGGGCCTGGCCCAGATCAACGGGCTGCGCGGTGACACGTCCATCGAGGACCGGGCCCGCTTCGACAACGCCTACATCGACGACTGGTCGTTGTGGCAGGACGTGTGCATCCTGCTGCGCACGGCCGCCGCGCTCGTGCGCCCCACGGGGAGCTGACCCCGGTGGCCCACGCCCTGCCCCTCGGGCCGACGGCGCGCGCACGGCGGCTGCCGCCGGTGCTGGCCGTGGTCGCCGTCGTCGCGCTGCTCGCGCTGCCCCTCGCCCCGGGCGGCGGGGGCGGCGCGCACCCGGCCGACGCGGTCTCCGCACTGGCGGTGCTGTACTGCGCGCTGCGGCTGGTGCGGGACCGGCGGCGCCCCCTGTCCCGTACGGCGGCCGTGGTGTTCGGCCTGCCCGTGCTCGGCCTGGCCGTCGCCGCGGTGGGTGCCGTGTCGCCCGGGGCCGGGCCGGCGGGCCTCGGCCGGTACCTCCAGGTCTTCGTCCTCGTCCCGGCCGCCGTACTGCTGCTGGTCCGCGACCGGGCCGACGTACGGCTGCTCACCTGGTCGATGGTGGGGCTCGCCCTGTGGCAGGGGGCGGTCGGGGTGCACCAGTACGTCACCGGGACCGGAGCCTCCTACCAGGGCGAGCGGATCCGGGCGGTGGGCACCTTCGGGCCGCAGGACGTGATGGGGATGGCGACCGTGGTCTCCCTGGGGCTGGTCTGCGCGATGGGGCTGGCCCTGGGGGGCCGGACGCCGGTGCGGCGGCGGCTGCTCGCCGCCGGGTGCGCGCTCGCCCTGCTGCTGCCGCTCGCCCTGTCGTTCAGCCGCGGGGCGTGGATCGCGACGGCGGTGACGTGCGCCGTGCAGCTGCTGCTCGCGGGGGTGCGCAGGGCGCTGGCGGTGGGGGCGGCCGTGGTCGCGGCGGCGGTGGTGCTGGTGGGCGGCTTCGGAGTCGGTACGGCGATGCTCCAGGAGCGGGTCGGCAGCATCACGCGGGTCACCGACGCCCCCGACCAGTCGGTGACCGACCGCTACACCATGTGGGCGGCGGCGGCCGGGATGTGGCGGGAGCGCCCGCTGACCGGCGTGGGGCTGAAGGGCTTTCCCGAACACCGCGACGCGCACGCCTCGTTGGCGCTGTCCTCGGGCAGCGAGACCGACGGCGCGGGTACCGGGTACCGCAGGCAGCCGCTCCTGTCCCCGCACAACATGTACCTGCTGGTGCTGGCCGAGCAGGGGCTGCTCGGGCTGCTGGCGCTGGCCGGGAGCTGGCTGGCGCTGCTCGTGCTGGGCCTGCGCGCGCTGCGCGGCGCCCGTCGGGACGAGGGCTCGGTGCCGGACTGCGCGTTCGTCGCCTGCGGGCTGCTGGTGTGGCAGCTGACCGACTTCGCGTACGCCGACATCGGCGGGCCCTCGACCGTGCTCACCGCGGTGTGCCTCGGGCTGGCGGCCTGGTGGGCGCTGGGCAGCGCCGCGCGGGAGGTGCCGCAGCGGTGACGACGACCTCGCCGCACCCGGCGGACGAAGCGGGCGCGTCCCACGACGCGGGCCCGGCCGACGCCCACGACGCGGGCCCCCGGGCGGCGGAGACCCGGCACGCGAAGGCCGCGCCCGTCGCCGAGGGCGGCTCCTCGGGGCGTTTCCTCGCCCGCGCCGCCCTCGTCACGGCCGTGCTCTCGGTGGCCGGGTCGGTGCTCGGACTGGCCCGGGACCAGGCGCTGGCCCGGCTCTTCGGGGCCGGGAGCGAGACGGACGCCTTCCTGGTGGCGTGGACGGTGCCGGAGTTCGCGGCGACGCTGCTCATCGAGGACGGGCTGGCCTTCGCGCTGGTCCCGATGTTCAGCCTGGCCCTGGCCCGCCGCGCGCAGGGCGCCCCCGGCGACCCGGTCCGCGCGCTGGTCGCCTCGACGCTCCCCCGGCTGGCCCTGGCCTTCGCCGCGGCCGGTGCGCTGGTCGCCGCCGCCGCGCCGGTGCTGGTGCGGGCCCTGGCACCGGGGCTGGCCGACCACGCCCTCGCCGTGGACTGCACGCGGCTCACCGCCACCTGCGTCGTCAGCTTCGGGCTCGCCGGGTACTGCAGCGCGGTGCTGCGGGCGCACCGCCGGTTCCCGGCACCGGCGGCGATCTACGTCGCCTACAACACCGGCATCATCACGGCGATGTTCGTGCTCGGCGGGCGCTGGGGGGTGCGCTCGGCGGCGGTCGGGGTCGCGGTGGGCGGGGCGCTGATGGTGGCGGCGCAACTGCCGTCCCTCCTGCATCAGTTGCGGCGGCGCGGCAGCGGTGAGGACACACCGGCCGCCCCGGCCGGAGAACGTCTGCCGGACCCTCCGGGCACCGCACACGGCGCCCGCCCGCTCGCCCTCGCCCTGTTCGGCACCGTCCTGCTGTTCGCCCTGTGCCGTCAGTCCCAGGTCCTCATCGAGCGTTTCCTGGCCTCCGGGCTCCCCGCCGGGGCCATCTCGCACCTGAACTACGCGCAGAAGGTCGCCCAGATCCCGATGACGCTGTCGCTGATGCTGTGCACGGTCACCTTCCCGGTGGTGGCCCGCGCGCTGGCCGACGGCGACACGGAGCGGGCCCGCGACCGGGTCGAGCGGGACGTGGCGCTGGCGGCCTGCCTGGTGCTCGTCGGCGCGGCCACCGTCGTCGCCTGCGCGCCGCAGATCATCCACCTGCTCTTCCAGCGCGGCGCCTTCACCGCGGCCGACACGGCGGCGACCGCGGACGTCATGCGGGTGTACGCGCTCGGGCTGCTCGGCCAGACCGTGGTGGGCGCGCTCGCCCGGTCCTACTTCTCGGCGGGCCGCGCCTCCTGGTACCCGTTCGGCGCGATGGCCGTCGGCGTCGTCGCCACCGCCGTCGTCGGCGCCCGCGCGGTCGGCCCGTGGGGCGTGACCGGCATCGCCGCCGCCAACGCCGCCGGCATCACCGTCACCGCCGCCCTGCTGCTCGCCGGGATGGGTCCGCGCAGCGTGCCGGTGCGGGTCCGGCGGGTCCTGGGCGACCTGGGCCGCCCGCTGCTGGCGGCGGTCGTGGCGGCCGGCGCGGGCGCGCCGGCCGCGGACCGGGTCGCCGACGCCGGTGCCGCCGTGTCGCGGACCGCCCTCCCGCTGGCCGTCGGCGCCGCCACCGTCGGCGGTGTCTTCGTCGTCCTCTGCCTGGCCCTGGGCGTCCGGGGCCTGCGGCCCGTCCGTTTCCTCCACCCCGTCACCCGAAGGCTCCCTCATGAACGTTTCCGCTTCCGTTTCCGCTTCCGTTCCCGCTTCCGCGCCCACGACGACCGTTGACGCCCGCCCCGGCACCGTCCCCTGGATCGCCATGTACCACTCCGTCGGCGACTGCTCGGACGACCCGTACCGCATCACGGTCACGCCCGACCGGCTGGACGCGCAGCTGGGCTGGCTGCGGCGGCGCGGGCTGCGCGGCGTGCCGGTCGCCGAACTGCTGGCCGCCCGCGCCCGGGGCGGCGGCCGGGACCTGGTGGGGCTGACCTTCGACGACGGGTACGCCGACTTCGTCGAGCACGCGCTGCCGTGCCTGCGCCGCTGGGGCTGCGGGGCGACCCTGTTCGTGCTGCCCGGACGGCTCGGCGACGACAACGCCTGGGACCCGCTGGGCCCGCGCAAGCCGCTGCTGACCGCCGACGGCATCCGCCGCGCCGCCGCCGAGGGCGTCGAGATCGGCTCGCACGGCCTCACCCACGTCGACCTGACCACGGCGGACGACACCACCCTGACCGCCGAGACCGCCGGAAGCCGGGCGCTGCTGGCCGAGTTGACCGGCACCCCGGTCACCGGCTTCTGCTATCCGTACGGCACGGTCGACGCCCGCGCCGCCGACGCCGTGCGCGCCGCCGGTTACACCTACGCCTGCGCCATCGACCCCGGCCCGCTGTCCGGCCCGTACGCCCTGCCCCGCGTGCACGTGGGCCAGCGGGACACACCCGTACGGCTGCTGCTGAAGACCCGGCTGCACCGCCTGCGCCGCCGGGCCCCGGCGGGAGTGTGAGGTGACCGACGTGAAGGCCCTGCACATCATCACCGGTCTCGGCGTCGGCGGCGCCGAGCAGCAGCTGCGGCTGCTCCTGCGTCACCTGCCCGTCGACTGCGACGTCGTGACGCTCACCAACCCCGGCCCGGTCGCCGACGGGCTGCTGGCCGACGGCGTGCACGTCGTCCACCTCGGCATGACCGGCAACCGCGACCTGGCCGCGCTGCCCCGCCTGGCCCGTCTGATCCGCACCGGCGGCTACGACCTCGTGCACACCCACCTCTACCGGGCCTGCCTCTACGGCCGCCTCGCCGCCCGCATGGCCGGGGTACGCGCGGTGGTCGCCACCGAACACTCCCTCGGCGACTCCCAGATGGAGGGCCGCCCGCTCACCCCGGGCGTCCGCGCCCTGTACCTGGCCGGGGAGCGCCTGGGCAGCGCCACGGTCGCCGTCTCCCCCACCGTCGCCGACCGGTTGCGGCGCTGGGGCGTGCCCGCGCCCCGCATCGAGGTCGTCCCCAACGGCATCGACCTGGCCCGCTTCCGCTTCGACCCGGTCCGGCGGCTGCGCACCCGGCGCCGCCTCGGCCTGCCCGAGGGCGCGTACGTAGTGGGCGGCGTCGGTCGGCTGACGGCGGCCAAACGCTTCGACGTCCTGGTCCGCGCCCTGGCCCTGCTCCCGGCGGACTGCTGGCTGCTGCTGGTCGGCGGCGGCCCCCAGGAGCACCTGCTGCGCCGCACCGCCCACGAGGCCGGGGTCGCCGACCGCGTCCTGCTCACCGGCGAGCGCCCCTACCTCCCCGACGGCTCCCCGGGTCCCGACCTGCCCGCGCTGGCCGCCGCGATGGACGTCCTGGCCTCGCCGTCGCCGGAGGAGGCCTTCGGCCTGGCCGCCGTGGAGGGGCTCGCGTCCGGGCTGCCGGTGCTGTACGCCTCCTGCCCGGCGATCGAGGACCTGCCCCCCGCGTCCGCGCCCGCGGCACGGCGGGTGGTCGGCGGCGCCGGGGAGTTCGCGCGCGCCCTCGCCGAGACCCGCGCGTCGCACGGCCCGGTCCCCGGCACGCGCACCGCGCCCGAAGCGGCCCGCCACTACTGCGTCACCCGCAGCGCCGCCCGGCTGATGGACGTCTACGCGACCACCCTCACGCAACCGCTGCCCCCGCCCCCGGCACCCCAGGGAGTCAGTTCCGCATGACCGAGCCCCTCACCCAGTCCCCGGCCGCGCCCGCGACGGACGACGAGCCCGCACCGCCCGCACGGCGGCACCGTGTCCGGGCCGCCCTGCGCCACCTGCCGCGCCGCCTGCGCTCCCTGCCGCCCTGGTCCCCGCTCGCGGCCGGCGTCCTCGCCGGCGGGCTGCTCGGCGCCGGGTACGGCCTGGTCACCACCCCGCAGTACACGGCGACCGGTTACGTCGTCGCCGTCCCCGCCGACGCGTCCGACCCGGCGTCCGCGCTGGGCTTCGCGCAGGCCTACGGCCGGGTCGCCACGCAGCTCGCGGTGCTCGGGGACGCGCAGATGTGGGCCCACGTGCCGGTGGCGACCCTGGAGCGGAGCGTGCGCACCGCGACCTCGCCGGACGCGCCGATGGTCTCGGTGACGGCCACCTCCGCCGACCCGGAGGAGGCTGCCGACATGGCCAACGCCGTCACCCGCGCCCTGACCCGGCACGCGGCGGCCTCCGCCGACGACACCCACGTGGAGCTGCGCCAGTTCGCCCGGGCCACCGAACCCACCGAGCCGTCCTCGGCGTCCACCGCGGTGACGGGCCTGGTGGGCGCGAGCGCGGGCGGACTGCTCGGCGGCCTGGCCCTGCTGGTCCGGCCGCGCCGCGGCGCCCGGGGGCCCGGCCGCGCGGCGGCGGTACCCGGACCGGCGTCGGCGGCCGACGGCCGCGGACAGCTGTGACGTATCCGAGGCCGCCGCTCCCGCTCCCGCCCGGCCACACCGTCGAACTGGTCACCGACGAGGGCGCCTTCGCCGAGCTGGCCCCGCAGTGGCGGCGGCTGTACGACCGGTGCGCCGCCGCGACCCCGTTCCAGAGCCACGCCTGGCTGCTCTCCTGGTGGCGGTCCTACGGCTCCGCCGGGCGGCTGCGGCTGGTGCTGGCCCGCGAGGGCGGCGAACTGGTCGCCGCCGCGCCGCTGACGCTCGTACGGCGTCCGGTACCGGCGCTGGTGCCGCTGGGCGGGGCGATCTCGGACTACGCGGACGTCCTGCTGGACGACGAGCGGGGCCCGGAGGCGGAGACCGCGCTCACCGCGGGCCTGGCCGCGGCGGCCCGCTCCGCACTGGTCGACCTGCGCGAGGTCCGGCCGGGCGCCGCCGCCGAACGCGTCTACGCACGCTGGCCCGGCCCCCGGCACCGGCTCGCGGACTCGCTCTGCCTGGAACTGCCCGCCCTCCCCATGGACGACCTGGTCGCCCGGCTGCCCTCGGCCAAGGCCAGACAGCGGGTCCGCGCCCAGCTGCGCCGCCTGGACGCGCTCGGCGTCAAGGCCCGGCCCGTGCTGCCCGACGAGGCGGACGCGGCGCTGCGCCGGCTCCTCGACCTGCACCGGTTGCAGTGGCGGGGGCGGAAGGTGACCGGCGAGCACCTGCGGCCCCGCTTCCGCGAGCACCTGGTGCGGGCGGTGGGGCCGATGGTGCGGACCGGGGACGCGCGGGTCACCGAGTTCCGTATGGCCGACGAGGTGGTGGCCGTGGACGTGACGCTGCTGTCGCGGCGGCTGGCCGGCGGCTATCTGTACGGCGCGCATCCCGGGCTGCGGGAGCGGAAGGCGGACGTGGCGGTGATGCTGCTGGCCGCGTGTGCCGAGTACGCCCGTGCCCCGGGGCGCGCCACGCTGAGCCTGCTGCGGGGCGACGAGCCGTACAAGCACCACTGGCGCCCGGAGCCGGTGCCCAACCAGCGGCTGCTGCTGGCCCGCCGCCGCACGGCCCCGCTGCTGGCGGCGGCCCTGGCCGACGCCGCCGCACGACGGCGGGGCAAGGAGCTGCTGCGGCGGCGGGCGGAGCGGAAGGGGCGCGCCGGTGGCGGCACCTGACCGGGTCCGCCGCCACCGCGGCACCCTGCGCGCGCCGCTACTTGGCGCGCGCGTACCAGTCGAGACGCATGCACAGCTTCCCGCCGAGCCAGTACTCGACCCAGTCGCCCAGCTCCAGCGGCGAGCAGTCGGCCGGGGCCTCGGGTGTCGTGGGCGGCGCCGGGGGCACCGGCGGCGCGGTGGGCGTGGTGGGTTCGGCGGGTGTGGGGGTCGTCGGCTCGGGCCCGTCGGTGCGGCCGAAGAGCACGGACCGGTAGACGGCCGTGGACCGGGGGTTGTCGTCGCACTGCCACACGCCGTGCGGGCAGTAGTCGGTGACCGTGTTGTACACGGGCTTGTGCTCGTCCATCCAGGCGAGCATGCCCCGCATGTACGCGGCGTTGTCGCCGTTGCGGAACAGCCCCCACTCCGGGTAGGAGACGGGCTTGCCGTGCGCCTTGGCGAAGTCCACGTGCGCCTGGAGCCCGTAGGGTTCCTTCACCTGTTCGTCGAACGACATGCCGCGCGGTTGGTCGTAGGAGTCCATGCCGATGATGTCGACGGTGGCGTCGCCGGGATAGCAGCGCGTCCACGGCACGGCGTCCCGGCCGCGGCTCGGCGTGAAGTCGAACCGGAACTTCTGGCCGGGCACCGCGCGCATGGTGGTGACGATCCGGTTCCAGTACGTCTTCCAGGCCTCGGGGTCCGGTCCGCAGCGGTGCGTGTAGGTGGTGCCGTTCATCTCCCAGCCCAGCACCAGGACCGTGTCCGGGACCTTGAGGGCGACCAGGCGTTCGGCGAGGGCGCGGAAGTGGTGGTCGAAGCGTCCGGCGGCGCCCTGGCGCAGCAGTTCGCGCACCTCGTCGTCGCCGACGTGCTCCTCGTTGCGCTCCATCATGGGCACGTTGAGGACGAGCATCCGGTCGGCCTGCCGGGTGCGCCAGTCGGCCCACACGTCGAGGAAGCCGGGGGCGCCCTCGATGTTGCTCCAGCGGTCGCCGGGCAGGTAGGTGTGGCCGACGCGCAGCTCGGCGCCGCCCAGCCAGTGGCTCAGCGCGGCCATCCGGGCCACGCCGCGGGGGCCGTAGTCGAGGTACGCGCCGAAGGCGGGGGTGGGTTCGGGCGCGGCCGGTTCGCCCGCGGCGACACCGGGGCCCGCGGCGAGGCACGCCGCCGCCGCGATCACCGCCGCCGCGGCGTGCGCCGGACGCCGTCCGGACCGGGTCCGTGACTGCCGTGCGGCCATGCCGGCCTCCTTTGGTCTTACGTTCTGCTCCTCGTTACTGACACTCAGTCATATGAAATGCCATCACGCCACCGCCACTACGGCGTTCGAGTGCGTTGATCGCCCGCTCCGGTGAACCACCCCCCGATCCGAAGGAAGTCTCCCGTGTCGCTGTTCGACACCCGTGTCCCCGCCGTTGTGCTGCGGACCGACCGGAATCCCTTTCACCACGGAACGCTGGGCGCCGTGCGGTCGCTCGGCCGTGCGGGGGTGGACGTGCACGTGGTCGCCGACTGCGCGCAGAGCCCGGTCCGCGCCTCCCGTTACCTGAGCGGGCTGCACACCCCGCCGCCGCCCGGCGCGTCGCCCGCCGAGATCGCGGCGGTCCTGCGCCGCGTCGCCGCACGGCTCGCGCGGCCCGCGGTGCTGATTCCGATGGACGACGCGTGCGCCGTGGCGGTGGGCCGGGCGCGGGCGGAACTGGCGCCCGCGTACCTGCTGCCCGACCAGCCGGGCGAGCTGCCCGCGCGCGTGGCCGACAAGGCGGAACTGGCCGGTGTGTGCGGCGCCCTGGACGTCCCGCACCCCGAGACCCTGGTCCCGGACGGCGCGGCGGAGGCGGCGCGCGCGGCGTGGCGGCTGGGCCTGCCGGTGGTGGCCAAGTGGAGCCGGCCCTGGCTGGTGCCCCCGGGCGGCGGGCTGCGCAGCACGGTGCTGGTGCGCTCGGCGCGGGAGGCCGGGGAGCTGTACCGGCGCGCCGAGGAGGCGGGCAGCCGACTGCTGCTCCAGGCCTTCCTGCCGCCGGGTGCCGACCGGGACTGGTTCTTCCACGGGTACGCCGACCGCTCGGGCGCGGTCCGCGCGGGCGGTCCGGGCCGCAAGACACGGGCCAGGCCGCGCGGCGCCGGTCTGACGGCGGTGGGCCGCTGGACGCCGAACCCGAGGGTGCAGGCGCTCGCCGAGCGGGTCACCGCGGAGCTGGGCTACCGGGGCGTCTTCGACCTGGACTTCCGGCGCTGCGGTACGACGGGCCGCTACCACCTGCTCGACTTCAACCCGCGCCCGGGCGCCCAGTTCCGGCTGTTCACCGACACCGCCGGACTCGACGTCGTACGGGCCCTGCACCTGGATCTGACCCACCGCCCGCTGCCGCAGGGGGCGCCGCGGCCGGGGCGGGTGTTCGTGGTGGAGAACTACGCGCCGCTGAGCGCCCTGCGTCCGGCCCGCGAGGCACACGGGGGTCGCGAGCTGGCCTGGCACGCCCCGGACGACCGGGCGCCCGGCCGGGCGCTGTGGGCGCTGTGGAGCCGTCATGTGGGCGCCCGGCTGCGGGACCGCGCGCACCGGGCCCGCGACGCCCGCCCGGACCCCGCGCTCCCGGCCCGCGCCCGCGTCGTACGCCAGGCGTCCGCCCCCGCCACGCCCCGCACCGGCGCCCCCGACCGCCCGGACGAGGACCGGGCAGGCAGCCACTGAGCCTCCGTCCCCCGGGAGCAGTCACAGCGGCGCCCCCGGTGGCCCGTTGGGGGCCGCCGGGGGCGCCGTGGTGAGCGGGAGGGTCAGCGGCCGGTGAGGGCGCGGCCCCGGCGGTACAGGATCGCTCCGCCCGCGATCAGCACGGCACCGGCGGCCGCGGCGCCCAGCGTGCCCTCGCTGCCGGTCTCGGCCAGGACGGGCGGCTGCTCCGTCTGGGGAGCCGGCGGGGTGTGCTCCTCCTCGGACGGCGGCGGGGGCTCCTCCTCGGCGGAGGGCGGCGGCGGCTTCTCCTCGGTGGGCGGCGGGGGCTCCTCCTCGCCGTAGCCGGGCGGCGTGGTCGGAGGCGGCGGCTCCTCCTCGCCGTAGCCGGGGGGCTCCTCGGCGGCGTTCTCGCACTCGTTGCCGAAGACCGGGTTCAGCGCCGCGATCACGTCGACGGTGTTGCCGCAGAGGTTGACCGGCACGTCGACCGGGACCTGCGTGTTGTTGCCGGATCCGACGCCGGGCGAGCCCACGGTCGCGCCGTCCGCGTGGGAGCCGGACGACGAGGACGACGACGAGGACGTGCTCGACGTCGAGGTGTCCTCGCCGTACCCGCCGCCGTCGCCGTGGCCGTCGGTCTTCTCGTCCGAGGTGTTCTCGCACTCGTTGCCGAAGGCCGGGTTCAGCGCCGCGATCACGTCGACGGTGTTGCCGCAGGCGTTCACGGGCACGTCGACGGGGACCTGGAGGGCGTTGCCGGACACGGCGCCCGGCGAGTTCGTGGCGGCCCCGTCCGCATGCGAGTCGGCAAGGGCGGGGCTGCCGCACAGGGAAAGGATGCCCGTCGCGGCGGCAGCCGCGACCATCCCCCTGCTCAGGGTCTGTCGCACTCTGGTTGTCTTCCTGCTTGGAGAGATGAGAGATGAGATGTGGCCGGAGAACGATCCGGGAGGACGGGCCGCAGAAAGGGGAAAAGGCCGGCCCCGAACCAAACGAGTTGGCCAAGGCCGGCCCTGACGCAGCCGGTCGGTGCGGAACGAGGTCAGTCGTTCTCGCACTTGTTGCCGAACGCCGGGTTCAGCAGACCAACGACGTTGATGCTGTTGCCGCACACGTTGACGGGAACGTGCACGGGAACCTGGACGACGTTGCCGGACAGGACGCCCGGGGAGCCTACGGCGGCACCCTCGGCACCGGCGTCGGCGAAGGCCGGGGCGGCCATGCCGAGGGCCATGATCGCGCCTGCGACGACAGCAGCGCTCTTCTTCATGAACTTTCCCTTCTCTGCGGTCATGCCTGAATGACGGCCGAAACCGCGCGAGCACAGCATTGACGGCTCGCACCATGACCTGCAGCCTGCAAACGAGGAATTGACGGCCGGAGAAACTACCGAACGTGGGACACCCCGAAATTCACTCGGATGCTTCACTAATCGGTCCGGCCGTTCCCCCAGGAGAGCGACGACGTCGTTCCGCTCCCCGGCGAAATCCCGTCCCGTTCACGGCCGGGCGGCCCACGCGGAAGTCAGCGGGCCGCCCGTACCGGATGGGGCTGGACTCAGCGGCCCTCGCCGTTCGCCGACAGCACCGACAGGTCCTCGAGGACGTGCGACACGGCGCCGTCCCGCTTGGCCTGCGTGGAGTTGTCCGCGCACTGCTGGTTCAGGTCGTCCGCCAGGACGTTGATGTCCTGGATCGGGACGAGGTTGATGACGGCGACGTTGACGTCCTCGACACCGAGGCACGGCTTGTTCAGCGTGCCCTCGACCAGCGACAGCTGGGGGCTCATGTCGCCCTTGGTGGCCGAGTTGCCGAACGCCGAGGAGGCGCCGTTGCCGTTGGCCACGGCCGGCCCGTTGTCGTCCCCGATGGCCAGGGCCTGGGGCGCGGCAGCGGCGGACATGCCGATCACAGAAGCGGCAGCCGCCGCGGCGACCATTGCCTTCTTGAGCACTTCGCGTTCCTTTCGTCGTAGCGACGCACTGTCCTACGGCCTCATCAACCCGGTGCGCGGTGATTGGTTGCGGGCGTTCACCCGGTTGGCCCGCACGGGATGTCAAAAGCGCCGCGGAAACCGCCGGAATCCCGGGGGGAAACGCGGACCCGTACACATTTCCCGCTGTCCGCCGTCGGAGTGAACGGGAGAAACCCGACCGGACTCACGGAGTTGACCAGAGCGCTCCGGTGGACGGGGTTTCCTCAGAAAGGACTTGCCAGTGATCAAGAAGGTAGTTGCCTACGCGGCGATCGCCGCCTCCGTCATGGGCGCCTCCGCTGCCGCGGCACCGCAGGCGATGGCGATCGGTGACGACAGCGGGCCCGTCTCGGCCAACGGCAACGGCGCCTCGCAGTACTTCGGCAACTCGATGACCACGGGCAACATGAGCCCGCAGATGGCGCTCATCCAGGGCTCGTTCAACAAGCCGTGCATCGCGGTCAGCGACATCCCGGTCAGCGTCATCGGTCTCGTGCCGATCCAGGACCTCAACGTCCTGGGCGACGACCTGAACCAGCAGTGTGCCGAGAACTCCACGCAGGCCAAGCGCGACGGTGCGCTGGCCCACCTGCTGGAGGACGTCTCGATCCTGTCCTCCAACGGTGAGGACTGACGGCAGCGGGCGCTGACAGCGCGCCGGGGGCGGGTCGCCGAGCACATCGGTGGCCCGCCCCTTTCGCGTGCCCGGGGCGCCCGGGTGCGGATCAGCGTCCCGGCGTCGTCGCGTACAACGCCTCTATCTCGTCCGCGTACGCCGCGACGGCCGCGTGCCGCTTCACCTTCAGGGACGGGGTCAGCAGCCCGTTCTCCTCGGTGAACTCGCCCTCGACCAGCCGGAAGGCGCGGATCGACTCGGCCCGGGAGACGGCCGCGTTGGCGTGGTCGACGGCCTTCTGGACGTCGGCGCGCATCCTCTCGTCGCGCACCAGCTCGGAGATCGGCGTGTCGGCGGGCAGCTTCCGCACCGCGAGCCAGTGGGCGACGGCCTCCGGGTCCAGGGTGATCAGCGCGGCGACGTAGGGCCGGTTGTCGCCGACGACCAGGCACTGGGCGACGGGTGGGCGGCTGCGCAGGCGGTCCTCCAGGACGGCCGGGGAGACGTTCTTGCCGCCGGAGGTGACCAGGAGGTCCTTCTTGCGGCCGGTGATGGTGAGGTAGCCGTCGTCGTCGAGGGAGCCGAGGTCGCCGGTGGCGAACCAGCCGTCGGTGAGGGCGGCCTCGGTGGCCTCCGGGTTGCCGCGGTAGGAGCCGAAGACGATACCGCCCTTGACCAGTACCTCGCCGTCGTCCGCGATGCGCACGGCGGTGCCGGGGACCGGTGGGCCGACCGTGCCGGGGCGGGGGCCGAGCGGCGGCACGATGGTGGCCGCGGCGGTGGTCTCGGTCAGGCCGTAGCCCTCGTAGACCATGATTCCGGCGGCGTAGAAGAACAGGTTGAGGTCGCTCTCCAGCGGGGAGCCGCCGCTGATGGCGTAGCGCATCCGGCCGCCCAGTTCCTTGCGGACCCGGCGGTAGACCAGCAGGTCGTACAGGGCCCAGCCCGCCCACTGGCCCGGGGTGGGGCCCTTGCCGCGGCCCAGGAAGCGTTCCAGGTGCGCGGCGCCGAAGCGGACGGCGAGGCGGTGGGCGCGTTCGAAGGAGGCGCCGCGGCCGATCTTCTCGGCGGTGGCCCGGCCGGTGTCGTGGATCTTCTCGAAGAGGTACGGGACACCGACCAGGAAGGTCGGCCGGAACGACTTGAGCGCGGGGCGCAGTTCGTCGGGCTTGATGCTCGGGAAGTGGCCGATCTCGATGCGGGCCAGCAGGCAGGAGATCTGGATGGTGCGGCCCAGGATGTGGGCGAGCGGCAGGAAGAGGAGGGTCGAGGCCCGCTGGCCGGTGACCTCCTTGAAGATCGGGTGCAGCAGCTCGACCGTGTTGGCGGCCTCGGCGTGCAGATTGGCGTGGGTGAGGACGCAGCCCTTGGGGCGGCCGGTGGTGCCGGAGGTGTAGCAGACGGTGGCGACCGTGTCCGGGGTGAGGGCGGTGCGGCGCTTGGTGACCTCGTCGTCGCTCACGCCCCGGCCGAGGGCGCTGAGGTCGGCGAGGGCACCGGCGTCCAGTTCCCAGACCTGGGGGCGCTCGGGGTGTTCGGCCGTCCCGGTCAGGACGGTCGCGGTGTTCGCGGCGGTCTCGGTGACGGCGTACCGGGCGCCGGAGTCACGGACGATCCACTCGACCTGATCGGCCGAGGAGGTGGCGTACACGGGGACGGTCTGTCCGCCGGCCGCCCAGATCGCGAAGTCCAGGACCGTCCACTCGTAGCGGGTGCGGGACATGACGGCGACCCGGCCGCCGGGTTCCAGACCGGCGGCGATCAGGCCCTTGGCGACGGCGGTGACCTCGCGGGCGAACCCGGCGGCGGTGACGGGCCGCCAGACCCCGTCCACCTCGCGGCGCAGGACCACCGCGTCGGGGGCCTCGGCCGCGTTGGTGAACGGGATGTCGGCGGTGCTGCCCTCGGTGGGGCGGGGTGCGAGGGCGGCGGTGCGGGCCTCGCGGACGGTGCCGTGCGCGTCCCGGACGGTCTCGGTCCTCGCGCGGGACACCAGGTCACCGCGCCTTCTCGCCCGTTTCAGGTCCCTGCGTACGCCCATGACGGCTCCCGGTCGCGGATCGGACTGATGCGCTGTCGCGTGTGCTCGGCCACTAACTTACTTCAGAGTAAACTTACTCACGCGTAAGGAAACGTCAATGGGCCACGCCGCCCGGCGGAGTACGGCCGCCGGGCGGCAACCGGCTCAGGCCAGCCGGTCCGCCTCCTCGATCGCCTCGGCCAGTTCGCGCACGTCCGCGTCCTCCGTGCGGTCCGCCAGGCCGTCGGCCCGCTCGGTCAGTTCGGTGAGCCCGGGCGCCCCGGGCAGGGAGCCGCCGTCGCCTTCCGGGGAGCGGAGCGCGTCGGCGAAGTAGGCCGCGGTCGCCGTGACCCGCAGCCCGCGGTCCGCCTCCCAGACGGAGTCGTCGAGGGCGTCGCTCTCCACGTCGCCGGACTCCTCGTGCGGGGCGCGGCTGTCGGGGTCGAGCCAGCGGACGGTGGCCGTGGCGAGGTGGCCGTCGGCGCCGGGCCTGGTGCGGACGGCGTAGAGGGCGGTGACCGTGTGGCCGGGGCCGACCTCGCCGCCGTCGACGCGGTCGTCGCGGAAGTCCTCGTCGGCGACCTGGCGGTTGTCGTAGCCGACGAGACGGAACTCGGCGACGGTCTCCGGGTCGAAGGCGACCTGGGCCTTGGCGTCGCGCGCGGTCAGCTCGATGTGGCGCGGGAGCTGCTCGCAGAACACCTCGCGGGCGTCCTCCGTGTTCGACACGTACGTGGTGTGGCCGTCGCCCCGGTCGGCGAGGCGTTCCATCAGGGCGTCGCCGTAGTCGCTGCCGACGCCGACGCCGAAGAGGGTGATGCCGTGCTCGCGGCGCTCGGTGGCGACGCGTTCGAGGATGGAGTCCGCGTCGGTGTCGCCGGTGTTGGCGAGGGCGTCGGAGACGAGCACGACGCGGTTGGTGGCGCCCTCGCGGCGGCCCTCGACGGCGGTCTCGTAGCCGGTCTCCACACCCGCGCCGAGGTTGGTGGACTCCATCGGCTCCAGCTCGTCGATCGCGTCGTGGACGCGGTCGCGGTCGTCGCCGAGCCGGGTCATGGGCAGCACGGTCTCGGCCTCGTCGCTGAAGGTGACGATGGCCACCGAGTCGTCGTCGCGGAGCCGGTCGGTCATGGTGCCGAGGGCCTCCTGGGCGAGGTCGAGGCGGCCGGGTTCGCCCATGGAGCCGGAGACGTCGATGACGAACGTCAGGGCGGCGGGCGGGCGTTCGCCCTGCCGCTCGGCGGAGCGGGTAGCCAGGCCGACGCGGACCAGCGACCAGTCCTCGTCGCCGGTGCGGGCGCCGTCCACGGTCACCGAGAAGCCGTCGCCGTCGGGGCGGTCGTAGTCCTGGCGGAAGCTGTTGACGAACTCCTCGGGGCGGACCGTGGCCGGGTCGGGCAGCCGGCCCTCGGCCAGGGTGCGGCGGGCGTAGCCGTAGGAGGCGGTGTCGACGTCGAGGGCGAAGGTGGAGAGGTGGTCGGTTTCGGGCGCGATCTCGCGGGAGTCGCCGTCCTTCTCCCCCTCGCCCCTCTCGCCCTCGCCGCGCGGGCGGTCGGGGGCGGGCACGGGGACATAACCGCCCCGGGAGTCGGTCGTGGTGTCCTTCGCCCCGCTCGACGCGTCGTCCCCTCCGCCGCAGCCGGTGAGCAGCAGCCCGCCCGCCAGCGTCAGCGCGAGCAGCGCGGTCGTGCCGCGCCGCCCCCGCCGCCCTTCGGTCCCGTACCGGTTCATCGTCCGTCCCCCTGTGCTTCGTCGGTGCCGGTGTACGTGACTGTGACGGGGCGGCGGGGCGAAACGTGCGGCACGGGGTGTTACGGCTGCGTCTCGAAGCGGGCACGGGGGCGGGACGCCGAGACCGGCAGGTGATCCTCCCTTGACCTACGACACGATGTCCTTGCGGGCGAAACCCCGGAAGGCCAGGGCGACCAGCACCAGCGCGTACGTGACCGAGACCGCCGCGCCCTGGATCATGCCCGACCACTGAGGGTTCGGCTGGACGGCGTCCGCCCAGGCGAACTGCCAGTGCGCGGGCAGGAAGTCGCGCCAGTGGCCCAGCGCCGTCACGGCGTCCAGGACGTTGCCGACGATGGTGAGGCCGACGGCGCCGCCGACCGCGCCGAGCGGGGCGTCGGTCCTGGTCGACAGCCAGAACGCGAGCGCGGCGGTGACCAGTTGGGACACGAAGATGTACGCCACGACCACCACCAGGCGCTGCGCGGCCGTGCCCGGGGCGAGCGAGCCGCCCGTGGGGATGGCCAGCGGTCCCCAGCCGTAGGCGACCGTGCCCACGGCCAGCGCCACCAGGGGCAGCAGCACCATCGCGGCCAGGCTCAGCCCGAGGCCGACGGCGAGCTTGGACGCGAGCAGCCGGGCGCGCGGCACCGGCGCGGCGAGCAGGTAGCGCAGGGAGGACCAGCTCGCCTCGGAGGCCACCGTGTCCCCGCAGAACAGGGCGACCGGGACGACCAGCAGGAAGCCCGCCGAGACGAACAGGTTGACCGCGGCGAAGTTGGCGCCGGAGGCGGTGGCGGTGTCCATCAGGGTGATGCGGTCGCCGGGGCCCTCCGGCTCGCCGCCGATCGCGAAGGCGACGACGAGGACGAACGGCAGGACGGCGAGGATCGCGCCCATGACCAGGGTGCGGCGCCGCTTGAGCTGGCGCACCAGCTCCACCCGCAGGGGCAGGGTGCGGCCCGCCCGGTAGCCGTGGGCGGAGTCGGACGCCGACGCCGGTCCGGGCGCGGGACCGGTCGTCACCGGCTTGGTGGGCGTGCTCACGCGGAACCTCCGATCAGGGTGAGGAAGGCGTCCTCCAGGCGGCGGTGCGGGCCGACCGACGCCACGGGCACTTCGAGCCGGACCAGTTCGGCGACCAGGCCGGGTGCGGTGCCGCCGGGGTCGAGGCGGACCAGGAGCCCGTCGTCGGTGTGCACGACGGAGGCCACGCCGGGCAGGGCGGCGACCTTGTCCACGAGCGGTTCGTCCACGGGCAGGGCGGTGCCGACCAGGAGGGTGTCGCCGGAGCCGATGATCTCGGCGACCGGGCCCGCCTGGACCAGCCGGCCCCGGTCCATGACCACGAGGTGCGTGCAGGACTGCTCGACCTCGGCCAGCAGGTGGCTGGAGACGATGACCGTGCGCCCGGCCGCCGCGTAGCGGATCATCACCTCGCGCATCTCGCGGATCTGCGGCGGGTCCAGGCCGTTGGTCGGTTCGTCCAGGATGAGGAGGTCGGGCAGGCCGAGCATGGCCTGGGCGATGGCCAGGCGCTGGCGCATGCCCTGGGAGTAGGTGCGCACCGCGCGGGCGAGCGCGTCGCCGAGACCGGCGATCTGGAGGGCCTCGTCCAGGTGGGCGTCCTCGGGCGGGCGGCCCGTCGCCCGCCAGTACAGCTCCAGGTTCTCCCGGCCGGAGAGGTGCGGCAGGAAGCCCGCGCCCTCGACGAAGGCGCCGACCCGGGACAGCACCGGGGCGCCGGGCCGGATGGCGTGGCCGAAGACCCGGATCTCGCCGTCGTCCGGCTTGATCAGGCCCATCAGCATCCGCAGGGTGGTGGTCTTGCCCGCGCCGTTGGGTCCGAGCAGGCCGAGCACCTGCCCCTTCTCCACGCGGAACGACAGCTCCTTTACCGCGTACCGCTCGGCGGACCCGGCGTAGCGCTTGCTCAGGCCGGTGATCTGCAGGGGTACGTCGGCGAGCGCCGGGTCGGGGGCGGGCGCGGCGGTGCGGCGGCGGGCCGTCCACAGCAGGGCCAGGGCGACGGCGGCACCGGCGAGGGGCAGCCACCACACCCAGGCGGGCAGCGGGGCGGCGGCGGTCGTCACGCCGGGGGCGGTCGGCACCTTCAGGTCGCCCTCGAGGGAGACGGTGTACGTCGCCGGGGCGGCCGGGGAGGCGTAGCCGAGGTCGGTGGAGGCGAGGACCAGGCGCAGTCGGTGGCCCTTCTCCACCTCGTGGTCGATCGCCGGGAGGGTGACCGTCACGTCCTTGCCGGCCTTGGCGTCCTCGACGCGGACGGGCGTGACCAGCTGGGAGGGGAGCACGGGTGAGGTGTCGCCGGGGCCGACGTCGTACACCTTGGCGAACAGGACGGCGTCCTCGGCGGTGGAGCGGACGTGGACGGTGGCCGTCGGCGAGCCGGTGATCCGCAGGTCGTCGCCGACCGGGGAGGACTCGAACGCGGCGTACTGGCCGGGGAAGTCCAGGGAGATCCCGACGCCGAGCGAGGAGAGCTGGGAGAGCCCTCCGGCGCCGCCGATGCCGGGGAGGGCGGAGACGGCGGGCGGGTTGGCCCCGGCCGGGTTGTCGACGCTCTGCTCGCGGCCGCGCAGGGGCACGGAGCGCTCTCCGTTCACCAGGCCCGGGTAGCGGTCGGCGCTCGCGCCGCGCAACTGGGCCTGGCCGTCGGTGGAGTCGACGCCTCCGGTGCGGGTGACGCGGAAGGCCGGGCCGGTGTCGGCGCTCGCGTCGTCCTTGAGGTACCGGTCGAACCAGTCGTCGACGCGTGCCTGGACGCGGTCGGTCTCCAGGTCGCCGCCGTCGTGGCCGCCCGCGATCCAGTCGACGTCGACGGGCGCGCCGTTCGCCCGGATCGCCTTCGCCGCGGCGTCGGCCTGGCCGAGCGGGAAGAGGGAGTCGGTCTGGCCCTGCGTCAGCAGGGTGGGCACCTTGATGCGCTCGCCGACCGCCTGCGGGCTGCGCTCCTGGAGGAGCTTCACGGCCTCGGCGTCGGGGGTGCCGGACTCGGCGACCCGCTGGTACATGCGGCACAGGTCCGCCTCGAACCGGCCGCAGCCGCCGCCGGAGTTGACGAAGATGCCGGCCCACAGCTTCTTGAAGACGCCGTTCGGGAACAGCGCGTCCGCCAGGTTCCAGTACGTGATCGCCGGGGCGACGGCGTCCACCCGGGCGTCGTGCCCCGCCGCGAGCAACGCGACCGCGCCGCCGTAGGAACCGCCCGCGATGCCCACGCGGGGATCGCCGTCCTTGTCCAGCTCGGTCTGCGGCTGCTGCGCGAGCCAGTCGATCAGGCGGGACACGTCGGCGACCTCGCCGTCCGGCGCGTTCAGCCCGATCTTCCCCGTGGACTTCCCGAAGCCGCGCGCCGACCAGGTCAGGACCGCGTACCCGTCCCGCGCCAGGTCCTCGGCCTGCTCCCGTACGTCGTCCTTGCTGCCGCCGAAGCCGTGCGCGAGCAGGACCGCCGGGCGTCGGCCGCCGGGGCCCGCCGTGAAGTACGAGGTGTCCAGGCGCACGCCGTCGCCCACCGCCATGACCCGGTCGGCGCGCCGCACCGGGGCCGGGTCGTCACCGGCGACGGCCGTCCACGTCCCGGCGCCGGCGAGCACGACGACGGCGGCCGCGGCGGCGAGCATCCGCCGCGGCCCCCGTAGCAGCCCTCGCACGCGGGGCAGTCGAAGATCCATGGCTCAACGGTACGGGCCGCCGCCGACAACGGAGGCCGCCCGGGGGCTGAACCGGCGGCCCTCCCACGGAAGTACGGGGCCGCTCGCGCGTACCACGGGCGCGGTAGGCCGGGCGGGGCCCGGCGGTCCGGTCAGGGTCCGCCGGGCTGTCCGGCTGCCCGGCTGCCGTCACGGTCCTGCGGGCTCCCGTACGTCCTGCGGGACCGTCACCAGCCAGCGGGTGTCGCGGCGCGGGCGCAGGTACAGGGCCCAGTACAGGGTGGCGACGGCGGCGATGGAGCCGGTCAGCAGCAGGTGGCTCGTCTCCTGCCGGGTCAGGACGTAGGCGAGGACCACGATCAGCACCGCCGGCACCACCGGCCACAGCGGCATGCGCCACGCGTGCGCGTGCCGGTGTGCCCCGCGCCGGGACAGCAGGGCGGCGACCGCGACCAGCAGGTACATCGCGGTCACGGAGACGCCGGTGACGCCGTACAGGGTGCCGAGGTTGACGTAGCACAGCGCGGCGCCCGGCACGCCGACGGCGAGGGTGGCGACCCACGGGGAGCCGAACCGGCCGAGCCTGGCGAAGAGTCCGTTGACCGGGGCGGGCCAGGCCTTGTCGCGGGCGGAGGCGAACAGCACGCGCGAGTTCTGGATGACCATGACGATGCCCGCGTTGATGATGGCGAGCGCCACGCACAGGCTCACGAAGGTGCCGACGGCGGAGTTGGACCAGGCGGTGACCATGGCACCGATGTCTCCGCCGGTCAGCTCCGCCAGGTCGGACGCGCCGAAGGTGATGGCGACGACCGGGACCAGGATGATCACCGTGGAGATGGCGAGGGTGGCCAGCACCGTGCGGGCGACGTTGCGGCGCGGGTTCTCCAGTTCCTCGGAGAGGTAGACGGCGGTGGAGAAGCCCTGGGTGATGAAGAGGGCGATGGCGAGCCCGGAGACGACCAGCATGGCCGTCACGGGGTCGGCTCCGCCGTTCGCGCCGCCCACCTCCATCGACACCAGGCTGCCGGGGCCGCGTTCGGCGTGGGCGAAGCCCAGCACCGCGACGACGGCCGCGGCGATGACCTCCAGGACCAGGAAGACGCCGGTGATCCAGGCGTTGGCGCGCAGGTCGAGCAGCCCGGCGAGGGTGGCGAGCAGCATGACGCCGGCACCCGCCAGGGACGGGTCGAGGTGCAGGACCGGTTCGAGGTAGTCGGCGGTGCCCATCGCGATCACCGGGGGCACGATCATGACGACCAGCAGGGACAGCACGAAGACCAGCCAGCCCGCCAGGCGCCCGGCCATCGTCGACACCATGGCGTACTCGCCGCCCGCGCTGGGGACCAGGGTGCCCAGCTCCGAGTAGCAGAACGCCACGGCGACGCAGAGCAGGGAGCCGATGGCGATGGTGAGCGCGGTGGCGGTGCCGAGCGAGCCGAAGAGGTCGGGGACGACCACGAACAGCGTGGAGGCGGGGGTCACGCACGACAGCGTCAGGAGTGTGCCGCCGACGACCCCGATGGAACGCTTCAGCGACCTCGACTCCGGAGGTGCCGGAACGTCCGGGGGCGCGGCGGCGGTCTCGACGGGACGGAGCGTGTCGGTCATGGAGCGGTTCCGATCGACTCGTGCGGCGTGGTTCGCGAGGGAGCGCTATCGCCTCCGGAGGCTGGGTCGTACGTCGTTCTGATTCGCTCCCGACGCCAGATGGAATCCCGACGAAAACCGCTGCGTCAATGGGTGTTTACCTACGGAAACCGTTGATCAAGACCGTTCATGCATCCGGAAACAGCAACACGGCCCTTGACGCGACGGGAGATTGAGCCGTGCGGGAACCGTAGGGGGCGGGGCAAAAAAACGTGCCGTCGTCCGGTATCCGGACGGTGTCGGTGGTGCCCGGTAGAGTCCGTCGCACAGTTGAATCACAGGAACGCAGCAATGGGTGGGGACTCATGAAGCTCAAGTACACCGCTGCCTGGGTGGGGCTCACGGCGGCCGCGATGGTGGCGGCCACCGCGTGCGGCTCGGAGGGCGCGAAGACGGCGGCCGAGACGGCCGACAAGGCCGTGGACAAGGCGGACACGATCATGGCGGCCCTCACGCGGGCCACCGACCGGACCGAGGAGCTGGGCTCCGCCGAGGTCAGGACGACGACCGACCTGGGCACCGGCGAGCCGATCGCCATGGACGGCACGTACTCCTGGGGCGACGGCTACGCGCTCGACGTGGAGATGGACGCCGAGGCGGTGCAGATGCAGGAGCTCACGGACTCGCCGACCGTGCGCACCCTCTTCGTGGACGGCGCCTACTACTACGACATCGACCCGCAGCCCGCCGGCCCCCTCGCGGGCAAGGAGTGGATGAAGATCGACGGGTCGGCCGTGTTCGGCGAGTCGGGCGCCGCCACGATGGCCGGTGGCGGCGGCGAGGGAAGCCCGGCGGACTCCATGAAGGGCCTGAAGTACGCCAGTGACGTCGACGATCTCGGCAAGGAGACCGTCAACGGCAAGCCGACGACCCACTACCGCGCGGTGCTCGACGAGCAGGACCTCGGCAAGTTCAAGGAAGTCTTCAAGGGCGACGACAGCATGTTCAACTCCGCCGCCGGCGCAGGCTCGATCACCATGGAGATCTGGGTGGGCGCCAAGGACCTGCCGGTGCGCCTGAAGCAGGACTTCGGCGCCATGACGGTCACCATGGACTTCGACAGGTGGGGCGCCACGAAGGACATCGTCGCCCCGCCCGCCGGCGAGGTCGGTGACCTCACGCAGGAGGTGAAGGACGCCGGCCTGCAACAGGGCTGAGAAGACGCGAAGGTGCCTCCGTCCCGCCGGGAGCGGGACCGAGGCACCTTGTGTCTCAGTGGTTGCGCGGGAAGCCCAGGTCCACGCCCGCCGGGGCGTCGGACGGGTCGGGCCAGCGGGTGGTGACGACCTTGCCGCGGGTGTAGAAGTGCGTGCCGTCGTTGCCGTAGATGTGGTGGTCGCCGAAGAGCGAGTCCTTCCAGCCGCCGAAGGAGTGGTAGCCGACGGGGACCGGGATCGGGACGTTCACGCCGACCATGCCGGCCTCGATCTCCAGCTGGAAGCGGCGGGCCGCGCCGCCGTCCCGGGTGAAGATCGCGGTGCCGTTGCCGAACGGCGAGGCGTTGATGAGAGCCACGCCCTCCTCGTAAGTCTCGGCGCGCAGCACGCACAGGACGGGGCCGAAGATCTCGTCCTGGTAGGCCTTCGCGGTGGTCGGCACCCGGTCGAGCAGGGAGATGCCGATCCAGTGGCCGTCCTCGTGGCCGTCCACCGTGTAGCCGGTGCCGTCCAGGACGACCTCGCAGCCCTCGGCCGCGGCGCCCGCGACGTAGGAGGCGACCTTGTCGCGGTGCGCCTTGGTGATCAGCGGGCCCATCTCGGAGGACGGGTCGGTGCCGGGGCCGATCTTGATCTTCTCGGCGCGCTCGCGGATCTTCTCCACCAGTTCGTCGCCGACGGCACCGACCGCGACGACCGCGGAGATCGCCATGCAGCGCTCCCCGGCCGAGCCGTAGGCGGCGCTCACGGCCGCGTCCGCCGCCGCGTCGAGGTCGGCGTCCGGCAGCACCAGCATGTGGTTCTTGGCGCCGCCGAGGGCCTGGACGCGCTTGCCGTTCGCGGAGGCGGTGGTGTGGATGTACCGGGCGATGGGGGTCGACCCGACGAAGGACACCGCCTTGACGTCCGGGTGCTCCAGGAGGCGGTCGACGGCCACCTTGTCGCCGTGCACGACGTTGAAGACGCCGTCCGGCAGACCGGCCTCGGAGAGCAGCTCGGCGACCTTCACGGCGGCCGACGGGTCCTTCTCGCTCGGCTTGAGGACGAAGGTGTTGCCGCAGGCGATGGCGATCGGGAACATCCACAGCGGCACCATCGCCGGGAAGTTGAACGGCGTGATGCCCGCCACCACGCCGAGCGGCTGCCGGATCGAGGACACGTCGACGCGGGTGGCGACCTGCGTCGACAGCTCGCCCTTGAGCTGGACGGTGATGCCGCAGGCCAGGTCGACGATCTCCAGGCCGCGCGCGACCTCGCCGAGCGCGTCGGAGTGCACCTTGCCGTGCTCGGCGGTGATCAGCTCGGCGATCTCGTCGCGGTGCGCGTCCAGCAGCGCCCGGAACCTGAAGAGGATCGAGGTCCGCTGCGCCAGGGACGACTGCCCCCAGGTCAGGTACGCCTCCTTGGCGGCGGCGACCGCGGCGTCCACCTCGTCGACGGAGGCGAAGGCGACCTTGGTGGTGACCTCGCCGGTCGCCGGGTTCGTCACCGGCCCGTACGTGCCCGAGGCGCCTTCGGCGGTCTTGCCGCCGATCCAGTGGTTGACGATGTTCGTCATGACCGAGAACTCCTTCACAGATGGCGGCGACGGGTCCAGACGTGCCGTTGGTGCAGCTCGCGCTGCTCGTGCTGCTCACGGGCCGGGACCTGCGACGGTCGGGTCGCGGTCGCGGCCGTGACTCCATCCCAGCAGCCCGCGGCCGCAGGCGCGCCCGACACTGTGTCTGCGGTTCGGGTGTCCGCGTAGACACGTGGGGCAGTGTGGGCGGTCCGCGCCGGGACGCGACGCGGGGACCTCCGGCGCGGAGCCGGTGCGAGCGGGGAGTTGGCGCTCGTGCCTCGCTCCTGCCAGGGCGAGGCCGCCTTCCCGCGCCGGAGGCGTTCGGTGGGGGAACCGGCGACCGGGCCGTGTGCCATCGGGTCGTGCGCCATCGCGTTCCCTTCTTGCCCGCGCCCTTGCGTTCACCCCGGTTTCTAGCCCCGTGCGTGCGGCCTGTCAATGTTTTGTCCGGACATTCGGACGACTTGAGCCGGGTGGCGGCCCGAGTGGCGCTCCGAGTGGTGGTCCGATGACGGTCCGGGGGCACCCACGGGCGTACGGCGGAACGCGGCCGGCCGCCACAGTCAACGCGCCGCGCCTGAACGACGGCGTACGCCTATGTGGCACTCGTGTCACAAAAGCACCCACCGGGTCACACATGTCACGCGCACGCGGGGCTTGTGTCACACCCGGGAACGACCCCTGTCCGCCCCGCACTCCGTGTCGTTCACCCGGAACAGGCTTGGTGATCGCCAGCGCAGCGCCCGGCTCCCCCCGGCGGCCGTCCCCGGCCGCCGCCGCGGCGCGCGCAGGGAGGTGCAACGAGTGACCGACCGAAGGCTCTGGTCCTACAAGGACATCGCGGCCCACATCCACGTCCAGCCGGACACCGTGCGGTCGTACCGCAAGCACGGGCTGCTGCCCCCGCCCGACCACGTGGAGGGCGGAAAGCCGTACTGGTACGCCGACACGGTCCGGACCTGGGTGGCCTCCCGCCCCCGCAACCGGAACAAGTAGCGCCGCCCCGCCGGAAAACCGTTCTGTGCCCCACCGCCGCGTGGGGCACAGTGCCGTGCATGGACTTCTCCCTGAAACCCGTCCTCACCGGCGACAAGACCGTCCTGCGGCCGTTCACCCCCGAGGACGCCGACACGATGTGGGAGATCGTCAACGACCCCGAGGTCGTCCGCTTCACCTTCGAGCCGACCACCGAACTCACCCTCGACACACTGCGCTCCTGGTACGGCGTGCGCACCGCCGCTCCCGACCGGCTCGACCTGGCCGTCACCGACCGGGCCACCGGCGAACTCGTCGGCGAGGTCGTCCTGTACGAGTGGGACCCGTCGGCCCGCAGCTGCACCTTCCGCACCCTCGTGGGGCCCCGGGGCCGCGGCCGCGGACTGGGCAGCGAGGCGACGCGGCTCATCGTCGGGCACGCCTTCGAGCAGGTCGGCCTGCACCGCGTCCAGTTGGAGGTCTACGCCGACAACCCGCGGGCGCGGCGGGTGTACGAGAAGGCCGGTTTCGTGGTGGAGGGCGTGCGGCGGGAGGCCGCCCTGCGGGACGGCGTGTGGGTGGACGACGTGCTGATGGCGGTCCTCGACCACGAGTGGGCCGCGCACGGGCGCGGCGCAGGGGGACGAGGGTGACGGGTGAATCTCGCCTTTATACCCCCTAGGGGTAAGGTGGAGTGAGTGGTCCGGGCCGGACCACGGGCACCCGCCCACGCACGTCCCCCGACGAGGAGTAACGACATGACCGCCCAGACCGACACCACCCAGGGCTCCGTCACCACCGTCTACAAGGTGAGCGGAATGAGCTGCGGCCACTGCGAGGGCGCCGTCTCCGGCGAGATCTCCGAGATCGCGGGCGTCGGCTCCGTGCAGGCCGTCGCCGCCACCGGTGAGGTCACCGTCGTCTCCGAGGCCCCCCTCGACGACGCGGCCGTGCGCGCCGCCGTGGACGAGGCGGGCTTCGAGCTCGTCGGCCGGGTCTGAGCCCCGGCGCCCCCACCGTTCTGGAGTCCGGACCATGACCAGCAGCACCGCGGACACCCGCACCGCCACGACGGGCGCCGATCCCGGCCTCGCCGAGGTCGAGCTGCTCATCGGCGGGATGACCTGCGCCTCCTGCGCGGCCCGCGTCGAGAAGAAGCTCAACCGCATGGACGGCGTCACCGCCACGGTGAACTACGCGACGGAGAAGGCCCGGGTCAGCCACCCGGCGACCACCCCGGTCGCCGAGCTGATCGCCACCGTCGTGAAGACCGGGTACACCGCCGAGGAGCCCGCGCCGCCCCCGGAGCCCTCGGACGAGGCGGCTCCCGGGGACGGCGGCGGCGATCCGGAGCTGTCGGCCCTTCGTCAGCGCCTGGTCGTCTCGGTCCTCCTCGCCGTCCCCGTCGTCCTGCTCGCGATGGTCCCGGCGCTCCAGTTCGACAACTGGCAGTGGCTCTCGCTCACCCTGGCCGCCCCCGTCGTGGTGTGGGGCGGCCTGCCCTTCCACCGCGCCGCCTGGACGGGCCTGCGGCACGGCGCGGCCACCATGGACACGCTGGTCTCGCTCGGCACGCTGGCGGCGTTCGGCTGGTCTCTGTGGGCGCTGTTCTTCGGCGACGCGGGCATGCCGGGCATGCGGCACGGCTTCGACCTCACCGTCTCCCGCACGGACGGCGCCTCCGCGATCTACCTGGAGGCCGCCGCCGGAGTCACCGCCTTCCTGCTCCTCGGCCGCTGGCTGGAGGCCCGCTCCAAGCGCCGCGCCGGGGCCGCGCTGCGGGCGCTGATGGAGCTGGGCGCCAAGGACGTGGCCGTACTGCGGGACGGGCGCGAGGTGCGGATACCGGTGGCCCGGCTGGCCGTGGGCGACCGGTTCGTCGTACGGCCCGGCGAGAAGATCGCCACCGACGGCACGGTGACCGAGGGCGCCTCGGCGGTGGACGCCTCCCTGCTGACCGGCGAGTCCGTGCCGGTGGACGTCGCCGTCGGCGACTCCGTCACCGGCGCCACGGTGAACGCCGGGGGCCGGCTGGTGGTCGAGGCGACCCGGGTCGGCGCGGACACGCAGCTGGCGCGGATGGCGAAGCTGGTGGAGGACGCGCAGAGCGGCAAGGCCGAGGTGCAGCGGCTGGCCGACCGGATCTCCGGCGTCTTCGTGCCCGTGGTCCTGCTGATCGCGGTCGCCACCTTCGGCGGCTGGCTCGGCGCGAGCGGTGACACGGTCGCCGCGTTCACCGCGGCCGTCGCCGTCCTGATCATCGCCTGCCCGTGCGCCCTGGGCCTCGCCACGCCGACCGCGCTGCTGGTCGGCACCGGGCGCGGCGCCCAGCTCGGCATCCTCATCAAGGGCCCGGAGGTGCTGGAGTCCACGCGGCGCGTCGACACGGTCGTCCTGGACAAGACCGGCACGGTCACCACCGGCCGCATGACCCTGCACGAGGTGTACGCCGCCGAGGGCACCGACGAGGAGGAGCTGCTGCGGCTCGCGGGCGCCGTCGAGCACGCCTCCGAGCACCCGGTGGCCCGCGCGGTCGCGGCCGGGGCCCAGGAACGGCTCGGCGCGCTGCCGGGCGTCGAGGACTTCGAGAACGTCCCCGGGCGCGGTGTACGCGCCCGCGTGGAGGGCCGCGAGGTGGCCGTGGGGCGCCTCTACGACACGCTGCCACCCGAGGTCGCCCGGGCCGCCGACGAGGCCGAGAGGAAGGGCCGTACGGCCGTCGTCGTCGGCTGGGACGGCCGGGCGCGCGGGATGGTGGCCGTGGCGGACGCGGTCAAGGAGACCAGCGCGGAGGCGGTGGCCGGGCTGCGCCGCCTCGGCCTGACCCCGGTCCTGCTGACCGGCGACAACCGCCGGGTGGCCGAGTCGGTCGCGGCGGCCGTCGGCATCGACGAGGTGATCGCCGAGGTGCTGCCCGAGGACAAGGTCGCGGTGGTGGAGCGGCTGCGGGCCGAGGGCCGTACGGTCGCCATGGTGGGGGACGGCGTCAACGACGCCGCCGCGCTCGCCGTCGCCGATCTGGGCCTGGCGATGGGCACGGGGACGGACGCGGCGATCGAGGCGGGCGACCTGACGCTGGTGCGCGGCGACCTGCGGGTGGCGGCGGACGCGATCCGGCTGTCCCGGCGCACCCTGGCCACGATCAAGGGCAACCTCGTGTGGGCCTTCGGCTACAACGTGGCCGCGCTGCCGCTGGCCGCCGCCGGGATGCTGAACCCGATGATCGCGGGAGCGGCGATGGCCTTCTCCTCGGTCTTCGTGGTCACCAACAGCCTCCGGCTGCGCACCTTTCGCTGAGGCCCGGGCGCGTCAGTGGCCGGGCCCGCGGCCGTCGTGCGCGTAGGGCGGGACGCCTGTCGGGAACGGGGCGCCGGTCTCGCGGGAGGTGGACGCCGCCGCCCGGTCGTCGGCGGACCGGTCCGCGCCGTACAGGACCAGGGCCCAGGCCAGGCAGGCGAAGGCCGCCGTGTGCAGCAGCGCGCGCACGATGTTCCAGGTGACCCAGGCCGCCTCGAACCGTTCACGGACGGCGGCCGGATCGCCGATGGAGTCCGGGTCGCCGGCCCGCGCCAACCGGTCGTTGAGCGGCACGTTCACCGTGACGGTCACCGCGAACGCGACCAGGTAGAGCACGAGCGCGGCGACGAGCCAGGGCAACGCCGGCCGGCCGTGACCGCGCCAGGCGAGGAACACCGCCAGGGCGATCAGTGGGACCGACCCCACGAACGGAAGCATGAACACGGGGTTGACGATCGACTTGTTGATGCCCTGCATCGTCGCCGTGAACGTGTGGTCGGAGGTGCCGCGCAGTCCCGGCATCACGGCGTAGGCGAAGGCCGCGAAGAGTCCCGCCATCAGGCCGGAGGCGAGGACGGAGGCGAGCAGGGTGCCGGTCTGGGTGGCTCTCACGAGGGGGTCCCGGGGGTCCAGACGCCGGTGGCCGCGGCCTCGGCGACGTGCTCGGTGAAGTCGCGGGCCGGCCGGCCGAGGACCTGGCGGACGCCGTCGCCGAGGTGGGCGTTGCGGCCGTCGAGGACTTCCGTGAACAGGTACGTCAGCAGGCCGATGACGTCGGCGGGGACGCCGTGCGCGGCGAGTTCGGCGGCGTAGCCCTCCACGGGGACCGTGACGTAGCCGATCTCACGGCCGGTCGCCGCTCCTATCGCGGTGGTGGCCTGCGCGAAGGTGAGCAGCCGGGGGCCGGTCAGGTCGTAGGTGCGGCCGGTGTGTCCGCCTTCGGCGAGGACGGTGGCGGCGACCTCCGCGATGTCGTCGGCATCGACGAACGGCTCCTCGACGTCCCCGACCGGCAGCGCGAGCGCCCCGTCGAGAATCGGACCGAGGAAGTCGCCCTCGCTGAAGTTCTGCGCGAAGAAGGAGGCACGCAGGACCGTCCACTCCGCGTCCTGGGCCGCCAGCGCCTTCTCGCATGCCTCGGCCTCCGGCTCGCCGCGCCCGGAGAGCAGCACCAGACGGCGTGCTCCGGCCCGTACCGCGAGTTCGGCGAAGGCGCCGATCGCCTCGGGAGCGCCGGGCACGGCGAGGTCCGGCTGGTAGGACACGTAGACGGCGTCCACGCCGGCCAGGGCCGGCTGCCAGGTCGTGGCGTCGTTCCAGTCGAAGGGGATTCCGCCGTTCCGTGAGCCGATCCGGACCTTGTGGCCGCGATCGGTCAGCCGGCGTACGACACGGCGTCCGGTCTTTCCGGTTCCGCCCAGGACCAGGGTGAGTGCGGGTGATGTCATGGTGATGGCCTCGGCTTTCGTGGCTGGCGCTGCGGTGTCCGCCCGCTGCGGTGTGTTCCCAGCCTCGGCCTCCCGCGTGTGGCCATCAACTGCCATTCCTGCAAGGATCGTTGACCTCTGGGTTATCAATGGGGGGCGTGGTGGAGCGGCGTGAGATCGAGATCTTCCTGACGGTCGGCGAGGAGTTGCACTTCGGACGCAGCGCCGAGCGACTGCACGTCTCGGTGGCCATGGTCAGCAAGACGATCCGCAAACTGGAACGGTCGGTCGGCGCGAGCCTCTTCGAGCGGACCAGCAGACGGGTGGCCTTCACCGCGATCGGGCGGCGTCTCTTCGAGGATCTGAGGCCCGCGCACCAGGAGATCCTGGACGCCTTCGCCCGAGCGGTGGCCTCGGGCCGGGGACTGGACGGCGTGTTGCGGGTCGGGTTCCTGGGAACCGTGACGGCGGAGTTCGTGTTGCGCGCGGCGGAGCTGCTGCGGACCCGGCATCCGGGATGCGAGGTGCGGCTGCGCGAGAGCCGTTTCACGGACGGGACGGCGCCCCTGCGCGACGACCTGATCGACGTCCTGCTCATCGACAACTTCGCGGCACCGGTGTCGGCGCTCGCACCCGGCCACAGCGCGGGCCCGGTGCTGTTCCGGGAGGCGCCCGTGCTCGCCGTCTCGGCCCGGCATCCGCTGGCGCGACGGGAGGCGGTGGACGTGTCGGAGCTGGCGCGGTACGAGATGCTGCGGCCGCGGGCGTCCTCGGAACAGGCGGAGCGGACTTCCGCTCCCGGGGAGGCGGCCGAGGGCTCCGTCCCGGGGCAGACGCCCCGATGGGCCGCTCCCCGGGGCGCGGAGCGGTTGTTCCCCGCGGGACGGGCACAGCCGCCGTCCGCCCCCGGCGGAACGCCCGGGGGCCGGGGAGCCGGGCGGAACACGGAATTCAGCAGTGTCCAGGAGATGTGGGCGCTGGTCGGCGCGGGCCACGGGGTCTTCCCCGTCCCGTCGCACGCGAGCGTGTACGACGCCCGCCCCGACGTCGCCTTCGTCCCGGTCGAGGGCGCCCCGGCGTACGAGTGGCGCCTGATCTGGCTCTCCTCGGCGGACAACCACCGCATCCGCGCCTTCTCCGAAGCGGCCCGCGACTACGCGGCGGCGCATCCCGATCCGCTGACGCGGGCCGCGGGGGCCAACTGAGGCCGAGCCGCCGTACCGTGGCGGTGGTCCGCATTTCACGCAGGTCGAGGGGCTGTGCCTCTGGAGTCCAGCACGCACCTCACATAAGCTCTTCACAAGGCTCGCGCATCTTCCTTACGCTTGAGTCCCGCGCGACGTACGGGGCTCTTGCGCACCTAACGGACATATGCAAGAGACGCAGATCACAGTGATGCGAACGTAACCATCGAAGGGGTTCGAAGGTCTAAGTTGGCGATGTCAGGCAGCGTCTTGGGGGGCGCCACCTGGCATCTGGGGATGTCTTGGGGGACTTTCCCAGAGCTGCGTTGCCGGGACACGTACACCGGGAAGCTTTGAGCGGCCCTCCCGGGTGTGCGCTGTCCCGGCAGACCGCGCACCGCAAGCACGACCAGCACCACCAGCACCACCAGCACCACCAGCACGACACAGCGAATTCAGGCGCTGTCCTCACAGACGCCCGGCCGGATCCCGTGGGGGGAATCCGCACCGGGACATGGGAAGGCGCCCTGGATCGTCGGCCCGTGGGGGGACCGGCGCCAGGGCGCCTTCTGCTGTCCGGGTCCGTTCAGGCGTTGCGCCACGGCACGGAAAAGTCCCGTACCACTCGGGGCGGTACGGGACTCACCAGGCGCGCTGCGGGGGTGCCGTGCGGCTCAGCGCTCCTCGACGGGGATGAAGTCGCGCTCGACGACGCCCGTGTAGATCTGGCGCGGGCGGCCGATGCGGGAACCCGGCTCCTTGATCATCTCGTGCCACTGGGCGATCCAGCCCGGCAGCCGGCCGAGGGCGAACAGGACCGTGAACATCTCGGTCGGGAAGCCCATGGCCCGGTAGATCAGGCCGGTGTAGAAGTCGACGTTCGGGTAGAGGCTGCGCGAGACGAAGTAGTCGTCGGAGAGCGCGTGCTCCTCCAGCTTCAGGGCGATGTCCAGCAGCTCGTCGGACTTGCCGAGGGCGGAGAGCACGTCGTGCGCGGCGGCCTTGATGATCTTGGCGCGCGGGTCGAAGTTCTTGTAGACCCGGTGGCCGAAGCCCATCAGGCGGACGCCGTCCTCCTTGTTCTTCACCTTGCGGATGAAGGAGTCGACGTCGCCGCCCGCGTCGCGGATGCCTTCCAGCATCTCCAGCACCGACTGGTTGGCGCCGCCGTGCAGCGGGCCCCACAGGGCGTTGATGCCGGCGGAGATCGAGGCGAACATGTTCGCCTGCGAGGAGCCCACCAGGCGGACGGTGGAGGTCGAGCAGTTCTGCTCGTGGTCCGCGTGCAGGATCAGCAGCTTGTCGAGCGCCGCGACGACCGTCGGGTCCAGCTCGTACTCCTGCGCCGGCACCGAGAACGTCATGCGCAGGAAGTTCTCGACGTAGCCGAGGTCGTTGCGCGGGTAGACGAACGGGTGGCCGATCGACTTCTTGTACGCGTAGGCCGCGATCGTCGGAAGCTTCGCGAGCAGCCGGATCGTGGAGAGGTTGCGCTGCCGCTCGTCGAACGGGTTGTGGCTGTCCTGGTAGAAGGTGGACAGCGCCGAGACCACCGACGACAGCATGGCCATCGGGTGGGCGTCGCGCGGGAAGCCCTTGTAGAAGTTCTTGACGTCCTCGTGCAGCAGGGTGTGCTGCGTGATCTCGTCCTTGAACGCGGACAGCTCGTCGACGGTCGGCAGCTCACCGTTGATCAGCAGGTAGGCCACCTCCACGAAGGAGGAGCGCTCGGCCAGCTGCTCGATCGGGTAGCCGCGGTACCGGAGGATGCCGGCTTCGCCGTCCAGATAGGTAATGGCGGATTTGTAGGCGGCGGTGTTGCCGTATCCGCTGTCCAGCGTCACCAGACCGGTCTGGGCGCGGAGCTTCCCGATGTCGAAGCCCTTGTCACCGACGGTGCTGTCGATCACCGGGTAGGTGTACTCGCCGTCGCCGTACCGCAGTACTACCGAGTTGTTGGTGTGCTCGCTCACGTCTTCCCTCACCGACGTAGTGCCTCATCTTCGAGGTGCCCTGACTGTCTCTACCATCCCCCACTTGGCTCAGGAGAGTGCACTCGGGGTCGACCATCGGGCCTATCGGCGGCACTCAGTGCCGTCAACTTGCTCATCCTGCCCCCTCCGGGGCCCATCCGGAAGTGCTGTGTGACCTTTCCGACTCGTTTGATCGATCATTTTTTTCACAGGGGTGGACAGGTTTACCGCAAGGTTTCACGGCCGGGGCCCGGCCAGCCGGAAGTCGAGCGCCGTGCACCGCCGTCCGGCCGACACCGTGCGCACCGCCTGCCCGATCGCCTTGCGCGAGCCGACGAGGACGACCAGCTTCTTCGCCCGGGTGACCGCCGTGTACAGCAGGTTCCGCTGGAGCATCATCCAGGCACCGGTCGTCACGGGGATCACGACGGCCGGATACTCGCTCCCCTGGGACCGGTGGATGGTGACCGCGTACGCGTGGGCCAGCTCGTCCAGCTCGTCGAAGTCGTACGGCACCTCCTCGTCCTCGTCGGTCAGCACCGTGAGGCGCTGGTCCACCGGGTCGAGCGAGGTGACGACGCCCACGGTGCCGTTGAAGACGCCGTTCTCGCCCTTCTCGTAATTGTTGCGGATCTGGGTGACCTTGTCGCCGACCCGGAAGACACGTCCGCCGAACCGCTTCTCCGGTACGTCCGGGCGTCCCGGGGTGACGGCCTGCTGGAGCAGTCCGTTCAGCGTCCCGGCGCCGGCGGGTCCCCGGTGCATGGGCGCCAGCACCTGCACGTCCCGGCGCGGATCGAGCCCGAACTTCGCGGGGATGCGCCGCGCGGCGACGTCGACGGTGAGCCGCCCCGCCTCCTCGGTGTCGTCCTCGACGAAGAGGAAGAAGTCCTTCATGCCGTCGGTGACCGGGTGCTGTCCGGCGTTGATCCGGTGCGCGTTGGTGACCACGCCGGACTGCTGGGCCTGCCGGAAGACGCGGGTGAGGCGCACGGCGGGGACCGGGCTGCCGGGCGCCAGCAGGTCCCGCAGCACCTCCCCCGCACCCACGCTCGGCAGCTGGTCGACGTCCCCGACGAGCAGCAGGTGGGCGCCGGGCGGCACGGCTTTCGCCAGCTTGTTGGCGAGGAGCAGATCGAGCATCGACGCCTCGTCCACCACCACCAGGTCGGCGTCGAGCGGCCGCTCCCGGTCGTAGGCCGCGTCGCCGCCGGGCTTCAGCTCCAGCAGCCGGTGCACGGTGGACGCCTCGGCGCCGGTCAGCTCAGCGAGCCGCTTGGCGGCCCGGCCGGTGGGCGCGGCGAGCACGACCTTCGCCTTCTTGGCCCGCGCCAGCTCCACGATCGACCGCACGGTGAAGGACTTGCCGCAGCCGGGCCCGCCGGTGAGCACGGCGACCTTCTCGCTGAGCGCGAGCCTGACGGCGGCCTCCTGCTCGGGCGCGAGATCGGCACCCGTGCGCTGCTTCAGCCATGCCAGCGCCTTGTCCCAGTCCACGTCCTGGAAGCCGGGCATCCGGTCCTCGTCCGTGTGGAGGAGACGGCGGAGCTGCCCGGCCAGGGCCAGCTCGGCACGGTGGAAGGGCACGAGGTACACGGCGGTGACGGGATCGCCACCCTCGGAGCCGGGGACCTTCTCCCGCACCACACCGGGGTCGCCGTCCGGGTCCTCCGGCTCGGCGGCCAGCTCGCCCAGGCACTCGATGACGAGCCCGGTGTCCACCTGGAGCAGCTTCACCGCGTCGGCGATCAGCTTCTCCTCGGGGAGGTAGCAGTGCCCCTGGTCGGTGGCCTGCGAGAGCGCGTACTGCAGCCCGGCCTTCACCCGCTCCGGGCTGTCGTGCGGGATCCCGACGGACTGGGCGATCTTGTCGGCGGTGAGGAAGCCGATGCCCCAGACGTCGGCGGCGAGCCGGTAGGGCTGGTTCTTCACGACGGAGATCGAGGCGTCGCCGTACTTCTTGTAGATCCGCACGGCGATGGAGGTGGACACCTCGACGGTCTGGAGGAAGAGCATGACCTCCTTGATCGCCTTCTGCTCCTCCCAGGCGTCGGCGATCTTCTTCGTCCGCTTGGGGCCGAGGCCGGGCACCTCGATCAGCCGCTTGGGCTCCTCCTCGATGATGGTGAGGGTGTCCAGCCCGAAGTGCTGCGTGATCCGGTCCGCGAAGACCGGCCCGATCCCCTTGACCAGCCCGGACCCGAGATAACGCCGGATGCCCTGGACGGTGGCGGGCAGCAGCGTCGTGTAGTTCTCCACGTGGAACTGCTTGCCGTACTGGGGGTGCGACCCCCAGCGCCCCTCCATCCGCAGCGACTCCCCCACCTGCGCACCGAGCAGCGCACCGACGACGGTCAGCAGATCGCCGGCGCCTCTGCCGGTGTCGACGCGGGCGACGGTGTAGCCGTTCTCCTCGTTGGCGTACGTGATCCTCTCCAGGACGCCTTCGAGGGTGGCGAGCCGCCGCTCACCGGGGGCCGCGGGGGGCTGGTTGGGCATGGTGCGACGGTACCGGTGGGGTGTGACAGCGGTGCGCGGTGCGGCAGGATCAGGCAAACATGGGGCTCACTTACGGCTACGACATCTACCTGCCTCCTCGGAACGTCGCCGGGGCGCTGGCCGCCGTCGCCGAGTTGGCACCCCCGTCCGGTGCCGTACCGCCGCTCGACGTCACGCTGCCCGGGGGCGAGCGGATCGTCCTCCCGTTCACGTCCGGGTTCGGCAGCGAGCCGGTGGACTGCGCCGACAGCGAGACGCTCGACCTGGACACGTCCCTCATGTTCCCTGTGGACGACGCGGTGCGGGCGTACGGGGAGTCGTACGGACTGCCGCCCGAGGAGAACGGGCGGGTTCAGATCGGGTACGTCTACCTGACGGTCCGGTTCGCGTCCTTCCTGGATCCCCGGTACACGGCACTGGAGTTCTGGGCGCCGACGACCGGCTTGAGCCGCCTGTTCGAGCGGTCGGCGAGCATCAGAAGGACGTTCACCGGTCTCGCCGCCGCCGTCGGCGCCGCGTGCTGCCTGTTCGACGTGGGCGACGGGAGCCCTGGGGAGGTGTGCTGGGTCAGCGGGGAGGCAGGTTTCCCTCCGGCTCCGCCATCGCCGTGAGGAAGTGGGTGAACGCGGCACAGGGGAAGCTGAGGGTGGCTCGGGCGGGGGCCTTGCTGTCGCGGACGGCGACGTGGGTGGTCGAGGTGGCTATCTCGACGCACTCGTTGCCATCGCCCTCGCCGGAGTATGAAGACTTCCGCCAGTGGCCATGAGTGCTCATGGGTACCTCACAGCTCCTTCGTCAGCTGATGGATGAAATCGCGCGACTTGTCGGGCCCAAGTGCTACTTCCTCCACCATACGGAAACGCATTCGATAAGCGTCGAGTTGCGCCTCGGAGTCAATGAAGACCGAACCGTGCGGCGCATCTCGCACGACGGTGTCCAGCTTGGGCAATGGACCACTCACGTACGTCATAGTGCTGGAAGCTCTGGCGAAGTTGTCCAGGTCGAAGGGGATGACGCGCACGGTGATGTGATCCGCCTCCGAGAGCGCTGCGAGCCGGGCCAGTTGCGCCCTTGAGTTGTCACGGTCGCCGACCCTGATCCGGAGCGCGGCTTCATGGATCACCGCTTCGTATGGGATGGCGAATGCCTGACGCGCCTTGCGGTGCTGGATGCGCACCTCCAACTCCTCGGCGGTCAAAGCCGGCAGCCTGGCGGAGAAGACGGCGCGCGAATAGTCCTCCGTCTGTAGCAGCCCCGGTACGTACAGGATCGCCACGTGGCGGAGGAACCGGGCGTGGTGCTCCAGCTCGGACAGGTCCAGGAAGGGCGTGGGAAGCAGACCTCGGTACTCCTCCCACCAGCCGGTTGACCGCTCAGTGGCCATGGCGACGAGCGCCTCGACGAACTCCTCGTCCGTACAGGCGTAGTGGGAGGCCAGTCGGCGAACTCGCTGCTCGCTCACGCCCGCGAGTGCGGACTCGATGTGAGTGATCTGGGCGGGCGCTACACCGAGCAGCTCCGCCGCCTGGCGGGAGTTGAACCCCGCTGCCTCACGGAGCCTGCGCAGTTCGGTTGCCAGTCGCACCTGACGTGCCGTCGGTTCGCGCCTCTTCACCATCGACTGGCCCTCTTCACACGTCCGTTGGTGCGACTCGTTCGGTGTCAGATTACGCGATCGACTTGCCGCGTCCCTAAATTTAGATCTACCGTCAGTGACGCGACGCACACCGTGCGAAACCGGAAGCGCACCGTTCCGTCCTGCCACGACGGCTCCGGCGATGACACCGGCCCGCTCTCAACTCCCCCCACACAAGGGAACCCCTCATGCCTGAAAACGAACCCTGGGAGTACTCCCTCTACATCCCCAACGACCTCCGCGCCGTCACCATCAGTCGCCGCACCCTCCGTCTGGTCCTCACCATGCACGGGCTGATCCGTCTAGTCGACGTCGCCGAACTGCTGGCCACGGAGCTGGTCTCCAACGCCGTACGGCACACCAAGGGCCCCGCCGCCCTCCGCATCCGCTGGTCACCGCCCGGCACTCTGCGGATCGGGGCGTGGGACGCGGACCCCGAACCGCCCGAGCCGCCCGCGCGGTTCGAGAGGGTGACGGAGCTGGAGGAAGGGCGGGGCCTCGCGCTCGTGCGGGCTTGCGCGGACGTCTGGGGGTGGCACCCGCGGTCCAGACACGGCAACAGGGGCAAGTACGTGTGGTGCGAGTTGCAATTGACAGGCAGCTGTACGGCTGCCTAACGTAATAGGTAGCCAATGGGCTGCATGTCAGAGGGGCGGAGATGGACGAGGTCTTCAAGGCGTTGGCGGACGGCAGTCGGCGACGGCTGCTGGACAGTCTGAACGCGCGCAACGGGCAGAGCCTGCGCGAGCTGTGCGCCGGGCTGGACATGGCCCGGCAGTCGGTCAGCAAGCACCTGGCGGTGCTGGAGGCGGCCCGTCTGGTCACCACCGTGCGGCGGGGCCGGGAGAAGCTGCACTACCTCAACGCCGAACCGATCAACGCCATCGCCGAACGCTGGATCAGCCGCTACGACCGCGAGCGCGTGCACGCACTCGCCGACCTCAAGCACGCGCTGGAGGAGACCGCCATGGACAGCAACGCCTTCGTCTACACGACCCACATCAGGACCACGCCCGAGAAGCTGTGGCAGGGCCTGACCGATCCGGCCTTCACCCGTCGCTACTGGGGCGTGGAGTTCGACACCGACTGGCGGGCCGGGTCGCCCGTGGTCTGGCGGGAGCGGAAGGCCGAGACCGCCGACCCCGAGCAGGTCGTGCTCGAGTCCGACCCCTTCCGGCGGCTGGCGTACACCTGGCACACCTTCACGCCGGAGTGGGCCGAGGCCAACGGGATCGACGACGCGACCCTTGCCCGGCTCTCCGCCGAGCGGCGGTCGAAGGTCGCCTTCGACATCGAGGACCTCGGCGGCGGCTCGGTGAAGCTGACCGTCGTCCATGACGGGTTCGAGCCCGGCAGCACCGCCCGCGAGATGATCCAGCACGGCTGGCCCGCCCTCCTGTCCAGCCTCAAGACGCTGCTGGAGACCGGAGAGGCGCTCCCGGAACCGCACTGAGCCGCCCGGCTCAGCGGCTCAGGACCGTCTCCTCGCCCATCCGCGACAGCTTCTCCGGATTGCGCACCGCGTACAGCCCCGTGATGCGGCCGGCCTCGAAGCGCACCGCCACCACGGTGTCCAGCTCGCCGTCGAGCCGGATGACCAGGGCCGGGTGCCCGTTGACCTGAGCCGGGTCCATCGTCATCGCGACGGGCAGCTTGACCAGGCCGCCCAGCATGAGGCGGGCCACCTTGTCGGCGCCGACGATCGGCCGCAGCACCGCTTGCTTGATGCCGCCGCCGTCGCCGAGCAGGACGACGTCGGGAGCGAGGATGTCGAGCAGGCCCTGGAGGTCACCGGTCTGGACGGCCCGCTGGAACGCGGCGAGCGCGTCCCGGGTCTCGGCGCGCGAGACGGCTCCGCGCGGTCTGCGTGCCGCGACGTGCGCGCGGGCCCGGTGCGCGGTCTGGCGGACGGCGGCCGGGGTCTTGTCGACGGCGTCGGCGATCTCGTCGTAGTCGAGTGCGAACACCTCGCGCAGCACGAACACCGCCCGCTCGGTCGGCGTCAGCGTCTCCAGGACCAGCATCATCGCCATCGACACGCTGTCGGCCAGCTCGACGTCCTCGGCCACGTCGGGCGTGGTGAGCAGCGGCTCGGGCAGCCAGGAACCGACGTAGGACTCCTTGCGGCGGCCGAGGGTGCGCAGCCGGTTCAGGGCCTGGCGGGTGGTGATGCGGACCAGGTACGCGCGCCGGTCGCGCACCGTGTCGAGGTCGACCCCCGCCCACTTCAGCCAGGTCTCCTGGAGCACGTCCTCGGCGTCGGCGGCCGAGCCGAGCATCTCGTAGGCCACGGTGAAGAGCAGGTTGCGGTGGGCGACGAACGCCTCCGTGGCCCCGTCCTCTTCCCGGCCGCTGTTCTCGCTGGTCACCAGCTTCTCCCGTTCGTTCGGTTCCGGCGGTGTCTCGCGCACGGGACACCGCTCGCCCCGGTTCTGTGACACCCGTCCGTGGTGGCCCAGGTCACGTCCGCGTCCTGTCACAGGGTGCGGGGCGGCGGCGTCTTGTGTGCGTCAGTGAGGCACCGAGAGCGAGGACGAGACCATGGACCCCCGATTCAACCTGTTCGAGAACGAGGTCGGCAGCCGGTTCGCCAAGCGGTTCGCGGGCACCGCGACGATCCTCCAGCAGTCGACCGTGCCGCACTCCACGCAGGAGCTGCTGGCGTTGCGGGCCAGCCAGATCAACGGCTGCGGGCACTGCATCGACATGCACACCAAGGAGGCCGCCGCCGCGGGCGAGAGCGCGGTACGGCTCCACCTGGTCGCCGCCTGGCGCGAGTCGACCGTGTTCACCGAGGCCGAGCGGGCCGCCCTGGCCCTCGCCGAGGAGGGCACCCGGCTCGCCGACGCCCACCAGGGCGTGTCCGACGAGACGTGGGCCCAAGTGCGCAAGCACTACGACGACAACGAGGTCGCCGCGCTGGTCTGCATGGTCGCCATGATCAACGCGGCCAACCGGCTCGCCGTGATCACCCACCAGCAGGGCGGCTCGTACGAGGCGGGGATGTTCGCGGCCGCCATGGACTGAGCGGCACGAGCGGCACCAGCCGCACGAACGGCCCGGCTCAGGACCGCGGGAGGGCGCCGACGACCAGCTCCACGTCGGCGCCCTCCCGCACGACCAGGTCCCGCACCCGCCACGCCCGCGCGTCGATCCGGGTCCCGGCGGCCGTGGTGTGGGCGGGGACGGACAGCACCAGGGGCGGCCCCTCCCCCCGCTCCGTGCGCAGCCGCGCCGCCACCATCACGCCGTCGGAGAACCGCAGGTCCACGTCGAGCGGCCGGGGTCCGGCGACGAACGCGCCCGGGTCCGGGAGCCCTTGGACGCGGCAGCGCGCCCCCGGGAAGAGGTGCGTGTGTCCGCACAGCGCCGGGAAGGTGTCCGTCCCGGCCGGTCCGTCGGAGGGGTGGGCCATGCGTCTGCTCCCGGGGTCGTGGAAGGGCGGCGGCGCGCGCCCCCGCACGCGGCGAGGCGGCCGCCGCCGTCCTCCCGTTCCTACCGTCCGACCGGCCCGGACGGTACTCGGCCGGACCGTTCGGGGCCGTGGACCGGGTGCCGGGCGACGGTCCACCGCACCGGACGGGCCCGGTCACGATTGGGTCTCGGCCGGAATCCACCCCTTGATTTGGGCCCGTGTAATCGATTCCAATCCTCCGTGTAATCGATTCCACGAGGAGGTGGAACGACGATGGCGAGCATCAAGGACGTCGCCGCCGAGGCGGGTGTGTCCGTCGCGACGGTCTCGCGGGCGCTCAACGGCCACCCGTCGGTCAGCGCCGCCGCACGCGCCCGCGTCCTGGCCGCCGTCGAGGCGCTGGGCTACCGCCCGAACGCCCTCGCCAGGTCGTTGCGCACCGACCAGACCCGCACCCTCGGCCTGGTCATCAGCGACGTCATGAACCCGTACTTCACCGAGCTGGCCCGTTCCGTCGAGGAGGAGGCCCGCGCGCTCGGCTACAGCGTCATCATCGGCAACGCCGACGAGCGGCCCGACCTCCAGGACCACCACGTCACCACGCTGCTGGACCGGCGGATCGACGGGCTGCTCGTCTCCCCCACCGACGGGGGCTCCCCGCGGATGCTGGACGCCGCGCGGGCCGGGACGCCGATGGTCTTCGTCGACCGCTGGATCCCCGGCGTGGACGTGCCCGTCGTCAGGTCGGACGGGCGGGCGGCCGTACGGGACCTCGTCGCGCATCTGCACGGGCTCGGGCACCGGCGCCTCGCGATCATCGCCGGGCCGGCCGCCACGACCACCGGACGCGAGCGCGTCGACGCCTTCCGCGAGGCGCTCGCCGCGTACGGGCTTCCCCTCCCGGACGCCTACATCGGCCAGGGCGACTTCCAGGCCGGCAGCGGGCGCCGGGTCACCGAGGGCTTCCTCGACCTGCCCGAGCCGCCCGAGGTCGTCTTCGCCGCCGACAACCTGATGGCGCTCGGCGCACTGGACGCCGTACGCGCGCGCGGGCTGCGCGTCCCCGAGGACATCGGGCTCGCCGCCTTCGACGACATCCCCTGGTTCGTGCACACCGGTCCGCCGGTCACCGCCATCGCCCAGCCCACCCGCGAGCTGGGACGGGCCGCCGTACGCGCGCTCGTCGAGCGGATCGCGGGGCGGGCCGGTGAGTCCGTGACCCTTCCGGCCCGACTCGTCGTCCGCCGCTCGTGCGGTGAGCCGCCCCCCGCACCACACCCCCCGTCCCCGTCCCCCGTACGAAGGAGTACGCCGTGAGCAGCCGCAGTCCGGACGAGTTGCTGCGCATCGAGGGCATCCGCAAGACCTTCCCCGGCGTGGTCGCGCTCGACAGCGTCGACTTCGACCTGCGCCGGGGCGAGGTGCACGTGCTCCTCGGTGAGAACGGCGCGGGCAAGAGCACCCTCATCAAGATGCTCTCCGGCGCCTACACGCCCGACGCCGGGCGGATCCTGGCCGGTGGCGAGGAGGTGCGCATCCACGGTGCGCAGGACTCCGAGCGCCTCGGGATCGCCACCATCTACCAGGAGTTCAACCTCGTCCCCGACCTGACGGTCGCCGAGAACATCTTCCTGGGGCGCCAGCCCCGCCGGTTCGGCATGATCGACCGGAAGAGGATGGACGCCGACGCCGAGGTGCTGCTGGAGCGGGTCGGGGTCAAGGTCTCCCCGCGGGCGCGGGTGCGGGATCTGGGCATCGCCCGGCTCCAGATGGTCGAGATCGCCAAGGCGCTCAGCCTGGACGCGCGGGTGCTCATCATGGACGAGCCGACCGCCGTGCTCACCTCCGACGAGGTGGAGAAGCTGTTCGCCATCGTGCGGCGGCTGCGCGAGGACGGCGTCGGCATCGTCTTCATCACCCACCACCTGGAGGAGATCGCCGCGCTCGGCGACCGGGTCACCGTCATCCGGGACGGCCGGAGCGTCGGGCAGGTGCCCGCCTCCACCCCGGAGGACGAGCTGGTCCGGCTCATGGTCGGGCGGTCGATCGAGCAGCAGTACCCTCGCGAGCGCACTGACGCCGGTGAGGCGCTGCTCAAGGTGGAGGGGCTCACCCGGGACGGTGTCTTCCACGACGTCGGCTTCGAGGTGCGGGCCGGTGAGGTCGTCGGCATCGCGGGGCTGGTCGGGGCCGGGCGGACGGAGGTGGTGCGGGCGGTGTTCGGCGCCGATCCGTACGACGCCGGAACCGTGCGGGTCGCGGGCGCGCCGCTGCGGCGACACGACGTGAACGCCGCCATGGCCGCCGGGATCGGGCTCGTCCCCGAGGACCGCAAGGGGCAGGGTCTCGTCCTCGACGCGTCCGTCGAGGAGAACCTCGGACTCGTCACCCTGCGCTCCAGCGCCCGCGCCGGGCTCGTCGACCTCAAGGGGCAGCACGCGGCGGCCGAGCGCATCGCCGGGCAGCTCGGCGTGCGGATGGCCGGGCTCGGCCAGCACGTGCGCACGCTGTCCGGCGGCAACCAGCAGAAGGTCGTCATCGGCAAGTGGCTGCTGGCGAACACCAAGGTGCTGATCCTCGACGAGCCGACGCGCGGCATCGACGTCGGCGCCAAGGTCGAGATCTACCAGCTCATCAACGAACTGACGGCCGCCGGTGCCGCCGTGCTCATGATCTCCAGCGATCTGCCGGAGGTGCTCGGCATGAGCGACCGCGTGGTCGTCATGGCGCAGGGGCGCGTCGCGGGGGAGCTCTCCGCCGAACAGGCCACCCAGGACGCCGTGATGGCGCTCGCCGTCAGCACCCACACCAGCAACTCCCCCCACAGCGACGGAACGGAGGCCACCGGTGGCCACTGACACGCTCAAGAAGCCGGGCGCGCAGGGCGCCACGGGCGGTCTGCGCCGCCTGCTCCTCGACAACGGCGCGCTGACCGCGCTGATCGTCCTCGTCATCGCCATGTCGGCGCTGTCCGGGGACTTCCTGACCGCCGACAACCTCCTCAACGTCGGTGTCCAGGCCGCCGTCACCGCGATCCTCGCGTTCGGCGTCACCTTCGTCATCGTCTCGGCGGGCATCGACCTGTCGGTCGGCTCGGTCGCCGCGCTGTCGGCCACCGTGCTGGCCTGGAGCGCCACCGAGGCGGGGATGCCGGTGGTGCTCGCGGTGCTGCTGTCCGTCCTGACGGGCATCGCGTGCGGTCTGGTGAACGGTTTCCTCATCTCGTACGGGAAGCTGCCGCCGTTCATCGCGACGCTCGCCATGCTGTCGGTGGGCCGCGGTCTGTCGCTGGTCATCTCGCAGGGCTCGCCGATCGCCTTCCCGGACTCGGTCTCGCACCTGGGTGACACGCTCGGCGGCTGGCTGCCGGTGCCGGTGCTCGTGATGATCGTGATGGGCCTGATCACCGCGTTCGTCCTCGGGCGGACCTACATCGGCCGCTCCATGTACGCCATCGGCGGCAACGAGGAGGCCGCGCGGCTGTCCGGGCTGCGGGTGAAGCGGCAGAAGCTCGCCATCTACGCCTTCTCCGGTCTGTTCGCCGCCGCCGCGGGCATCGTGCTCGCCTCCCGGCTCTCCTCCGCGCAGCCGCAGGCCGCGCAGGGCTACGAGCTGGACGCCATCGCCGCCGTCGTCATCGGCGGTGCCTCGCTGGCGGGCGGCACCGGCAAGGCCTCGGGCACGCTCATCGGCGCGCTGATCCTCGCGGTGCTGCGCAACGGCCTCAACCTGCTGTCCGTCTCCGCGTTCTGGCAGCAGGTCGTCATCGGTGTCGTCATCGCGCTGGCGGTGCTCTTCGACACGCTGCGCCGCAAGGCGGGCGCGGTGACTGAGGCGGCCGGGGCGTCCGGCGGCGGCAACCGGGGCAAGCAGGCACTCACGTACGTGATCGCGGCGGTCGTGGCCGTCGCCGTCGTCGGCGCCACCTCGCTGCTGCACAACGGTTCCTCCGGCGGCAAGGACCAGAAGATGGGGCTGTCGCTGTCCACGCTGAACAACCCGTTCTTCGTGCAGATCAGGAACGGCGCCGAGGAGGAGGCGAAGAAGCTGGGCGTGGACCTGACGGTCACAGACGCCCAGAACGACGCCTCCCAGCAGGCCAACCAGTTGCAGAACTTCGTCAGCGGCAGCCTGTCCGCGGTCATCGTCAACCCGGTGGACTCCGACGCGGCCGGTCCCTCGGTGCGCTCGGCGAACAAGGACGACATCCCCGTCATCGCCGTGGACCGCGGCGTCAACAAGGCGGACACCTCCGCGCTGGTCGCCTCGGACAACGTCGAGGGCGGTGAGCTGGGCGCCAAGGCGCTCGCCGAGAAGCTCGGCGGCAAGGGCACCATCGTCATCCTCCAGGGCCAGGCCGGCACCTCCGCCAGCCGGGAGCGCGGGGCGGGCTTCGCGGCCGGGCTGAAGCAGTACCCGGGCATCAAGGTCGTCGCCAAGCAGCCCGCGGACTTCGACCGCACCAAGGGCCTGGACGTGATGACCAACCTGCTCCAGGCGCACCCGGACGTCGACGGCGTCTTCGCGGAGAACGACGAGATGGCGCTGGGCGCGATCAAGGCGCTGGGTTCCAAGGCCGGCAAGTCGGTCCAGGTCGTCGGCTTCGACGGCACCCCGGACGGGCTGAAGGCGGTCCAGGACGGCACGTTGTACGCCTCCGTGGCGCAGCAGCCGAAGGAACTGGGCAGGATCGCCGTACAGAACGCGCTGCGGGCGGCCGAGGACAAGAAGGTGGAGCAGACGGTGAAGGTGCCCGTGAAGGTCGTCACCAAGGAGAACGTGGCCGGCTTCGAGGGCTGAGACCGGCCCGCGGGGACCAGTGGGAATCACTCGAATCGGAGAACGACTGATGTACGACTACGACCTGCTGGTCGTCGGATCGGCCAACGCCGACCTGGTGATCGGTGTCGAGCGGCGGCCGGCGGCGGGCGAGACGGTGCTCGGCTCCGACCTGGCCGTCCACCCGGGCGGCAAGGGCGGCAACCAGGCCGTCGCCGCCGCCCGGCTCGGTGCCCGTACGGCCCTGCTGGCCCGGGTCGGCGACGACGACTACGGCCGACTGCTGCTGGACTCCCAGCGGGCGGCCGGCGTCGACACGGTCGGTGTGCTGGTGGGCGGCGCCCCGACCGGCGTCGCGCTGATCACCGTCGACCCGTCCGGGGACAACAGCATCGTGGTCTCGCCGGGCGCCAACGGCCGGCTGGCACCGGGCGACGTCCGCGCCGCCGCGAGCCTCTTCCACGCCTCCCGGGTGGTCTCCACGCAGTTGGAGATCCCGCTGGAGACGGTCGTGGAGGTGGTCCGCTCGCTCGCGCCGGACAGCCGCTTCGTGCTGAACCCGTCACCGCCGCGCCCCCTGCCGCAGGAGGTGCTGGCCGCCTGTGATCCGCTGATCGTCAACGAGCACGAGGCGAAGGTGATCCTCGGGGACGCGCTGGTCGGCGAGCGCCCCGAGGACTGGGCCCGCGTCCTGCTGGCCAAGGGCCCGCGCTCGGTGGTCGTGACCCTGGGCGCCGAGGGCGCGCTGGTCGCGTCGGCCGCCCAGGGCGTGGTCCGGGTGCCGTCCGTGAAGGTGGCGGCGGTGGACACCACGGGCGCGGGCGACGCGTTCACGGCGGCGCTGGCCTGGCGGCTCGGCACCGGTGAGTCGCTCGCCGAGGCGGCGGCGTACGCGGCCCGGGTGGGCGCGGCGGCGGTCACGAAGGCGGGCGCGCAGGAGTCGTACCCGACGGCGGCCGAGGCCGAGGCGCTGGAGGCCGGGGCGCTGTGCTGTGCTGACCCGGGGGACAACCCCCGGACCCCCGGCCGGGCATCACGCAGCCCCCGTGACACGACGATGCGGGGTGGGTCCGCGTGAAGCGCGCAGGCATACTCAACCGCCACCTCTCCGGCGCCCTCGCCGAACTCGGGCACGGGGACGGCGTCCTGGTGTGCGACGCGGGCATGCCCGTGCCGGACGGGCCGCGCGTCGTCGACCTGGCCTTCCGGGCCGGGGTGCCGTCCTTCGCGGAGGTGCTCGACGGTCTGCTGGCCGAGCTGGTCGTCGAGGGCGCGACGGCGGCGACGGAGGTCCGGGAGGCGAACGCGGAGTGCGCGGCGCTGCTCGACGGGCTCTTCCCCGCGCTCGATCTCGTCCCGCACGAGCGGCTCAAGGAGCTGTCGGCGGGGGCCCGCCTGGTGGTCCGTACGGGCGAGGCCCGCCCGTACGCGAACGTGCTGCTGCGCTGCGGGGTGTTCTTCTGAGGACTACGCAGGCCCGCCAGGCCGGGCTCGACGGTGGCCTGGCGGGAGTCGTGCGGGCGGGCGTCCCTCAGCAGCGGGGCACGGGGACGCTGACGTCGCTGCGCGCGAGGTAGACCTTGGTCACGTAGACGTTGCGGTTGCCGCTGTCGTCATCGGTCAGGAACCAGGCCCTGCTCGTGCGCCCCTTGTCCGTGTACGTGGCGCCGTAGGTCCAGCAGTAGACGTAGTTCCTGCCCTTGTTCAACGTGCCGGCGTGGGTGGAGTCGAGCGCGTCGGGACTCCAGTGGGACCACGAGCTGTAGTCGAACGTCAGGTAGGTCTTGCCGTAGCTCGCGGCGGTGGTCTCGGCGGCTGCCGGTCCGGTCGCCGCCATCAGCCCCGCCCCGGCGAGGGCGGTGGTGGCGAGCGCCGCGACGGCGGCACGCTTGATCTGCTTCATGCTGGGTTCCCCCTGGTGTGGTCGTCGAACTCTGCGTGCGGTGGTGCCCTTTCACCAGCAGCATGCGGGCCCCGTGTCGTCGGGCGCGCGTGGTTTTGGCTCAGGCCAAACCGTGCGGCTCGTGAGCGGTCCGAGGGGCTTGCCCGGCGCTTCGGGTATCAGCCGCCGTTCAGCAGGCGACGCCCCAGTGGCGTCGCCGTGTGCAGGACGTGCTTGCCGTCGCGACGGCTCGTGATGAGTCCGCCTTCCCGCAGTACGGCGAGTTGCTGGCTCGTGGTCGGCAGGGACATCCCCGTGGCTTCGGCGAGCTCGGAGGTCGTGACGCAGACGCGCACGGCGGCCTTGTACAGCAGCGCGGCCCGGGTGGTGCCCAACAGACGGGACAACGCGGCCGGGGACGCGGCGGTCAGGGCGGAAGCCTTGTCGACCGGGTAGATGAGCACCGGCCGCAACCGATCGTCGGCGAGGGAAATGGGCCGCTGCCAGCAGAAGTACGACGGGACCAGCAGCAGGCCGCGACCGTGCAGGTGCAGATCGCGTTCCACGGGATAGTCGACCGTGAGCACGGGTGGCTCCCACACCGCCATCGGCCGCAGGCTCTTCAGCAGCGCCCGGGTCCCGCCGTGGAGCAGAGCCCGACCGCGCATGGCCACGTCCGCCTCCGTCGCCGCGCCGATACTGTTCCACAGTGGGGCGATGAGCTCCCGGTGGTAGGTGCGCAGGCTGCCACCCAGCACGGTCAGCGCCGGAACATCGCCTCGAACCAGCTCCCGGCCCGCCCAGGGCCGCCCTCCGCTCGCGGACAACAGGGCCACCTCGTGGCGCAGCCGGTGGCGCGGTGTCGCGAGCACCCGGTCGACGAGGACGTCCAGGTCACCGGGCTCCTCCTCGACGGACGGGGTGAGGAAGTCCGGGAAGTAGGCGGCACGCGGCACCAGGCTCCGCAACACCGTCACGGCCGTACGGGCCTCCCCGCCCCGGCGAAGCAGCCGCTCGACCGACCGCCGCCACGGGCCGAACACGACGGTGCCCTCCCGGGACTGGAGGCGGCACAGACTGCACACCACCTCCCACAGCGGGTCGGGGCGGCGAGCCACCCGTACGTTCTCCAGGTCCGCGCCTGTGAAGTGGATGCGCAACATGGACTCCCCCGTGTCCCCGAGACAATCAGGGAGAAATCCTCGGGGCACGGGATGTTTCCCGACAAGAATGAACTCGGCCAGTACAGGCGTTCTGCTGGGGAACATCTTCGAGGGGGCCCGGCCTACGACCGGACCCCCTCGGAGTCCCCTCCCCTTCAGAACCCCGGGAATTCCCCCCCAGGTACCCCCACGGGAGTTCTGATGCCACGTACGACCCGCCGAAGGTCGGAAGGGTTGCACGGGTCGGCGGAATTATTTTCCGGGCGTCCCGTCCCCCGCGTGCTCGGCGAACCGGGCCGCCGTCTCGGCGAGCACCTCACGCCCGTCCCGTGCCCACAGCCCCTCGTTGAACAGCTCGACCTCGATGGGGCCGGTGTACCCGGCCGCCTCGACGTAGCCCTTCCACTCCCGCATGTCGATCGCGCCGTCCCCGATCTGACCGCGGCCGTTGAGGACGCCCTCGGGCAGCGGGGTCGTCCAGTCGGCGAGCTGGAAGGTGTGGATGCGGCCGCCCGCGCCGGCCCGGGCGATCTGCTCGGGCGCCCGGTCGTCCCACCAGATGTGGTACGTGTCGACGGTGACGCCGACCTGCCGGGCCGGGAAGCGTTCGGCGAGGTCCAGGGCCTGGGCGAGGGTGGAGACCACGCACCGGTCCGAGGCGAACATGGGGTGCAGCGGCTCGATGGCCAGGCGTACGCCGTGCCGTTCGGCGTAGGGGCCCAGCTCGGCCAGCGCGTCCGCGATGCGTTCGCGGGCGGCGCGCAGGTCCTTGTCGCCGGCCGGGAGGCCGCCGGAGACCAGGACGAGGGTGTCGGTGCCGAGGGTGGCGGCCTCGTCGACGGCGCGCCGGTTGTCGGCCAGCGCCCGGGCGCGTTCGCCGGGGTCGACGGCCGTGAGGAAGCCGCCGCGGCACAGGGTGGTGACGGTCAGGCCCGCGTCGCGGACCAGCTTGGCGGCCGCCTCGACGCCGTAGGACTGGACGGGTTCGCGCCACAGGCCGACGTTGCCGATGCCCAGTTCGCGGCAGGCGGCGGTCAGTTCGGGCAGGGAGAGCTGCTTGACCGTCATCTGGTTGATGCTGAAGCGCGTCAGGCCGGGGTCGCTCATCGGGTCACTCCGTACAGGCTCAGCAGGTTCCGCATGCGCTCCTCGGCCAGCTTCGGGTCCGGGAACAGGCCGATCCGGTCGGCGAGTTGGTAGGCGCGCGCCAGGTGCGGCAGGGAGCGGGCCGACTGGAGGCCGCCGACCATCGTGAAGTGGCTCTGGTGGCCGGACAGCCAGGCCAGGAGGACCACGCCCGTCTTGTAGTAGCGGGTGGGGGCCTGGAAGAGATGACGGGACAACTCGACCGTGGGGTCGAGAAGTTCCCGAAAGCCGTCGACGTTCCCGGTGTCCAGGACACGGACCGCTTCCGCCGCCAGTGGGCCCAGCGGGTCGAAGATGCCGAGCAGGGCGTGGCTGAAGCCCCGGTCGTCGCCCGCGATCAGCTCCGGGTAGTTGAAGTCGTCGCCGGTGTAGCAGCGCACGCCCTGCGGGAGGCGGCGGCGCAGGTCGATCTCGCGCTGGGCGTCCAGGAGGGAGACCTTGATGCCGTCGACCTTGTCGGGGTGGGCGGCGATGACCTGGAGGAAGGTGTCGGTCGCCGTGTCCAGGTCCGAGGAGCCCCAGTAACCCTCCAGGGCCGGGTCGAACATCGGGCCCAGCCAGTGCAGGATCACCGGTTCGGCACACTGGCGCAGGAGGTGGCCGTAGACCTCCAGGTAGTCGTCCGGGCCCTCGGCGGTGGCGGCGAGGGCGCGGGAGGCCATGAGGATGGCCTGGGCGCCCGACTCCTCGACGACGGCGAGCTGTTCCTCGTAGGCCGCTCGGACCTCGGCGAGGGTGGTGCCGGTGGTCGCGGTCAGCTGGTCGGTGCCGACGCCGCAGGCGATGCGGCCGCCGGTCGCCCTCGCCTCGGCGGCGGAGCGGCGGATCAGCTCGGCGGCCGTGGCCCAGTCCAGGCCCATGCCGCGCTGGGCGGTGTCCATCGCCTCGGCGACGCCGAGCCCGTGGGACCACAGGTGGCGGCGGAAGGCGAGGGTGGCGTCCCAGTCGACGGCGGCCGGCCCGTCGGGGGCGGTGTCGGCGTACGGGTCGGCAACGACGTGCGCGGCCGAGAAGACCGTACGGGAGGTGAAAGCGCTTCCTGGGCTCGCCCGGAGAGCGGGCTGGGGCTCGGTGCGCGGTTCGTAGGCGTGCAGGGCGCCGTGCGCGTCGGGGAGGTGGAGGGTCACAGGGCGATCTCCGGTACGTCGAGGCGGCGGCCCTCGGCGGATGACCTCAGGCCCAGCTCGGCGAGCTGGACGCCGCGGGCGCCGGCCAGCAGGTCCCAGTGGTAGGGGGCGTCGGCGTAGACGTGCTTGAGGAACAGCTCCCACTGGGCCTTGAAGCCGTTGTCGAACTCGCCGTTGTCGGGGACCTCCTGCCACTGGTCGCGGAAGGCCTCGGTGGCGGGGATGTCCGGGTTCCACACCGGCTTGGGGGTGGCCGAGCGGTGCTGGACGCGGCAGCCCCGCAGGCCCGCGACGGCGGAGCCCTCGGTGCCGTCGACCTGGAACTCGACCAGTTCGTCGCGGTGGACGCGGACCGCCCAGGAGGAGTTGATCTGGGCGATCGCGCCGCCCTCCAGCTCGAAGACGCCGTAGGCGGCGTCGTCGGCGGTGGCGTCGTAGGGCTTGCCCTTCTCGTCCCAGCGCTCGGGGATGTGGGTGGCGGTGAGCGCCTGGACGGACCTCACGCGGCCGAACAGCTCGTGCAGCACGTACTCCCAGTGCGGGAACATGTCGACGACGATGCCGCCGCCGTCCTCGCTGCGGTAGTTCCAGGACGGGCGCTGCGCCTCCTGCCAGTCGCCCTCGAAGACCCAGTAGCCGAACTCGCCGCGCACGGACAGGATCCGGCCGAAGAAGCCGCCGTCGATGAGGCGCTTCAGCTTGAGCAGGCCGGGGAGGAAGAGCTTGTCCTGGACGACGCCGTGCTTGATGCCGGCGGCGCTCGCGAGGCGGGCCAGTTCCAGCGCGCCGTCGAGGCCGGTGGCCGTCGGCTTCTCGGTGTAGACGTGCTTGCCCGCGGCGATCGCCTTCCTGATCGCCTCCTCGCGGGCCGAGGTCACCTGGGCGTCGAAGTAGATGTCGATGGTGTCGTCGGCGAGGACCGCGTCGAGGTCCGTGGAGACGTCCGCGAGCCCGTGCCGCTCCGCCAGCGCCTTCAGGGCGTGCTCGCGGCGGCCGACCAGGACCGGCTCCGGCCACAGCACGGTGCCGTCGCCGAGGTTGAGGCCGCCCTGTTCGCGCAGCGCCAGGATGGAGCGGACGAGGTGCTGGCGGTAGCCCATGCGCCCGGTCACACCGTTCATGGCGATACGCACCGTCTTGCGTGTCACGTCATTCCCTTCGTACGAGCCGTACCGAGCCGTACAGCACGTCGTACGAGCCGCACAGCAAGCGCTTTCTATGTAGAACGAAGCTAGCCTGTGAACGGTGGTCTGGACAAGACCGCGATCGGGGCGAGTTGTTCGAGGGGACGAACGACGGCGGGCGGTGGCCGTAAGGTCACCCGGGACGGCGTTCGACACACGCGCGAGGCGGAGGACGAGGACATGACGGTGACACTGGCGGACGTGGCGGCCCGCGCCCAGGTCTCCCCCGCGACGGTGTCGCGCGTACTGAACGGCAACTACCCGGTGGCCGCCTCCACCCGGGAACGGGTGCTCAAGGCCGTCGACGAGCTGGACTACGTCCTCAACGGCCCCGCGAGCGCGCTGGCGGCGGCCACGTCCGACCTGGTGGGCATCCTCGTCAACGACATCGCCGACCCCTTCTTCGGCATCATGGCCGGTGCCGTCCAGTCCGAGATCGGCGGACCGGGCGGCAGAGCGGGCGGCGAGAGACTCGCCGTGGTCTGCAACACCGGCGGCACCCCGGAGCGCGAGCTGACCTACCTCACGCTGCTCCAGCGCCAGCGCGCGGCGGCCGTGGTGCTGACCGGTGGCGCGATGGAGGACGAGGCCCACCAGGCGGCCGTAGCGGCGAAGTTGCGCAAGCTCACGGAGGCCGGGACGCGGGTGGTGCTGTGCGGGCGGCCCCCGGCACCGGACACCGGGGCGATCGCCCTCACCTTCGACAACCGCGGGGGCGGCCGGGAACTGACCGAGCACCTCATCGGGCTCGGGCACCGGCGGCTCGGCTACATCGCGGGCCCGGAGGAACGGACCACGACCCGGCACCGGCTGGAGGGCCACCGCACCGCGCTCGCCGCGCACGGCATCGAGGAGGACCCCCGCTGGACGGTCCACGGCCGCTACGACCGGCAGGCCGGGTACGAGGCCACGCAGGAGCTGCTGCGCAGGGACCCGACGCTGACCGCGGTCGTCGCCGCGAACGACACCGTCGCGCTGGGCGCGTGCGCGGCGCTGCGCGACTCGGGGCTGCGGATTCCGGACGACGTGTCGGTGGCGGGCTTCGACGACCTGCCGTTCAGCATCGACGCGGTGCCCGCGCTGACGACGGTGCGGTTGCCGCTGGCGGAGGCGGGGGCGCGGGCGGGGCGGGTCGCGATGGGGCGGGAGGAGGCGCCGGCGGGTGGGATCGCGGTGGTGCGGGGGGAGTTGATGGTGCGGGGGTCCTCCGGACGGCCGCGGTCTTGAGACGGACCGTTGGTGACACGGTGGGCCCGCGTCGGGGTGGGCCGCCCTGGGGGCTGCGCCCCCAGACCCCGCTTCGGCCTGGACGGCCTCGTCCTCAAACGCCGGACGGGCTAAGAGGCGCTGCCCGCGTCGACAGGTAAAACGCGTGATCGCGGGTACGCTCCGTGGGCATGAAGCTGGCGTTCTCCACTCTCGGTGTTCCCGGACTGCCCCTGGCCGATGTGCTGGGGCTCGCTACCGCGCACGGCTATCACGGTGTCGAGTTGCGCGCCCATCCGGAGGAACCGGTCCACCCGGGCCTGGGTCCGGACGAACGGGCCGCGGTGGCCGCCGAGTTCAAGGCGGCCGGGGTCGAGCCGCTGGGGCTCGCGGGGTACGCGCGGGTCGCCGCGCCCGGTGCCGACGAGGCCGTGATCGCCGAGGTGCGCGGCCTGCTGGACCTGGCCCGCGACCTGGGCGCCCCGTATGTCCGGGTCTTCCCCGGCGGGGGTACCGAGCAGAGTGCCGAGGAGGCCGACGCGGTGGCCGCGCGGCGGCTGGGCACGGCCGCCGAGTACGCCGCCGAGCTGGGCGTACGCATCCTCCTGGAGACCCACGACTCGCACCGCACGGGCGCCGACGCGATGCGCGTCCTCGGGCTGGTCGGGCACCGGCAGGTGGGCGCCCTGTGGGACGTGATGCACACCTGGCTGGGCGGGGAGCAGCCCTCCGACACCTACGCGGCGCTCTCGCCGCACCTGGGCTACGTCCAGGTCAAGGACATCGCCTCCGCCGAGGACACCACCCCGCTGCCGCTGGGCGCCGGGGTGCTGCCGCTCACCGAGGTGGTGGACGTGCTGTCCCGGCACGGCTGGGACGGCTGGCTGTGCTGGGAGTACGAGAAGCGGTGGTACGAGTCGGCGGCGCCGCTGCCCGAGCTGCTGGGGCCGGGCCGCGAGCACCTGGCCCGGCTGCTCACGGACGCGGCGTGAGCGCGGACGGCGCCGACGCCGAGCGCACCCGTGCCTCCAGCCGCTCCCGGCACATCGGCCACTCCGCCGACGTGATCGAGTAGATCGCGGAGTCGCGCAGCCGGCCCTCCTCGCCCGGTGCCGAGGAGCGGGACCAGTTGCGCAGGACGCCCTCGAAGCGGGCGCCGGCCTTCTCGATCGCGGCGCGGGAGCGCCGGTTGCGGGCGTCGGTCTTGAGGTCGACGCGGGACACGCCCCAGACCTCGAAGGCGTGGCGGAACAGCAGCAGCTTGGCCTCGGCGTTCACACCCGTGCCCTGCGCGGAGCGGGCCAGCCAGGTGAAGCCGACCTCGACGGCGTCCAGCGCGTCGTCGGTGAGCCAGGAGCGGGGTTCCCAGTAGGAGGTCGTGCCGACCGCGCGGCCGGTGGCGGTGGAGACCTGCGCGTAGGGCGCCAGCCGTCCGGTGGCCGCTCTGGCCAGTTGCGCGTCGATGTAGGCGCCGACCTCTTCGGTCTCCGGGACCCACGTGTACGCGTAGCTGCCGCGGTCCTCCCCCGCCGCCACCGCCAGGTCGGCCGCGTGCCGATGGCCCAGCGGCTCCAGTCGTACCAGTGTGCCTTCGAGGACCGGGGCCTTCAGTGTGAATGTCACCGGAGGGATTCTTCAACGGGCGCGGGGGGCCGTCCAGCGAATTCCGGGGCGGTGCGGACGGTCACCTGCGGCATGCGCCCGCGGGCCGGTGTGAGCGTCGTCAGCGCCACCCCGCCCACCAGCAGGGCCGCCGCGCACCAGCGCAGGGGCGTCACCGACTCGCCCAGGAAGACGGCCGCCGAGGACATGCCGAAGACCGGGACCAGGAGGGAGAACGGCGCGACCGTCGAGGCGGGGTGACGGCGCAGCAGCCAGCCCCAGGCGCCGAAGCCGAAGACGGTCGAGACCCAGGCGACGAAGAGGATCGTGCCCGCCCCCTGCCAGTCCAGGGCGCGCAGGGCCGCGAGATCCTCGGCGGGGCCCTCGGTGAGCAGCGAGAGGGCCAGCAGGGGGAGCACGGGGACGGTGGAGACCCACACCATGAAGTTCAGCGCGTCGGGCGGGGACGCCTTGCGGGTCAGGACGTTGGACACGCCCCAGGCCGCCGCCGCGCCGACGACCATCAGGAACGCGCCCAGCGGCCCCGAGGTGCCCTCGTCCAGCGCCGCCACACCGATGCCGGCCAGCGCGACCAGCATGCCGAGGGCCTGGACGCGGGAGGGGCGTTCGGCGAGGAGCGCGGCGGCGAACACCGCGGTGAACACCGCCTGGATCTGGAGCACCAGGGACGACAGACCGGCCGGCATGCCCGCGTCCATGCCCACGAAGACCAGGCCGAACTTGGCCACGCCCAGCACCAGGCCCACCGCCACGATCCACTTCCAGGCCACCTTCGGGCGGCCCACCAGGAAGACGGCGGGCAGCGCGGCCGCCAGGAAGCGCAGGGCGGAGAAGAAGAGCGGCGGGAAGTGGTCCAGGCCGATCTCGATGACCGTGAAGTTCACGCCCCAGACGGCGGCGACGAGCACGGCGAGGAAGAGGTGGGAAGGTCGCATGCGTCGAGGATCGACCGGAAGGACTGTGTAGCACCAGCGATGATTGCTGCATGGTTGGATGAAGCGTTGCTAACTGTTTCCACTCGCCGCCTCGTTCCCGGGAGCCGTCATGCTCGACCTCCAGCGTCTGCGCGCCCTGCACGCCGTGTCCGTGCACGGGACCGTCGGGGCGGCCGCCGCCGCGCTCGGCTTCACGCCGTCCGCCGTGTCGCAGCAGATCACCAAGCTGGAGCGGGAGACCAGGACGGTGCTCCTGGAGCGCGAGGGGCGCGGGGTCCGGCTCACCGACGAGGCCTGGCATCTGGTCGACGTGGCGCGTGAGTTGCTGGCCCTCGTGGAGCGGGCGGAGACCCGGCTGGAGGAGCGGCGCGGGGTGCCGTCGGGGCGGCTGACCATCGCGGCGTTCGCGTCGGCGGCGCGCGGGCTGCTGCCGTCCGTGCTGGCCGACCTGGCGGTACGCCATCCGGCGCTGGACGCGCGGCTCACCGAGGTCGACCCGCACCTGTCCGTGGACCTGGTGGCCAAGGGGGCCGTCGATCTGGTGGTGGCGCACGACTGGGACATCGCCCCGCTGCCGGCACCGGCCGGGGTCGAGCAGGCGCCGATCGGGGAGGACCTGTGCGACCTGCTGGTGCCCGAGGGCCACCGTTTCGCGGGCCGGGCGGCCGTGCGGCGGGACGAGCTGGGCGGGCAGCGGTGGATCTGCCAGCCGCCCGGGCGGGTCTGCCACGACTGGCTGATGCGCACGCTGCGGGGCGCCGGGCACGAGCCGGACATCGTCCACCAGGCCGACGAGAACCCGACCCTGGTCGCGCTGGTCGCGGCCGGTCTCGGCGTCGCCCTCATCCCCCGGCTGGGGCGCGGCCCCCTCCCCGCGGGGGTGGTGGAGGTCCCGCTCGACCCGATGCCGGTACGCCGCCTGTACGCCCTGTGGCGCACGGGCGCGGCCCGCCGCCCAGCCATCGCGGAGACGGTCCGCGCCCTCCGGGCGCACTGGCCGGACGTCGCGGCCCGCACCAACCGGCCAGGCGCTTAGCAGGCGCCTGCTCCGCGCGGCTCCGTCCGGCGCACGGCGTCCGGCGTCGGCGGCGGACCCGCAGGGGTCCCGTGTCGCTTCGGGTGACTCCTGTGCGGTCCCTTGACTGGCAGAAACTTCCCGGATATTGGTGACTCCTTGGCAGTTTCCTTCACCAGCCCTCCGGAAGGAGCGCACGTGCACCACAGCAGCACGGACGGCACGGGAAGCACCGCACAGCCCTCCAGACGTACCGTCCTCACCGCCACGGCGGTCGTCACCGCGGCCCTCGCGGCCGGGGGCGGCACGGCGTACGCCGACGTCCGCGGGCCCGACGACGACAAGCTCCGCGGCCTGATCTCCCGGATGACGCTGGAGGAGAAGGTCGGCCAGCTCTTCGTCATGCGGGTCTACGGCCACTCCGCCACCGACCCCGACCAGGCCGACATCGACGCCAACCTGAAGGAGATCGGCGTCCGCACCGCGGCCGAGCTGATCGCCGAGTACCGGGTCGGCGGCATCATCTACTTCGCCTGGGCGCACAACACCCGCGACCCGCACCAGATCGCCGACCTGTCCAACGGCATCCAGAAGGCCTCCCTGGAGCAGCCGCGCGGCCTGCCGGTGCTCATCTCCACCGACCAGGAGTACGGGATAGTGGCTCGCGTGGGCGAGCCCGCGACCCTCTTCCCGGGCGCGATGGCCGTCGGGGCGAACGGGTCGCGGTCCGACGCCCGCACCCTCGGCCGGATCGCGGGCGCCGAGCTGCGCGCCATGGGCATCCGCCAGGACTACGCCCCCGACGCCGACGTGAACGTCAACCCGGCCAACCCCGTGATCGGCGTACGGTCCTTCGGCGCCGACCCGAAGGCCGTGGCGGGGCTGGTGGCCGCCGAGGTGACGGGCTTCCAGCGGTCCGGGGTCGCCGCGTGCGCCAAGCACTTCCCCGGGCACGGCGACACCGCCACCGACAGCCACACCGGCCTCCCGGTCATCACCCACAGCCGCGAGCAGTGGGAGGAGCTGGACGCGCCGCCCTTCCGCGCCGCGATCGAGGCGGGCATCGACGCGATCATGACCGCCCACCTGGTGGTCCCGGCGCTCGACGACTCCGGCGACCCGGCCACCCTCTCCCGCCCCATCCTCACCGGCATCCTGCGCGAGGAGCTGGGCTACGACGGCGTCGTGGTCACCGACTCCCTCGGCATGCAGGGCGTACGGACGAAGTACGGCGACGCGCGGGTGCCGGTGCTGGCGCTGAAGGCCGGTGTCGACCAGTTGCTCAACCCGCCGGACCTGCCGCTGGCCTGGAACGCCGTCCTGACGGCCGTACGGGAGGGCGAGCTGACCGAGGCGCGGCTCGACGAATCGATCCTGCGCGTGCTGCGGCTGAAGGCCAAGCTGGGGCTGTTCCGGGACGCGTACACCAGCCGCCGGGACGTCGACCGGACCGTCGGCACCCGGGCGCACCTGGCCGCGGCCGACCGGATCGCCGAGCGGAGCACCACGCTGCTGGTCAACGAGGGACGGCTGCTGCCCCTCTCGCCCCGGGAGCACCGCAGGCTGCTGGTCGTGGGCGCCGACCCCGCCTCGCCGTCGGGGACGACCGGGCCGCCCACCGGCGTCCTCGCGGGCGCGCTGACGGAGCTGGGCTTCACGGCCACCGCCCTGTCCACCGGCACCGCGCCCTCGGCCGCCGTGATCGACCGCGCCGTCGCGGCGGCCGGGGACGCCGACGCGGTGGTGGTCGCCACGTACAACGTGACCGCGGGCAGCAGCCAGCGCACCCTGGTCACCCGGCTGCTGGAGACCGGGAAGCCGGTCGTCGCGGTCGCCGTCCGCAATCCGTACGACGTCGCCCAGCTGCCCGGCGTCCCCGCCGTCCTCGCCGCCTACTCCTGGACGGACGTGGAGGTGCGGGCGGCGGCCCGGGTGATCGCCGGGCGGGTGCGGCCGCGCGGGAAGCTGCCGGTGCCGGTGGTGCGGGCGGACGATCCGGAGACGGTGCTCCTCCCGCTCGGGCACGGGCTGGCCTACCGGTCGTAGTCCCGGTGTCGCGGTCCGGTCGCGGCCGGTCGTAGCGCGGTCCGCGACACGCGCCGGGGGCGCGCCCGGCGGCCGGGTCCGAAGCCTCCCGCGCGTCTGGCGTGCGCCCGCTGCGGCGGGCCACGCTGGACCGGGGAATCCGGGGGGGGGCGGCGATGCGTGAGCGAGGGGCCGCATGGGTGCACGCCCTGCTGTGTGTCGTCTTCCTGACGGGGTGCCAGAACCCGTCGGGGCAGGGTGAGGTGGCGGATTCCTCGGCGGCCCGGGTGCGGCCGTCCGGGTACGGGGCGGTGTTCCTGGCGGTCGGCGAGTGCAGTTCGTCCGGCACCGCCGCCCCCACCGAGGTGCCCTGCGCCGGCGAGCGGGCGGCGGCCCGCGTGGTGGCCCGGGAGGACGGGCGCGCGAGCCACGGTCCGCCGTGTCCCGCCACCACCGACTTCGTCCTGCACATCAGCGAGCGGCGGCCGTCCGCCGACGAGGACGGCGACGGGACCGTGCCCCGGGGGTACGCCTGCATGCGCAGGCTGCGGCCGCCGCATCCCGGCGATCCGGGCGGCGGGGGCGGCCCGCGCACGATCGTCGGCGACTGCGTCCGCGAGATCGGCGGCGGCAAGGTCCGCGAGGCCGTGTGCGACGGCGGGGGCGAAGGCGAGCGCGGACCGCGGTTCGAGGTGGTCGAGGCGGTCGCCGGCCGGGCGGACTGCCCCGCCTCGACCGCTCTGTACGTCCGGCTCGGCGGCGAGCGCCCGGTGGGCTGTGCCCGGCCGCGGTGAGCGGCCGGGCACGGTCACCGTGCCGAAGGAGCAGGACCTACGGGCGCAGCGCCGGCTCGCGCTCGACGTCCCGCTTGTCCAGCTTGGCGTCGAACGCCGCCAGCGGCCTGGCCGCCGACGGGTCCTCCTGGACCTTGGCGGAGGCGACGTCCGCCCAGTCCTGGATGCGGGCCGTGGCCAGCGCCTTCTGGTCGGACACCAGACCGGCCACGTTCGCACCGTGGTTCATGCCGGGCGCGGTCATGACGTAGGAGTCACGGGCGCCGTGGCCGAGGCGGAAGGGCTCGGCACCCCACGGGTCGTTCTGGCCGTACACGAACAGCATGTGCCGGGCGTTGTGCTTCACCCAGGTGTCGACGTCCCGCATCGCCCACGGCTCGAACTTCATCGGGATCGAGCGGGGCACGAAGTTGCGCGGCGGCTGGTAGCCGTAGCGGATGTACTTCCTCTCGATGTGCGGGAACTGGATCGTCGGCGCGCCCAGCTGGGTGCCCGCCTGGTAGTAGTACGGCGTGTACGTCTCCAGGCCCTGGTCCGTGTAGGCGGAGAAGCCGGAGATCGTGTCGACGGAGTCCCAGATCGCCTCGTCGGTGGCGTTCTCGGCGTCGGCCGGGATGTCCGCGCAGTCGGCGAGGGTGCTGTACTGCCAGAAGCCCCACACGTAGTCGAGGACGACGGCCTCGTAGGCGCGGTCGAGGCTGCCGATGGTGTCGAAGGTGTAGCCGTTCTCGGCCGCGTACGCCGCGTACTTCTTCTCCAGCGGCGCCCGGCGCACCAGCGCCTCGCGCTGCACGCCGTTCAGCTTGTCGCGGCACTCCTCGGTGCCGACCCGGGCGAAGAAGCGGTCGTAGGCCGAGTCCTCCTTGTTCACCACGTCGTTGGGGGCGACGTAGGCGACGACGCCGTCCATGTCACGCGGGTAGAAGCGCTCGTAGTAGGTGGCGGTCATGCCGCCCTTGGAGCCGCCGGTGGAGATCCAGTTCTCCGAGTAGACCGGCTTCAGGGCCTTGAAGATGCGGTGCTGGTCGCTGGCGGCCTGCCAGATGTCCAGCTTGGACCAGTCGGCCGGGGCGGGCCGGGACGGCGTGAAGTAGCGGTACTCCATGGAGACCTGGTTGCCGTCCACGATCTGGGTCGGCTCGCGCCGGCTCGGGTTCGTGGAGACGTTGTAGCCGCCGGTGTAGAAGACCGTCGGCCGGTTCACGTCCTTGTGCAGCACGGTGATCCGCTGCTGGAACGTGCCCTTGGACGGGTGCCGGTGGTCCACCGGCTGGGTGTAGTTGAGGACGAAGAAGCGGTAGCCGGTGTACGGCTTCTCCTCGATCAGGCTCATGCCCGGTATGGACAGCAGCCGGTCCTTGATGTCGACGGCCTTCGGCTCGGCGGCGGTGGCCGCCCCCGCCGTGCTGACGGTGCCTATGAGCACCACGAGCGCCAGCAGCCATCTGAGCGCCTTGCGCATGCACCCTCCCTGTGAAACCGATGTCCGCCGGAAGCTATCGGAGCAACTCCCGCGACACCAGAGTCAGCAGAGGATCCAGCCGGAGCTGACCGAAGACCTGGACACCTTGCCGGTCACCCACACGCAGCGCTTCCCGGCGTGCACGGTCACCGGTCCGGCCCGGTAGGCGAAGCGGCCCGAGTCCACGACCGCGCGGCCGCCGCGGGCCCGCACGCCGACGGACATCTGCTGCTTCTTTCCGGTCTTCTCGGGGACGGTGACGGCGCAGACGTAGCCGCCGCGTTTGTACACGAGGACGGACCCGGTGGAGAAGGACAGGGTGCGCACCTTGCGGCCGGCGCACCCGGTGGCGGCCTGTGCCTCCTGCGGCATCGCGACGGCGAGCAGCGCGGTGACGCTCAGCACGGCCGTGCCGAGCGCCAGCCGACGGCGGGTTGCGGCACCGGCCCGGCCCACTGCGGTCCCCCTCCGTAGGGCGATCACTGACGACGCACAGACGTACGTACGGATGTACGGACGCAGGACAGGTGTCGCACGGTTGCGTGGACGCGTCAGTGGAGCGCGCCGACCGGCTCCTCGGGTTCGGACGCGCCGACGAAGGTCCGCCACAGTCGCGCGTACCGCCCGTCGAGGGCGAGCAGTTCGTCGTGCGTGCCGTCCTCGGCGACCCGCCCGCCGTCCATGACGACGACCCGGTCCGCGCGGGCGGCCGTGGTCAGCCGGTGCGCCACGACGAGCGTCGTACGGCGTCCCGCGACGCGGTCGGTGGCCTGGTTGACCTGTGCCTCGGTGGCGAGGTCCAGGGCCGCCGTGGCCTCGTCGAGGAGCAGCACGTCGGGGTCGACCAGTTCGGCGCGGGCCAGCGCGATCAGCTGCCGCTGCCCGGCGGAGAGGTTGCGGCCCCGCTCGGCGACCTCGTGCAGGTAGCCGCCGGTGAGGGTGGCGATCATCTCGTGCGCGCCGACCGCCCGCGCCGCCGCCTCCACCTCGGCGTCGGTGGCGTCCGGACGGCCGTAGGCGATGGCGTCCCGGACGGTGCCGGGGAAGAGGTACGCCTCCTGCGGGACGACGCCGAGGCGGTGCCGGTAGGAGGTGAGGTCGAGGGCGCGCAGGTCCTGCCCGTCGACGGTGACCCGGCCGCCGGTCGGGTCGTAGAACCGGGCCACCAGCTTCACCAGCGTCGACTTGCCCGCGCCGGTCTCGCCGACGAAGGCGACGGTCTGCCCGGCGGGGATGCGCAGGTCGATGCCGGTGAGGGCGGCTTCGTCGTCCCCGTACTTGAAGTGCACGTCCTCGAAGGCGATCTCGCCGCGCAGGGACGCCACGTCGAGCGGCTTCTCGGAGGCCCGGGTCGAGGTCGGCTCGCGCAGCAGTTCCTGGATGCGGCCCAGCGAGACGGACGCCTGCTGGTAGCCGTCGAAGACCTGGGAGAGCTGCTGGACCGGCGCGAAGAACAGGTCGATGTAGAGCAGGTACGCCACCAGCGCGCCGGTCGTCAGGGTGGCGTCGTCGATCCGGCCGCCGCCCACGATCAGTACGGCCGCCGCGGCGGCCGAGGACAGCAGCTGCACGAACGGGAAGTAGATCGAGATCAGCCACTGTCCGCGGATGCGGGCCTGCCGGTAGCTGTCGCTGCGCTCGGCGAACCGCCGCCCGCCGTCGTGCTCGCGCCGGAAGGCCTGCACGATCCTGAGGCCCGCCACCGACTCCTGGAGGTCGGCGTTGACCGTGGACACCCGCTCGCGGGCCAGTTCGTACGCCTTCACGCTGGCCCTGCGGAAGTAGTACGTGGCGATGATCAGCGGCGGCAGCGTCGCGAAGACGAGCAGCGCGAGTTCCACGTCGATCACCAGCAGGGCGACCATGATGCCGAAGAAGGTGACGACCGAGACGAAGGCGGTGACGAGTCCGGTCTGCAGGAACGTCGACAGCGCGTCCACGTCCGTCGTCATCCGCGTCATGATCCGGCCGGTCAGCTCGCGCTCGTAGTAGTCGAGGCCGAGCCGCTGGAGCTGGGCGAAGATCTTCAGGCGGAGCGAGTACAGGATCCGCTCGCCGGTCCGCCCGGTCATGCGGATCTCGCCGGTCTGCGCCGCCCACTGGGCGAGTACGGCGAGCAGTCCGAGCAGCGAGGACGCCCACACCGCGCCGAGGGCCACCTGGGTGACGCCGTCGTCGATGCCGTTGCGGATCAGCACCGGCAGCAGCAGGCCCATGCCCGCGTCCACGGCCACCAGGGCGAGGCTGATCAGCAGGGGGGTGCGGAAGCCGTGCAGCAGGCGCCGCAGGCCGTACGACGACTCGGGGCGGACCGCCTGTGCCTCGTCGATGTCCGGGGTGCCGTTCGCCGGGGGCAGCGCGTCGACCTGGGCGAGCAGTTCGGGGGTGGCCGGGGTGCCGGCGAGGGCGGTGTCCTTGGGCGCCCGGTCGCCGCTCCACAGCCGGGGCGTGACGCCGCGCTCGGCGTCGAACTCGGCGTCCAGCTCGTCGCGGACGGAGGTGTCCGAGGTGTCCTCGGCCTTCTCGGCCGGGCGGGTGTGGCCGGGCGAGACGCCGCCCAGCTCGTCGGGGTCGGTGAGCAGGCGCCGGTAGAGGGCGGAGCGCTCCTGGAGTTCCTCGTGGGTGCCGAGGTCGGCCAGGCGGCCCCGGTCGAGGACGGCGATGCGGTCGGCGAGGCCGAGGGTGGAGCGGCGGTGGGCGATCAGGAGCGTGGTGCGGCCCCGCATGACCTGCTTGAGCGCCTCGTGGATCTCGTGCTCCACGCGGGCGTCCACGGCGGAGGTGGCGTCGTCCAGGACCAGCAGCCGCGGGTCGGTGAGGATCGCCCGGGCGAGCGCGACGCGCTGGCGCTGGCCGCCGGAGAGGGTCAGCCCGTGCTCGCCGACGGTGGTGTCGTAGCCGTCGGGCAGCTCGGTGATGAACCCGTGCGCCTGTGCGGCCCGCGCGGCGGTCTCGATCTCCTCGTCGGTGGCGTCCGGGCGGCCGTAGGCGATGTTGGCGCGGACGGTGTCGGAGAAGAGGAAGGAGTCCTCGGGCACCAGGCCGACGGCGGCCCGCAGCGAGTCGAGGGTCAGCTCGCGCACGTCGTGGCCGCCGACGAGGACGGCGCCGCGCGTCACGTCGTAGAAGCGCGGCAGGAGCAGCGAGACGGTGGACTTGCCGGAGCCGGAGGAGCCGACGACGGCGAGGGTCTCACCGGCGCGGATCTCGAAGGAGAGCCCGTCCAGGACGGGCCGGGGCTCCCCGTCGCCCGTGTCGTAGCCGAAGGCGACGTCGTCGAACTCGACGGTGGCGGGCGCGTCCGCCGGCAGGGTCCTGGTGCCGTCCTCGATGGCCGGCTCGGTGTCGATCAGCTCCAGGACGCGCTCGGTGCCGGCGCGGGCCTGCTGGGCGACGGTGAGCACCACGGCGAGCATGCGGACCGGGCCGACCAGCTGGGCGAGGTAGGTGGAGAAGGCGACGAAGGTGCCGAGGGTGATGTGCCCGCGCACCGCCAGCCAGCCGCCGAGGGCGAGCATGGCGACCTGCCCGAGCGCGGGAACGGACTGGAGGGCCGGGGTGTAGGTGGCGTTCAGCCTGATGGTGCGCAGCCGCCCGGCGAAGAGCCTGCGTCCGACCTCCCGGAGCTTCCCGGTCTCCTGCTCCTCCTGCCCGAAGCCCTTCACCACGCGTACGCCGCTCACCGAGCCGTCGACCACCCCGGCGACGGCGGCGGCCTGCGCCTGCGCGTACCAGGTGGCGGGGTGCAGCCGGGTGCGGCTGCGGCGGGCGATGAACCACAGGGCGGGCGCGACGGCCAGCGCGACCAGGGTCAGCGGCAGGGACAGCCACGCCATGATCACCAGGGAGATCAGGAAGAGCAGGACGTTCCCGATGGTCATCGGGAGCATGAAGAGCAGGCCCTGGATCAGCTGGAGGTCGCTGGTCGCCCGTCCGACCACCTGGCCCGTGGACAGCTCGTCCTGGCGTCTGCCGTCGAGCCGGGTGATCGTCCCGTACATGTCGGTGCGCAGGTCGTGCTGGACGTCGAGGGCGAGCCGCCCGCCGTAGTAGCGGCGGATGTAGGTCAGGACGTAGACGACGAGCGCGGCGCCGATCAGGAGACCGGCCCAGACGGCCATGTCCCGGGTCTTGTCGCCGATCACGTCGTCGATGATCACCTTGGTGATCAGGGGCACGAAGGCCATGACGGCCATGCCGCCCAGCGAGGCCCCGAGGGCGAGGACGACGTCCTTGGGGTTGCGCCAGGCGTACCCCGCCAGTCGTCGTACCCAGCCCCGTTGCGCGTCCACGCCGTGCCCTCCGGTCGGTCGTCCTGCTCACCTGATCTACCGGAAGGCACCAACACGGGCGAGCGGGGATTTCATCCCGCCGCAACAATCGGCCGGGTGTTCAGGCGCGCACGCGGAGCCTGAGGAAGCGGGTGGTCTGTACGGCGTTCTGGTTGTCGTCGCTGACGACCAGGACCTCCAGGCGGCCCCCGGAGCGGCCGGTCACGGTCATTCCCTCGAAGTTGTCGAGCAGCGGGTTGGGCTGGGGCTGCTCGGCCGTGGCGCCCAGGGAGGGGCAGTCGGCGAGGTCGGCGAGGAGCCGCTTGCGCAGTGCGGGGGCGCGGCCGGGCCGGTCGGCCAGCTGGAGGCGGACGGTGTTGCCGACGCCGGAGGTGAAGCCGCGCTCCAGCACGAGGAGGCGCCCGTCGGGGGTCGCGGTGATCTCGGAGACGCCGAGGCCGGGGTCGGTCCGGTAGGTGTACTGGGCGCCCGGCCGGAAGTCGCCGTGCCGGGTCCGCTGCCAGGTCTGGAACCGGACCAGGTCGCCGGGGTCGCCGTCGAGCGGGTACTCCATCGAGGCGAGCAGGGTCCTGCCGCCGGGGAGGAGCGTGAGCCCCTCGAAGCTGCCGTTGGGCCTGGCCCGTCCCGCGGGGGCGGTACGCAGGTCGTCCGGCACGGGCAGGCGGCCGAGCAGCTCGCCGGTGCGGGAGTAGCGGCGGACGGACGGCTCGGTCTCGGAGGAGACGAGGTAGGTGCCGTCCCGGTCGGCGACCAGGCCCTCGGAGTCCAGCGCGGCTCCGTTCTCGTCGGCGAGCGTGACCACACCGCGCGGCTGAAGGGTCCGCGGGTCCAGCCGGAACAGCTCCGACCGGTCGGAGAGGGCGGAGAGGGCGGAGAGGTCGGCCGGGGAGCCGCGCCGGCCGGACGACGCGAGGGCGGAGAGGTTGCCGACGTAGGTGCCGTCGTAGGTCGTCTTGTCGAGGGTGTCGGTGAAGCCGGTGAGGGAGACGGCGGGCGAGCAGGCGTTCCTCGGGGGCCGCTCCTGCGCGGTGGCCGGTGCGGCGGCGGTCAGGCAGCCGGCCGCGGCGAGGCTCGCGGTGAGGGCGGCGAGTGCGGTACGGAGGGTTCTCGGGCGCATGCCGGTCACCCTAGGGCGGGGGGATGGACGGAAGTTGACCGCTTTTCGAAAGCTGGGATGCGGGGGCGTCGGGATGGCAAGTAATGCTCCATGCCAGAACAGAGGGAAAGCGGCCAGAGGCTGGCCGGGCGGTTGTACGCGACGCTGCGGGTGCTCAAGTTCATCGCGGACCCGGGCGGCAGCCCCAGGCCGACCGTGCGGGACGAGTTCAAGGACAAGGACAGTCCGCGGCAGAGGATCCAGGCCCTGAAGCTGGACCTCTTCGAAGACCTGGTGACGGCCGTCCAGAAGGGCCGGCACGCGAAGGCGATGGCCGAGGTCTTCGGCGCGATGCCCGCCATGGTGCCGTTGAAGGAGGGCGACCTGGGCCACAACCTGGGCTTGCGCGAGCTGGCCGAGTTCAACGCGGGCTACCGCGCCCAGCTCACGACGCTCAAGGGGACCCTGCCCAGACTGCTCGACTGACCTGCGCACCCCAGGGAAGGGGGGCCTCCCAGTACCCGGATCATCAGGATCTCCCAGACGTCCGGACCGCCTGTCAGCCTCGTCGAGTCGAGCCGAAAGGCCCGACAACACTCCACCGGACACGCGAGGTACGCAGACCAATGGCGGACAGCCAACGCACCACCCACACGGAACTCTTCGATCTGAGTGGGAAGTACGCCCTTGTCACGGGCGGCACCAAGGGCATCGGGATGATGATCGCGCGCGGCCTTCTGCAGGCGGGCGCGCGCGTCGTCATCAGCTCACGCAGTGCGGACGCGTGCGCGGAGGCACAGCAACTGCTGTCCGCGTTCGGCGACGTCCGAGCCGTCCCCGCCGACCTGTCCACGCACGACGAGTGCCGGCGCCTCGCCGATCTCGTCGTGGCCGACTCGGAACGCCTGGACATCCTGGTCAACAACGCGGGGGCGATGTGGCGCGAGCCGCTGGCGACGTTTCCGGACGAGGCCTGGGACGCGGTGCTCGACCTCAACCTCAAGTCGCCGTTCTGGCTGGTGCAGGCGCTGCTCCCGGCACTGCGCAGGGCGGGCACCGCCGATGATCCCGCGCGGATCATCAACATCGGCAGTATCGCCGCCATCCACGTCGCCCAGTCGCCCAACTACTCGTACGCCAGTAGCAAGGCGGCACTCCACCAGCTCACCAGAGTGCTTGCCAGGGAGCTGGGCCCCCAGCACGTCGCGGTGAACGCGGTGGCACCGGGAGTGTTCCCGTCGCGGATGATGGCGGCCACGCTCGACGCCGTCGGCGACACGCTCGCGGCGGCGACCCCGCTGCGCCGCCTCGGCCGCGACGACGACATGGCGGGGGTCGCCGTGTTTCTCGCCGGCCGGGCCGGGTCCTACCTCAACGGCACCGTCATCCCGGTGGACGGCGGCATCGCGACGACCGCGTCGGGTACCCCGTGACTCCGGGTCGCGCTTACGGTGGGGGGATGACCACGAGGGATCCGCGCACCGAGATCCGGGAGTTCCTCGGCTCGCGGCGCGCCCGCATCACACCCGAGCAGGCGGGCCTGCCCGCTTACGGCGGCAACCGTCGGGTCAAGGGTCTGCGCCGCGAGGAGGTGGCGCTGCTGGCGGGGGTGTCGGTCGACTACTACGTGCGCATGGAGCGCGGCGGCCTCGCCGGTGCCTCCGACGGCGTGCTCGACGCGCTGGCCTCGGCGTTGCGACTCGACGAGGCCGAGCGCGACCACCTGTACCACCTCGCTCGCCGGACCGCGGCGCCCGGCGGCCCACGTCGGTCCGAGCCTGCCGCGACGGTGCGCTCGACGCTGCGCCAGGTGCTCGACGCGATCTCCGACGCGCCGGCCTGGATCGGCAACGGCCGTTATGACGTGCTCGCCACGAACCAACTCGCTCGCGCGCTGTACTCACCGGTACTGGCCGACCCGCGGCGGCCCGCGAACACGGCGCGGTTCGTCTACCTGAACCCCGAGGCGGCCAGGGACTTCTTCGTCGACTACGACGACATCACCGGTGGCGTGGCCGCGAAGCTGCGCATGGAAGCCGGTCGCCATCCGCACGACGACGAGCTGATCGCCCTGATCGGCGAACTGTCGACGCGCAGTGAGCTGTTCCGGCGGCGGTGGGCCTCTCAGGACGTGCGGCTGCACCGGCCCGGCCGCAAGCGGGTGCGCCATCCGGTCGTCGGCCGGTTCGACCTGGACGTCGAGACGCTGGAACTGCCCGCCGAACCCGGCCTGTACCTCAACGTCTACACCGCGCCCGCGGGCACACCGACCGCCGACAATCTGACGCTCCTGGCATCGTGGGCGGCCACCCAGCACCTCGGCCCGTGGGCGGCCACTCCCGGCTGACCCCGGCGGGACTCACAGCTCATCCCCAGGCCGAACACAGCCCGTGCCCATCGCTGGTCGCGCCCCGCCCCGCTCGCGATCCTCGCCCTGATGGCGGCGGGGGCGGCGCTCGGTCTGCGGGCCGTCCGCGACGTACGGCGGCACCTCGCAGAGCGCACGTCGGCCGTCCACCGGCTGGACCCCGCGGACGTGAACTGATCCGCGACACGGCGACCGTCACGCAATCGACACGCTCCGTCCACCCCGCCTCCAACATGTCCATGTCACGCTCGTCCTACAACTCCGTTCCACACGCGTAGATCGGACACCCCACATGCTCGCGATACGCACCCGGCGCCGGAAGGCCGCGGTCCTCGCCGCGGCCGCCGTCCTCGCCGGACTCGCCGCCCCCTCCCTCACGGCGAGCCCGGCCACGGCGACCACGACGACGAACACGGACTACGACGCGACGTACTACAAGGACGCGATCGGCAAGACGGGCACGAGCCTCAAGTCGTCCCTCCACACGATCATCAGCGACCAGACGAAGCTGTCGTACTCGGCGGTCTGGGACGCCCTGAAGGCCACCGACGAGGACCCGGCCGACAGCGGCAACGTGATCCTGCTCTACTCGGGCCTCTCCCGCAGCAAGTCGCTCAACGGCGGCGACACCGGCGACTGGAACCGCGAGCACGTGTGGGCCAAGTCCCACGGCGACTTCGGCACATCGACCGGCCCCGGCACGGACATCCATCACTTGCGCCCCTCGGACGTCGGGGTCAACAGCGTCCGCGGCAACAAGGACTTCGACAACGGCGGCAGCGCCGTCAGCGAGGGCGGCGGCAGCCTCACCGACTCCGACTCCTTCGAGCCCCGCGACGCGGTCAAGGGCGACGTGGCCCGCATGATCTTCTACATGGCGGTCCGCTACGAGGGCGGCGACGGCTTCGCCGACCTGGAGGTCAACGGCCAGGTCGACAACGGCAGCAACCCGTACATCGGCAAGCTCTCCGTACTGAAGGCCTGGAACGACGAGGACCCGCCGGACGCCTTCGAGGAGCACCGCAACCAGGTCGTCTACGACGACTACCAGCACAACCGCAACCCGTTCATCGACCACCCGGAGTGGGTGGAGTCGATCTGGTAGGCGGTCAGTCCACGGGGCCGTCCGTCGCGGGCGGCGCCGTGCGGACCTCGGTGTACCAGGCGCGGGCCGCGACGGTCTCGGGGTGGTCCTCGCCCAGGACCACGGCCCGCCCCTCGGCCACCTCGCGCGCGCTCTCGACGGCCTGTTCCCGCTTGCCCTGCGCGTACTGGGCGCGGCTGAGCTGGATGAGCACCCCGTAGACCAGGGGATGGTCGTCCCCGTACCCCGCCCGTTGTCCGGCCAGCACCCGGCGGAAGAGCTGTTCGGCCTCGGCGCCCCGGCCGGAGCGCAGGAGCCCGCGCGCCAGCGCGTCGCGCGCCCACACGGTCACCAGGTGCTCGGGGCCGAGACGGCGTTCGCACTCCGCCGCCAGATCCCCGGCCGCCGTCGTGTAGCCCTCGGACTCGTCCTGCGCGAGGCGGAGTTCCAGCAGCTCGCAGCGGGTCTTGAGGGTGGCGACATGGTCCTCGCCGAGCACCTGGCGGCGGCCGTCCAGGACGGTGTCCAGCAGCGTACGCGCCTGTGCCAGGTCGCCCAGGCGGTGCAGCACCCGTTGCAGTTCGTAGGCCGCGTCCAGGGTGCGCTCGTCGTACGGGCCGATCGTGCGCAGCGCCTCCTGGTGGACCGGCCGCAGCAGGTCGGCGGCTTCGGCGTACCGGCCGAGTCGGAACAGGACGGTGCCCTGGCCCGTCCGGGCTTCGATGACGGCCCGGTGCTCGTCGCCCAGGTGCTCCGCGGCCGTCTTCGCGGCGGTGGAGGCCAGGGCCAGCGCGGCGGTCCAGTCCCCCGCCTCGTACACCAGCCGCGCGAGACGGACCGACAGCCGCACGGATTCCGCCGTCACCAGGCCGTGGCGGTGGGAGCGGTGCAGCAGACCGGTCGCGTGCGGTGCCAGGAGCCGCACCTGGGAGCGGGCCCGTGGTGTCCCGGCGCCCTCCTGCGGCAGTGCGGCCCGCAGCAGTCGGCCCGCGGCAGCCGCCAGGAGTTCGCGCTCCGCGACGGGCACGCTCCCGGCGACACTGTCCAGCAGGACCCCGTGGGCCTTCACACAGCGGTGCCCGTCCGTCTCCACCAGCTCGATCAGCGAGTGGTCGAGGAGCGCGCGCAGGGCCGGTTCGACCCGGGACGCGGCCAGCGGCGGATCGAGGTGTTCGAGGCCGACCCCGCCCTGTGCCGCCGGCATGAGCAGGGACAGCGGCACGGGGTCCGCCGCCCAGCAGGACAGCAGCCGCAGCAGGGCCGTGGCCTCCGGCAGGCCGCCCTCCGCCAGGCCGTCCAGCGACAGCTGCCACGTGCGCCCCACGAGGTGGCGGGACTGACCGCCGCCGGTCGCCGACGCCCCCCGGTCGACCAGGGCCGTGGACTCCTCGGTCAGTCTCCGGTCGTACTCGTCCATGGTCCACGACTCCAGCAGCTGGTGGGCCAGATGGGACCCGGCCAGGGTCAGCGCCAGCGGCAGACAGCCCAGGCGCCGGGCGACCTTCCGCGCGGACTCGCGCGTGCCCGCGTCCGGAGCCAGATCGCGCAGGACCAGAGTCGCGTCCTCCAGGGGCAGCACCCCGAGCCGGTGACTGCTCGTCGCCGGGGCGCGCCACAGCGAGGAGGTCGCGTGCCGGGTGGTCACCAGCACCGTCCCCGAGGGACTCGGACGCAGCCAGGAGCCCTCCTCCAGGACGGCGGGGTCGTCGGCGTTGTCGAGGACCAGCAGCCAGGGCTGTGCCGAGTGGTCCAGGTAGTGCCAGACCAGGTCGGCCGCGGCGCGCCGGCCGCCGGCCGCGGCGGCCAGTTCGCCGGCGGTGGCACCGCGGTCACCGGCGACGGCGAGCATGCCCGCGCGCAGGGACACGCGTTCGGAGGCGTTGACCCACAGGCCGACGCGACCGTGGTCCCGTACGGCCTCGGTGAACACGGCCTGGGCGACGGCCGTCTTGCCGCAGCCGCCCATTCCGTGCAGGACCTGGATGTCGCCACCGGGTCCGGCCACGGCGGCCCGCAGCCGGTCCATGAGGTCGGTGCGGTCCCGCAGGACACGGGGTGCGCGACCGACCAGGGGCATGCGGACGGAGTCGGGAGCGGCCTCCCGCGGTTCGGCCGGGCCCGTCCACGGGTGTCCGAACAGCGGGGCAGAGCCCGGGGCGTAGTGGTGGACGTGTTCCTCGATGTACTGGTCGCCACCGGTCTGGTAGATCCGGGCGCTGCCCGACGCGCGACCCTCCATCGGCCTGGGAACGCTCATCGTTCGGTGATGTGCTGGTCGCGCCCGGCCTGGTAGATGCGGGCGCTGCCCGACGCGCGGGCCCGCAGGTGGACGTGGCGCGCGTCCGGTTCCGCCGACATCGAGGGCGCCAACTCGTCCAGCAGGGCGCGCAGTTCGTCGGCGACGTCGGGGCGGGCGAGCAGCAGGCGCCGTACGCGTCCCTGCCATTCGGCCATCAGCCCGGCCTCGGCTTCGTCGTCACCGGCCGCACGGGCGAGGAGCAGCTCCTCGCGGCCCGCCTCCAGCTCCTCACCGACGCTCTCGGCCCTGGCGGGCTGGAAGCGGCGCCACAGGGCGACCACGCCGTCCCTCGCCGATTCCCAGGCGTTCGTGACCATCAGCGTGACGACGGTCGTGCCCGCCGTCCCTGCGAGTGCGGCGATCTCCGGATCCACGGTCCCCCCTACGGCCGGCTCCCGATCCTAGGGCCCCGGGCCGCCGGTGGCACAAGGTTTCACGTCGCGTGCGTCGGCGCGAACATCCGCAGGACGGCGGGGAGTACGACGACCGAGGGGCCCGGAGTCGTCAGTGCCTTCGCGAGGTCCCGTTCCAGGGTTTCGGGGCTGCTGCGTACGCCCGGCACCCCGAACGACTCGGCCAGGGCGGCGAAGTCGGGTCCCGGCAGGTCCGTCGCCTCGGCCGTCGGGCTGCCGAAGGCGTCGGTCATGTACGCGCGCAGGATGCCGTAGCCGCCGTCGTCGACGATGAGCCAGGTGACGTTCAGGCCGTACTGGCGGGCGGTGGCCAGCTCGGCGATCGAGTACAGGGCGCCGCCGTCGCCTGAGACGGCCAGCACCGGGTGGGTGGGGTCGGCGGCGGCCGCGCCCAGGGCCGCCGGGAAGGCGTAGCCGAGGCCGCCGGAGCCCTGGGCGGAGTGCATGGTGCCCGGGGCCTTCGCGTCGAAGGCGGACCAGGCCCAGTAGGCCAGGATGGTCATGTCCCAGAAGGAGGGGGCGCGGGGCGGGAGTGCCCTGCGTACGGCGGCCAGGACGTCCTGCTCCAGGGTGAGCCCCTGGGCGGCGATGCGTGCGCGGACCCGGTCCAGTACCTCGCGCACCCGCTCCGGGGCGGCCGGGTCGGTGCGCTCCCCCGCCGTCTCCAACAGGGCCTGGAGGGCGAGGCGGGCGTCGGCGTGGATGCCGAGGGCGGGGTGGTTGGACTCCAGTTTGCCGAGGTCGGCCTCGATCTGGATCACCCGGCCGCGGGGGGTGAACGTGTGGTAGTTCGAGGAGAGTTCGCCGAGGCCCGAGCCGATCACGAGGAGGACGTCCGCGTCCTGAAGGAAGTCCGTCGTGTGGCGGTCCTCCAGCCAGGACTGGAGGGAGAGGGGGTGCGTCCAGGGGAACGCGCCCTTGCCGCCGAAGGTGGTGACGACGGGGGCCTGGAGCCGCTCCGCCAGCTGCCGCAGCTTCTTGGCGGCGTCCGCGCGGACCACTCCCCCGCCCGCGATGATCGCCGGGCGCTCGGCGCGGGTGAGCAGGTCGGCGGCCACGGCCGTGAGTTCGGGGCGCGGGGGCAGTTCCTCGGGGAAGGTGTCGCCGCCGGACACGACCGGGATCGAGGTCTCGGCCAGCAGGACGTCCTGCGGGATCTCCACCCAGACCGGGCCGTGCGGGACGGTCAGCGCCGAGGTCCAGGCCTCCGCGATCGCGGACGGGATCTGGGACTGGGTGCGGGCGGTGTGCACGGACTTGACCACGCCCCGGAAGGAGGCGGCCTGGTCGGGGAGTTCGTGCAGGTAGCCGTGGCGGCCGCCGCCGAGGCCCGCCGCGGGGACCTGGCTGCTGATCGCCAGGACGGGCGCGGAGGCCGCCCGCGCCTCCTGGAGCGCGGCCAGGGAGGTGAGCGCGCCGGGGCCGGTCGACAGCAGCAGCGGGGCCGCCTCGCCGGTGATCCGCCCGTAGGCGTCCGCCGCGAAACCGGCGTTGTTCTCCACCCGCAGGCCGATGTAGCGCAGGTCGGAGCGGCGCAGGGCGTCGAACACGCCGAGAGCGTGCTGGCCGGGCAGGCCGAAGACGGTGGTCGCGCCGAGCCCGGCCAGGGACTCCACGACCAGGTCCCCGCCGGTGCGCCCCGGGGGCGGGTTCAGCGCGGCCTGGGTCTGGGCGGCGGTCGGACGGAGTACCAGGTCGTGGTCGTGGGTCACTGCGAACGGGCCTCGGCGATCTGGCGGGACATGATCGTGGTCAGTTCGTAGGCGGTGTGGGACGCGGCCACCGACGTGATCTCGGCGTGGTCGTAGGCGGGGGCGACCTCGACGACGTCGGCCGACACCAGGTTGCAGGAGGCCAGGCCGCGCAGGATCTCCAGCAGCTCGCGGGAGGTCATGCCGCCGGCCTCGGGGGTGCCGGTGCCGGGGGCGTGGGCGGGGTCGAGGCAGTCGATGTCGATGGAGATGTACAGCGGGCGGTCCCCGATGCGCTGCCGCAGCTGGTCGGCGACCTCGTCGGCGCCGCGGCGGTAGACGTCCGCCGACGTCACGATGCCGAAGCCCATCTTCTCGTCGTCGGTGAGGTCCTTCTTGCCGTACAGGGGGCCGCGGGTGCCGACGTGGGAGAGCGCGGAGGTGTCGAGGACGCCCTCCTCCACCGCGCGCCGGAAGGGGGTGCCGTGCGTGTACTCGGCGCCGAAGTAGGTGTCCCAGGTGTCCAGGTGGGCGTCGAAGTGCAGCAGGGCGACGGGGCCGTGCTTCTTGGCGACCGAGCGCAGCAGCGGGAGCGCGATGGTGTGGTCGCCGCCCAGGGTCATCAGGCGGGCGCCGGTGCCCAGGAGGTCGTCGGCGGCGGCCTCGATCGTCTCGACGGCCTCGTGGATGTTGAACGGGTTCACGGCGATGTCGCCGCCGTCCGCGACCTGGGCGAGGGCGAAGGGGGAGGCGTCCTGTGCCGGGTTGTAGGGGCGCAGCAGGCGGGAGGCCTCGCGGATGGCGTTGCCGCCGAAGCGCGCGCCGGGCCGGTAGGAGACGCCCGAGTCGAACGGCACACCCACGACGGCGACGTCGGCGGCGCCGACCTCGTCCAGGCGCGGGAGCCGGGCGAAGGTCGCGGGCCCGGCGTACCGCGGGATCCGGGAGGAGTCGACGGGACCGCGGGGCGTCTCGTTGCTGCTCATGCACTGCCTTCCTTCTTACGCTTCGTCGCGTATGTACTGCTGCCGTCCGACTGTACTGGTGAGCGGGGCAGCCGGTCGTCGCAGACTAGATGGCCCAATTGCGGCCGCGACATGTACATTCCGTCCATACGCGCCCCGGGGACTGGTGGAATCGGCTATCCCGGCGGGACCGGCTGCTGTCCGGGCCGGGGCTGCCTCACAATGGAGCCATGCCGATACCCGGGACACCCAGCCGCGCCGAACTCGCCGAGCACCTCGTCAGGACGCGTATCGCGGGCGACGTCGCCACGCCCCGCGAGAACAACCTCTCCCACTACCGGAAACTGGCGAACGGCGACCGGGGCTACTGGCTCGGTCTGGAGCTGGGCGACCGCTGGACCGACGAGCAGGACGTGCTCGCGGTGATGGCGGAGCGGGTCGGCGTCAACGACGACCCCGAGCACCGGTACGGCCAGGACACCATCGACCCGGAGCTGACCGTTTCCGCGCTGGAGCGGATGGCAGGGCGGCTGCGCAAGGCGGCCGACGGCGGGCAGCGGGTGCTGTTCGCGACCGGTCACCCCGGCGGGCTGCTCGACGTGCACCGCGCCACGGCCGCCGCGCTGCGGGCCGCGGGCTGCGAGATCGTCGTGATCCCGGAGGGGCTGACCACGGAGGAGGGGTACGTCCAGCAGTTCGCGGACGTCTCGGTCCTCGAGCACGGCGCCTCGCTGTGGCACACGCACTCGGGCGAGCCGATGAAGGCGATCCTGACCGGTCTGGAGCGCGAGGGCCGTCCGCTGCCCGACCTGGTGGTCGCCGACCACGGCTGGGCCGGTTACGCCGCCCAGCACGGCGTGGACTCCGTCGGCTACGCGGACTGCAACGACCCGGCCCTCTTCCTCGCCGAGTCCGAGGGCACCCTCCAGGTGGCGGTGCCGCTGGACGACCACGTGGTCAGCCCGCGCTACTACGACCCGATGACGGCGTACCTGCTGACGGAGGCCGGGCTGAAGTAGCCCGCGCCCCTGCGGCCCGGCTCCTGTGGCCCGGCTCCTGCGGCCCGGGCTCCTACGGCCACGGGTTCAGCCCCTCCGAGCGGCGCTGCGCGAAGCCCGGCGTCGGGTCCAGGTAGACCCGGCGCACCATCGGGAACTCCTCCCGCAGCCGCTGCTCGGCCCGCTCGCAGGCCCACTCGATCTGCGCCGCCGTCGACAGGTCCCGGAAGTCGACCTTGGCGGCGACCAGCGCCTCCCGCGGCCCCTGCACGAGGGTGGTCAGTTCCAGTAGGGCCTCGATGTGCTCGACGGCCACCAGCTCCGCCCTGATCCGGTCCCGGACGGCGCGCGGCAACGGGCGGCCGACCAGGAACTCGGCGTTGGAGCGGCCCAGCACCCAGGCGACGTACAGCAGCAGCGCGCCGATGCACAGCGAGGCGGCGCCGTCCCAGACGCCGGAGCCGGTGAGCTGCCCGCCGAGCAGCCCGCCCGCGGCCAGCAGCAGGCCGGCCAGCGCGGCGGAGTCCTCCATGACGACGGCCTTCACGGCGGTGTCGGGGGTGCGGCGCAGATAGCGGCCGAAGGACACCCGGTGGTGGGCGGCCTCGCCGCGGACCTGCCGCAGGCCGGTGCGCAGCGAGTAGCCCTCCAGGACGAAGGCCACGGCCAGGACGAGGTACGACACCAGCGGGTCGCCGAGGTCCTCGCCGTGGGTGAGGGTGTGGATGCCGTCGTAGAGGGAGAAGACGGCGCCGCCGACGAAGGTGGCGACGGCGGCGAGCAGCGCCCAGATGTAGCGCTCGGGGCCGTGGCCGAGGGGGTGGTCCTCGTCGGCGGGGCGGACGCTGCGTTTGAGCGAGGTCAGCAGGAGCACCTCGGTGACGGTGTCGGCGACCGAGTGGGCGGCCTCGGACAGCATGGCGCTGGAGCCGCTGATCACGCCGGCCACCGCTTTGGCGACGGCGATGCCCAGATTGGCGAAGGCGGCGACGAGCACCGTGAAGGTGCTGTCGCCGCCGCCGTTCTTCGCGTCCGCCGTGTCCCCTGTGTCCGCCATGCCCCTCAGTGTTCCCGAGGGACGCGGACCACGCCTTCCTGGACGACCGATATGGCGAGCCGGCCGTCCTGGGTGTGGATGCGGGCCTGGCCGAGGTCCCGGCCGCCGGACGCGGACGGGGACTGCTGGTCGTACAGCAGCCATTCGTCGGCGCGGAAGGGCCGGTGGAACCACATGGCGTGGTCCAGCGAGGCCCCGACGACGTCGCCGACGGCCCAGCCGCCGCGGCCGTGCGCGAGCAGGACCGAGTCGAGCAGGGTCATGTCGGAGACGTAGGTGGCGAGGACGACGTGCAGCAGGGGGTCGTCCGCGAGTTTGCCGTTGGTGCGGAACCACACCTGGGAGTGCGCCTCACGCGGGGTGCCGTAGTCGCCGAAGGGCGGGTCGTCGACGTAGCGCAGGTCGACGGCGGCCCGCGCCTCCAGGAACCGTTCCACGGTCTCGGCGGGCAGGTGCGGGTAGCTCCGCAGCCGTTCCTCGCCCGTGGGGAGGGTCGCCGGGTCCGGCGCGGGCGGCATCGGGGCCTGGTGGTCGAGGCCCTCCTCGTACGTCTGGAAGGACGCCGACAGGGTGAAGATCGGCTTGCCGTGCTGGACGGCGACGACGCGACGGGTGGTGAAGGAGCGGCCGTCGCGCAGGCGGTCGACGTTGTAGACGATGGGGGCGCCGGGGTCGCCCGGGCGCAGGAAGTACGCGTGCAGGGAGTGCGCGTGCCGGTCCGCCGGGACCGTGCGGCCCGCGGCGACCATGGCCTGGGCCGCCACCTGACCGCCGAAGACCCGGGGGACGACGGCGGACCGGGAGCGGCCGCGGTAGATGTCCTCCTCGATCCGCTCCAGGTCGAGCAGATCGAGGAGGGACTGGAGTGCTTCGCTCATGCTCCGGGGGTCACAGGCCCATGTTCTTCGCGATGATCATCTTCATGACCTCGCTGGTGCCGCCGTAGATGCGGTTGACGCGGTTGTCCGCGTACAGGCGGGCGATCGGGTACTCGTTCATGTAGCCGTAGCCGCCGTGCAGCTGGAGGCAGCGGTCGATGACGCGGTGGGCGACCTCGGTGCAGAACAGCTTGGCGGACGCGGCCTCGGCGGGGGTCAGCTCCCCGGCGTCCAGGGCCTCGGTGGCGCGGTCGGCGACGGCCTCGGCGGCGTCCACCTCGGCCTGGCAGGCGGCCAGCTCGAACTTGGTGTTCTGGAAGTGCGCGACCGGCTTGCCGAAGACGGTGCGCTCCTGGACGTACTGCGTGGCGAAGCGGACGGCGGCCTTGGCCTGCGCGTAGGCGCCGTAGGCGATGCCCCAGCGCTCGGAGGCCAGGTTGTGGCCGAGGTAGGAGAAGCCCTTGTTCTCCTCGCCGAGCAGGTCCTCGACGGGGACCTTGACGTCGACGAAGGCCAGCTCGGCGGTGTCGGAGGTGCGCAGGCCCAGCTTGTCCAGCTTGCGGCCCACCGAGTAGCCCTCGGACTTGGTGTCCACGGCGAACAGGGAGATGCCGTGGCGGCGGTCCTCGGCCGTGGGGGCGGCGGTGCGGGCGCAGACGATCACCTTGTCGGCGTGCACGCCGCCGGTGATGAAGGTCTTGGCGCCGTTGAGGACGTAGTGCGTGCCGTCCTCGGAGAGCTTGGCGGTGGACTTCATGCCCGCGAGGTCGGAGCCGGTGCCGGGCTCCGTCATCGCGATGGCCCACATCTCCTCGCCGGTGACGAACTTCGGCAGGTAGCGCTTCTTCTGCTCGTCGGTGGCCAGCATGTTGATGTAGGGCAGGGCGAGCAGCACGTGCACGCCGGAGCCGCCGAACTGGACGCCCGCGCGGGCGGTCTCCTCGTAGAGGACGGCCTCGAACTTGTGGCTGTCCATGCCGGCGCCGCCGAACTCCTCGGGCACGTTGATGCCGAAGATGCCCAGCTCGCCGAGCTTGTAGTAGAACTCGCGCGGCGCCTGGCCCGCGGCGAACCAGTCGTCGTAGACGGGGACGACCTCGGCCTCGATGAAGGCGCGGAGGGTCTCCCGGAACGCCTCGTGGTCCTCGTTGAACACCGTACGGCGCACCGCGCCACCTCCAGGGTACGAATATCTAAGCGCTTGCTCAGAGTCAACGGTACCGGTGAGTAGGGAGGAGCGTCCAGACCGGGACGCGGGTAACCCTCGTCACTCCCCCGCCGCCCGAGGGGCGCCCGCTACCCCTGCCCCACCGCCGCGAACGCCCCCCGCGCCATCCGGTGCAGCAGGGACGCCGTCACCGCGCGGCCGGGGAGGGAGCCGGGGCGGCCCAGGTGCGGGGTGGAGTTCAGCAGGCCGAAGACGGAGTGGACGGCGGAGCGGGCGGCGGGCTCGTCGAGGGCCGGGTAGACCTCCCGGAGCACCCCGACCCACAGCTCGACGTACTGCCGCTGCAACTGCCGCACCATCTTGCGGTCGGCGTCCCGGAGGCGGTCCAGCTCGCGGTCGTGCAGGGTGATGAGCGGGCGGTCGTCGAGCGCGAAGTCGATGTGCCCCTCGATGAGCGAGTCGAGGACCGCCTCGGAGCCGGCCGCCCCGTCCGCCTCCGCCAGCCGCCGCTTCGCCCCGGTCAGCAGCGAGTCGCTGATCCCCACCAGCAGCTCGGCGAGCATCGCGTCCTTGCCGGGGAAGTGCCGGTACAGGCCGGGGCCGCTGATCCCGACCGCGGCACCTATCTCGTCGACGCCCACCCCGTGGAAGCCGCGCTCGGCGAAGAGCCGGGCGGCCTCCTTGAGGATCTGTTCGCGGCGGGTGGGGGCGTCGGTTCTGGTGGCCATGGGATCAATTCTAGACAGAGCGGTTAGCGGTCGTTAACCTGAGGGAAATGCGTTAACGCTCATTAACCGATCGACCGATCGACCATCGGGTGAGGGGACCGCAGGATGCACGAGGCACCGGAGCTGACGACGGCGGCTGATCCCGCGTCGGAGGCCTTTCGGGCCAACGAGGAGGCGCACGCCGTCCTCGTTCAGGAACTGCGCGCCAAGCTCGCGGCGGCCCGGCTGGGCGGCGGCGAGCGGGCGCGGGCCCGGCACACCGCGCGGGGCAAGCTGCTGCCGCGCGACCGCGTGGACACACTGCTCGACCCGGGCTCGCCGTTCCTGGAGCTGGCGCCGCTCGCCGCCGACGGGCTCTACGACGGAGCGGCCCCAGCAGCGGGCGTCATCGCCGGCATCGGCCGGGTCAGCGGCCGGGAGTGCGTGATCGTCGCCAACGACGCCACCGTCAAGGGCGGCACGTACTACCCGATGACCGTGAAGAAGCACCTGCGGGCGCAGGAGGTGGCGCTGGAGAACCGGCTGCCGTGCCTGTACCTCGTCGACTCGGGGGGCGCCTTCCTGCCGATGCAGGACGAGGTCTTCCCCGACCGCGAGCACTTCGGGCGGATCTTCTACAACCAGGCCCGGATGTCCGGCGCGGGCATCCCGCAGATCGCGGCCGTCCTCGGCTCCTGCACGGCGGGCGGCGCGTACGTCCCGGCGATGAGCGACGAGGCGGTGATCGTCCGCAATCAGGGCACGATCTTCCTGGGCGGCCCACCGCTGGTGAAGGCGGCCACCGGCGAGGTGGTCACGGCGGAGGAGCTGGGCGGCGGCGAGGTCCACGCGCGGGTGTCGGGCGTGACCGACCACCTCGCGGAGGACGACCCGCACGCCCTGCGCATCGTGCGGCAGATCGTCGCCACCCTGCCGGAGCGCGGCACCCTCCCCTGGGGCGTGGAGCCCGCGGTGGAGCCGAAGGTGGACCCGCAGGGGCTGTACGGCGCGGTGCCGGTCGACTCCCGCACCCCTTACGACGTCCGCGAGGTCATCGCGCGCGTGGTGGACGGCTCCCGGTTCGCCGAGTTCAAGTCCGAGTACGGGCAGACCCTGGTCACCGGCTTCGCCCGCATCCACGGCCACCCGGTGGGGATCGTCGCCAACAACGGCATCCTGTTCTCCGAGTCGGCCCAGAAGGGCGCCCACTTCATCGAGCTGTGCGACCAGCGCGGCATCCCGCTGGTGTTCCTCCAGAACATCTCCGGGTTCATGGTGGGCCGGGACTACGAGGCCGGGGGCATCGCCAAGCACGGCGCCAAGATGGTGACGGCGGTGGCGTGCACCCGCGTGCCGAAGCTGACGGTGGTCGTCGGCGGTTCGTACGGCGCGGGGAACTACTCGATGTGCGGGCGGGCGTATTCGCCGCGCTTCCTGTGGATGTGGCCCAACGCCAAGATCTCCGTGATGGGCGGCGAGCAGGCCGCCTCCGTGCTGGCCACCGTCAAGCGGGACCAGCTGGAGGCGCGCGGGGAGGAGTGGCCGTCCGAGGAGGAGGAGTCCTTCAAGGCGCCGGTCCGCGCCCAGTACGAGCGCCAGGGCAACGCCTACTACGCGACCGCCCGCCTGTGGGACGACGGCGTGATCGAGCCCGCCGACACCCGGCAGGTGCTGGGCCTGGCCCTGACCGCGTGTGCCAACGCGCCACTGGGCGAGCCCCGGTTCGGCGTCTTCCGGATGTGAGGAGGGGACCCATGCAGAACACGAACGGAACGCCACGCATGTTCGACACCGTGCTCGTCGCCAACCGGGGTGAGATCGCCGTCCGCGTCATCCGGACCCTGCGCGCGATGGGCGTGCGCTCGGTGGCGGTCTTCTCCGACGCCGACGCGGACGCGCGGCACGTGCGCGAGGCCGACGACGCGGTACGGATCGGCCCGGCCCCGGCGACGGAGAGCTATCTGTCCGCCGAGCGGCTGCTGGAGGCGGCGGCACGGACGGGGGCGCAGGCCGTGCACCCGGGATACGGCTTCCTCGCGGAGAACGCCGCCTTCGCGCGGGCCTGCGAGGAGGCGGGGCTGGTCTTCATCGGGCCGTCCGCCGACGCCATCGCCCTGATGGGCGACAAGATCCGCGCCAAGGAGACGGTGCGGGCGGCCGGGGTGCCGGTCGTCCCCGGCTCCAGCGGCAGCGGGCTCACCGACGCGCAACTGGCCGACGCCGCCCGCGAGATCGGCACCCCGGTGCTGCTCAAGCCGTCGGCGGGCGGTGGCGGCAAGGGCATGCGGCTGGTGCGGGACGCGGCCGTGCTGGCCGACGAGATCGCCGCCGCGCGCCGCGAGGCCCGCGCCTCCTTCGGCGACGACACGCTGCTGGTGGAGCGGTGGATCGACCGGCCCCGGCACATCGAGATCCAGGTGCTGGCCGACGGCCACGGGAACGTGGTGCACCTGGGCGAGCGCGAGTGCTCGCTCCAGCGCCGCCACCAGAAGGTGATCGAGGAGGCGCCGAGCGTCCTGCTGGACGAGGCGACCCGCGCCGCGATGGGCGAGGCGGCCGTGCAGGCGGCCCGCTCCTGCGGCTACCGGGGCGCGGGCACGGTGGAGTTCATCGTCCCCGGCAGCGACCCCTCCCAGTACTACTTCATGGAGATGAACACCCGGCTCCAGGTCGAGCACCCGGTGACCGAGCTGGTGACCGGCCTGGACCTGGTGGAGTGCCAGCTGCGGGTGGCGGCCGGTGAGCGGCTCGGGTTCGCCCAGCAGGACGTACGGCTGACCGGCCACGCGATCGAGGCCCGCCTGTGCGCGGAGGACCCTGCGCGGGGCTTCCTCCCGTCCGGCGGCACGGTGCTGCGGCTGCGCGAGCCCGAGGGCGACGGCGTACGCACCGACTCCGGGCTCAGCGAAGGCACCGAGGTGGGCAGCCTGTACGACCCGATGCTGTCCAAGGTGATCGCCTACGGCCCCGACCGGGAGACCGCGCTGCGCAGGCTCCGGGCGGCGCTCGCCGGGACGGTCACCCTGGGCGTGCAGACCAACGCCGGGTTCCTGCGGCGGCTGCTGGCGCACCCGGCGGTGGTGGCGGGCGAGCTGGACACGGGGCTGGTGGAGCGCGAGGTCGACGGCCTGGTCGCCACCGGCGTACCGGAGGAGGTGTACGAGGCGGCGGCGGCCGTGCGGCTGGAGGCGCTGCGCCCGCGCGGCGACGGCTGGACGGACCCGTTCTCGGTGCCGAACGGCTGGCGTACCGGCGGCGAACCCAAGCCGGTCGCCTTCCCCCTGCGCGCGACGGGACTCGAACCCGTCACGCACACCCCGCGCGGCTCCCACACCGTCACCGAGGACCGGGTCGCCGTCACCCTGGACGGCGTCCGGCACACCTTCCACCGCGCCGCCGACTGGCTGGGCCGCGACGGCGACGCCTGGCAGGTGCGCGACCACGACCCGGTCGCCGCCTCCCTCGACCGGGCCGCCCACGCGGGCGCCGACTCGCTGACCGCGCCGATGCCGGGCACGGTGACGGTGGTGAAGGTCGCCGTCGGCGACGAGGTGAGCGCCGGGCAGAGCCTGCTGGTGGTGGAGGCGATGAAGATGGAGCACGTCGTCTCCGCCCCGCACGCGGGCACCGTCGCCGAGCTGGACGTGGCGCCGGGCACGACCGTCGCCATGGACCAGGTGCTCGCGGTCATCGCGCCCGTCGACGAAGCGGCGGAGGAGGAGACGGCATGAACGCCCCCGAACTGGGCCTCCCGATGGCCGTACCGGCCGAAGGGCTGCCCGCCCGCGTCCGCATCCACGAGGTCGGCGCGCGCGACGGACTGCAGAACGAGAAGGCGACCGTGCCCACGGCCGTCAAGGCGGAGTTCGTCCGGCGCCTGGCCGGCACGGGTCTGACCACCATCGAGGCGACGAGCTTCGTCCACCCCAAGTGGGTCCCCCAGCTGGCGGACGCGGAGGAGCTGTTCCCGGCGGTCGCGGACCTGCCCGTCGAGCTGCCGGTGCTGGTGCCGAACGAGAGGGGCCTGGACCGGGCCCTGGCGCTCGGCGCGCGCCGCGTCGCGGTCTTCGCCAGCGCCACGGAGTCCTTCGCCAAGGCCAACCTCAACCGCACGGTGGACGAGGCGCTGGCCATGTTCGAACCGGTGGTGTCCCGGGCGAAGGCGAGCGGCGTGCACGTCCGCGGCTATCTCTCCATGTGCTTCGGCGACCCGTGGGAGGGTCCGGTCCCGGTCCCCCAGGTGGTGCGGGTCTGCCGGGCCCTGCTGGACCTGGGCTGCGACGAGCTGAGCCTGGGCGACACCATCGGGGTGGCCACCCCGGGCCATGTGACGGCGCTGCTCACCGCGCTGGCCGGGGCGGGCGTGCCGGTCTCCGCGCTGGGCGTGCACTTCCACGACACCTACGGCCAGGCCCTGGCCAACACGCTGGCCGCGCTCCAGCAGGGCGTCACCACGGTCGACGCCTCCGCCGGCGGTCTCGGCGGCTGCCCGTACGCGAAGTCCGCCACCGGCAACCTCGCCACCGAAGACCTCGTGTGGATGCTGCGGGGCCTCGGCATCGACACCGGAGTCGACCTCGGCCGTCTGGTCGCCACAAGCGTCTGGATGGCCGCGCACCTGGGCCGACCGAGCCCGTCCCGCACCGTTCGAGCCCTCTCCCACCAGGAGTCGTGAACACCATGGACCACAAGCTCTCCCCCGAACTGGAAGAACTGCGCCGCACGGTCGAGGCGTTCGCGCACGACGTGGTGGCGCCGAAGATCGGCGACTTCTACGAGCGGCACGAGTTCCCGTACGAGATCGTCCGCGAGATGGGCCGCATGGGCCTGTTCGGGCTGCCGTTCCCTGAGGAGTACGGCGGCATGGGCGGCGACTACTTCGCCCTCGGCGTGGCCCTGGAGGAGCTGGCCCGGGTCGACTCGTCGGTGGCGATCACGCTGGAGGCGGGTGTCTCGCTGGGCGCGATGCCGCTCCATCTCTTCGGCACCGAGGAGCAGAAGCGCCAGTGGCTGCCCCGCCTGTGCTCGGGCGAGATCCTGGGCGCCTTCGGCCTCACCGAGCCGGACGGCGGCAGCGACGCGGGCGCGACCCGTACGACGGCCCGCCTGGACGAGGCCACGAACGAGTGGGTGATCAACGGCACCAAGTGCTTCATCACCAACTCCGGCACGGACATCACGGGCCTGGTGACGGTCACGGCGGTCACCGGCCGCAAGCCGGACGGCCGCCCGCTGATCTCGTCGATCATCGTCCCGTCGGGCACCCCGGGCTTCACGGTGGCCGCCCCGTACTCGAAGGTCGGCTGGAACGCCTCGGACACCCGTGAGCTGTCCTTCGCCGACGTCCGGGTCCCGGCGGCGAACCTGCTGGGCGAACTGGGGCGCGGCTACGCGCAGTTCCTGCGCATCCTGGACGAGGGCCGCATCGCCATCGCCGCGCTGGGCACGGGGCTCGCGCAGGGCTGTGTGGACGAGTCGGTCGCCTACGCGAAGGAACGTCACGCCTTCGGCAAGCCCATCGGCGCCAACCAGGCCATCCAGTTCAAGATCGCCGACATGGAGATGAAGGCCCACACGGCCCGGCTCGCCTGGCGGGACGCGGCCTCGCGGCTGGTGGCGGGGGAGCCGTTCAAGAAGGAGGCGGCGCTGGCGAAGCTGTACTCGTCGACGGTCGCGGTGGACAACGCCCGGGACGCCACCCAGATCCACGGCGGCTACGGCTTCATGAACGAGTACCCGGTGGCCCGCATGTGGCGGGACGCGAAGATCCTGGAGATCGGCGAGGGCACCAGCGAGGTCCAGCGGATGCTGATCGCACGGGAGTTGGGGCTGGTGAGCTGAGGCTCGGGCGGCCGGGGGCGGGGCCGTGCGCGGGCCCCGCCCCTGGACAAGATCTGAGGTTAGGCTAACCTACCTTCGAATTGTCCCGCAGGGCACGACGCTCCGCACCGTTCGAAGGCAGCCACCACCATGTCCAACGCCAGCGCTACCCACCCGACCCGCCGCGGAATCCTCGCCGCAGGCGGCGCCCTCGGCCTCGGCGCCGTGCTCGCGGCCTGCGGCGACGGCGACAAGGACAGCGGCGGGACGAGCGAGGGCGCCGCCAAGTCCGGCCCCTGGTCCTTCAAGGACGACCGCGGCACGACCGTGAAGCTGGACAAGGTGCCGACGAACATCGTCGCCTTCACCGGCGTCGCCGCCGCCCTCTTCGACTACGGCGTCCAGGTCAAGGGCGTCTTCGGCCCGACCACCACCAAGGACGGCAAGCCCGACGTGCAGGCCGGCGACCTGGACGTGGACAAGGTCACCGTCCTCGGCAACGAGTGGGGCAAGCTCAACGTCGAGAAGTACGCCTCCCTCGCCCCCGAGGTGCTCATCACCACGACCTTCGACACCGCGGGCACCCTGTGGTCCGTCCCGGAGGAGTCGAAGGACAAGATCGCCAAGCTCGCCCCGAGCGTGGCCGTCTCCGTCTTCGACCGCCAGCTCACCCAGCCGCTCCAGCGCATGTGGGAGCTGGCCGAGTCGCTCGGCGCGGACATGAAGGCCAAGAAGGTCACCGACGCCAAGGCCGCCTTCGACAAGGCCGCCGCCCGGCTGCGCGCCGCCGCCAAGGCCAGGCCCGAGATCCGGGTGCTGGCCGGCTCCGCGAGCCCCGACCTGTTCTACGTCTCCGGCACCAACCTCTCGGTGGACCTGGAGTACTTCAAGGCCCTCGGCGTGAACTTCGTCGAGCCCTCCGAGGCGGCCAAGAAGGCGACCGGCGGCTGGTTCGAGTCCCTGAGCTGGGAGAACGTCGACAAGTACCCGGCCGACGTCATCATCATGGACGACCGCGCCTCGACCATCCAGCCCGCCGACATCACCGAGGGCACCTGGAAGCAGCTCCCCGCGGTCAAGGCCGGCCAGGTCATCGCCCGCTCCCCCGAGCCGATCCTGTCCTACGACAAGTGCACCCCCCTGCTGGACAACCTGGCCGAGGCGATCGAGAACGCCAAGAAGGTCGGCTGACCCTCCCCCCTTCTCCGGAGCCCCCCATGACGACGGCCGTAGCCGCCCCGTTCCGTTTCTTCTCCCTCCAAGTCGTACGGACGAGGCGGCTCGGCCCGTCCCTGGCCCGGGTCACCTTCGCCGGGCCCGACCTGCGCGCCTTCCACTCCGACGGCCTCGACCAGTCGCTGTCGCTGTTCCTGCCGCACCCGGGGCAGACGGAGCCCGCCGTGCCGGTGGAGCTGGGCGACGGCTGGTGGCAGGGCTGGCGGGAACTGCCGGACGACGTGCGGGCGGTGATGCGCTCGTACACGCTGCGGGCACTGCGCCGGGACGCCGACGGGCACACCGCCGAGGTCGACGTCGACTTCGTCCTGCACGGCGTCGAACCGGGGGCGGGGATCGACGCCGGTCCCGCCGCCCGCTGGGCCGCCGGCGCCACCCCCGGCGACCGGGTGCTGCTGCTCGGCCCGGCGGTCGCCGACAACCGGGCGATCCGCTTCCGGCCGCCCGAGGACACCGACCTGGTGGTGATCTGGGGCGACGAGACCGCCGTACCGGCCGCCTGCGCGATCGTGGAGGCACTGCCGGCCGGCACCCGCGCCCGGGTCTGGCTGGAGGTGCCGCACGCCGACGATGTGCAGGACCTCCGGACGGCCGCGGACGCCGAGGTCACCTGGCTGGTCAGGGACGCCGGCGGCGGCCCCGGGGCGGCCCTCGCCACCCTCCGCGACGCACAACTCCCGCCCGCCGCGCACCCCTACGTCTGGATCGCGGGCGAGTCCGGGTGCGTCAAGGAGCTGCGGCGGCACTTCGTGGGCGAGCGCGGCATCGACCGCCGACGCGTCACCTTCGTCGGCTACTGGCGCCGCGGCCTGACGGAGGAACAACTCCGCGAGCAGGGCTGACGTCCGACCCCTGGGGCCACCGTGACGGCAGTCACCCAAAGGCACGCGTTTGATCGAATCAACTTAGGTTAGGCTAACCTAAGTCGAAGCGAGGGTTCCGCCCTCTCCGCCCCTCTCGGACCGTCCCCACCGGAGGACCCCCACATGCGCTCGCACCTGCTCAACGACGCCACCGCGGAGCAGTACCGCCGCTCCGTGACCGAAGGAGTCGAGCGGGTGGCCGCCAGAATCGCCACCACCGACCGCCCGTTCACCGGTGTCACGGTCGACGCCCTCTCCCCCCGTATCGACGGGATCGACCTCGACAAGCCGCTGCACGACACGGCCGCGGTCCTCGACGAGCTGGAGGACGTCTACCTGCGCGACGCCGTCTACTTCCACCACCCCCGCTACCTCGCCCACCTCAACTGCCCGGTCGTCATACCGGCGGTGCTCGGCGAGGCGGTCCTGTCCGCCGTCAACTCCTCCCTGGACACCTGGGACCAGTCCGCGGGCGGCACGCTCATCGAGCGCAAGCTGATCGACTGGACCTGCGCCCGCATCGGCCTCGGCCCGGCGGCCGACGGCGTGTTCACCTCCGGCGGCACCCAGTCCAACCTCCAGGCGCTGCTGCTCGCCCGCGAGGAGGCGAAGGCCGAGTCCCTCGCCGACCTGCGCATCTTCGCCTCCGAGGTCAGCCACTTCAGCGTGAAGAAGTCCGCGAAACTGCTCGGCCTCGGCCCCGACGCCGTCGTGTCGATCCCCGTCGACCACGACAAGCGCATGCAGACCGTCGCCCTCGCCCGTGAGCTGGAGCGCTGTGCGCAGGACGGCCTGGTCCCCATGGCCGTCGTCGCCACCGGCGGCACCACCGACTTCGGCTCGATCGACCCGCTGCCGGAGATCGCCGGGCTGTGCGAGCAGTACGGCGTGTGGATGCACGTCGACGCGGCCTACGGCTGCGGACTGCTCGCCTCCCTGAAGTACCGGCACCGCATCGACGGCATCGAGCGCGCCGACTCGGTCACCGTGGACTACCACAAGTCCTTCTTCCAGCCCGTGAGTTCCTCCGCGGTGCTGGTCCGGGACGCGGCCACGCTGCGCCACGCCACCTACCACGCGGAGTACCTCAACCCGCGCCGCATGGTGCAGGAACGTATCCCCAACCAGGTGGACAAGTCCCTGCAGACCACCCGCCGCTTCGACGCGCTCAAGCTGTGGATGACGCTGCGCGTGATGGGCGCCGACGGCATCGGGCAGCTCTTCGACGAGGTCTGCGACCTGGCCGCCGAGGGCTGGAAACTGCTCGCCGCCGACCCGCGCTTCGACGTGGTCGTCGAGCCGTCGCTCTCCACCCTGGTCTTCCGCCACATCCCGGCGGCCGTCACCGACCCCGCCGAGATCGACCGCGCCAACCTGTACGCCCGCAAGGCCCTGTTCGCCTCCGGCGACGCCGTGGTCGCGGGCACCAAGGTGGCCGGTCGCCACTACCTGAAGTTCACCCTGCTCAACCCCGAGACGACCACGGCCGACATCGCCGCCGTCCTCGACCTGATCGCCGGCCACGCCGAGCAGTACCTGGGAGACTCCCTTGACCGCGCTTCCTGAAGCCAGCGCCCCGTACGACTTCGTGGGCATCGGCCTCGGCCCCTTCAACCTCGGCCTCGCCTGCCTCACCGAGCCCATCGCCGAGCTGAACGGCGTCTTCCTGGAGTCCAAGCCGGACTTCGAGTGGCACGCCGGCATGTTCCTGGACGGCGCCCACCTCCAGACCCCGTTCATGTCGGACCTGGTCACGCTCGCCGACCCGACCTCGCCGTACTCCTTCCTCAACTACCTGAAGGAGAAGGGCCGGCTGTACTCGTTCTACATCCGGGAGAACTTCTACCCCCTGCGCGTCGAGTACGACGACTACTGCCGCTGGGCCGCGCACCAGTTGCGCAGCGTCCGCTTCTCGACCACGGTCACCGAGGTCACCTACGACGAGCGCGAGGAGCTGTACACCGTCGCCACCACCTCCGGCGACACCTACCGCGCCCGCCGCCTCGTCCTCGGCACCGGCACCCCGCCGCACATCCCGGACGCCTGCCGGGGCCTGGCGGGCGACTTCCTCCACAACTCCCGGTACGTGCGGCACCGGGCGGAGCTGGTGAAGAAGAAGTCGATCACGCTGGTCGGCAGCGGCCAGTCCGCCGCCGAGATCTACCTGGACCTGCTGGGCGAGATCGACGTCCACGGCTACCGGCTGAACTGGGTGACCCGCTCCCCGCGCTTCTTCCCCCTCGAATACACCAAGCTGACGCTGGAGATGACCTCCCCGGAGTACGTGGACTACTACCACGCGCTGCCCGAGGACACCCGCTACCGCCTCACGGCCGAGCAGAAGGGCCTCTTCAAGGGCATCGACGGCGACCTGATCAACGAGATCTTCGACCTGCTCTACCAGAAGAAGCTCGCCGGTCCGGTCCCCACCCGCCTGCTCACCAACTCGGCGCTGACCGAGGCCCGTTACGCGGACGGCACCTACACGCTCGGCTTCCGCCAGGAGGAGCAGGGCAAGGACTTCGAGATCGAGACCGAGGGCCTGGTCCTCGCCACCGGCTACCGGTACGCCGAGCCGGAGTTCCTCAAGCCCGTCCGTGACCGGCTGCGCTACGACTCCCGGGGCAACTTCGACATAGGCCGCAACTACGCGGTCGACGTCACGGGAGGCGGCGTGTTCCTGCAGAACGCGGGAGTCCACGCACACAGCGTCACCAGCCCCGACCTGGGCATGGGCGCCTACCGCAACAGCTGCATCGTCCGGGAGCTGCTCGGCCGCGAGTACTACCCGGTCGAGAAGACCATCGCGTTTCAGGAGTTCTCCGTATGACCTTCACGTTCCGCCCCCTCGACCCGCTGAAGGACGCCGAGCTCCTGCACACCTGGGTCACCCACCCCAAGGCCGCCTTCTGGATGATGCAGGACGCGAAACTGGAGGACGTCGAGCGCGCGTACATGGAGATGGCCGCCGACGAGCACCACCACGCCCTGCTGGGCCTGCGGGACGGCGAGCCCGCCTTTCTGATGGAGAAGTACGACCCCGCCCACCGCGAACTGGTGGGCCTGTACGAGCCGCAGCCCGGGGACGTCGGCATGCACTTCCTCACGCCGCCGACGGACAGGCCGGTGCACGGCTTCACCCGCTCCGTGATCACCGCCGTCATGGCGCACCTCTTCGAGGACCCGGCCACCCGGCGGGTGGTCGTCGAACCAGACGTCCACAACAAGGCCGTCCACGCCCTGAACGAGGCCGTCGGCTTCGTGGCGGAGCGCGAGATCCAGAAGCCGGAGAAGAAGGCGCTGCTGAGCTTCTGCACCCGGGAGCAGTTCTTCGCCGCGACGGCGGTGTCCGCATGAGCCTCGCCGACGCCGTGGCCCACCTGACCCCCGAACGCTGGGAGACGGCCAACCGCCTGCTGGTCCGCAAGGGCCTCGCCGAGTTCGCGCACGAGCGGCTGATCACACCGGAACGGGACGGTGACGAGTACGTCGTCCGCAGCGACGACGGCCAGACCGCGTACCGCTTCACCGCCACCGTCCGCGCCCTGGACCACTGGCAGGTGGACGCCGACTCGATCACCCGCCACCGCGAGGGCGCCGAACTGCCGATCGCCGCGCTGGACTTCTTCATCGAGCTGAAGCAGACCCTGGGCCTGAGCGACGAGATCCTCCCGGTCTACCTGGAGGAGATCTCCTCCACCCTCTCCGGGACCTGCTACAAGCTGACCAAGCCGCAGCTCACCTCCGCCGAGCTGGCGCGCAGCGACTTCCAGGCCGTCGAGACCGGCATGACCGAGGGCCACCCCTGCTTCGTCGCCAACAACGGGCGCCTCGGCTTCGGCATCCACGAGTACCTGTCGTACGCCCCCGAGACCGCGAGCCCGGTCCGGCTGGTGTGGCTGGCCGCGCACCGCTCGCGGGCGGCGTTCACGGCGGGCGTGGGCATCGAGTACGAGTCCTTCGTCCGCGACGAGCTGGGCGCGGCCACCGTCGACCGCTTCCACGGCGTGCTGCGCGAGCGCGGCCTGGACCCGGCCGACTACCTGCTCATCCCGGTCCACCCCTGGCAGTGGTGGAACAAGCTCACCGTCACCTTCGCCGCCGAGGTCGCCCGCGGGCTCCTGGTGTGCCTCGGCGAGGGCGACGACGAGTACCTGGCCCAGCAGTCGATCCGCACCTTCTTCAACGCCTCGCACCCCGAGAAGCACTACGTGAAGACGGCCCTGTCCGTCCTCAACATGGGCTTCATGCGCGGTCTGTCGGCGGCGTACATGGAGGCCACCCCGGCCATCAACGACTGGCTCGCCCGGCTGATCGAGGGCGACCCGGTGCTGAAGGCGACGGGGCTGAGCATCATCCGGGAGCGGGCGGCCGTGGGCTACCGGCACCTGGAGTACGAGCAGGCCACCGACCGCTACTCGCCCTACCGCAAGATGCTGGCGGCACTGTGGCGGGAGAGCCCGGTGCCGTCCCTCCGGGAGGGCGAGACGCTCGCCACCATGGCCTCCCTGGTCCACGTGGACCACGAGGGCGCCTCCTTCGCGGGCGCGCTGATCGAGCGGTCCGGGCTCACGCCCACCGAGTGGCTGCGGCACTACCTGCGCGCCTACTACGTCCCGCTGCTGCACAGCTTCTACGCCTACGACCTGGTGTACATGCCGCACGGCGAGAACGTGATCCTGGTGCTGGAGGACGGGGTGGTGCGGCGGGCGGTCTACAAGGACATCGCCGAGGAGATCGCGGTGATGGACCCCGACGCCGTACTGCCGCCGGAGGTCTCCCGCATCGCGGTGGACGTGCCGGACGACAAGAAGCTCCTGTCCATCTTCACGGACGTCTTCGACTGCTTCTTCCGCTTCCTCTCCGCGAACCTCGCGAGTGAGGGGTACCTGGAGGAGGACGCCTTCTGGCGGACGGTCGCGGAGGTCACCCGGGAGTACCAGGAGTCGGTGCCGGAGCTGGCCGACAAGTTCGAGCGGTACGACATGTTCGCGCCCGAGTTCGCGCTGTCCTGCCTCAACCGGCTCCAGCTGCGCGACAACCGGCAGATGGTGGACCTGGCCGACCCGTCCGGCGCGCTCCAGCTCGTCGGGAATCTGAGGAACCCCCTGGCGGGCCGGTAGCCACCGGCCCACGGACGGGCGGGCACCCCGGAGACGGTCCTCCGGGGTGCCCGTCGTGCCGTCCGGGTCAGGTCCAGGGCACCTGCGGCGAGCGGTAGTAGTCGATCCCCATCGCCTCCCAGCGCGGCGCCTGCTCGGCGAGCCGCACCTTGTAGGTGTCCCAGTCGTGCGTCGACGCCGGGGACCAGCCCAGCTCGGCGACGCCCGGCAGCCTCGGGAAGGCCATGAAGTCCAGCTGGTCCGGGTCGGACAGGGTCTCCGTCCACAGCGGGGCCTCGACCCCGCGGACCGCCTCGGCCGGGGCGCCCGGCAGATAGGCGGCCGGGTCCCAGTCGTAGGAGCGCTGCACCTCGACGTAGCCCGCCCAGGACAGGCCGAGCGGGGTGTCCTTGGTGTACTTCATGTCCAGGTACGTCCGGTCGGCCGGGGAGAGGATCAGCCCGGTGCCGTTCCTGGCGGCCTCGGCGACCTCGGCCTTCTCCGCGTCGCTGGTGCGGTCCAGGCCCCAGTACTGGACGAGCGCCCCCTCGACCGGTTCGGCGCCGGCCAGCTGGTGCCAGCCGACGACCGTCTTGCCGTACTTGGCGACGATCGGCTGCACCCGCTTCATGAACGTCACGAAGTCGGCCTTCGGCGTGGAGTGCGCCTCGTCGCCGCCGATGTGCAGGTAGCGGCCGGGGGTGAGCGCGGCGAGTTCGCCGAGGACGTCGTCCACGAAGTCGTAGGTGACGTCCTTGTCCACGCACAGCGTGCTGAAGCCGACCTTGGTGCCGGTGTAGAGCGGGGGTGCCACGCCGTCGCAGTTCAGCTCGGCGTATGAGGCGAGGGCGGCGTTGGTGTGACCGGGCATGTCGATCTCGGGCACGACCTCCAGGTGCCGGGAGGCCGCGTAGCGGACGATCTCCTTGTAGTCCGCCTTGGTGTAGTAACCGCCGGGTCCGCCGCCGACCTCGGTGGAGCCGCCGTAGGTCGCCAGGCGCGGCCAGGAGTCGATGGCGAGGCGCCAGCCCTGGTCGTCGCTGAGGTGCAGGTGGAGCTTGTTGTACTTGTAGAGGGCGACGCGGTCGATGTAGCGCTTGACCTCGTCGACGCTGAAGAAGTGCCGGGAGACGTCGAGCATGGCGCTGCGCCAGGCGTAGCGCGGGGTGTCCTCGATGGTGCCGCCCGCGACCAGCCAGGGGCCGGGCTGCGCGGTGTCCTTCTCGACGGCGGCGGGCAGCAGCTGACGCAGGGTCTGGACGCCGTGGAAGAGCCCGGCGGCCTCGCGGGCGGTGATGGTGACGCCGGAGCGTCCGCTGTCGAGGCGGTAGCCCTCGTCGCCGTACGGGCCCTCGGCCAGGCGCAGCCGGATGCCGCCGTGGCCGTGGGAGGTGACGGGGAGCCGGTATCCGGTGGCGGGCCGCAGGAGGTCCGCGAGGTAGTCGCCGACGCGGCGGGCCTCGCGCGAGTCGTCGACGCGGATGTGGGTGCCGCGGGTGATGCGGTACGGGGCGCCGCCGGGGTCGACCGAGGCGGGGGCCGGGATCACCCGGTCCAGGGGGGTCGGTTCCGCGGCCGTCTTCCGGTCCGGGGCGGCGCCGGTGGTCATGGCGCCGACCGCCGCCACCAGCAGCAGCGCTCCCAGCAGCCGGGTGATGCGGGGAGTCGTTCTGTGGTGCCGTCGATGAGGTCTCACGTGCGCTCCCTTCGCGAGGCGTGCAATCAGGGGTCCGAGGACGGGGGTTGGGGACGGGTGCGGACCACTCTCCCGCACCATCACCGCCCGCGGCGGCGATGAAACAATCCCCGCATGGCGGAAATCATCCAGAAGGACGGAACGTGGGTCTTCGACGGCGACGCCCTGCGGCTGACACCCGGCCGGGACAAGAACGTCAGTCTGCTCCGCAGGGAACTGGGTGAACTGCTCGTGCCGCTGGCGGCGTTGGCGGGCATATCGTTCGAGCAGGGGAAGAAGTCGGGGCGGCTCAGGCTGCGGCTGCGGGACGGCGCCGACCCCCTGCTGCACGCGACGGGCGGCCGGCTGACGGAGCCGCACGACCCGTACCAGCTCCTGGTGGAGTCCGACCGGTACGGGGTGGCCGAGTACTTCGTGGACGAGGTGCGCAACGCGCTGCTCCTCGACCAGGTCCCGTCCGGCCCGGTGGACGCCTATCTGCTGCCGGGCCCCTCGGTGCCGCTGTCGGTGTCGGCCGGGGACGCGGTCGCGAGCTTCGACGGCGAGCGGGTGCGGCTGGAGTGGAAGTGGCAGGCGGAGGACGCCAAGTCGGCCGCCGGGCCGCGCACCCTCCCGCTCGCCGACATCACCGCCGTGGAGTGGCAGCCGACGGTCGGTCTGGAGAACGGCCACCTCCGCTTCACCGTGCGGGCGGCGCCGAGCAAGGTGCCGCCGAAGTACGACCCCAACGCCGTGGAGCTGTGGGGCTTCAAGAAGGACCCGCTGATGGCCCTGGTGGCCGCGGCCGTACAGGCCCGCCTCCCGCACCCGGCCGCCCGCGCGGCCCTGGCGGACGCCCGCGCGGCCGACGAGCCCCCCGCACCCGCACCGGCCGCCGAGGACGACCACGACGCGCTGCTGCGCAGACTGCGGGAGCTGGGCGAGCTGCACCGCTCCGGGGTACTGACGGACGGGGAGTTCACCCTGGCGAAGCAGGCGGTACTGAAGCGCATGTAGTCAAGGCACCGCACAGTTTTCCGCACGCCTGCCCGATATCGGGCAGGATTCTTGCGCAAGCGTCTCTCTTACCCCAGGATCTACCGGGTGCACGACGAACTCGTTGATCATCTGACGCGGTCCACCCCCCTGAGCCGGGGCGAGGCACTGCGCGTGGTCCAGGACGTGCTCGCCTATTTCGACGAGACGACCGAGGAGTACGTCCGTCGCCGCCACCGCGAGCTCCAGGCCCAGGGCCTGGTGAACGCGGCGATCTTCGAGCGGATCGAGGCGGAACTGAAATACCGGGCGGTCGCACCCCCGGAGCTGTCGCTCCGTCAGCTGCGCCGCATCGTCTACGGCTGAGAAGCCGGCTACGGCCGAGAGGCCGAAGAGAGACACGAGGTTTACGGATACATGTGCGGAATCGTCGGATACATCGGCAAGCGTGACGTCGCGCCCCTGCTCCTCGAAGGCCTCCAGCGCCTGGAGTACCGCGGGTACGACTCGGCGGGCATCGTGGTGACCTCCCCGAAGGCGGCCGGCCTCAGGATGGTCAAGGCCAAGGGCCGGGTGCGCGACCTGGAGGCCAAGGTCCCGGCGCGCTTCAAGGGCACCACCGGCATCGCCCACACCCGCTGGGCCACCCACGGCGCCCCCTCCGACGTGAACGCCCACCCGCACATGTCGGCCGACAACAAGGTCGCCGTCGTCCACAACGGCATCATCGACAACGCCGCCGACCTGCGCCGCAAGCTGGAGGCGGACGGCGTCGAGTTCCTCTCCGAGACCGACACCGAGGTCCTCGTCCACCTCATCGCCCGCTCCGAGGCCGAGAAGCTGGAGGACAAGGTCCGCGAGACCCTGCGGGTCATCGAGGGCACGTACGGCATCGCCGTGATGCACGCCGACTTCCCCGAGCGCATCGTCGTGGCCCGCAACGGCTCGCCGGTCGTGCTCGGCATCGGCGAGAAGGAGATGTTCGTCGCCTCCGACATCGCCGCGCTGGTCGCCCACACCCGCCAGATAGTCACCCTCGACGACGGCGAGATGGCCACCCTCAAGGCCGACGACTTCCGCACGTACACCACCGAGGGCACCCGCACCACGTCCGAGCCCACCACCGTGGAGTGGGAGGCCGCCTCCTACGACATGGGTGGCCACGACACCTACATGCACAAGGAGATCCACGAGCAGGCCGAGGCCGTGGACCGCGTGCTGCGCGGCCGGATCGACGACCGCTTCTCCACCGTGCACCTCGGCGGCCTCAACCTGGACGCCCGCGACGCGCGCGCCGTGCGCCGCGTGAAGATCCTCGGCTGCGGCACCTCGTACCACGCGGGCCAGATCGGCGCCCAGATGATCGAGGAGCTGGCACGCATCCCCGCGGACGCCGAGCCCGCCTCCGAGTTCCGCTACCGCAACGCGGTCGTCGACCCCGACACCCTGTACATCGCCGTCTCCCAGTCCGGTGAGACCTACGACGTGCTGGCCGCCGTGCAGGAGCTGAAGCGCAAGGGCGCCCGGGTCCTCGGCGTCGTCAACGTGGTCGGTTCGGCGATCGCCCGCGAGGCCGACGGCGGCATGTACGTGCACGCCGGGCCCGAGGTGTGCGTCGTCTCCACCAAGTGCTTCACCAACACCTGCGTCGCCTTCGCGCTGCTCGCCCTGCACCTGGGCCGCACCCGCGACCTGTCGGTGCGCGACGGCAAGCGGATCATCGAGGGCCTGCGCAAGCTGCCGGCGCAGATCGAGGAGATGCTGAAGCAGGAGGAGGACGTCAAGAAGCTGGCCGCGCAGTACGCCGACGCCCGCTCGATGCTCTTCATCGGCCGCGTCCGGGGCTACCCGGTCGCCCGCGAGGCCTCCCTCAAGCTCAAGGAGGTCTCCTACATCCACGCCGAGGCGTACCCGGCCTCCGAGCTGAAGCACGGCCCGCTCGCCCTGATCGAGCCGGCCCTGCCGACGGTCGCGATCGTGCCGGACGACGACCTGCTGGAGAAGAACCGCGCGGCCATGGAGGAGATCAAGGCCCGCAGCGGCCAGATCCTCGCCGTCGCCCACCAGGAGCAGGAGAAGGCCGACCACACCATCGTCGTCCCGAAGAACGAGGACGAGCTGGACCCGATCCTCATGGGCATCCCGCTCCAGCTCCTCGCGTACCACACGGCCCTGGCGCTGGGCCGGGACATCGACAAGCCCCGCAACCTCGCCAAGTCGGTGACGGTGGAGTAGCCGGGCCGTCCGCGTCCGCGGCCCGTCGGGGGGTTGTCAGGGGATGACCACCACGGGCCGCTTCGCCCGCTTGGCGAGCCGGCCGGCGACGGAGCCGAAGATCCGGCCGACCAGGCCGTGGCTGGAGCCGACGACGATGGCGTCCGCCTCGTACTCCCGCCCCACCTCTTCGAGTTCGTGGCAGATGTCGCCGCCGCGCTCGACGAGGATCCAGGGCACGTCGGCGAGGTAGTCCGCGCACGCCAGCTCCAGACCGAGCACCTCGGTGCGGTGGTCGGGCACGTCGACGAAGACCGGGGGTTCGCAGCCGGCCCACACCGTGGTGGGCAGCCGGTTGGCGACATGCACGATGACCAGGCCGGAGGCCAGCCTGGAGGCCATGCCGATGGCGTAGGCGAGGGCGCGCTCGCTGGAGGTGGAGCCGTCGAAGCCGACGACGACGCCGTGCTTGAAGGCTGGATCGCACGACTGGCGTGGCTCGTCGGCCGCCAGGGGCTCGGCCGCCGTAGGTTCGGCGACGGGCCGCTTGCGGTCCGCGGGTTCGAAGAATTCGTGACCGGCCATGGCTGTCTCGGCGTTTTTATCCTCTATGGGGGACAACAGTGTGCGGCGGAGCTGTGTCCGGGAATGGTCTTCCCAACCCCATACCCCCAAGGGTACGGCGGCACGCCTCCTTCGCCCAGATCCCGCGGAGGGTCCCCCGCAGGATTCACCGGAGCATGCCCGAGAGGGTGCCCGTAACGCAATGGTTGCTGCTCTGTACAGGCGGTTTGCTCAGGATTCAACTGTCCGTGACCGGTCGTGACCGACGGGCCGCGCGGGCGTTGATCTCCATGCCGCCATCCCAGGGAGCACCCGTGCCAGGACCGCACCGCCGCGCCGAACCGACGTCCGGCCCCTCCGGCCGGGACGGCGTCACCGATCTCGTCCGCTGGGCGGCGTTCAGTTGCTTTCTCGTCCCCGTCGCGCTCCTCTGGTACGGGGCCTCGTTCGCGGGTGCCGTCGGCACGGCCTTCGGCCTGGCCGCCGTGACCGGCGTCTGCCGTCTGCTGCTGCGGCGTTCCGAGCGCGTCGCGGCCCGGCCGCGGGTCCGCAGGGGCGGGCGCCACGCGGGGGAAAACACACCGGTCGACTGACCGGTTTCCGCGCACCGTTCCGCTTCTTTTCAGCCAACTTCCGCAGGTGGCGCATCTGCACCCCTCACCACCCCCAAACCCCCGTTCCACCTGCACGGAAAGGGTCTCGGGACCCCTCCGCACCCTACGTGGATTGGCCACTGACACAAGGCGCACTTCCCAGGGGCTCCCCGGAGTGCAACGCTTCGTGATCGACTGCTTCACGCCAAGTTGCCATGTCGACAATGTCCCAAGTGCCGAACCAGCCACCTCGGCGCGGCGGGACACAGTAGATTCGATCTTGACCGTCTACGGCGGGGGACTCGTGCAGGACCGAGGGGAAACGTGTTGGAGCGACAGACCCGAAGGGTGAAGGGCGCCGCGACCACCGAGGGGGGCTTAGCAGTATGAGCCACGACTCCGCTGCCGCGCCGGAAGCCGCGGCCCGGAAGCTTTCCGGGCGACGCCGCAAGGAGATCGTCGCGGTGCTGCTGTTCAGCGGCGGCCCCATCTTCGAGAGTTCCATACCGCTGTCGGTGTTCGGGATCGACCGCCAGGACGCCGGCGTGCCGCGCTACCGGTTGCTGGTGTGCGCCGGTGAGGAGGGCCCGCTGCGGACCACGGGGGGCCTGGAACTCACCGCGCCGCAGGGGCTGGAGGCGATCTCGCGCGCGGGCACGGTCGTCGTACCCGCCTGGCGTTCGATCACCTCGCCACCGCCGGAGGAGGCGCTCGACGCGCTGCGCCGGGCGCACGAGGAGGGGGCACGCATAGTCGGACTGTGCACGGGCGCCTTCGTCCTCGCGGCGGCCGGCCTGCTGGACGGCCGCCCCGCCACCACACACTGGATGTACGCGCCGACGCTGGCCAAGCGCTATCCGTCGGTGCACGTCGATCCGCGCGAACTGTTCGTGGACGACGGCGACGTGCTGACGTCCGCGGGCACCGCGGCCGGGATCGACCTGTGCCTGCACATCGTGCGCACGGACCACGGCAACGAGGCGGCCGGCGCGCTGGCCCGCCGGCTGGTGGTCCCCCCGCGCCGCAGCGGCGGCCAGGAGCGCTACCTCGACCGGTCTTTACCGGAGGAGATCGGCGCCGACCCGCTCGCCGAGGTCGTCGCCTGGGCACTGGAGCACCTCCACGAGCAGTTCGACGTGGAGACGCTGGCCGCGCGCGCCTACATGAGCCGCCGCACCTTCGACCGCCGGTTCCGCTCGCTGACCGGCAGCGCCCCGCTCCAGTGGCTGATCACCCAGCGGGTCCTCCAGGCGCAGCGCCTGCTGGAGACGTCGGACTACTCGGTGGACGAGGTCGCGGGCCGCTGCGGCTTCCGCTCGCCGGTCGCCCTGCGCGGCCACTTCCGCCGCCAGCTGGGCTCGTCCCCGGCCGCCTACCGGGCGGCCTACCGGGCCCGCCGCCCCCAGAGCGAGCGCCAGCCCGACCCGGACACCGCGGGCGCCTCCCGGCCCCTGCCCCCGTCCGACCCACCGGCTGCCCTCCCCCCGGAGAACGCGGTCCCGTTCCAGACCCGCCGCACCGCCACCCCCATGCCGGCGGGCGCGGCCGGAGTCCCGGGCCAGCGCAGCGCGCCGTGAGGTGAGGTGCCGCAACACCCGAAACGCCGGACGGGAGCTCCCAGCCCGTCCGGCGTTCACGTCCGACGCCGGGCAGGGGCAACTCAGCCCGTCCGGCGTTCACGTCCGACGCCGGGCAGGGGCAACTCAGCCCGTCCGGCGTTTGAGGACGAGGCCCGTTCAGGGCCGAAGCGGGGGCCTGGGGGCGGCAGCCCCCAGCAGGCCCGGCACGGACGCCGGGGACCACATGAACAGGCGCCCCCCGTACAGTGGCCGCATGAACGATCGCATGGTGTGGATCGACTGCGAGATGACCGGCCTCTCGCTGTCCGACGACGCGCTCATCGAGGTTGCCGCCCTCGTCACCGACTCCGAGCTGAACATCCTCGGCGAGGGCGTCGACATCGTCATCCGCCCGCCGGACCGGGCCCTGGAGACGATGCCGGAGGTGGTGCGTGAGATGCACACCGCGTCCGGACTCCTCGCCGAGCTGGACGGCGGCACGACCCTGGCGGACGCCGAGGCCCAGGTCCTGGCGTACGTGCGGGAGCACGTGAAGGAGCCCGGCAAGGCCCCGCTGTGCGGCAACTCCGTCGGCACCGACCGCGGCTTCCTGCTGCGGGACATGGCGACGCTGGAGGGCTACCTCCACTACCGGATCGTCGACGTCTCCTCGATCAAGGAGCTGGCCCGCCGCTGGTACCCGCGGGCGTACTTCAACAGCCCCGAGAAGAACGGCAACCACCGGGCGCTCGCCGACATCCGCGAGTCCATCGCCGAACTGCGCTACTACCGGGAGGCGGTCTTCGTCCCGCAGCCCGGCCCCGACTCCGACACGGCCAGGGCGATCGCCGCGAAGCACGTCGTGTCCGCCGGTTAGGGGCGCGGGTCCGCCGGGCGGCGGCCTCCGGAAAGCCGGGCGCGAGCACCCCTTCGGACCCTGTACACTTTTTCTCAGCCGGTCGGGAAACCCCGCCACGCGGGATTTCGAGCACCGGCCTTGGTGGGTGTAGCTCAGCTGGTAGAGCACCTGGTTGTGGTCCAGGATGCCGCGGGTTCAAGTCCCGTCACTCACCCTGAGTAATCAGCCGGTGGCTCTCGCGAGAGCCACCGGCTGATTGCGTGAGAGCACTCACCACACGCGCACGGGGCGCCGTACGGGGGCCGCACACCCCGGCGCGCGGCCCCCGTACGGCGTCAGGAAGACCTGCGCTCCACCAGCTCCGTCGCCAGCACCACCTGGTGCCGTTCCAGTCCCCGTGAGACGGCCGGGCGGCGGTCGGCGATCTCGGTCAGCAGCAGGTCGATCATCGCGCGGCCCATCTCCTCTATGGGCTGGCGCACGCTGGTCAGCGGCGGCTCCATGTGGCGGGCGATGGCCGAGTCGTCGTAGCCGACCAGCGCCACGTCGTCCGGGATGCTCCGGCCCGCCTCGCGCAGGACCTGGCTCGCGCCCGCCGCGGTGACGTCCGAGGCGGCGAAGACCGCGTCCACGTCGGGGTGGCGGCGCAGCAGCTGAGCCATCGCGCGGCGTCCGCCCTCCTCGGTGAAGTCGCCCGGTTCGATCAGCCCCTCGTCCACCTCGTGGCCCGCCCCCCGCAGGGCGTCGCGGTAGCCGTCGACGCGTCGCTGGGCGCCGTAGACGGCGAGGTGACCGGTGATGTGGGCGATGCGGCCGCGGCCGCGGGAGAGCAGGTGCTCGACGGCCGACCGGGCGCCGCCGTAGTTGTCCGAGTCCACCGACGCCAGCGGTTCCGCGGCCGAGCGCGGGCCGCTGATCACCGCGGGGATCTCCAGCTGGGTCAGCAGGTCGGGCAGCGGGTCGTCGGCGTGCACCGACACCAGCAGGACGCCGTCCACCCGGTGCGCCGCGAGGTACTGGGCGAGCCGCTCCCGCTCCCGGTCGCTGCCCGCGAATATCAGCAGCAGCTGCATCTCGGTGTCGGACAGCTCGGCGCCGACGCCCTTCAGCATGTCCGAGAAGTAGGGCTCCGCGAAGAACCGGGTCTCCGGTTCCGGCACCACCAGGGCGATCGCGTCCGTGCGGTTGGCCGCCAGCGCACGGGCCGCCGTGTTCGGGACGTAACCCAGCTCCGCGACCGCCGCCTCGACGGCCGCCCGGGTCGCGTCGCTGACCCGCGGGGAGCCGTTGATCACGCGGGAGACCGTGCCGCGGCCGACGCCCGCGCGGGCCGCGACCTCTTCGAGGGTGGGCCGGCCACCGCTCCGACCACGCACTCCGTGGCTTGCCATCGGCTCCGCCTCCCGTCGTCACCCCCGCACTCTGCGGCTGGCCTGGAATTTAACAGGCCGGTCGGGTGTAATGACCGACTCCGGTCCCTCCCCCGTCGCGCGGGGGCGTCTCCGCGCCGCTCGCAACGTCCAGTTAACAGGCCGATAACTGAACGCATTTCGTCGCGTCCGCTCCCTTGACACCCCCGCCCGGACCGACGACTCTTCAACACATCACTTGTGGGAGCGCTCCCACACTACCTGGCACATACACATCCCGCACGTTCCCCGCCCGAGCCGCAGCGACGAACGAAACACATGAAGCAGCGGGTCCAACCATGTAGTTGGCCGGGGGGTCGGCACGTCAGGGCAACAGGAGGACGCAATGCGAGCAGCACGCAGAGGATCGGCCCGCAGGGTGGTGGTCATGGCGGCCATCGCGTCGCTGGGCGCCGGGCTGCTGGCCGGCTGTGCCGACGACGGGAACGACGAGGACAGCTCGTCGTCGGGCGACAGCAGCGGCAAGACCACCATCACCCTCGGTCTGTTCGGGACGATGGGCTTCAAGGAAGCCGGTCTCTACGACGAGTACGAGAAGCTCAACCCGGACATCAACATCGAGGAGAACGTCACCGAGCGGAACGAGAACTACTACCCCGCTCTGGTCAACCACCTCACCACCAACAGCGGCCTCCAGGACGTGCAGGCGATAGAGGTCGGCAACATCGCCGAGGTAGTCGCCACCCAGGCGGACAAGTTCGAGGACATGTCCAAGGCCGCGGGCGTCCAGAAGAGCAATTGGCTCGACTGGAAGTGGCAGCAGGCCACCACCAAGGACGGCGCCACGATCGGCCTGGGCACCGACATCGGTCCGATGGCCATCTGCTACCGCAAGGACCTGTTCGAGAAGGCCGGCCTGCCGACCGACCGCGAAGAGGTCTCCAAGCTGTGGGCCGGGGACTGGAACAAGTTCATCGAGGCCGGCGAGAAGTACAAGAAGGGTGCCGGCAAGGACACCTACTTCATGGACTCCCCCGGCGGCCTGATCAACGCCGTCCTCAGCAGTGAGGACGAGAAGTTCTACGACGCCTCCGGCAAGGTCATCTACAAGACCAACCCGGCCGTCAAGGACGCCTTCGACCTGACCGCCGAGGCGGCCGAGAAGGGGCTGGTCCAGTCGCAGACGCAGTTCCAGCCGGCCTGGGACCAGACCATCTCCAACAGCCTGTTCGCCACCGTCGCCTGCCCGCCGTGGATGCTCGGCACCATCAAGGCCAAGTCCCAGCCGGACTCCGCCGGCAAGTGGGACGTCGCCCAGGCCCCGAAGGCCGGCAACTGGGGCGGCACCTTCCTGGGTGTGCCCAAGGGCGGCAAGCACGTGAAGGAGGCGCAGAAGCTGGTGACCTGGCTGACCGCGCCCGAGCAGCAGGCCAAGCTCTTCTCCAAGATGGGCAGCTTCCCGAGCGCGCCCGCCGCGTACAAGCTCCCCCAGGTGACCGGCGGCAAGAACGACATGACCGGTGACGCGCCGATCGGCGAGCTGTTCGCCAAGGCCGCCGAGCAGATCCCGACCCAGGTGATCGGCCCGAAGGACCAGATCGTCCAGCAGGGTCTGACGGACAACGGCGTCATCCTCGTCACCCAGGGCAAGTCCGCCAAGGAAGCCTGGGACAACGCCGTGAAGACCATCGACAACAACCTGGAGAAGTGACCGGAATGACCACCCGGCACGACACCGCCGCGTCCCCCGTCAAGGGGGGCGCGGCCCCGGGCCGCCCGCCCGGCACCAGGGCGTCCGCCGAGGCGGACCGCAAGAGGCGGGCGAAACTCTCCCGCCGCTGGCAGCGGGACATGCGCTGGAGCCCCTACGCGTTCGTCTCGCCGTTCTTCCTGCTCTTCCTCGCCTTCGGCCTGTTCCCGCTGATCTACACCGGCTGGGCCTCGCTGCACACGGTGGAGCTGACCGCGCCCACCGACATGAAGTGGACGGGGCTGGACAACTACACCCGCATCTTCGACGACGAGTTCTTCTGGAACGCCGCGAAGAACACGCTGTGGATCGGCATCATCTCCACGGTGCCGCAGCTGCTGATGGCGATGGGCCTGGCGCACATCCTCAACTACAAGCTGCGTGCCTCGACCTTCTACCGGGTCGTCATGCTGGCCCCGTACGCGACGTCGATCGCCGCGGCCTCGCTGGTCTTCGTCCTGCTCTTCGGCCGTGACTACGGCATGATCAACTGGGTCCTCGACCTGGTGGGCCTGGACAAGATCGACTGGCAGAACGGCTCGTGGGCGTCCAAGTTCGCCGTGTCCACGATCGTCATCTGGCGCTGGACCGGCTACAACGCGCTGATCTACCTGGCCGCGATGCAGGCGATCCCGCAGGACCTGTACGAGTCGGCTGCGCTGGACGGCGCCAGCCGCTGGCGGCAGTTCATCCACGTCACGCTCCCCTCGCTGCGTCCGACGATCCTGTTCACGGTCGTCGTGTCGACCATCGGCGCCTCGCAGGTCTTCGGCGAGCCGCTGCTGTTCGACGCCAACAAGGGAGCCTCGGGCGGCTCCCAGCACCAGTTCCAGACGCTCGGCCTGTACCTGTACGAGCAGGGCTGGGTCAACCAGCACCTGGGCCGCGCCTCCGCGATCGCCTGGGCGATGTTCCTGATCCTCATCGTGATCGGGATTCTCAACGCCGTCATCTCGCGCCGGCTGCGCGCCAGTAGTTAAGGAGAACCGGCCGTGACGACGACCATGACGAAACCCCCGGCCGACGCGGCACCCGAGCCGTCCCGGCGGGGCCGACGACGTCCCAAGGCGGCACGGGCGGGCGGCACGCTGCACGCCGGGCCGATCGCCTACATCATCCTCGCCCTGTTCACCATCGGCTCGCTCTTCCCCCTGGTGTGGACGGCGATCGCCGCCTCGCGCGACAACCAGCGGCTCGCCCAGACGCCGCCGCCGTTCTGGTTCGGCGGCAACCTGTTCGACAAGCTCGAGATCGCCTGGAACGACGCCAACCTCGGCGAGGCGTTCCTGAACACCACCATCGTGGCCGGGATCTCGGCGTTCACCATCGTCTTCCTGTCGACGATCGCCGGGTTCGCCTTCGCCAAGCTGCGCTTCCGCGGCCGCAACGCGCTGATGCTGATCGTCATCGGCACGATGATGGTGCCGCCGCAGCTGAGCATCATCCCGCTGTACATGATGGTCGCGAAGCTGGACTGGTCCGACCAGCTCCAGGCGGTGATCCTGCCGTCCCTGGTGAACGCGTTCGGCGTCTTCTTCATGCGGCAGTACCTGCTCCAGGCGCTGCCCGACGAGATCATCGAGGCCGCGCGCGTGGACGGTGCCAGCAGCTGGCGCGTGATCTGGCACGTGGTGTTCCCGGCGGCGCGGCCCGCGATGGCCGTGCTCGGCATGCTGATGTTCGTGCAGTCCTGGAACGACTTCCTGTGGCCGTTCCTGGTGCTGACGCAGAACGGCAGTCCGACCGTGCAGGTCGCCCTCGCCGGCCTGGGCCGCGGCTACACCCCGGACCAGTCCCTGATCATGGCCGGCGCGCTGCTCGGCACGCTGCCGCTGCTCCTGGTGTTCGCGATCTTCGGCAAGCAGATCGTGGGCGGCATCATGCAGGGCGCCGTCAAGGGATGACCTCCGTCCCGGGGGCCGGGCCAGCGCCGTCCCGGCCCCGCCTTCCCCCCTCGTACCTCCACGTGTCGGTCGTCCACGAACCGACCCGCCACGACCCGCAATGGGAGCGCTTCCATGCCTGAGTCCGCAACACCGGTGACCCCGGTGACCTTCCCCCCCTCCTTCCTCTGGGGCGCCGCCACCTCGGCGTACCAGATCGAGGGCGCGGTGCGGGAGGACGGCCGTACCCCCTCGATCTGGGACACCTTCAGCCACACGCCCGGGAAGACGGCCGGCGGGGACACCGGGGACGTGGCTGTCGACCACTACCACCGCTACCGCGACGACGTGGCGCTGATGAAGGACCTGGGCCTCGGCGGCTACCGCTTCTCGGTGTCCTGGACCCGGGTGCAGCCGACCGGCCGCGGCCCCGCCGTCCAGCGCGGCCTGGACTTCTACCGCCGCCTGGTGGACGAGCTGCTGGCCGCCGGGATCAAGCCGGCCGTCACCCTCTACCACTGGGACCTGCCGCAGGAGCTGGAGGACGCGGGCGGCTGGCCCGAGCGGGACACGGCGTACCGGTTCGCCGAGTACGCGCAGATCGTCGGCGAGGCGCTCGGCGACCGGGTGGAGCAGTGGATCACGCTGAACGAGCCGTGGTGCGCCGCCTTCCTGGGCTACGCCTCCGGTGTGCACGCCCCCGGCCGCACCGACCCGGCGGCCTCGCTGCGCGCCGCGCACCACCTGAACCTGGCGCACGGGCTCAGCACGGTCGCGCTGCGCTCGGTGATGCCGGCCCGCAACTCGGTGGCGATCAGCCTCAACACGTCCGTCGTACGGCCGCTGTCGCAGACCCCGGCGGACCTGGCGGCGGCCCGGAAGATCGACGACCTGTCCGGCGGGATCTTCCACGGCCCGATCCTGCACGGCGCCTACCCGGCCTCGCTCCTGGAGGCCACCGCGCCGGTGACGGACTGGTCCTACGTCCAGGACGGCGACCTGGGCCAGATCCGCCAGCCGATCGACGCGATCTGCCTCAACTACTACACGCCCACGGTGGTGTCGGCGGCCGACGCCGACTCGCGTGCGCCGCGCGCCGACGGCCACGGCGCCAGCGACCACTCGCCGTGGCCCGCCGCGGACGACGTGGCGTTCCACCAGCCGCCGGGCGAGCGCACGGAGATGGGCTGGACCGTCGACCCGTCCGGCCTGCACGAGCTGATCATGCGGTACAGCCGGGAGGCTCCCGGCATGCCGCTGTACATCAGCGAGAACGGCGCGGCCTACGACGACAAGCCCGGCGCGGACGGCTCGGTGCACGACCCCGACCGGGTCGCCTACCTGAACGGCCACCTCACCGCGGTCCGGCAGGCCATCGCCGACGGCGCCGACGTCCGGGGCTACTACCTGTGGTCCCTGCTGGACAACTTCGAGTGGGCGTACGGCTACGAGAAGCGCTTCGGCGCGGTGTACGTCGACTACGCCTCCCAGCAGCGCACCCCGAAGTCGAGCGCCCTGTGGTACGGCCGGGCGGCCCGCACGGGGACGCTGCCGCCGCTGGACGCGGTCGAGTAGCCCCTCCGGGGAGCGAAACGGGGGACGGAAGCGGGGCGCGGCATCCTACGGGGGGATGCCGCGCCCCGCTCGTAGGGCCGGTGTGGGGCCCGGCCCTACGGGGAGGAGCCCGGCCTACTCGTAGGCCGCGAACGCCTTGGCGAAGGCGTTCGGCTCCTGGTCCACTGAACTGCAGGTGGCGTCGGCCGAGGGCTTCGGGCCGCCGGGGCAGGCCTTGTCGCGGGTCGCGGACCACATGGACAGGGCGCCCAGGCCCTTGGACCGGGCGAACTCCACCAGCTGGGTGGCGTCGTCGACCTGGAAGACCTCACTGACGACGTCGTTGACGCCGATCATCGGGGTGACGGCGACCGTCTTCCAGGCGTCCGCGTCGGACAGGCCGAGGACGCCCTTGACCTGGGCCTGGGTGGCGGTGGCGGCCTGCTCGGCGTAGGTGCCCATGTCGCCGCTGTACGCGGGGCCGTAGTCCATCGCCATGATGTTGACGGCGCCGATGTCCACACCGTTCTTCTTCGCGTCGGCGAGGAGGTCCACGCCCGCCTGGGTGAGGCCCTCGGGCATCACCGGCAGGGTGAAGGAGACGTCCAGGCCGGGGTGCTCCTTCTGGAGCGCGGCGATCGCCTGGGCGCGGCGGGTGTTGGCGGCCGTGTCGGGCAGTGCGCCGCCCTCGACGTCGAAGTCGACCTTGGTGAGCCCGTAGGCGTCGACGACCTTGCCGTACGCCGCCGCCAGCGCGTCGGCCGACGTGCAGGTCGTGCCCAGTTCGGAGCCGGAGGCGCCGCCGAAGGAGACCCGGACGTCGCCGCCCTGCGCGCGCAGGGCGCCTATCTGGTTCGCGACCGCGTCGCCGCCGAGGTCGGTGACGCCGCCCCACTTCGGGGTGCAGCCGCCGCCGTCGGTGACGAAGGCGAGGTTGTACTCCTTGACGCCGGTCGCCTCGGCGTGCGCGAGCAGGTCGAAGGCCGGGTAGAGCGAGGTGTCGACGTACGGCGCGAAACCGGCGCCCGCCGCGGTGCCGTCGCCCGGGGTGCCGGTGGGCGCCGGGGTGGTGGCGGTGTCGGTCGGGGTCGGCTCGGCGGTGTCGGTCGCCGTGGGGGTGGGGGTCGGCGTGGGCGTCGGGGCCGGGGGCTCGGTGGGGCGGCCGCTGGGCTCGGGGGTGGCGCCGTCGTCGGTCGAGCACGCGGCGTCGTCGACCAGGCAACCGGTCGGGTCGGCGGTGCCGTTGACGACGAAGCCGACCGTGACGGACTCGCCGGGCTTCAGCCCGTCCGTGTCCCACGCGGGCGGGGTCACGGTGACGTGCTGCCCGTCGGTCTTCGACTCGGCGTTCCACAGGGAGCCGAGCTTCGCGCCGGAGGGCAGGTCGAACTCCAGGGTCCAGTCGGCCTTCGCCTGCCCGGTGTTGTTGGTGACGACGTACTGGGCGGTGTAACCCGTCGACCACTCGCTGGTCTTCGTGTACGCGGCGCCGACCGAGGCCGCCTGGGCGGTGCTGGTGAACAGCAGCGCCCCGCCACCGGCCACGGCCGCCGCGACGAGGGCGCCGATCGCCTTGTTCCTGCCACTGACCTTGCGTCGGTGCGTGCGCATCACGTGCCTGCCTTCGCTGTTCACGGTGCCCCCGGCGGGAGGGCCGACGGGGGCGAGGTGGGGGTGCGGCAGCACGCTAGCGACCCGGAAACGGGCAAAGAGCCTGATCCGGGCGGGGGTTGGCGATCTTAGGGTGGGCTTAAGGAAGGGATCGGGGCCGATTAATGGTCTGCCTGCGCATGCGCCTGCGCACGGCCCTGCCTGCGTCGGCGTACGGCTCCCCGGTGCCCCCGCCGCACCGGCGCCGTCCGGCCGTCCAGCTGGATCCAGATCCGCACCTCGGTGCCGCCCAGCACGGAGGAGCCGATGCGCACGTCGCCGCCGGTCGACTCCGCCATCCGGCGCACGATGTCCAGGCCGAGCCCGGTCGAGCCGTCGGTGCCGGAGCCCCGGCCGCGGGCCATCGCCGCCTCGGGGTCGGCTATGCCGGTGCCCGCGTCGGAGACCAGCACGATCACCGCGTCCTCGCCGTTGTGCAGGTCGACGGCGAAGGCGGTGCCCTCGGCGGTGTGCCGGAAGACGTTGCCGAGCAGGGCGTCGAGGGAGGCGGCCAGGTCGGTGCGGGCCACGGGTATGCGCACCGGCCGGTCGGCGCCGGCCACCCGCCACTTGCGGCCCTCGTCCTCGGCGAGCGCCGACCAGAACCCCATCCGCTCCCGGACCACCTCGGCGGCGTCGCACCCGGCGCCGGGACCGGCGGCGGCCGTCTGCGGCTTGGCGTCCCGTGCCGTGCGGATGATGGTGTCGACCTCGCGCTCCAGCTGCTCGACGGCGGCCCGGGTCTGCTCGGCGGCCGGACCGTCGCCGAGCGAGGCGGCGTTGAGGCGCAGCACGGTCAGCGGGGTGCGCAGCCGGTGGGACAGGTCGGCGGCCAGCTCCCGTTCGTTGGCGAGGAGCTGGACGACCTGGTCGGCCATGGAGTTGAAGGCGACCGCCGCGCGCCGCAGTTCGTCCGGCCCCTCCACGGGCACCCGCGCGCCCAGCCTGCCCTCCCCCAGCTCGTGCGCCCCGTCGACCAGGCGCCGCGCGGGCTGCACCATCCGCACGCCCAGCCGGTCGGCGACCGCGACCGAGCCGACGATCAGGGCGGCGCCGACCGCGGCCAGCACCGCCCAGGCGGTGCCGACGCCGTTGGTCACCTCGGACTCGGGGACGTACACCTCGACGACGGCGATCTCGCCGGAGCTGAGCGCGACCGGCTGGAGCAGGGTGGACCCGCCGCCCACCTCGGCGGTGGAGGCCCGCCCCATCGCCCGTACGGCGGCGATGTCCTCGTCGGTGGCGCGCTGCCGGCCGATGTCGGTGGCACCGCCGGTCCCCGCGTCCTCGGACCCGGACGCGGTGCCGGACGCCGGTATGTGCACGGCCATCCCGGCGTCCGAACCGGCGGAGGCGACGACGCGTTCCAACTGCTCGCGGTCGGTGGTGATGGACAGGGCCGGGGCGACGGCGGCGGCCTCCCGCTCGGCGTTGGAGAAGGCGCGGTCGCGGGCCATCTCCCGGATGACGAGCCCGAGCGGCACGGCGAAGGCCACCACGACCATCGCGGTGACCGCCAGCGAGACCTTGACCAGGGCCCATCTCATCGCGATGGCTCCTGTCGCGGTGGCTCCAGCTTCACGCCGACGCCGCGCAGGGTGTGCAGATAGCGCGGCCGGGCCGCGGTCTCGCCGAGCTTGCGCCGCAGCCAGGACAGGTGGACGTCGATGGTCTGGTCGTCGCCGTAGGACTGCTGCCAGACCTCGGCGAGCAGTTCCCTGCGGGGGACGACGACCCCGGGGCGGCCGGCCAGGAAGGCGAGCAGGTCGAACTCGCGGCGGGTCAGGTCGAGGACCGCGCCGTCCAGTTCGGCCTGGCGGCGCAGCGGGTCGACGGTGAGGCCGCCGACCCTCAGGACCGCGGGCGCCGCCGCCTCCGCGGGGCCGCCGCGGGCGCGGCGCAGGACGGCCGCCATCCGGGCCGACAGGTGCTCCACGGAGAACGGTTTGGTGAGGTAGTCGTCCGCGCCCGCGTTCAACAGCCGTACGATCTCCGCCTCGTCGTCCCGGGCGGTGGCGACGATCACCGGTACGTCGGTGATGCCGCGCAGCATCTTCAGCGCCTCGGAGCCGTCCAGGTCGGGCAGTCCGAGGTCCAGGATCACCACGTCGAACCGGACATGGGCGACCTCGCGCAGCGCCTCCAGTGCCGTGCCCACGCTGCGCACGGTGTGCGAGGCGTCGGTCAGCTGCCGGATGAGCGCCGAGCGTACGAACTGGTCGTCCTCGACCACGAGCACACTTGCCATGGGCGGCACCGTACGCCATACGGACCGACCCGGTCCGAGCCTGTGGACAACTCCGTCCGGACCCGCGTCACACCGCTTTCGGGCGACACGCGTGGGGCGGGTGAGGCAGTATGGCCGCGATGCGCAGAGGACTCGTCCACGTGATCGCCTGGCTGCTCGCCACCGGCGCGGCGGTCACGCTGTCGTGGTGGGGCGTGCACACCGTGATGGCGGGCACGGCCTACGACGCCCCCCGGGCGCTGCCGATCACGGCGGCCGACGCGAGCGTGCGGGACGACAAGGGCGACGGCGACGACGGGGAGTCCCTGGCGTCGTCCACCCGTCGGCCCTCGCCGTCGTCGTCGCCGTCGTCGGGCGGCAGCCCGTCGCCGACGCCGAGCGGAACGTCGCGCGAGCCCGGCCCCGCTCCGTCGCGCACCGCGCCGCCCGAGGACCGGGCGAGCCCCGCCCCCGACACGTCCGGCCAGGTCAAGAGCTACGACACCGACGGGGGCCGCGCGGTCTTCGACCTCGGTGCGTCGTCCGCGTCCCTGGTGTCGGCGACGCCGGGCACGGGCTGGTCGATGCAGGTGTGGAAGACGGAGTCGTGGATCCGGGTGGAGTTCACCTCGGGCGCGGACCGGGTGTCGGTGTTCTGCACCTGGCACGACGGGCCGCCGCGGGTGGAGATCGGCAGCTACTGAACCGAGGCGACCGGCAGTTGGAGGGGCCTCACTTGAAGACGGACTCCGGCGGCGCGGGCGAGTCCACCGCCGCCGCGTCCGTCACGGGCTGGGCGCCGCCGGTGAAGTCGGTGAGCGCGCGGCCGTGTTCCACGCGCGCGGGGTGCGGGTCGGAGGCGGCCCGGCGGGTGAGTTCGGCGATCGGCAGCGGGTGGTCGCAGGCGACCAGGATCGCGTTGCCGAAGCGCTTGCCGCGCAGCACGGCCGGGTCGGCGACGAGGGCGAGTTCGGCGAACCGGGCGGCGGCGGTGGCGATCTGGCCGCGCAGATGGGCGAGCGGCGGGCCGTCGGCGAGGTTGGCGGCGTAGATGCCGCCGGGCACGAGCGCGCGGCGCACCTCGTCGAGGAACTCGGTGGAGGTCAGGTGGGCCGGCGTGCGGGCGCCGCCGAAGACGTCCGCGACGAGCAGGTCCGCCCAGCCGTCGGGCACCTTGGCCAGCCCGGCGCGGGCGTCGGCGGAACGCACCCGTATCCGCGCGCCGGGGTCCAGCGGCAGCTCCCGCCGGACCAGCTGGACGAGGGCGGCGTCCCGCTCGACGACCTGCTGGGTGGAGCGCGGGCGGGTGGCGGCGACGTAGCGGGCGAGGGTGAGGGCGCCGCCGCCGAGGTGCACGGCCCGGACCGGTCTGCCCGGCGGGGCGGCGAGGTCGATGACGTGGCCGATGCGGCGCTGGTACTCGAAGGACAGGTACGCCGGGTCGTCGAGGTCGACGTGCGACTGCGGGGCGCCGTCGATCAGCAGCGTCCAGGCCCGGGGCCGGTCACGGTCGGGCAGCAGCTCGGCGCGTCCTCCGTCGACGTCCTCGACGACGGTTTCGGCGGCAGCGCGCCCACGGCGGGCGTTCCTGGACTTTCCCATCGGTCCATTGTCCCGGTCCGTCGCCGGACCGGTCCCGGCGGTGCTCAGCGGCAGCTGTCCGCGGCCCTGATCAGCCGGGCCGCCTCGCCCAGCGCGGCGCGCAGTACGACGGGGTCGGTCGCCAGGTCCGCCTCGCCGGGCGGCAGCAGCCAGTCGGAGCCCTCCACGGGCGGCTCGGGCGCCGGGGCGATGCTCAGTCCGCGGCCGTCCGTCTCCGTACAGGTGCTGCCCGGCACGTCCCAGGCGGCGGCGGTGCCCGGCGGCACCAGGAAGCCCAGGGTGTCGCAGCCGTCGTCGTGGATCACCGGGCCCACCCCCTCACCGGCTCCCCGCCTGAGGATGTCGACCGCCTCCAGACCCTGCCGGGTCGGCACGGTGACGACGTCACAGGCGTCGCAGGGGGGATCGCTGATGCTGGTGTCCATCCCGGCCTCCACCACGGAACTCCTCCTCGGACGAGCGGCTCGGGAGTCGGGGGCGTCCCGGTCCACCCGGTTCAACGCGGCGGAGCGTCAACGGCTACGGCCCAGGGCCGCCGCAAAGGATGGCACTTCATGGCAGATCGTGCATGAGATATCCGGTTTGTAGCCAAACAGCGCGTGGCTGCTCCGTCACAGCCGGTACGTTCTTGCTCGCCGGAAACAGGGCCGCCAGCGTTTGCTCGCGGCTCTTCCCGGCATGGTTCGACGGTTCGCACGAGAGGACCCGGCCATGGCGTCGTCAACGGTGACCTCCGCCCAGCCCGAACGGCCACCGCGGCCGAACCTCGCCTTCAGGCGGTTGCGCGGCAAGCGCTCCCCGGCGGAGTTCGCGGCGGCGGTCCGCCGGGCCGCGCGCGAGATCGGCGAGCGGGTCAGCTGCGACGCGCGCTACGTCGGCCGGGTCGAGGCGGGCGAGATCCGCTGCCCCAACTACGCGTACGAGCGGGTGTTCCTGCACATGTTCCCCGGCCGCACGCTCACCGACCTGGGGTTCGCGCCCCGCTCGTCGGTGCGTGGCCGCCAGGCGCGCACGACCGGTGAGTCGCGAGGGGCGGGTGAGCCGTATGAGACGTATGACACGCGAGACACGCACGACACGCACGACCTGTACGAAACGCACGACAACAACGAGGAGAGCGACGTGCTGCGTCGCGCATTCATGACGAGCGGTGCCACGGTGGCCGCCGCCTCGCTGGGCCCCCTGGGACTCGCCCTCGACGCCGCGGCGGCCGGGCGCCCCACGCGCCGGGCCGGGACGGGCGAGGCCGGCGCCCTCGAAGAGGCCGTCCGCCGGATCCGGCTGCTCGACGACCGGCACGGCGCGGACGGCCTCTACCGGCGCGCGGCGGCCCCGCTGCGCACCGCATACGCGCTCCTGGACGCCGGCGCGTCCCGGCAGGCGACCGCGGACCGGCTCTACACGGGCGCCGGTGAACTGGCGATCTCCGTCGGCTGGCTGGCGCACGACTCGGGGCGCTTCGACGACGCGCGCTCCCACTACGCGGAGGCCCTGGCCACCGCGCGGATGAACGCCGACGCCGGCCTGGAGGCGCACGCGTTCTGCAACATGGCGTTCCTGGCCCGCGACGCCGGCCGCCCACGCGAGGCGGTACGGGCGGCCCAGGCCGCGCAGCGCGCCGCCCGACCGCTGGGCTCGGCCCGGCTGATGTCCCTGCTCGCGCTGCGCGAGGCGGGCGGCTGGGCGGGGCTCGCGGACCGCGTCGGCTGCGAGCAGGCACTGGTCCGCGCGCAGACCTTCTTCGAACGGGGCGCCTCGGAGGCCGACCCCGAGTGGATGAGCTTCTACGGCGAGGCCGAGTTGGAGGGTCTCGAGGCGCAGTGCTGGTCCACCCTGGGCGACTGGCCGCGGGCCGCCCGGCACGCTCGGCGGGCGGCGGATCTCCAGGACCCGCACTTCACCCGGAACCTCGCGCTGTACTCGGCGGAGCTGGCGGACGACCTGGCCCGCGGGGGCCGCCCCGACGAGGCGGCGGGGGCGGGCATGCGGTGCCTGGACCTGCTGGGCGAGGTCCAGTCCTCCCGCGTGCACACGATGCTGGCGGGGACGGCGCGGGTGCTCCTCCCCCACCGCCGGGCATCGGGCGTCTCCGCCTTCCTGGACCGCCACGGAGCGCTACCGCGACCGGCATAGCCCCCAGCTGCGGGCAGTCGTGCCGCTGGGGCGGCACGGGTGGGCGCAGCGGCACCCCGGCAGCGCCGGGCCGCGCCCCACTCCCACCCAGCCCCGACGCCGGGCACCGCAACAAGCACCGGCACCGGCACCGGCACCGACGTCAGCCGACCAGGTGCCCCAAATCGTTCCAGCTCTCCATCGCCGGCTCCCCGTACGCCCAGCCCAGCACGGACAGCGACGTCGGGTTCAGCCGTATCCGTGCCCCGAAGGACACCGGCAGCCCCAGCCATCGCGCCCCGATCGCCCGCAGGATGTGCCCGTGGGCGAAGACGAGCACGTCCCGCTCCGCCTCCCGCGCCCACGCCACCACCTCGTCCGCGCGCGCGGTGACGTCCGCCACACCCTCCCCCTGCGGGGCCCCGTCCCGCCAGATCAGCCAGCCGGGCCGTACGGCCTGGATCTGCTCCGGCGTCATGCCCTCGTACGCGCCGTAGTCCCACTCCATCAGCGTGTCCCACGCGCGGGCGCGCTCGCCGAAACCGGCCAGCTCACAGGTCTCGCTCGCGCGCACCAGCGGACTGGTCCGCACCTCCACGCCGGGCAGCCCGTCCAGCGGCGCCCGGTGCAGCCGCTCGCCGAGCAGCTTCGCGCCGCGCCGCCCCTCCTCCAGGAGCGGCACATCGGTCCGGCCGGTGTGTCTGCCGGACAGCGACCACTCCGTCTGTCCGTGCCGGGCCAGCAGGATGCGCGGTGCCATGGAGAGGCCTTTCCGGGAGAAATGTCTGAGGGGACCCTTCCATCATCCCGTACTGTCCGTGCGGGCAACCCGAGGGGCGCTGCCCGCGTCTATCCGGTCCGAGGGCGCTTCGCGGGGCGGTCGCGGCGAGGCCGTAGAGTGGCTCGCCCGTGTTCGTCCAGGCGCACGAGTGAGCGAGAAGTGAGAAGCGTGAGAAGGGGGAGGGCGATCGGATTGCCGCACACCGAGACACCGGGCACCGAGGCGGCCCCGAACCCTCGGCTGCGCTGGTGGACCGAGTTGCCGCTCATCGTCCTCGTGTACGCCTGCTACAGCGCCGGACGCCTGCTCGTGCGGGGCGACGTCTCCGACGCCGTCGACCACGGCCTGGCCATCCTGGACATCGAGAAGGCGCTCCACCTGAACGCGGAGCATCCCCTGAACCGCCTCTTCACGCGCGAGCCGTGGATCGGCGTACCGGCGGACTTCTGGTACGCGTCGCTGCACTACGTGGTCACCCCGGTGATCCTGATCTGGCTCTTCCGCTCCCGCGCGGTGCGCTACCGGGCCGCCCGCACCTGGCTGATGACGTCCACGTTCATCGGTCTCATCGGCTTCACCCTCCTGCCGACCTGCCCGCCCCGGCTGCTGGACGCCGGTCACGGCTTCGTCGACACGATGGCCCAGTACAGCTCGTACGGCTGGTGGGGCGGCGAGGCGAGCGCTCCGCGCGGCCTGGGCGGGATGACCAACCAGTACGCGGCGATGCCGAGCCTGCACGTGGGCTGGGCCCTGTGGTGCGGGGTCATACTGTGGCGCCACGGCGGCACGCGCACGGCGAAGGTGGCGGGTGTCGTCTATCCGCTGGTGACCACGATCGTGGTCATGGGCACCGCGAACCACTACTTCCTGGACGCGGTCGCCGGTGCGGCCGTGATGGGCGCGGGGCTGTTGCTGACGCCGTTCGTGCTGCGGACCGCGGAGCGGGCGCGGACCCTGCTCACGGCCCGTTTCGCACCGGCCGCGGCCGACTCCGCGAGCGTCTCCGCGTCGACCCCCGACTCCGCCCGGGGCAGTGCGGGTTCCGCGATTGTCAGTGGCGGATGCCAGACTTCCGCGGGTGAGCGATTTCCACGGCAGCGCGAGCAGCGGTTCGGAGCAGGAGCCGAGCCGGACCCCGCCCCCTCGGACGCGGGGGACGAGACTCCGGCACCGACTCGCTGAGCTGCGCGGTCCCGACGTGCCGGCCAAGGCGCTGGACGCCCGGGCCCTGGCCGCCCTCGCCGCCAACCCGGGGTGCCGCCGGCGCGCGATCCTCGACGGCGCGGGCGTGGACAAGGCCTCCCTGGCCAGTGCGCTGGGCTCCCCGTCGGTCTTCGGGCAGTCGCAGTTCGCCCTCACGCGGGGCAACGCCTTCGAGGCGAAGGTCAAGGCGGACGGCGGCGCCGAGTTGCTGCGGCTCGTGCACGAGAAGCTGGACCGGGGCGCCGAGCCGCCCGCCGAGGGCCGGGCGCGGGTGCCCGACCTGTCCGCGACCGGACCCGAGGGGCGCACGGCGCGTACGGCGCTGGCCCTGCGCGAGGCGACCGGCGCACCCGGAGCGTGGACGCTGCTCGACCATCCGATGCTCGCCCTGGACGTCGCCGGTTCGCCCGCCTTCCTGGAGCCGGACGCCGTGGTGGTGCATCCGGACGGCAGCTGGACGGTCGTCGAGATCAAGTCCTTCCCCATGCTGGACGGCTCCGCCGACCCGGCGAAGGTCGGCGCCGCCGCGCGGCAGGCCGCGGTGTACGTGCTGGCCCTGGAGCGGGTCGCCGCCCGGCTCGAACCGGCCCCGCGCGTGCGCCACCGGGTCCTGCTGGTGTGCCCCAAGGACTTCTCCAACCAGCCCACCGCGTCCGCCGTCGACGTGCGCAAGCAGCGTGCCGTCACCGACCGCCAGCTGGCCCGGCTGACCCGCATCGAGGACATCGCCGACGCGCTGCCGGAGGGCGTCTGCTTCTCCCCGGAGCTGCCGGCCGAGGAGCTGACGGCGGCGGTCGAGTCGGTCCCGGCGACGTATGCGCCCGAGTGCCTGTCCGCGTGCGAGCTGGCCTTCCACTGCCGTGCCCGGTCCCGCGAGGCCGGTGCGGTCACCTGCCTGGGCCGCCCGGTGCGGGCCGAGCTGGGCGGACTTTCCACGGTCGAGGACGTGCTGGCCGCGGCCCGCGGGGAGGCCGGTGATCCGGACGACCCGGCGGTGGCCGCGCTGCGCAGGGCGGCCCGGCTGCGCGCGGAGGCACTCGCGACGGCAGGTGCGGGGACCGGCGCGGCGCCGGGCGGCGTCAGCGGACTCGGGGTCGGCGGGGTGTCCGCATGACGCTGATCACCACGCTCGCCCGGCTGGAGGCCGTGCGCACCGGGCGGGCCCAGCCCGCCGCCACCGTCCGGCACCGGCACCTGTCCGACCGCCCGCTGGTCTTCGTGCCGCTGGTCACCGCCGGTGAGGCCGGGGCCCCGCTCGGCGCGCTGGTCGGCACCGACCGGGACGCGCCGCACCTGCTGGTCGTGCCGCAGCCCCGCGACCGCGACCTGCGCTTCGCGTTCCTGGCCGACCTGGCCGACATCGTGCTGCCGCACATCGAGGCGTACGCGGAGAGCGTCGAGGCCGCCGAGCGCACCGAGACCGACCCGGAGACGGGCAAGCGGGCCAAGGTCGAGGTCGACCTGTGCGCGGACGCCGCGCAGCTGGTCGTGCCGAGCCGCGCGGGCGTCGACTTCGTACGGCTGCTGGGCCGGTCCATGCGCTTCCGGCGTACGGCGGAGCAGGACCCGGAGACCCCGTACCCGGCGCCGCCGCGCGTGCCGCTGCTCGGCCGGTGGCTGACCCACTACGGCGAGCGGGCCCGGGTGCCCGGCTCCTCCCTCCTCCTCGCCATGACCGACCTGCTGGGCCGGCACTGGGCGACCGGGCAGTCCACGCTGGAGGACCAGCACCTGGGGGCCCTGCTCGCGTGGATCGCGCCGGAGTTCTCGCGGGAGCCCGGCCTGACCGGCGCGGAGGCCGCCCGCCGCGCCGAGCTGGCCCGCGACGCCGACGGCCAGTTGCTGTGCCCGCCCGCGGGCCCGGCGACCGACCCGGCCTTCGACAACAAGCTGCTCGCCCCCGCCATCGAGCGCCACCACCGCGCCCGCACCGCGCTGGCGGCCGCCGAGGACGGCCTGGAGGCCGACGAGCGGCTGGGCGCGCTCACCGCCGCCGAGCGGGAGATCCGCGCCCTGGTCGACAGCCGGACCCGGCCCACCTGGGACGCGGTGTGGCGGGGCCTGGACCTGCTGCGGGAGTTGCCCGAAGGGGCGCACGCCGAGGAGCGCTGGACCCGCGACCGCTGGTCGTTCACCTCCCACCGCGACCGCGTCCTGGCCGGTGAGCCCCCGCAGCCGCGCCGCGACGACGCGGTGACGGCGGCGAACAAGCTGGCCACGCGCGAGCGCGAGCAGGCCCGCCTGGAGGCCCAGGAGGCGTTGGACGATCCGCTGGTGATGGCCGGGCGGCGGCTGTCCGGGGAGGCGTTCGCGGGCGAGGTCGTCGACGTGGTGATGGCGTACAGCGAGAGCAAGCGGCCCAGTCCGCGCCCGCTGGTCACGGTCCGCACGGACGACCGCCCGCACCTGGGCGAGCGGGTGAAGGTCTACCGGTCGCTGGGCGGCAAGCCCCAGACGGCCGAGTACGTCGGCCCCGCGACGTCGGACGACGACCCGGAGGACGGCACGCTGGTCCTGCGGATCATGGACAAGATGGGCCGGGGCAAGGAGCCCGAGGCGGGATCGGTGCCGGAGAAGGGCGACCTGGTCTGCTTCACGCTCTTCGAGCACGAGCAGCGGGGCGGCGCGAAGCACCCCGATCCGGAGCAGACGCCGTGGACGCACGGCGGCCCGCCCGGTGAGGCGGCCGCGGTGCCGGAGGCCGCCGACGCCCAGACCGAGGAGGACGTGCTGTGACCGCCGAGACCCTCGCCGCACCCGCCCCCGCGGCCTTCGACCCGGGCGCCGAGGCCGCCCGCGCCACCGCGGCGATCCTCCACGACACGCTGCACGGCACGGAGCGCGGTGTCGTCGTCGACTCCCCGCCCGGCGCCGGGAAGTCCACGCTCGTGGTGCGGGCGGCGCTGGAGCTGGCCGAGGCGGGTCGCCCCCTGATGGTGGTGGCGCAGACCAACGCCCAGGTCGACGACCTGGTGCTGCGCCTGGCCGAGAAGAACCCCGACCTCCCGGTGGGCCGGCTGCACAGCAGTGACGCCGACCCCTACGACAAGGCGCTCGACGCGCTGGCGGGCGTCCGCAAGTCGGCGAAGGCCGCCGACCTCGCCGGGCAGGCCGTCGTCCTGTCGACGGCGGCGAAGTGGGCGCACGTCAAGGTGGACGAGCCGTGGCGGCACGCGATCGTCGACGAGGCGTACCAGATGCGCTCGGACTCCCTGCTCGCGGTCGCCGGGCTCTTCGAGCGGGCCCTGTTCGTGGGCGACCCGGGCCAGCTGGACCCGTTCGCGACGGTGGGCAGCGAGCAGTGGGCGGGCCTGGCCTACGACCCGTCGTCCTCGGCGGTGACCACCCTGCTCGCCCACAACCCGGGCCTGCCCCAGCACCGCCTCCCGGTCTCCTGGCGGCTCCCGGCGTCGGCGGCCCGCCTGGTCTCCGACGCCTTCTACCCGTACACGCCGTTCCGCAGCGGCACGGACCACGGCGACCGGAGCCTGGCCTTCGCGGTGCCGTCGGACGGCTCGGGCCCGGACCGGGTGATCGACGAGGCGGCGGCCTCCGGCTGGGGCCTGCTGGAGCTTCCGCCCCGGCACACCCCGCGCACCGACCCGGAGGCGGTGCGGGCGGTGGCCGCGGTGGTCCGGCGCCTCCTCGACCGGGAGGGCCGGGCGACCTCCGAGCGCTCCCCGGACCCCGCGCCCCTCACCGCCGCCCGCGTCGCCGTGGGCACCGCGCACCGGGACCAGGCGGCGGCCGTCCGTGCCGCGCTGGCCGACCTCGGGGTGACCGAGGTGACCGTCGACACGGCCAACCGCCTCCAGGGCCGGGAGTACGACGTCACGGTCGTCCTGCACCCGCTCTCCGGCCGCCCCGACGCCACCGCCTTCCACCTGGAGACCGGCCGCCTGTGCGTCCTGGCCTCCCGGCACCGGCACGCGTGCATCGTGGTCTGCCGCGAGGGCGTGGACGACCTGCTGGACGACTATCCGTCCACGGAACCGGTCCAGCTCGGAACGCTGGTGAAGTTCCCGGACGGCTGGGAGGCCAACCACGCGGTACTGGCCCACCTCGCGGAACACCGGGTGGCCTGGCGGCACGGGTAGGCCTCGGAACGTCCGGTGGGGCGGGCCGGCGTGCGGAGAAAATGCTGCCCACCGGCTGGACCGCCGTGCCAGAATCCGCCGCATGCCCGTTCGATACCCGCGCCCCTTGCGCCCCGGAGACCGTGTCGCCGTCACCTCGCCGTCCAGCGGAGTCCCCGACGAGCTCCGCGAACGCCTGAACGTGGCGATACGCGACGTGGAGGCGCGCGGCTACGAGGTGGTCGTCGGAGCGTGCATGGACGGCTCGGGGCACGTCAGCGCCCCCGCCCCCGCGCGCGCCGCCGAACTGATGCGGATGCTGACCGACCCCGACATCCACGCGGTGGTGCCGCCGTGGGGCGGGGACCTGGCCATCGACCTCGTACCACTGCTCGACTGGGACCGGCTGCGCGAGGCCGAACCGACCTGGCTCGTGGGCTACTCGGACCTGTCGACCCTCATGACCCCGCTGACGCTGCTCACCGGTACGGCGACCGTCCACGGCAACAACCTCATGGACACCCCGTACCGGACCCCCGAAGGGCTGGTCTCCTGGTTCGACGTCGTCGGCGCGCCCCGGGGCCACCGGTTCACCCAGACCCCGCCGGGCCGCCACCGGACCACCGGCTGGGACGACTACGCGCTCCACCCCGAGGCACGGGAGTACACACTCAACGCCCCCGGCGGCTGGACCCGGCTGGACGGGAGCGGAGACCTGGAGGTGGAGGGCCGTCTGATCGGCGGCTGCGTCGAGACGCTCTGCAACCTCACGGGGTCCGGCTGCCTGGACACGTCCGCCTTCGCCAAGGCGATGGCCCCGGAGGGGCTGCTGGTGTACGTGGAGGCCTGCGGCGACGACGCCCTGACCATCTGCCGCAACCTGCACGGCATGCGGCTGGCCGGCTTCTTCGACGCCGCGAACGCGGTACTGGTCGGCCGGACCTCGGCCCCGGACGTCCCCTCGCTCTCCCAGCACCAGGCCGTGCTGGACGCGCTCGGCCCCTTGGGGGTGCCGATCGTCGCCGACGTGGAGTGCGGCCACGTCCCGCCCTACCTGCCGCTCGTCAACGGCGCGCTCGGCCGCCTGGTCCACACGTCCGCGCGGAGCGAACTCACCCAGACGCTGCTCTGATTCCGTCCAGGAGGTACGTGGTGCGGCGGTCGTAGTCGTCCCGGGCCGGCCGCTCACCGTGCTTGAGGGCGAGGGCGTTGTCGACGACGAGTGCGTGCAGGTCGCCCGCCGTGAACTCCGGCCGCAGCGCACCCGAGGCCCGCGCCGCCGCGACGAACTCCTCGTTGGCCTCACCTCCGACCCGGCAGATCTCCATGAGCTGCCGCGAGTGCGGATACGTCTGCAACAGGACGTCGTTGAAGGCGGGCCGGCGGTACTGGAGGTCGCGGATCGCGGTGAGGTAATACGCGATCCGCTCGCCCGCGTCGTCGACGCTCCGCGTGTGGTCGATGACGGCGAATAGCTGACCGGCGACGATCTCTTCGATGACGGCCTCGATGAGGCCGATCCGCCCGCCGAACCGGTTGAAGATCGTCGCCTTGCTCACCCCCGCCGCCTTGGCGACCTCCTCCAGCGGCACCGTCAGGCCCTGCCCCTCGAAGGCACCGATCGCGGCGGAGCGGATCTGTTCGCTGTTGCGCCGGGCGTCGGCGCGCAGCCGGGGCTCCGAAGGCACCGCACCGGCCATGGCCCTCACCGTCTCTTCCTGTCACTCGCCGCCGCAACTTGACTCGTGGGGTCACTTTACCTACGGTCACGGGCGAGAGAGAAACTGACCATGCTGGTCAACTTATTGGGAAGGCCGAAAACATGATCGTTGTCACCGGCGCCACCGGCGGGCTGGGCGGCGCCACCGTCGAGCACCTCCTCAAGCGCGTACCCGCCGACGAGATCGGTGTCAGCGTCCGCGACACCGCCAAGGCTCGGCACCTCGCCGACCGCGGCGTGCGCGTGCGGCAGGGCTCCTACGAGGACCCGGCCGCGCTGCGCGACTCCTTCGCCGGTGCCGACCAGGTCCTCCTGGTGTCCGGCAACGACCCGGCCGCCGACCTGGTCGCCCTGCACCGCGACGCCGTCGAAGCCGCGGTCGCGGCCGGTGCCCGGCGGATCCTCTACACGAGCCAGCAGGGCGCCGTCCCCGGCAACCCGTACCCGCCGTCGGAGTTCCACCTCGCCACCGAGGCGATCCTCGGCGACTCCGGGGTCGCCTGGACCGCACTGCGCAACGGCGCCTACGGCCCGCTCGACCAGGTCCTCGGCCCGTGGCAGCGGACCGGCGTGATCGCCCGGCCGAACGACGGCCCCGTCCCGTACACCGACCGTGCCGACATCGCCGAGGCCACCGCGGCCCTCCTCGTCGGCGACCGCTCCTTCGACGGCCCCGTCACCCTCACCGCGCCGACCGCCCTCACCTTCGACGACTTCGCCCGGATCACCTCGGACCTCACCGGCCGCACGGTGAAGCGCGTCGTCCCGGACGACGACCAGTGGGTCGCCGACCAGGTCACGACGGGTGTGCCGGAGCAGGTGGCCCGGCTGATGCTCACCTGGTACCAGGCAGCCCGCGCGGGCTACTTCACCGACACCGACCCACTGCTGACCGAACTCCTCGGCCGCGAGCCCCGCACCGCCGCGGACCGGCTCGCGGCCGACCTCGCCGCCTGAAGCCCACTCACCGATTCTCGCGGGCCAGAGCACCCATCAGCGCGTCCAGCAGACCGGGCGCCGCCTCCCGCAGCGCGTCACGCCGCAGGCGGTGGCCCCGAGAGGGGCCGACCATGACCGGATGGAAGACGCCCACCTCCACGAGGATCTTGAAGTGGTGGGTGGCGGTGGACTTGTTCAGGCCCTCGTAGAGATCCGAGCAGGGCGCTTCGCCGGCCGGATCCACTGCCAGACGCCGCACCATTTCCAGGCGTACCGGATCCGCGAGCGCGCGCAGCAGTTTCTGGACCGCGGCGACGGGCGGCAACTGGTCGGACGGGACCTCCCAGGGCGGCATCAGACGCCACCAAGTTTGACGAGCATCATACTTCTCCTTAGCATCCTCGAAGTACGAAGCACATCATACTTCTCTTTCCCCTGGAGTCCTCGTGCGGGAACTCTCCCAGGGCCGCCGCCCCCAGTCATGGAGCTACCCGGCCCTCCTCGTCCTCCTCATGCTCGGGCAGGCGACCTCCGCCATCCCCTCACCCCTCTACTCCCTGTACGCCGAGAAGTGGGACTACCCTCCCGTTCTCACCACCGTCATATTCGCCGCGTATGGGGCCGTCGCGGTCGTCGCGATCCTCCTGTCCGGCGCTCTGTCCGACCGCTACGGCCGTCGGCCCGTGCTCGTCGTCGCCGTCCTGCTGCTGCTCGCCGGGCTCGCCGTCTTCGTGCTGGCCGCAGGACCCGCGTACCTCGTCGTGGCCCGGATGCTCAACGGCCTGGGCATCGGCGCGATCGTCGTCGTCGGCGGAGCCGCCCTGCTGGACGTGAGCCCCGAGCGGGCGGCGCGCAGCGGGACGCTCACCGCCGTCGCGTTCAACATCGGCATCGCCGCCGCCGCGCTCGGTACCGCGGCCCTCGCCCAGACCGGCTTCCACCCCCTGCTCCTGCCCTACCTCACCGACGCGCTGATCGGCCTCGTCCTGTTTGTCCTCCTCCTGGTGATGCGCGAACCGCACCCCTCGCCCGGTACGGCGCCCCTGGGAATCCCGCGTCCGCAGGTGCCCAGGGAGATGCGCGGACGCTTCACCTTCGCCGTGATGGGCGCGGGGGCCGCCTGGGCCGTCCTCGGGGTCTGCTTCTCGCTGGAACCCTCGATCGCCGCCGACGCCGCGAACGTGGACGGCCCGTTCTTCGGCGGTGTCGTCATCGCGGCCGTGACCCTCTCCGCCGTCTGCACCCAGATCCTCAGCGCCCGTCGTCCGGCCCGCACGGTCGCCCTCGTCGGCGACACGGCGCTCGCCGTGCTCATGCTGGCCGGAGTGGGTGCCTTCGCGACCGGCAACGCCGTCCTCATCATCGTCACCGTCGCTCTCCAGGGCGCCGCGTACGGGCTCGCTTTCGGCGGCTCCCTGCGCCACCTCACCGCCGGCATCCCCGCCGACCGGCGCGGGGCCGTCATGTCGATGTTCTACCTGCTCGCCTACGGCGCGCTCATCACGCCCACGCTCCTCGTCGGCATCGGCGCGACCGTCTGGGCCGATACCACGGTCTTCGCCGCCTTCTCCGTCCTCACGGCGCTGCTCTGCTTCTCCGCCGTGGTCGTCGAGTGGGTACGGGAACGTCGGCGACGGCACTCCGGGGCCGTACCGGCGTCGGGGACGGGCGTACGGGAGGCGAGCACCGTCGACTGACCGGCGCCCATCCGTACGAGGCCGTACCGTCGAACCCGAGCGGCTACCGAGGAGGCCTGCGATGCGCAGCGTGACCTATTCGATGAACGTGTCCCTCGACGGCTACATCGTCGACGCGAGCGGCGACATCGACTGGAGCGACCCGGACGAGACGGTCTTCCGGTACTGGATGGACGAGATCCGCGAGACCGGCGTGCACCTGCTGGGGCGGCGGCTGTACGAGACGATGCTGTACTGGGAGACCGCCGAGCAGGACGAGCCGCTCGGCGCCGCGGAGCTGGAGTGGGCCGCGCTGTGGAAGGCGCTGCCGAAGGTGGTGTTCTCCAGGACGCTGCCGGCGGTCCGGGGCACCAACACCCGCCTGGCCTCCGGCACCCTGGCGGAGGAGATCGAGCGCTGGCGGGCGGAACCCGGCGACGGCGACATCGCGATCGGCGGCGCGACCCTCGCCGCCGAGGCCGCCGATTCCGACCTGATCGACGAGTACCGGGCCATGGTCCACCCGGTACTGGTCGGCGGCGGCACCCCGTTCTTCCCCCACCACGGGCGCAGGGTGAACCTCGAACTCGTCGAGTCCCGCACCTTCGGATCGAACGTCGCCTACCTCCGCCACCGCATGGCCCGCTGACCCGGCCCGTCAAGCCGCCCCCAGCTCGCACCACACGTACTTGCCCCGGTTGCCCTCCCGTGCGAGCGGCTGCCATCCCCACACGTCCGCGCACGCCCGGACCAACGCCAGCCCCCGCCCGTCCTCCCGGTCCACGGCCCGGTCGAACGGCTGCGGCGGCCGGGGCGGCGAAGGGTCCGCGTCCCAGGCGCCGAGCCGAAGAACCCCCGTCCCGGACCAACGCACCCGCAGCGCGGCAGGCCCTTTCGTATGCCGTACGGCATTGGACACCAGCTCCGTCGCGAGCAGTTCGGCAAGGTCGACCATGCGGATCAGCCCGTGCATCGTCAGGATCAGACGCAGCGTCCGGCGGCAGACGGTGACGGCTCTGAGGTCGTTCGGGATGTAGAGGGAGTACTCCCACGGATCGTTTTCGGGCATGCCGGTTCCCTTCGGGGATGGGGGGGGTGGTCGCGGTGCCGGTGTCCATGCCGCGCTGCCATGACAGGGCAAAGCGGTGCGCTTCCGACATTGAAGAGTCGCACTGCGTGCGCCTCACGTCACTGAAGGTAGGGCATATATTTATGACGCTGCAAGCGGATCGCGTAACGTTGCCTCGAACGGGCTGCCTGCGAGCGGCCGTTGAACACAGAGGAGACGAGACGTGCCGCCCAGACGTACGCCCACGGCCCGCCAGGAGCGCCTGGGGATCGAGCTGCGCAAGATGCGGGAAGCCGCCGGGCTCAAGGCGACCGAGGCCGCGAGCCTTCTCGGCGTGAACTCCGTTCAGATCAGTCAGATCGAAAGTGGCATCGCGGGTGTGAGTGAGGAGCGCCTGCGGCGCCTCGCCGCGCACTACGCCTGTGCGGACGAGGACCTGATCACGGCACTGGTGACGATGGCCACCGGGCGCCCGCACGGATGGTGGGAGGAGTACCGGGGATCACTTCCCCACCCCTTCCTGGACCTCTCCGAGTTGGAGCACCATGCATCTCGTCGGTGGGACGTGGACTTCCTGCACGTGCCGGGGCTTTTGCAGACGCCGGACTACGCTCGCGCCCTCTTCTCCTACGTCAACCCTCAGTTCTCAGGCGAGGAGATCCAGCGCTGGGTGGACCATCGCATGAAGCGCAGGATCATTGTCGAGCGACCGCAGCCGATCCCGTACGAAGCCGTCATCCATGAAGCGGCCCTACGCATCAAGGTGGTCGACGGCGACGGCATGAGGACCCAGCTCGCGCACATCCTGAGCCTGTCCGAAGCGGCCCACGTGACCGTACGCGTCATTCCGTTCACCGTGAACGGTTTCGCGGGCGCGGGCAGCGCGATGGTGTACGCGGGCGGGCCCGTCCCCCAACTGGACACAGTCGTCCGCGACACCCCGCATGGCACCGTCTTTGTCGACGCATCAGCCCAACTGAGCCACTTTCGCACGCTGTTCCGTAGAGTGGAAGAAGCGGCCTTCGAGCCAGAGCGTTCTCGTGACTTCATTCACCGGTTGGCGAAGGAGCTGTGACCCGATGGCACGCGGTGCATGGAAGAAGTCGTCCTACTCCGGTGGCGGCGAAGGCAACGCCTGCGTAGAGGTCGCCCTCGACCACCCCCACATAGCCGTCCGCGATTCCAAGGCACCCGCCCGAGCCGTACTCACCTTCCCCGCCCCCGTGTTCGCCGCCTTCCTCGCCCCCCTCCGAAACGCGCCCCGGGGCCTACGCACCTCGGCCTAGGACTCGCGCCCGATGCGCGTCACGATCGTGATACCTATGGTCGACATCCATGCAGACGACGGAGACCACGCACCGCACTGCGGCGGAGCGCAGGCGCGACACCCTGGAACGGCTGCGCACGGAGCGCGACGTGTGGGTGTCGACGGCCCACCCCGACCACGGCCCGCACCAGGTGCCCTTGTGGTTCCTCTGGGACGGGCGAGCGGTGTGGATGTGCACCAACGCCTCCTCCGCGACCGCGCGCAACCTTCGTGAGGACCCGCGTGTACGCCTGTCCCTGCCGGACACCTCCGATGTGGTGTTGCTGCAAGGCGAGGCAGAGGCGTACCCCGCGAGCGAGGTACCCGGCGAGGCGTCGGACTCCTTCACGGGCAAGTTCGGCTGGGATCCGCGGACCGAGCGGAGTGCCTTCGTCTACCTGCGTGTCGAGCCGACGACGGTGCGCGCCTGGCACGGAGAGCCGGAGCTTCGCGGCCGGGTCATCATGCGTGACGGATCATGGCTCGGCCAGCGGCGCACGGGCGGTCCGCCGTGGCCAGCCACGACGTGCTGAGGAGCCGGACCGTACCGTCAGCCGTCTCATGCGCGCGCAGATGGTCCGTCAGGATGCCGCGGGCGCGGGCCCGCGCGGTCGGGTCGGCCAGGTCCATGAGGTGGCGGCCGGGGCCCGTGCCCAGGAGGAACTCCGCCGCGTCCTCGGCGCCCTGCCCCCACGTCCCGTAGGCCCGGACCTGGTTGACGTCGATGTCGACGAAGCCCGCCGCGGCGAGGACGTCGCCGATGCGGTCCGGGGCGGCCAGGGAGAACATGCCGGGCAGACCGGGCTGTCCGAAGTCGCCCACCGGCAGGACCTCGCGCAGTGACGCCATCGCCGTGACCCAGCCGTTCAGCATCGCGTCAGCAGGACAGACGAACGCCAGCCGCCCGCCGGGGCGCAACGCCCGGCCGACGTTGCCGAAGGCGGCCACGGGGTCGGCGAAGAACATCACGCCGTAGCGGCTGACCGCCGCGTCGAACGCCCCCGCCTCGAAGGCGTGGACCTGCGCGTCACCCTGCGCGAAGGAGACATTCGCGACGCCTTCCCACTCGGCGCGGCTCCTGGCCTCGGCCAGCATCGGACCGGACAGGTCGAGACCCAGCGCGTGTCCGCGGGGTGCCCGCAGCGCGGCGCACCGCGTGGTCTGCCCCGAGCCGCAACCGAGGTCGAGAACCCGGTCCTCTCCGGTGACACCAGCGGCGTCGAGGAGGGGCTCGTCGAAGCCCTCGTTCACGGCGTTCCAGCGGTCCTGGTTGCGCGCCCAGTGGACTCCCTCAGGGCCGTTCCACGCTTGAGCCTGCTCGGTGTTGACGATGTCCGGCACAGGTGCCTCCCGGGTGAACGACGGAGAATGGGCGTGCGCCCAAACAGTATGGGCAAGTGCCCAAACCCTGCAATCCCCGTTACGATCCACGGTGTCGAGCCCAGCCGGGGCGACCGATCCGGGACGAATGAGGGATCCATGGCACCGCGGGGAGTGGCGACACCGGACGTACGCGAGCGACTCTTCGCGGCGGCCGAGCGCATCGTGGAGAGGGACGGCCCCGGCGCGCTCACCAGCCGGGCGGTCACCATCGAAGCCGGCTGCGCTAAGGGACTGCTGCACGCGCACTTCGCCGGGTTCGACGGATTCGTGGCCGCACTGTGCCTGGACCGGTTCGCGAAGACGGCGACGAGGGCACGGACCCTGTCCGGATTCGCCGGTCACGGCACAGTGGAGCACAACCTGGACACCGTCGCTCTCGCCCTGTTCGACTCCGGCGGCCTCGCCCTGTCCGGCCTTGCCATGACCCGCCCGGCCGCCACTCTGAGCATCCGCGAGGCTCTGGAGAGGGGTGCGCCGGGCTTCACCGCGATCCAGGAGGCCATTGCCGACTACCTGGAGGCGGAGCGGAGGCTCGGCCGCGTGGCACAGACCGTCGACCCGCCCTCGGTGGCCCTCGCCGTCGTCGGCACCGCCCACCATCTCCTGATGACCGGTTGGCCGGGGACACCCGACCCGCGCCCGCTCCTGACCCGCCTGATCGCCACGCTGGTGAACGCCCCGACCTCGTGAGCCGCTCGCACGGAACGCGATGTGCGCGTCCCGACCGCTCACCCGCGATCGACCGGGGAATAACCGGAGGCCCCCTCCTGTTACGTCGCGAAGCGACCCGCGTACGAACACGTCGAAGCTCAGGAGGCACCCCACCATGCCCGCAGACGCCGCAGAGGAGATCCGGGGCACCGCCCACGGCACCGCTCCCGTCCCCCTCTCCGTACTGGACCTGGTGACCGTAGGTGCCGGTCGGACCGCCACCGACGCGCTGCGGACCAGCGTGGACATCGCGCGGCTCGCCGAAGGCCGCGGTTTCCAGCGGTACTGGGTCGCCGAGCACCACTCCATGCCCGGCGTCGCCTCCTCCTCCCCCGCGGTGCTCCTGGCCCACCTGGCGGCCCACACCGACCGCATTCGCCTCGGGTCCGGCGGCGTCATGCTGCCCAACCACGCGCCGCTCGTCATCGCGGAGCAGTTCGGGACGCTGGAGGCCATGGCGCCGGGGCGCGTCGACCTCGGCCTCGGCCGCGCCCCGGGCACCGACGGGGCCACCGCCGCCGCCCTGCGCCGCACCGACCGGCTGAACGAGGGCGCCGACGACTTCCCGCAGCAGCTCGCCGAGCTGGTCCGGTTCCTGGACGACGACTTCCCGGACGGCCACCCGTACGCCCGTATCCATGCCGTGCCGGGCCCCGTGCAGGCCACCTCGCCCGGCGGCGTGCAGTCGGCGCACCGGCCGCCGGTGTGGCTGCTCGGCTCCTCCGGGTTCAGCGCGCGGCTGGCCGGCACCCTCGGGCTGCCCTTCGCCTTCGCGCACCACTTCTCGGCGCAGAACACGATCCCGGCGCTCGACCTGTACCGCGAGTCCTTCCGCCCCTCCGCCGTCCTGGACGCCCCGTACGCCCTCATCGGCGTCTCCGCGCTCGCCACCGACGACGAGAAGGAGGCCCGCAGGCAGGTGCTCGCCGCCGCGCTGAACATGGTGCGGCTGCGCACCGGACGCCCGGGTCTGGTGCCGACGCCGGAGGAGGCCGAGGCGTACGACTTCAGCCCGATGGAGGAGGAGTTCGTGCGGTCCTGGAACGCCAACGTCATCCACGGCACCGCCGACGAGGTGCGGTCCGGCCTCGACGACCTGCACAAGCGCACCGGCGCCGACGAGCTGATGCTCACCGCCAACGCCCACGGCGGCGACGTACGCCTGCGCTCCTACGAACTGATCGCCGACGCCTACGGGTTGCCGACGCCCGCCTGAACCCCGGCGGGGCCGCCGGGGCCCGCGTGGCCCAGCAGCGCGGAGATGCGGTCCGGTGCCACCGGCCGGGAGTAGAGCCAGCCCTGGCCGGTGTCGCAGCCGATGCGGCGCAGCCGCGTCGCCTGGTCCGAGGTCTCCACGCACTCGGCGGTGACGGTCAGGCCGAGGCGGTGGGCCAGCTGGACCATCGCCTCGACGATGACCTCGTCGGCCGGGTTGGCCGCCTCGCCGGGCCCCGCGTCGGTCACGGCCGCGTACTGGAAGCCCCGGACGAACGCCCCGTCCAGCTTCAGCACGGAGACCGGCAGCCTGCTGAGGTAGGCCAGGTTCGAGTAGCCGGTGCCGAAGTCGTCGATGGCGATGTGGACGCCCATGTCGCTGAGCGCCTTGAGGACCTGGAGGGGGCGCCCCGCCGAGCCCATCACGGCCGACTCCGTCAGCTCCAGCTGGAGCAGCTCCGGGGCGAGGCCCGTCTCCTCCAGGGTGCCGGCCACGTCGGCCACCAGGTCGGAGTCCCAGACCTGGCGGACCGCCACGTTGACGCTGACGAAGATCGGCGGCTCGTCCGGATGGGCCAGCTGCCAGCGGCGGGCCTGCCGGCAGGCGGTGCGCAGGATCCAGCGGCCGAGGGGAACGATCGAACCATCCTCCTCCGCCAGTGCGATGAACCGATTCGGCGCCAGTACGCCGAACTGAGGATGATTCCAGCGGATGAGCGCCTCGACGCCCCGCACCCGCCCGTCCTCCATGCCCACCAGCGGCTGGTACTCGAGCGCGAACTCGCCACGTTCGATGGCCGGGCGGAGGGTGGCGGCCAGCGCCTGGCGCGTCATGCGGTTGGCGTTGCGCTCGGGGTCGAAGAGCGTCCAGCGGGCCCGGCCGTCGGCCTTGGCCCAGTACAGGGTCGTGTCGGCGGCCTGCATCAGGGCGGTGGGGGTGGTACCGGCGGTGTGGCGTTCGACGACGCCGACCGAGGCGGTGACCGACAACCGGCGGTCGGACAGCTCGAAGGGCGGCTGGAGGGCCGCCAGGACCGCCCCGGCCAGGTCGGCGAGCTGGTCGGTGCCGGTGGAGTCCTCCACCAGGAGGGCGAACTCGTCACCGCCGAGCCGGGCCACCAGGGGCGCACCGGACCGGGGGTGGGCGGCCTCCTCCGCGCACCGGGTCAGCCGTTCGGCCACGGCGGCGAGCAGCCGGTCGCCGACGCGGTGGCCGTGGGTGTCGTTGACGGCCTTGAAGCCGTCCAGGTCCAGGTAGCACACGCCGATCCGGCCGGTGCCGCCGTGCTCGTACGACTCCGCCTCCAGCGCGGCCGTCAGGCGTTCGAAGAACAGGGCGCGGTTGGGCAGCCGGGTCACCGGGTCGTGCATCTGGAGGTGGCGCAGCCGGGCCTGGAGTTCGCGCCGGGCGCTGACGTCGGCGACGGAGAGCAGCAGGCCTGGGGTGTCCCCGCCCCCGGAGTCCCCGGAGTCGGCCAGCGGCTCGACCGTCACCTGCGCCCACAGCGAGTGCCCGTCGGCCCGCTTCAGCCGTCTGGTGCAGCGCAGCCGGGGCCGGTGGCCGCGCAGCACCTCGCGGTAGGCGTGCCAGGTACCGGCGTCGGAGGCGAGGTCGACGAGGTCGGCCGCCACAGAGCCCGCCAGCGCGGCCGGGTCGGTGCCGAGCAGGGTGCCCAGGGTGTCGTTGGCGCTGACGACCAGGCCCTCGGCGTCGACGACGGCCATGGCGAGCGGGGCCGCGGTGAACACCGATCGGTAGGTCGGCGGCCCCGTACGCCCGGTACGAGGAGCCAGGCCATTGTCACTCTCTGTGACGGCCGGGCCGAGGTCTGCCGCGGGCGCCGGCCCTTCGGAGGTTCCGTTCACCGCTCGCTCCCGCAGTGCCTCGATCTCTGTTCGTGCTCTGTTCGTGCAGGAAAGTGTGCCGATCATAGAGGCTGACACCGGGCCCTTCCAGCCGCCGTCCCGCGTTCCGGACCGCGCGACCCCTCCGGCAGATCGTTTCTGCTCACACCTGGACGGGCCTGTCACGCCTCCGACCAGTTGTGACGTTCCGTGAGTGTCTTCCTGGTGTCGGCCGGGAGAAGTCCAGCGAAATCCCGGCCGACTCACCCATCCGGTGCAGGCGAACAGGGCGCAATACGACAATCATGCACAAGCTGGACGCGGTGTCCCGTCAACCGCGTCCGGAGGTCCATGTGCCGCGCCAGCTCCCCCTGTGGCGACTTCCCCGGGAGGCGGGCACGGCGCGGGCGGCCCGGACGAGGCTGCGCAGCACCGCCGCGGTGTGCACGACGATGTCGGCGCTCGCCGCGACCTCGCTGATCACCGCGCCCTCGGTCGCCGAGCCCTTCTCCCCGGAGCCCTGCGCGCTCCAGCGCACCGACGTGCACCACTCCGAGGGCCTGGACACCTGGAACGCCGCCTATCCGCGGCCCGCCCGCACCCTGGACGCGGTGATGGTGTTCCTGTCCTTCCCGGACTCCCAGCCGCTGACGGCACCGGCGGAACTCGCCGCCGACCACTTCCCCGCCACCGGCGACTTCTTCCGGCGCGCCTCCTACGGCGCCTTCACGCTCCGCGCGCACCCGCTGCGGGACTGGATCCGGATGCCGAGCCCGTCGACGTCGTACGCCATACGGCGCGACTGGAGCCCGGAACACCGGGCGGCCTACCTGCGCGACGCGCTGGCCGCGTCCGACCGGCACGTGGACTTCTCCCGGTACGACGTCGTCTACTTCGTCGCGGACCCGGACGCGCCCGGGGTGGACTCCGACGCCACGAAGGTCGTCAACCTGGACGCCCCGATGCGGGCCGACGGCACCGACATCCGGCGGGTCGTCACGGTCTTCGAGAACCATCCGCCGGACCGGCTGGTCCTGGCCCACGAGACGGGGCACGTCTTCGACCTGCCCGACCTGTACCACCGGCCGGTGGACGGCGAGGGCGACTGGGACACGCACGTCGGGGACTGGGACCTGATGGGCAGCCAGTTCGGGCTCTCCCCCGACCTGTTCGGCTGGCACAAGTGGAAGCTGGGCTGGTTGCAGCCCCGGCAGGTGGCCTGCGTACGGGGCGACGAGCCGACCCGACTGACGCTGGAGCCGCTGGGCGCGGGGCCCGGGGTGGTGGTGACCGGCGCCGCCGGCGCACCGGCCTTCGGCCTCGGGCGGGGCACGAAGCTGGCGGTGGTGCGCACCGGCGCGGGCAGCGCGCTCGCCTTCGAGGTGCGCACGCCGGTGGGCAACGACGCGGCGTCCTGCCGGGCGGGGGTGCTGGTGTACCGGGTGCACAGCGGGGCGGAGTCCGGGGGCGGCCCGGTCGAGGTGGTCGACGCCCACCCGGACACCGAGGCCTGCTGGGCCGACTCGGTCTACCCCCCGCTCGCCGACGCCCCGGTGGCCCTGGGCGAAAGCTTCACGGTGCCGGGCGACGACGTACGGGTCAAGGTCGAGAACCGCACGGAATCAGGCACCTGGACCGTACAGATCACCCCCGGCTGACCAGCCCACCCCCGGCCCACGCACAACGCGCGGCGAAGCCGCGCAGAAACAACGATGGCGAGGCCGGTTCGCGCTCTCCGCGAACATGCCTCGCCATCGCCAACGTGCGCCGCCAGGGACTCGAACCCCGGACCCGCTGATTAAGAGTCAGCTGCTCTAACCAACTGAGCTAGCGGCGCCTGCTGACGTCGTAGACCTTAGCACCCTGGTCGGCGGGAGGAAAAATCGAAATCCGCACCGCCTCGCGGGCCGCCCGCACGGCCGCCCAGAGCAGGATCTCCGGCCCGGGCAGCCACGGCTGGCGGGTGTCCGGGGCCACCAGCCAGCGGGACCCGGAGCGCGGGGGCGCACCCGCGGGGGCCGGTACGGTCACCGCGTCCCCGGCGCCGTGGCACAGCAGCGGCGGCACCTCGCCCCTGCGGCCGCCCTCCCGGCCGCGGGCACCCCACTCCTCCCAGTCGAGCAGGGACGGCAGCCGCTGGGCGGTGCCCGGCGCCGCGAACAGCAGCATGCGGCCGCGGAACTCCGCCACCGGGCCCGAACCCGGCCCGTCGTCCCACAGCCGGTCCAGCATCCGGCGGCCGAAGATCGCGGGAGCGCTCACCACGTCGAAGGCGGAACCGCAGGGCAGGACGACCGGGGCGTCGGGCCGCTCCTCCCAGAGCGAGAGCGTGCTGCGCGGGTAGGCGCCCGCCGAGGCCAGCCAGGCGGCGCCGTCCGAGGTGACGTCCGAGATGCGGGGCGTGGCATTGCGTGTGCTGCTCATACCGCACATACCTACCCGGCGTGAGGACGCCACTCCGTCGGGTTACGAGAAACGGGGACACGACCACGGGGGAGGGAGTATCTTGCCCAGCCCCCTGTCATATGCGCACCGCTTACTCGGCCGGTTCGCCGCGCATCAGGTCCCGTCCGAACTCGACCATCTTCTTGGCGTAGTCCTCGGTCCACTCGGCGCGCTCGGCGATGTCGGCGGCCGTCAGCCGGTCGAACCGCCTGGGATCGGCCAGCTGCGCCGCGGCGATCGCCTGGAACTCCATCGCCCGGTCCGCCGCCGCGCGGAAGGCGTGGGTCAGCTCGGTGGCCCGCTCCAGCAGGGCCCGGGGGTCGTCGATCGACTCGAGGTCGAAGAAGTGCTCGGGATCGGCGGCCGCCTCCGCCGGCTCGAAGAGCAGGGGCGCGGGGCGTAGCCGCGGTTCGTGCCGACGCGGCGTGGGCTCCGCCATGTCTTCTCCTCCTCGTAACGGACGACGGCCCGTCCCCGGGTGCGGGGGCACTCCGATGGAGTGGGCCACCGTCCATTGTCCCGCGCCCGCGCAAGAGGGCGGGGCGTGCCCGGAGCCGCGATCCGGTCACACCCCGCCCCGCCGGGCCGGGTCAGCCCGCGTACGTCTCGAACTCGGCGATCCTCGGGGTGCCCGAGGCGCCGGTGATCTCGAAGGTGATCTTCTCCAGCGAGACCGGGGAGAAGCCGATCACGCCCGCTCCGCTGCCGGAGGCCAGGACGGCGCCGGTGCCGTGGTCGATCACGCGGTAGGAGCCGACGGTGCCCTGGGAACCGGCCGCCTCCCGAATGTTGATCTTGGCGACGGTGGTGGCGGAGGACCACTTGACGGAGATGGAACCGGTCGTGCCGGCCGGGGACCAGTACGTGCCGAGGTCACCGTCGCGCACGTTGCCGAAGCTGGTGCCGCTCGCCTTGGACGAGCCGTCGGCGCCGGCCCCGACGCTCAGGTTGGTCCCGCTGGGCGGATCGGTCGGGTCCGGGTCGGTGGGATCCGTCGGGTCGGGGTCGGTCGGGTCCGGGTCGGTGGGGTCGGTCGGGTCCGGGCTCTGCGGCGTGCAGCTGCCGTCCGACACCTTCAGGCCCTTGTTCGCGCCCGCCGTGGCGCTCACGACGGACGGCACGCAGGAGGCGTCGTCGAGGGTGAAGGAGTACGGGACGGACACCGTGGTGGTGGACCGCGGGTCCGGGCCGGCCGGGTTGTTGTCCTCGCCGGGCTCGGACCAGGTCACGTTGTCGAAGATGTTGCCGCTGACCTGCCAGGTGCCTGCCTGGTCGGTGTAGAAGGTGCCGAGGACGTCCTTGGAGTCCTCGAAGTAGTTGCTGTCCACCTTGGCCTTGGCACCGGCCCGGGAGTTGATGCCGGACTCGTTCAGGCTCTTGTAGTGGTTATTGTACATGTGGGCGATCCCGCCGCGCAGCAGGGGCGCCCGGGAGTCGATGTTCTCGTACAGGTTGTGGTGGAAGGTGACGTAGCCGTTGGAGCGGTCGCTCTCGCTGGAGCCGATCAGGCCGCCGCGGCCGGAGTTGCGCAGGGTGCTGTAGGACAGGGTCACGTACTGGGTGTTGTCCTTCATGTCGAAGAGGCCGTCGTAGCCCTCCGACTCCCCGCCGGACGCCTCCAGGGTGGTGTGGTCGACCCAGACGTTGCGGACGTCGCTCTCCATGCCGATGGCGTCGCCGCCGTTGGAGGTGGGCGAGCCGGACTTCTTGACGTTCCGCACGGTCACGTTCTGGATGACGATGTTGCTGGACTCCCGGATGTGGATGCCCAGCTGGTCGAAGACGGCACCGCCGCCGACCCCGACGATCGTGATGTTGCTGACCTGCTTCAGCTCGATCTTGTCGGCCGCGGTGCTGCAGCTGTCGCCGGACACCTTGGTGGTGTTGCCGTGGTTGATGGTGCCCTCGACCTCGATGGTGATCGGGGTGCTGCTGTCGGCCCGGCCGCACAGGGCCTGGTGGATCGCGGTTCCGGTGGTGGCCCGTACGGTCTGCCCGCCCGCGCCGCCGGTCGTGCCGCCGTTCTGGGTCGCGTAGCCGGTGGCGCCGCCGGCCGCTGCCGCCGCCTCGGGCATCGTCAGCACCACGCCGGCCGCGGCCGCGAGGGCCAGCGTGCCCAGTGCCGCTTGGAGTCGCAGCGCGACTGGTCGTCTCATCCTCGGTCTCCCCATTCGCCTTCACATGCCGGAACGGACGCCATGGCGTGATCATGTCAATCACGGGATGGCGGAAAGCGCTTTCTCGGCGTGAGAATAGGGGGAGCTTCGAGAGCTGACAAGAGTTCAGACGCGCCGATGCCCGTCCATATCCAGGATCAACGTCCGCCTACATGAACAGCTAGCGCTCGATGTGCACCCTGCCCGGAGCTGCGGTACGATCATCTTGCCTGATCACGGGGACCAACTCCCCGCAGCGGGCACTGCGTTGGTGGTCCAAGGAAAGACGCCCCACTTCCCGTGGGGAAATGCAGGTGCAAGGCCTGCCCAGCGCTCGACGAGAACCCCGGTCCGCACCCGCGGACCGGGGTTCTTCCGTGTCACGCCCCTCTCAGGCCTGCACCACCGGCTCCCGCGTGAACAGCGCGCCCAGTTCCGGCGCGTTGACCCGGCGGTCGGCCAGCCGCAGGCCTTCCCAGACGGTGACCTGGTTCGCGGTGAGGACCGGCTTGCCCAGCTCCTTCTCCAGGGCCGGGATGTGGGCCGCCGTGTGCAGCGCCGTGTCCGGCAGGAGCACCGCCTCGGCGTCCGGGCGGTCGGCGGCGCGGGCCAGCGCCAGCACCTCCTCCTCGGTCCAGGTGCCGACCTCCGCCGCGGTGATGATGCCCGAGCCGACCACGTCGGCCACCTCGATGCCGGCGGCGCCGAGGAAGTCCGCGAAGAGCCGCGCCACGTCGTCCGGGTAGGTCGCGCCGATCGAGACCCGCCGCATCCCGATCTCCTTCGCCGCGTGCACGAAGGCGAAGGAGGTCGACGAGGCCGGCAGGCCCGCGGCCTGGGCCAGGGCGCGCACCTGTTCGTGGGCGCCGTCCCAGCCGTGCACGAAGCTGCCGCTGGTGCAGGCCCACACCACGGCGTCGGCACCGGCCAGCCGCAGTTCGGCCACGCCCGCCTCCAGCCGCTGCGGCGAGCCCATCTCGAGGAGCGCGTCCACCCGGTGGGCGTCCTCGCCGATGTCCGTGTGCACCAGGTCCACCCGGATGTCGCTGCCCAGGAGCTGCTCGATGCGTGGGTAGTCGTCCTCGCCGGAGTGGCCCGGGTACAGGAATCCCAGTGCTGTCATGTCCACCCTTCCTGCTGCTGTTCGGTGTCCGGGCCGTCACCGACGCCCGGCATGTCCGCCGCCGCGGGTCCCACCGGACCCGCCACCGCGGGGTCGACGGGACCCGCCGGTCCCACCACCGCGGGACCGGCCGCACCCGCCGCCGCGGGGCCGAGGCGCGCGGCCGGATCGGTCAGCGCCTGGTACGGCCCCACCGCAGGGGTACCCAGTCGGCGCAGTGCCGCCCACATCGTCACTTGGTTGGCCGAGATCACCGGGATCCGCAGCTCGGCCTCCAGCTGCGGGATGACGTCGTAGGTGGGGAGGTTGGTGCAGGAGATGAACAGGGCGTCCGCCGCTCCCGGCGCGGGGACCGCCTGGCGGGCCATGTCGGCGACGTCGCGGTACGGGACCTTCCAGATGTGCCGGGTCAGTCCCATGAAGGCGCAGCCGGTGATGGCGACCCCGGCCTCGGCGACGTACGCCTCCAGCGCCCGGGTCACGGACACGGTGTACGGCGTCACCAGCGCGACCCGGCGTACGCCCAGCTCGGTCAGCGCGTCGAGCAGCGCGCCGGAGGTGGTGACGGAGGGGACCGCGCCCGCCCAGGTCATCGCCTCGCACATGGCGCGTTCCCCGGCGATGCCGCCGACGAAGCTGCCCGAGGTGCAGGCGTAGGCGACGACCTGGGGCGCGATGGCGTTGAGGGTGCGCACCGCCTCGCCGAGGGTCTCGTGCTCGCTGACCATCCGGGCGAGGTCCAGACTGACCTCGACGGGCACGAAGGGCGTCCGGGTCACGTGCAGTGACACGTCGTCGGGCACCCATCGCCACAGCTCGCGATCGAGTGCGAAGTCGAAGGGGGCGACCACGCCGACCCCGCGTTGCGGAGCTGGTCCGCCGAGAAAGGAGATGTCCATGGCACGCACCGGCCTCACACTGAGGAAGGGGAGGGCAACGCACCGTTACGCACGGCCGTGTTGACGAAGGTAGGTTCCGGTGCGAGCGTGGTCAATCCGCTCGCATCACTCCCAGGTCAACAGCCGGTTAACTTCCGCGTCAACGCCCGAACCGCCCCGCTTCCACCGACCGGAGACAGGCCCGCCGATGACCCCCTCCCCGACCGCGCCCGTGCCCGCGTCGACTCCGCTGCCGACCCTGCTCGTCCTGGACGCCGAGCCGCCGCCCCGGCTGGGCCGGCTGACCGGCCGGGCCCGGATCGAGCACGCCGACGCGGCGACGCTGGCCGAGCGGCTGCCGCACGCCGACGTCCTGCTGGTGTGGGACTTCGCCTCGCACGCGGTGCGCGAGGCCTGGCCGGGCGGTGGCCCGCGTCCGCGCTGGGTGCACACGGCGAGCGCCGGTGTGGACCATCTGATGTGCCCCGAGCTGGCCGCGTCGGACACGGTGGTGACCAACGCGCGCGGTGTCTTCGACCGGCCGATCGCCGAGTACGTCGCCGCGCTCGTCCTGGCGATGGCCAAGGACCTGCCCACGACGCTGCGCCTCCAGGGCGAGCGGACCTGGCGCCACCGAGAGTCCATGCGGGTGGCCGGAACTCGCGCCTGCGTGGTGGGCTCCGGCCCGATCGGCCGGGCGGTCGTGAGCACGCTGGAGGCGCTCGGCATCACCACCGCGCTGGTCGGCCGCACCGCACGCCCCGGTGTGCACGGCCCCGAGGAGCTGGACCGGCTGCTGGCCGGGGCCGACTGGGTGGTGGCGGCGGCGCCGCTGACCGAGGACACGCGCGGCATGTTCGACGCCCGGCGGTTCGCTCTGATGCGGCCCTCCGCCCGCTTCGTGAACGTGGGGCGGGGTCAGTTGGTCGTCGAGGACGACCTGGTCGAGGCGCTGACCGCGCGCCGGATCGCGGGCGCCGCCCTGGACGTGCTGAGCCACGAGCCCATGGCGCCGGACAGCGCCCTGTGGGAGGTGCCGGGGCTGATCGTCTCGCCGCACATGAGCGGGGACACGATCGGCTGGCGGGACGAACTGGGCGCGCAGTTCGTGGAGTTGTTCGAGAGCTGGGCGGCGGGCGGACCGCTGGCCAACGTGGTCGACAAGAAGCGTGGATACGTGCCCGGACACTGACGTCGCCGACGTCACCGACCCGCGGAGGGTGCCGCATGACCGACCTCACCGAGCTGACCGCAGTACAGCTCGTCGACGGCTACCGCAAGGGCGCCTTCAGCCCCGTGGAGGCGACCCGGGCGGTCCTGGAACGGGCCGAGCGGATCCAGCCGGAGGTGAACGCGTTCGTCCGGCTGACCGGTGAGGAGGCGCTGGAGCAGGCCCGGCGGGCCGAGGAGCGGTGGCGTCGCGGCGAGCCGTGCGGGCGGCTGGACGGGGTGCCGGTCACGGTGAAGGACATCCTGCTGACGCGTGGTCAGCCGACCCTGCGCGGTTCCCGGGCCGTCTCCCCGGACGGCCCCTGGGACGAGGACGCGCCGTCCGTGGCGCGGCTGCGCGAGCACGGCGCGGTGTTCGTCGGCAAGACCACGACGCCGGAGTTCGGCTGGAAGGGCGTGACGGACTCGCCCCTGTCCGGCGTCACCCGCAATCCGCACGACCCCTCCCGTACCGCGGGCGGCTCCAGCGGGGGCGCGGCGGCGGCCGTGGCGCTCGGGGCGGGGCCGCTGGCGCTGGGCACGGACGGCGGCGGCAGCGTGCGCATCCCGGCGTCCTTCTGCGGCATCTTCGGCCTGAAACCGACGTACGGCCGGGTGCCGCTGTACCCGGCGAGCGCGTTCGGCACCCTCGCGCACGTCGGCCCGATGACCCGGGACGCGGCGGACGCGGCGCTGCTGCTGGACGTCATCGGCACCCCGGACGCCCGGGACTGGTCGGCGCTGGGCCCTGCTCCCGGGGCGTACACCGAGGCCCTGTCGGGCGGGGTGCGGGGGCTGCGGGTGGCGTACTCGCCCTCGCTCGGCGGGCAGGTGGCGGTGCGTCCGGCGGTGGCCGGGGCGGTCCGGCGGGCGGTGGAACGGCTGGCGGGACTCGGCGCGTACGTGACGGAGGCCGACCCGGACTTCACGGACCCGGTGGACGCCTTCCACACCCTGTGGTTCAGCGGGGCGGCGCGGGTGGTGCAGCACCTGCGGGCGGGGCAGCGGGAGCTGCTGGACCCGGGGCTGCGGGAGATCGTGGGGGCGGGGGCGCGGTACTCGGCGCTGGACTATCTGGCGGCGGTGGACGTCCGGATGGAGCTGGGGCGGCGGATGGGCGTCTTCCACCAGGCGTACGACCTGCTGGTGACACCGACGCTGCCGATCACGGCGTTCGAGGCGGGGGTGGAGGTGCCGAAGGGGTCGGGGCAGCGGCGGTGGACGGGGTGGACGCCGTTCACGTATCCGTTCAACCTGACGCAGCAGCCTGCCGCGACCGTGCCGGTGGGGGTGGACGGGGACGGGTTGCCCGTCGGGATGCAGATCGTCGCGGCGCGGCATCGGGATGATCTGGTGCTGGCGGCTGCGCATGCGCTGTACGAGGGGGGTGCGGTTACGTCGGCTCAGTAGTGACCGGCGTGGGGGTGGGCCGGGGGGGGTGGGGACGCGGGCCGGCGCTGGCCGGGTGCCTCCCCCAGTGCCTGAACGGCCTGGGAGGTACCCCCAGCGCCCACCCGTGCCGCCCCAGCGGCACGACTGCCCGCAGCGGCGGCGGGGGGCCGCAGTTACGAAGCCCGGCGGAAGCTCAGCGTCTCTCCCGCCGCTCCCGTGCGCCACAGGTCGTTGCAGGCCTCGGCCATGGCGTCCAGGCCCTCCGTGATGCGGCCCCAGACGGTGCCGGGGACCCAGCCGACGTCGCCGTTGAGGAGGAGGTTGTTGCGCTCGTAGAACAGGGCGAGGTCGACGAGGGTGGTGCCGGGGCGGACCTCTCGGTCGTAGCCGTACGCCTTCGTGCCCAACTCGGCACCTGCGAAGGCGAAATAGCACAGGTCGCCCGGAATGGGCGTTACCGTCGGGTTCTCCAGCGGGGGTTCGGATGTCGCGAAGGGCGGGAAAAGGGCGTAGATCTCGTTGCGGGCGTATTTGGCGTGGTACACGTCGCCGCCGAGAGGGAGCGCGTCCCAGACGGCCGCGCAGGTGATCGGGGCTCTGTCGTCGAGCAGTTGGGCCGTGCAGGTGATTCCGCGCTTGACCAGCGAGACTTCGATGTAGCGATCAGCCATGCCCTCCATGGCAGTGCCCCGCGGCCCCGCGGTCAAGGGCGCCGGGCCGATGTATCGGACTGAAAAAGATCGGCATAACCTGCCCCCCTTCGGGTAGCTGCGCGCCCATGGCTCCACCACACAGAACCCCTCCATGGGGTATATCCGACCGAAGGTCCAGGACAGCCGGGCCCACCCGCCGGTCGCTGCTCGCGGGGGTCGCGGCGCTCGGCGCGCTGGGGGCGGCCGGCTGCTCGCGGGTGGCCACCGCGTCCGACGTCAAGGGGGGAGACCTGCTCGAGCGGCTCCGGGCACAGGGCGTCGCCCGGCTCGGCATCGCCGGCGAGATCCCCTTCGGGTACATCGACAAGAACGGCGAGCTGACCGGCGAGGCGCCGGAGCTGGCGAAGGTCATCTTCAAGCGGCTCGGAGTGGACCGGGTGCAGCCGGTGCCGACGGAGTTCGGCTCCCTCATCCCAGGGCTCGCGTCCCAGCAGTTCGACGTCGTGGCGGCCGGGATGTACATCAACGCCGACCGCTGCGAGCAGGTCATCTTCTCCGACCCCGACTACCAGATGCTCGACGCGTACATCGTGCGCAAGGGCAATCCGCTCGGGCTGCACAACTACCGGGACGTCGTCAAGAAGAAGGCCAAGTTCGCGACCGGCACCGGCTACGCCGAGATCGCCTACGCGGTGGAGCACGGGTACAAGGAGGACGACATCCTGATCGTCCCCGACCAGGTGGCCGGACTCAACGCCGTCGAGTCCGGGCGCGTGGACGTCTTCGCGGGCACGGCCCTGACCGTCCGCGAGGTGGTGAAGAAGTCGAGCAAGGCGGAGGCCACCGAGCCCTTCGCACCGCTCGTCGACGGCAAGCCCCACGTCGACGGCGGCGCCTTCGCCTTCCGCCCGGACGAGACCAACCTGCGGGACGCCTTCAACGTCGAGCTGCAGAAGCTCAAGAAGAGCGGCGAACTGCTGCGGATCCTCAAGCCCTTCGGTTTCACCGAGGAAGAGATGACGGATCTGACCGCGAAGGAGCTGTGCGGCGGATGACCTCGGGACTGTGGGAACTCGTACTCCAGGGCGTCTGGGTCACCGTCCAGCTGCTCTTCTTCAGCTCGCTGCTGGCGACGGCCGTCTCCTTCGTGGTCGGCATCGCGCGCACCCACCGGCTGTGGATCGTCCGCTTCCTCGCGGGCTTCTACACCGAGGTGTTCCGCGGGACCTCCGCGCTGGTGATGATCTTCTGGGTGTTCTTCGTGCTGCCGCCCGCCTTCGGCTGGCAACTGGTGCCGATGTGGGCGGGCACGCTGGCGCTCGGCCTGACCTACGGGGCGTACGGCTCCGAGATCGTGCGCGGCGCGCTCGGCGCGGTCGACCCGGCGCAGAAGGAGGGCGGCATCGCGCTCAGCTTCACGCCCTGGCAGCGGATGAAGCTGATCCTGCTGCCGCAGGCGGTGCCGGAGATGATCCCGCCCTTCTCCAACCTGCTGATCGAGCTGCTCAAGGGCACCGCCCTGGTCTCGATCATGGGCATGGGCGACCTGGCCTTCAGCGGCAACCTGGTGCGGCTGGCGCTGCAGGAGAGCGCGGAGATCTACACGTACATCCTGCTGATCTACTTCGTGATCGCGTTCCTGCTCACGCGGGTGATGCGCGGCCTGGAGAAGAAGCTGAAGGCGGGCGTCGGGAAGGCGCCGCAGAAGAAGACGGTGGCCGTGCCGGTGCCTGAGGGAAGTGGTGTGTCGTGAACTGGGACTGGAGCGCGGTCTCCGACTTCATGCCGCACTTCTGGGACGGCCTGCTGGTCACCCTGCAGATCCTGGTCCTCGGCTCGCTGGTCTCCTTCGGCCTCGGCCTGGTGTGGGCGCTGCTGATGCGGGTGCCGAGCCGCTGGGTGACCTGGCCGGTCGGTGTGGTCACCGAGTTCGTCCGGAACACCCCGCTGCTGGTGCAGCTGTTCTTCCTCTTCTACGTGCTGCCCGAGTGGAACATCACCTTCTCGGCGCTCACCACCGGTGTGGTCGCCATCGGGCTGCACTACTCGACGTACACGATGCAGGTCTACCGGGCCGGCATCGAGGCGGTGCCGGTCGGCCAGTGGGAGGCCGCGACGGCGCTCAACCTGCCGGTGCGGCGGACCTGGACGGCGGTCATCCTGCCGCAGGCGATCCGCCGGGTGACCCCCGCCCTCGGCAACTACGTGATCTCCATGCTGAAGGACACGCCGCTGCTGATGGCGATCACGGTGCTGGAGATGCTCGGCGAGGCGCGGCTGTTCTCGCAGCAGAACTTCCAGTTCACCGAGCCCCTGACGGTGATCGGCGTGGCCTTCATCGTCATCTCCTACCTGGCCTCCCTTGCCCTGCGAGCCCTGGAGCGACGCCTTGCCCACTGACACTCTCCCCAATCCCGAGAAGAGCCCCGAGCGCAGCACCGGCGAGCTGATACGCCTGGAGCAGGTCACCAAGCGGTTCGGGGACAACACCGTCCTCGACCACCTGGACTTCTCCGTCGACGCCGGCAAGCACGTCACCCTGATCGGCCCGTCCGGGTCGGGCAAGACGACGATCCTGCGGCTGCTGATGACGCTCCTCAAGCCCGACGAGGGCACGATCACCGTGGACGGGCAGAAGCTCTTCCCGGCGACCGAGAAGGAGCGGCGCGAGGTCCGCAAGCAGATCGGGATGGTGTTCCAGCAGTTCAACCTGTTCCCGAACATGAGCGTCCTGCGCAACATCACCGAGGCGCCGGTCACCGTGCTCGGGATGTCCAAGGACGAGGCGGTGGAGCGGGCCAAGGGCCTGCTCGACATGGTGGGCCTGGCCGACAAGTGCGACGCCCGCCCCGCCCAGCTCTCCGGCGGCCAGCAGCAGCGGGTGGCGATCGCCCGGGCGCTGGCGATGCGGCCGAAGGTGCTGCTGCTCGACGAGGTGACCTCGGCGCTCGACCCGGAGCTGGTCGCGGGCGTCCTCGACCTGCTGCGGGACATCGCCCGCAGTACGGACATCACCATGCTGTGCGTGACCCACGAAATGAACTTCGCCCGGGACATCTCGGACCAGGTCCTGATGTTCGACTCGGGCCGGGTCATCGAGGCCGGAGCGCCGGAGAAGATCTTCAGCGAGCCGGAGCACGACCGGACGCGGGAGTTTCTCAGCGCGGTCCTGTAATTGCGCGGCGGGCCTGCCCCAACGACCGAGGTCGCGACGTTGGGGCAGGCCTTCGGCATATGCCAGCGGGCCTGCGTCGCAGATGAGGGCCCCGAAATCCGGTCAACACCCCCTCACGAGAGGCCCCTTGGCGGCTATCGTGAACGCAGGGATGCACCAGCGAGCGCAGGGGGAGACCACCGTGGCGCTGCAGCACCAGCCGACCGCGCCGCACCACTCGGCCCAGGACGCCCTGCGCGTCCTGGAGACGGTGGCGCGACACACCTCAGGTGTCACCGACACCGAGATCGGCCGCGAGAGCGGCCTCGACCGGGAGCGGCTGACCACGCTCCTGCGCATGCTGCGCCGCGAGGGCTACGTCGAGCAGACCGCCGACGGCGTGTACGTCACCGGGGAGGCGCTGGCCCGCCTCGGCTCGGCCCACGGCCGCGAGCAGGCCCTGCGCGAGAAGCTCCAGCGCACCCTGGACCGGCTGCGCGACTCGGTGGGCGCCGCCGTCTACATCAGCCGGTACGTCGACGGAGAGGTCAGCGTCACCCAGTACGCCGACAGCCCGGCCACGCCCAGGGTGAACGAGTGGGTGGACTTCCGCGTCTCGGCGCACGCCACCGCGGTGGGCAAGTCCCTGCTGACCCAGCTGGACCACGCGGGCCGCCGCGACCACCTGTCCCGGCACCGGATGGCCCGCCTGACCTCGCGCACCATCACCAGCGACAAGCTGCTGCTGTCCCGGCTGGAGTCCCAGCCGGCCACCGTGCCCGTCCTCGACCTCCAGGAGTACGCGGTGGGCACGGTCTGCGCGGCCGTCCCGATCACCGCCGGTTCCGCCGCGGGCTGCCTGGCCCTGTCGCTCCCGGTCGAGCACGCGCACCGGCTGCGCCGGGCCGCGGACGAGCTGAACCGGAGCGCGGCACCGGTGCTGCTGTCCCTGGCGATCTAGGGACGGCCCGGCGGCCGGTCCGGGACTGGTCACGAGCACTGTCCGGGACCGGGTAGTATTTTCGTCGTCGCCGACCGCGGGAAGCGGACGGCGGGAGTCATGCGCCGCTAGCTCAGTTGGTTAGAGCAGCTGACTCTTAATCAGCGGGTCCGGGGTTCGAGTCCCTGGCGGCGCACAGCGGAAGGGCCCCCTCGCTCAGGCGAGGGGGCCCTTCGCCGTTCAGCGCACCCGTTCAGAAGGTGACGTCCGAGCACGCGTAGAACGCGTTGCCGGTGTCGTGGACCGTCCACACCGCGAGGATCACGTGGTGCCCGCTCAGCCCGGTCGGCAGCGCGCCGCTGTGGGAGAGCGTGGCCGGAGGCTGCTTGCCGCCGTAGGGCACCGTGAAGAACGGGGTGAGGTTGAGGTCGGACCGGGACAGGTTGTGGTTCTGGTTCCAGCCCGGCTTGGTGACGTAGTACTTGAAGTCGGTCGTGGCGTGCCGGGCGGTGAACTGCCAGCGGAAGGTGTAGCTCTGCCCGCCGTTCACCTTGGTGGTCGGCCACGCCTGGCCGTTGGGCTGCTTGGGGCTGTCGAGCGCGGCGAACGACCCGTGGCCCGCGGAACAGATCTTCCCGTCGGCCGGCCCGGAGGCCGGGAAGCCCTTGGGTCCCTCGACGCTCTGCGGCTCCCACTGGATGGCGCCGCAGCCGCCGACCGTGCCGTTCTGGCACACCTTCTGCCGGCTGACGGGCAGGTCGGTGTAGCCGTGACCGCTGGCGCCGCCGGACGAGAGCACGAGGGCTCCGGTGGTCGCCATGCCCAGCGCGGCCGCGTACAACTTGGTCCTTGTGCGCATACTGCTGCTCCCTGTGACGTGTGGGGAAGTTCAGTGAGCCGTGCAGGTCTAGACCAAGTTCAGATTATTGCCGCTAGTTGAACATGTCCATACCAAAGGCGGAACCGGCTGCCCGCCCGCGCCGGGCAGCCGGACGGGTCGGGCACCCGTCAGGCGCCCGGATCCCCGCGCCCCGCGCAGAACGCCACCGTCAGGTCCTTCACCAGCACCTTGCGCTCGTAGTCGTCCAGTTCGACCAGCCCGCGCACGGTCAGCCGGGTCACCGTGTCCTCCACCGAGTCCACGACCGAGGTGAGCACGCTCGCCCGCTGCGCCGCGTCCAGCGCGGCGATCCGGCGCCGGTGCATCGCGGCGGCGACCTCGGGGGCGTACTCCACCCGGACCGGCCGCACCGAGAAGACCTCCAGGCCGACCGGCTCCGCGTCCGCCGCCACCAGCCGGGTCAGCGTGTCGCCCGCCACGTCCGCCGAGCTGCGGACCGTGCCGAGCGGCTCCACCGGGACCCGGGCCAGCGCCGCCTCGACGCACGCGCGCAGATACGTCTCGTGGTCCTCGACACCCAGCGTGGCCTTCGCGGTGTCCCGCACCCGCCACACCACCAGCGTCACCGCCCTGAGCGCCACCCCGTTGCCGTCCGCCGCGGGCATCGGCTCGCTGCGCCAGTGCCGCAGCCGCACGTCCACCCGGCGGCGCAGCAGCAGCGGGTTCACCCACATCAGGCCGGTGCGCCGCACCGTCCCCCGGTAGCGGCCGAACAGTCCGAGCACCCAGGCCCGCCCGGTCCGGCCCCGGGCCAGGCCGCCGAACCCGAACATCCCGAGCGCCCCCGCCGCCGCGTACGCCGCCCACTGCGCGGGTCCGAGCCCGGCCCCCGCGTACACCGGCAGCCCCAGCGCCTGGGCCGCGAGCGGCGGCACCAGACCGGCCCACCAGGAGGTGGCCGCACACCCGGCCGCCCCGCACAGACCGGCGGCCACGCCCGCGGCGCCGGGCAGCACCCGGGCCGGACGTTCCGTCAGCTCCGGGTCGATCCGGGGCGCGGGACGCGGTCGCGCGGCGACGGGGCGCCGGGTGCCCGGCCGTTCGCCGGACCGCTCCCCCAGCCCCTGCCGCCGCGCGACGACCGCGGGCCGCACCGGCACCGGCGCCGGGTCGGGGTCGTCGCGGAACAGCAGGTGGACCGGGATCTCGGTGGTGGCCTCGTTGTGGATGAGCCGGGCGGACCGCTGACCGGTCGCCGCCGTGACGGCGGGCCCTTCCGGCACCGGGACCGGGGCCGGGACCGTGCTCTGCGGCTCCGGGGACGATGTCGTGGATGTCGTGTTCGTACTCATGCGTGCTCCAGCCTCCGCGCCAGACGCGTCATGAACGGGTGATCACCCCGGTGCGCTCAGGAGAAGAGCCGCCGCCAGGTCTCCGGGCCCGGGTGGCCGTCCGCCGCTCCGCCGCGCCAGCCCTGGGCGCGCTGGAAGGCCTGGACGCCCCGCCGGTCCGCCTCGCCCCAGCGCGGACCCGGTCCCTTCGTGTAGTACGTGCCGAACCCCTTCCGCACCAGCTGCCTGCCGAGGCGGGTGACGTAGGGGTTGTCCGCGCCCGGCCCGAACATCGCCCGGCCGGGGTATCCGGCCACCCCGTGGGAGGCGGGACCCGCGGCCCCGGGCGGCGCCTCCTCGGCGCCCGCCGCGCCCGCCTTGCCAGCCGTGACCTGCTTGTAGCGGTACGGCAGGTACTTGGCGGAGTTGTTCCAGTAGGCGTAGGGCGTGTCGAGCTTGCGGGTGTGCGGCGGGGTCTGTTCGTACGCCGTGTAGGCGGTGTGCGTGCCGTCCGTCCAGCCGCCGAAGATCACCACGTGGGAGCCCTCCTGGGGGTCGGACGCGTTGTGGAACAGCAGGATGTCGCCGGGCTGGAGCTCCTCCTTGGTGATGCGGTCGGCGACGGTGGCGAGGCTCCCGGTCCACTCGTTGGCCGGCAGCTTCCAGGCCATCGACACGAAGCCCGAGCAGTCCTGCCGGTAGCCGTCGGACCAGTAGGCGGTCATGCTGTACGGGACCTTCGCGGCCACCCAGGTCTTGGCCCGGTCGATGATCTCCGTACGGGTGATGCCCGCCAGTTCCGCACCGGCCGGGGGCGCCGCGGGCCGGCCCGTCGCGCCGTGCAGCGGGGCCCGGGGCCCCTGGGGGGTGCCGGGCTCGTCACCGGCGGGAACGCCCGGCCACTGGGGGGCGTGGACGGCCGCCGGGAGCGCCGCCGCCGTCCCCGCGCCGAGGGCGGACACGGCGGTGGCGGAAGCGGCGGCGGTGGCCACGACCAGCGCGCGGTACGCTGCCGGATGGGCGAGCGCGCGCCCTGCCGGGGAGTGCGGCAGCACGCGCCGCCAGTGACGGCATCCCGCGCAGTCGCAGTCGCTCGCGGGCTCGATCTCCTCGAATACGGGAGCCTCCATGCGATTCCCCTCACACTCCCGGTACGGATGTCCGCGACGGTGCACTTCGGTACATGTCGGTCAGTTTCTCAACTGTCCACATCACTCGCATGTTGACGGTCCGAATGATGTACCCGGCCGGTGCGACCGACGGCCGGGCCCCGGGCGGCGGTCCGGAGCACCGGTCGGCATCGGGTAGAGTTGTGCAGGTCAGCAGGCGCCGCTAGCTCAGTTGGTTAGAGCAGCTGACTCTTAATCAGCGGGTCCGGGGTTCGAGTCCCTGGCGGCGCACCGACGGTCGAAGGCCCTCCGTATCACACGGAGGGCCTTCGGCGTATCCGGTGCCGGAACGTCTTGCGATCATGACGAACGCCGTAGAACCCTGGTCCGGTTGCGGGGCCGGGCGCCGAAGCGATGCCGCGGGGCACCCTGCAACCGGGGGCAGCCATTCCGTGTCTATATAAGGTGTGCATGCCGTGGTGACAGTGACCCACCACTGACACGTCCGTGACGGTCGAGGGGGACCGGAGCAGGCGAAGGAAGCGACGAAACACGCATGACCCGCGTGTGGGGGGAATGACTCATGACGCCGACAGGCGCCGGTCCGGACCACGACCCGTCCCAGACCACCCAGCTCAGGGTGCCCGGGCACCGGAACTGGAACACCGGTTCGTTCCGACGGATAAAGAAGACGCTCCCGAAGTACGACTACGAGCACTACAGCCGCCTCGCGGGCCCCCTCACCCAGCCCGACCCGAACAAGCCGTACCGGGTGCAGTACCGCTCGCTGATCTCGCAGGAGCCGCACCGCATCCGGGTCGCCCTGATGCTGGCCGCCGCGCCGCTGCTGTCGGTGGTGCTGCTGGTCTGGCTGCTCCAGCCGGAGCACTGGACGGAGCGCGACTACGTGGCCTTCGACTGGCTGCCCGCGCTCGACATCGTGATGCTCGTCGCGATCGGGCTGATCGAGCTGTTCCGCTGTCTGAACGTGCTGTCGAACGCGCACGCCACCCTGGTCGCCCGCGACCCGGTCCCGGTGGTGCCCGAGACCGGCACCAGGGTCGCCTTCCTCACCTCCTTCGTGCCCGGCAAGGAGCCGCTGGAGATGGTGACGAAGACCCTGGAGGCGGCCGTGAAGATCCGCCACCGCGGTCTGATGCACGTCTGGCTCCTCGACGAGGGCGACGACCCGGAGGTGAAGGAGGTGTGCGCGCGCCTGGGCGTGCACCACTTCTCCCGCAAGGGCGTCGCCAAGTGGAACCGGAAGAAGGGCCCGCACCGCGCCAAGACCAAGCACGGCAACTACAACGCCTGGCTGGAGGCGCACGGCGACGACTACGACTTCTTCGCCTCCGTCGACACCGACCACGTGCCGCTGCCCAACTACCTGGAGCGGATGCTCGGCTTCTTCCGCGACCCGGACGTCGGCTTCGTCATCGGCCCGCAGGTCTACGGCAACTACGACAACCCGATCACCAAGGCCGCCGAGTCGCAGCAGTTCCTCTTCCACGCGCTGATCCAGCGCGCCGGCAACCGCTACGGCGGGCCGATGTTCGTGGGCACCTCCAACGCGGTGCGCATCAGGGCGCTCAAGCAGATCGGCGGCCTGTACGACTCGATCACCGAGGACATGGCGACCGGCTTCGAGATGCACCGCCACAAGAACCCGGCCACCGGCCGCAAGTGGCGCTCGGTCTACACCCCGGACGTGCTCGCGGTCGGCGAGGGCCCGAACGCCTGGACGGACTTCTTCACCCAGCAGATGCGCTGGTCGCGGGGAACGTACGAGACGATCCTCAAGCAGTACTGGAAGGGCTGGTACTCGCTGCCGCCGAGCAAGCTCTTCAACTACACGATGATGATCATCTTCTACCCGATGTCGGCCCTCAACTGGATCCTGGCGGCGCTGAGCTGCTGCCTGTTCCTGGGCCTGGGCGCCTCCGGCGTCAACATCGACCCGGCGGTCTGGCTGATGCTCTACGGCAACGCCTCCGCGCTCCAGATCGGCCTGTACGTCTGGAACCGCCGCCACAACGTCTCCCCGCACGAGCCGGAGGGCTCCGGCGGTGTGGCCGGCATGATCATGTCCGCGCTGTCGGCGCCGCTGTACGCGAAGGCGCTCATCGACTCCGTGCTGCGCCGCAAGAGCAAGTTCGTGGTGACCCCGAAGGGCGACTCGGCCAGCCCGGACACCCTGTTCGGCACCTTCCGGTACCACTGGTACTTCATCGTGATCTTCGCCGGCTCGATCGCCGCCGGCCTCGCCCTCGGCCACGCGCACCCCGCGATGATCATCTGGGCGACCTTCGCGCTGCTGATCACCGCGTCACCGATGTTCGCCTGGCGCCACGAACTGAGGAAGGCGAAGAAGCGACCGCCGGACGCGGCGGCGGAGCCCGCACCGCGGGTCCCGCCGCAGCAGCCGCACGGACGACACGCGGCGCACGCACCGCAGCAGAGGCCCAACTGGGCCGCCCCCGCCGACGGGGGCGACGACCAGACGATGCAGATCGCCCTGGGTGGACTTGGGGGACGTAAGGAATGAAAGACCGTGCCGGCCGCCGCCGGGCCCGTCGCTTCGCGATAGGTACGGCGGTGGTAGTAGCGCTGGCCGGGATGAACGGGCCGTGGCTCTACCGCTTCGGAACCGAGAAATACCACCAGTACAAGATCAACCAGCCGGAGTACAAGGCCGCCAACGGCAAGTGGGAGATCATCGAGTTTCCCGAGGAGTACCGGCAGAACACCATCCACGCGGCACTGCTGCGCACCGGCAAGGTGCTGCTGGTCGCCGGGTCCGGCAACAACCAGGACAACTCCGACGACAAGCAGTACGACACCCGGATCTGGGACCCCGTCAAGGGCACCGTCAAGAAGGTGCCGACGCCCACCGACCTGTTCTGCACCGGGCACACGCAGCTCGCCAACGGCAACCTGCTGATCGCGGGCGGCACCAAGCGGTACGAGAAGCTCAAGGGCGACGTCACCAAGGCCGGCGGCCTGATGGTCGTCCACAACGAGAACCCGGACAAGCCGATCACCCTCCCGGCGGGCACCAGGTTCACCGGCCGGGAGAACGGCAAGACCTTCGTCTCCAAGGACCCCGTGCTGGTGCCGCGCGCGAAGAAGGTCTTCGACCCCGCGACCGGCGCGTTCGTGCGCAACGACCCCGGTCTCGGCCGGATCTACGTCGAGGCGCAGAAGAGCGGCAGCAAGTACGAGACGGGCACGGAGGACAACTACCGCGTCCAGGGCCTGTCGGGAGCCGACGCCCGCAACACGTACGGCATCGCGCAGAAGCTCGCCCTCGACAAGAAGGACTTCCAGGGCATCCGGGACGCCTTCGAGTTCGACCCGGTCGCCGAGAAGTACATCAAGGTCGACCCGATGCACGAGGCCCGCTGGTACCCGACGCTCACCACCCTGGGCGACGGCAGGATCCTCAGCGTCTCCGGCCTGGACGACATCGGCCAGCTGGTCCCGGGCAAGAACGAGATCTACGACCCGGAGACCAAGGAGTGGACCTACACCGACAAGGTCCGCCAGTTCCCGACGTACCCGGCGCTGTTCCTGATGCAGAACGGCAAGGTCTTCTACTCGGGCGCGAACGCCGGGTACGGCCCCGACGACGTGGGCCGCACCCCGGGCATCTGGGACGTGGAGACCAACAAGTTCACCAAGGTCCCCGGCATGAGCGACGCGAACATGCTGGAGACGGCGAACACGGTGCTGCTGCCGCCCGCGCAGGACGAGAAGTACATGGTGATCGGCGGCGGCGGGGTCGGCGAGTCCAAGCTGTCCAGCGAGAAGACCCGGATCGCCGACCTCAAGGCGGACGACCCGAAGTTCGTGGACGGGCCGTCACTGGAGAAGGGCACGCGCTATCCGCAGGCCTCGATCCTGCCCGACGACAGCGTGCTGGTCTCCGGCGGCTCGGAGGACTACCGGGGCCGCGGCGACTCCAACGTCCTCCAGGCGCGGCTCTACCACCCGGACACGAACGCTTTCGAACAGGTCGCCGATCCGCTGGTGGGCCGCAACTACCACTCCGGGTCGATCCTGCTGCCCGACGGACGCCTGATGTTCTTCGGCTCGGACTCGCTCTACGCCGACAAGGCCAACACCAAGCCGGGCAAGTTCGAGCAGCGTGTGGAGATCTACACGCCGCCGTACCTGTACCGGGACTCGCGGCCGGACCTGTCCGGCGGTCCGCAGACCATCGCGCGCGGGGAGTCGGGGACGTTCACCTCGCGTGCGGCGTCGACGGTCAAGAAGGTGCGGTTGATCCGGCCGAGCGCGTCGACTCACGTCACGGACGTGGATCAGCGGTCCATCGCGTTGGACTTCGAGGCGGACGGGGACAAGCTGAGGGTGACGGTGCCCGGTAATAAGAATCTGGTGCAGTCGGGGTGGTACATGATGTTCGTGACTGATGGGGAGGGGACGCCGAGCAAGGCGGAGTGGGTGCGGGTGCCGTAGCGCTCCCGCAGGTTGTGACTCAGGGTGCGGGAGCGCTGTGGCTTGTCGCGCCCACGCGGCGGTAGCCGCACATGTCGCAGCCCCGCGCCCCTCAGGCTTCTGTCCCTTGCGCCAGTTTCAGGGCGTACTCGGGGTACCACTCGCCCGCCTTCGGGCCGCCCTTGCATTCGCCGTCGGACTCTCCGGGGCGCTTGACCCAGAGGTAGGCGTCGACCAGGGGGTCGGCCGTCTTCGTCGTCGGGGTTTCGCCGAGGGCTCGGCCCGGGGGGTTGCACCAGCGTTCGTCGGGGGCGCCCTCCGTGTAGGGGCCGTTGCCGTTGCGGCTGGTGTCGATGACGAAGTGCTTGCCGCCCACCTTGGCGGAGAGCTGCTTGCCGTAGGCGAGGGAGTCCTCGGTGGTGTAGAAGTTCGACACGTTGACCGCGAAGCCGTCGGCCTGGTCGATGCCGGCCCGCTTCAGGGGGTCGAAGATCTGGTCGGGGTGGCCCCAGCCCGCGTTGCCCGCGTCCAGGTACACCTTGGTGTTCTTCAGGGCGCCGAGCTTGGCGATCGCGCCCTTGAGCAGGTCGTAGCGCTCCTCGTGGAACTCCTGCGGGGTGCAGCCGTCGACGAGGTGGAGCACCGCGTCCGGTTCCAGGACGACGGTGGCGGCACGGTCGCCGATGCCCTTGGCCACGCCGTCGACGAAGGAGCGGTAGGCGTTGCCGTCGGCGGCGCCGCCGCCCGAGTACTGGCCGCAGTCGCGGTGCGGGATGTTGTAGAGGACGAGCAGCGCGGTACGGCCCGCCTCGTCGGCGGCCTCGGTGAAGCCGCGGGCCTGCTCCTCGGGGTTCTCCGGGCTGATCCACTCGCCGGTCGGCTGCTGGGCGATCTTGCGGATCTGTTCGGCCTGGTCCTTCTTGCCCGCCTCGGTCAGGGAAGCGACCTGCTCGGCCGCGGTGCCGTCGGGGTTGACCCAGAACGGGTCGGTCTCCTTGGGCTGTTGTGTGATCCCGGCGTCGGTGCCCTTGTCGTCCCCGTCGCCGGAGGAGGAGCAGCCCGCGAGCAGCAGGGCCGCCGCTCCGAGTGCCGCCGCCGACGCAGCTCGCCTCCTGGACATGTTTCCGGCCGGCTTGCTGCCGTACATCCAACCCCCCTGGGTGCACTGTTCCGAGGCTCAATCCTGACATACGCGGCCTGGGCCCATGCGGTTCCCGGGTGGGGGCCCCGGGGTTGTGCTAGGAGGCTAGGAGGCGGTTCCGGTCAGGTAGGCGGAGACGACGACGTTGGCCGTGTAGGTCCCGGTGGTCTGGTCGAAGGTGCCGCCGCAGGTGATGAGGCGGAGTTCGGCGCGCTCCGTCTCGCGGGGCCCGTAGGCCTGCTGGGCGTCGAAGCCGTCGCGGGTGAGGACCTGGACGTCGTCCACGGTGAACTCGGCGACCTCGGCGCCGGCGCGGACCACCCGGATCGTCTCGCCGGGTTCCAGGGTGCTCAGCTCGTAGAAGACGGCGGGCCGGGTCTCGGTGTCGACGTGGCCGACCATCAGGGCGGTCCCGGCCGCTCCGGGGGCGACCCCGGCCTCGTACCAGCCGACGGAGCCGGGCCGGTCGAAGGGCGGGGGCTCGATGGCGCCCTTGCCGTCGAGGCCGCGGGCCACGACGGGGGCGTCGATGCCGAGTCCGGGGACGTCGAGCCGCTGCGGCCGGGCGTCGTCGAGCGGTGCGTGGGCCGGGGGCAGGGGGACGTCGGGGGGCCGCCCGGCCGCCGCCATGTCGCCGGTGGCCGGCCGGGATATGCCCTCGCGCACGTCGGTGGCCTCGCGGCCCCACAGCCACAGCCCGAGGAGCAGCACCGTCCAGGCGATGCCGGTCACCAGGCGGCCGCGGGGGGCGGCATCCGGTGCGGTGTCCCGCGTGTGCTGTCCGGACATGGTCAGTCCGTCCCGCGGCTCCGGCTGCGCACGCTGCGCAGCGCCACGGCGACGGCGGCGATGCCCGCGAGCACCAGGCCGGTCACGGTGTGCGCCGTGCCGGGCGCCTCGGAGCGGGCCTGCTCGGCGCTGTCGGCGGCGGCCAGCCGCGCGGTGCCGCCGCCGCCCGCGTCCACCGGGGCGACGGGCGAGGCGGGTGCGGACGGCCGGGTGTCCGGGCGCCGGTGCTCCCCGACGGTGATGGTGCCCTTGCGGGCGCGGTCGCCGCACTTGACCTGTACGGCGTAGGCACCGGCCTGCACGGTGGTGCGCACCTGGCTGGACCCGACGAGGACGCCGTCGCCCGCGGCCAGGCTGAGCCGTACGTCCGACTCGAACGCCGCGGACACGGCGACGGCCGTCTTCTCGGTGCAGTCGGGTACGCGGAGCGTGACGTCGGTGCCGGGGGCGGGCGAGGACGGTGTCACGGAGACACCGCCGCCGTCCGCCGCCCAGGCGCCGGCCGCCGGTGCGCACAGCGCGGTGGCCAGCGCGGCTCCGGCACAGAGCGTGACTTTCAGTGAGCCCATCGTGTACCTCCAGTTATCTGGAGGCTGCCCCGCGGGGCCCGTCACCGCATCCTGCGCGGGGGTGGGCTAGGCCGATCGGGTCATGCGGAGAACATCCGCGTTTCAGACCCGTTCCACGAGGTCCGCGATGGAGTCGACCACCTGGGACGGGCGGTAGGGGAAGTTCTCGACCTGCTCGGGCCGGGTGAGGCCGGTGAGGACGAGGAAGGTCTGCATCCCGGCCTCGATGCCGGCCAGCACGTCGGTGTCCATGCGGTCGCCGATCATCGCGCTGGTCTCGGAGTGGGCACCGATCGCGTTGAGCCCGGTGCGCATCATCAGCGGGTTGGGCTTCCCCGCGAAGTACGGCTGCTTGCCGGTCGCCTTGGTGATCAGGGCGGCCACCGCGCCGGTCGCCGGGAGCGGCCCCTCGGCGGAGGGTCCGGTCTCGTCGGGGTTGGTGCAGATGAAACGGGCGCCCGCGTTGATCAGGCGTACCGCCTTCGTCATGGCCTCGAAGGAGTAGGTGCGGGTCTCGCCGAGGACCACGTAGTCGGGCTCGTGGTCGGTGAGGATGTAGCCGATGTCATGCAGGGCCGTGGTCAGACCGGCCTCGCCGATGACGTACGCCGAGCCGCCGGGCCGCTGGTCGTCCAGGAACTTGGCGGTGGCCAGCGCCGAGGTCCAGATGGACTCGATCGGCACCTCCAGGCCCATCCGGCGCAGCCGGGCGTGCAGGTCGCGCGGGGTGTAGATCGAGTTGTTGGTGAGGACCAGGAAGGGCTTGCCGGATTCGCGGAGCCTCTTGATGAAGGCGTCGGCGCCGGGGATCGGCACGCCTTCGTGGATGAGGACCCCGTCCATGTCGGTGAGCCACGACTCGATGGGCTTGCGGTCTGCCATGTGCGGGTCTCCTGCCTGCGCGGTCCTGCGTGCGCCCCAGCCTAGACAGAGCGCGTCGCCCCGCGGCGACCGCGGGTGGCATCCGCGGCACGCGCGTCTCAACAGGCCGCAACGGAGGGGGAATTGCGCGCCCGACGTCGACCGGGAACCTTGCTGGCCGCGAGCGGCCCAGACAGTATAGTGACCACCACGACGCCTCGTCACTCTGCGTTACGGCGAGATCACTGTCCGGGCTGCGGGGTGAGCCTCGAGCTCCGAAGAAGCGGGAGCAGCATGAACACAATCCTCCGCATCCCTCATCCGGTCGAGGGGAGTGTGGACATTCTCGCCGACGAGAAGGACGTCGTGATCAAAGCGCACTGGCCGTTCGATCTCCAGGCCGATGAATGGGTGGATATCACCGGGCGCTTCCGGCAGGAGGACCTGACGCGTCTCGCCACCCTGGTGATCGAGCAGTCCGGACCGCACTCGATCGAGTCGGAACACGATCACCTCACTCTGGAGCGCGCGGGGGAGACATTCTCGTTCGACCTGTCCAGGGGCGGAGTCGTGCCCAGGCGCTTGATTCTTGATTTCCCGCTCGAACACCTCCAGGCACTCAGCGCGGCGACCCCCCGAGGCGATGCATAGATGAACGACACCTACAACTCGGACAGGTACTTCCGAGAAGCGCTCCTGGCGGCGACCGGATTCCGCGAGTACGACGCGCGCTGGGTCATCGAACCGACCGGTGACGGCACCCCCGTCGGTCTGAACTACGTCGGGGTCCGCACCCTCGGGCTCCACCTCGGCAGGTTCCTCGCCGACCGGCTCGACGCCGGGCGGCGCATCGTGGTGGGGCACGACTTCCGCAGTTACTCCGAGAACGTGAAGAACGCGCTGGTGGTCGGGCTGCTCCAGTCCGGAATGGACGTCGTGGACATCGGTCTCACCACCACCCCCGGCGCCTACCACGCGCAGTTCGCCCACGACATTCCCTGCGTGGCCATGGTGACGGCCAGCCACAACGAGAACGGCTGGACCGGGGTCAAGATCGGGCACCGCAAGGCATCCACCTTCGGCCCCACGGAAATGCGGGACTTCGCGGCCTACACACTCGAAGGCCGGGCCGAGGGCATGGAGAACGCTCGCGCCGGTTCTTACACGTTCGACGCGTCTGCCCGCGAGGACTACATCGACAGCCTGGTCGAGTCCTGGACCGAGCGGTTCCGGGGACTGCCGCGCGTCAAGGTGGCGGTGGAGACCGGGAACGGAACGGCGGGCCTCTTCGCCCCGCACGTCCTCGAAAGGCTGGGCTTCGAGATCGTCCCGGGGAATGTGGAGCCGGACTGGACCTTCCCGCATTTCAACCCGAATCCGGAGAGTGTTCCCTTCCTTCGTTCGGTGGAGTCCCTCGTCGCCGGGAGCGGAGCCGACGTCGGGCTCTGCTTCGACGGCGACGGTGACCGGCTGGGCGTCATCGACGACCGGGGCAGCCTCGTCTTCGCGGACCGGGTGGGGCTCGTCATCGCGAAGTTCCTCGAAGAGCGGACGGGTTCGTCCGGCCCCTTCGTCATCGACGTCAAGTCGACCTCTCTCTACGAGTCCGAGCTGAACAGCGACGTGGTCTGGGCGAAGACGGGGCACTCCTACGTCAAGGCCAAGGTCGCCGAGGTCCAAGCGGTGGCGGGGTTCGAGAGGAGCGGGCACTTCTTCTTCAGCGAACCCCTCGGCCACGGCTACGACGACGCCTGCGTGGCCGCGCTCGCCCTGCTGTGGATGCTGTGCAGCGCGAAGGCCACGGCCCAGGACGCGAGCCTGTCGCAGCAGTTGGCGGCGCTCCCGACATCCTTCTCCTCCCCCAACCGCCAGCCCTACGCGTCGGACGAGACGAAGTACGCCGTGGTCGACCGGCTCGCCGCGTACTTCGAGCAGCGGGAGAGCCTCGCCGGGAAGCGCATCACGAACATCAGGCGGATCAACGGCATCCGTCTCGAACTGGAAGACCGCAGCTGGCTTCTGATCAGGGCCTCGTCCAACTCGCCCAACCTGGTGATCATCGCGGAGGCGTTCGACCACGACGGCACGGTGCTCAAGCTCATCGACGCGGAAGTCAGGACCGCCGTCGCGGAGACGGGCGTCGACATCGGGCGGTTCGAGTCACTGGCGGAGTACTAGTGGCCCCTCCGGTCGACCCGGCCGCCTCACCCCCCGCATCCCCCGCGGAACGTCCGCAGGTCGTCTTCGACCTCGGAGGCACATGGTTCCGCAGCGGTGTGCGGCGGCCGGACGGGGTCCTGGAGCAGGTGACCCGGCGGCCCGCCGTGAACTACCTGAGTCACCCGGGGCTCTCCCAACCGGAGTTGCGGGAAGGCCTCGTGGAGTACGTCCTCACCGAGACGCGGCGCCTGGCGCCCCCGGAGCCCGGTCACTCCCCGCGGGCCAGCATCTCGATGGGGGCCGCCCTCAACGGCCGCACCGGCGTCATTCTCAACGCGGGGCCCCTGTGGGGGCCCGGCTCCCAGCCGTTCGACCTGCTCGGCGCCCTTGCCGCGCGACGGGGCGACGTCACCTGGTTCGTCACCAACGACGTCACCGCGCTGGCGACGTACTTCGCGCGGCAGCCGACGTACCGGAAGGCCGCGAAGATCTCCGTGGTGACGGTGAGCACGGGAATCGCCTGCCGGACCATCGAGACGGCCACGCGTACGGTGCCCCTGCACCCGCGCCAGGGGATACAGGGGGAGATCGGGCACGTCCCGATCGACTTCCACGCCGCCGGTGATCCGCTGCGATTACGCTGCGACTGCGGAGCCGACGCCCACCTGAACGCCTACTGCTCGGGGCGTGGCATACCGCAGGTCATGGCGCGTCTGGGGCAGGCCTTCGAGCAGCCGGACTGGCTGGACCCGGCGCTGCTCCACGAGCCCGGTCGCTGGGCGCGGGTGCTGGGGCGCGGCCTGGACGAGCGGGAGCCGGCCGCGGAACGGCTGCTCGACGCGGTGGTGAAGCCGCTCGCCCGGTCGGTGATCTCCCTGCTGACCGTCGACCCGGAGGTGGCGCGGATCGTCGTCACCGGGGGCGTTCCCCGAACCCTCGGCCGCCCTTACCGGGACGCGATGCTCCGCAACCTGACGGAGCTGGGGCTGTATCTGGTCTCCGACGACGACCCCTCCTACTTCGCCGACCTCGTCGCCTTCGCGGACGCACAGGCCGACGCCGGGCTCCAGGGAGCCGCACTCGCGGCGGACGCGTCCGTCACCGGCTCACCGGACGCCCCTCCACCGGACGCACCCGTTCTGCTCGCGCACCGCAGTCGTCGGATGGAGGAGGTCCGCCGGACGGCCTACGGGGTCACGGTGACGGATTCCGGCGCGGCGACAGTGCTGGTCGAGAGCCTGGTGGCGATGGGCTCCGGGCCCCGCCCCGTGGTCGTCGTCGACGCGGCGGTGTCCGGGGCCCACGGGCCCGTGCTGGTGGCGGAACTCGAACAGGCCGGTTTCCGCCCCGTGCTGAAGAGCGTCGCGGCGGGCGAGGACCTGAAGAGCTGGCCGTCCCTCGCCGCTCTCCTGGAAGCCTTCGAGAGCATCGGCGTCTCCCGCACCCAGCATCCCATCGTGGCGGTGGGGGGCGGGGCGCTCCTGGACGCGGTGGGCCTGGCGGCCGGGCTCTACCGGCGAGGCGTGCCGTACGTCCGTGTCCCCACCTCCCTCGTCGGGCTGATCGACGCGGGGGTCGGAGCGAAGGTGGCCATCAACGCCTTCGGCCACAAGAACCGCCTGGGCCTCTTCTACCCTCCGACGGCCGTGATCCTGGACGTCGCCTTTCTGCGGACGCTTCCTCACCTCCACATGGTCAGCGGCGTCGCGGAGGCGATAAAGATCGCGGTGGTGGAGGATCCGGACCTCTACCGGCTGCTGGAGGCCCACGCGGGGCGGCTGTCGGACCCGGATTTCTACCGTACGGAACACGGTGTGGAACTGGTCGCGCGCGCGGCGGACGCGACGATGTCCTCGCTGGCCGGGAATCTCTGGGAAGCCGACCTGGAGCGGCCGCTGGACTTCGGTCACAGCGTGAGCCCGGTGATCGAGGTGGCCGCCGGGAGCGGCACGACCCACGGAGCGGCGGTCGCGGTCGACATGGCGCTGGCGTTGGAGATCGGCCGTCAGCGGGGCGTCACGGCGCCCCGGCTCGCCGACCGCGTCATCAACTTGATGCGGCGCGTGGGGCTTCCCACGCACAGCGAAAGCGTCTCCGCCGCCCGGCTCTTCGCCCACCTCGGCGAGACGGCGGGGCACCGGGGCGGCGACCAGCGCTTCCCCCTGATCCACCGGCTCGGCCGCCACCCGGTGTTCGTCAGCGACATCACGGCCGGTGAGCTGGCCGGAGCCTGCTCGCGTCTCTCCTCCGCGTGGGGACGGGCATGACGGGCAGGCGGCAGCGGCGGATCGTCGTGGCGCCCGGCGGAGGCGGGGTCGTCCTCGCACCGCACCCTCTCCCGCACGCGGACGCGGACGCGGACGCCGACGCGTTGGTCCTCGCCCCGGACTTCGTGGGGATCTGCGGGACGGACCTCGACATCGTCGCGGGCAGGCGGAGCGACAGAGCCGCCGTACTGGGGCACGAGGCCGTGGTCCGGATCGTGTCCGGCCACCCGCCCGACGGCCCCGGGGACACGCTCGGCGCCCGCTTCCTCGTCAACCCCGTCAACGGCGAGGACCAGGACCGGATCATCGGGCACAGCGAGGAGGGCATGCTGCAGGAAGCGGTGCGGATACCGGGTTCCGCCGCCTGGAGCGGGCTGCTGGTCCCGGTCCGCCCCGGCCTCGACCCCCTGCCGGCCGTGCTCTCCGAGCCGCTGGGTGTGGCGGTCTACGGCATCGGGCTGCTGGCCCGTCCACGGCCGCCCGAGCGGCTTCTCGTCGTCGGGGCGGGGCCCATGGGCCTGCTCACCGCGGTGGCGGCCCGGCTCCTCGGCGTGCCGGAGGTCGCCCTGGCCGACCGTTCCGACCGGAGGGTCCGGTACGCCACGGAGCGCGGACTGGTGGCGGACCACCTCGCGTCGGCCACGGCATCGGGTCGGCTGGACGAGGGCTTCGCCCCGGACGCCGTGGCCCTGTGCGTGGGCCGGGAGCACCGGCAGGGCGCGCTGGCCGAGGCCGTCCGCGTGGCGGCGCCCGGTGCCCGGATCGACCTCGTCACGGGCTTCCCGCCCGGGGAGACCCCGTGGGCGCTCCCCGGAGCGGATCCGCACGGCGTCCGCCGGGCCAACGTGTGCGGTCGGCCCTGGCCGGGCCGGGTCGCGCCGGTGACCGCGACCGGTGGCAAACCGCTCGGTCTCACGGGGCACCGCGGCACGTCCCGGCGGCATCTGGAGGACGCGATGCGGCTGCTCGCGGAGCACCCGGCGGTCTTCCGGAAGATCATCACCGATGTCGTGCCACTCGACGAGGCCCCTCGTCTCGTCCGCGCTCTCGTGCTCGCCCGCGGCGACGCGGCCACCGCGCCCTACCGCAAGGCGGTCGTCTCCGTGAACGCCTGACGCGCCCGGGTCCGTCGCGGTCAGCGATGGCGCAGTGAGCGCCAGGTCAGGAAGAGAAAGCCGCGGAGGAAGGTGACGCCGCTCACCAGGGCCGCGAACAGCAGGCTCGTCGCGAAGTTACCCGCCCAGGTGTCGCCGTACGGGATGGTGGAGGTGAGCGCGCCCGACTGCAGCAGCAGGAAGAGACCGGCGCCGAGTGCGAGCACACCGGCGACGCCGGCGACGGTCCTGACGCGCCGCTTGCGTTCCTGGGCGTCGTGGAAGTGGTGGATGGCGTGGGAGTGGCTGCGCGCCCCCACGACCAGCGACTCTATGAGGTCGGCGACGTTGGACGAGGCGAGGAACATGGTCGAGACGATCCACAGACCGAGCCCCTCGGTCTTCACCAGCAGGACGGGGTTGCGCCGGTCCTCCGTGTAGAGCAGCGGAAGCCAGCCCCTCGACCAGCTCCGGAAGGCGCCCGTGTACATCTTGGTCGGGTGCAGTTCCTCGATCGACCGCGGACTCGTCGACCCCGGCGGGAACCAGGACGTGTCGAGGGGATGGGAGTAGGCGGAGTTGACGGTGCCGGGAATGCCCTGGAGGAGCGGGTGTCCCCGCAGGGCGGCGTTGGTCTGGACGGTGGAGCCGTAGACGTAGGTCTCGCCCTGGGTGACGACGAGCTGGCCCGGGAAGAGGACGTCGTAGGCCTGCTGAGCGGGGCGCCAGCGTTTGGGCTGGTTCTCCATGATGACCACGCCGCCCCGGCGGACGTACTGGAAGAAGTGGTCGTCGTAGAAGGCGAGGATGTCCCGGGCGCGGTCGGACGCGTACATCACCGCGCCGTCGAGGACGCACCAGTTGAATATGACGACGTCGAACTCGTAGACGTTGAAGAAGCGACGGCTCTCCATGTTCGCCAGCAGGCTGACGAGGGTGCACTCGACGCCGGACACGGCCGAGAGCTGCTCCTCCCAGAAGCACCTTCTGCGCCGGGCGGGGTCCAGGTCGTCGACGATGACGGCCACCTTCATCCGCCGTGCCCCCTCTCGGTCCCGTCCAGGTATTCCGTGACCATGTCCAGATCTCCTACGGACAGGGCCCGGTCGCTCTCCACGCGGGCCGCGGGCTGCTTGCGCCGGCAGAGAATGCCGACGGCCTCTTCGACCAGCGCGAGCGGGGTCTGGATGTCGGACCGGTAGGAGTCGCCCACGGCGACGACGGAGAATTCACCGCGCGGCGAGCCGAGATCCTCCGCGATGCCCGAGAACACCAGGTCGAAGAATTCTTCCGACGGTTTGTCCGTCGGGTCGCCGATGAAGGACTTCGCGTATCGGATTCCGTGTTCCCGGAGGTTCACCATCCGGCGGCGTTTGTCGTGACGTGACGCGCGCGGGTCATAACCGAACCCCCCGTCGGCTTTCGGCCGGTAGCGGGCGTCGCTGGAGGTCATGAGATACACCGGTGCCCGGCGGGATTCCAGTTTCCGGAGCATGCGCACCGCGTCGGGATAGACGAGGGGATGCTTCAGCATGTGGTCCCAGTAGTGGTCCACGGCCTGCCGCAGCTCGTCAGGAGCGAGCGGCACCCCGCAGTCCTCGGCGGCGAGGTGCAACAGGATCTCCCGGCTGAAGAGCCGTGTGGTGCCCCACTTCTCGGAGATCTCCCGCTGGGCGTCCCGGACGCGCTCCTCCAGTTCCCGGAGGGAACGCAGCCTCTCGTCGTCGACCGGGCTCTGCTGGTGGACCAGGAGGAGTTCGTCGAAGACCGTGCGGAAGCGGCGCGAGACGGAGGAGGCGCGGTCCGCACCCATGGAGGCCGCCAGCCCGGACTCCAGGGACTCGGCCGCCCGATGATGCATGGACTGCGTGTCCGTGAGCGTGTCGTCGACGTCGAACAGCCACACGACGGGCAGGTCCGGCCGCGGAAGAGCGGACCGCATCCACTGTGTGACGTCTTCCGGGGTCATCGGCTGTCTCCTCGGGCGGTGCGGTCTCGGTCTACGGCAGGTCTCCGCGTCCGGCGCCCTCGGGCCCGGCGGCCGTGACGGCGGCGCCCATCGCCCCGGTCAGCGACCCGTGTGCGGCCCGGCAGACGCGTACGCGCCGTGCGGGGGCCGGAAAGGAGCGCCGGGAGACGCCCGCCTGCACGGGGTCCGTGAGCGACGGACCGAGGTCTGCCACTCCCCCGCCGAGGACGACCAGTTCGGGATTGAGCACGTTGACGACGCCGGAGATCGAGATGACGAGAGCCCGCACCGCCTCGTCGAGGGCGCGCCGTGCCGAGGGGTCCCGCCGGCGCAGGGACTCCTCGAAGCTCACGGCGCCCGGTGCGGTGTCCTGCCCACCGCCGTCGCCGGACCGCGCATCCGCTCTCAACTCGCGGTAGCGGGAGGTGATGGCCGTACCGGAGGCGTAGGCGTTGAGACACCCCGTCGCTCCGCACGCGCACCGGCGGCCGGTGGGATCGACGGTCGTGTGCCCGATCTGGCCGGCCGTCCCGTCGGGGCCTCTCATCGGCACTCCGTGGAGCAGCACGGCGCCTCCCACTCCGGTGCCGAGGGTGAGGCAGACGAGACAGCTCGGACGTTGCCGTTCCGGAATGCCGGACAGATGTCCGAGGGCCGTCATGGTCGCGTCATTGTCGACCACCACGGGAATGTTCAGACGGGGTTCAAGACAGGCCCCGAAGTCCACGTTCCGCCAAGCGGGCAGAATGATGGAGTCGCGAAAAGTCCGGTCGGGCGCGATCAGTCCGGGAAGGCCGACTCCGACGGCGCCGAGGGCGTCACGTGGACGACCGACGGTTCTCAGCAGTCCGTCGGTCAGCGCCACCGCGTGGTCGGCGCATTGCCGCGGAGAACCGGAGCGGTCCGTGGGTTCGGTCACCGTCGCCAGTACTTCTCCGGTACCGGACAGGAGAACCGCGGCGGTCTTCGTGCCCCCCACGTCGATTCCCACGGTCAACCGCTCGGCCATGCCTTCCTCCCGCGGAAGCACTGGGGGCGCCAAGAATAGCCACACGGGAGCGGCTCCGGATAGGGCGTGACGGGCAACCGGCGCCAAACGGAAGGAAGTTGACGATCCGTGATCATTCGCGTCCGGGTCGGCCCCGGCCGGGTCAGTTCCCCGTCGCCTCCTTCCAGGCCTCGATGTAGGAGGTGAGGTTCTCCTCGATGTCGTTCCAGTCGGGCTCGAAGACCTCCACGCCGTCCATCAGCTTGGTGAGCGCGATGGCGTTGGCGTCGGTGGCCTTGACGTCCTGGCGGGCCGCGAAGCCGCCGCCGATCTCGCTGACCTGGGCCTGTGCCCTCTGGCCCAGCAGGTAGTCGAGGAGCTTCCTGCCGTTCTCGCTGTGCGGGGCGTCGGTGACCAGGCCGGCCGCGTACGGCAGGGCGAAGGTGGTGGGATTCCTGCCCTCGCGGGCCGGGAACCAGATGCCGAGGTTCGGCATGGACTTGGACTGGGCGTAGTTCATCTGCACGTCCCCGTTGGCGACGAGCAGTTCGCCCTTGTCGACCTTGGGGGCGAGCTTGCCGGTGGAGGCGGACGGGCCGACGTTGTTGGCCTGGAGCTTCTTCAGGTACTCCATGGCGGGCTTCTCGCCGCCGAAGTCGTGCATGGCCTTGATGAGGACGGCGGTGCCGTCCCCGGCGACGCCGGGGGTGGAGTACTGGAGCTTGTTCTTGTACTTCCCGTCGAGCAGGTCCTCCCAGGTGGCGGGGGTCTGCTTCAGCTCCTTGGTGTTGTGTATGAACCCGAAGTAGTTGTTGATGACGGCGGTCCAGGTGCCGTTCGCGGCCTTGTCGGCGCCGCTGACCCGGTCGACGCCCTTCGGGGCGTACTGCTGGAGCAGGCCCTTGGTGTCTGCCTGCTGGATGAAGGGCGGGAGGGTGACGAGGACGTCGGCCTGCGGGTTGCGCTTCTCGCGGACGGTGCGCTGCACCATCTCGCCGGAGCCGCCCTCGACGTACTCGACCTTGATGCCGGTCTCCTTCTCGAAGTCCTTGAAGACCCGGTCGTACCAGCCGTCGCCGTTCTCGCCCTTGAGGCCGTCGGCGCTGTAGACGGTGACGACGTTCTCGTCGGAGGCGGCGGTGCCGGTGCCGCAGGCGGTGAGCGGGAGGGCGAGGAGGCAGAGGGCGGCGAGCGGCAGGAGGGGCTTGTTGGGCATGGCGAGGTGCGCTCCTTGCGAGGCGGTGGGGAAGGGCTAGCGGTACGAGGCTCTGGTGCGGATCCGGGAGACGGCGAGCAGCACCAGCAGGGTGGCCGTCATGAGGACCACGGCGACGGCGGAGCCGGTGAACAGGGCGCCGCGGTCGGTGGCCGCGTAGATCAGGACGGGCAGCGGGGTCCAGTCGGGCGGGTAGAGCATCATCGTGGCGCTCAGCTCGCCCATGGACAGGGCGAAGCAGAGGCCGGCGGCGGCGGTCAGGGACGGCAGCAGCAGCGGGAGCCGCACCCGCCACAGGACGTACGCCGGGGAGGCGCCGAGGGAGGCGGCGGCCTGCTCGTAGGCCGGGTCGAGGCGGGTGAGGGCGGCGGACACGGACTGGTGGGCGAAGGCGGTGACCAGCACGGTGTGGGCGATGATCACGATCCAGCGGGTGCCGTTGAGCAGCATCGGCGGCTGGGAGAAGGCGACCAGCGTGGCGAGGCCGACGACGACGGAGGGCACGGCGAGGGGCAGCACGAACAGGGCGTCGAGCGCCTTGCGGTGCCGCTGTCTGAGCGCCGCCGCGGCGAGCGCGGCCCAGGTTCCGGTCGCGAGGGCGAGGAGGCTGGCGGTGGCGGCGGTGACCAGGCTGGTGGTGAGCGCCTGGAGGGCCTCGCCGCGGGTGGCGGACTCGTAGTGCGCGGTGGTGAAGCCGGAGGGCAGGACGCTGGACCAGTGGGTGGCGAAGGAGGCGCCGAGGACCACGAGGAGCGGAAGGGCGAACAGCGGCAGGAAGAGGACGAGGAAGACCGCCCACACGGCCCACCTCGCTGCGCGGTTATGCACCAGCACGGCGGCTCACCACCCGGTAGAGGCCATAGAGGCCCACGGAGATCAGGACGTTGACGACGGCGACCACGCAGGCGCCCGGGTAGTCGGACTCCAGGATCGCCTTGCCGTAGACGAGGGTCGGCAGGGTCGTGACGCCCTTGGCGCCGGTGAACAGGACGATGCCGAACTCGTTCAGGCACAGGACGAGGACCAGGCTGCCGCCGGCCGCGAGGGCGGGCAGCGCCTCGGGCAGGATGATCTGCCGGACGATGCGCGGCGCGCGGGCGCCCAGCGAACCGGCGGCCTCCAGCTGGGCCGTGTCGAGCTGCGAGAAGGCGGCGAGCAGCGGGCGCATCACGAACGGCGTGAAGTACGTGATCTCCGCGAGCAGCACGCCCCAGGGCGTGGTGAGGAACTGGAACGGCCCCTCGGCCGCGCCCGTCACGTCGGTCCACGCGCCGTTGGCCATGCCGACGGTGCCGTAGACGAACAGCAGCGCGAGCGTGATCAGGAAGGACGGGAAGGACAGGAAGACGTCGATGAAGCGGGCCACCGCCTTCGACCCGGGGAACGGCACGAAGGCGATGACCAGCGCCAGGACGAACCCGAGCACCAGGCAGCCGGCGGTGGCCGCCACCGCCAGCCACACGGTGGTCCACAGCGCCTCGCGGAACGCCCCCGAGGCGAAGACGTCGGCGTACGGCTGGAGCGAGGTGCCGCCGGTGTCCGGCTGGAAGGACTGCTGGACGACGAGGGCGAGGGGGTAGAGGAAGAAGAGGGCGAGCAGGGCCACGGGCGGCAGGGTCCACAGGTACGCCGTTTTACTCCTCACCGGTGCTCACCCCCGCGGGCAGCAGCACGGCGTCCTCGGGGGCGAAGTGCAGGCTCACCGGCTCCCCGTGCACCGGCGGAGCCTTCAGCTCGCGCACGTCCGCCATGACGCGGTGGCCGTCCACCTCGACGTAGAGGCGGTGGGTGGCGCCCCGCCACTGGATCTCCCGCACCGTGCCGGTGATCCGGTTGGGGCCGTCGCCGAGTCCGACGAGGTGCGGGCGTACGCACAGGGTGGCCGTGGCGCCCGCCGCGGCCCCTCCCGTGTCCACCTCGATCTCCGCGTCCCCGAAGGACACTCCCCCGGCGCGGACGGTCACCGGCAGCAGGTTCGCGTTGCCGACGAAGGACGCGGTGAACGCGTTGGCCGGTGCCCGGTACAGCTCGCGCGGGGTGCCGCAGGCCTGGAGGCGGGCCCGGTCCATCACCGCGATCCGGTCGGCGAGGGTGAGGGCCTCCACCTGGTCGTGGGTGACGTACAGGATCGACACCTCGGGCAGCTCGCGGTGCAGGCGGGCCAGTTCGGCGAGCATGCCGGAGCGCAGCTGGGCGTCGAGGGCGGACAGCGGCTCGTCGAGGAGCAGGACGTCCGGGCGGACGGCGAGCGCGCGGGCGATGGCGACGCGCTGCTGCTGGCCGCCGGACAGCTCGCGGGGGTGGCGGCGGGCGTAGGCGCCCATGCCGGTCATCTCCAGCGCCTCGGACACCCGGGTCCGGATCTCGGCCTTGGCCACCTTGCGGGCCTTGAGTCCGAAGGCGACGTTGTCCTCCACCCGCATGTGCGGGAACAGGGCGTACTGCTGGACGACCATGCCGATGCCCCGCCGGTGCGGGGGCAGTCCGGTGACGTCGCGGTCGCCGAGGAACACCCGCCCGGAGGCGGGCCGTACGAACCCGGCGACCGCCCGCAGCGCGGTGGTCTTGCCGGATCCCGACGGCCCGAGCAGCGCCATGACCTCGCCGGGTTCGACGGTGAGGTCGAGGGCGTCGAGGACGACGTTGCCGTCGTAGGCGACGGTGACCGAGTCGAAGCGGATGCCGCTGCTTGTGGTGCTCATCAGCCGGATGCTCCCCGCAGGAGGGCGGGCAGACCGGCGACGGAGTCCAGCACGTGGCTCGCGCCCGCCTCGCGGAAGGCGTCGTCGCCGTGCGCTCCGGTGCGCACCCCGGCGACCAGTCCCGCTCCGGCGCGTACGCCGCTGAGCACGTCGTACGAGGTGTCGCCGACGACGGCGACCTGGCGTACGTCGTCGGCGGCGCCGGTGCGCAGGAAGGCCGCCAGCACCATGTCCGGGTAGGGCCGTCCGCGCCCGCCCGCGTCGGCGGGGCACAGGGTGAGCGGCACCAGGTCCTGCCAGCCGAGGGCGGCGAGGATGGCGTCCTGGGTGACACGGGCGAAGCCGGTGGTGAGGACGACGGTGCGGCCGTCGGCGGCCAGCTCCTCGACGGCCTCGCGGGCGCCGGGGACCGGGGCGATCAGGCCGCCGTCGACGAGTTCGCCGTACGCCTTCTCGAAGGCGGTGTTGGCGCGCTGGGCGCGGTCCTCGTCGCCGAACAGGTGCCGGAAGACGGAGATCTTGGACTCGCCCATGGTGGCGCGGACGTAGGCGAGCTTCTCGGCGTGGTCCGGGGTGCCGGGCTCGACGCCGAGTGCGCGGGCGGCCGTGTCGAAGGCGCGCTCGACGAGGCCGCCGTCGGCGACGGTGGTGCCGGCCATGTCGAGGACGACGAGGCGGATGTCGGGGGAGGTCGTGGTCATCGGGGTGTTCACCAGCCCAGTTCGTTCGCGGTGGTCTCGGCTATCGCGGGTGAGCAGGTCATGCCGCGCCCGCCGGGCCCGGTGACCAGCCACACGCCGTCGCGCACCCGCTGCCGGTGCACGACGCGGCTCTTGTCGGTGCACTGCGCGTACACGCCGGCCCAGCGGCGGCGGATGCGGGGCAGCGGGCGGCCGAGGAGGGACTCGACGACGCCGGTGAGGTGCTCGTAGGGGTCTTCGAGGGTGTCGAAGGCGAAGGGGTGCTCGTACTCGTGGGTGTCGCCGATGGTCAGTCCGCCGTCGGCGCGCTGGACCATGAGCAGCTGCATCCTGTGCTCCGCGGCCGTGGCCGGCTGCGGCTGCCGTGCGTTCAGCTCGTCCAGGGCGGGCGAGCCGTACGCCGGGTAGTAGCGGAAGCTGTCGGCGTCGGCGACCGAGGTGGTGAGCGGTTCGCCGAGGGGGTCGGTCTGCATCATCTGGAGCCGCACCCGGCGCACGGGCAGGTCGGGTCCGGCCAGTTCGCGCACGAGGCCGCCGAGCCAGGCGCCGGTGGCGAGGACGACGACGTCGCCGGTGTGCACGTCACCGTGGTCGTCGCGGACGGCGTGGTCGCCGACGACGTCGCGGACCTCGCGGCCGGGCAGGAAGGTGTAGCGCGGGGACTTGTTCAGTTCGGCGCGCAGGGCGAGCTGGGCGGTGCGCGGTTCCACGGCGGCGTCGCGCTCGCAGTACAGCGCGGCGTCGAAGTCGCCGCGCAGGGCCGGGTTCAGGGCGCGGGCCTCACCGGGGGTGAGGAGTTTGTGGCCGCGGGCGGCGGCGTCCGGGCGGGCGACGGCCGCCTCGGCGACGGCGCGCTCCAGGTCGCCGCGGAGCGGGGTCAGGGAGCCGTTGGCGCGGAAGCCAAGCGCCGGGATCCGGCCGCCGATCTCCTCCCACAGCTCCCGCGCCCGCAGCGCGGTCTCCAGCTCCTCTCCACCCGCTCGGCCACTGACCCAGATCTGGCCGAAATTGCGCAGCGAGGCGCCACGGGCCTCGGTCTCGCGCTCGATCTGTACGACCTCGTGGCCGCGGTTCACTGCGTGCCAGGCGTGCATGGTGCCCACCACGCCGGCTCCGACGACTATCACTCTCACGACCGCCACGCTCCTTGGCATCGGGGAACCGGAGGAATCCGGCTGACAACGAGAGCGTGAACTGGTCAACACGTTTGGGCTAGACCCGTTATCTTTTCGTTACTTCGATGGGCGGTCGGTGAGGGCGTCTTTCAGCCGCGCAGATGGGCCGTGAAGGAGAACCGGTCGCCCCGGTAGAGCGTGCGCACCCGCTCCAGCGGGCGGCCCCCGGTGTCCCGGGAGACGCGGTGGATGAGCAGCATCGGCAGGGCCGGCGGGGTGCCGATGAGCAGGGCCTCGCGCGGGGTGGCGAGCACGGTCTCGATGCGTTCGTCGGCGTCCCCGAAGGCGATGCCCTGCGCGGCGAGGTGGGCGTAGAAGGACGAGTCCGGGTCGAAGGCGCTGTCCAGGTCGGGGATGCGGGCCACGGCGACGTAGGTGCTCTCCAGTCCGACCCGCTCGTCGTCGGCGAGCAGCACGCGCTCCAGGTGCCAGACGGGCTCCCCGCGCGTGAGGCCGGTCTCGGCGGCGAGCGCGTCGGGGCAGGGGAAGCGGTCGAGGGTGACGAGCGCACGGCCGGGGGTGCGCCCCTGGCGCCGGACGCCCTCGGTGTAGCTGGCCAGGGACAGCGGCTGCGCCAACTTCGGCCCCGCGACCACGGTGCCGCGTCCCTGCCGGCGCAGCTTGCCCTCCAGCACGAGTTCACGCAGGGCCTGCCGCACGGTCTCGCGGGCGACCCCGTAACGCTCGGACAGATCCCGCTCGGTGGGGATGGCGCTGCCCTCCCCCAGCTCACCGACGAGCCGGTCGATCCGCGCCTTGACGGCGTAGTACTTCGGCACACGCCCGTGCTCGGGAATCCCGGAGCGGACGGGGGCGCCGGGGGCCTGGTCGTTCGGATAGTCCACGCAGGGATGGTCGCAGACGCGGGGCGGGGGGCGTGCGGCGTGGGGGACTGACGGGGGTGGCGGGGATGGGGGATGACGGGGGGGGGTGGCGGGGTCACTGTCCGTCGCGGATGGGGAAGCGTATGTGCAAGCGGAGGCATTGGTCGTTCGACCGGCCGATCCACTCGCCGTCGCCGTCGCGGCGCCGGACGGCCGCGGCGTCGGCGGGGTGCGGGCGGCCCTCGTCGCAGGGCTCGAGGCGGGCTGCGACGGCTCCAGCGCCCGTTCCCGTCGACGCGGACGACGACCGGGTGGACGCCCTCGCAGGCGCGGGACGTGATGTTGGCGAGGTCCGGGCACCAGGCGCCGCAGCCGCCGTCGGCGGCGCCCGGGACCGCGATGCGTCGGCACGCTCATTGCGTTCACGCGACTGTCACGCCGCGCCCCCCGACCGGATGCGGACCCCGACGCTCACCCCTCCCCGAAGATCCACCGGACCGGGCATCCATCGCGTTCGCGCCAGCCGGTGCGAAAGTGGCTCGATCGCGTGTTGCCGGTCCGTGCACAGAGCCCCAGCCTGAGGGGCGGGAGCGCTCCCACACACGCGAAGGAGTCCACATGCAGCGTTGTCATATACATGCTCACCTCGTCGTCCGGGGGCGCCGCTTGACACTCCTGGTGAGCACCCTCCTCCTGGCCGTCCCGGCCCTTCTCCTGACGATCCTCGCCCCCTTGCCCGCCGCGGCGGCGGACCCGTCCCCCGTCCCACTGTCCTCGCTCCACGCGACCACCACCCAGGTCGCGTCCGGGCTGAGACGGCCCACCGCCCTGGTCGCCCCCGACGACGGCACGGACCGGTTGTTCATCACCGAGAAGTCCGGCAGGATCCGCGTCTACCACCCGGACACCGGCCTGGCGTCCGCCCCGCTGCTCGACATCACCCCGGCCGTCGACGAGTCGGGCAACGAGCGCGGCCTGCTCGGCATCGCCCTCCCGCCCGACTTCGCCGACAGCCAGGACCTGTACCTGGCGTACACCGCACTGCCCGACGGCGCGGTGACCCTGGCCCGCTACCGGCTCGACGAGGCCCGTCTGGAGCCCCTGCTCTCCCAGCCGCACGCCGAGTTCAACAATCACAATGGCGGCCAGCTCGCCTTCGGGCCCGACGGCAACCTCTACTGGAGCATCGGCGACGGCGGCGGTTCCGGGGACCCCTTCCGCTCCGGGCAGCGGCTGGACACCCTGCTCGGCAAGATCCTGCGCATCGACGTGAGCCGTGCCTGCGCCCCGCTCGCCTACTGCGTCCCCGGCGACAACCCCTTCGTCGGTACCGCCGGCGCCCGTCCGGAGATCTGGCTGTACGGCCTGCGCAACCCGTGGCGCTTCTCCTTCGACCGCGCCGACGGCTCCCTGTGGATCGGCGATGTCGGCCAGGGCCACTGGGAGGAGGTCGACCACCTCCCCGCCGGGCAGGGCGGTCTGAACCTGGGCTGGTCCTGCTACGAGGGCCTGGAGAAGTTCGAGGGCGGCGACTGCGCGCCCGGTGAGCAGTACACCGCGCCGGTCTTCAGCTACTCCCCGTACACCGGCGGCTGTTCGGTCATCGGGGGCCACGTCTACCGGGGCCGGGAGTACGCCGACCTGGTGGGCGGCGTGTACATCGCGACCGACTACTGCTCGTCCACCGTCTGGGCGCTGCGCCCCGACGGGCGGGGCGGCTACGAGCAGGCCGAGATCGGTGGGATGCCGACGCAGGTGACGTCGGTGGGCACGACCGTCGACGGGGAGTTCTACGTGGTCAACGACCTGCCGGGCGGCCTGCACCGCGTGTCGTTCAGCCGGGAGGAACCGGCCTGCCGGGTGGACCGCGCGGTGACGTCCTGGGGTACCGGGACGACCGTCGACCTCACGGTCACCAACACGGGCGATGCCCCGGTGAGCGGCTGGACGCTGGAGTTCCCGCTGTCCTTCGGGCAGACGGTCGTCTCCGACTGGAACACGGAGCTGACCCAGCTCAGCAACACGATCTCGGCGGCCGCCGCCCCGCACAACACCACGATCGCGCCGGGTGCGAGCGTCACGCTGGGATACCTGGCGGAGCACACCGGCGACGCGTCGCCGCCGCCACGGTTCACCCTCAACGGGGACGCGTGCGCGGTGGGCCGCTGAGCCGGCGGGCATCCGCCGCGGGCCGACGCCGAGTCCAGGACAGGGCTCGGCGTCGGGGCGCCACCCGTGTCCCGCCAGGCGTCGCCCGCCCGACGAGGAGTGCGGGCGTGCCCCCGTCGGGCGCCGCCCCGAGAGCCAGGGGGTTGGCGTTCGGATCAGGTCGGCGCCGCCCGCCGCCTGGAGCGGCGCAAGCCATGACCGGTCAGGCGTCGCCCCGCCCGAAGAGCGGCGCGAGCAGCAACTGGGCGGCGCCCTCAGCCACCCCCCGTGTCCCGCCGGGCGCCACCCGCACCGGTACGGCGCCGTCCTGACCGCCCTCGCGCCGTGCTCGGGCGTCGAGGACGGCGCCGACCCCGCGGACGAACGCCTCGGGCGCGGCGGCGACCGTGCGGCCCCCGAGCAGGACCAGGTCGATGTCCAGCAGCCCTGCGAGGTTCGCAACGCCCGCGCCCAGCACCCTGGCCGCCTCCGCGAGGTCACCGCGGGCGACCGCACCGAGGCACAGGGCCTCTATGCAGCCGCGGGCGCCGCAGGTGCAGGGCGGACCGTCCAGCTGGATGACCTGGTGCCCGAACTCCCCGGCTCCGGTCCGCGCGCCCCGGTGCACGCCCCCGCCGATCACGAGTCCGGCTCCGAGTCCCGTACCGAGGTGCAGGTAGGCGAACGACCGGCTGTCGCCGCCCGCGCCGCCGACCGCGAGGCCGAGCGCCGCCGCGTTGGTGTCCTTGTCGACGACGACCGGCACGCCGAGCCGCCGGGCCAGCGCGTCCCGCAGCGGGAACCCGTCCCACTCCGGGAAACCGGTGACGCGGTGCAGCACGCCGCGGACGTGGTCGAGCGGCCCCGGGAGGGCGACGCCGAGGCCGAGCAGGCCGGGGACGTCGGCGAGCGCACGGTCCGACGGCCGCAGCGTGTCGGCCACCAGCTCCCCCGCGGCCCGCGCCACCCCCTCCACCACGGCCTGCGCTCCCGCTCCGAGGTCCAGGGCGCGGCGCCGCTCCCCCACCACGGCGCCGTCCAGGTCGACCAGTACCGCCCGCAGCTCGTCCCGGTCCAGGTGCACGCCGAGCGCGTGGCCGGCCTCCGGGACCAGGCGCAGTACCGTACGCGGCTTGCCTCCCGTGGACGCACGCCGTCCGGCCTCGGCGGCGAGCCCGTCCTCCCGGAGCCGCGCGGTGATCTTGCTGACCGCCTGCGGGGTGAGGCCGGTCCGCTCGGCGAGTTCGAGCCGGCTGATGCCGCCGGCGCCGGCGGTGCGCAGCAGGTCGAGCACGAGGGCGGCGTTGTGGCTGCGCGGGGCGAGCAGGTTGGCTCCGCCCGCCGCACCCGGCACGGCGCCCCCGGCGACACTGTCCCCGGCACCACCGGCGACACCCCTCGCGGCACCACCGGGCCCCGCGGGGGCGGCGCCCGGCCCCGGCCCGCCCGGGCACCCGGGAGCCTCCGGGTCGCGCCCCGCAGCCGTACCTCCGCCGTCGCTCCTCTTCACGCCCCCATTGTCCCCGGCGCTTGCACTTTGGCAACACCGTTGCGAAAGTAGGACGCATGACTGGTACTCCTCCCGGCAATCCCCCTCTGCGCGTCGGCCTCGTCGGCTACGGCCTCGCGGGTTCCGTCTTCCACGCCCCGCTGATCGCCGCCACCGAGGGCCTGGCCCTGGACACGGTCGTCACCTCGAACCCGGAGCGGCAGCGGCAGGTCCGCGCCGAGTTCCCGGACGTGCGCACCGTCGCCGCGCCCGACGAGCTGTTCGACCGGGCCGGTGAGCTGGACCTGGTCGTCGTCGCGTCCCCGAACAAGACGCACGTGCCGCTCGCGACGCGGGCCCTGGAGGCCGGTCTGCCGGTCGTGGTGGACAAGCCGGTGGCGGGCACGGCCGCCGAGGCCCGCGCGCTGGCGACACTGGCCGAGGAGCGCGGCCTGCTGCTCTCCGTCTTCCAGAACCGCCGCTGGGACAACGACTTCCTCACCCTCCGCAAGCTGCTCGCCGAGGACGCGCTGGGCGAGGTGTGGCGCTTCGAGTCCCGCTTCGAGCGCTGGCGCCCGCAGCCGAAGGGCGGCTGGCGCGAGTCCGGCGACCCGGCGGAGATCGGCGGTCTCCTGTACGACCTCGGCAGCCACGTCGTCGACCAGGCCCTCGTCCTGTTCGGCCCGGTCACGCAGGTGTACGCCGAGTCCGTGGTCCGGCGGGCCGGCGCGGAGGCGGACGACGACACGTTCCTCGCGCTCACCCACGCGAACGGCGTCCGTTCCCACCTCTACGTCTCCTCCACCGCCGCCCAGCTCGGCCCCCGCTTCCGGGTGCTCGGCTCGAAGGCGGGCTACGTCAAGCACGGCCTCGACCCGCAGGAGGCGGCGCTGCGCGAGGGCAAGCGGCCGGGCCCCGGCTGGGGCGAGGAGGACGAGTCGCTGTGGGGCCGCGTCGGCGCCGGGGACTCCCCGCTGACCGGCGGCGGGCAGGTGGCGGCGACCGTCCCGGGCGACTACCCCGCGTACTACGCGGCCGTGGCCGAGGCCCTGCGCGAGGGCGGCCCGAACCCGGTGGACGCGCTGGAGGCCGCCGCCGCCCTGGACGTACTGGAGGCGGCCCGCCGCTCGGCCCGCGACGCAGTGGTGGTGTCCCTGTGAGCGCCGCGAAGCCGACCGCACCCGAGGCGTCCGAACCGTCGGTACCGTCCGTGGCGGAGCTGGAGGAGCAGGAACGCCGCCTGGTCTTCCGCCGGTTCACCCACGACGACGCCTGGGCGCTGGGCTCCCTGCTCGTCGAGCTGGCCCGGGAGCGCGAGGCCCCGGTCGCCATCGACATCCACCGCGCCGGACAGCAGCTCTTCCACGCCGCGCTGCCCGGCTCGACCCCCGACAACGACGCCTGGATCGCCCGCAAACGCCGGGTCGTGGAGCGGTACGGCTCGGCGTCGTACCTGGTCGGCTCGCGCTTCCGGGCCAAGGGCACGACCTTCGAGGAGTCCTCGCGGCTCGACCCCGATACGTACGCGGCGCACGGCGGCTCCTTCCCGCTCACGGTCGCCGACGTCGGCGTCGTCGGTGCGGTGACGGTCTCCGGGCTGCCGCAGGTGGAGGACCACCGGCTGGTCGTCGAGGCGCTGGAGCGGTTCCTGGGCGAGTAGCCCGACCGGCCCCGGGCGGGCGTGGTCGGGGAATCGGTGGTGGGTACCCGTGGTTGTCTGGCAGAGACACAGGATGATCACGGTGCCCACCGGAGGGATCGCAAGCGATGAACGAGGCGACGGTTTCGCTGAAGGAATCGGTCGGACGGTACGGCGTCTGGAGCGGCGGGTTTCGCTCCGACGACCCGGAGGGCGCGCCCGAACGCGCCGAGGCGGTCGCCGAGTTGGAACGGCTCGGCTTCGGCGCCCTGTGGCTCGGCGGCAACACCGCCGCCCGGCTCGCCGCGCCGCTGATCGGGGCCACCGAGCGGATCGTCGTCGGCACCAGCATCCAGAGCATCTGGGAGCACAAGGCGTCCGAGGCGGCGGCGAGCTTCGCCGAGCTGGAGGTGTCCCACCCGGGCCGCTTCGTGCTGGGCCTCGGCGTGAGCCACGCCCCGATCGCGGAGGGGTACCGCCGCCCGTACTCGACGATGGTCGGCTACCTGGACGAGCTGGACCGGGCCGGGATGGGCTCCGGCCACCGGGTGCTGGCCGCGCTCGGCCCGAAGATGCTGGACCTGTCCCGGGACCGGGCGGCGGGCGCCATCCCGTACCTGGTCACGCCCGAGCACACCGCGCAGGCCCGCGAGCGGCTCGGCGAGGGCGCGCTGCTGGCCCCGGAGTTCAAGGTCGTCCTCGACTCCGACCCGTCCCGTGCCCGCGCGACGGCCCGCGCCTATCTGGCGATGTACCTGAAGCTGCCGAACTACACGAAGAACTTCCTCAACCTCGGCTTCACCGACGCCGACGTCAGCGGCGGCGGCAGCGACCGCCTCATCGACGCCGTCTTCGCCTGGGGCGACGAGGCCACGGTCCGCGCCCGCATCGACGCCTTCCACGACGCGGGCGCCGACCATGTCGCCCTCCAGCTGGTGGAGGACGACATGACCCGCCTCCCGCGGGAGGGCTGGCGCCGGCTCGCTTCCCTACTGAGGTGAGAGCACGCGCCCCGAAGGGGCGCTGGGAACTGCGCGACCAGCCACGACGCGCCGTCAGCCGTCGACGCGCCACAGGGCGCCAGTGGCCCAGTCCCCCAGCGCCCCAGCGGAGCGCCTACGCGTTCTTCAACTCCTGCCGCTGCCGCCCCAGCCCCTCGACCTCCAGCTCGACCACGTCCCCGGCCCGCAGGTACGGCTTCGGCTCGGGCTGCCCCATCGCCACCCCCGCCGGCGTCCCGGTGTTGATGACGTCACCGGGGCGCAGCACCATGAACCGGCTCAGGTACCGCACGACCTCGCCCACGGGGAAGATCTGCTCGGCGGTCGTGCCGTCCTGCTTCAACTCGCCGTTCACCCACAGCCGCAGAGCCAGCCGCTGCGGGTCGGGCACCTCGTCGGCGGTCACCAGCCACGGGCCCAGCGGGTTGAACGTCTCGCAGTTCTTGCCCTTGTCCCAGGTCCCGCCGCGCTCGATCTGGAACTCCCGCTCGGACACGTCGTGCGCGACCGCGTACCCCGCGACACACGCGAGCCCCTCCTCCGCCGACTCCAGGTAGCGGGCGGTGCGCCCGATGACGACCGCCAGCTCCACCTCCCAGTCGGTCTTGGTGGAACCGCGCGGCACGAGCACCGTGTCGTGCGGGCCGACCACCGTGTCCGGCGCCTTGAAGAAGACGACCGGCTCGGCGGGCGGCTCGGCGCCGGTCTCGCGGGCGTGGTCGTGGTAGTTCAGCCCGATGCACACGATCTTGCCGATGCGTCCCACCGGCGGTCCGACGCGCAGCCCGGTGCCGTCCAGGGCGGGCAGCTCACCGGCCGCGGCGGCGGACCGGATCCGGTCGAGCGCGCCCTCGTCGGCGAGCAGGCCGCCGTCGATGTCCGCCACGACGCCCGACAGGTCTCGCAGGGTTCCGTCGGCGTCGAGCAGCGCGGGCCGCTCCGACCCCGCCGTACCGACTCGCAACAGCTTCATGATCCCCAACTCCTCGATCGCGGGCAGCCCGCCCGACGATGCGCGACCTGGGTGCGGCAGCGACGCGACAGCCGTCGGAGGACTGGTCGATCCTCCAAGGCCCGGTTCCACTCCGCAATACCCCGTTCACGTACTGGACCGTAGCCACGCGGCCGCCCCGCCCCGCGTTCAGCGGTAGAGCACGGCCCGCTCGACGGCGCTCCACGTCGTGCTGGTGACCATGTACAGCGCGGCGGCCAGCGGCACCACGGCCACGGTGACGAGGGTGAAGAAGGACATGAACGGCATGACCCGGGTGATCGCGCCGACGCCCGGGACCGCCTCCCCGCCACCGGCGGGCAGCACCGGCCGGTCGGCCATCGTCCGCTTGGTGAGCCGGTAGCTGAAGGTGGCGACCGCGGCGACGACCGCGAACAGCGCCACGTACACGAGCCCGGCCCCGCCGGTGAGCCCGCCGTCTCCGAACACGTCGGCCCAGCGTCCGCCGAGCGGCGCGGCCAGGAGCCGGTGGGAGAGGAGTTCGTTGGCCTCGCCGCCGATCGTCGAGCTGGAGAAGAGGTGGTAGAGCAGGAAGAAGGCGGGGACCTGGCAGAGGCTGGGCAGGCAGCCCGACAGCGGGGAGACCTTCTCCTCGGTGTGCAGGGCGAGCACGGCCCGCTGGAGCTTCTCGGGGTTCTTCGCGTGCTTGCGGCGCAGCTCGGCGATCCGCGGCTGGAGTGCGGTGCGCGCCTTCTGGCCGCGGGCGGCGGCCCGGGAGAGCGGATGGACCAGGAGCCGTACGAGGGCGGTGAACAGGACGATGGCGGCGGCCGCGGCGGAGGCGCCGAACACGGGCTGGAGCAGGTCGGCGAGGTGCTCGACCAGGCTGGCGAAAACGGACATGGGCGGGTGAACCCTCCGGGGGTCTCGTCGTGCCGGTGACGGTGAAGCCGGCGTGCGGCCGGCGAATGGCGGCATGACGACACGGCCCGCGCGGGGATGTGCCCTGGTGGAAGGGGGTGCCCTACGCGGCGGTCGCCGGGAGGGCGTGTCCGGGCGCTCGGGGCCGGCGGCGGCCGGGCGCGTCGGGATCGCGTTGGGGCAGGAAGGCCGTACGCAGGTCCCGGTCCCTGATGGCCGTACGCACCCGCGTGGGGGGCACGGCGGGCGCGCAGCGCGCGGCGATGACGGCGCACACGGCGAGCGCGGAACCGACCGCGGCGGTCGCGGCGAGCGCGACGGTGGCGGAGAGGCTGCCGACGTCGACGAGCGCGACGGGCAGGAGGACCAGCAGCAGGACGAGGAAGGGGCGCGGGCCGGTCCGTTCCCGGTTCATGGCCACTCCCCCTCTCGTACGCGTGTTTGCCCCAGTTATACAGGACGACCGCTTGTGCGGGACGGCGTTGCGCGGGACCCTGCTACTCGGCCTCGACCGGCTGGAGGAGCCGCCGGGGACCGAGCAGCGCCCGGCTGACCGGGTCCGCCGGGTCGGGGTCGAGCCCGGGACCCGGCCGCATGTCGATGTCGCGCACGGCGACGAGGCTCCCGCAGGCGGGGCAGGACCCGAGGGGAGTGAGTTCCGTGCCGCAGTCGGCGTGCCAGAAGGTGCGCATCGGCTCGCCGCCGAGCTGCTCGCGCCCCCAGACGCCGAGCGCCCGCAGGGCGGGCCACAGGGCGATGCCGCGGTCCGTGACGACGTACTCGTCCCGGGGCGGCGACTCCTGGTACCTGCGCTTCTCCAGGATCCCCTCGGCGGTGAGCGCCTGGAGGCGGTTGGCCAGGACGGCGCGCGGGATGCCGAGGTGGACGAGGAAGTCGTTGTACCGCCGGACGCCGTAGAGCGCGTCGCGGATCACCAGCAGCGTCCAGCGCTCGCCGACGACCTCCAGCGCGCGGGCGATCGAGCACTCCTGCGTCGCGTAGTCCTTGCCCAGTGCCATGCCGTCCACTGTAGCCACCTTTCGCCATTCGGTTCAGTCATCGAACCGACGGTGCTAGGTTGGTCCGCCTCAGGTCAGTTCATTGAGCGAACCCACACAAAGCGGAGCGGACAGCCAGCCATGACCGACACCGGCACGGACTCCCCGACCACCGCGACACCGACGCCCCCGGCCGCCACCCCGGAACGGGCCTCGCCGCCCCCGCACCCCGGCCGCACCCTCGCGCTGACCAGCGCCGCGACCGCCGTGGCCCTGATGGCGTTCACCGCGCCGATGGTCACGCTCCCCGAGACCGCCGCCGATCTGCACACCCCGCTGTCCGCCCAGGCCTGGCTGCTGAACGGCACCCCGCTGGGCCTTGCCGCCCTGCTCCTGGTGGCCGGCAGCCTGGCCGACGACTACGGACGCCGCCGGCTCTTCGTCTCCGGCACGCTGGCCCTCGGCGTCACCACCGTCCTCGGCGCCTTCGCCTCCACGACCTGGCTGTTCACGCTGGCCCGCATCGCCCAGGGCGCGGCGAGCGCGGCGCTGCTGGCCAGCAGCCTCGGCCTGCTCGTCCACGCCTTCCCCACCCCGGCCGGACGCCTGCGCGCGACCGGCGTGTGGGGCGCCTTCGTCAGCGGTGGGATAGCCGTGGGCCCCGTTGTCGTCGGGGCGATACCCGACTGGCGCGTGGCGCACGGCGTCCTCGGCGCCGCCGCGCTGGTGGTGGCGGGGCTCGGCGCGCGGTCCCTGTCGGAGTCGCGCTCACCGCGGGAGGGCCGGCCGGACCTCTCCGGGGCGCTGACGTTCGGACCGGCGCTGGTCGCGCTGGTGGCGGCGCTGACGCTGGGCCGGGACGGGTGGCTGCGCGCGCCGGTGGGCCTGCTGCTGGCGGCGGCCGTCCTCCTCGGCGCCCTGTTCGCCGTACTGGAGCGCCGCGCGGCCACCCCGATGATCGACCTGTCGCTGCTGCGCCGCCCGCTCTTCCTGGCGTCCTCCGCGGGCGGGCTGTTCACGGGCCTGTCGGTGATCGGCCTCTTCAGCTTCCTGCCGACGGTGCTGCAACGGGCGCTCGGCCTGTCCCCGATGGACACGGCGCTGCTCTTTCTGGTCTGGGCCGGGCTCGCCTTCGCGGTGGCCCTCCAGGCCCGCCGCATCGCCCACCGCGTCTCCGCGCGCCACCAGTTGACCGTCGGCTTCGCCCTGCACGCGGTCGGCGTCCTGACCATGCTCGGCGCGGTCGGCGCGGGCTCCTGGGTCCGGCTGCTGCCCGGCCTGGTGCTGGCGGGCGTCGGCAGCGGCCTGCTCAACGCCGCGCTGCCGCTGCTCGCGGTGGAGTCGGTACCGGCGGCACGCGCGGCCATGGGCTCGGGCGCGCAGCAGACGTTCCGCTACATCGGCTCGTGCGCCGGGGTCGCCCTGACGGTCGCCATCGCGACGTCGGCGGGGAGCCCGGGGGCGGGCACGGACGTGGCGCTGTGGGTGTCGGCGGGGCTGGCCGTGGCGGCGGCGGTGCTGGTGGGGACGCTGCGGGAACGGCGCTGAGCGGACCGACGCCGTCTCGCCCCTCCTCGGCACCACTCCCCGCCCTCGGGCCGGGCGGCGTCCCCCGGGGAGGCTGCCCCCGGTCACCTCACGGCAGTACGGTGTCCCCCATGCGCCCCGACACGCCCGCCGAAAACGTCGACCACGCCGCCGAGGCGGCCCGCCTGGAACGGACCGCCGGCCTCTACCCGGAGGACGCCGAGGCCCTGCTCCTGCGCGCCGCCGCCCACCTGGAACTGTCCGGCGACCGCCCGGCCGCCACCAAGCTCTACGACCGCCTGCTGTCCGCCGGGACCTCCGCACCGCTGGACAACCCGTCCCTGGTCCGCGCCCTGAAGGCGTCGAACCTGTGGGAGTACGACCACGAGGCGGAGGCCAGGGCGATCATCGACGGCGTGCGTGCGGCGTCGCCGCGCGACCCGGCCCCCTGGGTGATCGTGGCCGAGGCCCTGGAGGCCCACGACGAGCTGGAGGCGGCGCACGAGACGTTCACGGAGGGCGCCCGCCTGCTCCTGACGGACGTACCGGAGCCCCCGTACCCGACCCACCCGCTCCTCTACGGCCGCCACCGCGTCCGCAGGATGCTGGGCCTGGCCCACGACGAGTGGGACACCCTGGCCGACACCCTGCACTCGATGCCGGTCTCCCTGGACGAGCTGCACGACCCGAAGCGCGTCTGGTCCCTGGGCTCGGACAACCCGGCGGACCTGGAGGCGGAGATCTCCCGCCTGCGCGCCGAGCTGGGCGCCTACCGCGAGGCCCTGTCCCGTCCGTTCCCGGTGGCCATGCTCCACTGGCCGGCCGGTGAACTGACGGAACTGACCGAGGCGTACCCCTCCCTCGCCGCCGAGTACCCCTCCTACGACGACCACCTGGCGTCGATAGAGGCCGCCCTGCGCGAACTGGCCTCGTCGGGCACCCCGAACCTGGGCGTGGTCCCGGGCACGGTCCCCTCCTACGAGGCCTTCGCGGCGTCCGAGGGCGCGTCCCCGGCCGACCCGACCCTGCTCCCCCAGTACGCGACGACCCTGGCGGCCCGGGGCCTCGCGGTGGCGTGGCCGCCGCAGCGCGGGGCGGCGTGCTGGTGCGGGTCGGGGCGGACGTACGGGGAGTGCCACGGGCAGGACGTCGCCGGGGGCCGATGAGATTCGGGGCCGCCGGGCGTCTACAGGTGCGAGAGCCTCGCCGAGAGCCGCACACCGCGGGGCGGGCGCCGGAACCCGAGCAGACCTGGGAGACACGACATGAGCACCGAGCAGAACGGCTTCTCCTACACCCTGACCCGCACCCTGGACGCCCCCGCGGCCCAGGTCTGGCAGGCCTGGACCATCCCCGACCAGTACGCCCAGTGGGCCTACGCCGTCCCCGGCACCGTGGAGATGGACGTCCGCCCCGGCGGCGCCTGGAAGGCCACAATGCGCACTCCGGAGGGCGCGGAGTTCCCGTTGACCGGCTCCTACATCGAGGTCGCCGAGCACCGGGCCCTGACCATCGGCATGGACGTCCCGGGCCGCCCGGACCCGGCCACGATGACCGTCGAACTCACGGAACAGGGCCCCCGCAACACGGTCATCACCCTCCACCAGACCTGCGACACGAAGGAGGAACGGGACGGCGCGGAGCAGGGCAGCAACATGCTGCTGGACGGGTTGACGGGGTTTCTGTCGGACGGGGCGAAGGACTGACCGCCCCGTCCGACCGCGCCCGCTGCCAGGGCCGCCCCGGCGTCGCGAGGCGTGAGCACTTCGCAGTACAGGGTTCACACCTTGCTCCATCGCAGGGCGAGCGCTTCCGGCGGGGCGGATCACACGTCGATGGCGTCACGAGCATGGCTCACGAAGTGCTCCCGCTTCTTCGACGCGTGGTTGAGGAAGCGCCGGATACGGTACGAGTCGTTGGCATCCAGCGCGTCGCCGCCCTCCCGCCCCACGATCCTCGCCTCGATCGCCGCGACGCAGGCGGACAGGGACTTGGCCAGCTCCCCGGCCATCCGCGCCAGCTCCTCCGGCCCCTCCAACTCGACGGCGGTCTGCGCATCGTGCAGTCCCCCTCGAACCAGCCTGCGGGTCGCGTCGAGCGTCGCGCGCACCCCGTCGAGATCATGCCCCGGCCTGCCCAGCTCGGCCTCGACCCCGCGCAGCGCCTCGTAGACCTCGTCGGCCTTGACCGTGAAGGCGGCATACGCATCACGGCGCAACTGGCGCCGCCAGTGCCGATGCTCGGCCCGCACCTGCCGCTGCCCCGCCATCCCGGCGATGGCCGCCGCCAGGGCAGTCCCGACCACACCGACCCCGGCACCCAGTACCGCTGCTGTCCCTGCGTCCACGGGAAGAGGGTGCCAGCAACGCCTGCACGGCGAGGGCATTCCGACCGAGCAGTCGGCAGACACCGCCGTCGGAGACCGAGTCAGTTGATGATCTCGGCCCGCCCCTCCTGCGCCATCACGGCCAGCCGGTCCCGCCACATCTGGAGCGCTTCGGGGGTCTGTCGCGTCCAGTCGGTGACCTCACCGACGATCCGGATCGGCTCCTTGCTTCGGTAGGAGCGGGTGGGGTTTCCGGGAAACTTCTTGTCGGTGACGTTCGGGTCGTTCTCGAACTCCCCGGTCGGCTCGACGGCGTACACCCGCGGTTCCCCGTCCCCGGCGGCAAGCTCGGCGGCGAGGCCTGCGCCGTCGCGCAACGCGGTGAAGTAGATGTGGTTCATAAGGACCTCGGGCCGGTAGTTCGAAGGAAAGCCCGCGGTGAGGTGATCCCCGATCCGCAAGTCGGCCTTCGTGCCGTGAAAGAAGGGCCCCTCGTCCAGTACCTCGTCCATCGCGGCAGGCTACCAACCACGCTGCCGCGACCACTTGCCGTTCCCTGCACCTGGGTGTCAGTGGCTCCTGCTACAACTGCATCCACATCAACGTGGTGCCGAGAGGGGTCGGGGTGGAGCAGGCGGGGAGTCCGGAGGGGCCGGTCGCGGGGGTATACGAACAGTTGGTGACGGATCGCGTGCGCGGTGATCTGGATCGATTGGAGACCGCGGGGTGGAAGGCCATCGAAGCCGAGGTCGGTGCAGAATCGTCACCCCATGTGCTGGCCCGCCACGTCGGCGACATAGTGGCACGCCATCTCAGCCAACTCAGGCCCGAGGACCGAGTCCCCTTCGCGAATCGCGTACTTGAGTCCCTGGCAGCCGATGTCGGTGGGCAGAGCGGTGCAGAGTCCCTCAGCACGATCGTCGAAGGGCCCCGCCAGTTGCTGGCGCTGGCAGAGCAGGAGGCACCGGGCGCCTATGCGATCCGTCCGCTCACGCCCCTCTCCGAAACATCCCTGCTCACCAACTCCCCTGAAGACCTCAACCTGGGCGCGGAGCTGCGGGCCGAGTTGGCCACGGCTGATCGCATCGATCTGCTCTGCGCATTCGTGAAGTGGTACGGCATCCGCGTGCTGGAGGACTCGCTCCTCGCAGCGAAGGAGCGGGGCATCCCGATCCGGATCATCACCACGACCTACATGGGTGCCACGGACCGCCTCGCGCTCGACCGGCTCGTGCGCGAATTCGGCGCCACCGTGAAGGTGAATTACGAGACCCGATCGACCCGGCTGCACGCCAAGGCATGGCTCTTCCGACGCAGGACGGGTTTCGACACGGCGTACGTCGGCAGCTCGAATCTCTCCCGCGCGGCGCTGCTCGACGGCCTTGAGTGGAACGTACGCCTGTCGTCGGTGGCCACACCGGCGGTGATAGACAAGTTCGAAGCCACCTTCGACGCGTACTGGAACGACGTGGCTTTCGAGACGTACGACCCGGATTCCGACAGCGATCGCCTCGACGAAGCACTGGCCCAGGCGGGTGGGACGGCGTCGCCCACCGACTTCAAGATTAATATTTCCGGGCTCCAGGTGCGTCCCTTCCCGCACCAGCGGGACATGCTGGAGCGGCTCAGCGCGGAGCGCGATATCCGGGGGCGGCATCGCAACCTGCTGGTCGCGGCCACCGGGACGGGGAAGACCGTAATGGCCGCCCTCGACTATCGCGAGCTGAGCAAGCAGGCGGCCTCCGGTCGGCCCAGGCTGCTGTTCGTGGCACACCGCAAGGAGATCCTCAAGCAGTCCTTGCGTACGTACCGCGAAGTGCTGGTCGACGCCTCGTTCGGCGAGTTGCTGCACGGCGGCGCCGATCCCCAGGATTGGAACCACGTCTTCGCCAGCGTCCAATCGCTCAACGTCCAGAGGCTGGAGCAACTGGCGCCGGACCACTTCGACGTCATCGTCATCGACGAGTTCCACCACGCCACGGCCAGTACGTACCGTCGGGTGATCGAGCACTTCACCCCGAAGGAGTTGCTGGGGCTCACCGCCACACCCGAGCGGATGGACGGGCTCAATGTCCAGGACGAGTTCTTCGATGGCCGCATCGCCGCCGAGATGAGGCTTTGGGAGGCCCTGGAGAACGACCTGCTGTCTCCCTTCCACTACTTCGGTATCCCGGACGGCACCGACCTCACGAACCTCACCTGGCAGAAGGGGTCGTACGCCGATCAGGAGCTTGGAAACCTCTTGACGGGCAACGACGCGCGAGCCCGCATCATCGTCAAGCAGATCCGGGACAAGATCTCCGACCCCGGTAGCATGCGCGCGCTCGGCTTCTGCGTCACGAAGGCGCACGCCCACTTCATGGCCGACTACTTCCGCAAGGCCGGGTTCCAGGCTGCTGCACTCGACAGCGACTCCTCGGCCGAGGTACGCGCCCGAGCACTGTCCGACCTTCAGGCTGGCGAGCTCCAGGTCATCTTCTCGGTCGACCTGTTCAACGAGGGGCTCGACATCCCTGACGTGGACACACTCCTTTTGCTGCGGCCCACCAACAGCGCCACCGTCTTCCTCCAGCAATTGGGACGGGGACTGCGGCGCACGGAGACGAAGCCGGTACTCACGGTCCTGGACTTCATCGGCCAGCACCGAGCGGAGTTCCGCTTCGAGGAGCAGTTCCGGGCCATGACCAACCTGTCGCGCAATCGGTTGGTCGAGCACATCGAGCGGGGCTTTCCCCAGCTGCCGTCCGGCTGCCAGATCATCCTGGAGGGCAAGGCGAGGAAGCTGGTCCTCGACAACATCAGGACCCAGTTGTCCGCCACGGTGAAGACGCTGGTGAAGGAGGTCAAGGAGTACAGCACTCCGCTCCTCGCCGACTACCTCCGCGAAAGCCGCCGGGAGATCAAGGAGCTGTACAAGAGCAGCAACTCCTGGACCCTCGTCCTACGCCGTGCCGGCCTGGCCGCCGAACCGGCTCCCCCGGGCGAGGAAACGCTACTCAAGCGGGTTCACGCCTTCCTGCACGTGGACGATCCCGAGCGTGCGCAGGCATACCTGAGCCTTTTGGCGGACGACGCCCCGTCGTACGAGGAGCTCGACCAGACCGGCCAGGCCTACGCCCGCATGCTGTTCTTCAACCTGTGGGACAACGCAGGCGGGTTCACCACCTATACGGAGGGCCTCGCGGCGCTACGTCCGCAGCGAGCCCTGAGGGATGAACTGCGGCAGGTGCTGTCGTACGTCATCGACCGAGCCGACCACGTCCCGATCCCGCTGTCCAACGGCCTCGGCACCGTGCCGTTGAAGGTCCACAGCTCGTACAACCGGTCGGAGATCCTCGCCGCCCTCGGCATCGCCCGATTCGGTGGTCAGATGCCGAGATCCTTCGCCCAGGGCGTGCAGTGGGCGGAGCAGTTCCAGACCGACGCACTGCTGATCACACTTGAGAAGGACGAGAAGGACTTCTCACCCACGGTCCGGTACAAGGACTACGCGATCAGCCCGAACCTCTTCCACTGGGAGTCCCAGAACGCGACTTCCCCCGACTCCGCCACGGGCAAGCGCTACCGGCAGCACGCCGATCGCGGCACCCACGTCCTGCTGTTCATGCGCCGCTACGCGAATACGGACACGGGTAAGTCGCAGCCGTGGATGCTCCTGGGACCGGCAACCTACGTGGAGCACACCGGCAGCAAGCCGATGGCGATCACGTGGCATCTCGATCACCCGATCCCGGCTGATGTGTGGTCCTACTCGGCGGCGATCCAGGCGAGTTGACCCACCCGCGTCGGCCCATGGCCGGTATCCGGTGCCTGGCGTCCCAGGGTCACTCGGGTGGGATACCCCCGTACTCATAGGGCCTCGTGGACCGGCTCGATATCCTGCGCCCATGATCCGCGCAGTGGTTTTCGACGTCGGTGAGTGTCTCGTGGACGAGACCAGAGAGTACGGGACGTGGGCGGACTGGCTTGGGGTGCCGCGACACACCTTTCACGCGATGTTCGGCGCCGTGATCGCTCAAGGCCGCGACTACCGTGAGGTTTTCGACGAGTTCCGCCCGGGATTCGACCTCTACGCGGAGCGGGAGAAGAGAGCCGCTGCCGGGCAACCCGAGGCCTTCGGCGAAGGAGACCTGTACGGGGACGTCCGAACGTGCCTGCAACGGCTTCGGGCCGATGGCCTGTGGCTTGGCATCGCCGGGAACCAGACGGTCCGCGCCGGTCGCATCCTCCGCGAGCTGTTCACCTCCGACGTCGACCTCATCGGCACCTCCGACGACTGGGGTGCCAGCAAACCCGACCTGGAGTTCTTCAAGCGGGTCGGGGACGCCGTTCCCTTCGAGGTCGGCGAGATTCTGTACGTGGGCGATCGGTGCGACAACGACATCCGGCCGGCCCGCGAGGCGGGGATGCAGACCGCTCTCGTCCGTCGTGGCCCTTGGGCCACCATCCAGTGGGAGAGCGCAGAGGCCCGGGAACTGCCGACCTTCCGGATCGAGAGTCTGGCTGAACTTAGCGACCGGATCCGCCAGTTCAACGGCTCAGTGCGCTGACCGTGGTCGCCCAGTCGTAGAGACGGTCGTCCAGGTCGCGAACGCAGCGCTCATGTTGGTGGGGAGTGAGCGCACGTCGGACCTCACGAACTCGGTCCATGCCGGTCGCGTACCAGGTGAGGGCGAGCTGGTCCAGCGCCTGTCCGGCGTACGAGCATGCTTCTTCCGGATTCCCGGCCGCGGCTTCTACGGCTGCCAGATCGCCGTAGATGACGGAGCGTTGTTTCTCTTCACCGCGGGCCATGGCCTCCAGTGCCTCCAGTAGGGTCACGCGGGCCTGTGGAAGGTGCCCGGCCAGCAGTTGAGTGTTGCCTTTGAACGCTGCGAGCCTTGCCGGGGAGAACCAGTCCATCCACTCCGGCGACGGGTGCGCGTCGCCGTCCTTCAATACGTCTTCGGCGTGGCTAATCAAGTTGAGAGCGGTACGCGTGTCACCGCATCGCGTCTCGCACTCCGCCTCGACGGCATCCAACCAGGCCAGGAATTCCGCCGACGCGTCGGTACGGCGGGCGTAGGTGCGTGCGGCGGTCATACGCTCACGTGCCGCGTCGCGGTCCCCGACCCAGCCGGGAATGAAGGCCATGTGCGCGATGACCGCCGAGCCGAGCAGGTGTGCGTCGGCCTCACCCGCCGCTTGCAGGGCCAGGAGGAGCGTCTCGTGAGCGAGGCCGGGCTCTCGCAGGTCGAAGAATTCGATCCGGCCCGCCAGGAGGTACGTCTCCGCCAGCGCCGCGGCGATCACGCTTCGAGTGGGCTCGGCAGCCTCTCGGAGCAGGACGCAGCCCAACGTGGCGTGAGCCTGAACGGCGGGATGCAGGACGGCCGGTGCGACCGACCAGTAGAGCCGCCGGTGTGACTTGGTCACCGCATGGAAGTCAGTCCCCACGATTGCCGGATGGGACGCTGCTGTCTTCCTGACCGGGACACCTGGCAGTCGCGAGGAAACGGCTGCTCCGGGAACGGGTGGATGCTGCCCCGGGGCGGAACTCAGTCCGTCGGTGCCCCATGGTGGGGTGAATCCGAGTGCCTCCAGGCTCTGGCCCAGCAACTGCGCCAGTACGCGTTGGCAATCCGGCTGGGGCCACGGCGGGTTGTCCGACTCCCAGCGCCGGACCTGCCTGGCTCCGATGGAGAGGCCGCGGATCCCCATGCGCTTCGCATGGTCCGAAAGGGCGTCGGCGAGGTCCTGCTGCGAGTTGAACCCGGCGGCCACGCGTGCGGCTTTGAGACGGACGTTCCCTGTCGGCCTGGTCACGGGCACCTCCTGAAGGTTCGACTCGTTCCAGCCTCCCACAGCAAGTCCGCTACACAGCCTTCAATCACCCTCAAGCTGGCGAATGCGCCCGCTCCAAGTCCTTTTGAAGGCCGCCAAAAGACCTATCCCCGGCGCCACCACTCGTGGAGTCTGAGCCGCGTATCCCACCGTGAGGAAACGCAGGAGGCGTCAGTGTTCACGCAGGAGGCTCTAGACAGGGTCATTTCCGAGTGGCTGGCTCGCAGTAGCCCCCATCCGGAGCAGGCTCGGCGGGAGTGGGCTACCCAGGGCGTCGCGCTGCTGCCGCTCGGGGAACGCTTCGCGGCTGTGCGCTTACCCGCGCACGTCGTTCATGCGGCGTTGCGGTCCGAGGACCGCGACCAAGTCGCTGTGGCTCTAGGCGAGTCGCTCGGAGGGTCGGTCATCCACGACCGACGAGTGGCGGGCGGCACGTACTACGCGCTGATCCAGGGCCATGCCGCCCTCGCATGGCCGTACGACGACATCGCGACCTGTCTCGGTCACGGCACCTACCTCGGCGTTCCTCGCATCGACCGGCAGCAGCCACCCGGCACCTACTGGGTGGTTCCACCCCGATACGAGGGCGACCTGTGTGCTCCTCGTGCGATCACGGCGTTGGTACGGGACGGCCACACGCGACTCGCTCAGCTAACCGAACGGGTCGGGACTCTCGCTTCCCCTTCCTGTGCGAAAAGGAGTGAGCAGATGACTCGCGCAATGGCACGATCCCCCTGGGCCCTACGCTTGGTCACCGACCGGCTCCCTGTCTCCCCAGTCCCCTACTCCTCCGCCACTCTGGACGCCACCACCCAGACCGCCCGATACACCGACGCCACCGGCCAGGTGGTCGAGATGGGCAAGCACGGGACCTCGCGGACCAGTGGTACGGCGTCCGTGTCGGGCGGCGGGGACGGGCAGCAGCCGCAGTCTCAGTCACAGGACGACACGACGACCGACTACGAGTCGGACTGAACGATGGCTCGTACCGTTCTGGTGGTCACCGCCCTGGAGGACGTGACCGCGGACTGGGTCATCGCCGCCCTGAACGAGCGCGGGGTGCCGGTGGTGAGGGTGGACCCCGCGGACGTCGGACCGCACCTGGCCTTCGGTTTCCGCCTCGGCGCCGACGAGGCTGTCTGGAGCGGACTGCTGCGCACCGAGAGCCGGGAAGTGAATCTGGGAGAGGTCGGCGCCGTCTACCATCGGCGCCCTACTCCCTACAGGAACCGGTTCGCACGGTTGCCGCGTCAGCAGCGGGAGTTCGCCGCGGCCGAGGCGAGACACGGACTTAGCGGTGTCCTGCACGAGCTGCGTTCCGCCCTGTACGTGAACCATCCGGCGGCCGTGGCGCGCGCGGAGTTCAAGCCGGGGCAGCTCCAGAGGTTCGTGGAGCTGGGGTTGCGGATTCCCACGACCCTGGTCACCAACGATGTCGTGGCGGCCCGGGAGTTCGCCGCGGAGCATCCGTCCGTCGTCTGCAAGACCTTTCGAGGGTTGCCGCCCGGGGAGGACGGCCGTGCCGGTGCGATCTGGACTCAGCGTGTTCACTCCGACGACTTCGACGACTCGCTCTCGGTGACGGCGCACTTGTTCCAGGCCGAGGTTCCGAAGGTCGGAGACGTGCGGGTCACCGTGGTCGGCCAGCGCGTCTTCGCCCAGCGGATCACTGCCCCGCGCGGTGCCGTCGACTGGCGGCGCGGTGACTGGAACGACCTGGTCCATGCCCCCGTCACCGTCCCCGCGGTCATCGAGACCGCCCTCCACGGCTACCTGGCCGCCTCCGGTCTGGTCTTCGGATGCTTCGACTTCGCGCTCACCGGTGACGGGAGTTCTCCGGACGACTGGTGGGCAATCGAGTGCAACCCGAACGGGCAGTGGGGCTGGCTCCCGGACGCGCCCGCGATCACTCAGGCCTTCGCCGACATTCTGACCACGGAAGGAACCGGCAGCTCATGACTCTGACCACGGACCTCGACAACGACGCGAGGGCGCTGCGCGCCGCCATGGTGAAGGACCTCGCCGCAGCCGATGCCGATGCCGATGCCGGTGCCGGTGCCGGTGCCACGTTCCACTCGGCCTGGCTGGTGGCCGCGGGGAAGGTGCCCCGCCACGCCTTCGTGCCCGGCTTCTACCTTCCCGCCGACGCACCCGACCCGCAGGGGCTGCCGGTGTGGGAGCCGGTGACGTCGAAGCTCGACTACGGGCGCTGGCTCGCCGCCTCGTACTCGGACACCACGCTGGTCACCCAGTTCGACGGCGAGGAGACCGACTGGGAGCAGCCGGTCGCCCGGCACGGAGGAGCGCCCACGTCGTCGTCGACGCTCCCCTCCCTCGTCCTGCGCATGTGGTCGGACGCGGATGTCGTCGAGGGACACACGGTCCTGGAGATCGGGACTGGGACCGGATACTCGACCGCGCTCGCCTGCGAACGGCTGGGTTCGTCCCATGTGACCAGCGTCGAGGTCGACGCCGTACGGCTGAAAGGGGCGGCCGACGCCCTGTACGGGTGTGGCTACACCCCGACGCTCGCCCGGGCCGACGGGTTGTACGGGTACTGGCCCGAAGCCTGGTTCGACCGGATCGTGGCCGCCTGTTCCTTCCGGTCCGTGCCGCCCGCGCTGCTCCGCCAGACCCGCCCCGGCGGGAAGGTCCTGCTCCCCCTGTCGGGGTGGCTCTACGGCAACGCCCGCGTCCTGCTCACGGTCGCCGGGGACGGCACCGCCGAGGGCCCCTTGCTGCCCGGGACCATCTCCTTCATGTCGGCCCGGGCCCATGCGGCACCGCCGTACGGGAATCCCGCCGACTGGGTCGCGGGGCTGTGCGAGGAGCAGTCCCGGTCGGCGCGGCACGCACCGGAGCGGATCACGGCCGCGACCGAGGAGGCCTTCCACTTGCGGTTCCTCGCCCAGGGTGTCGTACCGGACGCGCATCTGGTCACCCTCGACGGGGTGCCGCATCTCATCGACGTGGTCTCCGGGTCCGTCGCCACGCTCACTCCCGACGGTGGGGCCTGGAGTGTCCGGGAAGGCGGCCCGCTGAAGTTGTGGAGCCGGATCGAGGACTTCATCGACGCCTTCGACGCCGCGGGACGGCCCGGGCCGGAGACGTTCACCCTGCGGGTGGACGGCGACGGACAGCGGCTGCTGCATTCAGGCCTCCCCCGGTTGCGGCTGCCCGCGGGCTAGTCGCCCGGGCAGCCGCGTGCGGGGCCCCTCGCGGGGGCGGGCCGTCAGACCCCGGTCAGGTTGAACGTGCCCGTACCGTCCTGCCTGCCCGTGGAGTACTGGCGTATGAACTCACCGTCGGCGTACCGGTCGTAGCCCATCATGGAACCGGTGTACTTGTTCTGCACACCGATCTTCGAGCTGCCGGGTACGTCGCGGTAGATGTAGAACCGCTGGAGGTCGTCCTCCGCGCAGGGGGCCGTCATCAGGACCGCCCGGTCGGTGGCCGCGTTCGCCTCGGCGAGGGTCGCGCATCCACCGTTGCCCCAGTTCCACAGGGACGCCTCGATGACCCCGTTGCTCTCCGTCACGTCGCACAGGCGCCAGTGGTCCAGGTGGGCGCTGAAGATCGTCGAGGGCCGCAGCCGGACACCGTCGTCCGCCAGGAGCGGCGCGCCCCAGGACAGGGGCTTGCCGGGTACGGCGATCTTGTACGCCTCGGCCGAGCAGTCGAGGGCGGCGCGCGCACCGGCTCCGGTGGCCCCGGGCTGTTCGGCGGAGGGACCACTGGTGGGAGCCGGGCTGGGGGCGGGGCGGTCCTGCTCCTGCCGCGCCGTCGGCGCCACCGCACCCGCCGGGTGGTCAGCCTTCGCGGCCGCCGAGCCGCAGTCGAGGAGGGCCTGTGCCTTGGCCATGATGCTGTCGGCGGGCACGCTGTCCTGGCAGCGCACCGCGCCTTCCTCAAGGGTGGTGAAGGTGGTGAAGCTGCCGCTGCCGGGCCCCTCGGTCCACTCCAGCGCCCAGCTTCCGTCGTCCTGTTGGGCGCGGTTGCAGTTGAGGCTGCCGTACGTGCCGGTGACCTTCTTGGTGCCCTTGTAGAAGCCGTAGTAGCCCGGCTGGGTCAGGTTCCAGGTGACCGAGTTCGACTCCACGCTGGTGGAGGTGTACGACAGCTTCACGTCCAGGCCGACGGTCGCCTTGACCTCGCTGAGCGCCTCGACCGCGAAACCGGTCTCGATCGTGTCGTTGAGGCCGACGGAGACCGCGATGACCGTCGTGGTGTCGGTGCTGACGGTCTGCTGGCCGGTGGTGCCCTCGGTGACGTACCAGCCCTTGAAGTGGGTGATCGTCGGCGACACCTCGGTGGTCTTGATGTACGGGTGGCGAGTGCCGAGGTCGGCCGCCGTACAGCTGTCGCCGGGCCGGGGCGCCGTGGTGGCGGCGGGTGCCGCGGCAACCGGTGAGGCGGCGAGGCTCACGACGGTGACCGCCGAAGCGGCCGCCGTGGCGGTCACCGCCATGAGTGATCTGCCGATGCGGCTGACGGGTCCTGTGGAGCGCATCGTTGCCTGTTCCCCCCTGGTCGAGTGGGCTCGGTCGGGGTGAATGTAGCGGCCACACGGGGTGGGGGTGTGAGGCCCGAACTAGCCACAAATGATCACGGAGGGGCTTATTCCGCCCTCGGCGGAGATCGTGGCGGAGATCGTGGCGGAGATCGTTGCCAGCCGTCGAGCAGAGTGGCACCAGGGCGCGGCACGACGCGGAGCGCGAGGTCAGCTGGTTGTCGGCGAGGCACCGGTCGCGGCGAGGGACATCTCCCAGAGCCGGGCGGCGTTGTCCGGGTCGACGGCGTACGCGCGTACGCCGTTGTCGTCCATGGGGGTGTCGGGGGCGAAGACGCGGGCGACCTCGCAGTCCGCCAGGTAGAGGCCGCCGCGGTCGTCGAGGAGCGGGGAGGTGGCGGCCCACAGGCCCGTGGCGGCGCCCTGTGAGGGGGTCTTGAAGTCGGCGCCGACGACGTTGCCGTGCTCGTCCACCCACCCGGCGTCGATCTGTTCCCGGAGGGTCATCTCCCGCTGGAGACCGGTGATGATCTTCCCGGGGTGGAGGGCGAACGCGCGGACGCCGTCGTCCTTGCCGAGGGCGTCGAGGTGCACGGCGAACAGGACGTTGGCGGTCTTGGCCTGGCCGTAGGCCAGCCACCTGTCGTAGCCGGTGCGGAAGTGCGGGTCGTGCCGGCGGATGTCGGTCATGGCGTGTCCGGCGGAGCTGTACGCCACGACACGCGCTCCGCCCGCGGCGGCCAGGAGCGGGTAGAGCTCGCAGGCGAGCGTGAAGTGCCCGAAGTGGTTGGCGGTGAGCTGGAATTCCCAGCCGGGCCCGACGCGCCGCTCCGGGGTGGCCATGACTCCGGCGGCGGTCATCAGGAGGTCGATCCGGTCGATACGGTCGCCGATGTGCGCGGCGGCGGAACGCACGTCGTCGAGGTCGGTCAGGTCCATGGGCACGACCTCGCTGCCCTTCACCTCCTGAAGGGCGGCTAGGGCGACGTCGGGGCGGCGGGCGGGAACGAGGACGCGGGCCCCGGCGGCCGTCAGGGCCCGGGTGCTCTCGAGGCCGAGCCCGGAGTAGCCCCCGGTCACCACGGCGGTCACGCCCGAGAGGTCGTGGCCGGCCATCACGTCCTCGGCGGTGGTGGCGGCGGAGAACGGTGAGCCGAGCGGCTGCTGGTCTGTGTGGGTCATGCCGCCGACGCTACGATCTAGAGCGTGGTCTAGATCAAGTCCAGGGGTGATCGGCGTGACCAGCACCGAAGTGTCCGGGCGGTCGCTGAGCATCGGCGAGGTGGCCGAACGGACCGGACTGAGCGTGCACGCGCTGCGCTTCTACGAGCGCGAGGGTCTGCTCGTCGGGCCGGTCCGGCGCACGTCGGGCGGCAGGCGGCGGTACAGCTCCTTCGACGTCGACTGGCTGCTGATCTGCGTCAAGCTCCGCGAATCCGGCATGCCGCTGGCCGACCTCAAGCGGTTCGCCGAACTGGTGCGCCAGGGACCGGGCAACGAGGCGGAACGCCTGGAGTTGCTCGACGCCCATCAGCGGCGCGTCGACGCGCAGATCCAGGCGCTGGAGGAGTGCCGGTCCGTCATCGCCTGGAAGGTCGGTGTCTACGCCGAGCACCTGGCGCGCGGTGAAGCCGGTGGGCTCTGGGACCCCACGGCCTGAGGCCGTCGGGTCCCGGTCGAGCGCTCCAGCGACGCCTCGGACGGATATTCGCTGTCCCGCCCGCCCCCTGAGGGCGCAGGATGACGGCCATGACGCTGGCCACCCCCACCCTGGACACCGATCGCCTGCGGCTGCGGCCCTTCGCCGAGGCTGACGCGGACTTCCTCTACGCCCTGCACAGCAACGCCCACGTGATGCGCTACTGGGACTCCCCGCCGTGGACCGAACGGGCTCGCGCCGGACGCTTCCTCGCGATGAGCCGGACGATGGCGGACGAGGGCACCGGAGTGCGGGTGGCCGTCGAGCGCGCCTCCGACGGGGCCCTCGTCGGATGGTGCTGCCTGGTCGAATGGAACCCGGACTACCGCAGCGCGTCGCTGGGCTACTGCCTCGACGAGGCGATGTGGGGCCGTGGTTACGCGACGGAGGCCGCGCACGCCCTGCTGACGTGGGCCTTCGGCACGCTGGACCTGAACCGGGTCCAGGCCGAGGCGGATACGCGCAACGCCGCCTCCGCACGGGTGCTGGAGAAGATCGGCTTCGTGCGCGAAGGGACGCTGCGAGAGGACTGCGTCGTGGGCGGCGAGGTGTCCGACTCCTGGGTGTACGGGCTACTCCGGCGGGAGTGGCGGCCGTCGGCCGCCCCGGCCCCGGACCAGGCCCGTTGAGTGGACCTCGCGTCCCCTTCCCTCGGCGGCCTCGTCATCGACGCAGTGCCGCTCCGCGCATCAGTCCCTCCAGGTCGCGTTCGCCGCTGGGGGTCTGGGCCCCGTCGCGCAGGCCTCGGGCGATCAACTGCCGAACGGCGGGCAGGGCGATCCGAGCGGCCCATGCCTCGTTCTCGCGGGAGAGTCCGTCCGTGAGGTCCTCGGCGGGCAACGCGCGCTTGGCCGCTTCGACGACACCCTCGGGCAGGGCGGCGATGTCGCGGGCGACGCGGTCGACGTACGCGTCGAGTCGGTCGGCGGGAAGGGCCCGGTTGATCCAGCCGTAGGACGCCGCGGTCTCGGCGTCGAAGAGGTCCGCGGTGAGTAGCGCCTCCAGCGCGCGGTTGCGGCCCACGCGCTCACGGAGGTACTGCGTTCCTCCGCCGCCGGGGACGATGCCCATGAGCGCCTCGATCTGGCCGAGTCCGGCGGTCTCGACGGCGGCGAACGCCATGTCCGCCGCGGCCACGAACTCCGCACCGCCGCCCCGGGCCTTCCCGGCGAGCTTGACGATGGTCACCTGGGGCTGGTGGCGCAGGAGTTCGCCCAGGGCCTGAAAGACGTTGACGTCCGGCGGCGCCGACGCGGCCAGCTCCTCCAGTACGTCCATGTCCTCCGCGATGCGCATGTCCACGTGGGCGAGGAAGAACTCCGGGTCGGCGCTGGAGAAGACGATCACCCGGATCGACGCATCGTCCCTGAAGTCGTCCAGTACGGTGCGCAGTTCGCGCATCATCGTCGCGTCGAGCACGTTGACCGGCGGGTTGTCGAGGACGATGCGGGCGACGCCGTCTTCGACGTCCGCGCGCAGGGTTTTGTAGCCAGGGGTGTTCAAGAGGCTCTCCATCGGTTACTGAAGGGTGTGTAGGTTTGCGATGCATACCTACCGTCGGCGAGGCCGTCGGGACCGTCAAGAACGCACTTCGGGAGAACCAGGGATCATGAGGGATACCGATCCGCGCGGTGTCGACGCGGGCACATCCGTCGTTTTCCGGGCGGACTGCCCCAGTCGGCCGATCCTCGACCAGATCGCGGACAAGTGGTCGATGATGGTGATGGCGCTCCTGGAGCGGCCGATGCGGTTCAACGAGCTGAAACGCCGCCTGGAAGGTGTGACGCAGCGCGTCCTCACCCAGACGCTGCGCCGCCTGGAGCGGAACGGAATGATCCGGCGCAAGGTACTGCCGACCTCACCGGTCGGTGTCGAGTACTCGCTCACGGCGCTGGGCGAATCCCTGCGTGAGCCCTTCGGGCGTCTCTACGACTGGACCGTCGAGCACAGCAAGGAGATCCACAACTGCCGCCGGGAGTACGACAGCAGGACCGGCGCGTAACAGAGGCCCGCCCGGGCCGCCGATGCTGCGGAGCCTGCGGTGAGCCGGTGCGAGCGCTGCGCCGAAGGCTCGGGCCGCAACGCGTTCCGCACGTGTCCCTGAAGTGTTTCCCCGCCACACCCCTTCTGTTCGCCGTGCCTGGCTACCTTCGCGTGGCCCGGTCCGGCAGCAGGAGAGGTATGTCCATGAGCGCCCCTGTCCACCGCACCTCCGAACGGCCTTCCGCAGCCGCCCTGGCAGCGGCCCGGCAGCGTCGGGAGGAAGGGCGGACCGGCGGCTCCTCCGGGTCCGGGACCTCGGCGGAACGGGCGTTACTCGGGCTCCAGTCCAGCATCGGAAACCAGGCGGCGGCCGCCACGGTGCAGCGCGCCAGGGGCAGGACGCTCGAGCGGGCCCCGGGGACCGACACCGCCCGTCCCGGCTCGGCGCCCGGCGCCCGGCGCGACCCGGCCGGTCCCACCCGCCGGGGGTCCGAGTCCGGCACGCACGGCATGGAAGCCGACCCCGCCCTCCGGGAACAGGCCACCGCCGCGAGGCGCGCGGCCCTCGCCGCCGGGTTCCCTCCTTCGGGCCGCACCCGACGCGGCTCCGACACCGACACCCGGCCCGGCCCCGCCGGTCCCGCCCGACGCGGCTCCGAGTCCGGCACCCACGGCATGGAGGCCGACCCCGCCCTCCGGGAGCAGGCCGCCGCCGCGAGGCGCGCCGCCGAGGAGAAGGCGGCGGCCGAGGAAGCGGCGGAAACGCGACGACGCGTGCGCGCGGGGGCGGAGGCGACCGCGGCCACGGCACGGAACCGCAACACGGCGAAGAAGGCGGCAGGCGAAGCGGCGGCGAAGGGAGCACGTCTCCTTGCGGAGGCGGAAGCAGTCGCGGCGGAAGCGGCGGAAACAGAGCGACGGCGTCGCGCGGGGGCGGAAGCGGCGGCGGCCAAGGCACGGGAGCGCATCGCGGCAGCCGAAGCGGCGGCAGCGGAAGAAGACCGGCTGCGCCGCGAGGCGGAAGCAGCCGCCGAGGCGGATCGGCGCCGCCGCCGCGAAGAGGAAGCACGTCCGGCCGTCGTGGAGGAAACACACTCCGCCGTCGAAGAGGAAGGCGAAGCAGCGGTACGCGCCCCGGTCGAAGAGGAGGAAGAGGCACGCACCGCCGTCGAGGAGGTCACGCTCACGCCCGAGGAACGCGCGGCCAGAGACGCACGCCTCGCCGAACTCGCGGCCCGCTTCGCCCCGTCGGGCCGCACGCGACGCGGCTCGGACCTCGACCACCGGCCCGACCCCGCCGATCTCACCCGGCGCGGCTCCGACTCCGGCATCCGGTACACGGACGTCGGCGCCGCTCCCTCGGAACACACCGACACGGCCACGGACGACGCACGCGCCGCCGCCGATGCCAGGGCGGAGGCCAGGAGCGATCGCCTGAAGGCGGTCGCCGAGAACGCGGACCAGGGGAAGAAGCTCCTGGAGCCCGGGGACGCCCTGGGCAAGGGCGTCCAGGCTCCCACCGCCGCAGGTCTCGGCCAGGAGGCCACCGAAGCGGCGGCCGCCGCCCCGAAGGACGACACCGCCGCCACCGCGAACGCTTCCGCCCTGAAGCACGACGCCTCCGCGGCCGGGGTCTCCGGCGCATCGCTGAGCGCCGTCACGGAACTCCTCTCCTTCGGGGCCAGCGTCGCGGATTCGTTCAGGAACCTGAGGACCGCCCTGGAAAAGGGGAGCGGGGCCGGGTACCACAACGCTCATAAAAAGGGCAAGACCAAGGCGACCGACGCGGGCGTCAGCGTCGCCAGTACGGGCGCCAACGCCGGCACCATCGCCAAGGAGGCGGTCAAGCTCCAGGGTGTGACAAGCACCGTGGCCGCCACCGAGGCGAGCGGTGTGCTCAGCGGCGTCGCCGGTGTGGCCAAGAGCGTCCGGGCCGCTTTCAAGTCCAAGGGTGCGATCGAGAAGATCCACGGTCTGAGGCGGCTCCAGAAGGACAACGCCGCCCACTCCAAACGGCTGCTGCGACTGGAGGCCGAGGCCAACACCGCCGAACTGAACGCCCGTTTCGCCCGCGAGGCCGTAGAGCGGGCGAGGAACGACCGCGAAGGCCGTACGGAGGAGGAGTGGGCGGCGGGCATCAAGGCCGCCGGGGCCGCGTACGAGCAGGTGGCGCTGATCGAGGCCCGGGCCAAGGCCGACTTCCTCAGTAACGCGCGGGACCTGGAGGACCTGAACTTCGCCACCAATCTCGCGAAGAGCAGGAAGGTCAGCCAGGCGGCCAAGGAAATGGGGGGCGGCGTCGTGGGCGAGGGCCTCAAGGGAGCGGGCGGCATCGCCACCGTGGCCATCGTCGCCACCGGGGCCCTGGCGTCCAACCCGGCGGGTTGGATCACTGCCGCGGTAGGGGCGGGCCTCGTCCTCACCACCGCCGCCTACAAGGGAGGCAGTGCGGCCTACGGACGATTCCAAGAGGCCCACCACCCCGAGCTGTACACGCCGGAGGGCGAGCCGATACCGACGGCCAAGGGCTCCGGGGATTCACTGCTGCACGCCATGAAGTTCTGGAAGAAGATCACGAGGTACAAGCGCCAGCTGGCGGCACACAAGATCTACAACATGGTCGCGCGGGAGGGCACCGATCCCGCCCTGCGCGCCTCCGCCCTGCAATTGCTGATCCTGATCAAGGCCGGTCCCACGGACCACAAGCTGGAACGGGACGAGTGGGAGGCGAGCCTCAGGCAACCGGCGAAGAAGGGCGACTGGATCAAGGAGATCACAGACCAGCTCGCCTCCAGTTGATGAGGCGGCGGGAACCGGCCCGCTCAGCCGTCGGACGGATGCTCGCCCGGCGCCTCCCGCAGCGCCTCCCCCAGCACCTCCCGCAGCACCTCCCGCATGCCGACCGGTTCCCGGCCCAGCAGCGCGGCCAGCGTCGGGTCGGCCGTGGCGAACTCACCGGCGCGGGCGGCGGCGAAGATGCCCAGGAACTGGTCGGCATAGTGCGCGGGGACGCCCTGGGCCACCAACTGGTCGCGGAAGACGGCCTCGGGAGCGGTGCTCCGCGTGAACTGCCGGCCCGTCACCTCGCATGCCAGGGCCGCGATGTCGTCGAAGGTCAGCGCCCGCGAGGCGGTGAGGGGCGGGGTGGGACCCTCGAAGCGGCCCTCGTCGGCGAGTACGGCGGCGGTGGCCTCGGCGAGGTCGGCGTGCGTGGTCCAGGCGACCGGGCCGTCGGCGGGGAGCAGGATCTCGCCGGTCTCCAGGGCGTGGTCGAGGAAGCGTGTCGCGCTGGCGGCGTAGAAGCCGTTGCGCAGTGAGGTGAAGGGGACTCCGCAGCCGCGCAGGATCTCCTCGGTGGCGGCGTGGTCGCGGCAGGCCTGGAAGTGGGACGCCGCACCGGCGCCCATCTGGCTGGTGTAGAGGACGCGGCGGGCGCCCGCAGTGACGGCCGCCCCGATCGCGGTGCGGTGCTGCTTGACGCACTCCTCGCCGAGTTTGTCCACGGAGACGACGAGGACCTGGGTGGCGTCCTCGAAGGCGTGGGCGAGGCTCCCGGCGTCCGCGAAGTCGCCCCTGCGCACCCGCACCCCCCGGTCGGCGAAGGTCCGCGCCTGCGGATGGCCCGGGTCGCGGACGCTGACGCCTATCTGCTCCGCCGGCACCCGGGTGAGCAGGTGCTCGACGATCCGACGGCCCAGCTGTCCGGTGGCTCCGGTCACGATGATCATGGTTCGCTCCTGCGGTCACGGTCGGTGGCATGCTTTCGACGTCCCGGTGTTTCCATCGGAACCACTTACACAGTAACAGCGATATTCACGGTGGCAACACAGATTCGATATCCGCGGTATCGTCGGTACATGTCCTCTCGTTCCGACCAGACCCGGCAGCGGGTCATCGAGGCCGCCATCGGCCTGCTGACGCGCGGCGGCCGCGACGCCGTCACCACGCGTGCGGTCGCCGAGGCGGCGGGGCTGCAACCGCCGGCCATCTACCGGCTGTTCGGCGACAAGGACGGGCTGCTCGACGCGGTCGCCGAGTACGGCTTCGCGAGTTTCCTCGCCGCCAAGCACGTCGACCCCGACCCGCGGGACCCCATCGAGGACCTGCGGGCCGGCTGGGACCTCGCGATCGAGTTCGGTCTGGCCAATCCCGCGCTGTACACGCTGATGTACACCGAGCCCGCGCGGACGGGTTCGGCCGCCTTCAAGGCCGGCACGGAGATCCTCATGGGCCGCATGCGGCGGCTCGCCGCCGGCGGATGGCTCCGCGTGGACGAGGAGCTGGCGGCCCAGATCATCCACGCCACGGCGCGCGGCGCGGTGCTCACCTGGCTGTCGCTGCCCGAGGACCGGCGCGACCCGGCCCTGTTCACCACCCTGCGCGAGTCCATGGTCGCCGCCGTCACCCACGAGCGCCCTGCCGTGCGGGACGCCGGTCCGGCGGGCGCCGCCCGCGCGCTGCGCGCCACCCTCCCCGAGCAGACGGCGCTCAGCGAGGCGGAGCAGCGACTGCTGGGCGAGTGGCTCAAGCGCCTCGCCGACGGCGACTGAGCCTTTACCAGCGGGTCGCTTTCGGGGCCAACTCCGTTTTCGGCCAAAGGGGTTAGGCCGTCATCGGCGTATTTTTCGCGTCAAACCCCCGGCCGTTCCGGATCGTGGTCACGAGACCGACACGACGAGTGAGCACGACGTGAGCACAAGCGGTAGGGTCCCTTCCCGTACGTCGAACGCCGGTCGTGGATACGGGAGTTCGAGGCGCCTCGGGTCGTGCGGTCCCGTGCCGTTTCGAGTCCGCGAAATCGGCACCCCCTGCTTCGTACCGGCCCTCGCGTGTTCCCGGGAGATCCATGTCGTGCGCCTTCGCCGTCCTCCGCATCGCTGCTGACTCCGCGGCACCGGGTGGCCGCGGGAGACACCGGTCCGCTCCGGCCCGCTGAGAGCCCGACCGACGGCTTCCGATCCGTGAGGACCTGATGACCTGATGACTGAACTGATAGTGACCGCCACCGCCGTGCTGGCGGTGGTCGGAGTCGGGGCCGCGTGGTACTTCCGGCGCAAGGGCGAGCAGGCCCGGCGCCGGGCCGAGCAGCTGCGCGAGCACGCGGACCGGCTCACCCTGCAACTCGTCGCGGCCGAGCAGTGCGTGGGGCACCTCGCGACCACCGTGATCCCGGCGGCGGCGAAGGCCGGGCCCGGCGGCGCGGGCCCCGAGGGCGCGCTGCTCGTACCGGCGCAGCTCGACGGGACACCGCTCGCCGAGCGGCTGCGTGCCGTACCCGGCGCGGTGGCCTCCGCGGTGGGGGACGTACGGGCGCAGGAGCGGGCGGGCGCCGAACGGGCCGCGGCCCACGCCGCCGACCAGGTACGGCAGGACACCGAGCGGCAGATCGCGCAGGTACGGCGCGAGTCCGTCGGCGTGGCCCGGGCCGCCGTGCGCGGCTTCGCCAACAACATCGTGGCCCGGTCGGCGCGGCTGGGCCGGGCCGTCAGCCAGGGTGTACGGCGGCACATCTCCGACGAGGCGTACGCGACGCTCGTGGAGATCGACCACCTCGCGCAGCAGATGCTGCTCACCGCGTCGGGGTACTCCGTGCTCGCCGGGGACAAGCTGTCCCGGCGCTGGCCCGCCACCACGTTGACCGACATCGTGCGCGCGGCCATGGGCCGGATCGAGGGGTACGAGCGGATCAAGCACCCCGAGATGGGGTCCGTGGTGGTCGAGGGCCGCGCCGTGGAGGCGGTCGTGCACGCCCTCGCCGTACTGCTGGACAACGCGCTGCGCTACTCGCCGCCCGCCGCCAGCGTCCACGTCTCGCTGGAACAGGGGCACCACGCCTGCTTTTTGATCGTGGACGACGCCGGGCTGCGCATGGACGACGAGCGGCTGCTGTGGGCCAGCGACGTGATGTCGGGCGAGCAGCGCGACGACATCACGCGCCTGGGCGCCCACCCCCAGACCGGGTTGCGGGTCGCGTCCCTGCTGGCGGAGAACTACGGCTTCCGCGTGGAGCTGACCGCGCCCAACATCTACCAGGGGACCCGGGCCATGGTCGTCCTGCCGAAGAACCTGATCGTCGACCCGGGGTCGGCCCAGCCGGTGCCGCAGGCGGTGTCCCGGCCCGTCGCGCCCGCCGCGCCCGCCGAAGCGCCGCAGAGCGCGCCCGCCGATCCGCCGGAGGCCGCCCCCGTACCCGCTCATGCCGCGGCCCCCGCCGCCGAGCCGGTACCCGAGCCGACCGCGGCACACGCCGCCGCCACCCCCGCGGCCGCCACGCCCGCGGCCGCCACCCCCTCGACCACCACCGCCAGCGGCCTGACCGTCCGCCGGCGCTCCCCCGCGCCCACCCCCGCGCGCCGCCCCGCCGCCCCCGACGACACCGAGCCCGGCCGTCCCGCCGTCGCCGCCGCCTGGGCGGCCGGCACCCGCCGCGGCCGGGAGGGGGAGCGGCCCTCGGCGGCCTCCGCCGACATCCCCCGCACCGCCACCGACACGGCCGACCGCACCACCCCCCACGACGCCGCTGACGACGAAGGACACTGATCGTGCAAGACACACACACCAACAGCCTGGGCTGGCTGCTGGACCAGGAACTCGGCAGCGTCGAGGGCGTCCGGTACGCCGTGCTGATGAGCAGCGACGGCCTGCTGAAGGCCCGCACCCAGACGATCGGCCAGGACGACGGGGAGAAGTTCGCCGCGCTGACGGCGGCGCTGCGCGCGGCGGGCAAGGCCTGGGACGAGTTCACCGGCGGCGCGGGGATGCGGCAGCTGCTGATCGAGTCGGTCGGCTGCATCGGCCTGACGACGACCGCCGCGAAGAACACCATGCTGTCGGTGTGCACGACCGGTCCCGACGCCGACGTCGGGCTGATCTCGCACCACATGGTGCGGCTCGCCACCCGGGTGGGACACGAGCTGGCCACGGAGGAGCGCGTGCCGGCCGCGGACGGCGGCTCACCGGTATGAGCGGGCCGCGGCGCGATCCCGACATGGTCCGGCCCTACGTCCGCACCGGGGGCCGGATCCGCGCGCGCGGGGACGTGCGCCTGGAGAGCGTGGTCATCGCCGCGACCGGCCCCACGGACACCCTCGGCCCGGACGCCCGCCGGGTGATGCGGCTCTTCGCCGGTGCCAACGGCGGCCTGGCCGTCGCCGACATCGCGGCCGCGCTGGAACTGCCGCCCTCCACGGTGCGCATCCTCGTCTCCTCCCTGATGGACTCCGGCCACCTCTCCAGCCCGGTCGCCGCGATCGACGACCAGCCCGACTTCGACCTGCTGCAGGAGGTACTCCGTGGACTTCGCTCCCTCGTCTGACCGGGCCGGCCGGACCGACGAGTCCGAACGGGCCGTCACCTACGTCCCCGCCACGGTGACCCGGTCGGCCAAGATCGTGGTCGCGGGCGGCTTCGGCGTCGGCAAGACGACACTGATCGGCAGCGTCTCGGAAGTACGGCCGCTGCGGATGGAGGAGCCGATCACGCAGGCCAGCGCCGGTGTGGACGACCTGCGCGGCACCCCGCACAAGACGACGACCACCGTGGCCATGGACTTCGGCCGCATCCACATGGCGGGCGGCCGGCTCGCGCTGTACCTGTTCGGGCTGCCGGGTCAGTCCCGTTTCCAGCCGCTGTGGGAGGACCTGGCCGAGGGCGCCCTCGGCTGTCTCGTCCTGGCCGACACCCGCGACCTCGACGCCTCCCACGACGCCCTCGGCCTGCTGGACGGCGCGGGCATCCCGTACGCCGTCGCCATCAACACCTTCCCCGGCGCGCCCGCCTACCCCGAGGCCGAGCTGCGCGAGGCGCTGGCCCTGGACCCGGCCACGCCGCTGACGTACTGCGACGCCCGCGACCGCACCTCCTCCCTGCACGCCCTGATCACGCTCACCGAGTACCTCTCCGAGCACCGTTCAGCCGCCCTCCTGGAGACCCGCCGATGACGTTGCCCTCCACCGAGACCGCGCCGCCGCGTGAGCCGGGCCGGATCGCCCTGTACGCACCGGAGTTCGCCGCCGACCCGCACGCCGCCTACCGGAGCATGCGCCGCACCCACGGTCCGCTCGTCCCGGTCGACCTGGCGCCCGGCGTCCCCGCGACCCTGGTGATCGGCTACTACCAGGCCCGCCGCATCCTGAACGACCCGCTGCACTTCCCGGCCGACCCGCGCGCCTGGGAGAAGCTGATCCCGGCGACCTGCCCGGTGCGGCCGATGATGGAGTGGCGGCCCAACGCGCTGCGCTCGGGCGGCGCCGAGCACGCCCGCTACCGGGCGGCCAACACCCAGGCCATCGACCAGGTCGACCAGCACGGGCTGCGCGCCCTCGTCGAGCAGGTCGCCGACGGTGCCATCGACGGGTTCCGTGCCGCCGGCTCGGCGGACCTGCTCACCCAGTACTCCTTCCCCATCGCCTTCCGCGTGCTGAGCGCGCTGCTCGGCTGCCCGGACGAGATCGGGCAGCGCATCGCCGACGGCATGGCGAAGATCTTCGACACCACCAACGCCGATCAGGGCAACGTGATCCTCGCCCAGGCCGTGTCCGACCTCGTGACCCTGCGCCGGACCCACCCGGGCGACGACATCACCTCCCGGCTGACCCAGCACCCCGTCGGGCTGAGCGACGAGGAGATGAGCCACCAGCTCGTCACGCTCTACGGCGCCGGGATCGAACCCATGACCAACCTGATCAGCAACACGATCCTGAAGATCCTCACCGACGAGGAGTTCTCCGCGGACCTGCACGCCGGGCTCTCCACGGTGCGCGACGCGCTCGACGCCGTCCTCTACACCGACCCGCCGATGGCGAACTACTGCATCTCCTACCCCCCGTATCCCATCGACGTGGAGGGCGTGCTGCTGCCGGCCGACCAGCCGGTGGTGATCTCGATGGCCGCCGCGAACAACGACCCGGCCCTCACCGAGGGCGTGCCCCAGGGTCAGCACGGCGGCAACCGCGCCCACCTGGCCTGGAGCACCGGCCCGCACACCTGCCCAGCCCGCTCGCACGCCTACCTGATCGCCGAGACCGCGGTCACCCACCTCCTGGACGCGCTGCCGGAGACGGACCTCGCCCGTCCCGCCGCCGAACTGACGTGGCGCCCCGGCCCGTTCCACCGCGCCCTCGAATCCCTGCCCGTCACCTTCCCCGCCGCGCAACCCGCCGCACACTAAGGAGCCAGGCCATGGCGACCCAGCAGCCCGCCCTCGTCCTCGACCCCACCGGCGCCGGTCACCACGCCGAGCACCGCACCCTGCGGGCGGGCGGCCCGGCCACCCGGGTGGACGTCCTCGGGGTCGAGGCCTGGTCGGTCAGCGACCCCACCCTCCTCAAACAGCTGCTCACCAGCCCCGACGTCTCCAAGGACGCCCGGGCGCACTGGCCCGCCTTCGGCGAGGTCGTCACCACCTGGCCGCTGGCCCTGTGGGTGGCGGTGGAGAACATGTTCACCGCGTACGGGCAGGGCCACCGCAAGCTGCGCCGGCTGGTGGCGCCCGCCTTCAGCGCCCGCCGGATAGCCGCGATGCGCCCGGCCGTCCAGTCGATGGTGACCGGGCTCGTCGACCGGCTCGCGGAGCTGCCCGCCGGTGAGCCGGTGGACCTGCGCCAGGAGCTGGCCTACCCGCTGCCCATCGCGGTGATCGGGCACCTCATGGGCGTGCCCGAGGACCGGCGCGACGGCTTCCGCGCCCTCGTGGACGGCGTCTTCGACACCACCCTGGACCAGGCCGAGGCACAGGCCAACACCGCGCGCCTGTACGGGGTCCTGGACCAGCTCATCGCCGCCAAGCGCGCCACCCCGGGCGACGACATGACGTCCCTGCTCATCGCCGCGCGGGACGACGAGGGGGACGGCGACCGCCTCTCCCCCGAGGAGCTGCGCGACACCCTGCTGCTGATGATCAGCGCCGGGTACGAGACCACCGTCAACGTCATCGACCAGGCCGTGCACACCCTGCTGACCCGTCCCGACCAGCTCGCGCTGGTCCGCAAGGGCGAGGTCACCTGGGGGGACGTGGTGGAGGAGACGCTGCGCCACGAACCGGCGGTGAAACACCTGCCGTTGCGGTACGCGGTCAGGGACATCCCGCTGCCGGACGGGCGGACCATCGCCCGCGGGGAGGCGATCCTCGCCTCGTACGCCGCCGCCAACCGCCACCCGGACTGGCACGAGGACGCCGACACCTTCGACGCGACCCGCACGCTCAAGGAGCACCTGGCGTTCGGCCACGGCGTCCACTTCTGCCTGGGCGCACCGCTGGCCCGCATGGAGGTGACCCTCGCGCTGGAGAGCCTCTTCGGCCGCTTCCCCGACATCCGCCTCGCCGATCCGGCCGAGGAGCTGCCGCCGGTGCCCTCGCTGATCAGCAACGGCCACCAGCGGCTCCCGGTCCTGCTGCACGCCGACTGAGCGGCGCGCCGCAAGACCAGGAACCGGGAAGCCGGGGATGACGGCCGGAGCCGACGGCTTCAGCCGAACATCCCCGGCACGTAGTCTCCGGCCGGCTGCTGGGTGATGACGTTCAGGCGGTTGTAGGTGTTGATGACGGCGATCAGTCCGACGAGGGCGGTGAGCTGCTCCTCGTCGTAGTGCTTCGCCGCGTTCGCCCAGGCCTCGTCGGTGACGCCGCCGGAGGCGTCTGCGAGGCGGGTGCCCTGCTCGGTCAGTTCGAGGGCGGCGCGCTCCGCGTCGGTGAACACCTTGGCCTCCCGCCAGGCGGCGATCAGGTTGAGGCGCAGCGAGGTCTCCCCCGCCTCCGCGGCGTCCTTGGTGTGCATGTCGAGGCAGAAGCCGCAGCCGTTGATCTGGCTGGCGCGGATCTTGACCAGTTCCTGGGTCGTGGCGGGCAGCGCCGAGTCGGCCACGGCCTTGCCCGCGGAGTTGATGTGCCGCAGCAGCTTGCCCGCGAGCGGGTTGGTGAAGATGTCGAGACGCGCTTCCATGATGGTTTCCTCCGTCGTCGCCGGTTGGCCGTACACCGCTACGACGGATGCCGGCGGCACGATGTGACGGGCCGGGGCCCGGCCCGCTTGTGACCTGCGTCTCACCCGCTGCGGGTCGTCCGTTCCAGCAGCCGGCCCAGTGCCTCGGTCACGGCGGCCGGGCGTTCGTCCATCACCCAGTGGCCGGCGTCGTCCAGCATCGTCAGCTCGGCGCGGGGCAGCGACCCGGCCAGCTCGGTCGCGATGGCCGGGCTCAGGTACGGGTCCGCGCGGCCCCAGACGACCGCCGTCGGGCAGGTGACCTCGCGCAGCCGCCGGCGCAGTTCGGGGCGGGCCGGGGTGCGGTACTCGCTGAAGTAGTGGAGCAGCCAGCGGCGGCCCTCGGGCGTGTCCATCCAGCCGACGTACCCGTCCAGGACGTGCGGGTCCAGATGCCCGGCGCGCACCAGCGGCGCGAAGGAACGGCGGTGCAGGGCGGCGTACGGCAGGTGCCGTGCCGGGCGGCGGAGCGCGGGGCTGCGTCCGGCGAGGCCGAGCAGGCTGAACACGGCGTACCAGCGGCGGGTGAAGGTGGCGTGCGCGCGGCTGTTGAGGAGCGCCAGCCTGCGGACCCGGCCGGGGTGGTTCTCGGTGAGGCCGAGGGCGAGGAAGCCGCCGTAGTCGTGGCCGACCAGGTTCACCGAGTCCAGCTCCAGCGCGTCCAGGAGCCTGCCGAGCCGGGCGACCTCCGTGTCGTAGTCGAAGGACAGGTGCAGGGGGCGCTCGGACGCCCCCCAGCCCAGGAGGTCCGGCGTGATGACCCGGTGGCGGGCCGCCAGGGCCGGGACCTGGTGGCGCCAGCACCGGTGGTCGGCGGGGTAGCCGTGCAGGAGCAGGACGGGCTCGGCGTGCGGCGGTCCCGACTCCCAGCAGGCGACGCGGGCGCCGTCCACCGTGACCGTGCGGGGGCGGGGCGGGTCGTACGTGGCGGGACGCTGTGTGGTCATCGCTCTCCTCCGGGTGCTCGCCCCCTCAACGGATCGGATACCCGCAAGGGACACGATCAGGGCTCGGTGTTCGGCCGAAAGGGGCGGGGATTAGCCTCGGTCCCGACAAGTCGGTACGGCCGGAGTCGGTCCGGTGGAGCAGGAGGCAGAGATGGCGAAGGTTCCCAGCGCGGTGGTCGCCGCGGGCGGTCTCGTCGGCGGGTACGGCGTGGCCCGCTGGACGAAGAAGCGGCAGCTCGGCGGGGCCGTGCTCGCCGTCGCCGGGGCCGCCGCCGCGCAGCAGTGGCGGGCGCGGGCCGGCGGGCGGGCCGCGGGCGCGCTGACGGCGGCGTACGTCGCGGGCTTCGCCGGGTCGCACCCGCTGGCCAAGAAGGTGGGCGCCTGGCCCGCCGTCTTCGGTGTCGCGGGCGCCGTGGCCCTGGCCTCGTGGGCGGTCGCCGACCGGCGCGCCTGAGCGCCCGCGGCGCCGGTCAGGAGCGGTGGGTGAGGACGTTGACCACCTTGCCGTTGGGGTCGCGTACGAAGAAGCGCCGTACGCCCCACTCCTCGTCCCGCGGCTCCCGTACGATCTCGGCGCCCGACGCGACCACCTGGGCGTAGACCGCGTCGACGTCCTCGACCTCGACGCTCAGGTCGGGGACGACGGGCGCCGTGCGCTCCTCGGTGAAGAGGCTGATCTGGGCGGTCGGGTTGGACGGGGAGGCCAGGGTCGTCACCCAGCCCATGTCCATGACCTCCTCGAAGCCGAGCAGGCCGTAGAACTCCCGGCTGGTGTTCCACCGCCCCTCGGCCTCGACGTGGATGTTGGGGACGATCCTGCGGATGCTCATCGGGGGCTCCTCGACGTCTGTGCCGGGTCGGGTCGGGCCGGCCTCCGCGACGCTACGCGGTCTTGGCCGCGGAGCCCGCCGTCCCCGGCGAGTCCGGCGCCGCCGTCGACAGCGGTTCCGCGATGTCCTCCAGCGAGCGGCGTTCCGCCTTCACCGCGAGGAACGCCGCGACCAGACCGGCCGCGCACATCAGCCCGGCGCCGATCTGGAAGGCCAGGACCGTGTCGCCGACCACGCCGGACTCGGTCAGGTCGGCGAAGAGCAGCGGGCCACTGATACCGCCGGCGGCGGTGCCGAGGGCGTAGAAGAAGGCGATGGCCATGGCGCGGGTCTCCATCGGGAAGATCTCGGAGACGGTCAGGTAGGCGCTGGAGGCGCCCGCCGAGGCGAAGAACAGCACCACGCACCAGCAGGCGGTCATGGTCGTCGCCGTGAGCGAGCCCCGGTCGAAGAGCCAGGCCGTGCCGAAGAGCAGGATGCCGGAGAGCAGATAGGTGCTGGAGATCATGATCCGGCGGCCGACGGTGTCGAAGAGCGGGCCGAGCAGCAGCGGGCCGCAGAAGTTGCCGGCGGCGATGACGGCGAAGTAGTAGCCGGTGGAGCCGGTGGGCACGTCGAAGAAGGTGATGAGGATGGTGCCGAAGCCGAAGGTGATCGCGTTGTAGAGGAAGGCCTGGCCGATGAAGAGGGACAGGCCGAGGACCGCGCGCCGCGGGTAGCGGCGGAAGACGGTCTTGGCGATCAGGCCGAAGCCGATGGACTTGCGCTGGTGGATGGTGATCTCACCGGCGGGCGGCGGCAGCTTCTCGCCCTTCTCCTCCTCGATCTCCCGTTCGACGGAGGAGACGAGGGTGTCCGCCTTCTCGCCCTGGCCGTGGATGAACTGCCAGCGCGGACTCTCCGGGACGTGCCGCCGCACGAGGAGGATGACCAGGCCGAGGACCACGCCGAGGGCGAAGCTGAGCCGCCAGCCGAGGTCCTTCGGGAAGATGTCGGTGTCCAGCATCACGATGGACAGCAGGGCGCCGCCGATCGCGCCCAGCCAGTAGCTGCCGTTGATGATGAGGTCGACCCGGCCCCGGTAGTTGGAGGGGATCAGCTCGTCGATGGCGGAGTTGATCGCCGCGTACTCGCCGCCGATGCCGAAGCCGGTGAGGAAGCGGAAGAGGAAGAACCACCAGGACTCGAAGGAGACCGCGGTCAGCGCGGTGGCCGCCAGATAGACCACCAGTGTGATCATGAACAGCTTCTTGCGGCCGTAACGGTCGGTCAGCCAGCCGAAGAACAGGGCCCCGGAACACGCCCCGGCCACGTACAGGGCGGCGGCGAGGCCGGTGATCTGGGCGGCGCTGATGTCCAGGCCGCTGCCGTCCTCGGCGATGCGCCCGGCGACGTTGCCGACGATCGTGACTTCCAGGCCGTCCAGGATCCAGACGGTGCCCAGACCGATCACGATCATCCAGTGCCAGCGCGACCAGGGCAGCCGGTCCAGGCGGGCGGGGACGGCCGTGGTGACCGTCCCCGTGGAGGCGGGCATCGAGCCCGACGACGACGCTTGTGCTGTCATGGCTCCCTCTCCGTCGAGCGAACGCCTCACATGTGCCCGACGCCGGAGGAAACACGCCCGCGGCGCCGGAGGCTACGCCCCCAGGATGCGGGAGACCGTGTAGATCAGCAGCCCGGCCAGCGAGCCGACCACCGTGCCGTTGATGCGGATGAACTGCAGATCGCGGCCGATGTTCGCCTCGATCTTCTTCGTGGTGTGCTCGGCGTCCCAGCCCGCCACCGTGTCCGTGATCAGCGAGGTGATCTCCTTGCGGTAGGTGGTGACGACGTACACCGCGGCGCTCTCCACCCAGCGGTCGACCTTGCCCTGCACCTTGGGGTCGGAGGCCATCCGGGAGCCCAGGGACAGCAGCGAGGCGCGCACCCTGAGGCGCAGTTCGCTGCGCTCGTCCTCCGCCGCCGAGACGATCATGGATCGTACGGCCGTCCAGGCGGACGCGATCAGGTCCTGGACCTCGCCGCGGCCCAGCACCTCGGTCTTCAGCCGCTCGACGCGCGCGCGGGTCTCCGTGTCGGACTGGAGGTCGGCGGCGAAGTCGGTGAGGAAGCGGTCCAGGGCGCCGCGCGCGGGGTGGGCGGGCATGTCGCGCATCTCGGTGACGAAGCGCAGCAGCTCCTTGTAGACCCGGTCGCCGATCTTCCGGTCGACGAACCGGGGCGTCCATCCGGGCGCCCCGCCCTGTACGGCGTCCATCACGGAGTCGCCGTGCAGGATCAGCCAGTCGTGGGCGCGGGAGACGATCAGGTCGACGGCGCGCTTGTGACCGCCGTCGGAGACCACCCGGTCCAGCATCTTGCCGATGCCGGGGGCGATCTCCTGGGCGTCGGCGCGACGCGTGATGGCCTCGCCGACCACCGCCTGGACGTCGGAGTCGCGCAGCACGGTGAGGGCGCCGCGCAGGGCGGCGGACAGCTCCGCCGTCACCCGGTCGGCGTGTTCGGGCACGGCGAGCCAGGCGCCGAGGCGGCTGCCGATGCCGACGGCGCGCAGCCGCTGGCGCACGACGGCCTCGGAGAGGAAGTTCTCCCCGACGAACTCGCCCAGCGAGACGCCGAGCTGGTCCTTCTTCTTCGGGATGATCGCGGTGTGCGGGATGGGGATGCCCAGCGGGTGGCGGAAGAGGGCGGTGACCGCGAACCAGTCGGCGAGCGCGCCGACCATGCCGGCCTCGGCGGCGGCCGACACATAGCCCGCCCAGGCGCCCGCGCCCCGGTGGGAGGCCCACTCGGCCAGGACGTAGACCACGGCGACGAACAGCAGCAGGCCGGTGGCGGTGAGCTTCATCCGGCGCACGCCGCGGCGCTTGACCTCGTCGGCCGGGCTGAACGACGTCATCGCGCGGTCGCGGACCGCACCCGCGCCGGCACCCCCGGAACCACCGGCACCGCCGGAACCACCAGCACCCCCCGCGCCCTCAGGCAGTTCCGCTCTCGTGCGTTCCATCGCTCCACCGTTCGCTGATAGGTGCCTCACACATTGTCCCTTCCTGACCGACTCCCGGAACGGAACACAAGTTCCCGGCGTCTGTCCGGGAGGGGGAACGCCCGGGGCTCCTGCGGCCTTTCCTCCGCCCATGACGCATCATGGGTTCATCGGACCGGAGCCTCGGGGCTCCCCTCGCCCGAGGAGAACAGAACAGCATGACCCGGGGTCGTGACGGGGGTGCGGGGGCGCCTCCCACCAAGCACCGTGCCCTGCTAGCGGCGATCGTCACCTTGATAGTGGCGATCTCCGCGGCCATATACGCCGGAGCGTCCGCGGACGACGGCAGCAGGGACCACGCACTGCAGGCCGGAGGCCGTCTCCCACGGGGCGACGCCGCCCCCGCCTCCACCGGCGCCTGGGTGGGCGCCTGGGCCACCGCACCGGCCGCGGCCGAGCCGGGCACCGAGACGACCGGCATGGCGGGCCGCTCCGTGCGCAACGTCGTGCACACCTCCGTCGGCGGCACCAGCGCGCGGATCACCCTGTCCAACCTGTACGGCCAGTCGCCGCTGACCGTCACGCACGCCTCGATCGCCCTGGCCGCGGGCCCCGACACGGCCGCCGCGGTCCCCGACACCATGCGCGTGCTGACCTTCGGCGGCAACACCCGGGTGATCATCCCGGCGGGCGGCCAGGTGATGAGCGACATCGCCCGCATCGCCATCCCCTACGGGGCGAACGTCCTGGTCACCACGTACTCCCCGGTCCCGTCCGGGCCGGTGACCTACCACCCGCAGGCCCGGCAGACCAGCTACCTCGCCGACGGCGACCGCACGGCCGACGTCACCGCCGTCGCGTACACCACCCCCACGCCGTACTGGCGGTACCTGACCGCGCTGGACGTGCTGAGCCACGAGGCCGACGGCACGCTGGTCGCGTTCGGCGACTCGATCACCGACGGCCTCGGCGCCGAGACCGACGCCAACCACCGCTGGACCGACATCCTCGCCGCGCGCCTCCACGAGGCAGCCGGCACCGGCCGGGACACGCCCCGCTACAGCGTCGTGAACGAGGGCATCAGCGGCAACCGGATCCTGACCAGCAGGTCGGGCCGCCCGGCCGACAACCCGAGCGGGCTCAGCCGCTTCGAACGCGATGTGCTGGAGCGCACCAACGTCAAGGCCGTCGTCATCGTCCTCGGCGTCAACGACATCCTGAACAGCCCGGAACTCGCCGACCGCGACGGCATCCTCACCGGCCTGCGCACCCTCGTCGACCAGGCGCACGCCCGGGGGCTGCGGGTCGTGGGCGCGACGATCATGCCGTTCGGCGGCCACCGCGGTTACACGAAGGCCCGCGAGACGATGCGGCAGGAGATCAACGAGGAGATCCGCTCCGGCCGCGTCTTCGACACGGTCGTCGACTTCGACAAGGCCCTGCGCGACCCCTACGACCCGCGCAGCCTGCGCTCCGACTACGACAGCGGCGACCACCTGCACCCCAGCGACAAGGGGTACGCCCGCATGGGCCAGGTCCTCGACCTGGACGCCCTGAAGGGCGCGGCCCCGGTCGCGGCGTAGCCGGACCGCCCCGAAGCCGGGGGCGCCGCCCGCGCCCCCTCAGCCCTCGCCCCCGCACCTGCGCCCGTCGCGCTCCTCGCAGCGGGCGTCACGGTGCTCGCGCACCATGTCCCGATCCCCGTCCAGCATCCCGCGGTGCGCGTCCGCCACGTCATCCCGGACCGCTGAAGGGCGCGGCCCCGGTGGCGGCGTAGCCGGACCGCCCCGCAGCCGGGGGCGCCGCCCGCGCCCCCTCAGCCCTCGCCCCCGCACCTGCGCCCGTCGCGCTCCTCGCGGCGGGCGTCACGGTGCTCGCGCACCATGTCCCGGTCCCCGTCCAGCATCCCGCGGTGCGCGTCCGCCACGTCAAGGGCGCGGCACCGGTCGCGGAGCCGGACAGACCGGAAAGCAGGGGCGCCGCCCGCGCCCCGCTCAGTCCTCGCCCCGCCTGCGGCGGTCGTCACGCTGCTCGCGCAGCATGTCCCGGTGGCCGTCCAGCATCCTGCGGTGGGTCCCCTCCACGCTCTCCCGGACGGAGTCGTGCAGCTCCCGCTGCGCGGCCTTGCGCTCCAGCTTCTCCTGCCGGCGCTCCTCCTTCAGCCGCTGCCGCTCCGCCCGCGTCACCTTGCGCTCGACGCCGACGCCGCCCCAGAAGGCGAAGCCCGTCACGACCACGCGCGGGGCGCCCGGGTCTCCCGGGACGCCCTCCTCACTGTGGTCGAAGCCGCCCATGATGCCGATGCCGCGCACGACGACCTCGACGCCCGGCGGCACGACCACGTTCATCCCGCCCATGATCGCGACGCAGTTGATCACGACCTCGCCCGTCGAGAAGTCCGCCTCGCGCAGGTCGATCTCCCCGCCGCCCCAGAACGCGAAGCAGTTGAACCGCCCCGGCGCCGTCCAGCGCCCCTTGCGCTGGAAGCCGGACATCACGGCGACCGCCCAGGTCGACGAGGGCTCCGCGCCGGTGATCCGCCCCGCCCAGCCGCCGCCTCGCGCGGGCTCCTTGGTCATCGACACCCGGGGCGCCGCGGCCACCTCGCCGACCGGCAGGTCCCGGGTGATCGGCGCCAGCTCCCCGTACGTCCGCGCCCGGTAGGTGGCGTCCAGCCGCTCCTCGAACTCGGTCATGTCCAGCCGCCCCTCGGCGAGGGCGTCGCGCAGGACCTCGGCGACTCGTTCACGGTCGGCGTCGGAGGCGCGGAGTTCCCGGGCGTCGTCGGTCATGGACAGCAGCCTACGAGGTCACCGCGCCCGGCACTACGCGCCCGCGCGTTCCGCGTACATCTTCGCGATCACCGCCTCGATGTCCGGCTCCCGCACCGACAGATCCACCAGCGGATACTCCGCCGCGATCCGCGCCACCAGCCCGGCCGCCGACGCCGACGCCGGGAACGCCAGCCACTGCCGCGGCCCCTCCACCCGCACCACCCGCGCGGGCTCCGGCGCCTCGATCGGCGGCAACTCCCGTTCCAGGTCCACCACCAGGGTGCGTTCGCTCTCCCCCGCCTCGTGCAGGCCGTCCAGCGGGCCGTCGTACATCAGCCGCCCGTGGTCGATGACCATCACGCGCGAGCAGAGCTGCTCGATGTCCTGGAGGTCGTGCGTGGTCAGCAGCACCGTCGTGCCGCGCTCGGCGTTCAAGTCCCGCAGGAACCCCCGCACCTTGGCCTTGGAGACCACGTCCAGGCCGATCGTCGGCTCGTCCAGGTACAGCACCTCCGGGTCGTGCAGCAGCGCCGCCGCGATGTCGCCGCGCATCCGCTGGCCGAGCGACAGCTGCCGCACCGGCACGTCCAGCAGCTCCGCCAGCTGGAGGAGTTCGACGCAGCGGTCCAGGTTCTCGCGGTAACGGGCGTCCGGGATGCGGTACATGCGGTGCATCAGCCGGTAGGAGTCGATCAGCGGCAGGTCCCACCACAGCGTCGTCCGCTGCCCGAAGACGACCCCCATGCGGTGCGCCAGCCGGGTCCGCTCCCGGGACGGGTCGATGCCGGCCACCCGCAGCCGCCCGCCGCTGGGCGTCAGGATGCCGGTGAGCATCTTGATCGTCGTCGACTTCCCGGCGCCGTTCGGGCCGATGTACCCGACCATCTCGCCGCGCGACACCGTGAACGACAGCCCGTCCACGGCCCGCACCTGCCGCCGCTCCCGCTTCAGGAATCCGGTCTTCTTGCGCACGTCGAAGACCTTCTCGACGCCGTCCAGCTCGATGAAGGCCCCCGCGTCCACCTCCGTCGCCGTATCCGTCCCGGACTCCGCCGTCTCCGCCATCTCCGCCATCTCCGTCAGCTCCCCGTACTCCGGTACGAACGCAGGCCCGCCCGCCAGGCGAGACCCGCCAGCGCACAGCAGGCCGCGGCCACCAGCGGCGGCGTGAACGCCACCCACCCCGGCAGGTCCAGCGGGTACGGCCGCCCCAGCACATGGCTCGCCGGCAGCCAGTTCACGAACGCCAGCGGCACCACGAACGTCGCCCCCCGCACCAGGTCCAGCGCGAACACCGTCGGCGGGTACTGCAGCATCGTCGTACCGCCGTAGGTGAAGGCGTTGGACACCTCCGAGGCGTCCTGCGCCACGAACTGGAACGCCGCCGCCGCCACGAACACCGCGCAGAAGATCCCGGCCCCGCTGAGCAGCGCCACCGGCATCAGCAGCAGCTTCGCCACCGTCCAGTCGACGTCGACGACCCACAGCGCGTACCCGAGCACCAGCAGCCCCTGCACCACCCGGCCGAGACGGCGCAGCCCGAACCGGTCCGCCGCCACCTGCGCCAGCACCGGCACCGGACGCACCAGCAGCGTGTCCAGCGTGCCGTCCCGCACCCGGCGCCCCAGCCGCTCCATCGAGCCGATCGACAGGTCCGCCAGCCCGAAGGACACCGCGGACAGCCCGTACAGGAACGCCACCTCGGGCAGCGCCCAGCCGCCCAGCGCGTCGACCCGGGAGAACATCAGCAGGATCGCCACGAAGTCCAGCGCGGTCATCGCGAAGTTCCCGAACGTCGTCAGCACGAAGGACGTCCGGTACGCCATCGTCGACCTGATCCACATCCCGGCGATCAACCCGTACGCGCGCACCCCCTCGACGACCCGCCCGCGCCGCACCTCCGCCTCGGCCGCCCGCGTCACCTCAGCCACCCTGGACCACCACCCGTCGCGTCGCCGCCGACTGCACCAGCCGGCCCAGCGCCAGCAGCGCCACCGCCCAGGACGCCTGGAAGAGATACGTCCCCAGCGGGTCCGCCTCCCCCAGCAGCACGTCCGCCGGTGCCTGGAGCAGCGACGACCACGGCAGCGCCCGCACCACCTCGCCGAGCACCCCCGGGAACACGTTCAGCGGCAGCAGCATCCCCGAGCAGAACAGCCCCGCCAGCCACGCCATCTGCGTCACCCCGGTCCCGTCGAGCAGCCAGAACGCCGAGAGCGCCACCAGATAGCGCAGCGCGAAACCCACCAGCATCGCCAGCAGCAGCGTCACCAGGAACGCCGCCCACACGGACGCCTCCCGCGGCAGCGCCACCGGGAAGAACAGCGACCCGAACACGAACGGCACCAGCCCTCGGCCCAGCAACTGGAACAGCGCCCGGCCCACGTCCGCCGCCAGCCACCACAGCTGGAGGTCCGCCGGCCGGTACAGGTCGACGGCCACATCACCCGAACGGATGCGCTCCATCAACTCGTCCTCGAACCCGCCGCCCCCGATCGCCAGCGCCGCCAGCAGCGCCTGCCCCAGCCACACGAACGTCACGGCCTGCGCCTGGTCGTACCCGCCGAGCTGGGGTTTCTCGTCCCACAGCGCCAGATAGGTGTACACCAGGATCAGTCCGAAGACGGTGTTGGTGAACACCCCGGCGGCGGTGGCCGCCCGATACGTCGCGTACCGTCGGAATCCACCCGCCGCGACGGCCACGTACAACCGCCCCGAACCCGTACGCACTGCCCCTCCCCTGTGACCGGCACCAAAGCGCAAGAGCCTAGTGCGCCCGGGGGGACGCCTGCCACGGAATTTCACGGGTGTGCCGTCGAGTGGGAACGGAACCCACGGTGCGAGAGTCTTCTCCAGAAGAACTCAGACGTTCCGAAAACCGTACGAAGCGAAGCAGCAGCCGAAACAGGAGTCCGTGCACGAGATGAGCGACGAGCCGCAGCAGCCGCAGCGCCCGGGCTGGGCCTCGGAAGAGCCGTCCGGGAAGGCGAAGAAGCCCAAGCGGCCCAAGCGCACCGGATGGCGCCGTCTGATCCCGACCTGGCGCATCACGCTGAGCACCGTCGTCGTCGGCCTCCTGCTGATCGTCGGCGGCTTCTTCCTCGGCTACCACCTCGTCCAGATCCCGGCCGCCAACGCGCTCGCCACCAAGCAGTCCAACGTCTACCTGTACGCCGACGGCAGCGTCCTCGCCCGCGACGGCGAGGTCAACCGCGAGAGCGTCGGCCTCGCCCGCATCTCCAAGGACGCCCAGCACGCCGTCCTCGCCGCCGAGGACCGCGACTTCTACACCGAGTCCGCCATCGACCCCGGGGCGATGGTCCGGGCCGGCTGGAACACCGCCACCGGCAAGGGCAAGCAGTCCGGCTCCACGATCACCCAGCAGTACGTCAAGAACTACTACCTGGGCCAGGAGCAGACCGTCACCCGCAAGGTGAAGGAGTTCTTCATCTCGATCAAGCTCGACCGGGAGAAGAGCAAGAGCGAGATCCTCGAGGGCTACCTCAACACCAGCTTCTTCGGCCGCGGCGCCTACGGCATCCAGGCCGCCGCCCAGGCCTACTTCGGCGTCGACGCCAAGGACCTCACCGCCGCCCAGGGCGCCTACCTCGCCTCCCTGCTCAACGCCCCCAGCCAGTACGACGTCGTCGCCCACCCCGAGAACAGGCCCGCCGCCGAGGCCCGCTGGAACTACGTCATGAAGGGCATGGTCGACAAGGGCTGGCTCAGCCCCGCCGACCGCGCCGCCGCGAAGTTCCCCAAGCCCAAGCAGTCCACCGTCTCCACCGGCATGTCCGGACAGCGCGGCTACGTCGTCAACATCGTCAAGAAGTACCTGATCGAGAACGACATCGTCGACGAGGAGGAACTCGACCGCGGCGGCTACCGCATCACCACCACCCTCCAGAAGGACAAGCAGGACGCCTTCGTCAAGGCCGTCGACGACAAGCTGATGTCCCGGCTGGACAAGAAGGAACGCAAGGTCGACACCTACGTCCGCGCGGGCGGCGCCTCCGTCGACCCGAAGACCGGCAAGGTCGTCGCGATGTACAACGGCATCGACTACGTCAAGCAGTACACACCCAACGCCGTCCGCCGCGACTTCCAGGTCGGCTCCACCTTCAAGCCCTTCGTGTTCACCTCCGCCGTCGAGAACCACTCCGAGACGCAGAGCGGCCAGACGATCAACCCGAACACGCGCTACGACGGCACCAGCGAACGCCCCGTCCAGGGCTGGAGCGGCGGCCGCTACGCCCCCGAGAACGAGGACCACCGCGACTACGGCGACGTCACCGTCCGCGAGGCCACCGACAAGTCCATCAACGCCGTGTACGCCCAGATGGCCGTCGACGTCGGCTCCGACAAGGTCCAGCAGACGGCGATCGACCTCGGCCTGTCCAAGAACACCCCCGAGCTGACCCCCTCCCCCTCCATCGCCCTCGGCGTCGCCACCGCCAGCCCCCTCGACATGGCCGAGGCCTACGCCACCCTCGCCAACCACGGCCGGCACGGCACGTACACCTTCGTCGAGAAGGTCATGAAGGACGGCAAGCACGAGGTCGAGCTGCCCGAGCGGCGCGAGCACCAGGCCGTCAGCCGCGAGGCCGCCGACACCACCACGTCCGTCCTGCGCAGCGTCGTCCAGAACGGCACCGCCACCGCCGCCCAGGCCGCGGGCCGCCCCGCCGCGGGCAAGACCGGCACCGCCGAGGAGGACACGGCCGCCTGGTTCGCCGGCTACACCCCGGACCTCGCCACCGTCGTCGCCGTCATGGGCCAGGACCCGAAGACCGCCGCCCACAAGCCCCTGTACGGCGCCATGGGCCTCGCCCGCGTCAACGGCGGCGGCGCCCCCGCCGAGATCTGGGGGCAGTACACCCGCAACGCCCTGAAGGGCGAACCGGTCAGCGACTTCGACCTCCAGCTCCAGGACGGCGCCGACGTCACCGCGCCCCCGTCCGGCGACGCCTCGGACGAACCGGGCGACGGCGACGAGAGCGGCAGCGGCGAGGCCGACGAGAACTCCACCGGCGACGAGGACGGTTCCTCCACCGAGACCCCGGGCGACTCCGGCGGCAGCACCGAGCCCGGCGACTCCGGCGGCACCGAGTCCGAGCCCCCGTCGACCGGCGGCGGCACCCCCACCACGGGCGGCGCCAGCACCGAGCCGGGCCCCACGGGCGGCGGCGACGGAGGCGGCGACGACTCCTCGAACGGGGGGACGGGCACGGGACCGGGCGGCGGGGACACCAGCGGCGCGGGCGGCGGGGACGCCGACAGCGCGGGCACCACCGCCGGCACGGTCGCCGGCCTCCCCGTCACACCCCGGCGTCAGTGACCGGAGGTCGCCTTCAGACCCACCACGGCGACCAGCAGCAGACAGATGAAGAAGATCCGGGCGGCGGTCGCCGGCTCCCCCAGCACCACCATGCCGAGCACCGCCGCCCCGGCCGCGCCGATGCCCACCCACACGCCGTAGGCGGTACCGATGGGCAGCGTCCGCGCCGCGTACGACAGCAGCATCATGCTCGCGACGATCCCGGCGCCCGTGAACACACTGGGCCACAGCCGGGTGAAACCGTCGGTGTACTTCATCCCGATCGACCAGCCGACCTCGAGCAGACCGGCGACGAACAACAAGACCCACGCCATGACAGGCACCTCCGTGAACGAACTGAACGGGGTGCGTCGTCTTTTCCTTCAGCCCGGTACGGCGCGTCTCGTCGGGGTGCTTCCCAAGATAGCAAAGGCAGGAGAAAGGGCCTGGTGAGACTGATCACCAGGCCCTACCGCCCTACTGCTTACAGGTACAGCCCGGTGGAGTCCTCCGACCCCTCGAACCGGTCCGCGGCCACGGCGTGCAGATCACGCTCGCGCATGAGCACGTAGCCCACACCCCGCACCTCGACCTCGGCCCGGTCCTCCGGGTCGTACAGCACCCGGTCGCCCGGCTCCACGGTCCGTACGTTCTGCCCGACCGCGACCACCTCGGCCCAGGCCAGCCGCTTGCCGACGGCCGCCGTCGCGGGGATCAGGATCCCGCCCCCGGAACGCCGCTCGCCCTCGCCGGTGTCCTGCCGCACGAGTACGCGGTCGTGCAGCATCCGGATGGGCAGCTTGTCGTCCTGGGGACCGTGCTCGTTTCTCTTGGCGCTCACGCCCTGAACCTACCTGCCCGCGCTCAGCGCCCGCGCCGCCGGGTGCCGCCCAGGACGAGCAGCCCGACGACCCCGGCCACCACCAGCGCGGCGGGCACGACGCGCTCCATCCGCGGGGAGCCCTGCTCGTCCACGAACTGCGACTTCACATCGCTGACCACCCGGTTGACCTGGACGTACGCCCGGCCGAGGGTGTGGTCGACGCTGGAAGCGACCTTGGCCTTCGCATCGTCGACGATCGTCTTCGGGTGCACCCGCATCCCTAGCTCGTCGAGCGTCTCGGCCAGCACCTCGCGGCGGCGCTTGATGTCCGCCTCGATCTGCGCCGGGGTCCTGATGTCCGACGTGTCCGCCACCGTACGCCTCCGAAGTCCGCTCTGACGCTGTCCCGGACAGTCTGTCAGCTACTTGCTTCTCCGCACTGTCAGGACCCCCCGTTACGCTGGATCGATGAGCGAGCGACTCCAGCCCGGGGACACGGCCCCCGCCTTCACCCTCCCGGACGCCGACGGCAACGAGGTGTCCCTGTCCGACCACAAGGGCCGCAAGGTCATCGTCTACTTCTACCCTGCCGCGCTTACCCCCGGCTGCACGAAGCAGGCCTGCGACTTCACGGACAACCTGGAGCTGCTGACCGGCGCCGGGTACGACGTGCTCGGCATCTCCCCCGACAAGCCGGAGAAGCTGGCCAAGTTCCGCGAGGCCGAGTCCCTGAAGGTCACCCTCCTCGCCGACCCGGACAAGAAGGTCCTGGACGCCTACGCGGCCTTCGGTGAGAAGAAGAACTACGGCAAGACCTACATGGGCGTCATCCGCTCCACGATCGTCGTCGACGAGGAGGGCAAGGTGGAACGCGCCCTGTACAACGTCCGCGCGACGGGCCACGTGGCCAAGATCATCAAGGACCTGGGCATCTGAGTCCCCTCTCGACAGGGCCCGCACCGGACCTCTCCGGTACGGGCCCTTCCGCATGCCGTACGTGACTGTCCGATAACCGGTTCGTTACTCCGTACGAGGCCGCGAACGCGTGGCCGGGGACGGAGGGGATTCGATGGGAGCCAGTACGTACAGCCGGGAGCGGTTGGAGGAGGCGGCTCGTGGGGCGCGGACGTTGTCGCAGGCGTTGGGGCGGCTGGGGGTGGACCCGAAGAGCTGGAAGCGCCGGTACGTCTTCGACCGGATGAGGAAGCTGGGGGTGGATGTCTCGCACTTCGAGCGCGAGGGGGCCAAGTGGACCAGGGAGGTTCTTGAGCCCGTCGTCGCTGCGTCGACCAGCGTCAACGAGGTCCTGCGGCGGCTCGGACTCGACCCGGTCGGAGGACACCACACGAACATCTCCCGACGCATCAAGGCATACGGCATCGACACCTCGCACTTCACATCGGTGGTCCGCACGGAACGACAGCGACACAACCAGCGGCGCCGAACCCCCGAGGAAATCCTCATCGAGGTCACGTCGGCCCACGCCAGGCGCATCCCGGGCAGCCGGTTGAAGAAGGCGATGCGCGAACTTGGCATGAAGGAGCGCTGCGCGCTCTGCGGCAACGAGGCAGTGTGGCTCGGAGAACCGCTACCGCTCGAGGTCGACCACATCGACGGCGACTGGCGAAACAACCGGATCGAGAATCTCCGGATGCTCTGTCCCAACTGCCACTCAGCGACGGACACATACCGAGGCCGCAGCAAGGGGCGCGCCTCGTGACCGTGGGCACGCACTACACCCGCGAGCGGCTGGCCGAAGCCGCGACCCGGTGTTCGGACATCGACGAGGTCATCGCCTTCTTCGGCACCCAGGCCTACGGCAGTCTCCGTCGATATCTGTACAAGCGCTTCGAGCACTTCGGTATCGACGTCTCACACTTCCCGCGTCGGCGACGCGGTCCGGTCCCTTCCCCGAGACCAACAGTGGACGAGCTACGAGGCGCGGTGGCGGGAGCGATTTCCATAGCGGGTGCTCTGGAGGCCTTGGGCAAGCCGGGCAACGGCCGGTTTCGCAGGCTGTTTCACCAGTGGGTCGCAGATGACGGCGTAGACACCTCCCACTTCCTAGGGCAGGCACACCAGCGGGGCAGGGCAAGCTCAACGGCCAAGCGCGCCGAGGACATCTTGGTGAAGAAGGAGAACAGTCGTCGAACAAAGACCTCGCTCCTGCGCCGCGCGCTTCGCGAAGTCGGTGTTTGCGAGGAGTGCGCCAGGTGCGGAGTTGCCTCGGAATGGTTCGGCAAGCCCATGACGCTGGAGGTGGACCACATCAACGGGAACTGGAGCGACAATCGGCGCGAGAACCTGCGCTTGCTCTGTCCTAACTGCCACGCGATCACCAGCACGTGGTGCAGGGGAGGGCGACGAACCACGCATCGCGCCCAGTAGAGTAGCCATCGCCAAGGGCCCGTACCCCAGCTGGCCAAGAGGGCGCCGGTTTAGGTCCGGTGTGTCGTGGGTTCGAGTCCCACCGGGCCCACAAGGCGGAGGAGCCCCGTACCTTCGATTCGTTGGTACGGGGCTCTGTTCCATAGTCAGCCCAACAGCTCCCGTACCACCGGTACCAGCGCCCGGAACGCCTTGCCGCGGTGGCTGATCGCGTTCTTCTCCGCCGCCGTCAGTTCCGCGCAGGTGCGGGTCTCGCCGTCCGGCTGGAGGATCGGGTCGTAGCCGAAGCCGCCGGTGCCGGCGGGGGCGTGGCGGAGGGTGCCCTTCAACTGGCCCTCGACCACCCGTTCCGTGCCGTCGGGCAGGGCCAGGGCCGCCGCGCAGGCGAAGTACGCGCCGCGGTGTTCGTCGGCGATGTCGCCGATCTGGGCGAGGAGGAGGTCGAGGTTGGCCTTGTCGTCGCCGTGGCGGCCGGCCCAGCGGGCGGAGAAGATGCCCGGGGCGCCGTTCAGGACGTCGACGCAGAGGCCGGAGTCGTCGGCGACGGCGGGGAGGCCGGTGGCCTGCGCGAGGGCGTGGGCCTTGAGCAGGGCGTTCTCGGCGAAGGTGACGCCGGTTTCCTTGACGTCGGGGATGTGCGGGTAGGCGTCCGCGCCGACGAGGTCGTGGGGCAGGCCCGCGTCGGCGAGGATGGCCCTCAGTTCGGTGATCTTTCCGGCGTTGCGGGTGGCGAGGATCAGGCGGCTCATGGGGGTCAGTATTCCGGACCCCCGTGCCTGTCCCTGCCCCCTCCCCCTACGGCGTGCAGACCTTCGTCAACTCGCCCGCCGCGTCGGTGACGGGGCTGAGGTCGGGGGTCTCGTCGCCGTTCTTCACCGAGGTGCGGACGGTGTCGACGGCCTTGCCGAGGTCGTCGACGGCCTTGTTGACGTCGGTGTTGTCGGTCTGGTCGCCGATCTTGTCGAGGTTCTTGTCGATGGAGTCGAGGGACTCCTCCCACTGGGTGGGGTCGTCCACGTTCTCCACGGCCTGCTGGAGTTCGGTGACGCTGTCGGCTATCGCGTCGGCCGTGCGCACGCAGTCGAGTGCCTTGTCGACGGCGTCGCAGCCGGTGGTGAGGCCGACCGTCAGGGCGATGGTCGCCGCGGTGGCGACGGCGGTGGCGGTGCGGCGAAGGCGGCGGTGGCGGCTCGCGGCCATGGGTCTCGGTCCTCCCCTTGGGACAGGGCCGGGCGGCCCGTGTGCGGTGCGGCGTCGGGCGTACGGCAAGGTCTGCCGTACGCCCGTGGTGCTGTACTGCTAGGGACGCGCCTGCGGGCTGCCCAGTTGCCTGCCTTTGGCGTTCCCTTTACTCGCTTTACCTTTTCTCGCTCACCTTTCGAGGACCGTCTCGAGTGCCTTGCGCTGGAGGTCGGCCAGTTCCGTGCAGCCCCCGGCGGCGAGGTCGAGCAGGGTGTTGAGCTCGTCGCGGGAGAAGGGCTCGGCCTCGGCGGTGCCCTGGACCTCGACGAAGCGGCCGTCGCCGGTGCAGACGACGTTCATGTCGGTGTCGGCGCGGACGTCCTCCTCGTAGCGCAGGTCGAGGAGCGGGGTGCCGTCGACGATGCCGACGGAGACGGCGGAGACGGTGCCGGTGAGCGGCTTGCGGTTGGCCTTGATCAGCTTCCTGCCCTGGGCCCAGCCGATGGCGTCGGCGAGGGCGACGTAGGCGCCGGTGATGGCGGCGGTGCGGGTGCCGCCGTCGGCCTGGAGGACGTCGCAGTCCAGGACGACGGTGTTCTCGCCGAGTGCCTTGTAGTCGATGACGGCGCGCAGGGACCGGCCGATGAGGCGGCTGATCTCGTGGGTGCGGCCGCCGATGCGGCCCTTGACGGACTCGCGGTCGCCGCGGGTGTTGGTGGCGCGCGGGAGCATGGCGTACTCGGCGGTGACCCAGCCTTCGCCGCTGCCCTTGCGCCAGCGCGGGACGCCTTCGGTGACCGAGGCGTTGCAGAGGACCTTGGTGTCGCCGAAGGAGACGAGGACGGAGCCTTCGGCGTGCTTGCTCCAGCCGCGTTCGATGGTGACGGGGCGGAGCTGCTGGGGGGTGCGGCCGTCGATGCGTGACATGCGGGTGAGCCTAGCGGCCCACGGGGAAGGGGCCTTCCCCGCGGTGGAGGAGGCCCCTTGCCGATGATGCGGTGAAGCGGTGAGCCGGTGGCTCACATCATGTCTTCGATCTCCGCCGCGATCGGGTCGGCGTCGGTGCCGATGACGACCTGGATGGCGGTGCCCATCTTGACGACGCCGTGGGCGCCGGCGGCCTTGAGGGCGGCTTCGTTGACCAGCGCGGGGTCGTTGACCTCGGTGCGGAGTCGGGTGATGCAGCCTTCGATCTCGTCGATGTTGTCGATGCCGCCGAGGCCGGCGACGATCTTCTCAGCCTTGCTGGCCATGTTCGTTCTCCCTGATCCGAGCCGCTTTGTCGCAGTAACCCACAGTTGGCCCATCTTCGCGAGCGGTCATGCGGTGCGTACCGAATGATGGCGTCACGACGGCGGTGCCGTCTGTCAACTGGTCTACACCAGTGTACCGGCGACCGGATGGAGACCGGATGAGTGCCGAGAGTGCGGTCAGCCCCGCCCGCGCCCGTTGGAACACCGCGTTCCAAGGGTTGCAGAAGATGGGTCGCAGCCTTCAGTTGCCCATCGCGGTCCTGCCCGCCGCCGGCATTCTCAACCGGCTGGGGCAGCCGGACGTGTTCGGGGACGACGGTCTGGGCTGGACGAACGTCTCGAAGGTGATGACGGGCGCGGGCGGTGCGCTGCTCGACGGGTCGCTGGGGCTGCCGCTGCTGTTCTGTGTGGGCGTGGCCATCGGGATGGCGAAGAAGTCCGACGGTTCGACGGCGCTCGCGGCGGTGGCGGGGTTCCTCGTCTACTACAACGTGCTGCGGCAGTTCCCGGAGGACTGTCCCGAGGGGTCGGAGGTGGTCCCGCAGATCGGCTGCCAGGTCACCGACGGTTCGGGCGAGGTGACCGCGTTCGTCTTCCAGAATCCGGGGGTGTTCGGCGGCATCGTGATGGGGCTGCTGACGGCGTACTTCTGGCAGCGCTTCCACCGCACGAGGCTGGTGGACTGGCTGGGCTTCTTCAACGGGCGCCGGCTGGTGCCGATCATCATGGCGTTCGTGGCGATCGTGTTCGCGGCGCTGTGCCTGTGGGTGTGGCCGCCGATCGGTGACGCGCTGGAGAGTTTCAGCGACTGGCTGAACGGGATCGGCGCGTGGGGCTCGGGCGTCTTCGGTCTGGCGAACCGGGCGTTGCTGGTGATCGGTCTGCATCAGTTCCTGAACGTGCCGATGTGGTTCCAGTTCGGTTCGTACACGAAGCCGGACGGCACGGTGGTGCACGGCGACATCAACATGTTCCTGGCGGGCGACCCGGACGCGGGGCAGTTCACGTCGGGCTTCTTCCCGATCATGATGTTCGCGCTGCCTGCGGCGGCGCTGGCGATCACCCACTGCGCCAAGCCGCACCGGCGCAAGGAGGTCGGCGGACTGATGCTGTCGGTGGGTCTGACGTCGTTCGTGACGGGGATCACGGAGCCGCTGGAGTACTCGTTCCTGTTCATCGCTCCCCTCTTGTACGCGGCGCACGCGGTGCTGACGGGTGTGTCGATGGCGGTGACGTGGGCGCTGGGGGTGAAGGACGGGTTCAGCTTCTCGGCGGGGCTGATCGACTACGTCATCAACTGGAATCTGGCGACCAAGCCGTGGCTGATCATTCCGATCGGGCTGTGTTTCGCGGTGGTGTACTACGCGGTCTTCCGGTTCGCGATCACGAAGTTCGATCTGAAGACTCCGGGGCGGGAACCGGAGGAAGACGTGGAGGACGTCACCAAGGTGTAGACCTCTCCCGTTCCTCACGTACCCTTTGGGAGTGGTCTCGCGAAGGCCCCCGGACCGTCGGTCCGGGGGCCTTCTCCGCGCGCTCCCGCGCCTGTGACCAGGGGACTTGACCGGGTACTGCGCGTAGCGGTCCGGTCGCGGAATCACGGGTTCCTTACGCCGCCTTCATCGTGCTACAACAGGTCTACACCACTGAGTGGTGTAGACCACCACCCGATGGAGGAAGCATGAGCACCGCCACCGACACGGCGGCCCCCGCAAAGAAGCGGGGATCCGGTCTTTTCCAGGGGCTGCAGAAGGTAGGCCGCAGCCTCCAGCTCCCGATCGCCGTTCTTCCGGCGGCGGGCATCATGGTCCGGCTCGGCCAGGACGACATCTTCGGCAAGGACGGCCTCGGCTGGGACAAGGTCGCCGCGGTCTTCAACAACGCGGGCGGCGCCCTCACCGGCTCGCTGCCGATCCTGTTCTGCATAGGCGTGGCCATCGGCTTCGCCAAGAAGGCCGATGGCTCGACCGCGCTGGCCGCGGTGGTGGGCTTCCTCGTCTACAGCAAGGTGCTCGAGGCCTTCCCGGTCACCGAGGCGGTGGTCAAGAACGGCGAGGACGTCGCCGCGACCTACAACGACCCGGGTGTGCTCGGCGGCATCATCATGGGTCTGCTCGCCGCCGTGCTGTGGCAGCGGTACCACCGCAAGAAGCTGGTGGACTGGCTCGGCTTCTTCAACGGCCGCCGCCTCGTGCCGATCATCATGGCCTTCGTCGGCATCGTCGTGGGTGTCTTCTTCGGTCTGGTCTGGGAGCCCATCGGCGACGGCATCTCGAACTTCGGCGAGTGGATGACCGGCCTCGGCTCCGGCGGCGCGGCCCTGTTCGGCGGCGTGAACCGCGCGCTGATCCCGGTCGGCATGCACCAGTTCGTGAACACGGTGGCCTGGTTCCAGCTCGGCGACTTCACCAACTCCGCCGGTGACGTGGTGCACGGCGACATCACCCGCTTCCTGGCGGGTGACCCCTCCGCCGGCATCTTCCAGGCGGGCTTCTTCCCGATCATGATGTTCGGTCTGCCGGCCGCCGCCCTGGCCATGGCGCACACCGCCCGTCCGGAGCGCCGCAAGGCCGTCCTCGGCATGATGGTCTCGCTGGCCGCGACCTCGTTCGTGACCGGTGTGACCGAGCCGATCGAGTTCTCCTTCATGTTCATCGCGCCGGTCCTGTACGTGCTGCACGCGGTGCTCACCGCGATCTCGATGGCGATCACGTGGGGCCTGGGTGTGCACGCCGGGTTCAACTTCTCGGCCGGTTTCATCGACTACGCGCTGAACTGGCACCTCGCCACCAAGCCATGGCTGATCATCCCGATCGGTCTGGTGTTCGCGGCGATCTACTACGTGACGTTCCGTTTCGCGATCGTCAAGTTCAACCTGAAGACCCCGGGCCGCGAGCCCGAGGAGGAGGTCGAGGACCTCACCAAGGCGTGAGCCCCGGCCGTACGGCGTGCGGAAGGCCCCGGAACCGCGAAGGTTCCGGGGCCTTTTCCCGTGTGTGCCGGGCGACGCGGGCTCAGATCTCGTACACCGCGCCGGTGGTGGCGACCTCCACCGTCCCGTCGTACACCTCGCGCGCGTCGGCCAGGTTGACCGCGGGGTCGGTCCACGGCGGGATGTGGGTGAGCACCAGGCGCCGGGCACCGGCCCGGGCCGCGCTCTCGCCCGCCTCGCGTCCGTTGAGGTGCAGGTCGGGGATGTTCTCCTTGCCGTGCGTGAAGGCGGCCTCGCACAGGAACAGGTCGGTGTCGCGGGCGAGTTCGTCCAGCACCGGGGTGGTGCCCGTGTCGCCGGAGTACGTCAGTGAACGGCCGCCGTGCTCGACGCGGATGGCGTAGGCCTCCACGGGGTGGGCGACGCGCTCGGTGTGCACGGTGAACGGGCCGACCTCGAAGGTGGAGGGCTTGACCGTGTGGAAGTCGAACACCTCGCTCATGGAGGAGGCCGAGGGGGTGTCGGCGTAGGCGGTGGTCAGCCGGTGCTCGGTGCCCTCGGGTCCGTAGACCGGGAGCGGGGCGCAGCGGCCGCCGTTGTGCCGGTAGTAGCGCGCCACGAAGTAGGCGCACATGTCGATGCAGTGGTCGGCGTGCAGATGGCTGAGGAAGATCGCGTCGAGGTCGTAGAGACCGCAGTGGCGCTGCAACTCGCCGAGGGCACCGTTGCCCATGTCGAGTAGCAGCCGGAAGCCGTCGGCCTCGACGAGGTAGCTCGAGCAGGCCGATTCCGCGGACGGGAACGACCCCGAGCAGCCGACGACGGTGAGCTTCATGAAGCAGAAACCTCCGCTGGCGCGTGTGGAGAGACGGGGGTCGTGCGGTCCGTCGAGCGTAAGGCGCAAAACCTGCGGTCGCTCCTCCGCCAGGGGCCGTTGTGGGCGAACTCACCTGCGGGATCACCGGTTCGGCTGGAACCGGGGAGCGCGGGGCCCTGGAAGGGGCGCGCGGTTGCGGCGCGCGCCGGTACCGTCGTCGGTATGGACACGTCCTGGTGGCTCGTCTTCGCGGCGGTGGTGCTGCTCGCGCTCGTCGCCACGGTCGTCGACGGCTGGGGCCGGGGCCGGCGGCCGCCTCGGCCGGGCGGTGTCCGGCGGCCACCGGGTCGTCCCCGGGGGCCGGGAGGGCGGGCGGTGCGGCCGCGGCCCGCGGAGATCTGGTGGGCGAACGTGCCGTACGAGGACTCCGGCGGTGCGAAGGACCGGCCGTGTCTGGTGATCGCGGTGCGCGGGCGGCGGGCGCTGGTCGCGAAGATCACCACGCGGCACCGGGACGGGCGGGCCGGGGTGATCGCGCTGCCGCCGGGTTCGGTCGGCGACGCGCGGGGGCGGTCGAGCTACCTGGAGACCGACGAGCTGCGCGAGGTGCCGGTGGGTGACTTCCGGCGCCGGGTGCGGGTGGTGGACCCGGCCCTGTGGGACCGGGTCCGTCACCTCGCCGGGTAGGGCGCCCTCAGGCCCAGAGCTGGCCCTGGAGGGTTTCGATGGCCTCTTCGGTGGTGGCCGCGGTGTAGACGCCGGTGGAGAGGTACTTCCAGCCGCCGTCGGCGACGACGAAGACGATGTCCGCGCTCTCCCCCGCCTTGACCGCCTTGTTGCCGACGCCGATCGCGGCGTGCAGGGCGGCGCCGGTGGAGACGCCCGCGAAGATGCCCTCCTGCTGGAGCAGCTCGCGGGTGCGGGTGACCGCGTCGGCGGAGCCCACCGAGAAGCGGGTGGTGAGGACGGAGGCGTCGTACAGCTCGGGTACGAAGCCCTCGTCGAGGTTGCGCAGGCCGTACACCAGGTCGTCATAGCGCGGTTCGGCGGCGACGATCTTCACGTCCGGCTTGTGTTCGCGCAGGTAGCGGCCGACGCCCATGAGGGTGCCCGTGGTGCCGAGCCCGGCCACGAAGTGGGTGAGGGACGGCAGGTCGGCGAGGATCTCGGGGCCGGTGCCCGCGTAGTGGGCGCCGGCGTTGTCCGGGTTGCCGTACTGGTAGAGCATCACCCAGTCCGGGTGCTCGGCGGAGAGTTCCTTGGCCACCCGGACGGCGGTGTTGGAGCCGCCCGCGGCCGGGGAGGAGATGATCTCCGCGCCCCACATGGCGAGCAGGTCCCGGCGCTCCTGGGAGGTGTTCTCGGGCATCACGCAGACGATGCGGTAGCCCTTGAGCCTGGCGGCCATGGCCAGCGAGATGCCGGTGTTTCCGCTGGTCGGCTCCAGGATGGTGCAGCCCTTGGTGAGGCGGCCGTCCTTCTCCGCCTGCTCGATCATGTGGAGCGCGGGGCGGTCCTTGATCGAGCCGGTCGGGTTGCGGTCCTCCAGCTTGGCCCAGATGCGGACGTCGTCGGACGGCGACAGCCGCGGCAGGCGCACCAGGGGGGTGTTGCCCACCGCGGCCAGCGGGGAGTCGTAGCGCATCGGCGATCAGGCCATGCCGCCGGCGACGGCCGGCAGGATCGTGATGCTGTCGCCGTCGCCGAGCTTGGTGTTGATGCCGTCGAGGAAGCGGACGTCCTCGTCGTTCAGGTAGACGTTGACGAAGCGGCGGAGCTGCTCACCGTCGACGATGCGGGCCTGGATGCCCGTGTGCCGGGTCTCGAGGTCGGCGAAGAGCTGGGCGAGGGTGTCCCCGGAGCCCTCCACCGCCTTCTGGCCGTCGGTGTACTGGCGGAGGATGGTCGGGATGCGGACCTCGATGGCCATGGCTGAGTGCTCCTGTCGGAAGTTTGTCGTGGGTTCGTAGGGCGCGCGGCGGCACACGTCAGCACGCCGCGGCTCACGGCCGTACGGCGGCAAGGAAGATCAACAGATGGCGCTTTTCAGCCTGCACAGGTCGACGTGCAGCCGCGCCACGAGCAGCGTGCCCGGCGCCTTGTCACTCACGTCGAGAAGAACCATGGGCTCATCGTATCGATTCCCGGTCCGGCATCCGGAGTGTGATCTCACCTGCTGGATGATTTTCGTCCGCTGAGTGAGATCAGTACGCCTCGACGACCTTGACCTCCTCTTCCGTGACCTCGCCCTCCACGATGCGGAACGAGCGGAACTGGAACTCACCGGCACCGTCGGTGTCCGCGGTGGAGACGAGGACGTAGTGGGCGCCGGGCTCGTTGGCGTAGGAGATGTCGGTGCGGGAGGGGTGGGCCTCGGTGGCGGTGTGCGAGTGGTAGATGACCACCGGCTCCTCGTCGCGGTCGTCCATCTCGCGGTAGAGCTTGAGGAGGTCCTGCGAGTCGAACTCGTAGAAGGTGGGCGAGCGGGCGGCGTTGAGCATGGGGATGAACCGCTCGGGGCGGCCCTCGCCGACGGGACCGGCCACCACGCCGCACGCCTCGTCGGGGTGGTCCTCGCGCGCGTGGGCGACGATCTGGTCGTACAGGGCCTGGGTGATGGTCAGCATGCGGCCAGGATAAGCAGACGGGCCCCTCCGTACCGATGGGTGGTACGGAGAGGCCCGCATGCCGGACATCCTGAGCGGTGGACGCGCCGGATGCCACGAGCACCCCGTGCGGCCGGACGTCCGTGGTGCGCGCGAACGCGCTGGTCACAGCAGTCGGTTCGGCCGTCAGCCGATCTTCTCGAACTCCGGCTCGCCGGGCCGTTCGGTGATCTGCGGGTTGCGGCTCTTGAGCACCGCCCAGCCGATGCCGAGGGCGGCGGCCCAGCCGGCCATCACGTACAGGCAGACGCGGGCGTCGGCGTCGTAGGCGATCAGGCAGGTGACGAAGAGGAGGAAGGCGATGGCGATGTAGGAGCAGACCGAGCCGCCCGGCGCCGGGAAGGAGGAGGCGGGCAGCCGGCCCGCGACGACCTTGCGGCGGTACAGCACGTGGCTGATCAGGATCATCAGCCAGGTCCAGATGCCGGCGGCGGTGGCGACGGAGGTGACGTAGCCGAAGGCCTTCTCCGGGACCAGGTAGTTCAGGACCACGCCGATGGCCATGAAGACCACCGAGACGGCGATGCCGATGGCCGGGGTCTTCGTCGAGGACAGCTTGTTGAAGACCCTGGGGGCCTCGCCGTTGTCCGCGAGGGTGCGCAGCATCCGGCCCGTGGAGTACATGCCGGAGTTGCAGGACGACAGGGCCGCGGTGAGCACGACGAAGTTGACGATGCCCGCGCCGGCCGGGATGCCGATGACCGCGAAGGCCTCCACGAAGGGGCTGACGCCCTCGGCGAACTCGGTCCACTTGACCACCGCCAGGATGACGGTGAGGGCGCCGACGTAGAAGAGGGCGATGCGCCAGGGCAGGGTGTTGATCGCCTTGGGGAGGGTCTTCTCCGGGTTCTCGGACTCACCGGCGGTGACGCCGACCAGCTCGACGGCGAGGTAGGCGAACATGACGCCCTGGAGGGTCATCAGGGACGAGCCGATGCCCTTGGGGAAGAAGCCGTCGAACTCCCACAGGTTGGAGACGGCGGCGGTGTCGCCGGCCTGGCTGAAGCCGAAGGTGAGCACACCGATGCCGATCACGATCATGCCGATGATGGCGGTGACCTTGACCATCGAGAACCAGAACTCGATCTCGCCGAACAGCTTCACCGAGATCAGGTTGGCCACGAACAGCAGCACCAGGAAGACCAGGGCCGAGACCCATTGCGGGATGTCCGGGAACCAGTAGTGGATGTAGATGGCGGCGGCGGTGAGTTCCGCCATGCCGGTCACCACCCACATCAGCCAGTACGTCCAGCCGGTGAAGTAGCCGAAGAAGGGGCCGAGGAACTCGCGCGAGTACTCGGCGAAGGAGCCGGAGACGGGTCGGTACAGGAGCAGCTCGCCGAGCGCCCGCATGATGAAGAAGATGATCACACCCGCGAGGGCGTACATGAGGATGATGCTGGGGCCGGCCTTGGCGATGTTGGCCCCGGCGCCCAGGAAGAGGCCGACGCCGATGGCGCCGCCGATCGCGATCATCTGGACCTGGCGGCTGTTGAGACCGCGCTCGTAGCCCTCTTCGGGGGCCTTGTCCGTGTCGACCTGCGCAGAGGTCATGTGTGGTGCGCCTTTCTCCATGCCGACCCGGGCCTTGACTCGGCCGCGGATCGGGTCTCGATCCCCCCGGATGATGGAGCTGAGCGGGCCTCACATCCCGCTCGGTGCCTGGCCGACGGTTGCCGGCTCGGTGGCGCACCCGGCCGAACATTCGGGTGGTGTTCGCCGGGCGGTCGTGAAGATTTACCACGACGGCGACGCTGATCACAGGGGCCGACTGTGACGTGTCACACAGGTAGAAGCGGACAAAAGCCGCACCTGCGGGGCAAAAAAGGCGCGGCTTTGACGGGATCGTTATCCGGATTTGAGGCTCCGCTGAGCGGACACGGAGAGTGACGAAACCGCCTCGCTCAGGGCATAAGGGTCGCGACGAGCGACTCCTGGAGCCCGCCGAGCCACAGGTACGCCATCACCATCGGCTTGCGCGGGTCCTCGTCGGGGAGCCGGTAGAGCAGGTCGGTGTCGTCCTCGTCGGCGATCTCCAGGCGGGAGCCGATCGCCAGGCGCAGGTCGTTCAGGGCGCGCAGCCACTGCTGGGACTCCTCGGGCGACAGCTTCAGCACCGCGCCCTCCTCGCCCGCCGACGCCGAGGAGAGGGCGTCCAGGGTGCGGACCACCGCCAGCGCGTTGTCCCGCTTGCCCGCCCGCAGGTCGTTCTCGGTGTAGCGGCGGAACTCCGCGGAGTGCGCCCGCTGCTCCTCGGCCTCCCGGGCCTGCGGGGCGCCCTCGGGGTCGCCGTAGGCGTCCGGGAACAGGCGGCGCAGCACCGGGTCGGAGGGCGGCTCGCTCGGGCCCTCGGCGAACAGCTCGGCGAGCGGGTCGTCGGAGGCGTCCTCGGCGGGCCCGGGGCCGATCAGCTCCAGGAGCTGCACGGCCAGGGAGCGGATGATGGAGATCTCGACCTCGTCGAGCGCGACGGCCGCGCCGCCGCCGGGGAGCGGTTCGAATTGTCCGGGCATGAAGGCGAGTCAGCTGCTTCCGTCCTGCGGGCGGGCGTGGGTCATTTCCGGTCCTGCTGGAGGGTGGCCCACAGGCCGTAGCCGTGCATGGCCTGTACGTCCCGTTCCATCTCCTCCCGGCTGCCGCTGGACACGACCGCCCGGCCCTTGTGGTGGACGTCCATCATGAGCTTGGTGGCCTTGTCCTTGGAGTAGCCGAAGTACGACTGGAAGACGTACGTCACATAGCTCATGAGGTTCACGGGGTCGTTGTGGACGATCGTCACCCAGGGCACGTCGGGCTCGGGTACGGCGAAGACCTCCTCCGCCGACTCGGTCTTCTCGATCTCCATGGGTGCGGCTGCCGTCACAAGCCCCATGCTGCCACCACAGGGGGGCACCCGCACAAACGGGCCTGTGGCGGGCGCCACGCGAACCCGACCGGAACCAAAATCGTCAGAGTGACGAAATGGGGGTACGATCCCTCGTATGAACACAGCGGACCTTGGGCTGCCGGTGGACGTCCCCTCGACGGCGCTCTTCACGGACCAGTACGAGCTGACCATGCTCCGAGCCGCGCTGAAGGCCGGTACGGCCGGGCGGCGGAGCGTGTTCGAGGTCTTCACCCGGCGACTGCCCGACGGCCGCCGCTACGGCGTCGTGGCGGGCACCGGACGGGTGCTGGACGCGGTGGAGAACTTCCGCTTCGACGCGGACGTCCTGCGCTTCCTGCGCGAGAAGGACATCGTCGACGAGGAGACCCTGGAGTGGCTCGCCCAGTACCGCTTCGGCGGGGACATCTGGGGCTACCCGGAGGGCGAGGTGTACTTCCCCGGCTCGCCGATCATGCGGGTCGAGGGCACCTTCGGCGAGTGCGTGCTGCTGGAGACGGTGATCCTCTCCATCCTCAACCACGACTCGGCGATCGCCGCCGCCGCCTCCCGCATGTCCTCCGCCGCCGGTGACCGGCCGCTGATCGAGATGGGCGCCCGCCGCACCCACGAGCTGGCCGCCGTCGCCGCCGCCCGCTCCGCCTACGTCGGCGGCTTCGCGACCACCTCCGACCTGGCCGCCGGCTTCCGCTACAACATCCCCACCGTCGGCACCTCCGCCCACGCCTTCACCCTGCTGCACGACCACGAGCGGGACGCCTTCCGCGCCCAGGTGGACGCGCTGGGCCGGGACACCACGCTGCTCGTGGACACCTACGACGTCACCGAGGCCGTCCGCACGGCCGTGGAGGTCGCCGGGCCCGAGCTGGGCGCGGTGCGCATCGACTCCGGCGACCTGCTCCTGGTCGCCCACCGGGTGCGCCAGCAGCTCGACGAGCTGGGCGCCACCGGGACGAAGATCGTGGTGACCTCGGACCTGGACGAGTACGCCATCGCCTCCCTGGCGGCGGCGCCCGTGGACGCCTACGGCGTCGGCACCCAGCTGGTGACCGGTTCCGGGCACCCGACGGCCTCGATGGTCTACAAGCTGGTCGCCCGCGCCGAGTCCGGCGAGGAGGGCGCGCCGCTGGTGCCGGTGGCCAAGAAGTCCAGCGGCGGCAAGACCTCCATCGGCGGCCGCAAGTGGGCCGCGCGGCGCCTGGACGCGGACGGCTACGCCGAGGCCGAGGTGGTGGGCACCGGTCCTGTGCCCGACGCGCTGGCCGACCGGCAGCTCCTGGTCGAGCTGGTCAAGGGCGGCGAGGTCGTCGCCCGCGAGCCGCTGGACGCCGCCCGGGACCGGCACGCCGCCGCCCGCGCCAACCTCCCGCTGTCCGCCACCCAGCTCTCCCGAGGGGAACCCGTCATTCCGACGGAGTACGCACAGTGAGGGTCGGGTAGCTAAAGCTGGTGCCCCCCAACCGCACATCCGAACCAGTCGAAGGACACCGACCATGCGCCGCGCCTTGATCGTCGTAGACGTGCAGAACGACTTCTGCGAGGGGGGCAGCCTCGCCGTGTCCGGCGGTGCGGACGTGGCCGCCGCCATCACCGAGCTGATCGGGCAGGCGCCCGCCGGCTACCGCCACGTGGTGGCCACCCGCGACCACCACGTCGCGCCGGGCGGCCACTTCGCGGACAACCCGGACTACGTCCACTCCTGGCCGGCGCACTGCGTCGCCGGTACCGAGGGGGTCGGCTTCCACCCGAACTTCGCCCCCGCCGTCGCCTCCGGCGCGATAGACGCCGTCTTCGACAAGGGGGCGTACGCGGCCGCCTACAGCGGCTTCGAGGGCGCCGACGAGAACGGCACGGGCCTCGCCGAGTGGCTGCGGTCCCGCGAGATCGACGAGGTCGACGTCGTGGGCATCGCCACCGACCACTGCGTGCGGGCCACCGCCCTGGACGCCGCCCGCGCGGGCTTCCGTACGCAGGTGCTGCTCGACCTGACCGCCGGAGTGGCGGCGGAGACCACCGAGCGGGCGCTGGAGGAGCTGCGGGAGGCGGGCGTGGAGCTGTCCGGGAAGCCGGTCGTGCAGTAGCTCCCCCAGGGCCTGTCCTAGGTCTGGGCGGTCGGGCGTCTGAGCAGGGCGCGGATCGGGTGCCACAGCTCCTGGACCAGGTCCGGGCCGCCCACGGACCCCGCCACCGGTGCCGTGCGCCATATCAGGCCGTCCGGGTGGTGCAGGACCGCGGTGATCTCGTCCGGGCTCGGCGGGGCCGCGTTGCCCCGCAGGTAGACGCTGCGCAGCCCCAGGTTGCGCAGCCTGGTCAGGGCGCGCGCCCGGTTCTGGGCGTGGACGAGAAAACGCACGCTGCCGCCGCTCGACGGGGCGGGGCTGGGCAGGTTCAGTGCCACCACCACCGTGCCGTTCGGCAGCTTGCAGAAGCCTCCTGCGGCCATGCGGTCATACCCCCGAGTCAGCCTGGGTCGGTCCGGGCCCCGGGCCCGGTGTCAATAAGAGAACCACAGGACGCACCTAAACACGGATCGGCGGCGACCCGCCAGGGGGTCACCGCCGATCATGCTCTGACCTGGGCAGATGCTATTTACCTGCCCGCGGGGCCAACCTCGAGCTCGATCGTCGAGCCGTTCTTGGCCTCCTTCAGAATCTTGATCTTCGTGTTGGTGTCAGTGATCTTGACACCGCCGGTCGGGTTCGCCGGGTCGTAGTAGTCGTTCTTGCGGTCGTTGAAGACCGAGACGCCCTTCGAGCCCGGGACGTACTTCGCGACGTCCGCCTTGTGCAGCGTCATGCCGTCCGTGCGGTAGAGGCTGAACGGCGAGTCGTACGCCTGCATGCGGTTGCGCATGAGCGTGCCGTCCTTCCACTTCAGCGCGGTCGGGTGCGAGTCGATCGGCAGGACCAGACCCTTGCCCGGGTGCTGGCTGGTGTTGTTGTCCGCCTGGGAGGTGTCCCACTTCCAGATCAGCAGGCCGTTCTGGTACGCGTAGTGCTCGACCCAGTTCGGGCGCTCCGAGAAGCCGAAGTTGTACGGGCCGGTCTTCAGCGTCTTGTCGTACGACACGTACTGCCGGTTCTCGGCGATGTAGTACTGCGCGTACTCCTTGGTGAAGGAGGCGCCCTTGCGGGTGAAGCCGTTCGCCGTCCACGCGGCGTCCTCGGTCTCCGCGTTGTCCGAGAAGAGCGTCTCGCCGTCGGCCGTCACCGCGATCCGGTCGGCGGTGAAGCCCTTCATGGCCAGGCCGCCGTCGGTCTGGTAGCGGAAGCGCAGGTCGATCTTCTTGCCGGCGTAGGCGTCCAGCGGGTAGACCAGCTTGCCGTAGGCGTCCACAGTGGCGCTCAGGGCGGGCTTGTCACTGCCGTCGCGCTGGATCGGCTGCCCGTCGAACGTGCCGTCGATCGCGGTCCAGTTGGCGCCGCCGTCGGTGGACACCTCGGTGTAGAGGAAGTCGTAGTCGGCCTCGATGTCGTACCAGCCGTCCAGGGTGAGGGAGGCGGACGACTTGCCGGTGAGGTCGACGCTGCGGCTCAGGGTGTTCTTGAGGTCGTTGCCGCTGCCGCTCCACCACTGGGTCTCGCCCTCGGCGGGAGGCACGATCTCGGTGGTGACCTTCTCCTTCGGCAGTTCGACGACCAGGCCCTGCTTGTGCTTGGTGTTGTACTCCGACACGCCCAGCTTGTGCCAGGAATTGACGCCCGCCTTGGCGGTGTCGTAGTTCAGCCAGCCCAGCTGGAGCTTGTCCCAGGCGGTCATGTCGCCGGGCAGGTCGCCGATCTCGTTGCGTCCGGTGCCCAGCCACGAGCCGGACGACATCAGCGTCCAGAAGCCGGTGGAGTTGTCGCCGCCGGCGGTGTCGTAGTGGTCCGGCAGGCCGAGGTCGTGGCCGTACTCGTGCGCGTAGACGCCGAGTCCGCCGTTCTCCGGCTGGATGGTGTAGTCGCCGACCCAGATGCCGGTGTCGCCGATCTGGGTGCCGCCGAGCTTGTTGTCGGCGGGGCCGGTGGCGCCGGCGTCGGTGCCGAAGGCGTACCAGCGGTGGGCCCAGATGGCGTCCTCGCCCTGCGCGCCGCCACCGGCGGACTCGTCCTCGCCGGCGTGCACGATCTGGAAGTGGTCGATGTAGCCGTCGGGCTCGTTGAAGTCGCCGTCGCCGTCGAAGTCGTAGCGGTCCCACTGGTCGTACTGGGTCAGCTGGGACTTGATCTGGGCCTCGGTGCGGCCGGCCGCCTTCTGGTCGGCGACCCAGGCGGTGACGCCGTCCTGCACCGCGTACCAGGCGCAGTTGTCGGGGTCGCACTTGTTGGAGCCGTAGCGGGCCTCGTTGTAGGGGACCTTGACCCAGTCGGAGACCTCGCCGTCGACCGAGTAGCGGCCGGAGGACTGCTTCTCGTAGTAGGTCTTGACCGAGTTGACGCCCTCGCCGGAACCGAAGTACAGGTCCTGGAAGTGCTCCTGGTCGTAGTCCTCCTGCCAGGCTGTGGAGTTGTCCGTCTTGCGGTTCGGCTTGGCTATCTCGTTGTGCAGCGGACCGGGGGTGCCGCCGTAGCGGCTGTCGACCTGGTCGCCGAACTCGACCAGGATGGTGAAGATCTTGTCGGTCTTCTCCCGGCCCAGCTCGACGTACTTGGCGTCGCCCTTCTTGCTCTTCAGCTGGACGACGTTGGAGCCGTCCTTCTTCTTCACCGAGGCGTTGCCGGATATGACCTGCTTCAGGGCCTCCTCACGCTGGGCGGCCCGAGTGTCGCTCAGGGGGCCCTTGAGGTCGTGGGAGCGCGCCGTCTTGTCCGGGCTGGGATCGTGGCGGTTCACGGCCTCCGGCCGGGACGGCGAGTCCGCCTGCGCCACGCCGGCCGCCGAGAGCGTGGCGGTCGCGGCGGCGAGTGCGACGGTGGTCGCCGCGGTTCTGAACGTCCAGGATCTTCTGGTCACTTGAGTTCCTCCCCCGCGTCCACGCGCGCGGAAGGGGGACCTAGGACAGTGCATAGTCCGCGCACACGTGATCAACGCGTGTAATCAAGTGACGACATTTGACTAGAGGTTCGACGGAAAAGACAGACCTTGACTTGAGCAGAACAAGTGCACTATGCGGAGTCGCCGTTCGCTTTGCGGACACCGGATCGTGACCTTCGCCCGGTCCCGCGGGGCCCGGCCGGGGCCCGACGGGCGCGCGGGACCGTCCACTTCCCGGACGTCATGAATCCGTGCGCCCCCCGTGCATCGGCCGTGCCGGTTAGGTCGTGCTTACTGCCGGTTCCACTCGGGCACACAGCGGGTTAGAGTCGCTTGGCGGAACGCCCGGAAGCCGGCGGAAAGCCAGGCCGACAGCCCGTCTCACCCGATGATTGTCTTCCGAGGACACGATGGCCATGCCCCGTCCGACTGCCGCCCAGTTCGCCTACGGTTCGTGCACCGTGATCTTCTCGACGCTCGCCATGCTGCTGCTGTCGCAGACGAGTTCGGGTCCCGGAGTCGCCCTCATCGCCGTCGCGGCCCTCGCCCTCGGGCTGCTGGTCGCCATGACGGTCCCCCAGCCCAGGACGCGCGCGGTGACCGCCGTGCCGGCCCACCGGTTCGGCGCGGACCGGGAGCCGGTGCAGGTGTCCGCGGGGGCCCGGGTCTCCGCGGGTGCGGGCGAGGCCACGCGCGGGCGGGCCGCCTGAGCGTCCGCGGCCGTCAGCGGGTGCTGACCACGACCGTCTTCGCCGCCTTGTCGTGCAGGCCCTGCTTGTAGGGCCTGTCGAAGAAGCTCCAGCCGCCCGCGATGATCGTCCACACGCAGGCGCAGCAGAAGGCGAACGGAATCCACAGCACCAGGGCCCGGATCAGCGACGTCTGCACGGAGGGCGTCGCCCCGTTGTCCAGGTTGGCCACCCGCATCCCGAGCCACTTCTTGCCGAGGGTCTGGCCCGTCCTCGTGGTCATGTAGGTGTCGTACGCGATGTAGAGCACGGCGGCGATCACGGACTGCCCGAAGGACTTGCCCACGGAGACGTCGTCGCCGTCCACCGTGTACTCCTGGACGTTGAAGGCCCAGCTGAGCAACCAGACCACGATGCCCACGAGGATCATGTCGACGATCCGCGCGAGCGTGCGCCGCCCGCTGTCGGCGAGCGGGGGTATCCCGGCCGGCGGATCGCCGGGGCGGCCGCCACCGCCGTACGGGTCACCGCCGTAGGGGCCGCCGCCGGGAGGAGGCCCACCGTAGGGACCTCCGCCGCCGGGGGGCGGGGGGCCGCCGTAAGGGCCGCCTCCGCCGGGGGGCGGCGGCGGGTTGTCGTAGGGGTTCTTCCTCAGCGGGTCGTCGTCCGGCGGCTGCTGCCCGCCGGAGCCGGGGGGCGGTTCGCTGCTCATGTCCCGAGTCGAACCCGGAGTCTGTCTCCTCGCATCCGGCGAGCGGCCGTCCGGAGTAGCGAGGGTTCGTGATCCGACGCCGTCCGGGCGGGGAATGACGGTGCGTCGGCGGGTGCGGGCGCGTTGTGGTTGCTCGCGCCCGCGCGGCGGAGCCGCATATTCGATACAGCCCCGCGCCCCTTTCAGGGGCGTTCAGTACACGTACCTCGAGGGGCGCGGGGAACTGCGCGACCAGCCCCCACGCACCCGCACCCGCACCCGAAGACGAGACCCGCGCTCCCGGACCCCACCCGCCCAGCTAGCCCGCAACGAACGTGTTGGCGGCCTTGTCGTGCCAGCACTGGTGCCAGGGGCGGTCGAAGAGGCACCACGCGACGCCGACCACGCCGACGGCCAGGAGGCCGGGGACGCTGTAGACCAGCCAGCGGCGCAGGGCCGCGCCGAAGGACGGCGGCTCGTGGGCCTCGATGTCCCGCACCTCCAGGCCGAGCAGCCGCTTGCCCAGGGTGCGGCCCCACTTGGCGGTGGGCAGCGCCTCGTAGGCGACGCCGAAGAGCAGCAGGACGGCCAGCACGATGCCCAGGTACGTGGACGTCGTGCCGTCCAGCAGCCAGACCGTGACGGTCTCGCCGGACAGCTTGGCCTCGTCGATCTTGTCGTTGACGTGGTCCATCGCCTTGACGCCGAGCGGGACGGCGGCCACGGCGGTGACGCCCGCGAGGACGACCGTGTCGATCAGCCGGGCGGCCAGCCGCTTGCCGAGCCCGGCGGGCCGGGCCGAGGCCTGGCGCCGGGCGGCGGCCTGGAACACGTCCTCGACCGGCGGCTTCCACGGTGCGACGGGCTGCTCGTCGCCGCCCGCCCCGGCCAGCCGGTGCACCTGCTGCGCCCAGGAGGTCTGGCCGCCGCCGGGACCGCCCGCCGCGACCGGCGGGGAGGCGGCGGGCTGCTGCTGCGGGGGCGCCTGGTGGGGCACCGCGGGGGCGGCGGGCGTCGCGGGAGCCTGAGCCTGCGCGGCGGCGGCCCGGGCGGCGGCCGCCTTGCCGGCGCTGAATCCGGGTCCGGAGCCGGGAGCGGGAGCCGGAACGGAGCCGGAAGCGGGAGCCGGAACGGAGCCGGGAGCGGGAGCCGGGGCGGGACCGGAAGCGGGAGCCGGAACGGAGCCGGGAGCGGGAGCCGGGGCGGGAGCGGGAGCCGGGGCGGGAGCGGGACCGGGTCCGCCCGGCTGCGGGCCCGTGCGCGGGGTGACCGCGCGGAAGGTCATGGTGCCCTCGTCCTCGGCGGCGGGGGCGCTCCGCCGGCCCGCCGCCGGGCGGCGGAAGACGAAGGTGTTGCCGGACTGCTCCTCCTCCGCCCCCGTTTCCGCCTCCGGTGATGCGGAGGCGGCGGCCTCGGCGGCGCCCTGGGCGGGCGGGGCCTCCTGCCGGGCGTGCGGGACCCGCGGGTCCGCGCCCCGCGCCGTGCCCGGCCAGGCGACGGGCGGTTCCGGGGCGTCGGTGGGACCGCCGGACGGGCCGGAGCGGTCGGCGCCCCAGGCGGTGGCGGACTCCGGGCGGCTGCCGTGCTGGGCCGCGGCGGCGGGCGGGGGGTCCTCGACCGGGTCCTCGTCGAAGAAGTGCGGCCCGGTCTCCTCGACGGAGGGCCGCGCGCCGGGCGGAGGCGCGAGCGGCTCGCCGTCCTTGGGGGCGGGGCGGCTCGTGCCCGCCACCCAGGAGGCGCCGTTCCAGTACCGGACGTATCCGGGAATGGACGGGTCCGGGTAATACCCTTCGCGGGGCCGGTCGTCGCCGGGGGCCGGGGTTGGGGCGCTCATGTCCGTCGTCCCGTATCTGCTCGGGGGTTGATAGGGGGGCCTCAACATCTATCAGACGGGCGCAATCCGCACCGCCGGTCCCGCCGTACCCACCCCTTTCCGGGCAACCTCGTGCCGGGACCTTCACATCCGGGCCGCGCCCTGGCCCCGCGCGCGGAAAAAAATTCCCCGAACCCGCGTAATGCTCCGGCCCCCGGCCGGTCTCCCCGGCAAAGGACCGCACGAGATCCGGGAGAGGAACCCGCCATGCACCCCAACCCCACCGGCCCCACCGTCGTGGAACGCGAGCTGGAGCTGAGGCTCGTCCTGTCGCCCGAGCGCGGCATCCCGGTGCCGGCCAGGCTCGGTTACCACACCGACGACCCCTACGCCGTCCACATCACCTTCCACATCGACTCCGGCCGGCCGGTGCACTGGACGTTCGCCCGCGATCTCCTGGTGGAGGGCGTCTTCCGCCCCTCCGGGCACGGGGACGTGCGGGTGTGGCCGTCGAAGGCGGAGGGCCGCAGCGTCGTGCTGATCGCGCTGAGCAGCCCGGACGGCGACGCCCTTCTGGAGGCGCCCACGCCCCAGGTGTCGGCCTGGCTGGAGCGGACCCTGCGGGCGGTGCCGCCGGGGGCCGAGGGCGCGTGGCTCGGGATCGACGACGGGCTGGCCGAGCTGCTCGCCCGGTGAGGAGGGGCAGCGGTCAGAAGAGCTTGCCCGGGTTGAGGAGGCCCAGCGGGTCGAAGACCTGTTTGACGGCCCGCTGCATCTCCAGGCCCACCGGGCCGATCTCCCGCGCCAGCCACTCCTTCTTCAGGACGCCCACGCCGTGCTCGCCGGTGATGGTGCCGCCCAGTTCCAGGCCGAGCGCCATGATCTCGTCGAAGGACTCGCGGGCCCGCCGGGACTCGTCGGGGTCCTGGGCGTCGAAGCAGACGGTGGGGTGGGTGTTGCCGTCGCCCGCGTGGGCGCAGACCCCGATGGTGAGGCCGTACTTGGCGGCGACGCGGTCGATGCCTTCCAGCATGTCGCCGAGCCGGGAGCGGGGCACGCACACGTCGTCGATCATCGTGGTGCCCTTGACGGCTTCGAGGGCGGTGAGGGCCAGGCGCCTTGCCTGGAGGAGGAGTTCGGACTCGGCCGCGTCCTCGGCCGGGACCACCTGCGTGGCACCCGCGGCCTCGCACAGCGCGCCGACGGCGGCGAGGTCGGCGGCCGGGTCGGTGGTGTCGAAGGCCGCGAGCAGGAGCGCCTCGGTGGTCTCCGGCAGCCCCATGTGGGCGAGGTCGTTGACCGCCTTGACGGTCGTACGGTCCATCAGTTCGAGGAGGGACGGCACGTGCCCGCCCTCCATGATCCGGCAGATCGCGTCGCAGGCGGCGGACGCGGAGGGGAACTCGGCGGCCAGCACCAGCTGCTGGGGCGGCTGGGGGCGCAGTCCGAGGACCGCCTTCACGACGATGCCGAGGGAACCCTCGGAGCCGACGAAGAGCCGGGTGAGGTCGTACCCGGCGACGCCCTTGGCGGTGCGGCGCCCGGTGGACATCAGGCGGCCGTCGGCGAGGACGACGTCGAGGCCGAGGACGTACTCGGCGGTCACCCCGTACTTGACGCAGCACAGGCCGCCGGAGGCGGTGCCGATGTTGCCGCCGATGGTGCACATCTCCCAGCTGGAGGGGTCCGGCGGGTAGTAGAGGCCGTGTTCGTTCACCGCGCGGGAGAGCGTGGCGTTGACGACGCCCGGTTCGACGACGGCGACGCGGTCGACCGGGTTGATCTCCAGGATGCGGTCCATCTTCGTCAGGGAGAGGACCACGCAGCCGTCGGTGGCGTTGGCCGCGCCGGACAGGCCGGTGCGGGCGCCCTGCGGGACCACCGGGACGCGCAGCTCGGTGGCGGTGCACATGACGTGCTGGACGTCCGCCACGGTGCGCGGCAGGACGACCACGGCGGGGGCGCCGGCCGGGCAGAAGCTCGCCATGTCGTTGGCGTAGGAGGCCGTGACGTCGGGGTCGGTGAGGACGGCCCCGGCGGGAAGACCGGCCAGCAGGCGGTCGACGAGCGTGCTCCGGTCGCCGGGGGTGCGGTGGACCGTCGCGGCTGCGTCGTCTTCGTCGCGAGGCGCTTCGATACGGCTCATGATCACAGGCTCGCATCCACGGCCATCGGTGTGAACCCCGTGGGCGGCATCCGCCACCTGCCCGGTGTGATCGTCGTATGGGCGCACAGTGAGCGCCATGGACGCCATGCAGAGGGAGACCGGAACCGGCCGGCGGTCGCGCCGCGGGCGCCGGGTGCTGATCGCCTCCGTCGCCGGGACCGCCGTGCTCGGCGGGGTCCTGGTGCTGCTCCCCCGGGAGGGCGGCGACGCTCCCCCGCCTGCGCCGGGGCCCGCGGCGCTGGCGCGCGGGGCGGTCACCACGGGGGTGCCGGCCGCGCTGCCGGACCTGGCGGCGCTGATCGGCGACCGGGAGACCCATCTGCGGGCGCATCCGCTGGACGGGGCGGCGTGGGCGGTGCTCGGCGCGGCCTACGTCGAGCGGGGCCGCCGTACGGCGGACGGCGCGAACTGGCCGAAGGCCGAGAAGGCGCTGCGCACCTCGCTGAAGACCGGGCCGGAGCGCAATCCGCAGGCCCTGGAGGGGCTCGCCGCGCTGGCGGTGGCGCGCCGGGACTTCCCGGCGGCGAAGAAGTGGGGCGAGAGCGCGGTGAAGGCGGCGCCGAAGCGGTGGACGGCGCACGCGGTGCTGATCGGCGCGTACACCGGGCTCGGCGACGACAAGGGCGTGGGCCGGGCCCTGGACAAGGTGACGGAGCTGCGTCCGGGCACCCCGGTTGCGGACGCGCTGGCCGCGGGTGTCTACCGGGACCGGGGCTGGCGGGAGGACGCGGCGGCGCGGATCTCGGACGCGGCGGCGGCCGCCGAGGCACCGGCGGAGCGGGCGGCGTACCTGGAGCAGGCCGGGCGGCTGGCGTTCGAGCGCGGGGAGCGGGAGGAGGCCCTGCGGTTCTTCCAGGAGGCGCTGCGCACCGACCCCGACCAGCGGGCCGCGCAGGCCGGGCAGGGCAGGGCGCTGGCGGCGCTGGGCCGGACGACGGAGGCGCTGTCCGCGTACCAGGCGGCACTGGCCAAGCGGCCCAGCCCCGAGTACGCGCTGGAGCTGGGCGAGCTGTACGAGTCGCTGGGCCTCGGGCAGGCGGCGCGGGTGGAGTACGACCTGCTGCGGGAGCGGGTGCGGGACGCCGAGGCGGCCGGGGCCGACGAGCAGTTGGTGCTGGGGCGGCTCGACGCCGACCACGGCGATCCGGCGGCGGCGGTGGAGCGGCTGCGGACCGAGTGGGGACGGCAGCCGGGGACCGCGGTCGCCGACGCGCTGGGCTGGGCGCTGCACCGCACCGGTGCCGACGAGGAGGCGCTGGAGTTCGCGACGATCGCGACCGACGGCGACAAGGGCGGCGGGGTGCGCAGCGCGCTGTACGCGTTCCACCGGGGCGTGATCGAGCGGGACCTGGGGCGGTCCGGGCCCGCGCGGCGGCATCTGCGCGAGGCGCTGACGATCAACCCGTACTTCTCGCCGCTGCGGGCGCCGGAGGCGAAGCGGGCGCTGGCGGAGCTGGGCGAGCCCTCGGTGGAGGGCCCGCCCGACTAGAGGGCACCAGGTGTCACCGGGCGTCTCAGAGGTTGCCGCGCTTCTCCTGCTCGCGCTCGATCGCCTCGAACAGGGCCTTGAAGTTGCCCTTGCCGAAGCCCATCGAGCCGTGGCGTTCGATCATCTCGAAGAAGACGGTCGGACGGTCCTGGACCGGCTTGGTGAAGATCTGCAGCAGGTAGCCGTCCTCGTCGCGGTCGACGAGGATCTTCAGCTCGCGCAGGATGTCGACGGGCACCCGGGTCTCGCCGGCCCACTCGCCGAGCGTGTCGTAGTACGAGTCGGGGGTGTCCAGGAACTCGACCCCGGCCGCCTTCATCGCGCGGACGGTCGCCACGATGTCGTTGGTGTTCAGCGCGATGTGCTGGACGCCGGCGCCGCCGTAGAACTCCAGGTACTCGTCGATCTGGGACTTCTTCTTGGCGACGGCGGGCTCGTTGATCGGGAACTTGACCTTGAGCGTGCCGTCGGCCACGACCTTCGACATCAGCGCGCTGTACTCGGTGGCGATGTCGTCGCCCACGAACTCCTTCATGTTCGTGAAGCCCATGACCTTGTTGTAGAAGCCGACCCACTCGTTCATGCGGCCGAGTTCGACGTTGCCGACGCAGTGGTCCACGGCCTGGAAGACGCGCTGCTCCGGCGGGGCGACCATCGGCTTGGCGGGGACGTACCCGGGCAGGTACGGGCCGTCGTAGCCGGTGCGCTCGACGAGGGTGTGCCGGGTCTCGCCGTAGGTGGCGATGGCGGCGAGGACGACGGTGCCGTGCTCGTCCTTGACCTCGTGCGGCTCGGCGAGCGAGCGGGCGCCGTGCTCGACGGCGTAGGCGTGGGCGGCGCGCGCGTCCGGGACCTCGATGGCGAGGTCGACGACGCCGTCGCCGTGCTCTGCGACGTGCTGGGCGAGGAAGGTGCCCCAGTCGGTCGAGGGCTTGATCACCGAGGTGAACACGAAGCGGGCGGAGCCGCTCTCCAGGACGTAGCTCGCGGTCTCGCGGCTGCCGTTCTCCGGTCCGGAGTAGGCGACCAGTTTCATGCCGAAGGCGGTGGAGTAGTAGTGCGCGGCCTGCTTGGCGTTGCCCACGGCGAAGACGACCGCGTCCATTCCCTTGACCGGGAAGGGGTCGGCCTGCCGGGCGGTGTCGGGAGTGTGGTGTGTGGTCTGCGTCATAGCCGCAGGTTCTCCCGTGTCCGCAAGGTGCGCAATAGTTTGCGTTTTCAGTGGGCAACCTGACCAGTGATACGCCGGTAGGGGCAGGCGATCTGTACAGGATGACCAGCCGGGAGGGTGAGGGGTGTGGCGGGTACGGGGATCGACCGACTGGATGGGCGGATCATCTCTCTGCTGGCGCGGGAGCCGCGGATCGGGGTGCTGGAGATGTCCCGGCGGCTGGGGGTGGCGCGCGGCACGGCGCAGGCGCGGCTCGACCGGCTTCAGTCGAACGGAGTCATCCGCGGCTTCGGTCCGGAGGTGGACCCGGCGGCCCTCGGCTACCCGGTCACCGCGTTCGCCACGCTGGAGATCCGGCAGGGCCAAGGAGCCGACGTACGCGCGCACTTGGCGAACGTGCCGGAGGTCCTGGAGCTGCACACCACGACCGGTACCGGGGACATGCTGTGCCGCCTCGTGGCCCGCTCGAACGCCGATCTCCAGCGGGTGATCGACCGGGTTGTCGGTTTTGATGGCATCGTCCGGGCCGCCACGGCGATCGTCATGGAGAACCCCGTTCCGCTGCGGATCATCCCGCTGGTGGAGCAGGCGGCCGGGGACAGCGACGGACACGACTGAGGCGGGCCGGACCCGGAGGTGAGCGGACGTGAACTTCTGGGACTTCCTGGGCAGCCGCCACCAGCAACTGCTCGCCGACGCCTATCAGCACGCCAGCGCCGTCTTCCAGTGCATGGTGGTGGCGACCCTGCTCGGGGTGATGATCGGCGTCCTCACCTACCGCAGCGACTGGGCGGGGAACCTGGCCACCCTGACCACGTCGACGATCCTCACCATCCCGTCGCTGGCCATGATCGGTCTGCTCATCCCGATCGTCGGCCTCGGCGTGCCGCCGACGGTGACCGCGCTGACCCTGTACGGGCTGCTGCCGATCGTGCGGAACTCGATCGTGGGCCTGCGCGGGGTCGACCCGGCGCTGGTGGACGCCGCCAAGGGCATCGGGATGTCGCGTCCGGCGCGGCTGCTGCGGGTGGAGCTGCCGCTGGCGTGGCCGCCGATCCTGACCGGCATCCGGGTCTCCACGCAGATGCTGATGGGCATCGCGGCGATCGCCGCCTACGCCTCGGGGCCGGGCCTCGGCAACGAGATCTTCCGCGGGATCGCCTCGCTGGGCAGCAAGAACGCGCTCAACCAGGTCCTCGCGGGCACGCTCGGGATCATCGTCCTGGCCCTGCTGTTCGACGCGGCGTACGTGCTGCTGGGACGGCTGACCATTCCGAGGGGGATCCGTGTCTGAGAACGGCCACGACGGCACCACCGGCGCGACCATCGAGCTGGACTCCCTCACCAAGCGCTACCCGGGCAGCCCGCAGCCCGCCGTCGAGAACGTGTCGATGGAGATCAAGGCCGGGGAGACGGTCATCTTCGTGGGCCCCTCGGGCTGCGGGAAGTCCACCACCCTGAAGATGATCAACCGGCTGATCGAGCCCAGCGGCGGACGCATCCGCATCAACGGCGAGGACGTCACCGACATCGACCCGGTGAAGCTGCGCCGCAAGGTCGGCTACGCGATCCAGTCCTCCGGTCTCTTCCCGCACATGACCGTCGCCCAGAACATCGCCCTGGTGCCGAAGATGATCGGCTGGTCCAAGTCCCGCATCCGCGCGCGGGTGGAGGAGATGCTGGACCTGGTCGGCCTGGACGCCGGGGAGTTCCACGGCCGCTATCCGCGCCAGCTCTCCGGCGGCCAGCAGCAGCGGGTGGGCGTGGCGCGGGCGCTGGCGGCCGATCCGCCGGTGCTGCTGATGGACGAGCCGTTCGGCGCGGTCGACCCGATCACCCGGGACCACCTCCAGGACGAGCTGATCCGCCTCCAGCACGAACTGCACAAGACGATCGTCTTCGTCACCCACGACTTCGACGAGGCGATCAAGCTGGGCGACCGGATCGCCGTGCTGCGCGAACGCTCCCACATCGCCCAGTTCGACACCCCGGAGGCGATCCTCACCAACCCGGCGGACGACTTCGTCTCCGGCTTCGTGGGCGCGGGCGCGGCCCTCAAGCGCCTGAACCTGACCCGGGTGCGGGACGTGGGCATCACGGACTACCCGACGGTCACCGTGGAGGACCCGCTGCAGCACATCTTCGACCGGCTGCGGGAGTCGGGCACCAACGAGATCCTGCTCCTGGACCGGCGCGGGCGCCCCTACAAGTGGCTGCGGCGCGGCGACCTGATGCGGGCCAGGGGCTCGCTGGCGCGGGCCGGGACGCTGGTCCACGACACGGTGACCCGGGACGCGACGCTGCGGGACGCGCTGGAGGCGGTGCTCACCGACAACGCGGGGCGGGTCGCGGTCACCGGGCGGCACGGCACGTACGAGGGCGTCGTGGACATGGAGACGCTGATGAACTCCGTGCACGAACTGCTGGAGGCCGACCGGCTGGACGCGCTGGAGCACCAGCACGACCTGGAGGAGACCCGGGCCACGCAGACGCACAGCGAGCAGGAGGGCTTCGGCGGGGTCGGAGGCCGCGCGTGAGCGGCTCCTCGCGCCCCTCCCCCGGCCGCCGCCCCACGGGCGAGCACGAGGTCACGGGGCTCGCCTTCCGGGACGACCGGGACGAGGAGGAAGAGGGCGGGGCTGCCCCGCCGTCCCCGGTGGCGGCGGGCCCCCGGGTCGGCTGGCGCAAGCTGACCTTCCTGCCCGTCGTCCTGATCGCCGTACTGCTGGCGACCTGGCTGTGGTACCGGCAGGCCGACCTGGACGCGCTCAGCCGGAACGCCCTCGGCAACGGCCAGGTCACCAAGGCCCTGTGGCAGCACGTCCAGCTGACGGTGATCTCCACCTTCTTCGTGCTGATCATCGCGATCCCGCTGGGCATCCTGCTCACCCGCAAGGCGTTCCGGAAGGCCACGCCGTTCGCGATGGCGTTCGCCAACATGGGCCAGGCGACCCCGGCGATCGGTCTGCTGGCGCTGCTGGTGATCTGGCTGGGCATCGGCCGCAGGGCCGCCCTCATCGGCATCATCATCTACGCCGTCCTGCCCGTGCTCTCCAACACCATCGCCGGCCTGAACGCGAACGACCCGACGCTCCTGGAGGCGGCCCGCGGCATCGGGATGTCCCCGCTGGGCGTGCTCACCCGGGTGGAACTCCCCCTGGCCGTCCCGCTCATCCTGGCCGGTGTGCGCACGGCCCTGGTCCTGAACGTCGGTACGGCGACGCTGGCGACCTTCGGCGGCGGCGGCGGCCTGGGCGTGCTGATCACCACCGGCATCACCAGCCAGCGGATGCCGGTGCTGGTGCTGGGCTCGATCCTCACCGTGGCCCTGGCGCTGCTGGTGGACTGGCTGGCGTCGCTGGCGGAGCTGCTGCTGCGGCCGCGGGGCTTGGAGGTGGGCACATGAGGCGGCGTACCCGCTGGGCGCTGGCAGCCGCACTCCTTTGTGCCTCTGCCGGGTGCGGTCTCACCAGCGGCTCCCCGATGGTCGACGACGTCGAGCCCGGCAGCATCGGTGAGGGGAAGCCACTGGAAGGGGCCGATCTCACGGTCACCTCGAAGGAGTTCACCGAGCAGCTGGTGCTCGGCGCGATCATGGGCATCGCCTTCGAGGCGGCCGGCGCGGAGGTGCTCGACCGCACCGGCATCCAGGGCTCGGTCGGCACCCGCGCGGCGGTCGAGAACGGCGACGCCGACGCCACGTACGAGTACACGGGCACCGCCTGGATCACCTACCTGGGCAACAGCAGGCCGATCCCCGACCCGAAGCAGCAGTGGGTGGCGGTGAAGGAGGCCGACGCGAAGAAGGGCCTGACCTGGCTGCCCCCGGCCCGTCTGAACAACACGTACGCGCTGGCGATGAACCAGGCCAACTACAAGAAGTACCGGACGAAGACCCTCTCGGAGGTCACCGCCCTGTCGAAGTCGGACCCGGGTGCGGTGACGCTGTGTGTGGAGGGCGAGTTCGCCAACCGCGCGGACGGCCTGCCCGGCCTGGAGAAGGCGTACGGCATGTCGCTGCCCGCCGGGAACATCACCCAGATGGACACCGGGATCATCTACACCCAGACCGCGAAGGGCGCCTGCACCTACGGCGAGGTGTACACCACCGACGGGCGGATCAAGTCCATGAACCTGGTGGTGATGGAGGACGACAAGAAGTTCTTCCCGAACTACAACGCGGCGCCCATGGTCCGCACGGCCACCCTGAAGAAGTGGCCGGCCATCGCGTCCGTCCTGGACCCGGTCACGAAGGCGCTGACCAACGACGTGGCGCGGACTTTGAACGCGAAGGTCGACGTGGACGGCGAGGACCCGCACCAGGTGGCGCTGGACTGGATGAAGGAGAGGGGCTTCGTCAAGGAGGGGTAGGACCCGGTCCGCTCAGCAGGCGGGGACGCTCCCCTTCCCGCTCTCCAGCGCCTTGAGCGAGTCGATCGCGCCCTTGAGCGTCGTCACCGGGATCAGCCGGAGCCCCTTCGGCAGCTCGGCCTGCGCGTCCGAGCACTCCGCCTTCGGTACGAGGAACACGGTGGCCCCGTCCCGCCGGGCGGCCTGCGTCTTGAGCGGAACCCCGCCGACGGCGCCGACCTTGCCGTCCCCGGTGATGGTCCCGGTCCCGGCGACGACCTTGCCGCCGGTGAGGTCACCGGCGCCGAGCTTGTCGACGATGCCGAGCGAGAAGAGCAGCCCGGCGCTGGGCCCGCCGACGTCCTCCAGCCGCAGCTCGACGTCGACGTCGCCCTTGTCCAGCCGGAGGTACCGGAGCGCGGCCGTGGTGGCGGTGTCCTGCGACTCCTTCATCTGCTCCTGGTTGTACTGCTCGATCTCGCTCACGTCGTCGCCGCTCGGGTAGACCGCGTCGCGCGGCATCACGGCCCGGTCGGTGTCGAACCAGCTGCCGAGCACGTCCCCGAGGCGGATGCTCGCGTCCGGCCCGGTCGCCTCGATCGTCGTCATCCGCAGCTGCCCGCTGGTCTCGTGCGTCGGCGCGCCGCTGACCGTGATCACCTCGGCCCCCCGGTTCTCCCCCAGCACATCGGCCGTCAGCCCCGGCTGCGCCACGGAGAACGGCAACGGCGCGAACACGGCGGTCGCGAGCAACGCCACGACGGGCAGACCGCAGACGGCGAGAAACTGGGGACGCGTGAGACGAGAGAGCACGGGGTCAATCTAACGTGGCCTGATCCGCGGGGCTCCGACGCCCGGCACGACCCGTCTCACCGCAGCGCCTCCGCCACCTCTCGGGCCGCGTGCATCACGCGTTCGCCGACTCGTTCGGGGACGACGTCGGCCAGCATGACGACGCCGACGCTGCCCTCGACGCCCGTGACCCCGAGGAGCGGCGCCGCCGCTCCGCAGGCGCCGGCTTCCAGTTCGCCGTGGGTGAGGGTGTAGCCGGGGGCGTCCGTGTCCTCGCCGGGGGGCTGGGGCGGGCGGCGGGCGGACAGGATGGCCTTGCCGGCGGCGCCCCGTTCCAGGGGGTGGCGGAAGCCCGCGCGGTAGGCGACGTGGTAGTCGGTCCAGGTCGGCTCCACGACCGCCACGGCCAGGGCTTCCGCGCCGTCCACCAGGGTCAGGTGGGCCGTCGCCCCGATGTCCTCGGCGAGGGCCCGCAGGGCCGGCATCGCGGCCTCGCGGACCAGGGGGTGCACCTGGCGGCCGAGGCCCAGTACGCCCAGGCCGACGCGGGCGCGGCCGCCCAGGTCGCGGCGTACGAGTGCGTGCTGCTCCAGCGTGGCGAGCAACCGGTACACGACGGTCCGGTTGACGCCCAGTTTGTGGGACAGCTCGGTGACGGTCAGCCCGTGGTCCGTATCGGCCAGCAGTTTGAGGACCCGCAGTCCCCGGTCGAGCGTCTGAGAGGTCTCCGCGGTCACGACGCCCACTCCTTAGTGGTGAGGTCGGCGGCCCTCCTCGCGGGGTGTGCGTCACCGAGTCCCGTCAGTGACGCGCTTCAGAGGCCGCCGATCGGCTGACGGCCCGGCCTTGTCCCGGGCCCAGTCGCTTCACGGCTGCGCTCCGCGGCGGCGCTGCCACGGGGCGTGTGCGTAGCGGGACAGTAACTACCAGGTCCGCTCAGCGGAAGGCTCCGTCCAGAATCCGGGCGCCAACCGTTATCGACTGCCGGTGTTTGTCCCGGTACGTTCCGCGCACGCCTCCGGTACCGCAGCACCCGCGCGTCACTTCATCCGCGTCGCCCACTCCTGCACCTTGGCGATGCGCTGGCGCAGCTGTCCGCCGGTCGCCTCGGCGCTGGGCGGGCCGCCGCACACCCGGCGCAGTTCGGTGTGGATCACGCCGTGCGGTTTGCCGCTCTGGTGGACGTAGGCGCCGACCATGGTGTTGAGCTGCTTGCGCAGCTCCATCAGCTCCTTGTGGGAGACCACCGGGCGCCGCTCGGCGGGCAGTTCGAGCAGGTCGGCCTCCTCGTCCGGCTTCTTGCGGCTGTGCGCGATCTGCCGGGCCTGCCGCTTCTGGAGCAGCAACTGCACCTGGTCGGGCTCCAGCAGGCCCGGGATGCCGAGGTAGTCCTGCTCCTCCTCGCTGCCCGGGTGGGCCTGCATCCCGAACTCCGCGCCGTTGTACATGACGCGGTCGAAGGTGGCCTCGGACTCCAGCGCCTCGAAGGCGAACTGCTCCTGCTCGCCGGTGTCCTCGTCCTGTTCCCGGTTCGCCTCGTCCATCTCCTTCTCGGACTCGGCGTAGGGGTCCTCCTCGCCCTCCTTCTTGGGCTTGTCGAGGACGTGGTCCCGCTCGCGCTCCATCTCGTTGGCGAAGGTGAGCAGGTCGGGCACGGTGGGGAGGAAGACGGACGCGGTCTCGCCGCGGCGGCGGGACCGGACGAACCGGCCGACGGCCTGGGCGAAGAAGAGGGGCGTGGAGATCGTCGTGGCGTAGACCCCGACCGCGAGGCGGGGGACGTCGACGCCCTCGGACACCATGCGGACGGCGACCATCCAGCGGTCGGTGCTCTGGCTGAAGGTGTCGATGTTCTTCGAGGCGCCCGCGTCGTCGGACAGCACGACCGTGGCCTTGTCGCCGGTGATCTCCCGGATCAGCTTGGCGTAGGCGCGGGCGGAGTCCTGGTCGGCGGCGATGACGAGCGCCCCGGCGTCCGGGATGGCCTTCCTGACCTCGGTCAGCCGCTGGTCGGCGGCGCGCAGCACGGCCGGCATCCACTCGCCGCGCGGGTCGAGCGCGGTGCGCCAGGCCTGGCTGACGGCGTCCTTGGTCATCGGCTCGCCGAGCCGGGCGGCGATCTCGTCGCCCGCCTTGGTGCGCCAGCGCATGTTGCCGCTGTAGCTCATGAAGATGACGGGGCGCACGACGCCGTCGGAGAGCGCGGAGCCGTAGCCGTAGGTGTAGTCGGCGGCGGAGCGGCGGATGCCGTCGTTGCCCTCCTCGTACGCCACGAAGGGGATCGGGTTGGTGTCGGAGCGGAAGGGCGTGCCGGTGAGCGCGAGGCGCCGGGTGGCCGGCTCGAACGCCTCCAGGCAGGCCTCGCCCCAGGACTTGGAGTCACCGGCGTGGTGGATCTCGTCGAGGATGACGAGCGTCTTGCGCTGCTCGACGCGGTTGCGGTGCAGCATGGGCCGTACGCCGACGCCCGCGTAGGTGATGGCGATGCCCTGGTACTCGCGGCTGAGCGGGCCCGCGCTGTACTCGGGGTCCAGCTTGATGCCTATCCGCGCCGCGGCCTCGGCCCACTGCTTCTTCAGGTGCTCGGTCGGCGCGACGACGGTCACCTGCTGCACGACGTGGTGGTGCAGCAGCCAGGACGCCAGCGTCAGCGCGAAGGTCGTCTTCCCGGCGCCGGGGGTGGCGACGGCCAGGAAGTCCCGGGGCTGGTCCTGGAGGTACTTCTCCATCGCCCCCTCCTGCCAGGCCCGCAGCTTGCCGGCGGTGCCCCAGGGGGCACGGCCGGGGAAGGCCGGGGACAGGTGGTGCGAGGTGCTGGAGCTGGCGGTGGTAGTCACGGTCTCCGAAGGGGGTAGAACGGCTCGGCCACGTATGACAACCGGGCCACCCTACCGGCGGGCCGACGCGATCAACGCGCGCACGGGGTCGGGTCACCCCCGGGTGGGACGGACGTCACAGCCGCCCCGTCCACCCCGTCGGTTCGTCCGCGGCTCACTTCTCCCGCACCCGCGTCGCGACCCACGCCCCCACCAGCGCCACCGCCGCCATCGGCAGGAACACCGCCGCGAAGGCCGCCGGGTGGGAGCCGGTCGCCTCGGTGGCCGCGTGGCTCACCGTGCCGCCGCCGAGGGCCGCGAACGCGGCGCCGCCGATGGACAGCAGGACGACGTTGGACAGGCCGTCGGAGATCTGCAGGGCGGCGGAGTTGGTGCCGGCCTCCTCGGGGGCGGAGAGCTTGAGCAGGAGCACGCTGGTGGAGGAGATCACCAGGCCCATGCCGAAGCAGCCGAAGGCCCAGGCGACGGCCACCGTCCAGGCGGGGACGGCGTCGATCAGCACGCTGGGGGCCGTGGTGACGGCCGCCGCGACCAGGAGCATGCCGAGGGCCATCAGGCGCTCCCGGTGCGACTCCAGGCGGGGCCGGGACTGGAGCCAGGAACCGGCGGCCCAGGTCGCGCCGCCCGCCGCGAGGGAGAGTCCGGCGAGGGTCGGGCTGAGGCCCCGCTGCGTGACCAGCATCAGCGGGACGAAGGACTCGGCGGCGATGAAGGACCCCGCGGCCACCCCACGCAGCAGGACCACGGAGGGCAGGCCGCGCACCGCCCGGTAGGTGCCGCGCGGCAGCAGTCCGAGGACGGCGGGGACGAGCAGAGCCACGCCCACCGCGCCGGGCAGCAGCGACACCCACCGCAGGTCCTGGGCGGCGTACTGGAGCAGACCCGCGCCCAGCGAGATGGCGAGGGCGAGGCGGATCCGGCGGCGGTCGAAGGAGGCGGGCGTCTCCCCTCCCCCCACGGCGCCGGACGCGCGGCTGCGTATCTGCGGCAGCGCGAGGGCCAGCGGGACGACGACCAGCACCGGGATGCCGACGAACACCCAGCGCCAGCCGAGGTGCTCGGTCACCGCGCCGGCGGCCAGCGGGCCGACGACGGACGGGACCACCCAGCCCGCCGCGAACGCCGCCATGATCGCGGGCCGCAGCCGCTCCGGGTAGGCCCGCCCCACGACGACGTACAGCGCGACGATGACGAGCCCGCCGCCGAGCCCCTGCACGGCCCGCCCCAGGATGAACAGCCACATCGCGCCCGCCGTCCCGGACAGCACGAGACCGGCCGCGAAGGAGGCGATGCCGGTCGTCAGCGGGGCCAGCGGCCCGCGCCGGTCCGACCACTGCCCGGAGAGCACCATCCCGAACAAGCTGGTCGTGAAGTACCCCGAGAACGCGAACGCGTACAGCGACACCCCGTCCAGCTCCCGCGCCGCCACCGGCATCGCGGTGCCGACCGCCGTCGCCTCGAAGGCGATCAGCACGATGACGGAGACGATGCCGATGCTCAGCGCCCGGTAGGCGCGGCTCAGCACGGTGTCGGCGGGTGCGGCAGCAGGGGTGACGGAGGGCTCGGCGGGGGCCGCGACATCGGTGTCGCGGGGCTCAGGGACGGTCATGGTCGCCAGAGTAAGGGCCAAGGACCGCCTTGACCCCTGTCGGGAGACGGTACGGGACCGGGACCTTGGTCGTACGACCTCCCCTGCTTCGTGAACGCGGTATGGCAGTCGTGTTGCGGCCCCGCCGGATTCCTTGAGCCGCTCCCCCGCTCCGCCTACCGTCGAGTCACGAAGTCGGACACGGCCGTGTGCCCGAGTGGTTGAGGGGCTCGCCTGCAAAGCGAGTTACGCGGGTTCGATCCCCGCCACGGCCTCCAGCAGCGCCGCGCGGCGCAACGCCCAGAGGGTGAGGGCGAGGGCGGAGACGTCCGCCACCAGGGGGTGGAGGGTGCCGTCGGGCGTCCTCCAGGTCAGGACGGCGCCCGTCGTGCCGTCGACGACCACGTGCGCGCCGTCCGCGAGCCGTCCCAGGCGTACGAGGCGCTCCGCGTCGGCCGGGACCGGATGCCCGGGGTGCTCCTCGCCGTACTCCGCGAGCGTCGGCAGGGGCAGGTCGTCCGCGTCCAGCCGGAAGGGGTGGGCGTCCTCGGGCAGGCCCGTCTCGCGCAGGAAGCGGCGGGTGGGCTCGTGGGTGAGGGTCCGGGGGAAGTCGATGTCCTCGAAGCGCGTCACGCGGTGACGGCCGAACTCCCGGTCCAGGAACCGGGACGGCAGGTCGCGGGAGGTCCCCGGCTCCGCGCGGTGGCTCACCGCCAGGAGCAGGCAGCTCATCAGGGTGGACGTGTTCCACAGGGAGGGGCGCTCGCAGCTCCCCTGGGGCCGTCGGGTGGCGCCGCGCGTCCACGACGGGTCCTCCACTGACGTGGCGAGGCGGACCCGGGAGACCAGCGAGGAAGGCGGCGTGCGGACGTCCGTCGCCGCGTCCCGCGTGGTCGTCGTACCGCCGGTGACCGCGTGCATGTCTCCCCCGAGTTGTCAGGCCGTCCGGGTGCCGACGGCCGCCGTTCGCACTCCTTCGGAGACTACGCGCCACCACTGACAACGCACCTGCGCACGGACCCCGTTCGCCCTTGAGGACGCGCCGGACCCCGCACGCGTTGCCTCACGCGCGCGGGCGGCTCGTGCGCGTGAGGCTCAGTGGCCGGTGGCCACCGCCGCCTGCGGGCGGATCGGGAGGCGGTTGACCGGGCGTCCGGTGGCCGCGCGCACCGCGGAGGCGACGGCCGCCGGGGACGCGACCACGGGTGCCGCGCTGACGGCCTTGGCGCCGAAGGGGGCGACCACGTCACGCTCCTCGACGAGCTTCACGATCCGGATGTCGGGGGTGTCGAGTGCCGTCGGGAGGGCGTAGCCGGTCAGGTCGGGGTGGCGGATCAGACCGCGCGGGGTGCGGAGGTTCTCCGTGAGCGCGATGCCGACGCCCTGGGTGACGCCCGCCTCGATCCGGGCGGTCAGCTGGGCCGGGTTCAGGACCCGGCCGACGTCCTGGGCGACGGCCAGCTCCACGACCCGTACCGAGCCGATCTCGATGTCCACGTCCACCACCGCGCGGATCGCGCAGAAGGCCATCCCGACGAACGCGTCGCCCTGCCCGGCCTCGTCCAGCGGCTCGGTCGGGTGCGGGCGGCACTGGGCGGTGGCCCACAGCTCCTTGCCGTCCAGCGCCTCGCTGACGGTCGTCGAGAGCACGCCGTCGTACGAGGTGATCTTGCCGTCGGCGATCTGGAGCAGCTCGGTCGACATCCCGAACTGGTGCGCCAGCGGCTGGAGGAGCTGGGTGCGGACCATCTTGGCCGCCCGCTCCACCGCGCCGCCCGACACCCAGGTGTGCCGGCCCCGGCAGCCCGGTCCGGCCGGGGGCTGGTCGGTGTCGACGGGTGCCACCTGCACCTCGTCGACGCCGAGGGTGTCCTGCACGATCTGCCGGGCCAGCGTGGTGAAACCCTGGCCGGTCTCGACGGCCGCGCACAGCACCGTCGCCACGCCGTCCTGGACCTTCACCGTGGCCGTGGAGACCTCGTCCGCGCCCTCCGCGCCGAGCATGTGCACCATGCCGATGCCGTAGCCCACGCCCCGGCGCACCGCGCCCGGTTCGCCCGCGCCCTCGGGGCCGCCGGGCAGCAGCCACTCGTCCTCGGGCGGCGCGGGCAGCGGGAAGTCGCGGACCGCCTGGAGGAGTTCGGCGACCGGGGCGGGGCAGGTGACCGTCTGGCCGGTGGGCAGCACGTCGCCGGTGGCCAGGACGTTGCGCAGCCGCACCTCGGCCGGGTCGAGGCCGAGCTTCTTGGCGACCTTGTCCATCTGCGCCTCGTACGCGGCGCAGACCTGCATGGCGCCCTCGCCGCGCACATGGCCGGAGGGCGGGTTGTTGGTGCGTACGGCCCAGCCCTCGATGAAGGCGTTCGGGACGACGTAGGGGCCGCAGGCGAAGGCGACCGCGGCGGCCAGGGCGTCGGAGGAGGTGTCCGCGTAGGCGCCCGCGTCGAGCAGGATCTGCGCCTCGACCTTCACGACCCGGCCCTCGGCGTCCGCGTGGTGGCGGTAGCGCAGGAGGGTGGGGTGGCGGTGGGTGTGCCCGAGGAAGGACTCCTCGCGCGTGGCGGTCAGTTTCACCGGGCAGCCGGTCTTCAGCGCGAGCAGGCCGAGCGGCAGCTGGAAGCCCTGGTCCTCGCGGTCGGCGGTGGCGCCCGGCACCCCGGTGACCACGATCTTCACCTGCTCGGGGGGCAGGCCGTAGCAGGCGGCGGCGATCTCGCGGTCGCCGTGCGGGTCGGTGGAGGCCAGGTACAGCTCCACGCCGCCGTCGGGGCGCGGTACGGCGAGACCCGCCTCGGCCCCTATGGGCGCCGGGTCCTGACGGCCGATGCGGTACAGGCCCTCGACGACGATCTCGCCGGCCGCCTCCGGGTCGCCTTGGCGCAGCGGGATGTGCCGGATCAGGTTGCCGTCGGGGTGCAGCGGCTCGGCCTCGAAGGCCTGCTCCGGGTCGGTGACCGGGTCGAGCACCTCGTACTCGACGATGACGGCGGCGGCGGCCATCCGCGCGGTGTCCGGGTGGTCGGCGGCGACGGCGGCGAGGGGCTCGCCGTGGTGGCGTACGACCTCGGAGGCGAAGACCGGGCGGTCGGCGCGGGAGCCGCGGCCGTGCAGCGGGGTGCCCGGCACGTCCTCGTGGGTGACGACGGCCCGTACGCCGGGCATCTCGCGCGCGTGGGTGGTGTCGATGGACACGATGCGCGCGTGCGGGTGCGGTGAGCGCAGCACGGCCGCCCACAGCAGGCCCTCGGCCCACAGGTCGGCGGCGTAGGGGAAGGTGCCCTCGGTCTTGGCGCGGGCGTCGGCGGGCGGCAGGGACGCGCCGAGGCCGTGCGGGATCGGTTCGGGGGCCGGGGTCGCCGCCTCGGCGGTTCCCTCGGCCTCCGCAGTCGCGGCGTCGTTGCTCACGCGTGGCCTCCGTCCCGGCCGTGGGTGCCGTGGTCGCCGTGGTCGCCGTACGGCGGCTGGTCGTGCGGTCCTGTCGGGTCCTGCGCCCCGGGCGGTGGCTGGGACGCGAACGCCGCCGGGTTGACGCCGCCCGCGCCGGGGCCTGCCTGGTGCGGGATGCGGGGCTCCTCGGTGCCGGCGCCCGCCTGGGCGTCGGCGTCGGCGTGCGCCTCGCGTTCGGCGACGACCTCCTGGACGGCCTCCAGGACGCCCCGGTAGCCGGAGCAGCGGCACAGGTTGCCGCACAGGGCCTGGCGGGCCTCCAGCTCGGTCGGGGCCGGGTTGCCCTCCAGGAGGTTGTGCACGGTCATCGCCATGCCGGGCACGCAGAAGCCGCACTGCACGGCGCCGCGCCGGGCGAGGGCCCGCTGCACGTCCGAGGGCTGTCCGTCGGTGGCCAGGCCCTCGACGGTGCGCACCTCGCTGCCGGCCGCGGTCACGGACGGGACCAGGCAGGAGGCGACGAGCCGTCCGTCGACCTGCACGTTGCAGGCGCCGCACTCACCCTGCGAGCAGCCGTCCTTGGCGCCCGCGAGGCCGAGCCGCTCGCGCAGCACGTACAGCAGCGATTCGCCGATCCAGGCGTCGGTGACGGGCCGGTCGGCGCCGTTGACGCGCAGCACGTAGGAGGCAAGGGGGTGTTCCTCCCGCGAACCGGCGGGGGCCGACGGCTCCTGGGCGCCGTCGGGGCCGGCCTCGGTGGTGTCCGCGTCGGTCCCGTCCGCGTCCGGGCCCGTACCGGCGTCGGCCGCGTCGTCCCCGGGGGCGTCCGGGGTCTCGGGCCGCGGCCCTCCCACGGGTGGCCCTCCGGGCTCGTCGACGGGCTCGGGGGTGCGCTCCCCAGCGGCGGTGGGTGCCGGGGCCGCCAGGGGGCCGTCAGCGGCCTCCGGACGGGATGCCGCCCTCGCCTCCTCGGCAGGGCCCGCGGAACGCCCTGCCGGGCCCTCAGCGGCCTCCTCGGCCCCATGCGGCCCGTCGGTGACCGTCCCAGTCTCAGCGGCGAGCCCGGCGGCGGCTTCGGTCACGGGCTCGGCGGCGTCGCCGGGCACATGGGCGTACGGACCGTCGGCAGGACGGGAGCCGTCAAGGCTCGCGCCGGGGTCGCGCCGGTGCGGGGTCGCGGTCGCGTCCGGCTCGTGTGGGTCGGCAGCGGTGTCTGGGCCGTGGTCCGCGCCGACGCCGGAGTCGGACTCGTGCCCGTGCCCGCCCGCGGGGGCGGACTCGTATCCGTGCCCGTGCCCGTGCGGGGTCGGGTCCGGCTCCCGTGGACCGGCAGCGGGGTCGGACGCGGGGTCCGCGCCGACGCCGGAGTCGGGTCCGTGTCCCTGCCCGTGCTCACCCGCGACAAAGCCGTATCCGTGTCCGCTCGCGGCGGACCGCTCCTCGTCGGACGGGCCGGTCGGCTCCGTGGCCTCGCCCCACGGCTGGCCGGGCGGCTGGGTCGCCCAGGGCGCGGGAGCGCCGCCGGGGAGGGTGGCGGGAGCGCCGGTGCCCCACTGCTCGGCCAGGGACGAGGTGGTGAACTCGCCCGACTCGTCCGGCAGGTCGCCGTCGGCCACGGGGATGGACCACTGCCCGGTCACGTCCTGGCCCGGCGCGGGCCGGGACGCCGCGGCCTCCGGGTCGGCCTGCGGTGCCTGCGGTGTCTGCGAGAAGTCCCACTGGCCGGTGGCGCCGGGCTGGTAGGCGAACCGGTCGTCCTGCCCGGCGTGCCCGCCGTAGGGCGCCGCCCCGCCGTAGGGGTCCTGCTGGGCCGCGTAGTCGCCGTACCCCTGGTGGGCGGCCGGGTCCTGACCGGTGTCCGGGGTCTGCCACTGGGTGCCGTCCACGGGCGCGGACGGGGCCGACGGCACCGCCCAGGAGCCGGTGGCGGCCGGGTCGGTACCGGCGGTGGTGGCGGGCGCGACCGTGATCTGGGGCGGCACGTACCCGTGTCCGGGCGCGGCGAGCGGGCTCTCGGAGGAGGCGAGGAGCGCGTCCACACCGCCCTCGGGGAGTTTCACGAAGGCGGTGGCGCCGTCGTCGTAGTCGCCCTGGGGCAGCGGGTCCCAGCGGCTGCCGCCGGGGGGTGTGCCCCCCGCGTGCTGATCTCCGTGCGGGTCGCCGTGCTGGTCGTCGGTCATGACAGCGCCCTCCCCAGTGCTCGTCGGGCCAGCGCGGCGACGGTGCGCCGCAGGTGCAGTACGGCGGGCGGAAGCTGCGGCACGGAGCCGTCGTCGTCCGGGGCCGCGTCGGGGATGCAGGCCGCGGCGACGTACTCGCCGAATCCGTGCAGCGCCTCCGGGACGACGGCGCGGCCGTTGTCCCAGTCGATGAGCGAGGCCACCCACTGCTCGGCCTCCAGGGGCCGCAGCGGCATCGGCGCGATGGCGCCCACCGCGCACCGCACTCCGCGCCGGGCGGGGTCGAGGACCAGCGCCACGGAGGCCGTCGCGCGGCCGGGTCCGGTGCGGCCGGTCGCCTTCAGGAAGACCTGCGGCGCGTGCAGCAGCGGCACGCGCACGTAGCCGATGAGTTCTCCCGCGCGGAGCATCTCCATGCCCGCCAGCAGGTGCGAGACCGGCATCTCCCGGCGGGCGCCGTCCGGGCCCGCGATGATCAGGGTCGCCTCCAGGGCGGCCAGCACCGGCAGCGCGTCCCCGGTGGGGGCGGCCGAGGCGATGTTGCCGCCCAGGGTGCCCGCGTTGCGGATCTGCGGCGGTCCGGCGGCCCGCGCGGCGGCGGCGAGCGCCGGGATGAGCGCGGCGAAGTCGGGGCGGCCCATGCGGGCGTGGGTGAGGCCCGCGCCGAGCAGCGCGTGCCCGTCCTGGTACTGCCAGCCGCGGATCTCGCTGATCCGGCCGAGGCCCACCAGCGCGGCGGGCCTGAGCTGACCGGAGTTGACGGCCGCCATCAGGTCGGTGCCGCCCGCGACCGGAACGGCCGCGGGCATCGCGGTGAGCGCCGCCACGGCCTCGTCCAGTGTCGTGGGCAGCGTGACGGCCTGCGCCGCCTGCGGTGCGTGCGTGGTCAAACCGACTGCCCCTTCCCGCTGTCCCACCTGGTCCCGCCCATGTGGCCGTACGGTACGACCTGACAGGGCGGACGTGGCAACTCTGGCACATCTTCGCAGGGCCCGAACGCAGGGGTCCGCTAGGAGGCATTCGCCCACCTCGTCGGCGAGATGGTCCGTTTTCACACGGGATCTCCGACGATCGGAGTTACGCGTGATGCGTACGAGTTGCCACTCTTCGGTGTCGTTTAGGGGCGTTTCCCTTGCTTGCTCACGTACTCACTTGGTCACCCGCTCACTTGGCCGCCTGTTCACATGTTCGGCGGCGGCCCGTCCATCGGACGGCCGAGCACGCCGGGCCGCCGCTGCCAGGGCCGCGGACCGGCGGGCGGACGGTAGGCGACGCCCAGGGCGTCGAGCCGCCGGTAGTGGGTGGCCATCCGCCGCTCGAAGGCGCCGTAGTCCCGGTCGGCGGGGGCGGGCAGGGCGCTCCAGGCGACCTCGGCGAAGGCGGCGAGCCTCGGGAAGAGCTGGTAGTCCACCCGCTCCTGGTTCTCCGTCACCTCGGTCCACAGGTTCGCCTGGGTGCCGATCACGTGTCCGGCCTCCTCAGGGGTCAGCTCCGCCGGAACCGGCTCGAACCGGTAGACGTCCTCCAGGGTGCGCACGTAGGCGATCGGCACGGGTTCGTCCTCGCCGCCGTCCTCCCGGAAGTTCAGGTACACCTGCTGCTCGGGGCACATCACGACGTCGTGCCCCGCGCGCGCGGCGGCGATCCCGCCCGCGTAACCGCGCCAGGAGGAGACGGCCGCGCCCTTGGCGAGTCCGCCCTCCAGGATCTCGTCCCAGCCGATGAGCCGGCGTCCGCGCGCGCTGAGCCAGGTGTCGAAGTGCTGGATGAACCAGGACTGGAGTTCGTCCTCGTCGGCGAGGCCGAGTTCCGCGATCCGCGCCTGCGCGGTGGCGGAGGCCCGCCACTGGTCCTTGGGGCATTCGTCGCCGCCGATGTGGACGAACTCCGAGGGGAAAAGCTCCAGGAGTTCCTCGAACACGCCCTCGTAGAAGCGCAGGGTGTTCTCGGAAGGGTTGAGCACGTTCGGGCAGACGCCCCAGGTGTCCCAGACGGACAGGGCGGTGGTGTCGATCACATCCGTGTTGCCCAGTTCCGGATACGCGGCGATGGCGGCCTGCGAGTGCCCGGGTACGTCGATTTCGGGGACGACGGTGATGTGCCGTGCGGCGGCGTAGGCGACGATCTCCCGGATGTCCTCCTGGGTGTAGTAGCCGCCGTGGGGTTTGTCCTCCCACAGCGGCGAGGCCCGGTGGCCGAATTTGGTGCGCGACCGCCAGGAGCCGGTCTCGGTGAGCTTCGGATGGCGTTTGATCTCCACGCGCCAGCCCTGGTCGTCCGTCAGGTGGAAGTGCAGGACGTTGAGTTTGTGGGCGGCCATCAGGTCCAGGTAGCGCAGGACGCCGTCCTTCGGCATGAAGTGCCGGGAGACGTCCAGCATCAGTCCGCGCCAGCGGAAGCGGGGCGCGTCCTCGATGCGGCCCAGCGGCAGCCGCCACCGGCGGTCGGGCAGCGGGGCGCGCCGGAAGGCGTCCGGGCCGAGCAGCTGGCGCAGTGTCTGGGCGCCCCAGAAGAGGCCGGCCGGACCGCCGCCGGTGAGGTGCACGCCCTCCGGCGCGATGTCGAGGCGGTAGCCCTCTTCGGCCAGTTCGCCGTCGAGGTCCAGCCGGACGAGGCCGCCGTCCCCCGCCCCGGGCGCCAGCGGCAGGCCGGTGGCCGCGCCCAGCGTGGCGCGCAGCCAGCGTTCGGTGTGCTCGGCGCCTTCTCCGGCCACCAGAGCGGTGTCCGGGCCGAGGTCGAAGAAGGAGTCGGCGTCCGGGGCGGCCACTTGACGCGGCTGGGGGATCACGTCGGTCGAGTGCGTCACGTCGGTCACGTTGTCAGTCCTTCACCGCTCCGCCGAGGCCGGAGACGAGTCGTCGTTGTACGAGTACGAAGAAGACCAGCACCGGGATCGTCATCACCGTGGACGCGGCCATGACGCCGCCCCAGTCGGGATCGTCCGGCTTGTAGAAGACCAGCAGCGCCATCGGCAGCGTCGACTGGGAGGTGTCGCTGATGATGAACGACTTGGCGAACAGGAAGTCGTTCCAGGTCGAGATGAAGGAGAAGACGCTGGTGGCCACGAGACCCGGGAGGACCAGCGGGAAAAGGATCTGCCACAGAAAGCGCGTCCGGCTCGCCCCGTCGATGTAGGCGGCCTCCTCCAGTGCCTCCGGCACCGCTTTCACGAAGCCCCGCAGCATCCAGATCGCGAAGGGCAGCGAGAAGGCGATGTGGGGCAGGATCAGCGAACCCAGCGTGTTCAGCTGGCCGAAGTCCCGCATGAGGAAGAACAGCGGGATCGTGAGCGCCTCCACGGGCACCATCTGGGCCACCAGGAACATGATCAGCAGGGTGGTCCGGAAACGGAACCGGAAACGCGTCACCGCGGTCGCCGCGAGGAACGCGATCAGCGCCGAGGCGATCACCACACAACCCGCCACGATCAGGCTGTTGAGAAAGTAGCGGCCGAATTCCTGCTGTTCGAACACCCGCCGGAAGGAATCCAGCGAGGGGGTCAGCGTCCAGGGCCGGGGCTCGCTCGACTCGATCTCCCCGGCCGGTTTGAAGGCGCTCAGCACCATCCAGTACAGCGGGAAGGCGACGACCACCGCGATGAGCAGCGCGGACACCTCGGCCGCGAGCCGCCACGGACGGCGCACCCGCGCGCGCAGAAGATTCACAGCTCCTCCCCCTGGCGGCGCAGCAGCCGCAGGTAGACCAGCGTCACGGCGAGCAGGATCAGCAGCATGACCACGCCGATGGCGGAGCCGAGGCTGTACTGCGAGGACGCGAAGGCCTTCTGATAGGCGTAGACGTTGAGGACGAGGTTCTGGCCGGCGATGCCGCCGCCGTTGGTCATGACGTAGATCTGGGTGAAGACCTTGAAGTCCCAGATGACCGACTGGATGGTGACGACGACGAGGATCGGCCGGAGCATCGGCGCGAGCACCGAGCGCCAGATCCGCCACTGCGAGGCCCCGTCGAGCGAGGCGGCCTCCAGCACCTCGGCCGGTACGGCCCGTATCCCGGCGTAGACGGTCACCATGACGAACGGGAAGGAGCACCAGACCACTTCGAGCAGCACGAGCAGGAAGGCGCTGTAGCGTCCGTACGTCCACGAGTGGTCGCCGAGGCCCAGCATCCGGTTGACGGGCCCGAAGTCCGGGTCGAACAGCAGCAGCCACACCGTGGACCCGGTGACCGCCGGGGTCGCCCACGCGCCGAGCCCGGCCAGCATCAGCACCAGCCGCGGCACGGCCCGCACCCGCGTCAGCAGCACGGCGAGCGCACACCCGACGGCCAACGTGGACACCACACAGGCCGCGGCGAACACGACGGTGGCGAGCAGCACCCGCCAGAACTCCCCGTCCCCGAACAGCTCGGCGTAGTTCCCGAACCCCTGGAAGGTCGCCGGCTCCCCACCACTGACCTGAGCCTGCGTGTACTCCAGAAACGAGATCAGCCCGAGCTGGTAAACGGGATAGACCAGCAGCCCACCAAGGACGACAAGAGCAGGCGCGAGATATATCCAGGGGGTGGCGGAGGAGCGCCCGAAGGGGCGCGGGGAACTGCGCGACAAGCCACGACGCCGCCGCACCCGCGAACGCACCGCACCCCCCGAGCTGGAAGGCGACACACTCATCCGGCGGAGCCAAACGCGTCGTCCATCTTCTTCGCGGCGTCCCCAGCGGCAGCGCCCACCTCCTTCTTGCCGCTGACCACCTCCTGGAACATCGTCGGCAGCACCTGCGAGGAGTCGATCGTCGCCCACGCGGGCGAGGCCGGCACGAACTTCGTGCCCGCGGCGAGCGTGTCGACGAACGGCTTCACGAACGGCTCCCGCGCCGCCACCTGCTGCCGTACGTCCGTGAAGGTGGGCAGGAAGCCCATCGCGTCGAACAGCTCACCCTGCGCCTTCTTCGACGCGAGCCGCTTCATCAGGTCGACGGCGAGGGTGCGGTGCGAGGTGCTCTTCAGGACGCCGATGTTGTTGCCGCCCGCGAAGGCGGGGGCGATGGAGCCGGGCTCGACGCCGGGCAGCGGCACGACCGCGTACTTGCCCTTCGCCTTGCCGGCCTCCACGGCCTGGTGGCTGAAGTCGCCGCCGATGGCCATGGCCGCCTTGCCGGAGGCGAAGGCGGTGACGGTGTCGTTGCCGCCCATGCCGGCGCACTTGGCGGCGGGGCAGTTGTCGTCCCCGAAGAGGGACGTGTACGCCTCGACGCCCTTGCGGGCGGCGGCGCTGTCGATGGCGGAGGCGTACGAGCCGCCCTTGCCGGTGGCGAGTTCGCCGCCGTTGGCCCAGATGAACGGCATCGCGCCGTAGGTGTAGGCGCCGCCGACCGCGATGCCGTAGAGGTCGGGCTTCTCGGCGTGCACCTTCTTGGCGGTGGACGCCAGCTCCGCCAGCGACTTGGGAGGTTCGAGACCGAGTTCGTCGAAGACGTCGGTGCGGTAGTAGAGGGCGCGGACGCCGACGAAGTAGGGGGCCCCGTAGACCTTTCCGTCCACGGTGACCGACTGGCGGGCGGTGGGGTCGGTGTCCTTGGCCTCGTCCCAGGCCGCGAACTCCTCGGTGACGTCGGCGAGTCCGCCGTCCTTGACGTAGCCGGCGGTGTCGGTGTTGCCGAACTCGATGACGTCGGGGGCGCTCTTCGGGTCGTTGAAGGCGGCCTTGATGCGCTGGGCGCGGGTCTCGACCGGGATGTACTCCAGGGTGACCTTCGTGTCCTCGTGCGCCTTCTTGAAGTCGGCGAGGGCCGCGTCGACGACCTTCTCCTTCGGCTTGTTGTTGACCTCCTGGAACAGCCAGACGCGCAACGTGCCGCTCTTCTCGTCCTTGCCGGAGGAGGAGTTGTCGGACGTCTGGGGTGCGCAGGCGGTCGCGGCGACGACGGCCGCGGCCAGCAGTACGGCCAGGCGGGGGGCGAGCTTCATGGAGTCTTTCCTCCGGGCGTGCGTTGCAACATATGCAATGACGGTTTCGCTCTGCACAACACCCAGGAGCGTAGGGAGACATGAACCTGTCCACAAGAGGTCTGAACCAATTCGTAAACCTCTTTGTTAATCAGCCCCGACGCACGAAGGCCCCCGGAGTGCGCGCGGGCACACTCCGGGGGCCTTCGGGACGATCTGAGAGGTCTGTACGGGCAGGGGCGCTACGTCTCGACGCCTACTTCTTGTCGCCGCCCTTGCCCTCGTCCCCGCCGCCGCTCATGGACTCGTAGATCTCCTTGCACATGGGGCAGACGGGATACTTCTTGGGATCGCGGCCCGGCACCCAGACCTTGCCGCACAGCGCCACGACGGGGGTGCCGTCGAGGGCGCTCGCCATGATCTTGTCCTTCTGGACGTAATGCGCGAAGCGCTCGTGATCGCCGTCGCCGTGGGACGTCTGCGGCGTCGGCTCGACGAGGGTTCCCGTACCAGTCCCGCGCTCGGGCTCGAGAGTGCTCATAACCGCCAAGGGTACTGAAGCTCACACGCTTCAGTTGAGCGACGGGTCGTCCGGATACGTCGCCACCATCGCCAGGTCGCCCCGCTGGCGGCGCAGCACCTCGCGCCAGAGCCGCTCCGGGAACGGCGAGGAGACGTCGCCGGGCTCGGACTCGACCACGTACCAGGCGCCCTCGGTCAGCTCGTCCTCCAGCTGGCCGGGTCCCCAGCCCGCGTACCCGGCGAAGATCCGCAGGGCGCCCACGGCGGACGCCAGCAGCTCCGGCGGTGCCTCCAGGTCCACGAGGCCGATCGCGCCGTGCACCCGCCGCCAGCCCAGCGGCGCCCGCTCGCCGGTCTCCCCGCCGGGGACGACGGCGACACCGAGGGCCGAGTCCAGCGACACCGGGCCGCCCTGGAAGACGACGCCCGGATCGCCGGCCAGGTCCGCCCAGTCCTCCAGGATGTCGCCCACGTCGACCGGCGTGGGACGGTTGAGGACAACACCGAGGGAGCCCTCCTCGTCGTGGTCGAGGAGGAGCACCACCGCACGCTCGAAGTTCGGGTCCGCCAGGGCGGGCGTTGCCACGAGCAGCCGCCCCGTGAGCGAGGACACCTCGGTCATGCCAGACATGATCCCGCATGTTCCCCTCCCGTGGGGAGGCAATCGGAGGCACGGGGGTGAACACGCACCCGCGCACGCCCTTCGATCGTGACCCCCCGTGCGCGCCGGGGAACACCGCGTGTTGTGACAAATCCATGACGTTGCCGGACCGTGCGGACGCGCCATGAAGGGGGGTACAAGACGATTACCCTTTCCCTTCTGGCCCCTGCCCAACCCCACGGAACGCGAGATTCATGACCGTCAACGGCGCTGATGACGTACTGCTTGTCCACGGCGGAACCCCGCTGGAGGGCGAGATCCGGGTCCGCGGTGCGAAGAACCTCGTGCCGAAGGCGATGGTGGCCGCCCTGCTGGGCAGTGCGCCGAGCCGGCTGCGCAACGTGCCGGACATCCGCGACGTGCGGGTCGTACGCGGACTGCTGCAGCTGCACGGGGTGACCGTCCGCCCGGGTGAGGAGCCCGGCGAGCTGATCCTCGACCCCTCCCACGTGGAGAGCGCGAACGTCGCCGACATCGATGCCCACGCGGGCTCGTCGCGCATCCCGATCCTGTTCTGCGGCCCGCTGCTGCACCGCCTCGGGCACGCCTTCATCCCGGGCCTGGGCGGCTGCGACATCGGCGGCCGGCCCATCGACTTCCACTTCGAGGTGCTGCGCCAGTTCGGCGCGAAGATCGAGAAGCGGGCGGACGGCCAGTACCTGGAAGCCCCGCAGCGGCTGCGCGGCACCAAGATCCGGCTGCCGTACCCGTCCGTCGGCGCGACCGAGCAGGTGCTGCTGACGGCGGTGCTCGCCGAGGGCGTCACGGAGCTGTCCAACGCGGCCGTGGAACCGGAGATCGAGGACCTGATCTGCGTCCTGCAGAAAATGGGCGCGATCATCGCCATGGACACCGACCGCACGATCCGTATCACCGGTGTGGACGAGCTGGGCGGTTACACCCACCGTGCCCTCTCGGACCGCCTGGAGGCGGCCTCCTGGGCCTCCGCGGCGCTGGCCACCGAGGGCAACGTCTATGTCCGCGGCGCCCAGCAGCGCTCGATGATGACGTTCCTGAACACCTTCCGGAAGGTGGGCGGCGCGTTCGAGATCGACGACGAGGGCATCCGCTTCTGGCACCCGGGCGGGCGGCTGAAGTCCATCGCCCTGGAGACGGACGTGCACCCCGGCTTCCAGACGGACTGGCAGCAGCCCCTGGTGGTCGCCCTGACGCAGGCCACGGGCCTGTCCATCGTCCACGAGACGGTCTACGAGTCCCGGCTGGGATTCACCTCCGCGCTCAACCAGATGGGTGCCCACATCCAGCTCTACCGCGAGTGCCTCGGCGGCTCCGACTGCCGCTTCGGCCAGCGCAACTTCCTGCACTCGGCCGTGGTCTCCGGACCGACCAAGCTGGAGGGCGCCGACCTGGTCATCCCCGACCTGCGCGGCGGCTTCTCGTACCTGATCGCCGCCCTCGCGGCCCAGGGCACCTCCCGGGTCCACGGCATCGACCTGATCAACCGGGGCTACGAGAACTTCATGGACAAGCTCGTGGAGCTGGGCGCGAAGGTGGAACTCCCGGGCAAGGCCCTCGGCTAGACACCTCGCGGAAACGCCGATGGGGCGGGCACCCGATCTCGGGTGACCGCCCCATCGGCGTTACGTCGAACGCCCCAAAGGGGCGCGGGGAACTGCGCGACCAGCCACAACGGGCCCGCAGCCGCGAAACGACCGCACCCCGAACGAACGATCCGCGCAGTCCCCGGCGCTCAAAGCGGAGCGATTACTTACCCTTGGCGGCTTCCTTGAGCTTGGAACCCGCGGAGACCTTGACGCTGTAGCCGGCCGGGATCTGGATCGGCTCGCCGGTCTGCGGGTTGCGGGCGGTGCGAGCGGCACGGTGGGTGCGCTCGAAGGTCAGGAAGCCGGGGACGGTGACCTTCTCGTCGCCCTTGGAGACGATGTCGCCGACAACCTCGGCGAACGCGGCCAGCACGGCGTCGGCGTCCTTGCGAGTCACCTCGGCGCGGTCGGCCAGCGCGGCCACCAGCTCACTGCGGTTCATGTTGTTACTCCCGTGTTCTTCTTGCCGTTGAGGCGTGCCACGCGGCGGAGCCGCATGTTGGGCACAGCGATGCCGATGCTGCCAGGGCCCTCTGACATTCCCCGGACCCGGGTCGGTCGTCAGACCCTCGCGCCCAGGGAGGCATCCTGCCTCCACCTGCGGCGGTAAAGCCAATCCGGCACCCCCAGGAGTCGTGAGAACACCCTTGGGAGTCACACGCCGAGAGGGCCTGAGCCTTGCGCAACCCTAGAGGGCGATCCGAGGCCCGACATCCCGCGACGCGCCGGAGGGGCGGCCCGCCGTGGTGATCCTCACCACCACGCCACGGACCGCCTTCCCCGGCCGGCGGAACCTACGCCACCACTCCGGCGGCCTTCGCCGCCTCCCGCACGGCGCCCGCGACGGCACCGGCGACCTTGTCGTTGAAGACGCTGGGGATGATGTAGTTCGGGTTGATCTCGTCCTCGGTCACCACGTCCGCGAGGGCGTGTGCGGCGGCGAGCATCATCTCGGTGTTGACGGTGCGGGACTGGGCGTCCAGCAGGCCGCGGAAGACACCGGGGAAGACCAGCACGTTGTTGATCTGGTTCGGGAAGTCGCTGCGGCCGGTGGCGACGACCGCGGCCGTCTCGCGGGCGATCGCCGGGTCGACCTCGGGGTCGGGGTTCGCGAGCGCGAACACGATCGCACCGTCCGCCATGGCGGCCACGTCCGCGCCGTCCAGGACGTTGGGGGCGGAGACGCCGATGAAGACGTCCGCGCCGTGCACGGCCTCCTTGAGGGTGCCCGTGAGGCCCTCGGGGTTGGTGTTGTCGGCGATCCAGCGCAGGGCCGACTCGGGCGCGGCGTCCACCAGGTCGGCGCGGCCGGTGTGCACGACGCCGTGGATGTCGGCGACGACGGCGTTCTTGACCCCGGCGGCGAGCAGCAGCTTGAGGATGGCCGTACCGGCCGCACCGGCGCCGGACATGACGACCCGTACGTTCTCGATGGGCTTGTCGACCACGCGCAGGGCGTTGGTCAGTGCGGCGAGCACGACGATGGCGGTGCCGTGCTGGTCGTCGTGGAAGACGGGGATGTCGAGGGCCTCGCGCAGCCGGGCCTCGATCTCGAAGCAGCGCGGCGCGGAGATGTCCTCCAGGTTGATGCCGGCGAAGCCCGGGGCGATGGCCTTGACGATCTCGACGATCGCGTCGGTGTCCTGGGTGTCGAGGCAGAGCGGCCAGGCGTCGATGCCGGCGAAGCGCTTGAAGAGGGCCGCCTTGCCCTCCATGACCGGCAGCGCGGCCTTGGGGCCGATGTTGCCCAGGCCCAGCACCGCGGAACCATCCGTCACGACCGCAACGGAGTTGCGCTTGATGGTCAGGCGGCGGGCGTCCTCGGGGTTCTCGGCGATCGCCATGCAGACGCGGGCCACGCCCGGCGTGTAGATCATGGACAGGTCGTCACGGTTGCGGATGGGGTGCTTCGACGCCATCTCGATCTTGCCGCCGAGGTGCATCAGGAAGGTACGGTCGGAGACCTTGCCCAGGCTGACGCCCTCGATGCCGCGCAGCTGCTCGACGATCTCGTCGGCGTGGGAGGTCGAGCCGGCCGCGATGGTGACGTCGATGCGGAGCTTGTCGTGGCCGGAGGCCGTGACGTCGAGGCCGGTGACCGAGCCGCCGGCGGACTCCACCGCTGTGGTGAGCTGCGAGACGGCGGTTCCGCCCGCGGGCACCTCCAGCCGGACCGTCATCGAGTAGGAGACGCTGGGCGCCGTTGCCATGGCCGACTTCCTCTGCTTTCACCGTGTAACTGGGTTGTGCCGTCCGATCGTCGCACCTACCACTGGGTACGCGGTAGCCGCCCCGGATTGCGAACTTTTTGTTCGCTCCGATTTCGGAAAACGACTTCCACCATACGAGAAGTAGCCCGTCGGGGGAAGGGGTCACCGGAAGCGGCGGGCGGAACGCGCCCGGGACGCGGAAGGAACCCGCGGGACGGGAATTGTCTTGCGGGGATCGTTTGTTACCTTGGACGTGGCACCGGCTCGATCCAAGCCCCCGGGCCCAACCTTCGTCGCTACGAGCGACCACTTGCCGCGAGGCGAGCATGGCGGGTCGGTGCCACTTAAACGAAGAAGACGAGAGGCCCGCACCGTCCCACGGTGCGGGCCTCTCGCACGTCCCGGCGCCTCAGTCGCGCAGCAGGTCCGGCACCCCCGAGGCGTCCGGCTCGTCCCGCTCGCACGAGACGACGGTCAGCTGCTGCGTGGCCCGGGTCAGGGCGACGTACAGCACGCGCAGCCCGGCGGGCGACTCGTCGGCGATCTCGGCCGGGGAGACGACGACCGTGGCGTCGTACTCCAGGCCCTTCGCCTCCAGGCTGCCCAGCGCCACCACCCGGTCACCGAGCCCGGCCAGCCAGCGCCTGGCCTCCTCGCGCCGGTTCATGGCGACCACGACGCCCACGGTGCCGTCGACGAGGTCGAGCAGCCGGGCCGCCTCCGCGCGGACCGTCCGGGCGAGGGAGTCCTCCACCACCGCGAAGCGCGGCCGCACGCCGGTCGAGCGCACGGCCGACGGGGACGGCGAGCCGGGCATGGCCAGGGCGAGGACCTTGGCCGCCAGCTCGGCGATCTCGGCCGGGTTGCGGTAGTTCACGGTCAGCTCGAAGCGGCGGCGCGGACGGGTGCCGAGGGCCTCGTCACGGGCGGCGGCGGCCTCGTCGGGGTCGGACCAGGAGGACTGGGCCGGGTCGCCGACGACCGTCCAGGTGGCGGTCCGGCCGCGGCGGCCGACCATCCGCCACTGCATGGGGGTGAGGTCCTGGGCCTCGTCGACGATGACGTGGGCGTACTCGGTGCGTTCCTGGGCGAGGCGCTCGGCGCGCTCCCACTGGGTCTCCTCGCGCTGCGGCATCAGCTCCTCAAGGCCGGTGAGCTGGTCCAGCGGGTCCGCCTCGCGCCGCTTGCGGGGGCGGGCCGGGGTGCCGACGATCGCCTGCAGCTCGTCGAGCAGGGCGATGTCGTGCACGGAATGACCCTCGCGGCGCAGTGAGCGGGCCACCTTGCGGACCTCGCCCGGGTTCAGCACGCGCCGCGCCCAGCGGCCCAGGCGGCGCTCGTCCGCCATGGCCGCCAGCACGGCGCCCGGGGTCAGCTCGGGCCACCAGGCGTCGAGGAAGGCGATGAAGGAGTCCTCGGAGGTGATGTCCTCGTCGAAGGAGGAGCGCAGCTCGGCGGCCAGCTCGGGGTCGCTGTGCCGGGCACCGGCGCCCGACTTCTCCCACAGGGCGTCCAGGAGCAGCCTGCGGGCGCGGGGGCGCAGCAGGTTGACCGGCGCGGTGCCGCCGAGGACGGTGCGGCGGATGCCGGCCAGCTCCTCGGCCTCCAGTTCGAGGCGGCGGCCGAAGGCGACGACCCGGAGCAGAGTCGGCGAGTCGGCCGGTTCCAGCGCTCCGCGCGCGGCCCTGCGCAGCACCCGGAGCATGCGGGAGGAGCCCTTGGCGCGGGCGGTGGCCGGGGAGTCGTACAGCGTGGCCTCCGCGCCGTCGACCAGGGAGCCGATCGCGCGGATCGCGACCTGGCCCTCCTCGCCCAGGGACGGCAGCACGCCCTCGGTGTACGCGACGAGCAGCGGTGTCGGCGAGACGATAAGGATGCCGCCCGCGTACCGGCGCCGGTCCTGGTAGAGCAGGTACGCCGCCCGGTGCAGGGCGACGGCGGTCTTTCCGGTGCCGGGGCCGCCCTCGACGTAGGTCACGGAGGCGGCGGGGGCGCGGATCACCTGGTCCTGCTCGGCCTGGATGGAGGCCACGATGTCCCGCATGGAGTGGGTGCGGGCCTGGCCGAGGGCGGCCATCAGGGCGCCGTCGCCGACGACGGCCAGCTCCTCGCCGTCCAGCCGGGCGGTGATCTCGGGCCGCATGAGGTCGTCCTCGACGCCGAGGACGCGCCGCCCCTTGGAGCGGATCACCCGGCGGCGCACCACCCGGCCCGGGTCGACCGGCGTGGACCGGTAGAAGGGGGCGGCGGCGGGCGCCCGCCAGTCGATGACCAGCGGGGCGTAGTCCTCGTCCAGGACACCGATGCGGCCGATGTGCAGGGTCTCGGCGATGTCGGCGGTGTTGTCGGGCCCGAGGGCGCCCTCGGCGGGCTCCACGGCCGTGTACGCACCGTCCGGGCCCTTCTTGCCGTCCTTGCCGAGGAGCAGGTCGATGCGGCCGAAGAGGAAGTCCTCGAACTCGTTGTTCAGGCGGTTGAGGTGGATACCGGCCCGGAAGACCTGCGCGTCGCGCTCGGCCAGGGCGCCGGGCGTGCCGACGTGGCCGCGCTGGGCGGCGTCGTGCATGAGGAACTCCGCCTCGTGGATCTTCTCCTCGAGACGTCGGTACACCCGGTCGAGGTGCGCCTGTTCCACGGCGATCTCTCGGTCCCGCACGGAGTCGTGCTCCGAGTCGACCGCCGAGTCCTGCTGAGCCTGTGCGGCCACCGGGCCCCCTTCTGACGTGCTGGGCAGCCGTCAAAAATACGCGAAGGGGGCCCGGGAAGCTACGCCGCGCCTGGTGTCGGCGCTACGCGTCGACCTCCACCAGTCGCTTCCCGTCGAAGGTCATGACCTCGAAGTGGGAGATCTGGTTGGGTTCGAAGGCGGCGCCGCCGTGCACGTAGAGCGGCTTCTTGCCCTTCTCGGTGGTGGCGCCCGGTATGCCGTAGCCCCAGTCGGGGACCGTCCAGGAGGTGAGCGTCTCCCGCTCGCCGTTCTTGCCGACGGCGATCAGGGAGCACTTCTGGGGGCCCTTGAGGTTCTTCAGCTCCAGGACCGTCTCGGTGCCCCAGGCCTTCTTCTCCAGCGCCACGGTCGCGCTGACCTGGGTGGCCGGGTCGGTGGCGGTGACCCGGTCCGGCATGGCGGCGAAGGCGGACTCGGCCGGGCTCGCGGCCTGCTGCGTCGCCTCGGCCCTGCGGCCGCCGCCTCCGTCGTCGTCGCCACCGCCGCCGCCCGTGGTCGCCACGGCGGCGAACGGGCCGCCGATGATCAGCGCGGCCGCGGTGCCCACCAGGTAGAAGTTGCGGCGGCGCTTGCTCGCGCGGCGTTCGGCGACCTCGTCGACGAGCTTCTCCGACAGCCGTGGGCTGGGCTTCGCCGCGAGCGACTCGGCGATCGCGGGCGTACCGGTGCCCGGCAGGTCGGCGAGCGCCGCCATCATCGGCTCCATGCCGGCCAGTTCGTCGAGCTGCTGGGCGCACCACTCGCAGGTGGCGAGGTGGGCCTCGAAGGCCGTCGCCTCGGCGTCGTCGAGGATCCCGAGGGCGTAGGCGCCGACGGTCTCGTGCTCGTTCGGCGCCGGTGATCCCTGCATGGGGACAGGATTACCCGTGTCCCCCGGGCCGAATCCCCCGCCGAATCCCTGAGCGCCCCCGTACCCGCTCATCACGCCGTCACCCCCCGCTCCTCCAGAGCCAGCTTCATCGAACGCAGGGCGTAGAACACCCGAGAGCGAACGGTGCCGCTGGGTATGCCCAGTGTCTGCGCCGCCTCATTGACGGTACGCCCCTTGAAGTACGTCTCGACGAGGACCTCCCGGTGGGCCGGGGTCAGGTCGTCGAGCGCGTCCGACAGCGTCATCAGCCACAGCGCCTTGTCGATCTCGTCCTCCGCGGGGATGACCTCCAGCGGCGACGGATCGACCTCCTGCGGCCGGGCCTGCCGGCTGCGGTGGCCGTCGATGACGATGCGCCGGGCGACCGTCACCAGCCAGGGGCGTACCGATCCGGTCGCACGGTTGAGCTGACCGGCGTTCTTCCAGGCACGGATGAGCGTCTCCTGGACGACGTCCTCGGCGCGCTGGCGGTCCCCCGCGACCAGCCGCAGCACGTAGGCGAGCAAGGGGCCGGCGTGCTCGCGGTACAGCGCGCGCATCAGCTCCTCGTCGGGTTCCGAGGACGACTGCGACATGCGATGTCGGGCCCTCGCACCACGTTCGTTGGCCACGACGGAATCCTTGCGCACGCCCACCTCCGGTGTCCGGGGGATCCCCCAGTCGGTCGCTCGCCCATCCGGTACGGACGCCAAGTGCGGCGTGTTCAAAACGAGATGAAAGATTTCCCGGGGGCGGTGTGACGAACGGGGCGCGAGGGACGCTAGGGGTACTTACCGGGCGAGGGCGGCCCGGCGGCGGTGGCGGGCGACGCGCTCGCGGTTGCCGCAGATCTCGCTGGAGCACCAGCGGCGGCGGCGACCGCGGGAGGTGTCGACGTACACGATGGGGCAGTTGTCGCCCGCGCACTGCCTCAGGCTCGCCCGCGCGACGGGGTCGGTGAGCAGTTCCACGGCGTCCCGGGCGAGGGCGCCGAGCAGCGCGGCGCAGCGCGGCGGCCCGGTCAGCTCCCGCACCAGGGCGCCGTCCTCGCCGGGCACCGCGCGGGGCGCGGGGGGCGCGGCGAGGGCGAGGTCGTTGACGCGGGCGAGGGCGAGGTCCCAGGGGCGGGTGCGGGGCACCGGCCGGGTGCGCACCAACCGCGCGGTCTCGCCGCGCAGTTCGCGGAAGGCGGTCAGCCAGGAGGGGTCGGCGTGGGCCAGCGGGGTGCCGGGCGGGACGAGTCCGGAGCCGGTGATCCAGGCGCGCAGCGCGTCCAGGGAGTCGAGGCGTTCCGCGGGGTGGGTGGTGGCGATGAGGTCCAGACAGATCCGCCCGGTGTCGAAGCGCAGCTCGTACGGGTCGGTGGCCGTACCCAGTGCCATGTTCCTGTCACCGCCTTGGGTGGCCCGGTGGGGCGGGCCGGAGAGGGGAGCAGGGGAACCGCTCCCTCTTACAGTGCCTGCCCGTCTCCGCGCCCGGAACCCCTCGTACCACCGGACCCGGTGGCGGTACGACGGTCTCCGCGCGGTGCGAGGCCGCCGTTCACCCCAACTCGGCGCCCCGGAGGGCGCCTTATACCGTGAGGCGGGTGTCCGGGGGCCGGCGCGGCCGGGCCGTGGCGCGGCCGTCGGCCTCCCACGTCCGCCGTTCCGCGAGGAGGAACCCCGCCCATGTACCGCCGCCCCACCGGCCGGTCCGCCCGGCTGCGCCGTCTGACCACGCTCGCCGTCGGTGTGACCGCCGCCGTCACCCTCACCGCCTGCGGCGGCGGCTCGGACGAGGACGCCAAGGACACCGACGACGCGCCCGCCAGGAGCGAGGAGGCCGCCCGCCAGGGCCTTGTCACCGAGCAGGCGGCCGAGAAGGTGGTCGACACCTACGAGCAGGTGAACAACCGGGCGAACGCGAAGCGCGACGAGAAGCTCCTGGGCACGGTGGAGGCCGGACAGCTCCACGAGCAGTCCAAGGCCGACTACACGCAGTGGAAGACCTGGTCGAAGAAGGACCAGAAGGAGTACGCGTCCTCGTTCCACTACACGAAGCGCGAGTACCTGATCCCGGCCGCCGACAGCGGGGTGACCTGGTTCGCCGTCAAGACCCGGGCGAGCGCCGACCCGGACGGCGAGGGGGCGCTGCTGGTCTTCGACAAGGAGGGCGGCGACACCTACCGGATGACCATGGCGGTCTACGCCGACGAGGGCCCGATCCCCGAGGTCGCCGTCGACGAGCAGGGATTCGTCACGCCCGCCGACCCGTCGAAGAAGGTCGGCGCGCTCGCCCCCGACCGGCTCGGCGAGGCGTACGAGGACTTCTTCGAGACGGGCGGCAAGGAGAAGGCCGCCAGGACGTTCGCGTCGACCGACACCTCCAGGACCTCGGTGAAGATCTCCAAGGAGGGCCCGGACGACGACGTGAAGGCGTACGCGACCAAGAAGTTCTTCGCCGCACAGCCGGCCCACCCGAAGGTGTACGCGCTGCGTCTCGCCGACGGGAAGACGCTCACCGTCTTCCCGACCGCGCACACGAACGAGCTGATGCTCAAGCCGCGGTACATGAGCGGCTTCGACATCACCCCCACCGAGGAGGAGTCCCTCTACGACGGCACCAAGCGGGACGTGGTCACCGACGAGTTCCAGGGCCAGGGGCTCGCCGTGCTGGACCCCGCGGGCAAGCCCCGGGTGACCGCCCTCGAGTACCGCATGGTCGACTCCCGCTGACCGGCGCACCGCCCGCGCCGGATCACCCGTCCGTGTACTTGGCGTCCGTGGCCGGGTCCAGGGCGAGGCGGTAGCCGCGTTTCACCACCGTCTGGATCAGCTTCGGGGTGCCGAGGGACGTGCGCAGGCGGGCCATGGCCGTCTCGACGGCGTGCTCGTCGCGGCCGGTGCCCGGCAGGGCGCGCAGCAGCTCCGCGCGGGGCACGACCCAGCCGGGCCGCCGGGCGAGCGTGCGCAGCAGGGACATGCCGGCGGGCGGCACGGTCCGCAACTCCCCGTCGACGAGCACCGCGTGGCCGCGGATCTCCAGCCGGTGCCCGGCGACCGGCAGGGCACGGGCGCGGGCCGGCAGCTCCTGGCACAGCAGTTGGACGAGGGGCCCGAGCCGGAAGCGCTCCGGCCGGCTCGTGTCGACGCCGTGCGCCTGGAGCGGCACCGCGGTGACCGGGCCGACGCAGGCGGGCAGCACATCGTGGCCGAACGCGGCGAGCAGCTCCGGCAGCAGGCCCCGCTCCTCGGCCCGGCCCAGCAGGGAGACCGCGGCGGGCGCGCTGGTGAAGGTCACGGCGTCCACGCCCCGCGACACGGCGGCGTCCAGCAGCCGGTCCACGGGGCCGAGGTCCTCCGGCGGCAGCCACCGGTACACGGGCACGCCCAGCACCTCGGCGCCGCCCTCCCGCAACGCCTCCACGAACCCCGGCAGCGGCTCACCGTGCAGTTGTACGGCGATCCGGCGGCCCTCCACGCCCTGCTCCAGGAGCCGGTCCAGGACCTCGGCCATGGACTCCGAGGCGGGCGACCACCGCTCGGTCAGTCCCGCGGCCCGCACCGCGCCCTTGACCTTGGGCCCGCGCGCCAGCAGCTCCACCGTGCGCAGCCGCGCCAGCAGGGCCTCGCCGAGCCCCCAGCCGTCGGCGGCCTCGATCCAGCCCCGGAACCCGATGGCGGTGGTGGCGACGACGACGTCCGGTGCCTGGTCGACGATGCGTTCGGTCGCGGCCATCAGCTCGCCGTCGTCGGCCAGCGGCACGATCCGCAGCGCCGGTGCGTGCAGGACGCTGGCACCGCGCCGCTGGAGCAGCGCGCCCAGTTCGTCGGCCCGGCGGGCGGCGGTCACGCCCACGGTGAACCCGGCCAGCGGGCCGTGGCCGGGTCGCTGCGGTGCGTCGCCCACGCCGCCCACGCCGCCCACCTCGCTTACGTCGTCCATCGCTCGCCGCGCTCCGATCCGTTCCCGTCCACGCGCACAGTCACGTGGCGACCGAGCCTGTCAACCGTGCGTGACAGGCTCGGTTCCGCCGCATGTCACCAGTGTTACGTCACACCTCGGCATAGCTGAGCCGGGCCTCCGTCTTCGCCGCTCCCGCCGCCGTCCCGCCCTGCGCCGCGGGGCGGCGGAGGTATACCGCCCAGGTCACCACGATGCACACGGCGTAGAAGGCCAGAAAGGCGACGAAGGCACCGGTTCCCGATCCGGAGGAGAGGAAGGACTGGCGGAAGGCGAGGTTGATCCCGACGCCCCCGAGGCCGCCCACCGCACCGATCAGCCCCATCGACGCGCCCGACAGGCGCCGTCCGTGCAGTACGGCCTCCTCACCCGTCAGCCCGCGGGCCAGCGCCTTGGAGTGGAAGATGCCCGGGATCATCTTGAACGTCGAGCCGTTGCCGAGCCCGCTGAGCACGAACAGCGCCACGAACACGGTCACGAACAGCGCGAGCGACTTCTCCATGCTGGCCAGGACGAGCACCGCGGTGGCGGCGGCCATGGCGACGAAGTTCCACAGGGTGATTTTCGAACCGCCGTACCGGTCGGCCAGCCTCCCGCCCAGCGGACGGACGAGGGAACCGAGCAGCGGGCCGATGAAGGTGAGGTACGCGGCCTGGAGCGGCGTCCGCCCGAACTGGGTCGTCAGCACCTGTCCGAAGGCGAAGCTGTAGCCGATGAACGAGCCGAAGGTGCCGACGTACAGCACCGACATGATCCAGGTGTGGGCCTCCCGGGCCGCGTCCTTGGCGGCTCCGGTGTCGTTCCTCACCGTGGTGAGGTTGTCCATGAAGCGCGCGGCGAGGACGGCGGCGACGAGGATCAGCGGGATGTAGATGCCCAGCAGCACCCGTGGCCCACCGCTCGCCCCGATGATCGCGAGGGCGACGAGCTGGATGACGGGCACGCCGACGTTTCCGCCGCCGGCGTTGAGGCCCAGCGCCCACCCCTTCTCCCTGAGCGGGAAGAAGGCGTTGATGTTGGTCATGGACGAGGCGAAGTTGCCGCCGCCGATCCCGGCCAGCAGCCCGATCAGCAGGAACGTCGAGAAGGACGTCCCGGGCTCCATCACGACGAAGGCCGCGACCGTCGGGACCAGGAGCATGCTCGCCGAGACGATCGTCCAGTTGCGGCCGCCGAAGACCGCGACGGCGAAGGTGTAGGGCACCCGCACGACGGCGCCGACCAGGGTCACCACGGACGTCAGCAGGAACTTGTCGGCGGGTGACAGCCCGTACTCCGGGCCCATGAAGAGCACCAGTACGGACCACAGCGTCCAGACGGAGAACCCGATGTGCTCGGAGAGCACGGAGAAGAACAGGTTCCGCCGGGCCGTTCGCCGTCCCGTCTCCTTCCAGAAGGTCTCGTTCTCCGGATCCCAGTGCTCGATCCAGCGTCCGCCACGGGCTTTCATCGCGCCTCCACGGTGCTCCACAGCTCGGTTGCGCCGACGCTAGGCAGGACGCGTTTCGGGCCGGTGGGGCTGTGGATGACCGGAAGGGAACGTTGCTCTCACCCGGCGCCGGTGCGGGGTGAGAGATCGCGGTCAGCCCTGCGGGGGCCGGGGCTGCCAGTGCGGGTTCTGCTGCGGGTGGGCCTGCGGCGGGTAGGGCTGCTGGGCCTGCGGCGGCCCGCCGTACGGCTGCTGCTGCGGCTGGCCGTAGGGCTGCGGGGGCTGCTGCGGCGGGTAGGGCTGGTGGGGCTGCGGGGGTGCGTAGGGCTGGTGGGCCTGCGGGACCGGCTGCGGTGCGTACGGTTGGGCCTGCGGCGGCGCACCGTACGGCTGCTGCTGCGGCGGCTGGGGGGCGTACGGGCCGGGGGCCGGCTGTCCGTAGCCGCCGGGTGCGGGGCCGCCGAACGGGTTCCCGTGCCCCGGCAGCTGACCGCCGGGCGGCAGGTACCGCACCCGTCCCGTCTCGTCGGCCATCGGCACGAACCCGGCGGCCTGCAGCCGGGCCGCGAACTTGGCGTTGCGCTTGCGGGTGACGAGGAAGCCGAGGCCCAGGGCCGCCATGAGGACCACCCAGATGATCCCGGAGAGGACGAAGTCGTCGGACGAACCGCCCTCGCGGAAGGCGAGGACCGCACACGCGACGGTGCCGCCGAGCGCGCCGTAGCCCATGTTCTTCTGGGCGTTCTTGCCGGTGAGGTCGAAGTTGATCCGCGCCTTGAGGAGTTCGAAGGCGTCCGGCACGAGCGGCGGCAGCGACACGCCGTCACCGGCGTTCGGGTACTGCGCCCAGTTCTGCGCCGCCCGGGTGCGGGCCTGCGGGCCGGGGTCGGGGACCAGCAGCATGGTGAGCGCCGCGTTGTTCCCGCCGCTCTGGCGCACGTCGGCGTACTCGTACCCGAACTGCTGGGCGACGAAGGCGAGCTTGGCGAGCTTCTTCACGGACGACATCCGGCTGGTGAGCTGGACCGGCTCCCCGCTCGCCATCAACTGCAGCATCTTCTGTGTCTGCCGCTTGCTCATCCCGCTGCTCCCCCTGACCGGCTCACGCCACCCTGTTCACGTCCGCAACCGGGGCAGTCTCGCACGGCGGGCCGACAGCCGTCAGCCCCGGTGTGCCTCAGCCCCGGTGCGCGGCACGGGCCCTGGACCGCTTCGGTGCCGGGCGCCTGCCGCCGTCCGGCCACAGCCGGGGCGGGCGCTTGGCGGCCACGTCCTCCATCCAGCCGAACCAGACGACGCAGCTCCCGATCAGCAGCCAGGCGACGGCCAGGACCGGCCAGGAACTCTCCAGCAGCCACGGGACGTGCTCGCCCAGGACGTCGAAGCCCCACAGCCGGTCCCACAGCGTGGCCGCGACGAGGATGCAGACGTTGTGCCACAGGTAGACGGTCACCGCGCGGGAGTTGAGCAGGGTGATCAGCCGGTCCCAGCGGCGCAGCCGGCGCGGCCACTCGGTCCACGACGGGCTGACGTGCAGGAGCAGCAGCACCGTCGCGAAGGACCAGACGGCCTGCGCGAAGGGGATGGAGTCCAGGTCGTACCCGGTCCTGAAGCCCTCCCGGAAGGCGTACCACAGGCCCAGCGCGGCGATCACCGGGGCGACAGAGGGCACGACGTAGCTCGGCAGCCGTTTCAGGATGCCTTGCTGGTGGGCCATGCCGAGGATCCAGCAGGCGCCGAAGGTGCTGAAGTCGGTGAGTTCGGACGGAACGCGCTCGCCCGGCAGGTCGAGGTAGCCGAACTGGAAGGCGGCCGACAGCGCGAGCGGCGCGAGGATCGTCGGCCACGGCAGGGCCCGCAGCGCGCGCAGCAGGAACGGGGAGAGCAGGACGTACCAGAGGTAGGCGCGGATGTACCAGAGCGGCCCGGCGAGTTCCGCGGCCCAGTCCTCGCCGAGGACGCCGTGGACGCCCGGCAGGCTCGCGGCGAAGGGCGGGTCGCTCAGCGGCAGGACCCAGAAGAAGAGGTGGAGCCACCACCAGCCCGGGTGCCCTTCGTCGCCCGGTCCCCAGCCCTGCAGCAGCATGCCGGTCACGCCCACCGCGCCCAGCAGCCACAGCGGAGGCAGCAGGCGGCGCATGCGGCTGCGGACGACCTGGACGGCCGGCCGCTCGAGACTGCGGGCCATCAGGTTGCCCGCGAGGGCGAACATCACGCCCATGGACGGGAACACCACCGGCAGCCAGGCCCAGCCCATCAGGTGGTAGAGGACCACGCGGAAGAGGGCCACCGCCCGCAGCAGGTCGAAGTACCGGTCGCGCACGGGAGCGCGCCGGGCCCGCTTCGGCTCGGGCGTCACCGGTACGGCGGTGTCCGCGCCGACGACCGGGTGCGGTGCGGTCGGGTGCGGGGCGCTCCGGGTCGGACCGGGCGGGGCCGGGGCGGGCATGGCGGGCGCGGGGACCGGCCGCGTCGGGTCGTACGGCGGGGTGGTCATCCGACCGGCCTCCCGTCCATGGCGCCGGACCGCCGCTGGGACGGGACGCCGTCGGCGCCGGGCGGCGGGGCGGAGACGCCGCCGCTGCGCCGCAGCTTCTGCCAGCGCAGCCGGCCGCCGGTGAGCGCCGTGATCCAGGACTGGAGCAGCACCACGTACATGATCTGGCGGTACACGATCTGCTGGAGGGGCAGCGAGATGAGCGGGGTCAGCTTCTCCCGGTCGAGCCGGAAGGCGTACGCCGCGCACACCGCCTGGATGGCCAGGACGCCGAGCCAGGCCACGATCGTCTTGTCGGTGGGGCCGAAGACGAGGCCGTAGAGCAGGAAGACGTCGATCAGCGGGGCCAGCAGCGGGGCCACGACCATGAACAGCGAGACGAAGGGCAGGCCCACGCGGCCGAAGCGGCCCGAGGGGCCCTTCTCGACCACCGCGCGGCGGTGCTTCCAGATCGCCTGCATGGTGCCGTACGACCAGCGGTAGCGCTGGGACCACAGCTGGCTGACGGACTCCGGGGCCTCGGTCCAGGCGCGGGCGTTCTCGGCGTAGACGACCCGCCAGCCGGCGCGGTGCAGCGCCATGGTGACGTCGGTGTCCTCGGCGAGCGTGTCGTCGCTCATGCCGCCGATGGGCTCCAGGGCGGAGCGGCGGAAGGCGCCGACCGCGCCGGGGATGGTCGGCATGCAGCCGAGGACGTCGTACATCCGGCGGTCCAGGTTGAAGCCCATCACGTACTCGATGTGCTGCCAGGCGCCGATGAGGCTGTCCTTGTTGCCGACCTTGGCGTTGCCCGCGACGGCGCCCACCCTCGGGTCGCCGAAGGGCTGGACGAGTTCGCGGACGGTGGAGGGTTCGAAGACGGTGTCGCCGTCCATCATCACGACGATGTCGTGCCGGGCGTTGGCCAGGCCCCGGTTGAGCGCGGCGGGCTTGCCCGCGTTGAGCTGCCGGATCACCCGGACGCCGGGCAGGCCGAGCCCCTCCACGATGCGGGCGGTGCCGTCGCTGGAACCGTCGTCGATGACGACGACCTCGATCGGGTGGTCGCTCGCCACCAGGGAACGCACCGTGTTCTCGATGCACTTGGCCTCGTTGTACGCCGGGACCAGCACCGTGACCGGTTCGGTGACCGCCGGTCCCCAGCGGAAGCGCCTGCGGCGCACCCGGCGGGCGTGCACGCCGGAGAGCAGCAGCATCAGGGCGAAGCGTCCGATGACCAGCGTGCCGATGATCGCCAGGCCCACCACCAGGATGTCGGTGAGCCGCTCCGAGGCCTGGACCAGGAAGACCCACGCCTTGCCCTTCCACAGCTCGGCACCGGTCACCGGGGTCATGGCGCTGGGCGCGTCCAGGGCCTCGGTGAGGTTGTCGAACTCGTAGCCCTTCTTCTTCAGGTCGGGCAGGAACCGGTCCAGGGCCTGGACGGTCTGGTGGCGGTCGCCGCCGGAGTCGTGCATCAGGACGATGGCGCCCTTGCCGCCGTGCGGCGTGGCGCGGCGGATGATCTCGTCGACGCCGGGCTTCTTCCAGTCCTCGCTGTCGGTGTTGTTGACGACGGTGAGGTAGCCGCGGCTGCCGATGTACTCGGTGACCGGCCAGGACTCGTCGTCCATGGCGTCGGCGAAGGAGGAGTAGGGCGGGCGGAACAGCGAGGTGCGCACCCCGGCCGCGCCGGTGATCGCCAGCTGGTTCTGCGACAGCTCCCAGTCGATGCGCTTCTCGGACTGGAAGGAGAGGTCGGGGTGGTTGAAGGTGTGCAGGCCCACCTCGTGGCCCTCGTCGACCATGCGCTCGACGAGGTCGGGGTAGCGGGAGGCCATGGTGCCGGTGACGAAGAAGACCGCGTGCGCGTCGTGCTTCTTCAGCACGTCGAGGACGCGCGGGGTCCAGGTCGGGTCCGGGCCGTCGTCGAAGGTGAGGACGAGCCGGTGGTCGGGGACGCTGAGGCTGTCGGTGCGGCCACCGCGCGTGTCGATGACCGGACCGCCCTCCAGGATCTCCTCGGGAACGTGGGTGGTGGCGGCGGGTGGCTGGACGCGGTGGTCGGCGAGGATCTCGCTGTGCACGTAGCCGCGCAGCATGAGCATCGCGGCCAGGGCGACCAGGAGGAGCAGCGGGAGCAGCAGGCGCAGGGGCACACGACGGCGGGAGCCCTCACGGGCGCTGCGCGCGGCCCCGTGACGGCGGGTGCGGGATGCCATCAGAGGTGGTTCTCCGGGGACGGGGGAGGGGGAGGGGACGTGGAGATGTCGCCGGGGCCGGCGAGCACGACGGGTGTGCCGGCCCGACCGGCGAGGGGGGCCGCGCCGTCGGAGCCGCCCGCCCCCGGGTCGGTGCCCGTGGTGGAGCCGCCGGTGGGCCCGGTCGGGTCGACGGAGGTGCCGCTGCCGCCCGCCGGGGCCGACGGGTCCGTGCTGTCGGGGGGCGGGACCTGTGTCGACTGCGTCGGGTCGGGACCGGTCGCGCCGCCGTCGCCCGGAGTCCGGTCGGTCCCGGGCACCGAGGACTCGGGGTCGACGGTCGTACCGGCCTGCTCCGTGGAGCCGCCGGCCACGCCGGACGTACCGGACGCGGGTGCCTCGTCGCCCGGTTCGGTCGCCGCCCCGGCGCCGGCCGAGGGCGTGGCCTGCGGGGCCGCGGCGCCGGAGGGCGGCGGCGCCGACCGGGAGGGCTGCGGAGTGGTGTCGACCCGACCGGCCGGTGCGCCCTCCTCCTGGCCCGGTACGGGCTTCCACGGCGCGTCGGAGTTGCCGGAGAACAGCGTGGAGGCGATGACGACGGCGTAGACCGCGCAGGCGACGCCGACCAGGATGCCGAGGCGGCGGTACAGGCGGCTGCGGCGGCCGGACGCGTCGACGAAGACGGGCCCGTCGGAGGCCTCCGGGCCGCTCTTGCGGTGTCCGCCGTCGGCCCGCAGCAGCACGCCGTCGCCGAGGTGGACGGCGTCGAGCTGGACGGTGACCTCGTGCGGGTCGTGGGTGTGCCCGGCGGCGGCGCCCGCGTCGCCTTCCGCGTCCGGCAACTCCTGCCAGGGGTCGCGGAGTACGGCGGTGGCGGGGCCGGGCGGGGGCACGGGCGAGGGCGGGGAGGCAGGTGCGGGGAAGGCGCGGGTGGGGGCGACCGGGGCGGCGGGAGGGGCCGACGGGAGGACGTCCGTACGGTCGGGGTCCGGGGCGGGGCCGGGACGGGTGCCGGGACCGAGGCCGTGGCCGGTGCCGTGGGGCGGGCGGGGGCCAGGCGCGCGGCCGTGGCCGGGGGTCGCCCCGGCCGGGTCGGTTGTGCCCCAGGTTATCCGCCCCTGGGCCAGCGGGCCCTGGCCTCGTCCGTGGGGAGGGAGGCCGCCTATTCGGGAGCCCAGGACCTCCGTACGGTCGGCGTCGGAACCCCCGCGGGCACGCGGGCCCGCACCGGGATCGCCGAACCACCCCGAACCCGGCGCGGTCACCGGGGGTTCCCCGGCCGGAGGCAGGGAGCGGGTCGGGGGCAGCATCTCGGTGGCGTCAGCATCTCGTCTCGCCTCCGGGAGATCACGAGCTCCGGACTCGGCCTCGGGCCACTCCGGTTGGGCGTCTTTTTGCCAATTCTTCACGCGTGCGCACTTCCCCCCACGGGACACTTCCGGGTGCGCATACGACTCCGAGCACTCGTCGGCCGAACCGGCCCCCACCAGGTTCGAGCGCCCCCTGTATCACACCGTGCTCAGGCAAAGAATGTAGCGCACGCGGAGGATGTGTGGTGGCCGAGTGTCACTTGTGGACGCACATCACAGCGGCGTCGACGGCCGGAATCCATCCGTCGTCGGGGACCTCCAACCAACCCTTTTCGGTCGCGACCTGCGACGCCGCCCGGCGCAGCGCGTCGAGCGCGGGATGCGCCAGCCCCTTTCGCCACACGAGCGAGACCGGCGACAGCGGCACGGGGTCGACGAGGGGGCGCACCACGGTCGCGGCCATGGCCGGAAAACTCTCCACGGCGAGGATCGGATTGCGCGTCTTGTCCATGATGCGCTGGAACTCCTCCTCGCCGACCGCCAGCGGCGCGGGGGGCGCCACATGGATGCCGCGCCCCTCGAACAGGCGGTGCGCGAGGTCGGTCCACTCCGGCGTGCGCGGGTTGCCGGCCCCGGCGTACACGACTTCTCCGGCGAGTGCGGTCAGCGGCACCTCGGGCAGCCGGGCCAGCGGGTGGTCCTCGGGCAGGACGACCGCCATGGGCTCCAGGCGCACCGGCTGGTGGCCGAGTCCGGCCCGCAGCGCGGCGGGCAGCCCCGCGAACCGGCCGAAGGAGGCGTCGAGGCGGCCCGCGACCAGTTCACCCGCGGCGTGGGTCAGTCCGCTCTCGTAACGCGCCATCAGCTCCTGCTCCGGCGCGAGCGCCCGGGCCCGCTCCAGGACCAGGCGGCCGGTGACCAGACCCGGGGAGTTGAGGTCGACCAGCAGCGGTCGGGCCTGCCCGAAGGCGGCCAGCAGGTCGTCCTGCGCCTGGAGGACCCGGCGCGCGTACGGCAGCAGCCGCTCGCCGTCGGCCGTCGGCGTCACCTGCCGGGTGGTCCGGACGAACAGTTCGGCACCCAACTCCCGCTCCAGGCGCCGCACATCCCTGCTGAGTGCCTGCTGGGCGACGTAGAGGCGGGCGGCGGCGCGGGTGAAGTGCAGCTCCTCGGCGACGGCGACGAAGGCGCGCAGGAGGCGGGGGTCGAGGTGCGCGGGTGCGGGCATCCGGCGAATTTACAACTCCGGTGCGTGAATGGCCACGGAGTAGGTGTTGGACCCCCTGACCGCCCCCGGGCGACGGTGGACGCATGCCGCAACCGACTCCCCCGCACCGCTCCCGTCCCCCTCACCCCGCCCCCTTCCTGGCCGTCACCGCCGACACCCTGGTCGCGGCCGACTTCCGCCCCCGCGTCCGGCGCCGGCCGCCCGGCCCGTACCGGCGCCTCCTGGCCACGCCCGGCGCCCGTGCGTTCACGATCGGGAATCTCATCGCCCGGCTGCCCATGGGCATGTTCAGCGTCAGCGCTGTTGTGATGATCGCCGGCACCCGTGGTTCCTACGCCCTCGCCGGCGCCGTCACCGCGACCGGCCTTGCGGCGACGGCGCTGGTCGCCCCGTGGACCGCGCGGCTCGTGGACCGGTACGGCCAGGCCAGAGTGGCCGTACCCGCCACGCTGTTCGCCGCGCTGGGCTCCGTCGCGCTGCTGCTGTGCGTGCGGTACGGGGCGCCCGCCTGGACCCTGTTCGCCGCGTACACCGCGACCGCGACGACACCCAACACCGGAGGCATGGCCCGCGCCCGGTGGGCCCACCTGCTGAAGGGGGACGCCGACGCGCTGCACACCGCGAACTCCTTCGAACAGGCCACGGACGAACTGTGCTTCATGCTCGGGCCGGTCCTCGCGGCGTTCCTGTGCACCGCGCTGTTCCCGGAGGCGGGCACGCTCGTGGGCGTGGTGCTGCTGGTGACCGGCATGCTGCTGTTCACCGCCCGGCGTTCGACCGAGCCCCCGGCCCGGCCGCGCCCGACGGCGAAGGCTCCCTTCCGGGCGCCGGGCATCCCGTCGCTGCTCGTGGTGTGCCTGGCGATGGGCGGGGTGTTCGGCGCCATGGAGGTCGTCACCATCGCCTTCGCGGACGCACAGGGCCACCGCGCGGCGGCCGGGGTGGTCCTCGCCCTGCAGGCGGCCGGTTCCTGCGCGGCGGGTCTGCTCTACGGCGCGATCAAGCCCGCCGGACCGGCCGAGCACCGGCTGCCATGGTGCGTGGCCGCGATGACCGCCCTGCTGACGCTGCCGCTCCTCGCGGCCTCCCTCAGCGGCTCCCTGCCGCTGCTGGCGCTCACCCTGCTGATCGGCGGGATGGCGACGGCCCCGACGATGGTCACCACGATGACGCTGGTCCAGCACCGCACCCCGGAGGGCCGCCTGAACGAGGGCATGACCCTCGCGGTGACCGGCCTGCTCGGCGGCATCGCCTGCGGCAGCGCGGCGGGCGGCTGGACGGTGGAGCACCTCTCCCCCACCGCGGCCTACGGCATCCCGGTCACAGCGGCGGCCACGGCCCTTCTCCTGACCCTGCTGCCACCCCGGCGAACCCTGTGAACGCGGAAAACCCCCTGGTCCCCGACAGAGTGCCGGTGACCAGGGGGTTCCCTCCGTACGGGGTGCGGGTGGCGCAGCCCCCGCGGCGCGCGGCGCAGCCGCGCAAAAAACGACGAGGGCGACGTGGCTCGCGCTTACCGCGAGCACACGTCGCCCTCGACCTCGTGGAGATGGCGGGAATCGAACCCGCGTCCAACGGTGCGGAATCAGGGCTTCTCCGTGTGCAGTCCGCTTCGATTTTCTCAGCCCCGGAGATCACGCGGACAAGTCTCCGACGGGCTCAGTCACTGTTTGGTTTCCCTCTTCACCCCGTGACCGGGATCAAGGTTTAGTCCCCTAGCTGATGCCAGGATCCGGGTCGGGAACAGCCCCGGGCTGACACTCCCTTAGTAGGAGGCTCGCTTCGCTACCTGAGATCAGGCAGCGAGGGCGAAGGCCTGCTGGGAGGAATCGCGCTTGGTGTTGGCGATTATTTTTTCGGCCTGTGGTTTACGAGATCATGGCCGCTTCCTCGACACGCTTCCCCTGCTTCGACAGCCGCTGTCGAAACCGATCATCCCCATGTTGATTTTTCAAGTCCTCCGAAGAGGGGCGCGCACCCTCTGTGGGGTGCAGGCACCATCGTACGTGACCAACGCGTACAGGTGCCAGCCTATTCCTGGCGGGGCTCAGGCCCGCTGCTTGCGCCGGATCGCCGAGATCGTCCGCTCCGCCTCGCGGCGGTCCTGCTTCTCCCGGAGGGTCTGCCGCTTGTCGTACTCCTTCTTGCCGCGTGCCAGCGCGATCTCGACCTTGGCCCGCCCGTCCTTGAAGTAGAGCGCCAGCGGCACGATCGTGTGACCGGTCTCCTGGGACTTCGACTCCAGCTTGTCGATCTCCACGCGGTGCAGCAGCAGCTTCCGCTTGCGGCGGGCGCTGTGGTTGGTCCAGGTGCCCTGGCTGTACTCCGGCACGTGCACGTTGTGCAGCCACGCTTCGTGACCGTCCAGCTGCACGAATCCGTCGGCCAGCGAGGCCCGCCCCTGGCGCAGCGACTTCACCTCGGTACCGGACAGCACGAGGCCGGCCTCGTAGGTGTCGAGGATCTGGTAGTCGTGCCGCGCCTTCTTGTTCTGCGCGATCAGCTTGCGCCCTTTTTCCTTAGCCATAGTGCGGTCCATTTTGGCACTACGGAGGGGCCTGGTGGAAAGCCGATTACGTGGTCGGCCCGAGCCCGCTCAGCACGGTCCGGGCCCGCGCGAGGGCGGCCGCGTCCGTCGGGTCGACCTCCAGGTCGGGCGTGATGCCCGTGCCGTCGACGCCGCGCCCGGAGGGGGTGCGGTAGTGCCCGACGGTCAGCTCGGCCACCGAGCCGCCGGGCAGCCGGCTCGGCATCTGCACCGAGCCCTTGCCGAAGGTGCGGGAGCCCAGGACGACCGCCCGGCCGCGGTCCTGGAGCGCCCCGGTGAGCAGCTCGGCCGCGCTCATCGTGCCGCCGTCGACGAGCGTGACCAGGGGCCTGGTGGTGTCACCGCCGCTCTCGGCGTGCAGGGCCCGCTGGTCGCCGTCGACGTCGTACGTGGCGACCAGGCCGCCGTCGAGGAAGGCGGAGGCGGCGGTGACGGCCTCGGTGACCAGGCCGCCGGAGTTGCCGCGCAGGTCGAGGACGACCCCGGCGCCGGAGGGCACCCGGGCCACGGCCTCGCGCACCTGCGCGCCGACGCCCTTGGTGAAGGAGGCGACCTTGACGACGGTGAGGCCGTCGGCGGGCGTGCGGACGGTCACGGGGTCCGTGGACAGCCGGGCGCGGCGCACGGTCTCGGTCCACGCGCGCGTGCCGCGCTCCAGGCCCAGCCGGACGGCGGTGCCGGCGGGCTCCGGCTCGGCGTCGCCGCGCAGTATGGAGACGACCTCGGTGACGGGCCGCCCGTCGACTCTCTCGCCGTCGACGCTGCGCAGCCGGTCGCCCTCGCGGATCCCGGCGTCGGCGGCGGGTGAGCCGGAGCGCACCCTGGTCACCTCGATGCGGCCGTCCCGTTCGCGGCGCGCCGAGAGCCCGACGCCGGTGTACCGGCCGTCGAGGGCGTCCTCCAACTCCTCGTACTCGCCCTCGGAGTAGACGGCGCCCCAGCGGTCCCCGCTGCGGCTGACCGCGCGTTCGGCCGCCTCCACGGGAGACTTGCCGTCGGCCATGGCCTCGGCCGCCGCGCGGGCCACGTCGTCGTGGCGGGCCTGCTGACCGGCCGGGGCGGCCGAACGGGCGGCGCCCGGTGCGGACTTCCGGTCCGGCCCGGGGAGCGAGCCGGTGGCCGCGCCCGCGACGAGCACGCCGGCGAACACCAAGGTCAGGGCGGCCCCGTGGCGCACGCGACGGGGCTGACAGAACAGGTCACGACCTGACATGCCGGTGAGTCTAGGACAACGCGTAAGGGCCGCACGGTCCCTTGACCGCGCGGCCCCCTTGGTATGCGTCACACCTTCAGGTACTTGCGCAACGCGAAGAACGCCGCCAACGCGGGCATCAGCAGGCTCGTGGCCAGGATGAGCGGCAGCTTCGTCAGGACGGCGTCCCAGCCGATGAAGTTGATCAGGTTCAGCTTCTCGGACAGGGCGAGTCCGTGGTCGATGATGAAGTACCTGGCGATGACCAGGAATCCGCAGGCGACACCACCGCCGATCAGACCGGCGACCGCCGCCTCCATGATGAACGGCGCCTGGATGTAGAAGCCCGAGGCGCCGACGAGGCGCATGATGCCGGTCTCGCGGCGCCGGCTGAACGCCGAGACGCGCACGGTGTTGACGATCAGCATCAGGGCGACCACGAGCATGAGGGCCATCACCGCGCGGGCGGCCCAGTTCATGCCGTTGAGGAGGCCGAAGAGGTTGTCCAGGATGCCCTTCTGGTCCTGCACGGACTGCACGCCCTCCCGGCCGTCGAAGGCGGTGGCGATGACCTGGTACTTCTCCGGGTCCTTCAGCTTGATCCGGTAGGACTCCTGCATCTGGTCCGGCGTGAGGGAGCTGGCCAGCGGCGAGTCGCCGAACTGCTCCTTGTAGTGCTTGTACGCCTCGTCCTGCGACTCGTAGGTCACCTTCTCGACGACGGCCATCTCGTCGAGGTCGGACATGATCTGCTTCTTCTGGTCCTCGGTCACCGCGCCCTTGGCGCAGTTGGGGTCGGACTCGGCGTCGCTCTTGTTGCAGAGGAAGACCGAGACGTTGACCTTGTCGTACCAGTAGCCCTTCATGGTGTTGACCTGGTCGCTCATCAGCAGCGAACCGCCGAACAGGGCCAGGGACAGGGCGACCGAGACGATGACCGCGAAGGTCATCGTCAGATTGCGGCGAAGACCGACTCCGATCTCCGAGACTACGAACTGGGCGCGCATGGCGTCTCGTTAAGCCTTTCGTTCCTCGTCGTCAGTGCTGGTAGCCGTAGACACCGCGTGCCTGGTCCCGGACGAGGCGGCCCTTCTCCAGCTCGATGACGCGCTTGCGCATCTGGTCCACGATGTTCTGGTCGTGCGTGGCCATCACCACGGTGGTGCCCGTCCGGTTGATCCGGTCGAGCAGCTTCATGATGCCGACCGAGGTCTGCGGGTCGAGGTTGCCCGTGGGCTCGTCGGCGATCAGCAGCTTGGGCCGGTTGACGAAGGCGCGCGCGATGGCCACGCGCTGCTGCTCACCGCCGGACAGCTCGCCGGGCCTGCGGTCCTCCTTGCCGCCGAGTCCGACGAGGTCGAGGACCTGCGGCACGGACTTGCGGATCTCGCCGCGGGACTTGCCGATGACCTCCTGGGCGAAGGCGACGTTCTCGCCGACCGTCTTGTTCGGCAGCAGGCGGAAGTCCTGGAACACCGTCCCCAGCTGGCGCCGCATCTGCGGCACCTTCCAGTTGGACAGGCGGGCGAGGTCCTTCCCGAGGACGTGCACCTGTCCGTGGCTGCACCGCTCCTCGCGGAGGATCAGCCGCAGGAAGGTGGACTTTCCGGAGCCGGAGGACCCCACGAGGAAGACGAACTCGCCCTTCTCGACCTCCAGGGAGACGTCCCTGAGGGCTGGGTGGCTCTGTTTGGGGTAGACCTTGGAGACGTTGTCGAATCGGATCACGGATGCACCACGGGTCGCCGGGGGTAGATGAGCGTGACCATACGCGAACCGGGGAGCCGACCGCAGTCACCGGTCGGGGTTGCGTATCAGTTGTGTGTTTTGTCCCCACGGGAGGGCGCGCGGGGCCCCTCGGAACCTGGCACAGTGGAGGGGGAACGTTCGTGTTGTCGCGGGCGTTGTTCCGAACGGAGCCGGTGGCAAGGAGGGCGAGCGCATGACGTACGACCGGTTGGTGTGCGCGAACTGCGCGGCGCCCGTGAGTGAGGGCAGGTGCCCGGTGTGCCGGGCCAACCGCGAGCGGCTGCAGCAGGAGAGCAATTTCTTCGCGGGGCTGAATCCGACGACGCTGATCGCGCTGCTGGCGGTGCTGATCGCGGCGGTGGCCCTGCTGGCCCACCAGACCGTCTGAGGCGCCAGGAGCGGCCCTGAGGCCCGCCAGGACGCCCACCCGGAAGACGCGGAAGGGGCCCGGAGCGATGACGCTCCGGGCCCCTTCGTCTGCGTGCGCGGTGCGTACGCGGACCGCTACCGTCAGGCAGTGGCCCCGCCGCGGCCGTTCATCAGGCGCGGCAGGAAGCGGAAGCCGATGCCTCCGGCGATCATCGTCGCGGCGCCGACCAGCAGGAACGTGGTCTCCGCGGCGCCGGTCTCGGCCAGCTCCTCGCCGCTGCCCTGGGCGGAGGCGTCGGAGGCCGGGGCCTCCTCGCCGGTGTCGGTCAGCGCGGAGGAACCCTCTTCCTGAGCGACGTTGTCGTTGCCACCGCCGTCAGGGGTGGTGTTGTCGCCGCCACCGGTGCCGCCGGAGTTTCCACCGTTGCCGCCACCACCGTTGCCGCCGTTGCCGCCGCCACCGTTGTTGCCGCCACCGTTGTTGCCGTTTCCGCCGTTGTCGCCGGAACCGCCGTTGTCACCGTTGCCGCCGTTGTCACCGGCGCCACCGTTGTTGCCGTTACCGCCGTTGTTGCCGTTACCGCCGTTGTTGCCGTTACCGCCGTTGTCACCGTTGCCGCCGTTGTCACCACCCTCGGACGTGCCGGTGGAGGTGCCCTCGGACGTACCCTCGGAGGTGCCCTCGGACGTACCCACCGAGGTCCCCTCGGAGGTGCCCACCGAAGTGCCCTCGGACGTACCCACCGAAGTGCCCTCGGAGGTGCCCTCGGACGTACCCACCGAAGTGCCTTCGGACGTGCCTTCCGAGGTGCCCTCGGAGGTGCCCTGCGAGGCGCCCTCGGTCACGCCGACGATGGCGTTGCCCTCGGTCGTACCTTCGGTGTCCCCCTCGCCGCCCTGGACGCTGACGCCGAGGCCGACGCCGTCGCCGTCGGCGCTGGCGTTCACGCCGATGTCGAGCGCCGAAGCGGCACCCGCGGCGGTCAGGGAGGCACCGGCCGCGATCACGGCGCCGGCCGCTATGCGCGCGACACGGATGCGCGTCTTCTTCGTCATGTAGTTGCTACCCCCAGTAGCCAATTAGTCGGTGAGGCCGCACTCGGGGGCCGTGATCGACGGGGGTGGCTGCGTGTGTGCTCAAGTCCCCCGGTTCACATGCGCCCCAGAAATACGCATGCCGAGCCTCACCATTCCGAATGTTCAAAGCAACGTCAAGGCCATTGCGTACGCGATGTCCAGGTACGGGACGTATGCCGGACACAAAGGATGCGACTGTGACGCAGAACCCAGACATCACCGGTGAACAAGGGGCAGACAAAAGGCAACCGCCGCCGGAAGGGCGGCAGTTGCCTTGTCGACAAAGCGGCGACTGAGCTTCGCGCTACTTCTCCCGCTGCTTGCGCCAGCGAATGCCGGCCTCCAGGAAACCGTCGATCTCGCCGTTGAACACGGCCTCGGGGTTGCCCACTTCGTGCTCCGTGCGCAGGTCCTTGACCATCTGGTACGGGTGCAGCACGTACGAACGCATCTGGTTGCCCCAGGAGTTGCCCCCGTCGCCCTTGAGGGCGTCCATCTTGGCCTGCTCCTCCTGGCGGCGCCGCTCCAGGAGCTTGGCCTGGAGGACGTTCATGGCGGTGGCCTTGTTCTGGATCTGGGAGCGCTCGTTCTGGCAGGAGACGACGATGCCGGTGGGGATGTGGGTCAGGCGCACCGCCGAGTCGGTGGTGTTGACGCCCTGGCCGCCGGGGCCGGAGGACCGGTACACGTCCACCCGCAGCTCGGACTCGTCGATCTCGATGTGGTCGGTCTGCTCGACCACGGGGAGGATCTCGACGCCCGCGAAGGAGGTCTGGCGGCGCCCCTGGTTGTCGAAGGGCGAGATGCGCACCAGCCGGTGCGTGCCCTGCTCGACGGAGAGGGTGCCGTAGGCGTACGGCGACTGCACGGCGAAGGTGGTCGATTTGATGCCGGCCTCTTCCGCGTACGACGTCTCGTAGACCTCGGTCTTGTAGCCGTGCTGCTCGGCCCAGCGCAGGTACATGCGCTGGAGCTTCTCGGCGAAGTCGGCGGCGTCCACGCCACCCGCCTCGGCGCGGATGTTGACGAGCGCCTCACGCGCGTCGTACTCGCCCGAGAGCAGGGTGCGGACCTCCATCTCGTCCAGCGCCTTGCGGACGGCCGCGAGCTCGGACTCGGCCTCGGCACGGGTGTCCGGGTCGTCCTCCTCCTCGGCCATCTCGAAGAGCACGCCGAGATCGTCGATCCGGCCGCGCAGGGCCTCGGCCTTCCGCACCTCGGCCTGGAGGTGGGAGAGCTTGCTCGTGATCTTCTGCGCCGCCTCCGGGTCGTCCCACAGGGAGGGCGCTGCCGCCTGCTCCTCGAGCACGGCGATGTCTGCCCTCAGCCTGTCGAGGTCCAGGACGGCCTCGATCGACTCCATGGTCGAGGAGAGGGACTTCAGCTCTTCGGATACATCGACGACTGCCACGCGTCCAGCGTAACGGCTCCGCTCGCCGGCCCACGCCGGGCGGGTGCGGGTGCGGCCTCCGGCGGCGGGCCCGGCCTCAGGGAGCGGCGGGTGCCGAGTTCCGCGTGTCCTGGGGTCCGGTGCCGTCCTCGTCACCGCCCGTGGCCAGCCACGTACCGACGCCGATCGCCGCCACCAGGGCGAGGGCGCCCGCGCCCACCGCGATCCTGCGCCGCCGCGCGGTGGCGCGGTTGCGGGCCGAGCCGGGGCGCGGGGCCCCTGCCGCGCGAGGGGCGCGGGCGGTGCCGCGGGCGCCGCCGGCCAGCTCGTCCGGGGCGGGGACGCGCATCGAGGTGTGCGTGTCGCGGTTGGAGTCGGCCGGCTTGGCCCCCGGCACCAGCGGCACCGCTCCCCGGCGCCGTACGGGCTCGGCGGCGGACGCGGGGGCGGCCGGGGACGCCGCGGCCCCGTCGGAGTCGTCCTCCTGCTCCTCGGCGTCGGGCTCGTCCACGTCCAGCGGGGCCATTCCGGCGAGCAACGGCAGCAGCTCGCGCAGCCGGGCGCTCAGCTCGGAGGCGCGCAGCCGGGAGGCCGGGGCCTTGGCGAGGCACTGGACGAGGAGCTGCCACAGCTCGTCGGGGATGCCGGGGAGCGGGACGACGGTCTCGGTCACATGGCGGCGCAGCACCGCGCCGGGGTGGCCGCCGCCGAACGGGGTGAAGCCGGCGAGCAGCTCGTAGAGCACCGTGGCCAGCGCGTAGATGTCGACCGCCGCGCGCGGGGGCAGGCCCTCGACGATCTCCGGGGCCAGGTAGTCGGGCGTGCCGATGATCTTCGTGGCGCGGGTGCGGCGCGGGGTGTCGATGAGCTTGGCCACCCCGAAGTCCGTCAGCAGCGCCGGGTGCGCGCCGCCGGGGCCGAGCGGGCCCTGCATGTCGAGCAGCACGTTCTCGGGCTTGACGTCGCGGTGCACGACCCCGGCGGCGTGCGCGGCGGCCAGTCCGTCGGCGACGTCCGCGACGACGGCGACCGCGGCCTCGGGCGCCAGGCGCCGCTCCCGGTCGAGGCGGGTGCGCAGGTCGGTGCCCCGGACCAGGTCCATGACCAGCGCGAGGTCGTTGCCGTCGACGACCAGGTCGCGCACGGAGACGATGTGCGGGTGCTCCAGGCCGAGCAGCGCGGTGCGCTCCTGCACGAAGCGGGAGACGAGTTCCTGGTCGGACGCCAGGTCCTCGCGCAGCAGCTTGATCGCGACGGGCCCGTCGGGACCCTCGCCCAGCCACACCGTGCCGGCGCTGCCCCGTCCGAGGATCTGGTGGGCGGTGTACCGGCTGCCGATCTTCCGTGCCAAGACTGCTCCTACCGACGCGTGTTGCGCCTAAAAGTACGCGTCCGAGGAGCCGGCCTTCACCGCGGAGGCGGAAATCACCCTCCGGATGTCGACAAGTCTCCAGACTCAGCCTCCGCCGGAGCCGCCCAGGTCCCCGATCCAGTCGGTCACGGTGGTGAACCAGTCGGTGAGCTGGTCCCAGTAGCCCTTGCCGGTGCCGATCCAGTCCTGCAGCGGGCTCAGCTCCCACACGAGCCAGCCGGCCACGAACAGGATGACGAGCGTGAACAGGCACCCCTTGAGGCAGCCGAGGCCCGGGATGCGCATCGGGTTGGCGCTGCGCTGCCGCGGCGGCCTGGGCTCGCGCCGGGGCGGCTGCGGCTCGGGCGTGGGCGGCGGGGCGTACCGCTGCGGCTGGGGGCGCTGCGGCTGCTGGGGCTGGGGCTGCGGGGTGGCGTAGCGCTGCGGCTGTTGCTGCTGCGGGTAGCCGTAGCCGGGCTGCTGGGGCGGCGGGGCCTGGCGCGGCTGCTGCGGCGGCCGGGAGACCTGCCGCTGGGGGCGGCGGCGCAGCGGGTCCTGGTTCGGGTCGAGGTACTGGACCTGCGTCTGCTCGTTGCGGTCGCGGGCGGCGCGCAGCTGGTTCTGCCAGGGGTGCGGGTCCTCGGGGCCGCCCTGCCCCGGGGCACCCGGCCGGCCCGGCGGCACCGGCGGCATGACGGCGGTGGGGTCGGGGGCGCCGGTGTTCGGGAGCACGGCGGTGGGGTCGGCGGCGCCCGCCGGGCCCGAGGTGTGCGGCAGGACGCTGGTCGCGCCGTTCGGGTCGTAGGCGGCGCCGGGGGCGTCCGGGACCGGTGCGGGCGCCGGGTCGGGGGCCAGGAGCATGCCCACGTTCTCGGCGGCGCCGATCTGCGCGCTGTTCGCGTGCACGCCGATGCCCTCGGCGACGACGCGCAGGCCGCGGGCGAGGTTCTCGGCGCTGGGGCGGTCGTCGGGGTTCTTGCGCAGGCAGCGCTCGATGACCGTCCACAGCGGGTCGGGGACGGTGGAGGGGCGGCGCGGTTCGGCGCTCAGGTGCTGGTGCAGCACCTCCAGGGCGGAGCCTCCGCCGAACGGGGGGCGGCCGGTGACCAGCTCGTACAGCAGGATGCCGGCGCCGTAGACGTCGACGGCGGAGGTCTGCGGGCGGCCCTCGGCGGACTCCGGCGCGACGTACGCGGGCGTGCCGACGAACTCGTGGGTGCGGGTGAGGCCGGGCGAGTCGGCGAGGCGGGCGATGCCGAAGTCGGTGAGCATCGGGTGCATCTCGCCGCCGGTCTGCCTCAGCAGGACGTTGGCCGGCTTCAGGTCGCGGTGGACGACGCCGTCGGCGTGGCTGGCGGCGAGCGCGTCGGCGATCTGCGCGGTGAGCAGGGCGGCGGCAACCGGGGTGAGCGGCCCGTTTTCGCGCAGGTAACGGTGCAGGTCGGGACCGTCGATGAGGTCCATGACGAGGGCCAGCAGCTCGCCCTCGACGACCAGGTCGCGGACCCGGACGATATTGGGGTGGGTGAGCCGGAGCAGGACGGAGCGCTCGCGCAGGAAGCGCATCACGATGTCGGGGTCGCTCGCGAGCTCTTCCTTGAGGACCTTGATCGCGACGGTCTCGCCGGGCTGCCCGGCCACGGCCGCCTCGGCGCCCGCGGTCTCGCGCTGGCGGGCACGCCAGACGGTGCCCGTGGCGCCGCGGCCGAGGGGCTCCTCGAGGAGGTACTTGCTGCCTACCGGCCGCACGTCATGCGCTCCTAGTTGCTTGCTGGCTGTTCGGACCCACTGTCCCAGAACCGGTCGGTCCCGGTCGGAACAACTGTAGTGCCGCCCCCCGGACCACGTTCGAAGGAAAGACGCTCGACCCGGTCCCTTGGTTGCCGCTGCCCGTACGTGACCGATCTCAAGCGGGTGGCATCCGATCATCCGGAGGGCACCTGTCAGGCATTTTTGGGGGCAGAGCCGACCAATCAAGATCATTTGAAGGCGGGGGGCGGGCGCGTTGTCAGTGGCAGGTGCGAGGATGCCTGCAGTACTGGCCGACGTGCTCGTGTGACGGTGGGGGAAGTCCGCGGTGGGGGACCGCGGTGAGGGCTTCTGTCCCGGCGTGCGGGCGCCCGCGCGAAGGGACCGCTTACGGCGATGCAGATCCGGCTGACCGTCGTAGACCCGCTGGGCCCGCATGCCGCGGCTGCTCCGGTGGGGGACCGCGCCGCGCGGTGTGACGTACTCGTCACCGCTCCGGCCGGCACCGCCCTGGCCGCGGTCGCCTCCGCGCTGGCCGCCGCGCTCCCCGGCGAGGGCCCGGGCTCGGGCTCCGGCCAGGTGGTGCTGTACGCCGGTGCGCAGCGCCTCGACGCCCAGCGCAGCACCCTCGGCGAGCCCCCGCTGATCGACGGTGCCGTGCTCTGCCTGGGCGCCCCGGGCGAGCCCGACCCGCACACCGAGCCGGCCGACGTCCCCGCCCAGCTCCACGTGGTCGCGGGCCCCGACGCGGGCGGCGTCCACCTGCTGCACGGCGGACAGATCCGGCTCGGCCGCTCCGCCGACGCCGATGTGGCGCTCGACGACCCGGACGTCTCCCGGATGCACTGCGCCGTGACCGTCGGCCCCGACGCCCGCGTCTCGGTCGCCGACCTCGGCTCCACCAACGGCACCACCCTGGACGGCACCCGCGTGGGCGACCGCCCGGTGCGCTTCGCGCCGGGTGCGCTGCTGCGGATCGGCGAGTCGGCCCTGCGGCTCGTGCCGGTGCCGCCGGCCGCGGAGGCGCGGGTGGAGACGACACCGGACGGGGAGGGGCACGTACGGCTGTCCGGGCTCCCGGCGCCCTCGTCGGGCGGCGGGGACGGCGACGCGGTGGCCCACGCGCGCGTGGCCGACGGGACCGAGGGGCAGGTGCGCGACACGGACGGCCGCTCCCGCCCGACGGGCCCGTCCCGCGGCCCCGCGGACCGGCCGTTCGGAAGTGACGCACCGGGCGCACCGGACGGACCGACCGGCTTCGCCCGGGCGACCGGCGCGGGCGGTGGAGCCGGACGCCGGACCGCCGCGGCGGACGGGACCGCACCGGACACCGCGCCCCACCGCACCGGCCCGGACGGCACGCCCCGCCCCCACGACCGCACCCATCACGCGTACGGCACCTCCGGCTACGCGACGGGCCGGGTGCCCGCCGAGCCGCCGCAGGTCCCCGGCCAGGGCGGCGCGCCCCGCATCGAGACCCACGGCACCGGCCCCACGGCGGGGCTGCCCCAGCAGTCCCCCACCGGGGGCGAGACCCACGGCGGGGCGCGGGGCGCGGGGGCGTACGCGACCGGCGGGACCGGCGCGGACGCATACGGCACCCCGTCCTCACGGACACCCGACCGGGACGCGTACGGCGAGGGCCCCGCCACACCGGACGCGGCCACCCGTACGGACGCGGCCGACGCGCGCGCCCCGCGCGGCGGCGCGCCGGGCGCGGCGGCATACCCGACCGGCGGGACCGGCGCGGACGCATACGGCGCCCCCGCCTCACGGACACCCGACCGGGACCCGTACGGCGAGGGCCCCGCCACACCGGACGCGGCCACCCGTACGGGTGCGGCCGGTGCGGCGGCTCGTCGTCCCGCCGCCGCCCCCGGCCGGGACGACGGCGTCGGCACGGACCCCCGCACCGGCCGTGGCGGCGCTCCGGGCGCCCGCTCCGGGCGCAAGGGGACTCCCCTGCGGGGTACCGACGTGCCGCAGGAGGTGCGCAGGCGCGGGGGGATAGGGGCGTGGGCGCGGCGGCTGACCGGCGGGCGCGGAGCCGCTCCGGAGGCCACCGTGCCCGGCACGTACGCGCCCGAGGACGCCGGCTCCGGACCGGTACCGGCGTCCCCGTCCGGCGCCTCGTACGCCCAGGAGACCTGGCCGGACCCCGCGTCGCTGCTGCTGACGGCGCTGGGGCCGGGACCGCGGCTGTGGGAGCGCGGCCCGGGCCACCCGGAGGCGCTGACCGTGCGGCTCGGTACGGCCGACCGGGTGGTGCCGGGCGGTGACGCCCCGCTGCCCGCCGTGCCGGTGACCGCCGACCTGCGCGAGGTCGGCGCGCTCGGCCTCGCGGGTCCGCGGGAGCGGCTCGGCGGGCTGGCCCGTGCGGTGCTGGCGCAGCTTGCCGCGCTGCACTCCGCGGACACCCTGGAGATCGTCCTGATCAGCGCGGACCGTTCCCGTCCGCTCGCCGAGCGGACGGCCGAGTGGTCCTGGCTGGGCTGGCTGCCGCAGGTGCGCCCGGGACACGGCCAGGACTGCCGCCTGCTGCTCGCCCACGACCGCGAACAGGCCACGGCCCGCGCCGCCGAACTCCTCCGCCGCCTGGACGACCACCTCGCCGACCAAGCCCGGTCGGGAGCCCGCCCCCAAGGCCCGACCACGGGCACGCACCAGGTCACGGACGCGGACCCGGGCGCGACCAGCGGCACCGTCCGCCCGCAGCCCTCGTGGGCACGGCCCGACCCAGGCAGCGACGACCCCTCCGGCGGCTTCACCGGGCCGTACACGGTGGTCGTGGTGGACGGGGACCCCGGCGGCGCCGACGTGCGCGAGGCGGTGGCGCGGCTGGCCCTGGAGGGACCGCGGGCCGGTGTCCACGTCGTGTGCCTCGCCGAGACGGCCGCCGCCTCCCCCACCTCCCCGGTGACGCGGACGTACGAGGCGGCCTGCGCGGTGTCACCGGTCTTCCGCGAGTGCGGTGCCGTCGCGCTGCTCAGCGGCGACGTGGCGACGACCCTGCGTCTGCTGCGCGTCGCCCGCGCGGGCGCGGCCCCGGGCACCCCGGCCGGTCCGGTCGGTCACGGCACCCTCGGCACGGTGGACGCCGTCTCCCCGCCCTGGGCCGAGCGGTTCGCGCGCGCCCTGGCCCCGCTGCGCACCGACAGCGCCACCGGCGGCGAGCGGCACACGCGTGTGTCCGCGCCGCTGCCCCAGGCGGCCAGGCTCCTCGACGAGCTGGGCCTGGCCCGCGCCACCCCCGCCTCCCTGATGGCCCGCTGGGCCGCCGCGGCCGACGACACGGAGTCCCTCGGAGGGCGCGCGCAGGCGGTGCTGGGCGCCGGTCCGCGCGGCCCCGTCCTGGTGGACCTGGCCGCCGAGGGCCCGCACCTGCTGATCGAGGGACCGCCCGGCAGCGGCCGCACCGAGCTGTTGCGGGCGCTCGTCGCCTCGCTCGCCTCCGCCGAGCGCCCCGACCGGCTCGGTGTCGTCCTCATGGACGGCCGGGACAGCGTGAGTTCGGGCGGCGCCCACGGCGAGGGCCTGCGCGTGTGCACGGACGTACCGCACGTCACCACCCACCTCACCGCCAACGACCCCGTACGGATGCGGGAGTTCGCCCAGTCCCTGAGCGCCGAGCTGAAGCGGCGCGCCGAGCTGCTCGGGCGGTCGGACTTCGCCGAGTGGCACACCGGGCGCGAGGTGTCCGGCCGGCTCGTCGCCCAGCGCTCGCCGACGCCCGGGGGGCCCGCGCCGGTCTCCGACTCCGGGGATGTCGAGTCCCCGCCCAGCTCCACCCTGCGGCTGCGCCCGGCCGCGGCCAGGCGCCGGACCGGTGCCGTCCCGCCGCTGCCCCGCCTCGTCGTGGTCGTCGACGACCTCGACGCCCTCGTCACGCCCCCGCTCGGCTCCCCCGGGCGGCCCGCGGCGGGTTCGGTGATGCGGGCGCTGGAGGCCGTCGCGCGGGAGGGCGAGCGGCTCGGCGTCCACCTGGTGGCCGCCACCGCGCCCGGCGGCCGTACGGACCGTACCGAGCCCGCACTGCGCGCGACCCTGCGCATCACCCTGGACGCGCCCGCACCGGGCCCGGACGAACCGGCGCCCGGACGCGGACGGTTGGCGCACGCCGACGGACGCACCACCGCCTTCCAGGGCGGCCGTGTCACGGGCCGCATCCCGCGCACGGCGACCCTGCGCCCCACCGTGGTCCCCCTGGAGTGGCACCGCATGGGCGACCCGCCCACCCGCCGCCCGGTACGCGAACTGGGCAATGGCCCGACCGACTTGGCCCTGTTGGCCAGCGCCCTGGAGCGGGCGGCCAGGGAGGTCTCGGCCGCGGAGGTCCCGTCCCTCCTGTGAACGGCGGTCCCCGACAGCCCGTCCGGCGCTTGAGAACGAGGCCGTCCAGGCCGAAGCGGGGGCCGGGGGCGGCAGCCCCCGAGTCGCCCGCACCGGCGCCGGACGCCTGATCATGGTCACGACGCGGTCACAAAACCCCACTTGACCGCGGACGCGCCCTTGCCGCCCTCACCCCCCTGGCGTACACCAGAGCCCACGGGACAGCGCCGAGCGTTCGACGAGGAACGAAGAACGGGGCAGTGATGCGCACGAGCAGCACCATCCGGACACGCGGAACCGTCAAGAGGGCGACCAGGATGTCCGCCGTCCTCGCCGCGGGAGCACTCGCGCTCTCGCTCACCGCGTGCGGCGGCGACGACGACAAGGGCAGTGACGACGGCGACAAGAGCGGCGGCGACAAGCAGCCGGCCGCCTCCGTCACCCTTCCGAAGCTGGACGGCGAGAGCCTGGAGGTCGCCGCCGTCTGGACCGGCACCGAGCAGAAGAACTTCAAGCAGGTCCTCGCCGAGTTCGAGAAGCGCACCGGCGCCAAGGTGACCTTCGTGCCCGCCCAGGACCCGATCATCAACTTCCTCGGCTCGAAGATCGCGGGCGGCGCCCCGCCGGACGTGGCGATGCTCCCGCAGCCCGGCGCCATCAAGCAGGCCGTCGACAAGGGCTGGGCCAAGCCGCTGGGCGCCGAGGCGACCAAGGAACTCGGCGAGAACTACTCGCCGGGCTGGCAGGACATAGGCAAGGTCGGCGGCAAGCAGTACGGCGTGTACTACAAGGCCGCCAACAAGTCGCTGATCTGGTACAACGCGAAGGTCTTCGAGAACGCGGGCGCCGCCGAGCCCAAGACCTGGGACGAGCTGCTCGACACGGCCCAGATGGTCTACGACTCGGGCGTCACCCCGTTCTCCGTGGGCGGCGCGGACGGGTGGACGCTCACCGACTGGTTCGAGAACGTCTACCTCTCGCAGGCGGGCCCGGAGAAGTACGACCAGCTCGCCAAGCACGAGATCAAGTGGACCGACCCGTCCGTGAAGGAGGCGCTGACCACCCTCGCGGAGATCTGGGGCAAGAAGGACTTCGTCGCGGGCGGCGCGTCCGGCGCGCTCCAGACGGAGTTCCCCGCGTCGGTGACGCAGACCTTCACCGGCGGCGACCAGCCCAAGGCCGGCATGGTCTACGAGGGCGACTTCGCCCAGGTCAACATCGGCGAGACCAAGGCGAAGATCGGCACGGACGCGAAGGTGTTCCCGTTCCCGGCCGTGGGCGACACCGCGCCGGTGGTGTCCGGCGGCGACGCGGCCGTGGTCCTGGAGGACTCGAAGGCGGCGCAGGCGCTGGCCACCTGGCTGGCCTCGCCCGACGCGGCGGCGATCCAGGCGAAGCTCGGCGGTTTCCTCTCGCCCAACAAGAGCATCGACTCCTCGGTGTATCCGAACGAGGTGCAGAAGAAGATCGCCGACGCGCTGGTCGCGGCCGGTGACGACTTCCGCTTCGACATGTCGGACCAGGCCCCGCAGGCCTTCGGCGGCACCCCCGGCAAGGGCGAGTGGAAGGCGCTGCAGGACTTCCTGAAGAACCCGAAGGACGTCGCGGGTGCCCAGGCGAAGCTGGAGGCGGACGCGGCCGCCGCCTACGGCGGCTGACGCGATGGCGTCGGCGACGGCGGCGGGAGCCTCGCGGGGCCCCGCCGCCCCCAAGTCACCCAAGTCGCGCAAGAGCGTGTCCGGCACCCGGAAGTCCGTGGCGGTGCTGTTCCTGCTGCCCGCCCTGGTGCTGCTCGGCGCGCTCGTGGTCTACCCGATCGGGTACTCGCTGATCCGCAGCTTCTACGACCAGTCTGGCGACTCCTTCGCCGGGTTCGACAACTACGAGACGCTGTTCACCGACGACGGCATCCGCACCGCCCTGAAGAACAACGTCATCTGGGTGGTGTTCGCGCCGACGGTCGCCACCGCGCTCGGTCTGATCTTCGCGGTACTGACCGAACGCATCCGCTGGGGCACGGCGTTCAAGCTGGTCGTCTTCATGCCGATGGCGATCTCGATGCTCGCGGCCGGCATCATCTTCCGCCTGGTGTACGACCAGGACCCGGACAAGGGCGTCGCGAACGCGGTGTGGGTCGGGGTGCACGACACCTTCGCCGAGTCGTCCGCGTTCCCGAAGGCGCACCCGGGCCGCGACTCGCCGCTGAAGCCCGCGGGCGGCGGCGCGTTCATCACGAAGCAGCCGGTCACCGCGGGCACCCCGGTCGTCCTGCCCCTGGTGGGCGTGGCCCCCGACCTGATGCCCGACGGCGCCGAGAAGGCCGCGACCGCAGAGCCCGCGGACGGGAAGGTCACCGGCACCACCTGGCAGGACTTCACCCGCGGCAAGGGCGTCGGCAAGCTCGGCGGCGTCGACACGGCCGAGCTGGGCTACGCCGGGATGAAGATCGAGGCGGTCAAGGACGGCGAGGTCGTGGCGTCGGCGACGGCGGCCGGGGACGGCACCTTCACGCTGCCCGCGGCGGCCGACGGGGCGCTGCTCCGGCTGCCCGCCGACAACTTCAAGGAGCCGTACAACGGCCTGAACTGGCTCGGCCCCTCCCTGGTCACCCCGGCGATCATCGGATCGTACGTGTGGATGTGGGCGGGCTTCGCGATGGTGCTGATCGCGGCGGGACTGGCGGGCATGCCCCGGGAGCTGCTGGAGGCCGCCCGGGTGGACGGCGCCAACGAGTGGCAGGTCTTCCGACGGGTCACGGTGCCGCTCCTGGCACCGGTCCTCGCGGTGGTGGTCGTCACCTTGATGATCAACGTGCTGAAGGTCTTCGACCTGGTCTTCATCATCGCCCCGGGCTCCTCCCAGGACGACGCGAACGTGCTCGCCCTGGAGCTGTACCGCAAGGGCTTCGCCTCGGACCAGCCGGGCGTCGCCAGCGCCATCGCGGTGTTCCTGCTGCTCCTGGTCATCCCGGTGATGTGGTTCAACGTACGGCGGCTGCGGCGGGAGGTGCGGCGATGAAGTCGCGTCTGCGGTGGGGCGGCTGGGGGTCCGGGGGTTATCCCCCGGGATGGAGCAGTAACGTACGGCGGCTGCGGCGGGAGGTGCGGCGATGACCGAGACGGCCGTCAAGGCGAAGCGGTCCCTGGGCTCCCGGCTCGCCGAGGCCGTCAGCGGCGGTCTCGTGAGGGTGTTCCTGATCGTGGTGGGCCTGTTCTGGCTGGTCCCGACGATCGGGCTGCTGCTGTCCTCGCTGCGCACGCCCGAGGACATGGCGGCGAGCGGCTGGTGGAAGGTCTTCACCGAGCCGTCGCAGCTCACCTTCCGGAGCTACGAGGAGCTGCTGGAGAACGGTGACATCACCTCCTCCCTCCTCAACACCGCGCTGATCACCGTCCCCGCGACCGTCCTGGTCGTGGTCATCGGGGCCCTGGCCGGATACGCCTTCGCGTGGATGGAGTTCCCGGGCCGCGACTGGTGGTTCCTGGCCGTGGTCGGGCTGCTCGTCGTGCCCGTGCAGGTCGCCCTGATCCCGATCGCCGAACTCTTCGGAAAGATCGGCCTGTTCGGGTCGATGATCGGCGTGATCCTCTTCCACGTCGGTTTCGGTCTGCCGTTCGCGGTGTTCCTGCTGCGGAACTTCTTCGCGGAGATCCCGAGGGAGCTGCTGGAGGCGGCCCGTCTGGACGGCGCCGGTGAACTGCGGCTGTTCGTCCGGGTGGTGATGCCGCTCGGCGGGCCCGCGATCGCGAGCCTGGGCATCTTCCAGTTCCTGTGGGTGTGGAACGACATGCTGGTCGCGCTGATCTTCTCGGACTCCGGGAGCCAGCCGATCACGGTCGCCCTGCAGACGCAGGTACGGCAGTTCGGCAACAACATCGACGTGCTGGCGCCGGGCGCGTTCATCTCCATGGTGATCCCGCTGGCCGTGTTCTTCGCGTTCCAGCGGCAGTTCGTCTCCGGCGTCATGGCGGGCGCCGTCAAGTAGGCGGAAACGAAAACACCCTTGAGGGGGCGGGCCGGTCTCCGGTCCGCCCCCTCATCCGTACGGGCACAACGTCCCCCGAATGCCCCGGGGACCGTAACCAAGTCGCTCCACCGGCCGTTGCCGGGCCGAACGCCCGCACCGATCCCGCCGACCGATGGATGTCCCCGTGCCCAGGTTCAGTGTCATCGTTCCCGCGTACCAGGTGCAGGCCTATCTGCACGCGTGCCTGGAGTCGGTGCTGGCCCAGTCGTACCCGGACTTCGAGGTGATCGTGGTCGACGACTGCTCCCCGGACGCCTGCGGCGCGATCGCCGGCGAGTTCGCGGTGCTCGACCCGCGGGTCCGCGTCGTACGCCTGCCGCGCAACGAGGGGCTGGGACCCGCCCGCAACGCCGGGATGGCACGGGCGGGCGGCGACTACCTGGTCTTCCTCGACGGCGACGACACCCTCACCCCGCACGCGCTGCGGAGCATCACCGACCGGATCAAGGAGACCGGCGATCCGGACGTCCTGGTCTACGACTACGCGCGCACGTACTGGACCGGCGAGACGGTCCGCAACCAGGCCGCCGCGCACCTCTCCGAGCAGGGCCCGGCGCCGTTCCGGCTCGCCGACCGGCCGGGGCTGCTGCAGCTGCTGATGGTGGCCTGGAACAAGGCGGTGCGGCGGGAGTTCGCCGTGCGCGAGGGCTTCGCCTTTCCGCCGGGCTACTACGAGGACACGCCGTGGACGTACCCGGTCCTGATGACGGCGGGCTCCGTCGCCACCCTGGACCGGGTCTGCGTCCACTACCGGCAGCGCCTGCGGGGCAGCATCCTGGGCACGCCGAGCGAGCGGCACCTGGACGTCTTCACCCAGTACGACCGCGTCTTCGCCTTCCTGGAGGCGCGCCGGGAGACGCATCCCGAGTCGGCCCGGGAACTGGACCGCTGGCGGCCGGTCCTGTACCGGCGCATGGCCGACCACCTGACGACGGTGTACACCCGCCCCGACCGCCTCCCGCGCTCGCTGCGCGCCGAGTTCCTGCGCCGGGCCCGCGTCCACTGCCGCCGCTACCGGGTCCCCGGCGCCCGCGCCCCGCTGCCCGTCCGCCTCCGCCACGCCCTGCTCCGCCTCGGCCTGCGCCGCACCTACGGGGCCCTGCGGCTGGCGTCGGCCCTGCGCCGCCGTACGGCGAGGCTCACCGGGAGGCTGCTGCGCGCCGCCCGGTCCGGCGTCCTCCGCCTGCACTACCGCGTCCAGCGCTGCCTCCCGCTGCGCGCCGACCGCGCCGTCTTCGCCGTCGAGGGGCACCGGGGGTACGGCCGCGACCCGGGCGCGCTGGAGGAGGCGTTCCGCCGCCTCGCGCCGCACGTGCGCACGGCGTGGGCCGCGGACCCCGTGCACCACCACACCGTCCCGCCCGGCACCCGCCGCCTGACCCCGGGCACGGCCGCCCACCGGACCGCTCTGGCCCGCTCCCGCTACCTGGTGTGCGACGCGCCCTTCGGCGCGGGCCTGGTCAGGCGCCGGGGGCAGATCCTCGTGCAGACCCAGTCCGGGACCCCCCTCAAGCACATGGGCCTGGACCTCCAGGAGCGCCCGGCCGCCGCCCACGGCACCGACTTCGCCCGGCTGCTGCGCGAGGCCGACTCCTGGGACTACGTGGTCTCCGCCAACCGCCACTCCACCCTGACCTGGGAGCGCGTCCACCCCGGCGGCTGGACCACCCTGGAGGTCGGTCAGCCGCGCACCGACGTCCTCCAGCGGGCGACGGCGGCGGACGTGGTCCGGCTGCGCGAGACCCTCGGCATCCCCGAGGGCACGGTCGCGATCCTGTACGCGCCCACCCACCGCGACTACCGGCGCACCCAGCGCGCCGCCCTGGACCTGGAGCGCGTCGTGCGCCGCCTCGGACCGCGCTTCACGGTGCTGGCCCGCGCCCACCCCCGGCACGGCGGCCCGCTCACGGCCTGCGCCGACCGGGTGCTGGACGTCAGCGGCCACCCGCACGTGGAGTCGCTCTGCCTGGCCTCGGACGCCCTGGTCACCGACTACTCGTCCCTGATGTTCGACTACGCGGGGCTGGACCGCCCGATCGTGATCCACGCCCATGAGCCCCAGGCGTACGAGGAGGCCCGAGGCACCTACGTCGACCTGCGCTCCTTCCCGCCGGGCGCGGTCGCGCGGGACGAGGACGAGCTGATCGGCCTGTTCGCGAGCGGCGAGTGGCACGGCGCCCGGTCGGCGCGGCTGCGGGCCGCCTTCCGCGAGCGGTTCTGCCCCTACGACGACGGCCGCGCCGCCGAACGCGTGGTGCGCCGGGTCGTCCTGGGCGAGACGGACCTGCCGCCGGTCGTCCCGCTCACCGAACGCCGCCCCGCTCCCTCGGCCGCGGCCGTCCTCACCCGCGCCCCGCTGGCCACGGTGCCGCAACCCGCGGGGCCCCGCACCGTCACCGACAGCCTCTGACCACCGTTTGCCCACGGGGAGTCCCCCCTGGTGCCAGGACGAGTCGGACAGCACCAGTCGGACGGCACGAGTCCGGACGGCACGAGTCGGACCAGGATCACGAGAGAAAGAGCAGTATGCCCCGCTTCAGCATCATCGTCCCGTCCCATGGGGTCGCGGGGCGGCTCTCCCAGGCACTGGACTCGGTCCTCGGCCAGTCCTTCGGCGACTTCGAGCTGATCCCGGTCTGCGACGGCCCGGACGGCACCGCGGCGGACGTCGCCGGGGAGCACGCCGAGCGGGACTCCCGGGTGACGCCCGTGCACTCGCCGCCGTCGGCCGGTCTGGCCGGGGCGCGCAACGCCGGGATGCGGGCGGCGACCGGCGCGTACCTGCTGTTCCTCGACGGCGACGACACCCTGGTGCCGGGGGCGCTCGCGGCCCTCGACACGCGCCTCGCGGACACCGGAGGCGTCGACGTCCTGTACTTCGAGTACGAGCGTGTGCCCTGGTGGGAGGGCGAGACCACCAACCCGGCCGCCCCGCTCCTCGCGAAGGCCCCGGACGGTGCCTTCACCCCCGACCGCGCCCCGCAGCTGACCGGCGTGCACCTGCCCGCGTGGAGCGCGGTCCACCGCCGCACCTTCCTCACCGAGCGCCGGCTGGACTTCCCCGCCGGGCACTACACCGACCTCGGCTTCGGCGCCCGGGTCGCGGCGCGCGCCGAGCGCGTGGCGGTGCTGCGCGAGGTGGTCGTACGGCACCGGGTGCGGCGCCAGGGCAACCGGCTGAACCTGCCCGGCGAGCACCACGCGGACCTGCTCGACCAGGCCGAACTGGCGCTCACCCACGCCGCCGAGCTGGGCCTGCCGCCCGAGCGGCGCGGACCGCTGTTCGAGCAGCTGTTCGCCGTGGTCCTGAAGACGGCCACCCACCCCCGGCGTCTGACCGGCCGGGGGCGCCGCGCCTTCTACCGCCGGGCGAGCCGCCTCTACCGGCGCCACCGCCCCGCGGGCTTCAGGCCACCGGGCGGACGGCTCGGCGTACAGCACCGGCTGCTGGCGTCGGGGTCGTACACCGGCTTCCGCGCGCTGCGCGCCGCCAACCGGGCCGCGACCGGCCTGCTGCGCCGACTGCCGTGGCCGCGCGGGCTGCGCACCCGCCTGCGCTACCGCCGCCACCTGCGCCGCCCGCTGGACCCGAACCTGGTCGTGTACTGCGCCTACTGGGGCCGCGGCTACGCCTGCAACCCGGCCGCGATCCACGCCAGGGCCCGGGAGCTGGCCCCGCACCTGAAGTCGGTGTTCCTGGTGGAACCGGACCAGGCGCACACCGTCCCCGAGGACGTGGACCACGCCGTCATCGGCAGCAATCGGTACTGGGAGGTGCTGGCCCGCGCCACCTACCTGGTGAACAACGCCAACTTCGCCGAGGGTGTCGTCAAGCGCCCCGGCAGCGTGCACCTGCAGACGCAGCACGGCACGCCGCTGAAGACCATGGGCGTGGACCAGTCGACGTACCCGGTGGTGGCGGCGGCCACCGGCAGCTTCACCAAGCTCCTGGGCCGCGTGGACCGCTGGGACTTCAACCTGTCCGCCAACCGGCACTCCACCCAGATGTGGGAGCGCGCCTTCCCGGGCTCCTACGAGCACCTGGAGTACGGCTATCCGCGCAACGACGTCTACTGCACCGCGACCGCCGAGGACGTGGCCCGCGTCCGCCGCGAACTGGGCGTCCCGGACGGCAGGACCGCGGTCCTGTACGCGCCCACGCACCGGGACTGGGAGACCGGCTTCGGCGCGGGCGGCCTGGACCTGGAGGCGTTCTGCGAGGCGGCCGGCGAGGACGTCGTGGTGCTGCTGCGCGCGCACTACTTCTACGACCGGGGCGGGCGCCGGGAACGCACCGGCCGGATCATCGACGTGACCGCGCACCGCTCCTCCGAGGACGTGTGCCTGGCCGCGGACGCGCTGGTCACCGACTACTCGTCCATCATGTTCGACTACGCCAACCTGGACCGCCCGATCGTCGTGTACGCCGAGGACTGGGACGTCTACCGGGAGACCCGCGGCGTCTACTTCGACCTCATGGCGGCCCCGCCCGGACCGGTGGCGCGCACCCCGGAGGAACTGGCCCGCGTCTTCGCCGACGGCACCTACGCGGACGCGGAGTCGACGGCGCTGCGGGCGGCCTTCCGGGAGCGGTTCTGCGCCTTCGACGACGGCCGGGCCGCCGAGCGCGTCGTGCGCCGGGTGCTGCTCGGCGAGCCGCCCGAGGCGCTGCCGCCGGTGATCCCGCTCGCGGAGCGCGTCCCGGCCCCCGCCGCCACCCTCGTAAGGAGCTGACCCCGCCGTGCCCCGCTTCAGCGTCATCGTCCCCTGTTTCAAGGTGCAGGGCTTCCTGCGCGAGTGCCTCGACTCGGTCCTGGACCAGTCCTTCCGGGACATCGAGGTGATCGCCGTCGACGACTGCTCCCCCGACGGTTCGGGGGCGATCCTGGACGAGTACGCGGCCCGCGACGACCGGGTGCGCGTGCTGCACCTGGAGGAGAACGTCGGCCTCGGCCGGGCCCGCAACGCCGGGCTGCCGCACGCCGGTGGCGACTACCTCTTCTTCCTCGACAGCGACGACACCCTCACCCCGGGCGCCCTGCGCGCCATGGCCGACCGGCTCGCCGAGACGGACGACCCGGACGTGCTGGTCTTCGACTACGCGCGCACCTACTGGTGGGGCGGCACCCGCCGCAACGTCCTGGCCCGGGTGCTCGCGGAGGCGGGCGACGGCACGTTCACGGCCGCCGGGCACCCGGAGATCCTCGACCTGCTGATGGTGGTGTGGAACAAGGTCTACCGGCGGGACTTCGTCGAACGGGAGGGCTTCACCTTCCCGCCCGGCTACTACGAGGACACGCCCTGGACCTTCCCGGTCATGTTCAGCGCGGAGCGGATCGCCGCGCTGGACCGGATCTGCCTGAACTACCGCCAGCGCCGCCAGGGCAACATCCTGTCCACCACCAGCCGCAAGCACTTCGACGTCCACGCGCAGTACGAGCGGGTCTTCGCCTTCCTCGACGCCCGTCCGGAACTGGCGGCCCGGTGGCGGCCGTTCCTGCACGCCAAGATGGGCGAGCACTGCCTGGACATCCTGTCCAAGCCGGACCGGCTGCCGCCGTCCGACCGGGCCGAGTTCTTCCACCGCACCGCCGAGATGTTCCGCACGTACCGGCCGCAGGACGCCCCGGTCCCGGCCGAACTCCGGGTGCTGGAGGGGTCGTACACCGCCTACCGGCTGCGCCGGCAGTCCGGGCGGGCGGCGCGGGAGGCGGAGCGCCGGACGCGGCAGGCGCGCGGCGCGGTCGCGGCGCGGGCACGCCGGGTCGCCGCCGTGCTCCCCCGCCGCTCCCTGGACCCCAACCTCGTCGTGTACTCGGCGTTCTCCCACCGGGGCGTGCTCGGCGACCCCGCCGCGATCCACCGCGCGGCCCGCGAACTCGCGCCGCACCTGCGCGGGGTGTGGGTGGTGCGGGACGAGGAGTGCGCGGCGGACCCCGCCCTGCTGCCGCCGGGCACCGAGCACGTGATCCTGGGCAGTGCCGCCTACCGCCGGGTGACCGAGCGGGCGGCGTTCCTCGTCAACAACGTCAACTGGCCCGGCACCGTGGCCAAGCGGGACGGCAGCATCCACATCCACACCCACCAGGGCACCCCGCTCAAGTACATGGGCGTCGACCTGCTGGGCAGGCCCGGCGCCCGGCACGGCCTGGACGTGCCGCAGATGCTGCGCCGGGCCGACCGCTGGGACCACAGCCTGGTCGCGAGCCGGTACGCGGAGCGGATCTGGGAGCGGGCCTACCCCTGCCACTTCACGTCCGCGCGCACCGGCAGCCCGCGCAACGACGTCCTGGTCGACGCCGGTCCCGAGGAGGGCCGCCGGGTCCGCGAGCGGCTCGGCGTCCCCGAGGGCCACACCGTCGTGCTGTACGCGCCGACCCGCCGCGAGTACCGGCGCGGCGGGCTCGTCGAGCGGCTGGACGTGGCCCGGCTCGCCGCCGACCTCGGCGAGGGCCACACCCTGGTGGTGCGCCTGCACCCGTCCCTCGCCACCGGCCCGGCGCGCGGCCTGGGCCTCGCGGAGCTGCACCGGCGGGGCGTGGTGATCGACGCGACGGACGAACCGCACGTGGAGGACCTGATGCTCGCCTCCGACCTGCTGATCACCGACTACTCCGCCCTGATGTTCGACTACGCGCTCCTGGACCGGCCGATCCTGGTCCACGCCGACGACTGGGGCCCGTACACGGCGACCCGCGGCACGTACTTCGACATCACCGAGGAGGCACCCGGGCACGTCTCGCGCTCCTACCGGGAGCTGGCGTGGCTGCTGGCGTCCGGGGCGTGGCGGGACGAGGAGGCGGCGCGGCTGCGGGCGTCCTTTCGGGCCCGGTACTGCGAGTACGAGGACGGGAGGGCCGCCGAGCGGGTGGTGCGCACGCTGCTGCTCGGCGAGCCGATGCCCGCGCCGGAGCCCTCCGGCGTCCCCGGCGCCCGCGCCGTCCCGTCCGGACGCGACCTGCTGCCCTCCGTATGAGACCCCGCGGCCCGGTGAGCCGCCGGGTACTGGGTGTGCTGCTCCTGGCCGCCGTGTTCGCCGCGCTCCAGCTGGCGAACGTCACCGGCCGGGACACGCCCGACACCAAGAACTACCTGTCGTACGCCCTGAGTCTGACCGGGGAGAGCAAGCGTGCGGCGGCCACGGCCACCATCGACTACGTGTGCGCGAGCCGCGCGGAGCGGGCGCGGCGGGACCAGAGCGTGCACGTGGTCCGCTTCCACCGCCCCGACCCCACCGCCGAGGTGCTGGCCGAGTGCCGCGCGCGGGAGTGGGCGGTGGTGGAGCCGCGGCTGGCGGCCGGGCAGACCGGCGGGCACACGGTGCCGTACATGCCGGAGCGCTTCATGGCGATCTTCGAGGCGCGGCCGGGGTATCCCGCCTTTCTGGTGCCGTTCGTCCTGGCCTTCGGGCCGACGTGGGGCCTGTGGTCGGCGGGCGTCGTGATCGCGGGGGCGGGCGGCGTCCTGGTCTTCCTGCTCCTGCGGACCCTGTCGGTGCCGGTGCCGCTCGCGCTGACCGGGCAGGCGCTGTACTACGTGCTGCCGTGCGGGACGACCGCGATGCGCCCGATGACCGAGGGCCTGCTGATGGCGCTGACCCTGGCGGCGGTGTGGGGCTGCGCGCTGGTGCTGCGGGCGGGCCGGCGGCGGACCGGGCTCGCGCTGGTCGCCGGATCGCTGCTGGCCCTGTTCACGGTCAAGCACTCCCAGGCGCTGTTCCTCGGCCTGTGCCTGGCGGCGGCGGGCGCGCTGATCGCCCTGCGCCGGTACCGGCGGCGGCTTCGGGGGCGGGGCGGTACGGCGCCCCGGGAGGTGCTGGCGCTCGGGGCCGTGGGCCTGGCCGGGGCGGCCGGCACCCTGCTGCTGGCGCGGCTGCTGCACTACCCGTCCGAGGCGGACAGCCTCCAGGACCTGCTCACCGGCCACTTCGCCCGGCCCGACCGGGAGCACCCGTGGCCGGAGTTCTGGCAGTTGCAGGGCAACTTCTGGGTGGAGTGGCTGCGCAGGCAGGCGTGGCAGCCGCTGTTCGCGGCGGCGCTGGCCGCCGGGGCGTGGGGCGCCCTGCGGCGCGGGGGCGCGGTCGGCGGCTTCCTGGTCGCGGCGGCGTGCACCGGGGTCCTCACCCAGGCCGGGCACCCGGACATCAACATCTGGGGCGAGCGACTGATCGTACTGGCGTGGCTGCTGCCGGTGGTGGGGGTGCCGCTGCTGCTGGAGCCGGTGGTGCGGGGCGCCCGGGTGCCGCTGCCGGCGCAGGGCCAGCCGGACCGGGCGGGCGCGGTCGGCTGAGCGTCCGCTACCCGGGTGACTTGGGCCGTTGAGGGATTGACGGGGGCGACCTCGCCGGGAACATACGCCAAATGTCCCGAATGCCCCACACTCCCGCTGTGTCGTGAGCGCCGACGTCCTCGTCCGGCGGCCGGTGCGCGGCGCGACGGCACTGCGCGGCGGACGCGCCTGGCGCCCCACCCCGTACCAGGCCGCCGGCTTCCTCTTCTTCCTGGTAATGACGCTGGCCTACTGGGCGGTGCCGCTGTGCTGCGACGCCGGGCAGCACGCGGCCGTGGTCGAGCGCCTGAAGGAGAATCTCCTCCACCCCCGGCACCCGATGGCCGACCTGCCGGGCGCGGGCAGCGCGTACTACTCGCCGTACGCGGTGGCCCAGGGCGCGTTCGCCCGGCTGACGGGGCTGGGCGGCTGGGAGGTGGTGCGGCTCGCCGGGCCGCTGAACCTGCTGGTGCTGCTGACCGGCCTGGGCCGCTTCGTGCGGGTGCTGACCCCGCGGCCGTGGGCGCCGGTCCTCGCGCTGGGCGCGATGACGCTGCTGTGGGGCACCGAGCGGGCCTGGTGGAGCGGCTACCTCGGGCTGATGTCGCTGACGGGCAACCTCGGCTACCCGTCGACGTGCGCGATCGGGCTCACCTTCTGGGCCTGGGCCCTGACCGGCGCACGGGCGCGGGACCGGCGCCGGGTGCGGTACGTGGGGCCGAGCGGACTGCGCGGTCTGCCCGGTTACGCGGGGCTCGGCGCCCTGTACGGCCTGATCCTCCTCGTCCACCCGATCACCTCGGTGGCGGCGGTGCTCGGTGCGGTGGCGCTGGTGGCCGGATGGCAGCGCGGGTGGCGCGGGCCGGTCGTGGGGCGGTGGGCGCTGACGGGCGCCGTGGCGGTGGGGGCGGCCGCGGCCTGGCCGTACTTCGACGTGTTCGCACTGGCCGACGACGGCAGCGTGGACGCCATGCACCGGGTGCTCTACCTCCACCTGCCCGGGGAGTTCTGGCTGGCGCTGCTCGGCCTGCCGGCCCTGTGGGCGCGCGGCCGCCGCTCGCGGCGGGACCCGCTGGTGCTGATGTTCGCGCTGGACTGCGCGGTCGTCGCGTACGGCTGGCTGAGCGGCCACTACACCTACGGCCGGATCCTCGGGCTCACGCTGGTGCCCCTGCAGTTCGCCCTGGCGGTGGAGCTGGCGGCGCCCCGGCCGTGGGGGCGGTGGCGGGCGGCGCTGGGCTGGGCGGCGACGGCGGGCGCCCTGCTCGGTTTCCTCACGGTCCACGCGGGGGCGGTGGTGCCGCGCGCGCTGGACCCGGTGGGCTTCGAGCAGCCGCCGAGCTGGCCGGCGTACGCGTGGGCGGCCCGGCACATCGGGCCCGGCGAGGTCGTGATCACCGACGGCTACTACGCCGGGCACGCCATCGCCGGGTACGGGCCGAACCTCGCGGCGCCCGCCTGGCCGGACCCGTCGCTGGACGAGCGCGAGCGCGGGCGGCGGGTGGCCGACGTCGAGGCGTACCTCGCGCCGGGCTCCACCCGCGCCGAGCGCACCGCCGTCGCCCGCCGCTACCACGTCCGCTGGCTGCTGCTGACCCGCTGGCACCCGGTGCCCGCGGAGGCGGTGGTCGTCGCGTGGAGCGAACGGACCGGGGAGGTGCTGGCGCGGGTCGGGTGAGCGGGGTCCCGGCGGCTACTCGATGACGAGGTCGACCGGGATGTTGCCGCGGGTGGCGTTGGAGTAGGGGCAGACCTGGTGGGCCTGCTCGACCAGCTTGCGGCCGGTCTCCTCGTCGAGCCCCTCGGGCAGCTCGACCCGGAGGGTGACGGCCAGCGCGAAGCCCTCGCCCTGCTTGCCGATGCCGACCTCGGCGGTCACCGCGGCATCACTGACGTCGACCTTCGCCGCCCGGCCGACCACACCGAGGGCGCTGCCGAAACAGGCGGCGTACCCGGCGGCGAACAGCTGCTCGGGGTTGGTGCCCTCGCCGTTGCCGCCCATCTCGACGGGGACGCCGAGGGCGAGGTCGAGCTTGCCGTCGGAGCTGACGGTGCGGCCGTCGCGGCCGTGGGTGGCGGTGGCGGCGGCGGTGTAGAGCGCGTCCATGGGAGAACCGTCCCTTTCAGGAGTTCGGGAGGAGACCTGCGTGCCTGACAGCCACAAGTAGAGCACGCTGTTGAATTGAATGCAACTAAGTTGTGCACAACTAAATAGCGCACTCCGGGGTGGTCGGTTACCCTGGAGCGCATGACCACGCCCGCGACCGACTGGCTCCGCCTGGACCAGCAGATCTGCTTCTCCCTGAACGCCGCGTCGCGCGCCTTCGGCGGCGTCTACCGCGTCGCCCTCAAGGATCTGGGGCTCACCTACTCGCAGTACCTGGTCATGCTGGTGCTGTGGGAGCACGGCGAGCTGCCGGTGAAGAAGCTCGGCGAGCACCTCCGTCTCGACTCCGGCACGCTGTCGCCCCTGCTCAAGCGGCTCGAGGCGGCCGGTCTGGTCCGGCGTGAGCGCAGCGTCCGCGACGAGCGGTCGGTGGAAGTGCGGCTGACCGGCCAGGGCGTGGCGCTGCGCGAGCGGGCCGTCGAGGTGCCGCGCCGGATCTCCGCGGCGACCGGCCTGGACCTCACCGAGGTCCAGGACCTGCGCGCCCGCCTCGACCGGCTCACGGCGGCGCTGGACGCGTACGGCACCGATCCGGCCCCCGATCCGTCCTGAGGGGTGCGGGCGCCCGGCGGGCGCCGGATGACGGATCATGGCTACCAAGGAACACTGAACGAAGGGGACGGCCGCAATGACCTGGCTGATCACCGGCGGCGCCGGATACATCGGGGCGCATGTCGTACGGGCGATGACCGAAGCGGGCGAGAAGGCCGTGGTCTACGACGACCTGTCCACGGGGATCGCCGAGCGCGTGCCCGACGGCGTCCCCCTGGTGGTGGGCTCGGTCCTGGACGGCGAGCGCGTCGCGCGCGCCCTGGCCGACCACTCGGTCACCGGCGTGGTGCACCTGGCCGCCAAGAAGCAGGTCGGCGAGTCGGTGGACCTGCCCCTGCACTACTACCGGGAGAACGTGGAGGGCCTGCGTGTCCTGCTGGACGCGGTCACGGAGGCCGGTGTCCCGTCCTTCGTCTTCTCCTCCTCCGCCGCCGTGTACGGCATGCCCGACGTCGACCTCGTGACCGAGGAGACGCCCTGCGTGCCGATGTCGCCCTACGGCGAGACCAAGCTGGCCGGCGAGTGGCTGGTCCGGGCCACCGGCAAGGCCGCGGGCCTGGCCACGGCGTCCCTGCGCTACTTCAACGTGGCGGGCGCGGCGAGCCCGGAGCTGGCCGACACCGGCGTCTACAACCTCGTCCCGATGGTCTTCGAGAAGCTGACGGAGTCCGCGGCACCCCGGATCTTCGGCGACGACTACGCGACGCCGGACGGCACCTGCGTGCGCGACTACATCCACGTCGTGGACCTGGCCGAGGCCCATGTGGCGGCGGCCCGCGCTCTTCAGTCCTCCCCGGGCCGCGCCCTCACCCTCAACATCGGCCGGGGCGAGGGCGTCTCCGTCCGCGAGATGATCGACCGCATCAACGCCCTCACCGGCTACGACCAGCCGCCGACGGTCACGCCCCGCCGCCCCGGCGACCCGGCCCGCGTCGTCGCCTCGGCCGACCGCGCCGCCGTCGAACTGGACTGGAAGGCCAAGTACGACGTCGAGGACATGATCACGTCGGCCTGGGCGGGCTGGGTGCGGCTCCACCCCGAGGCGGCCCGGGACTGACGCCCGGTCAGCGCGGCGAGGAGACCTGCTCACGCACCCAGGCGGGGTCGGGGTTGGTGTACGGCCGGCCCGCCACGAGCAGCGTGGGCACGGTCTCGTTGCCGTCGTTGACCCCGCGCACCAGCTCCGCCCCGGCCTCGTCCCGCCAGATGTCGACCCAGTGCAGCCGCCGGGCCCTGTGCCCCAGCCGGATGCGCAGCCGCAGGCAGTAGGCGCACCCCGGGCGCCAGAAGACGACCGGCCGCCCGTCGACGGCACTGCGCCGCCGCGCCTCCGGCGCACCGATCGACCTGGGGAACACCAGCGGCGAGGTCAGCCCCGCCAGCAGCACGAACACCAGCGACAGCACGGCACCCGTCCCCGGACGCCCCTGGACGAACGGCCCGGTCGCGGCCCCCGCTCCGGCGATCAGCAGCAGCACCGGGCCCGTCCACGCCCGCCTCATCGGGCCCGCCCCGAGTCCCCCCGGCGTCCGGCCTCCCGAGCCGCTTGCTCGATCCGGGCCCGGTACGCCTCCCACCGCGCGGCATCCCCCGTCGGCAGCCCGACGTTGTCCTCGCGCATCCCCACGGCGCCGTCCGTCAGCTCCCGGATGATGTCGGCGTGCCCGGCGTGCCGCTGGGTGTCCGCGATCACGCGGATCACGGCGTGGTGCAACGTCACCTCGTCCCTGCCCTCGGCCCACCAGGGCACCTTGCCGACCGTGTCCAGCGCCAGCGCGTCGATCGTCGCGTCCGCGTGGGCCCACGCCCGGCGGTACACCCCCACTACGTACTCGCGCGACTCGTCGGCGGTGGCCCACATGTCCGCGTCGGCCTCGGCACCCTCCGCCATCCAGGGCAGCGCTTCCTCCGGCGGCCGCCCGAAGACCTCGCCGAGATAACCCAGCTCCACGGTGGCGACGTGCTTCACCAGCCCGAGCAGATTGGTACCGGTCGGCGTGGCCGGGCGCCGTATGTCGTACTCCGAGAGCCCTTCGAGCTTCCAGAGCAGGGCGTCGCGGGCGGACTGGAGGTAGAAGCGGAGAGTGGCCTTGGGGTCTGTTGGGATCATCGGACCAGTGTGCCGTCCGCCCGGCGCTTCACAGGGCGATGAGACCGGCCGTCGTCTCCTTGAACCCGCACGTGTCGAAGTAGAACGGGCGCAGGTCGTCCTCGAAGTCGACGTGCAGCCACTCGCACCCCGCCGCCCGGGCCTGTTCGGCGGCGACCGAGACCAGTCGGGCGCCCACCCCGCGGGACCGGCGGTGCCGGGCCACCACCGTGTCCAGGAGGAAGGCGTGTGCCCCGCCGTCCCAGACGACGTTGACGAAGCCGACCAGCGAGCCGCCCTCCCGGGCGCAGACCCAGCCCAGGCTGTGCCGCTCCAGTCGCGCCCGCCAGTCGGTCCCGTCGGCCGGGTGGCCGAAGGCGTCGGCGTGGAGGGCGTCGAGGAGGGCGTTGTCGACGTCTCCTCGCCACCGGTAGGTGATCGTCACGGTCCGATCGTATGCGGGCGGCCCGGGAGCCGGGAGCGGGCATCGTCTACAGCGGTCGCACGAAGGGCGCCCGCCACTGCGGCGACGGGTCCGAGCCCAGTGCCGTCCAGTACTCCCGGCCGCCCGCTATCCGCCCGTCCCGGACCGTCCACAGCGACACGGCCCGGTGGACGCCCATCGTCTCGTGCGGGACCTCCACCTCCGAGACCACGGTCCCGCCGTCGGCCACGACGCGCAGCACCTCGATCGACCAGCCCTCCGGATACCGCGCGTTGACGCTCACGAAGTCCGCGCGGCCCTCGATCCGCTCGGCGCTGACCGGCCACTCCACCACCAGGTCGTCGGCGAGCAGCGCGCCGAGGCCCTCCCAGTCACGGGCCCGCATGCGGGCCCAGAACTCCTGCACGATCCCCGTAGGATCCATCGGTTCCGTACGTTCCATGGGCGCATCCTGGCAGGAGCCACTGACAGCCGGTCCCGGCTCAGAGCGCCTTCAGGCCCTCCGCCGTGGCCCGGGCCAGCGAGCCCAGGTAGCCCTTCGGCAGCTTCGGGGTGCGGACGACCACCGAGCGCCAGTACAGCGGGCCCGAGATCAGGTCGAGGGCCAGGTCGGTGTCGAGGGCGGGATCCAGTTCGCCGCGTTCGGCCGCCGCGGCGAGGATCCTGCTGGCGACGCCGTCCTGGCCCTCCCGCAGGGTCTTCTGCAGCGCCTCGGCGATGTCCGGGTTGCGGGCCGCCTCCGCCTGGAGGTCGGGGATGACCTGCGAGGCCACCGGGTGGCGCAGGGCCCGGGACGTCACCTCGTACAGCAGCCGCAGGTCGCCCTCCAGGGAGCCGGTGTCCGGCGCGGGCAGGCCCTGCACGGCGAGGGCGGAGACGATGTCGAGCACCAGGTGCAGCTTGGAGCGCCAGCGCCGGTAGACGGCGGTCTTGCCGACGCCCGCGCGGCGCGCGATGCCCTCGATGGACATCCGGGCGTAGCCGACCGCGGCCAGTTCCTCGAAGACCGCCGCCCGGATGGCCTCCGTCACGTCCTCGCGGAGCACCGCCGCCCCCGCGGGGGCCCGGCGGCGCGGGCGCGGCGTCGGCTCGTCGGCGGCGGCGTTGGTCGTCATACGGGGCAAGCATAGGGCGTCACGACGAAACGGTTGCGTTCCGGCGTCACCACGCCCTACGCTCACGTTACGACGATACGGTGCCGTCCCGACGTAAGTGAACTCACACGGTCACCCAGGTGAACGACGGGCGTCGCCCTCTCGCCCCCTCCCCCGAGCGAAAGCACCGGATGTGAGCCAGGTCCTCGATCCCCCACCCCCCACCCGGGCATCGGCCCAGGCCGCCGCCCCCTCCGCCACCGCACCCGGCCCCGCCGCCGACCACGACCTCGCGGCGCTCGCCGCCCGGCACGGGCTGTCGGTCAGCGGTGCCCGCCCCTCCCTGCCCCAGTACGTGCGTCAGCTGTGGGCGCGCCGGCACTTCATCGGCGCCTTCTCCACCGCCAAGCTCACCGCCCAGTACAGCCAGGCCAAGCTGGGCCAGGTCTGGCAGGTGATGACGCCCCTGCTCAACGCGGCGGTGTACTACTTCATCTTCGGCATGCTGATGAACACCAGCCGCGGCGTGGAGGACTTCGTCCCGTTCCTGGTCACCGGCGTGTTCGTGTGGACCTTCACGCAGAGCTCGATCATGGCGGGCACCCGCGCCATCTCCGGCAACCTCGGCCTCGTACGCGCCCTGCACTTCCCGCGGGCGGCGCTGCCGGTGTCGTTCTGCCTCCAGCAGCTCCAGCAGCTGCTGTTCTCGATGGCGGCCCTGCTCGTGATCCTGCTGGCCTTCGGCGTGCCGCCCACCCCGTCCTGGGTGCTCGCGGTCCCGGCGCTGGTGCTGCAGTTCGTGTTCAACGCGGGCGTGGCGATGGTCATGGCCCGGGTGGGCTCGAAGATCCCCGACATGGCCCAGCTGATGCCGTTCCTGCTGCGCACCTGGATGTACGCCTCGGGCGTCATGTTCAGCATCGAGCACATGACCGGCCCGGACAGCGGCCTGCCGTCCTGGGTCGGCACCGCCCTCCAGCTCAACCCCGCCGTCGTCTACATCGACCTGATGCGCTTCGCCCTGATCGACACCTTCGGGGGCAGCCAGCTGCCGCCGCACGTGTGGGCGCTCGCGGTGGGCTGGGCCCTGGTCGCCGGGATCGGCGGCTTCATCTACTTCTGGAAGGCCGAGGAGACGTACGGTCGTGGCTGACAACACCCCCGCCGAGCGGGTACCCACCGTCGTCGCCGACGGCGTCGACATCGTCTACCGGGTCAACGGCACCGGGGCCGGGCGCGGCTCCGCGACCGCCGCCCTCAACCGCATCCTGCGCCGGAAGCAGACCGAGAAGGCCGCCGGCGTACGCCGGGTGCACGCCGTGAAGAACGTGTCCTTCGTGGCCTACCGCGGCGAGGCCATCGGCCTGATAGGCACCAACGGCTCGGGCAAGTCGACGCTGCTCAAGGCGGTCGCCGGCCTGCTCCCGGTGGAGAACGGCAGGATCTACACCGACGGGCAGCCCTCCCTGCTCGGCGTCAACGCCGCCCTGATGAACGACCTCACCGGCGAGCGCAACGTGTACCTCGGCGGCCTGGCGATGGGCATGTCCCGCGCGCAGATCAAGGAGCGCTACCAGGAGATCGTCGACTTCTCGGGCATCAACGAGAAGGGCGACTTCATCACCCTGCCGATGCGCACCTACTCCTCCGGCATGGCGGCCCGGCTGCGGTTCTCCATCGCCGCCGCCAAGGACCACGACGTCCTCCTCGTCGACGAGGCCCTGGCCACGGGCGACCGCTCCTTCCAGAAGCGCTCCGAGGAACGCATCCGGGAGCTGCGGCAGCACGCCGGCACGGTGTTCCTGGTCAGCCACAGCAACAAGTCCATCCGCGACACCTGCGACCGGGTGCTGTGGCTGGAGCGCGGCGAGCTGCGCATGGACGGGCCGACGGAGGAGGTGCTGAAGGAGTACGAGAAGTTCACCGGCGGGCCGGACCGGGCCGCGAAAGCCAAGGCGACCCCCAAGGCGACTCCCAAGGCGACCTCCCAGACGGCTCCCCAGCCCGCCACCGGGGCGAAGGCGGTGGCGTGACCGGCCCTCCGTCCCCCGGGAGGCGTACGCACGGCGCCCACGATTAAGCCTTTTGCGCGATTGATGTCACTATGACCGAATAGAACCCGACCCACAGGAGCGACCGGGAGCGACGCAGCGAAGGCCGAGGCGAAGGAGTCCCCGCGATGCCCGAGACGGTCCCCGAGACGGCCCCTCAGCCGGGCCCCGACCTCAGCGTCATCGTCCACGGCCGCAACGTCGAGGACCACCTGCCCGCCCTCCTCGACTCCCTGGACGCCCACTCCCTCACCGGCGTCGAGGTGATCGTCGCCGCCGTCGGCGACTGGGCGCGCGAAGTCGCCGAGCGGCACGCACCGGCCTTCACCGTGCTGCCCCTGCCGGACGGGGCGGGGGACGCCGCGGCCCGCTCGGCGGGGGCGGCCCGGGCGCGGGGCCGGTGGCTGCACTTCGTGCACGCCAAGGACGGGCTGCCGGTCGGCGCCCCGCCCGCCGTCGCCGAGCACGTCGGCGGCCTGCCCGACACCGTGGACGTCCTGCTCCTCGACCATGTCCGCAGCTCGTGGCGGGCCTCGGGCCTGCCCTCCCCCGACGGCCCCCGGCTGGCCCGCGCGGGCCGCGCCGACCTCGCCCTGGACGACCGCGCGGCACTGCTCCGGCTGACCCCGCTGCTGGGCAACCGCGTCGTGCGCGCCGCCTTCTGGCGGGCCCGCGAGCGGCTCCTGACCACCGAGGACGAGCCGTTCGCCGCGTACGCCGCGCTGCTGCTCGCCGACCGCGTCGCCTGCCTGCCGCTCCCGGCGTACGAGGACCGCCGACTGCGCCCCGAGAGCCTCCCGCCGCCCACGCCCGCCGAGCGGTACGCGCTGGTCGACCGCTACGAGGCGCTCCTGGGCCTGGCCGCCGACCGGCCCGCCGTCCAGGGGGTCCTGTACGACCTGCTGGTCCGCGACTGCCTGCACACCTTCGCCCGCGCCGGGATGCCGGACGACGTGGCGCGCGAGTTCTTCCACCGGGCGTCCGTGACCGCCCGGCGCCACCGCCCCGAGAAACCGCGGCGCCCGGCCGGTCTGGAGGGCGTACGCCGGTCGCTCCTGGAGGAGGGCGCCTACGGCAAGTACCGCGCCCTCCAGAGCGCCAACCACGCCCGCCGCGGGGTGCGCTCCGCCGTGCGCACCGGCAGACGCCGGGCCGGCACGCGGCTGCGCACCCTCCAGTACCGCGCCGCCCTGGCCCGGCCCCTCGACCCGCACCTCGCGGTCTTCTCGGCGTACTGGAACCGCGGGGTGGCCTGCAACCCGGCCGCGATCGCCGCCAAGCTCACCGAACTCGCCCCGGGCGTCCACCCCGTGTGGGTGGTCACGGCGCAGGGCGCGGCCCTGCTGCCGCCCGGCACCGACCACGTCGTGCCCGGCACCCGCCGCTACTGGGAGGTGCTGGCCCGCGCCAAGTACCTGGTCAACAACGTCAACTTCCCGGACGCGGTGGTCAAACGCCCCGGCACCGTCCACCTCCAGACCCACCACGGCACCCCGCTCAAGCGCATGGGCGTGGACCAGCTGCCCTACCCGGCCGCCGCCCACGGCCTGGACTTCCAGGCCCTGCTGGAACGCGTCGACAAGTGGGACTTCAGCGTCTCCGCCAACAGCCACTCCACCCGCATGTGGCAGCGGGCCTACCCGTCCCGCCACATCTCCCTCGACCACGGCTACCCGCGCAACGACGTGTACTACACCGCCGGTCCCGCCGAGGTCCGCGCGGCCCGCGCACGCCTCGGCATCGCGCCCGGCCGCCGCGCGGTCCTCTACGCGCCCACCCACCGCGACTACGAGGCCGGCTGGACCCCGCGCCTCGACCTCGCCGCCCTCGCCGACCGACTCGGCGAGGAAACGGTTCTGCTGGTGCGCGCCCACTACTTCTACGACAGCGCCGCATCCCCCTCGGCCCCGCTGGCGGGCCTGCGCCGCACCGGCCGCCTCGTCGACGTCTCCTCCTACGAACCCGTCGAGGAACTGTGCCTGGCCGCCGACGCGCTGGTCACCGACTACTCGTCGATCATGTTCGACTACGCCAACCTCGACCGCCCGATCGTCATCCACGCCGACGACTGGGAGACGTACCGCACCACCCGCGGCGTCTACTTCGACCTGATGGCCGAGGCCCCCGGGCCGGTCGCCCGCACCCAGGCGGAACTGACGGAGATCCTCACCACCGACGCCTGGCACGACGAACGCGCGACCAAGGCACGGACCGCCTTCCGGCGCCGCTTCTGCGAGTACGACGACGGCCGCGCCGCCGAACGCGTCGTGCGCCGGGTCTTCCTCGGCGAGGACGAGCGGACCCTGCCCCCGGTCCTGCCGGTCGAGGACCGCACCCCGGCCCCGAACCCCGAGGAGGCCTGCGCGTCATGAGGACAGCCACCACGAGCCCCGCCACAGGCACGCTCCTGCCGCCCATGAGCATCCCGGACGTCACCGTCACGGTCATCGTCTACAACGACGCCGAACGCCTCCCCCGCGCCGTCGCGTCCGTGCTGCGCCAGACCCACGCGAACATCGAGGTCGTCATCAGCGACGACCACTCGACGGACGCGACCGAGGAGGTGGCCCGCGAACTGGCCGCCCACGACCCGCGGATCGTGTACCTCCGGCTGCCCGAGAACAGCGGCGGGTGCAGCGCCCCGCGCAACCGCGCCCTGGAGATCGCCCGGGCGCCGTACCTGATGTTCCTGGACAGCGACGACGAACTCCCCGAGCGTGCCGTCGAGGTCCTGCTCGCCGCCCACCGCGAACGCGACCTGGACTTCGCGATGGGCGCCGTGCACCGCGTCCGCGTGGACGGCGGACGCCGGACGACCTGGATGCCGCACCTGGTCGCCGAGCGCCGCACCCTCGACGGCATCGAGGCCGACCCGCGGCTGTTCTTCGAGCACCTCTCCACCAGCAAGATGTACGCCCGCGCCTTCCTCGACCGGCACGGCCTGCGCTTCCCGGAGGGCATCCACTACGAGGACCAGCTCTTCTCGGCGCAGGCGTACTGCCTGGCCAAGACGTTCACCGTCGTCCCCGAGCCGGTCTACCGCTGGTACATAGCCCCGTACGCCGCCTCCGACTCCGCCTCCATCTCCAACCAGCGGCACAAGCTCACCAACGTCCGCGACCGCGTCCACGTGCAGCGGCTCATCGACGCGTTCCTGGCCGAGAGCGGGCACGAGGGGCTGCGCGAGGACAAGGACTTCAAGTTCCTCAAGCACGACTTCCGGATGTACGCCGGTGACCTCCCCTACCGGGACGACGCGTGGCTGGCGTCCTTCGCCGACCTGATGAACCCCTACCTCGACACACTCGCCGACGGCGCCTACGCCCGGCTGCCCCGCGCCGAACGGGTCGTCCTGCGCCTGCTGCGCGACCGGCGTCTGTCCGACGTCCGCACGGCGGCCCGCGGCCTCGGCCACGACGTGGCGCCGCGCCGGGTGACGCCGGACGAGGAGAGCGGCCGCGTGTACTGGGGCGAGGGCGTCCCGGACTCCCCCGAGGCCCGGCGCGAGCTGGACCTGACGGACCTCGAACTGGACACCCGCCCGTTCTTCACCGCCCTGCTCCGGCACGAGATCACGGAGGTCAGGCGCGGTCCCGGTGCCTCGGTCGACCTCACCGTCCGCACCTACGACCCGGCCCTGCGCCTCCCCGTCGGCCCCCAGCGCGCCGTGCTCCACCTCTCCCCCGGCCGCCGGCGCCTCACGGTGCCCTTCCGCCTCTCGCCGGTCCGCCCCGGGCTTTTCGAGGGCCGCGTCCGCCTGGACCTGGCGGCGGCTCGTCTCCCGGTCCACGGCTTCGAGGGCACCCGCCATCCCGTACTCCGGCTGCGCCACCAGGGCCGCACCCACACGGGGATCCTCCTGGCGCCGCTGACCTTCCCGCCCCTCACGGCCCGCGTCCCCTACCGCACCGGCCTCACGCCCCACCGGATCACCCTCCGCCCGGAGGGCCACAACCCGGGCCGCCTCCAGATCACCTGGCGCCCGGCGGGGGCCACCTCAGCCATCCTCCGCCCGGCAGCCCGCCGCCTCTCCACCCCGAGAACCCGAAGAGCAGCCCGCTTGGTGGCCAACGTCCTCCGTTGACGCCCACTCCAGCTGCGGGCAGTCGTGCCGCACCCGCCCCAGCTGCGGGCAGTCGTGCCGCTGGGGCGGCACGGGTGGGCGCAGGCGGCACCCCGCAACGCCGGCTGCGACCCCACTCCCGCCCAGGCCCCACCCTGCCGCAGACGCACAGGCGCCCCGGACCGTCGCGGCCCGGGGCGCCTCACACGGCAACGGCGTGAACGCCGTAACACCGCACCGCCTACGAATGCGTACGCAACAACGTCCGCATCGTCCGCATGGCCACCGACAGATTCGACAGATCGAACTCGTCCGACGACCGGATCTCCTCCAGCGTCGTCCGCGCCCGCCCAAGAATCGCCGCGTTCTTCTCCTCCCACGCCTTGAACCGCTGCTCCGGCGTAGACGTGCCGTTGCCCACCGCCAGGACATCCGCGGTCAGCGACGCGTGCGCCGCGTACAGGTCCTCGCGGATCGCCGCGCGGGCCATGGACTGCCAGCGGTCGTTCCGGGGCAGGTCACTGATCCGGTCCATCAGCTGGGTGACGCCGAGCCGGTCGGCGAGGTCGTAGTACACCTCGGCGACGTCCAGCGGCTCCTTGCCCATGCGGTCGGCCACCGACACGATGTCCAGCGTCGCGAAGGCCGAGGAGAACCCGGCCACCCGCGTGGCCGGCTCGTCCGGGACCCCGGCGGCGGTCAGCTCGTCGTGGATGTGCTGGTACCACTCCGCGTCCGCGCCCCGCAGCAGCTTCGGCAGCTCCGACCACACCTGCTCGACCCGCTCGGCGAAGAACTCCACCGTCTCGGCCAGCTCCAGCGGCTGCGGCCGGTTGTTGAGCAGCCAGCGCGTGCCGCGCTCGACCAGGCGGCGCGAGTGCAGCCGGATCCGGGTCTGGACGGCGGCGTCGACCTTGGTGTCCAGAGCCTCCACCGCGTCCCACACCGAGGAGGAACTGAAGATCGCCCGGGCCACGGTCTGCGCCCGCACGATCTCCTCGAGCGACGCGCCGGTCTCCTCGCGCATCCGGTGCAGATACGTCGTACCGCCCGTGTTGACCGTGTCGTTGACCAGGACGGTCGTCGTGATCTCGCGGCGCAGCGGGTGGCTGTCGACCTGCTCGGCGAACTGATCGCGCAGCGCCGACGGGAAGTAGGCGTGCAGCAGGCCCTTGAGGTACGGGTCGTCCGGCAGCGAGGTGTGCAGCAGCTCCTCGGCGACCGTGATCTTCGTGTACGCCAGCAGCACGGCCGTCTCCGGGCCGGTCAGGCCGTGTCCGCTGCTCAGCCGCTCACGGATCTGGCGGTCGGTGGGCAGGAACTCCAGGGCCCGGTTGAGGTGGCCCTCCCTGACCAGGTGCCGCATGAAGCGCTGCTGGGCGTGGAGCATGTCCCTGGACTGCGCCAGCGCGTTGGCGATCGCCGTGTTCTGCGCGTAGTTGTTGCGCAGGACCAGCGCGCCGACCTCGTCGGTCATCTGGGCGAGCAGCTTGTTGCGCTGCTTGACGGTCATGTCGCCGTCCTTGACGAGACCGTTGAGCAGGATCTTGATGTTCACCTCGTGGTCGGAGGTGTCCACGCCCGCGCTGTTGTCGATGGCGTCGGTGTTGATCCGGCCGCCCCGCAGCGCGAACTCGATCCGGCCCAGCTGGGTCAGGCCCAGGTTGCCGCCCTCGCCGACGACCTGGACCCGCAGGTCCTTGCCGTCGACGCGGATGGCGTCGTTGCCCTTGTCGCCGACGTCCGCGTCGGACTCGGTGGACGCCTTGACGTACGTACCGATGCCGCCGTTCCACAGCAGGTCCACCGGGGAGCTGAGGATCGCCTTCATCAGCTCGGCCGGGGTCATCTTGGTGATCCCCGCCTCGATGCCGAGGGCCTCGCGGATGTGCGCGTTGACCGGGATCGACTTGGCCGTGCGCGGGAAGATGCCACCGCCCGCCGAGAGCAGCCCGGTGTCGTAGTCCTCCCAGGAGGAGCGGGGCAGCTCGAACAACCGGCGGCGCTCGGCGTACGAGGTGGCCGCGTCCGGCGTCGGGTCGATGAAGATGTGCCGGTGGTCGAAGGCGGCGACCAGGCGGATGTGCTCGCTGAGCAGCATGCCGTTGCCGAAGACGTCGCCGGACATGTCGCCGATGCCGACGACCGTGAAGTCCTGGGTCTGGGTGTCCACGCCCAGCTCCCGGAAGTGCCGCTTGACGGACTCCCAGGCGCCGCGGGCGGTGATGCCCATGCCCTTGTGGTCGTAGCCCGCGCTGCCGCCGGAGGCGAAGGCGTCTCCGAGCCAGAAGTTGTAGGACTCGGCGACCTCGTTGGCGATGTCGGAGAACTTCGCGGTGCCCTTGTCGGCGGCGACGACGAGGTAGGTGTCGTCCTCGTCGTGCCGGACGACGTCGGCGGGGTGCACGACCTCCCCGGCCACCATGTTGTCGGTGATGTCGAGCAGCGCCGAGATGAACGTCTTGTAGCTGGCGATGCCCTCCGCCAGCCACGCGTCGCGGTCGACGCTCGGGTCGGGCAGCTGCTTGGCGACGAAGCCACCCTTGGCGCCGACCGGCACGATGACGGTGTTCTTCACCATCTGCGCCTTGACCAGGCCGAGGATCTCGGTACGGAAGTCCTCCCTCCGGTCCGACCAGCGCAGACCACCGCGCGCGACCTTGCCGAAGCGCAGGTGCACACCCTCGACGCGCGGCGAGTACACCCAGATCTCGAACGCCGGGCGTGGCGCGGGCAGGTCGGGGATGGCCTGCGGGTCGAACTTCATGGAGACGTAGTCGTGCGGCTTGCCGCCCGCCGCCTCCTGGAAGAAGTTGGTGCGCAGCGTCGCCTTGATGACGGTGAGGAAGGACCGCAGGATCCGGTCCTCGTCAAGGCTCGCCACCTGGTCCAGGGCGGCGTCGACCTCTTCGAGCAGGGCGTCGACGATCTCCCGCCCGGCCCGCTGCCGCTCCGGCGCCATCCGCGCCTCGAACAGGTTGATGAGCAGGCGCGTGGTGTGGACGTTGTTGCGGAGGGTGTCCTCCATGTAGTCCTGGCTGAAGGTCGAACCGGCCTGCCGCAGGTACTTGGCGTACGCGCGCAGCACCATCGCCTCGCGCCAGGTCAGTCCGGCGCCGAGCACGAGGGCGTTGAAGCCGTCGTTCTCCGCCTTGCCGGTCCAGGTGGCGGCGAAGGCGTCCTGGACGCGCTCGCGGGCGTCGTCGCCGAGGTAGTCGGCGCCACCGGCCGGGGCCTTGGGCATGCGCAGGCCGAAGTCGTAGATCCAGGCCGTGGTGCGGTCCGCGCAGCGCAGTTCGTAGGGGCGCTCGTCGGTGACCTCGACGCCGAGCCGGCTGAGCACCGGCAGCACCGCGGACAGGGAGACCGAGCCGCCCTTCTGGTAGATCTTGAAGCGTCGTTCCTCGGGCGCGGCGCCGACCGGCTCGTACAGGCTCAGCGCGAAGGTCTTCTCCTCGTCGAGCTGCTCCAGGTGGCCGAGGTCGGCGACCGCGGAGCGCGGACCGTGGTCGGCCTTGTAGCCCTCGGGGAAGGCGGACCCGTAGTGGCGCAGCAGCTCCGCGGCGCGTTCCTCGCCGAACTCGGCGGTCAGCGCCTCGCCGAAGCCGTCGGCCCAGGAGCGGGCGGCCTCGACCAGGCGCGCCTCGACGCGCTCCTTGTCGGCGTCGGACAGGTGCGGCAGCTCGGTGCCCTGCGGGACCCGGACCACGAAGTGCAGCCGGGACAGGATCGACTCGGTGTTCCAGGCGGTGAAGTCGACGCTGGTGCCGCCGAGCTCCTCCTTGAGGATGTCGATGATCCGCAGCCGGACACCGGTGGTGTAGCGGTCGCGGGGGAGGTAGACGAGCGCCGAGTAGTAGCGCCCGTACTCGTCCTGGCGCAGGTAGAGCCGCAGGCGGCGCCGCTCCTGGAGGTAGAGCACGGAGGTGACGATCGGCTCCAGCTCCTCCACGGAGGTCTGGAACATCTCGTCGCGCGGGTACGTCTCCAGGATCTGCAGCAGGTCCCGCCCGTCGTGGCTGTTGGGCGAGAAACCGGCCCGCTCCAGCACCTCCTCCACCTTGCGCCGCACGACCGGCACCCGGCGCACGGACTCGGTGTAGGCGGCGGAGGAGAACAGGCCGAGGAAGCGCCGCTCGCCGACGACGTTGCCGTTCTCGTCGAACTTCTTGACGCCGACGTAGTCGAGGTACGAGGGGCGGTGCACGGTGGCCCGGCTGTTCGCCTTGGTCAGCACCAGCAGCCGGTGCTCGCGGGCCTTGGCCCGGGCGTCGGCGGGCAGCCGCTCGAAGGAGGGGCTGACGGGGTGGCTCTCGTCGGTCGCGTGGTGCGGGTCGGAGCGCAGGATGCCGAGACCGGTCCCGGCGACGGCGGCGAGGGAGTCGTCCTCGCGCAGTTCGTACTCGCGGTAGCCGAGGAAGGTGAAGTGGTCGTCGGCCAGCCAGCGCAGCAGCTCGCGGGCCTCCTCCAGCTCGCGCGCGGGGAGGTCCTCCGGGGTGGCCTCGGTCGACAGCTGGTCGGCGATGCGGACGGCTGCGTCCCGCATCTTGCCCCAGTCCTCGACGGTCTCGCGGACGTCGTTCAGGACGCGCAGCAGGTCGGCGGTGATCTGCTTCAGGTCGCCGCGGTCGGTCTCGCGGTCGATCTCGACGTGGATCCAGGACTCGACGTGCGCGTCGTGCGGCAGGTCGGCGGTGGGCCGACCGGCCAGCACCTCGACGAGCTTGCCGGCGATGTCGCGCCGCACCACGATCTGCGGGTGGACGACGACGTGGATGCCGCGGCCCTGGCGGGTCAGCTCGTTGGTCACGGAGTCGACGAGGAAGGGCATGTCGTCGGTGACCACCTCGACGACGGAGTGGCTGCACGTCCAGCCGTTCTCCTCGACCGTCGGAGTGTGCACGCGGACGTTCGCCGTGCCCTGCGGGCGGTTCTCGGCCAGCCGGTAGTGCGAGACGGCGGCTCCGAAGACATCGACCGGGTCGCGGTCGGCGAGGTCCTCCGGGGCCGTGTGCCGGTAGTAGCGCTGGAGGAACGCGAACACGGATGCGTAGTCCGGGGCGCCGTCCGGGCCGTCCGGGGTGCCCGGAGTTCCCTCGCCCGTCGTCCCGGTCGGTAGGTGCCCCCCGACCGGGCTGTTCTCAGCTACCCGGGCAGCCCTTTCGAGCAGCTCGGCCTTGGCTTCGTCCAGCTTGGTCTGCATTGTCCTCTGACTCCTGTCGCGCGCCGTTGCGTGACGTAGAAGGAAGTACGGTCTCCTGCCTTCCGGCATGACGTCGGGACACGGGGTGTCCGGTCTTCTCCGACGCTATGCCGCAAGATGAGAAGAGCGGGGGCATATCAGCCAATGTCGCCGCTCCCACCGGGTGTGACTTCGCTCTCGCCGTCACCGTCCGGGGAGTGCGCGGCGCCGTACCGGGGGTCTTCGATGCCCCGTCCCGCCCGCGAGGATCAGCGACCGCCGCCCGGCCACGGATGTCGTCCGCGGGCGCCGGGCGCAGGGCAGGGGCACCAGTGCCCCCGCGAGCTATCGCGCTGATCACGCCACAAGGCTATCGCCCCCCGAGGGCTCCCCGTCATGAGCCGCATGTGTACAAAACCGGGCCCCCGACTTGGACGTTCCGCACAGCTACGCCCGGGTAGCGGCGTGGTCCGGGGTACCGGACGCCGCCGTCATCCCGCCAGCCGCTCCGCCACCACCACGGCCTCCCCGAGCGTGTCCACCACCGGCACCCCGACCTTTTCGAGGCTGGCCCGGCTGTGCGACCCCCCGGTGTAGAGCACTGCCTCCGCCCCCACGTGGCGCGCCGCCACCGCGTCGTCGGCGGCGTCCCCGATCACCACCGTGCGCGCGGGCTCCACCCCAGCCAGCGCCAGCTGCGCGAGGTGCCGCACCATGTGCTCGGCCTTGCTGCCCCCGGACGGCCCGGTCCGCCCGTCGACGCGTATGAAGTGCGTCTCGATCCCGAACCCCTGGACCAGCGGCACCAGCTCGTCATGGCCGTACATGCTGAGGATGGACTGGCTGCGCCCGGCCGACCGCCACCCGGCGAGCAGCTCCGTGACGCCCTCGGCGAGCGCGCACCGGCTGCGGTGCACGCTGTAGTAGCGCTGGAAGGTCGCGTCCATGACCTCCCACTCGGCGTCGGTGGGCAGCCGGCCCATCAGCCGCTCGTAGAACTTCGGCACCGGCACGCAGTACAACGACCGGTACCGCTCCAGCGTGATCGGTGCCAGCCCCAGCTCGGCGAACGCCGCGTTCGTCGCCCCGATGATCGCGTCGTTGTCGTTCAACAACGTGCCGTTCCAGTCCCACACGATGTGTGCGCCCGTCTGCATCCCCATGCCCGAAAACGTACCCGCCGCCACTGACAATCGGGACACCGCGAGGCGAGGTGCCTGGTCACACCAGGTTCGGGATCTCCTGCGTCGCGTACCAGAGCAGCTCGTGGTCCTCCGCGCCGTCCACGACGAACTGGGCGTCGTCGTCCCCGCCGTCCGCCGCCGCGAGGGCCTCGGCCGCGGCGCTCACGTCCGCCTCCGCGTCGGCGGAGTCGACGTGCACCGCGGCCGCCTTGGCCAGCGGCAGCGGCCCGGCGACCCGGACCTCGCCCAGCGCCGCGGGATCGAGTCCCCGGTCCGGACCGGCCGCGGCGGCTCCGTCGGGCACGTCGGCGGCGACCACGACCCGGCGCCGGGCCGCGCCCGGGTCGGCCGCCAGCAGCCGCAGCGAGGCCAGGGCGGCCCGGTTGAGGGCGGCGTACTCCAGCTCCTCGACGTCGTCCGACAGGTACCACTCGCGCAACGCCGGTGTGACGGCGTAGGCGACGAGCGGCCCGGTCCCCAGCTCCCCCGCCCGGTACGCCTCGGCGAGGCCGGACAGGGTCAGGGGGACGTAGACGCGCATGAGTCTGCCGCTTTCGTGGTCGGGGACGCCGCCGGAGCGCTCGGCGGCCCGGCGGGAGAGCCTTCAGGATACGTGCGGGTGTCCCCTTTCGAGTCCCCACCCAGGGCGTCCGACGCGTCCACCCCGGGCCCCGCATTCACCCGGTCCACACCTGGTGTCCCAGGCCCTCCGGCCGCCCCGGTCACTCGGATAGGTGAACTTCTCAGCCCCTCGACGCGGCCGCCGGCCTCCTTGCCGTGCCGCCCCTCCAGCCCGTACAAGATCACCGACCACGAAGTTACCGCCCGGTATCACCCGGGCCGCCGAACGGGGACTCCATGTACAAGGTCATGACCCGAACACAGCCCCGCCCCACCCTCCCGACTTCCCCTCCCGCCTCGAGGCCGCCGTCCTACGGCCCGGGAGCCACGCCGCCCCACGGCCGCACCGGCACCCCGTCCTCCGACGCCCCGGGGGCAGGGGTCACGCCGCCTGACGACGCGGGGGCCTCAGGCTCCTCCGGCCCGCGGACCACGCCGTCCTACGCCCCGGGTCGGGAGGACTCGCCGTCCTACGCCTCGGGCCAGGAGGCCTCGCCGTCCTATGCCCCGGGGTCCACGCCGTCCGGCGCACCCCGCGGCGTCCCGCCCCGGGCGCCCGGGGGTGTGCCGCCCCGCAGGCCGGGAGAGCGCGGGGTGCGGGCCGCTGCGTCCGGTGGGCGGCCGCCGGGGGCTCCGGGCCGCTCCCAACGGTCGCGTACGCGGCCCGCGGACACCCGCCCTCCCACGGCGGGACCGGGCCGGAGCACAAGGCCGGTACCGGTCGCAGAACCGCCGGGCGACCCCGCCGACGGCTCGGCGTCGGGCCGTACCCCGACCCCTGTCCGCGGCCGCCCGGCACCGGCCGCGGCCCCCGACCGCCGGGGCACGGCCCCCACTCCCGGCCCCACGGGCACCGTGTCCGCGGCCTCCGCCCCAGCCCTCTTCCCGGGGCGGATCGCGCCCGGGGGCCACCGCCGGGTCGCCCGGCCCTCCGCGGCGCCTGTCGTCCCCGCTCAGACGCCTCGCCGCCCCGTCCCGCAACTGCGCCCCACCGACCACTTCGCCGAGCTTCTCCTCGGCGTTCTCAGCGGCCGGCGCCCCGTCCACTCGATGCTCCGCCACACCCTGGGCCGCGCCTACGACGATCTTGCCGACCTCGCCGAGCGCGGCCCGCTGCGCACCCGCGGCGCCGCCCCCGTCGTCCGCGACATCGGCTACTTCGAGCCCCGGCCGGGCGCCCTGGAGGTCTTCGCGCGCATCGGCGCGGGTGACCGGCTGCGTGCCATGGCGTTCCGCCTGGAGCAGGGCCGGGACCTGCGCTGGCGCTGCACGGCGGTGGAGCTGGGCGGCCCGCGAAGGCCCCGCACGGACGACGACTGACCGCCCCGGACAGGCCGAAGGGCCGGTCACCCGAGGTGACCGGCCCTTCCCACCGCCGCGGCGCCCGCAGGCACCGCACCGTCACTTCTTGCGGCGCCGTCCGCCCTTGGCCTGCTTGCGGCGCTCCGCGCGCGTGAGTCCGTCGGACTGGGCCTGCGCGGGCTCGCCGTCGGTGAACTCACCCTCGACGACACCGCCCTCGCCGTCCACGGTCGGCGCGGAGAAGTGCAGATCCCGGCGCTGCGGCGCGTCGAGGCCCTTGGCCCGGATCTCCGGACGGGCGCCCGCCTGGGCCGGGACCGCGTCCTGCGCGCCCTTGTCGAGCGACGGCGCCGCGTCCTCCACGGGAACCTCCTCGACCTGCTGCTCGACCTGGACCTCCAGGTTGAACAGGTAGCCGACGGACTCCTCCTTGATGCCCTCCATCATGGCCTGGAACATGTCGAAGCCCTCGCGCTGGTACTCGACCAGCGGGTCCTTCTGCGCCATCGCGCGCAGGCCGATGCCCTCCTGGAGGTAGTCCATCTCGTAGAGGTGCTCGCGCCACTTGCGGTCCAGGACCGACAGGACGACCCGGCGCTCCAGCTCGCGCATGATCTCGGAGCCGAGCTGCTTCTCCCGCGCCTCGTACTGCTCCATGACGTCGTCCTTGATGGACTCCGCGATGTAGTCGGCGGTCAGACCGGCCCGGTCGCCGGCCGCCTCCTCCAGTTCCTCGACGGTGACCTTCACCGGGTAGAGCTGCTTGAAGGCGCCCCACAGCCGGTCGAGGTCCCAGTCCTCCGGGAAGCCCTCGGCGGTCTCGGCCTGTACGTAGGCGTCGATCGTGTCGTTCATGAAGTGCTGGATCTGCTCCTGCAGGTCCTCGCCCTCCAGGACGCGGCGACGCTCGCCGTAGATGACCTCACGCTGGCGGTTGAGGACCTCGTCGTACTTCAGGACGTTCTTACGGGTCTCGAAGTTCTGGGTCTCGACCTGCGACTGGGCGGACGCGATCGCGCGCGTGACCATCTTGTTCTCGATCGGCACGTCGTCCGGCACGTTCGCCATGGACATCACGCGCTCGACCATCTGGGCCTTGAACAGCCGCATCAGGTCGTCGCCCAGGGAGAGGTAGAAGCGGGACTCGCCGGGGTCGCCCTGACGGCCGCTGCGACCGCGCAGCTGGTTGTCGATGCGCCGCGACTCGTGCCGCTCGGTGCCGAGGACATAGAGGCCGCCCAGGTCCTTGACCTCCTCGAACTCGGCCTTGACCGCCTGCTCGGCCCGCTCCAGGGCGGCGGGCAGGGCCGCGGCCCACTCCTCGATGTGCTCCTCGGGGTCGAGGCCGCGCTGGCGCAGCTCCGCCTCGGCGAGGTCCTCGGGGTTGCCGCCGAGCTTGATGTCCGTACCGCGGCCGGCCATGTTCGTGGCCACCGTCACCGCGCCCTTGCGGCCCGCCTGGGCGACGATCGTCGCCTCCCGGTCGTGCTGCTTGGCGTTCAGCACCTCGTGCTGGACACCGCGCTTGCTGAGCTGCTGCGAGAGGTACTCGGACTTCTCGACCGAGGTGGTGCCGACGAGGATCGGCTGGCCCTTGCGGTGCTTCTCCTCGATGTCGTCGACGACGGCCTCGAACTTGGCGACCTCGGTGCGGTAGATCAGGTCCGACTGGTCCTTGCGGACCATCGGCCGGTTGGTCGGGATGGGCACCACGCCGAGCTTGTAGATCTGGTGGAACTCGGCGGCCTCGGTCATCGCCGTACCGGTCATGCCGGACAGACCGGGCTGTTCCTTGCCGTTGTGGTCGTGGCGCTTGTAGAGGCGGAAGAAGTTCTGGAGGGTGATCGTGGCGAGCGTCTGGTTCTCGTCCTTGATGTCCACCCCTTCCTTCGCCTCGATCGCCTGGTGCATGCCCTCGTTGTAGCGGCGGCCGGCGAGGATACGGCCGGTGTGCTCGTCGACGATCATGACTTCGCCGTCGATAACGACGTAGTCCTTGTCCTTCTTGAACAGTTCCTTGGCCTTGATGGCGTTGTTCAGGTAGCCGACCAGCGGGGTGTTCACCGACTCGTAGAGGTTGTCGATGCCCAGCCAGTCCTCGACCTTGGCGACGCCCGACTCGTGGATCGCCACGGTGCGCTTCTTCTCGTCGACCTCGTAGTCACCCGTCTCCTCGATGCCCTTGAGGGTGTTGCCGGCCTCGCCCTTCTTCAGGCGGGTGACCAGCTTGGCGAAGTCGCCGTACCACTTGGTGGCCTGGTCGGCCGGGCCGGAGATGATCAGCGGCGTACGGGCCTCGTCGACGAGGATGGAGTCGACCTCGTCGACGATGGCGAAGTTGTGGCCGCGCTGGACGAGCTCGTCCTTGGACCACGCCATGTTGTCGCGCAGGTAGTCGAAGCCGAACTCGTTGTTCGTGCCGTAGGTGATGTCGCAGGCGTACATCTCGCGGCGCTGGGCCGGCGTCTGGTTGGCCAGGATGCAGCCGACGTCCAGACCGAGGAACTTGTGGACGCGGCCCATCATCTCGGAGTCGCGCTCGGCCAGGTAGTCGTTGACCGTGACGATGTGCACGCCCTCGCCGGACAGGGCGTTGAGATAGGCGGGCAGCGTGCCGACGAGGGTCTTGCCCTCACCGGTCTTCATCTCGGCGACGTAACCCATGTGCAGGGCGGCGCCGCCCATGATCTGCACGTCGTAGTGGCGCTGGCCCAGGACACGCTTGGCGGCCTCGCGGACCGTGGCGAAGGCTTCGGGCAACAGGTCGTCCAGGCTCTCACCGTCGGCGTAGCGCTGCTTGTACTCGTCGGTGAGGGCCCTCAGCTCGGCGTCGGAGAGGTCAGCGAAGTCCTCTTCGATGGAGTTGACCTGGTCCGCGATGCGGTGCAGCTTGCGCAGGATCTTGCCTTCGCCTGCACGCATGATCTTGGAGAGGACGGACACGGGGGTTGGTCTCCTTGCCGGTCGGGCCTGGGACGGTCGGTTTCCTGTGACGGACTGAGCAACGGCCATCGTATGCGAGGACCCCGCTGCCCCGGGAGGCCTGCCGCAACGGGGACCGTCCACTCCTTACATCCAGCATCCCTGTCTGCTGTCACCCCTTTCAACGTCCGGGCCCCTCGGATGGTGCCGCCCCCTTTCGCCGAATCGCACGCGAGGTGACCGGACGGGCACGGACGGCAAAGCGTTGGCGCCGCCACCGGGGTCCGCGCAGAATCGGCCGATGGAACCCGTCACGCTCACCACCGACCGTCTCGTGCTGCGCACGGTCGGCCCGCAGGACATCGACGCCGTGTACGCCGCCTGCCAGGACCCCGACATCCAACGCTGGACGACGGTCCCCTCTCCGTACCTTCCGGAGCACGCGCGGAGTTTCGTGGAGCAGATGGTCACCGACGGCTGGGCCAACGACTCGATGTTCACCTTCGGCCTCTTCCTCCCGGCCGGGGACCTGGTCGGCATGCTCGGCGTCACGATGATCTCCCTGGGCGTCGGCGAGATCGGGTTCTGGGGCACCAAGGAGCACCGCGGCCTCGGCCACATCACCGAGGCCGCCGTCGCCGTCGCCCACTGGGCCTTCACCGAGCGGGCCGTGGACCGCCTGGAGTGGCGCGCCGAGGTCGGCAACACGGCCTCCCGCGCGGTGGCCCAGCGCGCGGGCTTCACCGTGGAGGGCACGTTGCGCTCCGCGATCAACAACAAGGGCGTCCGCCGCGACTGCTGGGTCGGCTCCCTCCTCCCCTCAGACCTCGCCCTCCCCTCGACATCCCCGTACTTGCCGGCAAAGGCGTAGCCGCGCAGCCACGCCGCCACCGCTGCGGGCAGTCGTGCCGCTGGGGCGGCACGGGTGGGCGCAGCGGCACCCGGCCGGCGCCGGCCCGCACCCTCGCCCCGCCCCCCGCACCCACGCCGGGCGCCACCTGCCCCCCGGACCACCGCACCCACCACCTCCCCGCACCCCACACCCCACTGTCAGACCCACCCCCTATCGTGCGGACGTATGACGACCCTCCCGCCCCCCGCCACGGAACTGTCCGCAGACGAGGCCCGCCGCCTCGCCCTCCGCGCACAGGGCTTCCTCGGCGCCCCCGACCGCCGCGGGGGCGTCCGCGGCGTCCTCCGTCATCTGGGCGCGGTGCAGCTCGACACCATCTCGGTCCTCGCCCGCTCCCACGAACTCGTCCCGTACGCCCGCCTGGGCGCGGTCGGCCGCCGGACCGTCGACGACGCGTACTGGACGGACACCCACGCCTTCGAGTACTGGTCCCACGCCGCCTGCATCCTCCCCATCGAGGAGTGGCCCCACTTCGCCTTCCGCCGCCGCGCGTACCGCAACCGCCCGCACTGGAACCACCCCCTCCCCGACGGCGACTACGACCGCGTCATCAAGCAGCTCCGCACCGAGGGCCCCCTCACCGCGACGGACCTGGGCGGCGCGAAGAAGACCAGCGAGTGGTGGGACTGGTCGGGCACGAAGGTCGCCGTCGAGCGCGCGCTCATGTACGGCGAGGTGGTGTGCGTGGAGCGCCGCGGCTGGAAGCGGGTGTACGACCTGGCCGAGCGCGCGGTCCCGGCCGCGCTGCTCCACGACGACCTGGACGACACCGAGTGCCTGCGCCGCCTGGTCCGCCTGGCCGGTCGCTCCCTGGGCGTGGGCACGCGCGCGGACATCGCGGACTACCACCGCCTCAAGGCCGAGCAGGTCGACGCCGTGATCGCCGATTCGGGCCTGGTGCCGGTCACGGTGCAGGGCTGGGGCCGGCCGGCCTGGGCGGACCCGGCGGCCCTGGAGACTCCCCCGCGCGGCCGTCACCGCACGACGCTGCTCTCGCCCTTCGACTCCCTCGTCTGGGAGCGGGCGCGCACGGAGCGGATCTTCGGCTTCACCCACCGGCTGGAGGCCTACGTGCCCAAGCCGAAGCGGGTGCACGGCTACTTCGCGATGCCGGTCCTGGCCGGCGGTCGGCTCGTCGGGCGCGTGGACCCGGCCCGCGAGGGGCGCACCCTGGTCGCCAAGCAGGTCACGCTGGACGGCCCGAAGGCGGCCCCGGCGGTGGCCCAGGCCCTGGTCGAGGCGGCGAGCTGGGTGGACTGCACGGACGTACGGGTGGAGCGGGTCAAGGCACCGGAACTGCGCGAGCCGCTCACCCGGGAGCTGGCCCGGCTGCTTGCCTGACCGGGACTGGGAGCAAAAGTCGGGACCGGCTCAGCGGATCTCGAGGATCTTCTCCCGCATTGCGTACACCACGGCCTCCATCCTGGAGTGCAGCTGCAGTTTCTCCAGGATGTTGCGCACGTGGTTCTTGACGGTGTTCTCGGAAATAAACAGTTCCTTCGCGATGTCGCGGTTGTTCATTCCGGTGGCGACGAGTTTGAGGACCTCCAGCTCGCGGTCCGTGAGCCGCGGCGCGGGCACCAGTCGCCGTTCGTCGGTCCGCTGGATCATCGACTTGAACTCGGTGAGCAGTTTCGACGCCATGGAGGGACTGATCTGGGACTGCCCGTCGGCCACCGCGCGAATGGCGGTGGCCACCTCGTCGGTGGAGATCTCCTTGAGGAGATAACCGGTGGCGCCCGCCTTGATCGCGTCGTAGAGGTCGGCCTCCTCGTCGCTGATCGTCAGCATGATGATCTTGGCGCTGGGTGCCACCTCCTTGATGGAGGTGCAGGCTTCGATACCGCCCCGCTTGGGCATCCGCACATCCATCAGGACGATGTCCGGAAGGAGGTCGGCGGCCTTCTCCACGGCCTCGGCACCGTCTCCGGCCTCTCCGACGACCTGGATGTCCTCCTCGGCCGCCAGCACGATCTCCAGACCGCGGCGGAAGAGGGCGTGGTCGTCCACGACCAGCACCCTGATCGGCTCCTCGCGCGCGGAGCCCGCGTCCGCGTCCGGGCCCATGCCGGAGGCCCCGTCGTCGATCCCGTGGTCGACGCCCGCGGCCCGCATCGGTCCGAAACTGTCCGCCATCGTTCCTCCCCCTGAAGGCTGTGGCACGTGGTCCTGAGCCATCGCCAACCCAGAGCAACGACCCACCGGTTGGGCCGTTGCCGCCATGATTCCATGTCCGGCGGACAGCGGGGTGACCGAACGGGCAGCGTTGGGGTCGCACACCCTCACGCACCGTCGCACGCCGGTGCCCCTGGGGGCGCACACGCGCGCTCCAGGGGCACCGGACCGCTGTCACCGGCGGGGTGTGTCAGCCGCCGAGCGCGTCACCCGCGTCGGGAGCGTGCGCCTGGGTGACCATCGTGTCCGTGGTCAGGTGGATCACGCCGTAGTCGTAGGCGTGCCGCCGGTAGACGACGCTGGGCTCCTTCGTCTCGGAGTCGACGAACAGGTAGAAGTCGTGCCCGACCAGCTCCATCTCGTAGAGCGCCTGGTCGAGGGACATCGGTGCGGCTACGTGGGTCTTCTCCCGGACGACGAGCGGGCCGTCGCCCTGGACCTCCAGCGAGCCGATCTTCTTGGTGGGTACGCCGTCCTGCTTCTCCGTCGGGACGACGTCGCCGTTCCCGTTGAGCGTCGCCGCGCCGGGTACGTGGTCGGCGACCTCGGCCGCCGGGATCCGGCGCGCGCCGCGGCGCGAGAAGCGCTTGTCGTGCTGCTTGCGCAGTCGTGCGCCGAGCTTCTCCGCCGCCAGGTCGAGCGCCGCGTAGGGGTCGCTCGCCGCCGCCTCCGCCCGGATCACCGGACCGCGGGAGCGGAGCGTGATCTCCACTCGGTCACAGCGGTCGGCCTGCCGGGGGTTCGGCTCCTTGGACACCTCGACGTCGAGGCTGATCACCTTGCCATCGAGCTTCTGGATCTTCTCCAGCTTCAGCTTCTCGGCCACGTGCTTCCGGAACCGCTCGGGCACCTCGGTCTTGCGGCCCTTGACGACGATGTCCACGCAGAACTCCGTTCCCGGATCACTCCGCTTCGAGGCGGAGCATCTCCCTTTTGCACCAGGTTCCGGTCCATCCCGAAACCTCGGACTCGGTGACGTCCACCTCCTCCCCCACGGGCGGGATCTCCACTCCACCGGTGCGGGTGATGACGGTGAAACCCGCAGCACGGCATTCGGATTTGAGAGGTGTGGCCTGCGGCTTTGCCTCACAACCGAACATATCTCGCCCGGACGGATGTCGTCACCCTCTACGGCGGCGTACCTCCGTTCCGGTGAATTGACTCCCTCATTATCTGCAACGACGTAAGTCCTCAGTCAGTTCCGGTTTATTTCGAAAGCACCTGGTGAAGCCGCGACCACTGCCGCACAGATCGCTTCACGGGTCACGCCATCGCCTCCGTACTGACCCGCCATTCGGGGCCCGGTCTTCCGTTCCTCTCTGCCTTCCCCCGCCGCCGCCGGATACACAGCCGATCTCGCCGTCCCGTACGTGCCCGGCCCCGCCCCCGACTCAACGGCGGCGGCCGTCGCCGCACGCACCGCACGGGCCGCCTCGGCCAGCGACGCCCCCGTCGTCATCAGGTCGTCGACCAGGACGACCTCCCCACCGCCGCGCAGCAGCCCGCGACCGCCGTGAGCCACCGCGAGCGCGCCCGCGAGGTTGTCCAGCCGCCGCCGGGCGTCGAGGCCCGACTGGTCGGCCACGGCGTACCGCTGCCGCAGCACCGCCAGCACCCGGACCGGCACCCCGGTGCGCCGCAGCTCCGCCGCCGCCGCGAGGGCGATCCGCCGCGCCGGGTCGTGCCCGCGCGTGCGCACCGTTGCGCGCGCCGACGGCACGGGCACCAGCAGCACCGGCCCCCGCGCCCGTATGCCACCCGCGTCTGCGCCACCCGCGCCGCCCGGGGCCGCCCACGCCTCCCGGAGCGCCGCCCGCACCGCTCCCGCCAGTGCCGCGCCGAGCGGTGCCGTCAGGGCCAGCACCCCCCGCTCCTTGTGGGCGAGCAGCGCCGCCCGCACCTCGTCCGCGTACGGCGCGGCCGCGTGCACCGCGGGCAGTCCTGGCGGCTCCGGGTCAGGCCGCACGCGGCGCGGCGGGGCTCCGCTCAGCGCCGTACCGCACCGGGGGCACAGCACCGCGCGAGCCCTGCCGCAGCCGCCGCACTCGGCCGGCAGCACCAGGTCCGTGAGGTCCGCCCACCACTCCCGCACTGTCCGCAATCCCCGCATGGCCACCACTGTGCCCACGTGTGCGGAGACCTGCCAGGCCTGTGGAAAACCTGGCCCGGCACCCTGTGGAAAACCCGCTCGGTCACCAACCGGCCGGACGCCTCACCCCGGATAGACCGGCGCGGTCCCCTCCGTCACCTTCTGCCACTGGAGCCCGGACGGCAGCCGCACGATCAGGTCCTCCGAGTACGCCACCAGCGGCAACTGCTCGTCCTCGGTCGCGGCGATCTCCTTGACGCCGGTCAGCGCCGCGGGCACCGATGCCTCCGGCGTCGACCCGTCGACCTGGACGTATCCGATCTGCTGCACGCCACCGCGCTCCCGGCCGACCACCACGAGCCGGGCGTCACCGGCCCAGGACATGGCCGTGACCTCCTCCAGCTCGGGGGTCGCGGAGCGCAGTTCGAGCACGGTGACCGCGGGCGGATCGCCCGCCTTCCCGTCCCGTTCGATCCGTCCGATGAGCAGCGACCGCTTGCCGTCCTTCTCCACGACGAGCGCGATCCGCACCCCGTCGGCGGCCACCCGCACGGCCTGCACACGCCCGTCGAGCCCCGGCGTCCGCACCTCCACCGGATCGCCCGCGCCGTCCTCCAGCAGCAGCAACCGCGGATCGGCCGGGTTGCGGTCGGCGATCCACAGGTCGCCCTGCGTGTCCCAGCTGGGCGGGGTCAGCCGGTCCGTCTCCGCCTTGCCCCGGCTGGTCAGCACGGGGTCGCCGAGCGAACCGCCCGACACCAGCGAACCGACGTACAGCGACTTGTTGTCCAGACCGATCCCGGCCGCGCTGTGCTCGTCGCGCGACACGGCCACCGACCGCAGGGCGCGATGGCCCTCGCCCAGCGGGCCGGGCACGGGTTCGGCCCGGGTCCCGTTGCTTCCGGCGGCGAGCCGCACCAGGCGGTCCTTCTCGTCGACGAAGTACAGGTAGTCGGGCCGCTGCGCCGAGCCGCGCGCCGCCACCGTCTCGGCCCGGTCCTCGGAGAGCGAGCACAGCTGCTCCCCGCCCGAACGCAGCTCGACCTCCTCCACCGCCGGGGTGAGGTTGCGCAGGGTGAAGAGGAGCTGCGCGGCCATCTCGTCGCACTTGTCCGCACCGGCCCGGGCCGCCTTGTCGTTCAGCGGAACGGTCAGCTTGCCGCGGTCGTCGGGCGTCAGCGAGACGACGTTCTTCGCCAGCGCCGTCCCGGTCGGGAAGCTGGACCTGACCACGGGCCCCAGCAGGCTCGTCGGCCCGCTGAGCAGGGAACGCACCACCTGGGTCATCGGATCCACGCGCCGGCGCACATAGACGGGATCGGCGACGGCGGCCGGCTCCCGGACCGGTCCGGGGTCGGCGTCCGCGCGGACCGCGGTGTTCGAGGCGAAGTAGTACCGGTTGACCGACATGTAGTTGCGCTGGAAGTCCGACTTGCCCATGACGACGCCCTGCGGCAGCACGTCGATGCGCCACTGCTTGGTCTTGCCGTCCCGGCTGAGGTGCACCGACTCGCGGTAGGAGCCGTCGGCCGGCGCGTACGACTGCTGCGCGTCCACCGTGGCCACCTTGGCGCCGGTCAGGGTCACCGAGTAGTCGTTGGCGTCCTCGCGGTTGCCCGAGTGGTCGGACTCCGTGCCGGGCCCGCCCGCGAGCACCGTCGCCGACTCGTCCGGCCGCCAGTTCTTCGCGGCGGCGCCGGTCAGATACTTGCGCGCCGTCTCGTAGTGCGGATCGTCGCTGGTCAGCGCCTCCAGGAAGCCCTGCACGATGTCGGAGGGCGGGGCGTCCTCCTGCGGCGGCATCGCGAACACCCGCACCTGCGGGTCCTGCCGGGGCGTCGACTCCACGCCCCGGAGGTCCCCGCTGTCGGGCATGGACGCACATCCGGCCAGCAGTACGACACCGCCGACGGCGTACGCCACCACGCGGGTCGGCCCGCGCCGACCGCCCCTCCCGCGGTCAGCGCCCACGAGATGCCTCCCCTTGCCTGCTCGGTTCCTCGGGACCGGCGTCCGGGCGGTTCGCCGCCTCGGGCGCCGGCCCGCCGTCCTGTCTCCGGGCACCGGACGCGGGCCTGGGCACCACGCGCGCGCCGTTGCCCGGCAGCGCCGTCGGATCGGCCGTGGGGGCCACCGCGGCCTGCCGCGGCGTTATTGATCCCCGCGCGGGCACCCCGGCCGACGCCTGCGCCGGGACGCCGACCGGCCCGTCCGCGCCGTGTGCCACCGAGGCGTTGTCGAGGCCCGCGTCGTGAAGCCCGCGGTTGCGGCGCGAGTCCTTCGGCTCCAGCGGTATCGGCGAACCCCGGAGCGGCTCGTCCGCGGTCCTGGGCAGCGTCAGCCGGAACTGCGAGCCGCCGCCGGGTTCGCCCCAGGCCTGCAGCCAGCCGCCGTGCAGCCGCGCGTCCTCCAGGGCGATCGACAGGCCAAGCCCCGTACCACCGGTGGTACGCGCGCGTGCCGGGTCGGCCCGCCAGAAGCGGCTGAAGACCCGGGTGGCCTCGCCCGGCTTGAGCCCGACGCCGTAGTCGCGCACCGCGACGGCGACCGCGCCCCCGGCGGCGGCGAGCTTGACGACGACGTCCCGGCCCTCGCCGTGCTCGACGGCGTTGACGACGAGGTTGCGCAGCACGCGTTCCACGCGCCGCGCGTCCGCCTCGGCGACGACGGGCTGCTGGTCGCCGACGACGCGTATCCCCGTGCCCTTGCGCTCGGCGAGCGGCTCCGCACCGCTGACGACACGCCGTACGACCTCCCTGAGGTCTATTGGCTCCGCCTCCAGCGCGGCGGCTCCCGCGTCGAAGCGGCTGATCTCCAGCAGGTCCGCGAGCAGCGTCTCGAACCGGTCCAGCTGGTCGGCGAGCAGTTCGGCCGACCGCGCGGTCACCGGATCGAAGTCCACGCGCGCGTCGTGGATGACGTCGGCCGCCATCCGTACGGTCGTCAGCGGCGTCCGCAGCTCGTGCGACACGTCGGAGACGAACCGCCGCTGCATCCGCGACAGGTCCTCCAGCTGGCTGATCTTCAGCTGCAGGTTCTGCGCCATCTTGTTGAAGGCCTCGCCGAGCCGCGCGATGTCGTCCTCGCCGGTGACCTTCATCCGCTCCTGCAGCCGTCCCGCCGACAGCCGCTCGGCGATGCTCGCCGCCATCCGTACGGGCGTGACGACCTGGCGCACCACGAGCCAGGCGATGGCCCCCAGCAGCACGACGACGAAGAGCCCGGCCGTCGCCAGAGTGCCCCTGACCAGGCTGAGCGACTTCTCCTCCTGGGTGAGCGGGAAGAGGTAGTACAGCTGGTACGGCTCGCCGTTCGGGTCGTTGACCTGCTTGCCGATGACCAGTCCTGGCTGGGACGCCTGGTCGGAGTTGTAGACGATCCGGGTGTAGCTCTGGGCGGCCGCGGTGTCGCCGTCGATCCGCTCCCGCAGGTCCTCGGGGACGCTGACCGCCCAGTCGACCGATCCGGAGGCGCGCGGACCGCGTCCGCTGCCGCTCTCCCCGCCCATGGGAAGGGTGACCACGTCGAAGGCGCTCTGACCGCCGCTGGAGAGCGACTTGACCAGCTCGCTCATCCACTGGATGACGTTCTGCGACGGACGGCCGTCCGCGGGGGTGCCGTCGTCGCCGTTGGTACTGGCCGCCTCCTCGGCCTTCTGCTTGGCCGCCGTGAAGCCACCGGTGGCCTGGCTCTGGGAGGCCTTCACCTTGGCGTCCAGCAGTCCGTTGCGGACCTGCCCGATCACCACGAAGCCGAGCAGCAGCACCACGCCCAGCGACATCAGCAGCGTGGTGGCGACGACCTTGAGCTGGATGTTGCGCCGCCACAGCCGCATGACCGGCAGCAGCGGACGGCGCACCCAGCGCATGAACAGACGGAGCACCGGGCTGCCCTGCACCCCGCCGTGCAGCAGCCCGCCCTCCAGCACCCGGCCGAGGAAGCGGGAGCCGGCGCTCCGGTGGCCGACAGGCCGTCCGGCGCGGGCCTCGGACCCGGGCGCCGAAGCGGCACTGTCCCTGGCCATGTCAGCTCGGTCCGGCCTTGTAGCCGACGCCGCGGACGGTCACCACGATCTCCGGCTTCTCCGGGTCCTTCTCGACCTTGGAGCGCAGCCGCTGGACGTGCACGTTGACCAGGCGGGTGTCGGCGGCGTGCCGGTAGCCCCAGACCTGCTCGAGGAGCACCTCGCGCGTGAACACCTGCCACGGCTTGCGGGCCAGCGCCACCAGCAGGTCGAACTCCAGCGGCGTCAGCGCGATCGACTGCCCTTCCCGCTTCACGGAGTGACCGGCCACGTCGATGACCAGGTCGCCTATGGCGAGCTGTTCCGGTGCCGGCTCCTCCGACCGCCGCAGGCGCGCCCGGATGCGGGCCACCAGCTCCTTCGGCTTGAACGGCTTCACGATGTAGTCGTCGGCGCCCGACTCCAGACCCACCACGACGTCGACGGTGTCACTCTTCGCCGTCAGCATCACGATCGGCACACCCGACTCCGCCCTGATCAGGCGGCACACCTCGATGCCGTCCCGGCCGGGCAGCATCAGGTCGAGCAGTACCAGGTCGGGCTTGGTCTCCCGGAAGGCGGCCAGCGCCTTGTCGCCGTCGGCCACGAAAGATGGCTCAAAACCCTCACCACGCAGCACAATGCCGAGCATCTCGGCCAGTGCGGTGTCGTCGTCGACGACAAGGACTCGTCCCTTCATAAACGACATCATCCCATTCTCGTAACAGATGCGAAGGCGCAGGTGAGGCAGGTCACTGGCCTGTGACGATAGTCGTACGGGGTCGCTACTGTCTGCCCCCGTCCGCCGGCGTTGATGTCAGCGACGGATGTCAGTTCCCGTCGCTCCCGAACGCCGTCTCCTCCTCGCCCGGCCAAGCAAGTGTCACATCAACCCGCTGACACAATTCCACCCATCGCCGCTCGGACGGCTCGCGCTCTACCCACAGGACCGCCGATACCTCGGGGGCGCGCTCCCGGAGCTGATCTTGGTAGTCGAGGACCTGACCGAGACCTGCGCGAAGCTGGCGGGCCTCGTTTGCGGGTGTCAGTGACTTGACCTCGCAGACGGTCAGACGCCCCTCTCCATCCCGCCACGCGAGATCAAAGTCAGGGTCGGAGACATCGGGAGACAGAGCGACGTACCCACGGCTCTGTGCTTCCACGGCCAGCAGGTTTTGTAGCCTGCGATGCGTCGACAGGTTGCGCCCCACGAGGTCAGGATCCGGCGCGCTCGGCGTGACCGGAGCCGGTGCGACAGTCTCGTCGGGGGCCACATAGCCTTGCCCGATCTCAACTTCCGGCGCGGTGATGGTGGCCTTGATCGGCACCATGTGGAAGCGGATCACCTTCCGCAAGTCTCCACCGCCAGTGGCCGGCGCCTCATCCTCCGTGTACGGCTCCTCAGCGTCGAGCGTCCACTCCCCGAGGTAGCGCACCGTCCCCCGAGCGCCGTCGAACAGCCGCAGCCGCTTCCCGGTCTCTCTATGGTCCAAGATCGCCCTATTGCCCCGGATCATCTTCTGGTCACCGGTTTGACCTTCACCGGTGTAGTGGAAGGTGCCATCCTCGTTCCACGTGTCGTAGTAGCCGTGCTGGTGGCCAGAACTCGGTGCGGTGAAGATCAGAACGTTGTCCGTCGTCGCGCAGGGAGAGATGCCGTTCTGGGTGCTCCCCCCGAACTGCGCGTGCAGATCGACCCTGCGGATCTCGTCCCCCGGCTCAAGGTCCCAGTCCGGATCCGCGGTCTCTGACACCTGGATTGCCTCGCGCACGGCCTGCCACTGCTCGTCGGTCAACCGGTGAGGGCTGCCGGCGAAGGGTTGCCGGAGGATGGTCGCGTCGCTCATGCGAGGGTCGTCAACGAGCCGCTGCTTCGGGACCCGCAGGTCCAGCCACTTGTCAACGACCAGCGGGGCGAAGTGCCTTGGTCCCGGATCCTCGGTCCAATACCGCAGGTCAGGCTGCCCGTACTCGGCAACTCCAGTGAAGTGCCCGTAGGCAACCACGCCAGCATTCGGACCGCCCACCCACAACACGAACTCGTCGCCGGCCGCGACTTCACTCACGTAGCGGACGACGGTCCACGAAGTTAGAACGTGACCGTCACGACGGTGCCCTTCAAGGTCGAACTTCTTCGGGTTGCAGCTCAGAAGCCAGGTAGACACGAACCCCCCAAGGCGACTCCATAGATGAGAGCACTCTAGGGGGGACCACTGACACGAACTCTAGGTACCACCTGGCCACCGGTTGCGAGCTGCGGCACTTGGCAACGTCTGCACGCGACTGGCCACAGCTCACCAAGACGACGAGACCCAAGCGGCGTTTGACGGACTTGTCAGTCGCGGGGCGTACCTTGCACACCAGTTCACCACCGGGTTGGACGGTGAGGGCTGGGAGAGGTCTGGGGTCGGAGTGGATCATTAGGCGGGGGGAGACCAACGTGAGGGAGCTGATCAGCGAAAGGGTGCCCATCCCGGCCATCGACGATTACAGTAGGTATCGATTCGTTGCTGGTGGTGCTGGGGGGACAGGCCATGGAGGGCACTCGTTGATTCCGCCGTTGACCCCGGGGGGGATGCTGCCTGTGGGGCGTCATCCAGCCACTCTGGAGGAGATCCACGACGTGTTCGTCGTCAACGCTCCGCATCGCGACCACAGGCAACGCCTCTACTCCGCGCTTGAACTTTACGTGGGGTTGGTGCGCGACCTGCTTCCGCAAGCCACACTGTGGGTAGACGGAGGATTCTGCACTCACAAGCCGACGCCTCCCAAGGACATCGATCTGGTGCTGGTCGCGTCGAGCCGGTTGACGCGGCACTTCGATGAGGAGGAGTGGAGGCGAATGAACCAGTTGCTGACGCTCCAGAACCTCTCTGCTCAGACCCCACCCACCCGCGCGAGTCGCGTCCAGCCCATGGGGGGCCTTATCGACGCTTTCCTGATCGAGGAGGACGATCCCGCCGACATCGCCCTGTGGGATTACAATTGGTCGTTGGTAAAAGGTGACGACGGCAAAATCATCGAGGGCGAGCGCAAAGGCTACTTGGGGGTGGCGCTGTGAGCACCCACCTTGAAACCTTGTGGCTAAGGGCTATGGAAAGCGCCCAAGGGGATGATCAATTCTCACGCCTTAGGCGAGCTTCATTGCAAGCCGCCGCCGAAAAGTTCGGAATCACGAGCGCACTTGAAGAGCTTGGCGCCACGGGAACAGAAGGTACAGCAATTCAGGTGCGACTTTCTGACCCACACGCAAGCAATGGGGAAGTAGCGGCGCTAGAGGCCGGCGACTTCTTGCAGCGCATTCAGCGTGCTGTAGCTAGACTTGCTAAAGCTCGTCGTGCCAGACTCGCTGATGTCGTGCGACTGAATCAAACCGACTTCGATGTGGCGCGTCTCAATGTCGCTTCCGCATCGGTGGGGTCCTGGGTTGTTGACCTGAAGTACCCTCAACTCGATGAGGGGTCACGCAGCCCTCAATCATCAACACTCTGGGCCGAAATTGGAGTTGTGGAGCTAATTCGAGCCCTGCCGGAAGATGACGCCGACGATCGGTCAATTGAATCGATCGGCGCCGCCTCCCCGGTAATTCGACGTGCCGTGGCAGACCTAATCTCTGATCGTCCCGAACTCCAACCTGACCTTAGCCTTTCCGTTCGCAGAAGGTCGGGCGAGGTCCTAAAATCCACAATAACTCCGCGACAAGCTTCGTCCTTGAGAGAAAGGCTTGCAGTCGTTCGCGAAGAGCGAGGAATCGTTAGGTATCGCGGACGTCTGGATGGGCTGCGAACGCGGAGACAGATCTTCTATCTGGAACTTGAGGATAGTCGCGAAATTCACGGTTACGTCGACGAATCACTCATGCCCGCCGTGAAGGAAAATCTAGATCGGGTGGTTGAGGTAGAGATGGAAACCTTTGTCCTCCGAGCTAGGTCGGGTAAAGCGTCCCAGAAGCAGTATCGCCTTATTAGGGTTGGCGCAGAGCAAACTCAACTTCCGGTTGGAGCCGAACTGTCTGAGTGATTGCGGTTGCTGGATATCTGCGAGGACAGAGCGTCGCCACCACAACCCACCACCCACCCCTGCTTCCATCCCGTCCGCCGTCGACCCACACACCGTGGAGCGGACGTGGTTCATGGCGTCCAGGTGGAGCGCGCCACTGTACGAACGACCTGGACGCCATGGGCCGCGTCTGCTCGGCTCTGCCTGGGTCGACGGTGGACGGGATGGAAGCACCCCACGCAAGCCCTCTACGGGCCCGCGGTCGGCGATGGCGCCCCCTCCATCCCGGTGCCGGCCGATCCCCCGCCGGAGGCATCGTCTTTGACCGTCGCACGCTATGCGGCCTCTGCCCTCGGGCCGTTGCTTCGCTGCGGCCCCATGGGCCGACCCCGGCGCCGAAGGCGCAGAGGGGTCGAGCCCAAGGGGCCAGCCCGCGCCTCGCGCGGGCCCTTGATGAGGTAGAGAAACCTGTAACAGCTCGCCTTGGTGCGGTCTTGTCGCTCATGCCTCCGGCTGGTGGCATATGAGTCGGGACGGCATACGCGCTAGGGGGAGACGACCGATGAGCGACCTGACGGTGCACTCGTGGAGGCGGCACGGCAAGGATCGGCTATACGTCAATCTCCCGGACGGAACTGCTGTCGCGTGGGCGGATAGAGCGACGAAGGTCGTGACGATCAGGGTGCAGAAGTACCGGGACGAAGCGTTAGCCCTCCTGCGACGACACCTGGGCAACGGACTCACCGTCGACTCAGCACCCGTCCCTACGTCGGCTCCTAAGTCGCCCGTTCCGCATCCGGCTCCTCCGGAACCGATCCGGCGCGTGGAGCGACAGCGACAGACCGTCCTCCCGCCCCTCTCTCCTGGTGAGGACCTGGCAGGCAACCGCCCCGGTGCCCGCCTCCTCGGCATGATCGCTGAACGGGGCCCATCGACTGCTCAGAGATTACGAATGAAGCTCCTACGGCAGTCCTCGGAGTGGGATAGCTGGTACACCGGCCTGGAGGGCGAACAACGGGTCGGTCGTGAGCTGCAACGTCTGTCTGCTTTCGGCTGGCGGGTGCTTCACGGCGTCGAGAAGAACAACGGCGGCGACATCGATCATCTGCTGATCGGCCCGGGGGGTGTGTTCACCATCAACACCAAGACGCACCAGGGTGCATCCGTCTGGGTTGGGGACACCATGGCCAAGATCAACGGTGGTAAGCCCTACCCTTACGCCGCTGCGAGCAAGGCAGAGGCGAGTTACGTACGGGGAGTTCTGGGCCGGTACTGCGAATTCGACGTGCCCGTCGAGTCAGCCCTGGTCTTCGTCGGTGTCACGTCCTTGGATCGTGCCGCTACGCAGTACAGCGTGCGCATCTACCGCGAGCGAGAGGTTGCGTCCCTCGGACCGCTCGCCGGCAAGCTCACTCAAGACCAGGTGGAGCGTGTGTACGCCGTAGCTCGCCACCGTCGCGTCTGGCTCAAAGCCTGATCCCGTCCCCCTGCGCATCGCGCAACAGACGGCTTGTGAATCCCTGTCGGCACAGCCGCTCGTACGCGTCGATCACGTCGCTCGGTACCTGTTGGCTGGTCATAAAGCCCTGTTCCGGATAGACCAACAGCCGCTGTAGCGCGCCAACAAGCATGTCGATCACCAGCCGAGCATCGCCGATGGAGTCGATGTACTCATTCAACGTCATTGGGCTGGACGCGCTGAGGACCTCGACTTCGGGCCACAGCTTGCGCGCCGTGGCGTACGCCCGACGCTCCTCGTACGGCTTGCTGATCAGCAAGACCGAGGACACGGCAACGTCGGCCTCCTTCAACAGCTCCCGCGAGAAGCGGATGTTGTCCCCCGTGTTCCGTGCCCGCGGCTCCACCAGAACGGCTGAGCTGGGGACGCCAAGCTCAAGAGCCCGTTCCCGGTAGTGGACCGCCTCGCCCCGCGGCATGCGCTCTCGCGTCGTGGGACTGGTGGCGCCGGTGAACACGATCAGCGGAGCCATGCCACGTTCGTACAGGTCGGCCGCCGTGTCGGCGACGCCCAGGTCGTGACTGCCAAGTCCGATCGCGACAGAACAAGGCCGGGGCGTATGGCCCATCTGGTGGTAGTCCCACAGACGTCGCGTATCGGCCCAGTTCTGCGTCGAGATCACGGCTGGTCTTCCCTGTCCTTCGCCGAATCCGGCACCTTGAAGTCGTACTCCCACGCGAAGCGTGACGCAGCATGCACGCCGATGGCGAACTCCACCACGGTGCCGTCCGCCGTGTAGGTGGTGCGGTGCAGCTCGACGACTGGCTCCCCGGGCGGCAACTGTAGGAGGCTCACTTCGTCGGCCTTCGGGGCGCGGGCGAAGATCCTCTCCTGCATGTGATCGATCTCGTAACCCGCGTCGTACAGCACGCGGAATCCACCGCCCCGACCGGCGGGCCCTGGCGTCGGGTCAACGATGCGCGTGCCCTCGACATGCTCGGGCCGGTAATAGCTGGTCAGAGTGTGCGTCGGCTGGTCGCCTTCCTTTACAAGCCGTGCGCGGGCGTAGACCGGGGCACCCACCGGCAAGCTGTGTGCGGCTGCCACCTCCGCCGGCGCCTCGACGAGGCTGACCGTCTGGGTCTGTTCGTTGCGGCGGTACGGCCGCCCCGAAGCCACACGGTCCGCGATGAATGCCACCTCGTCGCCGTCCCGCCATTTCGCCTTGTCGTACCTGGCGATGCCGAGTCGCTTGAGCGGGACTTGTTGCCGGACAACCGTGCCGTGACCTCGTGACGAGGTAACCAGACCCTCGGCTTCCAGCGCCTTGTAGGCGGCGTGAACGGTCGCCTTGGAGCCTTCGCCAGCCTCAACCAGTTCCCTGATGTGCGGCAACTGCTGGCCCGGGGCGTAGTCGCCCCCCTTGATCTGCTCAGCCAGCTTGTCCGCCAGCTCCCGCCACTTCGGCGCCATCACGAAACCCCTCTCTACAAGGTCCAGTGAAACATAGTCCTAGGACTGTTGACAGTCCTAGGACTGCGGTGCAATATCTCTCTTGTCGCTCGCAGTCCTAGGACAGCGAGGGCGAGTGGCTTCCTATTGGGCTGCTCCGTCGTCGAGCAAGGAGTTCTCATGCCGTCCTTCAAGATCGACCTCTCCACCGCCGTGGTGTTCGTGGCGACCGCGCCGGAACCGAAGATGGCCAACAAGAAGACCGGTGAGCGGGCCGTCGACCGGGACACCGGCGCGGGTCTGTCGACCGTTGGCCTGCTCGTCTCGGACGAGGGAGAGGGCAACCTCTACCAGGTCACCATCCCGGAGACGGGCTACCCGGAGGGTCTCGCCCCGGGCATGCCGGTGCGGGTGGTCGGCCTCAAGGCCCGTGACTGGGAGAACGAGTTCAACGGCCAGAAGCGGCACGGGATCTCGTTCCGCGCGGTCGCGATCACCTCGGCGGCCTGACCATGAGCGACCTGACGTTGTTGATCGAGGCCACGGGTGCCCTGGCGGGAGCCGGCGGTATCGGCTACGCGAAGCAGCGGGCGCCGCGCCTGTACTGGTCGACCGTGGGCCTGCCGCTCACGTGGGGCCGGTTCACCTGGTCGTACCGGTCCACGATGGAGGTGTGCGGGCTCACGGTGCAGCCGTCGGGGCTGCGGGCCTTCATGACACGGAACCTGTCCCGCCGTGAGGTACGGCCGGTGCCGCCGAAGGTCCGCCGCGTCCGGCCCTCCTCAACCGGGCTACGCATCACGCTGCGCCTCCCGGCCGGCCTGGAGCCCGCCGACGTGGCCACCTCCTCGGAGCGGCTGCGCCACGCCTTCGGTGTCCAGTCGGTCACCGTGGCTGAGACCCGGCCCGGCTATGTGGAACTGCGGATGACGGGCTACGACGTGCTGCGCCGCGTCCGTCTCCCGCGCTCCGCACGGCCCCGCGGCCTCGTGGTCCCGGTGGCCCTGCGGGAGGACGGCACCGTCTTCGAGCGGGACTACCGCGCGGTCCCCATGGCGCTGACCCTGGGCGCGAACCAGTCCGGCAAGTCCGTGTACCAGCGCAACCTGGTCAAGGGCCTGGCACAGCTCCCAGTCGGCCTGGTCGGCATCGACTGCAAACGCGGTGTCGAGCACAACCGCTACTCCCCTCGCCTGTCGGCTCTGGCCACGGATCCGGAGATGGCGGGACGGCTGATAGACGCGCTGGTCCTGGAGATGGGTGAGCGGTTCGATCTCCTCGCCCTGCACGGTGTTTCGGACGTGTGGGACCTGCCCGCGAAACTGCGGCCGGTGCCGCTGGTCGTCCTGATCGATGAAGTGGCAGAGCTCTTCTTCGTCACCTCGAAGAAGGACGAGGCGGCCCGGGACCGGACGGTCATGCAACTGGTGCGCCTGGGTCAGATGGCCCGTGCGGTCGGCATCTACCTGGAGGTCTGCGGGCAGCGTTTCGGCTCCGACCTCGGCAAGGGCGCCACCGCTCTCCGTGCCCAGCTCACCGGCCGTGTGGTCCACCGCGTCAACGACAAGCAGACCGCCGAAATGGGCCTGGGGGACATCGCCCCGGACGCGGTGATGGCGGCGACCTCGATCCGCGCCGACCGACCCGGTGTCGCGGTGGCCGGTGACACCTCCGGTGGCTGGTCCCGCATCCGCACCCCGGAAACCACGCCGGCCGAAGCGGCCGCCGTGTGCCGGGAGTTCGCTCACCTGACCCCGGAGCTGCCGTTCCTGGCCCCGTTCCGGCCCCCGGCCCGGCAGGTGGTCCCGCCGATGCCCAACACGCCCCCGCTGGTCACCCGGCAGCCCTGACCCCTTGGAAAGGGGAGATCGCTCATGGCTCCGCGCAAGACCACCAAGCCCACGACCATCCCGTGTCTGCCCTGCAAGGGCACGGGGGAGGTCTCCCGCCCCGTCCGCGTCGGACGCAAGCGCAGGACGGTCGGCCAGCAAACCGGCATGTGCCTGAACTGCTTCGGCGCCGGCGAGATCCCCGCCGAAGACTCGCCCTCTGAGGGGAGGTGAAAAGGCGTGGTCCGCTCGATCCGCATCGACGCCGTACTGATCCAGGCGGTGATCGCCGGGGCTCTGTCCTTCGCCCACCTGCACGACCTTGCCGAAGCGGCCGGCCAGACTGGTTGGAAGGCGTGGGCCTATCCCGTCTCCGTCGATCTGCTCCTAGTCGCCGTGTGGCGGCGGCTGCGCACTGAGCGCTCGAAGCTGGCCTGGTTCTGGTTTCTGGTTGCCCTGGTCGCCTCCCTCGGCGCGAACATCGCCACCGCGGGACTCCTCGACCTCGACCATGTTCCGGCCTGGCTGCGCATCCTCGTCGCCGGCTGGCCCGCCCTGGCCTTCCTCGGCGGCACCCTCCTCGCCCACACCCCGACCGATCCGGCCCCCGCCCCGGGCCCGGGCCCGGATCCTGTGCCCCGGCCCGTTCCGGTCATGGACCATCCCGCGGTGCCCGAACCGACCTCGGAGCCGGTTTCCGCCCCGGAGATCGCGACGCCGGAGCCTGCCCCGGCACTGCCGCAAGCCCCGGCCTCGGTCCCCGCGGTGCCGCCTGCGCTGGTCGACCACGCGCGAAAGGTCGCCAGCGAGCACCGCACCCGCACCGGCACGGACATCGACACGGCCACCCTGCGGGCTCGCCTCGGCGTCCCGGAAGACCTCGCCGGCGCGATCGTCGCCCAACTCGCCTGAAAGGAGGTGACCCGCGTGCGCCCGAACCGCTTCTACGACGTGACCCGCATCGGCCCCGTGCAGGTCGGCACGTTCAACAACGGCCGGGGCCAGACCCGGCACACGGCCGCCTGCACGGCCCCGAACTGCGGCTTCTCCACCGAGCACCGTGACCGCTCGGCGGCCGAACTCGCCGCCCGCACCCACCGCTGCGCCTGAAAGGAGGCACGCCATGCAGTTGCCCGAAGACCAGATTCGCGCCGGACACATCCCCGCCGACCTCTACCGGCAGATCCCGCCCGGCACCGACCTGCGACGCGTCGTGATCATCCAAGAGGCCCCGCGCTCGTACAAAGGCCCGATCGTCCTGACGCTCGTCGTCCTCACCGGATCGGTCGCGGTGCTGCTGGTCATCGCCTTCGTCGTCCAGGTCCTCGCCGGCGCCGCCGTAGCGGTCCTGTCGGCCACCGGCGGACTCAGCTACACGATCAACCGCACGTCCAAGCACAAGACCCTGCGCAGCAAGTAACGCCCTCCGGGGCGGCCTCTCTCGCCAAAGATTCGCCGCCCCGGACGGCTCCACCCATCCAGATCCAACGGACCCGAAAGGGAAGCCTCATCATGCCCCAGCACGCCCAGAACACGCGCGTCTGCCGCGACTGCGACGGCTTCGCCATCGCCGCGATCACCACCGGAATGCGCCACACCGACGGCTCCCGCGCCACCCTCCGGATCACCTGCACCGGCTGCAACGGCACCGGCCATGCGGTCCCCGCGGCCCTTGCCCGGACGGGGCGGTGAGTGTCGTGGGCCTCCTGAACTGGAGCTCCGGCCAGCACTACGACCACGCCGGCGACTGCCCGTGCACCCAGTGCGGCAATCCCACCCCGCTGCGTTCCCACGCCGGTGAACCCGTCCACAAGGTGTGCGCGGAGGACTGGAACGACCGCAACCCGAACGCCCCCCGACACGAGCACGACGGCCGCGACCTCGGCACGCAGCGGTTCCACTCCGACCCCCCGCGCAAGAGCCGCAGGAGGAACCGGTGACGAACACCGCCACCATGGCGGGCCTGGACCCGGCCACCCTCGCCGACGTGCTGAGGCTGGCCGGGTCCACCGGCTTCGACCGCATCCAAGACCAGATCCGCCGCACCGGCGGCTGCTCCGACCCCATCCACCTGCAAGGCTCGACCGTCACCCGCGACGCCACCACCGGCAAGGTGCTGCACTCCTACTCGACCGACACCGAACCCGGCGGACGGCTTCGCGTCGCCTGCGGCAACCGGCGTGCCTCCCGCTGCCCGGCCTGCGCCTGGACCTACGCCGGCGACACCTACCACCTCATCCGCGCCGGACTCGTCGGCGACCCCGCCAAAGGCACCCCCGAGACGATCCGGGACCACCCGCGGGTGTTCGCCACCCTCACCGCACCCTCGTTCGGCCCGGTCCACAACCGGCCCGGCAACCGCCCCTGCCGCTGCGGCACCCGCCACGCCGAGGACGCCCCGGAACTGGGCACCCCGCTCGACCCCGACACGTACGACTACGCCGGGGCGGTGCTGTGGAACAACCACGCCTCCGAACTGTGGCGCTACTTCACGATCTACCTGCGCCGCGAGATCGCCAAGCACGCAGGACTAACTCAGAAGGCAGCGAAGGAGCAGTCGCGAGTGTCCTTCGGCAAGGTCGCCGAGTACCAGAAGCGCGGCGCCGTGCACTTCCACGCTGTGATCCGCTTCGACGGACCCGACGGGCCCGACGACGCCCCGCCGGCCTGGGCCACCCTCGACCTGCTCACCGACGCGATCCAAGCCGCAGCCGCCCGCGTGGAAGTCGACGTAGACCCCGCCGGGGACCAGCCTGCCCGCACCCTGCGATGGGGCACACAGCTCGACGTACGCCCCATCCGGGCCTTCGGCGACGGCGAGGACATCACCGAACAGGCGGTCGCCTCCTACGTCGCCAAATACGCCACCAAAGCCGCCGAGACCACCGGCACCGTAGACCGCCGCATCGGCAGCAAAGACGCCCTCGTCCTGCTCGACGTGCCCGACCACCCCGCCCGGCTCATCGCCGCCTGCCTCGACCTGCACACGCTCTACCCGGACCGCAAGCTACGCGACTGGGCCCACATGCTCGGCTTCCGCGGCCACTTCTCCACCAAGTCCCGGCGCTACTCGACCACCCTCGGCGAACTGCGCCAGACCCGCGCCGACTACCGCGCCGCCCAGCAACGTGCCGCCCTCGGCCTGCCCGACCCGGATGACGGGGACGCCACCACGCTCACCCTCGCCCACTGGACCTACGCCGGCCACGGCCACACCCCCGGCGAATCCTGGCTCGCCGCCAACATCCGCCGCGACATCCAGCACAACCGCGAAACCGCCCGCGAAGAACTACCCGCCCTGCTCGACCTGGAAGGAGCCGCTACATGACCACCGCCCTGCCCGTGCTGCTGACCGTGCCCGAGGTCATGACGCGGCTCAAGTACAGCCGGTCGAAGGTCTACGACCTGATCCGCGAGAAGCGTCTTGCCTCGATCACCGAAGGTCGCTGCCGCCGGATTCCCGAGAGCGCGGTTCAGGACTACATCCGCGCCCGTCTTGAGGAGGCTGCCTGATGGCTCGTCAGCGCAAGCGCAACCCCAATGGGTCCGGCACGGTCACGAAGCGTTCTGATGGCCGGTATCAGGCCGCGGTATACGTCCCTCAGCCTGACGGGACGGTGAAGCGGAAGTTCGCCTACGGCAAGACGTACGACGAATGCGACCAGAAGCGCCGGGAACTTCTCGACCGCGCCAAGGGGGGCATCCCGACACCGACACGGGACATGACCCTGGGGCAGTGGTTCGAGTACTGGCTAGAGGTCATCGTCAGGCCGAACCTAAAGCCCAAGAGCTACGAGACGTACGAGCAAGCCGTGCGCAACCACCTGCGGCAGCGTCTCGGCTCGAAGGTCATGGTTCGGCTGGGCGTCGCGGAGCTGCGCGGGGTCATGCAGCGCCTTGCAGAGGAGAAGGGACCCAAGACCGCCAAGCAGGCTCTCCGGGTCCTCTCGGCGGCGCTCACGGCCGCGATGGTGGAAGACATCGGCCTGACTCGGAACGTGGCCAAGCTCGTCCACATCCGTGCGACGACCGACAGCGGGAAGAGCTGGGATGCCGTGACGGTGCTCCGCTTCCTGGCTGCGGCTCGGAGCCTGACTGTGTACTACCCGGCCTTCCTGCTGCTCTGCCTGCTCGGCCTCCGCCGCGCCGAGGTGTGCGGCCTGCGCTGGGAGAACATCGACCTGGACAACCGGATTCTCTGGGTGGAGCAGCAACGGCAGCGTTCCAGCGCCGGGACGATCGACCTGGACACCAAGACCGAGACCTCCAGGGCGCCCCTCCCCCTGCCGGCACAGTGCATCGCGCCCCTGCGCTGGACTCGGATGCGTACGGCCATGCTGCGGGAGCGTGCGATCAGTCTGGGTCGTCCCTGGTTCGAAGACCCGGACGGGCACGTCTTCATCTCGCGGACGGGTCACCCGCTCCTGGCGTCGAACCTGTACCTGACCATGCAGCGGATCATCAAGGCCGAGGGGTTGGACAAGATGAACCCCAAGGGACTGCGGAAGTCCTGCGGCACCCTGCTGGTCCACCTCAAGGTGCACCCGCGGATCGTCAAGGCAATCCTTCGGCACAGCCGGATCGCGACGACGATGGACATCTACGCTGAGGCACTGACGCCTGACATCATCGAAGCGGTGGGACAGCTTGACCGCCTGCTGCGACAGCCGGCCCGGATTCGAGCGTTGGATGTCGACGGATCGGCCCTCGACAGTCGTTGATGTCGCCGTTGGATGTCACGGCCCTTCCCTCTGCGAATCACCGCAGGTGGAGGGGCCGTTGTCGTCGGTCGAGCCAACATCATCCCATTAGCTAATCGTTACCTGGCGTGACCTGGCACACAGCGTGGCCAGGGCCTCGGCCGTCACGGGCGAAACCACGCCCTCCTCGGTGACGATCGCCGTCACCAGTTCGGGCGGAGTCACATCGAACGCCGGGTTGTACGCCTGGGTCCCCAGGGGTGCCACCGGAATCCCGCCTCCCGCTCCCGCCACCGGCACCTGGGGTGCTGTGACCTCGGTCACCTCATGTCCGGGGCGCTGTTCCACTTCGATGGACGCCCCGTCCGGCGTGTCCGGATCCACCGTCGTGACCGGCGCCACCACGATGAACGGCACGTGGTGGTACCGCGCGAGCACCGCGAGCGGATAGCTCCCCACCTTGTTCGCCACCGAACCGTCGGCCGCGATGCGGTCCGCGCCGATCAGCACCGCGTCCACCTCCCCCGCCGCGAACAGCGAACCCGCCGCGTTGTCGGTGAGCAAGGTGTACGCCATGTCGTTGCGGGCCGCCTCGTATGCCGTCAGGCGAGCACCTTGCAGCAAGGGACGCGTTTCGTCCACCCACAGCCGTCGCAGCCGCCCCGAGCGGTGCGCCGCGAGCGCCACCGCGAAGGCGGTCCCCTCACCGCCCGACACCAGCGAACCGGTGTTGCAGTGCGTGAGGACACGGTGCCCTCCGGCGGGCAGCAGCTCGTCGAGCAGCGCCAGTCCGTGCGCGGCCATCCGTGCGCTGGCCTGCGCGTCCTCCTGGTGCAGCGCCCGCGCCGCGGCCAACGCCGCCGCGGCGGCCTGCCGGGTGTCACCGGTCCTGGCGAGCGCCTCCTGGTGGGCGCCCTGCGCCCGCCGCACTCCGACGGCGAGGTTCACGGCGGTGGGGCGGGCCCCCGCCAGCGCCGCCGCGGCCTCCTCGACCTCGAAGCCGCGCACGGCGGCGAGCGCGACCCCGTAGGCGCCCGCGATGCCCAGCAGCGGTGCCCCGCGCACGGCGAGCGAGCGGATCGCCTCCACCAGCGCGGCCGGGTCCGTGCACACCAGCTCGACCTCCTCGGCCGGCAGCCTGGTCTGGTCCAGCAGCACCAGCACCGGACCCTCGGGGGGTTCCTCCCACCGGAGGACCGGTATCCCGGTCGGCCGCTTGTCCTCGCCGTTTCGCGCGTCCTGATCAGCCATGCGGTCAGTCTGCCCCCTGTACGACGGACAATTGAAGGTGCCGAGCCCCTACCGCGCCCGGTCCGCACCCGACGCCCCCATGGCACGATGGCTGCCAACCTGCCGCCGCGACCGCGGACGGGCACCGTGAAGGAGCGACGATGAACGACACTCCGGGCTGGGCATCGCCCGGATCCGCCCCGTCCGACGGGCACGAGCCCGGCGCGTCCGGCCCCGCCGAACCCGCCGACCGCCCCGCCGGCTCCGATCGGCCCGCGCCGCCCGCGGACCGGCCGGGTGCGGAACCGACGAGCCCCGGCACGAAGTGGTCCAAGGAGCAGCCGCCCCCCGGCCAGTGGTCCGCGCCCACCGGCCCCGCGGACCAGGGCCAGGCCCCGCCTCCGCCACCGCAGAGCCCGGGCTGGGGCACCCCGCCCCCCGGACCTCCCGGAGGCGGCTACGGAGGTCCAGGTGGCTACGGCGGTCAGCGCGGGGGCCACGGCGGCTACGGCGCCCCCGGTGGTCCGGGCGGCGGCTGGGGAAGCGGCTGGGGCGGCCCCCCGCCCGCAGCCAAGCCCGGCGTGATCCCGCTCCGCCCGCTCGGTGTCGGTGAAATCCTCGACGGCGCCGTCTCCACCATGCGCACCTACTGGCGCACCGTCCTCGGCATCTCCCTGACCGTCGCCATCTTCACCGAGGTCATCGTCGTGCTCCTCCAGGGACTCGTCCTGGACGACACCAGCAGCGAGGTCCTCAACGACCCCGACGCCACCCTGAGCGAACTCGGCGACGCGCTGGCCGACACCACGATCAACTCGGGTGTCATCTTCCTGATCTCCCTGATCGGCACCGTGCTGGCCACCGCCCTGCTCACCACCGTCACCAGCCGCGCCGTACTCGGCAGGCCGGTGACCACCGGCGAGGCGTGGCGGGACGCCCGCCCCCGGGTGCTGAAGCTGTTCGGCCTGATCGTCCTGCTGCTGCTCATCGTCGCCGGTCTCCTTACGGCCGGCATGACACCCGGCCTCCTGGTCACGGCGACCGCGGGCGGCGAGGCCGGGGTGGCGCTGACGGCCCTGGGCTTCCTGGCGGGCGGCGTCGTCGCGATCTGGCTCATGGTCCGCTTCTCGCTGGCGTCCCCCGCCCTGATGCTGGAGAAGCAGGGCATCAAGAAGGCCATGGGCCGCTCGGTGAAGCTGGTGCGCGGCTCCTGGTGGCGCGTCTTCGGCATCCAACTGCTCGCCACGGTCATCGCCAACGTCGTCGCGTCGATCATCGTGATCCCCTTCGCCTTCCTCGCCGCGGCCCTCGGCGGTGACGGCGTCGGCGGCTTCCTGGAGGGCACCGGCGACCTCGGCTGGACGTTCCTCATCGTCAGTGGCATCGGCTCGGTGATCGGCTCCATGATCACCTTCCCGATCACGGCGGGCGTGACCGTACTGCTGTACATCGACCAGCGCATCCGCCGCGAGGCCCTCGACCTCGAACTGGCCCGCGCCGCCGGCCCCCAGGGCTCCGGCGCCACCGGCGCCGTCCCGGGGAGCTGACGGGGTGGGTCCGGCGGGGGGAGTTCTCACCGAGGTGCTGTCACGCACTGCCGTACGAACGGTGTCGCGCTCCGGCGACGAACCGCCGGTGACGATCCCGCGCGACCCCGCCCGGGAGGCCGCGCGGGACGAGCTGTCCAAAGGCATGTACCACGAGAACGACCCCGGCTGGTTCCAGCGGGCCCTGAACGCCTTCTGGGACTGGGTCGAAGAGCTGTTCAGCACGGCGTCCACCGCGACTCCCGGGGGGACACTCGGCCTGGTCGTCGTCATCGTGGCCGTCCTGGCGGTGCTGGGCGCCCTCTGGTGGCGCCTGGGCACCCCCCGCCGCGGACCCGTCTCCGCTCCCGCCCTCTTCGACGACCGCCCCCGCAGCGCCGCCGACCACCGCGCCGCCGCCGAGGCACAGGCCGCCCAGGGACACTGGAGCCAGGCCGTCCAGGAACGCATGCGGGCCGTCGTCCGCGCCCTGGAGGAACGCGCCCTGCTCGACATCCGCCCCGGCCGCACCGCCGACGAGGCGGCCACCGAGGCAGGCCACGCCCTGCCCGCCCACCGGGACCGGCTGCGCGCCGCCGCCCGGGACTTCGACGACGTCGCATACGGCGGCCGGTCCGGCAGCGAACCGTCGTACCGGCGCCTCACCGAACTCGACCACGACCTGGAACGCAGCAAGCCGCACCTGGCCGGCAGCGCGACCGGCGGCCCCACGGGGGACGCGGACCGGGACACCCGCCGGGGAGCCGCCGAATGACCACCGAGGCCACGCTCCCCACCACCGCGGCCTCGCCCACCGCCCGCCAGGTGTGGACCCGCGCGCGGGGCATCGCGCTCGCCCTCGTCCTGCTGCTCGCCGGGGCCGTCGCCATCGCGGTCGTCCGCTCCGACGCCCGGCACGGGGAACTCGACCCGCGCTCCGCCGACCCCTACGGCAGCCGCGCCGTCGCCGAACTCCTCGCCGACCGGGGGGTCTCCACGCGCGTGGTCACCACCCTGGACGAGGCGCGGTCCGCGGCCGGCCCGGACACCACCCTGCTGGTCGCCGTGCCCGACCTCCTGACGGAACGCCAGCAGACGGGACTGCACTCGGCGACGACCGGCTCCGGGGGACGCACCGTCCTGGTCGCCCCCGGCGGCGGTGCCGTCGAACGCCTCGCCCCCGGCGTCACCGCCGACCCGGCACTCAGCTTCGACTCGACGCTGGCCCCCGCCTGCGACCTGCCCGCCGCACGGCGCGCGGGCAACGCCGACACGGGCGGCATCCGCTACGTCACCCACCTCGAAGCCGACGCCTGCTACCCCAGTCGGCGACTGGCCACCCTGCTGCGCATCCCCGACCCCTCCGCGAAGGCGTCGGCGGCAGGCACCCCGGGCGACACCGTCGTCCTCGGCGCCCGCGACATCCTCTTCAACGACCGCCTCGACGAACACGGCAACGCCTCGCTCGCCCTCCAACTCCTCGGCTCCCGCGACCACCTGGTCTGGTACCTCCCCTCCCTCTCCGACCTCCCGGACCCGGACGACGAACGCAGCTTCTTCGACCTGCTCCCGTCCGGCTGGCTCTGGGGCACCCTGCAGCTCTTCATCGCCGCCGCCCTCGCCGCCCTGTGGCGGGCACGCCGACTCGGCCCCCTGGTGCCCGAGAAACTCCCCGTCGCGATCCGCGCCTCCGAAACCGTCGAAGGCCGCGCCCGCCTCTACCGCAAGGCGAACGCCCGTGACCGCGCCGCCACCGCTCTTCGCTCCGCCACCCGCACCCGCCTCGCCCCTCTCGTAGGCGTCCCCGTCACCCAGGCGCACACGCCCGAGTCCCTGCTCCCCGCCCTGTCCGCCCACCTCCACGGCGCACACGGCGACGGACAAGCCCTGCACACCCTCCTCTTCGGCCCGCCGCCCGGCGACGACGCGGCCCTCATCGCACTCGCCGACCAACTCGACGCCCTCGAAAGAGAGGTACGCCGTCCATGATGGACCCGACCACTGACAACGCCGGGCAGACCGCGGCCCCGGGCAACGCCCGCGCCGCCCTCGAAGCCCTGCGCGCCGAGATCGCCAAGGCCGTGGTCGGCCAGGACGCCGCCGTGACCGGTCTCGTCGTAGCCCTGCTCTGCCGCGGTCACGTCCTCCTCGAAGGCGTCCCCGGAGTCGCCAAGACACTCCTCGTCCGCACCCTCGCCGCGGCCACCGAACTCGACACCAAACGCGTCCAGTTCACCCCCGACCTGATGCCGAGCGACGTCACCGGCTCACTGGTCTACGACGCCCGCACCACCGAGTTCTCCTTCCAGCCCGGCCCGGTCTTCACCAACCTCCTCCTCGCCGACGAGATCAACCGCACGCCGCCCAAGACTCAGTCGTCCCTCCTCGAAGCCATGGAGGAACGCCAGGTCACCGTGGACGGCACGCCACGCCCGCTCCCCGAGCCCTTCCTCGTCGCGGCCACCCAGAACCCGGTCGAGTACGAGGGCACCTACCCCCTCCCGGAAGCCCAGCTGGACCGCTTCCTCCTCAAACTCACCGTCCCCCTCCCCACCCGCCAGGACGAGATCGACGTCCTCACCCGCCACGCCGCCGGTTTCAACCCGCGCGACCTGCACGCCGCCGGCGTACGCCCCGTCGCGAGCGCCGCCGACCTGGAAGCCGCCCGCGCGGAGGCCGCCAAGACGACCGTCTCCCCGGAGATCACCGCCTACGTCGTCGACATCTGCCGCGCCACCCGTGAGTCGCCGTCCCTCACCCTCGGCGTCTCCCCGCGCGGAGCCACGGCCCTGCTGTCGACCTCCCGCGCGTGGGCCTGGCTGACGGGCCGCGACTACGTCACCCCCGACGACGTGAAGGCCCTGGCCCTGCCCACCCTCCGGCACCGCGTACAACTCCGCCCCGAGGCCGAGATGGAGGGCGTGACCACGGACTCGGTCATCAACGCGATCCTCGCCCACGTCCCCGTCCCACGCTGATGGCACTCACCGGACGCGCCGCGCTCATCGCGGCCCTGGGCTCCGTCCCCATCGGCATCTGGGACCCCAGCTGGACGGGCATCCTCGCGGTCAACGCACCGCTGGCCGCCGCCTGCGCCTGCGACTTCGCCCTGGCCGCCCCCGTACGGCGGCTCGGCCTGACCCGCTCCGGCGACACCTCCGCCCGCCTGGGCGAGACCGCCGACGTCACCCTGACGGTCACCAACCCGTCGGGCCGCCCGCTCCGCGCCCGCCTGCGCGACGCCTGGCCGCCCAGCAGTTGGCGGCCCGGCACCGAGGCGGCGGGCTCCCGCCACAGCCTGACGGTGCCCGCAGGCGAACGCCGCCGCGTGACCACCCGCCTGCGCCCCACCCGTCGCGGCGACCGCCACGCGGACCGCGTCACGATCCGCTCCTACGGTCCCCTGGGGCTCCTCACCCGCCAGGGCACCCACCGGGTCCCCTGGACGGTACGCGTCCTCCCCCCTTTCACCAGCCGCAAGCACCTCCCCTCCAAGCTGTCCCGGCTCCGCGAACTCGACGGCCGCACCAGCGTCCTCACCCGCGGGGAGGGCACGGAGTTCGACAGCCTGCGCGAGTACGTGCCCGGCGACGACACCCGTTCCATCGACTGGCGCGCGACAGCCCGCCACTCCACGGTCGCCGTACGCACCTGGCGTCCCGAACGCGACCGGCACATCCTGCTCGTCCTCGACACCGGCCGTACCTCCGCCGGTCGCGTGGGCGACGCCCCTCGCCTCGACGCCGCCATGGACGCCGCTCTTCTCCTGGCCGCCCTGGCCTCCCGCGCGGGCGACCGCGTCGACCTCCTGGCCTACGACCGCCGAGTACGCGCCCTGCTCCAGGGCCGCACGGCGGGTGACGTCCTGCCCTCCCTGGTCAACGCCATGGCGGCCCTGGAGCCGGAGCTGGTGGAGACCGACGCGCGCGGCCTCACCGCGACCACGCTCCGGTCGGCGCCCCGCCGGTCCCTGATCGTGCTGTTCACGACGCTCGACGCGGCCCCGATCGAAGAGGGACTGCTCCCCGTCCTGCCGCAGCTGACCCAACGCCACACGGTCCTGGTGGCTTCGGTGGCCGACCCGCACGTCGCGCGCATGGCCGAAGCCCGCGGCCACACCGACGCCGTCTACGAGGCCGCCGCGGCCGCACAGGCCCAGTCGGAACGCCGCCACGTCGCCGACCAACTACGCCGGCACGGCGTGACGGTCGTCGACGCAACCCCGGACGAGCTTCCCCCGGCACTCGCAGACGCGTACCTGGAACTTAAGGCGGCAGGCCGCCTATAAAAAGGGGCGGGGCCAAAAGGCCCCGCCCCTTCTCGATCAATGCCCCCTAAACGCAGAAAACCCCGCACCGTTCCCGGTGCGGGGTTTCCTCGCAATAATTGTTCGGCGGCGTCCTACTCTCCCACAGGGTCCCCCCTGCAGTACCATCGGCGCTGTAAGGCTTAGCTTCCGGGTTCGAAATGTAACCGGGCGTTTCCCCTACGCTATGACCACCGAAACACTATGAAACAGACAACCAACCGGTGACCAACACGGTCTGATTGTTCGTGGTTTCAGAACCAACACAGTGGACGCGAGCAACTGAGGACAAGCCCTCGGCCTATTAGTACCGGTCACCTCCACACCTCACGGTGCTTCCAGATCCGGCCTATCAACCCAGTCGTCTACTGGGAGCCTTAACCCCTCAAGGGGGTGGGAGTCCTCATCTCGAAGCAGGCTTCCCGCTTAGATGCTTTCAGCGGTTATCCCTCCCGAACGTAGCCAACCAGCCATGCCCTTGGCAGGACAACTGGCACACCAGAGGTTCGTCCGTCCCGGTCCTCTCGTACTAGGGACAGCCCTTCTCAAGACTCCTACGCGCACAGCGGATAGGGACCGAACTGTCTCACGACGTTCTAAACCCAGCTCGCGTACCGCTTTAATGGGCGAACAGCCCAACCCTTGGGACCGACTCCAGCCCCAGGATGCGACGAGCCGACATCGAGGTGCCAAACCATCCCGTCGATATGGACTCTTGGGGAAGATCAGCCTGTTATCCCCGGGGTACCTTTTATCCGTTGAGCGACGGCGCTTCCACAAGCCACCGCCGGATCACTAGTCCCGACTTTCGTCCCTGCTCGACCCGTCGGTCTCACAGTCAAGCTCCCTTGTGCACTTACACTCAACACCTGATTGCCAACCAGGCTGAGGGAACCTTTGGGCGCCTCCGTTACTCTTTAGGAGGCAACCGCCCCAGTTAAACTACCCATCAGACACTGTCCCTGATCCGGATCACGGACCCAGGTTAGACATCCAGCACGACCAGACTGGTATTTCAACGACGACTCCACCCACACTGGCGTGCGAGCTTCAAAGTCTCCCAGCTATCCTACACAAGCCGAACCGAACACCAATATCAAACTGTAGTAAAGGTCCCGGGGTCTTTCCGTCCTGCTGCGCGAAACGAGCATCTTTACTCGTAGTGCAATTTCACCGGGCCTATGGTTGAGACAGTCGAGAAGTCGTTACGCCATTCGTGCAGGTCGGAACTTACCCGACAAGGAATTTCGCTACCTTAGGATGGTTATAGTTACCACCGCCGTTTACTGGCGCTTAAGTTCTCAGCTTCGCCCCACCGAAATGGAGCTAACCGGTCCCCTTAACGTTCCAGCACCGGGCAGGCGTCAGTCCGTATACATCGCCTTACGGCTTCGCACGGACCTGTGTTTTTAGTAAACAGTCGCTTCTCGCTGGTCTCTGCGGCCACCCCCAGCTCGGAGTGCAAGACTCGTCACCGGGTGTGGCCCCCCTTCTCCCGAAGTTACGGGGGCATTTTGCCGAGTTCCTTAACCATAGTTCACCCGAACGCCTCGGTATTCTCTACCTGACCACCTGAGTCGGTTTAGGGTACGGGCCGCCATGAAACTCGCTAGAGGCTTTTCTCGACAGCATAGGATCATCCACTTCACCACAATCGGCTCGGCATCAGGTCTCAGCCGTATGCAAGGCGGATTTACCTACCTTGCGGCCTACACCCTTACCCCGGGACAACCACCGCCCGGGATGGACTACCTTCCTGCGTCACCCCATCACTCACCTACTACAGGTCTGGATCATCGGCTCCACCACTCCCCCTCACTCCGAAGAGATCAGGGGCGGCTTCACGGACTTAGCATCGCCTGGTTCAATGTTTGACGCTTCACAGCGGGTACCGGAATATCAACCGGTTATCCATCGACTACGCCTGTCGGCCTCGCCTTAGGTCCCGACTTACCCTGGGCAGATCAGCTTGACCCAGGAACCCTTAGTCAATCGGCGCAAACGTTTCTCACGTTTGTATCGCTACTCATGCCTGCATTCTCACTCGTGAACCGTCCACAACTCGCTTCCGCGGCTGCTTCACCCGGCACACGACGCTCCCCTACCCATCACAGCCGGCGTTGGCCGTATTGCTGCAATGACACGACTTCGGCGGTACGCTTGAGCCCCGCTACATTGTCGGCGCGGAATCACTAGACCAGTGAGCTATTACGCACTCTTTCAAGGGTGGCTGCTTCTAAGCCAACCTCCTGGTTGTCTGTGCGACTCCACATCCTTTCCCACTTAGCGTACGCTTAGGGGCCTTAGTCGATGCTCTGGGCTGTTTCCCTCTCGACCATGGAGCTTATCCCCCACAGTCTCACTGCCGCGCTCTCACTTACCGGCATTCGGAGTTTGGCTAAGGTCAGTAACCCGGTAGGGCCCATCGCCTATCCAGTGCTCTACCTCCGGCAAGAAACACACGACGCTGCACCTAAATGCATTTCGGGGAGAACCAGCTATCACGGAGTTTGATTGGCCTTTCACCCCTAACCACAGGTCATCCCCCAGGTTTTCAACCCTGGTGGGTTCGGTCCTCCACGACCTCTTACAGCCGCTTCAACCTGCCCATGGCTAGATCACTCCGCTTCGGGTCTTGAGCGTGCTACTAAAACGCCCTATTCGGACTCGCTTTCGCTACGGCTTCCCCACCCGGGTTAACCTCGCAACACACCGCAAACTCGCAGGCTCATTCTTCAAAAGGCACGCAGTCACGACGCAAGGACAAGTCCTTGCGCGACGCTCCCACGGCTTGTAGGCACACGGTTTCAGGTACTATTTCACTCCGCTCCCGCGGTACTTTTCACCATTCCCTCACGGTACTATCCGCTATCGGTCACCAGGGAATATTTAGGCTTAGCGGGTGGTCCCGCCAGATTCACACGGGATTTCTCGGGCCCCGTGCTACTTGGGTGTCTCTCCAACGAGCCGCTGATGTTTCGACTACGGGGGTCTTACCCTCTACGCCGGACCTTTCGCATGTCCTTCGCCTACATCAACGGTTTCTGACTCGTCCTGTTGCCGGCAGACAACAGAAGAGAGATCCCACAACCCCGCACACGCAACCCCTGCCGGGTCTCACACGTATACGGTTTAGCCTCATCCGGTTTCGCTCGCCACTACTCCCGGAATCACGGTTGTTTTCTCTTCCTGCGGGTACTGAGATGTTTCACTTCCCCGCGTTCCCTCCACACTGCCTATGTGTTCAGCAGCGGGTGACAGCCCATGACGACTGCCGGGTTTCCCCATTCGGACACCCCCGGATCAAAGCCTGGTTGACGACTCCCCGGGGCCTATCGTGGCCTCCCACGTCCTTCATCGGTTCCTGGTGCCAAGGCATCCACCGTGCGCCCTTAAAAACTTGGCCACAGATGCTCGCGTCCACTGTGCAGTTCTCAAACAACGACCAACCACCCATCACCCCGGGAAAAACTCCCGAGTGCACTGGGGCCGGCAACCGAAGACCCAGCCTTACGGCCGTGCCCTCAGATACCCAACAGCGTGCCCGACCAGGTTCCGTCCGGAGATCGTGCTTTCCACGCTCCGAAGAGCAGTACTTGCAGCCTCCGACCCGTGAACCAGGCCGAGTAGTCAACGTTCCACCCATGAGCAACCGTGCAGGACATTTGCCTGCAGTCGGCTATGTGCTCCTTAGAAAGGAGGTGATCCAGCCGCACCTTCCGGTACGGCTACCTTGTTACGACTTCGTCCCAATCGCCAGTCCCACCTTCGACAGCTCCCTCCCACAAGGGGTTGGGCCACCGGCTTCGGGTGTTACCGACTTTCGTGACGTGACGGGCGGTGTGTACAAGGCCCGGGAACGTATTCACCGCAGCAATGCTGATCTGCGATTACTAGCGACTCCGACTTCATGGGGTCGAGTTGCAGACCCCAATCCGAACTGAGACCGGCTTTTTGAGATTCGCTCCACCTTGCGGTATCGCAGCTCATTGTACCGGCCATTGTAGCACGTGTGCAGCCCAAGACATAAGGGGCATGATGACTTGACGTCGTCCCCACCTTCCTCCGAGTTGACCCCGGCGGTCTCCCGTGAGTCCCCAACACCCCGAAGGGCTTGCTGGCAACACGGGACAAGGGTTGCGCTCGTTGCGGGACTTAACCCAACATCTCACGACACGAGCTGACGACAGCCATGCACCACCTGTACACCGACCACAAGGGGGCGCCCATCTCTGGACGTTTCCGGTGTATGTCAAGCCTTGGTAAGGTTCTTCGCGTTGCGTCGAATTAAGCCACATGCTCCGCCGCTTGTGCGGGCCCCCGTCAATTCCTTTGAGTTTTAGCCTTGCGGCCGTACTCCCCAGGCGGGGCACTTAATGCGTTAGCTGCGGCACGGACAACGTGGAATGTTGCCCACACCTAGTGCCCACCGTTTACGGCGTGGACTACCAGGGTATCTAATCCTGTTCGCTCCCCACGCTTTCGCTCCTCAGCGTCAGTATCGGCCCAGAGATCCGCCTTCGCCACCGGTGTTCCTCCTGATATCTGCGCATTTCACCGCTACACCAGGAATTCCGATCTCCCCTACCGAACTCTAGCCTGCCCGTATCGACTGCAGACCCGGGGTTAAGCCCCGGGCTTTCACAACCGACGTGACAAGCCGCCTACGAGCTCTTTACGCCCAATAATTCCGGACAACGCTTGCGCCCTACGTATTACCGCGGCTGCTGGCACGTAGTTAGCCGGCGCTTCTTCTGCAGGTACCGTCACTTTCGCTTCTTCCCTGCTGAAAGAGGTTTACAACCCGAAGGCCGTCATCCCTCACGCGGCGTCGCTGCATCAGGCTTTCGCCCATTGTGCAATATTCCCCACTGCTGCCTCCCGTAGGAGTCTGGGCCGTGTCTCAGTCCCAGTGTGGCCGGTCGCCCTCTCAGGCCGGCTACCCGTCGTCGCCTTGGTGAGCCACTACCTCACCAACAAGCTGATAGGCCGCGGGCTCATCCTGCACCGCCGGAGCTTTCGAACCGCCTGGATGCCCAGGCGGATCAGTATCCGGTATTAGACCCCGTTTCCAGGGCTTGTCCCAGAGTGCAGGGCAGATTACCCACGTGTTACTCACCCGTTCGCCACTAATCCCCACCGAAGTGGTTCATCGTTCGACTTGCATGTGTTAAGCACGCCGCCAGCGTTCGTCCTGAGCCAGGATCAAACTCTCCGTGAATGCTTGACATCACGGGAGCGGAACAGTCGGAGGAATAATCCGACCGTTCACAGCGTCCTCGCTGTTGTGTTACTTCAAAGGAACCTCGTCCTCCCGTATGGGAGAGACGGGGTATCAACATATCTGGCGTTGACTTTTGGCACGCTGTTGAGTTCTCAAGGAACGGACGCTTCCTTTGTACTCACCCTCTCGGGCTTTCCTCCGGGCGCTTCCCTTCGATCTTGCGTTTCCGACTCTATCAGATCTTTCCGATCCGATTTCCTCGGTGCTTTCCAGGTTCCCGCTTTCGCGTTTCCCTTTCCGGCGGTTCCGACTTTATCAGAAGTTTCGAGCCGGTCTTACCGGCTGCTCGTTTCCGATTCATCGGGAGAGTGCTTCGTCGAATTCAACTGATTCGAGGAAGCCAGTAGATGTTCACTGTCGCCCTCTGGGGTGAACCCATCTCCAGGCAACTGTTCGAGTCTACCTCCCCGCTCGCTCCGTGTCAACGGCTCGGGCGGGAACGAAGAGGACACTAGCAGCTCACCGTGGGTGGATGCACATCAGGCAGCCGTGGGCACGGTGGCGCTGCGTTCGGCTGCCTCGACGTCGCCCGTGTCGCCGGCGCGCACGGCCCGGCCGCCCAGGACGTAGACATAGGCGAGGAAGGCCAGCTCGGCGACGACTCCGATGGCGATCCGGGCCCAGGTGGGCAGGCCGGACGGGGTGACGAAGCCTTCGATGGCGCCGGAGACGAACAGGACGAGGGCCAGGCCCACCGCCATGCCGATGGCGGCCCTGCCTTCTTCCGCGAGGGCGATGCGTCGTGTGCGGGGCCCCGGGTCGATGAGGGTCCAGCCCAGGCGCAGGCCCGTGCCCGCGGCGACGAAGACCGCTGTCAGTTCGAGCAGGCCGTGCGGCAGGACCAGGCCTAGAAAGGTGTCGAGGCGGCCGGCCGACGACATCAGGCCGAAGCCCACGCCGAGGTTGAGCATGTTCTGGAAGAGGATCCAGATGACGGGCAGGCCCAGGAAGACACCCAGGATGAGGCAGAGCGCGGCGGCCCAGGCGTTGTTCGTCCAGACCTGTGCGGCGAACGAGGCCGCCGGGTTGCTCGAGTAGTACGTCTCGTACTGGCCGCCGGGGCGGGTGAGCTCGCGCAGCTCGCTCGGTGCGGCGATGGTGGACTGCACCTCCGGATGCGTGCCGATCCACCACCCCAGGAGGGCCGCGACAGCGGTCGACAGGAGGGCGGTGGGGACCCACCAGTGGCGGGCCCGGTAGACGGCCGCCGGGAACTGCTGGGTCAGGAATCGCGTCACGTCACGCCAGGAGGCGCGTCGGGTGCCGGTCACGGCACTGCGCGCGCGTGCCACCAACTGGCTGAGCCGTCCGGTCAGCTGGGGATCGGGTGCGCTGGACTGGATCAGGGACAGGTGGGTGGCCGTGCGCTGGTAGAGGGCGACGAGTTCGTCGGTCTCGGGACCGGTCAGCCGACGCCTGCGACGCAGGAGGGCGTCGAGGCGGTCCCACTCCGCGCGGTGGGCGGAGACGAAGACGTCGAGGTCCATCGGTGTGCCTGCTCCTCGGCTATCGTCGGCGGCTCGTCGTGGATCAGCTTGTCGTACTGCGGCGCGGTGCGTCCTCAGCTTGGCAGACTGGCGGGGACGGGGGCAGTCAGGGGAAGGACGGCGGGCGTGAGCGAGCTGGTCACGGGCGAGGCGGTGGCGCTGGAGCTGCGCCCCGCGAGGCTGCCCAGCAGGGCACTGGCCGTCCTGCTCGATCTGGCGGTGGCCGTGGCCGTCTATGTGGCGGTGACCGTCGCGCTGATGGCCTCCACCTCGTCCCTGGACGTGGCGGCGCAGACCGCGCTGTCGATCGCGACCTTCGTCCTCGTGCTGGTGGGCGGACCGATCGCGGTGGAGACGCTCAGCCACGGGCGGTCGCTCGGCAAGATGGCGTGCGGGCTGCGGGTGGTGCGGGACGACGGTGGGCCGATCCGGTTCCGGCACTCGCTGGTGCGGGGCCTGCTCGGGGTGATCGAGATCCTCATGACGCTCGGGGTCGTCGCCTGTGTCGCCTCGTTGGTGTCGGCGCGGGGACGGCGGCTCGGCGACCTGTTCGCGGGCACGCTCGTCGTGCGGGAGCGGGTGCCGTTCTCCTCGGCGGGCTTCATGCCGCCGCCTCCGCCCTGGCTGGCGGGGCGGTTCTCGGGGCTCGACCTGTCCGCGGTGCCCGACGATCTGTGGCTTGCCGTCCGGCAGTACCTGGCGCGGATGGGCCAGCTGGATCCGCGCGTCGGCTGGGCCATGGCCGAACGGCTCGCCGCCGATGTGGCGGCCCGTACGGGCGCTCCGGTGCCTCGGGAGGTTCCGCCGCCCGCGTATCTTGCGGCGGTGCTGCAGGAGAGGCAGGCGCGGGAGGCTCGGCGGGCCTTCGGAGGCGCTCCGGTGCCCGCTGCTCAGCCCCCTGCGTCGGTTGCTCAGCCCCCTGCGCCGGTTGCCCCGCCGTCGACTGCCCTACCTCCCGCTGCGCCACCGGGGGGCCGCCCCGAGGCGCCGCGGGACGTGCCGTCGGAAGGCCGGTCGGGTACCGGGTTCGTGCCTCCGGCGTAAGCACCCCGCACCCCGCGCCCGGCGCCTCTCACGGGAACACGGACGGTGGTGTCTCCAGGTCCTCCAGTTCGACGCCGGGGGCCGCGAGGACGACGTCGCCGGCGAGGTGCACGGTGTGCTGCTCGCCCGTGTCCAGGGCTGTGACCTGGTATTCGTCCACGGTGAGGGGGCCGTTGTCAGTGGCGTGTGCTTCTCTGTTCAGCAAGGCCCAGGACTGGTCCACGGTGCGGGGGGCGAGGACCGGGTCCGTGAGGGCGACGAGGCGTACGCGGGTGGCTGATGCGGAGGGGGTGAGGCGCAGGAGGCGGGTGACGGCGACGAGGAAGGCCGGGGACGTGCCAGTGAAGGCGTGGGCGCGCGCATTGCCTTCGGTGGCGTGGATTCCGGTGGGGTCGGTACGGACCCAGGTGACACCGTCGATGGCGGCGCCGCGTACCTGCCAGTCGGCGGCGTGGAGTTCGAGGCGGATGGGGCGGCCGAGTTCGTCGAGGGCCAGGTCGACGGAGCCGTGGTGGTCCCCGGCGGGCGTGGTCAGCCGGGAGACGTAGCGCCAGCCGGAGGGGCCGGGGGCGCACTGGAAGTGTTCTTCCGCGAGGGGGGTGTGATCGTGCGGATCGTGGAGCGAATAACGGCCGCGGGGCATGGGTGTCCTGGAGGGTGACGGGCTGGTCCGGTCGCTGATGCGGACGTGGCGCCAATGGGGCAGGCCCCCGGCACGGGGGTGCGGGGGCCTGCCTCGGAGGAACCGGTGACTCAGTAGCGGTAGTGGTCCGCCTTGTAGGGGCCCTCGACCTTGACGCCGATGTACTCGGCCTGCTCCGGGCGGAGCGTGGTCAGCTTGACGCCGAGGGCGTCCAGGTGGAGCCGGGCGACCTTCTCGTCCAGGTGCTTGGGCAGCACGTAGACGTCGGTCGGGTACTCGTCGGGCTTGGTGAACAGCTCGATCTGGGCCAGGGTCTGGTCCGCGAAGGAGTTGGACATCACGAACGACGGGTGGCCGGTGGCGTTGCCCAGGTTCAGCAGGCGGCCCTCGGAGAGGACGATGAGCACCTTGCCGTCGGGGTAGGTCCAGGTGTGGACCTGCGGCTTGACCTCGTCCTTGACGATGCCGGGGGTCTTGGCGAGGCCGGCCATGTCGATCTCGTTGTCGAAGTGGCCGATGTTGCCGACGATGGCCTGGTGCTTCATCTTGGCCATGTCCGAGGCCATGATGATGTCCTTGTTGCCGGTCGTGGTGACGAAGATGTCGGCCTTGTCGACGACCTCGTCCAGCGTGGTGACCTGGTAGCCGTCCATCGCCGCCTGCAGGGCGCAGATCGGGTCGATCTCGGTGATGATCACGCGCGCGCCCTGGCCGCGGAGGGACTCCGCGCAGCCCTTGCCGACGTCGCCGTAGCCGCAGACGACGGCGGTCTTGCCGCCGATCAGCACGTCGGTGGCGCGGTTGATGCCGTCGATCAGGGAGTGGCGGCAGCCGTACTTGTTGTCGAACTTCGACTTGGTGACCGCGTCGTTGACGTTGATCGCCGGGAACAGGAGGGTGCCGTCGCGGTGCATCTCGTACAGGCGGTGGACGCCGGTCGTGGTCTCCTCGGTCACGCCGCGGATCTCGGACGCCAGCTGGGTCCACTTCTGCGGGCTCTCGCTGACCGTGCGGGTGAGGAGTTCGAGGATGACGCGGTGCTCGTCGGACTCGGCGGTGTCGACCGAGGGGACCTTGCCGTCCTTCTCGTACTCGACGCCCTTGTGGACGAGGAGGGTGGCGTCACCGCCGTCGTCCAGGATCATGTTCGGGCCGCCGGTGGGGGTGTTCGGCCAGGTCAGCGCCTGCTCCGTGCACCACCAGTACTCCTCCAGGCTTTCGCCCTTCCAGGCGAAGACCGGGACGCCCTGCGGGTTGTCCGGGGTGCCGTTCGGGCCGACGGCGATGGCGGCGGCCGCGTGGTCCTGGGTGGAGAAGATGTTGCAGGAGGCCCAGCGGACCTCGGCGCCGAGGGCGACCAGCGTCTCGATGAGCACGGCGGTCTGCACGGTCATGTGCAGGGAGCCGGTGACGCGGGCGCCGGCGAGCGGCTGGGACTCGGCGTACTCCTTGCGGATCGCCATCAGGCCCGGCATCTCGTGCTCGGCGAGGGTGATCTCCTTGCGGCCGAACGCGGCCAGGGAGAGGTCGGCGACCTTGAAGTCCTGTCGGTTGTCGACAGTCGTCATAACGGGCTGCTCCTCGGATTGGGTCGAGGTGGGTTACGGCTGACCTGCGCGGCGGCGGACACAGGGGTGCCCAGAAGAGGACACAGGCATGCCCGCGTACGCGCAGCGCAGTCCGTCGGAGGCCCTCTCTCCCTCGGCCGGTCCGTCCTGGACCGCCCGACCGCCATCAGCAGCGACGTCTGGCTCCGTCCCAAGCTACACCGCGGGCGCCCGCCGTCCCCAGTCCGCCTCCGAACACTTCCGGACGTTCACGCAGGGTGAGGACGGCGGTGGGCCCGTCGGTCAGTGGGCGGCCGGTGGGGTGCTCGGGCCGCCGGGGGTGGCCTCGGGGTCGGGGCCCTTGGCGGCCTCGGACTCGCTGTAGATGTCCGGTTCCAGGTAGATGACGCGGGCGATCGGGACCGCCTCGCGGATGCGCGACTCGGCGGCGTCGATCGCGGAGGCGATCTCCGTGGCGGTGCCGTCGTGGCGGACGGCGATCTTGGCGGCGACGAGGAGTTCCTCGGGGCCCAGGTGGAGCGTGCGCATGTGGATGACGCCGGTGACCGTGTCGCCGGCGACGATCGCGGACTCGATCTGCTGGACCGCCTCGATGCCCGCGGCCTCGCCGAGCAGCAGGGACTTGGTCTCGACGGCGAGGACGAGCGCGATCACGATGAGCAGGACGCCGATGCACAGGGTGCCGATGCCGTCCCAGACGCCGTCGCCGGTGAGCAGGGCGAGACCGACGCCGCCGAGGGCGAGGATCAGGCCGACCAGGGCGCCGAGGTCCTCCAGGAGGACGACCGGAAGCTCGGGCGCCTTGGCGTGGCGGACGAACTCCTTCCAGGACCTCTTGCCGCGCAGGGGGTTGGACTCCTTGATGGCGGTCCGGAAGGAGAAGGCCTCGGCGATGATCGCGAAGACCAGGACGCCCACCGGCCAGTACCAGTGCTCGATCTCGTGGGGGTGCTTGATCTTCTCGTAGCCCTCGTAGAGGGCGAACATGCCGCCGACCGAGAAGAGCACGATGGAGACGAGGAAGGCGTAGATGTAGCGCTCGCGGCCGTAGCCGAAGGGGTGTTGCGGGGTGGCCTCGCGCTGGGCGCGCTTGCCGCCCAGGAGCAGCAGGCCCTGGTTGCCGGAGTCGGCGAGGGAGTGCACGGACTCGGCGAGCATCGACGACGATCCGCTGAAGAGGAACGCCACGAATTTCGCCACCGCGATCGAGAGGTTGGCGAGCAGTGCCGCCACGATCGCCTTGGTACCGCCTGACGCGCTCATGTGTCGCGTTGTCCCTTCGCCTGCGTCTGCTTCGACTGAAGCTGCTTCGTCTGCGTCCGTGCGCCGGTAGGAGCGCGGCCGGTGGGTGACCGGCTTTGCTCCTCCTTTGCGGTGCGCCATTGTTGCAGCCCGTGCGGGCCCCGACGTGCCGGATGCCCCGTCGAGCGCGGGTCAGACGCGAACGGTGGCCCGGAAGAGGGTGCCGGTTCCGGACACTTCGGCCTTTTCGTGCGCCGGGACGAAGACGGAGCGGCCGGGGGCGAGTTCGTGTTCGCCGGCCCGTACGGTGCCCGCCGTGCAGAGCAGGATCTGCGGGGTGGGCAGGGTGAGGTCGTGGGCGCCGGAGCCTTCGGGCAGGACGTAGCGGGACAGGCGGAACTCGTCGATCGGGGTGTCGTAGACCTCTTCGCCGTCCGGGGAGGCCTCCGGGCGCAGGATGCCGGGGTCGCCCGCCTCGAAGCGGACGATGCGCAGGAGTTCGGGGACGTCGACGTGCTTGGGGGTGAGACCGCAGCGCAGGACGTTGTCGGAGTTGGCCATGATCTCGACGCCCAGGCCGTTGAGGTAGGCGTGCGGGATGCCGGCGCCGAGGTACAGGGCCTCGCCGGGCTGGAGCCGGACGTGGTTGAGGAGCATCGCGGCGAGGACGCCGGGGTCGCCCGGGTAGTGGTGGGCGATGTCGGCGTACGGCCGGTAGGCGCCGCCGAGGCGGTCGCAGGCGGCCGCGGCCTCGGTGACCGTGTGGGTCATCTCCTCGGGGTCGGCGGTGAGGATCGCGGTGAGGACCTCGCGCAGGGCGGCGTCCTCGGGGTGGGCGCGCAGCAGGTCGACGTACGGCTTGAGGGAGGCGACGCCGAGGCCGTCGAGCAGGTCGGCCGTGTCGGCCGGGGCGCGGAAGCCGCACAGGCCGTCGAACTCGGTGAGGGCGCAGATCAGTTCGGGCTTGTGGTTGGCGTCCTGGTAGTTGCGGTGCGGGGCGTCCACGGGGACGCCCCGGCGCTCCTCGTCCTCGTAACCGGCCCTGGCCTGGGCGAGGTCGGGGTGGACCTGGAGGGAGAGCGGGGCCCCGGCGGCGAGGAGCTTGAGGAGGAAGGGCAGCCGGGGGCCGAACCTGGCCACGGAGGCGGCGCCCAGTTCCTTCTCGGGGTCGGCGGCGACGACCTCGGCAAGCGTGCCCCGGCCGGTGCCGGAGGGGGCGCCGGGGTGGGCTCCCATCCACATCTCCGCCTGCGGTTCGCCGGTCGGCTCGGTCCCGAGGAGGGTCGGGATCGCGGTGGTGGAACCCCAGGCGTAGGGGCGGACGGTGTTGTCGAGGCGGTCCATGAGCTCTCTCTGCCGGTGCGTGCGTGTGCGTGGGCGATGGTGCGCCGGGGTCAGGCTCCCGAGGCGAGCGCCAGGTAAACGGCGGCGAAATCCGTGATGGCGATCAGTTCGGCGAGGGTCTCCAGCTCGCCGCCCTCCTCCGGCTCCAGCTCGCTGATCGGCGTGTCGTGGCCGAGGGCCAGGTCACGGGCGTTGGGGGCGGCGGTGAGTCCGCCGCTGGGGCGGTCGCGCAGCAGCACCACGCGCGCGCGTAGGGCGGTCGGTTCCTCGACGCGGTCGCGGAAGAAGTCGTCGGGGTCGGCTCCGGCGGCGAGGCGGCCGGCGAGCAGGGCGCTGTGCGCGGCGAGCGCCTCGGGCAGCTCGGCGACGACGGCGGGGGTGCCGGAGAGTTCGGCGAGGGCGGCGGCGAAGCGGCGGCCGGCGGGTCCGGCGGAGGTGCCCTCGGTCCAGACGACGGGGAGGGACTCGGCCAGCTCGGACGCCAGCGTCTTGGCGGGGTTGCTGTAGGTCACGATGGCGGGCCCGCAGCGTTCGGCGACGGCGTCGAGGCGGTCGGCGACCTTGCCGACGGCCTCGGGCGGCGCCTCCAGCAGGCCGGTGCGGTCCAGCAGCACGAGGAGCGGGGTGAGCAGCGCCCACAGGACGCCGGGGGCGGCACCGGCGAGGGGCTCGTCGTGGTCGTACGGCGCGGTCGCCATCGGGATGAACAGGCCGCGCGAGGCGCTCACCGCGTCGTTGAGCGGGGAGCGGGCGGGGGCGACGGCCACGACCGTGCAGCCCCGGCGGTAGGCCTGTTCGGCGAGCAGGGACAGGCCCGGCTCGGCGCCGTCGGGGGTGGCGATCAGCAGGAGGTCCACGGAACCGGCCCAGCCCGGCAGCTCCCAGCGCAGGGCGCCCGCGGCGGGGGCCACGCCGGTGGGGGCGAGGCGGGTGACGGGGCTGCCCGCGCCGGCGAGGGTGCCGAGGAGGTCGGCGGCGTGGGTGGCGGCGGCGCCGGGCCCCGCGATCAGTACGGCGCGGGGGCGGCCGTCCGGCTTGAGGTTGCCGACGCCGGCCTCGGCGGCGTGCCGGGCGGCGGTGCGGACGCGGGCACCGGCCTCGGCGGCGCCGCGGAGCAGTCCGCGGCGGTCGGCCTCGGTGAGGCGCTCCGGGGCGTCGAGGAGCGATTCGTCGAGCATGGCGGCAGGTCTCCGATCGCCGGGGCGTTCGTTCGATTGCGCGGGGTCGTCGCCGGGTTGCCGGTCGCCGGGGCGGCGGTTACTCGGGGCGGCGGGCCTCGTCGACGAGGAGGACGGGGATGCCGTCGCGCACCGGGTACGCCAGGCCGCAGTCCTGGCCGGTGCAGATCAGCTCCGTGTCCTGCTCCTTGAGGGGGGCGTGGCAGGCGGGGCAGGCGAGGATCTCCAGGAGGCCGGCTTCGAGCGGCATGGGGGTTCCCTTCGGGGGCGGTGGGGCTTGTGTGGATGTGCTGGTCAGGGTACCGCCGGTGGGCGTGAGGTGGAGGGGCTCTGCCCCTGCACCCCGCCAAGGGGCTCCGCCCCCTGGCCCCCCGGGCCTATGTCCACCCAACCACCCCTCTCGGTGGGCTGAAAGGCCGACCCGGCCGCTCAGGCGCGGATGATCGCCAGGGCCTCGTCGCGCACCTTGGTCATCGTCGCCTCGTCGCGGGCCTCCGCGTTCAGGCGGAGCAGCGGCTCGGTGTTGGACGGGCGGACGTTGAACCACCAGTCGGCCGCCTGGACGGTGAGCCCGTCCAGGTCGTCCACGGTGACGTCGTCGCGGCCCTCGTACGCGGCCCGGATCGCGGCGAGGCGGGCCTGCTGGTCGTCGACGGTGGAGTTGATCTCGCCGGAGCCGGTGTAGCGGTCGTAGGCGGCGACCAGGGCGGACAGCGGGCCGTCCTGCTCGCCGAGGGCGGCGAGGACGTGGAGGGCGGCCAGCATGCCCGTGTCGGCGTTCCAGAAGTCGCGGAAGTAGTAGTGCGCGGAGTGCTCGCCGCCGAAGATGGCGCCGGTCCTGGCCATCTCGGCCTTGATGAAGGAGTGGCCCACGCGCGTGCGTTCCGGTGTGCCGCCGTTCTCCCGCACCACTTCCGGGACGGACCAGGAGGTGATCAGGTTGTGGATGACCGTGCCCCTGCCGCCGTTGCGGGCCAGTTCGCGAGCGGCCACGAGGGCGGTGACGGCGGACGGGGAGACGGGGTCGCCGTTCTGGTCGACGACGAAGCAGCGGTCGGCGTCGCCGTCGAAGGCGAGGCCGAGGTCGGCGCCCTCCTCGCGGACGCGCCGCTGGAGGTCGACGAGGTTGGCCGGGTCGAGCGGGTTGGCCTCGTGGTTGGGGAAGGTGCCGTCCAGTTCGAAGTACATCGGCACGAGGTCGAGGGGCAGGCCGGCGAAGACCGTGGGGACGGTGTGGCCGCCCATGCCGTTGCCCGCGTCGACGACGACCTTGAGGGGCCGGGCGGTGCCGAGGTCGACGAGGGAGCGCAGGTGGGCCGCGTAGTCGGCGAGGGTGTCGCGCCGGGTGACCTTGCCCGGACGGGACACGGGCTCCGGGGCGCCGGTGTCGCTCCAGCGTTCCACCAGGGCGCGTATCTCGGCGAGGCCGGTGTCCTGGCCGACCGGGGCGGCGCCCGCGCGGCACAGCTTGATGCCGTTGTACCGCGCGGGGTTGTGCGAGGCCGTGAACATGGCGCCCGGCAGGTCGAGCGCGCCGGAGGCGTAGTACAGCTGGTCGGTGGAGCACAGGCCGATCTCGGTCACGTCGGCACCACGGGCCGCCGCCCCGCGCGCGAAGGCACCGGACAGGCCCGGGGACGACGGCCGCATGTCGTGGCCGATCACGACGGCGCCCGCGCCGGTCAGCTCGACGAAGGCCGCGCCGAACAGCTCGGCCAGCGGCTCGTCCCACTGGTCCGGGACGACACCGCGCACGTCGTACGCCTTCACGATCTGCGACAGATCAGCAGCCACGGCCAACCTTCCTGAAAGTCCTGTCGGAGTCCACAAACTACCCCGTGGGGACCGGCGGGCCGCCCGGGCGGTTGCCCGAGGTCAGGGCAGCATCCAGCCCAGCACCGCCGTGGACTGCCCGACCACGATCAGGCACATGATCAGCAGCAGGCCCAGGCTCCACGGCAACACCTTGCGCAGCAGGTCGCCTTCGCGGCCCGCGAGTCCGACGGCGGCGCAGGCGATGGTGAGGTTCTGCGGGGAGATCATCTTGCCGAGGACGCCGCCGGAGCTGTTGGCGGCGGCCAGCAGTTCGGGCGAGAGGCCGGACTCCCGCGCGGCGGTCACCTGGAGGGCGCCGAAGAGCGCGTTGGCCGAGGTGTCGGAGCCGGAGACGGCGACGCCGAACCAGCCGAGCACCGGGGAGAGGAAGGCGAGCCCGGCGCCCGCGGCCGCGACGAAGTGGCCGATGGTGGCGGCCTGTCCGGAGAGGTTCATGACGTAGGCGAGGGCGAGGACCGAGGTGACGGTGAGGATCGCGAAGCGCAGTTCGTGCACGGTCGCGAGCCACTCCTTGACCGCCACGCGCGCGTGCACGCCGAGGACGACGGCCGTGGCCAGTCCGGCGAACAGCACGAGCGTGCCGCCGGTGGAGACGATCGGCCAGGAGAAGACGTTGCCGCCGACCGGCGTGCCCTCGGGGTCGACCACGTCGAGAAACGGCCAGTCGTACGTCTGGGTCGCCTTCGCCAGCCAGTCCTTGACCGCCGGGATCTGCGCGACGGAGAAGATCGCGACGATCAGCGCGTACGGCGCGTATGCCCGCACGACCTCGCGCCGGGGGTCCCGCTCGTCCAGCTCCTCGCTGCGTACGCCGGTCAGCACGGACGCCCGTACGGGCTCGGCGGCGGGCCTGCGGGCCTGGGGTACGGCGACCAGGGCGGCCGCGCCCAGCAGGGCGGCGCCGATGTCGGCGAGCTGGGCCGAGACGTAGTTGGAGGCGACGAACTGGGCGACGGCGAAGGCCGCACCGCAGGCCGTCGCGGGCACCCAGGTCTCGCGCAGCCCGCGCCGCCCGTCCACCAGGGCGACCAGCAGCAGCGGGACGACGAGGGCCAGCAGGGGCGTCTGGCGGCCCACCACGGAGGCGACGTCGTCCAGGGGCAGCCCGGTGACCTGGGCCAGCGTCACCACCGGGGTGCCCATGGCGCCGAAGGCGACCGGCGCGGTGTTGGCGACCAGGGACACGACGGCGGCGCGCACGGGGTCGAAGCCGAGGGCGACGAGCATGACCGAGCAGATCGCGACGGGCGCCCCGAACCCGGCGAGGGCCTCCAACAGGGCGCCGAAGCAGAAGGCGACGACGAGGGCCTGGATGCGGGGGTCGTCGGAGAGCCGGCCGAAGGAGCGGCGCAGGATGTCGAAGTGCCGGGTGCGGACGGTCATCCGGTAGACCCACAGGGCGTTCACGACGATCCACAGGATGGGGAAGAGGCCGAAAACCGCTCCCTGCACGGCGCTGGAGGCCGTCTGGTCCAGCGGCATGCCGTAGGCGAGCCAGGCGACGAGTACGGCGGCCAGGAGGCCGATGAGGCCCGCCAGATGGGCCTTCATGCGGACGCCGCCCAGCAGGACGAGGACGATCACCAGTGGCAGGGCGGCCACCAGGGCCGACAGGCCGAGCGAACCGGCGACGGGTTCCAGTTCCTGCACGTACACGCACGCCTCCCCGGATTCCGCCATGCGAAAGCGATTTCTCGCGGCTTCCGGAATGGTCGTGTCCGCGACAACGACGCGTCAATGGGTGTGCAGCAACGGATGTGACCGAGGACACGGCGAGTGAAAGGCGAGAACCCGTCGGGCGGGGCTCAGTTGTCCGGCGAGCGCAGCACGCGCAGATGGCCGCGGCGCGCGACCTCCATCGGGTCGGCCGTCCGTGCGCCCCCCGCCTCGGCCGCACGCTCCTGGGGCCGGGCCGCCTCGCGCACCGCGTTGGCGAGCGCCTCCAGGTCGTCGCCGCTGGGGCGGGCCGGGGCGGACCCGTCGAGCAGGCGGACGACCTCCCAGCCGCGGGGGGCCGTGAGGCGCTCGGAGTGCTCGGCGCACAGGTCGTAGCAGTGGGGTTCGGCGTAGGTGGCGAGCGGGCCGAGGACCGCGGTCGAGTCGGCGTAGACGTACGTCAGCGTCGCGACGGCGGGACGGCCGCAGGCGGTGCGCGAACAGCGACGTACAGGGCTCACGATGTTGGACGGTACCGCACTCTTGAGCGGGCCGCGACGACTCTCCACCAGGTCACACCCCCGTGTCGTGGCGTGAAACGACCTGCGAACCCTCCCCAACAGCCCCCTCCGACCTGGGCGGACGCCCGTCTCCACGGGTCCGTGCGACGCGGCGGGCGGTCACGAGCCGATACAAACAACGACATTTGCCTTGAGTTCCGCGGTCATGGAGAGATACGGAATCGAGCCCAATCTTGGCTGGAATGGTCATCCGGCGACAAGCGGAGTGGGCCGCCGCCACGCCGCCCGCGGTGTGCGCGCGATCGGGCACACCGCCCCGGCGGGGACTACCCTTCACCAGTGATGGACAACCCCGTGTCGCCCCGTGATGCCGGCCGCCCAGGACCCCGCCGTCGTGATCGCCACGGCCGGGGCATGCGCGGCCCGGTCGCGCCCCCGCAGGTGCCGCTCGCCGCGAGCCGTGGCGAGGTGTTCGCCGACCTGGTGCGGGACTCCGTGGAGCGCCTGGAGCGGCGGTGGCCGCAGCTCGCCGACATCGACTTCCTCGTCCTCGACGTGCCGCGCCCGCCCGCGGCCGGGGAGGCGTGGAACGACGAGGCGGTCCCGCTCGGGGGCACGGTGCCCTCGCGCGACGGGCGGCGGGGGCGGGTCGTGGTGTACCGGCGGCCGGTGGAGATCCGGACCAAGGGGCGGGAAGAGCGCGCGCTGCTGGTGCACGAGGTCGTGGTCGAACAGGTCGCGGAGCTGCTGGGACTGACGCCGGAGACGGTGGATCCCCGGTACGGGGAGGACTGAGCGGCGGGGGCTCGATCGCCCCCGGCCGCTACTTCTGCAGGACCGACAGGTCCTCGTCCGCGTTCGGCACCGAGACCGTGCCCCGGTCGTCGGGGAGGGTCTGGACGGTGAAGGCCGCCACGTCGTCGTCCGCACCCGTCAGGGTGCGGGACGCGTGGACCGGGCCGCCCGAGACGGTCTCGACGGTCAGCGCGTAGGAGCCCTTGAGCCCGGCCGGGACCGGTGCGTCGACGTTCTGGGTCGTGCCGGCCTTGATCGTGTACGTCTTGGTCGCCGCCGTGCCGCCCTCGGTGCCCGCCGACGCCGTGACCTTGACCTGCGCGGCCTCGCCCGGCGCGGACAGGGCCAGGGTGGTGCTCTTGGCGCGGTTGTCCGCGACCGTCGCGCGCGCCCCGACCGGGTCCGAGGCCGGGATGAACGCCGACTCCTGCTCGCCGCCCTTGCCCCGCACGACCCGGACCGCGGCCACGACCGGCACGGACCGGTCCGCCGGGGTCAGCACCAGCGAGCCCGCCTCGCCGCGGGTGACCTCGCCGAGGTCGACGCCGGTCGTCATCCCGGCCTTGACGTGCACCGTCTCGTGACCGGCGGGCGTGATCAGCCCGGACGGCGAGGCGAGTCGCACCTTCAGGTCGGCGTCGGCGTTGCCGGGCGTGAACAGCACCAGCCGCACGGCGGTGGCGTCCTTCGGGATGCCCGGCAGCACCAGGTCGCTCGCCGGGTCGGCGGCCGCGGTCAGCCAGTCGCCGCCGGTCTTGTCGTCCAGGGCCTGCACCGCGGCGCCGACCCGTCCGCTGCGCACGCCGACGTGCACGGTCAGGTCGGTCTGCTTCACCTCGCTGAGCGTGGACAGCAGGAGGGACTCACTGCTGTGCGGCGGCACCGTGACCCCCTCCCCCACCGTGGTCTTCAGGGCACCGTCCTTGCCGTACAGCTCGATGTCCACGACGGCCGCCGAGTCGTCGGGGTTCGTCAGGTGCACGTAGTCGCTGCGGCCGGTCGCCGTACTGGCGCCCGGGAACCAGAACTCCGTGTCCGGTGCGCCGCAGTTGACGCCCTGCAGGCCCCGGCCCGTCCCGGCGGCGACCTCGGTGGTCTGCTGGACCGTCCAGCCCGGCGCGTTGCCGCCCTCGGCGGTGCCGATCAGCGCGGGGGTGTCGGCGCCGGTGGTCTTCCCGGCGACGGGTGTGCCGGGTGCCCCGGGCTGGACGACCGGCTTCTCCTTCTTCTCGCCCTTGTCGCCCTTCTCGTCGGACTTGCCGTCCTCGGTGGCGTCGGCCGACTCCGCCGCCGTGAGCGTCGCGCTGCCCTTCTCGTCCGCGCCCTTCGTGACGGGCGTGAAGGACGTGTACGCGGTCTCGGCGAGGTCGGAGGTGCTGGGCGCCGGGCACAGCAGGCTGGTGCGCTCCACGGGCAGCCGGGCGGCCGGTGCCGCGGTGTCCGTGCCCGCGCCGTCCGGGGCGGACACCGCCGCGAAACCGGTGACCGCGGCGAGCGCCGTCGCACAGGCGATCAGGGACAGGGTCGTGCGCTTCACTGCTGGCTCCCGTCGGGACGCTCATCGCCCGTGCCGTGGGGCTGCTGGGGCTGCTGGGGCTGGGAAGGGTCGTACGGCGTGTCGTACGTGTCGTATCCGCCCTGGCCGTACGCCTGGTCGAAGGCGGGGTCGTAGCCGCCCTCCTGAGCCTGCGTCGGGTCGCCGTAGGCGTAGGGGTCGTACTGGCCCGTCCCGTACTGCCCGCCCTGGCCGCCGGGCCCGCCCTGGTAGGCGTCCGGCTGGTACGGGTCCGCCGCCTGGTACGGCTGCTGCCCGTACGCGCCCGGGTCGTACTGCGGGGCGCCCTGGTACTGCTCGCCGCCGTAGCCGCCGTCGTAGGAGCCGTACTCGGCGCCGGAGTACCCAGCCGTCGCGTCCCATTCCCCGTACGCCGGCTGCTGCGGGACCGGCACGGGTGCCTCCGCGGGCGGCTCGGGCACCCCGGCCGCCGTCTCCGGCTCGGCCTCGGCCTCGGCCTGGGCCCGCAGCCGCCGCGCCCGGCGTCCTTCGCCCTCGACGGGCTGGGCGGGGACGAGCGGCTCGTCGGGCAGGTCGTCGTCGACGTCGCGGCGCCTGCCGGGCAGGGCGAGGACGACCAGGACCACGCCCAGGAGTCCCTGGGCCCACAGCCAGGCCGTGTGCGTGAACGGGGCGTCGTAGGTGACGTCCAGCCGGCCGCCGGAGGCGGGGAGTTGGAAGCCCTGGGCCCAGCCGTCGACCGTGGTGCGGGTGAGCGGCTTGCCGTCCAGGGTGGCGGTCCAGCCCTCGGCGGCGGTGTCGGCGAGGCGCAGCACTCGGCCCTCGGCGCCCGCCTTGATGTCGGTGTGGATCTCCACGGGTCCGGCCGCCACGGGCTCGGGCTCGCCGCTACCGGACGTCCCGGCACCGGACTTGTCGCCGGAGACGACGGTCGCGCGCGCGACCTCCTGGTCCACCCGCCACAGTCCGCTGCCGTCCTGCTGGCTGAGTCTGCTCAGTCCGGGCGTGGCGTCCAGGACGCGGATGACCTCGCGGGGCGCGCCCTTGTGCACGAGCACGTAGCGCACGGCGAACCCGCCGAGCTGGTCGGCCTGGTCGGCGCCGGACCCGGCCACGAGGTTGGCGACGACCTTGTCGAGGGTGCTGTTCCCGCCGTCCCCGGAGGCCAGTTCGCCGTCGCCGAGGCGGGCGCCGGAGCCGCGGACCAGCATGTAGCCGACGTGTGCGGCGGAGTCGCTGTCGAGGACGAGGGTGCGGGCCTGGTCGCGGGTGTGGCTCTCCTCGGCGACGAACGCGGGCACCTGGACGGGGTCGCGTCGCTCGACGGGGCCGTCGGCGCCGCCGATCATCCAGCCGGCGGCGGCGATCAGCGGGCCCAGGGCCGAGGCGAGGGCGATCAGGGCGGCGACGGGCTGGCGCCAGCCGAAGCTCTGCTCGGCCACCCGGAAGCGCGCCCCGTCGGCGCCGAGGGTCGCGGCGGACAGCAGGGCGATGCCGTAGACGAGGGTGGCGGGTCCGGCCCAGGCGGAGCGGTTGGACAGGACCGAGAAGACGAGGGCGACCAGGGCGACGGCCCAGGCCGTGCGGATGCCCAACTGCCGCTCGGAGCGCAGCAGGGCGGCCAGTGCGGCCAGCACGATGCCGAGCAGGAGCAACCCGCCCACCGTGCCGGGGCCGCCGGGGCTGGCGCCGAGCAGGTCGAGCGCGGAGGCGGCCGAGGCGCCGTAGTCGAGCCCCGCCTCGTCGAAGAAGCCGAACGGCAGCAGCGACAGCGACCACGGCGCGAGCAGCAGCAGCGGGGTGCCGAGCTGGGCGAGGAAACGCAACCCGTAGGCCGTGATCTCGCCGCGGCGCAGGGCGAGGACGCCGACGCCGAGGACCAGCGCGACGGGCCACACGACGGGCGTGAAGGCGGTGGCGATGGTCAGCAGGAGGGCGTACGCCCAGGTGGCGCGCCAGCTGCCGCGGGCCCCGGAGGAGCCCGTCAGACCGGCCGCCGCGACGCCCGCGCGGGCGATGAGCGGCAGCAGTACGGCGAGGACGGCGGTGCCGATGCGCCCTCCGGCGAGCGCGCCGGTGGCGGCGGGCAGGAAGGCGTAGGCGACGGCGGCCCAGGCGCGCAGCAGCCGGGAGGGGACCAGCGGGCGGGAGGCGAAGTACGCGGTGGCACCGGCCAGGGGCACCGAGCAGACCAGCAGCAGGGTGACGGCCAGTCCGGTGGAGCCGAGCAGGACGGAGGCGAGCGTGGCGACGAGCGCGAGGTAGGGCGGCGCGGAGGCGGTGCCGCCGGTACCGACCGTGTGCCAGGCATCCGTGTACCGCGACCACAGCTCGCCCGCGCCGGCCGGTGCGGGCAGCAGCGCGCCGCCGGACAGGGCGCCGCCGCCGAGGAGCGCGCGGCAGGCGGCCAGGGAGACGAGCAGCAGCACCACGAAGAGCACCGGTCCCGGCTTGCGGGCGATGCGCTTGAGGCGGGCGAACTGCTCGATCTCCAGGAAGTCGGCGTCGTCGCCGCCGGGTCCGGACTCGATGGCGCCGCCGTGCCGTCCGGCGCCCGCGGCGGCCTCGGCCTCGGAGCTGCCGAAGAGGTCGCCCGCGACCTGCTCGACGGTGGCGCGGACGGTCGCGCCGGGGGGCGGGAACAGGGGCCGCAGTTCGTCCTTCTCGACCTGTGGGCGGCCGCGTTCGCGCCGGCCCGCGAGGATCCGCTCGGGGCGCAGCAGGACGCCCAGCAGGCCCCGGATCTCGTCGAGGGCCTGACCGGGGACCTTGCCGACGAGGTAGGCGACGGTCCGCAGCAGGGTGCCGAGGACGACGCGCAGCAGCACCCAGGGCAGGGCGGCGGTACGGACGTTGACGAGGAGGGTGTGGACGGCGCCGGCCTTGTCCACCTTGTGCGGTGAGGCGGTGGTGCGGCCCGCGCAGTCGACGGCGCGGCGTTCGCGCGAGGCCGCCTCGGCGTGGCGGACGACGGCCTCGGGAGCGACGAGGACGCGCAGTCCGGCGGCGTGGGCGCGCCAGCACAGGTCGACGTCGTCGCGCATCAGGGGCAGTCGGCGGTCGAATCCGCCGAGCCGCTCGAAGACGTCGCGCCGGACCAGCATGCCGGCGGTGGACACCGACAGCACGGTCCTGACGTGGTCGTGCTGGCCCTGGTCCTGCTCGCGGCGGTCCAGGCCGGTCCAGCGGCGGCCGGAGTTGGCGATGGAGACGCCGACCTCGAGCAGTTGCCGTCGGTCGTACCAGCCGCGGAGTTTGGGACCCACGACGGCCACGTCGTCGCGGCCGAGTTCGTACTCGGTGTCCACGACGCGCAGCAGTTGGGCGAGGGCTTCGGGTTCCGGGGCGCAGTCGTCGTGCAGCAGCCACAGCCACTGGACCGGTTCTCCGTGAGGGAACTCCGGCAGGTCGTAGGCGTCGTCGCGCCAGCTGCGGGTGGCGGGGTCCCAGCCGCTGGGCCGCCTCAGGTAGGGCAGCTCCTCGGGGGTGAGCACGGGGGCGGTGCGGGCGGCCTCCTCGACCGCCTGGCCGAAGCCGGTGCGCCGGGCGAGGTGGAGGACGCGGTCGTCGCCGAGGGCGTCGGCGACCAGCCGGGAGGACTCGTCGGCGCTGCCGGTGTCGGCGGCCACGGCGTACTGGACGGGGCGCTCCTGGCCGAGCAGCCCGGCGAGCGCGTCGGGCAGCCAGCGGGCTCCGTCGTGGGCGACGAGGACCGCGGTCACCACGTGACGCGGGAACTCAGGTGTGGCAGCGAGGTCGTGCTGGGCTGCCGTGTGACTCTGCACGGACATCGAGGTACGGGCCCCGGTTCGGTGGACTGCGGTGGACGCCCGTGCCGGTTGGGAACGGCGGGGCGTCTCGGACGAGCGCCCACACTATCGGCTGGACACAGGGGCGGCCCGCCGCCTGTGGACAACCCACCGGCGACGGGCCGTTCCCGCAGTTCGGACCGTTTCTGCCGCCGCGTCAGGCCACGACCGTCGGACCGCCGCCTGTGTCGACCGTCAGACCGCCGCCCTCGTCGACCGTCAGACCGCCGCCTTCTTCAGCCGGCGGCGCTCCCTCTCGGACAGGCCGCCCCAGATGCCGAAGCGCTCGTCGTTGGCAAGGGCGTATTCGAGGCATTCGGAGCGGACCTCACAGGCGAGGCAGACCTTCTTGGCCTCGCGGGTGGAGCCGCCCTTCTCGGGGAAGAAGGACTCGGGGTCGGTCTGGGCGCACAGTGCGCGCTCCTGCCAGCCGAGCTCCTCGTCCGCGTCGTCGACCAGCAGTTGCTGCACCAGCTCGGTCATGTGCGCCCCTCGTCTGTCTTTCGCGTCCCCGTGATCTAGCCGTTACCGATTCCGGCTGAACGACACGAGTGAAATTACAAGTGTGCTGCTCCGGGCGAGTCAAGCCGAGATCTGCTATTGGGCCCCTTATTCACTCTGCGGAACCAAGGCCATGCAGTAAGTGTTCAAATCGCCATAAACCTTGACATCCCAAAGAGGCCCGCAGGACGCCCGTCCCGATTCACACCCTCATCAGGAAGGACGCCCCGGCGTTCGATCCCGTTCCGATACACGCGCCGAAGCGAACCTGATCACATTCGGATCACGGGATCGCAACGGGGGTTGCGCACCCGGCTTGTGCGCCATGTGTCCCGGAAGTCGTCTGAGCAAACCTTTCGCCAGCGCGATCAACCGGATGAGGTGAAACATGTCCCACATAACTGGCATCGAGTTGACAGTGCTGGTGTGAACCGCTGTCCTTGGGGGCATGCTCGCGAACTTGGCGCCCACCTCGACCCGCACCGCCGGGTCCCACGGTGCTGCCCGCGCTCGCTGTAGCTGTTGCCGCTGTTCCAGCTGTTGAGCCAACCGCGCTCCGGCTGTCCCCGGGTCCACGCGACCCGACTGCCGTGTTCCCGCCCCACCAGGGCGTTTCTTCGTCATTCGCTCCGCTCCCCGCACTCTTCCGCCGAGGAACCACCGCACCCATGAACAGCGACAGCGACCTCCAGATCGCCGGCGACATCCTCGAAGTCCCCCACCTGCTTCAGGCCCCGCGCGAGCACCCGGCCACCGTCGCCGAGTTCGCCGGTCTCGTCCGCTCCCTCGCCGCCGACCGCTCCGCGTGGGAGCACCTCGTCCGGTACGACGCGACGACACGCTGGTACCACCGGCTGCGCACCGGGCCCGGATACGAGGTCTGGCTGCTGTCCTGGGTACCGGGACAGGGCAGCGGACGCCACGACCACGGCGCCTCCTGCGGCGTGTGGACGGTCCTGGAGGGCACCCTCACCGAGCACACGGAGCGCGGCACGCACGCGTTGGACGCCGGTACGCAGCGCGTGTTCGCGCCGGGTTACGTGCACGAGGTGGTCAACGACGCGCTGGAGCCGGCGGTCAGCCTGCACGTCTACTACCCGGGTCTGACCGAGATGCCCATGCACTCCCCGCAGTGCTCGGCCGCCGCCGTGCCCGAGGACGCCGCCGCCGACGCCGCACCGGCGCGGTGACGACTGGCTGACGCACTGTCGTACCCGCCTGCAAGACTGGGGCCATGCGCATTGTGGTTCTGGCAGGCGGCATCGGTGGTGCCCGGTTCCTGCGTGGTCTCAAGCAGGCCGCGCCGGACGCGGACATCACGGTCATCGGCAACACCGGGGACGACATCCACCTCTTCGGGCTGAAGGTCTGCCCGGACCTCGACACGGTGATGTACACGCTCGGCGGCGGCATCAACGAGGAGCAGGGCTGGGGACGGGCCGACGAGACCTTCCACCTCAAGGAGGAACTGGCGGCGTACGGCGTCGGCCCCGAGTGGTTCGGCCTCGGCGACCGCGACTTCGCCACGCACATCGTGCGGACGCAGATGATCACCGCGGGCTTTCCGCTCAGCGCGGTGACCGAGGCGCTGTGCGACCGCTGGAAGCCCGGCGTGCGGCTGATCCCGATGACCGACGACCGCGTGGAGACCCACGTGGCGGTCGAGCTGGACGGAGAGCGCAAGGCCGTCCACTTCCAGGAGTACTGGGTGCGCCTGCGCGCCTCCGTCCCCGCCGAGGCGGTCGTGCCGGTCGGCGCGGAGCAGGCCAAGCCGGCGCCCGGCGTCCTGGAGGCCATCGCCGAGGCGGACGTGATCCTCTTCCCGCCCTCCAACCCGGTCGTCTCCGTCGGCACGATCCTCGCCGTGCCCGGCATCCGCGAGGCGATCGCCGACGCCGGGGTGCCGGTGGTGGGCCTGTCCCCCATCGTCGGGGACGCGCCCGTGCGCGGGATGGCCGACAAGGTGCTCGCCGCGGTCGGCGTGGAGTCCACGGCCGCCGCGGTCGCCGAGCACTACGGCTCGGGCCTGCTCGACGGCTGGCTGGTCGACACGGTCGACGCGGAGGTCGTCACCCGCGTGAAGGCGGCCGGCATCCTCTGCCGCGCCGTACCGCTGATGATGACCGACCTCGACGCGACGGCGCAGATGGCCCGGGAGGCGCTGACGCTGGCCGAGGAGGTGCGCGAGGCATGAGCGACGCGACACGCGACGGCGCCCCCGGCCGCGGGGACGGCTACCGGGTGTGGGCCCTGCCCGGTCTGCCCGAGGTGCGCCCCGGCGACGACCTGGCCAAGCTGATCGCGGCCACCGAGCCCGCCCTGGCCGACGGGGACGTGCTGCTCGTCACGTCCAAGATCGTCTCCAAGGCCGAGGGCCGGACCGTCGAGGCCACCGACCGGGAGGCCGCCATCGACGCGGAGACCGTACGGGTGGTGGCCCGGCGCGGCCCGCTGCGCATCGTCGAGAACCGCCAGGGCCTGGTCATGGCGGCGGCCGGCGTCGACGCCTCCAACACCCCGCCCGGGACCGTACTGCTGCTCCCCGAGGACCCCGACGCCTCCGCGCGCGGCATCCGCGAGGGGCTCCGCGACACGCTGGGCGTGGACGTCGGCGTCATCGTCACCGACACCTTCGGGCGCCCCTGGCGGGCCGGGCTCACGGACGTGGCGATCGGCGCCGCGGGCGTCCGCGTCCTCGACGACCTGCGCGGCGGCAAGGACGCGCACGGCAATCCGCTCGGCGCGACCGTCGTCGCCACCGCCGACGAGCTGGCCGCCGCGGGCGACCTGGTCAAGGGCAAGGCCGCGGGCCTGCCCGTCGCCGTGGTGCGCGGGCTGGCGCAGGTGGTCGCCGAGGACGACGGCGGGGGCGCGCGGGCCATGGTGCGCGGCGCGCGCGACGACATGTTCCGCCTCGGCACCTCGGAGGCGGTACGGCAGGCGGTCACGCAGCGGCGTACGGTACGGGCCTTCACGGACGAGCCGGTCGACCCCGACGCCGTACGCCGGGCGGTAGCCGCGGCGGTGACCGCGCCGGCGCCGCACCACACGACGCCGTGGCGGTTCGTGCTCCTGGAGTCCGCGGACTCCCGCACCCGGCTGCTCGACGCGATGCGGGACGCCTGGATCGCGGACCTGCGGCGCGACGGCAAGAGCGAGGAGTCCATCGCCAAGCGCGTGCGGCGCGGGGACGTCCTGCGCAACGCGCCCTACCTCGTCGTCCCCTGCCTGGTCATGGACGGCTCGCACACCTACGGGGACGCGCGGCGCGACGGGGCCGAGCGGGAGATGTTCGTGGTCGCCACCGGCGCGGGCGTGCAGAACCTGCTCGTCGCTCTCGCCGGGGAGCGGCTGGGTTCCGCGTGGGTGTCCTCGACGATGTTCTGCCGGGACGTCGTGCGGGAGGTGCTGGGGCTGCCGGGCGACTGGGATCCGATGGGGACGGTGGCGGTCGGGCATCCGGCCGAGGAGCCGAAGGCCCGGGCGGAGCGGGACGCGGAGGCGTTCATCGAGGTGCGGTGAGATCTCGCTCGCGGCCTCTACCCTCGTAGGGGCCTTCTCCTTGTTTTTCTCGTCAGCTCTCGCCCACTCCCCCGCTTCGCCCAAGGACCTCACTCGTGGCAGGACGTTTCGCTCCCCGCACCCCGCGCGGCGCCGTGCGCGGCGGGATACCCCGGCAGGCGCTCGCGCCGGGCCGGGTACGGGTGTGGGTGCCGGACGGGCCGCTGGACCTGGGGCTGGTGCTCGGTCCGCTGCGGCGCGGGCCGGGCGATCCGACGTTCCGGACGATGCCGGACGGGTCGGTGTGGCGGGCCAGCCGGACGCCCGCCGGGCCGGGCACGCTGCGGGTCACCGCGCGCGGCGGTGAGCTGCGGGGCGAGGCCTGGGGGCCGGGGGCCGAGTGGCTGCTGGAGCAGCTGCCGCGGATGCTGGGCGCCGAGGACGACCCGGCGGCGTTCGTGCCGCGGCACCGGCTGCTGGCGTTCACGGCGCACCGGCGTCCTGGTCTGCGGCTGGCGCGGACCGGGCTGGTGCTGGAGTCGTTGATCCCGTCGGTGCTGGAGCAGAAGGTCACGACGCTGGAGGCGTACCAGGCGTGGCGGCTGCTGGTACGGAAGTTCGGGGAGCCGGCGCCGGGGCCCGCGCCCGGGCGGATGTGTGTGATGCCGTCGGCACGGACGTGGGCGCTGATCCCGTCCTGGGAGTGGCACCTGGCCGGGGTGGACGACAAGCGAGCGTCGACGATCCTGCGGGTCGTGCGGGTCGCCGCGCGGCTGGAGGAGGCGGCGGGGATGGAGCCGGCGGCCGCGCAGGAGCGGCTGGAGCTGGTCTCCGGGATCGGGCCGTGGACGTCGGCGGAGACCGTGCAGCGCAGTCATGGGGCGCCGGATGCGGTGACGGTGGGCGATCTGCATCTGCCGGGGATCGTGGGGTTCGCGCTGGGTGGGGACCGGTACGCGGACGATGCGGAGATGCTGCGGTTGCTCGAGCCGTATGCGGGGCAGCGGCATCGGGCGGCTCGGTTGGTGCTGTTGAGTGGGCGGGTGCCGGGGAGGCGGGCGCCTCGGATGGCTCCGCGGGGGATTGAGCGGCTGTAGGTGGTCCGGCGTTTTCTGGCGCCCGGGGTGCGTGCGGGCGGCGGGTGGGGACGCGGCCCGGCGTGGCGGGGTGCCGCTGCGCCCACCCGTGGCGCCCCAGCGGCACGACTGCCCGCAGCTGGGGGGCGGCGGCTAGGACGCGTCCGGGGAGAAGCGTAGGGACGCCGGGGGGATGTGGGCGTTGCACCAGATTCGGGCGCCGGAGCGGAGTTCGTTGTCGGCGCCGATGACCGCGCCGTCGCCGATGACCGTGTCGGCGAGGACCGAGCGGGTGCCGACGCGGGCGCGGGTGCCGATGAGGGAGTCGGTGATGACCGCCCCCGGCTCGATGACGGCGCCCGGCAGGATCGTGCTGCCGAAGACGCGCGCACCCTCCGCCACGAAGGCGCCCTCGCCGACCACCGTGCCGCCGGTCAGCTTGGCGTCGGGGGCGACCCGTGCCGTGGGCAGGACGAGGCGGTCGCCGCAGCGGCCCGGTACGGCCGGGGACGGGGCGCGGCCCAGGACCAGGTCGGCCGAGCCGCGGACGAAGGCCGCCGGGGTGCCGAGGTCCAGCCAGTACGTGGAGTCGACCATGCCCTGGAGGTGCGCGCCGGTGGCCAGCAGCTCGGGGAAGGTCTCGCGTTCGACCGAGACGGGACGCCCCGCCGGGATCGTGTCGATGACGGAGCGGCGGAAGACGTACGCCCCCGCGTTGATCTGGTCGGTGACGATCTCCTCGGGGGTCTGGGGTTTCTCCAGGAAGGCGAGCACCCTGCCCGTGTCGTCCGTGGGGACCAGGCCGTACGCCCTCGGGTCGGTCACCTGCGTCAGGTGCAGGGAGACGTCCGCGCCCGACGTCTCGTGGGTGCGGACCAGCGCGCCGATGTCCAGGCCCGTCAGGATGTCGCCGTTGAAGATCAGCACCGGCTCCTCGGGGCCCGAGTGCAGCCGGGACGCCACGTTGCGGATGGCGCCGCCGGTGCCGAGCGGCTCCTCCTCCGTGACGTATTCGAGGTGGAGACCGAGGGCCGAGCCGTCGCCGAAGTACGGCTCGAAGACCTCGGCCAGGTAGCTCGTCGCGAGCACGATGTGGTCGACGCCGGCCGCCTTGGCCCGCGCCAGCTGATGCGTGAGGAACGGCACTCCGGCAGCCCGGACCATGGGCTTGGGCGTGTTCACCGTGAGCGGGCGCAGCCGCGTGCCCTTGCCGCCGACCAGGAGGATCGCTTCTGTCACCTGTCGTCTCTGCTTCCTGCCGGGACCGGCCGAACTGTCTTTCGGCGGGCCAGTGTATGCAAACCGTTCCCGCGCTCAGCGGCCCTGGTACTTCGCCGCCTTCGAACGGGCCGTGCCGAGCTTGGCGTAGAGCTTCTTGCCGGGGCAGTTGGTGGCGAAGCCGTCACGGTGACCGGAGATGACGTTCAGTCGTACTTTCTTGCCCTTTCGGTACAGGTTGCCACCCCCGGACTTCAGGTAAGTCTTCCCGCGCGGATTCATGCCGTACAGGCCGACCTTCCACGCGGTGAGCCGGGCGATCGCCTTCAGCGCGGCCGGCGACGGCTTCTTCGAGCTGTAGGTGCCGAGCACGGCGATTCCCATGCTGTTGGAGTTGAAGCCGAGGGTGTGGGCGCCCAGCACCGGCTTGGACACTCCTCCGGCCCGGCCCTCGTAGATGTGTCCGCACTTGTCGACGAGGAAGTTGTAGCCGAGATCACGCCAGCCCATGCTGTTGACGTGGTAGCGGTAGATGCTGCGGACGACCGACGGTGCCTGTGAGCAGCGGTAGTTGTTGCCGGTGGCCGAGTGGTGCACGAAGGCCGTCTTGACCTGCTTCGTGTACACGAACCCCTGGTCGCGCAGCTTCTCGTCGGCGCCCCAGCCGCGGCGCGTGGTGATGCTCGGGCGGGGGCCGACGTGCGGCTTCGCCTTCTTCCGCGCGGGGAGCACAGAGGGTTCCGTCCGGGTCCGGACGCGGTTCGCCGGCGGCGCGGCGCTCTCGCCGGGGTCGACGAGTTCGAGGCGCAGGCCGGTGGGGAGCGGCGAGGCGGATCTGGCGGTGCCTGGCGGGTTCTCGGCCCGTACCCGCACCTCGACGCCGTCGGACTCGCCCACCCACAGGGGTGCGGTGGCGCCGCGGGCCCGGCCCGAGGTGCTCTCGGGGGTGCCCGGGTCGGCGGCGTGCTCGGCGTTGTGGGTCTCCAGCCGCTGCCAGCCGGTCCAGGTGCCGGTGGCGGCGGTTCGGGTACGGACCTCGACGCGGCCGTGGAGTTCGGTGGCGGGGCTGTCCCAGACGACGCCGACGAGCGAGAAGCGCCGTACCTCCCGTCGGTGCAGGCCCTGTTGGGCCGCATCGGGTGCGGCACGGTCGCGGGCGAGGGGGGCGAGGGGCAGCGACTGGGTGCCGCCGGGGGCGTACGCCTCGGCGCGTGCGGCCGGGCTCGTCGCGGGTGGGGCCGAGGAGGTGGCGGATGCCGCGGGCGGGGCGAGCGGGAGGGCCAGGGCCGCCGCGCACGTGACGCCGGTCGAGGAAGCTAGGAATCCACGCATGCCCCTGATCCTGGACACGGTCTGACAAATATGTCCATTTGGGATCTGACGGGCCGTAGGGTGCTTTGGTCCGAACCGGTGGTGGTGCGGTACGCCGTCCGCTCGGTGCCCGTTGCCCGGCCCGCGTACGCTTGCGCGGGTGAACGCGACCGACCGCACCCCTGCCGACCTGCTGAGTTCCGCGCTCGCCGCGGACCCGGGACGCCCCCTGGTGACCTTCTACGACGACGCCACGGGCGAACGCGTCGAACTGTCCGTGGCCACCTTCGCCAATTGGGTGGCCAAGACCGCGAACCTGCTCCAGGACGAACTGTCCGTCGAGCCCGGCGACCGGGTGGCGCTGCTGCTGCCCGCCCACTGGCAGACGGCGGTGTGGCTGCTGGCGTGCGCGTCGGTGGGTGTCGTCGCCGACGTGGCGGGCGATCCGGGGGCGGCGGACGTGGTGGTGAGCGGGCCCGAGCCTGCGTCGCTGGAGGCGGCGCGGGCGTGCTCGGGGGCGCGGATCGCGCTGGCGTTGCGGCCGCTGGGGGGCCGGTTCGCACCGGCGCCGCCGGAGGGCTTCGCCGACTACGCGGTGGAGGTGCCGGGGCAGGGGGACCGGTTCGTGCCGTACGTGCCGGTGGACCCGGAGGCACCGGCGCTGATCGTGGCCGGGCGGGAGTTCAGCGGGGCGGAGGTCGTGGAGCGGGCGCGGGCGGAGGCGTCGGGGCTGGGGCTCACGGGGCCGGGGGCGCGGATCCTGTCGGGGCTGCCGTACGACACGTGGGAGGGGTTGAGCGCGGGGTTGTACGGGCCGCTGGCGAGTGGGGGGTCGGTGGTGTTGTGCCGGCATCTGGAGCTGGCGGGGGCGGGTGTGGTGGATCAGCGGATCGAGGCGGAGCGGGTGTCGGCGACGGCGCGGTGAGGTTTTTCGGGGGGGTGGGCCGGGGGTGAGGTGAGGCCGGTGCGTCGGTGGACCGGCGTTGGGCCGTGCCCGGCGTGGGTGTGGGCCGGGGTGGGGTTCGTGGACCGGCGCTCACCCGTGCTCGGCGTCGGTGTCGGCGCGGGGTGGGTGCGCGGCCCGGCGCTGACGGGGTGCCGCCTGCGCCCACCCGTGCCGCCCTGGGGGTACCTCCCAGGCCGTTCAGGCACTGGGGGAGGCACGAATGCCCGCCGCTCGGCACAGCTTGGCGCAGCCCCGGGGTGGCCCCGGAAGGGTGCTGACCCGTTCGGGCTAGTTGCGTTCTGTCTTCCGTGCTTCCCCGGGGCATGGTCGTAGCAGCGTGCGGGTGTGGACGGAGGCAGGCGTGGGTGATGACGCGGGCACTGCGGCCTCCCGCGGGGACCCGGGGCACGGGGCGTCCGCGAGCGGGGCCGGGCTGAAGCGGCGGCGGCGCAGGCGGCGGCTGGGGATCGCCGGGGTCGTGGTGGTCGCGCTGGCCGGGGGTGCGGTGGGCGTCGGGTGGGCGGTGTACGCCAAGCTGAGCGGCAACATCACGGCGGACGAGGCGGCCGCGGCCGAACTCGCCCGGTACGAGAAGGAGCGGCCCACCTCGCTGGTGCGCGGCGCGCAGAACGTACTGCTGATCGGGTCGGACTCGCGGGCCGGGGACGGCAACGCGCGCTACGGACGGGACTCCGGGACCGAGCGGTCGGACACCACGATCCTGCTGCACCTGGCAGCGGGCCGGGACAGCGTCACCGCCGTCTCCCTCCCCCGCGACCTGATGGTGGACGTCCCCGGCTGTCACCGCCCGGACGGGTCCCGCACCGAACCGGCGCTCCAGCAGTTCAACTACGCCTTCGCGGCGGGTGGTTCGGCCTGCTCCATCCGTACGGTGGAGAAGCTGACCGGCATCCGCGTCGACCACCACGTGGTCGTCGACTTCAAGGGCTTCAAGGAGATGGTCGACGCGCTCGACGGCGTCGAGGTGTGCCTGCGCAAGCCGGTCGACGACAAGGACGCCAAGCTGAAGCTGCCCGCGGGCCGGGTGACGCTCGACGGGGAGCAGGCGCTCGGGTACGTCCGGGCCCGCAAGTCGCTCGGCGACGGCAGCGACACCGACCGGATGGACCGGCAGCAGCGCTTTCTGGGCGCGCTCGTGAACAAGGTGCAGAGCAATGACGTGCTGCTGAATCCGGTGAAGCTGTATCCCGTTCTGGACGCCGCCACGTCGTCGCTCACCACGGACCCCGACCTGGCGAATCTGCGCGGTTTGTACGACCTTGTGCGCGGGCTGCGCGGGATTCCCACCGAACGCGTGCAATTCCTGACCGTCCCGCGGGAGTCGTACACGGGCGACGCCAATCGGGACCAGCTCGTGCAGCCCGCCGCCGAGAAGCTGTTCACCCGCCTGCGGACGGACGAGCCGGTGACGATCACCGCTTCCCGGCAGGACTCGACGGGCGGTACGGCGAATTCCGGTGAACCCGGTGACGCCGATTCCCCGGCCCCGACGTTCAGCGGGAACACCGCCGACGAGAACATCTGCGAGTAAAGCGCGCTCCAAGAAGGGGCAACCCGGAGTGCAAGGCGGCATGCCCGTGCGGACAATTGTCCGATAAATGCGCCGTATTGCCCAGTTGTAAAGGTCGTGGAATGCGTCACTGCCGTCGCCCCGCGCCCGGCGGGACGGTTAATGTGAGCGATCCGGTGTGCCCGGCCGCGGAGTTCTGCCCTGGCCACGCACTGAACTGACGTGAGCGAGACCGGGCGCCCGGAGGGGAGGGCGCCGCGTGGCCCCGACGGAGGATTCGGACAACCGTGGACGCGCAAGGCCGTGGGCGGGCGGAGGACGTCGACCCCGCAGACCAGTGGGTACTCAATCCGGACACCGGCGACTACGAACTGCGACTGCCCCCTTCCGCACCGCAGTCGCCGATCCCGGGCCCCCGCCGGGCCTCACCGGCACCGGCCGCCCCGGAGGTCCCCGCGCCCCGCAGGCGCCGTGCGACACCGGAGGAGCCGCCGCCGGGACGGCGCGGCCGCCGGCGGCCGGCGAAGAAGAAGTCGAGGGGCAAGAAGATCCTGCTGTGGACCGGCGGCACGATGGCGTTCGTCATCCTCGCCGCCGGTACCGGCGGATACCTCTATCTGCAGCACCTCAACGACAACATCGAGTCCCTCCCCGACGACGGCGCGAGCACCGGTGGGTTCCAGAAGGACCAGGCCATCAACATCCTGCTGATCGGCACCGACAAACGCACCGGCTCCGGCAACGACGGCTACGGCGACAAGGGGAGCGCAGGGCACGCCGACACCACGATCCTGCTGCACGTCTCCAAGGACCGCTCCAACGCCACCGCCCTCAGCATCCCCCGCGACCTGATCGTCGACGTCCCCGACTGCCCGACCGCCCAGGAGGACGGGAGCACCAAGGTCATCCCGGGCTCCACCGGAGTCCGCTTCAACACCAGCCTCGGCCAGAGCGGCCGTACGCCCAGCTGCACCATGCGGACCGTCACCGAGCTGACCGGCGTCAAGCCCGACAACTTCATGGTGGCCGACTTCAACGCGGTCAAGACCCTGACCTCGGCGGTCGGCGGCGTCGAGGTCTGTCTGGCGAAGGACATCAACGACCCGGACTCGCACCTGAACCTGCCCGCGGGCAAGCACACCGTCGAGGGCGAGGAGGCCCTCGCCTTCGTCCGCACCCGGCACTCGGTCGGCTTCGGCGGCGACCTGAGCCGCATCGAGATCCAGCAGCAGTTCCTCAGCTCGCTGATGCGCAAGCTGAAGTCCAACGACACGCTCACCAGCCCGACGAAGATGGTGAAGCTGGCCGAGGCGGGCACCGAGGCACTGACCGTCGACGCCAAGCTGGACAGCATCGGCAAGCTGAAGGATCTCGGTCTGGAACTGGGCAAGCTCAACACCAAGAACCTGACCTTCGCCACCGTGCCGGTGAAGGACAACCCGGCCGAGAAGACCCCGGTGACCGTCGTCCTCAAGGACGGGCCCGCCCAGCAGGTCTTCGACATGGTCAAGAACGACGTCTCCTTCACCGAGGTCAAGAAGAAGGAGAAGCAGAAGCAGAAGAAGGAGGACGCCGCGGTCGCCGCCCGGCTCAAGGGCGAGAAGTCCGAGCCCGGCGAGGTCCGCGTCCGGGTCATGAACGGCGGCGCCCCCACCGGCAGCGCCCAGGAGGAACTCGCCTACCTCCAGACCCAGGCGGGCGTCTCCAAGTCCGAGAACGCGGGCAACGCACCCGCCGACCTCGCCAAGACCACCCTGGAGTACGCCCCCGACCAGGCCGACCAGGCCCGCGCCCTCGCCGAGATCCTCGGCCTGTCCGGCGCCGCCATGAAACCCGGCGAGAGCGTCACCAACTCCCAGGGCCTGCCCACCATGACCCTCACCCTCGGCAAGGACTTCAAGGGCGCCGGGGTCAAGCTCGACGCCACCTCCGCGAAGGCACCGGAGGACCTCCAGAAGTCCACGGCCGACAAGGTCGAGTGCGCGAAGTGACCTGAGGGGCCTCAAACCCGTCTGACAGTACGGCAGTCCATCGGTCGACCGGTCAAAACCGCGAACAAACCGACGGGCGTCGTACAGCCAACGTGCGGCTTCGTACGTCCAACTGTGCGAACAGGTCGCGTGCGGGGACACGTTCGCGGGTCCGAGGGTGGGAGAGGCATGACGCAGAGCAGTGTGCGCGGGGAGGGAACGCGACCCGACCCGGTCCGGCACGCCCGCGGCAGGCGATCCGGACGCGGCGGCCGCGAGGAGGACGGCGCGGGCACGGGCGGGCAGGGCGGCTCGGGCGGCCACGGCGGCAACGGCGGCAACGGCCGCTCCGGGCGGCGGCGCGCCGGGGGGCGGCGGCACCGGGCGCTGCGATGGTCCGCGACGACCCTCGCGGTGCTGATACTCGGCACGGCCGGCGCCGGATATCTCTATTACCAGCACCTGAACGGCAACATCGACAAGGGCGAGCGCAGCAGCGGCGACTCCAAGGCGCACAAGGCCGAGCCGAACGCGGCCGGACAGACGCCCCTGAACATTCTGCTGCTCGGCTCCGACAGCCGCGCCTCCGACGCCAACGTGGCGCTGGGCGGCGGCAAGAACCACCGCGACAACCCGCCGCTGGCCGACGTGCAGATGCTGATCCACCTGGCCGCCGACCGCAAGAGCGCCGCGGTGGTGAGCATCCCCCGGGACACCCGCGTCGACATCCCGGCCTGCCAGGACCCCGACACCGGGGAGAAATTCCCGGCGACCAACGCCATCATCAACACGTCGCTCGCCCGCGGCGGCGCCGGCTGCTCCCTGGCCGTCTGGGAGAACCTCACCGGGGTCTACATCGACCACTGGATGACCATCGACTTCGCGGGCGTGGTCTCGATGGCGGACGCCGTCGGCGGGGTCGAGGTCTGCGTGAACCAGAACGTGTGGGACCGCCCGCTGCCCGGCGTACCCGGCGGCTCCGGCCTGAAGATGACCGCCGGCCGGAAGAAGGTCCAGGGCGAGCAGGCGCTGCAGTGGCTGCGCACCCGGCACGCCTGGGGCAGCGACCCGCTGCGGGCCCGGGCCCAGCACATGTACATGAACTCGATGATCCGCACGCTGAAGAGCCAGAACGTCTTCACGGACGCCGGAAAGCTGATGAACCTGGCCGAGGCCGCCACGAAGTCGCTGACGGTCTCCGAGGAGATCGGCACCGTCAAAAAGCTGTACGACCTCGGCACGCAGCTCAAGACGGTGCCCACGGACCGCATCACCATGACGACGATCCCCACCGTCGAGGACCCCGAGGACAAGAACCACCTGCTGCCCGCCGCCGACGCCGACAAGATGTGGGCGATGCTCCGCGACGACGTGTCCTTCGACGACAAGGGCACGAAGGAGAAGAAGGGCGCGGGCAAGGGCGACGGCAAGGACGCCGCCAAAGACGGCGCCACCGGGCAGGACGGCGCCGGGCAGCCCTCCGACGAGCCCGCCGCGGACTCCGAGATCGGCGTCCTGGTCCAGAACGCCACCCGCTCGGCCACCCTCGGCCCGGTCACCGGCCGGGCCGGTGCGATCGCCGGGGCGCTGGCGGAGAAGGGTTTCGCCAAGGCGTCGAAGGACACCTCGGCGGCGCTCTCCGAGGAGCGGACCGTGGTGCGCTACCCGAGCGAGGAGTTGGCGGGCGACGCACGGCGGGTGGCCGAGGCGATGGGGATCCCCGCGGACGCGGTGCGCAAGTCCGCGGACGTGTCCGGGATCACGCTCGTCGTGGGAGCTGACTGGCGCGACGGCACGTCCTACCCGAAGCAGAAGACGCCCGAAGCCGGAGACCTGCCGGAGACGAGCGACGCCATCAACGGCTCGGACACCAGCAAGTGCATGGACGTCTACCGGCCGTATCGATGGTAGGAGTTCACGAAAATAGGAGGGAATGCCCTGTTGTAGGGGTGACGATCGTGACACCAGTGTCGTTCGACGCCGAACCGGGCGGATAGTGTGAGCGCTCCAGTGCCCCCTGCCGCGAGGTCCGCCCTGGCGTCGTGCACTTGTTGACTCTTTACCGTGCGCCTTCAGGGGAAGGTGCCGCGTGGCCCCCGACGGAGGATTGGGAGACCGTGGACGCGCAAGGACGTGGGCGGGCAGACGACGTGGATCCCGCAGACCAGTGGGTGCTGAATCCGCGGACCGGTGAATACGAACTGCGACTGTCCCCTTCCGCACCGGAGTCGTCCGTCCCGGGGCCCCGCACGGAGGGACCCCGCGCGGCGGGGCGCCGTACGACCGCTCCGGGCCGTGAGGTCCCGCCCCAGCGGCGGCGCCGTGCGGAGCCCGAGGCGCCGGTGCCCGGGCGGCGCGGACGCCGGCCGGAGAAGAAGAAGTCCCGGGGCAAGCGGGCCCTGCTGTGGACCGGCGGCAGTATGGCCTTCGTCGTCCTCGTGGCCGGTGTGGGCGGCTACGTCTACCTCAAGCACCTCGAGGGCAACGTCTCGACGACGGACGTCGGCACCGCCGGAAGCAGCAGCTTCAAGAAGGACGAGGCCTTCAACATCCTCATCATCGGCACCGACAAGCGCACCGGTGAGGGCAACGAGGGCTACGGCGACAAGGGCAGCGTCGGGCACGCGGACACCAACATCCTGCTGCATGTCTCCGAGGACCGCTCCAACGCCACCGCGCTCAGCATCCCGCGCGACCTGATCGTCGACATCCCCGACTGCGAGACCGTGCAGGAGGACGGGACGAAGAAGGTCATCCCCGGCACCTCCGGCGTCCGCTTCAACCAGAGCCTCGGCGACCACGGCCGGGACGCGGGCTGCACCATGCGCACGGTGGCGGAGGCGACCGGCATCAAGCCCCACCACTTCATGATGGCGGACTTCAACGCGGTCAAGACCCTGACCTCGGCGGTCGGCGGCGTCGACGTCTGCGTGGAGCACGCCGTGGACGACCCGAAGTCCCATCTCAAGCTGCCCGCGGGCGAGTCCACGGTCAAGGGCGAGCAGGCCCTCGCCTTCGTCCGCACCCGGCACGCCTTCGGCAACGAGGGCGACCTGGACCGCATCAAGGTGCAGCAGCAGTTCCTGGGCTCGCTCATGCGGAAGATGTCCTCCAGCGACACCCTCACCAGCCCCACCAAGCTGGTGAAGCTCGCCGAGGCCGCGACCGAGGCCCTCACCGTGGACAGCGCCATCGGCAAGGTGGGCACGCTCAAGGACATGGCCCTGGAGCTGAAGAAGGTGCCGCCGAAGAACATCACGTTCACCACGGTGCCGGTGATCGACAACCCGGCCGAGAAGGTCAAGGCGACGGTGGTCGTGAACGAGGCCAAGGGCCCCCAGGTCTTCGACATGATCAAGAACGACATCTCCTTCACCGAGGTCAAGCAGAAGGAGAAGAAGGAGAAGGCCGCGGTCGCCGCCCGGCTCAAGGGCGAGAAGTCTGAGCCCGGCGAGGTCCGCGTCCGGGTCATGAACGGCGGCGCCCCCACCGGCAGCGCCCAGGAGGAACTCGCCTACCTCCAGACCCAGGCGGGCGTCTCCAAGTCCGAGAACGCGGGCAACGCACCCGCCGACCTCGCCAAGACCACCCTGGAGTACGCCCCCGACCAGGCCGACCAGGCCCGCGCCCTCGCCGAGATCCTCGGCCTGTCCGGCGCCGCCATGAAACCCGGCGAGAGCGTCACCAACTCCCAGGGCCTGCCCACCATGACCCTCACCCTCGGCAAGGACTTCAAGGGCGCCGGGGTCAAGCTCGACGCCAAGTCCATCGAGACGCCGGACCTCGACAAGTCCACGGCCGACCAGAAGCAGTGCGCCAGTTGACCTGAGGGGCCTGTCGTACGTCTCACAGGACGGCGACGGGCCCACGCGGTGGCCCGGGGGCGGGGAGGGACGCGGAAGTGACGCGGAGCAGTGTGCAGGGGGAGGACACGGACGAGGGCGTAGCAGACGCCCCCGAACGTGAGGAGGCCGTCCGGGGGGACGGCGACAACGGTGTCGAGGACACCAGGAGCAACACCAAGGACGACAGCGGCAGCACCGAGGGCGAGCCCGAGGGCCCCCGTCCGCGGCGCCGCCGCCGGGTCCTGCGCTGGACCGCGGTGGTGCTCGCCGTGGTCCTGGCGGGCACGGCCGGGGCGGGTTACCTCTACTACGAGCACCTCAACGACAACATCAAGCAGGACGTCCTGAACCTGGGCGACAGCAAGGTCGCCGCCCCGAGGCCGAACGCGGCCGGGCAGACCCCGCTGAACATCCTCGTCATCGGCTCGGACGCCCGGGACAGCGAGGAGAACCAGCAACTGGGCGGCGCCCGCGAGACGTTCGGCTCCACGCCGCTGGCGGACGTGCAGATGCTGGTGCACCTGTCCGCGGACCGCAGCAACATGTCGGTGGTCAGCATGCCGCGCGACACGCTGCTGGAGATACCCAAGTGCACCGACCCGGACGACGGCGAGGTCTACCCGGCGAGCGAGGGCCGGGTGATGACCAACCAGAGCCTCGGTCACGGCGGTCCCGGCTGCACGGTGGCCACCTGGCAGGAGCTGACCGGCATCCACATCGACCACTTCGTCATGGTCGACTTCGCGGGTGTGGTCTCGATGGCCGACGCCGTCGGCGGCGTCCCGGTCTGCGTGGACGCCAACATCCACTCGCGCGACGCCGGGGGCCACGGCTCCGGTCTGAAACTGGCCAAGGGCACGCACCCGGTCAAGGGCGAGCAGGCCCTGCAGTGGCTGCGCACCCGGTACGGCTTCGAGGACGGCAGCGACCTCGCGCGGGCCAAGGCGCAGCACATGTACCTGAACTCGATGGTGCGGGTGCTGCGCGAGAACGCGACGCTGAGCAGCCCGAACAAGCTGCGCAGGCTCGCCGAGGAGGCCACCGCCGCGCTCACCGTCGACCCGGGCCTGGACTCGGTCAAGAAGCTGTACGACCTCAGCAACGAGCTGCGCGAGGTGAAGCCCGAGCGCATCACCATGACCACGATGCCCAACCGGTACGTGGGCGCCCGCGTCGAACCGACCGAGGACGCGGAGCAGCTGTTCCGGCTGGTGCGCGAGGACATCGCGCTGGACGGCAAGGACGCGAAGAAGAAGCCCGACGCGGAGCCGGGGCCCCCGGCCGACCCGGCCGCGTCCGACGACGAGATCGCGGTGCAGGTCCGCAACGGCACCCGCACGGACGACTTGGGCACGGCCCCCGGACGCGCGAACACGGTCACCGGGCTCCTGGTGGACCGCGGTTTCACGAAGGCCGTCGCGGACCCGTCGGTGCTGCCCAGCGAGGACCGTACGGTGGTGCGCTACCCGAGCGCCGACCTGGAGGGCGACGCCCGGCGCGTCGCCAAGTCCCTGGGCATTCCGGCGAGTTCGGTGAAGCGGTCGACGGACGTCTCCGGCGTCACGCTCGTCGTGGGCGCCGACTGGCGCGAGGGCACGGCGTACAAGGCACCGGAGAGCGACGACAGCACGCCCGAGTCGGCCGAGGCCCTCAACGGCGCGGACGACAGCGCCTGCATGCACGTGAACCCGGCGTTCACCTGGTCCTGACGGACGAGGTCACCGAGCGGCGGCGGCGTCCGTGGCGTCCGTCTCCGGCTGGACCGCCGGGCGCCGCGAGGCGATGACCTTCCTGGCCAGCGACTTGGGGCTGGTCAGGAAGCCCCAGCCCCAGGACATGTGCACGGTCGCCAGCGCCACCGGGATCCGCGCCCGCGCCTTCAGACCGAGCCCCTTCCCGGCGGGCAGCGAACCGGCCACGATCGCCGCGAGGTAGCCGCCGGGCACGACGAAGCCCCACGGGGTCAGCACCGCGCCCACCACGACCCCGGCCGCGAGGGCGCACACGGCGGTCGGCGGGGCGAGGTAGCGCAGGTTGATGGAGCCGGAGTGGTAGCGGGCGACGACGTGCCGCCAGCGGCCGTAGTCCTTGTACTGCTTGGCCAGCGCCCGCACCGACGGCCGGGGGCGGTAGGACACCTTCAGCTCGGGCGAGAACCAGATCAGGCCGCCGGCCTCGCGGATACGGAAGTTCAGCTCCCAGTCCTGGGCGCGGATGAACTCCTCGTTGTACCCGCCCTGCCGCTCCAGCGCCTCGCGGCGGAACACGCCGAGGTAGACGGTCTCGGCGGGCGCGGCCTCGCCGCCCGTGTGGAACGCGGCGTTGCCCACGCCGATCTTCGACGTCATCGCGGCGGCGACGGCGTCCTCCCAGGCGTTCTCGCCCTCGGCGTGCATGATGCCGCCGACGTTCTGCGCGCCGGTCTCCTCGAGGAGCCGTACGGCCGTGGCGATGTAGTTCGGGGAGAGCATGCCGTGGCCGTCGACGCGGACGACGACCGGGTGGCGGGAGGCCTTGATCGCGGCGTTCAGTGCGGCGGGGGTGCGGCCGGTGGGGTTCGGCACGGTGTGGACGCGGGGGTCCTCGGCGACGAGTTCGGCGGCGATCTCCTCGGTGCGGTCCGTGGAGGGACCGACGGCGATCACGACCTCCATCTCGCCGGCGTACTCCTGGGCGAGGATGGCGCGGACGGCGCCGCGCAGATGCCGCTCCTCGTTGAGGACGGGCATGATCACGGAAACGGCGGGCGGCCGCACGTCGGACTTGGCGTTCATCGGTGCTCACGTTACCGCGATCGGGGGACACGGGTGCGCGCCGCAGGGGTCGCAGCCCGGGCAGCAGATCGTATGGGCCTACGGTGCTCAGGAATCCCACCCGGCCTCACGGTCCACGCCCAGGGCCCGTCCCCGCGGAGGTGTCCCCTTGCCCACGCCGCCCCGCTCGTCCCGGGTCCCGGCCTCGACCACCCGGGGCGGACCTCCGCCGCAGCGCGGCGGCCCGCGCCCGCCCCGGCGTCCGCCCGGGCCCCCCGTACGGCGCAAGAGGCCGCGCTGGGCCGTGCGGGCGGTGACCGCGCTGTCGGTGGTGGTGCTCGCCTCGGCCGGGATCGGGCACGCGGTGCTCTCCGGTCTGGACTCGGACATCTCGCGGTTCGACGCGTTCAAGGACATGAAGAACCGGCCGCGGGCGGGCGACGGCATGAACGTCCTGATGGTCGGCACCGACGGCCGGGACGAGATCACCGAGGAGGAGCGCCGCAAGTACAGGCTGGGCGGCGCCCCCTGCCACTGCACCGACACGATCATGATCGTGCACATCTCGGAGGACCGGGAGCGCGCGAGCGTGGTCAGCCTGCCGCGCGACTCGTACGCCGTCACGCCGGGCCACACCGACCGCACCACCGGCGAGCACCACGAGGGGCACCCGCTCAAGCTGAACGCGGCCTATGCCGAGGGCGGCCCGCAGCTGACGATCCGCACCGTGGAGAACATGACGCGCGTGAAGATCGACCACTATCTGGAGGTCGACTTCACCAGCTTCATGAAGACGGTGGACGTGCTCGGCGGGGTGAAGATCTGCACGGTCCAGCCGCTCAAGGACAGCTACACCGGGCTCGACCTGCCGGCCGGCACCCACACGCTGATGGGCGGGCAGGCGCTGCAGTACGTGCGGGCCCGCCACCTCGACGGCGCCTCGGACCTGAGCCGGATGAAGCGCCAGCAGCGCTTCCTGGCCGCCCTGATCGACCGGGCCACCTCCTCGGGGATCCTGCTGAACCCGCTGAAGTTCCGTGACGTCACCCGGGCCGTGCTCGGCTCGGTCCGGGCCGACCAGGGCTTCGGCACCGACGAGCTGCTGACGCTCGGGCGGGCGATGCGGAACTTCTCGCCATCGTCCTCCGAGTTCACCACCGTGCCGATCGGGCGGATGGGCTACGCCGTCAAGGGCGTCGGTTCGACCCTGAAGTGGGACCCGGCGAAGTCCGAGCGGCTCTTCGACGCCCTGCGCGAGGACAAGCCGCTGGCCGCGCCGAAACCGAAGCCGAAGGGTCCGCCGCCGGTGCGGGTCCCGGTGGACCCGAAGCAGATCCGCGTCCGGGTGGAGAACGGCACCCGCACCCCCGGGCTCGGCAAGCGGGTGGACGACGCGCTGGCCGCGACCGGGTTCCGCACCACCAAGGCGCCGAGGAACGCCAAGGACCGGGCGGTCGAGCGGACCGTCGTCGCCTACGACCCGCGCTGGGACCAGTCGGCGAAGTCGCTGGCCGCCGCCCTGCCCGGCAGCGAGCTGAAGCCGGTCAAGGGGCAGGGGGCGACGCTGAAGGTGATCGCGGGCGCCGACTTCAAGAACGTGGCGAAGGTACGGCCGGCCGACCCGCCGCAGGAGTCGGGCACCGTGGTGCGCGGCGACGAGGTGGTCTGCGGCAAGGAGTGAGGCGCGCCGGGCCCACCGGCGCGCGCCCGCTCAGTTGCCGGAGACGGTGACCTTCTCGTCGTTCTTCAGTTCCTCGACGAGCTTCTTCACCTTCGCGTCGTCCCACTTGAGGTTGCCGCCGACGCTGCCCGAGACGGGCATGTTCATCGAGGTGCCGTCGCCGCCGCTGACGCTCTTCATCGCCCAGAACATGCTCGCCAGGTCGAACAGGCCCATGTCCTTGTCGACGATCAGGGAGTCCAGACCGGCGCCCATGGTCGGGTACAGCTTGAACGGGTTGAGGACCGTCGACGGGGTGGCCACCTGGCTCGCCAGCGCCGACAGGAACTTCTGCTGGTTCTTGGTGCGGTCCAGGTCGGAGCCGGCCAGCGCGTACCGGGTGCGGACGAAGGCGAGGGCCTCCTCGCCGTTCAGCGTCTGCTTGCCCTTCTGGAAGTCGGCGCCGGACTTCTTGTCCTTGATGTCCTGCGGGATGTCCATCTCGACGCCGCCGACCGCGTCCACGATGTTCGCGAAGCCGGCGAAGCCGATCTCCACGTAGTGGTCCAGGCGCAGCCCGGTGTTGTGCTCGACGGTGCGCACCAGCAGCTCGGGGCCGTCCTCGGCGTAGGCGGCGTTCAGCTTGGTGTGCCGGCCGGTGCCCGGGTACTTCTTGCCGGACTCGGAGCCGACGAAGCTCGGGATCTCCACGTCCGAGTCACGGGGCAGGGAGATCAGCGTCGACCCGTTGTCCCCGGTGTGCAGGATCATCATGGAGTCGGTGCGCTTGCCCTCGGCGGAGCCGGTGTGCAGGTCCTTCTTCTGCTCGTCGGTCATGCCCTCGCGGCTGTCGGACCCGACGATCAGGTAGTTGGTGCCCTCGCCAGCCTCGGGCCGCTCGATGACCTTGGACAGGTCGACCTCGCGGTTGAGCTTGGAGTCGGCCCAGAAGTAGGTGCCGACGGTGGTGACGACCAGCGCGGTCACCACCGTGATCGCGGTCCACTTGATGCGGCGGCGCCAGTCCGGCGCGGGCCGGTCCCGGACCTGGCGGCCGGGGCCCTGGCCGCCGCCACCGCCGCCGTAGACCTGGCCGGTGTTGTAGCCGCTGTCGTACCCGTCGCCGCCGTACCCCTGGCCGTCGGTGTACGACGGCTGCTGGGGCACCCCGGCGCCGTACGGCGGGGCCGACGGGCCCGGGCCGGGCGGCGGCGTCGCGCCACGGCGGACCTGACGCATCACACGTGCGCTCTCGGGCCGTGCGCTCGCGCTGCCGCGTCCGTATCCGCTGCCGCGGTTGTCACCGGACCATCCCTCGGGCCAATCATTCATGCGCCCAGTGTGCCGGGCCGCCCTGTGGGGGTTACAAGGTATGTCGGAAAATCAGGGCAGTGCTGTTGCGAACCCGACACAAAAACACGCCGGTGTAGCCCCGGCATAAGGTGGAGGGCATGACAGACCAGGCAGAACAGGCCTCGGCCGCGCCCTCGGCGGCCCCGGAGATCCCGGGCAAGCCGACCTCGGCCTCCCGCACCACTCTCAGTCACATCATGACGCACAGCGACACCAACCTTCTGGGCACGGTGCACGGCGGTGTGATCATGAAGCTCGTGGACGACGCGGCGGGCGCCGTGGCCGGACGGCACTCCGGCGGGCCCGCCGTCACCGCGTCCATGGACGAGATGGCGTTTCTCGAACCGGTCCGCGTCGGCGACCTCGTCCATGTGAAGGCTCAGGTCAACTGGACCGGCCGGAGTTCCATGGAGGTGGGTGTCCGAGTGCTGGCCGAGCGCTGGAACGAGTCCGCCCCGGCCACCCAGGTCGGCTCGGCCTATCTGGTCTTCGCCGCCGTGGACGCCGACGGCAAGCCCCGCACGGTCCCGCCGGTCCTCCCCGAGACCGAGAAGGACAAGCGCCGCTACCAGGAGGCCCAGATCCGCCGCACCCACCGCCTGGCCCGCCGCCGCGCGATCATGGAGCTGCGCGAGCGACGGGGGGCGGAGGGGTACGAGGACTGACCGGTCGGAGCCGGCCCGACCAAGGCCCGCCGAATACCTCGGAATGCAAGATTCCGACCAACTCGGGGGCCGCCTGCGACACCTTGAGGCCGCGATTGGAATCGAACCAATGTAAGCCGCTTTGCAGGCGGCTCCCTATCCACTCGGGCACACGGCCGAAGGGACGAAAAGCTCCCTCGGGTGACGCCGTCGATACCGCGTCACGGCAGTGAAGTTACAGCGAGAGCGCGCCATTCCGTCAACCGCTGTCCGCATGCTGAAACATTACGGCAGTATGAACAGGCCAACTCTCGCCCGCCTGTCCTGTTCCCGTTCACTCTTCTTGCGCGCCGGTAGTCGATGCCGTACATCTTGTGTCCGTCCGACCCGGCCGCGCCGGAAATGAAGCAGCGTCGCTTCGCGGAAATCGCTAATTCCGTTTGGCTTCACGACTGAAGCCCACCCTCCCTGGCGCCGGCACCTCGAAGAGCCGTCTCACAGTAAAAGCACAAGTAGGGGAGTTGTGTCTTGACAGCACTGTCCGAGTCATGGCTGAGCGGGATCGACCTCAGGCTCATAGCCGACCAGGTGGGTACGCCGACCTTCGTGTACAGCGAGGCCCAGTTACGTAAGAATTTGAATCGCGTACGAAAGGCCGCGGTGGACGTGGGCCTCGGGGAACGCGTCGAATTCTACATTCCGTTTTTCCCGAACTCGAACCCGCACCACCTCTCACCGATCAAGGACATGGACGGCTTCGGCGTCCTGGTCCAGTTGCCGAGCGAGTACCGGATCCTGCGCGCCCACGGGTTCGACAACTTCATCGTGTCCCCCGGGCACGTCTCCGACGAAGAGATCAGCTTCTGGGACGGCACACGATGTCCCACCTTCCTCGCCAGCCTGGACGAGGTGGCCCACTCCCTCGCCACGCGCGCCCCGTCCATCAGCGTCCGCGTGGACTCGCTCGACTCGGGCAAGCCCGGCGTCAAGTACGGGGAACTCCCTCAACTGACGGCGCTGCTGCAGCAGCACGGCAGGGACCTGGACTGCGTCGAGGTCTACTGCGGCAGCGGCAACTCGCTCGACGACATGGTCCGCACCGTCGAGGAGATGTTCGAGGTCTTCCAGAAGCACTTCCCCACCGCCCGGGGCATCAACTTCGCCGGCGGACACGGCTTCGACTACGACGCCCACGCGGAGGCGGACAAGCACTTCGACTGGCCCCGCTACTTCCGCCGGCTCGCCGACGCCGCCGAGCGCATGGCCATCCCCGAGGACGTGAAGTTCCTCTTCGAGCCCGCTCGCGACGTCCTCGCGGACACGGGCGCGCTGCTGATGTCGGTGGAGCGTTCCGTCATCACCACGCCGGTCTCCTCCATCGTGGTCACCGACGGCAGCCGGATGCTCATGCCCTCGGCCCAGCTGCGGAACCGCGGGCACAACACCGCTTTCCTGGACCGGGACATGCGGGAGATCGTCGAAGAGCGGGGAATCAGCGCCGCCGTCCGGGGCCGCACCATTTTGCGCAACGACTACCTGCTGCCGGGAGAAATTCACGTTCCCGACGGTGTCGACGCGACAAGTTACATGGTGGTGCTCGACACCGGAGCCTACTGCGCCACCCAGCACATGGAATTCCTGAACGTACCGCCGGCCGCCGAGGTCCTCGTGAACAGCGACGGAACCATGGACCTGATCACAGCGGCCGGCGATGAACTCGACAAGTGGCGCAATCTCCTCGCCGAGAAACAGCCGGTCAAGAGCTGACGAAGCATCGGTTCGCACCCGTATTCTCGGCCCTACAGGAGATCTCCATGACGTCGTCGCACGACGGCCTGCCGGAAACAGCCCAAGGCCCCGCCGCCGAAAACGAGCCCTTCGACCTCTTCGAGCGCTGGTACGGCGAAGCGGAATCCAGCGAACTGAACGACCCCAACGCGATGGCCATCGCCACCGCGGACGCCCATGGTCTTCCCGACGTGCGCATGGTGCTGCTCAAGCACCGGGACGCCCGCGGATTCGTGTTCTTCACCAACACCGAATCGGCCAAGGGCCGCGAGATCGCGGAGAACGGTCAGGCGTCCGGCGTGCTGCACTGGAAGAGCCTGCGCCGCCAGGTGCGCTTTCGCGGACCGGTGGAGATGGTGACCGCGCAGGAGTCCGACGCGTACTTCACCTCCCGTGCCCGGGACAGCCGTATCGGCGCCTGGGCGAGTCGCCAGTCCACCGCGCTGCCCGCCCGCAAGGTGCTGGAGGACGCCGTCCAGGCGGAGACCGCGCGCTTCGAGGGCCGGGAGGTCCCCCGCCCTCCGCACTGGGCGGGGTACCGCATCAGGCCGATCTACCTGGAGTTCTGGTCCGATCGACCGTTTCGGCTCCACGACCGCCTCGTTTTCACCAGGATGACTCCCCGAGGCGCCTGGGAGCACGGGCGCCTGTACCCGTAACGGCTGCTCCGGAAGGTTCACCAGAATGTATTTCACCCACGCCGACGAGATCTGGGCCACGCATCCGAGCCTGCGGGCGCTGACCCTCACGGCAGGCGGCCTCACCTCGGCCACGACCGACGAGGTGCGGCTGACCGGCCTGGCCGAACGCATCGACCGACGCCAGAGCGAGCAGGCCGAGGCCCAGATGCCGGAGATCGCGGCGTGGCGTGAGGCATTCGCCCGCATGGGGCTCAAGCCCACCCAGTACCGGTGCGCCTCGGAGGCGCTGCTGCGCCGGTACCGCAAGGACAAGAGCCTCCCCAGCTTCCATCCGCTGGTCGACTACCTGAACCACGTCTCGATGGCGTATGCCATCCCGATCGCGGTGTTCGACGTCGCACACGTCGACTCCGGGATCACCGTGCGCCCCGCCACCGGCACGGAAAGCTACGAGACCTTCCAGGGCGACATCGAGAACCCCGCCCCGGGGGAGGTCGTCTTCGGCGACCCCGCCGGGCACGCGCACTCGCGTCGCTGGACCTTCCGGCAGTCGGCCCGTTCGGCCATCTCCAAGTCGAGCGAGTCCGCCCTGATCGTCGCGGAGGCCCACCACGCCTCGGCGGCCGAGGACCTGACGGCGATGGAAGCGGAGCTGAAGACGGGGCTGGCCGCGCTCGGGGTCACCCTGGGCAGCTCGGCTCTCCTCTCGGAGAGTCACCGCTTGTTTGAGTTCTGACCCATGTGCTGCCCCGCCGGGCGGGGCAGCACACCGGACGAGGGGAACCGCGTGAGCACCTCTGACCACTCCGGCATAGCCGACGGTCTCACCCGCGTACGCGAGCGGATCGCGGCCGCGGCCGCGAGGGCCGGACGGGATCCCGGGGACGTACGGCTGATCGCCGCCTGCAAGACCTTCGACGCGGACACCGTGAGAGCGGCCGTCGGCTGTGAGCAGCTGGCGTTCGGCGAGAACTACGTGCAGGAGGCGAAGGCCAAGTGGCCGGCCCTCAAGGAGGAGCACCCGGAGACCGAACTGCACCTGATCGGGCCGCTGCAGTCCAACAAGGCACGTGAGGCCGTCGCCCTGTTCGACGTCATCCAGTCCCTGGACCGGCACTCCCTCGCCAAGGCGCTCGCCCGCCAGTGCGAGAACCAGGAGCGGTGGCCGAAGATTTTCGTGCAGGTGAACACGGGGGCCGAACGGCAGAAGTCCGGCGTCCTCCCGGAGCAGGCCGACGACTTGCTCGCGGCCTGCCGCAACCTCTACGCACTGCACGTCGTCGGCCTCATGTGCATCCCCCCGGCGGGACAGCCTCCCGAGCCGCACTTCGACCTGCTCGCCAAGATCGCCGCACGGAACGCAATCCCCGAGCTGTCCATGGGGATGAGCAGCGACTACGCCCTGGCCGTCGAGCACGGCGCGACCAGTGTCCGGGTGGGGTCCGCGATCTTCGGGAACCGGTCCTATCCGGCTCCCGGCCAGTGACACGGCACGGCATGTATCGCGGTCATGACGAAGGGAACCCCGCCTTGTCCCGCCCGTCCCGTTTCGACATACTTTTCGAGCCGCTCCGGATAGGCCCGGTCACCACGAAGAACCGCTTCTACCAAGTGCCCCACTGCAACGGCATGGGCCGCGCCTATCCCTCACCCATGGCCGCCATGCGCGGCATCAAGGCGGAGGGCGGCTGGGGGGTGGTGTGCACCGAGCAGTGCGACATCCACTACTCGGGTCAGCACCAACGTGAGCTGCGGCTCTGGGACGCCCAGGACATTCCGACGGTGGCCCGGGCCAGTGAACTGATCCACGAGCATGGCGCCCTGGCCGGCATCGAACTGGCCCACAACGGCGGACACGTGGCCAACCTGGAATCCCGCGCGGTGCCGATCGCTCCCAGCGTCGAGGCCACCCGCAGTCTGTTTCCCGGTAGCGCCCGCGCCATGGACAAGGGCGACATCAGGGCCTTTCGCCGCTGGCACCGCGAAGCCGCGCTCAACGCCAGGCGCGCGGGCTTCGACATCGTCTACGTCTACGCCGGACACAGCATGACCCTGCCCGTCAACTTCCTGTCCCCCACCAGGAACAAGCGCACCGACGAGTACGGGGGCAGTCTGGAGAACCGCGCCCGGTTGCTGCGCGAGCTGATCGAGGACACGAAGGAGGCCGTCGGCGACACCTGCGCGGTGGCGGTCCGCTTCTGCATCGACGAGATGGCGGGACCGCGCGGACTGACCGCGGACGGTGAGGGGATCGAGGTCGTCGGGCTCCTCGGTGAACTTCCCGACCTCTGGGACATCAACATCGCCAACATGGCCCACGACGGCGCGACGGCCCGGTTCGAGCAGGAGGGCTGGCAGGAGAAGTACGTCAAGCGCGTCAAGCAGGCCACCACGAAACCCGTGGTGGGCGTGGGTCGCTTCACCTCGCCCGACACCATGGTGTCCATGCTCCGGTCCGGCACCCTGGACCTGATCGGGGCGGCCCGCCCTTCCATCGCCGACCCCTTCCTTCCCCGGAAGATCGAGCAGGGCCGCTTCGACGACATCCGCGAGTGCATCGGCTGCAACGTCTGTCTGGCCTTCGACTCCCTCGGCGCTCCCCTGCGCTGCACCCAGAACCCCACCATGGGAGAGGAGTGGCGCCGCGGCTGGCATCCGGAGACCATCCCGCCCAAGGACACCGACGACACGGTTCTCGTCGTCGGCGGCGGTCCCGCCGGGCTGGAGGCCGCTCGTGGCCTGGGCCAGCGTGGCTACGAGGTGATCCTCTGCGAGGAGCGCCGCGAACTCGGCGGGCGGGTCACGCGTGAGGCCCGGCTGCCCGGCCTCGGGACCTACGGCCGGGTGCGGGACTGGCGCCTCGAACAGCTCAGACGGATGAAGAACGTACAGCTCCTGCCCGCCAGCCGGGTCACGGCGGACCTGGTCCTGGAAGCCGGGTGCTCCCTCGTCGCCGTCGCCACCGGCGCGACCTGGCGGGGCGACGGCGTCGGGCGATACCACTCCGAGCCCGTGGCCGGTCTGGACGAAACCGAGGTGTTCACTCCGGACGACATCATGGACGGCAGGCTCCCCCGGGGACGGGTCGTGGTCTACGACGACGACCACTACTACATGGCCGGCGTGATCGCGGAGCAGCTCACCGCCGCGGGTTGCGAGGTGACCTTCGTGACCCCGGAGCCGACGGTGTCGGCGTTCACCCAGTACACCGCCGAGCAGAAGCGCGTCCAGCGCCGCATCATCGAGCTGTGCTCCGCCGTCCACACGTCGACCACGCTCGCCCGGGCCGAGCGGGGCACCGCCCGCCTCGCCTGTACGTACACCGGAAGGGAGACCGTCGTACCGGCCGATGCGGTGGTGCTCGCCTCGAGCCAGGTCCCCCGCGACGAGCTGTACCGGGACCTCATGGAACTCGGTACGGACGTCCTCGCGGAGGCGGGCATCCGCCGGGTGGCGCGCGTGGGCGACGCCCTCGGCCCCGGGATCATCGCCGGTGCCGTGCACAGCGGGCACCTGTTCGCCCGCACCCTCGACACCGCACTGACGGACCAGGCCCCCTACCGGCGTGAGAACGTCACCCCAGCCGGGGACCTGCTCCTGCTCACGAACGGCGGCGTGTGATGAGACCGTTCAAGGAGCTCCTCGCCAAGACGGCCGACGGCCGTCCGCTGACGCGGCAGGAGGCCGCCGACGCCTTCACGGTCATGACGACCGGTGAGGCGACCCCCTCCCAGATAGGGGCCCTCCTCATGGCCCTGCGGGTACGGGGCGAGACCGTCGAGGAGATCACGGGCGCCGCGACGAGTCTGCGCCGCAGGATGCGTCCGGTGCGGGCGCCCGCGGGCGCGGTCGACATCGTCGGCACCGGGGGCGACGCCTCGGGGTCCTACAACATCTCCACGTGCGCCGCGCTGATCGTCGCCGGCGCGGGCGTTCCCGTCGCCAAGCACGGCAACCGTGCGCTGTCCTCGCGCTCGGGTGCGACCGACGTGCTCGGCGCGCTGGGTGTACGCACCGAGCTTTCGCCGGCCGACGTCGAGCACTGCCTGGCCGCCGCGGGCATCGGATTCATGCACGCCCCCAACCACCACCCCGCGCTCAGGCATGTCGCTCCGACCCGCGTCGAACTCGCCACGCGGACGGTCTTCAACATCCTCGGCCCGCTGCTCAACCCGGCCGGGGTGCGCCACCACCTGGTCGGCGTCTACTCCCGGCACTGGGTCGAGCCCCTGGCCCAGGTCCTGGGCGAGCTGGGCTCCACCCGCGCACTGGTGGTGCACGGATCGGACGGCCTCGACGAGGTCACCACCACCGGTGTCACCTACGTCGCCGAGCTGGCCGACGGCGCGGTGAAGACCTTCGAGATCGGGCCCACCGACCTGGGTCTGCGCCCCGCCCGCCCGGCGGACCTGCGCGGGGGGACTCCGAGCGAGAACGCCGAGGCCCTGAAGGCCGTCCTCGAGGGCGCGCGGGGGCCGTACCGGGACGTCGCGGTGGCGAACGCCGCCGTCGCCCTGGTCGCCGCCTCCCATGTCACCGACTTCGCACAGGCCGCCGCCGTCGCCGCCGAGTCCGTCGACTCGGGGCGGGCCCGGGCCTGTCTGTCCGCCCTGATCGAAGCCTCCCACGCCCACGTCACCGAGGACGTCTCATGAGTGATCTGCTGACCCGTATCACCGCCTACAAGCGCGAGGAGATCGCCGCGGCGCGGAAGGTCCGGCCGGAGTCGCTGCTGCGCGACCGGGCCGCCGCCGCGGCTCCTCCGCGGGGGTTCCTCGCGGCCATCGAACGCCGGCAGCGGCAGGGCGAGTACGCGCTGATCGCGGAAGTCAAGAAGAGGAGCCCGTCCAAGGGGCTCATCAGGGCGGACTTCGATCCGGCTGAGCTGGCCCGCGCCTATGAGGCCGGGGGCGCCACGTGCCTGTCCGTGCTGACCGACTCCCCTTCGTTCGACGGCAGCCTGGACCACGTGACCGCCGTGCTGGCGGCGGTCGGGCTGCCCGTGCTCCGCAAGGACTTCATGCTCGACCCCTACCAGGTCGTCGAGGCGCGGGCCTGGGGCGCCGACGCGATCCTGCTGATGCTGTCCACCGTGGACGACGACACCGCCGCGGCTGTCGAGGACACCGCGCGGGAGTTCGGGATGGACGTCCTGATCGAGGTGCACGACAGCACGGAACTGGAGCGTGCCGCCCGGCTGCGGTCCACGCTGATCGGCATCAACAACCGGGACCTCAAGACGATGGTGACCAGCCTGTCGACGGCGGAGCGCCTCGCCCCCCAGGTCCCCGAGGGCAAGGTCGTCGTGGCCGAGAGCGGGCTGCGGAGCCCGATGGATCTCAAGCGCATGGCGGCGGTCGGTGTCACGGCGTTCCTGGTCGGCGAAAGTCTGGCCGGTGTTCCTGATGTCGAGCCCGCCACGAGAGCGCTGCTGGCACAGTAGTTCCGTCCATCACGCAGCCGGAGTGACCGCCAGGGAGTGGCCCGCCATGAGTGTTGAGTTCCTCGTCACCGCGTTCATCATCGTCGTCTCCCCGGGGACCGGCGCCGTCTACACCGTCGGGACCGGGTTGGCCCGCGGGTTACGCATGTCGGTCGTGGCGGCCTTCGGCTGCACCCTCGGCATCGTCCCCCACCTGGCCGCGGCGATCGCGGGACTGGCCGCCATCCTCCACACCAGTGCGGTGGCCTTCGAGAGCTTCAAGTGGGCCGGTGTCTGCTATCTGCTCTTCCTCGCCTGGCAGACGCTGCGTGAGAAGGGGGCGATGAAGATCGAGTCCGAGGAGACGGACAAGACCAAGGACAGGTCGGCCGCACAGGTCACGTGGACCGCCATTCTGATCAACTTCCTCAACCCGAAGCTGTCCATGTTCTTCCTGGCGTTCCTGCCCCAGTTCGTACCGACCGACAGCGGCAATTCGCTGCCTCAGATGCTCCAGCTCTCGGCCGTCTTCATGATCATGACCTTTGTCGTGTTCGTGATCTACGGGGCTCTCGCCGCGGCGGTGCGCGATCACATCATCTCCCGCCCGAAGGTGATGGCGTGGATGCGCCGGACCTTCGCCGTCGCCTTCGTCGGCCTGGGCGTTCAACTGGCGCTCGCCAGTCGCTGACCGCGGCTGCGAGCCCGCGGCGCGCACGACGCCGGCGGGGGTGAGCGGGCATCCGGCCGACCGAGGGGGAGACAGCAGCCATGCCGAACCACTTGTTCATCAAGCTCTGCGGGCTCAAGACACAGGAGGACGTCGACACGGCCGTCGAGGTGGGAGCCGACGCCATCGGGTTCATGTTCGCCGAGAGCCCTCGCCGGGTGGACGCCAGCACGGTCATCCGCCTGATGGAACGCATCCCGCCCCACGTGATGACCGTCGGGGTCTTCCGCGACCAGCCGGTGGATTACATCCGCTCGCTGGCCAACATCACCGGAATCCGGGCGATACAGCTCCACGGACACGAGGAGCGAGGGCACTTCGCCGCACTGGGAAACGGCGAGTGGACGCTGATCCGGGCCACGTCGTACCGCGAACCCGTGCCGAGGAACGGGCAGATGGGCGAGGACATCCTGCTCCTCGACGCGCCCACGCCCGGCGCCGGCGTCCCCTGGGACTGGACCCGCAGGTCTTTCCGTCCGCCCGGCGGGCAGTGGCTCCTGGCCGGCGGCCTCACCCCGGACAACGTGTCCCACGCCGTCGAAACCACCCGGCCCTGGGGCGTCGACGTGTCCAGCGGCATCGAAAGCGTCAGAGGGGTCAAGGACCCGGTGTTGATCAGAGCCTTCGTCAAGGCCGTACGCGCCGCGTCCTGAATACGTCAAGGAGCCGTCTTGCCCATTCGCCTGTACGACACCAGCGCCCGGCAGATCCGTGACTTCGCCCCCCTCATGCCGGGCTGCGTCTCGATCTACCTGTGCGGTGCCACCGTGCAGGCCGCCCCGCACATCGGGCACATCCGGTCGGGGCTGAACTTCGACATCATGCGCCGCTGGTTCGCCTACCGCGGCTACGAGGTCACGTTCATCCGCAACGTCACCGACATCGACGACAAGATCATCAGGAAGTCGGCCGAGCAGGGGCGTCCCTGGTGGTCCATCGGGTACGAGAACGAGCGGGCGTTCAACGACGCCTACGCCGCCCTGGGCTGCCTGCCGCCCACCTACGAGCCGCGTGCGACCGGCCACATCACCGAGATGGTCGAGATGATGCGCGGCCTCATCGAGCGCGGGCACGCCTACGAGGCCGACGGCAACGTCTACTTCGACGTGCGGTCCCTGCCGGGCTACCTGTCGCTGTCCAACCAGGACCTCGACGACCTGCGCCAGCCCTCCGAGGACGGCGAGACCGGCAAGCGGGACCCGCGGGACTTCGCCATGTGGAAGGCGGCCAAGCCCGGGGAGCCGAGCTGGCAGACGCCGTGGGGGCGGGGGCGGCCGGGCTGGCACCTGGAGTGCTCGGCGATGGCGCACAAGTACCTGGGCGAGGAGTTCGACATCCACGGGGGCGGGATCGACCTGATCTTCCCGCACCACGAGAACGAGATCGCCCAGGCCCGCGGCTTCGGCGACGCCTTCGCCCGGTACTGGGTGCACAACGCCTGGGTCACCATGAGCGGCGAGAAGATGTCGAAGTCGCTCGGCAACAGCGTGCTCGTGAGCGAGATGGTCAAGAAGTGGCGGCCGGTCGTGCTGCGCTACTACCTGGGCACCCCGCACTACCGCTCCACCATCGAGTACAGCGAGGAGTCCCTGCGCGAGGCCGAGTCGGCGTACGCGCGGATCGAGGGCTTCGTGCAGCGCGTCACCGAGCTGGCCGGCCATGCCGTCGAGCCCGCCGGCGAGGTGCCGCCCGCCTTCGGCGAGGCGATGGACGACGACCTGGGCGTCCCGCAGGCGCTCGCGATCGTGCACACCACCGTCCGGCAGGGCAACAGCGCGCTGGCCGCCGACGACAAGGACGCGGCCGTCGCCCGGCTCGCCGAGGTACGGGCCATGCTCGGCGTCCTCGGCCTGGACCCCCTGGACCCGCAGTGGGCGGGCGAGCAGGAACAGGGCGAGGACCTGCGGGACGTCGTCGACAGCCTCGTACGCCTCGTCCTCGACCAGCGCGAGAGCGCGCGGGCACGCAAGGACTGGGCCACCGCCGACGCCATCCGTAACCAGCTCGGACAGTCCGGACTCGTCATCGAGGACAGCCCGCAGGGACCCCGCTGGAGCCTCGGCACCCGCTGACCCGACCGGGCAGAACGGCCACAGCCCCCGGCTCGCCGGGGGCTGTGATGTCCGTGCGGTCGGCGGGGCGAAGATCCTGCTAGGGAAGGTTCCTCGCCATCACGATGCGCTGGACCTGGTTGGTGCCCTCGTAGATCTGGGTGATCTTGGCGTCGCGCATCATGCGCTCCACCGGGTAGTCACGGGTGTAGCCGTAGCCGCCGAGCAGCTGGACCGCGTCGGTGGTGACCTCCATGGCCACGTCGGAGGCGAAGCACTTGGCGGCGGCGCCCTGGAAGGTGAGGTCGCTGTCGCCGCGCTGGGACTTGGCGGCCGCGGCGTACGTCAGCTGGCGGGCGGCCTCGATCTTCATGGCCATGTCGGCGAGCATGAACTGGATGCCCTGGAAGTCGGCGATCGGCTTGCCGAACTGCTTGCGCTCCTGGACGTAGCCCTTGGCGTAGTCGAGGGCGCCCTGGGCGATGCCGAGGGCCTGGGCGGCGATGGTGATGCGGGTGTGGTCCAGCGTCTTCATGGCCGTCGCGAAGCCGGTGCCCTCCGCGCCGATCATGCGGTCGGCGGGGATGCGGACGTTGTCGAGGTAGACCTCGCGGGTCGGGGAGCCCTTGATGCCGAGTTTCTTCTCCGGGGCGCCGAAGGACACGCCCTCGTCGGACTTCTCCACGACGAAGGCGGAGATGCCCTTGGAGCGCTTGCTCGGGTCGGTGACGGCCATCACCGTGTAGTACTCGCTGACGCCCGCGTTGGTGATCCAGCGCTTGACGCCGTTGAGCACCCAGAAGTCGCCGTCGCGGACGGCCTTGGTCTTCATGCCGGCCGCGTCCGAGCCCGCGTCGGGCTCGGAGAGGCAGTAGGAGAACATGCCGTCGCCCTTGGCGAGCGGGGTCATGTACTTCTTCTTCAGCTCCTCGGAGCCGGAGAGGATCACCGGGAGCGAGCCGAGCTTGTTCACGGCCGGGATGAGGGAGGAGGAGGCGCAGGCGCGGGCCACCTCCTCGATCACGATGACCGTGGCGAGCGCGTCGGCGCCCGCGCCGCCGTACTCCTCGGGGACGTGCACCGCGTGCAGGTCGTTCGCGGTGAGGGCGTCCAGGGCCTCCTGCGGGAAGCGGGCCTCCTCGTCCACCGCGGCGGCGTACGGCGCGATCTTCGCCTCGGCCAGCGAGCGGACGGCGTCCCGGAGCATGTCGTGCTCCTCGGACGGGCGGTACAGGTCGAAGTCAGCCGATCCGGCCAAGGTGTCTCACGCTCCAAAACGCTGTGATGCTGGGCACGCTAACTACCGTTAAGTAACCCAAATTTTAGAGCCCCGGCCGTGCCGGTGGATAGGTGAGCTTGACGACAGCCGCCCGCAGGGCTTTCGCCGTGTCCCGGATATGCTCGGGCGCGCACCTCAGCCGTACACCTCTGGAGCACCCATGGCCCTCAAGATCACCGTGATCGGCACCGGCTATCTCGGCGCGACCCATGCGGCGGCGATGGCCGAGCTGGGTTTCGAGGTGCTGGGCCTGGACGTGGTGCCCGAGAAGATCGAGATGCTCCAGCGGGGCGAGGTCCCGATGTACGAGCCGGGTCTCGAGGAGCTGCTGCGCAAGCACGTCGCCGGTATCGAGGGCGCCAGCGGGCGGCTGCGCTTCACCACCGACTTCGCCGAGGTCGCCGCCTTCGGCGACGTGCACTTCCTGTGCGTGAACACCCCGCAGAAGCACGGCGAGTACGCCTGCGACATGTCGTACGTCGACTCCGCGCTGGCCTCGCTGGCCCCGCACCTGACCGGCCCGGCGCTGGTCGTCGGCAAGTCGACCGTGCCGGTGGGCTCCGCCGACCGGCTGGCCGCCTACCTGGCCGAGCACGCTCCGGCGGGCGACGAGGCCGAGCTGGCCTGGAACCCGGAGTTCCTGCGCGAGGGCTTCGCCGTCGAGGACACCCTGCACCCCGACCGGCTCGTGGTCGGCGTGCGCAGCGAGCGGGCCGAGCGGCTGCTGCGCGAGGTGTACGCGACGCCGATCGCGGAGGGCTCGCCGTTCGTCGTCACGGACTTCCCGACGGCCGAGCTGGTGAAGACCGCCGCGAACTCCTTCCTCGCCACCAAGATCTCCTTCATCAACGCGATGGCGGAGGTCTGCGAGGCGGCCGGCGGCGACGTCGCCAAGCTGGCGGAGGCGATCGGGTACGACGACCGGATCGGCAAGAAGTTCCTGCGGGCCGGGATCGGCTTCGGCGGCGGCTGCCTGCCGAAGGACATCCGCGCCTTCATGGCCCGCGCCGGTGAGCTGGGCGCCGACCAGGCGCTGACCTTCCTGCGCGAGATCGACTCGATCAACATGCGCCAGCGCGGCCAGATGGTGGAGCTGACCCGGCAGGCGCTGGGCGGCGGCCCCTTCCTCGGCAAGCGGATCGCGGTGCTCGGCGCCACCTTCAAGCCCGACTCGGACGACGTGCGCGACTCCCCCGCGCTGAACGTCGCCGGGCAGGTGCACCTCCAGGGCGCCCAGGTGACGGTGTACGACCCCAAGGGCATGGAGAACGCCCGGCGGCTCTTCCCGACCCTCGGCTACGCCGACTCGGCGCTGGAGGCGGTGCGGGGCGCGGACGTGGTGCTGCACCTCACCGAGTGGCGGGAGTTCCGTGAGCTGGACCCGGAGGCGCTCGGGCAGGCCGCCGCGGCCCGGGTGATCCTGGACGGGCGCAACGCCCTGGACCCCACTCTCTGGCGGAAGGCCGGCTGGACCTACCGGGCGATGGGCCGCCCCACCGCCTGACGACGGCACGCAGGACGCCGGTTCGGCCGAGGCTCAGTCGGCCGAACCGGCGTCCCGGGCATTCTGCCCCACCGAGCGGCGGTCGCAGTAGGCCCCGCAGCTCGCCCAGCGGTCCCGGACTTTCCCGAGCCCCGTGGACGCGGAGGACCGCACCCGTGCCTTCCGGGTTTGCGCCGGCCCGGCCGGGCACCCGTTCTGCCTCCGCGCCCGCTGAGCGCCGATCAGCCGATCCCGGGAGGTACCCGCATGGCACCCGCGGCACGTTTCCGTTCCGTCGTCGTCGACTGTCCCGAGCCCCGTGAGCTGGCCCGCTTCTACGCGGCGGTCGGGGGCGGCACGCCCGACGAGGCGGACCCGGACTGGGTGGTCCTCCAGGTGCCCGGCGGGCCCCGCCTGTCCTTCCAGCGGGCGCCGGACCTCACCCCGCCCGAGTGGCCGCGTTCCGACCGCAACGCCCAGCAGTTCCACCTCGACTTCGACGGCGGGGCGACCTGGGCGGAGATGGACGCCGCACACGAGAGGGTGCTCGCGCTGGGCGCCCGTCCGCTGGACCTGGAGGACCGGGAGGAGAAGGACTTCATGGTGTACGCCGATCCGGCGGGGCATCCGTTCTGCCTGTGCCGGATCGAGCACACCTGACGGCTCGCGCGGACTTCCCCGCTCGCGCTGACTACCCGTCCAGGTCGGCGATGGTCGCCGTGGACGGCTCGCGGCGCAGCTGGGCCGCCTTCGCGGTGAAGGCCGCGGCGCGCAGGACGCGCTGGACGTTGCCCCAGGTCAGCAGGGCCACGTCCGCCTCGTCCCAGCCGCGCCTGAGCAGCTCGGCGATGAGCCGCGGGTAGCAGGAGGCGTCGCCCAGCTCCAGGGGGTGGGCGGTGCCGGTGTCGTAGGTGCCGGACAGGCCGACGCTCTGCGGCCCGGCCACCGTGCGGACGTGGTCGAGGTGGTCGGCGACGTCCCGGACGGTCGGGCCGGTCTGCTCGGCGGTCAGCGGCACCATGCACAGGCCGCCGGCCGCGCCCAGCTCCACCAGCAGGTCGTCCGGGAGGTTGGCGGGGTGCGGGCGCAGGGCGCGGGCGGCGGAGCGGGTGCACAGCGCGGGCGCCTTGGACACCGCGAAGGTGCGGCGGACGGTCTCCGCGGAGGCGCCGGAGAGGTCGGCGACGACACCGAGCCGGTTCATCTCCCGGACGACCTCCTCGCCGAACCGGGTCAGCCCCGCCTCGCTCGCCCAGCTCACCCCGGACAGCGTCAGGGCGCGCAGGCCGAGGGCGTGCAGGGAACGCAGGATGCCGAGGCAGTCGCCGAGGGCGGCGGCGCCCGCGGGACCGGGCAGCACGGCGATCCGGCCGCAGTTGCGGGCGTCGATGGCCTGCCCCGCGTCGTAGGCCAGGCGCAGCCCCTCGGGGTGGGCCCGTACGACCGTCTTGACCAGGTCGAGCTGTTCCAGCGTGGCGCCGACCGCGCGGTCCCCGTCGAGGGACTCGGGCAGGTGCAGCGACCACAGCAGCGCCCCCACGTGCCCCGCGCGCAGCCGCGGCACGTCGGTGTCGACGGCGCTCTCGCCCAGCTCCAGGTCGTACCAGGGCAGGTGCCTGAGCGCCCAGGGCAGACCGTTGCAGCCGTCGGCGACGGGGTGGGCGGCCAGCACGGCGAGCGCCCGGGACAGCGGCTCGTCGTCGGGGTCGGACACGGGGGCGTAGGGCTCCGGCGGATAGGCCTCCGCGGCGAGCGGCATGGGCAGGTCGTCGAGCCCACCGGCTTCGGTACCGGTGTGCAGGTCGTCCTGGAGGTCTGCCATGACGGGCTCCGAACGGTCGTCGTGAGGTACGGCCACCGTCGCACGGAGCGGAAAGGGCTTCCTGGTGGATGGAGCGTTCGGGGGTACGCGGCTCGGCCGCCGGACATGCCCGGGCGGGGCGGCCGGACCCACCGGCTGCCCCGCCCTCGGTGAGGTGACGGCTCAGCCGTCCAGTTCCTCCAGCGACGCGTTGGACGGCTCCCGCGTGGCCTGGAGCCCCCGGGCCACCTCCTCGGCGGCGTCGAGGACGCGGACCGCGTTCTTCCAGGTCAGCTTGGCCAGGTCGGCCTGGGACCAGCCGCGCTCCAGCAGCTCGGCGATCAGGTTCGGGTAGCCGGAGACGTCGCCGAGGCCGTCCGGGGTGAAGGGCGTGCCGTCGTAGTCGCCGCCGATGCCGAGGTGGTCGACGCCCGCGACCTCGCGCATGTGGTCGAGGTGGTCGGCGACGGTGGAGACGGTGGCGACGGGACGCGGGACGCGCTCCTCGAAGGCGGCGTGCACCTTCATCGCCTCGGGGCTGGAGTCGAGGTGGTGGAAGCCGTGCGCGCGCATGTTCTCGTCGGCCTCGGCCGTCCAGTCCACGGCCGCCTGGAGCACGAACTTCGGCACGAACGTCACCATCGCCATGCCGCCGTTGGCCGGCAGCCGCTCCAGGACGTCGTCCGGGATGTTGCGCGGGTGGTCGCAGACGGCGCGGGAGGAGGAGTGCGAGAAGATCACCGGCGCGGTGGAGGTGTCCAGCGCGTCCCGCATCGTCGTCGCGGCGACGTGCGAGAGGTCGACCAGCATGCCCTCGCGGTTCATCTCCCGCACGACCTCGCGGCCGAAGGCCGACAGGCCGCCGACGCCGGGCTCGTCGGTCGCCGAGTCCGCCCACGCCACGTTGTCGTTGTGGGTGAGCGTCATGTAGCGCACGCCGAGCGCGTACAGGGCGCGCAGGGTGGCCAGCGAGTTGTCGATGGAGTGGCCGCCCTCGGCGCCCATCAGGGACGCGATCCGGCCCTCGGCCCGCGCGGCCTCCATGTCGGCGGCGGTCAGCGCGGCCCGCAGCTCCCCGGGGTGGCGGTCGATCAGCCGCCGTACGCAGTCGATCTGCTCCAGCGTCGCCGTCACCGCGCCCGGCAGGTCGGAGCGGACGTACACCGACCAGTACTGCGCGCCGACGCCGCCGGAGCGCAGCCGGGCCAGGTCGGTGTGCAGGTGGGCGGACTGGTCGGCGGCGATGTCGCGGGCGTCGAGGTCGTAGCGGACCTGTTCGCGCAGCGCCCAGGGCAGGTCGTTGTGCCCGTCGACGACCGGGAACTCGCGCAGCAGCTCGCGGGCCCGGTCGAGGGAGGCCGTGGAGGTCGTCATGGGCGTGCCTTCCGTCCCTTGCGTCGCTTGTCCGTCACTTGCCGAATCCGAAGCCGGCCGCGGAGCCCCCGACCTTGTTGCGCAGCCGCTTGCCCTTCTCGGTGGCCTGGTCGTTGAGTTCCTGCTGGAACTCGCGCATCCGGCCGAGCAGCTCCTCGTCGTGGGCGGCGAGGATGCGGGCGGCCAGCAGCCCGGCGTTGCGGGCACCGCCCACGGAGACGGTGGCGACGGGGACACCGGCCGGCATCTGCACGATGGACAGCAGGCTGTCCATGCCGTCCAGGTACTTCAGCGGCACCGGGACGCCGATGACCGGCAGCGGGGTGACGGAGGCGAGCATGCCGGGCAGGTGGGCGGCGCCCCCGGCCCCGGCGACGATCGCCTTCAGTCCGCGTCCGGCGGCCTGCTCGCCGTAGGCGATCATCTCGTGCGGCATGCGGTGCGCGGAGACGACGTCGACCTCGTAGGGGATCTCGAACTCGTCGAGGGCCTTGGCGGCGGCCTCCATGACGGGCCAGTCGGAGTCCGACCCCATGACGATGCCTACGACCGGGCTCACCGGGCTGGCCTGGCTCATTCGGTGATCGTCCCTCTCAGGTAGCCGGCAGCGTGACGGGCGCGCTCCAGCACGTCGTCCAGGTCGTCGCCGTAGGTGTTGACGTGGCCGACCTTGCGGCCGGGCTTCACGTCCTTGCCGTACATGTGGATCTTGAGCTGCGGGTCGCGGGCCATGCAGTGCAGGTACGCGGAGTACATGTCCGGGTAGTCGCCGCCCAGGACGTTGGCCATCACCGTCCACCTGGCGCGCGGGCGCGGGTCGCCGAGGGGGAGGTCGAGGACCGCGCGGACGTGGTTGGCGAACTGCGAGGTGATCGCGCCGTCCATCGTCCAGTGGCCGGAGTTGTGCGGGCGCATCGCCAGTTCGTTGACGAGGACGCGGCCGTCGCGGGTCTGGAACAGCTCGACGGCGAGGTGCCCGACGACGCCGAGTTCCTTGGCGATGCCGAGCGCCATCTCCTCGGCGCGCAGGGCCAGCGTCTCGTCGAGGTCGGGCGCCGGGGCGATCACCGTGTCGCAGACGCCGTTGACCTGCTGGGACTCGACGACGGGGTAGGCCACCGCCTGGCCGTGCGGGGAGCGGACCACGTTGGCGGCCAGCTCGCGGACGAAGTCGACCTTCTCCTCCGCCAGCACGGGGACTCCCGCGCGGAAGGGCTCGGCCGCCTCCTCGACGGAGTCCACGACCCACACGCCCTTGCCGTCGTACCCGCCGCGGACCGTCTTGAGGACAACGGGAAATCCGTCGCCCTCGTCCGCGAAGGCGGCCACGTCGGCCGGATCGCGCACGATCCGGTGCCGCGGGCAGGGCACGCCGATCGCGACGAGCTTCGCACGCATCACGCCCTTGTCCTGGGCGTGCACGAGCGCCTCGGGGCCGGGGCGGACGGGGATGCCGTCCGCCTCCAGGGCCTTGAGGTGCTCGGTCGGCACGTGCTCGTGATCGAAGGTGATCACGTCACAGCCGCGCGCGAACTCGCGCAACGTGTCCAGATCGCGATAGTCGCCGACGACGACTTCGTTCACGACCTGCGCCGCAGAGTCCTGAGGAGTGTCACTGAGAAGCTTGAACCTGATGCCGAGCGGGATGCCCGCCTCGTGTGTCATACGAGCGAGCTGGCCACCGCCGACCATGCCGACTACCGGGAACGTCACACCCCTAGCGTATCGGCCGCGCGGAGCCCACCTGTTTACCGGCCGTTTCCAGCCGGTCCAGACGCCCGTTCCGGCTCCCGTGGGACCGTCCGCAGGAAGATCGCGCGTCCGGGTGGTTAGCATGAACGGATTGACGCCAACCGATGGACGGGGGCCTGCACGGCCATGGGACATGGTTCCTCGGGTGCTCACACGGCTCCCTCCACGCCCGCGGCGCGGCGCGCCGGGATGCGGGGGCGGGTCGACCGGTTCGTGCGTGAGGTCGTGAAGTTCGGCGCCGTGGGCGGCGCGGGGGTGCTGGTCAACCTCCTCGTCTTCAACTTCGTGCGGCACGTCACCGACCTCCAGGTGGTGCGGGCCAGCATCGTCGCCACGGTCGTCGCGATCGTCTTCAACTACGTGGGCTTCCGCTACTTCACCTACCGCGACCGCGACAAGAGCGGCCAGACCCGCGAGATGTCGCTGTTCCTGGTGTTCAGCGCGGTCGGGCTGGTCATCGAGAACGGCGTGCTCTACACCGCGACGTACGGTTTCGGCTGGGACAGCCCGCTGCAGAGCAACATCTTCAAGTTCCTCGGCATCGGCCTCGGCACGCTCTTCCGCTTCTGGTCGTACCGCAGCTGGGTCTTCCGCGCGCTGCCCGCCCGTGAGCCGGTGACCCGGGCGGAGACCTTCCTGGAGCACGAGCACCCGACCGCGGTCCCCCGCGCCGACGGCGCCCCCGCCGGCCACCGCTGACCCGCTCCGCTCCCCTCGACCGGGGCGCTCAGCGCACGGTCGGGTCGCCGTCCCCCGAGGACTTCTTCGAGGGCGGCGTACGGGACAGGAACAGCCCGAAGACCGGTGGGCGCCCCTGGAGCAGCTCCAGGCGGCCGCCGTCCGCCTCGGCCAGGTCGCGGGCGACGGCGAGGCCGATGCCGGTGGAGTTGCGTCCGCTGATCGCCCGCTCGAAGATCCGCGCGCCCAGGTCGGCCGGGACGCCGGGGCCCTCGTCGGTGACCTCGACCACGGCCTGGTTGCCGGTCACCCGGGTCCGCAGGGCCACCGTGCCGTCGCCGTGCATCAGGGAGTTCTCGATCAGCGCGGCCAGCACCTGCGCCACGGCGCCCGGGGTGCCCACGGCCGTCAGGTGGCGCTTGCCCGAGCTGACGATGGCCCGGCCCTCACCGCGGTAGGCCGGGCGCCACTCGGCGATCTGCTGCTGGATCACGTCGTCCAGCTCGAAGGTGACGGCGGAGCCGCTGCGCGGGTCGCGGGAGTTGGTGAGCAGCCGGTCCACGACGTCGGTCAGCCGCTCCACCTGCGACAGCGCGATCGTCGCCTCCTCCTTCACCGTCTCCGGCTCGTCGGTGAGGGTGATCTCCTCCAGCCGCATCGACAGCGCGGTCAGCGGCGTACGCAGCTGGTGGGAGGCGTCCGCGGCCAGCCGCCGCTCGGCGGTGAGCATCCGGGCGATGCGCTCCGCGGAGGAGTCCAGCACGTCCGCGACCCGGTCCAGCTCGGGGACGCCGTACCGCTTGTGCCGCGGGCGCGGGTCGCCGGAGCCGAGGCGTTCGGCGGTCTCGGCGAGGTCGGTGAGCGGCGAGGCGAGGCGGTTGGCCTGCCGGATCGCCAGCAGGACGGCGGCGATCACCGCGAGCAGCGCCACCAGGCCGATGATCAGCAGCGTCCGCCCGACCTCCCGGGTGACCGAGGAGCTGGGCTCCTCGACGAGGACCGACTCGCCCTCCTCACCGGTGGCCCTGCCCTCAAGGACGTCGCCGGACGGCTTGCTGCCGACCTCGATGACCGGCTCGCCGGGGATGCGGATCACGGCGTACCGGGCGTCGCGGATCTGCTCCCGCAGGAAGACCTCGTCGACGGAGCCGGTGCCGATGAGCCGGCTGTCGACGATGCTGGCCAGCCGCACCGCCTCCAGGTCGACCCGTTCCTGGGCGGCGCTGCTGATGGTCCGGGTCTCGACGATGACGAGGGAGACGCCGAAGACGGCGATCACGACGAGCACCACGGCGAGCGTGGACTGGATCAGTCGGCGGCGCATGTCCTCTTACCCGGAAGGCCCCTCGGGGGCGCGCTCAGTTCTTCTCGAAACGGAAGCCCACGCCGCGCACGGTGGCGATGTAGCGGGGGTTGGCCGCGTCGTCCCCCAGCTTCTTGCGCAGCCAGGAGATATGCATGTCGAGGGTCTTGGTCGACGACCACCAGGTGGTGTCCCAGACCTCGCGCATCAGCTGGTCGCGGGTGACGACCCGGCCGGCGTCGCGCACCAGGACCCGCAGCAGGTCGAATTCCTTGGCGGTGAGCTGGAGCTCCTCCTCGCCCATCCAGGCCCGGTGCGACTCGACGTCGATGCGCACGCCGTGGGTGGCGGGCGGCTGCGCGGGCTCCACGGCGCCGCGCCGCAGCAGCGCCCGGACCCGGGCGAGCAGCTCGGCCAGGCGGAAGGGCTTGGTGACGTAGTCGTCGGCGCCCGCGTCCAGGCCGACGACGGTGTCCACCTCGTCGGCGCGGGCGGTCAGGATCAGGATCGGCACGGCGTGGCCCTCGGACCGCAGCCGGCGGGCGACCTCCAGACCGTCCATGCCCGGCAGGCCGAGGTCCAGCACGACCAGGTCGATGCCGCCCCGCAGCCCGGCGTCGAGTGCGGTGGGTCCGTCCTCACGCACCTCGACCTCGTACCCTTCCCTGCGCAGTGCGCGGGCCAGCGGCTCCGAGATGGACGCGTCGTCCTCGGCGAGCAGTACACGGGTCATGGCCTGATGGTAGACCGCTCGGAGCAACGCCCGGGGCAAGATCGCTGCCACCGCCGCCGCACAAGGGACAAGCCGGGCACCGGCCGCGCGCTCCCCGGACGGGCGCCGTACGACGGGCCCCGTCGACCCCGCGTCCGCACCTGGGGCTGTGGGGTGCCATCCTGTGATGGACCTTCGAAAGATCGTTCGCGGTTCCACTATTACCTGTGATCCGTGTCTCAAGTCCTTCCATACCGGGCGGTGTCCTGCCGTATGGTGAATCAGCGCCTGTAGCACCCCGCGGACCTTTGGCGACAGTTCGACGCTGAAGGTCTCTTTTGCGTGCGGGCCGGCCCCCACGGCCGGCCTTGAAAGGAATGACCTGTGGCCGGGCCTCACCGCGTGCAGTGACGCGCGCTAAGGCGTGGATCCCGGTGGCCGCCGCCCACCGCTTCGCAATCCGGAGCGGAATCCCTCAGGCGTGGGACGGGCGGGGAAGGCCGCCGGTGCCGGCCGCCCCCCACCGGGCGCGCATCGCCTCATGAGCGCGTCCCGACCAGCAAGGATCGACCATGGCGTCCAGCCTGACGAAGGACTCGGTCACCCCGGGCACCCCCGGCTCCGAGAAGACCTTCTTCGGCCACCCCCGCGGACTGGCCACACTCTTCATGACCGAGATGTGGGAGAGGTTCTCCTACTACGGCATGAGGGCTCTGCTCCCGCTGTACCTCGTCGCCCCGGGTGGCCTCGGCCTCGGCGCCGGCACCGCGACCGCGATCTACTCGGTGTACCTCTCGCTGGTGTACCTGCTCACGATGCCGGGCGGCTGGTTCGGCGACCGGGTCTGGGGCCCCCGCAAGACCGTCGCCGTCGCCGGCGGTGTGATCATGCTCGGCCACCTGACGCTGGCGCTGCCGTCCTCCGGCACGTTCTACGCGGGCCTGGGTCTGGTCGCCATCGGCTCGGGTCTGCTGAAGGCCAACATCTCCACGATGGTCGGCCAGCTCTACGACGGCCCCGACGACCCGCGCCGCGACGGTGGCTTCACCGTCTTCTACATGGGCATCAACCTCGGTGCCTTCGCCGCGCCGCTGACCATCGGCACCATCGGCGAGAACGTCAACTGGCACCTGGGCTTCGCGCTCGCCGCGGTCGGCATGGGCCTGGGCGTGCTCCAGTTCCTGATCGGCAGCCGCCACCTGGCCGCGCACTCCAGCGTGGTCCCGAAGCCGCTGTCCGTCCAGGAGAAGACCTCGACGCTGCGCAAGGCCGCGTTCTGGGCCGCGCTGGCCGTCGTCTTCTACGCGATCGTCGGCTTCTCCGGCCACTACACCCTGAACTGGGTCCTGGTCCCGCTGACCCTGCTCGGCGTGATCATCCCGGTGCTGGTGCTGACCAACATCAAGCGCGACAAGTCCCTGGACCGCGCCGAGCAGTCCAAGATGTCGGCGTACATCTGGTTCTTCGTCGCCGCCGCCGTGTTCTGGATGATCTACGACCAGGGCGGTTCGACCCTGTCGCTGTTCGCCGACTCCTCGGCCGACAACAGCGTCTTCGGCTGGGACTTCCCGGTCTCCTGGTACCAGTCGGTCAACCCGGTCATCATCATGGCCCTGGCCCCGGTCTTCGCCACGCTGTGGCTGGCGCTGAACCGCCGCGGCAAGGAGCCGAGCACGGTCGTCAAGTTCTGCGGCGGCCTGGTCCTGGTCGGCGCGTCCTTCTTCCTCTTCCTGGCCCCGCTGGGCATCGCGGAGGGCGGCCACAAGGCGGCGGCCCTGTGGCTGGTGGCGATCTACTTCGTCCAGACCTGCGGTGAGCTGATGCTCTCCCCGGTCGGCCTGTCGGTGACGACGAAGATGGCGCCGGTGAAGTACGCCTCGCAGATGATGGGCGTCTGGTTCCTGGCCGTCACCGCCGGTGACGCCACGACCGGTCTGCTCTCCATCGCCGGCGTCGACCTCAACAAGACGGGCATCGTCGCCGCGGAGGCGGCCCTCGCGGTGCTCGCCGGCGTCGCGATCTGGATGTACCGCAAGCGGGTCAAGGAACTCATGGGCGACGTGCGCTGAGGTCCGCGGACCCTGCGAGATCGCGGAGGGTCACCTCGTCCGGTGGACGGGGTGGCCCTCCGCGCTTCGGTCCGGCGCCGTCAGTCCTCGCCCCGCTCCCTGACCCGGTCCGCGTCGCTGTAGTCCTGGTGCCAGTACGGGTAGGGCAGCCGCGGAGCGCTGACCGCGTCGAGGGCGGCGTGCTCCTCGGGGGTCAGCGACCAGGTCGTCGCCGCCAGGTTGTCGGTGAGCTGGCGTTCGTTGCGGGCACCGATCACCACGGAGGTGACGCCCTTGCCGTCCAGGGCCCAGCGCAGTGCCACCTGGGCCGGGCTCACCTCCCGCTCCTGGGCGATCTTGCGCAGTACGTCGATGGTGTCGAAGGTGCGCTCGGGGTCCACGGGCTCGAACCAGCCCACCGCCCGCCGCGTCCCCGGGGGCGGCGTGGCGTCCCGCTCCTGGTGGCCACTGAGCAGCCCGCCGGCCAGCGGGCTCCACACCATGACGCCCACGCCCTCCGCCTCGGCCATGGGCAGCAGCTCCCACTCGACCTCGCGGGCCGCGAGGCTGTACTGGATCTGGTGCGAGGCGAAACGCTCGAGACCGGTCCGCTCGCTGGTGGCGAGGGCGCGGGTCAGCTGCCAGGACGTCAGGTTGGACGCACCGGTGTAGCGGACCTTGCCCGCCCGGACGAGGTCGTCCATGGCCCGCAGGGTCTCCTCCCACGGAGTGCGGCCGTCCCAGCCGTGCGTCTGGTAGAGGTCGATGTAGTCCGTGTCCAGTCGGCGCAGACTGGCCTCCACCGAGCGCACGATGTGGTGACGGGACAGGCCCCGGTCGTTCGGGCCGCTGCTGCCGTCGGGCATCTGCCAGCGCACCTTCGTCGCTATGATCACGTCGTCACGGCGGGCGCCGAGGGCCGCGCCGAGGACTTCCTCGGACTGTCCGGCGGAGTACATGTCGGCGGTGTCGAAGAAGTTGACGCCCGCGTCCATGCTCGTGTGGACGAGTCGCCGGGCCTCGATGGTGTTGAGCTGGCCCATGTGCTGGAAACCGTGCCGCCCGCCGAAGGTCATGGTGCCCAGGCAGATCTCGGAGACCTGGAGGCCGGTGCGGCCCAGGTGGCGCATGCGCATGTGATTCGTTCCCCTCGGTGTGCCGGTGCGTTCCGCGGTTCCTCAGCGCGCTTCCACGGAGACCTTGCCGCCGGCCGCCGGGGCCTCGGGCGCCGGGGCCTCGGCCGCCGCGGTCCGGTCGGGACGGAGGAAGGCGACGGCGGCGAGGCCCGCGAGGAGCAGCGCTCCGGCGGCGACCAGCAGACCCTCCTGTACGCCGTTGAGGACGGCGGCGGGGCCGCTGCCGCCCGCGGAGTCGATGCCGGCCGCGGCGACGGTGGCGAGGACCGGGGTGCCGACGGTGACGCCGAGCTGCTGGCCCGTGTAGGCGAGGCCGGTGGCCAGGCCCTGCTCGTGGTCCGGCAGCCCCGAGGTGGCGGTGATCATGTAGCCGACGACCGCGAGGAGGTGGCCGAACCCGCCGGTGGCGGTGGCGACGAGGAGCAGCGGCATGCTGCCGGCGGCGTCGAGGAAGTAGAGCGCGGCCGTGCTCGCGGCCTGCAGCAGCAGACCGTAGACGAGGGCCCGGTGGACGCCGATCACGCCGATGATCCGGGCGGCGAAGGCGCCGCCGACGACGGCCGCGACACCGAGGGCGGAGAAGGTGAAGCCGGCGTTGAGCGGGCTCATGCCGCGCACCTGCTGCAGGTACAGGGTCAGCAGGAACACCATGCCGGTCATCATCGCGAAGGTGATCAGGCCGGTGGTGTTGCCCCAGCTGACGGTGCGGCGGCGCAGCACCGTCAGGTCGACCAGGGGTGCGGCGACCCGTGACTCGACGGCGAAGAAGGCGACGAGGAGCACGAGCCCGGCGGCCAGGGAGAGCAGAGTGGTGGTGGAGCCCCAGCCGTTGCGCTCGGCCGAGGTGATGCCGAAGATCACCGAGAGGAGGCCGCCGGTGACGGTGACGGCGCCCAGGAGGTCCAGCTTCGGCGCCTTCTCGTTGCGGCTCTCCTTGATGAGGATCGGGGCGGCGACGGCGGCGACGATCCCGACGGGGACGCTGATGAAGAGCGTCACGCGCCAACTGGTGAAGTCGGTGATGACTCCGCCGAGGACGACGCCGGACAGGAAGCCGAGCGAGAGCAGGGCACCGTTGATGCCGAGCGCGCGGTCGCGCTGGGAGCCCTCGGCGAAGCTGGTGGTGAGCAGGGACATCGCCGCCGGGGTGAGCATGGCGGCCGCGACGCCCTGGGCGGCGCGGGCCGCGAGCAGGAAGCCGGGGGTGGGGGCGAGGCCGCCGGCCAGGGAGGCGACCGTGAAGAGGACCATGCCGGCGATGAACCAGTTGCGCCGGCCGTAGAGGTCGGCGGCCCGGCCGAAGAGCAGCAGCAGGCCGCCGGACGGCAGGGCGAAGGCGGTGACCACCCACTGCAGGTCGCTCAGCTCGAAGCCGAGGTCCTCGCCGAGGACGGGGAGGGCGACGCTGAGGATGGAGAAGTCCAGGGCGAGCATGAACTGCGTGCCGCACAGCAGGGCGATGATGAGCCACTGGCGGGTGGTGAACGGCGCTTTGCCGTTCGACTGAGTGACGGAGTCCGAAGTCATGCCAGAAGACTGGCAATTATCGCCATGCCCAGGGGAGCCCGAATTTATCCTGGGTCCATGACCACCAACCTCAACGCAGTACGGGAGCCCCGTCGACGCGAGGAGCTCAAGCACTTCCTGCGCGCCCGCCGGGAACGGCTCAGACCCGAGGACATGGGGTTCGCTCCCGGCGCACGTCGGCGCACGCCGGGACTGCGCCGGGAGGAGGTCGCGATGCTGGCGGGCATCGGCGCCTCCTGGTACACCTGGCTCGAACAGGGCCGGGACATCAAGGTGTCGGACCAGGTCGTGGACTCGATCAGCCGGGCGCTGCGGCTGGACGCCGTGGAACGCGACCACCTGTACCGGCTGGTGGGGATGAACCCGCCGCAGCGCACCGCCGACGGCCCCGCGGACACGGCCCGGTTGACGGCCCTGGTGGAGGGCTGGATGCCCAGTCCGGCGTATGTGATCGACCGGTGCTGGGACATCGTGGGGCTCAACCGCGCGGCCGGTCTCGTCTTCGGGTTCGGCGAGCGGGACACCAACTGCCTGGTGTCCTTCTTCACCAATCCGGCGTTCCGTGCGCGTCACCGGTACTGGGCGGACGTGGCTCCCGGCCTGGTCTCCGAGTTCCGCAGGGACGCCGCCCGCTACCCGGACGAGGCGCGGTTCACGTCGATCGCGCACCGGCTGACGCGGGAGAGCGAGGAGTTCGCGCAGCTGTGGTCGCGCTACGAGCTCACGGCGACGAACCAGGGCGCGAAGGCGATCGAGCATCCGCGGGCGGGGCTGCTGATCTTCGACCACTCGGTGCTGGAGATCCCGGACCGGCCGGGGATCCGGCTGATGCTGCACACGGCGCGGACCGGTACGGAGACCCGCGAGAGGGTCGTCGAACTGCTGGGGCGGGACGAGCGGAAGGGCAGGATCTCGCTGGTCGAGGTGGGCTGAGCCGGAGGACCGGCAAGAGAACGACTGAAGTCCGGCACGAGACCGGCCCGGGAAGCCAAGACAGACCTCACCTGAGTGACAATGCTCTGGTACATATGACTGCGGTCGGTTCCCCCTGAGCAGAGGACATCCCGTGGTCAAGAAGAGCAGGCTCGTCACCGCCGGCATCGCAGCCGCGGTGGCACTCGGCGTCGGATGCGCCACCCAGCCCGTGGCCCAGGCTGTGGCCGGGACCGAGGCCCCCGCCGCGGTCCCGGCCGACGTCCCCCCGGTCAGCGCGGTCACGCTGACCGAGGGCGTCACGTCGGCGCCCTTCAGGATCCGGGCGAACAGCGACCGCAAGGTCCTCTACCGCAAGGCGGTCGTGCAGCCGGGCGCTTCCACGGGCTGGCACTACCACGTGGGCGAGGAGATAGCCGTCATCAACTCCGGCACCTTCACCCGGATCGACGGATCGGACTGCTCGGTGGAGGAGTACGGCCCGGGGGAATCGCTCGTGGAACCGGTGGGTCCGGACACCGTGCACCTGGGCATCAACAAGGGCACCGAGCCGGTCGAGTTGTACGTCGTCGACATCATCCCCACCACGGCGCTCACGCCGACCACCGCCGCCCCGGACCCGGGCTGCGACATCGACGGGGGAACCGCGACGGGCTCGAAGGGCGAGGCCAACTGATGCGCCTGCCGACGCCGTTGGGCATCTCGGGCCCCGCCCTCTGGCTGCCCCCGGACCGGCAGAGCGCGGCGGAGGCGGTCACGCGCGGGCTGGTCGACGCCGAGACCGCCGACGAACTCGGGTACGCCGCACTTCCGGTGGCCGGCCTGGCGCCGCCCCAGATGGCGGTCGAGGCGGGGCGCCAGGCGCTCTCCGCGGCCGGGGCCGACCCCGGCACGGTGGGCCTGCTGCTGCACGCCTGGATCCACTACCAGGGGCACGACCTGTGGTCCCCGGCGCACTTCGTCGCCGACCGGCTGGGCGCCGACCGCGCCGTGCCCCTCGGCGTCCAGCAGGTGTGCAACGGCGGAGCGGCGGCCGTGGAACTGGCCGCCGCCCGGCTCTTCGTCGAACCCGGCCTCGGGCACGCCCTGATCACCACCGCCGACGCCTTCCCGGAGCCCGGCTTCGACCGCTGGAGCGGGGACTACGGCATCGGGTACGGCGACGGGGCCACCGCCCTCGTCCTGCACCACCTGCCGGGGAGCGAGGGCGGCCGGCCGGCCGATCTGGTCCTGCACGCCCTCGCCACGGTCGCCGCACCCCGGCTGGAGCGCATGCACCGCGGAGACGACCCGTTCGGCCCGGCCGCCCGCTCGCTCGGGCCGACGGTGGACATCCGCCGGACCAAGAAGGCGTTCCTGCGGGCGGAGGGCATGGAGGCGTTCACCGAGGCGAGCGCCGCGTCGCTGCGGTCCGCGACGGAGACCTGCCTGGCGGCCGCGGGGATGTCCGCGACGGGCGACGTGCCGCTGCGTTACGTGGTGGCGCCGCGGCTCGGCCGCAAGACCATCGACCTGGCCTACGCACCTCTGCTGACCAAGCTCACCGGGGCGGAACTGCTGCGGCCCGGCGGCGACACCGGACACCTGGGCGCCGGTGATGCCGCGGCCAGCCTCGCGGAGCTGCACGCCGGGCGGATGCTGGGCCCCGGCGAGTACGCGCTGGTGGTGAGCGCGGGTGCCGGGTTCACCTGGTCGTGCCTGCTGGTCAGCGGGACCTGAACGGACGGCGCGTACAGCCGCGCGAGCGCGCCCAGCAGGGCGGCCATTCACACGAAAACGCTCGGCCGGGAGGCCCCGGCCGAGCGCCTGTGCGCGCCGCTCACCGCCCGGTCGGCGGTTCAGCGTCCCTCGTCGGTCCCCGTCAGCTGGTCACCCGGAGCGCCGGCGCCAGGCTGTGCATCATGCTGCCCACGCTCCAGCGGTCCTGCTGCCGTACGACGGTGACGCGCTCGGTCGGCCTGCGCGGGTGCATGTCGAGCGACGGCTCGCCGCGCAGGATGTCCTGCTCCATCTGGACCAGGAAGGGCGACGGCTCCAGTCCCAGCTCCTCCACCAGCCGGGCCCGCAGCCGCCGCATCACCGCGAGCGACTCCGCTCGCCGGCCGCAGCGGTAGAGCGCGAGCATCAGGTGCCGGTGGAAGTTCTCGTGGAGCGGGTGGCGGGCGGTGAGCTCGGTGATCTCCGGCACCAGGGTGTGGTGGGCGCCGCGCTGGAGGTCGGCGTAGATCCGGTGCTCCAGCGTGCACAGGAGGGACTCGTCCAGGTGGACGATCCGGGCGCCGAGCAGTTCCCCGGCCTCCACGTTGACGAGTGCCGGGCCGCGCCACAGCGCCACCGCCTGGTGGAGCAGATCCGAGCCCTCGACGAATTCACCGCGCTGGACCGCGGCGTTCCCCGCGGCGGTCAGCATCTCGTACTCGGTGATGTCGAGCGCGACTCCCTGAGTGGACAGCACATAACTGCCGCCCTCGGTGACGAGGATTTCTTCAGCGACTTCGTTGGCGCTCTTTCCGAGGGCTTCCGCGATGGTACGGCGGACCTGCCCGATGTATGTCTGGATTGTCGCGGTGGCAGTACGGGGCGGGTTGTCGCCCCACAACTCCTGCACGAGCGCATTGACTGAAATCGCACTGTCGGCATTGACCGCGAGCAGAGCCAGCAGGCGGCGCGGCTTGGGCGCCAGCACGACCGGCTCCAGGTCATCGCCGAGTATTGTCATCGGCCCCAGGACATGAATCTGCACCATTCCCCCTTATTGGTACATCCATCCCAGCTTTGCAGCGGAATGTCCAAACCTTCGTCCCCCGTACCGGTTGCGGCCTGGCAGGGGTCGCATCGGTCAGCCTAGCAGAAATCCGACTGAAAACCGTTTCCGCAAGCCCTCCGCGCGAAGTTTTCACGCCCCGGATCTCCCGCTGTTACCTGCCTCACAAACAGCCAAAAGGAAAGCCGCGCTGAATTTCGTCGGCGAACGAATTCAACGCGGCCTTGCCGTCCTCCCGGCATATACCAGGGGACTATTTGATTGAATCAAGAACGGAAATGGCCCGTTCCAGGTACTCCTCGAACCGCGCCCTTTCCTCGGGCGTGAACTCGGCGCCCAGCGTCCCCTCGACACGCAGGGCCGCCTTGTCGGCCTGCTTCGCGACGGCACGGCCCGCCCGGGTCGCCCGGTTGACCACGACCTTCTGGTGCAGTTCCGAGGGCTCGCGGAAGACCATGCCGGCCTTCTCCAGGTTGGTGAGCACCGTCGCCATCGTCTGTGGCGTGACCATGCACTCGCGCGCGAGCTGGGCCGCGGACATGCCGTCCGAGACCGACAGCAACAGCAGAACCGAGTACTGGGGCACCGTCAGGCCGAACTCTCGCAGCACGTCCGTCTTGCGCCCGATCAGCGCCTGCTCGGCCCGCTTGATCGTGTGCCCGAGCCGGCCCGCGGCGACCGTCTCCGTCGTCTTCGCCATAGCAATAGTCTTGCATACGACAGAAGACGAAGCAGTAGTCGTGCGTTGTCTCCGCCGGGCCGGCGGGCCGTCCTGACCCGCGGTGCGTACGGTCACCGCTTCGACCGGCGCCTGGCCGGCGGGATCGCGCAGGTCAGCCGGGCCGTGCAGGTACGCCGTCCCGCCTCGTCACGGATGACGATCTCGTACGTGGCGGTGTGCGTGCCCACGTGCAGCGGCCGGCACTCGCCGGTGACCCGGCCCGAGCGCGCGCCCCCGTGATGGGTGCACGACAGTTCCTGCCCGACGATGATCCGGTCGGCTCCCGCGTGCGTCCAGGCCGCGAGCGAACCGAGCGTCTCGGCCAGCGCGGCGTTGGCCCCGCCGTGCAGCAGACCGATCGGCTGGCGGTTGCCCGCCACCGGCATGGTGCCGATCACCAGGTCCGGCTCGCAGACCTCGATCTCGATGCCGAGGCGCTCCACCAGTTGCTCGTCGGCATAGGGCGGCAGGACCTCGACCGGTCCCAGGGCGGTCTGTGTCATGACCCGCCCCCTCAGCTCGCGGAGACGGGCTCGGGCGACGCCGCGGACTGCTCGTCGACCGCTTCGTCCGCGGCGCCGGCCGACGGCTTGCCGCCCTTGAGCAGGCTGCCGACGACCACGGCGGTGACCGCGCAGGCCGCCGCGACGATCCACATGGTGGTGTGCAGGCCGGCGGCGTAGGCGTCGGCCATCGCGGTCACCGCCCGGTCCCGCACCTCGCCCGCGGGCAGGGTCTCGGCGGCCTCGGTGAGTCCGCCCTGGAGGGCGCGCGAGGTCAGCGCGTCGGCGCCGCCCCGGTAGGCGGAGACCGCGTCGTCGTCGAGCGCGCTCTTGGTCAGCGCCGTGACGAGCGCGCCGAGACCGGCCATGGAGACCGCGTCCGAGGTGAGCCGCACCGTGTTGAACATGCCCGCCGCCATGCCCATCCGCTCCGGCTCGACGGCCGACACGGCCGCGCCGTCCAGGATGCCCAGCGAGATGCCGTAGCCGATGCCCAGGAAGAGCAGCGGGCCGGCGAGCGCGAGGGCCGAGGCTCCCGGCTCGACCATGGTCAGCCAGGCGGCGCCGACGGCGGAGAAGGCGAGCAGCACGACGAACAGGGTGCGCTGCGGGACCTTCGGCGCCAGGACGCCGGTGATGGCGGGCATCACGAGCGAGGGGCCCGTCAGCAGCAGCAGGACGAGGCCGATCCGGACCGCGGACAGTCCGCTCGTGGAGGTCAGGTAGGGCGGCAGCACGATGACGAGCGCGACGAAGCTGAACGCCAGCACCAGCGGCACCAGGCAGACGGCGAGGAACTGCGGGCGGGCGAAGAGGTCCAGGTCGAACATCGGGTGCTCGGAACGGCGCTCCACCACCACGAAGGCGACGAGCAGGACCAGGCAGCCGGCCGCCGAGGCGAGCACGACCGGGTCGGTCCAGCCGCGGCCCGGCCCCTCCACCAGGGCGAGGACGAACAGGGCGATGCCGAGGCCGAAGACGAAGGTGCCGGCCCAGTCGAAGCGCGGTCCGCGGTTCGGTTCCGTACGGGGCAGCAGCGGAGTGCTCAGCAGGACGAGTACGGCGACCCCGGCGAGCACCAGGAAGACCGAGCGCCAGCCCCACAGGTTGACCAGGACGCCGCCGAACGTCGGGCCGAACGCGAGCCCCGCGCCCAGGAAGGTGCCGAACAGTCCGAAGGCCTTCGCCCGGGCGGGGCCGTCGAAGGCCTGGGCCACGATCGCGGTGATGGAGGCGAGGGCCGCGCCGCTGCCGAAGCCGGAGACGGCGCGCGCGACGTCGAGCAGCAGGATGTTGCCGGCGAGGCCGGAGACGGCCATCCAGAACGCGAAGAAGGCCATGCCCCAGGTGAACATCCTGCGGTGGCCCACGCGGTCGGCGAGCGAGCCCATGGCCGCGAGGCTGCTGGACGCCGTCAGCATGTAGCCGTCGACCACCCACTGGGCAGCGGCGAGGGAGCTGTGCAGGTCGGCGCCGATGTCGGGGACGGCCACGGACGGGCCGGTCACCACCAAGGTCATCAGCGGGCCGACGACGCACGCCGCGGCGAGCGTCGCCCGCGGGTTGCCGGTGGACACGGAGAATCACCCCTGTTCTGATCTGTATCGGTGTCAGGCATGTGTAAGAACCCTGGCATAGAGTAGGAGTCTGACCATAGGCGGTGTCAATGCCGTATGGCAGAGTTCTGTATGAAGGCGATGTCCTGTCACACGTCCTGTCACACGGATCGGTCGGCAGGACTCCACGGGCACACGGGAGAGAGGGGCGCACGAACATGCGCAGGATCCAACTGGGCGGATCGCAACGGACTTTCGCGGCCGTCGGCATCGGCTGCATGGGCATGTCCTGGGGCTACGACGAGCTGGGCCGGGACGAGGACGAGTCCGTCGCGGTCGTACGGCACGCGATCGACCTCGGCGTCGACCTCGTCGACACCGCCGACCAGTACGGCCCGTTCACCAACGAGCTGCTGGTCGGCAAGGCGCTGCGGGGGCGCCGCGACGACGTGCTGCTCGCCACCAAGGGCGGGCTGGTCGTGGACGACCCGGCCACGTACCGGAGTCACCGGGACGGCCGGCCGGAGTATCTGCGCGCCGCCGTCGACGCGAGCCTGGGACGGCTCGGCGTGGACCGCATCGACCTGTACCAGCTGCACCGCGTCGACCCCGAGGTGCCCATCGAGGAGAGCTGGGGCGCGCTCGCGGAGCTGGTGAAGGAGGGCAAGCTCGGCGCGATCGGGCTCTCCGAGGTGTCGGTGGAGGAGATCGGCCGGGCGCAGGCGGTCCACCCGGTGGCGTCCGTGCAGAGCGAACTGTCGCTGTGGAGCCGGGAGGCCCTGAACGACGGCGTGGTGGAGTACTGCGGGCGGGAGGGCATCGCCTTCATCGCGTTCGCCCCGCTCGGCCGCGGCTTCCTGTCCGGCCGGATCAGCAGCCCGCAGGACCTGCCGAAGGTCGACGGGCGGCACCGGATCCCGCGGTTCCAGCCGGAGGCCATCAGCGCGAACCAGGCCATCGTCGACCGGATCCGGCAGCTGGCCGACCGGCTGGGGGCGACCGTCGCCCAGGTCGCGATCGCCTGGGTACTGGCCCAGGGCGAGCACGTGGGCGTCATTCCCGGCACCAAGACGCGCCGCTACCTGGAGGACAACGTGAAGGCCGGCTCCCTGGTCCTTGCGCCCGAGGCCCTCGCCGAGCTGGCCGCCCTGCCGGAAGCGGTCGGCGCCCGCTGACCCCCCTCCCCGGCGCGGCGCCGAGGGGGGCGCCCCGTTCGAGGCGCCCCCCTCGGCACACCCGGCGACTACACCGGCTGGCGGCGCGTGCCGGCCGTCAGGGTGGCCGGGACGACCGGCCAGCCCTTCTCGGCGGCGTGGGCCGTCATGCGCGGGTTTCCGCCGACGACCGCCGGATGGCCGACCATGCTCAGCATGGTCAGGTCCCCCGGGTCGTCGCCGTACGCGTAGCAGTCGGCCGGGTCCGCGCCGAACTTCGCCAGCGCCTGTCGGACCGCGTCCGCCTTCGCCGGGCCGAACATGGCGTGCCGGATCGCACCGGTCATGCGCCGGTCCGCGTCCAGCTCCGGCTCCGTGCACAGGACCAGGTCGACGCCCAGGTCCTCGGTGATCGGGAGGAGCGTCGCCGGCCAGGAGCCGGAGACGACCACGGTGTGGTGGCCCGCCTCCTGGTGGCGGCGCAGCCGGGCGACCGTCGGCTCGATGAACGGCGCCCCGCGCTCGCGCAGTTGCGCGTACCACTCCCGCGCCTCGTCGACCACGTCGTCCCAGCAGAGGCCGGCGTGCAGCTCGTAGAACTTGGTCACCACCTCGACCGGTGTCACGCCCGTCGCCGCCAGCCGACGCAGCGGCTCGACGACCCGCTCGTACGCGGCGCCGGTGAGGTCGCCCTCGCGCTTCATCCGGTACCGCAGCAGCGAGAACGGCGTCTTCATGGCGATGAGCGTCTCGTCGGCGTCGAAGAACGCCACCACCGGGCGGGAATGGCCGGTGACGAGGGAAGGGAAAGCGGCTGGCGTGGTCACGTCCTGCTCCTGAGGTGGACCGCTCGGGCGAGCAGTCGGGTGATGGCCTGGGGTCGTTCGGGGTCGGCCCGCGCGAGCAGGTGGCCGTCGGGGCGCACGATCGCCGCGGCGGGCCCCGGACCGAGCGCCCGGGCCAGGACCCGGGGGACGGCACGGGTCAGATCGAGGACCGGGGTCCCCTCGGGAAGCTCCCCGCGGACCCGGTCGCGGGTCCGCTGCCAGCCCGCCGGCGGGGTCCGGGTGCCGGGCCACAGCAGCACGGTGTGCCGGTCCCGGTCGATCGTCGGCCAGCCACCGCTGTCGAGCCGCGGGGCGGCCGGGCGGCCCCCGGTGTCCGAGACCCTCAGCGGCATGCGGGGATGGCGGTCGCCGGCGTAGCTGACGGCCGTCTGGCTCAGCTGCGGGGCGAGCTTGCGCTGGAAGAGCCCGGTCCGGTCGGCCGCCGTGAACGCGACGTCCCGCAGCGCGGTCTTCGCGGGCGTGTTGACCAGGCCCGCCTTGGTCAGCAGCGCCGTCGAACGGGCCACCTCGTGGGAGACGGCGCGGCGTTCGGAGTCGTACGAGTCGAGGATCGGCTCGCCGAACTCCCCCCGGACGACGCCGGACAGTTTCCACGCCAGGTTGAACGCGTCCTGCATGCCGGTGTTCATGCCCTGCCCGCCGGCCGGGCTGATCACATGGGCGGCGTCGCCGGCGAGGAAGCAGCGGCCGCTGCGGAACGCGGAGGCGATCCTGACCCGCACCCTGAAGGAGCCGCTCCACAGCAGTTCCTCGACGCGGCTGCGGCCTGCCGCCCGGTCGTCGACGACCTGCTGGAACATCGCGCGGGGCGGCGGGTGGTCCTCGTCGTACGCCTCGTGCGGCACGCTCAGCGCGATGCGGTGGACGCCGTCGCCCATCGGGCCGAGCACCATGGCCCCGCTCGGCGCGTAGCAGTAGTGCGACAGGTCCTCGGAGAGCGTGGTGGTCAGCCGGGCGTCGGTGATCGCGAACGACACGTCGACCGGCGGGCCGTCGTAGCCGATGCCCAGTTCCCTGCGGACGGTGCTGTGCGCGCCGTCCGCGCCGACGAGCCAGCCCGGCTCCAGCTCCTCGGTCCGGCCCTCCTCGTGCTCCAGCTTGACGGCGGGGCCGTCCGCCGTGTTGTCGAGGGCGGTGAGCCGGACGCCCTGCTCGACCTGTCCGCCGAGCGCGGTGAGCCGCCGGCGCAGCACGGCCTCCGTGTCGCTCTGCGAGAGGGTGAGCGCGAACGGGTAGGGCGAGTCGGGCAGTTTGCTCATCCAGGCGGTCGCCAGGCGTCGGCCGCGCGAGTAGAAGGCCGTGCCCGCGAGGCGGTGCCCGGTGTCGAGCAGTTCCTCGGTGACCCCGATCCGGTCGAGGAGTTCCAGGTTGCGCGGCCAGATGACGTTCGCGCGGGAGTGCGCGGTGTGTCCCCGGCCGGCGTCCACGACGCGGACCGGGATGCCCTGCTGGAGCAGTTCGCACGCGACGACCAGACCGACCGGCCCGGCGCCGACCACCAGGACGGGCCGGTCGGCCCGCACCTGTGTCAGGCCGCCCACATCAGGCCCCCGTTGACCTCGACCACGCTGCCGTTGACGTACGAGCTGTCCTGCGAGGCGAGGAACACGGCGGTCGCCCCGATCTCGGAGGGACGGCCGAGGCGCCCGGACAGCAGGCGGCCGCGGTAGCTCTCCCAGGCGCGGTCGTTCGAGGCCAGCTCCTTGCCCATGCCCTCGTCGATGTACCCGGGCGACAGGCAGTTGACGGTGATGCCCTTGGGGGCGAGTTCGGCGGCGGAGGTGCGGGTGAACATCTCCACGGCGGCCTTGCTCGCGCTGTAGGCGGCGGCACCGACCGCCGCCCGGCCGGCGACGCAGGACGACACGTTGATGATGCGGCCGCCGACGCCGGTCGCCTCGCGACGGGCGACCATCGGGCCGATCACCGCGCGGGTGCAGAGGAAGACACCGGTCAGATTGGTGGCGAGTGTGGTGTTCCAGTCGGTCACCGACAGCCGGGCGATCTTGCCGTCGCGGCTGACGCCCGCGTTGTTGACGAGGACGTCGACACCGCCGAACGTCTCGACCGCGGTGGCGGTCAGTTCGGCCACCGAGGTCTCGTCGGTGACGTCGGTGGGGTGGAAGAGCAGCCGGTCGCCGTGGTCGTCGGCGAGTTCCTTGATGTCGTACGGGTTGCGCGCGGCGACCACGACCGAGGCGCCCTCGGCGAGGAAGGCCTCGGCCATCGCCCGCCCCAGGCCTCGTGTGCCGCCGGTGATGACGGCCGTCTGTCCGTCGAGCCTCATGATTCTCCGTCCGATGCTGCGTGTGGTGTGCGTGTGGGGGCCGGGCCGTCAGTACCAGGTCAGCAGCGCCGCGCCCGCGGTCATGCCGCCGCCGACCGACGCCATCAGGACCCGCTCACCGCGCCGCAGCGGCCGCTCGCGGTGCGTCGCGTGCAGGGTGAGCGGCACCGAGGCGGCGACCGTGTTGCCCAGGCGCGGAGCGGTGTACGCGACGCGGTCCGGGTCGATGCCGGCATCCGTCACGAAGGTCTCCAGGAGCCTGGTGTTGGCCTGGTGGAAGACGAACCGGTCGACGTCCTCCAGGGCGAGCCCGCAGTCGTCGAGGGTCAGGGCGGTCAGCTTGGCCAGCACCGAGAGGGCGTAGTCGCGCACCGCGCGGCCGTCCATCCGGAAGTAGTGCTTGCCGGCCGCGCGGGCCTCGGCGTCGAGTGGGGTCCGGGTACCGCCGCCCTCCACGCCCACGTAGTGGTGGAACTCCCCGTCCGTGACGAGGCGCACCGACTGCAGGCCGTAGCCCTCGGGCACCTCGCCGAGCAGGACCGCGCCCGCGCCGTCGCCGAAGAGGCTCACCGTGCGCCGGTCGGACCTGTCCATGATCGTGGAGAACATGTCGGCGCCGACCAGGAGCACGTACTCCCCGTGCCGGGCGGCCTTCAGCAGCCCCTCGGCGACCGAGAGGCCGTAGAGGAAGCCGCTGCAGACGGCGTTGATGTCGAAGGCGGGCAGGAGGGACAGCCCCAGCTTGTGCTGGAGGATCGCCGCGGTCGACGGCTGCGGCACGTCCGGGGTGCTGGTCGCCACGACCAGCGCGCCGAGCCGTTCGCGGACCTCGTCCGAGACGCCGTCCAGCGCCTGGCGCGCCGCGGGCAGGGCGAGGTCGGACGTGGCGGTGCCGGGCTCGGCGTACCGCCGCGTGAGGACGCCGGTCCGCTCGGTCACCCAGGACTCGGGCATGCCGGTCCAGGCACTGATCTGCTGGTTGTCGACCACCCTGTCGGGTGTGTGGGAGCCGATCGACAGGACACCGACGGGCATGGTTCACCTTCCCTGCGCTACGTGATGGGTGGTGGATGCGTGCGGCACGGGGCGTCAGTGGCCCATGCCGAGCCCACCGCTGACCGGCAGCACGGCGCCGGTGATGTACGAGGCCTCCTCGCCGGTGAGGAACCGCACGGCGGCGGCCACCTCGTCGGCGGATCCGGCCCGGCCCAGCGGCGTCATCGCCAGGTACTGGTCCATGCGGGCCGGCCGCACCTCGCGCAGCATGTCCGTCTCGACGAGCCCGGGGGCGACGACGTTGACGGTGATGGCGCGGCTGCCCAGTTCCCAGGCGAGGGAGCGGGCGAGTCCGACGAGGCCGGCCTTGGCGGCGGTGTAGTTCGTCTGGCCCGGCGAGCCGGTGAACGCGACGGCCGAGGAGATCAGCACCAGCCGGCCCCAGCGCCCGCCGAGCATGCCCCGGGCCGCGTGCCTGGCGACCCGGATGACCGACCGCAGGTTGGTGTCGAGGACGGTGTCGACGTCGTTGTCGTCGAGGGCGAGCAGCAGCCCGTCCCGGGTGATGCCGGCGTTGGCGACCAGCACCTCCACCTCGCCCTGGGCGGCCGCGACCTCCTTGAAGGCGCGTTCCACCTGCGCCTCGTCGGTGACGTCGCAGCGCACCCCCAGCAGCCCCTCGGGGGGCTCGCCGGTGCGGTAGGTGACGGCGACCCGGTCGCCGCGTGCGGCGAGCGACCGGGCGACGGCCAGGCCGATACCGCGGTTGCCGCCGGTGACGAGGACGGAGCGGCCCGCGGGGCCGGGAGCGACCGTCATGCCGGCGTCACCACGATCACGGCGTTCTGCCCGCCGAATCCGAAGGAGTCGTTCACCGCCGCGCCGATCTCCATCGGCCGGGCCTCCTTGGCCACCACGTCCACCCCGATGCCGGGGTCCAGGCTGTTCAGGTTGGCCGTCGGCGGGACCAGGCGCCGCTCCACGGCGAGCACCGTGTACACCGCCTCGGCGGCTCCGGCGGCGCCGAGCAGATGGCCGACGGCCCCCTTGGTGGAGGTGACGGCGGGCTTCTCGCCGAAGACCCGGCGGAGCATCCCGGCCTCGGTGATGTCGTTGAGCGGGGTCGACGTGCCGTGCGCGTTGACGTGGTCGACCTCGGAGGTGTCGACGTGGGCGTCGGCGAGCGCCGCCCGTACGGCCCGCTCGGCGCCGCCGCCGGTCGGGTCGGGCGCCGACGCGTGGTGGCCGTCGGCCGAGGCGCCGAAGCCGGAGACGAGGGCTCTCGTCCGGGCGCCGCGCGCCCGCGCGTCCTCGACCCGTTCCAGGACGAGCATCGCCGCGCCCTCCCCGGCGACGAACCCGTCGCGGTCGGCGTCGAAGGGGCGGGAGGCCGACGCCGGGTCGTCGCGCCGGGTGGACAGCGCGCCCGCCCGGGCGAGGCTGGCCATGGCGGTCGGGGACATCGCGGCCTCGGCGCCGCCGGCCAGGACGATGTCGCAGACCCCCGATTCCAGCAGCGCGCGGGCGTACCCGATCGCCGTGTTGCCGGAGGCGCAGGCGGTCGACACGACCTGGTTGGGGCCGAGCGCCTTGAGGTCCATGGCGATGTATCCGGCGGTCATGTTGACCGGGCCCATCACCATGAGCAGCGGCGAGACGAACTCGGGGCCGTCGGCGAGGTGGTTGGCGTTCTCGCGTTCGACGGTGGACCAGCCACCGAGCGAGGTGCCGACCACCACGCCGACGCGGGGGCCGTCCCAGGCGGCCGGGTCGAGCCCGGCGTCCTCGACGGCCTGCCGGGCGGCGACCACGCCGAAGTGGCTGATCGGGTCCATGCGGACGGCGCTGCGCCGCCCGAGAAGGGCCCCGGCGTCGAAGTCCGGTACCCGGCAGGCGAAGTCGACCGGCAGACCGGCGAGGCCGGGGTCGGTGGCCGCGGTGGACTCACCGGACCAGACCCGCGCGAAGTTGGCCTCGACGCCGAGGCCGGCCGGGGTGACCAGCCCGACTCCGGTGACGGCCACGTCGAAGCGTTTCGTGCGCCCGCCCGGGCGCTGCGTCGGTATGCCGGTCATCAGGCCACCGCGACCTTGCCGTCGATCTCGGCGAGGATGTCGGCGAAGGTGTTCTCCGAGGTCAGCGCCGTCTCGTCGATCTGGACCCCGAACTCCTTCTGGACGATGACGCTCAGCTCGATCAGCGCGAGGGAGTCCAGGTCGAGGTGGTCGAAGGTGGAGGTGGTGTCGAGTTCCTCGGGCATCACGCCGAGCTTCTCGGAGACGAGGGCGAAGAGACGGTCCTGGTGTGCGGACATGACGGTTCTCCTTGGGAGTCGGGTTGTTGTCGGGTGAAGCGGTTCGGGTGCGGACGGTCAGCGCCTGCTGACCACGGCCGCGGTGAAGGTGAATCCGCCGCCGCCGTTGAGCACGAGGGCGTACGCCCCTCTCGCCAGCAGGTCCGAGCGGGCCAGGTCGGCGAGGGACGCGTTCAGGTCGCCTGCCCCCACGTGTCCGGTCGCCCGGCCCAGGTCGAGCACCTTCGCGGAGGTGACGTCCCTCAGCGGCGGGAGGTAGGCCTCGTCCATCGCCTTGGTGCCCAGGCGGGGAATCACGGCGTGGTGCAGCCGCGGGTCGTCGCCGGTGAGCCCGGCGTCGGCCAGGCACTCCTCGACGACGGCACGGATGCGGTCGGCGGCCGTCTTGACGAAGAACTCGACGCCGTACGCCTTGATGAAGGCGCGCTTGGTCCGCCGCACGTCGATCATCGGGCTGTGCCCCATCGGCGTCGCGTTCAGCTCGTCGTCGCCACGGTGCATCACCTCCAGTTCGGAGGCCGTCCGGGTGGCGAGCGAGTGCAGCAGCAGGTCCGGCGGGACGTCGTGCGCCGAGCCGGGTTCCGCCGCGGGCCCGGTGCGGTGGACGAGGACGGCGGTGGCCGCGTCGCCGGCCGCCATCCCGTAGTCGCTGCGCCAGCGGTGCCAGCTGGGCATCAGGAAGCGGTCGGCGGTGGTGACCAGGGCGGGACCGGCCGCCGGGTCGCCCTGGAGCCGGCCCGCGGCCAGTTCGATGCCGATGGCGCCGCCGTTGCACTGCTGGAGCAGCCCGATCGGTACGGCGTGGTCGGCGCCGATCCGGCGGGCGATGTAGTGCGGGGCGGACCAGGCGTCGTGGCCCTGGTGGTGGACGCTCGCGTGCAGGACCAGGGAGAGCGCGTCGGGGCGGACGCCGGAGAGCGCGAGGAGCCGGTTCGCGGCCTGGACGGCCATGTCCGGCGGCGCGGTGTCCTCGCTGACCGGGAGGGAGGTGTAGCCCAGCTCGCGGGCGGTCCGGGCGTCGATGTCACCGGCGGCCACGGCCTCTTCGGCCGTCTGGATGCCGTCCGGGTACCAGGCCGTCGCCGAGAGACCGAGGGGAGAGTCCAGTCGCACGGAGGTCACCTGCCGTCCGTGCCGGGCAGCGGGAGGGCCGCGACCTCGATGTCGGCCGTGCAGACCGACTCCCCGTCCTGCCGGAAGTCGACGGTGAGGCGTTCCTCGGCGAAGGACGTGACGGAGACCGTGACCGGGCTGTCCAGCTCCACGAAGCGGCGGAACGTGGCGCCGAAGGCGCGGGCGTACCGCTGCCCGGCGGGTCCGCCCGCGGCGAGGACCGCGGCCTGGCGCGCCGCCTCCATCAGGGCCATCGCCGGTACGTGGTCCAGCGGGTGGTCGTACATGGCCGCGTGCCGCACCGGTACGTCGAGCAGGGCCCGCAGGGCCGTCGGGGCGGTCGGTCCGTCGGGGTGCCGTGCCACGTCCGTGAGGACGACGTTCTCCGTCCGCTCGCGGCCCACCAGGGCGGGTGCCACGGGCGTACCGGTGCGGATGGCCGGCCTGTCGGAGGAGAGTGGCGGCACGGAGCCGCGGCTCTTGGCGCGGTGGGCGGTGTAACCGTCGCGGCTGAGGTATCCGGCCGCGACGACGCTGGTCCCGGCCCGTCGGCCGCCCACCAGGAAGACGCATTCGAGGGTGGCGGCCAGCAGTCTGGCGCCGCGCCGCTTGAGGTCGCGCGTGGTGATCTCGACGACGAGTTCGTCCGGGGCGTCTCCACCGGCCCGCAGGGCGTCGAGGTCGGTGAACTCGGTGGTCCAGTCGCTGATCAGGAAGGAGGTGTCGTACGGGACGTCCAGCCACTGGTGCGCCACGACGGTGACCGCCTGGCGGGCGGCCTCCAGGAGGAAGAGCGGGTCGATCAGCGCGGGCCGCTGTGTGTGGTCGTTGTAGTAGCTGTGCGCGCGGGGCGCCTGGACGGCCACGGCGTAGGCGTCGTCACCGCGCTGTACGGCGTCGGTCACGAAGACCTCCATGACGGCCCGGCGGTGCACCAGGACGCGGTCCATGGGCCGCTGGTAGGCGAGTTCGGCCGCGGCCGGGACCGCTTCCGTCGGCTCCTGCTCAGCAAGGGTCATGCCCGGTTCCGTTCGTCCGTGGGTCTGCTTCGGCGGCCCCCGAGGGGGTATGAAGCAACCTTCACAGCCCCTTCTGGGGTTTCGACTGCGAATGACGGGGCAGACGACCAAGGCCTCACGTGTGGTCGGCTTTAGAGCCGCTGAAGGTTCACTGAAGACCGGCCGTGAGACCGCCGGACACAAGAGAAGGCCGCCCCTGACAGGGACGGCCTTTCTTCGTTCACGGGTACGGACTGCGGTTCTTCCGGCACCCACCGGGGAACGGCTCTTCCCGTACGGGTGCCGGGTGCGGGCGGGTTCGGCCGGCGGGGCTTCGGTTCAGGGCGTTTCGACCGCGAGGACGACCTTGCCCCGCACATGGCCGGTTTGCACGAGTTCATGGGCGCGGGCCGCGTCGGCGAGCGGGAACTCGGCGCTCACGTGGACCCGGACCTCGCCGCGGTCCGCCATCGCCACCAGCTCGGCCAGGTCGGCCGGATCGGGGCGGACGAACACGTAGCGTCCGCCTAGCCCCGTCACGTCACCGGAGATGGAGGCGAGCCGTCCGCCCGGCCGCAGCAACGCCGGGGAACCGGCCAGGGTGTCCCCGCCCATGAGGTCGAAGACGGCGTCGACACCCTCCGGGGCCAGAGCGCGCACCCGGTCGGCGAGCCCGGGGCCGTAGGTCACCGGCTCCGCGCCGAGCGACCGGAGGAAACCGTGGTTGTGCTCGCCGGCCGTGCCGATGACGCGCGCGCCGAGGGCGCGGCCGATCTGGACGGCGAGCGAGCCGACCCCGCCGGCCGCCGCGTGGACGAGCAGCACGTCACCGGCGCCGACCCCCAGATGGCGGCGGAGCGCCTGGTACGCGGTGAGTCCGGCGGCCGGCAGTCCGGCCGCCTCCCGCGCGTCCAGGGAGCGCGGCCGGTGCGCGAGGGTCCGGACGGGCGCGGCCACGAACTCGCCGTACGTGCCACGCTGCATGTGGTCCGCGCGGACGTAGCCGACGACCTCGTCCCCGGGGGCGAACTCGGTGACGCCGAGGCCGGTCCGTTCGACGACGCCGGACAGGTCGCAGCCCATCACCATGGGGAAGTAGGACTCGAACCAGTCGTCGATGTAGCCCTCGCGGATCTTCCAGTCGGCGGGGTTGACGCCCGCGTACCGCACCCGGACGAGCACGACGTCCGGGCCGAGGCGCGGCTCGGGGAGGTCCATGAGCTCCAGGACCTCCGGACCTCCGTAGCGCTGGATGGCGATGGCCTTCACGGACGAACCCCCTGCTGGAACGACGAACCTACGGGCGGCGGGCGCCCGTCGCCGGTGCGGACGACGGGCGGCCGCCGCCACTATAAGCCAGACTTGAGCCAGGGTTCTGTGACAGCTACGGCAATTGACATATGACCGAAGGCTCAGCCAGAGTCGCGTCATGCTCGTGCTGTCCGCCGCCACCGGCAAGTTCGGAACGAACGTCCACATCGTCGCCGCGGGACCGGGACACCCCTGCCTCGTCGTCGACCCCGGTCACGACTCACGCGAGGCGGTCCTGCAAGCCGTCCGCACCCACCGCCTCGAACCCGAGGCCATCCTGATCACACACGGCCACATGGACCACACCTGGGACGCCGTGCCGCTCGCCCGGCACTACGGCGTGCCGGCCTGGATCCACCCGGCCGACCGCTACCAACTCGGCGCTCCCGCCAGGGGACTGCCGGACTCGTTCCCGCGCGACCTTCTCGTCGGCCACCCCGACCAGGAGCCCGACGAGGTCCGCGAACTCCCCGAGCAGGGCGGCGAGCTGGCCTTCTCCGCCGCAACCGTCACCGTGCTGCACACACCCGGCCACACCAGCGGCTCGGTGATGTTCCGCTTCGACGGCGGCGACGCTCCCCTGCTCGCCACCGGCGACACCCTGCTCGCACAGGGCCCGGGACGCGCGGACGCGCCGACCGCGAGCCCCACGAGCATGGCGGAATCCCTCCGCATGGTCACCGGCCGCTGCCCGGACGAGACCCGGTTGCTCACCGGCCACGGTCCCAACGCCCACCTCAGCCAGACAGGAATCCGATGACGAACACCTCCACGACCTCCGGCAGCCGTATGCGCACCGTCCGCTTCGACACCTTCGGCGCCCCGTCCGTCCTCACCGTCGGGGAGGCCGAGACGCCCGAGCCCGAGGCAGGGCAGATCACCGTCGACGTCCAGTACGCGGGCGTCAACTTCGCCGAAGTGATGTTCCGTCGCGGCCAGTTCCCGGTCGGCCTGCCGCACGTCCCCGGCCTCGAGGCGGTCGGCACCGTACGCGCCGTGGGCGAAGGCGTCACCGGCTTCGCGCCCGGCGAGCGGGTGGCCGCGCTCACCCTGGGCGGCGGCGGCAACGCCGAGGTGGTCGCGGTCGGCGCCGAACACGTCGTCCGGCTCGACGGTGAACTCGCCGGCCTGGACGGGGCCCTGGCGGTCGGCGCCCTGTGCAACGTCACCACCGCCCTCGGTGTGCTCACCTCCGCCGGCCACCTCGCCAAGGGGGAGACCGTGGTCGTCCTCGCCGCGGCGGGCGGCGTCGGTACGGCCGCGGCGCAGCTGGCCCGCTCGCTCGGCGCGGGCACGGTCATCGGCGTGACGAGTTCACCGGCCAAGGCGGAATACGCGCGCGGTTTCGGCTACGACAGCGTCGTGTCGTACGAGGAGCTGGAGCGGGAGGTCGCCGAGCGCACCAACGGCGCGGGGGCGGACCTGGTCCTGGACTCCGTCGGCGGCGCGTTCCGGTCGTCCGTGACCGGGCTCCTGGCCGCCTTCGGCCGGCATGTCGTCTTCGGCAACGCTGCGGCCGAGGACGTCACCTTCGAGGGCAACCACCCCTGGTACACGAACAGTTCCCTGGCCGGATACAACCTGGGCGGCGTCGCCGGCCGCGCGCCGAAGCTGCTCCGCGCCCACCTGGAGCAGGCCCTCGCGGAGGTCGCCGGGGGCGGCGTCCGCGTGGACGTCACCGTGCTGCCGCTGGCCGACGCGGCACGGGCGCACGAACTCCTGGAGACCCGGGCGTCCACGGGCAAGTACGTCCTCGACGTCCGGTCCTGAGACCGGGGCAGGGTCCCGGCGGGCCGCGACCCGGTCGGCAGTCCGGGGCAGCCGGGGCGGCCGGTGCGGCTGTCGCGTTCCGGCAGCGCTACGCCGGGGCCCCCAGTTCCGCCCACACCCGCTTGCCCGCGACCCCCGGCGTGCGCACGACGCCCCAGTCCAGGCACAGCCGCTGCACGATGAACATCCCGTGGCCGCCCGGGCGCCCGGCACGGTGCGGGGTCCGCGGCATCGGCTGCCCCGTGCCCCGGTCGGAGACCTCCAGCCGGATCACCTTCTTCTCGCAGGTGATCAGCAGTTCGTCCGGCCCCTCGGCGTGCAGGCAGGCGTTGGTGACCAGCTCGGACACCACGAGCAGTACGTCCTCGGCGGCGGCACGCTGGTCCGCGGTGGCGGAGGGCAGCCAGCCCCAGGCGTACAGCGCCTCGCGGGTGAAATCACGGGCCAGCGGAACGACGCCGGTCGCGTCCTCGAAGGCCAGCCTGCGGGCCTGCCGCCCGCCGCCCTCCCCGGACGCCGAGGCGGGCGCGGACGCGGACGCCGCCCCGGAAGCCTCGGTGACCCCCGAAGAAGGCACCGGCGCGGACGCACCGGAAGCGCCGCTGGGCTCCGGACCGCGGTCGCCCGGCGAGTAGGGCCGGGTGGTGCTCATCAGCGCTTCACCTCACCGATTCACCAGTTCATGTTTCAAAGTCGTGGACAGCAAAGTCGTGGACAGCCGGTTCTGGGTCTCTCCTGCCCGACTGGACCGTACGAACACCCCTGTATTGCGCACGAAACTCGGCGCGGCTCGAAAACACCCGCCCCGGGATGCGCACGCGCCCCTCCGTCGACCGGACAAGGACGGCTCAGTCGGACGCGTCGGCCAGGGCGGCCGCAAGCGTGTCGTGAAGGGTGAAGACCGCTTCGGCCCCCGTGATCTCGAACACGCGCGCCACCACGGGCTGCATGGCCACCAGATGCACTCCGCCTCCCGCCGCCTCCGCCTTCAGCCGGGCACCGAGCAGGACGTTGAGCCCGGTGGAGTCGCAGAACTCCAGCCGTGAGCAGTCCACGACGAGCCGGTTGAATCCCTTGGCGAGGCAGTCCTCCAGCGGCTCGCGCAACAGGTCGGCGGTGTGGTGGTCCAGCTCACCCGCCGGTGTCACGACGGCACTGGGGCCCTCTTCCCGTACCTCGACCAGAAGCCGGCCCGACTGGGCACTGCCGACCGTCCCGCGGTCCATGCCGTTTCTCTCTCCCGAGGTCGTGACTGCTTGCTGACGCCCTCGAACACTACGCCAACACAGCGCACTCCGACACCCGAACAACCGCACACAAACGGACATACCCGCACATAACACACTTGCGGTCGGCTCGGTAAACCCGGTAGGGCTAGTAGGACACGTAAACCGACACGGCCGGCTTTGGAGGCGCCGCACACCGCAGTGCACGTATTTGGCTTCGGCAGCCGCATGCCGAGAACGATGGAGGACATCATGTCACCCCGGCTCGACGGATCGCGTACCCACGAAGCGACGTCGACACTCCCTCCGGAACAGCTGAATCCCATCGAGCATCACGACGCCGTCGTCGACCACGACGACGCACTCGCCGGGCTTCCGGACATCCCCGCGTACGACGAGGTCGCTCCGGCGGACGCCAGGGCCCTGTCCAGGACCCTTTTCGAGCGGCTGGAGTCGCTGGAGGAAGGCACCCACGAGCACGCGTACGTACGCAACACGCTCGTCGAGCTGAACCTCGCACTGGTCAAGTTCGCCGCCTCCCGCTTCCGCTCGCGCAGCGAGCCGATGGAGGACATCATCCAGGTCGGCACCATCGGCCTGATCAAGGCGATCGACCGCTTCGAGCTGTCACGCGGTGTGGAGTTCCCCACGTTCGCGATGCCGACCATCATCGGCGAGATCAAGCGCTTCTTCCGCGACACCTCGTGGTCCGTGCGCGTCCCGCGGCGCCTCCAGGAGCTGCGGCTCGACCTGGCGAAGGCCGGCGACGAGCTGGCGCAGCGCCTCGACCGCGCCCCCACGGTGTCCGAGCTGGCCGAGCACCTCGGCCTGTCCAAGGACGAGGTCGTCGAGGGCATGGCGGCGTCCAACGCCTACACCGCCTCCTCGCTGGACGCCCAGCCCGAGGAGGACGACGCGGAGGGCGCGCTCGCCGACCGCATCGGCTACGAGGACCACGGGCTCGAGGGCATCGAGTACGTCGAGTCGCTGAAGCCGCTGATCGCCGAGCTGCCCTCCCGGGACCGGAAGATCCTCTCCCTCCGCTTCGTCGCGGGCATGACCCAGTCGGAGATCGGCGAGGAGCTGGGCATCTCCCAGATGCACGTCTCGCGTCTGCTGTCGCGGACCCTCGTGAAGCTGCGCAAGGGGCTCACGGTCGAGGAGTAGTCCTCACCGCGTGACGCTTGCCCTCCAGGGGGGCGGTCCGAAGCCGGGCCGCCCCCCTTCGGGCTGCCACGGGGCCCTCACGGGGAGTTGGCGATCAGCGCCGCCATCGGCAGCAGCGGGGCCAGAGCGCACAGGAGCCAGAAGGTGCGCGGTGCGAGGGAGGTCCGGCGTCGCAACGGCGCGTTGACCAGCCACCAGATCATCGCGAAGAGCGCCACCACGGGGACGACGATCACCAGCCAGAGCGCCATGCCGTCGTTCTCCGTCGGCTCGCGCACGGTCCAGCCCAGCTCCGCCAGCGGCCAGTTGACCATGAGGTACCACACGAGCCAGAACGGCACGACGCCCGGAATCCCGAGCAGCACGTTCACCAGGAACGGCGTCCACCAGTACTTGGCCATCCGTCCCCCGCTGCCCGGTTCACCCGCTGGTCACACCCTACGCACACCCCGCCGCCACACGCCCGCGACCAGCGGCACGCCGGGCCGGTAGGCCAGGTGCACGTGGCTCGGCGCGTCCAGGAGCGTGAGATCGGCGTACGCGCCCGGGGTGAGGCGGCCCACGTCCTCGCGGCGCAGGGCCGCGGCACCGCCCGCGGTGGCCGACCAGACCGCCTCGTCCGGCGTCATCCCCATGTCCCGTACCGCGAGCGCGATGCAGAAGGGCACGGAGGACGTGAAGGACGAGCCGGGGTTGCAGTCGGTGGAGAGCGCGACCGTGACCCCGGCGTCGACGAGGCGCCGGGCGTCCGGCCACTGGGCGCGGGTGGAGAACTCGGCGCCGGGCAGCAGGGTCGCGACCGTACGGCTGCCCGCGAGGGCGTCCACGTCGGCGTCGGTGAGGTGGGTGCAGTGGTCGGCGCTGGCGGCGTCGAGTTCGACGGCGAGCTGGACGCCGGGGCCGTAGGAGAGCTGGTTGGCGTGGATGCGGGGGTGCAGGCCCTTCGCCCTGCCCGCGGTGAGGATCGCGCGGGCCTGGTCGCCGTCGAAGGCGCCCTTCTCGCAGAACACGTCGATCCAGCGGGCGTGCGGGGCGCAGGCGTCGAGCATCTCGCCGGTGACCAGGTCGACGTAGGCGGCGGGGTCGTCGGCGAGTTCGGGGGCGACGATGTGGGCGCCGAGGAAGGTGACCTCGTCGGTGTGGCGGGCGGCGACGCGCAGGGCGCGGGACTCGTCGGCGGTGGTCAGGCCGTAGCCGGACTTGGTCTCGAAGGTCGTGGTGCCCTGGCGCAGGGCCTCGGCGAGGTAACGGGTGAGGCCCGCCTCCAGTTCCGCGTCGCTCGCGGCACGGGTGGCGGCGACGGTGGTGCGGATGCCGCCCGCGCTGTAGGGGCGGCCGGACATGCGGGCGTTGAACTCCTCGGTGCGGTCGCCCGCGAAGAGGAGGTGGGAGTGGGAGTCCACGAAGCCGGGCAGGACCGCCCGGCCGGCGGCGTCGACCCGGTTGTCAGTGGCGGGTGCTTTGCTTGATTCACCGGTCCACGCGACGCGGTCGTCCTCGATGACGACGGCCGCGTCCCGGACCAGGCCGAGCGGGGAGTGGTCGCCGAGGGAGGGGTCGTTGGTGACGAGTGCGGCGATGTTGGTGATGACGGTGCTGCTGCTCATGGGGTCCCTGGTGTCCTCGTGGGGGCGGGGGCTGGATCCGGTCCTCAGGCGCGCAGGGCTTCGACGGCCCGCGCGAGGGCCTGCGGCACATCCGGTACGAGGGCGTGCGCCCCGTCGCGTACGACGTGCCGCCCGCCCACGACCGTGTGCCGTACGTCCGCCGCCGTCGCGGCGAATACGGCCGTCTCGGCGCCGAGCCTGGGCAGTGGCCCCGCTGTTCTGACCGAGTCCAGCGCGATGGTCGTGAGGTCGGCGCGGGCTCCGGCCTCGATGCGGCCGGTGTCGTCCCAGCCGAGGGCGGCGTGGCCGTCGGCGGAGGCGGCGCGCAGCAGGGCGGCCGCGGTCCAGTGGCCGCGGGTGCGGGTGCGCAGGCGCTCGTTCAGCTCCATCGCGCGCGCCTCTTCCAGCAGGTCGACGACGGCGTGGCTGTCCGAGCCGAGGGACAGCGGGGAGCCGGCCCGCTGGAGCGCTGCCGCGGGGCCGATGCCGTCGGCCAGGTCCCGTTCCGTGGTGGGGCACATGCAGGTGCCGGTGCGGCTGTCGCCGAGCAGGGCGATGTCCTCGTCGGTGAGGTGGGTGTTGTGGACGCCGGTGGTGCGGGCGCCCAGCACACCGTGGTCGGCGAGGAGCCGGGTGGGCGTGCAGCCGTGGGCCCGTCGGCAGGCGTCGTTCTCGGCGGTCTGCTCGGACAGGTGCACATGCAGCGGGGCCCGCCGCTCCTCGGCCCACCGCGCCACGGTCGCCAACTGGTCCGCGGGCACGGCCCGTACGGAGTGGATCGCGGCCCCGATCCGTGCGTGATCCCGTTCCTTGAGAACTGAACAGCGTTCGGCCCAGGCCTGGGCCGTGCCGTCGGAGAAGCGGCGCTGGTGGGTGTTGGGGGGCTCGCCGAAGCCGGAGGACAAGTAGCAGGTGTCGAGGAGGGTGATGCGGACACCGGCTTCGGCGGCGGCCTCGATCAGCGCCTCGCCCATCGCGTTGGGGTCGGCGTAGGGGGTGCCTCCGGGCGCGTGGTGGACGTAGTGGAACTCGCCGACGGTGATGATGCCGGCCAGCGCCATCTCGGCGTACACGGCGCGGGCGAGGGCGTGGTAGGTGTCCGGGGTCAGCCGGTCGGCGACGGAGTACATCACCTCGCGCCAGGTCCAGAAGGTGCCCGAGCCGACCTGGACGGTGCCGCGCAGGGCCCGGTGGAAGGCGTGCGAGTGGGCGTTGGCCAGTCCCGGCAGGGTCAGTCCGCGCAGGATCTCGGCGCCGGGCGGCGGGGTGGCGACGCCCTGGTGGACGGCGGTGATGCGGCCGTCCGCCACCTCGACGGCGACGTCCGGCTCGACGTGGGTGCCGAGCCAGGCGTGCTCCAGCCAGTACGTCCGGGTCCGCTCGGTGGAGGTCACGTGCAGGCCAGCCCTTCCAGTACGTCGGCGAGCGCGGTCACCCCGGCCGCGCAGTCGTCCTCGGCGGCGTACTCGGCCGGGGAGTGCGAGACGCCGGTGGGGTTGCGTACGAACAGCATGGCGGTCGGGATGCGGTCGGAGAGGATTCCGGCGTCGTGTCCGGCGCCGGTGCCGAGGACGGGGACCTTCAGCTCCGTCTCCGTGCCCAGGATGCGGGCGAGTTCGTCGCGCAGGGCGTGGTCGAAGTCGACGACGGGCGTGAAGGACTCGCGGACGACGTCGAGGTCCACGCCGTGGGCGGCGGCGTACTCGCGGGCGGCCTTCTCGACGCCGGTGACCACCGTGTCCAGGCTCGCCTGGTCGGCGGCGCGGGAGTCGAGCCAGCCGCGCACCAGGGAGGGGATGGCGTTGACGCCGTTGGGTTCGACGCCGATCTTGCCGAAGGTGGCGACGGCACCGGCGAGTTCGGCCTCGCGGCGGGCGGCGAGGACGGTCTCGGCGTATGGCAGCATCGGATCGTGCCGGTCGGCGAGGCGGGTGGTGCCGGCGTGGTTGGCCTCGCCGCGGAAGTCGAACCGCCAGCGTCCGTGCGGCCAGATGGCGGAGGCGATGCCGACGCGGTCGCCGGTCAGGTCGAGGGCGCGGCCCTGTTCGACGTGGAGTTCGACGAAGGCGCCGATGCGGGCGAGCCGTTCCGGGTCGGGGCCGAGGGTGTCCGGGTCGTACCCGGCGGTTTCCATGGCCCGCGGGAGGGTGATGCCGTCGCCGTCGGTGAGGCGGTGGGCCTGCTCGGCGGTGAGCGCGCCGGAGGTGAGCCGGGAGCCGACGCAGGCGAGGCCGAAGCGGGCGCCCTCCTCGTCGCCGAAGTTGACGATGCCCAGCGGCCTGGTGAGCCGCGCTCCCCGCCCGCGCAGTTCGTCCAGGGCGGCGAAGGCGGAGACGACGCCGAGGGGCCCGTCGAAGGCGCCGCCGTCGGGCACGGAGTCCAGGTGGGACCCGGTGACGACGGCGTTCCCGGCGGCCGGGTCGCCGAGCCAGGCCCACTGGTTGCCGTTGCGGTCGGTCTCGTAGACCAGATCGCGTGCCTCGGCCTGCTCCCGGAACCAGGTCCGGCAGTCGGCGTCGGCACCGGTCCAGGCATAACGGCGGTAGCCGCCGGAGGCGGAGCTGCGGCCGACCGGCAGCAGCTCCGCCCACATGCTGTGGAAGCTCACGCGCCGTCACCTTCGCGCGTCGCGTGGTCCCCGTGCGCGTCGTCGCCTTCGCGCATCGGCACCCGCACGCCCCGCTCCCCGGCGACCGACTCGGCGATGTCGTACCCGGCGTCGACGTGCCGGATGACGCCCATGCCGGGGTCGTTGGTGAGCACCCGGCGGATCTTCTCCCCGGCGAGCGGGGTGCCGTCGGCGACGGTGACCTGCCCGGCGTGGATCGAGCGGCCCATGCCGACGCCGCCGCCGTGGTGGAGGGAGACCCAGGAGGCGCCGGAGGCCACGTTGACCATGGCGTTGAGCAGCGGCCAGTCCGCGATGGCGTCGGAGCCGTCGAGCATGGCCTCGGTCTCGCGGTACGGGGAGGCGACGGAGCCGCAGTCGAGGTGGTCGCGGCCGATGACGATCGGGGCGGCCAGCTCGCCGCTCGCGACCATGTCGTTGAACCGCTCACCCGCCTTGTCGCGCTCGCCGTAGCCGAGCCAGCAGATGCGGGCGGGCAGGCCCTGGAAGTGGACCCGCTCCCCCGCCATCTTGATCCAGCGGGCCAGCGACTCGTTCTCCGGGAAGAGGTCGAGGATCGCCTTGTCGGTCTTGGCGATGTCGGCGGGGTCGCCGGACAGGGCGGCCCAGCGGAAGGGACCCTTGCCCTCGCAGAACAGCGGGCGGATGTACGCCGGTACGAAGCCGGGGAAGGCGAAGGCCCGGTCGTACCCGGCGAGCCGGGCCTCGCCGCGGATGGAGTTGCCGTAGTCGAAGACCTCGGCACCGGCGTCCTGGAAGCCGACCATGGCCTCGACGTGCCGGGCCATGGACTCGCGGGCCCGGGTGGTGAAGCCGGCCGGGTCCTTGGCGGCGGCGTCGGCCATGTCCTCGAAGGCGATGCCGGTGGGCAGGTAGGCCAGCGGGTCGTGGGCCGAGGTCTGGTCGGTGACGATGTCGATGGGGGCGCCCATGGCGAGCAGCTGCGGGACCAGCTCGGCGGCGTTGCCGAGGACGCCGATGGACAGCGGCTCGCGCCGGTCGCGGGCCTCGGTGGCCAGGTGGAGGGCGTGGTCGAGGGAGTCGGCCTTGACGTCGAGGTAGCGGTGCTCGATGCGGCGGTCGATGGCGCGCGGGTCGCAGTCGACGCAGATCACGACGCCGTCGTTCATGGTGACGGCCAGCGGCTGGGCGCCGCCCATGCCGCCGAGGCCGGCGGTGAGGGTGATGGTCCCGGCCAGCGTGCCGCCGAACTTCTTCGCGGCGACGGCGGCGAAGGTCTCGTAGGTGCCCTGGAGGATGCCCTGGGTGCCGATGTAGATCCAGGAACCGGCCGTCATCTGCCCGTACATGGTCAGGCCGAGGGCCTCCAGGCGGCGGAACTCCTCCCAGTTCGCCCAGTCGCCGACGAGGTTGGAGTTGGCGATGAGGACGCGCGGGGCCCACTCGTGGGTCTGCATGACGCCGACCGGGCGTCCGGACTGGACGAGCATCGTCTCGTCCTGCTTGAGGGTGCGCAGGGTCCGCACCATCGCGTCGAAGGAGCGCCAGTCGCGGGCCGCCTTCCCCGTGCCGCCGTAGACGACGAGCTTGTCGGGGTGCTCGGCGACCTCGGGGTCGAGGTTGTTCTGCAGCATCCGCAGGGCGGCCTCCTGCTGCCAGCCCAGGGCGCTCGGCTCGGTACCGCGTGGCGCTCGGACAGGACGAGGTCCGGACATGGTCTGCCTCCTGGTGGCTTGCTCCCGGCGGATTGTTGCTACGGATATTCATATCCTCGCCTCCTGAATAGAGCTAGTCAACAGGGTCGTGTCCGTGCCGCGCACATGCGAGTGCGGGGCCCCCTGTAGGAGGCCCCGCACTTGGGCTTGCCGATACGCGCGTTCGTCGTGGTTGCTCGCGCTCAGACCGTCGCCGGCGTCTTCCGCCTCGCCCCGCCCGGCGCCGCGTCGCCCGCCGCGATGCCCGTGCTGCGGTAGGCCTTGACCGTCTTGCCCGCGGGGCGGCCGGCGTTGTCGGCGAGCCAGTCCACGCGGACCCACAGCAGGGCGTCCCCGGCCTGTTCGCGGCGTCCGATCCAGGCGGACTTGAGCCACAGCCCGGCGCCGCAGCCGGCCAGCAGCAGCCCGCCCGCGGCGGGCACGGCGAAGGAACTGCCGAGCGCGGCGAGGAAGGCGAGGAGCAGCCACCAGCGGTGGCCCCGGCGCCAGTTGCGCACGGTGACCCGGCGGTCCTGGAGCACGTCGTGCTTGCCCGCGCGGGCGGCCGAACCGGCCAGGGCGGTGTAGCGCCGCCGGCGCACCCAGGCCACGGCGGCCGTGGCGACGATGAAGAGCGCGGCCCCGGCCAGCACCCCGATCCGGCGTCCGGTGAGTCCCGGCACCAGCACGCCGATGCCCGCCGCGAAAACGCCCAGCCACCACAGTGGTGCGGCGCCCGCCCGTACGACGACGGCGACCCGAGCCAGCCCCACCTGTCCTCCGCGCGCCACGTCCCGCCTCCTGTTCCGTTCTGTTCCGCGTCTGAAGGGTGTGTCAGGCGCCGCACTGTAACGGGGCAAGCTGAGACGAATCTGAGAACCCGTCCGCCGTCCGGGTCACTCGCGCGGGGTCACTCCACGAAGAGCCCCCGCGCCACGGCCTTGGCGTCGAACTCCTCCAGCCGGGCCTGCGCGTCCGGCAGGTCGTCGCACATCGCCTCGAGCAGCACCCGGCCGAGCAGCATCGGCGCGCAGGCGGTGTCGAAGGCGAGGCCGGTGCCGACGGCGGCGGGCAGCAGCAGGTCGGACACCTTGGCGACCGGCGCGAAGGCGGAGTCGGCGACGGTCACCACCGTGAGCCCCGCCTCCTTGGCGTGGGCGAGCGCCTCGACGACCTCGCGCGGATGCCGGGGCAGGGCGAAGCAGAGCAGCGTGGTCGCCCCGGCCCGGACGGCGGCGTCGATGCGGTCGTGGAGCATCGTGCCGCCCTCGCCGAGCAGGCGGACGTCGGGGTGGACCTTGGCGGCGAAGTAGGCGAAGCCGTGTGCCTGGGCGGCGGCGGCCCGCAGTCCGAGCACCGGCAGCGGCCGGCTCGCGGCGAGCAGGCGGCCCGCCTCCCGGACCGGAGCGGGATCGGCCAGCACCTCGGCGAGGTGCCGCAGGTTCTCGATCTCGGCCGCCACCGCCTGCTGGTACTCGTTGCCGGTTCCGGTGTCCGCGACCGGTTCCGCGGGGGCGACCTCGCGCAGGTGGCGCCGCAGCGCCGGGTAGCCGTCGAAACCGAGGGCGACGGCGAAGCGGGTCACGGACGGCTGGCTGACCCCCGCCAGCTCGGCCAGCTCCACGCTCGAGAGAAACGGCACGTCGGACGCGCGGCGCACCATGCTGTGCGCGATGCGCCGCTGGGTCGGCGTCAGCCGGTGCCCCTCGAACAGGGCCTGCAACCGGGCGGCCGGACTGTCCGTCCCGCTCGTCCCGCCCGCCCTGCTGGTGCCGTCGGTCCCGTTCATGACGTGGCCCCCTCGACCTATTCACGCGCCCCTTTTTCTGCATACCGTTATACAGCGAGGTGGCGGCACCGGCCGACCCGTACGGGACGGCCCCCGCCGAAAACGGGGGTTGTCCCCAGTGCCGACGGCGTCCCCGGATACCTACCTTGGGTCGCATGACGGGAATGGACGCACGCGACACCGACCTGAAGAAGGAACTCGACGCCACCCTGCAGACCCGCAGGGAGCTGGGCGAGGAGTACGAGTCGGCGCTGGTCGACTCGTTCCTGGAGAAGGTCGACCAGCGCATCGACGGAGCGGTGGAGCGCCGGGTGCGCCGGCAGCTCGCCGAGCAGCAGATGACGGCCGCCCGGGACAGCCGGTCACCGAGGCCCACGGACTCCTTCGGCGAGCGCTTCGGCTTCGGCATCGTCTCGCTGGTGCTCGCGATCCCGCTGTCCGCGATCGGCGGCGGCGTGGCACACCTGCCGGGGATGCTGGTCGCCTGGGCGGGCATCGTCGGGGTCAACGTGGTCCAGGTCGCCCGCACCAATCCCGACCTGTTCGGACGGCGCCGCCGCGCCGAGCGGGGCGACGCCTGGGAGGACTGAGCAGGGGGCGCCCGGGGAGACCGGGCCGGGGGAAGACTGCGCGGGGACCGCCGCACCCCCATCACTGGGGGGCGGGACGACGGCGGTCCCCGCGGGGGGACGCGCGCACTGCCGGGCCTCACGGCCGGGGTGGCGCGTCCGTGGCGTCCTTGGAGGTCCGGGAGCCGCTCCGGAAGGTCCGTGACGCCGTTCGGCGTCGGCGGGCCGGGGGAGCCGCTCCCCGTCCCTGCCGACACCCCGTACTCTGCCGGTCCCGTGTTAAGCGACTGCTGCGCGCACATGACGTGCGCGTACCACTTCCGCGAAGTCCACGAAGATCATCGGCTGGGGCGCGGATCCCGCCTGCCCTGCTTGTCCTACTTGCCCTTGGCGAGGAAGGACAGCAGGTCCTGCCGACTCACCACGCCGGTCGGCTTGCCCTCGACGAGGACGATCGCCGCGTCGGCGCCCCCGAGCACCGACATCAGGTCCGCGACGGGCTCACCGGAGCCGACCTGGGGCAGCGGGGCGGACATGTGCTTCTCCAGCGGGTCCTCCAGCGAGGCGCGCTTGGTGAACAGCGCGTCCAGCAGCTCCCGTTCCACGACCGAGCCGACGACCTCGGCGGCCATCACGTCCGGGTGGCCGGCGCCGGGCTTGACGATCGGCATCTGCGAGACGCCGTACTCGCGCAGCACCTCGATGGCCTGGCCGACGGTCTCGTCCGGGTGCATGTGGACGAGGGAGGGGATGTGGCCGCCCTCCTTGTGGTTCAGCACCTCGGCGACGCGGGCGCTGGGTCCGGCGTCCTCCAGGAAGCCGTAGTCGGCCATCCACTCGTCGTTGAAGATCTTGCTGAGGTAGCCGCGCCCGCTGTCCGGCAGCAGCACGACCACCACGTCGTCCTCGTCGAGCCGCGCCGCCACCTCCAGGGCCGCGACGACCGCCATGCCGCAGGAGCCGCCCACCAGCAGGCCCTCCTCCTTGGCGAGGCGGCGGGTCATCTGGAAGGAGTCCTTGTCGGAGACGGCGACGATCTCGTCCGCGACCTCGCGGTCGTACGCCGTCGGCCAGAAGTCCTCGCCGACGCCCTCGACCAGGTACGGGCGTCCGGAGCCGCCGGAGTAGACGGAGCCCTCGGGGTCGGCGCCGATCACCTTCACCGCGCCGTCACTGGCGTCCTTCAGGTACCGGCCGGTGCCGGAGATGGTGCCGCCGGTGCCGACGCCGGTCACGAAGTGGGTGATCTTCCCCGCGGTCTGCTCCCACAGCTCGGGGCCCGTGGAGTGGTAGTGCGAGAGCGGGTTGTTCGGGTTGGAGTACTGGTCCGGCTTCCAGGCGCCCGGCGTCTCGCGGACCAGCCGGTCGGAGACGTTGTAGTACGAGTCGGGGTGCTCGGGGTCGACCGCGGTCGGGCAGACGACGACCTCGGCGCCGTACGCGCGCAGCACGTTGATCTTGTCGGTGGACACCTTGTCGGGGCAGACGAAGATGCACTTGTAGCCCTTCTGCTGGGCCACGATGGCCAGTCCCACGCCCGTGTTGCCGCTGGTCGGCTCGACGATCGTGCCGCCCGGCTGCAGCTCTCCGCTCTTCTCCGCGGCCTCGATCATGCGCAGGGCGATGCGGTCCTTCACCGAGCCGCCCGGATTGAAGTACTCCACCTTGGCCAGGACGGTGGCCCTGATCCCCTTGGTCACGTTGTTGAGCCGCACCAGCGGGGTGTTGCCGACGAGGCTGATCATCGAGTCGTGGAATTGCACCGTGGTCTCCGGATGCCGCAAAAGAAGGGTCGATATCGGTCCCGCCAGCCTATGGCCTGCGGGCCCGCGGGTGGCCCGTGACGGTCGTTCACCCTGCGTTGAGATTGGGCGACCGTCCGTACGGGGCAAGGAGTGGGTGTACGGGTTGGAGGAGGTGGCGGCGACGCATGACGAGCATGTCGAGGGCGCGGGTGGCCCGGCGGATCGCGGCCGGCGCGGCGTACGGCGGCGGCGGTATCGGGCTGGCGGGGGCGGCGGCGGTCGGTCTGGTGGTGGCGGAGGTGCAGCTGGCCAGGCGCCGGGTGGGCGTGGGCACGCCGACCCGGGTGCCGAACGCGCAGGGGCTGTACGGCGGCACCCTGCCCACGGCCGGTGATCCCCCGCTGCGGCTGATGATGCTGGGCGACTCCACGGCCGCCGGGCAGGGCGTCCACCGGGCCGGGCAGACGCCGGGCGCGCTGCTGGCGTCGGGGCTCGCGGCGGTGGCGGAGCGGCCGGTGCGGCTGGGGTCGGTCGCGCAGCCGGGGGCGTGTTCGGACGACCTGGACCGGCAGGTGGCGCTGGTGCTCGCGGATCCCGGCCGGGTGCCGGACATCTGCGTGATCATGGTCGGCGCCAATGACGTCACCCACCGGATGCCGGCGACCCGCTCGGTGCGGCACCTTGCCGGGGCGGTACGGCGGCTGCGCACGGCCGGGGCGGAGGTGGTGGTCGGCACCTGTCCGGACCTGGGCACGATCGAGCGGGTGCGGCAACCGCTGCGCTGGCTGGCCCGGCGGGCCTCGCGGCAGCTCGCGGCGGCGCAGACCATCGGCGTCGTCGAGCAGGGCGGGCGCACGGTGTCGCTGGGCGATCTGCTGGGCCCGGAGTTCGCGCAGAACCCGCGGGAGCTGTTCGGCCCCGACAACTACCACCCCTCCGCCGAGGGGTACGCCACCGCCGCGATGGCGGTCCTGCCGTCGGTGTGCGCCGCGCTCGGCCTGTGGCCGGCCGAGGAGGAGCACCCGGACGCGCTGCGCCGCGAGGGCTTCCTGCCGGTGGCCAGGGCGGCGGCGGAGGCGGCGTCCGAGGCCGGCACGGAGGTCGCCGCCGCGATGCCCACGGGCCCGCGCGGCCCTTGGGCCCTACTGAAACGCCGCAGGCGCCGCCGGGTAACGGAGGCAGAACCCACCAGCCCGACCAACGCCTGACGACAAGACCACCCAGGCCGAAAGGTTGCCTGGGGCGCAGCCCCCAGGCACGCCCGCCACACACCCGCCACTGCACACCCGCAGAAAACCCACCGCCAGCCCGCCACCCAGCCCGTCCGGCGCTTGAGGACAAGGCCGTCCAGGCCGAAAGGGGGGTCCGGGGGCGCAGCCCCCAGGCACGCCCGCCACACACCCGCCACCGCACACCCGCAGAGAACCCACCGCCAGCCCGCCCCCCAGCCCGTCCGGCGCTTGAGGACGAGGCCGTCCAGGCCGAAAGGGGGGTCCGGGGGCGCAGCCCCCGGGCACGCCCGCCACCGCACCCCGCGGAACAAGCCCCGCCCAACCGCCGGAGGCAAAAGCAAGCGCTTAGAAAGTTGCGGCCCATGTCACACGCCCATACCCGTGACCCAGGCCATACGGCCGGGTAACTTCCCCAGCAGCCGCCAACCCCTCATCACTGGAGCCGTGATGCCCGAAGCCGTGATCGTCTCTGCCGCCCGCTCCCCCATCGGCCGCGCCTTCAAGGGCTCGCTCAAGGACCTGCGCCCCGACGACCTGGCCGCCACGATCATCCAGGCGGCCCTCGCCAAGGTCCCCGAGCTGGACCCGAGGGACATCGACGACCTGATGCTCGGCTGCGGCCTGCCCGGCGGCGAGCAGGGCAACAACCTCGGCCGGATCGTCGCCGTCGAGATGGGCATGGACCACCTGCCCGGCTGCACCGTCACCCGGTACTGCTCCTCGTCCCTGCAGACCTCCCGCATGGCCCTGCACGCCATCAAGGCCGGTGAGGGCGACGTCTTCATCTCGGCCGGTGTCGAGATGGTCTCCCGGTTCGCCAAGGGCAACTCCGACAGCCTGCCGGACACCCGCAACCCGCTGTTCGCCGAGGCCGAGGCCCGTACCGCGGCCGTCGCCGAGCAGGAGGGCACCACCTGGCACGACCCGCGCGAGGACGGCCTCATCCCCGACCCGTACATCGCGATGGGCCAGACCGCCGAGAACCTCGCCCGCGCCAAGGGCATCACCCGGCAGGACATGGACGAGTTCGGCGTCCGGTCCCAGAACCTCGCCGAGGAAGCCATCAAGAACGGCTTCTGGGAGCGCGAGATCACCCCGGTGACCCTCCCCGACGGCACCGTCGTCGCCAAGGACGACGGCCCCCGCGCCGGCGTCACCCTGGAGGGCGTCCAGGGCCTCAAGCCCGTCTTCCGCCCCGACGGCCTGGTCACCGCCGGCAACTGCTGCCCGCTCAACGACGGCGCCGCCGCCCTGGTGATCATGAGCGACACCAAGGCCCGCGAGCTGGGCCTGACCCCGCTCGCCCGCATCGTCTCCACCGGCGTCTCCGGCCTCTCCCCCGAGATCATGGGCCTGGGCCCGGTCGAGGCGAGCAAGCAGGCGCTGTCCCGCGCCGGACTGACCATCGACGACATCGACCTGGTCGAGATCAACGAGGCGTTCGCCGCGCAGGTCATCCCCTCCTACCGCGACCTCGGCATCCCGCTGGAGAAGCTGAACGTCAACGGCGGCGCCATCGCCGTCGGCCACCCCTTCGGCATGACCGGCGCCCGCATCACCGGCACGCTGATCAACTCCCTCCAGACGCACGACAAGCAGTTCGGTCTGGAGACCATGTGCGTCGGCGGCGGCCAGGGCATGGCCATGGTCATCGAGCGCCTGAGCTGACCCCCGCCGGGGGCCGCCACCGAGGGCGCTGAGAGACCGTCAGTAGCGCCCGGCGGACCCAGCGTGACGAGGCGGCCCGGGACCCTGTTCCACCCAGGGTTCTGGGCCGTTTTGTGACCCAAACTCCCCCAGGATGTGACCTACCTCTCCCGCACCCTGGATTTACGCAGGTCAGACCAGCCCCACCCCCACCCTCCGGGCCCAAAGTCCTGTCCGTTTCGTGACGTTACGCACTGACAGGCGGTTAGTCCTCCCTTCAAGCTGATGTAGGAAGTCGGGGGTCGACTTTGAACCGGGAGTACGTCAGTGAGCGCCATGCCGATCGCCCTGCTGCTCACCACGGCCGCCACCGGCGCCGTGGGCGTCGCCGTGCTGCGCAGCATCCTGGTGCTGCGCCGGCAGGTGACCGCCCTGCGCGCCGAGCTGGCCGAGAGCCGGGCCACCGCCGCGCGGGGCCGGGTGCCCGCCGCCCGCACCACCGCCGATGCCGAGGAGATACGCGCCGCCGTCGCGGACGCGCTCGCCGAGGAGCGCGAGCGGGAACTCGCCGAGGCGCGGGCCTTCTGGGCCGCCCAGGAGACCCGGGACGCCTCCGACGCGCCCCTGCTGCTCGGTCTGTCCGACAGCGAGCTGTTCCTGCCCCGCCAGGCCGACCTGGTGGGCCTGGAGCCCGTGATCGAGCCGGTCGCGGACACCGACGAGCCGTCCTCGCAGGACGCGGGCCACGCCGGTCCCAGGGAGTCCGCCGAGCTGGCCGCCGCCCGCCGTCGGCACCCCTCCCACCCGGACTTCGTGCCGAACCCGTCCCCGGCCGTGAACGACCACGACCGCACGGTGGCGACCCTGGAGGAGCTGGCCGAGTCGAGCGTCGCGCTGGCCGACGTCCGTCCGGGCCCGCTGGGCACCCTCGACGTGTACGTCTTCGCCGACGGCACCACCCTGTGCATGACCCCGGGGCACCGCGAGACCGCGGAACGCCTGGCCGCCGCGCTGGGCGCGGGCCAGACGCCGTATCTCCTCGGCGGCTCGGGGATCTCCGGTGCCTACACGCTGACCTTCGCCTGCGGCGAGGAGAACGTCTACATCCTGGCGGACCGCGTCATCGCGTCCCTGTAGTCACGCCGGTCGCGTCAGACCCCGGCCCGTTTGCGGGCCTCCTCCACCAGCGCCGCCGCTTCTTCCACCTGGCCCTCGTCCTCCAGTACGAGGGCCAAGTCGTGTGCGGCGACGGCGATCTGGTCGGCCGCGGCGAACATGCCCGCGTCCGGCATCTCACGGGGCTCGGTCCCGGGTTCCTCCACCGACTGGGCGCGCCGGGCCAACTCCCTGGCCAGCTCCAGCGCCTCGGCGGCGGCGCCGCGCTGGAGCCTGCTCTGCGGGGCGGCCCGCAGCCGGTCGGCGAAGTCGTCCACGGCACGGGTCAAAGGCGTCGTATCAACCACGGCGTGAGCGTACGCGGCCGTCCGGGACTGTTGCCAACGGGCGAACGCTCAGGCACGGTGACCTGAAGGACCGGCTTACAACCCCTTTCGCCCGGAGGCGCCGATGTCCCAAGTCTTCTCCGAGGAGACCCATCGCAACCTGCTCGCCCGTATCCCCCAGTGCACCGGCCGTGAGATCTCCGACTGGCTGCGCGCCGTCGAGGACGGCCCCGCCCTCTTCCGCTTCGAGGAGAAGGTCAGCTGGCTCCGCCACGAACACAACCTCGCGTACGGCCACGCGAAGGCGATCGTCCACGAGTACGACCTGAGAAGGGCCGCCCGCAACCTGCTGTGAGCGGGCGCGCCGACCCCACGACGACGAAGGGCCCCGGGCACGAAGCCCGGGGCCCTTCACCTGCTGGGTGCTACTAGTCGTTGCTGTTCAAGATCGCGATCAGGCGCAGGAACTCCAGGTAGATCCAGACCAGCGTCAGCGTGAGACCGAAGGCGGCGAACCAGGCCTCCTCGCGCGGGGCGCCGTAGGCGAGCCCGTCCTCGACCTGCTTGAAGTCGAGGGCCAGGAAGCAGGCGCCGAGGATGATGCCGACGATGCCGAAGACGACACCGAGCGCGCCGCTGCGGAAGCCGAGGCCGTCACCGCCGCCGAAGACGGCGAACAGCAGGTTCACCATCATCAGGATGACGAAGCCGAGCGCGGCGGCCATCACGAAGCCGTAGAAGCGTCGGTTGACGCGGATCCAGCCCGCCTTGTAGGCGATCAGCACACCGGCGAAGACGGCCATCGTGCCGATCACGGCCTGCATGGCCGCACCGTCCGCGATGCGGTTGTCGACGACGCTGGAGACGACGCCGAGGAAGACACCCTCGAACGCCGCGTAGAGCAGGATCAGCGCCGGGGTGGGCTTGCGCTTGAAGGACTGGACGAGCGCCAGGACCATGCCGATCAGCGCGGCGCCGATACCGATGCCGTACGAGCGGTTGATGTTGGCGTCGTCCACGGGCAGCAGCGCCCACGCGAGCGCGGCCGTCACCACGAGCACGCCGAGCGTGCTCGCCGTGCGGATGACGACGTCGTCCATCGTCATCCGGCCGGTGGTGGCGGGTGCCTGCGGCGGCGTGCCGTACTGAAGGTCCTGCTGGGCGTACGGGTTCTGCGCGTACGGGTTGCCGGCGGACGGCTGGGCGTACGGGTTGCCCTGGGTGCCCTGCGCGTACGGGTTGGCCTGCGTGGCGACGGCGGGTCCCCCGGCCTGCGGCGCGGCGTTGAAGCCCGCGTAGCCGTTGTCGCGGCTGAACCCCCGTCGCGAGAAGACCGGGTTTCTGCTCCTCATTTCACTCCTCCATGGCCACACGACGCAGCCTTGGCTCAAGAGTAATAGAACGGCAAAGGAATGACCCTACTGCTTGGGGAGGATCTTTCCCTCGCCTTGCGACTCAACACGCTACGCCGATCAGTGATTCCCCTCACGGCCGGGGCCTCGTGCGCTGCCGGGCGGCGTTCACCCGATCGGGAACCCCGTGTACGCCTCGGCGAGGTCGGTCTCGGCGGCGCGGGAGGAGGCGATCCGGTCGAGGCGGGCCAGCTGGAGCCGGTCCTCGAAGGGCGTGGCGCCGGGTGCGGTGTGCAGCAGCGTCGTCATGTCGTACGAGAACCGCTCGGCCTGCCAGACGCGGCGCAGGCAGGTCGCGGAGTAGGCGTCGAGGAGGTCGTCGGAGCCGGTGGCCGTGCGGTGGGACAGCGCGCGGGCAAAGGTGACGACGTCGCCGACGGCGAGGTTGAGGCCCTTGGCGCCGGTGGGCGGCACGATGTGCGCGGCGTCCCCGGCCAGGAAGAGGCGGCCGTGCCGCATGGGCTCGTGGACGTAGGAGCGCATCGGCGTGACCGACTTCTGGGTGATGGGGCCCCGCCGGAGGCTCCAGTCGTCGTCGGTCTCGAAGCGGCGCTCCAGCTCGTCCCAGATCCGCTCGTCGCTCCAGCTGTCGGCGTCCGTGTCCGCGGGGACCTGGAGGTAGAGGCGGGAGACGGACGGGGAGCGCATGGACAGCAGGGCGAAACCGCGTTCGTGGCGGGCGTAGACCAGCTCGTCGTGCGAGGGGGCGACGTCGGCGAGGATGCCGAGCCAGCCGAAGGGGTACGTCCGTTCGAAGGTCCGCCCGTCCGGGACGGCCGCCCGGGCGATCCCCCAGTAGCCGTCGCAGCCGACGACGTAGTCGCACTCCAGGACGTCCTCGGCGCCCCGGTGGCGGAAGCGGACGCGCGGCCGGTCCGTGTCGGCGCCCTCCACGGCCAGCGCCTCCGCCTCGAACAGCAGCGGGCCGCCGTCCTTGAGCTGGAGGGCGATGAGGTCCTTGCAGACCTCGGTCTGGGCGTAGACCATGACGGACCTGCCGCCGGTGAGCGCGGGGAAGTCGACGCGGTGGCGGCGCCGGTCGAACCGCAGCTCGATGCCGTCGTGGCGCAGCCCCTCGCGGTCCATCCGCTCCCCGGCCCCCGCCTCGCGCAGCACGTCCACCGTGCCCTGCTCCAGGATCCCGGCGCGCTGCCTGCGCTCGACGTAGGCACGGTCGCGGCTCTCCAGGACGACCGAGTCGATCCCGGCGTTGTGGAGCAGCCGGGCGAGCAGGAGCCCGGCGGGGCCTGCTCCGATGATGCCGACGGTGGTGCGCATCGGTCGTTCCCTTCGATCGGCGTCGTTGCCTTGCTCGAACACAGTGGACGTTCGCCTGGTGAAATTTCCTTCACCAGTACGCGATGAGTGTCCAGTCCGCCGCACACCGCTGTCAACGGTCCACGGGAAGGAGGAACGAGGGGCACGAGGAAACGATGAGCACGAGAAGAAGGGATCAACGCCGGACGGCCGGCGGCCCGCACGGGACGGCGGTCGGTGGTTGTGCCCGGAGCCGGACTTGAACCGGCACGCCCTCGAAGGGGCAGCGAGGTTTAAGCTCGCCGTGTCTGCATTCCACCATCCGGGCAGGCCATGGGCTCCGCGTAGCGCGCCCTGAGCCTATCGGGACGCACCTCCCGGACCTTGGGCGGGACGACCGATGTTGTCTTATTTTATTGATGCCTGAGGGTCCATCAGATGCCGGGGCAGGCCATCAGCACATGCCAACAGCCTTGCGTGCGACAGTCCGCGCCGTATGCGGAATGACGGGATTTCACCGTCACGACGAGGGCGCCCGCCCTGTTCTCGCGCCGCCCCGCACCACCCCCCACCACCCGGACGCGACGGCGCGTGCCGTCGGGGTCGGCCGTCATCCGCAGGTATGACACCGGCCCGCCCTGTCCGACCGAAGTCGCCCCCCGGAACCGGAACAGCGGCTGACTACACGGCGCCGTACTGCCGGGACGATGGATGAAGTCCCCGAGCACACCGTGCCGACCACACGCACCGTGCCGACCGCACCCGCCGTACCGACAGGAGCGCCCTTCCCGTGACCACCGCACCCATCGCCGACCGGTCCACCCTCGTGGCCGCGCGCGCCACGGAGCTTTCCAAGATCTACGGCCAGGGCGAGACCCAGGTGGTCGCCCTGGACCGCGTCTCCATCGACTTCCGGCAGGGCGAGCTGACCGCGATCATGGGCCCCTCCGGCTCCGGCAAGTCCACGCTGATGCACTGCGTCGCCGGCCTCGACAGCTTCTCGTCCGGCTCGGTGCGCATCGGCGAGACCGAGCTGGGCTCGCTCAAGGACAAGCAGCTGACCAAGCTGCGCCGGGACAAGATCGGCTTCATCTTCCAGGCGTTCAACCTGCTGCCGACCCTCACCGCGCTGGAGAACATCACCCTCCCGATGGACATCGCGGGCCGCAAGCCCGACAAGCAGTGGCTGGACTCCGTGATCCAGATGGTCGGGCTGTCCGGACGCCTCGGGCACCGGCCCTCCCAGCTCTCCGGCGGTCAGCAGCAGCGGGTCGCCGTGGCACGCGCGCTGGCCTCCCGGCCGGAGATCATCTTCGGTGACGAGCCGACCGGCAACCTCGACTCCCGTTCCGGCGCCGAGGTGCTGGGCTTCCTGCGCAACTCGGTGCGGGAGCTGGGCCAGACCGTGGTGATGGTGACCCACGACCCGGTGGCCGCCGCCTACGCGGACCGGGTGGTCTTCCTCGCGGACGGACGCATCGTCGACGAGGTGTACGGGCCGACGGCCGACTCGGTGTTGGACCGCATGAAGCAGTTCGACGCCAAGGGCCGCACCAGCTGACCCGTCCACGCCCCTGAATCGCACGTACCTCCGGACAGAGAAGACCCATGTTCCGTACTGCCTTGCGCAACGTCTTCGCGCACAAGGCCAGGCTGTTGATGACCGTGCTCGCCGTGATGCTCGGCGTGGCGTTCGTGTCGGGCACCCTGGTCTTCACCAACACCATCTCCGACGCCCTGCAGAACAGCTCGGCCAAGGGGTACGACCAGGTCGACGTGGCCGTGACCGCCGAGTACCAGGACTCCGAGGGCGACAAGGTCGGTGAGCTTCCCGAGCTGACCCAGGACCTGCTCGACGACAGCGCCGAGGTGCCCGGCGCGGCCTCCGCGATCGGCGTCGTGACCGGCTTCACCGCCGTCGCCGACAAGGACGGCGACCTGATCGGCGACGGCTGGAGCACCAAGGGCGGCAACTACTGGGGTGCCAAGGACTCCCGGTACCCGCTGGTCGAGGGGCGTGCCCCGAAGGGCGAGGGCGAGATCCTCATCGACGCCAGGACGGCCGAGCGCACCGGCTACGGCGTCGGCGACACCGTGCGCATGTCCGTCGACGGACCGGTCCTCACCCCGAAGGTCACCGGCGTCTTCACCACCGACGACGGCAACGTCGCGGCGGGCGGCACGCTCACCCTGTTCGACACGGCGACCGCGCAGAAGCTGTTCGGCAAGGCCGGCGTGTACGACGAGATCGACGTCCGGGCGAAGGCCGGTGTCACGCAGGCGGCGCTGAAGGCGCAGCTGGACGGGGCGCTGCCGAAGGGCCTCGTCGAGACCACCACCGGCGAGAAGCTCGCCGACGACCAGGCCGAGGCGATCGCCTCGTCGATGAGCGGCATGAAGCAGGGGCTGTTGGTCTTCGCCGGTATCGCGCTCTTCGTCGGCACGTTCATCATCGCCAACACCTTCACCATGCTGGTCGCCCAGCGCACCAAGGAACTGGCCCTGATGCGGGCGGTCGGCGCCTCCCGCCGGCAGGTCACGCGCTCGGTGCTGATCGAGGCGTTCGTGGTCGGCGTCGTCGCCGCCGTGACCGGTCTGCTCGCGGGCATCGGCATCGGTGCCGGGATGCGCTCCCTGATGGACTCGATGGGCGAGGTCGTGCCCGACGGCCCGCTGGTGATCTCGTCCGGCACGATCGTCACCGCCTTCGCGGTCGGCGTCCTGGTCACCATGCTGGCGGCGTGGCTGCCGGGCCGCCGGGCGGCGAAGATCCCGCCGGTCGCGGCGATGAGCAGCGTGCACGCCAAGGCCACGACCAAGTCGCTGGTGCTGCGCAACACGCTCGGCGCGCTGTTCTCGGCCGCCGGTGTCGCGGTGGTCCTCGCGGCCACAACGATGAGCGGCTCGGACGGGCAGGCCCCGATGGGGCTGGGCGCGGTCCTGCTGATCATCGGCGTGTTCATCCTGACGCCGCTGCTCTCCCGCCCGCTGATCGCCGCCGCCGCACCGGTGCTGCGTCTGTTCGGCGTCTCCGGCAAGCTCGCCCGGCAGAACTCGGTGCGCAACCCGCGCCGTACCGCCGCCACCGCCTCCGCACTGATGATCGGCCTCACCCTGATCACCGGCATGACCGTGATGGCGGGCAGCCTGCAGAAGTCCATCGACAAGATGGCCTCGGCGTCGATCGAGGCCGACTACGTGGTCTCCATGGCCAACGGCAACCCCCTGAGCCCGGACGTCGCCGACAGGCTGGCCAAGGCCGACGGGGTCACCGCGCTCAGCCCGCTGCGCAACGCGGAGTCCCGCATCGGCGGGGAGACCGAGTACCTCACCGGCGTCACCGGTTCCACGATCGGCGAGCTGACCGACCTGAAGGTGGAGCAGGGCGCCTTCGAGATCGGCGGCACGAACGTGATGGTGGACGACGACACCGCCAAGGAGCACGGCTGGAAGACCGGTTCCACCTTCGCCGCCTCCTTCGAGGACGGCAAGAAGGAGCAGCTGAAGGTCGCCGGGGTCTACGAGGGCAACGAGATGATCCGCGGCATCATGGCCGACCTGTCCACCGTCACCCCGCACCAGTCGGAACCGGTCGACATGCAGGTCATGGTGAAGATGTCCGACGGCGCCTCCTCGGCCTCCAAGGACAGCCTGACGCAGGCGATGGACACCAACCCGGCGATCAAGATCCAGGACAAGAAGGACATCTCCAACGAGATCGCGAAGATGTTCACGCTGATGCTGAACATGCTCTACGGCCTGCTGGCCATGGCGGTGATCGTGGCCGTCCTCGGTGTCATCAACACCCTGGCCATGTCGGTCTTCGAGCGCTCCCAGGAGATCGGGATGCTGCGGGCGATCGGCCTGGACCGCAAGGGCATCAAGCGGATGGTCCGCCTGGAGTCCCTGGTGATCTCCCTGTTCGGCGGCGTGCTCGGCGTCGGTCTCGGCGTGTTCTTCGGCTGGGCCGCCGGTCAGCTGATGGGCACCACGATGGCGACGTACGAGCTGGTCCTGCCCTGGGGCCGGATGGGCCTCTTCCTGCTGCTGGCGGCCGCGGTGGGCGTCCTGGCGGCGCTGTGGCCGGCCCGCCGGGCGGCACGGCTGAACATGCTCCAGGCCATCAAGGCGGAGTAGGCGGCGCGCCCGCCCGAAGGGCCCCGCTCCCGGTGGGAGCGGGGCCCTTCGGGCCGCGCGTACGCGGTCTCAGTTCCAGGTGCGGGCGCGCAGCGGCAGGCCGGAGGCGCCCGAGTCGGGCGTCTTCACGGCGAGGACCTGGTTGACGCCGATGCGGTTGCGCTCGAAGGACAGCGCGGAGGCGGCCATGTACAGCTGCCACACCCGGGCCCGGCCGGGGGTGACGAGCCGGGTGGCCGCCGCCCAGTCGGACTCCAGGTTGGCGACCCACCGGCGCAGCGTGAGCGCGTAGTGCTCGCGGATGGACTCCACGTCGCGGACCTCGAAACCGGCCCGCTCCAGCTGGGTGACGGTGGTGCCGACGGGGGCCAGTTCGCCGTCCGGGAAGACGTAGGCGTCGATGAACTCGTCGACGCTGTAGGCGGACTCGTCCCGCTGGGGGCGGCGGGCGATCTGGTGGTTCAGCAGCCGTCCGCCGGGCTTGAGGAGTCTGTGCAGGTCGGTGGCGTACTCCAGGTAGCGCTCGGCGCCGACGTGCTCGGCCATGCCGATGGAGGAGATGGCGTCGTACGGCCCGTCCGCGACGTCCCGGTAGTCCTGGACGCGGATCTCCACCCGGTCGGTGAGCCCCTCGTCGGCGACGCGCTTGCGGGCGTAGGCGGCCTGCTCCTGGGACAGGGTCACGCCGACGACGCTCACCCCGTGCTCGCGGGCCGCGTGGATCGCCATGGAGCCCCAGCCGCAGCCGACGTCGAGGAGGCGCTGACCGGGGCTCAGGTCGAGCTTGCGGCTGACCAGTTCGAGCTTGTCGCGCTGGGCGTCCTCCAGCGTGCCGCCCTCTTCGGGCGGGGCGGGCCAGTAGGCGCAGGAGTACACCATGGAGGGGCCGAGGACGAGTTCGTAGAAGTCGTTGCCGACGTCGTAGTGGTGGCTGATGGCCCGCTTGTCGGTCCGCTTGGTGTGCAGGTGGCCGCGGGCCCGGCGGATCTCCTCCGGCGGCGGCGCGGGCGGCAGCGGGGGCCCGGCGAGCTTCACCAGGCCGCGTACGGCGGCCCGGACCTCGGGGTCGCGCAGTGCCTCGACCAGGGAGCGGGCGTCCTCGCCGCGCTCCCAGATGAGGCCGGCCATCAGGCCGAGGGCGGTGTAGAGGTCTCCGTCGACGTCGATGTCGCCGGCCACCCAGGCGCGGGCCAGGCCCAGTTCACCCGGTTTGAACAGCAGGCGGCGCAGGGCCCTGCGGTTGCGGACGACGAGGGTCGGCGCGCCCGGCGGACCCGCCAGCGAACCGTCCCAGGCGCGGATGCGCACCGGAAGGGGTGCTCCCAGCAACTGTTCGAAGAGGTTCTGCAGCCGCAGCGCGGCGTCAGCCATGGCGTCCTCCGTGACGAGCGATCCCGGAATGTCCAACACCACGTAAACACCTGGGAGGCCGCCGTACAGTCCCCGGCGCGCGTTACGACTCGGCAAAATAGCTGTACACACCAACGGTTTTGCCGCCCGGGTGGCACGGCACCCGCACAGCACGAAGGGGCCGCCCGCACCACGGATGGCGGACGGCCCCTTCGGGGGTACTGCTGAGAACCGCTACGGCCAGAAGCGAGGCGGGGTCAGGAGGCCTTGGCCTCGGTCTTCTCCTGCTGCGCGGCCTTCTCGCCCTGGTCTGCGGCCTTCGCCGCGGCGGGCTTCGGGGCCGGCTTGGCGGCCTCGTAGAACTCCTCGCGCGGGGTCTCCATCGCGCCGAGGGAGACGACCTCGCGCTTGAGGAACATGCCGAGCGTCCAGTCCGCGAAGACGCGGATCTTGCGGTTGAAGGTCGGCATCGCCATGCCGTGGTAGCCGCGGTGCATGTACCAGGCAAGGCGGCCCTTGAGCTTGATCTTCATCTTGCCCATGACGATCATCGCGACGCCCTTGTGCAGGCCGAGGCCCGCCACCGCGCCCTTGTTGGCGTGGCTGTACTCCTTCTGCGGGAAGCCCCGCATGCCGGAGATCACGTTGTCGCCGAGGACCTTGGCCTGGCGCAGCGCGTGCTGGGCGTTCGGCGGGCACCAGGCGTTCTCGTTGCCCGCCTTGCGGCCGACGAGGTCCGGCACCTGGGCGTTGTCGCCCGCGGCCCAGATGTAGTCGGTGCCCTGGACCTGGAGGGTCGCCTGGGTGTCGACGTGGCCGCGGGGGCCGAGCGGCAGGCCGAAGCGGGCCAGCGCCGGGTTGGGCTTGACGCCGGCCGTCCACACGATGGTGCTGGAGTCGACCTCCAGCCCGTTCTTGAGCACCACGTGGCCGTCGACGCAGGAGTCCATGGAGGTGGACAGGTAGACCTCGACGCCGCGGCCCTCGAGGTGCTCCTTGCCGTACTGGCCGAGCTTGGGGCCGACCTCGGGGAGGATCTTGTCGGCGGCGTCCACGAGGATGAAGCGCATGTCCTCGCGGGAGACGTTCTTGTAGTACTTGGCCGCGTCGCGGGCCATGTCCTCGACCTCACCGATGGTCTCCGCGCCGGCGAAGCCGCCGCCGACGAAGACGAAGGTGAGCGCCTTGCGGCGGATCTCCTCGTCGGTGGTGGAGTCGGCCTTGTCGAGCTGCTCCAGCACGTGGTTGCGCAGGCCGATGGACTCCTCGATGCCCTTCATGCCGATGCCCTGCTCGGCGAGGCCGGGGATCGGGAAGGTGCGGGAGACCGCGCCCATGGCGATGACCAGGTAGTCGAACGGCAGCTCGTACGCCTCGCCCACCAGGGGGGCGATCGTGGCGACCTTGCGGTCCTGGTCGATGGTGGTGACCCGGCCGGTGAGGACCTCCGCCTTCGGAAGCACGCGCCGCAGGGGGACGACGACGTGCCGCGGGGAGATGCTGCCGGCGGCGGCTTCGGGAAGGAAGGGCTGGTAGGTCATGTACGACCGCGGGTCGACGACGGTGACGGTCGCCTCGCCGTAACGCATCTTCTTCTGGATGCGTCGAGCTGCGTACAGGCCTACGTACCCACCGCCTACTACGAGGATCCTGGGACGCTCCGTGGTGCTCATGCCATCGAGTATCCACCCGGTTGAGGGGGGTCGATCGTGCGCCCCTTCACAAGCTTCGGTGGGTGCTGTGCTACCATCCGCCGCCCACGTGACGGAGATCATGGCGGACGAAGGAACCAGCGTGTAGGGCACCCCGTTGTCAATGCCGCGTGAGCTGCGCCTCCGCGCCTCCGGGACGGTGGACCACCCTTCCGCGAGGACTCCGCGGGACCCCCTCGCGACACCGACCTGAACACGTTCAAAGGGCAGTTGAAACCCCAAAAGGGTCAACGCGCGCGCTTTCGTCGTCCGACAGGGCCCAATTCCTTGTGAAGAACTTCACGAACTTTCCCGACGGCCCGTCACCGAAGGGCCCCGGAAGGCCCCCGGGACCCGCTCAATCGTCGTCCGCGCTGCTCAGACCGCTACCGCACCCACCGCCGCGAAGGCCTACGCGATCGACCACGCGATGCCGTCGAGGATGTCGTGCTCACTCACGACGACCTCCTCCGCGCCCGTCCGCTCCATGATCGCCAGCAGTACCAGGGACCCGGCCGCGATCACGTCCACCCGGCCCGGATGCATGGCGGGGACCGCCGCGCGCTCGGCGTGGGTGGAGCGCAGCAGCCAGTCGGTGATCTCCCGGACCCGGTCCCGGGAGACACGGGAGTGGTGGATGGCGGCCGAGTCGTACTCCGGCAGCTCCTGCGCGATCGCGGACACCGTCGTCACCGACCCCGCGAGCCCCACCAGCGTGCGCGCCTCGCGCAGCGGAACGGACTGCTCGGCGAGGTCCAGGGCCGCCTCGACGTCGGCCCGTACGGCCGCGATCTGCTCCTCGGACGGCGGGTCGGTCACCGCGCCGTCGCGCACCAGGTGCCGCTCGGTCATCCGGACGCAGCCGACGTCCACGGAGCGGGCGGCGCGCACGTGGTCGTCGCCGACGACGAACTCGGTGGAGCCGCCGCCGATGTCGACGACCAGGTAGGGCCTGTCGAGGTCCGCGCGGCCGGTCAGCTCCTTCGTCGCCCCGGTGAAGGAGAACTCCGCCTCCTGGTCGCCCGAGATGACCTCCGGCTCCACGCCCAGGATGTCCAGCACCCCGCGCACGAACTCGTCCCGGTTCTCCGCGTCGCGGGAGGCGGAGGTCGCGACGAAGCGCAGCCGCTCGGCGCCGTGCGCCTTGACGGCCTCGGCGTACTCCCGGCAGGCGGCGAACGTCCGCTCCAGCGCCTCGGGCGCCAGCCGCCCGGTGCGGTCCACGTCCTGGCCGAGCCGCACGATGGTCATGCGCCGGTCCAGGTCCGTCAGCTCGCCCGTGGCCGGGTCGGCGTCGGCCACCAGGAGCCGGATGGAGTTCGTACCGCAGTCGATGGCGGCGACCCGGGTCACTGGGCGTCCTCCCCGTCGGTCTCGGGGGCCGTCACGCACGGACCCTTGCGCCACCACTCGGGCAGCATCGCGATCGCCTCGTCGCCCAGCGGGTTGACGCCGGGACCGGCGGCCAGCGAGTGGGCGACCAGCACGTGCAGGCACTTCACGCGGTCCGGCATGCCGCCCGCGCTCGGGAAGCCGGTCAGCTCCTCGATCTCGTCGCGGCGCCGGATGTAGTCCTCGTGCGCGGCGCGGTAGGCGGCGGCCAGCTCCGGGTCGGTGCCCAGGCGCTCGGTCATCTCCTTCATCACGCCGTTCGCCTCCAGCGTGCCGATGGCGGAGGCCGCCTTCGGGCACGTCAGGTAGTACAGCGTGGGGAAGGGCGTGCCGTCGGGCAGCCGCGGCGCCGTCTCCACGACGTCCGGCTGTCCGCACGGGCAGCGGTGCGCGATGGCGCGCAGTCCGCGCGGGGGACGTCCGAGCTGCTGCTTGAAGGCCGCCACGTCCGCGTCGGTCGGCTCGGTGCGCGGGGTGGTCGGCGGGGGAGTCTGCATGACTGTCTTCTGCTGGTCTTCCTGTTGAGTCACTGCCGGAGCGGTCTGCGCGGTCGGCACGGTCTGCGCGGCGGTCGGGGTGGGCGGCGTGGGCGGTTCACTGCCGGCTCGCGGCGGCGTCGGCCTTGTCGACCCCGTCCCACACGTTCCGGTACCAGGGGCGGTCGGCGGCACCGGCCTCGGCACGGGTCTGCTCCGCCGCCTCCGGGTCGACGACGACGAACCCCGTCTCCCCCGGCATCACGTAGTGCAGCCGCAGCCGGACCTGCTGCTCGGCGTAGGCGTCGTCCTGCCAGCGTGCCTTGAGGTCGCGCAGGTCCTCGACCCGCTGCCGGGTCTCCCGCCGCTCCCGCTGGAGATCGGCGATCTCGGCGCGCTGGGCGACGTACTGCCGAATCGGGTAGGCGAGCGCCACGACGAGCGAGCAGAGCACCATCGCGAGCAGCGCGGCCCGGCCGGTCAGCCGGGAGCGCCGGGCCTGGCGCCTGGTCTGCGAACGGTAGACCCGGGCCGCGGTCTGCTCCCCGATGATCCGGATCCTGGTCGCGGTGGAGAAACGGTCCCGGTCCTTCACGGCCATCTGGTCTCCGCCTCCCGTGCACGCGCGTACGTCCCCGCACACGGTACGGGACCGGGTACGGGGACGTACGTACGACGCTGCCTTCTACCGGGCCGTCAGCCCTTGAAGCGGGGGAACGCGCTGCGGCCGGCGTACACCGCGGCGTCGTCGAGGATCTCCTCGATGCGCAGCAGCTGGTTGTACTTGGCGACGCGCTCGGAGCGGGCCGGGGCGCCGGTCTTGATCTGGCCGCAGTTGGTGGCGACGGCCAGGTCGGCGATGGTGACGTCCTCGGTCTCGCCGGAGCGGTGGGACATCATGCACTTGAAGCCGTTGCGCTGGGCCAGCTCCACGGCGTCCAGGGTCTCGGTCAGCGAACCGATCTGGTTGACCTTGACCAGCAAGGCGTTGGCCGAGTTCTCCTCGATGCCGCGGGCCAGGCGCTCCGGGTTGGTGACGAACAGGTCGTCGCCGACCAGCTGGACCTTGTCGCCGAGCTTGGCGGTGATGGTCTTCCAGCCGTCCCAGTCGTCCTCGAACAGCGGGTCCTCGATGGAGACCAGCGGGTACGCCTCGACCAGCTCGGCGTAGTACTCGGTCATCTCGGCGGCCGTGCGGGTCTTGCCCTCGAAGGCGTAGGAGCCGTCCTTGTAGAACTCGGACGCGGCGACGTCGAGCGCGAGGGCGATCTGCTCGCCGGGGGTGTAGCCGGCCTCCTTGATCGCCTCCAGGATGAGGTCGAGGGCCTCGCGGTTGGAGCCGAGGTTCGGGGCGAAGCCGCCCTCGTCGCCCAGGCCGGTGGCCAGGCCCTTGTTCTTCAGGACCTTCTTGAGCGTGTGGTAGACCTCGGCGCCCCAGCGCAGGGCCTCGGAGAAGGACTCCGCGCCGATCGGGGCGATCATGAACTCCTGGATGTCCACGTTGGAGTCGGCGTGCGAGCCGCCGTTCAGGATGTTCATCATCGGCACCGGCAGCAGGTGCGCGTTCGGGCCGCCCAGGTAGCGGAAGAGCGGCAGGTCGCTGGCCTCGGAGGCGGCGTGGGCGACGGCCAGGGAGACGCCGAGGATGGCGTTGGCGCCGAGCGAGCCCTTGTTGTCGGTGGCGTCCAGGTCGAACATGGCCTGGTCGATCAGGCGCTGCTCGGTGGCGTCGTAGCCGACCAGCTCCGGGCCGATCTGCTCGATGACGGCCAGCACGGCCTTCTCGACGCCCTTGCCGAGGTAACGGCTCTGGTCGCCGTCACGGAGTTCGATGGCCTCGAAGGCACCGGTGGAGGCGCCGGACGGAACGGCGGCACGACCCGTGCTGCCGTCGTCGAGGCCGACCTCGACCTCGACCGTGGGGTTGCCTCGGGAGTCCAGGATTTCCCGGGCTACGACGACGTCGATGGACGGCACGAGCATCTCCTTCTTCAATGTGACGCTTCGGTGTGACGCGCGGGTCCCGCGGGACCGCGGCGGCTCTGCGGGACCGAGCCTAACCGGCTCCGGGCGATCGGCCAGCCGATCGCCCACCCGCTGGACAGAACCGAGAGTAAATTGTTTCCGAACGGAACAAAGACGTTTCCGGAAACCGGGACGGAACCACAGGCGGGCCCCGGCGGACGCGGGACGTGAAAAATCCCGCCCCGGTGCGTACGGGGGAACACGCACCAGGGCGGGAGTCGCGGGAGCCGCCGCCGCTTACTTCAGGTGCAGCTGCTGGCCCGGGTAGATCAGGTCGGCCTCGTCGACGATGTCGTCGTTCAGCTTGAACAGCTTCGCCCAGCCGCCCTTGACGTCGTGCTCCGCGGCGATCGAGCTGAGGGTGTCGCCCTTGACGACCTTGTACTCGCCGTCGCCCTTCTCGACCTTCTTGCCGGTCGGGGTGGTGACGGTCTTCTTCGGGGCCTGCTCGGTCTTCTGCTCCGCGGCCGGACGCTCGGAGGAGCGGGAGGCCTTCTGCTCGGTGGAGCGGTCGGCGGTGGAACCGCTGCTCTGGCTCTGCGAGCTCTCGGAGCTGCCCGAACCGCTGTCCTGGGAGCCGCCACCGGTGTACGCGGCGCCCGACAGGCCGGTGCCGCAGACCGGCCAGGCGCCCTTGCCCTGGCCCGCGAGCACCTTCTCGGCGATCTGGATCTGCTGGGACTTGCTCGCCTGGTCGGCGGTGGAGGCGTACTGCGTACCGCCGTAGGCGGCCCAGGTGGAGGCGGAGAACTGCAGACCGCCGTAGTAACCGTTGCCGGTGTTGATGGACCAGTTGCCGCCGGACTCGCACTGGGCGACGGCGTCCCACTCGGACGCGGTGGCGGCGGAGGCGTTGCCGGCCGCCATCAGCGGGGCGGCGACGGCGGCACCGGTGACACCGGCGACGGCGATGACACGGGTGGCCTTGGACGGACGACGGTGCTTGCCCTTGCCGGAAAACAGCATGGTTGATCCCCTCACCGACGCCTGCGAGGTGAGCTGTCGGGTTCGGGCCGGTTGAGTTGCCCGGCCGGGTTCCTCGCGGAACTCGGCTCCACCCCTAGCCGCTCCGGCTCAACTGCCCGGTGCGGCGCTTACCTTGGGTCCCCCGCTCCTGCCTTCGGCGCTTGACGCGACGACTGTTCCCGTACGGCCGCTGGCAGGATTCGGCGTTGCGGCTGTCGGGGCCCGCGGTGGCGAGCGGTCATGACCGTAGACACGCGCTCCGCGGATTTTCAAAGACGATCACGGCTTCTGAGACCTATCTCTCACGAGATCCAAAAGGGACATACGGTCTCTAACCGTGACGCGAACTCCCCCTACTTTTCGCCCGATTCGCCCGTGACCGTGAGCGTCTGACCGGGCAGGATGTGGTCGGGGTCGGCGCCGACGACCGCCTCGTTGTCGGCGTAGAGCGCCTGCCATCCGCCGTCGACGTCAAGGGAGTCGGAGATGGCCCACAGCGTGTCGCCGGTGCGGACGACGTAACGGCCGCCCCCGGCGTCCCGCGCGGCACCGTCGCGCGAGGCGTGCCGCCCCGGCGCCGGGTCCGTGGGACCCTCCTTCGCGGCACCCTCGTCCGCACTGTCACCGCGGTGGCGTCCGGCGCCGGACGCGCCCTCGGTTTCCCGCGGTTCGGCGCCGACGGAGGGGGTGGATTCAGGCGAAGTGTCCGGCTTGGCGGACTGGCCCGCACCACCGGACGAGCTGCCCGAGGCACCGTCCGCACCGTCGGCCGCAGCGCCGGTCGAAGCGTCAGAGGACGGCGAAGAAGAGGGCGAAGGGGACGAAGAGGACGCCCCGGAAGTCGACTCCGCCGCCCCGGACGACTCGGATGATTCGGTCGAGTCGGATGCCCCGGACGACTGGGACGACTCGGGCGTTTTGGTGGTCGTGGGCGATTCGGACGACTTGGTGGTGTCCTTCTCCCCCGAGGTGCCCGAGCCCTCCGACGCCCCGCCACCGACCCCGGAGCCGTTGCCCAGACCGGCGAGCAGACCACAGGTCGGCCAGGCGGCGATGCCCTGGTCCGCGTGTATCTTCTCGGCGATTCTTATCTGCTGGGAGCGGCTGGCCCGGTCGGCGCTGGGGGCGTAGTCCAGGCCGCCGTACTGCTCCCAGGCCTCCTGGGACAGCTGCAGCCCGCCGTAGTACCCGTTGCCGCCGTTCTGGCTCCAGGCGCCGCCGGTCTCGCACTCGGCCACCTGGTCCCAGGCCGCCGAGTCGGCCGCGTGGGCGCCGGTGGCGCCGAGCAGCGGGATCGCGATGGCGGAGCCGGTCACTCCGGCGGCGACGACCAGAGCGGGTGCCTGGCGGGGGCGGCGGTGACGACCGTTCCCGGAGAGCATGCGACGACCTTTCACAAGACGACGGGGACCACGCGGCGGATGACGCTCGACACCACGTTGATCCGTGAACGTATAGGGAGATCATCGGTTGTCACAAGTTCATGCCGCGCAGATCACGTGAAGATCACAGAGTTGAGCGCGTGTCACTTTTGCGTCGTCGACGGACCGTTGTCGGCCGATGACGCGCTCGGCGTGAACGCCACCGGCAAGGTGCGCAGACCCCGCATGATGAGGCCGCCGCGCCACCGGAGTTCGGCCGGGTCCGCGGCGAGGCGGAGGTCCGGCAGCCGGGTGAGGAGCGTGGCCAGCGCCGTCTGGCCCTCCAGCCGGGCGAGCGGGGCGCCGAGGCAGTAGTGGATGCCGTGCCCGTACCCGAGGTGCTGGCTGTCGCGGCGGGCGAGGTCGAGGGTGTCCGGGTCGGTGAACCGCTCCGGGTCCCGGTCGGCGGCGGCGAGGACGACGAGGACGGGGTCGCCGGCCGCGATGTCCTCGCCGCCGATGGTCAGCGGCCGGGTGGCGAAGCGCCAGGTGGCCAGCTCCACCGGGCCGTCGTAGCGCAGGAGTTCCTCGACGCCGGTCTCCAGCAGGCCGCGTTCCCCGGCGGCCAGCGAGGTCTGCAGCCGCTCCCGCTGCCCGGGGTGGGTGAGCAGGGCGTACGTGCCGTTGCCGATCAAGTTGACCGTGGTCTCGAACCCGGCGAAGAGCAGGATGAAGGCCATGGCCGCGGCCTCGTTCTCGGTGAGGTGCTCGCCGTGGTCCGAGGCGCGGATCAGGCCGGAGATGAGGTCCTCGCCGGGGGCGGGCTCGGGCGGCAGCGCGGCGCGCTTGCGGTGGATGAGGTCGGCGAGGTAGCCGCGCATCTTCTTCACCGACCGGGCGACACCGCCCCGCGGCCCGCCGCCGTGTCGGATCATCATGCCCGCCCAGTCCCGGAAGTCGTCCTGGTCCTCGCGGGGGACGCCGAGCAGGTCGCAGATGGCGTAGATGGGCAGGGGGAAGGCGAACTCGTGGATCAGGTCGGCGGAGCCGGTGGCGGCGAACCGGTCGATGAGGCCGTCGGCCAGCTCCTGCACCCGAGGGGCGAACTCGGCCACCCGCCGGGGTGTGAACGCCTTGCTGACCAGTCGGCGCAGCCGGGTGTGGTCGGGCGGGTCGATGTTCAGCAGATGGGTCATCAGCTCGGCCTTCCGCTCCCCCGGAATGCCGGTCTTGCCCTTGGCGTGCGCGGGCTCGTCGTGGTGCGCCGGGTTCTTGGACAGCCGCGGGTCGGCGAGGGCCTGCTTGGCGTCGGCGTACCGGGTGACCAGCCAGGCCTCCACCCCGCTGGGCAGCCGGGTGCGGTGCACGGGGGCGTGTTCCCGCAGCCAGGCGTAGGCCGGGTAGGGGTCGCTCGCGAACTCCCAGGTGAACAGCTCGGGGGCGGGGCCGGAAGCGGGACCGGGGACGGGCGGCCGGCCGGTCATCCCTCGACCGCCCTGATCGAGTCCCGGTACGTCCGGGCCGCCGCTCTCAGGGCCGCCTCCGGGTCGGTGCCCTCGGACTCGGCGCGGGCGGCGAGGGCGAGGAGTTCGTAGCCGATGCCGTCGCCGGTGGGCAGGGGGACGTCGAGGCCCGCGGTGCGGACGCGGGAGGCGAGCTTGGCGGCGAGGGCGAGGCCGGGCTGGCCGAGGGGGACGCCCTCGGTGACCGAGGTGCGCTGCTTCTCGGCGGCCTTGGTGCGCAGCCAGTGGGCGCGGACCTCCTCGGGGGTGTCGGCCGTCTCGTCGCCGAAGACGTGCGGGTGGCGGTGGACGAGCTTGTCGACGATGGTGCCGGCCACGTCGTCGACGGAGAACGGGGCGTCGGGGTCGTCCTCGGCGATGCGGGCGTGGAAGACGACCTGGAGCAGTACGTCGCCCAGCTCCTCCCGCAGCTCGTCGCGGTCGCCGTCCTCGATGGCCTCGACCAGTTCGTACGCCTCCTCGATGGCGTACTTGGCCAGGCCCTTGTGGGTGCGCCGGGAGGACCAGGGGCATTCGATGCGGATGCGGTCCATGACCTGGACGAGGTCGAGGAGGCGGGCGCCCGGGAGGTCGTAGGAGGCGGGGAGCAGTTCGAGGTCGGGCATCGCGACGCGGCCGGAGCCGGCGAGGCGGGCCAGACCGTCGGTGAGCGCGGGGTCTCCCTCGCCGGTCGCGACGACCACCGCGGTGCGGCCGCCGGCGCAGGCGTCCACCAGCTCCTCGGCGGTCGGGGCCGCCTCGTCGACCCGGACGCCCGCCTCGCGCAGGTACGGCAGCTGCGGGTGGGCTCCGTCGGCGCACAGGACGCGGTCGGCGGTGCGCAGGGCCTGCCAGGCGGGCCAGGACAGCAGGCCGGGGGCGACGCGGTGGCTGGTGGTGAGCAGGACGATGCGTCCCTGGTCGGGAGGGGTCGGGTCGGCGGTGGTTGCGTTCACTCTCCGAACCTAACGCACGCCGCCGACGGCCCCCCGAGTTGTCCACAGGGGACCGTATCGCCGCTGCTCAGGGGCGTTACGCCGGCTGCTGGGGCCCCGCCGCGGTGATCTCCCGCACCCATGGCGTCCGGGCGTCGACGCGGCTGCTCTTCTGGACGTCCCAGGTGCCGTAGCGCGGGTTGAGGTCGACGTCGAGCTTCTTGGACGCCTTGGACAGGGCCTGCCAGAACTCGGGGCGGCTGGTGTCGGTGCCGAGGCTCTGGGCGAGCTTCTGGGCCTCGATCTGGACGAGGAGGTTGTCGTCGAGGCGGTCGGGGGCGACGCCGTACTGCTGGAGCCAGGCGGTTTCCAGCTGCTCGGGGCCGCCGGCCTGCTCCTCCAGCTCGCCGCGCATGTCCTGTACTTCCCTGCGGCTGACACTCACTCCGGCGTCCTGGGCGGCGCGGTGCAGGACGCGGTCGAGGACCATGCCGTGCAGGGTGTCGCGGGTGAGGGTGCCGGTCCGGGCGACGACCTGCTGGTACTGGGTGTCGTCCGGGACGGCGGCGCGCTGTGCCTCGCGCACCTCGTCGACGCGGTTCTCCAGCTGGGCGACGGTGATCCGCTGGTCGCCGACGACGGCCGCCGCGCCCGGATGCGCGTCGCTGCCGCAGGCGGTGAGCAGGGGTGCCGCTGCGGCGATCGCGGCGGTGAGGAGAAGCGCGGGGCGACGGCGGCGGTGCAAGGGAACCTCCCGTTTGGAGATTGTGCGACGGTGCACAAAGTCTTGCGGTGATCGATGTTAGGCAGTGGCCCGGCTCTGGCCAACCCATTGCACCAACGATTCATCAGGACTTCGGGCACCGCCTCGCCCCGGCCCGCACCGGCGGTCGTCAGCCGCGCATCTGGCCGAGCCACTGGAGGGTGCGCCGGATGTCGCCCGCGAGCGGGTGGCCGGGGCCGTGGACGCGCTCCACGTCGTGCAGCAGCCGGGCCAGCGTGTCGTGGGCGGCGGCGCGGTCGCCGAGGGCGAGCAGGAGGTGGCCGATGCGGCGGCGGACGTCGTGGGCGAGGTCGGGGTCTCCGGCGACGTACTGGTTCTCGTAGTACGGCAGCAGCGCCCGGTACTCGGCGAGGGCGGCCGCGGGCTCGCCGAGCTGTTCCAGGCAGTGGGCGGCGTCGTAGCGGTGGCGCAGGGACTGCGGGTCGGCCTGGCCGGCCTCGGCGGCGCGTTCGTCGGCGAGGCGGCGCAGTTCGGGCAGGGCGCGCCGGTACTGGCCGTCGTCCAGGAGGGTCGCGGCGTACTGCTTGCGCAGGGTGCGCACGACCGGGGAGCGTTCGCCGTGCTGTTCGGCGGCGGCGGGCAGGATCGCGCCGAGGATGTCGACGGCCTGGGTGATGCGGCCCTCGCCGAGGAGGCGCTTGACGTCGTCGACGGCGCGGGCTACGTCCGGCTTCCCGGCGTCGGCGGCGGCCGGTACGGGCGCCGGTTGCGGCGCGGGGGTGCGGGCGCGGTCGGGCCAGGGGGCGTGCGGGCGTACGAAGGGGCGGGTGGGGTCGAGGGGACCGCCGGTGGGCATGCCGCGCGCGGGCAGCAGCAGCGCGAGGTGCTCGTAGACCTCCTGGGCGGAGTCGGGGCGGTGCTGCGGGTCCTTGGCGAGCAGGCGCAGGACGAGTGCTTCGAGGGCTTCGGGAACCTCGGGGCGTATGCGGCGCACGGGCAGCGGAGGTTCGTACAGGTGCCGGTGGAGTACGCCGAGGGCGGTCGAGCCCGCGAACGGGACGTCGCCGCTGAGCAGTTCGTGCAGGAGTACGCCGAGTGCGTAGAGGTCGGTGTACGGGCCGACGGCGCCGCCCATGGCCTGCTCGGGTGCCATGTAGGCGGGCGAGCCGATGGGGGTGCCGGTGTGGGTGAGGCGGGTGGTGTCGGCGTCCATGACGGAGGCGACGCCGAGGTCGAGGACGGTGACGGTGCCGTCCTGCTTGACCATGACGTTGCGCGGTTTGAGGTCGCGGTGGACGATCGGCACGGCGTGCACGGCGCTGAGGACGGCGCACAGTTGGGCGGCGACCGCGACGGCCCACTGCCAGGGGTAGGGCTCGTGCTCGGCGAGGTGGTCGGAGAGGTCGGCGCCGTCGACGTACTGCATGACGAGGAACAGCTCCTCGCCCTCGCTGCCCGCGTCGTGCACGGTGACCAGGCCGGGGTGGTCGACCTGTGCGGTGATGCGGCACTCGCGGACGAACCGGCGGCGCAGTTCGTCGGCCTCCGCTCCGGCGACCTTGTCGGGGCGCAGCAGCTTCACCGCCACGCGCCGGTCCAGGCGCCGGTCGTAGGCCGTCCAGACCTGTCCCATGCCGCCCTGGCCGATGAGCGTGGACAGCTCGTACCGGCTGGCGACGACGCGTCCCGTCGCCACGGTCACCTGCCGCCCTGGTGGCCGCCGTCGCGGCCGTCGTGGTGGCGCAGGTAGTCGCTGAGCTCGTCGAGTTCGGCGCGGACCTGGTCGATGCGGGCGGGCGCGGGGTGGTGCTGGGGCGGCGGGGCCTGGTACGGCGGGACCGGCGCCTGGACGGGCGCGGGAGCGGGTGCGGGGGCCGGTGCCGGTGCCGGTGCCGGTGCGTAGGGGTACGGGGGCTGCGGGTGTCCGTACCCGGCCGTCGGGAACGGCGGCGTCGGGACCGGGTGGCCGAGGTGGGGCGGCTGCCGGTGGTGGCGGATGTCCGCGTAGAGGAAGTACCCGGCGCAGGCGCAGGCGTTGAGCAGCAGGATGATCATGCCGGTGGTCCCGGCCGGGGTGCTGAAGTCGTCGGTGTCGTCGGTGGCCAGGAAGCAGAAGCTGACCACCAGGACGACGGCCGTCGCCGCGAACGCCCACCAGTCGCGCGGCCGGCGGGTCACGATGGCCGCGTACAGGGTCGAGATCCAGGCGAGGAACCCGAGGCTCAGCAGGGGCAGGGCCACGAAGAAGACGCGCAGCAGAACCAGCACCGCGGTTCTGGGGCGGCGCGGCGGCGGTGGCGGCGCGTAGCCGTGGCCGTGCATGACTTCTCCTGGAGACCTGGTGGGACGGACGTGCGCCGGGCGACCGGTGCGGAGACGAGCGTATAGGCCGACACGGACGACCGGCCCCGGGTTGTACCGAACCGTTGTCGTCCTGGTCACTCGGCCCGCGCGGGGCCGCTCACTCGGGGGCGACCGTGCCGTCCGTGAGCCCGTCGTACATGCCCCGCACCAGCTGTTCCCCGAGGCGGCCCGCGAGCCGCAGCGCGCGCTCGAACTCGTCGAGGGCGCGGAAGCGGTCGCCGTAGCCGTGCTGCGCGTCGAGGGGCAGCCGGGGCAGTTGGAGGCGCCGTACGTCGAGGCGGGTGGCGGTGGAGGCGTGGCTGCTGGCCCGCCGGTGGTTGGCGGTGCCGCGCAGGAACCCGGCGAGGAACCAGGGGTCGAGGGCTGCCGGGTCGGGGCGCAGCAGCACGAGGTTGCGCCCGAGGGCGGCGCCGGCGGTGGCGTCGTCGATGACACGCGCGACGGAGCCGCCGCCCAGCACGGGCACGACGACGTCGCCGGGTTCGGTCAGGACGGGTTCCTCGTCGCCCTCCGGGAGGGTGGCCGAGGGGCCGGTGCCGGTGAGGACGTCGTGGTCGGTGAGCAGGGGTACGCGCGCGTGGCCGGCGTTCGTCCCGGTGTGCAGGGTGAGGGCGCCGCCGCGGGCGAGTTCGCCGACGGTGGTGAGCGGCCGGTGCGGGGCGGGGCGTGCGGTGCCGGGGGGCGCGGGGGTGAGTTCCGCGGTCAGCCGCAGGGTTTCGTCCAGGCGCGCCCGCACGTCGGTGAGCCGTCCGGTGTCACCGGTGGCGCCGGGGGGCGGCAGGTGGCGGGCGGGGGCCAGGTCGACGTCGTCGTCGAGGAGTTCGATGACGGGCACGCATCGGGCCAGGCCCGGCCGTTCGTCGAGCCGTCCGGTGCGGTCGAAGTCGCCCCAGGCGTCGAGCACGGTCTCCCGCACGGACCGCCAGTCCGGTCCGCCGCGCCCCTCCCCGGCGAACTGCCCCGCGTCGGCGAGCAGCAGTCCGGGCTGCGCGGGCGCCCGCTCGGGCCGGCGCAGCACCCACAGGTGCAGGGGGAGGTTGTACGGGGGTGCCGCGCCGGTCGGCAGGGCGATCACGGCGCGCAGGGCGCCCCGGCGCAGCAGGTCGGCGCGGATCCGGCGGCCGGAGCGGCGGGAGGCCGCGGCGGGCGGCATGAGGACGACGACGGTGCCGCCGTCCCTGACCCGGGCCAGGGCGTGCTGCACCCAGGCGAGTTCGGACTCGGTGCGGGCCGGGAAGCCGTACTCCCAGCGGGGGTCGTAGGCGAGTTCGTCGTGGCCCCAGTTGCGCTCGTTGAACGGCGGGTGGCACAGCGCGGTGTCGGCGCGCAGGCCGGTGCGGGCATCCGCGCGCAGGCTGTCTCCCGCGGCGATCCGCACGGCGGCGTCCGTGCTCAGGGCGAGGCGCAGCGCGGTGAGGGCGGCCAGTGCGGGGTCGCTGTCCTGGCCGTACAGCTCCTGTCCTGGCCGGGCGGTGGCGGTGGCCGCGCGGAGCAGGGTTCCGGTGCCGCAGGCGGGGTCGAGAACCGTACGGGCGGGGCCGGCGAGTTCGGCCATCAGCTCGGCGAGGGGGTCCGGGGTCAAGGTGTACTGCCGCGGGTTGGCGTCCAGATGGCGGCCGAGCAGGAACTCGTAGGCCTTGCGGGCGCCCGGTCCGGCGGCGAGTTCGGCGGCGCCGCGCAGGAGCGGTGCGGAGGCGAGCAGCCGGGGGCCGGCCGGGGTGGTGACGGCGCGCTCGGGGCCGGGGCCGAAGCGGGCGTCGAGCACCTGGTCGAGGGCGGCGGGCAGCAGGGCGGCGAGGCGCTCGTCGGAGCCCGCGCTCGCCTCCAGCCAGAGGGTCGGGCGGTCGTGGACGAGCAGGAGGGCGCAGCCCGCGTGCACCAGGGCGGCGGCCGGTCCCTCGGGGTGGCCGAGGAGTTGCTGCCAGACGCGTTCGCGCGGGGGGACCTCGGCGAGTTTGCCCTGGGCGCGCAGCCACGCCTCGACGTCGGCGAGGGCGAAGGACGGGCTGGTCTCGGTGCCGCCGACCGGCTGGGGGAAGTCCGCGTGGCGGCGGCGCCAGTTGCTGACGGCGGCGCGGCCGACTCCGGCGAGCCGGGCGATACCGGCGGCGGTCACCTCTGTCCCGTTGTCCTGCACGCTCGGGCCCCCTCGTCCTGGTGTGTGGCGCCGATCCTACCGATGAAAGCGACTCGACTCCGATTCACACCGTGTACAGCCACACTCCCGTGAACCGTGTTGACTCGGTTCACAAGCTCTGGTCTCATTGACGCATCGGACCGGCCGGGGCGATGGGCTTCGGTTCACGGTCGATCGATCTGTCTCTGGGGAGAGGACTGACGTCATGGGCATGAAGACCAAGATCGCGCTGGGTGCCGTGGTGGGGATCGCCGTCATCGGCGCGCTGTCGGCGAACTCGGGCGACGGGGACGGCGACGCCAGGAGCGACGGCCGGACCTCCGCGAGCTCGGGCGAGAAGGCGGACGGCGGGAAGGCGGACGGCGGGTCCGACGCGAAGCCCGCCGAGGACAAGGCCGTCGAGAAGGCGTCCCAGGCCGAGCAGTTCAAGGCGTTCGTGCGGAAGAACGGCACGCCCAAGGAGAAGGACGCCGTCTCCCACGTCACCAAGGTGCAGGGCGCCGACGAGCAGAACGACATCCTCGACGCCGCCGACGTCTACACCGACTTCACCGGCGGCATCATGGGCGAGGGCACGGGCCCGGCCAAGCTCATCGCCTCCTCCTTCGCCGACTGGAAGGACAGCGAGAACGGCCTCGTCACGATCTACGACGCCGACGGCGAACTGCTCGGCAACGGCCAGTTCTGAGCGCCGGACCGCGCACACCGTTCACTGAGAATCCCTGGGGGGATCCATCATGCGCCGTCGCGCGCACCGCACCACCCGCACCGCTCTCCTGCTCGCCGCGGGCGCCACCGTCTGCCTGACCGGCTGCGGGTCCGGCCAGGACGGCGGCGACAGCGCGTCCGGCTCGGCAGCGGCCCCGGCGTCCGCGTCGGCGTCCACATCGGCATCAACGTCCGCCTCGGCGTCGGCATCGGACGAGCCGTTCGCCAGGCTGACCGGCGCGGAGATCTCCGAGCGGGCGCTCAAGGCCACCACCGGGGCGCGCTCCCTGCGCATGACCGGCAGCGTCCCCGACGAGGAGAGCGGTGGGACGCTGAAGATCGACATCGCCCTGGACCGGCGGGGCGACTGCGCCGGGACGATGAGCATGGACGGCCAGGGCGAGGCCGAGTTGATCAAGACCGGCGACACGCTGTACCTGAAGTACGACGAGCGGTTCCTGCGGGCCCAGAGCAAGGGCGAGCCGCAGGCCGACACCGAGGCCCTCGTGTCACTGCTGGCCGGGCGGTGGACCAGCATGTCCGCCGGCGGAGCGGACGCGAAGGAGATGGCCGGGTTCTGCGACCTGGACCAGCTGCTGGAGGACGCCGGGGGCAGCGGTGACGACACCCCGGCGAAGGTGACCCGCGGCAGGGCCACCACCGTCGACGGCACGCCCGCGCTCACCCTGTACGAGACGGACGGCTCCGAGCGCAGCACGGTGTACGTCGCCACCGAGGGCAAGCCGTACCTGCTGCGCTTCGAGAGCGGGTCCGAGCGGGAGCCCGGCGCCCTGACCTTCACCGGGTACGACGAGCCGGTGCCCGCCGAGTCCCCGGCGGGAGAGGTCCTCGACCTGGACGGTCCGGGCGGGACGAGCGCCTGAGCCCTCGGGGACCCGCCCCTCGCCCCCGGGCCGGGTCAGCCCCGGCACTGCTTCGCCATCATCGCCCGGTCCGCCTCGGTCACCGCCAGCTCGTACTTGACGGCGACCTGGGCGAAGCGGACGGCGTACGCGCACCGCACCGGCTTGGCGGGCGGCAGCCAGGAGGCGGGCCCGGAGTCGCGCTTGGCGGAGTTGGCGCGGCCCTCGACGGGGAGCAGGTTCAGCGGGTCGTTGGCCAGCTGCTCACGCTTGTTCTCGGACCAGCGCGAGGAGCCCATCTGCCAGCTGTAGGACAGCGGCACGACATGGTCGATCTGGACCTCGCTCGCCTTCTGCTTGCGCCAGTCGATGCTCGTCCCGGTGTACGGGTCGTCCAGCGTCATCGCGATGACCACGCAGTCGGAGCCGGACTTGAAGCGCACCTGCTGTCCGTCGCGTTTCAGCAGGTCGTTGCGGGTGTCGCAGCCGTTGCGGGCGAGCGGGACGCCGTCGGCGGTGTCCATCCAGGCGTAGCCGAACTCGTCGCGGTCGTACCCTGTCTTCGGGCCGCGCCCCTTGGTCCTCAGTCCGTCGATCAGCTTGCGGGCCGCCGCCTGCGAGCCGTCACCCGTGACCGGGGCGAGGCCCGGTTCGGTGCCGTCCGGGTTGTCCAGCGGGCTGACGGCGTGGCCGGAGGCCGGGGCCTCGGCGCCGCCGCCGCCCGAGGCCGGAGCGCCTTCGTCCGCTTCCAGGCCCTCGCAGCCGGTCACCAGGGCCAGGGCGAGGGCCGCCCCGGCGGCCCATCCGGTACGGATCCTGCTGTGCCGCCTCATGCGTGCCCCTCCCCTTGCCGTTCGCAGCCACCACCGTAGCGAGGGAGAGGTCCGGGCCATAGTGGGCCTTAGGTGGCCGTTAGTGGGCACACGGGACATACCTGTCGTACCGTCGACAGTGAGTCACGTCTCGGAAGGAGCTCTGCATGGGCATCCTCGACAAGATGAAGAGCATGGCCGGCAAGGACAAGGACAGGTCAAGGAAGATGTCCGACGCCGCCGAACGCCAGGTCAACCAGAGGACCGGCGGCAAGTACGAGAAGCAGGTCGACTCCGCGCAGCAGCAGGCCGAGGGCAAGCTCGGCTTCGGGCGCGAGCAGGGCGGCGGCCGGGAGCAGCGGTAGCCGCTCCCCGGCCCCGGCCACGTCGAAGCCGTTCACGGATCTGTCCCCGTGGACGGCTTCCTCGTGGGGTGCTTCCCTCTGGGGCTTCCGTTGGTCTTCCGTGGGGGCTTCCGCGTGGGGAAGCCCGGCGGACCGGCTAGGAACCCAGGATCGAGGTGAGGAACTCACCCACCCAGCCGAGCAGTTCCCGCCCGACCAGCGGCTTGCCGCCCACCTTCGCGGTCTTCGGGCGCGGTACGAGCACCTGGTGCGTGCCCGGCTTGATGACGCTGCCGGGGTAGAGCCGCTTGAGCCTCAGCTCCTGGGACTCGCGCAACTCCACCGGCGCGAAACGGATGTTGTTGCCCTGGAGCACGATCTCGCCGACGGCGCACGCCCGCGCGAGCATGCGCAGGCCCGCGACCAGCAGCAGGTTCTCCACCGGCTCGGGCAACTTGCCGTACCGGTCGACCAGTTCCTCGCGTACGGCCTTGACGTCCTCCTCGCTGTTGGCGGAGGCGATGGACCGGTACGCCTGGAGGCGCAGCCGCTCGCCGGGGGCGTAGTCGTGCGGGACGTGCGCGTCGACGGGCAGCTCGATCTTGACCTCCAGCGGCGGCTCCTCCTCAACACCGCCCTCCAGCGAGGCCCGGTAGTCGGCGACGGCCTCACCGACCATCCGCACGTACAGGTCGAAGCCGACGCCGGCGATGTGGCCGGACTGCTCGCCGCCGAGCAGGTTGCCCGCGCCGCGAATCTCCAGGTCCTTCATCGCCACGTACATGCCCGCGCCCATCTCGGTGTGCTGGGCAATGGTGGCGAGCCGCTCGTGCGCCGTCTCCGTCAGGGGCTTCTCCGGCGGGTACAGGAAGTACGCGTAACCGCGCTCGCGGCCCCGCCCGACCCGGCCGCGCAGCTGGTGGAGCTGGCTGAGGCCGAAGTTGTCGCCGCGTTCGACGATGAGGGTGTTGGCGTTGGAGATGTCGATGCCGGACTCGACGATGGTCGTGGAGACCAGCACGTCGAACTTCTTCTCCCAGAAGTCGACGACGACCTGCTCCAGGGCCTGCTCCGACATCTGGCCGTGGGCGGTGGCGATGCGCGCCTCGGGGACGATCTCGCGGAGCCTGGCCGCCGCGCGGTCGATGGACTCGACGCGGTTGTGGATGTAGAAGACCTGGCCCTCGCGCAGCAGCTCGCGGCGGATGGCGGCGCCGATCTGCTTGTGCTCGTAGGGGCCGACGAAGGTCAGCACCGGGTGCCGCTCCTCCGGCGGGGTGGTGATCGTGGACATCTCGCGGATGCCGGTGACGGCCATCTCCAGGGTGCGCGGGATGGGGGTCGCGGACATGGTGAGCACGTCGACGTTGGCGCGCAGCTTCTTGAGCTGCTCCTTGTGCTCGACGCCGAAGCGCTGCTCCTCGTCGACGATGACCAGACCGAGGTCCTTGAACTTCGTCTCGGAGGAGAACAGGCGGTGGGTGCCGATGACGATGTCCACCGAGCCCTCGCGCAGCCCCTCCAGGGTCGCCTTCGACTCGGTGTCGCTCTGGAAGCGGGACAGCGCCTTCACGCTCACCGGGAACTGGGCGTAGCGCTCGCTGAACGTCCCGAAGTGCTGCTGCACCAGCAGGGTGGTGGGGACGAGCACGGCGACCTGCTTGCCGTCCTGGACGGCCTTGAAGGCGGCGCGGACGGCGATCTCCGTCTTGCCGTAGCCGACGTCGCCGCAGATCAGGCGGTCCATCGGGACCGTCTTCTCCATGTCGTCCTTGACCTCGGCGATGGTGGTGAGCTGGTCCGGGGTCTCCGCGTAGGGGAAGGCGTCCTCCAGCTCGCGCTGCCAGGGGGTGTCCGCGCCGAAGGCGTGGCCCGGCGCCGCCATCCGCGCGCTGTAGAGCTTGATCAGGTCGGCGGCGATCTCCTTGACCGCCTTCTTGGCGCGGGCCTTGGTCTTGGTCCAGTCGGCGCCGCCGAGGCGGTGCAGGGTGGGGGCCTCGCCGCCGACGTACTTGGTGATCTGCTCCAGCTGGTCGGTGGGGATGTAGAGGCGGTCGCCGGGCTGGCCGCGCTTGGCGGGGGCGTACTCCACGACCAGGTACTCGCGGGTGGCGCCCTGGACGGTGCGCTGCACCATCTCGATGTAGCGGCCGACGCCGTGCTGCTCGTGGACGATGTAGTCGCCCGTCTCCAGGGTGAGCGGGTCGATGGTCTTGCGGCGCCGGGCGGGCATCCGGGCGCCCTCGCGTCCGGCGGCCTTCTGGCCGGTCAGGTCGGTCTCGGTGAGCACGGCGAGCTTGAGGGCCGGGTCGACGAAGCCGTGGTCGATCGAGCCGCAGGACACGTGCACGACGGAGGGGCTGAGGGTGCCGAGGTCGTGGTCGAGGCGGGCGGCGATGCCCTCGCCGCCGAGGACCTCGACGGTGCGGGACGCGGGGCCGTGGGCCTCGGTGACGTAGACCGCGCGCCAGCCGTCGGCGAGCCAGCCCTTGGTGTCGGCCAGCGCCTTGGCCGTGTCGCCCCGATAGGTCTCGGGGGCGCGCATGCCGAGCTTGAGGGTGTCGGCGTCGTCCAGGGCCTCGTCGGCGGCGAACGGCGAGACCGACCACCACATCATGTCCAGCTCGCGGGCCCGCTCCCGGACGTCCGCGAGGGACCACAGGGACGCCGCGTCGACGTCGATCGGCGCCTCGCCCCCGCCCGCGGTGGCCGCCCAGGAGGCCTGGAGGAACTCCTGGGACGTCGCCACCAGGTCGGCGGCCCGGGTGCGCACCCGCTCCGGGTCGCAGACCAGGGACATCGAGCCCTTGGGCAGCACGTCCAGGAGCAGCTCCATGTCGTCCACGAGGACCGGGGCCAGGGACTCCATGCCCTCCACCGCGATGCCCTCGGCGATCTTCCCGAGCAGTTCGCCCAGCTCCGGGTGCTCCTCGGCGAGGGCGGCGGCCCGCTCGCGCACGTCGGCGGTCAGCAGCAGCTCACGGCAGGGCGGGGCCCACAGGCCGTGTTCGGCGACCTCCAGGGAACGCTGGTCGGCGACCTTGAAGTAGCGGATCTCCTCGATGTCGTCGCCCCAGAACTCGACCCGGAGCGGATGCTCCTCGGTCGGCGGGAAGACGTCCAGGATGCCGCCGCGCACGGCGAACTCGCCGCGCTTCTCCACCAGCTCGACCCGTGCGTACGCCGCTGCCGCCAGCGCCTGGACGACCTCCTCCAGGTCGGCGCTCTGCCCGGTGCGCAGGGCCACCGGCTCCAGGTCGCCCAGGCCCTTGACCTGCGGCTGGAGCACGGAGCGCACGGGTGCGACGACGACCGAGACCGGGCCGGTCTCGGGGTCGTCGGGGCGGGGGTGGGCCAGGCGCCGCAGGACGGCGAGGCGGCGGCCGACGGTGTCGCTGCGGGGGCTGAGCCGCTCGTGCGGGAGGGTCTCCCAGGACGGGTACTCCACGATGCCCTCGGGGGGCAGCAGGGAGCGCAGCGCCGCCGCCAGGTCCTCCGCCTCGCGGCCCGTCGCCGTCACCGCCAGCACCGGGCGGCCCGTCTCGCGGGCCAGGGCGGCGATCGCGAAGGGCCGGGCGGCGGGCGGGCCGACCAGGTCGACGTGCATGCGGTTGCCGTCTGCGGCCGCCGAGATCGCTTCCGCGAGGGCGGTGTCCTTGACGACGGCGTCTAGCAGACCGTGCAGGCTCATGGAGGGGGCGCTTCCGTCCTGGGGTGGGGCAACACGAGTAGCCCGACTCGGTGAGGGTCGGGGGTGTCCAGGTTACGTCGGTCTGGTCGGCGGCGCCGGGGCTGTGGATGACGCCGGGTAAGTGGCGGGTCGGCCCCGCCGTGGACGTACCAGGGGGCTCCGCCCCCTGGACCCCCGGGCCTGTGCCCACCCACTACCCGACTCGGTAGGCCAAGAAGTGACCCGAAAGAGGCCCGGCGCCTCCGTCCCCCTGGGACGTCGGCGCCGGGCTCTCCCCCCGCAACCCCCGTGTGCGGTGGTTCTCGGGTCGGGTGCTACTCCGTCGCGATGGCGTTCAGGACGTTCATGCGGCCCGCCCGGAAGGCCGGGACCAGTGCGGCGAACAGGCCCACGAAGGCCGAGCCGATGAAGACCCCGATGATCGTCGGCCAGGGGATGTCGAGGACGTTCAGGCCCTCCAGGGCGAGCAGCCTCTGAGCCGTGGCGCCCCAGCCCATGCCCAGGCCGAGGCCGAGCAGGGCACCGAACAGGGCGATGACCACGGACTCCATGCGGATCATGCGGCGCAGCTGGCGGCGGGAGAGGCCGATGGCCCGCATCAGGCCGATCTCCCGGGTCCGCTCCACCACCGACAGCGCCAGGGTGTTCACCACACCGAGGACCGCGACGATGATCGCGAGGGCGAGCAGGCCGTAGACCATGTTCAGCAGCTGGCCGATCTGGTCCTTCAGCTCCTGCTTGTAGTCGGTCTGGTCGGCCACCTGGTACTGCGGGTAGGCGTCCAGCGACTTCTTCAGCGCGGCGTACGCCTGGTCGGACTGGCCGTCCTCCGCCTTGGCGAACATGATCGTGTTCGGCGGGACGTTCTCGGCCGGCAGGTACTTCCGCATGGTCTCGATGCTGATGTACCGGGCGCCCTGGTCGATGGCCACGTCGTCGCTGGTGATCGCCGCTACCTTGAGCTTGGCGGTCTCGCCGCCCTTGAAGGCCACGGAGAGGGTGTCGCCGACGTGCACGCCGTGCTTCTCCGCGTACTCCGAGCCGACCGACATGGCGTCGGTGCCGTAGGCCGCGGAGAGCTTGCCCTCCGTCGTCACGCGGCGCACGTCCTCGGCGTAGGTCGGGTCGGCGGCCGTGACGCCGTCGTCGTCCGTCTTGCCGTCGGGCGAGGTCAGCGTGGCGTCGAGCATCTTGTAGCGGGTGACGTGCTCCAGGCCGGGCGTGTCGGTCATGGCCTTCTCGGCCTGCGGCACGATCCGCTGGTTGCCCTGGACGATGAAGTCCGCGCCGACCGTCTTGTCCAGCTCGCTGGTGGCCGAGGCGACCATGGAGGAGCCGACGACGGACAGGCAGGCCACCAGGGCGAGGCCGATCATCAGGGCGGCGCCGGTGGCACCGGTCCGGCGCGGGTTGCGCAGGGCGTTGCGCTCGGCCAGGCGGCCCACGGGGCCGAAGGCGCGCAGCAGCACCGCGCTGATCACCCGCACCACGAACCCGGCCAGGAGCGGGCCGATGACGACGAAGCCGATGAGGGAGAGCACGATGCCCGCGCCGAGCATCAGGGAACCGTCGCTCGCCTTGTCGGCGGAGGCGGCCGTGAGCAGGGCGGCGACGCCGGAGCCGGTGAGCACCAGGCCGATCAGGCCGCGTATCCAGCCGGCCTTGCCGTCGGCCGGGGTGCCTGCGTCGCGCAGGGCGGCCATCGGGGAGATCTTGCCGGCCCGGCGGGCGGGCAGGTAGGCAGCCAGGACGGTGACCACGACGCCGAGGATGAGGCCGATCACCGGGGTAGCCGTCTTGATGGTCAGGTCGTCGGTGGACAGGTTCATGCCCGCCGCCGACATCAGCTTCATCAGGCCGATGGCGATGCCGACACCGGCCGCGACGCCGAGGATCGAACCGACGATGCCGAGGAGGAGCGCCTCGACCAGCACCGAGCGGTTGACCTGTCGGCGGGAGGAGCCGATGGCCCGCATCAGGCCGATCTCGCGGGTGCGCTGGGCGACCAGCATGGAGAAGGTGTTGATGATCAGGAAGATGCCGACCAGGAACGCGATCCCGGCGAAGCCGAGCATGGCGTACTTGATGACGTCCATGAACTCGCCGACGTCCTCGCGGCCTTCGTCCGACGCCTCCTTGGCCGTCTGGATCTTGAACGTGTCGCCCAGCGCGCCGGAGACGTTCTGCTTGAGCTGCGCGTCGGTGACACCGTCGGTGGCGGTGACGTTGAACTGGCTGAACCGGTCCGCGCCGCCGAGCAGTTCACGCTGGGCGGTGGGGGTGTCGAAGTAGACGACCGCGGCACCGGGGTTGGTGACGGTGAAGGAGGCGATGCCGACGATCTTCGCCTTGAAGTCACCGGTCTGCGCGATGGTGCGCAGCTCGTCGCCGATCTTCAGGTCGTGCTTGTCGGCGGTGTCGGAGTCGACCATCGTCTCGGTCGGGCCGCGCGGGGCGTGGCCCGCGGTGATCTCCATGGACCGCAGGTCGTTCCTGGTCCAGTTCCCGGCGATGGTCGGGGCGCCGCTGGTGGCTCCCACGTTGTCGTTGTCCGCGTTGACGACGGTCACGTTCATGGAGGCGACCGCGCCCTCGACGGACTGCACGCCGTCGACCGAGCGGATCTTCTCCAGCGTGGACGCCGGCAGCGACTCGGGCACCCCGTTCTGCGGGGTGTCCTCGGCCTCGGCGTCCTTCGGGGCGACCGTCACGTCCGACGAGGTGGTGGCGAAGAGCTTGTCGAAGGTGGTGTTCATCGTGTCGGTGAACACCAGGGTGCCGCACACGAACGCCACCGACAGCAGCACCGCCACCGCCGAGAGCGCCATGCGGCCCTTGTGCGCGAAGAAGTTGCGCATCGAGGTCTTCACGACGGTCATGACGTGCGCCCCCGGGCGTCGAAGTCCTTCATGCGGTCGAGGACGGCTTCGGCGGTGGGCTGATACATCTCGTCCACGATCCGGCCGTCCGCGAGGTACAGCACCCGGTCCGCGTAGCCGGCGGCCACCGGGTCGTGGGTGACCATCACGATGGTCTGGCCCAGTTCGGTGACCGAGCGGCGCAGGAAGCCGAGCACTTCGGCGCCCGCGCGGGAGTCCAGGTTTCCGGTCGGCTCGTCACCGAAGATGATCTCGGGGCGGGCGGCGAGGGCCCGCGCCACCGCGACCCGCTGCTGCTGGCCGCCGGAGAGCTGGGTGGGCCGGTGCTTGAGCCGCCCGGCGAGCCCCACGGTCTCCACGACGCGGTCCAGCCACGCGCGGTCGTACTTGCGACCGGCGATGTCCATGGGCAGCGTGATGTTCTCGATCGCGTTGAGCGTCGGGAGCAGGTTGAACGCCTGGAAGATGAAGCCGATCCGGTCCCGGCGCAGCTGCGTGAGCTTTTTGTCCTTCAGACCGGTGATCTCGGTCTCGTCGAGGTAGATCTGCCCGCTGGTCACGGTGTCCAGCCCGGCCAGGCAGTGCATCAGCGTGGACTTGCCGGACCCCGAGGGGCCCATGATCGCGGTGAACTGGCCGCGTGCGACGTCCACGTCCACGTGGTCGAGGGCGACCACCCGGGTCTCGCCCGATCCGTAGGCCTTCACGACCTGCCGCGCTCGCGCGGCAACGGCCGTACGCCCTCCAGTGCTCCCGTGCGTGGGAATACTTACGGCCGATGTCATGTCAAGTCTCCTATGTCGGTCATCGAGTGAGCCGCCGGTGCCGCGACCGTCCTGGTGTGTGGTGTCGTGCGGGCGCCGCGTTGCCGTCTCGAAGAGTCTGTCCGGAGCCGGGGGTCGACCGCGCTGGTGTTCAGCGCAGTCTTCTACTGGGGAAAACCCCACCCCCGCGGGTCCGGTTCACCGCCCCCCAGCGGCGTAAAGCCAGATTAAGGACGCCGCCGGGCCCTTCTCGTCCTCCGTCGGTACGAACCCTCCCCGACCCGTAGTACGGAGGTACCCCTAGGGGCAGTCCACCCCTCGGTGGAGCGGGTCTCGGGGTCGTCCTCCACCTTGGGACGCACCGAGTGTCCATCCTCACGCGACGTCAGGGGCAAGGCGTCCGGGCGAGCGGAAGCGGCGGAAACACGGGCCCGGCACATACCGACCGATCAGTTCGGCCAAAACGCAGCGTGCCGCCCAACCCGCGAGTAACGTGCGTGGCTCCCCACCCCCCACCTCCTGCGGTCCACCGCTCGGACCCAAGCCGCGCAAGGAGAACCGGGATGACCTACGACCCGTCCCCGTCGTACCAGCACCGCCCGCCACCACCCCCGCCCTACGCCCCGCACCCCCGCCCCGCCCACCGCGCGCCCCGCCGCGACCCGCTGGGGCACCACAGCGACCTGCGGATCCTGCGCGGCGCCTACCGCTGGCAGCGGCGCACCGCGACGCTCACCGCGCTCGGCTACTTCACGCTGTTCCTGGTCCTGTCCGCGTACGCGCCCGGGCTGATGACCGGCACCGCCGTCGCCGGGCTACCCACCGGGCTGCTGCTCGCCCTGGCCCAACTCCCCGTCATGTGGCTGGCGATCGGGCTCTACGAGTACACCGCCCGGCGCCGCGTCGACCCGCTCGCGGACCGCATCCGCAAGGAGGCCGCACTGGACGCCCGGCGGGGGGCGGGGCGGTGACGGAGTTCAGCGGCAACGCCCAGACGATGTCCCTGGTCGGCTTCACCGCCGTCGCCACCGTCACCCTGCTGCTGTGCGTGATGACCGGCCCCGACCGGGACGACCTCGACGAGTTCTACACCGGGTACGGCTCCCTGTCCCCCATGCGCAACGGCCTCGCGATCGCCGGCGACTACATCTCGGCGGCCTCCGTGCTCGGCACGGGCGGAGTCATCGCCCTCTTCGGCCACGACGGCGTCGTGCTGGCGCTCAGCACCGCGCTGTCCCTGATGCTGCTGATGTTCCTGCTGGCCGAACCGCTGCGCAACGCGGGCCGGTTCACGATGGGCGACGCGCTCGCCCGCCGGATGCCGGGGCGCGGCGTGCGCATGACGGCCTGCGCCGTGACCCTCGCGGCGCTGCTGCCGCTGATGCTGGTGCAGCTCGCGGGCACCGGCCAACTGCTCGCGTTCGTCCTCGGTTTCTCCGGCGAGGCGCTGGAGACCGGCTGCATCATCGGCCTGGGCGTGCTGATGATCGGGTACGCGGCGATCGGCGGCATGAAGGGCACCGCCCTCATCCAGATCCTCAAGATCGTGATGCTGCTGGGCTCGGGCCTCGTGGTCGCCGCGCTGATCCTGCACCGCTTCGACTGGGACCCGGGCGCGCTGTTCGACGCGGCGGCGGACAACAGCGGCGCGGGAGCGGCGTTCCTGGACTCCGGGCTCCAGTTCGCGGGCGGGCCGCACCCCGACGCGGACATGATCTCCGCGCAGCTCACCGTCGTCCTGGGCGGCGCCTGCCTCCCGCACGTCACCATGCGCATGTACACCGCCTCCTCCGCCCGCCAGGTGCGCCGCTCGATGTCCTGGGCGGTCTCCTCCGTGGCGCTGTTCGTGCTGGTCGTCACGGTGATCGGCTTCGGCGCGACGGCGCTCGTGGGGCGGTCCGTCATCGCCGGGATCGACCCGCAGGGCAACACCGCCTACCTGCTGGGCTCGCAGGCGGCCTTCGGCGCGCAGGTCTCCGCCGCGGAAACGTTCCTGTTCACGACCGTCACCACGGCCGTCTTCCTCACCCTGCTCGCCTCCGTCGGCGGCATGATCCTCGCCTGCGCCAACTCCCTGGCCCACGACATCTTCGCCGCCCGCGTCCAGGAGATGTCACCGCGCCGCGAGATGACCCTCGCCCGCGTCTGCGCCCTGGCCGTCGGCGTCCCCGCGATCGTCCTGGCCACCCTCGTCCAGCACCGCAGCCTCCAGCCGCTGGTGACCCTGTCCTTCTGCCTGGGCGCCTCGGCCATCGCCCCCGCCCTGGTCTACGGCCTCTTCTGGCGCCGCTACACACGCGCCGGGATGCTGAGCACCCTGATCGGGGGCTCACTGGCCGTGCTGCTGCTGATGCCGGGCACCAACCTCGTCTCCGGCTCCCCGGTCTCCGCCTTCCCCGAGGCCGACTTCAACTGGTTCCCGTTCACCACGACGGGCCTGGTCTCGATCCCGCTGGGCTTCGCCTGCGGCTGGCTCGGCACGATGCTCTCCGGCCGACGCAAGGCGCAGGAGCAGCGCCGGCACTACGAGGCGGTGGAGGGCTGGATCCTGGCGGGCGCGGTCCGCAGGGGCGACTGACCGCGGCGCGGGCACGGCCGGCCACACAACCCCCGGAGGTCACTCCACCGCACGCCCCGTCAGCGAGCTGAGATTGCTCCGTACGGAGGCCATGTGGGCCTGGAGTTCGTCCCACCGCTCGCCGTGCTCGCGCAGCACCCGTTCCGTGTCGCGGGCGATGCGCTCGCTGCACGCCCGGGCCTCGGCGACCAGCTCGGCCGCCCGGGCCCGGGCCTCCTCCTGCCGCCGCTCGGCCGCCTGACCGGCAGCCGCCAACTCCTGCTCGGCGTCGCGCACTCCCGCCTCCGCGCGCGCCACCAACTCCTCGTACCGGGCGTCCAGGGCCCGCGCACGCTCCTCCTCCGCCCGCTCGGCCTCGGCCCACCGCTCGGCCAGCTCCCTGCTCTGCTCGGCGGCCGCCCCGGCGCTGCGCCTGCGCATCTCGCGCAACGCGGACAACGCCTCCGCGCGCCCCGCCTTCACCTCGCGCCGCGCCTCGATCCGCGCCTCGTCGGCTTCCGCGCGCGCCGCGAGCAGCCGCTGCCTGGCCCGTTCGTCGGCCTCGGCGCGTACGGCGTCGGCATGCGCCCGGGCCGCCTCTCGCACCCCGGCCGCGTACGCCCGCGCGTCCTCCACCAGCCCCTCCGCGGCACCGCCCGCCCGCTCCCGTACCGCCTCGGCCTCCTCCTCGCCGAGCCGGAACAGGTCTCGCGCGCGCTCCCCCAGCACCTCGTAGTCCTGCGGGGCAAGACGGGCGACCACCTCCTCCAGGTCCCCCAGGTCCTCCTCCATCTCCCTGGCCAGCACGGTGAGCCGGGCGGCCCGCTCCCAGGCCGCGTCGCGCTCCTCGGAGAGGGCCGCGGCGTACGCCTCCACCTGCTCGGGCCGGTAACCGCGCTCGCGCCCGCGTACGGTCACGAAACCGTGGGGGGAAGCCGATGCACCGCTCACGCTCATCACCCCTGAATCACCTTCGCGTCACGCGCGTGGTGAATCTGCCGCATCACATGGACCTGACCGACTTTATGGATCAGACGTAAGCCCACATAATCCGACACACCGCACACAAACGGGCGGGGCCCGGTCGACTCACACGTCGACCGGGCCCCGCCCGTCGGGTACGTCAGCGGCGCGCACGCCTCACAGCAGCCCGTCCCACATCTGCTCCAGCAGCACGGACCACCAGCTCTCCGGCGACCCGAGCGCCGCCGGGTCCAGCGCGGCCAACTGCGCCTGGAAGTCGACCGTCCAGCGGCCCGCCTGCTCCTGGTTCAGACCGAACCTGAGCCGCCACATCCGGCCCAGCAGCGCCAGGCAGCGGGCGAACTCCGGCAGCCCCGTGTTCACGAACTGCGGGGGCACGGGCGCACCGCCCGGACCCGCCTCCACCGGAACCGCCACGATGGCAGCGGTCCCGTACTGCACACAGATCGCCCGGCCGAAGTCGCTGCCCACGACGAGGTACGACCCCGCGTCCGAGGCCGGCTGCACCCCGCGCTCGGCCGCCAGCTCCGCCAGCGTCGGCACCGGGCGCCCCGGCTGGGCCTGCGCCCAGAAGAACGGGCCCATGTCCATCGGCAGGCCCGCGGCCACCAGCGTGTGCGCCACGACCGGCGGCACACCCTGCCGGGACACCGCGGCCTGCTCGAACCGGAAGACCCCCGGGCCGAACGCACCGGCCAGCTCCTGCCCGATGGCCTCCGGCGGAACCGGCGGCACCGGCTGCACCTGCGGCAGCGGAGCACGCACCGGCGCCGGCCGCGCGGGCCCGTCGGCCACCTGGTGCAGCTCGCCCTGGTGCGCCAGCAGCTGCCGCATGCCCTGCTGCCGGCTCGCGTGGTCCAGCCCGTACGGCGCGATCGAGGTGATCCGCGCCTGCGGCCACTGCTCCCGGATCATCCGCGCGCAGTACGCGCCCGGCAGTTCGCAGGACTCCAGCTCGGTGTGCAGCTCCAGCACCTGGTCCGGCGGCACGTTCATGGACCGCAGCTCATGGAAGATCTGCCACTCCGGGTGCGGCGTCCCCGGCGCGGAACGCCGGATCAGCTGTTGCTCGGAACCGTCCTGGGCGCGGTAGCGCAGGACGGCCTGGTAGCCGGGGCCGACGGTCGGCTGACCGGTGGGCTGCGGCGGATAGCCGTACGCCTGCGGCGGACCGGGTACGGGCTGCCCGGGCGGCGGCGGTACGGCACCCGGCGGCGGGGGCGGGGGCGGCGGCGCACCGACGCCGCCGGGACCGCCCACCGAGGGCGAGGCCAGCACGGTCTGCGCGTGGTGCACGGCACCGCCCGCGCCTCCCGCGGAACCCTGCGCGCCCGGCGCACCGGGAGCGGCCGGGGGAGGCGGCGGCGCACCGGGACCGGACGGCACGCCGGGGGCACCCGGAGCACCGGGCGCACCCGGAGCGGCGGGGGGCCCGGGCGGGCCAGGGGGATTGGGCGGACCGGGGGGACCGGGGGGACCGGGAGGCTGCGGGGCGCCGCCGCCCGTCCGGCCCGGGTCGGCCAGCATCGTGGCGGCGTGATGCACCCCGCCCGGCGGCGTCCCACCCGGCGCACCGGGCGCGCTCGGCGGGGGCGGCGTACCCGGCGCGCCCGCACCGGCCGGAGACTGCGGCGCGTGGGGCGGGGGCGGCGGCGTGCCCGGGGTGCTGGGCGGGGGCGGCGTGCCGGGGCCGCCCGGGCCCTCGGGACCGAGCGACGACACCAACTGCGTCGGCACGTAGCCCCCCGCCGGCGTACCCGGCGCGGGCGTCCCCGACGGCGCGGGCGGGCCCGCCGGACCCGCACCCGGCACACCCGGCACACCCGGGGCGCTCGGCGGAGGCGGCGTGGAAGCGCCGCCGCCACGGCGGGGCGGAGGCGTCGCCTTGCTGGTCGCGGCGTCGGCGATGTCCCCTGCGTTCGACGCGAGCGGCCGGGGCGGCGTGGCGGGACCGGCGGGCGGCGCCGCGGCCGCAGGCGGCGGCGTGCCCGTACCAGCGGGCGCACCGGGAGCACCGGGAGCACCGGGCGTGTTCGGGTCGCCGATGGCCGGCGCGAGCGTCGTCCGCGGAAGCTGGCTGCCGCCCGACATCAGCGCCGTCTTGGCGTCCGGCGTCGTGGACGGCGGCGGTGTGTCGTCGTCAGCACCGCTCAACGGCGGCGCGAACACGGTCTGGGGCAGCGGTACGGAACGGTCCTCACCGGCGTCCGCGTTGGTGTCCGTCCCCGCCCAGGGCGTCGCCCCGGCAGGCGCGCTCGGCGCGCTCTGCGCACCCGGCGCACCGGACGCACCCGCGCCGGACCCACCGGCACGCGACCCAGCACCCGCGGCCGGCCACCCGGCACCGCTCCCGGACGAGCCGCCCGCCGAGGCGGACGGAGACGCCGACGCGGGCGCCGACGGCACCCCGGCCTGCGTCTCGGGCAACGCGCCCCCGGCGCCTCCGGCGCTCCCGGTGCCACCGCCCTCCTGGTCGCCCCGTCGCCGATCCGGAATGCCGATCCGGTCCGCCGCCTCCTGCAACCACTCCGGCGGACTCAGCAAGAACGACGTCTGGTTCAGGTCCACCCGCGCCGCGGGCGCCGGAGCCGCCGCCTCCGCCTCGTCGGGACGGCCGTACTCCTCCTCGTACCGGCGGATCACCTCGCCCACCGGAAGCGCGGGCCACAACGTCGCCTCGCCGCTGTCCCGGGCGATCACCAGCCGCTGCGCACCCCCGTCCGAACGCGGGCCGTCCACACGGTCCTCGGCCCACATCACGAACCCGAGGTCGAACTCCCGTACCCGCACCTCACGGTGCTGGTACGCCGGCAACTCGCCGTTGACCCACTCCTCCGCGCGCTCCTGCGCCTGCGCGAACGTCACCATCGTCAGCTCACTCCCCTACCGACGCCGACACGGGCACCGCACGCGCGAAACCGCCGTCCACCATCAGGTTCGCCACCGTCTCCAGCTCCGGCGGGGACCCCGCCAGCCGCGACAGGAACGCGTCGAAGTCCTCGCCGCACGGCAGCAGCAGCCGCTCCACGCGGTCCGCCGGCGGCCACGACGGGTCCACGTCGCGCACGTCGTCATAAGCGCAGAACCACACCGAACCGATCCGCTCGCCCTTCACCTTCACGGCGAGCAGGCCGCCCTGGACGAACGCGACGCCCAGATAGTCCTTCGTCAGGTGGTCCCGCAGACACTTGTTCACATAGACCAGGTCGTTGACCGCCGCCTCCTCACGCACCGTGAAGAACGGCTGGTCCACCAGCAGTCCCAGCTCCGCGTCGAGCGCCGTGCCCACCGGCGCGCAGCCGCCCGCTGCCTTCAGGAACGACCGGTACGCACCCGGCAGCCGGTATCCGAGGTCCTCCTCGACGCCCTGCACCTGCTGCTCCGTGACGGCCACCCCCGACTTCGGCAGACCGAAGTGCGCCGGGCGCGTCTCCTGCAACGGCCGCGTGCCGCGCTTGCCCTGGTCCACCGCGGCCGTCGAGATCCCACCGTGGTGCCGCAGCAGCGCCTTCACCTCGACCGGGACCAGCTCCATCCGCCGCGCGCCCGCCACGTGGTGCCAGGTCCAGCCGTGCGGCGTCGCCACCGCGGGAACCGTGTCCCACAGCTCGTGCCCGGACGCCGCCAGAGCCGCGTTCGCCGACACGTAGTCCGTCAGCCGCAACTCGTCGACCCCGAACCCCTCCGGCGGATCCGCGATCTCCGCGACCGCACGCGCGTACGGCGAGAAGTCGGGGTAACCACCCGCGTCCACCCGTACCCCTCTCGGGTGACGGGCCGCCCGCACCGGATCCGGGAAATGCACGACCTGCCCGGCGTAGGCCGCGTTCGGCGGCGCGGCTGCTTGCCCGAGCCGACCTGTCGTCATGGCGGTTGCCCCCTGCGGCGTCTGTCTGCTGCCAGATCCGTCTGATCTGCCTGCACTGTCTGGGTACACCGCGTACGAGCGCGGTGCCGACAGCCTATGCGGTACGGCAAGAGGGGTCACCGGCACCGGACCCCCGCACCCGACACCCGCACCTCCGCTTCCGTGACCAGCCGTCACCCTTCCGTGACCCACCGCCCATACCCGGGCGTGTCACCCCGCCCCAGCTTCCCCAGCAGCCACCGGATTTGGCACTCTGTGACCTTCGGGGGGATGCTCAGGAGGGGAAGACGATCATGAGTGCGACACAGACGGGACCCGACACCGGGCGGTCCGACGACCCCCGCGGCGGCGACCCCCGCATCGGCTGGAGCAGCGCCGACGCCCACCGGACCCCCACCCTCCGGCACCGCCGCGACGGCATACTCCCGACCGTCGCCGCCGCCCTCTCCGTACGCGGCACCACCCTCACCGGCACCGCGACGCGCGCCGACACGCCCCCCGCGCTGCACCACCTCGTACAGGACTTCCTCGACACCCTCACCAGCGGCCAACGGGACCGCTACACCGGCCGCTGCGCCGAGACGATCCTCATCTCGCGTCACCTGGCCACCGCCGACGCCACCCGCAGCAAACGCGCCGCACGAAAACCCATGACCAACGGCGAAGCCCGCAAAGCGCTCAAACACGCCAAACTCACCACCCGCCGCATCCGCGAGGACGGCGACCCCCTCCACGGCGCCTTCGCCGCGCCCTGCCGCGCCTGCACCGCCCTCAGCGCCCACTTCGGCGTCCGCGTCGTCGACCCCACGACGGAGAAGGACTGACGGAGCAGATCGAGCCGAACCAGCCGACCGAGACGAACCAAGGGCCGATGCAAGCCGACCGCACCTCCACCACCCGCTTCCCCGTCCCCGTCGACGCCGCCCTGCGCGACGCCGGCTGGCAACCGGGGCGCTGGGACATCAAACAGGCCGAGATCTGGGCCGACACCCTGCGCGAACACGCCTCACCCGCGGGACACCGCCACACCGTGTTCCCCGCCGCCGTCGAGGCCTGGGCGGAATTCGGCGGCCTGCACATCGCGCCCACCGGGCCTGGCCGCCAGATCGCCCCCGCCACCTTGCACCTCGACCCCCTGCACGGCCTCCACATGGCCCGCACCCTCGGCGACCTCGGCCGCGCCCTCGACACCCAGACCTGCCCCCTCGGCACCGAGACCGACAGCCAGGCCCTCCTCGCCATCGACGCCGAAGGCCGCGTCTACGCCCTCGACCACACCGGCGACTGGTACCTCGGCCCCACCATCGACACCGCCCTCGCCACCCTCGTCGTCGGCACCCAGCCGACCCGCCTCACCACCACCGGCTGACGCGGCGGGCAGGACGGCAGGACGGCGCGGCTACGAGGCCGGAATCACCGCCGACACCCGGAAGCCCCCCGCGTCGGTCGGCCCCGACACGAACACACCCCCCAGAGCGGCCACCCGCTCCTTCATTCCCACCAGCCCGTTGCCCCCCGAGGGCAAGCGCGCCGACGACGCCGCCGAGGCCACCGGCGGCGGTTCGTTCTCCACCTGCATCGCGATCTCCGACACCCGGTGCGCCAGCCGTACGTACGTCTTCGCGCCCGCCGCATGCTTGTGCACGTTCGTCAGCGCCTCCTGCACCACCCGGAACGCCGTCGACTCCACCTCCGCCGCATACAGCCGCGCGTCCCCCTCCACCGACAGGTCCACGACCATCCCGGCCGCCTCCGACTGCCCGATCAGCTCGTCCAGCTCCGACAGGCACGGGCCCTCCGAGGACGACTCCCCGTCCTCCACGGCCCGCGACGCCGCCGCCGCGGCAGCCACCCCCACCGCCGCCAACGGCACCGACGCCCGCTCGGCCCGCGCGCCCTCCCCGCCACTGCGCAGCACCCCGAGCATCTCCCGCAGCTCCGTCAACGCCTGCCGCCCCATGTCCCCCACCAGGGCCGCGTTCTTCACCGCCTTCTCCGGGTCCTTCCGCGCCACCGCCTGGAGCGCGGCGGCATGCACCACCATCAGACTCACCCGGTGCGCGACGACGTCGTGCATCTCCCGCGCGATCCGCGTCCGCTCCTCGTTGCGCGCCCACTGGGCACGCTCCTCCGCCCGCTCCGCGAGCAGTTGCAGCTCACGCTCCAGGCTGTCCGCCCGCTCCCGCAGACTCTCCATCAACCGGCGCCGCTGCCCCACGTACAGACCCAGCAGCAAGGGCGGCGCGGTCAGCCCCAGCGACGACCCGATCGCCGCGAACGCGAAGAACCAGTCCCCCAGGTCCACGCCGTCGCCGACCATGTCCTGCCGCAACCGCACGAACGTCACGATCAGCGTCCCCGCGAACGACATCCCGGCCAGGGCCCCGATGATCCGCCGCGGCAACTCGCACGCCGCCAGCGTGTACAGGCCGACGACGCCCAGCAGGAAGCCCATCTCCGCCGGTGTGATGGCGATCGCCACCAGCACCACCGCGATCGGCCACTTCCGCCGCACCACCAGCATCGAACCGGCCAGCAGGCCGAACGCCACCCCCATCGCCAGCGGAATCCCGGCGTCCCGCGCGAACGGGATCCCCTCCGCCCCGCATTCCAGCGCGGACACGGCACCGAGGCTCATGTCGAGCACCGCGCCGCGCCGCCTGTCCCACCACCAAGGCCCACCCCGGGCCGGTACGTGGTCTTCCCCCGTCGTGGTCATGCCTCCAGCCTACGGGCGCGGGGCGCCCCTTTTCCGGTGACTTTCGACAAACGATACGACGCGATATCCCTCGACCCGGCGAGCCCCGGCCGATCACGCGAGGACCTGTACCGTCGCGTCGAAGGCACCTGGTACGGCATAGTGTTGGGTGCCGACTCGGCGAGCTGACTGAACGTCCGTTTTCGTCGAGTTTCATCCCCCATGGTGTAATCAGGCAGCACTGAGGGTTTTGGTCCCTTAAGTTCAGGTTCAAATCCTGATGGGGGAGCTGTCACTTCCGGGTCCTGACATCACTGTCGGGGCCCGCACTCATGTCCCCCACAAACCGCCCCGGTATCCTGCGGACGTCCCCACCTCCTCAACAGCCGAAGGGCATCCCGTGAGCGCCATTCGCCCGGCAGCCGTCGTCGTTCTCGCAGCGGGTGAGGGCACCCGTATGAAGTCGGCCACACCCAAGGTCCTGCACGAGCTGTGCGGCCGGTCCCTCGTCGGGCACGTGCTCGCCGCCGCCGGTGAGCTGGACCCCGAGAACCTGGTCGCGGTCGTCGGGCACGCCCGCGAGAAGGTCACCGCACACCTCGCCGAGGTCGCCCCCGACGTACGCACCGCCGTCCAGGAGCAGCAGAACGGCACCGGGCACGCCGTGCGGATGGGCCTCGAGGCGCTGGGCGGTGCCGTGGACGGGGTCGTCGTGGTCGTCTGCGGTGACACCCCGCTCCTCACCGGCGAGACGCTCAAGGCCCTCGCCGCCACGCACACCGGGGACGGGAACGCCGTCACCGTGCTGACGGCCGAGGTGCCGGACGCGACGGGGTACGGCCGGATCGTGCGGGACGGGGCCTCGGGTGCCGTGACGGCGATCGTCGAGCACAAGGACGCCTCCGAGTCGCAGCGGGCGATCCGGGAGATCAACTCGGGTGTCTTCGCCTTCGACGGGCAGCTGCTCGCGGACGCGCTGGGCAAGGTGCGCACGGACAACAGCCAGGGCGAGGAGTACCTGACGGACGTGCTCGGGATCCTGCGCGAGGCGGGGCACCGGGTGGGTGCGTCGGTGGCCGGCGACCACCGGGAGATCGCCGGGATCAACAACCGTGTGCAGTTGGCCGAGGCGCGCCGGATCCTGAACGACCGGCTGCTGACCGGGGCGATGCTGGCCGGCGTGACCGTGGTGGACCCGGCGACGACGTGGGTCGACGTGACGGTGACGTTCGAGCAGGACGTGGTCCTCCACCCGGGTACGCAGCTGCACGGCGCCACGCATCTCGCCGAGGGCTGCGAGGTCGGGCCGAACACCCGGCTCACGGACACCCGGGTGGACGCGGGAGCGCGGGTGGACAACACGGTCGCCAACGGCGCCCATGTCGGTCCGCAGGCCTCCGTGGGTCCGTACGCGTATCTGCGGCCGGGTACCCGGCTCGGACTCAAGTCGAAGATCGGTACGTTCGTCGAGGCGAAGAACTCGTCGATCGGTGAGGGGACGAAGGTCCCGCACCTCTCCTACATGGGGGACGCGACGGTCGGCGACTTCACGAACATCGGTGCCGCGAGTGTCTTCGTGAACTACGACGGGCAGGACAAGCACCACACGACGATCGGCTCGCACTGCCGTACGGGTTCGGACAACATGTTTGTGGCTCCTGTCACGGTCGGGGACGGTGCCTACACCGCCGCCGGCTCGGTGATCACGAAGGACGTGCCGCCCGGTTCGCTGGCCGTGGCCCGTGGCCAGCAGCGGAATATCGAGGGTTGGGTGGCCCGGAAGCGCCCGGGGAGCGCGGCGGCGAAGGCTGCCGAGGCGGTCTCCCGCGAAGCGGGCGGCGAAGACTGACCGGAAACCGGCGCGTCGAACACGGCGTACCGTGATAAGTGCACATCCGCACCCCACCAGCTGAGACGCCCCCGCGGCCAGTCGGGAGAGCGCCCATGAGCTCAGCTGCGAACCTCTGAGGAGAAAGTGCTGTGACCGGGATCAAGACGACCGGCGAGAAGAAGATGATGTTCTTCTCCGGCCGCGCACACCCCGAGCTTGCCGAGGAGGTCGCCGAGCAGTTGGGTGTCGGGGTCGTCCCGACGAAGGCCTTCGACTTCGCCAACGGTGAGATCTATGTGCGGTATCAGGAGTCGGCGCGCGGTGCGGACTGCTTCCTGATCCAGAGCCACACGGCTCCGATCAACAAGTGGGTCATGGAGCAGCTGATCATGATCGACGCGTTGAAGCGCGCGTCGGCCCGCTCCATCACCGTCATCGTGCCGTTCTACGGTTACGCGCGGCAGGACAAGAAGCACCGCGGGCGTGAACCGATTTCGGCGCGTCTGATCGCGGACCTGATGAAGACCGCGGGTGCGGACCGGATTCTGGCCGTGGATCTGCACACCGACCAGATCCAGGGCTTCTTCGACGGCCCGGTGGACCACCTGTTCGCGCTGCCGCTGCTCGCGGACTACGTGGGTGCGAAGGTGGACCGTTCGAAGCTGACGGTGGTGTCTCCGGACGCGGGCCGGGTGCGGGTGGCCGACCGGTGGTGCGACCGTCTGGGCGCTCCGCTGGCGATCGTGCACAAGCGGCGCGACAAGGACGTGGCGAACCAGGTCACGGTGCACGAGGTCGTGGGTGATGTGAAGGGCCGCATCTGCGTCCTGGTCGACGACATGATCGACACGGGCGGCACCATCTGCGCCGCGGCGGACGCGCTGTTCGCGCACGGTGCGCAGGACGTCATCGTGACGGCGACGCACGGTGTGCTGTCGGGTCCGGCGGCGGACCGCCTGAAGAACTCGAAGGTGAGCGAGTTCGTGTTCACGAACACGCTGCCGTCGGCGAGCGAGCTGGAGCTGGACAAGATCACGGTGCTGTCGATCGCGCCGACGATCGCGCGTGCGGTGCGTGAGGTGTTCGAGGACGGTTCGGTGACGAGCCTGTTCGACGAGCAGTGAGCGTCGTGCAGTAACCGTTCTGCAGGTGTGGTCCCGCCTGTCTGATCGTTTTGGGTACGGCCTTCCTCTCCGAGTAGACTGCTGAAGTTGCTCGGCGAGGGAGGCCGTATCCGTGTCTGCGGGTGTGGCGCTCCGTTATCGACGCGCTCTTCGTAGCAGGCCGTTCGTGGCCGGGTGACCACGTCCGTATCTGATTTACACGAGGAGTGATCATGTCCGAGGTGAAGCTCACCGCCGAGACGCGCACCGAGTTCGGCAAGGGTGCCGCGCGTCGTATCCGCCGTGACAACAAGGTTCCCGGTGTTCTGTACGGTCACGGTTCCGACCCGCTGCACCTGACCCTGCCGGGTCACGAGCTGCTGCTGGCGCTGCGTACGTCGAACGTGCTGATCGCGCTCGACATCGACGGCAAGTCCAACGAGCTGGCGATCCCGAAGTCCGTGCAGCGTGACCCGATCAAGGGCTTCCTGGAGCACGTCGACCTGCAGCTGGTGCAGCGCGGCGAGACCGTGTCGGTCGAGATCCCGGTGCAGGCCGAGGGCGAGCTGGCCCCCGGTGGCTACCTGCTGGAGTACGTCCTGGACGCGCTTCCGGTCGAGGCCGAGGCCACGCACATCCCGGAGCAGGTCACCGTGTCGGTGGCGGGTCTGGAGGCCGGTGCCTCGATCCACGCCAAGGACATCGCGCTGCCGTCCGGCGTGAAGCTGGACGTGGACGGCGACACCGTCGTGCTGCAGGTCCTGTCCGCGCAGGCCGAGGAGGCCCCGGCCGAGGGTGCGGGCGAGGGCGAAGAGGCCGCGGAGGCCTGATCCTCCCCTACGGTCATCGTGTGGTCGGCCGCTGTTCCCGTGCGGGGCAGCGGCCGACGCGTATGTGCGGACGGGTACGGACTGGTACGAGGGATACGAAGGAGACATGGACGTGACGACGGACGCGGGCGCTCCGTGGCTGGTGGCCGGCCTCGGGAATCCGGGCCCCGAGTACGCCGCGAACCGGCACAACGTCGGCTTCATGGTGGCGGACCTGCTTGCGGAGCGGATCGGGGCGCGTTTCAAGCGGCACGGCAAGGCGCAGGCGCAGGTGGTCGAGGGGCGCATCGGTCCGCCGGGTCCGGCGAACCGGCGGGTGATCCTGGCGAAGCCGATGTCGTTCATGAACGTGTCGGGAGGCCCGGTGACGGCGCTGCGGGACTTCTACAAGGTTCCGGTCGGCAACATCGTGGCGGTGCACGACGAGCTGGACATCGACTACGGCGTGCTGCGGCTGAAGCTGGGCGGCGGGGACAACGGGCACAACGGGCTGAAGTCGATCACGAAGTCGCTGGGGCCCGCCTACCACCGGGTGCGGTTCGGGATCGGGCGGCCGCCGGGGCGGATGCCGGTGGCGGACTTCGTGCTGCGGGACTTCTCGTCGACGGAGCGCAAGGAGCTGGACTACTTCGTGGACCGGGCGGCGGACGCGGTGGAGGCTCTGGTGATCGAGGGGCTCGAGCGGGCGCAGAGCACGTACAACTCCTGACTTGTCCGGTGATGGTGCGCGGGCGAGTTGACCGAGCGCACAGATATGGCCAATGATCCCGGCCATGCCTGCCTCTGCCGCCGCCGCTCGTCCCCGTCAGGCCTCCTCCACGTCCTCTGTCTCCTCCGTCCTGCTGCGGTTCGGCCGGGTCGCGTCGATGGGGACGGTCACGGCGTTGATCCTGATCGCGGGGGTGTGGGCGTCCTGGGGTACGGCGCAGCATGTGCTGCTGACCAAGGGCCGGGAGCAGGGCACGGTCGAGGTGACGCGGTGCGGCGGGGGCTCGTGCAGTGGGCCGTACTCGCCGGTGTCGGCGGGGTCGCAGGCGCGGGAGCAGGTCGTCCTCGAGGACTCGGTCGCGGTGGCGAAGGGGCGGACGTACAGCGTGGTGTTGAAGCCCGGCAGTGGGGACGCGGTGCGGTCGGGGCCGGCCGGGATCCTGTATGCGTGGGTGCCGTTGGGCGGTGCGCTGCTGTTGGCGTCGGTGGTGGTGGCGGGCGGCCTGCGGCGGACGCGGGCGGGATGGGTGATGGCCGGGGCGGGCGTGGCCTTGCTGACGGCGGCGTTCGTGGCGGTGTGAGTCCTGTGCACGTACGGACGTGACGGTGCCCCCGTGCTCTGGGTGAGCACGGGGGCACCGTCGTGCGTGCGGGGTGCGGGGTCAGCCCGTGTTGCGCAGACCCGCTGCCACGCCGTTGACCGTGAGGAGGAGGGCTCGGGCGAGGAGGGGGTCCGGGTCCTGGCCCGCGGCGGCGGCCTCGCGCTGGCGGCCGAGGAGGGCGACCTGGAGGTAGGAGATGGGGTCGAGGTAGGCGTCGCGGATGGCGAAGGTCTGCTTGAGGACCGGGTCGGCGTCGAGGAGTTCCGTCTCGCCGGTGACGCGCAGGACCTCGCGGACCGTCAACTCGTGTTCGGCCTTGATGGTGTCGAAGACGTGCTTCAGCTCGTCCGGGACGAGGGTGTCGACGTAGTGCTGGGCGATGCGCAGGTCGGTCTTCGCCAGCGTCATCTCCACGTTGGAGATGAAGTTGCGGAAGAAGTGCCACTGCTGGTGCATCTCGTCCAGCACGGTGTCCAGGCCGGCCTCGCGCAGGGCCTTGAGGCCGGAGCCGACGCCGTACCAGCCGGGGACGATCTGCCGGGACTGGGTCCAGCCGAAGACCCACGGGATGGCGCGCAGTCCGTCGAGCGAGACGCCCGAGCCGGGGCGGCGGGAGGGCCGCGAGCCCAGGTGCAGGTCGGCGAGCTGGTCGACCGGGGTGGAGGCCAGGAAGTAGGTCGGCAGGTCGGGGTCCTCGACCAGGTGCCGGTAGGCGGTGTGGGCGGCGTCGGAGACGACGTCCATCGCGGCGTCCCAGCGGGCGAGGGCCTCGTCGGACTGGCGGGGCGCGGTGTGCAGGGCGGAGGCCTGGAGGGTGGCCGCGACGGTCAGCTCCAGGTTCTCCCGGGCGAGGGCCGGGATGAGGTACTTGTCGGAGATGACCTCGCCCTGCTCGGTGACCTTGATCTCGCCCTCCAGGGTGCCCCAGGGCTGCGCGAGGATGGCGTCGTGGGTGGGGCCGCCGCCGCGGCCGACGGTGCCGCCGCGGCCGTGGAAGAGGCGCAGCCGCACGCCGTAGCGGTGGGCGACGTCGCGCAGGCGGCGCTGGGCGCGGTGGATCTCCCACTGGCTGGTGGTGATGCCGCCGAACTTGGAGGAGTCGGAGTAGCCGAGCATGACCTCCTGGACGTCGCCGCGCAGGGCGACCAGCCGCCGGTAGGAGGGGTCGGAGAGGAGGTCCTCCAGGATGGTGTCGGCGGCCTTCAGCTCGTCGGTGGTCTCCAGGAGCGGCACGATGCCGATCTTGGCCCAGCCCGCGTGCAGGTCGATCAGTCCGGCCTCGCGGGCCAGCACCGCCGCGGCGAAGACGTCGTCGGCGCCCTGGCACATGGAGATGATGTAGGACTCGATGACCTCGGGGCCGAAGACCTCCAGGGCGCGGCGGACGGTCTGGAAGACGCCGAGGGTCTTCTCGCCGGGCGCGTCGACGGGGGCCGGGCTGGGGGCCAGGGGCCTGCGGGAGCGCAGTTCCTTCGCGAGGAGCTTGGTGCGGTACTCGCGGGGCATGTCGGCGTAGCGCCAGGACTCCTCGCCGAGCCGGTCGAAGAGCTGGCCGAGGGCGTGGTGGTGGGCGTCGGCGTGTTCGCGGACGTCCATGGTGGCGAGCTGGAGGCCGAAGGCGGCCAGGGTGCGGATGGTGCGGGCGAGGCGGCCGTCGGCGAAGAGGCCGCCGCGGTGCTCGCGCAGGGAGGTCTGGACGATGCGCAGGTCGTCGATCAGCTCGGCGGTGCCGAGGTAGTCGCGGCCCTCCTCGTGGGCGGTGCCCCTGGCGAGGCGCTGCTTGGTGTTCTCCAGCTTCTGGCGGATGCAGGTGGCCTTGAGCCGGTAGGGCTCCTCGGCGTTGAGGCGCTTGTAGCGGGGGCTGATCTCGGGGAGCCGTTCGAGGTCGGCCTGGAGGGAGGTGAGCAGTTCCTCCGTCGCGCCCGCGTAGCGGATGGAGTTGGAGAGGAAGCCGCGCAGCTCGTCGATCATCTCCAGGGCGTCGTTGATGCCGTGTTCGTGCTGGAGGATGAGGACGTCCCAGGTCACCTGGGGGGTGACGTTGGGGTTGCCGTCGCGGTCGCCGCCGATCCAGGTGCCGAAGGTGAGGGGGCGGGTGTCGTCGGGGAGCTTGACGCCGGCCCGCTCCAGTTCGGCGGTGAGGTCTTCGAGGACGTCGCCGACGGCGCCCAGGTGCAGCTCGTCGAGGTAGTAGATGGCGTTGCGGGCCTCGTCGGCGGGCTCGGGGCGTACGACGCGCAGTTCGTCGGTCTGCCAGACGAGGTCGATGTTCTCGGCGAGCCGGGTGTCCAGGCGGCGCCGGTCGGACTCGTTGACCGGGGTGTCCAGGAGGGCGGCGATGCGGCGCAGCTTGTTGAGGACGGAGCGGCGGGCGGCCTCGGTGGGGTGGGCGGTGAAGACGGGGCGCACGTTGAGGTTGCGGACCGTCTCGCGCAGGTGCTCGGGGTCGGCGTCCTTGAGCCGGTCGGCCGTACGGGCGAGCAGTCCGCCCTCGGCGGCGCGCTTGGCGCCCAGCTCGCGGCCGCGGTGGACCTGCTCGGTGACGTTGGCGAGGTGGAAGTAGGTGGAGAAGGCGCGGACGAGCTTGGCGGCGGTCTCCAGTTCCGTGCCGCGCAGCAGTTCGGCGGCGGCCTCGCCGTCCTCGCGGGTGAGTCGGCGGACCTTCTCGACGAGTTCCAGCAGCTCGGGGCCCTCCTGCCGGACCAGGGTCTCCCCGAGGAGATCACCCAGGCGGCGGATGTCGGCGCGCAGCTCGCTGCTGGTCGTCGTGGTGGTCTGGTCGTCGGCACTGCTCACAGGTGCGGCTCCTTGCAGTGTTGAAGCTCGTCTGGGAGGGAACCCGGACGGCCGTCTCGCGCGGCGGGCGCCGCTTACCGGGCCGGACGTCCGGGAAGTAATCAGAGCGGACCGCGCTGTCCGACCGACTCCCAGGATAGGTGTCGGCCAGGACGCGCAGGCTCTGGGGCTCTTGCCGCGCGGTCACGCACTGCCATACTTGCGTCGCCGTAGGTTACGGAACCGTAGGAAGACCGTGCAGGTTCCCGCAGCCCGGCACCGGACACCCCACACGACCCCACCCTCGACCCCACAGGGGACGCGCATGACCACGAGTTCCGATGTGATCCCAGACGCTCCGCAGCCGGCCGACTCCGCCGCGGCGTCCTCCGCCACGCTGGGTGGTGAGCAGAAGCGGTCCCTCGAGCAGATCACGCTGCTGCTGTTCATCGCCGTTCCGTTCCTCGCGCTGGTGGCGGCGGTGCCACTGGCGTGGGGCTGGGGCGTGAGCTGGCTGGACCTGGGGCTGCTGGTCTTCTTCTACTTCCTGGGCTGCCACGGCATCACCATCGGGTTCCACCGACACTTCACCCATGGTTCCTTCAAGGCGAAACGGCCGTTGAAGATCGCGTTGGCGATCGCGGGTTCGATGGCGGTCGAGGGGCCGCTGGTCCGCTGGGTGGCCGACCACCGCAAGCACCACAAGTTCTCCGACGACGAGGGCGACCCGCACTCGCCGTGGCGGTACGGCGAGACGGTACCCGCCCTGATCAAGGGCCTGTGGTGGGCCCACATCGCCTGGATGTTCGACGAGGAGCAGACGCCGCAGGACAAGTACGCGCCGGACCTGATCAAGGACCCCGCGCTGCGGGCGGTCTCCCGGCAGTTCATCCTGTGGACCGTGGTGTCCCTGGCGCTGCCCGCGCTGATCGGCGGGCTGGTCACGATGTCCTGGTGGGGCGCGTTCACCGGGTTCTTCTGGGGTTCACTCGTGCGGGTGGCGTTGCTGCACCACGTCACGTGGTCGATCAACTCGATCTGCCACGCGGTGGGCAAGCGGCCCTTCAAGTCCCGGGACCGCTCGGGCAACGTGTGGTGGCTGGCGATCCTGTCCTGCGGCGAGTCCTGGCACAACCTGCACCACGCGGACCCGACCTCGGCGCGGCACGGGGTGATGCGCGGGCAGCTCGATTCGAGTGCCCGGCTGATCCGCTGGTTCGAGCGGCTCGGGTGGGCGTACGACGTGCGCTGGCCGTCACGCTCGCGTATCGATTCGCGCCGCAACACGGATCAGGACGGTGCCCGCCGCCGGAAGGAGACGGCGAAGGCGGCATGATTGACGCCGTGGCGACCGACTCCAGCAGCACCCCAAGCAACGAGAAGCCGCGGCGAGCGCGTCGCACCCGGATGACCGGTGCCGAGCGCCGCCAGCAGCTGCTGGAGATCGGCCGCACCCTCTTCGCGGCGAAGGGGTTCGAGGGCACGTCCGTCGAGGAGATCGCGGCGAAGGCCGGGGTGTCCAAGCCGGTGGTCTACGAGCACTTCGGCGGCAAGGAGGGCCTGTACGCGGTGGTCGTGGACCGCGAGATGCGGCGGCTGCTCGACATGGTGACCGGCTCCCTGACGGCCGGGCACCCGCGTGAGCTGTGCGAGCAGGCCGCCTTCGCGCTCCTGGACTACATCGAGGAGTACACGGACGGCTTCCGCATCCTGGTCCGGGACTCCCCCATCCCGCAGTCGACGGGTACCTTCGCCTCGCTGATCTCGGACATCGCCACCCAGGTGGAGGACATCCTGGGCCGCGAGTTCAAGAACCGCGGCTTCGACGCCAAGCTGGCCCCGCTGTACGCGCAGGCGCTGGTGGGCATGGTGGCGCTGACCGGCCAGTGGTGGCTGGACGTGCGCCGTCCGAAGAAGGCGGAGGTGGCGGCGCACCTGGTCAACCTTGCGTGGCACGGCCTGGACGGCCTGGAGCCGAAGCCGCGCCTGATAGGGCACCGCAAGAGCTAGGGCCGCGAGGGCAGAACACATGCAGCCACTGCGCGGCGTCACCGTCGTCTCGCTGGAGCAGGCGATCGCCGCTCCCTACGCCAGCCGCCAGCTCGCCGACCTCGGCGCGCGGGTGATCAAGGTGGAGCGCCCGGGGACGGGGGACTTCGCCCGGGCGTACGACTCCCGGGTGCGGGGTCTGAGTTCGCACTTCGTGTGGGCCAACCGCAACAAGGAGTCCCTCACCCTGGACTTCAAGGACCCGCGGGGCCTGGAGCTGCTGCGCCGGCTGGTCGCGGGCGCCGACGTCTTCCTGCAGAACCTGGCGCCGGGCGCCGCGGCCCGCGCCGGACTGGGTGCGCGGGAGCTGCGGGCGGCGCATCCGGGGCTGATCGTGTGCGACGTCTCCGGCTACGGCGCGCCGGGCCCCTACGCCGACCGCAAGGCGTACGACCTGCTGGTGCAGTCCGAGGCGGGGCTGCTGTCGGTCACGGGCACTCCGGAGGCCATGGCCAAGGCGGGCATCCCGGTCTCGGACATCGCCGCCGGGATGTACGCCTACAGCTCGATCCTGGCCGCGCTGCTGGAGCGGGGCCGGACGGGACGGGGTGCGCACCTGGACGTGTCGATGCTGGAGGCCACCGTGGAGTGGCTGGGTTTTCCGCTGTACTACTCCTTCGACGGCGCGTCGCCGCCTCCCCGGGCGGGCGCCGCGCACGCGACGATCTATCCGTACGGCCCGTTCACGGCGGGCGACGGGAAGGTCGTGATGACGGCGGTGCAGAACGAGCGCGAGTGGCACGGTTTCTGTGCGGGCTTCCTGGACCGTCCGGAACTGGCCGAGCACCCGCACTACGCCACCAACGCGGACCGCGACGCGCACCGTGAGGAGCTGGGCGCGCTGATCTCGGCGCGGTTCGCGGAGCTGACCAGTACCGAGGCGATCGCGCTGCTCGACGCGGTGCCGGTGGCCAACGCCCGGGTGAACACGCTCACCGAGGTGTGGGACCACCCGCAGCTGGCCGCGCGCGGGCGCCTGCACGAGGTGCTGACCCCGGCCGGTCCCGTACCGGCGATGGCGCCGCCGGGACCGACCGGTCGGGCGCCGCGCATGGAGGCGGTCCCGGCGCTGGGCGAGCACACCCGCGCCGTACTCGGCGACCTCGGTCTGTCGGAGGAGGACATCGACGCGCTCGCCGCGGACGGCGTGGTGTGAGCCCCGGCCGGGTGGTCACCGGTGGGTGGGTGCGTCCGGTTCCAGGAACTCCAGGCGGTTGCCGACCGGATCGGCGCAGTGGAAGCGCCGGTGGCCGGGCAGGTCGTCGTTCCAGGTGACGGGCGTGCCGTGGGCCTCGAGGCGGGCGGCGTACGCGTCGATGCCGGTGACCCGCAGCCCGGGGTGGGCCTTGCGGGCGGGCCGGAAGCCGGTCGTCTCGACGCCCAGGTGGAGCTGGACGGTGCCGGACTGGAACCAGCAGCCGCCGCGGGCGGCGAGCACGGGCGGCTTGGGGATCTCGGCCATGCCGAGAACACCGACGTAGAAGGCGCGCAGCGGCTCCTCGGCGCCGGGCGGCGCGGCGAGCTGCACGTGGTCGAGGCCGGTGATCACCGGACCGCCTCCCCCGCCGTCCCCGCCGTACCCGCGGGCTTCAGGGCGACCGCGAAGACGCGGCGGAAGGGGAACGGGGTGCCGTACGCCTCGGCGGGGTAGGCGGCGCGCAGGACGGCCCGGTACTCCTCGACGAACGCGTCGCGGGCGGCCGGATCGTCGTCGAGGGCGTCCAGCACGGGCCGCAGTCCCGTCCCCTTCACCCAGTCGAGGACGGCATCCTCGCCGGGCAGCAGGTGGACGTACGTCGTCTCCCACACGTCGGCGGTGCAGCCGGCGGCGGTCAGGCGGGCCAGGTAGCCCTCGGGGGTGAGGACGGCGTCGTCGTGGCGCAGGACGCCGGTGAGGCGGTCCCGCCAGCGCCGGGATTCGGCGAGTTCGCGCATCAGGCGGTGGCTCGGGGCGTCGAAGTTGCCGGGGACCTGGAGGGCGAGGGTGCCGCCGGGGGCGAGGCGGTCGATCCAGTCGGGGAAGCGGTCGGCGTGGCCGGGGACCCACTGGAGGGTGGCGTTGCTGACGAGGAGGTCGCAGGGCTCGTCGGGGGTCCAGGTGCGGGCGTCGGCGGGGGCGAAGTCGAGGTGGCCGCCGCCGGGGGTTGGCCCCGCGTACTGCCGGGCCCGTTCGAGCATCCGGGGCGAGTTGTCGTAGCCGGTGACGCGGGCGGTGGGCCAGCGGTCGGCGAGCAGGACGGTGGCGTTGCCGGGGCCGCAGCCGAGGTCGGCGATGCGGGGCGCGTCCGAGGGGAGGTCCGGGATCCGGGCGAGGAGGTCGGTGAACGGGCGGGCGCGGTGCCCGGCGTGGCGCAGGTACTGGGCGGGGTCCCAGGTGGGGGCGGTGGCGGGCATGGAGCCTCCAGAGGGTGTCCGTGCGGGACGGGTACCCAGCGTCGCCCCGAAAGTCTCTCGACGTCAAGACAGTTGACCTCAAGAGACTTCACGTCGACACAACCACTACACTGATCGTCATGGAGGACGAGGTCGATCGGCTGGTCGCAGCGTGGCGCCGGGAGCGCCCGGACCTCGACGTGGAACCGCTCGAGGTGCTGAGCCGCGTCAGCAGGCTGGCCCGGCACCTGGATCGCGCACGCCGGCTGGCCTTCTCCGAACACCAGCTGGAGCCGTGGGAGTTCGACGTGCTGACGGCGCTGCGCCGCGCGGGCACCCCGTACCAGCTCTCCCCGGGACAGCTCCTCACCCAGACCCTGGTCACCTCGGGCACGATGACCAACCGGATCGACCGCCTGGCGAAGAAGGGCCTGGTGGAGCGCCTGCCCGACCCCAGCGACCGGCGCGGCGTCCTGGTCCGGCTCACGGACGAGGGCCGGGACCGCGCCGACCAGTCGCTGGCCGGTCTGCTGGCCCAGGAGCGCGCCATCCTGGGCGAGCTGTCCCGCGCCCAGCGCAGCGAGCTGGCGGCCCTGCTACGCCAGCTGACCGCCCCGTTCGACAACATCCCCGGCTGAGGGGCTGTCCAGGTCCGCCGGCCCCACCCCGGCCCTGCGCGCCAGCGCCACGGCAGCCAGGGTGGAGTGGACGCCCAGCTTGCCCAGGACGTTCTGCATGTGGGTGCGCACCGTGTGCGGGGACAGGTACAGCCGCTCGGCGACCGCCTTGCGGCCGAGCCCGGCGACCATGCAGCGCAGCACCTCCCGCTCGCGCGGGGTCAGGGACTCCACCAGCAGCTCGCTCTCGGTGCGGTGCTTGCGGGCCGCGGTCAGCTCGCGCAGGACGCCGGTGAGCAGGGCGGGGGGCAGATGCGTCTCGTCGCGCAGGACTCCCCGGATGACGCTGAGCAGCCGGGACAGGGAGCAGTCCTTGGCCACCCATCCGCAGGCCCCGGCCCCCAGGGCGAGCGCCGCCCGCCGGGGGTCGTCCTTCTCGGCGAGGACGACGGTCCGTACGCCCGGCTGCCCCGAGCGCACCCCGGCGACCAGGGAGATCCCGTCCACCAGCCCGTCCTCGTTGCCGTCCCGCACGGGCACGGCGGGCCGGGCGCCGGGCACATGACCGCCCAGGTCGGCGTCGACGAGCAGCACGTCGAACCGCCGCCCCTCGGAGGCGGCCCGCTCCAGGCAGCGCAGTGCGGCCGGACCGCTGCCGGCCGCGGAGACGTCCACGTCGGGCTCGGCGGCCAGGGCGGCCGCGAGCGACTCGGCGAAGATGCGATGGTCGTCGACGACCAGGACTCGGATCCGAACCACGAAACCCCCTCCCCCGAGCTCCGCCAGGAGCAGGGGATACCCATCGTCTGTCCGTCCTCGGACGACGGCACCGGCACGGGTACGACGCCCAAGGCCCCGCATCCAGCTGTGCTGTTGTGCGCGGTACGCCGGGGCGGGCCGCCGCAGCCGCACGGCCGCCGCCGTGCGGTAATCGCTACCCCCGCCCCGGGCGTCGTACCCGGCTGTCTCGCCCCCTGAACGACACCGGCCCCCACCGGTGCTGCTCATCAGAGTACGGACGGGCGCCGGGAGCGGAAGGCTATTTGCAGAACTGACTCCGCGGCACGTTTATGGTGAGCCGCATGTTTCGTCTTGTGACAGAAGTCGACAAGGAACGGCGCGATCTGCTGCGCACCCGCCTGCGAGAGACGAACACAGCGGCCTCCTCCGTCCTGCGTTCCCTGCGCGGGACCCCTCACGAACGCGAATTCCCGCTGCACGTCTGGGTCCTGGACCAGGCCGGCGGCCTGGCGGGCGGCCTCGTCGGCCACACCTGGGCGACCTGGCTCCACGTGACCTACCTGTGGGTGGACGGCGGCCACCGGGGCGCGGGCCTCGGCTCCGCCCTCCTCGACGAGGCGGAACGCACCGCCCGCACCGAACGCGGCTGCGCCGCCGCCCGCGTGGAGACCTGGGACTTCCAGGCCCCCGGCTTCTACACGAAGCGCGGCTACGACGTCATGTGCGTGATCCCCGACTACCCGCCGGGGATCACGGAGTACACGCTGGTGAAGCGGCTGGGCTGACCGGCTCAGAGCAGGCGCCGCGCCCCCGCCGAGGGCACCGCCTCGAACACCCGCGGAGTCTTGAAGGCGGCCGCCGCGAAGGCGTCCTCGACCGCCTTGGTGACGGTGTCCACGTCGGCGGCCTCCGCCAGGACGATCGCCGAGCCGCCGAAGCCGCCGCCGGTCATCCGGGCGCCGAGGGCGCCGGAGGCGAGGGCCGTGTCGACGACCAGGTCCAGCTCGGGGCAGGAGATGCGGAAGTCGTCGCGCAGCGAGGCGTGCCCCTCGACGAGGACGGGGCCGATGGCGCGGGTGTCGCCGGACTCCAGCAGCGACACCACCCGCTCGACCCGCTCGTCCTCGGTCACCACGTGCCGGACCAGGCGGCGCACCTCTTCCTCGTCGCCCAGCCGCTCCAGCGCCGCGTCCAGGTCGGCGTAGGGCACGTCGCGCAGCGCGTCGACGCCGAGCAGCGCGGCGCCCTTCTCGCAGCCGGCGCGGCGCTTGCCGTACTCGCCCTCGCTGTGGGAGTGCTTGACCCGGGTGTCGACGACCAGCAGCCGCATCCCCTCGGCGGCGAGGTCGAAGGGGATCTGGCGCTGGGAGAGGTCGCGGGTGTCGAGGAACAGGGCGTGGCCCGCCTCGCAGCAGGCGGAGGCCGTCTGGTCCATGATGCCGACGGGGGCGCCGACGTAGACGTTCTCCGCGCGCTGGCACAGCCGGGCCAGCTGCCGGCCGCGCAGGCCGAGGGAGTACAGGTCGTTCAGCGCGAGGGCCACGACGACCTCCAGGGCCGCCGAGGACGAGAGCCCGGCGCCCGACGGGACCGTCGAGGCCAGGTGGACGTCGGCGCCGGTCAGCTCGTGGCCCGCCTCGCGCAGCGCCCAGACGACGCCCGAGGGGTACGCGGTCCAGGACTTGTCCGAGCCGGGCATCAGGTCGGCGACGCGCAGCTCGACCGGCCCGGCGTCGATGTCGGCCGAGTGCAGGCGCAGGACGCCGTCCTCGCGCCGGGACACGGCGGCGACGGCCTGGTGCGGCAGGGCGAACGGCATCACGAAGCCGTCGTTGTAGTCGGTGTGTTCGCCGATGAGGTTCACCCGGCCCGGCGCCGCCCACACGCCCTCCGGGTCCGCCCCGTACAGCTCCCGGAACCGTTCGCCGACGGTCTCCGCGACAGCCTCGCCCATGCCCTGACCCCTCGCCCTTCCGGTAACTGCGGTATGTACTAGCCCGCGCGCCGCTGCGCGAACTCCCACGCGTCCGACACGATCCCCGCGAGGTCCGCGCGGGACGGGTTCCAGCCCAGTTTCTCCCGGGCGGTCTCCGCCGACGCCACCAGGACCGCCGGGTCGCCGCCCCGGCGCGGGGCGACCACCTCGGGGATGGGGTGGCCCGTCACCCGCCGCACGGTCTCGACGACCTCGCGGACGGAGAAGCCGTTGCCGTTGCCCAGGTTGCAGATGAGGTGCTCGCCCGGGGTGGCGGCCGCCACGGCCAGCAGGTGGGCCTCGGCCAGGTCGGCGACGTGGATGTAGTCGCGCACACAGGTGCCGTCCGGCGTCGGGTAGTCGTCGCCGAAGACGGAGATGGCCTCCCGCCTGCCCTGCGCCACCTGGAGCACCAGCGGGATCAGATGCGACTCGGGATCGTGGCGCTCGCCGTACTCCCCGTACGCGCCCGCGACGTTGAAGTACCGCAGCGAGACCGCGCCCAGCCCGTGGGCGGCCGCCTCACCGGTGATCATGTGGTCGACGGCCAGCTTCGAGGCACCGTACGGGTTCGTGGGCTTGGTCGGCGCGGACTCGACGATCGGGACCTGCTCGGGCTCGCCGTACGTGGCGGCCGTGGAGGAGAAGACGAGCCGCCGCACACCCGCGCCCCGCATGGCCTCCAGCAGGGCCATGGTCCCGCCGACGTTGTTGTCCCAGTACTTCTCGGGCTTGACGACCGACTCGCCGACCTGGGAGAAGGCGGCGAAGTGCAGCACGCCGTCGAACGAGCCGTCCAGCCACTTGGCCGCGTCCCGGATGTCGCCCTCGACGAACGACGCACCCGCCGGCACACCCTGACGGAAACCGGTCGACAGATTGTCGAGCACGACGACCTCGTGCCCCGCCTCCACCAGATGCTGGGCGACGACGCTGCCGACGTATCCCGCACCACCTGTCACCAGGTACTTCCCGCTCATGAACTCGCTACCTCTCGCAGTCGCTCGGCCGCGCGCTCCGGAGGCACGTCGTTGATGAACACGTTCATGCCGGACTCGGAGCCCGCGAGGAACTTCAGCTTGCCGGACGTACGGCGAATGGTGAAAAGCTCCAGGTGCAGCGCGAAGTCGTCGCGCTGCACGCCCTCGAACTCCTCCAGCTGCCCGAACGGCGCCTGGTGCCAGGCCGCGATGTACGGCGTCGGAGGCTCCGTCTCACCGAAGATCCGGTCGAAGCGCCTCAACAGTTCCAGATAGACCTTGGGGAATTCTGTGCGCGCCGCCTCGTCGAGCCCCAGCAGATCGGGCACCCGCCGCTTCGGATACAGATGCACCTCGTACGGCCAGTGCGCCGCGTACGGCACGAAGGCCACCCACTCCTCACCCTCCAGGACGACCCGCTCACCGGCCAACTCCTCCTCCAGCACGGCGTCGAACAGGTTCTCCCCGCCCGTCGCGTCCTTGTGGGCGGCGAGTGAACGGAGCATCAGGGCGGTGCGGGGGGTGGTGAACGGGTAGGCGTAGATCTGCCCGTGCGGGTGACCCAGCGTCACCCCGATCTCGGCGCCCCGGTTCTCGAAGCAGAACACCTGTTCAACGGAGGGCAGATGGGACAGCTCCGAGGTGCGGTCCGTCCAGGCGTCGAGCACGAGCCGGGCCTGCTCCTCGCTCAGGTCGGCGAAGGAGGCGTCGTGGTCGGAGGTGAAGCAGACGACCTCGCAGCGCCCGGAGTCGCCGGCCAGCGAGGGAAACCGGTTCTCGAAGACCACCACGTCATAGGCCGAGTCCGGAATCTCGCTCAGCCGCTCCCCGTCCGACGGGCACAGCGGGCACTGGTCGGCCGGCGGGTGGTAGGTGCGCCCCTGGCGGTGCGAGGCGACGGCGACCGAGTCACCGAGCAGCGGATCGCGGCGCACCTCGGAGGTGGTGACGGTCCGCTCCAGCGGACGGCGGTCCACGGCGTCGCGCACGGTGTCGTCGCGAAGGTCGTAGTAGACCAGCTCACGGCCGTCGGCCAGCCGGGTCGAGGTCTTCTTCACTGCCGCACTCCTCTGCACCCACCCATGACAGTCACCAGTCATCCAACACAATCAAACATAACACATCACAACCCACCATCCACAGCTCGCATCACAATCAAACAAAGAACATCACCAGAAGTGTTCAATTACTGAACGCGGAGGCGTAGGTTCCGCTCCGGATCAGTTCGCGAACGAAGCGAGTGCTTAATGCAAACCCCCACAAGCTCCACTTATCTAGCCGCAGAGCTTCGACTCCCCACCAACTGGCTCGACTACACGATCCTCGGGATCTACTTCGTGGTCGTCCTGGGCATCGGCTTCGCCGCCCGCCGCTCGGTCAAGACCAGCCTGGACTTCTTCCTGTCCGGCCGTTCCCTGCCCGCCTGGGTCACCGGCCTCGCCTTCGTCGCCGCCAACCTGGGTGCCACCGAGATCCTCGGCATGGCCGCCAACAGCGCCCAGTACGGCGTCTACACGACCCACTGGTACTGGATCGGCGCCATTCCGGCGATGGTCTTCCTCGGCCTGGTGATGATGCCGTTCTACTACGGCTCGAAGGTCCGCTCGGTCCCGGAGTTCCTCCTCCTGCGCTTCGACAAGGCCTCCCACCTCCTCAGTTCGGCCCTGTTCGCCGTGGCGGCCATCCTGATCGCCGGCGTGAACCTCTACGCCCTCGCGATCGTCGTCGAGGCGCTCCTCGGCTGGCCGGAGTGGGTGGCCATCGTGGTGGCCGGCTTCTTCGTCCTGGCGTACATCACGCTGGGCGGCCTCTCCTCGGCCATCTACAACGAGGTGCTCCAGTTCTTCGTGATCCTGGCCGGCCTCATCCCGATCACCGTCCTGGGTCTGAAGAAGGTCGGCGGCTGGGACGGCCTGTCCGACTCCCTCTCCCAGTCCCACGGCTCCGACTTCATGACGGCGTGGGGCGGCACGGGCATCGGCAGCGACAACCCGCTGGGCGCCAACTGGCTGACCATCGTCCTGGGCCTGGGCTTCGTCCTCTCCTTCGGCTACTGGACGACGAACTTCGCCGAGGTCCAGCGCGCCCTGTCCGCGAAGAACCTCTCGGCGGCCCAGCGCACCCCGCTGATCGCCGCGTTCCCGAAGATTTTCATCGTCTTCGTCGTCATGATCCCCGGCCTGGTCGCCGCGGTCCTGGTCCCGAAGATCGGCACCCCCGGTTCGGACCTCCAGTACAACGACGCGATCCCGTACCTGATGCAGCAACTGCTGCCCAACGGCGTCCTGGGCATCGCGGTGACCGGTCTGCTGGCCGCCTTCATGGCCGGCATGGCGGCCAACATCTCCTCCTTCAACACCGTCTTCACCACCGACATCTGGCAGAAGTACGTGGTGAAGGACCGCGAGGACGGCTACTACGTCCGCTTCGGCCGCCTGATCACGGTGATCGGCGTCCTGGCCTCCATCGGCACGGCGTTCCTGGCCTCGTCCTTCTCCAACATCATGAGCTACCTCCAGACGCTCTTCTCCTTCTTCAACGTGCCGATGTTCGTGGTCTTCATCATCGGCATGTTCTGGAAGCGGGCGTCGATGAAGTCCGGCTTCTGGGGCCTGATCGCGGGCACCACGGCCGCGATGGTGAACTACTTCGTCATCTACAAGCAGGGCATCATCGACATCCCCTCCGACCAGGGCGCCAACTTCGTCTCCGCGATCGCGGGCTTCGTCGCCGGTGCGGTGGTCATGGTCGCCGTGTCCCTGTTCACCAAGCCGAAGCCGGTCGCGGAACTCCAGGGCCTGGTCTACGGCACCACCTCCCCCGGCATGTCGGAGGCGCCCGCCAAGGGCGACGACGCGTGGTACCGCAAGCCGGCGCTGCTGGGCTGGGGGGCGGTCGTCCTGGCCGCCGCCTGCTACATCCCGTTCTCGTTCTGATCGCGGGAGGATTGAGAGAGCATGTCTGATTCCTACTCCGACAAGAACGTCCAGGACGAGGTCTCCGAGCTGGAGACCAAGTCCGTCACCGCCGCGCGGCTGTTCGACATCCGGCGGATCATCGGCGGGCTGTTCGTGATCTACGGCGTCATCGTGACGATCGCGGGATTCGCGGCGTCCGACGAGGACATCGACAAGGCGCAGGGGGTGAACATCAATCTGTGGACCGGGTTGGGGATGCTGGTCCTGGGCGTGTTCTTCCTGGCCTGGCTGAAGCTGCGGCCGACGGCGCCTCCGGCTCCGCCGCTGGAGGAGGCCGAGAAGGAGTGACGGTGTCTTAACACCGCCGCCCAGTGCACCGGTGCTTGACCGGCACCCGGGGTGGGTGTGGGCGCGGGGGTGGGGAGCGCGGCCCGGCGCTGCCGGGGTGCCTCCCCCACTCTCGGCTTCGCTCGAGCGGGAGGTGCCCCCACCGCCCACCCGTGCCGCCTGGGGGTACCTCCCAGGCCGTTCAGGCACTGGGGGAGGCACGACTGCCCGCAACTGGGGCAGGAGGCGACTGCCCGCAGCCGGGCGGCGTGGCGACGCGGCGGGAGAGCCGCGTACGGCGAGCAGGGGTCGTGTCGGGGGGTGTCCGCCCGCAGCGGTTGGCGCGTCAACGCCCCGAGCCTCTTCAAGTGACCGATTCCGCGCCGTTCCGAGGACGGACACCCCCCGGCGCGGCCCCGACCCACCCACCGGACACACCGCGCAACGCGCACCCCCACCGAACCCGCTCAGCCGCCGGAGGCACCCGCCCGGTCCAGCAACCCCGTCCGCGCAGCCAGCGCCGCCGCCTCCAACCGCGACCCCACACCCAGTTTCATCAGGACCCGCTGGACATGCGTACGCGCCGTCGACGGAGCGATCCCCATCCCCGCCGCGATCAACCGCGTGTCCTCCCCGTCCGCGACCCGCACCAGCACCTCCACCTCCCGGGGCGTGAGCATCTGCAGCAGCCGCTGCCCCTCGTCGTCGGGCTGCGCGGCCGGGTTCAGCAGCTCAGCGAAGGCCCCCTGCAACAACGAGGGCGCCACCGCCGCCTCCCCCGCCCGCGCCTTCATGATCGCCCGCTCGACGCCCTCTATGCGCTCGTCGTGCCGCACGTACCCCGACGCCCCCGCCGCGAACGCCGCCGCGATGCCGCGAGGGCTCGGCACCGGGCCCAGCACCAGCACCGCCACCTGCGGACGCTCCCGCTTGACCCGCGCCACCGGGTCGAAGATCCCCGGCTCGGCCGGTGTCGCCGTCCCCAGCAGGCACACCTCCGGCGCCCGGCTGATCACCAGCTCCGCCGCCCCCGCGGCCGGCGCCGCCGCCGCCAGCACCCGGTGCCCCCGCAGCTTCAGCGCCGAGGCCAGCGCCTCGGCGTGCAATCGGTGATCGTCGACCACCATGAGCCGTACTCCCATGGAGCAACCCCCCAGTCACCCTGTCCCACCCCGGCATGCCCCCGGCATGTCCCCGGAAGCTACACGCTCCCCCGTCCGGGCGCTGCCTCTACCGGCGATAACCACCCCACAAATGCGCGGCCCCGCCCCTGCCGCAGCAGGGACGGGGCCGTGGTCCGGACCGCGGGCCGTTCAGCCGCTGGTGCCGAACGCGACCGCCAGGTACTCCTTCTCGTCCGCACTGGTCGGCTCGCTGGCGTACACCTGCGACATGTACAGGTGCCCCTGCGAGTAGAGCAGCTCGGAGTAGTCCGGGGACATGCTCGTCTCCACGTCCCGCACCGCCTCCGTCGCCGGGTTCTCCAGCAGCGTCGTCTGCTTGAACGTCGCGCCGTCGATGCTCACGACCTGGCCGCCCTTGTCGTACGGCGGGCGCTTGTAGGCGATCACGTTGCCGCCGTCCATGCGCAGCGGGGTGATCGTGTAGTCGTCGCCGGAGTCCGCGCGCTGACCGGTCTGCTTGCCGGTGGCCAGGTCGAAGGCGACGACCTCGTTGGCCCGGCTGTACGACTCGCCGCTGCCCTCGTGCTCCTCGGTGGCGATGTAGAGCTTGCCGTTCCCGGCCGCGAGCCCGTTGCAGCTCTCGATCTTGGTGATGCTGTCGCAGCGGGCCGCGAACTGGTCTCCGGGTGCCGAGATGCGGGTGAGCAGCTTGCCGGTCTTGTTGTCGATGGAGAAGAAGTCCGAGATGCCGCTGCCGTCACCGGCGGAGTCACCGACGTCGGCGGCCACGACCAGCGGCTCCGTCGAGACGACACCCGCGTACTCGATGCCCTTGGCCATCTTGTACTCGGAGAGCACCTTCCCGCTCTTCGGGTCGATGGTCTGGATGTTCAGCTGGCGGGCGTCGTACGAGCCGCACTTGCGCACCGCGACCAGCTTCTCGCCGCCGCCGTAGCCCGCGTCGTAGCAGGTGTCGGTGGTCTTCGGGGACCACAGGACGTCGCCCTTGGCGAGGTCGAAGGCGACGCCGCCGTCGGTGCTGCCCGCGGCGACGGTGCCACCGCTGATCGTGACGTTGTCGAAGGAGATCGGCTCGTCACCGGCGGTCTTCGTCCACACCTTCTTCCCGGCGTCCAGGTCCAGGACCGCGACCTGGGTGCAGCCGTGCGAGGGCTCGGCCTTGGTCGGCATGGCGGGCTGGTGGACGATCACCGTCTTGTTGTCGTCGGTGACGTGCCGCGTGGTCGCGCAGACGGGACCCTCCAGCTTGACGGTCCACTTCTTGCTGCCCTTGTCGGCGTCGTACCCGACGACCTCGGCGACGCCGCTCTTGGCGTACACCTTGTCGGTGAGCCACGAGCCGGAGACGACGACGCTGCTGTCGTCCTTGCTCACCGGGGGCATCGGGACCTGGAAGAGGACCTTGGCGGCCGGGTCGGAGGGCGCCTTCTCCTGGGCGCCGGAGGTCTTGCCGCCGTCGCCGCCCTTCTGGTCCGTGCCGCCGTCGCCGCCCGTGCCGCCGCTGGAGCCGGCGGTGTCGTCCTTGCCGCCGTCGTCGGAGGACCCGGCGTACCAGACCCCGCCGCCGATGATCAGCGCGATCGCGACGACGGCGGACACGATGATGGCGACCTGCGCGTTGATCTTCCGCCCGCCGCCCGGCCCCGCGGCCTGCGGCTGCATGGGCATGGTGGCCGGCTGCTGGTAGCCGTATCCGGGCTGACCGGGCTGTCCCGGCTGGCCGTAGGCAGGCGTCGGCTGCCCGTACGGCCCGGGCTGACCGGGCTGACCCGGGTAGCCGTACCCGGGCTGCGGCTGGGGCTGCGGCGGCGTCTGCGGATACCCGTACCCCGGCTGCTGCGGCGGCGGCCCCGCCGGCGGCGTGGGCGGAGCCGCGGGCGCCTGCGGCGGCGTCTGCGGATAGCCGTAGCCCGGCTGCTGCGGCGGCTGGTTCTGCGGCGGCTGGTTCTGCGGCGGCTGGTTCTGCGGCGGGCCGAAACCGCCCCCCTGCGGGGGCTGGTTGGGCGGCGGGGGCGGCGGCTGGGTCATGACGTGAGCACCTCGAAGAGCGGAGACGACGGGGACGGAACGGGCCGCGGGAACGCGGCCGGGGGAACGGTCGGAGAAGAGGTCACTTGCCGTAGGCGAGCATCAACTTCTCCTTCGACTCGTCGTTCCCGGTCAGGCGGGTGCTGGAGATGAAGAACCGCCCGTCGACCCAGTCGATGTCCTTGGAGTAGAAGCCGTTCTCGATGTCCGCGACGCCCTGCGGGTTCTGCAGCAGCTTGGCCGGCTTGTGGCTGCTGCCGCCGGTCGGGATGGACACGACCTGCCCGCCCGCGTCGTAGGACGGCTGGACGTACGCGATGAGCTGGTCGCCCTCGACCTTCATCGGCATCATCGACTCGTCCGCGGGGGACTTGGTCCGCCACTTCTCCTTGCCGGTGGCGAGGTTGATCGCGACGATCTCGTTGGCGCCGCTGGTCGCCTCGGTCGGCAGGTAGAGCGTGCCCGCGGCGACCGCCACGCCGCTGCACCCCTGGAGGTCGCGTTCGAGGATGGCCCAGCCGCACTCGGGGGCGAAGTCCTCGTCGACGCCGACCTGCTCCTGGACCTTGCCCGCGGAGGTGAAGCTGGAGATGTTCCAGACCTTCTTGTCCTCGTTGGTGGCGTAGACGACCAACGGGTCGACGGAGTAGGCGCGGGCGACCCGCCAGTCCTTCTCGTACTTGTAGGTCCACAGGACCTTGCCGGTCTTCGGGTCGAGGCCCTGCAACTCGTCGTGCGCGTTGTTGCCGCCGGCGCCGCAGGAGGCGACCTGGACGAGCTTGTTCGCGCTGCCCGCGAACCCGGCGGGGAAGCAGGCGTCGCCGTACTTCTTCTTCTCGTACAGCTTCTTGCCGCTGCGGACGTCGTAGGCGGTGCCGGACTGGGAGCGGCCGACCATCAGGATGTCACCGCTGAGCGAGAGTTCGACGGAGAGCGTGGAGTCGAACAGGTCACCGTCGGCGACCTCCTCGGACCAGCCCTTCTCGCCGGTGGCGAGGTCGATCTCCTGGAGCTTGTTGCACTTGGCGCGGTCGCTGGAGCCGCTCATGTAGGCGACGACGATCTTGTCGGCGGCGGTCTTCTCCGGAGTGACCGAGCAGATCTTCTCCGGGAAGGCGATCGGGTCCCAGGCGGGCTTGCCGTCGCCGACGTTGTAGGCGAGGACCTGCTTGTACGCCGCCTTCACCGCGGCCTTGCCGGTGATCCACATGCCGTCGGCGTCGGCACCGGAACCGGGGGCGTCGGGCGCCTCCTTGTACCAGAGCACCTTGGACTCGCCGGCCTGGCGGCCCTCGTTGAGGTCCTCGGGGTCCTCGCCGCCGTCGCCGCTGCCGTCACCGGGGTTGACCGGGGCGGCGCCCTTGGAGCCGGAGGGCTTGGGGTCGTCGGTCTTGGCGACGACGGGCTTCTTGTCCTTCTCGTCGTCGCCGCCGCTCGCGGTGACCGCCCACACGCTGCCGCCGATGACGAGCAGGGCCGCGACGGCCGCTCCGACGGCGAGGGCGGGCTTGCCGCGGAAGGGGTTGCGCGACCCGGGACCGCCGGGCGGCGGCGTACCGGGAGCGCCGGGGAAGCCGGGGTACTGCTGCTGCGGGTATCCGTAGCCGGGCTGCTGGCCGTACGGCCCCGGCTGCTGCGGCTGGGCGTACGGGCCGGAGTTGTACGGTCCGGGCTGCTGACCGTAGGGCCCGGGCTGGGCGGGCTGGCCCGGCTGACCGGGCTGCTGCGGATAGCCGTAGCCCGGCTGCTGCTGCGGCGGACCGGGCGGCGGGCCCTGCGGGGGCGGCGGGGTCGGTGCCCCGAAACCTCCCGGCGGTGGGTCCTGCGGTGCTCCGAAGCCACCCGGCTGCGGCGGCTGATTCGGCGGCTGGCTCATCAGCGCGTTCCCCCTTATTACTCACTGATTTTTAGCCACGCCCCGGGTCACGCGCTGGCCCCGGAGTCGTCTACGGCGTTCGTTCCACACGCCTCGGACTGCCCTGGGACAGTCCTCGGACGGCCTTTCTATCACCCGCGGCCAACCGCCCACCGGGCCGCGTCCGCCCCTGTTCCCAAGGGAGGACCGGCCCGTGATGCCTCTGTTACGAGCCTTCACCCGCCCTTTACACCACCCGCGCTCCCCGCGCGCAGGCGGTCAGGCGTCCTCGGCCAGTTCCAGCCAGCGCATCTCCAGCTCGTCGCGCTGCCCCGTCAGCGCGCGCAGCTCGGCGTCCAGTTCGGCCACCTTCGCGAAGTCCGTGGCGTTCTCGGCGATCTGCGCGTGCAGCTTGGTCTCCTTCTCGGAGACCTTGTCCAGCTGCCGCTCGATCTTCTGGAGTTCCTTCTTGGCGGCGCGTACGTCGGCGGCGCTCTTCTCGGGCACGGCGGCGGCGGGCCTGGCCGCCACGGCCGGGGCGCTGGACGCGGCGGCCTCCTCCATGCGCTGCCGCCGCTCCAGGTACTCGTCGATGCCGCGCGGCAGCATGCGCAGCGCGCCGTCGCCGAGCAGGGCGAAGACCCGGTCGGTGGTGCGCTCGATGAAGAACCGGTCGTGGGAGATGACGATCATCGAGCCGGGCCAGCCGTCGAGGACGTCCTCCAGCTGGGTCAGGGTCTCGATGTCGAGGTCGTTGGTGGGCTCGTCGAGGAAGAGGACGTTGGGCTCGTCCATGAGCAGCCGCAGCAGCTGCAACCGCCGCCGCTCACCGCCGGACAGGTCGCCGACCGGCGTCCACTGCTTCTCCTTGCCGAAGCCGAAGGTCTCGCACAGCTGCCCCGCGGTCATCTCGCGCCCCTTGCCGAGGTCGACCCGCTCACGGACGCGCTGCACGGCCTCCAGCACCCGCCAGGTGGGGTCGAGTTCGGCGACCTCCTGCGACAGGTACGCCAGCTTGACGGTCCTGCCGACCTTGACGCGCCCGCCCGCGGGCTGCTGCTCCCCGTCGCTGTACGCCGCGTTCGCGAGATCCCGCAGCAAGGAGGTCTTGCCGGCGCCGTTGACACCGACGAGGCCGATGCGGTCGCCCGGCCCGAGCTGCCACGTCACATGCTTCAGCAGCACCTTGGGACCGGCCTGGACGGTCACGTCCTCCAGGTCGAACACCGTCTTGCCGAGCCGCGACGACGCGAACTTCATCAACTCGCTGCTGTCCCGGGGCGGCGGCACGTCGGCGATCAGCTCGTTGGCGGCCTCGACGCGGAAGCGGGGCTTGGAGGTACGGGCGGGCGCGCCGCGCCGCAGCCAGGCCAGCTCCTTGCGGACCAGGTTCTGCCGCTTGGTCTCCTCGGTGGCGGCGATGCGCTCGCGTTCGGCGCGGGCGAAGACGTAGTCGGAGTAGCCGCCCTCGTACTCGTAGACGTCGCCCTTCTGCACGTCCCACATGCGGGTGCAGACCTGGTCGAGGAACCACCGGTCGTGGGTGACGCACACGAGCGCGGAGCGCCGCTCGCGAAGATGCCCCGCGAGCCAGGCGATGCCCTCGACGTCGAGGTGGTTGGTGGGCTCGTCGAGGACGACCAGGTCCTGTTCCTCGATCAGCAGCTTGGCCAGCGCGATCCGGCGCCGCTCACCGCCGGAGAGCGGCCCGATCACGGTGTCCAGCCCCTGCGGGAAGCCCGGCATGTCCAGCCCGCCGAACAGCCCGGTCAGCACGTCGCGGATCTTGGCGCTGCCCGCCCACTCGTGGTCGGCCAGGTCGCCGATGACCTCGTGCCGGACGGTGGCGGCGGGGTCGAGGGAGTCGTGCTGGGTGAGCACCCCGAGCCGCAGTCCGCCGGAGTGGGTGACCCGGCCGGTGTCCGGCTCCTCCAGCCTGGCCAGCATCCGGATCATGGTCGTCTTGCCGTCGCCGTTGCGCCCGACGACACCGATGCGGTCCCCCTCGGAGACGCCGAGGGACACGCCGTCGAGAAGTGCACGGGTGCCGTACACCTTGCTGACGTTCTCGACATTGACCAGATTGACGGCCATTTCTCTCCTGACTGGGGGATCGCTCGACCCTCCAGGGTAGACCGGCCGCCGGGAGCCTCAGTCCAGGACCGTCGCCCCCGCCGCCGCCCCCACCGCCGTACGCACGTCCCGGCACGTCCCCGACGCCCGCAGCACCCCCGCGATGTCGGAGGCGGACTTGGCGTCGGTCGCGAGGAAGGCCGTGGTCGGCCCCGAGCCCGAGACCAGCGCGGCCAGTGCCCCCGCCGCCCGGCCCGCCGCGAGGGTGTCGGACAGCTCGGGGAAGAGGGAGAGCGCGGCCGGCTGGAGGTCGTTGGAGGCGGCCACGGCGAGCGCCGCCGGGTCGCCCTTCGCGAGGGCGTCGAGCACCGCCTGGTCGGCGACCGGCTCCGGGATGTCCAGGCCCTCCGCCAGCCGGTCGAACTCACGGAAGACGGCCGGCGTGGACAGGCCCCGCGCGGCCAGCGCGAACACCCAGCGGAAGTCGCCGCCCACCTCCAGCGCGGTCAGTCGCTCTCCCCGCCCGGTGCCCAGCGCCGCCCCGCCGACCAGGCTGAACGGCACGTCGCTGCCCAGCTCGGCACAGATGTCGAGCAGTTCCTCCCGGGAGGCGCCGGTGCCCCACAGGGCGTCGCAGGCGAGCAGCGCGCCCGCGCCGTCGGCACTGCCGCCCGCCATGCCACCGGCGACCGGGATGTCCTTGGCGATGTGGAGGTGGACGTCGGGTGCGCGGCCGTACCGTTCGGCGAGGGCGAGTGCCGCGCGGGCGGCGAGGTTGGTGCGGTCGAGCGGGACCTGGTCGGCGTCCGGCCCTTCGCAGGTGACGCGGAGTCCGTCGGCGGCCGGGGTCGCGGTGATCTCGTCGTACAGGGAGACGGCGAGGAAGACGTTGGCCAGGTCGTGGAAGCCGTCGGGGCGGGCGGCGCCGACCGCCAGCTGGACGTTGACCTTGGCGGGGACGCGGACCGTCACGCTCACGTGCTCGTCACTCCCTACTGCTTGTGCTCGGCGATACGCGCGAACTCTTCCACGGTCAGGGCCTCTCCGCGCGCCTGCGGCGACACGCCCGCGCCGACGAGTGCGGCCTCGGCGGCGGCGGCGGACCCCGCCCACCCGGCGAGCGCGGCCCGCAGGGTCTTGCGGCGCTGGGCGAACGCGGCGTCGACGACGGCGAAGACCTCGCGCCTGGACGCGGTGGTCTTCAGCGGCTCCGTCCGCCGGACGAGTGACACCAGCCCGCTGTCGACGTTCGGCGCGGGCCAGAAGACGTTGCGGCCGATGGACCCGGCCCGCTTCACCTCGGCGTACCAGTTGGCCTTCACGGACGGGACGCCGTACACCTTCGACCCGGGTCCGGCGGCGAGCCGGTCGGCGACCTCGGCCTGCACCATGACGAGGGTCCGCTCGATGCTCGGGAAGGTGTCGAGCATGTGGAGGAGGACGGGGACGGCGACGTTGTAGGGGAGGTTCGCGACCAGGGCGGTCGGGGCGGGCCCCGGCAGCTCGGTCACGTGCATGGCGTCGGAGTGCACGAGCGCGAACCGGTCGGCGCGCTCCGGCATGCGGGCGGCGACGGTGGCGGGCAGGGCACCGGCGAGGACGTCGTCGATCTCGACGGCGGTGACCCGGTCGGCGGCCTCCAGCAGGGCCAGGGTGAGCGAGCCGAGACCCGGTCCCACCTCGACCACCACGTCGTCGGGGCGTACCTCGGCGGTGCGGACGATGCGGCGGACCGTGTTCGCGTCGATGACGAAGTTCTGGCCGCGCTGCTTGGTGGGGCGTACGCCGAGGGCGGCCGCGAGTTCACGGACGTCGGCTGCGCCCAGGAGGGCGTCGGGGGTGGGGCTGCTCACCCCGCAAGGGTAGCCGGGGGCGGGACGGCATCGATCCCGCAGCCGGGCGCCGGGGACTCATTCCCGCAGCCGGGCGCCGCAGTGCGGCCAGGCACTGGCGCCGCTGCGTACGTACAGCTTCTGCGCCCGGTACGTCTGCTCCGCGGCCGACGCGTTCTCCGGGCGGCCCTCGCCGCCGAGGTCGTGCCAGGTGGCGGAGTCGAACTGGTAGAGGCCCCCGTACGTCCCGGACGGGTCGACGGCGTCCGGGCGGCCGCCGGACTCGCAGGCGGCCAGGCCCTGCCAGTTCAGGTGGTCGGCGCCGTGCACGGAGGTCGGCCGGGGCCGGGTGCCGACCCGCACGATCCGCGGGCTGGGCTCGCGGACCACCTCGGTGCGCAGGCGGCGCGGCTTCTGCCGGACGCCGTTGACGGTGCGCAGGGCGTACGTGGTGCGGCGCAGTCCGGGCCGGCCCGCCTGCTGGACGACCTCGGCCCCCTGGAAGAGGGTGGCGTCCTCGGTCCGTCGCTCGTCGAAGGGGATCGGGTCCTCGCGGACCTCCTGGGACCCGGTGATCCGCAGCACCGTGACGGTCTGCCCGTCGCGCGGGAAGCCGGTCGGGGGGACGGAGGTGGTGTCCTCGCCGCGCAGCGTGATGCCGGCCTCCTCGACGGCCTCCCGCACGGTCGCCGCGTTGGTGCGGACGGTGCGGGTCCGGCCGTCCGCCATGACGGTGACCACCCGCTCGGTGCGGACCACCAGGGCGAGGCCCTCGCGGCCGATGCGCCGGGAGGGCCCGGTGGACAGGTACGCGCCCTGCGCCCGCACGCCGAGCTGCCGCAGCGCGCCCTCCACCGTCCCGGCCGTCGTCCACACCTGGCGCCGGTGGCCGTCCAGGGTGAGCAGCACGGGCCGCCCGTAGCGGACGGTGACGTCCTCGCCGCTGGTCAGCGGGGTGCCGGGGGCGGGTGCGATCACGTCGTGGGCGCCCACCTGGACGCCTTGCTCGGCGAGCAGTTCGGTCACGTCGTCGGCGAAGGTGTGCAGCGTGCGCGGGGTGCCGTCGACGGTCAGCTCGACCGCCTTGTCCTTGGCGACGAAGGCCGTGGTGCCGCCCGCGAGGAAGGCCACGACCAGGGCGCGCGGCAGCAGCCTGCGCAGGGAGGTGTCCGCCCGCCCATGAACCGACCGCGCCCGGCGCCGGCGCTCGGCCCGCCCGTCGCCCTGCCGGGGCACCACGGGCACGGTCGGCTCGTGGAGGGGCGGCGGCGCGGGCCGGTACGGGTCGCCGTACTCGCGGTCGTACCCGTACGGCAGGGTCGGCGCGGTGTGCACGTCGTACGGTGCGAGGTACTCGTACGCGTACACGTTCGCGTACTCGTTCGCCTCTGCCGCCTCTGCCGGCTCGAACTGCGTTCTGCTCACACCCACACGCTCCAGGGGTCCCGATCGGGCCCCCAGAACCTAGCGGAGGGTCGGTCACTCTCCCAAGCGACGCGACTACTCTGCGTGTCAGTACCCGAAGGCGCGGGCCGTGTTCGCGGCGAGCGCGGTGGCCAGGGTGTCCTCGTCGACGCCCCGTACGGCCGCCATGGCACGCACCGTCACGGGCACCAGGTAGGGGGCGTTCGGCCGCCCCCGGTAGGGCGCCGGTGTCAGGAACGGCGCGTCGGTCTCCACCAGGACCAGCTCGGCCGGGGCCACCGCGAGGGCGTCGCGCAGGTTCTGGGCGTTCTTGAAGGTGACGTTGCCGGCGAAGGACATGTAGTACCCGGCGCGGGCGCAGATCTCGGCCATCTCGGCGTCGCCGGAGTAGCAGTGGAAGACGGTGCGCTCGGGGGCGCCCTCCTCCTTGAGGACGCGCAGGACGTCGGTGTGGGCGTCGCGGTCGTGGATGACGAGGGTCTTGCCGTGCCGTTTGGCGATCTCGATGTGGGCGCGGAAGGACCGCTCCTGGGCTTCCTTGCCCTCCGGGCCGGTGCGGAAGTAGTCAAGACCCGTCTCGCCGACGCCCCTGACCTGCGGGAGCGCCGCGAGCCGGTCGATCTCCGCGAGGGCGTCGTCGAGGGCCGCGTCGCCGCCGGGCTCGCGCGCCCCCTGTCGCGACCAGCCGTCGGGATCGCCGTGCACGATGCGCGGGGCCTCGTTGGGATGCAGGGCGACGGTGGCGTGGACGGCGTCGTGCGCCGCGGCGGTCTCGGCGGCCCAGCGGGACCCGGCGAGGTCGCACCCGACCTGGACGACGGTCGTGACGCCGACCGACGCGGCCTTGGCGAGCGCCTCCTCGACCGTGCCGGACTGCATGTCGAGGTGGGTGTGCGAATCGGCGACCGGCACCCGCAGGGGCTCGGGCAGCGGGGGCGCGGCGTTCTTGTCGGACCGGCCCGGGGCGTTCGAAGGCATGCTCCGATCCTACGGAAGCCCTCGCGCGCCCGAGGGGCCGGTCAGGCGGCCCTGCGGTGGAGGTGGAGGGCGTGCAGCAGGTCGGCCAGGTGCCAGTGCCGGCGTTCGCCGGACAGTCCCGGCGCCCCCAGCCCCGGCGCCTCGGGCACCCCCGCCTCGGGCACCCGCGGCACCTCCAGGGGACCGGCCGCGGGCACCCGGTGGACGCCGTGGGCGGTGCCGCGCACGGAGGCGACCCGGCCCGGGCGCAGGATGCGTACGACGTGGCTGTCGCAGGTGGCGCAGGTCGGCCGGGTCAGCGGGGAGGGCACGACGCGGCCGCCCGCGATGTAGCGCACGAACGCGCGGCCGTCGGTGTCCGTGTGGTGCTCGATCTCGAACGACTGCTCCCAGCCGTGCCCGCAGCGCATGCAGGCGAAGGAGTACGACTCGTGGACGACGGCGGTGGCACCGGCGCGCACTCGGGTCCGCGCGGTGCTCTCACTCATGCTCATCCCGGCTCCTTGGTTCGTTCTGCTCCTTCCTCCAGTGGACTCCTCCACCAGCGGGAAAGCACCAGGCGCTGCCGAGTGTTTGGGCCGATTTGGACCGTCCTTGGCAGGAGTGCCCGCAAGGTCAGGAGCGGGTCAAGGGCGGGGCGGTTCAGGTCAAGGGCGAGGCGGCCCGGGTCAAAGCCGGGGCGGCCCGGGTCAAGCCGAGCCCTTCCGCTCCCCCTCAGCTCCCCGCGTTCTTCGCCGCCACCACCGCGTCGAACACCTCCCGCTTGGGCACGCCCACCTGGGCGGCCACCGCGGCGATCGCCTCCTTGCGCCGCTCCCCCGCCTCCTCGCGCACCCGCACCCTGCGCACCAGCTCCTCGGCGCCGATCTCCTCGGGCCCCTTCTCCGGCGCCCCCTCCACAACGACGGTGATCTCGCCCCGCACCCCTTCACCGGCCCACGCGGCCAGCTCACCGAGCCCTCCCCGCCTGACCTCCTCGTACGTCTTGGTCAGCTCCCGGCAGACGGCGGCCCGCCGGTCGGTGCCGAAGACCTCGGCCATGGCCGCAAGGGTGTCGTCGAGACGGTGCGGGGCCTCGAAGTAGACGAGGGTCCGGCGCTCCTCGGCGACCTCGCGCAGCCGGGTCAGCCGTTCCCCGGCCTTGCGGGGCAGGAAGCCCTCGAAGCAGAACCGGTCGACCGGCAGCCCCGACAGGGCGAGCGCCGTCAGTACGGCGGACGGCCCGGGGACGGCGGTGACACGCACCCCGCGCTCGACGGCCGCGGCGACCAGCCGGTACCCGGGGTCGGACACCGACGGCATCCCGGCGTCGGTGACCAGCAGCACCCGCGCTCCCCCGGCCAGCTCCTCCACCAGCTCGGGCGTACGGGCGGACTCGTTGCCCTCGAAGTACGACACGACACGCCCCGCGGGTGCGACGCCGAGCGCCTGGGTGAGCCGGCGCAGCCGCCGGGTGTCCTCGGCGGCGACGACGTCCGCGCCCGCCAGTTCCGCGGCGAGCCGGGGCGGGGCGTCCTGGACGTCGCCGATGGGGGTGCCCGCGAGTACAAGGGTTCCAGTCACGCCCCCATCCTCCCAGTCCTGGCGGCCTGTCCTCCCGAAAGGGGAACGTATCCGCCCCCGGGAGGCCCATGCACGGGACGCGCACAGCGCGGTTCCCTACGATGGCGCGGTGACCAGTACCGCGTCCTCCACGGACACCCGGCAGGGCCAGGCCCCGCACGACGAGCCGCCCACCTGGCAGCAGCGGCTGCGCCGCTTCGGCTACACGGCGGGGCCCGCGGCCGGTGACGTCCGCGACCGGCTGGTGCCGCCGTACACGAGCCCGAGCCCGCGCCTGTGGGCGTTCCTGGGCCTGTCGAAGCCGCTTGCCGAGCGGATGATCCGCTGGTCGGCGTGGGGCGGCCCGCTGCTGGTGGCGCTGCTCGCGGGGCTGCTGCGGTTCTGGAACCTGGGCAGCCCGAAGGCGGTGATATTCGACGAGACGTACTACGCGAAGGACGCGTGGGCGCTGGTCCACCGCGGCTTCGAGGTCAACTGGGACAAGAACGCCAACGACCTCATCCTGAACTCGGGCGGCGACGTCCCGATCCCGACCGACGCGGCGTACGTGGTGCACCCGCCGGTCGGCAAGTACGTCATCGGCCTGGGCGAACTGCTGTTCGGCTTCGACCCCTTCGGCTGGCGCTTCATGACGGCGCTGCTCGGCACCCTGTCGGTGCTGCTGCTGTGCCGGATCGGCCGCCGCCTGTTCCGCTCCACGTTCCTGGGGTGCCTGGCGGGCGCCCTGATGGCACTGGACGGCCTGCACTTCGTGATGAGCCGCACCGCGCTGCTGGACGGCGTGCTGATGTTCTTCGTGCTGGCCGCCTTCGGCTGCCTGGTCGTGGACCGCGACAAGGCCCGTTCGAGACTCGCCGCCGCACTCCCGGTGGACGAGGACGGCCGCGCCCGCCCCGACGCGCACATCGCGGAGACCCTCCGCCTCGGGTGGCGCCCCTGGCGCGTGGCGGCGGGCCTGATGCTGGGGCTGGCGGCGGCCACCAAGTGGAACGGCCTGTACATCATGGCGGCCTTCTGCGTGATGGCCGTGCTGTGGGACGTCGGCTCCCGCCGCGTCGCGGGCGCCCACCGCCCCTACCGCGCGGTACTCCGCCACGACCTGGGCTGGGCCTTCCTCTCCACGGTCCCGGTGGCCCTGGCGACGTACCTCCTCTCCTGGCTCGGCTGGATCCTCTCCCCTTCCGACGGCACCGGCGGCTACTACCGCGACTGGGCGGCGAAGGACGGCGCGGACAGCTCCTGGTCGTGGCTCTTCCCCGACTGGTGGCGCAGCCTGTGGCACTACGAGACCCAGGTGCTGGAGTTCCACACCCACCTCACCTCGCCGCACACGTACCAGTCGAACCCCTGGAGCTGGATCGTCCTGGGCCGCCCGGTCTCCTACTTCTACGAGTCCCCGTCGGCGGGCTCGGACGGCTGCCCGGTCGACGCGGGCGAGAAGTGCGCCCGCGAGGTCCTCGCCCTCGGCACACCCCTGCTCTGGTGGCTGGGCTGCTTCGCCCTCCTGTACGTCCTGTGGCGCTGGTTCTTCCGCCGCGACTGGCGCGCGGGCGCCATCGCCTGCGGCGTGGTCGCCGGTTACCTCCCCTGGTTCATGTACCAGGAGCGCACGATCTTCCTCTTCTACGCCGTCGTCTTCGTCCCGTTCCTCTGCCTCGCGGTGGCCATGCTCCTGGGCGCGATCATCGGCCGCCCGGGCTGCACCGACACCCGCAGAGTCGCGGGCGCGACGGGCGCGGGCGTCCTGGTCCTCCTCATCGCCTGGAACTTCATCTACTTCTGGCCCTTGTACACGGGCACGGCGATCCCGATGGAGGAGTGGCGGGCGCGAATGTGGCTGGATACGTGGGTCTAGCTGGGCGGACATGTCATGAGGGCACGGCGGCATGCCGTGCCCTCATGGTCGTTGTCGGTCGTTGGCGGCCGACGCTGGTCCCCCTCGTACGGCCCGGAGACGGCCCCGGAGCTGCCGACCTGTCCGGCGCCGTCCGCCTCGTGGAGGAGTTTCGGGGTCGGGTGATCGCCCGCCAGGACCCGGCCTTCAGCGCCTCTGTCGCCGCAGCCGTCGCAGACATCCAGGCGGCCCGGCGGACGAGCCGGTGATCGACGGTCGGCGGCGTCGCGCCCCCGGGTCTCCTTTAGGCCACCAATCGGAAACACCCGTACCACCGTTCACCCCCTGCGCTTAGAGTGCACCTACAACTACTTCTGAACGCGTTCAAGATGGCGGGCGGAAGGTCTGACGGGGAGGGGACTGCCGATGGGCAGGGGGGTGAAGGTCGCCGTCATAGGCGGGGTGTTCGCCGTGATGGTGGGCGGTGCCGGGTACGGCGCCTACAACGTGGTGTCGGCGCTGGACGGGGACGGGGGCTCCGGGTCCTCGGAGGCCAAGAGCGGACCGCCGGGCGAGGACGAGGTCGCGGAGACGAGCGAGAAGTTCTTCGCGGCCTGGGAGAAGGGTGACGCGACCACCGCGGCGTCCTACACCAACAACGCCTCGGTCGCCGGGGCGCTGCTGACCGCCTACGGCGAGGACGCGCACATCGGCGGCGTCGAGATCACGCCGGGTACGGCGGCCGGGACCTCCGTGCCGTTCACGGTGAAGGCGAAGGTGTCGTACGAGGGGGCGACCAAGCCGCTCAGCTACAAGAGCACGTTGACCGTGGTGCGCGGGGAGACCAGCGGGCGGGCGCTGGTGGACTGGGAGCCGTCCGTCGTCCACCCGGATCTGAAGGACGGGGACACCCTGGTCACCGCGGAGTCGGCGACCCCGCAGATCCAGGCCGTCGGGCGGGACGGTGCCGTGCTGAGCAAGGAGAAGTACCCCTCGCTGGGCCCGATCCTCGCCAAACTCCGGGAGAAGTACGGCGACAAGGCCGGCGGCACCCCCGGCGTCGAGCTGGCGGTCCGGCACACGGCCGCGGACGCGCCGGACACCCCGCTGCTGACGCTGACCGAAGGCAAGCCCGGGAAGCTGCGCACCACCCTCAGCGCGAGCGTGCAGGCGGCGGCCGAGAAGGCGGTGAAGCGGTACGGGCAGTCCTCCGTGGTCGCCGTGAAGCCGAGCTCCGGTGAGGTGCTGGCGGTGGCGAACAACCGCACGGACGGGTTCAACGCGGCCTTCCAGGGCACGGTCGCGCCCGGTTCCACGATGAAGATCATCACCGCGGCCATGCTCATCGACAACGGCGTGACCTCGATGAACGGCCCGGCGCCCTGCCCCGACACGGCGACCTGGCAGAGCCAGACCTTCAAGAACCTCACCGGCATGCAGCCCAACGAGAGCGCCACGCTCGCCAACACCTTCATGCGCTCCTGCAACACCGGCTTCATCAAGCTCATCGACGAGAAGCCGCTCACCGACTCCTCGTTGATGCAGGAGGCCCAGGAGCGTTTCGGGCTCGGGCAGGACAACTGGCAGACCGGCATCTCCTCCTTCGACGGCAAGGTCCCCGCCGTGAGCGGCCCCGACCGTGCCGCGGGCGCCATCGGGCAGGGCCAGGTCCAGATGAACCCGCTGAACATGGCCTCGGTCACCGCGACCGCCATCACCGGTGAGTTCCGCCAGCCCTACCTGGTGCCGTTCGACCTGGACGACCGCGAGCCCGCCACCGCCAAGGGGCTGCCGCAGGGCACCGCCTCCCAGCTCAAGCAGATGATGCGGCTCACCGCCACCCAGGGCACCGGCGTCAAGGCCATGTCCGGGCTCGGCGGCGACATCGGCGCCAAGACCGGGTCGGCCGAGGTCGACGGACAGACGGTCTCCAACAGCTGGTTCACCGGGTTCCGGAACGACATCGCCGCGGCGGCCATGACCGAGGAGGGCGGTCACGGCGGCGACGCGGCCGGGCCGATCGTCGCAGACGTGCTACGAGTCGGCGGCTGACACCGACCGGCGGCCACGATGGCCCTACTGTGGTCGCCGTCGTCGGAAACACCCGGCACTGAAGGCACCGTAGGCACCGTAGGCACCGAGGAACGGGACGCAGTGGGCAGCAGAAGGGGCGCCGCCACCGAGCGGCGCAGGACGAAACCCGCCGTGATCGGCAGTGTGGCCGCCGTGGTCGTGGCCGGTGCCGGATTCGGTGCCTACGCGATGTACGGCGGTGGGGTCGACGGCGAGGACACCGCGCGCACCAAGTCCGCGGCGGCCCCGGAGAAGGTGAAGTCGGGCCCGCTGACGGCGGCCGAGGTCACCTCGACGGCCCAGCGGTTCCTGACCGCCTGGCAGCAGGGCGACGTGGCCGGCGCCGCCGCCGCGACCGACGACGCCGAGGCGGCGAAGGCCCTGCTCACCGGCTACACCAAGGACGCCCGCATCAAGGACGCCGCCTTCACCGCGGGCACCCCGGCCGGGGCCAAGGTCCCGTTCTCCGTGAAGGCCACCGTCGCCTACGAGAAGGCGACCGAGCCGCTGGCGTACGACAGCGCGCTGACCGTCGTCCGCCGGGAGGGGGACGGCGAGCCCCGCGTCGACTGGCACGCGGCCGTCGTGCACCCGGAGTTGCGGGACGGCGACAAGCTGGTCACCGGCAAGGCCGGGGATCCGCCGGTCAAGGCGCTGGACCGGGACGGCGCGGAGATCACCGCCGCCAAGTACCCGTCCCTCGGCACCGTCCTGGACGGTCTGCGCGACAAGTACGGCAAGAAGGCCGGCGGCACCCCCGGCGTCGAACTGCGCGCGGTGCGCGGCAAGGCGGCCGGTGACGGCGAGGACGGCAAGGGCTCGAAGGAGTCCGGGGCGGACGAAGTCGCCGACAAGACGCTGCTGGAGCTGAGCAAGGGCACTCCCGGCACCCTCAAGACGACGCTCGACCCCGCCCTCCAGGCCGCCGCCGAGAAGCAGGTGGACGGCAAGAAGGGCGCGTCGGTGGTGCTGCTGCGCGCCTCCACCGGCGAGGTCCTCGCGGTCGCCAACGGCGGGCACGGCTTCAACACCGCCTTCCTCGGCTCGCTCGCCCCCGGCTCCACGATGAAGGTCATCACGGCCTCGATGCTGCTGGAGAAGGACCTGGCGTCCGTGAACGAGAAGCACCCGTGCCCCAAGTTCTTCAGCTACGGCGGCTGGAAGTTCCAGAACGACGACAAGTTCGACATCAAGGACGGCACCTTCAAGGCGAGCTTCGCCCGTTCCTGCAACACCGCCTTCATCAGCCAGGCCCCGAAGCTGAAGGACGACGACCTGACCAGGCAGGCCAAGGAGGTCTTCGGCCTGTCCATGAACAACTGGTCGGTGGGCGTGTCCACCTTCGACGGCCGGGTGCCGGTGCAGAGCAAGGCCCAGATGGGCGCCTCGCTCATCGGCCAGGGCGGGGTGCGGATGAACCCGCTGAACATGGCGTCGGTGTCGGCGACCGTGAAGTCGGGCTCCTTCCACCAGCCGTACCTGGTCGCCCCGTCGGTCGACGGGCGGGCGCTCGCCACGGCCTCCCGCACGATGTCCGGCGAGACGCTCGGCGCGCTGCGCGAGCTGATGTCCTACACGGCGGCGTCCGGCACCGCCGCGGAGGCGATGGCCGGGGTGAGCGGTGACGTCGGCGCGAAGACCGGCTCGGCGGAGGTCGACGGCCAGGAGAAGCCCAACGGCTGGTTCACGGCGTACCGCGGGGACCTGGCGGCGGCGGGCGTGGTCCAGCAGGGCGGGCACGGCGGCGACACCGCGGGTCCGATCGTCGCGGCGCTGCTCAAGGCGGGCGGCTGACACCCAAGCGACCGGCACCCACCCGACCGGCACCCACCGTCCGCCGCGACGCGGCTCAATGGACCACCGGCTGTGCGGTGGCCTGGTACGTACGGCGCAGGAAGCGGATCAGTGCCTTGTTCTCGAACTGGACCACCGAGCAGCCCTGCGGGGAGTGGAACTCGACCACGGCCTGCACCCGCCCGCACGGCCACACCCGTACCTCGCCGCTTCCGGCGGGCGCCCGCAGGCCCTGTTCCAGCAGCGCGCGGGAGAAGGTCCACTCGCGGGCGCGGGCCGCACGGCCGCCCTTCCCGGGCAGGGCGACGCACACCTTCGTGGGGTCGAGCTGGGGGTCGTAGCGCAGGACGACGGGTATTGCTCCGCCGTCGTCCTCGTCGGGGAGGTCCGCGTCCGTGAGGATGTGGGCTCGTGCGAACTGTTCGACTACGGACATGGGGTCGCCCCTTACGCTCTGCCACCTTTGTTGAAGCTGTGGGTCCACCCCCCATCCAATGTCCCATATTTCCCGGCTCACGCCCTCTGGGCCGGATATCACATGTGAGATCGGCCTTACATCAGCCTTTACCTCGCTCTTGCGAACGAGTTGCAACTGGTCTCTATCATCGAACCGTGCATGTACCTGACGGATTCATCAACGCCCCGACCTCCGCCGTGACCGGAGTCGTCGCCGCGGGCGCCATCGCGGTCAGCCTGCGCGGCGCACGCCGCGAACTGGACGAGCGGACGGCGCCGCTGGCCGGGCTGGTCGCGGCGTTCATCTTCGCGGTGCAGATGCTGAACTTCCCGGTCGCGGCCGGGACCAGCGGGCATCTGCTCGGCGGCGCGCTGGCCGCGATCCTCGTCGGGCCCTATACGGGCGTGCTGTGTGTATCCGTCGTCCTGCTGATGCAGGGCATCCTCTTCGCCGACGGCGGCCTGACCGCGCTCGGCGTCAACATCACCGACATGGCGATCGTCACCACGGTCGTCGCCTACGCCCTCTTCCGGGGCCTGGTGAAGGTGCTGCCGCGCACCCGCCGCTCGGTCACCGTCGCCTCCTTCGTCGCCGCGCTCGTCTCCGTCCCGGCCGCCGCGCTCGCCTTCACGCTCCTGTACTGGATCGGCGGCACCACCGACGTCTCTATCGGCAAGGTCGCCACCGCGATGATCGGCGTGCACGTGCTGATCGGCATCGGCGAGGCCGCGATCACCGCGCTGACCGTCGGCGCCGTCATCGCCGTACGCCCGGACCTGGTGTACGGGGCGCGCGGGCTCCAGCAGCGGCTCAAGCTGCGGGTGAACGGCGAACTGGTCGACGCCCCTTCCGGCGCCGCACCGGCTCCGGCCCCGGTCGCCGCCCGCTCCCACCGCAAGGTGTGGATCACCGGTCTCGTCGCCTCCCTGGTCCTGGCCGGCTTCGTCAGCTTCTACGCCTCCGCCGACCCCGACGGCCTGGAGAAGGTGGCCTCCGACAAGGGCATCGACGAGAAGGCCGAGGAGCACGCCGCCGCCGACTCCCCGCTCGCCGACTACGGCGTCAAGGACATCACCGACGCCCGGGTCTCCGGGGGCCTCGCGGGCGTGATCGGCGTCGGCGTCACCGTCGTCGCGGGCAGCGCCGTGTTCTGGGCGGTGCGCAGGCGCCGCAGCGAGGACGCGTCCCCGAGCAACACCGAGACGACCGTCTGACGTGGGCGCCGGACACGCACATCGGCTCTACCGGCACGGCCACTCCCCCGTGCACGGTCTGCCGCCGCACACGAAGCTCGCCGCGGTCTTCGCCTTCGTGGTCGTCGTGGTGTCGACGCCGCGCGAGGCGATGTGGGCCTTCGGCCTGTACGCGCTGCTGCTCGCGGCGGTGGCGTACGCGGCCCGCGTGCCGCCCGGCTTCCTGCTCAAACGGCTGCTGATCGAGGTGCCGTTCGTCGCGTTCGCGGTGCTCATGCCGTTCGTGGCGGAGGGCGAGCGGGTCGACGTGCTCGGCCTGTCTCTGAGCGTCAACGGCCTGTGGGGCGCCTGGAACGTCCTCGCCAAGGGCACCCTGGGCGTCGCCGCCTCCGTACTCCTCGCCTCCACCACCGAGCTGCGGGAACTCCTCCTCGGCCTGCAGCGGCTGAAGCTGCCGCCGCTGCTGGTGCAGATCGCCTCGTTCATGATCCGGTACGGCGACGTGATCGCGGACGAGATGCGGCGGATGCGGATCGCCCGGGAGTCCCGGGGCTTCGAGGCGAGGGGCGTACGGCACTGGGGCGTGCTCGCCAAGTCCGCGGGGGCGCTGTTCATCCGCTCCTACGAGCGCGGCGAACGGGTCCACCTGGCCATGGTCAGCCGCGGGTACGCCGGTTCGATGCCGGTGATCGACGAGGTGACCGCGTCCCGGGCGCAGTGGTCGTACGCGCTGGCCCTCCCGTGTGCGGCGCTCGCCGTATGTCTGCTGGGATGGACCCTATGACAGCTGTCCCGGCCTCCCTCGACGTCTCCGGCCTCGCCTTCGCCTACCCCGACGGGCACCAGGCCCTGTTCGGCGTGGACTTCTCCGTGGCGCGCGGTGAGCGGGTCGCGCTGCTCGGGCCGAACGGCGCGGGCAAGACGACGCTCGTGCTCCACCTCAACGGCATCCTGACCGGCGGCACCGGCACGGTCACGGTGGCCGGGCTGCCGGTCGACAAGCGGAACATGGCCGAGATCCGGCGCCGGGTCGGCATCGTCTTCCAGGACCCCGACGACCAGCTGTTCATGCCGACCGTGCGCGAGGACGTGGCGTTCGGACCGGCGGCGGCCGGGGTGAAGGGGGCTGAGCTGGAGGCGTGCGTGGACCGGGCGCTCACTCTGGTCGGCATGGCGGAGTTCAAGGACCGGCCGCCGCACCACCTCTCCTTCGGCCAGCGGCGCCGGGTGGCGGTGGCGACCGTGCTCGCCATGGAGCCGGAGATCCTGGTCCTGGACGAACCCTCGTCCAACCTCGACCCGGCATCCCGCCGCGAACTCGCCGACATCCTGCGCTCCCTGGACGTCACGGTCCTGATGGTCACCCACGACCTCCCCTACGCCTTGGAGCTGTGCTCCCGCGCCCTGATCCTCAGCGACGGCGTGATCGCGGCGGACGGGCCCACCTCGGACCTGCTCTCCGACGACGACCTGATGCGCGCCCACCGCCTGGAACTGCCCTTCGGCTTCGATCCGCGGACGGTGTCGGCGAGCGGCTGAGGAATCGCGGACGGTCGGTGGTGGTTGCACCCACTGTCACGGACGACCGGAAGGGGCGCAGAACAGTGGACGGTGACGGGGACGCGGGCGTGAAGGTGCACGGCACGGTGGCCGCGGGCTTCGAGCCGGTGCGGGACGCGTTCGTACGGAACTTCACCGCGCTCGGCGAGCGGGGCGCGGCCGTCGCCGTCTACCGGGACGGGCGCAAGGTCGTCGACCTGTGGGGCGGCGCCAAGGACGTCGACGGCACCGCCGGCACCGAGCCGTGGCGCCGGGGCACCGCCCAGGTGGTCCGCTCGGCGACCAAGGGCGTCGCCGCCGCCGTGCCGCTGCTGCTGCACCGTCGCGGGGAGCTGGACCTGGACGCGCCGGTGGGCGAGTACTGGCCGGAGTTCAAGGCGCACGGCAAGGAGCGGGTGCTGGTCCGGCACGTGCTGAACCACCGGGCCGGGCTGCCGGTCCTGGACCGCCCGCTGACCCCCGAGGATGCCCTGGACCCGCTGCGGGGCCCCGCGGCCGTCGCCGCCCAGACGCCGGTCTGGGAGCCCGGCACCGACCACGGCTACCACGCGCTGACCTACGGCTGGCTGCTCGACGAGCTGGTCCGCCGGGTGAGCGGCGGGCGGGGCGCCGGGCAGTGGATCGCGGACGAGATCGCCGGTCCGCTGGGCCTGGACCTGTGGGTGGGGCTGCCCGCGGCGGAGGAGGCGGCGGGCCGGGCCGGTCGCGTCGGGCGCCTCGACGAGCCGGAGCCGTCGAGTCCCGGCAACGTCCCGCGGCTGCGCCCCAAGCGCTCCGTCACCGAGGCCTACGACAACCCGGACTCCCTCACCCGCCGCGCCTTCGCCGCGATCACCCCGTTCCCCGACCAGAACGACCCGGTGTACCGCGCGGCCGCGCTCCCGGCCGCCAACGGCATCGCGACGGCCGACGGTCTGGCCCGCTTCTACGCGGCGCTGATCGGCGAGGTCGACGGCGTGACGCGCGGCGTGCGGCTGTTCGACCCGGCGACCATGGAACTGGCCCGCGCCGAGGAGTCCGCCGGGCCCGACCGGGTCCTGGTCGTGGGCACCCGGTTCGGCCTCGGCTACATGCTGCACGGCAGCGCGTCCCCGTTCCTGGCCCCCGGCTCCTTCGGCCACCCGGGCCGCGGCGGCTCCCTGGGCTTCGCCGACCCGGAGGCCGGAATCGCCCTGGGCTATGTCACCAACGGCTTCCGCAAGACCGTCACGGCGGACCCGCGGGCGCAGGCGCTGGTACGGGCGGTCCGCGCGTCACTCGGCTAGGGCGGCTGGGGCGGCTGGGGCCCGCCCGACGGGCAGGCCCTTCACGGGTTCAGACGTGGATGGGGTGCGAGGTCCGCCCGGACGCCGCGTCGATCTCGTCGTGGGCCTTGGTGAGCAGTTGCATCGCCAGCTCGTTCAACGCCCGTGCGCCCGCGACCTCCTCACCGACCCGTGGCTGCTGGGAGTCGACCCGGTGACGGCTGGCGTGGCCGTGCGCGCGGACCTCGGTGCCGTCGGGGAGCCGCACCATCGCGACCGCCCGCGTGTGCTGGTCGTCCTCCACGAACTCCAGCTCGACATGCCATCCCACTGTGGTGTGCATCATGACGATCACCTCCGGAATACCTCCTTCCAGGGTGCGCCTCGCGGCGGCCGTCCGCACCATCCCGTCGGCCGCGGCTATCCGGTGTGCAGCATCAGCCCGATCCCGACGACCAGGAGGCCCGCCGCCGCGATGCGGGGCGCGCCGAACCGCTCCTTGAAGAACAGGGCCCCTATCGCGGCGCCGACCAGGATGGACGACTCGCGCAGGGCGGCGATGGGCGCGAGTTCGGCGCGGGTCTGCGCCCACAGGACCAGGGCGTAGGCGGTGACGGACAGGGCCGCGCCGACCAGTCCGAGTCCGGCCCGCGGCCGCAGCAGCGCCCAGGCCCCGGCGCGGTGCCGGTACAGGAAGTACGCGGGCAGGACCGTGCCCTGCACCGCCATCAGCCAGGCGATGTAGCCGAGGGAGGACCCGGAGGCGCGTACGCCGAGGCCGTCGACGACCGTGTACGCGGCGATGGTCGCGCCGGTCGCCAGGGCGGCGCCGATGGCCGCCCAGTCGGGCCGGCGTCCGCGCAGCCCCCACAGGGCGACGCCGGTCAGTCCGGCGCAGGAGACCAGGACGCCCGCGGTCGCCCAGCCGTCCGGCACCTCGTGGGCGAAGACGGCGGCGAGGACGGTGACCAGCAGCGGCGCGCTGCCGCGGGCGATCGGGTAGGCCTGGCCGAAGTCGCCCAGTTGGAAGGAGCGCATCAGCAGGGCGTAGTACGCGATGTGGACGGCGGCGGAGACCAGCAGGTAGGGCCAGGCTCCGGCCGCCGGGAACGCGGTGAACGGCACCAGCGCGAGGCCGATGAGCATCCCGCCGCCGGAGATCAGCGCGAACCCGGTCAGCTTGTCGGTGATCCGGTGGGCGATGGCGTTCCAGCTGGCGTGGGTGACCGCCGCGAGCAGGACGGCGGCGGTGACCAGCGGGGTCACTCGGAGCGCTCGCGCACGTCCACGAGGGTGGCACCGGCGGTGGCGACGAGGTCCTCGGGCTCCATCGGGAAGACGGCGTACGGGGTTCCGGCGGCGGCCCAGACGACGTCGTGGGCGAGCAGCGACCGGTCGGCGAGCACCCGGGTCCTGGTCCGGTGCCCGAAGGGCGGCACCCCGCCGATCGCGTACCCGGTGGTCTCCCGTACGACGTCGGCCTTGGCCCGGGTGACCTTCTGGGCGCCGAGTTCCTCGCGGACCCGGTCCAGGTCGACGCGGGAGGCGCCGTCCATGAGGACGAGTACGGGCACGCCGTCCGCGGCGAAGATGAGCGACTTGCAGATCTGGCTCAGCTCGCAGCCGACTGCGGCGGCGGCCTCGGTGGCGGTGCGGGTGGCCTCCGGGAAGCGGCGGGCCCGTCCGGCCAGGTCGCCGAGGCCCAGTTCGCCGAGGGCGGCGGCGAAGCGGGGGTGGGCCGCGGAGGCGGCGGCGGAGTCGGAGGCGTCGTCGGTCGTCGTCATGGATGGCACCGTAGCGGTACGTGTAGCCCACAGGCGACCGGGTTGCCCAGCCGCGCCAGGCGGTCGAGGGCGCCCCGGAACGGAGGAAGCCGGTGAGGGCAGCCCCGTCCCCACGGAACCCTCACCGGCTGGTCTGTGCCGTCCTCCTGTCAGAGGCCGCGGCGACTGGTCAGGTGCGCACCAGCGCCCGGTCCTCGTCGGGGTCGGCGCCCCGCTCGTCGGCCGTGCGCAGGCCCTCGCCCTCGACGTCCACGTTGGGCAGCGCGCGGTCCAGCCACTTCGGCAGCCACCAGGCCTTCTTGCCGAGCAGGGCGAGGACCGCCGGGACGATGGCCATGCGGACGACGAACGCGTCGAAGAAGACGGCGATCGCGAGGCCGAAGCCGATCATCTTCACCATCGACTCGCTGGAGCCGATGAACCCGGCGAAGACCGCCATCATGATCACCGCGGCGGCCGTGACGACCCGTGCGCCGTGCTTGAAGCCGGTGACGACGGCCTGGTGGGGCGTCTCGCCGTGGACGTACGCCTCCCGCATGCGGGTGACCAGGAAGACCTCGTAGTCCATGGCCAGGCCGAAGACCACGCCGACCATGAAGATCGGCATCATCGACATGACCGGGCCCGTCTCCTCGACGCCCATCAGGCCGGACAGCCAGCCCCACTGGAAGACCGCGACGACCGCGCCGAGCGCCGCCATGACCGAGAGCAGGAAGCCGAGGGCCGCCTTCAGCGGGACCAGGATCGAGCGGAAGACCACGATGAGGAGGAGGAAGGCCAGGCCGACGACCAGGACCAGGTACGGCACCAGCGCGTCGTTGAGCTTCTGGCTGACGTCGATGTTCATCGCCGTCGAACCGGTGACCAGGGTCTCGGCGCCGGTCTTCGCCTCGATGTCGCCGCCCGCGTCCCGGATGGCGTGCACCAGGTCCTCGGTCTGCACGGAGGACGGCTTGGAGTCCGGGACCACGGTGATCGTCGCGGTGTCGCCGCCCTTGTTGGGGGCGGGCGGGGTCACCGCCACGACGCCGTCGAGGTCCTTGATCCGCTTCTCGACGTCGGTGAAGGCGTCCTTCGGGGCGTCGCTCCCCTTGGCGTCCACGACGACCATCAGGGGGCCGTTGAAGCCGGGGCCGAAGCCCTCCGACAGCAGGTCGTAGGCGCGGCGCTGGGTGGTGGACGTCGGCTGGGAGCCGTCGTCGGGCAGGCCCAGCTCCAGGGAGGTCGCGGGGACCGCGGCGGCGCCGAGGCCGATGACGCCCAGGAGGAGGACGGCGAGGGGGCGGCGGACGACGAAGCTCGCCCAGCGGGTGCCCAGGTTGGCCTTCGGCCGGCCCTCGGACTGCTCGGCGTCCTTGCGGGAGCGGCCGAACCGCTTGCCCTTCGCACCGGCCGGCTTGACCCGGCGCCCGGCGTAGCCGAGCAGCGCGGGGATCATGGTCAGCGCGATCAGGACCGCGATGGCGACGGTGCCGGCCGCCGCAATGCCCATCTTGGTGAGCATCGGGATGTTGACGACCGCGAGACCCACCAGGGCGATGACGACCGTGAGTCCGGCGAAGACGACCGCGGAGCCCGCGGTGCCGACCGCCCGTCCGGCGGCCTCCTCGCGTTCACGCCCCTCGGCGAGTTCGGCGCGGTAGCGGGAGACGATGAACAGGGCGTAGTCGATGCCGACCGCGAGGCCGATCATCATCGCCAGGATCGAGGTGGTCGAGCCCAGTTCGAGCGCGCTCGCCAGCGCGGTGATCGAGGAGACGCCGATGCCCACGCCGATCAGGGCGGTGAGCAGAGGCAGCCCGGCCGCGACCAGGGAGCCGAAGGTGATGACCAGGACGACGGCGGCGACCGCGATGCCGATGATCTCGGTGGCGCCGGTCTCCGGGACGGCCTGGAGCGCGTCACCGCCGATCTCGACGGTCAGCCCGGCGTCGCGCGCCTGCTGGGCGGCGTCCTCCAGGGCCTCCTTGGTGGACTCCTCCAGCTCCATGCCGGAGACGTCGTACTTCACCGAGGCGTAGGCGACCGTGCCGTCCTTGCTGACGGCGTTGCCCTTGTAGGGGTCGGCGACCGAGGCGACCTCGGAGCCGTCCGCGAGTTCGTCGACGGTCTTGTGGACGGCCGCCTTGTTGTCGGCGTCCGTCATCTTCTCGCCGGACGGCGCCTTGAAGACGACGCGTGCGGTCGCCCCGTCGGCGCTCTGGCCGGGGAAGCGCTGTTCCAGCAGGTCGAAGGCCTTCTGGGCCTCCGTTCCCGGTATGGAGAAGGAGGAGTTGCCGGCGGGCGGGGCGCTGGCCGCGCCGACGCCGGCGAGCGTCAGCAGGGCCACCCAGATCAGGGCGACGAAGTGTCGTCGGCGGAAGGCGAGCCGGCCGAGTTTGTAGAGGAACGTGGCCACGAGGGCGTACTCCCGGTCAGGTCGTGGATCTTCAGGGCAGGGGGGATCGGCCCGACGACGTGAGCGGTTACGTCAGGTGGGGCTCAGACGGTGCGTGGGGAGGTCAGTGGGTGGAGACGCCGAGGGCGGGGAGGATCACGGCGTCGACGTAGGAGGCGAGGAACGCCCGGGTCGGCGGCTGGTCGTCCAGCAGCGTGCGGGTGGCGAACCCGCCGACCATCATGTGCACGAGGAAGTCCAGCGCCGGGCAGTCCGCTCTGATCTCACCGCGGTCGACGGCGCGTTGCAGCACACGCTGGAACTCGGCCATCTCCGGTTCGATGAGCTGTTCCCGGAACGCCTGGCGGAGGTCCGGGTTCTGGTGCAGGGCCATGGCGACGCCCCGCATCAGCGCGGAGTTCTGTTCCATGGTGCAGTCGTCCTCGCGCACCATGAGGGCGTGCAGGTCGCCGCGGAGCGAGCCGGTGTCGACGTCGCCGATCTTGCCCGGCTTGTTGTGCCGCATGGCCTTCACGACCAGCTCCGGCTTGCCGCCCCACTGGCGGTAGAGCGTCGCCTTGCTGGACCGGGTGCGGGCGGCCACGGCGTCCATGGTGAGGGCGTCGTAGCCGACTTCGCGGAGCAGGTCGAGCACGGCCTCGTACAGCTCGGCCTCGCGCTCGGGAGTGATCCGGCTGCGGCGCGCGGTGGCGGTCTCCGTCATCTCGCTCACTCCTCTCCGTTCCGGTCGGCCGGTCCACTCGACCGGAACGACACCGTTTCGTACATGACGAATGTACCCCACCGTCTAGCGAAACGAAACGGTTTCGTTCGTGGTGTGGGTCACGGTTGTCGGCGCCGCATAAGTTGCCGGTACCCGGTGCCCGGAAAAGCATGGGGTGGGTGAGTTATCTGCGCCTTCCGCACCTCAGTGGCGACCAGCTGTGTTTCGTGGCCGAGGACGACCTCTGGCTCGCGTCCCTCGACGGTCCGGGGCGGGCCTGGCGGCTCACCGTCGACCGCACCAAGGCCGGTCCCCCGCGCTTCTCCCCCGACGGCCGCCACATCGCGTACACCAGCTGGCGCAGTCTGGTGCCGGAGGTCCACCTGGTGCCGGTGGACGGCGGCCCCGGACGGCAGCTCACCCACTGGGGCGGCTTCGACACCCGGGTCTGCGGCTGGTCGCCGCCCGACCCCGACGGCACCACCGCCGTCCTCGCCGTCGCCTCGCACGGCGAGCCGTTCTCGCACCTCACCTGGGCCTACAAGGTCACCCCCGACGGCGACCCCGGCCGCAAGCTGCCCTGGGGCCCGGTCACCGACATCCAGGCCGCCGACCTCGACGGCGAACGCAGAACCCTGCTCCTGACCGGCACCCCGCCGCACGAGCCCGCCGCCTGGAAGCGCTACCGGGGCGGCGCCACGGGCCGGCTCTGGCTGCACGGCGAGCGGCTCCTGCCCGACCTCGGCGGACACCTCGCCTCTCCCATGTTCGTCGGCGGCCGGATCGCTTTCCTCTCCGACCACGAGGGCGTCGGCAACCTCTACTCCTGCGCCCACGACGGCACCGGGTTGCGCCGCCACACCGACCACGACGCGTTCTACGCCCGCAACGCCTCCAGCGACGGCACGCGGGTGGTGTACCAGTGCGCGGGCGACCTGTGGATCGTGGACGACCTCGCGCCCGGCTCGGCGCCGCGCAAGCTCGACGTACGGCTGAGCGGTCCGCGCGCGGGACGGCGTACGTACCAGGTGCCGGCCGCCCAGCACGTGGGCGGCGTCTCCGTCGACGAGACGGGCCGCGCGAGCGCCGTCGTCGTACGCGGCAGCCTGTACTGGCTCACCCACCGCGACGGCCCGGCCCGCACCATCGCGGACACCCCCGGGGTACGGGTGCGGCTGCCGGAGATGCTCGGGGAGAGCGGACGGATCGCGTACGTCACGGACGCGGAGGGCGAGGACGCCGTCGAGATCTCCTATCTGCCCCGGGCGACCGGCGGCCGCGCGACCCGGCGACTGGCCTCCGGGTGCCTCGGCCGGGTCCTGGAGCTGGTCTCGGACCCGGCGGGCGACCGGCTCGCCGTCGCCTCGCACGACGGACGGCTGCTGATCCTCGACGTCGCCGAGCCGGACACGGCGGTGGCGCCGACCCCGGAGGCGGAGGACGCCGGGGACACCGGCACACCGGGCGACGCCGGTACGGCGGGGAACGCCGACACACAGGGCGGCACCGACACCCCCGCCACCGCCGCAGGCCGGGTCACCGAGCTGATCCGCTCCGTCAACGGCCCCGTGCGCGACCTCGCCTTCTCCCCCGACGGGGCCTGGCTCACCTGGTCGCACCCCGGCATCGGGCGCACCCTGCGGCAGATCAAGATGGCCCGGATCGACGGCCCGGAGGGCACCCTCGTCGTCGACGTCACCAACGGCCGCTTCGAGGACGAGAACCCGGTGTTCACCCGGGACGGCCGCTACCTCGCCTTCTTGTCCTGGCGCGGCTTCGACCCGGTGTACGACGTGCACACCGGCGACCTGTCCTTCCCGCTGGGCTGCCGCCCCTACCTGGTGCCGCTGTCCTCCGCGACCCCCTCCCCCTTCGCCCTGAACCCGGAGGGCCGTCCCGCCGCCGGTGGCCTGGACCCCCTGGAGGACGAGCCCGGCGAGGGCGGCGCGGTCACCGTCGAGGTCGAGGGTCTGGAGAACCGGGTGACGCCGTTCCCGGTCACCGCCTCCAAGTACTCGACGCTGGAGCCGGTCGCGGGCGGCGGCCTGGTCTGGCTGCGCTGGCCGATCTCGGGCGCGCTCGGCGAGACCTTCGCCAACCCGGCCGACCCGAGCGAGCGGCCCACGCTGGAGCACTTCAACCTGGCCAAGGCGAAGAAGTCCGAACTGGTCGACCACCTGGACTGGTTCCGGGTCAGCGGCGACGGCAGCCGCCTGGTCGTGCTCGACGAGGGCGACCTGCGCGCCGTACCGGCGACCGAGGTGGGCGACGGCGACTCGACCACCTGGATCGACCTGCGGCGCATCCTGCACGAGGTCGACCCGGCCGCCGAGTGGCGCCAGGCGTACGACGAGGCGGGCCGCCTGATCCGCGCCTACTTCTGGGACCCCGGCATGTGCGGCATCGACTGGGACGCGGTCCTCGACCAGTACCGCCCGCTGCTCGAACGCGTCGCCTCCCCCGACGAGTTCGCCGACCTGCTGCGCGAGGTGCTCGGCGAGCTGGGCACCTCGCACGCCTACGTCGTCGCCGCCCGGCGCAACGAGGGCCCGGCGCACTACCAGCGCTGGCAGGGCCTGCTCGGCGCCAACTTCGTCTGCCGCGACGGGCGGTGGGTGGCCAAGCGCATCCTGCCGGGCGACTCCTCCGACTCCAAGGCCCGCTCCCCGCTGGCGGGCACGGGCATCCGCGACGGAGCCGTGCTGACCCACGTCGACGGCCGCCCGGTCGACCCGGTCAGGGGACCGTCCCCGCTGCTGGCGGGCGCGGGCGGTACGACGGTGGAGCTGACCTTCTCCCCCGCCGAGGGGTGCCGGGGCCCCTCCCGCCGGGTCGCCGTCGTACCGCTCGTCGACGAACGCCCCCTGCGCTACCAGGACTGGGTGGCCAAGCGCCGGGAGGTGGTGCGGGAGTTGAGCGGCGGCCGGTGCGGCTACCTGCACATCCCCGACATGGGCGGCTCCGGCTGGGCGCAGTTCAACCGCGACCTGCGCATGGAGGTGTCCCGGCCCGCGCTCATCGTGGACGTGCGCGGCAACGCGGGCGGGCACATCAGCGAGCTGGTCATCGAGAAGCTGACCCGGACCATCCTGGGCTGGGACCTGACGCGGGACGCCCAGCCGGTGTCGTACACCTCCAACGCGCCGCGCGGGCCGGTCGTGGCGGTCGCGGACGAGGCGACCTCATCCGACGGCGACATGATCACGGCCGCTTTCAAGCTGCTGCGGCTCGGCCCGGTGGTCGGGCAGCGCACCTGGGGCGGCGTGGTCGGCATGACCGGCCGGCACCGGCTCGGCGACGGCTCGGTGATCACGGTGCCGATGAACGCGGCCTGGTTCGACGCCTACGGCTGGTCCGTGGAGAACTACGGCGTCGCCCCCGACGTCGAGGCCCTGCGCACCCCGCTGGACTGGGCCGAGGGCCGCTACCCGGTCCTGGACGAGGCGGTCCGGCTGGCGCTGGAGCTGCTGGAGACCAACCCGCCCGCCACACCGCCCGGTTACGACGCCGTACCGGACCGCTCGCGTCCGCCGCTGCCGCCGCGGGAGTAGAACCCGCGCGAGACCTCCGGGGCACGGGAAAGGGCGCCCACCCGCAACCACCGGGGGGCGCCCTCTCACTTCAGCCGCGGCGCGTCAGGCGTCGAAGCTGTCCTGCAGCCGCTCGTCCTCGTCGCGACGGCGCGAGGACGGGTCCTGGTGCTCCGACTCGCGGCGGCGCGAGGCGGGCGAGGACGGGTCGATCTCGTCCTCGTCGCGACGGCGGTCGCGGTTCTGGAACTGGTCCCGCGCCTGCTCGGCCCGCTGCTTGCCCTGCTGCTGCATGCGCTCGGCCTTGTCCTGGAACTGGTCCTTCATACCCATGTGGGCTCACTCCTGTGGTGATCGGGCCCGACCGGATCGGCCGGGCGCTCGATCAGATTCACACGAGCCGTGACCGTGCGCATGTCGATCACTTACGGACCGTAGTCGTGCTGGTCGGGCGGTGTTCGTCGGCCGCTCCACCGGCACCGACCAGGCCGATCCGCCTGCCGTTCAGCCGGTCCCCGAAGCGCCGCATCTCGCGCTGCCCGACGGTGCCGATGACGGCCGGCAGATAGCCGCGCACGCCCTGCATGCCGCGCAGCCACCACTGCCCGTAGACGTGCGCGGAGCGACGCTCGACGCCCTCCACCAGCCGGTCGACCGCCGGGCCCAGCGGATAGGTCTTGTTCGACGGCCAGGGCAGCCGCTGCCGCAACTCCCGCATGACGTCGTCCTGGTCGGCGCCGCGCACCATGTCGGTGTCGGTCCAGGACAGATAGCCGACGCCCACCTTCACGCCCCGGTGCCCGACCTCGCCGCGCAGGCTGTGCGCGTACGCCTCGACGCCGGACTTGGAGGCGCAGTAGGCGCTCATCATCGGGGCGGGGGTGAGGGCGGCCAGCGAGGCGATCTGGAGCAGGTAGCCGCGGCTCTCCAGCAGGGCGGGCAGGAAGGCGCGGGCGGTGACGGCCGAGCCGATCAGGTTGACCTCGATCACCCGCCGCCAGGACTCCGGGTCGGAGTCGACGAAGGGGCCGCCGGTGGCCACACCCGCGTTGGCGACGACGATGTCGACCTTCCCGAAACGATCCTTCACCTCCGCCGCCACCCGGGCCATCGCCTCGTGGTCGGTGACGTCGGCGTGCCAGTGGTCGCTGTCGCTGTGCAACCGGGCGGAGACCTGCTTGAGTTCGTCCGGCTCCAGGCCGACCAGCGCCACCTTCACCCCGCGCGCGGACAGCTTGCGGGCCATCAACTCCCCCACGCCCCGCGCGGCTCCGGTGACGACGGCGACCCGCCCCTCCAGGCTCACCCTGCTCATACGCTCTCCTCGACGGGTACGGCACGCTCACCGCGTGCGCTGGGTATGTAGGTGGCCGCGAGGGCCCGTATCTTCCCGCTGACCAGCTCCGGGGCCTCCACCGGCGTCATGTGGCCGAGACCCGGGAGTTCGGTGAGGCCCACGCAGTCGGGCAGCGCGGCGGCCAGCTCGCGGGCGTGCACGGGCGGCGTCAACCGGTCCGCCGTACCGACCACGATCTCCACCGGCATCCGCAACTCCCGTACGCCGTGCTCGAGGTCGAGCACGTCGAGCACCTGGGACCAGCCGTGCCGCACCCGGCTCGGGCAGGCGTGCACGATCCGGGCGCAGGCGTCGACCATGTGCGGGGCCGAAGCGGGGCCCATCGTCCCGTACTTGAGGATGCGGCGGGCGAGCGGTGTGACCGGCCCGAGCGGCGCCCGGGAGCCGAGGACGCGCCGGGTCAGCCAGGTGCGCGCCCGGCCCGCCCGCATCGGCAGCACGGTGGCGGACGCCACCAGCCGCGCGCTGCCCGTGCTGCACAGCAGGACGGCCGCCGCGTGCTCGCGCACCGCGGGCCGCGTCGCCGCGGCCATCAGCGTCATCCCGCCCATGGAGTGCCCGGCGATCACGGCGCGCTCGCCCGGCGCGAGGGTGGCCTCCAGTACGGCTTCGAGGTCGTCGGCGAGCGGCTCGGTGCCGTACGCCGGGTTGGCCGGGCTGCGGCCGTGGCCGCGCTGGTCGTAGGCGATGACGCGGTGGTCGGCGGCCAGTGCGCGGATCTGCGCCGCCCAGAAGGCGATGGAGCAGCACCAGCCGTGGGCGAGGACGACCGCGGGCGCGTTCTCGGGTCCGTGCACCTCCACGTGTATCCGGGCGCCGTCGGCGGCGGTGACGGTCAGCTCGCGGGCGGGCACGGGCGGGGCGTACGGCCCGTCGGCGACGTGCAGCAGGCGGCTCACGCGCTCACCTCGGCGTCCGCGTCGACGGCCTTCCCGGTGGCCTTCGCCGTGGTCTGCGCGGGGGCCGGGCGCAGCACCTGGTACTCCGCGAGGTCCACGCGCCGCGTCGCGCGCCGGAACTCGGCGGTCGTACCGGGCCAGACGGTGGTGTTGCGGCCGCTCGCGTCCAGGTACCAGCTGGTGCAGCCGCCGGTGTTCCACACGGTGCGCTTCATGCGCTCCTGCACCCGGTGGTTCCAGTTGCGCACGGCGGCGGGGCGCGGGTCGAGGGCGGTGCGTCCGCCGAGGACGTTCAACTGCCGCAGGTAGTCCGCCATGTAGTTCAGCTGGGACTCGATCATCAGGATCATGGACGAGTTGCCGAGGCCGGTGTTGGGCCCGATGACCGTCATGAAGTTGGGGAAGCCGGCCGCCGTGCCGCCGCGCAGCGCCTCCATGCCGCCCTTCCAGGTCTCGGCCAGCGTCCGCCCGTCCGCGCCCACGACCCGCTCGGCGATGGGCATGTCGGTGACGTGGAAGCCGGTGCCGAAGATGATCGCGTCCGCCTCGGCCTCGGTACCGTCGGCGGCGACCAGCGTCGACCCGCGCACCTCGCTCAGGCCGCTCGCGACCACGTCCACATTGGGCCGGGCGAGCGCCGGGTAGTAGGTGCTCGACAGCAGGATCCGCTTGCAGCCGATGCGGTAGTCGGGGGTGAGCTTGGCGCGCAGGGCCGGGTCCTTGATCGCGGCGCCCATGTTGCGCTTGGCGATCTGCTCGACGAAGCCCAGTTCGTCGGGGTGCTTGGTGAACGCCTGCACCTGGAGTTCCCGGATGCCCCACAGCAGCCCGCGGCGGAGCTTGGTGGTGACGGGCAGCGCCCGGTGCAGGGCCCGTTCGGCGCCGCTGATGGCCCGGTCCATGCGGGGCATCACCCAGGCCGGGGTGCGCTGGAAGAGGGTGAGCCGGTCCACCTTCGGCTGGATGGACGGCACGATCTGGATGGCGGAGGCGCCGGTGCCGATCATGGCGACGCGCTTGCCGGTGAGGTCGTAGTCGTGGTCCCAGCGGGCCGAGTGGAAGACCTTGCCGGGGAAGGAGTCGAGCCCCGGGATGTCCGGCATCTTGGGGTCGGACAGCGGTCCGGTCGCGGAGACGACGACGTCGGCGGTGAGGGTGCCGCGCACGGTCTCGATCTCCCACCGCAGCTGCTCGGTGTCCCACGTCATCCGCTTCACCTCCGAGTCGAAGCGGAGGTGGGGGCGCAGCCCGAAGGTGTCGGTGACGTGCTCCAGGTAGGCGCGGATGTGCTCCTGCCCGGAGAAGGTGCGGGGCCACTCGGGGTTGGGTGCGAAGGAGAAGGAGTACAGGTGGGACGGCACGTCGCAGGCGCAGCCGGGGTAGCTGTTGTCCCGCCAGGTGCCGCCGACGCTGCCGGACCGCTCCAGTACGACGAAGTCGATGATCCCTTCGCGCCGCAGCCGCACGGCGGCCCCCAGCCCGCCGAAGCCGGACCCGATCACCGCCACCCTTACGTGTTCGTGAACCTGCTCGTGCTCGGCCATCTGGGAGCCTCCACGCTTGCCTGGACCGTCTGGAACCTGGAACCGTCTGGAACCATGCCAGTGAACACTGGCGCAATGGGAGCGTAGAGCAGCTCCGTACTCATGGGTAGGGGTCGGGCGGAGGAAAGTTACCGGCGGTACGCCATAAGGTCGTGGACGTGACCGAGAAGCGCGAATACCGCATGGAGGAACTGGCCGGGCTGGCCGGCATCACGGTGCGCACCCTGCGCTTCTACCGCGAACGCAAACTGATCCCGCCGCCCCGCCGCGAGGGCCGCATCGCCTGGTACGACGACCACCACCTGGCCCGACTGCGCACCATCGCCGCCCTCCTGGAGCGCGGCCACACCCTGAACGGCATCGCGGAGCTGGCCGACGCCTTCGACCACGGCCGCGACGTCGGCGACCTGCTCGGCCTCGGCGAACCCACCGAGGAGACCCCGGTCCGCCTCACCCCCGAGGAACTCGCCGCCCGCTTCGAGGGCGAGGTCACCCCGGAGAACCTGGCCGCCGCGATGGAGCTGGGCTACCTCGGCACCGACGGCGACGAACTGGTCCACATAAGCCACCGCCTGCTGGAGGTCTCCTCCGCCCTGGTCCGCGAGGGCATCCCGCTCGGCGAGGTCCTCCAGGCCGGCGCCCGCGTCCGCGAGCACGCCGACGCCCTCGCCGAACTCTTCGCCGACCTGATACTGCGTCACGCCGCCGAACCGGAACTCCACCGCCTGCGCCCGCTGGCCCGCAGCGTGGTGGAGGCGGAACTGTCGCTGGCGCTGGACCGGCGGATGCGGAAGGGCTCGGAGTAGGTCTTGGCCCCGGCCGTCAGGGGCCGTAGACCACCGTGACCGGCGCGTGGTCCGACCAGCGCTCGGCATGCGTGGCGGCCCGCTCGACGTACCCCTTGAGCGCCCTGGCCGCCAGCCCGGGAGTGGAGAGGTGGTAGTCGATGCGCCACCCCGAGTCGTTGTCGAAGGCCCGCCCCCGGTACGACCACCACGAGTACGGTCCCTCGACGTCCGGGTGCAGCGCGCGCACGACGTCCACGTATCCGCCCTCCGCCGGGTCGAGGACGCGGCTCAGCCACTCCCGCTCCTCCGGCAGGAACCCGGAGTTCTTCTTGTTGGCGCGCCAGTTCTTCAGGTCGGCCTCGCGGTGGGCGATGTTCCAGTCGCCGCAGACGACGACCTCGCGCCCCTCGGCGGCGGCGCGCTCGCGCAGGCCCTTGAGGTGGGCGAGGAACTCGCCCATGAAGCGGACCTTCTCGTCCTGGCGCGCGGTGCCGACCTCGCCGGAGGGCAGGTAGAGCGAGGCGACCGTCACACCGGGCAGGTCGGCCTCGACGTAGCGGCCGCTGGTGTCGAACTCGGTCGAGCCGAAACCCACGCGGACGGCGTCGGGCTCACGGCGCGTGTAGAGGGACACCCCGGCGCGGCCCTTGGCGGCGGCGGGGGCGTGCGTCACGTGCCAGCCCTCGGGCGTGCGGACGTGTTCGGGCAGTTGGTGAGGTTCGGCCCGCACCTCCTGGAGGCACAGCACGTCGGCGGAGGTCTCGGCGAGCCACTCCACGAAGCCCTTCTTCGCGGCGGCGCGCAGACCGTTCACGTTCACGGAGGTCACGGTGAGCACCAGGGCACGATACCGGCACACTGGACGGTGTCCCGCTCCGGATACGCATCGATATACGGTAGGAAGCATGAACATACGCCGGGTCCCCTTCGACCACCCCGACGCCGTGAAGCTCAACGACGAGGTCCAGGCCGAGTACGACGTCCGCTACGGCGACGGCGGCGACGCCACGCTCCTGGACCCGGCGGACTTCGCGCCGCCGAACGGCCAGTACCTGGTCGCGTACGACGAGAACGACGTCCCGGTCGCCTCGGGCGGCTGGCGCAGCCAGGACGCCAACGACGAGGGCAATCTCGACGGGGACGCCGAACTCAAGCGGATGTTCGTGGTCGAGCAGGTGCGCGGGCGCGGGCTGGCCCGCCGCATCCTGGCCGCCCTGGAGGAGGACGCCCGTGCGGCGGGCCGCACCCGGATGGTGCTGGAGACCGGCACGAAGCAGCCGGAGGCGGTGGCCCTGTACACCTCCAGCGGCTACGAGCCGTGCGGGAAGTTCGGCTACTACCGCTTCCACGAGGAGAGCCTCTGCTACGCGAAGGCGCTCCAGGCCCCGTAAGACCCTCTGACCGCCGCCGTCAGGCCGTGCCGCCCGAGGATGCATCCCGGCGGCACGGGGGCTCGGAGGACCGGCCCCGTCCGGTCCCAGTCCCGGTCCCGGGAACGACGAAGGTCCCGTCCGATCGTCATGATCGGACGGGACCTTCGTCAATGTGCGTGGACCTGAGGGGATTTGAACCCCTGGCCCCCTCGATGCGAACGAGGTGCGCTACCGGACTGCGCCACAGGCCCTTGCAACGAGTGAAACTCTAGCACCCCGTCCGGCCTGCTCAAAAATCCCTTCCGGCTACTCGTTGGCCGCGCGGGGACGGTCGCCGTCCTCGTACTGGTCGAACAGCGGCGTGCGGCCCCGTTCCCTGGCCCGGCGGGCCGAGGCGGCGCGGCGGGCGTCGCTGCGGCCCGGGGTCTCCGGCCGCTCCTCGGCCGGCGCGGCCGCCTGGCGGTCGCGGTCCGGGTCGGCGGCCCGCGCGGCGGCGTCCTCCTGGTCGGGGGCGACGGCACTGGAGCGGGCCGAGCTCCACGCGTCCGGCGCCGCGAGGTCCACGTCGGGCGTGGCGCGGGGGGCGACCGGGGCGGTCACGTAGGTGGGCAGCGGGACCGGGACCGGGTCCCAGCTGTCGCCCTGCGGGCGCCCTCGGCGTTCCCGCTGCTGGTCGACCCACTCGGCGTGGTCGGTCTGCTCGACCAGTGCCCGCCGGTCCGCGGCGAGCGCCGACATCCCGGCGCCGGGCTCCGCCTCGGGCCCCTCGTCCGGCTCCTCGGCGTCGAGGTCGCCGACGGTGCCGGGGGCGGAGGGGGCAGGCCCGCGCCGGCGCGGGCGGGGGTCGCGGTCACGCAGTCGCTGTGCGGCGGCCTCGGCCTGGCGGCGGTCCATCTGGAAGGCGAAGCGGCGGCGCTCCTGCGCGCGCAGGTGCGCGATGTAGGCACTGAGCAGCACCGCGGGTACTCCTGGTGCCCACAGGAACGCGAGCCCGCCGACCGCCGCGACGACCGCGCCGAGCGTGAAGGCGAGGAACAGCATCACGGTCGTACGCCGGCGGCGCGCGAGCACCTTGCTGCGCCGAGCCCGTGCCGCGGCCGCCGGTGAGACGGGGGCGCGCCGGGCCTGCGGCACCCGGGCCCGCGCCGGTGCCGCGCCGGTACCGGCCGGGTCGCCGGGTTCCTGGGACGGTCCGGGTCTCGGGCCGCGCTCGGGTCCGCCGGACTGCGGGCGCGCCGGTTCGGGCCGCTCCGCCGCCTGTCGCGGCGGGGTCGGCCGGGTGTGCCGTCGGGTCCTGGACACGGCGAAGGCCCGGACGTCCACCGAGTCGGTGACGGCGTCCGGGGCGTCGGCGTCGGGCCCCGCCTCGTCGGCGGAGCGCGACTGCAGGTCCTTGGCGTACCGGCGCTCCATGCCCGCCCGTCCGGACAGGAGCCGGATGGCGGTGCTGAAGCGTTCCGTCGGACGGGCCTCGTTCAGCTCGTCCTGCCTACGGAGCCACATCGGCACCAAGTAGGCGGCCCAGGCCCCGACGATGACTGCGTAGATGAGGCCGCTGCTGCTCACGCCTCACACGGTAGAGGGGTTTGCGTGAGGCGATCCGCCAATTGAGCCGGTGTGTCGCACGATCTGGCTGATATTTCGAACTTTTCTTGTGACTGATCCGATCAGCCGACCGCCAGGACCGCGAAATTATCCGCTTCCGGATGGTCGCAGCCTGCTCAATTTCGAACGTTTATTCAATTCCCGGGGCTGCCGTGCTACCGGTGCCGCCGGGGCCTCCGCTGTTTCCGGCGTTCGGTGTACCGCGGTGCCGTGACCGGTGCCATCGCCGCAGCATGCCCTCGGGGACCTCTTCCGCGGTGAGCGCGAAGACGAGGTGGTCGCGCCAGGCTCCGTCGATGTGCAGATATCGCGGCCTGAGCCCCTCCTCGCGGAATCCGAGTTTCTCCACGACCCGGCGGCTGGGCGCGTTCTCGGGGCGAATACAGACCTCGACGCGATGCAGTCCGACGGTGCGGAAACAGTGGTCCACGGCCATCGCCACGGCCGTGGGCATCACCCCGCGGCCGGCCACCGCCTCGTCCACCCAGTAGCCGACGTGGCCGGAGCACATCGAGCCCCAGGTGATGCCGGCCACCGTCAACTGGCCGACCAGCCGCCCCTGGTACTCGATGACGAAGGGCAGCATCCGACCCGCGTGGGCCTCGGAGCGCAGGTGCCGCACCATCTGGCGGTAGGTCGGCCGGTGCGCGATCGGGCCGCCGGGTCCGGGCGGCGGGATGGTGGCCTCCCACGGGCGCAGCCAGTCCCGGTTGCGCCGGTTGACCTCGCGCCAGGCCCGCTGGTCGCGCAGCCTTATCGGCCTCAGGACGATGTCGCCGTCCCTCAGCTCGGCGGGCCAGGAGGGGCTGTTCAGCTCACACCCCCACCGCTGGCGGGTCTCGGGTGGTCGCCGCCGCGGAGCTGGTCCACGGCGTGCTTCAGCAGCGGCTCCAGCACGGCGAGGCCGTCCTTCACCCCGCCGGAGGAGCCCGGCAGGTTGACGATCAGCGTCCCGTCCGCCACTCCGGCCAGTCCCCTGGACAGCGCCGCGGTCGGCACCTTGTCCCGGCCGTACGCCCGGATCGCCTCCGCGATGCCCGGCACCTCGTAGTCGATCACCGCCCGGGTCGCCTCGGGGGTGCGGTCGGTGGGCGAGACGCCGGTGCCGCCGGTGGTGACGATCACGTCGTAGCCCGCTTCGGCGCCCGCGCGCAGGGCGGCTTCCACGGGGTCGCCGTCGGGGACGACCTGGGGGCCGTCGACTGCGAAGCCGAAGCGGCGCAGCCCCTCGGCGATCAGCGGTCCGCCCTTGTCCTCGTAGACACTGGCGGCGGCCCGGTTGGACGCCGTGACGACCAGGGCGGCGTACGGCCCGAGGAGGGCTCCTCCCGCGCCGTCGTCCGGCGTCATGACCTGGTCCAGTCGCCGGACTTGCCGCCCGTCTTCTGCTCCACCCGCACGTCCGTGATGACCGCTCCCTTGTCGACCGCCTTGACCATGTCGACCACGGTGAGCGCGGCGACGGAGACCGCGGTGAGCGCCTCCATCTCGACGCCCGTGCGATCCGTCGTGCGCACCGTGGCGGTGATCTCCACGGCGTCGTCCGCGACCGACACATCCAGTTTCACACCGGAGAGGGCCAACGGGTGGCACAAGGGGATCAGGTCGGGGGTGCGCTTGGCACCCATGATGCCCGCGATCCGGGCGGTGGCCAGGGCGTCGCCCTTCGGCACGCCCTCGCCGCGCAGCAGCTCGACCACGCGGGGCGCGACGAGGACGCGTCCAGTGGCGCGGGCGGTGCGTGCGGTCACGTCCTTGCCGGACACGTCGACCATCCGGGCGGCGCCCGCCTCGTCGATGTGTGTCAGCCGGCCTTGCGGGTCCTGTCCGCTGCTCGGCGGTCGGTCCTGCGTACTCATGCTCGTGTGGCGCTCCCGGTCGTGGCCCGGCGCGGTGCGGGGCGTGGGCCTGCTGTGCGCGACACGGTACCGCCATCGGGGCCCGCTCAGCCGAGCAGGACCACCTCGACCTCGGCGCCGGGCTCGACGGATTCGGTGTCCTCCGGGACGACGATCAGCGCGTTCGCGTGCGCGAGGGCGGCCACGAGGTGGGAGCCGGAGCCGCCGACCGGGGTGACCGAGCCGTCGGCGTGGCTGCCCCGCAGGAACTGGCGGCGGCCCTTCGGCGAGGTCAGCGCCTTGTCCGCGGTCAGGGACGCGGTGACCGTCGGGCGGTGCACGTCGGGCAGGCCCATGAGGGTGCGGATCGCGGGGCGCACGAACAGCTCGAAGGAGACGTACGACGACACCGGGTTGCCGGGCAGGGCGAGCAGCGGGGTGTGGTCGGGGCCGATGGAGCCGAAGCCCTGGGGCTTGCCGGGCTGCATGGCGAGCTTGCGGAAGTCCACGCCGCCGCCCGGCTCGTCCTCGTCGCCGACGTGCGCCAGCGCCTCCTTGACCACGTCGTAGGCCCCGACGCTCACGCCGCCGGTGGTGACCATCAGGTCGGCGCGCACCAGTTGGTCCTCGATGGTGGACCGCAGGGTCTCGGCGTCGTCGGCGACCGCGCCCACCCGGTAGGCGATGGCACCGGCGTCGCGGGCGGCCGCGGTGAGGGCGAAGCTGTTGGAGTCGTAGATCTGCCCGGACGCCAGCTGCTCGTCGGGCTGGACCAGTTCGCTGCCGGTGGAGAGCACCACCACGCGCGGGCGCGGGCGCACGCGTACCGTGCCCCGGCCGATCGCGGCGAGCAGGCCGATCTGCGGCGGGCCGAGGACCGTACCGGCCGCCAGGGCGCGGTCGCCGGAGCGGACGTCGCTGCCCTGCGCGCGGACGTGCGCGCGTGCCTCGGCCGGGCGGTACACGTGGACGTGGCCCTGGGCACCCTCCGGGGCCAGACTGCGGGCGCGCATGCCGGACACCGGGCCCTCGCCCAGCCCGCCGTCGGTCCATTCGACGGGGACGACGGCCTCGGCGCCGGGCGGAAGCGGGGCGCCGGTCATGATGCGCGCGGCCTGGCCGGGGCCCACGGCGACCGGGTCGGTCTGGCCGGCGGCGACGTCCCCGACGACCTCCAGGACGGCGGGGAACTCCTCGCTGGCGCCCGCGACGTCGGTGACCCGCACCGCGTACCCGTCCATGGAGCTGTTGTCGAACGGCGGCAGGGACAGCGGCACCGTGATGTCGTCGACCAGGACGCACCCCTGGGCGTCGAGCAGGTTCAGCTCGATCGGGTCCAGGGGGCGGACGGTGGCGAGGACGTCGTCCAGGTGGTCCTGCACCGACCACAGCCGGTCCGGGCCGGGGCCCGCGGCGGCGTGGTCGTGGCCGGTGTCACGGTGTGCGCTGCTGCTCAACGTCCTTACATCTCCTCGGCTACGTAACTGCGAAGCCAGGTCCGGAAGTCCGGGCCCAGGTCTTCACGTTCGCATGCGAGTCTGACAATGGCACGCAGGTAGTCGCCGCGGTCGCCGGTGTCATAGCGGCGGCCCTTGAAGACGACGCCGTGCACCGGGCCGCCCACCGACTCGTCCTCGGCGAGCCGCTGGAGGGCGTCGGTCAGCTGGATCTCGTTGCCGCGGCCGGGCTCGGTCTTGCGCAGTATGTCGAAGATGTGCGGGTCGAGGACGTAACGGCCGATGATGGCGTAGTTGGACGGGGCGTCGGCCGCGTCGGGCTTCTCGACCAGGCCGCCGACCTTGACGACGTCGCTGTCCTCGGTGCTCTCCACGGCCGCGCAGCCGTAGAGGTGGATCTGCTCCGGCGCGACCTCCATGAGGGCGATCACACTGCCGCCGTACTGCTCCTGGACGTCGATCATGCGCTGGAGCAGCGGGTCGCGCGGGTCGATCAGGTCGTCGCCGAGCAGGACCGCGAAGGGCTCGTGGCCGACGTGCGGGGCGGCGCACAGCACGGCGTGGCCGAGGCCCTTGGGGTCGCCCTGGCGGACGTAGTGCATCATCGCGAGGTCGCTGGACTCCTGGACCTTGGCCAGGCGGCCCGCGTCGCCCTTCTTCTGGAGGGCGGACTCCAGTTCGTAGTTGCGGTCGAAGTGGTCTTCCAGGGGGCGCTTGTTGCGGCCCGTGACCATGAGGACGTCGCCGAGGCCCGCGGCCACGGCCTCTTCGACCACGTACTGGATCGCCGGCTTGTCGACGACCGGCAGCATCTCCTTGGGAGTGGCCTTGGTGGCCGGCAGGAACCGGGTACCGAGACCGGCTGCTGGGATGACAGCCTTGCTGATCCTGGGGTGGGACTGAGTCATGCGCGCCACCATATCCGGTGCCTATAGGGAGAATCTGTGACTCGGGATCATAGGCGCTCATATGAGCGCATTAGCGCGGTACGGGAGTCACCGATGTCTCATCTCGGCCCTGTGGACGAACCTGACAAGCGGACGTTGCGGCGGTCTTTCCTCGCGGCGAGGAACAGGTTGACGCCGGACGACGTGCGGGAAGCCGCCCGGGCGCTGGCCGGGCGGGCGCTCGGGCTGCCGGAGGTGGCGGGGGCGCGCGCCGTGGCGGCGTACGTCTCCGTGGGCGCCGAGCCGGGCACCCTCGCGCTCCTGGACGCGCTGCGCGCGCGGGGGGTGCGCGTGCTGCTGCCCGCGCTGCTGCCGGACAACGACCTGGACTGGGGCGAGTACACCGGGGCGGACTCCCTCGCGCGCGTGCGGCACGGCGGGCGGATGGAGCTGTACGAGCCCACCGGTGAGCGGCTGGGGCCGGACGCGGTGACGCGGGCGGACGTCGTACTGCTGCCGGGGGTCGCGGTGGACGGCCGCGGCCTGCGCCTGGGGCGGGGTGGCGGCTCCTACGACCGGGTGCTGGCGCGGCTGGAGGCGGCGGGCGCGCGCCCCGCGCTGCTGGTGCTGCTGTACGACCGGGAGGTTGTCGCGCGCGTCCCCGCCGAGCCGCACGACCGGCCGGTGGACGCGGTGGTGACGCCGTCGGGGGTGCGCAGGTTCCGCTGACGCCGGGCAGACGGGAAACGGCCTCCACGCGCGCGTGGAGGCCGTTTCCGTGCGACGGGTGCGGGGCCGCTACGGCTTGAGCACCAGCGTGTCGCTCGTGCTCTCGTCGACGGCCTTCTTCGAGAAGGACCACGGCAGCAGTTCGCCGTCGGCCCACTTGTCGGTCTGGTCGGTGTAGTGGGCGCTGTAGGCGTGTCCGGAGGCGCCGGTCAGGTTGATCCAGCGGGACTTGTCGAGGTCGCCGAGGTTGACCACCATCCGCATGGACGGCACCCAGATCACCCCGTAGCCGCCGGCCGCGTTCCAGCCGGAGGCGTTGACCGCCGCCTCGCCGCCGCTGAGCTTCCAGGGGCCGCGGTTGAGGGCGTACTTCAGGAAGCCGGGGCCTTCGGTGCCCAGGGTCTGGTTCTTCAGGAACAGGCGGTGCAGCCGGCCCCAGTTCCAGGTGTCGATGTCCTTGCCGAGCTTGGCGGTCAGCTCCCAGCGGGCGTCGATCATGGCGCGCTTGAACAGGTCGTCGCGGTTGTGGTTCGCACCCTTGCGGGTGCCCGAGGCGGGCGTCGTCCACCAGTCGCTCTTGGGCTTCTCCAGCAGCGTGCGGACCACCTCGAACCAGCGGTCACCGCCGTCCGGCTGCGCCTGGCCGGTGTCGCGCTGGCCGCACTCGCGGACCTTGTCGGTCTCGTCCGCGGGGCCGGTGGTGTTGACCGGGTCGACCCACAGGCACTGGCCCTCGACCCGCAGCTCCTTGGGCAGCTTGTTGCCGAAGGCGAGCTTGAGGATGTTGCGCCAGACGGCGTTGAAGTAGGCGGCGGCGGCCGAGTCGGCGGCCTGGGTGTAGTCCCAGCCCTCCAGCAGCTTCTGCGCCTCGCGGACGTCCTTGTCGGCGATGTCGATCTTCAGCAGCTGGGGGACGAGCAGCTTGGCCATCTCGCTGCTGTTGTCCAGCTGCATCTGGCGCATGTCGTCGGTGGAGATCTTGCCGCCGTCCTTGATCTTCTGCTCGATCAGGGAGGTGATGCGCTGGCTGCGGGCGCCGTAGCCCCAGTCCGTGGTGAGCGTGTACGGGTACTTGTCCTCGTCGACGACGGCCTGGTTGGCGGTCACGATGTAGCCGCGATCGGGGTCGTACTCGTAGGGCAGCTCGTCCTGGTCGATGTACTCACCGGTCCAGCGGTACTTGGAGTTCCAGCCCGGCGCCGGGACCGAGCCGTCGTGGCCCTCGGCGCGCACCGGGATGCGGCCGGGCAGCGTGTAGCCGATGTGCTCGCTGTCGGCGTAGACCAGGTTCTGCGAGGGCACGTCGAACAGGGCGGCGGCCTCGCGGAAGTCGTCCCAGTTCTGGGCCCGGTCGATCGCGAAGACGGCGTCCATGGAGGTGCCCGCCTCCAGCGCCGTCCAGCGCAGGGCGACGCCGTAGCCGTCGCCGCGGTCGGGGGCGGAGCTGTCGACGGTGGCCTTCTTGCCGGTCTTCACCAGCTCGTCGTCCCGGTCGGAGAGCAGGGGTCCGTTGTTGGTCTCGCGGACGACGATCTTCTTGGAGTCGCCGCCGGCGACCTTGATGGTCTCCTCGCGCGTCTCGAAGGGGACCACCTTGCCGTCGTACTGGTAGCCCTCGCCGGTGATCTTCTCCAGGTAGAGGTCGGTGACGTCGGCGCCGGAGTTGGTCAGGCCCCAGGCGATGTCCTGGTTGTGGCCGATGACCACGCCGGGCATGCCCGCGAAGGTGTAGCCGGCCACGTCGTAGCGGCACTTGTCGGAGACGGTGCGGCAGTGCAGGCCCATCTGGTACCAGACCGAGGGCAGGGACGGCGACAGGTGCGGGTCGTTGGCCAGCAGCGGCTTGCCGGTGATGGTGTGCTTGCCGGAGACGACCCACGAGTTGGAGCCGATGCCGTTGCCGTTCACACCGACGGCGGTGGGGACGTCGTCCAGGACCTCCTGGAGGCCGGCCAGTTGGCCTTGGAGCGCGTTGCCGGAACCGGAGCCGGTTCCCGTGCCCGTACCGGTTCCCGTGCCGGTACCAGTACCAGTCCCGGTGCCGGTACCCGTGCCCGTGCCCGTGCCGTCGCCCTCGCCGCCGCTCGACGCGCCGCCGCCGTCGAAGGTCTGCGTCAGCTCGTCGTACTGGCCCTCCTGGACGATCGCCTTGTTGCGGTCGTACGGATACGCCGGGTACAGGTCGGCGATCTGCTTCGGGCCGAGGCGGCTGGTCATCAGCGCGCGGTCGACCTCGTCCTGCATGTTGCCGCGCAGGTCCCAGGCCATCGCCTTCAGCCAGGCCACCGAGTCGACCGGGGTCCACTCCTGGGGCTTGTAGTCGTTGGTGAACCCGAGGGCCGCGTACTCCAGGGAGATGTCCGCGCCGTCCTTGCCCTTCAGGTAGGCGTTGACGCCCTTGGCGTACGCCTGGAGGTACTCCTTGGTGGAGTCCGAGAGCTTCTCGTCGTACTCCTTCTTCGCCACCCGGTGCCAGCCCATGGTGCGCAGGAACTCGTCGTTGTCGATCTGACTCTTGCCGAACATCTCCGACAGGCGCCCGGCGGTCATGTGCCGGCGGACGTCCATCTCGTAGAACCGGTCCTGCGCCTGGACGTAGCCCTGCGCCATGAACAGGTCCTCCTCGGTGGAGGCGTAGACCTGCGGGATGCCGTACCCGTCGCGCTTGACGTCGACCGGGCCCGACAGGCCGTCCAGCGTGATCGAGCCCTTGGTCTGCGGGAAGGACGCGCGGACGGTGCTGATCGACCAGTACGCCCCGTAGGCGAGGCCGCCGATGAGGGCCAGGACCAGTACGAGGACGAGCAAGCGGCCCTTGCGCCCCTTGCGCCCCTTCTTCCTGCCGGACGTGCCGGGCTGCTGACCCGTGGAGGCGGTGGTGGTGGGGGGCATCGCTGTCCTTGCTGTCCTAACACGAGCGGCAGGGGCGGGCTGTGCTTCGTACTGAGCGCCGAGCGCTGAACGCCGAACGCTGGAGCAACTGTAGGCGCAGGCCCGGCTCCGCCTTGACGCGGAGTCGGGTACAGGAGCGCACGGGCGTTCGATCTTGCCAAGCCGAGCGTCAAGAAAGCGTCAAGAGTTAGGTAAGGTAACGAAGTAGTTGCCCGCAGAGCATGGCGGATTCGTGTGCCATAGGGGTGCGCCGGTGTACGCCTCGCGCGCCGAGCGGGCGCGCTCACCCGCGCTGTGATCCATGCTGTGCGCCAGGGAAGGGAACGGCCGCTGACTGTCCACCACCTCAACCAGCTCCTGCTCGTCTGCTCGCTCGTCCTGCTCATCGCCGTGGCGGCGGTCCGGATCTCCTCGCGCAGCGGGCTCCCCAGCCTGCTCGTCTACCTGGCCATCGGCGTCGCCATGGGCCAGGACGGCATCGGCGACATCAAGTTCGACAACGCCGAACTGGTCCAGGTCATCGGCTACGGGGCCCTCGTGGTGATCCTGGCCGAGGGCGGGCTCGGCACGAAGTGGAAGGAGGCGAAACCGGCCCTCCCGGCCGCCTCCGCGCTGGCCCTGGGCGGGGTCGCGGTGAGCGTCGGCGTGACCGCGGCGGGCGCGCACTACCTGACCGGGCTGGAATGGCGGCAGGCACTGATCGTCGGAGCCGTGGTCTCCTCCACGGACGCCGCGGCCGTCTTCTCCGTGCTGCGCCGGATTCCGCTGCCCACGCGGATAACGGGCACGCTGGAGGCCGAGTCCGGCTTCAACGACGCCCCGGTGGTCATCCTCGTGGTCGCCTTCTCCACGGCAGGACCGATCGAGCACTGGTACGTGCTCATCGGCGAGATCGCCCTGGAGCTGGCCATCGGCGCGGCCATCGGGCTCGCGGTCGGCTGGCTGGGGTCGTGGGGGCTGAAGCACGTGGCGCTGCCCGCCTCCGGCCTCTACCCCATCGCCGTCATGTCGATCGCCATCACGGCCTACGCGGCCGGCGCGATGGTCCACGGCAGCGGCTTCCTGGCCGTCTACCTCGCCTCGATGGTCATGGGCAACGCGCGGCTGCCGCACTGGCCGGCCACCCGGGGGTTCGCCGACGGACTCGGCTGGCTCGCCCAGATCGGCATGTTCGTCCTGCTCGGCCTGCTGGTCACCCCGCACGAGCTGGGCGACGACATCCTGCCCGCCCTGGTCATCGGCCTGGTGCTCACCATGGTGGCGCGTCCGCTGAGCGTCGTGCTGTGCCTGGTGCCCTTCCGGGTGCCGTGGCAGGAGCAGGCCCTGATGTCGTGGGCCGGGCTGCGCGGCGCGGTGCCCATCATCCTGGCGACGATCCCCATGGTGGAGGGTGTCGCGGGCAGCCACCGCATCTTCAACATCGTCTTCGTCCTGGTCGTCGTCTACACCCTGGTGCAGGGCCCGACGCTGCCGTGGCTGGCCCGCAAGCTGCACCTGGGCAAGGGCGACGAGGCGGCCGACCTCGGCATCGAGTCGGCGCCCCTGGAGCGGCTGCGCGGGCACCTGCTGTCGGTGACGATCCCCGAGGGCTCGAAGATGCACGGCGTCGAGGTCAGCGAGCTGCGGCTGCCCACCGGGGCCGCCGTCACCCTCGTCGTCCGCGACGGGACGTCCTTCGTACCGCTGCCGACCACGGGGCTGCGCCGTGGCGACGAACTCCTGGTCGTCGCCACGGACCCCGTCCGGGACGCCGCCGAGGCGCGGCTGCGCGCGGTCGGCCACGGCGGCAAGCTGGCCGGCTGGCTGGGCACCGGAGGCACCGAAAGTGCCCGGGGCAATCGCAGGTGACCGAAGAACGGGTGCGCCCTTTCACAGGCCGCACCCGTGCCGTCCCCTGTACGATGAAGGCCGCACCTGATCGAACCACCTCTGTCTGAAGCAGAGCTGGCGCGACCGTATGGCGGTCGGATCGCCCCCTCATCCTCGCGGGCTCCGGCATCTACCGCAGTCCGCGCAAGTGGACAGCTCTCGGCGCTCCCGCGCGACGATCACCGCGCAGCGGGACCGCGCTACCAGGCGGCAGAAAGGCACGGGCCGTGGCATCCACGGTCACCCGTCCGGGATACGGGCAGCTGCTGCGCACCCGCGGCGTCTGGACGTTCCTGCTCCCCGGCTTCGCGGCACGCCAGCCGTTCGCCATGCTCACGCTCTCCATCGTGCTGCTGGTGCAGCACACCACCGGCTCCTACGGCGTCGCCGGCGCCGCCGCGGCCGTCACCGGCGTCTCGATGGCCGTGTTCGCGCCGTACAGCGGCCGGCTCGCCGACCGTTACGGCCAGCGCACCGTCCTGCTGCCCGGGGTGCTCGTGCACGCGGCGTCCGGCCTGACCCTGACCGCCCTCGCGCTCACGGACGCGCCCCTCTGGGCGCTGTTCCTCGCGGCGGTGCCCACCGGCGCCTCGGTGCCGCAGGTCGGGCCCATGGTGCGGGCCCGCTGGGCCGCGCGGCTCAAGGACTCCCCCCTGATGAGCACGGCGGCCGCCTTCGAGTCCGTCACCGACGAACTGACCTTCGTCCTCGGTCCCCTGCTGGCGACCGCTCTGTGCACCGCCGTCGACCCGGCCGCGGGCCTGGTCACGGAGGCCGCGCTCACCCTGGTGGGCGGTCTGCTGTTCGCCGCGCAGAAGAGCACCCAGCCGCAGGTCGGCGGCGCCGACGGCGGCCACGCGCGCGTGGAGCACGTTTCCGCGCTGCGGATCCCCGGCGTGCGGGTGCTGATCTTCGTCTTCCTGGGCATCGGTTCCGTCTTCGGCGGCATGCAGGTGTCGCTGGCGGCGTTCACCGAGTCGATCGGCGAGCCCGGTCTTAACGGCGTCCTGTACGGCGTCTTCGCGGCGGGCAACATGATCTCCGGCCTGGCCTGCGGCGCCATCGCCTGGAAGGTGGCCCCGCAGCAGCGCCTCCTGGTCGGCTACGCCGCCCTCGCGCTGACCGCGTCCGGCCTGTGGGCCGCGCACTCGGTGCTCGTGCTGGCGGGCCTCGGCCTGCTGGTCGGCATGTGCGTCGCGCCCGCCATCGTCACCGGCTACACGCTGGTCGAGGGCCTGGTCCCGGCGGGCGCCCGCACCGAGGCGTTCACCTGGCTGACCGGCGCCGTCGCGCTGGGGCAGGCGGCGGCCGTGACCGTCGCCGGACAGCTGGAGGACCGGTTCTGGGACGGCGCCGGATTCCTGGTGCCGATGGGCGGCACGGTCCTGGCGCTGGCGGTCCTGATGGCGCTGCGCTCGCGGCTGGCGCCGCGGTCCCACGGCCGCACGGTCGCACGTGGTGTCGGTCACCGCGCGCCCGCCACAGTGGACTGATCCCGCGGAATAGGTCACTATGGACCGTCGTTAGCACTCATCGAGTGAGAGTGCCAGGAGGAAGACAGTGCCGACGTACCAGTACCAGTGCACCGAGTGCGGCGAGGGCCTCGAGGCGGTGCAGAAGTTCACCGATGACGCCCTCACCGAGTGCCCGAACTGCCAGGGTCGCCTGAAGAAGGTGTTCTCGGCGGTCGGCATCGTCTTCAAGGGCTCCGGCTTCTACCGCAACGACAGCCGCGGCAGCTCGTCGAGCAGCTCACCGGCGTCGTCGTCCTCGAAGGCCGCCTCGTCCTCGGCCTCTTCGTCGTCGGACTCGGGCTCGTCGTCTTCGTCGTCCTCGTCTTCGTCGTCCTCCTCGGGCTCCGGCAGCTCCTCCGCGGGCTCCACCGCCGCGTAGCACCCGCTTCCCACGCCCGCGCGGGACACCGTTCCTTACGAGACCCTGTCGTCGTCCGACGACGGGGTTCTCGGCGTGGTGCGGGCCGGTTAGGGTGCGGGCATGGCGAACAAGGTGACGGCCGAGCAGGTGCAGGCCGAGAACGTGCGGGCCGAGGACGTGCGGGCCGAGGACGTGCGGGCCGAGGACGTGCGGGCCGAGATCGGCGTGATCGGGGGCTCCGGGTTCTACTCGTTCCTCGACGACGTCACCGAGGTCCGGGTGGACACCCCGTACGGGCCGCCCAGCGACTCCCTCTTCCTCGGCGAGGTCGCCGGCCGACGGGTCGCCTTCCTCCCGCGGCACGGCCGCGGCCACCATCTGCCGCCGCACCGGATCAACTACCGCGCCAATCTGTGGGCGCTGCGCTCGGTGGGCGCGCGCCAGGTCTTCGGCCCGTGCGCCGTCGGCGGGCTGCGCCCCGAGTACGGGCCGGGGACGCTGCTGGTGCCGGACCAGTTCGTCGACCGCACCAAGTCCCGCCCGTCGACCTACTTCGACGGGCTGCCGATGCCCGACGGCACGGTGCCCAACGTGGTGCACGTGTCGCTGGCCGACCCGTACTGCCCCACGGGACGGGCCGCCGCGTTGAAGGCGGCCCGGGGCCAGGACTGGGAACCCGTGGACGGCGGCACCCTGGTCGTGGTCGAGGGGCCCCGCTTCGGGACCCGCGCGGAGTCCCTGTGGCACCGGGCGCAGGGCTGGTCGGTGGTGGGCATGACCGGCCACCCGGAGGCGGCCCTCGCCCGTGAGCTGGAACTCTGCTACACCTCGCTGACCCTGGTGACCGACCTCGACGCCGGTGCGGAGAGCGGCGAGGGCGTTTCGCACGAGGAGGTGCTGCGGGTCTTCGCGGCGAACGTGGACCGGTTGCGGGGCGTGCTGTTCGACTCGGTGGCCGCGCTGCCGGCGACCGGGGAGCGGGACTGCCCGTGCGGGGCGGCGCTGGGCGGGATGGATCCGGGGATCGCGCTGCCGTAGGGCCGGCGGGGTGTGAACGGGCCTCGGAACGACCCGTTCCGGTGAGGGAGTTGTCCACAACCGGTCCGTGCTCCACGGGCTTCGGCGGGACGCGGCGAGAAGCCTCATCGTGGGAGCGCAAGCCGGTCCCTCGTCACAGGTGGTGGTCCCGTGTTCCGTCCCGCCCTGCCCTCTCCTCCCTCGCTCCCGTCCTCGTTCCCTGACCCCTCCTCCTCGTTCCCTCCCCTCTCCTCCTCGTTCCCTCCCCCGCTTCCGCCCGGCGGCGACGCGCCGCCCACCTGCGAGGTGCCGCACTTCGCCCCGGTGCGGGTGCGCGGCGGGCGCCGTGCCCTGCACCGGCTCGTGGCGCACCGACGGCGTGCGCTGGCCGCCGGGCTCGCGGTCACCGCCGCCGCGCTGGTGGCGGCGGGCCCGCAACCGGGGGCCGACGGGCAGGACACGCGGCGGGCCCGCGGACACCCGGTGGCCGATCCGGTGGGCGAGCGGCACGGCACCCGGCTCGTGGCGGCGCCGGTGCGCATCGCCGACGCGGGCACGGTGCGGCTGCTCAGGCCGGGCGACCGGGTCGACGTCGTCGCGACCGGCGACGGCGGTGCGGGCGACGCCTTGGTGCTCGCGCGCGGTGCGCGGGTGACGAAGGTGCCGGAGCCCGTGGCGGATCCGGCGGCGGGCGGGGCGCTGGTTGTCGTCTCGGTGGAGCGCGCCACCGCCCACCGGCTGGTCGGCGCGGGTACCACGGAGCGGTTGGCGGTGACCCTGTGCTGAGCCGGTCAAGTCGCTCGTTCGAGGGACCGGATTGGACAGGACGGCCCAGCGCTGTCGTAGGTTGCGGAGCGTTTGGTTCCTACACCTGTTCAAGCGAGGAGTGCTCCCACCGTGAGCGAGAAGAACGAGCCGGGCGTCTGGCAGGGCTTCAAGGCCTTCCTGATGCGCGGCAACGTCATCGACCTGGCGGTGGCGGTCGTCATCGGCGCCGCCTTCACCAAGATCGTCAACTCGGTGGTGGAGGGGGTCATCAACCCGCTGGTCGGGGCGTTCGGCACGCAGAGCCTGGACGGCTACAGCTCCTGCCTGAAGGGCCCGTGCACCGGGACCGGCGACAGCGCGACGGGTGTGCGGATCCTGTGGGGGCACGTGCTGGGCGCCACCCTCACGTTCCTGATCACGGCGGCCGTCGTCTACTTCCTGATGGTGCTGCCCATGTCGAAGTACCTGGCCCGGCAGGAGGCCCGCCGCAAGGCGAAGGAGAGCGCCGAGGAGATCATCGAGGTCTCCGAGCTGGAGGTGCTCAAGGAGATCCGCGACGCGCTGGTCGCCCAGCGCGGTTCGGGACACGACCGCTCGTAGCGCTCGCGCCCGCGGCTCACAGGTGGTGGGGCGGCTTCTCGTCCAGGAAGCGCTTCAGGTCGGCCGCGCTGTCGCCCTCGGGCCGCTCGCCCCAGCCGCGGTCGGTGTCGTCCGAGCTCTGCTGGTCCAGCGGGTCGTCGAAGGCCAGCGCGGGCCTGGGCGCGGGGGGCTCGGGTTCGGGGGTGGTACTCATACTCCCAGGGTACGGCTCGCGCCGTGGCCGACGTCCCGTCCGTCCCGCTCGTCCTGCTCGTCCCGGCGGAGGGTGTGGTTCGCAAGCACATCCGCACCGTCTCTGCTGTGCTGGGAGCCATGATGTCCAGTCCCTCCCCCGCAAGCGCGCCCGCCGGGCCGCCCGACGACCACCCTCCGGTGCGCCGGCTGAAAGCCCGCCACCGGCACGAACCGCACCGCGTCGCCACGCCGCTGGAGCTGTTCTTCGACCTATGTTTCGTCGTCGCCATCGCCCAGGCGGGCGTCCAGCTGGTGCACTCCGTCGCCGAGGGGCACGCCGGCGAGGGCGTCCTCAACTACGCGATGGTCTTCTTCGCCATCTGGTGGGCGTGGATGAACTTCACCTGGTTCGCCTCGGCCTACGACAACGACGACGTCCTCTACCGGGTCGTGACGCTGCTCCAGATCGCCGGTGTGCTGGTCCTGGCGGCCGGGGTGTCCCGGGCCTTCGAGGACCACGACTGGGTGGCCGTCGTCATCGGCTACGTGATCATGCGGCTCGCCCTGGCGACGCAGTGGCTCAGGGCGGGCCGGTCCGCGGCACCGCCGGAGAGCGCCATGGCCCGGAGATACTCGGCCGGCGTGCTGCTCTGCCAGGTCGGCTGGCTGGGGCTGCTGTTCCTGCCGGAGGGCGCCCGCGGCTGGCTGTTCCTGGTGATGGTGGTGCTGGAGCTGTGCGTGCCGGCGTTCGCCGAGCGCAAGCACCCGTCGTCCTGGCATCCGCACCACATCTCCGAGCGGTACGGGCTGCTCACGATCATTGTGCTCGGCGAGACCATCGCCGCGGCCACGGTCGCGGTGAAGTCGGGCATCGAGGAGAACGACGCGCTGGGCGAGGTCCTCCCGATCGCGGCCGGCGGACTGCTGATCGTCTTCGCGGCCTGGTGGATCTACTTCGTGGTGCCCGTCCACAGTTACCTGAGGTCCAGCAGACAGTCCTTCCTGTGGGGTTACGGCCACTACCTGGTGTTCGCCTCGGCGGCGGCGATCGGGGCGGGGCTGGAGGTGGCGGTGGAGCAGGCCGTGGGGAAGGCGCACGTCTCGACGCTCGCGGCGTCCTTCGCGGTGACCCTGCCGACGGCGGTCTTCCTGCTCACGGTGTGGGCGCTGCACGCACGGCACTTCAAGGTGGGCGTCGCCGAGCAGCTCGTGCTGCCGGTGGCCGCGCTCCTGGTGCTCGGCTGCACCTTCCTCGGCGGCGCGGCGGTGCTCGCGGCCGGGATCGTCCTGGCCCTGACCGTCGCGGCCGGGGTGGCCCTGACCGCACGGCGTACCGAGCGGGAGCGGCGCGCGACGGCACCGGCCGGCTGAGGCGGTGCCGGGACCGCCGGCTCCCGTGCCGCCGTCGACTCCCGTGCCGCCGCCGGCTCCCGCCCCGTCGCCGGCTCCCGCCCCGTCGCCGGTGGCTGGACGAGACTGGCGGTATGACAGTTGACGCATTGACGGACGTCGCCGGTCTGCTGGTGGGCCATGCGACGCGTGCCGGGGACGGGTGGCTCACGGGGACGACGGTGGTGCTCGCGCCGGAGGGCGGGGCGGTCGCCGGTGTGGATGTGCGCGGCGGCGGCCCCGGCACCAAGGAGACCGACGCGCTCGATCCGCGCAACCTCGTGCAGAAGGTCCAGGCGGTGGTGCTGACCGGCGGCAGCGCCTATGGGCTGGACGCGGCCTCGGGCGTGATGGCCTGGCTGGAGGAGCGGGGGCGCGGGGTGCGGGTCGGTCCGGACCCGGCGCACGTGGTGCCGGTGGTGCCCGCGGCCTGCGTCTTCGACCTGGGGCGCGGGGGCGACTTCCGGGCCAGGCCGGACGCGGCCACCGGCTACGCGGCGGTCGAGGCGGCGCACGCGAGCGCGCCGGGTGCCGGGGTGGCCGAGGGGTGTGTCGGGGCGGGCACGGGTGCCGTGGTCGGCACGCTGAAGGGCGGCGTGGGCACCGCGAGCACCGTGCTGGACTCGGGGATCACGGTGGCGGCGCTGGTGGTGGCCAACGCGGCGGGGGCGGCGACGGACCCGGAAACGGGGGTGCTGTACGGGGAGTTGTTCCGGGGCGGGCCGGTGGAGTACCCGGCGCCGGACGTCCACGAGGCCGCGGGGCGGCGGCTGGCCGAGGTCGCGGCGAGGAACGCGCCGCCGCCGCTGAACACCACGCTCGCCGTGGTCGCCACCGACGCCGACCTGTCCAAGGCGCAGGCACAGAAGCTGGCCGGCACCGCGCACGACGGCATCGCCCGTGCCGTACGGCCCGTGCATCTGCTCAGCGACGGGGACACGGTGTTCGCCCTGGCGACCGGGGAGCGTCCGCTCGACGCCGGGCAGCCGCTCGCGCTGAACGAGGTGCTGGCGGCGGGCGCCGACATGGTGACGCGGGCGATCGTGCGCGCGGTGCGGGCCGCCGACCCGGTGGTCGGTCCGGGCGGGGCCTGGCCGTCGTACGGGGAGCTGTACGGCGGGGTGCGGCGCGAGGGGTGAGGAGCGGCGCTCGTGGCGGTGTACGCAGGTGTGACCAGGGGCAGTTGACTCGGTCGCGTTGCGATTGTCCGGGTTTTGTCACGTGACGGCGTTCCGGGCGGCCGGTGGGAACCCCACGGGCCCCCGGGCACCTCTACACGGCTGAAGCGAACACCGCACACCATCCGAACCTGGAGCAGCCCGTGACAACGCCGGACATAGCCACGCGGCGCGTACTGGGGGCCTGTGCCGCCCTCGTGGTCGGCGCCCTCACCCTCACCGCCTGCGGCGGAAGCGCCAGTGCCGACGACAAGAAGGACGGCAAGGGTGGCGCCGGGTCCGCCGACACCTCGGTCGCGAAGCTGGTGATCTCGGCCGAGGACGGGTCGACCGGCGCATCGATCAACTCGACCGGTGTGAAGGTCAGCGACGGCAGGCTGACCGAGGTGCGGATGACCGTCGCGGAGACGGGTGCCGCCGTACCGGGCGCGGTGTCCGGCGACGGCGGCAGCTGGAAGCCGAAGGAGCAGCTGGAGCGGGGCACGAAGTACCGGATCACGGCCCGGGCCAAGGACGACAACGGCCGCACGGCCGCCGCCGACTCGGTCTTCACGACCGTCTCGCCGGACAACAGCTTCGTCGGCACGTACACCCCGGACAGCGGCAGCACGGTCGGGGTGGGGATGCCGGTGTCGTTCACCTTCGACAAGGCGATCACCGACCGGAAGAGCGTGCAGTCGCACATCAAGGTCACCTCCAGCAGTGGGCAGGAGGTGGTCGGGCACTGGTTCGGCGGGCAGCGGCTCGACTTCCGGCCGCAGGAGTACTGGAAGGCCGGTTCCAAGGTCACGATGAAGATCGACCTGGACGGGGTGGAGGGCGCGAACGGCCTCTACGGCGTGCAGAAGAAGACCGTCACCTTCACCGTGGGCCGCGCGCAGGTCTCCACGGTGGACGCGAACACGCAGACCATGACGGTGGTGCGCGACGGCAAGACGCTCAAGTCGGTGCCGATCTCGGCGGGCAGCGCCGCGAACCCGACGTACAACGGGCAGATGGTGATCTCGGAGAAGTCCGAGCAGACGCGCATGAACGGGTCGACGGTCGGGTTCGGCGGCGAGTACGACATCCCGGACGTGCCCCACGCGATGCGGCTGAGCCAGTCCGGCACCTTCATCCACGGCAACTACTGGTACAACCGCGGCAATCCGCCCTTCGGCGCCCAGGGCACCAGCCACGGCTGTGTCGGTCTGGCGGACGCGCAGGGCGCGCAGGGCGACACCCCGGGCAAGTGGTTCTTCGACAACTCGCTCATCGGGGACGTCGTCATCGTCAAGAACTCCCCGGACGACACGATCGCGCCGGACAACGGCCTCAACGGCTGGAACATGCCCTGGAGCGAGTGGACCGCCCAAAGCACTGCCTGATCGGGCTGTGAGCAGGGGATTTTGACGGTTCGTCGGGCCGCGCGGGAACTTTTCGCGCGGCCCCGGCGTTTTCCGTGCGTACGTTTTCTCGGTTCCCGGACATGATGTCCGACCGAGGGGCTACGGTATGCACCCACAAGGTGACATGCAGCAACGCCGGGAGAAACCTTGAGCGTTCCGTACGAGACGGCAGCGTACGAACCACCCGAGTCGCCCGAGTCTCCGGAGGAGCATCTCATGCGGCTGCTCGGACGTGCCCTGAACTCATTCGAGCTGCCCGACGAGACCCTGCGGCGACTGGACTGCGCGCTGGCGCACGACGGTTCGCTGCACTCCGCGCACCACAGCGCGGGGCTGCACCGCGAGACGTACCGGCACACCTGGCTGCTCGCCGACGGCTCGGCGCTCACGCTCTGGGAGCTGGTCCACAACACCGCCCCGGGCAGCGAGCCGCAGCACGAGGTGTACGTGGACGAGGAGGAGCTGCGGGCCGCCGGCTCCCGGCTGGCCCTGCCGCCCGACACCCCGGAGTTCGAGCTGCCGGTGCAGGTGCAGCTGTCGCCCGTGCCCACCCCGCGCCACGCCTACGTCCCCGAGGCCTCCGCGGACCACGCCCGTCGGCTGCTGCGCCGAGCGGAGAACGGGGACCGGCCCGACGCCGACCTCGCCGACCGGCTGTCCACGGCGTGCGGGCACCAGATCTCCCAGGCCTTCGGCGGCCCCGGCCGCAAGGGCCGCGCCCGGATCGGCTTCTCCCTCTACGAGCACGCGTTCCTGCTGCGCGACGGCGCCGAGGTCTCCCTGTGGGAGGTCGAGCACACGGCCACGCCGGACGGGCGCCACATGTGCGAGGTGTACGACAGCGAGGACGCGGCCCGCCGGGCGATGGAGCGGCGCGCGGCGCAGGTCTCCCCGTAGCGCGCCCCCTCCCGCCCGGCCCCCGCTCCCGCTCCCGCTCCTGTCCGGCCGCCGCTCCCGTCCGGCCCGTTACGCGGCCACCGGCTGCGTGGCCCCCGGGGTCGGGGCCGACGGGTCCGTGCCCCCGCCGGGTCCCTGGGCCGAGGGGCCCGTCACCGGCTTGCGCAGCCCCTTGAGGACGATTACCAGGGCCGTGGTGACGCAGACTCCGGCCGCGATGGCGACCAGGTAGAGCAGCGGATTGCCGATCAGCGGGACCACGAAGATGCCGCCGTGCGGGGCCCGCAGCGTCGCGCCGAAGGCCATCGAGAGGGCGCCGGTGACCGCGCCGCCCACCATCGAGGACGGGATGACGCGCAGCGGGTCGGCCGCGGCGAACGGGATGGCGCCCTCGGAGATGAAGGAGGCGCCCAGGACCCAGGCGGCCTTGCCGTTCTCGCGCTCGGCGGCGTTGAAGAGCCGGCCGCGCACCGTGGTGGCCAGGGCCATCGCCAGCGGCGGGACCATGCCGGCCGCCATCACCGCCGCCATGATCTTCATCGCGGAGTCGCTGGGGCTGGCGACCGCGATGCCCGCGGTGGCGAAGGTGTAGGCGACCTTGTTGACCGGGCCGCCGAGGTCGAAGCACATCATCAGGCCGAGCAGCGCGCCGAGCAGGACGGCGTTGGCGCCGGAGAGTCCGTTCAGCCAGTCGGTCATCCCGGACTGCGCGGACGCGATGGGCTTGCCGATCACGACGAACATCAGGAACCCGACGACCGCCGCCGAGACGAGCGGGATCACCACCACCGGCATGATGCCGCGCAGCGCCTTCGGTATCGGTACCCGCTGGATCGCCAGCACCACCGCGCCGGAGATCAGACCGGCCGCGAGACCGCCGAGGAAACCGGCGTTGATGGTCAGCGCGATCGAGCCGCCGACGAAGCCGGGCACCAGGCCCGGCCGGTCGGCCATGCCGTAGGCGATGTAGCCGGCCAGCACCGGGACGAGGAAGGCGAAGGCCACGCCGCCGATCTGGAACAGCAGCGCCGCCCAGCTGTCCGCCTGGGTCCACGCGAAGTGGTCCATCACGGAGGGCGCCTTGTTGATCTCGTAGCCGCCGATCGCGAAGCCCAGGGCGATCAGCAGACCGCCCGCCGCGACGAAGGGGACCATGTAACTGACGCCGGACATCAGCCACTTGCGGAGCTTGGCGCCGTAGCCCTCGCCGGACTCGCCGCCGCGCTCGACGGGCGTCGCGCCGCCGTCCCCGCCCCGGCCGCCGGTGGCGACCGCCGTCACCTCGCCGCGGGCGGCCTTGTCGCGGACCTCGCCGATCAGCTCGCCGGGCCGGTTGATGGCGGCCTTGACGCCGGTGTCGACGGTGGGCTTCCCGGCGAAGCGGTCCTTCTCCCGCACGGCCACGTCGTGGGCGAGGATCACACCGTCCGCCGCCGCGATCACCGCCGGGTCGAGCCGGGTGAACCCGGCAGAGCCCTGGGTCTCGACGACGACCTCGACGCCCTCCTCGCGGCCCGCGTTCTCCAGCGACTCGGCCGCCATGTAGGTGTGCGCGATGCCGGTGGGGCAGGAGGTGACGGCGACGATCCGGAACGGGCGGTCGGGCCCGCCAGGCTCCTGGCCGGTGCTGCCGGTGCTGCCCGGGGCGGTCCCGGCGGAGGCCGCCGCCGGGGCCGCCCCGGTGTCCGTGAGGTCTGCGGTGGCCGCCATGTCCGCGGTGTCCGCGGTGTCCGCGGGCTCCTCGGCGGTGTCGGTGGGCCCGGCCGGTGCCGGTTCCTCCCCTCGGATCAGCGCGGCGGCGGCCGCAGCGTCGCCCGCCGAGCGCAGCGCCGCGGTGAACTCGGCGTTCATCAACTGCCGGGCCAGCGAGGAGAGGATCGTCAGGTGGGCGTCGTCGGCGCCCGCCGGAGCGGCGATCAGGAAGATCAGGTCGGCCGGGCCGTCCGCCGCCCCGAAGTCGACTCCGGCCGCGCTGCGCCCGAAGGCCAGCGTCGGCTCGGTGACGTGCTCGCTGCGGCAGTGCGGGATGCCGATGCCGCCGTCGAGGCCGGTCGGCATCTGCGCCTCGCGGGCGGCCACATCGGCGAGGAAGCCCTCCAGGTCGGTCACCCGGCCCAGGGCCACCATCCGCTCGGCGAAGGCGCGCGCCGCCGCTTCCTTGGTGTCGGCGGACAGGTCGAGGTCGACCAGGTCCGCGGTGATCATGTCGCTCATCGCGGGCTCCTTAGCTCGCGTATCGCCCGGAACGTGGGGTGAGGGGCGGGGGCGGGGGGGGACGGGGGCACAGCGGTGGGGGTCGGGGGCGGCCCCGGGGGGAGAACCGTGGGAGGGGCCGGGAAGGGGTCCGGAGTTCATGACACCGGCTCCTTCAGTACGCGGTTCACGGGCACCTCGGCCGTGACCGTCACGGCGGCCGGGTCCAGGTCGTGCGGCGTCGGCATCACGCTGCCGGGCAGCTGGACGGCGGCGGCGCCGTGCGCGACGGCGGCGGCGAGGGCGCCGGGGCCCGTCCCGCCGGCGACGAGGAAACCGGCGAGGGAGGAGTCCCCGGCGCCGACGTTGCTGCGGACGGCGTCCACGCGGGCGGTGCCGAACCAGGTGCCCGCGTCGTCCACGAGCAGCTGCCCGTCGGCGCCGAGGCTGGCGAGCACGGAACCGGCGCCCAGCTCCCGCAGTTCCTCGGCGGCCTTCACCGCGTCGCCGACCGTGGCCAGCGGACGCCCGACGGCCTCGGCCAGCTCCTCGGCGTTCGGCTTGACCACGTCGGGCCGCTCGCGCAGGGCCCGCAGCAGGGCCGGTCCGGAGGTGTCCAGGGCGATGCGGACACCGGCGGCGTGTGCCCGGGCGACCAGGTCGGCGTACCAGGACGGGGCGAGTCCGCGGGGCAGGCTGCCGCAGCAGGCGATCCAGTCCGCGCCGGGCGACTGCCGCCGTACGGTGTCCAGGAGCAGTTCCCGTTCGGCGGGGGTGAGTTCGGGGCCCGGGGCGTTGATCTTGGTCAGGACGCCGTCGGCCTCGGCGAGCGCGATGTTGGAACGGGTGGGTCCGGTGATCGGCACCGGCGCGACCTCGATGCCCTGCGCGTCGAGCAGCTCGGCGACGAGTGCGCCCGGGGCCCCGCCCAGCGGCAGCACCGCCACGGTGCGCTGCCCGGCGGCGGTCACCGCGCGCGAGACGTTCACGCCCTTGCCGCCGGGGTCGACCCGCTCGCCGGTGGCGCGGACGACCTCGCCGCGGCCGAGGGAGGGCACCTCGTAGGTGCGGTCCAGCGACGGATTGGGGGTGACGGTCAGGATCATGCGCGTACTACTTCCGTGCCGGCGCGCTCGATGTCGCCCGCGTCCTCGGGGGTCAGTCCGTTGTCGGTGATCAGCAGGTCCACGTCGCTCAGGGCGCCGAAGCGGGCGAAGTGCTCCTGGGCGTACTTGGAGGAGTCGGCGAGCAGCACCACGCGCCGGGCGGCGGTCAGGGCGGCCCGCTTGACGGCGGCCTCGGCGAGGTCGGGGGTGGTCAGACCGTGCTCCACGGAGAAGCCGTTGGCCGCCACCACGGCCACGTCGGCGCGGATCTCGCCGTACGCGCGCAGCGCCCAGGCGTCCACGGCGGCGCGCGTACGGTTGCGCACCCGCCCTCCGACCAGGTGGAGCTGGATGCCGGGGTGGTCGGCGAGGCGGGCGGCGATGGGCAGACTGTGGGTGACCACGGTCAGCGAGGCCTCCGGCGGGATCGCCGCGGCCATGCGGGCCACCGTGCTACCGGCGTCGAGGATCAGCGTGCCCTCGGCCGGCAGTTCCGCGAGGGCCGCCCTGGCGATGCGGTCCTTCTCGTCGGCGGCCGTGGACTCGCGCTCGGCGAGGTCCGGTTCGAAGTCGAGCCGCCCGGCCGGGATCGCGCCGCCGTGCACCCGGCGGAGCAGACCGGCGCGGTCGAGCGCCTTGAGGTCGCGGCGGATGGTCTCCGCCGTCACCTGGAACTCCTCGGCCAGCGACACCACGTCCACCCGGCCGCCGTCCCGGGCGAGCCGGAGGATCTCCTGCTGCCGCTCCGGTGCGTACATGACCGTTCACCTCCGACCCGTGCCCGAACCTGTGGTTTCTCTCGGAGGCTACGCCCGGTTTTCCGGGATGTAAACAGCAAGCGGAAACGTTCGGACCCAATCAGACATGAACGGGCATCTGTGGGTGGGGCCGGTGTCGATCGGTGCTACGACGAGTGAGGGGCGGGTCCGGCATCTGTGTGCCGGACCCGCCCCCTCGGTGCCTCTCCCTGCCGCGGTCTCAGACCAGCGCGGGCTCCTTCTCCTCCGTCGGGTCCTGCGCCCCGCCCCCTTCCACGTGCTGGGCCGGCCGCCTGGGCAGCGCGAACATCAGCAGGAAGATGACGGCCATCACCGCGGCCACCCATCCCAGCGCGTTCTGGAAGGCGTCCACGTAGGCGGGGCCGAGGCGGGCGGGGGTGAGGTGATCGCTCATCGTGCCGAAGAAGACCACCGACACCAGCCCGAGTCCGAGCGCGTTGCCCATCTGCTGCACGGTGTTGATGAGCCCCGACGCCGCCCCGGCGTGCTCGCGCGGCACCTGGGAGAGCACCGCGTCGGTCAGCGGCGCGACGATCAGGCCCATGCCGATCCCCATCACGGCCAGCGGCAGCGCCATCTGCCAGGGCGTGATGGCGAGCCCGTAGCGCCCGGACTCCCAGACGTAGAGGAGCACTCCGGCGGCCATCACCAGCGCGCCCGCCTGGAGCACCTTGCGCCCGAAGCGCGGGACCAGCTTCTGCACCGAGATCCCGGCGGCCGTGGACACGGCGATGGAGAACGGCACGCCGGTCAGCCCGGCCCGCAGCGGGCTCCAGCCGAGGCCCACCTGCATGTACAGCGTCCACACCAGGAAGAAGACTCCGAGCCCGATCCCGAAGACGGTCTGTACGGCGATCCCGGCCGCGAAGCTTTTCACCTTGAACAGCGACAGCTCCACCAGCGGCGAGCCGTCCCGCGCGCTCTTGCGCCGCTCGTAGGCGACCAGGACCGCGAGGACCACGACCGACCCGGCCATGGAGAGGTAGCCCCACAGCGGCCAGCCCAGTTCCTCGCCCCGGGTGAGCGGGTAGATCAGCATCAGCAGCCCGAGGGTGACCAGCGCGACCCCGACCAGGTCGAGCCGGAGGGCGCGCGGCGCCTTCGACTCCGTGATGAAGCGGTGGCCGAGGACGAGGCCCGCGATGCCGACCGGCAGGTTGATGAGGAAGATGGGCCGCCATTCGAGCCCGAAGAGGTTCCACTCGGTGAGCAGGGCGCCCAGCAGCGGGCCGGAGACGGCACCGAGTCCGACGATCGCGCCGAACAGCCCGAAGACCTTGCCGCGTTCGTGCGCCGGGAAGGTGGCGTGCACGATCGACAGGACCTGCGGCACCATCAGCGCCGCCATGCCGCCCTGGAGGATGCGGGAGGCGACCAGCATCTCCGGGTTGGCGGCGAGGCCGCACAGCGCCGAGGCCACGGTGAAGCCGCCGATGCCGACGAGGAAGACCCGCTTGCGGCCGTGGATGTCACCGAGCCGTCCGCCGGTGATCAGGCCGGCCGCGAAGGCGAGCGCGTAACCGGCGGTGATCCACTGGATCTGGCTGAAGGTGGCGCCCTCGTCCTTCTGGATGGAGGGGATGGCGATGTTGACGATGGTGACGTCCACCAGGTCCATGAACGCCGCGGTCATCACGATCGCGAGGGCGAACCAGCGACGTCGGTCGCCCGCGGCGGAAACGGCGGGCGGGACGGGCGGAACGGGAGCCGCGTCCGGGGTCTGCTTGAAGGTCATGGAAGGAACTTAGGAGACCAATAGGTCGGATCGTGTCCTAGATCTGCGGCATCCTCGAACACATGACGACAGACACCCCGGCCCGGCTGCTGACGCTCCTCTCGCTCCTGCAGACGCCCCGTGAATGGCCCGGCGGCGAGCTGGCGGACCGGCTCGGCGTCTCCCGGCGCACGGTCCGGCGGGACATCGACCGCCTGCGGGAACTGGGCTACCCGGTCCAGGCGACGATGGGCACCGACGGTGGCTACCGGCTGGTGGCGGGCAAGGCGATGCCGCCGCTCGTCCTCGACGACGAGGAGGCGGTGGCCATCGCGGTCGGGCTGCGGGCGGGCGCGGGCCACGCGGTCGCGGGCCTGGACGAGGCGTCGGTGCGGGCCCTGGCCAAGCTGGAGCAGGTGCTGCCGTCCCGGCTGCGGCACCGGGTCACCACGCTCCAGTCCGCGACCACGCCGCTGACCAGCGGGGACGGGCCGAGCATCGCGCCCGAGACGCTGACCGTGATGGCCTCGACGGTGGCCGGGCACGAGCGGCTGCGGTTCGCCTACCGCGCGGCGGACGGCAGCGAGACGCGGCGCGTGACGGAGCCGTACCGGCTGGTGTCGACGGGGCGGCGCTGGTACCTGGTCGCCTACGACCTCGACCGGGACGACTGGCGGACCTTCCGGGTCGACCGGGTGAGCGAGCCCTTCGCCACGGGGGCGCGGTTCGCTCCGCGGGAGCTGCCGACCGGGGACGCGGCCGAATACCTGCGGCACTCGATGCAGCGCCGCAACGACTCCTACGAGATCGCGGTCGCCTTCCACGCACCGGCCGAGACCGTCGCCTCGCGGCTGCCCCACTGGCTGGGCACGCCGGAGGCGGTGGCGGGCGGCGCGTCGTGCGTGGTGCGGGCCACCGTGTCCGGCTCGGTGGAGTGGATCGCGGCCCGCCTGGCGACGACCGGCCTGGAGTTCCGCGTCCGCGAACCGGCAGAACTGGTGGACTGCGTACGCGAGCTGGGCGCCCGACTGGGCCGGGCGGCGGGGGCCGACTGATTGGCGGCGGGCTCCGGCACCACCTGTCCTGGGGACCCACCGACCAGCACGAGGACCGGCACCACCGGTACGGGAACCGGCCGACCGGCACGACCACCGCGGCGGGAACCGGCAAACCGGCGGCGAGGACTCGCCGACCAGCACGAGGACCACCCCCGCCGCAGCGGGAACCGGCCGACCGGCACGACCACCGCGGCGGGAACCGGCCGACCCGCGTTGGGGACAAGACCGTCCGCAGGACGAGCCGCGCGGACTCGCCGGCCAGCGGCACGGGCCGCCCGGGGCTCAGTCGATGGCAGCCCGGCACTCAGCCGGTGGCCGCCCGGGGCTCGCGGTCGAACGCCCGGGGCGCCCAGCCGGCGCCCGCCGCCCAGACCTCACCCCTGTTCCGAGGCACCGTCCCCCCAGGGGAACTCCCGCAGCACCTCCAGGTTCCGCAGCGCCAGTTCCAGGGGGCTGCGGGTCTCCTGGGAGGACGACGCCGCCCAGTGCTCCGCCGCGACGCGTACGGCCGCGCCCGCCACCGCGGCCGCGAAGTGCAGCCGGGGGGAAGCGGCCAGCCGCGCGGCAACGTTGTCGTCGCCCCCGGACAGTCGCGTGGCCAGCGCCTCCACCAGCCACCGCTCCGTGGAGTGGCACACCTCCGCCCACACCTTGCGCAGTGCCGGACTGCTCTCGGCCAGGCGGATGAGGGTGCGGGCCCCCTCCCAGGAAGGCGCCGACACACCGGCGCCCGGGGTCAGCGTGTGCCGCGCGGCGTGTTCCAGGGCCGCGGGCGGGGACAGTTCGGCCGGGGCGTCGCGCACCGCCCGTACCCAGCGCTCGGCGCCCAGGGCGTACAGCGGGGCGACCGCCTCCTCCTTGGCGGCGAAGTAGCGGTAGAAGGTGCGCGGGGCGACACCCGCCGCCCTGGCGATGTCCTCGGCCCGGGTGGCCCGCAGGCCCTGGCCGACGAAGAGGCGGGCCGCCGCGCGGGCGATCTCCATCCGGGTCTCGGCCTTGCGCCGCTCGGTCAGGGAGACCGGCTCGGCCGGTCCCGGTCCGGGGTCGGGAACTACTGGAACGGTGCTGCTCACTTCGGCAGGCTATGCCGCTGTGGCAGAATCTGCCATCCGGCGGGCCACCCCGGGGTTCAGGTTCGGGGTGGCCCGCCTCCGCGCTGTGCCCCGGCTCCCGGCCGGCCCCGTTCTCGCGAGAGAACACAAGAAGAGGAGCCGGGCTGCGGCACCCGGGGGGGGAGGGGCGCCGAGCCCGGCTCGGGAAGTCCCGGCGCCGGGGGGAGTGCGTCGGGACGTGGTCCAGTGTGCTGCGGTGCGATTGCGGTTTCCCGGCCGAGGGGCCCGAACGTCTTGTTCCCGGCCCCCGCCAGTTGAAGCAGCGTTGTACAGCCATCTTCGCGCGGGGTTCGACCACCGGCGTACGCCCCATCCGCCACGTCACGCCCCCGCGTCACGCGGCGTCCGGGCCGCACGGCCGAACGTCGCCCAGTCCGCGTTACGCGGCCGCCTCGAAGCCGGTGTCGCGGGCCAGCTTCTTCAGCTCCAGCAGCGCGTGCTTCTCGATCTGGCGGATGCGCTCACGGGTGAGGCCGTGCTCCTTGCCGACCTCGGTCAGCGTGCGCTCGCGGCCGTCGTCGATGCCGTACCGCATCTTGATGATGGAGGCCGTGCGCGGGTCGAGGCGGCCGATGAGGTCGTCCAGTTCCTCGCTGCGCAGCAGGGTCAGCACCGACTGCTCGGGCGACACGGCCGAGGTGTCCTCCAGCAGGTCGCCGAACTGGGTCTCGCCCTCGTCGTCCACCGACATGTTCAGCGAGACCGGGTCGCGGGCCCAGTCGAGCACGTCGGTGACGCGCTCCGGCGTCGAGCCCAGCTCGGCCGCGATCTCGGCGGGCTCCGGCTCGCGGCCGTGCTCCCGGTTGAACTCGCGCTGCACGCGCCGGATCCGGCCCAGCTCCTCCACCAGGTGGACGGGCAGCCGGATGGTGCGCGACTGGTCGGCGATGGAACGGGTGATGGCCTGCCGGATCCACCAGGTCGCGTACGTCGAGAACTTGAAGCCCTTGCGGTAGTCGAACTTCTCGACGGCGCGGACCAGACCGGCGTTGCCCTCCTGGATCAGGTCGAGGAGCGGCAGACCGCTGCGCGGGTAGCGGCGGGCGACCGCGACGACCAGGCGGAGGTTGGAACGGATGAAGACGTCCTTCGCCCGCTCGCCCTCGTCGATCAAAGCCTGGAGCTCCTCGCGGGTGGCGTCCGCCCCGGTCTCCTCGTACCCTTCGAGGACCTGCCGCGCGAACACACCCGCCTCGATGGTCTGGGACAGCTCGACCTCCTTGGCGGCGTCGAGCAGCGGTGTCCGGGCGATCTCGTCGAGGTACATGCCGACCAGATCGCGGTCGGCGAGCTCGCCGCCGTTCGCGCGGACGCTGGTTGCCGAGCCGGAGGTCTCGCCGGTGGCGGACTTACGACGGGCGACGGCACGGGTTGCCATGCGTGCTCCCTTGCGATGGTGGTTCAGCGGGTGGTCCGGTGGACGCGCGGGCGCCTTGCGGGGTTGTCTCCGTTGTCTCCAGCCCCTCTCGGGACTCTCCTCGGGTGCCCTGCATCCGATGGAAACAACGACTGGAATCCGGACAGAATTCCCAACCCGCCCCTCAATTTTTCTGATCATGCAGTACCCTGTGCCGCCACAGGAGGAGGGGCGATGTCATCGGGAACCGCGGAGGTCCAGGTCAGACCGGGAGTCGAGGACGATCTCAAGGCCCTCACCGCCCTCTACAACCACTACGTACGTGAGACGCCCATCACGTTCGACACCGAACCGTTCACCCCGGAGGAGCGCCGCCCCTGGCTGCTCTCCCACCCTGAAGACGGCCCGTACCGGCTGAGGGTTGCCACGGACGCGGACTCACAGGAGATTCTGGGGTACGCCACATCCAGCCCTTATCGCGCGAAGCCCGCCTACGCGACCTCCGTGGAGACCACCGTCTACGTGGCCCCGGACGCCGGCGGCCGCGGCATCGGCTCGCTCCTGTACACATCCCTCTTCGAGGCCCTGGCCGGCGAGGACCTCCACCGCGCCTACGCGGGCATCGCCCAGCCCAACGAGGCGTCCGCCCGGCTGCACGCACGCTTCGGCTTCCGGCCCGTGGGCACCTTCCGGGAGGTGGGCCGCAAGTTCGGGCGGTACTGGGACGTGGCCTGGTACGAGAAGCCGCTGTAGCCCACCTGCCACCGCACCGGGGCGCCACCTCTCCGCTCGCCCCCTCGCCCCTGACCGCCGCCCGCGCTCAGCCGAACTGCACCGACCGCTTCGCCAGCCCCATCCAGAACCCGTCGATCACCGACCGCCGCGAGTCCAGCTCACCGGCCGCGTCCGCCGCGCCCATGGTCACGAACAGGGGGGCGAAGTGTTCGGTGCGCGGGTGGGCGAGCCGCCCCGCCGGGGACTTGTGGGCGAAGTCGAGCAGCCCGTCCACGTCCCCGCCCTCCAGTGCGCGCCGCCCCCAGTCGTCGAACTCCGCGGACCAGGAGGGGATGCCGCCCTGGCGCAGAGCGGCAAGGTTGTGGGTGAAGAACCCGGAGCCGATGATCAGCACGCCCTCGTCGCGCAGCGGCGCGAGCCTGCGACCGATCTCCATGAGCCGTGCCGGGTCGAGGGTCGGCATGGAGACCTGGAGCACCGGGATGTCGGCGCCCGGGTACATCTCCACCAGCGGGACGTAGGCGCCGTGGTCGAGGCCCCGGTCGGGGACGTCCTGCACGGGCGTGCCGGGGGCGCGCAGCAGTTTGCGTACGGACTCGGCGAGCGCGGGTGCGCCGGGCGCCGCGTAGCGCACCTGGTAGTAGTGCTCCGGGAAGCCCCAGAAGTCGTAGACAAGGGGGACGGTCCGGGTCGCGCCGAGGGCGAGCGGGGCCTCCTCCCAGTGGGCGGAGACGACGAGGACCGCCTTCGGACGCGGCAGGTCCGCGGCCCACGCGGCCAGTTCGCCGGGCCAGACGGGGTCGTCGGCCAGGGGCGGGGCGCCGTGGCTGAGGTAGACGGCGGGCATGCGCTCCAGGGCGGCGGTCATGGCCACTACTCCAATACTTGAACTCTCAATCTTTACTTGTCGTCAATCTACCCCCGCTTTGTTTAATATTCAAGAAGTCGTTTCGTACAGTGGGTCCCATGAACGACGAACCCCGTTGGCTCACCGGCGAGGAGCAGCTGGTCTGGCGCTCCTACATCGAGGCCGCCACCCTCCTCGAGGACCACCTCGACCGGCAGCTCCAGCGCGACGCGGGCATGCCGCACGTCTACTACGGCCTGCTGGTGAAGCTGGCCGAGTCACCGCGCCGGCGGCTGCGGATGACGGAGCTGGCCAAGTACGCGAAGATCACCCGCTCCCGGCTCTCGCACGCGGTGGCCCGCCTGGAGAAGAACGGCTGGGTCCGCCGCGAGGACTGCCCCTCCGACAAGCGCGGCCAGTTCGCCATCCTCACGGACGAGGGGTACGAGGTGCTGCGCCGGACCGCCCCGGGCCATGTGAACGCCGTACGCCAGGCGGTCTTCGACCGGCTCACCCCCGAACAGCAGAAGTCCCTCGGCGAGATCATGCGGATCGTCGCCGAGGGACTTCAGCCGAGCGAAGCGGGTGCGGACCTGCCCTGGCTGCGCTGAGCGCGCGGCCGGGGCAGGTCCGGGGGAACCGTGCGTGCGGGGCGTCCCCTCCCCGTACGCACGGGTGGAACAGGGGCCCGAGCGGGTACCGGGTGCCGGGTGAGGCGTCAGTGGGCGACGACCGGCACCCGCAGCTCGTCCTCGGCCTCGTCGCCCGCGCCGGAACTGGCGACGGCGTTGCCGCTGCCCGGCCGCCCGGCGTTGACGAAGGTCAGGGCGATCGCGGCCGCCACGACCAGGATGCCGACGGCGAACCAGATCGCGCTGGTGTAGCCCTGCACCTGACCCTCCAGCTGGACCAGCTGCTGCTGGGAGCGGGAGGACGCGCCGCCGATGTGGTCGGCGATGTAGGACGTGGTGGCCGAGGCGGCGATCGTGTTCAGCAGCGCCGTACCGATCGCACCGCCCACCTGCTGCGAGGTGTTGACCATCGCGGAGGCGACACCCGAGTCCCGCGGCTCCACACCCATGGTGGCCAGGGACATGGCCGGCATGAACGCCGTACCCATGCCGAGACCGAGCAGGAGCATGCCGGGCAGCAGCACACCGGCGTAGGAGGTGTCGACCTCCAGCTGGGTGAGGAACAGCATGCCGAGGGCGGCGACCAGGAACCCGGGGCCCATCAGCAGCCGGGGCGCGACCCGCGTCATCAGGCGCGTACCGATCTGGGTGGAGCCCGTGATCATGCCCGCGATCATCGGCAGGAAGGCGAAGCCGGTCTTCACCGGCGTGTAGCCCTTCACGATCTGCAGGTAGTAGGTCAGGAAGAGGAACAGGCCGAACATCGCGATGATGGCCAGACCCAGCGAGAGGTAGATCCCGCCCCGGTTGCGCTCGGTGATCACGCGCAGCGGCAGCAGCGGGGCCTTCACCCGGGACTCGACGAGCACGAAGGCCAGCAGCAGCACGGCCGAGCCGACGAACATGCCGACCGTCAGGGCGTCGCTCCAGCCGCTGGACTCGGCGCGGGTGAAGCCGTAGACGAGCGCGACCAGACCGAGGGTGGACAGGATCACGCCGGGGATGTCGAGCGGCGAGCGGTTGCGGCCGCCCTTGGGCTCACGGATGACGAAGTACGCGCCGGCCGCGGCCACGATGGCGAACGGGATGTTGACGAAGAACGTCCAGCGCCAGTTCAGGTACTCGGTGAGGAAACCGCCGAGGATCAGACCCACGGCGCCACCACCACCGGCGATCGCACCGTAGATGCCGAAGGCCTTGGCGCGCTCCTTGGCGTCCGTGAACATCACGGCGAGCAGGGAGAGCGCGGCGGGCGCGAGCAGGGCTCCGAAGACGCCCTGGAGGGCGCGGGAGCCGAACATCATCGCCTCGTTGGTGGCGGCGCCGCCGAGCGCGGAGGCGACGGCGAAGCCGGCCAGACCGGTGACGAAGGTGCGCTTGCGGCCCCACAGGTCGGCTATCCGGCCGCCGAACAGCAGCAGACCGCCGAAGGCGAGGGCGTAGGCCGTGACGACCCACTGCCGGTTGCCGTCGGAGATGCCGAGGTCCTGCTGCGCGGAGGGAAGGGCGATGTTCACGATGGTGGCGTCGAGGACCACCATCAGCTGGGCGAGCGCGATGAAGACCAGCGCTTTCCAGCGACCGGCGTCCGGGGCGTCGGCGACGCCGGAGGCCTTGACGGCTGCTTGAGACATGGGGATACCCACTTCGGACTTCGTGACGGAAAAAGATGAGAAAAGGGACGACTGATCCCACGCCGACGGCCCGCTGTCAGCGACGTCGCTGACGACTCGGCCTCGGTGACGGAACTGGTGTGACGGGTGGGACTGGTGTGACTCGTGGGTCTGGAATTGGTGGAGGTGGAACCAGCGGAACTGGCTGAACTACTGGTCGCTGAACTACTGGTCGCAGGGCCGGCGCAGATCCTCCATCGTCACGGCCGCACCCGGAAGTACGGAGCGGGCGGGAGCCCGCAGCCCGTCCAGGAACAGCTGCAGATGGCGATGGACGAACCGGTCGGCGCTCACGCACCCCGTACCGGCCGGGGGCCGGCTGAGCTGGGCCGCGGCGATCATCAGATCGCCCACGCCCACGTCGTCGCGGAGCTGACCGGCCGCCTTCGCCCGGTCCATGACCTCGGCGACGAGTCGCTCGATCCGTCCGCGGGCCGCCTCCAGGTCGGGGTGGTGCTGGTCGAAGGTGCTGGCCATCATCGGGCACAGCGCGCTGATCCGCTCGTCGGCGGAGGCGTGCACGAAGCGCTCCAGCGCCTCGAACGCGTCACCGGTCTCCGCGAGGGCCAGCTCGGCCGCTCGTGCCGTACGGTCCATGACCGAGCAGACGACCTCGCGGACGAGGGCGTCACGGTCGGGGAAGTTGCGGTACACCGTGGCGTTGCCGACGCCGGCCCGGCGGGCGACCTCGTCGAGGGGCACGTCCGGCCCGTGCTCGACGAACATCTCCCGGGCGGCGAGGACGATCCGCTCCCGGTTGCGCAGAGCATCGGCGCGGGGCCGGGCCACCTTGCGCTGATCGGGAATCGCGGTCTGCACGGCGTACTCCTCGGTGTCTGTGAGGGTGTCTGTCACGGATGTGACGACTGGGTTCACGATCCGGGGATCGTTTCCCCGTTTCGCTCGGACACAGGTCTAAACGGGGAAACGATCCCCGGTTATTTCCCGCTCCCGAAGAACTTTCATGTGACCTGAGTCACATCGGGATACCGGCCGTCCCCCGGTCGGCGGCTACCGGCGAGAAACCCACGATCGGCCGCTCCAGCGCGCGCCCGCCCACCCCTCGGCACAGGGTGAGCGCAAGGGTGCAGCCGATGCCGGGCGGCTGCCGTGGCCGGGGAGGTCCGCATGCAGCCGCCGCCGCAGGCGCAGCCGCCGAGCCGACGCATACGCCCGCGCAGACTGGCCGCGGCCGGGACCGTCACCGTCCTGACCCTCGCGCTCAGCACCTCGGCCGGCACCGGCCGGCTCGCACCCGGCACCTCGACCGCGGGCTCCGGCCCCGCCAGCCTCTCCCGCTCCTCCGTGCACGGCCCCTGCATGATCAGCGGCGGCGCCGAGATCCAGATGTCCGAGGGCGTGCCGACCTCCACCGGATACGCCCGCTCGACCGGCACCGTCCGCGCCCTCAACCTGATGGTCGACTTCTCGGACGCGCCCGGCGAGGGCAAGGCGCTCGACCGGTACGCGGAGTTCTTCCCGCAGACCGAGGAGTGGTTCCGCACCAGCAGTTACGGCCGCCTCGACTACCACCCCGAAACCCCGATCCGGGACTGGCTCCGGATGCCCAAGTCCTTCGCGGAGTACGGCATAGAGCGCGGCGCCCCCTTCGAACCCGGCTACCGCAAACTGGTCCAGGACCTGGTCGCGGCGGCCGACCCAAAGGTCGACTTCCGTTCCTACGACCTCCTGAACGTCCTGGTCACCCCGAACGCCGGCCCCTCCGCCCTGGACACGGTCCTGTCCGTGACCTTCGCCGGGAACCAGGAGGCCCCGGTCGCCGACGGCGTCCCGGTGGCCAACGCCTCCTTCGTCTACTCCCGCCAGGACGACGGCTCCGGCTCCTACGACGCGACCGGCTACCGCGTACTCCCCCACGAGAACGGCCACGTCTTCGGCCTCCCGGACCTCTACACCCAGGAGGGCGGAGGAGCCGTCGGCCACTGGGACATCATGAGCGAGGACTGGGGCGCCAACAACGACCTCCTCGGCTGGCACAAGTGGAAGCTGGGCTGGCTCGACCCGTCCCAGGTGCACTGCGCGTCCGCGCCGGGCACGACCGAGTACACGCTGACGCCGCTGGCCCGCAGGGGCGGCGACAAGCTGGTCGTCCTCCCGCTGAGCGGCACCTCCGGCTACGCGGTCGAGCTGCGCACCCGCGAGGGCAACGACGAGACGGTGTGCCGGCCCGGCGTGCTGATCTACAAGGTCGACGCGGACGTCGACACCGGCATGGGCCCGGTACGGGTCTACGACTCCCGGCGCGACAGCGGCGGCTGCACCCGCAGCCCCAACGTCCACGCCGAACTCTCGGACGCCGCCTTCACCTCGGGCGAGACCTTCAAGGACCCGCGCAAGGGCGTCACGATCAAGGTGTCGGAGAAGGACGGACGGGGAGACGTCCGGGTGCGCGTCACCCGTAGGTGACCACCGGGGCGAAGGTGCCCGCCCGGGGCACTGATGGCGCCGAGGGCACCGAGCGGGGTCGGGATGCTCGGGGCGGTGTCGGGCTACCGTAGGCGCCTGCCGTGATCGCCGTACCGGAGAGCCGATGCCCGCCCACACCACCCACGACGCTTCCCGCGACGGGGCTGCCGCCGCGGCGGAGACGGCCGTACCGGCCGAAGCGGTCGCCTCGGCCGAAGCGGTCGCACCGGCCGAGGCGGTCACCCCACTCCTCCGCGGCATCGCCGTACTCCGCCGCCTGACCGAGGCGCACGACGGCACCCTGAGCCTCAGCGCCCTGGAGAAGACCACGGGCCTGGCCCGCTCCACGGTCGACCGCCTCACCGCGACCCTCGCCCGCATGGGATACGTCCGCCTGGACGGCCGCGACGTGACGCTCGCCCCCCGCCTGATGGAACTGGGCAACGCCTATCTGGCCGCCCTCCGCCTCCCCGCCCTGCTCTCCGCCCGCGCCGACGCCCTGGCCGACGAACTGGACGAGTCGGTGTCGTTGGCGGTCGGCGACCGGGACGGCATCCGCTTCATCCACCAGGCCACCCGCCGCCGCGCCATGTCCCTGAGCTTCCGCATCGGCGACCTGCTCCCGGCCGAACGCACCGCCCCCGGGCCCCTCTTCGCCACGCAGTGGACGGATCCCGACTGGCAGCACTGGCGAGAACGCCGGGCCGCGGACCCGGCGGGCCGCACCTTCCCCGCCGTACCACCCCGCGAACACCGCACCCCCGACGAGGACTTCACCCTCCGTACGGCGAAGGCGGCGGCGGACGACCACGCACTGGACGACCAGCTGATCGAACCGGGCCTGGTGGCGCTCTCGGTCCCCGTACGGGACCCCGGCACCGGCCGGGTGGCCTGCGTGGCGAGCGTGGTGAGCCACACCAGCCGCCACACGGCACCGGACCTGCGGACGGCCCTGCTCCCCCGCCTGCGCGCGGCGGTCGCGGCGATGGAGGAGGACCTGCGCACCGCCCCGCCCCCGGAGCCGGGGCCACCCCGGGCGGGCCTGGCCACCTGGACCGGCGCGTCGAAACAGGAACTGGGCAGGGAGTTCGTGGAGTCCCTCGCCCGCGGCCTGACCGTACTGACCGCCTTCGGCGAGGGCCGCTCCGCGCTGACCCTGACCCAGGTCGCGCAGGCGACCGGCCTGGCCCGCGCGACCGCCCGCCGCGCACTCATCACCCTCGGCCACGCGGGCCTGCTGACCCCTGCCCCCGACCACACCTTCACCCTCACCCCCCGGGTCCTTTCCCTCGGCTTCCCACCCCTCTCCCGCACCTCACTCCCCGAGATCGCCCAGCCCCACCTGACCGCTCTCGCCGACCGCGTCCACGAGTCGGCGTCGCTGGCCGTCCTGTCGGAATCGGGCGAGGAGATCCAGTACACGGCCCGGGCGTCCACGACCCGCGTCCTGAGCGCCCGCGTCACGGTCGGCACCCGTCTCCCGGCCCGGGCGACGGCCCTGGGCCACGTCCTGCTCGCCCTCCCCGAAGCCCGGACCCAGGGTTACGCCCTGGTCGACGAGGAGCTGGAGGCCGGCCTGCGCTCCATCGCGGTCCCGGTCCGCGACCGCACGGGGCGGGTGGTGGCGGCCCTGAACGTCGCGCTGCACGCGTCCCGCCGCACGACCACGGCCTGCCTCACGGAAATCCTCCCGGCCCTCTCCCTCACGGCCACCCACATCGAGGCGGACCTGTCGGTGGCGGGCCGCTTCCTCCACGTCCCCCCGACCTGACCCTGCCCGACGCTCACCCCGGCCCCCGATCCGCTAACCTGTTGTCACCGCCGCGCCCAGCGACGGCACGCCTTCGTAGCTCAGGGGATAGAGCACCGCTCTCCTAAAGCGGGTGTCGCAGGTTCGAATCCTGCCGGGGGCACAGAGGAATACCTGGTCAGAGGCCCTGCCGTCCTGGTTGACGACAGGGCTTCCGGGGCTTGCAGCACGCATGAGGTGTGCGTCGGTGGGTAACTGTGACGCGGCTCTCCTGCAGGGTGCGTCGGTCCGACGCGGGTCCCGTGCGCCTCACGCTTCACGTCGGCGGTCGCCCACCAGCCCGGTCTCGTAGGCGACGATGACAAGCTGGGCACGGTCGCGCGCACGCAGCTTGGTGAGCAGGCGTCCGATGTGGGTCTTGACCGTGGCCAGGCTCAGGTGGAGATGTTCGGCGATTTCTGTGTTGGACAACCCCCGCGCGATCAGGCCGAGCACTTCCAACTCCCGGTCGGTGATCCCGTCCAGCGAGCGGCTGGGCGGCCGCGCAGGCTCCGGACGGCGGGCGAACTCCGCGATCAGGCGGCGGGTCACCGAGGGAGCGAGCAGCGCCTCGCCCGAGGCGACGACGCTGATGGCGGTGAGGACCTCGGGCGGCGGGGTGTCCTTGAGCAGGAAGCCTGCGGCGCCGCCGCGCAGGGCGGCGTAGACGTACTCGTCCAGATCGAAGGTGGTGAGGATGAGGACACGGACGCCGGGCAGGGCCGGGTCGGAGCAGATCTGCCGGGTCGCCTCGATGCCGTCGAGGTCCGGCATGCGTATGTCCATCAGCACGACGTCCGGCCGTTCGCGGCGGGCGAGTTCGACGGCTTCCGCTCCGTTCGCGGCCTCGCCCACGGCCGTCATACCGGGAGTGTGATCGACGAGAACCCGGAAGCTGCCGCGCACCATTGCCTGGTCGTCGGCGATCAATACCCGCACGGGGGTCACGTCGGCCGTGGTCATTGGGTCCCTTCAGCCGGCAGACGGACAGACACCGCGAAGCCACCCTCCGGCCGGGGGCCCGCCTCGAAGCTGCCGCCGTACATCATCGCGCGCTCCCGCATCCCCAAAAGGCCGTGCCCGCCCGGGAGTCCGTGGACCGACTGTCTGAGTGCGGACGGCGGCCCCTCGTCCATGATGTCGATGCGGACCTCTCGCGTGTCCACCTCGACTGTCACCTGGCAGCGGGTCGGGGCCGCGTGCCGGACCACGTTGGTGATGGCCTCCTGGACGATCCGGTAGATGGTCAACTGTGCCCCCTGGGCCAGGCCCTCCACGGCGTGCACCGTCAGATCGACGTCCACCCCCGCCCGGTGTGCCTCCTCGGCAAGCAGGTCGAGTCGGTCGAGACCCGGTACGGGTCCCAGGGGCGCGCCCTCGGTGCGCAGCACACCGAGCGTGCGCCGCATCTCGGCCAGCGCGGAACGGCTGGTCTCCTCGATGACCTTGAGGGCAGCCCGTGCCTCCCGCGGGTCGGCCTCCGCCACATGCCCGGCGACGCCCGCCTTGACGGCGATCAGGCTGAGATTGTGCGAGACGATGTCGTGCAGTTCGCGGGCGATCCGCAGACGTTCCTCGTCCAGTGCGCGCTCCGACCGGCGCCGCTGTTCCCTGGCGGCCTCGGCTCGGCGGGCGCGCACGGTGAACCCCATGCCCCAGGCCCCGCCGATCACCAGGAGCACGAGCCCAGCCACCCCTGCGGCTCCCCGCCAGTCCTCGGCGGGAGTGACCACCGCTTCCCCCAGGTAGACAGCACCGCACGCCACGGGCATCGTCACCGCGAGTGCGGGCACGGACCGGCGGGTGGGCTCGGCCAGTCCGACGAGATAAGCCGCAAGCCCGGCGGCGGCGTATGGCTCACGGGGTATGTCGAGGAGCGATGCCACGGCCAGGGCGGCCAGTACGACGACCAGGACCGCGAGCGGCCATCGGCGGCGTACTGCGACCGGCAGTCCGACCATGGCCGCGATCAGACAGCCGAGCCAGAACGGTCCTGTGTAGACGGGCTGGCCATCGTCGGCAGTCAGCCGGGCGAAGCCGATGTACACGGCGGTCAGGGCCAGAGCCGCGCCGAGGTCAAAGGCGTAGAGATGGCGCTGCCGCTTGGGCTTCATGGTTCGACCGTACTTGGACGTGTGCACTCAACCGGCCTGTCCCAGCAGCACCATCAGCCCAAGAGTCACCAGGGTCAGCGGCATCCAGCGCAACACCGCTGCCCGGCTGGGGCGGGGCTCTTCACCCAGCAGGGCCAGGCCCAGCGGCACCAGTGCGGCGCACAGTCCGGCCAAGGCCACCAGCGACAGCGGGGTGGTCCCCTTGAGCACCCCGAGGGGCAGTGCCGCGGTGAGACCGAGTGCGGCGGCGCGGGCCGGGCCGAGCACCCGGGTGCGCCAGGCACCGAGGGCAAGGACAGGCCACCCGGCGAGGATGGCGAGGTTCAGCGTGGTGAAGACGTGGAAGGCACCGTAGCCGGCGGAGACCGCTTCGGTGGCGGGCCCGACCCCTTGGGAACGCACCAGCTGAAAGGCCAGATGGTCCACCCCCGCGTGGAAGGTGCGGGCGAACAGACCGAACATCACCAGGACCCCGCCCCACAGGCCCCAGCCGGCACTCCGCACTCCGATCCGTGCGGCCAACACCGCCACAGCGGGCCAGAGCAGCAGACTGCCCGCCGCAAAGAGGCCGTATGCGGTGGCCATCAGAGTGGGGTGCCGCTCGTACGCGGCGAGTTGGTCGGGGAAGAAGAAGTGGAAGCGGGCGCGCAGCAATGCGCCGGTCAGCATCAGGAGGGGGCCGAGCACCATGGCAGTGCCGCCCACCCAACGTCCGGGGAAGCCGGTGGCCTCCCACCGCTCCACAGGCAGCGCGCCACGCAGTCGGGCGCCGGCCGGTGTGATCGGGGTGGCCATGGACGGCGTCGGGTTCGTCATGCTGTCGACGATGCCTTCGCCGTCCCCTGCAGGGCGTCGGACCAGGAGCTGAACTGTGGGGCCAGACCTGGGTATGACCTTTCGGGTCACCGAACAGGCACCTCTTTCAGCCCGCCGCGCGAGCAACTGACGCCATGCCAGGAAGGCCTCTTTGCGGAACACATTTCCGGAATGTGCGCCTCGGTCGGTGCCTCCACCTGCTGTGTTCTCACGGTGGGAAATCAGCTGTGAGGAAGCGGTGGTTCGGAAGAGGATGTCTGTATGCGGGTAGGAGTGGTGGGGCTCAGGATGGGGCTCCACCTGGCGGACTGGTGCCGCAAGGTGGGCATGGAGGTAGTGGCGGCATGTGACCGCGACCCCGAACGTCGTGCCGTGGCGCGGGCGCAGTTGCCCGGCGTGGTGCTGGTGGAACGGTGGCAGGAACTGCTGGAGCACCGTCTCGACGGGGTCGTCCTGGCCAACGACTTCGACGAGCACGCGCCGTTGGCCATGGCGTTCCTGGACCGTGGGGTGCACGTGCTGTCCGAGTCGGCGGCATGCGTGGACGCCACGGAAGGGGAGCGGCTCATCGCGGCGTCGGACAGGTCGACCGCGACCTACTCCTTCGCCGAGAACTACGTGGCCCACCCGCACGTCCGCCTCATCCGGCAGGCGATCGATGCCGGGGAACTGGGCCGGATCAGCATGATCGAAGCGGACTACCTGCACGGCATGTCCCCGGCCGATGTCGCGGGCCTGATCGGCGATCCGGCGCACTGGCGCGGGCGCATCGCCCCCACGGCGTACTGCACGCATACCCTCTCACCGGTACTGGCCCTCACGGACGCCTGGCCGGTGGAGGTGTCGGCGTTCCCGGCGGACAAGGCGGACCCACGCGCCGCGGTCGTCATGGCGGTGCGGCTGTCCACCGGGGCGCTGGCCCTCACCCGGCACGGGTTCCTCCAGGGCGAGCCCGACAGCCACTGGAGCTGGATCTCCGTACGCGGCACCAAGGCGCTGGCCGAGTCCGTCCGGGCCGCCGGCGAACGGTCCTGGGCCGTCCGTGTCAGAACGGAGGGCTGGGCGACGCCGGAGGGCCACGCCCGCGAGGAGGAACGCACCCCTCCGCCCTTCACCCTCGCCGGGGAATCCGTGGCACGCGGGGCCGAGGGCACCGTACGAGTACTGCGCGCCTTCCGGGCCACGATGGAGCACGGAGAGCCACCGCTGGTACCGGTACGGCCCGCCGTGGCCGCGTCACTGGTCGGCGTGGCCGGCGCGGAGTCACTGGCCAACGGCTCCCGCCCGGTCCCGGTACCCGTGATGACGACCGGCCCGCAAGGAACCACGGGCCGGGCAGATCCTGACGTCCGCAGCTGACATCAACGACACCGGACGGGAAGGCACGCCGGCGTCTCCGACCGGCCGTCGCACCAGTCACCGCCAGCAGCCTCAGCGGTCCCGCATCGGCCTCCCTACCGCTTACGGTGTCAGCGGGGGCTGCGCGAGCGGGACGGGCGTGCCGGGCGGACGGCAGACAGTACGCTGAATCCAGCGGGATCGGGCCCGCACCACACTGTCCGGGAGGTGCTTCATGACGGCCGAGATGGTTGCCCCGGCGTGGATGCATGAGCAGATCACGGCGGAGGAGTACGAGTCCTGGTCCGAGGAGCAGTGCGCCGGTATCGAGATCGTGGACGGGATGGTCGTCGTTAGCCCGAGTGCGTCCAAGCGGCACAACCGGCTGGCCCGGATTGTGGCGAACGTCCTGGATGCCGCCGCGGGCCCTGAGTGGAATGCCGACACCGACTTCGACGTCCGGCTTCAGGACGTCCCGCTCACCAATCGCCGGCCGGACGTCGTCGTGTACCGGGCGGACACCATCGACATCACCCCCACCCGCCCTGAGCACGTGCTGCTGGTCGCGGAGGTGGTGTCGCCAGGTTCGGAGACCACCGACCGGATCGTGAAGGTCGACCAGTACGCCAAGGCAGGCATCGGCTTCTACTGGAGGATCGAGCAGGCCGCGACAGGCGTTCCTCTCGTGTACACCTACGTTCTCGACCCCGCGACGAAGCGCTATCGGGACGGAGACGTGTTCACCGGCGTCCTCAAGGTGGTGGCCCCGTTCCCGGTGCAGGTCGATCTCGGGCAGGTCTGACCCGATCCGTACGGCTCGGAGGCGCGCGGCGCCGGTGTCGGCCGGTCACTGCCGTCGCCGCCGGGGAGAGCCGAGCAGCAGCTCGGCCATGACGCGGGCGTCGCGGCGGCGGGCGGGGCTCGCTGACCACACGCCGGGCAGGACCACGCAGCACAGGAGGGCGAGTGGGACGAGGACCGCGATCACGCCGATCCATGGATAGGCCACTGTGACGGGTACCAGGAGACCTCCTGATACCAGGCCGAGCAGTGGCCCCGCCCTCACGGGTCGATTGCGCTCGCCATGCGCAGGGTTCCTTCCTGGTCACGGAGCTTCGGGCTCCGGCCCGACACCCACGCGTTTTACGGCCATACAGGCCTGGCCGTCATTCATGGGACACCGGTGATCGCACGCACCAGGATGGCGAGTCCACGGCAGGCATGCGCGGCGCCCCATCCCCCGTCGATGGGAGCAGATTCATCCTGCCCCACCGGGCGGGCGCGGGGGGAGGCGTTTCCAGGACATGGCAGGTATCCGCCTCCCCCTGAGGCAGCCGCACCGGTGCTCGGTCACTGGCGGGTCACCGCGCGGGAGATGCCCGCTGTGACCGTCGTGGCCAGGATCCAGCCCGCTGCGATCAGGGCGTAGGACAGCCACTGGCCGGTGTCGCGTGGGGCGAAGGCGTTGTCCTGGCCGAAGGTGATGATCGGGACGAGGAGGTCGAGGGTGTAGAAGACGGCGTTGAAGGGCGGGGCCTTGCCGGGGTCCAGGGGGGCGGGGGTGTGGAGGGTGAAGTAGAGGGCGCCGCAGGCGAGTAGGGCGAGGAGCCACAGGCCGGCGCGGAGGGGGCGGTAGCCGTAGCCCACGGCGGCGTCCTGGACGTGGCCCCACAGGCGGGTGTGCGGGGGGAGGGTGGAACGGCGGTGGCGCTGCTTGGCCAGCAGGACCGTGCGGGCTTCGTCCTCGTGGCCGAGACGCCGGTAGGTCGAGGCCAGTTGCTCGTACGGCTGGGGGAGGTAGGCGCCGGTCGTGCGGCGGATCCAGTGGACGCGTTCCGTGGCGGGGAGCGGGAACGCGAGGGTCTCGTACGTCGCGTCGGCCAGGCGGAGGTCGGCGGGCCAGGTGTCCTGGGCGTCGTACAGCGTGCCCAGTCGGGCGTTGCGTGCGTCCACCGCTCCGTCGATCGGCCGGCGGGTGCGGAGGTCCGTTTCGCGGGCCTGGGTCGCCCGTAGGGACAGGGCGGTGCCGTCCTTGTGGGTCAGTTCGGCGTCGCGGAGGCTCAGTTCCGTGCCGACGTGCGTGCCGTCGAGTTTTACCGCGCCGTCGACCCTGAGCCCGAGGCCCAGGTCGAAGTTGCGGGCGACCGTGACGTCCACCGCCTCCAGGGCGATGTCTCCCGGGTTGCTCAGCCGGGCCCCGCAGAAGCCGATGGCCGCCGCGACGGTGGCGCCGGTCAGGATGATCCGGCCTTCGGCGGTGAAGCCGGGGTGGAAGGTGAAGTCCTCGGCGATACGGACGTGGTAGGCGTCCAGGGCGTTCGCGCCGGGGGCCCGGAGTGAGGCGCCTTCCAGGTCGAACTCGCCCTCTATGGACGCGCCGGAGAGTCGAAATGTGCCCTCGACTGCCAGGTTCGTGCACAGTGCGTCGCCGGCCACTTGGGCGTGGATGGCCGATATGGCCTCGGCCCCCGCACCAGTACAAGTACCGGTACCGGCCTCCGTCCCGGCCCCGGGGACGCCGATTCTCGTGTCGCGCAGGTCCAGTTCTCCGTTGATCTGCGTGCGGTTGAGGACCAAGGGGCCCGTCAGGTGGCAGCCGGAGACGACCAGGCGTCCGTCGATCTGCGCCGTGTCGGCGACCAGGCCGGGCAGGGCGCAGTCCCGCATGACCAACTGGCGGGTCCGGGCGCCCCGCAGCAGCGGTGCTTCGTCGAAGCGGCAGTCCGTCAGGTGGATCGGTGCCGCGACGTCGGTGAAGCCGAGGTCCAGGCGGCCCGTGATGTGCGCGCCTGTCAGGCGCAGCGCGGGGCGGTCGCCGGGGGTGGGCTCGGCGTGGGCGCCCAGCAGCAGTGCCGCGATGGCGTCGGCCCGGATCACCGGGTCCGGGAGGGGCGACGGAGACGCCGGAGACGCCGGGTCCGGTGGCGCAGGGGGACTGGACACGTCGACGCGGTGGCCTTGCGGGAAGGCGTCCCGCAACCGGCGTTCATGGGCGTTGAGTTCGTCGATGCGCACGAGTGACGATCTTCCTGGTGCGGCCGCGTGCCGGACAACCCCGTATTCCTCCGTTCCGTCCGCCTCTCCCCTCAGGCCGGGCGACGCGCCCCGCGGGTCAGGCGGAGGGCGGAGACCAGGAAGAAGACGCCGCCGAGGAAGGCGTAGCCCGCGAGGCTGCCCAGCGACGGGTCGTCGGCGCCCGCCTGCGTGACGAACGAGAGGCCGGCCAGCGTCGAGATGGCGCCGCTGACGATCATCGGCCACTGCCCGCCCAGGTGGCGGCGGACGGCGCCCGCGACGAGCTGGACGATTCCCGCGGTGACGGCCCACGCGCCCCAGACGCGCAGGACGGCCGGGATGCCCGAGGTCGCGGCGAGGGCGAGGGCGAGGACCGTCAGGGAGCTGATCGCGATGTTCGCGTACAGGGGTGTGACCGGGCCGCCGTTCGCCTTCGCCGACCGGACGTCGACGACCGCCGCCGCCACGTCGAACAGCGGGTAGACCAGCAGCAGTGTCGTGCTCAGCGGGCCCAGCGAGTCGGCGGTGGCGAAGAGCAGGGCGGCCCATACGGCGGCGAACGCGAAGCGGAGGAAGTACAGCTTCCTGAGGGTGACGGGGAGGCTGGCGGGCGGTGCGACGACGGCGGCGGTGTCCACGGGAGTGCCTTTCGGTGAGGTACACGAGGTGAGACGTACGAGGTGAGGCGTGCGATGAGGTAGAACGTTCGGTCTCGTCGTGCAGTCAACGGCCTCCCCGCCCCACTGTCAAGACCGAACGTTCTACCTCCCCACCTTGATACGGTGGTCACATGAGCCCGAGCGCAGAAGCCCGCCCCACCTCCGCAGCGCGCGCCCGCCTGCTCGGCACGGCCACGAAGATCTTCTACGCCGAGGGGATCCACTCCGTCGGCATCGACCGGATCACCGCCGAGGCGCAGGTCACCCGGGCCACGCTCTACCGGCACTTCGCTGGCAAGGAGGACCTCGTCCTCGCCTACCTCGACCAGGCCGACCGGGGGATCCGGGGTCAGGTGGCCGCGGCCGTGGGGAGTACTCCGTCGGCCGCCGGGCAGGTCCGGGCCGTCGCCCGGTCCATCGTCGAGGGGATCCGGTCCCCCGGTTTCCGCGGCTGCGCCTTCCTCAACGCCGTGGCCGAGTACCCGGACCCCGCCCACCCGGTGCACCGGGCGGTGCTGGCCCACCGGCAGTGGTTCCTGGACACCGTCACGGAGCTGCTGGCGCGGGTCGGCGACAACGACAGCGACAGTGACGTAACCGCCGACGCCGCCGGGCGGCACCTCGTCATGCTCCGGGACGGTGCGATGGCCGCCGGGTGCCTCTTCGATCCGGAGCTGGTGTCGGAGACCTTCCTGCACGGCGTGGAAGGGGTGCTGAGGGAGGTCTCGGCCCCCGTCCCGGAAGCAGGCTGAGAAGGAGTCTCAGAAAAAAGTTCCGTCCGGCCGTCCCGCCGTGTCGAGAACGCGCGTCCCGCTCCGTCCCAGGGGTGAACAGGCCACAATGGCCCGCATCAGCACCTAGGAGACGCATCATGGCCAAGTACCTGCTGCTCAAGCACTACCGAGGCGCCCCGGAGTCGGTCAACGGCGTGCCGATGGACCAGTGGACGCCGGAGGAGATCTCCGCCCACATGCAGTACATGCAGGATTTCGCGGACCGGCTCGAGAAGACGGGTGAGTTCGTCGACGGGCAGGCGCTCGCCCCCGAGGGGGCGTGGGTCCGGTACGACGGTGAGGGCAGGCCGCCGGTCACCGACGGGCCGTTCGCCGAGACCAAGGACCTCATCGCCGGGTGGATGGTGATCGACGTCGACAGCTACGAGCGCGCCGTCGAGCTGGCCGGGGAGCTGTCCGCCGCCCCGGGCGCGGGCGGGAAGCCGATCCACGAGTGGCTGGAGCTGCGTCCGTTCATGGGCGCGCACTCGACCGTCACGGAGTGACCCGCCGATGGACGAGGCCCTGATCAGGAGCCTCACGCCCGGCGTGCTGACCGTCCTCGTCCGCCGCGGAGCCGACTTCGCGGCGGCCGAGGACGCGGTCCAGGACGCGCTGGTGGAGGCGGTCCGCGGCTGGCCGGACGATCCGCCGCGGGACCCGAAGGGGTGGCTGGTCACCGTGGCCTGGCGGCGGTTCCTCGACGCGACCCGCGCCGACACCGCCCGCCGTCGGCGCGAGGACCGCGTGGAGGAGGAACCGTCGCCCGGTCCCGCGTCCGACGTGGACGACACGCTCCAGCTCTACTTCCTGTGCGCGCACCCCTCGCTGACGCCGTCCTCGGCCGTCGCGCTCACCCTGCGCGCGGTCGGCGGGCTGACCACCCGGCAGATCGCCCGGGCCTACCTGGTGCCCGAGGCGACCATGGCGCAGCGGATCAGCCGGGCCAAGCGCACCGTCTCCGGGGTCCGGTTCGACCGGCCCGGCGATGTCGCCACCGTGCTGCGCGTCCTCTATCTCGTCTTCAACGAGGGCTACTCCGGTGACGTCGACCTCGCCGCCGAGGCCATCCGGCTCACCCGGCAGCTCGCGGCCGCGGTCGACCACCCGGAGGTGGCGGGGCTGCTGGCGCTGATGCTGCTGCACCATGCGCGGCGGGCGGCCCGGACCGCGCCCGACGGGAGTCTGGTGCCGCTCGCCGAGCAGGACCGCGGCCGGTGGGACACCGCGTCCATCGCCGAGGGGGTACGGATCCTGCAGGCGGCGCTCGCCCGGGACCGGCTGGGTGAGTTCCAGGCGCAGGCCGCCATCGCCGCCCTGCACGCCGACGCGCCCACCGCCGGGGAGACCGACTGGGTGCAGATCGTGGAGTGGTACGACGAACTCGCGCGCCTGACCGACAACCCCGTCGTCCGGCTCAACCGCGCGGTCGCCGTCGGGGAGGCCGACGGACCGCGCGCCGGGCTGGCGGCGCTCGCCGCGCTGGACGACGCGCTGCCCCGGTACACCGCGGTGGCCGCGTACCTGCATGAGCGCGACGGCGACCTGGACACGGCGGCACGGCTGTACGCCGAGGCGGCCCACAAGGCGCCCGACCTCGCCGAACGCGACCACCTCACGCGTCAGGCCGCCCGCCTCAACTCCCGGCACCGGTAACGGCCTCGACCCGCACGGCGCGTACGGCACTCCTACGCCCGGCGCCCGTACTCCGCGAGGGCCGGGGTCAGCAGGTCGAAGGCCCGGGGTGCCTCGCGTGCCAGCACCTCGGCGACCTCCGGGTTGGTGCGCCCCGCCAGGGTCAGTTCCTGGATGCGGGTGAACAGGACGCGGTGGACGCCGCCCAGCAGGGCCGCGGCCGTGCGCGGGGTGATGTCCTCGGGCGGGGTGCCCGTCGTGTCGGCCAGGGCCGCGGCCAGCGCCTCCTCCCGCCGGTCGTGGAGGCCGCGCAGGCACGCGGTGAGGGTGGGGCTGTCGGCGATCATGCGGGTGAAGGCGTGGCCGGCGAAACCCGCGACCGGGTCCTGGGCCGCCACGGCCGCCAGGAAGGCACGGCGCAGGGCCGTCAGGGGGGTCTCGTCGGTCCCGCGCGCCGTCACGGTGGTGGCCAGGGCGGCGACGAACTCGTCCTGGTGGTCCAGGGCCAGGTCCTCCTTGCGCGGGAAGTAGTTCGTCACCGTCTTCTTGGCGACTCGTGCGGCGTCGGCGATCTCGGCGATCGTCGTGGGCTCGAAGCCGCGCTCGATGAAGAGCCTGGTGGCGTGGTCGGAGATCAGCTGCCGCGTCTCGCGCTTCTTGGCCTCGCGCAGGCCCAGCACCGGTGTGCCGTCAGAGTCCATGGAAAATCTTACCTCGGTACTATTTTTATGTTGACAGTCAGGATACTCCCTCCGTAAAGTTACTCCCGATGAACGAATTAAACGAGAGGTACGACCCCGACTCCGTACGCGAGTTCCCCGTGAGCGACGCGGACGCCGGCCCCTACGCACTCGCCGAGGGGCCGGACGGCGCCCTGTGGTTCACCCTCGTCCACCGGGGCGCCGTCGCCCGCAGGGACCCGGACGACGGGCGGGTCACCGTCCATCCCGTCGGCGACGGGCCGACCGTGATCGCGCCGGGACCCGACGGAGCCCTGTGGTTCACCGAGTACCGGACGCACCGCATCGGCCGGATCACTCCGGACGGCGACTACTCCTCCTTCGCGCCCCTCACCCCCGAGGGCGGACCGTTCGGGATCACGGCCGGGCCGGACGGGGCCATGTGGTTCACGCTCTCCGCGGTCGACCGCGTCGGCCGCGTCACGGTGGACGGAGACGTCACCGAGTTCGCGGCGCCCGGCGCCTTCCCGTCCGCCCTCACGACCGGGCCGGACGGCGCCCTGTGGTGCACCCTCAACCAGGGCAACGCCGTCGGACGGCTGACCACCGACGGCCACGGCACCGCGTACCCGCTGCCGACGGAGGGCGCCGCGCCGGTGGGCATCGCCGCGGGACCCGACGGCGACCTGTGGTTCACCGAGATCGGGGCCGGGCGGATCGGCCGGATCACCGTGGCCGGAGACATCACCGAGTACCCGCTCTCCGACCCCGGGGCCAGGCCGCACGCGGTGACGGCGGGGCCCGACGGGGCACTGTGGTTCACCGAGTGGGGCAGTGGCCGGGTCGGCCGGATCACCGTCGACGGCCGCATCACCTCGTACGCGCTCTCCCGGGCCGACAGCGAACCGCACGGCATCACCGCGCACGGCGGCGCCCTGTGGTGCGCCCTTGAAAGCGGTTCCCTGGCCAGAATCGAGGTCCCGTCTTGACCAATCCCACGACCGGTCCCACACCCGATCCCACACCCGATCCGGACGCCGTCCCCGACCCCGGTGTGCTGCACCCGCTCGCGCAGCATCCGCGCGTCGTCCTCCTCAAGCCGCTCGTCACGGACGAGCGCATCCAGGTGGGCGACTTCACCTACTACGACGATCCCGACGACGCCACCGCCTTCGAGACCCGCAACGTGCTCTACGCCTACGGCCCGGAGCGGCTGATCATCGGCAAGTACTGCGCGCTCGCCACCGGCACCCGGTTCCTGATGGCCGGGGCCGAGCACCCCACCATGGGCGTGTCGACGTTCCCGTTCACCATGTTCGGCGGCGCCTGGGGCGAGGCCACGCTCGACCTGGTCACCGGGATGCCCAGCCGCGGCGACACCGTCGTCGGCAACAACGTGTGGTTCGGCTACGGCGCCACCGTCATGCCCGGCGTGCGCATCGGGAACGGCGCGATCATCGCCGCCGGGTCACTCGTCACCGCCGACGTGCCGCCGTACACCGTGGTCGGCGGCAGTCCGGCCCGGCCGATCCGCAGCCGGTACGACGCCGAGGACGTCGCGCGGCTGCAACGGGCCGCGTGGTGGGACTGGCCGGTCGAGCTGGTCACCCGCCATGTGCGCACCATCATGTCGGGCACCCCGGCCGAGATCGAGGCCGTCGCGGCCGAGGAGCGCCCCTGACCGCCGAAGGCCGCAAGGAAGCCCGCGCGCGCAACCGTACGGAAGGAAGCACCCGCTTGACCGACTCGACGCACTCCCCCGCCTTCGACGCCGCCGCCGAGTTCGACCGGCAGGTGGCCACCCTGGTCGCGCTGGGCTACCCGGCGCTGTCCGGGAGCACCCCGGAGCGGTTCGCCGAACTGGTGGCGCCGCTGCGGGCGGCGGCCGTGGCCCGCACGGACTCCGCGGCATACGCGGGACAGGAGCCCGCCGTCACCGGCCGGATCCCCTTCGTCCTGGTCGTCGGACGCGAACTCGCCCCGATCGAACGGACCATGCCGCTGACCACGCTGCACGGCGGCCGGCTGCCCGGGTTCGTCGACCGCAGTTTCGAACCGGGTTCCCTGGAACGGTTCGTCGCCACCGAGCCGACCCGGCCGCCCGGACCGGACGGCGTCCACCTGGTGTTCGACGTCGAGCGCGGGGAGGAGTTCTGCGGGGTTGTGCCGGGCGACGCGCTGGCCACCGTCGCGGAGCGGGGCCGCACGCCGCTCACCGTCGAGGAGGGCGTCGCCGTGCTGACCCACGTCCCGGAGGTCCTGGTGAAGAACAAGTGTTTCTCGCTGGGCGGTTCACGGTGCGGCGACCGCCGCGTCCCGGCGGTCTGGATCAGCAAGCGCGCCCCGAAGCTCGGCTGGTGCTGGGAGGGCAACCCGCACACCTGGCTCGGCATGGCGTCGGCGGGCGAGCGCCACGCCTGAGCGCCGTCACGCCGGGGCGTTCGGAGCGCTCGGGGCGTCGCCGTCCCCGCCCTGGTAGCGCAGCAGCAGCATCGCCGCGTCGTCGTGGTGGGGTCCCGCCGCGTGCCGTACCAGGTCCTCGCGCAGGGCCTCCAGGGCGCGGTGGACATCGGGGTCCTTCAGGAGGTGGGCGCGCTCGGCGAGCGGGTAGAAGCCGCCCCGCTCGTCCCGGGCCTCCGTGACGCCGTCGGTGTACAGGAGCAGTTGGTCGCCGGGGCGGAAGGGCACCGGGAAGGGCTCGGGGCCGGGGCCGCCCTGCGCGGCCAGGCCCAGCGGGAGGGCGTACGCGGGCGGCTCCGGGAAGTCGGCGGTGCCGTCGCCGTGGACGAGCAGCGGCGCCGGGTGGCCGTAGTTCAGGAGGACGACCTGGTGGTCGTAGCCGATCTCGGCGAGGATCGCCGTCACGAACTTCTCCTCCTCCAGCTCCCGGGCGACGCTGCGTTCGAGCCGTTCGCCGAGTTCGACCAGGTCCTGCTCGTCGTACGCCGCCTCCCGGAAGGCGCCGAGGACCCGGGCCGCGGTCTCCACCGCGGCCAGGCCCTTGCCCTGCACGTCGCCCACGATCACGCGGACGCCGTACGGCGAGGCGACCACCTCGTACAGGTCGCCGCCGATCCGGGCCTCGGCGACCGCCGAGGTGTACGAGACGGCCGCGTGCAGCGGACCCGCGGTCAGCGGCACCGGGCGCAGCAGGACCCGCTGGGCCACCTCCGCGATCGAACGGACGCTGGCCAGCTCCGCCTCGCGGCGCGAGCGCATCACGGCCGCCGCGATGCCGACGCCGGTCACGCCGGCCACCGACAGCATGGCCGTGTAGCCGCGGGGGCGGTCGAAGAGCCCGTTGTACAGGCCGAGGCCGACGCAGAGCAGCAGCGCGGCCAGTCCGATCACCGCGGTGCGCCGCCAGCCGCCGACCAGTCCGGCGAAGGCCGGGCCCAGCGACACCAGCGGCAGCAGGCCCACCCCGGGGCCCATCGTGAGGTCCACGACGGCGACCACGGCCATGGCGGCGAGGGGCATCCAGGACAGCAAGGCCGCGGAACCGGACGGCGGCTTCTTGACGGTCATGACTACTCCGGTGTCGCAGCGCTCAAGAGCCGCCCTCTCCCTGTCCTCAGGCGCCCTCCCCAGCCTCACACCCTAGGCATGGGGCGGTGCGCACAGGCGTTCCCGGGGCGGGCCTTGACCCAATCGAGGCCGAGTCGAGCCCGCCGGACCGACACCTCACACGGACCGGCGCCTCACGCCGACCGCACCGCCGCCCGCGTCGGCAGCAGCCCGCCGTCGGGCGCGTCCCGCCGGCTCGCCACCGTCAGCGTGAGCGTCACCGTGAGGGAGGCGAGCGCCATCACCGACATGGCCGTCGCCGGTGAGGTGAACTGGGCCACCGTGCCGGCCAGGATCGCGGCGACGCCCTGCAGGGTGAGCATCCCCGCGGAGTGCAGTCCGAGGGCGTGCCCGGAGAGTTCGTCGGGGGTCAGGGAGACCAGGCGCTCCTGCTGCACCAGACTCGCGCCGAAGCCCACCGAGGCCACGGCGACCAGTACGGCCGTCAACGGCAGCGGCGGGCGAAGGAAGAGGACCAGGTACGGGGCCGCCAGCAGCGCCAGGAGCGGGATGCCGAGGCGCGGGCGCAGCCGGGGCGGCAGCAGCCGCCCGATCGTCACGTCCCCGGCGAGCATGCCCAGCGCGCCGCAGGCGAACAGCGTGCCCGCGGCGCGCGGGTCGTAGGAGACGAACAGCGACTCGCAGCCGACGACGAGTCCGTTGGGGATCCACAGGGCCAGGTACACGTGGCGGCGTGGACGGGCCGACCAGAGCAGGGCGTTGGCCCGCCAGGTGGCCGCGACCGAGGGGCGGCCGGAGACCCGGGGCGGGCGGCGGGTCAGGCGGAGGGCGAGGGCGGCCGACGTGCCGTACAGGGCGGCCGCGAGCAGCAGGCACAGGCGCGGCGACAACAGGGTCACCAGGACGCCGCCGGTCGCGTATCCGGCGATCTGCATGAGGCCGCTCATCATGTTGAAGAGCGAACGCCCCGTCAGGTAGCCGTCCTTGGCGAGGATCTCGGTCAGCAGACCCCAGCGGACCCCGCCGCCGAGCGAGGCGATCAGCCCCTCGACGAGGACGATGACGAGCATCGTCCACACCGGCAGGCCGGGCAGCGCGAGGGCCGCGGTGGCGGCGGCGAAGGAGAGCGAGAGGCCCGCCAGGGTGGCGCGCGGCGGCAGCCGGTCGGCGCCGGAGAGGAAGAGCGTGGCGCCCAGCACCTGGGCGAGCGCCGGGCCGAACATGCTGACCGCGGACAGCAGCGGCGAGTTCGTCGCCCGGAACACCAGAGTGCCGAGCGCGAGGCCGCTGACCGTCTGGGCGGCGATGTTGGCGGAGGAGGAGAGGAAGAGGGGGCTGAACTCGGGGGTGCGGAAGAGGTCCGCGTAGGTCTTGCGGGGCGTGTCCGGCATGCGGGGAGTCTGGGGCGGCGCCGAGCGCGGTCGTTAATGTTTCGCGTGGAGGCGAAAGGTGAGGAGGGCGAGGAGCGTATGGGCTGGTGGGAGATCAACGCCGACACCCTCGCGCGCAGCCGTTTCGTCGTCTCGCCGCTCGACGAGACCCTCGCCTGTCTGAAGATGCTGCACGCGGGAGTGGCCGGGCATCCCGGTGAGCGGGCCTGGCTGGCCACCCACCGGCCCGCCCATCTGCGCCGTATGGCGGCCGACCCGGTGACCGCGCTGCTGGTGGCCTCGGGCCTGGGCCGGGAGTGGAACGCCGGTTTCCTCACGCCCGCCCCCACCGAGGGCCAGAGTTTCGCGGAGGGCGTCGCGCGGATCCGGGCGACCCGTCCCGAGGTGGCGCGCGCCGACCTGGTGGTCTCCCTGGGGGGCACGCTGCCCGCCGCGCTGGACCGCGACGACCTGCCGGAGCGGGCCGCCGCGCTGCTCGAGGAGGTCTGGGCCGAGGCGGTGCGGCCGGACTGGGAGCGGCGCCGCCGGGTCCTGGAGGCGGACGTCGTCGCGCGGACCGCGCAGGTGAGCCGGGGCGGCTGGGCGACGGTGCTGGACGCCCTGCGGCCCGGCACCCGCTGGCTGGGCGACAACCGGCTCCAGATCAACCTGAACCCGTACCCGCCGCGCGAGCTGTCCGGGGCGGAGCTGCTCCTCGTCCCGATCACTCCGCAGCGGCACGGCTGGGTGGCGTGGCAGGAGCCCGAGCGGTACGCGGTGGTCTACCCGTGCGCGGGCGCCCTCGCGGACGACGGTGCCCGGCGCGTGCCCGCCGCCCTCGGCGCGCTGCTCGGCCCGGCCCGCGCGGGCGTCCTGACGCTGCTCGGCGCCCCCATGAGCACCAGCCAGCTGGTCGGCGTGACCGGGCAGGGCCTCGGGTCGGTCGGACGGCATCTGCGGGTGCTGCTCGACGCGGGCCTGGTGGAGCGGCGGCGCGCGGGCCGCTCGGTGCTGTACTCGCGGACACCGGCCGGGGATGTGCTCGTCGAGGCGGGCGGCGGGACGGGCGGGGTGCCGGACTAGCATCCGGTGCATGACGACCTCACCGAACACGCGGAACGACGACAGCCTCCCCCTCGACGTCGAGATCGGCGCCCTCCAGGGCGGGGCCGCGGATCTCTCCCAGTACGCCGGACAGGTCGTGCTGGTGGTCAACGTGGCCTCCAAGTGCGGGCTGACCCCGCAGTACTCCGGCCTGGAGCGACTGCACGAGCGGTATGCGGAGCGGGGGTTCACCGTGCTGGGCGTGCCCTGCAACCAGTTCATGGGCCAGGAGCCGGGCAGCGCCGACGAGATCGCCGAGTTCTGCTCGGCGACGTACGGGGTCACCTTCCCGATGACCGAGAAGGTCGAGGTCAACGGGGCGGGCCGGCACCCGCTGTACGAGCGGCTGACCGGCTTCGCGGACGCCGAGGGCCACAGCGGGGACATCCGCTGGAACTTCGAGAAGTTCCTGATCGGGCGGGACGGCAAGGTAGCCGCCCGCTTCTCGCCGCAGACCGAGCCGGAGGCGGCCGAGGTCGTGGCGGCCGTCGAGGAGCGCCTCGCCGGTTGACCTTGCCCCTGGGGGAAGGCCGAGCGTCTCCGTCGCCGGGCGGAACGGCCGCCCGGCGACGGAGGATGACGGCGTGGACGACTACGTGGGCGGCGGCGTGGGCGACGACGAGTTGCTGACCATCGGCGCGTTCGCCGCCCGGGCCCGGCTGTCGGCCAAGGCCCTCAGGCTGTACGACCGGCTGGGCCTGCTGGCGCCCGCCCACGTGGACGAGGCCACCGGCTACCGCTACTACCGCGCCGGGCAGGCCGAACGCGCCCGGCTCGTGGCCCTGTTGCGCCGGTTGGACATGCCGCTCGCGCGGATCGCCGAGGTGGTCGGCGCGGACGGCGACCGGGCGGCCGGTCTGCTCGACGTCTACTGGGCGGACGTGGAGGCCCGGGTGGCCGGGCAGCGCACGCTCGTCGCGTACCTCCGTGGACGACTGTCGGGAAGGGACTCCGAGATGTACGGAGAGTTCGTGGTCGAGACGGTGGACGTGCCCGAGCAGGTGGTGATCAGCGAGACGCGGCACACGCTGGCGAATGAGCTGCCCGCGTGGATCGGTGCCTCGCTGGGCCGCCTGGAGGAGGCGGCCCGGGGCTGCGGGGGTGTGACGGCGGCGCCGTACGTCGTCTATCACTCGGACGTGTCGATGGAGAGCGACGGCCCGGCCGAGTCCTGCGTGCCGGTCGGCGACGAGGCGGTGGCGCGGGCGTGGAGCGAGGAGCGGGGGCGGGCCCGGCAGACGCGGGTGCGGGTGGAGCCCGCCGGGCGGCTGGCCTACACCCGGATCACCAAGGCCCAGGTGGCGTACCCGCAGATCATGGCCGCCTACGGGGCGGTGGAGGAGTGGATCGCCGCGCGGGGACTGACGGTGGCGGGGCCGTGTCGCGAGGTGTACTTCGCCGACTGGGATGCCGCGGGCCCCGAGGACCCGGTGTGCGACGTGGCGTTCCCGGTGAGCTGAGCTGAGCCGGGCCGGCGGGCGCCCTCTCGGCAAGGTCGGCGAACTGGTCGAGAGGGCTCCGTCGGTGTTTCCGGCGGGTGGTGCGTGGTGGCGTTACTCCTTGACCGACGTCACGAAGGCGGTCCACGCGTCGGCGGGGAACGCGAGGACCGGGCCGCCGGTCACCTTGGAGTCGCGGACGGCGAGCGCCGCAACGACCGGTGACCGGACCTCGACGCACGCGCCGTTCCCTCCGGAGTAGGAGGACTTGGTCCACGATTCCTGGGCGCCCTGAAGAATTGCCATGTCTGCTCCGATGGCGAGTCGCGGGTGTGGTTTACGCCAATGACGTGTGATCTTTGGCGTGATCGACGCTACTCGCTGGCCTTCCCGTACGGAGCAGCCATTCACTCGTCCGGATGGCATATTCCAGGTGAGTCTTCCAGTACACCAAGGCCGGGGTGTAACATCCGCGTTCGCCCGGTTTCCCGGGCCTCAGCGGCTCAGCGCGCGTACTCCTTCGCCACGTCCTCGATGCGCTGCCGCGACTGCTCCACGTTCAGGGCCTGGGCCCGCAGGTGCTCGTACATCACCGTGTACTTCTGCACGTCCGGCGCCTTCTCCAGGTACAGGTCGCTGGTCACGCCCTCGATGTACACCACGCTGGAGTCGGCCGTGTCGGCGAACTCCAGGATGGAGTACTGGCCGTTGATGCCGGGGTGCGCGCCGACGTCGAAGGGCAGCACCTGCACGGTGATGTGCGGCAGCTGCGACATCTCGGCGACGTGCTCCAGCTGCTCCCGCATCACCTGCCTGCCGCCCACCACCCGGTGCAGGCACGCCTCGTCGAGGACCACCCACAGCCGCAGCGGGTTGTGGCCGGCGGAGATGCGCTCCTGCCGCCGTATGCGGACCTGCACCCGTTTCTCCACGTCCGCGACGGACGTCTCGGGCAACGCGCCCTGGATGAGGGCCTCGGCGTAGGGCCGGGTCTGCAACAGGCCGGTGATGATCTGGGGTTCGTAGGTCCGCAGCGACTCCGCGTCGGTCTCCAGGCCGATGTAGACGCTGTACGGGATGTCCCCGAAGGCGTGCCACCAGCCCTGCTGGCGCGAATCCTTCGCCATCTGCATCAGCGAGTCGACGATCCGCTGGTCCTCGACCTCGTACACCCCGCACAGGTCGCGGACGTCACGCTGGCTGATGCTGCGCCGGCCGTTCTCCAGGCGGCTGATCTTCGACTGCGAGACCAGGAGCCGCTCGGCGACCTCCTCGGCCGTCATGCCCTTGAGCTCACGGAGCCGGCGCAGCTCCTGGCCCAGCCGACGCCGCCTTACGGTGGGATTGACACTCGACGCCACGGGACGTGCACCTCCGGCTGCGTGACTCATACTTGCCACTTTGTGTATCTGCTGCTGAGCAGACTGCCACCAAGGTGCTTTCTACCGCTGGGAAACGGTCGATATGCGCCGCGTACACGCCAGTTCGGAAGGCCACCCCCGCATGCGGCCGCGCGGGGTGGCGGAACCTTTCCGCGGGTCCGGGTGGACCGGACCCGCGGTCGGTTCCGCCGCCCCGCGCGGACCTGCGGCTCCCGTGACCGGGCTTGGGGACTGGCGGTGCGGCGGTGCTGTGGTGCGGCCGTGCTGCGGTGCTGCGGTGCTGCGGTGCGTGGTTCGGGCTAGTGGGCCACCGCTCGCGCCATGGATCCGTGGCGCGGTTGCGCCGGAACACCGCGGGCGGGTTCCGGGGCCGGCCTGGCCCCCGGTCCCGGGGCCTGGCGGCCTGCCGGGGCCGGACTGCGGCGTGGCTGTGCCACAGCGCCGTTCTGGACGTCCATCACCGCGTGCGCCACCAGACCGCCCATGGGGTCATGCCTGATGAGGTCCCGCAGCCGGGACCGCGACGAGCGTCCTTCGTTGCCCGGGTAGAGGTGCTTGCCGAGTCCGACCGCGTGGGCCAGCGCGGCGAGCGCCGCGGTCCGCGGGTCCGGCGGGACGCCGGTGCGGATCGCCGAGTCCAGCCGGGCCTTGATCTCCCTGCTGATCGCCGTGTCCGTCGCCTGGTAGCGAGTCGTCGGCAGCACCCCGCACATCTGGCCCTCCACGGCATGCACCATGCCGCATCGCTCCAGATGCGAGAGGTAGGTCTGACGCAGCCCCAGGCGGGGCCCGCCAATCCAGTTGACCGCCCGTACTGGAGCGCCACGCCTTCGCAGCAACTCCAACGCGCAGTCGAGTGTTGGATCTCCTGTCGGCCGTGGGGCCACCACGGCGATACGATCCCCGTCTGGGGCTATCCGTCCGGCCAGCGCCAGCTCCACCAGCTGTGCTCCGGCCAGACCGAGGTCGAGCGACTGCGGCTGTGCGGTGGTACCCGTGGTCGGGTCCAACGCCAGCAGCAGAAGCTCCTCCGGAAGTGTTCTGCGGCTCCTGCCCATCCATGCCTCCCCGCGTGGATGACAGACAGGGTGACCCCTCTCACATTGGTCTGTCGAGGGTGCGTGACCGCTTCGTAGTGGAACCAGTAGGTATGTCGTTCTCGTCTTCCGCGTGGGTTCCACCCGTACACAGGACACTGGTAAATGGTTTCGGTACGGGTTCGGTAGCGCGCACAGGATGTGCGGCGCATGGAGGAGGCATCGGTGGCGGGCGAGTCCCCCGACAGTTCGAAGCAGCGCGAGTCGTCGGAAGAACCGACGTCGGGGAGCGCGGGTCCGGTTCCCGAAGCCAGGACCGAGGCGAGCGAGCGGAGCGATCCGCGGCTGACGGTGGCACGGGAGGACGCGGAGCGCTCCGCGGGGTCCGGTGCCGGGTCCCGCGGGGGCGTCGACACGGCGACCCGCGTGCTGTCGGTCCGCGAGACGGAGGCGGGGGCCTCCGGCGGTGACGACGGCGCCGGGACGCCCGAGGCGGCCGACGCGTCGTCGGACGCGTCCGAGGGCGACCGGGCGGAGCCCGCCGTCGGCAACGACGGTCGGCTGCGGGACGCCGTCGCGGCCTGGGTGGCCACCGCGGACGAGCGCGCCGCCGCCAACGCGCGGCTCGATGACGTGCGGGACACGGAGGACACGTCCCGGGACGGCGACGAGCGGGCCGCCGCGGGCGCCGACTCCGAGGAGGACGAGGCCGCCCGGCAGACCGCCGAGAAGCCCGGGACCGCCGCCGACTCCGACTCCGACACGGACTCGGCCAAGGACTCGGACGGCGCCACGGACGCGGCCTCCGGTTCGGACACGGGCGTCGACTCCGCGTCGGACCCGGACGAGGACTCCGGCGCGGCATCGAGCGAGGGCTCGGGCTCGGCCCCGGCGTCCGACTCCGACACGGACTCGGACGCCGACGCAGCCCCCGACACCGACGCGGCGCCGACCACGGATTCCGTCCCGGAATCGGACCTGACCCCGAAGCCGGACTCCGGCGCGAGCGCGGACCCGAAGCGGGACTCCGCCGCGGACCCTGCCTCCAGCCCGGACACGACCCCGGACGCGGAAGCGAAGCCGGCCTCCGGCACGAGCACGGGCGTGGCCCCGGCCCCGGAAACGAAGCCGAAGCCCGGCTCCGGTGCGGACGCGGGCCCGGAGTCGGGCCCCGCCTCGAAGCCGGACACGACCCCGGGCGCGGGCGCGAAACCGGGCTCCGGCACGGACGCGAACCCGGCCCCGACCCCGACCCCGGAAGCGAAGGCTAAGCCCAGCTCCGGTGCGGACGCGGGCTCGGAGTCGGGCTCTGGCTCGAAGCCGGGCTCGGCCCCGGAGGCGGGGACCGCGCGGGGCGACGACGGTGGTGGCGGCGAGTCGCCGGTCGATCAGCCCACCGCCGTGTTCAAGGCGCCGCGGCCCGCCGTGGACCAGCCGACGACCATGCTGAAGCTGGGCGATGCCGCCGCCGCGTCCAAGAAGGCCGGGGAGGCCGACAAGGCCGGGCCGGGCGACGCCGAGCGGACCAGCAAGTTCGTGGCGCTGCGGAACCCGGACGACCCGGCGACCCGCAAGCCCCCGCGCGGCCCCGAGGCTCCGCCGGCCCAGACGCCCCCCGGCGACGCCCCCAAGGCGTCGCAGGCGCCCCGTACCGGCACCACCACCGCCGTACCGCACGTCGGGCCCGACCGGACCACCCAGCAGCCGTTGCCGCCCAAGCCGCCGCTGGACCTGCTGGCGGAGCTGACGAACACCCCGCCGCCGCCTGAGACGCCGCTGCGCACCACGGTGCGCCGGGTCAAGATCTGGACGCCGCTGGTCATCCTGCTGCTGATCGTCTTCGGTGTCGTGCAGTCGATGCGCCCGCTGCCCGCGCCCACCCTCGACCTCACGGCGCAGGACAGCTTCACCTTCGACGGCGGCAAGCCGGAGATCCCCTGGCCGTCCAGCGGGCAGGCCGCGCTCGACGTGCAGGGCATCGGCTCCTTCGGCTCGTCCGGTGACCAGAAGCCGGTGCCGATCGCGAGCGTGGCCAAGGTCATGACCGCGTACGTCATCCTGCGCGACCACCCGCTCAAGAGCGGCGCCGAGGGCCCGAAGATCAAGATCGACCAGGCGGCGGAGGAGCAGTCGCAGGCCGGTCAGGAGTCGACGGTCAACGTGTTCGAGGGCGACTCGATCTCCCAGCGGGAGGCCCTGGAGAGCATCCTGATCGCGTCCGCGAACAACGTGGCGCGGCTGCTCGCCCGCTGGGACGCGGGGTCCGAGAAGGCGTTCGTGGCGAAGATGAACGCCGCTGCGAAGGACCTCGGCATGACCAACTCGACGTACACCGACCCGTCGGGGCTGAACAACACGACGGTGAGCACGGCCGTGGACCAGGTGAAGCTGGCCAAGGAGGCGATGAAGGAGCCCGCGTTCCGCGAGGTCGCCGCGATGATGTCGTACGACGACTACAAGGGTGTCAACCACTCCAACTGGAACCACCTGGTCGGCCACAACGACGTCGTCGGCATCAAGACCGGCACCACCACCTCCGCCCTCGGCAACCTCGTCTTCGCGGCGAAGAAGGAGGTCGGCGGCGAGACCCGCACCATCGTGGGTGCCGTGGTGCGCCAGCCCGCGGGCGGCGCGGACAACACCATCCTCGGTGCCGCGCTGGACTCCAGCGACAAGCTGATCCGGGCCGCGCAGGACACCCTGAAGTCGTCGACGATCCTGAAGAAGGGCAGCGTCGTCGGATACGTCGACGACGGCCTCGGCGGCCGTACGCCGGTCGTCGCGACGCAGGACGTCAAGGCCGTCGGCTGGGCCGGACTGACCGTGAAGCTGACGTTCACGGCGGACGAGGTGCCGCACACGGCGAAGGCCGGGACCAAGGTCGGCACGCTCGCCGTCGGCGACGGCGGCACCAGCGGCGCGGTCAAGGTGCCGGTGGCCCTGCGCGACGACCTCGTCGAGCCCGGTCTGTCGGACAAGCTGACCCGCCTGGGCTGACGGACGGCCCGGACGGGCCGCAGCGACGCCCCGCGCCCCCGCGGCCACCCCCGGCCGCGGGGGCGTTCGCGTCCTCCAGGGTGCCGAAAGGCAGGAGGCAACGGTGCGGGGCCGCGTGCTAGCGTCGCCGAACGGGGCAGTCGCCGGTCGCGGGAACGGGACACGGCCCAAAGGAGAAGACGGGACACGGGGAGTGCCTTCAGGTGGCCACTGCGGAGCCGACACGCGCCGACGACGCCGATCCGGGTTCGGGAGCCGGCCCGCGACCACGTGTACCCGCGCCCCGCAAGGACGACGGTGAACCGCGGGCTGCCGGGCAGCGGCCGCCCGCCGAGCCGAAAGCGCCCTCGGCGGTGAACGCCGCCTTCCATGCCCTGCGCGAGCGCATGCTGCGCCATCCGGTGCTGTCCGTGACCGCCCTGGCCGGGGTGCTCCACATAGCGTGGTTCTTCACGTTCGCGAACAGTGGCGGCGACCTGGCGGCGCAGGACGCGTGGGCGGAGTTCGTCGGCCGGCACCCCGACTCGGCGTACAACCTCGCCTGGTACGGCGGCATGCATCCGGTGTCGTACAGCGTGATCTCGCCGTACCTGATGTCGGTCCTCGGCGTGCGCACCACGATGATGATCGCGGGGACGGTGTCGGCCGGGCTGCTGACGATGATCCTGATCCGCAGCCGGGTGGTCCGCAATCCGCTGTGGGCGTCGCTGGCGGGCCTGTTCGCGCTGCTGGGCAACGCGGCGTCGGGGCGGGTGACGTTCGGGCTCGGCATGATGTTCGGTCTGGGCGCGGTCGCCGCCGTGTTCTGCTGGCCGTACCGCTGGCGGCACGAGCGCTGGGCCAAGGGGCTGTGCGCGGCGCCGCTGGCCGCGCTGTCGACCATGTCCTCGCCGGTCTCGGGCCTGTTCGTGGGCCTGGTGGCGGTCGCCCTGTTCCTGCAGAAGCGCCGCCCGGGTGCCTGGGCGCTGGGCGTGGCGCCGAGCGTGGTCGTCGCGCTGTCGGCGGTGCTGTTCCCCTTCTCCGGCACGCAGCCGATGGGGTTCGGTTCGGCGGTGCTGCCGATCGTGTACGCGGGCCTGGTCTACTGGTTCGTGCCGAGCACCTGGAAGACGGTGCGGATCACGTCGGCGGTCTACGGTCTGTCCGTGCTGCTGGTCTGGCTGATCAGCTCGCAGATCGGCTCCAACATCACGCGCCTGCCGATGCTCTTCGCCGGGGTGGCGCTGGTGGCGGCGCTGCCGTTCACCGTGCCGAAGTCGCGCAAGTGGTACGCGCTGGTGGTGTCGATCGTCGGCTTCGTGGGCTGGATCGGCTTCAAGTCGGCCGACGACATCGTCCACACCACGCCCGCCGCCTCCTGGGCGCGCGAGCTGGCGCCGCTCGTCAACGAGTTGCAGGAGGTCGGCGCGGAGCAGGGCCGGGTGGAGGCCGTCCCAGCGCGCTCCCACCGGGAGGCCTCGGCGCTCGCGCCGTACGTGAACCTGGCGCGCGGCTGGACCCGCCAGGCGGACATGGAGCGCAACCCGCTCTTCTACGACGACACGCTCAACTCGGCGAACTACCACGAGTGGCTGAAGCGCTGGGCGGTGCACTACGTGGTGCTGCCCAAGGACGAACCGGACGGCGACGGCGGCAAGCGCGAGCGGGAGCTGCTGCAGCGGGGCCTGCCGTACCTGAAGCAGATCTGGGGCGACGCCAACTGGCAGCTGTTCCAGGTCCTCGACCCGACGCCGCTGGCCGAGCCCAGCGCCGTCGTCCAGAGTGCCGAGCAGGACGAGTGGACCATCGATGTGAAGGAGCCCGGCCGCGTCCTGATCCGGATGCCGTACTCGCCGTGGCTGAGCCTCGTCGACGAGGAGGGCGACAAGCTCGAGCCGCCCCAGGAGACGGAGTCCTCCAAGAACGCCCCGGAGGGCACGCCGAAGACGTACGACAACGTCAACGGCTGTCTGACGGAGACCGAGGAGACCGCCGACGGCGACGTGTGGACGACGCTCGTCGCGCCCGAGGCGGGCACGTACCGGCTGGCCTCGCCGTACGGGCTGAAGCGGGGCACGCCGTGCCCGGACGAGCTGAAGTAGCGGACCGGGCGGCCCTCTCGGGCCGCCTCCGCTGATGTTCATGTAGGTGAACACAGGTCAGCAAGTCGAACCTTTTTACTTCCTCTTGACCTTCCGCTTCCTTGTCGTGCCCGCGTCGTCGCACCCACGATGAGCGGGCACTTCGCGGCCTGCCACGCCCCTACCCCGCTCGTGCGAAGTGCCAACCAGCTGAGCGGAGTTCACAAGGCGGACCCCGGAAGGGGGCACATGAACGGTCTCGACTGGTCCGTGCTCATCGGCTACTTCGCCGTCATGGTGGCGATCGGCGTCTGGTCGCACAAACGCGTCGACGACGTCAGCGACTTCTTCACGGCCGGCGGCAAGATGCCCTGGTGGCTGTCCGGCATCTCGCACCACATGTCCGGCTACAGCGCGGTGATGTTCACCGGCTACGCGGGCATCGCCTACACCTACGGAGTCACGTCCTTCGTGACGTGGTCGTTCCCGATCGCGCTCGGCATCGCCATCGGCTCCAAGCTGTTCGCGCCGCGCATCAACCGGCTGCGCTCCCGGCTGCACGTGGCCTCGCCGCTCGAGTACCTCAAGAACCGGTACAACCTGCCCACCCAGCAGGCGCTGGCCTGGTCCGGGATGCTGCTGAAGATCGTGGACGTGGCCGCGAAGTGGGCGGCCATCGCCACGCTCCTGTCGGTCTTCACCGGCATCACGCTCAACCAGGGCATCCTGATCACCGGCGTCATCACGGGCATCTACTGCACGATCGGCGGCCTGTGGGCGGACGCGCTGACGGAGCTGGGGCAGTTCATCATCCAGCTGCTGGCCGGTGTCGCGATGTTCGTGGCCGTGGTCATGAAGCTCGGCGACCACGGCGGCTTCTTCGGCGTCTGGGACGAGCCCGCCCTCCAGGGCCACGGAAAACCGCTGGTCGGCCCGTACGGGGCGGTGTTCCTGCTGGCCTACCTCTTCATCAAGCTCTTCGAGTACAACGGCGGCATGCTCAACCAGGCCCAGCGCTACATGGCCACGGCAAACGCCCGCGAGGCCACCCGCTCCGCGCGGCTGTCGGCGGTGCTGTGGCTGGTCTGGCCGCTGGTGCTGTTCTTCCCGATGTGGATGTCGCCGCTGCTGGTGGAGTCGCAGAAGCCGGACGGTTCCGACTCCTACGCCCTGATGACCGAGCAATTGCTGCCGCACGGGCTGCTCGGACTGGTGATCGTCGGATTCTTCTCGCACACCATGGCCATGTGCTCCTCGGACGCGAACGCCATCGCGGCCGTGTTCACCCGTGACGTGGCGCCGGTGCTGTCGAAGCGGGCGCGCGGCTGGGGGCAGCGGTCCGGACTGCTGGCGGCCCGACTGACCACGGTGATCTTCCTCGGTCTGTCGATGGCGGTGGCGACGCAGGTCGACTCGCCGACGTTCAAGGACATCATCACCGTCGTGATCAAGTGGGTGGCCGGGCTGATGGGCCCGATCGCGATCCCGATGATGCTCGGTCTGCTGCGGCCCTTCCGCCGCTCGGGCCCGACGGCGGCGCTCACCAGCTGGGGTCTGGGCCTGCTCGCGTTCTGGCTGGTCAACTACCCGATCAACTGGAACGTGGACGGCGGGGTGCCCCTGGAGTACCAGGTCTCCGTCCCGCTGGCGGTCTCGCTGGTCCTGTACGTCCTGATCGGCTGGCTGAAGCCGGAGGACACCCCGGAGCGGCTGGCGATCATCGAGCGCGTCAACACGGACGGGGACGGCGACGCCTCCGGCGCGGCGGCCGCGGTCCCGGCGCCCGCGGGCGGGGTGGACGACGCGGTGGGGCGCAGCCGGGTGGGCGACTGAGCCCCCACCCGGACGGCGCACGACCGGTGTCCGGCCGGTGGCCACGGCTCGTGGTCACCGGCCGCCCCGGTCAGCGCAGTTCCTGGATGCGGATCTGGTTGCCCGCCGGGTCCCGGAAGGCGCAGTCCCGGATGCCGTACGGCTGCTCGGTCGGCTCCTGGACGATCTCGGCGTTCCCGGCGCGCACCTTCTCGAAGGTGCCGTCGAGGTCCTCGGTGGCCAGGAGGATCCACCCGTAGGTGCCCTTGGCCATCATCTCGGCGATGGTGCGGCGCTCGGGGTCGGTGATGCCGGGGTCCACGGCGGGCGGCGACAGGAGCAGCGAGACGTCCGGCTGGCCGGCCGGTCCGACGGTGATCCAGCGCATCGTGCCGTTCCCGACGTCCTTGCGGACCTCGAAGCCGAGGACGTCCCGGTAGAAGGCCAGGGACGCCTCCGGGTCGTCGTGCGGGAGGACGGTGGTGTGAATGCTGATGTCCATGGCCGCCACGCTAGTCGCGTCCCACGGCCCACCGCTTCTCGAGACCTGACCGCTACGCCCGCGGGTACCGCGTCAGCCAGCCGGGGGACGAGCCCGCCGGGCCGTGCAGGGCGGGGCCCTGGGTCATCTCCATGGCGAAGTCGTCGGCCAGTTCCAGGAGGGTGGGGCGGCCCTCCAGTTCGGCCAGCCAGGCCGGGGGCAGGGCCGTCTCGCCGTGCAGGGCGCCGAGCAGGCCGCCGGTCAGGGCGCCGGCCGCCGCCGAGGGGCCGTCGTGGTTGACGGCGAGCCGCAGCCCGTGCCGTACGTCCTCGCCGACGAGGGCGCAGTACACGGCGGCGGCGACCAGGCCCTCCGCCGTACCCGCGCCGATCAGCCCGGTCACCCGGGCCGGGACCGGCAGCCCCTGCCGTACCGCGCCGAGGGCGTGTTGAAGGGCGTCCGTCACGGGCTCGTGCCCCGGCCGGGCGACGAGCAGTGCCAGGGCCCGCTGCACGGCGGCGTCCAGGCTCTCGCCGCGCGCCAGCCCGTGCACGATCACGGCGTACGCGCCCGCCGCCAGGTATCCGGTGGGGTGGCCGTGGGTCTGCGCCGCGCACTCCACGGCGAGCTGGGCGACCAGCTGCGGCTCCCAGCCGACCAGGAGCCCGAACGGCGCCGAGCGGGCGGCGGCCTCGGGGCCGCGCTCGCCGGGGTTCTTGGGCGCTTCGGGGGTGCCCATCGTCTCGTCGCCGAGGCCGAGCAGCAGGGCGCGCGGCGGGTCCCGGCGGACGTACAGCCACTCCTCGTGGGCCAGCCAGCCGTCGTCCTTGCGCCGCAGGTCGGGCCCCCAGTCGCGCTGGGTCGCGGCCCAGCGCCGGTAGGCCCGGTGCAGGTCGGTCGGCGGGTGCCAGGCGCCGGTGTCCCTCCGTACCTGGGCGCGGATCAGCCCGTCCACGGAGAACAGGGTGAGCTGGGTGAGGTGGGTGACGGCACCGCGCCGGCCGTGGGCGGGGGCGAGGTCGGACAGTCCCTCCGCGCCGTGCTCCTCCCGGATCTCGTCGAGGCCGAGGCCGGCGACCGGCGCGCCGAGGGCGTCCCCGACGGCCGCGCCGAGCAGCGTTCCGCGCACCCGGCTGCGGAAGTCCTGCTGCTCGGCACGCCCCCAGACGGCGCCGGCTGTCCCGCCCACCTGGACCTCCCTCGGCACTGTCCACGCCACTGTCCGTACGTACGACGTCCAGCACTGTATGCGAACGGAAGTGGTCGGTCAGGGTCGGAACGGTGTGGAAACGTTCACGTGCCGACGCACACCGCGCGGCAGCAGCCGACGAAGTCCTGGACGACGGGGTCGGCGTCGTCGGCGGGGTCCCAGGCGACGCCGACCCGGCTGGGGCCGACCCCGGTGACGGGGCGGTGGACGACGCCGGGGCGGGTGTAGAAGCGGGCCGCGGACTCGGGAGCGAGGGCGACGCCGTAGCCGTTGGCGATCGCGGTGAGCCAGTCGTCCGGGTGCTCGGTGACGGCGCCGACGCGGACCGGGTGGCCGTCGCGCTCGTCGGCGGCCAGCCAGTACGCACGCCAGGGACCCGTCTCGGGCGGGGCGGCCACGAAGGGCTCGTCCCACAGTTCACGGAAGTCGATCGTCTCGCGTCCGGCCAGCGGATGTGTCTCGGGGAGCGCCACGCAGCGGGGCTCGCTGAACAGCTCCACCACCCGCAGCTCCTCCTGACCGGGGAACGGCAGCCGCACCAGGGCGACGTCGACGTCCGAGTCGGCGAGTCCGGCGGACGGGTTCGACCACGAGGCCTGCCGCATCTCGGCCCGCCAGTGCGGACGGCGCCGGGCGAACTCGGCGACGATCGACTGCGTCGCCTCGTTGGCGGCGCTGGCGAGGAAGCCCACCCGCAGGGTCCGGTCGGCCCGGCTCGCCGCGGACCTCGTCTCGCGCAGGGCCGACTCCCACCCGGCGAGGAGGCCGGGCACCCGGGCCGCGAGCGTCCGGCCCGGCTCGGTGAGGGCCATGCCGCCGCGCGAACGCGTGAAGAGGACCACGCCCAGGGCGGACTCCAGCTGCCGGACCTGCTTGGTCAGCGCGGGCTGCGAGACGTACAGCCGCTGAGCCGCCCGGGTCAGGCTGCCTTCCTCCGCCACGGCCGCGAAGTACCGCAGCAGGCGCGTGTCGACATCCATGCCACCAGGTTATAGAAGCAGGTATTGGACGTCGCGGTGGGCGCCGGTGAGGCTGGGATCAGGTCACTGCCGGAAGGGGAGCCCGTGTTCACCGCCTACATGATCGTCACCGTCGCGGCGATCGTCGCCGCCGCCGGGATCGCGGTCGCGGACCTGGTGCGGGCCCGGTTCGTCCTCGCCAACTCGGCCGAGGTGGGGGTCCCCGAGTCGTGGCTGCCGGGGCTCGCGATACTCAAGGCCGCCGGAGCCGCCGGGCTCCTCATCGGCCTCCTGGGCGTCCGACCCCTCGGCATCGCCGCCGCGGCCGGTCTCGTCCTCTTCTTCGTCGGCGCGGTCGCCGCGCACGTCCGCGCCCGGGTCTTCCACAACATCGCGTTCCCCGCCGGGTACCTGGCCCTGAACGCGGCCACGCTCGCTCTGACGGCCGGGTGAGGGGAGCAGCGTGGGCCGGACCTGCCCTGTACGCGTTCTACGCGGCGACACGCTCCTCCGCGGCGCGGGGCGGCGGCCAAGAGCAGCTACAGCAGCGATTACGGCCCCGAGTGCGTCGAGAGCTCACCGACGCCTCCTGGACCGCGTTCGTGCACACCGTCGCGACGGTCGGCCGACGGGCCTAGTTCATGATCCGTTAGCGGGTTCCCCGTCCGAGGGCTGAACGATCCCGGCCATGACGAACAACAAGACACGTGTCAGCATGGCCTGCGTCCTGTCGGCCACCGCGCTCCTCGCTGGTGTCGCCGCCCCCGCCGCCACGGCCGCGCCCGCCGCTCACCACGCCAACCCCGGCCACTCCGCCCGGCAGATACCCTTCACGGCCGCCGAGGTGACCGCGCGGGACGACGGCGCGTACGAGATCACCTGGAAGGCGCCGGGCACCCACGCGGTCGCCGTCCGGGCGAACGGCCGTACCGTCGCCGTGGGCGGCTCCACCGGGCGGGTCACCGTGTCGGGGCTGCCCGCCGCCGACCGGCAGTGGTTCGACCTGGTACCGGACCGGGGGGAGCGGCTGCGGCTCGCCGACCGGCTGATCGACCTGGAGGGCGCGGTCAACTTCCGTGACGCGAGCGGCTACCGCACCAAGGACGGGCAGTGGGTGCGGATGGGAGCGGTGTACCGCACCGACTCCCTGGACAAGCTCACCGACGCCGATCTGGCGAAGCTGAAGCGGCTCGGCATCGCCGTCGACTACGACCTGCGCACGGCTTCCGAGCGTTCCGCCGCCCCGGACCGCCTGCCCGAGGGCGTGCGGTACGTCGTGGCGGACGTCCTCGGTGACGACTCCCCCGTCTTCACCATGCCGACGTCCGCCACCGAGGCCGAGCAGATGATGATCGACGGCGAGAAGACCATGGTCAGCGGTGAGCCCGCGAAGGCCGCCTACTCCACCGTGTTCTCCGGCCTGGTCCGCGACGCCGACGGCGCGCTCTACCACTGCACCGCGGGCAAGGACCGCACCGGCTGGGCCAGTGCCGCCCTGCTCACCGCGCTCGGTGTGCCGCGCGAGACGGTGACGGCGGACTACCTGGCCTCCAACGAGTACCGCGCCGAGGCCAACGCCGCCGCCCTGGCCGCCATGCCCGCCGAGCAGGCCGCGGTCTACAAGCCGATGCTCGACGTACGCGCCTCGTACCTGAACTCCGGCTTCGACGAGGTCGAGGACGCGTACGGCTCCTTCGCCGCGTACGAGAAGAAGGCGCTGGGCCTGGACGCGCGGGAGCTGCGACGGCTCAAGAAGGACCTCCTGGTGGGCTGAGCGGCGTGGCCCGAACGCTGCGAAGAGATCACGTTCCCGCGCCCTGCCTACTCGCCCCGTCTCCGGCTTGGGGATAGTGCTGGCATGACCAACATCCCCCGCAGCACCCTGTTACTCGCCTCCACCGTGCTCACCGCGGTCCTCGCCCTCTACATCGCCCTCGTGGCCCTCGGGAACATCACGGACTTCGACAACAACCAGCAGTACGTGCGCCATGTCCTCGCGATGGACACGACGTTCAAGGACGACGACCTGATGTGGCGGGCGATCACGAGCAAGGGTCTCCAGGACACCGCCTATGTGGCGATCATCGTGTGGGAGACCGCGGCCGCGCTCGTGCTGATCTGGGCGACCTGGCTCTGGATACGCCGGCAGCACGCTCCCGCACGGCGCTTCACCACCTACGGCACGCTCATGCTGATGCTGCTCTTCGGCGCCGGGTTCCTCGCGATCGGCGGGGAGTGGTTCGCGATGTGGCAGTCGGAGGACTGGAACGGGCTGGAGGCGGCGACCCGGGTGCTCCTGTTCAGCGGCGTCGTGCTGATCGTGGCGCACCTGCCGTCCGGCGAGGCGGAGACCACGAGACCGCAGTGATCTATGGGACCACGGTGACCTACGAGACCACGGTGACCGTCGTGCCCGACGTGCCGAACTCCCAGAGCGCGTCGCCGTCCGCCTTGGGCAGCCGTATGCCGCCCGTCTTGGCGCCGTCGGCGGGCGGCGGCGGGGAGGAGCCGTCCACGGCGTTGGAGAAGGCGACCCAGACGCCGTCCTCCTGCGTGAAGTACATGATCTGCTCGATCCGCACCCCGTCGGAGCCGGTCGTCGGGTCCTGGCGGCGGGTGCCGACGCTGTACTTGCCGGGGTCGGGGTCGACCGAGCCCGGCCAGACCTTGAAGGACCGCCGGGTGGTGTCGCTGGCGTCGACCAGCCACAGCCGGTCCTGGCCGACCGAGTAGACGACGCGCCGCCCGGTGCCGGAGCCCTCCGGTACCGGGGCGGGCGCGGTCTCCTTCGGCGTGGGGTGCGCGTCCGCCGACGCCGACGGCCTCGGCTTCGTCGCCACGGCGGTGGGGTGGGGCCCCTGGTCCGCCTGCACGGCCAGGACGGTCACCGCCGCTATCGCGCCCACGGTCAGACCGGAGACCCACGCCCAAGAGGGAAGTCGGGCAGGCACGGGCACGCATCTCCTCAGCTACGAGAACCCCGACACACCGGGGGCCCGATCATCTTACTGCGGCTGTTCTCGTGCCCCGAGCCGCAGATCGCGCCGTCAGCTCGTCCCGCGGGATGCCCGCCACATCGTGTGCTCCCGGCTGATCGCATCCTCGGCGTCGGACACCTCGTCCCCCCAAGTCTCCTCGTCGGCGTGGGCCAGCCGTTCATGGATCACGCTCAATTCGGTGGCGGCGAATGTGTAGGCCCGGCCGAGTGTCTCGTACTGCCGCACCGCGAGCCAGGCCGAGCCGGCGCCCAGTACGGCGGCGAGGATCCCGGCCAGGTCGAAGGTGAACAGGTCGAGGAGCCGCAGGACCGCTGCCGTCAAGCCCAGTCCCTCGACGGCGATGAGCACCAGACGCCAGCGCCGGGCGTTGCGGACGTTCGAGGCCGCCTTCGCCGAATACCACGACTGCTGGTCCTCGATCCGGTGGTGCAGGTACGCCTCCTTGCGCTCGGCGAAGGGTCGGGCACGCAGGTCCCGCATAGCATCGGTGACCGCGATCGACCCCAGCGGCGAGAGACTGGAGACGGGTGCTTCCCGCAGCAGCTCCCCCAAGCGTCGCTGGAACCTGCGGTGCGCCCTGGCCTGGGGCAGGTCCACGGGGAAGGGGGTTCCTCCCACCGCGAAGCGCCAGGCCAGGGTCTTCGTGGACTCGGCGAGCGCGCGCCCGTCGTACCAGGACTGCTCGGGGCGCTCCGCCAGCAGCCAGACCTCGACGCAGATGGTCAGCACGAAGACCACCACGAGCCCGACGACCGCCGCACGCTGATCGAGGGCACCGCACAACGCCGCTGCGACGGCCAGCGCCAGCCGGATCTTCGTACCCCGGATGTAGTTACGCTGCCCGCCCAGCGAGGCGGAGTCCGAGGACCGGAAAACCACCGGAAGATCGTCGCCCTCCAGGCCCTGCAGTCCCTGGCTCATCCCCGCCCCCGTCTCTCGCGACACCGACACGAAGTGGGTAGTCTGTCGCCTCTTTTGACTGTGTGTCAGCTCTACCCGCAGGAGCGTGATCCAGTCGCCGCAGTACGCCGGGACGGGGGCCCATCAATGCGCTACGCCGCGTTCATCTCGTACAGCCACACGCCCGACACGCACCGGGCCCGGCTCCTGAGACAGGCGCTGCACACGTTCGCCAGGCCCTGGAACCGGATGCGGGCGCTGCGGGTGTTCCTGGACAACGCCGCCATGTCGATGGAACACAACCTGTGGAGCACCGTGGAGCAGGCGCTCGGTGACTCCGAGTACTTGCTGCTCCTCGCGTCGCCGGAGTCGCGTGCGTCCAAGTGGGTGGGCAAGGAGATCGACTGGTGGCGGCAGGGTCCCCGCGCGGAAAAGCTGCTGCTCGTGGTCACGGGCGGGGAAATCCACTGGGACGAGGCGGCCGGCGACTTCGACTTCGCGCGCTCCACCTGCCTCCACCCCTCCCTGCGCGGGCATTTCACCGCCGAGCCACGCTGGGTGGACCTGCGATGGATGGACGCCGACCACTCCGGAGACCTCCGTGAGCCACGTTTCCGCGAGGCCGTCGCGGACCTCGCCGCCCCGCTGCACGACCGACCGAAGGACGAGTTGTTCGGGGAGGACGTCACCCAGCGGGGTCGGCTCCGGCGCTTCCGGCAGGGCATGCTGGCCGGAATGACCGCGCTGGCCGTACTGGCCACCGCCGCCGCGGTGTTCGCCTTCGCTCAACGCAACACGGCCCAACAACAGGCCCGCATCGCCACAGCCCGTCAACTGGCGGCGACGGCGCTCAATCTGAGCGGTGACGACTTGGAGACAGCGTCGCTGCTGGCCCTACAGGCGTACCAGGTGGAGGAGACGCCGGAGACCCTCTCGGCGCTCTACCAGGTGACGACACAGAGCCCTCATCTGGTTCGCTTCGTGCACGCCGGCGCAACGGTGACAGCTCTGGCCCATACCACTTCACCTCGTTTCGTCGCCGCCGGCACAGAGAAGGGCACAGTGACACTGTGGACGGCTGACGGCTCCCGAAGAGCGGAACGGTTCTCTCTCACGGGACAGATCAACGCGTTGGCCTTCAGCGACGACGACCAGCTCCTCGCTATCGGCACCAGCTCCGGCGAGGTTGTCCTCCACGACCTGCAGACGGGGAAAAACCAGCGCCTGTCCGGAAAAGGGAGCGCGGTCTCCCTGATTTCGTTCCGCCCCTCCACTCACGACCTGGCCTGGATGGACGGCGACAACAGCCTGAAGCTACACGAGGGAAAGACCGAAAAAGTCTCCCACCACATCGAAACGGAACTCCTCTCAGCAGCCCTCAATCTTGCCTTCTGGGACAACGGAAACAAGATCACGGTGACCAGTGCGATGGGCTGGCGCATCTACGATGGAAAACTGCGGACACTCGACGCTTCCGACGACGTTCAATTTCCGGCCAACGGCTACGTCTCCGCCGCATCTCCGAGCGGAAAATGCTTCGGATTCATGAAGTTCGGCAGCGTTTCCCTTTCCTCGTTGGATCAACTCTCCCAAGGTTCGAGCCCTGGATCGGACACCGAGGGCAGTGGCTGTGGAGCTCAGACGACCCGAGTGGGTAAGGAGACGTCCAGCCTGGCCGTCTCAGACGGACGACGCACCGCGGTCGGCACGAGCCAAGGGCTCTTGTTGGCCACAGCCGAGGAGGGCTCACCGCAGGCGGTGCTGGAGACGCTCCCGGGAGTCGAGGCGCCGTCACTCCTGGCCTTCTCGCCAGGAGAGGGTGATCGACTCGCCTCCGCCGACGGCAGCACGGTGGCCCTCTGGTCCCTGACAGAGAGAGCACCCACCATGCACAGGCACAGCGTCTCGGTGCCCGACGGGGCGACGGTCGAGTACCAACCACCCCTTGCCCTGAGTCCGGGTGGACTACTGGCATGGAGTCAGCAGACCACTGTCGAGTCCCCACTCTCGCTGCATGTCAGGTCTCCGGAAGGAGAGATCGCGAGTGCTGCGGACATGCCATACGCCTCACTCACGTTCGGAAACTCCGAAGACGTCCTATACGCCGCATCGAGTTCTAGTCTGGAAATGTGGAGATACAAGTCAGGGAGCCTGACGAAAGAGAAGTCATTTGCCCTTCCCGAGCATCTCGGAGCCTCCGGACAAACTCAAATTTCCAGCAGGCCGGACGGCCGCGTGGTGGTCACTCTCGCTGACGACTCCGTGCTCCTCGTCGACCCCGGTACCGGAAAGCAGTCGATTGCGGTGAAGGGTGCAGCAGAAGGGTCGACCGGGGAAGACTCCCAGCCGACCGGTTCGACCGAGTCCGTGACGGCCATCAGCGAAAAGGGCGACCTGGCCGCGGTGTCAACCGGGGACGGCTACGTCAGCGTCTACCGTGTGGCATCGGGTGAACTCCTGCAACGACTGGACCTAGGAACCTCCGTGGTGAACAGCCTGACCCTGTCGGAGGAGAGACAGTCACTTCTCGCCGTCACCGACGGCCGCGTGCTGCAGAACTGGAGCCTCCAGAGCGGTCAGTTGCGCTGGCGGTCCCAGGGGGCCGGAGTGAACGGACTGGTCACCGATCACACTGGCCAATGGACAGCCACGCTGGCCGGCGACGGCACAGTCTGGCTGTGGGACTTCGCGACCGGCGACCGACTGGGCAACGTAACCGTTCCCTGGACGGACATCTCATTTTCCGGAACCGGAGGTCCGGGCTGGCAGACCAGTCTCATCTTCTCTGCAGACGGCAAGCACCTGTGGTCCGCCACCGAAGGCGGAGAAATCATGTCGTGGGACGTGTCCGTCGACGCTTGGACCAAACAATTGTGCGCCCGTGCCGGCCGTCGCCTCACGGAGACAGAACGCGACCGCTACCTGACGTCCATCTCCGAAGGCCACACGGCCTGCGGCGAACACGAAGGTGCCGCACACGGCGCTCCCTGATGAACGGGAGGGCGGGAGGCCGTGTGTCCCGACCCGACTTCGTCAGTCCAGCACCGGCAGCAGCTGCGGCAGGTGTCCGTCCGAGTCCCGTGCCGCCCGCTGCCGCTCCTCGGGCACCGGGCCGTAGAGCGTGGTGCGCGGCTTCGCCGGGCGGCCGGCCGCGTCGGCGACCGCGATCAGGTCCTTGACGGACTTGTACGACCCGTAGGACGAGCCGGCCATGCGGGAGATCGTCTCCTCCATGAGGGTGCCGCCCAGGTCGTTGGCGCCGGAGCGGAGCATCTCCGCCGCACCCTCCGTGCCCAGTTTCACCCAGCTTGTCTGGATGTTGGGGATGTGCGGGTGCAGGAGGAGGCGGGCCATCGCCGTCACCGCGCGGTTGTCCCGGAGGGTGGGGCCGGGCCGGGCGATGCCCGCCAGGTACACCGGCGCGTTGGTGTGGATGAAGGGGAGCGTCACGAACTCCGTGAAGCCGCCCGTGCGCTGCTGGATCCCGGCGAGCGTGCGCAGGTGGCCGAGCCAGTGGCGGGGCTGGTCGACGTGGCCGTACATCATCGTGGAGGAGGAGCGGATGCCCAGTTCGTGGGCCGTCTCGACGACCTCGATCCACGTCGCCGTGGGCAGCTTGCCCTTGGTGAGGATCCAGCGGACCTCGTCGTCGAGGATCTCGGCCGCCGTGCCCGGGATCGAGTCCAGGCCCGCCTCCCTGGCGGCGCCCAGCCACTCGCGGATCGACAGGCCCGTGCGGGTCGCGCCGTTGACGACCTCCATCGGCGAGAAGGCGTGCACGTGCATGCCGGGCACGCGCTCCTTGACCGCCCGCGCGATGTCGAAGTACGCCGTGCCGGGCAGGTCGGGGTGGATGCCGCCCTGCATGCAGACCTCCACCGCGCCCACCTCCCACGCCTGCTGGGCGCGGTCGGCGACCTGGTCCAGGGAGAGCGTGTAGGCGTCGGCGTCCGTGCGGCGCTGGGCGAAGGCGCAGAAGCGGCAGCCGGTGTAGCAGACGTTGGTGAAGTTGATGTTGCGGGTCACGATGTACGTCACGTCGTCGCCGACGACACTCTTGCGGACGTCGTCCGCGATGGAGCACAGGGCGTCCAGCGCCGGGCCGTCGGCGTGCAGCAGGGCGAGCGCCTCGTCGTCCGTGAGCCGCGTGGGGTCGTCGGCCGCCGTGGCCAGCGCGGCGCGTACGTCGGTGTCGATGCGCTCGGGGGCCATGCCGGGGGCGGCGGCCTCGCGCAGGGCACCCCAGTCGCCGTACACCTCGTCGAAGTCGTCGCGGCGGTCCGAGGTGCGGCCCTCGGTGTCGATGGTGGCGTGCAGGTCGGTGCGGCCGGTGGCGGTGAACGCCTCGTCCGGCTCCTGCCACGCGTGTCCCTCGACCGTCGCGTCCTCGCGGGCCAGGCCCGTCGCCGGGTCGGCCAGGGCCGCCACGTGCGGGCGCAGGCGGGGATCGAGCCAGGGCTCGCCGCGCTGGACGAACTCCGGGTACACGCAGAGCCGTTCCCGCAGCTCGAACCCGGCCGCCTGGGACTTCGCGGCGAGTTCGTCGATCTGCGGCCAGGGGCGCTCGGGGTTGACGTGGTCGATGGTGAGCGGGGAGACGCCGCCCCAGTCGTCGATGCCGGCGCCGATCAGCCGCTCGTACTCCGCGTCCACCAGGTTCGGCGGGGCCTGGAGGCAGGCGGAGGGGCCCATGATGTGCCGGGCGACGGCGACCGTGGCGACCAGCTCGTCCAGTTCGGCGTCCGGCATGCCGCGCATCGCCGTGTCCGGCTTGGCGCGGAAGTTCTGGATGATCAGTTCCTGGATGCCGTGGTAGGCGCGGGAGACCTTGCGCAGCGCGAAGAGGGACTCGGCCCGCTCCTCGTACGTCTCGCCGATACCGATGAGAATGCCGGAGGTGAAGGGGACCGAGGAGCGCCCGGCGTCCTCCAGGACGCGCAAGCGTACGGCGGGCTCCTTGTCCGGGGAGCCGTGGTGCGGGCCGCCGGGCTCGGACCACAGGCGGGTCGCGGTGGTCTCCAGCATCATGCCCATGGAGGGCGCGACGGGCTTGAGCCGCTGGAAGTCCGTCCAGGTCAGGACGCCCGGGTTGAGGTGCGGGAGCAGCCCCGTCTCCTCCAGGATGCGGATCGAGATCGCGCGGACGTAGGCGATCGTGTCGTCGTACCCGTGCGCGTCCAGCCACTCCCTGGCCTCCGGCCAGCGCTCCTCGGGCTTGTCGCCGAGGGTGATGAGGGCTTCCTTGCAGCCGAGGGCGGCGCCCTTGCGCGCGATGTCGAGCACCTCGTCCGGCGACATGAACATCCCGTGTCCCTCGCGGCGCAGCTTGCCGGGGACGGTGACGAAGGTGCAGTAGTGGCACTTGTCCCGGCACAGGCGGGTCAGCGGGACGAAGACGCTCTTCGAGTACGTGATGACGCCGGGGCGTCCGGCCGCCTCCAGGCCCGCGTCGCGGACCCGGGCGGCGGACGCGGTGAGGGCGTCGAGGTGCTCGCCGCGCGCCTGGAGCAGCACGGCGGCCTCGGTCACGTCGAGCGCGACGCCGTCCCGGGCGCGTTTGAGGGCGCGACGCATGGAGTTCTCGGTGGGGCCGGTGGGGTCGGCGGGTCCGGTTCCGGAGGTCGCGGAAGTCGTCATCCTTCGAGCATACGAGCGGCGTGATCAGCACGGCTGTCCCGTCCCCGTGACCCACCGCACGGTTTCCGGTCCTCCATCCGTCTCCCCCCTTCCCTTGCCCCGCAGTTCACGGCTCAATACGAGGGTTGCACTCACCACCCCCTGCACCACCCATGCCATGTCATCGACGACACCTGGGGAGCAGCAGCATGTGCGAGGACGACCACGCCGGGATCGGCAGACGCGCGGTGTTCGTGACGGGAGCGGCCACCGCGCTTACGTTGGCGACCGTGAGCTTCGCTTCAGCGGCGGGCGGTACGGGCCCGCGGACCAGAACCGTACGCGGCACCCTCCCGCCCGGCTCCCCCGACTTCGTGTACGTCCCGGTCGAAGTCCCCCGGGGGGTGCGCGAGATCCGCGTCGCCTACACCTACGACCGCCCCACCGTCCCGGCCGGGACCCAGGGCAACGCGCTCGACATCGGCCTCTTCGACGAGCGCGGCACCGAGCTGGGCGGCCGGGGCTTTCGCGGCTGGTCGGGCGGGGCGCGCACGGAGTTCTTCGTCCGCGCGGACGCCGCCACCCCCGGCTATGTCCCGGGGCCGGTGCGGGAAGGCACCTGGCACATCGCGCTCGGCCCGTACACGGTGGCCCCACAGGGCCTGTCGTACGAGATCACGATCACGCTGACCTACGGCGAGCAGGGCGAGACCCCGCGGCCGGTCTACCCGCCCGAGCGGGCCAGGGGGCGGGGCCGGGCCTGGTACCGGGGCGACTGCCACCTGCACTCGGAGTACTCCGACGGCCGCTACACCCTCGCCGAGATCGCGGAGCTGGCGCGGGCGGCGGGCCTGGACTTCATCAACTCCTCCGAGCACAACACGCACTCGGCGCACGCGCACTGGGCCGAGCACGCCGTGGACGACCTGCTGATCCTGCTCGGCGAGGAGGTGACGACCCGCAACGGCCACGTCGTCGCCCTCGGCACCGACCCCGGCACCTTCGTCGACTGGCGCTACCGGGCCCGGGACAACCGCTTCGGCCGTTTCGCCCGGCAGATCCGCCGCGCCGGGGGCCTGGTCGTGCCGGCCCACCCGCACGCCACCTGCATCGGCTGCAACTGGAAGTTCGGGTTCGGGGAGGCGGACGCGGTCGAGGTGTGGAACGGCGCCTACACGCCCGACGACGAGGTGGCGCTGGCCGACTGGGACGGCATGCTGGTCGCCTCGGTGCGCGACGGGCGGCGGGACTGGATCCCGGCGATGGGCAGCAGCGACTCCCACCGCTCCCCCGACGTGATCGGCCGCCCGCAGACCGTCGTCCTCGCCGACGACCTGTCCCGCGAGGCGATCCAGGAGGGCATCCGCGCGGGCCGGTCCTACGTGGCCGAGTCGTCGAAGCTGTCCCTGTCCTTCACCGCGTCCGGCGGCCGGGGCGAACACGCCGGGATCGGCGAACGGCTGCGCGTGGACGCCGACACCCCGGTCACCGTCCGCCTGGAGGTGACGGGCGCCCCGCGCTGCACGGTGCGCCTCGTCACGGACCAGGGCGTGCTGTTCACGAGCGACCCGCTGCCGGTGTCCGGCACGGGCACGGTGGAGTGGCGCACGACCGCCTCGTACGCGGCCTACGTACGGGCGGAGGTGCGGCACGAGGCGGCGGCGGGCCCGCTGCCGGGCGCGCTGGCGGCGTTCACCAACCCCGTGTTCCTGGGGCGTTAGTCTCCAGAGGCCACCGGACTCCCCGGGACCGACCGCGGAGCCCCCGAGCGAGACGGAGCGCGGACCCACGATGCCGAAACCGCCGAACCCCGAGCGGAAGTACCGGACCGTCACGGCCTTCCAGCGCCGGCTGAACGCCGTCGTGCGCCGGCTGCCCGGCCAGACCCTCCTGGAGACCACCGGCCGCGTCTCCGGTCTCCCCCGCCGCACACCGGTGGGCGGCCGCCGGGAGGGCGACTCGTTCTGGCTGGTCTCGGAGTTCGGCGAGCGCTCCCAGTACATCCGCAACATCAAGGCCGACCCGCGCGTACGGGTGCGCGTCCGGGGCCGCTGGTACCCCGGGACGGCCCATCTCCTCCCCGACGACGACCCGCTGGCCCGCCTGCGCCGCCTCCCCCGCCTCAACAGCATGGCGGTGCGGGCGATGGGCGTCGGAACGGGGCATCTGACGGTACGGGTGGAGCTGGAGGGGCAGGGGTAGCAAAGCTGATGAAGAACCTGTGATCGGCGTCTCCCACGGCTGACGTGGTCGGCATGAACAAGGCAAACTGACGTGGTTGCTCAGGATGTCTAGGGGGACGGCATGGACGGTGGACCGCGGGTTCCGGAGCAGCGGCGTCCCGGATTCCCGGCGGAAGGGAAGGAATCGGGCGCGCTGCGCTTCGGTGTACTGGGGCCGGTGCGCGCCTGGCGGGGCGAGGAGACGTTGACCACCGGCTCCCCGCAGCAGCGCGCGCTGCTGGCCGCCCTGCTGCTGCGCGAGGGCCGTACGGCCACGGCGGCCGAGCTGATCGACGCCCTGTGGGGCGAGGAACCGCCGTCGCAGGCGCTGGCGGCGGTGCGGACGTACGCCTCCCGGCTGCGCAAGGTCCTCGACCCGGGCGTGCTGGTCAGCGAGTCGGGCGGGTACGCCGTACGGGGCCTGGGCGAGGGGGCGCTGGACCTGGCGCGGGCCCAGGACCTGGCCGCCGGGGCCGAGAAGGCCAGGACCGCCGGGGACCTCTGCCACGCCCGTGACCTGCTGCGCCGTGCGCTGGCCCTGTGGGACGGCGAGGTACTGGCCGGGGTGCCGGGCCCCTACGCCCAGACACAGCGCGTCCGGCTCGACGAATGGCGGCTCCAACTCCTGGAGTCCCGCCTCGACATGGACCTCGAGCAGGGCTGCCACGCCGAGGCGGTCTCGGAACTGACGGCGCTCACGGCGGCCCACCCGCTGCGCGAACGCCTGCGCGAGCTGCTGATGCTGGCCCTGTACCGCAGCGGCCGCCAGGCGGAGGCCCTCGCCGTCTACGCGGACACCCGCCGCCTGCTCTCCGACGAGCTGGGCGTCGACCCGCGCCCCGGCCTCCAGGAACTCCAGCAGCGCATCCTCCAGGCCGACCCGGGCCTGGCCGAACCCTCCGCGCCGGCCGCGGAGAAGGCGACGGCGGCGTTCCGTCCGGCGCAACTCCCGGCGACCGTGTCCGACTTCACCGGCCGCGCGGCCTTCGTCCGCGAGCTGAGCGACATCCTGTCCGCGGCGTCCGGGGAGCCGACGACGGGCCGCGTGATGGCGGTCTCGGCGCTGGCCGGCATCGGCGGCGTCGGCAAGACCACCCTCGCGGTGCACGTCGCCCACCGGGCGCGGGCCGCCTTCCCGGACGGGCAGCTGTACGTCGACCTCCAGGGCGCGGGCGCGCGGCCCGCGGAGCCGGAGGCGGTCCTGGGCTCCTTCCTGCGGGCCCTGGGCACGGCCGACTCGGCGATCCCCGACTCCCTGGAGGAGCGCGCCGCCCTCTACCGCTCCGTCCTGGACGGCCGCCGCGTCCTCGTCCTGCTGGACAACGCCCGCGACGCCGCCCAGGTGCGGCCCCTGCTGCCCGGCACGGACGGCTGCGCGGCGCTGGTGACGGCACGGGTGCGGATGGTGGACCTCGCCGGGGCGCACCTGGTCGACCTGGACGTGATGTCGCCCGAGGAGGCGCTGGCCCTCTTCACGCGGATCGTGGGCGAGGAGCGGGTCGCCTCGGAGCGGGAGGCGGCGCTCGACGTGGTCGGCGCCTGCGGCTTCCTGCCGTTGGCGATCCGCATCGCCGCGTCCCGGCTGGCCGCCCGCCGCACCTGGACCGTCTCGGTGCTGGCCGCGAAGCTGGCGGACGAGCGCCGCCGGCTGGACGAGCTGCAGGCGGGCGACCAGGCGGTCGAGGCCACCTTCGAACTGGGCTACGGCCAGCTGGAACCGGCCCAGGCCCGCGCCTTCCGCCTGCTGGGCCTGGCCGACGGCCCGGACATCTCCCTCGCCGCCGCCGCGGCGGTCCTGGACCTCCCGGTGGAGGCCACGGAGGACCTCCTGGAGTCCCTGGTGGACACCTCGCTGCTCGAATCGGCGGCCCCGGGCCGCTACCGCTTCCACGACCTGGTCCGCCTCTACGCGCGTGCGTGCGCGGAACGGGACGAGAACCCGCCGAGCGAGCTGGGGGCGGCGCTGTCCCGGCTGCTGGACTTCTACCTGGCCACGGCGGCGGGCGTGTACGCGATCGAACGGCCCGGGGACCGGCTGGTGGACGGCCTGGAGCCGACGGAGTACCCGGGGCTGACGTTCACCGAGGGGTCGGCGGCGCTGGACTGGCTGTACACGGAGGCCGCGCCGCTGCTGGCGTGCGTGCGGCAGTCCGCCGGGACGGCCAGGCTGCGGCGGGCGGTGGATCTGCTGTGGGCGGCCAAGGACCTGACGGAGTCCGGCGCGAACTCACACCAGTACGAGGCGACGGCCAGGGCGATGTGCGACGCCACCGGTTCCGCGGCGGACACCCGCGCCGAGGGAAGGGCTCGCACCGTTCTCAGCGATGTGCTTCTGGTGTCCGGTCGCATCGAGCATGCCGAGGAAGAGGCACGGCTGGCCATGCGGCTGGCGGGCTCCGCCGAGGACTCGGCCGCCGTGAGCTGGGTCGCCAACAACCGAGGACTCGTCTGCCTGCACCAGCGCCGGTACGCCGAGGGCAAGGGCCTCTTCCACCAGGCCATCGCGGGTTTCCGGGCAACGGACAACCGCGCGGGCGAGGCGTCCGCGTTGTCGAACCTCTCCCGTGCCCAGCTCGGCATGGGCAACGTCGCGGAGGCCGTCGACATCGCCCGGCAAGGACTCGCGGTGTACGCGGAGCTGGGCCGCACCATGCGCCTCGCCAACGGCCACTTCGCCCTGGGAGTGGCACTGACCAGAGCAGGCCGTCACGAAGAGGCACTGGGCGAGTTCGCCGAGGCGCTGGACATCTTCGGGGACCACCGGCAGCGCCTGTGGGAGGGCGCCACCAACTTCCGCCTCGCCGAGGTGCACCTGGCCGCCGGACGCCCCTCGTCGGCGGCCCAGCACGCCGAGCAGGCACTCGCCCTGGGATGCATCGGGGGCGACCGGATGCGGGGCAACGTCCTGGCTCTGCTGGGACGCGCCCTGTCGGCCCTGGGCCAGGCGGACCGCGCGCGAGCGTGCTGGCGCGAGGCGCTCAGCCTCTACGAGCAGCACGACGCCCAGGAGGTCGGCGAGGTAAGGGCGTTGCTGGCTCGCAGTATGGCGCGGTGAACCCGGCCGTCGACCGGCGGTGGCCGGGAGCGTTCAGCGTTCGTTTATCTCCCCCTGGCACTGTCATCTCCGTCAGACCGTCGCATCGGGGGGCAGACGGATGACGACCGAGCCCACCAGTTAGTGTGCGGCTCCGCACGCCCGTCCGGCAGCCTACGGGGGAGCTACCGGACGGGCGTTGCTACCTCGTCACGACCCATGAGGAGCGAAGTCCATGAGCGACAAGATGAAGGACGCGGACGCCACACCGCAGGACAACCACATGCCCACTCCGCCGGCGACGGAGGAGCCCGTCACGACGCTCGACAACCACATGCCGAGCGGGCCCGCGAACGAAGCGATCACCACGATGGACAACCACATGCCGGCCCCGCCCGCCCTGGACCTGGACGGCGACGGCAAGTAGACCTTCCTCCACACGGGGATCGGCCGCGGCGGCGCGGAGGGGAGCCGCCGCGGCCGACGTGTGCCCGGAGGGGTTCAGGAGACCGGCTCCCTCACCGCTCAGACACTTCGCAGTGGTCCGGGATGCCGGAGCCGTCGAAGGGGACGCGGACCGCGCTCACCCCGTCCGCGGGGACGGTGACTTCCTCGGTGCCTTCGTCGATCGTCGTGCCGTCCGCGTCCTTGAAGAGGACCGTCACGGCGAGCGTGTACTCGGTGGCGTTCGGGTTGGTGACCTCGACGGTGGACCACGGCTGGTCCTCCCTGACGCAGGTGATCAGGTTCAGGACGGCAGGCTCCGCCTCGGCCTCGCCGCTGCCGCCGCTGCCCGAGTCGTCGCCGTAGGTGTCATCGCCATACGTGCCGTCACCATATGTGCCGTCGCCATACGTGTCGTCGTCCTTGTAGGCGTCGCCGCCGCCCGATGTGGACGACGAGCTGTCGTGGTCCTGGCCGGAACTGCTGCATCCGCCGCCCGAGCCGTCGCCCCCGTGGCCGTGGCGGCCGGTCGAGAAGCCGGTGAGGCTGAGGACCACCAGTGCCGAGATCGCCGTGAACCTGAGTGCCCGCCCCCGTGTCGTCATGAAGATCACGCTAGTCCGCGGATGTCACGGACACGTCACCGGCCGGGCACGGGGCCTCACGTCGTACGGGCCGTCCCCGTGCCCTTCTCCGCGTCCAGGGCGTACACGCAGCGGTCCTTGCTGCACGCGTACACGATGCCGTCGCGGACCACCGGGGAGCCGGTGATCTCGCCGCCGGTGGCGAGCTTCCAGCGCAGGCGGCCGTCGTCGGCCTTCAGCGTGTAGAGCAGGTGGTCCGTCGAGCCGAAGTGGATGCGGCCCTCGGCGACCGCGGGCGCGCCCACGATGTCGCCGCCCGCCTGGAAGCGCCACTTGGGGGTGCCGGTGACCGCGTCCAGCGTGTAGAGGCCCTTGCCGCTGCCCACGTGGACGTGTCCGGCGGCGACCAGGACCGGGTCGGTCGAGGAGCGGGCCTCGGTCGCGATGCGCCAGCGGTCGCGTCCGTCGGTGGCGTCGAGGGCGTAGACGGTGCCGAGGTAGTCGGCGAGGTAGACGCCGCCGCCGGTCACGGCCGGGCCCGGCACGAAGGTGGGCGGGGCCAGGAAGACCGCCGGGGCCTCGAAGTGCCAGCGGACGTGGCCGGAGGCGACCTCCAGGGCGAGGACCCGGGTGCCGGCCGCGACGTACACGTAGCCGTCGGCGGCCTGGCTGAGGCGGACCGGCACGCCGCCGCAGGAGGCCGCGTCGCCGATCGGGTACGACCATCTCTCCTCGCCGGTACGGGCGTCCAGGGCGCGCAGGCGGGCGTCCTGCCAGACGTACGCCGTGCCCTCGTGCAGCGCGGCGCCCGCCTCCGGGGACTCGAAGTCGGTCTGGGCGCCGGTGACTTCCCACAGCTTCTGGCCGGCCGAGGCCTCCCAGGCCTGGACGCCGCCGCCGCGGGTGGCCGTGAGGACGGTGCCGCGGTCGGCCTGGAGCGAGTACACCCAGGCGTCCGTCTGGACGCGCCAGAGGTCGGCGCCCTCGCGGGCGTCCAGGGCGAAGAGGGTGGGTCCGTCGGAGGCGTGGATACGGCCGTCCGCGACCGCCATCGACCAGGCGACGTCCCGGGTCTTGAAGCGACGCCGGCCGGTGGCCACGTCCAGGGCGTGCACCTCGAAGGAGGTGACGTAGACAAGGTCCTCGGCGACCCGCGGCGTGCCCCAGACGTCGTTGGACATCCGGAACCGCCAGGGGCGCCACCCGGCCGGCGAGGCCTCCGGGGGCGCGGGCGACGACGGGGCCGGTACGGCGGGGTCGGCTCCGTTGACGCCGGGGCGCGGGCGGGACCAGGACGCGGCGAGGGCGGACTCCGGCGGGGGCGCGGCGACGGCGGCGGCGCGCATGTCGGCGACGCGCGGGCCGGGGCCGATGGGCACCGCCGCGCCGGGCAGCCGGACCGGCCCGCCGTCGGGGGCGCCGACGGGAGCGGGTACCGCCGGGCCGTGCGCGGGCGGCGCCGGTACGACGGGGTCGTGCGCGGGCGGGGGCGGCACCGGGGGCGCGTGGGCGGGCCCGCGGGCACCGGAGGGGCCCGGGCCGCGGCCGCCGCCCGTGGTGGCGGGCTTGACCGCGGGTCGGCCGTTGCGGCGCCGCTCGATCAGGCCCACGGCCCGTTCGGGCAGCCACGCCGACGCCGTACCGCTGTCGTCGGAGCCGGAGCCGAAGAGGTGCGGGGCGAGCTGGGACTGGAGGTCGGCCGGGTTGGGGCGGCCGGTGGCCTCCATCTGCATGCAGGACTCGATGAGCGGGCGCAGCTCGTCGGGCAGGCCCTCCAGGTCGGGGCCCTCGCGCAGCAGCATGAAGACCGTCTCGACCGGGTTGGCGCCGTGGAAGGGCGGGTGGCCGGTGGCGGCGAAGACCAGCATCGAGCCGAGCGAGAACACGTCGCTGGCGCCGGTGACGCTGCGGGAGTCCTTCGCCTGCTCCGGGGACATGTAGGCGGGGGTGCCGACGGCGACGTTCGTCATGGTCAGACGGGTGTTCGAGACGCCGGACGCGATACCGAAGTCGATCACGCGGGGGCCGTCCTCGACGACGAGGACGTTGGAGGGCTTCAGGTCGCGGTGGACCAGGCCCGCGCCGTGGATCGACTGGAGCGCCTCCGCGACGCCCGCGGCCAGCCAGCGCACCGCCTGGGCCGGCAGTGGCCCGCACTCGTTCACTATTTCCTCGAGGGAGGGTGCGGGTACGTAGGCCGTGGCCAGCCACGGCACCGCGGCGCGCGGGTCGGCGTCGACCACGGCCGCCGTGTAGAAGCCCGAGACCGCGCGGGCCGCCTCCACCTCGCGGGTGAAGCGGACGCGGAACAGCTGGTCCTCGGCCAGTTCCGTGCGCACCGTCTTGATCGCCACGCGCCGCCCGGACGCCGAGCGCGCGAGATAGACCAGCCCCATGCCGCCGGCGCCGAGCCGGCCCAGCACCTCGAACGGCCCGATCCGCCGCGGATCGTGCTGCGTCAGCTGATCCACCACTTGCCTGCCACCTCCCCGTACGGGCCGCGCCACCCACATATGTACGCGACCGAAGTGCAGCGTCTCACCACCGCACCTCCGTGGCGCCACGCACCCCGATTCTTCCTGTCCGAGGCGCTGGTGGCGAACCTGGCGACAATCGGGGTGTCTAGCCCGATTCCGGGCAAAGGGGCCGCGGTAAGCCCCCTCCGGGTCCGTTCAGCGTCGTAGCAGCGCGAACGACGCTCCCTGGCCGTCCGACACCACCGCCACCCGCCCGTACGACGTCCCGAAGGGCGGCACCCGCACCCGCCCGCCGAGCCGGGTCACCGCGGCGAGAGCGGCGTCCACGTCCTCGACCGCGAAGTGGACGAGGAAGTGCGGCGGCATCTCGGCGGGGAACACGTCCGCGACCCGGGCGCGGCCGAAGTCCGGGGACGCGTCCGCGCCGAAGAGCGCGTCGTGGAACAGGTCGCCGTAGAAGGCGTTGGCGGCCTCCGTGTCCCGGGTGTACAGCTCGGCCCAGGCGAAGGTGCCCGGCTCGTGCCGGCGCCCGAAGCCGGTGCGGCGGCCCGGCTGCCAGAGCCCGAAGACGGCACCGTCGGGGTCGGCGGCGAGGGCGGCGGTGCCCAGGTCTCCGACCGGGTGGGGCGGGGTGACGACCTGACCGCCGCCCGCCCGGATCCGCGCGGCCAGGGCGGCGGCGTCCGGGGTGTGGAAGTACACGGACCACACGGTGGGCATCCGGCCGTCCGTCTTGCGGACCAGCGCGGCGACCGGTTCCCCGTCCAGGCACGCCCGTACGGCCTCCCCCGGCGCCCGGTAGGGGCTCTCCTCGGACTCCCCTGCCGCTCCCGCCTGGAAGGTCCAGCCGAACAGCTCGCCGTAGAAACGCCTGCCCGCCTCCACGTCGGAGAGCTGTGCGTCCACCCAGCAGGGGATTCCCTCCCGGCGGGCGGACGGGCGGTCCGACGACTTCGGCGACCTCTTCTCGAATGCCCCGTTTTCGGCCATGCCGTCAAAGTAACCGTGTCGTCCGCACCGCGCAGACCAGGCGCACCAGCCTCTCTCCGCGCTCACACCCCATTTGCAGTCGGCCGAATCGCGCTCGGATCACCCGTCGGTAAGCTGACGGCATGACAGGACAAGTGCGTACCGTCGACGGCCGCGTGGCCGGTCGACGTGGGCAGGCGACCCGGCAGAAACTGCTCGACTGCCTCAGCGAAATGCTCAGCTCCTCCCCCTATCGCGATGTCAAAGTCATCGATGTCGCCCGCAAGGCGGGCACCTCGCCCGCGACCTTCTACCAGTACTTCCCGGACGTCGAGGGCGCCGTCCTGGAGATCGCCGACCGCGTGGCCGCCGAGAGTTCCTCGCTGGCCGAGCTGACGGCGGGCCGCTCGTGGGTCGGCAAGGCCGGCTGGCAGACGGCACAGGAACTCGTCGACGGATTCCTGGAGTTCTGGCGGAAGAACGACGCGATTCTGCGTGTGATCGATCTCGGTGCGGCGGAGGGCGACAAGCGATTCGCCAAAATCCGCATGAAGATCCTTAACTCGGTGAATTCCTCCCTCACGGATTCCGTCGCCGATCTCCAGGCAAAGGGCAAGGTCGACAAGGACGTGAACCCCGCGGCGATCGCCGGGTCACTGGTCGTCATGCTCGCGGCCGCCGCCTCGCACCAGAAGGGCTTCTCCTCCTGGGGTGTGAAACAGGCGGAACTCAAGCCGCATCTCGCCCTGTTGACGTATCTCGGTATCACCGGAAAGAAGCCCGCCAAGTAGTACGCCGCGCGGCAGCCTGTCATCTCCGCTCCGCCGCGTCGCCGCCCGCCGCACCTCCGGCAGACCTCCCGGTCTCCGGCAGACCTCCGGGTCTCCAGCAGTCCGTCAGACCTTCGCCGCCCCGTCGGCCGCCCGCTCGAACTCGGCGACCGTGCCCCGGCCTCAGGCCGCCTCGGCACGACGTCCAGCGCCTCGAAGTTCAGCCCCGCGACGGCCTCGGCCGGGGAACAGCCGTCCCTCCGGCCGACGTTGTGTTCAGCGTCCAGACCCGCACCGCATCCGCATCCGCATCCGCATCCGCTGGAGGAGACCGCCGTGGCCCTGACCCGCGAAGAGCGTGAGACGTTCCTGGCCGAGCCGCACATCGCCGCGCTCGCGGTCGACGCGGGGGCGGACCGCGCCCCGCTGACCGTGCCGATCTGGTACCAGTACGAGCCCGGCGGCGAGGTGTGGATCATGACGGGCCTCGACAGCCGCAAGAACCAGCTGATCAGCACGGCGGGCCGGTTCTCGCTGATGGTCGACCGGCTGGAGCCCACCATCCGCTACGTGTCGGTGGAGGGGCCGGTCGTCGAGACGGTCACCGCGACGGAGGAACACCTGCGGGAGCTGTCCGCGCGCTATCTCCCGGCGGAGAAGGTCGACGGTTACGTCGCCTTCGCCACGGCGAACCACGGCGAGCAGGTCGTCGTCCGGATGCGCCCCGAACGCTGGGTCTCCTCCGACCTCGGCTCGCTCTGACCCCCAAACGCTCCCGACCGCACGACAATCGGGGTATGGGAACCGATCTTCACGAGCTGCTGAGGTCGCTGCGGGTGTGGGACCCCGCGGTCACCGAACTGCCGCCCCTCGACCCGGCCGGTGCGCCCGGCGACCCGGTGGAGCTGTTCACCCGGTGGTTCGCCGAGGCGGTCGCGGCCGGTGAGCGCGAGCCGCACACGGTGTCGCTGGCGACGGCGGACGCCGAGGGCCTGCCGGACGCGCGCATCGTGATGCTGCACGGCGCGGACGCGGACGGCTGGGCCTTCGCCACCCACGCCGACAGCCGCAAGGGCCGCCACCTCGCCGCCCGCCCGTACGCCGCGCTGGTCTTCTACTGGCCGGTGCTGGGCCGCCAGGTACGGCTGCGCGGCCCGGTCGCCGTCGCCCCGGCCGAGGAGGCGCGGGCCGACCTGCACGCACGGTCGACCGGCGCCCTGGCCGCCGCGCTGACCGGCCGGCAGAGCGCGGAGCTGGGCTCGCCGGACGAACTGGCCCGCGCTTCGGAGGCGGCCTGGGAGCGGGCCGGGCGGGAACCGGACGCCCCGGTGGCGTCCTGGACGCTGTACCGGCTGCGCCCCGACGAGGTGGAGTTCTTCCAGGGCGAGGCCCGTCGGCGCCACGTACGGCTGGCCTACCGCCGGACGGACGGCGACGCCTGGGACCGGCGGCTGCTGTGGCCGTGAGCCACGCTCACCGCGCGCCGGGCGGCGTCGGCTCCTCGTCCGTCGCCAGGCGCGCGTGCAGGTGCACGTCCCGGAACGCGTCGTGCCGACCGGTCTCGAACATCGCCCCGCGCAGGGTCCCCTCGGCGCGGTAGCCGCTGCGCTCGGCGACCCGGCAGGAGGCGTCGTGCCCCACGGCGTGGCCCAGTTCCAGGCGGTGCAGGCCGAGTTCGGCGTAGGCCCAGCGGGAGGCGAGGACCAGGGCCCGGGTGGCGACGCCACGGCCCCGGGCCTCGGGAAGCACCCAGTAGCCGACCCGGGCCGTCCTCAGCTGCCGGCTGATCTCGCCGAGGCCGAGGTGCCCCAGCGTCGTACCGCTCTCGTCGTCCGTGATCCGGAACGACGCCGACCTGCCGTCCGCCGCGTCCCGCGCCCGACCCCGCAGCGACTCGCGGGCCCCGGCGAGGTCGGTCCACAGCGTGAGCGGTGTGTTCCAGCGCTGGAAGTCGGGGTCCAGGTGGCCGCGCAGCCACGCTTGCGCGTCGGCGTCCGAGGCGGCGTCCCAGGCGCTCAGGCACAGTCCGTGCCCGCGGGGTTCGGAGTGGGCGAGGGAGGGGTCGAGGGTGTACATGCGTGTGTGGGCCATCCGGCCATTCAAGCCGACCCGTCCCGGCCGTGACCGATCCGCAACCGATTCCGGTCTTGACCGAGACCCATCAATCGAGCGCGCGATTACGCTCGCCGCATGGCCGACTCCACAGCGTCCGCCGCACCGCAGCGGCCCGCCCACCCCGCGGACCTGCCCGTGTACGTCATAGGCGCGGGTCCCGGCGGTCTCGCCGTCGCCCACGCGCTGCGCGCCCGCGGTCTGCGGGCCGTGGTCCTGGAACGCGCCGACCACGTCGGCTCCTCCTGGCGGCGGCACTACGACCGGCTGCGGCTGCACACCACCCGCCGCCTGTCGGCGCTGCCCGGCCTGCCGATGCCGCGCCGCTTCGGACGGTGGGTGGCCCGGGACGACGTGGTGCGGTACCTGGAGAAGTACGCCGAGTACCACCAGCTGGAGATCGTCACCGGAGTGGAGGTCTTCCGCGTCGAGCGCACTGCCGACGGCACCGGCTGGCTGCTGCACGCCTCCGGGGGCCGGGAACTGACCGGCGCCGCGGTGGTGGTCGCCACCGGCCACAACCACACCCCGCGCGTGCCGGACTGGCCCGGCCGCGACACCTACACCGGCGAGTTCCGGCACGCCGCCGAGTACCGCGCCCCGGCCCCGTACGCCGGCCGGGACGTCCTGGTGGTCGGGGTGGGCAACACCGGCGCCGAGATCGCCGTGGACCTGGTGGAGGGCGGGGCCGCCCGGGTCCGGCTCGCCGTACGCACGGCGCCGCACATCCTCCGCCGCTCGACCGCAGGGTGGGCCGCCCAGTACACCGGCATCCTGTGCCGACGGCTGCCGGTCGCGCTGGTGGACCGGCTGGCCCGGCCGCTGGCCCGGATCAGCGTGCCCGACCTGTCGGCACAGGGGCTGCCGCGTCCCGGCACCGGGCTCTACAGCAGGGTGGCCGAGGGTGCCATCCCGGTGCAGGACGTGGGCCTGATCGACGCGGTGCGCTCGGGCCGGGTGGAGATCGTCGCCGCGATGGACGGCTTCGAGGACGGCAAGGTCCTGCTGGCCGACGGCACCCGCATCGCCCCCGACGCGGTGATCGCGGCCACGGGGTACCGGCGGGGCCTGGAGGGCCTGGTCGGACACCTCGGCGTCCTCGACGACACCGGCCGCCCGACCACCCACGGGGCCCGCACCCCGGCCACCGCACCCGGCCTGTACTTCACCGGCTTCACCAACCCGATCAGCGGCATGCTGCGCGAACTGTCCCTCGACGCCGGACGCATCGCGGGGGCGGTGGCGAAGCGGGAGTCGGGCCGGGTGTCCCGGCTGCCGGGTTAGTCGCGGACCCAGGTGCGTGCCCGTACCGCCGCAGGCCCGCACCCTCGCGCCCGTTCAGGCCACCGCGGCCACCGGAGCCGGGCGCCTCCGGATGACCAGGGCCATCAGGGCCGCCGCCGCGCACAGCGCCCCGGAGGCGACCCAGACCACGTCGTAGGAGCCGAAGTGGTCGCGGGCCACGCCGCCGAGGAAGGCGACGAGGGCGGCGCCCACTTGGTGGGAGGCCAGTACCCAGCCGAAGACGATCGCGCTGTCGTCGCCGTAGTGCTCGCGGCACAGGGCGAGGGTGGGCGGGACGGTGGCGACCCAGTCGAGGCCGTAGAAGACGATGAAGAAGACCATCGGCGGGTGGACGCTCGGCGCGAGCAGCAGGGGGAGAAAGAGGAGGGACACGCCGCGCAGGGCGTAGTAGACGGCGAGCAGGCGGCGCGGTTCGAAGCGGTCGGTGAACCAGCCGGAGGCGATCGTGCCGGCCACGTCGAACACGCCGATGACCGCGAGCAGCGAGGCCGCGGCGGTGATCGGCATGCCGTGGTCGTGGGCGGCGGGCACGAAGTGGGTCTGGATCAGGCCGTTGGTGGAGGCGCCGCAGATCGCGAAGCTGCCGGCCAGCAGCCAGAACGGGCCGGTGCGGACGGCGGAGAACAGGACCGCCAGCGCGCGGCGGGCGGCGCCGGGGACGGGCGCGGGCTTGGGCACGAACTCCTCGGCGCCGTACGGCTTCTGGCCGACGTCGGCCGGATGGTCGTGCAGGAGGAGCCAGACGAAGGGGACGACGGCCAGGGCGGCGAGGGCGACGGTGACGGCCGCCGGACGCCAGTCGTACGTCTCCACGATCCAGGACAGCAGCGGCAGGAAGATCAGCTGGCCGGAGGCGGAGGCGGCGGTGAGGACGCCGGTGACCAGGCCCCGCCGCTCGGTGAACCAGCGGTTGGTGACGGTGGCGGCGAAGGCCAGGGCCATGGAGCCGGAGCCGAGGCCGACCAGCAGGCCCCAGCACAGGATGAGCTGCCAGGCGGAGTCCATCCACACGGTCAGGCCGGAGCCGACCGCGATCACCATCAGGGCGACGGCGACGACCCGCCGGATGCCGAAGCGGTCCATCAGCGCGGCGGCGAAGGGCGCGGTCAGCCCGTAGAGGGCGAGGTTCACCGAGACGGCGGCGCCGATCGTGCCGCGTGACCAGCCGAACTCCTGGTGGAGCGGGTCGATGAGGATACCGGGCAGGGAGCGGAATGCTGCGGCCCCGATGATCGTCACGAAGGTCACGGCGGCGACCCACCAGGCGCGGTGCACGCGCCGGCGGCGGGCCGGCTTCCGCGGGGTCTCGGGTACTGCGGCGGCGTCGGTTGTCTGGGTCACGTCACAGAGTGTCCGCAACGGGCCTCGCCCGAGCGAGTGGCCCGAAGGACAGGGTTCGCTAGGATCGGGCCATGGCCTTCGACACCGCCGACACCCCCGGCGCCCCCGGTGCTCCCCGCACCGCCGACCGACCGCACCGCGTCGTCGTGCTCGCCCTCGACGGGCTGCTCCCCTTCGAGCTGGGCATCGCGCAGCGCATCTTCGGCCTGGCCCGCGACGAGCACAGGCGTCGGCTCTACGAGGTCGTCACCTGCTCGGTCCGGCCGCCGGGCCCGGTCGCCACGGACGCCGACTTCGAGATCCTGGTCGGGAACGGCCCGGAGGCCCTGGCCACCGCCGACACGGTCGTGGTCCCCGCCTCCTACGAGCTGGGCCCCGTCTACGAGGAGGGCGCGCTGACCGCCGAACTGGCCGCCGCGCTGGCCCTCGTGCGGCCCGGCACCCGGCTCGTCGCCATCTGCACGGGCGGGTTCGTGCTGGCCGCCGCCGGATACCTGGACGGCCGCCCGGCGACCACGCACTGGGCCTCCGCCGAGCACTTCCAGCGGCTGTTCCCGAAGGTGCGGGTGGACGCCGACGTGCTCTTCGTCGACGACGGCGACGTGCTCACCTCGGCCGGGGTCGCGGCCGGGATCGACCTGTGCGTGCACATCGTGCGCCGGGACCACGGCACCGCCGTCGCCAACGAGGTGGCCCGCCACACCGTCGTACCGCCGCACCGGGACGGCGGGCAGGCGCAGTACATCGAGCGGCCGGTGCCCGATCCCCAGCAGTCGTCCACGACGGGGGCCCGCGCCTGGGCGCTCGGCCGCCTGCACGAGCCGATCCAGCTGCGGGACATGGCCGCCCAGGAGGCGATGTCGGTACGCACCTTCACCCGCCGTTTCCGCGAGGAGGTCGGCGTCAGTCCGGGCCAGTGGCTCACCCGGCAGCGCGTCGAACGGGCCCGGCACCTGCTGGAGTCCACCGCGCTCTCGATCGACCAGATCGCCCAGGACGCCGGCTTCGGCACGGCCCAGTCGATGCGGCAGCACCTCCAGGCGGCGCTCGGGGTCACGCCGACCGGGTACCGGCGGACGTTCCGCGCGGAGTTGTCCACAGCCTGTGGACAGTGATCGGGGTCCACCCCGGACTCGTCGGCCGGCGGCGCGGCGTTGTCCGCCCCGAGCACGGCATCGCGCGCCGCCACCCGACTCCGGCGCTCCCGCCCGGTTCCCGTCGCCCCCGAGGGAACCGCCGCCGACACGACCCACGCTCGTCGAGGGCTCCGTCACCGAACCCTCGTCGTCCCCTCGCGGCGAATCGTTGCCTACAAGCGTGAGGAAACGGTCACGATCCGTCAACCGGCAAGGGCTGTTTCACCACTTGCGTCCCGATTCGCCGGGGACGCGCACGGAAGCACACCCCGGCGCACGGCGCCGTCAGACCACTTCGTACGCGATTCCCTCGTACGCCACCGCGCCGCCGCCGCTCCCGCAGGCCGGTGGGGTCTCCTTGCCCGCGGCGCACCGGTCCAGTTCGCACCAGATGCGCTTGCCGGTGCCCTCCCGGCTCCAGCCCCAGCGATCGGCGAGGCCGTCCACGAGGGCGAGGCCCCGGCCGCCCGTCGCCTCGCCGCCCGCGCAACGGGGCACGGGAGCCCGGTCGCTGGCGTCGTCCACTTCGAGGCGGACGGTGGCCTCCTCGGTCTCCTCGGTCACCGCGCCCGGCAGCACCAGCCGCAGCACCGCCGAACGCCCGGTGTGCACCACGGCGTTGGTGACCAGCTCGGAGACGAGCAGGACCAGCGTCTCGGCGAGGGGTTCGTCGGCCCGTATCCCCGAACCGGCGAGCCGCGAACGCGCCCAGCGCCGGGCACGCCCCACTTCCGAGGGGTCTGGACGGACCTCCAGCTGCACTTGAAGCACCTGCACCGCTCACACCATCCGAACCGGCGGACACAAAGGCTCGCGCCTCATGAGGGCCACGATCGTAGCCATTTCCAGCATGGCCAGAACAACGGCCGGGGCAGGGATCACGGACCGTGAATCCCCTGCGGCACAGCATGGTTGACGTACAGTCACGCCAACAAGCGCTTCAGGCATATTCCAGCGCGAAGGAGTACGCGTGCGGCATACTGTGCGACGCGCTTTCCGGGGAGTCGAACAGGTGGTGGCCGACGGCCGTCGCACCCTGCGGGGCAAGGCGCACACCGCCGGTTCCGGAGCCGCCCCAGGGGCAACTCCGGCACGGCTGGCGCTCGGGACCGCTCGCATCCCCCACAAGGTACCGGAGTGTGGCACCGACTCCGGGCCGTAACGGGCCACTCGGCGGACACGGCCCGGTATCAACGCTCCGTGATGCCCTTCCGCCACGATCCGCGACATCCGGGCGCGCGCTCCCGCGGCGGGCGCTACTCGGGCACGGTGAAGTAGCGGGCGAAGGCCGGGACGATCTCCGTCTCGCCGATCCTGCCGTCCCCGTCCGCGTCGAGCGCGGCGGCGGCCGAGCGAGCGAGGTCCTCCGGCACGCCGAACGCGGTCAGGGCCCGCGCGGCCTCCGCGACGGTGGCCGCTCCGTCACCGTCGGTGTCGGCGACGTCGAGTGCCGCGTGCAGGAAGGGGCGGGCGATCTCGGCGAAGCGGTCCGGCTTGTCCCGCAGCCGCTTGACCGCCCCGGTGACGAACTCCTCGCGGATGATGCGCTGGTCGCCGTCCCGGTCGGCGATGCCGGCCAGGCCCTGCCAGAGCGCCTCGGCCCCGCCGTACAGGGCCTGGCCCTTGTCGGAGCGGGCGGCGACGCCGAACTCGGCGAGCAGCGCCTTGGCCGCCCCACTGAAGTCGGAACGGTCGATGTGGCCGTTGCCGTCCTGGTCGAAGGTGGTGAACCGCGCGGCGATCCTGCGCTCGTACTCGCTGTTGACCATGGTTCTCTCCGGCCGCCTCACGTCGGTGTTCGGGGGTACGTCTCGCCGGGAGCGTACGTCGCCGGACGACGCCGCGGACGGGACTTGCCGCGAGTCGCGCGGCCTACGCGGACAGGGGCCGCGGCTCGTCCCCGGTCGCCGAGGCGAGGTCGGGGTGGCAGTCGAAGAGCCGGCGCACGCCCAGCGCGCCGAGGACGCGGTTGACGTGGGAGCCGTCTACGGCGCCCTGGGCGGGCAGTATCAGGCGCAGCCTGCCCTGGCAGGAGCGGATGAGCCGCCGGGACGCGATGAGGACGCCGACCCCGCTGGAATCGCAGAACAGGACGTCGGAGAGGTCCAGGACGAGGCTGTGCCGCCCCTCCGCCACCTCGTCGTGCACGCGCTGCCGCAGCACCGGTGACGTCACCAGGTCCAGTTCGCCCGACACCTGGAGCACGGCCCACTGGCCCCGCTCGCCGCCGGTCACGTTGAACGTCACCACCATGCCCTTCGTTCGTCGGAACGTCTGGAACCTCCGGGATTCACCCGAAACGGAAGCCACACTTACGCTTCTTGGCGGCGCGCCTGCCCACCGGCCGTTCCCGCAAACGCCGCGACGGAAACGGAGACCGGTCGGAAGTGGCTTGTTTCAGACGGTTTCGATCCTGTTCGATCGAATTCGGTCGCACGATAGAGGGTAGTGGAGGCGCATATCACCTCCGGCCGGTCGGGGGCGCGCATTGGAACAAAGGGGCGTGCGCTGTCGGACGTGCCGACTACATTCGGGGGGAGGGTGGCCGCAGGCTGGGACCGAGGAGGGGGTGGAGGGACCGCATGGCGAAGAGGGACGCACCACCGCGCTGGGACCGCAAGATGCAGCAGCGGCTCGCACGCGGCGAGGCCGCCGCCCTGGGCGAGCTGTACGACCGGTTCGCCTCGCTGGTGCACGGTCTGGCGCACCGCGTGCTCGACGACGAGCGTGCCGCCGACCACATCACGCGCGACGTCTTCGCGCACGTCTGGGAGCACCCCGACGCCTACGACCCCCGGCAGGGCCCGCTGCGCACCTGGATCGCCACGCTCACCCACCGTTTCGCCGTCCAGCGGCTGCGCGCCACCGAGACGGCCGCCCTCGTCCGGGGCGGGCCGGGCACCGCGGAGGAGCTGGAGACCAAGGTGCGGCACGCCTCGGTCGCCGCCCGCGCCGACTACATCGTCCAGTCCATGCCGGCTCCGCTGCGCGCCGCGCTGGAGCTGGCCTACTTCCAGCGCCGCGACTACCGCCAGACCGCCGCCGACCTGGGCGTCACGGAGGACGAGGCCCGACGCCGCCTCCGCCTGGGCCTCCAGCTCCTGTCCACGGCCCGCGACGCCGGCCGCACCCCGCACCCGCCCGGGGCTCCGCCGGAGTACGGGGGTGCTGCATGAAGGCGTACGACGAGAGCGACGGGGACGACGGGCACGACGAGAAGGGGGCAGCCGACGACGCGGACACCGGCACCGGCACCGGCACCGGCACCGGGGCGCGTATACCGCTGCCCCGGGCCTCCGTCGAGGACGGCGGGCGGGTACTGCCCGACCCGGCGCCGGTCGCGCTGGAGCACCAGGTGCTGACGTCGCTGCTCGGTGCGTGGGCGCTGGCCGCCTGCTCGGCGCGGGAGGCGGCAGCCGTCGAGGAGCACCTCGGTGAGTGCGAGGCCTGCGCCGAGGAGGCGCTGCGCCTGCGCGAGGCCGTCACGCTGCTCCAGCGGCCGGAGAGCCTCGATCTGGACCCCGCCCTGCGCACCCGGGTCCTGGACGGGTGCCTGGAGCGGCGCCCGCCCCGCATCCCGGTGCCCGAGTGGGCCGCCCCCTACGACGCCGAGACCGCGCGCCTGGACGCGCTGCTCCAGGACTTCGGGGACGCCGAGTGGCACGCCCCGGTCCGGCTGCGCTGGTTCGACGGCGACGACACCGCGAGCCGCCGCACCACCGTCGCCGGGGTCATCGCCCACCTCCTGACGGTCGACGGCACCGTCGCCGTCACCCTGGGCCTCGACGACCCCCTGGGCGACATCACCGCGCCCACCCGGGCACCGGCCGCCCGCACGGAGGCGTACTGGCGGGCCTCGCACTACCCGCCCACCCGCGCGGTGCGGGCGCCCTGGCGTGCGCAGAGTCACAGCGTCGTCCGGACGGTGGCGTTCACCGGCGACGCGGGCGGGCTGCCGGTCTCGTACGGCGACTTCGAGCTGCCGCTGCGGGACGCGATGCTGGACCGGGCGTTCGAGTGCTGGGTGCACGCGGAGGACATCGCCGAGGCGGTGGACTATCCGTACAGGCCGCCGTCCGCGCGCCATCTCAACGGCATGATCGACCTCGCGGCCCGGATGCTGCCGGGCGCCCTCGCGGCGCGCCGCCGGGCCGGTCTGGCCGCGCCCGGCGACCGTCCGCACCTGGTGACCGCGGGCGAGCCGGGACGCAGCCTGCGGCTGGAGATCGAGGGCTCGGGCGGCGGCGAGTGGCTCATCCCGCTGGACTCCCCCGGCGCGGTGGGCTCCGCCGACCTGGAGGTGGCGCATGTCGCCCTGGACGGCGTGGAGTTCTGCCGGCTGGCGGCGGGCCATGTGCCTCCGGCGGAGGCGGCGGCGGGACAGGTCGGGGACCGGGAGGCGATCCGGGACGTGCTGTTCGCTGCGGCTAGCTTGAGCCGGATGTAGGGGGCGGTTGCGGATTCGCGGGCGGCCGCGGGTGCGTCGTGGCTGGTCGCGCAGTTCCCCGCGCCCCTTGAGGGCGTGCAGTGAACGCCCCTTCAGGGGCGCGGGGAACTGCGCGAGCAACCACCCACCACCCGCAGCCGCCGACGAGACAGAAGGCCCCGCCCCGCTGGGCGCCGCTAGGCGAACACCACCGTCCGGCGGCCGTTCAGGAGAATCCTCCGCTCCGCATGCCACTTCACGGCCCGCGCCAGCGCCTGGCACTCCACGTCCCGCCCGACCGCCACCAGCTGGTCCGGCGTGACGTCGTGACCGACCCGCTCGACCTCCTGCTCGATGATCGGCCCCTCGTCGAGGTCGGCCGTCACATAGTGCGCGGTCGCGCCGATCAGCTTCACACCCCGCGCGTGCGCCTGGTGGTACGGCTTCGCGCCCTTGAAGCTCGGCAGGAAGGAGTGGTGGATGTTGATGATCCGCCCGCTGAGCGCCTTGCACAGGTCGTCCGAGAGGACCTGCATGTAGCGGGCCAGCACGACGAGTTCGACGTTCTCCTCGCGCACGATCTCCAGGACCCGGGCCTCGGCCTCCGGCTTGGTGTCCTTCGTCACGGGGATGTGGTGGAAGGGGATGTCGTAGGACCCCACCAGTTCCGCGAAGTCGGTGTGGTTGGACACCACGGCGGCGATCTCCACGGGCAGCGCGCCGATCCGGGCGCGGAAGAGCAGGTCGTTCAGGCAGTGCCCGAACCTGCTCACCATGAGCACGATGCGCATCTTCGCGTCGGCCCGGTTGATCTGCCAGTCCATGTGGAAGGCGTCACCGATCGCGGTGAAGCTGGCGCGCAGCTTGTCCACGGTCACCGGCTCACCGGCCGAGAAGTGGACCCGCATGAAGAACAGACCCGTGTCGTGGTCCCCGAACTGCTGGCTGTCCTCGATGTTGCAGCCGGTCATGAACAGGTAGCTCGAGACGGCGTGCACGATGCCCTGCTTGTCGGGGCAGGACAGGGTGAGGACGTACTGGTCGGCCGGGGCGTCGGCCGAGGGGACGGCGGCGGAGGACTGCGCGTTCATGCAGCACAGGTTCCCATATCCGGCCCCCCGGACCGCGTGCCGTCCCGTCAGGCGGACCGGGTCAGGATCTGCAGCACCTCGAGCGTGCGCGGTTCCGCCTCCGGGTCCTCGCCGTCACTGGTGGCCAGCCGTACGTGCGCGTCGCGCGCCGCCCGCACCGCCTCCGGCCAGTCCGCGTGCTCCAGGTACGCGGTCACCGGCGCGTCCGGCCCCACCTGGTGCATGATCCGCAGGACCCGCAGCACGGCGGTGTCGACCAGCGCCGCCTCCTGCGAGTCGCGGAAGACCGTGCCCACGTACTTCTCGGCCGACCAGTGGTCCAGCCAGGTGTCCTCCACCAGGCGGTACACGGCGTCGGTGACGTCCCCGTAGCCGTCGACGCCGGCCAGCCAGACGTCCCGCTGGAAGGCGGGGGCGGAGAGCATGTGCAGCGCGGAGCGCACCTGGCTGCGCCAGCGCCACCACGGCATGTCGTTGAGTGGCATGCCGCCCATGGTGGAGGAGCGACGGCCGCGACGGGAAGAGTTCTCCGAACCTTGCACGGTCGTCGATCCTACGTTCCTCTTCCCCGCCACTCTCCGGCGCCCGCAATTCACCTCCGCGTCACCACGCGTTGACCGCAGGTCACTCCCGGGTTGGCCGGGTGACGGAATCGTGCGGGTACATGACCGGCAGGCGACCTACCCGCAGCACAATCCCCGGCGGCCTCCGCGGCCGTTCCCGGGCCACCCGCACCGGCGCCCTGGCCGCGGGCGCGCTGGTGGCGTGCGCGTCACTCGCCGTCGGCTGCGGGGTCGTCCCCGGTGCCACGGGGGGCTCCGGGGGCGACGACCCGATCACCGTCATGACCTGGGCACCCCAGGACACCGGCGCGACCAACAAGCCCGGCATGCCCGCCCTCGCCCAGGCCTACGCCCGCTGGGTCAACGCCCAGGGCGGCCTCGGCGGCCGCAAGCTCAACGTCCTGACCTGCAACGACCACAACGACAGCGTGGCCGCCGCGAAGTGCGCCCGCCGTGCCGTCAAGGAGGACGCGGTCGCCGTCCTGGGCTCCTACAGCCAGTACGCCGACTCCTTCTTCCCCGTCCTGGAGGGCGCCCGCATCCCGTACATCGGCGGCTACGGGCTCACCAACACGGAGTTCACCAGTCCGCTGTCGTACCCGGTCAACGGGGGCCAGCCGGCGCTGCTCGCGGGGCTCGGCAGCGCGCTCGCCGACTCCTGCGGGCCGGTCACGCTCGTGCGCCCCGACACCATCGCGGGCGACCAGCTGTCCGCGCTGCTGGACTCGGGGCTGGTCTCCGGCGGGCACGAGCGGGCCCACGACCAGCGGGCGGCGGAGGACGCCACCTCGTACGACGACCAGTCCGAGCGGGCACTGGCACGGGAGGGCACGGGTCAGAGGAAGCCGGGGTGCGTGGTGCCGGTCCTCGGGGACCGCACCGGCACCTTCATGGACTCCTTCCGGCGCGCGAGCGAGGACCACCCCGACGTACGGAACGCGACCGTGCTCGGCAGCGTCGACCAGACGACGATCAACGCGAGCGGCGGTGCGTCCGGGCCCTACGAAGGGGCGTACGTCACCGGCTGGTACCCGTCGGTGGGCGACCCGGCCTGGGACGCGCTGAAGAAGCTGATCAAGGAGCAGGCGTTCGGCGACAACAACGTCGACGCGGCGGACGCCGGGGTGCAGACCACCTGGATCGCCTACACCGTGTTCAGGGAGGTCGTGGAGTCGCTCGGCGACGGCGAGGTGAGCGCCGACACCGTACGGCGGGCCCTCGACGACGGTCTGGAGGTCGGCACCGGCGGGCTCACTCCCGACCTGAGGTGGACGTTCGCCGACAAGCTGGCCTCGGTCGGCTTCCCGCGCCTGGTCAACGCCGACGTCACCCTCCAGGTCGTCCGGGAGGGCCGCCTGGTCTCGGCTCGGCAGGGCGCGGTGGACACCACCCGCACCCTGCAGAACGCGGACGTCGCCTAGGGGGCGTCGTTTGGATCTTGCCGGGCGGCAGCGGGCCCGGCCGGCTCAGAGCTGGGTCGGCCGGCGTTCGGTCAGGCCGTACTCCTTGGCGATGGCGTTCCAGAGCGTCGCGGCCTTGGCCTTCTCCTTGCTGGCCGTGCCGCTCGCCCGGTTGGCCTGTGAGGGCTGGGTGGCCGCCTTGCCCTTCTTGCAGCCCTTCTTGCCGGCGGTCCGGTCGGCCCAGGCCGCGTAGTGGTTGTCGGCCGACGCGGAGGCCTGCCACGCCTTGGTGAGCGCGGTGGTCAGCTCGGTGTGCCGGGGCAGCCGGTCCACCGACAGTTTGGAGAGGCTCTCGACCAGCCCGCTGCGCTGCTTGGCGGCCTCGCGCAGATCCTTGGCCGCCTGGGAGAGGTTGTCGCAGGTCTTCACGTCGCCCACGGCGTTGATCACCGTGGTGCGGCCGGTGCCGCTGTCGGCGAGCAGCTTGTCCAGCTCGACGGCCTGCTGCCGGGCCGGGTCGGCGGAGGGCGAGGCCGGGGCGGACGCGGACTCGGAGGCGGGGGCCGTGGCGGACACCGTCTGGTTGCCGCCCTTGTCCTCGTTCTCTCCCCCGCCGGCCATCATCGCGCCGGCGCCGACCCCGACGACGGCGATGCCCACGCCGACGGCCGCGAGGAGCGGCAGCCGCGAACCGCCGCGCCCGCCCCGGCCGCCGCCGCCGTCGTTCCCGCGCCGCCTGCCGCCGCCACCGCCGCCGGGGCCCTGCGGGGCGTACCCGGGCTGACCGCCGGCGTACTGCGGCTGCGGCGCGTCGAAGTGGGGCATCTGCTGGGTGGCCGAGGCCGGACCGTCGGCGCCGGGCGCGCCGCGGAAGAGGTTGTCGAACTCGGCGGGCGGCTGACGCCCCTCGTCGGTGCCGGGCCCGGCGCCGAACGGGGCGCCGACGGGGCCGCCGGGCACGGGCGCGATGTACTGCGTGGCCTCGGCGTCGGGATGGGGGGTGGGCGCGGCGGGCGCGGGCGGGTACCCGGCCGCGGGCCGCGCGGGGTACTGCGGTGCCTGGCCGAGGTACTGCGTCGACTCGGCGGCGTGCGGCTGCGCGGGTCTCTCCGGAGGCAGCGCGCCCGGTCCCGCGGGCGCGACCGGCGGTATGTACTGGGTGGCGCCCTCGTCGGCGGGCGGTACGACCGGCGGCAGGTACTGCGTGGCGCCCTCGTCGGCGGGCGGCAGCGGCGCGACACCCCCGCCGTACTGCTGATGCTGCTGGGGCTGGTGATGCTGCTGGTGCTGCCCGTACGTCGGCTGTGCGCCGTAGGTCTGGTCGCCCGCAGGCGTCCCGTACGACGGCGGCTGCGCGCCCTCCGGCGGCAGCGGGCCGGGTCCGGCCTGCGGCGGCAGGGCGCCGGGGGCCTGCGCCGGGGCGCCCTGCCCGGGCTGCCAGGCCTGCGGCGCCGACGACGGCTCGGCCTGCTGCGGGGCCTGCTGCGGGGTCTCCGCGGCGCCCCACGGCTGGGCGCCTGGCGGCGTGGGCCAGCTCTGGGTGGCGGGCGCGTGCTGCTGCTGGTCGGGGCCCCAGGGGCGGTCCCAGGCCTGACCGCCGGGCGGCGCCGAGGCGGGTGCCGGGCCACCGCCCTGCGGGCCGACGGGAGCGCCGGCCAGACCGGGCAGCAAGGGCTCGCCACCGTCCGAGGGCAGCACGATGCCTTCGCGCGCTTGCCGCGGCGAGGGCTCCTCGCCCTGTCCACTCTGCGTCACCGGGACTCCTACGAATGGGGGACCTTCGGAATCGTCGGCTCACGCTACCGGGTCCCCCGAGCCCACTGCCACGCCGCCCGGGGCGTCAACTCTTTCCCTGTGGCAGCAGTAACAAAACCAGGCCGCGGCGCGCTGTTGATGTCCCTTTCCGCACACCGCGGCCGGGTTTCACGCGTGTTCACTCATCCGCGCCCCGTCCGTTCACGCGGCGGCCTGGAGGTCGAGCCGGGCGCCGAACTCCCTGACCACGGCTTCTTCCCGGTACGGCTCCAGCCGGGCCTGGAAGTCGTCCAGGTACTCGGCACCCCGGTTCGAGCGCAGTGTCTCCAGCAGTTCCACCGCCTTCGTCGCCGTGTGGCAGGCCTGTTCGATCTCGCGCTGCTGCACCTGCGCCGTGGCCAACAGCACATGGCCGATGGCCCGCCTGCGCGCCCGGGACACGGGGTGCCCGTCCAGGGACTGGCGCGCGTAGCGGGCGGCCGCGTCCGCCTGTCCCAGGTCCCGGTGGCAGTGCGCCAACTCGTCGGCGAGGTAGGCGTCGTCGAAGTGCGCGATCCACACCGGGTCGTCGCCGGAGGCCGGATCGGCCGACTCCATCGCGCCGACCGCCCGTCCGGCCGCCTCGTGGGCCGCCCGTACGTCGCCCAGCAGCGCGTGGCCGCGGGCCTCGGCCGCGTGGAACATCGACTCCGCGCGCGGTGTCACCCGCCCGCGTGCGCCCTCCTGCGCCGCCCGCGCCAACTGGGCGATCTCGCGCGGGTTTCCGAGCTGTGCGGCGAGGTGGCTCATGGAGGCGGCGAGGACGTACCCGCCGTAGCCGCGGTCCCCGGCCGCCTGCGCGAGCCGCAGCGACTGGATGTAGTACCGCTGGGCGAGGCCCGGTTGGCCGGTGTCGACGGCCATGTATCCGGCCAGTTCGGTCAGGCGCGCGACCGTGGCGAACAGGTCCCGTCCGACCGCCTCCCGGTAGGAGCCGGCCAGCAGTCCGGAGACGACGCTGTTCAGGTAGTGCACGAGGACCGGGCGCACGTGCCCGCTGCCGTACTGGTGGTCCAGGTCCACCAGTGCCTGTGTCATCGCCCGCACGGCCGCCACGTCGGACTGGCCCACGCGCGGCCCCGCCGAACGCGACACCTGCGGGTCGGGGGCGGAAATCAGCCAGTCCCGGCTGGGCTCGACTAGCGCCGAGGCGGCGACGGAGGAACCGGACAGGAAGTCCCGGCGCCCCACGTCGCTGCGCCACAGCTCGCAGACCTGCTCGATGGCTCCCAGTACCGTCGGCGAGAACTGGAGGCCGACGCCGGACGCGAGGTTCTTGCCGTTGGCCATGCCGATCTCGTCGATCGTGACCGTGCGGCCGAGCTTGCGTCCGAGCGCCTCGGCGATGATCGCCGGTGCCCGGCCGCGCGGTTGCTGTCCGCGCAGCCAGCGGGCCACGGAGGTCTTGTCGTACCGCAGGTCGAGACCGTGCTCGACCCCGCACACGTTGACCCGGCGGGCGAGGCCCGCGTTCGAGCAGCCCGCTTCCTGAATGAGCGCCTGCAGTCGTTCGTTCGGCTGCCGCGCGACGAGAGGCCTTGCGGCCATGGCGTAACCCCCATGCGGTCTCATGCGGTCTCGATGCTGTCCCGGCGGATCGTTCGACGAAACGCGGCGGATCCGGCCGTGAAGATCAATGCCCAGTCGATGTGCCGACAATGCGAGACTTGCGAAGCTTGCAATGCTTGCGATGCTTACGAGGATTGCCGGAGCGACGGCCGTTGCCGGCCCCAGTGCTGGCTACCCAGCTCCCGCGGTGAATCCTCCTGCGCGCCCCCGCCTGTGCACCCATGCGCCCCGAGCGCGGTGCCGATGCACCTCCCCCGCGCGCACGGCGCCCGTAACCCCCGGTGAGCACGGGAGTTGAGACCCACGTGGAAGAGACCATCCCCGGCACCGAAGCCGCCCAGATCCCGCAGCAGCGCGGCACGTCGCTGCTGGAGACCGCCGTTCGCTACGCCGAGGAGCGTCACTGGGACGTGTTTCCCGGCACCTGGCTGGTGCCCGCCGACGGGGTGCAGCGCTGCTCGTGCGGCGACCCGGCGTGCGCCGCCCCGGGCGCGCACCCGGCGCGCGAGGACTGGGCGGCGCAGGCCACGGGCAGCGCGACCGTCGTCCGGCGGATGTGGCAGAAGCAGCAGGGGGCGTCGATCCTGCTGCCCACGGGGCGGACGTTCGACGCGATCGACGTGCCGGAGACCGCCGGGTTCCTGGCGCTGGCGCGGATGCAGCGGATGGAGCTGACGCTGGGGCCGGTGACGCTGGCGCCGGACCGGCGGATGCGGTTCTTCGTTCTTCCGGGGGCGGGGGCGAAGGTGCCGGATCTCGTGCGGCGGTTGGGGTGGTCGCCCCGGGTCCTCGATCTGGGGGTGCTCGGTGAGGGGGCGTACCTGGCGGCGCCGCCGACGCGGTTCGGGTCGCGGGGTGCGGTGCAGTGGGCCTGCCGGCCTACGCCCGCGAATCGTTGGCTGCCGGATGTGGAGGAGTTGATCTCGCCGTTGGCGTATGCGTGCGGCAGGGATCGGTAGGGGGCGCCTTCTCGTCTGCCGGGTTGCCGTGTTCCGGCGGCTGCGGGTAGCGGCTGGTTGCTCGCGCAGTTCCCCGCGCCCCTGGTCGGCGCTGCACCCCCGTAGGGTGCCAAGTCGACGGAGGGAGTTGTGGTGAGTAACAGCGCCGTGCGGGTTCAGGGGCTCTGGAAGCGGTTCGGGCAGCAGGTGGCCGTGGGCGGGATCGATCTGGAGCTGCCGGCCGGGAAGTTCATCGGGCTCGTCGGGCCCAACGGGGCCGGGAAGACCACCACGCTCTCCATGGTGACCGGGCTGCTGCGACCGGACCAGGGGTCGGTCGAGGTCGTGGGGCACGACGTGTGGCGCGATCCGGTCGAGGTGAAGGCCAGGATCGGGGTGCTGCCCGAGGGGCTGCGGCTCTTCGAGCGGCTGTCGGGGCGGGAACTGCTCGGCTACACGGGCCGGTTGCGCGGGCTGCCCGGCGACGAGGTCGACAGGCGTGCCACCCAGCTCCTCGACGTGCTGGACCTCGCGGGGGCCCAGCACAAGCTGGTCGTCGACTTCTCGACCGGCATGCGGAAGAAGGTGGGGCTCGCCGCCGCCCTGCTGCACAACCCGGAAGTGCTGTTCCTGGACGAGCCGTTCGAGGGCGTCGACCCGGTCTCCGCGCAGACCATCCGGGGCGTCCTGGAGCGCTACACCGCATCCGGCGCCACCGTCGTCTTCTCCTCCCACGTCATGGAGCTGGTGGAGTCGCTGTGCGACTGGGTGGCCGTGATGGCGGCGGGCCGCATCCGGGCCACCGGGACGCTCGCCGAGGTGCGCGGGGAGGCGGCCTCGTTGCAGGAGGCGTTCCTCGAACTCGTCGGCGCGGGGAGCCGGGACGCCGGGTCGGACCTGGACTGGCTGGGCGGCGGGTCCCGATGAGCGCGCGGACCCCACCGGCCGCGCCGGTCGCCTCCGGCGCGCCCCTCACGTCCGTCTTCGTCCGGCTGAAGCTGTCGCTCCTGCGCAACGGGCTGCGGCAGTCCGGCGGCCGGCGGGCCGCCTACGTCGCCTCCGCCGCCCTGGTGCTGCTCTTCGCCGCGCTCCAGCTGATCGGCCTGATCGCGCTGCGCGGGTACGCGCACGTGGACTCGCTGGTGGTGCTGCTCGCCGCGGTGCTCGCGCTGGGCTGGGCGGTGCTGCCGCTGTTCTTCCCCGGCGGCGACGAGACGCTCGACCCCACCCGGCTGGTGATGCTCCCGCTGCGGCCCGGCCCCCTGGTGCGGGCCCTGCTCATCTCCTCCCTGGTGGGCATCGGGCCGCTGTTCACGCTGTGCGTGTTCGCCGGTTCCGTGGTCGCGGTCGCGCACGGCGGGGCGGCGTACGCCGTCGGGGTCGTCGGCGCGGTCCTCGCGCTGCTGGTGTGCGTGACCCTGGCGCGGGCCGTCGCGGCCGCCAACGTACGGCTGCTGACCAGCCGCAAGGGACGCGATCTCGCGGTGCTGAGCGGGCTGGTCGTCGCGGTGGGCGCGCAGCTCGTCAACTTCGGCGCCCAGCGGCTGGGTTCCGCGGGGCTGGGCGAGCTGGACCCGGTGGCCGACGTGGTGCGCTGGGTGCCCCCGGCGTCGGCGGTCGGCGCGATGGACGCGGCGAGCGACGGGTCGTACGGCATCGCGCTGGCCCAGCTGGCGCTGACGGCCGCGGCGCTGGGGCTGCTGCTGCGGGTGTGGGCCCGCCACCTGACGCGGCTGATGACGGCGCCCGACGGCTCCACCCTCCAGAGCGAAACCGGGGCGGTGCGCGAGCGCGGCTCGGCCGGACTCGCCCGGTGGCTGCCGGCGGGCCGTACGGGCACCACCATGGAGCGCACCCTGCGCTATGTGTGGCGCGACCCGAAGACCAAGGCGGCGTGGGTGACCTCGCTGGCCATCGGTCTGATCGTGCCGGTGTTCAACGCCTGGCAGGGCACCGGCTCGGTCTACTTCGCCTGCTTCGCCGCCGGGATGCTCGGCATCCAGATGTACAACCAGTTCGGGCAGGACACGTCTGCGTTCTGGATGGTCGCGATGACGATCTCCTCGCCCCGGGACGCCTACGTCGAGCTGCGGGCCCGCGCGCTGGCGCTGCTGCTGATCACGCTGCCGTACGCCACCCTCGTCACGGTGCTGACCACCGCGATGCTCGACGACTGGCGGGCGCTGCCCGAGGCGCTCGGCCTGTCCTTCGCCCTGCTCGGCGCGATGCTGGCGACCGGCGCGTGGACGTCGGCGCGTTTCCCGTACTCCATCCCGCAGGAGGGGTACAAGAACGTCGCGCCCGGTCAGGTCGGGCTGGCCTGGGTCTCGATCTTCGGCGGCATGATCGGCGCGGCCCTGCTGTGCGCGCCCGTGATCGTGCTGACGATCTGGCTGAACGTGCGCGAGGGCGCCGGGGACATGGCGTGGGTACTGCTGCCGGTCGGCACGGTGTACGGCGCGGCGCTGACGCTGCTGGGCCTGCGGCTGGCCGCGCCGCGCACGGCGGACCGGCTGCCGGAGATCCTCACGGCGGTCAGCAAGGGGTGACGGGCTCGTCCCGGGGGGCGTGTCTTTGGGCGCTCAGGCGTCCCGGAGGGTGCTCAGGAACGGCTCGATGGCCGCCCGCCAGGCCTCCGGCTGGTCGTAGTGGACGAGGTGACCGGCGTCGGCGACCTCCGCGTACTGGCCGTTGGGCAGGACGCGGACCATCTCCTGGGCCTCGGCGCGGCCCAGCTCGCCGTCGAGGCCGCGCACGACCAGGGTGGGGCAGCGCACCTGGGCCAGCTCCTCCCAGTGGGCGTCGTAGATCCAGGTCTCACGGGAGCGCAGCATCTGCTCGGGTTCGAAGACGGGGCGCCAGCCGTCCGGGGACTCGGCCATCACCTCGGCGTAGAACTCGCCGCGGGCCGGGTTCGGCCGCTCGACCCACGGATCGTCCTCGCCGAACCACTTGCGGACGTCGGCGAGCGTGGCGAAGGGGACCGGCCAGGCGCGGAACCATTCGGTCCAGGTGTGCTGGGAGGCGGCTCCGAGGGCGGAGGCCCGCATGTCGCAGATGATCAGACCGCGGACCAGGTCGGGGCGTTTGGCGGCGAGCTGCCAGGCGGTCAGCGCGCCCATGGCGTGGCCGATGACGACGGCCGGACCGAGACCGAGCTGCTCCAGGGCGGCCTCGACGTCCTCGACGTACGCCTCCCTGGTGTAGGCGGCCCGCGGGGGCTTGTCGCTGCGGCCGTGGCCGCGCTGGTCGAGGGCGACGGCCCTGTGGCGGGCGGAGAGCCAGCGGGCCGTGGCGGCCCAGTGCGAGGCGCGGCCCATCAGGCCGTGCAATAAGAGCACGCCGGGCAGGTCTGCCCCGCCGGACGCGGGGGAGGACGGGTCGGGCGCCCGGTCGGTCTTGGGAGGGTCGCCGAACTCCCATGCCGCGAGGCGTACGCCGCCCGCGCCGGTCACGTCGATGCGCCGCGCCATAGGTCCTGGCACCCCCAAGCTCCGCTCGGACCTGCCCGCCCTCGCGGGCCGGCCGTCCTGTGAACCGTGTCCTGCCTGCCGTGCAGAGTAGCCAATCTATCGAATAGGTATTCGAAAGAGCCGTTTCGGCGAGCAACACCCCTCATTCGAGTGACACCACTCAGGGATTGATCGCCGCCGCCCAGGGGAGATCTTCAACGGGAGGCGGACCGCTCGGGGAAAACGGTCCGAGGGGATTGACCTTGAGAGCTCGGGGCTCCAGGTCAGCACAGGGGAGGACAGGCCCCGGCGCCACTCGGCGCCGGGGCCCTCTCCGTCTCTCAGGCACGCCCCTCCCCCTCCCCGGCCGGGCGACATCGCTGTCAGCCGCGGGCCAAGAGCCCCTCACGTCCGCTGCCTCACGCCACAGCCTTGCACGCGGAGCGCCCGGCCGCTGCGATTCGGCGCACTGGGGTCCCGAATCGACGGGCCCCGGTCGACGGGCCCTTCGGGACACCCAGTCAGCGCTTGGCGACGAACACGTGGGAGGCGGTGTCCGCCTCCAGCTCGGCGGCCTCGCCACCGCTGCCCACCAGCACGCCACCGGCCGACTCGGTCACGCTCACCACCGAGCCGGGCTGCACCCCGGCCCGGCGCAGCGTGTACATCAGCTGCGCGTCCGTCTGGATCGGCTCGCCGATCCGGCGCACGACGACCGTCTTGCCCTCCAGCCCCGGGTCGAGGTCGGCGAGGGACACCATGCCCTCGTCCAGGAACGGGTCGGCCCCGTCCGTCTCGCCCAGCTCCTCCAGGCCCGGGATCGGGTTCCCGTACGGCGACTCGGTCGGGTGCCGCAGCAGCTCCAGCACCCGGCGCTCCACCGCCTCGCTCATCACGTGCTCCCAGCGGCAGGCCTCGGCGTGGACCTGCTCCCACTCCAGGCCGATCACGTCGACCAGCAGGCACTCCGCGAGCCGGTGCTTGCGCATCACGCGCGTCGCCAGCCGCCGGCCCTCATCGGTCAGCTCCAGATGCCGGTCCGCCGCCACGGACACCAGCCCGTCGCGCTCCATCCGCGCCACCGTCTGGCTGACCGTGGGACCGCTCTGGTCGAGCCGCTCGGCGATCCGGGCGCGCATCGGGACCACACCTTCCTCCTCCAGCTCCAGGATGGTGCGGAGGTACATCTCCGTGGTGTCGATCAGTCCGGACATACGTGCCCCTCGATGAGATTGCCGGAGGCTGAGGCCCACCGGCGTGTGCGCTGGCCCTGCCACCAATTCTGACGCATACCACCGACAACCGTGCCTCGCCGCGAAAAGCCGGGCCCGGCCGCGCCCGCCCGGCCCCCTCTCCGCCGCCCCGACGCCGTATTGACACCGCGCTGGTCCAGACCGCACCGTGATCCGCGACGCAGCCACTGAGAAGGGGTCCCGCATGAGCGACCACAAGCCGGCCGGTCAGTTCCTCGACGCGGCGATCGACCTCCTGCGACGCGTCCGCGACGAGGAGGCGGACAGCGTCGAGGCGGCCGGCACGCTGCTCGCCGACACCGTACTGAGCGGCGGCCGGCTCTTCGCCTTCGGCGCCGGTCACTCCTCCCTCGCCGCCCAGGACGTCGTGTACCGCGCCGGCGGACTCGCCCTGATGAACCTGCTCGCCGTGCCCGGCGTCGTCGGCGTCGACGTGATGCCCGCCACGCTCGGCTCCGCCCTGGAACGCGTCGACGGCCTCGCGAGCGCCGTGCTGGACTCCTCCCCGCTGCGCGAGGGCGACGCCCTGGTGATCATCTCCCTGTCCGGACGCAACGCCCTGCCCGTGGAGATGGCCATGAACGCCCGCGCCCTCGGCGTCCGCGTCATCGGCGTGACCTCGGTGGCGTACGCCTCCGAGACGACGTCGCGGCACGCCTCCGGCACGTTCCTCAAGGACCACTGCGACGTCGTACTGGACTCCAAGATCGCCGTCGGCGACGCGGAACTCACCCTCGACACCGTCCCGGCCCCCTTCGCCCCCGCCTCCACGGTCGTCACCAGCGCCCTCATGCAGGCCATGACGGCCACCGCGGCCGCGAGCCTCGCCGACCGCGGCGTCGAACCCCCGCTGCTGCGCTCGGGCAACGTGGACGGCGGCCACGAATGGAACGGCCGGGTGCTGGAGCAGTACCGGGACCGGATCTTCTACCGCCGCTGAGCGCCTCCGGCACTCCGCGCGGCTGGGGGGTGTCGTTTGGATCAGGCCGGCTCCGGTCGACGGCGCCTTGTTGCCGACCCGAGCGGGGGCGACAACGCCGCAGATGTGCGTGCCAGGCGCCACGACCCCGGCAAGATCGAAACGACGCCTCCCCCTAGGGCCGCTCCAGCACGCCGGCCAGGTCCAAGGCGGTCGCGATCCGGACCGCCACGTCCTCGGCGTACATCGCGTCCGGCCGCTCGAAGGCGCTGCGCCCGGCGCCCCGCAGGAACGTGACGACGCCCAGCGTCCGGCCGCGGCTGCGCAGCACCGCGCACAGGCCGTGCACCGTGTCCTCCGGCCACTGGCGGGCCGTGGCCCACCGGCGCACCTGCTCCGCCGGGACCGCCCGCACCCCGGCGCTGGCCCGCACCGAGCCCGCCCGCTCCACGCACTGCACGGCGGGATGCCCCTCGCCGTAGCGCACCGGCATCCCGGCCGTCCCGGACGGCACGCTGGGACCCGGCGCGCCGGACGGGGTGGCCGCGACCCGCACCAGCCGCACCGGCTCGGCCGCGTCGGTGTCCGACGCCCCACCGCCCACGACCCGGTCGATCAGGGCGTGGTCGGCGAACCCGGCCAGCGCGAAGTCCAGGTGGACGATCGCGGCCTCCGCCGGGTCCTCGCACTCGGCCGCGGCCCGCGCCGCCCGGTGCAGCTGGTTGGCCCGGAAGCGCAGCAGCGCCGCCTCCTGCTCGCCCTGCTTCGAGTCCGTGACGTCCTGGAAGAGCCAGCCGACACCCAGCGGCACCGGCTCCTCCGCGAGCGGCGAGGCCAGCCGCACGAACCCGCTGCGCCAGCACCGGCGCCGCTCGCCCTCCGGCGTGCGCAGGCTCACCCACACCTCGGCGGGCGCGGGCGGCGCGCCCTCGGCCAGGACGTGCGTCAGCGCGTTCTCCAGCTCCTCGACGCCCTGGGCGAGCAGATCGCCGAGCGGCCGCCCCAGCACGGACGTGCGCCCGGCGCCGAGCGCCCGCGCGGCGTGCGCGTTGACCACGGCGGGCCGCAGGTCCACGTCCACCAGCACGACACCCCAGCCGGCGTCCTCCAGCAGGGCCTCGCTCAGCGCGATGGACCGCTCCAGGTCGATCTGCGCGTGCACCTCGCTGAACGCGCAGTACACGCCCGCCGGACGCCCGTCGGGACCGCGGACCGCCGCGGACTGGGTGCGCACCAGCACCCGGCCGCCGTCCTTGGTCAGCAGCGCGAACTCGTGCACCTGGCGCCCCGGCGCCCGCATCGCGGACAGCAGCCGGTCCTCCACCTCCCCGGCGTCCGCGCTGCGCACGGCCCACCCGGCGAAGCCCTGCCGCCCCACCGCCTCGGCCGCGCTCCAGCCGAGGATCCGCTCCGCCTCGCGGTTCCAATGGGTCACGACCCCGTCCGCGTCGAAGGCGCACAGGGCCGCGTCCATGCCGTCGAGGAGCGCGGCCAACAGGTCCGCGCCGTCCCGCTCGGGCTGCTCCGGCTCGTCCGGCCCCAGCTCGTCGGTGGTCCCACTCCGCCGCGAAGCACTCACCTGGACCCCCTGCAGGCTGCGTCCGCCGTACCGTACGTCGGTTCGCTCACTGGCCTTCATTCAACTCGAACGTGATGCAGCACACACCGGGTTCCCGCAAGTTCGCGGAAATCGTTGTACTGCGGAAACTCGGCATAAGCCCCCGTCATGAAGGGGCACGCCGGATCATGCCGGGCGGGCGGCGGCGAGCCTCAGGTCGACCCACTCCTCGCGCGCGCCGTCGAGCACGTACCGCTCCTTCTCCACGAACCCACGCGCCCCGGCGAACCGCAACCCGTCGGCGTTGGCCGCCAGCACCACGGTCTCCACCGCCCCGGCGTCCAGCTCGCGCGCGCGGGCGAGCCCCGCCTCGTAGAGCGCCGTACCGATCCCGCGCCCCCGGTACGCCGGCAGCACCCGCGCGATCACGGTCGCCACCCGCTCCTCGCCCGCCGGCGGCCGCACGGTGGAGCAGCCGACGAGCACGTCTTCGAGGTAGGCGTTGGCCAGCCGGTTGCGCCCGGCGCGCTCCCGCGCCTCGTCTAGGTTCATGGCGGCCGGCGGCACGATCGCGTTGTGCACCTGCCGCCACTCCTCCACCATGGCGTCCCCGGCCACCGGCTCGATCCGCAGCGCCGAGCCCGCACCGGTCGCGACCGTCCCGCGCCGCGCGTCCACCTCGATCTCGATGCGCATCCGCTCGTCCGCGAGCCCGCACACCATCATCGTCGCGGCCGGCCGCACCCGCCCGAACGCCTCCCGCAGCACGGGCCAGCAGGGCTCGAAGTCCTCCCGCGCGGGCAGCAGATAGCGCACCCGCACCACGTCCGCGAACGTGCACCCCGCCTCGGCCAGCGCCGCCCCGACGTTGCGCAGGCACTGCTCGGCCTGCTCCACCACGTCCGCGGAGATCGTCATCGCCGCGTAGTCGAACCCGGTCGTCCCCGACACGTGCACCCGGTCCCCGTCGACGACGGCCCGGGCGTACCCGATCCGCTCCTCGAACGTCGACCCGCTGACCACCGCCCGCCTGACCGGCGGGTCCCCCAGTCGTTTCGTCATGGGCGAAACCGTAGGTGACCAGCGAAGACGCGTCCATGGGAGATCGACGACGAATCGACCCGGAAATTCGATTGATCGGCGGCCGACCCGTTCTTAGGGTGGGCGCTACACGAGAAGGGAGGTGGTTCGGCAGATGTATGAGAACCGGACGCGTGAGGTGGCTGCGGGCTAGCGGCCCGGCACCACACGGAGTGCGGCGCCGGACCAGCGCGTGACAGACGCGTGCAGCCGGCCCAATCCCAAGCAGTCACCCGACCCGCGAGTCGCCGGTACGTCCGGCCGGCTCCTCCACGGAGGAACCAGACTCGCGGGTCGCCTGCGTTCTCGGCCCGGGGGCGGTCAGTCCGCGATGTCGGCGTAGCCCTCGATCTCGCGCGGGTCGCGGGTGCCCGGGCCCATGTAGCGGGCGGAGGGGCGGACCAGGCGGCCGGTGCGCTTCTGCTCCAGGATGTGGGCGGACCAGCCCGCGGTGCGGGCGCAGGTGAACATCGAGGTGAACATGGGGGCCGGGACTTCGGCGAAGTCCAGCATGATGGCGGCCCAGAACTCGACGTTGGTGGCCAGGACCCGGTCGGGGCGGCGGGCGTGCAGCTCGGCCAGGGCGGCCTTCTCCAGGGCCTCGGCGACCTCGTAGCGCGGGGCGCCCAGTTCGCGGGCGGTGCGGCGCAGGACGCGGGCGCGCGGGTCCTCGGCGCGGTAGACGCGGTGGCCGAAGCCCATGAGGCGTTCGCCCGCGTCGAGGGTCTTCTTGACGTAGGCCTCGGCGTCGCCGGTGCGCTCGATCTCCTCGATCATGTGCAGGACGCGCGAGGGCGCGCCGCCGTGCAGCGGGCCCGACATGGCGCCCACGGCCCCGGAGAGGGCGGCGGCCACGTCCGCGCCGGTGGAGGCGATGACGCGGGCGGTGAACGTGGAGGCGTTCATGCCGTGCTCGGCGGCGGAGGTCCAGTAGGCGTCGACGGCGGCGACGTGCTTGGGGTCGGGCTCGCCGCGCCAGCGGATCATGAAGCGTTCGACCACCGACCGGGCCTTGTCGATCTCGCGCTGCGGGACCATGGGCAGGCTCTGGCCGCGCGCGGACTGGGCGACGTAGGACAGGGCCATGACGGCGGCGCGGGCGAGGTCGTCGCGGGCCTGTGCGGCGTCGATGTCCAGCAGGGGTTTGAGGCCCCAGGCCGGGGCGAGCATCGCGAGGGCGGACTGGACGTCGACCCTGATGTCGCCGGAGTGCACGGGGATGGGGAAGGGCTCGGCGGGCGGCAGGCCGGGGTTGAAGGCCCCGTCGACGAGCAGGCCCCAGACGTTGCCGAAGGAGACGTGCCCGACCAGGTCCTCGATGTCGACGCCGCGGTAGCGAAGGGCGCCGCCCTCCTTGTCGGGTTCGGCGATCTCCGTCTCGAAGGCGACGACTCCCTCTAGCCCGGGTACGAAGTCGGACATCAGGCGGCTCCTCGTGATCAGTGGTGTGCGGCGACCTGGGCGGAGACGGTGCGGCGCCTCCATGGATCCACGGTCGTGTCCCGACTCGCGGTCCCGGCGGTCACCCCTGTGATGCCCCGTACGGCCGTCGGTCATCCGGCCGGAGCGGGACCAAGCACCATATCTCCGGGTGTCATGTTTGGGGAGTGGGAGCGGCACTCGGTGCCACCCCGGTCGGGTGGCGGAGCCGATACGGCAGGATGGGCGGCGTGACCGATCGCGAAGCCGATTCCGGCGTGCCCGCTGCCGCCTCAGTCCCCTTCGATCTCGCCTCGATGCGCAAGCAGTACCGGGCCGAGGGGCTGTCCGAGACCGAGCTGGCGGCGACGCCCGTCGAGCAGTTCGCGCGCTGGTTCAAGCAGGCGGCGACTGACGGCGGGCTGTTCGAGCCGAACGCGATGGTCGTCGCCACGGCGGACGAGCGGGGGCGGCCCAGCTCCCGCACGGTGCTGCTGAAGCACTTCGACGAGCAGGGGTTCGTCTTCTACACCAACTACGACTCCCGCAAGGCGCGCGAGCTGGACGCGAACCCGTACGTCTCGCTGCTGTTCCCCTGGCATCCGATGGCCCGGCAGGTCGTGGTCACGGGCGTCGCGCGCCGCACCGGGCGGGACGAGACCGCCGCGTACTTCCGGACCCGGCCGCACGGCTCCCAGCTGGGTGCCTGGGCGAGCGTCCAGTCCTCGGTGGTGGCGGACCGTCGTGCCCTGGACGCGGCGTACGCCGAGCTGGCGGCGCGGTACCCGGAGGGCGAGCAGGTGCCGGTGCCGCCGCACTGGGGCGGGTTCCGGGTGGTGCCGGAGGCCGTGGAGTTCTGGCAGGGCCGCGAGAACCGGCTGCACGACCGGCTGCGGTACGTGGCGGAGGGCGGCGGGGGCTGGCGGGTGGAGCGGCTGAGTCCGTGAGGGGTTCCGGCGCCTCGCCTACAGCTTGCCCCACACCGGCCTGGTGCGGTGGCCGCCGAGGGCGCGGGCGAACCGGGACTGGAACTCCGGTGTGAACTCGGGCCAGTTCCAGAACGTGAAGCCGAGGTGGGCGAAGGTGAAGTAGTCGTCGGCCCAGATCCACTCGGGGAGCGGGACGGGCTCCGCGCAGGCCGGGCACGCGACCTGCGCCGAGCCGGTCTGCTGCCACTCGTCCACGGCCTCGCCGAAGGGCTGCCAGATCTCGTCGATCGGCTCCCAGCCACCGGTGACCAGGGGCGTGGTGACGGCGCAGCGCGGGCAGGTCACCGCCTCCGGTTCGCCCTGGCCGCCGTCGAACACCGTGGGCCCGACCGCCACGGCCAGTCCGTCCGACGGCTTCCGGTCGGCGTCCTCCTGCGCCACGGCGCGGTGCCAGTGCGGACCGGGCGGATGCCCGAGCGGATCGCCGAGGACACAGCCGGTGCGCTCGGCGAGGACGATGCCCTCGGACACGAGCCACCCGACCGCGCGGTCCGCGCACCGCGCTGCCTCGCCGGTGCCCGCGTCGAGGTCGACGATCGTCTGGAAGTAGTCACCCATGCGGAGACCGTAGACCCCGTCAGTGACAACGGCGTCAGCCCAGCGCCGCGTCCAGCAGCCGTGCCCACTGCTCCACCACCCGCTCCCGCCGGGCGCCGTCGTCGGTGAGGAGGTTGGCGAGTCCCAGGCCGCGGGCCATGTCCAGCAGGCCCTGGACGGTCTCGCGGGCGCCGGGGCGGGACTCGTCGGCGCCGAGGAGGTCGACGGCGATGCGGTGGCTCTCGCGGCCGACGCGGGCCTCCAGCTCGGTGACCCGGCCGCGCAGCTGCTCCTCGTTGGAGGCGGCCACCCACAGGTGCAGGGCGGCGCGGAAGAGCGGGCCCGTGTAGAGGTCGACGAGGGCGGCGACCACCGCGCGCCGGTCGTCGGCGGCGGCGCCCTCGGGGAAGAGGGCGCGCAGTGCCACGGAGCGTTCCTCGGCGACGTACTCCACGGCCGCCGTGAAGAGGTCCTCGCGGGTCGGGAAGTGGTGCTGGGCGGCGCCGCGGGAGACTCCGGCGTGTTCGGCGACGACGGAGACCGTTGACCCGGCCCAGCCGCGTTCGGCGAGGCAGGCCACGGCGGCTGCCAGGAGCCGCTGCCGGGTGGCCCGGCTGCGATCCTGCTTGGGAACGCGCTCCGCGCGGTCGGCCGTGTTCACGGCGCCGCTCACACCACCCATTCCGGATCCCGTCGTTCGAGGAAGGCCGTCATCCCCTCGCGGGCCTGCGGGGAGGCGAACAGCCGGGCCGAGAGCGCGGTCAGGTCGGCCGCGTCCCGGTCGAAGGCCTCCAGCACCCTAGCCGTGAGCAGCCGTTTCGTCTCGGCCAGGCCCTGCGGTGCGGCACGGCGCACACCGTCGAGGACGGGTTCGAGTACGGCGTCCACGTCGTCGCCGGCCGCCGTGACCAGGCCGACGCGGGCGGCCTCGGCGGCGTCGAAGCGCTCACCGGTGAGGTAGTAGCGGGCGAGGGCGCGGGGGTCGGTGCGGGGCAGCAGGGTCAGGGAGATGACGGCGGGGGCCACGCCGATGCGGACCTCGGTGAAGGCGAAGGTCGACTCCGTGGACGCCGCCGCGATGTCGCAGGCGGCGACCAGGCCGAGGCCGCCCGCGCGGACGTGCCCGGCGACGCGGGCGATCACCGGTTTGGGTACCTCGGCGAGCTGCCGGAGGAGGCCGACGAGGGCGTCCGGGTCGGGCGGGTCGCGCAGGTCGGCGCCCGCGCTGAAGGTGGTGCCGGTGTGGGTGAGGACGACGGCGCGGACGCCGGGGTCCTCGGCCGCGTCGGTGAGGGCGGCGGCTAGGTCGGCGACGAGGGCGGCGGACAGGGCGTTGCGGTTGTGCGGGGAGTCGAGGGTGAGGGTCTCGACGCCCCGCGCGCGCGTGCGGTCGACGTGGGCGGCCCCGGTCACCGCTGCTCCCTCAGCTGTCGGCGGAGGATCTTGCCGGACGCGGCGCGCGGGACGGCGTCGACGAACGTGACCTGGCGGACGCGTTTGTAGGGGGCGACGCGTTCGGCGACGTACATCATGATCTCGCCCTCCTGGAGGCCGGGTGCGGTCGGCCGGCGTACGACGAAGGCGTGCGGTACTTCGTTGCCGTCGTCGTTGTAGGCGCCGACGACGGCCGCGTCGGCGACGCCGGGGTGGGTGAGCAGGAGGGCTTCGAGTTCGGCGGGGGCCACCTGGAAGCCCTTGTACTTGATGAGTTCCTTGACGCGGTCGACGACGTACAGCCAGCCGTCGCTGTCGGCGTGTCCGACGTCGCCGGTGTGCAGCCAGCCGTCGGCGTCGATCAGGGCGGCGGTGGCGTCGGGGCGGCCGAGGTAGCCCTTCATGATCTGGGGGCCGCGGATGAGGATCTCGCCGGACTCCCCGGCCGGGAGGTCCTTGCCGGGGTCGGTGAGGGAGACGATGCGCATCTCGGTACCGGCGATCAGCTTGCCGACGGTGCCGGGCGGCGCGTCGCTCATGGCGTCCAGGGGGACGACGTGGGTGCCCGGGGACAGTTCCGTCATGCCGTAGGCCTGGCCGACGGGCGGCAGGCCGAGCCGCTGTGAACAGGCGGCGGCGAGGCGGGCGTCCAGGGGTGCGGCGGCGCTGACGATGTACTTCAGCGAGGAGAGGTCGTAGTCGGTGACCAGGGGGTGCTTGGCGAGGGCCAGGACGATCGGCGGGGCGACGTACAGGCTGGTGATGCGGTGGTTCTGGATGGCGGCGAGGAACTGCTCCAGGTCGAAGCGGGGCAGGACGACGACGGTGGCGCCGAGCCGCAGGGGGGCGTTCATCAGGGCGGTCAGGCCGTAGATGTGGAAGAACGGCAGCACGGCGAGGACGCGGTCGCCGGGCGCGGAGGGCATCGACGGTTCGAGCTGGGCGAGGTTGGTGGCGATCTGCCGGTGGGTGAGCATGACGCCCTTGGGGGTGCCGGTGGTGCCCGAGGAGTACGGCAGGGCGGCGACGTCCTCGGCCGGGTCGATCGCGACGGACGGTTCGGGCGCGGTCGAGGCCAGCATGTCGACCAGTGAGCGGTGGCCGGGCGCGCTGTCGCAGACCAGGATCTCCTGGACGCCGCCCGCGAGTTCGGCGGCCCGGCGGGCGGTGGACAGGAGGGGTGAGACGGTGACGATCCAGCGGGCCGCGCTGTCCTTCAGCTGCTTGGCGAACTCCTCGGCGGTGGCGAGTGCATGCACCGTGGTGACGGAGGCGCCCGCGCGGGTGGCGGCGTAGAAGGCGAGGGGGAAGGCGACGGTGTTGGGGCTGTGCAGGGCGAGGACGTCGCCCTTGCGCACGCCGGACTCGGCGAGGGCGGCGGCGACACGCCGGTGGAACCGGTCCACCTGCTCGTAGGTGAGGGTGGTGCCGTCGGTGCCGTCGATCAGCGCCGGGGCGCTCCCGAAGGCGGCGGCCCCGCCGAGCACCGCGTCGTGGATGGGCAGGTCGACGGGCGGGACGTCTGCGTACTCGCTGCGGAACACGGTTCCTCCAACGCCGGCTGGATACGGCCTAGCTGGATACGGCCTAGTACGACTTGGGCAGGCCCAGGGTCTGGTGGGAGACGTAGTTGAGGATCATCTCCCGGCTCACGGGCGCGATACGGGCGACGCGCGACGCCGTGATCAGCCGGGCGAGCCCGAACTCGCGGGTGAGGCCGTTGCCGCCGAGGGTGTGCACGGCCTGGTCGACGGCCTTCACGCAGGCCTCCCCGGCCGCGTACTTGGCCATGTTGGCGGCCTCCCCCGCGCCCACGTCGTCGCCCGCGTCGTAGAGGCGGGCCGCCTTCTGCATCATCAGGCGGGCGAGTTCGAGGTCGATGTGCGCCTGCGCGAGGGGGTGCGCGATGGCCTGGTGGGCGCCGATGGGCGTCTTCCAGACGGTGCGTTCGCGGGCGTACTCGACGGCTTTGGCGAGCGCGTAGCGGCCCATGCCGATCGCGAAGGCGGCCGTCATCACGCGCTCGGGGTTCAGGCCCGCGAAGAGCTGGAGGAGGCCCGCGTCCTCGTCGCCGACCAGGGCGTCGGCGGGCAGCCGTACGTCGTCGAGGGTCAGCTCGAACTGCCGTTCCACCGCGTTGAGTTCCATGTCGATGGGGCGGCGCTCGAAGCCGGGGGTGTCGCGGGGGACGATGAACAGGCAGGGCTTGAGCTTGCCGGTGCGGGCGTCTTCGGTGCGGCCGACGATGAGGGTGGCGTCGGCGAGGTCGACACCGGAGACGAAGACCTTGCGTCCGGTGAGGATCCAGTCCCCGGTGGCCGCGTCGCGGCGGGCGGTGGTGGTGATGCGGTGGCTGTTGGAACCGGCGTCGGGTTCGGTGATGCCGAAGGCCATGAGGCGGGTGCCGTCGGCGAGTGGCGGCAGCCACTCGCGTTTCTGTTCCTCGGTGCCGAAGCGGGCGATGACGGTGCCGCAGATCGCCGGGGAGACGATCATCATGAGGAGGGGGTTGCCGGCGGCGCCCAGCTCTTCGAGGACGAGGGAGAGTTCGGTGATGCCGGCGCCGCCTCCGCCGTATGCCTCCGGCAGGTTGACGCCTATGTAGCCGAGCTTGGCCGCGGCTTGCCAGAGGCGGTTGTTGTCTTCGGCGTTGGCGGTGTGGGGGTGGGTTTGGGCGAACGCGGACACCGCTGCGCGGAGGGACTTGTGGTCTTCGGATTCGATGAGGGTGGTCACTGTGCTCCTTCGAGTGCGGGTTCGTCGTGGCTGGTCGCGCTCACGCGGCGGAGCCGCATATTCAATGCAGCCCCGCGCCCCTAGGTCTCCTGCACCACCGCCAGTAGGGAGCCGACCGTCACCTGCTGTCCGGGTACGGCGTTCAGTTCGGCGAGTGTTCCCGTGGTCGGGGCCGTGATCCTGTGTTCCATCTTCATGGCCTCCAGCCACAGGAGGGGCTGGCCCGCCTGGACGGTGGTGCCCTCGCTCAGGCCCTCCGCGACGCGGACGACCGTGCCCGGCATGGGGGCCAGGAGGGAGCCGGGGGCGTGCTGGGTGGTGGGGTCGGGGAAGCGGGGCAGGGCGGTGAGGCGGGTGGTGTTGACGTGGACGTGGTCGCCGTAGCGGGCGACGTCGAAGCGGTGTCGTACGCCGTCCGCCTCCAGGACGACCCGCTCGGCGTCGGCGTGGACGACGCGGACGCCGTCGGCGGTGGGGCCGTTGCGGGTGTGGTGGTAGCGGACCTCGTGTTCCTCGCCCGCCACGGCGTAGCGCTTGACCTGCGGCTGTGAGGGCAGGTTGCGCCAGCCGCCGAAGCGGCCCGCGCGGGTGCTCGCGTCGGCGAGGGCGGCGGCCAGCGGGGCGAGGGGGTCGGGAGCGGACCGCGTCAGGTCGGCCAGGTGGCGGTCGTAGAAGCCCGTGTCCATGCGGCCGGAGGTGAACTCCTCGTGGCGCAGGGAGCGGACGAGCAGGTCGCGGTTGGTGACCGGGCCGTGGATCGCCGCCCGTTCCAGGGCACCGGCGAGGCGGCGGAGGGCCTCCGCGCGGGTGGGTGCGTGGGCGACCGCCTTGGCGAGCATCGGGTCGTAGTGGACGCCGATGTCGTCGCCGTCGGTGTAGCCGGTGTCCAGGCGGATGCCGTCCGGGACGGCGATGCGGTGCAGGCGGCCGGTCTGCGGGGCCCAGCCGTGGGCCGGGTCCTCGGCGTACAGGCGGGCCTCGACGGCATGGCCACGCGCGCGCGGGGGGTCGCTTTCCAGGGCGTGGCCTTCGGCGACGCGGAGCTGGAGGGCGACGAGGTCGATGCCGAAGACGGCCTCCGTGACGGGGTGTTCGACCTGGAGGCGGGTGTTCATCTCCAGGAAGTGCGCGGTGCCGTCGGCGACGAGGAACTCGACGGTGCCCGCGCCGACGTAGTCGACGGCGCGGGCGGCGCGTACGGCGAGGTCGTGGAGTTCGGCGGTGAGGTCGGGGGTCAGGCCGGGTGCCGGGGCCTCCTCGATGACCTTCTGGTGGCGGCGCTGGAGGGAGCAGTCGCGGGTGCCGAGCGCCCAGACGGTGCCGTGGGCGTCGGCGAGGATCTGCACCTCGACGTGGCGGCCGTTCTCCAGGTAGGGCTCGACGAAGACCTCGCCGTCGCCGAAGGCGCTCGTGGCCTCCGCGCGGGCGGCGGTCAGCGCCGCGTCGAGGTCGGCGAGGTCGCGTACGACGCGCATGCCGCGTCCGCCGCCGCCCGCCGCCGCCTTCACCAGCACCGGCAGGTCGGCCTCGGTGACGTCGGTGAGCGGCGCGATGCCCAGGAGTTCCTTGGCGCGGGTCTTGGACGCCATCGCCTCGATGGCCTCGGGCGGCGGCCCGATCCACACCAGCCCCGCGTCCCGCACGGCGCGCGCGAAGTCGGCGTTCTCGGAGAGGAAGCCGTAGCCGGGGTGGACGGCGTCGGCTCCGGCGGCGAGGGCGGCCTTCACGATCGCCTCGCCGCGCAGATAGGTCTCGGCGGGCGTCGACCCCGGCAGGCGTACGGCGGCGTCGGCCACGCGCGCGTGGAGGGCGTTCTCGTCGGCGTCCGAGTGCACGGCGACGGTCCGGATTCCCCACTCACGGCAGGTCCGGAAGACGCGGCAGGCGATCTCGCCGCGGTTGGCGACAAGCACGGAAGCAATCACTGGGTTTCCTCACATCCGAAAGACGCCGAAGCCGCCGCGCGCACCCTCGTAGGGGGCGGTGTGGACGGCGGACAGGCACAGGCCGAGGACGGTGCGGGTGTCGCGCGGGTCGATGACGCCGTCGTCGTAGAGCCGTCCGGACAGGAACATGGGCAGCGACTCGGACTCGATCTGCTGCTCGACCATGGCGCGCAGGGCGGCGTCGCCCTCGTCGTCGTACGGCTGCCCCTTCGCGGCGGCGGACTGGCGGGCGACGATGGACAGGACCCCGGCGAGCTGTTGCGGGCCCATGACGGCGGACTTGGCGCTGGGCCAGGCGAAGAGGAAGCGGGGGTCGTAGGCGCGGCCGCACATGCCGTAGTGGCCGGCGCCGTAGGAGGCGCCCAGGAGGACGGACAGGTGGGGGACGCGGGAGTTGGAGACCGCGTTGATCATCATGGCGCCGTGCTTGATGATGCCGCCCTGCTCGTACTCCCTGCCGACCATGTACCCGGTGGTGTTGTGGAGGAAGAGCAGCGGGATGTCGCGCTGGTTGGCGAGCTGGATGAACTGGGCCGCCTTCTGCGACTCCTCGCTGAACAGGACCCCTCGGGCGTTGGCGAGGATGCCGACCGGGTAGCCGTGCAGGGCCGCCCAGCCGGTGGTCAGGCTGGTCCCGTACAGGGGCTTGAACTCGTCGAAGTCGGAGGCGTCGACGATCCGGGCGATGACCTCGCGCGGGTCGAAGGGGGTGCGCAGGTCGCCGGGGACGATGCCGAGGAGTTCCTCGGGGTCGTACTTGGGCGGCTCGGCGAGGGGCGGGTCGGCGTACGCCTTGCGGTGGTTGAGGCGGGCGACGACGCGACGGGCCTGGCGCAGGGCGTCCGGTTCGTCGACGGCGAAGTGGTCGGCGAGGCCGGAGGTGCGGGCGTGCATCTCGGCGCCGCCCAACGACTCGTCGTCGCTCTCCTCGCCGGTGGCCATCTTGACCAGCGGCGGCCCGCCGAGGAAGACCTTCGCGCGCTCCTTGACCATGATCACGTGGTCGGACATGCCGGGGATGTAGGCGCCCCCGGCGGTCGAGTTGCCGAAGACCACGGCGACGGTGGGGATGCCGGCCGCCGACAGCCGGGTGAGGTCCCGGAAGATCGCGCCGCCGGGGATGAAGATCTCCTTCTGGGAGGGCAGGTCGGCGCCGCCGGACTCGACGAGGCTGATGCAGGGCAGCCGGTTGGCGAGGGCGATGTCGTTGGCGCGCAGGGCCTTCTTCAGCGACCAGGGGTTGCTGGCGCCGCCGCGCACGGTCGGGTCGTTGGCGGTGATCAGGCACTCGACGCCCTCGACGACGCCGATGCCGGTGACGAGGGAGGCGCCGACGGTGTATCCGGGGGCCTCGCTCCCCCAGGCCGCGAGCGGTGACAGCTCCAGGAAGGGCGTGTCGGGGTCGAGGAGCAGCTCGATGCGCTCGCGGGCGAGGAGCTTGCCGCGCTTGCGGTGCCGGGCGACGTACTTCTCGCCGCCGCCCGCGAGGGCCTTGGCGTGTTCGGCGTCCAGGTCGGCGAGTTTGGCGAGCATGGCCTCGCGGTGGGCGCGGTGGTCGGGGTCGGTGGGGTCCAGGGCGGAGGCGAGGACGGTCACGGCAGGACCTCCGGGGCGGGGGTGTACGGCGGGACGGTCACAGCAGGCTCTCCGGGATGTCCAGGTGCCGGGCGCGCAGCCATTCGCCGAGCGCCTTGGCCTGCGGGTCGAAGCGGGCCTGCGCGGCGACGCCCTCGCCGAGGATGCCCTCGACGACGAAGTTGAGGGCGCGCAGGTGGGGGAGCTGGTGCCGGGTGACGGGCAGGTCGCGGGCCTCGGGGATCAGCTCGCGGAACCGGTCGGTGGTCAGCTCGTGGGCGAGCCAGCGCCAGGCGTCGTCGGTCCGCGCCCACACGCCGACGTTGGCGTTGCCGCCCTTGTCGCCGCTGCGGGCTCCGGCGACGAGGCCGAGGGGGGCGCGGCGGACGGGCCCCGGTGGGAGTGGCCGCGGCAGGGGTGGTTCCGGCACATGTGCGGGTACGCCGGTGTCCTGGGCCGGTGGTCGTGGTGGTGGCACACTCACACGCCGCCCGTCATGGAGGACGGCCACATGGTCCACGGCCCCATGGGGGACGTACACATCCTCGAAGACCCCATAGGGCGCGCCCTTCCCGGGTGGCGCCAGCACATGGAACCCGGGGTATCCGGCCAGGGCCAGCTCGATCGCGGCGCCGCTCAACGCCCGTCCGACGACCTGCTGGTCGGCGTCCCGGACGACGAGCCGCAGCAGGGCGCTGGCCGTCTCCTCGGTGGGGGCGTCGGGCCGGTCGGTGCGGGCCAGGTCCCAGCGGACGTCGGCGATCTTCCCGAGGGCGGGTTCCATCTGCGCCCGGACCAGGTCGGCCTTGGCCTCGACGTCCAGGCCGGTGAGGACGAAGACGACCTCGTTGCGGAAGCCGCCGAGGCGGTTGAGGCCGACCTTGAGGGTGGGCGGCGGTGCCTCGCCGCGCACGCCCTCGACGCGGACCCGGTCGGGGCCCTCCTGGCTGAGCCGTACGGTGTCCAGCCGGGCGGTGACGTCGGGTCCGGCGTACCGGGCGCCGCCCGTCTCGTACAGCAGCTGGGCGGTGACCGTGCCGACGTCGACGAAGCCGCCGGTGCCGTCGTGCTTGGTGACGACCGAGGTGCCGTCGGCGTGCAGTTCGGCGAGCGGGAAGCCGGGGTGCCGTACGTCGCCGTCCCGGAAGAAGGCGTAGTTGCCGCCGGTCACCTGTGCCCCGCACTCCAGCAGGTGCCCGGCGACGACCGCGCCCGCGAGCCGGTCGTACTCCGTCGGCTCCCAGCCGAAGTGTGCGACGGCGGGCCCGGTGACCAGCGCGGCGTCGGTGACGCGGCCGGTGACGACCACGTCCGCGCCGGCCCGCAGGCACGCGGCGATGCCGAAGCCGCCGAGGTAGGCGTGCGCGGCCAGCGCTCCCGGGTGGGCGGCGGTGAGGTCGTCGCCCTCGACGTGCGCGACCCGCACCGGGACGCCGAGCCGCTCGGCCAGCGCCCGTACGGCGTCGGCGAGTCCGGCCGGGTTGAGGCCGCCCGCGTTGGCGACGATGCGCACCCCCCGCTCGTGGGCGAGCCCGAGGCACTCCTCCAACTGCCGCAGGAAGGTGCGGGCGTATCCGGCGCCGGGGTCCTTCAGCCGGTCCCGGCCCAGGATGAGCATCGTCAGCTCGGCGAGGTAGTCGCCGGTGAGGACGTCCAGCTCGCCGCCGGTGAGCATCTCGCGCATGGCGGAGAAGCGGTCGCCGTAGAACCCCGAGGCGTTGCCGACGCGGAGCACGCTCACGGGGACTCCCCCTTCGGCGGGCGTCCGGCTCCGGGCGGGCGTCCGGCTCCGGGCGGTCCGGCGAAGGCCTGGGCGATGTCCAGCCAGCGGTCGGCGTCCGGGCCCTCGGCGGTGAGGGCGAGGTCGGCGCGGTGGGCGCGCTGGGTGGCGAGGAGGCAGAAGTCGAGCGCGGGGCCGGTGACGCGCTGCGGGGCGTCCTCGGGGCCGTACGTCCACAGGTCGCCGCCCGGGCCGGTGAGTTCGACGCGGAACTGCTGCGCGGGCGGGGTGAGTCCGTGGGCGGCGTAGGCGAAGTCCCGGGCGCGGACGCCGATGCGGGCGACGTGCCGCAGGCGGTCGGTGGGCGGGCGGGACGCGCCGAGGGCCGCCGCGACGTCCAGGCCGTGGGCCCAGGTCTCCATCAGGCGGGCGGTGGCCATGGAGGCGGTGGCCATGGGCGGGCCGTACCAGGGGAAGCGTGCGCCGGGGGCGGCGGCGCGCAGTGCCTCGTCGAGGGCGGCGCGGTCCTGCCGCCAGGCGGCCAGCAGCGCGGCGGGGTCCTGTTCGGCGCCCTGCTCGGCGCCGTCGTCGACGTACCGGTCGGGCGCGGCGAGGGCCTGTTCGACCAGTGCCTTGAACCCGTTCTCGTCGGTGACGGCGACCAGGGCGGCGCGGTCGGTCCAGTTCAGGTGCGCGATCTGGTGGGCGATGGTCCAGCCGGGCGCCGGGGTGGCCAGGCGCCAGTCCTCCGGGCTCAACTCGGCGACCAGGGCGTCGAGTTCCTCGCCCTCCTCGCGCAGGTCGTCGATCACGGGCGTCGGGTCGGACACGGGCGCTCCCCTCGGGCACGGCGATGTGCGGCGCGGTGTGGTGAGGAGCATGGCAGGGGTGCCGGTAACAATCAAGCACGCTTGCATGATTTTGCCGGGCGGAGACAGGCGGAAGCGGCCCGGCTCATGCGTCAGGCCGCTGGACGACCGCGCGGTCTCAGTCCTCCTCGGCCGGCCAGACCGTGGTGTCCATGGTGATGAAGGCGGCCTCCGGCAGGGCGGTCGACTTCACCTGGACGACGAACAGTGCGATGTCTCCGTTGTCCCGCCTGACGCAGATCTCCTGGCCGGCGGACGCGGCGGCCAGTGGGAGGCGGCGGAGGGAGTCCCGACCGGTCATGTCGCGGCACTCCTCGTACGTGGCGCCCGGGTCACCGAACAGCATCGTGAAGACGCTGGTGTCGCTCTCCAGGGCACAGCTCGCGTTCGCGCAGTCGAAGCGGACGTCCCCCTTGCGGTCCTCGCGCATCGTGCCTTCGGTGAGGCTGATCGAGTTGTCGGCGTTCACCAGCAGGGCGCCGTGGGCGTGGGCCCGTGGCGTCGTCGTCCCGGCGGCGGAACCGCCGGACCCGCCGTCCGACCGTCCGGCCGACGAGGCGGCCCCCGCACCGGCCCCCGCTGCGGCATCATCCCCGGTTTCCGGGGCCGACCCCTCCGCCACCGGACGAGGCGTACCGGACGCGGACGCGGGACCGGACGGTGCGTCAGACGCGGAGCGCGACGCGACCGCGTCCCGGGCCCGGTCGATGCCGCGGCCCGCCGCGTCCAGAAGCGCCGCCCCCGCCGCGATCAACAGCCCGCACGCGACGACGGCGGAAGCCGATATCAGGACGGCGCGTCTCCGTCGCCGCTTCCGCTCCTCCGGCCCGGTGGGCCGCTGCGGCACGGCCGGCCCCCACGGTCCGGCGGCGCCCGGCCAGGGCGCCGGGGCGGTTCCCTGCGGGACGGCCCCCGGCTGCGGGGCGGTCCACGGCGCCGTGTGCACCGCGGTCGGGCCCGGGGCCACGACCGGAGCCGCGGCGGTCGCCGGTCCGGTGGCCGCGACCGGCGGCGGCACCGCCACCGGCGGCCCGGCGATCTCCCGCCACACGGCCGGACCGGTTTCCTCCGCGCCGTCCCGGCCCAGCTCCCGGCGGCACCACTCGACGATCTCCGCCGGGGTGGCCCGTTCCTCGGGGTCGGCGGCCAGGCACCGTCCGAGCAGGCCGCGCAGGCGCTCGGGCAGCCCGGACAGGTCGGGCTCCGAGTGGACGATCCGGTACAGCACAGTGGCGGCCGGGCCGTCGCCGTACAGCGGCTTGCCGAGTGCCGCGAAGGCGGCCGTCTGCCCGAGCGCGAAGACGTCGGTGGCCGCCGTGATGTCACCCGCGGACGCCTGCTCGGGGGCCATGTACTGGGGCGTGCCGATGGTGGCGCCCGTGGCGGTGTGCGCGGTGCTGTCGGCGGCGAGCGAGATGCCGAAGTCGATGACCCGCGGTCCGTCGGCGGCCAGCAGTACGTTCGCCGGCTTGAGGTCCCGGTGCACGATGCCCGTGCCGTGGATGGCCTGCAGCGCCTCGGCGACCCCCGCCATCAGCCACAGCACCGCGGGCACCGGCAGCGGCCCGCTCCGGGCGACGGCTCCCGACAGGGAGGGTCCGGGCACGTACAGCGTGGCCAGCCAGGGCGGGGCGCCGTCCGGGTCGGCGTCGATCAGTTCGGCGGTGTACGCGCCCTTGACCCTGCGGGCCGCCTTGATCTCCCGGCCGAAACGCCGCCGGAAGGTCGGGTCGTCGGCCAGTTCCGACCGGACGACCTTGATGGCCACGGGCCGGCCGCCGCGGGTGTGCGACAGGTACACCCGTCCCATGCCGCCCGCTCCGAGCCGGGCCGCGAGACGGTAACCGGCCACCGTGCGCGGGTCGTCGTCCTGCAAGGGCTGGAAGACCTCGGCCGTGTGATTCATCGGTTCCCTCCCCGTGATCCCGATGAGCTGACCAGGTACGCAGCCTATGCGGTGGCGGGACGGCCGATGCCCTCGGGGCCGTCAGGACCGGACCCGTCGGCGGCGTCCGGAGCCGACGGGCCGACGACGTCCGGTGGCGCCGCGGGCGCGGAGTTGAGGATCTCGCGGGCCTGTTCCGCGGCGCGGGCGATGCTCTCGGAGACGAAGTCGAGGAAGCGGGCGATGTTCTCCAGGCGGACGGCGGCCGGGGTGCGGGGGCCGAGGACGCCGATGCCCTGCCGCGCGGTCTCGACGAGGTGGGCGGTGGAGCGGGCGCTGGCCATCATCGACTGGTACCAGACGTCGTTGTCGACGACGTAGCGCTCCCGGCGGCCTTCGTCGCGCTCGCGGCGGATCATGTCCTGGCCCTCCAGGAAGGCGATCGCCTTGGAGACCGAGGCAGGGCTGACCCGAAGCCGCCGGGCCAGCTCGGACGCGGTGAGGCTGCCGGAGTCGGTGAGGGTGAGACAGGCCCACACCCGGGCCGTCATCTTGGGCATGCCGGACGCCATGAGGACGGTGGTGAACGTCTCCTCGTACTCGCGCACCGCCTCTTCGTCCCGGCCGTCCGCCTGCGCGAGGGCCTGCCCGTCCCCGGACGGCGTGGCCCGCCTGCGCCGGTGGGCGCGGTGTTCGGTGGCGCGGTGGGCGAGGTCGGCGCGGTAGGCGTTCGGGCCGCCGTTGCGCATCACCTCGCGCGTGACCGTGGAGGTCGGGCGGTCGAGGCGCCGGGCGATCTCGGCGTAGGCGAGGCCGTCGGCCAGGCCGAGGGCGATCTGCTGGCGTTCGGTCTGGGTGAGTCTGCCTCCCGGCACGACGACCTCCTTCACGGCCTCACGGCCGCACGGGCTCCTCCGACACCGCGACCATAGCGTTCACTCGCACTCCATTGCAACGCATCGACTCGCGCGTTGCATTACCCCCCATCTCCATTGCAATGAAAAAGACGCAACTGCCTGCACTTACACGGTTAGTGCGCAACAAACTCATTGCCAGACCCATGAACGCAACGTAGCGTTTCACTCATCAGAAACCACGAGGACGAACCGAGGGAGCACACCATGCAGCAGAACCCGAGCATCCCGAGCAGCACGCGGAAGTTCGACACCGCCGCCCCGATCTCGGCCGTCCTCGACATCCCCGCGGGACGTATCCGGTTCATCGCCGCCGACCGGGCCGACACCACCGTCGAGGTCCTTCCCGCCGACGCCGCCAAGAGCCGCGACCTGGCCGCCGCGGAGCGGACCACGGTCGAGTACGGCGACGGGGTCCTGCGGATCGCGACCACGTCGGCGCAGGGCCGGCTGGTGGGTGACTCCGGGTCCGTCGAGGTGACCGTGCAGCTGCCCGCAGGTTCGCACGTCGAGGCGAAGACGGCCGCCGCCGAGTTCCGGGGCGTCGGACGGCTCGGCGACGTCACCCTGGAGGGTGCGCAGGGCACGGTCAAGCTCGACGAGACCGCCGGTGCGCGCCTGTCGCTCATGGCGGGCGACATCTCGGTCGGCCGGCTGGGCGGAGCGGCCCGGATCAGCACGCAGCAGGGTGACCTGCACGTGGCCGAGGCGATGGGCGGTTCGGTCGAGCTGCGCACCGAGTCCGGCGACATCTCGGTCGGCGCCGCCCGCGGCGTCTCCGCCTCGTTGGACGCCGGCACGTCCTACGGCCGGATCGACAACGCCCTGGTGAACGGCGGCGACGGCGCCACCCTGGCGATCCGCGCGACCACCTCCCACGGCGACATCACCGCCCGCAGCCTCTGACCGGGCACCGGGCACCGGACACCGGGCACCGGACACCGGGCCGGGCTAGGGGACGTCGGACAGCGCCTTGGTCCGGCGTCCCCGGCGTCCTCCGGCCCGACGTCCCATCTGGGTCCGTACGGCGCCCATGCTCGCCGCGATGACGAGGGCGATGGCCGCGGACTGGGTGGCGGTCAGGGCCTGGTCGAGGATGAGGAATCCGGCCGCCGCGGCGATGGCGGGCTCCAGGCTCATGAGGATGGCGAAGGTCGGCGCGGGCAGGCGGCGCAGGGCGAGCAGTTCGAGGGTGTAGGGCAGGACGGAGGAGAGCAGGGCGACCCCGGCGCCCAGCGCGAGCGTCTGCGGGTCGATCAGCTTCGCCCCCGACTCGACGACACCCAGCGGCAGGAACAGCAGCGCCCCGACCGCCATCGCCAGGGCCAGCCCGTCGGCCTGCGGGAAACGGCGTCCGGTGCGGGCGCTGAAGACGATGTACGCCGCCCACATGGCGCCCGCCGCCAGGGCGAAGGCGGCACCGGCCGGGTCGAGGTCCTCGAAGCCGCCGCCGCCCAGCAGGAAGACGCCCGCCAGGGCGAGCCCGGCCCAGACCAGGTTGACCGCGCGGCGCGAGGCGAACACGGACAGGGCGAGCGGGCCGAGCACCTCCAGGGTGACGGCGGGGCCGAGCGGGATGCGGTCGACGGCCTGGTAGAAGAGGCCGTTCATCCCCGCCATGGCGATGCCGAAGACGACGACCGTGCCCCAGTCGGCCCGGGAATGGCCGCGCAGCCGGGGCCGGCACACCAGGAGCATGACGACGGCGGCCACGGCCAGCCGCAGGGTCACCACGCCGAGCGCCCCGGCCCGCGGCATCAGGCTCACCGCCAGCGCGGCACCGAACTGCACGGAGACGCCACCGGCGAGGACCAGGCCGACCGGGCCGAGGGAGCCGAACCGCCCGCCCGGCGCGCCCTCCGGCACGGACGCGTGGCCGACGGCGGCGGGCGCGGCGGCCGGGGACGAGGTGCCGGGGGTGGCGCTGGGGGTACTCACGGGGGCTCCGGGACGGTGTGCGGGGTGGACATCGTTCAGTACGCTGCACTGCACGGTCCAGCGTAATGGACGTTGTCAGGCATGTAGCACTTTTACGCAACTGTCAGGGCCGGGACGTACGGCTGTCAACGCCCGTCCGCCGGGCGAGCCGGGACCGCCCCGTCCCGGCCGCGTACCGAGCGGGTACCGTCCACCGGGTGAGCCGACTCCTGACCCGCCTCTGGCGCCTGCTGCGCCCCGTCCAGAGCCGCCTGATGTGGCTGGTGAACGCCAAGTTCGTGGTCGGCGTGACCGGCGTCGTACGGGACGACGAGGGGCGGGTCCTGATGCTGAAGCACCGGATGTGGGCGCCGGGCCGCCAGTGGGGTCTGCCGAGCGGCTTCGCGCACAAGGGCGAGGACCTCCGGCAGACCGTCGTCCGGGAGGTCAGGGAGGAGACCGGCCTGAACGTGGAGGTGGGCCGGCTGGTCATGCTGAACAGCGGCCTGCGCACCCGCCTGGAGGTGGCGTACGAGGCCCGGCTGGTCGGCGGGGAGCTGCGCCTCGACCCGTTCGAGATCCTGGAGGCCCGCTGGTGCCGCCCGGACGAACTCCCCGAGGACGTCCAGCCGGTGTGCCGCCCGCTGGTGCGGGGCGAGACGGCACCCTGAGCTGACTGCGCGAGGACCGCTTTCCGAAGCGACCCCGACCGGCGGCCCGGCCGGACCGCCGCCGGTCACCCCATGCTCTTGGCGCCGTCCAGGGTCTCCCGGATGATGTCGGCGTGGCCCGCGTGCTGGGCGGTCTCGGCGATGACGTGCATCAGCACCCGGCGGGCCGACCACTCGGTGTCCGCCTCGAACCACGGCGCCTTCGGCAACGGCTGCGTGGCCCCCAGGTCGGGCAGCGTGGCGACCAGTTCCCCGGTCCGGCGGGCCACCTCGGCGTAGTCGTCCAGCACACCGGCCAGCGTCTCGCCGGGCAGCATCTTGAACTCGTCGGCCCGCCGGGCCCAGTCGGCCTCGGTCATGGCGGTGAAGTCACCCATCGTGGAGGGGCCGTCCACGATGAAGCCGGTCCAGTTCCGCTCGACCGCGGTGACGTGCTTGATCAGGCCGCCCAGGCACAGCTCACTGGCGGTGGGCCGCAGCCCGGCCTGCTCGTCGGTGAGGTCACGGGTGGTGAAGCGCAGGAAGTGCCGCTGCTTGGCCAGCGCCTCCAGCAGGTCGGCGCGCTCGCCGGTGAGGGCCGGGGCCCCGGTCAGGTCGCGGGTGGTGGGCTCGCTGGTGCTGGATGCGTCGGTGGTCATGGTCTCGCCTTCCGGTGTTCCTGCTCCGTCGGTCGAGGACCACGCTAGGGGCCGTCTAGGTCAGATCAGGTCCTAGATCGCCGGGCTTCCGGGAAAGGCCGGACCCAGCGGGCGAGGAGCCGCGAGGGGACGGGCTGCCTAGTGGGCGATCTCCCCGCCGCCCATCAGCAGACCCAGTCCCTCGGTGTCGTCGAAGGCGTCCCCGGTCAGCCGGGTGACGCCCGCGGTGGACGGCCCGTCGGCGGTACCGGGCAGCAGGTGGGCGACCCCGTCGACCGTGTCGCTGCCAGGCGCGGTCACCACGAGGTCGGCGCGGCCGTCGCCGTCCAGGTCGGTGAGGCCCACCGCGCTGCCGAAGTCGGCGTCCCCGCCCGGGGCGGCGCCCAGGTCGGCCCCGTCGACCAGCCGGGCCCCCTTCCCGCTGAGCCCGTCCGGCCCGCCCGCCAGGTACAGCACCTGCTCCGGCCCCGGCTCCCCGTAAATGTCCCACCGGGGCGCCCCGGCGACCACGTCGGCGTACCCGTCGCCGTTGACGTCGCCCGTGTCCAGGCTGGTGAAGACGGCGTCCTCGTCCTGGGGTTCCCCGCCGGGCACGCCCGGGGTGTCCCTGTCGACGGTCGTCGTCCTCGCCCCCGGTCCCGCCTTCGCCCCGTACGCCACCGTCACCGAGCTGCGGCTCGCGTCGCCGCCCCGGGGACTGAGCACCAGGTCGTCGATGCCGTCGCCGTCCACGTCGCCGATCGCCCCCTCGCCCGCGTACGGGAGCCGGGTGTCCTCGGGCTGCGTGAAGCCGTCCCGGCCGCCGCGCAGATAGCTCACCGGCTGGGTCCGCTCGCGCCAGGGCACCTCGGGTCCGGTGTCGGCGTCGTGGAAACTCACCAGGTCGTCGACGCCGTCGCCGTCGAGGTCCCCGGCGAGGAGGTCGTCGTAGTTCGCGTCCGCGACGTCCGGGGCGGGACGGCGCGGAGCGGGGACGCGGCCCGTGTCGGCGGGGGTGCCGTCCCGCCCGAAGGGCCCCTTGAGCAGCCCCTTGTCGGAACCGAGCCCGAAGACCAGGTCGGGGTGCCGGTCCCCGTCGAAGTCACCGGCGGCGAGCTGCTCGTCCAGGATCGGGTCGGTGCCCCAGGCGACGTGGCTGCCGTCCGTCCCCGGCACCCGGACGGCACGCGAGAGCCCGTCCTCTGACCCCCACATGATGATCACGCTCGGCTTCCAGTCGAAGACGGAGGCGGCGAGGTCGGTGTACCCGTCCCCGTCGAAGTCGCGGGCCACGACGTCGGTCCCGAAGAAGGCCTCGTCCCGGTTGGCGCCCGGTATCCCGGGGTCGTCCTGCGTCAGGTACTGGCAACGGGCGATCCGCGTCCCGTCCCCCGCCCCGTACGCGACCTCGACACTCCCCCCGCCGGACCCGTCCGCCACGCTTCCTCCCGACCCGAGGGCCAGGTCGGGGTGCCCGTCCCCGTCGAAGTCGGCGGCACCGTCCGGCACGGGCGCCGAGGCCGCGGCGCCGTGGATTCCGCCGGTCCCGCACCCGTACGGCGCGGCGATGTCACCCGGCCCCCCGTCGGCGATCACCATCCCCGCGGCGACCGCCAACGCGACGACGGCCGCACCGCCCCCGATCACCCACGTCCGCCTACCGCCCCACCGCCGCGCCGCCGCCTCCACCTGATCACCCGAACCGTCCATACGAACGATCACGCACCGGCCGCCGCACACGGTTCCGCCGCCTCGGACGGGCCGCGGCGAGAGCTTGAGCCGGAGCCAGTGTCTGCGCGCCCCGCGGCGAGCCGTCAGACCCGCTCCAGGGGCCGGTGCGGCCCGCTGGGAAGCTCCGCTTCGATCGTGTCGCCCGGACGCACCGCGCCGCCCTCCTTCACGACGCTCATGATTCCGGCCTTGCGCACGATGTTCCCGGCCTCGTCGCGGCCGACGACCTGCTTCAGCAGCCCGTCCTGGAAGTTGTCGATCTGCAGGCAGGGATTGCGCAGGCCGGTCACCTCCAGCACCGTGTCCTCGCCGATCCGCAGCAGCGTGCCGACCGGCAGGCCGAGCAGGTCGATGCCGCGGGTGGTGATGTTCTCGCCGAGGTCACCGGGCACCACCTCGAATCCCTCCGCGGCGACCTCGGCGAAGAGCTCTTCGTGGATGAGGTGGACCTGGCGCAGGTTCGGCTGGGTGGGGTCCTGCGCGACGCGTGAGCGATGCTTGACCGTCACGCCGGCATGGACGTCGCCCTCCACACCGAGCCCGGCGAGCAGCGTGATGCTGTCCCGGTTCGGCTTGGTGAACGAGTACACGCCGTTGCTGCTGACCGCCGTCACCATTGCGCTCATCCTCGGTCCCCCTCCTCAATGACACGATCGGCCACGACCCTAACCCTCCACCCGCGAGGCACGGCAGTCCCGGCGAACTGATCCCACGGTGGCACCCCGGTCCCCGGGATCACCCTCCGGACCTACCCCCAAGTACCGCTCAGTGCTGACGCGTTGAGCCGTGCCCGGCACCTAGCTTCGGCTGCATGAGCGACCGATCAAGCACCTCACGCAGAACCGTCCTGGCCACGCTGCTCGCGGGAGCCGTGTCCGTCCCCCTTCTGGGCGCCGCGCCCGCGTCGTCGGTCCCCGGCGAGACCTTGGAGCTGCCCACACCCACCGGGCCCCGCCCCGTCGGCCGCCGCACCCTGCACCTGGTCGACCGGCGCCGCGCCGACCCCTGGGTGCCGACGGCGCGGGGCAGGGAGCTGCTGGTGTCCGTGTCCTACCCGGCGCGCTCGTCCGGCGGGGCCCCGGCGGTGTACATGACCGAGGGCGAGGCGCGGCGCCTGCTGGAGGCCAGGGGGCTCGCCGGGGTCGTACCGGCCGCGACGGTCGCGGGAACGCGGACGCACGCGCAGGTCGACGCGCCCCCCGCGCCGGGTCGCTTCCCCCTCGTCCTGCTGTCGCCCGGATTCTCGATGCCGCGCACCACGCTCACCTCGCTCGCCGAGGAGCTGGCCGCCCGCGGTTACGTCGTCGCCGCCGTGGACCACGCCTACGAGTCCGTCGGTACGGAGTTCCCCGGGGGCCGGATACCGTCCTGCGCGGCCTGCGACCGGGTCGGCGTCGATGTCGACGAGGCGACGGTCGTGGCGGGCCGGGCCGCGGACCTCTCCTTCGTGATCGACGAGCTGACCGGCCGCCGGAGAGCGGGGGCACTGGCGAGCATCATCGACCCGCGCCGTATCGGAATCGCCGGGCATTCGATCGGCGGAGCGGCCGCCATGGCGACGACGGCCGCCGACCGCCGCGTCTGCGCCGGGGCCGACCTCGACGGGGACTTCTTCGTACGCGACGCGGGGTCCGGGCTCGGCCGGCGCCCGTTCATGATGGTCGGCGCGGCGTCCACGCACCGCCCCGACAGCCCCGACACGGACTGGCCCGTTGCCTGGAACCGACTGCACGGTTGGAAGCGCTGGCTGACCGTGACCGGGGCCGAGCACTTCTCCTTCACCGACCTCCCCTGGCTGGCGGGACGACTGGGACTCACGGACCCGACCGTTCCGCTCTCGTACGAGCGGGGCTGGTACATCACCCGCGACTATGTCGGCGCCTTCTTCGACCTCCACCTCCGGGGCGTCCCCCAGCCACTCCTCCAGGGCCCCACGGCCGCCCACCCGCAGGTCGAATTCCACCGGCCGTAGGAGCCCCGGCCGCCGCCCTCACTCCAACCCCTGCGCCAGCACCTCCGCCAGATGCCGCCCCCGCACCCCCGCCAGCTGCTCCAGCTGGGTCCGGCAGGAGAAGCCGTCCGCCAGGACCACCGCACCCTCCGGCGCCTCGCGCACCGCCGGGAGGAGCTGGTCCTCCGCGCACGCGGCCGAGACCTCGTAGTGGCCGGACTCGAAGCCGAAGTTGCCCGCGAGACCGCAGCAGCCGCCGCTCAGCTCGCCGGTCAGGCCCGCCGACGCGCGCAGGCGCCGGTCGGCCGTGTCGCCGAGGACCGCGTGCTGGTGGCAGTGGGTCTGGCCGACCGCCGGAAGGTTCACGGCGGGCGGGGTCCAGTCGGGGGCGTGGCGCTCCAGGGCCTCCGCGAAGGTCAGGACGCGCGAGGCCAGCCGGGCCGCGCGCGGGTCGTCGTGCAGCAGCTCGGGCAGGTCCGTGCGCAGGGCGGCGGCACAGCTCGGCTCAAGGACGACGACCGGCGCGGACGTCTCCAGCACCGGGGCCATCAGGTCCAGCGTGCGGCGCATCACCGCGCGGGCCCGGTCCAGTTGGCCCGTCGACACGTACGTCAGGCCGCAGCAGACCCGGCCCCGGCGGGCTGTCGGCAGCGCGAGGGCCGACCTCGACGTGCCGTCCCCGATCACCGCCCGCCCCCGCAGCGTCGGCGGCAGCGCCACCCGCAGCCCCGCCGCCTCCAGCACCCGTACGGCCGCCCGGCCGACGGAGGGTGAGAGGTGCTCGGTGAAGGTGTCGGGCCACAGGACCACCAGGTCCCCGCCCTCGGACGGCCGCCCTCCCCGCCCCCGCCACCACCTGCTGAACGTCTCCCTCGCCAGCCGCGGCACCTCCCGCTCCCCCGCGATCCCACCCAGCCGCTTGGCCACCGCGGCCAACGGCCCTGCCGAAGCGAGCGCGTTGACGACCGGCGCCGCCCGCAGCCGTGCCGCCCAGCGCAGCCACACCGGCAGCCACCCCATCGCGTAGTGGGCGGCGGGACGGCGGCGCCCGGCGTAGTGGTGGTGCAGGAACTCCGCCTTGTACGTGGCCATGTCGACCCCGACCGGGCAGTCGGAGCGGCAGCCCTTGCAGGACAGGCACAGGTCCAGGGCGTCCCGGACCTCCGTCGACCGCCAGCCGTCCGTCACCAGCTCGCCCGCGAGCATCTCGTGCAGCAGGCGGGCCCGGCCCCGCGTGGAGTGCTCCTCCTCCCCCGTCGCCCGGAAGGACGGACACATCACACCCGCGCCCGGCACCGACGTCGTACGGCACTTGGCGACCCCCACGCAGCGGCGCACCGCCGCCGAGAAGTCCCCGCCGTCGGACGGGTAGCCGAACTCCACGTCCACCGGCTGCCGCGGCAGGACGGAGAAGCGGAGGTTCGCGTCGAGCGGCGCTGGGCGGACCAGCATGCCGGGGTTGAGGAGGTCGTCCGGGTCCCAGACGGCCTTCGCGCGCTCGAACAGGGCGACCGTCTCCGCGCCGTACATCCTCGGCAGCAGCTCGGCCCGCGCCTGGCCGTCCCCGTGCTCCCCGGACAGGGAACCCCCGTGCGCCACGACCAGATCCGCCAGCTCCTCCGAGAAGCGGCGGAAGCGGGCCACCCCCGCGTCCGTCAACAGGTCGAAGTCGATGCGTACGTGGATGCAGCCGTCCCCGAAGTGCCCGTACGGCGTGCCGCGCAGGCCATGGGCGGACAGGAGGCCCCGGAAGTCCCGCAGGTAGGCGCCCAGCCGGGCCGGCGGCACCGCGCAGTCCTCCCAGCCGGGCCACGCCTCCGCGCCGTCCGGCATCCGCGTCGCCGTCCCGCTCGCGTCCTCCCGGATGCGCCACAGCGCCCGCTGCCCGGCCGGGTCGGTGACCACCAGCGCGTCCACGACGTCGGCCGCGCGCACGACCGCCTCCGCACGCGCGCGGGCCTCCGCCGCCGACGCGCCGCCCGTCTCCACGAACAGCCACGCCCCGCCCCGGGGCAGCAGGGCCGCGGCCGACACCGGCACCAGGTCCACCGCCATGCCCTCCACGGTCAGCGGGCCGAGCGGCAGCAGCCCGGCCGCCGCCTGAGCCGCGCCCGCCTCGTCGGCGTATCCCAGCACCGCCAGCGCACGCGCGCGGGGCGACTCGACCAGCCGGACGACCGCCTCGGTCAGCACACCCAGCGTGCCCTCCGAGCCGCAGAAGGAGCGGGCCACGTCCGCGCCGCGCTCCGGGAGCAGGGCGTCCAGCGCGTAACCGGAGATACGGCGCGGGAGGTCGGGGAAGCCGGTGCGCAGGCGGGCCAGGTCGCCGTCCACGAGGTCGCGCAGGCCCTCCGGCGCCCCGGCCCACTCCCGCCCGAGCCGCAGCCGCCGCCCCCGCGCGGTCAGCACGCTCAGCTCGCGCACGCTGTCCGCCGTCGTGCCCCAGGCCACCGAGTGGGAGCCGCAGGAGTTGTTGCCGATCATGCCGCCGAGCGTGCAGCGGCTGTGGGTGGAGGGGTCGGGGCCGAAGCGCAGACCGTGCGGGGCGGCGGCGTCCTGGAGGCGGTCGAGGACGAGCCCCGGCTGGACGACGGCCGTACGCGCCTCCGGATCGAGACCGACCAGCCGGTTCATGTGGCGGGTGAAGTCGAGCACCACGCCGGTGCCCGTCGCCTGCCCGGCGATCGACGTCCCGCCGCCCCGCACCACCACCGGTACGCCGTGCTCGCGGCACACCTCCAGTACCGCCGCCACGTCGTCGGCGTCCCTCGGCGCCACGACACCGAGCGGGACCCGCCGGTAGTTCGAGGCGTCCATGGTGGTCAGCGCCCGGGAGGTGACGTCGAACCCGACCTCGCCGCGGACGGCCCTGCGCAGTGCTGCCTCCAGATCGGTCATGCCCTCCAGCATGGGCTCTCGTGGTTCCGTACAGGTCCGCACGGCGGAGATCTCGTCTCATCGGACGGACATGGCTTCGCCCGGTTTGGCCGACGGGATACCCTCCGGCACGTGGCTGAGATCCAGATTCCTGCTGACATGAAGCCCGCGGACGGTCGTTTCGGCGCGGGTCCCTCCAAGGTGCGGGTGGAGGCGCTGGACGCCCTGGCCGCCACCGGTACGTCCCTGCTCGGCACCTCCCACCGCCAGGCGCCCGTCAAGAACCTGGTCGGCAAGGTCCGTGAGGGCATCCGCGACCTGTTCCGGCTCCCCGACGGCTACGAGGTGATCCTCGGCAACGGCGGCTCCACCGCGTTCTGGGACGTCGCGACGCACGGCCTGATCGAGAACAAGTCGCAGCACCTGAGCTTCGGCGAGTTCTCCTCCAAGTTCGCCAAGGCCGCCAAGCTCGCCCCCTGGCTCGCCGAGCCGACCGTCGTCTCCGCCGACCCGGGCACCCACCCCGAGGCGCGCGCCGAGGCCGGCGTGGACGTGTACGGCCTGACGCACAACGAGACCTCGACCGGTGTCGCCATGCCGATCAGGCGCGTCGCCGGTGCCGACGAGGGCGCCCTCGTCCTGGTCGACGCGACGTCCGGCGCGGGCGGCCTCCCGGTGGACATCGCCGAGACCGACGTCTACTACTTCGCCCCGCAGAAGTCCTTCGCCTCCGACGGCGGCCTGTGGATCGGCGTCTTCTCCCCGGCCGCGATCGAGCGCGCCGAGCGGATCCACGCGTCCGGCCGCCACGTCCCCGAGTTCTTCTCGCTCCCCACGGCGATCGACAACTCCCGCAAGAACCAGACGTACAACACCCCGGCGCTGGCGACCCTGTTCCTGCTGGGCGAGCAGTTGGACTGGATGAACGGCCAGGGCGGCCTGGACTTCACCACCGCCCGCACCAAGGACTCCTCGTCCCGCCTCTACTCCTGGGCGGAGGAGGCCAAGTACGCCACCCCGTTCGTCTCGGACCCGGCCAAGCGCTCGCAGGTCATCGGCACGATCGACTTCTCCGACGACATCGACGCCGCCGCCGTCGCCAAGGTGCTGCGCGCCAACGGCATCGTCGACACCGAGCCGTACCGCAAGCTCGGCCGCAACCAGCTGCGCGTCGCGATGTTCCCGGCGATCGACCCGGCGGACGTCGAGGCGCTCACGAAGTGCATCGACTACGTGATTGAGAAGCTGTAGCCGTCACCACCGGTACGACGACGGAGGGCGCCCGCGGATCATCCGCCGGGCGCCCTTCGTGTCTCGACAACCGGTGGGTCAGGCCAGCCCCGCCGCGATGGCGCGGCGTACCGCGTCGGCGCGGTCGCGGATGTGGGTCTTGGCGAACAGGTTGTTGATGTGGGTCTTGACCGTGGCCTCGCTGATGAAGAGCCGCTCGGCGATGCCGCGGTTGGACAGGCCCTGGCCGATCAGGGCGAGGACCTCGCGCTCGCGCGGGGTGAGGTCGTCCGGCAGGGGCTGCTGCCGGGCCGCCCGGTCCGGGGTGGGCGCCTTCGCCCTGGCCGTGGCGAGCAGGCGGTCCTGGACCTCTCGGTCGAGGACGGACTGGCCCGCGCCGGCGGCCCGGATGGCCCGGGTGATGTCCTGGCGTCCCGCGTTCTTGGTGAGGTACCCGCGGGCACCGGCGCCCAGCGCGCCCAGGATCGACTCGTCGTCGGCGAAGGTGGTCAGGACGACCACCGCGACCTCCGGGTGCTCCTCGGTCAGGCGTCGGGTCGTCTCGATGCCGTCCATCACGGGCATCCTCAGGTCCATCAGCACCACGTCGACGGGGCCCGCCGCCACCGCCGCCAGCACCTCGCCGCCGTCCGCGGCCGCCGCGACGACCTCGATGTCCGCGGCCAGCCCGAGCACCGCGGCGAGCGGCTCCCGCACAGCGGCCTGGTCGTCGGCGACGACCACCTTCAACCGCGCTGTCCCCGCAGTCTGTTCACTCATCCCGGAATCACCGCTTCCACCTGCCAGCCACCCTGGTCCCGCCCCTCGGTGACCGGCCCCGCGCTGACGCTCCCGCCCAGCAGGGCGACGCGCTCGCGCATGCCGATCAGCCCCATTCCGCTGCCGCCGCCCGGGGTCACCGCACGGGTGGCGGGCCGGTTGCGGATCCTCAGTGTGATCGACGCGGCGGTGAACGCCAGCTCCACCTCGGCCCTTCCGCCGGGAGCGTGCCGGGCCGCGTTGGTCAGGGCCTCCTGGGCGATCCGCAGGAGGCCCTGGGTCACCTGCGTCGACGGCTCGCGGACGGTGCCCGTGACCGTCACGGCGTCGTGGTGGCCCGCGGATTCGACCATCGCGGTCAGGCTCTCCAGCAGCGGCAGCGCGTCCTCGCGCAACGCGTGCACGGTCCACTGCGCCTGCTTCAGACTCTCCTTGACCAGGCCGTGGGCCTTGGTGGTGGCCTCCCTGACCTTGTCCAGGTCACCGGTGTCGAGCAGCGCGTCGGCCAGTTCCAGCTGCATGTTGATCCCGGCGAGGGAGTGCGCGAGGACGTCGTGCACGTCCCGGGCGATCCGGCCGCGCTCGGTGAGGACGGCGGTGCGGGCCTCCGCGCGGGCGGCGCGTTCCGCCGCCTCGGCGGCCGAGAGCGCCGACCGTACGGCCCGGCGCTGGGTGCGGTTGAGGATGCCGACCACCACCGGGACGCCGGTGGTGAGGCCGAGCAGCCAGGGCAGCTCCGGCTCTCCCGGACCGAGGTGGAAGTACAGGACACCGGCGCAGAGCAGGGAGCACGTCGCCGCGAGGGTGAGGGCCCGTCCGGTGTCGAGACGGTATCCGATGTGCCCGGCGAGGAAGTAGGCGAACAGGTAGCCCGTACCGCTGTCGCTGACGCCGATCAGGGCGGCCGCCGCGGCGATGCCGAGGGTGAGCCAGGTGAGCGCCAGACGCGCGGGGACCCGGTGCTCGGGCACGGCCCGCCCCAGCAGTGCCGCGGAGTTGAGCACGAAGAGGACGGCGACGGCCAGGCCCTGGCCGCTGAATCCCATGGGCCGGATCGTCAGGGCTCCCACGGCGACGACCGCGAGGCTCAGGCCCCACTGCACCCGCGGGTCCTGACCGGGGACCGGTCGCGCCTCCGCCCCCGGGGGCGGGGGCGGAGGGAACTCGGTGGCGGGCACCGGCCGAACATAGCGCACGGTCAGGCCGTACGGTCGAGGACGGGCGCGACCGGGGACACCGTCCGGGCCCGGCTGCGCAGGTAGATGGTGCCCACCCGCGCGACCACCTCGGTGACCGCCATCAGCACGAACGCCGTCACCCAGGCCTGGTCGCCCGTGATGTGGTGCGCGATGCTGAACCGGGCGACGTCGTCGGCGCCGCCGCCGTGCTCGACCCAGAGCTGGAAGCCCATACGGGCGCCCATGCCCAGCACCCACAGGATCGCCGACACGGCGCCGGCCTTGATCATGAGGTGCCCGCCGAGCGTCCTGATCCGGGTGTAGGCGCCGCCCGCGACGCCGAGCGCCGCACCCACGGCCGTCAGGGCCGCGATCAGCACCAGGTCGTTGCCGCCGGTCGGGACGGAGTCCAGGTAGGCGTACGCCACGAAGGCCACGATCCCCAGCGGGATCAGGAACGTCTTGTGGTCGAGTCGGCCTTCCCGCAGCTGCCGGAAGACGACGAGGACGAGGGCGATGTCGGTGATCCACTCAGTCGTTGTCATGCCCTCAAGGCTGCTCCGACCAGGCGCTCAGCACCTGGACCCATGGGTGGAACCGGGGGTGGAGATCCCCCGGTTCCCCGGTCTCCACCCCCGGTCTCCACCCCGGCCCCGCCGCCCCGGACGCCCCCGTCGGCCGAGCCGCTGAACTACCGGCCGAGCCGCTGAACTACCGGCCCAGCCGCTGGAACCTCCGCACCGCCAGCGGCAGGAAGACCGCCGTCAGGATCACCGGCCACACGCCCGCCATCAGCAGCGCGTGCTGCTCGACCCACGAGTCGCCGCCGCCGACCGGCGTGCCGAACAGTTCCCGGGCGGCCGCCGCCGTGGACGAGATCGGGTTCCACGCGGCCACCCAGCCCAGCCAGTCGGGCATGAGCTGCGGGGCGACGAAGATGCTGGAGATCATCGTCAGCGGGAAGGCCACGGCGAACAGGCCGCCCGCCGCTTCCGGGTTGGGGACCAGCAGGCCCAGCCACACACCGATCCAGATCAGCGCGAACCGCAGCCACAGCAGCAGCCCGAACGCGGCCAGGAAGCCCCAGCCGCCGTCCGGGCGCCAGCCCATGGCCATCGCCGTCAGCATCATGATGGCCAACTCCGCGCAGGCGACGACCAGATCGGTCACCCCGCGCCCCGCGACCACCGCGGACGACGCCATCGGCATGGAGCGGAACCGGTCGATGACCCCCTTGGTGGAGTCGTACACGACGACGGTCGCGGTGTTGATGAAGCCGAACGCCATGGTCATCACGAACATGCCCGGCATCAGGAAGTCCTTGTAGTCCCCGCCGCCGGGCACCGTCATCGCGCTGCCGAAGACATAGCCGTAGAGGAGGACGGACAGGATCGGGAAGCCCAGCTGCCAGGCGATGTTGACGGGCTGGCGCTGGTAGTGGGTCAGGCCGCGGCGGACGATGTTGCCGCAGTCGGCGAGCAGCCAATACAGCCTCCCGCGCTCGCGCGGGGCCGTCGCCGGATCGGCGTGCAGGTCGAGGGCGCTCATGCCGCCACCGCCTCCTTCTCCGGGCTCTGCGCGTCCTGCGCGTCCCGCGCGTCCTCCGCGCCCGTACGGTGGCCGGTCAGGCGCAGGAACACGTCGTCGAGGCTCGGCCTGCGCAGTCCGATGTCCTCCACGGCGACGCCCTCGTCCTGGAGGGTGCGCGCCACCTCGGTCAGGGCCGCCACCCGGTCGGTGACCGGGGCGTGCACGCGCAGCGCCTCGTCCTGGACCTCGGGTTCGCCCTTGCAGACCCGGGCGACCGTCTTCACCACCCGCGGGATCTCGGCCCGGTCGGCGACCACGACCTCGATCCGGTCGCCGCCGACCAGGTTCTTCAGCCCGTCCGGGGTGTCGTCGGCGATGGCCCGGCCCCGGTCGATGACGGTGATGCGGGAGGCGAGCTTGTCGGCCTCCTCCAGGTACTGCGTGGTCAGCAGGACCGTCGTGCCGCTCGCCACCAGCGCCCGGACCGACTCCCAGACCTCGCCGCGGCTGCGCGGGTCGAGGCCCGTCGTCGGCTCGTCCAGGAACAGGACGGACGGGGCGAGGATCATCGACGCGGCGAGGTCGAGGCGGCGCCGCATGCCGCCGCTGTACTTGCCCACGCCCCGGTCGGCGGCGTCGGTCAGGTCGAACCGCTCCAGCAGCTCGACCGCGCGGGCCCGGGCCCGCCTGCCGCCCAGGTGGAACAGGCGCCCGAACATCTCCAGGTTCTGCCGCCCGGTGAGCACCTCGTCCACGGCCGCGTACTGGCCGGTGAGGCCGATCCGCGCCCGCACCTCACGGGCCTGCCGGGCGAGGTCGAGGCCCGCCACCTCGGCCCGTCCGCCGTCCAGCCGGATCAGCGTGGACAGGATGCGCACGGCCGTGGTCTTGCCCGCGCCGTTCGGCCCGAGCAGGCCGTGCACGGTGCCCTCGCGGACGGTCAGGTCGAAGCCGTCCAGGGCGCGTTTGTCGCCGTACCTCTTCACCAGCCCCTCGGCCCGTACCGCGTACGTGTCGCTCATGGGTCCAGCCCCCTTTCCCTTCCCAACTGAGTACACCGTACCCGATTGCGCGTACGCCGTACTCAATTTTCCGGCGCGGACTTAAACTGACCCCATGGCGAGCGGTACGGAGACCAGCGGCAGCGGCGACATCGGCCGCACCCTCGAACTGTTGTGGGACACCGGCCGGCGCCCCAGCCGGGGCCCGAGGCCGGGCCTGACGCTGGAGCGGATCGTGGAGGCCGCCGTCGAGGTCGCGGACCGGGACGGTCTCGGCGCGGTCTCGATGCGCCGGATCGCCACCGAGCTGGGCACCGGCACGATGTCCCTGTACCGCTACGTCCCCGGCAAGGGCGAGCTGCTCGACCTGATGCTGGACCGCGTGCAGCGCCCGTCCGAGAACCCCGCCGACCTCGGCGACGGCGGCTGGCGCGCGGCGCTGGAGGGCCTCGGCCACGCCACGCTCGCCCTCTACCGCCGCCACACCTGGCTGCTGGAGGTCAACCAGTCCCGCCCGATCCTCGGCCCGTCCGCCCTGGACGGCATGGAGAGGGTGCTCGCCCGGATCAAACCGATGGGCCTGACCGACCCCGAGCTGGTCTCGGTGATCGTCATGGTCGACGGGTACGTCGTCGGGGCCGCCCGCACACAGGTGTACGAGCAGGAGGCCGAGCGCAGCTCCGGACTGACGGACGCGGAGTTCTGGCAGGCCCAGGAGCCGGTGCTGGTGAAGGCGATGAGCAGCGGCCGCTACCCCGTGCTGGCCTCCCTCTCCGAGGACGCCTTCGGCACCGGCTTCGACCACTTCGAGTTCGGGCTCCAGCGCATCCTGGACGGGCTGGAGGTACTGGTGACCGCACGCCGGGCCGCCGACGCCCGGGCCGCGGGCGACGACCCCGCCCCGGCGGACGGCTCAGCGGCGGCGGAAGACCCGGCGTAGGCCGAGCAGGGCCGCGAGCGCGACGAGCAGCCCGACCGCGCCGACCTTGAGCGTGACCCCGCCCGGGCCGTCGGACCCGCCGGACTCCCCGCCCGAGGAGCCGGAGCCGCCCCCGCCCGCACCGCCGCCGCTTCCGGGCACGTCCTCTGCCTTCACGGGGCTGTTCGCGCCCTCCATGCCGAGCAGCAGCTTCTTGCCGTCGATGGTGTAGGTGGCGGACTCACCCTGCCCCAGGGGCACGCTGATCCGATCCCGGCGCTGGATCTTCCCGCCGTTCCAGTCGTACCAGATGCCCCCGAGGTAGCCGCGCACGGCGAGTTGCTCGCCGTCCGGGGAGAACGCGGCGTCCGTGGCCCAGAGGTCCACGGGGACGGTGGGCTTGAAGACGTTGGCACCGGAGGACGACAGCTTCGCCGGACCCTCGTACAGGTGCCCGCCGTCCTCGTGCTTGTCGATGAGGTAGACCCGGCCGGTCTTCGGGTGGACCAGCATCGACTCGGCGTCGCGCGAGCCGTCCGCGTACTTCACCACGTACTGCGTCGCCTTGACGGTCTGGTCCTTCAGTTCCTTCGGCTCGGGCAACTCGTAGATCCACACGTACGGCCAGGTCACGCCGTCGTTGTCGCCGATGTCGCCGACGAAGATCCGGTTGCCGGGCCCGATGGCGATCGCCTCGACGTCCCGGGGCGTGCCGACGCCGGACAGTGCGACGCGGGCGACGGTCTCGCCGGTGGCACCGTCCACGGCGTAGAGGTAGGGCCCGGTGTCCTGGTCGTTGTGCGTCCAGTAGACACCGGGGTGCAGGCGGGACGCGGCGAGGCCGCTGGACTCGGTGATGCGCGGGTCCTTGATCGTGAACCCGTCGCTCCCGGCGGGCCCGTCGTCCCCGTCCGCCGCTGAGGCGGGCACGGCGAACGCGCCCACGAGAAGGGCCGAGGCGAGGAGGGCGAAGGGTCGGCGCATGCGCCAAGCCTGCCATCCCGCGCGGGCGTTCACGTCGCCGGTCACCCGGTCGGTCACCCTGCGTGGTCGGGCTCACATCGCGCCGGTCGGGCCGATCGTCCATGATGAGCGGATGCTCAGGTTCATGTTCGTCGGTGACTCCATGACGATCGGAAGCGCCGGCGAACACACGTGGCGCTACCGGCTGTGGCAGCACCTGCGCGGCTCCTACGGCCGCCCCTTCACCTTCGTCGGCCCGCGCGAGACCCTCCACGACCAGGTGACGGACGCCCCCACCTCGCACGCCTACGCCGATCCCGACTTCCCCCGCGCCCACCTGGCCGGCTGGGGCGAGGGCTGGCACCACATGGCCCCGCTGATCGAGGAGACGGTACGGGCCTGCCGCGCGGACGTGCTCCTGGTCTCCCTGGGCCTGATCGACCTCGGCTTCTACACCAACGCCGAGCAGACCGCAGCCAACGTCCGCGCCTTCGTGGCCGCCGCCCGGTCGGCGAACCCGCGCGTCCGCATCGCCGTGCTGCCGGTGCTCCACAACATCCGGGTGGAGGCCGACGCGTCCTTCGCCGAGCAGGTCGCCCACTTCAACGAACTCCTCGCGAAGACCGTCACCGACCTCGACGACCCGCGCTCCCCGCTGCTGTTCGTCCCGCCGCCGACGGAGTACGACTTCCACACGGACACCTACGACGGCACGCACCCCAACGAGAGCGGCGAGCACCGCGTCGCGGAGGCGTTCGCGACGGCGATGGACGAGGAGTGGGGGCTGGGCGGGCCCTACTCCCCCGCCCCGTAGGCCGCCTGGATCTCCCGGACCAGCCGGCCGGCACAGGACCGCATGGCCGCCCGGCCGCTCCAGTCCTCCGTCTCCTGCCCGAGGTAGACGGCGCGCGCGTGGGCCAGCGGCGGCCGGTCCCCGGCGGGCAGGCGCGCGAGGGCCCAGTCGGCCGCCGCGTCCTTGGACCGGATGTCGCCGGTGACGAGGGTGCTCCAGACCCGCGCGAGGGTGAGCAGGACGTTGCGCGTGTCCGACGCCAGCTCCTCCAGCAGCCCCGGCACCCCGGCCGCGATCGCCCGGCGCAGGTCGCCTTGCGGCACGGGGTCGAGCAGGGTCGCGGGCGGCGGGCCGTACAGCGGGGCGTCGGCGCGCAGCACCATGGTCAGGAGCGGGGCCAGGTCGGGGTCGTCCTCCGGCTCCGGGACGGTGCCGCGTTCGTAGGCGCCGCGCAGCCACTCGCCGTACAGGTACTCCCGGCGGGGCGGATACCGCCAGGGCCGGACCTCGTCCCGCACGACGGCGATCAGCTCGACGGGACGTCCTTCACCGCCGGACACCCCGAGCAACTCCCCGGTGAGCCCTTCGCGTTGCCCGTAGGTCGTCGAACGCGCCAGCACGACGAGGAGATCGAGGTCGCTGTACGGGCGCAGCCCGCCGAGGGTGGCCGAGCCGTGCGCGTAGACGCCGAGCACGGTGCCGTCGCCGAGGTGACGCCGGACGAGAGCGACGAGGTGGTCGGTGCTGTCCCGGTCCCGCTCTGGCATATGCGCGTCCTCCCGTGTCCCGGTCGCCGTGCGTATCGTTGTACCGCGCGGCTGCTCCGCCCGTGGGACAGCCGGGGAGGAGCGCCACGATGACCGTCCTTGAAGACAGGATCGCCATGGCCGACGCCAACACGGAATGCTTGGATGCGTGGTTCGAGCGCCTGGAGCGGATGCCCGTCCCCGAAGGATTCAGGGTCGAGATCGTCGGGGGCAACGTCCACATGACACCGCAGCGCGACACGCATTGGGCAATCATCCGCCGGATCGTACGGCCCATCGAGGACCGGTTCGGCATGGACGTCCTGGTCCTCTCGGACGTCCGCATCGACTTCCCAGGCCACAAGAACGGCTTCTGCCCCGACGTGGCCAAGCTCCGCGACGGCGCGAAGCAGAACGAAACGGGCCACTGGCGCTACGAGGACGTCGAGTTCGTGGCCGAGGTCATCTCCCAGGGCACCGCAGCCAACGACTACGGCCCCAAAAAGCTCGCCTACGCCGCCGCCGAGGTCCCCCTCTACCTGATCGCCGACCCGTATCAGGGCCGCTGCCACATCTTCACGCACCCCAAGGACGGCGACTACACGACCGAGACCCGGGTCGTCTTCGGGGAGGAGCTGGACCTCACCGACACCGTCCTCGGCCTCACCCTCCCCACCGCGGACTTCCCCCGCGACTGAGCGGCCCGCTTGCCTGGAGCGCACTCCAAGTCGTTGGCTTGGGGACCATGAAGTACACGCAGCTCGGACGCACGGGACTCAAGGTCAGCCGGCTCGTCCTCGGCACCATGAACTTCGGTCCGCAGACCGACGAGGCCGACAGCCACGCCATCATGGACGCGGCGCTGGACGCCGGCATCAACTTCTTCGACACCGCCAACGTGTACGGCTGGGGCGAGAACAAGGGCCGTACCGAGGAGATCATCGGCAACTGGTTCGCCCAGGGCGGCGACCGGCGCGACAAGACCGTCATCGCCACCAAGGTGTACGGCAACATGGGCGCCGACGGCGAGGCGTGGCCCAACCACGACAAGCTGTCCGCCGTGAACATCCGGCGGGCGGTGGACGCCAGCCTCAAGCGGCTCCGGACCGACCACATCGACCTGTACCAGTTCCACCACATCGACCGCGCCACCGGCTTCGACGAGATCTGGCAGGCGATCGACACCCTGGTCCAGCAGGGCAAGGTCCTGTACGCCGGGTCGTCGAACTTCCCCGGGTACAAGATCGCGCAGGCCAACGAGACCGCCGCCCGGCGTGGCGGGACCATCGGGCTGGTCAGCGAGCAGTGCCTGTACAACCTGGCCGAGCGCCGCGCCGAGATGGAGGTGATCCCGGCCGCGCAGGACTACGGCCTCGGCGTCATCCCGTGGTCGCCGCTGCACGGCGGGCTGCTCGGCGGGGTCATCAAGAAGGAGGTCCAGGGCGGGCGCCGGGCCTCGGGGCGCGCCGCCGACGCCCTGGCCGACCCGGCGAAGCGGGCGCAGATCCAGGCGTACGAGGACATGCTCGACAAGCACGGTGTGGAGCCCGGCGAGGCCGCGCTGGCCTGGCTGCTGACCCGGCCCGGCGTGACCGGCCCGATCGTGGGTCCGCGCACCGCGGAACAGCTCGCGTCGGCGCTCAGGGCCGTGGAGCTGGAGCTGTCGGAGGAGCTGCTGACCGGGCTCGACGAGGTCTTCCCGGGGCCGGGGCCCGCTCCGGAGGCCTTCGCCTGGTAGCGGGGTGAGGTGGTGAGCGGGGCGGCGGGCCGCCCCCGGGCAGGTCAGCCGAGGGCCGCCGCCACCGCCACCACCACGAGCATCAGCACGAGCACACCGGCCATGATCCGGTTACGGGTCTTCGGGTCCACGCCCCCGAGCCTAACCGGACGCGCCGAGCGGACTGCGGGCGACCGCCTCGTAGCGGGGCTGCTCGCCCGGCACGCCCGACTCCGGCAGGTTGCTGCGGACCAGCGCCAGGTCGGTCACGGTCCAGGCGGGGCCGGTGAAGCCGGCCAGCGCCTCGACGTAGGGGCGGACGTCGCAGGCCTGCCTGCTGCGGGCCAGGGTCAGGTGGGGCTTGTAGCGCCGGTGCTCGCCCATCGGGACGCCCGCCCTGCGCCCCGCCGACTCGGCCCGGTCGGCCAGCAGCCGCAGCGTCGCGAGCCCGCCCTCCGCGCCCGCCCACAGCGCCCGCCCGTGCCCGAACTGACCGCCGCCGCGCAGCGCCAGCTCGAAGGGCGCCGTGCGTCGGGCCGCCCGCTCCAGCCTGGCCGACAGGTCGGGTACGACGTCGTCGTCGACCTCGCCGTAGAAGGCGAGCGTGAGGTGCCACCCGGGACGCCCGGTCCAGCGCAACCCGTCCGCCCCGGGCAGCCCCCGCAGCACGGCCACCTCGTCGGCGAGCGAGGCGGTGACGTCCTCGGGCGGCAGCACGGCGGCGAAGAGTCTCATAAAGCCACAGTCTGCCCGGCATGACGCCCGCGCCGTGGCGGACGTTGTACCGCTCGGTTGTATCGGCCCCGGGAGGCATCGCAGACATGACCGACGGCAATGACGTACTCACTCTCGACATGATGTTCGAGTGGCTCGAAAAGCTACCTGTCCCTGAGGGCTACAAGTCCGAGATCGTCGGCGGCCACATCTTTCTGTGGCCGCAGCAGGACACCCACTGGGACATCACCATGTGCATCATCGAACAGTTGCGCGCCACGTACCCGCGCAAACGCCTGAGGTCCGACGTGCGCTTGGATTGTCCGGGGCGGCTCAACGGGTTCGCTCCGGATGTGGTGGCCCTCTCCGAGGACGCGGGCGACGGCCTCGACGTCGATTTCGTCGCCGAAGTCGTCTCCGCGGAGACCGCCGGCAACGACTACGGCCCCAAGAAGGACGCCTACGCCACCGCCGGCGTCCCCGGGTACCTGATCGTCGACCCGTACGACGGCACGTGGCACCTCCACACCCTCCCCAAGGACGGCAAGTACCACGCCACCGTCAGCTTCGGCTTCGGCGAGGACGTCGACCTGACCGGCACCGTCGTCGGCCTCACCCTCAAGACCGACGACTTCCCCCGCGACTGACCGGGCGCCGGAAACGGTCTACGCCGCCGGTGCCAGCTCCTCCCGGCGTTCCCGCGGCACGAACCGGACCTGGGGGTGGCCGCGGTGCCAGCCGACCGACAGGCGCAGGTTGCCGACGCGGGCCAGGACCAGGCCGATGACGAGCGCGGCGGTGGCCGCCACCGCGCCGCCCGCGGCGAAGCCGGCCCGGGCGCCGTAGGTGTCGGTGACCCAGCCGACGATCGGGGCGCCGACCGGGGAGCCGCCGAGGAAGACCATCATGTACAGGGCCATCACGCGGCCCCGCATGGCCGGGTCGGTGGACATCTGGATGCTGGTGTTGGCGGTGACGTTGACCGTCATGCTGAAGACGCCGATGGGGACCATGAGCAGCGCGAAGAGCCACAGCTCGGGCGCGGCCGAGGCCACGATCTCCAGGGCCCCGAAGCCGAGCGCCGCCGCGATCAGGACGCGGAGGCGGGCCGTGCCCCGGCGGGCGGCGAGCAGCGCGCCGGCCAGCGAGCCGACGGCCATGAGGGTGTTGAAGAGGCTGTACGCCCCGGCACCCGCGTCGAAGACGTCGTCGGCGAAGGCGGACAGGAAGACCGGGAAGTTGAAGCCGAAGGTGCCGATGAAACCGACCAGCACGATGGTCCAGATCAGCTCGGGGCGCCCGGCGACGTAGTGCAGGCCCTCGCGCAGCTGGCCCTTGCCGCGCGGGGCGCGCTGGACGGTGTGCAGCTCGCGGGCGCGCATCAGCAGCAGGCAGCTGAGCGGCGCGACGAAGGACAGCCCGTTGGCGAGGAACGCCCACCCGGTGCCCACGCCGGTGATCATCAGACCGGCGACGGCGGGGCCGACGAGCCGGGCGGACTGGAAGTTGGCCGAGTTCAGGCTGACCGCGTTCTGCAACTGGTCCCGCCCGACCAGCTCGGAGACGAAGGACTGGCGGGCCGGGTTGTCCATGACGGTGGCCAGGCCCATCGCGAAGGCGGCGACGTAGACGTGCCAGACCTGGACGTGGCCGCTCAGCGTGAGGACGGCGAGGGCGAGCGCGGTCAGGGCCATCGCGGACTGGGTGACCAGCAGCGTGGGCCGCTTGCGCAGCCGGTCGACGAGGACGCCGCCGTAGAGGCCGAAGAGCAGCATCGGCAGGAACTGCAGGGCGGTGGTGATGCCGACGGCGGCCGAGGAGCCGGTGAGGCTGAGCACCAGCCAGTCCTGGGCGATGCGCTGCATCCAGGTGCCGATGTTGGAGACGACCTGGCCCAGGAAGAACAGGCGGTAGTTCCTGACCTTCAGGGAGGCGAACATCGACGTCTTGCGAGGGGCGTCGGGGGTGGTCGGGGTGTCGGGGCCGTCAGGTGCGGGGGCGGAAGCTGCTCCGGATCCCGTACTCAAAAGGTTCGCCTCCTCGCGAGAACTGCTTACTTGTGTGCGAGCTTCTCCAGCACGGGGGCGGCGGCGCGCAGTTTCGCCCACTCGTCCTCGTCGAGCCCCTCCACCAGGGTGGCCAGGAACGCGTTCCGCTTGCGGCGGCTCTCCTCGAGCATCACCACGGCCTGCTCGGTCTGCGTCACGACCTTCTGGCGCCGGTCCTCGGGGTGCGGCTCCAGCCGGACCAGCCCCTTGGCCTCCAGGAGGGCCACGATGCGGGTCATCGAGGGCGGCTGGACGTGTTCCTTGCGGGCCAGCTCGCCCGGGGTCGCGCTGCCGCAGTTGGACAGGGTGCCCAGCACCGACATCTCGGTGGGGCTGAGTGACTCGTCGACCCGCTGGTGCTTGAGCCGACGGGACAACCGCATCACGGCGGAGCGCAGGGAGTTCACGGCGGCGGCGTCGTCGCCATGCTTGAGGTCCGGCATGTTCCTTAGCGTAACTCATTAGGCTAGCGAAATACCACCGCTCACCGGGCCGGTGCCCGTGACGCCCGCCACTGAAACCCGCAGTTCACCCGTACGAGTGAGTCGTTTCCGGAAATCGGAGCATCACCCGGTGCGGCGGGGCGACCCTCGTGCTCATGGGGACCAGCGTGCTCAGCCTGCGGATAGACGGGGAGCTGCTCGACCGGCTCCGGGACCATGCGGCCAAAAGAGGAATGAGCGTCCAGGACTACGTCGTCCGGACGCTCATTCGCGATGACTTCGACCAGCGGTTCCAGTCCGCCGTGGAGGAGACGGAACGGTTCTACGGGGTGCCGTGACCCCGGAGGATCAGGTCAGCCCCAGGGCCGGCATCAGGTAGTAGAAGGCGAAGACCGCCGACACCACGTGCATCGCCACCGGCACCTCGCGGCCCCGTCCGGCCGCCAGGCGCAGCACCGAGAAGGTGATGAAGCCCATGCCGATGCCGTTGGTGATCGAGTAGGTGAACGGCATCATCAGCATCGTCACGAAGGCCGGGATGGCGATCGTGAAGTCGGACCAGTCGATCTCCCTGATCGAACCGGCCAGGATCAGGAAGCCGACCGCGATCAGCGCCGGGGTCGCCGCCTGCGACGGGACCATGGTGGCGACCGGCGTGAGGAACAGCGCCAAGGCGAACAGCGCGCCGGTGACGATGTTGGCGAAGCCGGTGCGGGCCCCCTCGCCGACGCCCGCCGTGGACTCCACGAAGCAGGTGGTGGCGGAGGCGGAGCTGGCACCGCCCGCGGCGACCGCGATGCCGTCGACGAACAGGACCTTGTTGATGCCCGGCATCTGGCCCTCGCCGTCGGTCAGCTTCGCCTCGTCGCTGACGCCCATAATCGTGCCCATCGCGTCGAAGAAGCACGACAGCAGCACCGTGAAGACGAACAACACACCGGTCAGGACGCCGACCTTGTCGAACCCGCCGAACAGGCTGACCTCGCCGACCAGCCCGAAGTCGGGCGTGGCGACGGGGTTGCCGGGCCACTCCGGGGTGGTCAGGCCCCAGGAGGGGATGTCGGCGACGGCGTTGATGATCACCGCGATCACGGTCATCACGACGATGGAGATCAGGATGGCGCCCGGAGTCTTGCGGACGATCAGCGCGAGGGTCAGCAGCACGCCGAGGACGAAGACCAGGACCGGCCAGCCGTGCAGGTGGCCGCCCACGCCCAGCTGGAGCGGGACGGTGGTCTGCGCGGCGTCGGGCATCCGGGTGACGAAGCCCGAGTCGACGAGGCCGACGATCATGACGAACAGGCCGATACCGATGGAGATGGCCTTGCGCAGCCCGTAGGGCACCGCGTTCATCACGCGCTCGCGCAGACCGGTGGCGACCAGCAGCATGACGATGAAACCGGCCAGCACCACCATGCCCATGGCGTCCGGCCAGGACATCCGCGGGGCCAGCTGGAGGGCGACGACCGAGTTCACGCCGAGACCGGCGGCCAGCGCGATCGGGACGTTGCCGATGACGCCCATCAGCAGGGTGGTGAAGGCGGCCGTCAGGGCGGTGGCGGTGACCAGCTGGCTGTTGTCGAGCTGGTTGCCGTACATGTCCTTCGCGCTGCCCAGGATGATCGGGTTCAGCACGATGATGTAGGCCATCGCGAAGAAGGTGGCGAAACCGCCGCGGATCTCACGGGGCAGGGTGCTGCCGCGCTCGGAGATCTTGAAGTAACGGTCGAGACCGTTCTGCGGGGGCTGCCGGTCTTCCGGCGGCTCGGGGGACGGGGGGACCTTGGCGGAGGCCGAGGTGGACATGCGGGGACCTCATCACCAACAGGTTCCCCCACGGCCTTGTCGGTGTTCCTATTGGTGTTTTCTACGAATGAAAGCGGTCAGAGACAAACGGGTTCAGTATGAACGTATGAGCCCCTGATCGCTATCTCCGCGCGTAGACCCGCGGAATCACTGCGTGGCGCCGCGCCGTCAACCCGTTCGCACGCGCCTCGTAAGCTGTACGCATGACGAAGTGGACACCCACGCACGAGGCGCCGGAGCCCCTGGAGGGCCCCGTGGTCCCGACCATCGTCGGCGGCACCATCCTCTGGTTCGTCCTCTTCCTGGTGCAGCTGCCCTTCTACGGCTGGTTCGACGACCGCGGGCACGCCTGGTGGGTGTGGACCTGCCTGGCCGGCGCCGGCCTCGGCCTGATCGGCATCTGGTACGTCCGGGGGCGCGACGCCGCGATCAAGCGGGACGCCGCCGAGGCCCGGAAGTAGTACCTGGGCAGCACACCGCGCCGGTGCGTCTCGTACCCAGGTCGGATCTTCTCCGCACTCGGTGGGTGAAGCCGTAAAACCGCACGTACCGTCGATTGCATGACGCATCTCGACGCGGACAGACGCGATCCCGCGCACCCCGCGCACGCCGTTGACGCCTCTTCGCCCGCGACCGGACTCACGGCGGCCGGGGTCGCCGAACGGATCGCCCGCGGCCAGGTCAACGACGTGCCGGTGCGCAGCAGCCGCTCACTGGCCGACATCGTCCGCGCCAACGTCTTCACCCGGTTCAACGCGATCATCGGCGTGCTCTGGGTGATCATGCTGTTCGTGGCGCCGATCCAGGACAGCCTGTTCGGCTTCGTGATCCTCGCCAACACCGGCATCGGCATCGTCCAGGAGTGGCGGGCGAAGAAGACCCTGGACTCGCTGGCCCTGATCGGCGAGGTCCGGCCGACGGTGCGCCGGGACGGGCGGCCCGCCGAGATCAGCACGTCCGAGATCGTGCTGGACGACGTCATCGAGATCGGCCCCGGCGACAAGGCCGTCGTCGACGGGGTGTGCGTCGAGGCGGACGGGCTGGAGATCGACGAGTCGCTGCTGACCGGTGAGGCCGACCCGGTGGTCAAGCAGCCCGGCGACCAGGTCATGTCGGGCAGCTTCGTGGTCGCGGGCGGCGGCGCCTTCCGGGCCACCAAGGTGGGGCGCGAGGCGTACGCCGCCCAGCTCGCCGAGGAGGCCTCCCGCTTCACGCTGGTCCAGTCCGAGCTGCGCTCCGGCATCTCCACGATCCTCAAGTACGTCACGTGGATGATGGTCCCGACCGCGATCGGCCTGATCCTCAGCCAGCTGCTCGCCAAGGACAACGAGCTGGACGACTCGATCGCCCGCACCGTCGGCGGCATCGTGCCCATGGTCCCCGAGGGCCTGGTGCTGCTCACCTCCGTCGCCTTCGCGATCGGCGTCATCCGGCTCGGCCGCAAGCAGTGCCTGGTCCAGGAGCTGCCCGCCATCGAGGGGCTGGCCCGGGTCGACACGGTCTGCCTGGACAAGACCGGCACCCTCACCGAGGGCGGCATGGACGTCACCGACCTGCGGCTGCTCGACGGCGCCGACGAGACGTACGTGCGCACGGTGCTCGGATCGCTCGGCGCGTCCGACCCGCGCCCCAACGCCTCCCTCCAGGCGATCATCGACACCTACCCGTCCGACGGGTCCGCCGGGGCCTGGCGGACCACGGGGTCGCTGCCCTTCTCCTCCGCCCGCAAGTACAGCGGCGCCACGTTCGACGAGGGCGACGGCGTCCGCCGTACCTGGCTGCTGGGCGCGCCGGACGTGCTGCTGGCCGAGGACGACCCGGCGCTCGCCGAGACCGGGCGGCTCAACGAGCAGGGCCTGCGGGTGCTGCTGCTGGCCCGCGCGGAGGGGGCCCTGGACGACCCCGGGGTGGCCCGGGGGGTGACGCCCGCCGCCCTGGTCGTGCTGGAGCAGCGGCTGCGCCCGGACGCCGCCGACACCCTGCGCTACTTCGCCGACCAGGACGTGCGCGCCAAGGTCATCTCCGGCGACAACGCGGTGTCGGTCGGCGCGGTCGCCGCCAAGCTGGGGCTGTCCGGGGCCACCGTCGACGCGCGCCGACTGCCCGCCGAACGGGAGGGGATGGCCGAGGCGCTCGACGGGGGCACGGTGTTCGGGCGGGTCACCCCGCAGCAGAAGCGGGACATGGTGGGCGCCCTCCAGTCACGCGGCCACACGGTCGCGATGACCGGCGACGGCGTCAACGACGTCCTCGCGCTCAAGGACGCCGACATCGGCGTGGCGATGGGCTCCGGCTCGGAGGCGACCCGGGCGGTCGCGCAGATCGTGCTGCTCAACAACAGCTTCGCCACGCTGCCGTCGGTGGTGGCCGAGGGCCGCCGGGTGATCGGCAACATCACGCGGGTGGCGACGCTGTTCCTGGTGAAGACCGTGTACTCGGTGCTGCTGGCGATCCTGGTGGTCTGCTCGCAGGTCGAGTATCCGTTCCTGCCCCGCCACCTCACCCTGCTCTCCACCCTCACCATCGGCGTCCCCGCGTTCTTCCTGGCCCTCGCCCCGAACAAGGAACGGGCCAGGCCCCACTTCGTGCGCCGGGTGATGCGGTACGCGATCCCGGGCGGCGTGGTGGCGGGCGCGGCGACCTTCGCGACGTACCTGGTCGCGCGGCAGCACTACGCGGGGCCGGGCGCGCTGGACGCGGAGACGAGCGCGGCGACGCTGACGCTGTTCCTGATCTCGATGTGGGTGCTGGCGATCATCGCCCGGCCCTACACCTGGTGGCGGGTGCTGCTGGTGGCGGCGATGGGGCTGGGCTTCGTGATCGTGCTGGTGGTGCCGTGGCTGCAGGACTTCTTCGCGCTGAAGCTGGTGGGCGTGACGATGCCGTGGGCCGCCGTCGGCATCGCGGCGGCCGCGGCGGCCGTCCTGGAACTCCTGTGGAGGTGGGTCGACCGCCGCTTCCCCGCCTAGCGGGCTACTTGACGTCGACGAAGTCGGAGACCGAGGTGATCGCCCCGGACGCCGAGTTGCCGGCGAAGACGTAGCGGTAGTAGCCGTCCGCGCCGGCCTTGACGGTGGTGCTGAGGTTGCCCGTCGAGCTGCTCTTGACGGTCTTCAGCACGGTGTACGCCTTCGTGCCCTTCTTCAGGTACTGCAGCTGCACCGACTGGCCGGAGTACGCCCCGTACTTGAGGGTCTCCCAGTTGGCGCGGGACAGCTTGCCGGTGACCGTGAGGGTCTTGCCCTTCTTCACCGGCTCCGGCGAGGCGTTGGTCGTCACGGCGCTGCCGCGCTGGAACTTGAAGGACCCGGCCTTGTCCTTCCAGATGTAGTCGCCGTCCTTGGCGTCGATCCAGACGCCGACGTACCAGGTGCCGGCCATCGCGTTGCCGAGGTAGTCCGTCCGGGGGTCGATCTTCACCGAGGCCGTGCAGGTGGAGGTGGTCGCGCTGACCTTCTTGCAGGTCGGCTTGCCCGTCGACTCGTACCCGTACCCCGGGCCCCTCAGGTCGAAGGAGTCGGCGCCCAGGATGCCGGAGTCGTCGGTGGCGGTCACGCTGACCGAGAAGGTCTTGGCGCTGCCGGTGCCGATGGACACCTTGTTGTCGCCGTCCACGACGACCTTGGTGATCCGGGTGTCGCCGCTGCCGCCGTCGGCCTGCGCGGCCGGGACGGCGAGGGCGGTCAGGGCGAGGGCGCCGGTGGCGGCTGCCACCAGGACTCGTGTGCGCATGTGTTCCCCACGTCAGGACAAGGGGCCCCCGGCGGTCGTCACCGCGCCGGGACCCGGAGGGTCGTGAGTCTGCTGACTCGCCTCATAGATCCACGGCGCGGCGCGATGGTTGTACGAGAGGTGAAGGAAATGTGTGCACACCTTCACATCCGGTCGGTCGGGGCGGAGCGGTTCAGTCGAACCAGCGGTCCCGGGCCAGTTCCTCCGTGCGGGACTCGTCCTCCAGCAGCGCCGCCACCTCGAAGCGGCGCGGCCACTGGCCCGCCGCCCAGGCGAGACCGGCCGCCACGCCCTCCAGCGTGGCCGCGTGCGGGACACCGTCGTCCGTCAGCCGCCAGTCGATCTCCACACCGTCGACGACCAGTTCCTCGTGCTCCACGTACGACGCCGGGGTCCGCGCCCCGAGCAGCACCCGCACCGGCTCCGGTACGGCGTGCTCGGCGCCCTCGGAGTCCACACGCCCGGTGACGGACTCGCTCAGCCGCCGCACCTGGAACAGCTCCGCCAGTTCGGCGGCCCGGGCCGGGCGGACCGGCAGCAGCGGCACGCCGGACGTGAAGGGCAGCAGGTCGGGCGAGTCGACCACGACCGCGTCGGCGGCGTCCACCACGCGCACCTCGCCGTCGACCACGGCCCGCACCTCGTCCGGCAGGGTGACCCGGTCCGGGTCGAGGTCGGCCAGCGCCCCGTACAGGGCGTGCAGTTGGGCGGCCGTGACCGGGCGGTCGGGGTCGGCGAGGCGGTCCAGGAGTTCGGCGGCGCCGCCGGGTTCGTCGAGGAGCGCTGCGACCGAGGTGCGCACGCCCAGCGCCCGCAGCACCTGCTCGTCCTCGAAGCCGGTCGCGTCGGCCTCCTCGTACAGGCCCCGCAGCAGCGGGTCGCCGCCCGCCGCGCGCAGACCGGCCGGGCGGCGTCCGCCGAGCACCGGGTGCCCGCGCAGCCACCACGCGGTGTACGGCCGTACGACCTCGTGGGTGCCGTCGGGCAGCAGGACGCGCACGGGCTGGACGAGCGCGTCGCGCAGCGGCGGCCGGGACAGCAGGGCGAGGGCCTCCGGCCAGCGGTCGTCGTCCACGAGGTCGAGGTCGCGCACGGCGACGATCTCGGTGGCGACCGGCGGGACGGGGGTGTCCGGGAAGCGGTCGAGGACGTCCTCGCTCCACACGTCCACGGCGTCGAGCAGTCCCGCGTCGTCGGGCTCGGCGAAGTCACCCTCGCGGGGCTCCAGTTCGTCGGGGTCCAGGACGACGTCGGTGGCGCGGACGAGGGCGAAGGTGACCAGGACACCGCAGGCGGCCAGCGGCTCCGGGCCCCACCTCTCGGCGAGTTCGGCGTCCACGGCGGCGAGTTCGTCCTCGCGCATGACCCGGGCGAACGGGCCGCCGGGGAAGACGAGTTCGCCCGCCGGGGAGAGTTCGCCGTCCTCGTCGGGCAGGGCGAGGGCGCCCAGCCAGGGCTCCTCGCCGGGGTCGAGTCCGGCGTCGCGGACCAGGCCGAGGACGGTGTCGGCCAGTTCCTCGGCGTCGAGGGCGTCCTCCTCCCAGTTGGCGGCGCCCTCGTCGTGCAGGGAGGCGGCGACGGCCGCCCGGACCTGCGGGGTGGTCAGCACGGCGCGCGGGGTGGCCGGGAGCGCGCCGAGCTTCTCCAGGAGCGGGTGCGCGGCGTCCGGGTGGGCGACCTTCAGGCCGAGGCGGGTGAGGACCTCCGGGTCGAGCGAGGCGGCCTCCGGCGAGGGCAGCAGCACCTGCCGCGGCCCGATGGTCGTCCGGCCGTCGGCGAGCGGCACGGGCAGCCCGGACAGCCGGTCGGGGTCGACCCCGGCGAGGCTGTCGTACAGGCTGCGCCACCAGGCGGGCGCCTTCTCCAGGCCCGCCAGCCGGTCGATCGCGTCGGTCAGCGGCACCCGGGCCACGCCCAGCGTGCGCAGTTCGGCGCGGCGTTCGAGACCGGCGGGCAGCAGGGTCGGCAGCACCTCGGCCAGCACCCGCACGGTGTCGGCGCCCGCCCCCTCCACCACCTCGGCGTCGCGCGGCCGCAGAGACTCCGGAAGGTCGTCCTCCGCGTCCCGGCCCCCGGAGGGCAGGGCGGGCGGCAGGAAGGACGTACGCGGCAGCCGGTCGAGGATGGCCTGCCGCAGCGCGCCGTCCAGTTCGCCCCGGCCCAGCGCGCCGGGCACCAGGTCGACGAGTCCGGCGGTGACCGGCCGCCAGTCGGCGAGCAGTCCGGCGTAGGCGTCGGCGGCCCGCTCCGTCAGGAAGTCGGTGAGCCCTCCCGGCGCGGCGTGCCGCCGGGTGGCGTCCAGCGGGAAGGACGCGATGAGCAGGGCGGGCACGCCGAGCGGCTCGTCGCTGGGCGTCGGGGCGTGCACGACGGGGCTGGTGCGGGGGCGTTCGGGGGCGCCGTCGGCGTCCACGGGCACCGCCCAGGTCACGGACCAGTGCGGGCGCAGCCGCTCCTCGACCGGCCGGTCGGCGAGGAGGTCGGGGGTGAGCGGCCCGTGCGCGGCGGCGGTGCGCCACCGGGTGACGCCCTCGCGCGAGTCCTCCACGACGGTCAGGGCGTCCTCGACGCGGCGCGTGAGGGTGCGCACCTCGTCCCCGGCCTCGACCACCACCTCCTCCAGGCCCGGCAGGGCGAGCAGCAGCGCGTCGTCCACCCCGTGCAGGAGCCGTTCGGCGAGGTCGGCGGCGGCCGTGTCGCGCAACGGCAGGATGACGGCCGTGTCGTAGGGGGCGGGGGCGCTGCCCTCGGCGGGGAACGGCAGCCGCAGCAGCGGGACGTGCCCGTCGCGCCGCCGGATCTCGTCGCCCAGGCCGGGGCTGTGCCGGGCGGTGTCGGCGGCCAGGTCGCGGGCCTCGGCGAGCGACCAGCGCACCCCGCCGTGCCGGCCGACGACGGCGGGCTCGTCGGTGACGGCCAGGACGGCGGCGAAGCCGACCCCGAACCGGCCGACCGAGCCTTCCACCGCGTCCCGTTTGGCGGAGGCGCGCAGGGTGGACAGCGACTCGACGCCGGTCGCGTCGAGCGGGGCACCGGTGTTGGCGGCGACCAGGACGCCGTCGCGCAGGGTGAGCCGGAGCCGTCCGGGCACGCCGGACCGCGCGGCGGCGTCGGCGGCGTTCTGCGCGAGTTCGACGACCAGCCGGTCGCGGTAGCCGCCGAGGACGAGGTCCTCCTCCGCGTTGGCGTCCTCACGGAACCGGGCCGGGCTGGTCGCCCAGGCGTCCAGCACCCCGCGCCGCAGCCGCGCCGTCCCGAACGGATCGGCACCCTCGGCGGCAGGCCGTACGAACATGCTCACGGTGACTCTCCTCATCGACGGACCACGAAGGTACCGCCCCCGCCGACCGGCACACTCGCGACGCCGGCCGGCATCACCCAGCCCGTCCGGCGTTTGAGGACGAGGCCGTCAAGGCCGAAGGGGGTCTGGGGGCACAGCCCCCAGGGACCTCAGCCACCACGCACCCGCACCCAGGAACGCCCCCGGACTACGAATGCCCCAACTCCGCCGAGGCCTGATCCTCGGCCACCGGCACCGAACCGGAATCCGCCGCCGGCCGCAACGGAAACGGATCCACCCGCGTCTCGTCGATCACCGGCGGAGCCACCCGCGGCGGCTTCGGCATCACGGCCGCCTCGGAATGCCCCCCGCACCCGTAGGCCAGCGACACGACGTGGCCGTCGGCCGGGGAGAACTCGTTGGCGCAGACCCCGAAGGCCTGCCCGAGCGAGCCGCCGATCCGGGCGAGGAAGCCGCAGCTGACGCAGGAGGCGGGCGCCGCCTGGGCCATCGCGGTCTTCGGGCCGTAGCCCTCCTCCCAGCGGTCGGCGGCGACGTGCAGGCCGTACCGGGACAGCACCCGGGTACGGCGCAGGCCCAGCTCCTCGGCGACCGCCGAGATCGTGCCGCGGGCCGGGACGGCCGACAGCTCGGCGGGCGGCCCGGCGGTCACCTCGGCGTCCTCGGCCTCGACCAGGTCGGCCATCTCGTGGGAGACGGCGGAGTTCGGCGGCGGCTCGTCCTCGCCGGTCCAGCCGGGCTCGAGGCGCAGGTCGTCCGCGTCGGTGGGCAGCAGGTCGCCGGGGCCCATGTCGCCGGGCCGCAGCCGCTCGCTCCACGGCACCCACTCGGGGGCCAGCAGCGCGTCGGGGCCGGGCAGCAGCACCGCCTCGTCCACCGTGACGAGCTTGGCGCGGGAGGCGCGGGCCACCGTCACGGCCCAGCGCCAGCCCCGGTACCCCAGCTCCTTGCAGGCGAAGTAGTGGGTGACGACCCGGTCGCCCTCCGACACCATGCCCTCGTGCTCGCCGACGACGCCGGGTGCGGCGGCCTCCTCGGCTGCGGCGCGGGCGAGGTCGACGGCCTCGGCGCACAGACGGTCAGGGGTGCGGCTTCGCGTTGTCGCTGCGCTCACAGGTATCGCTTCTCTCCATACGCCGTCTCACGAGTGCACCGCTGTGTGCGAGGGGCGGACGGAGCGGACCTGCGGACCGCGTCGACGTCCGCGCCCGATCGCGCTCGGGCGCACCTACGTCATCCATTCTGCGGGACAGCCGTAAGGCGCGCGGCCGAGAACGTTCGCCACGGCGCGCTACGCACGCTACCTGCTCATGTGCCCTGGGCCTACACCGACGGGAGTTTCGGCGGGGTACGACCCGGTGTTCCGGGGTGGTGCGGGCGTCGGAGTCACTCGACTCGATCACCGCCATACGCGCCGTATCCACGCTACAGCCGCCGCTCTCGGGGCACTATGACGGGGTGGCGACCGCACGGACGGAGTTCAAGAGCGGGAGCCGGCGGCGCGGCCCCGGCTCCCGGTTCCGCGCGGTCGGCCGGGTCCTGCGCCTGCCGGTGACCGGTGCCGCGCGCGGCATCCGGCGGGCGACGCACGCGCACGGCGCGGGCGAGTCGGGCCTCGGCAAGCTGATCGAACTGCACGGGGTGAACGGCGCCGGTGACGTGATGATCACCGTCTCGCTGGCGTCCACCGTCTTCTTCTCCGTCCCCACCGACGAGGCGCGCGGGCGGGTCGCGCTGTACCTCGCCATCACCATGGCGCCGTTCACGCTCCTCGCGCCGGTGATCGGCCCGCTCCTGGACCGGCTGCCGCACGGCCGCCGCGCGGCGATGGCCACCGCGATGGGTGCCCGCGCGGTGCTCGCGCTGGTGCTGTCCGGCGCGGTCGTCACCGGCGGCATCGAGCTGTACCCGGCCGCGTTGGGCGTGCTGGTCGCCTCGAAGGCGTACGGGGTGGTCAGGAGCGCGGTGGTGCCGCGGCTGCTGCCGCCCCGGGTCTCCCTGGTGAAGGCGAACTCGCGGGTCACGCTGTGCGGGCTGCTGGCCACCGGTGTGGCCGCGCCGATCGGTGCGGGGCTCCAGCAGCTGGGGCCGCGATGGCCGCTGTACGGCGCCTTCGTGATCTTCGTGGCGGGCACCGTGCTGTCGTTCACGCTGCCGCGGAAGGTGGACTCCGCGCGCGGCGAGGACCGTGCGCTGCTCGCCGCGGACGAGGGGCACCTGCCGGGGCCGCTGCGCAAGCGGGGCAAGCGTCCGGGGCTGCGCACGGTGGGCCCGGCGGTGACGCACGCGCTGGCCGCCAACGCCGCCATCCGCTGTCTGACCGGCTTCCTGATCTTCTTCCTGGCGTTCCTGCTGCGGGTGCACCCGATGACCGGTCAGAGCGCGGCGGTGTCGCTGGGGATCGTGGGCGTGGCGGCCGGTGCGGGCAACGCGCTGGGCACGGCGGTCGGGGCGTGGCTGCGGTCCCGGGCGCCGGAGGTGATCATCGTGACGGTGGTCGCGATCGTGCTGGGCGCGGCGGTCGTCGCCGCGGTGTTCTTCAGCGCCGTCCTGGTGGCGTGCCTGGCGGCGGTCGCCGGGTTCGCACAGGCGCTGGCCAAGCTGTCCCTGGACGCGCTGATCCAGCGGGACGTGCCGGAACTGGTGCGCACGTCGGCGTTCGCGCGCTCGGAGACGCTGCTCCAGGTCTCCTGGGTGCTCGGCGGCGCGGTCGGTATCGTGCTGCCGCTCAACGGCACGCTGGGCCTGACGGTGGGCGCCGCGATCATCGCCGCCGGGTGGCTGACGACCGTACGGGGACTGCTCGACTCGGCCCGGCACGGGGGACGGACTCGGCCGAGGGTGGCGTGACCACGCCACGCCGTACCCAGGTGGGGGGCGGGCCCGGGGCGCCGTATAGCCTTCGACCATGACCACGTTGCCCCGCGGCACCGCCGCTCTCGGACACCGCGTTGTGCGACGCCGCCGCGCCGTCGCCGCCGTAGGCGCCGTGTCCGCCGGACTTCTCCTGCTGTCCGCCTGTGACGAGCCCACCCCGATCGCGACGATCACGGTCGGCAGTGACTCGGTCAGCTCCGAGGCCACCTGCGGCGGAGAGGGCAAGACCCTTTCGGCCGACGAGATCGACAAGTGCCTGCAGGACAAGGACGCGAAGTCCATCACCGTCGACCAGGACGAGACCGTGCGGTTCGGCGTCGACCCGGACGTCGGCGACAAGCACTGGACGATCCTGATGAACGGTCAGCAGCTGGTCGAGGACAGCGACAAGACGTACCGCACCGTGCCGGGCAGCGTGTTCTTCAACGCGCAGTACGGCGCCCAGGGCAACTCGACGAACGTCGCCGTCGCGGCGCGGGACGGCAAGGACGACAGCCAGAACATCACCGGTGTGTGGGTGTTCAAGCTGAAGAAGGACTGACCTCCCACGTCCTCCGTGCACCTCCTCGTGGCCACCGCGGTCCCCGTCGAACGGGACGCGGTGGCTCGGGCGTTCCCGGCGCCGGGCGCCGAGGTGTCCCGTCCCGGGGTCGTCCTGCACCGGCTGCCGGACGGCTGGGACCTGCTGGCCGCCGGGGTCGGCCCGGCCCTCGCCGCCGCCTCCACGGCCGCCGCGCTGACCGCCGCGGCGCTCGACGGCACGCCCTACGACCTGGTCGTCTCGGCCGGTATCGGCGGCGGCTTCGCCCCGGACGCGCCCGTCGGCTCGCTCGTCGTCGCCGACGCGATCACCGCGGCCGACCTGGGCGCCGAGACCGCCGACGGCTTCCTGCCGGTCACCGACCTCGGTTTCGGCACCGTCACCCACCTCCCGCCGGCCCCTCTGGTCCGCGCCGTCGCCGCGGCGACCGGGGCCCGGCCCGGCACCGTCCTGACCGGCTCCACCGTCACCGGCACCGCGGAACGCGCCGCGCTGCTGCGCGCACGCCACCCGGGGGCCCTGGCCGAGGCGATGGAGGGCTTCGGCGTCGCCGAGGCCGCCGCCGCGCACGGCGTGCCGGTGCTGGAACTGCGCGCGGTCTCCAACCCGGTCGGCCCGCGCGACCGTGCCGCCTGGCGCATCGGTGAGGCGCTCGCGGCACTGACGGACGCCTTCGGGAAGCTCTCCCCCGCCCTCACGAGTTGGAACCGACATGACCGACATGACTGCTGAGACCGCCGAGCCCCTGCGGATCGCGTACTCCCCCTGCCCGAACGACACCTTCGTCTTCGACGCCCTGGCCCACGGCCGCGTGCCGGGCGCCCCCGACATCGAAGTGACCTTCGCGGACATCGACATCACCAACGGCATGGCCGAGCGCGGCGAGTTCGACGTGCTGAAGGTGTCGTACGCCGTGCTGCCGTACGTCCTCGACGACTGGGCCCTGCTGCCCTGCGGCGGTGCGCTGGGCCGGGGCTGCGGGCCGCTGGTGCTGACCCGGGGGGCCGACGCCGACCTGCGCGGGCGCACGGTGGCGGTGCCCAGCGAGACGTCCACCGCCTACCTGCTCTTCCGCCTGTGGGCGGCGGACACGGTGCCCGGCGGGGTGGGCGAGATCGTGGTCATGCCCTTCCACGAGATCATGCCGGCCGTGCGGGACGGGAAGGTCGACGCGGGACTGGTGATCCACGAGGCGCGCTTCACGTATCAGAACTACGGGCTGCACAAGCTCGCCGACATGGGTGAGCACTGGGAGCGCACCACCGGGCTGCCGATCCCGCTCGGCGCGATCATCGCGAAGCGTTCGCTGGGCGCGCCGGCGCTGACCCGGCTCGCGGACGCGGTGCGCGCCTCGGTGCGCGCGGCCTGGGACGACCCGGAGGCGTCCCGGCCGTACGTCATGGAGCACGCGCAGGAGATGGACCCGGCCGTCGCCGACCAGCACATCGGGCTGTACGTCAACGAGTTCACCGCCGACCTCGGCGAGGACGGCTACGCGGCGATCCGGGGCCTGCTGACCCGCGCGGCGGCCGAGGGACTCGTACCGGCCCTCGGCCCGGACGCGCTGGCGTTCCCGTAGGACGGCTGGGGCGAGGCGATCAGACGTCGAGCTGGTCCGCGACCGCGCGGAGCAGCCCGGCGATCTTCTTGCCCGCCGTCTTCTCGGGGTAGCGGCCGCGCTCCAGCATCGGCGTGATGTTCTCCAGGAGCGTCGTCAGGTCCTGCACGATGGAGGCCAGCTCGTCCGGCTTCTTGCGCTGCGCGGCCGCGACCGAGGGGGCCGGGTCGAGGAGGGCGAGCGACAGGGCCTGGTCGCCGCGCTGTCCGGCGACGACACCGAACTCGACGCGCTGTCCCGGCTTGAGGCTCTCGACTCCGGCGGGGAGGACCGAGGAATGGACGAAGACGTCACCGCCGTCGTCGCGGGAGAGAAAGCCGAAGCCCTTCTCGCTGTTGAACCACTTGACCTTGCCGGTAGGCACGTCTGTCCTCGTCCTCGTACTCGTCGGGAAAACTGCTCGGAAATATGCTCGGAAACGGCTCTTGATAGCACTTGGGCGGGTCGTCCGGACCCGCCGGTACCCAGGCTAATGGTGATCGGGCGGGTGACAAGACGTCCCCCGGCTGTTCTCCAGGCCTGGGAACTACCCTGGTCGGGTGCGTGAACAAACCCAAACGAATTCCGCCGCGCCCGGCGACCGGCTGATCCGCGCCGGTGCGATCGTCTTCTTCGTCGGCGCCGTGGCCACTCTGGTCACGGTGGCCCCGCTGCTCCTGGGCACGACGCCGTTTCCCACCTACATGTTCGGGCTGAGCATGCTGATGGGAGTGGGCTTCCTGGTCGCCGGTGCCGGGGTGTTCCGGTCGATCGCCGCCGGGCGGCGTCAGGCGCGCGCCGCGTCCGGCCCCGCGGCGTCGCCCTCGCCGTCCCGGTAGGCCGCGAGCCACGCCGGGAACCGGGTGAGGTCGGCGAGGACCACGTCGGCGCCCGCCGCGCGCAGCTCCTCGGCGTCGCACGGTCCGCTGGCCACGGCCACGGAGCGGGCACCGGCGGCGCGGGCTCCGCGTACGTCGCCGACGTGGTCGCCGACGTAGACGTCCGCGTCGTGCTCGCGCAGGGCGACGGCCTTCTGCTCGGCCCACAGGCCGCCGATGACGGCGTCCGGCTCGATGCCGAGGTGCGCCAGGTGCAGCTTGGCGTTCGGCTCGTACTTGGCGGTGACGACGACGGCCCGTCCGCCGGCCTCGCGCACGGCGGCGACGGCCTCGCGGGCGCCGGGCAGCGCGAGCGTCGGCTCTATGGCGTACGCCGGGTACATCTCCCGGTACAGGTCGGCGACGGCCTCGATCTCCTCGGCCGGGAACCAGTTCGCCAGCTCCTCGGCCAGCGGCGGCCCGAGCCGGGTGACGGCCAGGTCGGCGTCGACGTACGTCCCCGTACGCGCGCTCAGTTCGAGGTAGCAGGCACGGATGCCGGGCCGCGAGTCGATCAGCGTCATGTCGAGGTCGAAGCCGACGGTGGGCGCGGGACGGGTCGTGAAAGCCATGGCCCCCATTGTGCCGGGCCCTCGGGCGGGCCGATCAGCCGCTGGGGTGGCCCGGACGGCCGCCTCGCCCCCTGGCTGTAGTCCGCGACCGCGAGGCCGCGCCGGTCGCGGCGGGCTCGTGGTCAGGCGTGGGGGCGGCGGGAGCGCCGGAGGAGGTAGAGGGCGGTGGCCACGGCGGCGGTGCGCAGGACCCAGGGCCAGGTCTCGGTGATCGCGTCGTTCATGTGGCCCCTGACGACCGGATCGCCCCAGCGACCCTCGCAGGCCCCGGACGGCCGCCTCGCCCCCCGGCTGTAGTCCGCGACCGCGAGGCCGCGCCGGTCGCGGCGGGCTCGTGGTCAGGCGTGGGGGCGGCGGGAGCGCCAGAGGAGGTAGAGGGCGGTGGCCACGGCGGCGGTGCGCAGGACCCAGGGCCAGGTCTCGGTGATCGCGTCGTTCATGTGGCCCTCGGCGACCGGATCGCCCCAGCGGCCCTCGGTGCGGCCCCACAGCCAGACGACGCCCGCGGCGGCGACCGTGCCGGGCAGGCCCAGGACGGCCCACTTCGACTGGGCCGGGGTCAGCCGGCGGGAGAGGTAGGCGATCAGCCAGCCCAGGCCGAGCGGGACGAGGCTGCCGAGCACGGCACCGGCGATCAGCAGGGCCGCGGCGAACAGCAGCAGGGGGTTGTTCCAGCCGCCCTCGGGCCACGGGCGGGGCAGGCGGCGGACCTTGCCCCGCCCCGCTGTCCCGGCCCCCGGGTCCTCGGCCTCCACCAGCGCCGCGGCCCCGGGCGCCTTCTCGACGGGGGTGTCGCGCCGCTCCGCCTCGTCCTCCGGCCCCGGCGGACGCCTGAGCAGCTCCGGGATCTCCACGCCGCCGACGAACCCGGGCACGCTGTCGCCGAGGCCCCCACCGGCGAAGGGACCGTCGTCGACGCGCCACCAGTCCGGCCGGCCGTCGCCGACGTCCCCCAGTTCCCGTGCGCTCGCCAGGTGCGGCGGGGAGGCGGCCGCAGGCGCGGCCGGGGGCTCGGGGGCGGTGCGCCGCCGGCCCTTGCGCCGCTCGGTGTCGCGCGGCTCGGTCTCCCGCTGCTCGGGCACGGCGGTGGGCGACGGCGCCGCCTGCTGCCGTACGCCGCTCGTGCCGCCCGCCGCGGTGACGATGTCGTCGGGGTCGCCGATCCGGTCCAGGATGCGGCGGACCGCGGCGGGGCTGTCCACGGTGGTCTTCGCCCGGTGCCGGTCGATCTCGTTGCGCAGCTCCGACACCAGCCGCATCCGGGTGGCCGACGGCAGCTGCCGCTGCTGGGCCACGTCGCCGACGCGGCTCAGATACTCGAAGACGACCTGGTCGCTCTCGATCCCCACGTTCCCCTCCGGGGCGGTGCGTTGCGGTACTCCGACGTACCCCTGTCGTACCCCGTCGGACGACGGTACCGAATCTTCCCCGTCCGGCCGACGGCACCGCACCGACGCACGCGCACCCCCGCCGTCCGGCCCACCCGCTAACGTGGGCCGGATGAGCACCGAGGAGAAGTCCGCGGCCCCCCGGTCCCTCGCGGAAGCGCTCCGCGTCAGGGACGACGTCTCGCTGGCCGCCCTCCTGCGCAGCCGTCCCGACCTCATCACTCCCGTGCCGACCGACCTCACCCAGCTCGCCGCCCGCGCCGGCACCCGCGCCTCCGTGGTGCGGGCGCTGGAGCGGCTGGACCGGTTCACGCTGCAGACGGCCGAGGCGCTGGCCGTGGCGCCGGACCCGGCCACGTACGGCGAGCTGCTCGCCCTGATGGGCGGCGACGAGGAGGACCCGGCCGTCGCCGCCGCGCTGCCCCGGGCCGCCGCCCTGCTGCGCGAACAGGCGCTGGTGTGGGGCGCCGACGACCGGCTGCGGCTGGTGCGCACCGCCCGTGAGCTGCTCGCGCCCTCCCCGCAGCACCCGTCCCCGACCGGGCTCGGCCCCACCGTGCGGGAGGCGACGGCGGGGATGTCCCCGGGCCGCATCCAGGAGATCCTCGGCGCCGTCGGCCTGCCCTCGACCCACGACTCCGTCTCCGCCGTGTCCGCGCTCGGCGCCCTGTTCGCCGACCGGAGACGCATGGCGGCGCTCCTCGCCGAACTGCCCGAGGAGTCCCGGGAGGTGCTGGACCGGCTGGTGTGGGGACCGCCGTACGGCCAGGTCACCCACGACCCCGCCGCGCACCTGCGCGCGCTGCTCGACCGGGGCCTGCTGCTGCCGACCGCGCCCGGCACCGTCGTGCTGCCCCGCGAGGTCGCCCTGCACCTGCGCGCGGGCCGGGCGCACCGCGCGCCCGAGCCGGTGCCGCCGCCGGTGGAGGCGGCCGCCGCACACCGTCCACAGGTTGTGGACGCCACCGCGGCCGGACAGGCCCTGGCGGCGCTGGCGACCGTCGACGAGCTGCTGAAGGAGTGGGACGAGGGGGGACCCACGGTGCTGCGGGCGGGCGGCCTGAGCGTGCGCGACCTGAAGCGGACCGCCGTCGCCCTGGACGTGCCCGAGCCGGTGGCCGCGTTCTGGGTCGAACTGGCCTACGGCGCCGGGCTGATCGCCTCCGACGGCGAAGCCGAGGAGCGGTACGCGGCCACCCCGGCGTACGACGAGTGGCGCGAGCTGCCGCCCGCCGAGCGCTGGGCGCGGCTCGCGGGGACGTGGCTGACGGCCACCCGGACGCCGGGCGTGGTGGGCGGGCGGGACGCGAAGGACCGCACGCTCTCGGCGCTCGGTCCGAACCTGGACCGTTCGGCGGCGCCGGAGGTGCGGCACCGGGTGCTGGCCCTGCTGGCGGGGCTGCCCGAGGGCGCCTCGCCCGTCGAGGAGTCGCTGCTGGCCCGGCTGCGCTGGGAGCGCCCCCTGCGCGGCCCGCAGCGCGAGCAGCGCGACCACCGGGAGCCCGGCAAGGCCCGGGACGATGATCTGCGCAGCCGGATCGCCCGGTGGACGCTGTCCGAGGCCGAGCTGCTGGGCGTCACCGGGCGCGGCGCGCTGGCGGCACCGGGGCGGGCCCTGATCGGCGCGCCCGAGGCCCCCCGTCCGGCGGCGCAGGAGGAGACGGGGGAGCCCGAGGGCCCCGGCGACAAACTCCCCGTCCACCACCACCGCACGCCCCCGGTGGCCGCTCCCCCGACCCCGGCCGAACGGGCCGCGGCCACCGCGACCGCCGCCCGGCTGCTCGCCCCGCTCTTCCCCGAACCGCTGGACCACGTGCTGCTCCAGGCCGACCTGACGGCGGTGGCGCCGGGGCCGCTGGAGCGGGAGCTGGCCGACGTGCTGGGGGTGCTCGCGGACGTGGAGTCCAGGGGCGGGGCGACCGTCTACCGGTTCACGCCGGGTTCGGTGCGCCGTGCGCTGGACGCCGGGCGGAGCGCCGCCGACCTGCACGCGTTCCTCGCCCGGCACTCCCGCACTCCGGTGCCGCAGCCCCTGACGTACCTGATCGACGACGTGGCCCGGCGGCACGGGCGGCTGCGGGTGGGCGCGGCCTCGGCGTACGTGCGCTGCGACGACGACGCGACGCTGGACGAGATCCTCGCCGACAAGCGGGCCGCCGGTCTCGGCCTGCGCCGTCTGGCGCCCACCGTGCTGGCCGCGCAGGCGGACCCGGCTGCGCTGCTCGACGGGCTGCGCGCGATCGGGTTCGCGCCGGCCGCCGAGTCCGCCGCGGGCGACGTGCTGATCGCTCGCGCGGACTCCCACCGCACCCCGCCGCGGGCGGCGCCCGAGCCGGTCCCGGACGGTCCGCCGGCGCCCGACGACACGCTCCTGGCGGCCGCGATCCGCGCCGTGCGCGCCGGTGACCTGGCCTCCACGACCCCGCGCAAGCCGGGCCCCGGGAGCGGGGAGGACGGGGCGCCGGGCGGCACGCTGCCCCGCACGGGCGCCGCCGAGACGCTGGCCACGATGCAGGCGGCGGTCCTGACCGGCGAGGCGCTGTGGATCGGCTACGTGAACGCCGAGGGCGCCGCCAGCCAGCGCGTGATCGCGCCGATCCGGGTCGAGGGCGGTTTCGTCACGGCGTACGACCACACGGCGGACGAGGTGCGCACCTACCCGCTGCACCGGATCACCGGCGTGGCCGAGCTGGCGGACGACGCGGGCTGAACCGGCGTACGACACACGTGTACGACCCCCGTGTACGACTCGCCGCGCACTTTCGGGTGTACGCGGTGGTTCATGCACGCCACGCCGGGTGATTCGCACCTGCGAGGGAGCTTTTTTCATATTCCGCATCGGGTCACGGGCGGTCGGGCAGCCACCGGGTGCCCTGCAAACCAACCGAAAGGAAGAACCCGATGCGTACTGCCGTTCGCCGTGTCGCCACCGTCCTGACCTCCACCGCGGCGCTGCTCGCGGCGTTCGCCGCCGAGGCCGCCGCGATCGGCATCGACCTCGGTGGTGGCGTCACCCTCTGACCGTCCGCCTTCCGCATCCCTCTGGCGGGCCGGACCCCAGCCCTTCCGGGTCCGGCCCGCCGTCCCCGCCCGAGCCCCTCGAAAGGCCCCCCATGCCCGGCAAGATCGCCGCCCCCGCCACCGCTCCCACCACCACCCCGGACCGTTCCACCGCCCGTTCCACCGCCCGTTCCGCCGTCGCCGTCTCCGTCGCCGCCCTGATCACCGCCGCGGCGCTGTTCGGGGCCCTCGCTCCCAAGGCCGCCGCGGTGGAGGGCCCGCTCATCAACAACATCAGCATCGCTCTCGGGTAGGCCCGCCCCGGCGATCAGGCACACTGGACGTTTGGCCGAGCCGTCGTCCGGCCGTACGCACGCGAAAGGGTGCCGCCCGTGAATGGTCCGCTGATCGTCCAGTCCGACAAGACCCTGCTCCTCGAAGTCGACCACGAGCAGGCCGCCGACTGCCGTCGGGCCATCGCGCCCTTCGCCGAACTGGAGCGGGCGCCGGAGCACATCCACACCTACCGGGTGACCCCGCTGGGCCTGTGGAACGCGCGGGCGGCGGGCCACGACGCCGAGCAGGTCGTGGACGCGCTCGTCGAGTACAGCCGCTACCCGGTGCCGCACGCGCTGCTCGTCGACATCGCCGAGACGATGGACCGCTACGGCCGGCTCACCCTCTCCAAGCACCCGGCGCACGGCCTGGTCCTGACGACCACCGACCGGCCGGTGCTGGAGGAGGTCCTGAAGTCGAAGCGGATCGCGCCGCTGGTCGGCACCCGCATCGACGCCGACACGGTGGCCGTGCACCCCTCCGAGCGCGGCCAGATCAAGCAGACGCTGCTGAAGCTGGGCTGGCCCGCCGAGGACCTCGCCGGGTACGTCGACGGCGAGGCGCACCCGATCGAGCTGGCCGAGGACGGGTGGGCGCTGCGCCCGTACCAGAAGCAGGCGGTGGAGAACTTCTGGCACGGCGGCAGCGGTGTCGTCGTGCTCCCCTGCGGCGCGGGCAAGACGCTGGTCGGGGCGGGCGCGATGGCCCAGGCCAGGTCGACGACGCTGATCCTGGTCACCAACACCGTCTCCGCCCGGCAGTGGAAGCACGAGCTGGTCAAGCGCACCTCGCTGACCGAGGAGGAGATCGGCGAGTACAGCGGTACCCGCAAGGAGATCCGGCCGGTCACCATCGCCACGTACCAGGTGCTGACGACCCGGCGCAAGGGCGTCTACCCGCACCTGGAGCTGTTCGACTCCCGGGACTGGGGCCTGATCGTCTACGACGAGGTGCACCTGCTGCCGGCGCCGGTCTTCAAGTTCACCGCCGACCTCCAGGCCCGGCGGCGGCTGGGCCTGACCGCGACCCTGGTGCGGGAGGACGGCCGCGAGTCGGACGTGTTCTCCCTGATCGGGCCGAAGCGGTTCGACGCGCCGTGGAAGGAGATCGAGGCGCAGGGCTACATCGCGCCCGCCGACTGCGTGGAGGTCCGGGTCAACCTCACCGACTCCGAGCGGCTCGCGTACGCCACCGCCGAGACGGAGGAGAAGTACCGCTTCTGCGCGACGACCGACACCAAGCGGAAGGTGACGGAGGCGATCGTGCGGCGCTTCGCCGGGCAGCAGATCCTCGTCATCGGCCAGTACATCGACCAGCTCGACGAGCTGGGCGAGCACCTGGGCGCGCCGGTCATCAAGGGCGAGACGTCCAACGCCCAGCGGGAGAAGCTCTTCGAGTCCTTCCGGCAGGGCGAGATCAGCGTGCTCGTCGTGTCGAAGGTCGCGAACTTCTCGATCGACCTGCCGGAGGCGACGGTCGCCATCCAGGTGTCGGGCACCTTCGGCTCGCGGCAGGAGGAGGCCCAGCGCCTGGGCCGGGTGCTGCGCCCCAAGGCCGACGGCCACCAGGCGCACTTCTACTCGGTCGTCGCCCGCGACACCCTCGACCAGGACTTCGCCGCCCACCGCCAGCGCTTCCTGGCGGAACAGGGGTATGCCTATCGGATCATGGACGCGGACGAGGTGCTGGCGGACGGAAGCTGAGACCGCCGTCCTCAGTGGCGGCGGACGCCGGCCTCCTCGCCGTACTCGCCGAGGATGACGACGTCGAAGGCGGCGCCCGCGAACACCCTGACGGCGCGCAGGGTGTCACCGAGCCGGTGCCGGTGGCTGCCGGCCACGGGCGTGGCACCGGACGCGCGGCCCGGTGCCGGGGCGGGGGAGATGGTTGCTGCGCTCATGTCTCCATGGTGCGACCGCCCACCCCCGACCGGCATCGGTCTGCGGACCCAACCTCCGTCCTCCTGCGCTACGACCGTGGAGGGAGCGCATCCCCCGGAGCGGATGACGTGATCCCCTAGGGGTAGCGCGCGGGACGGAGAAAAACGGTTGGCCCGTGCCGCACCCGCTCCCCTAGAATCTCCGCTCTTGCCCGCCTCCCCTCACGGAGTGCTCGCCGTCCGGACGGAAACCGGACGGTTCGTCGCGCGCCGACAGCGCGTCCACCACACCGCAGGTCATCCGGAGGCACCCCCTTGTCCACGCCCGTCCACGACGACCCCCTCTCCGCAGAGCGCTCCCACCTGGCCGCGTCCCGATCCGCGCTGCGCGCCATGCGTGAGGACGTCCAGTCCCTGGACATCACCGACGTCACCGCGAACTGGGTCAACGCCGCCGTCCTGGAGGCGCAGATCGAGCAGCGCATCAAGGCGCTCGCCGACCTCAGCGGGACCCCGCTCTTCTTCGGCCGGCTCGACTACCTGCACGCGCCGGGCGCCGAGCAGGCCGAGGGCGGGGAGGGCGAGCGCTTCTACGTCGGGCGCCGGCACGTGCACGACGCGGACGGCGACCCGATGGTGATCGACTGGCGGGCGCCGGTCTCCCAGCCGTTCTACCGGGCGTCGAAGAAGGACCCGCAGGACGTCTCGCTGCGCCGCCGTTTCGGCTACACCGGCGGGGACCTGACCGCGTACGAGGACGAGCACCTGCTCGACCCGGCCGAGGCGGCGACCACCAGCAGGCTGCTCCAGCAGGAGATCGAGCGGCCCCGCGTCGGACCGATGCGGGACATCGTGGCGACGATCCAGCCCGAGCAGGACGAGATCGTGCGCGCCGGGCTGACCGGCTCGGTCTGCGTGCAGGGCGGCCCCGGCACCGGGAAGACCGCCGTCGGCCTGCACCGCGTCGCCTACCTCCTGTACGCGCACCGCGAGCGCCTGGCCCGCACGGGCACGCTGGTCATCGGCCCGAACCGGTCCTTCCTGCACTACATCGAGCAGGTCCTCCCGGCGCTCGGCGAGCTGACGGTCCGCCAGGCCACCGTCGACGACCTGGTGGCCCACGTCGAGGTGCGGGGCGCCGACGAGGCGGCGACGGCGGTGATCAAGGGCGACGCGCGGATGGCCGAGGTGCTGCGCCGGGCCCTCTACTCCCACGTCACCCCGCCCACCGAGGGCGTCGTCGTGGTGCGCGGCTCGCGCCGCTGGCGGGTGCCGGTGTACGAGCTGGAGGAGATCGTCCGGGAGCTGCTCGCCCGCGACATCCGCTACGGCGCCGCGCGCGAGGCGCTGCCGCAGCGGATCGCGCACGCCGTACTGGTGCAGATGGAGCGGGCGGGCGAGGCCCCGGACGACCGGGTGCAGAACGCGGTGGCGCGCAACGCGGCCGTGAAGGCGCTGGTGAAGTCGGTCTGGCCGCAGGTCGACCCGGCCAAGCTGGTCCTGCGCCTCCTCGCCGACGCGGACTTCCTCGCCGAGCACGCCGAGGGGGTCCTCACCGCGGACGAGCAGAAGGCGGTGCTGTGGGCGAAGCCTGCCCGCTCGGTGAGGTCCGCCAAGTGGTCACCGGCCGACGCCGTGCTGATCGACGAGGCGACCGACCTGATCGAGCGCACCCACTCCCTCGGGCACGTGGTCCTCGACGAGGCGCAGGACCTGTCCCCGATGCAGTACCGGGCGGTGGGCCGGCGCTGCACCACCGGTTCGGCGACCGTCCTGGGCGACCTGGCGCAGGGCACCACGCCGTGGGCGACCCGGAGCTGGGCGGAGGCGCTGGGGCACCTGGGCAAGGGCGAGGCGGTGGTCGAGGAGCTGACGGCCGGTTTCCGCGTGCCGACGGACGTCATCGCGTACGCCTCCCGGCTGCTGCCGCACATCGCGCCGGGCCTGACGCCGGTGGCGTCGATCCGCGAGAACCCGGGCTTCTTCGACATCCGTACGGCCCCGGACGGGGCGGCCGACGTGGTGGCGGCCTGCCGTGAGCTGCTGGAGCGGGAGGGCTCGGTCGGCCTCATCGCCGCCGACGCGCGGGTGCCGGAGCTGGCGGCGGCCCTGGCTGCGGCCGGGATCGGCCACGTGGGCCCCGGCGAGGAGACCACCCACGCCACCCGCCTGACTCTGGTCCCGGCCTCGCTGGCCAAGGGCCTGGAGTACGACTACGTGGTCCTGGACGAGCCGCAGGCCGTGGTCGACGGCGAGCCGGACGAACGGACGGGGCTGCGACGGCTGTACGTCTGCCTGACCCGAGCGGTCTCGGGCCTCATCGTGACGCATGCGGCGGGACTGCCGCCGCAACTGGCCTGACCCCATAGCTGCGGGCAGTCGTGCGCTGAGGTCCGTAGGTGGCGCTGACCGGCGCTGGCCGGGTGCCGCTGCGCCCACCCGTGCCGCCCCAGCGGCACGACTGCCCGCAGCTAGGGGGTCCTACTCCCCCAGCACCCGCCGCCACTGGGAAACCGCCTCCGCCGACACCGGCCCCTCCCACCCGGAGGGCCGCGCCGCGCCGCCGATGTGGAAGCCGTCGATCCCCGCGTCCATGAGCCCCGGCACGTGGTCGAGGCGCAGGCCGCCGCCGACCAGCAGCTGCTGCTCGTACCCCGGCTCCCCCCGCCGCCGTGCCTCCGCGAGCAGCACGGTCAGGCCGTCGTCCACTCCGCCGGCCGCCCCGGCCGTCAGATACGTGTCCAGGCCAGGGAAGTCCGCGAGCTGCTTGCGCAGCGCGTCCCGGTTCGCGGCGCGGTCGATCGCGCGGTGGAAGGTCCACCGGCACCCGTCCAGCACCTCGGCGATCCGCTCCACCGCGCCGAGGTCGACGTCGCCCTCCGCGTCGAGGAATCCCAGCACGAACTGCGCGGCCCCGGTCTCCCGCAGCTCACCGGCGAGGCGGGTCAGCCGCTCGACGTCACCGGCGGCGAACCCGTCCGCGAGCCGCAGCATCACCCGTACGTCGATGTCGACGGCGGCGCGGATCGCGGCGACGGTCGCGGCCGACGGAGTGAGTCCGTCGGCCGCCATGTCGGTGACCAGTTCGAGGCGATCCGCGCCTCCGGCCTGGGCGGCGACCGCGTCCTCGACGTCGAGGGCGATCACCTCCAGGACTGCACGCTTGCTCATGGGACCCCATTCGTCGGCCTGCTACAGGTCTAGTCCAATCCAAGACTACGCGCCCCGCGGCAGGCCCGGGTCCCCGCGTCGCCGCTCAGTCGCCGAAGATGTTCAGCTCTGCCGCCTCCACCCCGGCCAGCTCGTACGCCGCCGCTCCGTCCAGGGGACGGCCCGCGTAGAGCCGCAGGAGGGTGGGGCCGTCGCCGATGAACCGGCCGGGCGGCCGCGCACCGCTCGCCTCGCCCAGCTTCAGGGGCTCGTCGAGGTCGTCCAGGTCGGCGTGGAGCGGCACGTGACCGCGCGCCCGGGTGATCGTGCCGAGCAGCGTGAGCGCCTCGGGGAGCCCGCGCCCCGCGTACGCCCCCGGCTCGCCGAAGGTCACCCGTACGTCACCGGCGTGCACCCACTCGCCCAGCGCCACCGCGTCCAGCCTGCCGTCCGACCGCGCGATCACCGGTCCGGCCTCGGTCATGCCGCGTTCCAGTTCGTCGATGACCCGGGCGTTGCCCCAGTCGGCGCGTTCGGCGATGTCGCGGTCGTTGCACTCGGGTGAGAAGACGCCCTCCTCGAAGCGTTTCTCCACCACCCGGATCAGTGCGCTGGAGCAGTGCGCCAGCACGTGGCGCACGGTCCAGCCCGGACACGCGGCCACCGGCAGCGCGAAGTCGGCGTCCGGGCGGGAGCGCAGCAGCGGCACCAGTTCGTCGCGTTCGAGGGTCAGCAGCCGGCCGGGCAGCTCGGGGTCGCGTACGTCGTGCAGGTCTGCGGGAGTCGTCATGGACTCCACGTTAGGGGCCCAGCAGGTCCTTCAGTTCGGCCTCGAAGAGAAGAGCGGCGTCGAAGCCCATGCCGGTGAACTGCCCGGCGAGTTCCAGGGACAGGACGCCGTGCAGCCGGGACCAGAAGGACAGGGCACGGTGCAGGACCGGGGCGGGCGCGGGATGGTCGCCCGCCCACTGCCGGTGGGTGTCGAGGTGGGCGTCGAACGCCCCGGCGGCGCCGTCCGACGACGGCCGAGCGGCACAGGCGTCGACGATGACCGCCATGGTCTCGGCGGCGATCTCGGTGATGTCCTCGGGCGCGTGGTAGCCGGGCACGGGGGTGCCGAAGATGAGGAAGTAGCGCTGCGGGTCGTCCAGGGCCCAGGCGCGCAGGGCGTGCGCGATCCCGGCCAGGTCGGCGCCGGTCTCGGCGGCGGCGCGGAGGGTGTCGGCCTGGCTGCGGTAGGCGTCCCGGATGAGTTCGGTGATCAGCTCGTCGCGGCCGTCGAAGTACCGGTAGAGCGCGGGCCCGCTCATGCCCATCCGCTTGGCGATCGCGTTGAGAGAGAGCGCGGAGGCCCCCGCCGTGGCGATCTGCTCCCACGCGTGTGCCTTGATCTCCGCGCGCACCTGGGTGCGGTACCGCTCGCGCGGGGTGCTGGTGCGCGCCTCCGGCATGGTCGCCCGCCGCCTCTCCGGTTCCGCCCGGCCCGCCCGGCCGGGAACGCAGACACTTCGGTTAGAAGTTATCACGAAGGTTATCTGGGAGAATGCGTCCATGGCTGACCTCGACGCCCTGCGCTCCCGCTTCGCCCGCGCCCTGGCGGGCGCCACCGCCCCCGGCTCCGCCCCCGACCCCGCGCCGTACGCCGACGATCTGCTCGCCCGCTGGCAGGAGCCCCAGCGGCGCTACCACACGCTGGCGCATCTCACCGCCGTCCTGGACCACGTCGACGTCCTGGCGGAGTACGCCGACGACGTGGACGTCGTGCGGCTCGCCGCGTGGTTCCACGACGCCGTCTACCGGCCCGACCGGTCCGAGAACGAGGAGCGCTCCGCCCGCCTCGCCGAGCGCGCGCTCCCCGAGGCCGGGGTGTCCGCGGCGAAGACCGCCGAGGTGGCCCGGCTGGTGCGGCTCACCGTCACCCACGCGCCGGCCGACGACGACCGCGACGGGCAGGTGCTGTGCGACGCGGACCTGGCGGTGCTCGCCTCGCCGCCGTCGGCGTACGCGGCGTACACGGCGGCCGTCCGCGAGGAGTACCACTTCGTGCCGAACGCGGCCTTCCGCGAGGGCCGGGCGGCGATCCTGCGCCAACTCCTCGACCTGCCCAGCCTGTTCCACACCCCGCACGGACGGCGGGAGTGGGAGGCGACCGCTCGCCACAACCTCACCGGCGAGCTGGAAATGCTGTCGCTCCCGGACACCCCGGACCTCTAGCCTGCCCGGCATGCGAACACTGGGCGGGGAACAGGTGGAAGAGGCCGTGGCGGACGCCGTCGCGCTGCTGCGGACGGCGACCGACCGGGACTGGGAGACGGCGCCGTCCGGAGGACGGGAGTGGAACTGCCGGTACACCGCCGAGCACATCGCGGGCGTCCTCATCGCCTACGCGGGCCAACTGGCCGGACGCGCCACCGAGACGTGGGTGCCCTTCGAGATCACCCTGGACGAGGGCACCGGCAACGAGGACGTGCTCCACGTCGTCGAGACGGCCGGCGCGCTGCTCGCCGCGACCCTCCGCACCACCCCGCGCGAGGTCCGCGCCTACCACCCGTACCCCTTCCGCAGCGCGGACCGCGAGGGCTTCGCCGCGATGGGGATCACCGAGGTGTTCCTGCACACGCACGACATCGCCGAGGACCTCGGGCTGAGCTACGAACCGCCCGCCGAGCGGTGCGCGGACCTCCTCGCCCGGATCTTCCCGCACGTCCGGCCCGACACCGACCCCTGGCGCACCCTGCTGTGGGCCACCGGCCGCGGCGACCTGCCCGGGCGGGCCCCGGTCACCGAGTGGCGCTGGCGCAACAACCTGGTGATCCCGGCCGAGCGGCTCACCCTCCAGGGCCTCACGCCCGCTGCCGCCACCGACCTCGCCGCGGGCGGCGACGGCGGCTTCGCTTGGGTCGACGGCGGACCCTTCCAGGGCACCCGGGACGCCGCCGGAATGCTGGTGAAGGCCTACGAGACGGGGGTCCACCGCCCGGTGTGGGGGGTCTTCGTCCTGGTCCGGCGCGAGGACGGGCGCGCGGTCGGCGGCATCGGCTTCCACGGGGTGCCGGACGAGAAGGGCCGGGTGGAGATCGGCTACGACCTCGCCGAGGCGGCCCGGGGCAACGGCTACGCGACCGAGGGGCTGCGCGCGCTGTCCGCGTGGGCGCTGGCGCGGGAGACGGTGACGTCCGTGCGCGCGACGACCGAGCCGGAGAACACCGCGTCGCAGGCCGTCATCGGCCGCGCCGGGTTCGTCCGGATCGCCGGGGACGGCGCGGAGGGCGGCGAGGGCGCCGGGCAGTTCGTCTACGAGCTGCGCGGCTGATCACCGGGGCCGGTCCCGGCAGAACCCTTGCGGCGGCGCAGTCCCGCCCCGTGCAGCAGCCGCACCACCTCGCGGCTGCTGACTTCCAGCGCCCCGGCGGACACCGCGTCGGCGTACCGGTGGGCGGGCAGGTCGTAGTGGTCGCGCTCGAAGGCGCGGCGCGGCACGCCCAGGGTCGCGGCGAAGGCGTGCAGCTCGGCGTAGGAGACGTCGCTGACCAGGTGGGACCAGAGGCGGCCGTGGCCCGGCCAGGTCGGCGGGTCGATGTACAGGGTCACCGGAGGGCCCTCACGAGGCGCCGCCGCCGATGGCCGCGCCCAGCGAGCCGACGGCCGCGACCTTCACGCCCGCCTTGCCGCACACCCAGTGCGGGTCGGGACCCAGTTCCGGCTCGACGTCCAGCGCGTGCGGGTCGCCGGAGCCGCACACCGGGCACAGCGGCCAGCGCCCGTACCGCTCCAGCAGGGCGTCCTGCACGTCCTGGGCGACCAGCCCGGCCACGAACTCCGCGCCCTCGGGCCACTGCTCGACCCACCAGCGCCGCTGCACGACGGACTCCTCGACCAGCGAGACGACGTCCGGTTCGGCGACCTCGCCCGCCACCAGGTCGGCGAGCACGAGGGCGCGCGCGGCGTGCAGCGCCTGCTCCAGGGGGCTGATGGGGTTCATGCACCCATTGTGCGCACTCTTGACCCGCGGACCGAAACGAAAATATCTTTCATGAGTGACCGATGAAGTGAAGGAAACTTTCGCGACCGCTGCCGGGGGCCGCCGGGCCACCGGCGGCGGGAGCGCACCACCCGCACCGCCCGCGCCCGCCGCCCTCGCGGCCAAGGTCCGCACCCTGGCGCCGTCGATGACCCGCTCCATGCAGCGGGTCGCCGAGGCCGTCGCGGGCGACCCGGCCGGCTGCGCGGCCCTCACGGTCACCGGCCTGGCCGAGCTGACAGGCACCAGCGAGGCGACCGTCGTCCGCACCGCCCGGCTGCTCGGCTACCCCGGCTACCGCGACCTGCGCCTCGCGCTCGCCGGGCTGGCCGCCCAGCAGCAGTCCGGCCGCGCGCCCGCCATCACCACCGACATCGCGGTCGACGACCCGATCGCCGACGTGGTCGCCAAGCTGGCCTACGACGAGCAGCAGACCCTCGCGGACACCGCCGCCGGACTGGACACCGTCCAGCTCGGCGCGGCGGTAGCCGCCCTGGCCGCCGCCCGGCGCACAGACGTGTACGGCATCGGCGCCTCCAACCTGGTCGCCCAGGATCTCACCCAGAAGATGCTGCGGATAGGGCTCATAGCCCACGCCCCGGGCGATCCGCACCTCGCCGTCACCAACGCGGTGCAGCTGCGCGCGGGGGACGTGGCCCTGGCGATCACGCACTCCGGCTCGACCGGGGACGTCATCGAACCGCTCCGGGTCGCCTTCGAACGGGGCGCGACGACCATCGCCATCACCGGCCGCCCCGACAGCTCCGTCACCCAGTACGCCGACCACGTGCTGACCACGTCCACCTCCCGGGAGAGCGAGCTGCGGCCGGCGGCGATGTCGTCGCGGACCAGCCAGCTGCTGGTGGTGGACTGCCTGTTCGTGGGGGTGGCGCAGCGGATCTACGAATCGGCTGCGCCGGCTTTGGCGGCGTCCTATGAGGCGTTGGCGCACCGGCACGGGGCGCTCCGCGCGGATCGCGGAAGGTAATCGCCGTGGGCGGCTGCGGGTTCGTTGTGGCTGGTCGCGCCCACGCGGCGGAGCCGCACATCGAAACAGACCCGCGCCCCTGCGTCAGTACAGGCATCGCAAGTTGAAAAGGGCCGCATTCTTATGACCTCCACCCCCCATCACCCCGACCTGCGTTCCCAGTTGGAGACGTTGACGACCGAGGCGTTTCGGCCGGAGCTGGCCGAGATCGATCAGTTGCCGACGCTCGACATCGCGCGGCTGATGAACGGCGAGGACGCCACCGTGCCCGCCGCCGTCGCCGAGCGGCTGCCGGAGATCGCCGCCGCCATCGACGCCGTGGCCGCCCGGATGGCGCGCGGCGGGCGGCTGGTCTACGCGGGCGCCGGTACGGCGGGACGGCTGGGCGTGCTGGACGCCTCGGAGTGCCCGCCCACCTTCAACACCACCCCCGGGCAGGTCGTCGGCCTGATCGCGGGCGGCCCGGACGCCATGGTCACCTCCGTCGAGGGCGCCGAGGACTCCCCCGAGCTGGCCCGCGCCGACCTGGACGCCCTCGCGCTGACCGCCGACGACACGGTGGTCGGCGTCTCCGCCTCCGGCCGCACCCCGTACGCCGTCGGTGCCGTCGAGTACGCCCGCTCGCTGGGCGCCCTGACCGTCGGGCTCGCCTGCAACCGGGGCAGCGCCCTGGCCGCCGCCGCGGAGCACGGCATCGAGGTGGTCACCGGGCCCGAGCTGCTCACCGGCTCGACGCGGCTGAAGGCGGGCACGGCGCAGAAGCTGGTCCTGAACATGCTGTCGACGATCACGATGATCCGGCTCGGCAAGACGTACGGGAACCTGATGGTGGACGTCCGCGCCTCCAACGAGAAGCTGCGGGCCCGCTCGCGCCGCATCGTCGCGCTCGCCACGGGTGCCGCCGACGACGACATCGAGCGTGCCCTGACGGCGACCGACGGCGAGGTCAAGCACGCGATCCTGGTCCTGCTGGCCGACGTGGACGGTCCGACGGCCGCCCGGCTGCTGGCGGAGTCCGGCGGTCACCTGCGGGCGGCGCTGGCGGCGGCGCTCGGCTGACCGGCCGCACCGCCTCCGGGTCCGGCCGGGGGCCCGGGACGGTCCGCGCCGTGTGCGATTCTGAAGGACATGAACCACGCCCAGCTGACCGCCCTGGGCCGCGCCCTGCGCCTCCTCGGTGAGCACGGCGAGGCCCTGACCACCGACACCCCGGAGGCCAAGCTGCACGAGGTCCGCGCGGACCTGAAGCGTGCGCTGGACCAGCTGGAGGAGAGCGTCACCACGGCGGCCCCCAGCACCCGCTGCCCGGAGCACCCGAACGGGCCGGTCGACCAGGCCGCCCCCGACCTGTGCCTGCTGTGCGAGACCCGCCGCCGCACGGCCCGCCGCGCCGAGTACAGCGGCGGACCGCTCCCGGCCCGGCCCGCCGAGCCGGTCCAGTCCCGCTACGGCGTACGGGGCGACCGGCCACAGCCCCAGCAGCGCTGGCTGCCCGAGCAGTGGACCGGACAGACGTGGCAGCTGTGCGGCACCCCGCGCCGCGACCGCCGCGAGGCCGAGCTGTACATCGCGGCCCAACTGCGCGGACCGCACGCGGCGATGGCGTACCGGCTCGTCCACGAGTTCACGGACTACGAGGTGCTGCGGGTGTGGGGCACGCCGGTACGGGTGGACATCGAGCCGATGGGTGGCTTCTGACGTGGTGAGACGGAACGACCAGCGCCGCGCCGTCCTCGTCGACGCCGCGATCGAGGTGCTGGCCGCGCAGGGCGCCCGGGGGCTGACCTTCCGGGCGGTGGACACGGAGGCCGCCGTCCCGCCCGGCACCGCGTCCAACTACTTCGCCAACCGCGACGACCTCCTCACCCAGGCGGGCGCCCGTGTCTACGAGCGGCTGCACCCCGGCGAAGCCGCCCTCGCGCGCCAGCACACGGCCCCGCGCGACCGTGACACCTACGTGCGGCTGATGCGCGAACTGGTCGACCGGGTCGCCGGGTTCCGCACCGGCTACCTCGCCCTGCTCGAACTGCGCCTGGAGGCCACCCGGCGCCCCGAGCTGCGCGCGGTGCTGACCGAACGCGTCCGCGAGGACGTCGCCGCCAACGTCGCCCACCACGAGGCATCGGGCCTCCCCGGCGACGCCATGGCCGTCAAGCTGCTCATCCTCGCCCTGAACTGGCTGATCGTCGAACAGCTCACGCTGCCGGAGGTGTTCACCGAGGAGGAGCGGGACCGGCTGGTGACGGCGGCGGTCGAACGCATCGTGGCGCCGGACGGGCCGGACCGGGGCTGATCGGCTGATTCCCCCGCCGGGTCAGATCTGGTTCTCGCCACCGTCGACGTACCAGTTGGCGCCCAGGACGAAGCTGCTCTGGTCCGAGGCGAGGAAGGCCACCACCGCGGCGACCTCCTCGGGACGCCCCATCCGCCCGATCGCGGTGTCCCCGGCGAGCTTCGTGTGCACGGCGGGCGCGTTCGACTCGCCGAAGAGGTTGGTGATCCCGGGGGTGTCGACCGGGCCCGGGGAGATGGCGTTGACCCGGACGCCGCGGCCCTTGAGTTCGTTGGCCCAGCCCCGCGCGAAGGTCCGGACGGCGGCCTTGGAAGCGGCGTACAGGCTGAACGCCTCCGCGCCGTTGTCGGCGGCGGTGGAGGCGTTGAGGATCACCGAGGCGCCGTCGTTGAGCAGCGGCAACGCCTTCTGCACGGTGAAGAGGGTGCCCCGCACGTTGACGCCGAAGATCTCCTCGTACCGCTCCGCGGTGATCTCCTCCAGCGGCACGAGGGACGCGGTCGCCGCGTTGGCGAAGACCACGTCGAGTCCCCGGCCGCGGGCGCGGACCGCTTCGTAGAGCCGGTCCACGTCGGCCGCGTCCGAGACGTCACCGGCCACCGCCGTGACCCGCTCCGCGCCGATGATCTCGACGGCCGCGTCCAGCGCCGCCTTGCGCCGCCCGGTGATGAACACGTGCGCGCCCTCGTCCGCCAGCCGCACCGCGCTGGCCAGACCGATCCCCGTGCCGCCGCCGGTGACGACGGCGGTCCTGCCTTCGAGCTGTCCCATGGTGAATGACCTCCGATGACATTCAGTACCGATCGGTACTGAAAGCGACCGTAGCACATCCGTACCGATCGATACGTAAGGCGTAGACTGAGGACCATGGAGACGCGACAGAAGGGACCGATCGGCCGGCCGAGGGGCTTCGACGCCGACGAGGCGCTGGAGAAGGCCATGCGGGTCTTCTGGGAGCAGGGCTATGAGGGCGCCAGCCTCACCGACCTCACCAGCGCCATGGGCATCACCCGCACCAGCATGTACGCGGCCTTCGGCAACAAGGAGGACCTGTTCCGCAAGGCGCTCGAGCGCTACGAGGAGGGCCCCGCCTCCTACGTCGCCCGCGCCCTGCGCAAGCCCACCGCCCGCGAGGTGGCCACGGCGTTCCTGCACGGCGCCGTGGAGGTCAGCACCCGCCCCGACTGCCCGGCCGGCTGCCTGGGCGTCCAGGGCTCCCTCGCCGCCGGGGAGACGGGACGCCCCGCCCGGGACCTGCTCGCCGACTGGCGCGAAGGGGGCGTCGGCCAACTCCGCGACCGGTTCCGGCAGGCCGTCGACGACGGGGACCTGCCGCCGGGCACCGACCCGCTGCACGTCGCCCGTTACCTGATGACCTTCGCCAACGGCATCTCCGTACAGGCCACCGGGGGCGCCACCCGGGAAGATCTCCAACGGGTGGCCGACACGGCCCTGCGTACCTGGCCACCCGCCTGACCCGCCCCTAGGGCCGTACGCTCTCGTGGTTCGTCCTGCGCAGCCGCGCCCTCAGCACCTCGTCCGGCTGCGCCACGGTCACCGACGCCCGCGGGCAGTCCCATTCCCGGCCCCCCGCGACCGGCCGCAGCTGCACGCTGCCGCCCACGTGGCCCATCACCTCCCCCACCCGGCCGTCCCTCGCGTCCACGGCATGCGTGCCGACGGCCGGCCGCTCGCCCCGCACCACCGACGCCAGCCGCTCCGCGACCCGTACGTTGCACCGTCCCAGGTCGACCAGGGCGAACGGCTCGTCACTCGCGCCGGTCACCGGATCGACGCACAGGGACGGCAGTACGACACCGGCGCCCACGAGGGCCTGCCGCAGGGACTCGACGACTTCTTCGGTCGACCGCACCCTTCCTCACCTCCACGCTGAGTTCGTGATTCGCGACACAGCGTGTCCGTTCCGCCCCTAACCTGGCCATACAGGGCGCTCCAACAACCCCTGCTGTGCGACCGGGAGTTCCGTCACCATGCCAGGACCGAAAGACCTCGACCCGTCCTCGTCCCCCCGCGCCCTCCTGGGCGCCGAGCTGCGCCACGCCCGCGAGAAGTCCGGCCTGAGCCAGGAGGAGCTGGGCGCGCGGCTGTTCGTCAGCGGTTCGTTCATCGGACAGCTGGAGTCCGGCACGCGCCGGATGCAGCCGGAGTACGCCCGCCTGCTGGACGACGTCCTGGGCACGGAGGATTTCTTCCGGCGGAACTGCGGGGTTTCCGCCAAGTCCAGCTACCCGACCCACTTCGCCGAGGCAGTGGAAGCCGAGTCCCGTGCTGTCTCGATCAAGCAGTACACACCCACGCTGATCCCCGGACTGCTGCAAACGTCGGGCTACGCACAGGCGCTGTTCCGCGCTTACGAGCCGACGGCGCCGAGAGAGAAGGTCGACGATTCAGTAGCAGATCGCATCGCACGCGGTCGCCTCCTCGACCATCCAACAACCCCCATGTTGTGGACGGTGCTCGACGAAGCCGCCTTCCGGCGCAAGGTGAGCAGCCCTCAGGTGATGGCAGAGGCCCTGCGCCACATCGCCGCCCTCGTCCGCCGCCACCGGATCATCATGCAGGTCCTGCCATTCAGCGCCGGCGAGGCCGGATCCCTGGTGAGCGGCATCAAACTCATGTACTTCTCCGATTCCGCTCCCTTCGCCTACGTCGAGGGCGTCGGCATGGGACACCTGACAGACGATCCCCCGACCGTGACTCGGCATGAGTTGACGTTCGACCTAGTCAGGGCTGACGCACTCTCCCCCCGGGAGTCCTTGGTACTGATCGAGTCAGTGGCGCAGGATTACGAGCATGGAGAACCACACCCGTAAATGGCACAGCTCCAGCTACAGCGGAGGCGACGGCGCCGACTGCGTCGAAATAGCGACGGGTCACCCGACCGCTGTCCCCGTCCGCGACTCCAAGAACCCCCGCGGCCCGGAACTCTCCTTCCGGGCCGACGCCTGGACCGCGTTCGTCGAGAGCCTCAGCCGCGGCGGCGTATCAGGCCGAGGTGGACGGTGACGACGGCCAGCCCGGCCACGCCGTACGCCAGCCACAGGCCGCCGGTCCAGTAGTCCCGCCCCGCCTCCGCGTCCTGCGCCTTCTGCTGCTGCGCGTACGTCCGCGTGCCCGCCGAGCGGCCGTCGGTGAAGTCGTACAGGTCGCACGTCTCCCCCGGTTTCATGGGCCCGGACCGCTCCGCGTCGCCGTACTCCGTGATGATGCCGTCGCACCGCGGGGTGCCGTCGGCGGTCGCCGCCTCGGCGAGGAAGTACCCGCCGACGACGACCGGGACGGCGAACAGGCCCAGCAGGAGCCCCCGGAAGCTCACGCCGCCGGGCCCACCAGCGGCAGCGGCGCGAACTCGTACCCCTCCCACAGGCGACGGGAGGTCTCCTCCGGGTACGGCGCGACGGTCGGCTCCGCGTCGAAGACCCGTACGAGGCGCTGCCCCGTGTCGTACGCGGGCCAGCCCGGGTCGCCGGTGCGGGCGAAGGCCGTCCAGGCGGCGCGGAAGCCGGACGACAGGGCCAGCGCCTCCTCGGAGGGCTCCGCGTCGCCGAACTGGAGCAGCGCCAGGTCCGCCTTGAAGGTGCCGAAGAGGAGCGGGATGTCCAGGGCGTGACAGGCGCCCAGGGCGCCGCCGAAGGCCGGGGCGGGCCAGGTCAGTTCGTAGACGTGGGCGCGGCCACCGCCCGCGAGCTGGGCCTCGGCCAGGTGGAGGGACGGCATGGCGAAGAGCCAGTCGGTCTGGACGTGTTCGTAGAGGTCGTTGGCCGACGCGTCCGGAAAGGCCGCGCGGTAGGCGGCCTCGCCGCCCGGGGCGTACAGGCGCAGGGCGGCGCTCGCACGGTCCTCGCCGATCTCCCCGAGCTTGCCCGCCATGGCAGTGAACAGGCGGTTCTCGTCGCGGTTGTGACCGACCACCAGCTCGACGTCGCGGGCCGCGCCGGACGCGAGCGCCTGCCACGGCGTGATCGGCAGGAACTCGCCGTCCACGACGGGCGCGTACGGGGTGATCGTGGGCGCCGCCTGGCCCCAGCGGGCGACCTGGCCGGGCATCTTCGGGGCGAGCGTCTGGCCCGCCTTGACGAGCTGGTCCGGAGTGAGGTCCGCGAGGTCCTCGACGGTCGGGCGCAGGCCCAGCTCGGCGGCGAGGGCGGTGCCGATGTCGGCGGCGAGTTCCAGGGAGAAGAACGTGCCCGGCACGCTCTGGGCGACGGCCCGCCGGAAGAGTCCGGCCGCGCGGGGCATCGCGAGCAGGGAGGCCACGGAACCGGCGCCGGCCGACTCGCCGAAGATCGTGACCTGGTCGGGGTCGCCGCCGAACGCGGCGATGTTCTCCTGCACCCAGGCCAGCGCGGCCACCTGGTCGAGCAGGCCCCGGTTGGCGGGGGCGCCCTCGATGTGGGCGAAGCCCTCCATGCCGACGCGGTAGTTGAGGCTGACGACGACGAGGTCGCCGTCGGCGGCTATGCGGCGGGCGTCGTAGCCGGGGCTGCCGGAGTGGCCCAGTTTGTAGGCGCCGCCGTAGATCCAGACCATGACCGGGCGTTGGGCGGCCGGGTCGGGCGCGGGGGTCCAGACGTTGACCGTCAGCCAGTCCTCGCCCCCGGGGACGTCCGGGGGGCCGACGGTGCCCGCGGGGCCGAGGTCCTGCGGGGGCGGCGGGCCGAACGCGTACGCGTCGCGTATGCCGTCCCAGGGGCGGGGGCGGCGCGGGGCGGCGAAGCGGGCGTCCCCCACCGGGGGCTGGGCGAAGGGGATGCCGCGGAAGACGGTCAGGCCGTCCTCGGTCCGGCCGCGCACCGCGCCGGAGGAGGTGCGCACCACGGGTTCCACTGACTCGGCAGGTCCAGGGATCGTCATCCCACGGACCTTACGCCGTGGTGCGCACCGCCCCCGGATGAGGGTCTGTCAGCTCCCGGTCAGCTCAGGGTCTTGATCGCCGCCGCGTCGTACGGGGCGAGTTCGTCGAAGCGGCCGGTGAGGACCTTCTCCGCCCACCGCGGGTCCTGGAGCAGCGCGCGGCCGACGGCGACGAGGTCGAACTCGTCGCGTTCCAGGCGGTCGAGGAGGTTGTCGAGGCTGCCGATCGGGGCGCCCTCGCCCTGGAAGGCCTTGGTGAAGTCGCCGTCGAGGCCGACCGAGCCGACGGTGATGGCGGTCCTGCCGGTGAGCTTCTTGGTCCAGCCGGCGAGGTTGAGGTCCGAGTCCTCGAACTCCGGGAGCCAGTAGCGGCGGGTGGAGGCGTGGAAGGCGTCCACTCCGGCCGAGGCGAGCGGGGCGAGGATCGCCTCCAGCTCCTGGGGCGTCTCGGCGAGGCGGGCGCCGTAGACGTCCTGCTTCCACTGGGAGTAGCGGAAGATCACGGGGAAGTCCGCGGAGACCGTCTCCCGTACGGCGGCCACGATCTCGGTGGCGAACCTCGTCCGGGCGACCGGGTCGCCGCCGTAGGCGTCCGTGCGGCGGTTGGTGCCGGACCACAGGAACTGGTCGACGAGGTAGCCGTGGGCGCCGTGGATCTCCACGCCGTCGAAGCCGATGCGCTCGGCGGCCGCGGCGGACTCGGCGAAGGCGCCGATGACGTCGTCCAGGTCGCGCTGGGTCATCGCGGTGCCGGTGGGCTCGTCCTCGCCGATGCGCAGGCCGGACGGGCCGACCGCGGGGGCCTCGGGGAAGGGCGCGTCCCCGGCCTTGCGCACCATGCCGATGTGCCACAGCTGCGGCACGATCGTGCCGCCCGCCGCGTGCACCGCCTCGGCGACCTTCGCCCACCCGGCGAGCTGCTCCTCGCCGTGGAAGCGCGGGACGCGGTCGCTCTGCCCGGCCGAGTCGTGGCCGACGTAGGTGCCCTCGGTGACGATCAGTCCGACTCCGGCGGCGGCGCGGCGGGAGTAGTACGAGACCACGTCCTCGCCGGGGACGCCGCCCGGGGAGAACATCCGGGTCATCGGCGCCATCGCGATGCGGTTGGGCACGGTCAGGCCGTTGATCGTGGCCGGGCGGGCGAGCAGTTGGGCGGCGCGGGTGGCGGCCTCGGCGGGAGTGACGGTCACGTGGGGGCTCCTGAGGTGGGTACCGTTCGGTATGTGCGCGCGCATTCATCGCACTCAACGGTGAACCGCCCGGCCCGGCCGGGTCATTCCGTCCGGGACCGCCGACCTGCCGTGACCCGGGCCACACCGGGCCGGAACCGGGCGCGGAAACGCCCGAGGGCGGCACCCCCCTCTCGGGGAGTGCCGCCCTCGGTCCGTACGGGACGGCCGATCAACCGGAACCGGTCGATCAGAAGTCCATGTCACCGCCCGGCATGCCACCCGGGGCGCCCGCCGCGGCGGCCTTCTCGGGCTTGTCGGCGATGACGGCCTCGGTGGTGAGGAACAGCGCGGCGATGGAGGCGGCGTTCTGCAGGGCAGAGCGGGTCACCTTCGCCGGGTCGATGATGCCCTCGGCGATCATGTCGACGTACTCACCGGTCGCGGCGTTCAGGCCGTGGCCGACGGTCAGGTTGCGGACCTTCTCCACGACGACGCCGCCCTCGAGACCACCGTTGACGGCGATCTGCTTCAGCGGGGCCTCCAGGGCGAGCTTCACGGCGTTGGCGCCGGTCGCCTCGTCACCCGTCAGCTCCAGCTTCTCGAAGACCTGGGAGGCCTGGAGCAGGGCCACGCCACCACCGGCGACGATGCCCTCCTCGACGGCCGCCTTCGCGTTGCGAACGGCGTCCTCGATGCGGTGCTTGCGCTCCTTGAGCTCGACCTCGGTGGCGGCACCGGCCTTGATGACGGCCACGCCGCCGGCCAGCTTCGCCAGGCGCTCCTGGAGCTTCTCGCGGTCGTAGTCCGAGTCGCTGTTCTCGATCTCGGCGCGGATCTGGTTGACCCGGCCCTGGACCTGGTCGGCCGAGCCGGCGCCGTCCACGATCGTGGTCTCGTCCTTGGTGATGACGACCTTGCGCGCGCTGCCCAGCAGGTCCAGCGTGGCGTTCTCCAGCTTGAGGCCGACCTCCTCGGAGATGACCTCGCCGCCCGTGAGGATGGCGATGTCGCCGAGCATGGCCTTGCGGCGGTCGCCGAAGCCCGGGGCCTTGACGGCGACGGACTTGAAGGTGCCGCGGATCTTGTTGACGACCAGGGTCGACAGGGCCTCGCCCTCGACGTCCTCGGCGATGATCAGCAGCGGCTTGCCCGACTGCATGACCTTCTCCAGGAGCGGCAGCAGGTCCTTGACGTTGCCGATCTTGGAGTTGGCGATCAGGATGTACGGGTCGTCGAGCGACGCCTCCATACGCTCCATGTCGGTGGCGAAGTACGCCGAGATGTAGCCCTTGTCGAAGCGCATACCCTCGGTGAGCTCCAGCTCCAGACCGAAGGTCTGGGACTCCTCGACGGTGATGACGCCTTCCTTGCCGACCTTGTCCATGGCCTCGGCGATCAGCTCGCCGATCTGGGTGTCGGCTGCGGAGATGGAGGCCGTGGAGGCGATCTGCTCCTTGGTCTCGACGTCCTTGGCCTGCTCGAGCAGGGCGGCGGAGACGGCCTCGACGGCCTTCTCGATACCGCGCTTGAGGGCCATCGGGTTGGCGCCGGCCGCGACGTTGCGCAGGCCTTCCTTGACCAGGGCCTGGGCGAGGACGGTCGCCGTGGTCGTACCGTCACCGGCGACGTCGTCCGTCTTCTTGGCGACTTCCTTGACCAGCTCGGCGCCGATCTTCTCGTACGGGTCCTCGAGCTCGATCTCCTTGGCGATGGAGACACCATCGTTGGTGATCGTGGGGGCGCCCCACTTCTTCTCGAGGACGACGTTGCGGCCCTTGGGGCCGAGCGTCACCTTGACGGCGTCCGCGAGCTGGTTCATGCCGCGCTCGAGGCCGCGCCGTGCCTCCTCGTCGAACGCGATGATCTTGGCCATGTGAAGTGGTCCCTCCAGGACTGGGGGTGATTCCTTCGGACCGCGCCCGCGCCCGCGACGGACGGCTCGCCGACCGCGTGGTTCCTTCCCCACCCGGTCCGCGGGCCTCACCGACCCGGTCCTTCGTTGTCACTCTCACCTTCAGAGTGCTAACGCCAATGATTAGCACTCGGCATGCCCGAGTGCAAGGTGCGCCCGCAAAGCGGGCTCGTTGAGGGGTGGTGGTCGGGCGACGGGCGGGCGCAAGCGCCTCTCGGGGATCGGGGCCCGCCGTCAGCCACCCGCGAACAGGGGGACGACGGGTGTCCGGGCAGGCCGAAGGGCCCGTACCCAGCGGGTACGGGCCCTTCGGATGAAGACCGGGTGCTGCGTCGGCCGCGCGTCTCAGGCGCTGAGGCGAACCATGTCGGCCTGCGGGCCCTTCTGACCCTGCGAGATCTCGAACTCGACCCGCTGGCCTTCTTCGAGGGTGCGGTAGCCGTCCATCTGAATCGCGCTGTAGTGGACGAAAACATCCGCACCACCGTCGACCGCGATGAAGCCGTACCCCTTCTCCGCGTTGAACCACTTGACGGTGCCCTGAGCCATGCCTAACTCCCCTATTACTGGCCCTTGCACAGATCCGCACTTCGCGGACCCGGGTCAGACCTCGCCCCCTCACGACTGGGGGCGTGCGCCGGAACGCGTCGACCGCGGCTGAATGTATCTGTCCAACTGCCGTCTGCAACAGGTCAATCGGACGAGAAATCTGGACGTACCCGGTCCGGAATGTGGCGAGAATTCGCCTGAATTCGGGTCAAGTCGGGTCACACAAAGGGAACAAAAGCCGCAGAATACGCACGCACTTTGGCTGCTTCTTGTCGGGCGGGCGGCAGGAATTAACGGTTCCCGTTGTGCTGATCGGGAGCGCGTTCCCCAACTCTACCGCGCTCAATCACATGGAATTGCCCCCTCCGTTTCTCTTACGGAGAGGGCAATACGCACTACAAGGTGTATCTGCTACCGCTTCAGCCGCCGGCGACCGCCGGGATGATCGAGACGCCCGCGCCGTCCGGCGTCGCGGTCTGAAGGCCCTGCTCGAAGCGGACGTCGTCGTCGTTGACGTAGACGTTGACGAAGCGGCGCAGCTTGCCCTGGTCGTCCAGGACGCGGGCGGCGATGCCGGTGTGGTTCTTCTCCAGGTCGGAGATGACCTCCCCGAGGTTGGCACCGTCGGCGCTCACCTCGGCCTTGCCGCCGGTGTAGGTACGCAGGATGGTCGGGATACGAACAGTGACGCTCACGTGGAACCTCCGGTCATGGTGTCTTGCCTAGGGGCGCGGGGAACTGCGCGACCGGCCACGGACGGCCCGCAGCCGAAGAACGAGGGAGCCGGGTCCCTAGACAAGTCCGGCCTCGCGGAAAGAATCGAGGTTGGGGCGGATCGTGGCGGTGAGGCCGGTGCCGGCCACCGCGTCGAGGGTCTTCAGGCCGTCGCCGGTGTTCAGGACGACCGTGGTGAGCGACGGGTCCAGCACACCGTCCTCGATCAGCTTCTTGGTGACGCCGACCGTCACGCCGCCCGCCGTCTCCGCGAAGATGCCCTCCGTGCGGGCGAGCAGCTTGATCGCGTCCACGACCTGCTCGTCGGTCACGTCCTCCACGGCACCGCCGGTGCGGCGGGCGATGTCGAGGACGTAGGGGCCGTCGGCCGGGTTGCCGATGGCCAGCGACTTGGCGATTGTGTTCGGCTTCTGCGGGCGGACCACGTCGTGCCCGGCCTTGTACGCGGTGGAGACCGGCGAGCAGCCCTCGGCCTGCGCGCCGAAGATCTTGTAGGGCCTGTCCTCGACCAGGCCCAGCTCGATCAGCTCCTTCAGCCCCTTGTCGATCTTCGTCAGCTGGGAGCCGGACGCGATCGGCACGACGAGCTGGTCGGGCAGGCGCCAGCCGAGCTGCTCGCAGATCTCGTACGCGAGGGTCTTGGAGCCCTCGGCGTAGTACGGCCGCAGGTTGACGTTGACGAAGCCCCAGCCCTCGCCGGCCGGGTCGCCGATCAGCTCGGAGCAGAAGCGGTTCACGTCGTCGTAGTTGCCCTCGATGCCGACCAGCTCACCGCCGTAGACGGCGGCCATGACGACCTTGCCCTGCTCCAGGTCGTGCGGGATGAACACGCAGGAGCGGAAACCGGCGCGGGCGGCGGCGGCGCCGACGGCACCGGCGAGGTTGCCGGTGGAGGAGCAGGACAGGGTGGTGAAGCCGAAGGCGCGGGCGGCCTCGATGGCCTGGGCGACGACGCGGTCCTTGAAGGAGTGCGTGGGGTTGCCGGAGTCGTCCTTGACGTACAGCCCGCCGGTGACGCCCAGCTCGCGGGCGAGGTTGTCGGCCTTGACGAGCTTGGTCCAGCCGGGGTTGATGTTCGGCTTGGTCGCGACGTCGGCCGGGACGGGCAGCAGGGGGGCGTAGCGCCAGATGTTCGCGGGGCCCGCTTCGATCCGCTTGCGCAGCTCCTCGGCGTCGTAGGCGGAGAAGTCGTAGGCGATCTCGAGGGGGCCGAAACACTCTTCGCAGGCGAAGACCGGTCCGAGCGGGACCCGGTGGCCGCACTCCCGGCAGCTCAGCGCGGCGGCGGGGCCGAGGTCGACGGTGCCGTCGGTGGGGTTCGTGGAGGTTTCGGCAGTCTGCACAGCCATGGAGGCGAGGCCCTTTCTCCTCATCTTCCTCACGACGCATCTCGCCGTGAGACGGATTTGGCACCTTCCCTAGCCGGGAGCCTCGCCACATCTGCGTGACAAGAGCCGGCTGGAGGGTTGCCGGGGCTTCATCGGGCCGTATCCCTCTGCCCCTCTGGATGAGCGGTATGAAGTTGTTCTTCGCTGGTACGCGCGGCGACCCCGGCATGCGGTGGTCCCACGCGTTGTTCAAGACTGTAACCGAAGGCCAGGACGGTTGAGATAGTCGTCCGCACCGCGAGATGGATCACAAAGGAGCCCCGGGACGTGCTGGAAGAAGTCGAGCGCTGGCTGGACGCACGCTCCTGGTCGGCCGCGGACCGGCCGGTCCAGCACCTTCTGTCCGCCAAGCACGCCACCGGGCAGTCGGTCAGCGTGGTGCTCCCCGCCCTGGACGAGGAGGCGACGGTCGGCGACATCGTCGCGGTGATCCGGCGGGAGCTGGTGGAGCGGGTGCCGCTCGTCGACGAGGTCGTGGTCGTGGACTCCGGGTCGAGCGACCGCACGGCGGAGGTGGCCGCGGCGGCCGGCGCGCGCGTCGTGCACCGCGACGCGATCCTCCCCCGCATCCCGGCCGTGCCGGGCAAGGGCGAGGTGCTGTGGCGTTCGCTGCTGGTCACCGGCGGGGACATCGTCTGCTTCGTCGACGCCGACCTGCGCGAGTTCTCCGCCGACTTCGTCTCCGGGATCGTGGGCCCACTGCTCACCGACCCGGACGTGCACCTGGTCAAGGCCATGTACGACCGCCCGCTCGGCTCTGCTCCCGGCCAGGGCGGCCGGGTCACGGAGCTGATGGCCCGCCCGCTGCTCAACATGCACTGGCCGCTGCTGGCCGGTTTCGTCCAGCCGCTGGGCGGCGAGTACGCGGCCCGCCGCTCCCTGCTGGAACGGCTCCCCTTCCCGGTCGGCTACGGCGTCGAGCTGGGCATGCTGGTCGACGCCCTCCACCTGGTGGGCCTGGACGCGCTCGCGCAGGTCGACGTGGGGGTCCGCGTCCACCGCCACCAGGACGGGCGGGCGCTGGGCCGGATGGCCGCCGCGATCTACCGCACCGCCCAGCTCCGGCTGGCCCGCGGCCACCTGGTCCGACCGGCCCTCACCCAGTTCGAACGCGGCGTCGACGGCTTCGAGCCGCACACCTACGCCGTGGACACCGAGGAACGGCCCCCGATGACGGAGATCGCGGAGTACGCGGCCCGGCGGGTGGCGTGAGGGCAGCGGGCCGGGTGACCGAATCACGGTCCGCGTGACACGGGGCGACGTTTGAGGCGTGAGGGGCCGGGCTAGGTTGAGGCGTATGGCTTCAAGGTTCGGTGCTGCTCAGGTGCTGGTCGCCTCCAACCGGGGGCCCGTCTCGTACGAGGTGCGGGAGGACGGGTCGCTGCACGCCAAACGGGGTGGTGGCGGGCTGGTCTCGGGGCTGTCGGCCATCGGGCCCGACGCCGGTGCGCTGTGGGTGTGCTCGGCGCTGGGCGACGGCGACCGCGAGGCGGTGCGGCGCGGGGTCGGCGAGGACGGCGTACGGATGCTGGACGTACCGGCCGACGTGCACGCGGACGCGTACAACGGGATCGCCAACTCGGTGCTGTGGTTCGTGCACCACATGCTGTACCAGACGCCCCTGGAGCCGGTCTTCGACGCGGAGTTCCGGCGGCAGTGGGCCTCCTACGAGGCGTACAACCGGGCCTTCGCCGAGGCGCTGGCCGAGGAGGCGGCCGAGGGTGCGGTCGCGATCGTGCAGGACTACCACCTGACGCTGGTGCCGGGGATGCTGCGCGAGCTGCGGCCCGACCTCAGGATCGGCCATTTCTCGCACACGCCGTGGGCGCCGGTCGACTACTTCCGGCTGCTGCCGGACGACATCGCCGAGCAGGTGCTGCGCGGGATGCTGGGCGCCGACCGGCTGGGCTTCCTCACCCGGCGCTGGGCCGACGCGTTCACCGCGTGCTGCGACGCCGTGCTGGGCGGGCTCGGCGGCACGGAGATCGGCGTGCACGGGCTGGGCGCCGACGGGGACTTCCTGCGCGCGCGGTCGCACGAGGCCGACGTCGAGGAGCGGATGGCGGACCTGCGGGCGGAGATCGGGGAGGGCCGCCGCACGATCGTGCGGGTGGACCGGACCGAGCTGTCCAAGAACATCGTGCGGGGGCTGCTGGCCTACCGGGAGCTGCTGGCGGGCCGGCCCGAGTGGCGCGAGCGGGTCGTGCACGTCGCCTTCGCCTACCCCTCGCGGCAGGACCTCGCCGTGTACCGGGACTACACGGCCGAGGTGCGGCGGGTCGCGGAGGCGATCAACGAGGAGTACGGCACGCCGGGGTGGACGCCGGTCGTGCTGAACCTGAAGGACGACTTCGCGCGGTCGCTGGCGGCGTACCGGCTGGCGGACGTGGCGCTCGTCAACCCCGTCCGGGACGGGATGAACCTCGTCGCGAAGGAGGTGCCGGTCGTCTCCGACAGCGGCTGCGCGCTGGTGCTCTCGCGGGAGGCGGGGGCGTACGAGGAGCTGGGCGAGGACGCGCTGGTGGTGAACCCGTACGACGTGGTCGGGACGGCGGACGCCTTGCACGAGGCGCTCGTCCTGCCGGCCGGGGAGCGGGCCGAGCGGTCGAAGCGGCTCGCGGCCGCCGGCACCGCGCTGCCCCCGGCGCGGTGGTTCCTGGAGCAGCTGGACGCGCTGCGGGGCTGAGGGGCCGGGTGGGGGCTACTTGTCCTGGACCGGCGGGCAGGTGCCGGTCTCCTCGCCGATCGAGTTGATCTCGGCGTTCGACCGGGGGTCACCGGCGTAGTTCACCTGGTCCGTGCACTTCACCCCGTCCTCCTTCGGCGTGCCGGACGGGGTGCCGGCCGACTGGACCGGCGGGCAGGTGCCGGTCTCCTCGCCGATCGAGTTGATCTCCGCGTTCGACCGGGGGTCACCGGCGTAGTTGACCTGGTCCGTGCACTTCTCCCCCGCCGCCCGGTCCGGGTTCGACGCCTTCGGGGTGTCCGAGGACGTGCCGCCGGTGGTGGTTCCCTCGTCGGCGGTGGGGGACTGTGCGGTGCTCGGCGCGGTGGCGGTGGGGGAGCCCGAGGCGAGGGCGTCGTAGGGGCCGCCGCCGTCGCCGCCGCTGCCGCAGGCGGTGAGCGTCAGGCCGAGGGTCACGGCGGCGAGGACGAGCAACGGGGTCTTCCGAGCGGACATGACGGGTTCCTCCACGGTTTTGGTCTCACTGAGCAGGTGTGACGCCCTGCAAGACCGGGCGGGCGGAGGCCGGGGTTCCACCGCCCGGGGCGTCAGGACACGCCTGTGACACGCGGGGGAACCGTCCGTGACGTTGTCTCAGGCCAGCCGGTGCGCGAGGGCCGCCAGCAGCGCCACCACTCCGGCCGGACCGGCCACCTCGACGTCCGCGCGCTTGCGCAGCTCCGTCACCTCGTCGCTGCCGCTGCAGACCAGGAGGCCCGGGGTGCCCTCGGCGCGGAGGGTGTCGACGGCCGCGTAGGCCGGGAGGTCGCCGAGGTCGTCTCCGGCGAAGAGGACGGAGGCGGCGTCGAGGGAGTGCGCGTACGACCGCAGGGCCGCGCCCTTGTCCATGCCCGGCGGGCGCAGCTCCAGGACCATGCGGCCCGGCTCGACGATCAGGCCGTGCCGGGCGGCCAGGTCGGTGAGCGGGGCGCGCAGGGCGTCGAAGGCGGCCTGCGGGTCGGGGGCGCGGCGGGTGTGGACGGCGACCGCGTGCCCCTTGTCCTCCGTCCAGGTGCCCTCCGCCGCCCCGGACCGCTCCAGCAGCCCCGGCAGCTCGGCGCGGACGGCGGCGACGCCGGGGTGCGGTTCGGGCGTGGTGAGGGTGCCGGTGGCGGCGTCCCAGCGCTCGGCGCCGTAGTGGCCGAGGACGACGAGGCGGTCGAGGCCGGGGACGCCCGCGAAGCCGCCGTAGCGCACGGCGACCTCGGCCGGGCGGCCGGTGATCACGGCGATCGAGGCGACCTTCGGGGCCAGCGCCGCGAGCGCCGGTACGGCCTCGGGGTGGGCGCGGGCCCGGTCGGGGTCGGGCACGATCGGGGCGAGCGTGCCGTCGAAGTCGAGCGCGACCACCGCGCGGCCGGGGTGCGCGAGGATCGCGTCGAGTCCTTCGCGCCCGGCCGCCGTCGCGGGCGTCGGCAGGGGGTGCGGGGAGTCGTCTCGGGTGGAGTCCTGGTGGCTGCCCATACCCGCGAACCTATCCCGCCGGGGCCGGTCGCACGCCTCACCCGCGCGCCACAGGGACCGGCGCGCGGGGCGGCTCTCGGGCCGGTACGCAGAACGCTGGGACCGCCCGCGCCGGACGAGCCGTCACACCGGTCCACACGGCGCACCGAGGGGTTCATGTGCCGGTCCGGTCCTCCGGGCCCGGAAGGGGCCCCCGGCCCGGGAACGGCGGAGCCGGCGACGCGAGCACTCCCCGCCGCGGAACTCCCGTACCCGGGGTACGGGTGCCGGGGTGCTCCGGGCCCGGAAGGGGCCGCCCCCGGCCCGGGAAACGGCGGACCCGGCGACGCGAGCACTCCCCGCCGCGGGACTCCCGCACCCGGGGTACGGGTGCCGGGCTGCTCCGGGCCCGGAAGGAGCCGCCCCCGGCCCGGGAAACGGCGGACCCGGCGGCGCGGGCACGCCGCGGGCGGCGGACTCAGCGCTCCCCGCGACGGGATCCCCGTGCCCGGCGCCGGGTACGGGTGCCGGGCTCCGGGCCCGGAAGGGGCAGCCCCGGGCCCGGGAACGGGGGGCCCGGCGGCGCGGGCGCGGTGGGAGGGGCGGGCTCAGCGCTCCCCGCGGCGGGACTCCCGTACCCGGCGCAGGCGGTTGACCGTGACCGGGTCGGTGGCCAGGGCGCGGGGGTCGTCGAGGAGGGCGTTGAGGAGCTGGTAGTAGCGGACGGGGGCCAGGCCCAGCTCCTCGCGGATGGCGCGCTCCTTGGCGCCGGGGCCGGAGAAGCCACGGCGTTCCAGTGCGAGGATGCTCCGCTCCCGCTCGGCCAGCTCTCCCGGGTCCCGGTCCATGTACGGCACCGTAGCGCCCGCCACCGACAACGCGGCCGCTACTCCGCGCTGCCCGCCCGCATCGCCGTCGCCTGGATCTGGCCGAGGACCCCCTTGGGGCTGCCGCCGGAGGAGACCGCCTCGCCGATGTGCTTCTTGACGTCCGCGCTGACCGAGGCCCAGGAGGTCTTGCCGACCGGGTACAGCTCGGAGAGCAGCAGCTCGTCCAGGAACGGCTTGAGGTTCTTGTCCTCGGCGGCGGTGCTCATGGTCTGCGAGGCGGAGGTGGTCACTGGCAGCAGGTCGTACTCGCGGGAGAAGTCGAGGACGTTCTCCTCGCTGTAGACGAAGTCGAGGAAGTCGCCGACCTCCTTCTGGTGGCCGTTCTTCTTGAAGGCCGTCATCCAGTCGGAGACACCGAGGGTGCTCTGGCTCTCGCCGTCGACGCCGGGGGTGGTGACCATGCCGTACTTCACGCCCTTGGCGGAGGCCATCTTCATCAGCGAGGGGTGGCCGTTGAGCATGCCCACGTCGCCGCCCGCGAACGCGGCGAAGGCGTCGGCGCGGTCGAGCTTGCCGGGGGCGACCGGGCCGGTGAGGCCCTTGCCGACCAGTTCGTCCCGCAGCCAGGTGAAGGTGGTGACGTTCTGCGGGGAGTCGACGGAGTAGGTGCCGACGTCGTCGGTGTAGCCGCCCCCGCCGCTGAGCATCCACTGCATCGTCTCGGCCTGCGCCTCCTCGGCACCCAGCGGCAGGGCGTACGGGTACTTCACGCCCTTCTCCTTGAGCGCCTCGGCGGCCTCGGCGAGGTCGTCCCAGGACTTGGGCGGCTGGACCCCGGCCTTGTCGAAGAGGGTCTTGTTGTAGAAGAGCACGCGGGTCGAGGCCGCGAAGGGCAGGCCGTACTGCACGCCGTTGACCTGGCCCGCGCCGGCCAGCTGGGAGACGAAGTCGGCCTGGACCGGGATGGAGAGCACGTCGTCGGCGCGGTAGAGCAGGTCCTTGTCCGCGTAGTCGGAGTAGGCGCCGATCTGCGCCATGTCGGGCGCCTTGCCCGCCTCGACCAGCTCGCGGACCTTGCGGTCGACGTCGTTCCACGAGTAGACGGTGACGTCCACTTTCACGTCGGGGTTCTTGGCCTCGTAGGACTCGACCAGCTCGTCCCAGTACTTCTGGGAGCTGTTGTCCTTGCTGTCGCCGTAGTCGGCGGCGACGAGCTTCAGCGTCACCTCGTCCGAGTCGCCGGTGAGACCGCAGCCGCCGAGGACCGCCGTCATGCCCAGTGCGGACACCACCGCGATCGTTCCTGTCCTACGCCGCTGCACCCTGTTCCCCAACCCTGACTGCTCGTTCGCGCGTTCGCTTACCGGATTAAGGTCTACACCACCGCAGTGGACTAGACCTCTCCCGGGTGTACGGGCCACACTGTCCCCGTGAGACATGTCATCGCCCTCGATGTGGGCGGCACCGGGATGAAGGCCGCCCTGGCGGGGCCTGGGGGCGAACTGCTGCACCAGGCGCGCCGGGCCACCGGCCGCGAGCGGGGGCCGGAGGCGGTCGTCGCGGGCATCCTGGACTTCGCCGCCGAGCTGCGGGCCTACGGCGCCGACCGGTTCGGCGAACCGGCCCGCGCCGCCGGTGTCGCCGTCCCCGGCATCGTCGACGCCGAGCAGGGCGTGGCCGTGTACGCGGCCAACCTCGGCTGGCGCGACGTACCGCTGCGGACGCTGCTGGGCGAACGGCTCGGCGGCATTCCGGTCGCCCTCGGCCACGACGTGCGCACCGGCGGGCTCGCCGAGGGCCGGATCGGTGCCGGGCAGGGCGCCGACCGGTTCCTGTTCGTGCCGCTGGGCACCGGCATCGCGGGCGCCATCGGCATCGACGGCCGGGTCGAGGCGGGCGCCCACGGCTTCGCGGGCGAGATCGGCCACGTCGTCGTGCGCCCCGGCGGCATCCCCTGTCCGTGCGGGCAGCGCGGCTGCCTGGAGCGGTTCGCGTCCGCGTCGGCGGTCAGCCAGGCGTGGGCCCAGGCCTGCGGCGACCCGGCGGCGGACGCCGCCGACTGCGCCAAGGCCGTCGAGTCCGGGGACGCCCGCGCGCTCGCCGTGTGGCGGGACGCCGTGGACGCGCTGGCCGACGGACTGGTCACCGCGCTCACCCTGCTGGACCCACGCGTCCTGATCATCGGTGGCGGCCTCGCCGAGGCGGGGGAAACCTTGTTCACACCGCTGCGGGACGCCGTCCGGCGGCGCGTCACCTTCCAGAAACTTCCGGAGATCGTCCCCGCCGCACTCGGGGACACCGCCGGTTGCCTGGGTGCCGGGCTGATGGCCTGGGACCTGCTCGACACCGCTGCCGCGACCGCTACGGCCGCCACGGCTCCCACAGCTTCCCCGGCCGCCACGGCCGCGACTCCCCCGGAGGTAACCACCTGATGGCCCCAAGCAAGGTTCTCGCCGGTGCCCGGGTGGTACTGCCCACCGGGACCGTGGACGACGGCCGCGTGTTCGTCGACGGCACGCGGATCGCGGACACGGCTCCCCCGCAGGCCGAGGTCGTCGACGTGTCGGGCCACTGGGTGGTCCCCGGCTTCGTCGACATCCACAACCACGGCGGCGGCGGAGCCTCCTTCGCCGGTGGTACGCCCGAGGAGATCCTCAAGGGCGTCGAGACCCACCGCAGGCACGGCACCACCACGACGGTCGCCTCCGCCGTCACCGGTGACCTGGACTTCCTCGCCCGGCACGCCGGGGTGCTCGCCGAACTGGCCCAGCAGGGCGACATCGCCGGCATCCACTTCGAGGGGCCGTTCATCTCCCCGTGCCGCAAGGGCGCCCACGACGAGCAGCTGCTGCGCGACCCGGACCCGGCCGAGTTGCGCAAGCTGGTCGACGCGGCGCACGGCCACGCCAGGATGATGACGCTGGCGACCGAGCTGCCCGGCGGCCTGGACTCCGTACGGCTGCTCGTCGAGCACGGTGTGATCGCGGCCGTCGGGCACACCGACGCGACCTACGAGCAGACCGTGCGGGCCATCGACGCGGGCGCCACCGTCGCCACCCACCTGTTCAACGCGATGCCCCCGGTCGGCCACCGCGCCCCGGGGCCGATCACCGCGCTGCTGGAGGACGAGCGGATCACCGTCGAGCTGATCAACGACGGCACGCACCTGCACCCGGCCGCGCTCCAGCTGGCCTTCCACCACGCGGGCGCCGCCCGGGTCGCCTTCATCACCGACGCGATGGACGCGGCCGGTTTCGGCGACGGCCGCTATCTGCTCGGCCCGATGGAGGTCGAGGTCGCGGACGGCGTGGCCCGGCTGGTGGAGGGCGGCTCGATCGCGGGCTCCACGCTCACCCTGGACCGCGCCTTCAAGCGGGCGGTGACGGTGGACCGGCTGCCCGTCGGGGACGTCGTCGCCGCGATCTCCGCCAACCCGGCGCGGCTGCTCGGCCTGGACGACCGGATCGGCTCCCTGGAGCCCGGCAAGGACGCCGACCTGGTGGTCCTGGACGACGCCTTCGACCTGGTGGGCGTGATGCGCCGGGGCGCATGGGTGGTCGATCCCCAACTGGGCTGATCCGTCCCCGAGTCCCCGGGTCCGGCCGACCCCGGGGACTGGGCCGACCGCCGCCCGTTTGGCATGATCGTGTCGTGGAGCACCGCTCCGCGGGCACAGCCAGCCGCACACGATCGGGGGAGGTCGGCACGGTGATCCTCACCGTCACTCTCAACACCGCGCTCGACATCACCTACCGCGTCCAGGGCCTGAGGCCGCACGCCTCCCACCGGGTGACCGAGGTGACCGAGCGGCCCGGCGGCAAGGGGCTGAACGTGGCCCGGGTGCTGGCGGCCCTCGGGCACCGGGTGACGGTCACCGGCTTCGTGGGCGGGACCACCGGGGGCGTCGTGCGCGAGGGGCTGACCGGCGTGCGCGGGGTGACCGACGCGCTGGTGCCGGTAGCGGGGGCGACCCGGCGCACCGTCGCCGTCGTCGACGAGCGCACCGGCGACACCACCCAGCTCAACGAACCGGGCCCGGCCGTCGCGCCCGCCGAGTGGTCCGCCTTCCAGGAGTCGTACGAGGACCTGCTGACCGGCGCCGCCGCGGTGGCCCTGTGCGGCAGCCTGCCGCCGGGGGTCCCGGTGGGCGCCTATGCCGGGCTGGTGCGTGCCGCGCGCACTGCGGGCGTGCCGGTGCTGCTGGACACCAGCGGGGAGCCGCTGCGGCGGGGGCTCGCCGCCCGCCCCGACCTGATCAAGCCGAACGCCGACGAGCTGGCCGAGCTGACCGGCTCGCACGAGCCGCAGCGGGCCGCGCAGGCCGCCCGGCGCCGCGGTGCCCGCTCGGTGGTCGCCTCGCTGGGCGCCGAGGGGCTGCTCGCGGTGACCCCGGAGGGCCGCTGGCGCGCCGCCCCGCCGGCCCACGTCCGGGGCAACCCGACCGGCGCGGGCGACTCGGCGGTCGCGGGTCTGCTCTCCGGCCTGGTGGAGCACCTGCCCTGGCCGGACCGGCTGGCCCGCGCGGTCGCCCTGTCGGCGGCGACGGTGCTGGCGCCGGTGGCGGGCGAGTTCGACCGGGCGGCGTACGAGGAGCTGCTCGGACGCGGCGTGGCGGTGACCGCGGAGGCGGGCGCGGCCTGACCCCGCCGGGGCCGCCGACCGGGTCCTAGTCCTTGACCTGGCCCTTCTTCAGGGAGAACTGGTCCAGCAGGACGTTGCACTTGTCGCCGTCGGCGCAGGACAGCGTGATCGTGTTGGTGCCCTTGTTGAGGGTGGGCCAGGAGTAAGTCTTGGTCCAGCCCTTGGCGAAGTCGCCGTCCTTGGCCCGGGCGAAGTTGCCCAGGTTCAGCTTGCTGCCGAACTCCTTGCCGTTGACCGTGAGGGTCATCGACTGGTCCTCACCGGCCGCGCTGTACGTGGTGAAGAGGGTGTACAGGCCGTCGTCGGGGATGCCGTTCACCGTCCAGGTGACCGAGGCGCCCGGCTGGTTGAGGCCGGCCACGTAGACGCCGCCGTCCGACTGGGCACCCTCCACGTCCGATGCGAGGGAGGCCGCGCCGCCCAGCCGCATCGCCTTCGCCTCGACGGAGGGCAGCTGCACGTCCTCGTCGTCGCCGCCCTCGCTCGCCGACGGGCTCGGCTCGCTGTTCTGGGACTGGGTGGGGGCCGGGTCACCGCCCGCCTCGTTGCCGCCCTTGTCGTCGTCGGAGCCGCTGCTCGTCATGGCCACGGCGATGCCGATGACCACGGCGGCGACGACCGCCACCGCGCCGATCAGCAGTCCCTTGGTGTTCGGGCCGCGACGTCCGCCGCCCCCGCCGTGTCCGGACGGCTGCTGCGGGCCCCCGGGACCGCCACCGCCGGGGAAGGTCTCCGGCGCGGCGTAGTGCGCGTTCGGCTGCCCGTACGCCCCCTGCGGCTGGCCGTAGGCGCCCTGCTGGGGCGGGGCGGCCTGGCCGTAGGCGGCGGTCTGCGCGCCCTGGCCCTGCGGTGCGCCGTACTGCCGTGTGCCGACGGGACGCACCCGGTTGACCGAGTTCGGGTAGCCGTAGCCACCGGACGGCGGCTGGGCCCCGTTGGCCTGCCCGTCGGCGTAGAGGTAGCCGAAGGGGTCGTCGTCCTCGGGCGTGCTCGCGCCGTTGTTGCCGGGCGTCATCCCTAGGTCTCCTAACCAGATGCGGTGCGTGGTGCGGTACGGGTGTATGAGAGAGCGAGCCTACCCGCTCCAGCTCCCCCAAACGGGTGACTCAGGCCGCATCAACGCGCTGACCTGCTGATCATCCGGCGCGGCGGTGCTGTTTGGGACGAGATCGTTTCTCGACGTACATCCGTTCGTCAGCCGACTTCAACACCTCGTCCGCCGTCATGCCGCAGTGGGCCCAGCCGATGCCGAAGCTGGCGCCCACACGGACGGCCCGGCCCTCGGCCCGGATCGGCTGGATGATCTCGCCCCGCAGCCGTACGGCGAGGTCCTGGGCGTCGGCCCGGCCGAGCCCGTTGGCGAGGATCACGAACTCGTCGCCGCCGAGCCGGGCCACCGTGTCGCCGTCGCGGACGCCGCCGCTGAGCCGCCGGGCGACCTCGATCAGCACGGCGTCGCCCGCGTTGTGCCCGAACCGGTCGTTGATCGACTTGAAGCCGTCCAGGTCGCAGAAGAGGACCGCGAGCCCCTTGGTGCCGTCGTCGCGCCCTTCCTCGGGGGCCACGGCGTGCACGTGGTGGTCGAAGGCCCCGTACGGCTCCGCGGCGGCGCCGAAGTCGAAGGTGTGGCCACCGGAGTCGAACACGGCGGAGTGCCCGTAGGCGGCGTCCATGGCGTCGGCCACGGCCGCGTGCGCGGACTGCGGGCGCTGGCACAGCCGGGCGGCGAGCCGGGAGCGCAGCTCGGCGCTGTTCGGCAGGCCGGTGAGGGAGTCGTGCGAGGCGCGGTGGGCGAGCTGCAGCTCGCGGCGCTTGCGCTCCTCTATGTCCTCGACGTGGGTGAGCAGGAAGCGCGGCCCGTCGGCGGCGTCGGCGACGACGCTGTTGCGCAGCGAGACCCAGACGTAGGTGCCGTCGCGGCGGCCCAGGCGCAGCTCGGCCCGGCCGCCCTCGGCGGAGGTGCGCAGCAGGGTGCCGATGTCCTCGGGGTGCACGAGGTCGGAGAAGGCGTAGCGGCGCATCGAGGAGGCGCGGCGGCCCAGCAGGCGGCACAGCGCGTCGTTGGTGCGCAGGATGCGGCCGTGCTGGTCGCCGCCCATCTCGGCGATGGCCATGCCGGAGGGGGCGTACTCGAAGGCCTGGCGGAAGCTCTCCTCGCTGGCCCTGAGCGCCTGCTGGTCGCGCTCCAGGCGGACCAGGGCGCGCTGCATGTTGGAGCGGAGCCGGGCGTTGCTGATCGCGATGGCGGCCTGGAACGCGTACATCTGCAAAGCCTCGCGGCCCCAGGCGCCGGGGCGGCGGCCGTTGCGCGGCCGGTCCACGGACAGGACGCCGATCAGCTCGCCGCTGGTGCCGCCGCCCTGGGGGCCCGGCGCGTACATCGGGGCGAAGAGCCGGTCCGAGGGGTGCCACTCGTCCTCGAAGCGGGGCGCGGGTCCGTCGGTGTACCACTGCGGGACGTCGTCGTCGTCGAGGACCCAGCCCTCGGTGTGGGGTATGAAGATCAGGTCGCCCCACTGCTCGCCCATGTTCAGGCGCCGGTCCCAGGACTCGCGGGAGCCCGAGCGGCCGGTGATGAGGGCCTCGGCGGCCGCGTTGCCCGCGAAGGCGGCCACGACGAGGTCGCCGTCGGGGCCGACCAGGTTGACGCACGCCAGCTCGTAGCCGAGGGCCTGGACGACGCCGTCGGCGACGGCCTGCAGGGTGTCGGCCAGGCTGCGGGCCTTGTTCATGTCGGCCATCGCCTGGTGCAGCTGCCGCAGGGACGCCAGGCGGACATAGGGCTCCGAGTCGGTCTCCATGCTCGCCCTCCCCCCGAGACCTCGCAGTGAATCAAGGGTTCTCTTCGGCGCCTTTACTGATGGTGCCCTTGCAGGTTCCCCGCCACTGAATCACAGCGCGCTCCTCACTCGGTACACAGGGTCAACAATTACCGCCCCTTGTGACTCAAGTCACAGCAAAACGTGAACAATTGAGTGGGGTTTCCGGGTTTTCTACGGGGTTCCCTGTGCGTTTACCGAACGCAAAGTCTGTGGGTATGCGCGCGTCTCCTTCCGTGGTCCTAGGACCCGGTTGGGACCGGGGCCCGATGCCCCGCCCGTGCCCCGGAGATTAGCGTGGCGGGGTGCCGAACACTCCGTCTCTCACGTATCCCGGGTCTTCCGCGGCCCCCGCGTCCCCGTTGCCCTCGCCCGCCTCCGGGCATGCTGAGGGGGTGAGCAACGAGGAGTTCCGTGCCGCCATGTCCCGGCTGGCCTCGGGCGTGGTCCTGGTGACCGCGCAGGAGCCGTCGCTGGACCCCGACGACCCGCTGGCACCGCGCGGCGAGGACGTCGGAATGACGGCCACCGCCTTCATGTCGGTATCCCTGGACCCGCCCCTGGTCCTGGTCAGCCTGCGCGAGGGCTCCCGCATGGACGACCTGCTGGACGAGCAGCCCCTGTGGGCGGTCTCCGTCCTCACCGAGAGCCAGCGGCACATCGCGGGCCGCTTCGCGATGAAGGGCCGCGTCAGCGACCGCCTCCTGTTCGCGGACATCCCGTACGTGCGGGGCGAGGCGACCGGGGCGCCCCTGGCGGGCGGCGCCCTGGCGACCCTGGAGTGCCGCACCGAGCAGCGGGTGCCGGCCGGTGACCACACCCTGGTGATCGGCCGGGTGCTGACCGCCGCGCTGCCGAGTGCGGACGGGGGGCCGCTCACGTACTTCCGGGGGCGGTACCGGCAGCTGGGCTGAGCGGTAAACCGCTGGTCCGGCCCGCGGGCGCCCGCCTAGGGTGCGCGCATGACGACCGGCACCGCGCTCCGCCTGGAGAAGATCACCGCCGCGAACCTCGAGGCGGCCCTCGCCGTACGGGTGCGCCCCGAGCAGGAGTTCGCCGTGGACCCGGTGGTGAAGTCCCTCGCCGAGGCCTACGTCCACCCCGAGACGGCCTGGCCCCGCCTGATCCTCGACGGCGACCGCCCCGTCGGCTTCCTCATGGGCTTCTTCGGCATCGACTGGTACGACGACGGCAGCGCGCTGCGCTCCGGACTGTGGCGCCTGAACATCGCCGCCGAGGAGCAGGGCCGGGGATACGGCCGCTTCGCCGTGGAGTCGGTGGCCGCCGAGATCCGGCGCCGCGGCGGCACGGAGTGCTTCGTCACCTGGCACCCCGGCGAGGACGGCCCCGAGGGCTTCTACCTGGGCCTCGGCTTCCGTCCGAACGGGGAGAAGGCCGAACAGGAGACGGTCGGCGTGCTGGAGCTGGGCTGAGACGCGTCCCCCGCCGGTCAGTCCCAGTCCCGCGCGGAGCGCCCCCGCTTGGTCTGCGCGCGCTGCTTCTTCTCCCGCAGCCGGCGCTCGTTGATGCCGCGCGGGATGCGGGTCGGCCTGCGGGGCCTGGGCGGCGGCGCGGTGGCCTCCGCGAGCAGGGCGGCCAGCCGTACGGCGGCGGTCTCGCGGTTGCGCCACTGGGAGCGGTGCTCGGAGGCGCGGACGGTGACCACCCCGTCGGACAGGCGCCCGGCCAGCCGCTCCAGCGCCCGCTGCTTCCACACCTCGGGCAGGGCGTCGGTCCGCGCCAGGTCGAAGCGCAGCTCCACCGCCGTGTCCGTGGTGTTGACGTGCTGTCCGCCCGGCCCCGAGGAGCGCGAGAAACGCCAGACCAGCTCGGCCTCGGGCAGGGAGACGGAGCCGCGGATGACATGGGGACCGGACATGCCTTCCATGTTCCCGTCCGCGGACGGCCCGCGTCACCCGAATATCCCGAAGGCGGCCCGGTCCCGGTCTCCGGTCTCGGTCTCCGGTCTCGGTAAAGAAAGTAAAGAGAGGCGGAACCTTGTGGACCCCTCTCGTCGTTCTTGGTGGTAGCTGTAGCTTTCTTGCCGTACGTACACGAGGGAAGGGACTCCCAAACAATGGCTGTAAGCCTGTCCAAGGGTGGCAACGTCTCGCTCACCAAGGAGGCTCCGGGCCTGACCGAAGTCACCGTGGGCCTCGGCTGGGACGTCCGCACCACCACCGGCACCGACTTCGACCTCGACGCCTCCGCGATCGCGGTCAACACGCAGGGCAAGGTGTACTCCGACGCCCACTTCGTCTTCTTCAACAACAAGCAGACGCCGGACAACACGATCGTCCACACCGGTGACAACCGCACCGGCGAGGGCGCCGGCGACGACGAGGCGATCAACGTCAACCTGGCCGGTCTGCCGGCCGACATCGAGAAGATCGTCTTCCCGGTCTCGATCTACGACGCCGAGAACCGCTCGCAGAACTTCGGCCAGGTGCGCAACGCCTACATCCGCATCCTCAACCAGGCCGGCGGCGCCGAGATCGCCCGCTACGACCTGTCCGAGGACGCGGCCACCGAGACCGCCATGGTCTTCGGCGAGCTGTACCGCAACGGCGCCGAGTGGAAGTTCCGCGCCGTCGGCCAGGGTTACGCCTCGGGCCTGGTCGGCATCGCCCAGGACTTCGGCGTGAACGTCTGACGTTCACCGCCCGTTCGTTCCGTACGAAGGCCCCCCGGACGTCCGGCCGGGGGGCCTTCGGCGTCCCTCACGGCAGCAGGCGCTGCTCCTTGGCCACCGCGACCGCGCCCGCGCGGGTGTCGACGCCGAGCTTGTCGTAGATCCGGCGCAGATGCGTCTTCACGGTGGCCTCGCTGATGAACAGGGCGCGGGCGATCTCCCGGTTGCCGAGACCGGTGGCGAGCTGGGCCAGGATGTCGCGCTCACGGTCGGTGAGGGCGGGGCGCGGCTTGCGCAGGTTGGCCATGACCCGGCCCGCGACCGGCCCGGACAGTGCCGTACGGCCCTGGGCGGCGGCGTGGATGGCGGCGAACAGTTCCTCGGGGCGTTCGGCCTTCAGCAGGTAGCCGGTCGCGCCCGCCTCGATGGCGCGGGTGATGTCGGCGTCGGTGTCGTAGGTGGTCAGTACGAGGACGTGCGGCGTACGGCCGGAGCCCGCGGCGGTGGTGTCCGTGGCCGTGGTGCCCGTGGTGAGGCGGCGGGTGGTCTCCACACCGTCGATGCCCGCGCCCAGCTGAAGGTCCATCAGGACCACGTCCGGCGCCAGCCGTGCGGCGAGCGCGAGCGCCTCCTCGCCGGTGCCCGCCTCGCCGACCACCTCGATGCCGGGGGCGCTGTCGAGCAGGGCGAGCAGCCCGGCGCGTACGACGACGTGGTCGTCGCAGACCAGGATGCGCACGGGGGCGGGCCCGCCGTCTGCCGGGTCGGTCATCGGGGTGCCTCCTGCGGGTCGGCCGGGCCGGGCGGGTCCGCCGGGCCGGTTCGGGGCGGGTCCAGGGGGACGGCGGCGGACAGGGCGGTGCCCTCGCCGGGCGCGGACTCGACGGTCAGGGCGCCGCCCAGCTGGCGCAACCGGGCGTGCATGGCGGGCAGTCCGTGTCCGCGCATCCCGGCGGGGGCGTCGGAGGGCTCCGCCGGGTCGAAGCCGTGCCCGTCGTCGGTGACGTCCAGGACGACCTCGTCGTCGAGGAGGGTGAGGCTGAGCGCGGCGGTGGTCGCGCCCGCGTGCTCCCGCACGTTGGCCAGCGCGCCCTGGGCGATGCGCAGCAGGGCCGACTGGACGCGGTCGGGCAGCGGCGGGACGCGGGTGCCGTCGTCGACGTGGACGCGGACGGTGAGGTGGTCGCCGGACTCCCGCGCGGCCAGGGCCCGCAGCGCCGCCTCCAGGCCGCCGCCGCGGGCGAGGTCGGCCGGGGCCAGGTCGTGGACGAAGCGGCGGGCCTCGGCCAGGTTGTGCTCGGCGACGGAGGCGGCGCCCCGGACGTGGGCGCGGGCCTTGCCCGGATCGGACTCCCAGACCCGCTCGGCGGCCTGGAGCAGCATCCGCTGGCTGGACAGGCCCTGGGCGAGGCTGTCGTGGATCTCCATGGAGAGCCGCTGGCGTTCGGCGAGGGTCCCCTCGCGGCGCTCCGAGGCGGCGAGTTCGCGGCGGGTGCGGATCAGGTCGTCGATCAGGGCGCGCTGCCGGGCCGCCTGCCGTTCGGTGTGCAGGAAGACGGCGGCGGCGATGGCGGCGACGGCGGGTGGGGCGAGCAGCAGGTTGGGGTCGAAGCCCCCGGCGAGCCGCAGCTGCGCGGCGACGACGAACACCGTCAGGACGGTGACCAGGACGAGCGCCGCGCGGGCGGGCAGGGTGCGCAGGCCGGTGTAGAAGAGGGGCACCGCGCACCAGGCGAAGCTGGGCGCCAGCACGACCAGCACCATCCACACCACGACGACCAGGCCCAGCCAGGCCAGGCGCCGCCGGGCGGGCGGGACGGCGGGAGCGGACGGCGCGGGCCCGCTCAGGACGGGCCCGAGCAGGTGCAGCACGGCGAGGGCGAGGGACAGGGCGAGGATCCACGGGGTGCGGGGCTCCCCGGGGTGCCGCAGCAGGAAGCGGGCCAGGGCGCCGCCGAGCAGCAGGAAGAACGCCACGTGCATGACGGCCCCGAGCCACCGGGTGTCCGGGTGGTCGTACGGCTTCGGCATCCGTCACCCGCCTCCTTCTGCCCGTCTCTGCGCCGCGCTGCTCCCCAACGTGCCGCAGAAGACCGCTGAGCTGCGCGAACACTCCCATGGTGCCCTCTTCGGACGCCCCGTGGGTCAACCGATCGGACGACCCCGCCGTCGCCCGTTCCGCCGCCCACGAGCAGCCGGAACGGCGACCGTGCGCCCCCGGTGCGGGACGGAGGGTGGAGAGCACGAACCCGCCCCCTCACCACTTCGAGGAGCAGACCACCATGAAGAAGACCCTCTCCCGTCGCGCCCGCCTCGCCACCGGCGGTGCCGTGCTCGCCGCGGTCGCCGCCGGCACCTTCGGCACGGTGGCCGCGAACGCCTCCGCGCCCGAGGCCGCTCAGGACTCCGCGGTGTCCGCGGCCCCCGCCGCGGCCGGCAAGGGCGACACCACCACCTCCACGCACCTGACGGCCGACGCCGCCACCGAGGCCGCGCGGGCCGCGCTGAAGGCCGCCGAGAAGGAGGGCCAGCGGGTCACGGTCGCGGTCGTCGACCGCAACGGCAACACGATCCTCACCCTGCGCGGTGACGGCGCCGGTCCGCAGTCCTACGAGTCGGCGGAGCGGAAGGCGTACACGGCCGTCTCCTGGAACGCCCCGACCAGCGAGCTGGAGAGCCGCCTGGAGAACGCCCCGAACCTGAAGGACATCCCGGGCACGCTGTTCCTGGGCGGCGGTGTCCCGGTCACCGCGGGCAAGGCGCCGATCGCCGGTATCGGGGTCGCGGGTGCCCCGTCCGGCACGCTGGACGAGAAGTTCGCCCGGGCCGGAGCGGCGGCGCTGAACTGATCCGAGACCGGCGGCCGGAGGCTCCCGGCCGGTCCCACAGCCGGTCCCAACAGGCGGCCCCAACGGGCGTTTCACGTGAAACGCCCCATAGGATCACGTCGTGCGCACCCCCACCCCCCGTCTGCTCGTAGCCGCCGCCACCGTCCTCGCCCTCGCGGCGTGCAGTGGCGGCGGCGCGGTCGACGGCACCCCGGGCGGCTCGGGCGTGCGCGACCCGTACTTCCCCAAGGCGGGCAACGGCGGCTACGACATCGGCCACTACGACCTGGTCCTGGACTACGACCCCGGTACCGGCGCCGACGCCGGGCACCTCACCGGCAGCGCGACGATCACCGCCCGCGCGACGCGGGACCTGTCCGCCTTCGACCTCGACCTCAAGGGCCTGGACGTCGAGAAGGTCACGGTCGAGGGCCGGGACGCCCGCTTCAACCGGGCCGGACAGGAACTGACCGTCCGCCCGGCCGAGGAGCTGAACGACGGGGAGACGTTCCGCGTGACCGTCCGGTACTCGGGCGAGCCGGAGACGATCACCGACCCCGACGACTCCGAGGAGGGCTGGCTGCCCACCGCCGACGGCGCGGTCGGACTGGGCGAGCCGACCGGCTCGATGGCCTGGTTCCCCGGCAGCCACCACCCCTCCGACAAGGCGACGTACGACCTCGCGATGACCGTGCCGAAGGGTCTCGGCGTGGTCTCCAACGGCGAGTTGCGCGAGGAGCGGACCCGGGACGGCCGTACGACGTTCACCTGGCACACCTCCGAGCCGATGGCGAGCCATGTCGTCACCGTCGCCGTCGGCGAGTGGGAGACCGGCCGCTCCACCACGGACGACGGGCTGCCGGTGTACACGGCCGTCGACCCGACGCAGGCCGACGCGAGCCGGAAGGTCCTGAAGCGGATCCCGGAGATCATGGACTGGGCGCGGGAGAACTTCGGCCCCTACCCCTTCTCCTCCATCGGCGCGATCGTCGACCGCGACGAGGACGCCGGGTACGCCCTGGAGACCCAGAACCGGCCCTACTTCCCCGGCGCCCCCGACATCGTCCTGCTCGTCCACGAACTCGCCCACCAGTGGTACGGGAACTCCGTCAGCCCGAAGACCTGGCGGGACATGTGGCTCAACGAGGGCTTCGCCACCTACGCGGAGTGGCTGTGGGAGGAGGACCACGGCGGCGACACCGCCCAGGAGATCTTCGAGGCGCTCTACGACGGGACGTACTACGAGGACGAGGACGCGAACGACTCGGTCTGGGCGTTCCCGCCCGCGGACCCGCCCGACGCGGCGCACATCTCCGAGAGCCCGGTCTACCAGCGGGGCGCGATGGTCCTGCACAAGATCCGCGAGACGGTCGGCGACGACGCCTTCTGGGACCTGCTGCACGGCTGGGCCGCCGCGCACCGCCACGGCAACGCGGACACCGACGACTTCACGGCGTACGTGGAGGAGTCGGCGCCGGACGAGGACTTCTCGCAGATCTGGGCGGACTGGCTGCGCGGGGACGGCCGACCGGACTCCCCGTGAGCCGCCCGCTCGTCCGCCGCCGCCTCACCCCTCGTGGCCCCCGAAGGTGTCGAGCAGCAGGGCCAGGTCCGGCGGCCAGAGCGGCTCGGGCGCCGCGGCGAGTTCGGCCGGGGTCCACCAGCGCCAGGTGAGGATGCCGTCCGCGGCGTGGGCGGCGGCGAGGTCGGGGCCGGTGGGTTCGCGGCGGGGGCCGTGGGCGACGTAGATGTGCTCGTACTGGCGGACGGGGCCGACGCTCAGGTGGGTGAAGTCGTGTTCCCAGGTGCAGAGCAGGGGGCCCGGTTCCAGGTCGGTCCAGCCTGTCTCCTCGCGCACCTCGCGCAGGGCGCCCTCGCGGGGGTTCTCGTCCGCCTCCAGGCCGCCGCCGGGCATCGCCCAGTACACGCCGACCTCGGCGTTGTCGTAACGCAGGAGGAAGACGGCGCCCTCGGGGTCGAGCACGGCGACGCGGGCGGCGCGGCGCGGGGTGCGCGGCGTGCCGCTCTCCAGTTCCCTGCGCAGCACCGTGCACGGACGGTCGGCGCCCAGGTCCCGGCGGTGGTCCAGGACGCGGTAGCCGAGGGCGGTCCAGAAGGCGAGCCCGTCGGGGTTGCCGTCCAGGACGGCGAGCCGTACGGCGGTGCGGCCCGCGGCGCGGAACCGGTCCTCTACGAGGGACACGAGCCGCCTGCCGTGTCCCTGCCGCGCCAGGCCCGCGTCCACCATCAGCAGCCCGATCCACGGGTCCGGGTCGGACCGGTCGGGATGCCGGGCGAGCGTCACCGCGATCCCGGCCAGCCGGCCCGCCTCCCGGGCGAGCAGCACCTCGGCGCCGGGCCGGGCCAGTTCTTCGGCCAGCGCCGCCGCCACCTGCTCCGGGCGGATGTCGTCCGGGTCGGGGAAGTCGCCGCTGAGCGCGTGGAAGGCGCGCTGGGAGGCGTAGAGGGCGGTGAGTTCGGTGAGGACGGGGCCCGGGATGTCGTGGTCGGGGGTGAGCGGCAGCGGGGTCAGGATCACGGGGGCAACCTATCCGGCCGCCGGGCCGGGCCGGTCCAGGTCGGAGAGGTCGAGGACGAAGCGGTGGCGGACGTCGCCCCGGTCCAGGCGGTCGAGGGCCTCGTTCACGCGGGCGGAGGGGAGGAGTTCGATGTCGGCGGTGATGCCGTGCGCGGCGCAGAAGGCCAGCATCTCGGCGGTGCCCTTGCGGCCGCCGCTTCCCGCGGAGCTGAGCTTCTTGCGGCCGATGAGCAGGTCGAGGGTCTCCAGGGTGACCGGTCCGAGGTGCCCGAGGTGGCTGAGGGTGCCGTCCAGGGCGACCAGGCGCAGGTAGGCGCCGAGGTCGTGCGGGGCGGAGACGGTGTCGATGAGGATGTCGAACCGGTCGCGGGCGGCGGCCAGTTGCCCGGGGTCCGTCGAGTCGACGAACCCGCGCGCTCCCAGGCGGCGGGCGTCCTCGGCCTTGCCCGGCGAGCGGCTGATCACCGAGGTGTCGGCGCCGAGCGCGACGGCGAACTTCACGGCGAGGTGGCCGAGGCCGCCGAGCCCGGCCACGGCGACGCGGGTGCCGGGTCCGGCGCCGAGGGCGCGCAGGGGCTCCCAGACGGTGATCCCGGCGCACAGGAGCGGTGCCGCGGCCGCCGGGTCCAGGCCGGCGGGGAGGGCGTACGCGAACCGTTCGCCCAGCACGTACTCACGGCTGTAGCCACCAAGGGTGGTCGATCCGTCGACGCGGTCGGTGCCGCCGTAGGTCAGGGTCGGGAAGGCGTGGCAGAAGTTCTCCTGGCCGATCCGGCACATGGCGCAGGTGCCGCAGGAGTCGACGATATTGCCGACCGCGACCGGGTCTCCGGCCCGGAAGCGGGTGACCCCGGGGCCGGTCTCGGTCACCACGCCCGTGAACTCGTGCCCCGGGACGAGGGGCGCCGGGCCGCTTCCGTCGGCGCCCCGGGTCCGCAGGGCGTGCAGGTCCGTGTGGCAGACGCCGCAGTAGTCGACCCGGACGGCGAGGTCGTCGGGGCGCAGGTCGCGCCGTTCCAGCGGCGTCCGCCGCAGGGTCGTCCCGGTCGCCTGCCAGCCCGCGGTGGTTCTCATGACTCTCTCCGACTCTCCAGACAGACTGTTCGGTCTGTTTGAGCGTAGGCGCCTTCGCGGGATCAGGCAAACCAACTGTTCTGTTTGAGCGTGCGATATTCTGCGGAGATGCCCGACCGCACCCCCGACCAGCCCCTGACCTCGCGCGGAGCCGCCACCCATCGGCGCATCCTGGACGTCGCGACCCGGGAGTTCGCCGAACACGGGATCGCGGGAGCCCGTGTCGAGCGGATCGTGGCCGCCGCGCGCACCAACAAGGCGCAGCTCTACGCGTACTTCGGCAGCAAGGACGGGCTGTTCGACGCGATCTTCTTCGGCTCGCTGGACCGCATCGTGAACGTCGTGCCGATCAACGCCGACGACCTCGCGGACTGGGCCGTGCGCCTCTACGACGAGTACCTGCGCCGCCCCGACCTCATCCGGCTGGCCACCTGGGCGCGGCTGGAGCGGCGCCCGGCGGGGCACCTGGTCGAGGACGCCGACCGCCGCGACGACGCCAAGCTCCGGGCCGTCGCCGAGGCGCAGGCGGCGGGGCGGGTGCGGCCGGGCGACCCCTTCGACGTGCTGGCCCTCGTCATCGCCATGTCCATGGCCTGGTCACCGGCGAGCAACGTCTACGCGGCGACCGCCGACGAGCCCGAGGCCGTGCACGAACGCCGCCGCGCCCTGCTCCGCGACGCGGTGCGCCGCGCCACGTCACCGGACTGACCAGGCTCGGTGCGGGCCCGCGGCGCGTGGCCCGCACCGGGTCCGTGACACCATCTCCTGCGTGCTCGACATCGGCTACGCCCTCTCCACCCGCTTCCCGGACCCGCCGCAGACGGACTACCGGCGCGCGGACGTCCACGCCCTCCGCCACGACCTGTTCTGCGGGGACGTGTACCTCGCCGACACCAAGGCGGACCGGGAGTTGTCCACAGCCTGGGGATGGGTGCCGGTGCTCGACTTCGCCTGGGCGCTGTGCGACATCGTGGAGCACGTCGACCGGGACCCGGCGGGCTCCCGGGCCGCCCGGCCGCAGCGGGCGGAGCTGGACTTCACCGAGTCCACCGACCGCCTGCTCTTCGAGCGCCGCTTCGGCTGGGTCGACATCGAGGCGGAGTGGCTGCCCGCGGACGAGCCCCCGCTGTCCTTCTCCCACGCCGAACTGCGCCGCGAGGCCCGGGACTTCCTCCACGACCTGCTCGCCGACCTCACCGACCTGCACGAGGACCTGGCCGACAACCCGGCCGTCTGGTCCCTCCAGGCCCGCTTCCCGCGGATGCCCTCCGACTAGACAGCAGGGAGCGTCACCACCGATGACCGCACAGCCCGCGCCGTTCAAGCCCTCCCTCGTCAAAGCGGTGTTCCGGGACGTGACCCCGCTGCACGTCTCCCGCCCGGCCGCGTGTGCCGCCGCGTCGGTGACGCGGACGGTGCTGACGGAGATCATCGACGGCGCGAGGAGGGCGGCGGCCGAGGAGTCCCGGAAGAAGCTGATACCCGGGGACCTGATCTCGGCGATCGACCGCGACGTCGAGCTGGAGGTGGGGGACAAGTGGTACGTCCACAGCCCGACGTTCCGAGGTCTGACCGGTGACCTGTACGACGCCGACGGTGTCCTCGTCCCCCTTCGTCAGCGCAGGGGGACGCGCACACCGAGTGCCGTGGCCGGTGCCCACAGGTTCGAGGCCGGGGTCAGGAGGCTGCTGCGGAGCCGGGGTGCGACGGCCGTCCCGGCGATGGTCCGCGACCTGGACGGCATCGCGAGCGTGTTCCTGACGGACCTCGCCCGGAACGCCGCCATGATCGTCCGCGAGGGCGGGGTCAAGCGTTTCGGCACGGTCACCCTGGAGACGCCGGACGAACCGGCCGCGCCCCCGTTCCCCAAGGATTCCCTCGGGGCCCTGGCCACACGCGGGGGAGACCGGCGGACCGTCGACCGGGACGACGTCCTGGCCGCCACCAGGATGCTGTTGTTCGGCGGCGGCCTCAGGCGGCGGGCCCTCGCCGAAGCACTCGCCCACTCCTGATCCGCCGGACCCGGCCTACCCCTCCGCCAGCACCCGCACCCCCAGCTCCGCCGCGAGCACCGGAGCGAGGTCGAGGAGCTGGGCGGGACTGATCACCGCGCCCGCGAGGCGGTCCACGCCGCGGGCCAGCTCCAGGGGGGCGGCGCCGCGCAGGTCGACGTCGGTGAGGGTGGCAGCGGTGAGGTCGGCGTCCTTCAGGGCGCAGTCCACGAACTCGACCCGCTCCAGGCGGGCGCCGCCGAAGTCCGGCTCGACCAGGACGCAGCTCTCGAAGACGACGTCCTTGAGGCGGGCCCGGCGCAGGTTGAGATAGTCGATCTTGCCGCCCCTGATCAGGACCCGCTCCAGAACGGCGCCGTGCAGCTGGGTGCCGCCGAGCCGGGCGTCGAGCAGCTCGACGTCGCGCAGGGTCGCCTCCGCGAGGTCCGTGCCGACGCCCCGGACGCCGGTGAGGCGGGTGTCGAGCAGCCGGGCCCGGGGCAGCGACGCCTCGTCCAGGGCGCAGCCCGTCAGCGCGCAGTCCATGAAGCGGGCGCCCGCGCCGTCCTGGCCGGTGAGGACCGTCTCCCGGAACTCCAGCGCGTCGTAGTCCCCGTCCGGCTCCAGTCGGCCGCCGTCCTCGTACGGCGTGAGCGGCGGCAGGCGCAGCTCCGGGCGTCTCGCCCCCCGCACCGTCGTCGTACCGCGCCCGCCCGCCGTGCCCGTCGTTCTCCTCGCCATGGCCCCATGCTGCACCCCGCCGCTGACAACCCGCGCCGACCTGCCAGAACACCGTTTCTGCGAGCCGCATGTCACATCCGGCGCCCCCGCGGCCGTCGTAGGGGCAGACAGGCGCCGCGCAAGGCGGCCCGACCGCGAACCCGATCCGAGGGAGAACCCGAGTCATGCATCGCATCACCGTCATCGGCGGCGGCTTCGCCGGACTGACCGCGGCCATCACCGCCGCCGAGGCGGGCGCCAAGGTCACCGTCCACGAGGCCCACCACACCCTCGGCGGACGCGCCCGGACCGCCGACGGCCCCTACCGGACCAACGACGGCCCGCACGCCCTCTACAACGGCGGCCCGCACTGGGCCTGGCTGCGCCGGCGCGACCTGATCGGCCCGCTCGCGCCCATCCCGCCGCTGGAGGCGGCCCGGCTCCGGCTGCGCCACAAGGGCGCGTTGCGCCGCACCCCGCCGTTCGCCATGCTGAAGCTGCTGCGCCGGGGGGTCGGACCGGCCCCCGTCGACACCGACTTCCTGACCTGGGCGACCGGCATCGCGGGCGAGGAGGGCGCGCGGGCCGCCGCCCACTACTGCGCCGTCGCCCTGTTCCACCACGATCCGGGCTCGCTGTCCGCGGCCTTCGTGCAGGAGCGGCTGCGCCGGGCCGCCAAGCTGCCGCCCGAGGCGCACTACCCGCGCGGCGGCTGGGGCGGGGTCATCGACCGGATGGCCGCCCTGGCCTGGAACCTCGGGGTCCGGATGGAGACGGTCTCCCGCGTGGACACGCTGCCCACCGGCACCCCCGTCATCGTCGCCACCTCCCTCGACGCGGCCCGCCGCCTGCTGGACGACTCCTCGCTGACCTGGCCGAGCGGCCGCACCACCCTGGTCGACCTGGCCGTACGGACCCGGCGCGGTGACGCCTTCGCCGTCTCCGACCTGGACGCGCCGGGGTGGATCGAGCGGTTCACGGCGCAGGACCGCACGCTCGCACCGGCGGGCGAGCAGCTGATCCAGGGACAGATCCCCCTCGCGCCGCACGAGTCGAAGGCCGACGGCACCGCACGCGCCGAGCAGTTGCTCGACCTCGGTTTCCCCGGCTGGCGCGAGCGGCTGACCTGGCGGCGCGAGGCGGTCGCGAACGGCCGTACCGGCGCCGTCGACCTGCCCGGCACCACCTGGCGCGACCGGCCGGCCGTCGACCGCGGCGACGGCGTGTACCTCGCCGGTGACCAGGTCGCCTCGCCCGGTCTGCTCTCCGAGGTCTCCTTCAACAGCGCCCTGACGGCGGTCTCCCTCGCCCTCGGCCGGCACGAGCTTGACCTCAAGCACGCTTGAGGTCGTTGGCTGGGTCCCACAGCAGCCCGTAGCAGCGCTCCCGTAGCAGCGCGCACTACCCCTGGGGGACCGTCATGCACGCCATCCGCCTGCACGCCTTCGGACCGGCCGACAACCTCGTACTGGACGAGGTGGAGGACCCGGCGCCGGGCCCCGGCCAGGTCCGCGTCGCCGTCCGCGCGGCGGGCGTCCACCTCCTGGACACCGCCCTGCGCGAGGGCGTCCAGGGCCCGGCGCCCGCGCCTGTCGAGCTGCCCACGATCCCCGGCCGCGAGGTGGCCGGCGTCGTCGACGCCCTCGGGGAGGGCACGCCGGACGGCTGGCTGGGCAGGCGCGTGGTCGCCCACCTCGGCTTCGCCCCCGGGGGCTACGCCGAACTCGCCGTCACCGACCTCGCCCGCGTCCACGAGATCCCCGCGAACCTGGACTTCGCCGAGGCCGTCGCCATGATCGGCACCGGGCGTACGACGATGGGGATCGTGCAGTTCGCCGAACTCGGTCCGGACGCGGTGGCCGTGGTCCCGGCCGCCGCGGGCGGCATCGGCACGCTGCTGGTGCAGTACGCGAAGAACGCCGGGGCCACGGTGGTCGGCCTCGCGGGCGGCCCGGAGAAGGCCGCGCTCGTCGCCGCGAACGGCGCCGATCTCGCCGTCGACTACAAGGACCCCGGGTGGCCCGGGAAGGTCCGCGCCCACCTGGGCGGCCGGGGGGCGACCGTCGTCTTCGACGGTGTCGGCGGGGAGGTGGCGCGCGAGGCCGTCGCGCTGCTCGGGTCCGGCGGGCGGCACGTGGTCTTCGGCTGGTCGGGCGAGGGCCTGCACGACGGCTCCCCGTACCTCGTCGACGGCGTCTCCCAGCAGGTGCTGGGCCCGGTGATGCTGGAGAAGGCCGGCGGCGCCGACCCCGTACGCACCCTCGAACTGCGCGCCCTCGCCGAGGCCGCCGAGGGCCGGCTCGTCCCGGCCGTGCGGCGCTTCCCGCTCGCCGACGCCGCCGCCGCGCACCGCGCCCTGGAGAACCGGGAGACGACCGGAAAGGTGGTCCTGGAGCCCTGAGCGGCGTCGCGCGCCACCGACCGCGCAACGGGATGCGATACGTCCCGATCCGTGGTGTTCTGGCCAGATGAGTGGCTCCCGGACAGGTGGTCCCGCCGCGCCCGCGGAGGCCGACCCCCACCGCTGGTGGGGGCTGGTGGTGATCGCCCTGGCGCAGCTGATGGTCGTCCTCGACGCGACGATCGTGAACATCGCGCTGCCCTCGGCCCAGCGCGACCTGGACATCTCCGACGCCGACCGGCAGTGGGTGATCACCGCCTACACCCTCGCGTTCGGCGGTCTGCTGCTGCTCGGCGGGCGGGTGGCGGACCTGGTGGGACGCAAACGCACCTTCGTCATCGGGCTGATCGGCTTCGCCGCCGCCTCCGCGATCGGCGGCGCCGCCACGACCTCGGCGATGCTCTTCGGCGCCCGCGCCCTCCAGGGCGTCTTCGCCGCCGTCCTCGCGCCGTCCGCGCTGTCCCTGCTGACGACGACCTTCACCGACCCCAGGGAACGCGGGAAGGCCTTCGGCATCTACGGCGCGCTGGCCGGCAGCGGTTCCGCGATCGGCTTCATCGTCGGCGGCGTGCTCACCGAGTACCTGAACTGGCGCTGGTGCCTGTACGTCAACATCCCCATCGCGGTCATCGCCGTCATCGGCGCGTTCGCCCTGCTGCACGACCGGCCCGGCCACGCCGACGCCCGCCTCGACGTGCCCGGTGTGGTCCTCGGCTGCGGCGGTCTCGTCGCCCTCGTCTACGGCTTCAGCGAGGCCCAGCCGCGCGGCTGGACCGACCCGCTGGTGCTGGGCCTGTTCGCGCTGGCCGTGATCCTGCTGGCCGCCTTCGTATGGTGGCAGACCCGGGCGGCGACGCCCCTGCTGCCGCTGCACGTCATCCGGGAGCGCAACCGCGCCGGCTGCTTCCTGACGATGATGCTGGCGGTCATCGGCATGTTCGGGCTGTTCCTGTTCATGACCTACTACCTCCAGGAGATCCTCGGCTACTCCCCCGTGAGGACCGGCCTGGCGTTCCTGCCGCTGACCGCCGCGATCGTCGTGGGCTCCACCCAGATCTCGGCCCGGCTGCTGCCGCACGTGGGCCCGCGCATGCTGATGGTCCCCGGCATGCTCCTCGCCTCCGGCGGCATGGTGATCCTCACCCGGATCACCGTGCACTCGGAGTACGCCTCCGAGATCCTCCCGGCGCTGCTCCTGATGGGCCTTGGCATGGGCCTCACCTTCATGCCGGTGTTCTCCACGGCCACCGCGGGCGTCGCCCCGAAGGACTCCGGCGTGACCTCCGCGACGGTCAACACCTCGCAGCAGGTGGGCGGCTCGATCGGCACGGCGCTGCTCAACACCATCGCGACCAGTACGAGCGCGTCGTGGATCGCGGCGCACCTGAGGGAGGACCCCTCCCAGCGGGAGCTGATCGTGCGGGAGGGCATCGTGCACGGCTACACGGTCGCCATCTGGGTGGCCGCCGGGGTCATGCTGCTGGCGGGGCTGGTCGCGGGGGTGATGGTGACGGCGAAGGCGCCCAAGCACGGGACTTCGGCGGACCGGCCGGTGCCGGAACCGGTGCGCTGAGGGGAAATCCGCGTGACCGCGGGCACCGCTCGCCGGTAGCGTCCGGCGGTGTGATCGACGTACCCGAAGGGCTCGCGGCCGCGCAGGCGAAGTACAACGGGGAGGCCGGGCGGGCCTTCGTCGCGGGGCTGCCCGCGCTGGCGGCCGGGTTCCTGGAGCGGTGGGAGCTGCGGCTGGACGGGCCGTCGATGCACGGGTGGGCGGCGCTGGTGCTGCCGGTCGTGTGCCGCGACGGTACCGAGGCCGTGCTGAAGCTCCAGATCCTCGACGCGGAGACCGAGGGCGAGCCCCTCGCGCTGCGGGTGTGGGACGGGGACGGCGCGGTGCGGCTGCTCGACCACGACCCGGCCACCGGGACGATGCTCCTGGAACGCCTGGACTCCGGCCGGATGCTCAGCCACGTCGAGGACTCCCGCGAGGCCGTCCTGGTCGTCGCCCGGCTGCTGGCCCACCTCACCGCGACCCCCGCGCCACCCGGTGTGCGCCGCCTCGGGGACATCGCGCGGGGCATGCTGGAGCGGACGCCCGGAACCCTGGAGCGCATCCCGGACCCGGCGGACCGGCGGCTGGTCGCCGACTGCGCGGCGGCCGTGCGCGAGGTCGCCGACGAGCCGGGCGACCGGCTGCTGCACTGGGACCTGCACTACGAGAACGTCCTCGCCGCGGACCGCGCCCCCTGGCTGGCCATCGACCCCAAACCGCTGGCCGGCGACCCCGGCTTCGACCTGCTGCCCGCCCTGGACAACCGCTACGACCCGGACGAGACCCGGTGGCGTTTCGACGCCATGACCGACGTCCTCGGCCTCGACCGGGAGCGGGCCCGCGCCTGGTCCCTCGGCCGCGTGCTCCAGAACAGCCTGTGGAACGTCGAGGACGGCGACCCGCTGGAGACGGAGCAGCTGGAGATCGGGCGGCTGCTGCGCGCCCTGTGAGGACCGCGCGGGTCACCGGCGTTTCTCAGCGGCCGGTGTCGGGGTGCGGCTCCCGTTCCCGGCGTCCGCCGCGCTCCAGCGCGCCCGGCAGCTCCGTCCTGCGCCGTATCCGCAGCTTGCGGTAGGTGCTGGTCAGGTGGGTCTCGACGGTGCGCCGGGCGAGGTGCAGCAGGTCGGCGATCTCGGTGTTGGTGCGGCCGTCGGCGGCCAGTTCGGCGATCCGCCGCTCACTGCCGGTCAGTGCCCCGGCACCGGTGCGGGACGCCACGGAACCGCGGGCGCCGCCCTCGCGCAGAGCCTGCCCGGCCAGGGTGAGCCAGCGCAGGGCGCCCTTGCCTTCGGCCAGTTCCGCCGCCTCGCGCAGCCGGGCCCGGGCGCGTCCGCGTTCGCCCGCGTCGAGGAGCTGGCGGCCCTGGGCGAGCAGCGCGGGGATCAGCTCCATGTCGGTGTCGGCGGGCGCGTCCCGCAGGGTCCGTACGGCCTCCTCGGCCAGTTCGAGGCCGCGGCGCCCGCCGGTCGCGGTGCCCAGCACGCGCAGGGCGCGGCCCACGGTGCGCGGGGTGCCCCACACCCGGGCCAGCCGCAGTTCCTCCGTCGCCAGGGCCAGCGCCTCGGGGCCGCCGCCCAGCGCCAGCCGGCACTCCGCGACGGCGGTCCGCCACGGGGTGACGACAGGGCTGATCACCTCGCGGGCCGCCTGGCGGCGCCCGCACTCCAGGAAGTCGTGCAGGGCGCCCGCCGGGTCGCCGGTGGCGGCGCGCAGCACGCCGCGCGCGTACAGGTAGCGGTTCAGCTCCCAGTTCTCCGGCACCTCGCGCAGGTCGAAGCGGTCGGCGTGGCGCAGGGCCTCGTCGGTGCGGCCGGTGTGGACCAGGGCCATCAGGGCGTGGGCGTCCCGGTTGGTGGGACCGGGGCCGGGCCCGGGGTCGGCGGCTAGGGCGAGCAGCCGGGCGTGGTCGCCGCGGGCGGCAACGATGTCGGCGCGGGTGTTGAGCAGCGCGTGCTGCATCGGGTGCAGCAGGGCGGGGTGCTGTCCGGCCAGGCCGCGTTCCACGAGCCGCTCGGCCTCGTCGAGTTCGTCGGCCCACTGGGCGACGGCGGCTGCCGTGCCCAGCAGGAAGGGCTCGGCGAGCGGGTCGGTGGGCTGCCCGAGCAGGTCCCGCACCCGGGCCATCGCCTCGTCGGCGGAGATCAGCGCGGCCGTCGCCGCGTACCGCACCAGCAGGGCCTGTCCGGCGGTGCCGACCAGTTCCGGGGAGTGCCGGCCGGTCTCGCACAGCCACCGGTACACCTCCTGCCGGGTCGCCAGGTCCTCGTCGGACAGCATCGCGGTGGCGGTCTGCACGGTGCGGGCCAGGCCCGGGTGGCCGGAGAGCCGGCCCTCGGTGCGGCGCAGCACCTCCATCGCGGTGCGGATCTCACCGCGGCCGGCCAGGGCGGTGCCGAGGGCGACGGCCGTACGCACCCGGTTGCGGGGGTCGGCCGGCAGGTGCTGGGCCTCGGCGAGCCGCGCGATGGCCGCCGGGGTGTCGGCCGACGCGTACTCCAGGGAGCCCAGTTCGGTCAGCAGCCGCTGCCTGAGGTCGTCGGTCAGCGGCTCGTCCAGGGCCCGGCTCAGGTAGCGGACGGCGTCGGCGGGCCGCGCGTCGTGCACGGCGACGGTCACCGCGTCGCGCAGCACGCGCAGCGCCCAGGACCGGCCCACGGCCGGGGTGCGCAGCAGGTGCCGGGCGACCGCCTCGACCCGGTCGCCGCGGCGCAGCATCGCCTCCGCCGCCGCCCGGTGCACGGCCTCGCGGCGCGGCCGGGGCCAGCCGCTCAGCACGGCGTCGCGCAGCAGAGGGTGCGCGTAGCGGGGGCGGCCGCCCGCGTCGGGGCGCAGCAGCCCGAGCCGCGTCATGGCGGCGAGCCAGCCCTCGATCCGCGCGGGATCGGCCCCGGCCGCCTCGGCGAGCACGTCGACCGGGTCACCGGCCGACCCCCGCGCCGGGGGCGGGGAGGAGGTGCGCCACAGCGTCGTCCGGTGCGGCGCATGCGCGGGCGGATCGGTACGGCCGTAGGCGGCGCCGGACGCGGTCCGCGGTCGCCCGTCGTACGAGTCGTAGGGGTCGTGGACCGGGTACGCGGCGTACGGCGCCCCGTCGGCGGGTCCGGCGGGCTCGTCGGGGTGCGGATAGGGGCCGTGCTCCGGGTGCTCCGCGCCGCCGCCTCCCGGGCCCGCGCTCCACACGTCCCGGCAGCCCGGCGCGATGTCCCGGGGCCGACGCGTCCGCGCCGTCGGCCCCTCGTGGGGGTGCCGGCGCGGGGTGTCGAACGAAGGGGCGTCCCGGTACCCGGCGTCCGACGACACCGACCGCGAGTACGCCGTGTCGAAGGGCGACGCCTGCGGGTACGCGGTGTCGTACGACGCCGCCTGCGCGTACGCGCCGCCCAACGGCATCGCCTGCCGGTACACGCCGTCCGACGGCGGTGCCTGCGCGTACGCGACGCCCGGCGACGGTGCCTGCGCGTACCCGGCGTCCGACGACGGCGCCTGCCGGTACGCGCCGTCCGGAGCCGGTGTCCGCGGGTGCGGGAGGGCATGCCGAAGCGCGCCCCGGCCGTCCGGCGGGCCCGCGGGCCAGGCCTGCTCCAGGGCGGCGAGGCAGCGGGCCACGTCGGCCGTCGCGGGGCCCGCGCTCCTGAGCCACCAGGAGACGGCGGCCGGGTAGGACCCGGGGTACAGCGCGGCGCAACTGTCGGGCACGGGCGGGACGCCGTCGGGGTGCGGGGTGCCGCCGAGGTCGTCCAGCAGGGCGTGCAGGAGCAGCGGGCTGCCCGCACCGGCCCGCACGCACTCCTCGGTCCACCGCGCCGACGCGTCCGGGAAGGCGTCCCGGACCATCCCGGCCGCCGCCGCGTCGCTGAGCGGGGCGAGGGTGTGGGTGCGCACCAGGGACGGCGACAGCGCCTGGGTGAGTCCGGCGGGCCGCGGTTCGACGTCGTACTGGCTGCGCTCGGTGGCGACCAGCAGTACTGGTAATCGGTCGACGTGCCGGGCCGCCTCCGTCAGCCAGCGGCGCGAGGAGTCGTCGGCGAAATGGACGTCGTCGACGGCCACCAGCACCGGGCCCTCGGCCGCGTACGAGCGCAGCAGCCGCCACAGCCGGGCCGCGCTGCCCCGGTCGTCGCCGCCCGGCGTCATGTCCGTGAACTCCGGTACCGGGCCGAGCAGATGGAGGACCATGGCGAAGGGCACCGGGGTGTCCTCGGGCGAGCAGCGCACCCGCAGCACCCGCAGACCGCGGTCCTCGGCGTGCCGGGCGGCGGTCTCCAGCACGGCGGTGCGTCCGGTGCCGGTGGCGCCGCGCAGCAGGACGAGGCGTCCGGAGCCGGCCCGTGCGCGCTCGATCTCGGCGGCCAGCAGCGCGTGGGCGTCGTCGCGTTCACGGAGCGGTCCGGTCATCGGTGCCTCCTGTGGTGGATGGTGCTCCCCCGGTGTGTGAGACGAACGACTGCGGTGAACGGTGGTGCGAAGTGGCGCGGGTCACGGTGGCCCACGGCCGCCCCCACGGGCCCCCGCCTCCTCGCGGAACCCCGCTGACCTGCCGGGACGCCCGCTCGACGGCCGCTCGTGGCGGTCGGCGCGCTGGTCTCGTGGTGTGCCTCGTGGTGCTCCACGATTGCGAAGTCCCAGCAGTCCCATAAGTGTGGAACACGCACATCCGCTACCGGCCTGTGCTGGACTGCGGGCACGTGAACAGGGGGGAAACGGTTGCTCAACTCACCCCGGAACACCACCACATCCATGACTTCCACCACGCCTGCGGCCGCGTCCACGGCCGCGGCCCACGGACCCGGCAAGGCCGTCGGCGGCATCGACCGGCGCGTCCCGGTGGCGGTGTCCGCTCCGGACCCGATCAGCCGCGAGGGCGCGGTCAGCCAGTTGCGCCGGCACCCGGAGATCGACCTGCGCGAGGAGTCGGGGCCCGGCACGGTGGCCCTGCTCATCGAGGACGCGCTCGACGACGCCGCGCTCACCCGGCTGCGCCGGATCGTGCGCAGCGAGGGCGCGCGTGCCGTGCTGGTGATCGGCGCGATCCGCGAGAGCGAACTGCTCGACGTCGTCGAGTGCGGCGTCGGCGCCATCGTCTGGCGGCACGAGGCCACCGCCCACCGGCTGGTGCAGGCCGTCCTGGCCGCCTCGCGCGGCGACGGCGATCTGCCCGCGGACCTGCTCGGCCGGCTCATCAGCCAGGTGGGCACCCTGCACCGCGGCGCGGCGGGTCGCCCCGGCGCCCCCTCGCTGGGCCTCGCACCCCGAGAGGTGGACGTCCTGCGGCTGGTCGCCGAGGGTCTCGACACCGGAGAGATCGCCGGCAAGTTGTCCTACTCCGAACGCACGGTCAAGAACGTCATGCACGGACTCACCACGCGGCTTCATCTGCGCAACCGCGCCCACGCCGTGGCCTATGCCCTGCGGGAAGGCTACATCTGACCGAACGGGCAATCGAGAGCGGACCCTTCGGACCGTACGGGCAGGGCAGTCTGCCCGTCCGTCGTCCCCGGCGTGCGTGCGGCCGGGACGGGCCCGGAGGAACGATCGGTGACAGGCATCGGTGGCAGCCATCGGTGACCGGCGGCAGCGGGCGGGCCGTGCGGACTCGAGTGCGGCCAGGGCAGGAGCGCGAGCGTGATCCACGAGGTGGACGAGGTCCTCAAGGCCCTCCTCAAGGGCGGGGCCTTGACGGACTCGGGCATCGACGTGGCCTTCGAGGCACCCACCCGTGACTGGGCGGCCCGGCGCAACGCCCCCGTCGTCAACGCCTACCTGTACGACATCCGCGAGGACGTGGGCCGCCGGCACCGCGGCCAGGTCTCGGTGCGCGACCAGGACGACATCGTCGTCAAGCGCCGTCAGCCGCCCCGCTGGTTCCGGCTGTCGTACCTGGTGACGGCCTGGACGAAGACCCCGCAGGACGAACACCGGCTGCTGTCCGCCGTACTGGCGACGCTGCTGCCCCGCGAGCAGCTGCCCCCCTACGAACTCCCCGGCGCGCTCGGCTCGATGGGTCTCCCGGTGCCGATGACGGTGGCCGGTGTCCAGACCGAGTCCCGTTCCCTCGCCGAGATCTGGTCCGCCCTGGGCGGCGAGCTGAAGCCGTCCCTCGACCTGGTGGTCACCGCGCCCTTCCCGGCCTACCCCGAGTACGACGCCGGGCCCCCGGTCACCGAGGGCGCGACGGTCCGGGTCGGCGGCATCGACGGCGACCCGCCGATGTCCGAGGGCCGCTCGCACCGGCCGCACCAGGTGGCGGCGGTCCGCGCCGCCCGCAAGGCCGTGACGGACGGCCGCAAGAAACGACAGTGACGACAGTGACGACCGCGAACACCCACCTCACCCCCCACACTCCCGCGACCGCCTCCCCGCCCGGCAGTTCCGGCGACCCCGGCGACTTCGGCGGGGCGCTGCTCGCCCGGCTCGAAGTCCTGCGGGAGCGGGTGGCCGCGCTGGTCGAGCACCGCACCGCCGACGACCCCACGGCCGACGACCCGCTGCGCGGCCTGTACCTGCCCGACGAGGCCGTCCACCACCTGCTGCGCACCTGGCCGACCGCCGACGCCGAGTCCATGGCCGCGCCCGTCACCGCGGCCGTGCCCATGGCGCCCGCCCCCGCCGGCTCCCCGGACGGCCCCGGGGACCGGCTGGCCCGGCTGGCCGGGACGGCGCGGCTGACCGAACTGGACACGGCCGCCCTGCTGGTCGCCCTCGCCCCCGACGTCGACCGCACCTTCGAGCCGCTCTACGGCTACCTCAACAACGACGTGAGCCGTCGGCGCGCCACCGTGGGCCTCGCCCTCGACCTGTGCGGGGTGCCCGCGCACCTGGCGACGGCCCGGGCCCGGTTCCACGCCTCGGCCCCACTGCGCACCCTCGGCCTGCTGGAGGTCGAGGAGCCCGAGCGCCCCTTCCTGACCCGTTCGCTGCGCGTCCCGGACCGGCTCGTCGGCCACCTCCTCGGCGACGACGACCCGGACGCCGCGCTCCTCGGCCTGCTGCTCCCGATGCCGGACCCGCTGCCCGGCGCGGGCGGCGACACCGACGTCTTCGTCCGGCGCCTGGCCGCCCGGCTGCAGGACGGCCCGCTCACCGCCTATCTGCGCGAACCGCGCGAGGGTGACGGCCTGGCCGCCCTCTCCTGCGTCCTGGACGCCGCGGGTGTCGACGCGCTGCGCTGCACCGACCCCGCGGACCACGTCCCCGAGCTGCTGCGCGAGGCCCGCCTCGGCGGCCGGGCGATCGTGGTGTCGGGCCTGCCCGAGAAGCCGGGCCCGTTGGTCCGGGCGCTGACCGCCGCGACCGACGTGACCGTCCTCATGACGGACCCGCGCCCCTACGACCCGCAGTGGGCCCCGGCCGACCCGCTCGTTCTGGACGCCCCGGGCCGCCGGGCCGGTGGCGTGGCCGCCTGGCGGGCCGCGCTGGGCGCCGACGCCGACGGGTTCGACCTGGCCACGGCCGTCGCCCCGTACCGGCTCGGCGGCGACCGCATCCAGCGGGCCGCGCACACCGCCAAGGCCCTCGCCGCCTTCGACGGCACCCCGCTCGACGCCGAGCACGTCCGGCTCGCCGCCCGACGGCAGTCGGCCTCCGGGCTGGAGAGCCACGCCCGCCGGATCCGGCCGGACGTGGACTGGCAGGACCTGGTGCTGCCCCACAAGCCCCTGGTGCAGCTCCGCGAGCTGGCCCTGCGCGCCCGCCACCGCGACCGGGTCCTGGGCGACTGGCGGCTCAGCGCGGGCGGCGGCCGGGGCCGGGGCGTCCTCGGCCTGTTCGCGGGCGAGTCCGGCACCGGCAAGACCCTGTCGGCCGAGGTGGTCGCCGCCGACCTGGGCCTGGACCTGTACGTGGTCCAGCTGTCGTCGGTCGTCGACAAGTACGTCGGCGAGACCGAGAAGAACCTGGAGCGGATCTTCACGGAGGCCGACCGCACGGACGCCGTGCTCCTCTTCGACGAGGCCGACGCCGTCTTCGGCAAGCGCTCCGAGGTCAAGGACGCCCACGACAAGTACGCCAACATGGAGAGCGCCTACCTGCTCCAGCGGCTGGAGTCCTTCGACGGCATCGCCCTGCTCACCACCAACCTGCGCGCCAACATCGACGAGGCGTTCACCCGGCGCCTGGACCTGGTCGTCGACTTCCCGTTCCCGGACGTCGAGCAGCGCCTGGCGCTGTGGCGGCACAGCCTGTCGCGGGTCCCGTCCGCCGACGGCATCGACCCGGGGGCACTGGCCCGGGACTTCGAGCTGGCCGGCGGTTCGATCCGCAGCGCGGTCGTCACGGCCGCCTACCTCGCCGCCGGACGCGACGACATGGTGACGGCGGACGACCTCCTGGAGGGCGCCCGCCGCGAGTACCGCAAGGCCGGGAGGCTGGTCCCGGGCGAAGGCGGCTGGTGACCGCCGCCGGGACCGCCCGAGCCGTCAGCCCTTGTTCGGGTGGATGATCTTCCACTCCTGGTCGTCGACGTTGCTGCAGTTGTCGAGCACCATCTTGGAGAAGAGGGCGCCGCCGTTGGCGCCCTCGACGCCGAGGCACTTCTGGTTGCTGGAGAAGTTGCGGATCCAGTAGTCCCCGCTCTCCTGCTTGTCGACCCACCAGAGCTGGTTGTCGGTCGCGGTGGTGCTGTCGCAGTGGAACTCGGTGACGGGCGTCCCCACGGCGGCGGCACCGTGGTCGGGCAGGTCCATGCAGTACCGGTCCTTGATGTTCCGGATCTGGAAGAGCGCCGCCCCACCCGGGCCGCCCTTCGCGTACTTCACCTCAAGGTCCCAGATCTGGTTGTCCCCGTCGGTGTCGTCGCAGACGGCCTGCTGGACGGGTCCGTCCAGCTCGCCCTTCTCCCGCCCGGGGAGTTCGGCGCACATGTTGCTCGTGGTGTTCCGCAGCAGGATGTTCTTGGCGGGGACCACCGGCTTCGGGGCCGGCTTCGCCGCGGGCTTCTTGGACTCACCGCCGCCGCCCTTGTCGCCGTCGCCTCCGCCGTCGCTCTTCTCCGACTCCTGCGTCGCCGGCGGCTGCTGCACCTGCGGCTGCTCGGCGGGCGCGGACTCCGCACTGCTGGGGAGTGCTTCCAGTGTGGCACTGGGGCTGGGCATGAGGGCGGCGCCCGCCTGCTCCGTCTGCTCCGTCGCACTCGTGCGGACCTGGGGCTTGTACGCGATCCAGATCATCACGAACGCGATCGCCAACGCCAGGAAGATCCCGAAGAACGTCGCCAGCCAACGCGGCAGGAACCCACGCTGGACATACGTCCCCTCGATCTCGGTCGGGTCGACTCCGGACCGGCGTACCGCCAGCGTGTAGGGCCGCTCCTCCTTCGCACCGAACCAGATGATCTGCTTCGGCTTCAGCGTCGTCTCCACGAACGCCGCACGACCCGGCTCGATCTGCACGTTCCCCGGACGCACCTCGTACGACAGGTGATCACCGTGATCGCTTCCCGCGATCGACGCGGTGACCTTGGTGTTGCCCAGGTTGTCCACCGCGAGCCGCGGCCGCCCCCGGAACCGGCCCTTCACCGTCGGCGGCACCAACTCCGCCCGCACCTCGGTGAACGCCGTGATCGTCAGGTTCCCCTCCGGAACCGTCACCGCATCCGGATGCTCCGTCGGAAGAATCCGCACCGCGTACGGGTTCGGCCCCGCCACCGCATCCGGAGTACGCGGCGGAGCGAACGTCAGCTCCACCGTCCCCGTCGTCCCGGGATACAGGCGCAGGGTCTGCGGCTCCACCGTCGTCCAGGGAGCCACATCCCCCACCGGCTCGAACCGGTACTCGTCGACGACATCACCGGTATTACGCACCCTCAGGCGCACACGCGTACTACTGCCGGGGTCCACAGTCGCGGACGCGGGCTCCAGGGAAGTCCACAGGCTCACACGCCGACGCTACGGGTCAACTCCCCAGGCGTCAGCGGCACTCGGGGCAGTACTCGCTGCCCCGAGGTACCTGATCGTACGACTTTTCGGACCCTGCCTCAGTCCTTCGACGGGCGGATGATCTGCCACTCCTGGTCATCGGTGTTGGTGCAGGTGGCGATGTTCAGCGGGGTCTCGGTGCCGCCGTTCTGGCCCTTCACGTTCAGGCACTTGTGGGCACTGGCGAAGTTGCGGATCCAGTAGTTCCCGCTCGCCTGCTTGTCGATCCACCACAGCTGGTTGTCCGCCTTGGTGCCGTCGCAGTGGAACTCCGCGATCCCCGTGCCCTCCGGGCGAGCGCCGTATTCACCCAGGTCCATGCACAGCTGGTCCGTGACGTTGCGGATCTGGAAGAGCTTGACCCCGTTGGGTCCGCCGTTCTCGTACTTGACCTCGAGGTTCCAGTACTCGTTGTCGCCCTCTTCGTGGCAGTTGGCCTGCTGGACGATCCCGTTGACCTTGCCCTTTTCCCGTCCGGGGATGTCGGCGCACATGTGGGTGGTGGCGTTGCGCAGCATGACGTTCATGGCGGGGACCACGTCCGGCTTCTTCGCGGGCTTGTCGGCCTGTCCGCCCCCGCCGCCTCCCCCGCCGTCACCGCCACCGGCGCCGCCGTCGTTCTCGGGCTTCTCGGAGGCCGGCTGCTCGGGTTCCGTCGCGGGCTCGGACTCGGCGCTGCTGGGCAGGGCCTCCGGAGTCGCACTCGGACTCGGCATGAGGGCGGCACCCGCCTGCTCCGTCTGCTCCGTCGCACTCGTGCGGACCTGGGGCTTGTACGCGATCCAGATCATCACGAACGCGATCGCCAACGCGAGAAAGATCCCGAAGAACGTCGCCAGCCAACGCGGCAGGAACCCGCGCTGGACATACGTCCCCTCGATCTCCGTCGGGTCCACCCCGGACCGGCGCACCGCCAGCGTGTACGGCCGCTCCTCCTTCGCACCGAACCAGATGATCTGCTTCGGCTTCAGCGTCGTCTCCACGAACGCCGCACGACCCGGCTCGATCTGCACATTCCCCGGACGCACCTCGTACGACAGATGATCGCCATGATCACTTCCCGCGACCGACGCCGTCACCTTCGTATTACCGAGGTTGTCCACCGCCAGGCGCGGCCGCCCCCGGAACCGGCCCTTCACCGTCGGCGGCACCAACTCCGCCCGCACCTCGGTGAACGCCGTGATCGTCAGGTTCCCCTCCGGAACCGTCACCGCGTCCGGATGCTCCGTCGGAAGAATCCGCACCGCATACGGATTCGGCCCCGCCACCGCGTCCGGAGTACGCGGCGGAGCGAACGTCAGCTCCACCGTCCCCGTCGTCCCCGGATACAACCGAAGCGTCGGCGGCTCCACCGTCGTCCAGGGAGCCACATCCCCGACGGGCTCGAACCGGTACTCATCCACCACGTCACCGGTGTTGCGGACCCGCAGGCGCACACGCGTGCTGCTGCCGGGGTCGACGGTGGCGGACGCGGGCTCCAGGGAAGTCCAAAGGCTCACACGCCGACGCTACGCGGAGCCTTACCCGGACGTCAGGAGTCGCAAGGGCAAAGGCGGTTGCCCTCGCATACGCCGTCAGACCGTGATGCGCACCGCTTCCAGCTGGAGCCGGTCGTTCTCCATGTTGCTGCCGAAGTACCGCCAGTTCCCGGGCTCGGTGCAGCCCTGCTTCAGCCAGCCCTTGTCCTTGACGTGGGTGTTGGGGCAGACGGTGCCTTCGACGGTCTTGAGGGTGAACCCCTCCATCGGCGAGACCGCCTCCTTGGTGCTGCCCAGGTACATGTCGGTCTTGTCGGGGGCGCTCTCCCACTTGCTGCCGTTGAGCCACGCCTCGACCACATGGGCCCCGTTGCCCGTCACGCCCTTGGTCCCGGACACGGCGATGTTCAGGGCCTTGATCGGGAGGTTCTTGCCGACCGTGCCGGCCTCGGCACCGTCGCAGACCGGGGCCTGCCAGCCCTGGTCGGCCACGTAGGCGCGGTAGCAGATGTGCCGGCCCTCGCTGCGGGCGGCGACTTCCTTCACGGCCGTGGCCGCGGTGCGTACGGGCGGCTTGGGCTTCTTGGACTCGCCGCCGCCACCTCCGCCGCCGCCCTTGTCGCCGCCGCCCCCGCCGTCGCTCTTCTCCGACTCCTGCGTGGCCGGGGGCTGCTGCACCTGCGGCTGCTCGGCGGGCGCGGACTCGGCACTGCTGGGGAGTGCCTCCGGTGTGGCACTGGGGCTGGGCATGAGGGCGGCACCCGCCTGCTCCGTCTGCTCCGTCGCACTCGTGCGGACCTGGGGCTTGTACGCGATCCAGATCATCACGAACGCGATCGCCAACGCCAGGAAGATCCCGAAGAACGTCGCCAGCCAACGCGGCAGGAACCCGCGCTGGACATACGTCCCCTCGATCTCCGTCGGGTCGACTCCGGACCGGCGTACCGCCAGCGTGTAGGGCCGCTCCTCCTTCGCACCGAACCAGATGATCTGCTTCGGCTTCAGCGTCGTCTCCACGAACGCCGCACGACCCGGCTCGATCTGCACGTTCCCCGGACGCACCTCGTACGACAGGTGATCACCGTGGTCACTGCCCGCGATCGACGCGGTGACCTTGGTGTTGCCCAGGTTGTCCACCGCGAGCCGCGGCCGCCCCCGGAACCGGCCCTTCACCGTCGGCGGCACCAACTCCGCCCGCACCTCGGTGAACGCCGTGATCGTCAGGTTCCCCTCCGGAACCGTCACCGCATCCGGATGCTCCGTCGGAAGAATCCGTACCGCATACGGATTCGGCCCCGCCACCGCATCCGGAGTACGCGGCGGAGCGAACGTCAGCTCCACCGTCCCCGTCGTCCCGGGATACAAGCGCAGGGTCTGCGGCTCCACCGTCGTCCAGGGAGCCACATCCCCCACCGGCTCGAACCGGTACTCGTCGACGACATCACCGGTATTACGCACCCTCAGGCGCACACGCGTACTACTGCCGGGGTCCACAGTCGCGGACGCGGGCTCCAGCGAAGTCCACAGGCTCACACGCCGACGCTACGGGCGACCCGACGCGGCGTCAGGTCTCGCGGGGGCAGACTGCGTTGCCCCAAAGGGCCGTCCGGGGAGGGCGCCCGGGACTACTCCGCGTCCTCCACGTCGTTGGCGACCGCTCGCTGGGCGACGACGGACGGGGCGAGGGAGTCCCCGGCCTTGAAGGCCGCTCCGTCGTTCACCGCCGCGACCTCGGAACCCTGCCCGGGGTCCGTGACGGCGGGGCTGCCACCGCTCGCGCTGCCCGTCTCCTTGATCCCCTTGCTGTTCTTGTCGAGGTGGCTGGCCTCGTGGGCGAGGATCTCCTCGTTGCCGATGGCGGACGGGCCGAGGAACACGTCCATACCGATCGTCATGGCCTCGGCCCCCATGGCCGCCGTCGCGCGCTGGGCGATCGGGCCCGTGTACATGCGGGCGCCCGCGAGGGCGGGGTTCTGGTAGAAGGGCACCGCCTTGTCGAGGAAGGAGCCGGGGAGCGTCGAACTGGTCGACTCCTTGGCCTCTTTCAGGAGCTGGTGCTGTCCCTCCGGGCTCCGGTCGTCGATCCCGTCGTGTCCGCAGCCCGCGCCGTGCTGGTGCGAGTCGGGGTCGACGCGGCGCTGGACGGTGTGCCCGCAGCCGGGTCCGTGCTGGTGCGCGTCCCGGGCGACGACCCGCTGGACGGCGGCGTTGCCGGCGGAGCCCTGCAGCGCCAGGACCGCCGCCGGGGTCATCGGCGCTCCGCTCACTCCGGCGATGGGCGCGGGCGTCGACCGGTGTGGAGCGCGGCCGCCCCGGGCGGCCAGCTGTTCGGCGGCTTCCTCGTGCGCGCGCACCATGCGCTCCCTTCGACACCGGACGTGTGACTCCCACCCTTACCGGAGCTTCCCCGCCGCCGACAGGTCTACGCGGGCAACGCCGGGGGCAACGGCCCCCGGTGCCGCCTTCGGCCACGGCTCGGGACGCTCACAGTGAGGCGAGCTGTTTGGCTATCGCCTCTTCCCAGTCCTTCTGCTGGTCGGGGTCGTTGAGCGACGCCTCCCACTCCTCCGGCTTCTGGTTGTGGTGCTCCGGGCCGCACTTGAGCTCCTTGAGGAACTCACGTGCCTCGTCCCGGATGTCCTTGGGAACGTTCCTGCCCGCGGGAACGGCCGGTCCGGCTGCGACCGCGTAGACCTCCTGCGCCCTGAGCTGCCGCTTTCCCTGCTGGATGGAGTGCGTCACCATGGCCGCCTCCTTCCACGCGTCGCGCCTCCTGCCCCTCCTGCTCGTGCCGTCCTTGGACATCCTCGGCGCCTCGGACGCCTCGGACGCTTCGGTGGCCTTGGACTCCTCGGTTCCCTCCTGGGCCGGCGTGGTGCGGGCGTACCGGTCCGGCTGGCGTACCGAGATGTAGCGCTTGTTGGCCTTCTTCACGCCCTTCTTGAGGGCGAGGCCGCCCAGGAACCCCGCCGTCAGACCGCCCGCGACGCCAGGAGCGACACCGCCGGTGACCGCACCCGTGGCGGCGGCGATCGCCACCGCACCGGCTGCGATACGCGCGAGGTTGCCCGTCAGGTTGGCGAAGCGATGCCCCAGTTTCCACTTCTTCTTGTGGACCACGTATTCCCGGGCGGCGGCCATGTGCTCCCGCACTTCCGTCCTGAGGTTCTCGACCCGGGTCCGCCGCTCCTCGACGGCGTCCAGGACCGCCGTGTCCGAGCCGCCCGCCGAGTCCCCGAGTCTGGACGACGCCTGAGCCAGGTCGTCGGTGGCCTTCCCCAGGTCGTTCAGTACGTCCTGGAGTTTCCGGTCGCGCTTCGCGGCCACGTCGCTGAAGTGGTCCTTCAGCTTCTTGCGCTGGGCGTGGGTGTTCTTGATGACCACGCTGTCGCGGCCCACGTGTATGGCCGAGAACGAGATGGTGAGGGCACCGCTGGCGTCCGCGAGCGCGGCCGTCCCCGCCAGGTCTCCGGCGGTCTTCGTGCCCGTGTTGGCGATCTTCAGAACGTCGTTGGCGGCCATCTGGGAGCTGCTCGCCAGGCCGAGGGGCTTGCCCACATGGTTCTTTCGGTGCGCATGGGAAGCCGGGCCCGACTCATGGCGCTTGGCGGACGCTTCCTTGATCGCCGCGATGTCGTTCACGGCCCCGGTCACGTCGCTGATGAGGTTGATCGGGTTCTCGACGTTCTGCTGGATCACAGTGTCGTGGGCCGTCCCGTGGTCCCCGTGCTTCATCGATGCCGACTGCACCGTCCCCGCGGGCGGCGCACTGCCGCGGAGCACCAGGGTGTCGGGGACGTCGGCCCACGGCTTGGTCTTGGCGGAGGCCTTCTTGACCGCGTGCCCGGTACCGTCGACCGCTCGCCCGACACGGCCGCGCGAGGCCTCATCCGTCTTCTCGGCGCCGGCCTGTCCCGACTGCTCCGCACCTTCCGCCGCGGTCTGGGCGGCCGGTTCCTTCCCCTTGGCCGCCTTCCCCTTGGCCGCCTTGTCCTCCGCCGCTTTCTCCTCCGCCGCCTTCTTCTCGGCCGCCTTCTTCTCAGCCGCCTCCGCGGCCAGTGCCGTCCTCGCCTCGGCTTCGGCCGTCCCGTGGCTCAATTGCCCCTGCGCCGCGGCCGCCGCTCGCTGCCGGGCGTCGGCCGCCTCCCGCCCAAGGCGTGTCACCTCGGCGAGGGCGGCGTCGTGCTCCGTCTGCTTCTCCCCCGCGGTCTTCGCGAACCCGGCCGCTTCGGTCTGGGCCTTCTTGGCCTCGTCCTGTGCCTCCTGCGCGGCCTCCTCGTGCCTGGCCGCCGCCCGCTCGGCGGCTTCGCGTGCCTCGGTCGCGGCCCTGGCCTTGCGGTCCAGCTTCGCCGCCAGGGCCACGGCCTCCCTCGCGCTCTCGTTCGCCTCGTCCCGGAGCCGGGCGGCCTCCTCCTCGCCCTCGCCCGCCTCCTTCCGCGACGCACCGGCTCCCTCGGCCTCTTCGCTCCTCGCCGCCGCGTCGTCTCTGGCGGCCTTCACCCCCTTCAGTGCCTCGGCCAGTTCGACGGTCCGCTTCCTCATGGTCGTCGCGAACTGCTCCTCGGACTCCGCCTCGGCGTCGGCCTCGGCCGCCTGCTCCTGCGCCGTGTTCTCGGCTTCCCCCGCCTGGCGCGCCGTTTCGTCGGCGTCCTTCAGCTGCGCCGCGGCCAGCTCCGCCTGGCGCGAGAACTCACGCACCTTTTCCTCGGCCTCCGCCTGACGCCTCCGGGCGTCCGCGATCGTCGCGGAAAGTGTCTCCACCAAGTCCTCGGCGGTCTTGCGCTTCCGCTCGGCTTCCTCGGCCTCCTTCGCGAATGCATCCGCCTGCTCGCGAACCTCCTTGGCCGCCGCGCCCTTCTGCTCCGCGGTCGCGCCGTGCTTACTGGCCGCCTTGACGGATCTCCGCTGCTCCTTCGCCGCCGCCTTCGCGTCGCCCGTGAGGTCTCGTGCCTTGTCGAGCGACGCCTGCTCTCCCCGCTTCGCGGTCTCGACTTCCCCCTCGAGTGCGTCCGCCCTGCCCCGGGCAGCCGTCTCCTTCTTGCGTGCCTCGATCGCCGTCCCGGACCAGTTCCGCACCTCGGCCGCGGCGTCGGACCGGGCCCGCGAGGCGTTCGAGACCCTCGCCTTCTGGTCCGTCACCTCGTCCACGGCCGCCTGCCGCTCGGGCTCCGTCACCGGTGTGATCTGCAGGTCGTCCGGCGTCGACGAGGTCGCCCGTTCCGGTGCCGGGGCCTTGGGGAGTTGTGCCGTACCGGCCGCGCGCTGGATCGTCGTACCGGACCCGCGCTGGATCGCCGAGGCCACGGCCCGGTTGCCCGCCGCGGCCTGCAGCGAGGCCAGGGGCGGTGACTGACGTGCCTGCGGGCGGGACCGCGCCGGAGCGGCCTCGGCCGGGCGGTGTCTGTGCGTCTGGTTCAAGCGGTCCGACACGGACGGTCCCCTCCTGACACGCCGTCACCGTCCCCGCCGCGCGGGGCAGCGCCCCGGTGCGGCGGGACGGGGCGCCCCGGAACGGGGCTTGATCGCAAGATGACATTCTGGCGAACTGACAGTCGACACAAGACGTTGAATCAGAAACGTCGGTTGTACGCCAGGGGTCCTCGGGGGGAATGACCGGGAAGGTCCGGGAGTCTGCCCCAACGGGCACGGCCAGGGGCAAGGAACATGCCCCCGTCCCGGCACCCGGGGACGTTTCGGCGGCGGCAACGCGCGCGTGAGGCTGAGGGGCGTCCTGTCTCGTACCCCGAGGAGAGCAGAGCATGCCGTCCTACCTGTCGCCCGGCGTCTACGTCGAGGAGGTGGCCAGCGGCTCGCGCCCGATCGAGGGAGTGGGCACGTCGGTGGCGGCCTTCGTCGGGCTCGCCCCGACCGGCCCGCTGAACGAGCCCACGCTGGTGACCAACTGGACGCAGTACGTCGCGGCCTTCGGTGACTTCACCGGTGGGTACTACCTCGCGCACTCCGTCTACGGGTTCTTCAACAACGGCGGTTCCGCCGCCTACGTCGTCCGCGTCGGCGGTTCGGCCGAGGACGCCGCCGCCGACGGCACGGTGAACGGCGCGGGCGCTCCCGCCGCCGTCACCGGCAGCACCGCCAAGGCGCTGACCGCCGCCGAGCCCAAGCAGCTCGGCACGTTCGCGGTGACCGCCACCGGCGAGGGCCAGACCGGCCCGCTGACCGTCGAGGTCGCCGACCCCGAGGGCGAGGGCCCCGCCGAGCGCTTCAAGCTGATCGTCAAGGACGGCGACAAGCCGGTCGAGACCTTCGACGTCAGCGCCAAGAAGGGCAACCGCTCCTACGTCGTCACGCAGGTCAAGGAGCGCTCCAAGCTCATCACCGTGACCGAGGCCGCGCCGTCCGCGCAGCTGGTCCGGCCGGAGAACCAGACCCTGACGCTGCCCGCGCCGCCGTCCGCCGCCCCCGCCGTTCCGGCCGGGCAGGCCGAGAGCGCGCACCCCGGGCCGGCCCAGTACCTCGGCGACTCCTCGGACCGCACCGGCTTCGGCGGCCTGGAGGCGATCGACGAGATCTCCATGGTCGCGGTGCCCGACCTGATGGCCGCCTACCAGCGCGGCGCGATCGACCTGGAGGCCGTCAAGGCCGTCCAGCTCGGTCTCATAGCCCACTGCGAGCTGATGGGCGACCGCGTCGCCATCATCGACCCGCCGCCTGCCCAGAACGCCCGCCAGATCCGCGTCTGGCGCCAGGAGACGGCCGGCTACGACTCCAAGTACGCGGCCCTGTACTACCCCTGGATCAAGTCCTTCGACCCGGCCACCGGTCAGTCCCGCCTGGTCCCGCCGAGCGGCCACGTCGCCGGCATCTGGGCCCGCAACGACTCCGAGCGCGGCGTGCACAAGGCCCCCGCCAACGAGGTCGTGCGCGGCGCCGTCGACCTGGAGCTGCAGATCACCCGCGGCGAGCAGGACCTGCTCAACCCGATCGGCGTCAACTGCATCCGCTCCTTCCCCGGCCGCGGCATCCGCGTCTGGGGTGCCCGCACCCTCTCCTCCGACCCGGCGTGGCGCTACCTGAACATCCGCCGGTACTTCAACTACCTGGAGGAGTCGATCCTGATCGGCACCCAGTGGGTGGTGTTCGAGCCGAACGACCACAACCTCTGGGCCCGCATCCGTCGGAACGTCTCCGCGTTCCTGGTCAACGAGTGGCGCAACGGCGCCCTCTTCGGCCAGAGCCCCGACCAGGCCTACTACGTCAAGTGCGACGAGGAGACCAACCCGCCGGAGTCCGTCGACCTCGGCCGGGTCGTCTGCGAGATCGGCATCGCACCGGTCAAGCCCGCCGAGTTCGTCATCTTCCGGCTCGCCCAGTTCTCCAGCGGCGGCGGCGAACTGGACGAGTAGGCGGATCGCGCCCCCGCCCTTCTCCACCCTCCTCTAGAAGGACAGCGAACTCATGTCTCTCCCCAAACCAGAAGACGTACTCGTCGCACCGAATTTCGGTATCCAGATCGACGGTGTGATGGTCGAGTACCTCAACTCGGTCTCCAACCTGCAGATCGAGCAGGACGTCATCAAGTACCAGCAGAACCAGGGCACGACCGGACGCAACAACGTCACCCTGATGCCGGGCGTGGCCAAGGACGGCTCGGTCCAGGTCGAACGCGGTATGAGCCAGTCGTCGGTGTTCACCCAGTGGATCAACGACTCCATGGCGGGCCGGATGGCCACCGCCCGCAAGAACGCCACGATCATCGTGATGGACTACGAGGACAACCCGGTCAAGCGCTGGAACCTGCGCAACGCCTGGTGCAGCAAGGTCGTGGCGGGCACCCTGAAGGCGGGTGACACCAACGCCCTCACCGAGACCATCACCATCGTGTTCGAAGAACTGGTCGTCGAGTAATGCGCCGTTCGACTGCCAAGGCACCCGCCGCGGCACCCCAGAACGCGGCGGCGGGAGCGGACTTCCCCCGTTCGGCTCCCGCCGCCGCGCCCACGGAGGCGCCGGCCGGTTCTCCGGCCGGCCCTCCCGCCGGGCCCCCCGTCGACACCACCCCGAGGCAGCAGTTGCAGACCGAGTTCCCCTTCGAGCTGCCGCGCGGGTACGTCGACGAGTCGGGCACGGTGCACCGGGACGGCGTGATGCGCCTGTCGACGGCACGGGACGAGTTGATCCCGCTGCGCGACGTGCGGGTGCAGGAGAACCCGGCGTACCTGTCGGTGGTGCTGCTCGGCCGGGTCATCACCCGGCTGGGCACGCTGGCGATGGTGCACGACGGTGTCGTGGAGAACATGTTCGCCTCCGACCTGGCGTTCCTCCAGGACTTCTACCGCCAGATCAACGCGGAGGGGCACACCCGCGCGGCCGTCGAGTGCCCGCACTGCTCGGAGCCCTTCGAGGTGGAACTCGGCGGGAGCCGCCTGGGGGAATCGTGACGTACGCGACCGACCGGCTGCACGAGGAGATCGCGTACGTCGCCTACCACTTCCACTGGAGCCTGGAGGCGATCCTGGACCTGGAACACCAGGACCGCCGCCGGTACACGGACCAGATCGCGTCCCTCGTGACGCGCGGCACGGCGGAGGGCTGATCGGTGGGACTCCTGGACCGGCTGCGGGGCCGTCGCGACGACGGCGGAAACGGGAACGGGGGCGGGACCGCGGCATCAGCGGCGGGCTCGCCCTCGGAGACGGGTCCGCCCGCGGACACCGGCTCGCGCCCGGACCCGGGCGCGGGCGGAAGTGCGGCGTCCGCGCCGCCCGGCCCCGCACCCGTGGCCGTCGCCGCCTGGACGGGCCTGCCGCCGATCCAGCGCGCCACGGGCGCGGACCGTACGGGGGTGGCGGACGCCGCTTTCGGCGGCCGCCTTCCGACGTGGCAGGACCCGTCGTTCACCCGTGCGCCGTCCCCGGCGGTGCTCGACCCGGCGGCCGGCGACAGCCTGCTGTCCGGCGCCTTCGACTCCTCGGCCCGGCAGACCTCGTCCACCCCCCTGGCCCGCCCGGCCGGCACACCGCCGGTGCAGCGGATGCCGGTCGCGCCGCTGCGCGCGATACCGGCGGACGCACCGGCGACGGCACCGGCCGCGCCCAGGGGTTCCGCCCCGAGGGCGCGCGGTGGCGCGTCGGGTACGTCGGGCAGGTCGACTCCCACGCCGGGGGCGGCCCCGGCGGTGCCCACGTCGTCGTCGGCCACGCCCTCGGCCACGCCGGTCCAGCGGACGCGTTCCGCCGGGACGGCGTCGTCGGCCGTGCCCGCGAGCGCACCGGCCCAGGCCCCGCGCGGGGTCCGGGTCTCCCCGGTGCCGCCGCCGCCCGCCACTCCGCGTCCGCGGCAGTCGCTGACCAAGGCCCCGTCCGGATCGTCCGCGGTGCAGCGCCGGGCGTTGCCCGCGAGCCGCCGGACCACCGAAGCCACCCCGGCGCCCTCCGGCACGGCGTCGTCCTCCGGCACGGCGCCCTCGTCGGCGGACGCCGACCGAGCGGACCCCGGCTCGGCACCGGCCGGGGGCGCCTCCCCGGCCCAGGGTTCCGTCACCCCGGCGCCCGCACCGACCGGTGCGCCCGTGCAGCGGGCGGTACCCGCGCCCGGGACCACACCGGCCCCGGGCGCGTCCGCCGACACCACGGCACCGACTGCCCCGGTACGGCGTCCCGACGGCGGCAGTCCGTCGCCCTCCGCACCGGCCCACAGCGGCACGGCATCCGGCACACCCCCGGTCCAGCGCGCCGCCGCGCGACCGTCGAGCCCCGCACCGGACACCCCGGCACGCCGCGCCACGCCCGCACCATCCGGCACCGGCAACCCGGCGACCCCGGCACCGGCCGACAGCGACACCGCGCCCGCCACACAGCCCGCCCAACGGGCGGCCACCGCACGCCCGTCGTCCGGTACCGGCAGCCCGACGCCCTCCGCACCGGCCGACAGCGGCACCACGCCCACCACACCGCCCGTCCAGCGCGCCGCCGTACGACCGTCCGGCTCCCCGCCACGGCCCGGCAGCGGCGCCGCAGCGGACACCCCGGTACGGCGCACCCCCGCGCCATCCGCCAGCGCAAACCCGGCAGCCACCGCACCGGCCGGCAGGGGCACCGCGTCCGGCACACCGCCGGTCCAACGGGCCACCGCACGACCGTTGTCCGGCGCCGGCAACCCGACGCCCTCCGCACCGGCCGACAGCGGCACCACGCCCAGCGCACCGCCGGTCCAGCGCGCCGCCGCACAGCCGTCCAGCGGCAGCACCCCGTCCTCCGCACCGGCGGACAGCGGCACCACGCCCACCGCACCTCCGGTCCAACGTGCCACCGCACGACCGTCGTCCGGCGCCGCCAGCCCGACGCCCCCCGCACCGGCCGACAGCGGCACGACGCCCACCACGCCGCCCGTCCAGCGCGCCGCCGCACAGCCGTCCGGCCCCGCACCGGCCGACGCTCAGGGCGGCGGCCCCACGTCCACCACCCCGGCACGGCGGCCCGCCGTACGTCCCGGTGAGGGCCCGGCGTCCGCACCCGCGGGCAGCGGCACCACCGCCTCGACGCCGCCGGTGCAGCGTGCCGTGCGCCGCACGGAGGGCGGCCCGACTCCCCCGGCGGGCACCGACGCACCCGCCCCCCGGCGAGCCGCCGCGCAGCCCGACCGCCCCGTCTCGGCCGATGAGCCGGTGCAACGGGCCGTGCCGCGGCCCGAGTCGGGGTCCAACACCCCCGTGGTGCCGGTCACGCCCACGTCCGGCACCCCGTCGAACACGGCGCAGGGCGAGGCCCCGGTGCGCCGGGCGGAGTCCCGGCCCGCCACCGACCCGGCGTCGGGCACCGCGCCACCGTCGCCCTCGCCCTCGCCCTCGCCCTCGCCCTCGCCCTCGCCCTCGCCCTCGACAGGAGCCGCCCCCGCTGCTCCCCCGGTCCAGCGAGCCGTGTCACCGGCCGTCAACCCCGCTGCCGGGACCCCGGCCCGGCGAGCCGCAGCCCCGATCACCCCGGCCCCGAGGCCCGGCGGCGACACGGCAGCGCCGTCCACCGCACGCCCCACCGGCACCGGCACCACCACCGGCGACGCCGCGGGAGGCCAGCAGCCCCCCGTCCAGCGCCGGGTGTCGGCCGCCCAGCCGTCGCGACCCGTGCAGCCGTCCGCCGCTAAACTCGGCGACGCATCCCGACCGCCGGTCCAACGGGCGCCGGAACAGCGGTCCGACGGACCGACCGCGCCCCCCGCCGCACCGACGACACCGACGGAGCCGTCCGCACCGGCCGAACCCACCCCCGCGACCCCGGCCACCGCACCCGCCTCCCCCACCGCGCCCAGTGCCCGCACCGGACCCACCCCCGCCGTACCGCTGTCCCAACCGGAGACCGGCAAGGCGGCCACCCCGGCGGCCCCCGTGCAGCGCAGCGCGACCGCGCGGCGTCCGGGGCTCGGCGCGCCCACCTCGTCGGGCCCGGTCAGCGCCGTACGCCCGTCCGCGACGCCGACCCCGACAACGGCACAGGCACACGCACACGCACAGGCACAGACACAGACACACGCACCGTCACCCACCACCACCCCGGCGGGCCCGGCGGGCCCTGCCGGGGCGCCCGCGCGTCGTTCTCCGCTCGGCGCGCCCCTCTCCGCGCCCCCGGCCGACACCACGTCGCTCACCACCCGGTCCCCGGCGCCGCTGCCCTCCGCGACCGAGGGCGGCACGCTCCCGCCCGTCCAGCGGGCCACCGCCCGGGCCGCCGCGCCCGCGGCACCGCCCTTCACGACGACGGCCACGGCCCCCGCCACGCCCGCGGCGCCCCCCTTCGCGGCGGCCCCGACCATGCCCACCGCACCGCCCTTCGCCACCGTGAGCACGCCCGCCACACCGCCCTTCGCCGCCGTGAGCACGCCCGCCACGCCGCCCTTCGCGGCCACGGCAACGCCCCCGGCGGCGCCGCACCTCACGCTTCCGCCGCTGCCCGGTGGCGGCGGGCCCACGCCCCCCGTCGTGCAGCGCGCGCCCGCCAGGCCCGTACCCCTGCGCAAGCCCGTGTCCCCCGGCGCCGCCGCCGGAGCCCCGCTCCCGGTGGCCCCGCTCACGCCGCCCCGGCCGTCGGCTGCCCGGCCCGCGCTGCCCGTCGCCCCGCAGGCGGCGCCCGCGCCATCGCTCACGGAGCCCACGGACGCCGTGCCGGGCTCCCTCGGCCCGTCCAGCGCCCCGTCCAACGCCCCGACCGGCGCCGCGTCCGCCGACATGCCGCCGGTCCAGCGGTTCTCCTTCCGCCGTTCCCGCCGCGCCGGACGCACCACCGCTGCCCTGGCCTCCCACACGGCCGCCGCCGTGGTCGACAACCTGACCCGGCTGGACCCCCCGTCGTCCCGGCCCGCCCCGAACGACCCGCCGCCCCCGTACGAGGCGGGCGGGGGCGCTCAGTCCCCCGAGGACCCTCCGCCCGGGTACACGGCGGTGCCCGAAGGCGGATTCGACCCGCGTCAGCTCACCGACTTCCAGCTCGACGAACTGGTGCACCGGATCATCGGCCGCGTCACCCGTCTCGTCCGCACCGAACTGCGTATGGACCGCGAACGGATCGGCAGACTGCGCGACCCGCGCTGACCGGACCGCACCGGCCCCGCCGGACGGCCGGACCGCCCGAGGGCCACGCCCGCCCACCCCCGCTCCCCGACAAGAAAGGTCGACCCCCGATGTCCCGTAAGGACCCGGGCTCTTCCATCTGGTTCAGCCTTGCCATCGACGGCGAGAGCCTCGGCTACTTCAACGGGTGCGAGGGCCTGTCGACCCAGGTGGAGGTGGAACAGCGCCAGGAGGGCGGCAACAACGGCTTCGTCTGGCAGCTGCCCACGCGCGTCACCTACTCCAACATCCGGCTGACCCGCCCCCTCACCCCGGACACGGCGAAGGTCGCCAAGTGGATCTCGTCCGTGCAGACCGGCATCCAGCGGCCCACGGCGCAGATCTCCGCCCTGCGCGCGGACGGTTCGCTGGTCGCCCGCTGGGGGCTGATCGACGTCCTGCCCGTCAGCTGGCAGGGCCCCAGCCTCGACCCCGGCAGCGCGTCCGTGGCCAACGAGGTCCTGGAGATCGCTCACCACGGGTTCACGGACTGACGGCGCCGCGGAGCAGAGAGGAAGAACCATGGCCAAGAGCAGCAAGGGCGCCGGCAAGAGCCTCGTACGCGCCAACCTCGCCATCCACGAGCCGCCCACCGGCAAGTCCACCTCACCAGGTGCGCTGATCAAGCGGTTCCCGTTCGAGTTCAACCCGGCGCAGCTCTCGATCAGTCAGCGCTCCCAGTGGAAGTCGACCCCGACGGCGGCCGTGCGGAAGGCCGCGAAGCCGCAGTTCATGGGTGCCGAGCCGCGGGAGATGACCCTGGAGATCTTCCTGGACTCCTCGATGAAGCCCGGCGGCAACACCGTCATGAAGAAGGTCGAGTCGCTGCTGATCTGCTGCGAGGTCACCGCCAAGAGCCTGGCCGCCAAGCAGCCGTCACCGCCCTGGGTGATCTTCGAGTGGGGCTCGTTCTCCACGGCCCGGTTCAACGCCTACGTCGCCTCCATCGAGACCCAGTACACGCTCTTCGGCACCGCCGGCGTCCCCATCCGCGCCACCTGTCAGATGGCCCTGGTGGAGATCCCCGGCCCGACCCCGAGGCAGAACCCGACCTCCGGCGCCCTCACCGCCCAGCGCGTGCACCGGGTCGTCGCGGGGGACTCGCTCCAGTCGCTGGCCTGGAGCGAGTACGGCAGCGCCAACGCGTGGCGGGTGATCGCCGAGGCCAACGGCATCGACGACCCGTCCCGCCTGCCGACCGGTACCGAACTCATCCTGCCGGCCACCGAGGAGGTGCCTCACTGATGGTGCGTCCCGCCTTCTCCAGCGTCGTCGAGGTGAAGATCGGTGGAACCCCGCTGTCCGACACCGTCGCCCCGATGCTCACCGACGGATGGGTCGACCAGGGCGTCAACGTGCCCGCGGCGTTCCGGCTCACCTTCCGCGACCCCCACCACAAGCTCCTCGGCGACCTGAACGTGCAGTTCGGCACCAAGGTCGTCATCACGCCGATCGCCGACGGCGAGGGCAAGGGCAATCCCCTGCTGACCGGTGAGGTCACCGGCCTGGAGGCCGACTACGACGGCACCGGCAGCTTCACCGTCATCCGCGGCTACGACTACGGGCACCGGCTGATGCGCCAGCGCCGCGTGGCCGCGTACCGCAACCAGAAGGCCTCCGACATCGCCCGCAAGCTCGTGGCGATGGACGGCGTCTCCATCGGCCGCATCCAGGCGACCAAGGGCACCTACGCGTTCATCTCCCAGTCCAACGTCACCGACTGGGACTTCCTCGCCCGGCTCGCCGACGAGAACAAGATGATCATGTACCTGGACTCCAAGGGGAAGTTCCGGTTCGTCACGCCGAAGCCGTCGGCCGGCGCGCCCTCGCCGAACACGGACGGCGACCAGAGCACCTTCGTCCTCCAGGCCGAGCACGACATCCTGCGGCTGCGGGCCGCCGTCACCGCCGCCGACCAGATCGGCAAGGTCGAGTCGCGCGGCTGGAACGTCACCACCAAGAAGAAGATCACCGAGACCGCGCCGGCCACCACCGACCCCGGCATCAACATCAAGTGGACGCCCGGCACGGCCGCCGGCAAGTTCAAGCCCGGCAAACTCGTCGAGACCGCCAACCCCTACGACAAGCAGGACGAGGTCCAGAACGCCGCGAAGGCCCTCGCCGCCGACGTCACCGCCTCCTTCGCCGAGCTGGAGGTCGCCGCCAAGGGCCACCCCGACCTGCGGCCCGGCGTCCCCGTCGCCCTCGCCGACGTCGGCACCCCCTTCGAGGGCAAGTACACCGTCACCTCGGTACGCCACCACTTCGGCGACGGCGTCCCCTACGAGTCCTGGATCACGGTCAGCGGGCGCCAGTGGCGTTCCCTGTACGGGCTCGCCTCGGGCGGCGGCGGGGGCGGCGCGGACCCGGCGAGCGCCGCCCGGCTGCCCAGCGTCGCCAACGCCATCGTCACCGACGTGCAGGACCCCCTCAAGCAGGGCAGGGTCAAGCTGCAGTTCCCGTGGCTGGACGACACCTACGTCAGCGACTGGGCGCGCAGCGTCCAGATGGGCGGCGTGGCGGGCGGCGGCATCTTCCCCATGGACGTCGGCGACGAGGTCCTGGTCGCCTTCGACCGGGGGGCGCTGGACCACCCGTTCGTGATCGGCGGCCTCTACAACGGCCGGGACGTGCCGACCAAGAGCGACGTGCCCCTGCACGACGGCCTGAAGAAGAAGGCCGTACGGCACACCCTGTCCGACCGCCAGGGCAACCGCGTCGACCTGCTCAGCCAGCGCACCGGCGGACGCAAGCAGGGCGTGCGGATCGCCAGCGGCAACGACAGGCTGACCATCAACCTCGACCGCACCAAGACCGAGATCACCGTCGACAGCAAGGGCTCCGTCAGCATCACCGGCAGCCGCTCGGTGTCGGTGGACGCGGGCACCGACCTGTCCCTCAGCGCCAGACGCTCCCTGACCATCAAGAGCGGCGGCCCCCTCAGCATCCAGGGCGGCAGCATGATCAACATGCGCAGCGGGGGCGTGGTCGGAGTCAACGCGGGAGGCGCCCTGAACCTGGGCGCGGCCGGCGCCGCGACGCTGAGCGCCGGGGCCGCGACGACCATCTCCGGCACCGTCAACGTGCAGATCAACTCCGTCATGACGAGGATCATCGGCGCGACGTTCGAGGTCAAGACCCCTATCTTCAAGGTGGCGACCATCCCCGTGCCGGGTCTGTGACGAAGCGTTTCCGAGGAAGGCAGGTTGCTCTCTGATGGCCGAACAGTTCGTCGGCTCCGGCTGGTCGTTCCCGCTGCGGATCGGGCCCACCGGCGGGATCGCCCTCGTCAGCGGCGAGCAGGAGGTGGAGGAGGCCATGCGGCTCATCCTCGCCACCGCGCCCGGGGAGCGGCCGATGCGCCCCGAGTTCGGCTGCGCCATCCACGACCTCGTCTTCGCCCCCGTCAACGAGCAGACGGCGGGCCGCATCCAGCACGAGGTCTATGTCACCCTGGACCGCTGGGAACCACGCATCGAGGTCCACGACGTCGACGTCACCACCGGCGAGGAGCAGAACGTCCTCTTCATCGACGTCCGTTACTCGATCCGCGGCACCAACAACCCGCGCAGCCTCGTGTTCCCGTTCTACGTCATCCCCTCCCACGACGAGCCCGACCTCCCCGACGCCCCGGCCGGTCTCCCGGGCTCTCCCGAAAGCGACCGCTGATGCCCCTGCCCTCTCCCAACCTCGACGACCGCCGCTTCCAGCAGTTCGTCGACGATGCCAAGCGCTACATCCAGCAGCGCGCCCCGGAGTGGACCGACCACAACGTCTCGGACCCCGGTGTCACGCTCGTCGAGACGGTGGCCCACATGGCCGACCAGATCGTCTACCGGCTCAACCGGGTCCCGGACAAGAACCACCTCGCCTTCCTGGACCTGGTCGGCATCACGCTCTTCCCGCCGTCGGCCGCGCGCACGGACGTCACCTTCTGGCTCTCCGCACCGCAGGAGGACGCGATCCTCGTCCCGGTCGGCACCGAGGTCGCCACCCTGCGCACCGAACGCGACGAGGCCGTCGTGTTCGCCACCGAGCACGACCTGCGCATCGTCCCGTGCACGATGAGCCGCCTGGTGACCCAGGTCAGCGGCGAGGCCGTCAGCGACCGCACCACGGACCTCGCCGAGAGCAAGGACGTGCTGTGCTTCGCCGAGGCACCCAACCCCGGCGACTGCATGCTCATCGGCCTCAGCGCCGCCGTCCCGGACTGCGCGCTCGCCCTCGAACTCGACAGCCGCGTCGACGGCGTCGGCGTCGACCCGCGCCAGCCGCCGCTGGTGTGGGAGGCCTGGACCGAGGACGGCTGGCAGACCTGCGAGGTCGACCGCGACGGCACCGGCGGTCTCAACCGGCCCGGCGACGTCGTGCTGCACATACCCGGCGGCCACGTCCTGTCCCGCAACGGCGGCCACGAGGCCGGCTGGATCCGCTGCCGGGTCACCGAACCGCTCAGCGGCCAGCCCTTCTACACCACCTCGCCGACCATCCGTTCCGCCGAGGCCTACACGATCGGCGGCACCACCGGCTCCATCCACGCCGAGACCATCCTCGACGAGCCCCTCGGCGAGTCCACCGGTCTGCCCGGCCAGCGGCTGCGGCTCGAACACGCACCCGTAGTCGCCGGCGAGCCGTCCGTCCTCCTCCAGACCGCCGCCGACGACGGCTGGCAGGACTGGCAGGTCGTCCCGCACTTCGCCGGCTCCCACCCCGACGACCACCACATCACCGTCGACGCCACCACCGGCGAGATCGCCTTCGGCCCCGCCGTCCGCGAGGCCGACGGCACCCTGCGCCAGTACGGTGTCGTCCCGCCCAAGGGCGCGGTCATCCGCGCCCGCCGCTACCGCACCGGCGGGGGCAGGGCGGGCAACGTGGCCCGCGGCGCCGTACAGGTGCTGCGCACCTCCATCCCGTACGTCTCCGAGGTCGTCAACCGCGAGGCCGCCCTCGGCGGCGTCGACGGCGAGACCATCGAGGAGGCCAAGCTGCGGGCCCCCATCACCCTGCGCGCCCAGGAACGCGCCGTCACGCTGCGCGACTACGAGGAACTCGCCCGCCGCGCCGCCCCCGAGACCGCCCGCATCACCTGCCTGGAGGGCGCGGAGAACGAGTACGGCGCCCACGCCGTCCGCGTCCTCGTCGTCCCCCAGGCCGTACCGGACCCCGGCGGGCGCCTCCGCTTCGAGCAACTCGTCCCCGGTGACGCCCTGCTGAACCGCATCACCCGCCACCTCGACGAACGCCGCCTGATCGGCACCCGGCTCGCCGTCGGCCCGCCCTACTACCAGGGCGTCACCGTCGTCGCCACCGTCCACGCCTTCCGCGACGTCGACGCCGACCGCGTGCGCCGGCAGACCCACGACGCCCTCTACCGCCACCTCGACCCGCTCACCGGCGGCTCCGACGGCAAGGGCTGGCCCTTCGGACGCCCCGTGCAGACCGGTGAGCTGTTCGCCGTCCTCCAGCGCGTCCCCGGCGTCGAACTCGTCGACGAGGTCGTCCTGCACCCGGCCGACCCCCTCACCGGCAAGCGCGGCGACCCCACCAACCGCATCGACCTCGACGCACCCGCCCTGGTCTTCTCCTACGACCACCGGGTCCGCGTGATCGGGGACAGCGCGTGAACTCCGCCTCGCAGCGGGGCTCGGTCGACGGACTCGGCTCGTCGCTGCCCATCGCGTCGATGCTGCCGGCCGTCTTCGCCGACGACGACCTCGCCCTGCGTTTCGTCGGCGGGCTCGACGACGTCCTCGCGCCCATCCTGAACGTCCTGGACTGCCTGGACACCTACTTCGACCCCGCTCTCACCCCGGCGGACTTCGCCCGGTGGCTCGGCACCTGGGTCGGCGCGGAGACCGACGGCACCGAGGACGAGCCCATGCTGCGCGCCGCCGTCGCCGCCGCCGCCCGGCTGCACCGCGTACGCGGCACCCTGCAGGGCCTGTCCGAGACCGTCCGGCTCACCTTCGGCGTCGCGCCGGAGATCACCGAGAGCGGCGGCGCCGTGTGGAACGCCCGGCCGCTCGGCCCGTTCCCCGGCCGGCCCCGCCCGCAACTGCACGTCGCCCTCCGGCTGCCCGACCCCAGGCCCGTCGACGTCCACCGGCTGGACGCCCTCGTCGCCGCCGCCCGCCCCGCCCACATGCCCTACACGGTCGAAGTGACCGCCTCCGAAAGGACCCCGGAGAGATGACAACGCAGAACTGCGCCGAGTGCGGAACCCGCGCGGAACCGGGCCAGTCCTTCTGCGACGCGTGCGGCGCCGTACTCAGCTGGGACCAGGCCGGTGCCGCAGCCCGCACCGCGCAGCCCGCGGCCGCCACGTCCGACCAGCGCCCCGGCTTCGACGCCTTCGCCGGTGCGGGCGTGCCCCCCGCCCGCACCGACCGCCCGGCCGCGGCACCCGCCCAGGGCGCCGCCGACGAACCGTCCGGCGCGCTCGGCGACAACCCGACGCGGCCCCAGCCGCGCCGCGCGGCAGGCACCGCGGACACCCCGGCAGCCACCGGGGGCACGGGCACCGGTGACACGGGGGACGCCCCGGACACCGCGGGCCGTTCGGGAGGAGCCGCGGGCCCGGACGACGCCCCCGGCGCCACCTCCCCCGCGCCCGGCACCGACGAGACCGCGCCCACCACCCCGGTGCCCGCCACCCCGGCGCCCTCCGCCCCGAACCCGCTCACCGACACCATGTCCGACCGGGCCCGCTCCCTCCTCGTCCCCGTCGCCGACCCCGAGGCCCCCGCCCCGGCGGCGCCCCCCGCCGTCGCGCCCGTCCTGCCCGGCCGCCCCGACGTGGACCGGCCGCAGGTCCGCGCCCCCGGACAGCCGGACATCGCCAACGGCCCGCCCTGCCCGTGGTGCTCCACGCCCAACCGCCCCGACCGCCACTACTGCGCCCGCTGCGCCATGCCCCTGGTCGCGAGCGGCGACCAGGCCGCCGTGCGGGCCCCCTGGTGGCGGCGGCTCTTCGGCGGACGGCGCCAGGAGACCCCGTGGGCCGGCGACCGTCCCCGCCTGCGCCGCGTCTTCGACCGCATCGGCACCTGGATCACCGTCGTCGTCGTGGCCACCCTGGTCGTCCTCGGCTTCATGTACATCCCCGACGGCGTCCAGAACACCCGCGACCACTTCGCCAAGCGCGCCCCCGTCTCCCCGGACGGCATCAAGGCCTCGCGCTCCTTCCCCGGCCACAAGCCGGAACTCCTCATCGACAAGCTCAGCAACACCTGGTGGGGCCCGGGCATCGTGCAGTCCGGCCAGGGCGAGTGGGTCGAGGCCAGCTTCACCGAGCCGACCCGGCTCCTCGACGTGATCATCACCCCCGGTGTCTCCACCCGCGCCGACAAGCTGCGGGAGTCGGCCCTGCCGCACCGCGTCAAGGCGACGATCACCATGAAGGACGGGTCGATCAAGACCCGCGACCTCACCCTGGACCAGGGCGCCGGCGGCCAGCGACGCCCGTTCCGCGTCGGCGAGGTCACCAAGGTCCGCTTCACCATCGAGTCCGCCCACGCGGCGTCCGCGAAGAAGCAGGTGGCCATCTCCGAGATCGAGTTCTTCGGCCCGTCCAGCGCCAACCGCTCCTCCTGACCCGGGCCGGGGCCCCGCCGCCGCACACCGCCACCGACCGGCGGGGCCCCACCCGAACGGACGCCACGCCATGCGCCGCCCTCCGGGCCACCGGAGGCTGAGGCCATGCCCCCAGCACGAGCGATATCCACCGCCGTCCTGCTGTCCACGGCCACCCTGCTCGCCTCCTCCCTGACGGCCTGCGCGCCCGCGGCCCGGGACGGCGAACGGCACGGCGACACCGGCGGCACCACCACCGACGCCCAGGCCCTCGACGCCCTCCGCGAGCAGTCCCCGGCCTGGCGGGACTGCCCCGCCCCCGCCCCCGTCCAGGGCGGCGGCGAGGCCCCCGGCGCGCTCCCCGACGGCACCCGGTGGCAATGCGCCACCCTGCGCACGCCGTTGGACTGGAAGAACCCCTCCGGCAAGACCATGGACCTCGCGCTGATCCGCGCCCGCGCGAGTGGCGCCCCGCACGAGCGAATCGGCTCCCTGCTCTTCAACTTCGGCGGCCCCGGCGGCTCCGGCGTCGCCACCCTCCCCGGCCTCGCCCCCGACTACGAGAAGCTCCGCACCCGCTACGACCTCGTCAGCTTCGACCCGCGCGGCGTCGGCAACAGCGAGGGCGTGCGCTGCCTGGACGCCGGCCTCCCCGACGAGGACGAGATCGACGACACCCCCGACGACGGCGCCGACGAGACCGACGCGCTCGTCCGGTTCAACCGGGAGACGGCGGCCGCCTGCGAGAAGAACTCCGGCGACGTCCTCCCCTACGTCGGCACCACCCAGGCCGCCCAGGACATGGAGCTGATCCGCCAGGTCCTCGGCGACGAGAGGCTCCACTACTTCGGCATCTCCTACGGCACCGAACTCGGCGGCGTCTACGCCCACTTGTTCCCCGAGCGCGTCGGCCGCGCCGTACTCGACGGGGTCGTCGACCCCACCCTCGACCGGATGGCGGAGGCCCTCGCCCAGGCCGGCGGCTTCCAGCTCGCCTTCGAGCACTTCGCCGCCTGGTGCGCCCGGGAGGGCTGCGCACTCGGCGACGACGCCGAGGACATCGTGGACCTCACCGTCGAGCTCGAAGAAGCCCTCGACGACACCCCCCTCACCACCCCCGACGGCGGCGCACTCGACGGCGACGCCCTCGTCGACGCCATCAGCGGCGCCCTCTACCGGCAGGACTACTGGCCCGCGCTGCGCGCCGCCCTCGAAGCCGCGGCCGACGACGACGGCGAGGTCCTCCACGACCTCGCCGAAGCCCTGGGCCAGCACGGCACGGGCGGAGACCCCGGCGACGACACGACCGACGGCACGACCGGCGAGGAGAGCAACGAGGACGACGCCTTCCGGGCCATCACCTGCGACGACTCCAGCAGCCGCTACACCGTCGCCGACGTCCGGTCCCGCCTGGCGGACTTCGTCGAGGCGTCCCCCCTCTTCGGCCCCGGCCTCGCCTGGAGCGCCCTGTCCTGCGACGGCTGGCCGGTCCCCGGAGCCGCCCGGCACCCCGAGGTCGGCGCCCCGGGCGCACCCCCCGTGCTGCTCGTCGGCAACACCGGCGACCCCGCCACCCCGTACGCGGGCGCCGCCCGCATGGCGGAGCGCCTCGGCAGGGACGTGGGCGTCGAGCTGACGTACGAGGGCGAGGGCCACGGCGCCTACGACAGCGGCAACACCTGCGTCCAGGACACCGTCGACGCCTACCTGCTGGAGGGCACGCTCCCGGAGCCCGGCACGACCTGCGCGGCGGAGCCCCTGCCGAAGGGCAAGTAACCGGCACCACACACCGGCACCCCCGCGATCAGGGATCGCGGGGGTGCCGGTGTGCCGGGTGCGGAGCCCCCTGTCGGATTCGAACCGACGACCTTCGCTTTACAAGAGCGGCGCTCTGACCAGCTGAGCTAAGGAGGCACGCGCGCGTCGGGCGCGCGCAGGCTGCTCCACTGTACACAGAGCCGGTGAACGATGTGATTCGAAAGTTTCGGCGAAATTCACGGACTCCCAGCTACTGACAGATCAGGTGAACGCCGGGTACCGTCCTGCTCAGCTTCACCCGTGTGGACTACACCACCACCTTCCTACAACGGATCGTCCGGCACGTTCCTGCCGGTAGAAGGGGGCCCTTTCACCATGGCCACTGTTACGTTCGACAAGGCGACCCGCGTGTACCCGGGTTCCACGAAGCCCGCCGTCGACGGTCTCGACATCGACATCGCGGACGGCGAGTTCCTCGTCCTGGTCGGCCCGTCCGGTTGTGGCAAGTCCACCTCGCTCCGGATGCTCGCGGGGCTCGAGGACGTGAACGGCGGCGCCATCCGCATCGGCGACCGCGACGTGACGCACCTGCCGCCCAAGGACCGGGACATCGCCATGGTGTTCCAGAACTACGCGCTGTACCCGCACATGTCCGTCGCCGACAACATGGGCTTCGCGCTCAAGATCGCCGGCGTCAACAAGGCGGAGATCCGGCAGAAGGTCGAGGAGGCCGCGAAGATCCTCGACCTCACCGAGTACCTGGACCGCAAGCCGAAGGCGCTCTCCGGCGGTCAGCGCCAGCGAGTGGCGATGGGCCGCGCGATCGTGCGCGAGCCGCAGGTGTTCCTCATGGACGAGCCGCTGTCCAACCTGGACGCCAAGCTCCGCGTCTCCACCCGTACGCAGATCGCCTCGCTCCAGCGCCGCCTCGGCATCACCACCGTCTACGTCACCCACGACCAGGTCGAGGCCATGACGATGGGCGACCGCGTGGCGGTCCTCAAGGACGGTCTGCTCCAGCAGGTCGACACCCCGCGGAACATGTACGACCGGCCCGCGAACCTCTTCGTCGCCGGCTTCATCGGCTCCCCGGCCATGAACCTGGTCGAGGTCCCGATCACCGACGGCGGCGTGAAGTTCGGCAACAGCGTCGTCCCGGTCAACCGCGACGCCCTGAAGGCCGCCTCCGACAAGGGCGACCGCACGGTCACCGTCGGCGTCCGCCCGGAGCACTTCGACGTGGTGGAGCTGAACGGCGGCGCCGCCAAGACCCTCTCGAAGGACTCGGCCGACGCCCCGGCCGGTCTCGCGGTCACGGTGAACGTCGTGGAGGAGACCGGCGCCGACGGCTACGTCTACGGCACGGTCGAGGTCGGCGGCGAGACGAAGGACCTCGTGGTCCGCGTCAGCAGCCGCGCGGTGCCGGAGAAGGGCGCGACCGTCCACGTCGTGCCGCGTCCGGGCGAGACGCACGTCTTCTCGTCCTCCACGGGCGAGCGCCTCACCGACTGACAGAAACCACGCGACCGGGTGATTTCACCCGCGTTGACGAAAAAAGCCCCGCGGCCTGCTGCGGGGCTCTTTTCGTTGTCGACAAATACCCCGGCACAACGGACGTTTCGACCCGTGTTCGTCAACCCCCTACCCCGCCGAGGATCACTCTTCATCCCCCGAAGGGGTGACTAAATGTCGCCAAATCATTACCGGGCGCTACCCTCACTCGCGTGAAGCACTCCGTGAAGCACTCCACCAACCGACAGACGCGACGCGGCCGGGGCCCCGCCCGCCGGATCGGCCGCTCTCTCGCCTTCGTCCTGCCCGTCGTCCTGGTGCTCTCCGGGACTCTCGCGGTCACCCGCGTCAACTGGTCCGGGGATCCCTCGGACTCGGTGCTCGCCGCGTCGGAGGCGTCCTCCGCCAAGGCCTCCTCCGCCCGCGCCGCCCGCGCCCCGCACGAGGTGCTGCGCGACCGGCTGCTGACCGAGCTGCAGGAGGAGGACCCGGGCGTCGCCCTCACCCACCTCCAGCAGGCGGTGAACGAGCGCCCGTCGCTGGCCGACCACTGCGCGACCATCGCCCGCGCCCTCGGCCGCGCCGCGGTGAAGGTCTACGGCCCGACGCGCGCCCAGTCGTACGCCCGCCCGGTCTGCGACACCGCCTTCGCCTCGGGCGTGCTGGCCGCGCACGGCTGAGCGCCCTTCGTAAGGCCGGTGGGGCGCCGCGTACAGTTCGGGCATGACCGATCCGAACGCCGCGTCCCGCCGCCCCGTTCAAGCCGTCGTCCTGGCCGGCGGGCAGGGTTCCCGGCTGCGCCCCTACACCGACGACCGGCCCAAGCCGATGGTCGAGATCCCGGGCACCGGGACTCCGATCATCGGCCATCAGCTCGCCTGGCTCGCCGAGGAGGGCGTCACCGACGTCGTGGTCTCCTGCGGCCATCTGGCCGAGGTGCTGCAGAAGTGGCTGGAGAGCGCCGACCTGCCGCTCTCCGTCACCACCGTCGTGGAGACCGAGCCGCTGGGCCGCGGCGGCGGCCTCAAGTACGCCGCCGCGCACCTGCCCCACCCGGACCGGCCCTGGTACGCCACCAACGGCGACATCTGGACCCGTTTCTCGCTGCGCGACCTGGCCGACTTCCACGCCGAGCGGGACGCCGTCGCGACCCTCGCCCTGGCCCGCCCGCGGCTGCCGTGGGGCGCCGTCCAGACGGACGGCTTCGGCCACATCACCGACTTCATCGAGGCGCCGCCGTCGACCTTCGAGATCAACGCGGGCGTGTACGTCTTCTCGCCGGAGTTCGCCGCGATGCTCCCGGAACGCGGTGACCACGAGCGCACCACGTTCCCCCGCCTGGCCCGCGAACGCCGCCTGGCCGGCTTCCCGATCCCCCAGGGCTCCTACTGGCGCGCGATCGACACCGCGAAGGACCTGACGGAGGCGGCCAGGGAGCTGGCGGCGCTGAGCGGCCGCTGAGGGCTCCGCAGCAGTACGGCAGCAGCAGGGCCCCGCACGCGAGGTGCGGGGCCCTGCTGCTGCGGTACTGCGTCGGGGAGCGTGCCCCTATCCCAGGAGGCCGCCCACCAGCCGGCCGCCGGGCTCTCCGGTGGAGGAGGAGCCGCCGCCGTCACCGCTGCCGGTGCCGGTGCCGCCGGTGGAGCCGCCGTTGCCGCCGCTCGTGGTGCCGCCCGCGGTCGGTCCGGCCGTGGTGCTCGGCGCCTGGTCCGCCGGGGAGGACTGCCGCGGCGGAGCCTGGCCGCCCGTGGTGCCCTGGGTCTGGCTCGGCGTACCGCCGCCGGTGGAGGTGCCGTTGCTGTCGCGGGTCGCGCCCGGGGCGGTCGCGGAGTCCTCGGCGGGGGCGGACGCGCCGCTGGTGGCGCCCTGGGTGGGGGACGCGGAGGCCTCCGGGGAGGAGGTCTTCGGCTTCCGGGTGCCGGGCTCCTGCGGCAGCGGGGAGCCGGGCAGCTCGTTGCGCGGGGCCTCGCCGGGGCCGGGCACCACCACGCGGTCGGAGTCCCGGACGGCACCGCCGAGGACGGAGCCGACGAGCAGGGTGACACCGGCGACCAGGAAGGTGATGACGGCGCCGCGGCGCAGGACGTAGCGGCGCAGGTCCCAGATGTCGGAGCGGGGGCCCAGCCTGCGCCAGGCGCTGCCCGCGAGCCTGCCGTCCACGGAGTAGACGGGGGCCCCGGCGATGATCAGCGGGGACCAGGCGGCGAGGTAGATGATGTCGGGCGCGTCGTAGACCGGGACGCTCTTCCAGCTGACGGTGACCAGGAGCGCCGCGGACAGACCGGCGCCGACGACGGCGGCCACGCGCTGCCAGCAGCCGAGGACGGTCAGGACGCCCACCAGCACCTGGAGGAAGGCAATGACCAGCCCGGCGCCGACGGGGTGGGCGAGGGCGAACTGGCGCAGCGGCTCGGCGACGTCCCAGGGGTGCAGGGTGTTGAGCCACTTGACCATGGAGCCGCGTTCGCCGCCGTCGAAGTAGACGGGGTCGCAGAGCTTGCCCATCCCGGCGTAGATGGAGATGAAGCCGAGGAAGACCCGCAGGGGCAGCAGGACGACGCCGAGGTTCATCCGGCGGCCGGGGAAGTAGGCGTGCCGCGCCGGGTCGTCGCCGCGGCGCCTGCCGCGCGGCTCGTCCTGGTCCGGACCGTCGTCGTAGCCGTCGTCGTAGCCGTCGCTTCCGGTCCCGAAGTCGTCCGGGCCGTAGGCGGATCCGTCGTAGGCCGGCTCGTCGTAGGCGCTGCCCACGGTACGCATGGCGGGCAGCAGCCGGGTGCCGTCGGGGACGGGGCCGCGCTGGGCGCCGACGAGGGGGGTCTCGAGCGTCTGGGTGGCGGGGCCGTCGTCGTAGTCCAGGGGGCCGCCGTCGAGGTCGACCCGGGGGATGACCTGCGTGGCCCCGGCGTCGCCCGCGGCCGGGTCCTCGGCGTGGTGACCGGCTCCCGCCCGCACCGCCTGGAGCAGCCGGTGCGCGCCGGTGTCGTCCGGGTCGGACCGCCCGCTCCACACGACGGCGCGGCGACGGCCCGCGGCCGGGGCGGCGGGCATGCGGGCGGTGTCCTGGGTGGCGCTCAGGTGCCGCGCGATCCGCGGGGACTGGGTCCGCCGCGCGGAGGCACCGAACTGCACGCGGAAACTCGCGTGGTTGACGATGACCTGCGCCGGATCGCTCGGCACCTTCACCATGCTCAGCGCGGGAGCGTCGTCGTATCCCGACGAGCGGTCCCCCGTGGGAGTGCGGGGTGTTCTGGTGTCCACACTCATCTAACCGAGTGATGTGTCGTTAGGACACTGCCTTGACCCGCCCCGCTCTGTCCGGACCGCGTCAAGCCCGCCCGGACACCCTCGAACACCCCGCCCGGGCGATACGACGAACACCCGTTCCAGCCGGGTCAGCCCCGCCGACGCGCCGCCTCGTACAGCACGATCCCCGCCGCCACACCCGCGTTCAGCGACTCCGCACCACCCGGCATCGGGATGCGGACCCGGAAGTCGCAGGTTTCGCCGACGAGTCGGGACAGGCCCTTGCCCTCGCTGCCGACGACGATGACCACGGGGCCGTCGAGGGCCGCCAGGTCGCCGAGTTCGGCTTCGCCGTCGGCGGCGAGGCCGACGACCGTGATGCCGGCCTTCTGGTACGACTCCAGCGCCCGCGTGAGGTTGGTGGCGCGCGCCACCGGCGTGCGTGCGGCCGTACCGGCGGACGTCTTCCACGCGCCCGCCGTCATACCGGCCGCGCGCCGCTCGGGCACGACGACGCCGTGGCCGCCGAAGGCGGAGACCGAGCGGACGACGGCGCCGAGGTTGCGCGGGTCGGTCACGCCGTCGAGGGCGACGATCAGAGGGTCCACGCCCTCGTCGTGGGCGGCGGCGACCAGGTCCTCGGGGTGCGCGTACTCGTACGGCGGCACCTGGAGCACGAGCCCCTGGTGGTTGAGCCCGTTGGTCATCCGGTCCAGCTCGGGACGCGGCGCCTCCATGAGGTTGATGCCACCGCGCTCCGCGGCGAGCTGCAGCGCCTCGCGCACCCGCTCGTCGTTGTCGATGAACTGCTGGACGTAGAGCGTGGAGGCGGGCACGCCCTCGCGCAGCGCCTCGTAGACCGGGTTGCGGCCGACGACCAGCTCGGACGTCGACCGGCCGCCACCGCGCCGCTGCTGCGGGCGTCCCGTGGTGCGGCGCGCCTTGGCGTTGGCGGCGCGCTGCTTGGCGTGCCCCTTGCGCATCTCGGCGGGGGGCGTCGGCCCCTTGCCTTCCAGGCCCCGGCGTCGCTTGCCGCCGCTGCCGACCTGCGCGCCCTTCTTGCCGGACATGCGGCGGTTGTTCGCGGCCATGAGTACCTGTCTCCGCTCTCTACGGGAGTGTGCGTCGTACGTGCGTCTTATGCAGTGTGCCGCCCGGAGGGCCGGGCGGCACAATCGATCTACGGGCTCGGGTCCAGCCGCCCGGTCGGGTCAGCGGGTGCCGAGGCTCCAGCGGGGTCCCTGCGGGCTGTCCTCGATGACGAGTCCGGACTGTCCGAGCTGGTCGCGGATGGCGTCGGCGGTGGCCCAGTCCTTGCGTGCCCGCGCGCTCTCGCGCTGGTCGAGGACGAGGCGTACGAGGCTGTCGACGACGTCCCGCAGGTCCTCGCCCTGTTCCTGCTCGCCCGCCCACTGCGGGTCCAGGGGGTCCAGGCCGAGGACGCCGAGCATGGCCCGTACCTCGGCGAGCCGGGCGACGGCCGCGTCCTTGTCGTCGGCGGCCAGCGCGCTGTTGCCCTGCCGGACGGTGGTGTGCACGATCGCGAGCGCCTGCGGGACGCCCAGGTCGTCGTCCATCGCCTCGCCGAAGGCGGGCGGCACCTCGCCGGCGGGCTCGACGGCATGGCCGGCCAGCTCGGTGACGCGCTGCACGAAGCCCTCGATCCGCGCGTACGCCGACTCGGCCTCGCGCAGGGACTCCTCGCTGTACTCGATGGTGGAGCGGTAGTGCGGGGTGCCCAGGTAGTAGCGCAGCACGACCGGCCGCCACTTCTTGACCATCTCGCTCACGAGCACGCTGTTGCCGAGCGACTTCGACATCTTCTCGCCGCTCATGGTGACCCAGGCGTTGTGCACCCAGTACCGGGCGAAGGCGTCGCCGAAGCCGCGGGCCTGGGCGATCTCGTTCTCGTGGTGCGGGAAGATCAGGTCGATCCCGCCCCCGTGGATGTCGAACTCCTCGCCCAGGTACTTGTGCGCCATCGCCGAGCACTCCAGGTGCCAGCCCGGCCGCCCCCGCCCCCACGGCGTCTGCCAGCTCGGCTCCCCGGGCTTGGCCGCCTTCCACATGGCGAAGTCCCGCGGGTCCCGCTTGCCGGTCTCGCCGTCCTCGGAGGGCTGGCGCAGGTCGTCGAGGTCCTGGTTGGACAGCGACAGGTAGCCCGGCAGGGACCGCACGTCGAAGTAGACGTTGCCGTCGGCCTCGTAGGCGTGCCCGCGCTCGATGAGGCCGCGCATCATCTCGACCATCTCGGTGATGTGGCCGGTGGCACGCGGTTCGTAGGTGGGCGGCAGGCAGCCCAGGGCTGCGTAGGCGTCGTTGAACGCCCGCTCGTTCTCGTACCCGATGGACCACCAGGGACGGCCCTGCTCGGCCGACTTCCTGATGATCTTGTCGTCGATGTCGGTGACGTTGCGGATGAACGTGACCTCGTAGCCGCGGTAGGCGAACCAGCGGCGCATGATGTCGAAGTTCAGCCCCGACCGGATGTGCCCGATGTGCGGGGCGGCCTGCACGGTGGCACCGCACAGGTAGATCGAGACGCAGCCCGGCGTGAGGGGGGCGAAGTCACGGATCTGCCGGGCGCTGGTGTCGTACAGGCGAATAGTCACGGGTCCAGGGTAGTAGGCGCCGGGCAGTGCCAAGGGCACGGAGTCGACGTTGCTGCCCCACCTCTTTCCCGACCGAGTCGGGTGGCGGGTGGGCATAGGCGGGGTCCAGGGGCGGAGCCCCTGGCGGGGCGCGGGGCAGAGCCCCGCACGGCCGGGCAACGCAGGGTGCCCACCCCCGCGCTCAAGACACCCGCACGACCAGCGCCGTGGCCACCGCCATCAGCCCCTCCCCCCGCCCGGGGAACCCCAGCCCGTCCGTCGTCGCCCCCGACACGGACACCGGCGCCCCCACCGCCCCGGAGAGCACGGCCTCCGCCTCGTCCCGCCGCTTGCCGATCTTCGGCCGCGCCCCGACCACCTGCACCGCGACGTTCCCGATCCGGAACCCCGCCGCCCGCACGATCCGCGCCGCCTCCGTCAGCAGCGTCACCCCGGACGCCCCGGACCACTCCGGCCGCCCGGTACCGAAGTGCTGCCCCAGGTCCCCGACCCCCGCCGCGGAGAACAGCGCGTTGCACGCCGCGTGCGCGACGACGTCCGCGTCGGAGTGCCCGGCGAGCCCGGTCCCCTCGCCCTCCCACTTCAGCCCGGCGCACCACAGCTCACGCCCGTCCTCGAAGGCGTGGATGTCCGTACCGATCCCGACCCGCGGCAGCAGCACCTGCGCATCCGTCTCAGAACCCATCGTTCAGCCTCCTGCGCGCCAGCACCGCCTCCGCGAGCACCAAGTCGAGCGGGCGCGTCACCTTGAACGCCTCCTCGTGCCCCGGCACCACCACCACCGCGAGCCCCAGCTGCTCGACCATGCTCGCGTCGTCGGTGACGTCGTCGGTCACCGTCCCGTGGGCGCGCACCAGCGTCGCCCGGTCGAAGCCCTGCGGGGTCTGCACCGCGCGCAGCCGCGCCCGCTCCGGCGTCGCCACCACCGGCTCCGGCTCGCCCGGCACCGCGGCGGGCTCGACCTGCTTGACCGTGTCGGCGAGCGGCACCGCCGGCACCACGGCGGGCGCGCCCTCCCGTACGGCGTCGATCACCGTGTCCACGGTGTCCACCGGCACCAGCGGCCGGGCGGCGTCGTGCACCAGGACGATGTCGTACTCGGGCGGCAGCGCGTCCAGGCCGAGGCGTACGGACTCCTGCCGCGTCTCGCCGCCGGGCACCACGAGGAAGTCCGTCCTCTCGGGCAGCGCGTGCGCGTCGAGGAGGCTCTTGACCTCGCCCGCGCCGTCGGGCGGGGCGACGACCACGACGAGGGAGACCCCTCGGGAGGCGGCCATCGCCCGGACCGCGTGGATGAGCATGGGCGTGCCGCCCAGCGCGCGCAGGGCCTTGGGGGCGCCCGGGCCGAGCCGTACGCCCCGGCCCGCGGCCGGGATCACGGCGGCGGTCCTGGGACGCGGACGGCCTGCCGCGGACGGGTCCGCGGGCGTCTCGGCAGACGCTTCGACGGGTGAGGGACGCGATTCGTCAGACATCGGTTCCTGTCAGGTTTGTGTGCTCGACCTAGTTGGGTATGGCCTCACCGTGCCGGGCGCGATGCCTTGACCGGACCCTTCCGTGACCCTGGTCGAGCCAGCAGCCCGGGCCCGGCACGCCAGGACCCGGGGAAACCTCCCGGGATGAGCGTACGAGGATCAACGGCATCCGGACGTCCGGATGCCGGAAACCGTGTGCGGGTACGAACATGCCGCAGCGCCCGGCGACAGCAAGGATGTCATCGGGCACCGCGGCATTTCAGTGCGCTGAACCGAGTGGCTGACGGTCTGCGCCTCGCCTCGGATCCAGTCGGATCAGGAGGCGAGCACCTCGTCGAGCAGGGCCTCCGCCTTGTCCTCGTTGGTGTTCTCCGCGAGAGCGAGTTCGCTCACCAGAATCTGGCGGGCCTTGGCGAGCATGCGCTTCTCACCTGCGGAGAGTCCGCGCTCGCGCTCCCGGCGCCACAGGTCGCGCACGACTTCCGCGACCTTGATGACGTCGCCGGAGGCGAGCTTCTCCAGGTTTGCCTTGTAACGACGCGACCAGTTCGTGGGCTCTTCGGCGTACGGCGCGCGCAGTACTTCGAAGACCCGGTCCAGCCCGTCCTGACCGACCACATCACGCACGCCGACGAACTCCGCATTGTCCGCTGGCACACGTACCGTCAGGTCGCCCTGGGCGACCTTCAGCACCAAGTAGGTCTTGTCCACGCCTTTGATCTGGCGAGTTTCGATAGCCTCGATCAGCGCGGCCCCGTGATGGGGATAGACCACGGTGTCGCCAACCTTGAACGTCATGTGACAGGTACCCCTTCCGTGGCTATCCAGGGTAACACGGAAACGGCGTCTTCTGAATGGCGTTTTCGCAGGTCAGGGCATATCTCGGGGCTTGACAACAGCGACTGGAACGTGCTGCGCCGGGCCGACGGAAGAAAGTATTCGCAGGTCGGAGCGGCTCTTCAGGCCGGGCGAAACACGCACGTCACACACATCCGGAGGCCCCGACACCTGCCCGAAGATCCCGATATGTCCGGTTCCGTGCGTGCGACTTCCGCTACTCCGTTCGGTGGCCGTGGCGGGGTTCCGGACGAATCCGGAATTGATCACGAGGCGCTCCGACCGGCCCGCCGGTGATCAATTCCGGGCCGCCCGCGCATTCCTTCACGGAAATTTCGCGCACCGGTCCGCGACCTGTATGGCGGAGTGCTTCATAGCTGAATGTCGGACGAGTACGAGCCGCTAAACGACCCGTCGCGGCACCCGGGGCCTACCGCCTGCCGAGCGAAGCGGGAGGTCTTCGGGGAGGGTCGGGTGCGGCGGCCCGAGAACGGCTCGGTAGCCTGAGGCCGCTGACAGCTACTTAGGGCGGCTTTATCCGTTGCCGCCACCCCGCTCGAGTCCAAGGAGTTGCCGCCGCCGTGAGCAGCAGCCTTCGACGCGGTGCCCTCGCCGCCGCCGCCATCGCGTTCTCGATCGCCTCGCTCGCCGCGTGCGGCGCCGGTCACAACGCCCAGTCGCTGGAGATCAAGCCGGACAACGCCGCGACGTCCGTGGGTGACATCAAGATCCAGAACGCGATCGTCATCACCCAGCCCGACCTGGAGTCGACCGGCCCGGCCGTGGTCTCCGCCACCCTGTTCAACGGTGGCGACAAGGACCAGAAGCTCGAGTCGATCACCGTGGCCGGAACCGACAAGTCCGCCGAGCTGAAGCCCGCCAAGGGCGAGAAGGGCGACCTGACCGTCCCGGCCGGCGGCTCCCTGATCCTCGGCGGCAAGGACAACGCCGCCGCCGTCCTGCCCAGCAGCCGCGAGGCGATCCGGGACGGCAACGCGCAGAAGATCACCTTCACCTTCAGCGAGACCGGCGCCGTGAGCCTGCGCGCGTTCGTCGTCCCCGCCGAGAGCTACTTCTCCGAGTGGGGCCCGAGCGAGACCCCGGCGGCCCCGGGCGCCTCCGCGCAGCCCTCCGGGGACGCCTCCGCGCAGACCTCGGGCGAGCCCGCCGACGGGGAGTCCTCGGGCGCTCCGGCGGACGGCGAGACGGCCCCCGGCACGGGCGAGTCCGCCGGCGAGGGGAACGGGACCGGAACGGAGACCGACGGCACCTCCCAGGAGTCCGGCACGGGCACCGGCACCGAAGCCGGCCACTGAGCGCCGTACCGCATCGACGCACCGCCGCACGACCGAAGGGCGGGACCTCTCCGTGAGGTCCCGCCCTTCGGCGTGTCCGGCGACCGGCCCGGCCGCGCGGCCGGTGGCTGCGCGGCCGGTGGCTGCGCGGCCGGTGGGCCGGCCTACGGCTCGAACTTGTAGCCCAGCCCGCGCACCGTCACCAGGTACCGCGGCGCGCCCGGGTCGGGCTCGATCTTGGCGCGCAGCCGCTTGACGTGGACGTCGAGGGTCTTGGTGTCACCGACGTAGTCGGCGCCCCAGACCCGGTCGATCAGCTGCATGCGGGTCAGCACGCGGCCGGCGTTGCGCAGCAGCATCTCCAGCAGGTCGAACTCCTTCAGCGGCAGGTCGACCTTGGTGCCGCCGACGGTCACCACGTGCCGGTCCACGTCCATGCGGACGGGCCCGGCCTCCAGGGCGGCGGGAGCGACCTCCTCCGGCTCGCCGCGGCGGCGCAGTACGGCGCGGATGCGGGCGACCAGCTCGCGGGAGGAGAAGGGCTTGGTGACGTAGTCGTCGGCCCCTATCTCCAGCCCGACGACCTTGTCGATCTCGCTGTCCTTGGCGGTCACCATGATCACGGGAACGTTGGAGCGGCCGCGCAGCTGGCGGCAGACCTCGGTGCCCGGCAGGCCGGGCAGCATCAGGTCGAGGAGCACGAGGTCGGCGCCGTTGCGCTCGAACTCGTCGAGTCCGTCGGGGCCGGTGGCCGCGATGGCGACCTCGAAGCCCTCCTTGCGGAGCATGTACGACAGGGCGTCGGAGAAGGACTCCTCGTCCTCGACGACGAGCACACGGGTCACGGAAGGACCTCCGGGGCGGGAAACGTTTCGTACGCGGATGTATGGGGGGAATGGGGGGATGATGCGGGCGACCGCTCAATCTCGTCGCTGAGTCCGGCGCGGTCGGACCGCCGCTGCGCGCGGTCGCGGGCGAGGCCCGCCTCCGGCAGTCGCAGGGTGAAGGTGGAGCCCTGGCCTTCGGCGCTCCACACCGTGACCTCCCCGCCGTGCGAGGCGACCACGTGCTTGACGATCGCGAGACCCAGGCCGGTGCCCCCGGTGGCCCGTGAGCGGGCCGGGTCGACGCGGTAGAAGCGCTCGAAGACGCGCTCCTTGTCCTTCTCCGAGATGCCGATGCCCTGGTCGGTCACGGCGATCTCGATCAGGTCGCCGCCGGGCGCGGCGACGCGGCGGGCCGCTATGCCGACGCGGGTGCGGGCCGGCGAGTAGTTGACGGCGTTCTCGACGAGGTTGCCGAGTGCCGCGGCGAGCTGGCCCCGGTTGCCCCGCACGTGCAGATCCGCCGTACCTCCGGCGGCCATGGTGATCTGCTTCGTACCGGCGGCCTGCCGGCAGCGGTCGATGGCCTCGGCGACCAGCTCGTCCACCCGGACGGGCTCGGCGTCGTCGAGGGGGTCGTCGTTCTGGACCCTGGAGAGGTCGATGAGTTCCTGTACGAGGTTGGTGAGCCGGGTCGCCTCGATCTGCATCCGCCCGGCGAACCGCTCCACGGCCTCCGGGTCGTCGGAGGCGTCCATCACGGCCTCGGACAGCAGCGAGAGCGCCCCCACCGGCGTCTTCAGCTCGTGGCTCACATTGGCGACGAAGTCGCGCCGTACGGCCTCGATGCGGCGGGCCTCGGTGAGGTCCTCGACCAGCAGCAGCACCAGCCGCGACCCGAGGGGCGCGACGCGGGCGGAGACGGCGAGGGCCTCCCCCCGCCCGCTCCCCCGGCGGGGCAGGTCCAGCTCGACCTGCCGTATCTCTCCGTCCCGTCGGGTGTCCCTGGCCATCTGCAGCATCGGCTCGACGGCGAGCTTGCCGCCCCGGACCAGGCCGAGGGCGTACGCCGCCGAGCTGGCCTTGACCACCGCGTCGGCCTCGTCGAGGACGACCGCGGAGGAGCGCAGTACGGACAGGACGGTGTCGACTCCGGGCGGCAGCACGGGGTCCGTGTGGAGCGAGGTGCGGGTGGGGCGCTTCTGCTCCCGCTCGCTCCAGCGGAACGCCAGCACGGCGATGACGCCGGTGAGTACTCCGGCGATCGCTGCCGCTGCGGCGACCGCCGCGTTCACGTCCATGTCTCCAGGTTAGGCACGCCGAACCGTCCCGCCCCAGCCATCGGGGTGCGACCTCGAACACTCGTCGCCCAGAGTTCACCTTGGAGCCAGGGACGGTTCATTTGGGGTGCCGGAAACGGACGCGTACAGGCCGGAACGTGTAAGCGTGGGGGCACGGCGAGGGGCGCGAACCGGTCTGCGAGCCCCCGAACACCACGTACGAGAGGGAATCCTGATGCGGGACGCGTACCACGAGGAACTTGATTCGATCGGTGACGGTCTGGTGGAGATGGCCCGGCTGGTCGGGTCGGCCATCGGACGCGCCACGACCGCGATCCTCGACTCCGACCTGAAGCTGGCGGAGGCCGTCATCGAGGCGGACCAGAAGGTCGACGACCTCCAGCACGAGCTGGAGGCCCGGGCGATAACCCTGCTGGCCCGGCAGCAGCCGGTGGCGACGGACCTGCGCATCGTCGTCACCTCGCTGCGGATGTCGGCCGACCTGGAGCGCTCGGGCGACCTGGCCCAGCACGTGGCCAAGCTGGCCCGGCTGCGCTACCCGGAGCGCGCGGTGCCGCACGACCTGCACGCCACCATCCTGGAGATGGGCCAGCTCGCGCAGCGCCTGATGGCGAAGGCCGCCGAGGTGATCATCACCAAGGACGTCGACCTGGCCCTCCAGCTGGAGCAGGACGACGACGAGATGGACCTCCTGCACCGCACCCTCTTCCAGCACCTGATGGACGACCGCTGGAAGCACGGCATCGAGACGGCGGTCGACGTCACCCTCCTGGGCCGCTACTACGAGCGCTTCGCCGACCACGCGGTCTCGGTCGCCAAGCGGGTGGTCTACCTGGTCACCGGCGAGCACGCGGACGACCTCCAGTCGGACATCCAGCCGGCGACACAGGTCGAGGGGGCCTGAGGGGTTGAGGGTCTCAGGGGTCTCAGGGTCTCAGGGGTCTGAGGGGCTGAGGGGCCGAGTCCCGCGCGCGTCAACGGCGCGTTGGGGCGCGGGTTCGCTTCCGTGCGCCGTTGATGCGACGGCCGTTCGGGCGTGCAATGGAGCCACCCACCCGGGTCCCAGGCAGGCACCCGCTTCCAGGAGGAACCATGGCCGATTCCCCCAGCACGAAGCCCGACCCCACACAGGAGCGTCCCACCGAGCAGCCCACCGAGATCCGCAGCCTCCCGCTGATCGCCGCCTGCGGCTGCGGCTCGGGCTGCGGCTGCGGCTGCCAGTCGGGCAGCCCCTGCCAATGCGGCTGACGCGGTAACGGCAGGCGGTGAACAGTGGTGTGACGGCCGGGTTCGCCCCGGCCGTCACACGGGCGCACCCTGGAAGAAAGACCCTGAAGGGGGTGCGAGGCACCATGGCTCATTTCATGGACGTACACCGTGGGATGCACGGCATCACCTCGGACCAGCTGCACCAGGCCCACCAGGCCGACCTCTCCCTGGAGAAGGACGAGAACGTCCACTTCGAACGGGCGTGGGCGGACCCGGCCTCCGGCACGGTCTACTGCCTCTCCGAGGGGCCGTCGGCCGACGCGGTCCAGCGCGTGCACGAACGCGCGGGCCACAAGGCGGACGAGATCCACGAAGTCCCCCTGTCGGCGTAAGTCGGGCAGAGCTGCCTCAGAGGGCTTGCCGGGCTTTTCGGCAGGTATCGCGTCCCGCGACTTGAGTACGGGTACTCAGGTCCCGGCCCCGCTCCCGTCCGACCCTGGAGACAGGAAGCCGGACGCCTGGAAGCCGGACGAAGACGACGAGCACGGGGAGCCCGACACCCGATGACGAAGACGACGAAGACCACCCGCACCAGCCGCATACGCATCCTGGCCGGCCTGACCGTCACCAACCGAATCTCGGCGGCCTACCTCGTCCTGGTCGGCGGCGCGATGGCCGTCGCAGCGGCGCAGCCCCTCGTCGCGCCCGGCCCCGACGCGTCCCTCGTCTGGGTCTGGCCCGCCCTGTTCACCTTCCCTGCCTTCGGCTTCGTGGCCTGGCTCGGCGAGGCGGGCTGGGGCGGCGAGGCCCCGACGTGGTTCCTCCTGGGCGGCATCGTGCTCTCGGCACTGGTCCAGTCGCTGGCCCTGGGGACGGTGTGGCGGACGCTGCGGGGACGCCGGAGCGACCGCGGCCACCTGACGACGGCGAGCTGACCCCGCCGCCACCGGGGGCCCGTCGGCCGGACCGGGCCCGGGTGCGAGAGTGACCCCATGACGGCACCAGGAACCACGGTCGTGGCGGTCGACGAGGTCGAGGACATCGCGGTGGACGGGCTGCGATGGCTGACGGCGACGGCGCGGGAGACCCCCGACGGCGGCCTCGCCTGGCCGACCGCACCGTCGGAGAACGCCGTCGAGCCGATGCTCTACGACGGCACGGCGGGCATCGTCCCCGTACTCCTGGAGGCGTGGCGCCACTTCGGCGAGGACGCGTACGCCGACACCGCCCTGCGCGCGGCCCGCGACCTGACCGCCCGCGTCGACGACCTGGACGACGACTCCCTGTACTTCGGCCGCACCGGACTGGCCCTGGTCCTGCGGTCCGTCCACGACGCACTGGGCGACACGGCCGCGGACGAGGCCGCGGACCGCGCCCTGCGCCTCGTCCGCGCCCGCTTCGACGGCACCCGCTGGGGCAGGCTGTTCGAGCTGATGGGCGGCAACGCCGGCATCGGCCTGGGCGCCCTCCTGTGCGGCGACCCCGACCTGGCCGTCCTGGCCGTGGAGCCGTACCTGCGTACGGCGGAGCGGACCGCGAACGGCGTCCACTGGCCCCACCGCCCGGACACCGACTCCCGCCTGCACCACGTCTCGCACGGCACCCTCGGCATCGCCCTGGCCCTCGCCCGGATCGGCGGGGCCACCGGCCGCGGGGACCTGCTCGACCTGGCGCTGTCCGCCGCGGCCGACGTCGTGGCCCGGGACTCCGCGGGCCCCGACGGCTTCCTGGCCCCGCACTCCACCCCGCAGTACCTCCCGGACCTGATCGACCCGGTCAGCTACGGCTGGTGCCACGGCCCCTCCGGCGACGCCCAGCTCTTCCGCACCCTGCGGGACGTCACCGCCGACCCCGCCTGGACCGCCCTGGCCGACCGCTGCTGGCACACGGTCACCCGCTCCGGTGTCCCCCGGCGGCTGCGCCCCGGCTTCTGGGACAACAACGGCCGCTGCTGCGGCACCGCGGGCGTCCTGGCCCTGGCCTGCGACCGGATCGCCGAGCAGCGGGACGCGTCCGACTTCGCCGACGTCCTCGCCACCGACCTGGCCACCCGCGCGACCCGGGACCGCGAGGGCGCCCGCTGGTCCAACGTCGACTTCCGGTCCACCCCGTCCGGCCTCGAGCCCCGGCCCGGCTGGGCGATGGGCAACGCGGGCATCGTCCGCGAGCTGCTCCGCTACGTACGCCTGGCCCGCGGCGGCGACCCCGGGTACGCCTTCACCTGGCCGGACCAGCCCCCGGCGTCGCCGCCCGCCTGACCGCACCGGACCGCAGCGATCGGGCGCCGCGGAGGCGCCCCCTGCGACGGTGGATGCCGAAGGGAGGCCTCATGATCTCGGCACTGAACCGCCTGGTCGACCTGGTCGAGGAGCACCTCGGCGAGGAACCGGACGTCCCCGCGCTGGCCGCGACGCTCGGCACGACCGAGTACCACCTGCGCCGGATGTTCTCGTCGCTGGCGGGCATGCCGCTGTCGGAGTACGTCCGGCGGCGCCGTATGACCGTCGCCGCCGCCGACGTCGTACGGGGCGGGGACGACCTGCTGGGCATCGCCGTGCGCTACGGATACGGCTCCACGGAGGCGTTCGGACGCGCGTTCCGGTCGGTGCACGGCGCCGCCCCGCGCGACGTACGCCGTGACGGGGGCCCCCTTCGGACACAGCCGCAGCTCAGGTTCCGCCTGACCGTCGAAGGGAGCACCCCCATGGACACCCGCTTCACCGACCGCCCCGCGTTCCGTCTGATCGGCCACGCGACCCGCGTCCCGCTCATCCACGAGGGCGTCAACCCGCACATCCAGCAGCACATCGCCTCCCTCCCCCAGGAGGCCCACGCCCGCCTGAAGTCCCTCGGCGACACGGACCCGTCGGGCCTGCTCCAGGTCAGCGACGACCTGGCCCAGGACAGCGCGGAGGGCACCGAACTGACCTACCTCCACGGCGTCGCGGTCACCGCCGAGACCCCGGCGCCCGACGACCTCGACGCCATCGAGGTACCGGCCGGCACGTGGGCGGTCTTCCGCAGCTCGGGCCCCTACCCGGACGCCCTCCAGACCACCTGGGCGGCCACCGCGTCCGAGTGGTTCCCCTCCAACCCGTGGCGCCTGCGCCCCGGCCCGTCGATCGTCTCCGTCCTGGACCGGGCGGCCGACTTCACGACGGCGACGACGGAACTGTGGCTCCCGGTGGAACCGGCCTGAGTTTCTGCATGCTCGGAGGGGACTTCAGAGGGGCCCGAGCCGGGCCTTGAGCAGACAGAACTCATTGCCCTCGGGATCGGCGAGGACGTGCCACGACTCCTCGCCGGTCTGCCCGATGTCGGCTCGGCGCGCCCCGAGCTTCAGCAGGCGCTCCAGCTCGGCGTCCTGGTCCCGGTCGGTGGCGTTCACGTCGATGTGCAGCCGGGACTTGCCGGGCTCCGGCTCGTCCCGGCGACTGAGGATGATCGTCGGCTGCGGCCCGCCGAACCCCTCCCGCGGCCCGATCTCGAAGAACTCGTTCCCCTCACGATCCAGCACGACGAAGTCCAGCACCTCACACCAGAACCGCGCCAGCGCCTCGGGGTCGCGACAACCGAGCACAAGCTCACTGATCCGACACGCCATGACCGAAAACCTGCTCTCATCACGGGAAGCACGGGTACGAACGCGCTGGTGACCGTACCTGGTGGGGCGGACGGGGGCGAAGGGTTTTCACGCAGACACGGACCTGCCTCGCAGCAGCCTGCGCTGCGCCCCACCTCGCGGACATTACGACTGACCAGCATGCGCAAGGTCGGCCACAAGCTGATGAGGAAGCCGCGGTGCAGGTCCCGAGTCCCCACACAGCGGAGTGCTAGCTTCCGGAGCCATGACGGACAGCGTGTACGTGGGCAACGCGGGCAAGGACGCGGCACTGGACCGGGGCTGGCTGCTGGGGCACTTCAAGGACGCCTCCGACCCCCGGCACAGCGAGGACGTGGAGATCAAGTGGGGCGTCCACCCGAAGGGCGACGAGCGAGCCCACTGGGTCACCGGCGAGGACCGCACCGCCTTGCAGGTCCTGATCAGCGGACGCTTCCGGGTGGAGTTCCCCGGCCGCAGTGTCGTCCTCGCCGAGCAGGGCGACTACGTCGTGTGGGGCAGGGGCGTCGACCACTCCTGGTACGCGGAGGAGGAGTCCGTCGTCCTGACGGTGCGGTGGCCGTCGGTGCCCGGGTACGCGGTCGCCGACCGGGACGACCCCGACCGCCCGCAGCCCACCGGTTAGTGGCACCACCCGCACCCCCCCCCAGCTGTCAGTGCGACGTGGCACTGTGCCGCCATGACGACGCCGACAGAACTCACCCTCTTCGCCGACTACTTCCAGATCCACGTCTGCGACGCGGAGGGGGACGGTGACCTGAGCGACGCATGGACGAAGCAGGCCATTGCCGATCACCTGGCGGTGGCCGAGGATGCGCTGGGCATCGGCACGGTGGTCAACGTGAACGTGGCGGTCACGGTCGTCGTCCTGCCTCAGGAGCCGAGTGACGACAGTTCGGCGTTCGATCACGTCGTCGAGGCCGGCCTGCACGTGCCGTCGGGGCGCCTGATGGTCATGGGCTGCACGGACTACGGCCCGGACGCGCCCACGTTCGAGGTCGCGTCCGGCTGGAACCGGGTCCGCGTGTCCCAGAGCAACCTGGCTCGGGCGGCCCAGGCCGACATCGACTCCGACGAGAGCCCGGAGACCACCGAGAAGATCCGTATCCAGGTGTGGGCGGCCCCCGAGCGTCCAGCCACGGTCATCAAGCGGTGGCACCACCCGGCCGTTACGGCCCCATAGGCTGAGCCCCCGCCCACACCACCCGGGGGAGACATGACCAGTAGATTCACGGAGTTGGTCGTCGACTGCCACGACCCCGAGCGCCTCGCCGCCTTCTGGTGCGCGGTGCTGGACTTCCGGGTGATCGACCGGAGCGAGGGCAAGGTCGAGATCGGCTCCTGGGAGCCGACGGTCGAGGAGGTCCGGGCCCGCCAGATGCCGCCGACCCTCGTCTTCATCCAGGTCGCCGAGGGCAAGACGGTGAAGAACCGCCTCCACCTGGACGTCAGCCCCATCGACGCCACCACGGAGGACGAAGCGGCCCGACTCCTCGCCCTCGGCGCCACCAAGGTCGACGTGGGCCAGGGCTCGGGCCGCAGCTGGGTGGTCATGGCCGACCCGGAGGGCAACGAGTTCGACGTCGTACGCACCTTGGCACCATCCGCCCCGGCTGCCTGATCCGCCCCGCTCACCGCGGCCGGTACGAGAGCACGGGATCAGCCCAGCCCCCCATCCGGCGAGAGATCCCGAAGTGCCGAGGAAGCCACCAGCGCCGCTTGGCGTGCTCCGGCGCGACCGCGGACCACTGGGGCCCGGCCAGATCCTCCACACCCCACCACGTCTTGACGGCCTTGTCACCGCTCAGCTTCAACAGCGGCCAACGCGGCAGGTGCAGCCCACTGAAGAACATGGAGACGTCGTCCCCGCACTTGGTGGTGTAGAAGTACCGCTCGACGTCCGTGTAGCTCGCTCCCAGGCCGCAACTCAAGCCCATGGTCCCGCCGAGCCACGTGAGCGCCAGCCTTCCCCCCGCCGGAATCGACGGCACGAGCACCGGGTTGTACCAAACCTCGCCACTGAGCCCGCGCTTGAGGCCGGTCTTCTCCGCCTGAGCGACCACGATGTTGGTCGCAGGCCCCGTCCCCACGTTGACGAGCCACCACCTCGGCCCATCGGAGCCGCCCTGCCCGCTCTCCCACATGAACTGCAACACAGGCATGTGGGACCGCCGACTGGACGCATACGCGACCCCCAACGACCCCAGCGAAACAAGCACGGCGAGCACGGAGATCAGAACGCCCAGCATCACCCCTCCAACGGCCCGACGCGCTGCAGCCTCTCCCTACCCGTCCCCCACGGCCGAACACCACGGCCGAGACGACGCGACGGTGGCCTCAGCGTGAGGGGCGCCTCTTCGGGGGAACCGGGCCAGGGATCACATCCTTGCCGAGGTGTTCCTTGATCAGATACTTGAGTTCCGGCCCTTCGATGAGCTGGAGCCGGCCATGTTGACGGGCGAAGTCGTGGCTGGCCCTGCCGAACCACGATGTGGTGATCAGGACCCCCTTGGCAGCACGCTTGTGCTCGACCACTCCGGCGAGCGCCTGGACGGACTCAACACCCACGAGCTTGCTGTAGCGCTTCGCCTGAATGATGCACTCACCGTTGAAGACGGGGTCCTTGCTGACGGCCACCGCGTCAACGCCCTCGTCTTTGGACGCCTGGGTGTTCCAGGCCTCCATGCCGATCGCCTCGAACAGTTGGCGAATCAAGTGCTCGAACTCGGTGGGTGTCAGCTTCACCAGCACGGGCCTGCTGTCCAGACCGGCGACTACATCCATGCTGTCCATGAGCCGGTACTTCGACAGGTCGAACTCGACGATGGGGCGGATCGGTTCGAGATCGTAAGGGTTGGGAGATACCAGGGCGTTAAGCCCTCTGAGGCACTGCGCTGGATCCACCTGACTGAGACGAAGCTTGCCGAACTGCTCCCTGCTGGCGCTGAGCGTCACGAGACAGGGTGAGACCTCCTGACCGGTAGCCCGGTCGATGGTTTTCACGTGGCCGTTCAGGATCACGCCATTGACAACCCGGTCCGGATCACTCGTCAGGACCTCGTGCACTGTCCGCAGAGCGACTTGCGCCAGGACGGAGGCGTAGATCTCCTTGCGCTCCTTCTCCGGCCGAGGCAGCACGGTCGTCTCGTCTCGGTTCTTCACGTACCGGTAGCCCCTCGCGGTGGGAACGATCGCCTCAGGAGGCAGATGGATCTCGACGAGTACGTCACCGGTGGCGGGACGAAAGGCGATTCGATGCTCGTGCGGGAATCCCATGGGATACACCGACGCATCGAGAACAGCCCCTAGATGAGCCTCGACCGCCGCGGGCTCCCCGGCCCTGTACGCCTCGCGTTCCTCGTCCAGCTTCGCGTTGAAGGCCGCCACCTCGTCAAGGGCCTGTGCTTCGGCCTGGCGATGCTCGGAACGCTTCCGCTCCAGCGTTGCCAGCCGCTTCTCTTCGGCCCGCTTGTGGCGACCCTGGGCCTCGCCGAACCGCACACGCGCCTCGGCAACCTCAGCCTCATAGCGCTTCCTGCCAAGACCCAGGACAGCAGCCAGACCACCGGGCTCCGGTGGCGCGAACTCCTCCCAGCGCGGGGACGGCTCCGGACGAGACCAAGGACGCTCGTCCAACTTTCTCGGCGTGTGCGTCCTCCTCCGGCCCTCAAAGGTCGTAGGCGGATCCCCGACCAGCGCGTCACGGAGCAACTGCCCCAGCTGCTCGACCTCGTGCTCGACCCCGATCGTGCGCACCCGCGCCTGCTCGGCCTGCTGCTCCTGATACGCAGCCTTCCGCTCGCGCTCCTGCCGCTTGCCGGCCGTTTCAGCGGCTTTGCGTTCCCGCTCCGCCTGCCGTGCCCGTTGCTCATGGGCCCGTCGCAACGCCTGCTGCTGCCGCTGATAGTCGTTGCCTCGCCCGCTGCCTCGTTGCGCCACCGGGTTATCCCTCCCCTGGCCTACTCCCCCACAGGGCTGCATTCCCCTTCACCCCGCAGAACCATGCAGAGGCGGGGACGTCACCTCGGACGGACCGCACAGTGCGTCGTTGAGTCAGGTCGCCTGTACCTCAACCGAGCACGGCCAGCCACGATCACGGATTTGCCGATGTGACTGTGCCATCAGGAACACTTAACCGTGCTGCTCACGGGCGGTCGTGGGCGTACCGTCGGGCTGAACCATGGCGGTGGAAAGCCTGTGCTGCACGCGCATGAGGTGATCCTGAATGAACTCGCGCAGGGGCTCAGACCCACCGCCGAGGGTGTCGAATGGTTCGAGGGGCTCCCGGAGGGTGATCAACGCAAGGTCCTGCACGCACTAGTGCTGTTCTGCGGGCAGGCCCGCGCCCGCCAGGAGGATGTACCGGACAGCATCACGCGTTCCAGGGTCCGCCCCACCCACACGCCGGCGGTGATGCTCACGAAGTGGCGCTTCGGCATGGAGTTCCTTCCCACTTACGAACTCGTCAAGGCCTTTCGCCTGCTTGTCGCGCTCTTCAGCATTGCGGACGCCCGCAGGCGGAGGCTGTACTGCGCTAGGGGATGCAGTCACGCGTGGCACAACCTTCCGACTCCTTACCGGAACGGAGCCTGAGGTGTCTTCTGGCCCTGGATACTGCCGGGCTTCTCGGGCAGCTGGAAGTTTGCAGGAGGCACCGGATCGAGTGGCTGGCGCAGCTGGCCAATGCTTCGTTCCCAGGCTCTGCCGCCCTCGGACTCCTTCCACAACTCGGCGAGCTCGGATTCGTCTGCGAGGACCCGGTCCAGCGACTTGACGGCCAACGACCTGAGGTCCGCGGGCAGGGTCGGAATCGGCTCTTCAGGGCCGTACGAAAGGCTGGCCAACTCAATACCAGAGCATTGGGCGGCCACCAGGGAGGCAGCCGCTACTGCTTCCTCGGCTTCGGGGCCCTCCAGGTAGTCCTTGCTGTCGGCAGCGCGCATGAGAGCCCTGCGGATGAGAGTTTCACGCTCCAGCATGTCGGCGTCGTCCAGATCGTTTGCAAAATCCGCAGCCGTGTCGTTGTCGAACGGATGGGTGTCCCATGTGCCCATGACTCCCCCACTCAGTCGGTTGACCGGGATCTTCGCACTGGCCACTGACACCGGCACATCAGCATGGGAACTGAGGCACCCTCATACCTGATCGAGAGCAGGTTACGGGCAACAGAAGCAAGACCAACTGGTTCACGCGTCGAAGTCGTACTCCAGGATGTATGAGGCGGCGTCGAGCGTCATCTCGTTGATCTCGACGGGGCGGCCCTCGGCCGTGAACGCGGTGCGGCAGACGAGGATGACCGGGGTGCCCGCGGACATGGCCAGCTGGGTCGCCTCATCCTGCGACGGCATGCGGGAGCGGACCTCTTCGCGGAAGTGCACCGGTTCGTAGCCGAGTTCGGCGAGCCGGGCGTAGGTCCCACCGGGCCCGGTTTCCTCCTGCGTGATCGCCGACCCGGCGACCAGGGACGCGGGAAGGTAACTCGTCGCGAGCAGGACGGGCTTGCCGTCCAGGACGAAGCGGCGGCGCCGCACGCACACCGTCTCCTCCTCGGCCAGGTCCAGGACCGCGGCGACGTTGTCGGGCGCGGCTTCCTCGGACACCGTGACCTGGTCCACGTCGAGTGAGCGGTTCTCGATGTCGGTCGACCAGATGGACCGGCCGTTGCCCCACTGCTGCTGGGCCAGACGTTGGATGCCCCGACGACGGAGCGGCCGGAACTCCCTGACGAACACGCCGGCGCCCTTGCGCGCCTCGGCGACGCCTTCGTCCCTGAGGACGCTCAAGGCTTGCCGGGCCGTCATGCGGGCCACGCCATGCGCGGCCATGAGGTCGTTCTCCCCCGGGAGTCGATCACCGGGACCGTACTCGCCCGACCGGATCGCTTCGCGCAGCGTGTCCGCGATCCGCTGGTACTTGGGCCGTCGGTCGTCTCCGGCGTTGGCCATCCCGTGGGCCTCCTCTCCTTCTCTAGACACCTTAGGCCACAGGTTGGGGCCTCGCTCGCTGCGAGTAGCGCCGGGACCTCCAAGGGCGCCTTCGCGACGGAGACTTGACGTCTCTAGAGATGTTGGCCACAGTACCTGTCTAGAGATGTCGCGATGACTGTCTGAATGAGGGGTGCTGTATGCCGTCGTACGGGATCAGGCCTTCGGCTGCCGTGGAGTCAGCGGAGAAGGAGAAGACGTCGCCTCGAAAGCCCATCAGCACGGACAGAGGGAAGCGGTATCACCCCCCTTGCGGCCTCAGCAGCAGCGGGGAGTGAGCACGGGTGTCTTACGCGATCGACCGTTATCCGTGTGAGGAGTCGCCGCGCCTCGGCGCGATGACTCTGCATCCCGTCGCCGAGTCCGTGCCCCGGGCCCGGCGCTGGTTCCGGAAGTTCCTCACTCCCTACCAGCCGATCCGTTCGGTCGACGACTGTGTCCTGCTGCTCTCGGAGCTGGTGACCAACGCCGTCGTCCACGGCAAGTCGGACGCGCCCTGGCTCGTCCGGGTGGAGTGGTTCCGCCTGGGAACCTCGCTCCGAGTCGAGGTGCACAATCCAGGTCTCCCGAAGAACGTGCGGCTGAGGTGTCCCGACGCCAGCGACGCACACGGGCGTGGCCTCCTGCTGGTCGACTCCATCGCCGACTCGTGGCACTCCGGTCCCAGCCGCTTCGGCGGAACGGTGGTCGCCTTCACGATGGCCGAGGCCTGGCCGCCGTCTTCCTGATACGACGGACGGGCGCACCAGAAAGCCCTCGCCCCCGCGATGCAGCCGCAGGGACGGAGGGCTTACTGGCGTGGGCCCACTTCTTCTTGACCTGGGTTTCGACCGCCCGCATTCTGGCCCTGGTCGACGGGGGCTGCACCGCAGCTGACCTGTGATCTGGCGGTTGTTGGTGGTCGTTGTCTGTCGTTGCTTGTTGACCTCGGAGGTTCCAGACAGGTTCCGGCTTCCTGGCTGCTCAGGTATCTGTCTGAGCAGCCAGGTACGCCTCGTATTGGGACCAGGCACGTTCGAGCGTCTCGATAGCCGCGTCGATGGCGCCGCGCTCTTCGAGGTAATCAAGCTGACCCTGCCTTCCCTTGTGCGAGGGCCAGTCGGGGTCATGGGAGACGTCGCGCGCCAGATCTCCAATGGCAGTGCGGTGATCGGCGTGGGTCTTCAACCATGCAGTGAAGGTCTTCGGCTTGGGCATAGCAGCATCCTTCCGCCACCCTGTCCGCGCTAACCCGCCCGCTTGTCGCTTGTCTTGTCGCTTGTCGGCTCGCAGGTCAGAGCGTCAGGCGTGCCCAGAGGACGGATGCCTACGCCGGAACCCCTGCAACTCGCACACGGTGACCCCGCCAGCCATCCGTGCGCGCCGTGTCGGTCTCTGGGAGCCTGAGCGCGTCTTCGCCATGCGCGCCGCGATGGTCGAACGCTTCCGGCCCATGGTCGACGTCGGCGCAGGGTGCGGCCTACGGCAGGGCGGGATCCTCGGCCTGCCCGTCGATGACATCGACTTCGAGAACGGCACCGTGCACGTGGTGCAACAACTCAAGCTGAGCTTGAGCAAGGCCGTGTTCGCGCCCCCGAAGGGCGGCAATCTCCGTGACGTGCCTCTGCCCGATCCTGTGGCGGAGGCTCTACAGGAGCACATCCAGCGGTTCCCGCCTGTGGAGATCAAGCTCCCTTGGATGCGAGCGAACGGCCGGCCTGTGACACGGCGACTGATCTTCACGGGCCCCAACGGCGGGCACGTCTGGCGCACGTCGCTGAACGAAGACCATTGGAAGCCCGTGCTCGCCAAGGCCGGGGTCATCCCCAAGGCCAAGAGCCGGGAGCACGCCGCCGCGCGCGAGCACGGCATGCACGCCCTCCGGCACTTTTACGCGTCCGTGCTCTTGGACGCAGGGGAGAGCATCAAGGCGCTTGCCGAGTACCTCGGGCACTCCGATCCGGGGCTGACGCTCAAGGTCTACGCGCACCTCCTGCCGAGCAGTCGGGACCGAGCCCGGAAGGCACTCGGCAAGGCACTCCGGCATCAAGATCACACGGGCTGAGGTTCCAGGGAGGTTCCAGGGCACGAAAATGCCTCCCATCCGCGCCGTTTGCGCAGGTGGGAGGCATGATCACCAACTCTACTTCTTCTTGCCCTGATTCTTAACCGCCTCGATCGCCGCCGCCGCCGCGTCCGGGTCCAGGTACGTGCCGCCGGGGTTCAGCGGCTTGAACTCGGCGTCGAGTTCGTAGGACAGCGGGATGCCCGTCGGGATGTTCAGGCCCGCGATGTCGGCGTCCGAGATGCCGTCGAGGTGCTTGACCAGGGCGCGCAGCGAGTTGCCGTGGGCGGCGACCAGGACCGTGCGGCCGGTGAGGAGGTCGGGGACGATGTTGTCGAACCAGTACGGGAGCATGCGGCCGACGACGTCCTTCAGGCACTCCGTCTGCGGGCGCAGCTCCGGCGGGAGCATCGCGTAGCGCGCGTCGGAGAACTGGGAGTACTCGGCGTCGCGGTCCAGCGCGGGCGGCGGGGTGTCGTAGGAGCGGCGCCACAGCATGAACTGCTCCTCGCCGAACTCCGCGAGCGTCTGGGCCTTGTCCTTGCCCTGGAGGGCGCCGTAGTGGCGCTCGTTCAGGCGCCAGTGGCGGTGGACCGGGATCCAGTGGCGGTCGGCGGCCTCCAGCGCGAGCTGGGCCGTGCGGATCGCGCGCTTCTGGACGGACGTGTGGACCACGTCGGGCAGCAGGCCGGCGTCCTTGAGCAGCTCGCCGCCGCGCGTCGCCTCCTTCTCGCCCTTCGGAGTGAGGTTGACGTCCACCCAGCCGGTGAACAGGTTCTTCTCGTTCCACTCGCTCTCGCCGTGGCGGAGGAGGATCAGCTTGTACGGTGCGTCGGCCATGCTTCCGAGCCTAATCGACGCCCCTCACCGGCCGCGCGGGGCGCCCGAAGCGCGGACGGTTGACGGGAAGTGTTAATTGAATGGCCGTCCGGGCCGACCCCCTCGTAAGTTGTGCTCGCCGCGTCAGCCGCTTACAGCCACAGCCAGCAGCCAGCCACAGCCACCTCGGGGGAAGCCATGTCAGTCGCCGGACTCACCGGACTCAGACGTGCCGCACGCGAAACCGTCTCCGGGCTCCCCCGCGAGTTCTGGTGGCTGTGGACCAGCACCCTGGTCAACCGGCTCGGTGCCTTCGTCGCCACCTTCATGGCGCTGTACCTCACCATCGACCGCGGCTACTCCGCCTCGTACGCCGGTCTGGTCGCCGCCCTGCACGGGCTCGGCGGGGTCATCTCCTCGCTGGGCGCCGGGGTGATGACCGACCGGCTGGGGCGGCGGCCGACGCTGCTCGTCGCGCAGGCCTCCACGGCCGTGTCCGTCGCGCTGCTCGGTTTCATGCGGGACCCGGTGGCCATCGCCGCCGTCGCCTTCCTGGTCGGCATGGCGAGCAACGCCTCCCGCCCCGCGGTGCAGGCGATGATGGCGGACATCGTGCGGCCCGAGGACCGTATCCGGGCGTTCTCGCTCAACTACTGGGCGATCAACCTCGGCTTCGCGATCTCCTCCATGGCGGCCGGGTTCATCGCCGAGGTCAGCTATCTCGCCGGGTTCCTGATCGAGGCCGGGATGACGCTCGTCTGCGCCGTCCTGGTCTTCGTGAAGCTGCCCGAGTCGCGGCCCGAGGAGGAGAAGACCGCCGACGTCCCGGGCGGCAAGGAACCGGCCGTCTCCCTGTTCACCGTGCTGCGCGACGGGCGGTACATGAGCGTCGTGGGGCTGTCCTTCCTCGTCGCCGTGATCTTCCAGCAGGGGTATCTGGGGCTGCCCGTCGCGATGGGCGAGGCCGGGTTCACGCCCGCGGACTTCGGGCTGGCCATCGCCGTCAACGGCGTCCTGATCGTCGTCCTGCAGATTCCCGTCACGCGGTTCATCGAGCACCGCGATCCACGGCTGCTGCTCGTCGGCTCGTCGCTGCTGGCCGGGTACGGCTTCGGGCTCACCGCCTTCGCCGGGTCGGTCGGCGTCTTCGCCCTCACCGTGTGCGTGTGGACGCTGGCCGAGATCGTCAACGCGCCGACCCAGACCGGACTCGTCGTCCGCCTCTCCCCCGTGCACGGGCGCGGGCGCTACCAGGGCATGTACACCATGTCCTGGTCGGTCGCCGCCCTCGTCGCCCCGCTGATGTCCGGGTTCGTCATCGACCGCTGGGGCGCCGAGTGGCTGTGGGGCGTCTGCGCCGTCGTCGGCACGGTGGCGGCGGCCGGGTACTGGTGGCTCATGCGGGGCCTGCCGGACGACCGCGACGAGACACCGGTGGCCCAGGAGGCGTCCGCCGCCCCCGCGCCCCGGGTCGACACCAGCGCCGTCTGATCCCCCTCCCTGCTCACGGGTGCATCCGCGCCCCCTTCAGCACCTTGTCCACCGCGTTCTTCGGGCCGTACACCGCGAGGCCCACCAGGTCCAGGTCGGTCGTCGCCACGGCCCGTACCGCCGCCCGGTTGTCGCGGTCGTTGCCCGTGGTGAAGAGGTCGGACGTGAAGAGGGCGCGGGGCAGGGCGCGCGACAGCGCACGCGCGTGGGCGGTGGTCAGGGTCTCCTTCGTGCCCTCGAAGACCAGCACCGGCTGGCGGAACATCGGCAGGTAGCCGACGGCGTCCGCGTCCTCGTACGGCTCCCCGATCACCTCGGGGAACTGCTTGCCCAGGCCGCTGACCAGGAAGGCCGTGACGTTGAGGCGCTGCCAGGTCTCCAGGTCCTCGCGCAGCAGTACGGCGATCTTGGTGTCGAAGCGGACGGGGGTCTCGGGCCCGGGAGTCTCCGGGGCTGCGTCGTGCGTGCTCATACGGTGAGACTGCCGACCCGCGCCCCGCCCGGTCTTGTACGTTTTTTGCATGGGTGGCCGGCGCAACGACCAGGGGAAGAACCAGCGGAACGTCTCCGCCTGGCGCCCCCGCGTCCCGGGCGTCGTCGAGGTCTTCCACGCCCACTACACCGAGTACGCCTATCCGATGCACGTCCACGACGCCTGGACGCTGCTGATCGTCGACGACGGCGCCGTACGGTACGACCTGGACCGGCACGAGCACGGCACCCCGCACGACACGGTGTCGCTGCTGCCGCCGCACGTGCCGCACAACGGCTCCCCGGCGACCCCGGACGGCTTCCGCAAGCGTGTCCTGTACCTGGACGCCTCCCGGCTGGGCGACGAGCTGATCGGACCGGCCGTGGACGCGCCCGACCTGCGTGATCCGGTGCTGCGGCGGCGGGTCGGGCAGCTGCACGCCGCGCTCGCGCTGCCCGGTGACGAGTTGGAGGCGGAGAGCCGGCTGACGCTGATCGGCGAGCGGCTGCACACCCATCTGCGCCCCAGGGACGACGGGGACCCCGCGCGCCGGGACCCCGTGCTCGCCCGGCGGCTGCGGGAGCTGCTCGACGAGCGGGTCGTCCCGGGGATCGGGCTGGAGGAGGCCGCCTCACTCGTGCCCGCCCATCCGGCGCATCTGGTACGGGCGTTCAGCGGCGCCTACGGCATCGCGCCGCACCAGTACCTGATGTCCCGCCGGGTCGACCGGGCCCGGCGGCTGCTGCTCGCCGGACGGTCCCCGGCGGACGTGGCCGGTGCCACCGGTTTCTACGACCAGGCCCATCTGACCCGGCACTTCAAGCGGTTGGTGGGGGTCACGCCGGGGCGGTACCGGACGAGTGGCGCCCGCGGCTGAGCCGGTCCGGGGCGGGATCAGTCGCCGGAGCGGGGGCGCTCGATCAGGTGCTGGAACGCCTCCAGGTTCCGCGTCGACTCGCCGCGCGAGGTCCGCCACTCGTACTCCTTGCGGATGGCGGAGGCGAAGCCCAGCTCCAGCAGGGTGTTGAAGGCGCCGTCGGCGGCTTCGAGGACCTGGCCGAGGAGGCGGTCGATCTCGTCGGGGGTGACGGCGGCGAGGGGGAGTTTCGCGGTGACGTAGATGTCGCCGAGGCGGTCGACGGCGTAACCGATGCCGTAGAGCTTGAGGTTGCGTTCCAGCAGCCAGCGGTGGACGGCCGGTTCGTTCTCGTCGGGGTGGCGGATGACGAAGGCGTTGAGGGAGAGGGAGTGCCGGCCGAGGAGGAGGGAGACGGTCGTCGACAGCTTGCGGGTGCCGGGGAGCTTGACGACGTAGTTGCCGGGTTCGGGGCTCTCCCACTCCAGGTCGGCGTCCTTGAGCGCCCCCTCGAGGACCTGTGCTGCCTTGTCCGGTGCCTCAGCCATGGTGCGAGCGTACGCGACGGCGGTGCGACTGGATCGCGGCCGTGTAGACGTCGGCGGTGGCGGCGGCGGCGCTGTCCCAGCCGAAGGACTGGGCGTGCCGGGCGGCGGCGTTGCCCATGCGGGGCGTCAGCTCGGGGTGGTCGGCGAAATCGCGCAGTACGCGCGCGTACGCGGCGGGATCGTGGCCGTGGACGAGGCGGCCGGTGTGTCCGTCGCGCACCGCGACCGGGAGCCCGCCCACCGCGGCGGCGAGCACCGGCGTGCCGGCCGCCTGGGCCTCTATGGCGACCAGGCCGAAGGACTCGCTGTAGGACGGCATGACCAGCACGGACGCGGCCCGGAACCAGTCGGCGAGCTGTTCCTGGTCGACGGGCGGGCGGAAGCGTACGACGTCGGCGATGCCGAGCCGCGCGGCAAGCTTCTGCAGCCCCTCCGGCTTGGCGAGGCCGCTGCCGCTGGGCCCGCCGACGACGGGGACGACGATGCGGGAGCGCAGCTCGGGGCGTTCGTCGAGGAGGACGGCGACGGCGCGCAGCAGGACGTCCGGCGCCTTCAGGGGCTGTATGCGGCCCGCGAAGAGCGGGATAAGCGCGTCCTGGGGCAGGCCGAGGCGGGCGCGGGCGGCGGCGCGGGCGTTCCCGTGCTGTCCCGGGCCGGGTACGGAGCCCTTGGGGAAGGGGCGGAACCGGTCGAGGTTCACGCCGGGGTGGACGACGGCGACCTTGTCGGGGTCGGCGGCGTAGTGGCGGACGAGTTCGTCGGCCTCCTCGGCCGTGTTGGCGATCAGCCGGTCGGAGGCGGAGACGATCTGGGTCTCGCCGATGACGCGGGCGGCCGGTTCGGGTGTGTCGCCGTCGGCCAGGTTGGCGTTCTTGACCTTGGCCATGGTGTGCATGGCGTGCACCAGGGGCGCGCCCCAGCGCTGGGCGGCGAGCCAGCCGACGTGCCCGGAGAGCCAGTAGTGGGAGTGCACGAGGTCGTAGTGGCCGGGGCGGTGACCGGCCCAGGCCTGCATCACGCCGTGGGTGAAGGCGCAGAGCTGGGCGGGCAGGTCCTCCTTGGCCAGTCCCTCGTAGGGTCCCGCGTCGACGTGCCGGACGAGGACGCCGGGGGCGAGTTCGACGGCGGGCGGGACGGCGGCGGTGGTGGCCCGCGTGAAGATCTCGACCTCGATGTTGATCTCGGCGAGGCGCTGCGCCAGCTCCACGATGTAGACGTTCATGCCGCCGGCGTCGCCGGTGCCGGGCTGGTGGAGCGGTGAGGTGTGCACGGACAGCATGGCGACGCGGCGGGGTCTGCGCAGCAGCCGGAGCCGCGGGGATGCCACCGGTGAGCGACGCCCGAGCCTGCTGACGTACTGGCTCACGAGCCGTTCCTCCTCGCTGCGGGCATGCCGGTCGGAGGACCTGGATTGCCCTCCAAGGAGTGGGAACACCGAACGGGCGGTGCTCCATTCCGCTTTTCCGGCCTTTGCCGAATCATTACCGCCGATCGCTCAACCGTTCGAGGGCCGGCCGGGTCCCGCATCGAGGCCGGTGACGACGGGGCCCCGCCGCGGTGTGCGGGTACCACCGTCCCGCGGACGAATGCCGCACGACCGGGGCAGGCCCTCGGCCGGATTTCCTCGGCCGCATACCCTCGTAGTCATGCCACCCCGCGCCACCGCCACCCGTCCCGTGGGCACGGTCACGCGCGGGACGACGAATCCCAACCGGCTGCGCCGCATGGACCGCTGGATCGCGGCCGTGCACGGCGCCGAACTGCGCCGCGCCGCCGAACCCGTCGCCGTCGACCTCGGTTACGGCGCGGCCCCCTGGACCGCCGTCGAGCTGCTGCACCGCCTGCGCACGGTCGCGCCGCACGCGCGCGTGGTGGGCGTCGAGATCGACCCGGCTCGGGTGGCGGCGGCCCGGCCGTACGTCCGCGCGGGGCTCGATTTCCGGCACGGCGGCTTCGAGGTCCCCGTCTCCCGGCCGCCGCTGCTGATCCGCGCGGCGAACGTGCTGCGCCAGTACGACGAGGGCGAGGTGGCCGCCGTCTGGCGGCGGCTGTGCGCGCGGCTCGCGCCCGCGTCGGAGGGCTCGCGCGGCGGTCTCCTGGTCGAGGGGACGTGCGACGAGATCGGGCGCCGGCACGTGTGGGTGGCGCTCGGGCCCGAGGGACCGCGCACGGTCACCTTCGCGACCCGCCTCGGCTCGCTGGACCTCCCCTCCGACCTGGCCGAACGGCTGCCGAAGGCGCTCATCCACCGCAATGTCCCCGGCGAGCCCGTGCACGCCTTCCTGCGCGACTTCGACCGCGCCTGGGCCGCCGCCGCGCCCTACGCCTCCTACGGTGCCCGGCAGCGCTGGATGCGGGCCGTGCGGGATCTGACGGCCGACTGGCCGGTGACGGACGGGCCGGTGCGGTGGCGGCAGGGCGAAGTGACGGTGCGGTGGGAGGCGTTGGCGCCCCGCGCGTGAACCGGCGACGCCGACATGACGCGGGCGGACGCAGGCCGACGCAGGCCGACGCAGGCGCGGAACGATCTCCGTGCGGTGTTCGTCACACACCGAGGGAAGCAATCGCGAGGAAGCGGGAGGAAGGCGGGAGGAAGCACGACCTCTGTCGCTTTTCGCGTCGGCGTGGCACGATCCCCCGAGCGACCTATGTTACTGACGGTTAATCAGTTTGGGGGCGAGGTATGCGTACGGGGAAACGTGGCTTGACGACCGCTGCCGTGGCCGTGGTCTGCGCGGTCACCGTGCTGGCGGCACCGGGCACGGCGTTCGCGGACCCGGGCCCCTCGTCGTCGCCCTCACCGTCGGCGTCGCCCTCACCGTCGGCGTCGGCCGCCGCCCCGGCCGCCACTCCCGACAAGGACCTGGAAGCCGTACGCAAGAAGCTCGACGCGCTCTACCGCGCGGCGGCCGCGGCCACGGAGGAGTACAACGCCGCCGAGGAGAAGGCCGAGAAGCAGAACGCCCAGATCGTCGAGCTGGCCAAGAAGATCGTCAAGGGCCAGGAGAAGCTGGACGGGCTGAAGGACCGCGCCGGAGCCGCGGCCCGCGCCCAGTACCGCACCGGCGGCATGCCCGACGGGGCCAAGCTGGTCCTGAGCGACGACCCCGAGGACTTCCTCGACGGCACCGGCCGGGTGATCCAGGGCCAGCGCGCCACCAAGGGCCTGCTCGGCGAGCTGACCCGCGCCCAGGAGGACCTGAAGACCTATGCGGCGGACGCCTCCGCCCGCTTCAAGGAGCTGGAGGCGAACCGCAAGGCCAAGGCCACCTCGCAAAAGAAGATCGAGAAGCAGATCGCGGCGGCCGAGAAGCTGGAGTCCGAGCTGGCGAAGGAGGAGAAGGAGCGCCTCGCCCGGCTGGAGAAGGAGGCGCAGGCCAGGGCCCAGACCGCCTGGCTCGACTCCGGCATCCTCAAGGACCTCGACACCGAGGCGACCGAGCGGGGCCGCAAGGCCGTCGAGTACGCCACCGCCCAGATCGGCAAGCCGTACCAGTGGGGCGCCGAGGGCCCGAAGTCCTACGACTGCTCCGGTCTGACCTCGCAGGCCTGGGTGTCGGCCGGGCAGACGATCCCCCGCACCTCGCAGCAGCAGTGGAAGCAGCTCAAGCGCGTCGACGTCGAGGACATGCGCCCCGGCGACCTGATCATCTACTTCGACGACGCCAGCCACGTCGGCATGTACGTCGGCGACGGCTCCGTCGTGCACGCTCCGCGCCCCGGGCGTTCGATCACCATCGCGGGCGCGGGCTCGATGCCGATCCTCGGCGTGGTCCGGCCGGACACGGCCCCGGCGCAGGCGTCCTCCCCCAAGGGGTGACGCGGGCCACGCACCCGCGCCGGGCGCGTGAGGCGGGCCACGTGACCCAGTCCACGCCCGGCGCCCCGCCCCGCGTGACGTTCGTCATCCCGGGCCCCCGGGCGAGGTGTCCAACTGCGGGGGATTACGCGGCATATGACGCTGGCCGATCGCCGTCCGACGTGTCCTGGACCATTCCGCAGCGGCGTCGTCACCCGCTATGGTCCCCGTCGGTGGGTCGAGGTCCCTCGCCCCGCCATGCCCTCGGGGGGAGGGAAGGAAAACCAAGACGATGCCCGTACCCGTACCGCGGCAGAGGGCGATCCCGGCCGTGGAGTGTGGTCAGGCGCCCGCCGCGTCCCCGGACAGCGGCCCTTCCAAGGAACAGGCCCCGCCCGGGACGCACCCGGCCGAGAACCCCACCACCCGGCGAGAGAACCCCACGGAGAAGCGCGAGAAGCCCACGGACACCAGCCCCGAAACCAGCACCGGCCCCGGCACAGCCCCCGGCACCGGCACCGACCGGACGCACGGCGGCCGGACGGAGAGCGCGGTGCCCACGAACCTGACCGTGCTGCTGATCGAGGACGACCCGGCCGGTTCGCCGATCGTGCCCGACCTGCTCGACCAGGCGGGCAAGCCGATCCGCGTCCGCACCGCACGCAACCTCACCGAGGCCGGGCGGCTGCTGACCGACGACGTCCACTGCATCCTGCTGGACCTCGCCCTGTCGGCCCCCGCCCCGGCCCGCACCGGCACCGACGGCGGCGGCAACGGCAACGGCGCCGCCGAGGGCGACGACGAGCTGGCGGTGCTCCGGCACGTCCTGGAGCTGGCGCCCCGGCACGCCGTGCTCGCGCTCACCTCCTCCAGCGACGCCGAGCGCGGCGCCGAGGCCGTGGCGGTCGGCGCACAGGACTACCTGTTCCGCGACGAGCTGGACGGCCGCCTGCTGAGCCGGGCGATCCGCTACGCCGTCGAGCGCAAGCGCTCCGACTCGGCGGAGCGGCGGCTGGCCGAGGGGCGGCTGCGGGCGCAGGAGAACCGCCGCCTGGAACGCGGTCTGCTGCCGACCCCGCTGCTGGCCGGCTCCCCGCTGCGCTTCGCCGCCCGCTACCGTCCGGGCCGCTCGCGCGCCCTCCTTGGCGGCGACTTCTACGACGTGGTCCGCACCCCGGACGGCACCGTGCACGCCATGATCGGCGACGTCTGCGGGCACGGCCCGGACGAGGCGGCGCTCGGTGTGGAGCTGCGGATCGCCTGGCGGGCGCTGACCCTGGCGGGGCTCTGCGGCGACCAGCTGCTGGGCACGCTCCAGCAGGTGCTGGAGCACGAGCGCTCGGACGACGAGATCTTCGCGACGCTGTGCGCCGTGGACATCTCCCCGGACGGCCGCCGCGCGGGCCTGTGCCTGGCCGGGCACCCGTCCCCGCTGCTCAGCCGCCCGGGCATGCCCGCACGGCTGCTGCCCTACGACAACAACGGCCCGGCGCTGGGGCTGCTGCCGGGCGCCCGCTGGCCGCGGACGCAGGTGGAGCTGGGCGCCGAGTGGAGCCTGATGCTGTACACCGACGGCCTGATCGAGGGCCACGTCGGCGGGGGCCGGGAGCGGCTCGGCCAGGACGGCATGGTGGAGATGGTCCGCCGCCAGCTCGCCGAGGGCCTGACCGGCGAGGAGCTGCTGCGGGCGACCGTCAACGAGGTCCGCGAACTCAACGGCGGCGAGCTGGCGGACGACCTGGCCGTGGTCCTGCTGGACCGGACGGCCTGAGCCGCCCGGTCCCGGTTCACGTCCCCGCCCGGTGACTCCCCGCGCGGGGAGTCCCGTCTGCGAGTCCGTCAGCGTCCGCCGTTGTACGGGCCGTAGGGCCCGTCGCTGCTGGAGCCGCGGCGGCTGCTGCGGCCGCCGCCGGACAGGCCGCGCAGCGCGGGCCGTACGTCGACCATGTACACGATCGTCGCGATGAGGCCGATGATCGGCAGGAACGACAGGATGTTGAAGATCAGGTTCACCACGAAGGCGAGCCCGAGGATGATCAGCCAGAAGGGCTTGGTCTTCTTGTCCGCCGCGCGGTAGGCGTCCTCGCGGCGCGTGGCGGCGTCGATCAAAGCGAAGCCGCTGAAAAGGATCAGGGCGACGCTCAGCAGCCACATGAAGCCTGCGAACCCCTGCATCAGCACAACGTCCACCACCAGAATCGCATCGTCATTTAGCGGTCACCGTACCCGCAGAACGAGCCGGACACCCCAAGGGTGCCCGGCCCGCTCTTCGCTCGTCGCGCCCTGCCCTACTTGGCGGGCGGCGTCGTCTTCTTGGCGGTGGCGTTCTTCTTGGCCGGGGCCTTGCGCGGGGCGGGCGTCTTCTTCGCCGCCGCGGACTTGTCCTCGGTGACCCGGACCGGCTCGGACCCGGCCGTCGTCGGCTTGGCCGTCGCGGGCCTGGCCGGGGCGGGCTTGGCCGGCTCGACGGCCACGGCCAGCTCCTCCACGTCCTCGGCCAGGTCCTCGATGCCGTCGGCGGCCTGGCCGCGCCAGGTGCGGACCGCGTGCTCGCCGCGCTCGGCGACCTTCTCGTAGGTCTCCCGGGCCTTGACCGCGTACTCGGCGGCGACGCCGACGGAACGCAGCGCGAGGTCCTGGGCGGTCTCGCCGAGCTTCTTGAAGTCGGCGTCGAGGGAGCCGAACAGCTCGTTGGCCTTGGCCTGGAGGCTGCCCTGGGTCTCCTTGACGCGGGCCGTCGCCTTCTCCTGGACGGCCTTCGGGTCGGTGTTGCGTACGGCGTCGATCCGCGCCGGGGCCTCCGCGCGCAGCTGCTCCACCAGCACCGGCACCTTCTTGGCCTGCTGGAAGGCGAGGTCGGCGGTGCCCGCGGCGAAGTAGAGCGGGGTGGGGTCGCTGAAGGTCTTGCGCAGGTCGTCGGTGATGGCCATGGTGATGGTCCTCCGGAATTGCTTACGAGTGAGGGTTTTTTACTGGTTCAGCCCCGTCGACAACGGCATCGGCGTCGGCATTGGCGTCCGCATCTGCATCTTCATCGGCCCCGAACCCGTTCTCCTTGCGGAAGGACTCGTAGACCTGGAGCAGCACCTGCTTCTGCCGCTCGTTGAGCGAGGGATCGGCGAGGATGACCGCACGCGTCTCCACGTCGTCCCGGTCCCGCTCCGCGTCGAGGATCCCCGCGCGGACGTACAGCGTCTCGGCGGAGATCCGCAGCGCCTTGGCGACCTGCTGGAGCACCTCCGCGCTCGGCTTGCGCAACCCGCGCTCGATCTGGCTCAGGTACGGATTGGACACGCCCGCGGCGTCGGCGAGCTGCCGCAGCGACAGCTGCGCGTTGCGCCGCTGCTCGCGCAGGTACTCACCGAGATTGCCGACGTTGAGCGATGCCATGCCTCCAGCATGCGCCCTCGCGCTAACTATTGCAAGCACCTGCTTGCAATAGTGTGTCTCCCCGCTGCCCCAGACATCCGTACCCACTTTTTTGTGCGTACTGGGCAACGTGCCGCCCCCGTCCGAGACTGAGGGGGGCAGGCGGGCGTCAGGAAAGCGTGCGGGCGGCGGGCTCCGGTCCCGTCAGCCGGTCCAGGCGGCGGTGGCCCCAGTCGGAGAGAGGAGTAAGGGCCTCGGCGAGATCGCGGCCGAAATCGGTCAGGGAGTACTCGGTCCGCAGCGGCAGCACGTCGTACACCCGTCGGTCCACCAGACCGTCCGCCTCCATCTCGCGCAGCGCCTGGGTCAGCACCTTCTCGGTGAGTCCCGGCACCTTCCGGCGCAGCTCGGCCGGGCGGTGCGGGCCGGACTCCAGCTGCCACAGCAGCGTGGTCTTCCACTTGCCCTCGATCACGGCGATCGCGGCGGTCACTCCGCAGACGTTCGGATCCTGGCGCCGGTGTGCCATGAGGTGCCCCCATTCATCAGCAATTGTTCTTCACGTTACGGGAGTTGAAGCATGTCCGCACACACCGACCGACCTTCGGCCGTCACCGTCGTCGGCCTGGGCCCGATGGGCCGGGCGCTGGCCGACGCGTTCCTGGCCGCGGGAGTGTCCACCACCGTCTGGAACCGCACGCCGGGGCGGGACGCCGACCTGGTCGCGGCGGGCGCGCGGGCCGCCGCGTCGGCCGAGGAGGCCGTCGCCGCCTCGCCGCTGACGGTGGTCTGCGTGGTGAACTACGACGCCTCGGACGCCGTACTGCGCCAGGAGGCCGTCACCACCGCGCTCAAGGGCCGCACCCTGGTGAACCTGAGCGCCGACACCCCCGGCCGCGCCCGGGACACGGCCGAGTGGGCCGCCCGGCACGGCGTCCGCTACCTGGACGGCGCGATCATGACCCCCGCCCCGACCATCGGCACGGACGACGCGGTGTTCCTGCACAGCGGTCCCGAGGAGCTGTACGAGGAGCACCGGCCGCTGCTGGCGGCGCTCGGCGGCACCCACACCCACCTGGGTGCGGACCCGGGGCGGGCGGCGGCCTACGACATCGCGCTGCTCGACATCTTCTGGACGGCGATGGCGGGCTACGTACACGCCCTCGCGGTGGCCCGGGCGGAGGGCGTCACCAGCGCGGAACTCGCGCCGTTCGCGCAGGGCATCGCCGCGATCCTGCCGCCGCTGTTCACGGAGTTCGCCGCCGACACGGACGCCGGTACGCACTCGGGCGCGATCAACCCGATCACCTCCGCCGTCTCGACCATGACGCACGTCGTCCACGCCGCCGAGGCGCACGGCATCGACGCGAGCCTGATGCGGGTGATCGAGGGACAGGCCCGCCGGGTCGTCGCGCGGGGGCACGGCTCCGACGGGTACACCCGCGTCGTGGACGTGATCACCGGGCGCTGACGGGCGGTGGTGCACGTCAGAACGGCAGCGGCCGCGCGTGCACCACGTCGAGGCGGGACACCGCGCGGGTGAGCACCACGTACAGCCGGTTGAGGCCCCGCCCGCCGGGTCCCTCCGCCGCCGCGATCGCCGCCGGTTCGACGGCGACGACGTGGTCGTACTCCAGGCCCTTGACCACGCTCGCCGGTACGACGGCCACCCGGGCGGCCCGCGCCTCGGGCCCCGCCGCCGCGACGCCGGCCGCGTCGAGGGCGGCCCGCAGCCCGGCCACGTCCGGGTCGGCGGCGACGACACCCACCGAGCCCTCCCGGGTGAGGGCGTGCCGTACGGCGTCCACGACCGTCTCCGGCACGGCGCCCGGCGCGCACGCGCGCAGCGTCAGCTCACCGTCGCCGCGCAGCGAACGGGCCGGGGGCACGTCCACGCCGAGCCGGTCCAGCAGCCGGTTGGTGAGGCCCACGACCTTCTCCGGCACCCGGAATCCGGTGGTCAGCGGCACCACGACGGCGTCCGGGCGGCCGAGGTGGGCGAGGACCGTCCGCCAGGACCGCGCGGCCCACGGCGTGGTCCCCTGGGCGAGGTCGCCGAGGACGGTGAGCGAACCGAAGGCGGAGCGGCGGGCGATGGCCCGGCACTCCATCGGGGAGAGGTCCTGGGCCTCGTCGACGACGATGTGGCCGTAGCCCTCGGGGTGTTCGAGGAGTCCGGCGACCTCGTCGAGCAGGACCAGGTCGGCGGCGGACCAGCGGGCCGACTTCCACGACCGCGGCGCCCGGCCCGTCCAGAGCAGGGCCTGCTGCTCGTCGTCGTCCAGCACACCATCGGCCGCCCGCGCCAGTTCGTCCGGGTCGCCGAGCAGCGGCGCGAGGACCTCCTCGGGGCGCACCCGGGGCCACACGGCGTCGAGGGCCGCGCCGACCGGCCGGGCCCGTTCGACCCGGCGCACCCAGGCGTTGGTCCGCGGCCCGGCGCGCCGCTCGGCCCGCTCCTGGAGGTGCCGCACGATCCGGGCCCTGACCCGCTCGCGCCCGACGGTGTACGGCGGCTGCTCCCGGCGTACGTCCGCGACGATGCGGGCCAGCGTCTCGGCCGGGACGCGCCAGCGGTAGGAGCCGTCCGGCACGGTGAGGTCGCCCGCGGCGCCGGGGTCCACGCGGGCGTACAGGGCGCGGCGCAGCACCTCGGCCGTCCGGGCATCGTGCTTGAGCGCGGCGGCCCGCGCGTCGTCGGTGCGGGTGACGGGGTGCCGGGCGATCTCCCGGGCGAGCGTGGACTGCCGTACGCCGCTCTCGCCGAGGGCGGGGAGCACCTCGGCGATGTAGGAGAGGAAGGTCGGGTTGGGGCCGAGGATCAGCAGTCCGCCCCGCTGGATGCGCTGCGGGTGGGTGTACAGGAGGTAGGCGGCCCGGTGCAGGCCGACGGCGGTCTTGCCGGTGCCCGGGGCGCCCTGGACGCAGACGGTGGCGCCGAGCGGGGCGCGGACCAGGTCGTCCTGCTCGGGCTGGATGGTGGCGGCGATGTCCCGCATGGGTCCGACGCGGGGCCGCTCGATCTCCCGGGCGACGATGGCGCTGGCCCGGGACTCGCCCCGGCCGAGGTGCTCGTCCTCCATGCCGGTGAGGTCGGCCGAGTCGCCGCGGCTGCCGGGCGCCCATCCGAAGCGGCGGCGGACGGCCACGCCGCGCGGGTCGCCCGCGGTGGCCTGGTAGAAGGCGCGGGAGACGGGGGCGCGCCAGTCGACGACGAGGGGCGGGGCGGCCGGGTGCTCGGTGATCCGCAGCCGCCCGATGTGCAGCGCCCGCCCGGTCTCCTCCCCCTGAGCGAAGTCGAGCCGTCCGAAGAACAGCGGGCCCTCGGGCAGTTCGCGCATCTCCTTGGCCCGGCTGCGCAGCCGGTACCCGAGGACCTCGGCGTCGGCACCGGAGGCGGAGACGTCCTCGCCGGTGACGACGTGTTCCTGGGCTCCCTCGACCATCGCGGCGAGGACGGTCCGGCAGCGGTCGTGGTGGGCGCGCTCGCGGTCGAGGGCGCGCTGGAGGGCGGTGTCGGTCGACGTCATTCCGGCGAGCCTACCCGAAAGACGTTACCGAGTTACATTTTTTACTCCGTTGCTGTTTTACTCCGCCGCTGATTTGCCTCGTTGCGGATTTACTCCGTTGTGAATCGGGGCAGTCCGGCCGCCAGCCCGGCGAACGCCCGCTCCGCCGCCGCCACCGCGTCGCCCCGCACGTCCTCCACCCGCTCCCCGCGGGCGATCCGCCCCCAGTTCTCCAGGGCGAGGATCCGCTGCACGGCGATGATCTGCCCGGCCGCCAGCCTGGCCTCCAGGTCACCGCCGAGCGCCTCGGCGAGCGCGGCCTCGGACCGCTCCAGCTGGGTGTGCATCCGGGCGACCAGGGCGGGGGTGCCGTAGAGCAGCCGGTGGAAGGCGAGGACGGCGGGGTGGTCGTTGAGCCCGGTCACCGGGTCGCACCGCTCCAGGCCCGCCAGGAAGTGCCGCCGCAGCGCGTCGATCGGCGCGGGTCCCTGTCCGGCCACCCGGGCGGCCTCGTCCTCGTGGTCGGCGATGCGGTGGAGGACCAGGTCCTCCTTGGCCGGGAAGTACCGGAAGAGCGTCGGCTTGGAGACCTCGGCCGCGGCCGCCACCTCCGCGACGGACACCGCGTCGAAGCCCTTCTCCAGGAAGAGTTCGACGGCGACGTCCGACAGGGTGCGGAACATCCGCTGCTTCTTGCGCTCGCGCAGGCCGGGGGCGTTCATGGGGTGAGCCTAGGCGGTGTCCGGCGGGGTCCCCTCGTCCGCGTGGGCGCGGCTCCACCGCACGAGGGCGGCGGCGACCGCCGCCGGGTCGGGCACCGACTCGAGCCCGAGGGGCGGGGCCGCGTCGGTCAGGATGCCGTGCAGCCTGGCGGCCGCGAGCCGGACGCCGGGACCGGGCGAGCGCGCCTGCCGCCCCAGCGAGATGGCTTCGCGGATGACGTCGGTGAAGACCGACTGGGCCCGCTTGTAGCCGACGATCCGTTCCAGGTCCTGCCGCCAGCCGGACGAGCCGCCGGGGCGCGCGGCCTCGACCGCGCGGCGCCACGCCTCCACCACCCGGGCGCGCTGCCAGGACGGGTAGCGCATCAGGTGCAGGTGGGTGGCCAGGTCGTAGAGCGGGTCGCCGACCATCGCCAGTTCCCAGTCGATGGTCCACAGCCGCCGGTCCGCGTCGACGACGAGGTTCTCGCGGTGCAGGTCGGCGTGGAGCAGGCAGAACGGGCGCTCACGGAGTCCGGCGACGTGCTTGCGCAGCCGCTTGAAGGCGTCGTCGTCCAGCCCCAGGGCGGCGAAGAGGGAGCCGAAGCGCGGCAGGTTCTCCGCGTAGACGCGCTGCTCGGTGAAGCAGACGAGCCGTTCCATGAAGCCGTCGGTGTCCCCGTCCGCCCGCCGGTCCTCGGGGCGGCACCGCCTCTCCACCGGGAGCGTCCGCGACGTCACGGCGGCCATCTCGCCGAAGAGCCGCACGATCTGCCGCGTGAAGACGTCGGGCACCGTCCGGCCGGCCCCGTACAGCGAGCCGAGGGTCCGGCCCTCGACGAACCGCTGCAGGGGCGGCAGCCCGTCGAGTTCGAAGACGTCCGGCACGTCGGTGATCCGGCCCTGGAGGGCACACAGCAGCTGCTCCTCCGACACGAAGCACCGGCGGTCGAACCAGAGCAGGTTGCTCCGCGGCTCCCGGCACTTCCAGCGCGCCGCCCCCGCGGCACCCGCCGCGCCGGGCAGCGGTACCACGTACGTCTCGTGGTGGTAGCCGCGCAGCGGACCCTCGACCGTACTTTCGTCACCGCTCACCTCGACGGCACGGAGCCGGGCGGGGGAGGCCGATTCAGGCGACATCTACCGTTTTTCTCTCGCCTTGGACCCTTGCGGAGGTGCAGGAGTGGGAAAACGGTACTCCTGTCACCCCCGCCGTCCCCGTGGAACCCCGTCGGACGCCGCCGCGCCGTCCCACCGGGCGGCGAACGCGGGATCAGGTGTGCGACGCCGGGGACCAGTCAGGTGCCGGCCGGTCCCGGTCCCTTCGTCTCCCACAGCAGCCGCAGCACCGGCTCCAGGGAGTGCACGACCGTCTCCGCGCCCGCCTCCTGGAGGATCTTCGCCTTCCGCTCGTTGTGGCCGTAGCCCAGGAAGGGCACCCCGGCCCGGCGGGCGGCGGTCAGGTCGGAGGTGGTGTCGCCGACCATCAGGGCCTGCGCGGGAGCGACGCCCATCGCGCTGAGGGCGCGGTTGAGGCAGTACGGGTCGGGCTTGAGCAGGTGCAGCTCCTGGGTGCGGCCGTAGATGTGGGGGGCGAAGCAGTCCAGCAGGCCGCGGGTGGCCAGGTACTCGCTCACCACGCGGGGCGAGTTGTTGGTCGTGATCGCGAGGCCGACGTCCAGCGCCGACCAGGTGCGGATCAGGGGGTCCGCGTACGCGGTCGGCCACGCGGTGGCCACGGCGCGCAGCTCCTCCCGGGTCAGCCGCTCCTCGAAGTCGGCGACCAGGTCGCTGCGGTGGCGCCTGCGGTTGACCGCGCCCAGCAGGACGTGCGGGTCCGGGTGGACCTGCTCCTCCTGGGTGAGCAGCTCCTTGAGGCCCAGCCCCTCCAGCCAGTCCACCAGTTCACCCGCCACCCGGTCGGCCGAGTAGCCCGCGAACAGTCTGCAGATGGGGCCGTCGAAGTCCCACAGGACGACGCGGGCGCCCACGACCAGGTCCCGCAAACGCTCGAACTGCTCGAACTGCTCGGACTGCTCGGACGGCCCGGGCTGCCCGGCCCGCTCGCTCACCGGTTCCGTCTGATCCGTATCGGAAGTCACTAGGAGAGTGTCATGTCCGTGGTGATGGTTTCCCAGAGGGCGTCGAACCACTTCTGTGATTCCTCCACGAACACCGACTCCCGGTGGCCGCTGCGCTTCAGGAACGAGAACAGCAGCGACTGGGAGCCGAGCGCGTCGTACATCTCCAGCGTCCGGCTCTCGTACTCCTCCTCGCGCCGGGTCACCATGTAGTACCCGAAGAGGGCTTCCTCGCCGTTGAGCAGGTAGAGCTTGGTCGTCGGGGTGAACGGCAGGGCGCGGAAGGCGATGTGCACGTCGACGCGGTGGGTGGAGCGCACGGCGTGCAGGTTGTGCCGCAGGACCCGGGCCTGGGCGTTGCGCATCTGGAGCCAGCGCTGGTGGACCGGGTCGTCCTCCTCGTCCTCGACCAGGACGGGGAAGGCGAGCGCGATGTCGCGGGAGGGCATCAGCACGCGGAAGTCGATCGACTTGGGGTGGATGCGGCCCTCGTGGATCAGGCGGAGCGGCTCGCTGAGGGCCAGCATCAGCGTCTCCGAGGTGTGGCACACGACGTCTATCCGTACGTGCGGTGCCGCGAACGCCTCCGCCAGGCGCGGCCCCAGGGCCACCATCGTCGGCTGCGGCTCGGTCCGCGGTGTGGCGGGCTCGGCGATGCGGGGCGGGCTGCCCTTGCTGACGTTGGTGAGCAGGCCGTCCTCCTGGAGCGCGCGCAGGGCCTGGCGGACGGTGCCGCGCTCCACGCCGAACTCCTCGGCCAGCTCGGCCTGGGTGGGCAGGCGGTCGCCCGCCTTGAGGTCTCCCCCGCGGATCCGCTCCCGCAGGACCTCGGCGATCTCCTGGGACGAGAGCCTTCTGCTGCCGTTCACGGACACGTTCTCCTGAGTCACGACCAAACGCTACAACTTCGACCTACCTACGGGGAGTTGTTTGAAACTTGTTTATAGGTAGTAGCCAAGTGGGGACAACATAGGCAGAGTTGGTTGCCAACTTCGCATGGTTGGCGAAAGTTTACCTTCCCGTACGTCGTGCTCATCGAACTTCCCGAAGGGGGGAAGGCCATGCCCGTCCTGACCCTGGTCTCCGCGGTCTTCGTCATAGCCTTCGAGCAGATCGTCCAGTGGAAGTACGGTGCCACCGGCATCGTCGGCCTGCTCCTGCTCACCATAGGCATCAAGGCCAAGAGCCCCTCCGTCAGCTCCGCCGGAGCGGTGCTGCTGGCCCTCCTGGTCGCCGGTCCCGCCCTGTGACCGGGACGGTCAGGTCGTGAGCTGCAGCTCCGAACTGATCGTCCCCCACAGCGCGTCGAACCACAGCCGGGACTGCTTCACGAACACGCCGTCGCGCAGGCCACCGCCCTGCTCGAAGGCGAACAGCGTCGAGCGGATGCCCTCCGCGTCGTACATCTCCAGCTGCTCGTGGTCGATCTCCTGCGCGCGCCGGCTGAGGGTGTAGTACGCGAAGAGGGCCTCGCTGCCGTTGAGCACGTACAGCTTCATCGGCGGGGTGAAGGGCAGCGCGCGGAAGGAGACGCGCACGTCGATGCCGTGCGTGGCGCGCAGGCTCAGCAGGTTGTGCTGGAGCACCTGCCCCTGGGCGTTGCGCATCGCCAGCCACCGCCGGTGCACCGGGCCGCCCGCCGCGCCGCCCGAGACCGCCACCGGGAAGGCGAGGTCGATGTCGCTGCTCGGCAGCAGGACCCGGACGTCGACCTTGGCCGGTTTCAGTCGCCCCGCGTGGATCTGGCTCAGTGGTTCGCCGAGGGCGAGGGTGAGGGAGACGGAGGTCAGGCACAGCGCGTCGATCTCGACGTGCTCGGCGGCGAAGGCCGCCGCGATCCGGGAGGCGAGGGCCACGGTGGTGGGCATCGGCCGCGCCTCCGGGCCGGCCTGGGGGCCGTACAGGTCGGGCGCGACGGTCGCGGGGCTCCCCTTGGACACATTGGTGAGCAGACGTTCCGACTGGAGGATGCGCAGGGCCTGGCGGACGGCGCCGCGCTCCACACCGAACTCCTCGGCCAACTGGGCCTGCGTGGGCATGCGCTGGCCCGGCCGCAACCGACCGGACCTGATCCGGGCGCGCAGCTCGTCGGCCACCTCTCGATGGGTGGCCTGTGGCCGCTGCGGTCTCTTCCGCCCGTTGACAGGGGCGCGTTCCGGCTCCACGACCAAACCCTACAACTTCTCGCCATCTTTGGGCAGTTCGCGGAAAGGTGGTTATGAGACGCTTCCAAGCGGAGATAAGTACAGTGAAGTTGGCAGCCAACTTGAGCAACGTGGTCGAGCCTCACGGGGGTTGGCCACCACGGTGACAGGGGGACCACCATGCCGCTCATCGCCATCGTCGTCGCGGCTCTGGCCATCGGGTTCGAGCAGCTCGTGCAATGGAAGTACGGGCCGATGGGCATCATCGCGTTCGTCGCGCTGTCCATCGGCATCAGGGCGAAGAACACCATGATCGGCGGTGTGGGCGCGGTGATCCTCGTGATGCTGCTCGCCCAGTCCGGCTGAACCGACGTACCGACGGCCGGGCCCCCTTCCGGAGGGGAGCCGGGAGCCCGGCCGACCGGTAGGCACCACGCACAACAACCACAACCACAACTGAAGAGCACGAAGAACACGAAGAACACGCGCTACGGATGCGCAGGTCCACCGTCACCGGCGGAAGGGAGTCATCTCAGAACATGTCCGGGCACCAAGGCCGCCTGGACGTACGCAGCAGGGCGTCGACCACACGGGCGGCGCCCGCTCGTTCTTCCCGCACCCGGCCGAGCGCCGCCAGCCGTACGGCCGAGGCGTCGCCCAGCCACAGCGCCCCCAGCTCCGCCACGTCGAGCACGAGATGGGCGCTCTCGGTGGTCGGCACGCAGGACGCCCCGTCCGGCCCCGCCTCCAGCCGCCACCGCCCGCCGGTGAGACCCGACCGGTCCACCACGTCGAGCACCGTCGCACCCCGCCCCTCGTACGTCCGCGCCGTGAGCGCCTCGGCGACGTCCAGGACCCGCACCCACAGCCAGTCGGCCTGCGTGGTGATGCGGGCGGCGCGCGGGTCCGGCAGGAGTCCGGGGAGCAGGTCGTCCGGGGAGCGCCAGCCGCTCTTGACCGTCTGGACCCAGTCGATCGAGCACAGGTAGTGCCACAGCGCCCGCTCGGCGGCCGGGGTCACGGCGAGCAGCCAGTCGACGGTCGCCGTGTTCAGCGGCTGCTTGGCCTCGCCCCAGCGGTCGTCGGTGCGGTACGACACCATGCCCTCGACCTCGCCGTCCGCCGCGCGGTACACGGCGTAGCAGGGCTCGGTCCACGGGGAGCCGTTCCAGTCGACGACACCGGTCCGGTACTGCCACCACAGCTCGGACCGGCTGACCGCGCCCGGCTGGGCCCGGCGCAGCCGCTCGTGCAGCTCGGGCCCGAGCTTGCGCACGTCCTCACCGTCCACCAGGTCGATCCGCCCGCCGTCCTCCGGGGCGGCCCAGCGCGGGTCGAGACCGGCGCGCGGGACATCTACCGTCCACTCAGTCATGGTGGTGGCGGGGCCGAAGCCGTACCGGCCGTAGATCCGGTACTCGGCCGCGATCAGCGTCGCGACGACGTCCCCGCGCTCCTTCGCCGCGGCCAGGTCCTGCGCCATCATCCGGGTGAGCAGGCCACGGCGGCGGTGGGTCGCGGTGACGGTGACGTTGGAGACCGCGTCGGCCCGGACGGGGGCGCCGCCGACCGCGGTGACCTCCTGGTCGAAGGACCGGAAGGTGGCGACACAGCGCTCCCCGTCGAAGGCGCCCAGCGACCGGCCCGGTACGAACTCCTTGCGGCGGGCCTCCAGCTGCTCCGCGGCCACGGCGGGCGGCCGCAGGAAACCCGTGTTCAGCGCCCGGTTCCAGTCCGGGAACTCGGCCTCGGTGATGGGACGTACGTCTATCTCGGTACGGCGGCTCATACGCTCACGGTAGGCCGACTCCGCCACCCGCGTCGCGGGGATTAACGGCGGCCGTGGACGTCAGAAGGACGCCCGGATCTCCCCCACCTCGCGGCCGCCGCCCAGCAGGGGCGCCTGGCCGATGCGGTCGACGACCGGGCCCTCGACGCCCAGCAGGGTCAGGGCGCGGGACAGCACCGGGCCCAGGGCCCTGGTCGCGCCGTCCTCGATCTTGAAGGCGAGGGCGCGGCCGTCGGGCAGGGCCACCGCCTGGACGGCCTCCGCGCCCATCTTGGAGAGCGTGCCCGGCACCTCGCGCATCAGCCAGGTGTCCGCGCGGCGGCTGCCGGCGACGTACTCGGGGTGGGCGCGCATCGCGTCGGCGACCCGGCGCTCGGCCGAACCGGGCTCGGCGCCGACGAAGGAGCGGAAGGCGCGGGCCAGCCCGACCAGGCTGATCGCCATCAGCGGTGCCCCGCACCCGTCGGTGCCGACGGCGGCGACCGGCTCGCCCGCCGCGTCCTCCACCACCTTGTGGATGATCCGCTGGAGCGGGTGCTCCGCGTCGAGGTAGGTCTCCAGCGGCCAGCCCTGCTGGGCGCAGACCGCCAGCATCGCGGTGTGCTTGCCGGAGCAGTTCATGGTGACGGGGTCCGGCACGGCGCCGGACGCCAGGTACGTCTCCCGCTCCTCGGCGTCCAGCGGCAGGTCGGGCGGGCACTGGAGCAGCGCGGGGTCCAGGCCGTACTCGTCCAGCATCTTGCGGACCAGATCCCGGTGAAACGGTTCTCCGGAGTGGCTCGCGGCGGCCAGCGCCAGCCGCTCCCCCGCGAGGTCGAGACCGGCCCGCAGCACGCCCGCCGCCTGCATCGGCTTGTTGGAGGAGCGCGGGAAGACCGGCGCCGTCACCTCGCCCAGCGCCAGCTCCACCGCCCCGTCGGCGCCCAGCACCACCAGACTGCCCCGGTGCCGCCCCTCGACGAAGCCGGACCGGACGACCTCGGCGAGGACGGGCGGCACGACGGGCGACAGGGCGGACGTGGGCGCGGACTGGTTCGCGTGCGACGGTTGCGACGGCTGGGGCGCGGGCATCGGCGGTGGCCTTCCGGAACGGGGCGACCTCCCGCGGCGACGGCCCGGGATCACCGGGCCCCGGGGGCGGCGCGGAAGGCCGCCCCCGTGTCACACGAGCAGGTCGTCGACTTGTGCTTCCCCCTCACGGTACCGGCGCGCGATCTCCGCGCTGCAGCCGTCCGCCGTGCGCTGGAGCCGCTGCCGCCGCCGGGAGACCTGCTGCTCGTAGCGCACGAGCCGCCCCATGCCGGCCGTCAGCTCGACGTCGGTGCGGGCCGTCAGGTCGGACAGCTCCACCTCGCCCAGCATCTCCGCGGCCAGCCGTCGGCACTCCTCGCTGCGCGGCGTGCCCAGCGTCACGTGCCGGGCGGAGGAGCGCTGCCGGGCGGGCGCGTCGGCGAGGATCTCCGACAGCCGCTCCACCACCGACCCGGTCGCCGCGGTGGTGACCACGGACGACGACGAGGCCGTCCCGCGCCCCGCCAGCTCCGCGCGCAGGATGTCGATACGGCCTTGCAGCAGCCGCCGTACGTAACTGAGGTCGGCCTCCTCGCGCTGGGCGTCCCGGCGCAGTGTGCGCAGCTCCGGCAGGCTCAGCGCGGTCAGATCCCGCTCCGGACGGTCCGCGGGCAGCTCCGGGCTGTCCGTGCGCTGCAAGGGCGCCCGGGGCGCCTCCAGACCACCCAGACCACCCGGATTGCCCGGACCGCCCCGTCCACTCGGACATGTCAACGCGGCAGTCCCGAACGACTGCCCCGTACTCGGTGTGCTCATATGCCTCAACCGTCCCCTCGCCCGGCGTCTGGGAGCATCGTGCCACCCCAAGTGGCCGCTATGTGACCGAGTGCCCACGATCGGCCCCGATCGGCCCCAGATGGGGGGTTCCGAGCGAAAAGAAACCCCGTACGGCCCCGCCCCCCGACACCCTGGGGGCGCACGGCATCATGACGGGATGCGTGCAGTGGTGCAGAGGGTGGACGGCGCGAGCGTCGTCGTGGACGGCGAGACCGTGGGCGCGATCGAGGGCGAGGGCCTGTGCGTCCTGGTCGGCGTCACCCACGACGACACCGTGGAGAAGGCGGCACAGCTGGCCCGCAAGCTCTGGTCGGTGCGGATCCTGCACGACGAGAAGTCGTGCAGCGACCTCGACGCCCCGCTGCTGGTGATCAGCCAGTTCACTCTTTATGGCGACGCCCGCAAGGGCCGCCGCCCCACCTGGAACGCCGCCGCGCCCGGCGACGTCGCCGAACCGCTGGTCGACGAGGTCGTCGCCCGGCTGCGCGCGCTGGGCGCGACGGTGGCGACGGGACGTTTCGGCGCCCAGATGCGGGTGTCCATGACGAACGACGGCCCGTTCACGATCCTCGTCGAGGTCTGAGGCGGGCGGGCCCTACGGCTCGACGACCGTCTCCTGCGCGGCCGCCGTCTCCTCGGCCATCAGCCGGGCGTCCACCGGCACGTTCCGCTTCACCAGGGCGAGGGCGACGGGGCCCAGCTCGTGGTGGCGCGCGGAGGTGGTGACGAACCCGACCTTCCGGCCGTCGGGGCCGTCGTCCGCGAGGCGGATCTCCGCCCCGTTCGGCGGCAGGTGGACCTCGCTGCCGTCCAGGTGCAGGAAGACCAGGCGGCGCGGCGGCTTGCCGAGGTTCTGCACCCGGGCGACGGTCTCCTGCCCGCGGTAACAGCCCTTCTGGAGGTGCACGGCCGTACCGATCCAGCCCAGCTCGTGCGGGATGGTCCGGTGGTCGGTCTCGAAGCCGAGGCGGGGCCGGTGCTGCTCGACCCGCAGCGCCTCGTGCGCGAGGATCCCGGCCGCGGGCCCGGCCTCGGCGGCGAACGCCTCCAGCTCCTCCCTAGGCAGGAAGAGATCACGGCCGTACGGCGTCTCCCGCACGACGGCGGAGGCGGGGGGCCGGGCAATCGACCCGGCGGGCAGGTGCACGAGGGCGGTGTCGGCGGTGCGGTCGGCGACCTCGACCCGGTAGAAGAACTTCATCGACTCCAGGTAGGCGATGAGCGCCTCCTGGCTGCCGGGCTCGACGTGGGCCCAGACGGTCGTACCGTCGTCGACGAGGTACAGGGCGTGCTCGATGTGGCCGTTCGCGGAGAGGATCAGCGCCTCGGTGGCCTGGCCGGTCGGCAGGTCGCTGACGTGCTGGGTGAGCAGCAGGTGCAGCCAGCTCAGCCGGTCGTCGCCCGTGACGGTGACGACACCGCGGTGGGAGAGGTCGACGAAGCCGGTGCCGTCGGCGAGGGCACGCTGCTCGCGGAACAGGTCGCCGTAGTGGGCGGCGACGCCTTCGTCCACACCCTCGGCGGGAACGGCGCCGGGCAGGGACAGCAGGGGGCTCTTCATACGCCCAGCCTACGACTCGCCTACGACTCGGTAGTTGAACCCTTCAGCGAACAGCTCTCGCAGCGGCCGAAGATCGCGAAGTGCTTCATGTCGGTGTCGAAGCCGAACTGCTCGCGCAGCTTGGCGGTGAAGTCGGCGGCCACCGACAGGTCGGCCTCGATCACGTTGGTGCAGTCCCGGCAGACCAGGTGGATGTGGTGGTGCCGGTCGGCCAGGTGGTAGGTGGGCGCACCGTGCCCGAGGTGGGCGTGGCTGACCAGCCCCAGCTCCTCCAGCAGCTCCAGCGTGCGGTACACGGTGGAAATGTTGACCCCCGACGCCGTCTTCCTCACTTCGCCGAGGATGTCGTCGGGGGTCGCGTGCTCAAGGGTGTCCACGGCTTCCAGCACCAGCTGCCGCTGAGGCGTCAGCCGGTACCCGCGCTGCCTGAGGTCGCTCTTCCAGTCGGTGCTCACCACACCACGAGTCTAGGCCCGGCGCCCCTCCTCGCGGGGTGACGCCCAAGAAGCTCTCCGGGCGCTCGCCGCGGTCGGTACCGTCGACACCAGCACCGGCCCTCGATCCAGAGGACTCCATGACCGCTCAACGCCCGGAATCACTCACCGAGCCCCTCATCCCCATGCCTGCCCTCACGCCCGAGGCACTGCGTACCGCGGTCGCGAGTCTGACGCCGAGCCGGGTGCCCGCCTTCGTTGAGGACCTCATCGAGGCGACCACCAATGCGCAGCAGACGCAGTCCCTCGCGCCCCTCCGTACTTTCGTCCACACCTGGGGAGTCTTCGTGGCGATCCAGCGCCGCACGTCCCGCGCCGCACGCCTGCGCCACCTGGAGGACGTGGTGAGCGCGGGAGTCGAGGACCCGACGGACGCCATCGCCGAGATCCGGAGTATCCACGCCGAGGCGGAGGCGGAAGCGGGCCTGTGAGCGACTGGAAGTGGGAGTACAACCCGAGCGAGGAGTACCTCACGGCAGGGCTGCCCGTGGGCGTCGTCGCCGAAGTCGAGCGGATCGCCACCGAGATCGCCGCCCTCGGGCGTGATGCCGAGACCGCGGGCAGTCGGCCGGAGGGGAAGCCCGGCGGGTTGCGGAACTTCCCCATCTTCGGCGGACGCGGCTTCAACCAGTTCCTCGCGGTGCCCCGGCACGAGTGCGTCTACATCTGCACCGTCGTCTGGAACGGGTGAAGGGAGGAACGGGCGACTACTTGAAGAAAGCGATCCCGTCGTCCGGCATGTCGTCCGGCAGGGCCTTGGCCCAGCGCTCGACGTCCTCCGGGGTGACGACCTTCTTCAGGTGCGCCGACATGTAGGGGCGCAGCTCGACCTCGGGGGTCTGCTTCTCGCCGACCCACATCAGGTCGCTCTTGACGTAGCCGTACAGCCGCTTGCCGCCGGTGTAGGGGCGGGAGGCCGCGGTGCGGGCCACCGCGTCCGTGACCAGGTCGATCTGGGGCTTCTGGTCGGCCAGCTCGCCGTACCAGATCTCGATGACGCCGTCGTCGCGGGTCATCGTCACCTCGACCTTGCGGTTGGCGTCGACGCGCCAGAAGCCGTGCTCGGACTCCAGGGGACGGACCTTGTTGCCGTCGTTGTCCAGCACCCAGGTGTGCGACTGGTACTCCAGGAAGTCCCGGCCGTCGTGGGTGAAGGAGACCTCCTGGCCGAAGTTGCACTTCTCGGCACCGGGGAAGTCGTGCACGCCCGCGCCGGCCCAGTCACCCAGCAGGAAGACGAGCGGCACGAGGTCCTTGTGCAGGTCGGACGGGATCTCGATCATGAGCGGTACTTCCTGGCGTCGGTGATCAGCGCTGGCCCTGGTACAGCTTCTTCACGGTCAGACCGGCGAAGGCGAGAACGCCGACGCAGACCAGGACCAGCAGGGCTTCGAAGAAGATCTCCACGGGGTGCTCCTTGAGCGGGGGGCATACGACAGGGCCGGGTCCCAGCTTACGCGGCCGGGGCCCGGCCCTCCGTGCGAGGTCCGCCGTGCGGATCAGTGGAGCAGTCGGCTCTGCAGGACGACGGCCTGCTGGAAGGGCACCGCCTCGGCGCCGCCCTTGCGGCTCTGCAGGACGACGGCCAGCACGTCGCCGGCACCGAAATAGGCCTGACGCACCTGTTCGGCGCCGTACGGCTCGGCTTCGACGTAGAAGGAGTACGTGAGGTCGTCGAGCTGCGCCTTCACCGGATAGTCCTCGTCGGGGACGGACTCGTCCGTACCCCGCACGGTGTAGGACGGGCCGACGAACGGCGCGATGTGGAGGGACTGCAGTTCGTCCACGACGGCCGCGGTGTCGAAGTGCAGCAGGTAGATCCGCGTGTGGGTGCCGTCCGGCGTGGTCCAGCCGCCGGCGGCGATGTGCCGCAGCCCCTCGTCGACGAGCATCGGCCGCAGCTCGTCACGATCCGCCTCGTCCCGGTACTCCTTGAGGAAGACGTCCGTCGCCAGCCAACCGTCCTTCCCGCGCAGCGCCTCGTCCTCCTTCGCGCCCTCGGGCGCCGACAGGACGAGCTCGCGCAGGTCGGCGTAGTGGGCGCCCGCCTTGTTCTCCTCGGCGAACGGACCCGGGCTGCCGGACGGCAGCGGCGCGGCGGTGAGCTCCGGGTAGTCCCACCGCCCGTCCGACTCGGTCGCGAGACCGGGTACGTCCGTCCGCTCCATGCGGGTGACGCCGTACGCCGTCGCCGACCCGACTGCCGCGAACACGGCGACGGCCGCGGTCCAGCGCAGTACGGCACGCAGCACGCGGCGGTCTCCCTTCCCGGGAGCAGCGACCGGGAGCGGGGCCGGCGGGGTTTCCGGCATCGGGGGCAGCGAGGGCGCCGGCGAAGTGGTCTGCTCGGTCATACGGATTCTCCGGGCTCGGCGATGCGGTCGAGTTGTTCGGTCACCAACGCGGTGACGCCCTCGGTATCGAACGGCTGCATGGCGTCGGCGGTGACGGTGACCAGCACGTCTCCCTCGGACGCGGCACAGAACAGCGTGTCGAGCGGGTCGTCGGAGGCACCGAAGAGGTCGAGGTCGTCAGAACCGCCCGAATCACCGGAGTCGCCGGAGCCGCCGGGCAGACGGAAGCACCGGGCGTCCTTGTGGCCCGTGATCCGCGGGCCCTCGCGGAAGACGTCCAGCGCCGCGAAGAACTCGTTCTGCCGCGTCGCCATGTCCCGGACGGCCGACCGGTTTTCCATCCGCGACAGCACGATCGTCACCGTGGAGTCGCCGGTCATCCCGTCGGCGGTCAAGGTGCCGGTGCTGGCGTAGTTGCGCATCGCCATGCCCGTGATGTGCCGGCGATCGATCTCCCTCTCGAGCTCCTTGCGCTCGGAGCGGGGCAGGCCGATCAGCGACTCCTTGCGCAGGGCGGTGGCCTGGGCGCCGCTCAGCGTGGCGTCCGAGCCGAACTCCCCGAGGTCGGGGCCCCGAGACCAGCCGTCGATCCGGTACGGCACGAGGGCCCGGGCCAGACCGCCGGCCCCGGCCGACTCCTCCGCCTTCTTCTCCGGCGCGGCCTTGGGAAGCGTCCAGACGGGGGCGCCCGGGTCGCGGTCGGCGTCCTTCACGGTCACGACGGTGTACCCGGCGCCCGCGACGGTGACGGCGGCGAGCAGGAGCGCACTCCCGATCACGGCGATCCGACGGCCACGCCCGGGCCGCTCCCCCGTGGGCGCGACGGAGTCGTCCGCGGCAGACACGTCGAGCTCGAGCCCGGCGGCCTCGGATTCAGGGGCCTCGGGTTCAGGGGTTTCGGTGGTGGGCGCCGGGAGAGCCGGCTCGTCGTTCCGGTTCTCGTTCACAGCCGCTCCATCTGCCGCTCGGCCAGACCCAGGATCGTCTCCTTGCTGATCCGCTTCTCGCCGTCGACCCAGATCTCCACCAGGATGTCGCCCCGCCGGGCATGCGCCTCCGCCGTGTACATCGACTCCTCCCCCGACTCGCCGCTCGGCGCGTGGACGTAGGCCCGCCCGTCCGCGGTCCCCGGGACGGGCCAGCTCTCGCCGTCCACGTCGTCCGCCCAGTACTGCGCCCCTTCGTTGGCCTCGGCCGTCACCAGGACCTCCTCCTGGCGGAACTGGATCAGCCGGATGCTCACGGTGTACGAGCCCTCGACGTACCAGCCGCCGACGGCCGCCCTGCGGAACTCGTCGTGGAGCAACGACTCGAACTGCTCGCCCGGTCGCTGGAAGGTCTCGGCGTACGCGGCGAGGTCCATCCAGCCGTCCTCGCCCTCCGGCCACTCGGGGTCCCGCGCCCCGCGCGGCTTCTTCAGCAACAGCTCGCGCAGGTCGCCGTCGGTCCGCACCTTGCGGTCCTGGGCGGCGGGCAGCCGCTTCGGCACCTCTCCCTCACCGGGCGCGGCCAGGGGCTGGACCGGCGACGGCAGCCTCGTCGGCTCCCGCTCGGCCTGCACGAGGTAGCCGGTGCAGGTGCCGGCGACCAGCCCCAGCACGGCGGCGGTGCAGATGAGCGCGGTGGTGCGCCCGCGCCGACGCGACCGTGACCGCGGCGCGGTCTCCTCGACCACCGGTGAACCATTCTCGGCTTCCGGTTCCTCTTCCAAGACGTCCCCCCACAGAACGTGCATGATGCATTCGATCAAGCGTGCGCACAGGAGACCCACAGCCCTGCTCCTGGGTTGCAGCGCAGTTGATTACGATTCGGCCATGGCTAAGAAGCTCGTGATCAAGGTGACGGCGGGGGCGGACGCGCCCGAGCGGTGTTCTCAGGCGTTCACCGTGGCGGCGGTGGCCGTGGCCAGTGGGGTCGACGTGTCCCTGTGGCTGACCGGTGAGTCCGCGTGGTTCGCGGTGCCGGGACGCGCGGCCGAGTTCGAGCTGCCGCACGCCGCTCCGCTGCCCGACCTGCTCGACTCGCTCCTGGCGGGCGGCCGGGTCACGCTGTGCACCCAGTGCGCGGCCCGGCGCGACCTCACCGAGAAGGACGTCATCGAGGGCGTGCGGATCGCGGGCGCCCAGGTCTTCGTGCAGGAGGCACTGGCCGACGACACCCAGGCGCTCGTCTACTGACGGCGGCGGGGCTCACTGCCCCATGACGTACGCCACGGTCGGCCCCGTGGTCCAGCCGCCGTCGATGGCGAGTTCGGCGCCGGTGACGTAGGACGCGGCGTCCGAGAGCAGGAAGACGACCGCGCCGGCGATCTCGTGGGGCTCGCCGACCCGGCCCATGGGGGTGTTCGGGTACTTGCCCTCGCCCGGTTCGATGCCGACGGCCGCGGTCATCGGGGTGTACGTCATCCCGGGGTGCACGGAGTTCACGCGGATGCGGGCGGTGCCCAGCTCCACGGCGCCGATCTTCGTCAGTCCGCGCACGCCCCACTTGGAGGCGCCGTAGCCGGAGGTCAGGGCGAGGCCCATCAGGCCGGCCGCGGACGAGATGTTGACGATCGAGCCGCCGCCGGCCTCCCTCAGCGCGGGGATGACGGCCTTCATGCCGATGAAGACGCCGGTGAGGTTGACGTCCAGCACCTTCCTGAAGTGCTCGACGGACTCCGACTCCAGCGGCGTACCGGTCGAGATGCCGGCGTTGTTCACCAGGCCGTGCAGCGCGCCGAACTCGGTGACGGCGAAGTCGGCGACCCGCCGCCAGTCCTCCTCGGAGGTCACGTCGTGGTGCAGGAAACGGGCGCGGTCGCCGAGTTCGCGGGCGGTGGCCTCACCCTCGGCGTCCAGGACGTCGGTGATCAGGACGTGCGCCCCGGCGGCGACCGCCTGCCGGGCGGCTTCCGCGCCGAGGCCGCGGGCGCCGCCGGTGATGATCACGTTCTTGCCGGTCAGGTCGTGCATGGTGGGTCTTCTCTTCCTCTCGGGACTTGCGGGGCGGGCGCCCTCAGAAGTGGGTGCCGCCGTCGATCCGGACCTCCGTGCCCGTGATGAACCGGCCGTCGTCGCTGCCCAGCATCGCGACGACCGACGCCACCGTCTCCGGACCGGCGAAGCCCCGGCCGAGGGCGGGCGACAGCTTGGCGTAGAGGCTCATGTCGGCGTCCGCAGGCAGTCCGGGACCGGCGCTTAGCCCGCTGACCCCGCTGCCGTCCGTCATGCCGGAGGAGATGGACCCGGGCTGGACGGCGGTGAAGCGGATGCCGCGCCCCGCGTACTCGCTGGCCAGGGCGTGGGTCATGGACTGGATGCCGCCCTTGCTCGCCGCGTAGGCCGCCATGTACGGGTGCGCGAACGCCGCGGAGGTCGAGCTGAAGTTGACCACCGCCGCGTCCCTGCCCTCCAGCAGCGCCGGGATCGCCTCGCGGATCACCAGGAACGTGCCGACGAGGTTCACCGTCAGGACGTGGGTGAAGTCCGCGAGGCTGGTCTCCGCGGTGTGCGAGGAGCGCAGGATGCCGGCCGCGTTGACGAGGACGTCCAGGCCGCCCAGCGCCTCGGTGGCCGCCCGGACGCCCTCGCGCACCGAGGTCTCGTCGGCGATGTCGACGACGCGTGTGGTCAGCCGGTCCGCGTGGGCCCCCGCCTTCGCCACGGTGTCCTTCAGGCCCGCCTCGCTGATGTCCGCGGCCACGACGGTGCCGCCCTCCGCGAGGAGGCGCAGCACGGTGGCCTGGCCTATGCCCGAGCCGCCGCCGGTGACCAGGACGCGGCGGCCTTCGTAACGGTTCATGTGGTTCATGTGCGTCACCGTACGCCTGGATGGCACGTTTTGCCATGACGTCACGGCGTGCCGACGGGTGGTCGCAGGCCGTACGCTTCTGGAGTGAGCACCGAGCCACCGCCCCCGACGCTGACCGAACGCCGCAAGGCCGCCACCCAGCTCGACATCGCGCACGCAGCGGCAGAGCTCTTCGCCACCCGGGGCCCCGAGGCCACGACGGCGGAGGAGATCGCCCGGCGGGCGGGGGTCGCGCTGCGGACCTTCTACCGGTACTTCCGCTCCAAGCAGGACGCCGTCGGCCCCCTGCTGACGGTCGGCGGCGACCGCTGGCGGGCGCTGCTGGCCGAGACGCCGCCGGGCAGCGCGCTGGGCCCCGCCCTGCGCGGCGCGGTCGAGCAGGCGCTGGCGACGCCGGATCCGCAGTCCGTCGAGGCGCTGCTGCGCACGCGGGGGCTGCTGCGCGCCGCCGCGGACGATCCCGCGCTGCGGGCGGTGTGGTACCGCGTGAACCAGGAGTCGGAGGAGCTGCTCATTCCGGTGATCGCCCGGCTGACGGACGGCCGCCGGGACCCGCTGGAGGTGCGTCTGATCGCCGCCGCGGCCACCGACGCCATCCGGATCGCCCTGGAGACCTGGTCCGGCACCGAGGCCGCGACCGAGGGTCCCGACTCCCCCGCCGACCTGGCGGTGCGCTGTCTGCGCGGACTCCTCGGCTCCGGGGACGACACCCCTTAGTGGCGCTTCTTGCCGTCCAGCTCGTCCCACCACTCGTCGGACTGGGCGTCGCCCGACGGGTCGTCCCACCAGCGGTCGTCGGGGCCGCGCCGGTTGGCGATCATCGCGGCCACCGGGGGGATGAGCATCGCGAACACGCACAGGCCCACGGCCGCCGGGACGGACCAGAGGCGCACGACGCCCCACGCCAGGACGAAGAGCGCGATGCAGGTCCCCATCAGGGCGAAGTAGACGTGCCGCCGCCGCGCGTACATACCTCCAGCGTAGGTCCGGACATCCCGTCCGGGCACGTCAAAGGGGCCGCACCCCAGGCGTCCAACCCGGTGGGTGCGGCCCCTTCGGCCGTTGCCGCCGTCAGACGGCGATCGCGACCTCCGCCAGGCCGCCCTGCTGCGCGACGACCGTGCGGTCGGCGGTGCCGCCCGGGACGAGCGCGCGGACGGTCCAGGTGCCCTCGGCCGCGTAGAAGCGGAACTGGCCCGTCGCGGAGGTCGGGACCTCCGCCGTGAACTCGCCGGTGGCGTCCAGCAGACGGACGTAGCCCGTCACCGGCTCGCCGCCGCGGGTCACCTGACCCTGGATGGTGGTCTCACCGGGCTTGATCGTCGAGGCGTCGGGGCCGCCGGCCTTCGCTCCGCACATGTCGTACTCCTGAGGGGTTGAGGGGGCGGGCTTACTTGTTGGCGCCGAGCTCGATCGGCACGCCGACCAGGGAGCCGTACTCGGTCCAGGAGCCGTCGTAGTTCTTGACGTTCTCCACGCCCAGCAGCTCGTGCAGGACGAACCAGGTCAGGGCCGAGCGCTCGCCGATGCGGCAGTAGGCGATGGTGTCCTTCGCCAGGTCGACCTGCTCGTCGGTGTAGAGCTGCTTCAGCTCGTCGTCCGACTTGAAGGTGCCGTCGTCGTTGGCGTTCTTCGACCACGGGATGTTGCGGGCGGACGGGACGTGGCCCGGACGCTGCGACTGCTCCTGCGGGAGGTGGGCCGGGGCGAGCAGCTTGCCGGAGAACTCGTCGGGCGAGCGGACGTCGACCAGGTTCTGCGCGCCGATCGCCTTGACCACGTCGTCGCGGAAGGCGCGGATCGCCGTGTTCTGCGGCTTGGCCTTGTAGTCGGTGGTGGCGCGCTGGGGCACCTCGTCGCCGGGGACCAGCTCGCGGGCGTCCAGCTCCCACTTCTTGCGGCCGCCGTCGAGGAGCTTGACGTTCTCGTGGCCGTAGAGCTTGAAGTACCAGTAGGCGTACGACGCGAACCAGTTGTTGTTGCCGCCGTAGAGGACCACCAGCGTGTCGTTGGCGATGCCCTTGGCCGACAGGAGCTTCTCGAAGCCCTCCTGGTCGACGAAGTCGCGGCGGACCGGGTCCTGGAGGTCCTGGGTCCAGTCGATCCGGATCGCGTTCTTGATGTGGTTCTTCTCGTAGGCGGACGTGTCCTCGTCCACCTCGACGATCGCGATGGACGGGTCGTCCAGGTGGTCCTGCAGCCAGTCGGCGTCGACCAGGACGTCGCTGCGGCTCATGTTTTCTCCTCCGGGGCAGGTGCGGCGGGGCGTGCGGTGAGAAGGGTGCGCGCTCGGGCCGTGCGGCGGCGCGCGGGTGCCCGGGGCAGGCCGGGGCGGATGAGGGATGAGGGGGACACGGGCGGCGACGTCGCCGCCCACCTCAGAAGGTGCGACAGAGCATGGCGGCAACGCGGCACAGGTCCACTGCCCGCCGCTTCGTGAGATCCGCCTGACGCTTCATAGGAACGATCGTAGGGATTGAGGGCGGGCCATGTCACCGACGTGTCGCATGATGAGACACGATCGTCCGGAGTGTGGGATCGAAAGGCCCGCCGCTGCGACCGGGAGGGTCGTCGGGGCCGGGTCGGGTGTCCTCGCATCTGCGGTACGGACAGCGCCGTCTCGCCAGGCGGACACGGTCGTCGCCGGTCCGCGGGGCACCGCCCCCGTCCTACCCGGCCAGCTTGACGTTCGAACCCTTCACCGTGATCTCGACGCCGTCCTTCGCCGCCTCGACCTTGTCCAGCTCGATGCCGCCGGGCAGCTCGTCGATGGTCTGCTGGAAGTCGGTGATGGCCCGGATCCGGGACTCGGCGAGCTGCCTGCCGCCGATCCTCGGCAGCCCGTCGGCGACCACCTCGACGTCGTTGTCCCTGACCTTGACCGAGCTGAGCACCTCGACCGGCTCGGGCACCTCGACACCGAGGACGGTGGCCTGGAGCGTCACCTTGATCTTCCCGTTGCCGCCGTCGGAGAGGCCGACGACCTTGGCGTCGATGCCGGGCGCGATCTGAGTGGGCTCGGACTTGGTGGCCTTCATCAGTTCGTCGTAGCCGACGGTCGCGGTGCCGGTGGCGCTGGCCGCGGTGGCGGAGCTGTAGTCGCCGGAGAACTCGACGCCCTTCATGTGGGCGCGCAGGTGGGCGATGCGGATCTTCTCGTTCGCGTTGCCGGTGGACGCGTCGTAGTCGTCGATGCCGATCTCCACGTCGTCCAGTTCGCCCCCGGCGACCTGGGTGAGGAAGGGGAAGCCGTTGATGGACACGTCCGGCGTCGCGGCGAGGTTCTCGGTGCTGCGCAGCTTGTCCGCGGCCTCGTCCTCGGCGAAGTTGACGGCGACACGGTCGGCGATCACGAAGAGGCCGCCCAGGATCACGACGACGATCAACAGTATTCGCAGTGCGCGCATGCGGTGTTTCCCCAACCCTGGACGCTCGACGGCGGCGGACCCGACGACCGGCGGCCGTCCAGCGCGAGCGTAACGCGGCTCCCGGGCACCCCCCGGGTTTTGTCGAACAGCTGTGACAGGGGGTGCCGGCACCCGTGACATGCGGCGCCGGGGCTCAGGCCAGGGCCCGGCCCAGGACGTACACGGCCGGGGCGGCCGCCGCGAGGGGCAGGGCCACGCCCGCCGTGAAGTGGACGAAGCGGGAGGGGTAGTCGTAGGCCGCCACCCGCAGGCCGATCAGCGCGCAGAGGCCCGCTCCGGCGCCGAGCAGCGCTCCCGACGTCCCGAAGTCCGTCACCGAGCCGACCGCGATCCCCGCCCCGGCCGCCGCGAGCAGCGCGACGACCACGGACGCCGGGGTCGGCAGCGGCAGCGCCCGGGCCACGGCGGCCACGGCCACCGCGATCCCGCCGACCGCCACCGCGTCCGCGTCGGCGGCGAGATACCCGCCCGCGACGACGGCCAGGGCCGCCGCGGCGATGGTCGCCATCAGGCCGTACATCCGCTCGTCGGGGTCGGCGTGCGAGCGCAGTTGCAGGACCAGGGAGAGCAGCACCCACACCCCGAGGGTGCCGAGGATCGCCGCCGGGGAGCGGTCCGACACCAGCAGCGCCGCGTCGGCGGCGAGCGCGCCCGCGAAGCCCAGCGCGATGCCCTGCCGGGCGGGCCACATCCCGTTCAGCCGGAACCAGCCCGCCGCGGTGACCGCCTGGAGGACGACGAGCGGGACGAGGAGGGCGTACGTGCCGAGCGCCGCCGCGCCGGACAGCAGCAGCCCGAGCAGCGCGGTCAGACCGGCCGGCTGCATGCCAGGGTCGATGATCGGCGAACGCCCCTCGGCGCGGGCCCGCTGCGCGTCCGTGATCCGCGTGTTCCCGGCGACGGTCGCGGGACCGTAGCCCGGATCGTCGGAGGAGGGCGCGGGGGCGGGGGCGGGGACGGCGGGCTCGTACGGCTGGGGCTGTGGCTGGGGCGCGTACGGCTGCGGCTGGGACTGGTACTGCTGCGGCTGCCCGTACCCCTGCGACTGCGCCGGGTACGGCTCGGGCTGCGGCTGGGCGTGCGGCGGCAGGTACGCCGTCTCCTCCGCGGAGACCGGCGGCTGCACCTGCGTCTCCCAGGTCTGCCCCTGCCACTGCTGCGTGTACTGGCCGGCGTTCGGGTCCGGCTGCTCCCCGTAGCCCTGGTACGCCTGGGACGACTGGTACGGCTGCTGCTGGCCGGGCCACGCCTGGGCGTCGTATCCCTCGTACTGCTGATTCCGGCCGTACTGCTGATTCGGGTCGTACTGCTGGTACGGGTCGTACTGCTGGTACGGCTGCGGCTGATGCTGCGGCTGGTCGGTCATCGCTCACCCTCCTGCGAACGGCGGGAGCACCTCGACCGTGCCGCCCTCGGCCAGCCGTACCGTCTCATGCCCGCGGGTGCCCACGGGGTCGCCGTCGACGAGGAACGAGCAGCGCAGCAGCACGCGCGTGAGCTCGCCGGGGTGGCGCTCGCGGACCGCGCCGAGCGCCTCGGCGAGCGTCGCCGCGTCGTACGGCTCCTCGGCCACCCCCGCCGCGGCCTTCGCGGCGGCCCAGTAGCGCACCGTGACCTTTGCCATCTCGTTCCTTCGTCGTCGGCGATGAACAACGTCAGGCTAGCCCGCCCGGGCCACCGCCCAGTCGCCGATGCGGTCCAGCAGCTCCTCGCCGGAGGCGTTCTCGGCGTGGCCCATGCCGGGCTCCAGCCAGAGTTCGCCGTGGTCACCGGCCGCCTCGGCCAGCATCCGGGGGTGGTCGAGGGGGAAGTAGCCGTCCCGGTCGCCGTGCACGACGAGCAGCGGCCTCGGCGCGATCCGGGGCACCACCTCCACCGGCGACAGCGGCACCGGGTCCCAGTCGCGGTGGTGGATACGGGTGCGCATGCCGTAGCGGCCCACCAGGCGTCCGGTGGGGCGCATCACCAGCCAGTGCAGCCGGCGCATGGGTGCCGTGCCCCGGTAGTACCAGCGGGCGGGGGAGCTGACCGACACGACGGCGTCCGTGCCCGCCCCGGCGTCGTCGGCGTACAGCGCGGCGTGCCGCAGGACCACCGAGCCGCCCATGGAGAAGCCGACGGTCACCACGCGCGTGTGTCCGAAACCGCGCGCCCAGGCGACCGCCGCCGCCAGATCGAGTACTTCACGGTCCCCCACGGTGGACCGACCACCGGACGCGCCGTGGCCCCGGAACGAGAACGTGACCACGGCGCCGTACCGCGCGAACGCCCCCGCGATCCGCCGTACGTGCGGCCGGTCGGCGTCGCCCGTGAACCCGTGCGCGACGACGAACACCAGGTCAGAGGGGTCGCGCCCGGTGGGTCCCGGCGCGTACACGGCGTCGATGGGGACGCCGTCGGCCGTACGGAGGAAGGTGCGCGCGGGCGTGCGGCGCGGCGCTCCCCGGGGCGTCTCGGGATGTGGACGATTACCTGGACCACGGGTGGAACTCGCCACATGACCCGGCCGTCGGTTGCTCATGTCGGCTATTCTGCTGGGCAGAGGACTCGGGCAACGTAGCCCCCGGGTCCTTTCGTGCTTTCGGGAGCGATGCCGGGCGGGCGCCCGGCGTTCACCTCCCGGACGCCACCAGTACGAAGCAGTGCCGCAAACGTCCTCGCAGGGACCCAGGAGGAACCAGACGTTATGGGCGAGCGAACCGGGCACGACCACAAACCGTCCCAGGCAGGTGGGGCACGATGAGTTCTCTGCTGCTCCTGACCAACGCCCTCCAGCCGTCGACGGAGGTGCTCCCCGCCCTCGGTCTGCTGCTGCACAACGTGCGTGTCGCCCCCGCCGAGGGCCCCGCCCTCGTCGACACCCCGGGCGCCGACGTGATCCTCGTCGACGGGCGCCGCGACCTTCCCCAGATCCGCAGCCTGTGCCAGCTGCTGCGCTCCACGGGCCTCAGCTGTCCGCTGGTCCTCATCGTCACCGAGGGCGGTCTGGCCGCCGTCACCGCCGACTGGGGCATCGACGACGTCCTGCTCGACACCGCCGGTCCGGCCGAGGTCGAGGCGCGGCTGCGGCTGGCCACGGGCCGCCAGCAGCTCGGCGGCGACGACTCCCCGATGGAGATCCGCAACGGCGACCTGTCGGTGGACGAGGCGACGTACTCCGCGAAGCTCAAGGGGCGGGTCCTGGACCTGACCTTCAAGGAGTTCGAGCTGCTGAAGTACCTCGCCCAGCACCCGGGCCGCGTGTTCACCCGCGCGCAGCTGCTCCAGGAGGTGTGGGGGTACGACTACTTCGGCGGCACCCGCACGGTCGACGTGCACGTGCGGCGGCTGCGCGCCAAGCTCGGCCCCGAGCACGAGTCGCTGATCGGCACCGTCCGCAACGTCGGCTACCGCTTCGTGACGCCGGAGAAGCCCGAGAAGGGCGAGAAGCCGGAGAAGCCCGAGAAGTCGCAGGGGGCGGAGCCGAAGAGCGCCGAGGAGCAGGCGGACACGCCGGTGAAGGCGGCGGAAGCGAGGTCATCCAAGGTGTGATACGCCCTGCCCGGGGCGGGTCCATCCGCGTAGACTCCGCGCGTGGCCAAGGTGACTCGGGATGATGTGGCGCGACTGGCGGGGACTTCCACCGCCGTCGTCAGCTACGTCATCAACAACGGACCCCGGCCGGTCGCCCCGGCCACGCGCGAGCGTGTCCTCGCCGCGATCAAGGAACTGGGGTACCGCCCGGACCGGGTCGCCCAGGCGATGGCGTCGCGGCGCACGGACCTCATAGGCCTGATCGTGCCGGACGCGCGCCAGCCGTTCTTCGCGGAGATGGCGCACGCGGTCGAGTGGGCCGCCGCCGAGCGCGGGAAAATGGTGCTCGTCGGCAACAGCGACTACGTCGGCGAGCGCGAGGTGCACTACCTGCGCGCCTTCCTCGGCATGCGGGTCTCCGGCCTGATCCTGGTCAGCCACGCGCTGAACGACAACGCCGCCGCCGAGATCGACGCCTGGGACGCCCGGGTGGTCCTGCTGCACGAGCGCCCCGAGGCCATCGACGACGTCGCCGTCGTCACCGACGACCTCGGCGGCGCCCAGCTCGCCGTCCGCCACCTGCTGGAGCACGGGTACGCGTACGTCGCCTGCATGGGCGGCACCGCCGAGACGCCGTCCGTCGGCGACCCGGTCTCCGACCACGTCGAAGGCTGGAAGCGCGCGATGAAGGAGGCCGGGCTCTCCACCGAGGGCCGGCTCTTCGAGGCGCCGTACAACCGCTACGACGCGTACCGCGTGGGTCTGGAGCTGCTCTCCGGTCCGCAGCGCCCGCCCGCGATCTTCTGCTCCACCGACGACCAGGCTATCGGCCTGCTGCGCGCGGCCCGCGAGCTGCGCATCGACGTCCCCGGCGAGCTGGCGGTGGCCGGTTTCGACGACATCAAGGAGGCGGATCTCGCCGATCCGCCGCTGACGACGGTCGCCTCGGACCGGTCGGCGATGGCGCGCGCCGCCGTGGACCTGGTCCTGGACGACGGCCTGCGGGTGGCGGGTTCCCGCCGCGAGCGGCTGAAGGTGTTCCCGTCGCAGCTGGTGGTACGACAGTCCTGCGGCTGCGCGTAGCGATCACCCGACGGGCGTCCTTGCACGGGCGTCTTTATATCGGGCATACGAGGTTCTGCCGGGCTTCTCAGGCAGCACTCAGGCCGCTCTCATCCGAGGGCGGGAGGCTCATGGACATGACCGAGAGCCTCCGCCACAACGGCGAGTACGAGCACGCGAACCCGTACCAGGGACCCCACCAGCACGCCTCCTCTCCCGTCAACCCGGAGTGGCCGCCCCCGCCGGCGCAGCCGCCCGGGAACCACCCCGCGCAGCCCGTGCCCGACCCGCCGCACGGCAGCCGCCCGGCCCGGCGGCGCGGTCCCGCCGCCCTGCTGGTGGCCGTGGCGATCGTCGCGGCGGCCGTCGGCGGCGGCACGGCGTACGGCATCCAGGAGCTGACCGGCAGCGACACCGTCGCCTCCAGCGCGACCAGCACCAACGTGGTGCCCTCCAGCCAGAAGGGCACGGTCTCCGGTGTCGCCAAGGCGGTCAGCCCGAGCATCGTCGAGATCAACGCCACCTCGAACGCCGGCTCCTCCACCGGTTCCGGCGTGATCATCACCGGCGACGGCGAGATCATCACCAACAACCACGTCGTGTCCGGCGCCTCCTCCGTCAAGGTGACGACGAACGACGGCAAGCAGTACACGGCCGAGGTCGTCGGCACCGACAGCAAGAAGGACCTCGCGCTGATCAAGCTGAAGGACGCCTCCGGCCTCAAGGCCGCCACCCTCGGCGACTCCGACGGCATCGGGGTCGGCGACCAGGTCGTCGCCATCGGCTCCCCCGAGGGCCTGACCGGCACCGTGACCAGCGGCATCGTCTCCGCCCTCGACCGGGACGTGACCGTCTCGACGGACGAGGGTCAGCAGCAGCAACAGCAGCGGCAGGGCGGCCAGTGGCCGTTCGAGTTCGGCGGGCAGCAGTTCAACGGCGACACCGGTTCGTCCACGACGACGTACAAGGCGATCCAGACCGACGCGTCCCTCAACCCGGGCAACTCCGGCGGCGCGCTGATCGACATGAACGGCAACATCATCGGCATCAACTCCGCGATGTACTCGGCGACCGAGTCCTCCGCGAGCGCGGGCAGCGTGGGCCTGGGCTTCGCCATCCCGATCAACACGGTGAAGGCCGACCTGCCCGAGCTGCGGGCGGGCGCGAGCAACTGAGCGGGCGCGAAGACGTGCGACGCTGAAGGCGTTGACACCCCGGTCGACTCCCGTTCCCGTATCCGACCGCACCCGAGGACCCGAGCCCATGAGCCCCGCAGACGCCGACCGCGACCGCGAGATCCAGCGCATCCTGATCGTCGACGACGAGCCGGCGGTCCGCGAGGCCCTTCAGCGCAGCCTCGCCTTCGAGGGGTACGACACCGAGGTCGCCGTCGACGGCGCCGACGCGCTGGAGAAGGCGGCGGCGTACCGGCCCGACCTCGTCGTCCTGGACATCCAGATGCCCCGCATGGACGGCCTGACCGCCGCCCGGCGCATCCGCGGCGCCGGTGACCTGACGCCCATCCTGATGCTGACGGCCCGCGACACGGTCGGCGACCGGGTGACCGGCCTGGACGCGGGGGCGGACGACTACCTGGTCAAGCCGTTCGAGCTGGACGAGCTGTTCGCCCGCATCCGCGCGCTGCTGCGGCGCAGCTCCTACGCGGCGGCGGTGGAGGCCACCGCCGAGGACGACGACACCCTGAGCTTCGCCGACCTGACCATGGACCTGGCGACCCGGGAGGTCACGCGCGCCCGGCGCCCGGTCGAGCTGACCCGCACGGAGTTCACCCTGCTGGAGATGTTCATGGCGCACCCGCGCCAGGTCCTCACCCGGGAGCAGATCCTGAAGGCCGTCTGGGGCTTCGACTTCGAGCCGTCGTCGAACTCCCTCGACGTGTACGTCATGTACCTGCGCCGCAAGACCGAGGCGGGCGGCGAGCCGCGCCTGGTCCACACCGTCCGCGGCGTCGGCTACGTCCTGCGGCAGGGCGGCGCCGAGTGAGAGGCGTCGCCCGCCGGGTCAGGTCCCTGCACATCAGGGCGCGGCTGTCACTGCTGGTGGCGGCGGCGGTGGCGTTCGCGGTGGCGGCGGCGGCCGTCGCCTGCTGGTTCGTCGTCAAGAGCGTGCTGGTCAGCTCGCTGGACGAGGCCCTGAAGGCCAACCGCATGACCAGGCAGCAGGTGAGCCAGTACGTCAACCTGCGCACCGGCGCGTGCGCCCACGACCCCGTCACGCACGAGCAGAACCCGTTCGGCTCCTCCGTGCAGCTGGTGGACGGCACGGGCGGGAGCTGCCTCATCATCGGCACCCAGGAGGTGCCGCTCAGCGACGCCGACCACGCCGTGGCCGAGGGCAAGTCCACCGACGCGTTGCACGACGCCACCGGGGCCGACGGTGCCCAGTACCGGGTCTACACCTACAGCGTGCTGCCCGAGCTGGGCGTGGCCGTCTCCGCCGCGCGACCGCTGGGCGAGGTGAACAGCTCCCTCAACGACCTCGCCCTGGTCCTCGTGATCGTCGCGGGCGCGGGTGTCCTCGGCGCCGGCGTCGCCGGGCTGTGGGTCGCCCGTACCGGGCTGCGTCCCGTCGACGAACTCACCGAGGCCGTCGAGCACGTGGCCCGCACCGAGGACCTCACCGTCCGCATCCCCGTCGAGGAGGACAGCGACGACGAGATCGCCCGCCTCTCCCGGTCCTTCAACAGCATGACCTCGTCCCTGGCCAGCTCCCGCGACCTGCAGCAACAGCTGATCGCCGACGCCGGTCACGAGCTGCGCACCCCGCTCACCTCCCTGCGCACCAACATCGAGCTGCTCACCCGCAGCGAGGAGACGGGCCGTCCGATCCCGGAGGCCGACCGCAAGGCGCTGCTCGCCTCGGTGAAGGCGCAGATGACGGAGCTGGCGGCGCTCATCGGCGACCTCCAGGAACTCTCCCGCCCCGACACCGGCCAGCACGAGGGCCGCACCCGCATCCTGGCCTGGCACGACGTCGTCGAGTCGGCGCTGCGCCGCGCCCGCCTGCGCGGCCCGGAGCTGGCGATCGACGCGGACGTGCACCCCTGGTACGTACGGGCGGAACCGGCCGCCCTGGAACGCGCGGTGGTCAACATCCTGGACAACGCGGTGAAGTTCAGCCCGGAGGGCGGCACCATCGACGTACGCCTCGCCGACGGCGTCCTGACCGTCCGCGACCACGGACCCGGCATCCCCGCCGACGAACTCCCGCACGTCTTCGACCGCTTCTGGCGCTCCCCCAGCGCCCGCGCCCTGCCCGGCTCGGGCCTGGGCCTGTCCATCGTGGCCCGGACGGTGCAGCAGGCGGGCGGCGAGGTGACCCTGCGACCGGCGGACGGCGGGGGCACGACCGCCACGATCCGGCTGCCCGGGGCGCCGGTGCCGCCGCCGGACGAACGGCTCTAGGCTCGGCCGGGAAGAACGTACGTCTGGGTGACTGGGGGACTGATGGGGACCGAACACCTGCTCAAGGGCCTGCCCGAGGACGCGGACCTGCGGCGCGCGGACTCCCTGGCGCGGGAGATCTTCTCGGACGTCGCCAACAAGTGGGCGCTCCTGATCATCGAGGCGCTCGGCGAGCGCACCCTGCGCTTCAGCGAGGTGCGCGGCGAGGTCGAGGGCATCAGCCACAAGATGCTCACCCAGAACCTGCGCATGCTGGAGCGCAACGGCCTGGTCGACCGGAAGGTGTACCCGACCGTGCCGCCGAGGGTGGAGTACACGCTCACCGAACCGGGCCGCGCGCTGCGTGCCACGGTGGACGCCATCTGCGACTGGACCCACCGGCACCTCGGCCACATCGAAGGCGCCCGCCTGCGTTTCGACGGCTGACGGGCGCCCTCCTGAACCTGCTGCGGCCTACTGCACGATCGTGATCCGGTCCGCCGCCGGCGGGGCGATCGGCTCGGCCGCCGAGGAGTTGGCCGTCAGGTACTGCTCGAACGCCGTCAGGTCGTCCGCGCCGACGAGTTCGTTCGTGCCCTCGCCCAGCGTGGTGAAGCCGTCGCCGCCGCCCGCGAGGAAGCTGTTGGACGCGACGCGGTAGGTGGCCGCCGGGTCGATCGGGGCGCCGTTCAGGCGGACGGAGTCCGCGACGACGCGGTCCGCGCCCGACTTGGTCAGGTCCAGGGTGTAGGTGAGACCGGACGAGACCTGGAGGATCTTCGGGGCCGCCTCGTTCGGGCCGCTCACCTGCTCCTTGAGGACCTGGATCAGCTGGGCGCCCGTGTAGTCCTTGAGGTTCACCGTGTTGGCGAAGGGCTGGACCGTGAAGCCCTCGGCGTAGGTGACCACGCCGTCGCCCTCGGCGCCGGAGGCCGTGTAGGTCAGCGGGGCGCGGATGCCGCCCGGGTTCATCAGGGCCAGGTCGGTCTCCGGGTCCTGCTCCTTGCCGTACGCGAACTGCGCGTCGGCGATCAGGTCGCCCAGCGGGGACTCGGTGCCGGTGCGGTCGATGTCGGCCAAGACGTAGCCGATGGGGCGGTTGCCGATCGGGGCGGCCAGGGCGTTCCACCGGCCGATCAGCCGGGTCATGTCGGGCGCCTTCGGGACGTCCCGCGTCACCACGTGGTTCGCCGACTTCACCGACGTACGGGCGATGTCACCCGTGGCGCGGTCGTACGTCAGCGTGGTGTCCGTGTACAGGCGGCCGAAGGACGAGGCCGAGGTGACCATGCGGGGGTTGCCCGCCGGGTCGGGGACCGTGCAGACGTACGCGTTGTGGGTGTGGCCGGTGACCAGCGCGTCGACCTGCGGCGTGACGTTCTTGGCGATGTCGACGATCGGACCGGATATGCCGTCGCCGGCGCCCGGGGAGTCGCAGTCGTAGTTGTAGGAGGACGAGGCGGGGAAGCCGCCCTCGTGGACGAGCGCGACGATCGACTTCACGCCCTGGCGCTGCAACTCCTTGGCGTACTTGTTGATCGTCTCGACCTCGTCCTTGAACGTCAGGCCCTTCACCCCCTCCGCCGAGACGATGTCCGGGGTGCCCTCCAGGGTCACGCCGATGAAACCGACCTTCACGCCCCGCTGCTTCCACACCCAGTAGGGCTTGAGGAGGGGCTTGCCGGTCTTCTCGTCGAGGACGTTGGCCGCCAGGTAGGGGAAGTCGGCGCCCTTGAACTCCTTGTCCGTGTAGCAGCCGTCGGTGGGGTGGCAGCCGCCGTTCTGGAGGCGGGCCAGTTCCCCGGCACCCTCGTCGAACTCGTGGTTGCCGACGCTCGTCACGTCCAGGTCGAGCTTGTTCAGCGCCTCGATCGTCGGCTCGTCGTGGAAGAGACCGGACAGCAGGGGGGAGGCGCCGACCATGTCGCCGCCCGCGGCGGTGATGGAGTAGCGGTTGCCCTCGCGGGCCTCGCGCAGATGGGTGGCCAGGTACTCGACGCCGCCCGCGTCGATCGTCTTCGTCGTGCCGTCCGGCTGGACCTCGGTGACCCGGCCGGAGGAACCGGTGGGCGGCTCCAGGTTGCCGTGCAGGTCGTTGAAGGAGAGGAGCTGGACGTCCTGGTAGCGGCCCTGGCCGTGTCCCTTGCCGCCGTGGCCGCGGTCGTTCCCGTCCGCGCTCGCCGAGCCCGGCAGCGCCGCCGCGGCGAGCGCCCCGGCGGTGACGACGGTGGCGGCGGCGACGAGCAGACGGCTCGTACGGCGTCCGCGACGCGGCTGGTGCGGCTGTGCTGTGGCTGGCATGCGCCCCCCTGTGGGTGTGCGTGGCGCGAGCCGCTGAGGAGACGGCTCGTCGGCGCAGCAGCCTAGAGTCAACGCGCGTAGCGCGACAGGGGCTCCCGGGTTACGACCTGGTTTAACTTCCCCCCTGCTTCATCCCGCCTTCGCTGCCGCCGCTTTGCCGGGCCCGCCCCTTAACCTCGTATGCATGACCAGCGACGACACCGTGCGGCCCGGCCGCCCCCGCTCGATCGAGACCCTCGCCGAACTGACGCCGGAGCAGACCGACGCCGTCCTCGACCTGCTCACCGTGGCGGCCCGGAACGACGGGCAGCACGCCGTGTCCGAGCAGGGGCGGCTGCAACTGCGCGGCCCCGCCCGGGAGGGCGTCGCGCACCTCCTGCTCACCGTCGACGGCGGAGAACTCGTCGGCTACGCCCAACTGGAGGGCACCGACCCGGTCGAACCACCGGCCGCCGAGCTGGTCGTGCATCCCTCGCACCGGGGCCAGGGCCACGGGCGGGCGCTGGGCGCCGCGCTGCTCGCCGCCTCCGGCAAGCGGCTGCGGATCTGGGCGCACGGCGGGCACTCCGCCGCCCGGCACCTCGCGCAGGTGCTGGGGCTGTCACTCTTCCGCGAACTGCGGCAGATGCGCCGCCCGCTGGCCGGCCTGGACCTGTCGGAGCCGGTGCTGCCGGAGGGCGTGAGCGTGCGCACCTTCGTGCCCGGCCGGGACGACGCGGCCTGGCTCGCCGTGAACGCCGCCGCCTTCGCCCACCACCCCGAGCAGGGCTCGCTCACCCAGCGCGACCTCGACGACCGCGAGGCCGAGCCGTGGTTCGACCCGGCCGGGTTCTTCCTCGCCGAGCGGGACGGCGAACTGATCGGCTTCCACTGGACCAAGGTGCACGCCGAGGAGCGGCTGGGCGAGGTGTACGTCCTCGGCATCCGCCCGGACGCCCAGGGCGGCGGCCTGGGCAAGGCCCTGACCACGATCGGCCTGCGCCACCTGGCGGAGCGGGGACTGCCCACGGCGATGCTGTACGTCGACGCCGACAACAAGGCGGCGGTGGCGGTCTACGAGCGGCTCGGCTTCACCACCCACGAGACGGACCTGATGTACCGCACGGAGACGTGAGCCCGGGCCGGTCCGGCGAAGACGCGCCGTCCCGTCAGCGACCGGCCCTGCGGCCCAGCGGCTCCGGCCCGCACGCCGCCCCCGCCGCCGCCACGGCCACCGCCAGCACCGCCCACCGGTCGTGCGCGGCGGACCAGCGCGCGTCGTCGGCCTGGACGAACAGCGCCCAGCCCTCCGGCGCGAGCAGGGGCACGAGGACGGCCGCGAGCAGCAGGAACGCCGCGACGAACGGCCCCGGCCGCGCCTCGTCACTCAGCCGTACGGCCAGGGCGGCGGCCGCGAGGGACAGGGCGCCCACCGCCAGCGCCTCCAGGGTGACCCCGCCGGCCGGGGGCCGGGACGCCGAGGGGGTCAGGAGCAGTACGGCCGCCCACCACAGCGCGGCGAACGGCGCGACCAGCGCCACCCGCAGCGCCTGCCGGACCGGCCGCGGGGTCGGCACGGTGGCGGTGAGGTGGCGGGCCGGGTCGTCCAGCAGGAAGGCCAGGCCGAGCGCTCCGGTCAGGGCGCTGCCCCGCAGCAGCAACAGCGTCTGCCAGGGCGCCGGTTCGGCGCCGGTGACGAGGGGGAAGGCGGCGACCAGCAGGCCCAGGGTCCCCGCCGCCGCCAGTGGCCGCCACGGGAGCGTGCGCCACAGCGGGCCGACCAGGTCCAGCGGCACCGCCCCGCGGGCCGCCGTCACTCCTCGCACGAGTCCGCCTTCTTCGGCCCGGCCACGCCGAGCAGCTTGGCGACCTCGGCGGTCGTGACGCCCGGTGCGGTCAGTTCGGCCCAGTGCTCCTTCACGCGGGCTCCGACACCGGCGGGCGGGTTCTCCAGCAGGCGGCGGACGACGTCCGTCTGGCCCTCCGTCATGGACAGCGGATCGGTGGGCGACAGGACGATCGCGGAGCCCTTCACGCTGTCGTCGAGGCGGACCCGGCGCAGGGCGTCCATCGGGTCGTCCTGCCAGCTCAGGGAGAGCCACATGACGGTGACCATCCGCCCGTCGCACAGCTCGCTCCCGGCCGCCTCCGTACCGGCGACGAGGACGGCGGCGACGGCACTGGAGAACTCCGGGACCCGGTTGCCGCCCCAGGCGGTGCCCACGGTGACCCGGTGCGGCTCGGTCGACGCGGGGATCGTGGTGTCGGTCCCCGGACCGTAGCGGGCGTCGATCCGCTGCCGGACGTCGAGGCGCCGGTCGTGCGCGGAGCCGCCGGCCACGGCCTGGACGCGGTCCACGACCCCGGCCCAGGTGCCGGTGCGCGGCGCCCACTCGGGCAGGGCGCAGTACCTGGACCGGCCGTGCTCGGCGCAGGTCAGGTCCGGCTTCACCGAGGCACGCTCGCGGGCCGCGGTCAGCTCCGGCGACGGCGTCGCGCCGCGGGCCTGGAGGACCCCGCCGGTCACCGCCGCCGCGAGGCCCAGGGCGAGTCCGGCACGGACGGCCGCGGTACGCCCTCCGGCGACGGTCACCGCCAGGAGGGCGACGCCCAGGGCGACGCCCGCCAGGTACAGGGCGTGCCAGGCGGCGGGGCGCCCCAGGAGGTCGGAGGGCAGGGCGTCGGGACCGGTCTCGGCGATGGCCGGTGCCAGCCAGGACAGCCCGCTCACCTCGCTCGGCCCCGTCCCGAGGACGAACACGAACAGCAGCACGACCACCAGCAGCGGCGCGGCGAAGGCCGACATCGTCAACCGGCCGAGCAGCACGCCGAGCGCCCCGAACGCCAGCACCGTCAGCGGCCCCACCGCCAGTTCGGCCGGCGAACCGTGCCCGACCGCGCCCGGCTTGAGCGCCTCCCAGCCGAACTGACCGGCCACGCACACGGCGGTGAGCAGGGCGGCCGGTACGACGGACAGCGCATGGGCGGCCGTACGGCGCCAGGGCCGCAGGACCAGGACCGAGAAGTGGTGCTCGGTGCCGTGGCGTTCGGAGCGCACGACCGCGCGGGCGGCGCCCAGCAGGACGGCGAGGCCGACCAGCATCGGCGTGGACTGGGTGGCCTGGTCGGCCTCCTGGAGGACGGGATAGCCGTCCCAGGACTCCCGCGTGCGCCAGACGATCCAGGCGACGTACGCCACGAAGGCGATGACGACGGGAACGCTCAGCAGCAGCCTGCGTGCCTCGAACCGGGCGAGGGCGAGCACGGCCCGCGCTCCCCGGTCGTGCAGCGGCGCCTGTACGGGCGCGGACTCCTGCGTCAGTACGGTGCTCACGCGGCCGCCTCCTCGCCGGTCGTACCGGTCGTGCCGGCGTCGTCGAGGACGAGCAGGTAGCCGTCCTCCAGGGTGGGTACGGCCGGTTCGGCGTCCGGGGGCGGGTCGCCCACGTTCCGGAAGGAGCCCGTCCCGGTGCGCCACCCGGCCTTCGCGCCGGGGTCCTTCTCCGTGCTGTTCCACACCCGCCCGGCCGCCCGCGCGGTCAGCTCGGCCGGGGTCCCGTCGAAGCGCACCGTCCCGGCCGCCATGACGATCACGCGGTGGCAGAGCATCGCCACGTCCTCGGTCTGGTGGGTGGACAGCAGCACGGTCCGCCCCTCCCCGGCCCCCGCGATCAGCTCCCGGAACCTCATCCGCTGCTCGGGGTCGAGACCGACGGTCGGCTCGTCCAGCACCAGGAAGCCCGGGTCGCCCACCAGCGCGGCGGCGAGCGCGACCCGCTGCCGCATGCCCCCGGACAGCTTCTTGATCCGGCGCCCGCGCACGTCCCCGAGGTCGACCTCCGCCAGGACGCGCCGCACCTCGCGGTGCCGCTCCCGGCGGTCCGTCAGCTCCTTCAGGATCGCCACGTAGTCGACGAACTCGAAGGCGGTGAAGTCCGGGTGGAAACCGGGCGTCTGCGGCAGATAGCCGAGCCGCCGCCGCACCTCCTGGCGGCCGCGCGAGGTCCCGGGGTCGTGCCCGAGCACGGTGAAGGCACCCCGGTCGGCGGGGACGGCGGTGGCGAGCACGCGCAGCAGCGTGGTCTTCCCGGCGCCGTTGGGTCCGAGCAGCCCGGTGACGCCCGGGGACAGCCGCAGCGACACGTCGTCGAGGGCGCGGGTGCGCCCGTGGTGCAGGCTCAGCCCGGAGGCGGAAACGGTGGGGGTCATACGGCACTCCCGTACGTGCGAATGATCAGGAAGAAGCAGCAGAAGAAGGAGAAGACAGAGAAGGAGGAAGAGGAGAAGAAGGAGGACGAGGGGGTGGGGCGGCGGGCGGGGCTCACACCACGCCGCGGCCCGACACGTCGAACCGGTCGCGGAACAGGAACAGCAGCCCCACGCCCAGCACCGCCACCAGCCCGGACACGCCCTGCCCGGCCGCCGTGAACGGCGCCAGCGGACCGTCCGAGGACGCGCGCGCCGCGTCGGCGGCCAGCAGCACGGCCGCCCACGCACCGGCCGGCACGGACGGCGCGAGGACCGGACCCAGCCGGGGTGCCAGCGCGAGCCCCGTCACGGTCAGGGCCAGCCCGGGCAGCAGCCAGGCCAGGGCGGCCGGCCCGAACCCGGGCAGCGCGAGACTGGCCAGGCCGCCCGCCCCGAGCGCCACCACGAGCACGGCGACCGTACGGATCATCAGCAGCCGGAAGCCGTGCATCGGCGAGACGACGGCCATCTCGTAGGTGGGGTCGAGCACCGGCCCGTAGGCGAGCGCCACCGAGGCCAGCGGCAGCAGCGGGGCGAAGGCCAGGAACAGGGTGGGCCGGCCGGCCGCACCGGCCGCGAGGGCCACCGGGAAGGTCGTGAGCAGTACGGTGGCGAGCGCGCCGAACCAGGACCGGCGCAGTACGGGGGTGGCCGCGAGCAGCCGCGCCGTGGCGTCGCCCGCACCGCACCGCGTCAGCAGCCGTTCGAACCGGCCCGGCCGGGGTGCGTCCAGCTCGGCGTCCAGCCGTTCCCAGCCCGCGTCCAGCGCGGCGGCGTCGCTCACCTCGGCGAGGACGCCCCGGCAGGCGGCGCAGGCGGTCAGGTGGGTGTCGGCGGACCACAGCAGGGGCGCCGCCAGCTCCCCGCGTGCGTAGGCCCGCAGGTCGTCCTCGTCCACGTGCCAGGCGTTGCCGCCCCGGCGGCCGCTGTCCTCGTTCCTCATGCCAGCGCCTCCCGCAGCTGCCGGCGGGCCCGCATCGCCCGCGTCTTGACCGTGCCCGGCGGGATGCCGAGCAGGACGGCCGCCTCACGGGTGGTCAGCCCGTCGACGACGGTGGCCTGGAGCACCGCGCGCAGCTCCGGCGAGAGCCTGACGAGCGCGCCGGCGAGGTCCCCGTGCTCGACCCCGGCGAGGACGCGCTCCTCCGCCGAGACCTCGTCCCGGTGCCGCAGCCGCGCCAGCGTCTGCCGCAGCCGTCCGCGCGCCCCGTCGCCGCGCAGCACGTCGATCAGCCGCCGCGACCCGATCCGCCACAGCCACCCGGCCACGTCCCCCTCCTCCCGGTAGCGGGCGCTGCCGCGCCACACCGCGAGAAAGGTCTCCTGCACGACGTCGTCGACCACTGCGGCATCGGCGCAGCGGCCCCGCATGCGGGCGGTCAGCCAGGGCGCGTACCGGCGGTACAGCTCCTCGAAGGCCCGGCGGTCGGCATCGGCCGCGACGGCCCGCAGCAGCTCCCCGTCGCTTCTCGTTTCGCTCACGTCTCCTCATCGCACGAGCCCTGCCGATCGGTTCACACGATCTCAGAGCGGCCCCGCCGCCCGTCCCGGCGACCTTTCGGAGGCCCGCCGCTATCCCGCACGTCATGTCCCCGTAACCATCGATTCAGACAGCCTTGCGAGGCTCGCCGAATGAAGCCGACCGAGCCGCACCCTTCCGGGCCCTGTGGGCCCTCCGACGCGCCTGACTCGCGCGCGGCGCGGAAGAATGGGTTCATGAGGCAGCCGAACAGCCAGGCAGAGGTCCAGCACACGCAGCCCTCCGTGGGCTCCATCGCGGCGCACCGCGCGCACACCGTGGCCGCCACCGTCTCCGGCCTGGAGCCGGACATCGACGCCGACCTCGACGCGTACGAGGAGTCCGAGCAGTCCCAGGACGGCGGCGCCCGGCTCCCGCAGGGCCGCTTCCTGGACCGCGAACGCAGCTGGCTCGCGTTCAACGAACGTGTGCTCGAACTCGCCGAGGACCCGAGCACGCCCCTGCTGGAGCGGGCCAACTTCCTCGCGATCTTCGCCAGCAACCTGGACGAGTTCTTCATGGTCCGCGTCGCCGGCCTCAAGCGCCGCATCGCGACCGGTGTCGCCACCCGCTCCGCCTCCGGCCTCCAGCCCCGGGAGGTGCTGGACATGATCTGGGCCCGCTCCCGCGAGCTGATGGCCCGGCACGCCGCCTGCTTCCACGAGGACGTCGCCCCGGCGCTCGCCGAGGAGGGCATCCACCTGGTCCGCTGGAGCGAGCTGGCCGAGAAGGAGCAGGCCCGCCTGTTCACCCTCTTCCGGCACCGGATCTTCCCGGTCCTCACCCCCCTCGCGGTCGACCCGGCCCACCCCTTCCCGTACATCTCGGGCCTCTCCCTCAACCTCGCGGTCGTCGTCCGCAACCCCGTCACGGGCCATCGCCACTTCGCCCGCGTCAAGGTCCCGCCGCTGCTCTCCCGCTTCCTGGAGGCCTCCCCGGGCCGCTACGTCCCCGTCGAGGACGTGATCGCCGCCCACCTGGAGGAGCTGTTCCCGGGCATGGAGGTCCTGGAGCACCACACCTTCCGCCTCACCCGCAACGAGGACCTGGAGGTGGAGGAGGACGACACGGAGAACCTCCTCCAGGCCCTGGAGAAGGAGCTGATGCGGCGGCGCCTGGGCCCGCCCGTCCGCCTGGAGGTCGAGGAGTCCGTCGACCGCGAGGTCCTGGACCTCCTGGTGCGCGAGCTGAAGATCGGCGAGGCGGAGGTCTACCCGCTGCCCGGCCCGCTGGACCTCACCGGCCTCTTCCGCATCCACAGCATCGACCGGCCCGAGCTGAAGTACCCGAAGTTCATCGCCGGCACCCACCGCGACCTGGCCGAGGTGGAGTCGGCGTCCGCGCCGGACATCTTCGCCGCCCTGCGCACCAAGGACGTCCTGCTCCACCACCCGTACGACTCCTTCTCCACCTCCGTGCAGGCGTTCCTGGAGCAGGCCGCCACCGACCCCGACGTCCTGGCGATCAAGCAGACGCTGTACCGGACGTCCGGCGACTCCCCCATAGTCGACGCCCTCATCGAGGCGGCCGAGTCCGGCAAGCAGGTCCTGGTCCTGGTCGAGATCAAGGCCCGCTTCGACGAGTCCGCCAACATCAAGTGGGCCCGCAAGCTGGAGGAGGCCGGCTGCCACGTCGTCTACGGCCTGGTGGGCCTGAAGACCCACTGCAAGCTCTCCCTGGTCGTCCGCCAGGAGGGCGAGACGCTGCGCCGCTACAGCCACGTCGGCACCGGCAACTACCACCCGAAGACCGCCCGCCTCTACGAGGACCTGGGCCTGCTCACCTCGGACCCGCAGGTCGGCGCGGACCTCTCCGACCTGTTCAACCGCCTCTCCGGCTACTCGCGGCGCGAGACCTACCGCCGTCTGCTGGTCGCGCCCAAGTCGCTGCGCGACGGCCTGGTCTCGCGCATCCACAAGGAGATCCAGCACCACCGCGCCGGCCGCCCCGCCCACGTCCGCATCAAGGTCAACTCGATGGTCGACGAGGCCGTGGTCGACGCCTGCTACCGGGCGTCCCAGGCCGGAGTGCCGGTCGACGTGTGGGTGCGCGGCATCTGCGCGCTGCGCCCGGGGGTGCCGGGCCTGTCGGACAACATCCGGGTCCGCTCCGTCCTCGGCCGCTTCCTGGAGCACTCCCGGGTCTTCGCCTTCGGCAACGGCGGCGAGCCCGAGGTGTGGCTCGGCAGCGCCGACATGATGCACCGCAACCTCGACCGCCGGATAGAGGCCCTGGTCCGGGTCACCGACCCGGCCCACCGGGCGGCCCTGAACCGGCTCCTCGAGAACGGCATGTCGGACGCCACCGCCTCCTGGCACCTCGGCCCGGACGGCGAGTGGACCCGGCACGCCACCGACGCGGACGGCCAGCCCCTGCGCAACGTCCAGGAGATGCTCATAGACGCCCGGAGGCGCCGGCGTGGCACAGCGACACCTTGACCCGACCCAGCCCGCGGTGACCGCCCCACCGGCGCCGCACCCCGCGAACACGGCCGCGCCCGGCGACGCCGGTACGGCTCAGCGGGCCGGCGCGGACACCGACGCGCTCGTGGGCTACCTGCGCGCCCAGGCCACGGAGTTCCTGCGCGCCCTGCGCCGGCACCGGGAGTCGGGGACGGGAGCGGGAACCGGCGCGGAGGCGCCGGGTGCGCACGGCGGCCCGGACCGGGCGGCCCCGCCCGCGGACGACGTGGACGCGGCCCGCGCCCTGCGCCGCGCCGCCCGCCGCATCAGCGCCACCCTGCACACCTTCCAGCCGCTGCTGGACGCCGACTGGGCGGAGGAGCTGCGCCCCGAACTGGCCTGGCTGTCCGGCACGCTGGCGATGGAGCACGCCTACGCGTCCCGGCTGGAACGCCTGCTCCAGGCCCTGCACCGGCTCTCCGGCTCCACGGCGTTCCCGGCCCCGCGGCCGGTGGGCCGGGCCGCCGTCACCGCGGCCGTGCCGCCCACCGCGCCCACCGCGCCCTCCGTGCCCGCCGCCGCCCACCCGGCGTCCGCGAACCGCGGCAACCTCACGGTGGGCGCGGCCAAGGCGGGCGCGCTGCTCGACCGGCAGCTGACCCTGGCCCGCACCCGGGCGCACTCCGCCGCCCTCCAGTGCCTGGGCAGCAGCCGCTTCCACGCCGTCGCCGACAAGGTCGCCTTACTGGCCAGCGAGGTCCCGCTGAGCAGCGCGGGCCGCGGGGCCGCTTCCGCCGCAGGGCCCGACGCCGCGCCCGTCGACCTTCGCCCGCTGGCCACCGCCGCGCGGGATCGCCTCACCGACGCCGTGGCCGCCCTTCCGCTGGTCACCGCGGGCAGTCCGTACAACGCCGAGGCGCTGGTCCACGGGCTCTCCCCGGACCCCGCCCCGCACCCGCAGGACGCCCCGTGGCACCAGGTCCGCCTGCTGCTGCGCCTGCACCGCTACGCCCTGGAGGCGCTGGCCGGAGCGGAGGCCGGGGGCGCAGGGGCCGACGGTGCCGCCGAGGACACTGTGGACGTGCGCCTCCTGGCCGCGGGCGAGGCCCTGAACCGCCACCGCGACGCCGCCGAGGCCGCCGCGGCCGCCGCCCAGGCCGCCCGTACCCCGCGCATCGCCCCGGCGACGGCGTACGCGCTCGGCGTGCTCCACGCCGACCAGCGGCATGAGGTGGAGGCGGCGCGGTACGCGTTCCAGCACAGCTGGCGCAAGGAACCGATCAGGCTGCCGTAGGGAACGGCCGCAGGACGACGGGAGGCGTACGCGCCGTGAGCCCCGCAGACGACGACACCACGGTCCGCGCAGCCGGCTGCGTCCTGTGGCGCCGGGCGCCCTGGACCGGGTCGCCCGGCGTGGAACTGTGCCTCGTGCACCGCCCGAAGTACGACGACTGGTCCCACCCGAAGGGCAAGCTCAAGCCCGGTGAGGACCCGCTCGCGGGCGCCCTGCGCGAGGTCGCCGAGGAGACCGGGTACGCCGCCGAACCGGGTACCGAGCTGCCCACCGTGCGCTACCTCGCGAACGGCCGCCCCAAGGAGGTCCGCTACTGGGCCGCGGCGGCGGGCGCCGGTGCCTTCGCCCCCTCCGACGAGGTCGACCGCATCCTGTGGCTGGCCCCGGACGCGGCCCGTACCCGCCTCACCGAGCCCCGGGACCGCGACCTCGTCGACGCGCTGCTGGCGACGCGCCCCGACGGAAACGGCCACTGAACCGCTCCTGCTCCGGACCTCGGAATCCTCCCGTGTCCTTGACGTAAGCGTTCCGTGACCTCACCGCACCGTCCACAGGGGTTCACCCCGCGTTCATTTACGCCCTTCGGCGCCTTCATCTCATCTGCCTAATTTCGGCCTTACCACTCCTCGCACGCCGCCGAATTCAGGACGGCGGCTCCTGGAAGGAACTCCCTCAAGTGAAGCTTCAGCGCATGAACCGGCGGGCCCTCGCTCTCGGTGCTCTCGCCGTCTCCGGCGCCCTGGCCCTCACGGCGTGCGGCTCCGACGACACCGGCGGCAACAGCAGCGGCGGCGACGCCAGCGCTTCCGCCAACAGCAACATCAAGTGCGACGACGCCAAGGGCCAGCTCCAGGCCTCCGGCTCCTCCGCCCAGAAGAACGCCATCGACGCCTGGGTCAAGCAGTACGTCGCCGCCTGCAACGGCGTGCAGATCAACTACAACCCGACCGGTTCCGGCGCGGGCATCACCGCCTTCACCCAGGGCCAGACCGCGTTCGCCGGTTCGGACTCCGCGCTGAAGCCGGAGGAGATCGAGGCCTCGAAGAAGGTCTGCAAGGACGGCCAGGCCATCGACCTGCCGATGGTGGGCGGCCCGATCGCGGTCGGCTTCAACGTCACGGGCGTCGACTCGCTCGTCCTGGACGCCTCGACGATGGCCAAGATCTTCGACAGCAAGATCACCAACTGGAACGACGCGGCGATCAAGAAGCTCAACCCCGACGCCAAGCTTCCGGACCTGAAGATCCAGGCCTTCCACCGCTCGGACGAGTCCGGCACCACGGACAACTTCACCAAGTACCTGAAGGCCGCCGCGCCCGACGACTGGAAGTACGAGGGCGGCAAGTCCTGGGAGGCCAAGGGCGGCCAGTCCGCGCAGGGCTCCTCCGGTCTGGCCGGCCAGGTGAAGCAGACGCCCGGCGCCATCTCGTACTTCGAGCTGTCCTACGCCAAGGACGGCATCAAGACCGTCGACGTCAAGACCGCGGCCGCCGAGCCGGTCAAGGCCACCGTCGAGAACGCCACCGCCGCCATCGGCGCGGCCAAGATCGTCGGCACCGGCAAGGACCTCGCGCTGGAGCTGGACTACACCCCGGACGCCGCCGGCGCCTACCCGCTGGTCCTGGTGACGTACGAGATCGCCTGCGACAAGGGCAACAAGGCGGACACCCTGCCCGCCACCAAGTCCTTCCTGAACTACATGGCCTCGGAGGACGGCCAGGGCCTGCTGGCGGACGCCGGCTACGCCCCGATGCCCGCCGAGATCATCACCAAGGTCCGCGAGAACATCTCGGGCCTGAGCTGACCCGAGTGCGGTCCGGTCCTCCACGGGGGGCCGGACCGCACCGTCCGGTGCACCGCCGCCAGGAGCCCCGACCGGGCTCCGCCCGAGCCGCCGACCACGACGGCTCCGCAGACCGGAGAACCCGATGGACATAACAACGGACACCCAGAAGCCAGCCCCCTCCCGCACACCCCAGCCGCCCGCCGCCAAGAACACGCGCACCGGCCGCGGCGTCACCCGCCCCGGCGACCGGATCTTCGTCGGGCTCTCCCGCGGGTCCGGCATCCTCGTGCTGGTCATCATGGCCGCCATCGCGGCCTTCCTCACCTACCGCGCAGTCCTCGCCATCGGCGAGGACGAGGCGAACTTCTTCACCAGCTTCGAATGGAACCCGACCGGCAGCCCGCCGGAGTTCGGCATCGCGGTCCTGGCCTACGGCACCGTGGTGTCGTCGATCATCGCCATGGCCATCGCCGTCCCGATCTCGGTCGGCATCGCGCTGTTCATCACGCACTACGCGCCGCGCAAGCTGGGCGGTCTGATCGGCTACGTGATCGACCTGCTCGCCGCCGTGCCCTCGATCGTCTACGGCCTGTGGGGCGCCCTCGTCCTGGTGCCGCACCTGAACGGGCTCTACGGCTGGCTGGACGAGTACCTCGGTTGGACCGGGATCTTCGAGTGGAACGGCGGCGCGGGGCGCTCGCTGTTCACCGTGGGCATCCTGCTCGCGATCATGATCCTGCCGATCATCACCAACGTCAGCCGCGAGGTCTTCCGGCAGGTCCCGCGCATGCACGAGGAGGCCGCCCTGGCCCTCGGCGCCACGCGTTGGGAGGTCATCCGGATGTCGGTGCTCCCCTTCGGCCGCTCCGGCGTCATCTCCGCCTCGATGCTCGGCCTCGGGCGCGCGCTCGGCGAGACGATGGCCGTGGCCATGGTGCTCTCCCCGACCTTCGACATCGCCCCGAGCCTGCTCGACCCGGGCGGCGGCACCTTCGCCCAGAACATCGCCAGCAAGTTCAACGAGGCCACCCAGATGGGCCGTGACGCGCTGATCGCCTCCGGTCTCGTCCTGTTCGTCATCACCCTGCTGGTCAACGGCGGTGCCCGCATGATCATCGCCCGCCGCAAGGAGTACTCGGGGGCCAACGCATGAGCAACGCAACCCTGACCCCCGCCCCCAAGAACCGCAGCTCCCTGCGCGCCGCCACCCTGCCCAAGTGGTTCCCCTGGGCGGTCGCGGCCGGCTCGGTCCTCCTCGGCCTCGGCATCAGCGCCGCCGCCGGGCTGAACAGCAGCATCCAGTGGGCCCTGATCGCCGCGGTCCTCTTCGTGGGCGGCTCCTACGGCATCTCGGCGCGCGTCGAGGGCGGCCGGCAGGCCAAGGACCGGGTCGCGACCAGCATGGTCTGGGTCGCCTTCCTGCTGGCCCTGATCCCGCTGGTCTCCCTGATCTGGGAGACCGTGAAGCAGGGCGTGAAGGTCCTCGACGGCTACTTCCTGACCCACTCGATGGGCGTGGTCGGCGACGCGGAGCCCGGCGGCGGTATCTACCACGCCATCCTCGGCACCCTGGAGCAGGTCGGCCTCGCCACCCTGATCTCCGTGCCGATCGGTGTGCTCACCGCGATCTACCTGGTCGAGTACGGCCGCGGCCGGCTCGCCAAGGCCGTCACCTTCTTCGTGGACGTCATGACGGGCATCCCGTCCATCGTCGCCGGTCTGTTCGTGCTCAGCCTCTGGGTCCTGATCCTGGACATGGGCCCGTCCGGCGTGGCCGGCTCGTTCGCCCTGTGCATCCTGATGATCCCCGTGGTCGTCCGCTCCACCGAGGAGATGCTCAAGCTCGTCCCGAACGAGCTGCGCGAGGCCTCCCTCGCCCTGGGCGTGCCCAAGTGGCGCACGATCATCAAGGTGGTCCTGCCGACCTCGATCGGCGGCATCGTCACCGGCGTCATGCTGGCCGTCGCCCGCATCACCGGCGAGACGGCCCCCGTGCTGCTGCTGGTCTGGGGCACCGACTTCATCAACGCGAATCCCTTCCAGGACCCGCAGGAGTCGCTGCCGATGTACATCTACCTGCAGTACGGAGCGGGCTCCGACGCGGCCTACGACCGTGCCTGGGCGGCGGCCCTGACGCTGATCGCCTTCATCATGATCCTCAACCTCGCGGCCCGCGGCATCGCCCGCTGGAAGGCCCCGCGGTGACATTGGTGCGGCTACCGCCGCGCGGCCGGTCGCTGACGCGACCCATAGAAGCACAGTCCGCGACCGGACCCCGAAAGAAGCAGTGATACCCATGGCCAAGCGCATAGATGTCAGCGGCCTCAACGCCTACTACGGCTCCTTCCTGGCCATCGAGGACATCTCGATGACCGTCGAGCCCCGCTCCGTGACGGCCTTCATCGGCCCCTCCGGCTGCGGCAAGTCCACCTTCCTGCGCACGCTCAACCGCATGCACGAGGTCACCCCGGGCGGCCGCGTCGACGGCAAGGTGATGCTCGACGACGAGAACCTCTACGGCGCGGGCATCGACCCGGTGGCCGTGCGCCGCGAGGTCGGCATGGTCTTCCAGCGCCCGAACCCGTTCCCGACGATGTCGGTCTACGACAACGTGGCGGCGGGCCTGCGCCTGAACGGCAAGTACAAGAAGTCCCAGCTGGACGACGTCGTCGAGAAGTCGCTGCGCGGCGCCAACCTCTGGAACGAGGTCAAGGACCGCCTGAACAAGCCGGGCTCCGGCCTCTCCGGCGGCCAGCAGCAGCGCCTGTGCATCGCGCGGGCGATCGCGGTCGAGCCGAACGTCCTGCTCATGGACGAGCCCTGCTCCGCCCTGGACCCGATCTCCACCCTGGCGATCGAGGACCTGATCGGCGAGCTGAAGGAGCGCTTCACGATCGTCATCGTGACGCACAACATGCAGCAGGCGGCCCGCGTCTCGGACCGTACGGCGTTCTTCAACCTGGCGGCGGTCGGGCAGCCCGGCAAGCTGATCGAGATCGACGAGACGGAGCGCATCTTCTCCAACCCGTCGGTCCAGGCCACGGAGGACTACATCTCCGGCCGCTTCGGCTAGACCGGCCCCGCCCCACCGAACCCCTCGCGGTGCTGCATGGCGGTGCCACCGCGAGGAGCACAAGGGCCCGCCCCCGGATTCCGGGGGCGGGCCCATCGCCGTACGGGGGCGCCGCTACAGGAACGCCAGGTTCACGATCCAGAACGACACCGCGGCCACCACCGCCGCGGCCGGCATCGTGATGAACCACCCCATGATGATGTTCTTCGCGACCCCCCACCGCACGGCGTTGACCCGCTTCGTGGCGCCCACACCCATGATCGCCGAGGTGATCACGTGCGTCGTGGAGATCGGCGCGTGGAAGATGAACGCCGACCCGAACATGATCGACGCACCCGTCGTCTCCGCGGCGAACCCCTGCGGCGGGTCCAGCTCGATGATCTTCCGCCCCAGCGTCCGCATGATCCGCCAGCCACCCGCGTACGTCCCGAGCGACAGCATCAGCGCACAGGCGAGCTTCACCCACACCGGGATCGGGTCGCCGTAGTCCTCGACGTCAGCGATGACCAGCGCCATCACCACGATGCCCATCGTCTTCTGCGCGTCCTGCAGACCGTGCCCCAGCGCCATGCCCGCCGCCGACACCGTCTGCGCGATGCGGAAGCCGCGCTTCGCCTTGTGCGGATTGGCCCGCCGGAAGATCCACATGATCGCGGTCATCACCAGGTAACCGGCGACCAGACCGATCACCGGCGACACGAACATGGGGATGACGATCTTGTCGACGACCCCGTGCCAGTACACGGTGGTGCTCCCGGCCAGCGCCGCGCCGACCATGCCGCCGAACAGCGCGTGCGACGACGACGAGGGAAGCCCGAAGTACCAGGTGATGAGGTTCCAGACGATGGCGCCCACGAGCGCCGCGAAGAGGATCCCCATCCCCTTCGAACCCTCGGGGGTCTCGATGACCCCCTCACTCACGGTCTTGGCGACCCCGGACCCCATGAACGCGCCTGCCAGGTTCATGACCGCCGCCATGGCGAGCGCCGCCCGCGGCGTCAGCGCGCGCGTCGACACGGAGGTGGCGATCGCGTTGGCCGAATCGTGGAAGCCGTTGGTGTAGGTGAAGAAGAGCGCGACCCCGATGGTCACGACCAGAGCGAAGGTGTCCATGAAGAGGTCAGGACTCCTTGACCGCGATGGTCTCCACCGTGTTGGCCACGTGCTCGAACGCGTCGGCCGCTTCCTCCAGCACGTCCACGATCTGCTTCAGCTTCAGCACCTCGATGGCCTCGTACTTGCCGTTGAAGAGGTGGGCGAGCAGCTTGCGGTGGACCTGGTCGGCCTGGTTCTCCAGCCGGTTGACCTCGATCCAGTACTCGGTGAGGTTGTCCATGGTGCGCAGGTTCGGCATGGCCTCGGCGGTCAGCTCGGCCGCCCGCGCCAGCACCTCGATCTGCTGGTCGACGCCCTTGGGCAGCTCCTCGACGTTGTAGAGGACGACCAGGTCGACGGCCTCCTCCATGAAGTCCATGATGTCGTCGAGGGAGGAGGCGAGGTTGTAGATGTCCTCGCGGTCGAAGGGCGTGATGAACGAGGAGTTCAACTGGTGGAAGATCGCGTGCGTGGCGTCGTCACCCGCGTGTTCGGCGGCCCGCATACGCTCTGCGATCTCGGCCCGGGCGGATGCGTCCGCCCCGAGCAGTTCCATCAGGAGCTTGGAGCCCGTGACGATGTTGTCCGCGGAGGCGGCGAACATGTCGTAGAAGCTCGTCTCCCTGGGGGTCAGACGAAAGCGCACGTGGGGTCCTCGGGGTGCATCGGTTTCGGTCAGGCTGATGCTAGGCGCATCATCCGGCCACTGCTAACGGGCCGTCCCCCAGTGTCGCCCATCAGGCAGAGTGATGAGCAGGGGGGCGACGTCGGCGCTCCGGCAAGGGCCCCCTACCCGGGAAAGTTCGTTACCATATACCCACCAGGGGTATATGTCCGCTATAGGAGGACGCGATGACGACCACCGAGGCCGGCGCGGGTGCGCCCTCCTCCGCCGTGGACCGGGCGGTGGACCAGGTGGAGACGGACGGCACGGACATCGTGACCGACCACGACCGCGGCGTGCACGGCTACCACAAGCAGAAGGACGAGCACCTCAAGCGCCTGCGCCGCATCGAGGGCCAGATCCGCGGCCTGCAGCGGATGGTCGACGAGGACGTCTACTGCATCGACATACTGACCCAGGTCTCCGCCTCCACCAAGGCCCTGCAGTCCTTCGCGCTGCAACTTCTGGAGGAGCACCTGCGCCACTGCGTCGCCGACGCGGCCCTCAAGGGCGGCACCGAGATCGACGCGAAGGTGGAAGAGGCGACGAAGGCCATCGGCCGCCTACTGCGTACGTGATCGCTCCTCGGCCACGCGCAGCACCTCGTCGATGCTCTCCAGGCTGAGCCGCTCCCGGGCGGCCGACGCCGCGATGATCAGCTCGCCGCACAGCTCGATCTCGGCGAGGGCCACGTGGTCCTGAACCGCCGTACCGCCGACCGGAGCCACACGCGTCACCTCGTCTCTGCCGTCACCGACTTCCTAGAGTAGGGAGCGGCCTACACACCGCGCATGGCACGGAAGGGCTAGTTCTTGCCGTCCACCGCCGTGTCGCCCGGCTCCGCGGCGATCTTGCCGGCGTAGATGTCCCGCTCCTCGGGCAGCCGTACGCGGACGGCGGCGCCGAAATCGTAGAGCAGCGTCGTCGAGGCGACGTCCACGATGCCGGTGCCGCCCTCCTGCCCGTTGGAGAAGCTGAAGCGGTGCCGGACCTTGCGGATACGGCCCTCGTCGTCGAGGTAGGCGTCGAAGGGCACCTCGGCGGTGGCGAACCCCTCGGCCGCCGCGGCCAGCGCCTTCTTGTTGCCCTCCGAGGCACCGCGTGCCGCCCACGCGAGATCGGCGGTCCCCCGGTAGTGCCGCACCTCGGTCCCGGCCAGTTCCGTGCGCTCCACGAACCTCGCCGTCCGGGTCCCGCGCAGCACCTCGGCGGCGGCGAACGGATCCGTCGCCCCGCCGGTCACCAGGTTCCCGTCGGACAGCGAGGCGGTCTCCACCCGCACCCACTTGTCGTCGGGGACACCGGCGCCCCGGTTCTTCATGAACAGGGCCCCAGGGGCCAGCAGTTCCGTGATCGGGCGGTGCTCGCTCGCCCCCGCCGGGTCCTGCGGCAGCCGCACCTTCAGCTGCCCGAGCCGCTCCTCGAAGTCGTACACGCCCTCGCCCCGGATGGTCACCCGCGTCCCGCCGCTGGCCATCTGCATCGCGGTACGCGTCTTGGCGCTCCCGGCGGCCACCAGCCGGTCGGCGGCCCGGTGCAGCACGGCGACCGGATCACCGCCGTCCGCTCCCTGGACCGCGGCCCCCTGCGCGGAACATCCGGCAACCGCCAGACAGACGCAGACCGCACCGCCGGCGAGGGCGAGACCGCCGCCCGGCCTCCTACTCCGCAGCTCCCGCTCCCGCCCGACCATCGCCACCTGCTATCCCAAGCCGTCACGCCCGTTCCGGACCCCCTGCCGTCCCGCTTAACGAGGGGCAGGCGACCCCGGTAACGTTGTGGGCGTGGCGCAGCAGGACGGTCTCGAAGCCCCCGGGGACGCCCCGGAACACCTCACGACAACGGTCGAACAGGGCCCCTTCTGCCTGGCCCGCTGCACCTGCGGCTGGCGAGGCCCGGCCCGCAGAGCCAGAAGCCAGGCCCGCACGGACGCCCAAACCCACGCCCCGACCACGCGATAGCCGCCAGAGCTGCGGGCAGTCGTGCCGCTGGGGCGGCACGGGTGGGCGCAGCGGCACCCGGCCAGCGCCGGACAGCGCCCCCACCCCCGGCCGCCACCGACGCCGCACACCAGTACACCCACCGCCCCCCAGGGAACCCCACCCCCCACACCCCCGTCTCCCTCCACGACCCCCCACGGGACGCGGAGGCGACATGCACCGGCGCACATTCCTCACCACCACCACAGCCACCGCCCTGGCGGCAACCACCACCGCCTGCACAGGCAAGGACCAGCCCACAGGCCCCGACTCCAAAGGCACCGCCCCCGCGACGACGACCACGACCACAAGAACCCGCACCGGCAAAGGCCCCACCCCCGCCCCCACCCCCAAGGCCCCCGCCACCTGGACCGCCCTCGCCAACTCCCTGGACGGCCAACTGATCCGCCCGGGCGACCGCACCTGGAAAACCGCCCACCAGCTCTACAACACCCGCTTCGACACCCTGAAACCCACCGCCGTCGCCTACGCCGCCCACCCCGACGACATCCGCACCGCCCTCTCCTACGCCCGCGCCCACCACATCCCCGTCGCGATCCGCAACGGCGGCCACTCCTACGCCGGCTGGTCCTCCGGCGACGGCCGCCTGATCATCGACGTCTCGAAGCTGAACCGCGTCCGCGCCTCCGCCGGCGAGGCGGTCGTCGGCGCCGGTGCCAAGCTGATCGACGTCTACCGCGCCCTCGCCGCGAAGGGCGTGACCGTCCCGGCCGGCTCCTGCCCCACCGTCGGCATCTCCGGCCTCACCCTCGGCGGCGGCCACGGCGTCGTCTCCCGCGCCTACGGCCTGACCTGCGACAGCCTCACCCGGGCCACGCTGATCACGGCGGACGGCAAGCAGATCACCGCCGACCCGACAGGCGACCACAAGGACCTCTTCTGGGCCCTGCGCGGCGCGGGCAACGGCAACTTCGGCATCGTCACGGAGTTCCACTTCCGCACCCACCCCGCACCGAGGGCCGTGTCGGCGTACCTCACCTGGCCCTGGCGGAAGGCCGCCGCGGTCGTCCGCGCCTGGCAGGAGTGGGGCCCGGACCAGCCCGACGAGATCTGGTCCTCCCTCCACCTGGCCACCGCCCCCGGCCGCACCCCCACGGTCTCGGTGGCCGCCTTCTCCCTCGGCACCCACGGCGAACTCCAGAACGCCGTGGACCGCCTCGCCGACCGCGTCGGATCATCCGCGAGCCACGTCTCCCTCAAGCGCCGCACGTACGAGGAGTCGATGGAGATGTACGCGGGCTGCTCGTCGTTCTCGGCCGACGCCCGCTGCCACCTCCCGGGCTCCGTCCCCGGCCACTCCCCGGAGGGCTCGCTCGGCCGCGAGACGTACGCGGCCCGCTCGGACTTCTTCGACCGCCCCGTCCCGCCGGCCGGGATCAAGACCCTGCTCTCCCGCCTGACCCCGGTGCGCGGCGGCGCCGGCAGCATCGCGTTCACGGCACTCGGCGGCGCGGTGAACCGCGTCTCCCCGACGGCCACCGCGTTCGTGCACCGGCGCTCCCGGACGCTGGCCCAGTACATCGCCTCGTGGCGGCCGGGCACGAGCGGCACGGCGGCTCAGTCGTGGCTGAAATCCACCCACGCGGCGATGCGCCCGTACGCCTCGGGCGCCGCCTACCAGAACTACCCGGACCCGACCCTGAAGGACTGGCGGAAGGCCTACTACGGAGACGCGGCCCCGCGCCTGGCGCGTCTGAAGCACCAGTACGACCCGGACCGCGTCTTCACCTATCCCCAGGCGCTGTGAGTGCGCGTCAGGCGGCGAGGTCCCGCTCGTCCGACGCCTCGGAGGCGCTTTCCTTCCGCGCGCCCGGAATCAGGGCGCCGCGCCCGGCGGCACCCGCCCGTCCTCGCGCGCTGACCAGCCACCCCACCCGGGGCGAACGCTCGACGGCCCGGGTGAGCGGCGTCAGCAGGGCCATGGCGACCGGCGACAGCAGCAGCGCGACCGCCGTACCGAGCGCGAAGCCGCCCACGACGTCCGTCGGGTAGTGCACGCCCATGTAGACCCGGGCGAAGCCGCCGAAGAGGGCCAGCACGATCGCGGCGATGCCGAACTTCCGGTTGGCGACGAACAGTCCGACCGCCAGGGCCATGCAGAGCGTGGCGTGGTCGCTCACGAAGGAGAAGTCGTTCTTCCCCTCCACGAGCACTTCGAGCCCGTCGTGGGACTTGAAGGGCCTGGGCCGCTCCACGAACCCCCGTATCGGCACATTGACGAGTACCGCGACCCCGGCCGCGAGCGGCGCCCAGACCAGAGCGGCCACGTTCGAGGCCGCGTCCTCGCCACCCCGCCGCCGTACACCCCACCAGCACCACAGCACCAGCAGCACGATCGCGAACAGCAGTCCGTACTCACCGACGAACTCCATGACCCGGTCGAACCAGTGCGGCGCGTCCTTGGCCAGGCCGTTGATGTCGTAGAGCAGCTCGACGTCGGGGTTCGACCCGGATTCGGCGAGTCCAGCCATGGTGCTGCGGCCCCTTCGTCATGTCCTCCGGCGCACCGAACGCGCGCCTCTTCTGCCACCCCCGTGGTCAGCTGTACGTCAACAGGAACGCACGTCCCCCGTTGATACGTTCCACACTCCACTGAATGATCACGCAGACGTTATCGAAGAGAAACACGTCGCCGCAGCTCAGGGCAGGGTTTCACGCTGAGTCCACACCCTTGCATTCACACCGTGGTGGGCAGCGCTTTCGCGCCATCCTCGGTCACCCGGGTAGCCCCGAAGTAGTCGGGGGTGTCGATCGGGTCGAACCGGATCACGGCGCCCGTCCGCGGCGCGTCGATCATGTACCCGCCGCCCACGTAGATCCCCACGTGCCGGATGGCCCGCGAGTTGGTGAGGTCGTCCGAGAAGAACACCAGGTCCCCCGGCAGCAGTTCGTCCCGCCCCGGATGGGGCCCCGCGTTGTACTGGTCGTTGGCGACCCGCGGCAGCTTGATCCCCACACTCTCGTACGCCGCCTTGGTCAGCCCCGAACAGTCGAACCGCCCGCCCTGCTCGGGCGTCCCGTTCCCACCCCACAGATACAGCGTCCCGAGCTTCTTCTGCGCGTAGGCGATGGCCCCGGCGGCCTGCTCGGACGGATCGACCCGGGTGGTGGGCGCGGCGAAGCTCTTCTCCAGGGTCGTGATCACTTTGACGTAGTTCTGCGTCTCCTTGTACGGCGGCACACCCTGGTACTTGATCACCGCGTAGGCCCCCGCGTTGTAGGCGGCCAGCATGTTCTCGGTGGGATCGCCGGGCACGTCCTTCACGTACGAGGCGAGGGAGCAGTCGTACGACGCCGCCGACGGAATCGCGTCCGCCGGGTCCCACACGTCCCGGTCCCCGTCCCCGTCGCCGTCGATGCCGTGGGTGGCCCACGTCCCGGGGATGAACTGCGCTATCCCCTGCGCCGCCGCCGCGCTCCGCGCCTTCGGGTTGAACCCGCTCTCCTGGTACAACTGCGCGGCGAGCAGCGCGGGGTTGATGGCGGGACAGTGATTGCCCCATTTCTGCACGATCGGCTGGTACGCCGCGGGCACGCTCCCCTTGGCGAGCTTCTTGGCCCCGCCGCCCGCACCGCCGGTCGGGTTCCCCGCGACGAGGTACACACCCACGACGAGCAGCATCACGAAGCCCATCCCCAGGGCAACCGCGACACCGGCACCGACCCACATCTTGCGCATGGTCCAACCATCCCCCATGGGCGCGCGGTTCAGTGACGTTTCCCGGCCATGTCGGACTACCTGAAAGTCAGTCACACACCGTGAAAGCGGACTGATCCGGTCCCGTCGCAGAAGGGTTCAACGACGCAACCACGTAACAGGTTGCGCCCCGCATCATTGCCCGGCGTAACCTCACGTGATACACAGAGTGACCATACGACTCTTTACACACCGGTCCGCACCACCCGGCAGGGCCCGGCGCGGACCGGTGGCAAGCTATTCGTACGAAACCCGCCAATCAATGACGCCAAGTCGACATGCGACGGCGTGATTGTCGGCGACAATGAGGCTTGACCTCTGCATGCCCGCAGAGGATGCGGAACTACCCAACAGGGGCGGTGACTTACATGCTCTTTGCGGCCGACGAGGGAGACATCAACACCATCATCGGGGGGATCGCTCCGGACTGGGGCCCCTTCGGCGCGCTGGGGACCGAGGCCAAGACGATGGTCCAGGTCGTCATGGCCGTCGCCATTCTGCTCTGTCTCGGCATCGCCATCTGGGGTGCCGCCAAGCAGCGCATCGGTGCCACGGCCCTGCGGGACACCTTCAGCGCCGAGCAGGGCAAGGGCCTCATCATCGCCGGGCTGACGGGCGTGTTCATCATCGGCTCGCTCGGCACCCTCTTCACCATCGTGTACGGGATGGCCGTGTAGCCCGGCACGCAACCATTCCTCCCCCTCCACCCCACCCGCCCGTCGTGCCAACCGGCTGAGGTTGCGTTTCCCTGATGTCGAGTCATAACACCGCGCCCGAGCGGGAACCAGCACGGCTACCGTCGTACGTACACGGCCGACCCGACGTCGAGGGGGCGTACGCGGCATGAGTCTCGGAGACGATCACCACTCGTCCGGCGATTACGGCGGCGCCGGTCAGACCCGGCTCCGGCTGCCGGAGGAGGAGGGCGGCCCCAGACGCGGCGGCCGCTCCTCCTCGCGGAGCCTGGTCACCGTGGTCGGCGTCGTCGTCCTGCTCATCGCCGCGATCGCCTTCGCGAACCGTGGAGGAGACGATTCCGCATCCGCGGGGGGCGACACCGGGGACAAGCCGAAGACATCGGCGACGGCACCTACGGGAACGCGCCCGGTCCAGTCGGGCTTCGCCCATGACGAGCAGGGGGCACAGAGCGCGGCGGCGAACTACGCAGTGGCGCTGGGCTCTGACGGGATGTTCGACAAGGCCAAGCGGGACCCCATCCTGCAGGCCATCATCGTTCCCGACAGAGTGGCTGACTTCGAGGCCACCCTGGACAAGGCATACAGCCCGGAGTTCAACAAGAACGTCGGCCTGAACAAGGACGGCTCGACGCCGAAGGGCTACACCTTCGTGTCTCGTACGAGCCCGATCGGCACCAAGGTCACCGAGAGCTCTACCGACAGCACCACGGTCGAGGTCTGGTGCAGCGGCCTCCTCGGGCTCGCGGGTCAGAATTCCACAGCCCCGGTCACGAGCAGCTGGTTCACCATCACCATGCAGCTTGCGTGGGTCAATGATGACTGGAAGATCGTGACGCACTCGCAGAAGGACGGCCCGGCGCCGATTCCTGGCGACGACAAGGCATCCAACGCGGACGAGATGGCCAAGGCCGTCCAAGAGTACGGAGGGTTCACGTATGCCCGCTAACCGCCGCGTACTCGAACTGGCCGGTGTCGTCACAGCAGTCCAGACGGCGGTTTTCCTCTTCGCCACCCGTGCCTTCGCCGCCCCCACTCCGACGCCCACGCCGAGCAACGACCCCTGCGATCTAATCCACGGCCCCGCCAAGGACTACTGCGAGCGAGGCGAAGGCGGTGGCGACAGGGGCTCCACCCCCGACACCCTCCCCGACACCCTCGACCCCCTCTCCTCCCTCGCCAAGGGCTGTGCCGACGCCGCCGCCTGGACCGTTGACACGCTCAGCGACGCCGTGAAGAACACCGCCGACGTCGACTTCACGAACGACACGTTCCTCAAGCAGTACGGCATCGTCTTCGCCGCGTCGACGATCCTCACGCTGGTCCTGTGGCTGCTGGCGGTCGCCAAGCGTGCCGTGCGCGGCGTCCCGCTGACCACCGCGCTCTCCGAGGCCGTCGGGTTCCTCTGGCTCACCGTCCTGGCCTCGGCCTTCACGCCGTTGATCCTGTACACGGTCGTGTCGGCCACCGACGCCGTGACCGACGTCCTGGCCAAGGGCACCGGCGACCAGACGGACACGTTCTTCGGCACGTTCTCCCAGGCGCTGAAGCAGGGCGACGACATCGGCGGCGGCCCGATCATGCTGATCCTGGTGTCGTTCGTGTCGATCATCGCCGCGGGCGTCCTCTACCTGGAGCTGTACCTGCGCGCCGTCCTGCTCTACGTCGGCGCCCTGCTCGGCGTCGTCGTCTACGCGGGCCTGGTCGACAAGAACCTGTGGGGGCACGTCCGCCGCTGGGCCGGCATCATGATCGCGGTGATCATGGTCAAGCCCGTGATCGTCATCGTGCTGGGCCTCGCCGGTGCGCTCACCACGGAGAACGGGCCCGACTCCGTGGCCGCCATGGTCTCCGGCCTCGCCATCATCCTGCTCGCGATCTTCGCCTCCGCGATGATCTACCGGTTCGTCCCCGGCTTCGGCGACGAGATCGCCAACGGCCGCAACAACCGCATCATGCAGGGCGCCGAGGGCAAGGCCGCCGCCGTGATCAGCTCCCCGGCGAACCTCGTCGCCCAGGGCATCAGAACCCACAGCAGCCGCCACAACGGCGACAGCGGCGGCGGACCGTCCTCGTCCTCCGCCGCGGCCCGCCCCTCGAACCCCGCCTCCGGCGGAGTCGCCGCGCACAGCTCGCGCCCCTCGAACGGCGGCGGCGGAAATGTCCCCTCCGCCGCACCCGCACCGCGCTCCGGCAGCCCGGTGAACACACCGCACGCAAGCAACACCCGCAACAGCAAGAGCACAGGAGGTGACGGGCGTTGACGACCGAGTCCCACGTGTCCCACACGGTCACGCCCCGCCGTACGTATCTGATCGGCCGCGCCCGGCCGAACGCGATCGTCGGCCGCAACCGCGAGACCGGAGAGATCGCGCTGATCGTCGCGGGCGCGTTCCTCGGCATGATGTGCGGGCTCCTCGTCCCCGTCCTGTCCCTGCGCATCGTGCTGCTCGTCGGCTTCCCGATGCTCGCGCTGGCCGCGGTCTACGTGCCGTACAACCACCGCACGTTCTACCGGTGGTTCGAGATCAACCGCAGCTACAAGCGCACGCTCCGCAAGGGCACCACCTACCGCTCCGGCGCCATCGAGGCCGGTACCAGGATGGACGGCCGGGAGACCGAGGTCGGCCCGCCGCCCGGCATCGGCCGCATCTCCTGGCTGGCGGCGCCCTTCGGGCCCGACGAGATCGCCGTACTGCTGCACGCCGACCGCAAGACCGTGACGGCCGCCATCGAGATCGAGGGTCCCGGCGTCGGCCTGCGCGACTCCGAGGACCAGGAAGCCCTCGTCGACCGCTTCGGCACCCTGCTCAAGCACGTGGCCAACGGCGACGGCTTCGTCACCCGCATCCAGATGCTCGCCCGCACCCTCCCGGCCGACCCCGACGCGCACGCCAAGGACGTCGCCCAGCGCGGCGACGACAAGTCACCGCCGTGGCTCCAGCAGTCGTACGACCAGCTCCAGTCGATGGTGTCCACCAGCAGCGAGCAGCACCGCGCCTACCTGATCGCCTGCATGCACTACAACCGCGAGCTGGCCGCCGAGGCGCACACCATGGCACGCGCCGCCCGGCCGCACAGCGGACGCAAGCTGGACCGGGACGCCGGTCTCGCGGTCGTGATGGCGCGCGAGCTGACCGACATCTGCTCCCGCCTCCAGGAAGCCGACATCCGCGTCCGCCAGCCGCTCGGCCAAGGCCGCCTCGCCTCCCTGATCCACGCCATGTACGACCCGGACCACCCGATCGACCACATCCAGGCGATGACCAAGCGCAACGCCTGGCCGGCCGAGCTGGACGCCATGGAGCCCACCTACCTCCAGGCCAAGACCCGCGAGTCCGCCACCCGCGCCCCCTGGTGCCACGCCACCGCCTGGATCAAGGAGTGGCCGATGACCCCGGTGGGCGTCAACTTCCTGGCCCCGCTCCTGGTCCACACCCCGGACGTGATCCGCACCGTCGCCGTCACCATGGACCTCGAGCCCACCGAGGTCGCCATCGAGCGCATGCTGACCGAGAAGACGAACGACGACGCCGAGGCGTCCCGGGCCGCCAAGATGAACCGCACCGTGGACCCCCGCGACATCGCCGCCCACGGCCGCCTCGACCAGCGCGGCGAGGACCTGGCCAGCGGCGCGGCCGGCGTCAACCTGGTCGGTTACATCACGGTCTCGTCCCGCAACCCCGAGGCGCTGGCCCGCGACAAGCGGACGATAAGGGCCTCGGCCGGAAAGTCGTACCTGAAACTGGAGTGGTGCGACAGGGAGCACCATCGCGCCTTCGTGAACACTCTTCCGTTCGCCACCGGCATCCGAAGGTAGGGGCTGAGCCTGATGCGGGACCCGCTGACCGTCCTCACCGACGCCTTCACGTCCTTCCTGTTCGGGAAGGTGGAGACGACCCGCCTCCCCGTCCGCACGTCCACCGGCCAGGCCCAGGCCGTGTACCTGCCCACGGCCGCGCCCGGCCTCGGCGACTCCGGCGTGATCATCGGCCGCGAGGTCTACTCCGGCAAGGGCTACATCTACGACCCCTTCCAGCTCTACGGCCAGCAGCTCCCCGCGCCGCACTGGCTGGTCCTCGGGGAGTCCGGCAACGGCAAGTCGGCCCTGGAGAAGACATACGTCCTGCGCCAGCTGCGCTTCCGCGACCGCCAGGTCGTCGTCCTGGACGCCCAGGGCGAGGACGGCGTCGGCGAGTGGAACCTCATCGCCGAGGAGCTGGGCATAACTCCCATCCGCCTCGACCCGATGGCCGCCCTGGACCACGGCATCCGGCTCAACCCGCTCGACCCGGCGATCACGACGACGGGCCAGCTCGCGCTGCTCCGGACGATCATCGAGGTCGCCATGGGCCACGGCCTGGACGAGCGCTCCGGCTTCGCGCTCAAGGTCGCCCACGCCTACGTCAACGAGACCATCGTCGAACGCCAGCCGGTCCTCACCGACATCGTCGAGCGGCTCCGCCACCCCGAGCCGGAGTCCGCCGAGGCGATGAACGTCGCCATAGACGACGTACGGGCCTGGGGCCTGGACGTGGCGCTGGTCCTGGACCGCCTCGTCGACGGTGACCTGCGCGGCATGTTCGACGGCCCGACGACGGTCGGCATCGACCTCGACGCCCCGCTCATCGTCTTCGACCTCTCCCACATCGACCGCAACTCCATCGCCATGCCCATCCTCATGGCCATCGTGGGCGTCTGGCTGGAGCACACCTGGATCCGGCCCGACCGGAAGAAGCGCATCTTCCTGGTCGAGGAGGCCTGGCACATCATCAACAGCCCGTTCGTGGCGCAGCTGTTCCAGCGGCTGCTGAAGTTCGGGCGCCGGCTGGGTCTGTCGTTCGTGGCGGTGGTGCACCACCTGTCGGACGTCGTGGACGGGGCGGCGGCCAGAGAGGCCGCGGCCATCCTCAAGATGGCCTCCACCCGCACCATCTACGCCCAGAAGGCCGACGAGGCACGGGCCACCGGACGCGTCCTAGGCCTGCCCCGCTGGGCGGTGGAGATCATCCCGTCCCTCACCCCCGGCATCGCGGTGTGGGACGTCAACGGCAACGTCCAGGTGGTCAAGCACCTGATCACCGAGACCGAACGCCCCCTGGTCTTCACCGACCGCGCGATGACCGAGTCCTCCGCCGACCACCTGGCCGACGACGCCCTGCGCGCCGCGGAGCTGGAGGCGGAGGAGCGGGCGGCGGCGTTCATGGAGCAGCACATCGGCGACTCGTCGGAGTCGACGGTGGCGTAGGACGCGAAACGGAGAGGCACCGGACGCATGAGACCGGACGACCGCCGCGATCAGCGGCCGGCCCAGGGCGGCATTCCCGACGGCCTGCTGATCGGCATTCTGGCCTTCCTCCTCGGCATGACCCTGCTGGTGTGGACGGCGACCGGGCTGTCCGCCCTGTTCGCCCACGGCTCCTGGCCCTCCGACGTCAGCTTCGCGGGCACCCCGCAGGCCATGCGCCGGCTGATCGCCGACCCCCACGACCTCCCCGGCGCCTGGCCGGACGCCCCTGCGACGGCACTCTCCGGGTACGGGCTGTTCTGGGGCCTGTTCATCGGCCAGCTGATGGTGCTGGTGGTGCTCACGGTGTTCGTGATGGGCACGGTGGCGCGATGGCGAGCGGTACGGCAGCGAGGGCGCAAGGAGCAGCCGCTTGTGGCGCCGGGGCCGGTTCCGCCGCCGGAACCGGTGGCGCCGCAACCGGTGGCGCGGGAGACGCCGGTCCAGGAGACCCGGGTCCAGGACGTACCAGTGCAGGAGGTGCCCACCCCGAGGGCCCCGCAACAGGCCCCCGTGGCACCGCACGCTCCGGCCCAGGAGACCGACCACTCCTCAGCTTCTCTGCTCGACGGCAAACGAGTGGGTGGCTGGGAAACAACCCGCGCCGAAGGCGCGGTGCACTACGCCCCCCGGGAGAGCCGCCACACCACCGCGACCGCCGCCCTCCGGGACGCGGAGGCCGCCGTCCTCGTCATCACCTCCAACCCCGCCCTCTGGTCGGAGACCAAGGACGCCCGCGCCAAACTCGGCCCCACCCACCTCTACGACCCCAACCACCTCTGCGACACCCCCGCCCGCTTCCACTGGTCCCCCACCGCGGGCTGCGAGGACCGACCGACGGCCACCGCCAGAGCGGCCGCCCTGCTCACCCCGGTCCGCCCCACCTCCCGCCTCGACCAGGCGGTCGGCGACACCGCCGAACTGCTGCTGCGCAGCTACCTGCACGCCGCCGCCATCGACGGCCGCACCGTCCGCCACGTCCACCGCTGGTCGCAGGGCCTCCAGGTCCAGGACGCCGTCCGTATCCTGCGCACCCACCCCAAGGCCGCCCCCGGTTCCGCGGGAGAACTCGAAGGGGCCCTCACCGCCCACCCCGAGCGCCGGGACATGGCCCAGCAGCTGACCGCCAGGGCCCTGGCCGCGCTGTCCACGGTCAATATCCGGGAGGCATGCACACCCAACCGAAATGATGCACTCGCCTTGGATTCCTTCGTCCACGAACAGGGAACCCTTTACGTGGTGGGTGAATCCATTGAGGACCCCCGTACGAGCCCGGGCGCGATGCCGCTGCTGACGGCGCTCGTCTCCAGCGTGGTCGAGCGCGGCCGGCGCATGGCCGAACGGTCATCCTCCGGTCGCCTCGACCCACCAGTGACACTCGTCCTGGACGACGTCGCGGCCGTGGCCCCGCTCCCCCAGCTCCCGGAGCTGCTGGCCACCGGCACGGACATCGGCATGCCGACCCTGGCCCTGCTCCGCTCCCGCGAACAGGGCCGCGCCCGCTGGCCCCACGACGAACTCCCCGTCTGACCGCAGGCGCCGAGGCGGGTCAGCGCTCGAGCACGTACTCCAACTCGTGGTCACCGGGCCCGCCCGGCAGCGGCACGGTCCGCCCGCTCGGCGCGAACCCGGCCTTGCGGTAGGCACTCTGCGCCCGCCCGTTCTCCGGGTGCACGATGAGCCGCACCCGCTCCAGGCCGTTCGCCCACGCCCACTCCAGACCGGCGTCGAACAGCGCCTTCGTCAGCCCGCTCCCCCGCCACTCGGGCCGTACGAACACCCCGACGACGTGCCCCTGCCGCCGCTCCACCGGGAACCCGGCCCAGTCCGTCGTCCCTGCCTCCTCCACGATCACGGTCAGCGTGCCGAGCCACAGCCCACCGGGCCCCACGGCGACGAGCTGCTGCGCCCCGGACGCCCCCTCGGCGCCCCCGGCGGCCCGCTCCTGCCAGAACGAGTCCGGCCGCGCTGCCGCGTCGTCGTACGTCTCCAGGTACGCGAGGTCCGCGAGCGGGTCCCGCAGTGCCCGCAGCCGCAGCTCCTTCACGGCCGGCCACTCGTCGGCGCGAATCGAGCGGATCAGGTAGTCACCGGGGACCGAGACACTCATGCGCGCCACCGTAATACCCGGGTACTACGCCCCTCACCTCATATACGGACCTCAGGCGGACGCCCGTCGCGCCCCGATCCCCGAGCATGGTCGGATGGAGCCCGTGAAGCCGGTGCCGGAACACCGAGCCGCCGAACCCCTCACCGAGTACGTCCAGCGCGTCAACCGGCGGCTCCGTGCCTTCGACCACCGCCATCCGCTCGTGTGGGACCTCCACCTCACCGGCTTCTGGGTCCTGGCCGCCCTGATCGACGCCACCAGCGGCGGCTGGCGCAACATCGCCCACGACCCCGGCGTCCCCTTCGGCCTCGTCCTCGCGCTCAGCCTCGCCCTCTCCGTCCCCGTCCTCTGGCGCCGCAGCCACCCCGCGGCCGCCCTCCTCGCCACGCTGCCCCCGGCGCTGGTGAGCACCTGGTCGGGCGCCGCGCTCCAGGCCGCCCTGCTCCAACTCCTCCTCGTCCACCACATCGCCCTGCGGCTGCCGCTGCGCAATCTCTGGTGGGCGACCGCCGTGGCGATGGCCCCGACCGGCGTGACCATCGTCCGCTACGGGGACAGCGCGGGCCCCTGGAACCAACAACTCGGCTCACAGCTCGTGTCCATCGGCGTGGCCGTGCTCATCGGCATCACCGTGCGCACCCGTCGCGACTACACCGCCGCCCTGGAGGACCGCGCCCGCCGCCTGGAGACCGAACGCGACCAGCAGATCCGCCTCGCCGCCGCCGCCGAACGCGCCCGCATAGCCCGCGAGATGCACGACATCATCGGCCACAACCTGTCCGTCATCACCGGCCTCGCCGACGGCGGCCGGTACGCCGCCGCCAAGGCCCCCGACCGGGCCGCCCAGGCCCTCGACGCCATCGGCACCACCAGCCGCCAGGCCCTCGGCGAACTCCGCCGCCTCCTGGACGTCCTGCGCGAGGACGACCAGAACGGCACCGGCACGGCCCCCGAACTGGCCCCGCAGCCCGCCCTCACGGACCTCGACCGCCTCCTCGACGGAGTCCGCCGGGCCGGCCTCCCCGTCCGCACCACCGTCACGGGGGAGCCCGCCCTCCCCGAGGGCCGCCAGCTCACCCTCTACCGCGTCATCCAGGAAGCCCTCACCAACACCCTCAAGCACGCCGGCCCCGACGCCACCGCCCACATCCAGCTCTCCTACGGACCGGCGGGAGCCGCCACCCTCACCGTCACCGACACGGGCCGGGCGACCCCGCTCCCCTCCCCGGCGCCCACCGGCGGCCGGGGCCTGCCCGGGATGCGCGAGCGAACCTCCCTGTACGGGGGCACACTTGAGGCCGGTCCACGCCCGGCTCCCGAGCAGGGCTGGCGCGTCCATCTGCACCTACCGGAGGAACCCCCGCAGTGACCACCGTCCTCATCGCCGACGACCAGCCCCTCCAGCGCTTCGGCTTCCGCATGCTCCTGGAGAGCCAGGACGACATGACGGTCGTGGGCGAGGCGGCCAACGGCGCCGAAGCGGCCCGGATGACGGCCGAACTCCTCCCCGACGTCGTCCTCATGGACGTCCGCATGCCCGGCCTGGACGGCATCGAGGCGACCCGTCGCATCGTCGCGGGCGGCGGCCGCACCCGCGTCCTCATCCTCACCACCTTCGACCTGGACGAGTACGCCTACTCCGGCCTGCGCGCCGGCGCCTCCGGCTTCCTCGTCAAGGACGCCCAGCCGGAGGAGCTCCTCTCCGGCATCCGTGCGGTGGCCACGGGCGACGCGGTGGTCGCCCCGAGCCTGACCCGCCGCCTGCTCGACGCATACGTCCACCATCTCCCGGCCGCCACACAGCCGAGCCCGAGCGGCTCCCCCGACCCACGTCTGACCACCCTCACGGACCGGGAGACCGAAATCCTGCGGGTCATGGGCCAGGGCTGGACCAACACGGAGATAGCCGAGCGCCTCCACCTGGCCGAGTCGACGGTGAAGACCCATGTCGGCCGCATCCTGGCCAAGACGGGTTCCAGGGACCGCGTCCAGGCCGTCATCCTGGCCTACGAGACGAAACTGGTCGGCTAGGAGACAAACGAAAAAAGAGGGATGAATGCAAAAAGGGTTGAACGCAGAAAACCCCGCACCGTTCCCGGTGCGGGGTTTCCTCGCAATAATTGTTCGGCGGCGTCCTACTCTCCCACAGAGTCCCCCCTGCAGTACCATCGGCGCTGTAAGGCTTAGCTTCCGGGTTCGAAATGTAACCGGGCGTTTCCCCTACGCTATGACCACCGAAACACTATGAAACAGACAACCAACCGGTGACCAACACAGTCTGATTGTTCGTGGTTTCAGAACCAACACAGTGGACGCGAGCAACTGAGGACAAGCCCTCGGCCTATTAGTACCGGTCACCTCCACACCTCACGGTGCTTCCAGATCCGGCCTATCAACCCAGTCGTCTACTGGGAGCCTTAACCCCTCAAGGGGGTGGGAGTCCTCATCTCGAAGCAGGCTTCCCGCTTAGATGCTTTCAGCGGTTATCCCTCCCGAACGTAGCCAACCAGCCATGCCCTTGGCAGGACAACTGGCACACCAGAGGTTCGTCCGTCCCGGTCCTCTCGTACTAGGGACAGCCCTTCTCAAGACTCCTACGCGCACAGCGGATAGGGACCGAACTGTCTCACGACGTTCTAAACCCAGCTCGCGTACCGCTTTAATGGGCGAACAGCCCAACCCTTGGGACCGACTCCAGCCCCAGGATGCGACGAGCCGACATCGAGGTGCCAAACCATCCCGTCGATATGGACTCTTGGGGAAGATCAGCCTGTTATCCCCGGGGTACCTTTTATCCGTTGAGCGACGGCGCTTCCACAAGCCACCGCCGGATCACTAGTCCCGACTTTCGTCCCTGCTCGACCCGTCGGTCTCACAGTCAAGCTCCCTTGTGCACTTACACTCAACACCTGATTGCCAACCAGGCTGAGGGAACCTTTGGGCGCCTCCGTTACTCTTTAGGAGGCAACCGCCCCAGTTAAACTACCCATCAGACACTGTCCCTGATCCGGATCACGGACCCAGGTTAGACATCCAGCACGACCAGACTGGTATTTCAACGACGACTCCACCCACACTGGCGTGCGAGCTTCAAAGTCTCCCAGCTATCCTACACAAGCCGAACCGAACACCAATATCAAACTGTAGTAAAGGTCCCGGGGTCTTTCCGTCCTGCTGCGCGAAACGAGCATCTTTACTCGTAGTGCAATTTCACCGGGCCTATGGTTGAGACAGTCGAGAAGTCGTTACGCCATTCGTGCAGGTCGGAACTTACCCGACAAGGAATTTCGCTACCTTAGGATGGTTATAGTTACCACCGCCGTTTACTGGCGCTTAAGTTCTCAGCTTCGCCCCACCGAAATGGAGCTAACCGGTCCCCTTAACGTTCCAGCACCGGGCAGGCGTCAGTCCGTATACATCGCCTTACGGCTTCGCACGGACCTGTGTTTTTAGTAAACAGTCGCTTCTCGCTGGTCTCTGCGGCCACCCCCAGCTCACGGAGTAAATCCGGTCACCGGGTGTGGCCCCCCTTCTCCCGAAGTTACGGGGGCATTTTGCCGAGTTCCTTAACCATAGTTCACCCGAACGCCTCGGTATTCTCTACCTGACCACCTGAGTCGGTTTAGGGTACGGGCCGCCATGAAACTCGCTAGAGGCTTTTCTCGACAGCATAGGATCATCCACTTCACCACAATCGGCTCGGCATCAGGTCTCAGCCACAAGTGCGACGGATTTACCTATCGCACGGCCTACACCCTTACCCCGGGACAACCACCGCCCGGGATGGACTACCTTCCTGCGTCACCCCATCACTCACCTACTACAGGTCTGGATCATCGGCTCCACCACTCCCCCTCACTCCGAAGAGATCAGGGGCGGCTTCACGGACTTAGCATCGCCTGGTTCAATGTTTGACGCTTCACAGCGGGTACCGGAATATCAACCGGTTATCCATCGACTACGCCTGTCGGCCTCGCCTTAGGTCCCGACTTACCCTGGGCAGATCAGCTTGACCCAGGAACCCTTAGTCAATCGGCGCAAACGTTTCTCACGTTTGTATCGCTACTCATGCCTGCATTCTCACTCGTGAACCGTCCACAACTCGCTTCCGCGGCTGCTTCACCCGGCACACGACGCTCCCCTACCCATCCATACAGGCGTTGGCCCTATTGTATGAATGACACGACTTCGGCGGTACGCTTGAGCCCCGCTACATTGTCGGCGCGGAATCACTAGACCAGTGAGCTATTACGCACTCTTTCAAGGGTGGCTGCTTCTAAGCCAACCTCCTGGTTGTCTGTGCGACTCCACATCCTTTCCCACTTAGCGTACGCTTAGGGGCCTTAGTCGATGCTCTGGGCTGTTTCCCTCTCGACCATGGAGCTTATCCCCCACAGTCTCACTGCCGCGCTCTCACTTACCGGCATTCGGAGTTTGGCTAAGGTCAGTAACCCGGTAGGGCCCATCGCCTATCCAGTGCTCTACCTCCGGCAAGAAACACACGACGCTGCACCTAAATGCATTTCGGGGAGAACCAGCTATCACGGAGTTTGATTGGCCTTTCACCCCTAACCACAGGTCATCCCCCAGGTTTTCAACCCTGGTGGGTTCGGTCCTCCACGACCTCTTACAGCCGCTTCAACCTGCCCATGGCTAGATCACTCCGCTTCGGGTCTTGAGCGTGCTACTAAAACGCCCTATTCGGACTCGCTTTCGCTACGGCTTCCCCACCCGGGTTAACCTCGCAACACACCGCAAACTCGCAGGCTCATTCTTCAAAAGGCACGCAGTCACGACGCAAGGACAAGTCCTTGCGCGACGCTCCCACGGCTTGTAGGCACACGGTTTCAGGTACTATTTCACTCCGCTCCCGCGGTACTTTTCACCATTCCCTCACGGTACTATCCGCTATCGGTCACCAGGGAATATTTAGGCTTAGCGGGTGGTCCCGCCAGATTCACACGGGATTTCTCGGGCCCCGTGCTACTTGGGTGTCTCTCCAACGAGCCGCTGATGTTTCGACTACGGGGGTCTTACCCTCTACGCCGGACCTTTCGCATGTCCTTCGCCTACATCAACGGTTTCTGACTCGTCTCACGGCCGGCAGACCGTGAAAGAGAGATCCCACAACCCCGCACACGCAACCCCTGCCGGGTCTCACACGTATACGGTTTGGCCTCATCCGGTTTCGCTCGCCACTACTCCCGGAATCACGGTTGTTTTCTCTTCCTGCGGGTACTGAGATGTTTCACTTCCCCGCGTTCCCTCCACACTGCCTATGTGTTCAGCAGCGGGTGACAGCCCATGACGACTGCCGGGTTTCCCCATTCGGACACCCCCGGATCAAAGCCTGGTTGACGACTCCCCGGGGCCTATCGTGGCCTCCCACGTCCTTCATCGGTTCCTGGTGCCAAGGCATCCACCGTGCGCCCTTAAAAACTTGGCCACAGATGCTCGCGTCCACTGTGCAGTTCTCAAACAACGACCAACCACCCATCACCCCGGGAAAAACTCCCGAGTGCACTGGGGCCGGCAACCGAAGACCCAGCCTCACGGCCGTGCCCTCAGATACCCAACAGCGTGCCCGACCAGACTCCGTCCGGAGATCGTGCTTTCCACGCTCCGAAGAGCAGTACTTGCAGCCTCCGACCCGTGAACCAGGCCGAGTAGTCAACGTTCCACCCATGAGCAACCGTGCAGGACATTTGCCTGCAGTCGGCCATGTGCTCCTTAGAAAGGAGGTGATCCAGCCGCACCTTCCGGTACGGCTACCTTGTTACGACTTCGTCCCAATCGCCAGTCCCACCTTCGACAGCTCCCTCCCACAAGGGGTTGGGCCACCGGCTTCGGGTGTTACCGACTTTCGTGACGTGACGGGCGGTGTGTACAAGGCCCGGGAACGTATTCACCGCAGCAATGCTGATCTGCGATTACTAGCGACTCCGACTTCATGGGGTCGAGTTGCAGACCCCAATCCGAACTGAGACCGGCTTTTTGAGATTCGCTCCACCTTGCGGTATCGCAGCTCATTGTACCGGCCATTGTAGCACGTGTGCAGCCCAAGACATAAGGGGCATGATGACTTGACGTCGTCCCCACCTTCCTCCGAGTTGACCCCGGCGGTCTCCCGTGAGTCCCCAACACCCCGAAGGGCTTGCTGGCAACACGGGACAAGGGTTGCGCTCGTTGCGGGACTTAACCCAACATCTCACGACACGAGCTGACGACAGCCATGCACCACCTGTACACCGACCACAAGGGGGCGCCCATCTCTGGACGTTTCCGGTGTATGTCAAGCCTTGGTAAGGTTCTTCGCGTTGCGTCGAATTAAGCCACATGCTCCGCCGCTTGTGCGGGCCCCCGTCAATTCCTTTGAGTTTTAGCCTTGCGGCCGTACTCCCCAGGCGGGGCACTTAATGCGTTAGCTGCGGCACGGACAACGTGGAATGTTGCCCACACCTAGTGCCCACCGTTTACGGCGTGGACTACCAGGGTATCTAATCCTGTTCGCTCCCCACGCTTTCGCTCCTCAGCGTCAGTATCGGCCCAGAGATCCGCCTTCGCCACCGGTGTTCCTCCTGATATCTGCGCATTTCACCGCTACACCAGGAATTCCGATCTCCCCTACCGAACTCTAGCCTGCCCGTATCGACTGCAGACCCGGGGTTAAGCCCCGGGCTTTCACAACCGACGTGACAAGCCGCCTACGAGCTCTTTACGCCCAATAATTCCGGACAACGCTTGCGCCCTACGTATTACCGCGGCTGCTGGCACGTAGTTAGCCGGCGCTTCTTCTGCAGGTACCGTCACTTTCGCTTCTTCCCTGCTGAAAGAGGTTTACAACCCGAAGGCCGTCATCCCTCACGCGGCGTCGCTGCATCAGGCTTTCGCCCATTGTGCAATATTCCCCACTGCTGCCTCCCGTAGGAGTCTGGGCCGTGTCTCAGTCCCAGTGTGGCCGGTCGCCCTCTCAGGCCGGCTACCCGTCGTCGCCTTGGTGAGCCACTACCTCACCAACAAGCTGATAGGCCGCGGGCTCATCCTGCACCGCCGGAGCTTTCGAACCGCCTGGATGCCCAGGCGGATCAGTATCCGGTATTAGACCCCGTTTCCAGGGCTTGTCCCAGAGTGCAGGGCAGATTGCCCACGTGTTACTCACCCGTTCGCCACTAATCCCCACCGAAGTGGTTCATCGTTCGACTTGCATGTGTTAAGCACGCCGCCAGCGTTCGTCCTGAGCCAGGATCAAACTCTCCGTGAATGCTTGACATCACGGGAGCGGAACAGTCGGAGGAATAATCCGACCGTTCACAGCGTCCTCGCTGTTGTGTTACTTCAAAGGAACCTCAACCCGAACGGAGATCCGATCAGGTCGGGGTATCAACATATCTGGCGTTGACTTTTGGCACGCTGTTGAGTTCTCAAGGAACGGACGCTTTCTTTGTACTCACCCTCTCGGGCTTTCCTCCGGGCGCTTCCCTTCGGTCTTGCGTTTCCGACTCTATCAGATCTTTCCGATCCGATTTCCTCGGTGCTTTCCAGGTTCCCGCTTTCGCGTTTCCCTTTCCGGCGGTTCCGACTCTATCAGATCCTTTCGGCCCTGATTCCCCGTCAGAGGGGGTTGCCTTCCCGGCTGTTGGGCCGTTCCGACGTCTCAAACTTTAGCGGACTCTCTCCGCGATTCTCAAATCGCGGTCGGAATTGAATTCGGGCATGCCGAAATCGATCCCGCTGGGAGGTCGTGCCTGTGGTTTGTTTGCCGCTGCTGCGGCGGGAGGCGCTACCGCAGAACCGTTACGGTCCCGTGGCAACCCGAAGAACCTTACGGACCCCGTAGGGGGCTGTCAAGCATCGCTGTCAAGATCTTTAATCGAGGTCGCTGAGCCGGCCACCGGCGTCCGGCTGTGCGTGCTCCACCCTGCGCAGGAGCCGGGTGAGCACCTCACCGAGCGCGGTGCGGTCGTCGGCGGAGAGGTCCTGGAGCAGGTCCTCCTCGAAGACCGAGGCGAGACGCATGGCCTCCAGCCACTTCTCGCGCCCCTCCGCCGTGAGCGCCACGATCACCCGGACCCGGTTGGCCTCGTCGCGCTCACGGGTGACCAGGCCCTCCGTCACCATGCGGTCGATGCGGTGGGTCATCGCGGCCGGTGTGAGGCCGAGGCGCTTGGCGAGGTCGCCGGGGCCGAGGCGGTAGGGGGCGCCGGAGAGCACGAGGGCCTTCAGCACCTCCCAGTCCGTGTTGCTGATGCCCAGCTCGGCAGTCTGGCGGCCGTACGCGACGTTCATACGGCGGTTGAGGCGGGAGAGTGCCGAGACGATCTTCTCGACCTGCGGGTCGAGGTCCTGGAACTCGCGCTGGTAGGCGGCGATCTGCTCTTCGAGTGTCGGCTCGCCGGCGCCGGAGGTGTCGCCCATGGCCGCAGTATGGCACGCGACTCCTTTGCCTTGAAGTCCTTCGGTATGTACTCTTTACCTTCGAACTTTAGCTTCTAAGTCTTCAGCTCTAACGGCTGGAGCGAGCGATCCCGAGAGATCAAGAGAGGGTGAACGTGACCAGGGCAATGGGCGCGGCGATGCGCCGGATTCACGTGGGCAACGCACTCAGCGCGTTCGGACTCGGCTTCACGGTCCCCTACCTGTACGTCTATGTGGCGCAGGTACGGGGCCTTGGTTCTGTCACGGCGGGCCTCGTGCTCGCCGTCTTCGCCGTGGCCGCGCTGATCGTGCTGCCGTTCGCCGGGCGGGCCATCGTCCGGCGCGGCCCGCTGCCGGTGCTGCTGGTCGCCCTGGTCACCGCCGCGCTCGGCGCGCTGAGCCTCGGACTGTCCGCCTCCGCGGGCACGGTGCTGCTGTCCGCCGCCGCACTCGGTGCGGGCCAGGCCGTGATGCAGCCCGCGCTCGCGACGATGATCGTGGACTGCTCCACGACTGAGACCCGGTCACGGGCGTTCGCCATGCAGTTCTTCCTGCAGAACCTGGGGCTCGGCGTCGGCGGGCTCATCGGGGGGCATCTGGTCGACACCACGAGCGCGTCGTCCTTCACGCTGCTGTTCGCCCTCGAGGCGGCGATGTTCCTGGTGCTGGTCGCCGTCATGGCGACGGTGCGGGTGCCGCGTGCGCCGCGCGTCGAGGAGGCGCCGGGGCAGACCGGCGGCGGGAGCTGGAAGCAGCTGCTCGGCAACCGGGCCATGGTGCAGCTGTGCGTGCTGGGCTTCGTCCTGTTCTTCGCCTGCTACGGGCAGTTCGAGTCGGGGCTGAGCGCCTACGGCGTCGAGGCGGCCGGGATCACCACGTCCGCGCTGGGGACCGCGCTGGCGGCGAACACGCTGATGATCGTGGTCGCGCAGTTCGCGGTGCTGAGGTTCGTGGAGCGGCGGAAGCGGTCCCGGGTGATCGCCGCCGTGGGGTTGATCTGGGCCGTCGCGTGGGCCGTGGCCGGGTACGCCGGGCTGGGGCACGGCAGCCAGACGATGGCGACGGCCGCGTTCATCTCGACGTACGCGCTGTTCGGGCTGGGTGAGGCGATGCTGTCGCCGACGCTGGCGCCGCTGGTGGCCGACCTGGCGCCGACCGGGCTGGCCGGGCAGTACAACTCCGCCTTCGCCCTGGTGAAGCAGCTCGCGCTGGCGATCGGACCCGCGGTGGGCGGGCCGCTCGGGGCCTCGCTGCACGCGCCGTACATCGTGGCGTTCCTGTTGTTCTCACTGGGCATCACGGTGCTGGCGGTGCGGCTGGGGCGGCAGCTGACGGATGTGCAGAACCAGCCGTCGCTGGCCAGGAGCCGGGTGGTCACGCAGGGCGGGGCGCCGGCCGACGCGGCGGTCGTCGCGGAGGCGTGAGCGGACCGGAAGCCGGGGGTCGGCGGGGTTTTCCCCTCCTCCGGCACCGGGTCACGGCTTGTGCAGGACGAACTCGCACCACACCGCCTTGCCGCCGCCCGGGGTGCGCCGGGATCCCCAGTTGGAGGCGATCGTCGCGACGATGGCGATGCCGCGGCCGGACTCGTCCCCCGGCTCCGCGCGGCGGCGTCTGGGCAGGTGGTCGTCGCCGTCGGTGACCTCGATGATCAGGCGGCGGTCGGTGCGGCGCAGGCGCAGCCGCATCGGCGGGGTGCCGTGCTGGAGGGAGTTGGCGACCAGTTCGCTGGTGGCCAGGACGCCGAGGTCGTGCAGGTCGGTGGGGAAGCGCCAGCTGGTGAGGACGCCGGAGGCGAAGGCACGCGCGCGTGGTGCCGCCTCCACCCCGCCGAGCAGTTCCAGGGCGGCGTTGCGGAACAGCTCGGCCTCGGCGCCCGCGCGGGCGGGGTGCTGGAGGACCAGGACGGCGACGTCGTCGTCGTGCTCCGGGGTGACGCCCGCCGAGCGGATCAGGCGGTCGCAGACCACCTGGGGGGTGCCGCCGGCGCCGGACAGGGCGCGCTCCAGGGCGGCGATGCCCTCGTCGAGGTCCTCGTCGCGGCGTTCGACCAGGCCGTCGGTGTAGAGGACGGCCGTGGAGCCCGGGGGCAGGGCGATCGCGCCGGACGTGTGGATCCAGCCGCCGGTGCCGAGCGGCGGGCCGGTGGGTTCGTCGGCGCGCTGCACGGTGCCGTCCTCGTCGCGGACCAGGATGGGCAGGTGGCCGGCGGACGCGTAGACCAGCCGGCCCTCATTGGGGTCGTGGATGGCGTAGACGCAGGTGGCGATCTGGTTGGCGTCGATCTCGGCGGCGAGGCCGTCGAGGAGCTGGAGCACCTCGTGCGGGGGCAGGTCGAGGCGGGCGTAGGCCCTGACCGCCGTACGGAGCTGGCCCATGACGGCCGCCGCGCGGACGCCTCTTCCCATGACGTCGCCGATGACCAGGGCGGTGCGGCCGCCGCCGAGGGTGATCACGTCGTACCAGTCGCCGCCTACCGCGGCCTCGGTGCCGCCGGGGTGGTAGGTGGCGGCGACGCGCAGGTCGTCGGGCTCCTCCAGTTTCTGCGGGAGGAGGGAGCGCTGGAGGGTGACGGCGGTCTCGCGCTGGCTGCGTTCGCTCGCGCGGAGGCGTCCGGCGGCCTCGGCGTGGTCGGTGACGTCGGTCGCGAACACGAGGACACCGCGGCCATCGCGGTCGCCGCCCCCGTCCTCGCCGCCGGTCTCGGTGACCGGGGTGCAGGTGAAGGTGTAGGAGCGGCCGTCCGGGGCCTTGCGGGACTTGAGGGTGCGGGGCCTGCCGCTGCGCTGGACCTGGTCCAGGAGCGGGAAGAGGCCCGGCTCGTCCAGCTCGGGGAGGGCCTCGCGGGCGCGGGCGCCGAGGTTGCGCGTGCCGAAGGCGGCTACGTAGGCGTCGTTGACGTAGGCGAGGCGGTGTTCGGGGCCGTGGAGGAGGGCGACGAGGGCCGGGACGCGGTCGAGGACGTCCCGTACGGGCAGTTCGTCGACGCTCAGGACGGCGGAGGCGGGCGGGGCCTCGTCGGTCAGCTGCTCGGCGCGGGCGGCGGGCACGGAGCCGTCCGCCCGCCGGTCCGGGGAGAGGGCCGTGTCGGTCCGCGCGGCGGCGCGGCGCTGTGTTCCGGGGAGTCGGGCGCTCCAGCGCGTGAAGTTCACGAATCCTTGCCTCGTGTAGTTGTCGGCGGCCGGGGACCGGGACGGGCCGGGGCGGCCCGGGCCCCGGGGGCCGCGCTGGGGCGAGCGGTGGCGCGCCCGCGGTGGTGGTCCAGTCTGGCAGGGCGCCCGCCCGGCCGACATCCGTCAGACGCCCCAGTGGCCGGGGGAGTTCCTGAGTCCGGTCAGGACGACCCCTTCGGGTTGTGCGGGGGCTCCTGAGAAGGCTTTCCACCGGCCGCGAGTTCGAACTCCGCCCGCGGATGTTCGAGCGAACCCAGGGAGACGATCTCCCGTTTGAAGAGTCCGGCGATCACCCATTCGGCGAGCACGCGCGCCTTGCGGTTGACGGTGGGGACGCGGCTGAGGTGGTAGGCGCGGTGCATGAACCAGGCGGGGTAGCCCTTGAGCTTGCGCCCGTAGACGTGCGCGACGCCCTTGTGGAAGCCGAGGGAGGCGACGGAACCGGCGTACGAGTGCGCGTAGGTGTCGAGGGGCTCGCCGCGCAGGGCGTGGGTGACGTTGTCGCCGAGGACCTTCGCCTGGCGGACGGCGTGCTGGGCGTTGGGGGCGCATTCCCGGCCGGGTTCGGGCGCGGTGACGTCGGGGACGGCGGCGGCGTCTCCGGCGGCCCAGGCGTGCGGGGCGCCGTCGACCGACAGCTGGGCGGTGCAGGTGAGCCGGCCGCGGTCGTCGAGGGGCAGGTCGGTGGCGGCGAGGACCGGGTGCGGTTTGACGCCGGCCGTCCAGACGACCGTGCGGGTGGGGAAGCGGGAGCCGTCGCTGAGGACGGCCACGCGGTCGGCGCAGGACTCGAGGCGGGTGTCCAGGCGTACGTCGACGTTGCGGCGGCGCAGCTCGGTGACGGTGTAGCGGCCCAGTTCCTCGCCGACCTCGGGCAGGATGCGGCCCGAGGCCTCGACGAGGATCCACTTCATGTCCTCGGGGCTGACGTTGTGGTAGTACCGCGCGGCGTAGCGGGCCATGTCCTCCAGCTCGCCGAGGGCCTCCACGCCCGCGTAGCCGCCGCCGACGAAGACGAAGGTGAGGGCGGCGTCGCGCAGGGCGGGGTCGCGGGTGGAGGAGGCGATGTCCAGCTGTTCGAGGACGTGGTTGCGCAGGCCGATGGCCTCCTCGACGGTCTTGAAGCCGACGCCGTGGTCGGCGAGTCCGGGCACGGGCAGGGTGCGCGAGACGGAGCCGGGGGCGAGGACGAGTTCGTCGTACGTGATGCGGCGGGCGCCCGTCTTCTCCTCGTCGGTGGCGAGGGTGGTGACCGTGGCGGTGCGGTTCGTGTGGTCGATGGACCCGGCCTCAGCGACGACGACGTCGCACTGGCCGAGGACGCGGCGCAGGGGTACGACGACGTGCCGCGGGGAGATGGAGCCGGCCGCCGCCTCGGGGAGGAACGGCTGATACGTCATGTAGGGGTCGGGGGTGACGACCGTGATCTCGACCTCGCCCCGCCGCAGTTCGCCCTTGAGGTTCCGTTGCAGCCGCAGGGCCGTGTACATCCCGACGTAGCCACCGCCGACAACGAGAATGCGCGCACGTTCCTTCACCATCCCATGACGCACCCGGCGCTTGCGTTTGTCCACAGGCTCGTCAATTTGTGTGACCGGAGATCGCCTGAGCGCCGAGCCGGGCGAACCGCCGTGACGCGGGGTGATCACGCAGGTCAGCGTGGGTGAGCACCGGGTGGGACGGCGGCACATTCGGGGCGTAGGCGATCCGTGCGCCGATCGGGGGGCGCTCCGTGCGGAACGTGCCCCTTCTGAATTGACCCCCGCTCAACTATGTTCTTTCCCACGGTGTGCAGGGGGATGTGCTCATGGGGTCCGCGACGGGCGGGCCGCGCAACCGGGCCCGTTCCACGCACTCCGGCTTTCGATGGCGGGGAGTGTCTCCGGGGGGAGACGTCATTACCGGGGGATTGTCTATGCATGTTCAGGATTCTCATTGGTCGTCCGCGTCGGCCGTCGCACCCGGCGGTGCGATGAACGCGGCGGCGGGCGGCGCACGCGACGCGGCACGGAACGCGCCCCTGCGCGTGGACGCCCAGCGCAATCTGGAGCACGTGCTGCGCGCGGCGCGGGAGGTGTTCGGCGAGCTGGGATACGGCGCGCCGATGGAGGACGTGGCACGGCGCGCGCGGGTCGGTGTCGGCACGGTGTACCGGCGCTTTCCGAGCAAGGACGTCCTGGTGCGCCGGATAGCCGAGGAGGAGACGGCGCGGCTGACCGACCAGGCGCGCACCGCGCTCGGGCAGGAGGACGAGCCGTGGTCGGCGCTGTCCCGCTTCCTGCGGACGTCGGTGGCCTCGGGCGCCGGGCGGCTGCTGCCGCCGCAGGTACTGCGGGTCGGGGTGCCGGACGACACCGACGGCGGTGCCGGTGGTGCGGCGGCCGGTGACGCGCGGGTGCCGCAGCAGCGGATACAGCCGGGCACCGGCGAGCTGCGCCTGGTGCCCGAGGAGACCGCCAGGGCCGGGGCGTCGGCCGGTGTCGCGGGTTCCGTGGCGGTCGACGAGGGGGCCGCGGCGCTCCTGGAGGTCGTGGGCCGGCTCGTGGAGCGGGCACGGACGGCGGGTGAACTGCGGCCGGACGTGTCGGTGTCGGACGTCCTGCTGGTGATAGCCACGGCGGCGCCCTCGCTGCCCGACCCGGCCCAGCAGGCTGCGGCTTCGGCCCGGTTGCTGGACATCCTGCTGGAGGGGCTGCGGTCGCGGCCGGCCTGAGACGGCGGCGGAGCCGTCGGGCGGCCGGTCCATCCTTCCCCGAACGGCTGAGCGTTATTACCGCGGTGGGGCAAGTCCCCCCCGGACGAGTGATGGTCGGCACAGGGGGGTCCTGGGGAAAAGCCCATATGGCACGCTGACCCGGTGTTCGGACTGGCTGGGCAGGTTGGCGGGGGCTTTCCGCGATGAGCGTTGACGGGCGGGACGGGTCACTCGGCGGTGACGGGGGGAACGGTCCCGGTGACGGGGAGAGCGGTCCCCGTGACGTAGAAGCAGGCGACACCCGGGACGGTGACGCGCCGCAGGTGCCGGGCCAGGGTGGCCCGGCCCACGGCCGACGGGACGGGGACCGTGCGGAGACCGGGGTTCCGGCGCAGCGCGAGCTGCACGAGGACAGCGTTCTGCCGCCGCCGCGGGAGCTGTACGACGGTGGCATCCTGCCGCCGCCGCGGGAGCTTCCGGCGTCCGACGCTGAGCTGATCGAGCGGATGCGCTCGGGCGACGACACTGCCTACGAGGAGCTGTACCGGCGCCACGCGGACGCGGTGCGCCGGTACGCGCGCACCTGCTGCCGCGACGCCCACACCGCGGACGACCTCACCGCCGAGGTCTTCGCCCGCATGCTCCAGGCGGTGCGCGGCGGTTCGGGACCCGAGCACGCCGTGCGCGCCTACCTGCTCACCGCGGTCCGGCGCGTCGCCGCCGGGTGGACCAGGTCGGCCGGGCGGGAGCAACTCGTCGAGGACTTCGCGGTGTTCGCCGCGCAGGCCGCGCACCCGTCGAAGGCGGACGACGACACCCTGGAGCTGGGCGCCGACGTCCGCGCCATGCACGAGGCCGAGCAGTCGATGGCCATGCGGGCCTTCCGGTCGCTGCCGGAGCGGTGGCAGGCCGTGCTGTGGCACACCGAGGTCGAGGACGAGTCGCCGAGCGAGGTGGCCGTGCTCTTCGGGCTGGACGCCAACGGCACCCGCGTCCTCGCCAGCCGCGCCCGCGAGGGGCTGAAGCAGGCCTACCTCCAGGCCCATGTCAGCGACGCCCTCGCCACCGACGAGGAGTGCGCCCGCTACGCCGACCAGCTCGGCACGTACGCGCGCGGCAGGCTGCGCATCCGGGCCGAACGCGGGCTGCGCAAGCACCTGGACGAGTGCGCCAGGTGCCGGCTGGCCGCGACCCAGATCGAGGAGGTCGCGAGCGGCATTCCCGCCGTGGTGCCCGTCGCGGTCATCGGCTGGTTCGGTGTCGCCGGATACGCGAAGGCGGCGGGGCTCGTCGCCGGGGGCGCGGGCGCCGGTGCGGCGGGAGCCGCGGCCGCGGCGAGCGGCGGCGGCTCCGGCGGAGCGGGCGCCGGAGGCGGTGCGGCCGCCTCCGAGGGGCTGGGCGCACCGGTGAAGGCCGGTATCGCGGCCGGCGTGGTCGCGGTGGCCGCCGCGGCGGCACTGGCCCTCGCGCTGGTCGGCAACGACACCCCCGACGAGGAACCGCCCAAGGCCGCCCCACCCGCCTCCTCCCCGGTGGCACAGCCCGCCCCCGACACACCCACGCCCTCGACACGCCCGCCCCGCCCACCCGCGCCGGTGGCAGCCCCCAAGCCGACCCCGACCCCGACCCCGACCCCGAAGCCGACCCCCACGCCCTCTCCCACCCCAAAGCCGAAGCCACCCCCCAAACCCACCCCAACCCCAACGCCGACCCCCACCCCGACACCTCCACCACCACCCACACCATCACCGCCGCCACCGCCCCCGCCCGCCCCGACCGTCTACCAGTGGAGCGAGCTGGCGTACGACGTGAGCGGCGACGGCACCGGCCCCGAGATGCGGCTGGCCGGAAGCAGCTGGGTGTGGCAGCGCTCCGCCCTGACGATCGACGACGTGCGGTACGCGCACGGCGTCACCGTTCACGGACGCTCCTCGGTCACCGTCGACCTCAACCGTGACTGCTCGTCCTACGACGCGCTGGCCGGTGTCGACGACCTGACGATGAAGCTGGGCAAGGTCCACTTCTCGGTGTACGCCGACGGCGTCCGGCTGTGGAACTCGGGGATGGTCAAGGGCGGGGACCCCGCGGTACCGGTCCACGTGGACATCACGGGCCGCGAGACGCTCCGGCTGGTGACCGAGCCGCACAGCCCCTTCGACTCGGTGGCCCTCGCGGACTGGGCCCAGTCCCGCTTTACCTGCGCGTAGGGGCCCGCTGCCCCACCGCCGCCCCCAGCTCCCGGACGACGTCCAGGGGCGTGAGTACGGCCCCCGCGCCCATTTCCACGGCGTACCGCTCACCGCCGAGGGCAGCGCGGGCGGCCGCCTCGGCACGCTCGGCGTGCGCGCGGTCCGGCATGGGGCGCGGGCGGTCGCCGCGCCAGTGGCCGGCCGCGCCGAGCAGCCGCACCGCGCGGGCGTGGTCTCCGCAGTCGCTGAGCAGCCCGGCCGCACTGTCCACGAGGGTCGCGAGGACCAGGTCGGCGCACCGCTCCGCGACGGCCTCCCGGAGGGTGTCCGCCAGCACCGGCAGGGCCGCCCGCGGGCCGGACTCGCCCGCCGTCACGAGCGCGTCCACCAGCCCGAGCATCGCCAGGAACTGCGGCGGCGGCGTGCCGCGCAGGCACTCCTCGCGGGCGGCCTCCCACAGGACGCGCGCCCGCGCGAAGTCCTCCTCGACCACCGCGAGCCCGGCCCGCAGCATCAGGACGAAGGCCTTGGAGTCCACGACGCCGTACCGGTCCGCCGCGGCACCGGCCTCGTCGAGTACACCGAGTGCCGTGCCGTGGTCCCCCTCGCGGTAGGCGATCTCGGCGAGCCGGGCGATGAGGAACGGCGCCTCCGCGAAGGCGCCCACCTCCTCGGCGAGGCGCAGGGCCTCCTCGTACTCGGCCCTGGCTTCCTCGTAGCGGCCGCGGACCATGGCGGCCTCGCCGAAGGCGCTGCACACCTGGGCCTCCACCAGGCGGTCGCCGACGCGGCGGCTGAGCACGCGCATCTCCGCGAGGTCGTCGTCGATGCCGACCGGGGTGCCCGAGAGGTCGACCACCGCATGGGTACGGAACATGAGGCTGGCGGCGATCTCCCACTCGCCCCCGTAGGCACGGCAGTTGGCGACGGAGGCGTCCATGGAACCGCGCACGTCGCCCGAGTCGCTGACGAAGAACTCGGTCAGCGGCCACACGAGACCAGGCACCCGGGCCGCCTCGGGGCCGCCCGCGGCGAAGTGGTCCCGCACCCGCCGGACGTACCGCCGCATGCGCTCGTCCAGCAGTCCTTCCCTCGGCTCGGTCTCGAAGGTGAGGAGGATGTGCATCATCCGCACCCGCATGCGCAGGGAGCCGAGCGGATGCGGCGGGCTGTCCTCCGGTACGGCGAGCAGCGTGTCGACGGGGTCCGCGGCAGCCGTCCGACGGGCGAGGACGTCCGCCTCCGGCACCCGACCGTCCGCCGCGTCCAGGGCGGCTCCGAGGCGCAGCACCCGGTCCAGCCACCTGACGCCCTCGTGGCGGTAGTTGCGCAGCCACCAGAACCAGCCCATGGCGAGCGCGAGGGCGGCGGCCTCCGGCTCGTCGCCCGCGGCGAGGGAGCGGTCGAGGGCCGCGCGGATGTTGTCGTGCTCGGTCTCCAGGCGGGAGATGTACGGCAGTTGCCCGGCCGAGCGCAGTCGCGGGTCGGCCTCCTCGGCCAGGGCGCGCGCCCACGCGCGATGCGCGCGCTCGGCGGACTCCCGCAGCCCGGGGACCTCGGCGGCGCGTTCCTCGGCGTACTCGTGGATGGTCTCCAGCATGCGGTAGCGCATGCCGGTGCCCTCGGCGCCCGGGTCGGCGACGACCAGGGACTTGTCCACCAGCGCCCCGACCAGTTCCGCCGCGGGCCCGGTGCCCACGGTCTCCGCGGCCGCGAGGTCCCAGCCGCCCGCGAAGACGGACAGCTCGCGCAGCATGGTGCGTTCCGCCTCGTCGAGGAGGTCCCAGGACCAGTCGACGACCGCGCGGAGGGTCTGTTGGCGCGGCAGGACGGTGCGGCTGCCCGAGGTGAGCAGGCGGAAGCGGTCGTCGAGCCGGTCGGCGATCTCCCGCGGGGTGAGCAGCCGCAGCCGGGCGGCCGCCAGCTCGATGGCCAGCGGCAGCCCGTCGAGGCGCCGGCAGATCTCGGCGACCGCCTCCTCGTCGCGCAGGACCGCGTCCGCGTCGGGCCGCACGGCGCTCGCGCGCGCGGTGAACAGGCGCTGCGCCTGCGCGGGGGTGAGCGGCTCGACCGGGCGCACCGACTCGCCGGGCACGCCCAGGGGTTCCCGGCTGGTGGCGAGGACGGTGAGGCCCGGGCAGCGGGTCAGCAGGGTCTCGGCGAGCCGGGCCGCCGCGCCGACGACGTGTTCGCAGTTGTCGAGGACCAGGAGCCGGCTGCGCCGGGAGCAGTACTCGACGAGGAGGGCGACGGGGTCGTCCTGCACGGCGGGCCGGTCTCCGGTGAGCAGCACGGTCTCGCGCAGCCCGAGGGCGTTGACGACCGCGCCGGGCACGGCCTCCGGACGGTCGAGCGGGGCGAGTTCGACCAGCCACGCCTGGTCGAGCCCGGCGGCGACCTCCTCGGCGAGGCGGGTCTTGCCGGATCCCCCCGGTCCGGTGAGGGTGACAAGGCGGGACCCGCGCAGGTCGGAGCGGAGGGCGTCGAGCTCGAGTTCCCGTCCCACGAAGGTGGTCAGCCGGGGCCTGATGTTGCCCCGGCGGCCGTCGGGAGCCGGGGAGGCGCGCACCGCTCCCCGGGCGCCGAGCAGTTCGGCGTGCAGGGCGCGCAGGCGGGGGCCGGGTTCGGTGCCGAGGCCTTCGGCGAGGGTGCGGCGGGTGCTCTCGTAGGCGGCCAGGGCGTCGGCGTCGCGGCCGGTGGCGCGCAGGGCGCCGATGAGGAGGGCGTGCAGCGGTTCGTCGTACGGGTGGGCGGCGGTCAGTTGGCGCAGCCGCGGTACGGCGTCGTGGGCGTCGCCGAGGCGCAGACCGGCCTCGATACGGGTGCGGGTCGCCTCCAGGTGCAGGGCCTCGGGGCCGGCGGCGTGGCCGGGGAGGTCGGCGAGGGCGGGGCCGCGCCAGAGGGCGAGTGCCTCGTCCAGGTGCCGGGCGGCGGTCTCGGCGTCGCCGTGTCCGAGGGCGGTGGTGCCTTGGCGTACGAGGCGCTCGAAGACGAACAGGTCGACGTCGTCGCGGGGCGCCGCGAGCCGGTAACCGCCGGGGACGGATTCGACGGCCTCCTTGCCGACGGTACGGCGGAGGCGGCCGACCAGTGCCTGGAGGGCGGCCGGGGCGTCCTGCGGCGGGTCGTCCCCCGCCCAGACCTCGTCGATCAGCGTGGTGGGCGTGACGACGTCACCGGGGCGCAGGGCGAGGGCGGTGAGCAGCGCGCGCAGGCGGGGGCCGCCGGGGCTCGCGACGGTGCCGTGGCCCTCCGTCTGGGTGACGCCCAGGATTCTGTACCGCACGGGGTCATTGTCGCCGCACCGGTCCGGTGCGGGCACCCGGCGCGGATGCGATCAGTGATCCGGCGTTTCCTGGTCCCCCGGCGCGGGTGTGGGCGCGGGGGTGGGGAGCGCGGCCCGGCGTAGCGGGGTGCCGCTGCGCCCACCCGTGCCGCCCCAGCGGCACGACTGCCCGCAGCTGGGGCGACTGGCGACTGCCCGCAGCGGGGGCAATTGGCGACTGCCCGCAGCGGGGACGAGGCGGCGGGAGAGCCGCGTACGGCGAGCAGGGGACGTGTCGGGGGGTGTCCGCCCGCAGCGGTTGGCGCGTCCGCGCCGGTGAGTTCTGTGGCCAACCGATTCCGCGCCGTTCCGAGGACGGACACCCCCCGGCGCGGCCCCGACCCACCCACCGGACACACCGCGCAACGCGCACCCCCACCGAACCCGCACAGGCGCCGCAGGCACCCCGTCAGACCCTCCGCGCAACCGTCCCAGCCCCGCCCAGCGCCCCCCGCTGCGGCGCGATGCCCGCGGGTACCGCGCGTTGGCGGGCCGGGGTGCCGGTCCAGCAGGTGCCGCGGCGGGCGAGGAGGCGACCGAGCCACAGCTCCAGCGAGACGAGGTCGGCCAGCCCGTCCAGCGGCAGCGGCTCCCCCGCGGCCGCCGCCCGCACCGCCTTGCGCACGACCCGCGCCTCCACGAGCCCCGCCTCCGCGAGCAACGGCGTGTCGAACAGCCCCAGCAGCGAGTCCGCGGCGACCCGCAGCCCCGTCCGCGCGGCGGTGGCCGCCAGCTGCTGGGTGGGCGCCCCCCACCCGCTGGGCAGCTCGCTCACGCCCGCCCCCTCCAGCACCGTCCGCAGGATCGCTGCCCGGGCCCCCGGCTGCACCCGCAGCGCCTCCGGCAGGGCCCGGCAGGCCCGGACGACCTGGTTGTCGAGGAACGGCGTGTGCAGCCGCTGGAAGCGGATCTCCGCGGCCTGCTCCAGCACCCGCACCTCCGAAGCGTGCCGCGCCAGAGCCGCCCGCGCCCGGAAGTCCCCCGGCCGCTGCCCCGGCCCCACCCCCGACCGCTGCGAAGAGGTCTGGAGGCGAACCGATACTTCAGCCAGCGCCTCTCCGGTCAGCCACCGCGCCGCCGGCCCCGGCCCGGCCCAGGTCAGCGCGGCCAGCGAGGCGTCCATCGCCCCGTCGCCCGGCGTGTCGAAGCGTCTGCGCAGCAGCCGCTCGGCGAGCACCTCAAGCCCGCTCCGGTACGGCGTGCGCGCCAGCCGCCGCGCCGCCGCGTACACGCGCGCGGGGACCAGTACCGACCCGTCGGCCTTGGCGAGCGCGGCGACCGGCCGGACCAGGTGCCGCCGTTTGCGGTCCATGAGCAGGTCGGCGAGGCGCGCCGGATGCGCGTCGAGGACCTGCCGCGCTCCGTACCCGGTGAAGTGGTCCGCGCTCCCCGCGGCGAGCCGCGCCCGGTGCCGCGCGGCGGCGACCAGGAAGGAGCCCGGCTCGTCGGTCAGCGGCCCGTCCAGCGCGGTGAACGGCAGCATGTCCTCGCCGCCGGTGACCACCACGTGGTGCAGCCGCGGGTTGGCCGCCAGCGCGCCCGCCCGCGTCAGCTCGGGCTCCTGCCCGCCGACGGCGAGGTCGTTGAAGGTGACGGCCAGCAGCCGCTCCCCCGCCCCGGTGCCGTGTCCGAGCACGGTCCCCGGCATCCCCGGCAGCCCGGCCGCCAGCAGCGCCAGCGTGCCCGAGGCCGGCCCGCCGGACAGGTCGGCCCCGATCCCCGGCACCGGCATCCCGCGCGCCGCACGGCGTTCCGCGGGCCCCATGCCCGGGACCGGCCCGGGGTCGATGCCGTCGCCGGGGACGTGCCGGGGTGCGGCGAGCCGGGTACGCACCGCTTCCACCAGGGCGTCCCGAACACCGTCCACCGCGCGGTCGGGATCCGCCGCGGGCGCCGCCACGGCGAGCGAGGCCACCGGCTCGTACCCCGCGATCTCCCGCGCCCCGGCGCGCAGAATCAGCGCATGCCCCGGCGGAACGCGCTTCACGCCGTCGTACGGGGTGGAGTCGTCCAGCGCGGCCGGCACGTCGGGCGCGGCGAGCAGCGCGGCGAGGTGGCCGAAGTCGAGGTTGGCCTCGACGAGGTCGGCGAGCGGCAGCGCGGCCGTCGCGTAGGCGGTGCCGCCCGCCCAAGGGGTGTGGAAGACCGGCCGCGCGCCCGCGAGGTCGCCGCAGACGGTGATCCGCCGCCCCACCTGGACGACGGCCGTGTAACTGCCGGGCCACGCCGTCAGATGCCGCAGCGCGCCCCCGCGCGCCGCGAACAGCGCGACCCGCAACTGCTCGTCGCTCGCGCCGCAGATGCCGAGGACGGCGATCCGGGTCTGCGGGTCGGCGCTGACGACGCGCACCTCGTCGGGGCGCCAGTCGCCGACCGCCCACAGCGGATCGGGGTCGCCCCACAACGGCTGGGCGCCCACGGGCTGCACGGTCTCGCCGTCGTAGCCGGTGGCCCCCGCGGAACCGGCCGCCCCGGCGAACCCGGCTGCTCCCACGGCGGCGCTGCTCCACCCCACCAACCACCGCATCGACGCCTCCACAGGCTGGGGACAACCAGTGCACCGTACGAACTGGTCCCCATGCTGCCATGAAGGGCGCGCCACAGAGCGTCGGCGGAGCCGCGTGTGCTCCCTGCGGGCGCTCTCGCGGAGACTCACGCGAGAACGCCGGCTCCCTTGCACCGCCCCTCGGACACCGTCCGGGAGGAAGTGAAGACGACGCGAATGCGCCCCCGCAACGCGCCCTTTGGCTCCCCCACGCGCCCTCAACTCCCGTGGTGAGGGCGGTAGTACCCCGAAATCACCAGAGGTGATTTTCAGCCAAATCAACGTCACGCAGTCGCATTCGAACACGCTCCGTACAAACTCTGCGCACCACCGGGCGTCATGCCGCCGGCGCGCGGTCCGGGGGACGGGACTCGCCCCCCGGACCGGTCCGCCGCCCGCGGGGATGTAGGCGGCGGCGTCCCCCAGCCCACTGGATCCAGTACAGCGGGCCGACCCACGCACCGCCCATGGAAACGCTCCCGCCGTGGCCGGAGAAGAGCGCACGGACAGGCGCACGGCCACACATCGGGAGCACGTGGCAACAGACCGTACATACACCGCACTTGAGTACGGACCACAATCCCGCCATCCGGAACAATGCCTCTTAACGCCTGGGATGCGGCGAACTACGCTGGGTTTACGAATGCCGCGTGGTTATGCCAGCGCGGCAGCCGTCTGTGTCGAGGGGTGGCGCATGTCCAGGGAGCAACGCGGGCCGAACGAAAAGCTCGGCGCCGTTCTCGCCCTCGCGGGAATCAGCAACGCAGGACTGGCCCGGCGCGTCAACGACCTGGGCGCCCAGCGCGGGTTGACGCTGCGCTACGACAAGACGTCGGTGGCGCGCTGGGTGTCGAAGGGCATGGTGCCGCAGGGCGCGGCGCCGCACCTCATCGCCGCCGCCATCGGCCAGAAGCTCGGCCGTCCGGTGCCGCTCCACGAGATCGGCCTGGCGGACGCGGACCCCGCCCCCGAGGTGGGCCTCGCCTTCCCCCGGGACGTCGGCCAGGCGGTCAGGTCCGCCACCGAGCTGTACCGTCTCGACCTCGCCGGCCGCCGGACCGGCGGCGGCATCTGGCAGTCGCTCGCCGGGTCGTTCGCGGTCAGCGCGTACGCGACGCCCGCCTCGCGATGGCTGATAACCCCGGCCGACAGCTCGGTGGCGCGCGAGGTGGGCCCGGCCGAGGGCTCCGGCGCACCGCTCAAAGTCGGCCACAGTGACGTGCAGAAGCTGCGCGAGGCCGCCGAGGACGCCAGACGCTGGGACTCCAAGTACGGCGGCGGCGACTGGCGTTCGTCGATGGTCCCCGAGTGCTTACGCGTCGAGGCGGCTCCGCTCCTCCTCGGCTCCTACTCCGACGAGGTCGGCCGCGCCCTGTTCGGCGCCTCGGCCGAACTGACGCGCCTGGCCGGGTGGATGGCCTTCGACACCGGCCAGCAGGAGGCGGCCCAGCGGTACTACATCCAGGCGCTGCGCCTGGCCCGCGCGGCGGCCGACGTTCCGCTCGGCGGCTACGTGCTGGCCTCCATGTCGCTCCAGGCGACGTACCGCGGCTTCGGCGACGAGGGCGTGGACCTCGCCCAGGCTGCCCTCGAACGCAACCGCGGCCTGGCCACGGCCCGCACCATGAGCTTCTTCCGCCTGGTGGAGGCCCGCGCCCACGCGCGCGCGGGCGACGCGGTGGCGGCCGGGGCCGCCCTGAAGGCCGCCGAGAGCTGGCTGGAGCGCGCCCGCCCCGGTGACAGCGATCCGTCGTGGCTGGGTTTCTACTCCTACGACCGGTTCGCCGCCGACGCGGCCGAGTGCTACCGCGACCTGAAGGCACCACGCCAGGTCCGCCGCTTCACCGAGCAGGCGCTGTCGCAGCCGACGGAGGAGTTCGTACGCTCGCACGGCCTCAGACTCGTCGTCTCGGCGGTGGCCGAGCTGGAGTCGGGCAATCTGGACGCGGCCTGCGAGCAGGGCGTGCGGGCGGTCGAGGTGGCCGGCCGCATCTCCTCGGCCCGCACCACCGAGTACGTGAAGGACCTCCTGCACCGCCTGGAGCCGTACGGCGACGAGCCGCGCGTGGTGGAGCTGCGCGAGCGCGCCCGCCCCCTGCTGGTGACCCCGGCCTGACGGACCACGACGGAACCGCGACAGACCGCGACGGACCACGACGGACCGCAACGGACCACGCGGACCGCGACGGACCGCCCGCTTCCGGGTTTGAAGGCATTGTCAGTGGCGCAGTGCACTATCGAAGCCGGGAGGTGGACCGGGATATGAAACAAGCGTTCGACTGTGACGTGCTGGTGATCGGCGGCGGGATCGTCGGCCTGTCCACGGCGTACGCGATCACGCGCGCCGCCCCGGGCACCCGGGTCACGGTCCTGGAGAAGGAGCCGGGCCCCGCCCGCCACCAGACGGGCCGCAACAGCGGGGTCATCCACAGCGGTGTCTACTACCGCCCGGGCTCGCTGAAGGCGCGCTACGCGGTCCGGGGCGCCGCCGAGATGGTCAAGTTCTGCGCCGAGTACGACATCGACCACGCCGTCACCGGCAAGCTGATCGTCGCCACCGACCGCGCCGAGCTGCCCCGCCTGCACGCCCTCGTCCAGCGCGGCCGGGAGAACGGCATACCGGTGCGCGAGCTGAGCGGCGCCCAGATCCAGGAGTACGAGCCCGAGGTCCGGGGCCTGGCCGCCATACACGTCGGCACCACCGGCATCTGCGACTACGGCGCCGTGGCCCGGCAGCTCGCCCGCGCGTCCGGGGCGGAGATCCGCTACGGCGCCGAGGTGCACCGCGTCGACCGGCGCCCCGGCCTGGGGGTCGCCGTCCGCACCCGCGCCGGGGACGTGCTCCGCGCCCGGGCCCTGGTCAACTGCGGCGGGCTGCACTGCGACGGGATCGCCCGGTTGACCGGGGACGACCCCGGCATGCGGATCGTCCCCTTCCGGGGCGAGTACTACGAGCTGGCGCGGCCGGAGCTGGTGCGGGGACTGGTGTACCCGGTGCCGGACCCGGCGTTCCCGTTCCTCGGGGTGCATCTGACCCGGGGCATCGACGGCGGTGTGCACGTCGGACCGAACGCGGTGCCGGCGCTGGCACGCGAGGGATACGGCTGGGGCGTGGTGCACCCGCGTGAGCTGGCCGCGACCCTGGCCTGGCCGGGTTCGTGGCGGATAGCCCGGCGGCACTGGAGGTACGGCGCGGGCGAGCTGCGGCGGTCGCTGTCCAGGTCCGCGTTCACGACGGCGGTGCGCAGGCTCCTGCCCGCGGTCACGGAGGGCGACCTGGTCGCCGCCCCGGCCGGGGTGCGGGCGCAGGCGGTGCTGGCGGACGGCACGCTGGTGGACGACTTCCTGATCAAGGAGGGCGCCCACGCGGTGCACGTGCTGAACGCGCCGTCACCCGCGGCCACCGCGTCCCTGCCCATCGGCCGCGAGGTGGCGCGTAGGGCGCTGGCGATGCTGGCGGACTAGAGGCATCTCCGGCCCGCACCTCCGGCCCGCCCCCTAGCCACGCCCGGGTGCGCTGCTGCCCTCGTAGGAGCCGAGGCCCTCGATCAGTTCCACGAGGGCCGGGTCCCCCGCGAAGCGCTCGGCGTGGATCTGCCGGATGAGCTCGCCCGTGGCCGGGTCCTCGTCGTCGGTCAGGTCGTGCGAGACCATGTGCCGCACCAGCGGCAGCCCGATCTCGTCGACCCGTCGGTGCAGTGGAGCGTGCATGTACGCCCGGTAGCCCTCGATGTCCTCGACCGCGAACACCGCTCCGTAGTCGAAGTCGCCGCCCACGTCCCGCCCGACCGCCCAGTACGCGACGGCGTCGATCTCACGCCCCATCCTGCGGAGCATCTCGAGTGCCTCCTCGACCTTGTCCCGCGGTGCGTCGGGGCGCATGGCGAGGCGGATCTGGTGGTGAATCACGGCGTCTCTCCTCCACGGTACGACAACAGGCTTCACAGTATCGCTTGAGTTATAGACTGTAACTAGCTCGATAGGCCATCGCAACCGCGTGCGCCGACTAAAATCGACGCATTGTGTCTGACTCCCACCACACCCCCGAAGCCGAAGCCGGCCCCCCGCCACATCCGGCCGGGACCTCCCTGCGCCACGTCCGCGCCAAGGGCGAGCCCCGTTTCCCCGACGGCCCGAAGGCCGATCCCGCCGGGTCGCACTTCGAGCGGCGGATCCGGAGTTTCCAGCCCCGGCGCAGCCGGGTGACCACCGGGCAGGCGGACGCGTTGCAGCGGCTGTGGCCCGTGTGGGGCCTGGACATCGACGGCCGCCGGGTCGTCGACCTCGCCGAACTCTTCGGCAACGACCGCCCCGTGGTCCTGGAGATCGGCTTCGGCATGGGCGAGGCCACCGCCCGCATGGCCGCCGCCGACCCAGACACCAACATCCTCGCCGTCGACGTCCACACCCCCGGCCAGGGAAACCTGCTCGGTCTCGCGGAGCGCCAGGAGCTGTCCAACATCCGGGTGGGCAACGGCGACGCGATCATCCTGCTGCGCGAGATGCTCGCCCCCGGCTCCCTCGCCGGGCTGCGCGTCTACTTCCCCGACCCGTGGCCCAAGAAGCGGCACCACAAGCGGCGGCTGATCCAGCCCGAGTTCCTGTCCCTGGCCGCGACCCGGCTGGCCCCGGGGGCCGTCCTGCACTGCGCCACCGACTGGGAGCCGTACGCCGGGCAGATGCTCGACGTGCTCACCGCGCATCCCGACTTCGAGAACACCGTGCCCGGCGGCGGATTCGCGCCACGTCCCGAGCACCGGCCGCTGACCCGTTTCGAGGGCCAGGGACTGGACAAGGGACATGTGGTGAACGACCTGCTCTTCCGTCGCGTAGAGCACAAGGAGCCGCCCCCCACCGGTTAGGGTCCATGCCGTGGCCACCTGTCCCCCGTACCCGACCCGTGCGCACCGGCATACGCACTGGTGGCAGCGCACCTGGGTCCGCTACGGCGCGCTGATCACCCTGCTCGCGCTCTCCGGGCTGGTGATCCTGGCCCTGGTGCGCGAACAGACCGGCACGCAGGGGTTCCTGGTGGGACTGGGCCTGGCGGTACTGCCCGTGCCGCTGCTCATAGCCGCGTTCCGCTGGCTGGACCGGGTGGACCCCGGCCCCTGGCGGAACCTGCTCTTCTGCTTCGCCTGGGGGGCCTGCGCGGCGGCGCTGATAGCGATCATCGCCAACAGCTTCGCGACCCGCTGGATAGCGACCGCGACCGCCGACCCGGCCGGCGCGGACACGTGGGGCGCCACGGTCATAGCGCCGGTCGTCGAGGAGTCCGCCAAGGCGGCCGCCGTCCTCCTGGTCTTCCTCTTCCGCAGACGGGACTTCACGGGTCTCGTCGACGGCGTGGTCGTCGCCGGGGTCACCGCCACCGGCTTCGCCTTCACCGAGAACATCCTGTACCTGGGCACCGCCTTCGGCACCGACCAGCTCACCGGCGACAGCGGCATCGCCTCCGTCACCGCGGCGACCTTCTTCGTGCGGGTGGTGATGTCGCCGTTCGCGCACCCGCTGTTCACCGTGCTGACCGGCATCGGCTTCGGCATCGCCGCGCTCTCGGCGGGCCGGCACCGTCTGCGCCGGGCCCTGCTCCCCCTGGCCGGGCTGCTGCTCGCGATGGGCGTGCACGCCCTGTGGAACGGCTCGGCCGCCTTCGGCGAGTACGGCTTCTTCGCCGTGTACGCGGCGTTCATGGTGCCGTCCTTCGGCCTGCTGACCTGGCTGGTGATCTGGACCAGGCAGCGCGAACTGGGCACCGTACGGGCCGAACTGCCCGCGTACGTCCTCGCCGGATGGCTCACGCCCGCCGAGCCGTACGCGCTCGGCTCGATGCGGGCCCGCCGCATCGCCCGGCAGTACGCCCGCCGGCACGCCGGGAAGGAAGGGGCGCGGGCGGTGGCGCGGTACGAGGCCTGCGCGACCTCGGTGGCGTTCCTCAGGCAGCGCGGGCGCCGGGGCAGGGCGGGCGCCGACTTCACCGTGCGGGAGCGGGAGCTGCTGGAGGCCCTGTGGCACCTGCGGGACGTGGCCCGCCCGGCACTGGAGCACGCGGCGCGGGCCACGGCACCGCCGCCGCCCGCGCCGCGGCCGGTGCCGCCGTGGGCGTACCCGTACGGCGGGGCGCACCCCGGGTACGGCCCCCAAACCGCGCCCGCCCCGTACGCCCGGCAGCTCCCGTACTCCCCCCACGCCCCTCACGCCCCCTACGGGCCGCAGGCGCCCCTCGGCCCGCACCCGCCGCACCACCCGTACGCCCCGTACGCGCCGCCCGGCCCCCACCGGCCGTAGGTCCGCGCCGTCCGCCCGCTCAGGCGGACGCCCGCGTCAGCCGCCCGACCTCGTCCTCCGTCAGGCTCAGCTCGGCCACGCCCAGCAGGGCCGGCAGCTGCTCCACCGTGCGCGCGGACGCGATCGGCGCCGCCACCGTCGGCTGGGCGGCCAGCCAGGCAAGGGCGACGGTGGCGACGGGAGCGTCGTGGGCCTCGGCGATCTCGTCCAGGGCGGCCAGCACCCGGCGGCCCCGCTCGCTCTCCAGGTGCTTGGCCGCACCGCCCGCCCGCGGGCTGTCCACCGCCGTGCCCGGCCGGTACTTGCCGGTGAGGAAGCCGGCCGCGAGGGCGTAGTACGGCACGGCGGCGAGACCGGCCTGCTCGGCCAGGTCGCGCAGCTCGCCCTCGTAGGTGTCGCGGGAGACCAGGTTGTAGTGCGGCTGGAGGGCGACGTACCGGGCGAGGCCCTCGCGGTCGGAGAACTCCAGGGACTCCGCGAGCCGCTCGGCGGAGATGTTGGAGGCGGCGATGTGCCGCACCTTGCCCGCCTTCACCAACTCGTCGAGGGCGCCGATGATCTCCTCGACCGGCACCTCGGGCTTGTCGAAGTGGGTGTAGTAGAGGTCGATGTGGTCGGTGCCCAGGCGGCGCAGCGAGGCGTCGGCCGCGGCCTTGATGTTCGCGGCGGACAGGCCCGGGTACTCGGGGTGCTGGCTGACCTTGGTGGCGAGGACGACGTCGTCACGGTTGCCGCGGGAGGCGAACCACCGGCCGAGGACGGTCTCGGACTCGCCGCCGCTGTTGCCGTCGACCCAGGCGGAGTAGGAGTCGGCGGTGTCGACGAAGTTGCCGCCCGCGGCCGTGTAGGCGTCGAGGACGGCGAAGGAGGCGTCCTGGTCGGCGGTCCAGCCGAAGACGTTGCCGCCCAGGGCGAGGGGGAAGACCTCGAGGTCGGAGGAGCCGAGTTTGCGCAGAGAAGTCATGTAGTGAGTCAACGACCGCACCGGAGCACGCCATTCCGGCGCACACGCAAAAACCCCGCAAACCGGCAGCCCTGACGTCGGGGGGTTGCCGTCAGGACCGCCGGTGTCCGGCGGGGCGCGTCAAGGTGCGGGGTGGCTCAGGGGGTGAGGCCCTTGCTCTGCAGCCAGGCCATCGGGTCGAGGCCCGAGCCGCCGGCGGTGTGCACCTCCAGGTGGAGGTGGGCGCCGGTGACGTTGCCGGTGGCGCCGACGCGGCCGATGACGTCACCGGTGGTGACCTTCTGGCCGACGCTGACGCTGATGGAGGACTGGTGCGCGTACCAGAGCTCGGTGCCGTCGTCGAGGGTGAGCACGGTCTTGTAGCCGTACGAGCCGTCCCAGCCGGCCGACGTGATCGTGCCGCTGTGCACCGCCTTGAGCAGCGTGCCCGTGGGGGCGGCGAAGTCGAGGCCGGTGTGGTGGCCGGAGGCCCACAGGGAGCCTGCCTGGTTGAACGTGGAGGAGATCGTGTACGAGGAGGTCGGCAGCGTGTACTGCTTGGCCAGCTTCGCGAGCCGCTCGGCCTCGGCCTTCTTCGCGGCCTCCTCCTCCGCCTTCTTCTTGGCGGCGGCGGCCTTCTCCTTGGCTTCCTTCTCCGCCTTGGCGGCGGCTTCCGCGGCCTTCTTCTCGGCGGCGGCCTGGGCCTCGGCGGCGGCCTTGGCCTCGACCTGCGACTGCTGCTGCTCGGCCTGCGCCATGATCCGGGCCCGCAGCGACTCACCGGCGTCGGCGGTGCCGGCGCCCTCCGCGCTGTCGGCGGCGACGGCCTGGGTGATGCCGCTGAGCGGGGTGGCGGAGCCCTCGGGCTCCGGCGTCTCGTCGTCGCCGGGAAGCAGTGAGCCGACGTTCGGCAGGTCAGGCATGGAGATGGACACCGGCGGCTTGCCGGTCTGCGCGCTGGCCATGCCGCCCGCGCCGACGGCGGCTATGACACCGACGCCGAGGACGGTGGAGCTGCGGGCGAGCCCGCCGCGCTGCTTGGCTACGCGGTGCCGGCCGCGTACGGGGCGGATGGACTCCGCGGTGGGATTCCACTCCTCCCAGGGACCCTCTTCGGCGCGGGGGGCGTCGTAGCCGAAGGTGTCGGTGCCGTGCCCGGTGGGCACGAGCGGGGCCTCGGGGGCAGGCCGGTTGGACGCCACGTGGGCGTACTCCTTTCCTTCCTTTCGCCTACCGGGTTAGCTGACGGGTTCGGAGCAGGAAGGTCTCCTACGGGTGTGCGCCGACCGTGCGGACACGGCGGCATACGCCCGATTCACCCCAATGTGGTGGTTCCCCGGTTCCCTTGCGGGATTCGGCGCGTGCGCACGGAGCCGCCTTCTGTGACGGCTGGGACGACCGCGCTGCGTTATCGAACGTTAATAGACGCGGGGCTCTGATTCCAAGCCGTTCCTCTTGATCGTTAACGAGAACGGCCGGGACGTACGCCTCACGATCGGTGAAAACCGGGCGAGTTGACCCCGCCTCAGTATTCCCCTTCACGCCACGTTCTTCTGACGGTGTGTCAGTTGTTATGCGGAGGGGGTTCGCGCCGTCACGGCTCGTGACAATGATCATGATCGCCGCGCCGGGGCCGCCGTACGGCGAGCAGCGCCATGTCGTCGGCCATGCCGCCCCCGGAGTGCCGGCGCACATCCTCGGCGAGGATGTCGAGCAGGGTCGCCGGATGCCGGAAGACCCGGCCGGCCAGCCGTGTCTGCGGATCGTAGAACTCGCCCTTCACGTCCCGGGCTTCGGTCAGCCCGTCGGTGTAGAGCAGCAGCGTGGCCCCACCGGGGAAGGCGACCTCCTCCGCCCGGTCGGGCCACACGCCCAGCTCGCCCATGCCGAGCGGCAGCGCCGACTCGCGGGCGGGCAGCGGGCCGAGGGTGCCGTCGGCGTAGAGCAGCAGGGGCGGTGGATGGCCGCGGTTGACGATGCGGACCGTCCCGTCGCCGTGCGGGAGTTCGGCGAGTACGGCGGTGGTGAAGCCCTCGAAGGCGTCCAGTCCGTCCCGCCGGGTGCCCTCGCGCGCAAGCGCCCGCTCCAGGCGCTGCGCCACCGCCTCCAGCGTCGCCTCCTGCTCTGCGGCCTCCCGGAAGGCGCCGATCACGACGGCGACGGCGGCCACCGCGCCCATGCCCTTGCCGCGCACGTCCCCGACGATGAGCCGGACGCCGCGGGCACTGTCCTGCACCGCGTACAGGTCGCCGCCGATGAACGCGTCCGCCTGCGCGGCCTCGTAGCAGACGGCGATCTCGAAACCGGCGATCCGCTCGGCGGGCTGGGGCAGCACGGCGCGCTGGGCGGCCTCGGCGATCTCGCGGACGGAGACGAGGCGCTCGCTGCTGCGCCGGACCATGCCGTTCACGAGGACGGCGAGCACGGCGACCGTCGCAATGGTGATCAGCTCGGTGAGGGAGTCGACGTAGTGGATGACGCCCTTGCCGAGCTGCAGTCCGATGACCGCGGCGACCACGGCGACGCCGGTGAGCGCCGTGCCGCGCCGTGAGTAGAGCGGGGCGGCGACCAGGGGCGCGGCCGTGTAGAGGGGGCCGGCGGTGAAGTACCTCGGGGTGAAGATGTCGTACAGGATGGCGATGACGATCAGCAGTACGGGGAGCGCGTGCACGAAGGTGCGCCCGTACCCGGTCCGCCGGCGTGGCGGTGGTGCCGGGGACGACAGGGGCTGGGGCTCGTCGCCGAGGCCCGGGTCGGGCACGGGGTCGCCGGGGAGCCGGCCGCCGGCTCTGGCGTACGCTCCCTCGTCCTCCACGTCACCTGGCCGCACCACTCGCTCCCGCCACCCCGCACGTCCGCGCCGCTTGCCGTCCCTGACTCCAGGTTTCCGGGAGCGGGAGCGGGCGGCGAGCGGTGAGGGGCCGACCGGATGACACGGAGCGCCTGCCGAAACGCACCGAGGGCCGGAACCCTTTCGGATTCCGGCCCTCGGCCTTCAGTAGCGGGGACAGGATTTGAACCTGCGACCTCTGGGTTATGAGCCCAGCGAGCTACCGAGCTGCTCCACCCCGCGTCGTTGTGTTCACCACTGTACGTCATCCCGGGACCGGAATGCACATCGGTATCTCCCGACCCGCTCCCTACCCCTCCAGATGGCGGTTCGGCGCCTTCGCCCGCTCCGCGTACTCGGCCAGTACGACGACGGCGGCGCCCCCCGCGGCGAGCACCCCGCTCCCGTCCGCCCCCGCCACGAAGGTGTCCGGCTCCCGCCAGGCCGTGACGACCCGGCGCACCCCGGCGTCGAGGATCAGCCGGGCGCAGGGGGCCGGCCGGGAGGCGCGGCGGGCACAGGGCTCCAGGCTGCTGTACACGGTGGCGCCCGCGAGCCGCCGGTCGGCTCGATCGACCTTGGCGAGCGCGGCCTCCTCGGCGTGCACGACCGGATCACCGCCCTCCCGGGAGTGTCCCCGCGCCAGCTCGCTCCCGTCGGCGGCGACCACGACCGCCCCCACGCTGAAGGCGGTGTCCGACGGCGGGCACAGCGCGGCCAGCTCGCAGGCGAGCGCCAGCCAGTGCCGGTCGGCGGCGGCGACCCGGTCGCCGGTACCGGGTGCGGTGGGCCGGTACCGCATCAGCACGACGTCCTCGATCCGCCGCGTCTCGACCAGCGCGAGCCGCCCGCCCTGGTAGGCGCCGGGTCCGAACAGCCGGGGTGCGGCCGGGTCCCCGACGAACAGCGGCGCGAGGACGAGGTGCAGCTCGTCGGCGAGTCCCTGCTGGAGCAGCTGGGTGTGCACGGTGCCGCCCCCTTCGACCATGAGCCGCCGCACCCCGCGCCGGTCGTGCAGGTACTCCAGCGCGGCGTGCCAGTCGAGGTCCGGCCCCAGGGACACCACATCGGCACCGATCCCGAGCGCGCGGGCCCGCCGGGCGCCGTCGTCCGTGGTCAGCAGCACCTTCTCCCCGCCCGTGTGCCAGAACCGCGCCGCCGGGTCCAGTTCGCCGCTGCCGCTGACGGTGACCTTGAGCGGGTACTCCGCCCGCCCGTCCGCGACCCGCGCCGCCCGCCGCTCGGCCGAGTTCACCAGCAGCCGCGGATTGTCGGCCCGGATCGTCCCGGCCCCGACCAGGATCGCGTCGGCCGACGCCCGCACCTCGTCGACCCGGTCGAAGTCGGCGGGCGAGGAGAGCAGCAGCCGTTCGGGGCCGGTGTCGTCCAGGTAGCCGTCGAGGGAGACGGCGGCGGAGAGGAGGACGTGCGGGAGGGGCATGGCGGCACTCCGGTGGGACGGGCAGGGTGAGCGGACGGGCTGGGCGTGGAGTGCCGCCATTGTCGGTCATGAGCGGGGAGCGCCGCGTACGGCTTGACCCTCCAGTGGCTGGAGACCGCAGGGTGGGCTCATGAACGGCACGACGCCCCCGCACTCGATCGGTGAACTGTCGGCCCGTACCGGCGTGCCCGTACGGACGATCCGGTTCTACTCGGACACCGGACTGCTGCCGCCCACGGACCGCACCCCGGCCGGGTACCGCCGCTACGACGACGCGGCCCTCGACCGGCTCCGCCTCGTCTGCGTGCTGCGGGAACTGGGCGTCGGCCTCACCACGGTCCGGCACGTCCTGGACGGCGGCCTCTCCGTCGCCGACGTCGCCGCCGCGCACGCCGACGCCACCGCCCTGCAGATCCGCGCGCTGCGGCTGCGGCACAGCATGCTGCGGCTCGTTGCCCGTCGCGGCTCCAGCCCCGAGGAGACAGTTCTCATGCACCGGCTCACCCGCCTCACCTCCGAGGAACGACGGCGCGTGGTCGCCGACTTCATCGCCGCGCTGGAGGCCGGCACGCCGCAGGCCCGCGACGCCGCCGCCGCCCTGCGCGCCGCCCTGCCCGAACTCCCCGACGACCCCTCCGACGCCCAGCTCGCCGCGTGGGTGGAGCTGGCCGAACTCGTCGCCGACGACGAGTTCCGCGGGCGCATGGCCCGTACGGCCCTCCCGCCCGCCGACGAGGACGTGTTGCCGGAGGCGGCCCCCGAGGCGGTGGCGGACCTCATCCCCTTCGTACGGCAGGCCGTCGCCGAGGCCAGGGCTGCGGGCATCGACCCGGAGGGCGACGAGGCCACCCCGGTCGTCGACGTCGTCGTGGCGCATTTCGCCGCCGTACTCGACCGCCCGGACGGCCCGGAGCTGCGGGAGTGGCTGGCCGAGCGGTTCGAGGCGGGACACGACCCGCTCGTCGAGCGTTACTGGCGCCTGGTGTGGACCGTCAACGACTGGCAGATCGTCCCCGGTCACCTGCCCTTCCAGCCCTGGATGGCGCGGGCACTTCGCCGACGGGGACGGGTCAGCTCCAGTCGCCGTTGAGCCACGCGAGCAGGCGGGCGCGTTTGGTGTAGTAGCAGAAGGTGTGGTCCGCGCCGGACGCGGCGTACGGCCCCGACCCGTACCGCAGCTCGTATCCGCGGTCGCCGGGGCCGTACTCACCGTCGCGGGAGCCGTCCATGTCGTCGGCCCAGTCGAGGAGACCCGAGACGAGGCCGAGGTTCTCGAAGTACCGGCCGGGATCGGCCGGTTCCACCGGCGCGGGGCGAGCTTCGGATCCGGCGATCGGCCGGTCCTCCAGGCAGTCGTCGGACCGCACCGGCTCACCCAGCCACCATCCGGCCAGGAACACGGCGTACAGCGTCGTGACGACGCCGAGGCGGCGCAGGGTTATCCAGGCGGGCATACCGCTCTACCTCCAGTCGCCGTCGAACCAGGCTCGGAGGCGGGGGCGTTCGCTCGTATCGTTGTCGCAGGTGACGGAGTGGATGGTGACCGTCAGGGTGTGGATGCCGCGGGTGTCCTCGCGCATGCCGTCCAGCGGAATCACCGATGGTTTCGACATGGGGCCGGACACGGGCGGGGACGTGGAGACCGCTACGTGCCCCGCATGTTCGGCCCGCCGGTCGAGCGCGGCCTGGTCGACCCTGCAGTCGGGGATCACGGGCTGCCCCAGATACCAGCCCGCGACGAACACGCCGTAGACCGCGGCGGCGGCGCCGAGGCGACGCGGGGTGACTCGGCGCGGGCTGAGGTCAACCCGGGCTGCATCACGCGGAGTTGTGCTCATGCCGGAGGACTCTACCGGCCGGTCCCACGGCCCCCCTCCCCCGTCAGGCACCCTCTGCCCGGCGTACGGAGAAGGCGCCGGCGGCGGCCGCCAGCACCGCGGTCTCCGCCGCTCGTTCCGGGAGCAGCGGGTCGGGATCGGCGCGCAGGAGGACCACCTGGTGGTAGAGCGGCGCCGTGGCGGCGATCAGCAGACCGCGGGCGTCCACGCCCATGTCCCGTGCGGGGAGTTCGCCCCGTTCGACGGCGCGCTCCACGAGGATCTCGCACTGCGCGTACCGGTCCGCCCACAGCCTCGTCTGGGCCCGCGCGGCCTGCTCGGAGTGGAACGACGCGGCCATCAGGGCGACGGCGAGGGACGGCCGTACGACGAGGGACTCCTGGATCTCCCGGTTGAGGGCCGTCAGGTCGCCGCGCAGGGAGCCGGTGTCCGGCGGCTGCCAGTCCGTCTCCCCGGCGGCGTCGATGACGTCGACGAGGAGCCCGCCCACGTCGCGCCAGCGCCGGTAGACCGTGGTGCGGTGGACCCCCGCGCGGGCGGCGACGCCCTCCACGGTGAGTCCTTCGTGACCGGTCTCGGCGAGTTCGGCGCGCACCGCGTCGAGGACCTGCGCGCGGACGCGGGCGGTACGGCCGCCCGGCCGGCGGTCCGGTGTCGGGTCTGTCATCGGCGATCCACTGTCCGGTTGATCGATGGGGCGGTGTCGTGCCACTCTCTTAATGCTACAACTGTCGCACTAGTGGTCCGCCGAGAGGATCCGCCTTGCCGATGCCCGCTCTCCCCGCCGATCCCACCGTGCTCCACCCGATGCCCGAGCAGCCCCGGGTCGTGCTGCTCAAGCCCCTGGTGCGGTCCCCGCTGATCGAGGTCGGCGCGTTCTCCTACTACGACGATCCGGACGACGCGACCGCCTTCGAGACCCGCAACGTGCTGTACCACTACGGGCCCGAGAAGCTGGTGATCGGGAAGTTCTGCGCCCTGGGGACCGGCACCCGGTTCATCATGAACGGCGCCAACCACCGCATGGACGGCCCGTCCACCTTCCCCTTCCCCACCATGGGCGGCTCCTGGGCCGAGCACTTCGACCTGCTCACCGGCCTGCCGAACCCCGGGGACACGGTGGTGGGCAACGACGTCTGGTTCGGCAACGGCGCCACCGTGATGCCCGGCGTCCGCATCGGCCACGGCGCGATCGTCGCCACCGGGGCCGTGGTGACGAGCGACGTGCCCGACTACGGCATCGTCGGCGGCAACCCGGCCCGCCTGATCCGCACGCGCCACGAGGAGCGGGACATCGCCCGGCTGCTCGCGGTGGCCTGGTGGGACTGGCCCGTGGAGCACATCACCCAGCACGTACGGACGATCATGTCGGGCACCGTCGCGGAGCTGGAGCAGGCGGCCGCGGTCCAGCACCGACCGACCTCAGGTTCCGCCGTTGCCGAGCAGCCGCTGGGCCCCCGCGACGAACCGTGAGCGCTCCTGCCGGAACTCGGCGTTCTTGCGGTCGAGCCGCTCGTCCATCTCCTCGAAGGTGAGGGCTCGGTCGAACGCGATCTCGAAGCGGCGCATGTTCACGTCGTAGATCCCCTTCGCGAGGTCGGCCATGTCCTCCGGACCGGCCACCCGCACGTTCCAGATCGCGCGGCGCAGCATCCTCATGGCCGCCTGGCTCTCCTCGCGCATCTGCTCCCACCCGCCTGCCGAGCCCGGCGCCCCCGCACCCGCACGCCGGGCCGCCACGATGTCGTCGAGGGAAGCGATGAACCGCTCGGCGGCGTCCATGACCTCCGCGTAGGAAGCGCGGCGGTCGGTGCGGAGTTGACCGCGCTGCTCGGCCCTCTCCTGGGCCGCGATCTGCTCCAGGGTGGCGCGCCGCTGCATCCAGGCGCCCATGAAGGCTCCGCCCAGGGCACCGGCGACTCCTATGAAAGCCGCCAGCACGGCGGTCGTGTTCTCGTTCACGAGCGCCCTGTCTAGAACAGATCGTCTTCGCTCTCAAGGGAGAAGGAGGAGAGTGCGTCGGAAACGGACAGGGCCCCAGCTCATTCCTACTGTGAGCTGGGGTCCGACGAGTAGGCCCTGTGGGACTCGAACCCACAACCAATGGATTAAAAGTCCTGGCCAAAGCTTGCTAGGGGGTTCCGGACGGTTCTTCGGTGTCCGGAACCACCTGGTCAGGACTGATGTGACTCGTGACGCGGTCTTCTCGGTGATGGCCTGTGCGGTTCCGTCCGCTCACGCATCGCTCACGCAGAAGAGGTCGGCTGAGCAGCACGTTCAGCAGCGATGTAGGTGCGGCGCTACTGCTTCTGGCGCTCGCAGTCCCAGCATGCTCCGGGGTGGGAGCGGACTCGTGCCCGATCGGGTCGAGTCGAGTCGCAGGTTCGCGACGACTTGGACCAGTTGCACGTGGTTCGGCGGCCGCTCCTTCGCTTACAGATCGAATAGTGCGTCGCCCGCGTCCGATGTTGCCTTCAGCGCCTTGGTTGCCTCTGCGGGAACAGGGAGGATCCCCGCTGTGGTCAGGTCCGTCACCGTGATCAGTGGGCCCGCGCACACATCATTTAGGAGATCGGCCTGTGCTGGCTCCTCTCGCACGAGCAGGCCCAGGACATTCAGCAACTCCAGCAGCTCCGTTGTCCATGAGGGAAGCCAGCGCGGAGCTACCTCGTGGTCCAGTTCGAGGCGTCGCTTGCCGGCGGGGTTCCTCCGTCGGTAGCCGAACCACTTGTCGAGAACGTTCATCCCGGACACTTCGTACTCCCGGACCGCGCGAGGCACCGGACTGATCCGTCCGCTGCCGACCCACAGGTCCTGTGTCACGGGGTCGTACGCCAGCTTCTCCGGCATGGCTTCCGCATCGTCCGGGATCTCCTCGACGCATCGAGGGCGGTCGCGTGGTAGCAGCACCCTGCCGTACGGCCTCCCGGCCGTCTCGTCGACGTACCGCTCGCCATAGGTGTGTAGCCACAGGACTCGTTGGCCGATGGCAACTGCCTGCTCCCACAAGCAAAGGTCAACGGTGAGGGGTATCCGCGCGCCGGGGACTTCGAGGTCCTCTTGGAATCGAGCCGTGTACTCCGGGTGGGACGCGATCGCGGCGATGTAGGCCAGCAGGTCTTCGGCGACGACCGGTATGCCGAGCCGCCCGGCGAGCAGGGGGAGCAGACCGGGCATGACGTTGGGCAGCGTGCCGGCGGCGTTGCGGTAGAGGGGACGGGCACAACCGCTGCGGTTGTTGAAATAGTCCATGTCGGTGATGAGGGCGCTGAAGACCAGTGCCGGACCGTTGACCACCGGATGGGCGTTCTGCTCAACGGTGTAGATCTGGCGGTCGCTGCGAACTCGCCAAAGGTCCGCTCTGCCTCGCTCCATCAATCGGCTGTCCGGCAAGACGTATTGCCGGTCGAACGAGCGGAACCCAATGCGCACCGTTTGAGGGTTTGTCCTGTGCTCGGCGGCGAGCGGTATCCGCCCGTGAGACTCAACTCCTGGCAGGGGCGGGACATTGTCTGAAGGTGCTCGCTCACCAGAGCGTCCGAGCATCTCGGCGCGTCTCTCGGTATCCGCGGCGAGTAAGCGCTGCCACCGTTTATGAAGTGTGTCCTCGTCCGGCGCGTAGACCCACATGCGCCCGGGCGTGACGCCACGAGACGACCACGGCATCAGATCTCTCAGCTGCGGGCAGGACTCCCACAGGTCGCTGCCGGGTGGCAGAAAGGCATCCGTCTCACCCGTGGCGCACTCGCGCCATTCGGGGTCGTCGAGCCTGAGTGTCGTCAGGCGTTCGATCTTCTCGTCCTTGCGCCCGCCGACCTTGAGGTGTCTTACCTTTGCAGTCTGCTGGTCTGTCCGTGGCCTGGGGCTGTCCCGCCACCGCACAAAGATCGCGATGCACAATTCCTGGGCGACCTCAGGGAAGATCCGGGTCGCGACATCCGCGCGGTGGCCCTCCGGGGACAGGTCGACGATCCAGCCTTCGTCGGCGGTTTCGCGTAGATAACGCCGCATTCCGGCGAACGCCCGCCCCTTGAGCCATGCCTTCGGCGTGATCAGCGCGACCACACCGAATGGCACGTCGTCGTGTGCGTCGAAGACCTTCCAGGTGGCCCAGCGCCAGAAATAGACGTAGAGGTTGGCGATTTTCGACTCGTACCTGCCGTTGCCGGGTTGCCGGAAGGCCCCCAGCGGGGCCGGGATGTCCGCCTCGGGCTCCCCTCGTTCCACCCACTTGCCAGCGCCCCGTTTCACGGCGTCGTGAGGCGGGTTGCCCATGACGACCATGACACGTTCGTCCCGCTTGACCTGGTTGGCCTGCCGGCGGGATTCCGCGAGCGCCCGGTAGGTGTGAGGGATCCAGTTGAACTCGGCTGTCGGGCTGTCCAGGGCGTCAGCCACCAACAGCCTGAGTCCCCGGGCGGGGGCTGCGGACCCGTACTGCTTGAGCATGGCGTGCATGCGTAGTTCCGCGACAGCGAACGGACCGACCTGCATCTCGAAACCAACCAGCCGACGTCCCACCATCTCTCGCAAACGTGGGCCCACCGCGCCTGGACCCTCCGCCTCGGTGATGGTCTCGGCGGCCAGCTCCAGCGCCGACAGGAGGAAGGTGCCGGTGCCCATGGCTGGGTCGACAAGGACCACATCGGGAGAAGCGAAGCCGGACGGGATACGGAAACCCTCCCGCTTCAGGACGTCCTCGACGAGCCGGGCCATGGCCGAGACGACGCCACGCGGTGTGTAGTACGAGCCTGTGCGTATCCGCAGGTCCGGGTCGTAGATCTGGAGAAAGTGTTCGTACAGCAGGAAGTAGGCGTCCCCGGTGCCATCGTCCAGCACATCCCATCTGACCGCGCCGATGACACGAAGCAATGTGTTCAGCGTGGTGGACAGGCCAGCAACAGAGTCGCCGGCCAAGACATCCAGGGCCTGCCCCATCAACGAATGCTTCTTGCCGAGCTTCGTGGCGATCTCATGCACAGTTTCGCCTTCGAAATTGATCTCCTCCACCCTGGCGAGCAGCAGTGCGAACACCACTGCCTGACCGTATTGCTCGACGAACTGAGCGTCGGTTGCTTCCGGAAACAGCAGGTGTCGCCAGTCCTTGGCGAGTGTCGTGAATGCCGGTGGACGTCGCCGGCTCTTCTCCTGTGCGATCGCTTCTCCGACCTCTTCCGACAGAAGTTGGCATAGCCCGGCGACTGCTCGGATGAGCTGACTCGTGGTGCGAGGTGTCTGCGGCTCCCAGGTCAGGAATTCGCGTAGCACCCGCGCGAGTGTCCCGTCGGCGGGGGTAAGCCGGGATCCAGAGGTGAGAACCGAGCCCTTCAAGTGGGCCACTTCACCAACCCGTTGGCCCTCTTGGTGGACGGAGAATTCGTTCCCGTCACAGAGCAGAACGTTGTTGAGCAGCCGTAGTTTTGCCCACTGTTCGGCGTTGCGGCCTGTGTAGACGGACGGGTCGGCCTGGGTGCCCGGCTTCTTGAGCTCGATGTAACCGACGAGGGCGCCTCCGACCTCAACGGCATAGTCAGGGCGGGCTCCCATGTCGACAAGCGGGACTTCGCCAATGAGCGTGACGTCCAGACCCAAGCCACGGCATATGGACCGGATCATGTTCTCCAGCGGTCCCCGGAGCTGGTCTTCCTGCCACCCACCGCCTCTCAGCTTTGGCGTGACCTCCGCCCCGAACGTCGACACGGCGGCCTGTACTGCCTGCTCGAAGCTGTCATCGATCCTGCGACGGGACCCCATACCGCCCCCATCCCCAAGGCGGGCAGATCCGGCCGACGTCAAGTCAGTGCGGTCACCTGCCGCACCGTGCTCCCCGTCGGGGCCGGACTTTTCCGGCCCTCGCTGTTGCACGACCGTAGGAGGGGAGCGCGGGGTGCCTGGAGGGTGCATGCGGGGGCGCACGGAAGCACTAATGCCATCGTCCTGCGACGGCTACACCAGCTCACCTTCCGGCTCGACCCGCGGGCCATCACGCCGGGTGTGGAAGCCAGCCAGGTGCGGCAGCGCCCACTCCCACTGCCGGGTAGCCCGTCCGTCGCGGAACAGCCATCCCCCGCACAGACGCAGCTGCATGTCGAAGTCGCATGATCAGTGCTGCTTCCCGACTTGGCGGACCACTCGATCTACCGCGTGCAGTCTGTCGTCTACGTCTGCGTCCGAGCGTGGCGCGGGGGGACAGATTGCTGATGTCGACGACAGCGACCGCGGCGGTCACCTCCTCCTGCCCCGGACGACGGCCTGAGCCCTTCACTATCCAATCAACGCTCGCGAGCAGAGAAGAATAGGAGTACCTTTTGGTACCAGAGAGGGTGTGAGCATGAGAATCACAGAGGAAGCCCGCGGTCGGACAACCCGTACGACCGCTCCGTTGAAGGTCGATGCAGCCATAGACGAGCTGATCGCGGACGGCGCCCATTTTCTGGGGATGACTAAGAAGGACCTGGTCGCCGAGGCCGTCCGAACCTACTTGGAGATCCGCCGTGAGGAGGTTCGGGCCAGCATGTTGGAGAAGATGCGCAAGCTGGACGGATCCGTGGAATCGAGCGTCTCGCTGCTCACCGGACTGTCACCAGAGCGGATCAAGGAACTCGGCGGAGTAGGCGAGGACGACTGATCCGTGCGGCCCGCTCGACCTACCCTCCGCGCGCTCCGCGAGGACTTGAAACTACCGCTACCGTCAGCCCGGGAACCGCTCGACGAACTGGATCATCCGATCTTGTCCAAGGCCCGGGAACACTTCGCCGACGACGGGGCCGGGCATGAGCGCATCCGCTCGATCGATGATGAGGTCCTCTTCAAAGTCAAGGTTCAACGCTGGCGCGGAGCGGTCTGGACCGACGAGGATCTGCCCTGGCTCATCGCTGCCGGGCAACGCGAGGACGGTTCACCGGACGACTTCTACTCAGCCCTGGAGACGACCGCGAGGGCCGCACGAGCCCACTACAACGCCAACAACCGCCAGCCTCTGAGCACCACGACGTACGTCGGGCGTCTCCTCCCTGACCAGAACGACCGTGATCGCTACCAACTCGAGGCCGGTGCCCGGCTCGTCCGCGATCTCGCTGCGGCTGTCCGGGAGCTGGCTCGTGGATCACTGCACGACGGGCATGAACACGCCGCCGACTTTCCCGCTTTCCGCCTGGGCATCCTCGTACGCGCCGACGACGGCCATGAGACCTATGCTGCGGTGCGCATCACCGGCTCCGTACCCGACGACCTCATCGCGGTCATCCTGCGCCATGTCCCCGGCTGCGACCCCACCGCCTGGTACCCCGAGTACGCCCTCCCCAGCCGCCCCCTTCTTCCCGCCGAGCAAGCCTGGTCGACCCTCATGGATCCGAAGGCCGCGGCTGAACTCCTGAACGAAGACTGAGCCGGAGTCGTCACCCAAATGCCGGCCTGGGCCGATGACCAGCGAACCAAGGAACGCGCTCATGCCGGATCATGACAACTCGTCCCGGACAGTAACTGTCCCCACGTGCGACCACGGGCCCGTCACCGTCTGGGAGCCCGACTGGTGTACCGGAAGCGAGACAGAGCATCAGCCCGGCGGCTACCGCGTCGACATCACGCACGCGAGCCCTGACTACGAATTCACAGTATCAACGAGCCGTGGCACGCCTGTGGTTCTGCGTGCATGCTTCGAACATCGCCCCTTCACCGAGTGCCCACCCGGTCACGCCCCCTTCATTAACGTCGAGATGGATGGCGACTGGCACCCGCACAGTTCCAACGATTTGCGCCGCCTCTCCGACTCCCTCATGGCACACGCGGATCGACTCCGGGAACTTGCCGACCGCCTCGACGGTCTCACCAACGCCTTCGATGGCACCAAGGAGACCACGCGTGCGGCGGCGGACCCCAAGAAGGGACGCAGTGACTGAACAAGCCCCGCTGCCTGTTGGCACACCCGCTCACGCAGACGGACTCCACACATGGCGTGGCCCCGGCCAGGAGGACTGGTCGGGGCCACGAAACTGCTGGTCAGAGCCACAAAACGGCCCTGACCTCGGTAGGCCCTGTGGGACTCGAACCCACAACCAATGGATTAAAAGTCCACTGCTCTGCCAATTGAGCTAAGGGCCCAGGCGTTGTGTCGCGCGGTGCTGCGTGATGTTGCCACACCGAGCATAGCCCGACGCCGCCGGGACGCCGATCGGGTATCGGGGTCACGGCCGCGTCGGGGGGTCCTGGGCTACGGGTCCACCGGCTCGGGGGTGCTCGCCCGGGCGGCGGCGCGGGCGCGGGTGCGTTCGTGGTCGGGGTTGAGGAACCAGTGCCGGGCCGAGGCCAGCCACCAGGTGGCGGCGAAGCCCAGGACGACCAGGACGGCGACGGGCGCGTAGTTGAAGGTCTCCCAGGTGACCGGGGAGACCTGGGGCAGCATGAACAGGACCGTGATGACGCAGACCCACGTCACCGCGACCACGCCCACCGGCTGCGACCAGCGGCCCAGGTGCCACGGCCCGCGTTCGAAGGCGGCACCCTTGCGGACACGCAGCAGGGTCGGGATGACGTACGCGATGTAGAGGCCGATGACCGCGATCGAGGTCACCGCGGCGTACGCCGTGACGTTGATGAGGTACGGGAGGCCGAGGACCAGCGCGGCCAGCGCCGCCAGCCAGACCGCCGCGACCGGGGTGCGGGTGCGCGGGTTCACCGAGTGCCAGATGTGGGAGTACGGCAGCGCGCCGTCCCGGGAGAAGGCGTAGATCATGCGGCTGTTGGCCGTCACCGACGCCATTCCGCAGAAGAGTTGCGCCCCGATGACGACGAGGAGCAGCAGTTTGCCCGCCGTCGCACCGAGGGCGTCGAGCAGGATCTGGGCGGGCGGCGCGCCGGTCGGGGACGTCAGGGCGCCGTCGTAGGACTGGATGGCGAAGGTGAAGCCGAGGAGGAGGACGAAGCCCGCGATCCAGGAGGTCCAGATGGAGCGGACGATGCCCTTCGGGCCGGCCGTGGACGCGTCGTGCGTCTCCTCGGTCATGTGGGCGGAGGCGTCGTAGCCGGTGAAGGTGTACTGGGCCATCAGGAGACCGATGAGGACGACGTACGCCCCGCTGCTCCAGCCCGTGTTGTTCACGAACTCGCCGAAGACGAAGGACGCCGACTGGTGGTGGTCCGGCGCGAACGTCAGCGCGCCGACGATGACCGCGACGCCGAGGACGTGCCACCACACGCTCACGCTGTTCAGCAGGCCGACGATGCGGACGCCGAAGGTGTTGAGGAGGCCGTGGAGGATCAGGATCGCGGCGAAGAGGAGGATCGTGCGGCCCGGGGTCACCTCGAAGTCGAACTGCAGGTTCAGGTAGGCGCCCAGGAAGGACGCGGCGCCGAAGTCGATGCCCGCGGTGACCGCGACCTGGCCCAGCACGTTGAACCAGCCCGTGAACCAGGCCCAGGCCGCCGCCGTGCGCGGGGGTGCCAGGCGGTGCGCCCAGAAGTACAGGCCCGCCGAGGTCGGGTACGCCGAGCAGATCTCGGCCATCGCCAGGCCGACGAAGAGGGTCATCAGGCCGACGGCGACCCAGCCCCACGTGATGACGGCGGGGCCGCCCGTGTTCATGCCGAAGAGGTAGAGGGTCAGGCAGCCCGACAGGACCGAGATGATCGTGAAGGAGACCGCGTAGTTGGAGAACGCCGACATGCGGCGGGCCAGAACCTGGGTGTAGCCGAGCTGGGCCAGCCGTTCCTCGTCCGACAGCCCACTCGCCTTGGCGTCATCTGTCATGCCCCCAGCAATTCCCTAGCTGCAGGCGTGACATGCGTCACTCCGTGGCCGAAACCGGACCGCAACGCGAAGCGCCGTGGCCTCCACCCGGTGGGGCGGAGGCCACGGCGCGTCTCAGCTGTTCAGGCGTCAGCCGTTGCGCTTCCAGCGCGGCTTGTCGTCACGGCGGCCGAAGGACGAGCCACGGTGGTCACCGCGGTGGTCGTCGCGGCGGCCGTACGGACGGTCGTGGCCGCCGGAGCGGAAGCCGGGGCGGTCGCCCTGGCGGTCGCGGTTGAACGGACGGTCGCTGCCACGGTGTCCGCCGCGCTCGCCGCGGTCGTCACGGCGGAAGCCACCGCGGTCGTCACGACGGTCGAACGAGCGGCCACTGCCACTGCCGCTGCCACCACGGTCGTCGCGACGCTCGAACGAACGGCCACCACGGTCACCGCGGTCATCACGACGCTCGAAGGAGCGGCCACCGCGGTCGTCACGCCGGTCGTCGCGACGGTCGAACGAGCGGCCACTGCCACCACGGTCGTCACGACGCTCGAACGAACGCCCGCCACGGTCACCACGGTCACCGCGGTCGTCACGGCGGAAGCCGCCACGGTCGTCACGACGGTCGAACGAGCGGCCACTGCCACCACGGTCGTCACGACGCTCGAACGAACGGCCACCACGGTCACCGCGGTCGTCCCGGCGCTCGAACGAGCGCCCGCCACGGTCACCGCGGTCGTCACGGCGGAAGCCGCCACGGTCGTCACGACGCTCGTACGAGCGCTCGCGGTCGTTGCCGCCGCGCTCCGTCTTCTCCACGTCCCGGGCGCCGGGCTGCTCGGGCAGCGAGACCTCGGCCTCGGACGACGCGGCGGCCACCTCGGCCAGCACCGTCTCCGGGTCCTCGCCGCGCTCCCGCGCTGCCCGGGCGACCAGGCGGTCGGCCTCCTCGCGCAGCTCGGTGGCACGGCGCTGGGCCCGCTCCAGCTCCTTGGTGAGCTGGGTGACCTCGCGCTCGGCCTGCTGCGCCGCGTTGCCCGCCGACTCGGCCTGGACCTCGGTCATCGACCGGGCACCGGTGATCTCGGCGACCTCGGGGTCGAAGGCGGCGCCGCCCTGGATGATGTGGCGCGTGGCGTCGACGCCCGCGTCCTCCATCAGCCGGAAGATCTGGCGGCGCTGGTGCGGCAGGGACAGCGAGACGACCGTGCCGGTGCGGCCCGCGCGGGCGGTGCGGCCGGCGCGGTGCAGGTAGTCCTTGTGGTCACCGGCCGGGTCCACGTTCAGGACCAGGTCGATGCCGTCGACGTGGATGCCGCGGGCGGCGACGTCGGTGGCGACCAGGACGTTGACGTAGCCGTCCTTGAAGTCGGCCAGCGTGCGGGTGCGCGCGCCCTGGGTCATGCCGCCGTGCAGCGCGTCCGCCTTGGCACCGGCGTCGCGCAGCTGCTCGGCGACGCGGTCGGCGCCCAGCTGGGTGCGGACGAAGATGATGGTGCGGCCCTTGCGGGAGGCGATGGCCGCGGTGACCGGCGCCTTGTCCTTGGGCTTCACGACCAGGATGTGGTGCGACATGGTCGTCACCGCGCCCTGGGCCGCGTCCACCTCGTGCAGGGCCGGGTCCTTCAGGTACCGGTCGACGAGGGTCTTGATCTCGTTCTCCATGGTGGCGGAGAAGAGCATCCGCTGACCGCCCGCGGGCACCTGGTCGAGCAGCTCGGTGACCTCGGGCAGGAAGCCCAGGTCGGACATCTGGTCGGCCTCGTCGAGGACCGCGATCTGCACGTTCTCCAGGGAGCAGGCGCCGCGGTTGATGATGTCGCGCAGCCGGCCCGGGGTGGCGACCAGGACGTCGACGCCGCGCTCGAGGGCGTAGATCTGGTTGCCCATCGAGGTGCCGCCGCAGACGACCTTCATCTTCAGGCCGAGGACGTCGCCGTACGGCTGGAGCGCGTCGGCCACCTGCATGGCCAGCTCGCGGGTCGGGGTGAGGATGACGGCGCGGGGCTTGTGCTTCTCGGTGCGGCCGCCGGCCAGCGTGGCCAGGGTCGGCAGACCGAAGGAGAGGGTCTTGCCGGAGCCGGTGCGGCCCCGGCCGAGGATGTCCTTGCCCGCCAGCGCGTCCGGAATGGTCGCGGCCTGGATCGGGAAGGGGGTGGTCACGCCGTTCTGGGCGAGCTTGCGCACGACGCCCTCGGGCAGACCGAGGTCGGCGAACGTCGGCTCGGGAGCCTTCGCGGGCTCCGTGGCCTCGGTGGTCGTGGAGGCGTCTACGGCCTCGACGGCCTCCAGCGCACCCTCGACGCCCTCGGCGTTCTCGGGCACGACGACGTGGTCAGTACTGGTCATGGACATGCGAATGCGAAACCTTCCGGAGTCTCTCGTCGGCACGCGCCCGTCAACTCCGTGAATCGCGATTCGCAATACGACCGCCTCGATGCGGTCCACCACGGCAAGGGGAGAGTACGCGCCACACGGCGCGCTCTGCGGTGGCGCCGGGCAAATGGGATCAAACGATCTACCACCATACGCACCCCCCACCCCTGAACGCAAACCGGCGGCACTTGCCCAGCTCAGCGGCCCGTCCGTCCTACGCCGGGGTCCCGGCCGCCGGGGCCGGCTCCCGCTGTTCGAGCTGGGTCCCGGGAGGCTCGTGCGCCGACGAGGACGGCTCGGCCACCGTCGGCTCCGGGGTCGGGGAGGCGGGCGGCTCCGCGGTCCGCGTCGGCTCCGGCTCGGCCGTCCGGGTGGGCTCCGCCGGGGGCGTCCGCGTGGGCTCGGGGCCGTGGTTCCCGCCGTTCGGCGGCGGAGCCCCGGTCGGGTGCGCGGCCGGGGGTTCCGAGGCGGCCCCGGCCCTGCCCTCGCCGCCGCCGCTCTTCCCCTTGCCGTCGCCCTTGCCCTTGCCCTTGGCCTTCGCCTTCTTCCCCTTGCCGTGCCCGTCGTCGGCCACCGCCGCGTCGTACCCGGCGTTGCCTCCGGAGACCGCTGGGCCGCCCCCGGGCGCCTCGCCGCCCCGCTCCCCGGCGGAGTGCGAGGGCCTGGCGCCCCCGCCGGACTCGTCGTCGCCGACGCTCATGCAGCCGGCGGCAGCGGCTACGGCCAGGGCGGTGGCGGCCAGACGGACGGGTACGTACAAGGGGCGCACGGGCGGCCACCTCCGGGGGTCAAGGAGTCGACGTGCCCAACTCCCGTCACCCACATGAGGACACGCGCCCGGCGAGGCGGACTTGACCCGGGCGCGTCACCCGTACCCGAGGGAGTGCAGCCGCGCGTCGTCGATCCCGAAGTGGTGGGCGATCTCGTGAACGACCGTCACCTCGGTCTCGGCCACGACGTCTTCCCGCGTCGCGCAGAAGCGCAGCGTCGGCCCCCGGTAGATGGTGATCCGGTCCGGCAGCACGCCCGCGTACCACTCCCCGCGCTCCGTCAGCGGCGTTCCCTCGTACAGCCCGAGCAGCTCGGGATCGTCCGCCGGCGGTTCGTCCTCGACGAACACCGCGACGTTGTCCATCAGCCGCGTCAGCTCCGGCGGGATCCGGTCCAGGGCCTCGGCGACCAGTTCCTCGAACTCCTCGCGCGTCATCTCCAGCACAGACCCATTGTCGGGTACGACCGTGGAGTACGACCCGCATATCCGCCCCGGGCCCCGGGCATACGGGACCAATGGCCCGCGTCCCCGCCGCAGCCCTGCACGCCCTGGCCGAGGTGATGAACCCCATCCGCAACGCCCCGCGCATCCTCACCCGCCGACTCCGCGACCGGCTCACCCGCCGGAACCGGCCCCCGTCCGCCACCCCCGAACTCGCCACCCGCTCCCGACCCTGGTCCCGTGCCGCCGGCCTCGTCGCCGTCGTCGTGCTCGGCGCCTGGCTGGGGCTGCTGGTCGTCGGCAACGTCCGGGTCCCGGTCGGGCCCATGGACACGACGATGACCCTGCGCCCCTCGCTGGCCGGCGGCACGAAGATCAACGTCTCGCCGCTGGGCGCCCTCCAGCTCGACAGCCACGTCGCCCCGGTCCGCCTCGACGTCAACGTCGACCAGCTGGACCCCGCCCGCGCCCAGGCCCTCGTCGACCACCCCGAACGCCTCTCCGGCCTCCAGGACGAGGTCGCCCAGGACGTCGAGCACGGCACCCTCGACCTCGCCGTCCGCTCCTGCGTGGCCGTCGTCACCGGCGCCACCGCGCTCGGCCTCGCCGTCTACCGCCGCCCCCGGCGCGCCCTGGGCGCGGGCGGGCTGGCGCTCAGCCTCCTGGTCGCCTCCGGCGGCACCGCCTACGCCACCTGGAACCCCGACTCCGTCCTGGAACCGAAGTTCTCCGGCCTGCTGTCCTCCGCGCCCTCCCTGGTCGGCAACGCGCGCAGCATCGTGACCGAGTTCGACGTCTACCAGAAGGAGCTGGCCCGCCTGGTGACCAACGTGACCAAGCTCTACGACGTCACCTCGACGCTCCCCGCGTACCAGCCCGACCCGACCACGATCCGCGTGCTGCACGTGTCGGACATCCACCTGAATCCGGCGAGCTGGAAGATCATCGCCTCGCTGGTGCAGCAGTACAAGGTGAACGTGATCGTCGACTCCGGCGACACGATGGATCACGGCACGGCCGCGGAGAACGGCTTCCTGGACCCCATCGAGGACCTCGGCGCCCCTTACGTCTGGGTCCGGGGCAACCACGACTCCCGCGGCACCCAGGAGTACCTGAAGCACCTGAAGAACGTGCACGTCCTGGACGACGGCCGTGCCCGGACCGTCGCCGGCCTGCGCTTCGCCGGGATGGGCGACCCGCAGTACACCCCCGACCGCTCGAAGGCGGACGGCGCCGAGGCCTCCCAGGAACTGGCCGGCGCCCGCCTCGCCTCCGCCCTGCGCGACCAGCGCGCCGCCGGCACCCCCGTGGACATCGCCATCGCCCACGAGCCGTCCGCCGCCCGCGAGGTCGACGGCGACGTCCCGCTGGTGCTCGCCGGGCACCTGCACCACGAGGACATGGAGGTCATGAAGTACGGCACCCGGCTGCGCGTCGAGGGCTCCACCGGCGGCAGCGGGCTGCGCGCGGTCGAGGGCAAGTACCCCGACCCGATCCAGGCGTCGATCCTCTACTTCGACCGGGACAGCCGGCGCCTCCAGGCCTGGGACGAGATCCGGCTGGGTGGCCTGGGCCTGACGACGGCCGAGGTCAGCCGCCATCTGCCGAAGGAGAACCAGCCGGGCGCCACCCCGACCCCCTCCGGCACCGGCCCCTCCCCCTCCGGCACCCCCACCGCTCCGAGCAGCCCCGCCCCCAGCACTCCGTAAACCGTTTTGGCGATACCTCCCGCCATCCCATATGCTTCTCACGTCCCCGACGCGCTGCGAAGCGCCCAGGCGGGCCGATAGCCCTCATCGTCTAGCGGCCTAGGACGCCGCCCTTTCAAGGCGGTAGCACGGGTTCGAATCCCGTTGGGGGCACGCAGTACATGTGCGACACTGTCGTACGAAGCTTGGTCCTGTGGAGCAGTTTGGAGTGCTCGCCACCCTGTCAAGGTGGAGGCCGCGGGTTCAAATCCCGTCAGGACCGCTGAGGTTTCACGTGAAACCTCGCGGCTGGGTAGCTCAGTTGGTACGAGCGATCGCCTGAAAAGCGATAGGTCGCCGGTTCGACCCCGGCCCCAGCCACAGCACAGACCCCGATCCTCGGACCGGGGTCTTGTTGTATGCCGCGGCGGCTTGCCTGCGGCCGCGGCAAAAGCGTTCGCCAGGATTTTCCCGAGGATGAGATCCTGGAAGCCGTATGTCTACGCATCCTGCCCCCGCGCTCGGCACCCTCGCCCCCCGGCTGACCGAGCTGTCCCTGCGCGACGCGCACCGGCTCGGCCGCAGGCTCGAGGGTGCGCGGAAGATCCGCAAGCCGGAGGCCCGCGCCGCCGTTCTCGCCGAGATCGAGACCGAGGTGGCCAAGGCCGAGCAGCGCATCGGTGAACGCCGGGCGCGTGTGCCGGCCGTCAGCTACCCCGAGCAGCTCCCGGTCAGCCAGAAGAAGGACGAGATCGCGGCGGCCATCCGTGATCACCAGGTCGTGATCGTCGCCGGTGAGACCGGGTCGGGCAAGACCACCCAGATCCCGAAGATCTGTGTCGAGCTGGGCCGCGGCCTCCGCGGCATGATCGGGCACACCCAGCCGCGCCGGATCGCCGCGCGCACCGTCGCCGAGCGGGTCGCGGACGAGCTGGACACGCCGCTCGGGGAGACCGTCGGCTGGAAGGTGCGCTTCACCGACCAGGTGAATCCGCAGTCCACCTTCATCAAGCTGATGACGGACGGCATCCTGCTCGCCGAGATCCAGACCGACCGCGAGCTGCGCGCCTACGACACGATCATCATCGACGAGGCCCACGAGCGGTCCCTCAACATCGACTTCCTGCTGGGCTACCTCTCCCAGCTGCTGCCCAAGCGCCCCGACCTCAAGGTCGTCATCACCTCGGCGACCATCGACCCCGAGCGCTTCTCCCGGCACTTCGGCGATGCCCCGATCATCGAGGTCAGCGGGCGGACGTATCCCGTGGAGGTGCGGTACCGGCCGCTCCTGGAGGAGGACGGCGACGACGCCGACCGGGACCAGATCACGGCGATCACCGACGCCGTCGAGGAGCTGATGGGCGAGGGCAAGGGCGACATCCTCGTCTTCCTCTCCGGCGAGCGGGAGATCCGCGACACGGCGGACGCGCTGGAGAAGAAGAACTACAGATTCACGGAAGTGCTCCCGCTGTACGCGCGGCTCTCGCACGCCGAGCAGCACCGTGTCTTCCAGCAGCACACCGGACGCCGGATCGTCCTCGCGACCAACGTCGCCGAGACCTCCCTGACCGTCCCGGGCATCAAGTACGTCATCGACCCGGGCTTCGCCCGCATCTCCCGCTACAGCCACCGCACCAAGGTGCAGCGGCTGCCCATCGAGCCGATCTCGCAGGCCAGCGCCAACCAGCGCAAGGGCCGCTGCGGCCGTACGTCCGACGGCATCTGCATCCGGCTGTACTCCGAGGACGACTTCGACGCGCGGCCGGAGTTCACGGACGCGGAGATCCTCCGGACGAACCTCGCCTCCGTCATCCTCCAGATGACCGCGGCCGGCCTCGGCGACATCGAGAAGTTCCCCTTCATCGACCCCCCGGACCACCGCAACATCCGCGACGGTGTGCAGCTGCTCCAGGAACTGGGCGCGCTCGACCCGGCGCAGAAGGACGTACGCAAGCGGCTGACCGACACCGGCCGCAAGCTCGCCCAGCTGCCCGTGGACCCGCGGCTGGCCCGGATGGTGCTGGAGGCGGACAAGAACGGCTGTGTCCGCGAGGTCATGGTCATAGCGGCGGCGCTGTCCATCCAGGACCCGCGCGAGCGCCCGGCGGAGAAGCAGGCCCAGGCCGACCAGCAGCACGCCCGGTTCAAGGACGAGAGCAGCGACTTCCTCGCCTTCCTCAACCTCTGGCGGTACCTGCGCGAGCAGCAGAAGGAACGCGGCTCGTCGTCCTTCCGCCGGATGTGCAAGCAGGAGTACCTCAACTTCCTGCGCATCCGCGAGTGGCAGGACATCTACACCCAGCTGCGCACGGTCGCCAAGCAGATGGGCATCCACCTCAACGACGAGGAGCACCCCGCGCCCGACGACCGGGTGCACGTGTCCCTGCTGGCCGGTCTCCTCTCCCACGTCGGCATGAAGGACGTCAAGGAAGGCTCGAAGAACGAGTACCTGGGCGCCCGGAACGCCAAGTTCGCGATCTTCCCCGGCTCGGCGCTCTTCAAGAAGCCCCCGCGCTTCGTGATGTCCGCCGAGCTGGTGGAGACCTCCCGCCTCTGGGCCCGCGTCAACGCGAAGATCGAACCGGAGTGGGTGGAGCCGCTCGCCGGGCACCTCCTCAAGCGCACCTACAGCGAGCCGCACTGGGAGAAGGACCAGGCGGCCGTGATGGCGTACGAGAAGGTCACGCTGTACGGCGTGCCGATCGTGGCCCAGCGCAAGGTGAACTACGGACGGATCGACCCCGAGGTCAGCCGCGAGCTGTTCATCCGCAACGCCCTGGTGGAGGGCGACTGGCGCACGCACCACAAGTTCTTCGCCGACAACCGCAAGCTCCTGACGGAGGTCGAGGAGCTGGAGCACCGGGCGCGGCGCCGGGACATCCTGGTCGACGACGAGACGCTGTACGACTTCTACGACCAGCGGGTGCCCGAACACGTCGTCTCGGGTGCGCACTTCGACTCGTGGTGGAAGCACAAGCGGCACGAGCAGCCCGACTTCCTCGACTTCGAGCGCGAGATGCTCATCAACGAGAAGGCGGGGGCGGTCACCAAGGACGACTACCCGGACTCCTGGCGGCAGGGTCCGCTGAAGTTCCGGGTGACGTACCAGTTCGAGCCGGGTGCGGACGCCGACGGCGTCACCGTGCACGTGCCGCTCCAGGTGCTCAACCAGGTCACGGACGAGGGCTTCGACTGGCAGATCCCGGGCCTGCGCGAGCAGGTCGTCACGGAGCTGATCCGCTCCCTGCCCAAGCCGGTCCGGCGCAACTACGTGCCCGCGCCGAACTACGCCCAGGCGTTCCTGGACCGTGCGGTACCCCTTCAGGAGCCGCTGACGGTGACCATGGCGCGGGAGTTGAAGCGCATGGTGGGGGTGCCGTTCGACGCCGAGGACTTCGACTGGTCGAAGGTCCCCGACCACCTGAAGATCACGTTCCGGATCGTCGACGAGCGCCGTCGCAAGCTGGCCGAGGACAAGGACCTGGAGGCGCTGAAGCTCCGGCTGCGCCCGAAGGCGCGCAAGGCGCTCTCGCAGGCCGCGGCGGCCACCGCGGAGCGCAGCGGCGGCGAATCCCTGGAACGCTCCGGGCTGACGGACTGGACGATCGGCACACTGACCCGGGTCTTCGAGACCCGCCGGGCCGGTCAGCCGGTGAAGGCGTACCCGGCGCTGGTCGACGACGGGCCGAAGGCCGACACCGTCTCCGTCCGCCTCTTCGACACCGAGGCCGAGCAGGCGCAGGCGATGTGGAAGGGCACGCGGCGGCTGATCCTGCGCAACATCCCGGTCAACCCGGCGAAGTTCGCGTCCGAGAAGCTGACCAACCAGCAGAAGCTGGGCCTGTCCGCGAATCCACACGGTTCGATCCAGGCGCTGTTCGACGACTGCGCCATGGCGGCGGCGGACAAGCTGATCGCGGACTTCGGCGGCCCGGCGTGGGACGAGGAGTCGTACCGGAAGCTCTACGACAAGGTCCGCGCGGACATCGTCGACACGACCGTCCGCACGGTGGGCCAGGTGCAGCAGGTGCTGGCGGCCTGGCAGGCCTGCGAGCGCCGTCTGAAAGCCGTGCGCAGCCCCGCGCTGCTGGCGAACCTCCAGGACGTGCGGGGGCAGCTGGACGCGCTGGTGAAGCCGGGCTTCGTCACGGAGGCCGGGATCAAGCGGCTGCCCGACCTCATGCGCTACCTGGTCGCCGCGGACCGCCGGCTGCAGCAGATGCCGACCGGCGTGCAGCGCGACACCTCCCGTATGGAGAAGGTCCACGAGATGCGGGACGAGTACGCGTGGCTGCTGGAGCAGATGCCGCAGGGCCGGCCGGTGCCGCAGCAGGTCCTGGAGATCCGCTGGATGATCGAGGAGCTGCGGGTCAGCTATTTCGCCCACGCGCTGGGCACGGCGTACCCCGTCTCCGACAAGCGGATCGTGAAGGCCATCGACGCCCTCGCGCCCTGACCGAAGCCGCGACCGAAGCCGTGACCGAGCCTGCACGGAGGGTGAGTTCGACCGGCGGCCCACCCTCCTGTAATGTCTCTTCTCGCAGCGCAACGCAGCACAAGCGCCGCGAAACCTGGTCCTGTGGAGCAGTTTGGAGTGCTCGCCACCCTGTCAAGGTGGAGGCCGCGGGTTCAAATCCCGTCAGGACCGCAGTAACGAGAGGCCCGTACCGATTGGTGCGGGCCTCTCGTTGTGCTCCCGTCGTGCTCTTCTCGTGCTCCGTCCCCTGCTCCTTCCGCACGTGCGCTCCGGGCCCCAGAAAGCCCTGAGCGCCTCTCTCGCGGCCTTGACGGCGTCAGTTTCGCTCGGTACTCCAAAGAGCAGGGCACATCCCCCGTGTGGCCCCTGGAGGTGGCGTATGACGACGTCCGTCAGGCACGAGACGCGGGCCCTGCTGCGCGCGCATCTGTCGGCCGCGTCGTCCTACGGACACCTGACGCGCCACTGCCCGATCTGCCACCGGCTCCTGCGGCTGGCGCTGGACTCGTCGGCCCCACAGTCTCCGACAGGCCGTCAAGAGGGCGTCGAGAGCGGGAGCGCGCCCACGGCGTGAACGCCACGAGCTTCAACACCCTTGCCCCGCAGACCTGCTGGAGGCCAGGCCCTCCAATAGCGCACCGGCGCCCGGCACAACAACCACCGCGCGATGTGACGGGTGTCACCGCACGAGTTTTTGAAACGGTGGCGCTTACGCCTCTCCTACAACTAATCAATTTAATATGTGCAATTGCACCGCCTCGACGGTGCACGCACAGCTGATCCGACACCCCTCCCCAGACTCCGACAAGCCCGCTCACAGAACCGTCCGCCGACCCGCCCACCTGCCACAGGACCGGACACGGACGGCGACGGAGGGCCGGACACCGCGGACGGGAGCGGGCACAAAAAAATCGCGCTGGACCCGGCGGAGTCCAGCGCGATCAACGACGCACCTCTGTTGGGGCAGGGACGGCGTCGCTTGGAGCTGTGGTCCAGGCGCCCCGACAGGTTGGGGGACCTGCCGTTCTGCCCGGTTATTCAGTTGTTCAGGCCTCGCTGCGCTGCTGCGGAATGCCCGCGAGCAGGGCGCGGACCTCGGCTTCGCGGTAGCGGCGATGCCCGCCGAGCGTGCGGATCGACGTGAGCTTGCCGGCCTTCGCCCAGCGCGTGACCGTCTTCGGGTCGACGCGGAACATGGTGGCGACCTCAGCCGGGGTCAGCAGCGGCTCGGCATCAGGGGTGCGAGCGGTCATGAGCGGCCTCCTCGGGAGAACCGAACCTTCTCGGTTCATTCCTCTAAATTCTGCACCTTGACCCGCGTTGCCCGAAATGGCGGACGCGAGTCGAGTCGGTTATAGGACGAACGGCTTGTCCTCGGCACTACAACTACACCATCTGTCCAGCCGCGTCGGCCAAACCGATGGAATTGCCCTCCCAGGTGTTCATCAGCGACGGAAGCCGATGGACCATGCCATAGCGGACAGTCACGCCACTGTGACGATCAGTCACAGGGGCGATCAGGAGTCACCAGACCCCCCAAAGCGTGCAATGCTGAGATTCCGCCCACAGTGCATCACGACAGGACGGAAGGAGCCCTCCCCGGGCTCCTTGTCCTATTTTGGCATGAGGAGGGGGAAGCGGCGCAAGAGTGATGTACGTGCGGTCCGTCACGCTTGACGCATACGCCCGGATCGGGACCTACGTCCCTTGTCGCCAAGGGATCAGCTCATCCCGAACGGGTGTCGGAGCGGAAGACGAAACCCCACATCGGGCGGTACGTCAAACGTCAGTTCGCGGAGCGCCGGTCCCGGACCGCCCGCCAGCGCTCCACCAGCCGCCCGTACGCCGCCCCCGCGGTGGCCCCGTCGCCGTGGCGCAGCGCCTCGATCCCCTCGGCCACGTCCGCCGCGGAGTGGTCCGCCTCCAACTCACCGGCCGGCAGGGCGTGCACCAGTCCGCCGTAGTCCAACTCGACCAGGGAACGCGGGTGGAACTCCTCCAGCCAGCGGCCCACGTCCACCAGGCCGTCGATGAGCGGCCCCTCGTCCACGGCCTCCCGCAGAGCCCTGAGCCCCCGCGCCACCCGCCGGCGGGCCTGCACCATCGGCGTCCGGTAGCGCAGCACCGGCGCGGCCGCCCCCTCGTCGTCGCCCCCGTCGTACTCCCGCTCCGCGTCGGACACCAGCACGAACCAGTTGATCGGGACCTGCCAGGTGGCCGTGCGGATCCAGGGCCGGGCGTCCGGGTTGCGCTCCAGCCAGCGTTCGTAGTCCTGCGCGCTCTGGCGGCGCACGACCGGCGGGATCAGGGCGTCCAGGACCGGCTCCGGAAAGTCCTCGGCCAGCTCGCCCAGGGCCTGCCAGCCGCGCAGCCGGGTCCGCCACGGGCAGACGCAGACCACGCCGTCCACCTCGGTCACGAAGGCGTCGGCGCTCTCGTGCACCGGCACCGCGACGGGCGGGGTGGGCAGCAGGTCGGCCAGGGAGCGGCGCAGCTCGTCCTGGTAGGAGGGCCGGTCGGGGCGGCGGGCGTAGCGGGTCCAGTGGGCGCGTTCCTCGTCGGGGAAGGCCGCCAGCGGCTCGTACACGCGCAGGTACGCCGCGTACGGGACGATCACCGAGGACACCTTGGGCACGCCTGCTCCCTCCCCCGCGCACCGACGCGAAAACCTGCGAAAACCTGCGGAAACCTGAGGCAACGGATCACAAACGCGCGGGAATCTCTGCAAATCGTCGCACGCCCGTACTCCGTGCGGAGGTGATCCTGAGCACTGTGCGGCGGGCCGGTACCCCCAGGCTCTAATCTCGTGCCACAGTCCCCGCCACCTTCACGGGGCCTGCCACCCATCGCCGCACCTACACAGGAGTCACCACCGTGACCGACGTAAACGGCGCACCTGCTGATGTACTGCACACCCTGTTCCACTCGGACCAGGGGGGACATGAGCAAGTCGTGCTCTGCCAGGACCGTGCCAGCGGTCTCAAGGCCGTCATCGCCCTCCACTCCACCGCCCTGGGCCCCGCGCTCGGCGGCACGCGCTTCTACCCGTACGCGAACGAGGCGGAGGCCGTCGCCGACGCGCTGAACCTCGCGCGCGGGATGTCGTACAAGAACGCCATGGCCGGTCTCGACCACGGCGGCGGCAAGGCCGTGATCATCGGTGATCCGGAGCAGATCAAGAGCGAGGAACTGCTCCTCGCCTACGGCCGGTTCGTCGCCTCCCTCGGCGGCCGTTACGTCACCGCCTGCGACGTCGGCACCTACGTCGCCGACATGGACGTCGTGGCCCGCGAGTGCCGCTGGACGACCGGGCGCTCCCCGGAGCACGGCGGCGCGGGCGACTCCTCCGTGCTCACCTCCTTCGGCGTCTACCAGGGCATGCGGGCCGCCGCCCAGCACCTGTGGGGCGACCCGACGCTGCGCGACCGCACCGTCGGCATCGCGGGCGTCGGCAAGGTCGGTCACCACCTGGTCGAGCACCTGCTCGCCGAGGGTGCGCACGTGGTCGTGACCGACGTGCGCAAGGACGTGGTGCGGGCCCTCACCGAGCGGCACCCGTCGGTGGTCGCCGTCGCCGACACCGACGCGCTGATCCGGGTGGAGAACCTGGACATCTACGCGCCCTGCGCGCTCGGCGGCGCGCTGAACGACGACACCGTGCCGGTGCTGACCGCCAAGGTGGTGTGCGGCGCGGCCAACAACCAGCTCGCCCACCCGGGCGTGGAGAAGGACCTCGCCGACCGCGGGATCCTCTACGCGCCGGACTACGTGGTGAACGCCGGCGGTGTCATCCAGGTCGCCGACGAGCTGCACGGCTTCGACTTCGACCGGTGCAAGGCGAAGGCCGCGAAGATCTACGACACCACGCTGGCCATATTCGCACGTGCGAAGGAGGACGGTATTCCGCCGGCCGCCGCGGCCGACCGGATCGCCGAGCAGCGGATGGCGGAGGCCCGGACCCGGCGATGACCCGACGGTCGTACGGCGGTGGACCGGCAGGGTCGTCGCGGGTTTGACCGGTACCCGTCGGGGGGCAGTTGGAGAGAACTCTCACTTATCCCGGCGGGTCGACCGTCGAAAGGTGGTTAAAATCGCCTTTGACCAGCGAGGACGGGGCGCCTCGATGGTCCTGGGCAAGGCCACGTGCTGCGGGCGACGTACCGTATGGGCGTGGGCTCAGGTACCGTGGAAGCCCTACGGACCGGTCTCTCCGAGGAGAGCCCGTTCCGGACCATGAACGCGTGTCAAGACTCTGGGGCCGTCGAGCCCCGTCGTTGAGGGGGTCGAGCCATGGGGCGCGGCCGGGCCAAGGCCAAGCAGACGAAGGTCGCCCGCCAGCTGAAGTACAACAGCGGTGGGACTGATCTCTCCCGCCTGGCCGAGGAGCTGGGCGCATCGCCGTCGAATGCACAACCGCCTAACGGCGGGCCATTCGAGGACGATGAGCAGGACGATGACGTGTACGCGAAGTACGCCGACCTCTATGAGGACGACGACGAGGACGAGGACGGCCAGTCCCCGTCCCACCAGCGACGCGGCGCTTGACCTTGCACTGAACACCTTCCCGGTCGGTGACTCTGTCACCGACCGGGTTCTGTGCTACCCGCGGCACCTGTGGCGTCCGCGGCGGCTCAGACGGCGTAGTCGCCCACCAGCGCCGCGCCCGTCCCGTGCTCGCCGCGGTCGGTGATCTCGCCGGCCACCCAGGCGTCCACGCCGCGGTCGGCGAGGGCCGTCAGGGCGACGTCCGTCGACTCCTCGGGCACGATCGCGATCATGCCCACACCCATGTTCAGGGTCTTCTCCAGCTCCAGGCGCTCGACCCGGCCGGTCCGGCCGACGAGGTCGAAGACCGCGCCCGGGGTCCAGGTGGAGCGGTCGACCACGGCGTGCAGGCCGTCGGGGATCACGCGGGCCAGGTTGGCCGCGAGTCCGCCGCCGGTGACGTGGCTGAAGGCGTGGACCTCGGCGGTGCGCATGAGGGCCAGGCAGTCCAGGGAGTAGATCTTGGTCGGCTCCAGCAGCTCCTCGCCGAGGGTGCGGCCGAGACCGTCCAGGTGGGCGTCGAGCGCCAGGCCGCCCTCGTTCAGCAGGACGTGGCGGACCAGCGAGTACCCGTTGGAGTGAAGCCCGGAGGACGCCATGGCGATCACCGCGTCACCCGTACGGATGCGATCCGGGCCGAGCAGCCGGTCGGCCTCCACCACGCCCGTACCGGCGCCGGCGACGTCGAAGTCGTCCGGGCCCAGCAGACCGGGGTGCTCGGCCGTCTCGCCGCCCACCAGGGCGCACCCGGCCAGCACACAGCCCTCGGCGATGCCCTTGACGATCGCGGCGACCCGCTCGGGGTGGACCTTGCCGACGCAGATGTAGTCGGTCATGAACAGCGGCTCGGCGCCGCACACCACGATGTCGTCCATGACCATGGCGACCAGGTCGTGGCCGATGGTGTCGTAGACGCCCAGCTGCCGGGCGATGTCGACCTTGGTGCCGACGCCGTCGGTGGCGGAGGCGAGCAGCGGGCGCTCGTAGTTCTTGAGGGCGGAGGCGTCGAAGAGGCCGGCGAAGCCGCCGAGGCCGCCGAGGACCTCGGGGCGCCGGGTCTTCTTGACCCATTCCTTCATCAGCTCGACGGCGCGGTCGCCCGCCTCGATGTCGACGCCGGCGGCTGCGTAGCTGGCACCAGTTGTGTCAGGCATGACGATGAGAACCTTCGTGTCGTACGGCAGGGAGGCCCAGAAGCCAGGGATAACGGGCGGCTACGGGCGACGGATGGCGTCGGTGGCGGCCGTACCGGCGGGCCCGGCGGCCAGCTCGGTCTCCAGGAGCTGCTTGCCGAGCAGCTCGGGGTCGGGAAGCTCCATCGGGTACTCGCCGTCGAAGCAGGCGCGGCACAGGTTCGGCTTGGCGATGGTGGTCGCCTCGATCATGCCGTCGATGGAGATGTACGCCAGGGAGTCGGCGCCCATGGAGGTGCCGATCTCCTCGACGCTCATGCCGTTGGCGATCAGCTCGGCGCGGGTGGCGAAGTCGATACCGAAGAAGCAGGGCCACTTCACCGGCGGGGACGAGATCCGGATGTGGACCTCGGCGGCACCGGCCTCGCGGAGCATGCGGACCAGGGCCCGCTGGGTGTTGCCGCGGACGATGGAGTCGTCGACGACGACCAGCCGCTTGCCCTTGATGACTTCCTTCAGCGGGTTCAGCTTCAGGCGGATGCCGAGCTGGCGAATGGTCTGTGAGGGCTGGATGAAGGTCCGGCCCACATAGGCGTTCTTCACCAGGCCGTTGCCGAAGGGGATGCCGGAGGCCTCGGCGTAGCCGATCGCGGCGGGGGTGCCGGACTCCGGGGTCGCTATGACCAGGTCGGCGTCGGCGGGGGCTTCCTTGGCCAGCTTGCGGCCCATCTCCACGCGGGAGAGGTACACGTTCCGGCCGGCGATGTCGGTGTCCGGGCGGGCCAGGTACACGTACTCGAAGACACAGCCCTTGGGCTTCGCTTCTGCGAATCGCGACGTGCGCAGGCCGTTCTCGTCGATGGCGACGAACTCGCCCGGCTCGATCTCGCGGACGTAGGAGGCGCCGCAGATGTCGAGGGCGGCGGACTCGGAGGCCACCACCCAGCCGCGCTCCAGGCGGCCGAGGACCAGCGGGCGGATGCCCTGCGGGTCACGGGCGGCGTAGAGGGTGTGCTCGTCCATGAAGACGAGGGAGAAGGCGCCCATGACCTGGGGGAGGACGCTGTGCGCGGCCTCTTCGATGGTCAGCGGCTTGCCGTCCTCGTCGACCTGGGCCGCGAGCAGCGCGGTCAGCAGGTCGGTGTCGTTGGTCGCCGCGACCCGGGTGGAGCGGCCTTCCTGCTTGGGCAGGTCGGCGACCATCCCGGCGAGCTGGGCGGTGTTGACGAGGTTGCCGTTGTGCCCGAGCGCGATGGAGCCCTGCGCGGTGGCACGGAACGTCGGCTGGGCGTTCTCCCACACGGAGGCGCCGGTGGTCGAGTAGCGGGCGTGACCGACCGCGATGTGACCCTGGAGCGAACCGAGCGAGGTCTCGTCGAAGACCTGGGACACAAGGCCCATGTCCTTGAAGACGAGGATCTGGGAGCCGTTGCTGACCGCGATTCCCGCGGATTCCTGGCCCCGATGCTGGAGGGCGTAGAGCCCGAAGTACGTGAGCTTTGCGACCTCTTCGCCCGGAGCCCAGACACCGAAGACGCCGCAAGCGTCCTGGGGGCCCTTCTCGCCGGGAAGCAGATCGTGATTGAGTCGACCGTCACCACGTGGCACGCCTCCGAGTGTAGGCGAGGTCGACCACTGGTCCGAATTGGGGATGCGGCCTCATCAGTGGATCACCGCTCGGCGACGGCCCGGACCGTAGTGCCGTCTTCGCTGGTCAGCGTGAGGGTTTCCTGATCGATCCGGTAGGCGACCTTGCCGTCGAAGAGGCCCAGCAGCCGCTTCTCGGCGTCCATGAGTGAGCCTTCGCACATCATTCGGGTGGTGGACGGGGTGCCGAGGGTGATACGGCCGTCGCTGACGGTGGCCTCGGCGTTGACGCGGTTGCAGGGGAGCCGTCCCGAGACGGTCTTCGCCTCCTGGTCGAAGGTGAGGTGGGCGCGTCCCTCGCCGCCCTGGTGGCCCGGGGCGTCCACGGTCCACTTGGTGCCGTAGAGGCCGGCGTCCTCGGACCTGCTGAGCCGGACGGTGTCGCCGTCGGCGGTGGTGAGGGTGACCCGCTCGCCCTCGCTCTTCGTGGTGAGCGAGCCGGTGGTGAGGGCGCGGCCGAGAGACTTCTCGAAACCGGCGGGGGTCTTGGCGCAGGCCTTCTCGGTGAACATGGCGTCGCTGAGCCGCACGCGTTCGCCGTCGACGGCGGCGCGGGCGCTGAAGCTGTTGCAGCCGGTGCTGCCGGCGGCCTCGCCGTCGTCGATCCGTACGTGTGCCGCGTCCGGCGCGCGGTGGGTGGCTCCGTCGACGGTGACGCTGTCGATGCTCCACCGCACGCCGGTGATGCGCTGTCCGCCCGCGCCCACGTTGTCGCTGCCGCCGTCGTCGGCCTTCTCGCTGCCGCAGGCCGCGGCGAGCGGGACGAGCGCGGCGACGGCCGCCACGGTCAGGGTCATGCTTCGCTGCTGCTTCTGCCTGTACATGCCGATTCGACGCAGACGGGGAAGATCCGGTTCCGTCCCCCGGTTTCCCCGGCCCCGCCCCTCAGCCCAGCAGGGGCAGCAGGGCGCCGAGGTCGGCCCGCTCCCCGCTCGCGCTCACCTTCGCCCCGTCCAGGGCGTCCTTCCAGGTCAGCCGTCCGGTGGCCAGCCGCGTCCAGGTCAGCGGGTCGGTCTCGACGACGTTGGGCGGGGTGCCCCGGGTGTGCCGGGGACCCTCCACGCACTGCACGACCGCGTACGGCGGGATCCGCACCTCCGTCGACCCGCCGGGCGCCTTCACGGCGAGCGCGTCGGCCAGCAGCCGGGTCGCGGCGGCCAGTGCCTGCCGGTCCTGGGGGATGTCGAGGCCGGGCACGGCGGCGTTCAGGTCGTCGGTGTGGACGACCAGCTCGACGGTCCGGGTGACGAGGTAGTCGGCCAGCGGCAGGGCGCCCGCGCTGGTGGGGAGCAGCCTGCTCCCGGGGTGGGTGTCGAGCCGCCCGGTGAAGCGCCGCTCGACCTCGGCGAGGTGGGCGTCGAGGTCGGGGTGCTCGGCGGCGAGCCGCCGGGCCGTCCCGGCGATGGCGTCCGCGTCGGCGGCGATGGCGAACGGCCAGTCGAGCAGCCGGCCGTCCTGCCGCACCGGCTCGGGCTCGTCCAGCAGCCGGTCCACGGCGGTCAGCGCCATCCCGACGTGCGCGACCAGCTCCCGCACGGTCCAGTCCCCGAGCCGCGTGGGCAGGGCGAGCTGCTCGGGGGTGAGGGTGCCGACGGCCGCCCGTACGTGGCCGAACTGGGCGAGGACGGCGGTGCGGGTGCGGGCGGGGTCGTAGGCGCGGGGGCGTTTTCTGGCCGGGGGCATGGGGGGAGCCTATGCGGGGGCCGGGGAGGCGGTCACCCGTACGTGTACACGGCCACGCAGACCGCTCCGGGACACCGGCACGCGGCCCACACTGGTCTGCGCCAGGAAGGGCACGCGGCAGGAGGGCCATGGCCGGACACACGCCTCAGATGTCGGTCGAGGAGTTCGAGACGATCGCTCACGCCGCTCCCAAGACCGTCACGCTCGAGTTCTTGGGCGGCCGGGTCGGAGTCAAGAAGGGGATGGACGGGGACCGGAGCACCATCGTGTCCTGGCTGGTCCGGCGGTGCATGCAGAGCAGACCCGAGCTGGATCTGTACTACGGCCGAGGTCTCCGGGTCGACGCGTACGGCCAGAGCAGGGCGCGACCGGACGCCGTGCTCGCGCCCGAGGCCCATTTCGCCGGGCACGGAGAATGGTCCGACCCGGACGGAGCGCTCATGGTCGTCGAGGTCACCTCGTACGACCCGGACACGGACCGGTGGGACCGGCACGAGAAGCCGGGCGTCTACGGGCAGGCCGGGATCCCCCTGTACTTCCTGATCGACCGGGACTCCCGCACGCTCAAGGTGCACACTCACCCGGACCGGCAGGTCGGTGGCTACCGCGACGTCCGCGTCGCGAGGTTCGGCGAGACGGTGGCCCTCCCCGACCCGGTCGGCATCGAACTCGACACGGAGATCCTCAAGACTACGTGCGGTGATACGACGAGGTCCCGCCCGGAACCGGACGGGACCTCGGCCGTGCGAACCTGCTACGCGAGCAGCCCCGGGATCGTCCCCTCGTGGGCCTCGCGCAGGTCGGTCAGGGGGAGGGTGAACTCGCCCTGGACCTCGACCGCGTCGCCGTCGACCACGCCGATGCGGGTGACGGGCAGGCCCCGCGCACCGCACATGTCGTTGAAGCGGACCTCCTCCGAGCGCGGGACGGCGACGACCGCGCGGCCCGCCGACTCCGAGAACAGGAAGGTGAAGGCGTCGAGCCCGTCCGGTACGACCAGACGCGCGCCCTTGCCGCCCAGCAGCGCCGACTCGACGACCGCCTGGACCAGACCGCCGTCGGACAGGTCGTGCGCGGAGTCGATCATGCCGTCGCGAGAGGCGGAGATCAGGATCTCGCCGAGCAGGCGCTCGCGCTCCAGGTCGACCTTCGGGGGCAGGCCGCCGAGGTGGTCGTGGATCACCTGGGACCAGGCCGAGCCGCCGAACTCCTCGCGGGTGTCGCCCAGCAGGTACAGCAGCTGGCCGTCCTCCTGGAAGGCGACCGGCGTGCGGCGGGCCACGTCGTCGATGACGCCGAGGACCGCGACCACCGGGGTCGGGTGGATGGCGGCCTCGCCCGTCTGGTTGTAGAGCGAGACGTTGCCGCCGGTCACCGGGGTGCCGAGCTGGAGGCAGCCGTCGGCCAGGCCGCGCACGGCCTCCGCGAACTGCCACATGACGGCCGGGTCCTCCGGGGAGCCGAAGTTCAGGCAGTCGGAGACCGCGAGCGGCTTCGCGCCGGTCGTGGCCACGTTGCGGTAGGCCTCCGCCAGCGCCAGCTGGGCGCCCGTGTACGGGTCGAGCTTGGCGTACCGGCCGTTGCCGTCCGTGGCGATGGCGACGCCGAGGCCGCTCTCCTCGTCCACGCGGATCATGCCGGAGTCCTCGGGCTGGGCGAGGACCGTGTTGCCCTGCACGAAGTGGTCGTACTGCTGGGTGATCCACTGCTTGGACGCCTGGTTGGGCGAGCCGACCAGCTTCAGGACCTGGTCCTTCAGCTGCTCGCCCGTCTTGGGCCGGGGCAGCTTGTTCGCGTCGTCGGCCTGGAGGGCGTCCTGCCAGTCCGGGCGGGCGTAGGGGCGCTCGTAGACCGGGCCGTCGTGGGCGACGGTGCGCGGGTCGACGTCGACGATCTTGCCGCCGTGCCAGAAGATCTCCAGCCGGTCGCCGTCGGTCACCTCACCGATGACGGTGGCGATGACGTCCCACTTCTCGCAGATCTCCAGGAAGCGGTCGACCTTCTCCGGCTCGACCACCGCGCACATGCGCTCCTGCGACTCGCTCATGAGGATTTCCTCGGGCGAGAGGGTCGAGTCGCGCAGGGGGACGTCGTCGAGGGTGACGCGCATGCCGCCGGAGCCGTTCGACGCCAGTTCGCTGGTCGCGCAGGACAGGCCCGCCGCTCCCAGGTCCTGGATGCCGACGACCAGCTTCTCCTTGAACGCCTCCAGGGTGCACTCGATGAGGAGCTTCTCCTGGAAGGGGTCGCCGACCTGGACGGCGGGGCGCTTGGACGGCTTCGCGTCGTCGAAGGTCTCGCTCGCCAGGATCGACGCGCCGCCGATGCCGTCGCCGCCGGTGCGGGCGCCGTACAGGATGACCTTGTTGCCCGCGCCGGACGCCTTCGCGAGGTGGATGTCCTCGTGCCGCATCACGCCGATGGCACCGGCGTTGACCAGCGGGTTGCCCTGGTAGCAGGCGTCGAAGACGACCTCGCCGCCGATGTTGGGCAGGCCCAGGCAGTTGCCGTAGCCGCCGATACCGGCGACGACGCCGGGCAGCACGCGCTTGGTGTCGGGGTGGTCGGCGGCGCCGAAGCGCAGCGGGTCGACCACGGCGACGGGACGGGCGCCCATCGCGATGATGTCGCGGACGATGCCGCCGACGCCCGTGGCCGCGCCCTGGTAGGGCTCGACGTAGGAGGGGTGGTTGTGCGACTCGACCTTGAAGGTGACCGCGTAGCCCTGGCCGACGTCGACGACCCCGGCGTTCTCGCCGATGCCGACGAGCATGGCCTCGGACTCGGGGGCCTTCTCGCCGAACTGGCGCAGGTGGACCTTGCTGCTCTTGTACGAGCAGTGCTCGGACCACATGACGGAGTACATGGCCAGCTCCGCCCCGGTGGGGCGGCGGCCGAGGATCTCGACGACCCTCTCGTACTCGTCCTTCTTCAGGCCCAGCTCGGCCCAGGGCAGCTCGACGTCGGGGGTCGCGGCCGCGTGCTCGACCGTGTCCAGAGGCGTCCGGCTCATGCGTTGACCAGCTTCTTGAGGATCGAGGTGAAGAACGGCAGGCCGTCGGTACGCCCCGTACCGATCAGCGGCTCGACGGCGTGCTCGGGGTGCGGCATGAGGCCGACGACGTTCCCGGCGGCGTTGGTGATGCCGGCGATGTCGTTGAGCGAGCCGTTGGGGTTCAGGTCCAGGTAGCGGAAGGCCACCCGCCCCTCCGCCTCCAGCTCGTCCAGCGTGCGCCGGTCGGCGACGTAGCGGCCGTCCATGTTCTTCAGCGGGATGTGGATCTCCTGGCCGGAGGTGTAGTCGCTGGTCCAGGAGGTGTCCGCGTTCTCCACCCGCAGCTTCTGGTCGCGGCAGATGAAGTGCAGGTGGTCGTTGCCCAGCATGCCGCCGGGCAGCAGGTGGGCCTCGGTGAGGATCTGGAAGCCGTTGCAGATGCCCAGCACCGGCAGACCGGCCTTCGCCTGGTCGATGACGGTGTCCATCACCGGCGAGAAGCGCGCGATGGCGCCGGCGCGCAGATAATCGCCGTACGAGAAACCGCCGCACAGCACCACGGCGTCGACCTGCTTGAGGTCCTTGTCCTTGTGCCAGAGGGCGACGGGTTCGGCACCGGCGACGCGGATCGCGCGCTGCGTGTCCCGGTCGTCGAGGCTGCCGGGGAAAGTGACGACGCCAATACGAGCGGTCACTTCGCCGCCCCCGCGACCACGTCTTCGGACTCGACCTTGACGGTGAAGTCCTCGATCACGGTGTTGGCGAGGAAGGATTCCGCAAGATCATGGATGCGGGCGAGGGCGGCGTCGTCGACCGGCCCGTCCACTTCCAGTTCGAATCGCTTTCCCTGACGGACGTCCGAGATCCCTTCGAAACCCAGTCGCGGCAGTGCGCGCTGCACCGCCTGGCCCTGGGGGTCGAGGATCTCCGGCTTGAGCATGACGTCGACTACGACGCGTGCCACTGGCACTCCCGGTGTGTGGTGCTGAGCAGGTTCCTTCAGACTACCCGTACAAAATTTCTACGCGCGTAGCCTTGGAGGAATCTACGTGAGCCCAGTCACGATTCGGCATCGAGAGGGGGCCGCCGCGAAAAGCTTCGGGAAAGATCCGGGATCGAACGCCGACGCCTATTGCCCAGAGGACACGCGGGAAGATTTAGTCGGTCTTCCCATTGCAATGCCAGGCACTGTACAAATGAAATGTCATTAGCCGATACTTTGCCCAATTACAGGCGAACAGTCGGCATCATCGCGGCGTCTTGGCACGTTCGGGCACGTCATCGCGGAGATGCCGCACGAAGGGACCGATATTCGTGGCGCAGCGTGTCGTGGTCACTCTCTTTGACGACATCGACGGCTCGGAAGCGGCGGAGACGATCGCCTTCGGAGTCGACGGCCGGATGTACGAGATCGACCTGAACGAAGCCAATGCCCGGAAACTGCGCAAGGCGCTCGAGCCGTACGTCTCGGCCGGCCGCAAGCGCTCCCGGTCCGGCAAGGCCTACCGGCAGACGGAGGTCGCCCCCGACCCGGCGGCGGTCCGCGCCTGGGCCCAGGCGAACAAGATGGACGTGCCCGCGCGGGGCCGGATCCCGAAGAAGGTGTACGAGGCGTTCGCCGAGGCGCAGTGAGCCGTGCCCCGGCAGGGGGCGGCCGACGGCCTCTCAGCCGCCCCTCGCGGCAACCGACTTGCGCGGCACCCCAGGTGATCAGCTAAAGTCTGGAGCACGCCGAGGGGCGAGGCCGAAAGGCCCAGCTCACGGAACATGCGGGTGTAGTTCAGTAGTAGAACATCCCCCTTCCAGGGGGAAGGCGCAGTGTGCAATTCCTGTCACCCGCTCTGCATCGCCGTACCGGCCACGGATGGGGGTCCCCCCTCTGGGGGAGGATCAGGTAGGCTGGTGCTCGCACCGATCGGTGAAGGCCGGTCGGCGGCAATGCGGACGTAGCTCAGTTGGTAGAGCGCAACCTTGCCAAGGTTGAGGTCGCGAGTTCGAGCCTCGTCGTCCGCTCGGGAATCAGACCCCGGTCCTCCAGGACCGGGGTCTTTTCGTGCGTCCGGCTCCCGCGTCCTGCGCCCGTCCGCCCCTGCCCTGACATTTGTCATGCCCGGTGATGACGGGCCGCACTGTCGTTCCGCCCCACGCGCCGGAATGCTCGAAGCATGCAAACCAACGAGCACGAACACGTGATTGAGGTCACCGACCTGCGGCGTGTGTACGGGGGCGGGTTCGAGGCCGTGCGCGGGATCGACTTCTCCGTGCGCCGCGGTGAGGTCTTCGCCCTGCTCGGCACCAACGGCGCCGGCAAGACGTCGACGGTCGAGCTCCTGGAGGGGCTCGCCGCTCCGGCCGGCGGGCGGGTGCGCGTCCTCGGGCACGACCCGTACACCGAACGGGCCGCCGTACGCCCCCGCACCGGGGTCATGCTCCAGGAGGGCGGCTTCCCCTCCGAGCTGACGGTCGCCGAGACGGCACGGATGTGGGCGGCGTGCGTGAGCGGCGCCCGGCCGCCGGCCGAGGTGCTGGCGCTGGTCGGTCTGGAGTCGAAGACCGACACCCGCGTGAAGCAGCTGTCCGGGGGCCAGCGGCGCCGCCTGGACCTGGCGCTCGCGCTGCTCGGCGACCCCGAGGTGCTCTTCCTCGACGAGCCCAGCACCGGTCTGGACGCCGAAGGCCGCCGGGACACCTGGGAGTTGGTGAGCGGACTGCGCGACGCCGGGACAACGGTGCTGCTGACCACGCACTACCTGGAGGAGGCCGAGAACCTCGCCGACCGGCTCGCGATCATGCACGAGGGCCGGATCGCCGCCACCGGCACCCCGGCCGAGGTGACCGCCGCCCAGCCGTCCCACATCTCCTTCGAACTGCCCGCCGGTTACTTCGTGGGCGACCTGCCGCCGCTCGCCGAACTGGGCGTCGGCGACCACGAGACCGACGGCCGCATGGTGAAGCTGCGCACCCGGGAACTCCAGCGCGCCGCCACCGGACTGCTGGTGTGGGCCGGACAGGCCGGGGTGGAACTGCGCCGCCTGGACGTGCGCTCGGCGTCCCTGGAGGAGGCCTTCCTCAGCATCGCCAAGGAAGTGTCCGCGAGGACGTCCCCCACCACGACGGACAAGGAGTACGCGGCATGAGCGCCACCGACGCACCGGCCCGCGCCCAGCGCGCCGGGACCGCGACCACCACGCCGACGGGCCGCATGACCGCCCTCGCCCGCGCCGAACTGACCCTGCTCGGGCGGAACAAGGGCACCGTCTTCGCCGCGCTGTTCGTGCCGCTCGTGCTGCCGTTCAGCGTGCGGGCGGGGGCCAAGGAGATGGACCTCGCCGGGGCCGGACTCACCACCGGCACGCTCGTGCTGCCCGCCGCGATCGGCTTCTCCCTGCTGTTCGCCGTCTACTCGGCCCTCGTCGGCGTCTTCGTCGTCCGGCGCGAGGAACTCGTCCTCAAGCGGCTGCGCACCGGTGAGCTGCGGGACGTGGAGATCCTCAGCGGGTCCGCGCTGCCGGCCGTCCTCAGCGGGCTGGTGCAGTCCCTGCTGCTCGCGGTGGGCTGCGCGGTGCTGCTCGACCTGTCCGCGCCGTCCGCCGTCCACCTGGCCGTCGTCGGGCTGCTGCTCGGCCTGGTGATGTGCGCCGCGCTCGCCGCGGTCACCGCGAGTTTCACCAGGACCGGGGAGAGCGCGCAGGTCACGCCGCTGCCGTTCATGTTCGTCTCCATGCTCGGCTCCGGGCTGTTCTTCCCGCTGGAGATGATGCCGGACCGGCTGGCCTCGGTGTGCGAGCTGCTGCCGCTGACCCCCGTCATCAGCCTGGTGCGCGGCGGCTGGACCGGCGACCTGTCGGCGGCCGACGCGCTGGGCGCCGTGCTGACGGCGGTGGCCTGGACCGTGCTCGCGGTGTTTGCTGTACGGCGGTGGTTCCGCTGGGAGCCACGGCACTGAGGTACCGGGCGACTGGGAGCGGCGGACGGATGCGCAGGCCGGACGGATGGTGGCGGATCAAGAGCACGCCGGAGAAGGTGGAGACGTACACGCGGTGGTCGTTCCACTTCTTCGGGGTGAGCGAGATCGCCGGCATCGGGCTGGCGACCTACGGCCAGACCGGCCTGCGGCTGGCGACCCTGCTCTCCCTCCTGGTCGTCGCGCACGCCGCGGCCTGCATGGCGACCGCCGCACGGGCGCTGGACTGGACCCTGGGCCGCCGGGCGCAGCCGATGCGGGAGCTGTGGGGGCTCGGCGCCCTCACCGCCGTCCTGGCGACCGTCGCGATCGTCCTCGCGGAGCACGGCCCGGCGGGCGACGACGTCGACACCGCGGCCCTCAGCGTCTTCACCGGGGTACAGGCCTTCGGTGTCGGCATCATGGCGCTCGGCGTGCACCACCGGCGGCGGATCGTGGTCGTCCTGGTCGGCGGCTTCGCGGCGGGAGCCGGGGTCGTGTCGTGCGCCGTCGGTGTGCCCTGGCCCGCCGCGCTGGTCCTGGCATGTGTGCTGGTGGCAGCCGGGGCGTTCACCGCGTTCATCGCGGTGTTCTCCGTCTGGCTGCTCAACGCGGTCTACGCGCTCGACGACGCCAAGGAGACCCGGGCCAGGCTCGCCGTCGCCGAGGAGCGGCTGCGGTTCGGCCGGGACCTGCACGACGTGATGGGGCGGAACCTGGCGGTGATCGCGCTCAAGAGCGAGCTGGCGGTCCAGCTGTCCCGGCGCGGCAGGCCCGAGGCGGTGGAGCAGATGATCGAGGTGCAGCGCATCGCCCAGGAGTCGCAGCGCGAGGTCCGGGACGTCGTGCGCGGCTACCGGGAGGCCGCGCTGGAGGTCGAACTGGCCGGTGCCCGGGGTGTGCTCCAGGCGGCGGGCATCGTCTCGGAGGTCACCGGCGAGACGGCCGGCCTGCCCGCCGAGGTGCAGGCGGCGCTCGGCTGGGTGGTGCGGGAGGCGACCACGAACGTGCTGCGGCACGGGGACGCGAAGAAGGTCGCCGTGACGGTGCGGACGGCGGAAGGGCGAGTAGTGCTGACGGTGGAGAACGACGGCGTGGCGGAGCCGACGGGGGACGGCCCCCCTGCGGGCTCGGGTGGCTCCGGGCTCGCGGGGCTGCGGGAACGGCTCTCCGCGGTGGACGGGACCCTGGAAGCGGGACCGGTCGGCAAGGGCGTGTTCCGGCTGACGGCCGAGGTGCCGCTGCCGGCCGCCGCCGGGGCCGCGCTGGGGGTCGCGTCGTGACGACGACCGTGCGCGTCCTGCTCGCCGACGACGAGCACCTCATCCGCGGTGCGCTGGCGGCCCTGCTGTCCCTGGAGGACGACCTGGTCGTCGTCGCCGAGGCGGCCACCGGCCCCGAGGCCTTGGCGATGGCGCGGGCGCACGCGCCGGACGTCGCCGTCCTGGATCTCCAGATGCCCGGCGCCGACGGTGTGAAGGTCGCCACATCGCTGCGGGCCGAGCTGCCCGCCTGCAAGGTGCTGATCGTGACCAGCCACGGGCGCCCCGGGCACCTGAAGCGGGCGCTCGCGGCGGGGGTGCGCGGCTTCGTCCCCAAGACGGTCAGCGCCCAGCGGCTCGCCGAGCTGATCCGCACGGTGCACGCCGGAAACCGCTACGTCGACCCCGAGTTGGCCGCCGACGCGATCTCCGCCGGGGACTCGCCGCTGACCGCGCGCGAGGCCGAGGTGCTGGAGCACGCCGCCGACGGGGCGCCGGTCGCGGAGATCGCCGAGCGCGCCGCGCTCGCCGAGGGGACCGTACGGAACTACCTGTCGTCGGCCGCGAGCAAGCTCGGTGCGGAGAACCGGCACGCGGCGGTGCGTCTCGCACGGGAGCGGGGTTGGGTATAGTGGCTCTCGCGCCACGGCGAAGTCCACGACGAAGCCCGCGCAGTGCGAACGTAGCTCAGTTGGTAGAGCGCAACCTTGCCAAGGTTGAGGTCGCGAGTTCGAACCTCGTCGTTCGCTCCGTGTGAGAAGCCCCCGGCTCCGGCCGGGGGCTTCTTCGTGTGCGGCCTTTGCGGCCGCTGCCGTTACGACCAGCTCTGGCCGGTCAGCAGCTCGTAGGCCTCCACGTACTTGGCGCGGGTGGCGTCCACGACCCGCTGCGGCAGCGGCGGCGGGGGCTGCTCGCTCCTGCGGTCCCAGCCGGACTCGGCCGAGGTCAGCCAGTCCCGCACGAACTGCTTGTCGTACGACGGCTGCGCGCGGCCCGGCTGCCACTGGTCGGCCGGCCAGAAGCGGGAGGAGTCCGGGGTGAGGACCTCGTCGGCGAGAACCAGGTCGTCCCCGTCGAAACCGAACTCGAACTTGGTGTCCGCGAGGACGATGCCGCGCTCACGGGCGATGTCCCGGGCGCGGGAGTAGACGGCGAGGGTGGCCTGGCGCAGGGCGGCGGCGGTGTCCGCGCCGACCTGGCGGGCGACCTCCTCGTAGGAGACGTTCTCGTCGTGCTCGCCGACCTCGGCCTTGGTGGCCGGGGTGAAGATCGGGGCGGGCAGCTCCGAGCCGTCGACGAGGCCCTCGGGGAGGGCGAGGCCGCACACGGTACGGGTCTCGTCGTACTCCGCCAGGCCCGAGCCGGTGAGGTAGCCGCGGGCCACGCACTCCACCGGGACCATCCGCAGCGACTTGCAGACCAGGGCGCGGCCCTCCCAGTCGGCGGGGGCGCCGTCGGGCAGCTCGGTGCTCAGGACGTGGTTGGGGGCCAGGTCGGCGAGCTGCTCGAACCACCACAGGGAGAGCTGGGTGAGGACCCGGCCCTTGTCGGGGATCTCGGTCGGCAGCACCCAGTCGTAGGCGGAGATGCGGTCGCTGGCGACCATCACGAGGTCGCCCGCCTCGTTCCGGTACAGCTCGCGCACCTTGCCGGTGTGCAGATGCACCAGACCCGGAACCTGGAGCGGCTCGGGCTTTTCAACGAATCCGGACACGGTTCCTCCCCGTGGTTCTGTCCAATGGTCCGATTCTCCCGTATGTCGGAGGCGCGGTGGACGGCGGGTCGGTCTCGTGCGCGGGTCTCAGTCCCGTTTGCAGATGCGGTCCAGGAGGTTGGCCGTCGCGCGCTGGACGCGCGGGTCGACGTGGCCGGGACGGTCCAGGGCCGGGGACCAGGCGAACGTGCCGGACGCGAAGACCCAGGCGCCCGACGGGGCCCGGTACAGCGACGTCTCCTGGTGGCGCCGGACGCCGTCCGCGTCGGGGTACGGGGAGTGGGCGAGCAGGACCCGCTCGTCGTGCTCGGGGAGTGCGGTGCGCGGGAAGTAGCGGTCGGCCTCGCCGGCCACCAGGTCCTCGATCGCGTCGCCCTCGTGCGCTCCGGTGGCCTCCCAGAGCCAGTGACCGGCGTTGCGGACGATCATCGGGTGGGGTTCGGGGACGCGGCCGGCGTACTGGATGCCGAGCAGCTGCTGCTCGGGGCGGTCGATCTCCCGCCACAGCGCGGGGCGGCCGGGGCCCTTGCGTTTGCGGCAGGTCAGCAGGCGGTCGGGGGTGCCGGACGGGGAGGGCGCCAGCTCCACCTGCCAGTACATGGTGTTGGCGGAGAGGAAGACCAGGGAGGTCCCCCGGTCGCGGGCGAGTTCCGCGGTGCGGCGCATCGGAGCGGACCAGTACTCGTCGTGGCCGGGGAAGACCAGGCCCCGGTAGCGGGCCGGGTCGACGCGGCCGGAGTGCAGGTCGCGGGCGTCGGCGTAGGCGAGGTCGTAGCCGTAGCGCTCGGCGAAGCGGATGAAGTCGTAGGCGTGACCGACGTGGAGCGGCAGCCCGGCGCCCGCGTAGGGGCGGTCGAAGGAGACGGTCGTCGCGGCGTCCGCCTCGCCGAGGAGCCGGCCCTCCTCGTCCCAGGCGTGGTAGAGGCTGGCACCGGTGCGGCCGTCCTCCGGATAGAGGTTGTACGCCTGCCAGGTGACGTCCGGCAGGAGGAGGAGCAGGTCGGCGGGGTGGTCGTCGCGGACCGTGAAGGGCACGTGGGAGCGGTAGCCGTCGGCGGTGGTGAGGACGGCGACGTACGCGCCGACGTTCCAGTACGTCGGGATCTGCAGGCGCCAGGACAGCCACCAGTGGTGGCAGGAGACCGTGCGGTCGGCGGTGAGCGGCGGGGGCTGGACGATGCCGGACAGGCGGGGGCTGGTGGTGATCTTGGCGGCGCCGTCACCGCCGTAGTGCCCGATGCGGTAGACGTCGACGCTGAACTCCTGCGGCGGGTCGACGGTGACGTGGAAGTCGATGGCCTCACCGGGGGCGGCGGCCCCCGTCGCGGTGAAGCCCTTGATCTGGCGCCGGACGTCGTCCGCGGCGCGGGGGCCGCCACCGGGGTCGGTGCGGGGGCGGGTGCCGGTGCCGGTGCGGGTGTCTGTGCCGGTGTCTGTGCCGTCCTGGTCCGCGTACCAGGCGACGACCTGGCCGGTGTCGCCGAAGTACGTCTCGCCGCCGCGCAGCCAGGGGACCGGCCCCTGCCCGAAGGGGTCCGTCACGGCGTGCGCGAGTGCTCCCGACTCCCAACGGCGGATCTGCTCGGGCCCCATGGGACAGTCCCCTCCCTCGTGCCCCCGTGGTCGTGCGTATGACGAACGCCTTTGCCATGTGCGCGATCGGTCCCAGCACATCACATTTCGCACGTGGGCTGTCACTGTTCGTTGCGGAGTGGCCGAAACTGGAATGGGAGGGTCCGATTCGCCGGAGCCCGGGGGCGCAGGGGCCCGGGCGGCCCGGGCGGGCGGGCGGGCGAGGCGAACGGGGACGCTCGAGAGGAGTCAGACCAGGCGCACCGGCTTCTCCGGCCGTATGCCGAGGTCGGTCATCCAGGCGCGCAGCGGGCCTGGGTCGCCGGTCTCCACGAGGCTGAGCACGCTGGGCGCCAGGTCCGCGGTGCGGGTCCCGTCGAAGAGGAGCGACGGTCCGTCGAGCCAGTCGAGGGCGGGGGCCGCTCCGGCGGTGTCTATCGCGGCGCAGCACACCATCGCCGTGATGTGCGCGGTGAGGATCTCCCGCCCGGTGCGCGGCGGCTGCAGCGGCAGCAGGGGGAGCGCGCGGTCGTCCCAGAGGGCGGCGTCGGGACCGGCGGCCGGTCCCGGGGCGGTGGCGGGGGCCCGGACTCCGGCGGGCCGCGCCTCGGCCTCCTCGCGGGCCAGCTGGGCGCTGAGCCCGGCGGCCAGGGCGGCACCACGGGCGGTGGTACCGGCGAGGTCGTCCTCGTCGTCGTCCTCGGCGTCGCCCTCGTGGTCGCCCTCGGCGGCGGGAGCGTCGGGGCCGCGGTGGGGCGGGGGTGGGGCGTCGGGGTCGCCGTACGGCGGGGGCGGGGCGTCGGTGGGGGCGTCCGGGCTGCTTTCGGTCTCCGTCTCGGGCTCGGCGTGGGGGTGGGAGTGGGCGGGGGCTCCGGTTCCGGCTTCGGCTCGGGCTTCGGCTCCGGATTCCGCTCGGGCTCCGGTTCCGGCTTCGGCTCGGGCTTCGGCTCCGGATTCCGCTCGGGCTCCGGTTCCGGCTTCGGCTCGGGCTTCGGCGTGGGTGTCGGACCCGGCGGCAGGGGTGACGGTGATCGCGGCGTCCGGGGTCGTGAGGTGGTCCAGGACGCGGGCCAGGGTCGGGCCGTCCGTGCCCGGCGCGGTGCCCTCGGCGGCGCGGCGGACCCCCAGGGTGTCCAGCACGCGGTGCAGACGGGCCGCGTCCGTGCGCCAGGTCCGGTCGACGACCTCCTCGGGATATTCCTCCCACCCCACCGGCGACCAGTCCGGACCGGTCTCGGCGGGCCCGCCGTGGAAGAGGCGCGCGGCGAGCAGCGAGACCGCCTCGTCCATCACCCCGGGCTCCTCCAGCAGGTCACAGGCGGGACGCTCCCCCAGCCGGGAGGCGAATCCCTCGGCCAGGCGGTCCCGGCGCGACAGCTCCGTGAGGGCGGCGACGACACCGACGTCCAGCCGCGAGGGCCAGCGGCCCATCCGCCAGGCGGGCAGCGCCACCCGGGTCAGCAGCCGGTCCCAGCCCGCGTAGGCGAGCCCGACCTGCTCCTGCGCGACGATCCGCAGACCGTAGTCCACAGCCTGTGCACGCTCGGCGGCCGCGGCCGCGACCCCGCGCTCCATCTCGGCCGCGTGACCCCGGCAGCTGCGCAGCAGCAGCCGGGACACCCAGCCGAGGCCCGCGCACGCCACCCGGGAGAACGGGTCGCGCCGGCCTTCCGAGGCCACCGCCACGGCGGCGTCCAGGCCCCGTATGAAACGCCGGGCCGCGGCTATGTCGGGGTGCGCCGAGGGCCCCGTACCCGCGACGACCGGGGCGAGGACGGCGCGCAGCTCGCCCACCCGCATCCACCACAGGAACGGTGAGCCGATGACCAGGACGGGTGCGGCGGCGCTCCGGTGCTGGGCGGGTCCGCCCGGGCCGGCCAGGTCGTCGTCGTGCCTCTCCGCGGGCGGCGGGCCGTGGGCCGGGTGGGTGCGGTCCTCCAGCCAGCTGTCGCAGTCCGGGGTGAGCGCTATGACGGAGGGGGCGGGGACGTCGAGCCGGTCGGCCAGGTCACGCACCATGCGGTAGAGGTCGGGGGCCGACTCCTCGGCGACCGTGACCGTGGGGGTCACGGCGGGCCGGGAGCGGGCCACGACCAGGGCGACCCCGGCGGCGGCCGCCAGCACGAGCAGCGCGAGGACGGAGACGGCCCAGCGCAGGACGTCCCAGCCACCGCCCGCCAGGTGCCCGGTGGAGCCGCCGACGAGGAGGATCACCGCGGCGGCAGCGGGCAGCAGGGCCACGGCCAGCGCGCGGCTGCGCACCCGCAGCACCGCCAGTGCCCGGGAACGCGCGGCCTGCGCGCCCATCTCCACTCCACCGATACCGGTCACGGCCGGAGTTCACCCCCTCATCGCTGTCCTGTCCGTCCTGGACCGTCCTGCTGCTCTGCTGTGCTTCGGGTCTTGCTCACTCCACCCACTGTGGCACCCGGCACTGACATCGCAATGCCGGTGGGCCAAGTGCCGGAATGCTTGCGCGGCACCATAGTTGGGGCCCTCGCCCCCGTCAGCCGTATAGCCCATCGGTCACCCGATGGAATGGCTTTGGGGAAAGGTGGAGACGGACAGCAAAGGTCAGGCCCCGGCTCCTGGGACGGAGCCGGGGCCTGTCGGTTCGGTGACCGGGGAGGGGCAGGGGGTTACGCGCCGGCCGCCTTCGCCGCGATGTCGGTGCGGTGCTGGGAGCCGTCGAGGCCGATGCGGGCGACCGCCCGGTAGGCGCGGTCACGGGCCTCGGTGAGGTCGGCGCCGGTGGCCGTGACGGACAGCACGCGGCCCCCGGCGCTGACGACGGCGTCGCCCTCGGCGCGGGTGCCGGCGTGCAGGACGTAGGCGTGCGGTGCGTCCTCGGCGGCCACCGCGTCGAGGCCCGTGATCGGGTCGCCGGTGCGCGGGGTGCCGGGGTAGTTGTGCGAGGCGACGACCACGGTGACGGCCGCCTCGTCGCTCCAGCGCAGGGGCTCGAGGTCGGCGAGGTTGCCGGTGGCGGCGGCCATCAGCAGACCGGCGAGCGGCGTCCTCAGCCGGGCCAGCACGACCTGGGTCTCGGGGTCGCCGAAACGGGCGTTGAACTCGATCACCCGCACACCGCGCGAGGTGATCGCGAGCCCGGCGTAGAGGAGCCCGGAGAACGGGGTGCCGCGCCTGCGCATCTCGTCGACGGTCGGCTGGAGCACGCTCTGCACGACCTCGTCGACCAGCTTCGGGTCGGCCCAGGGCAGCGGCGAGTACGCGCCCATGCCGCCGGTGTTCGGACCCTCGTCGCCGTCGAGGGCGCGCTTGAAGTCCTGGGCGGGCTGGAGCGGGCGTACGTTCTCGCCGTCGGTTACGGCGAAGAGGGAGACCTCGGGGCCGTCCAGGAACTCCTCGATGACGACGCGGTCGCAGGCGTTCGCGTGCGCGCGGGCCGCCTCGACGTCGTCGGTGACGACGACGCCCTTGCCCGCGGCCAGTCCGTCGTCCTTGACGACGTAGGGCGCGCCGAAGGCGGCGAGGGCCGCGTCGACCTCGGCGGGGTTCGTGCAGACGTAGGAGCGGGCCGTGGGCACGCCGGCGCCGGCCATCACGTCCTTGGCGAAGGCCTTGGATCCCTCCAGCCGGGCGGCCTCCGCGGACGGACCGAAGACCGGGATGCCCGCCTCGCGGACGGCGTCGGCGACCCCGGCGACCAGGGGCGCCTCGGGTCCTACGACGACCAGCTCGGCACCGAGCCGGGTGGCCAGCGCGGTGACGGCCGCGCCGTCGAGTGCGTCGACCTGGTGCAGTTCGGCGACCTCGGCGATACCGGCGTTGCCGGGTGCGCAGTGCAGCGCGGTGACGTCGGGGTCGAGGGACAGGGAACGGCACAGGGCGTGTTCGCGGGCGCCGCCGCCGATGACAAGGACCTTCACGGGGTGAAGCCTAATGGGAACGGGCCGGTGCGGTTTGTGCGGGCTTCCGAACGGGCGGGGCACGGAGGCTTGTGCCTTCCTCCAGGCCCGGTTCCTCCGCGTCGGGGCCCATCGGGGGCTACTCGTTCGCGATCTCCTCGACCACCGTGGCACCCAGCTCGCGGACCAGCAGCTCCTTGCCGGAGAGGGCCGACTCGTCGAGGTCCGGATCGTCGTCCTCGGGGGTGTCGTCCTCGGGGGAGACCGGAGGCGGCTCGGGCGCCGAGGGCCGGGGCGCGGGGGCCGGGGCGGGCGCGGAGGCCCGGGCGGAAGCCTGAGGCGGCGCGGCGGACGTGGCCGCGGGGGACGACGGCCGCTGGGCGGGGGCGCCGTCACCGCCTCCCCCACCGAAGCCGCCCCCGCCACCACCGCCGAAGCCACCGCCCCCGGAGCCGCCGAAGCCGCCGGAGGGGCCCGACGGACCCGACGGGCCGGACGGGCCGGACGGGGGCGCGGAGCCGCCGCCGGACGGGTCGACGACCGCGTCGATCTTCCACTGCACGTTGAACTGCTCGGCCAGGGCCTGCCGCAGCACGTCCTCGCTGCCGCTGCTCACGAAGTTGTCGCGGGCTCCCGCGTTGACGAAGCCGAGTTGCAGGGAGGTGCCGTCGAAGCCGGTCACCTGGGCGTTCTGACTGAGCAGGATCCAGGTGAACCGACGGCGGTTCTTGACCGCTTCCAGGATGTTGGGCCACAGCGAGCGGGGGTCGACCCCGGAGGCACCCGGCGGCGGGGAGCCGGGCGCGGGTGCGGCCGCCGCGGGAGCCGGAGCCGAGGGCGGAGCAGAGCCGGCACCGGGCCCGGAGGCGGGACCGGAGGGGGCCGGTGTCCGGGCCTGTCCGCCGCCCGCCGGGGCCGCCGTGGGCCACCCGCCGGGACGGCGCCCGCCACCCGCGGGGGCCGCGGTCGGCCAGGCGCCGGGCGCGGGCGCGGACGCCGAGGCGGGAGCGGCGGCGGGCGGCGGTGTGGCCGGCGCGGGTGCGGCGGCGGGCGGGGGAGCGGCGGGAACGGGAGCCGCGGGAGCGGCGTCGCCGGAAGGAGCCGCGGCCTGCGGGTGTCCGCCACCGACGGCAGGACCACCCGCGTCGAAGGCAGGACCGGCACCACCCTCAGCACCGGAACCAGCACCGGCACCGGAACCGGCACCGGCGCCCTGCCCCCGTACCGCCGCACGGGCCGCGGCAGGCCCGCCACCCGGCGGAACCGGAGCAGCGGCGGGTGCCGCACCCCCCGTACCGGCATGTGCCTCGGGCCCGGGCACGTACCCCATGGCGGGCGCACCCGCAGCGGCCGAGAACTGCACCCCGCGCTCGATCCGGTCCAGCCGGGCCATCACCGAACGCTCGTCGCCGTACGCGGCGGGCAGCAGCACGCGCGCGCAGATCAGCTCCAGCTGGAGGCGCGGCGAGTGGGCGCCGCGCATCTCGGTGAGGCCCTCGTTGACGATGTCGGCGGCGCGGCTCAGCTCGGCGGCGCCGAAGGACCGGGCCTGCTCCTGCATCCGCTCGACCACGTCGGCGGGGGCGTCGATGAGCCCCTTCTCCGCGGCGTCGGGCACGGCGGCGAGGATCACCAGGTCACGGAGGCGCTCCAGCAGGTCGGTGACGAAGCGCCGCGGGTCGTGGCCCCCCTCGATCACGTGGTCCACGACCCCGAAGGCGGCGGAGCCGTCCCCGGAGACGAAGGACTCGACGACGGAGTCGAGCAGCGAGCCGTCCGTGTAGCCGAGCAGGGCGGTGGTCATGTCGTACGTCACACCGTCGGCACCGGCGCCCGCGAGCAGCTGGTCCATGACGGACATGGAGTCACGCACGGAGCCCGCGCCGGCCCGCACCACGAGCGGGAGCACGCCCTCCTCGACGGCGATCCCCTCCCGGCCGCACACCTCGGCGAGGTAGTCGCGCAGGGTGCCGGGCGGCACGAGCCGGAACGGATAGTGGTGGGTCCGCGACCGGATGGTCCCGATGACCTTCTCGGGCTCGGTGGTCGCGAAGATGAACTTCAGGTGCTCCGGTGGCTCCTCGACGACCTTCAGCAGGGCGTTGAAGCCCTGCGGGGAGACCATGTGGGCCTCGTCGATGATGTAGATCTTGTACCGGCTGGAGGCGGGCCCGAAGAAGGCCTTCTCACGCAGGTCACGGGCGTCGTCCACGCCACCGTGCGAGGCGGCGTCGATCTCGATGACGTCGATCGAACCCGGCCCGTTCCGCGCGAGGTCGCGGCAGGACTGGCACTCGCCGCACGGGGTCGGCGTGGGGCCCTGCTCGCAGTTCAGGCAGCGCGCCAGGATGCGGGCGCTGGTCGTCTTGCCGCAGCCGCGCGGACCGCTGAACAGGTACGCGTGAGTGACCCGGTTGTTCCGCAGCGCCTGCTGCAGCGGGTCGGTGACATGACCCTGCCCGATGACCTCGGCGAAGGTCTCCGGGCGGTAACGGCGGTAGAGCGCGAGAGACGACACGCATACGAGGTTATAGGCGCCCACCGACAACCGGACCGCCCGCAAAGGAGACGCCCCCCACGCACCCGCCAGAGCCGACCTACCCTTGCTGCCTTCCGGCCCTGGGGGAGTTCAGTCAGATAGCGCCGCGTGAGGGGCTGGGCCACACGTTACCCGATGTGGGGCCCCCGGAACGAGTTCGCAAGCACTCCCCGACGTCATGTAATGTTCTCCGCGGAGGATTCGCCTAGTGGCCTAGGGCGCACGCTTGGAAAGCGTGTTGGGGGCAACCCCTCACGAGTTCGAATCTCGTATCCTCCGCCAGTGCCTCACCGGGCACGATGTCGAAGGGCCCCACCGCTTGCGGTGGGGCCCTTCGACATGACCGTCAGCGGCGTACGGCGGGCCGGGGCGCCTGCCAAGGCGAGCCCGACCCCCGCCGAAGCCGCGCGGGCGCCGCAGGCACACGCACCCGCGCGCACCTACTAGCCGGCGGACTTCGCCGCCTTCGCCGCCTTCGCCGCTGCCTTCATCTCCTGCTTGTGCGCCCGCACCTTGGTCAGGGACTCCGGCCCCCTGATGTCCGCCACCGACCGGAACGAGTCGGGCTCTCCGTACGCCCCCGCCGCCTCGCGCCACCCCTCGGGACGGACGCCGAGCTGCTTGCCGAGCAGGGCGAGGAAGATCTGGGCCTTCTGCTTGCCGAACCCCGGCAGTTCCTGGAGCCGTTTCAGCAGCTCCTTGCCGGTGGGCACCCCACGCCAGACGGCCTCGGCGTCACCGTCGTACGTCTCGACGAGGTAGCGGCACAGCTGCTGCACCCGCCCCGCCATGGAGCCGGGATAGCGGTGCACGGCCGGCTTCTCGGAGAGCAGCGCGGCGAATCCCTCGGGGTCGTACGCGGCGATGTCGTGCGCGTCCAGGTCCTCCGCCCCCATCCGCCGCGCGATGGTCGACGGGCCCTTGAACGCCCACTCCATGGGCACTTGCTGGTCCAGCAGCATGCCGACCAGCGCGGCGAGCGGGCTGCGCCCGAGGAGTTCGTCGGCCTCGGGGTCCTGGGCGAGGTGAAGTGTGACGTCCATGGTCCCGATCATCGCGCGTACGGGCTCAGGTCGCGCGCCAGTACCCCAGCGCGTTCACCCGCTGCTTCGGCACCGCCAGCTCCTTGCGGACGTACGACGAGAGTGCCCGCGTCGTCGCCGTGTCGCAGGCGATCCAGACGAACGGCTCGGCGGCGGCCCCCAGCAGCTCCGGCAGTTCCTCCTTCACCCGGGCGACCAGCCCCGCCCCCGCGTCCCGGCGCGCGACCGCGCGGACCTCGTGCCGTTCGGCGTCGGTGCGGAAGGGCAGGCCGTCGTCCGTGCCGCCCTCGAACCAGACGGTCGCGGGCACCGGCCCCAGCGCGTCGAGGAGGGAGTTGAGCGCGGGCAGCGACGCCGGGTCGGCGACCGCGAAGACCCGTGAGGGAAGGGGCTGCGGCACCTCGAACCCGGTGCCCTGGACCGTCGCCTCGATCGTGTCCCCCGGCTTCGCCGCCCGCGCCCAGTCGCTCGCGCACCCCTCGTGCAGGGCGAACTCCATGGCGAAGGTCCCGGCCGCCGGGTCCGGGTCCACCAGCGTGTACCCCCGCTGGTGCGGTTTGCCCGCGTTGTCGAACCACAGCCGCACCCACATCGTGGGGTGGACGCCGGTCACCGCCAGCATGCCGCCGTCGCTCAGCCGCAGCCGCCGGTAGTGCGGGGTCACGTCCTCGACGCCCGTCACGGTGAACTCGAAGTCCTTCGCGCGCATCAGCTTGAGGACCGCGCCCTCCCAGCCCCGCCCCTGCCCCATGTTTCCTTCACCTTTCACGTACTATTCGGCCACGACAGACAAACTTAGGTGAGCCTAACCTAAAGGAAAGTAGAGGCACAGGGGTGAGCGCCGAGACCTACCGCGACGCCTGGGGAATCCCGCACCTGCGCGCGGACACCCCGCACGAACTCGCCCGCGCCCAGGGCCGGGTGACCGCCCGCGACCGCGCCTGGCAACTGGAGGTCGAGCGGCACCGCGCTCAGGGCACCTCCGCGGCCTTCCTCGGACCCGGCGCCCTGTCCTGGGACCGCCTCGCCCGCCGCGCCCGGCTGGCGGACACCGCGCGCCGCTGCTTCACCTCGCTGGAGCAGAAGGACCCGGAGACGGCAGCCTGGGTGCGGGCGTACGTCGACGGCGTGAACGAGGGGCTCGCCGAGACCGGGCACCCGGCCCCGGAGTTCGCCCGCACCGGCCTCACCCCCGGCCAGTGGGCCCCCTGGACCCCGCTCGGCGTCTGGCTCGCCACGCACATCCTCTTCGCGGGCTTCCCCGCCAAGCTCTGGCGCGAGCACGTCGCCGCGCACCTCGGCCCGCAGGCCGTGGCCCTCTTCGCCGCCGACGGCCCCGGCACCGCGGGCAGCAACGGCTGGCTGGTGAGCGGCGAGCGGACCACCACCGGGCAGGCGGTCATCGCGGGCGACCCGCACCGCTTCATCGAGGACCCCGGCGTCTACCAGCAGATCCACCTCTCCTGCCCGGAGTTCGACGTCGTCGGCCTCGCGGTGCCCGGCGTCCCCGGCGTCGCCCACTTCGGCCACACCGGCACGGTCGCCTGGGCCATCACCAACGCGATGGCCGACTACCAGGACCTGTACCGCGAGCGCCTGCGCCGCACCGGCGCCGGTGTCGAGGCGCTCGGCCCGGACGGCACCTGGCACCGCGCCGCCCGCCACACGGAGACGATCCACGTCGCCGGGGAGGACGCCGTGGAGGTCGAGATCATCGAGACCGAGCGCGGCCCGGTGATCGCGGGCGGCCCCGAGGGCCTCGACGACGGCACCCCGGCCGCCCTCAGCCTGCGCTACCCGCCCCGCGTCACCTCCGACCTCGGCTTCGGCGCGCTGCTGCCGCTGCTGCGGGCCCGCCGGGTCGCCGACGTGGACCGGGCCCTGGACGCGTGGGCCGAGCCGGTCAACGTGGTGCAGGCCGCCGACACGGAGGGCGGCCTGCTGCACCGGGTCGCGGGGCGGGTCCCGGTGCGCGCCGCCGCGAACGGTCTGCGTCCGGTGCCCGCGTGGGAACCCGGCCACGAGTGGACCGGCTGGCACACCCCGCCCCGCGCCGGGCTCACCGACGGCGTCGCCGTGATGGCCAACCAGCGCGGCCCGTCCGCCCCGCTGGGCGTCGAGTTCGCCGCACCGCACCGCGCCGACCGCATCGCCGCCCTGCTCGCGGGCAGGGAGCGCTGGTCGGCGGCGGACATGCCCGCCATCCACACGGACACCCACCTGGCTTCGGCCGGCCCCCTCCTGGACCACCTCGCCGCCCTGACCGCCGCGACCGCCCTCGCCCCGACCGCCCTGACCCCGGAGGCCGCCGCCCTCCGCGACCGCCTCCTCGCCTGGGACCGGCGCATGGACGCCGACAGCGCCGACGCGGCGGCGTACGCGGCCGTGCGGTCAGCGGTCGTACGAGGGCTGGCGGCGCACCCGGCCCTGGCGTCCGCCTCGGCCGCGCCCGCTTACCCCGAGGTGCTGCAACCGTGGCTCGCGCTGGTGCCGCGCGTCGCGTACGCCCTCGAACACCTCCTGCGCGCGGACGACCCGTACGGCATCGACCGCGCGGCGACCGTCCGCGCCGCGCTGGAGGAGGTCGCCGCGCGGCCGCCCGCCGGCACGTGGGGCGACACCCACCGCCTGGCTCCTTGGCGGGCGCTGCCGGACACCGCCACCGCCCGCGAGGACGAACCCGGCCTCTCCGGCGACCACGACTGCGTGCTGTGCACGTCCGCCGTGCCCGGCCTCACCGACCGCGCCGCACGCGGCCCGGCCGCGCGGTACGTCTGGGACCTGGCCGACCGCGAGAACAGCCGCTGGGTGGTGCCGCACGGCGCCTCGGGCGACCCCGACTCACCCCACCACCACGACCAGCAGCCCCTGTGGCTCGCCGGGGAAATCGCCCCGGTGGTCACCGACTTCGACCGGCTCACGAAGGAATCCGATGACTGACCCGCAAGCGCCCGCCCCCACGCCTGCGCCCCCGTACGCCTCCCGCACACCGGTCCACGAACAGCACCTGGACGGCTTCGGAACCGTCCGCGTCCTCCCCCTGGACCCCGCCGCGGACGCCGCGGTGGTCCACGGCTGGGTGAGCGAGGAACGGGCCGCCTTCTGGGGCATGAACGGCCTGACGGTGCAGCAGGTCGCCGACGTCTACGCGCACATGGGCACCCTCGACACCCACCATGCCTTCCTGGTCGTCAGGGACGCCGAGCCGGTCGCCCTGTTCCAGACCTACGACCCCGCCGCCGACCGGGTGAGCGAGTACTACGACACCGAGCCCGGTGACATCGGCGTGCACCTGCTCCTCGCGCCCGCCGGAACCGGGGGCGCGCGTCCCGGCTGGACCGCCGCTCTGTCGGGTGCCCTCATGGCGTACGTACTGCTGGGCCTGGACCGGACGCGGATCGTGGTCGACCCGGACGTGGACAACGACAAGGCGATCGCCCGTTTCCTCAAGCAGGGCTTCACCGCCGGGCCCCGGGTGGTCCTGCCCGAGGTGGACCTGCCGGACGTGTACCTGCCCGAGAAGAAGGCGCAACTCGCCTTTCTGCGCCGGGAGGTAGCGTTCGCCGGGTGACTGACGCGCCGACCGCCGAGGACCTGATCGCGCACTACGCACTGGAACCGATCCCCCGCGAGGGCGGCCTGTTCCGGCGCACCTGGGCCGGGCCCGAACGCCCGGACGGACGCCCCGCCGGGTCCGCCATCGTGGCCCTGCTCACCGCCCGGCCGGGCGACTTCTCCGCCCTGCACCGCCTTCCGGGCGACGAGGTCTGGCACTTCTACCTCGGCGACCCGCTGGAGCTGCTGCTCCTCGCCCCGGACGGCAGCGCCCGTACGGCCGTGCTGGGACCGGACGTGCTCGGCGGGCAGCACGTCCAGTTCACGGTCCCCGCCGGTACCTGGATGGGCGGCAGGGTGGCGGCGGGCGGCGGGTGGTCGTTCTTCGGCTGCACGATGGCGCCCGGGTTCACCTACGGGGACTACGAGCACGGCGACGCCGCCGACCTCGCGGCGCGCTATCCGGCGGAGGCCGCGCGCATCGTGGCACTGTGCCGCCCATGACCCCCTCCTCCTCCCCCTCCCCCTCCTCCCCTCTCCTCGACGGCCAGGTCGCCCTGGTCACCGGCGCGGGCGGCGGCATCGGCCGGGGAATCGCGCTGCGCTTCGCCGAGGAGGGCGCCGCGGTGGCGGTGCACTGCCGTACGGCGGTGGCGGCGGCGCGGGAGGTGGCGGAACGCGTCCGCGACCGCGGCGGACGCGCCACCGTCCTGCGCGCCGACCTCACCGACGAGGACGCCTGCCGCCGCCTGGTCGAGGAAGCCGCCGACTGGGGCGGCGGACGGCTCACCGCGCTGGTCAACAACGCGGGCGTGCAGCCGCTGCGGGAACTGCCCGGCATGACGGCGGCCGAGTGGCGGGCGGTGCTGGACACCAACCTCACCGGTGTCTTCGCGTGCACGCAGGCCGCGGCCGAGGTCATGCGGGCCCAGGACGGCGGCGGCACGGTCACCCACATCGCCTCCATCGAGGCGGGCGCCCCCGCTCCCGCGCACGCGCACTACAGCGCCTCCAAGGCGGCGGTCGTGATGCACGCCCGGTCGGCGGCGCTGGAGTACGGCCCGTGGGGCGTCCGCGTGAACTCCGTGTCCCCCGGCCTCATCGACCGCGAGGGACTCGCCGAGTCCTGGCCGGAGGGCGTACGGCGGTGGCGGCGGGCGGCGCCGACGGGACGGCTCGGACGCCCGGAGGACGTGGGCGACGCGTGCGTGTTCCTCGCCTCACGGCTGGCGTCCTGGGTGACCGGCCACGACCTGGTGGTGGACGGCGGGGTGACGGCCCGCCCGTCATGGTGAGGAACCGCTGAGCACGGCGGCCTCCGCGTCCGTACGTATCCCCGAGGCAGTGGGTCCCGACGACGGAGATACGACGTGAGGTGTGACGACGGTGCGCACGCTGAACCCCGGGGGCGAGGGGAAGGGAACCGGACCCGGCGCCGGGACGACGGAGCCGCGGCCCCTCCCCACAACAGCCGGGCCCACTGGCCCAGCCAGGCCAACCGGCCCCGGGACCACACGGCCCACCGGGAAAGCTCGGCTAGCCAGGACCGTCCGGGCCGCTGGGACCACAGGGGCCGCTGGGGCATCTGGGACAGCCGGGCTGGCCGGTATCACTGCGACCACCGGGAAAGCTCGGCTGGCCAGGAGGCACCGAGCCGCCCGAACCGCTGGGACGGCCGGGATCGCCGGGGCTTCTGAGGCAGCCAGCCAGGGCCGCTGGACCAGCCGAGACCAGCAGACCAGCTGGGCTAGCCGGGAGGCACCGAATCGCCCGGACCGCTGGGACGGTCGGGACCGGTGGGACTGCTGGGCCAGCCAGGTCGGCCAGGGCCGCTGGGCAAGCCGAGACTGCCAGACCAGCTGGGCTAGCCGGGACGCACCGAATCGCCCGGACCGCTGGGACGGTCGGGACCGGTGGGACTGCTGGGCCAGCCAGGTCGGCCAGGGCCGCTGGGCAAGCCGAGACCGCCAGGCCAGCCGGGGCAGGCGAAACCCCCAGGCCAACCAAGACCGCCAGGCCAGCCGGGGCAGGCGGAACCCCCAGGCCAGCCGAGACCGCCGGAACCCCCAAGCCAACCGAAGTCGCCGGAGTGCCCAGCGGCTCGTGCTCTTGGGCGTCGTGCTGGGGCTGCTCCTCCTCGGCGGTGTCGGATCGGCGTCCGCCCATGCCGCGCTCAGCTCCACCGACCCCGGGGACGGAGCCGTCCTCCAGCGGGCCCCCGGCCACGTCACCCTGACTTTCAGCGAGTCCGTCGGCCTGCGCGACGACTCCTTCCGCGTCCTGGACCCGGGCGGTCACCGCGTCCGCACGGGGGCGGCCGGGCGCGCGGACGGACGGGCCGACACGGCACGGGTCGCACTGCCGGGCGGGCTGGGGGAGGGCACGTACACCGTGGCCTGGCGGGTGGTGTCCGCCGACAGTCACCCGGTGTCGGGCGCCTTCACCTTCTCCGTGGGCAAGCCGTCGCAGACGACCGCGGCCGTGGACACCGGCCCCACCGAGGACCCGCTGACCGCGACCCTCCACAAGCTCGCCCGCTACCTCTCCTACCTCGCCGCAGCCCTCCTCATCGGCACCGCCGCCTTCATCACACTGTGCCGCCCGCCGGACCCGGCCCCGCTGCGCCACCCGCTGGTGGCGGGCTGGTGGGCCCTGCTGGCGGCCACCGTCGCCCTGCTGGTGCTGCGCGCCCCGTACGAGGCGGGGACGGGCCCGGCGTCGGCCCTGGACGCCGACGCGCTCGCCGCCACCCTCACCGCGCGCCCCGGCGTGCTGCTGCTGACCAGGCTGGCGCTGCTGGCCCCGGCCGGGCTGTTCCTCGTCCGGGTGTCCCGCACGGACCCGCACCGCGACCCGCACCGGCGGCGCGGCCCCCTCGTCGGCGCGGTGGGCGGCACCCTGGCCGTCGGCCTCGCCCTGACCTGGGCCGCCGCGGAGCACGCCTCCGCCGGTATCCAGGTGCCCCTCGCGATGACGTCCTCCGCCCTGCACCTGCTCGCCACCGCGGTCTGGCTCGGCGGCCTCACCGCCCTCGCGCTCACCCTGCGCTCCACCGCGGACGCCGCCACCGTCGCCCGCTTCTCCCGCGTCGCCTTCGTCTCCGTGACCGTCCTGGTGATCACGGGCGTCTACCAGTCCTGGCGCGGCCTCGGCTCCTGGGAGGCGCTCACCGGGACGACGTACGGCAGGCTGCTGCTGGGCAAGGTGGTCCTGGTGGCCGTGCTGCTGGCCGTGGCGGCGGTGTCCCGGAGATGGACGACGGCGCTGGCGACGGCGGCGCTCGCCGTGCGCGAGCCCGGCCGCGTGCGCGAACGGGTCCCCCAGCCGGCGGGCGGCCCACCGGAGCCGCAGCCGAGGGCAGACACGGACCCGGACCCGGAACACCCTCCCGCAGCCGCGGACACCACGGCCACCACGGCCGCCCTCCGCCGCGGCCTCCGCCGCGGCCTCCGCCGCTCCGTCCTCGCCGAGGCCGCCGTCGCCGCCGTCGTCCTGGCGGTCACGACCGTGCTGACCGCCACCCTGCCCGGCCGCGCGGCGGACGAGGCGGCGCGGACGGCCGTACCGGCGGGCGGTGTGCTGCCCGCGTCCGTCACCACGATCCCGTTCGAGATCGGCACGGCCGGACGCGGCACGGTCCAGATCACCCTGGACCCCGGCCGCACCGGCGACAACGCCGTCCAGGCCGTCGTCTTCGGCCCCGACGGCAGCCTGGCCGCCGTACCCGAACTGCGCCTCTCCTTCACCCTCCCCGACCAGGACGTCGGCCCCATCGAGGCGGACCTGTCCGACCGCGGCGGGTACTGGAGCGCCAACACCGTCACCCTGCCCCTCCCGGGGACCTGGACGATGAAGGCGACGGTCCGGGTCTCGGAGACCGACCAGGTGAGCGAGACCCGGCGGATACGGGTGGAGCGGTAGCCGCCGGGCGTCCGGCCGCTCGACCGCTAGGGCTCCTTGGTGGCGGGGCCCTCCTCGCGCTCGCTCAGCCTGGCCTTGATCACCGGGCTGATGAGCAGGTCGTACACGAGGACCCCCACGACCCCGCCGATGAGCGGGCCGACGATGGGGATCCACCAGTAGCCGCTGAACCATTCGAAGGTGCCGGGCAGGGCGATGGCGCCCCAGCCTTCGAAGAAGGTGAACAGGCGGGGGCCGAAGTCGCGGGCCGGATTGATCGCGTACCCCGCGTTGGTGCCGAAGGCGAGACCGATCACGACGACGACGAGGCCGATGAGGAAGGGGTGGAGGTTGGCCCGCGGAGCCGTGTTGCGGGTGTCGATGAGGGCGCAGATCAGCAGCAGCAGGATCCCGGTGCCCACGATCTGGTCGAGCAGGGGGCCCCACCAGGAGTCCCCGAAGTACTCGGCGGGGAACGTAGCGAAGATCGAGTACGTGTTCAGCGAGGTCTCCCGCGTCTCGCCCGCCTTGGCGATGGCCGCGTCGATCGCCCACCGGTAGCAGGCGTACACGAGCGCGGCGGCGACGAAGGCGCCCACGACCTGCGCGAGCCAGTAGGGCAGCACCTTCCGCCACGGGAAGTCACGCCGGACCGCGAAGCCGAGGGTCACCGCGGGATTGAGGTGCGCGCCGCTGATGCCGCCCGCCGCGTAGACGCCGAACACGACGGCCAGGCCCCACCCCCACGAGATGATGAGCCAGTTGGCGGGCCCGAAGTCCGCGGTCTGCCGCCCCGAGCCCGGGAGCCCGGCGACCGCGACGGCCACCGAGCCGATGCCGAACAGGATCAGGACGAACGTCCCCAGGAACTCGGCGCACATCTCGCCGCCGAGGCCCTTTCGATAACCGCGTCGATGAACAATGCGTTCGGCCACCGGCCCTCCTTCACTGGAACGGAACAGACCAATCCGCCCATACCCGAAAAAAGACCGCTCGGATGCTCAATCGGGTGACCGCACCTGATGGCACCCGGTATTCCCCCTCTATGGAGCAACGCCACGAGGCCCGCGCCGGATCACATCAGCCCCGTGGCCCAACCCGGCTGGCATCGGCGCCCCGCCTGCTCCCAGCATGGGGCATGACCGAACCACCTAGCGGGTCCCCCGGCGGGACGCCGTACGACGACCGCGGGGTGCACGCCCGGTACGGAACGACCCATGGGACGGCGCACGGAACGCCACACGGAACGGCCTCCGGACGGCAGGAGCCGGAGCCCGAACCGGCCTTCGAGGGGCCGCTGCACCTGCTGTCCCGCGCCGCCTGGCAGACCGTGCTGTTCACCGGTGTCGCCTCACTGATCCTGGGCGTCCTGGTCCTGGTCTGGCCGGGCGCCTCACTGCTCGCCGCCGGCGTGCTCTTCGGCCTCTACCTGGTCATCAGCGGCGTCCTCCAGCTGGCCGCCGCCTTCGGCACCCACCGGCGCACCTCGCTGCGGGTGCTGGCCTTCATCAGCGGTGCGGTGTCGATCCTGCTGGGTCTGTTCTGCTTCCGCGGCCCCCTGCAGTCGGTGCTGCTGCTCGCGCTCTGGATCGGCATCGGCTGGCTGTTCCGCGGCGTCACGCAGATCGTGGCCGCCGCGCACGACCCGGCGATGCCCGCACGCGGCTGGCAGATCTTCCTCGGCGCCGTCACCGTCGTCGCCGGCGTCGTCCTGATCGACTCGCCCGTCGAGTCGGCCACCGTCCTCATGCTGGTCGGCGGGTGGTGGCTGGTCGTCGTCGGCGTCGTGGAGATCGTCACGGCGGTACGGCTGCGGGGGCGGGCGCGTCAGGTCCCGCACGCCCGGTGAACGGCGCCCGCGGCGCCCGCCCTACGCCGAGCGGGCGGTTCTCGTCCCCGGTGCGCTGGACGGCGTACGCCGGGCGGGGACACGACTGAGATGAGGCACGCCCCGCACACCGCCGCCCGCCGTGGTGTCTGTCTGCGGGTCCTGGTGCTGCTGCTCGCCCTGATCGTGCCCTGCACGCACGTGACGGTGCAGGCGGCACCGGTCACGGCGGCGGCCGGAGCGGGCGGCTCCACGGCGGAGTACGACCATCTCGACTCCGCCCTGCGCGTCGTGGGCCGGAACGGCCGGCGCGCCACCGTGGTGCGGCCGGTCCCGCCGTCCTTCGCCGCGGACCCTCCCCCTCGATTCGACGCTCGTTCCGGACGGGCCGCCGCCCTTCCCCGCGGCCCGCGCTCCGTCGTCCTGCGCTGCTGACCGCGCCGGACCGGCCCGCTCGCCGGTCCCCCGCGGACAGGGACGAACACGTGACGCACCAGGAACGAGGAATCGCCATGCCCCACGACCCCTACGCCGTCCTGCGCGCCCTCCTGCGCGCCGAGGCCGCCCGCCGTACGCCCAAGCCCGGTTCCGCACCCCGGGAAGCCGAAGAACGGCGGCTCCCGGAGCGGGAACGGAGGCGCGGCTGACGGGAGCGTCCGGGCGGCGGGGGCGGGCACGCCCCGTCTCCACCGCCGGCGGAGTGCCGACCCTTGCCGATTGATCCGGTTTACGGCGTCTTTTCCGGCGCCGCACTCCGCCGCCATGGCTGCGCCCGCAACGTCCGGGCCGGTAGGCTTTCCGTGTGATCTTCAAGCGCATCGGAAACGGCCGGCCGTACCCCGACCACGGCCGGGAAAGCACCCGGCAGTGGGCGGACGTCGCGCCGCGCCCGGTCCGCCTCGATCAGCTCGTGACGACCAAGGGCCAGCTCGACCTGGAGACGCTCCTGGCCGAGGACTCCACCTTCTACGGCGACCTCTTCGCGCACGTGGTGAAGTGGCAGGGCGACCTGTATCTGGAGGACGGTCTGCACCGCGCGGTGCGCGCCGCGCTGCAGCAGCGTCAGGTGCTGCACGCCCGGGTCCTCGAACTCGACTGACGGGCGTCGGCGGGCTTCCGCTTGACCCGTTCGGGTTGCCTTGCGCCGAACCTCGGAACGTCGACTGATCATCTAATAGGCATCACCGCTCCGGCGCATTACGCTGCGCCCATGAGCATGCTGACTCCTCCCGGCATGGGTGGCCAGTACAAAATCACGGGGGGCAAGTACCCGCGGATGCGCCCGTCCCGGCGGCGTGGCCGGGTCGCGTTCGTCGCCGTCGCCTGTGTCACCGTTCTCGGAGTGCTGGGCTGGGGCACGCTGCAGCTCATCGACGTCTTCACCGGCGGCGACAAGGCCTCGGCGGCCGGTGCCGCGGGCTGTGTCACCACCGCGCGGGCGAGCGCCTCGCCGGCTGCCGCGGTGCTGCCGAAGCCCGGCCAGGTCACCGTCAACGTGCTCAACGCGACCACCCGCGGCGGTCTGGCGCAGAAGACCGCCGACGAACTGAAGAAGCGCGGCTTCCGCGTGGGCGACGTGAGCAACGCGCCCAAGGAGTACGACAAGAAGGTCACCGGCACGGGGCTCCTGCTCGGGCCGACCGCTTCCCTGAAGAGTGCGCTTCCCGTGCTCGGCACGCAGCTGCCCGGCGCCGAGCACCGCGCCGACGCGGCCCGCAAGGGCGCCGCCGTCGACCTCATCATCGGCAACGGCTTCAAGGGGCTGGCGAACCGCGCGGACGCCGACACGGCGCTGGCCAAGCTGGCCGCGCCGCGGTCGACGCCCGCCGCGGAGAAGAAGAGCTGCTGAGGAGGGGCGCTGCGAGGTACTACTCGGCCGCTCCGTACATGCGGTCGCCCGCGTCGCCGAGGCCCGGGACGATGTAGCCCTGCTCGTTGAGACGCTCGTCGACCGAGGCCGTCACGACCGTCACCGGGGTGCCGGCCAGCTCGCGCTCCATCAGTTCGACACCCTCGGGGGCGGCGAGCAGCACCACGGCGGTCACGTCGTCGGCGCCGCGCTTGATCAGCTCCTTGATGGACGCGACCAGGGTGCCGCCGGTGGCCAGCATGGGGTCGAGGACGTACACCTGGCGGCCGGACAGGTCGTCCGGCATGCGCGTGGCGTACGTGGAGGCCTGGAGCGTCTCCTCGTTGCGCACCATGCCGAGGAAGCCCACCTCGGCGGTCGGCAGCAGCCGGACCATGCCGTCGAGCATGCCGAGACCGGCCCGCAGGATCGGCACCACCAGCGGGCGCGGGTGGGAGAGCTTGACGCCGGTGGTCTGCGTCACCGGCGTGTGGATGTCGACCTGTTCGGTGCGCACGTCGCGCGTGGCCTCGTAGGCGAGCAGGGTGACCAGCTCGTCGGCGAGACGGCGGAAGGTCGCGGAGTCGGTGCGCTGGTCGCGCAGCGTGGTGAGCTTGTGGGCGACCAGGGGGTGGTCGACGACGTGGAGACGCATGTCCACCACAGTAACCGGGCCCCGTGGGGGCGGCGTCCCCGCGGCGGGCAAGGCCCCGGGCGCGGCTCCACTCGTTCGCGGGCGTCAAACCGCTCGGTCGGGGGAAGGTGGAAGAGACGGACGCTGGGTGGTGAGACTGTGCCTGACCGGGACTTCCACAACACGCCGTCCCCCGGCGGGGGGCGGGCGACGGAACGCGGAGCCGCGCCGAGTGCGGTGCCCGAGGAACGGGAGCGCGAGGCGGAACGGCGTCGGCGCCGGGCCCAGTTCCTGCGTGATCTGGCGGAGGCGCGCCAGTTGCGGGACCGCGTGCAGCCGCGCCGCGTCAAGACCGCCCGGCTGCGGCACGCGATGCGCATGCGCACCTTTCGCTGGTAGTCCCTCCTCTCGCCGGTGGTCCCTCCTCGGCAGAACTTCCTGACCCGGCCGGGGAAGATCGCGCGCCGCGCCGACGTTGGTGGTGACGGACGTACGCGGGGACCGCGAGAATCCGCGTACGATCCGCACGTGGCGGCGACGAGAGCACTGCCGGCCGGCAGCCCGGGGACGCACCTTCCCGGACGCCGGTCGAAACAGCCGGACACAGGGCGGCGAAGACGTCCCCTGAGTGCCTTGTTTCTGCCACGATTCCGAGTGGGTGGGGCTCGGAGCACCGCTCCCCCGCCCGTAGCCTCCGCCGGGGGGATCCCCAACCGGCACGCCTAGGACCAGTGGGAGAGTCACGGTGTACTTCGCCGCACTGCTCGCGCGCACCGAAGACGGGTGGGAAGCGAGCGACACGGAGCTCGACGATGTGGAAACCCTGTCGGATCTTGCCGACCTGGCCCGGGAGGCCTCTCCCGACGAGGACACGGTGCTCGTGCTGATCGAGCAGGAGGACGCGTGGTTCGGAGTCGTCCGGGTGGACGGTGAGGAGGACCCCCGTATCTACGTCTCGGACGCCGCCGCGGCCGCCCGCAGCAGCTACGGCGAGATCCTGCTCACCGACGAGCTGCTCGGCCGGGAACCGGGTGACGAGGGCGACGACCTCGACGCCCTCGACCTCGACGGCACCGAGGACGGCGAGTCCGACGACGACGAGGAGGACGGGGGCGACGGCGCCGCCGCGGCCGCCGGATCGGGCGAGGCCGTGCCGCACGGGCCGGTCGGCGACGCCGAGGTCCTCGACGACCTCGGGGTGAGCGAGAAGGAGCTGCGCTCGATGTCCGGGGACGCGGTCGGGGAGATCGCCGAGGCGCTGGGCGTCTCCGACGTCCTGGAGACCGTCCGCTGACCGCGCCGACCGGTCAGTGGCCCGAGGAGGCACCGCCCGATCCGGTGCGCGACCGGTGGCGGGCCGCGATGCGGCTCGCCCTCGTCGAGGCCGGGCGGGCGGCGGAGGGCGGGGACGTGCCCGTCGGCGCCGTCGTGCTGGCGCCGGACGGCCGCACCGTGCTCTCCGCCGGGCACAACGAACGTGAGGCCACCGGGGATCCGACGGCCCACGCCGAGGTCCTCGCGATCCGGCGGGCCGCAGTGGAGCTGGGCGAGTGGCGGCTGTCCGGGTGCACGCTCGTCGTCACCCTGGAGCCCTGCACGATGTGCGCGGGCGCGCTCGTGCAGTCCCGCGTGGACCGCGTGGTCTACGGCGCCCGCGACGACAAGGCGGGCGCGGTCGGGTCCCTGTGGGACGTCGTGCGCGACCGGCGCCTCAACCACCGGCCCGAGGTGATCGAGGGCGTGCTCGCGGACGACTGCGCCCGGCCGCTCAAGGACTTCTTCCGCGACCGCTGAGCCGGTCCCGGCGGGGTGCCGGGACGGCTGCCCGTACGGTCGTTCGTCGGCCGCAATACCGATTTCTGAGCACGCCGCCGCGTGCTGTAAGGTCTGTCTCGGTAGCGTGTCCGAGCGGCCGAAGGAGCTCGCCTCGAAAGCGAGTGTGGCGCAAGTCACCGAGGGTTCAAATCCCTCCGCTACCGCTTTGGAAGGGCCCCGTCGAAAGACGGGGCCCTTCGTGCGATCATGAGCGACCGAAGGCGTGAGTCGAAAGGGACAGGGGAGGCCGCGGTGGCGGTGAACTCGAAGAAGATCGCCGTCTATGTGCTCGTGGTCTTCGTGCTGTACGTGATCATCACCGATCCGGCCAAGGCAGCCGACTACGTACAGATAGGTTTCCAGGGCATATCGGACGCGGCGGGCGCCGTGGGCGACTTCATGACCTGGGCCGCCAACGGAGGAGAGTGATGATCCGCCACCTCGTGCTGTTCAAGCTGAACGACGGCGTCGGGCGCGAAGACCCGCGCGTCGTGGAGGGCGTCGAGGCCTTCCGGGCGCTCGGCGGCCAGATCGACGACCTCCGCTTCTGGGAATGCGCCTGGAACATCAGCGAGCGGCCCATCGCCTACGACTTCGCCATCAACTCGGCGGTGGACGACGCCGACGCCCTCAAGCGCTACCTCGAACACCCGGCGCACCAGGCGGGCGTCGCGCTGTGGCGGGAGTTCGCCACCTGGGTGATCGCCGACTACGAGTTCTAGTACCACCGCGGACCTCTGAGCCCCTTCGGCCCGCGCCCCGGCCCCGCACCCGTTCGGTGCGGGGCCTTTCGCATTCGCTCAACACGGCGTTATGCGGTGCTTGCACACAGTGGACATGTCTTGTGATGCTATGACCGCTTTTGACGGATGAATTGACGGAAGAGTTGACAGATCACGAGGTGGAGTTGACCGTGCCGGCCAGTACTGCGCCTCAAGCACCGCCCGCGCCGCCCGCCCAGGCCCAGGAGGCCCCCGCGCCGCAGCGCAGCCGGGGTGCCGACACCCGGGCCCTGACCCAGGTGCTCTTCGGCGAACTGAAGGGCCTCACCCCGGGCACACCGGAGCACGACCGGGTGCGCGCGGCGCTCATCGAGGCCAACCTCCCGCTGGTGCGCTACGCCGCCGCCCGGTTCCGCTCCCGCAACGAGCCGATGGAGGACGTCGTCCAGGTCGGCACCATCGGGCTGATCAACGCCATCGACCGCTTCGACCCGGAGCGGGGCGTGCAGTTCCCGACGTTCGCGATGCCCACGGTGGTCGGGGAGATCAAGCGGTACTTCCGCGACAACGTCCGCACGGTGCACGTGCCGCGCCGGCTGCACGAGCTGTGGGTGCAGGTCAACAGCGCCACCGAGGACCTCACCACCGCCTTCGGGCGCTCCCCGACCACCGCCGAGATCGCCGAGCGGCTGCGCATCACCGAGGAGGAGGTGCTCTCCTGCATCGAGGCGGGACGGTCGTACCACGCCACCTCGCTGGAGGCCGCGCAGGAGGGCGACGGGCTGCCCGGGCTCCTCGACCGGCTCGGCTACGAGGACCCGGCGCTGGACGGGGTCGAGCACCGCGACCTGGTGCGCCACCTGCTCGTCCAACTTCCCGAGCGGGAGCAGCGGATCCTGCTGCTGCGCTACTACAGCAACCTCACGCAGTCCCAGATCAGTGCCGAACTCGGCGTCTCCCAGATGCACGTCTCGCGGCTACTGGCGCGTAGTTTCCAGCGTTTGAGGTCCGCCAACCGGATCGACGCGTAAGCTCGGCCGGGACTCCGGGGGGAGTCGAAAGCGCGAGCGAGGCGTCACCGGCGAGAGCGAATCGCTCACCAGGGCCGTTGCGGACGGAATCGGGCTGAAAGCCCATCAGACCCCCTGTTTCCAGGGGGTATTCGCATCTCGGATGTCGACATGTCACTACAGCGCGTTGCCGACATGTGACATTCTGCCGGAGACGCGTTTGCCGGGGCTTCGGCTCCGGTATTCAGGTGAAGGCTGCGTTCCCGGCGTGGGAGCGTGTGCCGCGACCGTCCCGCGACCCAAAGGGGGTGGCATGTCCGCAGAACAGGGCAGCTCGAAGGTGCTCGCGCTCGCGGAGAGCGAGACCGCGCCCGACTCGATCGAGGCGCTCGCCTCCGTCGAGCCCGTCGGCCCCATCGACTCCGTCGGCTCCGTCGACGGCACTCAGGCCGGCGACGCCGTGCCGGACCTCGACGCCGTGCCGGCCCAGGCCCTCCCGGCCACCGAGGCCATCGACACCCGCACCCTGTCCCGCTCCCTGTTCCTGCGGCTCGCCGCCCTCGACGCGGACAGCCCCGAGCGTGCCTACGTCCGGGACACCCTGATCGAGCTCAACCTCCCGCTGGTGCGTTACGCCGCCGCGCGCTTCCGCTCCCGCAACGAGCCGATGGAGGACATCGTCCAGGTCGGCACCATCGGCCTGATCAAGGCGATCGACCGCTTCGACTGCGAACGGGGCGTCGAGTTCCCGACGTTCGCCATGCCGACCGTCGTCGGCGAGATCAAGCGGTTCTTCCGCGACACCTCGTGGTCGGTGCGCGTCCCGCGCCGCCTCCAGGAGCTGCGCCTGGCCCTGACGAAGGCCAGCGACGAGCTGTCCCAGAAGCTGGACCGCTCTCCGACCGTGGGTGAGCTGGCCACCGTCCTCGGCGTGTCCGAGGAGGACGTCGTCGACGGCCTCGCGGTCGGCAACGCCTACACCGCCTCCTCGCTGGACTCCCCGGCCCCGGAGGACGACGGCGGCGAGGGCTCGCTGGCGGACCGCCTGGGCTACGAGGACACCGCGCTGGAGGGCGTGGAGTACCGCGAGTCCCTCAAACCGCTGCTGGCCAAGCTGCCGCCCCGGGAGCGGCGGATCATCATGCTGCGCTTCTTCGCCAACATGACCCAGTCGCAGATCGGCGAGGAGGTCGGCATCTCGCAGATGCACGTCTCCCGGCTGCTCACCCGCACCCTGTCGCAGCTGCGCGAAGGGCTCATCTCGGACTGAGCCCGCGCCGCGGGAGAGTCCGTACGACAGCGCGGCGACCGCCGTGGCACCTCGGGGGTGCCGCGGCGGTCGCCTTCGTATGTGCCGCCACCGGCCGCAGGGGCCGGTGCCTGTTCCGGCCGCAGGGGCCGGTGCCTGTTCCTAGCCGAGCGCCAGCCAGGCCACGGCCGCGACGACGATCACGGCGGCCACGATGCCGACGATCAGGCCGACGCGGGGCCCGGAGGAGGCGGCGGGGGCCGCCTGCCGGCTCTGCGGGGCGTCGTCGACGAACGCGCGGAACATCTGGGTGCTGCCTGCGGGGTCGTTATTGCCCTGGGGGCCCTGGGTGTTAGCCATGGGCCGAGACACTAGCGAATCCCCGAGTGCGGCCCAAGTGCGGGGCCGCCGAGTGCTCTTGACCCGACCCACCCTTTACCACCTGCGCATTTACTTTCGCAATACTTGCCTTTGCCAACTTTTTATGCCGCACCGGCCGTTTTTGTTTGCCTGTAGCAACTAACTGATCCTATGGTTGCCCTAAGCAACGAATCGGGAGGTGCGCATGGCCGAGAGGGCTCAGTACGAGGAGCTGATCCGCCAGTTCAGCGCCTTCGGCGCCGTGAAGCGGGAGATGGGGCGGCTGCTGCCGTCGGACTGTCCCGGCGGGTCCGTCGCCGTACTGACACTGCTCGGCCGTCACGGGGACATGCGCATGAGCAAGCTCGCGGAGCTGCTCGCGGTCGACATGTCGGTGACCAGCCGCCACGTCGCCCACGGCGCCGAGCGGGGCTGGATCGAACGCCTTCCCGACCCCGCGGACAAGCGCTCGCGCATCCTGCGTCTGACGGCCGCCGGGCAGGAGCAGCTCGACGAGATCGCCGAGCGGACCACCCAGCTGCTCTCCCACCGTCTGAGCGACTGGTCCGACGACGAGGTCGGCCAGCTCTCCCGGCTCATGGCCCGCCTCAGGGCCAGCTTCGACGACTGCCGGGCCCCCGCGGCCCGGCCTCCCGCACTGTCCGGGGACGAACCGTCCACCCGTACACCCGCGATCACCACGTAAGTAAAGGAAGTCCATGGCAACGACCACACCAGCCGGTGTGCGGGCTCATGCCAAGCACGGGGGAGGCTCCTCCGGAGACGCTCCGATGACGCACCGGCAGATCATGGAGGCCTTGTCCGGGCTGCTGCTCGGCATGTTCTGCGCGATCCTGTCCTCCACCATCGTCACCAACGCCCTGCCCGAGATCATCGGTGACCTCGGCGGCGGCCAGAGCGCCTACACCTGGGTCGTCACGGCCTCGCTGCTGACGATGACCGCCTCCACCCCCCTGTGGGGCAAGCTCGCGGACCTGTTCAGCAAGAAGGCCCTGGTCCAGATAGCCCTGATCGTCTACGTCGTCGGCTCCGTCGTGGCCGGTCTGGCGCAGAACCCCGCGATGCTGATCACCGCGCGGGCCATCCAGGGCCTGGGCGCCGGTGGTCTGTCCGCCCTGGCGCAGATCATCATGGCCGCGATGATCTCCCCGCGTGAGCGCGGGCGCTACTCCGGCTACCTCGGCGCCACCTTCGCCGTCGCCACCGTCGGCGGTCCGCTGCTCGGCGGTGTCATCACCGACACCAGCTGGCTCGGCTGGCGCTGGTGCCTCTACGTCGGCGTGCCCTTCGCGATCCTCGCGCTGATCGTGCTGCAGAAGACGCTGCACCTGCCGGTGCTCAAGCGGAAGGTCAAGGTCGACTGGGCCGGCGCCTTCTTCGTCACCGCGGCCGTCTGCCTGCTGCTCGTCTGGGTCACCTTCGCCGACGACAAGTACTCCTGGATGTCGTGGCAGACCGGCGCCATGGTCGGCGGCGCGATCGTGCTGACGCTGCTCTTCCTGCTCGTCGAGTCGAAGGCCAGCGAGCCGATCATCCCGCTGCGCCTGTTCAAGAACCGCACCATCACCCTGGCCTCGCTGGCCTCGCTGTTCGTCGGCATCGCGATGTTCGCGGGCACCGTCTACTTCAGCCAGTACTTCCAGCTGGCCCGGGACAAGTCCCCGACCATGTCGGGTGTCATGACGATCCCGATGATCGGCGGTCTGTTCATCTCCTCCACGGTCTCCGGTCAGGTCATCACCAAGACCGGCAAGTGGAAGGGCTGGCTGCTGGCCGGCGGCGTGCTGCTGACCGCGGGCCTGGGCCTGCTCGGCACCATGCGCTACGACACCCCGTACTGGCACATCGGCATCTTCATGGCGCTGATGGGTCTCGGCGTCGGCATGATGATGCAGAACCTGGTGCTCTGCACGCAGAACCAGGTGGACCCGAGCGACCTGGGTGCCGCGTCCTCCACGGTCACCTTCTTCCGGTCCCTCGGCGGCGCGGTGGGCGTCTCGGTGCTCGGCTCCGTGATGTCGACCCGGATCAGCCACTACGCCTCGGACACCATCGGTTCGCTCAGCCCGCAGGAGCAGGCGGCGGCCGCCAAGGCCTCCGGCAGCGGCGCCATCCCCGACATGGACCTGCTGCCCCCCGGCATCCGTGAATGGCTGGAGAGCGCCTACGGGCACGGCATCGCGGACATCTTCCTGATCGTCGCCCCGATCGCCCTGCTCGCCTTCCTGGTGACGCTGTTCATCAAGGAGGTCCCGCTGCGCACCAAGGGCGCCCTCGCCCAGGCGTCGGAAGCCTCGGCCGAGTCCGCGCCGCCGGTGGCGGGCACCCCCGCGGAGGCCGTCCGCGTCGCCGACGAGCCGGTCCCGGCCGGTGCGATGGCGGCCGTGTCGGCCACGCCGTCCGGTGCTCCGGCCGCCTCCGCGGTCTCGGACACCTCGCCCGCCCCGGCCACCACGCAGCGTCTGGCCGCCGTCGCCACGACGACCGGCTCCGGTGAACCGAAGGCGCCCGTCTCCGGCGGCATCGCGGTGCGCGGCTTCGTCCGCGGCGCCGAGTCCGCGCCGGTCCCGCAGGCCGCGGTCACGCTGATCTCGCTGGCCGGCCGCCAGCTCGGCCGGTCCGTCGCCCAGGCCGACGGCTCCTACGCCGTCGACGCGCCGAGCGCCGGGTCGTACGTGCTGATCGCCTCCGCCGACGGCTTCCAGCCGCAGGCCTCCACCATCGTCGTCAACGACGAGCCGGTCGCCTACGACATCCTGCTCAGCGGCACCAGCGGGCTCACCGGCCTGGTCCGTGCCGTGGAGAGCGGGCTGCCGGTCAAGGACGCCATGGTGATCGTCACCGACGTGCGCGGCGACCTGCTGGCCAGCGCCGCCACCGGTGAGCAGGGCGAGTTCGCCTTCACCGAACTGGTGCCGGGCACGGTCACCGTCGCGGTCAACGCCGCCGGCTACCGGCCCCGCGCGCTGCCGCTGGAGGTGGGCGGCACCGGCGTCACCCGCGTCGAGGTCGACCTCCAGGCCGGGGCCCAGGTCCAGGGCGTCGTGCGGGCGCCGCACGGTCCGCTGGCCGACGCCCGGGTCACCCTGGTGGACGCGGCGGGCAACGTGATCGGCACGGCCACCACCGGGTCGGACGGGGCGTACGCCTTCACCGACCTGGACGCCGGTGAGTACACCGTCATCGCGACCGGCTACCCGCCGGTGGCCACCTCCCTGACGGTCGCCGGACCCGGTGCCGACGGTCACGACATCGATCTCGCCCACCCCGGCGAGTAGCAGAACCCCGGCCCGTGGTGGCGTGCGCGCTCTGAGCGGAGGTGCGCCCGCCCACCACGGGCCGGTTTCTTTACGACCACTTTCTGAGCCTTTGCAGGGAGAAAACGGGATGGGACTGACCGCGAGGATCCGAACGCGGGACGGATGGGCCGTGTCGCACGCGGTCGTCACGGTGACCGACATGACCGGCACGCAGGTGCTGCGCGCCGAGGCGGACACCGAGGGGGCCGTGCGGGACACCACCGCGCTGACGCCGGGGGCGTACACCGTCATCGTCACCGCGGTCGGCTACGCGCCGGCCGCCTCCAGCGCGATCGTCACCGCGAGCGGGCGGGCCGAGGTCGGCACGGTGACGCTGGCCCGCCAGGGCGGCACCGAACTGCCGCCGCCGGGGCCGTGGACGGTCGACCCGGCGCACTCCAGCGTGGCCGCCGTCGCGCAGCACCTGGGCATCTCCAGCGTGCGCGGGCGTTTCACCGACTTCGCCGCCACCGTCGAGATCGCGCCGGACGACGTCACCAAGTCCCGGGTGGAGGCGGTGATCCGGGCGGCCTCCATCGACACCGGCAACGGCATGCGCGACACCCACCTGCGCTCGGCCGACTTCCTGGACGTCGAGCGCCACCCGGAGATCACCTACCGGTCCACCGGCGTGAGCCAGGCCGGCCCGGACCGTTGGACCGTCCACGGCGAGCTGGGCCTGCACGGGGTCGTCCGCGAGGTCGACCTGGACCTGGCCTACCTCGGCACCGGCGCCGACCCCTGGGGCGGCACCCGGGCGGCCTTCCGGGCGACGGCGGAACTGCACCGCGAGGACTTCGCCATGAACTACAACCAGGTCGTCCAGGCCGGTATCGCCGCCATCGGCACGACGCTCAGGGTCGAGCTGGACATCCAGGCGGTCCAGGGGGAGTCACTGCCCGCGGTGTGACGCACCGCCGGTCGCCCGGGCCACCACCTCGGCGCACAGGTCCCGGAGCTTGACGTTCCGGTGCTGTGAGGCCCGGCGCAGCCGTTCCATGGCCCGGTGGGCGTCGATGCGCTCCCGGGCCATGAGCATGCCGACCGCCTGGTCTATGACGCTGCGGGAGAGCAGGGCGGTGCGCACATCGGCCGCCGAGGCCCGCTCCCGCTCGATGCGCAGGGCCTCGTTCACCGCGTCCGCGGCCCGCTCCGCGAAGGCGCGGGCCGCGTCCAGTGCCTGGGCCAGGGAGTCGGCCCCGAGGCCGTAGAGGTTGAGCGCGGCGCCCGTCTCGCCCTCGACGGCCAGCGGCAGCGCCAGCACACAGCGCACGCCGGTGGTCAGGGCGTACTCCGTGTACGCGGGCCAGCGGGTCTCGGTCGCCAGGTCCGGGGAGTACTGCGCGCTCCCCGTCTCGGCCGCGTCCACGCAGGGGCCCGAGCCGTTCTCGTACTGGCGCAGGTCCAGGCCGCTGGGCAGGCCGGTGCTGCCCGCCAGCGTCATCAGCCGGTCGGCGCGGCGCACCGTGACCGAACAGGCGTCGGCGCCGGGCACCTGCTGGACCGCCCGGTCGGTCAGGTCGCGCAGCAGGGTGTCCAGGCCCTGGGTGCGCGCGAGGGCGTGGTCAAGCGTCTGCGTGCTCGGGTCCGTTTCCGTGTCCGTGGTCTGCGGGGTCATGACCGTACGGATGTCCCGTCACCGTTCGGTCACACCTCTGCCGCCCGTACCGGAGTTCGCGTCGACGATGCGGCGGGCCAGGTCGCGCAGCTTCACGTTCTCCCGCTGGGAGGCCTTCACCAGGGACTCGAAGGCACCGGCCGCGTCGATGTCCAGCCGCTCCATCAGGATGCCGGTGGCCTGGCCGATCAGGTCCCGGGTGCGCATCGCCTCGGTGAGCTGCTCGCGCACGGTCGCCGAGTCCAGGGCGAGGGAGACGTGCGCGGTGAACAGCCGTCCGACGCGGGTGGCGTCCTCGTCGAAGGCCTGCGGCTTGCGGGCGTAGGCGGTCAGCACGGTCAGGCGGCGCCGGTCGGCGCGCAGCCGCAGGGACAGCGCCGAACGCAGGCCGAGCCCGGACAGGACGTTGCCGCCGCCGTCGGCCTCGCTGTCGTCCGTGCGCACCACGGGCGTGGTCCACAGGCGCTCCCAGTGCGGGTGCGGGATGTGGCCGGGGGTGTGGCCGCCCTGCCGGGGCTCGGCGGCGAAGCGCACGGTCTCGTCGGTCCAGGCCAGCGAGCGCAGCCGGCCGCCGCGCTGGATCTCCGCGATGCCCGCGTGCTCGGCGTCGGGCAGCAGGCGTACCGCCAGGGCGACGGCGGTGTTCATGGTGTCGTCGGGGGTGGCCGTCCCATGCAGGTGCTGAGCCGCCGCGGTCAGAGCCTCGGCCAGCTCGAAGCCCACCGGAAAACGCGGCAAATCAGTAAATTCGGACGCAGCCACCACGAACCTCTTCGGCAAGCGCGGCCTCACGGCCGTGCGCAGGAGAGCTCCGCAGCACATTCCCGACTGCGAGCACAGGACGAACAGCACTTTAGCTGCTCGGTTGCGTGCCGGTGACGCTCGGCCGACGGTCCGGGCGGACGGACGGACAGTGCACCTTCCGCGCCGCCCCGCGGCATGGTGCAATGGGGAGCGGGTCAGGAAGCGGCCCGGCCGGAAGCCCGACGGACGTCTGTCAGGTGAGTGCTGTGACCTTCCTCCCTCCCCAGTCCCGCGAACCGTGCGAGCCCTGTGATCCACCCGGGTGCGCCGTGCTCGCGATGCCCAGCGAGATCGACTTCTGCAACGCCTCGGGGCTGCTGCCCCTGATCACGACCGCCGTGGAGCAGCGCTCCGACGGGCTGCGCCTGCTCGTCCTCGACCTCTCCGCGACCCGTTTCATGGACTCCCAGGGGGTCCGTCTGATCGCCGCCGTGCGCCGTCTGCTGCCCGACCGGGCGCTGCTGCGCGTGGTGGCCGCCCCGAAGGGCGTGCCGAGCCGCGTCCTGGAACTCTCCGGCCTGCGCCGCGACGTGCCGGTCCACGACAACCTGGCGGAGGCGCTGCGCAGCGAGTGCGGGACGGCGCCCTAGGCTGGCCGCATGGCACCGAACATCGCGACGAACACCCGCGTCTCCCTGGCCGAGTTGCTGGACTTCGTACGCCCCCGGCACCGGGCGATCCTGCTGACCCGGCGGGCCGACGGCAGCCCGCAGGGGTCGCCGCTGACCTGCGGGGTCGACGACACCGGCCGGATCGTCGTCTCGACCTACCCCGAGCGGGCCAAGACCCGCAACGCGCGCCGTGACCCGAGGGTCAGCCTCCTCGTGCTCAGCGACGAGTGGAACGGCCCGTGGGTCCAGGTCGACGGCATCGCGGAGGTCCTCGACTCGCCCGACTCCGTCGAGCCGCTCGTGGAGTACTTCCGCAACATCTCCGGCGAGCACCCCGACTGGGACGAGTACCGGCAGGCCATGGTCAAGCAGGGCAAGTCCATCATCCGGGTGACGCCCGAGAAGTGGGGGCCGGTGGCGACGGGCGGCTTCCCGGCGCGGCTGGCGGCGGACGACTGAGGGTCCTCGGCCGGGGCGTGCGGCCGGCGCCCGGTCAGCCCCGTCCGACCATGGCGTCGATGCCCGCGACGAGCAGGTCGAGGGCGAACTCGAAGTCCCGTTCCAGCATCTCCGCGACGGTGTCGCCGCCCCGGGCCGCCATGATGCCCCGGGCGTCCTCGATGACGCCCGCGGTGTCCGGCAGCTCGGTCGCCGCGGTCATCGAGTCCCGGTAGTACTCCTCGGGGCTCAGCCCGGTGTCCGCCACCCGGGCGAGGAAACGGCCCTCGATGGTGCCGTAGCCGTAGACGAACTGGAAGACGGCGGAGATGGCGCCGGTCAGGCGGTGCGCGGGCAGCCCGCTGCGGCGCACGACGTCCTGCACCGACCGGGAGAACGCCAGCGAGTGCGGCCCGATGTTCAGGTAGGTGCCGACCAGCCGGGACGTCCAGGGGTGGCGGACCAGCAGCGCCCGGTTCTCCCGGGCCAGCGCGCGCAGTTCCTCGCGCCAGCCGAGGCCGGCGTCCGGGTCCGGGTGGCGCAGCTCGCCGAAGACGGCGTCCAGGGCGAGTTCGAGCAGCTGGTCCTTGGTGTCGACGTACCAGTACACGGACATCGCGGTGACGTTCAGCTCGGCGGCCAGGCGGCGCATGGAGAACCCGGTCAGGCCCTCGGCGTCCAGCAGCCGGACGGTGGCCCCGGTGATCCTGTCCCGGTCGAGCCCGGTCGGCTGCCCCCCGCGGCGCCCGCTGCGCCGCCCCTCCCCCGACAGCCACACACTGTCCCGCGGCCCCTCCCGCCCTGCCTTCGCCATGCGCACCTACCTCGCTCTCCCCATCACCGGTCATGCTAGGCGCCCCTGAAAGGGGCGCGAGGCGCGACGACATGCGGCTCCGCCGCGGGCGCGACCAGCCACGACCGGCCCGCGGCCGCGAACATGCCCCACTCCCCGCCCCCTTAGGCGCCCACCCGCTCCGCCTTGCGCAACAACACCGCCGCCACCACCCCGCCCAGCAACACCGCCACCGCCCCCACCAACTGACTGCTCGCCACTCCGGAGGAGAACGCGTCGAGGACCCGCCCTCGCTCCCCCTCCCCCCGCGCCGAGGCCAGCGCCGCCGGGAGCGACGCCGCCGCGACGGGGGTCAGCGCCGCGAACCGCGAGGTCAGCACCGCGCCCAGCACGGCCACGCCCAGCCCGTTGCCGAACTCCGCCAGCGTGCCGTTGACGCCCGCGCCGACCCCCGCCCTGGCCGGCGGGATCGCGCTCATCAGCGCGTGGGCCATGGCCGGGTTGCCGAGCGCGCACCCCACGCCGATCAGCAGCAGCCCCAGCAGCGTGCCGGCGTAGCCCTGGCCGGTCAGCGTGGCGATGGCCACCAGGCCCGCCGCCATCAGCACCATGCTCAGCAGCACCGCCACCGGCGTGCCGAGCCGGGCCAGCCACTTCGCCGCCACCCCGGAGAAGTTGAGCAGCACCACCGTCAGGGCCAGCGGCGCGGTCCGCAGCCCGGCCTCCAGCGGGCCGTACCCGAGCACGAACTGCAGGTGCTGGGTGAGCAGGAAGAGCGCACCGCCCATGCCGAAGGTGATCAGCACGAGACCGGCCACCGCGCCGGTGAACCGCTGGTCGCGGAAGAAGGTGAGGTCCAGCATCGGGTACGGGACGCGGCTCTCCCAGTGGGCGAAGAGCGCGAGCACGCCCACGGCGACGACGGCCGTGGCCAGGACCCGTCCCGACGTCCAGCCGTACTCCGGGCCGGAGATGATCGCGTAGACCAGCGCGGCCATGCCGATCGTGGAGAGGACGGCGCCCATCAGGTCGGGGCGGTCGCCCTGCCGGTTCTTCGACTCCGGGACCAGGGCCACGACCGCGACCAGGCCGAGGGCGACCACCGGCAGGTTGATCAGGAAGATCGCGCCCCACCGGAAGTGGTCCAGCACGAACCCGCCGATCAGCGGCCCACCGGCGAAGCCGAGCGCGCTGACCGCGCTCCAGATGCCGATGGCCTTGGCGTGCTCGGCGGGGGCGAAGATCTGCATGACCACGGCGAGCGTGGTGGTCAGCAGCAGGGCGCCGCCGACGCCCATGCCGGCCCGCGCCGCGATCAGTTGGCCGGTGGTGTCCGCGAGTCCGGCCGCCAGTGAGCCGATGCCGAACAGGGCGAGGCCGGTGGCCAGCATCTTCTTGCGGCCGTACCGGTCGGCGGCGCTGCCCGCGGTGAGCAGCAGGCCGGACTGGACGAGCGAGTAGGCGTTGATCATCCACTGGATGTCCGAGGTGGCCGCGCCCAGCTCGTCGGTGAGCGAGGGGATGGCCACGTTCAGCACGGTGTTGTCGAGGACCACCGTGAGCTGGGCGAGGCTGATGACACCGAGGATCAGCCAGCGCTGCGGGTGGCCCTGGACCGGGGGTGCGGTTCCCCGGTCCTCCGCGGATTCCTGGGGTGATGTCGTCATGCTGTACAGCGTATAGGAGGCCCTATACGCTGTACAACGGTGTCGTTCGGGGTGGTTCAGTCCGTCGGCGAGGTGAGGTCGTAGAAGGTGGCCGAGCCGACCGTGACCTCCTTGAAGTTGGCCACGACCCACGAGGTGATCCGCGACGCGGTGCCGGAGTCGCCGCCCATGCCGCCCCCGGTGCCGCCGCCGATGAAGTAGTGGATCCGGCCGTCCGCCACGTACTGCTTGAACTGGGCCAGGGTCGGCGACGGGTCGGTGCCGTTGAAGCCGCCGATCGCCATCACCGGGGCGCCGGTGCCGAGTTGGTAGCTCGCGGCGTTCTGGGAGCCGATCGCGGCGGCGGCCCAGGTGTAGGCGTCGGCGTCGGTCTCCAGCAGCTTCTTCGCCGCGGAGCCGACTTCGGCGCCGTTGAGCAGGCCGCCCATGCCGCCGCCGCCCGCGCCCATACGGCCGCCTTCGCCGGTCGGGCCGCCGGTCTGGCCGTTCGGTGTCTGGCCGTCCTGACCGTTGGGTGTCTGGCCGTTCGGTGTCTGGCCGTTCTGGTTGGTGCCTCCGGCGCCCGGGGCGGTGCCGCCGCCGGGGAAGCCGCCGCCTCCGGGACCGCCCTGGCCCTGCCCCTGGCCGGGCGCGTTCCCGCCGCCCGGGAAGCCGCCGCCCCCGGGACGGCCGCCACCGCCTGGCCCGCCGCCCATGCTCGCGCCGGCCGGACCGGCCGTGACGATGGAGCCGCTGTGCCCCTCCCGCACGGTGCTCAGCGTGTACGCGGTGGGCGCGGCCAGCGACGCCACGAGGCCCAGCCCGGCCGCCGCGAGGGCGGTCCGCCGCCCCAGCCGCCCGGCGAAGACCAGCCCCAGCGCGGCGACCAGGCCGCCGACCAGGACCGTCACCCTCAGCCAGGGGAGGTAGCCGGGCGTGCGGTCGAGCAGGACGTAGCCCCAGGCCGCGCTCGCCGTGACGGCGGCGGCGAGGGCGAGCGACGCCCAGGGCCGCGCGCGGCGTTCCCACAGCGTCGCGGCGCCCATGCCGGTCACGGCCGCCAGGTACGGCGCGAGGGCCACCGTGTAGTACTGGTGGAAGATGCCCGCCATGTAGCTGAAGACGGCCGTGGTCATCAGCAGCGAGCCGCCCCAGACCAGGAGGGACGCGCGTGCGGTGTCCGTGCGGGCGGCGCGGCGCGTGGCGAGCAGGCCCGCGGCCAGCAGGATCAGGGCGGCCGGGAGCAGCCAGGAGATCTGGCCGCCGATCTCGGAGTTGAACATCCGGTCCCAGCCGGTCTCGCCCCACTGCCCGCCACCGCCGCCGCCCATGCCGCCTCCGCCGCCGACGCTGCCGGTCTCCTCGCCGTTGAGGCGGCCGAGGCCGTTGTAGCCGAAGGTCAGCTCCAGGAAGCTGTTGTTCTGCGACCCGCCGATGTACGGGCGCGACGAGGCGGGCCACAGCTCGACGATCGCGACCCACCAGCCCCCGGAGACGACGATCGCGAGGGTCGCCAGGGCCAGCTGCCCCAGCCGCTTCCTCAGCCGCACCGGCGCGCAGACGCCGTAGACGAGGGCGAGGGCGGGCAGGATCAGGAAGGCCTGGAGGGTCTTCGCCAGGAACGCGAAGCCGATCGCGACGCCCGCCCACACCAGCCACTTGGTCCGGCCGTCCTCCAGCGCCCGTACGACGAGGTAGCAGGCGGCGGACATCAGCAGGGCGAGGAGCGCGTCCGGGTTGTTGAACCGGAACATCAGCGCCGCGACCGGGGTGAGCGCGAGGACGGCGCCCGCGACGAGCCCGGCCGCGGAGCTGAACCGGCGGCGTACGGCCGCGTACACGACGGCGACCGTGCCCACCCCCATCAGCACCTCGGGGACGAGGACCGACCAGGAGGAGAGGCCGAAGATCCGCACCGCCAGCGCCATCGGCCACAGCGCGGCCGGGGGCTTGTCGACGGTGATGGCGTTGCCCGCGTCGAGCGAGCCGAAGAAGAACGCCTTCCAGGACTGGCTGCCCGCCTGTACGGCCGCCGAGTAGAAGGAGTTGGCGTAACCGGAGGCGCTCAGGTTGTAGAGGTAGAGGAGGGCGGTGGCCAGCAGGAGGCCGAGGAAGGCCGGGCGTACCCAGCGGGGGTCCTCCGGGCGGCCGCGCCACACCCGGCCGAGCCGGGTCCGCAGCGGCTGCCGGGGCTGGCGGTGGGCGGGCGGTGACGTGGACGGCGGTCCACCGTCCCCGCCGACGGGGGTGTGCGCGCCGTCGGCGTGCGTGGCCGGGTCGTAGGGCGTCGTCATCGGGCGTCGCTCCAGGTGCGCTGCGGGTCCGGGAGGTGAGGTTCCGGAAGGTGAGGTTCCGGGAGGTGAGGTTCCGGCGAGGGGGCCGCGGGCTGCGGGTCCGGGAACACCCAGGCGCGGAAGAGCAGGAAGCGCAGCACGGTGGCCGCGAGGTTGGCTGCGATCAGCACCGCCAGCTCGGTGGAGTGGTCCGGGTCGGTCGTCGCCGCGCTCAGGGCGGCCAGCGAACCGCTGGTCAGCACGAGGCCGATGCCGAAGACGACCAGCCCCTGCGCCTGGTGCCGCACGGCGCCGCCCCGGCCCCGCACCCCGAAGGTCAGCCGCCGGTTGGCGGCGGTGTTGGCGACCGCCGAGACCAGCAGCGCGAGCGCGTTGGCGAGCTGGGAACCGGCGAAGTGCCGGAAGCCGCTGTAGAGGAGCAGGTAGAAGAGCGTGGACAGGGCGCCGACCACGCAGAAGCCGACGAGTTGCCGGGCCAGCCCCTGCGGTACGCCGGTCAGGTCGCGGTCGCGCGGGTCGTCGCCGAAGGGACGGGCCAGCCGGTCCAGCGGCAGCGAACCGGTGGCCAGAGCCTTGCCGACCCGCCACACGCCCTTGAGATCCTCGGTCGCCGTCCGCACGATGTGCACGGTGGAGTCAGGGTCGTCGACCCAGTCGACCGGCACCTCGTGGATCCGGCACCCGGCGCGCTCGGCGAGCACCAGCATCTCGGTGTCGAAGAACCAGCCGGTGTCCTCCACCAGCGGCAGCAGCACCTGGGCCACGTCCCGGCGGATCGCCTTGAAGCCGCACTGGGCGTCGGAGAAGCGGGCCTGGAGGGAGCCGCGCAGGATGAGGTTGTAGGTGCGGGAGATGAACTCCCGCTTGGCGCCGCGCACCACGCGTGAGCTGCGGGCGAGCCGGGAGCCGATCGCGAGGTCCGAGTGGCCGGAGATCAGCGGCGCCACCAGCGGCAGCAGCGCGTTCAGGTCGGTGGAGAGATCCACGTCCATGTAGGCGAGGACCGGCGCGTCCGAGGCCGACCAGACGGTCCTCAGGGCCCGGCCGCGCCCCTTCTGATCCAGCCGGACGGACCTGACCGCGCCGAGGTCGGCCGCGAGCCTGGCCGCGACGTGCGGGGTGCCGTCCGTGGAGGCGTTGTCCGCGACCGTGATGCGGAAGGCGTACGGGAACGTGCGGGTGAGGTGCTCGTGCAGTCTCCGGACGCACGGCCCGAGGTCCCTCTCCTCGTTGTAGACGGGGACCACTACGTCCAGGACAGGCGTACCGGCTGCCGCGGCCGGGAGGTGCTCCCGCGCCGGCAGGGAGCCGGGAGAAGAGTCGGTTCGCATGGCACCGACTCTTCTCAACCCCCCTGTCGCACCCGTGTGGTGAGACTGTGCCGCGCCTGTGAGTGCGCCCGCTCGACCGGCACCTGCTCCTGGTGCACCGCGGGCAGGCAGCGGTCGTCGACCGCAGGCGGATGCCGGTCGTCGACCGCGGGCAGGTACACGGTGAAGACCGTCCGGCCCGGCGCGCTGTCGACCGTGACGCCCCCGCCGTGCGCGGTCGTCACGGCCTGCACGATGGCGAGTCCGAGGCCCGTCGAGCCGGTCGCGCGGGACCGCGCCGAGTCCCCGCGCGCGAACCGCTCGAAGACGCGCGGCAGCAACTCGCGCGGGATGCCCGGCCCGTTGTCCACCACGTCCACGCAGAGCCAGGGCCCGTCGCGCCGCACGCGCGCCGTGACGGTCGTGTCCGGCGGGGTGTGGTTGCGGGCGTTGCCCAGCAGGTTGACCAGCACCTGCTGGAGCCGGGCCGGGTCCGCCGACACCAGGGCCGGTTCGTCGGGCAGGTCGAGCCGCCAGGTGTGGTCGAGACCGGCCGCACGGGCGTCGCTGACGGTGTCCACGACGAGCGGTACGAGGTCGGTGTGCCCGAACTCCAGCGGGCGCCCGGCGTCCAGGCGGGCGAGCAGCAGCAGGTCCTCGACCAGCAGGGTCATGCGGCCGGCCTCGGACTCGATGCGGCCCAGCGCGTGCCGGGTGTCGGGGCCGACCTGTTCGCGCCCCCGGCGGGTGAGTTCGGCGTAGCCGCGGATGGAGGCGAGGGGGGTGCGCAGTTCGTGGCTGGCGTCGGCGACGAACTGCCGTACCCGGGTCTCGCTCTGCTGCCGTGCGTGCAGGGCTCCGTGGACGTGGTCCAGCATCCGGTTGAGGGCGGAGCCGACCCGGCCGACCTCGGTGTGCGGGTCGCACTCGGACTCCGGGACCCGTTCGTCGAGGTTCACCTCGCCCGCGTGCAGCGGGAGTTCGGAGACCCGCCCGGCGGTGGCGGCGACCCGGCGCAGGGGGCGGGTGGCGACGCCGACGATGACGGCTCCGGCGAGGGAGGCGGCGACGAGACCGGCGGCGGTGACGCTGGCCTCGACGAGGATCAGGGTGTTGATGGTCTCGGTGACGTCGGCGGTGGGCAGGGCGGCGTAGTAGCCGTCGTGGTACTCGACGCGGTAGTCGCCGAGGCCGGGGATCTCGACGGTGTGCGCCCCGCCGTCCCGGGGGACGGAGGCGAGCGCGGTGCGCTGGGTCTCGTCGAGGGAGACGGCCGTCGTCCTGCTGGGGTCCGTGCTCTCGTCGTCCTTCTCGCCGTACTTGGCGTCGACGACGGTGCCGGCCCGGGTCTCGGCGACGATCGTGTCGCGCGGCTGCGGGCCGCCGTGCGTGACGAACTCGTCGAGGTCCATCCGCTGCTTCACCCCGCCGCCGGGTCCGGAGTCGCCCGGCGGCGGGGTGAAGCCGGACACGCGCCGCACCACCTCGCCCACCTGCCCGTCCAGCTGCTCGTACAGGTGCGAGCGCAGCGCCACCGTCGTCACCGTGCCGATCACCGCGCACACCACCGCGATCAGCGCCACGGACGCGACGACGAGCCGCGTCCGCAGGGTCCGCGGCCGCGGTCGTCGCCTGCGGCTCATGACACCGCGGGCTTGATCAGGTATCCGGCGCCGCGCCGGGTGTGGATCATCGGCTCGCGACCGGCGTCGATCTTCCGGCGCAGGTAGGAGATGTACAGCTCCACGACGTTGGCCTGGCCGCCGAAGTCGTAGGACCAGACGCGGTCCAGGATCTGCGCCTTGCTCAGCACCCGCCGCGGGTTGCGCATCAGGAAGCGCAGCAGCTCGAACTCGGTGGCGGTGAGGTGGATGCCGTCGCCGCCGCGGGTGACCTCGTGGCTGTCCTCGTCGAGGGTGAGGTCGCCGACGACGAGGACGGAGTCGGAGCGCCGGTCGGCGGCGCCGGAGCGGCGGATCAGTCCGCGCAGCCGGGCGACGACCTCCTCCAGGCTGAACGGCTTGGTGACGTAGTCGTCCCCGCCCGCGGTCAGTCCGGCGATCCGGTCCTCGACGGCGTCCTTGGCGGTCAGGAACAGCACCGGCACGTCCGGCAGGTCGCGGCGCAGCCGCCCCAGCACGCTCAGGCCGTCCATGTCGGGCAGCATCATGTCCAGTACGACGGCGTCGGGCCGGAACTCGCGGGCGGCCTGGACGGCGCCGTGGCCGTCCCCGGCGCTGCGGATCTGCCAGCCCTCGTAGCGCAGGGCCATGGACAGCAGTTCGGTGATGGACAGCTCGTCGTCCACTACAAGCACCCGGACGGGGCTCCCGTCCGGCCTCAGCAGTTCGGTGCGCCCCTGGGGCGAGGTCGTGGTCATACCGGACACCCTGTCGAGGCGCTCTGAGAAGGCCCTTTCCCCAGGCTGTGAATTCTCTGAGAAACGCACAGGCGCCTCTCAGGCCGCCCTTCAGGCCCCGCCGGTCAGCCCCTCGGCCGTGAGGGTGAGGTGGCGGACCAGCACCTCGGCCGCCGTGTCGGCGTCGCGGGCCAGCGCCGCCTCCTCCAGCCGGCGGTGCTCCTCGACGCCGTCCCTGCCGGGGTTGCGGTGCGTGGACCAGCGGCGGGCCAGTTCGCTCGCCGTCCACAGCCGGTCGAAGGTCTCCAGCAGCACGGGGTTGCCGCAGCCCTCCATCAGGGCGCGGTGGAAGAGCCGGTGCGCCTCGGACCACGCCTCGCTGTAGTACTCGCCCTCCCCCGGCGTGTACGCGGGCGTGCGGGACAGCCGGTGGTGGGCGGCGCGCACCCGGGCCTCCCAGTCGACGTCGCCGCGCTCGACGGACATCCGCAGCAGGACAGGTTCGATGGTGCGGCGGGCCTCCGCGATCTCCTGCCAGCGGCGGTCGGAGTAGGCCGGGACGGCGAAGCCGCGGTTGGGCAGCCGGTCGGCGAGCCCGTCGCCGACCACGCGGACGAGTGCCTCGCGCACCACGGCCAGGCTCACGCCCTGCTCCCGGGCGAGGTCCTGCGGCTTGAGGGCGGCGCCGGGGGCGTGGTCGCCGCGCATGATCGCGTCCCGCAGGCGGGCGTAGACCTGCTCGGAGAGCATCCGCTTGCCCGTCGGCGGGGGCGGGGTGGGGCCGGTCTGAGTCATGAGGGCAGCATAGACGATCCCTTGAATAATCGATTATCGGTGTTATGGTCGATCGCAGTGGTCGACACGGCCGCACCCCACAGCACCGGCTCGGCCCGACCCGGCCCGCAAGGGCCCGGCCTGCCCGAAAGGAACGACACGATGAGCGCCAACGACCCGTTCGCCCGCCTCCCCGAGGCGGCCTCCTTCACCGTCACCAGCACCACCGTCACCGACGGCGCCCGCTGGCCGGACGCCCAGCACTCCTCCGGCGTCCCCGGCGGCAAGGACGTCTCCCCGCAGCTGGCGTGGAGCGGCGCGCCGGAGGGCACCAGGAGCTATGCCGTCACCGTCTACGACCCCGACGCCCCCACCGGGTCCGGCTTCTGGCACTGGGCGGTCGCCGACATCCCCGCCGCCGTCACCGAGCTGCCCGAGGGCGCCGGCGACGACACCGGCTCGGGCCTGCCCGAGGGTGCCTTCCAGCTCCCCAACGACGCCCGCGCCGCCCGCTACATCGGCGCCGCCCCGCCGGCCGGGCACGGCCCGCACCGCTACTTCGTCGTGGTGCACGCCCTCGACGTCGAGTCCATCGGCGTCCCGGCCGACGCCACCCCCGCCGTCCTCGGCTTCACCATGGCCGGGCACATCCTCGGCCGCGCAGTCCTGACCGCCACCGCCGAGACCCCGGCCTGACCACCACGTGTCCCGGCTCATCGACACCACGGAGATGTATCTCCGCACCGTCCTGGAACTGGAGGAGGAGGGCGTGGTCCCGCTGCGCGCCCGCATCGCCGAGCACCTGGACCAGAGCGGCCCCACCGTGAGCCAGACCGTCGCCCGCATGGAACGCGACGGGCTGCTGCGGATCGCCGCCGACCGGCACCTGGAGCTGACCGACACGGGCAGGCGGCTGGCGACGCGCGTGATGCGCAAGCACCGGCTCGCGGAGTGCCTGCTGGTCGACGTGATCGGCCTGGAGTGGGAGCAGGTCCACGCCGAGGCCTGCCGCTGGGAGCACGTGATGAGCGAGGCCGTCGAACGCCGCCTCCTGCGCCTGCTGCGGCACCCGACCGAGTCGCCCTACGGCAACCCGATCCCGGGCCTGGCGGAACTGGGCGGCAGGGACACTGCGGTCCCGCCCACCGCCGGGAGCGCGGTGAGCCTCGGTGACCTGCGCCCCGGGCCGGGCGGCGCAAGCGCGGTCGTCCGGCGCATCGGGGAGCCGGTCCAGGCCGACCCCGGGCTGCTGTCCGCCCTGCGGCGGGCCGGGGTGCGGCCGGGCGCGGTCGTGAGCGTCACGCCGTGGCCCGGCGGCGTGCGGGTCGGCAGCGGCGACCGGACCGCCCGGCTCCCCGCCCGCAGCGCCGCGCACGTCTTCGTCGCCCCGCTCTGAGCCCGCAGAGCCCCACACCTCAGCTCCGCTGGTCCTCCCGGTCCTCCTGGCCGCCCTGGTTCTCCCGGCTGCCCTGGTTCTCCTGGCTCCCCGGCAGCCCGAACAGCCGGGCCGCGTTGTCGTGGCACACCCCGCGCAGCCACGCGTCCCCCAACTCCAGCCGCTCCAGGGCGTGCAGTTGGTGCAGGTAGGGATACGGGATGTTGGGGAAGTCGGTACCGAGCAGGACGCGGTCGCCCAGGTCCGCCAGCCGGGGCAGCGCGCGGCGCGGGAAGGGCGCGAGGCGCTCACTGAAGTCGGTGAACGCCATGGTCGTGTCCAGCCGCACCTCCCCGTACCGCTCGGCGAGGTCCAGGAAGTCCTCGTACTCGGGCATCCCGAGGTGCGCGACGACCAGCCGCAGCCGGGGGTGGCGCGCCAGCACCCGCGCGATCGGTTCGGGTCCGGTGTGCTTGCCGGGCGCCGGGCCCGAACCGCAGTGCACGACGACCGGGACCCCGGCCTCGGCGAGCACGCCCCACGCCGGGTCGAGCAGTTCGTCGGCCGGGTCGTAGGCCCCCACCTGCACATGTGCCTTGAAGACCCGCGCCCCGGCCTCGACGGCCCGGCGGACGTACGTCTCGACACCCGGCTCGGGGAAGAGGGTGGAGGTGTGCAGGCAGTCGGGGGTGCGGCGGGCGAAGTCCACCGCCCAGTCGTTCAGCCACTGGGCCATGCCCGCCTTGTGCGGGTAGAGCATGGCGGTGAAGGCCCGCACGCCGAACGCGCGCAGCAGCTCCGCGCGTTCGTCCTCCTCCTGCCGGTAGGTGATCGGCCACTCGACCCCGCCGGTCAGCGGCCCGAGGGCGTCGAAGTAGGCCCAGACCTTGCGCAGCACCCGCTCGGGCATGAAGTGCGTGTGCACGTCGATCAGCCCGGGCAGCCCGAGCCCCTCCCAGAACCGGCGGACCTGCCCCGCCTCGTGATCACTCATGCGGCCACGATGGAGCCCCGCGCTCCCCTGGACAAGGGGTCGAGGGGGCGAGGACGCGAGGGTGCGAGGGGACGGCCCGGGGGACGAGGTCAGAACAGGCCGTCCTGTACTCCGGCCGCTCGTCTCAGCTCCCGCAGCGGCACGGCGCACGGCTCGCCCTCGGCGGCCAGCAGCTCCCACCCCGTCATCAGCCGGGTGTCGAGCACGACGACCCCGCGCTCCGTCGCCAGATGCAGATCCGGCCCGGCGGCGGCCACCAGCTCACCCCCGATCGCCCCGCCCGCCACCAGCTCGGCCACCTCCGCCACGGCGTCCGGCCCGCGCTCCGCCCCCGTGATCCCGAAGACTGCCGCGTGGTCGACGCCCCGGAACGGCTCCCGCGTCAGCGCCTCCGGCCAGCCGCCGAGCGCCGCCGCCCGCGCGTGCAGTCCGGCGATCTCGGCCGTCCGCTCCGCCTCCGACTCGGGCAGGGCGGCCCGCACCGCGCGCTTGTGGGCGTACGCAATGCGGTCCGGCACGCCCAGCGCGGCCCGCAGCAGCTCCTCGGTCCGGCGCGCGGCCATCAGCGGCCCGCGGCCCAGCCAGCTGAAGCACACGGCGCCCTGCTCCAGGAGCCGGGCGGAACCCCGTTCGTATGCGGTGATCCCCACCTTGACCAGACCCGGACCGAACCACGCCAAGTAGACGCGGTACGGCCGCGGATCGTCCGCCATGGTGTCGGCGGCCACGGAGTGGGCCCGGTCCAGCCGGGCGCACTCCTCGCACCGCGCCCCCGTGCTCCGCCCCGGCACGCCGGCCCGCACCGGGCACGCGTTCCCCCGTGCTCCCACACACGTCCGCTCACCCCCCTCGGCGACCGCGAAGGCCACTCGCTTCCCCCGGGCCAGCACACTGCGCCGGCCCCCGACCCACGTCAGCACGGGACCGTCCGCCGCCCACCGCAGCCCCGCGCACTTCCATGCCTGTGCCATCCCCCACGACAGTAGAGGGCACCACTGACAACGGCCGGTGGCAGGAGCCCGCGACGACGTCCGGGCGGGCACTCACTCATGGTGAGCGCCCGCCCGGACGTACCGTATGACCATGGCAGAAAGTGAAGCGATGTGTCCCGAGCGCCTGCTCATGGAGCATGTCACCAGCCGCTGGGGCACCCTGGCCCTGATCGCTCTGCTCGACCGTCCCTACCGCTTCAGCGAACTGCGCCGGGAGATCGGCTCGGTCAGCGAGAAGATGCTGGCCCAGACCCTGCGGACCCTGGAGCGCGACGGCCTGGTCGACCGCGACGCCAAGCCCGTGATCCCGCCCCGCGTGGACTACTCCCTCACCGGCCTCGGCCGCGAGGCCGCCGAACAGGTCCGGGACCTCGCGCGCTGGACGGAGCGCCGGATGGCGGCGGTGCAGCGGGCCCGGGGGGCGTACGACGCGGACAAGGCGTGACGCGCCGCCGCCCCCGAGGGCGTCACGACTTCAGGACCGCCTTCATGACGCTCTTGGCGATGGGCGCGCCGAGCCCGCCACCGGAGATGTCCGCACGGGAGATGTCCATGTCGGTCGGGTCGATGAACACGGCCACCGCGACGGAGGACCCGTCGTCCTTCTTGCCGTAGGACACGAACCAGCCGTACGGCACCTCGTCGTCGACGTTGACACCGCGCTGTGCGGTACCGGTCTTGCCGCCGACCGTGATGCCGTCGATCTGGGCGCGGCGGGCGCTGCCCTCCTTGGCGGTGAACTCCATCATCTCCTGGACCTTCTGCGCGGTCTCGGCGGAGACCGCCTCGCTCATCACCGCGGGCTCGGTCTTCTCCAGGGTGTCCAGGTCCGGGCCCTTGACCTCGTCGACGACGTAGGGCTGCATCACCTTGCCGTCGTTGGCGATCCCGGCGGTGACCATGGCCATCTGCATCGGCGTACTGGTGAGGCTGCCCTGGCCCATGCCGGTGAGCGCCGTGCCGGGCTTGTCGAGGTCCTCGGGGTAGAGGCTCTTGGTGGCGAGCAGGTCGCCGAAGTCGTCGGAGTAGACGTCCTCGTTGAAGCCGAACTTCTCGGCCGTCTCGCGCATCTTGTCCTGCCCCAGCTTGGAGGCGGCGTCGAGGAAGACGTTGTTGCAGGAGTACTGCATGGCGGTCTTCATCGAGGCCTTGTTGCAGACCCCGTCACCGGCCTCGCTGCCGATCTTGTTGCTGGACTGCGGCAGCGGGTACGGGGAGACGGCGTCCGTGCGGGCGTCGACGTCGCTGACGATCCCGTGCTCCAGTGCGGCGGCCGCGGTGAGGATCTTGAAGGTGGAGCCCGGCGGGTAGGTCTCCCGCAGCGCGCGGTTGGCCAGCGGCTTGTTCTTCTTCTTGTCCAGCGCGACGAAGCGGTCGGACTCCTTGAAGGTGCTGCCCGCGAACGTCGACGGGTCGTAGGAGGGCGCCGAGACCATCGCCAGCACCTTGCCGGTCTGCGGGTCGAGCGCGACCACGGCCCCCCGGGCGCCCTTCAGGTCGGTCAGCCCGTCCCAGGCGGCCTTCTGCGCCTTCGGGTCGATGGTGGTGACCACCGAGCCGGGCCGCCGCCCCTCACCGCTGACCACGTCGGCGAACCGCTGGAAGGCCAGCCGATCGTCCTTGCCGGTCAGGATGGAGTCGTACGTCTTCTCCAGCAGCGTCATGCCCTGCGCCTGCGAGGCGTAGCCGGTCACCGGCGCGTACATGGGACCGTCGGCGTAGGTGCGCTTGTACTTGAGATCGGTGCTCTCGGTCTCCTTGGACCCGGTGACGGCCCGGCCGCCGACGACGATGTCGCCGCGCGGGGTGGCGAACTGCTCGATCTGCACCCGCCGGTTCTTGGTGTCGGAGGCCAGCTCCGGGGCCCGGACGTACTGCAGCCAGTTCGCGCGGATCAGCAGGCCGAGCACCAGCAGCCCGCAGAAGATCGCCACGGCCCTCAGCGGCTTGTTCACCGTGGGCCTCCGTCGAGGCTCGGCCGGTCGGATATCGTCCGGTCGGATATGAAGACTGGTCCTCTCAACATGCGCTCACCCTAGACACAGTTGCGCGCCGCCAACACGTCCGGTCGCCCGTAACCACCGTGTCGCCCGGCTCCCGCCGCCCGTGGCGGTCGCGTCCCGTCGGCGAGAATCCGGCGGAACCTGTCACTCGCGCCACTGGGACCCGGCCCCGTCCCTTCATAGCGTGCCCGCATGAACCTTGCCGGCCTCCTCCCCTACGTCATGCCGGTCGCCATCGGCCTGCTCGTCGTCCTGCTGCTGTCCCTCGTCCCGGACCCGCACCGCCGGCCCCTGAACGCCCTGGGGATCGCCGGGGCCGGGGGCATCTACTTCTCGGGCGGCGGCCTGGGCGTCTGGGAGCTCCCGTTCGGCGCGCTCATGCTGTACGTCGCCTACCGGGGCCTCACGTCCTGGACGTTCATCGGCATCGGCTGGCTGCTGCACACCGCGTGGGACGTCGTCCACCACCTGAAGGGCAACCCGATCCTCCCCTTCGCCCACGGCTCCTCCCTGGGCTGCGCGTTCTGCGACCCGGTCATCGCCCTGTGGTGCCTGCGCGGCGGCCCACCCCTGCGCGCACTGCTCCGGACCCGTCGCGCTCCCCACGAGCGGGCGGTCACCTGACGGGCCCGGTCTCACCAGAAAGGGGTCGGCGCGTCCTCACGGCTGGTTGCAGTCGCGATACCGAAGGATCCCGGTGATCCTGTCAATGAGGCGTGGCTGGCGACGCAGCGGCGTCGTGCGCCGGTGACCGTGCTGTACAGGAAGGTGGCGACCATGGCAGCGATACCGAGCGAGACACGGCGAGGGCATGGCGGGCCGGGCGACAGCGGGGGGCTCAGCGGCGCGTCCCTCTTCGCCGGCTCCGTGATGATGCTCAGCGGGCCGCTCAGCATTCTCATGGGCGCATCAGGCATCGCAAGAGACAACTTGTTCGCCGCCTCCCAGTACTCCTACCGGTTCGACCTGACCTCTTGGGGCTGGATCCACATCGTGGTCGGGCTGGCACTCGTCATCGCCGGCATGGGAGTCGTGACGAACAAGAGCTGGGGGCGCGGGGCCGGCGCAGCGGCGGCGGGCATCAGCCTGATCACCCAGTTCATGTTCGTCCCCTATTACCCGCTGTGGGCCATCCCCATGATGGCACTCGATCTCTTCATCATCTTTGCCCTCACCAGGTTCCATGTCGGAACCGACGGCAGTGCGTGAAGCGTCTCAGAGCTGCCGTACGGCCGTAAAACGACAAAGGCCCCGGAACACTCCGGGGCCTTTGACCTGTGTGCACTCGGCAGGATTCGAACCTGCAACCTTCTGATCCGTAGTCAGATGCTCTATCCGTTAAGCTACGAGTGCTTGTCTTGTTCAGTTTTACCGCCGCTTCCGTTCCTTCCGGCCCGTCGCGGCGACAGGAAGAACATTACATGACTGCCGCCGTCATGTGAAATCCATTGGCCGCACCCCTTGTGACCTGGGTAAACACCTGCCTGCGGCTGACCGACAACACCGAAGCCCCGGCCGTGTGGGCCGGGGCTTCGGTGATCGGTGCGGAGGCGGAGGGATTTGAACCCTCGATGGGCTTTAAGACCCAAACCGCATTAGCAGTGCGGCGCCATAGACCGGACTAGGCGACGCCTCCAGACAACATCACCACTTCGCGTGCGAGCGCGAGTGGCGCGTGCCGATGATGACACAGTTGAGCGCGCTGTCACCAATCGACGCCTACGGTACTAGGCGCGCGGGCCGCAGAGCAAAGCCCTTACGGCGTAGTCCACGGCCGGGCGCGCAACGTCCGGGCGGCCCGCGCGTTGGTCAGGTCATGTTCCAGGTCACCCGCACCCCCGCCGCCCGCCTCCTCGGCGCCGCCGCCCTGTCCGCCGCCGCCCTCGCCTCCGTCTGCGCCGCGCACCCGGCCGCTGCCGCCGGTCCCGGCGCTCCGGACGGCGACCACCTCACGGTCACCGTCCGCGACGCCGGCGCGGGCATCGACGGCACGTACGAGCTGTACTGCCACCCCGCCGGCGGCGACCACCCCCACGCCGAGGACGCCTGTTCCGTCGCCGACGGCGACACCCGGTGGGGCCGGGAGGTCTTCGCGCCGGTGCCCGAGGGCAGCGTCTGCACCATGCAGTACGGCGGCCCCGCCACCGCGCACGTCACCGGCACCTGGGCCGGGCGTCCCGTGGACGCGACGTACGACCGCCGCGACGGCTGCGAGATCTCCCGCTGGGACCGCATGGTGCCGCTGCTGCCCGATCTCGGGAGCCAGGCCCGGCCCTAGCGGACGGACGACGGCACGGGCTCGCCCGACGGCACCGGTCACATGTTCTACGTCACTTCCTCGTGCGACCTCCGTCCCATCCCACACCGCCCGGCGGGCCCCAACCCTTAGACTCCCTCGCGTGACACCCTGCGGGCCGATTGGCAAGATGGCCCAGGCGGTCGGCAAGTGCGGTAACAGGAGGGAAGCGTCTCGTGAGCAGCAGGCCATCCCGAGGCACTGCTCGCCTCGCAGCCATACTGGACGCGCTGCCGGACGCGTTGGTCCTGGTCAACGCCAACGGCACCGTGGTCAACGCGAACACCATCGCGCTGGAGGCGTTCGAGACGCCGGGCACCGCGCTGGTCGGGCGGGGACTGCTGGATCTGCTGCCGCAGTTCGACTCGCGGCTCATCCCCGGCTCCATGCGGCGCCCCGACCACATCGATCCGCGGGCCCGCACCAAGCCGACGCGGATGGTCGCGCGGCGCACCGACGGCTCCGAGTTCCCCGTCGAGGTCACCAGCGCCAACCTGGAGACCGGCCAGCAGGCTTACGACACCTACGGCTACACCGGCGACGAGCTGCTGATGCTGGTCGTCCGCGACCTCTCCGGCACCGTCGACACCGAGGCCGAGCTGGCCCGTTCGCAGCGGCAGACCGAGATGATCCTGCGGGCCGCCTCCGAGGGCGTCGTGGGCACCGACACCGACGGGCGGATCGTCCTCGTCAACCCGGCCGCCGCCCAGATCCTGGGCTACCGCGCCGGTGAACTGGGCGGCCGGGAGCTGCACACCCTCGTCCTGCACTCGCGCGCCGACGGCTCGCCCTTCCCGTACGACGAGTCCCCGCTCGCCGACACCCTGCGCTCCGGGCGCAAGCACCGGGTGCGCGGGCAGGTGGTGTTCGCCAAGAGCGGGGACCAGCTGCCGGTCGACCTGACGACCGCCCCCGTGCGCGACGGCGACCAGCTCGTCGGCGCCGTGATGACCTTCACCGACCGGCGTCCCTACGACGCCCTCGTCAAGGAGCACGAGGAGGCGGAGCGGCGGCACGCCGAGGAGCTGGAGCGGCTCGCCGAGGAGCACGCCTCCGAGCTGACCGCGCTGCGTCAGCGGCACGTCGCCGAGCTGGAGGAGCTGCGGGAGAAGCACGCGGAGGAGATCGCCGCGGACGCCGACCGCTACGCCGCCCTCGGTGAGCGGGAGAAGGACCGGTACGAGGCGATCGCCGGACGGCACGAGCAGTTGCTCACCCTCCTCGGCGACTCCCTGCGCGGCCCCCTCGACGAGCTGCGCCGGGAGCTGGCCGCGCTGGCGTCGGACGACGCCGGTCAGTTGTGGCCGGAGGCCAACCAGGTGCTGCACCACCTGTCGGCGGGCTACTCGCGCATCACCACCCTCATCGACAACGTCCTCGGCTACCAGCGCCTCGACGTCGGCAACGAACAGGTCGCCCGTACGAAGGTGATGCTCGACGCCGTCGTCGCCGCGGGTGTCGACGGGGCCGTGGAGCTGATCGGCCCTGGGCGGGTCCAGTTCGCCGTGCACGCGCCGCCGATCGAGGCCGAGGTCGACCCCCGGCTGCTGGCCACCGCGCTCGCGCACCTGGTCGCGGACGTCGCGGGCGTCGACGCCACCGGCAACTCGCCCGTCTCGGCCACGGGCGGCTATCTGGACAACACCGTGGTGGTGGCCGCGGCGCAGCGCGGCGAGGTCGTGCGCATCGAGGTGCGCGGGCCGTACGCCGGGGGAGACCCGGTGCACGAGCCGATCGTGCGCGGGATCGTGCGGGCGCACGGCGGCGTGCTGCAGACGCACGAGGTGCCGGGCATGAGCGGCAGCGCGTACGTGCTGGAGGTGCCGATCGGGGGCGGCGCGGGTGCCGTCACGGCCCAGGGCGCCGCGCCGGTCCAGATCGCCCCCGCCGCGCCGGACGCCGGGGCCGACGCGGCCGGTGTCGCGGGCGCGGGGAACGCCGTGGCCCTTCGGGAGCCGGCTCCCGGGGGCGGGCGGCGGCGGGCGCGCCGGGCGTCCGTCGACGCGTTCCTGGAGAGCGGGGTCGCCGGGGCGCCGGGCGAGGCCGGTGCCGGGCCCGAGGCGGAGAACGCCGTACCGACCGGGCGGCGCAGGCGGCGTGCGGATCAGGGCCAGGGGCAGGGGCAGGACCAGGGGCAGCAGCAGGCCCATGTCCAGGCCGAGGGCGGAGGAGAGGCGGAGGTTCAGGCTCCGCTTCCCGTGCCCGCGCAGGCGGGGCCCGGCGAGAGTGCCGGGGCCGGTGGTACCGGGCGCCGTCGCGGACGGCCCGCGGAGGGTGCGGGCACCGAGGCCGCCGGGGTGCCCCAGGGAGCATCCGCCGGGGTGTCCGAGGGTGCCGTCGTCATGGCCGGCGAGCACGGCGGAGGGGCCGCCGCGTCCAACACCGGCCTGGGCGGGACCGTACCGCCGCAGGGCATGCCCGCGCCCGCCGGACGCCGGGGCGGGCAGGACGGCGGTGAGCAGCACGCGCTGCCCCCGGCGCTGCCCGTGCAGGCCGGGGAGTCGGACCCGGTGGACGCGGACCCCGATCGGCCGACGGGGCGCCGACGCCGTGCCCTGGCCTCGGCCAACGAGCGCGCCGCGGCGCAGGAGGCGGCCCCGCGCCAGGTGTTCGCCCTGCCGCCCGTCGACGTCGACCGTCCGTCCGAGGGTGCGGCGGCGGAGATGGCCGCCCAAGCGCAGGCCCAAGCGCAGGTCCAGGTGCAGGGGCAGGGGCAGGCGCAGGGGCAGGCGCAGGGATCGGTACCGGGTCAGGGATCGGTACCGGGACAGGCTCGGCCCGGGCGGGTCCAGATGCCCGGGCCCGCCGCTCCCGGTGCCGTCCGGCCCGACGACGGCCGCCACGACGCCGTACCGCACGACCAGTCCGAGGACCACACGCCGCCGCAGCCGCATCCGGCCGAGGCGCCCACCGGCCGCCGTCGCCGGGCCGGGGCCGCCCGCCCGGCCGACGAAGCGGCGCCGGTCCAGACGGGGAACGGGACCGCGCAGAGCATCCCGGTGCAGGGAGCGCCCCCGGTACACGGAGCGCCGCCGGTGCACGGAGCCCCCGTGCCCGCCCCGGCCGTCGCTCGCACCGAGGCGCAGGCACCCCGGCCCGCGGAGCCCGGCGACACCGCCAGCCCCGGCACGGCGGCGCCCGCCACTCCCGGCCGACCCGCCCCCGCACCGCAGCCGTGGCCCGCCGCCGCCGACACCCAGGGCGCGGGCGCACCAGTACCGCCTGGGACCCCCGTACCGCCTGGCACAGGCGCCCCACAGGCACCCGTGGCACCCCCATCCCCGGCAGCGCCCCCGACCCCGGCAGCACCCGCGGCCCCTGCCGCGCCTGCCACCCCTGCTGCGCCCCAGGGCGTTCCGGCCTCCACGCCGAGCCGGGGCACCCCGCTGCCGCCCGAGAACGCGCCCGCCCCGCGCGCGGCGCAGCCGCTGCCCGCCGAGGCGTCCGCGCCGGTCGACCCGAACTCGACGCAGGGACGGGCGATCAGCGTGCGGACCCTGGGCCAAGGACTGCCGTTCAACCGGCAGGCGGTCCAGGTGCAGCAGCCGCTGCCGTCGGCCACGCCCGCCCCGCACCACTCGGGCGGCGGCGGGCGACGCCGCAAGCTGGGCACGCCGCCCGACCCGGCCGCCGAACAGCCGCCGGGCACACAGCCGTCCACCGCGCAGCCGCCCACCGGGCAGCCGAAGCAGCAGCCGAAGCAGCAGGCACACCCGCAGATCCAGCCGCAGCAGGAGCAGGCATCCCTGGCCGGCGGTCAGGGACGGCTCGCGCCGGTCACCGAGGGCGCCGGACGGTCGTACGCCATAGGGGCACCGGACCGGAACGCCGCCGAGGGGCCCGAGCCGCTGGACGGGCCCGGCGGGGCCGTGGAGGTGGCCGACCCGCCACGTCCGCAGCCGATGGACGACGAGCTGCCGCCGGAGCCGCTGGACAATCCGCGCCGACTGCTGGTGTGGCCCGCGCCGGACGTCTCCACTCAGCAGGCGCTCAGCGACCGCGGCTACCGGCCGGTGATCGTGCACTCGCGCGAGGAGGTCGACGCGCAGATCGCGGCGTTCCCGGCCGCGCTGTTCGTGGACCCGCTGACCGGGCCGATCACGCGTACGGCGCTCCAGTCGCTGCGGCAGGCGGCGGTGGCGGCCGAGGTGCCGGTGCTGGTCACGGCCGGACTCGGACAGGCTTCGCGGGACGCCGCGTACGGCGCCGATCCCGCCGTCCTGCTGAAGGCGCTCGCGCCCCGGGACAGCGAGCAGCACCCGCCGCGCGTGCTGCTGATCGAGGAGCACGCGGAGATCGCGCTGGCACTGACCTCGACGCTGGAGCGGCGCGGGATGCAGGTGGCGCGGGCGGCGAGCGACGCCGACGCGGTGACGCTGGCCGGGCAGTTCCGGCCGAACCTGGTCGTGATGGACCTGATGCGGGTGCAGCGGCGCCAGGAGGGTTCCGCCGGGATCGTCGACTGGCTGCGCGCCAACGGGCAGCTCAACCGCACCCCGCTGGTCGTCTACACCGCCGCCGTCGACCAGGACGACCTGCCGCGGCTGGCCTCGGGCGAGACGGTGCTGTTCCTGGCGGAGCGTTCCACCAGCGGTGAGGTGCAGTCCCGGATCGTCGAGCTGCTGGCGCGGATCGGGACCAACTGAGGGCGCCCGGCGCGTCACGGACCGGGTCGGCTCCGGGTCAGCGGTCGACGATCCGCCGCGCCGCCTGCTTGATCGAGTCGCGCAGGCGGTCGGCGTCGTCCGCACCGCCGCCGACCAGGACGCGTTTCATCTGCGGCACGACGACCGCCCAGTTCGCCATCGCGACCAGCAGGAACAGGAGATCGGGCGCCGGGATGGCGTCGGTGATCACGCCGCGCTCCTGGCCGTCCCGCACGGCGGCGACCTTGCGGGCGTAGTGCGCCTGGCGTTCGGCCTCGTGGGGCAGCTCGGCGGTGCCGTACTCCATGCCCTCCCAGAAGAGCAGGCGCAGCAGCTCGGGGTGGGCGGCGTGGTAGTCCAGCAGGCGGTCGATCCAGCCCTCGATGTCGTCCGGGTCGACGGGGACGGAGATCGCGAGGTCGAGCATCTTCTTTTCCAGGACGGACGCGAACAGCTCGCCCTTGTTGCCGTAGTAGGCGTAGATCAGCTGCTTGTTGGCCTTGGCCTCGGCCGCGATGCGGTCGATGCGGGCGCCGGCGATGCCGTGGCGGGCGAACTCCGCCACCGCCGCCTCGAAGATCCGGGCCTTGGTGGCCTCGGGGTCCCTTGCTGCCATGGGGCCAGGGTAGCGGGGCGGCCGCGGTAACCAACTGTTTGGTTGACAGTCTTCGGGAATGCGGGCCAGACTCCCGGGGTTGGTTCCAACCAACCAGTTAGTTGTTAGTTCGCGCGCACTCGAAGGAGTCGCTCCCCCTCATGTCGTCATCGCCGTCATCACCGCCGTCGCCGCCATCTTCGTCGCCGCCATCTTCGTCGCCGCCGTCATCGTCGTCGCCGTCATCGTCGTCCGCTTCCGTGGGGACGCCGGCCGGGCTCGCGTCCGGTCCCGTGCGGCCGCCCAGCAGGACGGCGTCCGGGGCCGGTCCGTCCGGCGCCGTGGGTCGCCTCTTCCTGCCCCTGATCGCCCTCTGCACCGCCGTCACGGCCGCCAACATCTATCTCGCGGCGCCGCTGCTCCCGCTCATCGCCCACGACATGGGCTCCACCCCGTCGGCGGTCGCCTGGCTCGCCTCGGTCGCACAGCTGGGATACGCGGCCGGACTGCTCTTCTTCGCGCCGCTCGGGGACAGCGTGAACCGGCGGCGGCTGGTCGCCGTCCTCGCACTGGTCGCCACGGCGGCCCTGCTCGCCGCCTCCGCGTCGGCCGGGACCGGCGCGCTCGCGGGCGCCGTCCTGGTCGCCTCGGCCGCGACCGTCGTACCGCAGCTGCTCGTCCCGCTGGTCGCCGAGCGCGCCCCCGCCGACCGCCGGGCCCGGCACGTCGCCGCCGTCATCGCGGGCCTGTTCACCGGCGTCGTCGCGGCCCGGGTGCTCGGCGGTCTCGCCGGGCAGGCCTTCGGCTGGCGCGCGGTGTTCGTGGGCGCCGCCGTCCTGACGGCCGTACTGGGGCTGGCGACCGCGTACATCCTGCCCGTGGAGCGGCGGCAGCGGCGGGGTCCGCTGTTCGCTGGGCTCGTCGCGATACCGGGCGTGGTGCGCCGCTCGCCCGACCTGTGGCGGGCGTGTGTGCGTCAGGCGGGGATGTACGGCGCCTGGAGCGCCCTGTGGACCTCGCTCGCGCTGCTGCTCGCGGAGGACGAGGGGTACGGCATGAGCACCGCCGCGGCCGGGTTGTTCGGCCTGTTCGGGCTGGCGGCGAGCGTGGTCGCGCCGCTCGCCGGGGGCCTGGTCGACCGGTTCGGCGCCGCCAAGGTCGTACGGTCCGCGTACGGGCTGGCAGCCCTCTCGGTGCCGCTGTTCTGGCTGGGCGGCCAGGCGATGGCGGCCCTGTGCGCGGCGGCCGTCCTGGTGCACGCCGCCCTGGTCGCCTCCCACGTCGCCAACCAGACCCTGGCCCTGACCACCACCTCGGCCCCGGCCACCGCCAACACGGCGTACGTCGTCGCCGGTTTCGCGGGCGGCGCGCTGGCCTCGGCGCTCGCGGGACCCGCGTTCGGCCACTGGGGCTGGGGCGGCGTGTGCGCCGTGGCGGGGGCCTGGCTGGTGCTGGGCTGGGCCGCTACGGCCGTACGTCCGGTGCGGTGAGGACTGGGGCGCACGCCCCGCGCGGCGATGAGGACGGAGCGGGTGCCGGGCGGTGAGCCGTGGGCCGTGGGCCGTGGGGTCCGCCGCCCGGCGTCGTCGGGCACGTGCCGGTCAGAGCCGGGTGACGTCGAGACCGCCGTCGGCGTACTGCCTGCGCAGCACCTTCTTGTCGAACTTGCCGACGCTGGTCTTCGGCACCGTCTCGATGACCGTCCAGCGTTCCGGGAGCTGCCACTTGGCGATCTTGCCGTCCTCGGCGAGGAAGGTGCGCAGGGCGGTGAAGTCGACGTCGGCCCCCTCCTTGAGGACGACGGTGGCCAGCGGACGCTCGCCCCACTTGTCGTCCGGTACGGCGACCACCGCGGCCTCGGCGACGTCCGGGTGGGCCATCAGCGCGTTCTCCAGCTCCACGGAGGAGATCCACTCGCCGCCGGACTTGATGACGTCCTTGGCCCGGTCGGTGAGCGTGAGGAACCCGTCCGGGGAGATGGTGCCGACGTCGCCCGTCTTCAGCCAGCCGTCCTCGCTGAACTTGTCGTCGGGACGCAGCGGGTCGGCACCGGGGCCGTTGTAGTAGGCACCGGCGATCCAGTTGCCGCGCACCTCCAGCTCACCGGCGGACTCGCCGTCCCAGGGCAGGCGCTCGCCGCCGGGACCGGTGAGGCGGGCCTCGACCCCGGTCGGGAAACGGCCCTGGGTGAGGCGGTACGCGAACTCCTCCGGCGTCCCCACCACGTGGGCCGGGGGCCGGGCGATGGTGCCGAGCGGCGAGGTCTCCGTCATGCCCCAGGCGTGGCAGACCCGCATGCCGAGCGCGTCGAACGCCTCCATGAGGGAGGGCGGACAGGCGGAGCCGCCGATGGTGACCTGGGTGAGGGAGGAGACGTCGCGGGGCTTGGCGGTCAGCTCGGCGAGCAGGCCCTGCCAGATGGTGGGGACGGCGGCGGCGTGCGTCGGCCGCTCGCCCTCGATCATCGCGGCCAGCGGCGCGGGCTGCAGGAAGCGGTCCGGCATCAGCATGTTCACGCCGGTCATGAAGGTGGCGTGCGGCAGTCCCCAGGCGTTGACGTGGAACTGCGGGACCACCACCAGCGAGGTGTCCTGGTCGGTCAGGCCCATCGACTGGGCCATGTTGACCTGCATGGAGTGCAGGTAGATGGAGCGGTGGCTGTAGACCACGCCCTTGGGGTCGCCGGTGGTGCCGGAGGTGTAGCACATGGCGGCCGCGGCCCGCTCGTCCAGCTCGGGCCAGTCGTAGGTGTCCGGCTTCCCGGCGATCAGGTCCTCGTACTCGTGCACCTGGACGGCGGCCCCGTCCAGCAGGGAGCGGTCGCCCGGCCCGGTGACGACGACGTGCTCGACCGTCTTGAGGTGCGGCAGCAGCGGGGCGAGCAGCGGCAGCAGCGATCCGTTGGCGAGCACGACCCGGTCGGCGGCGTGGTTCACGATCCAGGCCAGCTGCTCGGGCGGGAGGCGGAGGTTGAGGGTGTGGAGGACCGCGCCCATGGAGGGGATCGCGAAGTAGGCCTCCACGTGCTCGGCGTTGTTCCACATGAGGGTCGCCACGCGTTCGTCGTCGCCGACGGCGAGGTCCTCGCGCAGTGCGTGCGCCAGCTGGGCGGCGCGGGCGCCGATCTCGGCGAAGGAGCGGCGGTGCGGCTCGTCCTCACCGGTCCAGGTGGTCACCTGCGAGCTGCCGTGGATGCTCGACCCGTGGGCCAGGATCCTCGAAATCAGCAGCGGTACGTCCTGCATCGTGCTCAGCACGGTGTCCTCCCGGGGCGACATTGCCTACGCGGCGGTAAGGGTTGCGCTGATTCTGCGCACATACCGCGTGGTATGTCACTAGTCCCGGGTGATCGATCAGTGGGCGGGTCCGCACAAGCGGTCCCACCGGGGGTGCACAGACCGGTTCAGGACCGGACGAATCCCAGCTCAGGGTCTTCCCGGAGCTTGCCGAGGGCCCGGGAGACCGCCGACTTCACGGTGCCCACGGAGACGCCCAGCACTTCCGCCGTCCGGGCCTCGCTGAGGTCCTCGTAGTACCTGAGGACGACCATCGCGCGCTGCCGTGCGGGCAGCTTCATGATCGCCCGCCACATCGCGTCGTGCAGGGCCTGCCGCTCCGCCGGGTCGTCGCCGCCGGGCACGGGCTCCGGCTCGGGCAGCTCGTCGCATGCGAACTCGTCGACCTTGCGCTTGCGCCACTGCGAGGTCCGGGTGTTCAGCAGCGCCCGGCGCACATAGCCGTCCAGGGCGCGGTGGTCCTCGATGCGCTCCCAGGCCACGTACGTCTTGGTGAGCGCGGTCTGCAGCAGATCCTCCGCGTCGCTCGGGTTCGCGGTGAGCGACCGGGCGGTACGCAGCAGCACCGGCTGGCGGGCCTTCACGTACGAGGAGAACGACGGGTAGGGGAAGGTCTGCGCCCTGGCCGTGGCCGCGGCCGGTGCCGTGGCCGGCGCCAGGGCGGTGGCGGCGTTCGAAGCGCTGGGGCAGACGGATGTGGTCATGGCTCAACGCTATGAGCGAGGGGGCGCCCGGCGGATCGGCCGCAGGTCCCGAAGCGGTGTCCGCCTCAGGTTGTAGGGGTGGTGTTGGCCCCACCTCCTGTAGGTGGAGTGGGGGAGGAGGGGTACTGCGGGTTGACCCCTGGGGGCCGCGCGCGGGAGGGGCGCCCGTGCGGAGGACTCCCGGCGGCCGGGGGGGCGCCCCGCGCGGAGGACTTTCGGCGGCCGGGAGACGCCCGCGCGGAGAGCTTTCGGAGGCCGAGAGGCGCCCGCGCGGAGAGCTTTCGGAGGCCGGGGGGAGCGCGCAAACGCCCGGGCGACGGTACCGAAGTACCGCCGCCCGGACGCACTGCGACCCCATGAAGCACACCCGCACAAGGAACCGGGGACCGGCGCGGCAGCGCACCCGCGCCGGCCCCTCAGCTCACCACCACAGCGGGGAGAAGCTGACGGCCACGTTCTCGTTGCCCTGGTTGATCGCCGTGAAGGCGGAGCCGTCGACCTGCGCGGTGTTGCTCTGGTTCGAGGCGCCCGAGCCGACCGCCTGCTGCTGCGTGGTGGACGAGTTGCCGTTGTTGTCGTCGCCGACACCGCTGCCGAGGATCCCGGCATTGGCGCTGGCGGCGGTCGCGTTCGATCCGTCGTCCGCGAAGGCGCCGTTGTCCGCCGTCGCGATCCCGCCGAAGAGAGCGGCGGCGAGCGGAAGGGCGGCGACGGCGGCGACGACACGGGCGGTACGGATGCTTGCCATGTGTTCCTCCAGAACAAGTGCGCACCGGCTTCCAGCCGACCACGCGAGAAGTATGTGAAGTAGGGCTTTTGCCAAGGCAGTTGGCCGACCGCCTCGACGCTGTGCACGACGTCGCGTGATCAGAGTTGCCCACCGAATCCCCGGCGAACCACCCCGGAAGCCCTGATTCGCCCTCAAGCGTGAGGACAAGTCGATAAACCCCTTTGCTTCTCTTCCGTCTCACCACGGGACAGCAGGGACGACTCCCCCTCAAGCCCCGCAAGGGGTGAAGCGTTCCGCCACTTTCTCCCCCCGCCCTCACCTCCCCGGCGTGTCGCACCCCTCGCTCTTCCCTTTCTCGAACATACGTACGAACATAGACCCATGGCCACCACCGACCGGCAGGCCACGACGCTGGCCCTCGCACACGCCCTGTCAGCCGCGGAACGCGGGCTGGCCGTCATCCCGCTGGCCCGGACGAAGCTCCCGGCGCTGCGCTCCCCCCACCGCGACGCCCCGACGCCGGAACCGTTCACCTGCCGCGGCGAGTGCGGACGCTTCGGCCACGGCGTCCACGACGCCTCCACCGACCCGGCCCGCGTCCGCGCGCTGTTCGCCGCCGCGCCCTGGGCCACGGGCTACGGCATCGCCTGCGGCCTGCCGCCGCACCATCTGATCGGCGTCGACCTGGACACGAAGGCGGACACGTCGCAGACGGACTCCTCGACCGCCCTGCGCGAACTGGCCCTGCGCCACCTCTTCACCATCCCGCCCACGGTCGTCGTCCTGACCCCCAGCGGAGGCCGCCACCTCTGGCTGACCGGCCCGCCCGACCACGTCGTCCCCAACTCGGCCGGCCGCCTCGCCCCCGGCATCGACATCCGCGGCGCCGGCGGCTACCTGGTCGGCCCCGGCTCCCGCACCCGGCACGGCACCTACACGACCGCCCCCGGCACGTCCCACCTGGCCCCCGCGCCCTGCCCGCCCGCCCTCCTGCGCCTGCTGCTCCCGCCCCCGGTACGGCGTGCCGGGGGCGGGACGACGGGCGGCGACGGCCGGGGCCTGGTCCAGTTCGTCCTCGCCGCGCACCGGGGCCAGCGCAACACCCGCCTGTTCTGGGCGGCCTGCCGCGCCTACGAGAACGGCATCGGCGCGGCCCTGCTGGTCCCGCTCCTGGAGGCCGCGCGCACCACCGGTCTGACGGAACACGAGGCCCGCGCGACCATCGCCTCGGCGGCCCGCATGACGGGCCACCGCCCCTGACGAACCCCGAACCGCCCCTTGCCCCCGCCTCCCCCGGCCACCTGGGCGCCCGTCCCACCCGGCACGCGACCGAAAGACGCCGATGCACGACCGCCCCAGAGTGCCGACCCTGTCGCTGACCCGGATCGCCCTGTCCTGCGGCCGCAGCGTCGACCTGGCCGACCTGCGCCTCACCCCGACCTACGGCGACATGCCGCACGGCTACCCCTGCCGCCCCGCCAACGACCTGCGCATCCGGACCCTCCTGCACACCGCCGCCCGGATGTCCCCCGCCGTGCCGGTCCACCTGATCCCGCCCCCGCGCGAGTACCCGGACCAGTACGCGGGCGCCTTCGGCCCCGTCGAGACCCTCCCGCGCGTCGCCTGCGTCGGCCGCTTCTCCTCGACACCCCTGACCCCGGCCAACGACCCGCTCACCTACCGCTCGGGCCTGACCGTCCTCTGGTTCCAGCCGACGACCCGACTCCCGGACCCGTACGACCCGGACCCGCCCCTGCGCGACGTCGACTGGCCGACGTTGGCCCGGGACTACGAGCTGGGAGACGCGTCGTACGGGCCTTGAGCCCCCGGCCGTTCTCCGCCGCTCACCCCCGTACTTCCGTCAGCCTCGTCCTTCCGCCACGCCCGGACCCCCAACTCTCCGGTGGTACCGAGGTCGAGGTGCGGGGCGACCATCACGGGGTCGGAACCGGCCCCCGCCCGGACCCTGACGTAGGGCACGGTCACCGCCTCACCGAACTCGGTGGTGTTGCGCCACGCCAGGCCCGACACGGCGGACTCACCGGGCCGTAGCGTCACCGGCCGCGGCGGCCCGTCGTCCCCGCCCGCCATCGGAATGCCGTCCGTACCACGCAGGATCTCGATCCCTTCCACCGCCTCGTGCTCCGCATCGAGCAACTGCAGCACCGGATAGCCCTCCAGGGAGTGCGTCCGGCCCCCGCAGTTCTCCAGGTGGAGCCCCACGACGCGCAGCCCCATCGCCGCGTCGCCCTGGTCGGCGGTCAGCCGCAGCCCGGACTCCGGACAGGTACCCGCTGGCGCCGGAGCCTCGTCGGAGGGCACCCGCTCCACATCGAGAATCCGCACCCGCCCGGCGCCGTGCACCCCACCGGCCGGATACCCCCCGTGTTCGAGCGTCCGCCGCACGGTCTTCCCCGCCCCCACGGACGCCACCGTCTCCTCGACGCTCGACATCGCCCGGCCCTGCTCGTCCAGCACGGAGAAGGTGATGGTGTACGTGAACGGCTCGGCCTCCGGGTTGGTCACGTCGTACTGGACGGCACACGACCCGGCCGCCGCCCCAGCCCCCGGCAGGCTGTCCGCCGTGACCGACACCCCGGGCCGCTCGCTCGCGCGTCCACTGGGCGACGCGCTCTGCCCGGCCCCGGCCCGCTCCACCATCCCGACGACCCGAACCCCGTCCCGCTCGGCACCGTCCGCACCGCCGGAAGCCCTGTCACCGGTGGCACCGTCCGCACACGGCCCCTTCGTCTCCCCGCCACCTCCCGCCTCCGAGGCGGCGGTATGAGTGCCGCAGCCGCCCAGCAGAAGACTGGCCACGACGGCACCGGAAACCGCCAACGTCGTGCGGAACGGAGGAATTCGCATCGCGCTACCCCACCAGCCCCACCTCACGCCGACCATGGCGGAAGCCACACCTCCGGTCACAGCCCTGTCACAAGAGGAACGACGACGGCCCCCGACCGTCAATCCTGTTCAGGGCGCATCCTCGTGACGACGCGTGCGATGATCCGCCTCCATGAGTGACCGCTCGCTTTCACCCACCTGGCTTGCCGCGTGGACCGGCAGGGTCTCGAAGCCCCTGAGGGCAATGACGGACGGGTTCGAGCGCCGGCACGGCTTCCCCCCAGGAGCCAATGAGGTCCGGCCGCCCGTCCCCGCCGACCGCACCGCGGCTCGCACGCTCGCCCGGCTCGGCATCGCCCCCGCCGACCTGGTCACCTTTTACGACAGCGTCGGCGAGATCGCCTGGGAAGACGTCGGCAACGGCTACTTCGTCGACTCGGCAGCCGATGTCCTCCTGCGGTTCCAGCAGTACGGCACCGTCGACGTCGGCGCGGACCAGAACGACGGCGGCCTGGTCATCGGCTCGAACGGCGGCGGCCTGTCGTACGTTGCCGGCCCTGACGGAGCGATCCACCGGACGCGTACGGCGACACTGGACGAACCCGAACTCGACCGGGTGGCTGATGACCTGAGGCAATTCCTCGAGACGCTGGAACAGTCCCTGACACGGTTCGCCACGACCGACGAGCCGGGATTCCTCTGAACCGCTCATGCCCCAGCCGTCTCGCTTCCGTGCCCGATCGGCCGGGAAGTGGCGGGGAACGGCGGGTAGCGCACACGGCGACGGCCCCCGACCGTCATACCTGGTCAGGGGCCGTCAAACACCGCGGTGGGTGTGGGATTTGAACCCACGGTGACTTGCGCCACGACGGTTTTCAAGACCTTTCGGGGGTCGGACGCCGTAACCGCTCCCGTGCAGGTCAGGCGAGCGAAACCGCCCCGCTTCGGTCGCCGCCCTGCTTGCCGTGCCCGCTACGTGCCCCAGGCGACGACCGTGCCCGCTCAACCACCAGTAACAACGGGAACGATCACTGCGGCGACAGCCGACAGTAGGCCGCCCACGGCGAGGGCACCGTTGAACTTCTCCTTGGCCGTCGGGAACACGGACCGGCTGACGTTCCCAACCTTGCTGCGCAGGACGATCATCTTGATCTTCTGCCACCTGTGCTGACGCTTCGAGCAACCCATCAGCACGCCGTACGCGTTGTTCCGGCAGTAGGTCCGGCCATCTCGGTTAACCGCTCCACACCAGACCGGGACCTGGAAGGCAGCGTAGGCCGAGACGCCGACTGATAGAGCCACGATCACTGGCAAGGCCCATTGCTGGCTCCAGGCAACGACCAAGGCAGCAGCCACCATGTATCCCCAGTACAGACGCACTACTTTCCCCATGAGCACGCACAGTAGTGATGCATATGCGCAGCGCATAGACGGGAATTGGACACGGGCCTGCGTGCCATCAATCGGTGATCGCGTGCCGCACAGCACAACGCCCCTGACCATGTTCTGGGTCAGGGGCGCCATCAAGGGCAGGCGTCTCAACGCGCCTTGCCCGCCTCAGGAGAGGCATCTCCCTCTTGCCCTCCGAGCCACGCGTCAGCCGCTTCGGCCACCTGGTCATCACGACCGGCGACTGGCCGGGCGTAATGCCGGGTTGTGACGCTCGCGTTCGAGTGGCCGAGCCGGTGGGCGGCGGTCATCACGCCGTACCGGTCAGCGACCCAAGTACCATGCGAGGCACGCAAATCGTGCGGAGTGACATCAGTCAGGCCAGCAGCCGAGACGGCGGGGTCGAAGTACGCCTTGCGCCATTGGTTGTAGCGCAAGGGCTTGCCGCCGGGGGTCGTGAAGAGGAGCGCGTCATCCCCGCCGGGCAGAGTCTCCAAGTGCCGGCCGAGCCGCTTGGCGAGGGACGGGCCCACGCGGAGCAGTCGCTTCTGATGCGACTTGGGAGTGTCGAAGACCAGCGTGCCGTTCGCCTCGGCCAGGTTCTCGTCGACCAGGACGAAGCCGCCGCACACGTCGATGTCCACGCGCCGCAGGGCGAATGCTTCGCCCACCCGTAGACCTGCGTATGCGAGGAGCGCGATCAGCAGGTCATGCGGCTTGGTCGCGCCCTTGACGATCCGCGACGCTTCCAGCGGTGTGAGAATGTGCGGCTCGGTCTGCGGCATCCGAGGCAGCCTCACGCCCCTGCATGGTGTCTGCGGGATCATGTCGTTGTCGACGGCAGAACGCATGATCTGCGACAGCACCCGGTACGCCTGCCGGATGCGCGAGGCGCTGAGCCCCTTGGTCCGCATCGCCCCCACCCACTCGGTGACCGTGATGGGCCGAAGGCTGGAGAGTTCACGATCACCAAGTGCCGGATTGATCAGCGAGTTGATCAGAGACCGGTACGACGCCTGAGTCTTGTGCTTGAGCTGAGGCGAAACGGCAGCGAGCCAGCGAGCCGCCCAGTCGCGAACGGTCGTCTGCCCCTCGGCCGGGTCGAGCCAGCGCCCCTCTTCGATCTCGATGCGCTTCCGCATGAGCCAGCGGTCCGCGTCCGTGGTCGTGGCGAACGTCCGGTCCGCAGGACGCAGCACACCATCAGGCCCCGGGTAGCGAGCCTGAAATCGGCCGGACGGCAGCTTGCGGACACGGCCGAAGCCCCGGCGGGACTTGCGCTTGCCAGCCATCAGGCAGCCCTCCTGAGTCCCGTGGGCCGCAGGAGGATCGGTTCCACGGTGTTGGCGCTCACGTACGCCTCTACGGCGGTCTCAGGGATACGGACGTGCCGGCCGACCTTCACGAAGGTGATACGGCGCTCCTCGATGAGGCGTCGAGGAAAGCGCACCCCCGTACCAAGGCGTTCGGCGACCTGGTCCACGGTGAGGAGCCGGTCCACAGTCACCACTCCCCCTCGTCTGCGGCCAGTCCGGCCAACGCGTCGCGGGCAGTCTCACGATTGGTCTGGAGCCCGCGAGCGATGGTGTCGGCGAGGACGGATTCACCAGGGCTGTGACCGTGTCCGGCGTACTGCCAATCGGTGAGGACGAGCACGGTGTCCGGCTCGCGGTCGTCCAGGGCGAGGGCGGCGTGTTCCTGGGCGGCGCGGTAGTCGGCACGTGTCTGGCGGAGGGCGCCGAGGGTGGTGGAGTAGCGGCGGGACTTGGAGGAGAAGTGGCCGCGGAAGCCGAGCATGTGAGCCCAGGCCCAGAGGCGCCTGTCTGGGTAGAGGCGGTCCAGGTCCCGGCATGCGGTGATCAGTCGGCGGGTGTGGTCCGGGACCTGGTGGCGGTCGAGTTCGGAGAGTTCGCCGATGCGACGGTCAAGGGTGCCGGTGTTCTCGGCGGCCTTGGTGGAGTACTTGGCGACATAGGAGGCAACGGCCTGTTCGGTGATGTCGGACCCGTCGCCGAAGGCCTTCACCGGGCGCACGTCGAGCTGTGTGCCCCAGCGGAAGGACCGGGCCGGTTGGTCCCCGGCGGCCGGGACGGAGACGGACGTGTAGGAGTGCGCCGCAGCGGCATGGATGGCGTCGGCGAGGAGGCCGACCGTTGCCCAGGCAGGCGGGGGCGTTCCTGGTCCGTCCGGTCCGTCGAGCCGGATCACGGCGTGGAAGTGCAGGGCGCCGCGCTTCTGGAATTCGGCGACCTTGCCGTATGAGACGCGGAGGCGGTCGGCGAGTTCTCGGCGGGTGATGCCGGCGCGGGCGGCGAGTTCTCGGCGCAGGCGAGTGGTGAAGCGCTGCCAGAGCTGCCCGGCGTGGTTGTTGAACAGGACGGCACCCGCGTAGTCGTACGTGGTGGGGTCGAGGGCTGTCCCCAGTTCCGAGGTGTCCGGGCCGTGCTGGGTACCGCAGCGGCAACTGCCGTAGTCGGGCCGGTTGTGGACCGGACCGAAGGAGGGGGCGGTGAGCGTGGCGAACACGCGCGGGTGATCCCGGACCGTGGCGGGGACGTCTCGGCGGTCGTCTCCGGCCAAGCCCGCGCGGATGAGGTGGTAGGTGTCGCCCGCGTAGGTCCAGGCGCAGGAGGGGCAGCGGGAGGCGCGGCGGTTGCCGCAGGCGAGGCGGAGGCGTCCGCCAGGCTCAACGGCGGTCGTGTAGTGGTGCAGGGTCTCGCCGGTGGCCTTGTCCTTGTGGAGCGTCCAGCCGGTGAGGTGGATGGGGTCGGAGCAGCCGCCGGTGCGGCGGATCTGGTCTTCCCATCGGGTGTAGTCGGGGGCGGAGGCGACGCGGAGGAGGTCGCCGAGGGTGATCGGGTCGAGCAGCGGGGCGTGCGCGGTCGGGGCGCGGTGCGCCATGCTGGGTGCTTCCTTCCGGTTGTGAGATCGGTTGGGGGCGGCGCCCGGGCGGCGGATGCTTGGCGGTATCGAGGCCGCCCGGGGGCCGGTCAGCGTCGCTTGGCGTCGGCGTGGACGAGGGAGCGGATCACCAGGGCGCAGACGGCGACCGAGGCGCCGGTGATGGCGACGGCCAGGAGCAGGGAGACCAGGACGGCGCCGACGACCAGGACGATGGCCGTTCCACCGCCGACGAGGGCGAGGGCGGTGCCGGGGGTGAGCGGCACCGTGGGCCGGGACGGCGCAGGAGCGACCGGAGCAGGAGGCGGAACCTGCGCACTCGGTACGACGGCGGTCGGCTCGACGACCACGGGCGGCGTGAGGTGGCCGGTGGGCGTGGGGTTGGTCGGGATCTTCGGGCGGAGCATCGGGGTTCTCCCTTCGGGGTGTGTTACTTGACGAAGCCGTTGACGACGGGGGCCAGCACGCTGTCTGCGATGAGGAAGCCGCCGAGGAGCAGTACGGCGATGAGCCACCAGGGCGGGCGGATGAGCTTGACGCCGAGGTAGCCGACGGCGAGGAGCGCGAGCCAGAGCGGGACGTCCATCGGGTGGCCTCCTAGCTGACGCGGCAGCGGTGGGTGCGGGCGGCGAGCTGTGCAGCGGACTGGCTGGAGTAGTCGGCGGACCAGCCGCAGCGGTCGTTGGTGCACACGGCGGCGTGTTTGGTCTGGCCTCGGCGGTCGCGGTGGGTGCCGATCTGCACGGGGCCGATCCGCATGACGGAGTGGAAGAAGTCGCGGGCGGGCATGTCAGTCGATCTCCCTTCGTGTCGCGGTCATGTCATTCGAGGTGGGCAGCGATGGCGTCGGCGAGGTGAGGCGGGACGCCGAGGCGGGCGCGGAGGGTGTCGGTGTCGATCGGGGTGCCGGTGCGGGCGTGGTGGTCGTCGGCGACTTTGCGGGCGTGGTCGACGAGCGCGGCAGGGACCGGCACGGCTGTGGGCAGAGCAGGGGTTTCCTCGATCCGCGGGCCGACGGGGGGTTCAGGCGCCGGGCGCGGCTCAGCGGCAGCTGTTTCGGGCGCGGGGTCCGGAACTGGGACGGAGGGTGCCGGCGGATCCGGGACGGGGTCCGCGGGCGAGTGGGCGAGGAGGGTTCCGCCCATGAAGGCCAGGGCGGGCCAGGCCGCGACGAGGATGCGTAGCCAAGGCGGGACGTCGCCCAGGTCGAGGAGCCCGGCGGTGGCGACGTTGGCTCCGAGCGAGGCGACCAGAGCGATGACGAACCAGCACCAGGCCAACCGGGACGGCCCGTCAGCACGCAGCCGACGCCAGGCGGCGACCAGGAGCAGGTCGACCGAGACGGGATAGGCCCAGGCTTTCCAGCCGGTCTGTCCGGCAGCGGCGGCGAGGTCATGGAGGTGGGCGAAGGACAGCGCCCCGGCGATGACGGCCTGAACGAGTACGGCGTCGATACGGAGAGCGGGGCGGGCCATCACGGCTCTTTCCTGTCATCAGGCATGGCGGGGGTAGGGACCTGGCGGGAAGGACGGTCGCGCCGACCGTGGGAGGGGAAGGAGTCAGGCGATGGCGGGCGCTGTCTTGGACAGCGGCACGCGGGCCGAGGGCAGCGGAGCAACCGCGGGCCGGAAGGGCGCGAGGGCAGGCAGCTCGGGGGTGCGGTCGGCGTGCTTGTTGCAGACGTTCACGGCCTGGCGCAGCGTGGTGTGTGGGGCGCGGATGCGGTGCCAGCCGCCGGTGGAGTCCCCGGCGATGGCGATCCCGCGTGTCTCGGCGGGGATCTGGATGGCGGCGAGGACGGCATCCGGGGCAATGTCGCCGAAGGCCATGTTCGCGGATGTCTCGTCGTTGACGCGGTGGGCGGTGCGGCCGGTGAGCTGGGCGCGGAGCATGGTGATGCCCTTGCCGAGTTCGGAGCCGAAGCGCTGCCCGCAGATCTCCAGGTAGACGCCGGCCGCGCGGCCGAGCTGGGCGAGGCGGACCAGGGCGGTGATGATCCGGTCCCGGCGCTTCTCTTCCTCCTTGCTGGCGAAGAGAGCGAGTTCGGCGACCTCGTCGACCAGGACGACGACCGGCACCGGCCGCAGTTCCTCGGCCAGGTCCCAGATGTCGGCGGCGATCTCCGCATCCGGCACGGCAACGCTGATCCGCTGTTCGGCGCGGATGAGCTGATACACGTCCTGCATGTGGGACACCAGCGCCTCCAGCAGTTCCAGCGCGGTGTCCGGGTTGTCGGCGAGCGCGGAGAACCGGCGAGCCAGCGGGAACAGCTCGACCCCTTGCTTGCAGTCGATGCCGACCAGCGCGACGTGGTGCGGGGCGAGCCCGGCGACGAGGTTGCGTTGATAGACGGACTTGCCGGACTCCGTAGCGCCGAGGGTCAGACCGTGCGGGACGGCGCGGTAGTCGCGGTAGTGCACCGAGCCGTCCTCCCGCAACGCGACCGGGACACGCATCGGCCGGGCGTCGGTCTTGGCCGGCATCTGCACCCGCTTGAGCACGTCGTAGCCGGTCATCCGGACCTCGACCACGCCGGAGCGCAGCTCACGGGAGGTGACGCCGTACATCCCGAAGGAGTGACGCAGCCGGTCCGAGGCGGCGGCGACGTCGAAGGCATCTTGCCCCGGGCGGAGTTTGAGCCGCAGGACCAGGCCGGTGTGGGTGGGCCGAAGCCGCAGGATGCGCGGCGCGCGGGACTCCGGCGCCGGGCGATTGGCCATCCGGGCCAGCATGAGGCGCCAGCGCGAGGGCGGGACCGTCAGCCCGCAGGCCTCCATGACGGAGGCGTAGCGGACCAGGACTCGCACGACAGCGAAGGTGACCCCGAAGGTCATCCAGTACCAGGCGGGACGCCGCCACCGCAGGAGACCCGCAGCGGCGACGACCACCAGCAGTAAGACCGTCGGCCACGTCATGGCTCAGGCCGCCTTCGAGCCCGTGCCCGTGGTGGCCAGCGAGGTGACGGCGACCGCGCGGAAGGCGATGCCGTGCCGCTTCTGGCCGTTGAACTCGTTCTCCCACGGCCGGGCAACCAGCCCCGTGAGCGCGGCCGGGGTGCCCATGGTCAGGTCACCGGAGATGCCGGTCTCCGGGACGGTGACGGAGAGGATCTCGACTTCGTCGTTGGCCGCGAACATCACGTCCACGGTCATCAGCTTCGTACCGGTCTCGGCGTCGGTGGCGATCTCGCCGGTACGGCGGTCACGCACCTTGGGCTGCGGGGTCTTGGCAACCATCACGGTCGCGGCGGAGGTGTCGACGGGAATCTGACGCACAGCAGAACACTCCTCTATAGATGCTGAACTCCGTCACTCATGTATATGAGTGACATGAAGAAGAGTGCATCACTCCTGTACATGAGTTAACCCGCCGCGACATCGAAGTCACGACGGGTTGCAGGAACTTGAGCGAGCGTCAGTCGGCGGCCGGGATCCGGTACTCGAAAACGAACTGGTCAGCAGCCATGAGCGTGTCGCAGACCTCCACCACGACCCCGGCCGTCGTACGAGCCTCCCGAATCAGATGAACCACCGGCGCACCCGGACTCAGCGCAAGCTCGGAGGCTTCAGCCTTGGAGGCCGGCCGCGCTTGCAGCGTCTCGACGAACTCCGCAAACTCGTGTCCGTGGTCTTCGAGTCGGGCGTAGATGCCACCGCCGCCGGGGTTCTCGGCGAACAGCTCGGGGATGTCCTTGACGACGTCCCACGGGAGGTAGGAGGAGGCGGTCTCGACCGGGGTGCCGTTGCGGAAGTAGAGGCGCCGCCGGGCGAGCACCTGAGTGCCGGCGGGGACGCCGAGCCGCTGGGCTGCATCCGCGGGGGCTTCCATGGGGCCGATGTAGAGGACGCTCACCTTGGCCGTGGCGCCGGACTGCGCGGACTCCGCGAGGTACGCGGCCCTGCCCCCCTGGCGGAGCGAACGCCGGAAGCGGTCGGAGGAACGGTGCCGCACCGGCGGCCGGTCCTTCACGATCGACCCCTTGCCGTGCCGTGTCTCGACGAGCCCGCTCGCCCGCACCTCGACCATGGCCTTGCGGATCGTGCCCCCGGACACGCCGTAGCGGTCCACCAGCTCCGATTCACTCGGCACCATGTCACCGGGCTTGAGCACACCGGCCCGGATCTGCTGCACGATCTCGTCCGCGATCTGCACGTACCGAGGCCCGGACCTGCCCCCCTCTACCGCAGTTCCCATAGTCCTTCTCTGCCTCCTATGCTCCTGTACATGAGTCAACCACAGGAAGCAACGTCGACGCCCCTGCACTCCGTATCCGTAGCCGGAGTCGTCGTGCGCGAAGACGGCCGCCTCCTGGCGATCCGCCGAGCCGACAACGGCACCTGGGAACTCCCCGGCGGCGTACTCGAACTCAACGAGACCCCAGAGGCCGGCGTAGCCCGCGAAGTCTGGGAAGAGACCGGCATCCACGTCGAGGTCGACGAACTCACCGGCGTCTACAAGAACACCACCCGAGGCATCGTCGCCCTGGTCTTCCGCTGCAAGCCCTCCGGCGGCACCGAACGCACCTCAAGCGAGTCCACAGCCGTCTCCTGGCTCACACCCGACGAGGTCAGCGAACGCATGGCCGAGGTCTACGCGATCAGGCTCCTGGACGCCCTGGACGGGGCTGGCCCCCACGTACGAAGCCACGACGGCAAGCACCTCATCCCAGCGGGATAAGACTTTCCCTACTTCATCAAGGCCCGCGCACGGCGCGGGCGCGCGCCGCCTCAACGACGCGGCCCGCCTCCTGTCTTCGCCCCGGCTGGCCGCGCCCGGCGGCGCGCTCGGCGGCTGCGGGCATGAAGTTGGGAGACACCCTCTGTGGCTGGGGCGGTCGGCTCCACGGCTTTAGGCAGCCACTTTGGGGCGAGCCTCTAAGATCTTGGCCCCAACGTCGTGCTTTAACGGGCAGGTCCACAGACTGCCCGACTCGCCATCAGCTTACGGGGCCAAGATCACTCGCCCCAAAGCAGCTCCAGCCCAAAGCCGCTACACCGACCTAGGATTGCGCATCACAACTTATGGCGAATTCCCTGCGAGCGCAAGGATTCTAGTAAAAAGTGGATGATGAGCCAGATCGCCTCTATCGACGCAACATGCCAGCGACCTGGAGATGACCTCTTCAGAGGTGATACTTCGGTCACGAATATAGGGCCTGATAAGCCAGGATATAACTTTACACAAATCATGCCCATGGATCAAATGGCGCATATCTCCTGCCTTTAGTTCGCGATATTTTTCCACCCTTCGCTCCAAATCCCCCTTACGCTCATGCGCCTTGTTCTTATTGATTATTTTCTCAAAGTAATCAGAGAAGCGGATACCCCCCTTCTTTCGAGGGTCACCGCAACAGCTGGCTGGATCAACCCAGGAAAAGTTCAACTTAAGCGACGCTGTCGCGAGGCGCAACAAGAACACCTCGCTCACGACATTTTCCACTTCGGACATGAATTGATCATGCTTCAGCGGTACCGACCCATGAAGCGACAAGCCAAGATACTTGCGCACAGTCTTTGGATTCCAATAATAGGATTCCAAACACGAAAAGTCTGTCGCGGCTAGAAACTTTGACGCCTTAACTTCAGGACGAATTATGTGATCGAAGTCTGCGTCTACAATGCACAAAACAGAGTAGGTGCCATCATCAGCAAGTCGCTGCTCTAGCTCGGCGGCTAGCGCCACGACCCGGCCCTTCGCGCCTACAAATTCTCCGACGCTAGCTACCATCTCAGCAGGAATATCAATGTCATCAACTTCCCAAACACGGACGTGCTCCCCCGCGTCGTCGAGGAGATGCTCAAAAAGTACACGATCCGATCTCCCCTCAACAAATAAATCCACAATCTCGGGCTCGAACTCATAGAGAGCTACCAGCTCTTCTATCCGTCGACGAGGGATACGTTCATCTCTGTTCACGCTTTTGCCCCCCACTTATCCCTTGAGCCTAACTACCTGCTCCCGGTGAGCCGTTAGCAGCTCAATTGAATGACTAGCCAAGATCAATTGGATTTCGCTGTCTTTTGCGCATCCCAGGAGGGCATCGACGAGCGACCGCTGCCACTTGATATTTAGAGAAATTTCCGGCTCATCGATTACGAAGATCGCCGGATTTTCACGGGCCGAGAGGATGTTGCAAAATAGAGTTAGAAGTTGACTTTCTCCTGATGAGAGCGACGTTTCATCCAGCGCCTCCCCCTCATCCGTGATGATCTTCAGCCCCGCCCTGATGTCAAATTTTACATACTTCCCTCTAAGGAATCTATTCAGAGTGTCCACGAAAAATGCCAGAGTTTGGTGAGTCGATTCGAGCGCGTCCAAACGTGCGTCAGTGCCGTCGAGATAGGGCTTGAGAATGGATGAGATCAAGGGGAAATCCTCGTCTCGCACTAGAGGCACATACCGCAGCAAGTCATCAGTGTTCACTGCGGGGAGCAGGCCAAATCTCGACTGATCGCGACTTCTCTTTCCGGTCCTTTCGATCATTTGCAACAGCTGGTGCTTCGTGGAGTTCCTCCCTTCTTCAGACGACACTCTTGGCATCTCAGCCAAATGCTTCACGACTTCAGCATAAATACTATTGGCGCTGACTGACCCCTCACTGGCTCCTTGAAGGGCCTGCTGGCGAGCCCAGTTGTTAGCGCGAATGATCGCTGAGGAAACCTGGGGGAGATCCTCAAATTCCCTGACGTCCTCATCCCCCCTAGAGCGCCGGAAATTCGTCAACCAGCGATCGCGCGTAGGCCGCCTGTTTTCCAGAGAATCGCTATCGAGAATTCGGTTGTCTGACAGATAGTAGGACCTGAGAGGTACAGCGCGAGCGATCTCTCTGATTAGCTCGTCTTGAGCATCTGACTGTGGACCGAGGTGAGGAATGATTCCGTCGTCGTCGACGATAAAGGCAGCTCTTTGCCGTGAACTGTCTGGCGAAACAAGGAAGAGTTCGTAGGTTCCAATGTCAGACCGGTCTCTCTTTGCGTGGACTGCCACTCCGTTGGAGAAGCCGATAGAGAACTCACGGAAAATAGTTTTAGCGACAGCCGTTTTATGCCCTCTACCGGGACCAGGCGATAGAAGATGGTGAATCATGCGAAGAATGGTCGTCTTACCTGTTCCGTTATCTCCATACAGAATTGCCAAACGAGGATCGAATTCTAGCGCGTAGTCATAGCGGCCGAACAACTTTTGCACAGTCACGTGCGTAATGGCAGCATGTTGCGAATCGACTGTTACATCAGAACTATTCATCGCCCGTACCTCATCCTGATTGCCTCGACTTTACGATTTTTCCCGAGCGTCCTTGCAGTAACTGCGACGGCGGTCAACTAGAGCCCCTGCTGATTCATTATGGGGTAGGACGGCACGTAAGGTGAGGGTTTGCCTAAAAACTGCGAGCTACGGGTCCCCAGCCGTGCGGCGGCGGTCACTGATGGGGCTACAGCGGAGCGGACACCACTGTGTCTTACGGCCTAAACGCCAGACATCGACACCAGGTCAACCAGGGGCATAAAACGCCAAAGGCGGGCATCATGACGCGGCTTGTCACACCGGAGTCGATCACCCGCTCGCACCGCCAACCCTCCCCGAGTCGACCGCATACTGTGTAGCTCACGCAGGAGCGCCCACCAGGGCCGTCCTAGGACCGTGGAAGGGCGCTCAGCGTTGACCAACGTCGACAGCTACCGACACAGCTCAGCAACAGGTCCGGGCGTTGATCGGTAAGGCGGCCGCAGGGTCACGGCCGCCCTTGATCAGTTGTAGCTGTGCAGCAGCTCGGCGCGTGCATCATGAAGCATGGGGGTTGATCTGGAGCTGCACGCATCACGGCCGGCACATAAGAACTGGCGGCCGACACTCTTGCGCAGCTCCTACGGGCACGGCGACGCTCTGGCCGATGCGCTCGGCTCGCTTCAGCTCCTCGGCGTGCCCGGGCGACCCACTGCCGTCGATCCCTACGGGGATACGTTGATGAACGAGCAGGAGGCCGCAGCCGCCGTTCTGGAAATTGACGCTCTGAAGCAATGGTGCGGTGACGAGCGTCAGCTCGCCGGACGGCCTGCCAGGCCCCTGCCCGCACAGGCGGGCGACTCTTCACCGCGGAGTCCGGATCCACTTCCTCGTCCGCGGCACTCTCCAGCCACCGAACGATGTCAACGAGCAGGCCGGTGAGTGCCGGCACAAGCGGATCCGGATTTGTGATCCGTGCAACATAGCCGCCCCCTATGACACCCGCTTCTCTGCGGGGCCCCGGCCAGCCATCGCACCCCCATGGCCGCCGAATGCTGACAGGAGGTTCACGTCAGGAGCTCCCCTGACTGGGGTTGCTCACGGCCAGGAGGTGACCGCGGCTGGTAGCTACCCGGAGCACGTCTCGCAGTGCTCCGGTCAGTTCGGTCAGCATGCGGCGCAGATCCTCCGGGCCAGCATCCCGGTCGCCGAGTACTGCCGAAACCTGCTCTACGAGGTCAGCCGCCATCCCGAGTTGTACCGCCTCGATGTTGTCGGCCAGGCGGGACATGTAGCCGCCGCTGTCATCGGTGCTCAGGTAGCAGGGCTTGCCTTCCGGGCCCGACCACGGGAGGAGTCGCAGTTCGTTCTGTGGCGTCATCTGTGCACCTGCCTTTCTTCGATCACGTGGTGGGTGCTGAAGACGGCGTCGACACGATCCCCAGGAAACACCAGTAGTGCCGCCTCAATGACTCGTCCGGCGTTGTCTGCCGCAACGCGAGTGATCGCGAGGACGGCCAAGGCCCTATTGATCCGCAGGGTTGACGCCTCATCCGGCGTTGGGAGTCGGGCGGACACCGTCTCATAGACCTCGGCCGGTGGCGGGGCCGGCACAGAGAAGCTGGCATCCGCCCACGCCCTTGAGGACCGGTCGCCGAGTGCCGTGGTCGGTGTCAGGTCTCGCGGTACGTAGATGCGGGCCAGGCTGTGTGGCGACTCTCCCTCATAACTGAGTCGGAGGAATTCGGTCAGTGGGCTTCCGTCGTCTACCTTCAGCAGCGCTGTCAGGTGGCCCCGCGCGGGCAGCACCGTAGTGCGGACCGTCACGCGCAGGTCCACGTCTGCGGCAGTCCGAGGATCCAGCGTGCCCCATCCACCGACGTACGTGACCTTGCGCAGCGGGCGGCGGACGAAGTTGCCCTTGCCGTGAATCTTCTCGATGAGGCCTTCTCCCTGGAGTACGGCGAGGGCGCTTCGTAGTGTGGCCGTGCTGACCTTGTACCGGTCGGCCAGGTCGGACTCGGACGGGAGCCGTTCACCGGGTCCGATGCGGCCGGTCGTGATCTGGCGTCTCAGGTCGTCAGCGACGACGAGGCGGCGTGGCGTCATGGACTGTGTCACCGCCTTCTCGTCATCCGCACGGCGACGAGCCGGGTCCGCCCGTTTATGGTCAGCAGCTCTCCCGACTCGAACAGGAGTTGCTTCGCGCCCTGGGGCAACTGGAAGAGGTCGCTCACCCGGCAGGCCCGACCGCCGACTTGGATGATGTCGCCCCGCAGAACGGTGGCGGCCGTGATCTCGCCGTTGGATGCCAGCGCACCCCCGGGGGCCCAGTTGCTCACCGCTTCACCTCCCGTCGCGTGGAGTGGTCCGGCGCGGGGTGGCAGGGGCAGGCGCACGTCTCGTAGATCACCGGCAGGTCGACCGGCGCAGGCGATGGCGACACTTCCGCACAGGCTGCGTGAGTGCCAACCCTGCATGCAGTCGACCGGTAGGCAGCAGCCCCGGTTTCCGATACATGGAGCTGTTGACGACGGGGCATTAGCGAGCACCTGCCAGAGCCGAGAACGCCTCATCCGACAGTCGCGGCGCCACGACCACCGAGCGCTGGCGGGCACGCTGCCGCTCCCAGGCCAGCACGTACGGACGGACGAGCACGTTGTCCTCGCCCAGGAGCAGGCGAAGGCGGTCAGCGGTGTCCGGCATCCATTCCGGGACGGCCGGCGGTTCTACGGCGAGCACGGGAGGCGTCGCCACAGCCGCTCGGGACGACGTTAAGTCTCGGCGGTGCCTGCCCTTGGGGAAGTACCGCGCTCTGGCGAGCGAGACGGCACGGCGGATACGGTTGAGCACGCTGCTCAGCTCCTATCGCTGATAGCTCGGCCCCCCGACATCGCCCGTTGTGGGGACCGCTTTGCGTACGACCGCCCAAAGGGTGCGGCCGTTCAAGCTGGTGGCGTGAAGCCCGAATCGATCGGCCTCCGCCAGCACGTCCAGGACCTCCCGCCATGACTCGGCGGAGAGCGATTCCGGCACCTCCGCCTCGACCGACGTGCACCGGTCGCGCTCCTCCACGCGTGTGGTGAGCCCGACCGCCGATAACCGGGCGGCGATGGCCTCCGCGCTCACTCGCGAAGCGGGCACAGGGAAGCCTCCGTCACTCGGCGATCACTTTGAGTGAAGCTAGTTAACTAGATTAGAGCTAGTGGACTAGATTTTCCATATGCCTGAGCAGCCGCCCTATCTCCGCATCGCCGACGAGCTACGGCAGCGGATCGCGGAGCACGTGTGGGAACCGGGGGACCGGCTGCCCTCCCGCGCGCAGATCGGCCAGGAGTGCGGCGTAGGCGAGAACGTCGTCCGCAGGGCTCAGGAGCTACTGATCTCCCAAGGCGTGTTGGAGGGCCGAGCCGGTTCGGGCACCTACGTCGCCGAGCCCCGGCAACGTGTGCGTGTGGTGCGGTCGTCGGCGCGTGAGCAGCCCGAAGGGTCGCCGTTCCGGGCGGACATGAAGGCCGTCGGCAGGCAGGGCGACTGGGAGAGCAGGACCGACGCCAAGGTGCCGGCCCCGGCGGAAATCGCCGCCCGGCTCGGCATCGCCGCGGGCGAGCTGTGCGTGCGGACCGCGTACGAGTTCCTGGCCGACGGCAGGCCCGTGCAGCTCTCGACCAGCTGGGAGCCGTACGACCTCACCGCCGGCACTCTCGTCGTCCTCCCCGAAGGAGGACCGCACGCCGGGGCAGGCGTCGTGAATCGGATGGCCGCCATCGGGATCACCGTCAGCCATGCCGTGGAGCAGCCCGAGCCCAGGCAGGCGACCGCCGAGGAGGCGTCACTCCTCGGGATTCAGAAGGCCGTGCTCGTCACGCACATCCGGCGGACGTACTACAGCGACCAGGGACGGCCGGTCGAGACTGCGGACATCGTGGTGCCCGCCGCGCACTGCGAGATCGTGTACGAGATTCCGATCAGCCGGGCGTAGGCGACCAGGCGGCAAGGCCCCTCACGGCATGCCCCAGCCGTGCCCCTTCCGTGCCCGATCGGCCGGGAAATCGCGGGGAACGGCGGTGTTCGGCGGGTAGCGCGCACGGCGACGGCCCCCGACCGTAATGCCTGGTCAGGGGCCGTCAACAACTGCGGTGGGTGTGGGATTTGAACCCACGGTGGCTTGCGCCACGACGGTTTTCAAGACCGTTCCCTTAGGCCGCTCGGGCAACCCACCCCCGCGCCGTCCCGCCTGGGGCGGAGCGGGTACAGCCTACCGGCACCGTTCGCCGCGCGGGGCCGCCTGCCAGGCTGCCTCGATCATCGGGAAGATCTCGTCGAGGGCGGTCTCGGGGTCGGGGGCCTCGCGGGACAGGGAGTAGGCGTCGATCACGAACCGCGCGAGGGTGCGGGCGGCGGTTTCGCTCCGGGTCAGGGTGGGGTCGGCGGCGAGGGCCGTGGCCAGGGCTTCCGCGTGGCGCAGGCGGACCGATTCGTCGTACTTCCGCAGGGCGGGGGACGCGTCGATCATGCGCCAGATCGGGGCGGCGCTGTCCGCGGTGCAGTGCCGGACCAGGGCCAGGACCTCGCGGCGCAGCGCGGGGATCAGCGGCTCGTGCGGCGCCCGGTCGGTGACCGCCCGGGTGAGGCGGTGCTCGAAGTCCTCGTCCTGCTCGAAGACCAGGGCCTCTTTCGAGGCGAAGTGGGAGAAGAGCGTGGTGACGGCCACATCGGCCTCGGCGGCCACGTCACGGATGCCCACCGCGTCGTACCCGCGTTCCAGGAAGAGCCGCAGCGCGGTGTCGGCGATCTTCTGGCGGGTCGCGGCCTTCTTGCGCTCACGGCGGCCCGACTGCTGCACGGTCATGAGCCGCAGGCTAGCAGGTACGGAACAATAACGGTTACAAAACGCTATCCGTTAGTGTTACGGTCGGCGCATGAAGAAAGTGAGCTTCGAGGAATTCGGTGGGCCGGACGTTCTGCGACTGGTGGACGCCGAGGAGCCCCACGCGGGCCCCGGTCGTATACGCATCGCCGTGCGGGCGGCGGGGGTGAATCCCGTCGACTGGCGGGTCAGGGAGGGGCAGGTACTGGGGGCGCATCCGACCGTGCTGCCCTCGGGGGTCGGGCTGGACGCCGCCGGGGTGGTGGACGAGGTCGGCGAGGGGGTCACCGGGGTCGAGATCGGTGACCGGGTGTTCGGCGAGGGCGCCGACACCTACGCCGAGTTCGCCGTGCTCGGGGCCTGGGCCCGGATGCCCGAGGGGCTGACGTTCGAGGAGGCGGCCGGGTATCCCTCCGTGGTGGAGACCGCGCTGCGCATCATCCGCGAGGTCGGCGTGCGGCCCGGGCAGACGCTGCTGGTCAGCGGTGCGTCGGGGGGAGTCGGATCGGCGGTGCTGCAGATCGCCCGGGAGCGCGGCATCAGGGTGATCGGTACGGCCGGTGCCGCCAACCAGGAGTACCTGCGCGGCCTCGGTGCCGTCGCCACGACGTACGGCGAGGGCTGGGTCGAGCGGGTGCGGCGGCTCGGCGAGGTCGACGCGGCTCTCGATCTGGCCGGTTCCGGTGTGATCCGCGAGTTGGTCGAGCTGACCGGGGGGCCGGAGAAGGTCGTCAGCATCGCCGATCTCGGGGCGCCCGAGTTCGGCGTCCGGTTCTCCGGCGTGGCCGGGAGCGTGCCGGCGGCGCTCGCCGAGGCCGTCGACCTGATCTCGCGGGGGAAGCTGCACATCCCGGTCGAGAAGGCGTACCCGCTCGCCGAGGCCGCGGCCGCGCACATCGACAGTCAGGCCGGTCACACGCGCGGGCGCCGGGTCGTCGTCGTGTGAGCCCGGTACCTGTGGGCCCGGGCCCCGACCCCTGACGCACGTCGCCACCGGGGCTGACCCCGGTGGCGACGTGGGCGGATCGTGAGGAGCGGTGGAGGCGGGTCAGTCGTCGCCGAGCTTCGAGCCCAGGGTGACCTCGGTCGTGTGCTGCTTGCCGCCGCGCTCGTAGGTGACGGTGACCTCGTCGCCGGGCTTGTGCGTCCAGATCTCGCCGATCAGGGTCGGACCGCTGTCGATCACCCGGTCGTCGAGCTTGGTGATGACATCACCGGGCTTGAGGCCCGCGTCGTCGGCGGGGCCGCCCTTCTCGACCGGGTCGGAGCCGCCCACGCCCTGCTCGGTGAGCTTGGCGCCGTTCGTCGTCTCCTCCAGCGAGACGGAGGCGCCGATCTTCGCGTACACCGGCTTGCCGGTCTTGATCAGCTGCTGGGCGACGAACTTCGCCTGGTTGACCGGGATCGCGAAGCCCAGGCCGATGGAGCCGGCCTGGCCGGTGCCGAAGCTGCCGTTGCTGGACGACTGGATCGCGGAGTTGATGCCGATGACGTTGCCCTGTGCGTCGAGCAGCGGGCCGCCGGAGTTGCCCGGGTTGATCGACGCGTCGGTCTGCAGGGCGCTCATGTAGGACGCCTTGCTGTCGGCGCTGCCGTCGCTGGAGGCCACGGGGCGGTTCTTGGCGCTGATGATGCCCGTGGTCACCGTGTTGGACAGGCCGAAGGGCGCGCCGATGGCGATCGTCGAGTCGCCCACGGCGACCTTGTCCGAGTTGCCCAGGGGCAGCGGCTTCAGGTCCGAGGGGGCGTTCTCGAGCTTGATGACCGCGACGTCGTAGCCCTGGGCGTGGCCGACCACCTCGGCGTCGTACTTCTTGCCGCTGGGGAAGGTCGCGCTGAGCTTGCCGCCGTCGACCGCCTCCGCCACCACGTGGTTGTTGGTGACGATGTGGCCTTCCTTGTCGAAGACGAACCCGGTGCCGGTGCCGCCCTCGCCGTTGCTTCCCTCGGCCTGGATGGTGACCGTGCTCGGCAGCGCCTTGCCGGCCACACCGGCGACGGTGCCCGCGTCGCGCTTGACGGAGCCGCCGGTGTCGGAGGCGGCGACCGTGGTGGAACCGCCGTCGTCGTTGTTCTTGGCCAGGGTGTAGCCGAGACCGCCGCCCAGACCGCCCGCGACCAGCGCGGCGATCAGGACACCGGCGAGCACACCGCCACGTCCGCGGCCCGGCTTCGGCGCCGGCTGCTGGTACGAGGCGCCCCAGCCGCCCGCTCCGCCGCCTGCCCCGTCACCGGGGCCTTCGCCGAAACCGCCGCCATAGCCGTGACCGTAGCCGTCGTGGCCGCCTCCGCCGTACACCGGAGTCTGGGCGGTCGTCGGAGCCTGGGCGGCCGTCGGGCCCTGGGCGGCCGGGGTGCCGGGCGGCGTGGGCGGGGGCCACGAGGCGTCGGGAGCCGTGGACCCTTGCGGGACCTCACCGCCCTGGGGTGCCTGGTGGCTGTGCGGTGACGCGTCCTGCGGCGCGGTCGGGGCCTCGGCGGGGGGAGCCGCCGGGGCGTCGGGGGTAGGGGCGGGCGCCTGGTGCGGGGCGGGCGGTGCGGGAGGCTGGGCGGAGGCAGCGGGAGCATCCACCGGCACGGGAGGTGCGGACGGGGCCGGGGGTACCGCGGTGCCCTCGTTCTCGGTGCTCACAGCTTCTCTCCTCGTTCCACGGCTGGTTGTCGCTCACCCTGGTCGCGCTCAGCCACGCTCACGCGCTGCTCCACGGTCCGGCGCGATGCGGATGTGCTGGTGCTTTTGTATGCCATCAGCTTTTCCCACGGGCCGTCAGAGCACCATAAGCGGTTGCTGTGGGTCTCCGACCATCCTTTATATGGGTCATCCAAGACTAAACGGACTCCGTACCGTTTCCGCCGATGGCACGTCTACCCGCCCGCGGTGGCACCATGACGCGGTGACCCACGCACGACAGCACCGGATTCAGGTCGTCGCCCACCGTGGCGCCTCCGAGGAGGCTCCCGAGCACACCCTCGCCGCGTACCGGAAGGCGATCGAGGACGGGGCGGACGCCCTGGAGTGCGACGTGCGCCTGACCGCCGACGGCCACCTCGTCTGCGTCCACGACTGGCGCGTCAACCGTACGTCGAACGGCCGCGGCGCGGTGTCCGCGCTGGAGCTCGCCGACCTCGCCGCCCTCGACTTCGGCGCCCGCCGCACCCGGGAGTTCTGGCGCACGCGCGACGAGCAGCCCGACTGGGAGCACCGGCCCGAGGACCGGGAGGAGACCTCCGTCTTGACCCTGGAGCGGCTGCTGCAACTGGTCGCCGACGCGGGGCGGCGCGTGGAGCTGGCGATCGAGACCAAGCACCCCACGCGCTGGGCGGGGCAGGTGGAGGAGCGGCTGCTGCTGCTCCTGAAGCGGTTCGGACTCGACGCCCCGGCCGCTGCCGAGGAATCCCCGGTGCGGGTGATGAGCTTCTCGGCGCGGTCGCTGCACCGGGTGCGGGCCGCCTCCCCGACGCTGCCGACGGTCTACCTGATGCAGTTCGTCTCGCCCCGGCTGCGCGACGGGCGACTGCCCGCGGGTGTCGGGATCGCGGGCCCCTCGATCCGGATCGTGCGCAACCACCCCGCGTACATCGAGCGCCTGAAGCGGGCCGGTCACCAGGTGCACGTGTGGACGGTGAACGAGACCGCCGACGTGGATCTCTGCTCCGACCTGGGCGTGGACGCCATCATCACCAACCGGCCGCGCGCGGTCCTGGACCACCTGGGCCGCTGATTCGTCCGCGGCCCTTGACCCGGCATCCCGGCCGCCCCATGCTCCAGTCTCGGCCACACCGACCAGATCCAGCCACCCGATTACGGGGAGTGCACCGGCGCGTTCGGTACGTGTTCGACCGTGTCGAATGCGTCACCGTGGGGCGAGCGGCCGGTTTCCGGCTCAGGGCGATGGGGCATCCACACCGTGGCGTGGGGCGAAGGAGGTCTCGGGGGTGGCGTTGGTGGTGGCACAGGAGGTGCCCACGTCGTCGAGCATGGCCGTGCCCCATGGCCCTGCGGGCGTGGGGGAAGCGAGACACCGCATGCGTGAACAGTTGCGCAGGGGCGGGGTGGCGGAATCGGTCATCGACGACGCTGTACTGGTCCTTTCCGAACTGCTGAGCAATGCGTGCAAGCACGGGCGCCCCCTGGGCGACGCCCTGGCCGGGGACGGCGACGTCCGGGCCGCGTGGCAGGTGGACGCGGGCGGCCGGCTCCTGGTGGAGGTCACGGACGGCGGCGGCCCGACCCGCCCGGCTCCGGCGACCCCCTCGGTCACCGCGCACGGCGGCCGCGGCCTGAACATCATCACGGCGCTCGCCGACGACTGGGGCGTACGGGACGACGCCCGCGGAGAGGTCACGGTCTGGGTCGTCGTCCACGACGACGTGCACGACCCGGAAGCCGGGCACCGGCGCGACGACTTCGCCGCCCGGATCTCGGCACCGGCGGTGTCGGAGATCCCCGGCCTGGACTTCGCGGACGCCTTCGAGGACCTGGGCTGACCCGTACGACGCCTCGCGGCGGTCCGGTGGCTCTGTATCGCGCCGGTCCGGCGGCGGTGTCTCGCACCGATCTCGTGGCTTTGGTCCGCGCCGGTCCGGTGGCGGTGTCTGACGCCGGTCCGGTGACGTCGCCGCGCACGCCGGTCCGGTGACGTCGCCGCGCACGCCGGTCCGGTGGCTTCGCCTCGCGCCGATCCGGAGGCTTCGGCCCGCGCCGCTCCGGCGACGCTGTACAGGGCCGGGCACAGCGGCCAGTTGTCCACAGGTGGCCCGTCGTCCACAAGGTCCCGACGGGCGGGGTGGGAACGGCTAGGCTCGCGCCCGTACGAGTAGAGCCGTAACCGGGAGACACCCACGATGGCCAAGAAGCGACCCCAGACGAAGGCCAAGCGGCCCCAGCTCGACGATGCCGAGATCCCGGTCGTCGGCGCCCGCGAGCCCTGCCCCTGCGGCAGCGGCCGCCGGTACAAGGCCTGCCACGGCCGGACCGCCGCGCAGGCCACGACCGCGCTGGTGCAGCGCCCGTTCGAGGGGCTGGCCGGCGAATGCGACTGGGTGGCGCTGCGGGAGCTGGTGCCGGCGGCCACGGTCGGGCTGACCCTGCGGGACGGCCTGCCCGAGGGCGTCCCCTCCGTCACGCTGGCCACGGTGCTGCCGATGGCCTGGCCGGCCCTGCGCCGCGACGACGGCTCGGTCCTGCTCGGCCTGCAGAACGACACGGCGTCGGGCGACATCAGCCGCGACCTCGCCGACACCCTCACGCGGGCGCTGACCGCCGAGCCGGGCACCCCGGTGCAGGGGCGCCGCGCGCCGGCCGACGGTCCGCGGCTCCAGGACCTGCTCGCGCCCGAGGGCGCGTTCGAGCCGGAGGTGCACTCGGGCTTCGAGTTCTGGGTGCCGGACCCGGAGAACGCCACGCCGGACGTCGCCGCCTCCCTGGAGCGGGCCAACGCCGCGGCCATCCCCACCGTCCGGCTGCAGAGCGTGGACGCCGCCTACTGGTGCGAGACGCCGGACAAGAACCACCTGCGCTGGGTCATGCCGCACGACGAGGAGCGGCTTCTGGACGCTCTTGCCCGGCTGCACGCCGCGGGCCGGTCGTCCCTCGGCGAGGGCACCCGCCTCGTCGGCTCCTTCCGCGCGCACGGCCTCACCGTGCCGGTGTGGGACCTGCCGAGCGAGGTCACCGCGCAGGACATCGAGAAGCCTGCCGCGGAGTTCGCCGAGCGGCTCGCCGAGGCCCTGGCCACGGACGCTCCGCTCACGCACGACGAGCGCCGGGCGCGCGGCGGCCTGACCAACCGGCAGGTGACCCTCAGCTGACGCACCTCCGTGCGGGCCGCCCCCGGCTGACCGACCGGTCAGCCGGAGCGGTGCCCCGTGGACGGGTGACTCCGGTCACAACTCCCGCTGGGGACAAGCCAGTCGGTGACCGGAAAACAGGAGATCGAATTTGCTAACCGCCGATCTCTTGTTACCGTTCCAGTAGCCCGGTTGCTGGTGCATCCCCCGTCGCCAGCAACCGGGTCTTTCCATGCGCCCGGTCGCACACTCACCGCAGTCGCCCGTCAACTCCCCGTCCCCGCAGGGGGGTTGCCGACGCCAGCGCCGTCGTCCGCGCCGCTCCCGGCACCCCGGCCGCTCCCACCGCTCCCGGCGCGCAGCAGCAGCGGCCCGTATCCGGCCCGGTGCGCGAACTCCGCGACCGCCGTGTACCCCGCCAGGCCGCCGCCGCTCACGCACTCGGTGTCCTCCGGCGGCGTCTCGCAGGTGCCCGGCGCGTCCTCGACGCCCACCGCACAGCTGCTCCGCACGCTGCGTCCGTCGGGCCCCATGAGGCTCAGTACGGACTCGAGCGGGCCACCTGTGGCGTTGCGGTAGTAGGTCCGCGCCCAGGTCTCCGTCCCCCGGGCCAGGACACAGGTCTGCGCCTCGACACCCGCGGGCGAGGTGAGTTCGGGGCCGCAGCGCGCGGCCAGTGCGGGGCCGGGCGGCAGCGGTGAACGGGCGGCCGGTGCGAGCCCCTCCGTGTCACGGTCGACTCCCCCCGATCCCGATCCCGATCCGGAGTTCGATTCCGGGCCCGATCCGGCCCCGAGCCCCAATCGGTCCCCCGCCCCCGCCGCAGAGGCCGACGCCTTGCCGTCACCGCCCCGCGCGAGGAGCGGCACGGCCCTCGCGACCTCGGCGTCCGCGTCGCCCGAGGGCCCCGCGGACGCCACCGCGAACGGCAGTACGACCGCGCACACCACTACACCCGCGAGCCCGTACAGACGGAACCGCCGACAGTCCGGCCCGCGGTGGCACAACCCTGCGCGGCGCGGCCCGACGGCGCGGTGCTCCCCTGCGTGAAGCGGCATGCCCGGACGATAACGACCGAGGGCGGGCACGGACTCCCGCGCTCGCCGACACCCCTACAACTCGGGCGCGCTCACACCCGTACGAGTGAGGGCGTCGACCACCGCGTCCACCACGGCCTCCACGTCGGGCACCCAGGGCGAGGCGGAGCCGGGCAGCGGCGCCCGCTCCCAGCGGACGGCACCGGCGCCGGTCTCGGACGGGGGCAGCGCGAGATAGCCGCCCTCGCCGTGGAAGCGCAGGGAGCCGGGGACGAAGTCCTTGGCGTAGAGCAGCTCGCCCAGCTGCTCCAGGGAGTACGGCCTGACCAGCAGCGACCAGCGGGTGGGCGAGGCGACGACCGGGCCGAGCCGCAGCCCGGCGCGGTCGAGCGCGGCAAGGGCGTGGGCGGCCGGCAGGGCGGGCAGGGAGACGGCGCACGGGGCGCCGCCGCCGGTGGCCATGACGATCGGCGCGGTCGGCCGGTTGGACCACCACCAGCGCACCATGCGCGCATCGGTGGTCGCCGCGAGGAGACCGGGGTCGAAGGGATGTGCGCCTGGCACCGTGCAGTCGGGGTCGGGGCAGCCGCAACGGGACCGCGCCCGCGGATCCGCCGCCGCGCCCGGGAGTACGGGCCACTGCCATTGTGTCGCGTAGGTCAGGGCCGCGCCGATCAGCTCAGGCTGCCCGTCGTCGTGCTGGGACAGGAGCCTGCGTCGCCTTCCGAGGATCTCGCGCATGAGCGCTCGTTCCTTTCCGTTGCACGCCTGGCAACACCGTGGTCACTTCACACCATGTGTCGATCTCTTCGCTGTGCGTTGCTGGTGGCGCATCACACCCCTGCCGAGAAACGTCCCCACGGGGGCACGTCTCCGCCAAGGGCAAGGGAAACCCCTGTGGGTCGAGCACTGACTGCGTCCGTGACGGTTCCGGCCACTGCGTTTATCAAAGGCATGGCGTGGCGCGGGGGTGGCGAAGTCTGGCGTTTTGCCGTCGCGCGTATTTCTCTCCGCCTCCGCCACGGGAGGATGGGGCACGGTCGTCGGTGGATAGGACGCCCGGGTCCGTCGCCGGGTTCCAGGTGGCCCCCAACCACCCCGGCCTTCTCCGAGTACGTACCCATCACGACCGCTGTGACGCTCCGTGAAGCACCCCCAGTCGACCGCAACAAGGCGTCCTCTAGGGCAGTTTCAAGCCAATTTCGCTTTTCCGCAAGGGGTCGGGAAGGAGGCCGCTCCCACCCCATGGACACCAGGAATCCCAGCAGGACAATGCTGGACATCCCCTCACGAGTGCGTGTACATGTGGAGACACTGCTAGCGGCGCAGAATGACATGGGGGTTGCGATGCTTTTGAGCAGTAAGCGCCGGTCGGAAGGCCGGACGCCATGAACGCCCCGCACCCTGCGAAAGTGGCCGGAATCGATTCAACGGTTCCATCCCCCGCACACACTGTCGCGTCCGCCGCCGCGGGCACCCCCCAGGCGGCCGAATCCCCCACCACCGACGCCGCGGCCGTCACGGACGACTCGGGCACTCCTGGTGCCCCCGGGGCCCTGCTCCAGGACCGGCTCGCCGGCTGGGTCTCGGACCTCACGACCCTGCACGAACTGACCGAACGCCTGGTCCGCACGGGCACCCTCGCCGACGGACTCCAGGAAGTACTGCGCGCCGGAGCCGCCCTGGTCGGTGCCCGGCGCGGGCTCGTCGTGCTGGAACCGGCCGACGGACTCGGCCCCGGCACCACCGTCGGCCTCGGCCTCGCCCGCGCCGACCTCGGCCACATCGAGACCGTGCCCCGCGGCTCCCTGCCCTACGGGCGGATCCTGGACGGACTGCCGGTCGGGCAGGACGGCATCGCGGAACCCAACCTGTTCGCCGAGAAGTCCCTCGACCCCCGCCACCGCGAGGTCGCCACCCGCCTCGGCTACGCCGCCTGCTACACACTCCCCCTGTCCGCCGAGGGCACCGGGCGCCTCGGCGCCGCCGTCTGGCTCTACGACGAACCCGCCGAACCGGGGGAGCGGCAGCGCCACCTCGCCGGTCTGTACGTCCGGTACGCCACCGCGCACCTGGCACGCCTCCTGGAGGTCGAGCGCACCCGCGCGTCCATGGCGACGCTGGCCGAGGAGTTGCTGCCCTCGCGCCTGCCCCGGGTACCCGGCGTGCAGCTCGCCGTCCGGCACCGCACCGGTCCCTCGGGCGGGGGCGACTGGTACGACGCCCTGCCGCTGCCGGACGCCGCGCTCGGCCTCGCCGTCGGCTCCGTCACCGGGTCGGGGTCCAGCGCGGTCGCCGCGATGGGACGGCTGCGCGCCTCGCTGCGGGCGTACGCCGTGATGGAGGGCGAGGACCCGGTCGCCGTCCTGTCCGACCTGGAACTGCTGCTGCGGCTCACCGAACCGGCCCGTTCGGCCACCGCGCTGTTCGGCTACTGCGAGCCCGTGCTGCGCCGCATCACCCTGGCCGGGGCCGGGCACAGCCCGCCCCTGCTGATCGGTCAGCGGCGCACGGAGTTCGTCGAGACCTCCGTCTCCGCGCCGCTCGGCATGCTCGCCTGCTGGGAGGCGCCCAGCGTGGAGCTGCAGGCCGAGCCGGGAGAGACGGTTCTGCTCTACACCGACGGGCTGCTGCACCGCACCGGCGATCCGGCCGACCGCGCCTTCGCCCGGCTGCACGCGGCGGCGGCCGGCGTCCCGCGGGCCGCACGGCAGGACCCGGACGCGGTCGTCGAGCACGTCCTGCGCACCGTGCTGCCCGACGGGAAGGCGGAGGCGGACTCCGAGGAGGACGTGGTTCTGCTGGCGGTCAGGTTCGAATAGCGGTCACTGACGCCCCGCATGCCTCGCATAACGGACGGTAGCGCAGCGGGCGTAACAGGCCCTTCGGCCCTGGGCCCCCTTCCGTACGACCGTACGATGGGGGGTGGTCCAGTGCCGTACTAGGAGGATGACCGTGGCGGATGAGCTCACCCCGGAGAACCCGGAGACCCCGGAGACCCCGGACGAGTCCGAAGAGCCGATCAAGCAGCGCAAGAACGGCCTGTACCCGGGCGTGTCCGACGAGCTGGCCGAGAACATGCAGTCCGGCTGGGCCGACACGGAGCTGCGCGACCTGGAGCCGATCCCCCAGGCCGCCGAGACCGCCGCGCGCCGTGCCGCCCTGTCCGCCCGCTTCCCCGGCGAGCGCCTGGTGATCCCCGCGGGCAACCTCAAGACCCGCTCCAACGACACGGAGTACTCCTTCCGCGCCTCGGTCGAGTACACGTACCTGACCGGCAACCAGACCGAGGACGGCGTCCTGGTCCTGGAGCCCAAGGGCGACGGCCACACCGCGACGATCTACCTCCTGCCGCGCTCGGACCGGGAGAACGGCGAGTTCTGGCTGAGCGGGCAGGGCGAGCTGTGGGTGGGCCGCCGCCACTCCCTCACCGAGGCCGAAAAGCTGTACGGCATCCCCGCCTCCGACGTCCGCGAGCTGGCCGGCAGCCTGCGCGAGGCCACCGGCCCGGTGCGCGTCGTGCGCGGCTACGACGCCGGCATCGAGGCGTCCCTGACCGACAAGGTCACCGCCGAGCGCGACGAGGAACTGCGCGTCTTCCTCTCCGAGGCCCGCCTGGTCAAGGACGAGTTCGAGATCGGCGAGCTGCAGAAGGCCGTCGACTCCACCGTGCGCGGCTTCGAGGACGTCGTGAAGGTCCTCGACAAGGCCGAGGCGACCAGCGAGCGCTACATCGAGGGCACCTTCTTCCTCCGCGCGCGCGTCGAGGGCAACGACGTCGGCTACGGCACCATCGCCGCCGCCGGCCCGCACGCCTGCACCCTGCACTGGGTCCGCAACGACGGCCCGGTCCGCTCCGGCGACCTGCTGCTGCTCGACGCGGGCGTGGAGACGCACACGTACTACACCGCCGACGTGACGCGCACGCTGCCGGTCAACGGCACGTACAGCGAGTTGCAGAAGAAGATCTACGACGCCGTGTACGACGCCCAGGAGGCCGGGATCGCGGCGGTGAAGCCCGGCGCCAAGTACCGCGACTTCCACGACGCCGCCCAGCGCGTGCTGACCGAGCGGCTGGTGGAGTGGGGCCTGGTCGAGGGCCCGGTCGAGCGGGTCCTCGAGCTGGGCCTGCAGCGCCGCTGGACGCTGCACGGCACCGGTCACATGCTCGGCCTGGACGTCCACGACTGCGCCGCCGCGCGCGTGGAGTCCTACGTCGACGGCACGCTGGAGCCCGGCATGGTGCTCACCGTGGAGCCCGGCCTGTACTTCCAGGCCGACGACCTCACCGTGCCCGAGGAGTACCGGGGCATCGGCGTGCGCATCGAGGACGACATCCTCGTCACCGCCGACGGCAACCGGAACCTGTCCGCCGGGCTGCCGCGCCGGTCGGACGAGGTCGAGGAGTGGATGGCCGCGCTGAAGGGCTGACCCCGCCTGCCGTACGTCGGCCGGGCGCCCGTGCGGGTGCCCGGCCGTCGGCGTGCTCGGACCCGGCCGTCACACCGCCGCCAGCGGGGCGTTCTCACGCCACTTGAGGATCTTGTCGAAGCTCACGACGGCACCGGCCCGCCCCGGCGTACTGCCGATGTGGACATGGTCGGCGAGCTCCCGGATGAGACACAGTCCGCGGCCGCTCTCCGCCTCCGGGCCCGCCGGGCGGGCGACGCCGTGCGGCCCGCCCGGAGCGGCGGCGGGAAACCCGGGGCCCGTGTCGGCGACCTCGATGCGGCAGCGCTCGCCGTCCAGGTAGGCCGTGACGCGGTACGCCTCGCCGGGGCCGCCGGACCCGTCGTCCCCGCCGTGCTCGACCGCGTTGGCGCAGGCCTCGCTCAGCGCGACGGAGAGGTCGAAGGAGATGTCCGGGTCGACGCCCGCGGTCTCCATGGTGCCGATCAGCAGGCGGCGGGCCAGGGGGACGCTCGCAGCCTCGCGCCGCAAATGGAGTGACCACCAGATGCTCATGCTCCAGCCTCCCGGCCGCGGCTCGACATACCGATACGTATTGCCCCTCACACCCGGGCGTAAGCGCGCCGCGCCCGTGACACCGCTCATCTGGCGGATGCGTCGCCCTCGTCGGCCGGTGTATGCGGGGCGACTCGTACCAGAGGGTGACCTTCCGCCCTGTTCCTCGCCTTCCGGTCGTACGGCATCTTGTGGACCTGCCGTACGGCGCCCGGGCCGTGAGTGCGATGATGAGCCCGCCATGACTGCCCCCCACCCGCCAACGGCGCGCTCCGGGAACGACCTCCGGGTCCTGCGGGCCGCGGTGTTCGCCGCGGTCTGCGTCGTGCTGGCCGCGGCGGGGCACACCCTCGCCTCCTGCGCCACCGTTCCGCTGTGGTCGCTGGGCGCGGGCTTCCTCGGGGCGGTCCTGGTCGCCGTGCCGCTCGCCGGCCGCCGGCGCTCGCTGCCCGGCATCGCGACGCTGCTGACCGTCGGACAGACCGCGCTGCACGCCGTGTTCGGGCTGGGCCAGCACGGCACCGCCGCGGCCACGGCATCCGGTACGGCCGCCGCGTCCGGCGGTGGGGCGGGCGCGCTCTCCGACGCCTCCCTGGTCCAGCAGGCCGCACGGCTGGTCTGCGGGACCACCGCGGCGGCGATCAGCCCGGCCCAGGCCGAGCGGATCCTCACCGACGCGCGGGTCGCCCCGGCCGACCCCGCCGGCGCGGCGCACCACTCGGCCGACGCGCTGGCCACCGCCGGTACCTCCGCCTCGCTGCTGCCGTCGCTGCCGATGCTGCTCGGTCACCTCCTCGCGGGCCTGGCCGCCGGCTGGCTGCTGCGGCGCGGGGACCTCGCGCTGGCCCGGCTCGTCGAACTGTCGGCGCACTCGGCCCAGTCCATGGCCGAGGCGGCCTTCGTACGCGCCCTGCGCGCGGCGCTCTCGCTGGTGCGCGCCCTGCACGCCGGACTGGCCGGCGCCCCCGGCACGGGTCCGCGTCCGCCGCACACCGCGATGCGGGTGCCGCCGCGGCCCCGTACCACCGCCCTCCAGCACACGGTCATCAGGCGCGGCCCGCCGAGTGACGCGTTCGCCCTCGCCGCCTGACACGACGCGACCGTCATCCCGCTTCGGGAGGGGCCGCCGTCGTGCGGCACACACGCGCGCGTGCGCGCACCCCTCCTGTCACTCGGCACCGGCTGCTCTGCACCGGTGTCCCCACGAAGCGGAGTACTCCGTCCATGAAGGCTTCCCGTATCGCCGCCGCCGGCGCCGTGTCCGGCCTCGCCGTCCTCGCCCTGTCCGCCCCCGCCTTCGCGCACGTCAGCGTGCAGCCGGAGGGCACGGCCGCCAAGGGCGGCTACGCGGTCGTCGACTTCAAGGTCCCCAACGAGCGTGACAACGCCTCCACCACCAAGCTGGAGGTCAGCTTCCCGACCGACCACCCGCTGGCGTCCGTCATGCCGCAGCCGGTCCCGGGCTGGAAGGCCGAGGTCACCAAGGCCAAGCCGGCCAAGCCGCTGGAGTCGCACGGCAAGCAGATCACCGAGGTGGTCACCAAGGTGACCTGGACCGCCGACGGCAAGGGTGTCGAGCCCGGCTACTTCCAGAAGTTCCCGGTCTCCATCGGCGCGCTGCCCGAGGACGCCGACCAGTTGGTGTTCAAGGCGATCCAGACGTACTCCAACAAGGAGGTCGTGCGCTGGATCGAGGTGCCGCAGGAGGGCCAGGAGGAGCCCGAGACCCCGGCGCCCGTGCTCCAGCTGGCCGCCGCCGAGGACGACGCCCACGGCGCGTCGGGCTCATCGGACGCGAAGGCCGACGACACCGAGGCGGCCGCGCGGAACACCGCCGCCGACGCCTCCTCGTCGGACTCCGGCTCCGGCGACGGCAGCGACACCACCGCCCGGGTCCTCGGCATCGTCGGCATCGTCGTCGGTGCGGCGGGCGTCGGCTACGGCGTGCTGGCCGGCCGTCGGCGCGACTCCGGCGCGACGGCGTAACGACGCCGCGCCGGTGCGTCGGCAGCACCTCGCCGGCGCATCCTCTCGTCCGGTGCGCGCCGGACCGTCCGTCGGATTCTCCGACGGGCCCCGGCGCGCACCGGAGCACCTCACATCTGGGACATTTTTCTATGCGCAAGAAGACGTTCGCCACGGCCGCCCTGCTCGCCGCCGCCGCTCTGACGCTGTCCGCCTGCGGCAGCGGCGCCGACAGCGACAAGCCCGTGACCGTGGTCTCCGAGGACAACAGCCGACAGGCCGCCACCGTCCTCGACAAGCCCTTCGAGAAGCCCGACCTGGTCCTCACCGACACCCAGGGCAAGAAGTACGACCTCCGCGAGCAGACCGCCGGCAGGCCCACGCTGGTCTACTTCGGCTACACCCACTGCCCCGACGTCTGCCCGCTGACGATGAACAACATCGCCGTGGCCAAGAAGCAGCTCCCCCAGGCGGAACAGGACAAGCTCCGCGTGGTGTTCGTCAGCACCGATCCCGAGCGCGACACCCCGGCCGCGCTCGGCAAGTGGCTCAAGGGCATCGACGCGCAGATCGTCGGCCTCACCGGCGACTTCGACACCATCCAGGCGGGCGCCCGCACCCTCGGCATCTCGATCGACCCGCCGACCAAGGACAAGGACGGCAAGATCGTCTCGACCCACGGCACCCAGGTCGTCGCCTTCTCCCCGAAGTCCGACGCGGGCTACGTCCTGTACGGCGAGGACGCCACGGTCGACGACTACACCAAGGACCTCCCCAAGCTCATCAAGGGACAGAACCCGTGAGGCGGCCCGCGGGAGGGCCCGTGCGGCGGCCCACGGGAGGACCCGTGCGGCGCCGCCCCGTGCTCGCCGCCGCCGTCGCGGTGATCGGCGCCCTGGCCCTCGCGGGCTGCGGTGACTCGGACTCCGACTCGGACTCCGCGGCCTCCGGCGCCGAACTCTCCGTCGGGGCCGCCTACATACCGCAGCCCGTCTCCGACTCGATGGCGGCCGGGTTCCTCACGATCACCAACGAGGGCGACGCCGCGGACGAACTGACCTCCGTCACCAGCGAGACCGGCGAGGTCACCGTGCACGAGACCGTCGACGGGACCATGAAGGAGGTCGACCGCCTCGAGGTCCCCGCGCACGGTCAACTCGTGTTCAAGAGCGGCGGGAACCACCTGATGTTCGAGAAGCTGAAGCAGCAGCCGAAGCAGGGACAGTCCGTCGCCGTCGAACTGCACTTCGCGCACTCCGACCCCGTCACGGTCAAGCTGCCCGTGAAGGCGGCCACGTACCAGCCCACCACCGGACACTCCGGGCACTCCGAAGACTCCGGACACTGAGGGAGGGACCACCTTGACGCAGACCATCGCCCCGCGCCTGCGGACCCTGGTGCTGCTGCTCCTGGCCGCGGCCTGCGCGCTGCTGGCCGCCGCAGGACCGGCCTCCGCGCACGCCGCGCTCACCGGCAGCGACCCCCGGGAGGGGGCGGTGGTCGACAAGGCTCCGGCCCAGGTGTCGCTCACCTTCTCCGAGTCGGTCTCCATGGACGACGACTCATTGCGCGTCCTCGACCCCAAGGGCAAACGCGTCGACGACGGCAAGCCGTCCGGCACCGGCGGCACGACGTACTCCGTGAAACTGCACGCCGGGCTGCCCGACGGCACCTACACGGTGACCTACCAGGTCGTCTCCGCCGACAGCCACCCCGTCTCCGGTGCCTACACCTTCTCCGTCGGCGCCCCCTCCGACACCTCGGTCAGCGTCTCCGCACAGGGGGCGGGCGGCGGATTCGTCGGCGGGTTGTACGGCGTCGGACGGTACGTGTCGTACGCCGGATTCGCCGTCCTGGTGGGCGGCGCCGCCTTCGTGCTCGCCTGCTGGCCGCGCGGCTCCGGGGTGCGCGTCGTACAGCGGTTCGTCGTCTCCGGCTGGCTCGCGCTGACCGCCGCCACCCTCCTGCTCCTCCTGCTGCGCGGCTCCTACACCGGTTCCGGGAAGGTCGCCGACGTCTTCGACCTGGGCCTGCTCGGCGAGGTGCTGCAGACCAAGGCCGGTGCCGCGCTGGTCTCCCGGCTGTTGCTGCTGGCGGCGGCCGCGCTGTTCGTCGCCGTGCTCTTCGGCGCGTACGACAAACGGGAGGACGAGGAGAAGCGGGACCTCACCTTCGGGCTCGCGGTCGGCGGGAGCGTCGTGGCGGCGGGCCTCGCGGCGACCTGGGCGATGTCCGAGCACGCCTCCGTCGGCCTCCAGGCGGGCCTCGCCATGCCGGTCGACGTCGTCCACCTGATCGCCGTCGCCACCTGGCTCGGCGGGCTCACCGCGCTGCTCGTCGCCCTGTACCGGGGCCCGGCGGACACACCGGTCCCCGCCCTCGCCGTGCGCCGGTTCTCGCGTATCGCCTTTGGCAGCGTGATCGCGCTGGTGGTGACCGGCACCTACCAGTCCTGGCGCCAGCTCGGCTCCTGGACGGCCTTCACCGACACCCGGTACGGACAGCTGCTCCTCGTCAAGATCGGGCTGGTGGCGGTGCTCGTCGGCGTCGCCTACTTCTCGCGCCGGTGGACGGCACAGCTGGCGGAGGCGGCACCCGCCGTCGCCGGGGCCGCGCGGGGCGCGGGGAAGGCGTCCGGGAGCGCCACCGTGCAGGCGGCCTCCAAGACGGCCGGGAAGGCGTCCGGGAGGGTGTCCGGGAACACGTCCGCGACGAGCTCCGGGAAGGAGACGGGCTCCGGGAGCGCGAAGGTCGCCGAGAAGGCGTCCGGCACGGCGAAGGACTCCGGTGGCTCCGGGCGAGCCGCCCAGCTCGCCCGGCAGCGCGCGGCCGTGGACGCCGCCCGGCAGAAGCGGCAGCGGGACGCCGACCCGAACCGCTTCGGACTGCGCCGCTCCGTGCTCGCCGAGGCCGCTGTCGCCGTCGTCCTGCTCGTGGTGACCACCGTCCTGACCCAGACCGAACCGGGCCGCACCGAGGAGGAGGCCAAGGCCGCGGGCACGTCCTCCGCCACCGGTTCCGCGCCCTCCACCGGAGCGGTGACGCTGGACCTGCCCTTCGACACCGGCAGCCAGAACGGCAAGGGCGTCATACGGGTGGAGCTCGATCCGGCCCGGGTCGGCGCCAACGACATGCACGTCTACGTCGAGCGCCCGGACGGGACCGCCTTCGACATCCCCGAGGTGAAGGTGGCCCTCACCCAGAAGGCACAGGACATCGGGCCCCTGCCCGTCGTCCCGGACCACATCACCACCGGCCACTGGTCGGCGAGCGGAGTACAGGTGCCGATGGCGGGCGACTGGGAAGTCGCCGTCACCGTGCGCACCTCCGACATCGACCAGGTCACCGTCTCCAAGAACGCGCAGATCGGCTGAACCGCACCATGGCTGACCAGTCCATCCCTCAGGCCCGGGACCGCGAGGCGACCCACGGGAAGTCCGGCGGCAGGCCCGGCGGCAACACCGGACCGACCGGGCCACTCGGCCCGGGGAGCACCGAGACCGCCCAGAACGCCGAGAGCACCACCGCTCCCGGCGGCGTCTCCCGACGGCGGCTGCTCGGCACCGCCGGAGCCACCGGGCTCGTCCTCGGCGCGGCGGGCGCCGCCGCGGGCTACGCCGCCGCGCCCTCCTCCGCCGCGACTCCCCTCACCTCGCTCGGCAGCGGGCGGGCGATGTTTCACGGGAAACATCAGCCCGGCATCACCACCCCCGTGCAGGCCCGCGGCCACCTCATCGCCTTCGACCTCGCGGCCGGAGCCGGCCGCAGGGAGGCCGCCGCGCTGCTGCGTCGCTGGTCCGACACGGCCCGGCGGCTGATGGCGGGCGAACCGGCTGGAAGCCGTGACACGGATGTGGCCCGGGACGCCGGGCCCTCCTCCCTGACCGTCACCTTCGGATTCGGGCACAGCTTCTTCGGCCGGACCGGCCTCGACAAGCAGCGCCCGGTCGCCCTCGATCCGCTCCCCGACTTCTCCTCCGACCACCTCGACAAGAACCGCAGCAACGGCGACCTGTGGGTGCAGATCGGCGCCGACGACGCGCTGGTGGCCTTCCACGCCCTGCGCGCGATCCAGCGGGACGCCGGGACGGCCGCCCGTGTCCGCTGGCAGATGAACGGCTTCAACCGTTCGCCCGGCGCCACCGCCCACCCCATGACGACCCGCAACCTCATGGGCCAGGTCGACGGCACCCGCAACCCCAAGCCCGCCGAGGCCGACTTCGACCAGCGGATCTTCGTGCCCGAGGAGCCCGAGTCCGGGAGGGGCGCTCCGGCCTGGATGGCGAACGGCTCCTACGTCGTCGTACGCCGCATCCGCATGCTCCTCGACGACTGGGAGAAGCTGTCGCTCAAGGCCCAGGAGGACGTCATCGGGCGCCGCAAGTCCGACGGGGCGCCGCTGTCCGGAGGGAGCGACGCCACCGAGACGACGGAGATGGACCTGGAGAAGACGGACGGCTCCGGAAAGCTCGTCGTTCCGATCAACGCCCACGCCCGCATCACCCGGCCCGACCAGAACGGCGGCGCGGCCATGGTCCGCCGGCCCTTCTCGTACCACGACGGCTTCGACGCCGACGGCGTCCCGGACGCCGGGCTGCTCTTCATCTGCTGGCAGGCCGATCCGCTGCGCGGCTTCGTGCCCGTGCAGCGCAAGCTGGACCGGGGCGACGCGCTGTCGCAGTTCATCCGGCACGAGGCGAGCGGCCTGTTCGCGGTCCCGGGCGGGGCGTCCGAGGGAGAGTACGTGGGGCAGCGGCTGCTGGAGGGGTGAATCCGCGACGCGTCACCCCCGGGAGGGGCTCGGGCGGGACGCGTGGGGCCGCGTGTTCCCGGGCCCATTAGGGTGAGTACATGCCAGCCAGTTACGCGTATCTCGGCCCTGAAGGCACCTTCACCGAAGTCGCCCTGCGCACCCTCCCGGAGACGGCGACCCGGGAACTGGTCCCCTACGTCTCCGTGCAGTCCGCGCTCGACGCGGTGCGCGGCGGCGAGGCCGAGGCCGCGTTCGTGCCGATCGAGAACTCCGTCGAGGGCGGCATCACCACCACCCTCGACGAGCTGGTCGCCGGTCAGCCGCTGATGATCTACCGCGAGGTGCTGCTGTCCATCACCTTCGCGCTGCTGGTCCGCCCCGGCACCAAGCTGTCGGACATCAAGACGGTCACCGCCCACCCGGCCGCGCAGCCCCAGGTCCGCAACTGGCTCAAGGCGCATCTCCCGGACGTCGCCTGGGAATCGGCCGCCTCCAACGCGGACGGCGCCCGCCTGGTGCAGGAGGGGCGGTACGACGCCGCCTTCGCCGGTGAGTTCGCCGCGGAACGCTACGGCCTGGAGGTGCTGGAGGCCGACATCCACGACGCGGAGAACGCCCAGACGCGGTTCGTGCTGGTGGGCCGCCCGGCGCGGCCCGCGGCACCGACCGGGGCGGACAAGACGTCGGTCGTGCTCTGGCAGCGCGACGACCACCCCGGCGGCCTGCGCGATCTGCTGGGCGAGTTCGCCACCCGGGGCATCAACCTGATGCTGCTGCAGTCCCGCCCCACGGGTGCCGGTATCGGCAACTACTGCTTCTGCATCGACGCCGAGGGACACATCTCCGACCGCCGGGTGGCCGACGCGTTGATGGGGCTGAAGCGGACCTGCCTCCAGGTGCGCTATCTGGGGTCGTACCCGCGCGCGGGGGTCGGGACCGCGGACGTGGACGCGCTGCGGCCGGGCACCTCGGACGAGGCGTTCGTGGCGGCGGCTGACTGGGTGGCGCGCTGCCAGGACGGCCGGTTCTGACCGTCGGACCATCTGCTGATTTTCGTTTCTCGTTGTCCACAGAAGTTATCCACAGGTCCGCTTCTCGACCTGGGGACAAGTCGACAACGTAGGGGGATTTGGTCGACAAATCCCCCTACGGCGTCTCACTTCACCCACAGAGGTCCAGGTCACCCTTCGTCCACCTGTTTCTTGCACCCCATTCTCCGGAGTGACACCGGGTGCCCCGTTTCCACTCGAAAGTGGGGACGTGGAGGGTTTGGACAGCTCGACTCCACGAATTAGGAATGATCACTTCCGTGCATCCACAGATCTTTCGCACACCCTGTGGATAACTTTCCCGGACTGTGGATTCCTGTGGACAGTCAGGCCCCAAGTCCCGTTCTCCACAAGGAGATCCGGTCAACCCGACGCCCACGCGGCGCCTCCTTCCGGGGAGGCCGCAACGCTTCATTGACCCGTCGAACGGGACGTGCGAGCCGCGTACGGCAATAGTGGGTCGAGAGCCGACACCACGCACCGGTAGCCTTGACCGCGTGATTGACCTTCGCCTGCTCCGTGAGGACCCCGACCGTGTGCGCGCCTCGCAGCGCGCCCGTGGAGAGGACGTCGCGCTCGTCGACTCCCTCCTGTCCGCCGACGAACGGCGCAGGTCGTCCGGCGTCCGTTTCGACGAGCTGCGCGCCGAGCAGAAGGGCCTCGGCAAGCTGATCGGCAAGGCCACCGGAGACGAGAAGGCCGAGCTCCTCAAGCGGGCCGAGCAGCTCAAGACCGACGTCAGGGCCGCCGACACCGAGCGCGACGCGGCCGACACCGAGACCCAGGAGCTGCTCCAGCGCCTCGGCAACCTCGTCCACCCCGACGTGCCCGTCGGCGGCGAGGAGGACTTCGTCACGCTGGAGACGCACGGCACCCACCGCGACTTCGCCGCCGAGGGCTTCGAGCCCAAGGACCACCTGGAGCTGGGCCAGCTGCTCGGCGCCATCGACGTGGAGCGCGGCGCCAAGGTCTCCGGCTCGCGTTTCTACTTCCTGACCGGCGTGGGCGCCCTCCTGGAGCTGGCCCTGGTCAACGCGGCGATCGCGCAGGCCACGGCGGCCGGCTTCACACCGATGCTGACCCCGGCGCTGGTGCGCCCGCAGTCGATGGCCGGCACCGGCTTCCTCGGCCAGGCCGCGCAGGACGTCTACCACCTCGACAAGGACGACCTGTACCTGGTCGGCACGTCCGAGGTGCCGCTCGCCGCGTACCACATGGACGAGATCCTGGACGCCGAGCGCCTGCCGCTGCGCTACGCCGGCTTCTCGCCCTGCTTCCGCCGCGAGGCGGGCTCGCACGGCAAGGACACCCGGGGCATCTTCCGCGTGCACCAGTTCGACAAGGTCGAGATGTTCTCCTATGTCCTGCCCGAGGACTCGCAGGCCGAGCACCAGCGCCTGCTGGAGTGGGAGAAGCAGTGGCTGACGTCGCTGGAGCTGCCGTTCCGGGTGATCGACGTGGCCTCGGCCGACCTGGGCTCCTCGGCCGCGCGCAAGTACGACTGCGAGGCGTGGATCCCGACCCAGGGCAAGTACCGCGAGCTGACCTCGACCTCGGACTGCACCGAGTTCCAGTCCCGCCGGCTGTCGATCCGCGTGCGCGAGGGCAAGAAGGTCCGTCCGCTGGCCACGCTCAACGGCACGCTGTGCGCCGTTCCGCGCACGATCGTGGCGATCCTGGAGAACCACCAGCAGGCCGACGGTTCGGTCCGCGTGCCCGAGGTGCTGCGCCCCTACCTGGGCGGCCGGGAGGTCCTGGAACCGGTGGCCAAGTGACTGACACCGGCACCGCCACGGTCCCCGGCACCGGACCCGCCGGGGGCTTCCCCTACCGGCTGATCGCGACCGACCTCGACGGCACGCTGCTGCGCGGCGACGACACGGTCTCGCAGCGCACCCGTGACGCGCTCGCCGCGGCCACCGCCGCGGGCGCCGCCCACATCGTGGTCACCGGGCGGGCGGTGCCGTGGACCCGGCACATCCTCGACGACCTCGGCTACGACGGGCTGGCCGTCTGCGGCCAGGGCGCGCAGGTCTACCACGCCGGGGAGCACCGGCTGCTGACCTCCGTCACCCTGGACCGGCAGCTGGCCGGGGTGGCGCTGGCCAAGATCGAGGCGGAGACCGGCCCGCTGTACCTGGCGGCGAGCCGGGACGGCCTGGAGGGCGACGTGCTGGTCGGCCCTGGCTACGCGGTCGGGGGCGACCTGCCGGCCGTGCCCTTCACCGACGCCTCGGACCTGTGGTCGGCGCCGCTGAACAAGATCTACATCCAGCATCCGAGCCTGTCCGACGACGAGCTGGCCGAGGCCGCCCGACGCGCCGCGGGCGGCTTCGTCACGGTCGTCATGGCGGGCGCGGGCGTCGTCGAGCTGCTGCCACTGGGGCTGTCCAAGGCCACGGGCCTGTCGCTGGCGGCCCGCCGGCTCGGTCTGAAGGCGGCGGACACCATCGCCTTCGGCGACATGCCCAACGACATCCCGATGTTCGGCTGGGCGGCCCGGGGCGTGGCCATGGCCAACGCCCACGTGGAGCTGAAGGCGGTGGCCGACGAGGTGACGTCCTCCAACGACGAGGACGGCATCGCGGTGGTACTGGAGCGGCTGGCGGCCTGATGCCGCCCCGGCGCTCTCCGGCGTAGCCCCCCGGCGGCCCCCGCGGCACACGGTCCGGACGGCGCCGGCGTCCCCGTCGGTCGGCCCACGCGAGGTATCCCGCGTGCTCGAAGCGGCCTCCCGATGCGCCGTCGCCGTCCGTCCTCGTGCATCCCCCACAGTGCCGTCACCGGAAGCCGGGCGCCACCGATTAAAAGGGGACGTAGGCCGCGTTACCGACGGGTCGTGGTCACTCCTCCCCGGCGAGCGTCAGCGACCGCAGCTTCTGGCCGGCGTACCAGGTGGCGAGCACGGTCACCGCGGCGAGCAGCACCGTCGCGGTCGGCAGGCCGACGTCGGAGGTCACCAGGTTCCCGTCGGCGACCTTCTGGGCCACCGCCAGCGACCACTGCTGGACGCTCAGCGTGCGGGCGCCCGGCACCAGGGAGCCGAACAGCGCCTCCCAGACCAGGGCGTAGACGAGCCCGAAGACCACCGCGTGCCGGGACACGGTGCCCAGCAGCAGGAACAGCGCGGCGTAGGCGATGGACGCGACCAGCGCGGCGATCGTGTAGGCGACGGCGATCTGCTGGCCGTTGCCGTTGAGGAGCAGACCGGCGAGCAGCGTGGGCACGGCGGAGAAGACCATCGTCACGGCTATGGCGACGATCAGCTTGGTGAAGATGATCGTCGGCCGCTTGATCGGCTTGGACAGCAGGTACACCACCGAGCCGTCGTCGATCTCGGGGCCGATGGCACCCGTGCCGGCGATGACGCCGATGATCGGAACCATGGTGGCGAGGGCGAACCCGCCCAGCACGTCCGCGGTGGTCTGGTCGTCCGCTCCGGCGAGCGCGCGCACCGCGACGGCGATGACGAGCAGCAGCAGGGGGAGTGCGCCCAGGATGAGGGCCCGGCGGCGGCCGAGCAGAGCCCGGTAGGTGAGCCGGGCGACTGTGGGGTCGTACATTGTTCGGCCTCCTACGCCGCGACGAGATACGAGAAGACGGACTCGAGGGACTCGTCGGACGGCGAGACCGTGAGCAGCCGGATGCCGTGGTCGCGGGCGACCTTGGGCAGCAGGGCCGTGAACCGGCCGAAGTCGACGGCCTGGATGCGCAGGGCGCCCTCGGCGAGGTCGACCTCGATGCCGGACGTCGACGGATCGGCGATCAGCGCCGCCGCGAGGGCCCGGTCGTCGCTGGAACGCACCAGGTAGCGGTGGGGCCGGTCGGTCATCAGGCGGCGGATCTTGCGGAAGTCGCCGCTGGCCGCGTGGCGTCCGGCGACGATGACCTCGATGTGCCAGGCGAGCTGTTCGACCTCTTCGAGGATGTGCGAGGAGAACAGCACGGTGCGGCCCTCGTCGCCCATGCGCCGCAGCAGGTCCATCAGCTGCATGCGCTGGCGGGGGTCCATGCCGTTGAACGGCTCGTCGAGCAGGAGCAGCGACGGCTGGTGGACGAGGGCGGAGGCCATCTTCACCCGCTGGCGCATGCCCTTGGAGTACGTGGCGATCTTGCGGTCCTGGGCGTAGGCCATCTGCACGGTGGCCAGGGCCTCGTCGGCCGCCTTGGCGCCCAGGCCGTGCAGTTCGGCGTTGGCGAGGACGAACTCGCGGCCGGTGAGGAAGTCGTACATCGCCTCCCGCTCGGGGACGATGCCGATGTGCTTGTAGATGCCCTCGTTGCGCCAGACCGGCTGGCCGTCGAGGGTGACGCTGCCGGTGGAGGGGGCGAGGAAGCCGCCCATCATGTTGATGAGGGTGGACTTTCCCGCGCCGTTCGGGCCGAGCAGGCCGGTGACGCCGGGGCCGATCGTCATGGTGATGTCGTTGACGGCGACCACGTTGCCGAACCAGCGGGAGACGTGGTCGATGTTCAGCGTGGTCACAGTCCCACCTTCTTGTAGCGGCGCATCAGCAGGCCGTAGCACCCGGCGATCAGGCCGAGGGTGACGAGGACGTAGACGGCGCCCACACCGTTGCTCGGGCCGACCCCGCCGGGGAAGGCCGAGGTGGCGCCCAGGAAGGCCGAGGAGACTCCGTCGATCAGGGTGATCGGCGAGAACAGGCCGATCCACGTGACGGCCCCGGAGCTGCTCTGGACGTCCGCGATGGCCTGGAGCGTGGAGACCGCGCCGTAGGTGATGGTCAGGACGGCGATGACGGCGGCGATGCCGAAGCCGCGGCGCGGGGTGACCGAGGCGACGACCAGGCCGAGACCGGCGAAGAGCAGGGAGAGCAGTGCCACGGAGACCAGTCCCTGGGCGAACCCCTTGGTCTGGTCCGCGAAGTCGAGTTTGGCGAGCAGCGCGCCCACGTAGAGCACCAGCAGCGGTGCGGCGGTGAGGATGAAGAGGGCGGAGGCCAGCGACGCGTACTTGGCGCGGACGTAGTCGGCGGTCTCGATCGGCCGGGAGAAGTACAGCGGCACGGTCTTGAAGCGCAGGTCCCGCGAGACGGACTGGGGGGCCTGCGAGGCGACGTAGAGGCTGATGACGGCCTGGAGGACGATCGCGTAGCGCGTGTAGTCCACGGGCAGGTCGTTGGCCTTGGTGGCGACGGCGACCGCGACCATGATGGCCGCCGGGAGGCACATCACCACGAACAGCAGCATCGGCAGCACCTTGGACTTGGCCGAGCGGCCGAGGCCGTAGGCACCGCGCAGGGACTGCGAGTACAGCGAGCGGCGGGCGTAGGCGCGGCCGAGGCGGGGGCCGTCGTAGCTGCGGTAGCCGATGTTGTGGATGCGGGTCTGGTCGCCCGGGACCGTGGCTGTGGGCTGTTCAGCTGCCATGGCCGACCGCCTCCTTCCGTGCTGCGTCGCTGTCGGTGAAGACCTCCGAGATGTGGTGCCGGCGCTGCTCCATGCGGACCAGGCCGAGGCCGAGGTCGGCTATGACGTCGCGGACCAGGTCGTAGGTCTCCTCGCCCGCCGCGGTGAGCAGCAGGACGTGGCCGGCGCCGGGCAGGCCGCTGCCGTCCTGGACGGTGACCCCGCGCGCGTCGAGCGCCTCGCGCACCGCGCGGGTGCCGTCGGGGTGTTCGTCGGTGTCGGTGACCTCGATCGCGAGGGTCGTGGTGGTCTGGGTGAAGTCCGTGGTGGAGCTGGAGCGCAGCAGCTTGCCGCCGTCCACGACGACGACGTGGTCGCAGGTCCGCTCCAGCTCGCCCAGCAGGTGCGAGGTGACCAGGACGGAGATGCCGAAGTCGGTGTGGATGCGCCGGATGAGGCCGAGCATCTCGTCGCGGCCGACCGGGTCCAGGCCGTTGGTCGGCTCGTCGAGGAAGACCAGCTGGGGGTCGTGGACGAGGGCCTGCGCGAGCTTGACGCGCTGCTTCATGCCCGTCGAGTAGCCGCCGATGGGGCGGTAGCGCTCCTCGTACAGGCCGACGTGGCGCAGGGTGTCGGCCGTGCGCTCGCGGGCGGCGGTGGGCGGCAGGCCCGACATGCGTGCCATGTGGACGACGAACTCGGTGGCCGAGACGTCGGGTGGCAGGCAGTCGTGCTCCGGCATGTAGCCGACCCGCTCGCGGATGTCGGCGCCCTTGGTGGCGACATCGAGTCCGAGCACTTCGGCCCGGCCCTCGGTGGCGGGAGACAGACCCAGCAGGATCTTGATCAGGGTGGATTTGCCGGCGCCGTTGGCACCGACGAGTCCGGTCACACCGGGTCCGACGTCCACGGAGAGCCGGTCGAGCGCGGTCACCCGGGGGAACCGCTTGCTCAGGCTTTCGGTCGCGATCACAGTCACGTCAATGACACTAGTGACGCCCGCCTCTGCGGTCGTCAGACCGCAGAGCCGTCTTGACGTCAGACTCGAGTAGTACGGGCCCGTAGGGGATGCCGTACCTGAGAGCCACGGCGTGGCCTTTCGGGGCCGCGCGGGCCGCCCGGCGAACCACCCTATTGACGTTGGGTCTAACAACTGGGAGATTCGGCGGCGTCACGTTACGGGCGAGTAGCACGGTCGGTACGGACCGGACCGCGCCGGGACGGCGGAACGGGGGTGGCACGGCATGGGCGGCACGACGACGGCGGTGGCCGGGCTCCGCACGGAACTGCGGGGCTTCCGGGAGGTGCAGCGTCTCGCCTACGCGTGCGCCGAGGCCGTGGCCGCCCGGCTGGAGCCGGGCGTGACCGAGCGGGACGCGGCCCGCATGCAGCGCGAGTGGCTGCGGGCGCGGGGCGTGCGGGACTGGTTCCACCTGCCCTTCGCCTGGTTCGGCGACCGCACGGCGTTCACGGGCTTCCGCATCCCGTTGCAGTTCTTCCCCACGGGCCGCCGGCTGGAGCCGGGGATGCCGTTCATCCTGGACATGGCCCCGGTGCATCGCGGTTTCACCGCCGACATCGGCTACTCCGGAGCCCTCGGCCCCAACCCGGTCCAGCACCGGCTGGCGGCCGACCTGGCCGCGCACCGCGAGCTGATCCTGCGCGAGGTGCGCGAACGCAGACCGCTGCGGGAGATCTACGAGGACGTGGACCGGCTCATGGTCCGCCAGGGCTGTGCCAACCGGCACCGCGCCTATCCCTTCGGTGTCATCGCCCACAAGGTGGACCGGGTGCGGGAACGGCGGCTGTCCCCGCGCCTGTTCGGCTTCGGCACCCAGTCGCTCAAGGGCCTGGCGAGCGACGCGCTGCACGGCCACCGCGAGGGCTGGTCGCCGCTGTGGTCGCCGTACCGCTTCTCCGACCACCCGCCCCGCCCGGGGCTGTGGGCGGTCGAACCCCACCTCGGTTTCCGGGGTACGGGCGCGAAGTTCGAGGAGATCCTGGTCGTGACCGACTCCGCGGATCCCGAGGAGAGCGCCTTCTGGCTGGACGACGATCTGCCGCACGTGCGGCGCTGGGCGGAGGAGACATGACGGTGCTGGACGGTGCGCGGGAGTGCTGGGTGCGCTCGGGCGGGGTCGAGCTGTGCGTGGCCGAGCTGGGCGATCCGCGGCAGCCCACGGTCGTCCTGGTGCACGGCTACCCGGACAGCAAGGAGGTCTGGTCCGAGGTCGCCGCCCGCCTGGCCGGCGCCTTCCACGTCGTCCTCTACGACGTCCGCGGCCACGGCCGGTCCACCGCGCCGAGCCCGCTGCGGGGCGGGTTCACGCTGGAGAAGCTGACGGACGACTTCCTGGCCGTGGCCGACGCGGTCAGCCCGGGCCGCCCCGTGCACCTGGTGGGCCACGACTGGGGCTCGGTGCAGTCCTGGGAGTTCGTCACGGTCCAGCGCACCGAGGGCCGCATCGCCTCCTTCACCTCGATGTCCGGGCCTTCCCTGGACCACTTCGGGCACTGGATCAACAAGCGCCTCAGGCGGCCCACCCCGCGCCGGGTCGGACAGCTCCTCGGCCAGGGCGCCAAGTCCTGGTACGTCTATCTGCTGCACACCCCCGTCCTCCCGGAGCTGGCCTGGCGCGGGCCCCTCGGCAAGCGCTGGCCGGGCATCCTGGAGCGCGTCGAGAAGGTGCCCGGCGGCGACTACCCGACGGCCTCCCTCCCGTCGGACGCGGCCCACGGGGCGTGGCTGTACCGGGACAACGTGCGGCCCCGGCTGCGCAAGCCGCGCGAGGACGCCTACGCGCACGTGCCCGTGCAGCTGATCACGCCCCTTGGCGACGCGTTCCTGTCGGAGCGGCTCTACGACGGGCTGGAGCTGTGGGCGCCGCAGCTCACCCGTCGCACCCTGCCCGCCAAGCACTGGGTGCCGCGCACCCGGCCGGACCGGCTGGCGGACTGGATCACGGAGTTCGTCACCGCCACCGAGGACGGCCGCTCCGGAACCGGCGCGAAGGGCAAGCACGCCGACCGCTTCGGCGGGCAGCTGGTCCTGATCACCGGTGCGGGCAACGGCATCGGGCGGGCGACGGCGTTCGCCTTCGCCGAGGCCGGCGCGCGCGTGGTGGCCGTCGACCGGGACGCCGAGGCCGCCGCCCGGACCGCGGAGCTGTCCCGGCTGATCGGCGCGCCGGCCGCCTGGGCGGAGACCGTCGACGTCTCCGACGAGCAGGCCATGGAGAAGCTGGCGGCCAGGGTCGCCGCCGAGTACGGCGTGGTGGACGTACTCGTGAACAACGCCGGGATCGGCCTGTCGGGCTCCTTCTTCGACACCACGCCGCAGGACTGGAAGAAGGTCCTCGACGTCAACCTCTGGGGCGTGATCCACGGCTGCCGTCTGTTCGGCCGGCAGATGGCCGAGCGCGGGCAGGGCGGTCACATCGTCAACACCGCCTCCGCGGCGGCCTTCCAGCCCTCCAGGGCGCTGCCCGCCTACGGCACCTCCAAGGCGGCCGTGCTGATGCTGAGCGAGTGCCTGCGCGCCGAGCTGGCCGGTCAGGGGATCGGTGTCACGGCGATCTGCCCCGGTCTGGTCAACACCAACATCACCGCCACCGCGCACTTCGCGGGGGTGGACGCCGAGGAGGAGAGGCGCCGGCAGCGGCGCACCGCACGGTTGTACGGGGCGCGCAACTACCCGCCGGAGAAGGTGGCGGACGCCGTCCTGGAGGCGGTCGTGCACAACCGGGCGGTGGTCCCGGTCACGCCCGAGGCACGCGGTGCTCACCTCATGTCCCGGTTCGCGCCACGAGTGCTGCGGCGCCTCGCCCGGGTGAAGCCGCCTCTGTAGTTTCCACAGAGATCCCCAATCAGCCTGTGGATAACCGGACTTGACTGTGGATCAAACCTCGGCGACAAAATCGATCGCGTGACGCGCGTCTCACTAGGCAGGCTGGGGCCATGCAACAGGAACGCTCGGTGAAGGTGTCCAAGTATCTGTCGAAGCACCTGCGCCACCAGCCGGAGAGGATCGGGCTCACGCTCGACGAGGGCGGCTGGGCCGAGATCGACACGCTGATCGCCGCGGCGGCCGCGCACGGCTTCCGCTTCACCCGCGAAGAGCTCGACCACGTGGTCGCCACCAACGACAAGCGGCGCTTCGCGGTGGAGGGCACCCGCATCCGGGCCAGCCAGGGCCACAGTGTCGACGTGGATCTCCAGCTGCCCTCGGCGGCCCCGCCGCCGTACCTCTACCACGGGACCGTGGCCCGGCGTCTGGAGGCCATTCGCGCCGAGGGCCTGCGGCCGATGAACCGGCACGCCGTGCACCTCTCGCCGGACCGCGAGACCGCGACCCGGGTCGGGGCACGCCGTGGCCGGCCGGTCGTGCTCCCGGTCGATGCCGCCGCCATGCACCGCGACGGCCACGTCTTCCACGTCAGCGCGAACGGGGTCTGGCTGACGCAGCACGTGCCGTCCCGCTATCTGCGCTTTCCCGCTCCGCACTGACCCCGCATGATCGAGGGCATGGAGCACCTGCCCACCACCCAGTCCGCCGTCACCGCCCTCCGCGCCATCGCCGGGGAGTACGAGGTGGAGATCGAGGTCACCGACGACATCGGCGCCGACCAGACCTCCCGAGGCACGGCCGCGGGCGTGGGGGTGACCACCGACGCCGACGGTTCCCTCCCGCACGAGGCGTTCGTCGAGTTCGGCGGCGTTCCCCGGGTGAGCGTCCGCCTCTTCCATGAGGGCGATGCCCTGATCACCGTCGAGAACGTGGAGTTCCCCGATGTCGACCGCGACGACGTGCCCGCGTTCCTGCGCTCCGTCTTCGGTGGTCTCGCCTACGTCCACGGGCGTCGCTTCCCGCCCGGATACCGCCTGATCGTGCCGCTGCCGGGCGACCGCGCCCACAAGGAGCACGTGTCGATGCTGCTCCTCACACCGTGGCTGAGCAGTCGCGTACGGTGACGCCGCACGCTGTTTCACGTGAAACCGACGACCGCCGCATAGGCTCGGAGACATGAGTCTGCGCCTGAGCACCGTGATCCTTCCGTACCGCCGCTGGCACGAAGGCGGCCGTTCGACCTGGACGCGCGCCGAGCAGCTCGGCTTCCACACCGCGTACACCTACGACCACCTCTCCTGGCGCACCTTCCGGGACGGACCGTGGTTCGGTGCCGTGCCGACCCTCACGGCCGCCGCGGCCGTGACCGAGCGGCTGCGTCTGGGCACCCTGGTCACCTCGCCGAACTTCCGGCACCCGGTGACGCTCGCCAAGGAGCTGATCTCCCTCGACGACATCTCCGGCGGGCGGATCACCCTCGGCATAGGAGCGGGCGGCACCGGCTTCGACGCCACGGCGCTGGGCCAAGAGCCGTGGACGCCGCGCGAGCGGGCGGACCGGCTCGGCGAGTTCCTCCCGTTGCTCGACCGGCTGCTGACCGAGGACGCCGTGTCCTACGAGGGCGACTTCTACTCGGCGCACGAGGCGCGCAACATCCCGGGCTGTGTACAGCGGCCCCGGCTGCCCTTCGCGGTGGCCGCGACCGGCCCACGGGGTATGGCGCTCGCCGCCCGGCACGGTCAGGCATGGGTGACCACCGGCGACCCGAAACTGTTCGAGAACGGCACCCCCGAGCAGTCGGACCGGGCGCTGCGGCAGCAGGGCGACCGGCTGGCCGACGCCTGTGCCGCGATCGGCCGCGATGTGGGTGAGCTGGACCGGGTCCTGCTCACCGGCTTCACACCGGAGCGCAGTCGCCCGCTGGAGTCCGTGGACGCGTTCGTGGACTTCGCCGGACGCCACCGCGACCTGGGCTTCACCGAGGTGGTCGTCCACTGGCCGATCCCCGACTCGGACTTCGCCGCGGACGAGAAGGTCTTCGAGCGGATCGCCATGGAGGCACTGGCCCAGCTGAAGGAGTGAGGGCGTGGAATCGAGCGGCCCCGGGGAGCCGCGCAGGAGAGCCGTAGCTCACAGATGTGCGGACCCCCGCACGGGCGTGCACGCATATGCGTGACAATGACCGGGTGACCTCAGCGACCCGACAGTCCGAGCCCCCGGCCGCCGCCACCCGCCCGCGGCTCATCGCCACCGACCTCGACGGCACCCTGCTGCGCGACGACAAGTCGGTCTCCCCGCGCACGGTCGCCGCGCTGGCCGCCGCGGAGCAGGCGGGCATCGAGGTTTTCTTCGTCACGGGCCGCCCCGCCCGCTGGATGGACGTCGTCAGCGCCCATGTCCACGGGCACGGCCTCGCCATCTGCGGCAACGGCGCCGCCGTGGTCGACCTGCACGGCGGCCCCGGCAGGCACCGGTTCGTGAAGGTCCGCGAACTGCCCCCGCAGAACGCGCTGGACGCCGTACGGCTGCTGCGGGAGGCGGCGCCCGGCACGGTCTACGCGGTCGAGCAGACGTACGGCTTCCATCAGGAACCTGCCTACCCGAAACTGCACATGGAGGTCCCCGACGACCTCCTGCCCGCCGAGGAGATCCTGGCGCCGGGCGGTCGCGCCGCCACCGAGCCCGTCCTCAAGATCCTGGCCTTCCATCCGGAGCTGGACCCCGACGGCTTCCTCACCCTGGCCCGTCTCGCCATCGGCGACCGCGCCAACGTCACCCGGTCCAGCCCCAGCGCCCTGCTGGAGATCAGCGGCCCCGACGTCTCCAAGGCCAGCACGCTCGCCCTGTGCTGCGCCGAGCGCGGCATCTCGCACGAGGAGGTCGTCGCCTTCGGAGACATGCCGAACGACGTCGAGATGCTCACGTGGGCGGGACAGTCGTACGCCATGGGCAACGCGCACCCGGACGTGATCGCCGCCGCCTCGGGGCGGACGGTCGCCAACAACGACGACGGGGTGGCCGTCGTGATCGAGCGGATGCTGGACCTGCCCTGACGTCCGCCGCCGGGCGCCTGGCCGCGCGGCACGTCCGACGCCGTCACAGCGGCACCCCGCGCTGCGACAGCCACGGCACCGGGTCCAGCGCCGAGCCCATCTCCGGGGTGACCCTTACCTCGAAGTGCAGGTGGGGTCCGGTGGAGTTGCCCGTGCTGCCGGACTGACCGATCCACTGGCCGGGCTCGACCCGGTCGCCCTGGTCGACGGCGACGGCGGCGAGGTGGGCGTACTGCGTGTAGTAGCCGCCCGCGTGCTCGATGACGATCTGGATGCCGAAGGCCCCGCCGCAGGACACCTTCAGGACCCGGCCCGAGCCGACCGAGCGCACCGCTGTCCCGACCGGCACCGCGAAGTCCTGGCCGGTGTGCCGGTTCGCCCACCTCGATCCGCCGCTGCCGAAGGACGCCGACAGTTCGTACGCCTCGACCGGGGCCGTCCAGTCCGGGCCGGCCGGCACGTCCGGCTGGTCGAGGCGGACCGCGCCGGGGCACGACCCGGCCGTGACGGAGGAGTCCGCCTGTCCCTCCAGCCGCGACCGCGCCACCTCCAGCTTGCTCGCGATCTTCTTCTTCAGCTTCGCCAGATCGGCGTTGCGCTTCTCCAGCGCCTGCCAGGCCGCCTGCGCCTTGGCTTCCTCGGCGGCGAGCCGGGCCTCCGCCCGCAGGTGCTTGCCGATCGCCCTGTCCACGGCGAGATGCGCGCGGGAGACGGTCCGCTGACCGCGCATCAACTCGTCGGGGTCGTCGGCGAGGAGCATCCGCGCGGTGAGCGGGAGTCCGCCGCCGTCGCGGTACTGGGCACGGGCGATGCGGCCCAGGCCCTCCTGCATGGCGTCGATCGTCCGACGTTGCCCGTCGAGCCGCCGCTCGTACTCCAGGGCCTTCGACCGCTGCGCCTCGGCCGCTCGCCGCCCGTCCTCGTACCGGCGGGTCGCCTTCGCCGCGTCCTCGTACAGTCGAGCCACCTGCGGCCCGAGACCGGCGCCGGGTCCGCCGTCCCCGTCCGTGCCGTCGGTGGGGCGGGCCGCCAGCACGGCGAGCGCGCACAGCAACACCGGAACGAGCGACGAGCGTCGGCGGGATGAGCGCATGTCAGCGATCGTGGACCAGCACGCGCCCCGCGGTCCCGTTCAGGTCGTACGAGTGGGGGAACCGTTGCTGCACACGGCTCAGTGCGGCTGCTGCACACGGGGCAACACGGCGAGGGCGGCGTTCAGTACGGCGCTTCCCACAGCACCGTCGTGCCACCGCCGTCCGCCCCGATGCCCGGCCCGAGCCGACTGGCGCCGCCCACCGACTCGGCGCGGCGCTCCAGGTTGCGCAGACCGCTGCGCCGACCGCCCTCGGGAACACCGACACCGTCGTCCGCGACGCTCAGACGCACACCCGGCCGACCGTCCGGCAGGGTCGCCGTCGCGTCCACGACCACCTCGATCCGGCCGGCGTGGGCGTGCCGGAAGGCGTTGGAGAGGGTCTCGCGCAGCGCGGCGATGAGGTTCTTGCCGGTCAGGTCGCCGACGGCGGTGTCGACCGGGCCGACGAAGCGGTGCGAGGGCGTGAAGCCCAGCGGGACGGCGGCCAGGGTGATCTCGCGCAGTACGCGGGTGCGCAGCCCCGTGGGCGCCTCGGCCGGCTGCTGGAGCGCGAAGATCGCCGACCGGATCTCCTGGATCGTGACGTCGAGTTCGTCGACGGCTCCGCCGACCCCGTCGCGCACCTCGGGCACGGCCGACCTGCGCTGGGCGCTCTCCAGCATCATCCCCGTCGCGAAGAGCCGCTGGATGACGAGATCGTGCAGGTCCCGGGCGATCCGGTCCCGGTCCTCGTACACGGCGAGCCGCTCCCGGTCGCGCTGGGCCTCGGCCATGGTGAGCGCCAGCGCCGCTTGCGAGGCGAACCGGTCGCCGAGGGCACGCTCGGTCCGGGTGAACGGGCGTTCGCCCCGGGCGCGGGGCATGACGAGGCATCCGAGGACCTTCCCGTCCCCGCACAGCGGCAACAGCATGACCGGCCCGTAGGAACGCACCGGCCCGTCGTCGAGGCGGGGGTCGGTGGCGGCGTCGTCCACGAACACGGGCTGTCCGGCGAGCAGTTCCGCGACGATGCCGTTCCCCGGCGGGATGACCGCGCCGAGCGCGTTCGTGGGACGCGGCGCGTCGACGGCCACGATCTCCAGGCCGCCCCCGTCGGCCGGCAGCAGCACGATCCCGGCGGCCGCCCCGGAGAGGCGGCGGGCCTGCTCGGCGACGATCTGCAGGGCGTCGTCGGTGTCGCCCCCGGCCAGCAGGGCGGTGGTGACGGCGACCGATCCGTCGATCCACCGCTCCCGCTGCTGGGCCGCCTCGTACAGTCGCGCGTTGCCGATGGCGATACCGGCCTCCGTGGCCAGGACCCGGACCATCGCGAGGTCGTAGTCGTTGAAGGGCTCCCCCGCGTGCTTGTCGGTCAGGTAGAGGTTGCCGAAGATCTCGCCCTGCACACGGATGGGGACGCCCAGGAAGCTGCTCATCGGCGGGTGGTGCTCGGGAAAGCCGCACGAGCGCGGGTCCTCGGTCAGGTCGGTCAGCCGGACCGGTTCGGGATCGCGGACGAGCGCGCCGAGCAGGCCCTTGTGGCCGTCCGGGAGGTGGCCGACACGGTGGACGGTCGCCTCGTCGACGCCGAAGTGCACGAAGTCGGCAAGGCCCTCGCCGTCCTCGTCGACGACACCGATGGCCGCGTACCGGGCGTGGGCCAGGTCGGCGGCCGTCTCGCAGATGCGGTTCAGCGTGGCGTGCAGTCCCAGTCCGCTGCCGACGGAGCGCATCGCGTCCAGCAGCTTCGGCACCCGGGACAGCAGCTCGGCCGAGGTCCCCGCACGGGGCGGCGGGGAGCCGGGGGACGGGGCTGGGGACATGACCCGAGCCTAATGAGACCTTTTTGTTCAGGAAAGTCGGATTACCGGAAACCTTCGCGGACCCGGGGCCGGGCGGCCGGTCACGGCGCTCCCACCAGCAGGTCCGCCGCCTCCTCCCGCCCGGCCATCTCCCGCAGCGGCCCCGGCACAGCCGCCAGCTCCGCATACGTACCGCGCTGCACGACCCGCCCCCGGTCCAGGACGATCACCTCGTCCACGGCCCGCAGTCCCGCCAGCCGGTGGGTGATCAGCAGGCTCGTGCGGCCCTCGGTGGCGGCCAGCAGATCGGCGGTGAGCGCGTCGGCGGTCGGCAGGTCGAGGTGCTCGGCGGGCTCGTCGAGCACGAGGACGGGGAAGTCGGCGAGCAGCGCCCGGGCCAGGGCGAGCCGCTGGCGCTGGCCACCGGACAACCGGGCCCCGTGCTCACCGACCAGCGTGTCCAGGCCGTCGGGCAGGCTGTCGGCCCACTCCAGCAGCCGGGTCCGCGCCAGCGCGTCGCGCAGCTCGCCCTCCGTGGCGTCCTTCCTGGCCAGGAGCAGGTTCTCGCGGACCGAGCTGTCGAAGAGGTGCGCGTCCTGGGCGCACAGCCCGACCAGCCGCCGCACGTCGTCACCGGCCAGGGCGCAGGCGTCGACACCGGCCAGCGTGTAGGAGCCCGCGTCCGGGTCGAGGAAGCGCAGCAGCACCTGGGCCAGGGTCGTCTTGCCGGACCCGGACGGTCCGACCACGGCGACGCGGCGCCCCTCGGCCAACGTCAGGTCCAGCCCCGCCAGCGCGTCCCTGTCCTGCCCGGCGTGACGCGCGGCCAGCCCCTTGAGGACCACCGGGAACGGCGAGGCGGGTGCCTGCCTGGGCGCCTCCGGCTCGCGCACCGGCTCCGGGGCGTCGAGCACCTCGTGGACGCGTTCGGCACTCCTGCGCACACGCTGGCGGTACTGCACGGCGAGCGGCAGTCCCAGTACGGCCTCGAAGGCGGCCAGCGGGGTGAGGACGACGACGGCCACGGCCACCCCGGCGAGTCGGCCGTCGGCGACCGCCTGGGCCCCGACGAGGGCGGCGCCCGCGACGGTCAGGCCGGAGACGAGTGCGGTGAGCCCGTCGCCCAGCGCGGTGGCGGTGGCGGCCCGCGAGGCGATCCGGGTGAGGGTGCCGTCGGCCCGCCGCGCCTCGGCCGCACGACCGGGCAGGGCACCGGCGACGGTCAGCTCGGCGGTGCCGGTCAGCAGGTCCGTCACGCGGGTGGCGAGCACGCCCCTGGCGGGGGCGAGCCTGCGCTCGGCCCGCCGTGCCACGGCCGCGGTGACCAGCGGAACACCGGCCCCGGCCGCGAGCAGGCCGACCGCGAGCACGGCGCCCGCCTCCGGCAGCAGCCAGGCCGTGAACACGACCGAGGCGAGGGAGACGACCAGCGCGCTGCCGACGGGCAGCAGCCAGCGCAGCCAGTAGTCCTGCAAGGCGTCGACGTCGGAGACGAGCCGGGTCAGCAGGTCGCCGCGGCGGCTGCGGCGCAGCCCAGCGGGGGCCAGCCGCTCCAGCCGCCGGTACACGGCGACCCGCGTGTCGGCCAGCATCCGCAGCACGGCGTCGTGCGAGACGAGCCGCTCCGCGTAGCGGAACACGGCCCGCCCGATGCCGAAGGCGCGCGTCGCCGTGACGGCCACCATCAGGTACAGCACCGGCGGCTGCTCGGAGGCCCGCGAGATGAGGTACCCGGAGGTCGCCATCAGGCCCACGGCACTGCCCAGCGCCAGGGCGCTGAGCAGCAGCGCGAGGCCGAGCCGCCCGCGGCGGGCGCCGGACAGGGCACGGACCCGGGCCAGCACGCCCCCTCGGGCCTGCGCAGTGGGCTCGGCGGGCCGGGCGGACTCGGCGGCCGGTTCGTCGAAGAGGCCCGGAGCGGGGGTGCGGGGGCCTGCCATCGCGGCGACCGGCAGCCCGTCGGCGGATACGGAGGCGGAGGCGGCGACCATGACCGGTGTGTCCAGCCGCACCACCCGGTCGGCCACCTCCAGCAGGGCGGGGCGGTGCACCACCAGCAGGACCGTCCGGCCCTTCGCCAGCCTGCGCACGGCGTCCACGACCTCGGCCTCGGTGGCCCCGTCCAGGGCCGCCGTCGGCTCGTCGAGCAGCAGCACCGGCCGGTCCGCGAGAAACGCCCGGGCCAGCGCCAGCCGCTGCCGCTGCCCGGCGGACAGGCCGGTTCCGTCCTCCCCGAGGACGGTCGCGGTGCCCTCGGGCAGCGCGTCCACGAACTCCAGGGCGCCCGCGTCCCGCAGGGCCCGGCGGACGGCGCTGTCGTCGGCGTCGGGCCGGGCCAGCCGTACGTTCTCCGCGATGGTGCCGGCGTACAGGTGCGGGTGTTGCGGCACCCACGCGACGCGGGCGTGCCACTGCGCCATGTCGAGGGTGGAGAGGTCGGCTCCCCCGACCAGGACCCGCCCCTCGGTCGGGGCGACGAAGCCGAGCAGGGCGTGCAGAAGCGTCGACTTGCCCGCCCCGCTGGGGCCGACGAGCGCGACCGTCTCCCCGGGCTCGACGGTGAGGTGCACGTCCGTGACGGCCGCCGTGTCGCGTCCGGGGTAGCGGACCGTCACGTCCTCGAAGGCCAGCGCACCGTCCGCCGGAACCGGCCCGGTCCCCGACGCCGGTGCGGGACGCTCCAGCACGGAGAAGATGTCCTCGGCGGCGGCGAGGCCCTCGGCCGCCGCGTGGTACTGCGCTCCCACCTGCCGCAACGGCAGATAGGCCTCGGGTGCGAGGACCAGCACGACCAGGCCGTCGTACAGGGCCATGTCACCGTGGACCAGACGCATGCCGATGGTGACGGCGACGAGCGCGACGGAGAGCGTGGCGAGCAGCTCCAGCGCGAAGGAGGACAGGAAGGCGATCCGCAGGGTCCGCATGGTCGCCCGGCGGTACTCGCCGGTGATGTGCTTGATCGACTCCGCCTGGGCCTTGGCCCGGCCGAAGACCTTCAGCGTCGGCAGCCCCGCGACCACGTCCAGGAAGTGTCCGGACAGCCGGGAGAGCAGCCGCCACTGGCGGTCCATCCGAGACTGCGTGGCCCAGCCGATCAGCATCATGAAGACGGGGATGAGAGGCAGGGTGCCGACGATGATGGCCGCCGAGACCCAGTCCTCGGTGACGATCCGGGCCAGCACCGCCACGGGCACGACCACCGCGAGGCCCAGCTGCGGCAGATAGCGCGAGAAGTAGTCATCGAGGGCGTCGACGCCCCGGGTGGCGAGGGCGACCAGCGAGCCGGTCCGCTGACCGCTCAGCCAGCCGGGGCCGAGCGCGGTGGCCCGCTCCAGCAGCCGGCCCCGCAGCTCCGACTTCACCGCCGCACTCGCCCGGTGCGCGGCCAGTTCGGTGAGCCAGCCGACCAGCGCCCGGCCGCAGGCAACGGCCACCAACAACAGGAGTGGCGTACGGAGTCCGGCGGCTGACGTGCCGTGCTGGAAGGCGCCGACCACCACCTCGGCGATGAGCATCGCCTGCGCGACAAGCAATCCGGCACCTACGGCGCCCAGGGCGACGACCGCCGCCAGGAAGATCCGGGTGGCGCGGGCGTACCGCAGAAGACGTGGATCGATGGGTTTCACGTGAAACAGGCCTTCCTGCCCTGGGAGGCGGTTTCCCTGTGTTTCACGTGAAACACAGGGAAACCGGGCCCTGTTGGACTCAGTGCGCGGCGTCGGCGAGGTGCTGGGTGCCGATGCGCTTGCGGAACACCCAGTACGTCCAGCCCTGGTAGAGCAGGACGACCGGCGTGGCGATCACGGCCAGCCAGGTCATGATCTTGAGCGTGTAGGCGCTGGACGAGGCGTTGGTGACGGTGAGGCTCCAGTCCGCGTTCAGCGTGGACGGCATGACGTTCGGGAAGAGCGTCAGGAAGAGCATCGCCACGGCGGCCACGATGGTGACGCCGGACAGGGCGAACGCCCAGCCCTCGCGACCGGCCTGGTTCGCCCCCAGCGCGGCGACCAGTGCGGCGACGGCCACCACGAGGGCGACCAGGCTCTTGACGTCCCCGCTGTCGGCCTGCGTCCAGAGCAGGAAGGCCAGGGCCAGCACGGCCGTGACCAGACCGACCCGCAACGCCAGGGTCCGCGCCCGCTCACGGATCTCACCGACGGTCTTGAGCGCGGTGAACACCGTCCCGTGGAAGGTGAACAGGGTCAGCGTCACCAGGCCGCCGAGGAGGGCGTACGGGTTGAGCAGGTCCCAAACGGAGCCGACGTACTCCAGATTCCGGTCGATCTCCACGCCGTGGACGATGTTGCCGAAGGCCACGCCCCACAGGAAGGCGGGGATCAGCGAGGTCCAGAAGATCGCCGTCTCCCAGTTGCGCTGCCACGTCTCCTCAGGCCGCTTCACCCGGTACTCGAAGGCGACCCCCCGGACGATCAGGCAGACCAGGATGACCAGCAGGGGGAGGTAGAACCCGGAGAAGAGCGTGGCGTACCACTCGGGGAAGGCGGCGAAGGTGGCACCGCCGGCGGTGAGCAGCCACACCTCGTTGCCGTCCCACACGGGGCCGATGGTGTTGATCAGCACCCGCTTCTCGGCCCGGTCCCGGGCGAGCAGCTTGGTCAGCACGCCGACCCCGAAGTCGAAGCCCTCCAGGAAGAAGTAGCCGGTCCACAGGACGGCGATCAGAACGAACCAGACGTCGTGCAGTTCCATGACTGTGCAGCTCCCTCGGCCTAGTACGAGAAGGCCATCGGCTTGTCGGCGTCACGGAGATCGCCGCCGATCTTCGTGGGCGGATTGAGGTCGGCCTCGGTCAGCTCGGGCGGTCCCGCCTTCACGTACTTCGCCAGGAGCTTGACCTCGATGACGGCCAGGACGGCGTACAGCAGGGTGAAGACGGACATCGAGATGACGACCTCGGCGGTGGAGACACCGGGGGAGACCGCGTCGCGGGTCTGCATCACGCCGTAGACGACCCAGGGCTGCCGGCCCATCTCGGTGAAGATCCAGCCCCAGGAGTTGGCGATCAGCGGGAAGGCCATCGTCCACAGCGCCAGCAGCCAGTACATCCGGGTGAGCCTCGACCCGAGCGGCTGCTTCAGCAGCACCAGGTGCGGGACCTCGTCCTCCCCGGTACGCAGGGCCGGTGGCAGCAGGAACCGCTTCCGCGTCAGCCACAGGCCGAGCAGGCCGAGGGAGAAGGACGCCATGCCGAAGCCGATCATCCAGCGGAAGCCCCAGTAGGCGACGGGGACGATGGGCTTGTAGTCGCCGGGGCCGAACTGCTCCTGGAGCGCCTTGTTGGTGTCGTTGATGCCGGGCACGTAGGACTCGAAGTCGCTGTGCGCGAGGAAGGACAGCAGGCCGGGGATCTCCAGGGCGACCTTGTTGTGCCCCTTGTCGACGTCCCCGTAGGCGAAGACCGAGAAGGGCGCCGGCTTCTCGCCGTCCCACAGGGCCTCGGCGGCGGCCATCTTCATCGGCTGCTGCTCGTACATGACCTTGCCGAGGGTGTCGCCGCTGACCGCGGTGAGCAGGCCGCCGACCGCCAGGGTCACCAGGCCGAGCCGGAGCGAGGTCCGCATCACCGGGATGTGCTTCTTGCGCATCAGGTGGAAGGCGGCGATGCCGACCATGAAGGCGCCGCCCGTGAGGAAGGCCGCCGAGAAGCTGTGGAAGACCTGGTTGAGCGTGGTGTTCTGGGTGAGGACCTGCCAGAAGTCGGTCAGCTCGGCGCGGCCCTTCTCCTCGTTGATCCGGTAGCCGACGGGGTGCTGCATCCAGGAGTTGGCCGCGAGGATGAAGTACGCCGACAGCAGGGTGCCGATCGAGACCATCCAGATGCAGGCCAGGTGGATCTTCTTGGGCAGCTTGTCCCAGCCGAAGATCCACAGCCCGATGAAGGTGGACTCGAAGAAGAAGGCGATCAGCGCCTCGAAGGCGAGCGGAGCACCGAAGACATCGCCGACGAAGCGGGAGTAGTCGGACCAGTTCATACCGAACTGGAACTCCTGCACGATGCCGGTGACGACACCCATCGCGATGTTGATCAGGAAGAGCTTGCCCCAGAACTTGGTCGCCCTGAGGTACTTCTCCTTCTCCGTGCGGACCCAGGCGGTCTGCAGTCCGGCCGTGAGAGCGGCCAGCGAGATCGTCAACGGGACGAACAGGAAGTGGTAGACGGTCGTGATGCCGAACTGCCATCGCGCCAGCGTCTCCGGCGCCAGGGCCATGTCCACGTCGTCACTCTCCTCACCTCGCCACACCGCCGTGGTCAGCGGCGTTTTGAGCGCGTTTGTCACACCCAACGCGGGCGCAATCGGGACACGCTTGTGAACGCGTTCACATTCACAAGCAATTATGACCTACTGCTTTTCGACACCGGAAGGGGGGTCCCCTGTGACGTCAACCCCTTCGCCGGAACTCCGGCAGCCCGTCGGTCCCCGAAGGGCGGGGGCCCGTGCCCACGGCATACGAAATCGCGGGACGGCGCCCGGCCGTCCCGCGATGCGTCGTACCGCCCCGGTGGAGCTACAGCTCCTTGCGGAACTCCTCCGTCACCTTCAGGAAGATGTCGTTCGCCTCACTCTCCCCGACCGTCACGCGCACGCCCTCGCCCGCGAAGGGGCGGACGACGACGCCGGCCTGCTCGCAGGCGGCCGCGAAGGCGAGTGTGCGCTCCCCCAGCCGCAGCCAGACGAAGTTGGCCTGGGTCTCCGGCACCGTCCAGCCCTGCCCGCGCAGCGCGTCGACGACCCGGGTGCGCTCGCACACCAGCGAGCCGACCCGGCCGATCAGCTCGTCCTCCGCGCGCAGCGAGGCGATCGCCGCCTCCTGCGCGATCTGGCTGACCCCGAAGGGCACCGCCGTCTTGCGCAGCGCCGCCGCCACCGGCTCGTGGGCGATCGCGAAGCCGACCCGCAGACCCGCCAGGCCGTAGGCCTTGGAGAAGGTGCGCAGGACGCAGACGTTGGGCCGCTCACGGTAGAACTCGACGCCGTCCGGGACCTCGGCGTCGCGGATGAACTCGCGGTAGGCCTCGTCGAGGACCACCAGCACATCGCTCGGCACCCGGTCCAGGAACCGCTCCAGTTCGGCCCGCCGTACCACCGTGCCCGTGGGGTTGTTGGGGTTGCAGACGAAGATCAGCCGGGTCCGGTCGGTGATCGCGTCCGCCATCGCGTCCAGGTCGTGCACCTCGCCCGGTGTCAGCGGCACCTGCACGGACGTCGCGCCGCTGATCTGGGTGATGATCGGGTACGCCTCGAAGGAGCGCCAGGCGTAGATCACCTCGTCGCCCGGGCCGGAGGTCGCCTGGACCAGCTGCTGGGCCACACCGACCGAGCCGGTACCGGTGGCCAGGTGGGCCAGGGGCACCCCGAAGCGGTCCGACAGCTCGGCCATCAGCGAGGTGCAGGCCATGTCCGGGTACCGGTTGAACGAGGCGGCCGCGGCCGTCACCGTCTCCATCACGCCCGGCAGGGGCGGATAGGGGTTCTCGTTGGAGGACAGCTTGTAGGCCACCGGGCCGTCGGCCGCGGCGGGCTTGCCCGGCTTGTAGGTGGGGATTCCCTCCAGCTCGGCGCGCAGCTTGGGGCTCTTCTCGCTCACCGCAGTCCTCCTCGTGACCACCACCGGCATCGAATACTCCTCACCTTATGAGGATTCGCCGCCGCTGCGTATAGGTGGGAGCCGACCTCGTCCCGGGGGAGCAGACCTCGTCCGTCACACTGGCAACACGGGCATCAGCGCACGAAGGCGCACGATTCGGGGGGCGCGCCGCACATATATCTACGCGCCGGTGGCTCACGCCGTGGCGCGCATCCCTCGTGCAGGTGAGTTGAGACCTCTTCGCAACATCCGCCACCCCGCAGGCCCTCACTGGTCAACAGGTCAGGTAATGGGATGAGTGGGCCCAACTGCCTTGCTTTCCAAGGGCGTTCACCGTAAATGATCTTGCAGAAACGTGACTGTCAACGCGTGCATATGCGTCCGCACTACCCCACCCCATGAGCCCTACTATCGGCTCGCCATGACAGCAGCAGGGAAGCACCAGGTGAGCCGCGCGGAAACCTCACGTCGAGGCAGCCGGCCGGGCCGGGCGGGCATCAGGGACGTGGCCGCCGCCGCCGGAGTATCCATCACTACCGTCTCCGACGCCCTCAACGGCAAGGGCCGACTCCCGGATGCCACCCGGCGCCATGTGCGCGAGGTCGCCGACCGACTGGGCTACCGGCCCTCGGCCGCCGCCCGCACGCTCCGCACCGGCAAGTCCGGACTCATCGGCCTGACCGTGACGACGTACGGGGATGAACCTTTCACCTTCACCGAGTTCGCGTACTTCGCGGAGATGGCGCGCGCCGCCACCTCGGCCGCGCTCGCCCGCGGCTACGCCCTCGTCATCCTCCCGGCGACCTCCCGTCACGACGTGTGGTCCAACGTCGCGCTCGACGGCACGGTCGTCATCGACCCCTCGGACCACGACCCGGTCGTCAGCGAGCTGGTCCGCCAGGGACTACCCGTCGTCTCCGACGGCCGCCCGGCGGGTTCGCTGCCGGTCACCGCCTGGGTCGACAACGACCACGAGGCGGCCGTACTCGGCATCCTCGACCACCTCGCCGACGCCGGCGCCCGCAGGATCGGCCTGCTCACCGGCACCACGACCGACACGTACACCCATCTGTCGACCACCGCCTACCTGCGCTGGTGCGAGCGCGTCGGCCAGGACCCGGTCTACGAGGCGTACCCGGCGCACGACCCGTGCGCCGGCGCGGTCGCCGCCGACCGGCTGCTCGCACGTCCGGACCGGCCCGACGCCGTCTACGGCCTGTTCGACCCGAACGGCACCGATCTGCTCGCCGCCGCCCGCCGCTACGGACTGCGCGTCCCCGAGGACCTGCTGCTGGTCTGCTGCAGCGAGTCCACCGTGTACGCCAGCACCGAGCCGCCCATCACCACCCTGTCGCTGAAACCCCGCCGCATCGGCACCGCCGTGATCCAGGTCCTCATCGACGCGATCGAGGGGCTGCACTCCGACCAGCCGGTCGAGCAGGTGATACCGACCGAGCTGATCGTGCGCACGTCGTCGCAGCGGCGCCCGCCGCGTACGACGGTCAGCCCGCCGCGATCGCCGGAGGGCGAGTAGGTCGGGTCCGGGGCGCGGGTGCGGGTCCGGGGCGCGGTCGTCCGCACGCCCCGGCCGCCGCCCCCACCCGGGCGGCGGCGCACCGCGGAACGACGCGAAACAGGGCGGCGAAGACCACATCCGCCACCTCCGGAACACGGGTGGTCCGCCGTCACGGACGGGCGAAGCCAGGCCCAATCGGGGCGAAAGCCGCAGTGAACCGGAGTCCTGTCCTGATTCACCACCCCTGGGTCATCACACAGCGCGATCCGCATTCCTATGATGGGCCCACACACCGCGGGCCGCTGCGACCAGGCAGTCCGAAGCGGTGCAGATGCGGCGCGATGGTGGAGGGGTCGATGACTCAGGGGGCCGGTCAGGGACCCGAGGTGGAGCGGACGGCGACGGTGCGCGACTTCCGGGTGCCCGCGTACGTCCACGAGACCGCTCCGTACGCTGCCCCCGGCACGCACGCGAGCGATTCGGCACCGCCCTCCGAGGAGGGGCTCGAGGAGGCCCTGCCCGAGGGCTACACGCCCACTCAGCGCGATCTGCCCGTCATCCGTCGGGGTGACACGGTCCAGGTCGCGGTCGACCCCGAGCCGATCGTGGTGCAGCAGCAGGCCACCGGCCAGGGGCCCCTGTTCGTCGTCGGCGACGTACACGGCTACCTCGACGAGCTGCTGGCCGCCCTCAGGGAGAAGGGCCTCGTCGACGAGGCCGGCCAGTGGTGCGCGGGCACCTCCCGGCTGTGGTTCCTCGGCGACTTCACCGACCGCGGCCCGGACGGCATCGGCGTCATCGACCTGGTGATGCGGCTGTCCGCCGAGGCCGCCGCGGCCGGCGGCTACTGCAAGGCGCTGATGGGCAACCACGAGCTGCTGCTGCTCGGCGCCAAGCGGTTCGGCGACACGCCCGTCAACTCCGGCGCGGGCACCGCCACCTTCCAGGCCGCCTGGCTGCTGAACGGCGGCCAGAAGACCGACATGGACCGCCTGCAGGACCACCACCTGCAGTGGATGGCCCGCCTCGACGCCATGGAGGAGGTCGACGGCCACCTCCTGGTGCACTCGGACGCCACCACCTACCTCGACTACGGGCGCTCCATCGAAGAGGTCAACGACACCGTCCGCGAGACGATCACGCGCAATGACGCGGAGGAGGTGTGGGACCTGTTCCGCAAGTTCACCAAGCGCTTCTCCTTCCGCGACGAGGGCGGCGCCGACGCCGTGCGCTCACTGCTGGATACGTACGGCGGCACCCGGATCGTTCACGGCCACAGCCCCATTCCCTACCTGCTGGGCGAAGTCGGCTCCGAGGACGGCGAGGACGACACCCGAACCGTGGTCGAGGGACCGCACGTCTACGCGGACGGTCTGGCCATCGCGATGGACGGCGGCGTGACGATGGCAGGAAAACTGCTGGTCCAGCAACTTCCGCTGGACTCCTGACCGTTCACCGGACCGCTTTCGCGGCGGTGCCGTCCGTACAGACCGGCACCCAATTTCTGGAAACCCCCTGTCACCCTCCACCGTCACCGCTCTACCATCGGCTTATCCGTAGCAGGCTCCCCTCCGTTTCTGCCCGACGGCTCGTTGGCATGCGAGCCCCAAGCCCTACGGAGCATCGGGGGATGCACATGAACAGCGTTCCGCAGCACCTGTCGAACGAGGACCGCCAAGAGTACGAGCGGGTCCTCGACGAGGCGCTGCGCTCCGCACCACACCGCCCGGAGCTGGCCGCCGTCGGTCAGCGGCTCAACTCCGAACAACTGCGCACCATGGCACTCAACGCCACCGCCCTCATCACGGCGGCGGCCACGACCGAGTACCAGCACTACGTGAAGGTCCGCGAGGAACTGCGCCATCCGGCGCCCTCGGGTCCGTCGTCCGCCACGCGCGAATCCGGCTCCGAGGAGCGGGGCACGGGCGCGGGGGGACTCGCCGCCACCATGGGCGAGATGGCCGAGGCGACCGGTGCGGGGGCCGTCGCCGTCGTCGCCGTCCTGGCACCGGTCCTGGCCGGCACCGCCGCGGCGATCTTCCTCCTGGTCGGCTACCTGCTGAAGATGCTCGACCCGGGGCAGACCTTCGCGCAGACCATGCTCACCACGGGATGGGTGTTCGGCGCCGTGACCGCGGTGGCGATCCTCGTCGCCGCGGTGGGGCTGCTGCTCACCGCGCTGCGCAACCGCCCCTCCGCCGAGTCGGGCTTCTACAGCGCCCGCGACGAGGAGGTGACCCGGGCCAGGGATGCCTGGCACGAGGCGCTCCTTGAGCGGGGCATCCTGCCCTTCCTGCGGGAGGCGCTCAGCCAGCCGGGCACGGCGGCACTGCACCGCACGGAACCGGCCACGCCGAGCGGCGGCCGCATGCCGCACCTCGGCTACGGCCGTCCCGGGTTCACCAGCCCCGACGGCGGCCCCGACGCGGGACCGCGACCGAGCTACTCGAGTCCGGACTACAGCAGCCCGGACTTCGGTGGCCCGGAACACCGGCCCGAGTAGCCACCGGAACGGGCGGGCAGCGCTTCAGAGGATGCCCGCCCGGCCGGCGGCAGTGATCCAGGACGGGAACTCGGACAGCAGACGGTCATACAGCTCCGGGTCCGGTACGGTGCCGATGTCGTCGACGGCGAAGAAACCGACGTTGTCGACGCGGCGCCCCGGCAGGGTGTCGAACCGCTCCAGCACCCCGTAGTTGGCGCGCCCGAGCCCCACGAACTGCCAGAAGACGGGCTCCTCCACGGCCTCCCGCAGCTCCCGCTCGATCTCGGCGTTGCGGTAGACACCGCCGTCGGAGAAGAACAGCACCAGGGTCGGGACCGGTGCCGGGTGGTCCCGGACGAAGGCCCGGACCTCGGCGATCACCTTCTGCTCCTCGTTCTGGATACCGACCGCCCGCATGTCGGCCTGCTCGGGGTGCAGGCCCTTCTTCCTGCCCCGCCGGAACAGGCTGATCTCCCCCACGCGCACGTGCAGCCGCAGCCACTCGGGCAGCTCGCCCAGGCGCAGGTCGGGCAGGCGCGCCGGGTTGGAGGCGAAGGTCCATGCCTGCATCTCCCCGTCGTCGTCCAACTGCGCGGCGACGGCGGCCATCCGCTCCACGACGTCCGCGACGACGCCCTTGGAGTAGAGGAGGGACATGGACCCGGAGGCGTCCAGCACGAGGACGACGCGCGCGGTGACCCCGGTGGCCCCGTGCTTGCTCAGGCTGACCGCGACCTGCTCCTTGCGCAGGGACAGCCGCTTGCGCATGTCCACGGGGAGGCGGTCCTCGCCCTTGGTGAGACGGGGGCCGGTGGCAGGCGGCACCGCTACCGGGGGCGGCGGCGGTGCTACGGGCGGCGCGGCGGGTGTCGGCGGTGTGCTCGGCGCCGGGGGAGCCGTCGGCGGGGCGGTGGCCTGCGTCGCGGCCGCCGACGGGGGAGCGTCGTCGTCCACCGTGATGCCGAAGTCGGTCGCCAGCCCCGCGAGCCCGGAGGCGTAGCCCTGTCCGACCGCACGGAACTTCCACGCCCCTTGACGCCGGTACAACTCGCCGCCGACCAGCGCGGTCTCCGTCCCGGCCGTGATGTCGAAGCGGGCCAGCTCGGTGCCGGTCGCGGCGTCCAGCAACCGCAGCGTCAGCCCCGGAACCCGGCCGAAGGCACCGCCGTCCGCCGAGGCGCACAGGACGATGCGTTCGACCGCCGACTCGACCGACAGCAGGTCCACCTCGACGGCATCGGTCGTGACACCCGCGTCCGCGTCCGGGCCGACCCGCTTGCCCAGGTGGCCCACCGCGCCGGAGGTGTGGCGGGGCTGGTTGTAGAAGACGAAGTCGCCGTCGTCCCGCACCCGTCCGGCCGAGGTGAGCAGCAGCGCCGAGGCATCGACCTCGGGGACGCCCGGCCCGGCGGACCACACGAGTTCGGCGCGCACCGCGGGGGAGTCGACGGCGATGTTGGCACCCTTGCTCAGGGAGATGGCTGTCATGCGTCCAGTCTGCCGAGCAGGACCCCTCGACGGGGAGAGGGCCGACCCCGCGGCCTGTCCCCCTCCCCGCGCCGGTGCGCTCAGTCCGCGATCGGCAGGTACACGCGGTTGCCCGCGGCCGCGAACTCCTTCGACTTCTGGGCCATGCCCTCCTCGATCTCTCCCTTGCTGCTCCCGTGCTGCCGGCGAATGTCCTGCGAGATCTTCATCGAGCAGAACTTGGGCCCGCACATCGAGCAGAAGTGGGCCGTCTTGGCGGGCTCGGCCGGCAGGGTCTCGTCGTGGAACTCACGGGCCGTGTCCGGGTCCAGGGCAAGGTTGAACTGGTCCTCCCACCGGAACTCGAACCGGGCGTCCGACAGCGCGTCGTCCCACTCCTGTGCACCTGGGTGACCCTTGGCGAGGTCGGCGGCATGGGCGGCGATCTTGTAGGTGATGACGCCGGTCTTGACGTCGTCACGGTTGGGCAGGCCCAGATGTTCCTTGGGCGTGACGTAGCAGAGCATGGCCGTGCCCCACCAGGCGATCATCGCGGCACCGATGCCGGAGGTGATGTGGTCGTACGCCGGCGCGACGTCCGTCGTCAGCGGGCCGAGCGTATAGAACGGAGCTTCATCGCAGATCTCCTGCTGAAGGTCGATGTTCTCCTTGATCTTGTGCATCGGGACATGTCCCGGGCCCTCGATCATGGTCTGTACGTTGCAACGCTTGGCGATCCGGTTGAGTTCCCCGAGGGTGCGCAACTCGGCGAACTGCGCCTCGTCGTTGGCGTCCGCGATCGACCCCGGGCGCAGGCCGTCGCCGAGGGAGTAGGTGACGTCGTAGGCGGCGAGGATCTCGCAGAGTTCCTCGAAGTTCTCGTACAGGAATGACTCCTTGTGGTGCGCCAGGCACCACGCCGCCATGATCGAGCCGCCGCGCGAGACGATGCCGGTCTTGCGGTTCGCGGTCAGCGGTACGTACGGCAGGCGCACACCGGCGTGGACCGTCATGTAGTCCACACCCTGCTCGGCCTGTTCGATCACGGTGTCCTTGTAGATCTCCCAGGTCAGCTCCTCGGCCCGGCCGTCGACCTTCTCCAACGCCTGGTAGAGCGGCACGGTGCCGATGGGGACGGGGGAGTTGCGCAGGACCCACTCGCGGGTGGTGTGGATGTTGCGGCCGGTGGAGAGGTCCATGACCGTGTCGGCGCCCCACCGGGTCGCCCAGGTCATCTTGTCGACCTCCTCCTCGATGGAGGACGTCACCGCCGAGTTGCCGATGTTGGCGTTGACCTTCACCAGGAACCGCTTGCCGATGATCATCGGCTCGATCTCGGGGTGGTTGACGTTGGCGGGCAGCACGGCACGTCCTGCGGCGATCTCCTCGCGGACCACTTCCGGCGAGACGTTCTCCCGGACGGCCACGTACTCCATCTCCGGCGTGATCTCTCCCCGGCGCGCGTACGCGAGTTGCGTCACCGCGTTGCCGTCCCGGCCCCGGCGGGGCTGACGCGGGCGCCCGGGGAAGACGGCGTCGAGGTTGCGCAGGCCGCCGCGCGGCGCGGTGTGCTTGATTCCGTCGTCCTCGGGACGGACGGGACGGCCCGCGTACTCTTCGGTGTCACCGCGGGCGATGATCCAGTTCTCCCGCAGCGGTGCGAGGCCCCTGCGGACATCGGTGTCGACGAGTGGATCGGTGTACGGGCCCGAGGTGTCGTACAGGGTGACCGACTGCCCGTTGGTGAGGTGCACCTGACGGACCGGCACCCGCAGATCGGGGCGCGAGCCCTCGACGTACGCCTTGTGCCAGCCGATGGACTTCCCGGCCTCCGTGGTCTGCGCGGTGTCCTCCTGGGCGGAGTCCCGCGTGGAGCGCTGTTCTGAGGCAGGCGTGCGTGCGTCCTTGATGGTCATGAGACCTACTCCCTACGCCGGCATTACCCGGTAACAGGTTCGGCGGTCGACGCAGCGGCTTCCGTCTGGCGAGGCTTCGTGGGATACATCACTCGACTTCGGTGACGTTTCCCGTGAAACATCGCTGGGACGGAGGTCAGCGCCCTCTCAGCCCGGTGCTCCGAGCTCCCGCGTGTACAAAGGTGCCTCCACGCTAACGCCCATTCGGGCGCGGTGAACAGAGGGCCCCCCTTGTTCTTGCGATGATCGGGCGGTGACCACACCGCAGCATCCCTCCTTCCCGCCGCATCGGCCCCGCCGCGGACAGAACGCCGACGAGGGAGGCGGCCGGGCAGCCGACCACGCCCCCGTCGCCGCCCACGGCGCGAGCGAGGGCAGACCCGAGGCCGGTCACGGGCATGCGCACGGTCACGGTCACGGACCGGCGGCTCCCGTCTCCCGGCATCTGCGCAAGGTCATCGCCGCGATCCTGATCCCCTTCGCCGCGGCCGTCCTGGTCGGACTCGCGGTGCTGTGGCCGGGCGGCGCACCGCCGCACGAGCGCACCGGAGTCGGCTTCGACCGCCAGACCCAGCAGGCCACCGTGACCAAGGTGGTCGAGCTGAGCTGCCAGTCCGTCAACGCCTCGGGCGGCACCCCGACCGGCGACACGTCCACCGCCGAGGGCTCCTCCGCGGTGCAGCAGGCGAAGGGCGAGTGCAAGCGGGCGACCATCCGCGTCGACACCGGCGACGACAAGGGCCGTACGTTCGAGGAGATCGTGCAGCCGGACCAGTCACGACAGTTGCACGAGGGCCAGAAGGTGGTGGTCGCCTACGAGCCCTCCGCGCCCAAGGACCTGCAGTACTCGGTGACCGACATCGACCGCCGGCTCCCCCTGGCGCTGCTCGCGGGCATCTTCGCCCTCGCCGTCGTGGTCGTCGGACGGCTGCGCGGCCTCATGGCACTGGTCTCACTGGCCATCAGCTTCCTGCTGCTGAACTTCTTCATCCTGCCCGCCATCCTGCAGGGTTCGAATCCCCTGGTCGTGGCGGTGATCGGGTCCAGCGCCATCATGCTGATCGCGTTGTACCTCTGCCACGGGCTGTCGGCCCGCACGTCCGTGGCGGTGCTCGGCACCTTGATCTCGCTCTTGCTGATCGGTGTGCTCGGCTCGCTCTTCATCGGCTGGGCCGCGCTCACCGGCAACACGGACGACAACACCGGCCTCATCCACGGCCTGTACCCGTCGATCGACATGAGCGGTCTGCTGCTCGCCGGGGTCATCATCGGTTCGCTCGGGGTCCTCGACGACGTGACGGTCACGCAGACGTCGGCGGTCTGGGAACTGCACGAGGCCAACCCGACGATGGGCTGGCGCGGCCTGTACCGCGCGGGCATCCGCATCGGCCGCGACCACATCGCCTCGGTCGTGAACACGCTGGTCCTGGCCTACGCGGGCGCGGCGCTGCCCCTGCTGCTCCTGTTCTCGATCGCGCAGAGCGGGGTGGGGACGGTCGCCAACAGCGAACTGGTCGCGGAGGAGATCGTACGGACGCTGGTCGGCTCGATCGGTCTGGTGGCGTCCGTGCCGGTCACCACGGCCCTCGCCGCCCTGGTCGTGTCGGCGGACCGGCCGGCCGGAGGAGCGGCCCAGGCGGAGGGAGCCCCAGCGGCCGCGGTGCCGGGTGCCCCCGCACGTGGCGGGCGGGGGCGGCGCCGCAAGCGCTGAGGCGTCCGGCGAAGCGTTACGCCACCTCCGCGGGACTGCCGGAACGGTTCAGCCCGCGCTCTGTTCCTCCGCCAGGATGCGGTCCAGGGCCTCGTCGAGGTGGCTGTCGAAGTCGGCGAGCGCACCTTCCTGGCCCAGGGGCACCAGCTTGTCGGTGCGGTCGAGGAAGGCTACGAGGGGCGCGGCCGAGGAACGGAACAGGGCCTGGTCGCTGCCGACCTGAAGGCGGATCAGCACCTCGGCCAGTGGCTCGGGGTCGACCGGGGCGATGCGCACGTCACCGTCGCCGCACGGCCGGCCCACCCCGTCGACCAGCAACTCCCGGCCGAAGGCCCAGGTCACCGGCGCGTCTCCGGGCAGGTGGAAGGTCAGGCGTACGGCATAGGGATCCCGGGTCTCGTAGCGCAGCTCCACCGGGATGCGGAAAGAGAGCTCCTCGGACACGAGAAAGCTCATCATGACCTCTGCCTGTACGGACTCGCCCATTCGCCTACCCCGTCATTCGCCGTCGACTGTCCGGGAATCAAACCTCTAACACTGATGGCATCTTGCTCAACGTACACACCAGATCACAAGGAGTGAGTTTTCAGATACTGATAGAGAGCGCGAGCGAGCCCAGACGCCGCCCCACCTCGTGCTGCAGGCGCTGTGCCGCGGGCAGCAGCCGGTCCGCCTGGTGCAGGGGCAGCGAGATGGCCATCGTGGCGGCCGTGGTGCCGACCGTGATCGGGATCGCCGCGCAGACCGTCCCCAGCGCGTACTCCTGGCGCTCGATCACCGGTGTCATCCGGCGCATGCGTTCCAGCCGCCTCAGCAGACTGTGGCCGTCACGCACCGTGTACGGCGTGATCGGCTGCACCGGGTAGCGGTCCAGGTGGCCGCGGCGGGCCTCCTCGTCGAGCTGGGAGAGCAGGCACTGCCCGATGGCGTGCGCGTGCCCCGTCTCGCGGAAGTCCGCCCACTCCTCGACCGCCGGATTGCCCGGGGTGTCGGAGACGCACATGACCTCGATCTCGCCGTCCCGGTACATGGCGTAGTACACGGGGACGCCGATCGCGTCCCGCCAGCGCGCCATGGTGTCCACCACCGTGCTGCGACGTTTCTGCTCGGCCCCGCTGCTGCCCAGCCGCTCGGCGGCCTCGCCGAGGAAGAAGAGCCCCTTCTCCCGGCGCAGATAGCCCTCGTGCACCAGGGTGCGCAGCAGGTGGTACGCCGTGGGCAGCGCCAGCCCCGTCTCGCGGGCCAGTTGTTTGGCGGGGGCTCCGTACTGGTGCTCGGCGACGCACTCGAGCAGGCGCATCGCCCGCTGCACGGAGCCGATGAGCGTCACGGAAGGCGGGTCGGCGGCGGACGGTGCGGGGGTTGTCCCGGGCGTCGAGCAGGGCTGCACGGGAAGGGCGTGCAGCTGAGCGAATGCGGTGTCAGCCGTGGCCAAGGGTCACTCCCGGGACGCGAGGTGGCAGCCCGTGCGGAGAACACGGGTGGGGGTGTGCGCCGTTCGCGAGGTCGCCCCCGCGTGGAGTTCCGGACTCTAACCGCCGGTCACCGCTCACCGACGGCCCGTCCGGGAAACTTCCCTCGCGCGAGGGAACCGGTGGTTCCTGTTACCGCCACCGGTGTCCCACGGCTCTCACCAGTCGCTGCGCGACGACGAGCTGGACATGAACTTGCGTACGACGTAGATCAGTCCGCCGACAAGCGCGACGAAGAGCAGCAGCTTGAACAGCAGTCCGATCACGAACCCGACCACGCTGGCGATCAGCCCGCCGAACACGACCAGGGCGATGACCGGCACCGCGATCCACTTCACCCACCACGGCAGTCCCGTGAAGATCTCTCGCATCGCCCTTGCCCTTACTCTTCGGGGAATCCTGGGGAGTCCTCTGATGTCCTGCACTCGATGCTAGAGCCGCGGGCGCCACGACAGGGGCCCCGCATCCCTTGTCTCCCCCTGACCGATCCCCTAGGGAACCCCGGGGCGGGGCCTCAGCTCTCCGGGGGAGAGAACACCACCAGAACCCGCAGGTCCTCGCTGATGTGATGGAACTTGTGGGCGACCCCGGCGGGCACGTAGACCACGCTGCCGCGGGCGACCTGGGTGGTCTCCATGCCGACGGTGATCGCGGCCCGGCCGCTCACCACGAAGTACACCTCGTCCTGCGCGTGCGGCTTCTGCGGATCGGTCGTCCCCGCGTCGAGGGCGTACAGGCCGACCGACATGTTCCGCTCCCGCAGGAACTGCAGGTAGGCACCGTCGTTGGCGGCGCGCTCCGCCTCGAGTTCGTCCAGCCGGAATGCCTTCATCGCCTCGTCCGCCCCTGCCTCACCGTTCGTGTCCGATCGCGTCTGCCACGATCAGACACATGAAGAATTTCCTAGTCAAGACGATCGCCAACGCGGGCGCCCTCGCGGTCGCCGTGTGGCTGCTCGACAAGATCATCCTGACCGGGGGCGGCACCGGGGAGAAGGCGGTCACCCTGATCGTGGTCGCCCTGGTGTTCGGCCTGGTCAACATGGTGGTCAAGCCGATCGTGCAGGTGCTGACCTTCCCGCTGTTCATCCTGACCCTCGGCCTGTTCACGCTGGTGGTCAACGCGCTGATGCTGTTGCTCACGTCCTGGGTGGCCGACAAGCTCGACGTGAGCTTCCACGTCGACGGGTTCTGGACCGCCGTCCTGGGCGGCCTGATCATCTCGATCGTGTCCTGGGCCCTCAACGCGTTCCTGCCCGACGGGGACTGATCCCGATGGCCTACCGCGTCTGTTTCGTGTGCACGGGCAACATCTGCCGCTCCCCGATGGCCGAGGCCGTCTTCCACGCGCGCGTGGCGGACGCCGGGCTCGACGACCTGGTCGAGGCCGACAGCGCCGGCACCGGCGGCTGGCACGAGGGCGAGGGCGCGGACCCGCGCACCGTGGCCGTCCTGACGGAACACGGTTACGGTCTCGACCACACGGCCCGGCAGTTCCAGCAGTCCTGGTTCTCCCGTCTCGACCTGGTCGTCGCCCTCGACGCCGGGCACCTGAGGGCCTTGCGGCGTCTCGCCCCCACGGAGCGGGACGCGGCCAAGGTGCGCCTGCTGCGGTCGTACGACCCCGCGGCCGAAGAGGGTGACCTGGATGTCCCGGACCCGTACTACGGGGGCCAGGACGGCTTCGAGGAATGCCTTGAGATGGTGGAGGCGGCGAGCACCGGACTGCTCGCCGCGGTACGCGAGCAAGTGGAAGGACGGGCGGCATGAGCGATTCCGCTACGAACGACGGCGCGGGCACGGGCGCGGAGGGATCCGCTTCCGGCCCCGGTGACGGCACGCGCGCGGTGCGGGCCGGGCTGCCCGAACCCGTCAAGCACGAGCCGACCCTGCCCGGTCCGGTGTTCGCCGCCCACTTCCACCTGCCGGGCGATCCGACCGGCCCGTACACCTACGGCCGCGACGAGAACCCGACCTGGACCCGCCTGGAGAGCGCCATCGGCGAGCTGGAGGCGCCCGGGGAGGACGGCGTGGAGACGCTCGTCTTCGCCTCGGGCATGGCCGCCATCTCCTCGGTGCTCTTCTCCCAGCTGCGCGCCGGCGACACGGCCGTGCTGCCCGACGACGGCTACCAGGCACTGCCGCTGGTCCGCGCGCAGCTGGAGGCGTACGGCATCGAGGTGCGCACCGCGCCGACCGGCCAGGACGCCCAGCTCGACATCCTGGACGGGGCGAAGCTGCTGTGGATCGAGACGCCTTCGAACCCTGGGCTCGACGTGTGCGACGTACGGCGGCTCGTCGAGGCGGCACACGCGCGCGGCGCCCTGGTCGCCGTCGACAACACCCTCGCCACCCCGCTCGGGCAGCGCCCGCTGGAACTCGGCGCGGACTTCTCGGTGGCCAGCGGCACCAAGCAGCTCACCGGCCACGGCGACGTCCTGCTGGGCTACGTGGCCGGCCGCGACGCCGGGGCGATGGCCGCCGTACGGCGCTGGCGCAAGATCGTCGGCGCGATTCCCGGGCCCATGGAAGCGTGGCTCGCCCACCGCTCGATCGCCACCCTCCAGCTGCGCGTGGACCGGCAGGACACCACCGCCCTGAGGGTGGCCGAAGCGCTCCGGACGCGGCCCGAGATCACCGGCCTGCGGTACCCCGGGCTGCCCGACGACCCGTCCCACAAGATCGCCTCGCAGCAGATGCTGCGCTATGGCTGCGTCGTCTCCTTCACGCTGCCCTCGCGCGCGCGTGCCGATCGTTTCCTCGACGCCCTGCACCTCGTCGAGGGCGCGACGAGCTTCGGCGGGGTGCGGTCCACGGCGGAGCGGCGCGGGCGCTGGGGCGGTGACGCGGTGCCGGAGGGCTTCGTCCGGCTCTCGGTCGGCGCGGAGGACCCGGACGACCTGGTGGCGGATCTGCTGCGCGCGCTGGACGAAACGGCGGACTGACGTCGCGCACGGACGGTCCGAGCCTCCCCCCTCGTGGCTCGGACCGTCCTCCGGTTCCACGCGCGAAGAACCGCGTGACCAAGGCTAGTTGACTCTGCGTCAGTGTCCAATCACAGGAGCGACAGCGACCTATCGACATATTTATAGTGGGCACGGACGGGGGCCGGGGAAGAACAGAAGAGGGGACGGGTTTCCGTGGATCTGGCCTTGCTCCGCACCTTCGTCACCGTGCACCGGGCCGGTTCCTTCACCCGTGCGGCCGCTCTGCTCGGCCTGTCCCAGCCCGCTGTCACCTCGCAGATCCGCACCCTGGAGCGCCAGCTCGGCCGCCCGCTGTTCCTCCGGCAGGCCCGCGGCGTGACCCCGACGACCATCGGCGACGAACTCGCCCACAAGACCGCACCGCATCTCGACGCCCTGGTGGAGATCGCCGAGACGGTGGCGGACGACTCCTCCCTGCGCACCCTGCATCTGGCCGGGCCCCCCGAGTTCACCGCCGAACGGGCGCTGCCCGCGCTCACCGAGCTCACCGGCGAGGACGGCCGGGCCCTCGCCCTGCGCGCCTCGTTCGGGAACGCCCAGGAGACCCTGGACGGCCTGGCCGCCGGGCATCACGATCTGGCCATCGGCACGGCCCGTCCCCGCGGCTCCCTGCTCACGGCGACTGCGCTCTGCGACGAGGTGCACGTCCTGGTCGCCGCACCTGACTGGGCTGAGCGTGCGGGTGTCGAAGACCTCCGCGACACCGACGCGCCCGCTCTCAAGGACGTTCCCGTGGTCGACGTGCACGAGTCACTGCCCTTTGCCGGCCGCTACTGGGCCTCGGTCTTCGACGCCCGGCCGTCCGCCCCGGCCACGGTCGTCGCCCCCGACCTGCGCGCCGCTCTCGCCTGCACGGTCGCGGGCGCGGGGCTCGCCGTCCTGCCCCACTACCTGTGCACGGAGGCGCTGGATCGCGGGGACGTCGTCGCCCTGCACGACCCACCCGTGCCGCCGCTGCGGACGTACTTCCTGGTGGTGCGCACCGGCACGTTGGCGATGCCGCACATCGCCCGGGCCCACGAGTGGCTGCTGCGCGCGGCCTCCGACTGGAACTGAGCCGGCGGACTTCCGGACCGGGCGCGCGTCACGATGTTTCACGTGGAACCAGCCGGGCCACATTTCTCCCATGACCGTCCGACCCGTGGTCAAGCGCACCGCTCGCGCCGTCCTGCTGGACGACGACCACCTGATCCTGATCAAGCGGACCAAGCCCGGCGTCGATCCGTACTGGGTCACTCCCGGCGGCGGGGTGGAGCCGGACGACACCACCGTCGTGGACGCCCTGCACCGTGAGGTGTACGAGGAACTCGGCGCCAAGATCAGTGATGTGGTGCCCTGCTTCGTGGACACCGTGGAGCACATCGGCGAGGACGTCGGCACGACCGGCGTGAAGGTGCAGCACTTCTTCGTCTGCCACCTGGAATCCATGGACCCGTCCCTGCGGCACGGTCCCGAGGTCGACGAACCCGCCGGTGAGTACGAGATCGTCAGAGTGCCGTTCACCCGGGTCGGAATCGCCTCGGTCCACCTCGTGCCGCTGTCGCTGCGGCATTACCTGGACGGCAACATCGAGGGCGTGCGTGCCCTGCACGCTCCCGACCTCGGCTGAACCGACATGGCCGAAAGCCCGTATGTTTCGCTGGAAAGAGGTGGACGCGGACAGCCACCGTCGGACAGCCTGACCTGCGTGCCGACATCTTTCCTCGCCTCTGCTCCGATCCGCCGTCTGACGCTCCGCGATCTCACCGCATGCGCCGACCTGTCCGAGGACCGGGGGTGGCCGCGCGAGGAGCACAAGTGGGGATTCCTCCTCGCGGCCGGAAAGGGGTACGGCATCGACGACCCCGGCGGCGGTCTCGTCGCCGCCTGCACCGTCACCGCGTACGGGCCCCAGGAGCGCCCCGCGCTCGCCGCCATCGGCATGGTGCTGGTCGCCGAGCGGCACGCCCGCCAGGGCGTCGGACGCCGGCTGATGCGCCACGTCGTCTCCGGCCTGGGCACCGTTCCGCTGACCCTGCACGCGACGCCGTACGGCCGACCGCTCTACGAGGAACTCGGCTTCAAGGTGACGGGCGGGGCGGAGATGGTGCGCGGCCGGTTCGTGCCGGGCGGGCCGGAACCGAAGGCCGTCACTCGCGCGGCCACCGCAGAGGACCTCACCGCGATCCTCCGGCTCGACGAGGAGGTCTTCGGCGCCGACCGCACCCACATCGTCACGCGCCTGCCCGCCTTCGCCGACCAGCTGCGCGTCGCCGAGGAGGACGGCCGGATCACCGGGTACGCCGCGGCCTGGCCGAACATGGACACCCACGTGGTGGGCCCGCTGATCGCCCGTGACACGGAGACGGCCAAGGCCCTGATCGCCTCGCTCGCCGCCCGCACCGACCGGCCGCTGCGCACGGACATCGACGTACGGCACGAGGAACTGCTCGCGTGGGTGAAGGAGCGCGGCCTCTCCGCGATCGCCCCCAACGCGGTCATGACCTACGGGATCACCGAGCTTCCCGGCGACTGGTCCCGGCGGTTCGCGCCGCTGACGGTCGCGGCGGGCTGACGCCGGGACCGTCGGCGCCGTCGGTCTCGCGCGCGGGTCAGGCGAGCGCCCGCACGGCGGCCGAGGCGAAGCCGTGGTCCTGCTCGGGCGCGCCGCCACCCACCCCGATCGCGCCGATCAGCCGGCCCTCCCGGTGCACGGGCACGCCGCCCGCGATAAACAGCAGCGGCCGGTCGAGGGCGGTGGGCAGGGTGTGGAAGAGGCCCCCGGGCTGCACGGCGTCGACGAGGTCGGCCGTGGGCGCGTTCAGCTGGAGCGCCGTGTAGGCCTTGCGCGTGCTGGTCTCGCCAGAGATCAGCACGGCGCGGTCGTCGCGCCGGAAGGCGAGCAGATGGCCCCCGGCGTCGAGGACCGTGACGCTGACGGTGACGCCGGCCGCATCGGCGGCACGGTGGGCGGCGGTGACCAGCTCTTCGGCGTCCTGGATCGTCAGCGGGGCGACAGCGGTGGTGCTCATGGGTCTTTCTCCTTGGTTGTGCCGAGTGGTGCGGTGCCTCGGTGGTCGTCGAGGCGGTGAGGGGCCGTGGGACACGGGGACGGCCCTGGCTCCGTGTCCCCGGGGCGGGGGTGGGTCGTTCAGTGGTGGACGGCGGCGGCTTGCTGTTCGGCGGGCACGGAACCCGCGACGACCGTGCCGGGGGCACTCCCGCGCCGTTCCAGGGCGGCCGAGAGGACGGCGAGGACCAGCGCGGCCGCGGCGAGCACGGCGCCGACCCAGTTGGGGGCGGTGTATCCGAAGCCCGCGGCGATGACGACGCCGCCGAGCCAGGCGGAGAGCGCGTTGCCGAGGTTGAAGGCGCCGATGTTCACCGCGGAGGCCAGCGTCGGGGCGCCGTGGGCGTGGTCCAGGACGCGCTTCTGCAGCGGGGGGACGGTGGCGAAGCCCAGGGCCCCGATCAGGACGACGGTCACGGCGGACGCGATCTTGTTGTGCGCGGTGAGGGTGAAGAGGGCCAGTACGACGGACAGGGCGCCCAGGGAGATGTACAGCATGGGCATCAGGGCGCGGTCGGCGAACCGGCCGCCGACGAGGTTGCCGCCGACCATGCCGAGGCCGAAGAGGACCAGCAGCCAGGTGACCGAGCCGTCGGCGAAGCCCGCGACATGGGTCATCATCGGCGCGATGTAGGTGATGGCCGCGAAGACCCCGCCGAAGCCGAGGACGGTCATGGCCATCGCGAGCAGGACCTGCACGTTCTTGAACGCGGCCATCTCGTGGCGCAGCCGCACGCCTTCGGCCCTGGGCACGTCGGGGACCAGCTTGGCGACTCCGGCCAGGCCGACGACTCCGAGCGCGGCGACGACGGCGAAGGTGACCCGCCAGCCTGCGGACTGCCCGATCAGCGTGCCCAGCGGAACGCCGACGACATTGGCGACGGTCAGGCCGGTGAACATCATCGCGATGGCGCCGGCCTTCTTGTGCGGGGCGACCAGACCGGCCGCGACGACCGATCCGATGCCGAAGAAGGCGCCGTGGGCGAGCGAGGCGACCACGCGGCCGATCAGCATGACGGAGAAGGCGGGGGCGAGGGCGGAGAGCAGGTTGCCGACGATGAACAGGCCCATCAGCAGCATCAGCATCCGCTTGCGCGGCACCTTGGTGCCGAGCACGGTCATCAGCGGGGCGCCGAACATCACACCGAGCGCGTATCCGGTCACCAGGTAACCGGCGGTGGGGATGGAGACCCCGTAGTCGCTCGCGACCTCGGGCAGCAAGCCCATGATCACGAACTCGGTCGTTCCAATCCCGAAGGCCCCGATCGCGAGGGCCAGAAGCGCGAGAGGCATGGAGGGGTACACCTTCCCAAGTGATTGCAGGAGCACTTTACGGTCGCTCACAATAATTGCAGACGCGGGCAATATGCAAGCGACGACAATTGCGGAGCTGGTCTACCCTGGTCTCAGCCGCTCCTGGACGGAGGAACCACATGACAGCGACGGACCCCGCGCTCACCGCCCTCTCCCAGGGCTGGTGCGCCCTTTCCCTGCTGCACGGGAGGATCGAGGCGCACATCGAGCGCGCTCTGCAGACCGGGCACGACCTGAGCGTGCGCGAGTACTCCCTGCTCGACGTGCTCAGCCGGCAGCACGACGGCGACGGGGGGCATCTGCAGATGAAGCAGGTCGCCGACGCCGTCGTCCTCAGCCAGAGCGCGACCACCCGGCTGGTCACCCGGCTCGAGGACCGGGGTTTGCTGGAGCGCTACCTGTGCCCCACCGATCGTCGCGGCATCTACACCAACGTCACCGCGACCGGCCTGCGGCTGCTGGAGGAAGCGCGTCCCACCAACGACGCCGCCCTGCGCGAGGCCCTCGACGAGGCGGCCACCAACCCCGACCTGGCCCCGCTGGTGCGGGCGGTGGAGACCCTGAAGGCGCCGGTGCCCGCCTAGAGCGGTTCTAGAGTGCGGTCATGGGAGATCTCGAAATACGCCCCACCACCGCCGAGGACATCCCGGCGGTCGTCGCGATGCTCGCCGACGACCCGCTGGGCGCACAGCGCGAATCACCGGACGATCTGGGGCCGTACCTGGCCGCGTTCGAACGACTCAGGGCCGACCCGAACCAGCAGCTGGTGGTGGCCGTCCGCGACGACCGCGTCGTCGGCACGCTCCAGCTGACGATCGTCCCGGGACTGTCCCGACGCGGCGCCCTCCGTTCGATCGTCGAAGGTGTACGCATCCACGGCGACGAACGCGGCAGCGGACTGGGTACACAGCTCATCGAATGGGCGATCGACGAGTCCCGGCGGCAGGGATGTCACCTGGTGCAGCTCACCTCCGACAAGACCCGCACCGACGCCCACCGCTTCTACGAGCGTCTCGGCTTCACGGCCTCGCACACGGGCTTCAAGCTCCAGCTCTGAGTGCGGGGCGCCCGTTATTCGCCCTCACGACTCGCGGCCCTGTTTCACGTGAAACAGGGCCGCTTCCGGAGGGACGGCTGCTAACCGATCCCCCGCCATCCCTCCGGGTCCACTCCGCCCGGAACGTCGGCGCCCTCCTCGTACGGCTGACGCGTGAAGACGAACGACCCGAGGTCCAGATGGCTCACGGTTCCGTCCGGGCGCCTCACCGCACGCAGCGACTCACCCGCGTAGTACCCCTCCAGTCCCGTCCATCTGCCGTCACCGTTCGCCCGGAAACGCGAGCGGCGCCCCTGACCCGACAGCGGCCCGAGGGAAACTCCTCCGTCGGACGTCAACCGCAGGGCGAAGGCGTGCGTCCCCCAGTACCACTGCCCCGCCAACTCCAGTACGGAGGAGTCGACCTCTCGCAGTGGCCGCCACGGTTCGGGGATCCGGGGCTCCGCCTCGGCGACAATGCGCACGAGGTCGGCCCCGACCCCGGCGAGCAGTGGACCGGAGGTGCAGTTGGTCAGGACGACAGCAGCCACGTCGTCCGCCACGCCGATGGTGAGGTTGGCCAGGAAGCCCGGCAGGGAGCCCGAGTGCCCCACGAGCAGCCGCCCGCCCTGGCTCTGGATCTGCAGACCCAGTCCGTAGGTCGCACCGTCCACGACATCCGCGGCCTCGACCGGAGCGGCGGGCGCCCGCATCTCCTCCACGGTCTGCGCCCTGAGCACCTTCTCGTCCCCCTGCGTGAGAAAGACGGCGAACCGCGCCAGGTCCCCAGTGGTGGACCAGAGCTGGCCGGCCGGGGCCATCCGCCCGAGGTCCTCGATGGGCTCCGCCAGCATCACGTCGGCCCAGGGATGCACCGCCCAGCCGCCGGCATGCGGGGCACTGGGCCGGGTGGCCGTACGCTCCAGCCGCAGCGGGTCCAGCACCTCCCGCTGCAGCACCTCTTCCCACGGAGCGCCCCGCAGCTTCTCGACCAGCGCGCCGAGCAGGGTATAGCCGGGGTTGGAATAGTGGTGGCGACGGCCCACCGGGTGCAGCAGCGGCCGTTCGCCCAGCACATCGGCGAGTTCGGGCCGCAGCGAGCCCGGCGTCCGCTCCCACCACGGCGCCGGTGACTCGGCGGCCAGCCCGCCCGAGTGCGCGAGCAGCTCGGCGATCGTGGCCTCCCCCACCCCGGTGCCCGGCAGATGCTTCTCCAGTGGGTCCCCGAGATCGAGCAGGCCCTCGTCACGCAGCCGAAGGACCAGGACCGCGGTGAACGTTTTGGTGATCGAGCCGATCCGGTACTGCACGTTCTCGTCCGGACCGTGCCCGTCGACCGAGGTCCGCGCACCGTGCCACACGGTCCGCCCGCCCCGGACCACCGCCGCGACGAGCGACGGCGCACGCCCCTCGGCCTGCGCCACGGCGATCCGGTGCGTCAGCGCCCGACGGGTGGCGGGGAGCAGCTCTTCCTGAGGTGTCGTCATGTGCCCAGTCCACCGGCCGGCACCCCTCACGTCGAGCCGATTTCCCCGTGGCACCCCGTGCGGTCACGAAGCAGAAGGTCCATCTGACCGGCTGTCAGGTCTGGGCCATGTCCACGAAACGCGAGTAGTGGCCCTGGAAGGCGACCGTGATGGTCGCCGTCGGGCCGTTACGGTGCTTGGCCACGATCAGGTCCGCCTCGCCCGCGCGCGGCGACTCCTTCTCGTAGGCGTCCTCACGGTGCAGCAGGATGACCATGTCCGCGTCCTGCTCGATCGAACCGGACTCACGCAGGTCGGAGACCATGGGCTTCTTGTCGGTGCGCTGCTCCGGACCACGGTTCAGCTGGGAGAGTGCGATGACCGGGATCTCCAGCTCCTTCGCCAGGAGCTTGAGGTTACGGGACATGTCGGAGACCTCCTGCTGCCGGCTCTCGGCACGCTTCGAACCGCCGGACTGCATCAGCTGGAGGTAGTCGATGACGACCAGCTTGAGGTCGTTGCGCTGTTTGAGACGACGGCACTTGGCGCGGATCTCCATCATCGACAGGTTCGGGGAGTCGTCGATGTAGAGCGGCGCGGCCGACACGTCGGGCATCCGGCGCGCCAGCCGGGTCCAGTCGTCGTCCGTCATCGTGCCGGACCGCATGTGGTGCAGCGCGACGCGGGCCTCGGCGGACAGCAGACGCATCGCGATCTCGTTGCGTCCCATTTCGAGCGAGAAGATGACGCTCGGCAGATTGTTCTTGATCGAGGCGGCCCGCGCGAAGTCCAGCGCGAGGGTCGACTTGCCCATCGCGGGACGTGCGGCGATGACGATCATCTGCCCGGGGTGCAGGCCGTTGGTCAGTGAGTCGAAGTCCGTGAAGCCCGTCGGCACACCGGTCATCTCGCCGCTGCGCGACCCGATCGCCTCGATCTCGTCGAGCGCGCCCTCCATGATGTCGCCGAGCGGCAGATAGTCCTCGCTGGTGCGCTGCTCGGTGACGGCGTAGATCTCGGCCTGGGCGCGGTTGACGATCTCGTCGACGTCGTCGTCGGCCGCGTATCCCATCTGGGTGATCCGGGTCCCGGCCTCCACCAGGCGGCGCAGGACCGCCCGCTCGTGCACGATCTCCGCGTAGTACGCGGCGTTCGCTGCCGTCGGCACGGTCTGGACGAGGGTGTGCAGATACGAGGCGCCGCCGACCTTGTTGATCTCACCGCGCTTGGTGAGTTCAGCGGCGATCGTGATGGGGTCGGCCGGCTCACCCTTGGCGTAGACGTCGAGGATGGCCTGGTAGACCGTCTCGTGGGCCGGCTTGTAGAAGTCGTGGCCCTTGAGGATCTCGACGACGTCGGCGATGGCGTCCTTGGACAGGAGCATCCCGCCGAGGACGGACTGCTCGGCGTCCAGGTCCTGCGGCGGCACCCGCTCGAACGCGGCACCCCCGCCGTCCCACCCGTTGTCCGGGCCGCGCTCGTGCTGATCGTCCCGGCTGCGGCCGCCCCCCTCACCGCGGCGGCGGGAAGCAGGCAGACGATCACTGGGGCCGCTGTCGGCCCACGGGTCGTCCAAGGGCTCGGAAATGCTCACCGAGCCACCTCCTCCCGTCCGCCGAGCGGACCTCGCCGTGCCCCTCATTTCTACGGCACGGCACTGACAAATAAGACGCCCAACTCCGGTTCTGGCGCGTCGGTTTTGTGACGGTTCACCAGCCGACGGACGGAGCGGGCGCCGGATAACCGTAGGCCCCCAGGCACCGTCAGCCAATCTGGTTATCCACAGGCCATGTGGACGACTGGCCAGATGCTGTGGAGAACCCCGCCAAACCTGTGCACGACCCGGTGGACAGCCCTGTGAACAAGCCCGCACTCCCACTCGGAAAGCGCACCTGGCCTGCACCTTTACCGTCCACCGCCTGTGCAGAAGAAAAACTTGCCCGGTCGGATCAAGATCATTTCGAACCGTGCCCAGAAGTGCACGGGGCGAGAGCGGACGTAAGGGTCATTGAAGCATTGCATCTCTTACCTGTGGACGATTAGATTGGTGCTCATGACACAGGCCCCCGCGCGTACCCGGACCGTCCGGCGCCGACACGACCGAGAGATCGTCGCGCTGGCAGTCCCGGCCTTCGGCGCGCTCGTCGCCGAGCCCCTTTTCGTCATGGCCGACAGTGCCATCGTCGGCCATCTCGGGACCGCTCAGCTCGCCGGGCTCGGCATCGCCTCGGCCCTGCTCACCACAGCCGTCAGCGTGTTCGTCTTCCTCGCCTACGCCACCACCGCGGCCGTCTCCCGTCGCGTCGGCGCGGGGGATCTGCAAGCAGCGATCCGCCAGGGCATGGACGGCATCTGGCTCGCACTGCTGCTCGGCGCCGCCGTCATAGCGGTCGTTCTGCCCACGGCCCCCTCTCTCGTGGAACTCTTCGGCGCCTCCGAGACCGCGGCCCCCTATGCCACCACCTATCTGCGGATCTCCGCCCTCGGCATCCCCGCCATGCTCGTCGTGCTCGCCTCGACCGGTGTACTGAGGGGACTGCAGAACACCCGGACCCCCCTCTATGTGGCCGTGGCCGGCTTCGTCGCCAACGCCGTCCTCAATGTCGTCCTCGTCTACGGCGCCGACCTCGGCATCGCGGGTTCCGCCTGGGGCACCGTCATCGCCCAGTGCGGCATGGCCGCGGTCTATCTGTGGGTGGTCGTCCGAGGAGCCCGACGACACGGCGCCTCCCTGCGGCCGGACCTGGCCGGGATCAGGGCTTCCGCCCAGGCCGGGATGCCGCTGCTGGTGCGCACGCTCTCCTTGCGAGCCATACTCATGATCGCGACGGCCGTGGCGGCCCGACTGGGCGACGCCGATGTCGCGGCGCATCAGATCGTCCTTTCCCTGTGGAGCCTGCTCGCCTTCGCTCTCGACGCCATCGCCATCGCCGGACAGGCCATCATCGGGCGCTATCTGGGCGCGGGCGACGCCCAGGGAGCACGCGATGCCTGCCGCCGGATGGTGGAGTGGGGCGCCGCCGTCGGGATCGTACTGGGCCTGCTCGTGGTGCTGTCCCGTCCGGCGTTCCTGCCCCTGTTCACCGGCGACTCCACGGTCAAGGACGCTGCGCTGCCCGCACTGGTGATCGTGGCCGTGGCACAGCCGATCTGCGGCGTGGTCTATGTCCTGGACGGTGTCCTCATGGGTGCGGGCGACGGTCCCTACCTTGCCTGGGCCATGCTGCTGACCCTGGTGGTCTTCACGCCCGCGGCACTTCTCGTCCCGACCTTCGGCGGTGGGCTCACCGCCCTGTGGGCGGCCATGACGCTGATGATGGCGATGCGTCTGGTGACGCTGTGGCTGCGTACCCGATCGGGTCGCTGGATCGTCACGGGCGCGACGCGCTGACCGTTTCACGTGAAACGGTGAAAGGCGCCGTTCCACGTGAAACATGGCTGCGAACGAACACGGCGGCCACGAGCACGGTCACGAAGAAGGGCCGCATCCCCGTCGGGGGATGCGGCCCTTCTCATCGCTTCAGCGAGAGCAGTGCTCAGGCAGCGACGACCTCGATGCTGACCTTGGCGTCAACCTCGGGGTGCAGACGCACGGACGTCTCGTGAGCGCCCAGGGTCTTGATCGGCGAGCCCAGCTCGATGCGGCGCTTGTCGACCTCGGGACCACCAGCGGCCTTGATCGCCGAAGCGACGTCGGCCGGGGTGACGGAACCGAAGAGACGACCGGCGTCGCCGGAGCGGACGGCCAGACGGACCTTCACACCTTCGAGCTGGGCCTTCACCTGGTTGGCCTGCTCGATGGTCTGGATCTCGTGGATCTTGCGAGCGCGACGGATCTGCGCCACGTCCTTCTCGCCACCCTTGGTCCAGCGGATAGCGAACTTCCGCGGGATCAGGTAGTTGCGAGCGTAACCGTCCTTGACGTCGACGACGTCGCCCGCGGCACCGAGGCCAGTGACCTCGTGGGTGAGGATGATCTTCATGTCTCGGTCACCCTTCCCTTATCGCGCGGTGGAGGTGTAGGGCAGCAGCGCCATCTCACGGCTGTTCTTCACGGCCGTGGCGACGTCACGCTGGTGCTGGGTGCAGTTGCCGGTCACGCGGCGGGCACGGATCTTGCCGCGGTCGGAAATGAACTTCCGCAGCATGTTCGTGTCCTTGTAGTCCACGTACGTGACCTTGTCCTTGCAGAACGCGCAGACCTTCTTCTTCGGCTTGCGCACAGGCGGCTTAGCCATGATGTTTCTCCTGTGTGATCAAGAAGTGTGGGTAGAGCCCGTTCCCTTAGAAGGGGGGCTCGTCCGAGTAGCCGCCACCGCCGCCGGAGCCACCGCCCCAGCCGCCGCCACCCTGGCCGCCACCGCCCTGCTGGCCACCGGCGGGAGCACCACCGGTCGCCCAGGGGTCGTCGGCCGGAGCGCCGCCGCCCTGCTGGCCGCCGCCGGGGCCGCCGCCCCAGCCGCCGCCACCCTGGCCGCCACCGCCGCCGTAACCGCCCTGGCCTCCGCGGCCCTGGCCCGAGGTCTTGGTGACCTTGGCCGTGGCGTTGCGCAGGCTGGCGCCCACCTCGTCGACGTCCAGCTCGTAGACCGTGCGCTTGACGCCCTCACGGTCCTCGTAGGACCGCTGCTTCAGCCGGCCCTGCACGATGACGCGCATGCCTCGCTGGAGCGACTCGGCGACGTTCTCCGCCGCCTGGCGCCAGACCGAGCAGGTCAGGAAGAGGCTCTCGCCGTCCTTCCACTCGTTCGTCTGGCGGTCGAAGGTGCGGGGAGTCGACGCGACGCGGAACTTCGCGACGGCCGCACCGGACGGGGTGAAGCGCAGCTCGGGGTCGTCGACAAGATTGCCGACGACCGTGATGACGGTCTCGCCTGCCATGGGGAACCTCTCGGCGGGTTTGCTGCTCTGGCTGCTTGGTTGCTGCTACTCGAATCCCGGGATCAGCTGAGCGGGAAGGCTCAGTGCATCTCGGGACGGAGGACCTTGGTCCGGAGGACCGACTCGTTCAGGTTCATCTGGCGGTCGAGCTCCTTGACGACCGCAGGCTCGGCCTGCAGGTCGATGACCGAGTAGATGCCCTCGGGCTTCTTCTTGATCTCGTACGAGAGACGACGACGGCCCCAGGTGTCGACCTTCTCGACCTTTCCGCCGCCATCACGGACGACAGAGAGGAAGTTCTCGATCAGCGGGGAGACAGAGCGCTCCTCGAGATCGGGGTCGAGGATGACCATCACCTCGTAGTGACGCATGTGGAACCCACCTCCTTTGGACTCAACGGCCACGGTCGTTCCGTGGCAGGAGGGTTGCGATGCGTTCGCACCGGCATCAATGAGTAAACCAGGACCCACTGACAATCGGACCTCCTCCGAGGAGGCGGCCCGGTCGTGGCCGGCAACAGACACCGGTGCGGAAGGTACAGCGTACCCGGCTGTCGCCCTGCGGTTGAAATCCGGCCTCGAAGGGACACAATCGGTAGTCAGGGATGTGAGGGCTAAAACACACTGCCTTCGGCAGGAGGTTCTCCATGGCACAGATCACGCGACCCGCCAGGCCCCGGACCGGCCTGCTGGCCACCGACGGCAAACGACACCCCCTCCAGGACGCGCTCCTGGCCGTGACCGTGGTGCTGGGCGTGCTCGCCCTGGCCACCGCGAGCTTCCGCGGGCTGCACGTCCTGACCTCCTGGGCGGGGCTGCTCGGTGTACTGACCGGCGGATACGGTCAGTACGTGTCCGAGACGACACGGGAGCGCTTCGGCCTGATCCTGGGACTCGGTGCCTGCGCACTCGGTCTGTTCTTCGGCATCTACCACGGCGGGCTCGTCGGCTGATCCACGCCGCCGGCCAACGGCCAGGCAGGCCCTTGTGGCCGTACGCCGGACGGGGCGCTCACAGGGCGCAGTAGGCTTCGCGCGAGAGCCGGAGCCCCTGTACCCATGGGGACACACCAGCCCGAGGAGCGCCCCGAATGAGCCTGACCCTGAGGACCATCAGTCGCGAGCAGCATCTGGCCTACATCCAGAGCCTGCCGGCGGCGAGTCACATGCAGGTCCCGGCATGGGCGGACGTCAAGGCGGAGTGGCGCTCGGAGAATCTCGGCTGGTTCGACGACCGGACCGGCGAGCTGGTCGGTGTGGGCCTCGTCCTCTACCGGCAGCTGCCCAAGATCAAGCGTTACCTCGCCTACCTGCCCGAGGGCCCGGTCATCAACTGGTTCGCGCCGAACCTCCAGGACTGGATGGAGCCGATGCTGGCGCACCTCAAGCAGCAGGGCGCCTTCTCCGTGAAGATGGGCCCGCCGGTGATCATCCGGCGCTGGGACGCGACGTCCATCAAGAAGGGCATCCAGGACCCCGACGTCAAGCGCCTGCGGGACATAGAGGCGGACCACATCGAGCCGCGCGCATTCGAGGTGGCCGACAAGCTGCGCCGCATGGGCTGGCAGCAGGGCGAGGACGGCGGCGCCGGTTTCGGTGACGTGCAGCCCCGCTACGTCTTCCAGGTGCCGCTGGCCAACCGCTCCCTGGAAGAGGTCCACAAGAACTTCAACCAGCTGTGGCGCCGCAACATCAAGAAGGCCGAGAAGGCGGGTGTCGAGGTCGTCCAGGGCGGCTACCACGATCTCGAGGAGTGGCAGCGCCTGTACGAGATCACGGCCGTGCGCGACCACTTCCGGCCGCGTCCGCTGTCGTACTTCCAGCGCATGTGGGCGGCCCTCAACAACGAGGACCCCAACCGCATGCGGCTGTACTTCGCCCGGCACAACGGGGTGAACCTGTCGGCGGCGACCATGCTGGTCGTCGGCGGGCACGTCTGGTACTCCTACGGCGCCTCCGACAACATCGGCCGCGAGGTCCGGCCGTCGAACGCCATGCAGTGGGCCATGCTGCGCGACTCCTACGCGCTGGGTGCCACCGTCTACGACCTGCGCGGCATCTCCGACTCGCTGGACGAGAGCGACCACCTCTTCGGCCTGATCCAGTTCAAGGTGGGTACGGGCGGTCAGGCGGCCGAGTACCTCGGCGAGTGGGACTTCCCGCTGAACAAGCTGCTCCACAAGGCGCTCGACATCTACATGTCGCGCCGCTGACCGCGCAGCCCATCCCCGATCCGCATCTCTGACAGCCACGAGAAAGGTTCCAGGTCCGGCCATGGCGCTCACGCTCTACGTCGACACCGCGCGCTGGCGGGCGCACCACAAGCACGTGCAGGAGCAGTTCCCCGGGCTGGTCCCGGTCTGCAAGGGCAACGGCTACGGATTCGGTCACGAGCGGCTGGCGGAGGAGGCGACGCGGCTGGGCTCGGACGTGCTGGCCGTCGGCACCACCTACGAGGCCGCCCGCATCAAGGACTTCTTCGGCGGCGACCTGCTGGTCCTGACGCCGTACCGGCGTGGTGAGGAACCCGTACCGCTGCCCGACCGGGTCGTGCGCTCGGTGTCCTCCATCGACGGCGTGTACGGCCTGGTGGGCGCGCGCGTGGTCATCGAGGTGATGTCCTCGATGAAGCGGCACGGCATCAGCGAACAGGATCTGCCGCAGCTGCACGCCGCCATAGAGAACGTCCGGCTGGAGGGCTTCGCCATCCACCTGCCGCTGGACCGCACCGACGGCTCGGACGCCGTCGAGGAGGTCATCGGCTGGATGGACCGGCTGCGCGCGGCCCGGCTGCCGCTGCACACCATGTTCGTCAGCCATCTCAAGGCCGACGAACTGGCCCGGCTCCAGCAGCAGTTCCCGCAGACCCGCTTCCGCGCCCGGATCGGCACCCGGCTGTGGCTGGGTGACCACGAGGCCACCGAGTACCGCGGCGCCGTCCTGGACGTCACGCGTGTCGCCAAGGGCGAGCGTTTCGGCTACCGGCAGCAGAAGGCCGCCTCAGACGGCTTCCTGGTCGTCGTGGCGGGCGGTACGTCGCACGGGGTGGGGCTGGAGGCACCGAAGGCGCTGCACGGCGTCATGCCGCGTGCCAAGGGGGTCGCCCGGGCCGGTCTCGCCACGGTCAACCGGAACCTCTCGCCGTTCGTCTGGAGCGGCAAGCAGCGCTGGTTCGCGGAGCCACCGCACATGCAGGTCTCGATCCTGTTCGTGCCCTCGGACGCGTCGGAACCCAAGGTGGGTGACGAGCTGGTGGCCCATCTGCGGCACACCACCACGCAGTTCGACCGCATCCTCGATCGCTAGCGCGGGCCGTACCCGCAAGAAGGCCGTACACGAGGTCACGCGACATCTCCGTGATCCTCGTGTACGGCCTTTCACGCATTCACTCAGAGCGAACCGTTCGGCTGCCCGCCCTTGCCCCAGTGCACCTGTGGCCCTGCGAAGTGGGCCGCGGGCTGCTCGGTCCGAGCCGCGGGGCCCAGGACGAAGACGTCCTCCGCGCCGTCGAGCACTCCGCCCGACGGGTCGTCGTCGCCCGACCGCCGGACCGGGTCCCGGTCCGGCATCAGGATGTCGCGCACCACCATGACGCAGAAGAACAGCGTGCCCAGCAGGTGCAGGCCGATGGCCCAGTGGTAGCCGTCCGTCGGCAGACCCTTGTGGGCGTCGCCGCTGGTCGTGTACGCGAGATACATCCAGATGCCGAGGAAGTAGGCCACCTCGCACGCCTGCCAGATCAGGAAGTCCCGCCACTTCGGCCGGGCCAGCGCGGCCAGCGGCACCAGCCAGAGCACGTACTGCGGTGAGTAGACCTTGTTGGTGAGGATGAACGCCGCGACGATCAGGAACGCGAGCTGGGCGAACCGCGGCCGCCGGGGTGCGGTCAGCGTGAGTGCCGCGACGGCGCCGCAGCACAGCAGCATGAGAAGCGTGGCGAGGGTGTTGACGGTTTCGGTGCTGAGCGGGTTGTCGGAGTTCTGCCCCAGGATCAGCCAGAACGACCCGAAGTCCACGCCGCGTTCCTGGCTGAACGTGTAGAACTTCGACCAGCCGTCGAAGGCGAAGAGCATCACCGGCAGGTTCACCACGAGCCAGGCGACGGCCGCGCCTCCCAGCGCTGTTCCGAACGCCCGCCATTTGCCCGCGCGCCAGCACAGGACGAGCAGGGGGCCGAGGATCAGGAAGGGATAGAGCTTGGCTGCCGTGGCCAGGCCCAGCAGCACGCCGAAGGCCAGCGGACGCTCCCGGGACCACATGAGGACGGCGGCGGCCGTCAGGGCGACCGCCAGCAGATCCCAGTTGACGGTGGCGGTCAGCGCGAAGGCGGGGGCCAGGGCGACCAGCAGACCGTCCCAGGGGCGCCGGGTGTGCGTGCGGGTCACGCAGACGGCGATCACGACCGCACAGACCATGAGCATCCCGGCGTTGACCATCCAGTACCACTGCTCCTGGTCCTGGATGGTGCCGCTGCCCGGCGTGAGCCAGGACGCGACCTCCATGAACAGGCCGGTCAGGACGGGGTACTCCAGATACTCCATGTCGCCGGGGAGCTTGTCGAAGTACGGCACGAGCCCGTCGACGAACCCGCGGCCCTGATACAGGTGCGGGATGTCCGAGTAGCACGCGTGCGTGTACTGGGAGCTGGCTCCGAAGAACCACGCACCGTTGTAGCAGGGAGCTTTCTGGACCAGTCCTAGGGCGAACATGCCGATCGCCACGAGCGCGATGACCCGCACGGGGGTCCACCAGGACGTGCCGAGCAGGGCGCGTCGGCCCAGCGGACCGCCGATCAGCTCGCTGCCGGCTGCGGCGACCGTGTCCTCCCTGGTCGGCCGCACCGGGTCCGGCTCGTGCACGCTCGCTGGCGTCGATTCTGCACTGGGCATGGGGCACATCCTGCCGTACGCGCCTGGGAACACGCGGGGGCCGCCGCACCCTCGTGGATGCGGCGGCCCCTGTTTCACGTGAAACTTGCGGGTGTTTCACGTGAAACACCCAATATCGGCGACTTAGGGACTAGCTAGCCATTCGGACCCAAGATGGAGTTTCCACGGCTGTTTCCGTTGCTGTCACCGTCTCCCTCCGTCTCGGAGGCCGATGGTGAAGGTGATCCGCTTCCCTCCGAGCCACCTGGGCCGGCGCCCCCGTTGCCGTTGCCCCCGTTGCTCTCGTTTTCGCAGTTCCAGTCCCAGACACCGCAGGTCTCAGTCTCGGAAGGCGACGGGCTGGGCCCGGTGTCACTGGGCGACGGCGACGGCGACGGGCTCGTCTCCTCGGTCTTGGAAGCAGAGGGAGAGGGGGAGGGAGTGGGGGTCGGCGACGGTGCGTCGTTGATGACCTCGCCGATGGGCTCCGGCTTCGGGAACTTCTCCACCTTCATGCCCTTGACCGCGTCGGACATGTAGTCCTGCCAGATCGTGGACGGGAAGGAGGCACCGTGGATCTTCTTCTCGCCACCGGTTCCGAACATCTCCAGGAACGTGCGGTCCTTGATGGTCTCGTCGTCCGGGTAGCGGTACATGCTGATCGCGGTCGACATCTGCGGGGTGTAGCCGACGAACCAGGCGGACTTGTTGCCGTCGGTGGTACCGGTCTTACCGGCCACCTCACGACCGGGCAGCTGGGCGTTGGTGCCCGTTCCCTTCTCGACGACGGTCTTCAGGACGTCCGTCACGTTGTCCGCGACCTTCGCCGTGAACGCCTGTTTCTCCTCGACCTTGTGCGTGTAGAGCGTGCCGTCCTTGTTCGTCACCTTCGTGACGGAGAACGGCTCGCGCTGCTTGCCGCTGTCCGCGAAGGTGGCGTACGCGCCCGCCATACGGATGGCACTCGGGTCCGAGACACCGATGGAGAAGGACGGATAGCCGGAACCGGCCAGGCTGTCCTCCAGGAGCCCCGCGTCCACGGCGGACTCCTTCACCTTGTCCAGACCGACGTCCATGCCGAGCTGCACGAAGGCGGAGTTCACCGACTCCCGCATCGCCTCACGGAGGTCGATCTTGTAGTCCGGCGGGTCACCGAGGCTGTCCTGCCCGTCGTTCTCCTGACGCCACTGCTCGCCCTTCTCGTTCTCCCAGATCGACCCGTCGTAGTTGTTGATCTTGAGGTCGTTCTTGCCGCTGTAGAGGCTCTTCGGGGAGACGACGGTGCGCTCGTCCTGGGCCTGGACCGGTCCGAGGTCCGGGTCGCGCACACCCCACTTCATCGCCGCCGCGAGCACGAACGGCTTGAACGTCGAACCGACCTGGGCACCGGTCACGTCGGCGTTGTTGGTGAAGTGCTTGGTGGCGTCCTCACCGCCGTAGATGGCCTTGATGGCCCCGGTCTTGGTGTCGATCGAGGCACCGCCGAACTGGACGTGGGTGTCCGTCTTGGGGCGCTTCTTGGGGTCGATCTTCTCCTTGTAGACCTTCTGGACCGCCTTCTCGAGCTCGTCGACCTTCTTCTTCTCGAAGGTCGTGTAGATCGAGTAGCCGCCCTTCTCCAGCTGCTGCTCCGTCACCGCGCCGCTCCTGACCACGGAGGCCTTGGCGAGCCTGACGAGGTAGCCGATCTGGCCGCCCAGATTCGCGTTCGACTGCGGGTTCTGCGTGGTGGGGAGTTCGGGGTACTTGGCCCGTTCCGCCTGGCTCAGATGCCCGTACTCGACCATCTTGTCGAGGGTGTCCTGCATCTGGGAGAGGGCCCGCTTCTTGTTGGCCTCGGGCGTGGCCGCCGGGTCGATCGCGATCGAGCCCGCCGGGTCGTAGTAGGTGGCGCCCTTGAGCACCGACGACAGGAAGGCGCACTGTCCCGGGTTGAGGTCGACGGCGTCGACGTTGAAGTACGCCCGTGCGGCGGCCTGGATGCCGTAGGCGCCGCGGCCGTAGTAGGCGGAGTTCAGGTAGCCCTCGAGGATCTTGTCCTTCGGCTCCTCGGCTCCGACCTTGATCGAGACGAAGATCTCCTTGACCTTGCGGGAGACCGTCTGCGACTGGTCGTTGAGCATCGCGTTCTTCACGTACTGCTGGGTGATGGTGGAGCCACCCTGCGTCTCACCGCCCTTGGCCATGTTGAACACGGCGCGGGCGATGCCCTTAGGATCGATGCCGCTGTCGGAGTAGAACGTCTTGTTCTCCTGCGAGATGACGGCATTGCGCATCGCCTTGGGAATCTGCGAGAGATCGACGCTCTGGCGGTTGCGGTCCCCGCCCGTGGCCACCATCTGGGTGTTGTCGGCCCAGTAGTAGACGTTGTTCTGCGCCGTGGCGCTCTCGTCGATGACGGGAACGCTCACCATGGCGTAGGCGAGGCCGGCGGCACCGACCAGACAGCCGAAGAACGCGATGCACAGTCCGGAGACGAGCCTCCAGGACGGCACCCAGCGGTGCCACCCGTCCTTGTCGTGGCGCGGGTAGTCGATCATCCGCTTCTTGCCGGGCGCCGCGGCGCGCCCTCGCCCTGCCGAGCCGCCGGGGGCCCCTCGGCGGCCACCGCGGCCCGGCTCGGCCGCTCTGCGACGGCCACCCCCGCTCCGCTGTGCCGCGCGCCGGGCCTCGGCGCGGCTCCCGTACGCACGTTCCTCGTTCTCCGGACCGTACGAGCCGGACGGAGACCCTGTGGCGCCTCGCGGTGCCGCACGGCGGCCGGAGGACGAGCCGGACTGACCGCGTCGGGCCGCGGCACGTCCGCCTCCCTGCGGCTGCGGCGGTTTGCGACGGTGCTCGCTCATCGAACGACTACTCCTCGGGCAGGCGCACCTTTGCGCGCCTGGTAAAGGCGGCTGGTTTCCGGTCCCCCCGAAGTACGGATGCGGCCCCTTCCGCATTCACCCGTACTGCACCGGGGACAGGGACGCCCCCAGACGTCACTCGGTTCCCGGTGGTCTGCATGGCGCACACACTACGCACCGTCAAAACCCCCGCGGCCCGAAGTTCACCTCAAATCAGGCAACTTGCTCGCGATGAAACCCTGATGTGATCCCGTTCACCAGTTCCCCTCTTGTCGCACGCAGAAGCTCGTTCTATCGTGCTGATGTATCGACTCGATACATCAGCACGGCATAAGGGCGAGAGGAGGCGACGATGAGCCGGAGATCCGGCATCCTCGAGTTCGCCGTACTCGGCCTGCTCCGCGAGTCCCCGATGCACGGCTACGAGCTGCGTAAACGGCTCAACACGTCACTGGGTGTGTTCCGGGCGTTCAGCTACGGGACGCTCTACCCCTGCCTCAAGACGCTGGTCGCCAACGGCTGGTTGATCGAGGAACCGGGGAACGTCGGCGAGGCCGCCGCCTCCCTCACGGGACGTCGCGCCAAGATCGTCTACCGGTTGACGGCCGACGGTAAGGAACATTTCGAGCAGCTCCTCTCCCAGACGGGCCCGGACGCGTACGAGGACGAGACCTTCGCCGCTCGCTTCGCGTTCTTCGGCCAGACGTCGCGAGACGTGCGCATGCGCGTGCTCGAGGGTCGGCGCAGCCGGCTGGAGGAGCGCCTGGAGAAGATGCGGGCCTCCCTGGCCCGCACCCGGGAGCGACTCGACGACTACACGCTTGAGCTGCAGCGCCACGGAATGGAGTCCGTGGAGCGCGAAGTGCGCTGGCTGAACGAGCTCATCGAGAGCGAGCGGGCGGGGCGGGACCTCCGGGATTCCGCCGCCGAGGGGACCGCTCAACAGGACACGACACATGGAGCGGCGGGCGGCCTGCCCCGGCCGGGGGACGACCCCCGGCCGGATACGCCCGGCGACACCGCCACGTGAGCGCCCAGTCGGGGCCTCACTCGTACACACAGGGAGCAACCGGAATGGGTTCGGTTCGCGTAGCCATCGTCGGTGTGGGCAACTGCGCCGCATCGCTGGTGCAGGGCGTCGAGTACTACAAGGACGCCGACCCGGCGGCCAAGGTCCCCGGCCTGATGCACGTCCAGTTCGGCGACTACCACGTCAGTGACATCGAGTTCGTCGCCGCCTTCGACGTGGACGCCAAGAAGGTCGGCCTGGACCTCGCGGACGCCATCGGCGCCTCCGAGAACAACACCATCAAGATCTGCGACGTGCCGAACAGCGGCGTCCAGGTCCAGCGCGGCCACACGCACGACGGTCTCGGCAAGTACTACCGCCAGACCATCGAGGAGTCCGACGAGGCGCCGGTCGACGTCGTCCAGATCCTCAAGGACAAGCAGGTCGACGTTCTGGTCTGCTACCTGCCCGTCGGTTCCGAGGTCGCGGCGAAGTTCTACGCCCAGTGCGCCATCGACGCCAAGGTCGCCTTCGTCAACGCCCTCCCGGTCTTCATCGCCGGCACCAAGGAGTGGGCGGACAAGTTCACCGAGGCGGGCGTCCCGATCGTCGGCGACGACATCAAGTCGCAGGTCGGCGCCACCATCACGCACCGCGTCATGGCGAAGCTGTTCGAGGACCGGGGCGTCGTCCTGGACCGCACGATGCAGCTGAACGTCGGCGGCAACATGGACTTCAAGAACATGCTCGAGCGCGAGCGCCTGGAGTCCAAGAAGATCTCCAAGACGCAGGCCGTCACCTCCCAGATCCCCGACCGCGACCTGGGTGCGGACAACGTCCACATCGGCCCGTCCGACTACGTCGCCTGGCTGGACGACCGCAAGTGGGCCTACGTCCGCCTCGAGGGCCGCGCCTTCGGTGACGTCCCGCTGAACCTGGAGTACAAGCTCGAGGTCTGGGACTCCCCGAACTCGGCCGGTGTCATCATCGACGCCCTGCGCGCCGCGAAGATCGCCAAGGACCGCGGCATCGGCGGCCCGATCCTGTCGGCGTCGAGCTACTTCATGAAGTCCCCGCCGGTCCAGTACTTCGACGACGAGGCCCGTGCCAACGTCGAGAAGTTCATCGCGGGCGAGGTCGAGCGCTGAGCAGCCGCTGACCCCGGTCTGCCGAGGGGTCCCCGGGTCGCGTGACCCGGGGACCTTTCCCGTATGTGAGGCTGTGCCCCATGGCCGTCGTCCGTGACCTGCGCGTCCTGCTGCGTCTGAAGGGGTTCCGGCGCCTGCTCGCCGTGCGTCTGCTCTCCCAGGGGGCCGACGGTGTCTACCAGGTCGCGCTCGCCACCTACGTCGTCTTCTCCCCGGAGAAACAGACCTCGCCCGCCGCGATCGCCTCCGCCATGGCCGTGCTGCTGCTTCCGTACTCCCTGGTGGGCCCCTTCGCCGGAGTGCTCCTCGACCGCTGGCGCCGCCGCCAGGTCTTCCTCTACGGCAACCTGCTGCGCGCCGCGCTGGCCTCGGTGACCGCGGTGCTGATGATCGCTTCCGTCCCCGACTGGCTCTTCTACGTCTCGGCGCTGTGTGTCACGGCCGTCAACCGCTTCGTCCTCGCGGGCCTGTCCGCCGCGCTGCCCCGGGTGGTCGACGCGGAACGCCTGGTGATCGCCAACTCGCTCTCCCCGACGGCCGGCACCCTGGCCGCCACCGCGGGCGGCGGCCTGGCCTTCGTCGTGCGCCTCGTGGTCTCGGACTCCGACGCCGCCGTGGTGCTGCTCGGCGCCGGCCTCTACCTGTGCGGAGCACTGGCGTCGCTGCGGATCGCCGTGGAGCTGCTGGGTCCCGACCCGGCACGCGTACCGCCCCGGCTGACCTCGGCGCTCACCGGCACGGCCCGCGACCTGGTGGCGGGCGTACGTCACCTCGCCGCGCCCGCCCGAAGGGAAGCGGCCTGGGCGCTCGCGGGCATGACACTGATGCGGTTCTGCTACGGCGCCCTGCTGGTCATGCTGCTGATGCTGTGCCGGTACTCCCTGACCTCGGACACGGAGGAGGGCCTCGCCCTGCTGGGGCTGGCGCTGGGGGTGTCCGGAGCGGGCTTCTTCGCGGCGGCGGTGGTCACTCCCTGGGCGGCGGGGCGGCTGGGACCCGGCCGCTGGATGGCCGTGTGCGCGACGATCGCCACCGTGCTGGTACCGGCGCTGGGTCTGCCGTTCGCCACGGCGCCCCTGCTCGCCGCCGCGTTCGTGCTGGGCCTGACCACACAGGGGGCGAAGATCGCGACCGACACGGTCGTGCAGTCCTCGGTCGACGACACCTTCCGGGGCCGGATCTTCTCCGTCTACGACGTGCTGTTCAACGTGGCCTTCGTCGGCGCGGCCGGGGTGGCCGCCCTCATGCTGCCGCCCGACGGCCGGTCGGTGGCGCTGGTCGTGACGGTCTCCGTGGTCTACGGCGTGGTTGCGGCAGCTATGGCCCGGTTTGAGAGCCGGCAAGTGTCACATCAGTGACACAGAGCCCCACCGGAGTACAGAGTTGTCAGTGGGACCCGGTAGCTTACGTGCGTCTTATCTCGCGGCATGTCCGCGACACGCACCTATATCAGGGGGACCCCCAGTGACCACCCAGCCGCCGCCTCAGGGCAACCCGTTCGCGCAGAACCAGCCGCAGGCTCCGCAGCAGCCTCAGGGGCAGAACCCCTACGCCCAGGGGCAGCCGGGCTTCCCGCAGCAGGCCGGCCAGCCCGGTCAGCCCGGCTTTCCGCAGCAGGGTGCGCCGTACGCCCCGGTGCCGCCGCAGCCGGCCCGCCGCAAGCCGAGCTTCAAGGTGATCAAGAACATCGTCATCGCGGTGGTCGTCGTGGGTGTCGCGGTCGGCGGTTACATCGCCAGCCGGGACGACGCCGACCAAGCCGGTGTGGGTGACTGCCTGAAGGCCGCGTCGTCATCCTCGGACCGCATGGAGGTCGTGGACTGCTCCTCCTCCGAGGCCGAGGGCAAGGTTCTCTCGAAGGTGAAGGGCCACTTCACGTCGGTGACCGCCGAGACGGAGTGCCGGAAGGTCGACGGAGCCACCGGCTTCTACGCCGAGACCGGTGACGGCGAAGAGTTCCTGCTCTGCCTCGGCGAGGCCTGAGGCGAGAGAGTTCTCTCCTCTTCTGCTTCACGGGCATGTTTCACGTGAAACATGAACCCAAGCGGGCGGCACGTTTCACGTGAAACATGCCGCCCGTTCTCATGCGTTCTCCGGGTGCTGAGCCCACCACTCCTTCAGCGCCGCCACCGCCGCGTCGTGCTCCATCGGCCCGTTCTCCAGGCGAAGCTCCAGCAGATGCTTGTACGCCTGCCCGACGGCCGGTCCAGGGCGGATGCCGAGGATCTCCATGATCTGGTTGCCGTCCAGGTCCGGGCGGATCGAGTCCAGCTCCTCCTGCTGCTGCAGTTGCGCGATCCGCTCCTCCAGGCCGTCGTACGCACGGGAGAGGGCCGCCGCCTTGCGCTTGTTCCGCGTCGTGCAGTCCGACCGCGTCAGCTTGTGCAGACGGTCGAGCAGCGGTCCCGCGTCCCGGACATAGCGGCGGACCGCGGAGTCGGTCCACTCACCCGTGCCATAGCCGTGGAAGCGAAGATGCAGCTCGACCAGGCGTGAGACGTCCTTCACCAGCTCGTTGGAGTACTTGAGCGCGATCATGCGCTTCTTCGTCATCTTCGCCCCGACCACCTCGTGGTGGTGGAACGAGACCCTGCCGTCCTTCTCGAAGCGGCGGGTGCGCGGCTTGCCGATGTCGTGCAGCAGGGCGGCCAGGCGCAGGGTCAGGTCGGGCCCCTCGCTCTCCAGGGCCATCGCCTGCTCCAGGACGATGAGCGTGTGGTCGTAGACGTCCTTGTGCCGGTGGTGCTCGTCCCGCTCCAGCCGCAGGGCCGGCAGCTCGGGCAGGACCCGCTCGGCCAGGCCCGTCTCCACCAGCAGGCTCAGGCCCTTGCGCGGGTGGGAGGAGAGGATGAGCTTGTTCAGCTCCTCCCGGACCCGCTCGGCGGAGACGATGTCGATGCGCCCGGCCATGTCGTGCATGGCCTTGACGACCTCCGGCGCCACCTCGAAGTCGAGCTGCGCGGCGAAGCGCGCGGCCCGCATCATCCGGAGCGGGTCGTCCGAGAACGAGTCCTCGGGGGTCCCGGGAGTACGCAGGACGCGGGACGCGAGGTCGTCGAGGCCGCCGTGCGGGTCGATGAACGCCTTCTCCGGGAGCGCGACGGCCATCGCGTTCACCGTGAAGTCGCGCCGGACGAGGTCCTCCTCGATGGAGTCGCCGTAGGACACCTCGGGCTTGCGCGAGGTGCGGTCGTACGCCTCCGACCGGTAGGTGGTCACCTCGATCTGCCAGCCGTCCTTCTGTCCCCCGACCGTGCCGAAGGCGATCCCGACCTCCCAGACCGCGTCCGCCCAGGGACGCATGATCTTCAGTACGTCCTCGGGACGGGCGTCGGTCGTGAAGTCCAGGTCGTTGCCGAGCCGCCCGAGCAAGGCGTCCCGGACCGAGCCGCCGACCAGGGCGAGCGAGAACCCGGCCTCCTGGAAGCGGCGGGCGAGATCGTCGGCGACAGGGGCGATCCGCAACGGCTCACTCACCGTGCGGGGCTGCTCCTGGCTCAGGGCGCTGGGGCTGACTTCGTTGGCGTTCGGCACAACAAAACAGGGTACGTGGCCCGGGCGGAGACGGGCGCCCCGATTGATCGCGCACCGAATCCCCCACTTCCGCACCGCTCCCTTTATAGGCACACATAGAGGGAAGCCCGGCCCGGCCGCGGATCTTGTGGCGTACTCCGCGGCACTTCCCCTCGCCGCACATCGTTACCATGCGTGGACGCACATTCCGACGACCACTGATCACGACGAGGGACGGGCGAGCGCGTGGCCGAGGCGGCAGACTTCCAGGGGACCAGTGCCTCACCTGCCCGCCGGTGGCTGCGGCGCACCACGGCACTGCTCGCCGGGGCGCCGCTGCTGGCCGGCCTGGTCCAGCTGCCCGCCGCCGGCGCGGCGCACGCGGAAGAGGCGACCGCCGCTCTGGCCGACTCCGACTCGGGTTCGGTGGCCGTGGCTGTCGACTCGCTCACCCCCTCCGCGCCCACGGACGGGGACACGGTGACCGTGTCGGGCACCGTGACCAACCACGGCAAGCAGAGCGTCACCGACGCCCATGTGGGCCTGCGCGTCGGGCCGCCGGTCGACACCCGCTCGTCGGTCGACAGGATCGCCAAGAACAGCGACGATCTCCAGGGCTCCATCTCCCCGGAGATCGACAACAAGTACACCGAGAAGTTCTCCAAGCTCACCCCCGGTGTCGCCGAGCACTTCAACATCTCCGTGCCGGTCGACGACCTGAACCTCGGCAACGACGGCGTCTACGAGTTCGCCGTCTCACTGTCCGGTGAGACCTCCGCGCAGCCGTGGGAGCAGATCCTCGGCATCCAGCGGACGTTCCTGCCGTGGCAGCCCGACGAGGCCGGCACCAGGACCAGGACGACGGCGCTGTGGCCACTCGTCTCGACGACGCACATGGCCGCCGAAACGGGGCCGAACGAGGAGCAGACCCCGGTCTTCCTCAACAACGACCTGGCGAAGGAGATCTCCCCCGGCGGCCGTCTGAACCAGATGGTGACGCTGGGCAAGGACCTCGACGTCACTTGGGTGGTCGACCCGGACCTGCTGGCGTCCGTCGACGCCATGACGGGCAGCTACCGCGTCCGGGACGGGGACAAGACCACCGCCGGCACCCACCAGGCGGTCGCCAAGCAGTGGCTCGCCGACGTGCAGGACGCGGTCGCCGACAAGGAGGTCGTCGCTCTCCCCTTCGCCGACCCCGACCTGGCGTCCTTGGCCCACAACGGCACGGATGTCACCGGCTCGCTGAGTCAGCTCAAGGACGCGACGGACGTCGTCGACAACACCGTCGAGCCGATCCTCCATGTGAAGCCGAACACCGACTTCGCCTGGCCCGTGGACGGCGCCGTCGACCGGTCGATCGTCAAGGTCGCCACCTCGGCGGGCGCCGACAAGGTGATCGCGCGCAGCGACAGCCTCCAGGAGACCAACGGACTGTCCTACACACCGTCCGCCGCCCGCCCCATCGGCGGCGGCACCACGGCCGTCGTGGCGGACGCCCGGATGTCCAGGGCCTTCGAGGGCGACCTGACGAACGCGTCCGCCTCCACACTCGCCGTGCAGCGCTTCCTCGCCCAGAGCCTCGGCCTGGGGCTCCAGACCGACAAGCAGCGCAGCGTCGTCATCGCCCCGCAGCGCATGCCCTCCGGCAGCCAGGCCCGCGCGATGGCCGAGGCGCTGCGGGCCCTCCAGAGCGGCACCTGGTCCCAGTCCCAGAAGCTGGCGGCGGCCTCCGCGGCCAAGCCGGACCCGGACGCCACCACCACGGTTCCGGGGGCCTCCTCGTACCCGTCGGCGCTGCGCAAGAAGGAGCTGCCCCGGTCGGCCTTCGTGGAGAGCGCGCGGACGCAGGACGCGCTGGACGGCTTCAAGGTCGTGCTCTCGGACCCGTCCCGGGTGGTGACCCCCTTCGGACGCGCCCTGAACCGGGAGATGTCCGTGTCGTGGCGCGGCCGGGCCGCCGAGGCGAAGTCGTTCCGCACCGGAGTGAAGTCCTACCTCGACGGGCTGGCGGGCCGGGTCAGACTGATCGACAAGTCGGACACGAAGCTCTCCGGCCGCAGCGCCACGATCCCGGTCACGGTGCAGAACAACCTCGTGCAGGACGTCGGCCCCCTGTTCCTCCGGCTCACCTCGACGAATCCGACGCGCCTCGAGATCGACGGCGCCGACTACGAGGAGCAGCCGATCTCGGTCTCCGGCGGCCACAGCCAGTCGGTGAAGTTCACCACGTCGGCCAACGCCAACGGCCGCGCGACGGTGATCGCCCAGCTGTACACGAAGGACGGGCGGCCGTACGGCGAGCCCGTGACCTTCGACGTGAAGGTCACCGAGATCACGGCCACCGTGATGCTCGTCATCGGCGGCGGCGTCCTGCTGCTCGTCCTCGCCGGGTTCCGGATGTACACGCAGCGCAAGCGCGCCGCGGCCCGTGCCGCCGAGAAGGGCGAGCAGGGCGACTCCGAGGAGCCGGAGCCGTCGGAGGACTCCGGGAACGGCTCGGAGAACCCGGAGGGTCCCGGAGGACGTCTCACGGAGGAGTCCGCGGCACCGGCCCGGACAGGCGACCCGGAGCAGCCGAGTGACCCGACACCGGACACCGCAGCGGAAAGCACCGACCCGTCCGGCACGGGTGAGAGAGTGGACCGTTGAGGATGTCGTGGCCGGTCGGCCCGGGACGATGAGGTGGGGTAACCATGAACGCGCCGTACGACGGTGACCGCGGTCAGGCCGTGGACGGCTCGGGTCACCCCCAGGGCCCGCCGCCGGACCCCGGACAGACGCCGCCGCAGCAGCCGGACATGTACCTCCAGGACGCCTACGACCAGGACCCCTACCGGGCGCAGGACCTCTCCGCCCAGGACCCGGTCTCCGAGGCGCTCTACGACCGCGCCGCGCACCCCCCTCCGCCCCCGGGCACCTACCCGCCGCAGCAGCCGCTGTACTCCCAGCCCTCCCCGTCGCCCTACGCCCCCGACCCCCGCGTGTGGGCTCCGCCCCCGGCCCCCGAACCGGAGGGCCCGACGCAGTACCTGCCGTACGGCGACGACCCTCGGACCACTCAGTTCGTGGGCGTCGACGACCTGGTCGGCCAGGCCGGCGACCAGCGTCACGAGCCGCCGGACGCCTTCGCGCACCTCTTCCGCGACCAGCAGCAGGGCGGCGGCCACCCCTCGTACGACGACCAGGCGGCCGTGCCCGCCCCGGCCCCGGAGCCGGGACCGTACGGCGGTACGGCAGGCCCGGGGCAGTACGGCACGGCGCCGTCGCCGGGACAGTACGGCGGACATCAGGGGCCCGACCCGTACGGGAACGCTGCGGCGCACGGCCCGTACGGGAACACTGCGCACGGCCAGTACGGCGGTCCGGCTCCGGCGCAGGGACAGTACGGGAACGCTCCGGCACACGGACAGCACGCAGCGCCCGCACCCGGCCAGTACGCAGTGGCACCCACCCCGGAGGCGGCCGAGGCCCCCCTCCAGGAGCCCGAGCCCGCGCCCGCGGCCACCCCGGCCGCACCCAAGAAGGGCGGACGCGCGGGCGGCCTGCTGAAGTCGAGCGCCGTGATGGCGGCGGGCACGATGGTGTCGCGGCTCACCGGGTTCATCCGGTCGGCCCTCATCGTCTCCGCTCTGGGCGTCGGCCTGCTCGGCGACACGTTCCAGGTCGCCTACCAGCTGCCCACGATGATCTACATCCTCACAGTCGGCGGCGGCCTCAACTCGGTCTTCGTTCCCCAGCTCGTCCGCGCCATGAAGGACGACGACGACGGTGGCGAGGCCTATGCCAACCGCCTCCTGACCCTCGTCATGGTCGCGCTCGGCGTGCTGACTGTGATCACGGTCTTCGCCGCACCCCTGCTGATCCGGCTCCTGTCCAACCCCGTCGCCAGTGACCCGGCAGCCAACGAGGTCGGCATCACCTTCGTCCGGTACTTCCTGCCGTCCATCTTCTTCATGGGTCTGCACGTGGTGATGGGGCAGGTCCTCAACGCCCGGGGCAGGTTCGGCGCGATGATGTGGACCCCGGTCCTGAACAACATCGTCATCATCGTGACCCTCGGGATGTTCATCTGGGTCTACGGCACTGCGGAAAGCTCGGGGATGAAGGTGACGAGCATCCCGCCGGAGGGCGAGCGTCTGCTCGGCATCGGGGTGCTGCTCGGGCTCATCGTGCAGTCCCTGGCCATGATCCCGTATCTGCGGGAGACGGGTTTCCGGCTCCGGCCGCGCTTCGACTGGAGGGGTCACGGGCTGGGCAAGGCCGTCACCCTGGCCAAGTGGACGGTTCTGTTCGTCCTGGCCAACCAGGCGGGCGCCATGATCGTCATCCAGCTCTCCACCGCGGCGGGCAAGGCCTCGCCCGTCGACGGCACCGGCTTCGCGGCCTACGCCAACGCACAGCTGATCTGGGGCCTGCCGCAGGCCATCATCACCGTCTCGCTGATGGCCGCCCTGCTGCCCCGTATCTCCCGCTCGGCGTCCGAGGAGGACGGGGGAGCGGTCCGGGACGACATCTCGCAGGGCCTGCGCACGACAGCCGTGGCGATCGTTCCCGTCTCCTTCGGTTTCGTCGCGCTCGGCATCCCGATGTGCACGCTCATGTTCGGCTCCTCGGGCACCAGCGAAGCCACCAACATGGGCTACATGCTGATGGCCTTCGGCCTCGGTCTCATCCCGTACTCCGTGCAGTACGTCGTCCTGCGCGCCTTCTACGCCTACGAGGACACCCGGACGCCCTTCTACAACACCGTCATCGTGGCCGTGGTCAACGCCGCCGCGTCGGGCCTGTGTTACCTCCTGCTGCCCTCCCGCTGGGCCGTGGTCGGCATGGCCGCCTCCTACGGCCTGGCCTATGTGATCGGCGTGGGCATCGCCTGGCGCAGGCTGCGCAAGAGGCTCGGCGGGGACCTGGACGGCGCCCGGGTGCTGCGGACCTACGCCCGGCTGTGCATCGCGTCCGTCCCGGCGGCTCTGCTCAGTGGCGCCGCCTGCTACGCGATCAGCCGCGAGCTCGGCCAGGGCGTCGTGGGTTCGTTCGCCGCGCTGCTGGCCGGCGCAGTGCTCCTGTTCGGTGTCTTCTTCGTCGCCGCCCGCCGCATGCGCATCGAGGAAGTCAACTCTCTGGTCGGCATGGTGCGCGGACGCCTGGGACGCTGAGACCCGGGGTAAGCGCACAACCATCGTCCGCCGCTGTGTGTCGTGCATAGCGGCGGACTGTGGGCACAATTGGGTTCGGCGTCGGACGCGCGGATCGGGAGTCGGCCGACGCGCACGGAATGGGGAGGCAGGAACGACGGTGGCGGAACGGAGCACAGCTGCCGTCGACGTGGCAGACAACAGCGGCGATGAGCCGCTGACCGCACAGGCGGACCAGTCCACGGCCGACGGGGTGGCCAACAACCGGGAGCGGGACACGGACAGCGACGAGGCACAGGGGAACCCCACGAGCGAGGAAACCGTCAAGGTCTCGCCTCCCGAACTGCACAGCGGGCACAAGCTGGCCAGACGCTACCGCCTCGAGGAGTGCGTCACCCGTCTGGACGGCTTCAGCAGCTGGCGGGCCGTCGACGAGAAGCTGCGCCGCGCCGTCGGAGTCCACCTCCTCCCGGCTGACCACGCGCGAGCCCGGTCCGTGCTGGCGGCGGCACGCTCGTCCGCCCTGCTCGGCGACCCCCGCTTCGTCCAGGTGCTGGATGCCGTCGAGGACAACGACCTCGTCTATGTCGTGCACGAGTGGCTCCCCGACGCCACCGAGCTGACCGCGCTCCTCGCCTCCGGGCCGTTGGAGGTGTACGACGCGTACCAGATGGTCAGTCAGGTCGCGTCGGCCATGGCGGCCGCCCACCGCGAGGGCCTCGCCCATCTTCGTCTGAACCCCAACGCCGTGCTGCGGACGTCGACGGGCCAGTGGCGGATCCGTGGACTCGCCGTCAACGCCGCGCTGCGCGGCATCAGTTCCGAGACTCCGCAGCGCACCGACACCGAGGCCATCGGCGCCCTGCTGTACGCCACGCTCACCCAGCGCTGGCCGTACGAGAGCGACGCGTACGGTCTGGCGGGTCTGCCCAAGGACATCGGTCTGATCCCGCCGGACCAGGTACGGGCCGGCGTCCACCGCGGCCTGTCCGAACTGGCGATGCGGGCTCTCGCCAACGACGGCGCCACCGCTTCCCGTCACGAGTCCCCGTGCACCACGCCGGAGGAACTGGTCAAGGCGATCGGCGAGATGCCGCGCATCCGCCCGCCGGAGCCGGCGTACACCGCCCCGCCCCAGTACCAGCGCACGGCCTATCAGCAAGGCCCCTACGGCCGTCCGGCACCGCGCCCCGGTGTCACCCAGCCCGTGCCGACGCCGCCGCCCCCGCTGCAGAGCCGTACCGGCAAGGCCCTGAAGTGGAGCGTGTCGGCCCTGCTGATCGCCGCGCTCGGCCTCGGCAGCTGGCAGCTCGCGGACGCCCTCATGGAGCGGGGCGGCAAGGCCGACGACCCGAACCAGACCCAGACGGTGGACGGCGACGACAAGAGCGACGAGCAGACCAGGCCGGTCAAGCCGATCAGCGTTCAGGGAGCCCAGGAGTACGTCGCCAGCGGCAGCGCCCAGGCGCCGCAGGACGTGGCCAATACCTACGACGCCGACGCCTCCACGTTCTGGCGCACGAAGAAGTACAACGAAGGACCGACGCTCGCGCCGTACAAGCCCGGAGTCGGCATCGTCTACGACCTCGGTTCGCCGCAGGACGTCTCGACGGCGTCGATAGGGCTCCGGTACACAGGTGATCACACGACCGTGCACTTCTACGCCGCCGATTCACTGTCGCCCTCGACAGGAGTCGACGGCATGACGGAGATCGCCAGTGCCACCACGACCGGCTCCTCGCTCACGGCGAAGGCGTCGAAGCCCGTCAAGACGCGGTACGTCCTGCTGTGGATGACCGACGTGCCGAACGCGCCGTCCGACGGTTACAGCGGCGCCGGCTACAAGCAGGCGATCACCGACGTGACCTTCAAGGGCTGAGGGTCCTCCGAGGAAAGGGGGAGGAGGCCGATGGCAGATGACACCGCGTACGACGGCATCGGCGATCAAACCCTCCTCGCCCGCCATGTCGAGGGCGATCCCGACGCCTTCGGTGAACTCGTACGGCGTCACCGCGACCGTCTGTGGGCCGTGGCCCTGCGGACACTGGGGGATCGCGAGGAAGCCGCTGACGCCGTCCAGGACGCGCTCGTCTCCGCCTACCGGGCCGCGCACACCTTCCGCGGTCAGGCGGCCGTCACGACCTGGCTGCACCGGATCACGGTGAACGCCTGCCTGGACCGTGCCCGCAAGGCCGCCTCGCGCAAGACCGCTCCCGTCGACGACACCGAGCGCCTGGAGCAGCTTCTGGAGCCGCACGAGTCGGCCTCCGCTCCCGCCGAGCGCAATGATCTGCACCGCCAGCTGCTTGAGGCCCTGGACACCCTGCCGATCGACCAGCGGGCCGCGCTCGTACTCGTCGACATGCAGGGCTACCCCGTCGCGGAGGCCGCCCGTGTCCTCGACGTACCGGCCGGAACGATCAAGAGCCGCTGTGCCCGGGGCAGAGCCAGGCTCCTGCCGCTGCTCACCCACCTGCGGCCGGACGGCAGCGGCGAGGGCAGCAAGCCCGGCTCGGAACGGAACCGGACGCAGGGGGCATCCGTCCCACCCGCAGCGGGACCGTCGGAAGCAGAACCGTCGGAGGCAGGGCCGAGCGATTCAACCGCAGTGAAGGGCGGAGGTGGACGAGCATGACGTCGTCGACGGCAGACATGACCGGGCACCCTGACGTCGCGGAGATCGCCGACCTCGCCGAAGGCATCCTCCCGACCGCACGGACCGCCGACGTACGACAGCACCTGGAGAGCTGCGCACTCTGCGCCGACGTCTACGCGTCGCTGGGGGAGATCCAGGGTCTGCTCGGCACCCTTCCGGCCCCGCCCCCCATGCCGGACGACGTGGCCGCCCGTATCGACGCCGCGCTGGCGGCCGAGCCACCGACGGGCGTCGCCGACGGCGCGCGTGTTTCACGTGAAACATCGGCACCGGTCGACCGTCCCGGCGGGCACGCTCGTCCCTCCTCCACCGGCCCCGGCCGCAAGGACCGCCGCCGGGGCGGGCGGCGACGGATCGCCGTACTCGGCGCCGTGGCCGCCGCTGCCGCCATCGGACTCGGATCGGTCATCGTGTCCTCCCTCACCGGGGAGAGTCCTTCCGGCAACACCGCCCGCGAGCGACAGACCGCGGTCGCGGACACCTTCTCCGAGGACCGGCTCCAGGACAAGGTCACCAACCTCATCGCGGACGGGGGCACCCAGAACGGGTCCCGTACACCCCGCAGCTTCGGCATGGAGTCCGAGAACGGTGGCGAGACCGCCGAGAACCATGTCTTCAAGCAGCCGACCGTTCCCGAGTGCGTCCGGAAGGGGATCGGCCGCGACGACGCGGTGATCGCCACGGAGCCGGGTGTCTACCAGGGCAAGGAAGCACTGCTGGTGGTCCTGCCCGATGCCACCCATGAGACCCGGGTCACCGCCTATATCGTGGAGGCGGCGTGTGTGGATCAGCCCGCGGTCGGCAAGGCCAAGATCCTTCTGAAGCACTCCTACGCACGTTCGTAGCGCTCGAGCCTTCTCCTCGCCAGGCGGCCCGGTCCTGACGCCGTGTGCCCGGGCACAGTGGGAATGCGCGCCCCGTAGGATCCGTTAGGTGGGGTGAGAGTTCCGAGTGCAGCTCCACCCGGCCCTGAAGACGCAGTCCAGAGACGAGGAATGAAGCCGTGAGCGACGTCCGAAACGTGATCATCATCGGCTCCGGGCCCGCCGGCTACACGGCGGCGCTCTACACCGCGCGAGCGTCGCTGAAGCCGCTGGTGTTCGAGGGTGCCGTCACCGCGGGCGGAGCGCTGATGAACACCACCGAGGTGGAGAACTTCCCCGGCTTCCAGGACGGCATCATGGGCCCCGAGCTCATGGACAACATGCGGGCCCAGGCGGAGCGCTTCGGTGCCGAGCTGATCCCGGACGATGTCGTGGCCGTCGACCTCAGCGGTGAGATCAAGACCGTCACCGACACCGCGGGCACCGTTCACCAGGCCAAGGCCGTCATCATCACCACCGGTTCTCAGCACCGCAAGCTCGGCCTGCCGAACGAGGACGCGCTGTCCGGCCGCGGCGTCTCCTGGTGCGCGACCTGTGACGGCTTCTTCTTCAAGGACCAGGACATCGCCGTGATCGGCGGCGGTGACACCGCGATGGAGGAGGCCACGTTCCTCTCCCGCTTCGCGAAGTCCGTGACGATCGTCCACCGCCGGGACACCCTGCGCGCCTCCAAGGCGATGCAGGAGCGTGCCTTCGCCGACCCGAAGATCACGTTCGTCTGGGACAGCGAGGTCGCTGAGGTCCAGGGCGAGCAGAAGCTGGCGGGCCTGAAGCTGCGCAACGTCAAGACCGGCGAACTCTCTGACCTGCCGGTGACTGGCCTGTTCATCGCGATCGGCCACGACCCGCGCACCGAGCTCTTCAAGGGTCAGCTCGACCTGGACCCGGAGGGCTACCTGAAGGTCGACGCGCCCTCGACCCGCACCAACCTGACGGGTGTCTTCGGGGCCGGTGACGTGGTCGACCACACCTACCGACAGGCGATCACCGCCGCGGGCACCGGTTGCTCCGCCGCTCTCGACGCCGAGCGCTACCTCGCCGCCCTCAGCGACGAGGACAAGGCGGAGCCCGAGAAGACCGCTGTCTGACCACCCCATCCCCCGCACCAACCAGTTAAGGAGCCCGCCGTGGCCGGCACTCTGAAGCATGTGACCGACGACTCCTTCGAGCAGGACGTCCTCAAGAACGACAAGCCCGTCCTGGTGGACTTCTGGGCCGCCTGGTGCGGTCCGTGCCGCCAGATCGCGCCGTCCCTCGAAGCGATTGCCGCCGAGTACGGCGACAAGATCGAGATCGTCAAGCTGAACATCGACGAGAACCCGGGTACGGCTGCCAAGTACGGCGTCATGTCCATCCCGACCCTGAACGTCTACCAGGGCGGCGAGGTCGCCAAGACCATCGTCGGTGCGAAGCCGAAGGCCGCGATCGTCCGCGACCTCGAGGACTTCATCGCCGACTGACGATCGTCGACTGTCGTTTCACGTGAAACACGAATGGGCCGACCCGAACGGGTCGGCCCATTCGGCTTGCTGCCCTCTCCGGCGCCGCCATCACAGAGGGCGCAGCGCCGGTTCCTTCTGCACGGCGCCGAGCAGGCGGTCCAGCGCCATCTCCACGTCTTCCTTCCAGGACAGCGTGGACCGCAGATCCAGCCGCAGTCGCGGATGCCGGGCGTGCGGCCGGACCGTCTTGAAACCCACGGCCAGGAGGTGGTCCGCGGGAAGGAGACAGGCGGGCTCTTTCCAGCGGGCGTCCCCGAACGCCTCGATCGCCTTGAAGCCACGGCGCAGGAGATCCTTGGCGACCGTCTGGACCATCACCCGGCCCAGCCCCTGGCCCTGGTACCCCGGCATCACGAACGCGGTCATCAGCTGGACCGCGTCGGAGGAGACCGGACTGGTGGGGAAAGCCGCCGAGCGCGGTACATACGCGGGCGGCGCGTAGAGAACGAAGCCCACCGGCACGTCATCGACATAGACCACCCGGCCGCAGGACCCCCAGTCCAGCAGGACGGCGGAGATCCAGGATTCCTTCTCCAGGGCAGGTGTGCCCGCCTTTACCGCGGCCTCGCCGCTGACGGGGTCCAGTTCCCAGAAGACGCACGAGCGACAGCGCTGGGGAAGGTCCTGAAGGTTGTCCAGCGTGAGCGGTACGAGCCGGCGCCCCATGAAGGCTGTTCCTCGCTTCCTTCCCCTGCCGCGTCGCGGGCGGCTGTCAGAGCGCTCCGTTCCCTGAGTAGGCTGCCGATGAACCCACCGACCGCGCCCAGCCCCAAGCCCGCGCTCACCAGTTCGGTGCGGCTCATCGTGCGCATGGCCCCTGCCTTCCTCTCAGAGGTACTGCCAGGTGACAACGCCATCTCGATCGCATCGTATCCACGATGCGGTGGCCCCGACACCGACGCAAAGCAAAGGGCGGGCCGTGTTCCGGTCTGCACCGAACACGACCCGCCCTCGAGGCAGCCGAAGCACCCCTGAGTACTCGCTCTGCCTGAGCGTCAGGACACGACGTCCCCGCCCTCGTCCCCGTCCTCGTCGTCCTCCAGAAGCCCCTTCTGCAGTACCGGGCCTTCCCCCGGAGCGAGACTTCCGAGGATCCGCTCAAGGTCCTCCATGGAGGCGAACTCGACGGTGATCTTGCCCTTCTTCTGGCCCAGGTCGACCTTCACACGCGTCTCGAAGCGGTCCGAGAGCCGCGTCGCCAGGTCCGAGAGCGCCGGGGACACCAGAGAGCCGGCCCGCGGGCCCTTGGCTCGCTGCGGCTTCTGCGGCCGGGAACCCATCAGGGTCACGATCTCCTCGACCGACCGCACCGAGAGCCCTTCGGCCACGATGCGATGCGCCAGCCGGTCCTGCTCCTCCGGGTCGTCCACGGACAGCAGGGCTCGCGCATGCCCCGCGGAGAGCACGCCTGCCGCCACCCGGTTCTGCACCTTCGGGGAGAGCTTCAGCAGCCGCAGGGTGTTGGACACCTGCGGGCGGGAGCGACCGATGCGGTCCGCCAGCTGGTCGTGCGTGCAGTTGAAGTCCTTCAGCAGCTGGTCGTAGGCGAACGCCTCCTCCAGCGGGTTCAGCTGCGCGCGGTGCAGGTTCTCCAGGAGGGCGTCCAGGAGGAGCTTCTCGTCCTCCGTGGCCCGCACGATCGCCGGGATGGCGTCCAGCTCCAGCTCGCGGCAGGCACGGAAGCGGCGCTCACCCATGATGAGCTCATACCGCCCGGGCTCCGTCGGCCGTACGACGACCGGCTGGAGGAGGCCGACCTCCCTGATGGAGGTGACAAGCTCGGCCAGCGCGTCGTCGTCGAAGTCCTTGCGCGGCTGCTTCGGGTTCGGCGTGATGGCGTCGAGAGGCACCTCGGCGAAGTGCGCCCCCAAGGGCGGCCGGAGCCCCTCCGCCCCGTGCGGTGCGGTCGGCTCTTCTGTTTCACGTGAAACATGGGCCAGCGTTGCCACCTTCGCCGCGGCCACTCCGCGCTCGCTCGGCAGCAGCGGCATCGTTCCGGGGGACGCGGAGGCCGCGGTTCCCAACGCCGCCGAGGCAACCGACTTCTCGGTCGGGGCGTTGGGGATCAGTGCGCCCAGACCACGGCCCAACCCCCTCCGTCGCTCACTCACTGGATCCCCTCCACCATGCTCGGATCATTCTGGGCGCCGAGGTGAGCGTGGGTCGCGTCGTAGTTGACGCCCACACCCCTCAGCGCGATCTCACGGGCCGCCTCCAGGTAGGAGAGGGCTCCACTTGATCCTGGATCGTAGGTCAGTACCGTCTGCCCGTAGCTCGGGGCCTCGGAGATACGGACCGAGCGGGGAATGCTCGTCCGCAGCACCTCCTCGCCGAAGTGGCTCCGCACCTCGTCCGCGACCTGCGACGCGAGCCGCGTCCGCCCGTCGTACATGGTGAGGAGGATCGTCGACACATGCAGCGTGGGGTTGAGGTGCCCCCGCACCAGGTCGACGTTGCGCAGGAGCTGTCCCAGCCCTTCCAGGGCGTAGTACTCGCACTGGATCGGGATCAGCACCTCCTGCCCTGCGACGAGCGCGTTGACGGTCAGCAGGCCCAGGGAGGGCGGGCAGTCGATGAGGATGTAGTCCAGCGGCTGTTCGTACGCCGTGATCGCCCGCTGGAGACGGCTCTCGCGTGCGACCAGAGAGACCAGTTCGATCTCCGCACCGGCGAGATCGATCGTGGCGGGTGCGCAGAACAGGCCCTCGACATCAGGGACGGGCTGGACCACTTCCGAGAGCGGACGGCTCTCAACCAGCACGTCGTAGATGGAGGGGACATCGGCGTGATGGTCGATGCCCAGCGCGGTGGAGGCGTTGCCCTGCGGGTCGAGGTCGACGACCAGGACTCTCGCGCCGTGCAGGGCGAGTGACGCGGCAAGATTGACGGTCGTCGTCGTCTTGCCCACCCCGCCCTTCTGGTTGGCCACCACCATGACCCGGGTCTGCTCGGGTCGCGGCAGCCCCTCACCGGCGCGGCCCAGAGCCTCCACGGCGAGTTGGGCAGCACGACCGATCGGAGTGTCGTCCATCGGAGGCGGTGTTTCACGTGAAACATCCGCTCCCATCGACTCGGTACGGGGACCGGGGACCGGATCGGTCATCGGTCCCGCGATATTGGCGTCGGACCGCAAGGATTCACTCTCCTCGACTTCAGGCTCGCAATGAACAGAGCCTCCCATGCCTTCGGGGTCATGAACCAGTGAGGCCTGGTCTTCTGTGGAGAAATCCACCTCTGTGGACAACTCCGTGCCCTTTCCGAGCGACCCGAGAGGCTTTCGGTCGCGGGGGTCGGCCGCGGCGCGGCCGCGACTGATGATGCCGTGCAGCAGTGAGCGACGTTTCACGTGAAACACGATGCACAGCAGCCGATGCCGAACTGCCGCGACACTCCGGCATGCGCAGGCAGGGCAGCTTGTGTGGAGTACCGCTGAGCATCACGGCAACCACGAACCGCCTCGGGCCGCTATCCGCGACGTCGGCGTGTCCGTCCCGTCCGGGCGGCCTTGGCACGCTTGGCGGCGAAGCGCACGCCACCGGGGCTCTCGCCGACCTCAACCCGGACCACGGTGGACATGGGGTCCACGACGCCCTCGCCGACGTGAAGGATGGACGTCTCCTCCGCACCGAGTTTGCTCAGCGCCGCGGTCGCCGCCTTCAGCTCCTCCTCGGCCGTATCGCCCTTGAGGGCGAGCATCTCGCCGTACGGGCGCAGCAGCGGGATACCCCAGGTGGCGAGGCGGTCCAAGGGAGCGACGGCGCGGGCCGTCACCACGTGCACCGGCGGCAGCTTGCCCATGACCTCCTCGGCCCGGCCGCGCACGACGGTGACATGGTCCAGGCCCAGCAGCTCCACGACCTCGGTCAGGAAGTTCGTGCGGCGCAGCAGCGGCTCCAGGAGGGTGATCTTCAGGTCCTCCCGTACCAGCGCCAGCGGGATCCCGGGCAGGCCGGCGCCCGAGCCGACGTCGCACACCGTCACTCCCTCGGGCACGACCTCGGAGAGCACGGCGCAGTTCAACAGGTGCCGCTCCCAGAGCCGGGGCACTTCACGCGGGCCGATCAGTCCGCGCTTCACCCCCGCCTCGGCGAGCAGTTCCGCGTAGCGGACCGCGTCCGCGTAGCGATCACCGAACACGTCGCGTGCCTGCTCGGGTACAGGGGGGAGCTCCGCTGCCTCCGACACGGGGACCGTCCTTCCGTACGACACCGGCGCACGGGGCGTCGGTACCAGAACCACCAGAACTATCAGGCTGACAAAATTCGGCCCCGCCTGCGCAACAGACGGGGCCGGAGAACGAGAGAACCGATCAGGCGGGAAGCACGACGACGAAGCGCTCCGGCTCCTCGCCCTCGGACTCGCTGCGCAGTCCGGCGGTCTTGACCGCGTCGTGCACGACCTTGCGCTCGAAGGGCGTCATCGGCTTCAGCCGCACGGATTCGCCGCTGCTCTTCACCTCGGCCGCGGCCTTGGCGCCCAGCTCGGACAGCTCGGCGCGCTTCTCCGCCCGGTAACCCGCGATGTCGAGCATCAGCCGACTGCGGTCACCGGTCTCCCGGTGCACGGCGAGGCGGGTGAGCTCCTGCAGAGCCTCCAGCACCTCACCGTCCCGGCCGACCAGCTTCTGCAGGTCCCTGCTCTGGCTGTCGCTGATGATCGAGACGGAGGCACGGTCGGCCTCGACGTCCATGTCGATGTCGCCGTCGAGGTCGGCGATGTCGAGCAGACCCTCCAGGTAGTCCGCGGCGATCTCGCCCTCCTGCTCGAGGCGGGTGAGGGTGTCTGCACCCTCGGCAGCGGCGGAGGTGGTGCCTTCCGTCACGGGATGGACTCCTTCTTACTTCTTCGACGGGGACTTGGGCCGCTGCGGGCCCTTGCGCTGTCCGGACTGGGCCTTGCTGCGGCCACCGCCGCCGGACTTCTGAGCCTGCTTCTTGGCACCGGCGGCAGGCTTGGCGTCCTGCTTGCCGGCCGGTTCGGCGTCCTGCGGCTCGTCCGACTTGGTCAGCGACGTCTTCGGCTCGGCCTCACCGGCGGGCTTGGCCTGGCGCTGCGACTTGCTCTGCCGCTTGGGCTGCTGGCGCTTGGGCTGAGCCGTGGTCGTCACGGTCGAGCCGTCCGCGCTCTGGGCGGCCACGGCGGCGTCGTTCTTCACCACGTTGCCGTCGGCCTGGGCGGCCATGCCGGCCTTGTTCAGGCCGTTGATGAACTTGCGCTCGGCATCGTTGCGGTCCCGGCCCTTGGCGACGATGGCCTTCACGATGGCCTTCTGGCCCCGGCCCCGGGTCTTGCCGTGCTCGGTGACGCTCTTGTGCAGCCGCTCCAGGTAGGCGGCCTGCGCCTTGGAACCCGGCGTCGGGTTGTTGCGGATGACGTACATCTGCTGGCCCATGGTCCACACGTTGGTGGTCAGCCAGTAGACGAGGACACCGACGGGGAAGTTGACACCGAAGACGGCGAACATGACGGGGAAGACGTACATCAGCATCTTCTGCTGCTGCATGAACGGCGTCTTCACCGTGGTGTCGACGTTCTTCGTCATCAGCTGGCGCTGGGTGAAGAACTGCGAGGCCGACATCAGCACGATCATGATGGCGGTGACGACGCGGACGTCGGTCAGGGAGGCGCTGAGGGCGGTGACGTCGCTCTCGCTGCTGAAGAACTTGGAGGCCAGCGGGGCCCCGAAGATGTGCGCCTTCTGCGCGCTCTCGAGCAGGTCCTGGTTGACCGCGCCGATGGTGTCGCCGGACGCGATGCCGTTGAGCACGTGGTACAGCGCGAAGAAGAACGGGGACTGCGCCAGGATGGGAAGGCACGAGGAGAGCGGGTTGGTACCCGTCTCCTTGTACAGCTTCATCATCTCTTCGGACTGACGCTGCTTGTCGTTCTTGTAGCGCTCCTGGATCTTCTTCATCTCCGGCTGGAGCGTCTGCATCCCGCGCGTCGCCTTGATCTGCTTCACGAAGAGCGGGATCAGGCAGATACGGATGAGGATCACCAGGGACACGATGGACAGGCCCCAGGCCCATCCGGTGTCAGGTCCGAAGATCGCCCCGTACACCGTGTGGAACTGGACGATGACCCAGGAGACGGGCCAGGTGATGAAGCTGAAGAGGCTGGCAATCGTGTCCACTAATCATGCTCCTTGGGCATGGGGCGAGGTCTCTGCGGCCGGGCCCGAAGGATGGGACGGGCTCGGATGAGCAAGTCCTCCTTCGGTGGCCGGTGCGGCGGCGGAGGTCCCGCCCTTGCGTGCCCGCCAGGCGGCACGCAGCATTTCGTGCCACCGCGGGCGCTTGCGCGGCGGAACATGGTCCACGCCGCCCAGCGACCACGGATTGCACCGCAGGATGCGCCAGGCGGTGAGCGCCGTGCCCTTGACGGCTCCGTGCCGGTCTATGGCCGTGTAGCCGTAGTGGGAACACGACGGGTAGTACTTGCACACCGGCCCCAGCAGCGGACTGATCGTCCACTGGTAGAGCTTGATCAGAGCCAGCAGTGGGTACTTCATCGCGCGCCCCCTCCCAGTAGCCGCGCCAGGGCGGCGTCCAGGTCTCGGGCCAGCTGTGCATGGTCGGCGTCACCCGCACCGGGCAGCGCTCGTACGACTACCAGGCTACCGGGGGGCAACAGGTCGATCCGGTCGCGCATCAGATGGCGAAGCCTGCGCTTCACCTTGTTGCGCACGACCGCACCGCCCACGGCTTTGCTCACGACGAAACCCGCACGTGTCCGGGGAGCGCTCTCCCCAGGCGCGTGCGGGTCCGTGGCACCGCTTCGTAGGTGGACGACGAGGGCCGGGCGGCCGGCCCGGCGTCCCCGTCGTACCGCGGTCGCGAAGTCCTCGCGCCGCCTCAGCCGGTTCTCGGTGGGCAGCACGATGTCATGACCTGACCGGGATCAGGCGGACAGACGGGCGCGACCCTTGCTGCGGCGGGTCGCGAGGATCGCGCGGCCGGCACGGGTACGCATACGCAGCCGGAAGCCGTGGGTCTTCGCGCGGCGACGGTTGTTCGGCTGGAAGGTGCGCTTGCTCACTCGGGGGCTCCAGAAAGATTCGGGTGTTGGCGGGGTGCCGTCCTGGCTGTCACCGTGCGCCCACGAGTAGCTCGCGTTACGCCCGAGTGCACCGCTTTTCGATCACCTTGGACGTGACCTGTGCCCATCGGAGGCAGGCGGCAGCAGCCATCGACAACTCGACCTGGTTACGGTACGTGCGACTGCGCCATTCGGTCAAACCAGCGGTGACCGGGAGACACTTGTCCACAGGCTGGGGACAACGACTTGAACCCTACCCGTCGCGCTGACTACCGTGACTGGACTCCGATTCGTTCCCATATCCCTGCCCCACCCGAGTTTCATCCCGACCCGTCCCCGAATCACACCTTCGAGGGACTCGTGAGAGAGCGTGCCCTGTGGCTGACGTACCTGCCGATCTTGCCGCAGTGTGGCCACGCGTATTGGAGCAACTTCTCGGAGAGGGCCGCGGGCAGGGCGTCGAGTCGAAGGACGAGCACTGGATCCGCCGCTGCCAGCCGCTCGCGCTGGTCGCCGACACCGCCCTGCTCGCCGTACCGAACGAATTTGCGAAAGGCGTACTGGAGGGCCGCCTCGCCCCGATCGTCAGCGAGACCCTGAGCCGCGAGTGCGGGCGCCCGATCCGCATCGCGATCACCGTCGACGACACCGCGGGTGATCCCACCGGCCCCACCGCCCCCGCTCCGCAGGCACCCCAGGCACCGCCCTCCCGCCCCCAGCCCCGCTACGAGGAACCCGAGCTCCCCGCCCCCGGACAGGGCGGCCGCGAGGAGTACCGCGACGAGTACGAGGGATACGGCCGCAACCGCGACCAGCTCCCCACCGCCCGGCCCGCCTACCCGCAGGAGTACCAGCGCCCCGAGCCCGGCTCCTGGCCCCGCCCCGCGCAGCAGGACGACTACGGCTGGCAGCAGCAGCGCCTCGGCTTCCCGGAACGGGACCCCTACGCCTCCCCGTCGCAGGAGCCGTACGGCCAGGAGCCGCCGCCACCGCCGTACTCCCACGAGTCCCACTCCCCGTACCAGCAGGACTACCGGCCGCAGCACCCGGACCGCTCTTCCTACGACACCCAGCGCGGCGAGTACGACCCCTCCCGGAACGAGTACGAGCAGTCGCGCAGCGACTACGACAAGCCCCGCAGCGACTACGAGCAGTCCCGGAACGGTGACTACGACAAGCCCCGCGGTGACTACGACAAACCGCGCGGGGACTACGACCAGCGCGGCCCGCGCCGTGAGCCGCCCGAGCCCCCGGCCGGATCCGGGCACGTCCACCGCGGCGGCCCGGTCGGCCCCGGGCCCGCCACCGGGGCGCCCGGACCGCTGGCCGCACAGCCCGCGCCGGCGACCGGCCCCGGCGAGCCGACCGCGCGCCTGAACCCGAAGTACCTCTTCGACACCTTCGTCATCGGCGCCTCCAACCGCTTCGCCCACGCGGCGGCCGTCGCCGTCGCCGAGGCACCCGCGAAGGCCTACAACCCCCTGTTCATCTACGGGGAGTCGGGACTCGGCAAGACCCACCTCCTGCACGCCATCGGGCACTACGCGCGCAGCCTCTACCCCGGCACGCGCGTGCGCTACGTCAGCTCGGAGGAGTTCACCAACGAGTTCATCAACTCCATCCGCGACGGCAAGGGCGACAGCTTCCGCAAGCGGTACCGCGAGATGGACATCCTGCTCGTGGACGACATCCAGTTCCTCGCGGACAAGGAGTCGACGCAGGAGGAGTTCTTCCACACCTTCAACACCCTCCACAACGCCAACAAGCAGATCGTGCTCTCCAGCGACCGGCCGCCCAAGCAGCTGGTGACCCTGGAGGACCGGCTCCGCAACCGCTTCGAGTGGGGACTGATCACCGACGTCCAGCCGCCGGAGCTGGAGACGCGCATCGCGATCCTGCGCAAGAAGGCGGTCCAGGAACAGCTCAACGCCCCGCCCGAGGTACTGGAGTTCATCGCCTCGCGGATCTCGCGCAACATCCGCGAGCTGGAGGGCGCGCTGATCCGGGTGACGGCGTTCGCCTCGCTCAACCGGCAGCCGGTGGACCTGGGCCTCACCGAGATCGTCCTCAAGGACCTGATCCCCGGCGGCGAGGACTCGGCCCCCGAGATCACGTCCACGGCCATCATGGGCGCCACCGCGGACTACTTCGGCCTCACGGTCGAGGACCTGTGCGGCACCTCGCGCGGGCGGGCGCTCGTGACGGCCCGGCAGATCGCCATGTACCTGTGCCGCGAGCTGACGGACCTCTCGCTGCCGAAGATCGGCGCGCTGTTCGGCGGGCGGGACCACACCACGGTGATGCACGCCGACCGGAAGATCCGCAATCTGATGGCGGAGCGGCGCTCGATCTACAACCAGGTGACCGAGCTGACCAACCGCATCAAGAACGGCTGACGACCGCCGGCACCGGCCACGAAGGCGCCTCCGGGACCCCCCGGGGCGCCTTTCACGTGCCTCCAGCGGGCCTCCAGCGTGTCCCCGGCGCGTCTCGGCGCCTCCCCGCGGCTCCACCGGCTCGCACGGCTGGCCTGGCCGCTGTTCGAATACCTGCCGGGTTACGGGCGTCCTCCACAGATTGGGCCAGTTTTTTCCGTCCACACCTTGGGGACTGGGAAGTTGTCCCGATCCTGTCCACAGGCCAGGCTGGTGAGGGATCATCAGGGCAGGTCAGCTCCCTGTGGATTCGTGGACGAACGATCTCCACAGGCTGTGGACAAAGAACTGATCCACAGGCTGTGCATTCGGTTGTCCACGGGCAACCCACAGGCTGGACGGGGTTGTCCCCAGCGATCCCCAGCTTCTCCACATGCCTGTCCACTGTTCGGCAACGTGACGCGCCCCGTCACCGGGTCGAGTGAAAGGCGTCACACCAAGCTGCCTGGTTGGGCTGTGGGAAACGTGGGTAAACCTGGGGACGGCGTTGGGGAGAAGTCGCCTCTCCCTGTGCACGGTGTGTGCAGAACTTTCTGTTCTCCACAGAAGGGCCCGGTTGTCCACCGGCTCCGCCCACAGGCCCGGTGGACAAAATTCCCGGTCTGACCTGGGAAAACGAGGTTATCCACGGTATCCACAGGCCCTACTACTACTGACGACTAGAGAGAGTGCGGAATTCGTTTCGAAGCGGGTCCTGTGCACAACTCGCTCTCTCGAGCCCGACCGCCCCTCGTCACGACTTGACCCCGAACGGCACCTACTGTCAGTGGGGTGCGTCAGACTGGTCCCCGGTGTTCTGCCCCTCACAGCGGCGGACGACACCGGTCAGACGACGAAGGCGAAGCAGGGCGAGCAGCGCCGGCAACAGCAGGAGGCGGCAACAGTGAAGATCCGGGTGGAACGCGACGTACTCGCGGAGGCAGTGGCCTGGGCGGCTCGCAGCCTCCCGGCCCGTCCGCCGGCGCCGGTCCTCGCGGGCCTGCTGCTGAAGGCCGAGGAGGGGCAGCTGAGCCTGTCCAGCTTCGACTACGAGGTCTCGGCGCGGGTGTCGGTGGAGGCCGAGATCGAGGAGGAGGGCACGGTCCTCGTCTCGGGCCGGCTGCTCGCGGACATCTCCCGCGCCCTCCCCAACCGGCCGGTGGAGATTTCCACAGACGGTGTACGGGCGACGGTGGTCTGCGGCTCCTCGCGGTTCACCCTCCACACCCTGCCGGTGGAGGAGTACCCGGCGCTGCCGCAGATGCCGGAGGCCACGGGCACGGTCCCCGGCGAGGTCTTCGCCTCGGCCGTGCAGCAGGTGGCCATCGCCGCGGGCCGCGACGACACGCTGCCCGTCCTGACCGGTGTGCGCATCGAGATCGAGCGCGACTCGGTGACCCTGGCCTCCACCGACCGCTACCGCTTCGCGGTCCGCGAGTTCCTGTGGAAGCCGGAGAACCCGGACATCTCCGCGGTCGCCCTGGTGCCCGCCAAGACGCTCCAGGACACCGCCAAGGCGCTGACCAGCGGTGACCAGGTGATCCTGGCGCTGTCCGGCTCGGGCGCGGGCGAGGGCCTGATCGGTTTCGAGGGCGCGGGCCGCCGGACCACGACGCGTCTGCTGGAGGGCGACCTCCCGAAGTACAAGACGCTCTTCCCGACGGAGTTCAACAGCGTCGCGGTGATCGAGACCGCCCCCTTCGTGGAGGCCGTCAAGCGTGTGGCCCTGGTCGCCGAGCGCAACACCCCGGTGCGGCTCAGCTTCGAGCAGGGTGTGCTCATCCTGGAGGCCGGCTCCAGCGACGACGCACAGGCTGTGGAAAGGGTCGACGCCCAGCTGGAGGGCGACGACATCTCGATCGCCTTCAACCCGACCTTCCTGCTGGACGGCCTGAGCGCCATCGACTCCCCGGTCGCCCAGCTGTCCTTCACCACGTCCACGAAGCCGGCCCTGCTCAGCGGCAAGCCCGCGGTGGACGCCGAGGCGGACGAGGCCTACAAGTACCTGATCATGCCGGTGCGGCTGAGCGGCTGAGCAAGGCCGCCGCACCGTCGGTCGCTGTCCACAGGGTGTGGGCGAACCCGCAGGTGAGGGCGTACGTCTGAGCGCGTATGCCCACAGCTGTGCACGGGCGTCCGGGTTTAGGCTCGACGCGGGTACGAAAGTGCCGCGGCACGCATCCGGCGGGTTCGGAGGTGCCGCCTTGCCACCTCGCACACCTAAGGAACGCAACTGATGGAGCTCGGTCTCGTCGGCCTCGGCAAGATGGGCGGCAACATGCGCGAGCGGATCCGCCGCGCGGGCCACACCGTCGTCGGATACGACCGCAATCCGGACCTCGCCGACGTCCACAGCCTGGAAGAGCTTGTGGGCAAGCTCAGCGCACCGCGCGTGGTGTGGGTGATGGTCCCGGCGGGCGAGGCCACCCAGGCCACCGTCGACCGGCTCGGCGAGCTGCTGGAGCCCGGCGACGTCGTCGTGGACGGCGGCAACTCCCGCTGGACGGACGACGAGAAGCACGCCGAGGAGCTGGCGGCCAAGGGCATAGGCTTCGTCGACTGCGGCGTCTCCGGCGGCGTGTGGGGCCTGGAGAACGGCTACGCGCTGATGTACGGCGGCGACGCGGAGAACGTCGCCAGGGTGCAGCCGGTCTTCGAGGCCCTCAAGCCGGAGGGCGACTTCGGTGCCGTGCACGCCGGCAAGGTGGGCGCGGGCCACTTCGCGAAGATGGTCCACAACGGCATCGAGTACGCGATGATGCAGGCCTACGCCGAGGGCTGGGAGCTGCTGGAGAAGGTCGACTCCGTGGACAACGTCCGCGAGGTCTTCCGCTCCTGGCAGGAGGGCACGGTGATCCGCTCCTGGCTGCTCGACCTGGCCGTCAACGCGCTCGACGACGACGAGCACCTGGACGGGCTCCGGGGTTATGCACAGGACTCCGGTGAGGGACGCTGGACTGTGGAGGCGGCGATCGACAACGCGGTGCCGCTGCCCGCGATCACGGCCTCCCTCTTCGCGCGGTTCGCGTCCCGGCAGGACGACTCGCCGCAGATGAAGATGATCGCCGCGCTGCGGAACCAGTTCGGCGGCCACGCGGTAGAGAAGAAGTAGGCACCACCAGTTGGGGAGGTCGGCGCACGACCATGCACGTCACGCATCTGTCGCTGGCCGACTTCCGTTCGTACGCCCGGGTCGAGGTGCCCCTGGACCCGGGCGTCACCGCGTTCGTCGGCCCGAACGGGCAGGGCAAGACGAACCTGGTCGAGGCGGTCGGCTACCTCGCCACCCTCGGCAGCCACCGGGTCTCCTCCGACGCGCCGCTGGTCCGCATGGGCGCCGAGCGGGCCGTGATCCGGGCCCAGGTCCGGCAGGGCGAGCGGCAGCAGCTGATCGAGCTGGAGCTGAACCCGGGCAAGGCCAACCGCGCCCGTATCAACCGGTCCTCGCAGGTCAAACCGCGTGACGTGCTCGGCATCGTGCGCACCGTGCTGTTCGCGCCGGAGGATCTCGCGCTGGTCAAGGGCGACCCCGGTGAGCGGCGCCGGTTCCTGGACGAGCTGATCACCGCCCGCTCGCCGCGGATGGCCGGGGTGCGCTCCGACTACGACCGGGTACTCAAGCAGCGCAACACCCTGCTGAAGTCGGCCGCGCTCGCCCGCCGGCACGGCGGCCGCACGCTGGACCTGTCCACGCTGGACGTCTGGGACCAGCACCTCGCGCGCGCGGGCGCCGAGCTGCTCGCCCAGCGTCTCGACCTGATCGCGGCCGTGCAGCCGCTGGCCGACAAGGCGTACGAGCAGCTGGCCCCGGGCGGCGGCCCCCTCGCCCTGGAGTACAAGCCGTCGGCGCCCGGTGAGGCGCACACGCGCGAGGACCTGTACGAGCAGCTGATGGCGGCGCTCGCCGAGGCGCGCAAGCAGGAGATCGAGCGGGGCGTCACGCTGGTCGGTCCGCACCGGGACGACCTGCTGCTGAAGCTCGGCTCGCTGCCCGCCAAGGGCTACGCCTCCCACGGCGAGTCGTGGTCGTACGCGCTGGCGCTGCGGCTGGCCTCCTTCGACCTGCTGCGGGCGGAGGGCAACGAGCCGGTGCTGGTGCTGGACGACGTCTTCGCCGAGCTGGACGCGCGGCGCCGGGAGCGGCTGGCCGAGCTGGTGGCGCCCGGGGAGCAGGTGCTGGTGACGGCCGCGGTCGACGACGACGTACCGCATGTGCTGGCGGGGGCGCGGTTCACGGTGGCGGAGGGGACGGTGGAGCGCGTATGAGCGCCGACGAGCCGGCCCCCGAGGGGCTTCCCTCCGGGGACCACGGGAAGGCCCCCGGCACAGGCGGACAGGAGCCGTCCGGCGTCGACCTCGCGCGCGTGGCGCTCAGGGCGGCGCGGGAGGCGGCACGCGCGCGTGGGGACGCGGTCCAGCAGAAGAAGCAGGCGCGGCGCGGGGGTCTGCGCTCCGGGGCGCGGGCCGACGGCCGCGACCCCATGGCGCTGGGTTCCGCGATCAACCGGCTGATCACCGAGCGCGGCTGGGAGACGCCCGCGGCGGTGGGCGGGGTGATGGGCCGCTGGCCGCAGATCGTCGGTGAGGACGTGGCGAAGCACTGTGTGCCGGAGCGGTACGACGAGGACGAGCGGGTGCTGGTCGTGCGCTGCGACTCGACGGCGTGGGCGACGAACCTGCGGCTGCTCGCGCCGACGCTGGTGGCCCGGCTCAACGAGGACCTGGGGCACGGCTCGGTACGAATGATCAAGGTCCTCGGACCCGGTGGTCCAGGTGGTCCGGGCCGGCGCTACGGGCCCTTGCGGGCGCCCGGCAGCCAGGGCCCGGGCGACACCTACGGGTGACGCGGGGGCGGTCTGGCACCCCGTCAGAGATGCGTGATGTACCTCACAAAAAAGCGCGCCGCCGGTCGGAGTGAACCGTCGGGGCGTGCTGCGCCGTACCCCCGCGCGGGGCGTCGAAGCGGGATCTGACTCCCAAGTAGCAAAGGGTTGACGCCTCGAAGCGCTGAGTGCCGTTGTGAGCCTCTTGAGGCCCCCTTCCGCATATCGGGAGTCGGACGAGGCTCGTTCAGGGCGGCACATGCGGACTCAGGTACCGGCAAACCCCCATCAGTGTCAGTGGTACCGGTAGAATGAGAGAGAATCCCGCCCCGATCGTGGGGACCGTCCGGGACTAGCTGAGCAACGCTGATCAAGGCTTACCAACGCAACATGCCGCAGCCGCTCCGGCAACCTGCCGACGAGCCCGGCTCGTGCTGTGCCAGAAAGGGCGCTTCGTGGCCGATTCCGGCAACCCCAACGAGAACAACCCGTCCACCGACACCGGCGTGAACGACGCGGTGAGCACCCCGCACGGCGAAGCCTCGGCGTCGTACGACGCCAGTGCCATCACCGTCCTCGAGGGTCTGGACGCGGTCCGCAAGCGACCCGGTATGTATATCGGTTCGACCGGTGAGCGGGGCCTGCACCACCTGGTGCAGGAGGTCGTGGACAACTCCGTCGACGAGGCGCTGGCCGGTCACGCGGACACGATCGACGTGACGATCCTCGCCGACGGCGGAGTCCGGGTCGTCGACAACGGCCGCGGCATCCCGGTGGGCATCGTCCCCTCCGAGGGAAAGCCCGCCGTCGAGGTCGTGCTGACCGTGCTGCACGCGGGCGGCAAGTTCGGCGGCGGCGGCTACGCGGTCTCCGGCGGTCTGCACGGCGTGGGTGTCTCCGTCGTCAACGCCCTCTCCACGCGGGTCGCGGTGGAGGTCAAGACCGACGGCTACCGCTGGACGCAGGAGTACAAGCTGGGCGTCCCCACGGCGTCGCTCGCCCGGCACGAGGCCACCGAGGAGACCGGCACGTCGGTCACCTTCTGGGCCGACGGCGACATCTTCGAGACCACCGACTACTCCTTCGAGACGCTCTCCCGGCGCTTCCAGGAGATGGCCTTCCTCAACAAGGGCCTGCGCATCAACCTCACCGACGAGCGCGAGTCGGCGAAGGCCACCGCCGGCGCGGACGAGGCGGGCGAGGACGAGAAGCACGAGGAGAAGAGCGTCTCGTACCACTACGAGGGCGGCATCGTCGACTTCGTGACGTACCTCAACTCCCGCAAGGGAGAGCTGGTGCACCCGACGGTGATCGACCTGGAGGCCGAGGACAAGGACAAGAGCCTGTCCCTCGAGGTCGCCATGCAGTGGAACGGCGGCTACACGGAGGGCGTGTACTCCTTCGCCAACATCATCCACACGCACGAGGGCGGCACCCACGAGGAGGGCTTCCGCGCGGCGCTCACCTCGCTGATCAACAAGTACGCGCGGGACAAGAAGCTGCTGCGCGAGAAGGACGACAACCTCACGGGTGACGACATCCGGGAGGGTCTGACCGCGATCATCTCGGTCAAGCTGGCGGAGCCGCAGTTCGAGGGCCAGACCAAGACGAAGCTGGGCAACACCGAGGTGAAGACCTTCGTCCAGAAGGTCGTCTACGAGCACCTGACGGACTGGCTCGACCGCAACCCCAACGAGGCCGCGGACATCATCCGCAAGGGTATCCAGGCGGCCCACGCGCGCGTGGCGGCCCGCAAGGCCCGCGACCTGACGCGCCGCAAGGGCCTGCTGGAGTCGGCGTCGCTGCCGGGCAAGCTGTCCGACTGCCAGTCGAACGACCCGACCAAGTGCGAGATCTTCATCGTCGAGGGCGACTCCGCCGGCGGTTCGGCCAAGTCCGGCCGCAACCCGCAGTACCAGGCGATCCTCCCGATCCGCGGCAAGATCCTCAACGTCGAGAAGGCGCGCATCGACCGGATCCTGCAGAACCAGGAGATCCAGGCGATGATCTCCGCGTTCGGCACCGGTGTGCACGAGGACTTCGACATCGAGAAGCTCCGTTATCACAAGATCATCCTGATGGCGGACGCCGACGTCGACGGCCAGCACATCAACACCCTGCTGCTGACCTTCCTGTTCCGCTTCATGCGGCCGCTGGTCGAGTCCGGGCACGTGTACCTGTCCCGCCCGCCGCTGTACAAGATCAAGTGGGGCCGGGACGACTTCGAGTACGCGTACTCCGACCGGGAGCGCGACGCGCTGATCGAGATGGGCCGCAACGCGGGCAAGCGCATCCGCGAGGACTCCGTGCAGCGCTTCAAGGGTCTCGGCGAGATGAACGCCGAGGAGCTGCGCATCACGACCATGGACCAGGAGCACCGGGTGCTCGGCCAGGTCACGCTCGACGACGCCGCGCAGGCCGACGACCTGTTCTCGGTGCTGATGGGCGAGGACGTCGAGGCCCGGCGCGCGTTCATCCAGCGCAACGCCAAGGACGTCCGCTTCCTCGACATCTGAGTCGGTCTCAGCTGACCGCACCAGGAAGGACCTTCACCAGCAATGACCGACGAGAACACTCCTGTGACCACGCCCGAGGGTGACGCCCTGGCGATGCGTGTCGAGCCCGTCGGGCTCGAGACGGAGATGCAGCGCTCGTACCTCGACTACGCGATGTCCGTCATCGTCTCGCGTGCGCTGCCCGACGTCCGCGACGGCCTCAAGCCCGTGCACCGCCGGGTGCTGTACGCCATGTACGACGGCGGCTACCGCCCCGAGCGCGGCTTCTACAAGTGCGCCCGCGTCGTCGGCGACGTCATGGGCAACTACCACCCGCACGGCGACAGCTCCATCTACGACGCGCTGGTCCGCCTCGCCCAGCCCTGGTCGATGCGGATGCCGCTCGTCGACTCCAACGGCAACTTCGGCTCGCCGGGCAACGACCCGGCGGCGGCCATGCGCTACACCGAGTGCAAGATGGCGCCGCTGTCGATGGAGATGGTCCGCGACATCGACGAGGAGACCGTCGACTTCACGGACAACTACGACGGCCGCTCCCAGGAGCCGACCGTCCTGCCGGCCCGCTTCCCGAACCTGCTGATCAACGGTTCGGCGGGCATCGCGGTCGGCATGGCGACCAACATCCCGCCGCACAACCTGCGCGAGGTCGCGGCCGGAGCGCAGTGGTACCTGGAGAACTACGAGGCCTCGCACGAGGAACTGCTCGACGCGCTGATCGAGCGCATCAAGGGCCCCGACTTCCCCACCGGCGCCCTGGTGGTGGGCCGCAAGGGCATCGAGGAGGCCTACCGCACCGGGCGCGGCTCGATCACCATGCGCGCGGTCGTAGAGGTCGAGGAGATCCAGAACCGCCAGTGCCTGGTGGTCACGGAGCTGCCCTACCAGGTCAACCCGGACAACCTCGCGCAGAAGATCGCCGACCTGGTGAAGGACGGCAAGGTCGGCGGCATCGCCGACGTCCGCGACGAGACGTCCTCGCGCACCGGCCAGCGCCTGGTGATCGTCCTCAAGCGGGACGCGGTCGCCAAGGTCGTCCTGAACAACCTGTACAAGCACACCGACCTGCAGACCAACTTCGGCGCCAACATGCTGGCCCTGGTCGACGGCGTGCCGCGCACCCTGTCCCTGGACGCGTTCATCCGCCACTGGGTGAACCACCAGATCGAGGTCATCGTCCGCCGTACGCGCTTCAGGCTGCGCAAGGCGGAGGAGCGGGCGCACATCCTGCGCGGTCTGCTCAAGGCGCTGGACGCCATCGACGAGGTCATCGCGCTGATCCGGCGCAGCGACACCGTCGAGATCGCGCGCGGGGGCCTGATGGACCTCCTGGAGATCGACGAGATCCAGGCCAACGCCATCCTCGAGATGCAGCTGCGCCGCCTGGCGGCCCTGGAGCGGCAGAAGATCGTCCGGGAGCACGACGAACTCCAGGCGAAGATCACCGAGTACAACGAGATCCTCGCCTCCCCCGTCCGCCAGCGCGGGATCGTCAGCGAGGAGCTGACCGCGCTGGTCGAGAAGTACGGCGACGACCGCAAGACGAAGCTGATCCCCTATGAGGGCGACATGTCCATCGAGGACCTGATCGCCGAGGAGGACATCGTCGTCACGGTCACGCGTGGCGGTTACATCAAGCGCACCAAGACCGACGACTACCGGGCGCAGAAGCGCGGTGGCAAGGGCGTGCGCGGCGCGAAGCTCAAGGAAGACGACATCGTCAACCACTTCTTCGTGTCCACCACGCACCACTGGCTGCTGTTCTTCACCAACAAGGGCCGCGTCTACCGCGCCAAGGCCTACGAGCTGCCGGACGCCGGCCGGGACGCGCGCGGCCAGCACGTGGCGAACCTGCTGGCCTTCCAGCCGGACGAGTCGATCGCCCAGATCCGCGCGATCCGGGACTACGAGGCGGTGCCGTACCTGGTCCTGGCCACCAAGGCCGGTCTGGTGAAGAAGACGCCGCTGAAGGACTACGACTCGCCGCGCTCGGGTGGTGTCATCGCCATCAACCTGCGGGAGCAGGCGGACGGAAGCGATGACGAACTGATCGGGGCCGAACTCGTCTCGGCCGAGGACGATCTGCTGCTGATCAGCAAGAAGGCACAGTCGATCAGGTTCACCGCGTCGGACGACACGCTGCGTCCGATGGGCCGTGCCACCTCGGGCGTCAAGGGCATGAGTTTCCGCGAAGGGGACGAGCTGCTCTCGATGAATGTTGTTCGAGCCGGTACGTTCGTGTTCACTGCCACCGACGGCGGTTACGCGAAGCGGACCTCCGTCGACGAGTACCGCGTCCAGGGTCGCGGCGGCCTCGGCATCAAGGCTGCCAAGATCGTCGAGGACCGCGGGTCGCTCGTGGGCGCGCTGGTGGTCGAGGAGCACGACGAGATCCTCGCCATCACACTCTCGGGCGGTGTGATTCGTACGCGAGTCAACGGGGTCAGGGAGACCGGCCGTGACACCATGGGCGTTCAACTGATCAATCTGGGCAAGCGCGATGCCGTCGTCGGCATCGCACGCAACGCCGAGGCGGGACGCGAGGCGGAGGAGGTCGACGGCGATGTGGTCGTCGACGAGACCGCCGAGGGTGCCGCGACCACCGGCACGGACGAGGGTGAGGCGCCCTCGGCCGAGTAGCACGAGGAGAGAGTCATCGTGAGCGGAGCCACGGGCGCCGGATCGGCCGGTACCCCCACGGGTACGGAAACGGGCGGCGGCGGCCGTGGCTCCGCCGCGCGTGCGACGGATTCGCACACGACTCAACTGCGCAAGATCGACGACGGAGCGACCGACTCGCACGCGGGGAGCTCGTCCACAACGCATGGATCCCAGGGGGGAACTGTGACGGACACCCGAGGCCAGCAGACTCAGCAGGCGGCCTCGCCGCTGCCGGGAGAACGGCAGCCCCAGCAGCCCGGCGGGCCGTACCACCCGCCGCAGGCCTACCAGACCCACGGCGGCAACACGGCGGCCGTGCGCCGCCCGCGCACCGGCGCACGCACCACGCCCCGCGTGCGCAAGGCGCGGCTGCGTGTGTCGAAGGCCGACCCGTGGTCGGTGATGAAGGTCAGCTTCCTGCTCTCCATCGCGCTCGGCATCTGCACCATCGTCGCGTCCGCCGTGCTGTGGATGGTCATGGACGCCATGGGCGTCTTCTCGACGGTCGGCGGCACGATCGCCGAGGCCACCGGGTCCAACGAGTCCAACGGCTTCGACCTGCAGTCCTTCCTGTCGCTGCCCAACGTGCTGATGTTCGCGACCGTCATCGCGGTCATCGACGTGGTCCTCGCGACGGCCCTGGCCACCCTCGGCGCGTTCATCTACAACCTGTCCGCCGGCTTCGTCGGCGGCGTGGAGCTGACGCTCGCCGAGGACGAGTGATCCGCGGCTCGGCCCCGCTCTCCGGCGGTGCGACAACCGATTTTGGGACTGCCCGCCTCGTGCGCTAATCTTCAGGAGTCAGCGCGCGGGACATACACCGCAGAGCGCGGCGGGGCTATAGCTCAGTTGGTTAGAGCGCATCCCTGATAAGGATGAGGCCACAGGTTCAAATCCTGTTAGCCCCACCAGCACGAAGACCCCCAACCGGATCCGGTTGGGGGTCTTCGCGTTCGGCGTGGTGGGGCGGGGGAGTTCAAGAAAAGACCCGACCGCTGGCGACGGGGGATGCGCCAGCGGTCGGGCTGTGGACAAGGCTAACAAGGCCGGGTGTCCAGTGGGTGCCGACTGGTCGGTCGGGTGACCGTGTTGTGACAGGGATCACGTATGCGGGGGCGGGCTCACCGGTCGCACGGTGGTTCGTAGTCCAGGCGCGGCAGGTACTCGTGCCACTTCTCCTCGGTCAGCACGCCCCGGGTGGCCGAGCAGATGCGGTCGATGGCGTCGTCCACGCCCAGGCTCCACAGCCGGACGGTGTCCGTGCCGCTGGAGACCCCGAGCATGTGGTGCCCGGGGCTGAAGGACAGGAAGTTGCCCGCCTTGGCGTTGGGGCTCATCGCCTGGCCGATGGGGGCGGCCTCGGCGGGGTCGGTGACGCTCCAGAGCCGGACCGTGTTGTCGTTGGCGCCGCTGGCCAGCGTGGAGCCGTCCCGGCTGAACGTCAGCGACAGCACCGAGTCGGTGTGTCCGGCGAGCGTGGTCCCGCCCCCGGACGCCTCGCCCGGCCCGTCGACGTCCCAGAGCCGGACCGTACCGTCGTCGCTGCCGCTGGCCAGGGTGCGGCCGTCGGGGCTGTAGGCGAGGACGTTGACGGGCCCGAGGTGCCCGGTACGGGCCGCGCCGAGGCGGGTGGCGTGCGCGGGATCGGTGACGTCCCACAGGCGTACGGCGTCGTCCGCGCCGCCGCTGGCGAGGGTGCGGCCGTCCGGGCTGAACGCGAGCGTGTTGACGTATCCCGTGTGGCCCGCGAGCGGCTTGCCCAGACGGCGGGGGCGGGATGGGTCCTCGGCGTTCCACAGCTGGACGGTGCGGTCGTCGTGGGCCGTGGCCAGGGTGCGGCCGTCGGGACTGAAAGCCAGCGTGTCGGGGCCCGCGTACCGGGTGCGCAGCGCCACGGGCGGTCCGTGGGCCTTGGGCCTGGCCGGGTCCGTGACGTCCCACAGCCGCAGCGCGCCGCCCCCCACGAGCACCGCGAGCGTCTTGCCGTCCGGGGAGAACACCAGGGACCGTATGTCTCCCTCGCCGGGCCGGAAGGGGGCGCTCAGCGACACGGGACGGGCGGGGGCGGCCACGTCCCAGAGCCGGACCCGGCCGTCGCGGGCGGCCGTCGCCAGTACCTGTCCGTCCGGGCGGAAGGCTCCGATACGGCCGATCATGTCCGACGTCGGCAGCGACCACAGACGGACCTTGCTGTCACCGCTGCCGGTGGCGAGGGTGTGCCCGTCGGGGCTGAAGCCGAGGGCGTACATCTCACCGCTGCCGCCGGCGAGGGGCACGCCGACCTGTGAGGGGTAGGCCGGGTCGCTGACGTTCCACAGGCTCGCCGTGCTGTCCGCGCTGCTCGCGGCGAGCATGGCGCCGTCGGGGCTGAACGCCACCGCCCAGACGGGTCCGCTGTGGCCGGTGAGTGGTGCGCCGACCGGCTTCGCCCCGGCGGGGTCGGTGACGTCCCACAGCCGTACGGTGTCGTCCGCGCTGCCGCTGGCGAGGGTGCGGCCGTCGGGGCTGAAGGCCACGGAGTGCACCAGGCCGCTGTGACCGGCCAGCGGTGCGCCGGCCGGCTCGGGGCGGCGCGGGTCGGCCACGTCCCAGAGCCGGACCTTCTCGTCGTCGCCGCCGGCCGCGAGCGTGTGTCCGTCGGGGCTGAAGGCCACCGAGCGCACCGCCGCGGTGGGGCCGGTCAGCGTGTCGAGCGCCTCGGGGCGGCGCGGGTCGGCGACGTCCCACAGGCGGACGGTGCGGTCGTCGTGGGCGGAGGCCAGGGTGTGGCCGTCCGGACTGAAGGCGAGCAGGTAGACGGTGCCGCCGTGCCCGGCCAGCGGGGCGCCGAGCGGGCGCGGGCGGCCGGGGTCCCGCACGTCCCACAGCCGGATCGTGCCGTCGTCCGACGCGGTGGCCAGGGTGCGGCCGTCCGGGCTGAACACCGCGGTGCTCACCCAGCTGCCGTGCCCGGTGAGGGGCTTGCCCAGCCGCTTCGGACGGCCGGGGTCCGAGACGTCCCAGAGCCGGACGGTCCGGTCGTAGCTGGCCGTCGCGAGGATCCGTCCGTCGGGGCTGAACGAGGTGAGGTACACGGCGCCCGTGTGGCCGAGGAGCGGGGTGGCCAGGGGCGCGTTCACGATCGAGATCAGCCGGTTCCTGACGTCCTCGTCGTCCGGCCGCAGGCGGTGCGCCGCCAGGTCGAGCTGGGCCGACAGGGACGGGTCCGTGTCCTCGACCCGGTCCGCTTCGGCGACCACCTGCTCGAACACGGCGTCGTTGCGCTGCTGCCAGGCGAGTACCGCCGAACCGACGGCCACGAGGGTCAGGACGACCAGCGCGGACACCGCGGCACGCCTGATCACGACGGTGCGCCTGCGCAGCCTGACCGCGGCGGCCAGGAACTCCACCGCGCTGCGGGTGAGGAAGGTGTCACCGGCCGACTTCGCCCAGCCGCCGGCCTGCTCCAGCCGGGAGCCCCGGTACAGCAGTGCGCTGTCGCGGTCCGACTCCTCCCAGGCCAGGCCGTCCTCCTCCAGCCGCTGGCGCAGCAGGTTTCCGGCGCGGTCCTCGTCGATCCAGTCGCGCAGCCGGGGCCAGGCGTGCAGCAGCGCCTCGTGGGTGATCTCCACGGTGTCCGAGTCGAGCGTCACCAGCCGGGCCCGTACCAGCGCCTCCAGCGACTCCTCGGTCTTGTCGGGGTCCACCGACTCCTCGGCCAGCCGACGCCGCGTGCTGCGCCTGCGGGTGGCCTGGGTGTCCTCGCTCAGCCGGACCAGCCTGAGCAGCAGCAGCCGCGCGGCCGTGCGGGCCGCCGGGTCCAGACCGGACCAGGCCCGTTCGGCGGTCGCGGCCACCGCCCCCTGGATGCCGCCGGCCGCGCGGTAACCGGCCAGGGTCAGCCGGCCCGCCTTGCGCCGCTGCCAGGTCGCGAGCAGGGCGTGGGAGAGGAGCGGCAGCACACCCGCGTCGTGGGCCCCGCGCGGGCTGTCGGTGCTCACCTCGCGGATGATCAGCTCGGCGAGTCCCGGTTCGAGCTCCATGCCGACGGCCCTGGCGGGCGCGGTCACCGCCTCGCGCAGTTCCGCGGTGGTCAGCGGCCCGAGCACCATGTGCCGGTGCTGCAGCGCGTCGGCCAGCTCGGGGTACCGCAGGCACCGGTCGTAGAAGTCGGCGCGTACGCCCAGGGTCACCAGCACCGGTGGCGGGCCGCCGTCGGCGCCGGGCGTGCAGGCGGCCTGGAGCAGCCGGATGAACACGCGCCGGTCCGCCTCGTCGGCGCAGAGGGTGAAGAGTTCCTCGAACTGGTCCACGATGACGACCGGACGGGCACCCGGCGGGGCGCCTGTCGGGGCATTGTGGAGTGCCCGGGGGTCTCGGTTCGGCCGGTTGTTCCGGCCGTCCGGGCTTGTCGGGCTTGCCCGGCCGGTTTGTTCTGGGTGGGTGACTTGTCCGGTATGGGTGTCCAGGCTCGCCTGGCTTGGTTGCTCTGCGGGGGCGTCCGGGCCGCTCCGGTCGATCAGGTCTGCCCTGTCCGCCTGGTCTCCCGGGTCTGTCCGACCGTCCCGGCCCGCATGGCTCGCCTGCCCTGCCGGGCTGCCCCGGCCGCCCTGGCTGCCCCGGCTGCCCGTCCCGTCCCTCCCGTCCGGCCCGGACGGGCGTACCGCGGTGGCCGCCCATGCCGCGACGGCTGCCCTCGCCGCGTCCTCCGCCCGTGGGCGGCCCGGGGGGTGGGGCTCGGGGGCGCCCGGGTCCGGGGTCGCCGCCTCCTGGGCCGCCGTCTCCTGGGCCGCCGCTTCCCTGATGGCGCCGACGACCGGCGCGAGCTGCGGTATCAGGCGGGTCAGCTCGCCGAGCGGGTCGGCCCCCGGCACGAGCTGGAGCACCCGCCTGGGCGGACCGTCGCCGGCGTCCGGCGTGCCGGTGCGCAGAGCGGGCACCAGACCGGCGTTGAGCAGCGAGGACTTCCCCGCTCCGGAGGCGCCCACGAGCATGACCAGGCCGCCGGTGTCCCGCGTCGCGTGGAGCTGGGCGACCAGGGCCCGCGTGCTCCGCTCCCGCCCGAAGAACCAGTCGGCGTCCTGTCGGCGGTAGGCGGCCAGTCCCCGGTAGGGGCAGATCCCGCCGGGGGCCGCCGGAGCCTCGGCGGGGGGCTGCTCCGCGGCCGCGGTCGGCGCGGGGCGTTCACCGGTCGGGTCGGCCAGCGCCCGCTCCCACAGGCGCTGCCACTGGGCCAGGTCGTACAGGCCGGTGGAGACCGGTACCGGCCGGGCGCGCCGCGCCTGGGGTATGAGGACGTGCAGGACGGCCGCCAGGGCGGGGAACTGGGCGGGCACGTTCTTGGCCCGCCGCCAGTCGCTGATCCGCTGGGCGGAGACCCGCACGGGCCGCCCTCGTTCGTCGACCCGCTGGAGCCGGACGACGGCCTCGGACACACGTTTCAGGGGAGGGTTGCCCGCCTCCCTGTACAGCAGTGCGAGGCGTTCCGCGAAGGCCGTGCGTGCCCCTGAGTCGAAACTCAAGGTCTCCACTCCTTACTTCCCCCGCACCTGGACGTCCGGACCGGAAAACTCACTCTATACGGCTGACCTGCGGCTACAGGGGTCGCATGAGTCCGGAACCTCCTCTGCGGCGACCACGGGTGGCAGGATCGCGTCGCAGTGGCGAGGCGGCCCCGCGGCACCCGGACAGGTCAGCGGCTCAGGACTCGGAGAGCCACCCCATGAGGCCGCATGTTCTCGGTCAGCTTTCGGTGGCCCGCCCTCCCCGCCCCGGTCCGGTACCGCCCACGAGAACGGCGCCGGCATGGTTTGGCACCGGTCCCCACGAGGGGAGGGACCGGAGCCAAACCATGCCGACGCGTACGTGTGGATGAGGGGCGGGTGCGACCGCCGCGGTCAGTCCCCGGCACCCGCCCGGCGCGCGGGCGGGACCAGCAGATCGCGCTCCGGATGCTTCTCGCCGGTGACGCCGCCCCGGATGCCGAGGTCGGCCCTGGCGTCCTCGTGGAAGGCGTTGATGGCGCGGAACGCCGCCCGGTGCCGCTCCCGCCACTCCTCCAGGGTGCCCTCGATCCGCCCGGTCGCCTGCCAGTCGATCTCGGCGAGCACCACGTTCAGCTCGTGCCCGGACTCGATGGCCTCGTCCCCGCCGAGCAGCATGACCCGCTCGAAGGCCGAGCCCCAGCGCCGGCTCGCCTCCGCCAGGTCGTCGCGCAGGTCCTCCTCGCTCCGGTGGCTCTCGCGCAGCCCTTCCCGCGTCTCGTACAGCGGCACGGACGCGGCGATCCTCATCTTGGCGGCGTCCACGTACTCCCCGTAGGCGTCGACCTTCTTGTCGTCCCACCTGGTGAGCAGCAGGTGGCGGTTCCTGCTCCGCTCCATCAGATGGTTCGTGACGTGCGTGGTCAGCGCGCCGAGCAGGACGGCCGCGATCGTCACGAGTTGCTCGCCGGTCCCCAAACCGTCCCCCAGTCACGACTCCGCACTGCGTACGAGTGTCGGATGATCTTATGAGGACCGGGGAGGGCCGGCCAACAGGCGGGCGGGCAAGGCGGATTCAGCGTGCCGGTCCGTGGGCAGGCAGGTCGTGAAGGCCCCGAAACCGACCGCCGCTGGAGTGCGCATGAGGATCTCCGTCGACCCCGAGCAGTGTTACGGCTCCGGAGACTGCGTCCACCGGGCCCCCGCCGTGTTCACCCAGGTGGACGGCCTGGGTGCCGTCATACCCGGCCGGGAACACGACGTCGACGCCCCCCGGGTGCGGGAGGCGGCCGAGGGGTGTCCGTCCGCGGCCATCACCCTCACGCCCACGGAGACGGAAGGGGCCCGAAGCTGAGCACCCGGGGCGAACCGAAGGCCGCCGTCACCGAGGCCCTGGTCGGCCTCGCCGCCCGGTACGTGCGCAACGGGCCCGGCACCTTCGGGAAGGCGGCCCTCGCCACCCGCTGGCTGAACCCGCGGCTGCGCGAGCGTCCCCGCCGGGCCGTCGTCGAAGCGCGTACCGGCGATCTGTTCGCCGTGGACACGCGGGACCTCATCCAGCGGTACCTGTACCTGTTCGGCGCCTGGGAGCCGCACCTGACGGGCTGGCTGCGGCGCCGGCTGCGGCCGGGGGACGGCTTCGTCGACGTGGGGGCCAACATCGGCGTCTTCAGCGTCCTGGCGGCCCGGCTCGTCGGTGACGAGGGCCGGGTCGTCGCGATCGAGGCGTCGCCCGACCTCCACCGCCACCTGGTACGGAACGTCCGGCTCAACGCCCTGGGCAACGTCCGCGCGCTCAACGCCGCCGTCTCCGACCGCCCCAGGACGCTGACGTTCGCGCTCGCCAGCTCACGGAACACGGGGGCGAACAGCATCGTCCCGTACGACGGCCCGGTGGAGTCCAGCTTCCAGGCTCGGGCCCGGCCGCTGCCGGAGCTGCTCGACGCGGCGGAGATCGCGACCGCCCGGGTGATCAAGATCGACGTCGAGGGCGCCGAGGGGAGCGTCGTGCGCGGTCTCGCACCGGTGCTGGGCGCGCTGCGGCCCGACGCGGAGATCACGGTCGAGGTGTCGCCCGAGCGCATGGTCCGGCTCGGGGACCGGGTCGACGACCTGCTGGCGGTGATGCGGGACGCCGGGTTCCACGTCTACCGGCTGGCCAACGACTACGCGCCCGGGAGCTATCCCCCGGCGCTGAGCGGTGCGCCCCGGGCGCCGGTCCGCCTGCGCGGGCCGGTGACCGGGGAGAGCGACCTGATCTTCTCGCGAGTCGACGCGGAACGGCTGCCCTGACCGCGGGTGCGCGCCCCTGGCCTCTGCGGCTGTTCTCAGAGGCGCTCGCGCCGGCCGTCGGAGCCGTCGGCGTTTCCCGGCAGTCGCCATCCGAAGGACGCCAGAGCGCGCGCCCTGGCGTCCACCACCGCCATCCGGGCCCCGCGTTCGACCGGGTCGGCATGGGGCGCCTGGCCGGTCTCCTGGCCCGCCCACTTGCGGTAGAGGAGGCCGACCTCCGCCGAGAACCAGCCCCGGCTCACGGCGTCCAGCGCCAGCAGCAGGCCGGTGTCCTCGGACGCGGGCAGGGCCATCCAGCCGCCGAGGGCGAGCAGCAGGTCCCGCCGGACGAGGAGGGTCGCCGGGTGCACCTGGGCGCGGAAGCCGTTCGCCTTCCAGAAGTCGAGCACCGCCCCGCGCTCGATCGGCCCGTGCGCCGGGTCGCCGGGGAAGCCGGCCGTCGAACCGTCGGGCAGGAGGTCCAGGACCCGGGAGGTCGCCCACCCGATCGACGGGTCGGCCTCCAGGGCGGCCAGGTCGCGGGCCAGGGTGCCTGGAGTGAGCCGGTCGTCGGCGTCCAGGACCTTCACGTACGGGCCGTCCGCGTGGGCCAGGGCCATCGTGCGCGCCACCCCGGGCCCGCCCTGCCGGCCGTGGCGCCCCTGGTGGAAGGCGACCCGCGGGTCGTCGGGCACATGGGGCCGGACGTCCTGCGTGCGGCCGTCCTCCTGGATCACCCAGCGCCACTCCCAGCCGTCGGGCAGTTCCTGTGCGCACAGCGAGGCGTAGGCCTCGGGGAGGAAGGGGGCGGAGGGGCCGTGGACGGCCGTGACGACGGTGACGCGCCGGTTCACGGCGGCACTCACCACCTTTCCAGACGGGTCGTGAAGAGCAGTTCGGTGCGGTCGCCGGGCAGCGTGACGTCGGAGACGTCGACCACCCGGCCCTCGGTGTCGTACGAGGTCTTGCGGAGCAGGATCACCGACGTGCCCGGCGGCAGGTCCAGCGCCGCGGACTCCTCCGGTGTCGGCGGGCGGGCCGTCAGGCGCTCCTCCACGCGGTCCAGTTCGACGCCCACGGTGCGGAGTTGGTGCTGGGTGCCGCCCGGCCAGGGCTCGTTGGCCTCGTCCAGGAGGTCGGGGTTGGCCGCGATCATGTCGCGCAGGAGGTAGGAGGTCACCAGGTTGAACGGGGCGGGCTCGGCCGAGTACCGCGTGCGGTAGACGCGTCGGAGCAGCACGGTGCCCGCCGGGACGCCGAAGGCCTCGGCCAGTTCCGCGGACGCCTCCTGCTCGCGGTACTCCGCGTGGAAGACGAGGTCGTCGGCGCGCAGGCCGGTGTCGCGCTCCGTGGCGCCCGTCTCGGCCCGCGTGGCCAGCGGACGCCGGGCCCGGTCCTTCTCCCACTGGTGCCTGCGGTTGTCCCGCACCGCCGGGGTGCGGGGGCGGCGGACGAAGGTGCCGAGGCCGTGCCGCTTGTCGATCAGGCCCTCGTCGCTCAGCAGCCGCAGCGCGTTCTGCACGGTCGGCACACTGCGCCGGTAGTGGTGGGCGAGGTCGGCCTCCGAGGGCAGCCGGTCGCCGGGGCGCCGCTCACCGGCACGTATGGAGCGGCGCAGATCGTCCGCGATCACTTCGTAGGCCTTGGGCATGGCCGCAGGCTACAACTCCTCAAGAGGTCTTGAAGAGTTGAGGGTGCGAGATGGCCGTGATTGACCGGGTATCACCCTGTTCACGGGCACACATGGCGGCGGCCCGGCTGCTCTGTCGAGCTGCCGGGCCGTTTCTCGCGTGTGGTGCGTACGCAGATCGCCGTTACGTCGGGGTCGGGGTGTGTGCGGGCCGCTCAGCGTTGGAGCGGGATGGTGTGCTGGGCCGGGGGCTCTGCTGCGGTGTCGTCGCAGCGGAGGCCGGTGGTCGCGGCGGTGGCGGCGGATGTGGCGGTGGCCGCGGCGTCGGCGAGCGGGCGGTGGCGGCAACTGGGTGCCGCGCCGTGGGCCTCGGCGCGGATGCGCTGCTTCATCGTGGGGGGCAGGGAACCGGTTCGGGACCAGGACCAGGGGGCCGCCGCCGCGGGTGCCGCCTCGGGGGAGGCGCTCTCGGTGTTGCTGTGCGTTCCGGTCTGCGGTACGGCTGCGGTGGCCGTCGTCGTGATGAGTCCGAGCGCCGTGCACAGCGCGAGGAAGGCGGTGACGATGGTGGTCCAGAGCGTCAGGACCTTGTTCCGGGCCATGGCCCCTCACTTTCGGGTTGGGCGATTTGCGTACTTTCCTCATGATGTGTATGAGGGTCGCGAAGTGGTGGACCGACGCCCGTGGCGCGTCGATGTTCAGATGAACACCACTCGAATGGCCGCAAAGGGCTGGAAAAGGTCCCCAGACGGGAGAGAGTCGGGCAAAAGTCACCGCGCGTGAGGGTGTGATCACCCTCCGATCAGAACGGGTTCGTCCGCTTCTAAAGGGGTCCGGCGACGGGCAGTTGACCGTCGACACAGGTCACCGATCGGTATCGGCCGGTGTGTATAGTCGGGCGCCAGAAGTCCCCTACGTCAAGGAAAGACGAGGTCGCGCGGTGAAGAAGCTTCTCCTGGTCGCACTGGCCGCCATCGGCGGGCTCCTCGTGTACCGCCAGATCCAGGCGGATCGCGCCGAGCAGGATCTGTGGACGGAGGCGACTGACTCCGTGCCCACGGGTTCGTGAGAACGACCGACATCCGGTCCTGAGCAGACCCCGGCCGTCATACGGTCGGGGTTTTGTGTTGCCCGGACGGGGCACGGTCCGCTGGGGACGGGCGGCCGGGGGCGGGCGGCCACAGAGCCGGTGAGCGCGAGGGGTGGCGGGTCATGGGACGGTGGTGTACGGCTCGGCGGCGCGCCGGAACACGGCGAGCGCGGCCGTCGGTGACCGCGCGACCGGCGCTGACCGGGCCGGTGGCCCTGGGAGCCGCCGTACTCGTACTGGCCACAAGCGCCGCCCTGCCCGGAGCCACCGCCCGCGCGGCCGATGCGCTCGGCTCCGCCGGTGCGAGCACCGGGTACGACTTCGCCGGCGACGCCGTACGGATCGCGGGCGCGCGTGCCACCGCGGGCGCCGAACCGCTGGAGGCCGGTGCCACGTACCGCAGCACCCTGCCGAGGAGCGGCGTCCTCTATTACCGCCTCGAACTCGACGACGCCTCCGACGCCTACGTCTCCGTCACCGCCGTACCCGGCGCGGACGGCGAGCTGACCGCCGTCGACGGCATCCGGGTCTCGATGCAGGACGCCGACGGCGGGTCGTGCTCCGTGCAGAGCGCGACCTTCGGCGCCGCCCGCAGCCCCCGTCCGGTCACCGCCTGGGGCCTGCGCGAGATCGACTCCGGCGCCAACCGGTGCCAGGACCCCGGCACCTACTACGTCGGCGTCGAGCGGACCCGGCCCCAGGACTCCCCGCCGGACGACTGGGACCTGGAACTGACCGCCGCCACCGAACCCCGCCCGCGTCAGACCGGCGCCACCGAGGCGCCCCGGACCTGGGACTCCGCCTCGCCCGAGCCGCTCCCCGGCGAGCCGGAGCACCGGCCGGGCGGCAACGGCTTCGCCCACGCCACCCCTGTAGGGCAGGGCGTCTGGCGCGACGACATCCGGCCCGGGGAGACCCTCTACTACAAGGTGCCGGTCGACTGGGGCCGCCAGGTGTACGCCACCGCGGAACTCGCCGGTTCCGCGGACGCCTCCGGCTACGCCACCGGTGCCCTGCGGCTGGCCCTGCACAACCCCGTGCGCGGCGAGGTCGACGACGTCGCCAAGGGCTACACCGGGCGCCCGACCACCGTCGGCCTCGCCCCCCTGCCGCCCGTGGCGTACCCCAACCGGTACGCCACCGCCGGACAGGTCGGCGCGTTGCGGTTCGCCGGGGAGTACTACGTCGTGATCCACCTCGCGGCCCAGGTGGCCGACGACTTCGGCCAGGGCCCGTTCGGCGTGACACTGCGCCTGCGACTCGGGGGAGCGGCACGCACGGGCCCCGACTACGCGGGGGAGTCCCGGCCGAAGGGCCTCTTCGAGATTTCCGCGCAGGACCGGGCGGCGGCGACGCCCGCGAGCGCCGACCCGGACGACGACCTCGCCATGAAGGCGGTCGCCGTCGGCGGGATCGGCACCGGCAGCCTGCTCCTCCTCGGCCTGGCCGTGTGGACGGCGACGGCCCGGCGCCGGGCCTAGGCACCCAGTTCCGCGTGCCGGACTCAGATGCGGGTCAGCGCCCAGAAACCCACGGCGTAGCAGGCCAGCGCGAGCAGCAGCAGCGGCAGCACCACCCGGGCCGGGGGACCGGGACGGCGGCGCCGCCGGGCCCCGCGGCGCTGGGCGGGCGGGGCGGACCGCGGATTCGGGGCGGTGTACGCGGCGGTGGGGACGTCGGTGCGCTGCGGCGGGGACGGCGCCAGAGCCTCGGCGGGAAGCGGCGGCCCGTACGGCGCCCGGTCCGGCGGCAGGTGCTGCGACGCGCCCGTGAACGCCGGGTACTGCGCGGGCGGTTGCGCCGTGTTGGCCCCCGCAGCCGACGCCGACTCCGACGTGTCGGTCGGCTGCGGGGGCGGCAGGTGGAAGCTGCCGGTCTCCGACATGGCACCCGCCCGCGGCGTTCCGCCCGAGGCCGACCGCACCGGCCCGGACACCGACGGCGGCGCCGCGGGAACGCCTCCCGTCCAGCCCTGGCCGGGCGGGAGGCCGGATGGTGTGGACGCCGGTGACGGGTCCGTGCCCGGGACGGCAGGTGACGGCCGGTCCTGGTCGGACGGCGGGCCGGTCGGCGGCGTCGGCGGGGTGTGCGGTGTCCGGTCCGGGGACGGGGCGGGCGGTGGAGGCGTGGTCGGCCACGACGGTGTCGGTGGTGTGGCGTGCGGGGGCGGGGCCGCGCTCGCAGGGCGTCGCGGGTCCGTCGGTACGTCGTCCACACCGGAGGCCCGCTTGAACGGGCCCTCGGGGCCGAACCCCGTCGGCAGCGGGCCGACCTGGTCGAAGATCTCGATCAGCTCGTCGTCGGGCCCGGGCTCCGGCAGCAGTTCCACCGCCGCGGCCAGCGCCTTGCGCGCCCCCGTCGCGGTACGGAACCTCGCCGACGGGTCCGGCTGCAGCAGCGTCGCCACGACCTGCCACAACGGCTCGGCAATCCCCCGCGGCGCGGGCGGCGTACCGTGCTCGGCGAAGTGCTGGACGAGCGCCTTGGCGTCCGGCTTGGCCCCCTCCAGCAGATACAGGGCGACCAGCCCCACCGCGAACAGGTCCGCTGGGAAGTCCGGCTCCGCACCCATCATCTGCTCCGGCGCCAGGTAACCCGGCGTCCCCACCACCAGGTTGGTCTCCGTCAGCCGGGGCTCACCCAGCCGCATCGCGATGCCGAAGTCGGACAGCCTGAGGCGCGGACGGCCCGTCCCCGTCGCCTCCAGGAGCAGGTTGGCGGGCTTGATGTCACGGTGCACCACGCCCTCCCCGTGCACCGCCGCCAGCCCCGACAGGAGCTGGTCGAGCAGCGTGCACACGAAGTCGGGCGGCAGGGGCCCGTAGTCCCCGACCAGATGGACCAGCGAACCCCCCGTGACCAGGTCCATCGTGAACAGGACCTGGTCGTCGTCGGCGGCCCAGCTCGCGGGCGCCAGCACATGGGGATGATCGATGCGCAGCGCCTGCTCCCGGACGAACCGCAGCAGCGAGTGCGCGTCCCGCTGCTGGAGCACCTTCGCGGCCACATAGCGCCTGCGGCGGTGGTCCCAGGCACGCCAGACGGCACCCACCCCGCCCCGGCCGATCGGATCGACCAGCTCGTACCGGCCCGCGAAGACCTCACCCATGGCTGTGCGCCGCTCCTCCCCTGGGACCTGTCGCGCCACTCCCGCGGGCCCGGCCGCCGACCCCCTCGGCGACCGGGCCCACGGGGTCAGTTCTGGTGGGACTGGTAGTGCGCGACCGCGTCCGATGTGCGGCCCGCGCCGTACACCCGCAGGAACTCCGCCAGCTCCGGATGCGAGGAGGACAGGGAGTCCGCCGCGTCGATGATGTCCCCGGCGGCCGCCACCGAGCGCAGCAGCGACTGGATCTCCCGCACCACCCGCTTGACCGTCGGCGCACCGGAACTACCGGTGGTCGTCGTGGTGTTGCTGAGCACCGAGCCCCCCTGCGACTTCTTGATCTCGTCCATGCGCTCCGTGGCCTCGGCCGCGCTCACACTGCCGTCGGCGACCTGCCCCGCCAGGTCCTGCAGCAGCTGCACCCGCTGGACCACCGCGGGATTCCCGATCTTCGCCCGCTGGCCGCTCATCAGCTGCGACAGCATCGGCGCGGACAGCCCCAGCACCCCCGCGAGACGAGCCTGGTTGAGACCGAGATCGTCGATAAGCCTGCGGAAGAGCGCCCCCAGCGGCTCCCCGTACCAGTTCCGCTGCAGTTCCCGCGCTCTTGCGGTGGCTTCCTGCTGTGCGGCGTCCATTGCGTCTCCCCATCGCTTCCCCAAAAACCGCAGTTCGCTCCAGCGAACCACGCCGAGCATCTTACGGAGCGTGGTCGTTCCCCGGGACCCCCAATCATTTGTGAGATACGGGGGGCGACCCGGTACTCTGGTCCGCGGCACCCGACGGTCCGCGACACCAGGACCGGCGAGGCTGCCCGAGGGGCCTTAGCTCAGTTGGTAGAGCGCTGTCTTTGCATGGCAGATGTCAGGGGTTCGACTCCCCTAGGCTCCACCGTCAATAGCGCCTCCGACCTGCGAAAACATGGGTCGGAGGCGCTCTGTTCTCTCCAGGCGGGCCGCAGCGGCCCGGCCGTCCGGGCCCGGCGGGCGGAGACGTTCCTCACCGTCGTCATCGTCACACCGTGCCCGACACCGCCCGCACCGACCGGGTGATCGACAACAACCGGAGGGAAAGGGCCAGTTGACCACGGAGAACAACGCTCCGGCGCCCGCGCCGGCAACACAACGGGCTCACGGACGGGTCGCTCTCGACGCCCGGGCGGCGCTGTCCGCTCTTGATATCGTCACCCCACAGGGCATCAGCGCCACACCCCGGCGGGGCGGTGCCACGTGGCTCATCGCCGTCGGAGCCGTCCGTTCGCTACCGACGAGGTGGAAGGGGTAGACCATGCGGGCCAAGGTACGAGCCGCTCTCGACGCGCTCTACATGAAGCGGCTGGTCAGGGAGTTGGAGGGACGCCCACGCCCCCAGCACATCGGCATCATGCTCGACGGCAACCGCCGGTGGGCCAAGATGTCGGGCATCGACGACCCCCGCGAGGGTTACCGGGCCGGCGGCGCGAAGGTGCTGGACTTCCTGCGCTGGTGCGACTCCGCGCAGATCGAGCACGTCACCCTGTTCATGCTCTCCGACGACAACCTCCACCGGCCCGAAGAGCAGCTGAACCCCCTCATCGACATCATCGCCGAGGTCGTCGAGCAGCTGGCCGCGCCGGGCAATCCCTGGCCCGTCGAAGCCGTCGGCGCCCTGGACCTGCTGCCCGCCGAGTCCGCGAGCCGCCTGAAGACCGCCACCGCCGCCACCCAGGGCCGCAAGGGCGGTACCAAGGTCGATGTCGCCGTGGGCTACGGAGGCAGGCGCGAGATCGTCGACGCCGTGCGTTCCGCCCTGATGGAGCACAGCTCCCAGGGTGGCGACATCGACGAGTTCATCGAGACCTTCACCATGGAGCACATCTCCAAGCACCTGTACTCCAAGACACGGTCCGAGTCCGACCTCATCATCCGCACCTCCGGCGAACAGCGGCTCTCCGGATTCCTGCTCTGGCAGTCCGCCTACGCCGAGGTCCACTTCTGTGAGACCTACTGGCCGGACTTCCGCGAGATCGACTTCCTGCGGGCGCTGCGTTCCTACTCCCTCCGGGAACGCCGCTACGGCCGCTGAGCGCCGTTTCACGTGAAACATCGCTGCGGGGCGGGAGACTCAGGGTCTCCCGCCCCGCAGCGATGAGAAGCACCAGCCGACGCCGGTACGGCGAGCGAGGGTCAGCGGGGCTCGTCGCCCTCCGCCGCCTCCTCCTGGGCCTGCTTGGCCTGCACCTCCGGATCGAGGATGGCCTCGCCGGTACCGTCCACCGACGTCAGCCGGCCCGACTCGGGAACCTCCGTCGCCTCCGGCGGCTCCACCAGCCAGTCCGGGTTGGCCTGCTTGTCCCACCACTTCCACGCCGCGAAGGCGCCGCCCGCGACGATGCCGACCACCGCGAGGGCCTTGGCGACCCGACCGGCCCTGGCCCGTCGCTGGTGCCGGCGCGTCAGCCGCTGGATCTCCTTCGCCGTGACCTGACCACGCAGCGCGGCCAGCGCGGCCGCACCGCGCGCCGTGGCCTCCTCGCGCACGGGACCGGCCGCGGCCACCGCCTGCTCAATCATCGGTCGTGAATAGTCGGCCGCCTGCCGGGCAGCCAGACGCGTACGGATCGCGGCCTCCTGCGCGGCCGCGTCCATCTTCGGCGGCACATGCGTACGGGCCTGCCCCAGCCGCGGCGCGACCCGCGCGCCGTACTGAAGCCGGGCCTGGTCTGCGGCCTGCGACACCTTGGGCGCCAGCCGTACGCGCGCCTCCTGTGCATAGTGAGCGGCCCTGTCCTTGGCCGTGTCGGCGTAGGGCGCCACCACTTCCGCGGCGTGCAGCACGCTGTCCTTCGCCGAACCGGTCGCGGCGCGCACGCTGTCGATGCGGGTCACGGGTTCCTCCTCCTCGGTGGCGTACGGTCATTCGACTTTCCACCCTTTTACGGATCATGCCTGTGGACGCACCGCCAGGCATGTGAGGGCGGGCATCCGGGTCACGGACGCGACCGCTGTGCCCTCTGGGACAAGTGGTGATGAAGTTGCGGACAAGAGCTGATCGACATCAATAGCGGACGAATACCGGGCAACACGCGGCTGCCCACGACCTTGCCACGGATCGGCGCCCCACGCTCGTGACCCAGCGGGATGAGCGACGAACGCGCCCCCGACCGTGGGAGGATCGGTGCGCACACAGGACGAGGGAAGGCACATCGTGGCCGAGCAGCTCTACGCCACCCTGAAGACCGACCAAGGTGACATCGAGGTCCGGCTGCTGCCGAACCACGCACCCAGGACCGTCAAGAACTTCGTCGAGCTCGCCCGCGGCGAGCGGGAGTGGACCCATCCCGCCACCGGCGAGAAGTCCATGGCCAAGCTCTACGACGGCACCGTCTTCCACCGGGTCCTCAGCGGCTTCATGATCCAGGGCGGCGATCCGCTGGGCAACGGCACCGGCGACCCCGGCTACCAGTTCCCGGACGAGTTCCACCCCGACCTCGCCTTCGACAAGCCCTACCTGATGGCCATGGCCAACGCCGGTCCCGGCACCAACGGCTCGCAGTTCTTCATCACCGTCTCCCCGACGACCTGGCTGAACCGCAAGCACACGATCTTCGGCGAAGTGACCGACCCGGCCAGCCAGAAGGTCGTCGACACCATCGCCGCCACGCGGACCAACCCCCGCACCGAGCGCCCCCTCACCGACATCGTCATCGAGTCGGTCGTCATCGAAACGCGGAACGTCTGACGTCCCCGCACACCGGGCAGGAACCAAACGCCCCGTCCATCCGTAGAGAAGGGCGGGGCGGTGCATCTGCACACACCGCCCGCAGGGACGACCTAGGGGATGCCATGGACCACGCGGCCGCCGGCCGACCGGACGCCCAGAGCCTGCCCGGTTGCTATCGCCATCCCGACCGCGAGACCGGTATCCGCTGCACCCGCTGCGAGCGCCCCATCTGCACGGACTGCATGATCAACGCCTCCGTGGGCTTCCACTGCCCCGACTGCGCCGCCGGCCGCACACCGGGGGCCGGCGGACCGGCCCCGAGCGCCTCCCGGCCCCGCACCCTCGCGGGCGGCACCGTCGCGGCCGACCCGAGCCTCGTCACCAAGATCCTGATCGGGATCAACGTGGCGGTGTTCATCGCCGTCCAGGCGCTGCCCGACTCCTTCCTCGCCGACCTGGTGCTCATCGGGCGCTGGCCCCCCGCCCCCTTCGTCCCGACCGAGGGCGTCGCGGAGGGCGAGTGGTACCGCCTGGTGACCACGATGTTCACCCACCAGGAGATCTGGCACATCGGCTTCAACATGATCACCCTGTGGTTCCTCGGCGGCCCCCTGGAGGAAGCCCTCGGCAGAGCCCGCTACCTCGCGCTCTACCTCGTCTCCGGCCTCGCCGGCAGCGTCTGCGCCTACCTGCTCGAGGCACCCACCACGGCCACCCTCGGTGCCTCCGGCGCGATCTTCGGCCTCTTCGGCGCCACCGCCGCACTGATGCGCCGACGCAATGCCGACATGCGGCCGGTCGTCATCCTGCTGGTGATCAGCCTGATCTTCACCTTCACCCGGGACAACATCTCCTGGCAGGCCCACGTCGGCGGCCTCGTCGCGGGTGCCGTGATCGGCTGGGCCATGCTCCACGCCCCGCGTGAGCGGCGCACGCTCGTCCAGTACGGCACCTGCGCGCTGGTCCTCCTGATCGTCGTCGGACTGACCCTGTTGAGGACGGTCCAGCTCACCTGAGCACCCGTTGTCCACAGTAGGTGGCGGATCTTGTGCACAGCGTGCGGGAACACATGTGCCCCCTGTCGCTGACCAGTGTTATTGCAGGTCAGGCAGGGGGCGAACATGCTTTCGGGACCTGGGGTCAGCCGGTACTTCCGTCACACCGGCGTCAATGTCCGACGGGTTATCCACAGATCGTCTTTCTTTTCCCCATGTGGATAACGCCTGTGGATAACTCCGTGGACAGCCCTGGGCAGAGCTACCGCGGAGCCGCCGCGGGGGCTACTTCCACTGCGTGGAGACGCCGAAGCCCGCGGCGATGAAACCGAAGCCCACCACGATGTTCCAGTTGCCCAGGGAGTCGATGGGAAGGGAACCGTCGGTGACGTAGAAGACGACGATCCAGGCCAGGCCGATGACGAACATGGCCAGCATGACCGGCGCCACCCAGCCGCGGCTGGTCAGCTTGATGCTGGTCGCCTGCTTCGAGGGCGGCGGCGTGTAATCGGCCTTCTTGCGGATACGTGACTTCGGCACGAGGGTCTCTCCTGTCGATGCGCTGCGTGGCCGCGCAGGGAACGGGGCTCGGTCTCGGGTGCGGCGTACATGGGACAAGGGGACTCTGAGCGCTCCCCCGGGCGTCCGTTAGCGTAGTCCTTCCGTGGCGCCGAAGGAGATAAGGGTACGTTGAGCAATTCTGCCGACTCCCCCGGGACGGGATCCAGCCCTGTCCGCCGGCGCCGTTTCCGGCCCGTGCGGATCCTCACGGCGGCCGTCTTCGCCCTCGCGGGACTCATCTTCTTCACCAGCTTCGACACCGCGAAGGGCACCAATATCCGTACGGACGCCTCTTTGCTCAAGTTGTCCGACCTCATCCACGAGCGCAGCCGGGAGAACGGCGACCTGGAGGAGTCCAACGGAGCCCTGCGCGAGGACGTCGATTCACTCGCCGAGCGCGACGACGGCCGTACGCGCTCGGAGGACGACAAGCTCGCGGCGCTGGAGGAGAAGGCGGGCACGCAGAAGCTGAAGGGCGAGGCGATCACCGTCACGCTCGACGACGCCCCGCCGGACGCCACCGCGAAGCTCCCCGGCTATCCGGAACCGCAGCCCGACTACCTGGTGATCCACCAGCAGGACCTCCAGGCCGTGGTGAACGCGCTGTGGCAGGGCGGCGCCGAGGGCATCAAGGTCATGGACCAGCGGCTGATCTCCACCAGCGCGGTGCGCTGCGTGGGCAACACCCTGATCCTCCAGGGCCGCGTCTACTCACCGCCGTACAAGATCCAGGCGGTCGGTGACCCGGAGCGGCTGAAGAAGGCGCTGGCGAAGGCGCCGGCGATCCAGAACTACATGGTGTACGTCAACGTGTACGGGCTCGGCTGGAAGGTCGAGGAGGACGGCCGGGTGACGCTGCCGGGCTACTCGGGCACGGCCGACCTGCACTATGCCCAGCCTGTGGATTAGGGCCGTTCCGGAGGGCCGCGCGCCGCTAGTCTGGTGCGGTACGGCGTGAGTCTGGCGCCGTGGTGCGACGGAAGGGACGGCATGTACGGCTGGATCTGGCGGCATCTGCCGGGGAACGCGTGGGTGAAGGCGCTGCTCTCGCTCCTGCTGGCGATGATCGTGGTCTACGTCCTCTTCCAGTACGTCTTCCCGTGGGCCGAACCGCTGCTCCCCTTCAACGATGTGACGGTGGACAACCAGTGAGCGCGCGCATCCTCGTCGTCGACAACTACGACAGCTTCGTCTTCAACCTGGTCCAGTACCTGTACCAACTCGGCGCCGAGTGCGAGGTGCTGCGCAACGACGAGGTGTCGACGGCCCACGCCCAGGACGGCTTCGACGGCGTGCTGCTCTCGCCCGGCCCGGGTACGCCGGAGCAGGCCGGGGTGTGCGTCGACATGGTGCGGCACTGCGCGAAAACCCGGGTGCCGGTCTTCGGCGTGTGCCTGGGCATGCAGTCGATGCAGGTGGCGTACGGCGGTGTGGTGGACCGGGCGCCGGAGCTGCTGCACGGCAAGACCTCGCCGGTGGAGCACACGGGCCAAGGGGTCTTCGCGGGGCTGCCCTCGCCGTTCACGGCGACGCGGTACCACTCGCTGGCGGCCGAGCCCGCCACCGTGCCGGCGGAGCTGGAGGTGACGGCCCGTACGCCCGACGGGATCGTGATGGGCCTGCGCCACCGGGACCTGCTCGTCGAGGGCGTGCAGTTCCACCCGGAGTCGGTGCTGACCGAGCACGGGCACCGGATGCTGGCCAACTGGCTGGTGGAGTGCGGCGACCGGGACGCGGTGGCGAGGTCGGCGGGGCTCGCCCCGGTGGTGGGCAGGGCCACGGCGTGACCGCGCTGCGCCCCGAGCGCGACTCCGGCACGGCCGGTGACCAGGGATCCTCGTACGGGCAGCCGTACGGGGATTCCGGTGCGTTCGGGGAGCAGTACCGGCCGCCGCTGCTCGACGACGAGACGGTGGCGCTGCGGATTCCGGAGCCCCCGGAGCACCGCACGGCCGCCGAGCATGGCTCCGCCGCCGCCTCTGCCGGGGACGGCCCCGCGGGCGGGGGCCGCGCGGCCCGCAGGAAGGCCGCGAAACGGCGCCACGGGCGCCGTGGGGCGCCCCGGGGCCAGTCTCCGGAGGAGGAGGCCGAACAGAGGCCGAAGGCGCCCCTGTCGCGCGTGGAGGCCCGTCGGCAGGCGCGGGCGCGCAAGCCCGGTGCCGCGGTGATCGCCAGCCGGGCGATCGGTGAGATCTTCATCACGACCGGTGTGCTGATGCTGCTGTTCGTCACCTACCAGTTGTGGTGGACGAACGTGCGGGCGCACGCGCAGGCCAACCAGGCCGCGAGCAACCTCCAGGACGACTGGGCGAACGGCAAGCGCAATCCGGGCTCGTTCGAACCGGGTCAGGGGTTCGCGCTGCTGCACATTCCCAAGCTGGACGTGGTGGTGCCGATCGCGGAGGGCATCAACAGCAAGAAGGTGCTGGACCGGGGCATGGTCGGGCACTACGCGGAGGACGGGCTGAAGACGGCGATGCCGGACGCCAGGACCGGCAACTTCGGCATCGCGGGCCACCGCAACACGCACGGCGAGCCCTTCCGGTACATCAACAAGCTGGAGCCGGGCGACCCGATCGTGGTGGAGACGCAGGACAAGTACTTCGTGTACAAGATGGCGTCGATCCTGCCGGTGACGTCGCCCAGCAACGTCAGCGTGCTGGACCCGGTCCCGAAGCAGTCGGGCTTCAAGGGACCCGGCCGCTACATCACCCTCACCACATGCACGCCGGAGTTCACCAGCAAGTACCGCATGATCGTGTGGGGCAAGATGGTCGAGGAACGGCCGCGCAGCAAGGGCAAGCCGGATGCGCTCGTCAGTTAAGGGCGGATGACCAGTGGCATCGACCACCGACACGGATCAGCAGGAGCACGCCGGCGAGGACGGCCCACCCGAGTCCGGGGCGGGCCGCCGCGGGCGCGGTCCCCGGCGGATCGTCGCGCTGGCGGTCAGCGTCTTCGGCGAACTGCTCATCACCGCGGGCCTGGTGATGGGCCTGTTCGTCGTCTACTCGCTGTGGTGGACGAACGTGGTCGCCGACCGCGCGGCGGACCAGCAGGCCGAGAAGGTCCGGGAGAACTGGGCCCAGGACCGCGTGGGCGGGAACGGCGCGAATGGTCCGGGTGCCCTGGACACCAGGGCGGGCATCGGCTTCCTGCACGTCCCGGCGATGGGCGAGGGCGACATCCTGGTGGAGAAGGGCACGTCGATGAAGGTCCTCAACGACGGCGTGGCCGGCTACTACACCGACCCGGTCAAGGCGACGCTGCCCACCTCGGACAAGAAGGGCAACTTCTCGCTCGCCGCCCACCGCGACGGGCACGGCGCCAAGTTCCACAAGATCGACAAGATCGAGAAGGGTGACCCGATCGTCTTCGAGACGAAGGACACCTGGTACGTCTACAAGACGTACGCCGTCCTCCCCGAGACCTCGAAGTTCAACGTCGACGTCCTCGACGCGGTCCCCGGCGAGTCCGGCAAGAAGAAGGCCGGCCACTACATCACCCTGACGACCTGCACCCCGGTCTACACGAGCCGCTACCGCTACGTGGTGTGGGGCGAGCTGGTCCGCACGGAGAAGGTGGACGGGGACCGCACCCCGCCGAAGGAACTGCGCTGAGCCGCACCCCTACGACGGAGCCCCGGTCCCTCAGCTGAGCTGAGGGACCGGGGCTCCGGTCGGTCGGGCAGGCGGGTCAGTCGCCGAAGCCGGGCAGACCGCCGATGGCGCCGCCGTTGTCGTTGCCGCCGTTGTTGTTGCCGCCGTTACCGCCGTTGCCGCCCACCGTGGTGAGGGTGATCTGCGTGGCGGCCGGGTCGTCGACCTCGCTGTTGGCCGGCGGGTTCTGCCCTATGACGACCGCGTTGCCGTCGTTGGGACCGTTGACCTGGATGTTGGTGAAGCCGGCCTGCTGCAGGGTCTGCTGGGCCTGGCCCAGGGGGGTACCGAGCTTGATCTCCGGCACCTTCTTCTTCTCCACGGCCTTGCCGACCACGATCGTGACCTTCGAGCCCGGGTCGACCTGCTGGTTCGCCGCGGGCGTCGTGGAGATGACCTTGTCCACCTGGTTCGGGTCGTTGGTGGGCTGGTCCGAGCAGGTGGCCTCCAGGCCGTTGCTCTCCATCTGGGCCTTGGCCTCGTCGCAGCTGCGGCCGACGACGTCCGGGACCGTGGCCTTCTCCTCGGCCTTGGCGACCTCCAGGGTCACCGTGGAGCCCTTCTCCAGCTCCTTGCCCGGGTCCGGGTTCTGGCTGAGGACCGTTCCCTCGTCCTGGGAGGACTCGGTCTGCTTGGTCTCGACGTCGAAGCCCTTGTCCTCGAGCTGCTTGGTGGCCTCGTCGACGTTCTTGTCGATCACGTTCGGGACGGCGACCTTGGGCGCGCCGGTCGAGACCACCAGGTTGACGGTGGACTCCTTGTCGACGCTGGTGCCCTGCTTGGGGTCCTGGTCGCAGACGCTGCCCTTCTTCTGGTCCTCGCAGGGCTTCTGCTCGACCGTGCCCAGCTTGAGGTCGGAGTTGGTGAGCAGTTGCTCGGCGTCGTTCTGCGTCTGCCCGACAAGTGCGGGCACGTCGACCTTGTCGTTGCCCGCCCCCCCGCCCCCGCTGAAGGCGTACTTGCCGATCAGGATGGCGCCGACGAGGACGAGGATGCCGGCCAGGACCAGGAAGATCGTGGAGGTGTTCTTCTTGCGGGACTGCTGGCGGCGCCGGTCGGGGCGCTCGTCGTAGCCGTAGCCGCCGTCGTCCGGGTTCATGGGCGGCAGCATGGTCGTGGCGCCGCCGCCCGCGTCCGAGCGCAGGGCGGTGGTCGGCTGGTCGTCGGGGTAGGCGCCGTAGCCGCCGGCGGCCATGGCGCCCATCGCGGCGGTGGCCGCGACGGGCTGGCCGTCGAGGCAGGCCTCGATGTCGGCGCGCATCTCGTCGGCCGACTGATAGCGGTAGTCCGGGTCCTTGACCAGGGCCTTCAGCACGATCGCGTCCATCTCGGGCGTGATCTCGGGGTCGAAGACGCTCGGCGCCTGCGGTTCCTCGCGCACGTGCTGGTAGGCGACCGCGACCGGGGAGTCGCCCACGAATGGCGGACGCACGGTCAGCAGCTCGTAGAGCAGGCAGCCCGTGGAGTACAGGTCGGAACGCGCGTCGACCTGCTCGCCCTTGGCCTGCTCCGGGGAGAGGTACTGGGCGGTGCCGATCACCGCGGCGGTCTGCGTCATCGTCATGCCGGAGTCGCCCATGGCGCGGGCGATGCCGAAGTCCATGACCTTGACCTGGCCGTTGCGGGTGAGCATGACGTTGGCCGGCTTGATGTCGCGGTGGACGATGCCGGCCCGGTGCGAGTACTCCAGGGCCTGGAGGATGCCGATGGTCATCTCCAGCGTCCGCTCCGGCAGCAGCTTGCGGCCGGAGTGGAGCAGCTCACGGAGCGTGGAGCCGTCGACGTACTCCATGACGATGTACGGGATCGACACGTTGTCGATGTAGTCCTCGCCCGTGTCGTAGACCGCCACGATCGCGGGATGGTTGAGCGAGGCGGCCGACTGGGCCTCTCGGCGGAACCGGGCCTGGAAGGACGGGTCGCGCGCGAGGTCCGCGCGCAGCGTCTTCACCGCCACCTGGCGCCCGAGCCTGGTGTCATGCGCGTGGTAAACCTCCGCCATGCCACCACGGCCGAGCACCGGGCCCAGCTCGTACCGGCCGCCGAGGCGACGCGGCTCTTCCATGGTTACCTACCAGCCCTCTCCGTCGGTCCCGACCGGCATGCTTGTACGGTCGGAGGCTGCCGTCCGGCCTACCGTACCCGGCTCGCTCCTGGCCCCTTGGCCGAGCCGGGCAGCCGATACAGGACCGGTATCGCAACGTGCGCCGATGTGAAGGGGACGTGACCGGAGTCACGCCCCGTTCATGGCGCGGTCACTTCTTGCTGTCGATGACGGCCTCCATGACGTTCTTCGCGATCGGTGCCGCGAGGCCGCCGCCGGAGATGTCGTCGCGCACGGCGTTCTCGTCCTCGACCACCACGGCCACGGCGACGGGCGAGCTGCCGTCGTCGGCCTTGGCGTACGAGATGAACCAGGCGTAGGGGTTCTCGCTGTTGTCCACGCCGTGCTGTGCGGTACCGGTCTTGCCGCCCACCTTGACGCCGTCGATCTTGGCGTTGGTTCCCGTGCCGTCCTCGACGACGGTCTCCATCATGGACTGGAGGGTCTGGGCGTTGTCCGCGGACAGCGGCTTGCTCATCTCCTCGGGGTCCGTCTTCTCGATGGTGTCGAGGTTGGGTGCCTGGAGCTCGTCGACCATGTACGGCTTCATCAGGGTGCCGTTGTTGGCGATGGCGGAGGTGACCATGGCCATCTGCAGCGGGGTGGCGGCGGTGTTGTACTGGCCGATGGAGGAGAGCGCGGTCTGCGACTCGTTCATGTCGTCCGAGAAGACGGAGGCGCTGGAGCGGACCGGGACGAACTGCTCCTCGGTGAAGCCGAACTTCTTGGCCGTCTCGAGCATCTTGTCGTTGCCGAGGTCCGAGCCGACCTTGCCGAAGACCGTGTTGCAGGACACGCGGAGTGCCTCGCGGAGGGTGGCGTTCTCGCAGGGGAGGTCGCCCTCGTTGGGCAGCTCGGTGGTGGTGCCGGGCATCGTCCAGGGCAGCGGGGAGTCGGTCTTCTCGTCCGCCGAGTCGTACAGGCCGTGCTCCAGGGCGGCGGCCGCGGTGAGCACCTTGAAGGTGGAGCCGGGCGGGTAGACCTCGCGCAGGGCGCGGTTGAGCATCGGGTCGTCGGGGTTGTTCTTCTTCTGGAGCCTGTTCCAGGCCTCGCCGGCCGCGTCGTTGCTGCCCGCGATGGAGGTGGGGTCGTACGAGGGGTACGAGGCCATCGAGAGGATCTTGCCGGTGGACGGCTCGATCGCGACGACGGCGCCCTTGGCGCCCTGCTTCTTCAGACCGTCGTAGGCGGCCTTCTGTGCGGCGCTGTTGAGGGTGGTGACGACGTTGCCGCCCTCGCGCTTCTTGCCCGTGATCATGTCGAGGGTGTTGCGGAAGAAGAGCCGGTCGTCGTTGCCGGTGAGGATGCCGTCGTCGATGGCCTCGAGCTGGGTGGCGCCGTAGGCCTGGGAGACGTAGCCGGTGACGGGCGCCCACATGGCGCCGTCCTTGTAGGTGCGCTTGTACTTGAAGTCGCCCTCGGTGGTGGCGTGTCCGGTGACGGCCTTGCCGTCGACGATGATGTCGCCGCGGGGGGTGGCGTACCGCTCGATGGCGACACGGCGGTTGTGCTCGTCCTCCTTCAACTCGTCGGCCTGGACGTACTGGAGCCAGTTGTCCCGGATGAGGAGGGTCAGGACGAGGAGGCCGCAGAAGATCGCGATCCGGCGCAGTGGCTTGTTCACGGTCGGACCACCTGGGTCATCTCGGCGTCGGGGCTGGCGGGCGCGGCGGGTGCCGGTCTGCGCGCGGTGTCGCTGATGCGCAGCAGAATGCCGATCAGTGCCCAGTTGGCGATGACGGAGGAACCGCCGTACGCCAGGAAGGGCATGGTCATACCGGTGAGCGGGATGAGGCCCATGACACCGCCGGCGACGACGAAGACCTGGAGGGCGAAGGCGCCGGAGAGGCCGATGGCGAGGAGCTTGCCGAAGGGGTCGCGGGCGGCGAGGGCGGTGCGCACGCCGCGTTCCACGATCAAGGCGTAGAGCAGGAGCAGGGCCATCAGGCCGGCCAGGCCCAGTTCCTCGCCGAAGGTGGCGAGGATGAAGTCGGAGTTGGCGGCGAAGCGGATCAGCTCGGAGTGGCCCTGGCCCCAGCCGGTGCCGAGGGTGCCGCCGGAGCCGAAGGCCCACAGGGCCTGCATGGCCTGCTCGGAGTGGCCGACCTGGTTGGCCCGGGAGAGCGCGAACTCCCGCATCGGGTCGAGCCAGGCGTCGACGCGCTGCTGGATGTGCGGCTCGAAGCTGGCCACGCCGACGGCGCCGACCGCGGACATCAGCAGACCGAAGACGATCCAGCTGGTGCGCTCGGTGGCGACGTACAGCATGATCACGAACATGCCGAAGAACAGCAGCGAGGTACCGAGGTCGGTCTCGAAGACGAGGATGAGGATCGAGACGATCCAGACCACCAGGATGGGGCCGAGGTCGCGGCCGCGCGGCAGGTAGAGGCCCATGAAGCGGCGGCTGGCCAGGGCGAGCGCGTCGCGCTTCACCATCAGGTAGCCGGCGAAGAAGATCGCCAGGACGATCTTGGCGAACTCACCGGGCTGGATGGAGAAGGAGCCGACCTGGATCCAGATCTTGGCGCCGTAGATGTTCTTGCCGAGGCCCGGCACCAGCGGGAGCAGCAGCAGGAACAGGGCGCCGACCATGGAGATGTAGGTGTAGCGCTGCAGGACGCGGTGGTCCTTGAGGAAGACGAGCACGGCGACGAACAGGGCGATGCCCATCGCGGTGTAGATCAGCTGGCGGGGCGCCGCGTTGCCGGCCTGGTCGATGCTCTGGAGCAGTTCGGACTGGTCCAGGCGCCAGATGGCGACCAGCCCGAGGCCGTTGAGCAGGGTGGCCAGCGGCAGCAGCAGCGGATCCGCGTACGGCGCGAACTTGCGCACGACGAGGTGGCCGACGCCGGCCAGCAGGCCGAGGCCGAAGCCGTAGCTCAGCAGCCCCGCGGGCACCTCGTCGTTGATGGCAAGGCCCACGTTGGCGTAGGCGAAGACCGGGATGAGGACGGCGAACACGAGCAGAGCCAGCTCGGTGTTGCGCCGGCTCGGGGCGCCGATGGCGCCGATCGTGGACGTGTGGTGCGTCGACGGGTTGGTAGAACTGCTCATCGTGTGACAGGGCCTCTCACGGCTTGCCTACTGCTTACCGCACAGCGAGACGACCTTCTGCTCTTCCTCCGAGAGGGTCGGTCCTGAGCCTGGAGTGGGTGCGGTCGTGGACGGGGACTCGGACGATTCGGGTGCCTTGGGCGATCCCGACGGGTTCGGGCTCGGTGAGGCCTTGGACGTGAAGGAGGCGGGGGAGGTTCCCGTGGTCCCCCCGGCCTCGCCCTCGCCCGTCTTCGCGTTCTTCTCGGTCTCCGCGGTGCGCCGGTCGGCCTGCTTCTTGCAGGCGGAGGCCTGTACCGCCAGTTCCTCGATCTTGGCCCGGGCGTCGTTGAGGTCGCCCTCGGGGATGGTGGCCTCGACCAGTTTCTGCTGGTAGGGCGGCAGGTACTTGAGTTCGATCTCGGGGTGGTCCTTCTGGACCTTCGAGAGCGAGACCCAGGCGAGGTCCTGGCTGATGCCCCGGTACAGCGCGAGGTGGTCGTCGTTGGTGCCGACGTAGTACTGGGTCTGGGTCCAGCGCCAGCCGCCGTAGGTGCCGCCACCGATCACGGCGAGGGCGAGGGCGGTGTAGAGGGACCGCTTGAGCCACTTGCGGTTCTTGCGGGGTTTGACGAAGTCGTCGGGGCCGTAGTCGTCGAAGTCGCCGGTGGGGATGAAGCCGGTGACGTCGCCGCTGCCGGGCGGGCCGAACTCGCCGCCCCCGCCGCGCTGTCCGCCCGGCCGGCCGAGGCCCGCGGCGCGTCCGGCCGGGGTCTGCATGATGCCGTTGTCGCCCATCTGGGCCTGGTTCTCGGCGACGGCGCCGACGACCACGGGGGTGTCGGAGAGCTGCCCGGCGAGGGTGTCGCCGGTGTCGAGGTCGAGGACGTCGGCGACGATGACGGTGATGTTGTCGGGGCCGCCGCCGCGCAGCGCGAGCTGGATCAGCTCCTGGACGGTCTCCTGGGGGCCCTGGTAGCTGGCGAGGGTGTCCTCCATCGTCTGGTGGGAGACGACGCCGGAGAGCCCGTCGGAGCAGATCAGGTACCGGTCGCCGGCCCGCACCTCGCGGATGGACAGGTCGGGTTCGACGTGGTCGCCGCTGCCGAGGGCGCGCATCAGCAGGGAGCGCTGCGGGTGGGTGCCCGCCTCCTCCTCGGTGATCCGTCCCTCGTCGACGAGGCGCTGCACCCAGGTGTGGTCCTGGGTGATCTGGGTGAGGACGCCGTCGCGCAGCAGGTAGGCGCGGGAGTCGCCGACGTGGACCATGCCCAGGCGCTGGCCGGTCCACAACAGGGCGGTGAGCGTGGTGCCCATGCCCTCCAGGGCCGGGTCCTCCTCGACCATCTGCCGCAGCTGGTCGTTGGCGCGCTGGACGGCGGCGCCGAGGGAGGTGAGGACGTCGGAGCCGGGCACGTCGTCGTCGAGGGCGACGATGGTGGAGATCACCTCGGAGGAGGCGACCTCGCCGGCGGCCTGGCCGCCCATGCCGTCGGCGATGGCGAGCAGGCGCGGACCGGCGTAGCCGGAGTCCTCGTTGCCCTCCCGGATCATGCCCTTGTGGGAACCGGCGGCGAAACGCAGTGACAGACTCATGCGCACCTCGCCCGTCGGCTCCGACTGCAGCCGGTCGTGTCGAGCCACACTGCCCACCCTCCGGTCGGGAGCGCGCCGGGGCCCGGGGTGCCGGCCGCCGCTGCGTGCTCGCTCCGCTCGCGCTCATTCATTGGTGTAGCACTACTTCCGCAGCTCGATGACGGTCTTGCCGATGCGGATCGGCGCCCCGGGGCCAATCGGTGTGGGGGTCGTCAGCCGGGCCCGGTCCAGGTAGGTGCCGTTGGTGGAGCCCAGGTCCTCGACGATCCACTGGCCGTTCTGGTCCGGGTAGATCCTGGCATGGCGGCTGGAGGCGTAGTCGTCGTCCAGCACGATCGTCGAGTCGTGTGCCCGGCCGAGCGTGATGGTCTGGCCCTGGAGGGCAACGGTGGTGCCGGTGAGGGTGCCTTCCGTCACGACCAGCTTGGTGGGCGCGCCGCGGCGGCCGCGGCCACCGCCGGACTGCTGGCGCTGCGGTGGAGGCGCCTGGCCCTGGCGCGTGGCGGTCTGCTGCGGTCGGGCGGCGTCGCGCCGCGCGCCGCGCTGGGTGACCCGCGTACCGAAGAGGTCGCTGCGGATGACCTGCACGGCCACGATCACGAACAGCCACAGTACGGCGAGAAAACCCAACCGCATGACCGTGAGGGTCAGCTCTGACATTGCCCCCGGATCACCCTTCGGCTTGCCTGTAGATAACGGTGGTGCTGCCCACGACGATCCGTGAGCCGTCGCGGAGCGTAGCGCGGGTGGTGTGCTGCCCGTCCACCACGATGCCGTTGGTGGACCCGAGATCCTGGATCGTCGAGGGCGTTCCGGTCCGGATCTCGCAGTGCCGGCGGGAGACGCCGGGGTCGTCGATCCGCACGTCGGCCTCGGTGCTGCGGCCCAGCACGAGCGTCGCGCGGGAGATCTGATGGCGGGTGCCGTTGATCTCGATCCAGTGGCGGGTGCGACCGCCGGGTGCGGGTGCGGCCGGGGGCTGCTGGCCGCCGGCGGGCTGCGGGTAGCCGTAGCCGCCGGGACGGCCGGGTGGCGGCGCGGACGGCATGGGCGGGGCGCCCGCGGGGGCTGCGGCCGGCGGGTAGCCGTACCCGCCGCCCGGGGCGCTGGGCCGCGCGGGCGGGGCCGGGGGTGCCGCGGGGCCCGGGCCGCCCTGGTGGCTGGTGGAGGAGGCGAGCGTACGGCTGCGCACCCGGTACAGGCCGGTGTCGAGGTCGTCCGCCTTCTCCAGGTGGACCTTGATCGGTCCCATGAAGGTGTAGCGCTGCTGCTTGGCGTAGTCGCGGACCATGCCGGCCAGCTCGTCGCCGAGCTGCCCGGAGTAGGGGCTGAGGCGCTCGAAGTCGGGTGTGCTCAGTTCCACGATGAAGTCGTTGGGCACGACGGTGCGGTCGCGGTTCCAGATGGTCGCGTTGTTGTCGCATTCGCGCTGGAGCGCTCCCGCGATCTCCACGGGCTGCACCTCGGACTTGAACACCTTCGCGAAGGTGCCGTTGACCAGACCTTCGAGACGCTGCTCGAACTTCTTCAGGACTCCCATGGGGCACCTCCTCCGTCGCTGCCGTCCTGTCCACTGCCTTGCGTACTGCTGCCCTGCGTACCGCTGTCCCGCGCCGTGCCGTGCGGTCCTTCGCTGCCCACCTGGTACTGCTTACTGATCGTATCCACGCGCCGGTCGATCGGCTGGTTCCCCCTGTCGGCCCGGTCGACGGGTGTCGACGCCTCTCGGAGTTCCCGCCGGAGCTCCCCTTCGAACTCCCGCGGACCTTCGGGATGTGCTCCCGCAGGTACTCATGCCCAGGATCGTAGAGGCGGCCGCAGACCAGTGTCCCGCACCTGGCCGCGGTCCCCCACCGGCTCCTGGGGAGACGGGCCGGACCGGTACGAGGTTGATACGTGAACGGCCAAGGACCGGGACGAGTGCCCGAAGGAGGGCGGGCGCCCCGGTCCACGGGCGGAAAGGGATGTGAATCGGCCCCTTCCAGCGTGCTAATGTTCTCGTGTCGGAAGGCGCCGGACCGCAAGGAAAGGCCCGGAAGACACACCCAATGCGCGGGTGGCGGAATAGGCAGACGCGCTGGATTCAGGTTCCAGTGCCCGAAAGGGCGTGGGGGTTCAACTCCCCCCTCGCGCACCAGCCGGAAGCCCCCCAGGTCTCGGACCTGGGGGGCTTCCGCGTGTCCGGGTGCGGGCCCGCGGTGCCCGCGCTGTGAGGAAGGTCTCAGGACTCCTGCCGCCACAGCGCCGGCACGTTCGGCGGCTCCCAGCCCGACATCGAGGTGTGCGCCTGGAGGCAGCGGTAGGAGCGGCCGCCGTACGTCACCCGGGCGCCGGCGGTGTAGGCGCGGCCGCTCGCCCAGGTGCCGCCCGGCGGGTCGGTGGGCGGGTCGGTGGGCGGATCCGTGGGGCCGGTGTCGCCGTCCACGTTCAGGACGAAGTCGAAGGTGCCCTCCTTGCCGCCGCCTGCGCCGCGGACGTTCATCAGCAGCGCCGGATCGAAGAGCATGTCCGTGCTGTTGCGGGGCTCTCCGGGGAAGTACAGCTGGGTGGTCAGCACGGGCTCGCCGGGGGCCTGCACCTTGACGTGGATGTGCCGGGTGCGGCCGGGGTAGAGGCCGGGCACGATCGTCTTGAGGGCGAAGGCGCCGGTGGCGTCGCTGAACTGGTGGCCGCGGAAGGTGTACCCGGCCATGTCGTAGTCGCCGTTGTCGTCGGCCTGCCAGAAGTCGAGGAGCACGCCGGACAGCGGGACGCAGTTGCGGCCGAAGACGTAGCCGCTGACGGTGAGCGGGGTGCCCCGGGTGCCGGGGGTGACCAGGTTGGTGCGCAGCGGGGAGTTCGGCTTGAAGTACGGACCCTCCATCTGGTCCGGCGTCAGGTCGTCGCCGTCGTCGCAGTACGGGGTCGGCGTCAGCCGCTGGCCGTCGTTGGAGCGGGCGGCGTCCCGGGCCAGCGCGACGCCGCCGGTGGCGAGCAGCGGGACGGCGGCACCGGCGGCGACGGCGGCCCTGAGCAGCGTCTTGCGGCTGATCCCGCGGTCGGCGCCGGAGCCCGGGCCGGGCCGGGGTCCGGGTTCGGGCTCGTGGGGGGTGGGGGTGTCGGAGGTCATGGCGGTTCCTCGGTCTCCTCGGTGGGTGGTCCCTGGGGAAGGTGCGGGACGTGCGGCATCCGGGACGTCGGGGACAGGGAGCGCGCCCGCCGGCGCGGGGCAGGCTGCTGTAGGTGCTTCGGCGGGCGCGCTCCGTGGTGATCACTGGCCACCGTAGGCGCGCCGGGCGGGGCGGGGGCACCTCCTGTTTCGCCCCCTGCCCGGCGTTATGAGGGCGCGGACGGGCCCGTGTACGGGCGGTGCGGCCGGGGGTACGGTCGTGGCGCGCCGGCGCGGCGCGGGGTCACCGGTACACCGCACGGGTACGGCGAGGCACGGCACGACGCGGTACCGCGCGCGGGTGCGGACGGGTACGACGAGTACGGGGAGGGCGGCCAGGATGACCGGGGCGACGGCGGGGGCGGACACGGAGACGGCGACCGGAGGGGCGGCCGGGGCGGTGCCGACGGCCCGTGCGGACGCGGACGGGACGCGGGGGACGGGACGCGGGACGGGAGGGGCGGCGCCGGGCGGGCGGCTGCCGGTCGTTCCCGGGTTCGCGCGGTGGCCCGTGACCGGCTCGCCGAAGGCGGAGGGCAAGGCGCTGCGCACGCGGGTCCCGCGCTCCGCGCACGCCGCGCTCGACCTGGACGCCGCCCGGCCGGACGCGGTGCGCGCGGTCGAGGAGTCCCACCGCGGCCGGATACCGGGGCTCACCCCGATCCGCGCCGGGCGGATGGCGGCCACGCCGTTCGCGTTCCTGCGCGGGTCGGCGGGCCTGATGGCGTACGACCTGGCGCGCACGCCGGTGACCGGGATCGGCGCCCAGATCTGCGGGGACGCGCACGCCGCCAACTTCGGTCTCTACGGCGACGCCCGCGGCGGCCTGGTCATCGACCTGAACGACTTCGACGAGACGGTCCACGGCCCCTGGGAGTGGGACCTCAAGCGGCTCGCCGCCTCCCTGGTCCTCGCGGGCCGGGAGGCCGGCGCCGACGAGGACACCTGCCGCGAGGCCGCCCACGACGCGGCGGGCGCCTACCGGCGCACCATGCGGCTGCTGGCGAAGCTCCCCGCGCTGGACGCCTGGAACGCCATCGCGGACGAGGAACTGGTCTCCCACACCGACGCCCACGACCTGCTCGGCACCCTGGAGCGGGTCTCCGAGAAGGCGCGCGCCAACACCAGCGGGCGCTTCGCGGCGAAGTCCACCGAGTCCACCGAGGACGGCGGGCGGCGCTTCGTGGACGCGGTGCCGGTGCTGCGCCGGGTGCCGGACGCCGAGGCGGCGGCGGTCGCGGGCGCCCTGGAGGGGTACCTGGCCACCCTCTCCGAGGACCGGCTGCCGCTGCTGGCCCGGTACGCGGTGCACGACGTGGCCTTCCGCGTCGTCGGCACCGGCAGCGTGGGCACGCGGTCGTACGTCGTGCTGCTCCTGGACCACCGGGGCGAACCGCTCGTGCTCCAGGTCAAGGAGGCGCGGCCCTCCGCGCTGCTGCCGCACCTGGCCGCCGCCGGGTTCGAGGCGCCCGAGGTCGCGCACGAGGGCCACCGGGTCGTCATGGGGCAGAAGCGGATGCAGGTGGTCAGCGACATCCTGCTCGGCTGGACGTCGGTCGACGGACGGCCCTTCCAGGTACGGCAGTTCCGCAACCGCAAGGGCAGCGTCGACCCCGCGGCCCTGGCCGCCGACCAGCTCGACGACTACGGCCGGATGACCGGCGCCCTGCTGGCCCGGGCCCACGCGCACAGCGCCGACCCGCGGACGATCGCGGGGTACTGCGGCAAGAACGGCGAACTGGACGAGGCGGTGTCCGCCTTCGCCGTCGCCTACGCCGACCGCACCGAGGCGGACCACGCGGAGCTGCTGGCCGCGGTGCGTGCGGGGCGGGTGGCGGCGGAGCTGGGGGTGTGAGGGCGGGACGGGGTGCGCGGGCCGGGCCCCGGCCCGCGTCCGGGGCACCCCGCGCCGGACAGGCCCTAGGCTGGTCGGGTGACGACGCCGGAAGCTGAGCCCGAGCAGGGGGGTGCACCGCGTCCCGAGGAACGGCTGGAACAGGCCGTACGGGCCGCCGAGCAGGCACTCATCGAGTACGAGATCGCCCTGGAGACCTTCCGCGTGGAGGTCGAGAACTTCTCGCGGCTGCACGAGCAGCGGCTCGGCCCGGTGTACGCCCGGCTCGAGGAGCTGGAGGCGCAGATCCTGGAGGCCAGGGCGGCCCGTACGGGTGACGCCGACGACCTGCGCCGGGCCGACGAGGCGCGGGCCCGCCTGATGCCGATCCCCGGGGTCGAGGAGCTGCTGAACGGCTGGATGGACGGGGACGGGCTGTTCCCGGAGGCCACCGCGATGCTCACGGAACAGGCCGTACGCCCGCCGCAGCGGGTCCGGCCCGGCGAGGAGGCCCGCAGGCTCTACCGCGAGCTGGCCCGCAAGGCCCACCCCGACCTGGCCCAGGAGGAGGACGAGCGGCTACGGCGCGAGGAGTTCATCACCCGCGTCAACGCCGCCTACGCCCGCGGCGACGAGGCGGAGCTGCGCGAGCTGGCCGAGGAGTGGGCCGCCGGGCCGGTGCCCGAGCGGCGCCCGAGCCGCGGCGAGGAGCTGTACGCCCGCCTCGAATGGCTCGACCGGCGCAAGGAGCTGCTCACCCTGCTCGCCAAGGAGCTGGAGGAGAGCGCGATCGGCGCCATGCTCAGGCTCGCCCCGGACGATCCCGACCGGCTCCTCGACGAGATCGCCGAGCAGCTGGCGACCCAGGTCCGCGAGCGGGAGGCGGAGCTGGCGGGGGTGCTCGCGCAGGACTGAGCCGCCGGGTGGCGGCTCGGGTAGCGTCTGGGGCATGAGTTTCGGAGCTGGTGTGCCCACGGTCGGTGTCGAGGACCTCGCGGACGGCGACTTCCTGCTGGACGTCCGGGAGGACGACGAGTGGCAGGCGGGTCATGCCGCCGGGGCGCTGCACATTCCCCTCAGCGAGTTCGTGGCCCGGTACGGTGAGCTGGCCGAGGCCGCGCCGCAGGACGGCCGGGTGCACGTGCTCTGCCGTGTCGGGGGCCGTTCGGCGCAGGTCACCATGTACCTGGTCCAGCAGGGCGTCGACGCGGTGAACGTCGACGGGGGCATGCAGGAGTGGGCCGCGGCCGGGCGTCCCGTGGTGGACGACAAGGGGCAGCCGGGGCACGTGCTCTAGGCCGTCCCCGCCGGATGTGGCGACGGCCACGGTGCGGCCGGTCCGCCGGGGGCTGTGCGGGCGGCCGGTCCTGAGTACCGTTCCCGTTCGAACGTCGCCGAGCAGCCGTGCGGGTGGCGCGTGGGCGCCCCGTGGCGGGGCGGGCGGATGGATCGATCGGGACCGAACGGGGCGGAATGGACGCGTACGACAAGGGCTCGGGCGCCCGGCGGGGGCAGGACGGGGCCGCCGGGCCGGACGGCGAAGCGGACTCGCCCGAAACCGGCGGGACCGCCGGGGCCACCGAGCCCGCTGAGTCCACCGAGCCCGCCGAGCCCGCCGGGCGTGCCGCCGCTGCCGAGGGGGCGGTGGGGGCTTCCGGGGCGGCCGGGGCGACGGCCGAGGAGGCCGCTGTCCCAGGGCCCGCGCAGGAGGACCCCGTACAGCCCTCCGCTCCCCGTACCGGGGTCGCCGCGCTCTCCCCGCGCTACCAGGTCGGTGCCGTGGTCGCCCTCGCGGTGGTCGCGGTCGCCGTCTGCGCCCACATAGGCCTGGTGTTCCTGCACGTGGCCCCGTCCAACACCCTCACCAAGCAGCACGGCTCGGTGGTGGACGAATGGGTCTTCCCGGAGTTCGAGCAGAACTGGAAGCTCTTCGCGCCCAACCCCCTCCAGCAGAACGTCTCCGTCCAGGTCCGGGCGGAGGTCAGCACGGCGGGCGGCGAGATACGGACGACCGGCTGGTACGACCTGTCCGCCGAGGACGGCCGGGCCATCGACGGCAATCCGCTGCCGAGCCACACCCAGCAGAACGAACTGCGCCGGGCCTGGGACTTCTTCGTCGCCAGCCACGACTCCGACGACCGCCCGGTGGGGGTGCGGGGCACCCTCGCCGAGACGTATCTGCGGCGCATCGCGCTGCTGCGCCTGGACCGTGACGGGGCCGCCGGACCCGGCGGTGTCGTCGAGCGCGTGCAGTACCGTTCCCGGACCACGAACGTGGAGCCGCCGCCGTGGAGCGGTGAGAAGGTCTCCGACCGGCCCACCGTCCGCGAACTGCCCTGGTGGTCGGTGTCCCCGGAGACCCGGGGCGCGAAGGCCGGACAGGCCGGACAGGCCGAGCGGGACGGGGGCGCCGCGTGAACGCCGCCGTCCTCTCGGTCTCCCGCGGCATCGCCCGTGTCACGGGCGCCGCGCTCGGCCCGTACCAGAGCGCCGTGATCCGCATCGGCTTCAGCGCCACCTGGCTGCTCTTCCTGCTGCGCGAACTGCCCCACCGGGGCGAGCTGTACGGGCCGGACGGGCCCTGGAGCCACGACCTCGCCGAGCAGCTGATCGCGGACAACGGCGCCTTCACGGCGCTGATGTGGTCGGACGGGCGGGCCTGGTTCGAGATCGTCTACGCGCTGGCCGTCCTGAGCAGCGTGCTGCTCCTGCTGGGCTGGCGCACCCGGACCATGTCCGTGCTGTTCATGGTCGGGGTGCTCTCGCTGCAGAACCGCAGCGTCTTCATGGGGGACGGCGGCGACAACGTCATCCACCTGATGAGCATCTACCTGGTCCTGACCCGGTGCGGTCAGGTCTGGTCGCTGGACGCACGCCGGGCCCGGCGCACGGCCGCGGCACGCGCGCGGGGTGAGCGGGTCGTGGACCGGGTCGGTCCGGCGCTGTGGTGCGCCGGCGGGTTCCTGCTGCTCACGGTGACGCTGGCGGGCGGCTTCGACGGCGACTGGTTCGTCCCGGCGCTGCTGTGGGCGGTGTGGGTCGCGCTGGGGCTGTGGTGGGTCGTGGAGCGGGGCGCGGAGGGCAGCCAGCCGCGGATCCTGCTGGACGTGGTCGGCAACATCGTGCACAACGGCGCACTGTTCGTGATCATGGCCGAGGCGTGTCTGATCTACGCGACGGCCGGCTGGTACAAGATCCAGGGCTCGCGCTGGCAGGACGGCACGGCCGTCTACTACCCGCTGCACCTGGACTACTTCTCGCCGTGGCCCGCGCTCTCCGACGCGCTGTCCGCCAACGGCACGATGGTCATGCTCATCACCTACGGCACGGTCGCCGTGCAGGTCGCCTTCCCGTTCACGCTGTTCAACCGGCGGGTCAAGAACGTGCTCCTCGCCGCGATGATGACCGAGCACGCGGTGATCGCCGTGACGCTCGGGCTGCCGTTCTTCTCGCTGGCGATGATCGCCGCCGACGCGGTCTTCCTGCCGACCTCGTTCCTGCGCCGGCTGGGCGGCTGGGCGGCCCGCGCGCGCGGCCGGCTGTCCGGCCGGGGGCCCGCGGGGTCCCCAGCGGGTGCGCCGGAAGGGCGCGGGGACGGTGGTACGGCGACGGTGCCGGGGCCCAGGGCCCGTGGGGCCGGGGGAACGGCCGGAGCGGGTGCGGCGGATGCGGCGGACGGGAAGGACCCGGAGCACACGCACGTAGGCTTCCGGTCATGACCTCCTCGGGCCCAGGCCCCCACCCCGGCCCGCCGGGCGCCTGGCACCTGCACGCCGATCGGTGCGTGCTGCTGGACGGCTTCCACGCCCTCAAGCACGCGCTGCGCTTCGGCGCCGAGGTGCCGGTGGCGGTCACCAGCGACCGCGCGGGCGCCCTGGCCCTCGCCGACGAGCTGGCGCCGGACGTGCGCGAGGCGCTGGCGGGGCTGCTGACCGAGGTGCCGCACGCGACGTACGCGTCGCTCGTCGCCCGGCCGCACCCCACCGCGGTGGCCGCCCTGGCCGTACGGCCCTCGCGGGCGGCGGGTCTCGAGGCGCTGGCGCACACGCCCCGCCGGGCCCCCGTCGTGGTTCTCGACCAGCCGCGCAACCTCGGCAACGCGGGGGCGGTGATCCGGCTGGCCGCCGGTTTCGGGGCGACCGGCGTGGTCACCACCGGCACGCTCGACCCCTGGCACCCCACGGTGGTGCGCGGCGGGGCGGGGCTGCACTTCGCGACCGTCGTGGAACGGCTGGAGGTCGCCGATCTGCCGCCGGGGCCGGTGTTCGCGCTGGACCCGGAGGGCGAGGACATCCGGGGGCTGAAGCTGCCGGACGAGGCGCTGCTCGCGTTCGGCTCCGAGCGCAGCGGGCTCTCGGGCGAGCTGCGCGCGCGGGCCGACCAGCTGGTGGCGCTGCCGATGCGCCCCCAGGTCTCCAGCTACAACCTCGCGACCAGTGTGGCCATGACGCTGTACCACTGGAGCGCCGCCGGGGGCGCACCGCGGATGTCCTGACCGGGTGTCGTCCCCACCGGGTGCCGTCCGGATCAGGCCGGGCGGCGGACCTCCACCACCCGGAAGCGGTTCGCCACGAACGCGCCGTCGCACAGGGCCGCGTTGGCCGCCGGGTTGCCGCCGGAGCCGTGGAAGTCGGAGAAGGCGGCCGTCTGGTTGACGTACACCCCGCCGGTCAGGTTCAGGGAGAGCTGGGCCGCCTCCTCCAGGCAGACCTCCTGCACGGCCTCCTCGACCTCCGGGTCGGTCGTGTACGCGCCCACCGTCATCGCGCCCTTCTCGCGGACGCTGCGGCGCAGCAGCTCCACGGCGTGGTCGGCGGAGTCGACGGCGACGGCGAAGGAGACCGGGCCGAAGCACTCGCTGGTGTAGGCGGCCTCGTCACCGGGCTTGGCGCCGTCCAGCTTGACGATCACCGGGGTGCGCACCACCGCGTCCGGGAACTCCGGGTGGGTCACCTCGCGGGAGGCCAGGGCCACCTCGCCGAGACCGGCGGCGGCCTCCAGGCGGTCCTTGACGTCCGGGTTGACGATCGCGCCGAGCAGGGCGTTGGCGCGGGCGTCGTCGCCGAGGAGGCCGTCGACGGCGCGGGCCAGGTCGGCGGTGACCTCGTCGTAGGACTTGGCGCCCTGGTCGGTGCGGATGCCGTCGCGGGGGATCAGCAGGTTCTGCGGGGTGGTGCACATCTGGCCGCTGTAGAGGGAGAGCGAGAAGGCCAGGTTGGCGAGCATGCCCCGGTAGTCGTCGGTCGACTCCACGATCACCGTGTTGACGCCGGCCTTCTCCGTGTACACCTGGGCCTGGCGGGCGTTGGCCTCCAGCCAGTCGCCGAAGGCGGTGGAGCCGGTGTAGTCGATGATCCGGATCTCGGGGCGGGTCGCGAGGGTCTTGGCGATGCCCTCGCCGGGGCGCTCGGCGGCCAGCGCGACCAGGTTCGGGTCGAAGCCGGCCTCGGTGAGGACGTCGCGGGCGATTTGGACGGTGAGCGCGAGCGGCAGCACCGCGCGGGGGTGGGGCTTGACCAGGACCGCGTTGCCGGTGGCGAGGGAGGCGAAGAGACCGGGGTAGCCGTTCCACGTCGGGAAGGTGTTGCAGCCGATGACCAGGCCGATGCCGCGCGGGACCGGGGTGAACCGCTTGGTCAGCGCGAGCGGGTCGCGCTTGCCCTGCGGCTTGGTCCACTCCGCCGTCTCCGGGGTGCGGGACTGCTCCACGTACGCGTAGGCCACGGCCTCCATGCCGCGGTCCTGGGCGTGCGGGCCGCCCGCCTGGAAGGCCATCATGAAGGCCTGTCCGGAGGTGTGCATGACCGCCTGGGCGAACTCCATGGTGCGGTCGGCGATCCGGCGCAGGATCTCCAGGCAGACCATCGCGCGCAGCTCCGCGCCCGCGTCCCGCCACGCCTTCTGTCCGGCCGTCATGGCGGGCAGCAGCACGTCCAGGTCCGCGTGCGGGTACTCCACGCCCAGCTCCACGCCGTACGGGGAGACCTCGCCGCCCACCCAGCCGTCGGTGCCGGGCTGGCCGAGGTCGAGGCGGGTGCCGGACAGGGCGTCGAAGGCGGCCTTGCCCGCGGCCGTGTCCAGAGTGCCGTTCTCCCCGTAGGCCTTGGGGTGCTCGGGGTGGGGGGACCAGTACGCGCGCGTGCGGATCGTCTCCAGCGCCAGGTCCAGGGTCGGCCGGTGCCGGGCGATCAGCTGGTGTGCGGTGAGTTCGGCGGCCATGCGGGACCAACTCCTCGTCTCTCACGAACTCGCCGTCGACTCGTCGTCGAGTCCGTGGACCTGGGGGAAACCTGGGCAGGAACAGGTGGACACGGCTAGAGTAACCGAACGATCGGTCGGGACAAGGGGGACCGCCGCATCTGTGGAAAACCCCGTGCGGGAGGATCGCGCACATGACAGCACTCGACCTCAGCAGCCCCGTGGCCGTCGTCGGCACCGGCACCATGGGCCAGGGCATCGCCCAGGTGGCGCTGGTCGCGGGCCATCCCGTGCGGCTGTACGACGCCGTGCCGGACCGGGCCCGGGAAGCGGCCGACGCGATCGGCGCCCGGCTCGACCGGCTCGTCGAGAAGGAACGCCTCACCGGCGCCGAACGGGACGCCGCCCGCGCCCGGCTCACGGCCGCCGAGACCCTCGACGGGCTCGCCGGCTGCGCGCTCGTCGTCGAGGCGGTCGTGGAGCGGCTGGACGTCAAGCAGGAGCTGTTCCGGGCGCTGGAGGACGTCGTCGGCGACGACTGCCTGCTCGCCACCAACACCTCCTCCCTGTCCGTCACCGCCGTCGGGGGCGCGCTGCGCGTACCCGGCCGCTTCGTCGGCCTGCACTTCTTCAACCCCGCGCCGCTGCTGCCGCTGGTGGAGGTGGTCTCCGGGTTCGCGACCGACGCCGCGTCGGCCACGCGCGCGTACGAGACCGCCCGTGCCTGGGGCAAGACCCCGGTGAGCTGCGCCGACACCCCCGGTTTCATCGTCAACCGCATCGCCCGGCCCTTCTACGCCGAGGCCCTCGCGGTGTACGAGGACCGGGGCGCGGACCCGGCCACCATCGACGCCGTGCTGCGCGAGTCGGGCGGCTTCAGAATGGGCGCCTTCGAGCTGACCGACCTCATCGGGCAGGACGTCAACGAGTCCGTCACGCACTCCGTGTGGCAGGCGTTCTTCCAGGACGTGCGCTTCACCCCGTCCCTGGCCCAGCGCCGCCTGGTCGAGTCCGGCCGGCTCGGCCGCAAGAGCGGACAGGGCTGGTACGACTACCGCGACGGCGCCGAGCGCCCCGAGCCGCACACCGCCGGACCGGCCGAGGCGCCCGCGTACGTCGTCGTCGAGGGGGACCTGGGCCCGGCGGCCGAGCTGGTCGCGCTGATCCGGGAGGCGGGCGTCGAGGTGCGTCCGGAGGACGGGTACGGCGCGGGAAGGCTCGTCCTGCCCGGCGGCGGCACGCTGCGCCTCACCGACGGCGAACCGCCCGTGTCGGAGGACCTCGTCCACTTCGACCTCGCCCTCGACTACCGCGCGGCCACCCGGATCGCCCTGTCCGCGTCCCGACGCGTCCGTCCGGGCCTCCTGTCCGAGGCCACCGGCCTGTTCCAGGCGCTCGGCAAGAAGGTCAGCGTCATCGGCGACGTCCCCGGCATGATCGTGGCCCGGACCGTCGCCCGGATCATCGACCTGGCGTTCGATGCCGTGGCCAAGGGTGTGGCCGCCCCCGAGGACGTCGACACGGCGATGCGCCTGGGGGTGAACTACCCACTCGGCCCCTTCGCCTGGAGCCGTCGGCTCGGCGACACCTGGGCCTACTACCTGCTGGCCGACCTGCACGAGTGGGAACCGTCCGGGCGTTGCGCGCCGTCCCCGGCACTCCACCGCCACGTCGAGGCCGCCGAGGACCGGGAGGGCACCCCCTCATGACCACCGCCAAGCGCGACACGTACACGCCCGAGACACTGCTGTCCGTCGCCGTGCAGGTCTTCATCGAGCGCGGCTACGACGGCACCTCCATGGAGCACCTGTCCAAGGCGGCGGGGATCTCCAAGTCTTCGATATACCACCACGTCTCGGGCAAGGAGGAGCTGCTGCGCCGGGCCGTGAGCCGGGCCCTGGACGAGCTGTTCGGGATCCTCGACGAGGAGCACGCGCGCGTGGGGACCGCCGCCGAGCGCCTCGAGTACGTCGTGCGGCGCATGGTCGAGGTGCTCATGGCCGAGCTGCCCTACGTGACGCTGCTGCTGCGGGTGCGCGGCAACACCGGCACCGAGCGGTGGGCGCTGGAGCGTCGGCGCGAGTTCGACCACCGGGTCGCCGCCCTGCTGAAGGACGCGGCGGCGGAGGGGGACGTGCGCGCGGACGTGGAGGTGCGGCTCGCGACCCGCCTCGTCTTCGGCATGATCAACTCGATCGTCGAGTGGTACCGGCCCGAGGGCCCCGACGGCCGGAGCGGCGCCGGCGAGCGCGAGGTGGTCGACGCGGTGGCGCGGCTGGTGTTCGGGGGGCTGCGCAAGGCGTCCTGAGCCGTCGCGAGCCGTGGCGAGCCGTCCCGTGGCGGCCCCGGGTCGGCCCCGGCCCGGCGCCGTCGGTCAGCTCTGCGGTTCCAGGTCCTCGGTCTCGAAGACCAGCAGGGTGCGGGTGCTGAGCACCTCCGGGATGGCCTGGAGACGGCTGAGCACCAGCTCGCGCAGGGCCCGGTTGTCCGGGGTGTGCACCAGGAGCAGGACGTCGAAGTCGCCGCCCACCAGGGCGATGTGCGAGGCCCCGGGCAGCTGCCGCAGCTGGGCGCGGACCGTCCGCCAGGAGTTCTGGACGATCTTCAGGGTGATGTAGGCCGAGGTGCCGTGCCCGGCGCGTTCGTGGTCGACGCGGGCGCCGAAACCGCGGATCACGCCGTCCTCGACGAGCCGGTTGATGCGCGCGTAGGCGTTGGCGCGCGAGACGTGCACCCGCTCCGCGACCGACCGTATGGAGGCCCGGCCGTCCGCCTGGAGCATGCGCAGGATGTCCTGGTCGATGGCGTCCAGCGGGCGCGGGGGCGGCGGGGCCCCGGCCTCGTCCGTGCCGCCGCCCTCCCCGGGGCGATCGGCCATTTGTTCAGATGCCACGTGCCCCCGCCTTCCCCTCATGGACGTACTGCGTCCATCTCAGGCTGTGGAGAACCGTTTGTCCACAGCCTGAGGGTGTGTGTAGCCAAAATGTGCCGACGACCGAACAATCGGTAGGTGAGGCCCGTCACACCCGTGGCGAGCCCGAAGCCGTCTCCCACGAGGAGGTGCCGTCATGACGGTCATGGAGCAGCGGGGCGCGTACCGGCCCACACCGCCGCCGGCCTGGCAGCCCCGAACCGACCCCGCGCCGCTGCTGCCCGACACGGAGCCCTACCGGGTCCTCGGCACCAAGGCAGCGGACCGCGCCGACACCGAGCTGCTGCGCACGCTGTATACCCGGCTGGTGCACGGCCGGCGCTACAACGCGCAGGCCACGGCGCTGACCAAGCAGGGCCGGCTGGCCGTCTACCCCTCCAGCACCGGTCAGGAGGCGTGCGAGGTGGCCGCCGCGCTGGCCCTTCAGGAGCGGGACTGGCTCTTCCCCAGCTACCGCGACACCCTCGCGGTCGTCTCGCGCGGCGTCGACCCCGTCGAGGCCCTCACCCTGCTGCGCGGCGACTGGCACACCGGCTACGACCCCTACGAGCACCGGGTCGCCCCGCTGTCCACGCCGCTGGCCACTCAGCTGCCGCACGCCGTGGGCCTCGCCCACGCCGCCCGCCTCAAGGGCGACGACGTGGTCGCGCTGGCCATGGTCGGCGACGGCGGCACCAGCGAGGGCGACTTCCACGAGGCGCTGAACTTCGCCGCCGTCTGGCGGGCCCCGGTCGTCTTCCTCGTGCAGAACAACGGCTTCGCGATCTCCGTCCCGCTCGACAAGCAGACCGCCGCACCGTCGCTGGCCCACAAGGCCGTCGGCTACGGCATGCCCGGCCGCCTGGTCGACGGCAACGACGCCGCCGCGGTGCACGAGGTCCTGTCCGACGCCGTACGGCACGCGCGCGCGGGCGGCGGCCCCACACTGGTGGAGGCGGTGACGTACCGCGTGGAGGCGCACACCAACGCCGACGACGCCACGCGCTACCGGGGCGACGCCGAGGTGGAGACCTGGCGCCGGCACGACCCGGTCGAGCTGCTGGAGCGGGAGCTGACCGAGCGCGGCCTGCTCGACGAGGACGGCATCCGCGCCGCCCGCGAGGAGGCCGAGACCATGGCCGCCGACCTGCGCGCCCGCATGAACCAGGACCCGGCGCTGAACCCGCTGGACCTGTTCGCCCACGTCTACGCGCAGCCGACACCGCAACTGCGCGAACAGCGGGACCAGTTGCGCGCGGAGCTGGACGCGGAGGCCGAGGCGGACTCCGCGTCCGCACCGCAGGGGGGACACCGATGACCACCGTCGCCGCCAAGCCGGCCACCATGGCGCAGGCCCTCACGCGCGCGCTGCGCGACGCCATGGCCGCCGACCCGGGCGTGCACGTTCTGGGCGAGGACGTGGGCACCCTCGGCGGAGTCTTCCGGATCACCGACGGGCTCGCCGCGGAGTTCGGCGAGGACCGCTGCACGGACACCCCGCTCGCCGAGGCGGGCATCCTCGGCACCGCCGTCGGCATGGCGATGTACGGGCTGCGCCCGGTCGTCGAGATGCAGTTCGACGCCTTCGCCTACCCGGCGTTCGAGCAGGTCGTCAGCCACGTCACCAAGATGCGCAACCGCACCCGCGGGAAGATGCCCCTGCCGCTGACCATCCGCGTCCCCTACGGCGGCGGGATCGGCGGCGTCGAGCACCACAGCGACTCGTCCGAGGCGTACTACATGGCGACTGCGGGGCTCCATGTCGTCACGCCCGCGACGGTCGCCGACGCCTACGGGCTGCTGCGCGCCTCCATCGCCTCCGACGACCCGGTGGTCTTCCTCGAGCCGAAGCGGCTGTACTGGTCGAAGGACGCGTGGAACCCCGAGGAGCCGGCGTCCGTTGAACCGGTGGGCCGCGCGGTGGTGCGGCGTTCCGGCCGGAGCGCCACACTCATCACGTACGGACCGTCGCTGGCCGTCTGCATGGAGGCGGCCGAGGCGGCCCGGGCCGAGGGCTGGGACCTCGAAGTCGTCGATCTGCGCTCCCTGGTGCCGTTCGACGACGAGACGGTGTGCGCTTCGGTGCGGCGGACGGGACGCGCGGTCGTCGTCCACGAGTCGGGTTCCTTCGGGGGCCCGGGCGGGGAGATCGCGGCCCGGGTCACGGAGCGCTGCTTCCACCACCTGGAGGCGCCGGTGCTGCGGGTGGCCGGGTTCGACATCCCGTATCCTCCGCCGATGCTGGAGCGTCACCACCTGCCTGGTGTGGACCGGATCCTGGACGCCGTGGGGCGCCTGCAGTGGGAGGCCGAAAGCTGATGGCACACGCTTCTGACGGGCGCAGCCTGGAGTTCAAGCTGCCCGACCTCGGTGAGGGGCTCACCGAGGCGGAGATCGTGCGCTGGCTGGTCGAGGTCGGCGACGTGGTCGCCGTGGACCAGCCGGTCGTCGAGGTCGAGACGGCCAAGGCGATGGTCGAGGTGCCCTGCCCCTACGGGGGCGTGGTCACCGCCCGCTTCGGCGAGGAGGGCACGGAGCTGCCCGTCGGGGCGCCACTGATCACCGTGGCCGTGGGCGACGCGGCGGCCGACGTGCCGGCGCGGGGGCCCGGCACGTCGGCCGCCACCGGCACCGCCGAGTCACCGGCCGACGAGGCGCCCGCCGCGGAGCGGAAGGCGGAGGGCTCCGGCAACGTCCTGGTCGGCTACGGCACCTCCGAGGCGCCCGCGCGGCGGCGCAGGGTGCGAGCCGACCGGCAGGCCGCCACCGGCGCGTCCGGGCGGGCCAACGGCCGGGTCCGCGGCGCCGAGCCGGTGGACGGCCCGGTCCCGGTCATCTCCCCGCTGGTGCGCAGGCTGGCCCGGCAGCACGACCTGGACCTGCGCGAGCTGACCGGTTCGGGGCCGGACGGGCTGATCCTGCGGGCGGACGTGGAGTACGCGCTGCGTGCCGCCGCCGCGCAGGGCGGCCGTACGGCGGTCCAGGAGGCCGGGACGGACCGGGCGCGGGATGCCGCGTCCCCCGCCCTCCCCGCTTCCTCCCCCGGGTCTGCCGACGCGCGCCCCGACGGCACCCGCGTCCCCCTCAAGGGCGTGCGCGGCGCCGTCGCCGACAAGCTCTCCCGCAGCCGGCGCGAGATCCCGGACGCGACCTGCTGGGTGGACGCCGACGCGACCGAGCTGATGCGGGCGCGCACCGCGATGAACGCCTCCGGCGGGCCCAGGATCTCCCTGGTCGCCCTGCTGGCCCGGATCTGCACGGCCGCCCTGGCCCGGTTCCCGGAGCTGAACGCGACGGTCGACACGGAGGCCCGGGAGATCGTCCGGCTCGACCGGGTCCACCTCGGCTTCGCCGCCCAGACGGACCGGGGGCTGGTCGTGCCGGTCGTCCGGGACGCGCACGCGCGGGACGCCGAGTCGCTCACCGCGGAGTTCGCCCGGCTGACCGAGGCGGCCCGCGCGGGTCGGCTGACGCCGGGCGAGCTGACCGGCGGCACCTTCACGCTGAACAACTACGGCGTGTTCGGCGTCGACGGCTCCACGCCGATCATCAACCACCCCGAGGCGGCCATGCTCGGCGTCGGCCGCATCGTCCCCAAGCCCTGGGTGCACGAGGGGGAGCTGGCGGTGCGTCAGGTCGTGCAGCTCTCGCTCACCTTCGACCACCGGGTGTGCGACGGCGGCACGGCGGGCGGATTCCTGCGGTACGTGGCGGACTGCGTGGAACAGCCGGCGGTGCTGCTGCGGACCCTGTGACCGGGGCGACGGCGCCCGCAAGGTGACGGTGTGTCCGCACACCCGCCGATCGCGCGGGCTCCCCTGCGTTCCCTGTGATCGCTCAGGGCCCCATACTCGGGGGGTGACCGCGTACGAGCCCCCCGGCGACCCAGGCGTCGGCGCCGACCCCGCGCCGGGTCCCGGACCCGGCCGCGCCGGGTACGACGCCGTCGTGCTCGCCGGCGGGGCCGCCCGGCGGCTCGGGGGCGCGGACAAGCCCGGTCTGCGGGTGGGCGGACGCGCGCTCCTCGACCGGGTGCTCGCCGCCTGCGCCGGAGCACGGACCACCGTCGTCGTCGCCGATCCCCGGCCCACCGGGCGTCCGGTGACCTGGGCGCGCGAGGACCCGCCCGGCGGTGGACCGCTCGCCGCCCTCGCCGCCGGACTGCGGCACACCACCGCGGAACACGTCGTGGTGCTCTCCGCCGACCTGCCGTTCCTCGCCGGGCCGACCGTCGGGCGGCTGCTGTCGGCCCTCGCCGCGGGCGACGCCGACGGGGCGCTGCTCACCGACGCCGACGGCCGCGACCAGCCCCTCGTCGCCGCCTACCGCGCGTCCGCGCTGCGCCGCGAACTGGCCGCGCTCGCCCGCGACCGGGAGGAACGGGCCGGTCGGCCGGACCTCACCGGGCTGCCGCTGCGCCGCCTGACCGGCGCTCTGCGCCTCACCCGCGTCCCGGACGCCGTCGCCTCCTTCGACTGCGACACCTGGGACGACATCGCCTCCGCAAGGGCACGCATCAGGGAGCATGGTCACGTGTTGGATGAATGGATTTCCGCAGCCAAGGACGAGTTGGGCATCGACCTGGACGTCGACACCGGGATCCTGCTCGATCTCGCGCGCGACGCCGCCCACGGGGTGGCCAGGCCGGCCGCCCCGCTGACCACCTTCCTCGTCGGGTACGCGGCCGGGCGGGCCGGGGGAGGACCCGAGGCCGTCGCCGAGACCGCCCGCAAGGCCGCGGCCCTCGCCGGGCGCTGGGCCGAGGAGGCCGCCGACACCGGGGCCGCGCCCGCGAAGGGCACGCCCGGCGCGGCTCCCGACGCCGCCCCCGACACCCGCCCGGACGCCTGATGACCTCCCCCGGCACGCGGGCCGACGCGGACGCCGAGGACCTCGACGTCGAGGAGGCGCTCGCCCTCGTGAAGGAGAACCCCGGCCCCGGCCCCGCCCGCTCCGGCCCCGCCCACCCCGGCCGCGGTGGACACGGCACGCCCGCCCCGCACCACCCGGCGGACTCCCCCCACCGCGCGACCCCTTGGCCCGAGGCCCGGACGGCCGCCGAGCGCGCCGCCCGCGCCGCGGCCCGTGCCGCCCGCCGCACCCCGGTCGCCGTGCCCCTCGACGCGGCCCTGGGCCTCACCCTGGCCGCCCCGCTGGCCGCCCTCACCGACCTGCCCTCCTTCGACACCTCCGCGATGGACGGCTGGGCCCTCGCCGGACCGGGCCCCTGGGCGCTGCGCGACGAGGGCCTCCTGGCCGGACACGCGGAACCCGCGCCCCTCACCGACGGCGAGGCCGTCCGCATCGCCACCGGCGCCCGGATCCCCCCGGACACCACCGCCGTCCTGCGCACCGAGCACGGCCGCACCGACGAACGCGGACGCCTGCACCCCACCCGCGAGGTCGTCCACGGCCAGGACATCCGCCCGCGCGGCCAGGAGTGCCGCAGCGGCGACCAGTTGCTGCCCGTCGGCACCCTCGTCACCCCGGCGGTCCTGGGCCTCGCGGCCGCCGCCGGATACGACACGCTCACCGCGGTCCCCCGCCCCCGCGTCGACGTCCTGGTCCTCGGCGACGAACTGCTCACCCAGGGCCTCCCGCACGACGGCCTCATCCGGGACGCGCTCGGCCCGATGCTGCCCCCCTGGCTGCGCGCACTGGGCGCCGAGGTCCGCGCCGTGCGCCGGATCGGCGACGACGCCAAGGCGCTGCACCGCGCCGTCACGTCCTCCGACGCCGACCTGATCGTCACGACCGGCGGCACCGCCGCGGGCCCCGTCGACCACGTCCACCCGACCCTGCGCCGGATCGGCGCCGAACTGCTCGTGGACGGCGTCAAGGCCCGCCCCGGCCACCCCATGCTGCTGGCCCGCCTCAAGGACGACCAGCACCTCGTCGGACTGCCCGGCAACCCCCTCGCCGCCGTCTCCGGACTGCTCACCCTCGCCGAGCCGCTGCTGCGCACCCTCGCCGCCCGCCCGGCGCCCGAGCCGTACACGCTGCCGCTGCGGGACGCGGTGCACGGGCACCCGTACGACACCCGGCTGGTGCCGGTCCTGCTGCGCGACGAGGGCGCCGTGCCGCTGCGCTACAACGGTCCGGCGATGCTGCGCGGCATCGCGGCCGCCGATGCGCTGGCCGTCGTACCGCCGGGCGGTGCACGGCGGGGGCAGGAGGCCGAGCTGCTCGATCTGCCCTGGGCGACCGGCGGGATCGGGGTGTGTTTCACGTGAAACTTCCGGGCCAGGACGCGATCGCGCGCCAGGCGGACGAGCACTTCGTGACCCACAAGGTGAAACTCCCCAGGAAGCTGGTGGAGCACCCGTTCCGTCAGGTCGCCAAACGGCTGTCCATCGCCCTGGTGGTCCTCGTGGTGACGGCCTTCATCGTGTACGCGGACCACGACGGCTACACCGACAACTCCGACGGTTCCGTCGACCTCCTCGACTCCTTCTACTACGCCACCGTCACCCTCTCCACCACCGGCTACGGTGACATCACGCCCGTCAGCGACGCCGCCCGGCTGACCAACATCTTCGTCATCACGCCCCTGCGCGTGCTCTTCCTGATCATCCTGGTCGGCACCACGCTGGAAGCCCTCACCGAGCGCACTCGGGAGGAGTGGCGCCTGAACCGCTGGAGGTCCGCCTTGCGCGATCACACCGTCGTCGTCGGCTTCGGAACCAAGGGGCGGTCGGCGATCCAGACCGTCTGCGCGACCGGGCTGCGCAAGGACCAGGTGGTCGTGGTCGACCCCAGCGGCAAGGCCATCGAGGCCGCGACGGCCCACGGCTACGCGGGCGTGGTCGGCGACGCGACCCGCAGCGATGTGCTCAACCGGGCCGAGGCGTACCGGGCCAAGCAGATCATCATCGCCACGCAGCGCGACGACACGGCCGTGCTGGTCACGCTGACGGCCCGGCAGCTCAACCGCGGCGCGAAGATCGTGGTCGCCGTCCGCGAGGAGGAGAACGCGCCGCTGCTCAAGCAGTCCGGCGCCGACGCCGTGATCACCAGCGCCAGCGCCGCGGGGCGGTTGCTCGGTCTCTCCGTGCTCAGCCCCGCCGCCGGCATGGTCATGGAGGACCTGATCAGCCAGGGCAGCGGGCTCGACCTCATCGAACGGCCCGTCATAAAGGCCGAGGCGGGCAAGAACCCGCGGGAGGTGGAGGACCTGGTGGTGAGCGTGATCCGCGGCCACCGGGTCCTGGGCTACGACGATCCGGCCGTCGGGGGGCTGGAGTTGACGGACCGCCTGATCACGATCGTGCGGGCGACGCCGGCCACCCATGTGACGCCCGACGCCCGCCCGTTCCCCCGCGACTGAGCCGCCCCTCTCTCCTGTTACTTGCGGTTGTAGAGCCGCATCGTGACCGGGCCGAAGACCAGCAGGATCAGACCCGCCCAGCCCAGCGTCCAGGCGATCTCGACGCCGGGCCAGCCGCCCGCCATCAGGCCGCGCACCGCGGACGCCAGGTGGGTGATCGGGCTGTTGTTGACGAACACCTGCAGCCAGCCCGGCATGGTCTTCGGGTCGACGAAGACGTTGGACAGGAAGGTGAGCGGGAAGATCACCATCATGCTGACGCTCATCACCGACTTCTCGGTGCGCAGCATCAGCCCGAACATCGTCCAGATCCACGAGAAGGCGAACGAGAAGAGCAGCAGCAGCGCGATCCCGGCGACCACGCCGACGAATCCGCCGTCGGGCCGGTAGCCGAGCAGCAGTCCGACGGAGAGCATGACGACGGACGCGATGGTGTAGCGCAGCGCGTCGCCGAGGAGATAGCCGACCATCGCCGAGGGCCGCCAGATCGGCAGCGAGCGGATGCGGTCGAAGACGCCCTTCTCGATGTCGATGTTCACCGAGACCCCGGTGTACATCGTGATCATCACGACCGACATCACAAGGATGCCCGGCAGCACGAACTGGATGTAGTCACTGGGCGAGCCCGCCAGCGCACCGCCGAAGAGGTACGTGAACATCAGCAGGTTCATGATCGGGAAGGCGGTGACGTCGAAGAGCTGCTCCGGCACGTGCTTGATCTTGAGGATCGCGCGCCAGCCGAAGGTCAGGGACGTGGACAGGGCGCTGGGCCGCGGGGGCCGCTCCTTGGCGACCAGCAGGGCCGCCAGCGACTCGGTGCTGACCGGGGAGAGGTCCGTGTTCTCGCTGCTCGTGGCCGTGCTCATGCCGCCACCTCGTCCTTCGGGTCGGTGCCGGAGCCGCCGTCGGTGCTCTGGCCGGTGTCGTGCCCGGTCAACGCCAGGAAGACCTCGTCGAGGCTGGGCTGTCCCAGGGAGAAGCTGTCGACGGTGATGCCGGCCCGGGCCAGCTCACCGAGTGCCTTGGCGGCCTGGTCGGCGGCGGTGTCGCTGGCCGCCGCCCCGAGGCGCGCGGTCAGTGACACCGGGTCGGGTTCCAACTGCACCTCGGCCACCAGCAGGTTCCGCAGTACGCGCTCGGCCTCGGGCCGCTCCTCCGCGTCCCGCAGCCGCAGATGGACGGAGCCGGCGCCGACGGAGGACTTCAGCTCGCCCTTGGTGCCCTCGGCGATCACCCGCCCCTTGTCGATGACGGCGATCCGGGACGCCAGCTGATCGGCCTCGTCCAGATACTGCGTGGTCAGCAGGACGGTCGTGCCCTGGGCGACGACCGCGCGCACGATGTCCCACACCTGGTTGCGGCTGCGCGGGTCGAGACCGGTGGTGGGCTCGTCCAGGAAGAGCAGGTCGGGGGTGTTGAGGATGGAGGCGGCGATGTCGATGCGCCGCCGCATGCCGCCGGAGTAGTGCTTGACCTGCTTCGTCGCGGCGTCCGTCAGGCCGAAGGCGGCCAGCAGCTGGTCGCCCCGCTCCCGCGCGGCCGTCTTGCCGTGCCCGAGGAGCCGGCCCAGCAGCACCAGGTTCTCGATGCCGGTGAGGTCCTCGTCCACGGACGCGTACTGCCCGGTGAGGCTCACCCGGCTGCGTACCTCGTCCGCCTCGCGCACCACGTCGTGGCCGAAGACGCGGGCCTGGCCGTCGTCCGGCCGCAGCAGGGTGGCGAGCATCTTCACCGTGGTGGTCTTGCCTGCGCCGTTCGGACCGAGAACGCCGTAGACCGTGCCGGCCGGCACCGCGAGGTCCACCCCGTCCACGGCCCGGGTCTCACCGAACGTCTTCACGAGTCCCGCGGTCTCGATGGCCAGACCGGACGTGTGCGTGCTCATGCTGTGGGTCCTTCCGCGTTCTTGGAGTACGCGTTCTTGGGCTACGCATGGGAAGACCTTTACCGTCCCGCAAACTCATCGCCGACGCACGGGGATTTTCCGGCGGGAAGGCGGACGGGAGGCACAGGAGTAGCGTCGGGCCCATGCATGCGATCACGATTCCCGAACCCGGAGGCCCCGAGGCGCTGGTCTGGGCCGAGGTCCCCGACCCGCGGCCCGGCGAGGGCGAGGTCCTGGTCGAGGTGGCGGCCAGCGCCGTCAACCGCGCCGACATCATGCAGCGCCAGGGCTTCTACGACCCCCCGCCCGGCTCCTCCCCCTACCCGGGCCTGGAGTGCTCCGGACGCGTGGCCGCGCTCGGCCCCGGCGTGTCCGGCTGGGCCGTCGGCGACGAGGTGTGCGCGCTGCTCGCGGGCGGCGGCTACGCCGAGAAGGTCGTCGTCCCGGCCGGACAGCTGCTGCCGGTGCCGCAGGGCGTCGACCTGAAGTCGGCGGCGGCGCTGCCCGAGGTGGTCTGCACCGTCTGGTCGAACGTCTTCATGGTCGCCCACCTGCGCCCCGGCGAGACCCTGCTCGTGCACGGCGGCTCCAGCGGTATCGGCACCATGGCGATCCAGCTCGCCAAGGCCGTCGGCGCGAAGGTCGCGGTGACGGCGGGCACCAAGGAGAAGCTGGAGCGCTGCGCCGAGCTGGGCGCGGACGTCCTGATCAACTACCGGGAGCAGGACTTCGTCGCCGAGGTGAAGGACGCCACCGGCGGCGCGGGCGCCGACGTCATCCTCGACAACATGGGCGCGAAGTACCTGGACCGCAACGTCCAGGCCCTCGCCGTGAACGGCCGGCTGGCGATCATCGGCATGCAGGGCGGCCGGAAGGGCGAGCTGGACATCGGCACGCTCCTCGCCAAGCGCGCCGCCGTCACCGCCACCTCGCTGCGGGCCCGGCCCCTGGAGGAGAAGGCGGCGATCGTGGCGGCGGTGCGGGAGCACGTCTGGCCGCTGCTCGCCGGGGGGCACATCCGCCCGGTCGTCGACCGCGAGATGCCGATGAGCGAGGCCGCCGAGGGCCACCGGGTGGTGGAGGAGAGCGGGCACATCGGCAAGGTGCTGCTGGTCGCCTCGTAGCCGACGCACGGCCGTGACGCCGCCTACGGCCGTAACGCCGCCTACGCCCGGCGCAGACGCAGCCCTGCCAGGCCGAGGGCCAGGCCGAGGCCGATGAGTACGAGGCCGCTGCCGAGGGGGAGGACGCGGAGGAGGGGTTCGGCGGCGGCCCGGGTGGGGGTGCCGGACTGCGACGGGGTCGGGGTCGAGGTGGCCGGGGGCAGCGCGGCGGGCTCGGTCGGCTGGGGCGGCGGGGCGGTGGCCGGGGCCTCGGGGACGGTCTCGTCGTCGATGTCGTCGTCCCGGTACCGACCGGCGTAGCCGTCCCTGGCGTCGTGCTCCGGCTCATGCTCCTCGGCGTGAGGCGGCCGCTGTCTTCCCTCACCCGGCAGGCTCCCGCCCCGGGAGGGTTCGGGGTCGGCCGTGGTGCCGGACGCCGACGGTGAGGGGGAGGGCGAAGCGCTGGTCGCGGGGGCGGATTCCGTGGAGGGCCCGGCGTCCGGACGGCCGTGGCCGTCGGGGTGCCGCGGGCGTTCGTGACCGCCTCGCCCGTCATGGGTGCCGGAGCCGTCCGGGACGGTGGCCGCCCCGGACGCGGAGGGCTCCGGTGACGGCGCCGCCGTGAACGGGGCCGCCGGCCACCCGGCGCCGTGGGCCGGCTCCGCCGCGTACGGCGCCGCCACCGCACCGGCCCCCAGGGCGCCCACCAGTGCCGTCGCCCGCAGGGTGCGCAGCCATGGAGTCACGTCCGTGACCCCCTCCCGGTGAGGTGCGGTGGTGGACAGCGTCGTGGAAAGCGACGGAACAAGCCTCACATCGGTCGGCGACCCCGGCATTCCGGGCGCCGCCGAACGCGTCGGGACGGTTTCCGCGGGGGCACCGCCCGAACGGGACCCACGGGTGCGAGACAATGGCGGCATGGAGATGCCGAGGAACGACAGGTCGCCGGAGAACCCCCAGATCCTGGTCGTCGGCCAGGACGGAATGGCGCTCAGCGGCGGCGGGGACGACGACTCCCGCGAGATTCCGGTGACCGAGCAGGTGGAGCAGCCCGCCAAGGTCATGCGGATCGGCAGCATGATCAAGCAGCTGCTCGAAGAGGTGCGGGTCGCGCCCCTGGACGAGGCGAGCCGGGTCCGGCTCAAGGAGATCCACGCCAGCTCGGTGAAGGAGCTGGAGGACGGTCTGGCCCCGGAGCTGGTCGAGGAGCTGGAGCGGCTCTCGCTGCCCTTCACGGACGACGGCACCCCGACCGACGCCGAACTGCGGATCGCGCAGGCACAGCTGGTCGGCTGGCTGGAGGGCCTCTTCCACGGCATCCAGACCACGCTGTTCGCCCAGCAGATGGCCGCGCGGGCCCAGCTGGAGCAGATGCGCCGCGCGCTGCCGCCGGGCACCCTCCCGGAGGGCGAGGAGCCCCCGCACCCGGGCGGCCGTTCCGGCGGCCCCTACCTGTAGGCGAGGCTCCCCGCGGGGACGGCTTCCACCGACCGACGTCGCGAAGGGCCCGGCAGCACCGCTGCCGGGCCCTTCGACGTCAGCCGCCCGTCATGCCGTCACGTGCTCATTCGGACGGCGGGTTGCCCGTCGAGACCTTGAGCTGGATCTCCGGCATGTTCTCCGGGTCGACGTCGGTGCCCGCGGTGGGGAACTGGTCGCGGATCGAGCCCTCGCCGTAGGTGTTCTCGTCGACCTCGACGACCTTCATCCGCCAGCCCGCGGCGTTGAAGCACTCCTTGACCGAGCCGATGTACTTGAACGTGAGGTCCGGCACCTTGATCTTGTCGGGGTCGTTGTACGACTCCTCCGGCTCGGTGCACTTGTCCTTCTCGATCGTCTTCGTCTTGTCCGGCCCGCGGTAGCCCGCCGCCTTCGACGGCGACGCGGACACGCTCGCGGAGCCGCCCCCGCCGGCCTCCGGGTCCTCGTCCCCGCCGCCGTTCATCAGCAGCGCGCCGACCAGAGCGCCGACGGCCACGACGGCGACCACGATCGAGCCGATGATCACCGGCTTGTTGTTCCTGCCGCCGCCCGAGGTGCCGGAGCCCTGGGCCTGCGGCGTCAGGTTGTAGGGCGGCGGCGTGGACGCGCCCTGCTGCTGCGCGTACGGCGACGGGGCCGGCGTCTGGTAGCCGGCCTGCTGCGGATAGCCGTACGCCGGCGAGTGCGCCGGGGCCGGGGTGCCGTACGGGTTCGGGCCGGGGGCCGGCGTCGGCTGGTACGGCGTCTGGACGGGACCCGTGGGCGCCGGGGTGCCCTGGTCGACCGGCGGGAACACCGCGGAGCCGACGCCCGCGCCGCTCGACGTCTGGGCGCCGGGCACGATGCTCGGCGGGGCCGCCTGGAAGGAGGCCGCCACCCGCAGGCACTCGTCGCGCATGGCCTCGGCGCTGGGGAAGCGTTCGTTGGGGTTCTTCTTCAGCGCGCGGGCCACCAGCGCGTCCACCGCCGGGGGCAGCGCGCGGTTCACGGCGGACGGGGCGACCGGCTCCTCCTGCACGTGCGCGTACGCGATCGCGAGCGGCGAGTCGGCGTCGAACGGCAGCCGTCCGGTGACCAGCTGGAACAGCATGATGCCGACCGAGTACAGGTCGGAGCGGGCGTCGACACCGCGGCCGAGGGCCTGCTCCGGCGAGAGGTACTGCGGGGTGCCGACGACCATGCCGGTCTGCGTCATCGAGGTCACGCCGGACTGCATGGCGCGGGCGATGCCGAAGTCCATGACCTTGACCACGCCGCGCTTGGTCATCATCACGTTGCCTGGCTTGATGTCGCGGTGGACCAGGCCCATCTCGTGGCTGATCTCCAGCGCGGCCAGCACGTCCGCGGTGATCTTCAGCGCCTTGTCGGCGGGCATCGCGCCCTGCTGCCGCACGTCCTCGTCGAGCACGGAACCCAGCGGCCGGCCCTCGACGTACTCCATGACGATGTACGGCGTCGTCAGTCCGTCCAGGTCGTCCTCGCCGGTGTCGAAGACCGAGACGATGTTGGTGTGCGTGAGCTTGGCCACGGCCTGGGCCTCGCGGCGGAAGCGCTCGCGGAAGGCCTGTTCGCGACCCAGCTCGGTGTGCAGCGTCTTGATCGCGACCTGGCGGTCGAGGACCGAGTCGTACGCCAGGTGCACCGAGGCCATGCCGCCCTCGCCGAGCAAGTCGCGCAGCTGGTAACGGCCGCCGGCGAGCGCCCGCCCCGCGTACCGTCCCTGTCCGGCGGCGTCCTGGCTCATGTCTCTGCGTCCCCCATAGACGGCGGGCGCCGGTGGCAGCGGCACGCGCGCTTGTGATCGAAAGTGCTATTCCCGGCCAAGTCTGCCCCAGGGCACCGACACGTCAAGCGCGGTGCCCGTTCCGTGACCGTACGCGAAAGAAGCGTCGCGGAAGCGTTACAGCCGGCGTACCGCCGGTACACGGAATTTGCACGAGAGTACGGAACCAGGGTTTCATGACCGGTCCGTCTCATGTCCGGTCCCGGCGCCCATCTCGGACCGGAGGCCCCCGCGAAGGCTGTAGCGTGGCCGACGGAGACCGTAACAACACCGCGCGTACCGCGGGCAGAAACGACGGCGAGGACTGATGGCACAGCAGCAGCGCGCCCAGGGCCCGTCCGAACCCGAGGCATCTGGCGGCGGTATGGCTGACGCGCCGGAGAACTGGGGCAACGGCGGCCTGGTCGGCGACGGCCGGTACCGGCTGACCCGCAGGCTCGGGCGGGGCGGCATGGCCGAGGTGTTCGCCGCGGAGGACGTCCGCCTGGGACGCACCGTGGCGGTCAAGCTGCTGCGCGCGGACCTCGCCGAGGACCCGGTCTCCAAGGCGCGGTTCACCCGCGAGGCACAGTCGGTGGCCGGGCTCAACCACCACGCCATCGTGGCCGTGTACGACTCGGGCGAGGACGTCGTCGGCGGCCAGTCCGTGCCGTACATCGTGATGGAGATCGTCGAGGGGCGCACCATCCGCGACCTCCTCCTCAACGCCGAGGCGCCCGGCCCCGAGCAGGCGCTGATCATCGTCTCCGGCGTCCTGGAGGCGCTGGCCTACTCGCATCAGCACGGCATCGTGCACCGCGACATCAAGCCGGCCAACGTCATCATCACCAACACCGGCGCGGTGAAGGTGATGGACTTCGGCATCGCCCGTGCCCTGCACGGCGCCCAGTCGACGATGACGCAGACCGGCATGGTCATGGGCACCCCGCAGTACCTCTCCCCCGAGCAGGCCCTCGGCAAGGCCGTCGACCACCGCTCCGACCTGTACGCGACGGGCTGCCTGCTCTACGAACTCCTCGCACTGCGCCCGCCGTTCACCGGCGAGACCCCGCTGTCGGTGGTCTACCAGCACGTGCAGGACATTCCGACGCCCCCGTCCGAGGTCTCCGACGCCACTCCGCCGGAGCTGGACGGCCTGGTGATGCGCTCGCTGGCCAAGGAGCCCGACGACCGTTTCCAGACCGCCGAGGAGATGCGCGGCCTGGTCCAGTACGGGCTGCAGATGCTGTACGAGCAGGGCGGCCACACCGGCACCTGGAACACCGGCCCGGTCGCCGCGCACGACGGCCGGCACACCCCCTCGGCCGGTCTGGCGGGCACGACGGTGCTGCCGCACTCCGACCACCACGGGGCGTCCGGCACCCAGCAGATCCCCCAGCCGATCCTGCCGAACGGCTACGGCGGGGGCGACGACGGCGGCTTCGAGGGCCACGGCAACAAGGGCAGCGGCCGCGGCAAGCTGTGGATACTGGCCGTCTTCGCGGTGATCGCCATCGCGGCCGGTGTCGCGCTGGCCCTGAACAACGGCGACGACGGCAAGGGCGGCACCGAGACGGACAAGAGCCCGTCGGCGACCACCTCCCAGAGCACCGGCGAGGAGTCGCCGAGTTCCTCGCCCAGCGACGAGGCGACGCAGGAGACCACCGACCCGGGCACGGAGCAGGGTTCGGGCGGGGACGGCAGCGGCGGTGGGGGCTGGCAGCAGCCGGACACGCCGACGTGGACGCCGTCGCACACCGAGACGAACGATCCGACCGGCGACCCGACCGGCGATCCGACGGGTGACCCGACCGGTGACCCGACGGGCGACCCGACCGGCGGCGGCGAGCCGACCGGCGGTGGCGAGCCGACCGGTGGCGGCGAACCCACGGGCGGTGGCGAGCCGACGGGCGGCGCGACCGGCGCCCCGGGCGGTTCCGAGGGCGGCGAGGGCTGACACCCCTACCGTCCCCACGCCTTACGCGCGCGTGCGGCCCGGGAAGTCAGAGCGGCCCGGCCGACCCGTCCGTGAAGTGCACCGTGCCGAACTGCGGCTCGACGCGCAGATAGGCGGGCTGGAACGGCTCGCCGTCCACCCGGTCCGGCGCCGGACCGAACCGCTCCAGCTCGGCCGTGCTCGGCTCGTGGTCCTCGCACCGGCCCACGACCTGCACGGTCCATAGGCTCTCGCCGGGCCGCGCGGAGGTCAGGTTGTCCGCCCCGTACGCGACGACGCTCCCGGCGCACATCCGGTGGTACCCCCAGCTCCTGGGCATGCGCAGCAGGACCCGGCCGTCGGCCACGATGTGCCGCGCGTGCGCGAGGAAGGGCAGGGCGCGCAGGGTGGTGGCCGCCCGGCCGTAGGCGGTGCGGCCGAGCAGGCCGACGGCGAGCTGTTCGTCGGAGGGCATGGACTCACTGTGCGCGAGCACGGGCCGGGGGAACAGAGTCGCCCGCCCCGGCAGGAGGGGACGTAAGTCCCGAGTAAGAGCGCGGCCGGTCTCCCGGGGGCCGTCAGCGGTTCTCGGCCTCCAGCCGGGCGACGAAGGCCGCCGCCTGGGAACGCCGCTGCATACCGAGCTTGCCCAGCAGACTCGACACGTAGTTCTTGATCGTCTTCTCCGCCAGGTGGAGCCGTTCGCCGATCGCGCGGTTGGTCAGCCCCTCGCCGATCAGCTCCAGGATGCGGCGCTCCTGCTCGGTGAGCCGGGCCAGCCGGTCGTCCGGCTTCACCCCGCCGTCGCGCAGCCGCTCCAGCACCCGCGCGGTGGCCGCCGGGTCGAGCAGCGACTTCCCGGCTGCCACCTCCCGTACGGCACCGAGCAGCTCGGCGCCGCGGATGTCCTTGAGGACGTAGCCGGAGGCGCCCGCCATGATCGCGTCGAAGAGGGCCTCGTCGTCGGCGAAGGAGGTCAGCATCAGGCAGCGGACGGACTCGTCCCGGGAGCGGATGTCGCGGCAGACCTCCACGCCGCTGCCGTCCGGCAGCCGCACGTCCAGCACCGCTACGTCCGGACGGGTGGCCGTGACCCGGGCCTGTGCCTCGGCGGCCGTGCCGGCCTCGCCCACCACCTCGATGTCGGCCTCGCCGGCGAGCAGATCGTGCACCCCCCGCCGGACCACCTCGTGGTCGTCGAGGAGGAATACCCGGATTTTTCCGTCTTCGCGCACGCGCTCAGTGTCACACACCGACTCTTCCCGTGCCCGGGGTGGCCGGGATAACGTGCCGTTGTTCCGGCCCCCTGCAAGGCTGTGACCAGTAAAACTTCCGCCCTACGCCGATTTACTTGGAAATCCGAGTAAAAACGCAGGTCAGGAGGGGTTTCACAGAAATGTGGAGCACTGGGTAACGTGCTGTTCGCAGGGCGCTCGCCGGGGCACCTGTCACGCCTGTTCCCGATCGGGCCGCACCCACCCTTGTGCGTCCGCCGGGCCGCAGGTGAGCCGCACTGGCTTCCGGCGAACCCGGGGGCCGGACCGACGGAGGAGCACACGTGACCGAGAGCACTGCCGCGCGCAAGCCGCGACGCAGCGCCGGAAGCAAGGCGGCCGGCACCACCGGCGCCAAGGCGGCCGGTACCACCGGCAGCAAGGCCGGCACCGGCGCAAAGCGCACCACTCGCACCACCAGCACCACCCGTAACGCTGCTCAGGGCTCCGAGACGGAGCTGGTGCAGCTGCTGACGCCCGAGGGCGAGCGCGTCGAGACCGCCGAGAACTCGCCCTACGCCGAGTACGCCGCGTACGTCGCCGACATCACCCCCGACGAGCTGCGCGGCCTGTACCGCGACATGGTGCTCACCCGGCGCTTCGACGCCGAGGCCACCGCCCTGCAGCGCCAGGGCGAGCTGGGCCTGTGGGCCTCCCTGCTGGGCCAGGAGGCCGCCCAGATCGGCTCCGGCCGGGCCACCCGCGAGGACGACTACGTCTTCCCGACCTACCGCGAGCACGGCGTCGCCTGGTGCCGCGGGGTGGACCCGACCAACCTGCTCGGCATGTTCCGCGGCGTGAACAACGGCGGCTGGGACCCCAACAGCAACAACTTCCACCTGTACACGATCGTCATCGGCTCGCAGGCGCTGCACGCCACGGGCTACGCGATGGGCATCACCAAGGACGGCGCCGACTCCGGCGTGATCGCGTACTTCGGCGACGGCGCCTCCAGCCAGGGCGATGTGAGCGAGGCGTTCAACTTCGCGGCGGTCTACAACGCGCCGGTGGTGTTCTTCTGCCAGAACAACCAGTGGGCGATCTCCGAGTCCAACGAGAAGCAGACCCGGGTGCCGCTCTACCAGCGCGCCCAGGGCTTCGGCTTCCCGGGCGTCCGGGTCGACGGCAACGACGTGCTGGCCTCGCTCGCGGTCACCCGCTGGGCCCTGGACCGTGCTCGGCGCGGTGAGGGACCTGCGCTGATCGAGGCGTACACGTACCGGATGGGCGCCCACACCACCTCGGACGACCCCTCCCGCTACCGCCACGACGACGAGCGCGCCGCCTGGGAGGCCAAGGACCCGATCCTGCGCCTTCGCCGCTTCCTGGAGTCCGCAAACCACGCGGACGAGGGATTCTTCGCGGAACTGGAGGCGGAGAGCGAAGCGTTGGGCAAACGAGTGCGCGAAGTGGTCCGTGCCATGCCGGACCCGGACCGGTTCGCCATCTTCGAGAACGTGTACGCGGACGGGCACGCGCTCGTGGACGAGGAGCGGGCGCAGTTCGCCGCGTATCAGGCGTCGTTCGCGGATGCAGAGGGGGTCTGAGATGGCAGCGGAAAAGATGGCGCTGGCGAAGGCGATCAACGAGTCGCTGCGCCGGGCGCTGGATGCGGACCCCAAGGTCCTGATCATGGGTGAGGACGTCGGCAAGCTCGGTGGTGTCTTCCGGGTGACCGACGGTCTGCAGAAGGACTTCGGTGAGGACCGGGTGATCGACACGCCGCTGGCGGAGTCGGGCATCGTGGGTACCGCGATCGGTCTGGCACTGCGCGGTTACCGGCCGGTGGTGGAGATCCAGTTCGACGGTTTCGTCTTCCCGGCCTACGACCAGATCGTCACGCAGCTGGCGAAGATGCACGCCCGGTCGCTGGGCAAGGTGAAGATGCCGGTCGTCATCCGTATCCCCTACGGCGGCGGCATCGGTGCGGTCGAGCACCACTCGGAGTCTCCCGAGGCGCTGTTCGCGCATGTGGCGGGCCTGAAGGTGGTCTCGCCGTCGAACGCGGCGGACGCGTACTGGATGATGCAGCAGGCGATCCAGAGCGACGACCCGGTGATCTACTTCGAGCCCAAGCGGCGGTACTGGGACAAGGCCGAGGTCGACACCGAGGCGATCCCGGGTCCGCTGCACGCGGCGCGGGTGGTCCGTGAGGGCACGGATCTGACGCTGGTGGCGTACGGGCCGATGGTGAAGCTGTGCCAGGAGGTCGCCGACGCGGCGGCCGAGGAGGGGCGCTCGCTGGAGGTGGTGGACCTGCGGTCGATCTCGCCGGTCGACTTCGACACGGTGCAGGCGTCGGTGGAGAAGACGCGGCGTCTGGTCGTGGTGCACGAGGCGCCGGTGTTTTTGGGGTCGGGTGCGGAGATCGCGGCCCGGATCACGGAGCGCTGCTTCTACCACCTGGAGGCCCCGGTGCTGCGGGTGGGCGGGTATCACGCGCCGTATCCGCCGGCGCGTCTGGAGGAGGAGTACCTGCCCGATCTGGACCGGGTGCTGGATGCCGTCGACCGCTCGCTGGCGTACTGAGGAGGGGAGCGTGACGACGATGACGGACAGTTCCGTGCGTGAGTTCAAGATGCCGGACGTGGGTGAGGGGCTCACCGAGGCCGAGATCCTCAAGTGGTACGTCAAGCCGGGTGACACGGTCACCGACGGGCAGGTGGTGTGCGAGGTCGAGACGGCCAAGGCCGCCGTCGAACTGCCCATCCCCTACGACGGCGTGGTCCGCGCCCTCCACTTCCCCGAAGGCACCACCGTCGACGTGGGCACCTCGATCATTGCGGTGGCCGTCGGTGACGGCGCGGCGGCGGCCGCGGAGCCGGTGCAGGAGGCCGTGGCGCAGACCCCGGCCGCCGCCGAGGCGGAGGAGCCCAAGCCCGCGGGCCGCCAGCCGGTCCTGGTCGGGTACGGGGTCTCCACCTCCGCGACCAGGCGCCGCCCCCGCAAGGGCGCTCAGGCCCCGGCCGCCGCGCAGGAGGCGTCGGTGGCGATCCAGGCCGAGATGAACGGCCACGGACCGGCCGCTCCCGCGGCCCCCGCGGCTCCCGCAGCTCCCGCGGCCCCGGCCGCTCCGGTCGGCGGTGAGCGTCCGCTGGCCAAGCCGCCGGTGCGCAAGCTGGCCAAGGACCTCGGCGTCGACCTGGCGACCGTGGTCCCGTCCGGCCCGGACGGCATCATCACGCGTGAGGACGTGCACGCGGCGGTCGCGGCCCCGGCGGCGGAGCCGGAGGCGGCGCCCTCGGCTGCCCCGGCCTCGTCGCCGTCCCCGTCGCCGTCGTCTCCGGCGTCGTACGACTCGGTGCGTGAGACGCGTGTCCCGGTCAAGGGCGTGCGCAAGGCGACGGCGGCGGCGATGGTCGGCTCGGCGTTCACCGCGCCGCACGTCACCGAGTTCGTGACGGTCGACGTGACGCGCACGATGAAGCTGGTCGAGGAGCTGAAGCAGGACAAGGAGTACGCGGGCCTGCGGGTGAACCCGCTCCTCCTGATCGCCAAGGCCCTGCTGGTCGCGATCAAGCGCCACCCGGACATCAACGCCTCCTGGGACGAGACGGCGCAGGAGATCGTGGTCAAGCACTACGTCAACCTCGGCATCGCCGCCGCCACCCCCCGCGGCCTGATCGTCCCGAACATCAAGGACGCCCACGCCCAGACCCTGCCCCAGCTGGCGGGCTCGCTGGGCGAGCTGGTGTCGACGGCCCGGGAGGGCAAGACCAGCCCCGCCGCCATGCAGGGCGGCACGGTGACCATCACCAACGTCGGCGTCTTCGGCGTCGACACCGGCACGCCGATCCTCAACCCCGGCGAGTCCGCGATCCTCGCCGTCGGCGCGATCAAGCCCCAGCCCTGGGTCCACAAGGGCAAGGTGAAGCCGCGTCAGGTGACCACCCTCGCCCTGAGCTTCGACCACCGCCTCGTCGACGGCGAACTGGGCTCCAAGGTCCTCGCCGACGTCGCGGCGATCCTGGAACAGCCGAAGCGGTTGATCAGCTGGGCCTGAGAGCCACGAACCGGGTAGGTTCATGACGGAGGGGCGCCGCAAGTTCGCTTTGCGACGCCCCTCTTTGTCGTGCCGGGCTCAGCTCTGATGCAGCACGTACACCGGAGCCCCGTCCTCGGACCCGCCCCGCGAGCGGATGCAGGCGTGGGTGCGCAGCAGCCGCAGGCATTCGTTGGTGGAGAACCAGGGTGTCGAACCGGTCCGCGATGCGCTCCAGGGCGTGCACCATGGCCTGCTGCACGGCGAGGGTGGCCTGCTGCGCGGACAGCATCTCCTTCTGCAACGCGATCGACGTACGTTGCCCCTCGGCCAACTCCTCGTCCAGCTTCAGGTTGTGCGCCTCCAGCCGGACGATGGCCTCGTCCAACTGGTCCGGCATGGCGTAGGCGATGGGGGCACCAGGTTCGACGGGCTGTACCTCGGCCTCGTCCAGCGCGTACGAACCCTCGCGCCGCACGGTCTCGATGACTTCGGTGACCCACTGCATGAAGGGGGCGCAGGCCGGTTTGGTGCAGGCGTTGACGAGGAGGATGAGACCTTGGAGATCGATGAGTTGCAGGTCTCGTCGCCAACTCCTACCTGCGGGAACGCTGAGACTGTGACTTCCAGTCACAGTCTCGAGAGGAGCCTTTCGGGTCGTGGTGTATCCCAACTCCGGCATGGTCAGCCGTCGCACCCGGGCACCAGAGTTCTGTCGCTTGCTGGGTTCGTTCAATTGAATCCTCCGCTCCCTGAAGGGAGGGGATTCCTGGCTCAGGCTGCCTTCTGGAGCGGCGCTCCAGGAGGTCTTCCGCCTTCGGCGCCAGCCGGGTTGAGACCAGCCCGGATGAGCATGACGCGTGCGGAGTTCTTGTCCCTGGAGGCTGTGGTTCCGCAGGCGGTGCAGGTGTGGGTGCGTTCACCCAGCGGCAGGGCGTGCTTGGCTCTCGCTCCGCACTGCGCGCAGTCCATCGTGGTGTACGCGGGGTGGATCAGGCGGATGTCCCGCCCGTGTTTACGGCCCATCTCGATCAGAGCGGCCTTGGTGGCGCCGATGGCGGCGTCCGCGGCCTTGCGGGCCATCGTCGACCGGGCCAGGAACTTCGGCCGGAAGTCCTCGACCGCGACGGCATCGTGGTCGCGGACGACTTTCTTGGCCCACTTGCGGCCGGTGTCCGCACGCTGCCGGGCCACCTTCTTGTACGCCTTCGCCCGCAGCCTCTTCGCCGCACGGTAACCCCTTGATGCGGACGCCCCCTTCTTCGGTCTGCGACGGGCCATCATCCGGTCGTACCGGGCCAGTCTCACCCTCGCCTTCCCGCCATGCCCAGCATGCGACAGGTCGTACGCGTCGGACGTCGTGGTCGCGGTCTCCTTGACGCCCCAGTCGACACCGAGGACGCGGCCGGTCGCAGGCAAGGGCTGGACATGGGCAGGGACGACGAAAGATGCGTACCAGTGCTCGAGACTGTCCTGGTACACGCGTACCGAGGATGGCTCGGCCGGCAGTTCCCGCGACCACACCACCCTCAGGACGATGCCGCCCGCCAGGTGCAGTCGGCCGTCCTTCAGCCGGAACCCGCGCCGTGTGTAGTTCAGGGTCGCCAACGACTCGCGCCGGGTCTTCCACGTTGGCATCCCGGCCCGGCGCGCCACGGGCAGACGCTCAGCGATGTCCTTGTGCGCTTTGGCGCGGGAGCGGCCGAAATCGCGGATGACCTGCTGCTGCGGAACGCACGACCCCTCCCGCAGCCACGGCGTATGGGAACGGGCCTCGGTCAGCATCCTGTCCAGCTGCGCCGGGCCGCAGGTGGCCTTCTCACCGGTCGCCCTGTTGTGCAGATGCACCGCCCTCGACTTCGCGACGCACTCGTTCCACACCCAGCGACACCGGCCCCACTCCGCTGCCAGAGATGCGCGGGCCGCGGACGACACCCGCAACCGGTACGTGTAGCGGGCATGCCCTCCACTTTCATCCGTCGCCGACTGCGCCATCTCGCCCCCTCACGGCGTGTGGTCAGGACACCGTGCCGTCCCGAACCCTGAAAGGGACCATACGTACGACAGCCGCACACACACTCGCAGACTCCACAACCGCCACCCCGACCAGTGAACACGCGGACGCATGTTCGCTTCACCGCGGGCCATGTCAGCGATACGGGCACTCCGCATCCGTATCCCGGCTTCGGCGACGCTCCGCGTAGCCATACCCGGATGCGATTCCTCCCCGACGCGAACGCCGGAGCCTCCTCGCAAGAATCAAGTGAACCACCTCCGCCGCGGAACGTAGGGCGAAGCCGAGGGCATATGCCAGCCGGATCGGCGGATGTTCACGACTGCGAGCGAACATGATCGAAAGTGCTGCTCGGGGACACCGCGCACGTGTAAGGCGTCCCCGGGCCGTTGGGCTCAGCCCCGGGGCGGATCCGTGCGCAGGGCGTTGAGCAGGGCCGCGCCGCGCTCGGCGTCGTCGACGCTCACGGCGAAGTCGCTCCGTCGGCCCCGGGGACGTACGACCAGGCATTCGCCGGCGCGCAGCATCACAGTGGTGCCGAGGCCGCTGAGGCGGTAGCCCCAGCCGCCGACCTGGGCGGGCCCGCGGACCTCCATCCGTGCCGTGTCGATGTCGCCGGGCGCCCAGCGGCGTCCGGGCCAGCCGAGGGGGCCGAAGGAGACCTCCAGGCCCCGCTCCGAGACGCGGGCCTGGACGGAGGAGAACAGGGCGCAGGCGAGGGACCCGGCGGCGCACCCGGCGAACAGGCCCCACAGGCCGCCCGGCTCGGCCAGGCCGCCGACCAGGGCGACGAGCGCGCCCACGGCCACCAGGCCGATCGCGGCCGCCAGCAGCTGGAGCCAGGGGTTGGCGGTGCGGGAGAACCAGACCAGGCGCCGGCCCTTCGGGATGTCCAGCGCGGGGGCGTCCTCGTCGGGCGTCGTGGCGTCGGCCCGGGCGCCGCGCCGGGTGACGAGCAGCCACGCGGCCACTCCCGCGAGTACGGCCGCGACGAGGATGGCGACGACCCAGGCGGTGGGCTGACGGGCCTCGTGCCAGTCCGCGCGGTCCAGGTTGGCCCGGATGACCGCGGCCTGCGCGCCGGTGAGGACGATGCCCATGGGGAGCAGGGTCGCGGTGGTCCACGGACGGGCCGCCGGTCCCGCCCGCATCAGTGGGACGGTGACCGCGGCCGCCGTCACCAGCCAGATCAGCGCGGGGGCGAGGGACGCCGCCCACAGGGGCATGGAGCCGTCGGGGGCTTCGCCGTTCAGGCCCCAGTGGGTCGCCAGCCGGTCGGGCAGCCGGTCCCGCGCCAGGACCGGCATTCCGGCGAGCACCGCCGTGACCCCGGCCGTCCAGACCCCCGCCGTCCAGACCGCGGCCGTCGTCCGCCGTGCCGTTGTCGTGTCCCTCATGGCATCCCCCTGATCATGTCGATGAGATCGGCCCTGCTGTAGCCCAGCCGCGCCGCCTCGGTGAGCAGTTCCCCGACCCGGATCTGCAGCTCGGAGTGGGGGCGGGCGCCCTCGGCCACCGTCACCCCCCGGCCCCGGCGGAACTCCAGCAGGCCCTCGTCCCGCAGCCCGCGCAGGGCGCGCAGCACGGTGTTGACGTTGACGTCCAGGGCCTCGGAGAGGTCGCGGGCCGAGGGCAGGCGGTCCCCGGGGGCGCACTCCCCCTCGGCGATGGCGCGCCGGACGGCGCCGGCGACCTGTTCGTGCAGCGGGCGGGTGTCGGTCTTGTCCAGACTCAGCAGCATGGTGCTAATGAAACTATCACCATGTGTTCCATCGGTACAGGCGGCCCGGCGCAGCGCGAAGGGCCCGTCGCGCAGGCGACGGGCCCTTCGAGGTGGTGGTGTGCGTGTGTGGCGGGGCGGCAGGTCTACTTCGCGAAGCCGTAGTTCATGAGCTTCGTGGCGTCCTTGGCGCGCTGCGTCGACGACGAGGAGGTCAGCACCGTGCCGATGACGGTCTTCCCCTTCCGGGTCGCGGCGAAGACCAGGCAGTACTTGGCCTCCGGGCCGGACCCGGTCTTCACGCCGATCGCGCCGCTGTAACTGCCCAGCAGCGTGTTGGTGTTGGTCCAGGGCGCCATCGTGCGGGTGCCGCCCTTCTTGGTCCTGGTCTTCGCCGTGTACTTCTTGGTCTTCACGATGGTGCGGAAGGTGGAGCTCTTCATCGCACTGCTCGCGAGTTTCGTGAGGTCGCGCGGCGTGGAGTAGTTCTTGCCGTTGCCGATGCCGTCGAACGAGTCGAAGTGCGTGTTCTTCAGGCCGAGGCTCTTGGCGGTCGCGTTCATCTTGCCGATGAACGACTTCACGCGCGCCGACCGGGTCTTGCCCGAGCCGAACTTGTCGGCCAGCGCGTACGCGGCGTCGCAGCCGGACGGCAGCATCAGCCCGTAGAGCAGCTGGCGGACCGTCACCTGGTCGCCGACGATCAGCCGGGCGGAGGAGGCGTTCTTCGACACGATGTAGTCGCTGTACGCCATCTGGACCGTGACCTTGGCGTCCAGGTTCAGCTTCGGCTGGGAGAGCACGACCTTGGCCGTCATGATCTTGGTCGTGGAGCCGGTGGAGCGCTTGGTGTCGGCGGCCTTCGTGTAGAGCGACTTGCCGGTCGCGTTGTTCATCACGAAGCCGCCCTTGGCGACGATCGAGGGCACGGCGGGTGCCCGCACGGCGGGGGCGAGGACGACGCGCCCGGGTTCGGCGGCCTGCGCGGGTGCGGTGGCGAGGACCCCGGTGGCGAGGACGGCGCCGCCGGTCAGGGCGACGGCGGCGGCCCTGCGTAGACGGGCGCCCGAAATAGTGTTCATTGAGTTTATTACCCCGATTGTGGTGAATTCCCCTGAGATGCGGCCGAGTTGTGGTCGGCGGAGCGGTGGCCGCGTCTGTGCGACACCCGAAGGGGGTGAATGGTTGTGCGGGGGGACGGGGCGGATTTCCGGGTTCCTCCTCGCGAGTGGGCCGGCGTCCGGATGCTGGACCGGACCCCTCTTGCGTCCCTGTTGTATCTATCCTGTCGGCATGACCACGGCAGTGAAGCAACCCCCCGCGGCGGACCGCGTCTACACCCACGTCAAGCAGGGCGTCCTGGAACGCCGCTACGAGGGCGGGACGCTCCTCACCGAGGGCGAGCTGGCCGAGGCCGTGGGAGTCTCCCGCACCCCGGTGCGCGAGGCGCTGCTGCGGCTGGAGGCCGAGGGGCTGATCCGGCTCTACCCCAAGAAGGGCGCGCTGGTCCTGCCCGTCTCCGCGCAGGAGATCGCCGACGTGGTGGAGACCCGGCTGCTGGTCGAGGAGCACGCGGCCAGGAAGGCCGTACCCGCCCCGCCGGGGCTGGTGGAACGGCTGGAGGAGCTGCTCGCCCGGCAGCAGGAGCAGGCCGCCGCAGGTGACTTCGCCGCCGCCTCCGTCACCGACCGCTGCTTCCACGCCGAGATCGTCCGCAGCGGCGGCAACGAGATCCTCTCCCGCCTCTACGACCAGCTCCGCGACCGCCAGTTGCGCATGGGCGTCGCCGTCATGCACTCCCACCCCGACCGGATCGCCAAGACCCTCGCCGAGCACGAGGAACTCCTCGACGCGTTGCGCTCCGGGGACGCGGAGGCGGCCGTCGGCGTGGTGGGCCGGCACGTGGGCTGGTTCTCGCACCTGGCGCGGGGGGAGGTCCGATGAGTTCGGCCACCTCGGCCGGCCGTGCCCTGCCCGGTGATCCTGCCCCGGAGGGGGCACCCCCGGGCGGCCGGCGGGCGATCGCCGTGTGGAGCATCGGCGTCTCCGTCTACTTCGTCGCCGTCATCTTCCGTACGTCCCTCGGGGTCGCCGGTCTCGACGCCGCCGACCGCTTCCACGTCAACGCCTCCGCGCTGTCCACCTTCTCCATCCTCCAGCTGCTGGTCTACGCCGGCATGCAGATACCCGTCGGCCTGCTGGTCGACCGGCTCGGCACCAAGAAGGTGCTGGGCATCGGCGTCGTGCTGTTCACGGCGGGGCAGCTGGGCTTCGCCTTCTCCCCGTCGTACGGCATGGCGCTGGCCTCGCGGGCGCTGCTGGGCTGCGGGGACGCGATGACGTTCATCAGCGTGCTGCGGCTCGGCACCCGCTGGTTCCCGGCCCGGCGCGGGCCGATGGTCGCCCAGCTGGCCGGGCTGGTCGGCATGGCGGGCAACCTGGTCTCCACCCTGGTCCTGGCCCGGCTGCTGCACGGCATCGGCTGGACCCCGGCGTTCGCGGGCAGCGCGCTGGCGGGCGTCGTCGTCTTCGTCCTGCTGCTCCTCTTCCTCAAGGACCACCCCGAGGGGCACGAGCCGGAGCCGCTGCCGCACCAGGGGGCCGCGTACGTGCGGCGGCAGATCGCGCTGTCCTGGCGGGAGCCGGGGACGCGGCTCGGGCTGTGGGTGCACTTCACCACCCAGTTCCCGGCGATGGTGTTCCTGCTGCTGTGGGGGATGCCGTTCCTGGTCGAGGCGCAGGGGCTGTCCCGGGCCACGGCCGGCACGCTGCTCACCCTGGTCGTCCTGTCCAACATGACGGTCGGTCTGGTCTACGGCCAGGTCATCGCCCGGAACCACGCGGCGCGGCTGCCGCTGGCGCTGGGCACGGTGGGGGCGACGGCGCTGCTGTGGGCCGCGACGCTCGCCTACCCGGCCGAGCACGCGCCGATGTGGCTGCTCGTGGTGCTGTGCACGGTGCTGGGGGCGTGCGGGCCGGCGTCGATGATCGGCTTCGACTTCGCGCGGCCGGCGAATCCGCCGGAGCGGCAGGGCACGGCCTCCGGGATCACGAACATGGGCGGCTTCGTGGCGTCGATGACCACGTTGTTCGCGGTGGGGGTGCTGCTGGACGCGACGGGGGACGACTACGCCGTCGCGTTCTCGTCCGTGTTCGTGCTGCAGGCGCTGGGGTTGACGCAGATCCTGCGGTTGCGGAAGCGGGCCGCGTCGCGGGAGCGGGAGCGGTTGGTGGCGAGCAGGGTGGAGACGGTGCACGTGCCTGTGTAGGCACCCGGCGTGGGTGCGGGCCGGGCCGGGGGCTGCCGCCCCCAGACCCCCGCTTCGGCCTGAACGGCCTCGTCCTCAATCGCCGGACGGGCTGAGGACACTCACGGCGTCACGGTGAAGTGGCGCAGGATCGCCGCCGCCAGGTCCGGGTCGCCCTCCGTCTTGATGCGGTCCTTCGCCGCCTCCGGGCTCACGCGGCCGCAGGCCAGGCGGACGTACGTCTCCCAGTCGAGGGTGAGGGTGGCGGCGGGGCCGAGGGCCGGGGACGATTCGAGGGTGCCGCGGCCCTGGATGTCGACGCGGATGGTGCGCAGGAACTCGACCGGGCCGTGCACGTCGAAGACCACGGCGGAACTGCGCGGCGCGTCCGCCCGCTCGGCGACGACGGCGGGCAGCTCGGCGAGCAGCACGTCCCGCGCGACGTGCGCGCCGGGCGAGTCGAGGTTGCCGGGGCGGCCGAGGGCCGTGCGCAGGTCCTGCTCGTGCGCCCACACGTCGAAGGCGTGCCGGCGCATCGCCTCCTCCAGGGTCAGCTCGGTGCCGAGCGGGCCGCGCACCTTCGTGCCGGGGTCCCGCGACTCGTTCCGCAGCTGGCGGTTGCGCCGGATGACCATGTACTCCAGCTCGGACGTCATCTCCGGCGCCGTGTGGTGGCGGCGGACGTCGACCTGCATCTCCATGTAGCGCTGGTGGTCGTTGGTGACGTGGTAGAGGTCGCGCGGCAGGGTGTGGATGGGGCGGGGGTCACCGAGCATCTCGGAGTCCAGGCCCAGCACGTGCGAGACGATGTCGCGCACCGACCAGCCCGGGCAAGGCGTCCGGCGGTTCCACTCTGCCTCCACAAGTGGCTGGACCAGCTCGGATATCGCCTCGATGGAGTGAGTCCAGGCGTCGGCGTAGGGCTGGAGGGTGGGATGCAGACTCACGGAACGGGACCCCTCGGCGGTCGGTACACGGGCGGTTGGCGGCAGCGGTGCCAGTGGCGGCGGCGGCAGTCGGCGGGCGTCTTGGGAGGCTAAGTTACGCTGCTGTGCGGCACCCCGGCAGTGCTTTCGTGTGACGATCGTAGGCCCGTGTGGACGGCTCGAATGCCAGGACGGTGGTAGTGTGCGCGCCTCTTTGCTTCAAATCGCGGTGAACGAGGACGAAACGGTCGAAGCGCGCCGCGCACGGGCGGTGGCTCTGGTGCGGGAGCAGGCGGGCGCCGATCTCGTGGTGCTGCCCGAGCTGTGGACCACGGGCGCGTTCGCCTTCGAGGAGTTCGACGCGGCGGCCGAGCCGCTGCGCGGCCCGACGTACGAGGCGATGGCGAAGGCGGCGAGCGACGCGGGCGTGTGGCTGCACGCGGGGTCGGTCCCCGAGCGCGGCGAGGACGGACGGCTCTACAACACCTCGCTCGTCCTCTCCCCCGCCGGTGAACTGGCCGCCTCCTACCGCAAGATCCACCGCTTCGGCTTCGACAAGGGCGAGGCCGTGCTGATGGGCGCGGGGCGGGAGCCGGTGACGGTCCGCCTGCCGGACTCCACCACGCTCGGCGTGGCGACCTGCTACGACCTGCGCTTCCCCGAACTCTTCCGCTCCCTCGTCGACGCCGGCGCCGAGGTCCTCGTCGTCCCGGCCGGCTGGCCGGAGCGCCGCCGGTCCCACTGGACGCTCCTGGCGCAGGCGCGGGCCGTGGAGAACCAGGCGTTCGTCCTCGCCTGCGGAACGGCCGGGACGCACGCCGGGGTTCCGCAGGCCGGTCACTCGATCGTGGTGGACCCCTGGGGCGAGGTGCTCGCGGAGGCCGGGGCGGAGGAGGAGGTCCTCACGGTGGAGTTCGACCCGGAGCGGGTGGCGCGGACCCGGGAGCAGTTCCCGGCCCTGAAGGACCGGGTGCTGGGTCTGGAGCCGCCGCGCACCTGAGCGCGGAGCGTGAGGGGATGTCACACGGCGTGTTTGACGTCGCGTCACGCCGCTCAGTATTCCGGTATGACACGGACGCGTACCGGTACCTCCGCCATCCGCCGGGTGCGGGTGGACCCCCTCGGCGCCCCTTTCGCGTCGGCCTTCGAGCTTCCGGCCGCGGGACTTCCCCGGCTGGCGCCCGAGGAGTGGGTGCGCGCCAGCTTCGAGGACGTCCCGGTGATACTGCGCGAGCTGTTCCGGACGGGGTGGGCGGGCGTGCTGGGGCTGCGGCTGGGGCCGCGTACCTCGCGACGGTACGTGGTGGGCTGGCGCGTGCTGGAGACCGGGCCGGGCAGGGTCGCCCTGGAGGCCCGCGCGCCGTCGCTGACCGTGCGCAACGTCGTGACCGTGGACGACGCGCGGCTGCTCTGGGCGACGTACGTGTTCTACGAGCGCCGGGCCGGCCGGGTGCTGTGGGCCTTGGCGGCACCCGTGCACCACCTGGCCGTGCCGCTGCTCCTCGGCCGCGCCGTTCGCCGCACGGCGTGAGGCGCCGCCGGGCCGCCGCCCCTCAGTCGTCCTCCCGCTCCTTCTCCGCCAGGTGGATCACGCACACGGTCAGGGCGATCAGCAGCGCCGGGTCCGCGTCGTCCCGGACGACGTCCAGGCCGTAGGTGTCCCGGAGGGTGAGCCAGCGCCGGGAGACGACGGCCAGCAGTTCGCCGTCGTACTCGATGGCGAACTCCCGGTCGAGGATCTTGCCGCTGACGTCCAGTTCGGTGCCGTCGGCCAGCGTGACCCGGTAGTGGTTGCGGAGCAGGGACAGGCGTTTGCGCTTGATGCGGGCCAGAGGCTCGCCGGCCCGTTCGATCACCATCGTGTCGCGCAGGGCGAACATCTTCTGGTGGATGTCGATGAGCACGCGCCCCTGGGCGTCCTTCAGCTCCCAGGTGTCCCGCAGCCGCATCGCCTTGCCGTCGACGAGGAACACCTTGTTGCCGCGGTCGTCCTCGATCCAGTAGTCGTCGCCGATGCCGAGGAGCCGGTCGTACACGAGGAATCTCATGCTCTGACCGCTTCCCCGCCGACCGTCCCGGGACGCGGCCGGTAGGCCGACAGGCTGAGTGTGGGGGGTGTATCGCGCGGCCGGCTCAGGCACCGTAGCCGTTGTGGTAGCCGTCCTGCGTGTGGTGGGGCCGGTCCTCGACGACCGGGGTCGACGGCGGCATCACGACGCGGCGGCGCCGGGCGATGCTGCTGAACGTCGCGACACCGATCAGGCCGACGACCATGAAGATCACACCGACCAGGTCGAGGTTGACGCCCTGCATGTCCCAGTCGGTCGCGAACGTGAGGATGGCTCCCACGGCGATGAGGATGATGCACCCGCCGAGGCCCATGAGTGTTGCCTCCCTGTCAGAGCCGGTCGGTTCCGGGAATCCGGTCGATCCGGTTCCGTGCGGGTACCCCCGGCTTCAACCCTCATGCCGGGGGGCGGTGTTGCATCGTCCGGGCTACGGCCGGAGGAAGGCCACCAGCGCGTTGGCCAGCAGGTGCGGGTCGTCGGCGCCGCACAACTCCCGGGCGCTGTGCATCGACAGGATGGCCACGCCGATGTCGACGGTGCTGATGCCGTGCCGGGCCGCGGTGATGGGGCCGATGGTGGTGCCGCACGGCATGGAGTTGTTGGAGACGAAGGTCTGGAAGGGGATGTCCGCCTTCTCGCAGGCGGCGGCGAACACCGCGCGGCCCGAACCGTCGGTGGCGTAGCGGTTGTTGACGTTGACCTTGAGGATGGGGCCGCCGTTGACGCGCGGGTGGTGCGTCGGGTCGTGGCGTTCCGCGTAGTTGGGGTGGACGGCGTGCCCCGTGTCGGAGGACAGGCAGACGGTGCCGGCGAAGGCGCGCGCCCGGTCCTCGTAGGAGCCGCCGCGCGCGAACACCGAGCGTTCCAGCACCGTGCCGAGCAGCGGCCCGTCGGCGCCGGTGTCCGACTGGGAGCCGGTCTCCTCGTGGTCGAAGGCGGCGAGGACGGGGATGAACGGGAGGTCGCCGCCGAAGGCCGCGACCGCGGCCAGGGCGGCCGTCCCGGCGTGCACGGACAGCAGGTTGTCCATCCGCGGGCCCGCCACCAGCTCCCGGTCGCGGCCCAGGTACGCCGGGGGCTCCACGGAGTGCGTCATCAGGTCCCAGCCGGTGACCTCGCCGCGGGACAGGCCCGCCTCGTCCTCCAGGAAGGCGATCAGGTCGCCGTCGCGCACGGTGTCGCCCAGGCCCCAGACGGGCTGGAGGTGGCGCTGCTTGTCGAGCTTGAGGCCGTCCGTGGAGACGGCGCGGTCCATGTGGATGGCGAGCTGCGGCACGCGCAGCAGCGGGCGGTCCACGTTCACCAGGCGCGTCGAGCCGTCGCGCAGCGAGAGGCGGCCGGCCAGGCCCAGGTCGCGGTCCAGCCAGGAGTTCATCAGCGGGCCGCCGTAGATCTCCACGGCGACCTGGCGCCAGCCGTGCGCCCCGGTGTCCGGGCGGGGCTTGACGCGCAGGTTGGGGGAGTCGGTGTGGGCGCCGACGATGCGGAAGGGGGTGTGGGCGGCCGCGCCCTCCGGGACGTACCAGGCGATGATCGCGCCGCCGCGCAGCACGTACTTGCCGCCGCTCGTCGCCTCCCAGGCGTCGGTCTCCGCGACCTGGCGGAAACCGGCCTTCTCCAGCCGCTCGGCGGCACTCGCCACGGCGTGGTACGGGGTCGGGCTCGCCGACAGGAAGGTCATCAGGTCGTCGGTGTGGCCGCGGTCGAAGCGGGAGGGTGCGCTCATGGGGTTCACCTTAACGACGTACGAGGGCCCGCTTCCCGTCTGGCGGGAGCGGGCCCTCGTGGGGGTGTGCGGAACGGGCTTCGGTGCGGGGCCCGTCCTAGAACGCGGCCTCGTCCAGCTCCATCAGGTCCAGGTCGACGCCCTGGGCGACCTTGCGGGCCAGGGTGAGGCCGGGCAGGACGTTCGCGGCGAAGAACTTCGCGGCGGCGATCTTGCCGGTGTAGAAGGCCACGTCCTTGGCGGAGGCGGTCGGCAGCTTCTCGGCGGCGACGGCGGCGCCCTTGAGGAGCAGGTAGCCGACGATCACGTCACCGGAGGCGAGCAGCAGGCGGGTGGTGTTGAGGCCCACCTTGTAGATGTTCTTGACGTCCTGCTCGGTGGCCGCGAGGTCGGTGAGCATCAGGCCGACGATGGCCTCCAGCTCGACGGCGGCCTTGGCCAGGTGCTCACGGGCGCCGGACAGCTCCTCGCCGCCGGTGGCGAGCGCCAGGAACTTCTTGATGTCCTCGGCGAGCGAGTTCAGCGCGGCGCCCTGGTTGCGGACGATCTTCCGGAAGAAGTAGTCCTGGCCCTGGATCGCCGTGGTGCCCTCGTAGAGGGTGTCGATCTTGGCGTCCCGGATGTACTGCTCGATCGGGTACTCCTGGAGGAACCCGGAGCCGCCGAAGGTCTGGAGGGACTGGGCGAGCTGCTCGTAGGCCTTCTCCGAGCCGTAGCCCTTGACGATCGGCAGGAGCAGGTCGTTGAGGGCGTGCTCGGTGGAGGCGTCCTCGCCGTTCGCCTCCTTGATCTGGATCTCGTCCTGCACGGAGGCGGTGTACATGACGAGGGCGCGCATGCCCTCCGCGTACGCCTTCTGCGTCATCAGCGAGCGGCGCACGTCCGGGTGGTGCGTGACGGTGACCTTGGGGGCCGACTTGTCCATGAAGTTGGCCAGGTCCGGACCCTGGACGCGCTCCTTGGCGTACTCCAGGGCGTTGAGGTAGCCCGTGGAGAGGGTGGAGATCGCCTTCGTGCCGACCATCATGCGGGCGAACTCGATGATGCGGAACATCTGGCGGATGCCGTCGTGCTTGTCGCCGATCAGCCAGCCCTTGGCGGGATGGCGGTCGCCGAAGGTCATCTCGCAGGTGTTGGAGGCCTTCAGGCCCATCTTGTGCTCGACGTTGGTGGCGTAGACGCCGTTGCGCTCGCCCAGCTCGCCGGTCTCGAAGTCGAACTCGTACTTCGGGACGAGGAAGAGCGACAGGCCCTTGGTGCCGGGTCCGGCGCCTTCGGGGCGGGCGAGGACGTAGTGGAGGATGTTCTCCGACATGTCGTGCTCGCCGGACGTGATGAAGCGCTTGACGCCCTCGATGTGCCAGGAGCCGTCCTCCTGCTGCACGGCCTTGGTGCGGCCCGCGCCGACGTCCGAACCGGCGTCCGGCTCGGTGAGGACCATGGTGGAGCCCCACTGCTTCTCGACGGCGATCGAGGCGATGTGCTTCTGGACCTCGTTGCCCTCCTCGAAGAGGATGCCGGCGAACGCCGGGCCCGAGGAGTACATCCACACGGCCGGGTTGGCGCCGAGGATCAGCTCCGCGTACGCCCAGATCAGGGAGCGCGGCGAGGTGGTGCCGCCGATCTCCTCGGGCAGGCCGAGCCGCCAGTACTCGGAGTCCATGAAGGCCTGGTAGCTCTTCTTGAAGGACGCCGGGACCGGCGCGGTGTTGGTCTCCGGGTCGAAGACCGGCGGGTTGCGGTCGGCGTCGGCGAAGGACTCGGCCAGCTCGTTCTCGGAGAGGCGGGTCAGCTCCTCCAGCACGCTCTTGGCGGTGTCCGTGTCCATCTCCGCGAACGGGCCGCTGCCGTAGACCTTGTCGCGGCCGAGCACCTCGAAGAGGTTGAACTCGATGTCCCGGAGATTCGGCTTGTAGTGCCCCATGGCGACGGCTCCGTTGAGAGATCGGCGAGGCACTCGCTCCTCGCATCCGTACACGTACCAACTAGTAGCTACGATGATGCTACCCGTCGGTAATAAGAAGCAACCCCGGGCCGCCCATCTGTGACTCGTTACTCGTTACTCTGTGCTGCATGTACGGCTACGACCAGACCGCGGGCCAACAGCAGCAGCAGTACGCCCCGCCGCAGCAGCCGATGGGCGGCGGGTACGGGCAGCAGCCGCCGCTGTACCCCGAGCCGTCCCCGCCCTCGCTCGCGGACGCGGTGCGCGCCTTCACCACCGGCCAGATGTCCGCCGAGGACTTCCAGCAGATCTTCGCGACCTCGAAGGTCTACTGCCCGCGCGGCGACAACCCCGGCTTCCTCGCGCTGCACAACACCCAGCAGCCGGTGATCCCGATGTTCACCGGGCTGAAGGAGCTGCGCCGGTACGCGGGCAAGGAGTCCAAGTACTTCGTGATCACCGGCGCGGAGGTGATCGACCTGCTGCCGACCGGCTACGGCTTCGTCCTGGACATGGAGGGCGAGCACCGGATGGTGTTCGACGCGAAGGCCGTCGAACAGATGGTCGATTTCGCCATGCGTCGCATGTACGGCTAGATGCCGCCGAACGGATGCCGTGGAGCCCGGAGGGAATGCCCTCCGGGCTTTCGTGGTTCCAGGTGGCAAGAAGTTCAATGCTCAACTAAAGTGGGCGTACGCCGCCCGAGGAGGTCGACATGCCCGCCGTGACCGTCGAGAACCCGTTGACGCTGCCCCGCGTATCCGCGCCCGCCGACGCCGTCGCCCGACCCGTGCTCACCGTCACGACCGCGCCCAGCGGTTTCGAGGGCGAGGGCTTCCCGGTGCGCCGCGCGTTCGCCGGGATCAACTACCGCCACCTCGACCCGTTCATCATGATGGACCAGATGGGAGAGGTGGAGTACGCGCCCGGCGAGCCCAAGGGCACGCCCTGGCACCCGCACCGCGGCTTCGAGACCGTCACCTACATCGTCGACGGGATCTTCGACCACCAGGACTCCAACGGGGGCGGCGGCACCATCACCAACGGCGACACCCAGTGGATGACGGCCGGCTCCGGCCTGCTGCACATCGAGGCGCCGCCGGAGCAGCTGGTCATGTCGGGCGGTCTCTTCCACGGCCTCCAGCTGTGGGTGAACCTCCCGGCCAAGGACAAGATGATGGCCCCCCGCTACCAGGACATCCGCAGCGGCAGCGTCCAGCTGCTCACCTCCCCCGACGGCGGCGCGCTGCTGCGCGTCATCGCCGGTGAGCTGGACGGGCACGACGGCCCCGGCATCACGCACACGCCGATCACGATGGTCCACGCGACGCTGGCGCCGGGCGCCGAGGTCACCCTGCCCTGGCGGGAGGACTTCAACGGCCTGGCGTACGTCATGGCCGGGCGCGGGTCCGTGGGCGCCGAACGGCGTCCGGTCCACCTCGGGCAGACCGCCGTCTTCGGCGCCGGGGGCTCGCTGACCGTCCGCGCGGACGAGAAGCAGGACGCGCACACCCCGGACCTGGAGGTCGTGCTGCTCGGCGGCCGGCCGATCCGGGAGCCGATGGCCCACTACGGCCCGTTCGTCATGAACACCAAGGACGAGCTGATGCAGGCCTTCGAGGACTTCCAGAAGGGCCGCCTCGGCACCGTCCCGGCCGTGCACGGCATGTCGGGCGAGGGCCCCGGAGCCTGACAGGGCGTCACCCGGGCGGGCCGTCCGCACAGGACAGCCCGCCCGCCGCGTGATCGGCTGGGGACGTGCAGCTGCTCCCCGGTCCGGTACGCCGGTTCGCCGCCTGGTGCGCCGTCATCCTGCTCGCCAGCGGTGTCGTCTACGTCGCGATCCGGCTCTGCGTCGAGTTCCGCACCGCGGTGACCCCGGCGCTGCTCGCGCTGCTCGGCACCGCCCTGCTCCGGCCGCTGCACGCGCGGCTGGTGAAGGCCCATGTGCAGCGGTCGCTGGCCGCCGGGCTGACCTGCGTGGCCGTGCTGGCCGTGGTCGGCGGGGCCGTGTACATCGTGGTCGCCGCGCTCGTCGAGACCGGCGACCAGATCGTCGCCTCGCTGCGGGACGCGGCCGAGGGCGTCGCCGACCACTTCGGGGCCGCCGGGACCTCGCTGGACGACGTCGCCTCCAACGCGCGCGAACTACTGGGCAAGTTCGGCGGTACGGCCGCCTCCGGCGTGGTGACCGGGATCAGCGTCGTCGGCGAGATGCTGGCCATGGCGGTGCTCGCCCTGCTGCTCGTCTTCTTCTTCCTGCGCGACTCCGACCGGGCCGTCTCCACGGTGCGCGCCCTCGCCCCGCCCGGCGCCGCCGACACGGTCGAGGCCATGGCCCGGCGGGCCTTCGGTGCCGTCGAGGGCTTCATGCGGGGCACGACCCTGATCGCCCTCATCGACGCCCTGTGCATCACCGTCGGGCTGCTGGTCCTGCGTATCCCCGGCGCGGTCGGGCTCGGGGCGCTGGTCTTCGTCGGCGCCTACGTCCCCTACCTCGGCGCGTTCCTCTCCGGTGCCGTCGCCGTGCTGGTGGCGCTGGCCGACCGGGGGTTCGTCATCGCGCTGTGGGCCCTGGGCGTGGTGCTGGCCGTGCAGGTGCTGGAGGGACACGTGCTCCAGCCGATGATCCAGAGCCGGACGGTGCAGATGCACCCGGCCGTCGTGCTGCTGGCGCTCACCGCGGGCGCGTCGGTGGCGGGCATCCTGGGGATACTCCTCGCCGTACCCCTGACCGCCGCGGCGTTCGGGGTCGTGCACGAACTCCAGGGACGCTACGGGGCTTCCGGTTCCGCTTCTGGTTCCGGAGCGTCCGGGCCGGCCGGGGGACCGGCGCCGTCCTCCGGGACCGGGGACTCGTAGAGCTCGTACCAGATGCTCTTGCCCTCGCCGCGCGGCGCGACGCCCCACGCGTCCGCGAGCAGTTCGACCAGCATCAGGCCGCGCCCGGAGGACGCCATCTCCCCCGGCCTGCGCTTGTGCGGGAGGTCGTCGCCGTTGTCGGTGACCTCCACCCGGATCCGCCGCTCGCCCGGATCCCCGGCGACCTCGGCGACGAGCAGGGCGTCGGTGTCGGTGTGGACCAGGACGTTCGTCAGCATCTCGGACAGCAGCAGGACCGCCGCGTCCCGCTGCTCCTCCACCGGCCAGTCGTGCAGCAGGTCGCGCAGGTGCTGCCGGGCGGTGGCGATCCGGGCGGGCTCGGACTGCGCGACCGACAGCATGGTGCGGCGCACCGGCGCCCGGGACACGGTGCTCTCGCCGCAGCCGCAGCCCTCGCCCTGCCGGCACAGCAGCAGCAGCGCGATGTCGTCCTCCCGGCGGTCGGCGAGCGGCCCGGTGGTGTGGTGCGAGGAGGGCCCGTGCACGGCCTGGACCAGCGCGTCGGCCAGTTCCTCCAGGCCGCCGGTGTGCTCCTCCAGGATCACGCGCAGCCGGTGCCAGCCGCTCTGCAGATCATGGCCGCCGGTCTCGACCAGGCCGTCGGTGCACAGCATCAGGGTGTCCCCGGGCTCCAGGGCGAGCCGTGTCGTCGGGTAGTCGGAGTCCGGGTCGATGCCCAGCGGCAGTCCGCCCGCGGTGGCGAGGATCAGCGCCGTCCCGTCCGCCATGCGCACCACCGGGTCCAGGTGCCCCGCGCGGGCGCTCTCCAGGGTGCCGGTGGCGGGGTCGACCTCGGCGTAGTAGCAGGTCGCGAAGCGCAGGTCGCCGGGGTCGTCCTCGGAGGCGGCGAGGCCGTGGAAGAAGTGGGAGGCGCGGGCGAGCACCGCGTCGGGACGGTGGCCCTCGGAGGCGTAGGCGCGCAGGGCGATGCGCAGCTGGCCCATCAGTCCGGCCGCGCGGACGTCGTGCCCCTGGACGTCGCCGATCACCAGCGCGAAGCGGCCCCCGGGCAGCGGGATCATGTCGTACCAGTCACCGCCGACCTGGAGGCCGCCGCCGGTGGGGACGTAGCGGGCGGCGACGGCCATGCCGGGGATCTCCGGGCCGAGCATGGGCAGCATCGAGCGCTGCAGCCCCTCGGTCAGCTCCCGCTGGTTGTCCGCGGCGCCCGCCCGGGTCAGGGCCTGGGCCAGCATCCGGGCCACCGTGGTCAGCACGGAGCGCTCGTCCGGCGTGAACGCGACCGGATAGGTGAAGGCGGCCATCCACGCGCCCATCGTGCGGCCCGCCACGGTCAGCGGCAGATAGGCCCAGGAGCGGCGGCCGAAGCGCTCGGCGAGCGACCACGTCATGGGGTAGCGGGACCGGTACTGCTGCGGGGAGGAGAGGTAGACCGCGCGGCCGGTACGCACCACCTCCGCCGCCGGGTAGGGCGTGTCCAGGGACATGTCCACGAACGGGTTGGCCTCGTTCGCGGGCTGCCCGTGGTGGCCGATGACGGTGAGGCGGTCGCCCGAGACCCCGAACACCGCGAGGCCGTCCGGGGAGAAGCCCGGCATCGACAGCCCGGCCGCCACCCGCAGCACCTCCTCGGTGGACCGCGCCTCGGCCAGCGCCCGGCCCGCGTCCAGCAGGAAGGCCTCCCGCGAGCGGCGCCACTCCCCGGTGACCGCGCTGAACCCGGCGGGGGTGCCCGGCCTCGGCTCGGCGACCTCCTGAAGGGTGCCGGTCAGCTCGTACGCCTTGCGTTCCGGGTCGAAGGAGGGCTTGGAGCGGCTGCGTACCACCCGGACGACATGGCCGCGCTCGTCCATGATCCGGATCCGGACCTCGGCGAGGGTGCCCTCGACGACGGCGAGCTGGACCACGCCGGTGATCTCGTTCCAGTCCACCGGGTGCAGCCGGGCCCGCACCTGCGCCTCCGTGAGGCACGCCCGTTCCGCGGGCAGCCCGAGCAGGCGGGCGGCCTCCGCGTCCACCACGACCTCACCCGTGGCGGTGTCCCAGTGCCACAGACCGGTCGCGAGGGCGGCGAGGACGTCCCCCACCTCGGGCAGGGGCTCACCAGTGCGCATTGCCCCACTTTAAGAAGAGGTGATCGGACACTGCCACCGCTCGCCCGCCCGTCCCCTGGCCGCAATGGGGAAGAACGGAGCCACTGGTCCCCGGTACGCTGGGGGTTGTTTCACGCTGGGGTTGTTTCACGTGAAACGCGAAACGACTTCCCCGATCCGCGAAGGCTGGATGAACGACGATGCATCGGTACAGGTCCCACACCTGCGGCGAGCTCCGCTCCTCTGACGTCGGCACCGACGTCCGACTGAGTGGCTGGCTGCACAATCGGCGCGACCTGGGCGGCATCCTCTTCATCGATCTGCGCGATCACTACGGCATCACGCAGCTCGTCGCCCGTCCGGGCACCGAGGCGTACGAGGCGCTGGACAAGCTGACCAAGGAATCGACCGTTCGGGTCGACGGCAAGGTCGTCTCCCGCGGCGCCGACAACATCAACCCCGACCTGCCCACCGGCGAGGTCGAGGTCGAGGTGGGCGAGGTCGAGCTGCTCGGCGCCGCCCAGCCGCTGCCCTTCACCATCAACACCGAGGACGGGGTCAACGAGGAGCGGCGCCTGGAGTACCGCTTCCTGGACCTGCGCCGCGAGCGCATGCACCGCAACATCATGCTGCGCACGTCGGTCATCTCCTCGATCCGCAGCAAGATGGTGGCCCTCGGCTTCAACGAGATGGCGACGCCCATCCTCACCGCCACCTCCCCCGAGGGCGCCCGCGACTTCGTGGTCCCCTCCCGCCTGCACGCGGGCCGCTTCTACGCCCTCCCGCAGGCACCGCAGCAGTTCAAGCAGCTGCTGATGATCTCGGGCTTCGACCGGTACTTCCAGATCGCGCCCTGCTTCCGCGACGAGGACGCCCGCGCCGACCGCTCGCCGGGCGAGTTCTACCAGCTCGACGTCGAGATGAGTTTCGTCGAGCAGGAGGACGTCTTCCGCCCGATCGAGCAGCTCATGACCGAACTGTTCACGGAGTTCGGCAACGGCCGCGAGGTGACGTCCCCGTTCCCGCGGATCCCGTTCCGCGAGGCGATGCTGAAGTACGGCTCCGACAAGCCCGACCTGCGCGCCCAGCTGGAGCTGGTCGACATCACCGACGTCTTCGAGGGCTCGGAGTTCAAGGCCTTCGCCGGCAAGCACGTGCGCGCGCTGCCCGTCCCGGACGTCTCGGCGCAGCCCCGCAAGTTCTTCGACCAGCTCGGCGACTACGCCGTCTCGCAGGGCGCCAAGGGCCTGGCCTGGGTCCGCGTCGGCGAGGACGGCAAGCTGTCCGGTCCGATCGCGAAGTTCCTCACCGAGGAGAACGTCGCGGAGCTGACCAAGCGGCTCTCCCTGGCCCCCGGCCACGCGGTGTTCTTCGGCGCGGGCGAGTTCGACGAGGTCTCGAAGATCATGGGCGCGGTGCGGGTCGAGGCCGCGCGGCGCGCCGGGCACTTCGAGGAGAACGTCTTCCGGTTCTGCTGGATCGTCGACTTCCCGATGTACGAGAAGGACGAGGAGACGGGGAGGATCGACTTCTCCCACAACCCGTTCTCGATGCCGCAGGGCGGCATGGACGCCCTGGAGAACCAGGACCCGCTGGACATCCTGGCCTGGCAGTACGACATCGTCTGCAACGGCGTCGAGCTGTCCTCCGGCGCCATCCGGAACCACGAGCCGGAGATCATGCTCAAGGCCTTCGAGATCGCGGGCTACGACGCGGAGACCGTCGAGCGCGAGTTCGCCGGCATGCTGCGCGCCCTGCGCTTCGGGGCCCCGCCCCACGGTGGCATCGCCCCGGGCGTCGACCGCATCGTCATGCTGCTGGCCGACGAGCCCAACATCCGCGAGACCATCGCCTTCCCGCTCAACGGCAACGCCCAGGACCTGATGATGGGCGCCCCGACCGAGCTGGACGAGACCCGGCTGAGGGAACTGCACCTCTCGGTGCGCAAGCCGCAGCCGAAGTAGCCGTCCCGCACGTGAAGGGCCCCGCACCGGGATCACCCGGTGCGGGGCCCCTTTGCGGGGGAACGGCTAGCGCGCCACGAACTGGGTCAGGATGGCCTGGACCTCGTAGATGTCGACGCCCTTGGTGAAGGTCTTCTGGATGGGGGCCTGGGAACCGGACAGCCAGATCTTCAGTTCGGCGTCGAGGTCGAAGTGGCCGGCCGTCTCCACCGCGAAGTGTGTGATGCTGCGGTACGGGATCGAGTGGTACTCGGTCTTCTTGCCGGTGATGCCCTGCTTGTCGACCAGGATCAGCCGCCGGTCGGTGAACAGGATGGTGTCGCGGATCAGCAGGTAGGCCGCGTGGACCTGCTCGCCCTGGCCGAGCAGACGCGCGTACTCCTGCTGCGCCTGACCCGGGTCGATGCTGTGCGCGTTGCCGAACAGTGCCATGGATGTCCCCCCACGTGATTTGGTTCTTTGTTCGATCTTCGCAAACGCGGAGGGCCCGGGAGAAGCTTCCGCCTCTCCCGGGCCCCTGCTGTAGCGAGCGCGTTACGCGGTCGGCTTCTCCTCGAGACGCGGGAAGAGCACCGCGCCCTTGGTGACCGTGGCACCGGCGGGCAGCCGGCCCCAGTCCGCCGCGTCCTGGACCCGCTGGTCCGCGAGGGCGCCGAGGGAGGGCTCGGCGCCGAGGGAGTCCCAGAGCTTCTGGGAGGTGTCCGGCATGATCGGGTTGAGGAGGACCGCCACCGCGCGGAGCGCTTCCGCGGCCGTGTAGAGGATCGTCGCCAGGCGGGCCCTGCCCTCCGGGCTGTCGTCCTTCGCGACCTTCCAGGGCTCCTGCTCGGTGATGTAGCCGTTGACCTGCTTGACGAAGTCGAAGACCGCCAGGATGCCGCCCTGGAAGTCCAGCTCCTCGCCGATCTTCCGGTCGGACTCCGCGACCGCCTTGCTCAGACCGGCGTGGATCGCCTTCTCCGCGTCACCGTCGGCCGTCGCGGCCGGCAGCTCGCCGCCGAAGTACTTGTTGACCATGGCCGCCACGCGGGAGGCCAGGTTGCCGTAGTCGTTGGCCAGCTCGCTGGTGTAGCGGGCGGAGAAATCCTCCCACGAGAAGCTGCCGTCCTGGCCGAACGCGATCGCGCGCAGGAAGTACCAGCGGTACGCGTCCACGCCGAAGTGCGTGGTCAGGTCCTGCGGCTTGATGCCGGTCAGGTTGGACTTCGACATCTTCTCGCCGCCGACCATCAGCCAGCCGTTCGCGGCGATCTTCCCGGGCAGGGGCAGGCCCTGCGCCATCAGCATGGCCGGCCAGATGATCGCGTGGAAGCGGAGGATGTCCTTGCCGACCAGGTGCACGTCGGCCGGGAACGTCGACTCGAACTTCTCGGGGTTCTCGTTGTAGCCGACCGCCGTGGCGTAGTTCAGCAGGGCGTCGACCCACACGTAGATGACGTGCTTGTCGTCCCAGGGGACCGGCACGCCCCAGTCGAAGGTCGAGCGGGAGATGGAGAGGTCCTGGAGGCCCTGGCGGACGAAATTCACGACCTCGTTGCGCGCGGACTCGGGCTGGATGAAGCCCGGGTTGGCCTCGTAGTGCGCGAGCAGCTTCTCGCTGTACTCGCTGAGCTTGAAGAAGTAGTTCTCCTCGCTGAGGATCTCCACCGGCTTCTTGTGGATCGGGCACAGCTTCTGCCCCGCGTACTCGCCCTCGCCGTCGAGCAGCTCGCCGGGGAGCTTGTACTCCTCGCAGCCCACGCAGTACGGGCCCTCGTAGCCGCCCTTGTAGATCTCGTCCTTGTCGTACAGGTCCTGCACGAACTCCTGGACGCGGTCGGTGTGCCGCTTCTGCGTGGTGCGGATGAAGTCGTCGTTCGCGATGTCGAGGTGCTCCCACAGGGGCTTCCACGACTCCGTGACGAGCTTGTCGGCCCAGGCCTGCGGGGTGACCCCGTTCGCCTCGGCCGTACGCATGATCTTCTGACCGTGCTCGTCCGTGCCGGTGAGGTACCACACCTTCTCGCCGCGCTGGCGGTGCCAGCGGGTGAGCACGTCGCCTGCGACGGTCGTATAGGCGTGGCCCAGGTGAGGAGCGTCGTTGACGTAGTAGATGGGGGTCGAGACGTAGTACGCCTTCGCCCCCTGCTTCTCGGTTCCAGTGGCCGCCATGGGCGAAATCCTACTGGGCCCGTGGAGATCGACTCACACGCGTTTCGGGGGGTGGACAGGGGGTTGCTCCCCGTCCACCCCCCGTCGGGTCCTACGGGCGCCAGGTGGACAGCACGCCCTCGTACAGCTCCCCGTCGGTCAGCTCCTTGGGGGTCTCGCCGGCCAGGAAGTGCGACGCGTTGCCCGTCTTGAGCTTGCGGAGGTAGTCGAAGGCCTTGTTCTCCGGGTCACCGAAGGCGACGAAGGAGAAGTGGACGTGCGGGTGGTTCGCCGCGGCGTCCGTCAGGGCCTGGGTGGCCGGGGTCTTGGCGTCCGGGGCGCCGTCGGTCTGGAAGACCACCAGGGCGGGGGTGCCGGGGGCCTCCTTCTCGTGGTGCGCGAGGACGGCCTCCACGGCGGCGTGGTAGCTGGTACGGCCCATGCGGCCGAGCGCCGCGTGCAGCTCGTCGATCTTGTTCTCGTGCTCGGTGAGGGTGAGGTCGCCGGTGCCGTCCACCTCCGTGGAGAAGAACGTGACGTGGACCGCGGCCTCGGGGTCCAGGTGCGCGGCGAGGGCGAGAGTCTGCTCGGCGAGGGCCTGGGCGGAGCCGTCCTTGTAGTACGGGCGCATGGAGGCGGAGCGGTCGAGGACGAGGTGGACCTTGGCGCGGGCGCCGGTGAGGTCGTGCTTCTTGAGGGCGGTGGCGGCTGCCTTGTAGGCGGTGGTGAGGTTGGGGGCGCGGGAGCGGAGCTTTGCGGCGGGGGTGGCCGGCTTTGACGCCTCGGCGTGTGCCTCCGGCGGGGTGGCCGCCTGTGACGCCTCGGCTTCGCCTTCGGCGTCCGTGTTCCCACCCGCACCGCCCGTGCTGCCTTCGTTGTCGGGTGCGGGTGGCCCCTGTGGGGCTTCCTCGCCGTCGGCGGCTGCCGGTTCCGGGGTGGTGGCCGGGGCGGCCGGCGTGTCCGTCATCGGCTCAGCCTTCGGCTCCGCCTTGGCCTCGGGCTTCGCCTCCGCCTCAGGCTTCACCTTGGCTTCGACCTCGACCTCGACCTCGGGCTCAACCTCGGCCCTCGGCTCGACCTCGGCCTCGGGCTCGGGCTCGATCTCGGGCTCGACCTCGGCCTTCGGCTCGACCTCGGGCTCGGGCTCGACCTCGGGCTCGCGCTCGGGCTCGACCTTGGCCTCGGGCTCGATCTCGGGCTCCGCTTCGGTCGGCGTGGCCTCGGGCTTGGCCTCCGTATCGGGCTTCTGCTCCGGCTCGGGGGCCGTCTCGGTCGCCGGGGTCGCCGGGGCTGCCACTTCGGCCGCCGGGGGTGGAGTGGCCTCCGAGGGTGGCTCCGTCGGCTTCGGGACCGTGACGTTGGCGAAGGCGGCCTTGACGAGGTCGTGCTCGTCGGGGGTGGGTTCCGAGCGGGGCTCGGGGATCTGGGAGGACTCCGGCTCGGCCGGGGCGGTCTCGGCCGGCTCCGGGGGTGCGGTGGGCTGGGACGGGAGCTTCGGCTCCGGCTCGGTGACCGGCGGTGCCGTCTCCTGCGTCGCACCCTCCGCCTGGGCGGCCCGTTCTTTGCGTGACCGGCCGAACGCGTTCCGCAGGAGAGTGAGAATGCCCATGTGCGCAACCCTTCGAGTGAGTTGGTGCCGTCAATCCCTGGCCAGGACGGACACGTAAGGTTAGCGGTCCCGGCTTGTGATCTTGTGCAGGGTCTGGCATGCGGGCGGCGACGCGTCAAGGCGGGAACGAGACGTAGCGGCAATTCCCCCACGGATTCCGCGGGTTCACCCTCCGTTCACCGCGACGCCCGGTCCCCGCACGTATGTGCACCTACGGTCGCGCTGACACCAGGGCATACAGGGATTCTCAAGGGGAGAACACAGTGCGCAAGCTCCTGCCGTTGATCGGGACGCCGTCCGGTTCGCATCCTGGCGGCCGGTCCGCGATGACCTGCCGTTTCCGGTGTGGTGACGCCTGCTTCCACGAGGTGCCGAACACCAGCTCCAACGAGTACGTCGGCGATGTCATCGCCGGTGCACTCAGCCGCCGTTCCATGATGCGGGCCGCCGCCGTCGTGACCGTCGCCGCGGCGGGTGCCGGGGCCGTCGGCGTGGCGGGGGCGCCGTCGGCGCAGGCCGCGCCCGCGGCCGGAAAGGGACCCGGGAAGCCGTCGTGGACGCAGGGTGCGCGGGGGCTGCGGTTCACGCCCGTCGCGCCCAACACCGACGACGCCGTGACCGTACCGGAGGGGTACCGGCAGGACGTCGTCATCCGTTGGGGTGAACCCATCCTGCGCGGGGCGCCCGCCTTCGACGCCGAGAAGCAGACCGCCAAGGCGCAGGCCGGGCAGTTCGGGTACAACAACGACTTCCTCGCGCTGCTGCCGCTGCGGGGCGAGCACGACCGCCAGCTCCTCGTCGCGAACCACGAGTACACCGACGAGGTGCTCATGTTCCGCGGCTACGACCCCGAGAACCCGACCCGCGAGCAGGTCGAGATCGCCTGGGCCGCGCACGGGCTGTCCGTCGTCGCCGTGGAGGAGGAAAAGCGGAGCGGGCGGCTCACGGCCGTGCCGCGGCACCGGTTGAACCGGCGGGTCACCGCCACCACCGAGTTCCGGCTCACCGGCCCGGCCGCCGGGTCCGACCTGGTGAAGACCTCCGCCGACCGCACCGGCCGCAAGGTGCTCGGCACCCTCAACAACTGCTCCGGCGGCACCACCCCGTGGGGCACGACGCTGCACGGCGAGGAGAACTTCAACCAGTACTTCGCCAACGCCTCCAGCGCCACCGACAAGCGGTACGGGATCGGGACCGGTGCCACCGAGCGCAAGTGGGAGCGGTTCGACAAGCGGTTCGACGTCGCCCGGGAGCCGAACGAGGTGCACCGGTTCGGGTACGTCGTCGAGCTGGACCCGTACGACCCCGACTCCACGCCGCGCAAGCACACGCTGCTCGGCCGGTTCAAGCACGAGGCCGCGACGGTGCGGCTGACGCACGACGGGCGGCCGGTCGTCTACACCGGCGACGACGAGCGGTTCGACTACTTCTACAAGTTCGTCGGCAGCAAGCGGATGCGGCACGGCAACTCCCGCTGGGCGCGCGAGCACAACCTCTCGCTGCTCGACGAGGGCACCCTGTACGTCGCCAAGCTCGACGGCGACTCCCCGGCGATCGAGATCGACGGGACGGGCACGCTGCCGCGCGACGGCGAGTTCGACGGCGGCGGCAGGTGGATCCCGCTGGTCACCGCCACCGAGCGCGGTGCCGTGTCGCACGTCGAGGGGATGAGCGCCGAGGAGGTGTGCGTCTTCACGCGGCTCGCCGGGGACAAGGTCGGCGCGACCAAGATGGACCGGCCCGAGGACATCGAGCCGTCGCCGACCACCGGCAAGGTGTACGTCGCCCTCACCAACAACACCAACCGGGGCAAGAGCGGCTACGCGGGCCCCGACGAGGCCAACCCGCGCAACTCCAACAAGCACGGCCACGTCCTGGAGCTGACCGAGCGCTGGAACCGGGCCGACGCCACCACCTTCGGCTGGTCGCTGTTCCTGGTCGCCGGTGACCCGGAGGACCCGGCGACCTACTTCGCGGGCTTCCCCAAGGACCGGGTCAGCCCGATCTCCTGCCCGGACAACGTCGCCTTCGACGACCACGGCAACCTGTGGATCTCCACCGACGGCAACGCGCTCGGCACCCACGACGGCCTCTTCGGCGTGGCGACCAAGGGCGACCGGCGCGGTGAGCTGAAGCAGTTCCTGACCGTGCCGACCGGCGCGGAGACCTGCGGCCCGCTCGTCCAGGACCGGCGGGTGCTGGTCGCCGTGCAGCACCCCGGCGAGGTCGACGGCGCCTCCGTGGAGCAGCCGGCCAGCACCTGGCCCGACGGGCCGGGGAAGATCGTGCGCCCGGCGGTCGTGGCGGTGTGGCGCGCGGACGGCCGCGACATCGGCGTCTGAGCCGTCCCGGACGGGAGGCCCGGGAACCGGGCGCCGCGCGCGGCCGCGTCGCGTCGCCCGGGGCCGGCCCGGCGTCCTCCTAGGCCGGCCCGGCGTCCTCCTGGGCCCGCGCGTGGAACTCCCGGACCACCTCGATGCGGCCCACGATGTGCCGGTTGAACTCCGCCAGTTCCTCCGCCGGGACCCACAGCTCCAGGATGGTCTCGCCGCCCGCCCGGCGTACGGGGTAGCGCGCCAGGAAGGCCGTGTCGACCTCGAAGCGGGTCACGTACCCCGCGCCGGAGGCGGGGACGTTCCAGTCGCGGGCGATGCGGACCGCGTAGTCCTCGTTGAGGACCGGGTAGAAGATCGGCTGCTCGGGCAGGCGCGGGGGCCAGGCCGTCCAGCCGGAGGCCTCGACGAGCGCCAGCTCCTCGGGGCCGGTGGGCCGCCACAGGGTCGTCGTGTCGCTCTCGGTCCGGTGCTCGGTCATGGTCGGCGACGTTAGCCGCCGGGGCGCGGGTCCCGCCAAGCGGTTTCAGAGCCGGGTGCGGGTCGGCCGGGGCGGGGTGGGCCCGGGCTCGCCCGCGGGCTCCGCGGGGGAGCGGCGGCGCGGTGGACGCCCGTACCGGCCCGTGAGCCAGGAGGCCAGGGCGACGGTGAGGCCGAGGGCGACGAGGAGCCAGGAGGCGGTGCGCAGCGTTTCGGTGAGGGCGTCGTAGACGGCGCCCGCGGCGGGGCCGTCCACCGGGCCGGGGAGTTCCGTGACGGTGAGGCGGCGGCCGACCACCACGGCGAGGGCGAGCAGGGCGCCGCCGAGGGCGGTGCCGATCCCGGCGGCCGTGACGGCGCGGCGGCGGCGGGCGGCGACGGCGATGCCGGTGACCGCGAAGGCGACGGCCGCCAGCGGCAGCCAGAAGGCGGCGACGTCGAGCACGTGGTAGCCCTTCCTGAGCCGGTCCGCGTCGTGGGCCGGGAGCACGGTGAGGGCGGTGTGCCGGACCGGGATGCGCCGGGCGAAGGGCACGTGGTCCTCGGCGAGCCGGTCCCGCACGCGTTCGGTGACGGGGGCCAGGTCGACGGTGACCGCGCGTCCGGCGGCGCCGTCGTCGCGCAGGGCGCGCAGCACGGCGGCGTGGACGGTGCGGTGGGCCGCGTCCCAGCCCTCGTGGAAGGCCTTGGTGCGGGTGAACGACCGGGCCGCGTCCCGCACGAAGAGCCGCACGGCTCCGTTCACGGGGCCGGCCGCGGTCTCGTCGACGTATCCGGCGAACCCGGCGCCCAGCGTGTCGGCGGCGGCGTCCCGTACGTCCGGGTCGTCGGCGAGCGGGGCGACGGCGGCGACGTACCGGCCGGTGTCGGCCGGTCCGTGCATCGCCCAGACCGCCAGCGTGGCGCACGGTGCGAGCAGGCTGGCGAGGGCGACGAGGACGGCCGACAGGGCGCTCCGGAGGCGGGGGGACACCCTCCCAGGCAAACCCCCGCGCCCCGGCCGGGCGACCGGCGTGACTGCAAATGGCCCCGGGGGACGAGCCGGTCAGGTGGTGCGGGTGAGGGTGTGGTGCCCGGTCGCCTGCGCCTTCCCGGCGGCCTGGTGGGTGGCGTAGTGGTAGTACAGCCCGGCGGTCACCGCCGCCGCGAGCAGCAGGGACACCAGGACGCAGGTGAACATGGCCACGCCGCTGCCCGAGTACAGGAATCCCAGCGCGCTGCCCGCGAACGCCCCCCACAGCACCGCGTGGCCCTCGCGGGGCAGCCGGTCGGCCACCGCGCGGACCACGTACCACAGGAGGGCGAAGGCGAGCACCGTCATGAAGCCGAACAGCAGGTTCCAGCCGGTGACGGGGCCGCCGTGGCGGCGGACGGACGCGGCCCAGTAGCCGTAGACCAGGCCGATCGCGAGGGGCATCGCCCACCTCGCCAGCAGGTGGGTCCGCTCGCCGAAGACGTCGGGCGTCCTGCGCCCGGACGCGCCCGTGCCCGCGCCGGTGCGGGCGCCGGTGGATGTTCCGCGTGTGGGTACCGCGTGAGCCATGGGAGCACTCCTCTCGCCTCGCCCCGTTCGCCCCCGTCTACCAGGGCACACCTGGGTCGGCCCGCCGGCAAGTCGGGATGCGGGGCGGTCGGGCGCGTGTTTCGCTGGGGCCCGTGAGGGGTCGTGTCCGCAGGCCGGTGCGCGCCCGGTGGCGGCCGCTCGGGCGGCTCGTGCACGCCGCCGGCCGGGGCGACGCCGTGTCCCGGCACGAGCTGCTCAGTGTGCGCGGCCGCACGGTGGCCTGGGTGTTCCCGCTGCTGCTGCTCATCGGCATCGCCGCGGGCGACGTCACCACCGGCGCCTTCGAGATCATCTCCTGGACCGTGCTGGTGCCGGGCGTGGCCGCCGCGATCTGCGGGGTGCGCGGGACGGCCGTCTTCGCCGTGCTCGCGGTCGTGGTCTACGTCATGGCCGACACCGTCTGGCAGCACCGGGCCGAGACCGGGCTGCCCGGGCTGGTCCTCGTCGTCCTCGGCGGCGCCATCGCCGTGGTGGCCGCCGGGTACCGGGTCGACGGCGAGCGGCGCATGCTGCACATGCGGGACATCGCCGACACCACCCGCCGCACGGTGCTGCGTCCGCTTCCGGCAGGCTTCGGCGGTATTGACCACGCCGCCGTGTACCTCTCGGCGGACAGCGAGGCCCGCGTCGGCGGCGACTTCTACGACATCCAGCCCGGCCCGCACGGCACCCGGGTGCTCGTCGGCGACGTGCAGGGCAAGGGGCTCGGCGCGGTGGAGGCGGCCGCCGCGCTGCTCGGCACCTTCCGCGAGGCCGCCTACCACGAGGCGGACCTCGGGACGGTCGCCGAGCGCCTGGAGATCCGCATGCTGCGCCACCGCGCGCACACCGCCGCCCTCGGCCGGTCCGACGGCGACCGGTTCGCCACCGCCGTGCTGATCGGCTTCTCGCCCGGCCTGCCGGACGCGGTGGACGCCGTCGTCTTCGGCCACGAGCCCCCGCTGGCGGTCGGCCCCCGCGGCGTGCGCGTGCTGCCGGTGGTGGGCGGGCTGCCGCTGGGCATGGCGGAACTGGCGCCCGCCGGCCGGTGCGGGAGGACGCCGCCGGTGCACCGGCTGCGCCTGGCCGCGGACGAGACGCTGCTGCTGGTCACCGACGGGGTGACCGAGGCCCGCGACCCCTGCGGGGCCTTCTACCGGCCGACCGACGACATCGCCCGCGCCGTCGCCGCCGACGCACGTGACGCCGCGCCCGCGCGGCTGGTGGCCCTCGTACGGGACGGCACGCTGAGGCACTGCCGGGGGCGGGTGGCCGACGACACCACGGTCTTCGCGGTACGGCGCACGCCGGGCGGCCAGGGTCCGGCCGCCGACGGCTGAGTGCCCCGCGGTGCGGCCGCAGCGGTTACCGTGCTGCCGTACGTGATCGACAGGGGGAGGGGACATGCCCGGAACCGTGCTGCTGCTCGCGGCGTCGCCCGTGGGCCGTGGGTGCCTGGTGGACGCCGCCTCCGTGCTTCCCGTGCTCGCGGCGGTGCCGCCCGCCGTGCTCTCCGGCACGGACACGGCGAACGTCGTGGAACTCGCCGACCCGCTGGAGCCGCAGGCGGTCCTCACCCGGCTGCGGGCCGCGGCGGCGGCCCCCGGACCGCTCACGGTCTACGTCGCCGGGCAGCTCCAGCTGGACCGGCGCCAGCGCCTGCCGCACCTGGCGCTGGCCCGTACGACGCCGTCGACCGTCCGCTACACCGCGCTGCCCTGGCACTGGATCCGCGAGGAGCTGCGGCTGCGGCCGAGCGGCGCGACGACGCTGCTGCTCGACCTGCACGCCGACCAGGAGACCTGGCAGTGGCTGCGGACCAGCCCGCTGGACTCCGGGCGCAACAACGCGGTGTACGGACGCGTCGCGCCGCCGCCCGCACGGCGGACGGTGGCCGTCCCCTCGTACATGCGGGGCGTCGCCACGATCCTGCGCAGCGGGCACCGGCCGCCGCCGGACGAGCTGCACGAGCAGGCGCTGGCCCGGGCCGCGGCAGACACCGCGGGCAGCGGTGCGGACCTGGTGCTGACGGCGCCGGGGCCGGCGGCGGGCGATCCGCACGCGGTCATCGCCGCGGCCGTGCGGTCCGGACGGCACGGGGACGCCGACGCGCTCGCCGCCCGGCACGAGCGGGCCGCGGCTTACGCGCGCGGGCCCGCCTCCGAGGACGCGCTGCACTGGACCGAGGTCCGGGCGGACCTGGCGATGTTCGCGGGGGACCCGGTGCGCAGCTGCCGGGCCTGGCTGACGGTGGCCGAGGCGCGGCTCGGCGCCGGGCAGCCCCCGCAGGCGCCCGCCGTGGAGGCGGCCGTCGACCGGGCCCACCACCAGTGGGGGCTGATCCGCGACGCCGGACGGGCCCGGGAGCTGGGCGCGGCCCTCGCCGCGCTGCGCGGCCGCGTACCGGGCCGCCGCGAGGGCGCCCTGGACCACGTCCAGCGCGAACTGAGCCGCCTGCAGACCCAGGGCTGAGCGTGCCGGTCCCGGCGGGTGGCGGCCGGCGGCCCGCTAGCCGCCCGACGAGGCCAGGTCGTCCGGGTCGTCCGCGGGCGGGGCCAGTTCGTGGGCCGGGGCGTGGGCCGGGACCGGGGCGTGGGCGGAGTCCGTGGGGCCCGCGTTCGCGGCCAGCAGCAGGCAGACGACGGCGGCGACGGCCGCGGCGAGGGCTCTGGCGTAACGTTCGGCGGTGCGGGGGCGTCCGGGCACGGTGTCCTCTGCGGGATCAGCGGATGTGTCAAGCACGGTTAAGCGCGCTTAATACGCGGTTTAACCTAGAGCCGTCCGAGCCGAACGGCAAGAGCCTCATGGGGAGTTGGCAGTGGCGGACCGTGACGACCGAAACGCCATCGGACGCCGGGTGCAGCGGCTGCGGGCCGAGCGCGGGATGACCCAGCGCCAGCTCGCGGAACCGGCGTACACCCCCGCCTACATCTCCACCCTGGAGGCCGGTCGCGTCCGCCCCTCCGACGAGGCGCTGCGGCACCTCGCCGAGCGGCTCGGCGTCGGCTACGAGGAGCTGGCCACCGGACGCCCCGCCCGCCTCGCCACCGACCTGCGGCTCAGGCTCACCGAGGCGCAGCGCACCCTCGCCACCGAGGGCGCGGAGCAGGCCGCCGCCCAGTACACCGGGCTGCTCGCCGAGGCCGAGGCGCACGAGCTGGCCGAGGAGCGGGCCGCCGCGCTGCTCGGGCTCGGGGAGTGCGCCGTGGAGACCGGAGAACTGGCCGCCGGACGGCAGTACTTCGAGCGGGCCGAGCAGTGCCTCGCCGACGCCGGAGCCCCGCTGCCCGCCCGCGTCCCGGCCCTGCGCGGACGCGCCCTCGCCCACTACCTCGCCGGTGAACTGCGCTACGCCGTCTACCTCCTGGAGACCACCCTCGACGAGCTGAACCGCGGCGGCCTGCACGACCCCGACGCGCTGCTGCTGCTCTACGCCAGCGCGATCGGCCCGTACATGGACATGGGCGCCCACGCGCGCGCCGCCCAGGCCGCCGAACTCGCCCTCTCCCTCGCCCCCAGCGTCGGCGACCCCGCCCTGGTGGCCCGCATGCACCGCTCCGTCGCCCGCACCCTGCTCGCCGAGGGCCGCCTCGCCGACGCCGACGCCTCGCTCGCCAAGGCGGCCGAGCTGTACCGCACGCTGCAGCTGCGTACCGAGCTGGCCAACTGCCACTGGATGCGCGGCTACGTCTGCGCCCAGAACGGCGAACTCCCGCGCGCCGAGGCGGAGATGCGCGAGGCCCTCGGCATGCTGTCGGCCACCCGCGCCGCCCTCTACAGCAGCCAGGTCGCCGTCGAACTGGCCGACGTACTGCACCGGCGCGGCAAGTCCGAGGAGGCCGCGGACCTGCTGCACGGCGTCCTGGACGACCTCTCCTCCGAGCGCGGCGCCGTGCACTCCGCGGGCGCCCACCGGCTGCTCGGCATCATCGCCGAGGACGCCCGGGACACCGAGGCCGCCGAGGAGCACTACGTCCGCGCGCTGAGCCTGCTGGAGCGGGCGGGCGCGGCCGGTGACCTGGCCGACCTGTGCCGGCTCCTCGGCGACCTGCTGCGCCGCACCGGCCGTGTGGAGGCGGCCCTGGACGCGTACCGCACCGGCCTCGGGCACCGCACCGCGCCCGGCACGACCACCCTGGGCCCGGCGCCCGCACAGCCGCCGCTGTAGCCCCGGCCGGTGCCCTGCCGCGGGCTCACACCTGGGCCCGCCCCTGCCGCCGGGCCTCCGTCAGGCGTCCGGTGCCGACCTCCACGGAGGTGCGGGTGGCGTCGTCGGCCGGTTCGCCGAGGGTGCCGTTGGTGAGGCTGATCGCGTCGTCGCCGACCCGGACGGCGACGAGGTCCACGGTGAGGATCCCGTCGCGGGCGTCCCCGTCGGAGCGGTCGTCCGGCGCCGCGTCGGCCACCGTCACCCGCAGGCCCCGGCGGGCGTCCCCCGCGTCGGGCAGCGGCAGGGCGGCGACCCGGACGTCCCGGACGGTGCCGTGGGCGGTGGCCCGCGCCTCGAAGCGGCCGCACGTGTCCGGCAGCGTCCCGAGCCAGGCCAGCGTCCGGTCCAGGTCGGCGGCGCGGTAGGAGGTGACCCGGTAGTGCAGCTGGGCGCCGCCCTCCGCGTCGTCCAGGGCGGCCGTGGCCCGGGGCGCGGTGGCGGCGTCCGCGCCGAAGAGGTCCTCGGTGTAGAGGACGTCCAGCAGCCGTCGGCAGTCGGACCGTCCGGCGGTGGCCTTGAGCAGGTCGTCGCGCCAGGTCGCGGCACCCCGCGTGGGCTCCCACGCCTCCCCCAGGTCGGCCGCCGTGATCAGCGCCGTCCGCGCCTGCCCCCGGGTGAGCACCGGCGGCAGGCCCGGTGACGGCAGCGCGGCCGGGGACCGCGGGTTCGGCGGCACCGGACCGGCCGGCCGGTCCGCCCCCCGCCCGCCGACGGCACAGGCGGCCGTCGTCAGCGCCAGCACCGCCGCGAGCGCGGCGCCCAGCGGCGGACGGGCGGCGGGGGCGGGTGACGGACGGGCGGCGGGGGCGTGCTGCATCGGTGCCTCCTGGAGGGCCGGTGCGACCGGCGCCGTTCAGGATCGGTCACGCCTCCACGGCACCACCGTCCCCGCCCCGCCACCAGCGTGCGCGGCCGTCCGGGTGAGAGCGCCCGGCGACCGCGGACGTCCGGCTACAGGCCCAGCCACACCGTCGTGTCCGGCCCCAGCCTGCCGTCCTCCAGCGGGGCGCTGCTCAGCAGCACCTCACCGGCGGGCAGGTCCACCGCGGTGCCGGAGAGGTTGGTGACGCAGCGCCAGCCGTCCGAGCGGTCGAACCGCAGCACCCCCGCCGGGACGTCGTCCGACCAGGTCAGCGCCTCGCCGTCGAGCAGCTTGCGGCGCAGTCGCAGGGCCGTGCGGTACAGCTCCAGCGTCGAGCCCGCCACCCCGTCCTGGGCCTGGACGGCGTACGCCGCGAAGCCCGGCGGCTGCGGCAGCCACGCCCCGCCCGCACCGAAGCCGTACGAGGGTCCCTCCGTCGTCCAGGGCAGCGGCACCCGGCAGCCGTCGCGGCCCTTGCGGACGTGGCCGGTCTGCTCCCAGATCGGGTCCTGGAGGACCTCGGTGGGCAGGTCGGCCACCTCGGGCAGCCCCAGCTCCTCGCCCTGGTAGAGGTACGCCGAGCCGGGCAGCGCCAGCATCAGCAGCGTCGCCGCGCGGGCCCGGCGCAGTCCGGCCGCCGGGTCGACGGCGGGGGCGTGGCCGCCGGACAGCAGCCAGGCGTCGGTGTCCGTGTCCGGCGGCAGCACCAGGCGGGTGGCGTGCCGGACGACGTCGTGGTTGGACAGCACCCAGGTCGCCGAGGCTCCGGCGGCCCGGGCGTCGGCCAGCGAGCCGGTGATGACCTCGCGCAGCTCGGCCGCGTCCCAGCCGGTCTGGAGGTACTCGAAGTTGAAGGCCTGGCCGAGTTCGTCAGGTCGGGCGTACAGCACGCGCCGGGGGCCCGGGACCCAGGCTTCGGCGACGGCCGTGCGGGGCGGGGTGTAGGCGTCGAGGATCTTGCGCCAGTCGCGGTAGACCTCGTGGACGTCGTCGCGGTCGTAGAGCGGGTGGGTGCCCGGCGCGAAGCGCGCGAGGGCCGCCTCGCCGCTCAGCTCGGGGGCGCCGAGGTCGCGCAGCGGCTCGGTCAGGTCCTTGACCAGTGCGTGCGCGACGTCGACGCGGAAGCCGTCGACGCCCCGGTCGCACCAGAACCTCAGTGTGGTGCGGAAGTCGGCGCGGACCTGCTCGTTGTCCCAGTTCAGGTCGGGCTGCTGGGGGGCGAAGAGGTGCAGGTACCACTGTCCGTCGGGCACTCGCTGCCAGGCGCTGCCGCCGAAGACGGACTGCCAGTCGGTGGGCGGGAGTTCGCCGTGCGCGCCGCGGCCCTCGCGGAAGACGTACCGGTCGCGGGCGGCCGACCCGGGACCGGCGGCCAGGGCCTCCCGGAACCAGGCGTGGCGGTGCGAGGTGTGGTTGGGGACGAGGTCGACGATCACCTTCAGGCCCAGCCGGTGGGCCTCGGCGGCCATCGCGTCGAAGTCGTCCAGCGTGCCCAGGCGCGGGTCGACGTCGCGGTAGTCGTCGACGTCGTAGCCGCCGTCGGCGAGTTCGGACGGGTAGAAGGGGCTGAGCCAGAGGGCGTCGACGCCGAGGGCGGCCAGGTGGCCCAGGCGCTGGGTGACGCCGCGCAGGTCGCCGAGCCCGTCGCCGTCGGCGTCGGCGAAGCTGCGGGGGTAGACCTGGTAGATGACGGCCTGTCGCCACCAGTTGGGGTCCTTGGACGACAGATCCGGGGTGCTGGCGGTGCTGCGTACGCTCACGCGGCCTCCTTCGCGGTACGTGCGGGCGACACGAACTGATCTGGTACGTCTGTCCAGATCACCCGAAAAGCGAACCCGTGCGCCCGCGACGCGCCGGTCACTACGCTTCGGTGCGCTCGACCGTGCCGAGGTACAGCTCCACGTACCGGGTCACGTCCACGTCCAGGGCCACGTCGACGAGGGGCTGTTCGCGCATGCCGTCGTGCAGTTCGGACTCGCCTACGCGCAGCCGCCGGTCGACGAGGGTCTGGCCGCGGGCGGGGCCGGGGGCCAGGGACACCTCGACGGGCAACCGGTGCGTGGTCAGACCCGCCGGGTCGATCACCGCGCAGACCGCTCCCGCGTCGCCCAGCCCGCCGCCGGGGTCCGTCGCGTCGGTGGCGGGACCGCGGTGGGCGAGCAGCTCCCCGGCGAGCCGGGTGCCGGGCTCGGTGCTCGCGCGCAGCCGCCGGACGTCCGCGCCGGGCACGATCACCCGCTCGAACACGTCGAGGCCGTACATGGTGATCGGCACCCCGGCGGTGAGCAGGATCGCGGCGGCCTCCGGGTCGTGCCACACGTTGAACTCGGCGACCGGCGTCGCGTTTCCGGTGGCCACCGCGCCGCCCATGAACACGATCCGCTCGATGTTGCCGGTGACCTCCGGGTGGGTGCGCAGCAGCAGCGCGATGTTGGTCAGCGGCGCGGTCGGGATCAGGGTGACCGGGCGCGGGGAGGCGAGGATCTCCCGGCGCAGCAGCGTCACCGCGTCCACGTCGGCGGGGGCGCGGGTCGGCGCGGGCAGCCCGAGGTCGCCCATGCCGTCGGCCCCGTGCACGTGCCGCGCGGTGCGCACACCCTCGATCAGCGGCCGCTCGGCACCCCGGGCGACGGGGATCTCCGGGGCACCGGCCCGCTCCAGCACGGTCAGCGTGTTCCGTACGACCCCGGCCACGTCGGTGTTCCCTGCCACGCAGGTGACCGCGCGCAGGTCCAGGCGGGGGTGGCGGACCGCCAGCAGCAGGGCCAGGGCGTCGTCGATGCCGGTGTCGCAGTCGATGATCACCGGAATGGGCTGCTGCTGGACGGAGACGGTGCTCACGGCGGGGCTCCTTGTACTTCGCGGGGACGCCGACGCGGCGACCTTACGTGGCGTGGGTGCTTCGGGGGGCGCGTGTCCGGTCCGGGCGGTGGCCCGCCGTGGTGGTTCGGCGCGGGGTGGGACCGCCTCCGTGACCGACGCGGCGAGGCGTCGGGCCCGGGCCCGGTGCTGGACGCGTGGTGCTGGACGTCCGGGGCCGGACGCGGACACACCCGGACCCCCACGCCCGGCGTCACGCCGGTACTCCACCGTCCTGCCGGGGTTGGTGGTCCGGTGGAGGGCGCGGGGGCTTCGGGGGCGCGTGTCCGGTCCGGGTGGTGGCCCGCCGTGGTGGTTCGGCGCGGGGTGGGACCGCCTCCGTGACCGACGCGGCGAGGCGTCGGGCCTGGGGCCCGGGGCCGGACGTCCGGGGCCCGACGCGGGAGGCGGCAGGCGGCAGGCGGGGCGCGGGGCGCCCGACCGGGACGCCTGGCGACCGGCGCCGGATGCCCGGCGCCCGGCGCCCGGCGTCGTGGCGTCGGTGTCGGGAAAGCGGGAGTCAGTCGGACGGCCACAGTTCGGGGCCGCGGGCCTTGGTCCGGGCGGTGATGTGGTGCAGGAGTTCGGTGCCGGGCAGGCGGCCCGGGCGGCGGCCGTCGCGCAGGCGTACGTCGACCAGGTCGCCGTCCCGCGCCTCCCGCGCGCCGATCACCGCCTGGTAGGGCACCTTCCGCGCCGCCCGGACCCGGGCGCCGAGGCTGCCCCGCTCCGGGTCGGCGACCTCGGCCCGCAGACCCAGCTCGGCGGCCCGCCGTACGAGGGCGTACGCCGCCTCCCGCTGCGCCCCGGCCACCGGCAGCACCACCAGCTGCACCGGGGCCAGCCACGCCGGGAACGCGCCGCCGTGCGCCTCGATCAGGTGGGCGACCGCGCGCTCCACGCTGCCGATGACGCTGCGGTGCACCATGACCGGGCGCTGCCTGGTGCCGTCGGGGGCGGTGTAGCGCAGGCCGAAGCGTTCGGGCTGGTGGAAGTCGACCTGGACGGTCGACAGGGTCGACTCGCGGCCCGCCGCGTCCTCGATCTGCACGTCGATCTTCGGGCCGTAGAAGGCCGCCTCGCCCTCCACCGCCTCGTACGGCAGTCCGTCCAGGGCGTCCCGCAGCAGCGCGGTGGCCCGCCGCCACAACTCCGGGTCGGCGACGTACTTGCCGCCGGGGCCCGGTAGGGACAGGCGGTAGCGGGCGGCCCGGATGCCGAGGTCGGCGTGGGCGCGGCGGATGAGCCCGAGGGCGGCGCGGGCCTCGCCGACGGCCTGGTCCGGGGTGCAGAAGATGTGCGCGTCGTTGAGGTGGATGGCCCGCACGCGGGTCAGTCCGCCGAGGACGCCGGAGGGCTCGGAGCGGTACATCGCGCCCAGCTCGGCGATGCGCAGGGGCAGTTCGCGGTAGCTGCGGGAGCGGGAGCGGTAGACCAGGGCGTGGTGGGGGCACAGGCTCGGACGCAGCACGACCTCCTCGGCGCCCAGCTCCATCGGCGGGAACATGTCGTCGCGATAGTGCTCCCAGTGCCCGGAGATCTCGTACAGCTCGCGTTTGCCGAGGACGGGCGAGTAGACGTGGCGGTAGCCGGCCCGGCGCTCCGCCTCGCGGACATACTCCTCCAGGGTATGGCGGACGACCGCGCCGTCGGGCAGCCAGTACGGCAGGCCCGCGCCCATGAGGGGATCGGTGTCGAACAGCTCCAGTTCGCGGCCGAGCCGCCGGTGGTCCTCGTGGTGCATGGTGGTCTCCCTCGCAACGGTCCACGGGACGAGCACCACGCGACGAAGCCCCGGGGCGCTCGCCCCGGGGCTTCGGACTTGGTCAGCAGTCAGCGCGCCGGGACGGTTCCCGGCGTCGTCTTCAAGGACGGACAGGCGCGCTGCATGGGGGCGACGGTACGGGGCGCCGGGCGCGGACGCGAGCGGGTTTCGGCCGGCCGGACGGGAGTGTCAGCGCACGATCACCAGCTCGTGCGAGGTGGTGTTCAGCCGCCTGCCCCCGTCCTCCGTACAGGCCACGACGTCCTCGATGCGGACGCCGAAGCGGTCCGGGAGGTGGATGCCGGGCTCGATGGAGAAGCACATGCCCGGTTCGAGGGGCTGCTCCTCGCCCTCCACCAGATAGGGCGGCTCGTGGGTGGTGACGCCGACGCCGTGACCGGTGCGGTGCGCGACCTGCCCGGCGTGACCGGCCTCCTCGATCACCGCGCGGGCCGCCCGGTCGACGTCCTGGCAGGACACCCCGGGCCGCACCGCCCCGAAGGCCGCCCGCTGCGCGGCCCGGACGGTCTCGTGGACCCGGCGCTCCTCGTCCGACGGCGCCCCGACGTGGACGGTGCGGGCGGTGTCGAAGCCGTAGCCGTCGCGCAGACCGCCGAAGTCCAGGACGACCATGTCGCCGTCCCCGATGACCCGGTCGCCGGGCCGGTGGTGCGGGTCGGCGGCGTGCGGCCCGGCGCCGACCACCGTGAAGTCGACCCGGCTGCGGCCGTGCCCGCGCACCAGCCCGGCCAGGTCGGCGGCCAGCTCGCGCTCGCTGCGCCCGGCGAAGCGCAGCCCGAGGACCTCCTCGTACGCGGCGTCGGCCGCCGCCGCGGCGGCTGTCAGGCGGGCCACCTCGTGGTCGTCCTTCACCGCGCGCCGCATGGGCAGGACGACGGACAGCGGCTGGTAGGTGGCCAGCGGCAGGGACGCCTGGAGGCAGAGCAGGTGCAGTGCCCAGGTCGCGTCGGACACGGCGTACCGCCCGTGCGGGCGCAGCAGCCCGGCCGCGGCGGCGTACGCGTTCTGCCCCTCCCACCAGTCCGACACGCGGACCGCGCCCGCGCCGGGGGCCGCCTCGGCGCTCGGACGGTCGACCGCCGGCACCAGCAGCCGGGGCTGGGAGTTGGCGGTCAGGACGAGGAGGGTGAGGCGTTCGGCGGGGGCGGTGGGCCGGTAGCCGCACAGCCACACCAGGTCGGGGCCGGGGGTGACCAGCACCCCGGCGAGCCCGAGGGCGGCGGCCTCGTACGCGGTGCGGTCCATGCGGGCCGCGTAGACCTCCTCGGTGAAGGCGCCGGGGGCGGCGTCGCCCGCGTCCTCAGACGTGTCCCGGCCCACCGCTGCCGAAGGCTCCGCTCGATCCCGGCAGCCAGCGGCGCCGCTTCTGGTCGTCGCCGCGGCGGCTGCCCGAGTGGTGCAGTTCGTAGGGCATGAGCCGCGGGCTCCCGTTGTCGTTCAGCGGGATCTCGTCGGGTTCGCGCATCTCCTGCTCCTCACGGACGGCCCCGGTGGCCGGGAGGTGCGGCTGTTCGTCGGCGCGGGGGCGGTCGGGCTCCCGGTCCATGACCCGCATGCCGACGCGTACGGCCCAGACCAACGCCCCGGCGATCACCAGCCCGATGATGAAGACCACTGCCACCTTGAGCCCGCCCGAGGGCGCGGCCAGCACTACATACGTTGCCGTACTCATGTTCTGATTATGTACCCCCAAATGAGATAAAGCGCCTGATATGTCCCGCCCGATATGTCCTCGCGATTGAGGCGGGCCGGTGGCTGGTACCCGGTCGGGGCGGGGCGTGCCGGTCGTGGGCCGCCGTCCCTCCCGCGGCACCGGTGGAAGGAGCAGCCCATGACCGCGCCGTTGACGGTGGACGCCCATGAGTACGGCCTGGTCGGGGACGGGACCGCCGACGACGGGCCGGCCCTGCGGAAGCTGGTGGACGCGCTGGGGGACGCCACCGCCGAGGACGGGCGGCCGCGCACGGTGCGCGTGCCCGCCGGGCGGTACGTGATCCGGGACGAGCCGGTGCGCTGGCGCAGCGGCGTCTCGCTGGTCGGTGCCGGACGCGGAGCCACCTGCTTCGCCCTGGCCAACCCGGGCGCCCCCACCCGGCCGGTGCCCCTGGCCTGGTTCACCACCGCGCAGCACGGCGCGGGGCGGGACCGCCACATCGCGGACGTCACCTTCGCCCACTTCGAGATCGACGGGCAGGGGGTGGCGACCGAGGAGTACGACGTACTGGCCAAGGGCCTGGGCCTGCAGTACGTGCTGCGCGGGCGCTTCAGCGACCTGTACATCCACGACACCGCCGCCACCGGATTCGGGTGCGACTTCCTCCAGGACACGGTGGTGGAGGGCGTGCTGGCCGAGCGGTGCGGCCGGCAGGACCCCGGCGAGGAGATGGGCGGCGCGGGCATCGGGATCGGGGTCGGCGGGTGGGGGCCGGTCGAACGGCTGGCGGTGACCGACTGCACCGCCCGCGGCAACGGCACCAACGGCATCTTCCTGGAACTCCAGCAGGAGGAGTGGGTCCCGCCCCGCGGCATCCGCGTCACCGCCTGCCACACCGAGGACAACCGCTACGGCATCTCCGACTGGGGCGCCGACGGCCTGCAGGTCACCGGCTGCACGATGCTCGGCAACCACGTCGCCGGGTTCGACGTGTCGGCGCAGGGCACGACGAGCGTCGGCGGGCGCGGCGGCATCGTCACCGGGTGCGTGATCGACGGCAACGCGGGGGACGGGATCGCGCTGGGCAACACCCCCGGCCCGTACGGCTTCCACGGCAATCGCGTGAGCAACAACGGCCGGTACGGGTACTGGGAGCACAATCTGGCCGACGGCGACCAGGAGCCCGCGACGGACATCGTCCTGGAGTCCAACGACATCCACGACAACGCGCTGGACGGCATCCGCGTCGACGCCCCGCTGCACGAGCCCGCGATCTTCGGCAACCGGATCCGGGGCAACGGCCGCCGTGCGGCGCCGGAAGCGGGCGGGGGCGGCGAGGGCGTCCACTGCGGGCCGCTGTCGCTGACCGACGAGCGGGCCGACTGGCTCCCGGGCGGCCACCGCGGCAAGGAGCTGACGGTCGGCGGCGGTCCCGAAGGGGCCGAGGTCACCGCCGTGGTCACCGACAACACCGCCACCCGGCTCACCCTCGCCCCCCTGCGCCCGGGAGCCGACACCGCGTGGCCCGACGGCACCCCGGGCCCCGGCACCGCCTACCGCCTCCCGGACTCCCCGGCCCCGCGCGCCGGTCTCACCGCCGCCGCTGCCGTGACCCACCCGTACGTGCACGGCAACCGCGTCCGGGACGACGGGCGCCCCCGCACCCAGATCCACGCCGTGTGGATCGCGCCCGAGGCCACCTGGACGGGCGGGCGGGTCTCCGGCAACGACTTCGGCGGCAACGGCTCGGCGTCGACCCGTTTCGACTCGGCGCCGAGCGGCGGGCGCTGGCGCGACAACGCGGGGTGACGCGGTGCCGCGGGTGACGCGGGGGCCTCGGCGCCGTCAGGGTGCGCGCAGTGCGTCCACCGCGATCCGGGCCGCGGTGCCGATCACCGCGTCCGCCGCCGGGAGCACGGCCGCCGTCTGGGCGGTGCGCGTGAAGACCGCCACGGCGTAGCGGCCGCCGTCGGGGTATTCGACGACGCCGACCTCGTTGCGCAGGGTGGGCAGGCTGCCGGTCTTGCCGGCCACGTGCACGTCGTCGAAGGGGAAGCCGGATGCCAGGCGGTGCGGCCACACCTGGAGGCCCATGATCCGGCGCATCGCGGCGCCGTACTCGGGCGGGCACGCCTCGTCCCGCCACAGGGCGCCGAGCAGGCGGGTCATGTCGCGGGGGGTGCTGTGGTTGGTGCGGGCCGGGTCCAGGGCGCGCAGCCGGGTGATGACGTGCGGGTCGGTCAGCCCCCGGGCACCGGCGGGCCCGGCGTCCTCGCGCATGATGTCCAGCGTCTCGCCGAAGCCGTACACCGCCCGTGTCCGGGTGAGGCCGAGCCGGGCCGTGGTCCGGTTGACGGCGTCCAGGCCGACCCGGCGCAGCAGCAGGTCGGCGGCGGTGTTGTCGCTGACGGACATCATCAGGTACGCGGCGTCGCGCAGCGACAGCCGGACCGGGTCGAGCATGGCCGCGAGCCCGGTGGGCCCAGGGGTGCGTCCGTCGGGCGGGCACTCGACCCGCTCGGTGAGGTCCAGCTCCCCGGCCGCCGCCCGCTCGTGCAGCGTCACCAGGACGCACAGCTTGTGGACACTCGCCGTGCAGACCGGCTGGTCCGCCCCGGCCTCGACCTGCGCGCCGGAGTCGATGTCCACGGCGTGCAGCCACCCGGTGACCCCGGCATCGGCGAAGGCGGCGTCCAGCCGGGCGGCGACGGCGGTCACAGGGAACGTCCAAGGGTGTCGGGGCATGCGGGCCGGGGAGGAGTCGGGCGTCGGGCAGGACCCCGTCGGTCGCCGCTCGGCGGGGCTTCCCGAGCCGGGAATTCTCCTGCGGTGGCTGGGGGCGGGTTCAAAGCCAGTACTCCGATGCCGGGCGAAGGTGCAGGGGCCGGGCGGCTGTCTCGGCGTGGGCGCCGGCCGTGGTGCGCAGGGCGTGGGTGGCCGCGTCCGCGAAGGCGCCCACGGCGGCGTCGCCGCGCCCCTTGGGCCAGGCCGCGGAGTGCCGCCAGGCGGGCGGCGCCCCGGCCAGCGGACGCCAGACCAGGTCCGGGTCGCCGGGGGTCACGAGCCGGGTGTCGCGGGGGCCGAGCGCGACGGCCCCCGACGACAGGACCAGGCCGCGGACGAAGCTGGCGCCCTGGCCGTGCCGTACGGCGGCGGGCGTGTAGCCGCCCCGGGCGCAGGCGGTGAGCAGGTCGTCGTAGACCGCGGGGGCGTCGGCGCGCGGGAAGAGCACCAGGTCGTAGCCGGTGAGGGCGGCGAGCGGCACCTCGTCCAGCTCCGTCTGGGGCGCGCCGCGCGGCAGCAGCACGCCGAGGTCGCGGCGGAGCACCGGGCCCAGCTCCAGGCCGGTGACGTCGCACGGGTGGTGGATGAGGCCGACGTCCAGCTCGTGGGCGGCGAACCCGGCGAGCTGCTGGGCGGTGGTCAGCTCGTGCAGCTCGAGTTCGAGCCCCGCGTGCCGGCGGCGGAAGTCGGCCAGCAGCGCGGCGACGGTCTCGCCGGAGATGTCGGGGGACAGGGCGGCGCGCAGCAGACCGCTCTCGCCGTCCCGGATGCGGCGCGCGGCGGTCCGCAGCGCCTCGGCGCGGGCCAGCAGCTCACGGGCCTCGGCGAGCAGCAGCGTGCCCGCCTCGGTGATCGTCACCTGGCGGCTGGTGCGCTCGAAGAGCCGGACGCCCAGCTCCTTCTCCAGCCGCTGGATGCGCTGCGACAGGGGCGGTTGGGCCATGCCGAGCCGGGCGGCGGCACGTCCGAAGTGTGACTCTTCTGCAACAGCCACGAAGCACTCCAGGTGCCGCACCAGGTCCACGACCAGTAATCATATCGGTGATTGATCAATCCGACATCCATATCGGTCTTGGACAGGGAGTCGACGGGGTTGCTCTCCTCGGGCCATGCGCTCCTTCCGTGACCGTGACCGCGGCCTTGACCCTGACCCTGACCCTGACCACGACCGGCGCCTCGCGCCCCGCGCCCGCCGGTGGCCCGGCGTGCTCGCCCTCGCCCTCGTCCTCCCCCTGGCCGGCTGCGCCACCGACTCCGACTCCGACTCCGGTGCGGACTCCGGCCGTCCGGCCGCGGCGTCGTCGGCGAGCGCCCCGGCCACCGCCGGTACGGGCACTCCGGCGCCCGAGGTCCGGGCGCAGCTCCGGGTGGACGGTGACGTCCGCCAGTACCTGCTGCACCGGCCCCCCGCCCCTGGCGCCGATGACGACGACGGCCCAAGGCCCCTCCTCATCGCCTTCCACGGCCGCGGCGCCGACGCCGCCGAGCTGCGGGCGAAGACGCGGCTGGAGCGGGCCGCCACCGCGCGCGGCATGCTCGTCGCCTTTCCCGAGGGCCTCGGACACGGCTGGGGCGCGGGCACGCAGGTGACGAAGCAGCGCCCGGACCCCGGCCTGGACGTGCGGTTCACCGAGACGCTGATCAAGCACCTGGTCCGTACCGAGCGGGCCGACCCCGAGCGGGTCTACGTCGCCGGGTTCTCCAACGGCGGCTCGATGGCCCTGCGCATGGCCGCCGAGCGTCCCGCCCTGCTGGCGGGCGCGGCCTCGGTCTCCGGCCAACTGCCCACGGGGTCCGCCGCGGTGGAGCCCACCGGGCCGGTCCCCGTCATGGTCGTCTACGGCGCCGACGACCCCGTACGGCCGCTCGCGGGTTGGCCCTCCCCGCCGCCGGACCCCGAGGAGCCGATCCTGCCGACCCGGTCGGCCCGGGACAGCGCGGCGGCGTTCGCGGCGGCCGGGGACGCGGGCGAGCCGGTCACCCGGGAGGAGAAGGGCTACGACCGGACGGTGTGGCGGCTCGGGACCGGCGCCCCCGGCGGCGACCGGCGGCCCGACGGCACGGTGCAACTCCTCGTCGTCGACGACGCCGGTCACACCTGGCCGGGCTCGACCGTGCCGCCGCCCGAGGGATTCGGCCCGGTGAGCAAGGCCCTGGACGCCACCGACACGCTCCTCGACTTCTTCACCGACCCCGGCCCCGGCCGCTGACCCGACAAGGACCTCCCATGCCCGATGCACCCCACCTCCCCCCTGCTCACCTCCCCCCTCCCCGCCGCCGCAGGCCCCGGGGCGGTGTCCGGGCCGTCGCCGCCGTGGGGATCGTCCTCGCGATCGCCGCGGGCGGCTCGTACGCCGCCGGGTTCGGCCCCTTCGCGCGCGGCGACGACGGACCCGACCCCGCCGCGATGGAACAGGCGCGCGCCTTCCTCGCCGACTGGGCCGCCGGGCGCCTGCCGAGCGCGGCCGGCCGCACCACCGAGCCCGGCAAGGCGCAGGAGGTGCTGCAGAGCTTCACCGCGGGGCTCGACATCGACAAGCCGAAGCTGACGGCGGCGGACGACGGCGTGAAGGAGGAAGAGGACGGCACCCTCGGCGTCCCCTTCACCGCCCGGATGCCGGTCACCGGCCTGGGCACCTGGACGTACGCGTCGCGGCTGCCGCTGCGCGAGCAGGACGACGGCGGCTGGAAGGTGGACTGGCGGCTGTCCCTGGTGCACCCGCGGCTGAGCGAGACGGAGAAGTTCCGCCTGGAGCGCGAGGAGAGCGCGCCGCCGAAGGTCACGGACCGGCAGGGGGTCTCCCTCGTGGACGCCGCGTACCCGTCCCTGGCCCCGCTCCTGGGGCGGCTCGCCGGTGACGCGGGCGGCGGCGGTCCGCGCGGCGCGGTCGAGCTGGTCGACCGGGCCAGCGGCGAGACCGTGCGCACCGAGGCGTCCTTCGGCAAGAAGCCCGACCCGGCGACGGCGGACCGGCCCGTGCGCACCACCCTGGACGCCGGCTGGCAGGCCGCCGCCGAGAAGGCCCTCGGGGAGGCCGACGGCAAGAACGCCTCCCTCGTCGCCCTGCGCGTCGACAACGGCGAGGTCCTCGCCCTCGCCAACTCGCCCTCCTCCGGCTTCAACCGCGCCGCCTCCGGCACCTACGCGCCCGGCTCCACCTGGAAGATCGTCACCAGCAGCGCCCTGCTGCTCAAGGACGCGGTCGCGCCCGACGACGTCGTGGACTGCCCCAAGTACCTGACGGTGGGCAAGGAGTTCCACAACGTGGAGACCTCCGAGCACCCCGGCGCCACCTTCCGCAAGGACTTCACCGAGTCCTGCAACACCGCCTTCATCAGCCTGCGCGGCAAGCTCGACGACGGGGAGCTGGGGAAGGTCGCGCGCACCCACTTCGGGGTCGGCCAGGAGTGGCACGTCGGCATCCCGACGTACGACGGCTCGGTGCCGGTGCCCAAGGACGAGACGGAGAAGGCCGCGTCGATGATCGGGCAGGGCCGGGTCCAGGCCAACCCCCTGATCATGGCGTCGGTGACGGCCACCGCGGTGTCCGGCGAGTTCCACCAGCCGTCCGTCACCGCGGGCAACGAGGACGAGACCCGCACCGAGCCGCTCCCCGACGAGGTCGTCACCCAGCTGCGCGGGCTGATGCGGGCCACCGTCACCGACGGCACCGCGCGCGTGCTGGCCGACCTGCCGGGTGAGATCGGCGCCAAGACCGGTACCGCCGAGGTCTCCGACGACCAGGACAACAACGGCTGGCTGGTCGCCCACCGCGGCAACGTGGCCGTCGCCGCGGTCGTCGAGGAGGGCGTCACCGGCGGCGGTTCGGCGGGACCGGTCGTGCACAGCCTGCTGTCGGCCGTACCGGAGGACCCGTCCTGAGTCCGGCCCCGGGCGGCCCCGAGGCCCGTGCCACCGGCACCGGTCCGCGGATCAGCCGAGCCGCACCGGCAGTTCCGTCAGCCCCCGCAGCAGGGTGCTGGTGCGCCAGGTGAGCGTCGCCGGGTCGGTGGCGAGGGCGAGCGCGGGGTGCCGTTCGAGGAGCAGGCGGACGGCGACGGCGGCCTCGACGCGGGCCAGCGGGGCGCCCAGGCAGTGGTGCGGACCGTGGCCGAACCCGAGGTGGCCCCGCGGGCGGCGGCCGATGTCGAAGCGGTCGGGGTCGGGGTGGTGCGCCGGGTCGCGGGAGGCGGCGGCGAGGGAGACGAGCACCGAGTCGCCCGCCGCGATCGCGGTGCCCGCCAGTTCCAGCGGCTCGGCCGCGAAGCGGAACGCGGAGGCGTGGACGGGGGAGTGGTGGCGCAGCGACTCCTCCACGGCGCTCTCGGTCAGCTCCGGCTCGGCGCGCAGGCGGGCGAGCTGGTCGGGGTGGGTGAGCAGGCCGTGGACGGTGGCCGAGATCAGGTTGACGGTCGTCTCGTGCCCGGCGACCAGGATGAGGAAGGCCATGCCGAGCAGTTCCCCGGCGGTGAGTTTGCCGCTGTCGGCGGCGCCCACCAGGTCGGCCAGGAGCGTGCCGTCCGGGATGCGGCGCTTGGCGTCGGTCAGCTCGGTGAGGTAGCCGGTCAGGGCGTCGGCCGCCGACCGGGCCGCCTCCGGCGAGGTGGGCATGACCAGCTCGTTCGACCAGGTGTGGAAGCCCCCGCGGTCGCTCTCCGGGATGCCCAGCAGCTCGCAGATCACCGTGACCGGCAGCGGCAGTGCGTACCGGGCGACCAGGTCGGCCGTGCCCGTGCGCGGCAGCGCGTCCAGCAGGTCGTGCGCGATGCGCTCGACGCGCGGGCGCAGGGCGGCGGTCCGGCCCGGCGTGAAGTGCCCGGCGACCAGGCGGCGCAGGCGCGTGTGCTGCGGCGGGTCGCTCTGGAGCATGTTGTGGCCGATGGCGTGCCCGCCGTCGCTCCGCCAGGACGCGGAGTGCCGGATGTCGTTGCGCAGCCGCGGGTCGGCGAGCGCGGCCCGCGCCGCGTCGCGCGTCACCACCAGCCAGCTCTCCCCGCTGCCCGGCACCAGCACCCGGTGCACGGCGCCCCGGGCCCGCAGGGCGGCCAGTTCCTCGACGGTGGGCGCGGTCATGGGGCCTCCTGAGGGGGAGAAACTTAAACGGGGAGTACTCCCCGTTTCCTCGGCCGACGATAGCATCGGCACCCGGAGCACGGGGAGCACTCCCCGGTTCGTACGACCCGGAGGGCGAGGATGACCGTCGGCGCACGCGACGGAGCGCCCCGGCAGCGACGTGACGCGCGGCGCAACCGGGAGCTTCTGCTGGAGGCGGCCCACGAGGTGTTCACCGAACAGGGGCTGGACGCGCCGCTGGACGTGATCGCGCGCCGGGCCGGGGTGGGCAACGCGACGCTCTACCGCCACTTCCCCACCCGTGCCGCCCTGGTGGACGCCGTGTTCCGGGACTCGCTGACGGGCACGATGGACGCCGGTGAGCGGGCCAGGAAGGCCCCGGACGCGTGGGCGGGGCTCACCGCCTACCTGGAGGTGGTCTTCCGCACCCTGGCCGCCGACCGGGGCTCCAACGACCTCATGACCACGCACCTGCGGGGTGTCGAGAGCCTGGAGGCCGTGCACGGGCACAACCGCCGGACCGTGGACGCGCTGCTGTCCCGCCTCCGCGACGAGGGCACCGTCCGCGCCGACGTCACCACCGAGGACGTGCTGTTCGGCCTCGCGGCACTCGGCCGCGCGGTCCCGGCGCTGACCGCCGCGACCGCGACGCCGGACGCGACTAAGGGGGCGACCGTGCCGGATGCCTGGCGCCGCCCCCTCGCCCTGTTCCTGGCGGGCCTGCGCACCGCACCGGCCGCCGGGCCCCTGCCCGCCCCCGCGCTCACCGCCGCCGGACTCGCCGAGGTGCTGCGCGAACTGGGCCCGCACCGCACCCGCGCCGGGGACCGCGAGCCCGGCGCGTGAGGCGGGCCGGGCTCAGGTCCGGGAGCCGGTGCCGGGGTCCTCGCGCTCGACCGTCTCGCCCTGGATGACGCGCGGCGTCCCCGGTTCGTCCGCGTCCCTCGCGGCCCGGGCCTCGGACTTGAGGATGCGGGCCGACCTGCCCGCCGAGCGGGTCAGTTCGGGCAGCTTCCGCACGGCGACGACGGCCGCGACGACGATGAGAATGATCGCTAGCTCGCTCAGTCCGAACACGGCGCTCCCCTGGTGGACGTACGGTGCGGGCCCGCGGCACGGGCCCGCACCCGGAATCTACGGCACGGCCCGCGGGCCGGGGCGGGCCCCGGGTGCCCGCGGGGGATCAGAGGTCGAACTCGTGCGGCGGCAGGTCGAGGGCGTAGCACGCCTCGCGGACCACCGCGCGCTCGTCCTTGTCGAAGTCCCCGTCCGCGCCGCCGATCACGATGCCGATCTGGATCACGGCCCGTGCCTCGGCGGGCTTCTTCTTCGCCTTGGCGATCTCCTGGAGGATGCCCACCTTGCCGAAGGCGAAGTCGGCGGTCAGCTTGTCCAGGTTGTCCTCGAAGCGGCGGCGCAGGTCGTCGGCGGGGAAGTTCTGCAGCACCTCGTTGGTCGAGATCAGCTGGGCGACCCGCTGCCGCTCCGAGGGGTCGACGCTCCCGTCGGCCGCGGCGACCAGCGCGCACATCGCCATGCTCGCGTCGCGGAAGGCACCGCTCTTGAGGTCGTTCTTCTTCGCCACGAGCTGCGTCTGCATCTGCGACGCGGACTCCTTGAAGCGGTCCCACAGGGCCATGAGAACTCCGTACTCCGTACCGGTCGGACGGGAGGCGCAGGCGGCCCCCGCCCATTGCTCTACATCACTGTAGAAGTTACCAGTCTTCCCCGTCCTCGGAGTCGCCCTCGAAGAAGTCCCCCACCTCGTCGACGGCCTCGGCCGCCACCATCCCCACGGCGACGCCCGCGGCCCCGGCCATGACGGCGGCGCCGACCCCGGCCTCGTGGCCGTACACCGCGTGGGAGCCGTACGACGCGCGGTGCTCGACCAGTTCCTGGATCCAGCCGTCGACGAGGGCGGTCCAGTCCCGCGGCCCGGCGGGGCCCTCGTGCGGGACGGTGAAGCGGCTGACCGCGTCGTGGCCGCCGTGGCCGTCGGGCGACGCGCCGTCGCGCTTGTCCGCCTCCAGCACCACTTCGAGGGCGCCCGGCACGGCCAGGAAGGTCAGCTCGATCTCGCTGACCTGGTGGGCGTAGCGCGGGGGCGGGGTCAGCTCGATCTCCTGGTGGAAGGGCAGCCGCTGCCCGGTGCCGCCGATGCGGCCGTACTCCAGATCGGCGGAGCGGAAGCCGAAGCCGAGCCCGCCGAGGGCCTCCAGGACGGCCTCCTGGGCCGGGAGCGGCGCCACGGCGAGCGGGTCCAGGTCGCCCCGGTCCCGGGCGCCGGCGACGGCCAGCTCGGTGCGCACGCCGAGCACGATCCCCAGCGGCTGCCCGTACAGCTCGGTGGCCGGGGTCTCCCACGGCAGCGTCACCGCGAACGGGATGCTCGTCTCCTCGCCAGCCGCGAGCCGGAAGGGCCCGCCGAGGGTGTGCCGGTCGAAGACGACGACGCCCTCCCCGCCTTCCCCGTCGGCGTGCTCCCCCTCGCCGCGCCCCCCGTGCTCGGTCTCCACGCGGGCCACCAGCTCCAGCGCGACGTGCTCGACGTCGTGGCCGGCGGTGCCGCCGACGAGGTGGACCCGGCCCGACAGCGTGCCCCCCGGCCGGGCGGCGCCCGGGTCGAGGACCGTGTCCACCGTGGGTCCGCCCACGCCGAGGGAACCGAGCAGCCGCTTGAACACCATCGAGGCGTTCACTCCTTCACTTTCGTGCGGGGAACAACCGGAGCCGTCCGGCAGTTCTCTACAGGCGAGTAGAAGCATAGGGGTCCGAGGACTCCCTATCCTTTTGCTCGTCCTTTACCATGAGGGAGAACCCTCGGGCGCCCGGCTGGTACCGGTGCCCACCGACCCCGTTAAGGAGTCCCGTTCCGTAATGGAGCCTCCCAGTACCGGCCGTGCCGCGGCCGGCCCGCCAGTGCCCCCGTATGCGCGTGAGGGAAGCGGGGTGGCACGGTGACCGAGGTCCTGCTGCTCCTGCTGGCCCTCCTCCTCACCCTGGCCTGCGCCCTCTTCGTCGCGGCCGAGTTCTCCCTCACCACCGTCGAGCGCTCCGACCTGGAGCGTGCCGCCGAGTCCGGTGAGCGCGGTGCCGACGGCGCCCTGAAGGCCGTACGGTCCCTGACCCTCCAGCTGTCCGGCGCCCAGCTCGGCATCACGGTGACCTCGCTGGTCATCGGCATGCTGGCCGAGCCGTCCCTCGCGGTGCTGCTGCGCGGCCCGCTGCGGGCGATCGGCCTGGGCGGCGCCACCTCGACGGTGGCGACCGTGCTCGGCGTGGTCGTCTCCACCGTCGTCCTGATGGTCGTCGGCGAGCTGGTCCCCAAGAACTGGGCGATCTCCCGGCCGCTGGCCGTCGCGAAGGTCGTCGCGGGCCCGCAGCGCGGCTTCACCACCGCCTTCGGCCCCTTCATCCGGCACCTGAACGACACGGCGAACCGCTTCGTGCGCCGCTTCGGCCTGGAACCGGCCGAGGAACTGGCCTCCGTCCGCAGCGCCGAGGAACTGGTCGCCCTCGCCCAGCACTCGGCCGCCGAGGGCGCCCTGGAGGCCGACTCGGCGGAGCTGTTCGTCCGTACCCTCCACCTGGGCGACCTGACCGCGGAGAACGTCATGACCCCGCGCGTGGACGTCAAGGCCCTGGAGTCCCACGCCACCGCCGCCGACGCCGCGAACCTCTCGCACGCCACCGGCCTGTCCCGCTTCCCGGTCTACCGGGACAGCCTGGACGAGGTCATCGGCACCGTCCACATCCGCGACGTGCTGGCCCTGGAGCCGGACCGCCGCCGGGCCACCCCCGTCACCGAGCTGGCCACCGCGCCGCTCCTGGTGCCGGACAGCCTGCCCGCCGACCGCCTCCTGGAGCGCATGCGCGCCACCCGCACCATGGCCGTCGTCATCGACGAGTACGGCGGCACGGCGGGCGTGGCGACGGTCGAGGACATCGTCGAGGAGGTCGTCGGGGAGGTGCGCGACGAGCACGACCCGGTGGAGATCCCGGACCTGCTGCCCGCCCCCGCCGACGCGGACGGCCGCGCGGCCTGGGAGGCCGACGGATCGCTGCGCCTGGACCACCTGGAGCGCATCGGCCTGACCGCGCCGGAGGGCCCGTACGAGACCCTGGCCGGCCTGGTCGCCACCCGTCTGACGCGCATCCCCGCCAAGGGCGACGTGGTCGCCCTGGACGGCTGGCGCATCGACGTCCTCGACGTCGACCACCACCGCGCCGACCGCCTGCGCGTCACGGCCCCCGCGCCGGACGCCGACCCGTCGGCGCACGCACCCGCGCCGCACGAGCGGCCGGAACGCGCGCGGTCGGCGCACGCTGAGCGGGAGCTGGCCCGATGACCGTCGTACAGCTCCTCATCGGCGCGCTGACGCTGCTGACCAACGCGTTCTTCGTGGGCGCCGAGTTCGCCATGATCTCGGTGCGCCGCAGCCAGATCGAGCCGCGCGCGAAGTCGGGCGACAAGCGCGCCCGGATGACCCTGTGGGGCCTGCAGCACATCTCCCAGATGATGGCCACGGCCCAGCTCGGCATCACCGTCTCCTCCCTGGTGCTCGGCGCGGTCGCGGAACCGGCCATCGCGCACCTGATGGAGCCGGTGTTCGAGGCGGTCCACATGCCGCACGCGCTGGTCCACCCGGTCGCCTTCGCGATCGCCCTGGCCCTGGCGACGTACCTGCACATGCTGATCGGCGAGATGATCCCGAAGAACATCGCGCTGGCCGCCCCGGCGACCACCGCGCTGTTCCTCGGCCCGCCGCTGGTCGCCCTCACCCGGGCCCTGAAGCCGGTCGTCTTCGGCATCAACGCCTTCGCCAACACGCTGCTCAAGCTGCTGCGGGTGGAGCCGAAGGACGAGGTCGAGGCCGTCTTCACCGACGACCAGCTGGCCCGCATGGTGGTCGACGCCAGCGAGGCCGGACTGCTCACCCCGGCCGACGGCGAGCGCCTGCGCGACGCGCTGGAGCTGGGCACCCGCCCGGTCGGCGAGATCCTGGTCCCGGCCCAGAAGATGCGCACGGTCCCGCACACGGTCACCCCGGCCGAGCTGGAACGCCTGGCCGCCGACGCGGGCTACTCCCGCTTCCCGGTCACCGGCCCCGGCGGCACCGTCCTCGGCTACCTGCACATCAAGGACACCCTGGGCCTGACCGACCGCGAGAGCCCCTTCCCGCGCACGGCCCTGCACCGCGTCACCCGCGTCCGCATCGACACCCCCCTGGACGACACCCTCACCGCCCTGCGTGCCGAGGACAGCCACCTGGCCGCCGTCACCGGCGAGACGGGCTCGGTCCTGGGCTTCGTGACGATGGAGGATGTCCTGACAGAACTGGTGGGCCCGACGACGCCGGTGGCCTGACCCCGGAACCTCCCCCGCGCCCGGTTCGTCTCCTCCGGCGACAGTGACGTCCGTTCCGTCGGAGGAGACGCCCGTGGCCATGGTCGGCCTGTTCTGGATCAGTGAGGACTGCGTGTACCTGGGGGCCGAACCCACCGGTGCGGCGCCCGGGGTGCGGCTGACCGAGGACGGGGTGGAGATCCTCGGGGGCGGGCAGGGCGGCCGGTCCTGGGGGTGGGGCGAGGTGCGCGGGCTGGACGTGCGGGACGTGGCCGTGCGGTCCGCCGGGCGGCGGCTGGCGTCCATGGCGTTCGACTCGGTCCTCGTGCTGATCACGGGCGACGGCGAACACCCGCCACTCTTCACGGTGCTGGTGGAGACGGAGGACGACGGCACGGTCGAGGCGAACGCCCTGGCCGCCGTCACCGGCGGTATCCACACCCCGGACGAGTACGCCCTCTCCCGCACCCTCCTCGCCCGCCTCGCCGACGGCACCACCACCGTCGGGGAACTGCTCGGTTGGCGCCGGGACGAGCCCGCGGACGTCGCCCCCACCAGGGACCAGCGGCTGGCGCTGCTGCGGGAGTGGACGGCGGCCCCCGTCTGACGGACCACCGGCCGGGGTGCGGGGCCCCGACCCCCTACCGGGGTATCACCCCGGCTTGGCTCTCCAGGGTGACGGCGTGGCTCCGCCCGGCACCTAGGGTGGTGACCATGACCTCAGTGGAGGAGCAGCGCCCGCGCGCGCTGCTCGCGGGGGCTTCGCGGCGGTGGGTGCGCGCGCTGCCGTGGGCCGTGGCGTTCGTGCTGTGCGTGGCCCTGCTGCCCACCACCATCGTGGTCCTCACCGCCGACTACGGGCTGAACGGCGCGGTCGCGAGCGCGCTGGCCGTCGCGCAGGCGGCACCGCTGCTGCTCGCCGTCGTACGGCCGCTCCAAGCCTGGTACGTGGTCTTCGCCGCGGACGTGGCCGGGGCGCTCGCCCTGCTCGGCGTCGACTTCCAGGAGCGGCTGCTGTGGCCCTTCCCGCCCATGGGGCTCGTGGGGTACGTCGGTCTCTGCCTCGCCCTGGGCCTGCGCGAGCGGCGCCGGACGCTGCTGCTGGTGTGGCTCGCGACGGCGGCGGCGAACGTCGCCCTGGGCTTCGTCGCACCGCACGGCGCGGGCGCCAAGGAACTGCTGCTCACCATCCTCGGGGGCGTCGCGCTCCTGCTGGGCGGCGTGCTGCGCGAGCGGTACGAGGTGCAGCGCAGACTGGCCGAGCAGGAGACGATCAGCGAGGCCGAGCGGGGCCGGCGGACGCTGCTGGAGGAACGCGCCCGCATCGCGCGCGAGCTGCACGACGTGGTGGCGCACCACATGTCCGTCATCACGGTGCAGGCGGACACCGCCGAGTACCGTCTCGCGGCGCTGTCGCCGGACGTGCGGGAGGAGTTCACGTCCATCGCGGCGACCGCGCGCGAGTCGCTCGGCGAGATGCGGCGCCTCCTCGGCGTGCTGCGCAACGAGGAGGCGCACGGCGAACTGGCGCCCCAGCCGGGCCTCGCGCAGATCGGGCAGCTGGTGGACGGCACGGCGCGGACGGGCGGACCGGTGGAGTTCACCCCCTGCGACGCCGAGGTGCCCGAGGCGGTGGGCCTCTCCGCGTACCGGATCGTCCAGGAGGCCCTCGCGAACGTCGTACGGCACGCGCCGGGAGCCGCGACGCACGTGTCGCTGTCGGTGGCGCGGCCCGCCGACGGGCCGGGCGGGGAGCGGCTCACCGTCCTGGTCGTCAACGAACCGCCGCCCGAGCCGCCCGCCGGGCCGCTCGAAGTGGGCGGCACCGGGCACGGCCTGGTCGGCATGCGCGAGCGGGTGCGGCTCGTCGGCGGCACCCTGGACGCGGGCCCGCTGCCGGACGGCGGCTTCCGGGTCGCCGCCCAACTCCCCCTTACGAAAGAGGACTTCACGTGACGACGCGCGTCATCATCGTCGACGACCAGGCCATGGTGCGGGCGGGCTTCGCCGCGCTGCTGGCCGCCCAGAGCGACATCGACGTGGTGGGCGAGGCCCCCGACGGCGCGCAGGGCGTCGAGCTGAGCCGCCGTACGCATCCCGACGTCGTGCTGATGGACGTGCGGATGCCCGAGATGGACGGGCTGGAGGCAGCGCGCCGTCTGCTGTCGCCCCCGCCGGGCGTGACCCACCGGCCGCGGGTGCTGATGCTCACCACGTTCGACGTCGACGACTACGTGTACGAGGCGCTGCGGGCGGGCGCGAGCGGCTTCCTGCTGAAGGACGCGCCGCCCGCCGACCTCATCGCGGCGGTCCGCGTGGTGGCCTCGGGCGACGCGCTGCTCGCCCCCTCCGTCACGCGCCGCCTCATCGCGGACTTCGCCCAGCAGCGCCCGGCGGCACGGGGCAAGCCCGCGCTGCGGCTCAAGGGCCTGACGGAACGCGAGACCGAGGTCCTCACCCTGGTCGCGCGCGGGCAGTCGAACACGGAGATCGCCCGGACCCTGGTGCTGGCCGAGCAGACGGTCAAGACGCACGTGAGCCGCGTCCTGACCAAGCTCGACCTGCGCGACCGCGCCCAGGCGGTGGTCTTCGCGTACGAGTCGGGGCTGGTGGCTCCGGGAGAGTAGTCCCGCCCCTCCTCGCGGTGGGATGCCCGACCCCCTACCGCGGTAGCGGTCCCACAATGGCTCCCCGGTATGACGCCCGGCGCCGAGCCGTCCCCGCACTCTTCCCTCCGTCACAGGGACACACCTGATGCACGGATGAGGGAGACGGCACCATGAGGCTACGCAAGGGCAAGCGGCGGCAGACGGACGACCGGGCGGGGCTGGACCACCGACCCGAGGCCCCGGCCGCCACGCCCGGTCTCGCCGTCGAACTGCGCGGGGTCCGGCGGCAGTACGGCCGCGGCGCGGGCACCGTGCACGCGCTCGCGGGCATCGACCTCGGCCTCCCGCGCGGCACCTTCACCGCCGTCATGGGCCCGTCCGGGTCCGGCAAGTCGACGTTCCTGCAGTGCGCCGCCGGGCTCGACCGGCCGTCGGCGGGATCGGTGCGCCTCGGCGGCACGGAGATCACCGGCATGAACGAGAACGAGCTGACCGAGCTGCGCCGCAGCCGCCTCGGCTTCGTCTTCCAGGCGTTCAACCTGCTGCCGTCGCTGACCGTGGAACAGAACGTCCTGCTGCCCCTGCGCCTGGCCGGGCAGCGTCAGGACCGCGGCCGGGCGGCGGCGGTGCTCGCGCAGGTCGGGCTCGCCGACAAGGCGCGGCGCCGGCCCGGCGAGCTGTCCGGCGGCCAGCAGCAGCGCGTGGCCGTCGCCCGCGCCCTGGTCACCGCCCCCGACGTGATCTTCGCCGACGAGCCCACCGGCGCCCTCGACACCGGCACCGCCGCCGAGGTCCTCGGACTGCTGAGGCACGCGGTGGACACCCTCGGCGCCACCGTCGTCATGGTCACCCACGACCCGACCGCGGCCGCCTGGGCCGACCGCGTGCTGTTCCTCGCCGACGGGGCCTTCGCCGACCACCTGGAACGGGGTTCGGCGGAGCGGATCGCGGCCCGGATGACCGCGCTCACCGGGCGTACGCGGGCGACGGCCGGGGCCGGCGCGGGGGTGGCGGCATGAGCGTCAAGCCCAACGGTCTCGCGCGCGCCGCCGTGCGCTTCAAGCCCGCCTCGTTCGCGGGCACCTTCGTCGCACTGATGATGTCGGCGCTGATCGTCGCGGCCTGCGGTGTCCTGCTGGAGACCAGCCTGCGCGCCTCGGTGCCGGCCGAGCGGTACGCGAACGCGCCGGTCGTCGCGGCGGCCGACCAGTCCGCGCGCGTCGTCGCCGACACCGTCGACGGCCCCGAGGAGACCGCGTACCCGCTGCCGGACACGGCCCGCGTGGACGCGGGGCTCGCGGCGAAGGCCGCCGCGGTGCCGGGCGCCGCCACCGCCGTACCGGACTTCACCTTCCCGGTACACGGGGGCGGCTCCGCCTCCGGCGGGCTCACCGGCCACGGCTGGGGCTCGCACGCCTTCACCGGCACCACGCTGTCCAAGGGCGCGGCGCCGCGGCCGGGCGAGGTGGTCCTCGGCGCCGACGCGGCCCGCACCGCGCGGGTCGGCGTCGGCGGCACCGTCGCGCTGGAGACGGCCGCCGGGCCCGCCGACTTCCGGGTGTCCGGGCTGGCCGAGGCCGGTGCCGGGGACACCGCGGGCGAGGGGGCAAGCGGCGCGGGTACGGCCTGGTTCGCCGACGCCGAGGCGCCCGTGCTGGCCGGGCACCCCGGCAAGGCCGACGCCGTCGCCGTCGTCGCCGAGGAGGGCGTCGACCCGGACTCCCTCGCGGCCGCCGTCGGCAAGGCCCTCGCGGGCTCCGGCGCGCAGGTGCTCACCGGCGACGACCGCGGCGAGGTCGAGGACCACGGGCTGGCGTACGCCAAGGAGACGCTCTTCGCGGTCGGCGGGTCCTTCGGCGGGATCGCCACCCTGGTCGCGGTCTTCACCGCGGCCGGTACGGTCGCGCTCTCCGTCGGCCAGCGCACCCGCGAGTTCGCGCTGCTGCGTGCCGTCGGCGCCACCCCGCGGCAGATCCGCCGCGCGGTCGCCGCCGAGGCGCTGCTGGTCGCCCCGCTCGCCGGGCTGCTGGGCTGCCTGCCGGGCATCGGGCTCGCGCACTGGTGGTTCGGCCAGATGCAGGACCGCGGGGCCGTTCCCGAGGCGGTCGAGCTGCACGTGTCCGGCTTCCCGTTGCTGGCCGCCGTCGGGGTGGGACTGCTCACGGCGCTCGGGGCCGGCTGGGCGGCCGGGCGCAGGCCCGCGAGGATCAAGCCGGGTCAGGCGCTCGCCGAGGCCTCGGTGGAGCGGCTGCGGCCGGGTGCCGTCCGTACGGTCCTCGGCCTTGCCGCGGTCGGCGGCGGTTCGGTGCTCGCCGGTGTGGCGGCCTCCGCCGCCGGGTCCGACGCGGCCAACGCCTCCCTCGGCGTCGTCATGCTCTTCATGCTGGCCGTCGCCCTGCTCGGACCGGTCCTGGCCCGGCTGTGCGCGGCGCTCTTCGGCCTGCTGCTGCGCGGCGGCGGGGCCTCCGCGTCGCTGGCCGCCGCCAACTCGCGCACCAACGCGCGCCGGATGGCCTCCGCGATCACTCCGATCGTGCTGGCGATGGCCTTCGCGTCGACGCTGGTCTTCATGCACACCAGCGAGAGCCACGTCGCCGCGGAGCAGCTCCGCGAGGGCGTCACGGCGGACCACGTGGTCACCGCCCCGGCGGGCCTGCCCGCCGACGCCGCCGACCGGGCCGCCCGCGCCCCCGGGGTGGACGCGGCCGTGAGCCTGCTGGACACCCAGGTGCTGGTGCCCGTACGCGGCGGCGGCGAGACCTCGTTGCAGGGGACGGCGACGCAGGGCCTCGCGGGCCCCGGCGCGCAGCTCGCGAAGGTCCAGGACCTCGACGTGCGCGAGGGCAGCCTGGACCGGGTGGGCCCGGGCCGTATCGCCATCGACAGGACCCTGGCCACCGCCACGGACGTCGGCCTCGGCGACGAGCTGTCCCTCTACCTCCCCGACGGCACGAAGGCCGCCCCCGAGGTCGTCGCGGTCTACGGCCGCGGCCTGGGCCTGCCGGCGGTGACCATGGACCGCGCCGCCCTGGACGGCCACGTCACGTCGCCCTTCGCCGACACGCTGCTGGTCAGCGGCGGCGAGGCGGGGCCGCTGCGGGCGCTCGGCGAGGTCACCGACGCCTCCGGCTACGCGCTCGCGCAGAACGTGGACCGCGAGTTCGGCGCCTGGGCCAACTACATGATGGCCGCCGTCCTGGGCGGCTTCGCCGCCGTCGCCGCGGTCAACACCCTGGTGATGACGGTCCTGGACCGCCGCCGCGAACTGCACACGCTCCGCCTGGTCGGCTCCACCCGGCGCCAGGTGCTGCGCATGCTGGGCTGGGAGAGCCTGCTGGTGTCGGCGGCGGGCGTGGCCCTGGGCACCGCCATCGCCATGATCACGCTGACCCCGATGATGCGCGGCCTGACCGGCGAGTTCCCGCACGTGCCCCCGCTGCTCTACGCCGCCTTCGCCGCCACCGCGGGCGTCCTCGGCCTGGCCTCCGTCACCCTCCCGGCCCGCACGGCACTGCGCGACCGGGGCGCGTGAACACGGGCCGGCCGGTCACGGCGACCCCACCCGGCCCGCGACGGACCGGCTGCCGCCGAGGGGCGCCCGACGGGGAGGACTTGGCCGGTGGCCGTGACCGGGTGGTGGGGGCGCCCGGCGGGGCTGATGCGTCCGGCCGGGTGCCGTGGCCTCGGTCGGCGACGGCGGATCGGCTGTGGGGCGCGGCCGCCGCGGAGACCCGGTCGGAGGCCGGATCGCGACCGTTGTGCGGGAGTCCGGCCGGTCCGGTCGCCGCCCAGGCCGTGATGACCGTCCGACCGCCGTGGCACCTGGGGTCGCGGTGCGCCTGTGGCCGCAGTTTCCCCGCTCGTCCGGCTGCGAGGCTGCTCGTCGGCCGCACGCGTGGCCGGGCGGGCCGCCGGACGTACCGGCCCGGTGGCCCGTGCAGCCCCCCGCCCGTCCCGGCGTCAGCGCGTCCGCCCGGCGGGGGCCTCCGGCCGTTGTACGGGAGCCCGGCCGGTCGGCAGACGTGGGCCGCGTCGGTCGTCCGGCCGCGAGACTGCTCGTCAGCCACGCGTGGCCGGGCGGGCCCGTCAGCCGTTCGCTCGGCCGCAGCGTTCGCCGGTCGGCCGCCTGGCCGTGACGACCGCGCGCCGCAAGGGCGTTGACGGGCGGGCCGCCGGATGTACCGGCCCGGTGGCCCGTATGTCCCCCGCCTGTCCCGGCGTCAGCGCGTCCGCCCGGACGGATGCCTCCGGCCGTTGTACGGGAGCCCGGCCGGTCGGCAGGCCGCCGTAGCACCCCGGGTCGTGGCTCGCCGCTCGTCCGGCTGCGAGGCTGCTCGTCAGCCACACGCGCGGCCGGGCGGGCCCGTCAGCCGTTCGCCGGTCGGCCGCCCGGCCGTGAGGGCCGCGTGCCGCCGCAAGGGCGTTGACGGGCGTCATCCCGTCCGCAATGCGTCCGCCGGAGGCGTTCGCAGCGCGTGGCGGGTGGGGAGTTCGATGGTGAGGTACGACGTCAGCACCACCGTCGCCGCCACCGCCGGGAGGAGCCAGGCCGGGCCCGCCGGCCAGGGGCGGCCGAGGAAGCCCTGGCCGAGGAGGGCCAGGGGGACGGCGGACAGCAGGAGGCCGCAGACGAGGGCCGCGGCGGCGACCACCGCGGCCTCCCGGCGCATCATCGCGCGGATCTGCCGCGGGGTCGTGCCGACCAGGCGCAGCGCGGCGATCTCCGCCCGGCGCTGGGCGGTGGCGGCGACCAGCTTGTTGGCGATGCTCAGCAGCAGATAGCCGAGGAGCACCACGACCACCGCCAGGTTGACCCATACCTCGGGCGGAGCGTCCGCACCGGTGGCGGCCGGGGCGGTGCTCGCGACCGCGAGGCCGGGACGGCCGGCGGTCAGCTCGGCGAGCGCCCGCCCCGCCCGAGGCGTGCCGTCGGTGCGGACCAGGGCCCGCTGGTCGAGGCCGGTCGTGGTGTGCCCGGCGGCCAGTTCGCGGGAGAGGACGACCGGGCCGAAGCCCAGCCCCCGGTCGTACACGGCGACGACCCGGGCGTCGACGCGCGCCCCGTCGCCGAGCACCAGGCGCACCCGCTTCCCGAGCCCGGCGTCGCGCGTGCGGGCGGCCTCGCCGCTGACGGCGACCGTCGCCCCGGTCAGCCGGTCCAGGGCGCCGTCCGTCACCCCGAGGTCCACGACGTCCCCGGCGCCCGGCGCCAGGATCATCGCGGATGCCGACTCGGCCGCGGGCTCGCCCAGTTCCTCGTACTCCCACACCACCGTGGTCGTCCCCGCCGGTTCCGCCGCCCGTACGCCGGGCACGTCCCGCACGGCGGACAGGGTGCCGTCGGGCAGCCCGCCCAGGGCCGGTGCCGTCAGCTCGTACTGGGCGCGCGTGCCGGCGCGGGTGTCCTCGGTGGTGGCGGCCAGCACCGTGGTCTGGGCGAGGGTGTAGGTCAGGACGAAGACGACGCCCATGGCCAGCGGACTGACCACGCCCGACAGACGCAGGGCGTAGGCCCGTACGTTGGACAGAGCCAGCCACGTCGGTGCCGCCACCCCGGGCCGCAGCCGCCGTACGACGGCCTCGCCCGCGCTCCGGACCAGGGCCGGGCCGGACAGCGCCAGGCCGATCGCGGCGAGGATGCCCGCGATGGACGTGACCGAGGCCCCGAGGACCGTCCGGGACAGCAGCGGCACCACCGAGAGCGCGCAGGCGCCGAGGATCAGCAGCAGCCCGGCGGTGGTCCGCCCCCGCGACGGTGTGCGCGGCTCACTGCGCGACTCGGCGACGGCCTCGGTGGCCGGCATCCGCGAGGTGCGCCAGGCCGCGCACCGGGCGGAGAGCCGCACGGCCGCCACCACCAGGAGCAGCGTGGCGAGCGCGGGCAACGGGCTGAAGGCGAGCGGGAGTTCCTCCGGGAGGACACCGCGGTCGGCCAGCAGGCCCCGGAAGCGTCCCGCCAGCAGGTAGCCGACGGCCACGCCCGGCACCAGGGCGATCACCGCGACGACCGTCGACTGCGCCGCGGCCAGGCGGCGGATCTGCTTCGGCGTCGCGCCGACGGCCCGCATCAGCGCCAGGTCGCGGCGCTGCCCGGCGATGGTCACGCCCAGCGCGCCCGCGACGACGAACCCGGTGATCAGCAGCACGATCCCGCCGAGGGAACCGGCGAGCAGGATCAGCAGCGAGCGCGCCGACCCCACGCCGGGTGCCACCGCCTCGCCCCGGTCCGCGCCGGTGGTCACCTCCAGGCCCGTGCCCGCCACCGCCTCGCGGACGGCGGCGGCCACTCGCGCCCCGGCACCGTCGGCGGCCCGCAGGCCGATCAGGTCGACGGTCCCGGCACGCGGGCCGTCGCCCCCGGTGCCGCGCCCGGCCAGCGCGGCGGCCGTCCGGTTCGCGAACCAGACGCCGCCGTCCGCGCCCGGGGCGTCGACCAGCGCGGAGACCCGGTAGGCGGCGGGGCGGCCGTTCGCCACGACCCGGACCCGGTCGCCCACCGCGAGGCCCGCCGCCGCGTCCACGGCGACCTCCTTCGCGCCGGACGGCGCCCGCCCCTCGATCCGCGCGCCCGCCAGCAGGCGCGTCGAGGACCAGCCGTGCCCCGCCGTCCCCGGGTCCCCGGCGACGGGCACGGGCCGACCGTGCCCGTCGACCGGCGCGGCCGGGAAGCCGATGTCGCCGACGGCCGCGGTGACGCCGGGCAGACCGGCCAGCCGGTCGACGAGTGCGGCCGGGACCGTGGCCCGCTCGGGCAGCGCGATCGGCAGGTCACCGCCCGGGTGGAACTCCTGGTCGGCGGCGACCACGACGTCCGCGCCGCCGAGCCGCCCGGGCGGCAGCTGCGAGCGCAGCCCGGACTCGGCGAGGACGCCGGTGGTGGTGATCAGGGCCGCGCCGCCGAGCACCGCGCACGCCACGGCGAGCAGTGCGGTGATCCGGTGCGCGGCCATGCGCAGGGCGAGGTGCAGCACGGCTACCGCTCCCCCAACGCGACGAGCCGCTCGGCCAGTCGCGGGGCCGTCGGCCGCTCCAGGGCCTCGACCACCCGGCCGTCGGCCATCACCAGCGCCCGGTGGGCGCGGGCCGCGGCGGCCGGGTCGTGGGTGACCATCACCACGGTCTGGCCGAGATCGTCGACGAGGGCGCGCAGCAGGTCGAGTACCTGGTGGGCGCTGCGCAGGTCCAGCGCGCCGGTCGGTTCGTCCGCGAAGACGACGGCGGGCCCGGCCGCCAGCGCCCGTACGACGGCGGCCCGTTGCTGCTGGCCGCCGGACAGCTCGGCCGGGCGGTGCGACAGCCGGTCGGCCAGCCCCACCCGCTCGGTCAGCGTCCGCAGCCAGTCCCGGTCCGGGCGCCGCCCGGCCAGCCGCAGCGGCAGCGTGATGTTGTCCTCGACGCTGAGCGAGGGGATCAGGTTGTACGCCTGGAACACGAACCCGACGCGTTCGCGGCGCAGTTCGGTGCGGCGGGTCTCGTTCAGCCCGGAGATCTCCTGCCCGTCGATGCGGACGCTGCCGGACGTGGGGGAGTCGAGCCCGGCGGCGCAGTGCATCAGCGTGCTCTTGCCGGACCCCGAGGGCCCCATCACCGCGAGGAACGTGCCGTGCTCCACGGTCAGCGACACCTCGTCCAGGGCCCGCACGCCGCCCGGGTACGTCCGGGTGACCCGGTCCAGCGCGATGGCGGGCGCCCGGCGCGCGGTGGCGGCCGGGAGGGCGGCGGTGCTCATCGCCGACCCCGCAGACCGCGTACGACGAGGGTCCCGGCGGCGAGCACGGTGACCACGCCGCTGGCCAGGTGGAGCGCGGTCGCGGCACCGGTGAAGGAGAGCGCCATGTTCGCGACCGCGCTGAGCACCACCACGGCCCACAGCAGCGTCCGCAGGACGTCCCCGCGGGAGACGGCGTCCGGGCCGTCGCCGGGGGCGGGGGCGGCGGTCGGGACGGCCTGGGGTGCGCCCAAGCGGTAGGGGTCCTGGTGGTCCTGGTGCGTCATGGCTGCGGCCTCCGTCGGCGTCGCTCTCGGTCGCCTTCGACGCTATGGACCAGGGCCCCCCGCGGCCGATCCCGTGGGCCGCCCGGTCCGGGGTACAGCAGGCTGTACTTTCCGGCTCCGCACCCGTCACCGGCCCGTGCGGCGGCATAGGGTCGGCCGGGCCGGAGCGGGCCCCGGCCCGGAGGGAGACAGGCGGATGACGGTGCCGATCACGTCCGTGCGGGAGACCGCCGTACGGACCCTGCGCGCCGCCGGTGCGGCGACGGGGCAGCTCGTCGGCGGTCTCGGCACGGCCTTCCTGGCGCTGGGCGTGCTGCTGCTGGTGGCCCTCGCCGCCGTGACCGCGCCGGTCGGCGTGGGCCTGCTGCTCGCCCCCGCCGTCCTGCGCGCCCTGCACGCGCTCGCCCGCCGGGAACGCGAACGCCTGTCCCGCCGGGGCCCCGAGATCGTGCCGCCCGACCCGCCGCCCACCCGGCTGCGCCCCGCCCTGGCCGACCCCACCACCCGGCGCGAGCTGAGCTGGCTGGTCCGGCACGCCACCCTGGGGTTCCTGCTGGGCCTGCTCGGACTTCTGCTGCCGCTCTGCGCCGTCCGCGACACCACGTTCCCGCTGTGGTGGCGGCTGGTCCCCGAGGAGGCGACGACCACGTCCGTCGGTGTCGGCACCGCGCACACCTGGCCGGACGCGCTCGCGGCGACCCTGCTGGGCGTGGGCTGGATCGCGATCGTCCTGGGCCTGGGCCCCGGCATGGCGCGGCTCCAGGCCGCCCCGGCCCGGCGGCTGCTCGCGGCGGGCCCGGACACGGACCTGTCGCTGCGGGTGGCGGAACTGACCGCCACCCGGGCCGCGGCGCTGGACGCGCACGCCACCGAGCTGCGCCGGATCGAACGGTCCCTGCACGACGGCGCGCAGAACCGGCTGGTGTCGGTGACGGTGCTGCTGGGCGCGGCCCGGCGGATGGCGGCGCGTGACCCTGCCGGGGCGGACGAGCTGCTGGAACGGGCGCAGTCCGCCGCGGAGCAGGCGCTGGCCCAGCTGCGTTCGGTGGCGCGGGGCATCCTGCCGCCGGTCCTGGCCGACCGCGGCCTGGCGGGCGCGCTGTCGGGGCTGGCGGCGGACTGCGGGGTGCCGTGCCGCGTCGAGGCCGACGTTCCGCAACGGTGCGCGGCGTCGGTCGAGGCCACGGCGTACTTCGTGGTCGCCGAGGCGCTCACGAACATCGCGAAGCACAGCGGTGCCGCACGGGCCTCGGTCACGGTCCGGGCCCGTGGGGGCCGGCTGCGCCTGCTGGTCGAGGACGACGGCCGGGGCGGCGCCGACGAGGACGGCGGCTCCGGTCTGACCGGCATCCGCCGCCGCGTCGCGGCACTGGACGGCACCCTCCGCCTGACCAGCCCGCCCGGCGGCCCCACCGTCCTGGACGTGGACCTCCCCTGCGGGAGCTGACCCACCGGGACGGGGGGCGGGGCCCGCAGTACGGTGGAGGAACCGGGGGCATGCCGCGCACCGGCCCCGACACCGGTGCCGCTCCCGGCGATCGACGACGCCGGGCCGGATCCGCCCGAGCCCGGGGCAGGACTCGCCTCATGACGGTGCACGTGCCGGTGCGGCCGGCGACCACAGAGCCTGTGCGACCGGCGACCACGGAACCTGTGCGGCCGGCGACCACCGAGCCTCACGAGCGGTCCGCCGGAAGCCACCGGCCGGGCCCGCGGCGCCCGGGAGCGGAGCGCGGCTCCTCACCGCGGGCGGGCGAACGGCTGCGGCCCCTGTCCCGGCGTCAGATCGAGGACCGGTTCGCCGAGCTGGGCGACCTGTACGCGCAGACCTCCGGCGGCGGCCCCCGGGCGTGGAACGCGGCCCGCGGCTCCTTCCTGCGCCACCTGGACGCCGACGTACGGCGTCCGGGCTTCTGCCTGCTGATCGCGGAGACCACCGTCCTGACCGCCTGCGCCTACGGCTACCCCGTGCCCGGCGGCGACCCGCGCGGCGTGCGGGGCCTGGAGCCCTACCTGCCCAAGACCCTGCTGCCCGTCGCCGCGGCGGGCGGACTCTTCCTGGTCTCCGGGATCGTCGTCCCGGCCCGGGTGCGCCGCCAGTACCAGGACCGTGCCTGGAACCTCGCCCGGCGCCTGCAGAACCGCCTGCTCGCCGAGCACGACGCCGCCCTCGGCATCACGCTGGTGGACCGCGCCGACGGCGCCACCGTGCAGGCACTGCGCTCCTGGGGCTGGCGCTACGCCGAGGGCGACACCCTCCAGTCGTCCGTGCTCGGCCGGTACGGCGTCCTGGTCCTGGGACGCTGAGCGACGCCGCGGGAAGCGGAAATCTCGACCCGCTGAAACAATTATTCGTCCGCCGCGGGAATAATTGTCCGGCGGGCGAAATGGCCGATCTTTGTCGGTGATTTCTTCCGGGGCTGTCGGTGAATTACGTGTTAGGCTGGACATCAGTTGCAGTTGTGGTTGCCATTTGTGTTACCGGGTTTCCGGGCAGGTGATCATCGCAGCGATGGGAGGGCTCGCACGGTGCGGGCCTTCAGCACTGCCTAGGAGAAAAAGCATGGCTTCCGGTACCGTGAAGTGGTTCAACGCCGAAAAGGGCTTCGGTTTCATCGCGCAGGACGGCGGCGGCGCCGACGTCTTCGCCCACTACTCGAACATCAACGCGCAGGGCTTCCGTGAGCTCCAGGAGGGCCAGCGGGTGAACTTCGACGTCACGCAGGGCCAGAAGGGCCCGCAGGCGGAGAACATCGTCCCCGCGTAACACCCCGCGCGACGTACGCACGGCGTACGCCTGACGCACGTATCGAGGGCCCGCACCGCACGGTGCGGGCCCTCGGTGTGTGTGCGCCCGCGCCCGTCGTCACCACCCGGTGGCCAGCAGGTGGTTGAGGAGCAGGGCCAGCACCGCCTGCGCCGTCAGCCAGCCGCGCGGACGGGTGAGGAAGGCGCAGGCCGGAAGGAGCCACAGGGCGAAGGGGAGCCAGATGCGCTCCGTCTCCGCCTTGCTCATGCCGGACAGGTCGGCGGCCAGCAGGGCGAGCAGCCCGGCGGCCACGAGGAACGCCAGCCGGACCTCCCCGGCCCGCTCGCCACCGGCGCGCCCACCCGGCGCCCGCCCGCCCCCGCTCCGCCACCGGACGGCGAGCACGCCCCCGGCCCGCCGCAGTCCCGCCGCCGTCGCCAGGCCCGTGATGAGCACCGTGCAGGCGAGGTTGGCCCACACCCAGTAGCCGTACGGGCGGATCCCGCCCGCGCCCTCGTAGTAACGGGTGACCAGCAGGTGGTACGCCTCCCACCAGTCGAACCCGGCCGTCGTGAACGCCACCGGCACCACCGCCGCCCCCGCCAGCAGCGGCACGAGGAGCACCGGCCGCCCCCGCACCCCGTCCCGGCCGAGCAGCAGCACCGCCGCCGCGATCACCGCGAACAGCGTCAGGCCGTACGAGAGGTAGCAGGTCAGCCCGAACAGCAGTCCCGAGCCCGCCGCCCACCACGGCGAGCGCCCGGTGACCGCGAGGGCCAGCAGCGCCACCGCCCACGCGGCGACCGCCGCGAAGCAGCCGTCGGCGGACGTGCCCAGCCACACCGCGGCCGGTGCCAGGACCAGGAACGGCGCCGCCCACCGGGCGAGCCGCTCGGAGGCCAGAGCCCGCACCGTGACCAGCACCGCCACGCCCGCCGACGCGCCCACCGTGATGGTGAACGCCCCGGCCCAGCCCCCGCCGCCCAGGCCGATCCGGTCGAGCAGCACGTAGGTGAGCGTGGCCGCCGGGGGATGACCGGCGACGTGCGCGGGCCAGTTGTCGGGGGAGTGGAGCAGGATGTGTCCGGTGAAGTCGCGCAGGGTCGCCGGGATGTCGTGCCAGCGGTCGACGACCGAGAGGTACTCCTGGCTCGTGGTGAGCCGTCCGGCGACGCCCCGCTCCCACCCGTCGACCAGCGCCAGCGACCAGATCCAGGCCAGCGCCGCGGCGTACGCCGCGGGCAGCAGCGCACGCCACGGCAGCCGGGCGGCGACGGCCGGGCCGTACGCCACGACCGCCGCCGCGACCACGAGCGCGGCCGGGGTGCCGGGGCCCAGGTGCGGGTCCCAGCGGCCGAGCAGCGGCGGCCAGCCGACGATCAGGTCGTCGTAGGTGTACACGTACCGGCCGACCAGGACGGCGGCCGTCACGAGCAGCACGGCGGCCGCCGCGGCGTACAGGTCGCGGGGGACGGAGCGCGGGCGGGTCGAGGTCACCCCGGCACCGTAGGCCGGGAGATCGCGCGGCGGGTGGTGCGCACGGCGGACGTCAGCGTTTCGTCATGGGTCGCGGACCGTCCGGCGGGCGTCTGGCGGCCTACCGTCGGCACATGCGCGACCTCGCCCCACGGCTTCCCTCCTCCCCGGGTTTCTGGCGCAGCCCGCTGCGCGGCCCCTGGTTCACCTCGGTGCTCGGCCTCGTCCTGCTCGTCGGCATCACGGTGCTGTTCGTGACGGGTCTGGTGTCCTACGCCGCCTACAACCCGGATCTGGCGCCGGTCAACGACAAGACCCCGGACAAGGGGCTCCTCGGCCTCTACCTCTTCGCCTGGCCGACCGACCCGCCCTGGCTCTACCGCCTCACGCAGGGCGTCCACGTCACCCTCGGGCTGGTCCTGATCCCGGTGCTGCTGGCCAAGCTGTGGTCGGTGGTGCCGCGGCTGTTCACCCTGCCGCCGGCCCGGTCGCTCGCCCACGCCCTGGAGCGGATCTCGCTGCTGCTGCTGGTCGGGGGCGCGCTGTTCGAGTTCGTCACCGGGGTGCTCAACATCCAGCTGGACTACCTCTTCCCCGGCTCCTTCTACCCGCTGCACTTCTACGGCGCCTGGGTCTTCTTCGCCGCGTTCGTCACGCACGCCGTGCTGAAGACGCCGACCGCGCTGCGCAACCTCCGGGCGATGCGCGAGGAGCGCGACGACCTGGTCTCGCCCCGGCCCGCGGCGCCCACCGTCTCGCGGCGCGGGGCCCTGTGGTTCGTCGGGGGCGGCTCACTCCTGATGTTCGCCACCAGCGCGGGGCGCGGCTTCGACGGGCCGCTGCGGGCCACCGCCGTGCTCTCCCCGCACGGCGGGCCCGAGCCGGGCAGCGGTCCGAACGGTTTCCAGATCAACAAGACCGCCGCCCACGTGGGCATCGACCCGGCCGAGACCCGTGCGGACACCTGGCGGCTCGTCGTCACGGGCCGCGCGGGGACCGTCCGGCTCAGCCGCGCCGAGCTGCTCGCCATGGAGCAGCACAGCGCGGCCCTCCCCATCGCCTGCGTCGAGGGCTGGTCGACGTCCGACCAGTGGTGGCGCGGGGTGCGGCTGCGGGACCTGGCCGCCCGCGTGGGCCACGAGGACGAGCCGCCGGACGTGCTCGTCGAGTCCCTCCAGCGGCGCGGCGCCTTCCGCAGCGGGGCCCTGCGCGCCAACCAGGTGGCCGACCCGCGCTCCCTGCTCGCCCTGTACGTCAACGGCGCGGAGCTGAGCCCGGACCACGGCCATCCGGCCCGGATCATCGTGCCCGCCGCGCCCGGCGTGCTGAACACCAAGTGGGTGGCCCGGTTGACGTTCGGAGACCTGGGATGAAGGGCGTGCGGGGGCCGCGGCCCGTGGTCGGCAGCCCGTTCCAAATCCTCTTGCTCGGCTGCTCCTTCGCGCTCGCGGGCTACGCGGGCGTGCGGCTGCTCGCCGACGACTGGCTCGGCGTGGCCCTCTGGTTCGTGGGGGCGGCGCTCCTGCACGACCTGGTGCTGCTGCCGCTGTACTCGGCGGCGGACCGGGCGCTCACGCGCGGGCTCGGCGCGGTGCGCCACCGGGAGTGGACCTCGTACGTCCGGTTCCCGGCGGCCTGCTCCGGGCTGCTCCTGCTGGTGTGGTTCCCGCTGATCGGCGGCCGGGTCGACGCGAGCTACGCGGGGGGCACCGGGCTGTCGGCGGACGGCTTCCTCACCCGCTGGCTGCTGATCACGGCGGTGCTGTTCGGCGGCTCGGCGCTGCTGCTGGCCGGGCGGCTGCTGCGCAGCGCGACGAAGCGCCGCCCGCCCGACGTCCACTGACCGGCGGTGCGCCAGCCCGCGGCGCCCGCGCGGCGCAGCAGGGCGCGGCTGCCGATCCGGGCCCAGGGGAACGGGTCCCCGGCGGCGCGGGCGCGGGCGTCGGTGACGTCGACGAGCTGCACCTCGGCGCGTTCGTCGACGTCGGCCGGGGCCGTCTCGGCGATCAGCAGGCCGCCGGGTGCGAGCAGGGCGGCGACACGGGCGAGCAGGGCACGGGGGTCGCCGCCGATGCCGACGTTGCCGTCCATGAGGAGGACGGTGTCCCAGCGTCCCTCGCCGGGCAGCGGCTCGAACACGGAGCGCCGCAGCGACGGCCCGCCGAGCCGCACGGTGCGGGACACGGCAGCCTCGCTGACGTCGATGCCGAGCACCGTCCGGCCCCGGGCGGCGAGTTCGGCCACCAGGCGGCCCGGCCCGCAGCCCACGTCGAGCACGGCGCCCTCGCAGCGGTCCAGCACCTCCAGGTCGACCGCGTCGGCACGGGCGCACCAGCGCTCCACCTCCAGCGGCAGCAGCCAGCCGTCGGCGCGGCGCAGGAACAGCGGCCCGTGTCCCGACCGCAGCGCGGCGGCGTAGGGGTCGGAGGCTTCCCACGCGGGGTCGGCGGACGACCGGCCGGGGGCGGTGCGCGTGGCCCCCTTCACCGGCTCGCCCGCCGGTCCGCGGCCGGTGCGCAGGCCGCCAGCCGGGCGGCGAAGCGGCCGTCCGGGGCCAGGGCGGCGACGGCGCGGGCGTCGGCCGCGGTGTCGACGTCGCGCAGGGGCGGCAGGTCGCGCACCCGCAGGCCCGCCGTCAGGAGCCGCTCGCGCTGCACCGCCCCCGTCACCGGCGTCGACATGGGCACGCCCCGCAGCAGGGCGGGCTCCGGCCGGGCCAGGCCCAGGGCCCAGAAGCCGCCGTCCTCGGCCGGGCCGAAGTACGCGTCGCAGTCGCGGAAGTCCACGTCGAGGAGGTCCGGCGTCACCTGGGGGGTGTCCATCCCGATCAGCAGGGCGGGCCCCGCGCACCCGGCGAACGCGTCCGCGAGGCGTGCGTCGAGACCGCCCGCGCCCTGCGGTACGACGTCGAAGCCGGGCGGCAGCCAGGGGCCGGGGGCGCCGTCCAGCACCAGGACCCGGCGTCGCGCGGGTGCGGCGGCCACGGCGCTCAGGGTGTCGGCGAGGGCCGCCTCGGCCAGCGCGGCCGCTTCGGCGGGGGTGAAGGGCGGGGTGAGCCGGGTCTTGACCCGGCCGGGGCGGGGCTCCTTGGCGATGACGAGGAGGGTGGTCGTGGCGGTCACCGGGTGCCGCTCCTCTCGCTGTTCCCGGCGCGGACGGCCGGCGGCTCGGCCAGGACGCGGCGCATGTCCCGTACCGCGTGCCAGGTGCCGCGCCAGGTCCCGGTCACCTTCGAGGCGCCGGTGCGGGGCAGGTACGGGACGTCGTGCTCGGCGATCCGCCAGCCCGCGTCGGCGGCCCGCACCACCATCTGCAAGGGGTAGCCGCTGCGCCGGTCGGTGAGGCCGAGGCCGAGCAGCCGCTCGCGGCGGGCGGCGCGCAGCGGGCCGAGGTCGTGCAGCCGCAGGCCGGTGCGGCGGCGCAGCATCCGGGCCAGGGCGAGGTTGCCCGCACGGGCGTGCACGGGCCACGCGCCCCTGGCCTGCGGTCGTCGGCGACCGAGCACGAGGTCGGAGGTGCCGGCGCGGATCTCCTCCACGAACGGGCTCAGCAGGCCCGGGTCGAGGGAGGCGTCGCAGTCGCAGAAGCAGACGACGTCGGCGGTCGCGGCGGTCAGCCCGGCGTGGCAGGCGGCGCCGAAACCGCGGCGCGGCTCGGTCACGACCGTGGCGCCGAGCGAGCGGGCGAGGTCCGCCGAGCCGTCGGTGGAGCCGTTGTCGACGACGAGCGCACGCCAGCCGGCCGGCACGCGGGCCAGGACCCAGGGGAGGGCCCCGGCCTCGTTCAGGCAGGGCAGTACGACGTCGACGTCCGGAGCGGGCGAGATGGTCACGGCGTTCACCCTACGAACCGGAACCGGACAAATAGGTCCCCCAGTCCTTACGAAACACGGACGCCGACGCCCCAGCCGCCCACGGCAGGCACCCCGACGAGGACACGGTGCGAGGCTGGCCCCATGCACCAGCAGCCCCCCGACCCCGCCCCACCCCCGGCCGCCGACCCCGCGACCGACCCTCCGGCTGGGCCTGCGTCCGCCCCCGAGGCCGTCCCGGCGGCTGGGCCTGCGTCCGCCCCCGAGGTCGGCCCGGCGGCTGGGCCTGCGTCCGCCCCCGAGGCCGACCCTGCGACCGTCCCGGTAGCCGGGCCTGCGACTGGATCCACAGCCGCCCCCGCGGCGGGGCCTGCGGTGGGGCTTCCGGCCGTCCCTATGGCGGAACCCGCCGCCGTTCCTGGTGCGGAACCCGCCGCCACTCCCGGGGCTGAACCCGCGGGCGTCCCCGCAGCCCGACCCGCAGCCGTAGCAGCAGCCGTCTCCGCGGCGGTCCCTGCGGCTGAGCCCGTAGCCGCCTCCGCGGCCGAAGCAGTGGCCGTCCTTGCGGCTGGGCCTGCGGCCGTCTCCGCGGCTGGGTCCGCAACCGCCCTTGCGGCCGAGCCCGCGGCGGTCCCCGCGGCCGTAGCAGCGGCCGTCTCCGCGGCTGGGTGTGCGGCGGTCCCTGCGGATGAGCCCCTAGCCGCTCCTGCGGCGGAACCCGTAGCCGCCCCTGCGGCTGCACCCGTAGCCGCCTCCGCGGCAGAGCCCGCGGCGGTCCCCGCGGCCGAAGCAGCGGCCGGCTCGGCTGGACCTGCGGCTGCACCCGCAGCCGTCTCCGCAACTGCCCCCGGTGTCGCCCCCGCAGCTCCCCCCGGCGTCGTACCCGCAGCCGCCCCCGCGCGGATTCTCGTCGTCGACGACGACCCCACCGTCGCGGAGGTGGTGGCCGGTTATCTGGTTCGGGCCGGTTATCGCGTCGATCGGGCCGGTGACGGGCCGGCCGCGCTGGAGCGGGCCGCCGTGCACCGGCCGGATCTGGTGGTGCTCGACCTGATGCTGCCCGGCATGGACGGACTGGAGGTGTGCCGGAGGCTGCGCGGGCAGGGGCCGGTGCCGGTCATCATGCTGACCGCGCGGGGCGACGAGGACGACCGCGTCCTCGGCCTGGAGGTCGGCGCCGACGACTACGTGACCAAGCCGTTCAGCCCGCGGGAACTGGTGCTGCGGGTGGAGTCCGTCCTGCGCCGCACCCGGCCCGCCCCGGCGCCGCGTCCGCCGTCCGCGGCCGGACTCACCGCCGACCCGGCCGCCCGCAGGGCCACCAAGGACGGCGCCGAACTGGCCCTCACGCTCCGCGAATTCGATCTCCTGACCTTCTTCCTGCGCAACCCCGGGCGGGCGTTCGCCCGGGAGGAGCTGATGCGCGAGGTGTGGGGCTGGGACTTCGGCGACCTGTCCACCGTGACCGTCCACGTCCGGCGGCTGCGCGGCAAGGTCGAGGACGATCCGGCCCGGCCCCGGCTGATCCAGACGGTGTGGGGCGTGGGCTACCGCTTCGACCCCGCCGGCCGGGAGGCGGACTGACCGTGCACGCCACCCTCCTCATCGCCCTCTACGCCTTCGCGGGCGCCGCGGCCACCGGCCTGGTGGGCGCGGCCGTGCTGCGGCTGATCAGGCGGCGCTCGCTGACCGCGTCCCTCACCGTGGTCGCGGCGGTCGCCGTCCTCTCCATGCTCGCCGGCACGCTCGCCGTCGCCTGGGCGATGTTCTTGTCCCCGCACGACCTGTCCGTCGTCACCACCGTCGTGGCGATGGCGGCCGTCGTCTCCCTGGCCACCGCGCTGCTGCTGGGCCGCTGGGTGGTCGCCCGCAGCCGTGAACTGGCGGCGGCGGCCCGCTCGTTCGGCGAGGAAGGGGACTACGCCGCCCCCACCACCCCGGCGACCGCCGAACTGGACGCGCTCAGCCGCGAACTGGCGGCCACCAGCGCCCGGCTCGCCCTCTCCCGGGAGCGGGAGCGGGCCCTGGAGACCTCCCGGCGCGAGCTGGTCGCCTGGATCTCGCACGACCTGCGTACCCCGCTGGCCGGGCTGCGCGCCATGTCCGAGGCGCTGGAGGACGGGGTCGCCGCCGACCCCGACCGCTACCTGCGGCAGATCCGCGCCGAGGTGGAACGCCTCAACGACATGGTCGGCGACCTCTTCGAACTCTCCCGCATCCACGCGGGCACCCTCGTCCTCACCCCGGCCCGGATCTCGCTCTACGACCTGGTCGGCGACGCCCTCGCGGGCGCGGACCCGCTCGCGCGCCGGCGCGGCGTACGGCTGGTCGGCGACGCGGTGGCGGCCGTACCGGTCGAGGTGGACGGCAAGGAGATGAGCCGGGTCCTGGGCAACCTGCTGGTCAACGCGATCCGCCGCACCCCGGCCGACGGCACGGTCGCGGTCGCCGCCGAGCGGTCCGCCGACGGCGTGGTGGTCTCCGTGACCGACGGCTGCGGCGGCATCCCGGAGGAGGACCTGCCGCGGGTCTTCGACACGGGCTGGCGCGGCACCCACGCCCGTACGCCCCCGGCCGGTGCGGGCCTCGGCCTCGCCATCGTCCGCGGCATCGTCGAGGCCCACCGCGGCCGGGCCACGGTCCACAACATCCCCGGCGGCTGCCGCTTCGAGGTGACCCTGCCCCTGGCGCAGGCCTGACCGGCACGGTCGCGGGTCACTCCCCCCGCAGGCCCGCCCGCGCGAACTCCCGCATGCCCTCGGCGAATCCCACCCGGGGGCGCCAGCCCAGCTCGGTCCGCAGACGCGTGGAGTCGGCGGTGATGTGGCGGACGTCGCCGAGGCGGTACGCGCCGGTGACGACGGGCTCGGGCCCGCCGTGGGCGGCGGCCAGCGCGGCGGCCATCTCGCCCACCGTGTGCGGCGCACCGCTGCCGGTGTTGTAGGCGCTGAGGGCGCCCTGTGGCGGCCCGGCGGCCTCCAGCGCCGCCACGTTCGCCGCGGCCACGTCCCGCACGTGCACGAAGTCCCGGCGCTGGCGGCCGTCCTCGAAGACGCGCGGGGCCTCGCCGCGGGCCAGCGCGGAGCGGAAGAAGGAGGCGACACCGGCGTACGGGGTGTCGCGGGGCATCCGAGGGCCGTACACGTTGTGGTAGCGCAGCGACACCGCCGTCGCGCCGGTCGTCCGGGCCCAGGCGGCGGCCAGGTGCTCCTGGGCCAGCTTGGTCGTGGCGTACACGTTGCGCGGGTCGGCCGGGGCGTCCTCGCCGACCAGCCCCGGGGACAGCTCCGCGCCGCACCCCGGGCACACGGGCTCGAACCGGCCCGCGTCCAGGTCGGCGACGGCGCGCGGTCCCGGCCGCACCACCCCGTGCCGGGGGCACGCGTACCGCCCCTCCCCGTACACCACCATCGACCCGGCGAGCACCAGCCGCGGGACACCCGCCCCGGCCATCGCGGCGAGCAGCACGGCGGTGCCGAGGTCGTTGCGGGAGACGTACTCCGCCGCGTCGGCGACCCCGTTGCCGAGGCCGACCATCGCCGCCTGGTGGCACACGGCGTCCATCCCGGCCAGCGCCCGCGCGACGGCCGCCGGATCGCGCACGTCGGCGCCGGGGTCCTCGCGGACGTCGTAGCCGACGGGCTCGTGCCCGTGCTCCCGCAGGGCGTCCACGACGTGGGACCCGATGAAACCGGCGCTGCCGGTGACCAGTACGCGCATGCCCGACACGCTAGGCCCGCGGGGGCGCCGTACCGGGCCCGCCGCCCGGCACGTCACGGGTCCGTAAGGAGCGGGGGCGACCGCGAGCGGCCGGCGGCTTTGCCATTCCTTTACAACCCGCCCGGCCCCCGCCTCGTCTCTCCGTCCGATCCGCATCACCACCCCCCACGTGGTGCGCCGACGACGAGAGAGAGCGACCCGATGCGCCGAACCATCCTCACCGCCGTGGCCCTGGCCTGCACCGCCGTACTGGCGGGCACCGCGCCCGCGTTCGCCGAAGACCCCACCCCGGTGCCCTCCGCCCCCGCCGAGAGCGCCCCGAGCCCCGGCACCGGGCCGGGCGAGGCGACCCCCGCGCCCGCGCCGTCCGTCAGCGTCCCCGCCGCCGAGCCGACCGAGGCACCCGCCCCCGCCCCCGCCGACGGCCAGGTCTCCGTCGTACCCAGGGGCGCGGCCGACACCGGAGTGGCCGCGACCACGGACCCGGCCGGGACCGACGCGTCCGTGGTCGGCGCGGGCGCCGGCGGGGTGCTCCTCGCGGGCGGCGCGGTGCTCTTCGTCGTCCGCCGCCGACGGGCGGCGGCGACCGGCGCATGATCCCGCGCCCCGGCCGCGTCCTCGCGACCGCCGCACTGGCCGCGCTGCTCGTGGGCTGCGGCGGCGGCCAGGGGGACGGCGACACCGCCCCCGGCCGTCCGGCGCCCTCGAAGGCCGCGGCGGCACCGCCCGCGCAGGCCCCGGCGAAGTCGGTGCGCCCGCTGGCGCGTTCGGTGCCGGTGGGGCTGCGCATCCCCGCTCTCGGGGTCGACACCCCGGTGATGGGCCTGGGCCTCGCCGCGGACGGCGCGGTGGAGGTGCCGCCCGTCACGGACCACGACCGCGCCGGCTGGTACCGGCACTCGCCGACCCCCGGCCAGGTGGGACCGTCGGTCGTCCTCGGCCACGTCACGGTGGGCAGGTACGGCGACGGGGTCTTCCGCCACCTGGCGCGGCTGCACCGCGGCGACCGGATCGAGGCCCGCCTGGAGAACGGCACCGCCGCCGAGTTCACGGTCACGGCCGTACGGACGGTGGCCAAGGCCGACTTCCCCACGGACGACGTCTACGGGGACGTGGCCGGACCGGAGTTGCGGCTCATCACCTGCGGCGGCCCGCGCGACGGCGAGGAGTACCGGGACAACGTCATCGTCTTCGCCGAACTGAGCGCCACCAAGGGCGTCTAGGCCAGGCCGCCCCGGTGCGCATCACCGCATACCCTCACGACCATGGAGAGCGTTGAAACGGTCCCGTGACAGGGCGGCGTCCGAGCTGTTCGCCGCCCTGTATCCGCGCCTCGCCGGCTGGTGCCGCCGCCTCGTCGACGACGACGAGACGGCCCACGAGATCGCCTCGGAGGCGTTCACCCGGCTCTGGGCCCGCTGGACGTCCGTGGAGGAGCCCCGCGGCTTCCTCTACGTCACCGCCGCCAACCTCGTCCGCGACCACTGGCGCAAGCTGGAGCGCGAGCGGCGGGCGGTGCGCCGGGTCACCGCGGAGGTCGCCGTGCGCCCGCACCCCGAACAGGCCGACCCCTCGGTGCGGTTGCTCGTACAGTCCCTGCCGGAGCGGCTGCGCGTGCCGATCCTGCTCCACTACTACGCCGACATGCCGATCCGGGAGGTGTCCGTGCTGACCGGACGCAAGGAGGGAACCGTCAAGGCCGACCTGCACGCGGCCCGCGAACTGCTCCGCGTCCATCTGAGGAGAAGCCTTGACCACACGCCTTGAGGACGAGATGGACGAGCCCGGTTTCGAACGCGACGGCGACGATCCGCTGTTGGTCGTGCTGCGTCCGGGCGCCGACTTCCTGGGGCCGCCGCCGGGCCGCTACGAGGCGATCCGCCGGGCGGCGTCCAGGCGGCGCCTGCTGCGCGCCGCCGCCGGGGCCGCCGCGACCGCTGCCGCCGCCGCGCTGATCGCGCTGCCGCTGCACTGGGCGTCCCCCGCCCCGCCGGCGCGCCCGGCGCCACCGATGGCCCCGGCTCCGGCCGTCCCGACACCGGAGGTCCCGCCGAGCCCGGCCCCGCCGAGCGACTCCACGCGGGCGCCCGGCACCGGTCCGGCACGGCCGACCGAGGAACCCGCCCCGCCCGCGGCCACGCCGTCGCCCTCCGAGCCGTCGGCCTCCGAGCCGTCGGCCTCCGAACCGGCGGCCTCGGAGCCGTCGGCCGAGCCGAGCGACCCGCCCGTCCGGCAGGCACCGTCGAGCGGGCCCGGCACCGTGGTGCCCACACCCGCGGTGGACGGGGCGGCTGCTACAACGGGGCGATGATCTATCACGTGGTGCCGCTCGCCGAGTGGGACGCCGACCCGGGGCGGCCGTACGCGCCCGCGTCCCTCGCGAAGGACGGGTTCGTCCACTGCTCGCCCGACGAGGAGACCACGCTAGCCGTCGTCAACGCCTTCTACCGCGACGCTCCCCGGCCGCTGGTGGCGCTCCTCGTGGACGAGGACCGGCTCACCGCGAGGTGCGCGTGGGAGGCGGCCGAACCGGCGCCGCCGCCGGGCGTTGCCGCGGGCACCCGCTTCCCGCACGTGTACGGCCCCCTCGACCGCGCGGCCGTCCAGCGCGTGCTGGAGGTCCGCTGGGACGACGGGGGCCGTGCCACGGGACTGTCCTGACCTCAGTGGTCCTGGGGGACGGTGGCGCCGCCGAGCAGCGCGGACGCCGTCTCGACCGGCGTGGGGGCGGGCGCCGACGGCTCGGGCTCGGCGCCGGGGGCGGGGTGGCAGGTGAAGCCGAGGCGGGCCATGGCCCGGGTCACCTCGCCGCCGGAGAAGTCGCGCCGGTCCTGCCGGGTGATGACCTCGCCCACCTGCTTGACGGGGTAGCGGCGGCGGCCGATCGTGACCGACTCACCGGTGACGGGTTCGGGCGTGATGCCCTTCATCGAGTCCAGCACCCCACCCTTGGTGAGGTCGAACGGGTACCGGGCGATGACACAGCGCATGATGCCTCCACAAGGGGGATGGGGCGGGTGGGTCCGGGCGGTCCCGGGGCGGGGCGTCCCCGGGGTCTTCCAGCGTTCTCCGGGAGTGTCCGGCGGCGTCCGAGGGGCCTCAGGCCGCCGAGCCGGTCGAACCGGCCGACCCGCCCGTGGACTGGCGGCGCGGCCTGCGGCGCGGGGACTCGCCGGTGGGCCGCCCCTGGGCGGCGCGGCCCTGGCCGGTGCGCGGCTGCGCGGTGCCGGTCCCCTGGCCGCCGCCGCGCCCCTGCGAGGGACGGCCGCGACGGCCGCGGGACGAGGAGCCCGCCCCGGAGGCGGTGCGCCGGGGGCGCTCCACGACCGGCGCGGCGATCACGACGGGGACACCGGAGGGGGTCTGCGCACCGGTGATGCGGGCCAGCTCCGTCTCGCCCGAGCGGATCGGGGTGACCTGCGGGGTGATACCGGCCAGGGACATCAGCCGGGTCATCTCGCGCCGCTGGTCCGGCGTCACCAGGGTGACGACGCTGCCGGACTCGCCGGCCCGGGCGGTACGGCCGCCCCGGTGCAGGTAGTCCTTGTGGTCGCCGGGCGGGTCCACGTTGACGACCAGGTCGAGGTTGTCGACGTGGATGCCGCGGGCCGCGACGTTGGTCGCCACCAGCGCCGTCACCTGCCCGTCCTTGAACTGGGCGAGGGTCCGGGTGCGCTGCGGCTGGGACTTGCCGCCGTGCAGTCCGGCGGCCCGCACCCCGCTCTTCAGCAGCTGCTTCACCAGCCGGTCCACCCGGTGCTTGGTGTCCAGGAACATGATGACCCGGCCGTCGCGCGCCGCGATCTCGACGGTCGCGCGCTGCTTGTCCTCGTCGTGCACGTGCAGGACGTGGTGCTCCATCGTGGTGACGGCACCGGCCGAGGGGTCGACGGAGTGGACCACCGGGTCCGTCAGGTAGCGGCGGACCAGCCGGTCGACGTTGCGGTCGAGGGTGGCCGAGAACAGCATCCGCTGCCCGTCCGGCTGCACCTGGTCGAGCAGGGCGGTGACCTGCGGCATGAAGCCCATGTCGGTCATCTGGTCGGCCTCGTCCAGCACCGTGATGGTGACGTCGCCGAGGGCGCAGTCGCCGCGGTCGATGAGGTCCTTGAGCCGTCCGGGCGTCGCGACGACGATCTCCGCCCCGGAGCGCAGCGCCCCGGCCTGCCGGCCGATCGACATGCCGCCGACCACGGTGGCCGACCTGAGGCCGACGGCGCGGGCGTACGGGCCGAGCGCGTCGGTGACCTGCTGGGCCAGCTCACGGGTGGGGACGAGGACCAGGCCGAGCGGACGCCGCGGCTCGGCGCGCTTGCCGGCCGTGCGGGCCAGCAGGGCGAGACCGAAGGCGAGCGTCTTGCCCGAGCCGGTGCGGCCGCGGCCGAGTACGTCCCGTCCGGCCAGGGAGTTCGGCAGGGTCGCCGCCTGGATCGGGAACGGCACGCTCACGCCCTGGTCGCCGAGGGCGGCCAGCATGCGGGCCGGGAGGTCGAGTTCGGCGAACGTCTCGACGGCGGGCAGCGCCGGGGTGATCGTCTTCGGCAGCGCGAACTCGCCGCCCTGGGGGGCGGCGGCCGGACGGCGGCCGGAGTTCTGGGGCCGGCCGGCCGACCGGGAGCGACGGGGGGCTTCGCCGGAGCGTCGGCGGTCGTTGGTGCGTGTGCGGTTCATGGGGAACCTTCCTCGATACGGCACGTATCAAGGGAGACCCGCAGCGGAAGAGCGGCGCAGGGAATCGCAAGAACGAGCCGGCCCGGTCGATTTCGGCGGGGTGCGCCGAGTGGACCGGGAGAATTGGTGAATTGCGGAAATGCGGGTGAATCAGAATGCGCGGGGACGAATCGGTGCCCTGCGCTGCGGGACCGGGCGCCGGGCGCCCGGAAACGCGGCGAGCTGGGGCCCGCACCCCAAGGTGCGGGCCCCAGCTGCGGAGTATGCGTGAGCGTCAGGCCGGGGTGATGTTCTCGGCCGTCGGGCCCTTCTGGCCCTGCGCGATGTCGAAGGTCACCTTCTGACCCTCGAGCAGCTCGCGGAAGCCCTGCGCGTTGATGTTCGAGTAGTGGGCGAAGACGTCGGGGCCGCCGCCGTCCTGCTCGATGAAGCCGAAGCCCTTTTCGGCGTTGAACCACTTCACGGTGCCGGAAGCCATGTTTTCTCCTTCGGTACGGTGCTCGGAGTTCACCCTGTGTGCACTCCGGTCGCCGTGATGATCACCCCGTCGGACAAAACCTTCAGGCAACCACAACTGCAACTTCCGTCGACAGTAGCACGCCGTGATCGGCCGGGTGCCGGACATAATCTTGGCCCGATCGGTCGCCCGGGGAATATTCCCAGGACGGCGACGGATTTTCTCCCGCCGTCGGAGCAGATATCGCCCCGAACAGGCCGTGGGCACCCCCGCACCGAGACAAAGGACACGTCCGTACGGGTGGTTCAGCGCAGGCGGAGGTCGGCGAGATCCTCGTCGGTGAGGGTGATCGAAGCGGCGGCCATGTTCTCCTCCAGGTGGGCCGGGGAGCCGGTGCCGGGGATGGCCAGGGCGACCGGCGAGGAGGCGAGCAGCCGGGCCAGGGCGATCTGCTGGACCGTGGCGCCGTGCCGGTCCGCGACCTTGGCGACACGATCCCCGCCGATGTCGCTCAGTCCGCCGCCCAGCGGGAAGTACGGCACGTAGGCGATGCCGTACTCCTCGCAGCGGGCCTGCATCTCCGTGTCGTCGCGACCGTCGGCGTGGAAGTGGTTCTGGACGGCCGTCACGGGGGCGATGGCCCGTGCCTCGGCGAGGTGCCCGGCGTCGACGTGGCTGAGGCCCAGGTGCCGGATCAGGCCCTCCTCGCGCAGTGCGGCCAGCGCCTCGAAGCGGGCGGCGACGGACTCGCCGCGCGGGGGTGGTGCGATGCCGCCGATGCGCAGGTAGACCAGGTCGAGGCGGTCGACGCCCAGGGTGTCCAGGTTCTCCTCGACCAGCGCCCGCAGCGCGCCCGGATCGGTGGTCGCCTCCAGACCGCCGTCCGGGGTGCGCAGCGGTCCCACCTTGGTCGCGATCACCAGGTCGTCCGGGTAGGGGTGCAGGGCCTCGCGGATCAGGTCGTTGGCGCGGACCGAGCCGTCGCCGCTGGTGTAGAAGGCGGCGGTGTCGATGTGGTTGACGCCGAGTTCCACGGCTCGGCGCAGCACGGCGCGACCGGTCTCGGGGTCGCGGGCCGGGCCGTGGAAGCTGTTGGTGGGCAGGCGCATGGCTCCGAAGCCGAGCCGCCCGATCGGAAGGTCGCCACCGAGGCGGAAGTCGTTGCTCATGCGCCCACCCTGCGCGCCACCGCCCCTGCCCGACGAGCCCGTGGCAGCTTGCTGCCAAGAGCCGCCCCGGCCCGCCGCAGGAGCCGCAGGAGCCGCCAGGCTGTCGGGGATGCCGCCCGGAGCCCCGGGCTCTCGGGCCCTCGATCTCCCGGGCCCTCGGGCTCCCGATCTCCCGGGCTGACGGACTGCGGCAGCGCGCGGTGTCCCCGGCACCGGGGAGACAGCGTGGTGCCCGTGATCGCCGCGATGCCGGGGGACGGCGAAGTCCTGGGCGCCGACACCCTGTTGCCCAGCGTCCTGCTGCGCGTCCCGCCCGGCCCCGGGCAACTGGCCGTGTTCAAGGACGCCGTGGCGGCCCATCCGCCGCGCGACGACGCGGCACCCACCGTCGTGTGGAGCCACTGGGCCATGACCCGCGCCCCGCGCCGGACCGAACCCCGCGCGGCACAATGGTCGTATGGCAGAGAGCATGACGGTGCACGGTGATGTGGAGCTGTTGGCCCGTGCCGGGCACCTCTTCTCCTCCGTCCGGGAGGAGTTCGTGTGTGCCGCCCGAGACCTCGACACCTGGCCCCGCCCCGCCGCCCGGCAGGTCGCCCGGACGCGGGTGCGGGACAGCGGTGCCTCGCACGTGCGCAAGCTGCTCAGCCCGGCCGCGCTGGCCGGCGAGGAGGGCAGGGCGCACCTGGGCGAGCTGGCCGCCCGGGGGGCCCGGGTGCGGATCGCCGCCGGTGCCCTCCCGCACGAGACGATCATCATCGACCGGCGCTGGGCGATCCTCGCCGGAGCGGACGCGCCCGGGGGCCGCGCGTACACCGTGACCGCCGCGCCCACCCTGGTCGGCGGCGTGCACGCGCTGTTCGAAGCCGCCTGGGAGGCGGCCACCGACCTCGCGTCCTTCCTCCGGGGCGAGCAGCCGCAGCTCGACGCCGGGAGCCGGACGGTGCTGCGCGCGCTCGGCTCGGGTGCCACGGACGAGGCCGCCGCGCGGGAACTGGGCATGTCGCTGCGCACCTACCGGCGCCGGGTCGCCGAACTGCTCGACGCCCTCGACGCCGGGTCGCGGTTCCAGGCGGGGATGCGCGCGGGCGAACTGGGCCTGAGCGGCTGAACGGCCGGGGCGGGGGAGGCGGAACGGTTCCGCGTCCGGTTGCGTCGTCCCCTTCCGGGGCGCGGCGGTCGTGCCCCGGGGAGGGGCGGCGCGGTGGGCGGTACGGACGGGTTCGCCAAGTGGACACGGCGGTTCGAGGACGAGCGCGAGCGCAGAGCGGCCCAGGGCGACCCGGACTGGACGCGGGGCGCCGTGCTGCACCGGGCGGTGTGGGCAGGCGTCCAGCGCTTCCAGGTCGGCGAGGACGGTGACGGTGCGAACCTCGTCGCCAAGGCGGCGGAGGCGGGCGACGCCGACTACGCGCGGGCGGTGCGGCTCTTCGTCGCCGAGGAGCAGAACCACGCCCGACTGCTGGCCCGGCTGCTGGCCGCGGGCGGCAGACCGACGCTGAGCGGCCACTGGAGCGACACCGCCTTCGTACGGCTGCGGCGACTGCTCGGCCTGCGCACGGAACTGCTGGTGCTGATGATCGCCGAGGTCGTGGCGCTGCGTTACTACCGCGCCCTGCGGGACGGCACCGACGACGTGCTGACCTCGGAGGTGGCGGGCCGGATCCTGGCCGACGAGCGGCGCCACGTCCCCTTCCACTGCGCGCGGCTGCACGACTCGCTGGCCGAACTCCCCGCCGTGACGCGCCGCCCCGTGCTGGCCCTGTGGCGGCTGCTCCTGCTCGCGGCCACCCTGGTCGTCGTCGCCGACCACGGCGCGGGGCTGCGCCGGCTCGGCGTCGGACGGCGCCGTTTCGCGGCCGACGTCATGGCCTCGTCCGCCGAGGTGGTCCGCGCCGTACTGACCCCGCGGCCGGACGCGTGGACCGGCGGCGCCTGAGGCCCGGCACCGGCGGCGGGGCGTACGTCCGCCGCCGGGCCGCCCTACTTGCTGACGGCGAAGCGCATCAGGGCGTGCTCGTCGCCCTGCTTGATCTTGCCCGTCTCGTTGACGACCTCCAGCTTCCAGGCACCGCCGACCCGCACGGCCTTGGCCACGGCGCAGCCGTTGTCCTGGCTCAGCAGGCTGGGCCAGATGTCGGCGACCTGCTCCGAGCTGCCGCCGGTCGCGTCGTAGACCTTGAAGCTGATGTTGCGCGCCTTCTGGAAGGAGCTGCCCTTCTTGTACGCGGCGGCGACGAACACGATCGACGTGATGGCGCTCGGGAGCCGGGCGAACTCGACGGTCACCGTCTCGTCGTCGCCGTCCCCGTGGCCGGTCTGGTTGTCGCCGCTGTGCAGCAGCGAGCCGTTGCCCATCGGGTCGAGCGAGTCGAGTCCGGCGAGGCGTACCGGGTCCCCGCCCTGCAGCGCGACGGCGATCAGGTCGAGGTCGGTGCCCGACTTGCGCCGCAGCTTGCCGAGCACTCCGCCGCTGCTGCCCGCGGTGGGGTCCCAGGAGACGCCGATGGACAGGTGGGTCACTCCGTCCAGGTCCGCGGGGCCGCCTTCCTTGGTGAGCGTGATCATGTGTGGGTCATCCTCCGTGGTCGTGCCTGTGCCGCAGAGTCTGCCTGGTGGCGAAACGTTTCCTCGGGCCGGGGGCGACCGGTCAGTTTTCGAGAAGCACCGCGGACCCGCCCGCCCCTAACGTCGAGGACATGAACTCCATCGACTCCGTCACCCTCGAGGTGGCCGACACCGAGGCCGCCGCCCGCTTCTACTCCGACGCCTTCGGACTCGACGGAACGCGGGTGCGGGTCCGCGCCTCCGACTCCCCGACGAGCGGGTTCCGCGGCTTCACGCTGTCGCTCGTGGTGTCCCAGCCCGGCAACGTCGACGCGCTGTTCTCCGCCGCCGTCGACGCCGGCGCCACCGTCCTCAAGCCCGCCGCGAAGTCGCTGTGGGGCTACGGCGGGGTGGTCCGGGCCCCGGACGGCACGGTCTGGCAGATCGCGACCTCGGCGAAGAAGGACACCGCCCCGGTCACCCGCGACGTCGACGAGATCGTGCTCCTGCTGGGCGTCGAGGACGTCAGGGCCACCAAGCGGTTCTACGTCGAGCAGGGCCTCACCGTGGGCAAGAGCTTCGGCGGGAAGTACGTCGAGTTCGCCACCGGCCCGGACACCGTCAAGCTCTCCCTCTACAAGCGCCGGGCCCTCGCCAAGGTCGCGGGCGTGTCCGCCGAGGGCACCGGTTCGCACCGTCTCGTCGTCTGCGGCGGTACCCGCCCGTTCGACGATCCGGACGGCTTCACCTGGCAGCCGGAGCCCGGCCACTGATGGGCTAGTTTCCTGTGCATGTCATCACGGGAAACTCCGCGAATACCCGGGGGCGGGACGCGGGCAAGACTCTGGGCCGTGGCGGGTGCGGCGACCCTCGCGTTCCTCATAGCCCTGGAGATCGCCGCGCGCCGCTACGGCCTGCCGGGGCCGATGACCAACCAGGCCAAGGAGCTGGTGTTCGCCCCCGCGTCGGGGCCCCTGCTCTACGCCGGTCTGGCGCTGACGATGGTGGTCCTGACCTGGCGCCAGCGGTTCGCCGCGGCGGCCGTCGCGGTCGGCATCGACCTCGTCATCGTGCTGGTGCGGTGGGCGGCGGACGCCACCGCGTCCGGCAGCCACTCCTTCGGCAACGGCGCGCTGTGGGTGGTCCTGGGCTGCGGGGCCGTCGCCGTGACGCGGCGCACCGGCGCCGAACGGATCCTCCTGCTGAAGGGCGTGGGGCTCGGCCTGCTGCTGGTGGCCGGGCGCAAGACGGGCGACGCCTGGCTGCTGATCACCTCGAAGACCCGCCCCGACGTCCTCGACCCGTACGTGGCGACCGCCGACCACGCGCTGGGGAACCCGTCGTGGCTCGTGGGCCGTGCCGTCGAGGCCACGGGCCCGGTCGGTGAGCATCTGCTGGACTGGGTCTACGTCCAGCTCGCGGTGGCCGCGGTGGTGGTCGCGCTGTACCAGCTGCGCCACGTGGCGGCCGAGCGCCGGTTCCCGCGCCACCACCTGGTCCGCACCTTCCTGCTGATCGGCCTGCTCGGGCCGGGCATCTACATGATCTTCCCGGTGGTCGGACCGGTCTTCGCCTACGGCACCGGGGCCTTCGGCACCGGCGGCGAGGAGTGGGCGATCGCCGACCTGTGGCCGCACACGCTCCCGCCGATCAGCGCGCCCCACCCGTTCACGTACGACGGGATCACCCCCCGCAACTGCATGCCCAGCCTGCACACGGCCTGGGCCACCGTGATCTTCATCCACTCCCGGAAGGGCCCGCGCGTCCTGCGCTGGGCGGGAACGTTCTGGCTGGTCGCCACGCTCACCGCGACGCTGGGCTTCGGCTACCACTACGCCATCGACCTCGTCGCCGGAGTGGTGTTCGCGGTCACGGTCGAGGCGGGGCTGCGTGCCCTGGACCGCGGCTGGGACCGGTCGGGAAGCCTGCTGGTCGCCCACGGGGCGCTGGTGTTCGCCGCGATCCTGGCGTCGACGCGTTACCTGTCCCTGGAGATGGCCCGGCACCCGTGGGTCTTCGGCCCGCTCCTGCTGCTGGCGATGGCCTCGGTGATCCACGGCTACGCACGGACCACGAAGGTCTGGGAACCGGTGCCCGCACCCCCGCCGACCCGCCCGGAACCCCAACTCGAAGCGGCCTGAGGGGCCGTAAGGGCTCCCGGAGCGGGTCCCCGTACGACCCGCACGACCCGTACCGACACTGATGCCTCCGTGGTGCCACTCATGGCGCCACGGAGGCATCGGTCATTTCTTGAGCGTTTTCCCAGGTCAGAGGGTTGTCCTCGACGGCCTCACAATTATGGTGCCAATGCGGCTTGCGTGTGGCGCCACCGTGGTGCCATGATGGCGTCATGGACCTCACCCCGTACGTCGACACACTTCGCCGCGAACTCGCGGTGGCCGCCGAAGCCGGTGGTCAGGAAGCCCGCGAGCTGGCCGAGCGGCTCATCGCTCCGCTGGACTCGGCGACCCGGCTGACCATGCTCAACGTGCTCTCCGCCGCGATGGACGAGATCACCCGTGAACTGGCCCCCGGTTCGGTCGACGTACGGCTGCGCGGGCTCGAGCCCGACTTCGTGGTGACGCTGCCGCCCGCCGACGGCGGCGGTACCGCGGAGCGGGCGGCGCCCGTCGAGACGCTCAAGGCGCCGGCACCCGCCGACGGCGACGAGGGCGGCACCGCCCGGGTCAACCTGCGGCTGCCGGCCCACCTCAAGACGCGCGCCGAGGAGGCCGCGAGCCGTGAGGGGCTGTCGGTCAACGCCTGGCTGGTGCGGGCCGTGTCGGCCGCCGTCGAGGGCGGCGGCACCCCGCCCGCGCCGGAGCGGACGCGCAACGTCGGACAGAGCTTCACGGGCTGGGTGCGCTAGCCCGCCTTCGCCCCCCCCCGCACCCGGCCCGCAGACGGGCCCCGGAGAACCACGCACAGCGCAGCGCTCACACCACGTCCCACCAGCGGGGACACCCCACGGACTCACGAGGACGGTACAGCCATGCCTTCTTTCGACACTCCCGGACCGATCGCGGTGACCGCCCACGTGGGCGCCGGTTCCATCCGGTTCACCGCGGGCGAGCGGCTCGACACGGTCGTCGAGGTGCGCCCCGGCGACCCCGAGCGGGACAAGGACGTACGGGCCGCCGAGCAGACCGAGGTCTCCTACGCGAGCGGTGTCCTGACGATCAACACGAAGGAGCGCCGCTTCATCGGCCCCACCGGCACCGTCGACGTGACGGTGGAACTGCCCGCCGGGTCGCGGGTCGACATGGGCGGCTCCTGGACCCAGGTCCTCGGCGAGGGCCGGCTCGGCGAGGTCCGGGTGAAGACCCCGGGCGGTGACGTCCGCCTGGACACGACCGGGCCGCTCCAGCTCAACGCCTCCCACGGCTCGGTCACCGTGGACCGGGTCGAGGGCTCGGCGGAGATCACCACCAGCTCCGGCAGCGTGCGCGTCGGCGCCATCGAGGGCCCCGCCGTCCTGAAGAACTCGCACGGCTCCACCACCGTGGGCGTCGCCCTGGGCGACCTGCGGGTGAAGAACGCCAACGGTGACATCAACGTCACCCGCGCCGAGGCCTCGCTCGTCGCCACCACCGCCCACGGCACCCTGCGGGTGGACGAGGTGGTCCGCGGCGAGATCCGGCTGGAGACCTCCTACGGCGCCATCCAGGTCGGCGTCCGCGAGGGCACGGCCGCCTGGCTCGACGCCCAGTCCGGCGGCGGGCAGGTGCGCAACACCCTCACCGCGTCCGGCAGCCCCGCGCCGACCGAGGAGACCGTCAAGGTCCACGCCCGCACCCGGTACGGCAACATCGACGTCCGCCGCGCCAAGGCCTGAGCGCCCGCCCGTCCCGCCGGGCACCGCACGCCCGGCACCCCCCCCTTCGTCCCCGTCAATCCGTCATCCCCTCGAACGGGAGGGCTCCATGCCTTCATCTGTCATGCCCACGACCACCTCGGGAACCGGTCCGCAGGCGTCCGCCGCCGTCTCCGCCGTGGGGCTGCGCAAGTCGTACGGCGACAAGACCGTCCTCGACGGCATCGACCTGCGCATCCCGGCCGGGTCAGTGTTCGCGCTGCTCGGGCCGAACGGCGCCGGCAAGACCACCACCGTGCAGATCCTGTCCACCCTCATCTCCGCCGACGGCGGCCAGGCCCAGGTGGCGGGCCACGACCTCGCCACCGCCCCGCAGGCCGTGCGCGGCGCCATCGGCGTCACCGGGCAGTTCTCGGCCGTGGACGGCCTGATCACCGGCGAGGAGAACATGCTCCTCATGGCGGACCTGCACCTGCTCCCGCGGGCCGAGGGGAAGCGGATCGCCGCCGAACTGCTGGAGCGCTTCGGCCTCACCGAGGCCGCGAAGAAGCCCGCCTCCACCTACTCCGGCGGCATGAGGCGCCGCCTGGACATCGCCATGACCCTCGTCGGCAGCCCCCGGATCATCTTCCTCGACGAGCCCACCACCGGCCTCGACCCCCGCTCCCGCCACAACATGTGGCAGATCATCCGCGAACTCGTCACCGGCGGCGTCACCGTCTTCCTCACCACCCAGTACCTGACCGAGGCCGACGAACTCGCCGACCGCATCGCCGTGCTCCACGACGGGAGGATCGCCGCCGAGGGCACCGCCGAGGAACTCAAGCGGCTCGTCCCCGGCGGACACGTCCGGCTCCGCTTCACCGACCCGGACGCCTACCGCGACGCCACCGCGGCGCTGCCCGACGGCACGCGGAACGACGACTCCCTCACCCTCCAGATCCCCAGCGACGGCAGCCAGCGCGACCTGCGCTCCGTCCTCGACCGCCTCGACGGCGCGGGCATCGAGGCCGACGAGCTGACCGTGCACACCCCCGACCTCGACGACGTCTTCTTCGCCCTGACCGGCGGCGCCGGCGTCCCCGCCCAGTCCGACGCCAAGGAGACGGTCCGATGAGCAACCTCACCCTCGCCGCGCGCAACTCCTCCACCATGCTGCGCCGCAACCTCCTGCACGCCCGCCGCTACCCATCCCTCACCCTCAACCTGCTGCTCACGCCGATCATGCTGCTGCTCCTCTTCGTCTACATCTTCGGAGACACGATGAGCGCCGGCATCGGCGGCGGCGCCGACCGGTCCGCCTACATCGCGTACCTGGTGCCCGGCCTGGTGCTGATGACCATCGGCAGCACCACGATCGGCACCGCCGTCTCCGTCTCCAACGACATGAGCGAGGGCATCATCGCCCGCTTCCGCACCATGCCCATCCACCGCGGCTCGGTGATCACCGGGCACGTCATCGGCAGCGTGCTCCAGTCGGTGGTCAGCGTGGTCCTCGTCGGTGCCGTCGCCGCCGCCATCGGCTTCCGCTCCACCGACGCCACCGCCCTGGAGTGGCTCGCGGCCTTCGCGCTGATCGCCCTGTTCGCCACCGCGCTCACCTGGATCGCCGTCGGCATGGGCCTGATCAGCCCGAACGCCGAGGCCGCCAGCAACAACGCGCTGCCGCTGATCTTCCTCCCGCTCATCTCCAGCACCTTCGTGCCCATCGACGCCATGCCGGGCTGGTTCCGGCCGATCGCCGAGTACCAGCCGTTCACCCCCGCCATCGAGACCCTGCGCGGCCTGCTCCTCGGCACGGAGATCGGCCACAACGGCTGGCTCGCCCTCGCCTGGTGCCTGGCCCTGAGCACGCTCGGCTACTTCTGGTCGAAGTCGGTCTTCAACCGCGACGCCAAGTAGGCGGCCGTCTGCGCGGGTGGCACCCGCGACCCGTCCACCACCCAAGGGCGGCGCCCCGACACCTCGTCGGAGCGCCGCCCTTGGTGTTGCCTCCGAGGATGGCGCAGGTGGCACACAAAATGGCTCCCGGTGGCGCCAAAGATGTGCCATAGTGGTGCCATTGATGGCGCGACGGAGGGGGACGACGGATCATGGACACCACGCAGAGCGGCAGACGGGCCACGCCCGGCGCCCTCGCGGCCTTCGCCCGCTTCGTGCTCTGCGGGGGCGGACTGGGCCTCGCCTCCAGCTTCGCCGTGGCCGGCCTCGCCTCCTGGATGCCCTGGGCCCTGGCCAACGCCCTGGTCACCGCGGCGTCCACCCTCCTCGGCACCGAGCTGCACGCCCGCTTCACCTTCGGCGCGGGCGGGCGCACGACCTGGCGCCAGCACGCCCAGTCGGCCGGATCGGCGGGGGCCGCGTACGCGGTGACGTCGGCGGCGATGCTCGTCCTGCACCAGGTGGTGGCGGCGCCCGGCGCGGTGCTCGAACAGACCGTCTACCTGTCCGCCTCCGCGCTCACCGGGGTCGCGCGCTTCGTGATCCTGCGCGTCGTCGTCTTCGCGCGGTTCCGGGGCGCCCCGTCGGCTCCGTCGGCAGAGTCGTCAGAGAGGTGTCAAAGCCGTTCACGCCGCCGTATGGAAGCCGTCAACGGTGGCCGAAACCGGTCGGAAGGGGGCTCTCATCTCCTTGTCAGCTTCTCTTCCGCACCTCACTAGGAGCTCGCGATGGCCGACGTGGCCTTCGTCCTCACCACGATCGCGGTGTTCGCGCTCGTCGCCCTGGTTGCCAAGGGGGTGACGAAGCTGTGACCGCGGAGAACATCGTCGGCCTGATCGTGGCCGTCGCACTGCTCGGTTACCTCGTCCTCGCCCTGATCCACCCGGAGAGGTTCTGAGCACCGCATGAGCCCCGTCCTCGCCGGCGTGCTCCAGCTGCTCGCGCTCATGGCCGCGCTGGCGCTCGCCTACATACCTCTCGGCAACTACATGGCCAGGGTCTTCACCTCCGGCACGCACTGGCGTGTGGAGAAGTGGATCTACAAGGGCATCGGTGCCGACCCGGACACGGAGATGCGCTGGCCCGCGTACCTGCGCGGCGTCCTCGCCTTCTCCTTCGCCGGAGTCCTCTTCCTCTACCTGCTCCAGCGCCTCCAGGGCGTCCTGCCCGGCTCGCTCGGCTTCGCCTCCATCGACCCGGACCAGGCGTTCAACACCGCCGCGTCCTTCGTGGCCAACACCAACTGGCAGTCGTACTACGGCGAGCAGGCCATGGGCCACGTCGTGCAGACCGCCGGTCTGGCCGTGCAGAACTTCGTCTCGGCCGCCGTCGGCATCGCCGTGGCCGTCGCCCTCGTCCGCGGCTTCGCCCGGTCCCGCACCGGAGAACTGGGCAACTTCTGGGCCGACCTGGTCCGCGGTGTCGTCCGGGTCCTGGTGCCCATCGCCGTCGTCGGCGCGGTGATCCTGGTGGCCTGCGGGGTCATCCAGAACTTCTCCGGCATCCACGAGGTCGGCCAATTCTTGAATGAGCACAGCGTGGGCGGCTCGCAGGAGTGGAACGGGGGCGCGGTCGCCTCCCAGGAGGTCATCAAGGAGCTGGGCACCAACGGCGGCGGCTACTTCAACGCCAACTCCGCCCACCCCTTCGAGAACCCGACGCCGTTCACCAACCTGTTCGAGATCTTCCTGATCCTGCTGATCCCGGTCGCCCTGACCCGCACCTTCGGCATCCTGACCGGCTCGGTGCGCCAGGGCTACGCGATCCTCGGGACGATGGCCACCATCTGGCTCGCCTTCGTCGCCCTGATGATGTGGACCGAGTTCGCCCACCACGGCCCCGCGTTGCAGGCGGCCGGGGGCGCGATGGAGGGCAAGGAGGTCCGCTTCGGCATCGGCGGCTCGTCGATCTTCGCGGTGTCGACCACCCTCACCTCCACCGGCGCCGTGGACTCCTTCCACTCCTCCTACACCGGCCTCGGCGGCGGCATCACCATGCTCGGCATGATGCTGGGCGAGATCGCGCCCGGCGGTGTGGGCTCCGGCCTCTACGGCATGCTCGTCATGGCGGTCATCGCGGTCTTCATCGCGGGCCTGATGGTCGGCCGCACCCCCGAGTACCTGGGCAAGAAGATCGGCACCCGCGAGATCAAGTACGCGGCCTGCTACATCCTGATCACCCCGGCCCTGGTCCTGGTCCTCACCGCCGCCGCGATGGCCCTGCCCACCCCCGGCGACTCGATGACCAACAGCGGGGCGCACGGCTTCTCCGAGATCCTGTACGCCTACACCTCCGCGGCGAACAACAACGGCTCCGCCTTCGCGGGCCTGAACGCCGACACCCAGTGGTTCAACACCACCCTCGGCCTCGCCATGCTCCTCGGCCGCTTCCTGCCGATGGTGTTCGTGCTGGCCCTCGCGGGCTCGCTGGCCGGACAGCAGCCGGTACCCGCCACCCAGGGCACCCTGCGCACCGAGAAGCCCCTGTTCGCCGGGCTGCTGGTGGGCGCCGTCCTGATCATCACCGGTCTGACCTACTTCCCGGCCCTCGCCCTGGGCCCGCTCGCCGAGGGGCTGGCATGACCACCGACACGCGGAAGCAAGAGGACTCCATGTCCACAGTCACCACCCCGGACCGGGCGCCGCACGGCGACGCACCCGCCGGGCACCAGTCCGGGGAGGGCCGCGTCGGCGCGGGCCTCTTCGACCCGAAGCACCTGCTCACGTCGCTGCCCGACGCGTTCCGCAAGCTCGACCCGCGGGTGATGGTGAAGTCGCCCGTCATGTTCGTCGTCCTCGTCGGCTCCGTCCTGACCACGGCCTTCTCCTGCGCCGACCCCGGTGACTGGTTCGGCTGGACGATCAGCGCCTGGCTCTGGCTGACCGTGCTCTTCGCCAACCTGGCGGAGGCGGTCGCCGAGGGCCGCGGCAAGGCCCAGGCCGACACCCTGCGCAGGGCGAAGACCGACACCGTCGCCCGCCGGGTCGACGGCACCACGGTCCCCGGCACCGCACTCACCGTCGGCGACCTGGTCGTCTGCGAGGCCGGGGACGTCATCCCCGGCGACGGCGACGTCGTCGAGGGCGTCGCCTCGGTCGACGAGTCGGCGATCACCGGGGAGTCGGCGCCCGTCATCCGCGAGTCCGGCGGCGACCGGTCCGCGGTCACCGGCGGGACGAAGGTGCTCTCCGACCGGGTCGTCATCAAGATCACGACGAAGCCGGGCGAGACCTTCATCGACCGGATGATCAACCTGGTGGAGGGGGCGGCCCGGCAGAAGACGCCGAACGAGATAGCGCTGAACATCCTGCTGGCCTCGCTGACCGTCGTCTTCCTGCTGGCCTGCGCCACCCTCCCGCCCTTCGCCGACTACGCGGGCACCGAACTCACGATGGTCGTGCTGGTGGCCCTGCTGGTCTGCCTCATTCCGACCACGATCGGCGCCCTGCTCTCCGCGATCGGCATCGCGGGCATGGACCGCCTGGTGCAGCGCAACGTGCTGGCGATGTCGGGCCGCGCCGTCGAGGCCGCCGGTGACGTCTCCACGCTGCTCCTCGACAAGACCGGCACGATCACCCTCGGCAACCGGCAGGCCGCCGAGTTCGTACCCGTGGGCGGGGTGACGGAGGCCGAGGTCGCCGACGCCGCCCAGCTCTCCTCGCTCGCCGACGAGACCCCGGAGGGCCGCTCGGTCGTCGTCCTCGCCAAGGAGCAGTACGGGCTGCGCGAACGGCGGCAGGGCGAGCTGGCCGGCGCCGAGTGGGTCGAGTTCACCGCCCAGACCCGCATGTCGGGCGTGGACGTGGACGGCCGCAAGGTGCGCAAGGGCGCCGCGGGTTCGGTCGTCGCCTGGGTCGAGGAGCGGGGCGGCACGGTCGCAGAGGACGCCTCCGCGACCGCCGAACGCATCTCCCAGGCGGGCGGTACGCCGCTGCTCGTCGCGGTCGAGGACGAGCGCGGCGCGCGCGTCCTGGGCGTCATCCACCTCAAGGACGTCGTCAAGCAGGGCATGCGGGAACGGTTCGACGAACTGCGCCGCATGGGCATCAAGACCGTCATGATCACGGGCGACAACCCGCTGACCGCGAAGGCGATCGCCGACGAGGCGGGCGTCGACGACTTCCTCGCGGAGGCCACGCCCGAGGACAAGATGGCGCTGATCAAGCGGGAGCAGGCCGGCGGCAAGTTGGTCGCGATGACCGGCGACGGCACCAACGACGCCCCCGCGCTGGCCCAGGCGGACGTCGGCGTGGCCATGAACACCGGCACGTCGGCCGCCAAGGAGGCCGGCAACATGGTCGACCTCGACTCCAACCCGACCAAGCTCATCGAGATCGTCGAGATCGGCAAGCAGCTGCTGATCACCCGCGGGGCGCTCACGACGTTCTCCATCGCCAACGACGTCGCCAAGTACTTCGCGATCATCCCGGCGCTCTTCGCGGCCGTCTACCCGGGCCTGGACAAGCTCAACATCATGGGCCTGTCCTCCCCGTCCTCCGCGATCCTGTCCGCGGTGGTCTTCAACGCGCTGATCATCGTCGTACTGGTCCCGCTGGCGCTGAAGGGCGTGCGGTACCGGCCCATGAGCGCCGACCGGATGCTGCGCCGCAACCTCGCCGTCTACGGACTGGGCGGCCTGGTCGCCCCGTTCATCGGCATCAAGCTCATCGACCTGATCGTCTCGCTCATCCCCGGGATCGGCTGACCGACATGAACACTTCGCTGACCAACGGCGCCCGGCTGCTCGCGGCGGGCCTGCGCGCCCTGCTCGTCCTGACCGTGGTCACCGGCATCGTCTACCCGCTCGTCGTCACCGGCGTCGCCCAGGGGCTGTTCCCCGCAAAGGCGAACGGCTCCGAGGTCAAGGCGGACGGCAAGGTCGTCGGCTCGTCCCTGATCGGCCAGCAGTACAACCTGCCCCTGAAGGACGGCCAGGAGACCCCCGAGCCGGACCTGAAGTGGTTCCAGGGCCGCCCGGCCAACGGCCTCGGCACCAACAGCGTCAACACCCAGTACGACCTCATCCTGTCCGGGGCCACCAACCGCTCCGCCGACAACGCGGAACTCCTCCAGTGGGTGAAGGAGGCCAAGGCCGCCGTGGTGAAGGACAACTCCGTGCCCGGCCACCCCGTCCGGCCGAAGGACGTGCCCGCGGACGCCGTCACCTCCTCCGGATCGGGACTGGACCCGGACATCTCCCCGCGGTACGCCGACCTCCAGGTGCACCGGGTCGCCGAGAAGAACGGCCTGCCCGCCGAGCGCGTCCAGCGGCTCGTCGACGAGCACACCACCTCCCGCACCCTCGGCTTCATCGGCGAACCGCGGGTGAACGTCCTGGAACTGAACATCGCGCTCAGGGACCTGGTGGCCCCGGCGGCCGGGAACTGAGGCACGGTTACAATCCGGGCCATGGTCCTGACCGTGCGCGACGTGGAACGGTTCGAGGCCTCCAGGCCCCGTCTGGAGGCCATCGCCTACCGCCTCCTCGGCTCCGCGAGCGAGGCGGAGGACGCCGTGCAGGAGACCTTCCTGCGCTGGCAGGCGGCCGACGTCGGACGCGTCGAGGTCCCCGAGGCCTGGCTGACCAAGGTCCTCACCAACCTCTGCCTCAACCAGCTCACCTCGGCCCGCGCCCGGCGGGAGACCTACGTGGGCCAGTGGCTGCCCGAGCCGCTCCTGGCCGGCGACCCGATGCTCGGCCCCGCGGAGACCGCCGAGCAGCGCGAGTCGGTCTCCCTGGCGGTCCTCGCCCTGCTGGAGCGGCTCTCACCGCGCGAGCGGGCGGTGTACGTCCTGCGTGAGGCGTTCGGCTACGCCCATCGGGAGATCGCCGCGATCCTCGACATCACCGAGGACGCCAGCCAGCAGACCCTGCACCGGGCCAGGAAGCACGTCGCGCGGGGCACGGCCCGCACCGAGGTCGACGAGGCCGCGGCCCGGCGCATCGTCGACGAGTTCCTCGCGGCGGCCACCAGCGGCCGGACCGAACCGCTGGTCCGGCTGCTCACCGAGGACGCCGTGTCGATCGGCGACGGCGGCGGACAGGTCCCGGCCCGCGCCAAGGCGTTCGAGGGCGCCCGCGCCGTGGCGACCTTCCTGCGGGGCCTGTTCAAGCCCGGCAAGGCCAAGCGCGCCCTGACCGGCGGCCCCGCCGAGATCTACGCCGGCACCGCGGGCGGCGACCCCGCCGTCGTGGCCGTCGTGCACGGCCGGGTCATCGGGATCATGTGCCTGGAGGTCACGCCCGAGGGCCTCGCGGGCTTCCGCAACCAGGTCAACCCCGACAAGCTCGAACGCGCCACCCGCCGGTGGGCGGCCACCGACCACGGGGAACCCCTGCTCCAGGTCTTCTGACCGCGACGCGGCGCGCGTCACTGTGGCGCGCGTCACTCCCGCTCCCTGTCAGGAATCGGCGGGCCGCCCGGTTCAAGGGGCGAGTCCCGCTGGAGAGACCCTCAGCGGCCGGAGACAAGGGAGCACGTCATGCAGCACACCCCGCGGCACCGCATCGTCGTCCTGGGCGCCGGGTACGCCGGAGCCGTCGCCGCCGGTCGCCTTGCCCGGCGACTGCGCCGCCAGGACGCGGCCATCACCCTCGTCAACGCCGAACCCCACTTCGTCGAACGGGTCCGGATGCACCAGCTCGCCGTCGGCCAGGACCTCAGGGCCCGGCCCCTCGACGAGATGTTCGCGCGCACCGGGGTCGACGTGCGGATCGCGCGGGTCACCGGCGTGGACGCCGACCGCAAGACCGTCTCCGTCACCGGTCCGGACGGCGCCGGTGAACTGGCGTACGACACCCTCGTCTACGCCCTCGGCAGTGCCTGGAACCCGCAGGACGTCCCCGGTGCCGTGGAGCACGCCCACGAGATCGCCGGCCGTCCGGGCGCGCTCCGGCTGCGCGAACGCCTGGCGGGGCTGGAGGCCGGGCGGTCCGTGGTCGTGGTCGGCGGCGGGCTCACCGGCCTGGAGGCCGCGTCCGAGATCGCCGAGGCCCGCCCGGACCTGGACGTGTCGCTCACGGCGCGCGGCGAACTCGGCGACTGGCTTTCCCCCAGGGGCCGCCGCCACCTGCGGAAGGTGTTCACCGCCCTCGGCGTCACGGTGTATGAGAACGCCGCCGTCACGGCCGTGGCCGCGGACCACGTCGTCACCGCCGACGGCACCTCCGTACCGGCCGACGTGACGGTGTGGACCACCGGATTCGCCGTCCACCCCCTGGCGCGGGCCAGCACGCTGGAGGTCACCGACACCGGCCGGATCGTGGTCGACGCGACCATGCGCTCGGTGTCCCACCCGGACGTGTACGCGGTCGGCGACGCGGCGCTCGCGGCGGGCCCCGGCGGCAAGCCGCTGCGGATGTCCTGCGCCTCGGGCGTCCCCACCGCCTGGCAGGCCGCCGACGCCATCGCGGCCCGGCTGACCGGCGGAAAGCTGCCGAGCATGACGCCGCGCTACTTCAACCAGTGCGTCTCGCTGGGCCGTGGCCAGGGCCTGATCCAGTACGTCACCGCCGACGACCGCGCCGTGCGCGCGGCCCTGACCGGACGGCTCGCCGCCCTCTACAAGGAGGTCGTCTGCAAGTCCGCGGCCTGGGGCGTCGCCAACCCGACCCTCGGCCTCCCGACCCGGCGCCGTCCGGTCACCGCCGGCGCCCCCGCGCCGGCACCGGTGCGCTGAGCGGCGGCGGCCGCCGCTCAGCGCACCGGGAACCCGAACGCGTACCCCTGCTCCTTCAGCCAGGGCAGGACCTGCCGCAGGGCCTCGACGGTCTGGGTGCGGTCGCCACCGGCGTCGTGGAAGAGGATGGTCGGGCCGTTGGCCAGCTCCCGCTGGACGGTGGCGACGATGGCGTTGGTGCCGGGCCGCTCGAAGTCCTTGGTGTCCACGTTCCAGCCCAGTGGACGCATGCCGTGGGAGGCGGCGAGCTTGCGGCTGTAGGGGGTGAACGCCCCGCCGGGGGCCCGGTAGTACATCGGCCGGACGCCCCCGGACGCCTTGATGATCATGCGCTCGGCGTCCAGGATCTCCTTGGACTGGTAGGCCTCGGACTTCTTGTCCATGCCGGTGTCGTGCGACACCGAGTGGTCGCACAGCCGGTGCCCGGCGGCGACGACGTCCTTCACGAGGTCCGGGTGGGCCTCGGCCTGAACGCCCGTCATGCAGAAGGTGGCCTTCACCCCGTACTCGTCCAGCAGGTCCAGCACCTGGGGCGTCCACGCCGGGTCGGGACCGTCGTCGATGGTGATGTTCACGCCGCGCGGCCCGGCGTCCGAGGCGTGCGCGATGCTGACGTCGACGGACTCGGCGGCGCCGCCCGGCGCGGCCGACGCGGACGCCTCGGACGCCGGGCCGCCCCCGACGGAGTCGGCCTGCGCGGTCCACACCGAGGCGCCGACGGCGAGCATCGTCACACCGAGCGCCGCCCCGACGACCTTGCCGTACCAGCCCCGTCCACCACCGTGCCGCGCCATGTCCGCCGCCCCGCCTTCGCGTAGTTCCTCGCCGCCGGTCCCCGAGCACGTCGGGGACCACATGGCAGGACGGGAGAAACCGCCCGCGGGATCCCTCCGTTACGGATCACGGACAATTCCGGGGGAGTCCGCGGACAACTCGACGGGCGGCGGGCGGCCCGGCTCCTTCCCTCATTCGCCCTCACCTGCGCCAGAAGAGATGGTGCGTCACGCCGCTCGGGCTGGGCACGACCTCCAGGTGGAACCGGTCCCGCAGCTCGTCGGGCGAGTCCCACAGCCGCAGCCCGGAACCCATCCTCACCGGCGAGACGACCACGTGCAGGGTGTCGACGAGGTCGGCGTCGAGGAACTCCCGGACGGTGGACACGCCGCCGCCGAGCCGGACGTCCTTGCCCTGTGCGGCCTCCCGCGCCCGCGCGAGCACGGAGGCGGGGTCGCCGTCCACGAAGTGGAACGTGGTGTCGGAGAGCGTGAACGACGGACGCGTGTGGTGGGTCAGGACGAACACCGGTGTGTGGAACGGCGGCTCGTCGCCCCACCAGCCGCGCCAGTCGTGGTCCTGCCACGGGCCGCGCTGGGGCCCGAACTTGTTGCGGCCCATGATCTCGGCGCCGATGTTGTGGCTGAAGTCCCGGGTGAAGTAGTCGTCGAGTCCCCGGCTCCCCCCGGGCTCGGTGCGGTTGGGCCAGCTCGCGGTGGCAACGGCCCAGGCCATGAGCCGCCCCGGATCGACGGCGTGGCCGAAGGGCCGCTCCAGACTCTGGTCCTCACCGGCGGCGACACCGTCGCTCGAGACGGTGAAGTTCTGCACTCGCAGCAGCTGTTCCATGCGTTCCCTCATCAGATCGTGCCGGTTCCGGGCGATGCGCCGTACACCAAGATGTCGAACGGCACCCGCCCGGATCGACAGCGGCGCGCGACTTCTTCCGACACGTGTGCCGCGGCCTCGTCGATCAGTCAGACACGCGGCCCGAGAAACAGGCCACCACTCGCATCGACGACCTGCCCGGTGATCCAGCGCGCCGCGTCGGAGGCGAGGAACACGACCACGTCGGCGACGTCGTCGGGCCCGCCCAGCCGGTCGAGCGCCGTCGTGCCGGTGATGAGTTCCGCGAGTCCCGGTGCCGCGAAGGCCGCTGCGTTGGTCGCGGTCCGCGTGGCGCCGGGCGCGACCGCGTTCACGGTGATGCCGCGTACTCCGAGCTGGTTGGCCAGCGTCATGCTCATGGTCTCGACCGCTCCCTTCGTCATGGCGAAGGAGGTCTGGGAGGGGTTGGCCATCCGGGTCGCCGCGGAGGAGACCGTGATGACGCGGCCGCCGTCGGGGAGCAGGTCCAGCGCGCGCTGGACGATGAAGTACGGCGCTCGCACGTTGACCGCGAAGAGGTGGTCGAACTCCTCGCGCGTCGTGGTCCCGATCGGTCCGGCGGGCGGGGCCGCCGCGTTGTTGACGAGGATGTCGAGCGGCCGCCCGGCCAGGGCCGCCTCGACTCCCGCGAAGAGCGTGTCGACGTCGTCCGCCGCGCCCAGTTCCGCCCGGACGGTGAGCGCGGTCCCACCGGCACGCCCGATCTCGTCGGCCGTCGCCGCCGCACCGTCCTCGTCCGCGCCGAAGTGCACGATGACCGCGGCCCCCTTCGCCGCCAACCGGACCGCGATCGCCCGCCCTATGCCGCGCGACGCACCGGTCACCAAAGCCGTCCTGCCCGTCAGGTCGTCCACATCCCTCACGCCCCCACCTCGCACTTTCGTGAACTCTTGTGAGTCACTACCAACATGGTAGTGACTATCAGTCAGGTAGGGTCTACCAGATGAAGGGCCAGCACTCAACACTGCGGGAACAACGGCGGGCGGAGACGCAGCGCGCAATCCAGGCGGTCGCGGTACGCCTGTTCACCGAGCGCGGATACGACGCCGTAACCGTGGCCGACATCGCCGAAGCCGCCTCCGTGTCGCCCATGACCGTGTACCGGCACTTCCCCACGAAGGAAGACCTGGTGCTCGTCGACCAGAACGGCCCGCTCGTCGCCGAGCGGATCGCCGCGGCGCCCGCCGCGCAGCCTCTGGTCCGCCGTATCGGCAGTGCGCTCGTCGACGCGGCAACGACGTTGACCGGCGAAGGACGCCCGGACGATCCGACGGCGGGCGATCGCTTCCTGCTCGCCCGCCTCCGGCTCATGATCTCGACGCCTGCCCTGCGAGCCAGGCACCTGGACAACCACTACGTCCTTCAGCAGGCGATCGTCGACGCCCTGGGGGACGAAGCCACCGATCCCGACGAGGCGTTCCGCGCCCGGGCGGCGGCCGGGGCCTGTCTGGCCGCCCTGCACACGGCACTGGTGCGCTGGGCCGAGGACGACGGACGCACCGAACTCCCCGCTCTGATCGCGCAGGCGCTCGTCGCCGCCTTCGGCGCTGACGCCGTCGACGTCGGCCCGGCGGAGTGAAGGACACACGACGTCAGGTCGAGGCGGCCGTCCGGGGACCGGAGGCGCACGGCAGGTCGACTCCGCCCTGCCTGCCGCCGCTGAGGTACACCTCTTCCCCGCGCGTCCAGTCGGTGCCGTTCGGGGCGAGGCCGCTGTCCGCCCTTGCCGCACGATGATCCGGAGACGGGCGCATCGCGGCACGTCACATAGGAGACGGAGACGCCGGACCCGGCGCGCTACCGGCCTGGGCGCGGATGGGCTCGCGTCATCCTCTGTGCGCCCGCAGAGAACCGACGGATGTCCGGTCGCCGTGGTCAGGGCCGCGGCTTCGGTGCGATCTGCTCGATCAGGCCCTCCACCAGCACCTTGATCTCGTCGCGGATCGGGCGGACGGCCTCGACGCCCTGGCCGGCCGGGTCCTCCAGCTGCCAGTCCAGGTACCGCTTGCCGGGGAAGACCGGGCAGGTGTCGCCGCAGCCCATGGTGACGCAGACGTCGGACTCCTTGACCGCGTCCACGGTCAGCATCTTCGGCACCTCGGCGGAGATGTCGACGCCGACCTCGCGCATCGCCTCGACGGCGGCCGGGTTGACGTGCTCACCCGGGTTCGAACCGGCGGAACGGACCTCGACGCGGTCCCCGGCCAGGTGGGTCAGCCAGGCGGCGGCCATCTGTGAGCGGCCGGCGTTGTGGACACAGACGAACAGCACGGAGGGCTTGTCGGGCATCAGGAGGTCTCTCTCGTCTCACGGCGGCATCAGGCACCCATCACATCAGCGCCCGGTGGTGTCAGCCATCACTGATGTGAAAGTATCAGTACATGATGACGTCAGTCGACACTGACCTGATCCGGGTTCTGGCGGACCCGCTCAGGCTGCGGATCGTGACCCTGCTCGCCCAAGAGACGCTGTGCACCACCCACCTCGTGGAGGAGACCGGTGCCCGGCAGACCAACCTCTCCAACCACCTGAGAGTGCTGCGCGAGGCCGGTGTCGTCGAGACCGAGCCGTGCGGCCGCTACACGTACTACAGGCTCCGCCCGGACGTCATCGCCTCGCTCGCCGGCCAGTTCGCCGACCTGGCCGAGTCCGCCCGCACCGCCGCCGAGAACAAGAGGGCCTGTCCGTGACCCGCACCGAAGCGCCCGCGACGACCACCGAGGAGCCCTCCGTCGTCGCGAAGCTGTCGACGCTCGACCGCTTCCTCGCCGTCTGGATCCTCATCGCCATGGCCGTCGGGCTCGGACTGGGGCGAGCCGTCCCGGGGATGGACGACGCCCTCGCGCACCTGGAGGTCGGTGGCATCTCCCTGCCGATCGCCCTGGGCCTGCTGATCATGATGTATCCGGTGCTCGCCAAGGTCCGCTACGACCAGCTCGACGCCGTCACCGGTGACAAGAAGCTGATGGTCTCCTCGCTGGTCGTCAACTGGCTGATCGGCCCGGCCGTGATGTTCGCGCTGGCCTGGATCTTCCTCCCCGACCTGCCCGAGTACCGCACCGGCCTGATCATCGTCGGCCTGGCCCGCTGCATCGCCATGGTCATCATCTGGAACGACCTGGCCTGCGGCGACCGCGAGGCGGCGGCCGTCCTGGTCGCGCTGAACTCGGTCTTCCAGGTACTGGCGTTCGGTCTGCTCGGCTGGTTCTACCTCGACCTGCTGCCCGGCTGGCTCGGCCTGGGTGACGGCGAGCACCTCGACATCTCCCTGTGGAAGATCGCCCTGAACGTCGTCATCTTCCTCGGCATCCCGCTCCTCGCCGGATTCCTCACCCGCCGCGTCGGCGAGCAGAAGATGGGCCGCGAGGCCTACGAGCAGAGGATCCTGCCGAAGATCGGCCCCTGGGCGCTGTACGGCCTGCTCTTCACGATCGTCATCCTCTTCGCCCTCCAGGGGAAGACCATCACCTCCCAGCCCCTCGACGTCGTACGCATCGCGCTGCCGCTGCTGGCGTACTTCGCCGTCATGTGGGCCGGAACCTTCCTGCTGGGCAAGGCCATCGGCCTCGCCTACGACCGCACGGCCACCCTCGCCTTCACCGCCGCGGGCAACAACTTCGAGCTGGCCATCGCCGTCGCCATCGCCACCTTCGGCGTCACCTCCGGCCAGGCCCTCTCCGGCGTCGTGGGACCGCTCATCGAGGTTCCCGTCCTGATCGGCCTCGTCTACGTGTCCCTGGCCTGGCGCAAGAAGTTCACCCCGTCCGCTCCGGCCACCGAGGGCAGGGACCACTGATGCGCCGTGAGGTTCGCGACGCCGCGAGGTGATCCGCGTGCGGGGCTACCGTACGGCCAGCAGTTGCCCCATCGCGGCCAGCACCGACGGCTCGACCCGGTAGTAGACCCAGGTGCCGCGCCGCTCGGAGGTCAGCAGTCCGGCTTCCTTGAGCTTCTTCAGGTGGTGGGAGACGGTCGGCTGGGAGACGCCGACGTCGGAGATGTCGCACACGCACGCCTCGCCGCCCTCGTGGGAGGCGACGGCCGAGAACAGCCGCAGCCGCACCGGGTCCCCGAGCGCCTTGAACATGCGCGCCGTCCGCTCGGCCTCCTCGGCGGTGAAGGGGCGCTCGCTCAGCGGCGGACAGCACGGCACCGCGGCCTCGGGTGCCTCGGTCTCCAGAAGCGGCAGCGCCTTGACGTTCGACATACGTCTATGTTGACACACGTCGAACCAGGCCCGACTTCGACGAGTGTCTATCTTGATGTTTGTCGAAGCAGGTGCCATGCTGGCGGTGCGAGACATTGACAGGCATCGAAGCAGCGAACCGAAGGAAGCACCGCCATGGAGAAGCAGAACCTGCCCGTCGTGGTCGTCGGAGCGGGCCCGGTAGGCCTGGCCGCCGCCGCGCACCTCGTGGAGCGCGGCATCGAGCCGCTGGTGCTGGAGGCCGGCGCATCGGCCGCCACGGCGGTACGGGAGTGGGCGCACGTCCGCCTGTTCTCCCCCTGGGCCGAGGTCACCGACCCCACCGCCGAGAAGTTGCTCGCCCCGACCGGCTGGACGCGCCCCGACGGGACGACGTACCCGACCGGCGGCGACTGGGCCGACCAGTACCTCCAGCCGCTCGCCGACGTCCTCGGCGACAAGGTCCGCTACGGAGCCACCGTCACCGGCGTGGCCCGCGCCGGCCGTGACCGGATCGTCGACTCCGGCCGCCAGGAGCAGCCCTTCACCGTGCACGTCGAGACGGCGGACGGCGGCGAGGAGCGGATCACCGCCCGCGCCGTCATCGACGCCTCCGGCACCTGGTCCGTACCCGGCCCGATGGGCGCGGGCGGCCTCCCCGCCCTCGGCGAGAAGTCCGCCTCCGACCACATCACCTACCGCGTCCCCGACCTGACGCACCCGGCCGTCCGAGCCCGCTACGCGGGCAGGCGCACGGCGGTCGTCGGCTCCGGCGCCTCCGCCTTCACCGCCCTCGCCCTCCTCGCCGACCTGGCCGGGGAGGAGGCGGACACGCACGCGGTCTGGATCCTGCGCCGGGGCATCGGCGACGCCACGTACGGCGGCGGCGAGGCCGATCAGCTCCCGGCCCGCGGCGCACTCGGCCTGCGGGCCAAGGCAGCGGTGGAGAAGGGGCACGCGAGCGCCGTCACCGGGTTCCGTACGGAGGCCGTCGAGCGCGACGGCGACCGGCTGGTCCTGGTCGCCGAGGACGGCCGCCGCCTGGACGCGGTCGACGAGGTCATCGTCCTGACCGGCTTCCGCCCCGACCTCTCCTTCCTCTCCGAACTCCGCCTCCGCCTCGACGAACGCCTCCAGGCCCCGACCGCGCTGGCACCGCTGATCGACCCGAACGTCCACTCCTGCGGCACCGTCTACCCGCACGGCGTGCAGGAGCTGTCCCACCCGGAGCAGGACGTCTACCTGGTCGGCATGAAGTCCTACGGCCGCGCCCCCACCTTCCTCGCCATGACCGGATACGAGCAGGTCCGCTCCATCACCGCCGCCCTGGCCGGAGACCACGAGGCGGCCGAACGCGTGGAGCTGACCCTGCCGGAGACCGGCGTCTGCGGCGGCGCCGGCCTGTTCGACGAGCCCGGCACCGCGCAGGGCGACGAGGGCGGCGGCTGCTGCGCGGCCCCGGCCACCCTGCAGATCGGCGGGTCCCGGACCTCTCCGCTTCCCTCGTGAGAAACCCGGCGACATCGGCGATCACCCCCGGAATACTGGTCGCCCGTGGATGAGGTCGAAGTCGTCGTCGCCCATTCCGAGCGCGCGACCCTGCGCGTCGGCGACGTGTTCCTGAAGGTGGACGCCGATCAGGCGCGCGTCGACGCCGAGGTCGAGGCGATGTCCCTCGCGCCGGTCCCGACCCCGCAGGTCCTGTGGCGCAAACCGCCCGTCCTCGCGATCGCCGCACTCCCGGGGACCACGCTCGGGCGCCTCGGCGGTCCCTCCACCGGGTCGCCGGCGGCGTGGGCCGCGGCGGGCGCCGCCATCCGGAAGCTGCACGACGCGCCGCTGCCGTCCTGGCCGGGTCGGGCCGGCCGGAGCATCGGCGCGCTGGCGGCGGAACTCGACGACGAGTGCGAGGCGCTCGTGACGGACGGCCTCCTGCCCGCGGACCTGGTCACCCGCAACCGCCGGGTCGCCGAGGCCGCGCTGCGCTCGTGGACACCGGCGTTCACGCACGGCGACCTGCAGATCGCGCACGTCTTCGTCGACGGCGACGAGGTCACCGGCATCATCGACTGGTCCGAGGCGGGCCGGGGAGACGCCCTGTACGACCTCGCCACCTTCACGCTCGGACACGAGGAGCACCTCGACGACGTCCTCGCCGGCTACGGCACCGACATCGACCTCGAAGTGCTGCACGCGTGGTGGTCGTTGCGCAGCCTGCTGGCGGTTCGCTGGCTGACCGAGCACGGCTTCGACCCGTTCGCGCCGGGCTGCGAGGTCGACGTGCTGAGATCCCGGCTGTGAGGCCGCGGTCGGCATTCCGGGTGGCTCACCGCGACTTGCTCAGGCCCGGCCGTCGTCGGCCGAGGAGTACCGTGAAACCACCAGGCTTTCGGTGTGCCGTCCCCGGTAGGCAGGCGAGTGCGATGTCCGACCCCGACCCCCCGCGGGTGACCAGGCTCCTGCCCGACGCCGTGCATCAGGCCGTTTCACGACCCGGGACCGCCGTGGTGCGGCTGGAGACGACCCATGACCGCAAGGGCGCGCTCGACGGGGCATGGTGGCCCCGCTCCCGCGACATCGCCGGTGAACTGCCCGGCCTGGTCTCCGCGCTGTCCGAGTACCTCGGGCCGATCACCCGCGTCGGCCTGGACACCGACGCCTGGGACGAACTGCCGACGCGGCTGACGATCGACGGCCGTGTCGTCCACATCGACTCCTTCCCGATCGGAGACGACACCGTCCTCATCACCCGGGGCGGCAATGATCTCTTCTCGCTGCTGGTGGTTCCGCCGCACACGGTGCCTGACGCGGCGCGCGCGGCCATGGCCGCGGCCGTGTGCCCCGGCAGTCGGACGTCGGCGGAACAGATCCTCATCGACACCGGCGCGGAGCGTGTGGGCCCGGGGCGTGCCCCGCAGGCTGCTCTACGCCACGGCCGCCATGAGCCGGGCCGCTGACGACGCGCTCGTCGGGGGCGGCACCACGAGGAGATCCCAACGGCCCGCGGTGTAGGACTGCAGCAGGATCCTGTGCGGGTTGAGCACCTCGGCGAAACGGTCGACCGCCACCTCGTGACCGTTGACGACGACCACGCCGTGCGGAATGGGCTGCCAGTGGCGTGGATTGACGGCCACGTGGGTGAGGCGGCCCCACAGCGGGTCGATCACGTCGGCCAGTTCGCCGAGTTCCCGTGCCAGGTCGCGGGTCCATGGCCACCAGGCGCCGTCCGGACGGCCGAAACGGCTGGTGGATCCGAGGACGAGGCGCGCGGCACGCGGTCGGTACGGTGCCGCGTGCGGACGGAGCTGAGTGGTGTTCAAGGTCATGAGCAAAAACCTGACTGCGGGCCTGCGTCGACCGACGGAGCGCCCGGTGGTGGGTGACCGAGGACGGGACCGGCGGCGCCGGTGCACGAAAGCCCTCGACGCCCTCAGGCTACTCCTCGACGAGCCCGACAGCCCCGACAGCCCCGACAAGAGGCATCGGCCTCATCGGCAGGACTGCCCCGGCATACGGCCTGTTCGGGCGCCGCGAAGAGTACGCTGGACAAACCGGGGACACTCCGCGCACGGACATCTCGCGTCTGTGCCGTTTTCGGTGATCGAATACGCCGGGTCGGCCGGCCCAGGCCCGCCCGGGGCAGGGTTCGCGTCATGACTGCGACCGTCTCTCCTTCGACGACGTCTGAAGACCGGCGTCCCACGTCTCCCGTGCGTCTGTCGCTCGTTCCCGACGGTTCGGCACCGCTCCTGCTGGACGGCGCCTGGTGGCCGCGCTCGCGTGATCTCGCCGCCGAACTGCCGGCCCTGACGTCCGTTCTCGATCCGCTGTGGGGACGGATCACCCGGGTCACGGTGAACCCCGCCCAGTGGCCGGTCGTCCCGCGCAAGGTGCCTGTCGCCGGGCATGTGGTGAAGGTGGGCTGGTTCCGCTTCGAGCAGGACGAGCACGAGTTGCTGCTGCTCTCCTACCACGCGGGTCGCTGGAACCTGCTGGTCGTTCCCCCGCAGACGCCTCCGGCCGCGGCCGCCTGGCTGATGGCCGCCGCGAGCGACCCGCGGCGGACGGCGACCGCGAGCAGCCTGCTGGCGGATGCCGCGCGTCTGACGGTGACCGCCGAGGGCGACCGCACCAGGGAAGCGGCGTGGGAGTCCGAAGGAGGACATGGAGCCGGTGCTCCCGTCACTTCCCCGTGGCTTCGAGTCGCCGTCGCCGCGCCGGCGGACCCGCCGGAAAGGGTGTGAGGACCGTGGACATTCTCGTGACGGTGATCGTGCTGCTGGCGGTGATCGCGGCAGGCGCGTTCCTCATCCACCGGCTGAACTCTCAGCACGGGGACAGAAGCACCGCCTTCCACTACGGCCGCGGCGGTGTCGTCGCGCCCGACCGGAAGACCGATGACGGGCCGGCCGTACGCCGACGGGCCTCCGCCGCGATCGACGCCGGCGAACGCCGGGGCCGTGGAGGCGGCGGACGCGGAAGGCTGCGCCCCCGGCGCCGTACCCACGGCGTATCGGCGCGCTAGGCGCGGACGCGGGGCCGTCGGAGCGGGGCGCCGGCGGCGTGGAGGCTGGTGAGCGCCAGCCGGTAGGAGGCGATCAGGCCCGTTTCCGCGTAGTCCACGCCCAGGTCCCGGCAGTACCGACGGACGATGGCGCGGGCCTTGCGCAGGTTGGGGCTGGGCATGCTCGGGAACAGGTGGTGCTCGATCTGGTGGTTCAGGCCGCCGAGGGCCAGGTCGGTGAACCGGCCGCCGTTGACGTTGCGTGAGGTGAGCACCTGGCGTCGGAGGAAGTCGGGGCGGTCGTCGGCCGACAGGATCGGCATCCCCTTGTGGTTGGGTGCGAAGGCCGAACCCAGGTAGACGCCGAACAGGCACTGGTGGACGGCGAGGAAGGCGATCGCCATGCCGGGCGGCAGGACCCAGAACAGGGCGGTCAGGTAGACGGCGCAGTGCCCCAGGAGCAGAGCGCCGTCGACCGCCCGGCGTTTGAGCCGACGGTTGGCCACGGCCCTGCCGCTCGCCACGTGCAGGTTGAAGCCCTCCAGTGTGAGCAGGGGAAAGAAGAGGAACGCCTGCCAGCGGCCGAGCAGGCGGGGCAGTCCGGTGGCGGCGCGGGCCTGGTCCGGGGACCAGACGAGCAGGTCGGGGCCGATGTCAGGGTCGAGGTCCTCGGTGTTGGGGTTGGCGTGGTGACGGGTGTGCTTGTCCTGCCACCAGCCGTAACTCATGCCGATCGACGCGCCGGCGATCCGTCCGGACAGCTCGCTGGCCCGTCGGCGGCGGAACACCTGCCGGTGGGCCATGTCATGGGCGACCAGGGCGACTTGTCCGTACATCACGGCCAGGAACGCGGCGATCGCCAGTGTCCACCAGGAGGCGCCGACGAGGACGAACGCGGCCCATGCGGCGACGTAGAGCCCTGTCACCGCGCTGATCCGTAACGTGTAGTAGCCGGGGCGGCGCCCCAGCAGTCCGGCATCCGCGATCTTCTTCGACAGTCGGGCGAAGTCGCTGCCGGGGGTGTCGGAACGTGTGGCGGAGGCGGTGGCCATGGTCATGAGGACGTCTCTCTGAGAAGCGGGCGGATGAATCGGGTTGGCCGCTGGGCGAGTTGGGCGCCGGGAGCGGGCGCGTACCCGGAGGTGTCTGCGGCGGCTCCTACCACCGAGGGGCGCGGGTTCCCCGCCCGGCGGGTCCCACACGGCCGTGCGGACCTGCCGCCGCCGTCGGGGACGGGGACAGGGCTTCTCCGTCGGCGCCGGGCCGTTCGTCGTCCAGGGCGGCGGCCGTGAGGAGAGCGGCCGCTTCCTCCGTCGTATCCGGCGGGATCACCTGCAGGTCCCAACGGCCGAGCCCGGGGGAGAGCAGGACGACCCGGTCCGGGGCGTGCGGCGACGCGGGAGCCTTGTGCAGACGTACGACCTGGGTGGCGACGAACATGCGCCCCGGTGCCGCCGACCAGGCCGCGGCGTCCACGGTGACGCCGGTGATGTCGCCCCACGCGTTCGGCAGCGCGGCGAGCATCTTCGGGAGCTGTGTCAGAAGGTCGCGGGAGTGCGGCCACCACACTCCGTCGATCCGGCGCGGCAGCGCGCCGTGCGGCGCGAGACGCAGGCGGACGAGGGGCAGGGGCAGGGGCAGGGAGGACGGTGTGGTGGGGACTGTGATGATCACGTGGGTTCTCTCTGACGAGGTGGGTTGCCCGCCGGTTCGGCAGGGCGGGCGGCCGACGGTCCGCGTGCCCTGTCGGGCAGCGCCGGACGTGGCCGGTGGGATCCGGGTGCTGGAGGTCGGGTCCGGCCGCTCTTGCCGGAAGAAGGCGCCGACGACCGCCGCGAGTTCGCGAGAGGGGAGTCGGCGGGCGTAAGCGGGGTGGAGGGGGAGACCCTCCCGCGTGACGAACGCCGGTGGACACCGGGGTGGAGCCGGTCCGCCACCGGCGTGCCTGATGCCCTCGGTCTCGTCAGCCTACTCCCCGGTGCGTAAAGGCGGCGTGACAGCCGGTCATCGGTGCCGTGGGAGCGGTGGGCGCCGCCGCGGCACCCGCCCGGACCGACGCCCCCCACGTCTCATGGCGGCGGTACGCGCAGGGCGAGCAGGGCCACGTCGTCGGTGCCGCCGGGCGGCAGGTGGGCGAGCACCTCTTCGCACAGCCTGTCCAGCGGTTCGTGGACGAGCGCGAGGGCGCGCCGACGCAGCTCCTCCAGGCCCGTGTCGAGGTCGCTGCCCGGCGTTTCGACGAGCCCGTCCGTGTACAGCAGCAGGGTGGAGCCGGGCTCCAGGGGATGCGTGGCGTCCGGTCGGCCCGCGCCGCCGACGGGGCCGGTGCCAAGGAGCAGTCCCTGGCCGGCTTCCAGATAGCACGCGGTGCCGTCCGGGGAGAGGAGCAGCGGAGGCGGGTGCCCTGCGCTGGTCCAGCGGAGCGTCCAGGGTCCCGTGTCCGGGTCGCCCTCGACGCGGGCGAGGATCAAGGTGGCCAGCGGGACGGTGGTGATGACCGGTATGGCGGCATCGAGGCGGTCGACGACGGCGCCGGGCGGTCCCGTGTGGTCCCAGGCCAGTGAACGCAGGATGCCGTGCAGTTGGGCCATGCCGGCCGCCGCGGTCAGGTCGTGGCCCACGACGTCACCGATGACGAGGGCGAGCGCGCCGTCCTTCAGCATGAAGGCGTCGTACCAGTCCCCGCCGACCTGCGAACCCGCCGGGGCGGGCTGGTAGCGGGCGGCCAGCCGGAGGTGGCCGGGCCGGGGCAGCGGGGCGAGCAGGTTGCGCTGCATGGCCTCGGCGACGGCGCGCTGACGGCCGTAGCGGCGGGTGTTGTCGACGACCACGCCGACCCGGCGGCCGACGTCACTCACCGCGGCCAGGTCGCCTTCGTCGAAGGGATGCGCCGGGTCGGTGCGCACCACCGTCAGCGCCCCGGTGATCCGGTCCCGGGCGCCGAGTGGCACCGTGACGGCGGAGTTCGCGCCCACCGCCGCCAGGAAGCCACTGAGGAGAGCCGCCACAGGAGGATCTCCGGCGGCCGGAGTGAGGGCGGCCACCCGCTCCTGGAGTACGGATTCACCCCCGGTCAGCGCCCGGCTCAGGGGCGAGTCCGCCCCCTCACCTGCCTCCCCCGGGGCGGGTGCGCGCCGGCCCTGGAATCCGGCGTCCCGTCCCTGCGGACCGGTCACCGCCACCCGGTGGACCTCGCCGGAACCGGTCCGCAGGTCCACCGCCGCCCAGTCGGCGAGACGTGGCACGAGCAGGCGCACCAGGCGGGCCAGCGCCTCGTCGGTCTCCAGGGTCTGTCCCAGGACGTCCGTGATCTCCGCGACCAGGGACAGCCGCTCGTTGAGGTCCTCCAGGGCGCGCGTGCGGGCCGTGCGCTCCCGGTGGACGCGGCGGTCCCCCGTGGCGTCCGTGAACAGCAGTGCCATGCCCTTCACGGAGCCGTCCGCCGTCAAGGGGGACGCGGACCAGGTGACAGCCAGCAGGCGACCGTCACCCCGCAGATACGTGCCACCCTCCCCTCGCGCCCCCTTCCCCTCGGCCAGCGCCTGAAGCAGTGGGCACCGGTCCCGCGGCACTTTGTTGCCGTCCGCGTCCCGGTGCAGCAGATCGTGTGCGTCGGCGCCCCGCATCGCCGCGGTGGTGCGGCCCAGCAGCCGCTCGGCCGCCGGGTTCGCGGCGATCACGCGTCCGGCCGTGTCCAGCACCAGCACCGGCGTGCCCAGCTGCTCGACGACCTGCCGCCAGAAACCCGGCTCGCCCACCGGCCACGGCCCCACGTCGTCATCCACCGCGTCGCGCACAGACCCTCCAGAGGCTGCCTTCCCGTCGATGGTGCTCCGTCACTGCCCTGCTCGCACGGCATCGGGGCAGTCGGCGCACACCGCGCGGGCCCGGCCCACGGTCCTGCCAGGAGTGTCCGGACATGGATCAGCCGTCATCCGGGCGTCTGTCCGCGTGGGGGGCTGCGTCGGCCGGGCCGGGGCGTCGGATGCTCAGGACGACCGACGCGGCCAGGACCGTGACGATGACGGCGAGGCTGACGGGCGACGGGATCTCCGGGATGCTGCTGCTGAAGAGTTTGTGGGACGCCTGGAGGATCAGTTTCACGCCGATGAAGGCGAGGATCAGCGCGAGGCCCTTGCTGAGGTAGTGGAACCGGTCCAGCAGCCCGGCGAGCAGGAAGTACAGGGCCCGCAGGCCGAGGATGGCGAACGCGTTGCTGGTGTAGACGATGAAGGCGTCGTCGCTGACCGCCAGGACGGCGGGCACGCTGTCCACGGCGAAGACGAGGTCGGCCGCCTCGATCGCCGCGACGACGGCGAGCAGCGGGGTGGCGACCCGTTTGCCCGCTTCCTTCACGAAGAACTTCATCCCGGCGTACTCGTCCCGGACGGGCACCACCTTGCGCAGCAGTCGCACCGCGATGCTCCTGCCCGGGTCGAAGCTCTCTTCCTCGCCCTTGAGGATCTTGTAGGTGCTGTAGAAGAGGATGGCCGCGAAGACGAAGAGCACCGCGGTGAACCGGCTGACCACGGCCACTCCGGCGGCCAGGAACAGGCCCCGGAACACCAGAGCGCCCATCACGCCGAAGAACAGCACACGGTGCTGGTAGGCGCGCGGCACTCTGAAGTAGGCGAAGATCAACGCGAAGACGAACAGGTTGTCGACCGACAGGCTCTTCTCCAGGAGCCACGCGGTGGTGTACTCCACCCCCGGCGACGTGCCCAGGACCAGGAAGACGACCGCGCCGAAGACCAGGGCGAGGCCGATCCAGACCGCACTCCAGGCGGCGGCCTCCTTGAACCGGATGACATGCGCCTCCCGGTGCGCCAGCAGGTCCACGGCCAGCGACACAACCACGGTGACGGCGAACACCGACCACAGCCAGAACGGCACGTCGAGCACGAGGGACCCCTCACGAGGGCTGGTGCGAAAACCTGCTCCTCCAAGAATTCTGGCTCAGGTGGTCAGGCTTGTCGTCCGCACGCGCCGTCCACACATGGCCGTCCCCGTACTGGCTACCCGTCGACCGGGTTCGGAACGGAGCCCGATATGCCCCTCGGGCCCTTGGCCCGAGGGGCATATCGCCCCTGATCTCTTCGGCCTGCCCCCCGTTCCCAGGCGTCGGCCCTCTTGCATCTTCTCTGGCACACCTCATAAGTTACCGACGGGTAGCTCACCGATGTCGGTCGGCACCGTTCGTCGTCGGGAGGGTGGTGGGCGGGATCCCCGTGACCGTCCCGGTGTGGTGCCGAATCCGGTCCGTCCCCGGCCGTAGCCGCCCAGCCGCTTCACCACGCACCAGCACCTCGAAGGAGTCGCCATGCCCTCGCTCGACCGTCACGACAACGTCTTCGTCCTCGACCTCGGAGACGGCGAGAACCGGTTCCACCCCGACTGGCTCGCCGCCGTCGGTGCCGCGCTCGACGAGGTGGAGAAGGCGGAGGGCCCCCGCGCCCTGGTCACCGCGGCCACCGGCAAGTTCTACTCCAACGGGCTCGACCTGGACTGGCTGTTCGCCCACGCCGACCAGCACCAGGAGTACGTCGTCGCCGTCCACGAGCTGTTCGCGCGGGTGCTGTCGCTACCACTCGTCACCGTGGCCGCGCTGCAGGGGCACACCTTCGCCGCCGGCGCCATGTTCTCCCTCGCCCACGACTTCCGCGTGATGCGCGCCGACCGCGGCTACTGGTGCCTGCCCGAAGCGGACATCAACATCCCCTTCACCCCCGGCATGGCCGCCCTCATCCAGTCCCGGCTGGCCCCGCAGACCGCGCACGAGGCCATGCTCACCGCCCGCCGCTACGGCGGCACCGACGCCGCGGCCGCCGGCATCGTCGACCAGGCCGTCGCCGAGGACGCCGTGCGCTCCACCGCGATCGAGATCGCCCAGGCACAGGTGAACAAGGCCGGCGACACCGTCGGCACCATCAAGTCCCGCATGTACGCCCCGGCTCTGGCCACCCTGCGCGACACGACGAACCCACTCGGCTGAGACGACAGCCCACCGACCGCCCCGTCGCCAGTGCGCGAACGGTGGAGTCCCTTGCCGGTCCGGACAACAGACAACCCCCGGGTCGAGGACCCGGGGGTTCAGAGTGGAGCGACTGCCTCGTACCCTCTGACCTGCCCAGATTCGTGGTGCGGCTGGAGGTGCGGCGGCCTGATGGCACCGCTGTTCACCGTAGTTGCCCGCTCCCTTTGGTACGCCGTGGGCACGGGGACGCGGCGAGCTGACGCGCGGGGCCTGCGAGAGTCTTCCTCTGCCAGGTTGGGCATGGCACCTCGGCTGGCTCTGCTGTGCCACTGTGCACGGAACAGCCGAACGCCCATGCCCCTGGGTTCATTTGCCGGGTTCTGGCCCGTACCACTGGAGCGCCTGGCCTGTGACGGCGGCGATGCATTCGAAGTCCCGGTCGCGGTGGAGGAGGGTCAGTCCCTGCAACTCGGCCGTGGCCGCCACCACGAGGTCGACGGCTCCGGCACTGCGGTGCTGTCCGCGCTGGGTGAGGATGTCCTGGACCTGCCAGGCGCGGTCGTAGGCGCGGTCGTCGACCGGCACCCAGCCGAAGAGCAGACGTAGGTCCTCGATGCCTTGGGCACGGTCGGCGGCGGAACGCGCGCTGTAGAAGAACTCGAGCTCGGTGATGGGGCACGTGGCGATGAGCCCGGCTGCCGTCGCCTGGTCCCAGCCGTATTGCTCGGCGTCGCTGCGCAGCAGCCGGGCGAGTGCGCTGGTGTCGATCAGGAACTGAGCGGCGTTCACCGACGGTAGTTCCCCTTGTCCTCAAGGAGATCGAGATCGAAGGCGCCCTCGGCCGCCGCCGCCCGCAGGCGGGTGAGGGCCAGAGCCCGCCGCCGGTTCTCCAGCACCTCGCGCAGGGCAGTGTTCACCGTCTCCTTCTTGGTGCTGGTGCCGAGGGCCTTGGCCACGTCGGCGACCAGCTGATCGTCGAGGTCTATTACGGTGCGAGTCATTGATGCACCTCCGCAGATATATGGAGTGTCATTAAGTATATACAAAGATGTCGCTCCTGCTGAATGGTGATCGCGGCCGGGCTTCGGTGCTCCCACGCCCAGCTCCCGCGATCGGTTGTCCTTGAGCGTCACGAGACGGTTGAGTGTTAAGGCCATTGCGCCCCTCGGGCCACAGGCGAGATCGTTGACGTGCGCAGGATCGGCGATTGCAGTGCCCGTATGGGGGGGAGACTCTTATCTCTCGTTCCGCCTGCCGAGTGTGAAAGGGATATGAGTACTGCCAGTACTCAGTGGATGCTCCTGCGGCAGTAGCTCTAGAGTCATGCCCAACGAGCAGACGTCCGGACCACTTGAGAAGGGTGGCGGTGCGAGATGGAGAACAACCCCGGCGTGCCTGGCGGCGATCGCCTGATCACACGTACGCAGATCGCGGCCATGGCAGAGGTGACGCGAGCGGCTGTCACCACCTGGGAGCGGCGCGCGGCGGATTTCCCCACCCCCCGGCGTACCGCCGGCCAGGACTACTTCCACGAGTCGGAGATCTTGAGCTGGCTCGACAGAAGGCGAGTGCCCTCACACCACCGGGCGCAGGGAGAGGACGAGCACAGCACCTACGGAGATCGGGCGCGGCAGCGCAGACCGTCCAGTTCCGTGGCCCAGGGGAGTCCGACGGCGTACGACGCCCGGCCCGCGCTTGGTCCACGGGAGAAGCCGTCTCCGGGTGATGTTGAGACCGTCCGCACGCTCGTGGGTCTCCCGGCCGAAAGGGTCGGAGGCGCGGACATGCCCATCGGCTATGTGAACCTGCTGGCTGCCCTGTATTTCTTGCGGATGATGAGGCCCGAGGGCTGGCAACGGGTGAAGGCGTACTCCACGTCCGGCAACGGGCCGCGGTCCAGCAGCGCACTGCTCAGGCTCATCGGCTCGGAGGCGGATGCGGCGTTGCGGGACGTGGGATCTCTTCCGGAGACGAGGGATGCCCTGGCTCGCCTGGAACCCAGACGATTCGGGGACCTCGTGGAGGTTGTCCGGCTGGTGGGCTCGCTCGGTCCGCACGCCTTCCAGCTGATCATCGAGGGTTACGAGGAGAAGGCACAGCTGGGGAGCCGGGAGTTCTTCACCCCGCTTCCCGTGGCGTACCTGATGGCGGGGTTGGGGCGGGCCGCCAGGGGGGCGGCCCCCGGCAGTGTGTACGACCCGTACTTCCGCGGTGGGGAACTCATCGGCGCAGTAGCCGACATGGCGATGCGGGCGCGACGTGGGGGGCCGGGTTTCACGGATGCGCCGCTGCCCAGGCTGCTGGGGCAGACGCCGAAGCGGACCACCTTGCCGCTGGCGAGTATGAATCTGGCGCTGCGCGGAGTCAGACCCGCCCTCCGGTTGAAGACCGGCGGGCGGCCGTGGGAGCAGCCGTGGCTTCAGGGGCCGGTCGACCTGGTTCTCACCAACCCGCCCTTCAATATGAAGGACACACTGAAAGAGACCACGCGCACCGGGCACTGGCCCTACGGCGCCCCTCCGCTGGGTAACGACAACCTGGCGTACCCGCAGTACGCCCTGTCCGTCCTGGCCAAGGGCGGACGCGCCGCACTTGTGATGCCGAACAAGGCGGGCAACTCGGGGAACGCGGCGGAGCGGGCGATTCGCTGTGAGCTGGTGGAACAAGGCGTGGTGGAGTGCGTTGTCGCGCTGCCCGACAGACTTTTCTCGGGCACTTCGGTGCCGGTGTGCGTGTGGTTGCTGCGGCACCCCGCCGATGCCGGCGATCACGTCCTGTTCCTGGACGCACGCGAGTTGGGCACCGTGCAGAGCGGCGGGCGGCGTGTGCTCGCGTACGACGACGTCAGCTCCGTCATCGACTCTTATCTGGCTTTTCGTCCGGGAGACGCCCCCGCCCGACCGCACGACCCCTCTGCGGTGACCGTGCCCGGCGCACGCGTCGACAGGGAGTCCTTGCGCCGTATCGGCTACTCGCTCAATCCGATCGATCACATCGGTGGGTCGCCGGTTCCGGACAGCGGGACGTCCGGCATTGCGGAAGCGGAAGTCTGGGCCGAGGTTTCATGGCTGGCGGAGCGCTGCAGGTACCTGGACGAGCGCACCGCCGACCTGCGGGCCGTGCTCGAGACCGACCGGGTGTGTCAGGCGCCCCGCCGCGAAGCCGTCCTCGCAGATTTGTGTGACATTCAGGCCGGCCCGTCTCACGCACTGCTGGCACCGAAGGACCGGATTCCGCATGGAGAGGTGCCGGTCGTCTTTCCCAGGCACCTGCGGGACGGGGAGGTGAGTGACAGCGGCGACGAGCGCGTCTCGTCCGAACTCGCCGACCGGTTGGGGCGCTACCAGCTCAAGGCGGGCGACATCGTTTGCGTCCGCGCAGGTGCCATGGGGCCGCCGGCCCTGGTACGGAGGGACCAGGCGGGATGGCTCATGAGCTCGAACGTGATCAGGCTCCGCTGCCAAGAGGATGCCCAGGTCCTCCCCGGCTATCTGCTCGCTGTTCTGAGTCGTCCGGAGGCCATCGACTGGGTCAGGGACCGCGCGGCCGCCACCGCCGCCCCGTTCATCACCAAGGCCGTACTGGAGAGCCAGAAAGTCCTGCTGCCGCCCTTCGACGTGCAGCAGGAGATCGTCGAGTCGCTGGTGCTCCTGCGGGAGCGGTCTACCGCCCACCGAGAGCTGGCAGCAGCCATCACCCGGACCCGAGGGCTGCTCGTCGAACAACTCACGGGCTCCCGTACCTCCACCAGTCCTCCTACTACGTGACCCAGCCAACCCAGCCCGCAGAGGCAGTGAAAGGAAGTCCCGGCCATGACGACCTCCGGCACCTCGCGCCCCTCCTCCTCCAGCGCCTGGGCGCTCTGGCTGCTGATCATCGTTCTCTTCTCCACATTGATCGCTGCGTGTGTCGCCGCACTGAAGTACGTGACCGGCACGGGAATCGCTGACGCGATCCTGTTCGCAGGGGCTGCGTTCGGCGCTACAGCAGGGCTCTGCTTCGCCGGGGTGGGAGCGGTCACGGCACTGCGGAACTAGACGGAGAAAAGGCCGGCCGGTGTGAGCGCGTGCACCAGCAGCTCAGGGGAATGGCAACAGGAGGTCGCCGGGCTCGACGACAACAAAGAACCCCCAGGTCTCTGACCTGAGGGTTCGCATGGAGCGGGTGACGAGAATCGAACTCGCGCTCTCAGCTTGGGAAGCTGATGTTCTACCATTAAACTACACCCGCGTAAGACGCCGACCAAGGTCGGTGCCTGGACGCTCGCTCACTCTACCCCATGCCTGGCCCCCGGTGTTCGCGCCGTGGGGCCGGTGGCCGTTTCGGGGTGGGGATGCGCCTGCGGGGGCTCCGAGTTGGGGCGTACGGTGGGGGCCCCGGAGAGGGTGTGCGTGAGGGCGGAGTGCCGCCTGGAGAGTCGTCTCTTTCATCCCGTACTGTGGCTTTTGTCGTCAGGGTAGGAAGTCAGACGCGGCTCTTGGGGAAGGGACTTGAAGGACTTGATGGAGCGCACCGTCGTCCGCTGTGCCGATGGGCACGTGTTCACCGCCACCTCGTTCCCGATGCAGCAGGCCGATCGCCTCGGCCCCGGTCGGCTCGTCCGATGTCCGCGGTGTGCGCGGCTGCGGAGTGCCGTGCCGGTGGGCGCGGAGAAGCGGTAGGCACGGACACAGAGCGGGATCGGGCGCGCGGCGCGGCGGCGGTTGTCGCTGCTCCGCGCGCCTTGCGTATCCTCGGTGCGTGCTTCTCTCAGACAAGGACATCCGGGCCGAGATCGACGCCGGACGAGTCCGCATCGAGCCCTTCGACGACTCCATGGTGCAGCCGTCGAGCATCGACGTGCGTCTCGACCGCTACTTCCGGGTGTTCGAGAATCACCGGTACCCGCACATCGACCCCTCCGTCGAGCAGGTGGATCTGACCCGGCTCGTGGAGCCGGAGGGCGACGAGCCGTTCATCCTGCACCCCGGCGAGTTCGTGCTGGCCAGTACGTACGAGGTCATCACGCTGCCGGACGACCTCGCCTCGCGGCTCGAGGGGAAGAGTTCGCTCGGGCGGCTCGGGCTCGTCACGCACTCCACCGCCGGGTTCATCGACCCGGGCTTCTCGGGGCACGTGACGCTGGAGCTGAGCAATCTCGCGACCCTGCCGATCAAGCTGTGGCCGGGGATGAAGATCGGGCAGCTGTGCATGTTCCGGCTCACCTCGCCGGCCGAGCACCCGTACGGGAGCGAGCGCTACGGGTCCCGTTACCAGGGCCAGCGGGGGCCGACCGCCTCCCGGTCCTTCCTCAACTTCCATCGGACCCAGGTATGAACCCGGGTATACGCCCAGTGATGAGCAGGATGAGCAGGACGCGCGCATGAGTGATGTTCGGGAGAACCTGACCTACGAGCAGTTCGGCGTCGCCGTGCGCGAACTCGCGCAGGCCGTCGCCGACGACGGGTACGAGCCGGACATAGTGCTGTCCATCGCCCGCGGGGGTGTCTTCGTGGCGGGCGGACTCGCGTACGCGCTCGACTGCAAGAACATCCACCTCGTGAACGTGGAGTTCTACACCGGGGTCGGGACCACGCTCGACATGCCCGTCATGCTCGCGCCGGTCCCGAACGTCATCGACTTCTCCGACAAGAAGGTCCTGATCACCGACGACGTCGCCGACACCGGCAAGACGCTCAAGCTGGTGCGCGACTTCTGCCTCGACACGGTCGCCGAGGTCCGCAGCGCGGTGATCTATGAGAAGTCCCACTCCCTCGTCCAGTGCGAGTACGTGTGGAAGCGGACCGACGACTGGATCAACTTCCCGTGGTCCGTCCTGCCGCCCGTCGTGCGCCGGGACGGGCAGGTGCTCGACGCCTGACTCGACGCCTGACTCGACGCCTGATTCGACGCCTGACCGGACGGCGGCACCGGCATGTGGAAGGGCCCCCGGCGCGTGTCGCGCCGGGGGCCCTTGACGTGTCGGGTCAGAACAGGCCCTTGAAGGTGTTCCAGCCGCCGGTGCCGATCAGGACCCGGCCGCCGTAGGTGCCGGCGCCGGTGGAGGCGTAGCGCCACAGCTTCCCGGTGGTGTCCCGGGCCAGCAGGTCGGTGCGGCCGTCGCCGGAGAGGTCGCCGGTGCCGACGAGGGCGGAGTAGGTGTTCCAGCCGCCGCCGATCCGCTCCCGCGGGGTGACGCCGCCGGTGGACGTGCCGTAGTACCGCCACAGCACGCCGGCGGAGTCGACACCGAGGAGGTCACCGCGGCCGTCGCCGTTCAGGTCCCCGGCACCGATGACACGCTTGTACAGCTTCCAGTTGGTCTGGATCCGCACCCGGGGCTTGAGCCGGTGGTCGGCGGTGCCTGCGTAGAAGTAGATGTCACCGGTCGAGGCATGGCGGGCGATGAGGTCGGCGTAGCCGTCCCCGTTGGCGTCGCCGGACGACGTGAGCTGGTCGTACTGGGCCCAGCCGCCCCCGATCGACGTGTACGGCGACGAGGCGGTGACGACCTTCCCGCACCCGGGGCGGTAGGCCCGGAGCTGGTCCCCGACCCGCGCGAGGACGTCCGCGCACCGGTCGCCGTCCACGTCCCCGAAGGGCACGAGCACGGTGCCGGCGGGGAACGCGGTGCCGGATCCGGCGACGCGGGCGGACACCCCGCCCGTGCCCGTGCCCCGGTACAGGGACGCGGCCCCGGCGGAGTCCGTCACGAGCAGGTCGCCGAAGCCGTCGTCGCCGGCCAGGTCGCGCCAGGCGGCGGCGCCCCCGCGTACCTTCACCGTCCCGGAGGCCGTGAGGTCGGCTCCCACGCCGTCGGCGGGTTTGACGCTCAGGGTCCACGTGTAGGACCCGTTGGCGGCGAGCTGCCCGTTCGCGTACTTCCCGTCCCACGAGGCGTGCAGCAGACCGCGGGCCTCGCCGCCGGTCAGGGTCCGCACGACCTTCGCGCTGCCCTTGGGCTTCAGCGTCAGCGACCACGAGGCGCCCGGCTTCGACAGCCACCACCGCGACGCCCACGCGCCGGCCCGGACGTCGACGGCCGCCGGGGTGTCGGCGTCGATGACCGCGACCGGGGAGGCGGGGACGCCCGACGGGACGATGCGCACGCGCCGGTCCGCGCCCGTGTAGGCCACGTGGCCGCCGAAGCGGTCGACGGTCCACCCGGCCCGGCGCACCGTGCGGTCGCCGAGTTCGGCGGCGGTGACGATCACCCGCCGGGGCAGGCCGGCCTCCGTACCACTGGCCGGGATGCCGCCCCGCAGGTCGACGAGGGTGAGGCCGGCCTGCTCCGAGCGGCGCACCAGGTAGCCGTCGCCCAGCAGCGTGTCGTCGGCGCCGAGCTTCAGTGTGCGCTTGGCCTGCCGGTCGTAGAGGCCGCCGCTCTTGTAGGTGGGCCAGTTGTCGTCGCACTGCCAGTACACCCAGCGGCCGACGGCCTGGAGTTCGCGGGGGGCGCAGCCCGCGTCGAAGGTTTCTCCGGCGGTGCCCGTCGACAGGTTCTTCGCCGTCACCGTGGTCGCCACGTCCAGGTCGGGGTCGTTCCAGGAGCCGGTGGCGCTCCACAGGGTGTTGCCCCAGACGGAGGCGGCGACCTGGTTGCGCTTCTCGAGGACGCGGCCGGTGTCGCCGTCCTTGAAGTGCAGGATCGACTGGGTGCCGCCGGACCCGTTGTCCACGATGCCGAATCGGCCGGAGAGGTCGACGAGTTGCGGGCTGTGGTGCCCGGAGGTCACCCGCGGGCCCCAGGAGGCGGAGCCGTTGCGGTAGAGCATGGTGACGTCCTGCTCGGTTCCGGCCTCGCGCCCGTGGTGTCCGTCACCGCTCGCGAACAGGGTGGCGCAGTAGCTGCTCTCGGTGCCGCCGCAGTCGCTGTCGCGTCCCGCCATGAGGCCGTCGACGGTCGTGTTCAGCTCCTCCGGGCGGCCGGATGTCTTCAGCCAGGTGCTGCGGTAGGCGCCGATGTAGGTGTGCGGCATGAAGAGCTTGGAGTCGTCGGCCGTGGTGAGGATGCCGCTGCCCAGCGCGATGCCGGCCGGAGCGGCCGCCATGTCCTCGATGTCGGCGACGCGTTTGCGGGCGACGGTGCCGTCCGCGGCGGGTGTGAAGAGGTAGTACCCCCAGTCGAGCGGGCCGTAGTCGGTCCGCCGCTCGGCGCCGGCCACCAGGAGCGAGCCGTCGGGCGTGCGGTGCAGGGAGGGAGAGGCGACGGCCAGCAGGGACTCGAGGTGGCTCCCGGCGAGGTCGCGCAGTGACAGTTCGTTCCCCCGGTACTCGTTGTTGCCCGGGTTGGGCGGGGAGACGGAGGCGAGACGTCCGGCGAGGGGCCGGACGGTGTCGCCGTAGGAGGCGTCGCGCAGGTCGAGGGTGGTCGGCTCGGCGTCCAGGTCGTCGCGGCGGTACACCTGGGCGGCGTAGGTCTCCGGGGCGCCGAGGTGGAAGACGGTGTCCTGGTCGAAGGAGACGCTGTCGCCGTGCGGGGAGAGCGCCTTCAGCTTCCCGGTGGCGAGGTCGACGACCCACCACCCCTGGGACATCGTGGTGTCCTCCCACTTGATCGCGCGGACGGCGACCGACCGGCTGTCGCCCTCGCTGATGGTGAGGTTCCACCCCTCCGGCAGGCCCTCCAGCTTCCGGTCCCGCACCTCGCCGTTCTCCAGGCGCAGCAGGTGCAGGCTCGTCACGGCGTGCTCGGTGCCGGTGCGGGTGATGACGGTGTCGCCGTAGGTCGCGACGTACGTCTGGCCCTCGGGGACCGGGATCGTGACCGTCGGACCGTCGCCCGCCCGCTGCTGGAGCGTCACGTGCGGGGCCGGGGTCGGTGCGTAGAGCGCGACGGTGTCGGAGCCGTGGCCGAAGTCGGCGGGGTACCGGTCGAAGCGGAAGTCGTCGACGTCGTAGGCGAGGGGCTCGGGCAGCCGGTGGTCGAGGACGGTCGTCGCGCCGGTGGCGTAGTCGATCCAGCGCAGGCGGTCGTCGCCCTCCTGCGCGGTGAGGAAGCCGGTCTCGCCGGCGTTCAGGACGAGGGTGGCGCGGGGGACGAAGCGGGCGCCCGGGCTGACGACGACGGGGTCGGCGGACGCGGCGGGGGTGTCGGCGGCGGCCGGCGCCGCGGCGGTGCCGATGCCGGCGGTCACGGCGAGCGTGACGGTGAGAGCGGTACGGCCGAGCACACGCCGACGGCGCACGGCCCGCTTGTTCAGCGGACGAAACACGAAAGAAGTCCCTCCCCAGGGCGGTCACGCAGGGGGGCGTTTCATGGGTGCGCCGCTCGTCCCGCGTGAGCAGGGCGACAGTAGCAGGAGGTGATCACGGTGCGGCAGGGGAAGGGCCCCGGTGTGACGCACACCGGGGCCCTTTCGCCTTTCGCGGACCTACGGCTAGAACGTGCCCAGCTTCACGATCGACAGCAGGGCGATCAGCTGGATCGCGCTGGCGCCCAGCGCCTTCGGCCAGGGCAGGTCGTGGGAGCGGCTGACCATCAGGGTCAGCAGGGCGCCGGCCGCGACCCAGGTGGCCCAGCCGAGGATCTGGACGAAGGGCGCGTCGCCGCCGGCGAACATCGCGACGACCAGGCGCGGGGCGTCCGTGAGGGACATGATCAGCATGGAGAGGCCGACCGTCGGCTGCCAGGCGCCGTCGCCGCCGAGCTGGCGGGCCAGGGTGTGGGTGACCACGCCCAGGACGAAGGCGCTGAGCACCAGCGCGACCGCCGTGGTCAGGACGATCGGGATGGCGTTCGAGAGGGTGGCGTTGATGGCCTCCTCGCGGGCGCCGTCGAAGCCGAAGACCGCCAGCAGGCCGTAGAGGAACGTCACGATGAGCGCCGGGACCCACATCGCGTAGTCCCGCATCTGGAGGAAGGTCTGGTTGGGCGCGAGGATGACGCCCTTCAGGAGATCCTTCCAGTGCAGGCGGGGGCCGACCGGGCCGGGGGCCGGGGCGGAGCCGGCGCGGTAGGTGTCGCCCTGGTTGTAGGGGTCGTCGACCGTGAACGCCTGGGTGTGGCCCGGGTTGTTGGCCGCGTACGGGTCGTACGGGGCCTGCTGGGGGTGCCCGCCGGGGCCCGGCCCGTAGCCGCCGTCGCCGAAGTACTCCGGCTCGCCGTGTCCGCCGTGCCCGCCCTGTCCCGGGTGACCGCCGCCGTGTGCCTGGGGCCACGGGGAGCCGCCGGGCGCGGGGGCGCCGCCCCCGTACGGCTGCTGCGGGTACGGGGGCTGAGGCGCCGCGGGTCCGCCGTACGACGGTCCCTGGGGCGCCTGCTGTCCGTACGGGGGGCGTTGCGGTCGCGCGTTTGGAGCGCCGTTGTCCCGGCCGCGTCCGATCCTGAATCCAGCCACGCCTTCGAACGTACCTGGTCCCGGAGAGTGACGTGCGGGGCCCGGCCGTTCGGGGGGTCCTTTGCGGCCGAGCTGTGACATCCCTTACGGGTGCTCCCCGAGGCGTCCCCGAGGTCCGACCGGCGGACTCGCGGCGTCCGCCCCCGGTCCCCCCTACGGGGCCAGGAACTGCGACGTCGAGAAGGTGACCGTGGCCCGGGCGGTCAGCAGGGCCTTCGCCGTGCCCCGGTGGACCTCGACGGAGTCCTTCGTGTCGCTCCGGTGGGTGCGCAGCACCAGGTCCGCGAGGCCGTCGCCGTCGAAGTCGCCGGCCGTCAGCACCCGCGTCGTGCCGGTCGCCGCGGGCCGCACCGTGACCGCGGCCCGGGTCGTGAGGCCGGTCTCGCGGCCCGGGTGGACGCGTACGCCGGAGGAGCCACTGGAGACCAGGTCGCTCAGGCCGTCGCCGTCGAAGTCGGCGGCGTCGAGCATCGAGCCCGGGGTGTCGAGGGTGGCTCCCCCACTGCTTGATGCGCGGGAGGTACCCCCAGCCGCGGTGGGCAGGTCGTAGCGCAGCGCGGTGCCGTCCGGGCCGCCCACGGCCGCGTCGAGCGCCTTGCCCTTGCCGAAGGCGCCCAGCGCGATGTCGACGCCGGTGGGCAGGGTGGCCCCGGTGCGGGTCGGGCCGTCGGGTCCGCCCAGGACGAGGGCCGCCCTGCCGGGGCCCGCGGAGGTGCGGACGACCAGGTCGTCGTACCCGTCGCGGTTCACGTCGGCGGCGGGGCCGGTCGGCGCCTCGCCGGGGGACGGGACGGGCGCGCCGGCCCCGCGCGGGGCGCCCTTGCGGGTGAAGGGGCCGCGCAGGTGGCTGAGGCGGCCGCCCGAGGCGTGGACGACGAGGTCCTCGGCGCCGTCGCCGTCGAAGTCGCCGCACACCGGGCGCTCGGGCCAGTCGTTGCCGTAGCGGGCCCGGTCCGGGATGGCCAGCGGAACCGCGCGGCCGGTCGGTCCCGACGGGGAGCCGAAGAGGAGCTGGAGGGGGACCGGGGGGCGGCCCTGACCGTCGTAGGGCGGGTCGGTGGTGACCACCAGGTCGGTGAAGCCGTCGCCGTCGAGGTCGCAGCTCGCCTCCGTCTCGAAGACGGCCGGCAACTGGCCTTCCACCGGTGCCGCGTGCTTCTTCGGCGTGAGCAACTGCCGGGCCTGCGGCACCAGTCCGCGGGACGAGCCGTAGACGATCCCGATGCCCGCGTCGTCGGCGTGGCTCTCCGCCGTGACCAGGTCGTCGAGGACCAGGTCGCGGTGGCCGTCGCCGTTGAAGTCGTCGGGGACCTCGCTGCCCTCGCCGTGCGGGACGGGAAGCGCGGCGGGGGCCTGGGCGGCGCGTACGGGAGCGGTGGCGGCGTCCTCGGCGGCGGGCGCCGGGCCGTGGCCGCAGGCGGCGAGCAGCAGCAGGCAGCCGGCGGCGGCTGTGCCGGTCAGGGGGGTGCTTCTTCGCAGGCGCACCGTTCACCTCGTCCGTATCGACCCGTATCACCTTTACCGACAACGACCGGGTAATGATGCACGTGTTCGACATACGACGACACCCCCGGGTCCGGACGGGACCAGGGGGTGTCGGACGGGCGGCAGGCGGCTACTTCACCGGCTCCGGCGTCGGCTCGTTCTCCGGCTCCGGCTCGCCGGTCGGGTCGGCCGGGGTCTTGACGGAGTCCAGCAGCAGCTGGGCGACGTCGACGACCTGGATGGACTCCTTGGCCTTGCCGTCGTTCTTCTTGCCGTTGACCGAGTCGGTGAGCATGACCAGGCAGAACGGGCAGGCGGTGGAGACGATGTCCGGGTTGACGGACAGGGCCTCGTCGACGCGCTCGTTGTTGATGCGCTTGCCGATCCGCTCCTCCATCCACATCCGCGCGCCACCGGCGCCGCAGCAGAAGCCGCGCTCCTTGTGGCGGTGCATCTCCTCGTTCCGGACGCCCGGGACGGCGGCGATGATCTCGCGCGGGGGCGTGTAGATCTTGTTGTGGCGGCCCAGGTAGCAGGGGTCGTGGTAGGTGATGATGCCCTCGACCGGGGTGACCGGGACCAGCTTGCCCTCGTCCACCAGGTGCTGGAGCAGCTGGGTGTGGTGGATGACCTCGTAGTCGCCGCCGAGCTGCGGGTACTCGTTGCCGAGGGTGTTGAGGCAGTGCGGGCAGGTGGCGACGATCTTCTTCGCCGACTTGGGCTTGCGGGACTCCTCGGTGACCTTGCCGTCGTCGTCCATCTCCTCGCCGAAGGCGGCGTTGAGGGACATGACGTTCTCCATGCCCAGTTCCTGGAACAGCGGCTCGTTGCCGAGGCGGCGGGCGGAGTCACCGGTGCACTTCTCGTCGCCGCCCATGATCGCGAACTTGACGCCCGCGATGTGGAGCAGCTCGGCGAAGGCCTTGGTGGTCTTCTTGGCGCGGTCCTCCAGGGCGCCGGCGCAGCCGACCCAGTACAGGTACTCGACCTCGGTGAGGTCCTCGATGTCCTTGCCGACGACCGGGACCTCGAAGTCCAGCTCCTTGAGCCACTCCAGGCGCTGCTTCTTCGCCAGGCCCCAGGGGTTGCCCTTCTTCTCCAGGTTCTTGAGCATCGTGCCCGCCTCGGACGGGAACGCCGACTCGATCATGACCTGGTAGCGGCGCATGTCGACGATGTGGTCGACGTGCTCGATGTCGACGGGGCACTGCTCGACGCAGGCGCCGCAGGTGGTGCAGGACCACAGGACGTCCGGGTCGATGACGCCGTTCTCCTCGAGCGTGCCGATCAGCGGGCGCTCGGCCTCGGCCAGAGCGGCGGCCGGGACACCGGCGAGCTGCTCCTCGCTCGCCTTCTCCTCGCCCTCCATCGTCTTGCCGCCGCCGGCCAGCAGGTAGGGGGCCTTGGCGTGCGCGTGGTCGCGCAGGGACATGATCAGGAGCTTGGGGGAGAGCGGCTTGCCCGTGTTCCAGGCGGGGCACTGCGACTGGCAGCGGCCGCACTCGGTGCAGGTGGAGAAGTCCAGCAGGCCCTTCCAGGAGAACTGCTCGACCTGGGAGACGCCGAAGACGTCGTCGTCACCGGGGTCGGTGAAGTCGATCGGCTTGCCGCCCGAGGTCATCGGCAGCAGGGCGCCGAGCGCGGTGCCGCCCTTCGCGTCGCGCTTGAACCAGATGTTCGGGAAGGCCAGGAAGCGGTGCCAGGCCACGCCCATGTCGGTCTTCAGGGCGACCGTGATCATCCAGATGAAGGAGGTCGCGATCTTCAGCCCGGCGAAGAAGTAGACGAGGTTCTGGAGCGTGCCGAGGTCCACGTCCTGGAGCGCGGAGACGACCGGGTACGAGATGAAGAACGACGCCTCGTAGCCGTCCACGTGGTGGAGGGCGCCCTCCAGCGCGTGCAGCATGAAGATGCAGACGCCGACGATGAGGATGACGGCCTCGACGAAGTACGCCTGGCCGAAGTTGGAGCCCCCGAAGCGGGACTTGCGGCCCGGCTTGCGCGGGTGGCTCAGCTGCCGGACGACGATCAGGACCAGGATGCCGAGCACCGTCATCGTGCCGATGAACTCGACGAAGACGTTGTACGGCGCCCAGTCGCCGATGACCGGCAGGATCCAGTCGGCCTGGAAGAGCTGGCCGACGGCGTTGACGATGGTCAGCAGCAGGGAGAAGAAGCCCACCGCGACGAACCAGTGCGCCACACCGACGATGCCCCAGCGGTTCATCCGGGTGTGGCCGAGGAACTCCCTGACCACGGTGACGGTGCGGTCCACGGGGTCGTTGGTCCGCGTTCCGGCCGGTACGGGCTGGCCCAGCCGCATGTAGTTGTAGATCTGCAGGACGGCGCGGCCGAACAGTGCGACGCCGACCACGATCAGGACCAGCGACACGATGATCGCGGCGAGTTGCATTTGGGGGCTCCTCGGGCCTGCGAGGTTACGAGGGGGCGGTATTACTAAGCGGTAACTTATTCAGTTCGTCTGAGAGTACCCCCATCCTCCGCCGCACTGTAGTCGGACGTGCGGTGATCTGCGTCGCTGAGGCAACCCTGACCCCACCGGTCCCGTACGGGGGCGGGAGGGGTGCGGCGCCACGCCGGTCCGTCGGTGCGAATCGTCACAAAAGGTGATATTCGGCATAGCTTGTGCTCGTGCTCTACGGGATCGCCGCCGCCACCGCCTCCTTCCTCCTCGCCGCCGTCCTTGCCGCACTGCTGCGGGCGCCCGCCCTGCGGCTGGGCCTCGTAGACCGGCGCCGACGGCGGCCCGTCCCGCTGCTCGGCGGGGTGGCCGTCGTCCTCGTCACCGGGCTGGTCGCCTGGGCCGGGGACCGGTCCGGCGTCGTACCGCTCGGTCCGGTGGCCGTCCGGCTCCTGGCGGCCGCGTCCGCCGTCGCCGTGCTGGGCCTGGCGGCCGACGTCTGGCGCCTGCGGCGGCGGTGGCTCCTGGCCGGTACGGCCGTCGCGGCGGCCTGCGTGGTGCCGTACGGCGAGACGGGGCCGGTGGCCGGGGCGGTCGCCGTGGGCTGGGTGGCGCTGGTCGCCGCCGCCTTCCGGGGGCTCGACCATGCCGACGGGGTGGCCGGCACGGTGGGCGTCGTGACCGCCTTCGGGATCGGCGCCTGCGCGGCGGCGGGACTGATGGACGGACCCGCGGTGCTGCTCCTCGTGCTGGCCGCCGCGCTCGCCGGGTTCCTGCTGCACAACTGGCACCCCGCGCGGATCGCGCTCGGCGCCTGCGGGTCGCTCTTCATGGGCTTCCTGCTCGCCGGGGCCGCGGTGTCCGTGCGGGCGGGGTACGAGACCGGCGGCGGGGTGGGGGTGCTGTGCGCGCTGACCGCCGTGCCGGTGACCGACGCCGTCCTGGTCCTCCTCTCGCGCCGGCTGGCCGGACGGCCCCTGGCGCGCGGCGGGCCCGACCACCTCGCGCACCGGCTGCGGCGGCTCGGGCTCACCGCGCAGGGTGCGGTGGTGGTCCTCGGCGGGGCCGCGCTGTGCGCGGTGCTCGTGGGGGTACTGGTGCACACCGGCCGGGTGGGCGGCCTCGCGGTGCTGTGGGTGGCGGGCGGATCGGCCGCCGGGATGCTGGGGCTGCTGCGGGTACGGGTGTACGGGCCGCCCCGGCTCCGGCGGGGAGCGGTCGCGGGAGCGGGAGCGGGTCGAGCGGGGGTGATTTTTCCGGTTCGCCAGGCCACGAGTGCTGAGAACGTGCAGGTCAGAGCGCCGTTGCGTGTAAGGAACGGATAAGAGTTGAGTCCGCTCGACTCACCTCTGTTGACCCATCGCCGGGTGTCGTGCACACTTGAGCCTGTTCCACTCAAGTCAGCTGGAGGTTATTCACCATGGCACGTGCGGTCGGCATCGACCTGGGCACGACTAACTCCGTCGTCAGCGTTCTGGAGGGCGGCGAGCCCACCGTCATCACCAACGCCGAGGGCGCCAGGACCACGCCGTCCGTCGTCGCCTTCGCCAAGAACGGTGAGGTGCTCGTCGGCGAGGTGGCCAAGCGCCAGGCGGTCACGAACGTCGACAGGACCATCCGCTCGGTCAAGCGCCACATGGGCACCGACTGGAAGGTCAACCTGGACGGCAAGGACTTCAACCCGCAGCAGATCAGCGCCTTCGTGCTGCAGAAGCTGAAGCGGGACGCCGAGTCCTACCTGGGCGAGAAGGTGACCGACGCGGTCATCACCGTCCCGGCGTACTTCAACGACGCCGAGCGCCAGGCCACCAAGGAGGCCGGTGAGATCGCGGGCCTCAACGTCCTGCGCATCGTCAACGAGCCGACCGCCGCCGCGCTGGCGTACGGCCTGGACAAGGACGAGCAGGTCATCCTGGTCTTCGACCTCGGTGGCGGTACGTTCGACGTCTCGCTGCTGGAGATCGGCGACGGTGTCGTCGAGGTGAAGGCCACCAACGGTGACAACAACCTCGGTGGTGACGACTGGGACCAGCGCGTCGTCGACTACCTGGTCAAGCAGTTCCAGTCCGGCCACGGCGTGGACCTTGCCAAGGACAAGATGGCGCTCCAGCGCCTGCGCGAGGCGGCCGAGAAGGCCAAGATCGAGCTGTCCTCGTCCACCGAGACCACGATCAACCTCCCCTACATCACGGCGTCCGCCGAGGGCCCGCTGCACCTGGACGAGAAGCTCACCCGCGCCCAGTTCCAGCAGCTGACCTCCGACCTGCTGGAGCGCTGCAAGACGCCGTTCCACAACGTCATCAAGGACGCCGGCATCCAGCTGTCCGAGATCGACCACGTCGTTCTCGTCGGTGGCTCCACCCGTATGCCCGCCGTCGCCGAGCTGGTCAAGGAGCTGACCGGCGGCAAGGACGCCAACAAGGGCGTCAACCCGGACGAGGTCGTCGCCATCGGCGCCGCCCTGCAGGCCGGTGTCCTCAAGGGCGAGGTCAAGGACGTCCTGCTCCTCGACGTCACCCCGCTGTCCCTCGGTATCGAGACCAAGGGCGGCATCATGACCAAGCTGATCGAGCGGAACACGACGATCCCGACCAAGCGCTCGGAGATCTTCACCACCGCCGAGGACAACCAGCCCTCCGTGCAGATCCAGGTCTACCAGGGCGAGCGCGAGATTGCGGCGTACAACAAGAAGCTCGGGATGTTCGAGCTGACCGGTCTGCCGCCGGCGCCCCGCGGCGTCCCGCAGATCGAGGTCGCCTTCGACATCGACGCCAACGGCATCATGCACGTGACCGCGAAGGACCTGGGCACGGGCAAGGAGCAGAAGATGACCGTCACCGGCGGCTCCTCGCTGCCGAAGGACGAGGTCGACCGGATGCGCCAGGAGGCCGAGAAATACGCGGAGGAGGACCACGCCCGCCGCGAGGCCGCCGAGTCCCGCAACCAGGGCGAGCAGCTCGTCTACCAGACGGAGAAGTTCCTCAAGGACAACGAGGACAAGGTCCCCGGCGAGGTGAAGACCGAGGTCGAGGGTGCCGTCGCCGAGCTGAAGGAGAAGCTCAAGGGCGAGGACACCGCCGAGATCCGCACCGCCACCGAGAAGGTCGCCGCCGTCTCGCAGAAGCTGGGCCAGGCCATGTACGCCGACGCCCAGGGCGCGCAGGCCGCCGGCGGCGAGGCCCCGGGTGCCGACGCCGGTGCCGAGGGCAAGGGTGCCGACGACGACGTCGTCGACGCCGAGATCGTGGACGACGAGCGCAAGGACGGTGCCGCGTGACGGAGGAGACCCCGGGTTTTGACGAGAAGCCCGACGTCCCCTCCGGCGCCACCCCTGACGACGCCGAGCCGCAGGCCGCCTCCGAAGAGGGGGCGGCCCCGGCCGGGGACGCGAGCGAGAACGCGGGCCTGGTGGCCCAGCTGGACCAGGTGCGCACCGCGCTGAACGAGCGCACGGCGGACCTCCAGCGCCTCCAGGCCGAGTACCAGAACTACCGCCGCCGGGTGGAGCGCGACCGCGTCGCGGTCAAGGAGGTCGCCGTCGCGAACCTCCTGTCCGAGCTGCTTCCCGTGCTCGACGACGTCGGGCGCGCCCGGGAGCACGGCGAACTGGTCGGCGGCTTCAAGTCCGTCGCGGAGTCGCTGGAGACCACGGTCGCCAAGCTGGGCCTGCAGCAGTTCGGCAAGGAGGGCGAGCCCTTCGACCCGACGATCCACGAGGCCCTGATGCACTCCTACGCGCCGGACGTCACCGAGACGACGTGCGTGGCGATCCTGCAGCCCGGGTACCGGATCGGCGAACGCACCATCCGCCCCGCGCGGGTGGCGGTCGCCGAGCCGCAGCCGGGCGCCCAGACGGTCAAGCCGGCCGAGACCGGCGCCGAGGGACAGGACGCCGCCGACGCGGAGGACGACGCCGGGACCAAGGAGAGCGGTGGCCCGGACGAGGGCTGAGCTTGAAGTGACGAGGAAGCCGAGGAAGGAGGGACGTCGAGGATGAGCACGAAGGACTTCATCGAGAAGGACTACTACAAGGTTCTCGGCGTCCCCAAGGACGCCACCGAGGCCGAGATCAAGAAGGCGTACCGGAAGCTCGCCCGCGAGAACCACCCGGACGCCAACAAGGGGAACGTCAGGGCGGAGGAGCGCTTCAAGGAGATCTCCGAGGCCAACGACATCCTCGGTGACCCCAAGAAGCGCAAGGAGTACGACGAGGCCCGCGCCCTCTTCGGCAACGGCGGCTTCCGCCCGGGGCCGGGCGCGGGCGGCGGCGGCACCTTCAACTTCGACCTGGGCGACCTCTTCGGAGGCGGCGCCCAGGGCGGGGGCCAGGGCGCCGGCGGCTTCGGCGGCGGCCTCGGCGACGTCTTCGGGGGCCTGTTCAACCGCACCGGCGCCGGTGGCCCCGGCGCGGGCACGCGGACCCAGCCGCGGCGCGGCCAGGACATCGAGTCCGAGGTCACGCTCAGCTTCACGGAGGCCATCGAGGGCGCGACGGTCCCGCTGCGCATGTCCTCGCAGGCGCCCTGCAAGGCCTGTTCGGGCACCGGCGACAAGAACGGCACGCCGCGCGTGTGCCCGACCTGCGTCGGCACCGGGCAGGTCGCCCGGGGCTCGGGCGGCGGCTTCTCGCTCACCGACCCGTGCCCGGACTGCAAGGGCCGCGGCCTGATCGCCGAGGACCCCTGCGAGGTCTGCAAGGGTTCCGGACGCGCCAAGTCCTCGCGGACGATGCAGGTCCGTATCCCCGCCGGGGTGTCGGACGGGCAGCGCATCCGGCTGCGCGGCAAGGGCACGCCGGGCGAGCGGGGCGGCCCGGCGGGCGACCTGTACGTGGTCGTACACGTCAAGGAACACCCCGTCTTCGGCCGCCGGGGCGACAACCTCACCGTCACCGTCCCGGTCACCTACGCCGAGGCGGCCCTCGGCGGCGAGGTCCGGGTCCCGACCCTGGGCGGTCCGCCCGTCACGCTGAAGCTGCCGGCGGGCACGCCCAACGGCCGCACCATGCGGGCCCGGGGCAAGGGCGCGATCCGCAAGGACGGCACCCGCGGCGACCTCCTGGTCACCGTGGAGGTGAGTGTTCCGAAGGATCTGACGGGGAAGGCTCGTGACGCACTGGAGGCGTATCGCGAGGCGACCGCGGACGAGGATCCGCGGGCGGAGTTGTTCCAGGCCGCGAAGGGAGCTTGACGGAATGGACGGTCGTCGACGCAACCCGTACGAACTGACCGAGGACACCCCGGTCTACGTCATCTCGGTGGCGGCCCAGCTCTCCGGCCTGCACCCGCAGACCCTGCGCCAGTACGACCGTCTCGGCCTGGTCTCCCCGGACCGCACGGCCGGCCGGGGCCGGCGCTACTCGGCCCGCGACATCGAACTGCTCCGACAGGTCCAGCAGTTGTCGCAGGACGAGGGTATCAACCTGGCCGGAATCAAGCGCATCATCGAACTGGAGAACCAGGTCGCCGAGCTGCAGGCCCGCGCGGCCGAGCTGGCCGCCGCCCTCGACGGCGCGGCCACGGCGATGCGCCAGCGCGAGGCCGCGGTGCACGCGTCGTACCGCCGTGACCTGGTTCCTTACCAAGAGGTACAGCAGACCAGCGCCCTGGTGGTCTGGCGGCCCAAGCGCCACGGTCAGTCCTCGGACTGACAGGCGGTACAAGGGAAAACGGCATCGGCAGCCCCGGAGGACGCACTCGTCCTCCGGGGCTTGTTCACAACGGTGCTGTCTCATTGGTCTAGTACTTCTTGACGATTTGGTGAAGACAGCGTTGGCTTCCTTCACCTGGGTCACCTCGGTACCAACTACACCCGTGTGTCGGAAGGTCTAGCGCAGTGAGCAGCCGTGCCCGTCGAACCGCCATATCCGTGGCCGCGTCCCTGATGACCTTCTCGCTGGCCTCCTGCGGCGTGCTGGGTGCCTCGGACAGCAGTGACGCCGCGAGCCCGAGCAAGGGCAACGACCTCCTGGTCGGGCTGCTGCTCCCGGAGAAGGAGAACACGCGCTACGAGCAGTTCGACTACCCCTTCTTCAAGAAGAAGATCGGCGAACTCACCCGGGACGAGGGCATCGTCAAGTACGCCAACGCCGAGGCCAGCGCCACCAAGCAGGCCGACCAGATGCAGCAGATGATCGAGGACCAGGTCGACGTGATCGTGCTGGACGCGGTCGACGCGCACTCCATCGGGGAGTCCGTGCAGAAGGCGAAGGACGCCGGCATCCCCGTCATCGCCTACGACCGGCTGGCCGAGGGCCCGATCGACGCCTACATCTCCTTCGACAACGAGCTGGTCGGCGAGGTCCAGGGCCGCTCCCTCGTCGAGGCGCTCGGCGGCGACCCGTCCAGCTCCGACAAGATCGTCATGATGAACGGCTCGTCCACCGACCCGAACGCCAAGCAGTTCAAGGCGGGCGCGCTGTCCGAGCTGAACGGCAAGGTGACGATCGCCCAGTCCTTCGACACCAAGGACTGGAAGCCGGAGAACGCCGAGGCGAACATGACCGAGGCCATCGAGAAGATCGGCAAGAACAAGATCGCGGGTGTCTACTCCGCCAACGACGGCATGGCGGGCGGCATCATCAAGGCCCTGGAGGACGCGGGCGTCACCGACCTGCCCCCGATCACCGGCCAGGACGCGGAACTCGCGGCGGTGCAGCGGATCGTCACCGGCGAGCAGTACATGAGCGTGTACAAGTCCTATCCGCAGGAGGCCGAGAACGCCGCGGAGATGGCCGTGGCGCGGGTCCAGGGCCGGGACATCCAGTTCGAGGCGCTCGCCCGCGACAAGGTCGACAGCCCCACCCAGAAGGGCATTCCCGCGCAGCTCGTCCCCGTCGTCGCCCTCACCAAGGCCAACATCGAGGAGACGGTCGTCGCGGACGGCTTCTACAAGGTCACCGACATCTGCACCGCCAAGTACGCGGACGCGTGCGCGGAGCTGGGTCTGAAGTAGCCCGCGTGTCCTGCCCGTCCCACCGCCCCGGCATTCCGGCCGAAACCGGTCCCTCTCCTTCCCCGTGCGGGGCGGAGCCGTGTTGCGGAGCCGGTCCGGGCCGCGCATAGTTGCGCTGCGGAAGAGCCGGAACCGGGGGTGGGATGGGCGATGGCCGGGCACGGGGCTCAGGAGCACCCGCACGGGGCCGAGCGGCTGTGCGCGGCAGGGGACCGCGTGTACTCCCGGGCCGTGCGACGCGGCCGGATACCGCGCCGCGACGCCGAGCCGGTGCCCTGTCTCCTCGAACTCGCCCTGCTGCACCCCGACCCCGACGACATGGACTGGCTGGTGCCGACCTCCCCGCAGGAGGTCATGACCCGGCTGCTGCGTGGGGTCCAGGACGAGGTCAGCGCCAGTCAGCGGCGGGTGGGCTCGGCCGTGGAGGCCTTCGAGTGGTACGCGGGCCTCGGCAGACTGCTCCAGACCCCGGCCGGCACCGAGAGCACGGCGATCCGGGTCCTCGACGGCCTGTCCCGCATCCAGGCCGCGATGGACGAGGCGACGCAGGCCTGCACGACGGAGGTGCTCACCGTCCAGCCCGGCGGCATCCGGCGCGAGCACGAGCTGTCCGAGGGGCTGCACCGGGCGCTGGCGCTGCGCGGGCGCGGGGTGCGGATGCGGGACCTGTACACACACGTGGCCCGGCACGGGCAGGGCCTGCTCAACTACCTCGAACTCATGGGTGACGCGGTGGAGGCCCGCACCCTGGACGAGGTCATCGACCGCCTCATCCTCTTCGACCGCACCGTCGCCTTCATCCCCGCCAACACCGACCGCACGATGGCCCTCGAACTGCGCCACCCGGCCCTGATCGCCTACCTGGTCACGGTCTTCGAACGCCTGTGGCGCCTGGCGATCCCCCTCACGGCGCCCCTCCCCGACACCGGCATCGAGGGCATCTCCCACCGCGAACAGTCCATCGCGGCGCTGCTCGCCGAGGGTCACCAGGACGCGGTGATCGCGGAACGCCTCGGCATCAGCGTCCGCACGGCCCGCGCGCACATCGCCCGCCTCTCGGAAACCCTGGGCGCGGCCAGCCGCACGCAGTTGGGCGTCCGCATCGCCCAGGCCGGCCTGGACGGCTCCCCGCGCGGCGCTCCGGCCCCCGTCATCCTTCCTGATCGAGAATCCCCGACTGCCCGATGAGATACCCGAGCTGAGCCCGGCTCTCGCTGCCGAGGGTGGCGGCGAGTTTGGCGATGTGGACGCGTGCGGTGCGGACGTTCATGCCGAGGCGGTCGGCGATGTCGCTGTCGGTGTGGCCTTCGACGAGGAGGGCGGCTATGGCGCGTTGGCGGGGGGTGATGCCGTTGAGGGACTCACGCTGGACGGCCCTGGGAAACATGGGAGTAGCCAGGCGCCAGAGGCGGTCGAAGGTCGTGACGAAGTGGGTGAGCAGGGCGGGATGGCGGACTTCGAGAGCGAGGGTGCGGTCCGGGCTGGCGGGGATGAAGGCGACCGTGTGGTCCACGACAATGAGGCGTTCGGTTATTTCGTCCAGTGTCCGAGCCTCGACGTTACCCGTCAGTTGCTCGTATCGCGCGAGGATGTACGGAGCGGTGCGGACGGTGTGCTGGTAGAGGGCGCGGATGCGACCGCCGCGGTTGAGGAATTCCTGGTCCCGTGCCATGGCGGTCTGGTGATGGTGATAGGGCGGCTTGATCAGACCGTCGTGCGGCTGGACGGACAGCAGCTGCCCCGAAGCGGAGGCCATTGCCTCCCCGATGATCCGGCCGATGCGCTCCTTGCCGCTGAGGAGTCTCAGAGTGGGCGTTCCGCCGGTCGTCTCCGTTTGAGCCTCGGATCGTATGAGCGTGTCGAAGGCCTCGATCAGGTGTGTTTCGCGCCGACGTCTGTCGGCGATCTCTTCCCCTGAGGTGAGGAGCAGCTGGTGCAGGGCTGCCACAGGAGCCACGGCCTCGAGTCTGCCGGGGTCGTCGACCGCCAGGCGTAGTAGGCCGAAGTCGATCAGGCAGGGTGCGGCCTCGGCGGCCGTCGGCGTCACGCGTCCCTCCCGCAGTGCCTGCTGGTACACCCGCATTCCCGCGGGACACAACTCCTCCGGTCCGTGCTCCGTGTGGGACACCGTCACTGATCGAGACCCTCCGTCCTGAGAACTCCTGACTCGGCTATCAGGAACCCGAGTTGTGCGCGGCTTTCGCTGCCGAGGGTGGCGGCGAGTTTGGCGATGTGGACGCGTGCGGTGCGGACGTTCATCCCGAGGCGGTCGGCGATGTCGCTGTCGGTGTGGCCTTCGACGAGGAGGGCGGCTATGGCGCGTTGGCGGGGGGTGATGCCGTTGAGTGTGGGCTGGTGGACGGCTTGGGGGTGCATGGGGGTGGCGAGGTGCCAGAGGCGGTCGAAGGTGTTGACGAAGTACGCGATGAGGGCGGGGTGGCGGACTTCGAGAGCGAGGGTGCGGTCCGGGCTGGCGGGGATGAAGGCGACGGTGCGGTCGACGATGATGAGACGTTCCGTCACCTCGTCGAGCGTGCGGGCCTCCACGTCGCCGGTCAGCTGCTCGTAGCGGGCGCGCGCGTAGGGGGCGTGCCGCATGGTGTGCTGGTACAGGGCGCGGACACGGCCGCCGCGGTCCAGGAACGCCTGATCCCGCTTCATGGCCCCTTCGAGGATGTCGGGGCGCTTGGTGACGTGCGTGTCGTGCGGCTGGATCGCGAGGAGTTCCTCTCTGCCCTCGGCCATGGCTTCCTCGATGGCCTGGCCCGTCCGCTCTTTGCTGCTGAGGATTCGGAGGGCCGGAGTGTCCTCGGTGACGGCATCGCGGCGGCCCAGGCGCATGAGGGGCTCGAAGACATCGGCCATCCTCTGCCCGCGCCGTCTCTCGTCGGCGATGCGCTCCTCCGAGGACCGGAGCAGGCGTTGCAGAACGACGGTGGGCGGAACGGGCTCCAGGCGGTTCAGGTCATCGACGGCAGGGTGGAGGATGCCGTTGTCGATCAGGCAGGGTGTCGCGGCCGCATCAGCGCTGGGAAGGTGTCCCTCCCGTAGTGCACGGGCGTAGATTTCCAGGCCCGCATCACACAACTCCTCCGTTCCGTGGTGATGCACCTCTTGGGTCACGTGTGGCTCTCTTCGTCGATTGGGATCAGTGATCCTTCTCCAGGATCCCGGACTGGGCTATGAGGAAGCCGAGCTGGGCGCGACTGCCGCTGCCGAGCACCAGGGCCAGTTTGGCGATGTGTGCCCGGCAGGTGCGCACGTTCATGCCCAGCCGGCGGGCGATGGCCTCGTCGACGTGTCCCTCCACCAAAAGCTTGGCTATGGAGTGCTGAATGTCGGTGATGCCGTCGGAGGCGGTCTCGTAGGGCGTTCCCACCTTGAGCGGCACAGCGCGGGCCCACATGAACTCGAAGACCTTGATCAGGTACTGCACCAGCCCGGGGTGTCGAAGCTCCAGGGCGACTTGCCGGTCCTCCCGCGTTGGTATGAACGCGACCGTTTCGTCACAGATGATGAGCCGCTCGACCAGTTCGTCGATGGTGCGCACCTCAACCTTGCCGTTGGCGATCTGGTCCACGTAGGCGAGGGTTTCGGGGCTGTGTCGCGCGGTGTGCTGGTAGAGCGTCCGCAACCGAACCCCTCGCTCTATCAGCGGCCTGTCGCGTTCGAGGCCCTTCAGGAGGTTGCTCTCCAACCGACGGCCGCCGGGCTGCACGGTGAGAACCTCGGTCTGACTCTCCGAGGTGGCGAGGTTGAGCGCGGCATTGATCCGGTCCCTGCCCTCCAGCACAGTGATGGCGTGGACGGAGGCCGTGCTCTGCGCGCTCGCGGCCATGAACGGCTCGAAGGCGTCGGCGAGTTGCACGGACAGGCGCCGGCGCTCTGTGATTTCCCGTTCGATCGGATGAAGGCGCTGTGCGAGGGCGACCGTCGGAGGGACGGGTCGCAGCCACGTGGCGTCGTCGGGATCGGGGTGGAGCAGTGCGAACTCCATCAGACAGGGGGCCGACTCGACATCCGCACGAGCGATGCGACCGGCACGCAGCGCGGTGACGTAGATTCGGCTGCCTTCTACGCACAGTTCGGTTATGGCGTGGGGATGTGCCGTTTGTGTCTCATTTGTCCCCAATTTTCCACCCCCCAGGGTCCTGAACATGCAGGAACATGATGCACCGATTGTGTGGCCATGACGTGCCTGAATGAGCCATCGTCTTATCCGACGGGGGAAGAGGAGACCATCGAGTGAGGACGAAGCCGACTATGAGTAAGAGAATGCTTCGCTCGGTACTTGCCGCTGCTCTTTCCGCCGTTGTGGTGTTTGGGGCCGTCAGCGGCCTGGCAGGCAAGTCCAGTGACGTTCGTGCGGACACGGGGTCGACGGCGGTGGTCGCAGGCACGGACCGTACTGACGACACGTCCTGGAACTGATAGCGATGACCACGCCACCCGACGACCGCTCCTTCCGGCGAGAAATGGCCACCGCCTACCGCTCCGGCTGGCACTTCATCGACCTGGTCACCGCGATCCCGCACGCCGGGGACTCCCTGATGGTGACCGTCTTCGGTGAGCCGGTCGTCGTCACGCTGGACGAGGACGGCGATGTGCGGGCGTACCGGTGTCTGCGGCGGCCTCGGGGGGCGCCGCAGCCTGTGCGGTGTGCCATCCGCTACGGAATGATCTTTGTGAACCTGGACCAGCGGGACCACCGGCTCGAGCAGCCGGAGATCCCGGAAGTGAGGACCATCTCGGCCACCCCCCGCAGTGCCTGACGCGATTCCCCCGTCGTAACAAATCGCTCAGGTGCTTCCCCCCGGCAGCGGCGTCACCGTGACCTGAACACGGTGACGCCGCTGTCGCATGTGCGGACATCTCTCCCTACCGGCCGATTCCACGTGTGGCCGAAAAGGCTCTCGTGCGGCGCGGTCCGCTGCCCATGAGCACCCCGTGCGACCACCCTGGTGTCCCCCGGCGGGAACACGTGTCCCGAACCCCTTGAGTGGAATAGACTCAACTTTGTGTACGTTGGATGAGTCAGCACTGGGAGACATGGAGACAAGGCCGGACCGCCGACGGCCGACGCGAGGAGGAGAGCCAGAACGTGGACGCCGAGCTGACCAACCGGAGCCGGGACGCGATCAACGCGGCCAGCAACCGGGCCGTGACCGAGGGAAACGCCGACCTCACCCCCGCCCACCTGCTGCTGGCCCTGCTCCAGGGGCAGGACAACGAGAACATCACCGACCTGCTCGTCGCCGTCGAGGCCGACCTCGCCGCCGTGCGCACCGGCGCCGAGCGCATCGTCGCCGGGCTGCCCAGCGTGACCGGGTCCACCGTCGCACCCCCGCAGCCCAGCCGTGAGATGCTCGCGGTGGTCGCCGACGCCCAGGCCCGCGCCAAGGAACTCGGGGACGAGTACCTCTCCACCGAGCACCTGCTCCTCGGCATCGCCGCGAAGGGCGGCACGGCCGGTGAGGTACTGGAGGGGCAGGGAGCCAGTGCGAAGAAGCTGCAGGAGGCCTTCCGCAAGGCGAGGGGAGGGCGCCGGGTGACCACGCCCGACCCCGAGGGCCAGTACAAGGCCCTGGAGAAGTTCGGCACCGATCTCACCGCCGCCGCACGGGACGGGAAGCTCGACCCCGTCATCGGGCGCGACCAGGAGATCCGGCGCGTCGTGCAGGTGCTGAGTCGGCGGACCAAGAACAACCCCGTGCTCATCGGCGAGCCCGGCGTCGGCAAGACCGCCGTCGTCGAAGGGCTCGCCCAGCGGATCGTCAAGGGGGACGTGCCCGAGTCGCTGAAGGACAAGCGGCTGGTCGCGCTGGACCTCGGCGCCATGGTCGCCGGGGCCAAGTACCGCGGTGAGTTCGAGGAGCGGCTGAAGACCGTCCTCGCCGAGATCAAGGACTCCGACGGGCAGGTCGTCACCTTCATCGACGAGCTGCACACCGTCGTCGGCGCCGGTGCCGGCGGGGACTCCGCCATGGACGCCGGGAACATGCTCAAGCCCATGCTGGCGCGCGGTGAGCTGCGCATGGTGGGCGCCACCACCCTCGACGAGTACCGGGAGCGGATCGAGAAGGACCCCGCCCTGGAGCGGCGCTTCCAGCAGGTGCTGGTCGCCGAGCCGAGCGTCGAGGACTCCATCGCGATCCTGCGCGGGCTCAAGGGCCGCTACGAGGCGCACCACAAGGTGCAGATCGCCGACAGCGCCCTGGTGGCCGCCGCGAGCCTGTCCGACCGGTACATCACCTCCCGCTTCCTGCCCGACAAGGCCATCGACCTCGTCGACGAGGCCGCCTCCCGGCTGCGCATGGAGATCGACTCCTCGCCCGTCGAGATCGACGAACTCCAGCGCGCCGTCGACCGGCTGAAGATGGAGGAGCTGGCGATCGGCAAGGAGACCGACGCCGCCTCCCTGGAGCGCCTGGAGCGGCTGCGGCGCGACCTCGCCGACAAGGAGGAGGAGCTGCGCGGTCTCAACGCCCGCTGGGAGAAGGAGAAGCAGTCCCTCAACCGGGTCGGCGAGCTGAAGGAGAAGCTCGACGAACTGCGCGGGCAGGCCGAGCGAGCCCAGCGCGACGGCGACTTCGACACCGCCAGCAAGCTGCTCTACGGGGAGATCCCGGACCTGGAGCGCGACCTGGAGGCCGCCTCCGAGGCGGAGGAAGAGGTCGCCCGGGACACCATGGTCAAGGAGGAGGTCGGCGCCGACGACATCGCCGACGTCGTCGCCTCCTGGACCGGCATCCCCGCCGGCCGCCTCCTGGAGGGCGAGACGCAGAAGCTGCTGCGCATGGAGGACGAGCTGGGCAAGCGGCTCATCGGACAGACCGAGGCCGTGCGGGCCGTCTCCGACGCCGTACGGCGCAGCCGGGCCGGGATCGCCGACCCGGACCGCCCGACCGGGTCGTTCCTCTTCCTCGGCCCCACCGGCGTCGGCAAGACCGAGCTGGCCAAGGCGCTCGCCGACTTCCTCTTCGACGACGAGCGGGCCATGGTCCGCATCGACATGTCCGAGTACAGCGAGAAGCACAGCGTCGCCCGGCTGGTCGGCGCCCCGCCCGGATACGTCGGGTACGAGGAGGGCGGCCAGCTCACCGAGGCCGTGCGGCGGCGGCCGTACACCGTCGTGCTGCTCGACGAGGTGGAGAAGGCGCACCCCGAGGTCTTCGACATCCTGCTCCAGGTGCTGGACGACGGGCGCCTCACCGACGGGCAGGGCCGCACCGTCGACTTCCGCAACACCATCCTGGTGCTCACCTCCAACCTGGGCAGCCAGTACCTGGTCGACCCGACGACCGGTGAGGCGGAGAAGAAGCAGCAGGTCCTGGAGGTGGTCCGGTCCTCCTTCAAGCCGGAGTTCCTCAACCGGCTCGACGACCTGGTGGTCTTCTCGGCCCTCAGCAAGGAGGAGCTGAGCCGGATCGCGCGGCTCCAGATCAACGGCCTGGCCCGGCGGCTCGCCGAGCGCCGTCTCACCCTGGAGGTCACCGAGGAGGCCCTCGCCTGGCTGGCGGAGGAGGGCAACGATCCGGCCTACGGCGCCCGCCCGCTGCGCCGCCTGGTGCAGACCGCGATCGGCGACCGGCTCGCCCGGGAGATCCTCTCCGGCGAGATCAAGGACGGCGACACCGTCCGCGTGGACCGCTTCCAGGACGGCCTGATCGTGGGACCGGCGGGCGGCAAGACGCTGTAGCGGACCGCCCGGACCCGCCCCGGCGACCCGCCCCTCGGGTTGCCGGGGCCCCGAGCGGGTACCCGACTGGCCGGATCGAGTCAGCCGAGGGCTGACAGGCCCCCGACGGGCTTGCCACGCCCCTCCCCGCATGGGGGAGGATGGCCGGATCCGTACGAAGGGAAATTCACGGTGACCATCGACCCGTCCTCGATTCCGAACTTCGGGGGCAAGCAGCCCGAGCCGCAGCCCCAAGGACCGGCGGGCCCCGTCGTCCCGGATCAGGATCTTGTGAAGCAGCTCCTCGAGCAGATGGAGCTGAAGTACGTCGTCGACGACGAGGGTGACCTCGCGGCGCCGTGGGAGCAGTTCCGTACGTACTTCATGTTCCGCGGCGAGGGTGACCAGCAGGTCTTCTCGGTGCGGACGTTCTACGACCGGCCCCACCAGATCGACGAGAAGCCGCAGCTGCTCGAGTCGGTCGACGACTGGAACCGGCGCACCCTGTGGCCCAAGGTGTACTCCCACACCCACGACGACGGCACCGTCCGCCTGATCGGCGAGGCGCAGATGCTGATCGGCATGGGCGTCAGCCTGGAGCACTTCGTCTCCTCGACGGTCAGCTGGGTGCGGGCCGCCATCGAGTTCGACCGGTGGCTCGTGGAGCAGCTCGGCCTGGAGCAGGACGTCGACGATGCGGAGAAGCCGACCGACGAGGACGGCGAGTAGTCCGCCCCCGCGGCTGAATCCGGCAGAGCCCGGCCCCCCGTCACCGCGGGGGCCGGGCTCTCGTCGCACCGGTGCGCGTGCTCACCCCGCCGCCGCCTTCAGCCGCCGCACCGCCTCCTCCAGCACCGAGGCCCGCTTGCAGAACGCGAACCGCACGAAGGGCGCGCCCTCCTCCCGGTGGTCGTAGAAGACCGCGTTGGGGACGGCGACGACGCCCGCGCGCTCGGGCAGGGAGCGGCAGAAGGCGAAGCCGTCGCTCTCGCCGAGCGGGCGGATGTCGGTGGTGACGAAGTACGTCCCGGCGGGCCGGTACACGCCGAAGCCCGCCTCGGCCAGCCCCGCCGCCAGCAGGTCCCGCTTCGCCTCCATGTCCGCGCGGTAGGCGGCGAAGTACGACTCCGGCAGCGCGAGCGCCTCGGCGACCGCGTACTGGAAGGGCCCCGAGGCGACATACGTCAGGTACTGCTTGGCCGAGCGGACCGCCGTGAGCAGGGCGGGCGCGGCGGTGACCCAGCCGACCTTCCAGCCGGTGAACGAGAAGGTCTTGCCGGCCGACCCGATGGTCACCGTGCGCTCCCGCATCCCCGGGAAGGACGCCAGGGGAATGTGCTCGGCCGCGTCGAAGACCAGGTGCTCGTAGACCTCGTCGGTCACCACCAGCAGGTCCCGCTCCACCGCCAGCTCGGCGATCGCCGCCAGTTCCCGGCGGCTGAGGACCGTGCCCGTCGGGTTGTGCGGGGTGTTCAGCAGCAGGAGCCGGGTGCGGTCGGTGACCGCGTCGCGCAGCTCGTCCAGGTCCAGGCGGAACGCGCCCTCGTGCGGGCGCAGCGTGACCGGCACGCGCGTGCCGCCCGCCATCGCGACGCAGGCCGCGTACGAGTCGTAGTACGGCTCCAGTGCGACGACCTCGTCGCCGGGTTCGAGGAGCGCCAGCAGGGCCGCGGCGATGGCCTCCGTGGCGCCGGCGGTGACCAGGACCTCGGTGTCGGGGTCGTAGGACAGGCCGTAGCGGCTCAGCTGGTGATCGGCGACGGCGGCGCGCAGCTCGGGGACGCCGGGGCCCGGCGGGTACTGGTTGCCGCGCCCGTCGCGCAGCGCCCGTACGGCGGCCTCGCGGATCTCCTCGGGGCCGTCGGTGTCGGGGAAGCCCTGACCGAGGTTGATCGCCCCGGTCCGCACCGCCAGGGCGGACATCTCGGCGAAGATCGTCGTCCCGAACTCCGCGAGCCGGCGGTTCAGGAGGGGGCGGGCGCTGGAGCTGATCGAGGTCATACCGGTCATCCTGCGCCGAAGCTCTGGACTTCCTCAACTCTGCTTTGGGGCGCGGCGGCGAGGGGCATCTCCCGTTCACGCCGGTGGGCTTCACGGCGTGAACCACGGTCCATCGATACGCAGCGAGGCGTCCGACGGGGGATTGCTTCGGGGGACTTCCGGGCGCGAGTCCGGAACGGAAGGGAGGGTGGAGCCATGGTCACAGGCATCATCCTGTTCGTGCTCGCAGCCCTGTTGATCAGGGTTTTCGTGAAGGGCCGACGCGCCTCAGGTGCCGTGAGGACCGGGAGCGGCCGGGGGTCGCGCCGGAGCGGCGGCGGGGGCGACAGCGGCGGCGGCAACAGCTGGTGGGCCGGTGACGGGGGCGGTTCGTCCTCGGACGGCCACTCGGGCCACTCCTGCGGAGGCGGGTCGTCCTGCGGGGGAGGGGGCGGCGGCGGATGCGGCGGAGGCAGCTGACACGGGGCAGCTGAGCTCCGGCCAGGGGGAACCGCATCCCCGCCACGGGGCCCGTTCCTGGGATCGGCCCCACGCCCCACCCAGAGCGCCCGCCGGGGGCACACTCCCGGTGGGCGCTCCCACACCCCGGCGCACTCCGTGCGTGCGGGGTGTGCGCCCTGGTTGAACAGTTGAGCTGTGGAGCCCCCTGAGGGATGGAAACGCCACGAAGTTGGGTAAAAAAGCTGTGGCGGCGCCACCGTTCATGATTCGCTCTCCCTCATCAACGCAGCTCCTCGGACGACCTGTTGACCCCCCTCCTGACCGGCCGACTGGGCTGAGCGGGCCGCATCCCCGGCAGTGCCACGGATGCGCAGGCCCCACACCCTCCTCTCCTTGTGTGCTTGCGGAGCCGATCCATGCTCACGACCCTGAAAACCGCCTACACCGACACCCGTGCCGCCGACCTGGCCTGGGCCCTGGGGCGCGAGCCCTTGCCCGCGCTCGCCTGCCTCGACGTCGAACTGGCCGATGCCCGACTGCAGTTGCGACTGCTCGGCGCCTCCCACCAAGTCCTGCTCGAAGAGGAGCGGGGCAGCTGCTCGGAGACGGTGGCGTGCATCCCCGGCAGCAGCACCCCCCTCCCGCTGGGCGTCGCCAAGCGGGTGGGCGACTGGGAGTACGAGTTCGCCGCCCGCGTCGAGGTGCTGACGCCGGGCTCCTTCGCCGGCCGCGCCCAGGAGCTGCTGGCCCTGGTCTCCGACCACCCGCACGGTCTGGCCGGCGTCTTCCCCGGCAGTCCGCACGCCTTCACCGCGCTGCTGGCCCAGCGGCACGAGGGGCAGGTGCACTGGCGGACCTGGCACGCCTACCCGCAGGACGGCCAGTTGGTGGCGACCCGCACCCGGGTGGGCGTGCGGGTGCCGACGGCCCGGCTCAGTCCGTCCGCGGTGTGAGCGGGCGGGGGCCGGTGATGTGAGCGGGTGGGGGCCGAATAAACCTGTGGGGTCGGACAAGCCCCGAGTTTCACACGTGTGGGTGACGAAGCGCAGTGCTGGAGTGACGTAACGTCACTTCGTGATCGATCCGCACGCGCCCGCCCCGCCCGGCTCTCCGCCGTCCTGGGGCGGCCCCCGCGGTCCAGAAACGCCCGCGCGGCTGCCCGTACGGCCCGCCGTCGGACGGTTCCTGGTGCTGGCGGGGGTCTTCGTGTGCGCGGCCTGCGGGCTCGTGTACGAACTCGAACTCGTCGCGCTCGCCTCGTACCTGATCGGCGACTCGGTCACCCAGGCGTCCGTCGTCCTGTCCGTCATGGTCTTCGCCATGGGCCTCGGCTCGCTCGCCGCCAAACGGCTGCGCGGGCTGGCCGCGGCCGGATTCGGCGCGCTCGAGGCCGCCCTCGCCCTCGTCGGCGGCTCCAGCGCGATGCTCCTGTACGCCGTCTTCGCCTGGACCGGCGGCTGGGGCGGCCTGTGGGCCGACGGCCCGCGCATCCTGCTGGTCGCCTTCTCCCTCGCCATCGGCGTGCTGATCGGCGCCGAGGTGCCGCTGCTCATGGAGCTGATCCAGCGGGTGCGCCGGCAGGACCCGGGCGGCGCCGTCGCCGACCTGTTCGCCGCGGACTACGTCGGCGCGCTCGTCGGCGGCCTCGCCTTCCCCTTCGTCCTGCTGCCCTTCCTCGGCCAGCTCACCGGCGCGCTGCTCACCGGCACCGTCAACGCGCTCGTCGGCGCCGCCCTGGTCCTCGGCCTGTTCCGGCGCGACCTGACCCGCCGGGCCCGCTGGCTGCTGCTGACCGCCAACGCGGTGGTCCTCGCCCTGCTCGCCACCGCGACCGTCCTCGCCGACGACTTCGAACGCGCCGCCCGGCACGCGATGTACGGCCAGGACGTCCGCGTGGCCGTACGGACCGACGTGCAGGAGGTCGTCGTCACCGGCGACGCCGACGGCCGGCCGCTCCACCTGTACCTCGACGGGCGGCTGCGGGTGCGCGCCGACGACGAGCGGCGCTTCCACGAGGCGCTGGTGCACCCCGCGATGAGCGGCCCGCACGCGCGCGTGCTGGTCCTCGGCGGCGGCGACGGCCTCGCCGTCCGTGAGGTGCTGCGCCACCCCGGAGTACGCCGCGTCGACGTCGTCGAGGCCGACCCCGGGCTCGCCCGGCTGGCCCGGCAGGACCCGGGCCTGTCCGCCCTCAACGAGCACGCCTACGGCGACGCGCGCGTCCGCCTCGTCACCGGGGACGCCTTCCACCGGCTGCGCTCGACGCCCTCCGCGGCGTACGACGTGGTGATCTCGGACCTGCCCGACCCGGGCGCCACGGCCAGCACGAAGCTGTACTCCCTGGAGTTCTACGGCCTGCTGCGGCGGGTGCTCGCGCCCGACGGGCGGCTGGCGGTCCACGCGGGCCCGGACGCCGCGCGCCCCCGGGCCTTCTGGACGGTGGACGCCACCCTCCGCGCGGCCGGTCTGCCCGCCGCCGCCTACCGCGTCGGCGCCCGCGACCCCGGCGCCGCGCCCGGCCCCGACCGCGCGGCCGCCGGTCTCCGCGCCTCCCGCGGCTGGGGCTTCCTCCTGGCCGCGCGCACCGCCCCCGCACCGCGCCTGGACCCGGCGGCCCCCCGCCTGCGCACCCTCACGCCGGGATCGCTGGCCCGGGCCGCCCGCGACGCGGCCCGCACCCGGATCCCCGGGCTGCCGCCGTCCACGCTCGTGCATCCGCGGTACTGAGCCCGCGAGGCGGCAGGCGGCGCGGAGGCGGTGGCCCCGCGCCCCGCCTGACCAGCAGGGCCCCGGCGGTGGTCGTGGCGTACGGCGGACGGGACCGGTGACGCCGGGGAGCGCGGGCGGCGGGTGACTTCGTGCCGACGGGGGGTGTACCGGGCGCCCGCTGGGTAAGCTGCGCTGACATGGAGCATGAGGTGTTCGTTCCGGTTCCGGCCGAGCGGCTCAGGGACGTGCTGGCCGACCCCGTCCGGGTTGCCCGGGCGGTTCCGGGGCTCCAGCAGGACGCTGGTGCCGAGCCCGTCGCGGGCCGGCTGAAGGTACGCATCGGCAGTCACTCCATCACCTACCGCGGCTCCCTGCGCCTGTCCGCGCGCGAGGACGGCACCTACGCCGTCGAGGGCGACGCCACCGAGTCGCGCGGCACCGGCGCGGTCACCCTCGCGCTGACCCTCCGCACGGCCGACGCCGACGGCGGCGCCACCCTCACCTTCACCGGGACCGCCACCGCCGACGGGCGGGTCACCGAGCTGCCGCCCGAGTCGGTGACGTCGGCCACGACACGGCTGCTGACCCGGTTCGCGGAGAACCTGGGCACGGCGGCGCAGGCACCCCCCGCACCGGAACCGCAGGCGGAGACGGAACAGGAACCGGAGCAGGAGCCGCGCCCCGCCTCCGTCTTCGACACCGAGGTCCCTCCGCCCTCCCTCATGCACACCGACGAGGCCGGGGAGGACGACGACCGGCACGACGACCGGCACGAGGAGCCGGCCGTCCCGCCCCCCGCCGAGGCCGCGCACGCGCGCCGCACGATGATCGGCCGCAGCGCCGAGGAGGTGGACCACGCCCCGCCGCGCGGCCGGTACGCCCCCGTGCCCGCCCCCCAGGCGAGCGCGGTCGGCGCTCCGCTGCGCTGGGCCGCCCCCGCGGCGGCGCTGGTCGTGGCGTCGGCGATCGTGGTGGGCCGGGCGCTGCGCCGACGCCGCTGAGCACCGCCGGACCCGCCGAGGACCCGCCGCGGGACCGCCCGCCCGGTGGGGCACCCTTGATCGCCCCAGTAGGGTCGTGGCGTGAGTAACGAACCCATCACGCTGACCGCGGGCGACGCGGAGGCGACCGTGCTGCCGGGCAACGGCGGCCGGATCGGCGGACTCCGCGTCGGCGGCACGGAGCTGCTCCGCCAGGGCGAGCGCTACGGCTGCTTCCCGATGGTCCCCTGGTGCGGACGCATCCGCGACGGCCGCTTCGGCGACGGCGCCGTGGTCCACCAGATGCCCCTGAACTCCCCGCCGCACGCCATCCACGGCACCGCCCGCGACGCCGCCTGGCGCACCGCCCGCGTCACCGCGGACGAGGCCGTCCTCACTTACGACCTCACCGACCCCTGGCCCTACACCGGCCGCGTCACCCAGGTGATCGCGCTGGCCGAGGACGCGCTCACGCTGACGATGTCCGTGGAGACGTACGAGTCGTCCTTCCCGGCGCAGATCGGCTGGCACCCCTGGTTCAACCGGACCCTCGACGGCACCGGCGCGGAGATCGCCTTCGACCCCGCCTGGCAGGAGGAGCGCGGCGCCGACCACCTCCCCACCGGCAACCGGGTCGAGGCGAAGCCGGGCCCCTGGGACGACTGCTTCGGCATGCCCGACGGCGTCGACGTCACGCTGACCTGGCCGGGACGGCTGGAGCTGAAGGTGACCAGCCCCGAGCGGTGGGTCGTGGTGTACGACGAGCAGGAGGCCGCCGTCTGCGTGGAGCCGCAGACCGGCCCGCCCAACGGCCTGAACACCCTCCCGCGCCTGGTCACACCCCTGGAGCCGCTGGAGGCCACGACGACCTGGGCCTGGCGCCGCCTTTAAGCTGGCGTACATGACGGACGTACGCGGCGAGCTGCTGCAGCAGATCAAGGACAAGGCCGTGGTGCACGGCAAGGTGACCCTCTCCTCGGGGCTGGAGGCCGACTACTACGTCGACCTGCGCCGCATCACCCTGGACGGCGAGGCCGCGCCGCTGGTCGGGCAGGTGCTGCTCGACCTGACCGCCGACCTGGAGTTCGACGCGGTGGGCGGGCTGACCATGGGCGCCGACCCGGTCGCCGCGAGCATGCTGCACGCCGCCGCCGCGCGTGGCCGCAGGCTCGACGCGTTCGTCGTCCGCAAGGCCGCCAAGGCGCACGGGCTGCAGCGCCGCGTCGAGGGCCCGGACATCAGGGGTCGCCGCGTCCTGGTCGTCGAGGACACCTCCACGACCGGCGGTTCCCCGCTCACCGCCGTCGAGGCCGTGCGCGAGGCCGGTGCCGAGGTGGTCGCCGTCGCCACGATCGTGGACCGGGCGACCGGCGCCGCCGAGAAGATCCAGGACGGCGCGGGGGTGCCGTACCTGTACGCGTACGACAAGGACGAGCTGGACCTGGACTGAGGCCCGCTCCCGGGGCCACTCGGGGATTCCCGGTTCGTCTGGAAGGATGGGGCCGACGATGACGTCGCCCCCCAGTCCTAGGTCAGGGCCATAAGCAGCAGCCGAGCCCACCCGCACATACAAGGAGCGGACAGATGCCCATCGCAACTCCCGAGGTCTACAACGAGATGCTGGACCGGGCGAAGGCAGGAAAGTTCGCCTACCCCGCCATCAACGTGACCTCTTCCCAGACGCTGCACGCCGCCCTGCGCGGTTTCGCGGAGGCGGAGAGCGACGGCATCGTCCAGATCTCCACCGGCGGCGCCGAGTTCCTGGGCGGCCAGCACAACAAGGACATGGTGACCGGCGCCGTCGCCCTCGCCGAGTTCGCGCACATCGTCGCCGAGAAGTACGACGTCACCGTCGCGCTGCACACGGACCACTGCCCGAAGGACAAGCTGGACGGGTACGTCCGCCCGCTCCTCGCGGTCTCCGAGGAGCGCGTGAAGGCCGGCCGCAACCCGCTCTTCCAGTCGCACATGTGGGACGGCTCGGCCGAGACCCTGGCCGACAACCTCTCCATCGCCACCGAGCTGCTGGAGCGCGCCCGCGCCGCCAAGATCATCCTCGAGGTCGAGATCACCCCGACCGGCGGCGAGGAGGACGGCGTCTCCCACGAGATCAACGACTCCCTCTACACCACGGTCGACGACGCGGTCCGCACCGTCGAGGCCCTGGGCCTGGGCGAGAAGGGCCGCTACCTCCTCGCCGCGTCCTTCGGCAACGTGCACGGCGTCTACAAGCCGGGCAACGTCGTCCTCCGCCCCGAGCTGCTCAAGGAGCTGAACGAGGGCATCGCGTCGAAGTACGGCCAGCCGGCCGGCAGCAAGCCGTTCAACTTCGTCTTCCACGGCGGCTCCGGCTCCACCGCCGAGGAGATCGCGACCGCCCTGGAGAACGGCGTGGTCAAGATGAACATCGACACGGACACCCAGTACGCCTTCACGCGCCCGGTCGTTGACCACGTCTTCCGCAACTACGACGGCGTCCTGAAGGTCGACGGCGAGGTCGGCAACAAGAAGACGTACGACCCGCGCACCTGGGGCAAGCTGGCCGAGGCCGGCATGGCCGCGCGCGTCGTGGAGGCCTGCGGCCACCTGCGCTCGGCGGGCCAGAAGATCAAGTAGCACCCGGAAGACCGGGTAGCACCCGAAAGACCGAGTAGCACCCGGAAGTCCGAGCAGGACGCGGTCGACGCGACCGTACGCACGAGCCCGGCGCCCCGCGCGCCGGGCTCGCTGTATACCTGGGGGCATGCCCGACGTCCGGATCGCCTCACCGCAGGGCAAGTGGATCCTGCTGACCACCGTCCTCGGCTCCAGCATGGCCCTGCTCGACTCGACCGTCGTCAACGTCGCGCTGCCCCACATCGGCCGCGACCTCGGCGCGGACCTCGCCGCCCTGCAGTGGACCGTCAACGCCTACATGGTGACGCTGGCCGGTCTGATCCTGCTCGGCGGCGCCCTCGGCGACCGGTTCGGCCGCCGCCGGATCTTCGTCCTCGGCGTGCTGTGGTTCGCCGCCGCGTCCCTGCTGTGCGGCCTCGCGCCGAACGCCGGCGTGCTGATCGCCGCCCGAGCCCTGCAAGGCGTCGGCGGGGCGCTGCTCACGCCGGGCTCCCTCGCCCTCATCCAGGCCTCCTTCCACGCCGACGACCGGGGCAGGGCGGTGGGCCTGTGGTCCGGCTTCGGGGGCGTCGGTGCGGCGGTGGGGCCGTTCCTCGGGGGCTGGCTGGTGGACGGCCCGGGCTGGCGCTGGGTGTTCCTGCTCAACGTGCCGCTCGCGCTGCTGTGCGCGCCGGTCGCGCTGCGGCACGTACCGGAGTCCTCCGACGAGCGCGCCCACACGCGGTTCGACGTGCTCGGCGCGGCCCTGTGCGCGGCGGCCCTGGCGCTGCTCACCTACGCGCTGATCGAGGCCCGTACGGCGTCCTGGGCGGTGGCGCTCAGCGCGGTGGCCGGGGCGGTGGCCGCCGTGGCCTTCGTCGTCGTCGAGCGGCGCGGCAAGGACCCGATGATGCCGCTGGACGTCTTCTCCTCCCGCCAGTTCACCGCGGTCAACCTGGTCACCCTGTGCGTGTACGCGGCCTTCGGCGGCTTTTTCTTCCTCGCCGCGCTCCAGCTCCAGGTCGTCGTCGGCTGGTCCGCGCTGGCCGCCGGTACGGCCCTGCTGCCGACCACCGTCCTGATGCTGCTGCTGTCCGCCCGGTCCGGCGAACTCGCCGAGCGGCTCGGGCCGCGCCTCCAGCTCACCGCGGGGCCCCTGCTCTGCGCGGCCGGGATGCTGCTGATGCTGCGGGTCGGCCCGGGCGCCTCGTACCTCGCCGACGTGCTGCCCGCCCTGCTGGTGCTGGGCCTCGGCATGGTCACGCTGGTCGCGCCGCTGACGGCGAGCGTGCTGGCCGCCGTGGACACCGCGCGCGCGGGTCTGGCCAGCGGCATCAACAACGCGGCGGCCCGTGCGGCGGGGCTCGTCGCGGTCGCCGCGCTGCCCCTGCTCACCGGCATGGGCGAGGAGGCGTACCGGTCGCCCCGGGCCTTCGACGACGCGTTCGGACCGGCGATGCTGATCTGCGCGGGCGTCCTGATCGCGGGCGCCGTGATCGCCTTCACCACGGTCCGCCGCCCACCCCCGGACTGCCCCCACCCCGAATGCCGCACACACGGCTCACTACTCACACCACCCCTGGAGGGCGACCGCACCCCCTAACCACCGACGCCCTCCAGGGACGCGGGGAACCGCGCACGGAACGGCATACAGGGCACCCCCTGGACCAACGCTTCGGACACGCCCCCAAGGGGCGCGGGGAACCGCGCACGGAACGGCATGCAGGCCACCGCCCTGAACCAACGCTTCGGACACGCCGTCAAGGGGCGCGGGGAACCGCGCACGCAAGGTGAGGCGGGCCCCGCCTTGGACCAACGCCCCGATCAGGCCCCAAGGGGCGCGGGGAACTGCGCACCCAGCCCCAACGCACCCGCACCCGACAACGCACCCACCCGACACCCCACCGCACCGACAACCCCGCCCGGCCGCCCCCGGCGATGCCGCAGACTTGTCCCATGTCCATTCACGAAAACCTCCTCGGGGGCCCGCCCCCGACCCACCTCCCCGACGACCCCGGCCCCCGCGAGCTGCTCGCCGCCGGCACCTCCCCCGCCGACGTCGCCGCGAAGTACCCGACGTCCTCCCTCGCCTGGGCCCGCCTGGCCGACGAGGCGTTCGAGCGGGGCAGCGTCGTGGAGTCGTACGCGTACGCCCGTACGGGCTACCACCGCGGCCTCGACGCCCTGCGCCGCAGCGGCTGGAAGGGGCACGGCCCGGTGCCCTGGGAGCACGAGCCGAACCGCGGCTTCCTGCGCGCCCTGCACGCCCTCGCCCGCGCCGCCCAGGCGATCGGCGAGAAGGAGGAGTACGAGCGCTGCAGCCAGTTCCTGAAGGACTCCTCGCCCAGCGCGGCCGAGGTGCTGGGCTGACCGGCCCTCGTCACCACCGGGCCCGTCCGCCGCGCGCGGGCGGGCCTTGCGGTTTCCTGCGACGATTGCGGAGGATGCCGTTGGGGACCGGGGCCCCGTGCCGGTAACGGCAGGGCGGACCGCTACCCGTGCACATCAGGAGACAGCGATGTCCCACGAAGCCCCGAATCTCGACTTCGAGGGCAGCACGCCGTACGAGGACTACGTCAAGGCGGACGTGCTCACCCACCTCCAGCACACCCTCTCCGACGATCCCGGAGAGATGGTCTTCCTGGTCACGACCCAGGTCATGGAGCTGTGGTTCACCGTCATCGTCCACGAGTGGGAGACCGCCGCCCGCGCCCTGCGCGAGGACCGGACCCAGGTGGCGACCGACGCGCTCAAGCGTTCGGTGCGGGAACTGGAGGCGCTGAACGCCTCCTGGACGCCGCTCGCGGGTCTCACGCCCGCACAGTTCAACTCCTACCGCAGCGCCCTCGGCGAGGGCTCCGGCTTCCAGTCGGCGATGTACCGCCGCCTGGAGTTCCTGCTCGGCGACAAGTCCGCGTCCATGCTCGTCCCGCACCGCGGCGCCCCGCGCGTCCACGCGGAACTGGAGAAGGCGCTGCACGAGCCGAGCCTGTACGACGAGGTGGTCCGGCTGCTCGCCCGGCGCGGGTACGACATCCCCGACGCCGTGCTCCAGCGCGACCTCACCCAGAAGTACGAGGCCGCCCCCGAGGTGGAGGCCGCCTGGACGGCCGTCTACTCCGGCGACCAGAACGGCGAGCTGGCCCGCCTCGGCGAGGCCCTCACCGACGTCGCCGAGCTGGTCTGGCGCTGGCGCAACGACCACCTGGTCGCCACCCGGCGCGCGATGGGCTCCAAGACCGGCACGGGCGGCTCCGCCGGGGTGGCCTGGCTGGAGAAGCGAGCCCGGAACAACGTGTTCCCCGAGCTGTGGACGGCGCGGTCCTATGTCTGAACTGCCTGGTCGGCCCGACCTCGGGAGCGCCGCCGAGGAACTGGACGCCGCCGACCCGCTGGCGGCACTGCGCGCGCGCTTCGTCCTCGACGACGTCACGTACCTCGACGGCAACTCCCTCGGCGCGCTCCCCGCGCACGTCCCCGCGCGCGTGGAGGACGTCGTACGGCGCCAGTGGGGCGAGCTGCGCATCCGGTCCTGGGAGGAGAGCGGCTGGTGGACCGCGCCCGAGCGGATCGGCGACCGGATCGCCCCGCTGGTCGGCGCGGCCGCCGGGCAGGTCGTGGTCGGCGACTCGACGAGCGTCAACGTCTTCAAGGCGCTGGTCGCGGCGGTGCGCATGGCGCAGGACGACGGCGGGACCGGTGGAACCGGCGGGAGCGGCGGGGCCGGTCCGATCCGGGACGAGATCCTGGTCGACGCCACCACCTTCCCCACGGACGGGTACATCGCCGAGTCGGCGGCCCGGATGACGGGGTGCGCCCTGCGGCCGGTCGCCCCCTCCGAGGTCCCCGGCGCCCTGGGCGACCGCACCGCCGCCGTGCTGCTCAACCACGTCGACTACCGCACCGGCCGGCTCCACGACCTGCCCGCGCTCACGGCCGCGGTGCACGCGGCGGGGGCGTACGCGGTCTGGGACCTGTGCCACAGCGCGGGCGCCCTGCCGGTCGGACTCGACGAGCACGGCGTCGACCTCGCGGTCGGCTGCACCTACAAGTACCTCAACGGCGGCCCAGGCTCACCCGCGTACCTCTACGTGCGCCGCGACCTCCAGCCCCGCTTCGACTCCCCGCTGCCGGGCTGGAACTCGCATGCCGAGCCGTTCGGCATGCGGTCCGAGTACGCCCCGGCCTCCGGCGCGGTGCGCGGGCGGGTCGGTACGCCGGACATCCTCTCCCTGCTCGCCCTGGAGGCGGCACTGGACGTGTGGGACGAGGAGGGCGTCTCGGTGGCGGCGGTGCGGGCCAAGTCGCTGGCGCTGACGGACTTCTTCCTGCGCTGCGTCGGGGCGTACGTCCCGGACGGCCGCGTGGAGTCCGTGACCCCGGCGGCGCACGCCGAGCGGGGCAGCCAGGTGGCGCTGCGCTGTGACGACGCGGGTGAGGTGATGAAGCGCCTGATCGAGCGCGGGGTGGTCGGCGACTACCGCGCGCCCGACGTACTGCGCTTCGGCTTCACCCCGCTGTACGTCGGCTTCGCGGACGTCGAGCGGGCGGCGCGGGTGCTGGCCCGGACACTGGCTGGTTGAGTCACGGTCGCGGTTTCGATCGCGGTTGCGGTCTCGGTCGCGGTCTCGATTGCGGTTGCGGTTGCGGTTGCGGTTGCGGTTGCGGTCTCGGTCTCGGTTGCGGTTTCGGGGCCGGGCGCCGGGTGGGGACCGTACGCACCTCGTCCGGTCCTCACCCAGCGTCACATCCCCGTGCCCGCGCACGTCATCGGCCTGATAACGTCCCGCCAACGGCCGATTTCCTTCCTCCGGTCCGCCAACACCGTTCCGTCGCTGAGAGGTTGACCATGCCGGACTCCGCCGCAGAACCGGGCACCGCTGCCGCGAGGGGCGCCGCGGAGGAGAAATCGGCCCTCTCCCACCCGGCGGTCGCCCCCGACTCCACCGCCGGGTACGGCGACCACCCCGACCAGGTGATCGACTTCTACGTGCCGCGCGGCGGTGCGGGCCCGGGCGAGGCCGCTCCCGTCGTGGTGGTGCTGCACGGAGGCTCGTGGCGCGCCCCCTACGACCGGCGGCACATCAGCCCGTTCGCCGGCTTCCTCGCCCACCGGGGCTTCGCCGTGGCCAGCGTGGAGTACCGGCGCGGGGCGGAGGGTTCCGCCGGTGGGAGTGCAGGGGACCCCGTCGCGGGGCGCTGGCCCGACACGTTCGACGACGTGGCCTCCGCGCTGGACGCGCTGCCGGAGCTGGTCCGGCGGCACCTGCCGCGGGCGGACGCCCGGCGCGTGGTGCTCACCGGTCACTCCGCCGGCGGCCACCTCGCCCTGTGGGCGGCCGCCCGGCACCTGCTGCCCGCGGACGCCCCGTGGCGGACCGACCGCCCGGCGCCCCTGCGCGGCGTGGTCGCGCTCGCGCCGATCGCCGACTTCGAGGTCGCCGACAAGCTCGACGTGTGCGGTGGTGCGGCCCGACAACTCCTCGGCGGCGGTGAGCTGTTCGCCGAGCGACGTCCGTACGCCGACCCCGCCCTGCTGCTGCCCACCGGGATCGCGACCACCCTGGTGCAGGGCCGCGCCGACGTGGACGTCCCGCAGGCGGTCGCCGAGGCCTACGCCGACGCGGCGGCGCAGGCCGGGGAGGTGGTGGGGGTGACGCTGCTGGAGGACGTCGGCCACTACCCGCTGATCGACCCGGCGGCGGACGCGTGTGCGGTCGTGGCGGAGGAAATCGCCCAGCTGGCCTGGTGATCCGGTAGCCCGCCTGCCGCTCGCCGTCTGTTCCCCGCCGCGTGTCGCTTGTCGTCTGCCGCCTGTTGCTTGTCGCCTGCCGCCAGTCGCCTGCCGCCTGCCGATCGGTAGGTGGGCGGTCCGTGCTGAGTCCGTGCTGTCGTACCCGTAATACCTGAGAGCTACCTGCCAGGTGAGTTCCCAGGCGGGACGCGGGTTACCCGCCCCGATTCATAACTTCCCTTTCAGACGCGCCCGGTGGGCGGGCGTGCTGGAGGGGAGCGGTCATGGGGCCCGGGACGACGGTACGTTGGCGGCGGCGCGTGGGCAGATGGCGCCGCGCCGGTTGCGCCGCCCTCATCGCCGGTGCCGTGGTGCTCCCCCTCTCCGGGGCCGCGCAGCCCCGGATCCCCGCCCCGGCCCCCGCCGCGCTCGCGGCCCCGACGGCCGCCACCTTGGACGACGTGTACGCCGCCAACCGGGCCAACGCGGCACAGGCGTCCCGGATGGCCGCCGGACACGGCGACGCCCACCGGGCGGCCGCGGACCGGGCGATGGCCGACCGGTCCCGCCACCTCCTCGCCTTCGACGGCCGCGGTGCCGGGCTGGCCACGGAGGTCTTCGGCGACCTGGCGCACGCCGACCGCGTCGCCGTCCTGGTCCCCGGCTCCGACACCGGCCTCGACACCTACGGCCGGTTCCGCGCCGCCGCCCTGGCCCTGCACCGGCAGCTCGCCGCCGAGGCGCCCGCGGGGACCCGCACCGCCGTTGTGGCCTGGCTGGGCTACGAGACGCCGGGCACCGTCAGCACCACCGTCGCCACGACCGACCGCGCCGACCGGGCCGCCCCCGGGCTGCGCGACCTGGTCGACGACCTGCACAGGATCACCGGCCCCGGCACCCGCCTCGCCCTCCTCTGCCACTCCTACGGCTCGGTGGTCTGCGCCCGCGCCGCCGACGGCCTGGACGTGTCCGACATCGCCCTGGTCGGCGCCCCCGGCACCGGAGCCGACACCGCCGCCGGTCTGCGCGCGGACGCCCGGATCTGGGCGGGGCGGGGCGCCGACGACTGGGTGGAGCACGTTCCGCACGTCAGCGCCGACCTCTTCGGCACCACCGTCGGCTTCGGCACGGACCCGGTCTCCCCGGGCTTCGGCGCCCGGGTCTTCGACGCCGGCGACGGCGGCCACAGCGACTACTTCGACACCGGCTCCCTCTCCCTGACGAACCTGGCCCGGATCGTCCTGGGCGAGACCACGGAGGTGACCCATGCCTGACCTGACCCCGGCACACCCGCGCGGCGCCCTGCGCGAGGCCGCCGCCCGCGTCGACGCGGCCACGCCCGAGGACCGGGACCGGGCCGTGGACGCCCTGCGCGCCTTCGCCGTCCTCGGAGTGGTCCTCGGGCACTGGCTGGTGACGGCACTGGTCGCCGACGGCGGCAGCCTGCACACGGCCAGCCCGCTGCGGGACCTGCCCTGGCTCGCCCCGGTCTCCTGGGCCTTCCAGACCCTCGCCGTGTTCTTCCTGGTCGGCGGTCATGTGGCCACGCGCGGTTACGCGTCGGCCCGGGCCCGCGGCGAGACCTACGGCGGCTGGCTGAGAGCCCGGCTGTCCCGGCTGTTCCGACCGGTCGCTGCCGTCCTGGCCCTGTGGACGGTGACGGCGGCGCTGCTCCTGCTCACCGGCGCGGACTTCGGGACCGTCCACACACTGGTGAAGCTGGCGCTGTCCCCGATGTGGTTCCTGCTGGTGTTCGCCGCGCTGACCGCGGCGACGCCGCTGCTGGCCCGGCTGCATCCGCTGTGGCCGCTGGTCGTCGTTCTCCACATAGACCTGCTGCGCTTCGGGTTCGGCGCCCCGTCCTGGCTCGGCTGGGTCAACCTCGCCGCCGGCTGGCTGGTCCCCTACACCCTGGGCGCTGCCTGGACCCGCGGTGAGCTGGACCGGCGCCGGTCCGGCTGGCTCCTGCTGACCGGCGGCACGGCGGCGACCGCGGCGCTCGTCGCCTGGGCGGGCTACCCGGCGTCGATGGTCGGCGTCCCCGGCGCGTCGGTGTCGAACCTCAACCCGCCGACCCTGGCCGCCGTCACCTTCGGCCTGGCCCAGTCCGGGCTCGCGCTGCTGCTGCGCGAGCGGCTGCGCCGTGCGATGCGGCGTCCGGTGGCCTGGGCCGCGGTCGCGCTGGTCAACCTATCCGCGATGACGATCTTCCTCTGGCACCAGACGGCGCTCATGGCGACCACGGCCACCGGTCTCCTCGCGGGCCGTCTGCCCGGCCTGCACACGCCCCCCGACGGCCTGGACTGGGTCGCGGCCCGGCTCGCCTGGCTCCCGGTGTTCGCGCTGGTCCTGGCCGGCTGCTGGGCCACGTTCCGCTCCTGCGAGCAGCGCGGCCGAGGACGGCGACGCTCCCGGGTCGTGCGGGCGCACCGACCGCAGCGCCGGGCGACGACGGCGGGTGTACGCCATGTCTAGGGTGGAGCCCGTGACGCGATGGGGGAAACGGCTGGGGGACCGGTCACGGGCCCGGGCCGAGCGGGTGCTGCGCGTGCTCCACGACGACCTGTGGACCTGGCGGGCCGATCCGCTGCCGCCGTCGGTGTGGCTGCGCTGGTTCCCGCACGGGATCGTGTGCCTGGCGGCGCTCGGGGTGCTGCTCGGTGACGCCGCGCAGCTCGGTGAGCACGGCGGAATCGAGCCGGGCTTCGCCTTCGTCGTCGCTCTCGCCGGGGCCGGGGCGATGGTGCTCGCGCTGTGGCGGCCGGTCGCGGCGTGGTGGCTGTCGATGGCGGGCATGCTGGTGGGCGCCTTCGCCGTGCGGGCCCAGATGGAGGGCGGCTACGAGTTCACCTGGCCCTGGACGGCCGCCGGACTCATCGGGCACCTGTTCGTGATGCTGCTGCTCGCCCTGCGGGTCCGGACCCGGGTGTCCGTGGAAGCGTTGATCTTCACCGCGTTTCCCACCTACGTCGTCCAGGGCATCGTGGGCGCGCCGCACTACCTTCCGACCGGCCAGCTCGCCGTCATCCTGTTCACGGTCGTCGTCGTCCTCGGCATCGCCCTGCGCGGCCGCCGAGAAGCCCGCAGCCAGCTGGCCGAGCAGACCTCGCTGACCGCCGAGGAGCGGGCCCGGCGCACCCTGCTGGAGGAGCGCGGCCGCATCGCGCGTGAGCTGCACGACGTCGTCGCGCACCACATGTCGGTGATCTCCATCCAGGCCCAGGTCGCGCCCCTCCTGGTCAAGGACCCTCCGGACGAGCTGAAGGAGAACCTCGCCGGCATCCGGCAGAACGCGCTGGAGGCACTCACCGAGCTGCGCCGGGTGCTGGGTGTGCTGCGCGCCGAGCACCCGGACGCGCCGGCGGCGTCCGAGGGAGCCGACGGCGCCGCCCCGCACGCCCCGCAGCCCACCCTCGACCGGCTCGACGCGCTGGTGGAGAACACCCGGGCCGCCGGGCTGACCGTCACCACCGATACGAGCGGGACGCGCAGACCCCTGCCGCCCGGCGTGGAGCTGTCGGCCTACCGGATCGTGCAGGAGGCGCTCAGCAACGTGCTGCGGCACGCGCCGGGCGCGAGTGCCCAGGTCCACCTCATCCACCTTCCGATCGGGCTGCGCGTGGTGGTCTCCAACACCCGGCCGCAGCGCGTCCCCGGGCCGTCGCAGGGGGCCGGGCACGGGCTGCTCGGCATGCGGGAGCGGGTGGCGATGCTCGACGGCACGCTGACGGCGCAGCCCATGCCGGACGGCGGCTACCAGGTGGCCGCGTTCCTGCCGGTCGACGGCCCCGACCTGCCCGTCGACCCCTTTCCCGACCCTTACACCGAGGACGACACCCCATGACGACCAGCAGCAACGGCCGCGTGATCCGCGTGCTGATCGCCGACGACCAGCAGATGGTCCGGCAGGGTTTCACCGTGCTGCTCAACACCCAGCCCGACATCGAGGTGATCGGGCAGGCGGTGGACGGCCTGGACGCGGTGGCCAAGGTCGCCGAACTCGCCCCGGAGGTCGTCCTGATGGACATCCGGATGCCCGAGCTGGGCGGTATCGAGGCCACCCGGCGCATCACCGGGGCGACCCCGGAGATCAGGGTGCTGGTGCTGACCACCTTCGACCTCGACGAGTACGTGTACGAGGCACTGCGGGCCGGGGCCTCCGGCTTCCTGCTGAAGGACGCGTCCGCCGACCAGCTCGCCGAGGCGGTCCGGGTGGTGGCCGCCGGTGACGCGTTGCTCGCGCCGGGGATCACCCGACGGCTGATCGCGGAGTTCTCCCGCCTGGACGACCGCCCGCGCGCCCCGCTCAAGGCCCGCGTCGGCGAACTGACCGAGCGGGAGACGGAGGTGCTCGCCCTCATCGCGCAGGGCCTGTCGAACGCGGAGATCGCCCAGCGCCTGGTGGTCGCCGAGCAGACGGTGAAGACGCACGTGGGCAGGATCCTGGTGAAGCTGGGCCTCAGGGACCGCACGCAGGCGGCGGTGTTCGCGTACGAGTCGGGGCTGGTGCGCCCCGCGGGGTACTGAGGAGCGACGCCGAGTGGCCCCCGTAGTACTTGAGACGGATGCCCGAGAACCCCTCTCCACGGGGACGACCGGCCACTCCCGGTCCGCCTACCGTGTGAGCGTGACCGAGACGACTCACCAGCAGCACGAGGGCGGGACCCGCAGCCAGGAGTACCGGCTGGTCCGGACATCCCTGCGGGGACTGCGCCAGGACCTGTTCCACGACCCCTTCGCCTACCGCGTCCTGCCGCCCCGGCACACGGACGGCCCGGTCGTCCGCCGGCTGCCCGGCAGGCTGCGCCCGGACGCGCGGTACCTCCCGCACGCGGTGGTCGGGGCGACCGCGTTCCTCGCCTTCGTCGTCGGCACGTTCTCGGGCGACCTGCCCGGCGGTGACGCGCCGGCCCTGCTGACCGGCCTCCTGTGCGCCCTCCCGGTGCTCGCCACGCTGGTGCGGCCGATCGGCGCCTTCTGGCTGTCCCTCGCCGTGACCCCGCTGGTCGCGCTGATCAACGGCTCCGGGTGGGACTGGCCGTGGATACCCGGCGCGTTCGTCTGCCACCTCACGGTGCTGATCGTCGTGGCGCTGCGCACCCGGCCCCGCACCGCCGTCTGGATGTGGGTTCTGACGTGCGGATACGCCTTCCTCTCGGACGTCTTCTTCGGCGGGTCGTACTACTACACGAACAGCGGGCCCATGATGGTGACGTCCGCGTTCGCCCTGCTCGTGGTCTGTCTCTGGCACATACGACAGACCGCCCGCAAAGAGGTGACCGCCCAGCAGACGGTCACCGCGCACGAGCGGTCCCGGCGGACCCTGCTGGAGGAGCGCACCACCATCGCCCGCGAGCTGCACGACGTGGTCGCGCACCACATGTCGGTGGTGGCCATCCAGGCGGAGGCCGCGCCCTACCGGGTGGAGAATCCGCCGGAGGAGCTGGAGCGGGCCTTCGCCACCATCCGGGAGAACGCGGTGGCGGCCCTCACCGAGCTGCGCCGTGTCCTGGGCGTCGTCCGCGCCGAGGACTACGAGGCTCCGGACGCCCCGCAGCCCATGCTCGCCGATCTGGACGCCCTGCTCGCCAATGTGCGCGAGGCGGGCCTGGCCGTGGACAAGGCGGTGACCGGCGCGGTGCGCGAGCTGCCGCCCGGTGTGGAGCTGTCGGCGTACCGGATCGTGCAGGAGGCGCTGAGCAACAGCCTGCGCCACGCGCCCGGCGCGACGGCCCGCGTCGAGGTCTCCTACGTCCTGGGCGGCCTGGGCCTGCGCGTGGTCAACACCGCGGTTCCGCCGAACACCCTGGTCAAGACGTCGCCCGGCGCCGGACACGGCATCACCGGCATGCGCGAGCGCGTCTCGATGCTGAACGGCGAGATGACGGCGGGACCGACGGACGACGGCGGGTACGAGGTGGCGGTGTTCCTGCCGGTCACCGTGCAGACCGAAGGTGAAGCATGACGATCCGCGTACTGATCGCCGACGACCAGATGATGGTCCGCGAGGGCTTCTCGGTCCTGTTGAACGCGATGCCGGACATCGAGGTCGCCGGCGAGGCGGTCAACGGCCGGGAGGCGGTGGCCAAGGTCCGCGAGCTGTCCCCGGACGTCGTCCTGATGGACATCCGCATGCCCGAGCTGAACGGCATCGAGGCGACGCGGGAGATCGTGGCGGCGGACGGCACCTCGAAGGTGCTGGTCCTCACCACCTTCGACCTGGACGAGTACGTGTACCAGGCGCTGCGCGCGGGCGCGTCCGGCTTCCTCCTCAAGGACGCCTCGGCCCGCCAGCTCGCCGACGGCGTCCGGGTGGTGGCGGCCGGCGAGGCCCTCCTCGCCCCCTCGATCACCAAGCGCCTGATCACCGAGTTCTCCAAGCTCTCCGACGCCCCGCGCCTGCTGCCGTCGGCACAGGCGGCCTACGGCGACCTGACCGAACGCGAGACGGAGGTCCTGGTCCTGATCGCGCAGGGCCTGTCCAACTCCGAGATCGCCGAACGCCTGGTGGTCGCCGAGTCGACGATCAAGACCCACGTCAGCCGCATCCTGGTGAAGCTGGGCCTGCGCGACCGCACCCAGGCAGCGGTCTTCGCCTACGAGGCGCGGCTGGTGACCCCGGGCTGACCGTGACCGGGCGGGCTCTGGGCACCGGCCCGCCCGAGGACCTATCGTCCGTCCATGACGGCTGCATCCAAGGAATCCGACCTGGCGTTCGACCCGTGGGACCCGGCGTTCGTCGCCGACCCGTACCCCGCCTTCGCCGAGCTGCGGGCCCGGGGGCGCGTGCTCTACTACGAGCCGAGCGACCAGTGGCTGGTCCCGCACCACGCCGACGTCTCGGCGCTGCTGCGCGACCGCCGGCTCGGCCGGACCTACCAGCACCGTTTCACGCACGAGGACTTCGGCCGCACCCCGCCCCCGCCGGAGCAGGAGCCCTTCCACACGCTCAACGACCACGGCATGCTCGACCTGGAGCCGCCGGACCACACCCGGATCCGGCGTCTGGTGTCGAAGGCGTTCACGCCGCGCACGGTGGAGCGGCTGAAGCCGTACGTGCACGAGCTGGCGGACGACCTGGTGTCCCGGCTGGTCGCGGCGGGCGGCGGCGATCTGCTGACGGACGTGGCCGAGCCGCTGCCGGTCGCCGTGATCGCCGAGATGCTGGGCATCCCGGAGTCCGACCGGGCCCCGCTGCGCCCCTGGTCGGCGGAGATCTGCGGGATGTACGAGCTGAACCCGTCCGAGGAGACGGCGGCGAAGGCGGTCCGGGCCTCCCTCGACTTCTCCGAGTACCTGCGCACCCTCATCGCGGCCCGCCGAAAGGAGCCGGGCGACGACCTGATCTCGGGGCTGATCGCGGCCCACGACGAGGACGACGACCGCCTCACCGAGCAGGAGATGATCTCGACCTGCGTCCTGCTCCTGAACGCCGGTCACGAGGCCACGGTGAACGCCACGACCAACGGCTGGCTGGCGCTCTTCCGCCACCCCGACCAGCTGGCGGCCCTGCGCGCCGACCGCTCCCTGGTCCCGTCCGCCGTGGAGGAGCTGATGCGCTACGACACCCCGCTCCAGCTCTTCGAACGCTGGGTCCTCGACGAGATCGAGATCGACGGGACGACCCTGCCGCGCGGCGCGGAGGTGGCGATGCTGTTCGGCTCCGCCAACCACGACCCGGCGGTCTTCACCGCCCCGGAACGCCTCGACCTCACCCGCCGGGACAACCCCCACATCTCCTTCAGCGCCGGCATCCACTACTGCATCGGCGCCCCGCTGGCCCGCATCGAACTGGCGGCGTCCATGACGGCCCTGCTGGAACGGGCCCCCGGGCTGAGCCTGGCGGCGGAACCGGAACGCAGGCCGAACTTCGTGATGCGCGGACTGACGGGGCTACGCGTGGAGCTGTGAATCCGCCGAGGGCTCCGGCCGTCGGCGCCGCCCCACCAGCCAGGCCCCGAGCCCCCAGAGCACGGCGGGCACGAGGGCCCCGGCGAGGAAGACGAACGGCAGCTCGGTGAGGACGGCGCCGAAGTCCTGGCCGTTGTTCTCGAACTCGTTGCCGAGGTGCCGCTGCGTGCGGTCCGAGGCGCCCCACAGCCATACGGCGCCCACGACACCCGCCGCCGACACCAGGCACCCGCCACCCGTCACCGCGTCTCGCTTCATGCCCACGAGGACGCCGTCGCTCCCGCGCCGGTTTCACCGCGGGGCACGGGACGCGCTACGCGCGGGGCGGGTCGTCCAGCAGGGTCACCCCGTACCGGGCGAGTCCGTCCACGTGGTCCAGGTCCTGCCGCGCCTCGGCGTGCCCGACCGAGCGGAAGTAGCCCTCGATCGCCCCCGGGTTGTTGATGACCAGCACCTCCGCCGTCGTGGTGAGCGGCTGGAGCGTGTGGGGGACCGAGCGGGGGCCGAAGACGTAGGCGCCCGGTCCGGCGTCGTGGACCTCGCAGGCGTCGAGTGAGTCCGCCCCGACCCAGAAGCGGATGCGCCCGGACAGCACCACCCAGCTCTCGTCCTCGTGGCTGTGGACGTGCAGGGGCGGTGCGTCGGACCGGCGCATGGTCAGCCGTGCGACGCTGACCACCCCGTCGGTCTCGGTGCGCGACACGACCTGTTCCTGGACGCTGTCGTAGTAGCGGTAGTGAGTGCCTTCGCCGGGGTTGCGTACGAGCGCGACGCTCATGTGGGTGCTCCCCTTCTCCTTGTACACGTACTACACGTACGGGCGATGGCAGGGCCGGCCGGCCGGGACGCCGGCCGAGGAACCCTGTAGTTCATCGTTCAACTATTTCCGTACGGCCGCCTCCGCGCAAGACACCGCGGCGATCTGTCCGGATCTCGCGGGTCGCACCACCCCGGAGGCGTCAGGTCGTCAGGTCCCGCCGCCGCAGTCCCGCCAGCCCCGCCCCGACCAGCGCCACCGCGATCACAAGCAGCACCAGCACCGGTGACCAGTCCATCTCCCCGCCGGGCAGCTTCGGCAGGTGTCCGTACGGGGACACGTCCAGAACGGACTGCGGCACGTCCAGCGCGGGTCCGACCCACCCCAGCAGCAGCACCGCGCCCGCGACCGCCCACCCGGCCACCGCGGCCCGGGGCAGCAACCCGTGCAGCAGCACCGCCGCGCCGCCGATCACCCACACCGCGGGCAACTGCACCAGACAGGCGCCCAGGATCGCCCCGAAGTCCTGCCCGTACCCGGCAGCGAAGCCGAGCCCGGCGAGCAGCATGATGAGCGCCGCACCGCCGAAGGCGATCACCAGGTGCCCCGCGGCCCACCGCAGCCGGCCCACCGCGCCCGCGAGCACCGGTTCCGCCCGACCGGACGTCTCCTCGCCGCTGAGCCGCAGCACCGACGCCACGACGTACAGCGCGGCGATCAGTCCGAGCATGCCGATCATCGCCGACACGAACGCGTCGGTGAGCCCGGCCTGCCCGCCCATCCGCTCGATGATCTCGCGGGCCTGCTCGTTGTCCCCGACCAGATCGGCCGCGCCCTCCGTCATCCCGCCGTAGACGACCCCGGCGAGGAAGAAGCCGATGCTCCAGCCGAGGACGCCGCCGCGCTGCAGGCGCCAGGCCAGCGCACCGGCCGTCCGCAGGCGACCGGCGGCCGGTCCCGGCCGGGTCGGCAGGAAGCTCATGCCGAGGTCCCGGCGCCCGGCGAGAGCGTAGGCCACGGCCCCCTGCGCCACCGTCGCGCCCGCGATCAGCAGCAGCACCCACCACCGCTCACCGGCGAAGGCCCGCAGGTTCTCCAGCCAGCCGAGCGGCGACACCCAGGTCAGGACCGACGAGCCGTCGTCCGTCGCCGAGTCGCCCGCCGCACGCAGCACGAAGGCCCCGCCCAGTACCGCCGCCGTCAGCCCCCGGGCCAGCCGCGCGCTCTCGGTGAGCTGGGCGACGATCGCCGCCATGGTCGCGAAGAGCATCCCGGTGCCCGCCATCCCTAGCCCGAGGGCCAACGCACCGGCCGCCCCCTGCCCGGCCAGCCCGACGAAGACGAGAAGGGCCAGCACGGCGTTGGCGACCGCCGCCGCCAGCAGCGCCGCCGTCAGCGATGCCCGGCGGCCGACCATTCCGGAGGCGACGACCTCCTGCCGTCCGCTCTCCTCCTCGTCCCGGGTGTGCCGTACGACGATCAGCAGGCTCATCACGGCGGCGAGCGCACCGGCGTACAGGCCGACGCGCCAGGCGGTGAGCGCGCCGAGGCTGTCGTCGAAGACCGGTCCGACCAGGGCGCGCAGCGAGGCGTTGGTCTCCATCTGCCGCATCAGGTCGGCGCGTTCGGCGGCGGTCCCGTACAGGCCCTTGATGGTGCCCGGCATGGACAGCACCATGAGCGCGTTGACCGCGACCCAGACGGGGATCAGCGCGCGGTCGCGGCGCAGGGCGAAGCGCAGCAGCGTGCCGGTGCCGGTCAGTTGGCGCGAGCCTGTGGACCGGGCCGCGTGGGCGGGGGCGGCGGTGTCGGCGGTGGCGGTCATCGTGCCGTCACCTCCGCACCGGACTCCGCGTCCGCACCGGACCCCGCGGCCTCGGTCGCCTCGGCCTGGTAGTGCCGCAGGAACAGCTCCTCCAGCGTCGGCGGCGTCGAGGTCAGCGACCGCACGCCCGTCTCGCTCAGCACCCTGAGGACGGCGTCCAGCTTGTCGGTGTCGACCTGGAGCCGGACCCGGTGGCCCTGGACGTCGAGGTCGTGGACGCCCGGCAGGTGGGCGAGGCCGTTCGGGGTGCCGGCGAGTTCGGCGGTGACGCTGGTCCGGGTCAGGTGGCGCAGGTCGGCGAGCGAGCCGCTCTCGACGGTCCGCCCCTTGCGGATGATGCTGACCCGGTCGCACAGCTCCTCGACCTCGCTGAGGATGTGGGAGGAGAGCAGCACCGTCCGGCCGCGCTCGCGCTCCTCCTCGACGCACCTCTGGAAGACCTCCTCCATCAGCGGGTCGAGTCCGGAGGTGGGTTCGTCGAGGATCAGCAGGTCGACGTCCGAGGCGAAGGCGGCCACCAGGGCCACCTTCTGCCGGTTGCCCTTGGAGTACGTGCGGCCCTTCTTGGTCGGGTCCAGCTCGAAGCGTTCGACCAGGTCCGCGCGCCGCCGGGTGTCCAGTCCGCCGCGCAGCCGGCCGTAGAGGTCGATGACCTCGCCGCCGGAGAGGTTGCGCCACAGCGTCACGTCGCCGGGGACGTACGCGATCCGCCGGTGCGCCTCCACCGCGTCCGCCCACGGGTCGCGGCCGAGGACCTGCGCGGCGCCGGAGTCGGCGCGCAGCAGGCCGAGCAGGACGCGGATGGTGGTGGACTTGCCGGCTCCGTTGGGCCCGAGGAAGCCGTGGACCTCGCCGGTCTCGACCTCCAGGTCGAGCCCGTCCAGAGCGTGCGTGCGCCCGAACGACTTGTGGAGTCCGGAGACGCTGATTGCCTTCGTCATGATTCGGAAAGTACGCTACTTTCAGAAACTTGTGAAGTTAAAAAACCGTCAAGACGGTGAGGGATGATCGTGGGATGAGGCAACCAGCGGATCAGGCGGAACCGGGGCGCGACCCCGAGGCGGTGTCCAAGTTCGTGGAGAGTTTCGCGGCCCAACTGGTCGAGGCCGGTATGCAGCGCATGCCGGCGAGGGTCTTCGCCGCGCTGCTGGCCTCCGACTCCGGTTCGCTGACCTCCGCGGAGCTGGGCGAGAGCCTCCAGGTCAGCCCCGCCGCCGTCTCCGGTGCCGTGCGCTACCTCTCGCAGCAGCACATGGTCTCGCGCGAGCGCGAACCCGGCTCACGCCGGGAGCGCTACCGGGTGCACAGCAACCAGTGGTACGAGGCGCTCACCAACCGCGAGACCATCATCAAGCGCTGGGAGAGCGCGCTGAGCGAGGGCGTCACCAGCCTGGGCGCCGACAGCCCGGCGGGCCGGCGCATGGCCGAGACGCTCGCCTTCTTCGAGTTCGTCGACGGGGAGATCATGGCCATGATGGAACGCTGGCGGGTGCACCGGGAGGAGCGGTTCGGGCGGGGGTGAACCACCGGCCGGGCGGGGACGAACCCCTGACGCAGGGACCTACCCCGCGGGCAGTGTCAGCCCCCACGCCCCCTCCCGCGCCACCCACGTCCGCGTGCCCACCGGCCCGCACACCACCGCGTCGGCCCGGTACCGGAAGTGCGCCCCCGACACGGTCACCGTCCGCCCGCTCACCGTCAGCGGCGACGCCTGCGTGCCCACCGGCAGGGGCCGCACCTCCACCACGGCCACCCCTCCGGCGCCCGGCGTCACCGTCACCGCCTCCACGGGCTGGTCCAGGTCGACCAGCGTCGTCCCGTCCACCTCCACCCGCAGCCGGGCCGGACCGGCCGCTCCCGGCGGGACGGCGTTGCGGGCCGGACGCGAGGCCGCCAGCGTCCGTACGAGCGACTGACAGGTCCGCAGCCAGGGACGGCCCGGCCCCGGCCCGCCCGGTCCCGTGCCGGGCCCGGTGCCCGCGTGCGTCTCCGCCCGCTCCCGCACCGGCACCGGCAGGGGGGCGGGCGGAATCCCCACCGCCCCCAGCACCACCCCGTCGCTGTCGTCGACGAGCAGGTCCAGGCGCCGTTCCGCACCGTCGAGCACGGCCCGCGCCGCCGCCACCGCCCCCGTCGGCAGCCCCAGGGACCGCGCGAGGCCGAGCGCCGTCCCCACCGGCACCACGGCCAGCGCGCAGCCCGCCAGCTCCCGCCGCCGGTGCAGCAGGGCCACGGCCCGCAGCAGCGCACCGTCGTCCCCGATCACCACCGGGCGCCGCGAGCCGCGCCGCCCGAGCGCACGCGCGAACTCCTCCGGACCGTCCGGCAGACACACCTTCGTGTGCGCCGCGCCCGCGCTGAGCACGTCTTTCGCGATTCTGACCGACTCCCCGTCCAGCCGTCGGGCGACCGGATCGACGACCACCAGAAGCTGATCGGACCTCGCGGAAGAGTTCGCGGAAGAGCTCGCGGAAGTCGCCACCTCGGCCATGCCTCGCTTCCTCGGGTAGCATCTTTGTGCAAGAGCCCCTTGCGCTGTTGCGCCAGGGGCTTCGTCTATTCCGGGGCACCCGGTCCGACGGTTGGCGGCCAACGACGGTCGCGGTGTACGTGGCGGAAACCCGTCGCATACGCCCTCGACCATGGACATGCCCCGCCCGGAAGGGGTGTACGCGCGTGCCCGCACTTGTGCTGCTCGGTGCTCAGTGGGGTGACGAAGGCAAGGGAAAGGCGACGGACCTGCTCGGTGGTTCCGTCGACTATGTGGTGCGCTACCAGGGCGGCAACAACGCCGGCCACACGGTAGTCGTGGGCGACCAGAAGTACGCCCTCCACCTGCTCCCTTCCGGAATCCTGTCTCCCGACTGCACGCCGGTCATCGGCAACGGCGTCGTCGTCGACCCGTCGGTCCTGTTCTCCGAGCTGAGCGGGCTGAACGAGCGCGGCGTCGACACGTCCAAGCTCCTGATCAGCGGCAACGCCCACATCATCACGCCGTACAACGTCACCGTCGACAAGGTGACGGAACGCTTCCTCGGCAAGCGCAAGATCGGCACCACCGGGCGCGGCATCGGCCCGACCTACGCCGACAAGATCAACCGCGTGGGCATCCGGGTCCAGGACCTCTACGACGAGTCGATCCTCACCCAGAAGGTCGAGGCGGCGCTCGACGTCAAGAACCAGATGCTCACCAAGCTCTACAACCGACGCGCCATCGCCACCGGCCAGGTCGTCGAGGAGCTGCTGGGCTACGCCGACAAGCTCGCGCCGTACGTCGCCGACACGGTCCTGGTCCTCAACCAGGCCCTCGACGACGACAAGGTGGTCCTCTTCGAGGGCGGCCAGGGCACGCTCCTGGACATCGACCACGGCACGTACCCCTTCGTCACCTCGTCGAACCCGACCGCGGGCGGCGCCTGCACCGGCGCCGGCGTGGGCCCGACGAAGATCAGCCGAGTCATCGGCATCCTCAAGGCGTACACGACCCGCGTCGGCGCGGGACCCTTCCCGACCGAGCTGTTCGACGAGGACGGCGAGGCCCTGCGCCGCATCGGCGGCGAGCGCGGCGTCACCACCGGCCGCGACCGGCGCTGCGGCTGGTTCGACGCGGTGATCGCCCGCTACGCCACCCGCGTCAACGGCCTCACCGACTTCTTCCTCACCAAGCTCGACGTCCTCACCGGCTGGGAGCAGATCCCGGTCTGCGTGGCGTACGAGATCGACGGCAAGCGCGTCGAGGAGCTGCCGTACTCGCAGTCCGACTTCCACCACGCGAAGCCGGTCTACGAGACGCTGCCCGGCTGGAGCGAGGACATCACCAAGGCGAAGTCCTTCTCCGACCTGCCGAAGAACGCCCAGGCGTACGTGAAGGCGCTGGAGGAGATGTCCGGCGCCCCGATCTCCGCGATCGGCGTCGGCCCGGGCCGGGACGAGACGATCGAGATCAACTCGTTCCTGTAGGCACCACCGAGCACCACGCGCGCGCCGACGGCCGGGACCCCGCAAGGGGCCCCGGCCGTCGCCGTCGGGACGGCGGATACGCTGGCCGGAGCCCCAGAGCCTTTCAGCGGTCGGACAGCACGGAGCGAGCGGAACATGCGGAAGCCCACCACCCGGACGTGGATCTGGCTGGCCGTGGCGGTCGTCGCCGTGACCGGCGGTGCCTTCTACGTCGACGGCCACCGCGTCTCCGCGGCCCCGCACGCCGACGACCCCAAGTGCGACAAGGTGGTCTCCCGCCTCCCGGACGACATACCCGGCGCCTCGCGCGACTGGGCCCTGGGGGACGCGGTCGCCTCCTGGGGCGGCCAGAAGGCGGTGTTCCGCTGCGGCGCCGAGGAGCTGCAGCCCAACGTCAACCTGTGCGTCACCGCCGACGGCGTCGACTGGGTCCTGGACGAGGCACGGCTCAAGCGCGACGGCGTGAGCGTCCTGCGGACCTACGGCCGCTCACCGGCCGTGGAGTTCACGTACTCCGGTCCGCGCGAGGAGGTGGGCGGCATCCTCGCCACGCTGGACCCGGCCGTGAAGTGGCTCCCGCAGCAGCGCAAGTGCATCGGCCTCGACGACGCCGCCACCGCCCTGTAGCCCTTCGTTCGGCCCCCTCCGCCGGGCGTCGGCGTGCTCCGTGATGTCGGATCGGTGGCATGACCGACCGCTACAGCGCCGCTTCCTGCCAGGGCCCGTACGGCGGCGACGACGCCCTGGGCGAGTGCGGCGACCCGGCCCGCTTCGAGGTCGCCCGGCACCTGCGGGCGCCGCTGCGGGTGTGCCCCGTACACCTGGGACCGTCCCTGCTGCTGGCCGACGGGGTGCTGTGGCCGCCGGGGATCACGCTGGTGCGCTGAGAGGCCCTTGCGGGGCCGCGTACGCCGGATGGTTGACTGGGGGCCGCACCCGGAGGGCGGGTGGACGCGGAAGGAACCGTACGGTGCCCGGACGATCCGATGACATGGCCCGGCGGTTCGAGCTGGACCGGCCCCGGCTGCGGGCGGTCGCGTACCGGATCCTCGGTTCGCTCGGCGAGGCGGACGACGCCCTCCAGGAGGCCTGGCTGCGGGCCGACCGGGCGGACACCACCGAGGTGGACAACCCCTCGGGGTGGCTCACCACGGTCGTGGCGCGGGTCTGCCTCAACCTGCTACGGGCCCGGGACACCCGCCGCGAGGACCCACTGGACGACGGGGTCCGCAGGCAGCTGGCCGTGACCGGCACCGCCGCGGACCCGGCCGAGGAGGTGCAGCTCGCCGACGAGGTCGGGATCGCGCTGCTGATCGTCCTGGACACCCTCGGCCCCGCCGAGCGGCTCGCCTTCGTGCTGCACGACATGTTCGACGTGCCCTTCGACGACATCGCCGCGATGCTCGACAAGACCCCCGCCGCCACCCGCCAGCTGGCCAGCCGCGCCCGCCGCCGGGTGCGGGGCGTGCCCGCGCCCGACGCCGACCTGCCGCGCCGGCGCCGCGCGGTCGACGCCTACCTGGCGGCCACCCGCGGCGGCGACTTCGACGCGCTGGTGGCCCTGCTCCACCCGGACGTCGTGCTGCGCGCCGACGCGGCGGTCGTGCCGACGCCCGAACCCGTCACCGTCAGCGGTGTGGAGCCGGTGGCCCGCGGCGCGATGGCCTCGATGGGCCGGGCCAGGACCGCCGCCGTCGTCCTCGTCGACGGCCGGGTGGGCATGGCGATGGCCGAGCACGGCAGGCTGCGGGTCGTCCTCCGCTTCGACTTCGCCGCCGACGGCCGCATCACCGGCATCGACGTGATCGCGGAACCGGCTCGCCTGAACGAACTGGACATCACGGGCATAGGCTGAAGGGGTACACGTCGCGTCGACAGAAGAAGGTGAGTGCGATGCGCGTGCTGCTCAAGGCGACGCTGGACACGGACAAGGCGAACGAGGCGATCCGCAGCGGGAAACTGCCCGAGCTGATCAGCCGCACCCTCGACCACCTCAAGCCGGAGGCCGCCTACTTCGGTCCGCTCGGCGGTCGGCGGACGGCCCTGATGGTCTTCGACATGCAGGACAGCTCGGAACTGCCGCCCACCGGTGAGCCGTTCTTCACCGAGCTGAACGCCGAGGTCGAGGTCTCCCCGATCATGAACGCCGACGACCTGCGCAAGGGCCTGTCCCAGCTCGGCTGACCGGCTCCCAGCCAGGCCGACCGGCGCCGGTCAGCTGAAGACGATCATCGACCCCTGCGCCAGGCTCCGCGTCGCCGCCGCGTGCAGCCCCAGCCACACATGCCGCTCCCGGGCGAACGGACTGGAGTCGTACGGCGCGGGCACCGCCGGTTCCTCCAGCTCCGTCGGACCGAGCGGCGGCTGCGGCGGGGCCGGGGGGTTGGCGGGGTCGATGCCGAGGGCCGGGGCGACGGCCTCCAGTTCCCGCAGCAGGGTGTGCGAGGACCCCAAGGGGCCGCCGCCCGCCAGGAGTTCGTCACTGGAGAGCGGGTGCGGGAAGTCGACCGGGACGTAGGCGCCGGCGTGGTCGTAGTGCCAGACCAGGTGGGACTGCTGTGCCGTCGACTCGAACATCTCCAGCAACTGCTCGTAGTCACCGCCGAGTTCGTCCACCGGCGTCACCGGAAGGCCGCACACCTGAAGGAGGTGTGCCCGGCGCAGGAAGTGCAGCGCGTCGTAGTCGAAGCCGGCCACCGGCGCGACCTCGCCGGACAGGCCCGGCATGTACGGGTACACCGGCACCGGCGGCAGCCCGGCCTCGGCCAGCACCTTGTCGTATTGCGCGAGTTCCTCGGCGAACGGGTTGTCCGGCGTGTGGCACAAGATGTCGACGAGCGGTACCAGCCACAGGTCACAGGCCAAAAGAGGGCTCCTCACACAGCACGGTGGTGGTCAGGGCAGCGTAGTCGGTGTGCGCCGGGGTGCGCCCACGTGCAGGTCCCATACCCACCTGGGGCCGGACCACGTCACGTCCGGCGTTGGTCATCCGGCGGCGAGCCCCTCGATGAGGGCCAGCGAGTGGGTGTTGTACGCGTCGACGAGCGAACGCGCGCCCGGGATGTCGCGCCGGGCCAGGGCGTCGACCAGTTCGGTGTGCCCGCACCACAGCGCGCCGCGCAGTTCGCTGAGCCGCCGCAGGTGCTGCACCGTGCACACCCAGCTCTGCACGCGCAGCCGGTGCAGGAAGTCGCAGAGGTAGGGGTTGCCGAAGAGGGTGGCCAGCTCGCGCCAGTAGCGCAGGTCGTAGCCGATCAGGACGGTCAGGTCTCCGGCCGCGGCGGCGCGCTGGGCCTCCTCGCCGCGCCTGCGGACCCCGGCGAGGGCGGCGGCGATGCGCGGGTCGGCCGGGTCGGGGCCGCCCGGCAGGTCCGCGGCCAGCGAGAGGAACATCCCGTCGGTCACGAGACTGCGGGCCTCGATCATGCCGCGGAAGTCGTCGACCGAGTACTCGTGGACGCGGAAGCCGCGGTGGTGGTCGGCGTCGAGGAGCCCTTGCGCGGACAGGTCGACCAGGGCCTCGCGCACCGGCGTCGCGGAGACGCCGTACTGCTCGGCGATCTCCTTGACCGTGAACTCCTGCCCCGGCTGGAGCCGCCCGGCCAGCACCTCGTCGCGGAGCGCGTCGGCGATCTGCTGCCGCAGGGTGCTGCGCGTGACGGCACCGGTGCCGCTGGGGCCGGGCATGGGCGGGCGTCTCCTCGTCGGGTGCGGGGCGTCGCTGAACGGCGCCGTCCGGGGGCGTGCTCGTACACATGTCTACCGCTTACGAGCACGCAACCCTACGCGCCCGGACCCACCGCCCCGTTCCGCCTACCGCGTGTACTCGTCCGCCACGGACAGTGCCGTGTCCAGGGCCGCCAGGCCCTCCTTCAGCTCCGCCTCGGAGACGTTGCACGGCGGGACCACGTGGGTGCGGTTCATGTTCACGAACGGCCACAGGCCGTGCGCCTTGGCGGAGGCGGCGAACGCGGACATGGGCGTGGCCGCCTGACCGGTCGCGTTGTAGGGCACCAGCGGCTCCCGGGTCTCCCGGTCCTTCACCAGCTCCAGCGCCCAGAACATGCCGGTGCCGCGCACCTCGCCCACGCTCGGGTGGCGCTCGGCCAGCTCCCGCAGCGCCGGTTCGACGACCTCACCGCCGAGCCGCGCGGCGTGCTCGACGACGCCCTCCTCCGCCATCACGTTGATCGTGGCGACGGCGGCGGCACAGGCCAGCGGGTGCCCGGAGTACGTCAGTCCGCCGGGGTAGGGCCGCTCGGCGAAGGTCGCGGCGATCTCGGCGGAGATCGCGACGCCGCCCAGCGGCACATAACCCGAGTTCACGCCCTTGGCGAAGGTCATCAGGTCGGGTACGACGTCGTACAGGTCGGCCGCGAACCAGGTGCCGGTGCGTCCGAAACCGGCCATGACCTCGTCGAGCACGAACACGATGCCGTACTTGTCGCAGATCTCGCGCACCCCGGCCAGGTAACCGGCCGGCGGCATCATGATCCCCGCGGTGCCCGGGATCGTCTCCAGGACGATCGCGGCGATCGTCCCGGGACCCTCGAAGGCGACGGTCGTCTCCAGGTGCTCAAGGGCTCGCGCGCACTCCTGCTCCTCGGTCTCGGCGTAGAAGCGCGAGCGGTAGAGGAACGGCGCCCAGAAGTGCACGACACCGGCCGTCCCGCTGTCGGAGGCCCAGCGGCGCGGGTCACCGGTGACGTTGACCGCCTGCTGGGTGCCGCCGTGGTACGAGCGGTAGGCGGAGAGCACCTTGGGGCGGCCGGTGTGCAGCCGGGCCATGCGCAGGGCGTGCTCGACGGCGTCGGCGCCGCCGTTGGTGAAGAAGATCTTGTCCAGGTCGCCGGGCGTGCGCTCGGCGATCAGCCGCGCGGCCTCCGAGCGCGCCTCGACGGCGAACGCGGGCGCGAACGTCGTCATCCGTGCCGCCTGCTCCTGGATCGCGGCGACGACCTTGGGGTGCTGGTAGCCGATGTTGGTGTAGACGAGTCCGCTGGAGAAGTCGAGGTAGCGCTTGCCTTCGAAGTCCCAGAAGTACGACCCCTCGGCGCCGGCGACGGCGAGCGGGTCGATCAGCTCTTGCGCTGACCAGGAGTGGAAGACGTGCGCGCGGTCCGCGGCCTTCACGGCGGCGCCGGCCTGGGGGGAGGGCTGAGGGGTCATGCGGCCGAGGGTAGATGTCCGCGATGCGGAAACGGAATCGGCGTCCTGTCTGCGGTCCGGGGCTTTCCACGACAGGTTGTCGACGCGGGGCCGCTCCGCACTGTTCTCGCCCGCCAGTAAGGGGACGTGGACCCGCCGCCGGGGGTCACCGGGGCTCCGGCGGACGCTGGCGGGGCATGTTCGGGCGGGTGCCGTTCTGCGGGGGGACCGGGAACCGTCCGGTGGCGCCCGTGCCCCCGCCCTCCGGCCGGGGCCCCTCGGCCGCCCCCGCGGCATGCGGCCCCAGCGGCCCCGGCCCCGGGCGGAAGCACACCATCCAGTCCGCCGTCTCCGCCCGCACCAGCTCGGTCACGTCCTCCGAGAACCGCCGCAGCACCAGCAGGCACCGCTCCGCCGCCTCGCTCGCCGTCCCGTCCGCGGGGCCCAGCACCTCCCGCACACTCTCCGACGCCCAGTCGAACTGGAGCGCCTGGAGCCGCCGCTGCACCGCCTGCGCCGTGGCCACGTCCCGCATCCACCCGGCGGTGACCCCGAAGAACCGGTCACCGGTCACACACGCCACCGCCCACAGCAGCGCCAGATACCCCCAGGGCGCGACCCCGCCCACCGCCCCGGACAGGTCGAGCAGCGGCAGCGCCGCCCCGGCGGCCGCACCCACCGCGGCCCCGGCCCGCAGCAGCACGGCGGCGCGCCGCTTCCACACCCGGTCCGCGAGATACCAGGCCGCCGTGTCCAGCGCACCCCGCTCCACCCACCGGTACAGCTCGTCCAGCCGCTCGGCGGGCAGCGCCCAGTCCCCGAGGGGAAACGCCCGCCCGGTCAGGTCGCCCGGCCGCGTCCCGGCCGCCCCCTCGCCGTCCCGACCGTCCCGCGGCGGCCCCTCGGGCTGCATCTCCGGCTGACCCACCCGGCACTCCCTACTGCTCGCCACTGCTCGCCGTACCGCTCGCCGTCCGCGAGGACTCATACGCCGGAAACCTGCGCCGGAACCCTTCCTACCGCCCAATGGGTGGCGAAGAGCCGGGTTCCGCCGCTTTTCCGCCCGGAAGAGGGCGTTGATCAGGTATAGGGCTCCTCCGGCATCACTCGAAAGAGTGCTGGGGCGAGGGCCGCCCGGACCACGTAGGCTCGTGCCGAACGGCAAAACCGTCGTGACCGGACTTGATGGGAGCTGAACGTGATCCCCGGTGGTGGCCAGCCCAACATGCAGCAGCTGCTCCAGCAGGCCCAGAAGATGCAGCAGGACCTGGCGAAGGCCCAGGAGGAACTGGCGCAGACCGAGGTCGACGGCCAGGCGGGCGGCGGCCTGGTGAAGGCGACGGTCACCGGCTCCGGCGAGCTGCGCGGCCTCGTCATCGACCCGAAGGCGGTGGACCCGGAGGACACCGAGACCCTCGCCGACCTGATCGTCGCCGCCGTCCAGGCGGCCAACGAGAACGCGCAGAACCTCCAGCAGCAGAAGCTCGGCCCGCTGGCCCAGGGGCTGGGCGGTGGCGGCACCGGCATCCCCGGCCTGCCGTTCTGAACCGTTGCCCCGGTTCGCCTTTCTCAGACCGGCCGAAGCCATCTACCGTACGTAGTGCACGAACCTCAGGAAGGACGGCAGTCCGTTGTACGAAGGCGTGGTCCAGGACCTCATCGACGAACTCGGGCGGCTGCCCGGCGTCGGTCCCAAGAGCGCGCAGCGGATCGCCTTCCACGTCCTGCAGGCCGAGCCGACCGACGTACGGCGGCTCGCCCAGGCCCTCATGGAAGTGAAGGCCAAGGTCCGCTTCTGCGCGACCTGCGGGAACGTCGCGCAGGAGGAGCAGTGCAACATCTGCCGCGACACCCGGCGTGATCCTTCCGTCATCTGCGTGGTGGAGGAGCCGAAGGACGTCGTCGCCATCGAACGCACCCGCGAGTTCCGCGGGCGCTACCACGTGCTCGGCGGCGCGATCAGCCCGATCGACGGGGTCGGCCCCGACGACCTCCGCATCCGTGAGCTGCTGGCCCGCCTCGCGGACGGCACGGTCACGGAACTGATCCTGGCCACGGACCCGAATCTGGAGGGCGAGGCCACGGCCACGTACCTCGCCCGCATGATCAAGCCCATGGGCCTCAAGGTCACCCGCCTGGCCAGCGGCCTCCCTGTGGGCGGCGACCTGGAATACGCGGACGAGGTGACCCTCGGCCGCGCCTTCGAGGGGAGACGACTCCTAGATGTCTGACGCCACGCTGCACGCGACCGACCAGAACCCGGACGACTTCGCGGTCCAGATCGCCGACCAGATCGAGAGCTTCCTGGTGGCCGTCACCGAGGTGGCGAAGGGCGACGAGCCCGACTCGGCCGTCCCCTTCCTCCTCCTGGAGGTCTCCCAGCTGATGCTGGCCGGGGGCCGCCTCGGCGCCCACGAGGACATCGTCCCCGACGAGCGCTACGAGCCCGACCCGGGCCCGGAGCAGGACGTGGACGAGATCCGCGAGAACCTGGCCCGCATCCTCGACCCGATCGACGTCTACTCCGAGGTCTTCGACCCCTACGAACCGCGCAAGGCCCCGGTCCCGGCCCGTATCTCCGACGACCTCACCGACGTCATCACCGACCTCCGCCACGGCATGGTCCACTACAAGGCCGGCCGCACCACGGAGGCCCTGTGGTGGTGGCAGTTCTCCTACTTCTCCAACTGGGGCTCCACCGCCTCCGCCACCCTGCGCGCCCTCCAGTCCGTCGTCGCCCACGTCCGCCTGAACCAGCCCCTGGAGGAGCTGGACGGCCTGGACACCGACCAGGACCTCGGCGACGACGCCCTGGAGTCGGAGGCCGGCCGCGTCATGATCCAGGAGCTGGCAGGCCCGCTGGGGCTGCGCCCGGTGAAGTAGGTCACAGAAGTCGCTCCGCTCGCCTACGCTCGGTGGCCGACGAGCAGCCGGAGGTGGGCGCTGTGCCGAACCCGAACGACAACTCCCAGCCACCCGCGGCCTGGTGCTACAGCGGCAACCAGATCAAACGCCGGCGCACCCTGGCCAACGTCAGCCGCGAGGCCCTGGCCACCGCCGCCAACTACGCCCCCGAGACCATCTCGTCCATGGAGCGCGGCGTACGGATGCCGTCTGAGCGCGGCGAAGGAGTACGTCCGCAGGGAGCGGTACTCCGCGCGTGCGGTGGACTTCATCGAGCGGGAGCGGGAGGCGACGAGTCTGTGGTGGTACGAAGTCGCCCTGGTGCCGGGCTTGTTGCAGACCCAGACCTACGCGCAGGGGCTCATCGACAACCGCATTCCGCCCTTGGACGAGGAGACGGTGGAGGAGCGGGTCGCCGCCCGGATGGAGCGACAGGAGATCCTCACCGAACGGAAGCCGCCGGAAGGGCCCGATCACGAGCGAGTTGCCTTCATGGAGGGCGCGTTCGCCAGCGAACTTTCGGCTGATGCGGGTGTTGTCAGCCGGGTGACCGAGCGGCTAAGCATGATCCGCACGCGGGCGCTCGACCCCGATGAGTCTGCCCGTTTCATCAAGCGGATGGTGAATCAGCCGTGAGCAGCCAGTTGAAGTGGGTCAAGTCGAGTTACAGCGACAACGAAGGCGGAGCCTGCGTCGAGGTCGCGCGCTGCGGCGCGATACACGTCCGCGACTCCAGAAACGCCCCGACGGGCCCCGAGTTCCAGGTCTCGGCCCCCGCCTGGTCGGCCTTCATCGCCGCAGTTCAGCCCGGAGCTTGAGCCCCGGGACCCGAGCTCTTTCCTTGGTTTTCCGGTCTGGTTGAAATACCCAACCAACCAAGCCTGAACGTGAGTTGAGCTGCCGTACCTCGTAAGAGTGACGTTCTGTGATCAGCTTGCGTCGCTGTGTCAAGCGGCTCTAAGTTCGCGGCATATGACCGGCAAATGAGTCGGCCCCGGCGGTGCTGCGAACACCAACCGGAGCCTGACCGACGCATCGAATCGAGACCCTTCGATGGTGGCTTGCGCCAACCCTAGTCCCGCTCTGCCCTCCCCGTCCCACCCCATGGCCAATCCGGGCTACGGAAAACGCCCTGCGGGCGACGAAGACCCGCACGCGGACCCGGACTTCGCACATCTGTCCCCGCGTGACGCCGAGATCGCCGTCTTCATCGACCACCTCGACGACGGCCACGCGATGGGCCACAAGGTGATCGCGGCGGAGCACCCGCGCTACGGCCAGCAGGCGACGCGCTCGTCGCTGACCCGCATCACCGAAGCCGGCCACCTGCGCTGGATCAAGGAACACATCACCGTCGAGGACAACACCATGCGGTGGGTCACGCGGACGTACTGGTCGCGTACCCGCAGGTCGGCGGCGTGGTGGGCGGAGTTCGCGCGGGAGCGGCACGGCAAGGACGTGACCCGGGGCCACCGGCCCGGGCTGGCGCGCATCGAAGAGGCGCTCGCCACCGCCGTACCCGAGGTCGCCGAACCCGAGCGCGATCCGGAACCCGACGCCGAGCCGGACAGCGCCGCGTACCGCGCGCTCAGCACCCTGCGCACCGCCGAGCCGCGGATGGCGCTCACCGAAGGGGACTGCCGCTCGCTCGAACCGCTGGCCGAGGAGTGGCTGACGCGCGGCGCGGCACCGAAGGACATCACCCGAGCCCTGACCGAAGGGCTCCCACCCACTGTCAGCAACCCGGGCGGACTCGCCCGCCGACGACTGGAGTCGAAGATGCCTCCGCAGCAGCGCGGACTGCGCGCCAAGGTGACCCGCGTAATCATGGCGTGTGCCACCTGTGACCAGGACGAACGCACCGTGAAGATCGACCGGGGCATCTGCGAGGACTGCCGCAGGGAGAACGAGGCGAACCCGATGTCCGACGAGGACATCATCAAGGGCTTCGAGGAGATCGCCCACCTGGGCACGTCCTCGGCGTACTTCCTCAGGAAGAAGCTGGAGCGCGCCACGGGCGGTCCCGTGCCCGACACGTTCCGCCCGGTGCCCATCGAGGACCGGGTCGGCTACCACTACCGCGACAACCGCGACCGCATCGCGAACGGACTGCCGCCTCGGCGCTGGAAGCCGTAGAGCATCCGGATTACATTCGTAATATGGCAGAGAAGGTGAAGTTCAGCGTGAGCATCGACGCCGAGCTCGGAACGGCACTGAGGCAGTTCGCCGCCGCCGAGGACGAGCAGATCTCGGCCGTGATCAGCCGGGCCCTGGAACAGTACCTGGACGACCGCCGCGTCATCCGCGCCGGGCTGCGGGCGATGGCGGACTACGAGGCGGCGTACGGCCCCTTCTCCGAGCAGGAGATGGCCGAGGCCGATGCCCGGGTGGCCGCCCTCTTGGAACCACCCGGCGAGGAGCGGCGCACCGCATGAGACACGTGGTCTACGACAGTGGTGCCCTGATCGCCGCCACGAAGAACGACCGGCGCTTTCTCGGCCGCCACAAGGCGCTGCTGTTGCGCGGGGTCATCCCGTTGGTTCCGGCCGGAGTGCTGGCGCAGTGCTGGGACGGACGTGCCTCGGCGGCCATGCTGCACTGGACGCTGGGCGGCTGCCGGGTGACTCCGTTGACGGAGGCCGGAGCGAAGGCCGCGGCGGCGCTCTGCCACGAGAACAAGACCTCCGACGTCATCGACGCCACCGTCGTCCTCGCTTCCATCGCCTACGACGACGCCCCCATCCTCACCGATGACCTGGGCGACATTCGAGCGTTGGCCGCCTGCGCGGGCCGGGAACGCGTTCACGTGGAGCGCCCGTGAGCGGGCGGGAGGCGCCGCCCGGGGCACCATGGTGTCGAGGAGGCGACGCCATGACCCCCAGGACCGGGCCCCGGCCCGATATGTCCGTCGAGGAGTTCGAGGAACTCGACCGCCGTGCACCAGAGCTGGTGCGGCTGGAGTTCATCAGGGGACGGGTCGCGGTCAAGCCCATGCCGGACGGCAACAACAGTGAGATCGTCGCTTGGCTGCAAAGGCTCTGTATGCAGCACCGCCCCGATCTCCGGCTGCACGCGGAGCGAGGTCTCAAGACGGAGGCGTACCGCAAGGGGCGAGTACGAGCGGACGGGGTGCTGGTTCCCCCGGGTGCCTTCAAGGGACACGGTGAGTGGTCGGCGCCCGACGACGCACTGATGGCCGTGGAAGTCACCTCGTGGGACGCGGATGCCGCGCGGCGGGACCGTGTGGACAAGCCCGACGGGTATGCGGCTGCCGGGATCCCGGTCTACCTGCTCATCGACCGGGAAAGCTGCTCCGTCGTCGTGTTCGATCAACCGGAGAACGGCAGCTACCAGCACGAGGAGAGGTTGCCCTTCGGCGCGACCGTGCACCTCCCCGCCCCCGTCGACATCACCCTCGACACCGAGCCCCTCAAAGAGCTGGCGGACTGAGCACGGCCCGTGGCGGCGAGTCCCAGGCTCAGCCGGTCATGAAACCGACGTGACGTTCTTCTGGGTCGGAAGCAGAGTGGGGATCTCGCGGACGGCGAGGGGCGCGTGCCAGCCGCCCGCCGGTGCGGGTGCGGGTAGAAGGTGCCGTCGTCCATGCCCCGGCAGGGCCACAGCCTCCAGACTCACCACCCGCCCCAAGGGTTGCCCGTTCAACCAACCCGGCTTTCCACGCGGCCGGAAGCCACTTGTGAACGTGTGACACACCGCACTTTCCCGAGTGACCCGCGTCGCCCTGGGCATGAGCCAGCCTGAGCGAGTACCCGGGTCTCACCATGCGATACCGCAGGGGGGAAATCCGGACGCTCGGTAAAATGAGCCGACCGCAGTACATATACGTACGTGCGGAAAGAGACGGATTGAGCGAGGAGCGCACGTGGGCCTTGTCGTGCAGAAGTACGGAGGCTCCTCCGTAGCCGATGCCGAGGGCATCAAGCGCGTCGCCAAGCGGATCGTGGAAGCGAAGAAGAACGGCAACCAGGTGGTCGCCGTCGTTTCCGCGATGGGCGACACGACGGACGAGCTGATCGATCTCGCCGAGCAGGTATCCCCGATCCCTGCCGGGCGTGAACTCGACATGCTGCTGACCGCCGGAGAGCGTATCTCCATGGCGCTGCTGGCCATGGCGATCAAAAACCTGGGGCACGAGGCCCAGTCGTTCACCGGCAGCCAGGCCGGAGTCATCACCGACTCGGTCCACAACAAGGCCCGGATCATCGACGTCACGCCGGGGCGCATCCGCACCTCGGTCGACGAGGGCAACGTCGCCATCGTGGCCGGCTTCCAGGGCGTCAGCCAGGACAGCAAGGACATCACCACGCTGGGCCGCGGCGGGTCCGACACCACCGCCGTCGCCCTCGCCGCCGCGCTCGACGCGGACGTCTGCGAGATCTACACCGACGTCGACGGCGTGTTCACCGCCGACCCGCGCGTGGTGCCGAAGGCGAAGAAGATCGACTGGATCTCCTTCGAGGACATGCTGGAGCTCGCTGCCTCCGGCTCCAAGGTGCTGCTCCACCGTTGCGTGGAGTACGCCCGCCGGTACAACATCCCGATCCACGTGCGGTCCAGCTTCAGCGGACTGCAGGGCACGTGGGTCAGCAGCGAGCCGATCAAGCAAGGGGAAAAGCACGTGGAGCAGGCCCTCATCTCCGGAGTCGCGCACGACACCTCCGAGGCCAAGGTCACGGTCGTCGGGGTGCCCGACAAGCCGGGCGAGGCGGCCGCGATCTTCCGCGCCATCGCCGACGCCCAGGTCAACATCGACATGGTCGTGCAGAACGTGTCCGCCGCCTCCACCGGCCTGACGGACATCTCCTTCACGCTCCCCAAGAGCGAGGGCCGCAAGGCCATCGACGCCCTGGAGAAGAACCGCCCGGGCATCGGCTTCGACTCGCTGCGCTACGACGACCAGATCGGCAAGATCTCCCTGGTCGGCGCGGGGATGAAGAGCAACCCGGGCGTCACCGCCGACTTCTTCACCGCACTCTCCGACGCCGGGGTGAACATCGAGCTGATCTCGACCTCCGAGATCCGCATCTCGGTCGTCACCCGCAAGGACGACGTGAACGAGGCCGTGCGCGCCGTGCACACCGCCTTCGGGCTCGACTCCGACCGCGACGAGGCCGTCGTCTACGGGGGCACCGGACGCTGATGTCCGCCGCGCACGACACCGGCCCGGACCGCGGCCGCAGCGGCAGGCCCACGCTCGCCGTCGTGGGCGCGACCGGCGCCGTCGGCTCGGTCATGCTCCAGATCCTGTCCCAGCACGCGGACGTCTGGGGCGACATCCGCCTGATCGCCTCCCCGCGCTCGGCCGGCCGCAAGCTGGCCGTGCGCGGGGAGGAGGTCGAGGTGGTCGCGCTGAGCGAAGAGGCCTTCGACGGGGTCGACGTCGCCATGTTCGACGTGCCCGACGAGGTCTCCGCGCAGTGGGCGCCGATCGCCGCCGCCAAGGGCGTGGTGGTGGTCGACAACTCCGGCGCGTTCCGGATGGACCCGGACGTGCCGCTCGTCGTGCCCGAGGTCAATCCGCACACGGTGCGGTTGCGGCCGCGCGGGATCGTCGCCAACCCGAACTGCACGACGCTGTCCATGATCGTGGCGCTGGGCGCGCTGCACGCCGAGTTCGGGCTGCGCGAGCTGGTCGTCTCGTCCTACCAGGCGGTGAGCGGGGCGGGCCGGGACGGCGTGGACACGCTGCGCCGGCAGCTCTCGCTGGTGGCCGGGACGGAGCTGGGGACGCACCCCGGTGACGTGCGGCGGGCCGTCGGCGACGACACCGGGCCGTTCCCGGAGCCGGTCGCGCTGAACGTCGTACCGTGGGCCGGGTCGCTGCGGGAGGACGGCTGGTCGTCGGAGGAGATGAAGGTGCGGGACGAGTCCCGCAAGATCCTCGGACTGCCGCGGCTGCCGGTCGCCGTGACCTGCGTACGCGTCCCCGTGGTGACCACGCATTCCCTGACCGTGCACGCCCGCTTCGAGAGCGACGTCACCGTCGAGGGGGCCCGGGAGATCCTGGCCACCGCGCCGGGCGTGGTCCTCTTCGACAACCCGGCCGCGGGGGAGTTCCCCACCCCCGCCGACGCGGTCGGCACCGACCCGACCTGGGTCGGCCGGGTGCGCCGGGCCCTGGACGATCCGACCGCGCTCGAACTCTTCGTGTGCGGGGACAACCTGCGCAAGGGCGCCGCTCTGAACACCGCGCAGATCGCCGAACTGGTGGCGGCCGAGTTCGCCTGAACCGGGATCAGCCGGTCGAAAGCCCCGGACGCTGTGGGTTTCGTTTGTAGAATCCATGAACGAGATGTGATCCGGAAGTTGGTCCGGACTACTTGTACCGGGCACCCGTGCCGTCAGAGGATTTCCTCCCCGCCCTCCGCAACCGCGCGAGCGGCGGGGAGCGTCTTTGCGGTCACCCATTCGGGGCGCGGGGCGTGGTTCGGCGCGGGGGCGCCGAGGACGGGCGTGGGGACGCCCGTTCACACGGGACACAGGGGAAGAGCGGACGATGAGGGCCTATGACGCACCGTCAGCCGGGTGGCCGCCCAGACGGCTGTCCGACGGACACGGGAACGTGACGCCCGGCACGTACAACCCTCACGGGGTCGGACGTGTCCAACTGGCGTGGCAGAGGTTCTCGAATTCACCGCAGGGGCACGGGGCGCGGCACTGCGCCCGCCCGTCCCGCCCGCCCGGTCCGTCCGTCCCCGTGTGGCCGGTCCGGCCGGTGGCATGCCGGTGATCGCGCCCATGCCCGCAGCGCGGCCGGCCCGCATATCGAACCAGCGCGACGGCGCGGAAGAGGACGTGGCGGCGGCGGGTACCACCGTCGACCACCTCACCGAGACCTACCGGGCGCACTACCGCTCGCTGCTCGGCCTCGCCGCCCTCCTCCTCGACGACACCGCCTCCTGCGAGGACGTGGTCCAGGAGGCCTTCATCCGGGTGCACTCGGCCCGCAAACGCGTCCGCGACCCGGAGAAGACCCTGGCGTACCTGCGTCAGACGGTCGTCAACCTCTCGCGCTCGGCGCTGCGCCGCCGCATCCTCGGCCTCAAGCTCCTCTCCAAGCCCATGCCGGACATGGCGAGCGCGGAGGAGGGCGCCTACGACCAGCTGGAGCGCGACTCCCTGATCAAGGCGATGAAGGGGCTCCAGCGCCGGCAGCGCGAGGTCCTGGTCCTGCGCTACTTCGCCGACATGACGGAGGCCCAGGTCGCCGAGACGCTCGGCATATCCCTGGGCTCGGTCAAGGCGTACGGGTCGCGCGGGATCGCGGCGCTCAGGGTGGCCATGGAGGCCCCGGCATGAGCGACGGCAACGACGCGCGACCGGACCCCCACGAGGGCCACGACGCGCCACCGGACGCCCGTGAAGGGCACGACGCGCGACCGGACGCCCGTGAAGGACATGACGCGCCCGCCGCACCGGCCGGGCGAGAGCAGCAGAAGCACACGCACGCTGGGAACGGAACTGTGAACCACGGCCCCGCCGCGCAGGGCCCCGACGATCCGGGGGCCGACGGGCCCACCACCGACGAGGCGGTCCTGCGCGCGATGTTGCACCGGGCGGTCGGCGAGATGGAGCCGAGCGACGGCACCCTGGAGCACCTGCGGCGCGCGGTGCCCGCCCGGCGTGCCCGCAAGCGCCAGGCCGTCGTCGGCGTCGCGGCCGCCGCCCTCTTCCTCGGCACGGCGGTCCCGGCCCTCGTGCACGTCTCCAACTCCCCCGGCGCGGGTGCCGACCCGTCCGTCGCGGGCAACGCCTCACAGGCCCAGGGCGGCGCCTCCCAGGGCAAGGACCCGGCCGGCGGCCAGAGCGGCAACGCCGGTTCCGGGGACACCGCCGAGGGCAAGGACAAGGCCGACCCCAAGGAGACGCCCGGCGGCAAGGAGTCCGGCGCCGCGACGGGCTCGGCCCCCTCGGGCGTCCCCAGTGCCAGCAGCCCCGCCGACATCCCCGCGTGCGCGCCCGGGTCGCTCGGCCCGGCCGTCGCGAGCAGCGCGGCCCCCGACTCCACGGGCGTGGTCTACGGCTCCTTCCGGGTCACCAACGTCTCCTCGGGCGGCTGTACCGTCACGGACCCCGGCACCGTGGTCACCGCCTCGCTGGGCACCGCGGACGCCGCCCGGGTGGGCACCGCGCGGCACGCCGCCGGGGACGCCGCCGCCGGACTGCCCGACCCGTCGCTGGAGGCCGCCTCGCTGACCCTGGCGCCGGGCGCCGCGTACGAGGTGCAGTTCGCCTGGGTGCCCTCCGAGACCTGTCCCACCACCGGCGGCACCACGGGGGGCGGCACCGGCGGGCCCTCGGCCGAGCCCTCGCCCACCGGGGACACGACCGCCGCGGGCGGAACCTCCGAGGGCGGCGGCGAGGCCGGGCCCACGGCCCAGCTGATCACCGAGGACGGTCCGGCCCAGGGGAGCGTGTCGGTGACCTACACCCCGCAGGGCGGTTCCGGCTCGGCCACGGCCACGGTGTCCGACGCGTGCGTGGGGACCGTCTACTGGACGGGGCTGCTGGCGGACTCGGGCTCGGGGGCGTAGCCCCGGGCGGGCGGTCCCGCGGTCAGGAGACGAGCCCCGCCCTGTCGCCGTCGGCCTTCTTTCCGTCGGACTGGTCCCCGGCCTCTGCGGTCGCCGCGCTCTCGGCGCTCTCCCCGCCCGCCTCGGTCGCGTCGTCCTGCGCGACCAGGCCCAGCTCGGCGTCGCGGGCCAGTTCGACCTCGCGGCGCAGCAGGCGGAACCACATGAAGATCACGAAGCCGACGAAGGCGAACCACTCGGCGGTGTAGCCGAGGTTCTGGAAGGCCTTCAGGTCGAGCCCGGTGTTCTGCGGCGCGCTCACGGGCACGGCCCGCATCCCGCTGTCGCCCTCGTTCAGCGTGACCCAGGCGTCGTACACGTCGTACGGCACCAGGTTCAGCAGTGTCGCCGCGCTGATCGCGCCGGTCTGCCCGGCGGGCCAGCCGGAGCGGCCGCTGACGCCGTTGCTGCCCGGGGACTCGGCGGCCTGGAGCGCGCCGGTCACGGTGACCTCGCCGGTGGGCGGGGCCGGGGCCTTCGCCGGGTCGGGTTCGCCGGGCAGCCAGCCGCGCACGACCGGCAGCGCCTCGCCGCCGTCGGTGCGCAGCAGGGTGAGGACGTAGAAGCCCTCGCGGTCGTCCAGCTTCCGCTCCGGGACCAGCAGCTGATCGTCGTACCGGCCGGTGACGGTGGTCTGCTCGCCGACCGTCGCCTTGTCCACGGGCAGCAGCTCGGTCAGCGGGCGCGCCGCGTCCTCGCGGGCCGACTCCTGCTGTGTGGTGGCGGTCTCGTGGTCCTGCACCCGGTCCTCGAACCGGCCGAGCTGCCAGGAACCCATGAAGATGCAGAAGGGGATGGCCAGGACGACGAAGACGTTGATCCCCCACCATCGGGGCGTCAGCAGAAACCGGTACACGCCCTCCACGGTACGGTGCGGGCCCGACGACCCCGCAGCGGGGCTGTGGAAAACATGGTCGCGCGGGGGTGGCCGGGCGGAGGTTGTCCACAGGCTGGGGATCTCTTCTGCGCGTGGCCGTCCGGTCGGGGCAGTATGGGGCCATGACTGAGAGCAACGGGTTGCGGCAGACGCAGGGCGAGCAGGCGCCCGACTGGGAGAAGCGGTTCCGGGCGCCGAGGGTGTCGCTGCCCGACTGGGCCGAGGACGCCCCGGACCGCTCCCTGTTCGTGTCGAACGCGACGGGGACCTACGAGCTGTACGCCTGGGACCGGTCGAGCGGCGAGCAGCGCCAGGTCACCGACCGGCCCAACGGCACGACGGACGGGGTGCTCGCGCCGGACGGCGAGTGGATCTGGTGGTTCGACGACAAGGACGGCGACGAGTTCGGCGTCTGGCGCCGCCAGCCCTTCGCGGGCGGCGCGGACGAGGAGGCCGTGCCGGGCCTCGACCCCTCCTACCCGGCGGGCCTCGCCCTCGGCCGGGACGGCCGCACGGCGGTGATCGGCCGCTCGACGGACGAGGACGGTACGACCATCCACCTCGCGCGCGGGGACGGCGGCGCCCCGGCGGAGATCTACCGGCACCGCGAGTCCGCGGGCGTCGGCGACCTCTCCCACGACGGCTCCCTGATCGCGATCGAGCACACCGAGCACGGCGACGCCATGCACTCGGCGCTGCGCGTCCTGCGCCCCGACGGCAGCACGGTCGCGGAGCTGGACGACACCGAGGGCGGCGAGCGGGAGCTGGGCCTGGAGGTCCTGGGCTTCGCGCCGGTCGACGGAGACACCCGGCTGCTCATCGGCCACCAGCGCCGGGGCCGCTGGGAGCCCCTGGTGTGGGACGTGGCGACGGGGGAGCAGACCGACCTCGCGCTGGAGCTGCCGGGCGACGTGAGCGCGGAGTGGTATCCGGACGGTTCCGCCCTGCTGATCGTGCACGGCTTCGAGGCGCGCAGCGAGCTGTTCCGCTACGACTTCGCCGAGCGCGGCCTGACGGAGATCGACACCCCCGCGGGCACCGTCTCCGGGGCCACGGCACGCCCGGACGGCAGCGTGGAGTACCTGTGGTCCTCGGCCGCCGAGCCGTCGGCCGTCCGCTCCACCACCGGCCGCGTCGTCCTGGACCCGCCCGGCCTGAAGTCGCCGGGCTCGGTCCCGGTGGAGGACGTGTGGGTGGAGGGGCCGGGAGGCCGCATCCACGCCCTGGTCCAGAAGCCGGCCGGGGCGGCCGGTCCGCTCCCGACGGTCTTCGACATCCACGGCGGCCCGACCTGGCACGACAGCGACTCCTTCGCCGCGGGCCCGGCCGCCTGGGTCGACCACGGGTACGCGGTGGTCCGCGTCAACTACCGGGGCTCCACCGGGTACGGCCGCGCCTGGACCGACGCCCTCAAGCACCGGGTGGGCCTCATCGAGCTGGAGGACATCGCGGCGGTGCGGGAGTGGGCGGTCACCTCGGGCCTCGCGGACCCCGAGCGCCTGATCCTCACCGGCGGCTCCTGGGGCGGGTATCTCACGCTCCTCGGCATCGGCACCCAGCCCGAGGCGTGGACGCTGGGCATCGCGGCCGTGCCGGTCGCCGACTACGTCACCGCGTACCACGACGAGATGGAGGGCCTGAAGGCCCTGGACCGCACCCTGCTGGGCGGCACCCCGGAGGAGGTTCCCGAGCGCTTCGAGGCGTCCTCCCCGCTGACCTACGTCGACCAGGTCAAGGCCCCGGTGTACATCTCGGCGGGCGTCAACGACCCGCGCTGCCCGATCCGCCAGGTCGAGAACTACGTCGAGCGCCTGGAGGCCAGGGGCGCCGTCCACGAGGTCTACCGCTACGACGCGGGCCACGGCTCCCTGGTCGTCGACGAACGCATCAAGCAGGTACGCCTGGAACTGGACTTCGCGGAGAGGCACTTGCCGAAGAGCTAGCTTCTCGACCGACCGAGTCGGGTGGTGGGTGGGCATAGGCCGGGGGTCCAGGGGGCGGCGCCCCCTGGCGGGGTCGTAGGGGCGGCGCCCCTACACGTCCACCCCCCGCCGGGCCCGCCGCCCCAGCAATTCGGCGAGCCCCCGCCGGGTCGCCGCCAGCACCACCCGGTCCGAGCCCCGCAGGACATACGTGTCGGGCAGCTCCCACACCAACCGCGACTCCCGCGCCCCCTCCGGGGCAACGCCCTCCACCCGCTCACCGTCGGAGACCTCGAGCGCCAGCACCCGCCACGCCCCCGCCCGGAACGCCTCCCCGACCGTCCGACCCTCCAGCTGCGGATGCCCCGCCACCTCCACCGCCGCGAACAGCAGCACCCGCCGCTCCACGGGGATCGCCCCCAGGATCTGGCGGCCCATCATCGCCCCGGCGAAGGACGGCGCCGCCAGATGCGTCACGCTCCGGCTCCGGGTGAGCGCGCGGGGGTGCGCGGCACGCAGCGTGCGGTACACGGCGGTCGCGAAGTCGTCGTCGTACAGGCGCAGCACCACCCGCAGCCGGGAGCGTACGGAGCGGGCGTACAGCACCGCCTCCAGGTTGGTCGTGTCGACGCTGGTCAGCGCGAGCAGCGAGTGCGCGCGGTGGATCTTGGCGGCCTCCAGTACGCCCTCCTGGGTGACGTCCCCGAGCACCACCGGCACCCGCAGCCGCCGCGCGGTCGCCATGCCGCGCGCCTCGGGATCGGCCTCGACGCAGACCACGGGGATGTCCATCTCCCGCAGCCGGGTCAGGACCCGCGTGCCGATCTTGCCGAGACCCAGCAGGACGACGTGCCCGCCGAGCCCACGCGGCGGCTTCCGCAGTGCTGTCGCGCTGCGGAAGGTCCCGAGGGCTTCGAGTACGGCCGCCAGCAGGACGGGCAGCAGCAGTAGTCCGACGAAGCCGGAGAGCAGCTGGAGGATCTGACGGCCGGTGTCTTTGTTGTGCGCGGGCTCGTTGATGGAGAACAGGTCGAGCAGCGTCACGTAGGTGGCGTGCAGCGGATGGTCGCCGGTGACCACCATCAGCGCCACGGCGAGGGCCACCACGCACGCCGCGAGACCGGCCAGCGACCACCGCAGCCGCCGCGAGAACAGCTCCTTGAAGGCGGGCACCCCGGCCCGCCCGGCGGGCAGCGCGGGCCCGGAGTACGACACCTGCTCCAGGACCACGGTCCCGCGTCCGGTGGCGGCCCGCACCGCCGCCTCGTCGGGCAGCAACTGCGGCCCCTGGTCACCGCTGCCCTCCGAACCGTCCGCACCGGCCGGGTCGTTGCTCGTCGCCGACAGCAGCGCGAGGGTGCACAGCCCCGGGTCGGCCACCTCGCCGGGCCGGGGCGGATTGCGCTCGACGGCGCGCAGCAGCAGGCCGTCCGTCTCGACGACCTTGCTGGTGCCGACGAGGGCGGTGGCCGCCAGCGCGGGCGCGGCGGTGTCGGCGTCGGACAGCACGGTCGTGGACCCGGTCGCGGAGCCGGGGCCGCCGCCGGTGGCCAGCGCGGCGCTCTGGTCGAGGAGTTCCTCGATGTGCTGGCCCAGACGCCGGTTGTACAGGCGCAGGACCAGCCGCAGACGGGGGTTGAGGCGGCGCGCGGTCAGGGCGGCGCGGATGTTCGTCTCGTCGTCGTCGTACACGAGCGCCAGCGCGGTGGCCCGCTCGACCCCGGCCTCCGCGAGCACGTCCTCGGTCGGCTCGGTGGCCTCCACTGCGCGGTCGGCGCCGCCCGGGTCGCCGTTGCCCGACCGGTTCACCGCCGCGTTGACCATGTCCAGCAGGGCCGCCGAGGCCGCACGGGCCCGTCCGACCACCGGCTGGCGCACCCGGCGCCCGGAGGGCGGGACGACGAGAGTGACCTGTTCGCGGTAGACGCCGCGCAGTTCGGCGGCCAGCCGGTGGGCCAGCCCGTCGTCGCCGCACACCACCATGGGCGCGTACCCGTCGCCCTGCGGAACCTGGTTCGGAACGCTCCCCGTATGAGTCCCCATCAAGAGAAGGACAGTACAGGCCGGGCCCGCGGTTCCAGGAGGGACGGAACGGACCGAGGGCGGCATCAAAGACGCGTAAAGATTGCCGGAACACGGCAATGACCCGCTGTCGTGCCGCGTGTGACGATTCATCGCACCGAAGCTCAGCGACGGGCGAGAGGGGGACGGCACGCATGGCCTGGTTTCTCGGATTGGGTATCACGGGGGTCGTGCTGCTCGCCCTGTCGCTGGTCTTCGACGGAGTGCTGGAAGGCGCGTTCGGGGGAGCGCCGGCCGGACTCCTGGAGGGGTGGCTGTCGCTGCCGGTCGTCGCCGGGTTCACGGCGATGACCGGCTTCGCCGGCGCCATCGCCCTCGGCACCGGCTGGACCGGTCCCGCGGGCGCCGCCGGGGTCGGCGCGGTCGCCGGAGCGGGGGCCGGCTGGCTGACGTACCGCTTCAGCCGTGCCCTGATGCGCGACCAGACGGCCGTCACGCCCCGTAGCGACGACCTGCTCGGCACGTCCGGCAGGGTCGTGACCGCCATCCCGGCGGACGGCTACGGCGAGGTGCTGCTCCGGCTCGGCGGCCAGCCGCTGAAGTGCGCGGCGCGCAGCGCGGTGCCGGTGGCGCGGGGCGCCGAGGTGTGGGTCGAGGCGGCGCCGACCGGGACGTCGGTCGTGGTCCGCCCGGTGGACCGCTGAACGGTCCCGCGGGCCCGTCCTTCCCCTCCCTCCCCTCCCTCCTGTTCTTGTTCGTCCGTACCTCTCTGTGAATCGGGGGCGTTGCCATGAGTCCTGTTGTCATCGCGGTGCTGGGGGTCGTCGTACTCCTGGTGCTGCTCGCGCTGGTGGTGGTCAGCCGGTACAAGGTGGCCGGCCCGAGCGAGGCGTTCATCGTCACGGGGCGGCGCGGCAAGAAGTCCACCGATCCGGAGACGGGCCGTGTCTTCACCGACAACAGCGGCCAGAAGGTCGTGGTGGGCGGCGGCGTCTTCGTCGTGCCGTTCGTGCAGCAGCGGTTCACCCTCGACCTGTCCTCGCGGCACATCCCGGTCGCCGTGCGCGGCGCGGTGACGCTGCGCGGGGTGAAGGCCCACCTGGAGGGTGTCGCGATCGTCAAGGTCGGGGGCACGGAGGACGCGATCCGCGCCGCCGCTCAGCGGTTCCTGATGCAGCAGGACGGCATCGTCGGCTTCACCCAGGAGGTGCTGTCCGGCGCGCTGCGCGCGATCGTCGGCCGGATGTCCGTGGAGGACGTCATCCGGGACCGGGCGGCGTTCGCCGGTCAGGTGGCCGAGGAGGCGGAGGCGAGCCTGTCCGGGCAGGGCCTGGTGCTCGACGCCTTCCAGATCCAGGACATCTCCACCGAGGGCTCCTACCTGGAGGACCTCGGCCGTCCCGAGGCGGCCCGCGCGAAGCAGGAGGCCGACATCGCCGAGGCCGTGGCGCGGCGGGCGGCCGAGCAGGCGCGGCTGAAGGCGGAGGAGGAGATCGCGGTCGCGCAGCGGACCCTCTACCTCAAGCAGGCCGAGATCAAGGCCGAGACCGACCAGGCCGCGGCCCGCGCCAACGCCTCGGGCCCCCTCGCGGAGGCGGCCCGGCAGCAGGACATCCTCGCCGAGCAGGAGAAGGTCGCCGAGCGGCAGGCCGCGCTGAAGGACCGCCAGCTGGACACCGAGGTGCGCAAGCCCGCCGACGCCAAGCGGTACGAGGCCGAGCAGGAGGCCGAGGGCCGCCGGGTGGCCCGGGTGAAGCAGGCCGAGGCCGAGCGCGCCGCCAGTATCGCCGCGGCCCAGGCCGAGGCCGAGCGGGCCCGGCTCACCGGTGAGGGCGAGAAGCAGCGGCGCAGCGCCCTGGCCGAGGCGGAGGCCATCGAGGGCCTCAAGCAGGGTGAGGCGGAGCGCTCCCGGCGTGCGGCGATCGCCGAGGCCGTACGCCTCGAGGGCGACGCGGAGGCCGCCGCGATCGGCGCCAAGGGCGCGGCCGAGGCCGAGGCGATGGAGAAGAAGGCCGACGCCTTCGACCGGTACGGCGACGCCGCCGTCCTGCAGATGCTGGTCGAGGTGCTGCCGCAGGTGGTGGCGAAGGCGTCCGAGCCGCTGTCGGCCGTGGACAAGATGACGGTCATCTCGACGGACGGCGCGAGCCGGCTCTCCCGTACGGTCGCCGACAACGTGGCGCAGGGCATGGAACTGCTCGGCTCGACCACGGGCGTCGACCTGGCGGCCCTGCTGAAGAACATCACGGCGAAGGGTGCTCCGGAGCCGGAGAGCGGACCCGACCAGCGCAACGGCAAGGTCGAGATCACCGGCTGACCCGAGGCGGACGCGTCCGCGGGGGCCCGATCAGATCTCCTGGTCGGGCCACCCCAGCAGCCGGGCTCCGATGACCGCGGTCTGCAGGGTGTAGCGGTGCACCGGGTTGGAGGCGTTCGCCCCGGTCAGCTGGTGGATGCGGTCCAGCCGGTAGGTGAGTGCCCGCACGCTGAGCGTCAGACGCCGGGCGGCCTCGGCCGCGGTGCAGCCCGCGTCGAAGTACACCTCCAGGGTCCGCAGCAGCGGTTCGGCACCGCCGCGGGCCTCGCGCAGCGGACCCAGCACACTCAGCACCAGGTCGGCCATCGCCTGCCGGTCACGGGCGAGGACCGGGTAGACCAGCATGTCGGCGGCGCGCACCACGGGTTCGTCGAGGCCCAGCCGGTCGGCGAGTTCGAGGGTGCTGAGCGCCTCCTCGTAGCTGTGCACCACGCCGCCCGCGCCGCTCTGCGGGCGCCCGACGGCGACCCTGCTGCCGTCCGTGGCGGCGTAGGCCTGCTTGGCGAAGAAGGTCAGGACGTCGTCCTGGTCGCCGGGCGCGATGCAGATCAACTGCCCGTTCTTGGTGGTGATCAGGACGCGCCGGTCGCCGAAGCGGGAGATGAGCGCGCTCTCCACGACCCGGGTGACCGGGGCGGTGTCGTCGTACGCCTCGGGCCCCTCGGCCACCGCGACGGCGTGGGCGCGGGAGAGGACGAGGCCGAAGCGCTCGGCCCGTTCGGCGAGGCGGCCGAGATCGCTGCGCCCGTAGAGCAGGTCGTCGATGAACTCCCGCCGCGCGGCCTCCTCCTGGCGTACGGCGAGCCGCTGCGCGCGTTCGTAGCCCTCCGCGAAGGCGTCCACGGCTTGGGCGACGGCCGCGAGCACGGTGTCGGCGACGTCCGGGCCCGAGGCCGCCGGACCGCCGCCGGGCCAGGACGTGCGCGTGGCGTCCAGGTGCAGCCGTACGAGACTGCGCAGACTGTGTCCCGCCTCGGCGGCCTGCTCGCCGAAGAGCCGCCGCTCCTCCAGCTCGTCGCGGGTCAGCCGGCGCCCCGTGTCGGCGACCGCCGCCAGGGTCTCCGCGTACCCGGTCAGGTACGCCTCCCGCTGCTCCGTCTGCAGGTCCGTCACCCCGCGCCTCCCTACGGCCGCTGGTACGGCTGCTGCTGACCCGACGGACCGTACGCCTGGTCGCCGCCCTCCTGCGCCTGGAGCTGCTCCGCCTGTTCCTTGGTCACCTGCTGCTCGGCGCCGCAGAACGTGCACTGCGTCGCGTACTTGGTGGAGAAGGGGAACAGCGGCACGAAGAACAGCGTGAACTTCGTGACGCGCTTCCTGAGCGTGTGCGCGGCGGGGTTGCCGCACCGGCCGCACACCAGCGTCAGTATCGCGAGTTGGTAGAGGTAGCCCTTGGTGCCGAAGATGATCACGAGCTGGGTCCTTCCCGGTCGGCCCCCTGCGAACGCGCAGGACACCCCGATCCTCTCTCAGATGCCGGACTCCTACAGGTCGCACCCCTCGGTATGTGGGTGCCGCCCCGGATGGCCCGGACGCGTCCGCGCGGGCGACCCTGGAGCCCACTCCCCTTACCCGGCCGCTCGGTCCCGGTGCGCTCGGGATGTCCCACCCGCAAGGAGAGCACATGGCCCGCCCCGCTGACCACGTCGCCCGCCCAGGGCCCCGCGTCGGGAGGAGGACCCCATGCCCGTGCCCGAGGACCGCAGGCTCACCGAGATCGAGTCCCGGCTGCACCGCGAGGACCCCCGGTTCGCCAGGGCCTTCGCCGACGGCCGCCCCCGCCGCCCGCGCGAGTACCGGTTCCACCGGGCCTGGCTGCTGCTCGCCGTCGCCCTGGGCGCGCTGGCCACCGGCATGTTCCTGGCCCACGGGCTGCTCATCGCCGCCGGGCTGGTCTTCGCCGGTGTCGCCGGTGAACTCTTCGACCCGCACCGCCGCGAGCGCGGCACCCGGTGCCCGCCGTCCGGATCCTGACCTCGCCGCGCGCCGCCGGGACGCGGGCCGGACCGCGACCCCGGCCGTGGCCGCGTACGGCCCGGAGCCCGCTCGATGACCCTGTCCGAGCTGTACGTGATGCTGCTGATCGGCGGCACCGTGCTGCTGGCCAGCATCGCCGCCGCACGCGCCGCCCACCGCATCGGCCTGCCCAGTCTGCTGCTGTTCCTGTGCGTCGGCCTCGTCGCCGGTGAGGACGGTCTCGGCCTGCGGTTCGACGACGCCCAGCTGGCCCAGGCACTGGGCGCCGCCGCCCTCGCGCTGATCCTGGTCGAGGGCGGCCTGACCACCCGGTGGAGCGATGTGCGGCGCCTGCTCGCCCCCGCCGGTGTGCTCGCCACGGTGGGCGTGGCGATCTCCGTCGTGGTGACCGCGGCGGGCGCGCACTGGCTGCTGGGGATCGACTGGCGGCTGGCCCTGCTGATCGGCGCGATCGTCTCCTCGACCGACGCCGCCGCCGTCTTCGCCGTCCTGCGCGCCCTGCCGCTGCCGCGGAAGGTGAGCGTGCTGGTGGAGGCCGAGTCCGGCTTCAACGACGCGCCCACCATCATCCTGGTGCTGCTCTTCTCCACCACCGGCGGCGTGCCGGGACCGCTCCCCGTCGTCGGCAACCTCCTCTTCCAGCTCGTGGTCGGCGGCGTCCTCGGCGTGGCGATCGGATGGCTGGGCGTCGCGGCGCTGCGGCACATCGCCCTGCCCGCGACCGGCCTTTACCCGCTGGCCACGGTCGGTTTCGGCGTCGTCGCCTTCGCCGCCGCCGGAGCGCTGGGCGCCAGCGGCATCATCGCCGCCTACCTCTCCGGGCTCGTCCTCGGCAACGCCAAGCTGCCCCACCGCGCGGCCACCCGCTCCTTCTCCGAGGGCGTCGGCTGGCTGGCCCAGATCGGCCTGTTCGTCATGCTCGGGCTGCTCGTCGACCCGACCGAACTGCCCTCCGCGATCGTCCCCGCCCTGGTCGTGGGCCTGGTGCTGCTGCTGGTCGCCCGCCCCGTCTCGGTCCTGCTGTGTCTGCTGCCGTTCCGGGTGCCCTGGCGCGAGCAGGTCTTCATCTCCTGGGCCGGGCTGCGCGGCGCGGTGCCCATCGTGCTCACGACCTTCCCGGTGGTGGCCGGGGTGACCGGAGCGCGCGACGCCCTGAACATCGTGTTCGTCCTCGTCGTCCTGTTCACCCTGCTCCAGGGGCCCACGCTGCCCGCGGTCGCCCGGTGGACGCGGGTGACCCGGCCGGACGCGCTGCGCGAGATCCAGGTCGAGACCGCGCCGCTCGACCTGCTGGACGCCGACCTGCTCACCGTGTCCGTCCCGCGGGGCTCGCGCCTGCACGGCGTCACCGTCTGCGAGCTGCGGCTGCCGCACCCGACGGTCGTCACCCTGGTCATCCGCGACGGCACCAGCCTCGTACCCGACCGCGACACCGTGCTGCGCGCCGGTGACGAGCTGCTGCTCATCACCACACCCCGGGTCCGGGAGGCGGCGGAACGCCGACTGCGCGCCGTCGGCCGCCGCGGCAGGCTGGCCCGCTGGCTGGGCGAGCACGGGGCTCCGGAGGCGGAGCACGCCGGGGTGTGAGGGGGTGGGCGCGTGAGGGTGTGACCGCGTGAGGGTGGGCGGCGCCGTCCCTCTCGCCCCTCAGGGCCCGGTCACTCCGTACCGCCGCCGTCCGACCCGCCCTCCTTGTCCGGCATCACGACGAGACTGATGAGGTGGCGGACGCGGCCGTCGTCCGGTCTGTGCTCGGAGCGCCGGGCGACCACGGCCTCCAGTTCCTCGACGAGTCCGGTGAACTCCTCGTCGGTCAGCCAGACCGCGCCCTGCCGGTAGAGGACGCCTTCGCGGACGGGCTCGGTGTCGTCGCGGGAGAGGTAGCGGTCGAAGTCGGCCATGAGGGCGCCGGTGAAGAGGGTGAAGGCCTGCCGGTGGTCGTCCTTGGTCATGGCGGCCCGGGCGTCCTCGTCGACGAGGGCCTCGTCCTGGCGCACCCGGTAGCTGCGCTCGACGGTGCCGCGGACGCGCTTCTCGTGGCTGACCTCCAGGACACCGGCCTCGGTGAGCGTGGCCATGTGCCGGTACATGGAGGCGGGCGAGACGTCGGGGAGCCTTTCGCGCAGCTGGGCGGTGGTCAGTTCACCGGCGCCGACCAGGGTCTGCAGGATGCGCATGCGGACGGGGTGGAGGAGGAGGTTCGAGGTAGCCATGGGACCCATGTTCTCACATCTGATAACGTTCTCGTAGTTGAGAGCGATCGAGAGAGGCGGAGCCTTGCCCGAAACCGACCTGACGGTCACCGCGGACGACGGAACCCTGCTGGCCGGCACCCTGAGCCTGCCCGCCGGCCCCGGACCGCACCCCGCCGTCCTCCTGCTGCACGGTTCGGGCCCGCTGGACCGCGAGGGCAACACGCGCACCCTGCCGCTGAACCTCGGGCGCCCGCTGGCCGACGCCCTCGCCGCGGCGGGCATCGCCACCCTGCGCTACGACCGGCGCGGCGCGGGAGCCACGCCCGGCGTCTGGGAGGAGACCGGCTTCACCGACAACCGCCGCGACGCGAGCGCGGCCCTGCGGACCCTCGCCGCCCACCCGGACATACACCCCGACGCCGTCGGCGTCGTCGGCCACAGCGAAGGCGCCCTGCACGCGATGACCCTCGCCGCCCGGCACGAGGTGGCGGCGGTGGTACTGCTGGCGGGGTTCGCCCGCGAGGGTGAGTCGGCCTTCCGCTGGCAGGCGGCGTCGGTCTTCGGCGGTCTGCCCGCCCCGGTCCGCCTGCTGCGCCGCCCGCTGGGCGCCCTGGCCGAGCGCGTCCTGGCCCGCGTCAAGCGCACCCGCACCGACGTGGCGCGCATCGCCGGTCTCCTCCCGGTCAACGCGCGCTGGATGCGCGAGATGCTCGTCCACGACACCCGTGACGACCTGGCCGCCGTCCCGGCCGCGGTCCCCGTCCTCGCCGTCACCGGCGACAAGGACATCCAGGTCCCGCCCGCCGACCTCGACGAGATCCGACGCCTGGTGCCCGGCGGCGACACCGAGATCCACCGCGTCCCCGACCTGACCCACCTGCTGCGCCGCGACGCCGGCCGCCCGACGATCCGCTCCTACCGGCGCCTCCTGCGCGAGCCGGTCGATCCCGAGCTGATCACCCTCGTCGCCGAGTGGCTCCGGGCCCGCCTGCGGGAGCCCTTGCGCGCCCCCTCGGACGAACGGCGAGCCGCCCGCCCCTGACCGGCCACATACGCACTGACGCCGTGACGCACTGACCTCCTGACGTCCTGACGTCACGACGTCCTGACGTCCTGACGCACGACACCCCATGACCACGGACGATCGAAGGTTTGGCATGCCCACTTCACAGACTGCACAGACCACCCCGCAAGATTCCTCACTCACCTCGCGCACCGCCTCCGCCCCCACCCCCGGTCGCTCCTACCGCGCCGACCTGACCCTCTTCATGGTCATCGCCTTCGCCGTGAGCTGGCTCTCCTGGGGCGTGGCGATCGCGCTGGGCGGCACGGAGACGAACGCCGCCGCCAACGCCCCGTTCATGCTCGGCGCATTCGGCCCGCTGGTGGGCGCCCTGGTGCTCCGCGTCCGCCGCCGCCGACGCGGCGAACCGGTCCCCGGGCACGTCGTCCCCTTCCGGTGGGCGCTGCTGCCCAAGGCCCTGCTCCTGCTGGTGCTGGGCTCGGTGACCGTCCTGGCCGCCGCCCTGCTGGCGAGCCGAGCGGGCGGCCCCGAACTGAGCCTGGACGTGGCGAAGGACGCCGTCGAGGACTTCGGCGGACCCGCGGCGTTCCTCGTAGGCATGCTGGTCAGCGGCCCGCTGTCCGAGGAGCCGGGCTGGCGGGGCACCGCCTACCCGAGGCTGCGCGAGAAGCTGGGCACCTTCCGGGTCTGCCTGGTCCTGGGCGTCACCTGGGCCGTGTGGCACCTCCCGCTGTTCTTCATCGACGGCACCGTTCAGCACGACCTGGGCCTCGCCACCCCGAGCGGCGTCCTGTTCGTCGCCAGCAACATCCCGATGGCCATGCTGGTCACCGCCGCCTACGAGCGCGCCGGCATCGCCGCCTCGATCGCGGGGCACTTCGCGGTCAACACGACGATGATCCTGCTCGCCGTGGAGGAGCCGAAGGTCCAGGCCATGATTCTCGGCATCCAGACCCTCACGGTGACGGCCCTCCTCCTCACCCACCGCACGGAACGACTGCGGCGGGCAGGATCGTCGCGGTGACGGGGAAGTCGAAGTAGGTGTCCGGGTGCGGTTCGTCCTTCAGCGTGTAGTGCCACCACTCGCAGTCGTAGGAGTCGAAACCGCAGGCGTCCATGATCGAACGCAGCCGCCTGCGGTTCGCCGCCTCGACTTCCGGGATCCCCGGTGCGTCGTGATGGGAGACGGCGTCCATGAGGTCGTGGTCGCCGCCCATGGGGGCGAGTTCACCGGTGGCCAGGTGGTACAGCGTCAGGTCGACGGTGCCGCCCCGGCTGTGGCCCGACCTGGCGGCCACGTACCCCCGGTCGAACATCTCGGCCCTGCCGATGTTCGGGTAGTGCCGCGCCTTCGTCCGGCCGTCCTCCGGCTGCCGGGACCAGCGGAGGAAGCAGTCCACGGCCCGCTGCGGGCGGTAGCCGTCCCACAGGAGCAGCCCGAAACCGAGGGACTCGGCCCGCTCCTCCGCCCGGCCCAGAGCCGCACACAGGGCCTTCGTGCCGACGATCCGGTTCGCCAGGTATCCGTCCACCGGTTTGCCGGTGAAGTTGTCCCAGGTGGCGTACTTGGCGTCCCACCGGATGTCCGGCACCAGCTCGTCCACGAAGGCGAAGTCCCCGGTCGTCGGTGCCACCCCGGTCGTCGGTGCCACCCCGGTCATCGGAGCTTCCCCGTCAACGCCAGCGACACCGTCCGGTCGATCACTTCGGCGAGCGGCAGCCCGGCGGCGGCCATCATCCTCGGATAGCGGCTGTACGAGGTCATGCCGGGCAGGGTGTTGACCTCGTTGAGGACGACCTCGCCGTCGTCCTTGAGGAACAGGTCCACCCGCGCCAGCCCGCTGCACCCGAGGGCGACGTACACGGCCTTCGCGGTCTCCTGGACGCGCGTCCGCGCCTCGGCCGGGATGTCGGCGGGAACGATCGCCGTGGAGTTCTCCGAGCCGCTTTCGGGCTCCTCCTCCTGGTGGATCCGGAAGAACCCGTGGGAGAGCGCGATGCGGTCCACCTCACCCACGACCAGTTCCGTGTCGTCGCCCAGGACGGCGCAGCCGATCTCGCTGCCGACGACGGCCTCCTCGACCAGCACCTTCCTGTCGTACCGCCGGGCGGCCTCGACCGCCGCCGCCAGCTCCTCGGGCCGGGACACCTTGCCGACGCCGAAGGACGACCCCGAACGGGCCGGCTTCACGAAGACGGGATACGTGAACCGGTCGGGATCGACGCGCTCGTCCCCCGTCACGTTCCAGAAGTCGGGCGTGGCGATCCCCGCGCTCCCGGCGACGACGTACGCGAGGGACTTGTCCATGCACACGGCGGAACTCTGGACGTCGCAGCCCACGTACGGAATGCCGGATAGCTCCAGCAGGCCCTGCGTCGCACCGTCCTCGCCGAGGGTGCCGTGCAGGACGGGCAGGACGACGTCCAGGCTGATCGTCGTGTACCGCCCCTGCTCCAGCACGAGCAGCCCGTGGACGCCGCGGTCCGGCGACAGCACGGCCGGGCGGCAGTCGCCGTCCTCCCAGTCCGGCCCGGGACCGTCGCAGAGCTTCCACGCGCCGTCCCTCGTGATGCCCACGAAGAAGGGCTCGTACTTCTCGGTGTCGAGGTGGCGTGCGACCTCCCGGGCCGACTTGACGGAGACGGCGTGTTCTTCGGAAGAGCCTCCGAATATGACGCCGATCCTCACCTTGGCCGACTGGTCCGACTCAGACATGCTGCTTCCCGCTTTCGAAATTCAGGCAGTTGATGAGGGAGTTCTCGACCGTGTCCCTGAGGGCGTGGTCGGTGTAAAAGGCGGTGTGCGGGCTGATGAGCACGTTCGGCATCTTCTGCAGCCGCGCCAGCAGGGTGCTTTCGATGGGCCTGTTCCGGCAGTCGGCGTAGAAGATTCCTTCCTCGCCTTCGAGGACGTCCAGCGCCGCACCGCTCAATCCGCCGCTCTCCAGCGCCGCGACCAGGGCCTCGGTGTCGATGAGCGGGCCCCGTCCGGTGTTGATGACGAACGCGCCCCTCTTGATCCGCCGAATACGTCGCTCGTCGAGGAGGTGACGCGTATCCGCGCTCAGCGGGACATGCAGCGTCACGATGTCGCTCGACCGCAGCAAGTCATCCAGGGGGACGTGATCGGCCGCGGTCCCGGCCCGGTTGCCGTGAGCCAGGACACGGGCGCCGAAACCCCGCAGCCTGTCCACGACCGCCGCGCCGATGCGCCCCGTTCCGACCACGCCGACGGTCAGGTCGCGCAGCTCCCTGCCGCGCACCTCGTGCAACCGGTAGTCGTGCAGGTCGGTGCGGCGGACGGTGGCTTTCGCATTGCGCACCGCCATCAGCATGAGCATCAGGGTGTAGTCGGCCACGCTGTCGGGGGAGTAGACGACGTTCCCGACGGTCATGCCGATACGTGCCGCGTATTCCACGTCGATGTGGTCGTAGCCGATGCTCCGTGTGGACAGGTACGTCACACCGGCTTGGCGGAGCGCGAGAAGAGTGGCCGCGGCGACGGGCGCCTTGTGCCCCACGCTGACGCACCGGTTTCCGGAGGTCAACCCGACATTGTCTTCGGACACCGCGTCCTGAGTAAGGGTGGCCCTGACGCCGAAACGGGGTGCCAACTGCCGGAACAGGGCGGCCTCGTCGTTCCCGCAGCCGTACACCGTGATTCCCGTCGTGGCCGGAACGGCCGAGGAGATCGACGGGGCCGAGGAGGGCGGGGATGCCGGTGAAAAGGTCATGCCCCGATTCAAGGCGGCCAGGTGTTGCCGGTGCGTATGCGCTTTTCGATATCCCGGCAATACGTTACCGGCCGGTAAGTCGCGGGTGAGTCATACGAGTACGAGCTGAACGAGGCGAACGAGTTGCACGAGTTGCACGAGTTGCACGGGTCGACGGGTTGCACGAGTTGCCCCTCACCGCCCGCGTCGTCTCATGTAGAGGTCGAAGGTCCGGTAGACCAGCGGCCGCAGCGGCAGGTCCCACTCGCCCACGTACCGCACCGCCTGACCGCCGGCGCCGACCTTGAACCGGACCAGCCCGACGTGCGGGTCGTCGCCGTCGAGGGTCGGGGTGATGCCGCGCAGGTCGTAGACGTCGCAGCCGGCGGCCAGCGCGTCGCGGATCATCGCCCACTGGCAGGCGTTGGAGCCCCGCACCTCGCGCTTCTCGGTGGACGAGGCACCGTAGGCGTACACCGCGTGCGTACCGACGCGGACCATGACGGTGGCGGCGACCAGGTCGCCCCGGTGACGGGCCAGGTAGAGCCTGATCCGCTCGGGGTCCTCGGCACCGAGCACCGCGAACATGGTTTCGAAGTAGCGCAGCGGCCGGGGCGTGAAGCGGTCGCGCTCGGCGGTGTGGACGTAGAGGTCGTGAAACGCCTTCACCTCATCCCGGTGCACGACCGGGCCGCCGGTGACCTCAACGCCCTCCTTGGCCGCCTTCCTGATGTTGCGCCGCCAGAGCTGGTTCATGCCCTTGAGCAGGTCGTCCTCGGTTCTGCCGGTCAGCGGGACCTCGTACTTGAACTGCGGATGCCCGACCCCGAAGCCGTCCTCCGGGTTCTGCGGCAGCCAGCCCGCGTCCCTGAGCCGACCGGTCACCCGGGCACCGACGGGGTCGGTCCAGTGGGCGGGCACATCGGTGAGCCGCCGCGTGCCCGGATCGGCGATGCCCTCCTTGACCTGGTCGGCGCTCCAGCCGTCCGTGCGCACCGGCGGACCGAGCCGGATCGCGAACGCGCCCCGTGCCTTGAGGTAGGCGGCCAGTGGGTCGAGCCACGCGTCGAGGTCGCCGGACCAGTCGATGACCGGGCCCTCGGGAAGATAGGCCAGCGTGAAGCGCTCGAGCCGCGGCACCGGGCGGTGCAGGACGAGCCCGGCGCCGACCAGTCGCGGGCCGTCGTACCAGCCGAGGGACTCGCTGCGCCACTCGGTCTTGACCCGCCCCCAGGCCGGGGTCTGCAGGAAGCTGACCGAGCGCTGTGCCCGCACGAACGCCAGGTGCTCGGCGGCGCTGATCGGCCGGAGGGTCAGGTCCCCGCTCGCCGTCCCGGAGGGGTGCCGCCGGGTCCGGGACGCTGGTCGTGCTGGTTCGCTGTAGGACATGCCGCCCAGTCAAGGCGGCGCGGTGTTGCCGACACGTATGCGGTTTTCGATACGCCGGCGATATCTCCCGGATCTCCGGGCGAGGTCGGGCAAGGCGGCCCCGGTCCCGTCAGGCGACGCTCACCAGCTGACTCCGGCCGCCACCGGCAGATGGTCGCTGCCGGTGGCGGGCAGCACCCACGAACCGGTCGGCTCCACGCCGCGCACCAGGATCTGGTCGATCCGCGCCACCGGGAACCTCGCCGGCCAGCTGAAGCCGAACCCGTCCCCGGCCGCGTCCTGGGCCGAGCGCAGCCGCGAGGTGATGCCCGCCAACGCGCGGTCGTCCAGGGTGCCGTTCAGGTCGCCGAGCAGCATCACCCGCTCGCTCCGGTCGGCGGCGAGGACCTCGCCGAGCGCTTGCGCGTTCCGGTCGCGGGAGCCCGTCCAGAAGCCCGACCGGGGCGTGAGCCGTACGGAACCCAGATGGGCCACGTACACCACCAGCGGACCCCGCTCCGTGGCCACCGTGGTGCGCAGCGCCCGGTTGCCGGCCAGCTGGACGTCGGCCGGTTTGGTGTCCGCGAGCGGCCCGTAGTCCGTCGCGATGTCGACCGGCCGCGAGTCCGACAGCGGCAGCCTGCTCCACAGCCCGACCGTGCCCTGCACCGTGTGGTGCGGGTACGCCCCCGCCAGCTCCTTCTCGTACACCCCCCGGTCCTCCTCGGTGATCTCCTCCAGGGCCAGCACGTCCACCCCGGAGGCGACCAGGTCGCGGGCGGTGCCGACCGGGTCCGGATTCTCGGCGCCGACGTTGTGGGTGGCCACGGTGAGGTCGCCGCCCGGTTCGGACTTGTCGACGAGCAGCCCGCCGAAGAGGCTCAGCCACACCGTGACCGGCAGCACCAGCGCGAGCACCGCGGAGGCGGACCGGCGCCACAGCGCCCCGGCCGCGAGCACGGGGACGAGGAGCCCGAACCACGGCAGGAAGGTCTCCACCAGACTGCCGAGCGACCCGGCCCGGTTCGGGATCCCGCCGTGCAGCAGCATGACCAGACCCAGCAGCAGCGCGGCCCCCGTGAGCACAGGCCCCCGCTTCCATGCCGCCGACCGGACGGCACGACGGAACGTGGCACGCGGCAGCCGACTCGGTGCCGCGGCCGTATCTCTCGTAGCTTCTGCCGGTGCCGCTGCTTCCGATACCGGAGGTGGCGCCGGCGGTGAGGTGTGACGCATACGGTCAGTGAACGGGGCGCGGTGTTGCCGGCACGTATGCGGTTTTCGATATGCCGGCGATACGCGCCCACTCGTAACCTCGACGGCATGCGTGTGCTGATTGTCGAGGACGAGCCCTACCTGGCGGAGGCGATCCGCGACGGCCTGCGCCTGGAGGCGATCGCGGCCGACATCGCGGGGGACGGCGACACCGCGCTGGCGCTGCTGAGCGTCAACGCCTACGACATCGCCGTCCTCGACCGCGACATCCCCGGCCCGTCCGGCGACGAGATCGCCGCGCGCATCGTCGCCTCCGGCAGCGGCATGCCGATCCTCATGCTCACCGCGGCCGACCGCCTCGACGACAAGGCCTCCGGCTTCGGGCTCGGCGCCGACGACTACCTGACCAAGCCGTTCGAGCTGCAGGAGCTGGCGCTCAGGCTCCGGGCCCTCGACCGCAGGCGCGCCCACAGCAGGCCCCCCGTGCGGGAGATCGCCGGTCTGCGCGTCGACCCGTTCCGCAGGGAGGTCTACCGGGACGGCCGCTACGTCGCGCTGACCAGGAAGCAGTTCGCGGTGCTCGAAGTGCTGGTCGCCGCGGAGGGCGGTGTCGTCAGCGCCGAGGAACTCCTGGAACGCGCGTGGGACGAGAACGCCGACCCCTTCACCAACGCGGTCCGCATCACCGTCTCGGCCCTGCGCAAGCGCCTCGGCGAACCGTGGATCATCGCCACCGTGCCGGGCGTCGGCTACCGCATCGACACGGGGCCCGCCGCCGGGCCCGACGGCGGTGACCGTGGCTAGACAGCCCGGCTTGAGCGTCCGCCTCAAACTCACCCTCAGCTACGCCGGGTTCCTCATGCTCGCCGGTGCTCTGCTGCTCGTCGCCGTGGGCGTGTTCCTCGTGCGGCAGGGGTGGCTGATCACCAACGAATGGGGGTCGGTGAGAGCGACTCCGGGCACCATCTTCCTCCGCAGTTTCGCCCCGACGGCAGCCGCGCTCATGGTGTTCCTCCTGGTGTTCGGCCTCCTGGGCGGCTGGTTCCTCGCCGGACGGATGCTCGCCCCCCTGGACCGCATCACCCACGCCACCCGCACGGCCGAGGCCGGATCGCTGTCCCACCGGATCCGGCTGCCGGGCCGCAAGGACGAGTTCCGCGAACTCGCCGACGCCTTCGACACGATGCTCGCCCGCCTCGAAGCCCACGTGGCCGAACAGCAGCGCTTCGCGGCCAACGCCTCGCACGAGCTGCGCACCCCGCTGGCCGTCTCGAAGGCCCTCCTGGACGTGGCCCGCACCGACCCGGACCAGGACACCGACGAGATCATCGACCGCCTCCACTCCGTGAACACCCGGGCGATCGACCTCACCGAGGCCCTGCTCCTGCTCAGCCGCGCCGGCCAGCGCTCCTTCGCCCGGGAACGCGTCGACCTGTCCCTCCTCGCGGAAGAGGCCGCCGAAACCCTCCTCCCCCTCGCGGAGAGACACGGCATCACCCTCGAAACCGGCGGCGAGGTGACCCCCGCCCTCGGATCACCGACCCTCCTCCTGCAACTGACCACGAACCTCGTCCACAACGCGATCGTCCACAACCTCCCCGACGGGGGCAGCGTCCGGGTCCACACCACTCCAGGCCCCCGCACCGCGCTGCTCACCGTCGAGAACACCGGCGAACGGATCAGCCCCCACCAGGCCTCGACCCTCACGGAACCCTTCCAACGCGGCACGGAACGCGTACACACCGACCACCCGGGCGTCGGCCTGGGCCTGGCCATCGTCCACACCATCACCCAGGCCCACGACGGCACCCTCACCCTCACCCCCCGCCCCGCCGGCGGCCTCCGCGTCACCGTGGAACTGCCGACGAGCCACCCCGGTGCATAGAAGCCGTGGCAGGGAACGCGTCCGGTGGACTACGGTGCGGCCATGACTACCGGGACGGCTTCGCGCCACACACGGATCGGTGACCCGGTGCCCTCCTGAGCGCCGCACGGCCGGGCGCGGTCCCGCTGTCGGACCGAGGATCCCGCACCGCCGCACGGTCCCCGCCTCCGTCGTGTGTTGATCACAGCCTCGGCACATCAACCACGACAGGAGAGAGAACTCATGCCCACCAAGACGCTGCGGATTCCCACCACGGACGGCGTGGCCGACGCCTTCGCCGCCTTCCCCGACGACGGAGAGCGGCACCCGGGGGTGCTCATGTACGCGGACGCCTTCGGCATCCGGCCCGCGCTGCGCGAGATGGCCCGCGAACTGGCCGGTCACGGCTACTACGTACTCGTCCCCCACTTCTTCTACCGGCACGGCCCGGCACCGGTGGTCGAACTTCCCGAGCACATCGGAGAAGAGGCCCGCGTCGCGCTCGTCGCCCGCCTGATGCCCCTGATCGAGGCACACACGACCGAACGCGTGGTGAGCGACGCCGACGCCTACCTCGGGTTCCTCACCGCCCAGCCCGAGGTCGGCTCCGGACCGGTCGCCGTGACCGGCTACTGCATCGGCGGCCTCCTGGCCGTGCGTACCGCGGTGGCCCACCCCCGCCAGGTGGCCGCTCTCGCCGCGTTCCACGCCCCCGTGGGAGCGGCCGGGCCCGACGCCCTCGCGAGTCTCACCGCCCAGGTCCACTTCGGCCATGCCGAAACCGACCTGACCTCCGAGGCCCTGGGCGAACTCAACGGGGCCCTGGACGCCGCGGGGGTCGACTACACCTCGGAGATCTACCCCGGCACCGTCCACGGCTTCACCATGCCCGACACCGACTCCTTCGACGCGGCCGCACAACGGCACCACTGGGACCGCCTGCTCCCCCTGCTCGCCCGCACTCTGACCAACGACTGAGGCGTCGGTGAGCGGAGAAGGGGGCCGGCCGTGTTCCCCTCGGAGAGGGCCGAGTCGGCCGTAGAAGCCGAACCGCGGAGAGGAAGTGATGCGTGATGAAACTGGTGGTGCAGGAGTTCCTGACGCTCGACGGTGTCTCCCAGGGTCCGGGTTCCCCGGACGAGGACACCAGCGAGGGGTTCACCCGGGGCGGCTGGTTCGTGCCGTACCTGGACGAGGAGTTCGACCGGCTGGTCGGCACCTGGCTCGACGAGGCGGACGCCTTCCTCTTCGGCCGCCGTACCTACCAGAACTTCGCCCGGGACTGGCCGAACATGACCGACCACCCCAACGCCCGCATCCTCAACGGCCTGCCGAAGTACGTGGCCTCCCACACCCTGACCCGGGCCGACTGGAACCCGACCACGATCCTGTCCGGCGACCTCCCCACCCAGGTCGCCGCCCTGAAGCGACAGCCCGGCCGGGAACTGCAGATCCACGGCAGCGCCCGACTGGCCCAGTCCCTGCTGGCCACCGGCCTGATCGACACCCTGCGCCTCGTGACCGCCCCGGTCGTGCTGGGCCAGGGCCACCGCCTCTTCCCACCCGGCGGAGCACCGACCGCCCTACGGCTCACCGGCCAACAGACGACCCCGGGCGGCCTCTCGATCCACACCTATGAACCGACGGGCTCCCCGGAGTACGGGACGTACGGGGCCGACGCGTAGCCCCTACCGCCGGAGGCCCTCACCGGTCGCCTCCGGCACCCCGCGCAGGAAAGCCGTCAGGGCCCGACCCGCACTGCGGATCAGGCCCTGACCTGTTACTTCACTGTCGGGGTGGCGGGATTTGAACCCACGACCTCTTCGTCCCGAACGAAGCGCGCTACCAAGCTGCGCCACACCCCGATCGTCGCTGCTCGTCGCGGCGACGTCGTTTACTTTAGCCCACCGGTGGCCGGAGACGAAATCCGGTTTAGCGGGGGCGGCGGAGCGGGTCCGGGCGGATGTGGTCCAGGGATACGAGGAGTACGGCCAGGGCGTAGAGGGCGAGGCCGATGAGGAGGGCGTTGCCGAGGACGATCTTGTAGCCGTGCTGGTCGACGTCGAGGAAGGGGTAGAGGTACCGGCCCTCGGAGCCGGGGAGGAGCAGCTCGCCGCGGGTCAGGGAGAAGGCCAGGTAGGCCAGGGGGTACAGGAGCCATACGGGGGCCTGGCGCAGGTGGAGGCGGCCGGCGGGGGTGAGCAGGAGCCAGTCCAGGAGTGCGGCCACCGGTAGCGCCGTGTGGAGGATGTGCGTCGCGGCGGTCTGCCAGGCCGTGCCGGTGCCGTCCGCCGACGCCGCGAAGGGACTCGACGCGTGGGCCAGGAGCACGTGGTGGACCAGGGCCGCGGCGAGGACGTAGAAGAGGGCCGCACCCGTGAGGGCGCCCGGCAGTGGGTGGTGGGCGGACCAGGCGCACCGCGCGGAGGCGAGCATGACCAGCGCCAACAGGATGCCGCTCTGGATCGTGAAGTGGCTCAGGGCCGTGGCGGGGGCACCGCCGGTGAGCAGTTCGAGCGCGACGCCGGTGAGGGCCAGCAGGGCGATCAGGCCGCGGAAGACGGCGACCGCGCGTCGGCGGGCCGGGATCAGTACGGCGCGGGCCGGTACGACGGTGGGCGGCAGGACGACGTGGCCCGGGATCGGGGGGAGGTCCGGGATGTCCCTGGGTATCGGGGCTGTCATGGGGTCAAACTAGACAGACCGGACGTAGCGGGCTATGTGGGTGGGCCGTGTGGGTTACCCCAGGTGGCCCTGGGCCCCGGCTCCCCGGGGCCCAGGACGTCAGCTCTCCCGCCCCACCAGGGTCAGCAGCGTCGCCTCCGGTGGGCAGGCGAAGCGGAACGGGGTGTAGCGGTTCGCGCCGCAGCCGGCCGAGACGTGGAGGTAGGACGTGTGGCCCCCGGAGGTGTGCGTGGACAGGCCCTTCACGCGGTCGGTGTCCAGGTCGCAGTTGGTGACCAGGGCACCGTAGAAGGGGACGCACAGCTGGCCGCCGTGGGTGTGGCCGGCCAGGATCAGGGGGTAGCCGTCCGCCGCGTAGGCGTCCAGGACGCGCAGGTAGGGGGCGTGCACCACGCCCATCGAGAAGTCGGCCGTGCCGGACGGGCCGCCGGCCACCTCCGCGTACCGGTCCCGCTTGATGTGCGGGTCGTCCAGTCCCGTCAGCTCGACCGACACACCCTCGATCTTGAGCGAGCCGCGGGTGTTCGTGAGGTTCTGCCAGCCCGCGGCGTCGAAGCCGTCGCGCAGGTCCTCCCACGGGTTGTGGACGGCACCCACGACCGGCGGGTTGCCGTTCAGCCCGTGGCGGCCCTGGACCTTCTCGAGCAGGTACCGGGCGGGGTTGCGGGGCCTGGGCCCGTAGTAGTCGTTGGAGCCGAAGACATAGGCACCCGGGAACTCCATCAGGGGGCCCAGGGCGTCCAGGACCTCGGGGATGCCCTCCGGGTCGGACAGGTTGTCGCCGGTGTTGATCACGAAGTCGGGGCGCAGCCCGGCCAGCGAGCGCAGCCAGCGCTGCTTCTGGCGCTGACCGCCGACCATGTGGATGTCGGAGACCTGGAGGACGCGCAGCGGGCGCATTCCGGACGGGAGGACGGGGACCGTCACCCGTCGGAGGCGGAAGGCACGGGGCTCGATCCCCGCCGCGTAGATCAGACCGGCGGCGCCAACCGCCGTGATTCCCAGGGGTACTCCGTATCGCGCGCGCATACGTCCATCGTGTCAGAAGCGGCGGGGAAAGCGGCGAGGGGAGGCCGTCCGCGGCCGCCCTCACCGGGGGCGCGGAAATCAGCGGGCGCCGTTCCTCGCGCACCTGCGACAATCAGGTCCATGACCACGCTCAAGTCGAAGCTGCACGACGACCTCAACTCCGCGATCAAGGAGCGCGACGAGCTCCGCTCCTCGACGCTCCGGCTGACGCTGTCCGCGATCACCAAGGAGGAGGTCGCGGGTAAGGAGAAGCGTGAGCTCTCCGACGACGAGGTGCAGAAGGTGATCACCCGCGAGGCGAAGAAGCGCCGTGAGGCCGCCGAGGCCTTCGCCCAGGGTGGCCGCGCCGAGCAGGCCGAGCGGGAGAAGGCGGAGGGCGAGGTGCTCGCCGCCTACCTGCCGAAGCAGCTCTCCGACGACGAGCTGAACGCGATCGTCGCGCAGGCCGTCGAGGAGGCGAAGGCGGCCGGTGCCGAGGGTCCGCGTGCCATGGGCGCCGTGATGAAGATCGTGAACCCGAAGGTGGCCGGGCAGGCCGAGGGCGGCCGGGTCGCCGCCGCGGTCAAGACGCTCCTGGCCGGCTGAGGCGCCGCGGCGCCCTGGTGACGCCGTAGGGCAGTGAGGGCCCCCTCCGCGCGGTCGCGGAGGGGGCCCTCACTTTGGCCCACTCGGTCCTCACTCGGTGACGGGGAGCGGTCAGCGACGTCCGCCGGGCCCGTTGCCCGGACCCTGGATCAGGTTCCCCGGGAAGCCGCCGTCCCCGCCGCCGTTGCCGTTGCCGCCGTCGGTCAGGCCGGCGATGAAGCCTTCGTCGTCGCCGTTGTTCCCGTCGCCGTTGTTCCCGTCGTCGGGCTTGTCCTCGTCACGGCCCTTGTCCTTGTCCTTGTTCTTGTCGCCGTCCGGGATGTCGACGAGGTTGAACGAGGGGGAGTCCTTGCCCTCCAGGGCGCCGGTCATGGCGTCCTTCCAGATCGGGCCGGGGACCGCGCCACCGAAGACGAGGGGGTGGTAGACGCCGCCGATCGTGATGTTCTTCATCTCGACCTTCTGGGTGGCGCTGCCGACCCAGACCGCGCCCGACATGTTCGGCGTGTAGCCGACGAACCAGGCGTTCCTGCGCTCGTCGGTCGTACCCGTCTTGCCGGCGTTGGCGCGGTCGCTCAGACCGGCCTCCTTACCGGTACCGGAGTCGACCACGCCCTGCAGCAGGGTGTTCACGCTGTCCGCGGTCTTCTCCGTCATCGCGCGCGAGCACGTCGACTTCGGGACCTCCAGCGACTTCTGCTTGTTGCCGACCTTCTGGGTGATCGACTCGATCGCGACCGGCGTGCAGTACATGCCGCGCGAGGCGAAGGTCGCGTAGGCGCTCGCCATCGTCAGCGGGGACATACCGACCGAGCCGAGGGCGAGGGCGGAGGGGTTCTGCGGCAGCTTGTCGCCGTTGCCCTGGTGGACGTGGAGCTTGTCCGCCATGGAGGAGACCGGGCACAGCCCGATGTCGGCGAGCATCTGGACGAAGTAGGTGTTGACCGACTTGGCCATCGCCTCCTTCAGCCGGTACGGGCCGACCTCCGACTCGTTCTCGTTCTCGACGCGGTAGCCGCTGTCGTTGATCCAGGGCTTGTCGCAGGTCTGGATGGGGCTCGGGTAGTCCATGTCGTACGGCGACGCGTACTCCTTCGTCGCCGGTACGTTCTCCTCCAGGGCCGCGGCCGCCAGGAACGGCTTGAACGTCGAACCGGTCGGGAAGCCGAAGTTGGAGCCGCCCACGGCGTGGTCGACCGAGTAGTTGATCTCGGTCTCGTTCTTGCCGTAGCCGTACGGCTTCGACTGGCCCATCGCGACGATCCGGCCGGTGCCCGGTTCGACCAGCGTGCTCGCCGCGGCGACCGAGTCCGACTTGTTGACGTGGTCCTTGAGCGACTGGTGCACCGACTCCTGGGCCTGCGGGTCGAGCGTCGTACGGATGGTCAGGCCGCCCTGGTTCCAGACCTTGGCCCGGTCCTTGCGGGTCTTGCCGAAGACCGGTTCGCTCAGGAAGACCTCGCGCACGTAGTCGCAGAAGAAGCTTGCGTCGTTCACGGCGGTGATGCAGCCGTTCTTCGGCTTGCTGACCTTCAGCCCGAGCGGTGCCTTCTTCGCCTTCTCGGCCTGGGCCGGGGAGATGTCGCCGACCTGGGCCATGCGGTTCAGGACGATGTTGCGCCGCTTGGTGGCCTCCGCCTCGTCGTTGACCGGGTCGTACCGGCTGGGCGACTGGACGATGCCGGCCAGGAGGGCGGCCTCCTGGACGGTGAGGTCCTTGGCGTGCTTGGAGAAGTAGCGCTGGGAGGCCGCCTCGACACCGTAGGCCTGCTGGCCGAAGAACGTGATGTTCAGGTAGTTCTCGAGGATCTTCTTCTTGCCCAGCTCCTCCTCGACCTGGATCGCGAGCTTCAGCTCCTGGATCTTGCGGCCGATCGTCTGCTGGGTGGCCTGGGCGACCTTCGTGGCGTCGTCGCCCGCCTCCTCCACGAAGACGTTCTTGACGTACTGCTGGGTGAGCGTGGAGGCACCCTCGGAGACCTCGCCGCTGCGCGCGTTCTTGTTGAGGGCGCGCAGCACGCCCTTCAGGTCGATCGCGCCGTGCTCGTAGAAGCGGGAGTCCTCGATCGCGACGATCGCCTTCTGCATGTACGGCGAGATGTCCTTGAGGTCGACCACCGTCCGGTCGCGGGAGTAGACCGTGGCGATGGTGCCGCCCTCGGCGTCGAGGATGGTGGTGCGCTGGCTCAGCGGGGGAGTCTTCAGGTTGGCCGGGAGGGCGTCGAAGCCCTCCACCGACCCCTTGGCGGCCAGCCCCAGCGCGCCCACGGCGGGCAACGCGATGCCGGCCAGCACTGCTCCCGCGAGCACACTGACACCGAGGAACTTGGCGGCCTGCTGCGTTGGCGACAGACCACCGCCCGAGCGCTTCTTTGGCATGGAGGCAGCCTACGTTCTCATTCGCCGGACACACGTATATGCCTTGGCCTAAGCTGCACTCAACTGTCACAGCAGTGAGGCCACGTATCAATACGTCCGGCGACCCCGAATCGTTCCGGATCCCTCGAATTTTTTCTGAGGGGGCCCCGCTGGGGGGCGTGTTGGTGTGCACCGGCGCGTGCCACGGCGTGGGGGATGCGTGTCCGAATCCGCCTTGTGTGTCAACCAGTGTCCCTTGTGGTGCAACAGAGATGACCCTTATGTCGGGATCGTCGCGCATGTCGCCAGCTCACTCCCCCGGGTGATCTGCCGCTTACCCATAGTCCGTTCGGGCCATTCAAGATTGGGCCCGAAGGGGGTGTTGCGCTGTGCCCACCTTCCGTAACGTCCTCAACTGGCGGCGGTGAATATGCCGCTGCCGCCGTGGGGGAGCCTCGATTCGGGAGAGGACGGCGCCGGTATGGGCTGGGTAACCGACTGGAGTGCGCAGGCTGCCTGCCGCACTACCGATCCGGACGAACTGTTCGTTCAGGGAGCAGCGCAGAACAGGGCCAAGGCGGTGTGCACCGGATGTCCGGTGCGGACCGAGTGCCTGGCCGACGCGCTCGACAACCGCGTCGAGTTCGGCGTGTGGGGAGGCATGACGGAGCGGGAGCGCCGCGCACTGCTGCGCAGGCGGCCCACCGTGACCTCCTGGCGCCGGCTCCTCGAGACGGCGCGGACGGAGTACGAACGAGGGGTCGGCATCGTGCCCCTCGACGACGACGAGGTGTACGAGAACTACGCGGCCGTGGGCTGACCCCCACCAGGGCCGCAGGGCCCGAAGGCTGGATCAGGCGCCCGGCTCGGGCAGCTCGGTCCCGCCGGAAGCCAGGCGTGCCCCGATGTCCCGCAGCCCCGCGAGGTCGTGCACGTCGCCGGGCAGCGCGGCCACCTCGGTGACCGCCACCTCGGGATGACGCGCGGTGAAGCGGTCACGCGTGCGCTGCTCGCGGGCGAGCAGGTGCATGCGCTCGGCGTGCAGGCGCAGCAGACCGGCGGCGAGGGCGTCGACGGACCGCTCCGGTGCGTCGGGAGCCTCGGAGGAGGTGTCGGTGACCTCCGAAGAGGTGTCGGGAGCCTCGGGAGAGGCGGCGGAGGCCGAGTCGTCGGGGTGGGAGTCGGAGTCGGCGGGTCCTGAACTGCCGTGCGGGTCGGGAGAGTTGCCGGGGGCGGTACGAACTCCAGCTTTCCCGCCGTCCTGATCCACAATGCGGGCGTCCTCAAGATTTTCCGCGGCGGCGAGTGCCCGCTCGGCCGACAGCCGGTCGGCACCGCTGCCGTGGACCCGGTTGAGCACCAGACCGGCCAGCGGCATGTCCTCGGCGGCCAGCCGCTCCACGAAGTACGCGGCCTCGCGCAGTGCGTCCCGCTCCGGGGCCGCGACCACCAGGAACGCCGTCCCGGACGCCTGGAGCAGCTTGTACGTCGCGTCCGCGCGGGTACGGAACCCGCCGAACATCGAGTCCATCGCGGCCACGAAGGTCTGCACGTCCTTCAGGAACGGCCCGCCCAGCACCTTCCCCAGGACGCCCGTCATCATCGACATGCCGACGTTCAGGAACTTCATGCCCGCCCGGCCGCCGACCTTCGCCGGGGCCAGCAGGACGCGGATCAGCTTGCCGTCCAGGAAGGAACCGAGGCGCTTGGGGGCGTCCAGGAAGTCCAACGCCGAGCGGGACGGCGGCGTGTCGACGACGATGAGGTCCCACTCGTTCGTCGCCCGCAGCTGCCCGAGCTTCTCCATCGCCATGTACTCCTGCGTGCCCGCGAAGCCGGCCGACAGCGACTGGTAGAAGGGGTTGCCCAGGATCGCCGCCGCCCGTTCGGGATCCGCGTGGGACTCGACGATCTCGTCGAAGGTCCGCTTCATGTCGAGCATCATGGCGTGCAGCTCGCCGCCCGCCGAGTCATCGACGCCCTTCACCCGGCGCGGGGTGTTGTCGAGGGAGTCGATGCCCATGGACTGCGCGAGCCGCCGGGCCGGGTCGATGGTGAGGACGACCACCTTGCGGCCGCGCTCGGCCGCGCGCAGGCCCAGCGCCGCCGCCGTGGTCGTCTTGCCGACCCCGCCCGATCCGCAGCACACCACGATGCGGTTGCGCGGGTCCTCCAGCAGTCGGTCGACGTCGAGCACGCGCGCGGGGGCCAGGCGGCGCGCGCCCTCCTGGTGGCGGGCCGGGTCGTCCGGACTCATGCGATCCCCTGCTTCCGCAGCTCGGTGGCCAGTTCGTACAGGCCCGCCAGGTCCATGCCCTCGGCGAGCCGCGGCAGTTCGTGCGTCGGCAGGCCCAGCCCGGCGAGGACCGCCCGCTGCTCCTGCTCCAGCGCGTACCGCTCGGCGTACTCCCCGGCCTGGGCCAGCAGCGGGTCCACGAGCCGCTCGGCGTGCCCGCCCCGCCGCGCGCCGCCGAGCCCGGCCCCGGACAGCGACCGGGCCAGCGCCGTACGCGGTGTCTCCCGTACGAGCTCCAGGTCGGTGGCGTCCAGGGTCTGCGGCCGGACCATGTTGACGAAGACCCGGCCCACCGGGAGCCGCGCCGTCCGCAGCTCGGCGATGCCGTCCACGGTCTCCTGGACCGGCATCTCCTCCAGCAGCGTCACCAGGTGCACGGCGGTCTCCCGCGACTTCAGCACCCGCATCACGGCCTGCGCCTGATTGTGTATGGGGCCGACCTTCGCGAGCCCGGCCACCTCGTCGTTGACGTTGAGGAAGCGGGTGATGCGGCCGGTCGGCGGGGCGTCCATGACGACGTAGTCGTAGACGAACCGTCCCTTTTTGTCCTTGCGCCGGACCGCCTCGCACGCCTTGCCGGTCAGCAGGACGTCCCTGACCCCCGGCGCGATGGTCGTCGCGAAGTCGATCGCGCCGAGCTTCTTCAGGGCGCGTCCGGCGCTGCCCAGCTTGTAGAACATCTGGAGGTAGTCCAACAGCGCCAGTTCGGCGTCGATGGCGAGGGCGTACACCTCCCCGCCCCCGGGAGCGACGGCGATCTTCCGCTCCTCATAAGGCAGCGCCTCCGTTTCGAAGAGCTGCGCGATGCCCTGGCGGCCCTCGACCTCGACGAGAAGCGCGCGCTTCCCCTCGGTGGCCAGGGCCAGCGCGAGGGCCGCGGCCACCGTGGTCTTGCCGGTACCGCCCTTGCCACTGACGACCTGGAGCCTGCTCACGTCTTCGAGCGTAACCAGTCCGCGCGCCGAGTACGCCGGAGGCTGTGGACAACGTCGCCGCGGACGGCCCGCGAAGGCGTGTCGGGCAACGGCTAGAGTCGGCCGCATGACCAAGTGGGAATACGCAACCGTGCCGCTGCTCGTCCATGCCACGAAGCAGATTCTGGACACCTGGGGCGAGGACGGCTGGGAGCTCGTCCAGGTCGTGCCCGGGCCGAACAACCCCGAGCAGCTCGTCGCCTACCTGAAGCGGGAGAAGCAGGCATGAGCGCCGTCGAGGCGAAGCTCGCCGAGCTGGGTCTCACACTGCCCGAGGTCGTCCCGCCGCTGGCCGCGTACCAGCCCGCCGTGCAGTCCGGGCCGTACGTCTACACCTCCGGCCAGCTGCCGATGCTGGGGGGCAAGCTTCCGGTCACCGGCAAGGTCGGCGCGGAGGTCACCCCGGACGAGGCCAAGGAACTGGCCCGCACCTGCGCGCTGAACGCCCTGGCCGCGGTGAAGTCCGTCGCCGGTGACCTCGACCGCGTCGCGCGGGTCGTCAAGGTCGTCGGCTTCGTCGCCTCCGCGGCCGACTTCACCGGGCAGCCCGGCGTGATCAACGGCGCCAGCGAACTCCTCGGCGAGGTCCTGGGCGACAAGGGCGTCCACGCCCGCAGCGCGGTCGGCGTGGCGGTCCTCCCGCTGGACGCGCCGGTGGAGGTCGAGGTCCAGGTGGAGCTGGTCCAGCCGTAGCGGACGCCGGGTGCGAGGCGCGTTGCCAGCCCGGCAACAAACCTCGCCCCCGCCGCTCAGGACCCGCAGGATCGGTTCCATGCCCCCTACGGGGCGGGAGCCGGCCCAGGTCGGCGGGTCCCGGCCCGTACCGGGGCCGTACCGACCGTATGCGCCAGGAGGAGCCATGCCGCAGCCGCCCGTGACCGACCAGCAGGTTGACCAGCCCGTCCACCGTCTGGTGCCCTCACCCGCCGGCCGGATCCATCTGGTGGAGCAGGGCAGCGGGCCGCTGGTCCTGCTCGTGCACGGCTTCCCCGAGTCCTGGTACTCCTGGCGCCACCAGCTGCCCGCGCTGGCCGCCGCCGGGTTCCGCGCCGTCGCCCTCGACGTACGCGGCTACGGGCGCTCCTCGCGGCCCGAGGCCGTGGAGGCGTACCGGATGCACGACCTGGTCGCGGACAACGTCGCCGTGGTGGAGGCCCTGGGAGAACGCTCCGCCGTGGTCGTCGGCCACGACTGGGGTTCGAACATCGCCGCCCACTCCGCGCTGCTGCGGCCGGACGTCTTCCGCGCGGTGGGCCTGCTGAGCGTGCCGTACACCCCGCCGGGCGGGCCGAAGCCCAGCGAGGTCTTCGCCGGCATGAGCGACCCGGCCGGGCCGTTCGCCGGGCAGGAGTTCTACGTCTCCTACTTCCAGGAGCCCGGCCGTGCCGAGGCGGAGATCGAGCCGGACGTACGCGGCTGGCTCGGCGGCCTCTACGCCGCGCTGTCCGCCGACACCATGCCCGGCCCCGAGGAGCCCGACCCGCACTTCGTCGCCCCCGGCGGCAGGATGCGCGACCGGTTCCCGGCCGCCGGGCGGCTGCCCTCCTGGCTGACCGAGGAGGAGCTGGACGTCTACGCCGGGGAGTTCGAGCGGACCGGCCTGACCGGCGCCCTCAACCGCTACCGCAACATGGACCGCGACTGGGCCGACCTGGCCGCGCACGAGGGCGCCCCGATCACCCAGCCGTCGCTGTTCCTCGGCGGCGGCCTGGACGCCTCCACCACCTGGCTGTCCGAGGCCATCGAGGCGTATCCCGTCACCCTGCCCGGCCTGCGCGCCTCGCACGTCCTGGAGGGCTGCGGCCACTGGCTCCAGCAGGAGCGCCCCCAGGAGACGAACCGGCTGCTCATCGAGTGGCTGACCGGCCTGTCCACCTGAGGCCCGTCCGGCCCCGGGGGCCACTCGAACATCCGCCCGTCACCGGATAGCCTCCGGCCATGGCGAATGGTCAGGCGAATGGTCAGTGGTACCCATCGGAGTGGCCGGACCGCATCCGCGCGCTGGCGGCCGGCACCCTCACCCCGGTCACCCCGAAGCGCGCGGCCACCGTCATGCTCCTCAAGGACACCGGCCCCGGCACCACGGGGTCCGGGTCCGGACCCGTCGTCCACATGCTGCGCCGCCGCACCTCCATGGCGTTCGCCGGGGGCGCGTACGCCTATCCGGGCGGCGGGGTCGACCCGCGGGACGACGACCGCGACATCGGCTGGGCGGGCCCGACGCGCGCGTGGTGGGCGGATCGGCTGGGCGTCGACGAGGCGGGCGCCCAGGCGATCGTCTGCGCGGCCGTCCGGGAGACGTACGAGGAGGCAGGCGTCCTGCTCGCCGGTCCGACCGGTGACTCGGTGGTCGGCGACACGACGGGCGCGGACTGGGAGGCCGACCGGGCCGCCCTGGTCGACCGCGAGCTGTCCTTCGCGGAGTTCCTGGACCGCAGGGGCCTCGTCCTGCGCTCCGACCTGCTGGGCGCCTGGGCGCGCTGGATCACCCCGGAGTTCGAGTCCCGGCGCTACGACACCTGGTTCTTCGTGGCCGCGCTCCCCGAGGGCCAGCGCACCCGCAACGCGTCCACGGAGGCCGACCGCACGGTGTGGATCACCGCGGCGGACGCGACCGCCGGGTACGACAAGGGCGAGCTGCTGATGATGCCGCCCACCGTCGCAACCCTGCGGGGCCTCGCGGAGTGCGGCACAGTGGCCGAGGCGCTGGCGTCGGCGCCCGGCCGCGACATGACGCCGGTACTGGCCCGCGCGCGGCTGTCCGGCGACGAGGTCGTCCTCTCCTGGCCGGGGCACGACGAGTTCACCAAGCACGTCCCGGGTGCGGCGGCACCACCGGCGACACCTTCCGACCCGACCGGGGGAGCCCCCGCATGACGGACGCAGCAGCACTGCCCGGACAGCCGCGGGGCGGTGTCCTGTCGGGACCGGCCACCGCGCGCGCGGTGAACGTCCTGGCGCCCAACGCCTCGGCGATGACCCTGGACGGCACGAACACCTGGATCCTCGCCGAACCCGACTCCGACCTGGCCGTCGTCGTCGACCCGGGCCCGCTGGACGACGCCCACCTGCGGAACGTCGTCGACACGGCCGAGCGGGCCGGCAAGCGGGTCGCGCTGACGCTGCTGACGCACGGTCACCCGGACCACGCGGAGGGCGCGGCGCGCTTCGCCGAGCTGACCCGGACGAACGTAAGGGCACTGGACCCGGCCCTGCGACTGGGCGACGAGGGGCTGGCCGCCGGTGACGTGATCGGGGTCGGCGGCCTGGAGCTGAGGGTCGTGGCGAGTCCGGGGCACACGGCGGACTCCCTGTGCTTCCATCTCCCGGCCGACCGGGCCGTCCTGACGGGCGACACCGTCCTGGGGCGCGGTACGACGATGGTGGCCCACCCCGACGGCCGTCTCGGCGACTACCTGGACTCGCTGCGCAGGCTCAGGTCGCTCACGGCCGACGACGGGGTGCACACGGTGCTCCCGGGGCACGGACCCGTCCTGGACGACGCCCAGGGCGTCGTGGAGTACTACCTCGCCCATCGCGCCCACCGCCTCGCCCAGGTCGAGACGGCGGTGGAGGACGGCCACCGCACGCCGGGCGAGGTCGTCGCCCACGTGTACGCGGACGTCGACCGCTCCCTGTGGCCGGCGGCGGAGCTGTCGGTGCGGGCGCAGCTGGAGTACCTGGGCGAGCACGGGCTCATCCAGCTGCCCGAGTAGCGGCCGGGCGCTCAGCGGGAGCGCTTGGCCAGCCGCTCCACGTCCAGCAGGATCACCGCGCGGGCCTCCAGCCGGAGCCAGCCGCGCTGGGCGAAGTCCGCGAGTGCCTTGTTGACCGTCTCGCGGGACGCGCCGACCAGCTGGGCCAGCTCCTCCTGCGTCAGGTCGTGCACCACGTGGATGCCCTCCTCGGACTGCACGCCGAAGCGGCGGGAGAGGTCCAGCAGGGCGCGGGCGACGCGGCCGGGGACGTCCGAGAAGACCAGGTCGGACATGGCGTCGTTGGTCTTGCGCAGACGGCGCGCGACGGCGCGCAGCAGTGCGGTGGCCACCTCCGGCCGGACGTTCAGCCAGGGCTGGAGGTCGCCGTGGCCGAGGGCGAGCAGCTTGACCTCGGTCAGCGCGGTACCGGTCGCCGTGCGCGGGCCCGGGTCGAAGAGCGACAGCTCGCCGATCAGCTCGCTGGGGCCGACGACGGCCAGCATGTTCTCGCGCCCGTCGGGGGACGTGCGGTGGAGCTTGACCTTGCCTTCCGTGACCACATAGAGGCGGTCTCCGGGGTCCCCCTCGTGGAACAGGGTGTCGCCGCGGGCGAGGGTCACCTCACTCATGGAGGCGCGGAGCTCCGCGGATTGCTCGTCGTCGAGCGCCGCGAAGAGCGGGTTGCGCCGCAGAACGTCGTCCACGAGTTCTCTCCTTGTCGACCGGCTCAGAGGATCTTGTTCCCCCGGTGTACCAGGGGTCCGTGGTGCCCATTTTGCCGGACAGTCCAAACAGTGTGATCTGTCACAAGGATGCCGCACTGGTGTCCCGGGGTACGCGGCAGGGGTCCAATTGGACGCCGATCTTCGAGGTCCGGGGCGGATGTCGGTGCCGGGTCGTAGGCTGGCCGGGTGTCCAAATCGCCGGTGAGAGCACAGGCCTAGGGGGCTGCGCGGGTGAGTGTACGTCGCGATTCCGCTGTGGGCGAACAGGGTCCCGATGGCGGTAGGAAAACGGCGAAAGCGACAAAGAGGGCAGTGCCTGCCAAGAGGGTGACTGCGGAGAAGGGTGCCGTGAAGAAGAGCGCCGCGAGCAAGGAGTCCGCCGCGAGCGGGAAGAGCGCCGCGAGTGCGGAGACTCCGGCGAAGAAGGCCGCCGTGAGCGAGAAGGCTACCGCGAGTAAGCAGGCCTCCACGGCCAAGAAGACCTCCGCGGCTAAGAAGACCTCCGCGGCCAAGAAGACGGCGGCGACGGCGAGGACTGCCGCGACCGCGAAGACTTCCGCAGCGAAGAAAGCGTCCCCGGCGAAGAAAGCGTCCCCGGCGAAGAAAGCGTCCGCGGCCAAGAAGGCGAGCCCCGCGAAGAAGGCCGCGCCTCTCAAGAGGCAGGCGCCCGCCAAGAAGCCCGCCGTCGCCCCGAAGAAGGCCACCGCCGCCGTCAAGGGCGTCGCCCCGGCGAAGACCGTCGCCCCCAAGCCGCCGCGCGGCGAGTCCCGCACCGCACTGGTCCGCCGCGCCCGCCGTATCGACCGCGAGCTGGCCGAGGTCTACCCGTACGCCCACCCGGAACTGGACTTCGAGAACCCGTTCCAGCTGGTCGTCGCCACGGTGCTGTCCGCCCAGACCACCGACCTCAGGGTCAACCAGACGACGCCCGCCCTCTTCGCCAAGTACCCCACCCCCGAGGACCTGGCCGCCGCCGTCCCCGAGGAGGTCGAGGAGATCCTGCGCCCGACCGGCTTCTTCCGGGCCAAGACCAAGTCGGTCATAGGGCTGTCCAAGGCCCTGGCGGAGGACTTCGGGGGCGAGGTCCCCGGACGCCTCGAAGACCTCGTCAAGCTGCCCGGCGTCGGCCGCAAGACCGCCTTCGTCGTGCTCGGAAACGCGTTCGGCCGCCCCGGCATCACCGTGGACACGCACTTCCAGCGCCTGGTGCGCCGCTGGCGGTGGACCGAGGAGACCGACCCGGACAAGATCGAGGCCGCCGTCGGCGCGCTCTTCCCGAAGAGCGACTGGACCGACCTCTCCCACCACGTGATCTGGCACGGCCGCCGCATCTGCCACGCCCGCAAGCCCGCCTGCGGCGCCTGCCCCATCGCCCCGCTGTGTCCGGCGTACGGCGAGGGCGAGACGGACCCGGAGAAGGCGAAGAAGCTGCTGAAGTACGAGAAGGGCGGCTTCCCGGGACAGCGGCTGAAGCCCCCGCAGGCCTACCTGGACGCGGGCGGCAAGCCGGCCCCGCCGCTGGGGGCCGGGTGACGGAACGATCGCGGAGGCGTCGGGCGTTGGAGTCGGCAGGACGGGGGTGGAGATGACACGGGCGAGCGACACGCAGGGCCCCGCCAGGGACCGCACTCGGGACGGCGCGGTCCTCAGCAAGGAGGGTCTGCCCGGCTGGCTGGACCCGGTGGTGCGGGCCGTCGAGACGGTCCGGCCCACCCAGCTGAGCCGCTTCCTGCCGCCCGCGGACGGCGCCGGCCGCCAGTCCGCCGTCCTGATCCTCTTCGGCGACGGCAGGCGTGCGGGCGAGGGCGGCGAGGAGGCCGGCCGCGGCCCGGAGCTGCTGCTCATGGAGCGGGCCGGCTCCCTGCGCTCCCACCCCGGCCAGCCCGCCTTCCCGGGCGGTGCCCTCGACCCCGAGGACGGCGACCCGCTCGGTGACGGTCCGCTGCGGGCCGCCCTGCGCGAGGCCGAGGAGGAGACCGGGCTCGACCCGGCCGGCGTCCAGCTCTTCGGTGTCCTGCCCAAGCTCTACATCCCGGTCAGCGGCTTCGTCGTCACCCCGGTGCTGGCCTGGTGGCGCGAGCCCACCCCGGTCGGCGTCGTCGACCCGGCGGAGACCGCCCGCGTCTTCACGGTCCCCGTGGCGGATCTCACGGACCCCGCCAACCGGGTGACGACCATCCACCCCAGCGGTCACCGAGGCCCGGCATTCCTGGTCGAATCGGCGCTCGTGTGGGGCTTCACCGCCGGCATCATCGACCGGTTGCTGCACTTCGCGGGCTGGGAGCGGCCGTGGGACCGGGATAAGCAGGTCCCGCTGGACTGGCGCTCATGACAGGGTGGCCTGCGTACCGCAGACGACAAGACGAGGCCTGAATCGGTGAACGTGCTGGACATCCTGTTGCTGCTGGCCGCCGTCTGGTTCGCGATCGTCGGCTTCCGCCAGGGCTTCGTCGTCGGCATCCTGTCGGTGATCGGTTTCCTCGGCGGCGGTCTCGTCGCCGTCTACCTGCTCCCGGTGATCTGGGACGCGCTGACGGACAACGCGGAGGTGAGCACCACCGCCGCCGTCGTCGCGGTCGTGGTCGTCATCGTGTGCGCCTCCGTGGGCCAGGCCCTGACGACCCATCTGGGCAACAAGCTGCGCCGCTACATCACCTGGTCCCCGGCCCGCGCCCTGGACGCCACCGGCGGCGCCCTGGTCAACGTTGTCGCCATGCTCCTGGTCGCCTGGCTGCTGGGCTCCGCCCTGGCGCGAACCACGATGCCGACGGTCGGCAAGGAGGTGCGTCAGTCCACGCTGCTGGCGGGGGTGCAGGAGGTGCTGCCCGCGGGGGCCGAGAACTGGTTCGACAGCTTCACCTCGGTCCTCGGGGAGAACGGCTTCCCGCAGGTCTTCAGCCCGTTCTCCAACGAGTCGATCCCCGACACGCTGCCGCCGGACCCGGCCCTGGTGAACAGCCCGGTCGCCGCCGGTGCCAAGCGCTCCATCGTCAAGGTGATGGGCACGGCCCCCGACTGCGGCAAGGTCCTGGAGGGCACCGGCTTCGTCTTCGCCGACCGCCGCGTCATGACCAACGCCCACGTCGTGGGCGGCGTCGACGAACCCACCGTGCAGATAGGCGGCGAGGGCCGGAAGTACGACGCGACGGTCGTCCTCTACGACTGGCGGCGCGACATCGCCGTCCTGGACGTGCCGGAACTGGACGCGCCCGCCCTGCGGTTCACCGACGAGGATGCGGAGGGCGACGACGGCGCGATCGTCGCGGGCTTCCCGGAGAACGGGGCGTACGACGTCCGTGCCGCGCGGGTGCGCGGGCGCATCACGGCCAACGGGCCGGACATCTACCACCGCGACACCGTCCGCCGCGACGTCTACTCGCTGTACGCGACCGTCCGTCAGGGCAACTCCGGCGGCCCGCTGCTGACGCCGGAGGGCGAGGTGTACGGCGTGGTCTTCGCCAAGTCCCTGGACGACCCCGACACCGGGTACGCGCTCACCGCGGACGAGATCCGCGAGGACATCAGCAAGGGCCGCACCGCCAGCCAGCAGGTGGACAGCGACAGCTGCGCGCTCTAGGCCCGCGCTCCCCGCATCCGGGAGGCGTCGGGGCGGCGGAGCGGTGTCTCAGGTCCGCGGATGGCGCAGGCGTACGGAGACCCAGCGGGCCCGGCGGCGCAGGATGCGCGGAATGCCCACCCGAAGGTCCGCACCCGCGAGTTGCGGGGTGCTGTCGCGTCGGTGGGTACTGCTCACGCCGCTCGTGGAGCGGCCGTCGCGTGCTACGTCACTGTAGTCGTGCGTCCAGCCCATAACCGGACGTGTGCCCCCGACCCATGGTCGATAACCGTGCCCGGCGCGCCCAATTGGCCTATGCGCCGGGCAAGTGGCCGTTCATAGGACAAGCGTTCTGGTTCGGATACCGGGTGCGTCCGTTCGGTGACCGATCGCTCATCACATCCTCACCGATCGGGTTCGGGGTCCTTCAGCCAGTTGATCAGTTCGGTCGAGAAAGCGACCGGATCCTCTTCGTGCGGGAAGTGCCCGAGCCCGTCGAACAGCCGCCAGCGGTACGGCGCTTCGACGTACTGTCCGGACCCGGCGGCACTCCGCGTCCGCATCACGGGGTCCAGGGAACCGTGCAGGTGCAGCGTCGGCACGCGCACCGGCCGCTTCATCCGGCGGTAGAACTGGATGCCGTCCGGCCGGGCCAGGGAGCGCACCAGCCAGCGGTACGGCTCGACCGAGCAGTGCGCCGTGGAGGGGATGCACATGGCGCGCCGGTACGCCGTCACCGCCTCGTCGTCCAGGAGCCGCGGCCCCGACCAGTCGTGGAGCAGCCGGCCGACCAGCGCACCGTCGTCCGCGGTCAGTTGACGCTCCGGCACCCAGGGGCGCTGGAAGCCCCAGATGTAGGAGCCCGCCCGGCTCTGGCGGACGTCCCCGAGCATGGCCGAGCGCCAGCGCCGGGGGTGTGGCATCGAGGACACCGCGAGCCGCCGCACGAGCTTGGGGCGCATCGCGGCGGCCGTCCAGGCCAGGTAGCCGCCGAGGTCGTGACCGACCAGCGCGGCGTCCGGCTCGCCGAGGGAGCGGATCACGCCGGTGATGTCGAGGGCGAGGCCCGCGGGGTCGTAGCCGCGCGGGGTCCGGTCGCTGCCGCCGACGCCGCGCAGGTCCATGGCGACCGCGCGGAAACCGGCGTCGGCGAGCGCCACCAGCTGGTGCCGCCAGGCCCACCAGTACTGCGGGAAGCCGTGCAGCAGCAGCACCAGCGGTCCGTCGCCCAGCTCGGCGATGTGGAAGCGGGCGCCGTTGGCCGCGACGTCCCGGTGGGTCACCTCGGGACCGCCGGGGATGCCGAGGCGTACGACCGACGTGGGGTGCTGCGCCGAGGGGGAGTGCCCCGAAGGGGTGGTGGAGCCCGTCATGAGGACGAGCGTGCCACAGCCTCGATCGCTTCGGGGGACCGGTCCGCGGGCAGTTCCGGGCGCGGGTGCGGCTTGGCGTTCTGCAGCACGCCCGCGGACTGCTTCACCGAGGCGGCGACCTTCTGCGGTCCGCGGCCCTTCTTGGCCTTCTTTGCGAAGACGACGCCGATCAGCGCGAGGAGGCCCGCGATCAGGACGTTGGCCGCGAAGGAGAGCAGGAAGCAGACCGCGAGGTTCCAGTGGCTCCAGGTGCGGATGCCGTAGGCCAGCGCGAAGCTCAGCATCGGCAGCGAGAACAGCAGGAGCAGGCCCGCGGCGGAGAACGCGCCGCCGCTCGTCGCCCCGCGCTTGACGTCCTGCTTCAGCTGCGCCTTCGCCAGCGCGATCTCGTCGTGCACGAGCGCCGACATTTCGGTGGTCGCCGAGGCGAACAGCTGGCCGATGCTGCGTTCGGTGCCGACCGGGCTGCCGTCGGGTGCGCTCATCGCGGTCTCCCTCTTCTGCTGGCTCATCTGAGTACGGTTCCGTCTTTTGTACCGTCTCGTCAGATCATGCCGGACGGTCGTCCTCATCGCCTGCCCCGCCCGCCACTTCGGCAAGCCGCGCCGACTCCATCTCCTCGGCGATCCGGCGGTGCTCGGCGGCCTTGCGCTCGTAGACGGCGGCCACGCGGAGGTGGTACTCGGGGTCGTCCTCCTCGTAGATGTCCGGTACGCCGCTGAGGTCGTCGTCGCGCTCCTCCTCCGCGACCATGCCCCGGTACTTCGCGTTCCGTATCTTCAGCAGCACCGTGGCCAGGGCCGCGGCGATGAGCGAGCCGGTCAGGACGGCGGCCTTGACCTGGTCGGTCATCGCCGCGTCGCCCTCGAAGGCCAGCTCGCCGATGAGCAGCGAGACGGTGAACCCGATGCCGGCCAGGGTCGCCACCGCGAACACGTCCGCCCACTGGAGGTCGTCGCTGAGCGAGGCCCGGGTGAAGCGGGAGGTCAGCCAGGTGCCGAAGAAGATGCCCAGCGTCTTGCCGACCACGAGCCCGAGCACGACACCGAGGGTCTCCGGCTTGGTGAACACGTCCGCCAGCGCCCCGCCGGAGATGGCCACACCCGCGCTGAACAGCGCGAACAGCGGAACGGCCAGGCCCGCCGACAGCGGGCGCACCAGGTGTTCGATGCGCTCGCCCGGGGAGTGGTCCTCGCCCTCGCGCCGGTGGCAGCGCAGCATCAGGCCCATCGCGACACCGGCGATGGTGGCGTGGACGCCGCTGTTGTACATCAGGGCCCAGATCACCAGGCCGAGCGGGACGTACACGTACCAGCCGCGCACCCCCTTGCGCAGCAGCAGCCAGAAGACGACGAGGCCGACGACCGCGCCGCCCAGCGCGGCGAAGTTCAGGGTGTCGGTGAAGAAGACCGCGATGATCAGGATGGCGAACAGGTCGTCGACGACGGCGAGCGTCAGCAGGAAGGCGCGCAGGGCGCTCGGCAGCGAGGTGCCGATGACGGCGAGCACGGCGAGCGCGAAGGCGATGTCGGTGGCGGTCGGCACGGCCCAGCCGGACAGGGAACCGCCGCCCGCGGTGTTGGTGACGGTGTAGACGAGCGCCGGGACGACCATGCCGCACAGCGCCGCCACCACCGGGAGCGCGGCGGCCTTGGGGTCCTTCAGGTCACCGGCGACGAGTTCGCGTTTGAGTTCGATGCCGGCGACGAAGAAGAAGATCGCCAGGAGCCCGTCGGCGGCCCAGTGCGCGACCGACAGGTCGAGGCCGAGGGCCGAGGGGCCGAAGTGGAAGTGGCTGACGCTCTCGTAGCTGTCGCGCAGCGCCGGTATGTTCGCCCAGACCAGGGCGGCGATCGCGGCGACGAGCAGCAGGACACCGCCGACGGTCTCGGTGCGCAGCGCGTCCGCGAGGTAGGTGCGCTCCGGGAGGGACAGCCGTCCGAAGGCCTTGCGGGGGGTGCGGGGCGCGGTCACGGGGAGAACCTCCGGTGGGTGGGCAGCACGGAACACATGCCGACCAGACTTCCCGGCGCACCATGAGGATCTTGATGATTCTCTTACGTCCGTCCAGCTTACCCGTGCCCCGGGTGCCGCACAGGGCGAGGGCACCCGGCGCGCGTCCGGCGCCGGGTGCCCTCGGTGTGCGTGGCTCAGTCCTCGCTGGATGCCGCCGGGAGCTTGGACTGGATGAGGTCCATGACCGTCGAGTCCGTCAGCGTCGTGACGTCCCCGAGCTGGCGGTTCTCCGCGACGTCGCGGAGCAGGCGCCGCATGATCTTGCCGGAGCGGGTCTTCGGCAGCTCCGCCACCGGCAGGATCCGCTGGGGCTTGGCGATCGGGCCGAGCGTGGTACCGACGTGGTTGCGCAGCTCGGTGACCAAGTCCTCGCTCTCCGCTGCCGTGCCGCGCAGGATGACGAAGGCGACGATGGCCTGGCCCGTGGTCTCGTCCGCCGCGCCGACCACGGCCGCCTCGGCGACCGACGGGTGTGAGACGAGGGCCGACTCGACCTCGGTGGTGGAGATGTTGTGGCCGGAGACGAGCATCACGTCGTCGACGCGGCCGAGCAGCCAGATGTCGCCGTCGTCGTCCTTCTTGGCGCCGTCGCCCGCGAAGTACTTGCCCTCGAAGCGCGACCAGTACGTGTCGATGAACCGCTGGTCGTCGCCCCAGATGGTGCGCAGCATCGACGGCCACGGCTCGGTGAGGACCAGGTAGCCGCCCCCGCCGTTGGGCACCTCGTTGGCCTCGTCGTCGACGACGGTGGCGCTGATGCCGGGCAGCGCGCGCTGGGCGGAGCCCGGCTTGGCCTCGGTCACGCCCGGCAGCGGCGTGATCATCATCGAGCCGGTCTCGGTCTGCCACCAGGTGTCGACGACCGGGGTCGCGTCCGCGCCGATGTTCTTGCGGTACCAGATCCACGCCTCGGGGTTGATCGGCTCGCCGACCGAGCCGAGGACGCGCAGGGAGGACAGGTCGAACTTCGCGGGGATGTCGTCGCCCCACTTCATGAACGTCCGGATCGCGGTCGGCGCCGTGTACAGGATCGTCACGCCGTACTTCTGCACGATCTCCCAGAACCGGCCCTGGTGCGGGGTGTCCGGGGTGCCCTCGTACATGACCTGCGTGGCGCCGTTGGCGAGCGGGCCGTAGACGATGTAGGAGTGCCCGGTGACCCAGCCGACGTCGGCGGTGCACCAGAAGACGTCGGTCTCCGGCTTGAGGTCGAAGACGGCCCAGTGGGTGTACGCCGTCTGCGTGAGGTAGCCGCCGGAGGTGTGCAGGATGCCCTTGGGCTTACCCGTCGTGCCGGACGTGTACAGGATGAACAGCGGGTGCTCGGCGTCGAACGCCTCGGGCGTGTGCTCGGCGGACTGCCGGTCGACGGTCTCGTGCCACCACTTGTCGCGGGAGCCGTCCCAGGCGACGTCCTGGCCGGTGCGGCGGACGACGAGCACGTGCTCGACGATCCCGGCGCGCTCGACGGCCTCGTCGACGGCCGGCTTGAGCGCGGACGGCTTGCCGCGCCGGTAGCCGCCGTCGGCGGTGATGACGACGCGGGCGTCGGCGTCCTGGATGCGGGTGGCCAGCGCGTCCGAGGAGAAGCCGCCGAAGACGACCGAGTGCGCGGCGCCGATGCGGGCGCAGGCCAGCATCGCGATCGCCGTCTCGGGGATCATCGGCATGTAGATGGCGACGCGGTCGCCCTTCTGCACGCCCAGCTCCAGCAGGGCGTTGGCGGCCTTGGAGACCTCGTCCTTGAGCTGGGCGTAGGTGAGGGCGCGGCTGTCGCCGGGCTCGCCCTCGAAGTGGATGGCGACGCGGTCGCCGTTGCCGGCCTCCACGTGCCGGTCGACGCAGTTGTAGGCGACGTTCAGCGTGCCGTCCTTGAACCACTTGGCGAACGGCGGGTTCGACCAGTCGAGCGTCTCGGTCGGCTCCTTCGCCCAGGTGAGGCGGCGGGCCTGCTCGGCCCAGAAGCCGAGCCTGTCAGCCTTGGCCTGTTCGTACGCCTCCGCCGTGACGTTGGCGTTCGCGGCCAGGTCGGCGGGGGGTGCGAACCTGCGTTCTTCCTTGAGCAGGTTGGAGAGGGAAGAAGTCTCGCTCATCGTCCCATCTCCTTCCTGAGCAGGTTGGCCAAGGATTCGTTGCTCACGACATCTCCCTTTCTCAGGGTTGTCCGTTGTGTCCCAGGCCACAGCTCATCAGACCCGGGGGGCCGATGACAAGGGTCGACGGGCAAATGGTTTAGACCTGTTCCGGTCGCCGCCTGCCGCCGCGTCTCCTTCGTGGTCCGTGGTCACCCGTACCCACGGAAGCCGGCGACGCGGGGTTCAGTGTGTGTAACGCCTCTCACACCGGCCCGCGCCGCGGCTCCCCGGGACCGCCACCCGCACGATCGGGAGGTAGGCAGGTCAGGCGGTCGGGTTCGTCTCCCGTACGAGCTCGAACACGCCGCCGTCCGCGTCCTCGGACAGCAGGTACGACTGCGCCTCGCCGACGTGGAAGTACATGCCGTGCAGCTCCAGGTCTCCGGCGTCCAGCGCCCGGGCCACCGACTCGTGGGCGCGCAGGTGCTCCAGCTGCTGGACCACGTTGGCCAGGCACAGCCGCTCGGCGGCGTCGGCGGGCGCACGTCCGGCGAGCCGGGGCCGGGCGCGGTCCTCCCCGCCCGTGTCCAGGTTCGCGGGCACGCGCTCCAGGCTCGGCACCCCGTGCCGCAGCCACCGCTGGAGAGGCGTGCGCGCGCCACCGGGGTCGGCGCCGAGCAGCGCCTGCATCGCCCCGCACCCGGAGTGTCCGCACACCGTGATGGACCGCACCTTCAGCACGTCCACCGCGTACTCGATCGCGGCGCCCACCGAGTCGTCGCCGCTCTCCTTGCCGGGCAGCGGCACGAAGTTGCCGACGTTGCGCACCACGAAGAGGTCGCCGGGGCCGCTGGAGGTGATCATCGACGTGACCACCCGCGAGTCGGCGCAGGTCAGGAACAGCTGGGAGGGCTGCTGTCCTTCCCGGGCCAGCCGGGCCAGTTCACGGCGCATCAGCGGGGTGGTGTTGCGGTGGAACGCGTTGATGCCACGGGCGAGTTCGTGTCCGTGAGGTTCGTCGGTCGCACCGGATGCCGGGGACGCGCCGGTCGTGCCCGTCGCGCCGCGGGCGTTCGCGCCGGTCGTGGCGCCGGGGGACCCGCCGGGGGTCCTGGCGGTGGTGGCCTGTCGGTCCGTGCCGGATGCCGGGGCCTTCGGTGGCCGTTCGCACTGGTGGTTGCGCCAGGGCGTCCAGGGGCGGCAGCGGCAGCCGTCCACCTCGGCCGGTTCGGAGAGGCGGGTGCCGGGCCGGCGGCCGGTGATGTCGACGGAGCCGCCGTGCGCGGTGTGCGTCTTCTGCCAGTCTTGGAGTGTCTCGTACGCCGCGTGGTCCATGAAGGACCCGTCCAGCTCCACGACGGCGTCGGCGCCAGGGGGCACTTGGTGCAGGATCCGGCTGAGCCGCGGCACGGCGAGGAAGGTCAACTGCCCCCGTACGTGTACGTGGTGGACTCCCTCCATGTCGTCGTGGGTGATCCGGGTGCGGGTGAGGCGGTGCAGGGCGACGCCGACGGCGACGGCGATGCCCAGTGCGACGCCCTCCAGGACGCCGAGGAACACCACGCCGCAGGTGGTGACCGCGTAGACCAGCACCTCGCGGTGGCGGGTCACTGTACGGATGTGGTTCAGCGACACCATCTTGAGGCCGACGGCCATGACCAGGGCGGCGAGCGAGGCGAGCGGGATGAGCTCCAGCGCCGGGACCATCAGCAGTGCGGCGATCACTACGAGAACGCCGTGCAGCATCGTGGAGTTCCGGCTGACGGCACCTGCCGCCACATTCGCGGAACTGCGCACGGCCACACCGGCGATGGGCAGCCCCCCGAGCGACCCGGAGACGATGTTGGCGGCGCCCTGGCCGAGCAGTTCGCGGTCGAGGTCGGAACGCTTGACGCGGCCGGTCAGCGCGGGCCGGGCGGAGACCAGCTTGTCCACGGCGACCGCGCCGAGCAGGGACTGCACGCTGCACACGAGTGTGGTGGTGAGGATGGCGGCGACAAGACCGAGCACCGGTCCTTCGGGCAGCGAGGCCAGGGCGTGGCTGCTCCAGGACGGCAGGTCGACCTTGGGCAGGCGGAGCCCGGTGAGGGCGGCGACGGCGGTGGCACCGGCGACGGCGATCAGGGCGGCGGGCAGCTTGCCCAGGATCTCCCCGGCCCGGCCGGGGAGGCGGGGCCAGAGCAGCAGGAGGGTCAGGGTCAGCACGCTCACGGCCACGTCGGCGGGGTGGAGGTTGGCCAACTGGGCGGGCAGCGCGACCAGGTTGTCGGGCACGGAGCTCTGCGGGGTGCCGCCGAGCACGATGTGCAGCTGGGCGACGGCGATGGTGACGCCGATGCCGGCGAGCATGCCGTGCACGATGGCGGGGCTCACGGCGAGCGCCGAGCGCGCCACGCGCAGGCAGCCGAGCCCCAGCTGGGCGATCCCGGCGAGGACGGTGATGGCGCAGGTCGTGCGCCAGCCGTACTGCTGGATGAGGTCGGCGGTGACCACGGTGAGTCCGGCGGCGGGGCCGCTGACCTGGAGCGGGCAGCCGCCGATGCGTCCGGCGACGATCCCGCCCACCGCGGCGGCGACGAGGCCGGCCTGGAGGGGGGCGCCGGTGGCGAGGGCGATGCCCAGGGAGAGGGGCAGGGCGATCAGGAAGACCGCGATGGCGGCCGAGACGTCGGCGCCCGCGACGCGGAAGCGCCGGGGGCCGCCGGGCGGCGGGCTGTGGGGTGGGTGGACGTGCTTGGTCCGGGCCGAATCGGCGCGGGCGGGGACGCAGGCTGACATGTTCCTGTCTCCTGTGGGTCCGTTCGATTACAGCGAGTAAATAGAGAGTAATTCAGAGTAAAGAAGAGGCATAGGTTTTTAGCGCGAATGGAGTAACGCCCCGCGCATTCGGGTGGATCAGTTATTTCATCGGCTTGTCGTACTAATTCCTTCTCATTTCCGTGTCACCTTGACGGCGCTGACGGCACGGCCCGGCTCAGCACCCGACATCGCCTAGTCGGCGTTGGCCCGAGAGAAGGAAGAAGGTGGGCGGACATGGCCGCCACCCGCAGGATGGCCTCCCACAGGATGGCCGCGCGCGCCGTGGTCGCCGCGATCTGCGCCGCGTCGCTCGCCGGTTGCGCGATCGACGACGGCAGCGGTTCCGGCGAAGGGACGCAAGGTCCGGAGAAGGAAAAGGGGAAAGCGGCACCGGCGCCCAAGAACGCGGTCCGGCTGATCGGCGACGGCTCCACCGCGTACACCGGGGCCCAGCCGCACCTGCCCCGCCCCGAACGCCTCAAGGCGGGCCAGAAGCCTCCGCAGTTCGTGGTGTTCTCTTGGGACGGCGCGGGTGAGGACAGCCAGAAGCTGTTCTCCCACTTCCGTGAAGTGGCCAAGGAGAACAACGCCACGATGACGTACTTCCTCAGCGGCGTGTACATGCTGCCGACCGAGAAGCGGGACCAGTACAACCCTCCCCAGCACTCCCCGGGCCGCTCCGACATCGGCTTCAACGACGAGCAGGGCATCGCCGACACCGTGAAGCAGCTGCGGCTGGCGTGGCAGGAGGGCAACGAGATCGGCACCCACTTCAACGGGCACTTCTGCGGCGCCGGCGGCGGGGTCGGCGAGTGGTCCGTCGAGGAGTGGAAGGAGGAGATCAGCCAGGCCAAGCAGTTCGTGAAGACCTGGAAGACCAACACCGGAATGAAGAACGCGGCGCCCCTGCCCTTCGACTACGACAAGGAGCTGATCGGCGCCCGCACCCCGTGTCTGGAGGGCCAGAAGAACTTCATGAAGGCCGCCGGCCAGATGGGCTTCCGCTACGACAGCAGCGGGGTGAACAACCAGGTCTGGCCGTCGAAGAAGGAGGGCCTGTGGGACCTGTCGATGCAGCTCGTGCCGTTCCCCGGCCACTCCTACGAGCAGCTCACCATGGACTACAACTACATGGTCAACCAGTCGGGCACCGCCACCCAGGGGGACCCCGCCAAGCGCGAGTTCTGGGGCGACCAGATGCGTGACAGCCTGCTCCAGGGCTTCGAGCGGGCCTACGACGGGAACCGCGCGCCCCTGATCATCGGCAACCACTTCGAGTCCTGGAACGGCGGCACCTACATGCGTGCCGTGGAGGAGGTCGTCGAGACGGTGTGCACCAAGGAGGAGGTGCGCTGCGTCTCCTTCCGGCAGCTCGCGGACTGGCTGGACGCCCAGGACCCGAAGGTGCTGAAGAAGCTGCGCACCCTCGGCGTCGGTGAGGCTCCGAAGAAGGGCTGGGCGTCCTTCCTGTCCGCGGCACCCGCACCGGCGCCGAAGGGCGTGCCCGGAGCGCCGGCCGCCAAGCCGTAACACCGGGCCGCCGGGCGCCGCGAGGGAGTACCGAGGGGTACGAGGGCGCGGTGACCGGCGGGTCACGCGGGGGCGGTGACCTCCTCGCCGAGGACGAAGCCGGGGTCGACCTGCGCCGCCAGGTCGTCCCCGGTGCGCTCGTTGCCCCAACTGGCGGCGTTCTTCAGGTGGAAGTGGACCATCTGCCGGGTGTAGCGCTCCCAGTCCCGCAGCTCGTACGTCGCGTCGACGGCCGTGTGCAGCGCGCGCAGCGCCCGGCCGTTGGCCTCCTCCAGGAGCTCGAAGCGGGGCGGGCGGCCCTTCTCCATGGAACGCACCCAGTCCGAGTGCCCGACGGTGACCAGCAGGTCGTCCCCGACCTGGTCGCGCAGGAAGTCGAGGTCGTCCTGGCCCTGCACCTTGTTGCCGACGACCTTCAGGGTGACGCCGAAGTCGCGGGCGTACTCCTTGTACTGGCGGTAGACGGAGACCCCCTTCCGGGTCGGCTCGGCGACGAGGAACGTGATGTCGAAGCGGGTGAACATGCCGGAGGCGAACGAGTCCGAGCCGGCGGTCATGTCCACCACGACGTACTCGTCACGGCCGTCGACCAGGTGGTTCAGGCACAGCTCCACCGCTCCGGTCTTGGAGTGGTAGCAGGCGACTCCCAGGTCGGCGTCCGTGAAGGGGCCGGTGACCATCAAACGGACGGCCCTGCCGTCGAGTTCCACCGGCCGGGCGCAGGCGTCGTAGACCGGGTTGTCCTCGCGCACCCGCAGCAGACGCGAGCCCGCGCCGGGCGGCGTCGTCTTGATCATCTTCTCGGCGGAGGCGATCCGCGGATTGCTGCCGCGCAGATGGTCCTTGATCAGCGGCAGGTGCTCGCCCATCGCGGGCAGCCCGGCCGCCTCCGCGTCGTCGAGGCCCAGCGCGGCCCCCAGGTGCTGGTTGATGTCGGCGTCGATCGCGACGACGGGGGCGCCGGTGGCGGCGAGATGGCGGACGAACAGGGAGGACAGGGTGGTCTTGCCGCTGCCGCCCTTCCCGACGAAAGCAATTTTCATGTTCACCAAGCGTAGTGGCTCGATAGCTGTAGGTGGCATGCGAGACGGGTGAGGGGTGAAGAAGACCACTCATTCGTGGGGCGCGGCGCCGGGTTGCGTAGGGTCGTACTCATGAGTACGACAGGCGCGAACGCCGATCCGCTCGCGGCCCTGGGCGCCCTGCCCGGCGTGGCCGAGTCCGTGGAGTCCGTGCGCAAGGCCGTGGACCGCGTCTACGGCCACCGGATCATGCGGCGCCGCAGCAACGAGATCACCTCCGAGGCGGCACTGCGCGGCGCCCGGGGCTCGGCGGCGCTGTCGGGGGCGGACTGGGCGCTGGAGGAGGTGCGCCGACGCAGCGACTTCAGCGGCGACGGCGACGCGCGCGCGGTGGGCGCCGCGCTGCGGCTGACCGCCGAGGCGGGGCAGCTGCTGTCCATCTGGCGTCAGTCGCCGCTGCGGGTGCTGGCCCGGCTGCACCTGGTGGCGGCCGCGGACAAGGCCGACGAGGTGGGGCGCCCCCGCCGGCCGGGCGAGCCGGTGGACGAACCGCTCGTCGAGCTGCCGCTGCCCGACGCCGAGGAGGCACACGGCCGCCTGGACGGCCTGGCCGCGCTGGTCGCGGCCGGCGGTTCGGCACCGGCGCTGGTGACGGCCGCCGTGGTGCACGGGGAACTCCTGGCTCTGCGCCCCTTCGCCTCCCACAACGGTCTGGTCGCGCGCGCCGCGGAGCGCATCGTCCTGGTCGGCAGCGGACTGGACCCCAAGTCGGTGTGCCCGGCCGAGGTCGGCCACGCCGAGCTGGGGCGCGCGGCCTACCTCGCGGCGCTCGACGGCTACGTCTCCGGCACGCCGGAGGGCATGGCCGCCTGGATCGCCCACTGCGGCAGGGCCGTCGCGCTGGGCGCACGCGAGTCCACGGCCGTCTGCGAGGCGCTCCAGCGCGGGGCGGCGTAGGGCGAACGGCGCGCCGTCCGGCGGACGGGACAGAAATGCGGCGGTACGAGTGCTCGTACCGCCGCTGGCACGCCCACCGGGTTACCAAGCGTCCTCGATATGTGCCCATCAGGCCGGGAACTTCGCCCGTCACCTGGTGCGGTTGGCCCGTAATCGACGGGTCGACGTCGCGTGGGTGCCCGGTGTCCGTGCTCGGTCCGTGGGGCCAAATGCGTGTTGAAGGCGATCCTTTCGGATGGCCTTGGTCTCGCGGGCCGTTGATTCCTTTGTACTACCGGGCCCCAGTAAGCGGAAGTCCTCGCCGCACTTCTTTACTTTTGCGCTCATACGCGGGTGAAAGGGTCGGTCGGGTGGCCGGTCAGGTGGTCTGTCAGGTGGCCGGTCAGGCCGCCGTGGACCGCCGTCGGCTCGCGTACCAGACGAGGCCCGCGGTGGCCGCCGCGGCGCCTATCGCGGCGGCGGCGACGAGCGCGGGCCGCGGCGGCACGGAGAACCCCCCGAGCCGCTGCTTGAGCCGCACCGGGCGGTGGAAATCGAGAATCGGCCACTCGCGCGCGAGGGCCTCCCTGCGCAGCGCCCGGTCCGGGTTGACCGCGTGGGGGTGCCCGACGGCCTCCAGCATCGGCAGGTCGGTCGCCGAGTCGCTGTAGGCGTAGCAGCGGGACAGGTCGTATCCCTCGGAGGCGGCCAGCTCCCGGATCGCCTCCGCCTTGGTCGGGCCGTACGCGTAGTACTCCACCTCTCCGGTGAAGCAGCCGTCCGCCCCCACGATCATCCGGGTCGCCACCACCCGGTCCGCGCCGAGCAGCTCGCCGATCGGCTCGACGACCTCGGCGCCCGACGTGGAGACGATCACCACGTCCCGGCCGGCGGTGTGGTGCTCCTCGATCAGGGAGGCCGCCTCGTCGTAGATGATCGGGTCGATCAGGTCGTGCAGGGTCTCGGCGACCAGCTCCTTGACCAACTGGACGTTCCACCCGCGGCACAGCGCCGAGAGGTACTCGCGCATCCGCTCCATCTGGTCGTGGTCGGCACCGCCCGCGAGGAAGACGAACTGGGCATATGCGGTGCGCAACACGGCCCTGCGGTTGATCAGCCCGCCTTGGTAGAACGACTTGCTGAACGTGAGCGTGCTCGACTTCGCAATGACCGTCTTGTCCAAGTCGAAGAAGGCCGCTGTGCGGGGCGTGGAGTGAGACGCGGAGTGGGGCAAGGAGTGGTTTTCCACAACCCTGAGCATAGGCGCAGCCCATTCGGCGTAAGGTGGGGCGCGTGGGTTTGCCTGAGAAGGCTCTCGGGTACACCATGGAAGTCACGGATCGTTCGCGACCGTGCTAACCCGGTCCGACTCCTCCCCCCCCGAGTCGGCCGTGGAGACGACCCCCGCTCTCCCCCCCGGCGGGGGTCGTCGCATGTCCGGGTGGGTTTTCTCGCTCCTTCCATGATCTGGGCCCCGCGCCGTGCCGGTGCGGGGCCCAGGTTCTGTCGCGACTCCGTTCGACTACGCAGCGTAGTTGACGGACTGCTCTGCGGAAGTCGCACGCGGGCTGGAACGGGGCCGCGCGACGCTCACCGGTTCGAGTGAGTCGATATTCACAACCGCCGAGTTGTCCACAGTTTTTGACCAAGATCCACACGATTTCCCGGATCGCTGCACCGTGATTCCCATGCGTCCGGGCCGTGCCGAGTTCCATGGCCGGATCTGTTTGCCGGACGCGTGCTGCGAGCCGCTCGTGCGGAGACCGGATTCCGGTTCTTCGGGCGGCCGTGAATCGCGGGGCCACGGGGGCTGCGCGAGACCACCAGACACCGGGCGCGACCGCGGGAGCCGCGCCGAAGGGGGAAAGGCCATGACCGGAACCATCGCGCACGACCCGCCGCCCACCGCCGGGGGACGGCAGGGCGCACCCCTCATCGTCACCGAGGACACGGAGCTCCTGGACGACCTGCTGCGCCTGTGCGCGGCCGCGGGCGCCACACCGGAGGTGCACCACTCGATGCCCCTGACGCCTCATGCGACGCCTTCGGCACCGAGCGGGACGGCGACGTCCCCCGCATCCCCGGCGTCCGGGCGGCGGACCGGATGGGAGACCGCGCCGCTGGTCCTCGTCGGGGACGACGCGGCCCGGCGCGTGCGCGGGGCGGCGCGGAGAAGGGCCGTCGTCCTCGTGGGCCGCGACCAGGACGACTCGGGGATCTGGCAGCGGGCCGTCGAGATCGGCGCCGACCACGTCCTCATGCTGCCCGACGGTGAGCAGTGGCTGGTCGACCGCATCGCCGACGTCGCCGAGGGAGTCGGCCGTCCGGCCCTCACCGTCGGCGTCATCGGCGGCCGGGGCGGCGCTGGAGCGTCCACGCTGGCCTGCGCGCTCGCCGTCACCTCCGCGCGGGAGGGGCTGCGCAGTCTGCTGGTGGACGCCGATCCGATGGGCGGCGGCCTCGACGTCCTCCTCGGCGGCGAGACGGCCGACGGGCTGAGGTGGCCGGCGTTCGCGGCCTCGCGGGGGCGGGTCGGCGGCGGCGCTCTGGAGGAGTCGCTGCCCGAGCTGCATTCCCTGCGGGTGCTCAGCTGGGACCGGGGCGACTGTGTCGCCGTACCGGCGCAGGCCGTGCGCGCGGTGCTCGCGGCGGCCCGGCGAAGGGGCGGCACGGTCGTCGTGGACCTGCCGCGCCGCATCGACGACGGCGTCGCCGAGGTCCTCGCCCAGCTCGACATCGGGATCCTCGTGGTCCCCGCCGAGCTGCGGGCCGTCGCCGCGGCGGGCCGGGTGGCGGCCGCGGTCGGCATGGTCCTGCGCGACCTCCGGGTCGCGGTGCGCGGGCCCTACGCCTCCGGACTCGACGACCGTGAGGTGGCCCGGTTGCTCGGCCTGCCGTTGGTCGGTGAGGTGCCGGTCGAGTCCGGACTCCTGCGCGCCACGGAGAGCAAACGCCCCCCGGGCACGCCCTCCCGAGGCCCACTGGCGCGCTTCTGCCGGGGCTTCTGGGAACGGGCACTGGCGGAGACGGACGGGCGGGGCGTGAGCGGCTCATGAGGCGCGTGACGGGGCCGGTCGTGAGCGGCGGAAGGCTGGGCGGGGTCGACGCGGCGGCCGTGGGGGTGCGGGACGGGACTGTGGGGTGGCCCGGCGGGCCCCCACCGGGGCGGGGAACGGACGGCCCGGGCCTGGGGACGCCCGACGGGCCGACCGCGCGGGCGGCTCCGGGCTGGGCGATCCGGCACGCCGCCGGATCGGCCGGCTCGGCCTCCGGACGGGCACGGGCGGCGACGGCGCCGGGTCCCGTGCGGTCTCCGAGGGGCCCGGGTGCCGCGCCCGGGATGCTCGACGGCGTGCGGCGGTGGCTCGCCGAGAGCGGGGCGGAGCCGACGCCCGCGCGTGTGGCGCAGGCCCTGCGGGAGCAGGGCCGGGTGCTGGGGGACGCCGAGGTGCTCGGTGCCGCCGACCAGCTCAGGTCGGAACTGGTCGGCAGCGGGCCGCTCGAGCCGCTGCTCGCCGACCCCTCGGTGACCGACGTACTGGTGTCCGCCCCGGACCGGGTCTGGGTGGACCGGGGCGGTGGCCTCGAGTTGGCGCCGGTCTCCTTCCCCGACGCGGGGGCGGTGCGGCGGCTCGCGCAGCGCCTCGCCACCGTCGCCGGACGCAGGCTCGACGACGCCAGGCCCTGGGTGGACGCCAGGCTGCCCGACGGCACCCGGCTGCACGCGGTGCTGCCACCGGTCGCCGTCGACTGCACCTGCCTGTCGCTGCGGGTGGTACGGCCGCGCGCCTTCACCCTCGACGAGCTGATGGCGGCGGGCACCGTGCCGCCCGGCGGCGACCGCGTGCTGCGCGCTCTTCTGCGGGCCCGGCTGTCCTTCCTCGTCAGCGGCGGGACCGGTACCGGCAAGACGACGTTGCTCAGTGCCCTGCTCGGGCTCGTCGGACCGGACGAGCGCATCGTGCTGGCCGAGGACTCGGCGGAGCTGCGACCCGACCATCCGCACGTCGTCCGTCTGGAGACCAGACCGGCGAACCAGGAGGCCGCGGGGCTGGTCACCTTGGAGGACCTGGTGCGCCAGGCCCTGCGCATGCGACCGGACCGGCTGGTCGTGGGCGAGGTGCGCGGCCCCGAAGTGGTCCATCTGCTCGCCGCGTTGAACACGGGCCACGAAGGCGGGTGCGGGACGGTGCACGCCAATGCGGCCGTCGACGTCCCGGCCCGGCTGGAGGCGCTCGGCACGGTCGCGGGCCTGGATCGTGCGGCTCTGCACAGCCAGCTCGCGGCGGCCCTCTCGGTGGTCCTCCACCTGGTCCGTGACCGCGCGGGACGGCGCCGGATCGCCGAGGTGCACGTACTGGAGCGGGACCCGTCGGGGCTGGTGCGGACCGTGCCGGCGCTGCGATGGGGAGCGGAGGCATTCGTGGCCGAACGCGGCTGGCAGCGGCTGCGGGAGCTGTTGCGGGGCGCGGGGCCCGAAGACCGGGCCGTCGGACGGGAGGTGCAGGGGTGCTGAGCGCGACGGGGACGGGTGTGCCGGGGGCGGGCGAGCTGTCGATGGGCGTGGCCCTGGTGTGCCTGGGAGCGGCCGCCTGGTTGGCCGGTGGGTGGCACTCCGGCGTACGGCGGGCGCGGATGGTGCTCGCCGAAGGCCGGACGGGCGGAACGGGCGGAACGGGCGGAACGGGCAGGACGAACGGGACTGACGGGTCTGGCGGGGCTGACGGGCCCGGTGGAGCGGGTGGAGCGAGTGGAGCGGGCCGTACCGGGCCGCACCCGGCGCGCCGGATGACGGACGGGTGGCGGCAGGTCCGTAACCGGTTGAGGCCGGAGTGGTGGTCAGCGGCGGCCGGGCTGGTCCTGGCGCTCCTGGGCCATTCGGTGCTGCCGATCCTCGCGGGGGCGGCCGGTGTGCCGGTACTGCGGCGGGTGCGGCTGGCCGGCCGGGAGCGGCGGGCCCGGGAGCGTCGGCAGGACGCGGTGATCGCCCTGTGCGGGACGCTCGCCGGGGAGGTGCGAGCGGGGCGGCAACCGGGCGAGGCGCTCCTGTGTGCCGCGCACGACTCCGGAGGGCTGGGTGACGCGCAGGCCGCGGTGCTGGCTGCGGCCCGGTTCGGCGGGGACGTCCCCGGGGCGCTGGCGGCGGCGGCCGGGCAGCCCGGCGCCGAAGGGCTGCGCGGACTGGCGGCGTGCTGGCGGGTCGCGGTCGACCAAGGGGCCGGACTCGCGGCCGGTCTCGACCGGTTGGAGGGCGCGCTGCGCGCCGAGCGGGACCAGCGCTCCGACCTGCGCGCCCAGTTGGCGGGTGCTCGGGCCACGGCCGTGATGCTCGCCGGTCTGCCGGTCCTCGGCCTCCTGCTCGGCGTCGCCCTCGGGTCCGATCCGCTGCACGTGCTGCTGCACACCGGAGCCGGGCTGGGCTGTCTGCTGGCCGGCGGGCTTCTGGAGAGCCTGGGCGTGTGGTGGGTGGCGCGGATCGTGCGCGGAGCGGAGGCGGCGTCGTGAACGGCGACCTTGTCCACAGGCTGGGGGCGGTGGTGGGGACGGCGCTGGTCGCCTGCTGGCTGACGCGCGGTCTCGTGGCCGCCCGGCGGGAGCGCGCGGTGCGCAGGCGGCTCACCGGCCTGCTGGCACCGGAACCGGCCCGTCCCGCCGCGCGCCGCGCCGAGGTGCTGAGCGCCGTCCGTCCATGGCTGCCGCTGGTCGGCACGGTGGGCGCCGGTTGGGCCGTGCTCGGCGGTGCGGTCGGGGTCCTGGTGGGGCTGGTCGGCGCGGCCGCGCTGTGGCGCTGGAGTGCCCGTCGTTCGGCGGCCGGGACGGCGGCGGCGGAGGCCGCTGCCGCGGAGGCCGCCCGTCAACTGCCGTTGGCGGCCGACCTGCTGGCGGCCTGCGTCGCGGCGGGCGCGAGCCCGGTCGCCGCGGCACGGGCGGTCGGCGATGCCCTGGGCGGACCGGTCGGGGACGCGCTCGGACGCGGCGCCGCGGAGGTGCGCCTCGGCGGCGAACCGGAGGGCGCCTGGCGCGGGCTGGCCGCCGTCGCCGGGGCCGTTCCCCTGGCGCGGCTGCTGGAGCGGGCCGAGGTGTCCGGCCTGGCCGCGGCGGGTCCGGCCGCCCGGCTCGCCGCCCAGGCCCGTGCCGACTGGGCCCGCACCACGACGGCCCGGGCCCGTCGGGCGGCCGTCATGGTCACCGCGCCGGTGGGGCTGTGCTTTCTGCCGGCGTTCATCGCGGTGGGCGTGCTGCCGGTGGTCATCGGGCTGGCCGGCGGGGTGCTGGGCCGTGGGGGAGGCGGTGGCTGAGGGACGAGATCGGGCCGGCGGCAGGGCCGGCGGATGAGCGCCCGGCGCACGAGCGACGGGCGAACGAGGGAACAACAGGACCGAACCTTACGGGGGTTGAGATGTATCAGGTGGTACGGACACGGCTGTGTGCCCTGGTGTGCGGAGTGGGTACGGCGCTGCGGAGGCGGGCCGTGCGGCAGGCCCTTCGGCAGGACGCCGGAATGGTCACTTCCGAGTACGCGATGGGGATCGTCGCCGCGGTGGCCTTCGCCGTCGTGCTCTACAAGGTCGTGACGAGCGGCACGGTCAGCGCGGAGTTGCAGGGCATCGTGAAGGGGGCGCTCGATGCGCGGATGTGAGCGGGCCGCGAGGGCGAGGGCACGGGCTCCCGGCCGAGGACCGGACAGCGGTTTCGTGACGGCGGAGGCGGCCGTGGTGCTGCCCGTGCTGGTGGTGTTCGCGATGGCGCTGGTGTGGGGGCTGCTCGTGGTGGCCGCCCAGATCCAGTGCGTGGACGCGGCCCGGACGGGCGCCCGCGCGGCGGCACGGCAGGACCCGGACGACGCTGTCGTGGAGGTCGCCCGCGAGGCGGCCCCACGCGGGGCGCGGGTCACCGTCAGCCGCGAGGCGGGGCTGGTCCGCGTGGTCGTGGTGGCCGACCCACCGGCTCTGCACGGGCTGCCCTTCGAGGTACGGGAGGAGGCCGTGGCTTCGGCGGAGCAGTTGCGCGGGACGGAGCCGACGGTCGCGGAACCGGTGCGGGCGGAGTCGTGAGGGGCGGAGCCTCGCCCCGGTCGGCGACCGGCCGGGGCGGCACTGGATCGGGGCCCGGCCCCGACCCCGCGGGCGACCACAACCAGGCCACCGCCGCCTTGCCTGTCCCCGGCCGTCCGCCTGCCGCCGACCTCGCACGTGCCGTGGCCCTCGCACCTGCCCCGGCCTCCGTGTCTGCCCCAGCCTCCGCGCCTGCCCCAGCCTCCGCGCCTGCCGTGGCCCCCGCGCCTGTCCTCCGTGCCGCCTCCGACCGGGGTTCGGCGACCGTGTGGAGCGTCGCCGCCATCGCCGTGCTGTGTGTGGTGTTCGGCGTGGTGCTGGCCCTGGGGCAGGCGGTCGTGGCCCGCCACCGTGCGGCCGGCGGCGCCGATCTGGCGGCCCTCGCGGCGGCGGACCACTGGGCACAGGGCGGCACGGCGGCGTGCGAGAGGGCGAGCAGCGTCGCGCGGGCCCAGGGGGCGCGGTTGGTGAGATGCGTGATCACCGGGCAGGTCTCGGACGTGACGGCGGCGTCGGGCAGGGGCCCGTTCACGGCGGAGGTCCGGGCGAGGGCGGGCCCGGCCCCGCTCACGTCTCCCGCACCGGCCCCGCCGCCCCTGCCCTCCGCACCGCCTACTCCGCCTCCGCCTGCTCCACCCCCGGCTGCCCCGTCTGCTCCGCCTCCGCAGCCCCCCGCAGCAGCACCGTGAGGAGCCGTACGGCTCCCCGCTTGTGCAGCGGATCGTTGCCGTTGCCGCACTTGGGGGACTGGATGCACGACGGACAGCCCGCGTCGCACTCGCAGGAGGCGATGGCCTCCCGGGTGGCCGTGAGCCAGTCGCGGGCGGTGTGGAAGGCCCGCTCGGCGAAGCCCGCGCCACCGGGGTGGCCGTCGTACACGAAGACCGTCGGCAGCAGGGTGTCCGGGTGCAGGGGGACCGACACGCCGCCGATGTCCCAGCGGTCGCAGGTCGCGAACAGGGGCAGCATGCCGATCGAGGCGTGCTCCGCGGCGTGCAGGGCCCCGCCGAGGATCTCCGGGTTGATCCGGGCCGCGTCCAGTTGGTCCTCGCTGACCGTCCACCACACCGCGCGCGTGCGCAGCGTCCGGGGAGGGAGGTCGAGCTTCGTCTCGCCCAGGACCTCGCCGGTGATCAGGCGCCGGCGCAGGAAGGAGACCACTTGGTTGGTGACCTCGACGGAGCCGTAGCAGAGGCGTCCGTCGCCCCAGGGGACCTCGATGTCGGTCTCCAGGACCGAGATCGCCGTTGTGTCGCGGGCCACCGTCGAGTAGGCGGGGGTGGCCTGCTCGACCAGCGCGACGGAGTCCTCCAGGTCCAGGGAGCGGACGAGGTACGTGCGCCCCTGGTGGAGGTGCACGGCGCCCTCGTGGACGGTCGTGTGGGCGGCACCGGCGTCCACGGTGCCCAGCAGCCGTCCCGTGCCCTCCTCGACGACCTGGACCGGGCGTCCGCCCTCGCCGCGGATGTCCGTCAGGTCGGCGGCCCGCTCCCGGCGTGTCCAGTGCCAGGCCCGGGTCCGCCGGCGCAGCAGCTTCGCCGCCTCCAGCTGGGGCAGCAGTTCCTCGCAGGCGGGACCGAAGAGCTTCAGGTCCTCCTCGGTCAGGGGCAGTTCTGCCGCCGCCGCGCACAGGTGGGGGGCGAGGACGTACGGGTTGTCGGGGTCCAGGACCGTGGATTCCACCGGCTGGTCGAACAGAGCCTCCGGGTGGTGGACGAGGAAGGTGTCCAGCGGGTCGTCACGGGCGACCAGCACGGCCAGCGCCCCCTGTCCGGAGCGGCCCGCCCGCCCGGCCTGCTGCCACAGCGAGGCCCGCGTGCCCGGGTATCCCGCGATCACCACGGCGTCCAGGCCGGAGATGTCGAGGCCGAGTTCCAGGGCGTTCGTCGCCGCCAGGCCGAGGAGGTCGCCGGAGTGCAGGGCGCGTTCCAGGGCGCGGCGCTCCTCGGGGAGGTAGCCGCCGCGGTACGCAGCCACGCGCCGGACCAGGGAGCGGTCGACCTCGGCCAGACGTTCCTGGGCGATGACCGAGATCAGCTCCGCGCCGCGCCGGGACCGTACGAAGGTGATCGAACGCATGCCCTGCACGGTGAGGTCGGTGAGCAGGTCGGCGGCTTCGGCGGTGGCCGTACGGCGGACCGGTGCGCCCTTCTCGCCCTCCAGTTCGGTCAGCGGCGGTTCCCACAGGGCGAACACCAGTTCACCGCGTGGTGACGCGTCGTCGGCGACCTCGATCACCGGGAGCCCGGTGAGCCGGCGGGCCGCCACCGCGGGCTCGGCGGCGGTGGCGGAGGCGAGCAGGAAGACCGGCGACGCGCCGTAGCGCGCACACAGTCTGCGGAGCCTGCGCACCACCTGGGCGACGTGGGAGCCGAAGACGCCCCGGTAGGTGTGGCACTCGTCGATGACGACGTACTTCAGCGCCTTCAGGAACGACGACCAGCGGGGGTGGGAGGGCAGGATGCCGCGGTGCAGCATGTCCGGGTTGGTCAGGACGTACGTGCCGTACTGGCGGATCCATTCGCGTTCCTCGAACGGAGTGTCGCCGTCGTAGACCGCGGCCCGGACCGCGGTGCCGAGAGGTTGTGAAAGTTCCTTCACCGACCGGCACTGGTCGGCCGCCAGCGCCTTGGTGGGGGCGAGGTAGAGGGTGGTGGCGCCGCGCCCGTTCGGCGCCTCGGAGCCGTCCACGAGAGCCGACAGGACCGGCACCAGATAGGCCAGGGACTTGCCGGACGCGGTGCCCGTGGCGACGACCACCGAGTCGCCGTCCAGGGCGTGCTCGGCCACCCGTGCCTGGTGGGCCCAGGGATGTTCGATGCCCGCGGCCCGCACCGCGGCGAGGACCTCCGGCCGAATCCGGTCCGGCCAGCGGGCATGACGGCCCGCACGCGGGGGCAAGTGCTCCGTATGAGTGATGCGCGCAGCCCGGCTCGGTCCCGCGGCGAGCCGGTCCAGGAGCATGCCCGGTTCCGGCCGGGAGCCGGGCTCCGCCGGGGATCGATCGGGTCGGTGATTCTTGGCCATCGGCACCGAGTCTGTCACTGGCGTGACGGACAATGGGACCAAGGCGTCGTGCACGCCTGCCGGTAAGTGATTGAATGCCATCGCGGCTGGCGAACCGTCCTGGGGGCTTCAAGCCGAGGTGTCCCGAGGGACGACCGCTCGATAGCAAGGTGCTGGAGGATCCGTGGACCTGTCCCTGTCGACCCGTACCGTCGGCGATCGTACGGTCGTCGAGGTCGGTGGCGAAATTGACGTATACACCGCGCCCAAGCTGCGTGAGCAGCTGGTCGAGCTCGTGAACGACGGGAGTTTCCACCTCGTCGTCGACATGGAGGGCGTGGACTTCCTCGACTCCACAGGGCTCGGCGTGCTGGTGGGCGGACTGAAGCGGGTGCGTGCCCATGAGGGCTCGCTGCGGCTGGTCTGCAACCAGGAGCGCATTCTCAAGATCTTCCGTATCACCGGCCTCACCAAGGTGTTTCCCATTCACACCTCGGTCGAGGAAGCGGTGGCGGCCACCGACTGACGACCGGCCCCGGGTCCTGTGCGGCCCGGGGCAGCAAGAGAACGATGGGGGTCCGGGCTGTCGGCGGCCCGGACCCTCGAAAGCACGCCCGTAGTTCCGAGGGGGATGCATGGCCACCGTCGAACTCCGCTTCAGCGCGCTGCCTGAGCACGTCCGCACCGCCCGTCTGGTGGCGGCGGCGGTGGCGCGCAGGGCCGGAGTGGACGAGGCCGTCCTCGACGAGGTCAGGCTCGCCGTCGGCGAGGCCTGCACCCGGGCCGTGGGCCTGCATCAGCATGTCGGCATCACGGCGCCGGTCAAGGTGGCGCTGATCGAGGAGGAGAAGCAGTTCTCCATCGAGGTCGGCGACGAGGCGCCGCACGCGGTCCCCGGGATGAAGACCTCCGGGGACGCCGCCGACGCACTGGATGCCGAGGAGGACCAGATGGGCCTCGCGGTCATCAGCGGACTCGTCGACGACGTGGAGGTCACGGCGGGCGAGGGCGGCGGGCTGATCCGCATGACCTGGCCGACCGCGCCGGCGGTGCTGCCGCCGGTCTGATCCCCGCGCCGACCCCCGCATCACCCAGAGGGCCCCACCTGGTGGGGCCCTCTGTCATGTGCGGACATACATTGGGATCGTGCATTGGGGTCGTGCATTGGGGTCGTGCGCGCGCCAAGTGAATTCCTTCACGATCAATCACCCGAGAATTGATCACGGGATTAATGCCGGAGGGGCATTACTACTTCTGGCCCCCTTGCGGTTGACAGGTCAATTCCATTTGTCGTGCACTGTTTTGATCAGCTTCCGGTACCTACAATCCCGTCCACATCTTGAGCTCAGCCCAAGCGTCAAGGAGGACGAATGGCGGAGCTTTCCACCCCTCATCAGTTGGGCGATCCCTCCCACCTCGCAGCCGCCGTGCTGACCGACTCGAACCGCGCCCTGGTCGCGGTCATCGCGGTCGTCGCCCTGGCCGCGCTGGTGCTCGCCGGTGTCCTGGTGCGCCAGGTGCTCGCGGCGGGCGAGGGAACCGACAGCATGAAGGAGATCGCGGCGGCCGTCCAGGAAGGCGCGAACGCCTACCTGGCCCGGCAGTTGCGCACACTCGGCGTATTCGCCGTCGTCGTGTTCTTCCTGCTCATGCTGCTGCCCGCGGACGACTGGAATCAACGGGCCGGACGTTCGATCTTCTTCCTGATCGGCGCGGCGTTCTCGGCGGCCACCGGCTATATCGGTATGTGGCTCGCCGTGCGCAGCAATGTGCGCGTCGCCGCGGCGGCGCGGGAAGCGACACCGGCCCCCGGCGAACCGGAAAAGGATCTCACTCTCGTCTCGCACAAAGCGACGAAGATCGCGTTTCGTACGGGCGGCGTCGTCGGCATGTTCACGGTGGGGCTCGGCCTGCTGGGTGCCTGCTGCGTGGTGCTGGTGTACGCGGCCGACGCGCCGAAGGTCCTGGAGGGTTTCGGCCTCGGTGCCGCGCTGATCGCGATGTTCATGCGCGTCGGCGGCGGCATCTTCACCAAGGCCGCCGACGTCGGCGCCGACCTGGTCGGCAAGGTCGAGAAGGGCATCCCGGAGGACGATCCGCGCAATGCCGCGACCATCGCCGACAACGTGGGCGACAACGTCGGCGACTGCGCGGGCATGGCGGCCGACCTCTTCGAGTCGTACGCGGTCACCCTGGTGGCCGCGCTGATCCTCGGCAAGGTGGCCTTCGGCGACTCCGGGCTGGCGTTCCCGCTGCTGGTCCCGGCGATCGGCGTGCTCACGGCGATGATCGGCATCTTCGCCGTGGCGCCCCGGCGGTCCGACCGCAGCGGCATGAGCGCGATCAACCGGGGTTTCTTCATCTCCGCGGTGATCTCGCTGGTGCTGGTGGCGGTCGCCGTCTTCGTCTACCTGCCCGGCAAGTACTCGGAACTGGACGGCGTCACCGACGCGGCGATCGCCGGCCGGGACGGCGACCCGCGGATCCTCGCGCTCGTTGCGGTCGCGATCGGCATCGTGCTCGCCGCCCTGATCCAGCAGCTCACCGGCTACTTCACCGAGACCACCAGACGCCCCGTCAAGGACATCGGCAAGAGCTCGCTCACCGGTCCCGCCACCGTCGTCCTCGCCGGGATCTCGCTCGGTCTCGAATCCGCCGTCTACACCGCCCTGTTGATCGGTCTCGGTGTCTACGGGGCCTTCCTGCTCGGCGGTACGTCGATCATGCTGGCGCTGTTCGCGGTGGCGCTGGCCGGCACCGGCCTGCTCACCACGGTCGGCGTCATCGTCGCCATGGACACCTTCGGGCCGGTCTCCGACAACGCGCAGGGCATCGCCGAGATGTCCGGCGACGTCGAGGGCGCCGGCGCCCAGGTGCTCACCGATCTGGACGCGGTCGGCAACACCACCAAGGCCATCACCAAGGGCATCGCCATCGCCACCGCCGTACTCGCCGCCGCGGCCCTGTTCGGGTCGTACCGCGACGCCATCACCACCGGCGCGGCGGACGTGGGCGAGAAACTCAGCGGCGAGGGCGCGCCGATGACCCTGATGATGGACATCTCACAGCCCAACAACCTCGTCGGGCTCATCGCCGGAGCGGCGGTCGTCTTCCTCTTCTCGGGGCTGGCGATCAACGCGGTGTCGCGGTCGGCGGGCGCGGTGGTCTACGAGGTGCGCCGGCAGTTCCGGGAACGGCCCGGAATCATGGACTACAGCGAGAAACCCGAGTACGGCAAGGTCGTCGACATCTGTACCAGGGACGCCCTGCGGGAACTCGCCACGCCCGGTCTGCTCGCCGTGATGGCGCCCATCTTCATCGGGTTCACGCTCGGCGTGGGCGCGCTCGGCGCGTTCCTGGCGGGCGCGATCGGCGCCGGCACGCTGATGGCGGTGTTCCTCGCCAACTCGGGCGGTTCCTGGGACAACGCCAAGAAACTCGTCGAGGACGGCCACTACGGCGGCAAGGGCAGCGAGGCCCACGCCGCCACCGTGATCGGCGACACGGTCGGCGACCCGTTCAAGGACACCGCGGGCCCGGCGATCAACCCGCTGCTGAAGGTCATGAACCTGGTGGCCCTGCTCATCGCCCCCGCGGTCATCAAGTTCTCGTACGGCGCCGACAAGAGCGTCGGCGTACGGGTGCTGATCGCCGTCGTCGCGTTCGTCGTCATCGCGGCGGCGGTCTACGTGTCCAAGCGGCGCGGGATCGCCATGGGCGACGAGGACGACTCCGATCCGGAACCCAAGTCGGCCGATCCGGCGGTGGTTTCGTGAACTCCGCTGCGGGGCCGCCGTAGGGCCTCTTGCGGGGCCTTGTCCAAAGGACGGGCGGACGGCGCGTGTTGACGCGCCGTCCGCCCGTCGCGTGCGTGCGCGCATCCGTCACCGTGAGCCTTCTCTCTCTTGGTGCAAATGGCTTCAATACGGTCTTAACGGATGTTCGTCCGGTGGATGTCCTCCATCCGGCGTGTATGTTCCGGGGCCGAGAGCCATGGAAGGGACCAATCCGGTGAACAAGAAGCTCGCGGCCGCACTGTCCGGCGGTGCGGTACTGGTACTGGCGCTGACGGGATGCAGCAGCAGCGACGACAACGAGAAGCTGGACTCCTGGGCCAAGGACGTCTGCCAGGGCGTGCAGCCGCAGGCCAAGAAGATCGAGGCGGCCAACGCGGCGATCCAGAAGGAGACCACGGACAACAGCACCCCCGCCGAGGTCCAGAAGACCGACGCGAAGGCGTTCCAGGACATGTCCGACGCCTACAAGGCGATGGGCGCCACCGTCCAGAAGGCCGGGCCCCCGGACGTCGACGACGGCGAGAAGAAGCAGAAGGACGCGGTCACCGAGCTGAACGGCCTCTCCTCGTCGTACGCCTCCCTGCGCAAGCAGGTGGAGGAACTCGACACCAAGGACCAGGCCAAGTTCGCCGACGGCCTCAAGGACATCGCCACCGAGCTGAACAAGCTCAGCAAGAGCGGCAGCAACGCGCTGAAGACCCTGGAGGAGGGCGACGTCGGCAAGGCGATGGCCGAGCAGCCCAGCTGCAAGTCGGCCTCGGTGACGCCGTCGGCCGCCGAGGGCTGACGGGGCCGGCGTCCCCACGCGGACGCGGGGCGGGGCGGTGACGGCCGGGCCACAATGGGGGTGTGAGTAACGCCAGCCTGTCCCCCCTGCCCTCCGCCGACCGCCCCGACGTCACCGCCCGGCTGCGGGACGCCCTGCTCGGGGCGTCCTTCACCGCCGACGGACTGCTGGAGCTGCTCGGCGCCCCCGCGTACGCGGCGCTGTCGCGCAGCGAGACCGTGCCCGCGCTACGGGCGACCCGCGGCGACACGCCGCTGGAACTGCTCGTCCGGCTGTTTCTGCTCCAGCAACCCGTCCCCCACGCGCGCGTGGCGGACGTCCTGCCCGTCGACGCCTGCCTGGAGAGCGGATGGCTCGACCGCGCGGGCGACGACGAGGTCGCGGCCACCGTGGACGTACGGCCCTACGGCGGGCTTGACGGCGAGGACTGGTTCATCGTCTCCGACCTCGGCTGCGCGGTCGGCGGCGCCAGTGGCATCGGCCGCCACGCCCGGGGCGTCGTCCTCGGCGTAGGCGGCGCCTCCACGACCCTGGCGGGCCTCACCGTCCGCACCCCCGTCTCCGCCGCCCTCGACCTCGGCACCGGCTCCGGCATCCAGGCGCTGCACGCCGCCGCGCACGCCACGCGCGTGACGGCCACCGACGTCAACCCGCGCGCGCTGCACATCGCCGCGCTCACCCTCGCCCTGTCCGGAGCCCCGGCCGCCGACCTGCGCGAAGGCTCTCTGTACGAGCCGGTCGCCGATGACGAGACGTACGACCTCATCGTCTCCAACCCGCCGTTCGTGATCTCGCCCGGCGCCCGGCTCACCTACCGCGACGGCGGGATGGGCGGGGACGATCTGTGCCGCTCGCTCGTTCAGCAGACGGGGGAGCGCCTGAACGAGGGCGGGTTCGCGCACTTCCTCGCCAACTGGCAGCACGTGGAGGGGGAGGACTGGACGGACCGGCTGCGCTCCTGGGTGCCACGCGGCTGCGACGCCTGGATCGTGCAGCGCGAGGTGCAGGACGTCACCCAGTACGCCGAGCTGTGGCTCCGGGACGCGGGCGACCACCGCGCCGACCCGGCCGAATACCAGGCGCGGTACGACGCGTGGCTGGACGAGTTCGAGGCGCGCAAGGTGAAGGCCGTCGGCTTCGGCTGGATCACGCTGCGCCGGACCGGGGCCGCCGAGCCCTCCGTCGTCGCCGAGGAATGGCCGCACCCGATCGAGCAGCCGCTCGGCGAGACCGTGCGCGCCCACTTCGACCGCGTCGACTACCTGCGTGCCCACGACGACGCGGCCCTGCTGGAGGCGCACTTCACCCTGGCCGGCGAGGTCGTCCAGGAGCAGGTCGGGCTGCCCGGCGCCGAGGACCCGGAGCACGTCGTCCTGCGCCAGAACCGCGGCATGCGCCGGGCCACCCGGGTCGACACGGTCGGGGCCGGTTTCGCGGGCGTCTGCGACGGCACCATGAGCGCGGGGCGCATCCTGGACGCCATCGCCCAGCTGGTCGGCGAGGACCCGGTGGCCCTGCGCGACCGTACGCCCGCGCAGATCCGGCTGCTGGTGGAGCAGGGCTTCCTCGAACCGGCGTAGCCCGGCCCGGCCGCCGGGCGTGGGTGCGCGCACCCATTTCTTTTTCCGTGACCGCCCGCCCGGCCCGGCGTACGGGGGACCGGCCACGCCCGACGGCATCCGGCGGGTCCGTCGGCTCCCCGTTCACCTCGGGTTCGCCTGTCCGCCGCCCGCGCGTGACAGCCTCCCGGAGGCTGGACACGCGCGGGCTGGAGAAAAGGGGCACGGGGACCATGGAGAGCGGGCCGGCGATCTTCGCGGGAGTGGTGTTCGCCCTGTTCGGGGCCGGTCTGCTGGTGTGGACCGCGACGCGGGTGCGGCACGGCCGCCCCGTCGCGCTCGGTGTGAGCCCCGTCGCATCGGTGACCGTCGCGAGCGTCGCCGCCGTGGTCGCGCTGGCCCTCGGGGCCTGGTGTCTGACGCAGGCGTGAGCGGCCGGTTCCGGACCCCGGACGGGGCGCCGCCCGGGTAATCGGGGGATCGCGCTCCGGATACGTGCGTCGGGGCAGGTGGGCACTCCGGGCGGCAGGAACAGGGTTCGTCGGGTTACCGTTCGAGTGGCCGTTGCGGGCTTTTCCCGTTTGACACGGGGGCGGGAGGTACCGTCACACTCCGCAGCGTCACGATCGAAACACAGAACGACCCGACCCGGGACCACGGCCTGGGGAGGCCCAGCGTCGACCGGAGAGAAGAGCGAAGTTGTCCCCGACCAGCGAGACCGCGAAGGGCGGCCGACGACTCGTCATCGTCGAGTCGCCCGCCAAGGCGAAGACGATCAAGGGCTATCTCGGCCCTGGCTACGTCGTCGAGGCGAGCGTCGGGCACATCCGCGACCTTCCCAGCGGCGCGGCGGAGGTACCGGAGAAGTACACCGGCGAGGTGCGCCGCCTCGGGGTGGACGTCGAACACGACTTCCAGCCCATCTATGTGGTCAACGCCGACAAGAAGTCCCAGGTCAAGAAGCTCAAGGACCTGCTGAAGGACTCCGACGAACTCTTCCTCGCCACCGATGAGGACCGCGAGGGCGAGGCCATCGCCTGGCACCTGCAGGAAGTCCTCAAGCCGAAGATCCCGGTCAAGCGCATGGTGTTCCACGAGATCACCAAGGACGCGATCCGCGCCGCCGTCGCCAACCCGCGCGAGCTGAACCAGAAGCTCGTCGACGCCCAGGAGACCCGCCGCATCCTCGACCGCCTCTACGGCTACGAGGTTTCGCCGGTCCTGTGGAAGAAGGTCATGCCGCGCCTGTCGGCCGGCCGCGTCCAGTCCGTCGCCACCCGGCTCGTCGTCGAGCGGGAACGCGAGCGCATCGCGTTCCGCTCCGCCGAGTACTGGGACCTCACCGGCACCTTCGCCACCGGCCGCGCGGGAGACGCCTCCGACCCGTCGTCGCTGGTCGCCCGCCTCCAGACGGTCGACGGACGGCGTGTCGCACAGGGCCGCGACTTCGACTCCCTGGGGCAGATCAAGAGCGCGAACACCCTCCACCTCGACGAGGCGAACGCCCGCGCGCTTGCCGCCGCGCTGGAGAACACGCGGTTCGCCGTCCGCTCGGTCGAGTCCAAGCCGTACCGCCGCTCGCCGTACGCCCCGTTCCGTACGACGACGCTCCAGCAGGAGGCCTCGCGCAAGCTCGGCTTCGGTGCGAAGTCGACCATGCAGGTCGCCCAGAAGCTGTACGAGAACGGCTACATCACCTACATGCGTACGGACTCCACGACCCTGAGCGACACGGCGGTCTCCGCCGCCCGCGCCCAGGTGACGCAGCTGTACGGCGCCGACTACCTGCCGCCCCAGCCGCGCACGTACGCCGGCAAGGTCAAGAACGCGCAGGAGGCGCACGAGGCGATCCGCCCCTCCGGCGACCGCTTCCGCACGCCCGCCGAGACCGGACTGACCGGCGACCAGTTCAAGCTGTACGAGCTGATCTGGAAGCGGACCGTCGCCTCCCAGATGAAGGACGCGACCGGCAACAGCGTCACCGTCAAGATCGGCGGCGCCGCCTCCGACGGCCGGGACGTCGAGCTCAGCGCCTCCGGCAAGACCATCACCTTCCACGGCTTCCTCAAGGCCTACGTCGAGGGCGCCGACGACCCGAACGCCGAGCTGGACGACCGCGAGCGCCGCCTGCCGCAGGTCGCCGAGGGCGACGCGCTGACGGCCGAGGAGATCACGGTCGACGGCCACGCCACCAAGCCCCCGGCCCGCTACACCGAGGCGTCGCTGGTCAAGGAGCTGGAGGAGCGCGAGATCGGCCGCCCGTCGACGTACGCGTCGATCATCGGCACCATCCTGGACCGCGGCTACGTCTTCAAGAAGGGCACGGCCCTCGTCCCGTCCTTCCTCTCCTTCGCCGTGGTCAACCTCCTGGAGAAGCACTTCGGGCGGCTCGTGGACTACGACTTCACCGCCAGGATGGAGGACGACCTCGACCGCATCGCCCGCGGCGAGGCCCAGTCGGTGCCGTGGCTGCGCCGCTTCTACTTCGGCGAGGGCGGCGGCGTGGGCGGCGGCGGCGCGGCCGACGCGGGCAACGGCGACGGGGACCACCTCGGCGGCCTCAAGGAACTGGTCACCGACCTCGGCGCGATCGACGCCCGCGAGGTGTCCTCCTTCCCCGTCGGCAACGACATCGTGCTGCGCGTCGGCCGCTACGGCCCCTACGTCGAGCGCGGTGAGAAGGACGCCGAGAACCACCAGCGCGCCGACGTCCCCGAGGACCTGGCCCCGGACGAGCTGTCCGTGGAGCTGGCGGAGGAACTGCTCGCCAAGCCGAGCGGCGACTTCGAGCTGGGCACCGACCCGGCCACCGGCCACGCCATCGTCGCCAAGGACGGCCGCTACGGCCCGTACGTCACCGAGGTGCTGCCCGAGGGCACCCCGAAGACCGGCAAGAACGCCGTGAAGCCGCGCACCGCCTCGCTGTTCAAGTCGATGTCGCTGGACACGGTGACCCTCGACGACGCCCTGCGGCTCATGTCGCTGCCGCGTGTCGTCGGCGCCGACGCGGAGGGCGTGGAGATCACCGCGCAGAACGGCCGCTACGGCCCGTACCTGAAGAAGGGCACGGACTCGCGGTCCCTCCAGACCGAGGAGCAGCTCTTCGACATCACGCTGGAGGAGGCGCTGGCGATCTACGCCCAGCCCAAGCAGCGTGGCCGGGCCGCGGCCAAGCCGCCGCTGAAGGAGCTGGGCACCGACCCGGTCAGCGAGAAGCCCGTCGTCGTCAAGGACGGCCGCTTCGGGCCCTACGTCACCGACGGCGAGACCAACGCGACCCTGCGCTCCGGCGACAGCGTCGAGGAGATCACGCCCGAGCGGGGTTACGAGCTGCTGGCCGAGAAGCGCGCCAAGGGGCCCGCCAAGAAGACGGCGAAGAAGGCCGTGAAGAAGACGGCCGCCAAGAAGGCCCCGGCCAAGAAGGCCGCGGCGACCAAGAAGACGGCCGCCGCGAAGACCACGACGGCCAAGAAGACCGCCGCCAAGAGCACGGCGAAGAAGACGACCGCCAAGACGGCGGCCGGGAAGACCGCCGCTTCGAAGGCGTCGGAGGACTGAGCCCCGCTCAGAAACCCCCGAACCGCTGAGCGGCGCCCCTTGCGCGCCGTGCACGCTCTTCGCAAAACGAACGCCCCGGCATCATTTCGGTGTCGGGGCGTGCGTACGTTCGCCCGCGCCCACCGGACTGTCGGCGGCGACCGATAGGCTGAACGCATGACGCGAGCCGAGCAGCCAACGGCCCCTCACCCCGCCCCGGACGACGCCCTGGTCGCGGACTCCCGCGAGCGCGCCGTCCGCGCCCTGCTGCGCCGTCCGCAGCTGAGGCGTTTGTGGAGCGCACAGCTCGTGGGGGGTGTCGGCGACATCCTCGCCCTGCTGGTGCTGGTCCTCCTCGCCGTGCAGGCCGCGATCGGCGCGGGCTCGTTCGGCGGGGGATACCGGGGCGTGGCGTTCGCAGTGGCGACCGTTTTCGGCGTCCGCATCCTGGCGACGCTGCTCTTCGGCGCCGTCCTGCTCGGGCCCCTGACCTCACTCACCTCGCAGGACGGCCCGCTCGACCGGCGCTGGACCATGGTCGGCGCCGACGGGCTGCGGGCCGCGCTGCTGATCGTCGCGCCGCTGTGGATCGACTGGACGCCCGACGACGCGCTCGCCGTCCTCCTGGTGACCGTCTTCGTCACCGGCGTCGCCGAGCGCTTCTGGACGGTGTGCCGGGAGAGCGCGGCCCCGGCGCTGCTGCCCGCCCCGCCCCTGGAGGGCGCGACGGTACGGCCGCTGCCGGACCACATGGACGCGCTGCGCCGCCTGTCGCTGCGCACGAGCTTCGTGGCGATCCCCCTCGCGGCCGCCGTCCTGGTCGTCGCGGGGCTCCTGAACAACCTTCTGGGCGCCGGCGTCGACTGGTTCGCCGAGCACCAGGCGGCGCTCGGCTCGTACGTGGCGGCCGGGCTGTTCGCCGCGTCCCTGTCCGTGCTGAGCTTCCTGGAGCTGCCCGCGCTGCGCACCCCGCGCGCGCGGTCGCCGCTCGAGGGCCTGCGCCGCCCCAAGAGCGGCGGCGGTGTCGACAAGGGCCGCACCGGAGCGCTCCCGCTGCTGGTGTTCGCCTGCGCAGCGGTCGCCGCGGTGGTGGCCGCCACGGTCGCCGTGGCGGTGCTGCACGCCAAGGACCTGGGCGGCGGCCCCGTGCTGTACGGGCTGACGGTGGCCGCGCTGACCGGCGGCGTCGTCGTCGGCATCCGCACCGCCCCCGCCCTGCTGCCCTCCCTGTCCCGCCGACGGCTGCTCGCCCTGGCCATCGCCTTCGCCGGTGTCACCCTGCTGGCCGCCGGACTCGTCCCGGACGACACCACCGTGCTGCTGCTCCTCGTGCTGGCCGGTGCCGGCGCGGGCGTGGCCGCGAACACCGGGCACGCGCTGCTCGACCAGGAGACCGAGGACCACCGCCGGGCACGGACCACCGAGCACCTGCACGCGGTCGTCCGGGTCTACGTGGCGCTCGGCGCGGTCGTCGGTCCTGTCGTGGCCGCCGCGATCGGACCGCACCGGCTGGAGAACGGCAAGTTCGTCTTCGCCCACGGCGGCGCCGCGTTCGTCCTGATGCTGCTCGGCGCCCTGCTGCTGCCGCTGGCCGCGCTGGTCCTGGCCAAGGTCGACGACCGCTCCGGCGTGCCGCTGCGGCACGACCTGCGGGACGCGCTGCTCGGCGGCGACGACCCGGTGCCGACGCCCGCCGCGACCGGTTTCTTCATCGCCCTGGAGGGCGGCGACGGCGCCGGGAAGTCGACCCAGGCCGAGGCTCTCGCCGAGTGGATCCGCGGCAAGGGCCACGAGGTCGTGCTCACCCGCGAGCCCGGGGCGACCCCGGTCGGCAAGCGCCTGCGCTCCATCCTGCTGGACGTCTCCAGCGCCGGACTGTCGCACCGCGCGGAGGCCCTGCTGTACGCCGCCGACCGCGCGGAGCACGTCGACACCGTGGTCCGGCCCGCCCTGGAGCGCGGCGCCGTGGTCATCTCCGACCGCTACATCGACTCCTCGGTCGCCTACCAGGGCGCCGGACGCGACCTGTCGCCGACCGAGATCGCCCGCATCAACCGCTGGGCCACCCACGGGCTCGTACCGCACCTGACCGTCCTGCTGGACGTGTCGCCGGAGGCCGCGCGCGAGCGGTTCACCGAGGCGCCGGACCGGCTGGAGTCGGAGCCCGCCGAGTTCCACGCGCGCGTGCGCTCCGGTTTCCTCACCCTGGCCGCCGCCGACCCCGGGCGCTACCTCGTCGTGGACGCCGGTCAGGAGCCGGAGGCCGTCACCACCGTCGTACGCCACCGGCTCGACCAGGTGCTGCCGCTGTCCGAGGCCGAGATCAAGGCCCAGGAGGAGGCGCGCCGCAAGGCCGAGGAGGAAGCCCGCCGCAAGGCCGAGGAAGAGGCCGCCCGCAAGGCCGAGGAGGAGCGCCTGGAGCGCGAGCGCCTCGAAGAGGAAGCGCGGGTGCGCGCCGAGGAGGAGGAGCGCAAGCGCCGCGAGCTGGAGGAGGCGCAGCGGCGCGAGGCCGAGCGGCAGGCCGAGGAGGCCAGGCAGCGGGCCGAGGAAGCCCGCCGCAAGGCCGAGGAGGAGCGGGCCCGGCTCCTCGCGGAGGAGAAGGCGCGCGCCGAGGAGGAGGCACGGCTGCGGGCCGAGGAGGAGCGGCGCCGCAAGCAGGCCGAGGAGGAGGAGCGGCTGCGCGCCGAGGCGGAGGCCCGGCGCCTGGAGAAGCAGCGCAAGGCCGAGGAGGCCCTGCTGCGGGCCGAGGAGGCACGCCGGGCGGCGGAGCAGGCGGCGGCCGCGGCCGCGGCCGGTCCCAAGTCGGCGGCCCCCGCGGCGGCGGACGCGCCCCGTCCGGAGCCGGCCGCCTCGGCCCCCACCGACGCGGCGACGGTGCCGACCCCGATCGTGACCCCGACCAACGCCTCCGGCGGCCCGGTGGAGGACACGGCCGTACTGCGGCCGGTCCGGGACACGCCCGACGACGACCGGGCCGACGAGGCGAAGGACGGCGGCCGGGCGTCCGGCGAGTCCGAGTCCGAGGTGACGACCGAGCTGCCCAAGCCGCCGGTGCCGTCCGGCGCGGCGGACGAGACGGCGGTGCTTCCGGCGGTGGAGCCGCGGGACCCCGACGAGACGGCCGTCCTGCCGCCCGTACGCGGGGACGACCCCGCCGACCGGGTTCCGCCGGGCTACTTCCGGGAGGAGGGTCCGGCCGAGGACGCCCAGGACCGCACGCGCGAGCTGCCCCAGATCGACCCCGACGAGGCACCGCCGTCCCGCAGGCGCCGCTCCGACTGGGCCGAGGAGACGCCGCTGGACGACCTGCCGACGCTGGCGGACGAGCTGCTGGGGCCGCACGACGAGCGCGAGGACGGCCGCGACGACGACGGCCGAGATGGCCGGGGCAGGGGCCGGGGACGACGCTGAGCGCCGGGGACGACGCCGAGCACCGGAACCGCCGGGAGGGGCCGCCGGGGCCGTGCGTGCCCCGGCGGCCCCGCCGCGTTGTCAGTGCCGCCCCGCACAATGGAGGTCGCGAAGGGATCGGCGCGGCCGCTCGGTGCGGTCGGCCCGGTGTGACGGAAGGACGGCGTGACCCATGACCGTGTGGGACGACCTCGTCGGGCAGGAGAAGGTGTGCGAGCCACTCGCCGCCGCTGCCCGGGACGCCGACGCCTTCGTCACCGCGGTCGCGGGCGAGGGCCCGCTGCCGCAGGCGACGAGCATGACGCACGCCTGGCTGTTCACCGGCCCGCCCGGCTCCGGCGTGGCCCAGACGGCCCGGGCGTTCGCCGCCGCGCTGCAGTGCGTGAGCCCCGACCGCGCCCTCGGCGGCGTCCCCGGCTGCGGCTTCTGCGACGGATGCCACACGGCGCTGGTCGGCACCCACGCGGACGTCAGCACCGTGGTCGCCATGGGCGCCGAGATCCGCGCCCAGGACATGCGGGACACCGTCCGCAAGTCGTTCACCTCACCCGCGAACGGCCGCTGGCAGATCATCCTCGTCGAGGAGGCCGAGCGGCTGAACGAGAAGTCGGCCAACGCCGTGCTGAAGGCCGTGGAGGAACCGGCGCCGCGCACCGTCTGGCTGCTGTGCGCCCCCTCCGTCGAGGACGTCCTGCCCACCATCCGTTCCCGCTGCCGCCACCTGAACCTGCGCACGCCCTCCGTCGAGGCCGTCGCCGACATGCTCGTACGGCGCGAGGGCATCGAACCGGACGTCGCCGCCGCGGCGGCCCGCGCCACCCAGGGCCACATCGACCGCGCCCGCCGCCTGGCCACCGACAAGGCCGCCCGGGACCGCCGGGCCGCCGTGCTGAAGCTGCCGCTGCGGGTCGAGGACGTCGGCGGCGCCCTCAAGGCGGCCCAGGAGCTGGTAGACGCCGCGGCGGAGGACGCCAAGCAGCTCGCCGAGGAGATGGACGCCAAGGAGACCGAGGAGCTGAAGGCGGCGCTGGGCGCGGCCCAGGGCGGCCGGCTCCCGCGCGGCACGGCCGGCGTGATGAAGGACCTGGAGGCCGACCAGAAACGCCGCAAGGCGCGCACCCAGCGCAACAGCCTCGATCTCGCCCTGAGCGAGCTGACCGGCTTCTACCGCGACGTCCTCGCGCTCCAGCTCGGCTCCCGCGTGGCGATCGCCAACGCCGACGCCGAGGACGCCCTGGAGCGGCTCGCCCGCGGCAGCACCCCCGAGTCCACACTGCGCCGCATCGAGGCGGTCGCCGCCTGCGGGGAGGCCCTCGACCGCAACGTGCCCCCGCTGCTGGCCGTGGAGGCGATGACGATGGCGCTCAGATCGGGCTGAGCGCGCACCGGTGGCCGTGTCGGGAGCCGCGCCGGGTTGACGCGGTAACACGTACGGGGCACGCGAACCACGCAACGCAACGACATGGTGGCGGAGAGTTACGCTAGCTGAATGCACACAAGGCGCACCCACCGCAGGACCCGCACCGCCGGCACCCGATTCCGAGCCGCGCTGCTCGCCGCCACGCTGCTCGCCACCGCCTGCTCGGCCGGGGGCGCGTCGACGTCCGCCGGATCCCCCGCGGCACAGGCGGTGGGCGCGACGGAGGCGGCCACGGCGACCCTGGCCCCCCTGCCGAAGACCACGCCCTCCGAGCTGTCGCCGTACTACGAGCAGAAGCTCGGCTGGCGCGACTGCGGTGTCCCCGGCTTCCAGTGCGCCACGATGAAGGCCCCGCTCGACTACGCCGAACCGGGCGAGGGCGACGTACGGCTCGCGGTGGCCCGCAAGAAGGCCACGGGCCCCGGCAAGCGGCTCGGCTCACTGCTGGTCAACCCGGGCGGACCGGGAGGCTCGGCGATCGGCTACCTCCAGCAGTACGCGGGCATCGGCTACCCGGCGAAGGTCCGCGCCCAGTACGACATGGTGGCGGTCGACCCGCGGGGCGTGGCCCGCAGCGAGCCCGTCGAGTGCCTGGACGGCCGCGAGATGGACGCGTACACGCAGACCGACGTCACCCCGGACGACGCGGGCGAGACGGACGGGCTGGTCGACGAGTACAAGGAGTTCGCCGAGGGCTGCGGAGCCGACGCGCCGAAGCTGCTGCGCCACGTCTCGACGGTCGAGGCGGCGCGCGACATGGACGTCCTGCGCGCGGTGCTGGGCGACGAGAAGCTGACCTACGTCGGAGCGTCGTACGGCACGTTCCTGGGCGCGACCTACGCCGGCCTGTTCCCGCACCGGGCGGGCCGCCTGGTCCTGGACGGCGCGATGGACCCCTCCCTGCCCGCCCGCCGCCTGAACCTGGAGCAGACGGAGGGCTTCGAGACGGCGTTCCAGTCCTTCGCGAAGGACTGCGTACGGCAGCCGGACTGCCCCCTCGGCGACAAGGGCACCAGCCCCGACCAGGTCGGCAAGAACCTCAAGTCCTTCTTCGACGACCTGGACGCGAAGCCTCTCTCCGCCGGAGACGCCGACGGCCGCAAGCTCACCGAGTCCCTCGCCACCACCGGCGTGATCGCGGCGATGTACGACGAGGGCGCCTGGCAGCAGCTGCGCGAGTCCCTCACCTCGGCGATCAAGGAAAAGGACGGCGCGGGCCTCCTGGTCCTCTCCGACAGCTACTACGAGCGCGAGGCCGACGGCGGCTACAGCAACCTGATGTTCGCCAACGCCGCCGTGAACTGCCTCGACCTCCCTGCCGCCTTCTCCTCCCCGGACGAGGTGCGCGCCGCCCTCCCCGAGTTCGAGAAGGCCTCCCCGGTCTTCGGCGAGGGCCTCGCCTGGTCCTCCCTGAACTGCGCGTACTGGCCGGTGAAGCCCACGGGGGAGCCGCACCGCATCGAGGCGGCCGGCGCCACCCCGATCGTCGTCGTCGGCACCACCCGCGACCCGGCCACCCCGTACCGCTGGGCCGAGGCCCTCTCCGACCAGCTCTCCTCCGGCCGCCTCCTCACCTACGAGGGCGACGGCCACACCGCCTACGGCCGCGGCAGCACCTGCATCGACTCGGCGATCAACACCTACCTCCTGCGCGGCACCGCCCCGGACGACGGCAAGCGCTGCTCGTAGCCCCCACCCGCCCCGGCGCCCATGCCTCCGGGGCGGGTTCGGAGCACCCCGGGAAACTGTGTAGACTTACCGACGTTGCTGATCGCACCATGGGTGCACGGCGCGCCGCCTTAGCTCAGATGGCCAGAGCAACGCACTCGTAATGCGTAGGTCTCGGGTTCGAATCCCGAAGGCGGCTCTGACGGAGACCAGGCCGGGTGTTGACCGGCCTGGTCTTCTTGTTTCGTGGAGCGGTGTCAGGCCGTCAGCAGGGACCGCAGTCGTCGCTTGTCCGGCTTGCCGACCGTGGTCAGAGGGATGGCGGGGACCAGGTGCACGGCCTCGGGGGCGTAGAGGCGTCCCTTGTGGGCGGTGACGAAGGCGCGTAGCTCATCGAGGGTCGGCTCGTGTCCCGGGGTGGGCACCACGGCGGCGTGGACGTGCTCCAGCGACTCCTGGTCCCGGATGCCGAAGACCGTGCACTGGGCGACGGATGGGTGGTGCAGGAGCAGGGCCTCCAGTTCCGCCGGATAGACATGGCCTCCGACGACCACGATCATCTCCTTGATCCGGTCCACGATGTAGAGATAGCCGTCCTCGTCGAGGTAGCCGACGTCCCCCGTGTGCACCCAGCCGTCGCGCAGTACCTCACGGGTCAGCTCGGGCTGCTTCCAGTAGCCCTGCATCACGTAGGGCGAGCGCACCAGCACTTCGCCCGGTGTCCCGGGCGCGAGGACGGTGCCGTCGGTGTCCTGTACGACGATCTCGACGCCGGGCACCGCCCGGCCGACCGTCGGGTGACCCTCGCGGCCGGTCAGCTCCTGCTCGTCGGGGCCCGTCTCCGAGATGAGCTGCGCCTCGGCCTGGCCGTACAAGCCGTACAGCACGGGGCCCAGCGACTCGGCCGCCTGCCGTAGTCGCGTCGGTGCGGCGGCGGTGCCTCCGTAGCTGACGCGGGTCAGGCTGGACAGGTCCGTGCCGGACACGTCCGGGTGGTCCAGCAGCCGGTACAGCAAGGGCGGCAGCAGCCAGGTGTGGGTGATGCGCTCGCGCTCGATCGTGGCCAGCACCTCCCCGGGCTCGAAGTCGTGCCGCAGGACGACCGACCCGCCCTCCAGGAGAGCGGCGTCGGCGAAGATCCCGGCGAGATGGGCGAGCGAGGTGCAGGCCAGGAAGCGGGGCGGGTCCCCGGCGCCGGTGAGCCGTCGCTCGAGGCTGCGTCGGTAGGAGCCGTGGCTCATTCGGATGCCCTTGGGGACGCCGGTGGTTCCGCCGGTGTAGCCGATGCGCCAGTCGTCGTCCGGACCCACCGGAGCTGCCGTCGGGCGCACCGGATGCCGGGCGGCCGCGGCCAGTACGTCCTCGGCGAAGTCGCTCGGGCCCAGGGACAGCACCGGAGGAACACCGGGCAGCGGCAGCAACTCCCGTGCCACCTCGTGGCGCTGGTCGTCCACCAGCAGGAGGGAGCCGTCCACGCTCGCCAGAATGCGCGCCATGACCGATGCGCTCATGCCCTCGTAGAGAACGACCACCCGCGCACCGGTCAGGTTGGCGGCGTAGCGGGCGGCAAGGCCGTCGGCGCTGTTGCTGGTGAGCAGCCCGATCGTGGCGCCCCGGCCCACCCCGCGCCGCTCCAGTTCCCCGCCGAGCCGGTAGACATGGTCGCGTAACCTCCCCGCGCTGATCACCGTTCCCTCGGCGGTCGTCACGACCGCCCGGGACGGCGAGTCGGCCAGGCCGTCGAGGACGGCCTCCGCGTAGGTGCGAAAACGCGTCTCCGTGGTGCTGTGCCGCCGGCTCATCGCCTGTCTCCCTCGTTCGCGTCCGTGGTGCTTCGACGCTATGGGCGGGCTCTTCATGACGTCCACGACCGTTTTCGGCATGTACTCATGACGCGTGGGGCATGAGCCGTTCCCCGGCCAGTCGGCGGAAGTCCCGAGCCGCGGGGGAGAGGTAGGCGTTTCGGCGCCACACCAGCGTCAGGGCCCGGTGGCAGTCCGTGGCGTCCACGCGAAGCCAGCGGACCGGGCCGTCCTCGCCGAGGGCCCGGCGCGCGACGGCCGGCATCAGACCGATGCCCACGCCGGCACCGATCAGTTCCGGAGTGGCCGCGGCCTCGTCGCCCTCGCAGACCACGCGCGGTGTCAGTCCCTCACGGGCGAAGAGCTTCTCCAGCAGTGCCCGCTGCCAGTGACCGGTACGGGTGCTGACGAAGTCCTCGTCGGCCAGCTCGGCCACCGTGACCCGCTCCCGCCCGGCCAGTGGGTGCCCGGGTGGTACGGCCAGCAGCACCTCCTCGCGCGCCAGTTCCGTCGAGCACACCTCGGGGCCGGCCAGCGGTTGGGAGGCGAGGGCGAAATCCACCTCGCCCGAGCGCAGATGCCGCCGCATCGAACCGACCGGAGCCTGGAAGAGGTGCACCCGCACCCCGGGCCGCAGCTCACGGAACGCGGACAGCACCCGGGCCAGTTGCAGCAGGGTCTCGGCGGCGACAGCCACCCGGCCGGGGCCGCCGCGGCCGGCGTCGGCCACCTCCCGCCGGGCGTCCTCCAGCTCCGCCAGCGCCCGCTCGACGCGGACCAGGAAGGCGGCGCCGTGTTCGTTGAGACGTATCCGGCGGCCGGTGCGGTCGAAGAGCGGAGTACCGAGTTCCGATTCCAGTCGGATGATGGTTCGGCTCACCGACGGCTGGGCCACCCGGAGTTCCTCCGCGGCCCGGCTGATGTGCTGGTGGCGTGCGACGGACTGGAAGTAGCGCAGAGACAGCAGATCCATGTCGGCAGTCTCGTCCGTAGCGGTTCAGGGCGGTACGCCGCCGCGTTCGAGGCCGTCAACGCCGGGCGCGGCCGCACCCGCTCACTTCGCGTCCGCGTAGCACTCCACCACCGCCGTCGTGAACGGGAACCGCACCGGCGTCTCCCCGAACGTCAGCCGTCCCGCCAGCTCCGCCGCGTCCCGGATCGCCGCGACGACGGTTTCAGCCTCCTCCTCGGGACAGTGCACGATCACCTCGTCGTGCTGGAAGAAGACCAGCTCGGCCGCCATGTCCGCGCAGGTCCGGCGCAGCGCGGCGAGCAGCAGCAGGGCCCAGTCGGCGGCGCTGCCCTGGACGACGAAGTTGCGGGCGAAGCGGCCCCGCGCGCGGGCGTTGGTGGAGGCGTAGCCGGGCACCCACTCCTGCTGGTCCGGGCTCTCGGGAGGCCCTTCCTGCGGCAGGCCCGCCTCCTCCGTGCCGTCGGCCGCGCCGGCCGCGGGCGGGCAGGTGCGGCCCAGCCAGGTGCGCACCAGCCGGCCCTCCTCGCCCGCGCGGGCCGCGTCGTCGACGTACGCCACCGCGCGGGGGAAGCGGCGTCTGAGCGCCGCCAGGTTCTTCAGTCCGTCGCCGGAGGTCTGGCCGTAGACCGCGCCGAGCACGGCGAGCTTGGCCTGGGCGCGGTCGCCGGAGAACGCGCGGTCGGAGACGGACTGGTAGAGGTCGGTCTCGCGCCCCGCCACCTCCATCAGACCGGGGTCGCGGGAGATCGCCGCCAGCACGCGCGGCTCCATCTGGTCGGCGTCGGCGACGACCAGCCGCCAGCCGGGGTCGGCGACGACGGCCCGCCGGATCACCTTGGGGATCTGGAGCCCGCCCCCGCCGTTGGTGACCCAGCGTCCGGTGACGGTGCCGCCGGCCAGGAACTCGGGCCGGAACCGGCCGTCGCGCACCCAGTCCTGGAGCCACGACCAGCCGTGGGCGACCCAGACGCGGTACAGCTTCTTGTACTCGATCAGCGGCTTCACGGCCGGGTGGTCCAGCGTCTCCAGCTCCCAGCGGCGGGTGGAGGCGACCTTCACGCCCGCCTGCCCGAACGCCTTGACCACGTCCGCGGGCAGATCGGGCCGCACCCGGCGGCCGAACGCCGCCGACACCTCCTCGGCCAGCTCGGCCAGGCGGCGCGGCTCGCCCCCGCCCGCGTACCGCTCGCCCAGCAGGTCGTGCAGGACCTGGCGGTGCACGTCGGCCCGCCAGGGCAGTCCCGCGCGGTTCATCTCGGCGGCCACCAGCATCCCCGCCGACTCGGCGGCCGTCAGCAGCCGCAGCCGGTCGGGGCGGGCCGAGCGGTCGTGGCGGCGCTGCTGCTCGGCGTAGACGGCGAGCAGGTCGGTCAGGGGGAGGTGGACGGCCTGGGGCTCGAACAGCGGGGACTGCGCGCCCGGCTCGGCGGAGCGCTGCGGCGGGTCGGGCGGCACGGGACCGCCGTGCAGCCGGGCCAGGGCGGCCGCGGCCGAGCGCGGCTCCCCGTAGCGCCCCTCGTGGCCGAGCAGGAGGGTCTCGGCGGCCTCCACGTCGTAGCACCGCTCCACTCGCACCCCCGCGGCGAGCAGGCGCGGCGCGATCTCGGCGGTGGACCGCCACACCCAGCGTGTGACGTCCGGTCTGCCCCGGACGGCCTCGGCGAGGCCGGGCTCGCGCCGCACCGGTCCGGCGGGCAGCCCGTCGGGGCCGAGGGCGGCGACCTCCACACCGCCGTCCTCGGCCACCGCGAGCGCCCACCTCTCGGCCATGTGGCGAGTGTCGCAGGCGGGTCTGACAACGGCCTCGCGGCGACGGCCGTCCTCAGCCCTCTTCAGGGGCGGGCCCTGCCGACCCGGCCTCCGCGGTCTGCTCCTCGGTGATCTGGATGAACTCCGCCACCGCCTCGACCACGTACCGCTCGGTCGCCTCCTTGTCGAGGCCGAGCCCGCTCAGCACGCCCCCGCCGTGCTCGTGCTCCAGCAGGGCCAGCAGGATGTGCTCCGTGCCGATGTAGTTGTGCCCCAGGCGCAGGGCCTCGCGGAAGGTGAGTTCGAGGACCTTCTTGGCCGCGGGGCCGTACGGCACCAGCTCCGGGACCTCCGCGACGGCGGGCGGCAGTGCGGCGGTCGCCGCCGCACGGATCGCGTCCAGGGTCACGCCCTGCGCCGCGATCGCCTTGGCGGAGAGGCTCTCGCGCTCGGTGATCAGGCCGAGGACGAGGTGTTCGGGCAGGCCCTCGGCGTTGCCGGCGTTCTTGGCCGCGTTGTGGGCGGCCATCACGACGTTGCGCGCGCGGGGAGTGTAGCGGCTGAAGCCCTGGCTCGCGTCCAGGTCGGCCGACTCCTTGGGCACGAAGCGCTTCTGCGCCGCCTGGCGGGTGACGCCCATGCTCTTGCCGATGTCCGTCCAGGACGCGCCCGAACGCCGGGCCTGGTCCACGAAGTGGCCGATGAGGTGGTCGGCCACTTCACCGAGGTGCTCGCCGGCGATGACGGCGTCCTGAAGCTGTTCCAGCGGCTCCGGATGCACCTTCTTGATCGCGTTGATGAGTTCGTCGAGGCGTACGGATGACGTGATGTTCGGGTTCGTCGTCATGTGTCAACCGTAGGTTGCGCCCCTCCGGCTGTCAACTGATGGTTGACAGTCCTTGAGGGCACTCCCGTCACTTCGGCGACGCCACCACCAGACGCACCGCCAGCCCCGTGAACACCGTCCCGGAGACGATGTTGAGCCAGCGGTTCACCCGGGCGCTGCGCCCGAGGAGACCCGCCAGCCGCCCCGAGAGCAGCCCGACGAAGCCGTCCCACAGGAAACCCATCACCACCAGCGTTCCGCCGAGCACCAGCAGCTGGCCCGGGACGTGCCCGAGCGCGGGGTCGACGAACTGCGGCAGGAACGCCACGTTGAAGAGGATCACCTTGGGGTTGAGCAGGTTGGTGATCGCCCCCTGCCAGAAGGCCCGCCGCATCCCCGCGCCCCTCGGCGCCGAGTCGTCCCCGCCCGGCACCGACCGGTCCCGGAACGCCTTCACCGCCAGGTACAGCAGATAGGCCGCGCCCGCCCAGCGCAGCACGTGGTACAGCGTGGGCAGCGTCGTGAAGAGGGCCGACAGCCCGAGGGCCGCGGCGACCGCGTGCACGAGCATCGCGCAGGCCACCCCGAACGCGGCCATCACACCGGCCGTGGGACCGCCCCGCCCGCCCATCGCCACGATGAACATCATGTCGGGGCCCGGAGTGACGCACAGCGCGAAGGCGGCGACGAGGAACGCCGCGTAGAGAGTCATGTCCACCATGCGCGCCATGCTCGACGCCGGGCGGCGCGGCCCTGGCCGAATTCCGCGAAGTGAGACGGCCCGGGTGACCGTGGCACCATCGCCGGGTGAGTACGCCCCGCACCGTCGACCGTGCCTTCGAGACCGCCCTGTACGACACCGCCGACGCCGCCCTCGACACCGCCGCCTCGTTGCTCGCGGCCGATCCGGCGGCGGACGCGGAACTGGCCCGGCGCGGCGAGGAGTTCGTAGCCACGGCCTGGCGGCGCGGCTGGCAGCCCGCCGACCTCGTACGGATCGTGCGACGCGAACTGGACGACGCGCACGTACGGCTGGTGGCCGCGCTGATCCGCGCCCAGGCGCCGCACGACCGCGCGCGCGGTCCCCGCTGGGCCGCGCAGCTCGACGACGTACCGGACGCGGACGAGACGGCACCGCCCCGCACCGACCGGTTCTCGCACGCCACCGCCGTACTGGAGCTGTACCGCCTGCTGGTGCGGCTGCCCGGCCTGGAGCCCCTGGAGGCGGGGGAGCCGTCGCGCCGGGGTCGGGAGAACCGGCCGGAGTCCCGCGCCCTCGCCCGCATCCGCGCGCTGCTCGCCAAGGCGGAGGCGACCGGGTACCCCGAGGAGGCGGAGGCGCTGAGCGCGAAGGCGCAGGAGCTGATGGCGCGGCACAGCGTCGACGAGGCGCTGCTGGCCGCGCACGCGCCCTCGCCCGACACCCCGGGCGCCTGCCGGATCGGGGTGGAGCCGCCCTACGAGCAGGCCAAGGCGGTGCTGCTGGACGCGGTGGCCGACGCCAACCACTGCAAGGCGGTGTGGAACGAGTCCTTCGGCTTCTCCACCGTCGTCGGTTTCGAGGCCGACCTGGAGGCGGTGGAACTCCTCTACACCTCGCTGCTGGTGCAGGCCGAGGCCGCGATGACGAAGGCGGAGGCCGGGCAGCGGGCCGGCGGGCGCAAGCGCACCAAGACCTTCCGGCAGTCGTTCCTCGCCGCCTACGCCCACCGCGCGGGCACCAGGCTGCGGGCCGCGGCGGAAGCGGCCACGGGTGCGGCCGCGGAGGAGGCGGCGGACGCGGACCTGCTGCCGGTGCTCGCCTCCCGCGAGGTCGCGGTCACCGACCGCGTGGAGCGCATGTTCCCGGAGACCACCACGACCCGACTGCGCGGCGCCGGGGACGCGGCCGGGTGGACGGAGGGCACTCGGGCGGCCGACGCGGCCCGGGTCGGCCACCACCGGCCGCTGAAACGGGGCTGAGGCCGGCGCCGACCGTCCGGCCCCGTTCAGGAACCGATGCCGGTGGTCGGCAGGCCGGGCGGGAGCGAGCCGCCCTCGGACCTGGTGAACGTCTCCTCGCCGAGTTCGCCCTCCCAGGCCACCGTGAGCGAGGTGGCGTCGACCGCCCCGACCTTGCCGGTCGAGCGGTCGTCGCTGCCGTCGGCGCACTTGAGGCGGATCGTCCGGGTGCCGGAGGTCTCCTGCGTCGTGCCGCTGCACACGGTCCCGCCGGTGGCGAACAGGGCCGCCTTGTCGCCGGTGACCATCAGGGCGACGGCCTGGCCGTCGGTGGTCGCCAGCCAGCTGCCCTCCAGCTCGCCCGCCGCACCGGCGGACGGCGATCCGCCCTCGCCGCCGCCCGGGGCCGTGCTCGCGGACGCGCTGGGCGCCGCCGAGGACTTGTCACCGCCCGAGGCGCCGCCCGAGCCGTCGCCGGAGCCCCCGTCGTCGGTGCACGCGGTCAGAGCCAGCGCGCCCGCCAGCCCGAGGCCCAGCGCCACGGCCCGCAGGGACCGGCGCGCCCGACGGCCCGAGACCCCACCGCGCGGGACGCCCCTGCCCGCGGCCCGCGCGATGCGCGCCGTGTTCTCCGTGCTCGCCGCGTTCTCCGCAGTCACCCACGTCACCGGAAGCTCCAAGCTGTAGCCGGGCGGCCGTTCGGCCCCGAACAGCCGCAAGCTACCAGGAGGACTTGCGCACCCCGGGAAGATGCCCGGCGTGCGCCTGCTCGCGCAGGTTCACCCGGGAGAGTCCGAAGACCCGGAAGTATCCGCGCGGGCGCCCGTCGACCTGATCGCGGTTGCGCACCCGAGTGGGGCTGGCGTCGCGCGGCTGCCGGCGCAGCTCCCGCTGGGCGGCGAGCCGTTCGGCCTCCGTAGAGGAGGGCCGGCGGACGATCTCCTTCAACTCGGCCCGCCGTGCGGCGTAGCGCGCGACGACCGCCCGCCGCTGCTCGTTCTTCACGATCTTGCTCTTCTTCGCCATCAGACCCTCACTCCCCGGGCACGGATGCGCGCCACCGCCGCTTCGACGCCGATCGAGTCGACCGTCTTGATCCCCTTGGTGCTCAGCCGCAGCCGTACGTGCCGGTTCTCGCTCGGCAGCCAGTAGCGCTTGGTCTGGATGTTGGGGTCGAAGCGGCGCGAGGTGCGCCGGTGGGAGTGCGAGACGCGGTTGCCGAATCCGGGCCTGGTCCCGGTCAGCATGCAGTGGGCGGACACGGTGACGTACCTCTCCTCCGGGCCTGACGAGGCCTAGCTGTTAATGGAATTCATTTTCAGTAAGATAGCAGCATGGCACGCAACGAACTCCGTCCGGTCATCAAGCTCCGGTCCACCGCCGGGACCGGCTACACCTACGTCACCCGCAAGAACCGCCGCAACGACCCGGACCGGCTGGTCCTGCGCAAGTACGACCCGACGGCCGGCCGCCACGTCGACTTCCGAGAGGAGCGCTGAGCCGCCGTGCGCAAGGGAATCCACCCCGAGTACCGCCCCGTCGTCTTCCGCGACCGGGCCGCGGACTACGCCTTCCTCACCCGCTCGACCATGACGAGCGAGCGCACCGTCGAGTGGGAGGACGGCCGCACCTACCCGGTCGTCGACGTCGAGATCTCCCACGTCAGCCACCCCTTCTACACCGGCACCGCCCGCGTCCTGGACACCGCCGGACGCGTGGAGCGCTTCGAGCGCCGGTACAAGAAGCAGGAGGGGGCATGAGCGGGCCGGGCCGCTTCCCCGAACCGCCGGTGGTGATCGTCGGCGGGCTGCACGCCGACGCGCGCCGGGCGGCCGTGGCCCGGCTGCTCGCGGACGTGCCCGGCAGCGTCGTCCTCCACCACGACCTGGCGACGGCCGCCGCGGGCACGGTCGTACGGACCGTGCGGGACGCCACCGGCCTCCGCTCCGCCGGTGAGGCCCCCCTGGTCAACGACTGCGCGTGCTGCGCGCTGCGTGAGGACCTCGTGCCCGAGCTGGTCCGGCTCGCGGAGGCCGGAGGCACCCCGCTGGCGGTCGTCGAGCTGTGGGACTCCGTCGAGCCCAAGGCGATGGCGGAGGTGGTGACGGCCGGCGGGTTCACCGTCACCGGCGTGATCACCGCCGTCGACCCCGCCCTGGTGCTGCCGTACCTCGGCAACGGCGACGACCTCGCCGAGGGCGGCCTCGCCGCGGCGGCCACCGACCGGCGCACCGTCGCCGACACCTTCGCGCGGCAGCTGGAGTACGCCTCCGTCCTCGCCCTCGCCGAGTCCCTCCCCGGCTCGCCGGAGGCCGACGAGGAGGATCACGAGCTGCTGGCCCAGCTGCACCCGACGGCCCGCCGGGTCCCGATCGGCCACGGGAACCCGGCGGGCGCACCACCCGCGCACCCGGAGCTGGCGCGCGCCGCCCTCGCCGGGTTCGACGTGGAGGCCGCCGCCGCGGCCCAGCACCCGGCCTGCGCCCTGCTGCCCGCGGAGGCGGACGCGCACGGCGTCGCCACCCTGGTCTGGCACCGCCGCCGCCCCTTCCACCCGGAGCGGCTGTACGCGGCGCTGGAGGACCTGACCTGCGCCGCGGCCCGCAGCCGGGGGCGGTTCTGGCTCGCCGGCAAGGGGGACACGCTGCTGCACTGGGACGCCGCGGGCGGTGCCCTGTGCGTGGAGAGCGCGGGACCATGGCTCGCCTCGCTCCCCGACGCCGCCTGGGAACTGGTGCCGCCCGTGCGCCGCGCCGCCGCCGCGCTGGACTGGCACCCCGAGCACGGCGACCGCTGCCAGCACCTCGTCTTCACCTCCCCCGGCCTCGACCGCGACGGCCTGGAACGGCTCCTGGAGTCCTGCCTGCTGACCGACGCCGAGTACGCCGCGGGGCAGGCCGCCTGGGACCGGCTGCCGCCCGCCTTCGACACCCTCCTGGAGGTCTGACCCCGTGCCCCGACCCCGCAAGGACGAACGCACGCCCAACCGGCAGCGCCCCAACCCGCTGGACCAGGCGGGAGTGACGTACGTCGACTACAAGGACACCGAGCTGCTGCGCAGGTTCCTCTCCGACCGCGGCAAGATCCGCAGCCGCCGCGTCACCCGCGTGACGTCCCAGCAGCAACGGCAGCTGGCCAGGGCGATCAAGAACGCGCGCGAGATGGCGCTGCTGCCGTACGGCACGCGCTGACCCGTCCGCCGCACCTCGCGCACCGGCGACAACACCGGGGCCCGCTCGTCACGAACAGGGGGAGCGGGCCCCGGTGTTGTCGCATGTTGTTGCATATTCTTCGAATTCGGGGGCACATGCGGGAACGACTTCTCGGGTCCCGGCGTCGTAGTGAGCAGGGCTCGGTAAAGCGGTCGTCACAGCTGTAATCGCGGGAACACCGCGCGTGCACGTGCATTTGCTCATGCATCTGCACGTGAACAGGGTTATGATCCGGATCAGTTGACCACTGCATCAATGGCCACATCAGCCAGTGCACACCGGGGAGCGACCTGTGGACCACGACGTGTACGACGTGTACAACGGCATGGCCGCCACGCAGTTGCACGATGCGGCCTGGCAGAAGAGTCGGCGCAGCAACTCGCAGGGATCGTGCGTGGAGTTCGCGCGCCTGCCCGACGGCGCGGTGGCGGTGCGCAACTCCCGCTTTCCCGACGGCCCCGCGCTCGTCTACACGCGTGCCGAGATCGAGGCCATGCTGCTGGGCATCAAGGACGGCGAGTTCGACCACCTGATCGCGAGCTGATCGCGAGCTGGTAGCGAGGTGGTCCGGGCCGGTCCGGCCGGCCGGCCCGGTGGTGCCCTAGACGCGGAACAGCGCCCAGACCACCTTGCCGTTGAGGGTTCCGGCGAGCGGGTGCCAGCCCCAGCTGTCGCTGAAGGAGTCGACGAGGAAGAGGCCGCGGCCCGACTCCGCCGAGAAGTCGTCCGTCTCCCGGGCCACCGGGCTGTCGTGGCTGGGGTCGCGCACGGCGCACACCAGCCGCTCGGTCCAGCGCATGAGGTGCAGCCTTACGGGACCGTGGCGCTCGTCGTGGCGCGGGGTGTCCGCGGGCAGGGCGTGGCGCAAAGCGTTGGTGACGAGTTCCGAGACCACCAGGCAGACGTCGTCGAAGCGGTCGCCGGTGTCCCAGCCCTCCAGCGTTCTGCGGGTGAACCGCCGGGCCTCGCGCACCGCTTCGAAGCGGGGTGGCAGGGCGCAGGATGCGGCGTTGGACACGGCCGCGGGGTCGAGTGGCGGAAGGCCCTGCCGTAACGGCTCGAGCATGGTCGATCCATTCGTCCCCATGCGAGGCACTCCCGGGAATTCGCGGTCATAGCGATGCGGCGCGGTGGTGCGGGGACCATGGTTTCGGATGCGTACCTCAGATGCAAGGGCAGATGCACGTGCACGTGACCGAAATGGACCTGCCCGTACCGCTTGTTGGGCAATTTTTCCGTCATCTTCGCCTCCCCTTCATGTCCCCCGGCGTCCGATTCCGGTCTGCCGGGTGCGTGATCCTGCACGTTTCCTTTGGCTCGATTCCGTTTCCGTAACCGGACGAGTACTGCTCGGAGTGTTTTAGTGGCAGACTGCGGCCCCTGAAGACGGTTGGGGAGGCTGGCGAACGTGAGCGCGGGAGAGCCCGGATCGGTGGTGCGGCGCATGCTGCTCGGATCACAACTCAGGCGACTGCGTGAGACGCGGGGGATCACGCGAGAGGCGGCGGGCTACTCGATCCGCGCCTCCGAGTCGAAGATCAGCCGGATGGAGCTGGGCCGGGTGAGCTTCAAGACGAGGGACGTCGAGGACCTGCTGACGCTGTACGGCATCACGGACGAGCAGGAGCGCGCCTCCCTGCTCTCCCTGGCCAAGGAGGCCAACGTCGCGGGCTGGTGGCACAGTTACTCCGACGTGCTGCCCAGCTGGTTCCCGACCTACGTGGGTCTGGAGGGCGCCGCCTCGCTGATCCGGGCCTACGAGGTGCAGTTCGTGCACGGCCTGCTGCAGACCGAGGAGTACGCCCGCGCGGTCGTCCGGCGCGGCATGAAGGGCGCCGGCGAGGCGGACGTCGAGCGGCGGGTGGCGCTGCGCCTCGAGCGGCAGAAGCACCTGGTCGCGGAGAGTGCCCCCGAGTTCCACATCGTGCTCGACGAGGCCGCCCTGCGCCGCCCCTACGGCGACCGCGAGGTGATGCGCGGCCAGCTCCAGCACCTGATCGAGGTCTCCGAACGCCCCAACGTGCGGCTCCAGATCATGCCGTTCGGCTTCGGCGGGCACTCCGGCGAGAGTGGCGCGTTCACGCTCCTCAGCTTCCCCGAGTCCGACCTCTCGGACGTCGTCTATCTGGAGCAGCTCACCAGTGCGCTGTATCTGGACAAGCAGGAGGACGTCACCCAGTACGAGACGGCGCTGAAGGAACTCCAGCAGGACAGCCCGGGTCCGGACGAGAGCCGGGACCTTCTGCGGGGTCTCCTCCAACTCTCCTGAAACATAAGTACGATGACGCTCCATCAGGCGGCCCGCTCGGCTCGCTCGCGGCGGCTGCGGCAGCTAAGGGGATTGAGGGATTCCATGTCGTCGTACTTCACCGACCTCGCCCAGCAGTACATCGACGGCGAGTGGCGTCCGGGCAGCGGCTCCTGGGACATCATCGACTTCAACCCGTACGACAACGAGAAGCTGGCCTCGATCACGATAGCCACCGTCGACGAGGTCGACGCCGCCTACCGGGCCGCCGAGCGCGCGCAGAAGCAGTGGGCCACGACGAACCCGTACGCGCGCCGCGCGGTGTTCGAGAAGGCGCTGCGGCTGGTGGAGGAGCGCGAGGCGGAGATCGGCGAGGCGATCGTCGCCGAGCTGGGCGGCACCCGTCTGAAGGCCGCCTTCGAGCTGCACCTCGCCAAGGAGTTCCTGCGCGAGGCGGTCCACCTGGCGCTGCGCCCCGAGGGCCGGATCCTCCCGTCCCCGGTCGACGGCAAGGAGAACCGCGTCTACCGGGTGCCGGTCGGCGTCGTGGGCGTCATCAGCCCCTTCAACTTCCCCTTCCTGCTCTCCCTGAAGTCGGTCGCCCCGGCCCTCGCCCTGGGCAACGGCGTCGTCCTCAAGCCGCACCAGAACACGCCGATCGTCGGCGGCACCCTGGTCGCGAAGATCCTTCAGGACGCGGGACTGCCGGGCGGTCTGCTCAACGTCGTGGTCACCGACATCGCGGAGATCGGGGACGCCTTCCTGGAGCACCCGGTCCCGAAGGTCATCTCCTTCACCGGCTCCGACCAGGTCGGCCGCCACGTGGCCACGGTCTGCGCCGCCAACTTCAAGCGCTCGGTCCTCGAACTGGGCGGCAACAGCGCGCTGGTGGTCCTGGACGACGCCGACGTCGACTACGCGGTCGACGCCGCCGTCTTCAGCCGCTACGTCCACCAGGGGCAGGTCTGCATGGCCGCCAACCGCGTCCTGGTCGACCGCGCGGTGGCCGACGAGTTCACCGAGAAGTTCGTCGCCAAGGTGAAGACCCTCAAGGCCGGCGACCCGCGCGACCCGGCGACCGTCATCGGCCCGGTGATCAACTCCTCGCAGGCGGACGCGGTCTCCGGCGTCGTCGAACAGGCCCTCGCCGAGGGCGCGACGGCCCTGGTGCGCGGATCGGTCACCGACAACCTGGTCGAGCCGTCGGTCCTGACCGGCCTGCCCGCCGACTCCGCGCTGCTGCGGCAGGAGGTCTTCGGCCCGGTCGCCTTCCTCGTCCCCTTCGACGGCGAGGAGGAGGCCGTACGCCTCGTCAACGACACGCCGTACGGGCTGAGCGGCGCCGTGCACACCGGGGACATCGAGCGCGGCGTCTCCTTCGCCAAGCGCATCGACACCGGCATGTTCCACGTGAACGACGGGACCGTGCACGACGAGCCGATCGTGCCCTTCGGCGGCGAGAAGCACTCCGGCATCGGCCGCCTCAACGGCGACACCATGCTGGACGCCTTCACCACGCAGAAGTGGATCTCGGTGCAGCACGGACGGAGCGGGTTCCCGTTCTGACCCCGCCTCGCACGGGCCCTAATCTGGACCCATGTCAGCGATCCGTCTCCTCGTGCTCGGCGCCGTCCGCCAGCACGGGCGGGCCCACGGCTACCAGGTGCGCAACGACCTGGAGTACTGGGGCGCGCACGAGTGGTCCAACGCCAAGCCCGGTTCGATCTACCACGCGCTGAAGCAGATGGCGAAACAGGGACTGCTCGTCGCGCACGAGATCGCGCCGTCCACGGCGGGCGGGCCGCCGCGGGTGGAGTACGAGATCACGGAGCAGGGCACCGAGGAGTACCTCACCCTGCTCCGCGACTACCTCACCGCCTACGACCAGCGGCCGGACGTGCTCACCGCGGCGCTCGGCTTCATGGTCGACCTCCCGCGCGAGGAGGCCCTCGCGCTCCTGGAGGAGCGGGTGCGGAAGATCGAGGAGTGGCGTGCCGCCGTCACCGAGTACTACCTGCCCGCGGAGGGGCCCGGCCAGTACGGGCACATCGGCGAGATCATGAACTACTGGGTCCACTCGGCCGACTCGGGCGCCGAGTGGACCCGCGGCCTCGTCGAACGCGTCCGGGGCGGCGCGTACACCTTCGCCGGAGAGGGCGAGCCGTTCGTCGGGGTGCTGGCGGAGGGTGAGGAGAACCCCTTTGCTGCGGGGCGGCCGCAGGACCGGGACGCCTGCTAATCAAGTTTGACTAAGGCGGTGCGAGGGCGTACCTTCGCGAGCCGGTAGTCAAATTTGGCTAGCTTCGCCGAAGGGGGAGTGGCAGTGGCCGACACGGCGATCACCGTCGAAGGCGCACGCAAGAGGTACGGCGGCAAGGACGCACTGGACGGGCTCGACCTGACCGTCACCCGCGGCACGGTGCACGGCGTACTGGGGCCGAACGGAGCGGGCAAGACGACCCTGGTCCGGATTCTCTCCACCCTGCTGCGGCCCGACGCGGGCCGCGTCGAGGTCGCGGGGCACGACGTCGTCGCCGAGGCCTACGCGGTACGGCTGCGCATCGGCCTGCTCGGCCAGCACGCGGCGCTCGACGAGGAACTGGGCGGCCGGCAGAACCTGGAGATGTTCGGCCGCCTCCACCACCTGGGCGCCCGGCGGGCACGCGCGCGTGCCGACGAACTGCTCGCGCGCTTCGACCTCACCGACACCGGACGCAAGCCGGTCAGCGCCTACAGCGGCGGCATGCGGCGCCGCCTGGACCTGGCCGCGTCCCTCATCACCGAACCGGAGGTCCTCTTCCTGGACGAACCGACCACCGGCCTCGACCCGCGCGGCCGCGCCGAGGTGTGGCACTCGGTCCGCTCCCTGGCCGGCGCCGGTACGACGGTCCTGCTCACCACCCAGTACCTGGAGGAGGCCGACCAGCTCGCCGACCGCATCTCGGTCGTCGACGCGGGACGGGTCGTCGCCGACGGCACGGCGGACGAACTCAAGGCCGCCACCGGCGGCGACCGCGTCGACGTCGTCCTGCGCCACGCCGGCCAACTCGGCGCCGCCGTCGCCCTGCTGCCGCTCACCGGCGTCCGCGTCGACGCCGACCGACGGCTGCTCAGCGCCCCGGTCACCGACCGCATGGCCGTGCTCTCCGGCGTCGTACGGGCGCTGGAGGAGGCCGGGATCGAGGCCGAGGACGTGGCGCTGCGCCGGCCGACCCTGGACGAGGTGTTCCTGCACCTCACCGACCGCACGAAGGAGGCCGCGTGAGTACGACCACCGTGAGTCCCGCGACCCACGCCCTGTCCGACTCCTGGACCATGACCCGCCGCGAGCTGGCCCGCTGGGGACGGCAGCCGGTGGCGGTCGTCGTCAACCTGGTCTTCCCGGTCATGCTGCTGCTGATGTTCGGCTACCTGGTCGGCGGCGGCCGGGGAGTGAGCGGCGAGTACGTCGACTACCTCGTCCCCGGCATGCTGGCCCTCACCATGGCCTTCGGGCTGGAGGGCACCATGATCGCCGTCACCCGGGACCTCGACAAGGGCGTCGTCGACCGCTTCCGCTCCCTGCCGATGGCCAACGGCGCGGTCCTGGTGGGCCGTTCCGCCGCCGACATGCTCCAGTCGGTGCTCGGCCTCGCCGTACTGATCGGCGTCGGCCACGCGCTGGGCTGGCGCACCCACGGCGGCCCCGGCGCCTTCCTCGGCGCGGTCGGCCTGCTCCTGCTCTTCCGCTTCGCCATGCTGTGGGTCGGCATCTTCCTGGCCCTGGTGGCCGGGAAGCCCGAGCTGGTGCAGGCGGTGCAGATCCTGGTCTGGCCGGTCGGCTTCCTGTCCAACGCCTTCGCCACGCCCGACTCCATGCCGGGCTGGCTGGGCACGGTCGTCCAGTGGAACCCGATGTCCCAGACCGCCATGGCCGTCCGCGACCTGTTCGGCGGCCCCGGCGGCGAGTCCGGCCACGTCTGGGCGGCCCTCGCCTGGCCGCTGGCCCTGCTCGCGGTGTTCTTCCCGCTGGCGGTGGCGAAGTTCGCGCGGCTGAGCCGCTAGTGGTGGAAGCCGGTCGCCGCGCCCTTGTCCCGGGTCAGGGGGTGCGGCTGCCGGCGCAGCTCCGGCAGCAGCCGCTCCAGGTCGTCCAGGAGCAGGTCGGCCATGTCGGCCGAGAAGCCGTTGCGGCACACCACCCGCAGCACGGAGAGGTCCTCGCGGTGCGGCGGGAAGGTGTACGCCGGCACCAGCCAGCCGCCCTCGCGCAGCCGCCGGGACACGTCGAAGACGTCGTACGACGTCACGTGGTCGGCCGTCGTGAAGGCGAAGACCGGCAACTGGTCGCCGCGCGTCAGCAGCCGGAAGTCGCCGAGCGCCGCCACCCGCCCGGCGATCGAGCCCGCGATGTCCCGCGCGGCCTGCTGCACGGCCCGGTAGCCCTCCCGGCCCAGCCGCAGGAACGTGTAGTACTGCGCGACGACCTGCGCGCCGGGCCGGGAGAAGTTCAGCGCGAAGGTCGGCATGTCGCCGCCCAGGTAGTTGACCCGGAAGACCAGCTCCTCCGGCAGGGCCTCGGCGTCCCGCCACAGCGCCCAGCCCACCCCGGGGTAGACCAGCCCGTACTTGTGCCCCGAGGTGTTGATGGAGGCGACCCGCGGCAGCCGGAAGTCCCACACCAGGTCCTCGTCGAGGAAGGGCGCGACCATGCCGCCGGAGGCCCCGTCGACGTGCACCGGGATGTCGAGGCCGGTCCGCTCCTGGAGGGCGTCCAGGGCGGCGCACAGCTCGGCGATCGGCTCGTAGGAACCGTCGAAGGTGGAGCCGAGGATGCCGACGACCCCGATGGTGTTCTCGTCGCACAGCTCGGCGGCGGCCTGCGGGTCCAGGTGGAAGCGGTCGCCCTCCATCGGGACCTGGCGGGCCTCCACCTCCCAGAAGTTGCAGAACTTGTCCCAGCAGACCTGGACGTTCACGCCCATCACCAGATTGGGCCGCACGTCCTTCGCCGGGTACCGGTCCGCGTGGCGCAGCGCCCAGCGCCGCTTCAGCGCCATCCCGGCCAGCATGCACGCCTCGCTCGACCCGGTCGTCGAGCAGCCAACGGCCGTCGACGGGTCGGGCGCGTGCCACAGGTCGGCGAGCATCGCCACGCAGCGCCGCTCCAGCTCGGCGGTGCGCGGGTACTCGTCCTTGTCGATCATGTTCTTGTCCCGGCACTCGCTCATCAGCACCCCGGCCTGCGGCTCCATCCAGGTGGTGACGAAGGTGGCCAGGTTCAGCCGGGCGTTGCCGTCCAGCATCAGCTCGTCGTGGACGAGCCGGTACGCGCTCTCCGGCGGCAGCGGGGAGTCCGGCAGCCGATGGGTGGGCGGGGCCTCGGTCATGCCGCCCAGCGGGTTCGCCGCCGCGTGGAACGGGTTCACGGCGAGCCGGCGCCGGTCGCGGTCGTCGTGGGGCGGGCGGGGACCCTGGTGCAGTGACATGCGACCGACGGTAGGCCCGAGCCCCGCGCCCCGCACCCGGGGACGTACCGGCGTGCACGGGCTTGCACCTCACGTCACGTGAGGAGGCAGCGTGGAGGGCGTCAGAGAAAGGAGCGGAAGTGAGCTACTCCGTGGGACAGGTGGCCGGCTTCGCCGGAGTGACGGTGCGCACGCTGCACCACTACGACGACATCGGCCTGCTCGTACCCAGCGAGCGCAGCCACGCGGGCCACCGGCGCTACAGCGACGCCGACCTCGACCGGCTGCAGCAGATCCTGTTCTACCGGGAGCTGGGCTTTCCGCTCGACGAGGTCGCCGCCCTGCTCGACGACCCGGCCGCGGACCCGCGCGCGCACCTGCGCCGCCAGCACGAGCTGCTGACCGCCCGGATCGAGAAGCTGCAGAAGATGGCGTCGGCCGTGGAGCAGGCCATGGAGGCACGCAGCATGGGAATCAACCTCACGCCCGAGGAGAAGTTCGAGGTCTTCGGCGACTTCGACCCCGACGAGCACCAGGAGGAGGTGCGTGAGCGCTGGGGCGACACCGACGCCTACCGCCAGTCGCAGCAGAAGACCGCTTCGTACACCAAGGAGGACTGGCAGCGCATCCAGGACGAGGCCGACGAGCTGACCCGGCGCTTCGTCGCCCTGATGGACGCGGGTGAGCCCGCCGACTCCGAGGGGGCCATGGACGTCGCCGAGGACCACCGGCAGGGCATCGCCCGCAACCACTACGACTGCGGGTACGAGATGCACACCTGCCTGGGCGAGATGTACGTGTCGGACGAACGTTTCACGCGGAACATCGACGCCGCCAAGCCGGGCCTCGCCGCCTACATGCGCGACGCGATCCTCGCCAACGCCGTCCGGCACACCTCCTGAGCGGTGGTCGTGGCCCGGGTCTCACTCCCGGGCCACGACCACCGCCGTCCCGTACGCGCACACCTCGGTGCCCACGTCCGCGGCCGTCGTCACGTCGAAACGGAACGCCAGCACCGCGTTGGCCCCCCGCGTGCGGGCCTGCTCGACGAGCCGCTCCATCGCCTCGTTGCGGGTCTCCACCAGCGTCTTCGTGAGCCCGCGCAGCTCACCACCGACCATCGACTTCAGTCCGGCACCGATCTGGCTCCCCAGGTGCCGGGAGCGCACGGTCAGTCCGAAGACCTCTCCGAGCACCTCCTGCACCCGGTGGCCCGGCAGGTCGTTCGTGGTCACCACGAGCACATCGGGCTGCGGGCCCTGGCCGCCGCCGTATTCTTCAATACCCATGGTTCTCAGGCTTCCCCGGGAAACGTCACAGCGCACCCCAAGAAGCCCCGTGGAACCTGGGACGCCACGGCTGCGTTGTACGTTTGGGCAGCCAGGTCCAGCCCGCCTCCCCCCAGCAGCAGGAGCCACAATCCCGTGACCACCCTTGCGCTCGGTCCTGAGTGGATCAGCCCGGACTACCTGATCGAGACGTTCAGTCTGCCCGGCATCCTGCTCATCGTCTTCGCCGAGTCAGGACTCTTCGCGTTCCTGCCCGGCGACTCGCTGCTCTTCACCGCGGGCCTGTTCGTCGCCCAGGGCGAGTTCATCAGCCAGCCGCTGTGGCTGGTGTGCGCCCTGATCGTGGCCGCCGCCGTCCTCGGCGACCAAGTCGGATACATGATCGGCAAGTTCTTCGGACCCAGGCTCTTCAGCCGCCCCAACTCCAAGCTCTTCAAACAGGAGAACCTGGAGAAGGCGCACGAGTTCATGGACAAGTACGGCCCCAAGGCGATCGTCCTGGCCCGCTTCGTGCCCATCGTGCGCACCTTCGCCCCCATCGTGGCGGGCGCCGGCCGCATGCAGTACCGCACGTTCCTCACGTACAACGTGATCGGCGGCGTGGCCTGGGGCACCGGCGTCACCCTCGCGGGCTACTGGCTCGGCCAGATCGAGTTCATCCGGACCAACGTCGAGGCCATCCTCGTCCTGATCGTCCTGGTCTCGGTCGTCCCGATCGGCATCGAGTACCTGCGCGAGCGCAAGAAGAAGCAGCGCGCCGCCGCGGCCGCCCCCGCGACCCCGGCGCCCCAGCAGCAGCACCAGCCCGCGTACCCGGTGATGGACGACGCCACGACCCAGCTCCGCCGGGTGGACCCGTACGACCAGCCGCAGCAGCAGTACGGCCGGCAGTACGACCAGGGCTACGGCAACCAGCAGCCCCCGCAGCAGCCGTACGCCCAGCAGTACCCGCAGGGCTACGGCGACCAGCCCCAGCAGTACGGCGACCAGTACCCGTACAACCAGGGCCGCTAGAACCCACGCGTCCGCTTGGCCGCCCGGCGTCCCGCCGCACTCGCGGCGCCGGGCACCTTCAGGAAGAGCCGCGAGATCTCCCCGCCCAGGTTCACCCCGATAGCGATGGCCATCGCCAGCGCCACCGCGTTGGACAGCGACAGCAGCCCGGAGTCGACCTTGCCCTGCGCGATCCCCAGCAGACCGAAGTACGTCGCCGAACCGGGCAGCAGCGGCCCGATCGCGGCCGTCGTGTACGGCAGCGCCGACGCGAACCGGTAGCGGGACATCAGCTGCCCGAACAGGCCCACGAGCCCCGCCGCGGCGGCCGTGGAGGCCACCGGCGAGATGTCGCCCGCGTAGTGCATGGCGCCGTACACGCACCAGGCGATACCGCCGTTCAGGGTCACCGCGAGGACGGTGGCCCGTTCCTGCTGGAGCAGGATCGCGAAGGCCAGCGAGAGCAGCATCGAGGCGAAGATCTGCACGAACGGTTCGTCACCGGTGCCCAGCTTGGCGTCCGGGTTGAGCTCGGCCCCCAGCTGGACCCCGAAGTACAGCACCACCAGCACCCCGGCGACGATGCTGACGAAGAAGTACATGACCTCCAGCAGACGTGCCGCCGCGGTGATGTAGAAGCCGGTCAGACCGTCCTGCACCCCCGCGACCAGCGCCCGCCCGGGCAGCAGCGCGAACAGCCCACCGGTGATCACCGCGGACGCCTTCACGTCGACGTGCGTCACCGTCAGCACGACGCCCATCGCGGCGGGCGGCATCGCCGCCACCGCGAACTGGTAGAACTCCGGCAGCCCGCGCCCGGCACACAGCCACGCCAGCCGGTCGCCGAGCATCGAGCCGAACATCGCCGCGAAGAACACGGTCAGCCCGCCACCGACGAGCAGCGAGGCCCCGCCCGCCAGCAGACCGCTCGCCGTGGTCAGCACCCACGTCGGGTACGGGTGCCGGTTGCGTCGGATCTCCGCGAGGCGCCGGTAGGCCTCCTCCAGGGAGATGTTCGTGTCGGGGTCGCTGAGGTCGTCCACCAGGTGGAACACGGCCGCGAGCCGCGTGTAGTCGGTGCCCCGGCGGCGTACCGTGCGCGACGCCGTCACCGGGTCCTCGACCAGGGACGGCTGGTGGGAGATCGACAGCAGGGTGAAGGTGACGTTCGGCTCGCAGCGGTCCAGGCCGTAGGACCGGCAGACGGCGAACATGGCCGCCTCCACGTCCTCGGCACCCTCGCCGCCCGCCAGCAGCAGCTCCCCGATACGCAGCGTCAGGTCCAGCACGCGCGGCACGGCGGGGCCGGTCTCGTCGTCGTGCTTCTGCGAGGGCTCGGGCGCGGGCCGCTCGGCCACGGGCATCCGCAGCATGGCCCGCATCCGGTCCTGCCAGGGCACGTCCGTCAGGTTCACCGCCGGGAAGCCGCTCGCCGGGGTGAAGGAGGTGGGGGCGGACCACGCGCTGTGGGTGCTCGGCATGGTGAACGCCGAGCCCTCGGCGTCGGCGGGCACGGCCGCCGGTGCCTCCAGGCCGTCGGGGAGCGAGAACTCCGAGGTCGTCTCGGACTCGGTGCCGGTGTGCCGGGGGACGGCGAGTCCCTGTGGGATCTCGAACTCGGACGTCGTCGACGACTCGCCGTCGATCGACGCCGCGAAACCGCTCGGCTGCCGGAAGGCACTGCGGGCCTCGTCCGACTGCGGCTTGTGGTCCTCCTCCGTCACCTGCGCAACGCTCCCTGGTACGAACTCACCCTCCTCATGACCTCAGTATGGCCACTCAAACGCAAACGGGCCGCACGCGTGTGCGTGCGGCCCGTTACGGGAGGGGCGCCTGATCAGTGGCCGCCCTGGTCCTTGAAGCGCTTGTACGACCGCTCGATCTCCGCCTCGGCGTCCGTGCGGCCCACCCAGTCGGCGCCCTCGACGGACTTGCCGGGCTCCAGGTCCTTGTAGACCTCGAAGAAGTGCTGGATCTCCAGGCGGTCGAACTCCGAGACGTGGTGGATGTCACGCAGGTGCTCCACACGCGGGTCGGTCGACGGCACGCACAGCAGCTTGTCGTCGCCGCCGGCCTCGTCCGTCATCCGGAACATGCCGATCGCGCGGCAGCGGATGAGGCAGCCCGGGAAGGTCGGCTCGTCCAGGATGACCAGCGCGTCCAGCGGGTCGCCGTCCTCGCCGAGGGTGTTCTCGACGAAGCCGTAGTCGGTCGGGTAGGCGGTCGAGGTGAACAGTCGGCGGTCCAGGCGGATACGACCGGTCTCGTGGTCCACCTCGTACTTGTTCCGCGAACCCTTCGGGATCTCGATCGTGACGTCGAACTCCACCGGACGCTCCTCCATGATCAGCACATAGTTCTGGTGGTTAAGTGTCCCTCACGCAGGTGTGTGATCGCGAAAGGGGCTGGTGGCAGTGCCAGAGCTGAGGCCTTGGCGGGCCGCGAGACCGCATGTGGCGCGGGCCGCGGGTGCCGTACGTCCCCGTCTGGCCCGCTTCGTCCGGGCCGCCGAACCGCGGGTCGCACGGTACGCACGGGCCACGGCGCCGCGGCTCGCCCGGATCACGAGGCCGAAGACCTGGCAGTACACCGCCGGTGCCGCCACCGCCGGGCTGGCGCTGGCCGCCGGTGTGGTGACCGCCGCCGGCCCCTGGGACTCCACGGGTCAGCGTACGGCCGAGCGGGACCGGGCCGTCGCGCTGGAGCACACGGGTGGCGCAGATCACGGCCGCGGCCCCGGGGCCTCCGGCACGGCGTCCGGTTCGCCCCGTCCCGCGCCCAGCGCCGGGGCCGTGCTGACCGGCCTCGGCGGCACCGCCACCCCCGGCGGCGTCAAGGCGGCACCCGGCGACCGGGCGGCCCTGGCGGACCTCCTCGACCCCCTGCTGAAGGACGACCCCACGCTCGGCGGGCGCCGCGCGGCGGCCGTCGTCGACCTCACCACCGGCAAGCGCCTGTACGGCCTCGGCGGCGACGTCCCCCTCACCCCCGCCTCCACCACCAAGATCGCCACCGCCGTCGCCGCCCTCACCGCCATGGGCCCCGACCACCGCCTCACCACCCGCACGGCCCTGGAGGGCGACACCGGCGAACTCGTCCTCGTCGGCGGCGGCGACCCCACCCTCACCGCCCGCGAGGACCCGCGCGGCCTCGCCAGCCTGCGCACCCTCGCCGAGCAGACCGCCGCCGCCCTGAAGAAGCGGGACCTGCGCAAGGTGACCCTGTCGTACGACACGACGCTCTACGCCGGTACGGAGGCGCACCCGATCGGAGTCAACGAGAACCTCGCCCGCGTCACCGCCCTGATGGCCGACGAGGGCCGCACCGACGACTCCACCAGCGGCCCGGCCCCGCGCGTGCCCGACCCGGCCGCCGACGCCGCCCGCACCTTCGCCGGCCTCCTGAAGCAGCACGGCGTCACCGCGTCCGCCCCCGGCCCCTCCAAGGCCACGGCCCGCGCCGACACCCTCGCCACGGTCTCCTCGCCCCCGCTGTCCGCCCTGGTCGAGCGGATGCTGACCAACAGCGACAACGACCTCGCCGAGGCCCTGGCCCGCCACACCGCCGTGGCGACCGGCAAGCGCGCCGACTTCGACGGGGCGGGCGCCGCCGTCACCGCCCGCCTGAAGCAGCTCGGCCTGCCGGTGCGGGGCGCGCGGTTCCACGACGGAAGCGGCCTGGACCGCACCGACCTGATCAGCGCCGACCTGCTCACCGCCCTGCTGGCCGAGGCGGCCGACCCCGCCCGCCCCCAACTCCGCGCGGTGCTCACCGGCCTCCCCGTCGCCCACTTCACCGGCACACTGGCCGGCCGTTACACGGACGGAGCAGCGGGCCTCGTCCGCGCCAAGACCGGCACCCTCACCGGCGTGAACACCCTCGCCGGCACGGTGACCACCCCCGACGGCCGCCTCCTGGGCTTCGCCTTCCTGGCCAACGACACGACGGACGCCTGGGCGGCCCAGGCCACCCTGGACCGGGCGGCGACGGGACTGGTGTCCCCGACGCCGTCGTAGCGGCCCCCCCCCGCCGACGCCGGGCCGCGTACCGCCCCCGCCCCCGCCCGCGCCCCGCCCCCGCCCGCGCCCCGCCCCCGCCCGCGCCCCGCCCGCACGACTGCCCCGAACGGCGGCGCTCCCGTACCGTTGACGCATGACGAGCATCGGCGCTAATTCCGGCATGGTCGACTGGAACCTCGCGGTGGCGACCGCGACCCGGCTCGTACGGCCGGGCCCCGAGGTGAGCCGTGACGAGGCCCGGGCCGTCGTCACGGAGCTTCGCCGCCATGCCAAGTCCTCGGAGGAGCACGTCCGCGGGTTCACCCGGATGGGCACCGAGGAGACCCACGACACCCCCGTCCTGGTGGTCGACCGGCCCGGCTGGGTCCGGGCCAACGTCGCCGGGTTCCGGGAGATCCTCAAACCCCTGCTGGAGAAGATGCAGGAGCGGCGCGGCGGCGGCGCGGGCAACGCGGTCCTCGGCGCCGTCGGCGGCAAGGTCACCGGCGTGGAGCTGGGCATGCTGCTGTCGTTCCTGTCCTCCCGCGTCCTCGGCCAGTACGAGACGTTCGCCCCCGCCACCCGCGAACTGCCCGCCGGAGCGAACGGCGGCGGGCGGCTGCTCCTGGTCGCGCCGAACATCGTGCACGTGGAGCGCGAACTCGACGTGGAGCCGCACGACTTCCGCCTGTGGGTGACCCTGCACGAGGAGACGCACCGGACCCAGTTCACCGCCGTGCCCTGGCTGCGCGACCACCTCGAGGGCGAAATCCAGTCGTTCCTGGCCGAGACCGACGTGGACCCCATGACCGTGCTCGAACGCGTCCGCGAGGCCGCCCAGTCCCTCGCCGGGGGCCGTCCCGAGGCGGAGGAGGACGACGGCGGCCGGTCGCTGGTCGAACTGGTGCAGACCCCGGCCCAGCGGGAGGTCCTCGGCCGCCTCACCGCCGTGATGTCCCTCCTGGAGGGGCACGCCGACTTCGTGATGGACGGCGTCGGACCGGCGGTCGTGCCGAGCGTCGGCGAGATCCGCGAGAAGTTCCAGCAGCGTCGCGCCAAGGGCGCCTCCCGCCTCGACCTGGCCCTGCGCAAGCTGCTCGGCCTGGACGCCAAGCTCCGCCAGTACCGGGACGGCGAACGGTTCGTACGGGCCGTCGTCGAGGAGTGCGGCATGGACGGCTTCAACCGCGTCTGGACCTCGCCCAACACGCTCCCCACCAAGTCGGAGATCGCCAAACCGGCGGACTGGATCGCGCGGGTGCACCGCAAGCCGGAGGCGTGAGCCGCGCGGGCGGGGCGTGAAACGATTCCGGCCGACGGCAGACGAACGACCCTTCAATCACCCGTCCGAGGGACCGTGAGCCTTCGACAGGCGTGCGATGCTCGGTGAACGGCCCGTTTCTGTCACCATCTACACACTCTGCGTGACTGAACCTCGGGCTCACCCCCGACAACTTCATGAAGGGCACCGGACATGGGTCCCCATCCTGCGGTCGCGGCGATACGCCTGGCGGTCCGCCGCGTCCTCCACGACATCCTCACCGAACTGAACACTCCGGCCGGCGTCCACGCCGCGACGGCCGTCGAGCCCGCGCCCGAGCGTCCGCCCGGACCTCCGGCGGCACCGCTCGTGCTCGTGGCCTGCTCCGGCGGTGCCGACTCCATGGCGCTCGCCTCCGCCCTCGCCTTCGAGGCCCCCCGGCTCGGCGTCCGCGCCGGCGGTGTCACCGTCGACCACGGCCTGCAGAGCGGCTCCGACCTGCGCGCCGAAGAGGTCGTCCTGCGCCTGCGTGAACTGGGCCTCGACCCGGTGGAGGCCACCGCCGTGACCGTCGGCCGCGCGGGCGGCCCGGAAGCCGCCGCCCGCGACGCCCGCTACGCCGCGCTGGACGCCGCCGCCGCCCGCCACGGCGCCGCCGCCGTCCTGCTCGGCCACACCCGCGACGACCAGGCCGAGACCGTCCTGCTGGGCCTCGCCCGCGGCTCCGGCATCCGCTCCCTGTCGGGCATGGCCGCGGTCTCGGGGGCCGACGGCCGTTACCGGCGCCCCTTCCTCCAGGTCGACCGCCAGACCGCCCGCAAGGCCTGCATGGTCCAGTCCCTCCCCGTCTGGGACGACCCGCACAACACCGACCCCGCCTACACCCGCTCCCGGCTGCGCCACGAGGGCCTGCCCGCCCTGGAGAAGGCCCTCGGCAAGGGCGTCGTCGAGGCCCTCGCCCGTACGGCCCAGCTCTCCCGGGACGACGCCGACGCCCTCGACACCTGGGCCCGCCAGGCCGAGGTCGGCGTCCGCGACGCCACCGGCGGACTGGAGTGCGCCAAGCTGTACGCCCTGCCGCCCGCCGTACGCCGCCGGATCCTGCGCCGCGCCGCCCTGGAGGCCGGTGCGCCCGGCGGCGCCCTGTTCGCCCGCCACATCGAGGAAGTCGACCGGCTGATCACCGGCTGGCGCGGCCAGGGGGCCATCAACCTCCCCGGCAAAGTCGTCGCCCGGCGGCAGGGTGGCAGACTGGTGATTCGGCAAGGCTGAATCCGGACCCTCCCACCGATCCGCGCACGGATCGCCGGGGCGCTCCGGAGTGGCCGGTGGGACGACCGAAAGTGATGCGGGTGGACGCGAACGACATGGGTGCCGACCTCGAGAAGGTACTCATCACCAAGGAAGAGATCGACGCGAAGCTGGCCGAGCTGGCCGCGAAGATCGACGCGGAGTACGCGGGCAAGGACCTGCTCATCGTCGGCGTGCTCAAGGGCGCCGTGATGGTCATGGCCGACCTCGCCCGGTCGCTGTCCACCCCCGTCACCATGGACTGGATGGCGGTGTCCTCGTACGGCGCGGGCACCCAGTCCTCCGGTGTGGTGCGGATCCTCAAGGACCTCGACACCGACATCAAGGGCCGCCACGTCCTGATCGTCGAGGACATCATCGACTCCGGCCTGACCCTGTCCTGGCTGATCTCCAACCTCGGCTCGCGCGAGCCCGCCTCCCTCAAGGTGTGCACGCTGCTGCGCAAGCCCGACGCCGCGAAGGTCGCCATCGACGTGGAGTGGGTCGGCTTCGACATTCCCAACGAGTTCGTCGTCGGTTACGGCCTCGACTACGCCGAGAAGTACCGCAACCTCCCGTTCGTCGGTACGCTCGCGCCCCATGTGTACGGCGGCTGACGCGGCCCTGTAACGGACTTCACGGCCTTTCGGCGGGCCACCGGGAACCCCTGGGGCCCCCGCGCCGTTGGAGCATGCAGACGGGACGTCGGCCCGCCCGTGCGGCTGAGGGCCGCCACGCTGGGGTACCGTCAGAAGAACTGTCTTATCAAACTCACTATGGCAGGAGGGACGGGGCGGCACCGCTCCGTGTGGATGGACGTGAAGCGATACTTCCGTGGGCCGGTCATGTGGATCGTGCTGGCCGTCCTTGCCGTGGTCGTGTTGATGCAGGTCGTCGGCTCGTCCGGCGGCTACAAGACGGTGGACACTGGCCAGGTCGTCCAGGCGATCAACGACAACAGGGTCGAGTCGGCCAAGCTGACCACCGGTGACGAGCAGACCATCAAGGTCCAGCTCAAGGACGGCCAGAAGGTCGAGGGCAGCTCGAAGATCCAGGCGAGCTACATCGGCGACCAGGGCGTGACCCTCGCCAACACACTTCAGAACAAGTACCAGGACAAGCAGATCTCCGACGGCTACACCGTGTCGCCGTCGAAGCAGAACCCGTTCGTCGGGATTCTGCTCTCCCTGCTCCCGTTCGTCCTCATCGTGGTCGTCTTCCTGTTCCTGATGAATCAGATGCAGGGCGGCGGCTCCCGGGTCATGAACTTCGGCAAGTCCAAGGCCAAGCTCATCACCAAGGACACCCCCAAGACGACGTTCTCCGACGTCGCCGGTTCCGACGAGGCCGTCGAGGAGCTCCACGAGATCAAGGAGTTCCTGCAGGAGCCGGCCAAGTTCCAGGCCGTCGGCGCCAAGATCCCCAAGGGCGTGCTGCTGTACGGCCCGCCCGGCACCGGCAAGACCCTGCTCGCGCGTGCCGTCGCGGGCGAGGCGGGCGTGCCGTTCTACTCGATCTCCGGTTCCGACTTCGTCGAGATGTTCGTCGGTGTCGGTGCCTCCCGAGTGCGCGACCTGTTCGAGCAGGCCAAGGCGAACGCCCCGGCCATCGTCTTCGTCGACGAGATCGACGCGGTCGGCCGCCACCGCGGCGCCGGCCTCGGCGGCGGTCACGACGAGCGCGAGCAGACCCTGAACCAGCTGCTCGTCGAGATGGACGGCTTCGACGTCAAGGGCGGCGTGATCCTCATCGCCGCGACGAACCGGCCCGACATCCTCGACCCGGCGCTGCTGCGCCCCGGCCGTTTCGACCGGCAGATCGCGGTCGACCGTCCGGACATGCAGGGCCGTCTGGAGATCCTCAAGGTCCACCAGAAGGGCAAGCCGGTCGCGCCCGACGTCGACCTGTCGGCCGTCGCCCGCCGTACGCCCGGCATGACCGGTGCCGATCTGGCCAACGTGCTGAACGAGGCCGCCCTGCTGACGGCCCGCAGCGACCAGAAGCTGATCGACAACCACATGCTGGACGAGGCGATCGACCGCGTGGTCGCGGGCCCGCAGAAGCGGACCCGGATCATGTCGGACAAGGAGAAGAAGATCACCGCGTACCACGAGGGCGGTCACGCCCTGGTCGCGGCGGCCTCACCGAACTCCGATCCGGTCCACAAGATCACGATCCTGTCCAGAGGCCGGGCCCTCGGCTACACGATGGTGCTCCCGGACGAGGACAAGTACTCGACCACGCGCAACGAGATGCTCGACCAGCTCGCCTACATGCTGGGCGGCCGCGCGGCCGAGGAACTGGTCTTCCACGACCCGACCACGGGTGCGGCCAACGACATCGAGAAGGCCACCGGCCTGGCTCGGGCCATGGTCACGCAGTACGGCATGACCGAGCGCCTCGGCGCCATCAAGTTCGGCGGCGACAACAGCGAGCCGTTCCTCGGGCGTGAGATGGCCCACCAGCGCGACTACTCGGAAGAGGTCGCCGCGCTGGTCGACGAGGAGGTCAAGAAGCTCATCGAGACGGCGCACAACGAGGCCTGGGAGATCCTGGTCGAGAACCGCGACGTCCTCGACAACCTCGTCCTCGCGCTGCTGGAGAAGGAGACGCTGGGCAAGGAGGAGATCGCCGAGGTCTTCTCCCAGATCGTCAAGCGTCCGGCCCGTCCCGCGTGGACCGGGTCCTCCCGCCGCACGCCCTCGACGCGTCCGCCGGTGCTCTCCCCGAAGGAGCTCGCACTGACGAACGGGGCGAACGGCGCGACGGCGGCGATCTCCACCGCCAAGAGCACCACGGTGGAGCCCGCTCCGGCACCGGAGCGAGCACCGGAGGACCGCCCGGAGAGCTGACCCCGGTCCGCCCCGGGGCCCCCGCGAGGGCGGCCCCACCAGGCCCGGAATGTATGCCGCGCCCCCCAGGTTCTAGCCTGGGGGGTGCGGCATTTGCGTATGCCGACGGCAGGACTGATCAGGAACGAGGCATCAGATGACCGACCCCGTGACGTTGGACGGCGAGGGCGAGATCGGCGAGTTCGACGAGAAGCGGGCCGAGAACGCCGTACGCGAACTGCTGATCGCGGTCGGCGAGGACCCGGACCGCGAGGGCCTGAAGGAGACTCCGGGGCGCGTGGCGCGGGCGTACAAGGAGATATTCGCCGGTCTGTGGCAGCAGCCGGAGGATGTGCTGACGACGACGTTCGACCTCGGGCACGACGAGATGGTCCTGGTGAAGGACATCGAGGTGTTCTCGACGTGTGAGCATCATCTGGTGCCGTTCCGGGGCGTGGCGCACGTCGGCTACATCCCGTCCACCAGCGGGAAGATCACCGGGCTGTCCAAGCTCGCCCGTCTCGTCGACGTCTACGCGCGCCGTCCGCAGGTGCAGGAACGTCTCACCACGCAGATCGCGGACTCGCTGATGGAGATCCTGGAGCCGCGCGGGGTGATCGTCGTGGTCGAGTGCGAGCACATGTGCATGTCCATGCGGGGCATTCGCAAGCCCGGGGCGAAGACCCTCACGTCGGCGGTGCGGGGGCAGCTGCGGGATGTGGCTACGCGTAACGAGGCCATGAGTCTGATCATGGCTCGTTGAGTGGGCTGTGGGTGCGGTTGCGTGCGGTGCGGTGCGGTTGCGTGCGGTGCGGTTGTGCGTGGTGCGGTTGTGCGTGGTGCGTTCAGGCCGCTGAGGCCGCGCCCGGGTGGTCGTCGTCCTCGTCCTCCGGGAGTCTGCAGACTCGTTCCATGAAGAGGGCGGCCGCTATCACGGCGATGCCCGCCACGACCGAGGCGCCCGCGTAGATGGCCTGGTCTCGGCGGGCCGGGATGTCCAGGTACTCCAGCAGGAAGACGCCCGTGCCGCCGTACATGCCGGCGACGAGGGCGACCACCAGGGCGCTGGCCTGGCCGAAGACCACGGCGCGGGCCGCCATCATCGGGTCGACGCCCTTGGCGCCGGGTACACGCTCCCGCTGGGCCCTGAGGCGGGCGCGGATCGAGAGCGCCGTGGCCAGCAGGATCACCGCGATCAGGGCGAGGACGACGGGGGCGGCCAGGGGGACGCTCGGGAGGGTCCCCACCGAGTTCCACAGGCGGGCGCCGGCCCAGGACAGCACTCCGGCCACGACGAACACGCCGGCCAGCACCCTGATGCGCAACTCTTTCACGGTGTTCCGGTGTCCCTTCGGTTCCCCGGCGCGGTCGTCCTGACCTCGTCGTCCTCGTCGACCTTAACGACTACTCGGGCAGCCGGAGTTCCAGATCGGCGCGGGGCGCGATGCCGTCGCGGGGGACGGCCGCCAGGAGGTCGGCGACCCTGCCCCGCCCCGGCAGGGCGGCCTCGGGGTCCACGTCGAGCCAGGGGGCCAGCACGAAGGCACGCTCGTGGGCGCGCGGGTGGGGGAGGGTGAGCTGCGGGTCGTCCGAGACGACCTCCGCGTAGGCGACGATGTCGACGTCCAGGGTGCGCGGGCCCCAGCGCTCGTCGCGGACCCGGTGGAAGGCCTCCTCGACCGCGTGCGCCCGCTCCAGGAGCGAGGACGGGGGCAGCGTCGTCTTCACGATCACGACCGCGTTGAAGTACGAGGGCTGGCTGTCCGGGGCGACGCCCCAGGGCTCCGTCTCGTAGACCGCGGAGACCCCTTTGACGCGCACGCCCGGGGTGTCCTCCAGGGCGTCGATGGCGCCCTGGAGGGTCTCCAGCCGGTTGCCGAGGTTGGCGCCGAGGGCGATCACCGCGCGCTTGGGGTTGGACAGGGTGGTGTCCGCGGCGTCGACCTGCTCGATGACGGAGGCGGGCACGGGCTGTACGGTCGGGTCGCTCGGACCCTGGGTGAAGGGGGCGCTCATACACGGCTCCGGATGATGGTGACGGTCACGTCGTCGAAGGGGACGGTGATCGGCGCGTCCGGCTTGTGGACGCAGACCTCGACCTCCTGGACCCCTTCGTGCTTCAGACAGACCTGGGCGATGCGTTCGGCGAGGGTCTCCACGAGGTTGACCGGCTCGCCCTCGACGACGGCCACGACCTCCTCGGCCACGATGCCGTAGTGCACCGTCTTCGCCAGGTCGTCGTCGGCCGCGGCCGGGCGGGTGTCCAGGCCAAGGACGATGTCCACGAGGAAGGTCTGGCCGTCCTCGCGCTCCTTGGGGAACACACCGTGGTGCCCACGGGCCTTCAGGCCGCGCAGCGCGACACGATCCACGCGAATCACTCCTGCAGTCGTCGGTCTCGGCCGGGCGCACCACGTGCGGGTGGTACGGCGGCCCCAGTCGAATCTACCCGCGTGCACCGACAGGGCCGGGGCGCGGGGTGCGGGGCGGGGTGGGACGGAGGGGGGTCTTCACCGTGCGTTTTCCCTGGCGGTCCCGGTGGATCACGGGTTGGTAGCCGCCCCTACCCGCCGGGCCGTGATTCCAACCACGTCCCGGTCGTCCTCGCTCGGCCGGGTCAAGGGGTGTCGTCAGGGGGGTGTGTCCTCGCCGTCCCCGTCCTCGGTCTCCGCGAGTACGGGGGAGGCGTGGTGCGACCAGAGTTTCCAGCCGGCCGGAGTGCGGCGGAACGTGTTGGTGGCGACCACGAGCTGGCCGACGAGCGGGCCCAGCTCCTCGTCGCCGTCGGGGGCGGGGCCGCCGCTGAGGATGTTCTCGGTGCAGGTGACCAGGGCGGTGTCGCCGGTGACGGAGACGTGCACGTCGGTGAGGAAGAACTGGATGTAGTCCGTGTTCGCCATGATCAGGGCGTAGGAGCGCAGGACCTCGCCGCGGCCGGTGAGCACCGGCCAGCCCGGGTGCACGCAGGAGACCACGCCGGCGTCGGCGGGGTCGTGGTACGACTCGTCGATGCCCAGGTCGGAGGGGGTGAGCCAGAAATCGGAGACCTTTTCGAAGTCTCCCTCCTCGACGGCCTCGTAGAACGCGGTGTTGGCGGCCTCGACCTGTTCGACGTCGAGGTGCGGCGCGTTCACCGGGCGCCTTCGACGGCGCGGGCGACGCGGACGGCGTCGGCCGTGGCGCGGACCTCATGGACGCGCACCGCCCACGCGCCGGCGTGCGCGGCGAGCGCGGAGACCGCGGCGGTGGCCGCGTCGCGCTCGCGCGCGGGGGGTGGAGCGGTCTCCGGGCCGGCGAGGACCCGGCCGAGGAAGCGTTTGCGGGAGGCTGCTACGAGGAGGGGGTGGCCGAGGGCGAGGAGGCGGTCGAGGTGGGCGAGGAGGACGAGGTCGTGCTCGGCGTCCTTCGAGAAGCCGAGGCCGGGGTCGATGACGACGCGGTCGGGGGCGATGCCGCCGTCGAGGACGGCCTCCACGCGTGCGTGCAGCTCGTCGACGACCTCGGTGACGACGTCGGTGTAGGTGCCCCTGACGTTGCCGCCCTCCAGGAGGCCGCGCCAGTGCATGACGACGAAGGGGGCGTTCGCGTCGGCGACGACCGGGATCATGCGGGGGTCGGCGAGGCCGCCGCTGACGTCGTTGACCAGGGCGGCGCCGGCGGTGAGGGCCTGCTCGGCAACGGAGGCGCGCATGGTGTCCACGGAGACCGTGACACCCTCGGAGGCGAGGCCGCGCACGACCGGGACGACGCGCCTCAGCTCCTCGTCCTCGTCGACGCGGGTCGCGCCGGGGCGGGTGGACTCGCCGCCCACGTCCACCAGGTCGGCGCCCTGGGCGACCAGGTCCAGGCCGTGTTTGATGGCGGCCGTGGTGTCGAAGAAGCGGCCGCCGTCGGAGAAGGAGTCGGGGGTTACGTTGACGACCCCCATGACCGCGCAGCGGTCCCATGCGGTCAGTCCCGCGAGGTGGCGGCGGCGGGCGGTCTGCTTGCTCATGTGTTCAGCGTAGGTGGTGGGCTGCGTAGGTGGTGGGCTGCGGTGGGGTGCCTGCGGCGCCTGTGCGGGATGGGTGGGGGTGCGCGTGGCGCGGTGTGTTGTCTGTGGGTCGGGGCCGCGCCAGGGGGTGTCCGTCCTCGGAACGGCGCGGAATCGGTCGGCCACAGAACTCACCGGCGCGGACGCGCCAACCGCTGCGGGCGGACACCCCCCGACACGACCCCTGCTCGCCGTACGCGGCTGCGGCTCGCCAACCCTCCGCGGTTCCCGTCCCGCCGTACGCGGCTGTCCCGCCGTACGCGGCTGTCCCGCCGCGTCGCCCTCGCTGCGGGCAAGTCGTGCCGCTGGGGCGGCACGGGTGGGCGGTGGGGGTACCTCCCAGGCCGTTCAGGCACTGGGGGAGGCACCCCGGCAGCGCCGGGCTGCGCTCCCCACACCCGCCCGTTACGCCGCCCGCGCCGGTGCCTGGTGGGCGCAGGGGCGGCGCCTCGGTGTCCGGCGTTGCAGGAAGCGCGGCAGGGACAGGGTGACGAAGCCCTCCGCCTGCATCGCGGCGAAGCCGATGCGGGGGAGGTCGGCGGAGCGGCGGTAGACGACGAAGCGCGGCTCCCACCGGGGGCGGAACTTCGCGTTGAACTTGTACAGGGACTCGATCTGGAACCAGCGGGAGAGGAAGACCAGCAGGCCGCGCCAGGCGCGGAGGACGGGACCCGCGCCGATCTTCTCGCCGCGCGCGAGCGCCGCGCGGAACATGGCGAAGTTCAGCGACACCCGCGCGATGCCCAGCTTCGGGGCGGCCTGGAGCGCGGCCACGATCAGGAGTTCGTTCATGCCGGGGTCGGCCGCGCGGTCGCGGCGCATGAGGTCGAGGGAGACCCCGTCCGTGCCCCACGGCACGAAGTGCAGGACCGCCTTGAGGTCGCCGTACTCGCCGGGTTCGGTGTCCTGCTTGTGGGCCGTCGCGATCAGGCAGTCCCCGTCGGACGGGTCGCCGACGCGGCCCAGGGCCATGGAGAAGCCGCGCTCGGTGTCCGTGCCGCGCCACGCGTCGGCGGCGCGGCGGACGCGGTCCAGTTCGGCGTCGGACAGGTCAGCCACGCGCCGTACGCGGGTCTCGTAACCGGCGCGCTCGATGCGCTTGACCATCTGGCGCACATTGCGCATCGCGCGGCCGGCGAGGGAGAAATCCGCCACGTCCACCACCGCCTCGTCGCCCAGTTCGAGGGCGTCGAGGCCCGTCTCGCGGGTCCAGACCTCGCCGCCGGTCTCGGAGCAGCCCATGACGGCCGGGGTCCAGGAGTGGGACCGGGCCTCGTCCATGAAGCGTTCGATGGCGCCCGGCCAGGCCTCGACGTCACCGATCGGGTCGCCGCTGGCCAGCATCACGCCGGAGACGACGCGGTAGGTGACGGCGGCCTTGCCGCTGGGGGAGAAGACGACGGCCTTGTCGCGGCGCAGCGCGAAGTGGCCGAGGGAGTCGCGGCCCCCGTGCCGGGTGAGCAGGGCGCGCAGTTGGGTCTCGTCGTCCTCGGTGAGGCGGGCCGCGGGGTGTTCGGGGCGGAAGGCCAGGTAGATGGTGGTGATGGCGGTCAGGAGGCCGAGGGCGCCGAGTGAGAAGGCGACCGTCCAGGAGGTGTTGCCCCGGTAGTCGACCGGGCCCTCGACGCCGAACAGGCCGTACAGGACGTGGGTGAGGCGGTCGGCCAGGCTCGGGTCGCCGAGCATGCGGTGCGGGTGGGCGTTGACGACGAGCAGGCCGAGCAGGACGGAACCCGCGCTCATGAGGACGAAGTTGGCCAGGGCCCGCCAGCGGCTGCGCGGGTCGGGGAGGGCGGCGAACTCGTCGCGGTGGCGCAGGAGGGGGGCCAGCAGGGCCAGGGAGATCAGTACGCCGAGGAGGGAGTGGCGGTACGTGAACTGGGCGACGGCGCCGAGCGGGAGCAGGGCCACGGCCGCCCGCCAGGCCCGGCGCTTGCGGCGCTTGAGGCCGTGGGCGAGCAGGAGCAGCAGGACGCCCGCGCTGAGGGACAGGGCCGCGGCGAAGGGACCGAAGGAGCCGGGGAGGACCTCGGCGAGGGCGTGCATCCGGCTGTGCCGGAAGCGGGGGAAGGAGCCGGCCGCGATGTCCAGCAGGCCGACGAGCACGCAGGCGCGGCCGACGAGGAGGGGGACGCGCTCCGGGCGGGGGCCGCGCAGTGCGCGGCGTATGCGGGTGGGCCTCGTCGGAACCCCGCCCGACATTTCCTCATCTGTCCTGACAGACATCGCACCTGTTGTTCTGCGAGAGATCGTGGATTCCGGGCCCGTTCCGGGCATCCGGCGACATTGCGCCCTCTAGGACGGTGTCTCGGAGGGAGAGGTTCACTCCCCTGATCACAAAGCCCGGACGGGCGTACGGAAAGCGCGGGCAGGTAGCAAGGCATGGGTCTCACGAGCAACAAGGTGCTGGCACTGGCGGTGGTGGCCGGTGTGCTGCTGTTCGCGGGGACGGTGTGGCTGTGGCCACGGCTGTCCCGGCGGAGCGTGCGGGCCGTTCTGGGGAGGGTCGGTCTGCTGTTCGCCACCCAGGTGGCGGTCTTCGCGGCCGTGGGGCTGGTCGCCAACCAGTCCTTCGGGTTCTACGGCAGCTGGGCCGACCTCTTCGGGCGGGAGGACGGGCAGGGCGTCGTCGTGGATCACTCCGCCGGTGCGGGCGGTGGGCCGTTGCGGGTCGTCGGTGAGCGCCGGGTGACGCCCGCGGCCGGGGCGCGGCCGGAGGTCTCGGGGCGGGTCGAGGAGATACGGGTCTTCGGGCGTACCTCTCGGATCGCGTCACCCGCGTTCGTCTATCTGCCGCCCGAGTACTTCCAGGCGCGGCACCGTGCCCGTACCTTTCCCGCCGCCGTCGTCCTGACCGGTTATCCGGGTACCGCCGAGGCGTTGGTGAACAAACTCCATTACCCGCGTACGGCGCTGGAGCTGGCGAAAGCCGGTCGGATGCGGCCCATGATCCTGGTGATGCTGCGGCCCACGGTGGCGCCGCCGCGCGACACGGAGTGCGTGGACGTACCGGGCGGACCGCAGACGGAGACGTTCTTCGCGAAGGATCTCCCCGAGGCGGTGAGCGCCCATTACCGGGTGGCCGGGGGGTCGCGGGGCTGGGGCGTCGTCGGCAACTCGACCGGCGGCTACTGCGCGCTGAAACTCGCCGCCCACCACCCGGAGGTGTACGCCGCGGGGGCCGGGCTCTCGCCGTACTACGACGCGCCGAGCGACCCCACCACGGGCGATCTCTTCCAGGGGGACAAGGGGCTCGAGAAGCGGGCCAGTCTGTGGTGGTACCTCAAGAACGCGCCCGCGCCCGACACTTCACTGCTCGTCACCAGCAGCAGGACCGGCGAGACCAACTACAAGGACACCCTGAAGTTCATCGAACTGGTGAAGGACAGGAGGCCGACGCGGATCTCGTCGATCATCCTGGAAAGCGGCGGGCACAACTTCAATACCTGGCGTCGGGAGATTCCCGCGACGCTGCGGTGGCTGGATGAGCGGCTGGGCGGCGGGCGCGAGTCGTAAATGATCTTGGAATCCAAGAGTAATTCGTCCGTCGTCGGGGGTGTGGATTCCCGGTTCCCTGTGAACACGTCGGAGACAGCCGTGTTTTTACGGGGCGGGGCGCCAAGATTCGCCTACGCGCGGTAAGTTTCTGGCCATGCCACGTGGACGTCATCGCCATTCCCCGCCTCTGCACAGACTGCTTCCCCCGTCGGCGATCGCAGGCGTTTCGGTCGTCTGCGCCCTCGGGCCCTGGTTGTTCGGTGAGACCGTGATCCTTCGCGCGCTGGCCGCGGCCGCCGCGGTGACGGCCGTGGTCGGCGCGGTCGTCATGCGGCACTGGGACGCGCAGGCGGGCCGGCAGGTCGCCGACCTCACCCGCGCGCGGGCGAGTGACGAGTGGCGCTTCGAGGAACGGGTCGCCGAACTGGAGTCCGACCTGGAGGAGTCGCGCGAGCTGCGGCAGAAGCTGGAGCACCGGCTGCGGGCCAAGCGCACCGAACTGGCGGGGCTGCGCAACGAGCACGCCTCGCTGCTGCGGCGCTACGCCACGGCGGAGACCGAGCGGGCCAGCGCGCTGGAGGGCCGCCGGCTGCTGGAGATCGAGGCCGCGCCGCAGACACCCGCGCTCCCGGCGGCCCGCCCGGCCCCGGCACAGGAGACGCCGGATCGGGCCACGCCGGAGAAGGAGGCGCCGGTTCAGGGTGTGGCCGAGGAGGAGGTGTCGGACGAGGAGAGTGGTGGCGTGGAGGTCTCCGCCCCGGCGGTCTTCTCGCCCGCGGGCTCCCGGCTGTTCCTGCGTGCGAACGCGGCACTGGCCCGGCTCGACGGCGGCGCGCCCGACCCGGACGGTGGCGACCGCGGCGACCGTGGCGACCGTGGCGACCGGGCCGAAGCATCCGACGGCTCCGACGGTGACGGCGGTGGTGACGGCGGCGGCGAGGGCGCGGCGGCCGAGGCGGGGCAGGAGGACGAGGCGCAGGGGCAGTCCGAGGCGGCCGACGGCCACGAGCGCACCGGCGCCGCCTCCCCGACGACCTCCACCGACTCCACCGACTCCATCGACTCCACCGACGAGCGGCCCGCGCAGCCCACCCAGTCCACCCGGCGGGCCGACGGGCACTTCGCGGTGCCGACCGCGGTGGCCGTCGTACCGCCGGCTCCGGCGCGGCGTCCGGTCGAGGGCGGGTTCGACTTCTTCGGCACCAAGCCCTCCGACGGCGCGGTGGACGCGGCGGCCGCGTCCGACGCCGCCCTGGAGACCGTCCAGAACGAGGACCTCGCCGACGTGGTCGGCCAGGAGGCGCTCGCCCTGCACAAGGCCGAGGCCGAGGTCGCCTTCAAGCAGGCCGGTGAGGAGTCCCGGGGCGTGGGCCAGGTGATCGACCTGACGGCCCACGACGAGACCGAGCAGATCGACGTGCAGGGGCTGCGCAGCGCGGTCTCCTGACCGCCCCGGGTGCCGCAGGCCGGTTTCAGGCCATCCAGCGGTCCGGCGGGGCGTCCCGGCGGCCGGTCCTGGACCGTTCCGCCTGGCTCCGCAGCAGCTGCGCGGCCTCGTCCGCGTCGCGCAGGCGGGCCGTCACGGTCTTGTTGGCCCCCGTGTCCACCCGGACGTCGGCCAGCCGCAGGGCGCGCCGCCAGGGCCCCTGCGTGAGGCGGACGCTCTGGACCTTGGCGTGCGGCACCAGCGCCAGGCTGCGGCGCAGCAGGCCGTACCGGGCGGCGAAGACCGCGTCGGTGACGGCGAGTCCGTGGCCGCGCCACCACAGGGGGCGGCAGCGGGCCGCCCGGCGCGGCGGGCGGGACAGCTCCGGTCCCCCCGGCACCGTCGTCCCGGGCAGCACGCGCGCGACGACCGACTCGGCGATCTCGCGCGGGGCGACCGGCAGCAGGACCGAGTTGGACGACCCGGCCACGTCCAGCTCAACCCGTACCCAGCGGCGGCGCCGCCACAGCAGCGGCTCCACCAGGCGCACGGTCTGCACCCGGCCCGGCGGCACCGTCTCGTGGGTGCGGTCCAGCAGCCCGTGGTCGATGCGGAGCCCGTCCGGGGACTCGGCCACCGTCCAGTCGTACTCCCCGACGAACCGGCCCGCGCTGCTCGCGCCCGCGGCGCCCACCAGGGGCAGGGCGGTCGCCAGCACCGTCCACAGGTTGTGGGTGGCCAGCCACAGCAGTGTCGGTACGACGGCGGCGGCGAGCAGCGTGCCCCAGGTCGCGCCGGTCAGCAGGAGGGATACGGCGAGAACGCCCGGCGGCACCCGGAGCAGCTGCCGTGCGGGAGCCTCGCCGACCTCGTGCGCGGTCTCGGGTGCGAAGCCCGCCGCGCGCGCGAGCAGCTCGGCCCGCAGCGCACGCGCCTCGTCGGCGCCCAGGAAGGCCAGTTCGTCCTTCTTGCCGGTGCCTATGACGTCGAGCTTGAGCTTGGCGACCCCCGCGACCCGGGCCAGCAGGGGCTGGGTGATGTCGATCGCCTGGATGCGTTCGAGGCGGATGTGCGCGGTGCGCCGGAACAGGAGTCCGGTGCGGATCCGCAGCTCGGTGTCGGTCACCGCGTAGTGGGTGAACCACCAGGTGAGGAAGCCGTAGAGGGCGGCGGCCGGGATCAGTACGGCGAGGCCGATCAGCAGGTGGGTCGTGGTCAGCCGAGTCAGCTGGCGCTGCGCCTGGTCGGGATCGTGCACGGCCCACCCGATGAGCACGGCGACCGGCGCCCACGCCCGCCGCAGGGGCGTGACGGGGTGCAGGCGCCGCTCCACGACACCGTCGGCGGGCGGGGACGTCTCGGTGCCGGTGCCTCTTTCCACCGGGCCGGGTCCGGCGGCGGTGCCGTCCGGTCGACCGCTCGCGCCGTCTGCGCTCGTCGGGAGGGCGTCGGGGGTGGGCGTGCGGTTCGAGGGCCGGGGTGTGTCGTGGCCGGGGTGGCTCGGCGTGCTGTCCTCGCCGGCGGTGGCGCTTGCCGGGCCGGGCTGCCGAGTGCCGTCCGCCGGTCCGCTTGTGCCGCCCGCCGGCCCGCTCGCGCCGTCCGGGCGTTCCGTCGTGTCGTCCGGGGGCCGGGGTGTGTCGTGGTCGGGGTGGCTCGGCGTGCTGTCCTCGCCTGCGGCGGCGCTCGCCGGGCCGAGCTGCCGGGTGCCGCCCGCCGGCCCCCTCGCGTCGTCCGAGTGCCGGGGTGTGTCGTGGCTGGGGTGGCTCGGAGTGCCGTCCTCGCCCGCGGCGGCGCTTGCCGGGCCGGGCTGCCGAGTGTCGTCCGTCGGCCCGCTCGTGCCGTCCGGGCGTTCCGTCGTGTCGTCCGGGGGCCGGGGTGTGTCGTGGCTGGGGTGGCTCGGAGTGCCGTCCTCGCCCGCGGCGGCGCTCGCCGGGCCGGGCTGTCGGGTGCCGTCCGCCGGTCCGCTCGTGCCGTCCGGGCGTTCCGTCGTGTCGTCCGGGGGCTGGGGTGTGTCGTGTCCGGGGCGGCTCGGCGTGCCGTCCGTCGGTCCGCTCGTGCCGTCCGGGCGTCCCCTCGTGCCGTCCTCGGCCGTGTCCTTTCCGGCCCCGGGCCCGGTCACAGGCCCGCCGATCGGGCCTCGCCCAGTTCGGTGAGGCGGTCGCGGAGGCGTTCCGCCTCGGCCGGGTCGAGGCCGGGGATGGTGGCGTCGGTCGCGGCGGCGGCCGTGTGCAGTTGCACGCTGGCCAGGCCGAAGTGCCGCTCGACCGGCCCGGAGGTCACCTCGACCAGCTGCATGCGGCCGTACGGGACGACGGTCTCCTCCCGCCACAGCACGCCCCGGTCGATCAGCAGGTCGTCGGCGCGCTCGGCGTACCGCCAGGAGCGCCAGTTGCGCCCCAGCATCACCCAGCCCCAGGCCAGCAGGGCCAGCGGCAGGAGCGCCAGGGCGGACCAGACGGGGGCCAGGAACAGCGCGGGCAGCACACCCGCGGCGAGCGTCAGCAGGCCGAGCCACACCACCAGCAGCAGTCGCCGCATGTGCAGCAGTCCCGGCGGCAGGCCGGTCCACACCGGCTCCTCCCGCGCCGGAACCGCCGCCGGGCCCGCCCGGTCCGCCGCGTGCGCCGCCCCCGCCGTGCCCGCCGTGCCCGTGTCGTCCGGGCTCCCCGTCTCCATGGGGCCAGCGTACGTAGGGGAGACTGTGTCCATGACTCCTACGACGGAGACCACGGTCGGAATCGGCGGTGCCGCGGAGAGCACCGACATGGTGCTCAACATCGGGCCCCAGCACCCGTCCACCCACGGCGTGCTGCGGCTCAAGCTGGTTCTGGACGGCGAGCGCATCACGAGCGCGGAGCCGGTGATCGGCTACATGCACCGCGGCGCGGAGAAGCTGTTCGAGGCCCGTGACTACCGTCAGATCATCATGCTGGCCAACCGCCACGACTGGCTGTCGGCCTTCTCCAACGAGCTGGGCGTCGTCCTCGCCGTCGAGCGGATGCTCGGCATGGAGGTCCCCCCGCGCGCGGTGTGGACGCGCACCCTGCTGGCCGAGCTGAACCGGGTGCTCAACCACCTGATGTTCCTCGGTTCGTACCCGCTGGAGCTGGGCGGCATCACCCCGGTCTTCTACGCCTTCCGGGAGCGGGAGGTCCTCCAGAACGTGATGGAGGAGGTCTCCGGCGGGCGCATGCACTACATGTTCAACCGCGTCGGCGGCCTCAAGGAGGACCTCCCGGCGGGCTGGACCACGCGCGCGCGGGGCGCCGTCGCCGCCGTGCGCTCGCGCATGGACGTCTTCGACGACCTGGTGCTGGGCAACGAGATCTTCCGCGGGCGCACGCGGGGCGTGGGCGAGATGTCCGCCGAGGCCGTGCACGCCTACGGCGTCAGCGGACCGATCGCGCGCGCCTCCGGCGTCGACTTCGACCTGCGCCGCGACGAGCCGTACCTCGCCTACGGCGAACTCCAGGACACCCTCAAGGTCGTCACCCGTACCGAGGGCGACTGCCTGGCCCGCTTCGAGTGCCTCCTGGAGCAGACGCACAACGCCCTCGACCTCGCCGACGCCTGCCTGGACCGCCTCGCGGGGCTGGCGCCGGGGCCGGTGAACCAGCGGCTCCCGAAGGTGCTGAAGGCGCCCGAGGGCCACACCTACGCCTGGACCGAGAACCCGCTCGGCATCAACGGCTACTACCTGGTCAGCAAGGGCGAGAAGACCCCGTACCGGCTGAAGCTGCGCTCGGCGTCGTACAACAACATCCAGGCGCTGGCGCACCTGCTGCCCGGGACGCTGGTCGCGGACATGGTGGCGATCCTGGGGTCACTGTTCTTCGTGGTCGGCGACATCGACAAGTAGCGCGGCGGCGTCGAGGGAGCCCACCGGCTGGAGCAGCCACCAGAAGTCGCCGAGGCCGCCCGGCGCGGTCAGCTCGGCGGCCTGGGAAGCGCTCGCGAGGGCGCGTACGTACGCCGCCGGATCGGTGGAGGCCAGCGCGAGCGGGGGGCGTGCGCCGGTGACCCCGAGGGCGTGCAGGACTTCGCGCTGGGGGCGCATGAGCGCATCCGGGGGCGCGTGCTCCGGAGCGCACCTCGCGGTGTGGGCGGTCGCGCACGCGTCCAGTGCCACGTGTGCGGTGATGTCGCACGACCCGTCGGGCACCGGCTCCGTCTCCCGCCCCTCCCGGAACCCCGTGAGCGTCCCGAACGGCGGTCGGGCGGCCCTGGTGTGCGCGTAGTCGGCGGCCACCGCGAGCCCGGCGTCCAGCGCCGCCACGGCCGACGCCCAGGCCTCGTCGCGGGGGAGCCCGATCTCCGCCCGCAGCCCCTCCTCGCCGGTCAGCGGCCACCACCGGGCCAGCCACTCGGCCTCCGCCCCGGCCACCGGCTCCCCGAGCCGCTCGGCCCCGTCGTCCCGCACCAGCACCCGGCGCGCCACGCCCGCGGCGTCCACCTCCGCCACCTCCACCGGCACGTTGTCCAGCCACTCGTTGGCGAACAGCAGCCCGGTCAGGCCCCGCGGCGGCTCGCGGAGCCACCCGATCCGGTGGTCGAGGCCCTCCGCGCGGGCGGCGACCTCGACGGCGTACGCGCGCGTGCGGGCGGCCACCTCGGCGGGCAGGGCCGCCAGCACCCCGGTGACCAGCTCGCCCCGTCCGGCCGCCATGTCCACGAAGTCCAGCACCGCGGGCCGGCCCAGCGCCTCGTCGACGCGGCACAGCAGCCGCGCCACGGCCCCCGCGAACAGCGGCGACGCGTGCACGGACGTCCGGAAGTGACCGGCGGGACCCTCGGGCCCCACGCGGTAGAAGCCTTCCGGTCCGTAGAGGGCCTCGTGCGTGGCCTCCCGCCAGCCCCGCCACTGCTCATGCGTCCCTGGAGACCCTCTGAACCCTGCCGTCCCTGGTGTCACAGACCCAGGCTAGGGGCACAGAAGAGCGGAGCCTCCACCTTGCGGAGTATGCGCGGACGATGCGGATCGGCCCTCCGGTTGACCCCTGCACCTATTCCACTTCCCTACGCTGGGTTACGTGCAGCGCCTCTACGACTTCCTCCGCAGACACCCGACCGGTGTCGACTCCTTCTGGGCCCTCGTCGTGCTCGGAATCTCCCTGGTCACCTCGGTGGCCCCGGGGACGCGGGTGGACGGCACGGACAACGTGGCGCTGATCGTCCCCTTCGTGGTGCTGCTCAGTCTCGTGATCGCGCTGCGCCAGCGGGCGCCGGAGCGGATGCTGCTGCTCGCCGTCGCACTCGGCGTGGGGCAACTGGTCTTCGACGTCTCGACGATGCCCGCCGACTTCGCCTTCCTGGTGATCATCTACACCGTGGCCGCGACCGGCGCCCGCTGGGCCTCCAGGACCGCGCTGGTCACCGGCCTGTGCGCGGCGCCCCTGTCCCAGCTGCGCTGGACCGACAGCGAGCTGGGCATGGGCACCACCATCGCCGTGACGGTCTTCCAGGCGGTTCCCTTCGCCCTCGCCTGGGTGCTCGGCGACTCCGTCCGCACCCGGCGCGCGTACTTCGCGCAGCTGGAGGAGCGCGCGACCCGGCTGGAGAAGGAGCGCGAGGCACAGGCCAAGGTCGCGGTCGCCGCCGAGCGCGCCCGGATCGCCCGTGAGCTGCACGACGTCGTCGCGCACAACGTCTCCGTCATGGTGGTGCAGGCCGACGGCGCCGCCTACGTCCTGGACGCGGCACCCGACCAGGCGAAGAAGGCCCTGGAGACGATCTCCTCCACCGGCCGGCAGGCGCTCGCGGAGATGCGCCGCCTGCTCGGCGTGCTGCGCACCGGCGAGCACAAGGAGGCCGGGGAGTACGTTCCGCAGCCCGACGTCGAGCAGATCGAGGACCTCGTCGAGCAGTGCCGCACCTCCGGGCTGCCGGTCGACTTCAAGGTCGAGGGCACCCCCCGGCAACTGCCCAGCGGCGTGGAGCTGACCGCGTACCGCATCGTGCAGGAGGCGCTGACCAACACGCGCAAGCACGGGGGCGAGAACGCGGGCGCGAGCGTGCGCCTGGTCTACTTCGACGACGGGCTCGGGCTGCTCATCGAGGACGACGGCAAGGGCGCCCCGCACGAGCTGTACGAGGAGGGCGGCTTCGACGGCCAGGGCCACGGACTGATCGGCATGCGCGAGCGGATCGGCATGGTCGGCGGAACCCTGGACGCGGGCCCGCGTCCGGGCGGAGGATTCCGCATCAGTGCGCTGCTGCCGCTGAAGCCCTCACCCTGACCACCGCGCCCCCACGCACGTACGACGTTGACACCTGTAAGGAAGAAGAGGCCCCGATGGCGATCCGCGTGATGCTCGTCGACGACCAGGTGCTGCTGCGCACCGGGTTCCGGATGGTGCTGGCGGCCCAGCCGGACATGGAGGTCGTCGCGGAGGCGGGCGACGGCGTCGAGGCGCTCCAGGTGCTGCGCGCCACCGCCGTGGACGTCGTCCTGATGGACGTCCGCATGCCCAAGCTCGACGGCGTGGAGACCACCAGCCGGATCTGCGTGGACCCGAACGCGCCGAAGGTGCTGATCCTGACCACCTTCGACCTCGACGAGTACGCGTTCTCGGCGCTGAAGGCGGGCGCCTCCGGCTTCATGCTCAAGGACGTGCCGCCCGGCGAACTGCTCGCCGCGATCCGCTCCGTGCACAGCGGCGACGCGGTGGTCGCGCCCTCCACCACCCGGCGGCTCCTGGACCGGTTCGCGCCGATGCTGCCCGCCACCGGGCAGGAGCCCCGGCAGAAGGAGCTGCAGCGGCTCACCGAGCGGGAGCGCGAGGTGATGGTGCTGGTGGCCCAGGGCATGTCCAACGGCGAGATCGCGGCGCGGCTCGTGCTGTCGGAGGCGACCGTCAAGACGCACGTGGGCCGCATCCTGACCAAGCTGGGCCTGCGCGACCGCGTGCAGGTGGTGGTCCTCGCCTACGAGACCGGGCTGGTGCGGGCCGGCGGCGGACAGGGCTGACGGGCCTGTGCGGAGGGCTCCGCGTCGGTAGGGTCTGCGCATGCTCCTGTGGATCAACGGCCCTTTCGGGGGCGGGAAAACGCAGACCGCGCACGAGATACGGCGCAGGCTGCCCGGCAGCGTCGTCTGCGACCCCGAGCACGCCGGTTTCGGTCTGCGCCGCATGCTGCCGCCCGAGCTGCGGGGGGCCCGCGGCCCAAGGCCGCTGATCGAGGACTTCCAGGACCTGGTCTCCTGGCGGCAGGGGGTCGTGGAGGTGCTGGACCTGGCCCTCACCGGACACGACGGCGTCGTCATCGCGCCCATGACGGTCACCGACTCCGGGTACTTCGCGGAGACCGTCGGCCGACTGCGCGAACTGGGCCACGACGTCCATCACTTCACCCTCCTCGCCGAACGCGAGACCGTCCTGCGGCGGCTGCGCGAGCGCGGCCTCGGACACGCCCTGCGGTATGTGACGGGGAAGGGCGCGGGGAGCGGGCCGCGCCGGGAGAGCTGGGCCGTGCGGCAGCTCGACCACTGCCTGGAGCGGCTCGCCGAGCCGGAGTTCGCCGAGCACCTGTGGACGGACCACACGAGCGTGCCGAAGACCGCCGACCGCATCGCCGTCCTCGCGGGACTCACCCTGAAGCCCAACAACGAGGGCCCGCTGCGCACCCGGATGCGGCAGGCGGGGGTCGGCATCCGGCACATCCGGGTCGACTGACCGGGCGGCCCGCGCACCCCGCGGCCTGATCCGCCGGACCGGACCTAGCGCAGAATCCCCTCCAGGAAGTCGCTGCCCAGCCGGGCCACCACCGTGACGTCCAGCTGGTACAGCACGTAACGGCCCCGGCGCCGGGTGGTGATCAGTCCGGCCTTCTTCAGAACGCCCAGGTGCCGGGATATCTCCGGCGCCGTCATGCCGTGCACCTGGGCCAGCTCGCCCGTGGTGTACGCACTGCGGGCCAGGTACCGGCAGATCCGCATCCGGACGGGGTGGGAGAGTGCGGTCATCCGCATCGTGAGCTGCTCGACCGAGGGCGGTGAGGCCAGCTCGGGGGAGCCGACCGGGTAGTGCAGCACCGGCTGCCAGGCGTGCCGGTGCAGGACCATCAGGTGCGGCCAGCCCAGGCTGGTCGGGACCAGCAGCAGGCCGCCGTCCGCCGTCGCCGAACGGCCGTCGCCCAGCTTGTCGACGATGATCCGCGCGTTGCCCTCGTCCAGCGACACCGCCGGGGAGACGGCGGCCAGCGCCTCGGCGAGGCCCTTGTGACGCAGCAGGTCCGTCTTGTGCCGGGCGTCCGCCGCGAGCTGGTGGTGGAGCCGGGACCAGGCCTCCGCGAAGAACGCCTCGTCGCAGTCCCGCGCGAACTGCCGCAGCCAGTCCCGGATCCGCGGCGGATCGGCCAGCAACCGCTCGCTGAAACGCAGCTGCTGCGGTCCCCGCGCGGCCGCCAGGTCCAGCGCCCGCCTGCGCACCTCGGGGTCGTCCAGCGCCGAGACCCCACCCGTGCTGTACGGCAGCGCGCAGGTGAACTCCAGGGCCGCGTCGACGAACTGCTCGTCGGTCAGCTTGTCGAGCAGGTCCAGGTCGTCGGCGAGGGTGGCGCCGGGCAGGGTGCTGCGGCCCGGCACCCCGGCGAACGGCATGAACAGGTCCGAGAACGTCGTCCGCCACAGGAAGTCGGCCTCGCACATCCGGTCGGCCAGATGCGAGTCGAGCCGGGCCGTCACGCCGGTCGCCCAGCCCTGCAGCCCCGGGTGGTGCCCCGGCTCGGACAGCGCGTGCAGCGCCATGCCCAGCTCGGCCAGCGGGGAGGGCACGACGGCGACCCTCTCCGGCCGCAGCCCCGTGATGTCGATGCGCACGCTCATGCCCCCATGGTGCACGCCGCCACTGACAACGCGGCCGCCGATTGACCGCCGCCGTCAATCGGCGCGACCGCGCGCGCGGACGGGAGCAGTCTGGGGTCACCGGGGCAGCCGCGGAGCCCCTCCCTTCCCGACGTTCGCGTCTTCACGACGGAGGCGATCCGCCATGAGCATCACGCAGCAGTACCTCCTCGACACCTACCGCGCCCGGCAGCTCGGCGAGCCCGCGCCACCCGCGCCCGGCGCCAACGACTGGCAGGTCGTGCGCGAGTGGCACGACCGCCGCCAGTTCCAGGCCGTGCTCGCCGGCCGCCCCGCGCGGGGCCGGGTACGGCGGGCCCTGCGCAGGTGGTGGTCCCTGTGGCCGCGGGCCCTGGGCTGACCGGCCGGGTGTCCCGCGTCAGGTCGTCAGCCGTGCGGCGAAGTCGGCGACCGCGGACCGCACGTCGTCGGCCGTCCACTCCAGGCCCGACTCGTCGACCGAGACCTCGGTGACGGCCATCCCCGGGCCGGGGGTGGACCAGCCTCGGGAGAAGAGCATGGTCCCCGTCTCCTCGGCGTGCCGGACCGCGGCCTCGCCGACGGCATCGGCGTCGTAGGGCAGCCAGACCTGGAACTCGTGCGTGTGCGGCACCTCCGGGTGCACCCGCGCCCACGGCAGCCCGGCCGCCGCGAAGCCCTCGCGCAGCGCGGCGGCCACCACGCGCGCGTGGGCCACGTACGCGGGCAGCCGGGGCAGCTCGCGCTCCAGGCCGGACAGCGCCGACAGCACCGTGGGGAACTGCTGGAACACCTCGCCGCCGTACCGGTGCCGCCAGGTTCTGGCCTCCTCGACCAGCGTCCGGGGACCGGCCAGGGCGGCACCGCCGTAGCCCTTGAGGGACTTGTAGAACGAGACGTACACGCTGTCCGCGAGCCCGGCGATCTCGGCCAGCGGACGGCCGAAGTGGACGGTGGACTCCCACAGCCGGGCTCCGTCGAAATGGACCACCGCGTCGCGTTCCCGCGCGGCCTCCACGACCTCGGTCAGCTCCTCCCAGGTCGGCAGGACGAAACCGGCCTCCCTCAGGGGCAGCTCCAGCATCAGCGCCCCGAACGGTTCCGGGAAGTCGCGCACCTCGTCGGCGGTCGGCAGCCGGGGCTCGCTCGTCACCCGCACCGGGCGCAGTCCGCTCACCCGGCTGAAGGCGTTGCGCTCGTGCATCTCGGGGTGGCTGAGCCCGTGCAGGGCGACGACCGGGTTGCCGGTGCGGCCCGCCCAGCAGCGCAGCGCCACCTGCTGGGCCATGGTGCCGGTCGGGAAGAAGGCGGCGGCCTCGGTGCCGAGCAGGGCGGCGGCCTTCTCCTCCAGCGCCTCCACGATGCCGTTGCCGTACATGTCGGACGGCTGGTCGAGGTCGTACAGTCCGTCCGCGCCGTCCAGCAGGGCGAGCCGCTCCCGCACGGTCGTGCTGAAACCGGGGCACGCGAGCACGCGCCGTGCGCCGCGGTGCGCGGCCACGCGGCGCGCACGCAGCAGCCCGCTCCGTTCCGCCGTCGGGTCACCCACCGGTTCCGCCTGCGCCGTCCGGTCCGTCTGCTCCGTCTGTGCCGTCGTATCGCTCATGCCGGGATCATGCCGCGCGGACGTCGCCGCGGGCACGCGGTTTCCTCGCCCGCCCCGAAACGGGGCCCTCACGCGCGCGGCCGGACGTGTGCCCCGCCGCCGCACGGAAACCCACAGCCTGTGGACAACCGGACGCCGTCCGGACCGATCGCGTTAACATGACGAGAAATCGTCCGGTACCCCGAGCGGACTGGAACGGGAAGGCCGTCGTCGCGTGAACACAACTCCACCGCCAGACCCCAAGGACCGCCCCGCGCGGCTCACCGTAGGCGTCGTCGGCGCCGGACGGGTGGGCCCCGCGCTGGCCGCGTCGCTCCAGCTCGCCGGGCACCGCCCGGTGGCCGTCTCCGGGGTCTCCGAAGCCTCCAGGAGGCGTGCCGCCGCCCTCCTGCCCGACGTGCCGCTCATGAGGCCCGCGGAAGTCCTCCAGCGCGCCGAGCTGGTCCTGCTGACCGTCCCCGACGACGCCCTGCCCGGCCTGGTGACCGGGCTCGCCGAGACCGGGGCGGTGCGTCCGGGCCAGCTGCTGGTGCACACCTCCGGGCGGTACGGCGCGCGGGTCCTGGACCCCGCGCTGCGCGCCGGTGCCCTGCCCCTGGCCCTGCACCCGGCGATGACCTTCACCGGCACCCCGGTGGACGTCCAGCGCCTGGCCGGCTGCTCCTTCGGCGTCACCGCGCCCGAGGAACTGCGGCTGGCCGCCGAGGCCCTGGTCATCGAGATGGGCGGCGAGCCGGAGTGGATCGCCGAGGACCGGCGCCCGCTCTACCACGCAGCACTGGCCCTGGGCTCCAACCACCTGGTCACCCTGGTCGCCCAGTCCATGGAGCTGCTGCGCACGGCCGGCGTGGCGGCCCCCGACCGGATGCTCGGCCCGCTGCTCGGCGCCTCCCTCGACAACGCCCTGCGCTCCGGCGACGCGGCCCTCACCGGCCCCGTCGCGCGCGGGGACGCGGGCACGGTCGCCGCGCACATCGTGGAGCTGCGCGCACACGCTCCCCAGGCCGTCGCGGGCTACCTTGCGATGGCCCGCGCGACCGCCGACCGCGCCCTGGACCACGGGCTCCTGAAGGCCGAACTCGCCGAGGACCTGCTCGGGGTACTCGCCGACGGAGCCACAGGAGCCACGAGAGCCGCCACCGGCACCGAAGCCCCCGATGGAACCCCTGACCCCGAAGGCCCCGACGGCCCCAACGGCCCCGAAGGCCCCGAACGCCCCGACGGCACCGACGGAGGCGCCCGATGACCACCACCCCGCCCGTCCTGCTCCGCACCGCGGACGAGCTGCACGCGCGCGTGCGGCACGGCCGCCGGGCCGTCGTGATGACCATGGGCGCCCTGCACGAGGGCCACGCCACCCTGATCCGCACGGCGCGCGGCCTCGCGGGCCCCGAAGGCGAGGTCGTCGTCACGGTCTTCGTGAACCCCCTCCAGTTCGGCGCGGGCGAGGACCTGGACCGCTACCCGCGCACCCTGGACGCCGACGTGGAGATCGCCGGGCGGGCGGGCGCCGACGCCGTCTTCGCCCCCGCCGTCGACGAGGTCTACCCGGGCGGCGAACCCCAGGTGCGCGTCACCGCGGGCCCGATGGGAGAACGCCTGGAGGGCGCCTCCCGCCCCGGCCACTTCGACGGCATGCTCACCGTCGTCGCCAAGCTGCTCCACCTCACCCGCCCCGACCTCGCCCTCTACGGCCAGAAGGACGCCCAGCAGCTCGCGCTGATCCGCCGCATGGTCCGCGACCTGAACTTCGGGGTGGAGATCGTCGGCGTCCCCACCGTGCGCGAGGAGGACGGCCTGGCCCTGTCCAGCCGCAACCGCTACCTCTCGACGGCGGAACGCCGCACCGCCCTCGCGCTCTCGCAGGCCCTCTTCGCCGGTCAGGACCGGCACGCCGCCCAGGAGGCGCTCTGCGCGCGGGCCCGTGAGGTACCGGCCACCCGGGCACGCGCCGAGGCGCTCAACGCCCTGGGCGAGTCCCGCGCGGCGGCCGACGCGCACGCCGTCGCCACCTCCGCCCCCGGCAGCGCCGCGGCCGTCCGGGACGCCGCCCGCCTGGTGCTGGACGACGCCGCCCGCGCCACCCCGCCCCTGGAGCTGGACTACCTCGCCCTGGTCGACCCCGCCGACTTCACCGAGATCGGCGACGACCACACCGGCGAGGCCGTCCTCGCCGTCGCCGCCCGGGTCGGCGCGACCCGCCTGATCGACAACGTCCACCTCACCTTCGGATCCTTCGGAGCCGCCTCGTGACCAGCACAGGCATACGACTGCACGCCCCCGCGCCCGGCTGGGCCGTCGCCGCCGACGTGGTGGTCGTCGGCTCCGGCGTCGCGGGCCTCACCGCGGCCCTGCGCTGCCAGGCCGCCGGGCTGCGGACCGTCGTCGTCACCAAGGCCCGCCTGGACGACGGCTCCACCCGCTGGGCGCAGGGCGGCGTCGCCGCGGCCCTCGGCGAGGGCGACACCCCCGAGCAGCACCTGGACGACACCCTGGTCGCGGGCGCCGGTCTGTGCGACGCGGAAGCGGTCCGCATCCTGGTCACCGAGGGCCCCGACGCCGTACGCCGGCTCATCGCGACCGGCGCGCACTTCGACGAGTCCACCGAGGGCGGCCTGGCCCTCACCCGCGAGGGCGGCCACCACCGCCGCCGCATCGCCCACGCGGGCGGCGACGCCACGGGCGCCGAGATCTCCCGCGCCCTGGTCGAGGCGGTACGCGCGCGAGGCATCCGCACCGTCGAGAACGCCCTGGTCCTCGACCTCCTCACGGACGCAGACGGCCGCACCGCCGGTGTCACCCTGCACGTGATGGGCGAGGGCCAGCACGACGGCGTCGGGGCGGTCCACGCCCCCGCGGTCGTCCTCGCCACCGGCGGCATGGGCCAGGTCTTCTCGGCGACCACGAACCCCTCCGTCTCCACCGGCGACGGGGTGGCTCTCGCCCTCCGCGCGGGCGCCGAGGTGAGCGACCTCGAGTTCGTGCAGTTCCACCCCACGGTCCTCTTCCTGGGCGCGGACGCCGAGGGCCAGCAGCCCCTGGTCTCCGAGGCGGTGCGCGGCGAGGGCGCCCACCTGGTGGACGCGGACGGCGTGCGCTTCATGCTGGGACAGCACGAACTCGCCGAACTCGCCCCCCGGGACATCGTCGCGAAGGCCATCACGCGCCGCATGCAGGAGCGCGGTGCCGACCACATGTATCTGGACGCCCGCCACTTCGGCAGGGCGATGTGGGAGCACCGCTTCCCCACGATCCTCGCCGCCTGCCGCGCCCACGGCATCGACCCGGTCACCGAGCCGATCCCCGTCGCCCCGGCCGCCCACTACGCGTCCGGCGGCGTCCGCACCGACGCCCACGGCCGCACGACGGTCCCCGGCCTGTACGCCTGCGGCGAGGTGGCCTGCACCGGCGTGCACGGCGCCAACCGCCTGGCCTCCAACTCCCTCCTGGAGGGCCTGGTCTACGCCGAACGCATCGCCGCCGACATCGTGGCCGGGCAGGTCCACGCGCGCGTACCGGCCCCCCTCCCGCACCCGGAGCACCCGCAGCACCCCCTCCTCCCGCCCGAGGCCCGCCTCACGGTCCAGCGGATCATGACGGAGGGCGCCGGGGTCCTGCGCTCGGCGGACTCCCTCACGCGCGCGGCCGACCGGCTGCAGGGCCTGCACGCCGAGGCCCGCGAGGCCCTGTCCGAGAACGGCAAGACGTCCGAGCCGGGCGTCGACACCTGGGAAGCCACCAACCTCCTGTGCGTGGCCCGGGTCCTGGTGGCCGCGGCGGCACGGCGCGAGGAGACCCGCGGCTGCCACTGGCGCGAGGACCACGCGGACCGCGACGACCAGGCGTGGCGCCGCCACATCGTCGTACGGCTGAACCCGGACCGCACCCTCGCCGTGCACACCACGGACACGCCAGAATTCCCCCCGACCGTCCACGGCGCCCAGCCGACGCACCGTCCCCAGGAGCAGTGACCCAGTGAACCCCTCCGACCCCAACGAACTCCCCCTCGCCTCCACCGGGGGCTGCGGCGACGGCTGCGCCTGCGGCGCGGACACCGAAGAAGACGCCTACATGGAGTGCGGCCTCGACCCGGCCCTCGCGGCGCTCCTGCTGGACTCCGGACTCGACCCGGTCGAGGTCGAGGACATCGCGAACGTCGCCATCCAGGAGGACCTGGCGGGCGGCGTGGACGTGACGACCGTCGCGACCATCCCCGAGGACGCCGTGGCGACCGCCGACTTCACCGCGCGCGAGGCGGGCGTCGTGGCGGGCCTCAGGGTCGCCGAGGCGGTGCTGTCGATCGTCTGCACGGACGAGTTCGAGGTGGAGCGCCACGTCGAGGACGGCGACCGCGTGGAGGCGGACCAGAAGCTGCTCTCCGTCACCACCCGCACCCGCGACATCCTGACCGCCGAACGCAGCGCGCTGAACCTCCTGTGCCGCATGTCGGGCATCGCGTCGGCCACGCGCGCGTGGGCGGACGCCCTTCAGGGCACGAAGGCCAAGGTCCGCGACACCCGCAAGACGACGCCGGGCCTGCGCGGCCTGGAGAAGTTCGCGGTCCGCTGCGGCGGCGGCGTCAACCACCGCATGTCCCTCTCGGACGCGGCCCTCGTCAAGGACAACCACGTGGTCGCCGCGGGCGGCGTCGCCGCGGCCTTCAACGCCGTGCGCGAGAGCTTCCCCGACGTGCCCATCGAGGTCGAGGTCGACACCCTGCACCAGCTCCGCGAGGTCGTGGACGCGGGCGCCGACCTGATCCTCCTGGACAACTTCACCCCGGACGAGTGCGAGGAGGCGGTCGCCCTGGTCGCCGGCCGGGCCGCGCTGGAGGCCTCGGGCCGCCTGACCCTCACCAACGCCAAGGCGTACGCGGCCACGGGCGTCGACTACCTTGCCGTGGGCGCCCTCACCCACAGCTCCCCGATCCTGGACATCGGCCTGGACCTGCGAGCGGCGGAGTAGACGCCATGCTGCTGACGATCGACGTAGGCAACACCCACACCGTCCTCGGCCTCTTCGACGGCGAGGACATCGTCGAGCACTGGCGCATCTCCACCGACTCGCGCCGCACGGCCGACGAGCTGGCGGTCCTCCTCCAGGGCCTGATGGGCATGCACCCCCTGCTCGGCGACGAGCTGGGCGACGGCATCGACGGCATCGCCATCTGCGCGACGGTCCCCTCGGTCCTGCACGAACTGCGCGAGGTCACCCGCCGCTACTACGGCGACGTCCCCGCGGTCCTGGTCGAACCGGGCGTCAAGACCGGCGTCCCGATCCTCACCGACCACCCCAAGGAGGTCGGCGCCGACCGCATCATCAACGCGGTCGCCGCGGTCGAGCTGTACGGCGGCCCGGCGATCGTCGTGGACTTCGGCACGGCGACGACGTTCGACGCGGTCAGCGCGCGCGGGGAGTACGTCGGCGGCGTCATCGCCCCCGGCATCGAGATCTCGGTCGAGGCGCTCGGCGTCAAGGGCGCCCAGCTCCGCAAGATCGAGGTGGCCCGGCCGCGGAGCGTGATCGGCAAGAACACGGTCGAGGCGATGCAGTCCGGCATCGTGTACGGCTTCGCCGGCCAGGTCGACGGCGTCGTCAACCGCATGGCCCGCGAGCTGGCCGACGACCCGGACGACGTGACGGTCATCGCGACGGGCGGACTGGCGCCGATGGTGCTGGGCGAGGCCTCGGTCATCGACGAGCACGAGCCGTGGCTGACGCTGATGGGTCTGCGGCTGGTGTACGAACGAAACGTGTCCCGCATGTAGGCACCCGGCGCGGGTGCGGGCGCGGGGTGGGGAGCGCGGCCCGGCGTAGCGGGGTGCCTCCCCCAGTGCCTGAACGGCCTGGGATGTACCCCCACCGCCCACCCGTGCCGCCCCAGCGGCACGACTGCCCGCAGCTGGGGCGGGAGGCGGCGTGGCGACGCGGCGGGAGAGCCGCGTACGGCGAGCAGGGGTCGTGTCGGGGGGTGTCCGCCCGCAGCGGTTGGCGCGTCAACGCCCCGAGCCTCTTCAAGTGACCGATTCCGCGCCGTTCCGAGGACGGACACCCCCCGGCGCGGCCCCGACCCACCCGCCGGACGCACCGCGCACCGCGCACCCCCACCCATCCCGCACAGGCGCCGCAGGCACCCGCATCCGAGTGGCCGCACACGCCACACCCACGCCACACCCATGCCCCCTATGCGGGGTTTGTCTGATTAGCGCGTATCGTCACCGCATGCCCACGCCCTACGGACCCCGCGGCGGCATGGCGTTCGGTGCTCAGGAGCTGCGCGTGCTCCGGCGAGCCCTCGCCCTCGCCCTGAACCCCAGCCCGGTCTCGGCCCAGGAGGCCCACGACTGCCTCCAGCTCGCAGAATCGCTCGACGAGGCGATGCGGGAGGGGGCCAGGCTGCGCGCCTTCCTGGTGGCCGACCTCGCCCGGTACCGCGCCGCCCTCCCCGGCACCGCCACCGGCTACCTCGCACTCCTGGACGAGGCACTGAGCGCCGGCCACCGCCCCGCCGCGGACGACCTCGCCGCCCTGGGCGCCCTGCGCGGCAACCCCGCGGCGGCCGCCCTCCTGGCCCGCTGCGGCCCCACGCTCCCCGCCGCGCGCACCCACCTCCACGCCCTGCCCGGCGGCCGGCAGCCGGACAGGGACCCCGCGCAGAAGCCCGCCCCGAAGCCGGGCTCCCCCCAGCCCACCCCGGCCACCCCCAAGCGCCCCGTCCCCACCCCCGGCGAGGTCTTCCCCCGCCGCAAGCCCACCCCGCCGACCCCGTCGGCCCCGCCCGCCCCGGACACCCGGCACCACCTCGCGGCCGGCTGACGGCGCCTGGCTACCCTGGTCCCATGGACTACGTCTCCGCGCTCCTGCCCCCGGCCGTGATGGCCGTCTTCTTCATCGGCGTGATCCGGGTGATCGTGAAGACCCAGGGCGGCGCCAACAAGGCCAAGGAGGACGCGGTCGTCGACGCCGCCCTCGCGCAGGCGGAGGGCGCCCGGCAGGCGTCTCCGCACCCCAAGGCCTGACCGGCCGACACCCCGACGGCGCACCCCGGCCCACCCCCCCCCGTACGGCTCCCACCCCAGGAGCCGTACGCCCCTTTTGCGCCCGTTTTCCAGCGAAAGCGCACGTCCGGCACGCGATCGCCCCGATCTCCCACTATCGTTCGAAGCGTGCCTCGCCCATTGGGAGAACTCGAAGACGCGGTCATGACGAGGGTGTGGAAGTGGAACCGCCCCGTGACCGTTCGAGAAGTCCTGGAAGACCTGCAACAGGAACGGTCCATCGCGTACACCACGGTGATGACCGTTTTGGACAATCTCCATCAGAAGGGCTGGGTGCGCCGCGAGTCCGAAGGCCGGGCCTATCGATATGAGGCGGTCTCCACTCGCGCCGCCTACGCCGCCGCACTCATGAACGACGCCTGGCAGCAGAGCGACAACCCCGCCGCGGCCCTCGTCGCCTTCTTCGGCATGATGAGCGAGGAACAGCGCCAGGCACTCGGAGACGCCATCCGCATCGTGCAGGGACCGGAAACCCCCGCACCGGGACCCGGCGCGGTACCGGACGGCGGCGAGCGATAGCGTCCCCACATGCCAAATGCCATCAGCGTCCGGCGGGCCCGCACCAGCGATGTCCCGGACGTACGCCGGCTCCTCGACGCCTACGTCCGTGACCGCATCCTGCTCGACAAAGCGATGGTGACGCTTTACGAGAGCATCCAGGAGTTCTGGGTCGCGGAACGGGACGACAACGCCGAGGTGGTCGGCTGCGGCGCGCTGCACGTGATGTGGGAAGACCTCGCGGAAGTGCGGACTCTCGCCGTCAAGCCCGGTCTGAAGGGCGCGGGCGTCGGCCACAAGCTGCTGGAGAAGTTGCTGGACACCGCCCGCTGGCTCGGTGTTCGCCGCGTTTTCTGTCTGACCTTCGAAGTGGACTTCTTCGGCAAGCACGGCTTCGTGGAGATCGGGGAGACACCCGTCGACACCGATGTGTACGCGGAGCTCCTGCGTTCCTATGACGAGGGCGTTGCGGAGTTCCTGGGGCTCGAACGAGTGAAACCGAACACCTTGGGCAACAGCCGGATGCTTCTGCATCTGTGATCGCCGGGCAGCACCAGGCGTCCACGCCCCTTCGAGGTTTATTCCACCGACATGCCCTTCGCGGGTTCCCTATGTCCGATACGCGCATGTTTCCGGCCGGAGTCGGGCTGCCGGTCTCCACCGGGGGTTTGTGTTTTTCCGGCAAAAGCGGTTTGCTTTCCGGCGTACTGCAGTACTGCATATAACAAGGGACGGCGATACGGCGGACGCCGGCGGACTCCCGGCCCTCAAGTTATCGATGAAAGGAAATCCGGTGGCACAGAAGGTTCAGGTCCTTCTTGTCGATGACCTCGACGGCGGCGAGGCAGACGAGACCGTGACGTTCGCACTGGACGGCAAGACCTACGAGATCGACCTCACCACCGCCAACGCGGACAAGCTGCGCGGTCTTCTCGACCCGTACCTGAAGGGTGGCCGCCGTACCGGTGGCCGTGCCTCGGGCGGTCGCGGCAAGGCGCGCGCCGCTTCCGGCGGCAGCCAGGACACCGCGGCGATCCGCGCCTGGGCCAAGGAGAACGGCTGGGACGTCAACGACCGCGGCCGTGTCCCCGCGAAGGTCCGCGAGGCGTACGAGCAGGCCAACGGCTGATCACTCGACCCGCACCACGGGCCGCACCGCGGGCCGCACCCGCGGCGGGCCGCCCGCGGTGAGTCGGACGCGGTGGCACTGTGTGGCCAGCGTGTGGACCAGCCGGGCGAGATCGAGGGCGGTCCCGGCACGACCGGGGACCGACAGCGCCGGCAGCGAGGACTCCACCTCGCCTCCCGGCTCAGGGGGCCGCAACCAGACGGCGGCTCCGCGCAGGCCGTCGCGCTCCGGGGGACGCGGCGGCAGCCCGGCCGGGCCGGACACCGGAACCAGGGGCGCGTCCATCAGGCCGCCCGTCCCGACCGCCGTCAGGTCGAGCGCCAGCGAACCCCACTCCAGCCACTCCAGCAGCCCGGGCAGCTCCTCCGCGGCACCCGCCGCCACGAGCAACAGCATCCGCCCGCCCCGGACGGCCACCGGAAACCCGGGAACCGGCGCACCCGCACCGTCCCGCCCGTCCCGTCCGTCAGGTCCGGACCGCCCGGCGCAAACCGGCCGGTCCAGTCGGTCCTGCCGGTCCAGCCGCTCCAGCGTCACGTACCCCGCTTCGGCCGGCACGTCGAGGACGTCGAAGCGCACGCCCGTACGCAGCCGCACCGGCTCCCCGGGCACCGTCGGCCACCCGAGCGCGCTCTCGTACCACCGCCGCACCCGCGCCCGCTCCTCTGCCGAGCCGCCGTTCCCGGTGGGCCGGCGGGGCGACGGCACAACGGGGGACGCGGGAGCGAGGGGGACCGGGTGCGGGGCGCCAACCATGCCAAGTGCAACCGTCCGAAGAGCCCCCGGGTTACGCTGGGTGGCGATCCGAATGCGCAGAGTGCTGAACGAGGGTGGCAAGAGGGGGCGTGCGGGGGTGTGGGGAGGCGCAAGGTTGTTCGCCCGTAGCGGAGGGAACCGGTGCGCGCGGCATGGAGTGTCCGTCCCAGCGGGTAAGACATCCCTAGTGGGAGGGGGCGACTTGCAGATCGGGCCGTCTCGCGTTCGCCATCGGCGTACTGGCGAGTGGGGTAAGTGCCTGGCCTGCGGGAACATCGTCTCGCACCATCGGGTTGTGGCAGATGTCGGCGTCAGGGGTCAGGAGGCCATCGACGGTGTCGGCAGTTGGAATGAGCGGTCCCCGCTTGCGGGACTAAGCTGCGGAAGGACAGGGAGGGGAAGTTCCCCCCACTGCCTGACCGCTCTGAGGAGCGATTAACGATGTTCGAGAGGTTCACCGACCGCGCGCGGCGGGTTGTCGTCCTGGCTCAGGAAGAAGCCCGGATGCTCAACCACAACTACATCGGCACCGAGCACATCCTCCTGGGCCTGATCCACGAGGGTGAGGGTGTCGCCGCCAAGGCCCTTGAGAGCCTCGGGATTTCGCTCGAGGCGGTCCGCCAGCAGGTGGAGGAGATCATCGGCCAGGGCCAGCAGGCCCCGTCCGGCCACATCCCCTTCACCCCCCGTGCCAAGAAGGTTCTGGAGCTGTCGCTCCGCGAGGCCCTCCAGCTGGGTCACAACTACATCGGCACGGAGCACATCCTGCTCGGCCTGATCCGTGAGGGCGAGGGCGTCGCCGCCCAGGTCCTGGTCAAGCTGGGCGCAGATCTGAACCGGGTGCGGCAGCAGGTCATCCAGCTGCTCTCCGGCTACCAGGGCAAGGAGACCGCCACCGCCGGCGGTCCTGCGGAGGGCACGCCTTCCACGTCCCTGGTCCTCGACCAGTTCGGCCGGAACCTCACCCAGGCCGCTCGTGAGTCCAAGCTCGACCCGGTCATCGGGCGCGAGAAGGAGATCGAGCGGGTCATGCAGGTGCTGTCCCGCCGTACGAAGAACAACCCGGTGCTGATCGGTGAGCCCGGCGTCGGCAAGACCGCCGTCGTCGAGGGCCTCGCGCAGGCCATCGTCAAGGGCGAGGTGCCCGAGACCCTCAAGGACAAGCACCTCTACACCCTGGACCTCGGCGCCCTGGTCGCCGGCTCCCGCTACCGCGGTGACTTCGAGGAGCGCCTGAAGAAGGTGCTCAAGGAGATCCGCACCCGCGGCGACATCATCCTGTTCATCGACGAGCTGCACACGCTGGTCGGTGCGGGTGCCGCCGAGGGCGCCATCGACGCCGCGAGCATCCTCAAGCCGATGCTGGCCCGCGGTGAGCTGCAGACCATCGGTGCGACCACGCTGGACGAGTACCGCAAGCACCTGGAGAAGGACGCGGCCCTGGAGCGCCGCTTCCAGCCGATCCAGGTCGCGGAGCCGTCGCTGCCGCACACGATCGAGATCCTCAAGGGTCTGCGCGACCGCTACGAGGCCCACCACCGCGTCTCCATCACGGACGAGGCCCTGGTCCAGGCGGCGACGCTCGCCGACCGCTACATCTCGGACCGCTTCCTGCCGGACAAGGCGATCGACCTGATCGACGAGGCCGGTTCCCGGATGCGCATCCGCCGGATGACCGCGCCGCCGGACCTGCGCGAGTTCGACGAGAAGATCGCCGGTGTCCGCCGCGACAAGGAGTCCGCGATCGACTCGCAGGACTTCGAGAAGGCCGCCTCCCTCCGCGACAAGGAGAAGCAGCTCCTGGCCGCCAAGGCCAAGCGGGAGAAGGAGTGGAAGGCCGGCGACATGGACGTCGTCGCCGAGGTCGACGGCGAGCTGATCGCCGAGGTCCTCGCCACGGCGACCGGCATCCCGGTCTTCAAGCTCACGGAGGAGGAGTCGTCCCGCCTGCTGCGCATGGAGGACGAGCTCCACAAGCGGGTCATCGGCCAGAAGGACGCCGTCAAGGCGCTCTCCAAGGCGATCCGCCGTACCCGTGCCGGCCTGAAGGACCCGAAGCGTCCCGGTGGCTCGTTCATCTTCGCCGGTCCGTCCGGTGTCGGTAAGACCGAGCTGTCCAAGGCCCTCGCCGAGTTCCTCTTCGGTGACGAGGACGCGCTGATCTCCCTCGACATGTCGGAGTTCAGCGAGAAGCACACGGTCTCGCGCCTCTTCGGTTCGCCCCCCGGCTACGTGGGCTACGAGGAGGGCGGCCAGCTGACGGAGAAGGTCCGCCGCAAGCCGTTCTCGGTCGTCCTCTTCGACGAGGTCGAGAAGGCCCACCCGGACATCTTCAACTCGCTGCTGCAGATCCTGGAGGACGGTCGCCTGACCGACTCCCAGGGCCGGGTCGTGGACTTCAAGAACACGGTCATCATCATGACGACCAACCTCGGCACCCGGGACATCTCCAAGGGCTTCAACCTCGGCTTCGCCGCCGCGGGTGACACGAAGTCCAACTACGAGCGCATGAAGAACAAGGTCCAGGACGAGCTGAAGCAGCACTTCCGGCCCGAGTTCCTCAACCGTGTCGACGACGTGGTCGTCTTCCCGCAGCTCAGCCAGGACGACATCCTGCAGATCGTCGACCTGATGATCCAGAAGGTCGACGAGCGCCTCAAGGACCGGGACATGGGCATCGAGCTGTCCCAGTCCGCCAAGGAGCTGCTGTCCAAGCGGGGCTACGACCCGGTGCTGGGCGCGCGTCCGCTGCGCCGCACGATCCAGCGCGAGGTCGAGGACTCGCTGTCGGAGAAGATCCTCTTCGGCGAGCTGCGGCCCGGTCACATCGTGGTCGTGGACACCGAGGGCGAGGGCGACACGGCGACCTTCACCTTCCGGGGTGAGGAGAAGTCGACCCTCCCCGACGTCCCGCCGATCGAGCAGGCGGCCGGGGGCGGCGCGGGTCCGAACCTGAGCAAGGAGGCGTAGCCCTTCGGGGTGAGCCTGCAAGGGGCCGGTCCGGGACTTCGGTTCCCGGGCCGGCCCCTTGCCGTTGCCGCCGCGGCCTCAGAACAGCTCGATCTCGGCGTGCGGGAAGCGGGAGGCGAGTCCGGTGGCGTCGACGGGGCGGGATTCGAGAATCTGGACGCTGCGTACGCCGGGGAGCACGGGCAGCGCATCCCGGCCGAGATCGAAGAATGCCGAGTGGAGTTGCAGCGAAGTCAGCCGTGGCAGCCGGGAGATCTCCGCCCAGTCGGCAGCGGTGGCCCGCTGGCTGGAAAGGCCGAGGTGTTCGAGCGTGCCCCAGTGGGACAGGTCTCGAAGCCCGGTGGCCTTGGTGGCTTCCCGGCCGAGGTAGAGGTGACGCAGGGGCGCGCCCGTCGGGAGGGAGTCCGTCAGGCGGGCGCCCGGCAGCTGCTGCCGGATGATCAGTTTTCGCAGCGAGTCCAGTTCGTTCAGCCCCGCCAGATCGGTGCTGCCGTAGACCGTGAGGCTTTCGAGCCGCAGCGCGGTGAGCCGCCCCAAGCCCCGTGCCGACGGGCACTCGCGCAGGGTGAGGTGGCGCAGGGAGCCGAAGCCCAGCAGGGGGTCCAGGTCGGTCAGCTCCGGGTTGTAGGCCACGAGGAGTTCCTGGAGCGTGTCCGGCTCCGGTACACACGCCAGGACGTCGGTCATCGCGTGCGGGCCGTCGAGCCGGAGCTGGTTCCATGGCCGCATCTCGGCGACCGCACTCCGCTGGGCCGGGTTCTGACAGGTCAGGAACAGCCCCGTCCGGTCCAGGTGATCCAGTACTTCCGTGGCGTACCGCCGCGTCTCGAACCTCTCCCAGGTGCCTACCAACTGCCGGCGCACCGTGAGTGAGGGATGCTCCCGGAACCGGCGCAGTACCGCCAGAGCCCCGTTCGGTTCGCTCTCGGCCAGCAGCGAGGCCGCGACGGTCACCCGGTGGGCCTGCGCGTCCGTCAGCCCCTCAGGACCCGGCAGCAGTTCCAGCACCAGGGCCCCTGCCTGTGCCAGTGCCCGCGCGTCCTCCAGCGATCTCGGCGGAATCAACGCCCCCGCCCGAGCCTCCACCTCCGCCCGCACCGCCGGGTCCAGGGCGGTGGCGTGCTCCAGGCAGGCCAGGGCCAGCAGGGTCAGCCGAGGGGTGTCCTCCGCCAGCAGGCGCCGCAGCAGGACCGCCCGCTCACCGGGCCGGGCGTGGGCCACCGCCATGCGGATGACGTCCTCCCACTGCGTGTCGCCCGCGCGCCCCGCGAGGACGTCGAGGTGGCCCTCCTCGACCGCGTACCGCGCGCCCAGGTAGTCCTGGAAGGTGCGGTGGACGAAGTCCAGTGACCCCTCGTCGGGGCGCCGCAGCAGCCCGCTGCGCAGGACCAGCGCCCGCAGGACCGTCGCCGCGTCGCCCTGCCCCGCCGCCGAGGCCACCGACGGCAGCGCGCGCTCCACGATGCCCTCGGCGGTCTCCACCGCCATCTCCGTGCGCCCGCTCAGCACCAGCGCGTACGCCAGCCGCTGGAGCAGCTCCAGCTGGGCCTCCTCGCTCAGCTCCACCGCCTCCATGCCCCGCTCCCGGTCCCGGCGGGCCAGCAGCATCGTGAGGGCGGCGTCGTACAAATCCTTGCGGCCGGTGGGGAGGTAGCCGCGGCGCTCCCGGTGCAGGGCGCAGATCAGGCCGCACATCAGCGGGTTGGTGGCGAGCCGGGCCAGGTCGCGTTTGGTGCGCAGGGAGTCCAGCAGCCGCGTCTCGAACTCGGGCGCTTCTGCGGCCGCGTGCCAGCGCCGTACGAAGGTCGTCACGTCGTCCTGGCGCATCGGGGCCAGGGTCAGCTCCCGGAAGCCCTCGGCGGCCAGCCAGTCGGCGCGTACGGCGGTGGGGCGGGAGGTGAGCAGCCAGCGGTTGCCGGGGAAGGCGCGGATCAGTGCGAGGAGCCAGTCGCGGGTGCGGCGCCGTTCGGCGGCCGGGATCTCGTCCAGGCCGTCGACGAGGACCAGGCCCCGGCCGGCGCCCAGCACCCGTTCCGCCCAGCCCTCCGGAGGAGTGAGCGGGCAGCCCACGGCGGTGAGGAAGGCGGCGGGGGAGGGCAGCGCGCCCGCACGAGTCAGTGTGCGCAGCGGCAGCACGTACGGGACCCGGTCCCCGTCCCGCGCCGCGGTCACCGCGAGCCACTGCACCAGGGTCGTCTTGCCGGAGCCCGCGTCGCCGCGCAGCAGTACGCGCTCGTGAGCGGTGAGCGCGGTCTCGGCGGGGAGGCGGACGGTTTGTTCCGGTTCGGCGGGGTCCCCGGGGAGCGGGGACCGCTCCTCCTCCGCGGTCGCCTCCAGGCTCAGATACGCGACCTCCAGCGGCCACCGGTCGGGCGAGTCGCGCAGGTCGATGCCGTAGATGGTGAGGTGGTTGTGGCGGTCGGCGACGTACGGCAGGTAGCGGCGTTCGAACGCCGTGTCCCGGGCGTCCGGGCGGGGGACGCGAGCCATCAGCTCGTCGACCCGCGCGATCAGATCCGCCTGCGTGCGCGACTGCTCCACCAGCGTCCGCGCGAGGAACGTGGATCGCCGGGTGAAGAACTCCAGGACGTGCAGGCAGGCCCACTCGGTCACCGAGTCGAGGAAGTAACGGGCGTCGGTGGAGAGACCGTCGCCGGAACCGGACGCCTGCCGCCGCAGCCGCGCGGCCAGTTCGCCGTGCCCCAGCCGCACCGCCTGGACGTCGTCCATGTCCAGGTCGCCGAGGGCCAGCAGACGGGCCGCCAGGGCAGCGGTGACCGCCTCTGTCTCGTCGGGCGGGAAGGGCCGCTCGCCCGGGGAGTCCACGGCCGCCGCCACCAGCTTCCCGGCGAGCCCCCGCACCTCCTTCTCGCCCAGCGTGCGCCGCTCGCCCCGGAAGGACACCAGGCGGTCCAGCCGGACCGGCCGGTCGACCAGTCCGGCGCCGGGGCCGCCCGTGACGAACAGCTTCTTCACCAGCGGGGCGACCAGACTGGACGCCAACTTCCCACCCAGAACCGCCGGTTCCATGCGCCACCCCCGTGGTCGTTCGACCAGGGGAGCCTACCGGGTGGCGTCAGGACAGCTGACCGTCGTAGTCCGGGAGCTTGAACGTCCGCTCGGCGTGGCCGCCCGACAGGTCGGTCGCGCTGTTGCCGATGTTCGCGATGATCGTGTAGCCCTTGGCCTCGATCTCGGCGCGCTGTTCGGTCTTGTACTCGGCGACGTCCCTGAACAGGTCCAGGAAGCCGCGGACGTGCAGTCCGGAGGACTCGTACCCGGCGTGGGCGAGGTTCCACTCGGTGGGCGCCTCGATGATGCCGGGGCGGGCGGTCACGAAGAACAGGGCGACGCCGTGCTCCTGGGCGTACTCGGCGGCCTCCAGGACCGGCCGGTTGGCGGGCTGCGGGTAGCTGAAGCCGAAGTCGGTCTCCAGGGAGGTGTTGTCGATGTCGAGGACGATCGCCTGCTTCTCGCCGGGCGCGGAGTCGGCGATCCGCTCCTTCAGGTACGGCAGCGCCGCGGCCATCACGGCCCGGCAGTCCCGCTGCCAGGTGTCGTAGTCGACGTCGGCGGCCGCGGCGGCCGTGACCGGCGCGGGCCGCGTCTTGGCCGGGGCGGCGACGGACGGCGTGACGGTCGCGGTGAGCGCCGCCGCGACCACGGCGGCCGTGCCCGCGGCACGCCACCAGGTGCGCCGAGTCTGTCCGGTCTGTCCGGTCTGGTCGGTCATGGGGGGTGGGGTCCTCTCATGCCTGCGCGGATGCCTGACGGCAAAGTTGTCGCGTGCATGCTCGCCCCAGCAAGTGGCCGGACGGCAACGATTGGGTTACTGGGGAGTAGTAGGCCGCCCGGCCTGCGGTTACGCCGTGATCTCCACCCCGTCCGGCACGTTCCGCACCCGCGGCAGCCGGGGATTGACCCGCAGCACCCGCAGCCGGGGGAAGCCGGTCAGCCACGAGACGTCCGTGTCGGGCAGCTCCGCGTTCAGCCACAGGTGGGTCAGCTGGTCGGGGAGCAGTCCCGCGAGCAGTTCCTCGGCCCGCATCACCCCGGCCACCTGGATGCGCGGACGCCCGCCGAGTTCGCGCAGGGCCGCCAGCTCGGCGGTGTCGGAGACCGGGAAGTAGAGGCCGTCCGGGTCCAGGTGGGCGATGATCTCCTGGGCGTACCGCTCGGTGTCGAAGTGCCGCCAGCCCCGGGCCAGTTCGGTGCGCACCGGCAGGGCGGCGCGGGTGCGCAGCCGGACCAGGTAGTCGATGGCCGCGTCGTCCTGGACGCGGGTCGCGGTGTAGGCGAGCAGCAGGGCCTGCCGGTCGTCGGGGACCTGCCCCGGGTCGGGCAGCAGCTCCAGGACGATGGGGCCGACCCAGCCGAGCCCCCGGGCGGCCAGCTCCGTCGTCGGACGCACCAGGTTCTTCGTGCGGTCGTGGACGAGGCGCTGGACGGCCGGGTCGAGTTCGGTGACGTGGTCCAGGCAGGCCGCGGCCATCAGCCGCCGGTGGTTGATCTGCGGGCGGCGCAGTCCGGGCGCGGGCGCCAGCAGCCGTTCCAGGAACTGGGCGCACTCCTCGGGGCGGGCGTGGGCGGCGGCCATGCGGATCACCTCCTCCCACTCCGACTGGTGGGCGTGGTCCACCAGCGTGGGGAAGCGGCCGCGGGCCACGATCTCCTTGGCGGCCAGGTAGTCCTGGAAGGTGCGGTGGACGAAGTCGACCGACTCGCCCGACCGTTCGCGCAGCAGGCCCGTGCGGTGCAGCAGGTGCCGGAAGATCTTCGCGCCGTCCCCCTGCGCGCGGGCGGCGGGCATCGCGGGCAGCGCGGCGTCCAGGATGCCGACCGCCCGCTCGCGGGGCAGCTCGGAGGCGTCCTCCTCCAGCATGGCGTGGGCCAGCTTCTGCAACAGCCGTTCCCTGGTGCTCTGCTGGAGGCGCACGTCGTCGGCGTACAGCACGTCCCGCTCGGGGTCGCGGCGCTGGAGCAGCATCTCCAGGGCCGCGTCGTACAGCTCCTTGCGGCCGCTGGGCAGGGAACCGGCGCGATCCCGGTTGAGGGCGCATATCAGCCCGCACATCAGGGGGTTGGTGGCGAGCTGGCGCAGCTCGCGGTAGATCCGCACGGAGTGCAGCAGCCGCTGCTCGTACTCGTCCAGCGTGCTGCGCTCGCGCTCCCGTTCCCGCGGCCCCGCGGAGCGGCTCTGCTCGTCGAGGCGGGCCGCCGAGTGCCAGTCCCGGATGAACCGGGTGACCTGGTCCCGGGACATGGGCGCCAGCGACAGCTCGACGAAGTCCTCCTCGGCCAGTCCGCCCCCCGACAGCCAGCCCTCCGACACCGCGGAGGGCCGGGAGGTGACCAGGCAGCCGTTGCCGGAGAAGACGCGCAGCAGCCGGCGGAGCCGGTCGCGCAGCTCGCGGCGCGTCTTCTCCGGTGCCTCGTCGATGCCGTCGACCAGCAGCAGCGCCCGGCCCGCGAGCAGGGTGCGCACCACCCAGCCCTCGGGTGCCCGGGCGGCGAGCGGGTGGCGGACCGCGTGCAGGAAGTCGTCCGGGGCCGGGAAGCCCTCGCGGGCGAAACTGCGTACCGGGAGGACGAAGGGGACCCGGGTGCCCTCGCGGGCGGCGGCCACGGCCAGCCACTGCACCAGGGTCGTCTTGCCCGAGCCGGCGCCGCCGCGCAGCAGGACCCGTTCGTGGTCCACCAGGGCGCGGTCCGCGAGCAGCACGGTGCGCCGCTCGTCGTCGGCGCCGCTCACGCCGCCGCTGCGTTCCTCCGCCTCCAGGCTCAGGTAGGTCTCCTCCAGCGGCCAACGGTCGGGCGCGTTGGGGAAGTCCACGCCGACGATGGTCAGCCAGCCGTGCTGCAGGGCCACCCACTCGGCGTACTCGGCCTCGAACACCACGTCCTCCTGCGGCCGTTCGGCCTGCCGTGCCGCCACCTCGGCGTCGCCCTGGTCGACCAGCTGGGCGATCCGGCTCGCCCGTCCCGGCAGTTGCCGCTGGAGGTAGGCGGAGCGCCGCACCAGGTGGTGCAGGACGTGCAGGCACACCGAGACCAGCAGCGCGTCGTGGAACCAGGCCGCGTCCGGCGACAGTTCCCGGTCCGCGCCCTGCACCGCGCCCCGCAGCCGCCGCGCGTAGTCCTGCGGCCCCAGCCGTACGGCGTCGGCGTCGGTGACGTCGACCTCGGCGATGGCGAGCAGGGTGCGGGCCAGGACGTCGACGACCGGGGCCAGCTCGGCGGTGGGCGCGGCGTGCCGCTCGGCGGCGAGGTGCACCAGGTCGGCGGCGGTGCGGTGGACGTCGTCCGGCGTGGCCGTGGCCGTGGCGCCGCGCCAGGTGACGAGGCCGGGGACCGGCTCGGAGAACACCGGTGGCCGGGCGGGGTCGCGGAAGAGCCGGTGGACGAGGGGGGCGGCGAGACGGGAGGGCGTGCGGACGACGGCATCCATGAAGGCGGGTTACCCCTGGCGGTCGGCGGACGGGAAGGTGAGAGACACCCCGGGCGGCACTTCGCGGGCCACGGCCGGGTCCAGCTCCGTGTACACGGTGACCGTCCGGAGGGAGGGGAACGCGGACAGCCAGGACAGCCCCTCCACGGGATGCGGCGCGTCCATGGACAGGTCGCGCAGACGCTCGGGAACGATCAGTTCGGTCAGATCCTCGACGCGGTAGGGGGCCTGGACGTGGATCCGTTCCCAGCCACCGAGCGAGCGCAGCGTACGCAGGTCCTCGACCGAGTGCGCGTCGACGACGTGCTGCGCGGGAAGGTGGGCGAGGATCTCGCGGGCGTACTGGTCCCGGTCGAACGCGTGCCACGCGGCGGCCAGCAGTCCACCGACGAACGAGTCCGGGTGGTCCCGGAACCGGGTCAGGAACTGCAATGCGGCCTCGCTGCCCACGCTGACCGCCGTCTGCACCACCAGCGCCGCGGTCTCCTCGTCGATTCCGTCAGGTCCCGGCAGCAGCCCCAGCACCAGATCGCCGCCCGCCCGCGCCACCTCCTGCGCCGCCTTGAAGCCGGCCGGCGGAACGTGCGTCGCCAGTCCCTCCTCCACGCGCTTGCGCGTCCCCGGCTCCACCTCCGCCGCGTACTGCAGCCCGGCCGCCGCCAGCAGCGTCCCGCGCGGCGTCTCCAGTTCCGTCAGCCGACGCAGCATCTGCTCGGCCTCCTTGGGCCGGGCATGGGCGAGGGCGAGCAGGATCACGTCGTCCCACTCGTCCAGGTGGGCGTGGTTGACCAGCAGGTCGAAGTCCATCTCCTGTACGGCCAGCCGGGCGCCGAGATAGTCCTGGAAGGTGCGGTGCAGGAAGTCCACCCGGCCCTCGGCGGGCTCGCGCAGCAGCCCGGAGCGCAGCAGCAGCGCCCGGTAGACCTCCTCCCCACCGGCGTCGGCCAGGTTCAGCGCGGGCAGCGCCCGGTCCACGATGCCGAGCGCCTCGTGCCGGTCCATCTCCTGCCGGCTGTTCCGGATCAGCCACCATGCCAGTCTCTGCAGCAGCTGCACCTGCGTGGCGTACGCGAGGTGCACCCCGTCGAAGCCGTGCAGCTCCCGCTCCCGGTCCCGGCGTTCCAGGAGCATGGTCAGGGCGGCCTCGTAGAGCGACCTGCGGTCCTGGGGCAGGAAACCGCGCCGGTCGCGGTGGAGGGCGCACAGCATGCCGCACATGAGCGGGTTGGTGGCCAGCCCGTTCAGCTCCGAGGTGCCCCGCACGGCGGCCAGCAGGGACTCCCCGACGGACGGGGCCACCTCGGCCGCCCGGTGCCAGCGCCGTACGAAGGTGGCGACGCCGTCGCGTCCCATCGGGGCGAGCACCAGTTCGTGGAAGCCCTCGGCGGCCAGCCAGTCCTCCGGTACGGCCGAGGGCCGGGAGGTGACCAGCCACAGGTTCCCGGGGAAGGCCCGCACCAGCTCGCGCAGCCAGCGCCGGGCGGCGGCACGGCGGTCCTGGGCGATCTCGTCGATGCCGTCCACCAGCAGCACCCCGCGCCGGGCCCGCAGCACGCGCTCCACCCACCCCGGCGGCTGCTCCCCGGCGACGGGGCAGCCGACCGCGCGCAGGAAGTCGCCGGGGAAGGGCAGCTCGGCCCCCGGCCGCACAATCCGGCGCATGGGCAGCACGAACGGCACCCGCCCGATGAGGTGGGTCAGCCCGTGGTCGTAGACCCGGCTCGCCGCCGTGACGGCCAGCCACTGCACGAGGGTGGTCTTGCCGGACCCGGCGACACCGCGCAGGAAGACCTGGTCGTGGTCGGCGAGTACCTGCTCGGCGGCGACGGCCCGGGACGCTCCGTCCCGTCCCGCCTGCGGCCGGGTCGCCTCCAGGCTCAGGTACGCCGTGTCCAGCGGCCACTCGCGGGTCCCGGCGTCCAGGCCGTAGATGGTGAGCGTGCCGTACCGGGCGGCGACGTGGTCCGCGTAGCGCTCCTCGAACCCGGCGTCCTCGGCCGACTGGGACGGAAGCCGCTCCAGCAGGACGTCCACGGCCTGCACCAGCCGGGACAGCTGCCGCGTCTGGACGGTCTGCTGGCGGGCGACGTAGGTGGAGCGCTGGGTGAGGAAGTTCAGGATGTGCAGCGAGGCGGTGTGCAGCAGCCGCTCGTACAGCAGCGTGCCGCCCTCGCCCAGCCCGTACGGGGCCAGCGGCACGCCCGCGCCCAGCTCGCGGGCGAAGCGCTCGGGGCCGAGCCCGACGGCCTCGTAGTCCTCGACGGTGATCTCGCCGAGCCGGGTGAGCGTGCGGGCCAGGGCGTCCTTGACGGCCGTCGCCTCGGCGGCGTCGGCGGGCTCCTCGCCGGGCCCCGCCGCGGCCAGCGCCCGGCGGACCAGCTCCCCGGCGATCTTGTCGACGTCCTTGGGCGTGACGTTCCGCTTCTCGCCCCGGAAGGACACCAGGGCCGATATCCGCACCGGACGGTCCACCAGTCCTGCTCCCGGCCCGTCCCGGACGAAGAGCCGGCGGACGAGCGGCGCGACCGCGCTGGACGCGACACGGGCCCCGAGTGCTGTGACGTCGACCATGCTCCGAGCCTAGGTGAACGCCCTTGTGCGGGGGGCGGGTTAACCCGGACGGGAGTAGCCCCCGTCACATTCACCGCCCCTTCGATCATGGCGGCCGGTGATGTGCCGCACAGGCCGATCGGGGTGTACTACGGGGAATAGTGGCCGCCACAAGAACTACGAAAACGGACATACCGGAGCAGGTGACGGGGAGCTTTCCGGGGCTCTGAGCTGGTTTTGTCCAAAATGGCCGCTCTGGCGTGACTCATGAAGTTTCACGCTGAAGTACTAAATAACGTCGTAGGTCACACCTTTGTGCGGTTCGGGGTCTCCGGGTTACCAAGGTTGAGCCCGCCCGGTGAGCGCCTGGTGCGTCCCGCCGGTGGGCATTCCTCTGCACCCGTCCCCATGAGGTTCGAATGTTTCCGCGTGTCACGTCCCGTTCTTCCCGTACGACCATCCGCACCCGCGCCGCGGTGATGGCCGCCGGCCTCGGAGCCTCGGTCGCACTGGGAGCCGGGGTCGCGGCCGCCACCGGCACCACGGCGGCCTCCAGCACCAACGCCGCCGCGAGTGCCGTAGAGGCCCAGGCCGCGGCGCAGGCCAAGGCGGCGAAGGCCGAGAAGGCCGCCGCGAGCGCCAAGAAGAGCACCACCGCCAAGAAGACGGCCACCAAGAAGAAGGCCGCCTCCTGGGTGGACCCGGTCAAGAAGTACGAGCTGAGCGCCAGCTTCGCCCAGAACGGCGGCATGTGGGCGCACAAGCACAGCGGCCAGGACTTCGCCGTGCCGATCGGCACCAACGTCGTCGCCGCCCACGGCGGCACCGTGGTCAAGGCCGGCGGCAACGGCGCCGGTGACGGCCCCGCCTACGGCAACGCGATCGTCATCAAGCACGGCAACGGCACGTACTCCCAGTACGCGCACCTGTCCAAGATCAACGTCAAGATCGGCCAGATCGTGAAGACGGGCCAGTCGATCGCCAAGTCCGGCAACACCGGTAACTCCAGCGGTCCGCACCTGCACTTCGAGATCCGTACGACCCCGAACTACGGCTCGGCCGTCGACCCGGTCGCCTTCCTGCGCGGCAAGGGCGTGACGGTCTAAGGGCCGGGACTACCCGCCCGCCGCTCCCCGGTGGGCCTGGGTCACCAGATCGATGGCGACCTCGAGAACGGCAGCACGCTGTTCCTCGGGGTCGCCTTCGAGGTCCCGGAGCACGAACATCCCGGCGTGCAGCGTGAACAGCGCGGTGACGCTGCGGACCTGGTCGGTCAGCTCCGCCTCCGGGTCCACGAGGATGTCGCGCAGACCGAACATGCGGGTCTTGAACAGCTCGCCGATGCGCAGGTCCCGCACCGTCGCCTGGTTCTCCTGCATGAAGCGGAACAGCGGCGCCGCGCCGGCCAGCGCCTCGCTGTAGCGGCGGATGATCTCCTGCTTCGTCTCCAGGGTGCGCGGCTGCTCCCGCCCCCAGGCGATCAGGCCCTCCAGTGGCCGGGAGAGGTCCTCGAAGATGCTGACGAGGATCTCTTCCTTGGTCTTGAAGTGGTAATAGAGCGCGGCCTTGGTCACATCCAGACGCTCGGCGATCTCGCGCAGGGAGGTCTTCTCGTACCCCTGCTCCGCGAAGAGCCCGAGCGCCACGTCCTGGATGCGCTGGCGGGTGTCCCCGCGGCGTCGCTGCTGCTTGGTGCCGTCCATTGTGCCGCCCATCCTCCTACGCACCTCCTGCCCCGCGCACTTTCCGAAAAACTTACTTGACGCCCGGCTAGTTACGCGTCTACCTTCCCCAGTGTAGTCAGCTTGCCGGTCGGCAAGTAAGTGGCAAGTGGCACAGCGGTAGCTGGGGGAGTAGGAGAGATGGCCGAGAAAACGGCGGCGACGGCCGGGGCCGACGCCGGAAAGCAGCCGAGGAGCGTGCGGGTCGTCCTGCTCGCCCTCATGATCGCGATGATGCTCGCGATGCTCGACAACATGATCATCGGCACCGCGATGCCGACGATCGTGGGTGAACTGGGCGGCCTGGAGCACCTCTCCTGGGTCGTCACCGCCTACACCCTGGCGACCGCGGCCTCCACCCCGCTGTGGGGCAAGCTCGGCGACATGTACGGACGCAAGGGCGTCTTCATGTCCTCGATCGTGATCTTCCTGATCGGCTCGGCGCTCAGCGGCATGGCCCAGGACATGGGCCAGCTCATCGGCTTCCGCGCCGTCCAGGGCCTGGGCGCGGGCGGTCTGATGGTCGGCGTCATGGCGATCATCGGCGATCTGATACCGCCCAGGGAGCGCGGCAAGTACCAGGGCATGATGGCCGCCGTCATGGCGCTGGCGATGATCGGCGGACCGCTGGTCGGCGGCACCATCACCGACCACTGGGGCTGGCGCTGGTCCTTCTACATCAACATCCCGCTCGGCGTGATCGCGCTCGTCGCCATCAGCGCCGTGCTGCACCTGCCGAAGAAGCGCAGCGAGGCCCGGATCGACTATCTGGGCGCCGGGCTGCTGACCGTCGGCATCACGGCCATCGTGCTCGTCACCACCTGGGGCGGCACCGAGTACGCCTGGACCTCCGCACGGATCATGGAGCTGATCGGCATCGGCGTCGCCGCGCTGGTCGGGTTCGTGTTCTGGCAGACCAGGGCCGCCGAGCCGATCGTGCCGCTGCACATCTTCCGCAGCCGCAACTTCACGCTGATGTCCGTCATCGGCTTCATCGTCGGCTTCGTGATGTTCGGCGCCACCCTCTTCCTGCCGCTGTACCAGCAGGCGGTGCAGGGCGCGTCCGCCACCAACTCCGGGCTGCTGCTCCTGCCCATGCTGGGCGCGATGCTCGTCACCTCGATGGTCGCCGGGCGGGTCACCACCAACACCGGCCGCTACAAGATCTTCCCGGTGGCGGGCGGCGCGCTGATGACGGTCGGCCTGTTCCTGCTGTCGACCATGGACACCGACACCAGCCGCTTCACCTCCGGCCTGTACATGGCGGTCGTCGGTCTCGGCATGGGCTGCCTGATGCAGATCACCATGCTGGTGGCGCAGAACAGCGTGGAGATGAAGGACATGGGCGTCGCGTCCTCCTCCACCACCCTCTTCCGCACCCTCGGTTCCTCCTTCGGCGTCGCGATCATGGGCGCGCTGTTCAACAACCGCGTCCAGGACGCCATGGCCGAGCGGGCCCCCTCGGGCGGCTCCCAGGCGACGGAGCAGTCGGCGACACTCACCGCGGACGCACTGGAGGCGCTCCCCGCGGCGGTCCGCGACGCCTACCAGCACGCGGTGTCCTCCGGCACCCACGGCGCGTTCCTGCTCGGCTCCGCGGTGGCCGTCCTCGCGCTGGTCGCGGCGGTCTTCGTCAAGGAGGTCCCGCTCAAGGGCGCGGGACCGAAGGCGGCCGACGCCCCGGCCGACGGCGACGGCGGCGACCCGGCCGCGGCGAAGGCGCCGGTGACCGAGAAGGTCTGACCTCGCGGCGGCCCGCCCGCACCCTCAGCAGGCCCCCGGACGGCTTCGGCCGGCCGGGGGCCTCGTCGTTCACCGGTCACCGCCTGCGCGCGGTGACCAGGGCGAAGGAGAGGTACGCGCCGCGGTCTGCGGTGAGCATGTCGACGACGGCCCGGTCGCTGTCCGCGCTCGCGCCGTCCGTGCCCCGGGCATCCGCCCGGTACGCGGCCCCGGCCCGGGCCCACAGCAGCCAGTCCCGCCAGGCTTCCGGTTGCAGACGTGCGGAGGTGACGTCCACCAGCTCGGTGGTCTCCCACTGGAAGCGCCACCACTCGGCGGTGTGCCAGGCCATCGCCTCCCAGCCCACCACCTCCTTGATGTGCGGCGGAATCGCGCCCAGCTCACGCACCTCCCGCGTGAGAGCGGGTGTCGCCACACCCAACTGCCCACCGGGACGCAGGAACCGGACGAGATACGGCAGATATCCGTCCGCCGTACCGAAGTACTCGAACGCGTCGATGCTGACGATGGCGTCGAAGCCCGCCTCCTCGAACGGCAGCGCGTGCGCCTCCGCCCGCACCGCCTCCACCCGGTCCGCGACCCCCGCCGCGGCGAACCCGGCCGCCGCCTCCTCGGGTGCGATCCACCAGTCGGCCGCGACGACCTCGGCGCCGTACTCACGGGCCAGGAACACCGAGGTCGCCCCCTTCCCGGAGCCGAGGTCGAGAATCCGCATCCCCGGGCGCAGCTCCAGGTCCCGGGCGAGATCCTCCAGCAGCCACAGCGGATGCGGCCCCATGTCGAGGTCCAGCAGCCAGCCGGGGTCGTAGCGGGACGAACGCGGATACCGGTCGGGACGCACGAGCTCGCTCAAGTCGGTCACGACCACGAACCCAAGCGGATCACTCACCCGGGGACAACCCGGTTTCACCGGGTCACCGGCGGACGGGCCTGCCCGCCGGTGACCCGTGCGGCGACGGAGCCCACTTGCCCACGCACTCGAACCACACCGTCTTGCCCCGCCCGTCCGGGTACGGCGTGACACCCCACCGGTCGGTCACCGCAGCGACGATCACCAGCCCCCGCCCGCCCTCGCCCAGCGCGTCGGCAGCCGCTGGAACCGGCAGTTCCGGGCAGTCGTCGGCGACCTCCACCCGTACCGCGCCCGGCAGCAGCAGGAAGCACAGGCGGCAGCGGCGGCCGGGCACATGCCGTACGACGTTGGCGACCAGCTCCGTGAGCGCCAGCTCGGCGGCGTCGGACACCTCGCCCAGCCCGGAGCGCACGAGGTAGAGCCGCAGCACGCGGCGCAGATGGCGGGCCGAGTGCGCGCCCATGGCGAACTCGGCGTGGTACTGGCTGTCAACGTCCGCCGCCCGCGGACCGGTTGCGTGATTCACACCACAACCCTGCGACGCGGTGCGTACGCTCGACTACGCACAGAAACGAACGCCGAGAGGTGTTGCCGTCCGTAGTCCCGGAGTGAGGTGCCGCAGTGGCCAACATCCAGTCCCTCGACCCGACCGCGTCCCCGCTCGACTACTACGGCTGGGAGCTGCGCCGCCAGCGCGAGGCCCACGGCCTCAAGCAGGGCCAGCTCGGCGACATCATCTTCTGCACCGGCTCCCTGGTGGGCCAGATCGAGACCACGAAGAAGGTCCCGACGCGGGACTTCTCCGAACGGGTGGACGCCGCGCTGGGCACGGACGGTCTGTTCTCCCGGCTGATCGGCCTGGTGCTGCGCAGCCAACTTCCCACGTGGTTCCAGCCGTACGCGGAGATGGAGGCGAAGGCGGCGTACATCTCGACGTACCAGGCGCAGCTGGTCTACGGCCTGTTGCAGACGGAGGAGTACGCGAGGGCGGTGCTCGCCACCGGCATGCCGGACGACTTGGAAGGCTTGCTGGCCGCCCGGATGGAACGCCAGCGCATCCTGGAGCGTGAGCGGCCGCCGCTGGCCTGGGTGGTGCTGGACGAGGCGGTGCTGCACAGGCCGATCGGTGGGCATCAGGTCATGCGGCGGCAACTGGCCCGGCTGTTGGAGTTCGCCGGTCACCGCTGGATGCAGGTGCAGGTGCTGCCGAACGAGGCGGGGGCCCATGCCAGCCTCGCCGGTTCTTTCACCGCCATGCGCTTCGACGACGATCCGGACATCATCTACACGGAAGATGTCATCTCCGGTCATATGACGGCCGATCCGGAGACCATCAGGGAAGCCGCGCTCCGTTACGCTCGCTTGCAGGCCGCCGCCCTCTCCGTGGAGGATTCGGCGAGACTGATCATCCGCGTGATGGAGGAACGCTATGGAGACTGCTCCCAGCCCGAGGAACACCCAGTGGCGTAAGTCCAGTTACAGCGGAAACACCGGCGGCGAATGCGTTGAGGTTGCCGACAACTGCCTCCCCGGCGCCGTCCCCGTCCGGGACAGCAAGAATCCGGCCGGTCCGGTCGTCACCGTCGGCGCCGATGCCTGGCAGTCCTTCGTCGACGGCCTGCGGTAGGCGCACCGCCCGTTACTGCTCACCCCGCGCCGCCTGCCGGGCGAGGAACTCCTCGAACGCGGCCTTCTGCTTCGGGTCCATGAAGCCCTGGCGGACGTTGCGGGCCCGCTCCTCCAGCCAGTGCGCCTCGGCGGGGTCGAGCAGTTCCGCGACCACCACGCCGTGGCGGGCCACCGCCGTACGCCCGCTGACACGGCGCCGGAAGAGCGTGAACGGGCCGAACTCCTCGGGGTGAGCCAGTTCGGGCTCCTCCCCCCGGTCACCCGCCGCGTAGGCGGTGGGCGCCCAGTGCTCCCAGAGCGCCAGCGTCGCCGCGGGGACCAGCACCCCGTGCAGCAGGGGCCGCCCTCCCTCCCACGCGAACGTGACCGTGACCGGCTCACCGACCGTCTCGGCCATCCCCAGCACCCGCTCCACCTCGTCGTTGTCCGGGTAACTGACCTCTGCCTCGATGCGTATGCCCATGGCGCCTCAGGCTACGGGCGCGAGTGGCGCACCATGAACACGTCCACCGGGTCCTCGCTCTCCACCGTGAAACCGTGCCGTTCGTAGAGCCGCCGGGCGGGACTGCCCCGCAGTACGTTCAGCCGGACCAGGACGTCCTCGCGGTCGCACCGCTCCAGCAGCTCGCGCAGCACGGCCGTACCGATGCCGCCGCCCTGCAGCCGCGGGGCCAGATAGAAGTGCTCCAGCCAGTGGGCGTCCTCGGCCGGCCGCAGCGCCACGCACCCGGCGAACGCGCCACCCACCTCGATCACCCGGGTGTGCGCCGGGGCGAACCCGTCCCGCAGCCGCTGCCGCACCCGCCGCGCGTCGTACCGCCCGAGCCGCTCCAGATCCGCCCGCAGCACCAGCGCGCGCAGCTCCGCCACCGCCTCGACGTCCGCCGCCGAGGCCGGTCGCACTTCCCAGTCCGCCATGATCGTCAGACTAGGGCGTGTCCGACGAGTCGTGTGACTGGCGAGCAGTCGGATCGTTCCGGCGACCAGGTACGACAAGAGAGCGTATGTCTGCAACGGCACGGTCACCCTCGCTGCGATCCGGCTCTGGCTTTACTCCTGAGTACCGGGCACCCTCACTCGCCGGGATGGCTGTGGCGCCCGAGCAGGCCAAGTGCCGTCAACACAACGACGCAGAGTGTCATCCAGCCGATGAGCGCGCCGCCGCCGTACAGCACTGCACCAGCTACCGGAGCCCCAGCCTCATGAGAAAGCACCCCCGCCACCACCGCTACCAGCAGCGACGACACGAAGGACAGAAGTGCAAGAAGTACCTGAACGAGAAAAGTCAGCCTCACCAGTCGATCCCTTCACGAAGGTGATCGACCAGTCGGCGGGCAGCCTCAGCTCGACCACCGCTTGCGGATGGCCTGCTGAGGCTCTGCGACGATTAGAGACTCATCGTGCTCATTGCCTGTCGAGATTGAAGCACTGTCCCCCATCGGACACGTCGCCAGTGCTTGTGGCTCTCGAATGAGCAACAGAGAGCTTAGCCGCAGGCATTGACGATGACCAGCACTCAAGTCTGGAAGGTGGGCGGACGGTCCCACACCCACCGGACACGCCCTAGTGTGCTCACCCTTGGGCGAGCAGCCGCTCCACCAGCAGCAGGGCGCCGACCGCGCAGTTGGCCGTGTGCACCAGGCCAACCTGGTCGAGGCCCGCCCCCTGCCCCTGTGACCTCCGGCGCCCGCCGATGTCAGTGCCGCGTGCCACCATCGGCGTATGGACAAGCTGAGGCAGTCGCGGCCGGCGAAGGACGCCATGGACCTGCCAGGAGCGAAAACCACTCGCCGGGGACGGCCCGCGCCAGGACCATGAGCACCGAACCCACGGAAGGGGACGGTGTGGAGCCCACAGAACTGCGCCGCGCGGCCGAGACCGCCCGGACGACCGCTGCGGAGCTGGGCCTGAGGGCCGACGACGTGCGAGTCGTCCACAACTCGGACCGCGTCGCACTGCGCCTGCTCCCGTGCGACGTCCTGGCCCGGGTCGCGCCCGCGGGGCAGGTGGCCGAGGCCGCGTTCGAGGTGGAGGTCGCCCGTCGGCTCGCCGACGCCGAGGCTCCGGTGGGGGAGCTGGACCCCCGGGTCGCGCCCCGGGTCCAGGTGCGGGACGCCTTCGCCGTCTCCCTCTGGACCTACTACGAACCGGTGGGACCGGACATCGCCCCCGCCGACTACGCGGACGTACTCGTGCGGCACCACGCCGCCCTGCGCCGGATCGACGTGGACGCACCGCACTTCACCGACCGGGTGGCCGTGGCGCTGGCAGGGGTGGACGACCGGGAGCGGTCACCCGAGCTGTCCGACTCCGACCGGGAATTCCTCCACGACACACTCGCCGGTCTGAGCGCCGAGATCAGCGCCGACACGGCACGCGACCAGCTGCTGCACGGCGAGCCGCACCCCGGAAACCTCCTGAACACGCGCAGGGGCCCGCTCTTCATCGACCTCGCCACCTGCTGCCGCGGGCCCGTCGAGTTCGACCTCGCCCACGGCCCCGAGGACGCGGCCGAGCACTACCCGGGTGCCGATCCCGCACTGGTCCACCGGTGCCGCGCGCTGAACTGGGCGATGTTCTCCGCCTGGCGCTGGCGTCGGGACGACCAGATGCCCGACCGGGACCACTGGCGGGCGGAGGGACTCGACCGGGTCCGTGCCGCACTCGACCGGATCTGACCACCGAGCCGGGGTGTCACGGCTTCCGGGACGCCCCCTGGGCGGCCTGCCGGGAGGTGTTCCCGGCAGGCGACGGGCCGCCGCTCGACCGGTCCGGCAGCATCGGGTAGCTCCCCGTGTTGGTCGGTGCGTGCTCCGGCAGCCACAGGACGGCGACCGCGCCCTCGGCCGGTACGTGCGCGGGGGCGCCGGCCGGGCGGACGTTGCGGAAGGTGAGCCGGGCTCCCAGGACGCGGGCCTGGCCCGCCGCGATGGTCAGTCCGAGTCCGTGCCCGCGCCCGGCCCGGTCCGTGCTGCCGGTGCGGAACCGGCTCGGTCCCTCGGCCAGCAGGTCTTCGGGGAAACCCGGCCCGTGGTCGCGGACCCGGATGACCCGTCCCTCGACGCTCACCTCGACGGGCGAGCGGCCGTGCCGGGCGGCGTTGGCGAGGAGGTTGAACAGCACGCGCTCCAGACGGCGCGGGTCGGTGGTGACCTCGGACTCGTGGATCACCCGCACCTCGACGGCCGGGTCCTTGGCCGCCACCCGCCGGGTCACGAAGTCGCCCAGCATGATGTCCTGCAACTCGGCCCGCTCGGACGCCCCGTCGAGCCGCGCCACCTCCAGGACGTCCTCGACGAGCGTGCGCATCGCCTTCGCCCGGTCCAGGACCAGCTCGGTCGGGCGGCCCGGCGGCAGCAGTTCGGCGGCCGTGAGCAGACCGGTCACCGGGGTGCGCAGTTCGTGCGCGATGTCCGCGGTGACCCGGCGCTCGGCCTCGATGCGCTGCTGCAAGGCGTCCGCCATCGCGTCCACGGCGCGCGCCACGTCGTCCGTCTCGTCCCGCACGACCCCGCCGATGGCCTCCCGTACCCGGACGTCGGTCCCGCCGTTGGCCACCTCGTTCGCGGCGGCGGCGGCCTTGCGCAGCCGGCGCGAGAGCTGACCGCCGATGAGCACGCCCAGCGCGCTGCCGCCGAGGACGACCGCGATGGAACCGATGACCAGCGCCTGGTCCAGGTCGCTGAGGATGTCCGCGCTGCGGTCGGTGAAACCGGAGTGCAGCGACATCACGTGCCCGTCCTTGAGCGGCACGGCCGCCCAGATGTCCGTCACACCGTTCGCCCGCTCGGAGACGTACGTGGCCCGCCGCCCCGCCTCGACCTTGCGGCGCAGCTCCGGTGGCAGGGCGGGGTCGTCGATCTGGGCGTTGGGGAAGTTCTGCCGCCCGGACAGCTCGTAGTTGCGCTGGGCGATCAGGACCCGGTCGTCGGCGAGGTCACGGGCGTTGTCGAGCATCGACACCCGGGCGGCGTTGTGCACGACCAGGCTCAGCGCGACCGCCACCAGCGCGCCGACCAGCGCGATGGCCGCGCTCAGCTTCCAGCGCAGCCCGGTGCGGATGCCGCGCGCCCGCAGCCCGCGCGCACCGAGGCCCCGCGTACGCCCGCCAGGACCCGCGTGTTCGCCGCTCCCCGCGTGCTCGCCGGGCCCCGTGCGGTCGTACGGGCGCCCCGGCGGCGAGACGCTCCGGCGCTGTCGGAAGAACCCCCGCATATCCCTGTATCCCCGCTCAGGCCTTCAACTTGTAGCCGAAGCCGCGGACCGTCTCGATCCGGTCCTGGCCGATCTTGGTGCGCAGCCGCTGCACGTGCACGTCGACGACCCGGGTGTCCCCGCCCCAGCCGTAGTCCCACACGCGTTCCAGCAGCTTGTCGCGGGAGAGCACGGTGCCCGGCGCGGAGGAGAACTCCAGCAGCAGCCGCATCTCGGTCGGGGTGAGCCCCACCGGCCGCCCGGCCCGGTGCACCTCCATGCCGTCCGTGTCCACCTCAAGGTCGCCGAAGGTGAGCACGCCCCCGGTGTCCCCGGCACCGGTCGCCTCCGCCCGGTCGCCGCCCCCGGCGTGCCCGAAGCGCCGCAGCACCGCCCGGATGCGGGCGACCAGCACGGCCCCGTCGAACGGCTTGGTGACGTAGTCGTCGGCGCCCGCCTCCAGGCCGAGCACCACGTCGATGGAGTCGGCCCGCGCCGACAGCATGATCACCGGCACCGTGGACTCGTCCCGGATCCGGCGGCACAGGCTCACGCCGTCGAGGCCGGGGAGCATGACGTCGAGCAGGGCGATGTCGGGACGGTCGGCCCGGAAGGACTCCAGGCCCGAGAGCCCGTCGGGCATCGCGGTGACCGCGAAGCCGTCCCGCTCCAGGGCGAGCTGGGTGGCCTCGCGGATGACGTCGTCGTCCTCGACGAACAGGACGTGGGTCTGGTCTGCCATCCCGGTGCTCTCAGTCCTCATGGTGTGGTCGGTCGAACGGATCGGTCGCCGGATCCCCTACGGCGCCCCCACCCGGTCATCGGTACGAGCGGCCCGATCGGTTCACGCGGCCCGGCCCGGCGGAGCGGTTCAGCTGTCCGGCTCCGGAGCCGGGGTGGGCGCGTTCCCCGCGGCCTTGCTGTAGTCGTTGTGGGTGCGGTACTCCTCGGTGAACCGGTCCGACGCCCAGCGGTACGTGATCACGTTCTCGCCGGACGGACTCGACACCGGGTCGCCCTTGTCGTACACCTGCTTCGTCACCACCAGGTCGCCGCGGTCGATCTCCGCGTAGACCGGAGGCTCCTCCGCCTTGAACACATTCTGGTACGCGCCGTCCTCCTCGCGGTACACGTAACTGCCCACACCCACCGCGTCACCGCACGTCAGCACGTTGACGACGACGTCTTCCGCCGAGCCGTCCGTCAGCTTCCCGTACGACACGTCGACGGGGTACTCGTCGGCGACGCACGGCTTCAGCTCGCGCTTGACCTCCGGGGACACCTTGGGGTCGGCCTTGACGAGCCGCACCGCGTCGACCCGGTCGGGGGCCTTCGAGGGGGAGGGCGACGCCTTCGCCGCCGGCGCGGGGGACGACGAGGCCGAGCCGCCCACCGTGTCCGCGTGGGCCGGTCCCTCGTCCCGGGCACCGGTGCCGCCGGTCCCGCACCCGGCCAGGGAAACGCCGAGGGCGACGAACACGGCCACCGCCGTACTCGCCGCCTGCGTGGTTCTCCCGGACTCCCCGGGGGTCCGACCGTCGGTCAGGCCGCGCAACGCTCCCGCTCCTCACGCTCCAGCGCCCGTGCGTCCAGATCGCGGGCGACCAGCTCCTCGCGGAGCCGGGCGAGCGCCCGGTGCAGCGTGCTCTTGACCGTTCCCGCCGACATGCCGAGGGCGGCGGCGGTCTCCTCCGTTGACATCTGCTCCCAGTGTCGCAGCACCACGACGCTGCGCTGCTTCGGGGCGAGCACCTTCAGGACGTCCATCAGCAGGGCGCGGTCCGCGTGCTGCTCGGTGGCGTCGTCCATGGGGGACTCGGGGAGCTGCTCGGTCGGCACCTCCTCCAGCTTCCGCGCCCGCCACCACTCGGTCCGGGTGTTGATCATCACCCGGCGCAGGTAGGCGTCCGCGAGCCGCTTGTCCTCGATGGTCTCCCAGCGCCCGTACGTCCGCGCCAGCGCGGTCTGCAACAGGTCCTGGGCGTCGACGGGGTCGGGGACCAGGCGCCTGGCGCTGCGCAGCAGCGCGTCCTGCCGGGTGCGGACGTACTCCTCGAACTCGAGCACCTCGCCCATGTCAACCGCCTTCCGATCCCCGTACTCCGACGGTGGTCACCGTCGGCCCACTGCCTGTGGTCCGTTGTCGTGCCATGCCCTCTGGGCACGCAAACGAAGGTAGGGAAGCGTTGTCACGGCGCTGTGCGTAGCAGCCTGCGGCAAACCCTCGGCTGTCCGTCGGTTGTGTAACGGAGGGACGAACCGGGCAAACAAGCGCACCACTTGATGGTGACATCAGATGATGTGCCCGATATGGGCACCGTCACAGAGATGACGCCGAAGCCGCCGTGTGTCAGCTCATCGGCAGCCGGTACAAGCCGTCCGCCAGCGGCTCCACCAGACCGTCGGCCACCAGGCCGTCCAGGGCGCGGGCGCGCTGGACCGGCTCCTGCCACACCTGGTCGAGGGTCGCCTGCGACACCGGCCCGGCCGCGTCCCGCAGCACCGCGAGCAGCCGCCCGCGCACCTGCCGGTCGGTGCCCGCGTAGGTCTGGCCGCGTCGCGGCGGCCCGTCGTGGGCGGGCTTTCCAGCCAGCCGCCAGGCGCACTGGGCCGCGATCGGGCAGCGGTGGCACGACTCGTTCTTCGCCGTGCAGACCAGCGCGCCCAGCTCCATCGAGGCGGCGGCCCAGCGGGCGGCACTCGCCTGCTCCTCGGGCAGCAGCGCCCGCGCCAGCTTCCGCTCGGCGGCGGTGGTGGCGTTCGGCGGGTACTGCACGCCGGTGACCGCGCGGGCGAAGACCCGGCGGACGTTGGTGTCCAGTACGGCGTGCCGCTGGCCGTAGGCGAAGGAGGCGACCGCCGCGGCCGTGTACTCGCCGATGCCGGGCAGCGCCAGCAGCTGGGCGTGGTCGGACGGTACGTCGCCGCCGTGCCGTTCCGTTATGGCCGCGGCCGCCCCGTGCAGCCGCAGGGCGCGGCGCGGGTAGCCGAGCCGCCCCCAGGCCCGCACGGCCTCGCCGGGCGCCTCGGCGGCGAGGTCGGCGGGGCGCGGCCAGCGGGCCAGCCACTGCTCGTAGACGGGCTGGACGCGGCTGACCGGGGTCTGCTGGAGCATGAACTCGCTGACCATCACACCCCAGGCACCGGCCTCGGGGCGCCGCCACGGCAGATCGCGGGCGTGCTCGTCGAACCAGTCGATGACGGGGGCGTGCAGCGGCACACCGGACGCGGCGGGGTCGGAGGATCCGCCTGGCGAGGGCTTCGTGGGCGCAGTCATGACCCTCCGATCCTGCCACGGGAGGACCTCCGCACGGGAACACCGCCACCCGGTGGCGGCCGGATCACCTGACGATCGTCAGGGGCGCGCGTGGCGCCTGCGCTTGTAGCGTCGACGCCATGCGCCCCGCCTGTCCGACCGAAGATCCCGCCCTCACCGGGGACATCCTCGACGACCCCGCGCGGGGGGAGGCCGGAGCCCGCGGGGGCCGGATCACCTGACGATCGTCAGGGGCGCGCGTGGCGCCTGCGCTTGTAGCGTCGACGCCATGCGCCCCGCCCCTGCGACCGAAGACCCCGCCTCCACCGGGAACGTCCTCGACGACCCCGCGCCGGGGAAGGCCGGACCCCGCGGGGGCCGGATCACCTGACGATCGTCAGGGGCGCGCGTGGCGCCTGCGCTTGTAGCGTCGACGCCATGCGCCCCGCCCCTGCGACCGAAGACCGCGCCTCCACCGGGAACGTCCTCGACGACCCCGCGCCGGGGGAGGCCGGGCCCCGCGGGGGCGGGTCCCCGGAGCGGGTCGGCGCACGGCTGGGGAACGGGGTCCTCCTCTGGGGCGCGCTCGCGCTGCCCGCCCTCACCGCGGACCGCCTCGGCATGAACGAACCGCGCCCCCCGTGGCAGCAGCTGGCCGGTCTGGCGGTGCTCGCCGCCGCCGTCGCCGCCTCCCGACGGCGACCGCTCGCCTCGTACGCCCTGACCGCCGGGCTCGGACTGGCCACCGCACCCGCCCTGTTCAGCGTCTCCTACGGCCCCGCCCTCGGAGTCCTCGCCCTGCTGCTCGGCCTGCGCGCACCGCGGCCGCACCCGGCGGTCGCCGCCTTCGCGGGCGTCGGCGCGGCGGGCGCCGCGCGCATCGCCCTGGCCGGTGCGGACCCGGCGCCCGAAACCTTCGTCCTGACCGGCACCCTGCTCTTCGGCAGCGTCTTCCCCTGGCTGATCGGACGCTACTGGCGGCAGAGCCGGGCGCTCGCCGAGGCCGGCTGGCTCAGGGCGGCCCGGCTGGAGGAGCGGCAACGGCACGCCGAGGAGCGGGCCAGACTGCGCGAACGGTCCCGCATCGCCCAGGACATGCACGACTCGCTGGGCCACGAGCTGAGCCTGCTCGCCCTGCGCGCGGGTGCCCTCCAGGTCGCCCCCGGGCTCACCGCCGAGCACCGCGCCGCCGCGGCCGACCTGCGGACCGCGGCCGCCGACGCCACCGACCACCTGCACCGCATCATCGGCGTCCTGCGCGAGGACGACGAACCCGTCCCGCTCGCCCCGGCGGGCGAGAGCGTCGAGGAACTCGTCGCCCGGGCCGCCGAGTCGGGGCTCCCCGTGCGCTGGGATCCCCGGAACACCGCACCCCTCGGCCCGGAACCCGGCTCCCTCGGCGAACGGCTGCTGCACCGCATCGTGCGCGAGGCACTGACCAACGCGGCCCGGCACGCTCCGGGCGCCCCCGTCCTCGTGTCGGTCACCGGGCAGCCGTCCGGCACGACGGTCACCGTCACCAACGACCGGCCCACCGGGCCGGGTTCCCGCTCGGCGGGCGGCGGCACGGGCCTGCTGGGGCTGCGCGCCGCCGTGGCCTCGGTCGGCGGCGACTTCCGGGCGGGCCCGCACGGGGCGGGCTTCCGCGTCCGGGCGCACGTCCCGGCCGGGCGGCCCGGAGCCGTCCCCCGGGCCGCTCCCGGCGCCCCGGCCGCCCCGTTCGCACCGGCCGCCCCGTTCACCCGCGCCCGCCGTCGGATCGCCCTCGGCCTGGGCGCCGCGGCCGGTGCGGGACTCGTCCTGGTCGGCGCGGCGTTCGCCTGGTACGCGTACACCGAGACCCGCTCGGTGCTCACCCCGAGCGCCTACGCGCACCTGCGCCCGGGCACGCCGTACGAGGAGGTCGCCGCCGTGCTGCCGGACCGGGAGGCCCACGACCCGCCGACCGACCGCGCCCCGGCGCCGCCGAAGGGCGCCGACTGCCGCTACTACCGGGCCGGAGGCGAACTCCTCGCCTCCGTCGACCACTTCCGCCTCTGCTTCGACGCGCGGGGGAGCCTGGTCGCCAAGGACGTCGTGCCCGGCGCCGGACGACTCGGGAACGACGAAGGGACCGCACGGTGATCCGGGTACTGCTGGCCGACGACGAGGCCATGGTGCGGGCCGGGGTGCGTGCCATCCTGGCGAGCGGCGGCGAGAGCGAGGTCGTCGTCGAGGCGGGCGACGGCCGCGAAGCGGTCGAACTGGCCCTGGCGCACCGCCCCGACGTGGCCCTGCTGGACATCCGCATGCCCCGCCTGGACGGCATCGCCGCGGCGGCCGAGATCCTGCGGGTCGCCCCGCGGACCGCGGTCGCCATGCTCACCACCTTCTCCGAGCAGGCCTACGTCAGCCGCGCCCTGTCCGCCGGCGCCACCGGCTTCCTGCTCAAGTCCGGCGACCCCTACGAACTGATGGCCGGGGTACGGGCCGTCGCCGAGGGAGCCGCCTTCCTCTCCCCGAAGGTCGCCCGCTACGTCGTCGAGGACCTCGGCCGGGGCGCCGGTGGCGGACGCCTCGCCCGCGAGGAGCGCGCCCGGCTGCGCGTGGGACGGCTGAGTCCCCGGGAGCGCGAGGTCCTCGGCCTGGTGGGGGCGGGACTGTCCAACCCGGAGATCGCCGCCCGGCTGCACCTGGTCGAGGGCACCGTGAAGGCGTACGTCAGCGCGGTCCTGGACCGGCTGGAGGTGCGCAACCGGGTACAGGCGGCGATCGTCGCGTACGAGGCGGGCCTGGTCGAGACGGACGTCTGAGCGGGGACCGTGGGCGGGTCAACGGCGCCGGTGCGCGGGGGCGTACGGGGCCGCGGGCACGACGGCGGCCGGCCCCGGCCCGCTCAACCACCGTGCCACGGCAGCCTCGGACCCCCGCATCGCCCCGGCCAGCCGCGTCACCGCGCCCGTGCCCAGCCGCACGGCCACCACGGCGACGACGGCGCCCAGCAGCAGACCGGCGGCGACGTCGTGCGGGTAGTGGACGCCGACGAAGACCCGGGAGAAGGCCATCAGCAGGGCGAGCGGCGCCGTCAGCAGGACCAGCGCACGCCGGACCAGCAGCAGGGCGACGGCCGAAGCCCCCGCGATCGTCGCGTGATTGCTGGGGAAGGACCAGTCGCCGGTCGGCGGACACTCCGCCAGGGACGCCGCCGCCCCGGGGACCGCCCGGCACGGACGTTCCTCCGTGAAACCGGACTTGAGCAGCTCACTGCACACATAGGCCAAAGCCGTGGCCAGAGGTGCAAGGACCGCTATGGCGAACGCTCGGGTGTCGCCGCGCCGCGCACGCCACCACGCCAGGACGAACAGCGCGCCGAAGACCAGGATCCCCGCCTCGGTCCACACCTCCATCGCCCCGTGCGTCCACCCCGGGCTGTCCCGGGCGAAGCCGGTGATGTCGCGGTACAGCTCGTCGTCTGAGAAAGTCATGCTCACGGACGGTAGGCGGGACCCCGATACGGTCACACCCTGCGATCGACACGTGGTTCTCCTGACGATCGACAGGGGCGGGACCGGTCTCCAGGATGATGATCCGTAAAAGTTGCGGGTCTCAGCGGCGGGTGGGACAAGGGAACGCGCCGATCTCTCGTACAGTTTGCGCCGTGGGATCTCTGCGCAATCCGGTCGGGCCGCTTCCCTCCTCCATCTACTGGCGACGGAGGGCCGTACTGCTGTCTCTTTTCGCCCTGTTGGCGCTGTTGATCACGTGGGTCGTGGTCTCCGGCGGCGGAGGCGGCGGCAAGGGCCGGGACGACGGGGCCAACGGCAAGAACCCGGCACCGTCGATCACTCCGGGCCCCTCGGGCTCCGGCCCCGCGATCAGCCAGGCACCGGGCGGCCGCGACGAGTCGGGTGACTCCAACGGCTCCGGCTCCGGCTCGAGTTCCGGAGGCGACGGCTCGGGCGACGGTTCCACTTCCGGTTCCGGCGGCGGGTCGGGCGACGACGGCGACGGATCGGGCAGCGCCGGAGGCGGCGGGGGCGGCGCGCTGACCGGCGTCGGCGCGGGCGACGCACTGCCGGCCGGGTCGGCCCTGCCCAACTGCACGCCGGGCGCCGTGAAGTTGAGCCTGCGCAGCATCCGCAACAGCTACTCGCCCGGGCAGACCCCCGCCTTCGAACTGACCGCGCGGAACACCTCGGGCAGCGACTGCAAGGTCGATCTCGGCCCGGAACACGCGGTGTTCACGATCACCCCGGCCGACGGCGACGACGCCTACTGGGCCTCCGACGACTGCGTCAAGGGCACGGGCAGCCTGCGCTACCGGGTCGCCGCGGGCAGCGGCATCACCTACACCACCAAGTGGAACCGCAAGCCCAGCGCCCCCGAGTGCGGTACGCCGCCGGCGGGTTCGGCCAAGGCGGGCACCTACCTGGTCGAGGCCAAGGCGCCCGGCTTCGAAAAGCTTCAGACGTCCTTCGTCCTGAAGAACGACTGACGCGGAGACGCCCGCCCGACGCCCCCTCGGGCCCGCCGCGTGCGCGTCAGACGTAACGCTCCAGGATCGACGACTCCGCCAGCCGTGACAGCCCCTCCCGGACACTGCGCGCCCGCGCCTCGCCGACGCCGTCCACCGTCTGGAGGTCGTCGACACTGGCGGCGAGCAGCTTCTGCAGTCCGCCGAAGTGCTCCACCAGCCGGTCGATGATCGCGCCCGGCAGCCGCGGCACCTTGGCCAGCAGCCGGAACCCGCGCGGCGACACGGCCGAGTCCAGCGTCTCGGGCGACCCGGTGTACCCCAGCGCCCGTGCCACCGTCGACAGCTCCAGCAACTCCGCATGGCTGAGCTTGTCCAGCTCGGCGAGCGCCTCGTCGACCGTCCGCGACCGCTTCGCGGTCGGCTCGGGCACGTAGTCCCGCACGACCAGCTCGCGCTCCGGCTCCACACCGGCGATCAACTCGTCGAGCTGCAGCGCCAGCAGCCGCCCGTCCGTCCCCAGCTCCACCACGTACTCGGCGATCTCGGTGGCGATCCGGCGCACCATCTCCAGTCGCTGCGCGACCGCCGAGACGTCCCGCACCGTCACCAGGTCCTCGATCTCCAAGGCCGACAGCGTGCCCGCGACCTCGTCGAGACGCAGCTTGTACCGCTCCAGGGTCGCCAGCGCCTGATTGGCCCGCGACAGGATCGCGGCCGAATCCTCCAGCACCCTGCGCTGCCCGTCCACGTACAAGGCGATCAGCCGCATCGACTGCGAAACCGACACGACGGGAAAGCCGACCTGCTTGCTCACCCGGTCGGCAGTCCGGTGCCGCGTACCGGTCTCCTCCGTCGGAATGGTGGGATCCGGAAGCAGCTGCACCCCCGCCCGCAGGATCTTCGACAGGTCCGAGGACAGCACGATGCCGCCGTCGAGCTTGCACAGCTCGCGCAGCCGGGTCGCGGTGAACTCGACGTCCAGCACGAAACCGCCCGTGCACATCTGCTCGACGGTCTTGTCGGAACCCAGCACGATCAGCCCGCCGGTGTTGCCCCGCAGGACCCGCTCCAGGCCGTCGCGCAGGGGCGTGCCGGGCGCCACGGCGCTCAGTGAGGCGCGCATCAGGCCATCGGCACCGGCACTCCCACCGGACTTTCCGGGAGCTGCTGCCCGGTCGTTGGCTGCCACTGCACTCCTCCGGTCGCAGGTTCTTCTGGCGCTCCCGTGTCGCACACTCGGTCGTACGGACGGGCGAGACCAGGGCAAAGTCTACCGGCGGTCCTCCTGCTCCCGTGGGGCCTCTCGCCGACGCGAGCGCGGAAGCACCCGCAGGGCGTCCCCCATGTCCGCGACTTCCAGGACCTTCATGCCGTCAGGGACCCTGCCCGGATCGGCCGGTACCAGGGCGTGCGTGAAGCCCAGCCGGTGCGCTTCGGAGAGCCTGCGCTGCACCCCCGTGACCCGTCTCACCTCTCCGGCGAGACCGACTTCGCCGATCGCGACGAGGTTCTTGGGCAGCGGAGTGTCACTGGCCGCACTGGCCAGGGCCAGCGCGACGGCGAGGTCGGCGGCCGGCTCGGAGAGCTTCACGCCCCCCACCGTCGCACTGTAAATGTCCCGCTTCCCCAGCGCACTGATGCGCCCCCGCTGCTCCAGCACGGCCAGCATCATCGACACCCGCGAGGTCTCGAGCCCCGAGGTCGTGCGCCGGGGCGACGGAATCTGCGAGTCCACGGTCAGCGCCTGCACCTCGGCGACCAGCGGCCGACGCCCCTCCAGGGTGACGGTCAGACAGGTACCGGGCACCGGCTCGGCCCGCCGCGTGAGGAACAGCCCGCTGGGATCGGCGAGCCCCGTGATCCCCTCGTCGTGCAGCTCGAAGCAGCCGACCTCGTCGGTCGTCCCGTACCGGTTCTTCACACCCCGCACCAGCCTCAGCCGCGCATGCCGGTCGCCCTCGAAATGCAGCACGACGTCCACGAGGTGCTCCAGCAGCCGGGGCCCCGCGATGGCCCCGTCCTTCGTGACGTGACCCACGAGCAGGGTGGACATGCCTCGCTCCTTGGAGGCGCGGATCAGCGCACCCGCCACCTCCCGCACCTGCGCCATGCCGCCCGGGGCGCCGTCGATCTCGGGCGAGGCCACGGTCTGCACGGAGTCCAGGATCAGCAGCGACGGCTTGACGGCGTCCAGATGTCCGAGCACCGCCGCGAGGTCCGTCTCGGCGGCGAGATACAGATGGTCGTCGATGGCGTGGATCCGGTCGGCCCGCAGCCGCACCTGGCTGGCCGACTCCTCACCGGTGACATAGAGCGTCCGGTGCTCGTCGCTCGCCGCCTTGGCCGCGACGTCCAGCAGCAGCGTGGACTTCCCGACGCCCGGCTCCCCGGCGACCAGCACCACGGCCCCGGGCACCAGCCCGCCCCCGAGCACCCGGTCCAGCTCGGGCACACCGGTGGAGCGGGCGGTCGCCTGCCGCCCGTCGACCTGCCCGATCGGCACCGCGGACGTGGTCACGCGCCCCGGGGTGGTCGTACGCACGGCGGGCGCGCCGTACTCCTCGACCGTGCCCCACGCCTGGCATTCGGGGCAACGGCCGAGCCACTTGGCCGTCTGCCAGCCGCACTCGGTGCAGCGGTAGGACGGCCGTTCCTTGGCGGACTTCGTACGGGCAGCCATGCACGAACCGTAACCGCCCCCACTGACAACGCACTGGTCGGTCCATTTCCCGACCCCCGGCGCGGGTGTGGGCGCAGGGGGTGGGGACGCGGCCCGGCGTAGCGGGGTGCCGCTGCGCCCACCCGTGCCGCCCCAGCGGCACGACTGCCCGCAGCGAGGGCGACTGGCGACTGCCCGCAGCGGCGGGCACGCGGCGGGACAGCCGCGTACGGCGGGACGGGAACCGCGGAGGGCTGGCGAGCCGCAGGCGCGTACGGCGAGCAGGGGACGTGTCGGGGGGTGTCCGCCCGCAGCGGTTGGCGCGTCCGCGCCGGTGAGTTCTGTGGCCGACCGATTCCGCGCCGTTCCGAGGACGGACACCCCCCGGCGCGGCCCCGACCCACAGACAACGCACCGCGCAACGCGCACCCCCACCGAACCCGCACAGGCGCCGCAGGCACCCCGAAAGGACGACCCACACCCCGCCCCGGCCACGGAAGAACAGCTTCCTGTCCCCTTATGAGGGATCGTTTCACCCGTACGGGTTAAAAGTGCCCAACGCGCCAGTTCGCGCCACCCATAGCCCCCTACGGTCGCCGAGTGATGAGGAGCAGTCCGGAAACCACGACCCGCACGACCGGCGCACACCGGGCGCACCGGGAAGCGCGTGACCGCGCCGCGGCGAGGGCGCTGGTGCAGCCGCAGCCGAAGCCGCCTGCGCAGCGTCCACCCGCGCGATACGACGCGTACGACGCGTATCTGGACGGCCTGTTCACGTACTGCCTGTCCGTGCTCTGCGACCACGACGCCGCGACCGCCGCCCTGGGCGACGTCCTCGCGCTCGCCGAGCGCCGAGGCCACCGCGCCCCCGGATCCGCGGGCGACCGCAGGGCCTGGCTCTACGCGCTGGCCCGCTGGTCCTGCCTGCGCAAGCTGGCCGAGGCCAAGCAGAAACGTCCGAGCAGCCACGCGGCAGGCCGCCCCACCGCCGCCACCCCCACCCCAGCCACCACCCCCACCCACGACGAGACCCACCAGCGCCACCGCAGCGAACTCGCCCTCCTGGCCTGGCCGGAGGCCGCCGGCACCACCCCCGAGCAGCGCGAGGCCCTCGAACTGGCCGTACGCCACCACCTCGCCCCGCACGAGGTCGCCGCCGTCCTCGGCACGGACCTCACCGCCACCCGCGAACTGCTCGCCTCGGCCGCCTGCGAGGTGGAACGCACCCGCGCCGCCCTGGCCGTAGTGGAGACCGGCACCTGCCCCGGAGTGGCCCGCCTCACCGGCGACAACCGCTACGTCCTGAGCAGCGCCCTGCGCCGCGAGCTGGTCCGGCACGTCGACGACTGCCCCCGCTGCCGCCGCACCGCCGAGCGCGCGGTCCCCGGCCGCTGGCCCGGCACCAGCGTCACCCCCGCCGAACTCCCCGTCCTGGAAGCCCCCCGCACCGCGCTGCACGCCGCCCCGACCCACACCCCGCGCGCGCGGGGCACCGCCCCCCGCTTCGACCGGCGCGGCTTCCCGATGGACCCCAAGGACCGTGCGGCCCGGCGGGACCGCCTGCGCGCCCGTGCCGTCACCACCACCGTCGTCGCCACCGTCGTGGCGGCCCCCGTGCTCGCCCTGTGGGCGGCCTACCGCGGCACCCCCGTCGTCGAGGGCGAGGAGGGCCGCTCGGCCAGCGCCAGCGAGGCGCAGACCCCGGACGGCCTGGAGGACGAATCGGCGGGCGGCTACGGGTACGAGAACACCGGCAACGCGAGCACCACCCCGGGCACCGGCTTCGGCAAGAACGGCGAGGCCGACGTCTCCGTGGAGGTCGTCGGCGTCCCCGGCGCCGCCGAGAAGGGCGCCGGCCACCTCAGGGTGACGGCCGGCCACGACGGCGACACCACACTGGTCACCCTGACCGCGACCGGCGACGCCCCGGTGCGCTGGTCCGTGTCCGTCGGCGCCTCCTGGCTCTACCTGAGCCAGTCCTCGGGCACCCTGCGCCCCGGCGAGGCCGTGACGGTCCGTGTGTACGTCGACCACCTGCGCGAGCCGTCCGGCCACTGGCGCGCACGGGTGGCCGTATCGCCCGCCGGAGCCGTCGTGGCCATCAAGGGGCACGGGCCCGCGCCCACCCCGCCCCGCCCGGGCCCGCGCCCCAGCACGCCCGGCGGCACCACGACCCCGTCCCACCCGGGCCAGAACCCGGACCCGGACCCGTCCACCTCGCAGCCCACCGACCCCGACCCCGACCCCGATCCCGATCCGGACCCGACGCCCACCGACGACCCGTCGCCGACACCGCCCGACCCGGACCCGACGCCGAACGAGCCGTCCCCGACCGGCGGCACGGGCGGCTCGTCACCCCCGCCGGGCAACGGCGACAGCGGCGCTCCGAGCCCGTCCGGCTCCTAGAGGACGCGGACGCCCGGGGCGCGGTCTCAGCGAGCCGGATCCGCCGGATGCGGCGCCAGCAGCGGCAGCTGCGAGGCCAGCCGCTCCTCGCACAGCTCGACCAGCCGGTCGTACCCCGCCTTGCCCATCAACTCGATCAGCTCCGGCCGGTAGGACACGTACACCGGGTCCCCCGCGCCGTGCGCCGAGGTCGCCGAGGTGCACCACCAGTGCAGGTCGTGCCCGCCCGGCCCCCACCCCCGCCGGTCGTACTCACCGATCGACACCTGGAGCACACGCGTGTCGTCGGGCCGCTCGATCCACTCGAACGTCCGCCGGACCGGCAGCTGCCAGCACACGTCCGGCTTCGTCTCCAGCGGCTCCCGGCCCTCCTTCAGCGCCAGGATGTGCAGCGAGCAGCCCGCACCCCCGGAGAACCCCGGCCGGTTCTGGAAGATGCACGAGCCCTCGAAGGGCCGGGTCTGCCGGGAGCCCTCGTCGTCCTCGGAGGTCCAGCCGTTCCGCGTGCCCTCGGCGTGGTGCTGCCAGATGTCCGGCGTGAGCCTCGCCACGTGCCCGGCGACCCGCTTCTCGTCGTCCTCGTCGGAGAAGTGCGCGCCCAGCGAGCAGCACCCGTCGTCCGCGCGGCCCGCCTGGATGCCCTGGCAGCCGCTGCCGAAGATGCAGTTCCAGCGGGAGGTCAGCCATGTCAGATCGCACCGGAAGACCTGCTCGTCGTCCGCCGGATCGGGAAACTCCACCCACGCGCGCGCGAAGTCGAGCCCCTTCTCGTCGCCCGCACCTTCGCCCAGTACGCGCTTTTTATCCTTCTTGGCCGACTTTTCGTCCTTCGCCTTTTTCGTCTTTGGCACGGCTCCAGGGTAAGTCGCCCGAGCGCGAGGACGACACCACCGCGAGCGCCGCTGGCAGTAGCGTTCCGTACATGAGACTCGGTGTCCTCGACGTGGGTTCGAACACGGTGCACCTGCTGGTGGTGGACGCGCACCCCGGCGCCCGCCCGCTCCCCGCCCACTCGCACAAGGCGGACCTGCGCCTCGCCCAGCTCCTCGACGAGGACGGCGCGATCGGCCCCGACGGCGTCGACCAGTTGGTCGCCGTCGTCCATGACGCCCTCCGGGCCGCCGAGGACAAGGGTGTCGAGGACCTCCTGCCGTTCGCCACCTCGGCCGTGCGCGAGGCGACCAACGCCGACGACGTCCTCGCCCGGGTGCGCGCCGAGACCGGCGTCGAGCTGACCGTCCTCGCCGGCGCCGAGGAGGCCCGGCTCACCTTCCTCGCCGTCCGCCGCTGGTTCGGCTGGTCCGCGGGCAAGCTGCTGGTCCTCGACATCGGCGGCGGCTCCCTGGAGATCGCCTACGGCATGGACGAGGAGCCCGACACCGCCGTGTCGCTGCCGCTCGGCGCGGGCCGGCTGACCGCGGCCCGGCTGCCCGACGACCCGCCCCACCCGGACGACGTCAGGGCGCTGCGCCGCCACGTCCGTACGGAGATCGCCCGGACCGTCGGCGAGTTCAGCCGCCTGGGCGCCCCCGACCACGTGGTCGCCACCTCGAAGACCTTCCGGCAGCTGGCCCGCATCGCCGGTGCCGCCCGCTCCGCCGAGGGCCTCTACGTCCAGCGCGAGCTGAAGCGCGCCTCGCTGGAGGCCTGGGTGCCCCGCCTGGCCGCCATGACCAGCACCGAGCGCGCCGAACTCCCCGGCGTCTCCGAGGGCAGGGCGCACCAGCTCCTGGCCGGTGCCCTGGTGGCCGAGGCCGCGATGGACCTCTTCCGCGTGGAGAACCTGGAGATCTGCCCCTGGGCCCTCAGAGAGGGCGTGATCCTGCGTCGCCTGGACCACATGGGCCAGGGATAGCGCCCCGACAGGGGCGCGGGGCTGTATCGATGTGCGGCTCCGCCGCGTGGGCGCGAGCGGCCACGAACCGTCGCGCAGCCGCCCTATGGCAATCACCACAACGGCGAATGGGCACCCCGCACCCCCCAGCGCACACCCCGTACCCTGACCCCCGTGGCAAAACCAAGGGACGACGTCCGCACCCCGGACACGAAGGTCGCCCTGTCGACGGCTTCCGTCTACCCGGAGTCGACGGCGACGGCCTTCGAGATCGCCGCGCGCCTCGGCTACGACGGCGTGGAGGTGATGGTCTGGACGGACCCGGTCAGCCAGGACATCGAGGCGCTGCGCAGACTCAGCGACTACCACCGCATGCCGATACTCGCCGTGCACGCACCGTGCCTGCTCATCACCCAGCGCGTCTGGTCCACCGACCCCTGGGTCAAGCTCCAGCGCGCCCGCGCCGCCGCCGAGAAGCTCGGCGCGTCCGCCGTCGTGGTCCACCCCCCGTTCCGCTGGCAGCGCCAGTACGCGCGGGACTTCGTCGACGGCATCTGGCGGATGGCGGACGAGACGGACGTCCGCTTCGCCGTGGAGAACATGTACCCCTGGCGCTACCGCGACCGCGAGATGCAGGCGTACGCCCCCGACTGGGACGTGACGAAGGACGACTACCGGCACTTCACGATCGACCTCAGCCACGCCGCGACCTCCCGCACCGACGCCCTCGACATGATCGACCGCATGAGCGACCGCCTCGGCCACGTCCACCTGGCCGACGGCAGGGGCTCCGCCAAGGACGAGCACCTCGTCCCCGGCCGCGGCAACCAGCCCTGCGCCGAAGTGCTGGAGCACCTCGCGCACACCGGCTTCGACGGCCACGTCGTCATCGAGGTCAACACCAGGCGCGCGATGTCCAGCGCCGAACGTGAGGCCGATCTCGCCGAGGCGCTCGCCTTCACCCGCCTGCACCTGGCGCAGACCGCGTCCTCGGTGCCGGGCGGCCCGGCGACGCGGACGGACCGCCGGTGAACGGCGACGCCGACGGGACCACCCGGCGCCGCGGCCGCCCGCCGCGCACGGAGTCCGGTGACACCCGCGACCGCATCCTCACCACCGCCCGCGAGGAGTTCTCCGAGCGCGGCTACGAGAAGACCTCCGTGCGCGGCATCGCCAAGGCCGCGGGCGTGGACCCGGCGCTGGTCCACCACTACTTCGGCACCAAGGAGCAGGTCTTCGAAGCGGCCATCGAGGTCGCCTTCGCTCCGGCCCTGAGGGCACCGGACGCGATCGGCGACGGCCCCCTCGACGAGGTCGGCGAGCGCCTGACCCGCTTCATCCTCGGTCTCTGGGAGAACCCGGCCAGCCGGACGCCCCTGCTGGCCATCGTCCGCTCCGCCGTGAACAACGAGACCGCCGCCGCCGTCTTCCGCCGCCTGATCGCCGCCCAGGTGCTGAGCCGGGTCGCCGCCCAGGTGGGCCTGCCGGACGCGGAACTGCGCGTCGAACTGGCCGCGGCACAGCTGGTGGGCTGCGCGATGCTCCGCTACGTGATCAAGGTGGAGCCGCTGGCCTCGGCGGACCCGGAGCAGATCGTCGCCCGTCTGGCACCGGTCGTCCAGGGCCACCTCACCGGCCCCTGAGGGCACCCGCCCACCACGTGCGGCGAGACGGACGTCCCGCATTCCGGACACCCTGTCCCGACCCCTGGATGACCGGCGTACGCTCGACGGCAGTCATAACTCTCCGAAGGAGCGAGCGACGATGCCCGAACTGAGGTCCCGCACTGTCACCCACGGCCGCAACATGGCGGGCGCCCGCGCCCTTATGCGTGCCTCCGGTGTACCCGGCGCGGACATCGGGCGTAAGCCGATCATCGCCGTCGCCAACAGCTTCACGGAGTTCGTGCCGGGCCACACGCACCTGGCGCCGGTCGGCCGGATCGTCAGCGAGGCGGTCACCGCGGCCGGCGGCATCCCGCGCGAGTTCAACACGATCGCCGTGGACGACGGCATCGCCATGGGCCACGGCGGCATGCTCTACAGCCTCCCCTCCCGCGACCTGATCGCGGACAGCGTGGAGTACATGGTCGAGGCCCACTGCGCCGACGCCCTGATCTGCATCTCCAACTGCGACAAGATCACCCCGGGCATGCTCAACGCGGCGCTGCGCCTGAACATCCCGACGGTCTTCGTCTCCGGCGGCCCGATGGAGTCCGGCCGCGCCACCCTGGTCGACGGCACGGTCCGCACGCTGGACCTGGTCGACGCGATGTCGGAGGCGGTCAACGAGAAGATCTCCGACGCGGACATCCTCCGCATCGAGGAGAACGCCTGCCCCACCTGCGGCTCCTGTTCCGGCATGTTCACCGCCAACTCGATGAACTGCCTGACCGAGGCGATCGGCCTCTCCCTGCCCGGCAACGGCTCGGTGCTGGCCACCCACACCGCCCGCAAGGCGCTCTACGAGAACGCGGCCCGCACGGTCCTCGACCTGACCCGCCGCTACTACGAGCAGGACGACGACTCGGTCCTGCCCCGCAACATCGCCACCCCCGCGGCCTTCGAGAACGCCATGGCGCTGGACATCGCGATGGGCGGCTCCACCAACACGATCCTGCACCTGCTGGCCGCCGCCCAGGAGGCGGAGGTCGCCTACGGCCTCACCGAGATGGACGCCCTCTCGCGCCACGTCCCGTGCCTGGCCAAGGTCGCGCCGAACGTCGCCAAGGACCGCACGTACTACATGGAGGACGTGCACCGTGCGGGCGGCATCCCCGCTCTCCTCGGCGAACTGCACCGCGGCGGCCTGCTCAACGAGGACGTCCACTCCGTCCACAGCCCGTCCCTGGCCGACTGGCTCAAGACCTGGGACATCCGCGGCGGCTCCCCCTCCCAGGAGGCCGTCGAGCTGTGGCACGCGGCCCCCGGCTGCGTCCGCTCCGCCGAGGCCTTCTCCCAGTCCGAGCGCTGGGACTCCCTGGACGACGACGCCGAGGGCGGCTGCATCCGCTCCGTCGAGCACGCCTACTCCAAGGACGGCGGCCTCGCGGTGCTGCGCGGCAACCTCGCCGTGGACGGCTGCGTCGTCAAGACGGCCGGCGTCGACGAGTCGATCTGGACCTTCGAGGGCCCGGCGGTCGTCTGCGAGTCGCAGGAGGAGGCCGTCCAGAAGATCCTCACCCAGCAGGTCAAGGAGGGCGACGTCGTCGTCATCCGCTACGAGGGCCCCAAGGGCGGCCCCGGCATGCAGGAGATGCTCTACCCGACCTCGTACCTCAAGGGCCGCGGCCTCGGGAAGGCCTGCGCCCTGGTCACCGACGGCCGCTTCTCCGGCGGTACCTCGGGCCTGTCCATCGGCCACGCCTCCCCGGAGGCGGCGGCCGGGGGCACCATCGCCCTGGTCGAGGACGGCGACCGCATCCGCATCGACATCCCGAACCGCTCCATCGAGCTGCTCGTGGACGACGCCGAGCTGACCCGCCGCGAGCAGGCCCTGAACGGCGTGTACGCCCCGAAGAACCGCGACCGCAAGGTCTCCGCCGCCCTGAGGGCGTACGCCGCGATGGCCACCAGCGCGGACAAGGGCGCGGTCCGCGACGTCAGCAAGCTGGGCTGAGGCCCGCCGGGGGACCCGGGGCGGCGGTCTACCAGGCCCCCGGGTCCCGCCCCGCCACCCCGGCGCCCCGGCGTACACGTACCCGCCCGCGAGCAGCGGCGCCGGCAGCGACGCGGGCACTTTGCCGGGGCCGGGTCTGCCCGAGGGCGATGTCGGCAGGTTGGGCTGAGTCCCGCCGGGGGACCGGACCCGGGCGGCGGTCTACCAGGCCCCCGGGTCCCGCCCCGCCACCCCGAACACCGTCCCGTCCGGCGCCCCGGCGTACACGTACCCGCCCGCGAGCAGCGACGCGGGCACTTTGCCGGGGCCGGGTCTGCCCGAGGGCGACGTCAGCAAGCTGGGCTGAGGCCCGCCGGGGGGCCCGGGGCGGCGGTCTACCAGGCCCCGGGGTCCCGCCCCGCCACCCCGAACACCGTCCCGTCCGGTGCCCCGGCGTACACGTACCCGCCCGCGAGCAGCGGCGCGGGCAGTGACGCGGGCACTTTGCCGGGGCCGGGTCTGCCTGAGGGCGATGTCGGCAGGTTGGGCTGAGTCCCGCCGGGGGCCCGGGGCGGCGGTCTACCAGGCCCCGGGGTCCCGCCCCGCCACCCCGAACACCGTCCCGTCCGGTGCCCCGGCGTACACGTGCCCGCCCGCGAGCAGCGGCGCCGGCAGTGACGCGGGCACCTTGTCGGAGTCGGCACCGAGCCGGGGCCGGGTCTGCCCGAGGAGCCTGCCCCCGACCGCGTCGACACCGAGGAGCCGCCCGTCGGGCGCGGTGACGTACACGTGCCGCCCGTCGGAGACCGGCGCCGAACCCCGGCTCACGCCCGTCTCCAGCCGCCACGCCTGCTTCCCCGCCGCCATGTCGACGGCGACCAGCGAGCCGCCCGCGCCCATGAGGTACACCGTGTCCCCACGCACACCCGCCGACGCCGCGGCCTGCTCGACCGGGATCGGCAGCGTCACCCGGCGGGTCGCCCCGGTGGCGGGCGTGTAGCGGACCACGGCCTTCACGTCGCTGTAGGTCGCCCCTTCGGCGACGAGGAACACGGAACCGTCCGCCGCCCCCACGGGCGTCAGCGCCCCCGCCAGCTCCGCGTCCCAGCGCACGTCCCCGCTCACCGGGTCCACCGCGGTGACCCGGGTCCGCCGCCCGTCCGCGCTCGGGCTCGTCGCGTACGCCGCCGGACGCCGCTCCCCGGCGAAGGAGGTGAAGTACGGCACCGCCTGTCCGGGGACCCGGCGCGTCCACTTCGTCCGCCCCGTGGCGCTGTCCACGCCGGTGACCATCCCGTCGGCGCGGGTGAGCAGCAGCATGTCGCCGACGGTGCGCAGTCCGTCGTACGCGGGCATGTCCTCCTGCCACTTCGGCTCACCCGTCGCGGGGTCCAGCGCCTCCAGCGGGCCCAGCAGGCCGACCTCGGGCTGCACGAGCCCGCCCGACACCACCGGCGGTTCGTTGCGCACGGCCTCCTCGACGGCGTGCCGCCACAGCGTGCTCCCGTCGGCCGGGTCGAGGGCGAAGACCAGACCGGGCCGCGCGCACAGCAGCCGCCGCGCCGCGTACGAGCACTGCGGCATCCCGCCGTCCTTCGCCGCGGGCCCCGCCTCCCACGCCCCGAACCCGCCCGCCGCACTCTGCGCGGTGGGCGTGCCCGCGGGCTCGGCACCACCGAACGCCTGCACCGCCACGAGGCTCCCGGCCACGGCGAGCCCCAACGCCCCGGCGACGAGCGCCGACCGCTTCCCCAGCCGCCGCACGAGCCGCCCGGGCCCCCCGGACGGCTCGGCGTCGGCCTCCGGGACGGCCGCCCCACCGGGGGGCTCCTTCGGGCTCCCGGCCCGCTCCGCCCGCGGTGCCGGTATGAACACCTGCGTGTCGAAGGCCGCCGCGACCGACCGCAGCTCCCGCATCAACTCGTCCGGCGTCGGCCGGTCCTCGGGCTCCTTGGCCAGACACCGCAGCACCAGCGGCGCGAGCGAGTCCGGTACGCCGGTCAGATCCGGCTCGTCGTGCACGACCTGGTAGGCGACGACGTACGGGCTGTCGGAGTCGAAGGGGCCCCGCCCGGTGGCCGCGTGCACCATCAGCGAGCCGAGGGTGAAGACGTCGGCCGCGGGCCCCACCTCCCGGGGCCGCCGGAACTGCTCGGGCGCCATGTACGGCGGCGTACCGATCAGCTTCCCGGTCTCGGTGCGCAGTTCGCTGTCCTTCGGCCGGGAGATGCCGAAGTCGATGACCTTCGGACCGTCCTCGGCGAGCAGGACGTTGCTCGGTTTCAGATCCCGGTGCACGACGCCGACCCGGTGGATGTCGCGCAGCGCCTCGGCGAGCCCGGCCATCAGCCGACGCAGTTGGGGCTCGTCCATCGGCCCGTTCCGCTTCACCTGCTCCGAGAGGGTGGGGCCGGGGATGAACAGCGTGGCCATCCAGGGCCGCCCGGCCTCCGGATCGGCGTCCACGACCGGTGCCGTGAAGGCCCCGCTCACTCGCCGGGCCGCGGCCACCTCCTGCCGGAAACGCCCCCTGAACTCGGGGTCCCTGGCATACGTCGCGTGCACGACCTTGACCGCGACACGCATCCCCGAGGTGCTGCGGGCCAGGTGCACGACGCCCATGCCGCCCGAGCCGAGGCGGGACTCCAGCCGGTAGTGGCCGGCGTACTCCGGAAGTTCCGCTTCCGCGTCCGCTCCGGCATCCCGCTGCGGCGCCATGGAACCACCCCCGTGCTGTTCGTTCGCGCGAGCGATGCTCGGAGCCTAGTCGATGGGGCGTACGGGACAGAGACGGCCTGCCGACTCGCGTGTGCGACTTGCGAACTGGTGTTTCATGGCTTGTTCTTGGGGTATCAACGCTGCCCCGCGAAAGCCGCGGGGTGCAACGGGGGGAGTTCAACCATGTCGGTCGAGCAGGTCCAGAACATCGGCGGCGGCGGCGAAGAGGGAGCAGCGGGGCAGGCCGGGGGAGCCGTCGCGGCGGCGGCCCTGAGTTCCTACCCGGTCGCGCCGGGCTACCGCCTGAACGTCCGCAGCGGCCCGGGCACCAACTACTCCGTGGTGCGGGTCCTGGCCGAGGGCTCCAGAGTCACGATCAACTGCCAGCGCACGGGGGAGCGGGTCTCCGGCCCCTACGGCACCTCGAACATCTGGGACAACATCGGCGGCGGCCAGTACGTCTCGGACGCGTACGTCCGCACCGGCAGCGACGGCTACGTGGCCCCTCGCTGCTGACCTTGTAACGGGGCTGTCCCAGGGGCGTATTAGGAGGTTGCCGAGAGGAACGGCGTGCCGGGCCGAGTGGCTCTTGGTAGTCAGAAACACCCGCTCGGACCGAACGGTACGAGCGGCCCGGCACGCCAACCGACTCTGAGGTAGACAACGATGCGCGTTCGCAAGCTGACCCTCGCCGCCATGGCCCTCGCCGCCGGTCTCTCGCTCACGGCCTGCCAGAACGATGACGGCGGCTCGGACCAGGGCGCCGCGCCGCCGGCCGCCTCCACCGCGTCCTCGTCGAACGGCGGCTCGGGATCGGCGGGCTCGGACCAGCAGGGCGGGACGGACTCCGCGGGGAAGTCCCCCAACGGGACCGGCGGCACGGGCGGGACGGGCGGAGCCGACGAGGACGGCAAGTCCGACCGGTGCCGCACCGACGAGCTGGAGATCACGGCGATCGACGCCACCGTCGGCGGCGACACCGAGGGCACCGTCGCCGTGGACCTGAGGAACGGCGGCGGCCGGGAGTGCTCGCTCGCGGGCTACGCCGGTGTCGACCTGAAGACGAACTCCGGCACCCTGTCCGCCGAGCGCACGGGCGAGTCGGCCCCCTCGGTCGTCCTCGCGGACGGGGAGACGGTGACCTTCGGCATCACCTACCCGATGAACGACTCGGGCGGCTCCGGCGTCCGCATCACCGGGCTGGTGGTGACCCCGCCGAACGAGACCAAGTCCGTCACCCTCGACTGGCCCGGCGCCGCCACGCTGCCCGTCACGGACGGCTCCGGCACCCCGGTGCGGGTCGGCCCGCTCGGCAGCGCCGGCCAGGGCGGCTGACCGCGCGGCACGCCCCGCAAGGCGCGCGCCATAATCGACCCGTGAGCGCAGCGAACGGCACCAACGGCACCCCGGACACCCAGGCGGGCCCCCGCCCCGAACCCCTCCGGTTCTACGGCACGACCTGGGTGGACCACGACCACGGCTACACCGCCCGCCGGGCGGGTCTCGCCCTGGGCTCCCTCGCCGTGGCGGCCGCCGCCTGCTTCGTGCTCCGGGTCGCCTACCAGGGCCTCCAGATCGCCGACATCGGCAGCTTCGTCTCGCTGCTGATGATCGTGATGTTCGCGATCTGCAGCGCCCTGGCCTTCCGCCACACCTGGTCCGGCTTCACCAGCCGCCCCGACCCCGACCGCCAGGCCTCCATGCGCGGCCTGCTCGCCATCGGCTTCGTCGGCTCCCTCCTCGCGTACTTCTTCCGCACCTTCACCGAGGCGCCGGGCGAGAAGCTGCACCGCGAGGAGTACGAGAAGGCCCGCGAGGAGTACGAGAAGCGCACCACCCGCCGCTCGGGCAACCCGTCGCGGAAGCGCCGCGGGAAGTAATCCGGGGGAGCCCTCCCGTCCACGGCACTCCCGAAACCCCCTTCCCGTCCGAGCCCGCCCGGCCACCATGGCCGTATGACGACACCCCTGACCCCGGACGACCGGGCCACTGCGGAAAACGCCCCGGCCCAGGCGGCCCACCACGGCGCCCGCGCCCACTCCTTCAACGCCGCCGCGGCCCAGTACGCCGCCAACCGCCCCTCCTACCCGCCCGCCCTCTTCGACGCGCTGGAGGAGCTGACCGGCCGCCCCCTCCAGGGCGCCCGCGTCGTGGACGTCGGCGCCGGTACCGGCCTCGCCACCGCCCGCCTGCACGAGCGCGGCGCCGACGTGATCGCCGTGGAACCCGGCGCCGGCATGGCCGCCGAGTTCCGCCGCACCCTCCCCGGCGTACCCGTCGTCCGCGGCAACGGCAACGCCCTCCCCCTCGCCGGCCACCGCGCCGACCTCCTCACCTACGCCCAGGCCTGGCACTGGACCGACCCCGCCCTGGCCGTCCCGGAGGCGCTGCGCGTGCTGCGTCCGGGCGGCGCGCTGGCGCTGTGGTGGAACACCGACGCCCTCGACGTGCCGTGGATCGCGGAGTCGGCACGACGCGTCGACCGGCATTTCGCGGGCCTGAACCTCTCCGCCGAGAAACGCGACCTCGACGTCCGCTTCGCCGACCCCACCGGCACCCTCGCCTTCGTCCACCGCGAGATCCGCTGGGCCCGCCGCGTCCCCCTCGACACCCACCTGGCCAACCTCGGCAGCCACTCGGTCTTCCTGACCGACACCGAGGAACGCGCCGCGGCCTTCTTCGCCGACGAGCGCCGGCACCTGCGGACCGTCTTCCCGGACGGCATCGTCGAGGAGACGTACGACGTCCACCTCCTCGTCGCCAGGACTCCCGAAGGCTGAGGACGCCCGAAGTCTCAAGACATCCGAAGGCCGAGGACACCCGAAGGCCGAGGACGCCCGGCGGCCCTTGACGCCACGGGCACCCGGGAGCAGTATTCATCACATGATGAATTACTCACCGGGGCACTCCCCCCGGCCCCCCGAAGGGCGCGGCGACCACCCCGCCCCGCCCGCCGTCCACGCCGAAGACCTCACCGTCGTCCGCGGCACCCGCACCGTCCTGCGGGGCCTCGGCTTCACCGTCCTGCGCGGCCGGATCACCGGCCTCCTCGGCCCCTCCGGCTGCGGCAAGTCGACCCTGATGCGGGCGATCGTCGGCACCCAGTCCAAGGTCGCCGGCACCCTGGACGTCCTCGGCCGCCCGGCCGGCCACCCGGCCCTGCGCACCCGCGTCGGCTACGTCACCCAGGCCCCGTCCGTCTTCGACGACCTGACCGTCCGCCAGAACCTGGACTACTTCGCCGAGATCCTCGACCCCGGCCGGTCGGCCGCCGACCGCCGCCGCGAGGACGTCACCCGGGTCATCGCCGACGTCGACCTCACCACCCGCGCCGACGCCCTGGCCGGCAACCTCTCCGGCGGCCAGCGCAGCCGCGTCTCCCTCGCCGTGGCCCTCCTGGGCGCCCCCGAACTCCTGGTCCTCGACGAACCCACGGTCGGCCTCGACCCCGTACTCCGCCGAGACCTGTGGACCCTCTTCCACACCCTCGCCGCCGACCGCGGCGCCACCCTCCTCGTCTCCTCCCACGTCATGGACGAGGCCGAGCGCTGCCACCGGCTGCTCCTGATGCGCGAGGGCGAGGTCCTCGCCGACGACACCCCCGACGCCCTGCGCACCCGTACCGGCTCCGAGACGGTCGAGGAGGCCTTCCTCCACCTGGTCGACGAGGCGAAGGCCAGCGCGGCGGCCCGCACGAAGGAGACCACCCGATGACCACGCCCACGGCTCCCACGACCCCCGCGCCCACCCTCACCCCGGCGCCCACCCGCCCCCTGAGCCTCTCCCGCACCACGGCCACCGCGATCCGCGTCCTGCGCCAGCTGAGCCACGACCCCCGCACCATCGCGCTCCTGATGCTGATCCCCTGCGTGATGCTCTTCCTGCTGCGCTACGTCTTCGACGGCAGCCCGCGCACCTTCGACAACATCGGAGCCTCGCTCCTCGGCGTCTTCCCGCTGATCACGATGTTCCTGGTCACGTCGATCGCCACGCTGCGCGAGCGCACCTCCGGCACCCTCGAACGCCTCCTCGCCATGCCGCTCGGCAAGGGCGACCTCATCGCCGGCTACGCCCTCGCCTTCGGCGCTCTCGCCATCGTCCAGTCGGCCCTCGCCACCGGACTGGCGGTCTGGTTCCTGGGCCTGGACGTGACGGGCAGCCCCTGGCTCCTCCTCCTGGTCGCCCTGCTCGACGCCCTCCTGGGCACCGCGCTCGGCCTGTTCGTCTCGGCCTTCGCGGCCTCGGAGTTCCAGGCGGTCCAGTTCATGCCGGCGGTGATCTTCCCCCAGCTCCTCCTGTGCGGCCTCTTCACCCCGCGCGACAAGATGCACCCCGCCCTGGAGGCCGTCTCCGACGTCCTGCCCATGTCCTACGCGGTGGACGGCATGAACGAGGTCCTCCGCCACACCGACATGACCACCGCCTTCGTACGCGACGCCCTGATCGTCGCGGGCTGCGCGTTGCTGGTCCTGACCCTGGGCGCGGCAACCTTGAAACGCCGAACGGCATAGTCAGCCCGTCCGGCGTTTGAGGACGAGGCCGTCCAGGCCGAAAGGGGGGTCTGGGGGCGCAGCCCCCAGGGTCGGGAACGGGAAGGGGCGGCGGGGGCGAAAATCCTCCAGCGCGCCCTCCACCACCGTCCCGCGGACTGGACGCAACACCCCACCCACCCTCCTGAATGCGAGGATGACGAAAACGCACCACGCACCACGCACCCAAGAAGAGCCAGGGCACCGAAGGGGCACCGAACCCATGACCCAGAAAGTCGCAGTCCTAGGCACCGGCAAGATCGGCGAAGCCCTTCTCAGCGGCATGATCGGAGCCGGCTGGGCCCCCGCCGACCTCCTGGTCACCGCCCGTCGCCGGGAACGGGCCGACGAACTCCGCGCCCGCCACGGAGTCACCCCGGTCACCAACGCCGAGGCCGCCAAGACCGCCGACACCCTGATCCTCACGGTCAAGCCGCAGGACATGGGCACCCTCCTCGACGAACTCGCCCCGCACGTCCCGGCCGACCGCCTGGTCATCAGCGGTGCGGCGGGCATCCCCACCTCCTTCTTCGAGGAGCGCCTGGCCCCCGGCACCCCGGTCGTCCGCGTCATGACGAACACCCCGGCCCTGGTCGACGAGGCCATGTCCGTGATCTCGGCCGGCACCCACGCGACCCCGGCCCACCTGACCCACACCGAGGAGATCTTCGGCGCCGTCGGCCAGACCCTCCGCGTCCCCGAGTCCCAGCAGGACGCCTGCACCGCCCTCTCCGGCTCCGGCCCGGCGTACTTCTTCTACCTGGTCGAGGCCATGACCGACGCCGGCATCCTCCTCGGCCTGCCCCGCGACAAGGCCCACGACCTGATCGTCCAGTCCGCGATCGGCGCCGCGAAGATGCTCCGCGACAGCGGCGAGCACCCGGTCAAGCTCCGCGAGAACGTCACGTCCCCCGCCGGCACCACCATCAACGCCATCCGCGAACTGGAGAACCACGGCGTCCGCGCCGCCCTCATCGCCGCCCTGGAAGCCGCCCGCGACCGCAGCCGAGAACTGGCCTCCGGCACCAAGGACTGACGCACCGCCGAGCCGGCCCCGACGCCTACCCGGCCGCGTTCACCGGGGGCAGCAGTCCGATCGCCCGGTAGGCGGCGTCCACGGTCGGCCGCGCCGTCGCCCGGGCCTTCTCGGCCCCCTCCCGGAGCACACCCTCGACGTACCCGGGGTCGGCGCACAGCTCCCCGTGCCGCTCCCGCACGGGCCGCAGCACCTCGACGACCGCCTCCGCGGTGTCCTTCTTCAGGGCGCCGTACGAGTCGTACCCGTCCGCCAGCTCCGCGGGGTCCCCACCCGAGCAGGCGGCGAGGATCTCCAGCAGGTTCGCCAGTCCCGGCCGCTCCTCCCGGTCGTACACGACGTCACGCCCGCTGTCGGTCACGGCCCGCATGACCTTCTTCCGCACCACGTCCGGCTCGTCCAGCAGATAGACGATCCCCGGCCCGACGTCGTCGCTCTTGCCCATCTTCGAAGCGGGCTCCTGCAGGTTCATGACCCGCGCCGCCACCGCCGGACTCGTCACCCGCGGCACCACGAACGTGTGCCCGTACCGCTGGTTGAACCGCACCGCGAGATCCCGCGCCAGCTCCACATGCTGGGTCTGGTCGTCCCCGACCGGCACCTCGTCCGTCCCGTACGCCAGGATGTCCGCCGCCATCAGTACGGGATACGTCAGCAGCGACAGCCGCACACTCCCACCTCGCTCCCGCTCCCGCGCGGCCTTCTCCTTGTACTGGATCATCCGCCGCATCTCGCCGTCGGTCGCCACGCACTCCAGTACGTACGACAGCCGCGCGTGCTCGTCCACGTGACTCTGCACGAACACGGTGCACAGCGCGGGATCGAGCCCCGCCGCCAGCAACAGCGACGCCGACTGCCGACTGAGTCTGCGCACCCGCGCCGGATCGTGGTCCACGGTCAGCGCGTGCAGGTCGACGACGCAGAACAACGCGTCCGACCGGTGCTGGTCCACCGCGGCCCACTGCCGCATGGCGCCCAGATAGTTCCCCAGCGTCAGATGCCCGGTCGGCTTGACCCCACTGAAGACCCGTGTCATCTCTCCACCTCCTGGTCAGGGCCGCCGCCACCCGCCGGCCGCCCCTCCTGGAGGGAGATACGAGAACGGCCGCCGAAGCGGCGGCCGTCGAGTGCATACGTGTGTACGGCCGCCGTCAGGCGGCCCGCCAGAGCTGGGTACACGTACGCGTCATCACGAGCCCCACAGTACCCCCGCGCAGCCCGCACGACCCGGGATTTGACACGACCGCCCCGCACTCCTAGTGTTCTCCGAGTTGTCCGACGTGAGCGCCGACCCCGGTCGGTCCCCGGACAGCGATTCCGCAAGTACCCACCACTCTTCGACGAACAGTCGCGTTGTCGGCGTCGTCGTCCTGTCGGTGTGCGTATTAACGGAATGAGGAATCCACGTTCGAAAGAACGCGGCCCCCGATTAGCTCGGGAGCCGGGAGTCCGCTAGAGTCTCACTTCGTCGAAACGGCCCAACGGGCTGTGGAGACAACCCCCTCTGACGGGGAATCAGGGCCGAAAGGATCTGATAGAGTCGGAACCGCCGGAAAGGGAAACGCGAAAGCGGGAACCTGGAAAGCACCGAGGAAATCGGATCGGAAAGATCTGATAGAGTCGGAAACGCAAGACCGAAGGGAAGCGCCCGGAGGAAAGCCCGAGAGGGTGAGTACAAAGGAAGCGTCCGTTCCTTGAGAACTCAACAGCGTGCCAAAAGTCAACGCCAGATATGTTGATACCCCGACCTGATCGGATCTCCGTTCGGGTTGAGGTTCCTTTGAAGTAACACAACAGCGAGGACGCTGTGAACGGTCGGATTATTCCTCCGACTGTTCCGCTCCCGTGATGTAAAGCATTCACGGAGAGTTTGATCCTGGCTCAGGACGAACGCTGGCGGCGTGCTTAACACATGCAAGTCGAACGATGAACCACTTCGGTGGGGATTAGTGGCGAACGGGTGAGTAACACGTGGGCAATCTGCCCTGCACTCTGGGACAAGCCCTGGAAACGGGGTCTAATACCGGATACTGATCCGCCTGGGCATCCAGGCGGTTCGAAAGCTCCGGCGGTGCAGGATGAGCCCGCGGCCTATCAGCTTGTTGGTGAGGTAGTGGCTCACCAAGGCGACGACGGGTAGCCGGCCTGAGAGGGCGACCGGCCACACTGGGACTGAGACACGGCCCAGACTCCTACGGGAGGCAGCAGTGGGGAATATTGCACAATGGGCGAAAGCCTGATGCAGCGACGCCGCGTGAGGGATGACGGCCTTCGGGTTGTAAACCTCTTTCAGCAGGGAAGAAGCGAAAGTGACGGTACCTGCAGAAGAAGCGCCGGCTAACTACGTGCCAGCAGCCGCGGTAATACGTAGGGCGCAAGCGTTGTCCGGAATTATTGGGCGTAAAGAGCTCGTAGGCGGCTTGTCACGTCGGTTGTGAAAGCCCGGGGCTTAACCCCGGGTCTGCAGTCGATACGGGCAGGCTAGAGTTCGGTAGGGGAGATCGGAATTCCTGGTGTAGCGGTGAAATGCGCAGATATCAGGAGGAACACCGGTGGCGAAGGCGGATCTCTGGGCCGATACTGACGCTGAGGAGCGAAAGCGTGGGGAGCGAACAGGATTAGATACCCTGGTAGTCCACGCCGTAAACGGTGGGCACTAGGTGTGGGCAACATTCCACGTTGTCCGTGCCGCAGCTAACGCATTAAGTGCCCCGCCTGGGGAGTACGGCCGCAAGGCTAAAACTCAAAGGAATTGACGGGGGCCCGCACAAGCGGCGGAGCATGTGGCTTAATTCGACGCAACGCGAAGAACCTTACCAAGGCTTGACATACACCGGAAACGTCCAGAGATGGGCGCCCCCTTGTGGTCGGTGTACAGGTGGTGCATGGCTGTCGTCAGCTCGTGTCGTGAGATGTTGGGTTAAGTCCCGCAACGAGCGCAACCCTTGTCCCGTGTTGCCAGCAAGCCCTTCGGGGTGTTGGGGACTCACGGGAGACCGCCGGGGTCAACTCGGAGGAAGGTGGGGACGACGTCAAGTCATCATGCCCCTTATGTCTTGGGCTGCACACGTGCTACAATGGCCGGTACAATGAGCTGCGATACCGCAAGGTGGAGCGAATCTCAAAAAGCCGGTCTCAGTTCGGATTGGGGTCTGCAACTCGACCCCATGAAGTCGGAGTCGCTAGTAATCGCAGATCAGCATTGCTGCGGTGAATACGTTCCCGGGCCTTGTACACACCGCCCGTCACGTCACGAAAGTCGGTAACACCCGAAGCCGGTGGCCCAACCCCTTGTGGGAGGGAGCTGTCGAAGGTGGGACTGGCGATTGGGACGAAGTCGTAACAAGGTAGCCGTACCGGAAGGTGCGGCTGGATCACCTCCTTTCTAAGGAGCACATAGCCGACTGCAGGCAAATGTCCTGCACGGTTGCTCATGGGTGGAACGTTGACTACTCGGCCTGGTTCACGGGTCGGAGGCTGCAAGTACTGCTCTTCGGAGCGTGGAAAGCACGATCTCCGGACGGAACCTGGTCGGGCACGCTGTTGGGTATCTGAGGGAATGAACCCTCAGTTGCCGGCCCCAGTGCACTCGGGAGTTGTTCCCGGGGTGATGGGTGGTTGGTCGTTGTTTGAGAACTGCACAGTGGACGCGAGCATCTGTGGCCAAGTTTTTAAGGGCGCACGGTGGATGCCTTGGCACCAGGAACCGATGAAGGACGTGGGAGGCCACGATAGGCCCCGGGGAGTCGTCAACCAGGCTTTGATCCGGGGGTGTCCGAATGGGGAAACCCGGCAGTCGTCATGGGCTGTCACCCGCTGCTGAACACATAGGCAGTGTGGAGGGAACGCGGGGAAGTGAAACATCTCAGTACCCGCAGGAAGAGAAAACAACCGTGATTCCGGGAGTAGTGGCGAGCGAAACCGGATGAGGCTAAACCGTATACGTGTGAGACCCGGCAGGGGTTGCGTGTGCGGGGTTGTGGGATCTCTCTTCTGTTGTCTGCCGGCAACAGGACGAGTCAGAAACCGTTGATGTAGGCGAAGGACATGCGAAAGGTCCGGCGTAGAGGGTAAGACCCCCGTAGTCGAAACATCAGCGGCTCGTTGGAGAGACACCCAAGTAGCACGGGGCCCGAGAAATCCCGTGTGAATCTGGCGGGACCACCCGCTAAGCCTAAATATTCCCTGGTGACCGATAGCGGATAGTACCGTGAGGGAATGGTGAAAAGTACCGCGGGAGCGGAGTGAAATAGTACCTGAAACCGTGTGCCTACAAGCCGTGGGAGCGTCGCGCAAGGACTTGTCCTTGCGTCGTGACTGCGTGCCTTTTGAAGAATGAGCCTGCGAGTTTGCGGTGTGTTGCGAGGTTAACCCGGGTGGGGAAGCCGTAGCGAAAGCGAGTCCGAATAGGGCGATTTTAGTAGCACGCTCAAGACCCGAAGCGGAGTGATCTAGCCATGGGCAGGTTGAAGCGGCTGTAAGAGGTCGTGGAGGACCGAACCCACCAGGGTTGAAAACCTGGGGGATGACCTGTGGTTAGGGGTGAAAGGCCAATCAAACTCCGTGATAGCTGGTTCTCCCCGAAATGCATTTAGGTGCAGCGTCGTGTGTTTCTTGCCGGAGGTAGAGCACTGGATAGGCGATGGGCCCTACCGGGTTACTGACCTTAGCCAAACTCCGAATGCCGGTAAGTGAGAGCGCGGCAGTGAGACTGTGGGGGATAAGCTCCATGGTCGAGAGGGAAACAGCCCAGAGCATCGACTAAGGCCCCTAAGCGTACGCTAAGTGGGAAAGGATGTGGAGTCGCACAGACAACCAGGAGGTTGGCTTAGAAGCAGCCACCCTTGAAAGAGTGCGTAATAGCTCACTGGTCTAGTGATTCCGCGCCGACAATGTAGCGGGGCTCAAGCGTACCGCCGAAGTCGTGTCATTGCAGCAATACGGCCAACGCCGGCTGTGATGGGTAGGGGAGCGTCGTGTGCCGGGTGAAGCAGCCGCGGAAGCGAGTTGTGGACGGTTCACGAGTGAGAATGCAGGCATGAGTAGCGATACAAACGTGAGAAACGTTTGCGCCGATTGACTAAGGGTTCCTGGGTCAAGCTGATCTGCCCAGGGTAAGTCGGGACCTAAGGCGAGGCCGACAGGCGTAGTCGATGGATAACCGGTTGATATTCCGGTACCCGCTGTGAAGCGTCAAACATTGAACCAGGCGATGCTAAGTCCGTGAAGCCGCCCCTGATCTCTTCGGAGTGAGGGGGAGTGGTGGAGCCGATGATCCAGACCTGTAGTAGGTGAGTGATGGGGTGACGCAGGAAGGTAGTCCATCCCGGGCGGTGGTTGTCCCGGGGTAAGGGTGTAGGCCGTGCGATAGGTAAATCCGTCGCACATACGGCTGAGACCTGATGCCGAGCCGATTGTGGTGAAGTGGATGATCCTATGCTGTCGAGAAAAGCCTCTAGCGAGTTTCATGGCGGCCCGTACCCTAAACCGACTCAGGTGGTCAGGTAGAGAATACCGAGGCGTTCGGGTGAACTATGGTTAAGGAACTCGGCAAAATGCCCCCGTAACTTCGGGAGAAGGGGGGCCACACCCGGTGACCGGATTTACTCCGTGAGCTGGGGGTGGCCGCAGAGACCAGCGAGAAGCGACTGTTTACTAAAAACACAGGTCCGTGCGAAGCCGTAAGGCGATGTATACGGACTGACGCCTGCCCGGTGCTGGAACGTTAAGGGGACCGGTTAGCTCCATTTCGGTGGGGCGAAGCTGAGAACTTAAGCGCCAGTAAACGGCGGTGGTAACTATAACCATCCTAAGGTAGCGAAATTCCTTGTCGGGTAAGTTCCGACCTGCACGAATGGCGTAACGACTTCTCGACTGTCTCAACCATAGGCCCGGTGAAATTGCACTACGAGTAAAGATGCTCGTTTCGCGCAGCAGGACGGAAAGACCCCGGGACCTTTACTACAGTTTGATATTGGTGTTCGGTTCGGCTTGTGTAGGATAGCTGGGAGACTTTGAAGCTCGCACGCCAGTGTGGGTGGAGTCGTCGTTGAAATACCAGTCTGGTCGTGCTGGATGTCTAACCTGGGTCCGTGATCCGGATCAGGGACAGTGTCTGATGGGTAGTTTAACTGGGGCGGTTGCCTCCTAAAGAGTAACGGAGGCGCCCAAAGGTTCCCTCAGCCTGGTTGGCAATCAGGTGTTGAGTGTAAGTGCACAAGGGAGCTTGACTGTGAGACCGACGGGTCGAGCAGGGACGAAAGTCGGGACTAGTGATCCGGCGGTGGCTTGTGGAAGCGCCGTCGCTCAACGGATAAAAGGTACCCCGGGGATAACAGGCTGATCTTCCCCAAGAGTCCATATCGACGGGATGGTTTGGCACCTCGATGTCGGCTCGTCGCATCCTGGGGCTGGAGTCGGTCCCAAGGGTTGGGCTGTTCGCCCATTAAAGCGGTACGCGAGCTGGGTTTAGAACGTCGTGAGACAGTTCGGTCCCTATCCGCTGTGCGCGTAGGAGTCTTGAGAAGGGCTGTCCCTAGTACGAGAGGACCGGGACGGACGAACCTCTGGTGTGCCAGTTGTCCTGCCAAGGGCATGGCTGGTTGGCTACGTTCGGGAGGGATAACCGCTGAAAGCATCTAAGCGGGAAGCCTGCTTCGAGATGAGGACTCCCACCCCCTTGAGGGGTTAAGGCTCCCAGTAGACGACTGGGTTGATAGGCCGGATCTGGAAGCACCGTGAGGTGTGGAGGTGACCGGTACTAATAGGCCGAGGGCTTGTCCTCAGTTGCTCGCGTCCACTGTGTTGGTTCTGAAACCACGAACAATCAGACCGTGTTGGTCACCGGTTGGTTGTCTGTTTCATAGTGTTTCGGTGGTCATAGCGTAGGGGAAACGCCCGGTTACATTTCGAACCCGGAAGCTAAGCCTTACAGCGCCGATGGTACTGCAGGGGGGACTCTGTGGGAGAGTAGGACGCCGCCGAACAATTATTGCGAGGAAACCCCGCACCGGGAACGGTGCGGGGTTTTCTGCGTTTAGGGTCTTTGTATGCGCTACGACCTGGTTATCTTCGACAACGACGGTGTTCTCGTCGACAGTGAGCCGATCTCCAATCGGCTGCTCGCCGGCTATCTCACCGAGCTGGGGCACCCGACGTCCTACGAGGACTCGCTGCGGGACTACATGGGTGCCGCCATGCACCGCGTGCACGACCTCGTCCTGGAGCGGACGGGGCGGAGCTTGCCCGTGGACTTCGACGACGTGTTCCACGGGCGGGTGTTCGCCGCCTTCGAGCGGGAGCTGGAGCCGGTGCCCGGAGCCGTGGGCGTACTGGAGAAGCTGGCCGCGGACGGGGTGCCGTACTGCGTGGCCTCGTCCGGGAGCCATGAGCGGATTCGGGTGGGGCATCGGAAGACCGGGCTGGACCGGTGGTTCGACGATGAGCGGATCTTCAGTTCCCAGGACGTGGGACGGGGGAAGCCGGCGCCGGATCTGTTCCTGTACGCGGCGGAGCGGATGGGAGTGGCGCCGGAGCGGTGTGTCGTGGTCGAGGACAGTCCGCTCGGTGTGCGGGCAGCCGTCGCGGCCGGGATGGACGTGTACGGGTTCACCGCGATGACGCCCGCCGACAAGCTCGCCGGGGCGACTCTGCTCTTCGGGGACATGGGGGAGCTGGCCGACCTGCTGCGCGGCTGACTTCCGACGCCTGACATTTGTCATGGGCTGTTCTGGACGGTTGTTTCTACTGCGGGGCCCTGCCCGGCCGCGATTCTGAGTGCATGACCAAGCCTCGCAAGTCTCGGATCTTCGTGTCGTTGCTCCTGGACGTGGGAGTACCCGTCGGGTCGTACTACCTGTTGAAGGACGGGTTCGGGCTGAGCGCGGTCGCGGCGCTGGGCTGGAGCAGTGTCGTGCCGGTGCTGCGGACCGGGTGGGGAATGCTGAGGCAGCGGGACGTGAACGCGCTGCCCCCGCTCATCCTGCTGGCCAATCTGGCCGGGCTGCTGCTCAGCTTCGGGACGGGCGACGCCCGGCTGATGCTGGTGAAGGACAGCGCGGTCACCAGCCTGGTCGGGTTCGCGCTGCTGGGGTCGGTGGTGCTCGGGCGGCCGATGATGACGGCGACGCTCAAGCCGTGGCTGATCAAGGGAGACGCGGGTCGGGAGGCGGCCTGGGGGAGGCTGCGGCGGGGGTCGCCGGCGTTCAGGCGGGCGGAGCTGCGGTTCTCGGCGGTGTGGGGCATCGCCTTCGTCGGGGAGTGCGGGCTGCGGATCGTGGGGGTCTACACGCTGTCCGTCGACACGATGGTGTGGCTCGGGACGGTCGTCATGATCGTCACGATGGTCGTGGCGTTCCTGGTGAGCGGGGCGCTGGGGGCGGTGCCCATGGCCCGGATGATGGTCCAGATGATCGGAGCCGGGGGCAGCGGTGCCGACTTGGTGGACCACGGCGACGGGGTCCCGGAAGCTGAGCGGAATTCATCTTTGACTGGATCTACCCACGGGTAGGCCGGAGCCCTACGCTCGCCGCCATGACTGATGTGCTGCGGCACGGCAGGGCTTCGCTCGCGTTCGGCTTCTTCGCCCAGGGGGTTGCCTTCGCGCTGCTGGTGACGCGTATCCCGGCCATCCAGGACCGGTACGGCGTCTCCGACGCGCTGCTGCCCGTCTTCCTCGCCGCCGTGCCGATCCTGGCCGGTGTCGGGAGTGTGGTGAGCGAGCGCCTGGTGCGGCGGGTGCGGCCGAGCCGGCTGCTGCGCTGGTCCCAGCCGGTGGTGCTGCTGGCGCTGCTCGGCGTCGGGGCGGGGGACCGGGTGGCGGTGCTGGCCGTCGCCCTGGCCGTCTTCGGACTGGCCGTGGGTGCGCTGGATGCCTCGATGAACATGCTCGGGGTGAGCCTGCAACGGGCGTACGGGCGCAGCATCATGCTCGGGTTCCACGCGGCGTACAGCCTGGGCGGGATTCTGGGGGCCTCGCTGGCATGGGCGGGCGCGCACTGGGACCTGGCGCTGTGGGTGTCGTATCTGCCGGTCGTGGTGGTGCTGTTGCCGGCCGCGCTGGTGGGGAGCCGGTGGTACGTCGACGGGGAGCGGGCCGGCGCGGAGGGTGAGGGTACGGGCGGGGGCGGAGCCGGGGGCGGCGTCGGCTTCAAGGTGCTGTTGCCGCTGTGTCTGGTGATGACGTTCGCGTACATCGGGGATTCGACCGTCTCCAACTGGAGCGCGAAGTACCTCCAGGACGTGCTGGGGAGTTCGGAGCAGCTGGCCACCGTGCCGTACAACGTCTACATGGTGACCACGCTGGTCGGGCGGGCCGTCGGGGACTTCGGGGTGCGGCGGTTCGGTGCCGTGGCGGTGGTGCGGGGCGGGGCGGTGGTCGCGGCGGGCGGGTTCGCCGTGGTGGCGTCGGCGCCGGGGGCCTGGGTGGGGATGCTCGGGTTCACGCTGCTGGGACTCGGGCTGTGCGTGCTGGTCCCGCAGACGTTCGCGGCGGCGGGGCGGCTGGCGGCGGAGAAGGACGGTCGTCCGGGGGCGTCCGATGCCGCCGTGGCGCGGCTCAATGTGTTCAACTACGTGGGCTTTCTGATCGGTTCGCCGTTGGTGGGGGCGCTGGGGGACGCCTGGAGCTATCGCGGGGCGATGCTCGTGCCGATGGTGTTGGTGCTGGTGACGGTCGTGTACGCCAGGTCGTTCGAGGCCGGGCCGGACCGATACGGTGGCGGGCATGAGCGGCCACGCACAGCTGATGTGGGACGAGGCAGTAACGGGTTATGACTTCGGGCCGGAGCATCCGATGGACCCGGTCCGGCTCGCCCTGACCCGGAGTCTGGTCGGTGCCCTCGGGCTCGACCGGGAGATGGAGGTCGTCGCCGCGCGACCGGCCGGGGAGTCGACGCTGCGGCTCGTCCACCGCGAGGACTACATCGACGCGGTGAAGGCGGCGTCGGCCGATCCGCGTGCGGCGGACGGCTCGTACGGGCTCGGGACGATCGACGATCCGGCCTTCGCGGGGATGCACGAGGCGTCCGCGCTGATCGCCGGGCAGTCGGTGGGGGCGGCGGAGGCGGTGTGGCGGGGGGACGCGCTGCACGCGGTGAACTTCGCGGGCGGGCTGCACCACGCGATGCCGGGCGCGGCGTCCGGGTTCTGCGTGTACAACGACGCGGCGCTGGCGGTCGCGCGGCTCCTTGAGCTGGGGGCCGAGCGGGTCGCTTACGTCGATGTGGACGTGCATCACGGGGACGGGGTGCAGGCGGCGTTCTGGGAGGACCCGCGGGTGCTGACGGTGTCGCTGCACGAGCATCCGGCGACGCTGTTCCCGCAGACCGGGTGGCCGGAGGAGACGGGGGCGGACCGCGCCGAGGGGTCGGCCGTGAACGTCGCGCTGCCGGCGGGGACCGGGGACGCGGGGTGGCTGCGGGCGTTCCACGCGGTGGTGCCGGAGGTCCTCGCGGAGTTCCGGCCGCAGGTCCTGGTGACGCAGCACGGGGCCGATACGCACTTCGAGGATCCGCTGGCGCATCTGGCGGTGTCGCTGGACGCGCAGCGGGCGGTGCAGGTGGCCTGTCACGACTTCGCGCACGAGTACGCCGAGGGGCGGTGGGTGGCGCTCGGCGGGGGTGGCTACGCCGTGGTGGAGGTGGTGCCGCGGTCGTGGACGCATCTGGTGGGGATCGCGGCGGGGCGGCCGGTGGAGCCGGAGACGGTGATTCCGGAGGGGTGGCGGCAGGAGGTGTTCGCGCGGACGCGGCAGCTGGGGCCGCAGCGGATGACCGATGGGCGGTGGCCGGTGTCGTACGCCCCGTGGGAGGCGGGGTACGACCCTGCGGATCGGTTGGACCAGGCGGTGCGGGCGGCTCGGCGGGCGGTGTTTCCGTTGCGGGGGTTGTTGGCGTAGGGCGGTTTCCTGGTTGCCCGGCCGTGGGCTGGGCCGGGGGTGGGTGCGCAGCCCGGCGTTGCGGGGTGCCGCTGCGCCCACCCGTGCCGCCTGGGGGTACCTCCCAGGCCGTTCAGGCACTGGGGGAGGCACGACTGCCCGCAGCTGGGGGATTACGCCGACCGTGGGTGGATTCTGCCGTTTCCTGCTCCGCTGGCCGAGCGACACGGCAGCATCGGGGGTGTGCTGACCCGTGGAGCTCTTCGGGCTCATCTTCTTGATGTTCGGCTGGCCGGGGTGGTGGCGACTTCTCGGGAGGTGAGTCTGCGGAGTTACCGGTTGTTCGCCGCGCGGGATCCCCGGGTGCTGATCGGGATCGACCCGGAGCGGGCCTGGGGGCCGCGGGAGCTGCTGGGACTGATGGCGGAGAGGTGCGGGGTCTCGGCCGATCCGCGCGACACCTCGGGGCAGGACGTGATCGACCCGGACCGGACCCTCGCGGCGCTGGACGCCTTCGCCGACCGGCTCGCGGCGGCCGCCGGGCGGCGTGCCCCGGTGCTGCTCGGCACCGGGCACCCGCATCGACTGCTCGGTTTCTACGTCGCCTTGGCCGAGGCGCTGTCGGCGGCGGGATGTGCTGTCCTCACCCCGGCGCAGGGTCGCTCTGTCGACATAACGACCCGGTTCGGTCTACGCACGTACCGTCTCGACTACGTCCGCGGAGTCGCGTTGGTGCGGGAGCCCGGCGCCGGGCGCGCCGGTGGTGAGCCCGGCGCACACACCCACTCGCCGCTGCCGGTTCGGGCCGCGCTGGCCGCTGCGGCCGAGGGGGGCGGGCCGCTGCCCGAGTTGGTGATCGGGGACCACGGGTGGGTCTGCGGTGCAGGTCAGCTCGGGTTCGAGGCCATCGGTCCGGCCGATACGGACGATCCCGCGCTCTTCGTCGGTCAGGCCGAGGGGTTCGTGTCCGTCGCCGTTCCACTTGATGACGCTGTGCGGTCTGAGTACTACCGACCGCTTACCCGCTACGTACTCAATCGGGCGTGTCTGTCACGGTAGGGAAGCGATGGGTGCACCTCTTCCCCATTCGCATCACCCGCCCCTACATTGGGGAGTGAGCACGCAGCGACGAAGAGTCACCGGAAGGGGAAGCCGGTGGCCGTCGAGTGCGGAAGGTTCAGGTGTGTCATGGCTGCAGCTGGCGAAAGGCCTCTGAACGAGGTTCAGTTCCTTACCGTGGCGGAGGTCGCCTCGGTGATGCGCGTGTCCAAGATGACCGTGTACCGGTTGGTGCACAGCGGTCATCTGCCCGCGATCCGGGTGGGACGGTCGTTCCGTGTCCCGGAGCAAGCGGTTCACGAGTACCTCCGCGAGAGCTACGTGGGGGTGGAAACGGCCTGACGGCCCTCGATTACACCCTCAGCGCTCGGACCGGTAGGCTGGCCCCTCGTAGGTCGTGTGGGCCCATGGCGCTCACCAACCGAGTGATGAGAAGTGAGCGAGGATAGTCGTGGGCTCTGTTATCAAGAAGCGGCGCAAGCGGATGGCCAAGAAGAAGCACCGCAAGCTGCTGAAGCGCACGCGCGTTCAGCGTCGCAACAAGAAGTAAGCGACGCTGCGCCGTCAGCGTGTCCTGTGGCCCCCCACCGATCCGGTGGGGGGCCACAGTCGTACGGTCGCGCACTTGGCGCGCATCCGGCCGCGCTTTTTCGGCATCTGCCGTGTCCGTCGGGCATCACCGCACAACACCTAGCGGCTAAGTTGGCCGGAGCAGGGCTGGAGCAGGCGGAAGGAAGGCGCTGATCTTGGGCAAGGTCGTGCTCGTCACCGGAGTGGCCCGGCAGCTGGGCGGCCGGTTCGTCCGGCGGGTCCAGCGTGATCCCGAGGTGGAGCGGGTCGTCGGTGTGGACGCCGTCGCGCCCGAGCACCATCTGGGTGGCGCTGAGTTCGTGCAGGCGGACATCCGGCAGTCGGCCATCGGCCGGGTGCTCGCCGAGACGCGGGCGGACACGGTCGTGCACCTGGACGTGACGGGGACGCCGCTGGGCAGCGGCAGCCGCACGTCGGTGAAGGAGACCAACGTCATCGGCACGATGCAGCTGCTCGGCGCCTGCCAGAAGTCGCCGACGGTGCGGCGGCTGGTGGTGAAGTCCAGTACGAACGTCTACGGGTCCGCCCCGCGCGATCCGGCCGTCTGCACCGAGACCACCGCGCCCAAGTCCCTGCCCAGCGGCGGCTTCGCCAAGGACGCGGTCGAGGTCGAGGGGTACGTGCGGGGCTTCGCGCGCCGTCGGCCGGACGTGTCGGTGACCGTGCTGCGGTTCGCCAACATCCTCGGCCCGGCCGCGGACACGCCGCTCGCCTCGTACTTCGGACTGCCGGTGCTGCCGACGGTGTTCGGCTATGACCCGCGGCTGCAGTTCGTGCACGAGGACGACGTGATCGAGGTGCTGCGGGTCTGTTCGCACGAGGCGCGGCGGGGCACGCTGAACAGCGGGACGTTCAACATCGCCGGTGATGGTGTGCTGCTGCTCTCCCAGTGCTCGCGGCGCCTCGGCCGTCCCACGGTGCCGTTGCTGCTGCCGGCGGTCACCTGGGCGGGCTCGCTCGTGCGTACGCTGGGGATGACGGACTTCTCGCCCGAGCAGATCCGGCTGCTCACCCACGGTCGGGTGGTGGACACCACGCAGATGCGCGAGACGCTGGGCTTCAGGCCGAAGTACTCGACGGCCGGGGCGTTCGCGGACTTCGCCCGCGGCCGCGGGGCCGGGCTGCTGCCGCCCGAGGCCCTCGCGGGGGCCGTCGACCGGATCGCGGAGCTGTCCGTGCGGGGCAGCGGTCACCTCCCGACGCAGAGCGCCAACTGAGGAGCGCATCAACGATGGCGGACGCCAAGGTCATTCCGTTCGACGACGACCGGTCGCGGGGGAGCCGCGGCGCGGGAAACCGGCGCAGGGGCGGTGCGGCGGAGTCCGCGCCGGTGGGCGAGGGGCCGGTGGGCGAGGTGCAGCCGCTGCCCGTACGGGGGGCCGCCGCCGAGGAGCCCGCTCCCGAGCCCGACCAGTCGCCTGTGGTGGACGGCGGCGGTGAGGACGGCGGTGAGGACGGCGGCCTGGAGCGGCGCGTCGCGGCCGGACTGTCCTTCCTGCGCCGTCGGCTCACCGGGGACTACGAGGTCGACGACTTCGGCTACGACGCCGAGCTGACCGACCAGGTGCTGATGTCCCTGCTGCGGCCGGTGTACGAGAAGTACTTCCGGGTCGAGGTGAAGGGCGTGGAGAACATCCCGGCCGAGGGCGGTGCGCTGATCGTCGCCAACCACTCCGGGACGCTGCCGCTGGACGGGCTGATGATGCAGGTCGCCGTGCACGACCACCATCCGGCCGACCGGCACCTGCGGCTGCTGGCGGCGGACCTGGTGTTCGTACTGCCGGTGGTCAACGAGCTGGCCCGCAAGCTGGGCCACACCCTGGCCTGCGCGGAGGACGCCGAACGGCTGCTGGCGCAGGGTGAGCTGGTCGGGGTGATGCCGGAGGGCTTCAAGGGCATCGGCAAGCCCTTCGGCGAGCGCTACAAGCTCCAGCGGTTCGGGCGGGGCGGCTTCGTGTCCACGGCCCTGCGGCAGGGGGCGCCGATCGTTCCGTGCTCGATCGTCGGGGCGGAGGAGATCTACCCGATGATCGGCAACTCCAAGACCCTGGCGCGGCTGCTGGGCTTCCCGTACTTCCCGCTCACGCCGACCTTCCCCTGGCTCGGGCCGCTGGGTGCGGTGCCGCTGCCCACGAAGTGGACGATCCAGTTCGGTGAGCCGATCCCGACGGACGGCTACGCCCCGGAGGCGGCCGAGGACCCGGTGCTGATGTTCAACCTGACCGACCAGGTGCGGGAACAGATCCAGCACACGCTCTACAAACTGCTGGTGCAGCGGCGGTCGGTGTTCTTCTGACGGGTGGTACGGCGGTGGGGCGCCCCGGGTGCCGGGGCGCCCCACCGCTCAGTCCGCGTCCTCCGCCTCGATGCCCAGGCCGGGCAGGAGGCCCGGGAGGAGGGGCGGGAGGGTGACGTCCGGCTCCGGGGGCGGGGTGTTGCCGCCCGCGGGCGGGGAGGCGGTGCCGGTGTCGTCCTTCGGCGGGTCGAGCAGGCCGCCGGTGCCGCCGCCGAGCAGGCCGTCGCTCTCGTCACCGGAGTCGGCGGACTCGCTGGGCCGGTCGGACTGGGAACGCCCGCGCTCGGACGTGCCGTCGTCACCGGTGCGGGGCGGCGACGAGTGACCGGAGCCGGGAGTGTCGGTGGTCGTCGAGCCGGAACCGCCGGGGCGGCCGCCGTCCCCGCCGTCGCCATCCTCGGCGGGCGGCCGGGGCAGCATGGACTCCAGCGGGGCCACATCGTCGTCTATGGCGTCGAACACCGACGACACCTGCTCACTGACGTCCCCGAGCTGCACGGGCAGCCGCTCGCGCAGTGCTCCCCAGGTCTCCCTATGGGACTGGGAGAAGGCGGAGAGGGCCTGCATCGGGGCAAGCGAGTCCGGATCGTGGGCGTAGGCCGCGCTGAGCAGGCGGTGGCCCTCCGAGGCGTCGTGCTGCATGCCGGACAGGGCGCGGCGGACCTCGCCGAGGGACTCGTGGTCGAGGGGGCCGCTGCGGCCGCGCTCCATCAGCCGGCGTGCCTCGCTGAGCCGGGTCGAGGCGAGGTCCAGGTAGGCCCGGCCCCGCTCGTCGTTGCCGTCGGCGAGGCCGAGGCGGAAGTCCTCTATGCCGCGCTTGAGGCCGTAGAGCGAGTCGCCGGGCAGGGCGTCCGAACTGGCGGCGGCGACTCCGCCGAAGGCCCCGGCGGCCACGCTCACGCTCAGCCCGCCCGCGGTGAGGCCCTTGGCCAGCCGCGAGCGCGGCCGGAACCTGCTCAGCGGTGCCGCCCGATGGGCGCCGCGCGCCCGGCGCTGCTCCGGTACCGACGTGTCCGCCGCCCCGCCGCTTGCGGTGCCCTCCTGCAACATGGCCTCGAAGGCGGCCACGAGCTGGGCCCGCTGGACGACCTTGACCTCGGGATCCAGCACCGGCCGGGGCAGCGTCTCCAGACCATGGGCGAGGGTCGTCAGGCGACCCTGCTCGGTCGGTTCCGCGGTGGCCCCGGCGGTTGCCGGCCCTCCGGACTGCTCGGCCGCCGCCCCGGGATCCGACTGCTCCTCCAGGGCCTGGGCGAAGGCGTTCGCCCGCCGGTGTGCCGATACGTTCGCGATCACTGGCGGCACCTCCTCTCGTCATCACGGTCGACTCCCCAGGGGGTCCTGAGGGTTGCACGCCCAGGCCGGAACCATCCGATCGGGTGACCGGAGTCGGCCAGGGAGTGACCACAGGGAGCCTGCATCCCGCACAACGAGCGGCGCGGCACTTGGGTTACGGACAGTGGGTGCTCGGACCGCGGACTCAACAGACCCTCACCGGTGGTGACTTGGGGAACGCGAAGGGTGAGCGCCCTCGGGTGGGCGTCTTTCAGCGGGCGTCGTCCGGGAGCAGCCGGGCGAGGGTCCGCACGGCCCGGTACTGGAGCGTCTTGATGGCGCCCTCGTTCTTGCCCATGACACGGGCGGTCTCGGCGACCGAGAGGCCCTGGAGGAAGCGCAGGGTCACGCACTCCTGCTGTTGCGGGTTGAGCCGCCGTACGGCCTCCAGCAGGGCGGCGTTGGACAGCGACTCGAGGACGGAGTCCTCGGGGGAGCGCTCGACCTCGTTGGCGTCGAGCATCTCGCCGGTGGTGACCTCCAGGCGGAAGCGGCTGGACTTGAAGTGGTCGGCGACCAGGTTGCGGGCGATGGTCACGAGCCAGGCGCCGAAGTCGCGCCCCTGCCAGGTGAAGGTGCCGATGCGCCTGAGGGCCCGCAGAAAGGTCTCACTGGTGAGGTCCTCGGCGGTGGCCTTGCCGCCCACGCGGTAGTAGATGTAGCGGTACACGGTGTCGCTGTACTGGTCGTAGAGCCGGCCGAAGGCGTCGGCCTCGCCGGCCTGGGCCCGCTCGACCAGCTCCATCATGCGGGCGCTGTCGCTGTCCGCGGCGGGGCGGCGGTGGGTGGTGGCGGCGGCCCCGGACGAGGACGACCGCGCGCGTCTGCCGACGGCGGCGCTTCCTTCGGCCAGTGCGTAGCACGGACCGGCGGGCGCGGCGGCCGCGGCGAGGGCGGGGACGGCATACGCGGTGGGGACGAAGCCGCGCAACAGGTCTTGGGCTGATTTGACCGTTGCGCGCAGCGTAGCCAGGCCCGAGGCGTCAACCCCGACGTGTGGGTACACGGGACTCCCAGAGGCAGAGCTTCCATCACGTGCAGTACGGAACCATTCACCCGTCGTAGCGAAGGTGGGGTACCGGAATGCGTCTGAGGAGAATAACGCTTCGTGCAGGCACTGCTACGCCCAGTTGCTCAAATCATCGATTACGTCGCTTCTGTGCCCGATTGACGCTCGATCAGCTGCGCCAGAATGATCGCTTGGTGACCGGAACGGTTCGGATTCCGTATGACTACAGAGCGTGTTGTGCTCGATGTGAGTACAGGGGACTGGAGAGCCGGCCGAGGGGGTACGTCATCCCGATTGGGGCGACGGCCGGATCAGCGGCGTCGGCGGTGCAGCGCGATGGCCGCCGCGGTGCCGCCCGCCACCGCGCCGACGCCCGCGGCCGCGGGGATGCCGACCTTGGCCGCCTTGCGGCCGGTGCGGTAGTCGCGCAGGCGCCACTCGAGCTCGCGGGCGTGCTTGCGCAGCTTGGAGTCCGGGTTGATGGCGTACGGGTGTCCGACCAGGGAGAGCATCGGGATGTCGTTGTGGGAGTCGCTGTAGGCGGCGCAGCGGGACAGGTCCAGGGCCTCCGCCGCCGCCAGGGCGCGCACCGCCTCCGCCTTCGCGGGGCCGTGCAGCGGTTCGCCGACCAGCTTGCCCGTGTAGACGCCGCCGATCGACTCGGCCACCGTGCCGAGCGCGCCGGTCAGGCCGAGGCGGCGGGCGATCACCTGGGCGATCTCCACCGGGGCCGCGGTGACCAGCCAGACCTTCTGCCCCGCGTCCAGGTGGGCCTGGGCGAGGGCGCGGGTGCCGGGCCAGATCCGCTCGGCCATGTACTCGTCGTAGATCTCCTCGCCGATCGACTTCAGCTCGGAGACGCGGTGGCCCTTGACGATCGACAGCGCGGAGTCGCGGGCGTCCTGCATGTGCTCCGGGTCCTCGAACCCGGCCAGCCGGAACCACGCCTGCTGCCAGGCGAAGCGGGCGAGGTCGCGGGTCTCGAAGAACTTCCGCTTGTACAGGCCCCGGCCGAAGTGGAAGATCGCGGCGCCCTGCATCACGGTGTTGTCGAGGTCGAAGAAGGCGGCCGCCCGGTCGTCGCCGTGCACCGGGAACTCCGGTTCCGTGGTGCCGGTGTCGGGAGCGGCTTCCCGTGTTCTCTGTGCGGTCTCGGCGGCCTCCGCGGACTTGCGCGCCGCCTCCGCCGAGGCCTCGCCTGCCAACACGCTCCGCGCCGTGGCGGAGCGCCTACGGGGAGTGAGCCATCGAAGAGCGGCCATGCCCGTGAGCATAGCCAGTTTGTTCGGATGCTTCGGAGTCGAGAGGTTCGCGGGCTGTGAACTCTGGGCGACCGTGCCGTTAAAGGGCGTCCGGCCCGGGGAACGCCCGCGCGCGCGAGAATGGCCGGCATGAGCCCCCTCTTCCGCCGGAAGCCCGCGCAGCCCCCTGAGCACTCCGAGAACCATCTCGTCACCCTCATCCGCAAACCCGGCTGTCATCTGTGTGATGACGCACAGCTCGTCGTCGAGAAGGTCTGCGCCGAACTCGGCGTCCCCTGGGAGGGGAAGGACATCACCGAGGACCGCGGGCTCCACGACCAGTACTGGGAACAGATTCCGGTCGTGCTGATCGACGGGCGGCAGCACACCTTCTGGCGTGTGAACGAGGAACGGCTGCGCAAGGCACTGACCGATCAGTACAAGTAGTCCGTATGGTCGCTTAGGATCGATGGCGACCAGGTCTCGGGGGCGTTGATCGTGAGGAGTGTGTGCGGCTTTGCCCCCGATGAGTGAGGAACGAGGGCGTGTGTGCGCCGGTTCCCGTCCCGTGCGCCGGGGGCGCGTGACCCCGGTCACGTTGGCCGGGCAAATCGGACACCATCTTTGTGCACGCGTTCACAAAGACATAGCCTGCATTCGACGGGGCGGTCATGTAGGGACGTATGACCGCCTACAGCCCCGCTCTACCCGCAGGAGCACCGTGGCAACTGGCCGAGCACACCGACCGGCGACCCGCAGCCGAGGGATTCCCGAGGCCACCGTCGCCAGGCTTCCGCTGTACCTCCGCGCACTGACCGCGCTCTCCGAGCGCTCGGTGCCCACGGTCTCGTCCGAGGAGCTGGCGGCCGCCGCGGGGGTCAACTCCGCGAAGCTGCGCAAGGACTTCTCCTACCTCGGCTCCTACGGGACGCGGGGCGTCGGCTACGACGTCGAGTATCTCGTCTACCAGATCTCCCGTGAACTCGGCCTGACCCAGGACTGGCCGGTTGTGATCGTAGGAATCGGCAACCTCGGCGCCGCGCTCGCCAACTACGGCGGGTTCGCCTCCCGCGGTTTCCGGGTCGCCGCGCTCATCGACGCCGATCCGGGGATGGCCGGAAAGCCCGTCGCCGGCATCCCGGTGCAGCACACCGACGAGCTGGAGAAGATCATCCAGGACGACGGTGTCTCCATCGGCGTGATCGCGACCCCCGCCGGTGCCGCCCAGCAGGTGTGCGACCGCCTCGTGGCCGCCGGTGTCACCTCCATCCTGAACTTCGCGCCGACCGTGCTGAACGTCCCCGAGGGCGTCGACGTGCGCAAGGTCGACCTCTCCATCGAGCTGCAGATCCTCGCCTTCCACGAGCAGCGCAAGGCGGGTGAGGAGGCCGCGGGCGACGTGATGCCGCCCGTCGCCGCCCGCAAGCAGCAGCCCTCCACCGACCAGGGACCCGACGGGGACGTACCCGCCGTGATGCCGGCATGAGCCTCCTTGTCGTCGGGCTGAGCCACCGCAGCGCCCCCGTCAGCGTGCTGGAGCGGGCCTCGCTGAACGCGGACGCGCAGCTCAAGCTGCTCCAGGACACGGTCGCCGCCGAACCGGCCGCCGAGGCCGCGCTGCTCGCCACCTGCAACCGCATCGAGCTGTACGCCGACGTGGACAAGTTCCACGCCGGTGTCGCCGAGTTGTCCACGCTGCTCGCCCGGCACAGCGGCGTCGGCCTGGAGGAGCTGACCCCCCACCTCTACGTGCACTACGAGGACCGGGCCGTCCACCACCTGTTCTCGGTGGCCTGCGGGCTCGACTCGATGGTCGTCGGCGAGGGGCAGATCCTCGGCCAGATAAAGGACTCGCTGGCCCGCGCCCAGGACCTGCACACCGCCGGGCGGCTCCTGAACGACCTGTTCCAGCAGGCGCTGCGGGTCGGCAAGCGCGCCCACTCCGAGACCGGCATCGACCGCGCCGGGCAGTCCCTGGTCACCTTCGGCCTGGAGCAGCTGTCCGCCGGAGCCGACGTCCAGCAGTGGGCCCGGGGCAAGAAGGCGCTGGTCATCGGCGCCGGTTCGATGTCCTCGCTGGCCGCCGCGACGCTGGCGCGGTCCGGGGTCGCCGAGATCGTGGTCGCCAACCGCACCTTCGAGCGCGCCGAGCGCCTCGCGCAGATCCTGTCCGAGGGCGACGACACGGACGTGCTGGCCCGCGCGGTACCGATGGACTCGGTGCCGGTCGAGCTGACACGTGCCGACGTGGCCGTCTCCTGCACCGGTGCGACCGGACTCGTCCTCACGGCCGACTCCGTGGCGGCGACACTGGCGGGCCGCACCGGCGCGCCCGCCGTCGAGTCCGACGCGGCGGCCGCCGCCGGTTCCGTCGGCGTACGGGAGGAGCGGCAGAGTGCGGAAACGCCACTGCCGGGCTCCGGTACCGCGGTCGGCGGCGACGAGAACTGCCCCCTGGACCTGTCCTCCGTCCCCTCCGGCTTCTCCGTCATGGGCGAGGCCGCCGTGGCCGGCATGGACGCCGCGACGTTGGAGCAGCACGGGGCGTGGGCCGCGGGCGGTACGGCGGTGGACCGGCCGCGCGAGACCGGCCGGACCGGCGCGGAGGCGGAGGCCGAGCTGATCGGCGCGCTCGCCGCGACCGCGACGCGCGTCGGCCGCATCCCCGAGCGCCGCCGCCCGGAGCCGGTTGCCGAGGTGCCGCGCCCCGAGCCCGTGCTCTTCCTGCTCGACCTCGCGATGCCGCGCGACGTCGACGCCGCCGTGCACCGGCTGGCCGGGGTGCGCCTGGTGGACATCGAGTCGCTCGCGGACGCCTCCGCCGACGCGCCGATGGCCGCCGACGTGGACATGGTCCGCCGGATCGTCGCCGACGAGGTCGCGGCCTTCGGCGCCGCCCAGCGCGCCGCGCACATCACGCCCACCGTGGTCGCGCTGCGCAGCATGGCCGCGGACGTGGTGGCCGGTGAGATCGCCCGCCTGGAAGGGCGGCTGCCGGGGCTCGACGACAAGCACCGCGCCGAGATCACCCAGACCGTCAAGCGTGTGGTCGACAAGCTGCTGCACGCACCTACGGTGCGGGTCAAGCAGCTCGCCGCCGAACCCGGCGGCGCCGGGTACGCGGACGCGCTGCGCACCCTGTTCGACCTCGACCAGGAGACGGTGGCCTCCGTCTCCCGCGCCGGGAACAGCACCACTGAGAAGAACCGAGGGCCGGCATGACTGAGAAGGCACTGAGGCTGGGGACCAGGCGGAGCAAACTCGCCATGGCCCAGTCCGGCCAGGTGGCGGACGCCGTGAGCCAGGTGACCGGTCGGCCCGTTGAGCTGGTCGAGATCACCACGTACGGCGACACGTCGCGCGAGCACCTGGCGCAGATCGGCGGCACCGGCGTGTTCGTCGCCGCGCTGCGCGACGCGCTGCTCCAGGGAGAGGTGGACTTCGCGGTTCACTCGCTCAAGGACCTCCCCACCGCGCAGCACGAGGGCCTGGTCGTGGCCGCGATCCCGGAGCGCGAGGACCCGCGGGACGTGGTCGTCGCCCGGGACGCGCGCAAGCTGACCGACCTCCCGCGCGGGGCGCGCATCGGTACGGGGGCGCCGCGCCGCATGGCGCAGCTGAACGCGTACGCCCGCACCCACGGGATGGAGATCGAGACGGTCCCGATCCGGGGCAACGTCGACACGCGCATCGGATACGTCCGCAGCGGTGAGCTGGACGCGGTCGTGCTGGCCGCCGCCGGGCTCAACCGGGTGGGGCGCATCGACGAGGTGACCGACTTCCTGTCGGTCGACACGGTTTTGCCCGCCCCCGGCCAGGGGGCACTGGCGATCGAGTGCGCGGCGGACAACGCCTCGCTGATCGCCGCGCTCGCCGAACTCGACGACCCGTTCACGCGGGCCGCCGTCACGGCCGAGCGGTCACTGCTCGCCGCCCTGGAGGCCGGTTGCAGCGCGCCCGTGGGTGCGCTGGCCGACCTTCTGGCCGACGGGCAGATTGTCAAGGAAATGCGCCTGCGCGGCGTCGTCGGCACGACCGACGGCTCGACGCTGGTGCAGCTGTCCACCACCGGTCCCGTGCCTGAAACGCACGAGGCGGCACTCGCACTCGGTCGCGAACTCGCCACCGAGATGCTCGCCCAGGGCGCGGCCGGTCTGATGGGGGAGCGAGCACAGTGAGCCCCACCACCCTTCCCGCCGGTCCTGAACACGGGCACGTCACCTTCCTCGGTGCCGGACCCGGAGATCCGGGACTGCTGACTCTGCGCGCCGTCGAGGCGCTGGCGCACGCGGACGTCCTCGTCGCCGAGCACGAGGTGCTCGACGTCGTACGCACGCATGCGAGGCAGGGCGTGTCGGAAGTGCACACGGATGCCGATCCGTCGGATCCGGGCACAGGCGCGCCCCAGCTGACGGTTGTTGACGGTGCGTCAACGGCCGTCGGCACCCCCGCTGTGCGGGATGCCGCACATCTTGTCATGGAGGCCGCGCGGGGCGGCAGGCGGGTCGTGCGTGCGGTGACCGGGGACCCCGGGCTCGACGCGTACGCCGCCGAGGAGATGCTGGCGTGCGCCGCGGCCGGGGTGCCCTTCGAGGTGGTCCCCGGTATCGCGAACGCCGTCGGCGTGCCCGCCTACGCCGGTGTGCCGCTGCGGGACGCGGAGGGCACCGACGTGCGGTTCGTGGACGCCCGTACGGCGTCGGACCGCTGCTGGACCGAGGTGGGCGCCTCCGACGGGACGGTGGTCGTGTCGACGACGCTGGACTCGGTGGCCGCGGCGGCCGGCGAGCTGGTGTCGGCGGGCCGCAAGCCGGACACCCCGCTGACGGTGACGATCGCCGGTACGACGACGCGGCAGCGCACCTGGACGGCGACGCTCGGCACGGTCGCGCAGACGCTGAAGCAGGCGAAGGTGCTGCCGTCCCCGGACGGCGGCCGCCCGGTGATAGCCGTGGTCGGCGAGCGCTCCGCCCCCGCCCGGCGCGACCAGCTGTCGTGGTTCGAGTCCAAGCCGCTGTTCGGCTGGAAGGTCCTCGTGCCGCGCACCAAGGAGCAGGCGGCGTCGCTCTCCGACCAGCTGCGGTCCTACGGGGCCGTCCCCAGCGAGGTCCCGACCATCGCGGTGGAACCGCCGCGCACCCCGCAGCAGATGGAGCGGGCGGTCAAGGGCCTGGTGACGGGCCGCTACGAGTGGATCGCGTTCACGTCGGTCAACGCGGTGAAGGCGGTCCGCGAGAAGTTCGAGGAGTACGGCCTCGACGCCCGCGCCTTCGCCGGGATCAAGGTCGCGGCCGTGGGCGAGCAGACGGCGAACGCCCTGATCGCCTTCGGTGTGAAGCCGGACCTGGTGCCGAGCGGCGAGCAGTCGGCCGCTGGTCTGCTGGAGGACTGGCCGCCGTACGACCCGGTCTTCGACCCGATCGACCGCGTCTTCCTGCCGCGGGCGGACATCGCCACGGAGACCCTCGTCGCGGGTCTGATCGAGCTGGGCTGGGAGGTCGACGACGTCACGGCCTACCGCACGGTGCGTGCCTCGCCGCCGCCGGCCACGACCCGGGAGGCCATCAAGGGCGGCGGTTTCGACGCGGTGCTCTTCACCTCGTCCTCCACGGTCCGCAACCTGGTCGGCATCGCGGGCAAGCCGCACAACGTCACGGTGATCGCCTGCATCGGCCCGGCGACCGCCAAGACGGCGGAGGAGCACGGGCTGCGGGTCGACGTCATGTCCCCCGAGCCGTCCGTCACCAAGCTGGCGGAGGCCCTGGCCGACTTCGGCCTGCGGCGCCGGGCGGCGGCGTTGGAGGCGGGTGACCCGGTGACCCGGCCGAGCGAGCGGCGGCCGGGGGCGCGGAGGCGGCGGTCTTCGACCTGAGCTGGTCTGCTGCGTGAGGTGACGCGGGGCGCCCTGTGCGGGGCGCCCCGCTCATTTCGTGTGGCCCGCGACAGGACCGGCCTCCACTTCACCTGGTGCGACTAGCCTTGGGCGACTTGACGAGGGTGGAGGGCGCATGACCGGGGTGGGCAGGCTCGACGGCAAGCGGATTCTGGTGATCGGCGGTGGCGGGGCGGGCATCGGCCGCAGCGTCGTCCGTTCCTGTGCGGCCGCCGGAGCCGCGGTCGCGGTGGCCGACGTGGCTGCCGCACGGGCGACCGAGGCGGCGGACGAGTTGCTGGCGGCCGGACACGTCGCCCATGCGCTGAGCGGCGACGTCCGCTCCCCCGAGCAGCTCGAAGGCATGATCGTCGGCGCGGCCGAACGGCTCGGCGGGCTGGACGTCCTGATCACCGTGGTCGGCGGGCAGGTGGCGTTCGTACCCTCGGTCAAACTGCACGAGATGGCCGACGCCGACTGGGACACCGTCTACGAACTGAACCTGCGCTACGTGGCTCGCGCGGTGCGACGCGTGCTGCGGCTGTTCCTGGAGCAGGGCACCGGCGGGAGCATCGTCAGCATCGGCTCGGTCACCGGCTTCATGGCCGCGCCGATGCAGGCCGGTTACGGTGCGGCCAAGGCCGGCCTGCACAGCCTGGCGCGGACCGTCGCGGCCGAGTACGCGGCCGACGGCATCCGGATGAACGTCGTCGCGGGCGGGGCGATCAGTACTGCCGTCAACGCCGGTCCCTCGGCCGCTTGGGTTCCGGAGATCCCGGCGGGCCGCTACGGCACGTCGGAGGAGATGGCCGCCGCGGCCGTCTATCTGGCCTCGGACGAGGCGCGCTACATCACCGGCCAGCAGATCGTGCTGGACGGCGGGGTCTCGGTCCGCGGTCCGTTCCCCGAGTAGCCGCGGCAAGAGGAGCTGCCGGGGGCCGCTGGGGGCGCTCCGCCGGACGGTGCAGCCCGCTCAGGTCCAGCGCCGGGGCGGGCGGCAGGGGCCCCGGGCGGGACGGCGGGTGGGCCTGGAAGGACTGGAAGAAGTAGGTGAGGAGGCGGCGGGCGGCGGGGAGGGCGGTTTCTGGGGGCTGGGTGGCCAGGCCGCTCACCGCGAGGAGGAGCAGGGGGATGTCGGCCGGGTCGAAGTCCTCACGGAGCTGGCCGGAGTCGCGGGCGCGTTGGACCAGGAGGGACAGGCGGTCCTCGGCGATGGCGCGTTCCCGGTCGTAGTCGAGCGCCTCGGGGAAGCCGGCCATGAAGACCGTCTCGAAGCCGCGGTCGGTGACCAGCGTGGCGCAAACCTTTTCGAGGAGGGTGTACAGGCCGTGGCCCGGGTCGGGGTCCGCCAGGGCCTCCTCGAACGCGGTCGCGCACACGGCCAGCTGGTCCTCGAAGGCGGCGGTGACGAGTGCCGAGCGGGTGGGGAAGCGGCGGTAGAGGGTGGCCACGCCGACACCGGCCCGGCGGGCGACCGCGCTCATCGGGGCGTCCACGCCCTGCGCGGAGAAGACCTCGCGCGCGGCGTCCAGGACGCGTGCGCGGTTGCGGCGGGCGTCGGCGCGCAGGTCCGCCGGGGCTGCTCCGGGCGCCGGTTCGGGCGGCTTGTGAGAGGTCTGAGCAGGCATGTTTCTCACTTCCGGGATAAGTGGAGGGCCTCGTCCACTTAGGGGTCTAGCGTGAGATTAGCAGCGGATGCGGTCCTCGTCTCCGTGCTTCCCGGACGCGATGTGGATCTTGAGGCATGGGTGGGACATGGATGAGATGAAGGCGGTTCTCTTCGATCGCTACGGGCCTCCCGAGGTGCTCTACGTCGGGCGGCGGCCGGTGCCGGCCGTCGGCCCCGACGAGGTGCTGGTGCGGGTGCGGGCCGCCGGGGTCAACGGCGGCGACCTCCACGACCGGACCGGAAAGGTGCGCCTGGTGACCGGGCGGGCCTTTCCCAAGCCGGTCGGCATCGACTTCGCGGGGGAGGTCGCCGAGGTCGGGGCGGCCGTCACCGGAGTGCGGGTGGGGGAGAGGGTGTGGGGACTGCTGGGGCGGCGCACCGGCAGCATGGCCGAGTACGTCGCCGTCAGCCCCCGGCGCATCGCTCCAGCGCCCGGGAACCTCACCCCGGAGGAAGCCGTCTCGCTGCTCGCGGGCGCGACCACGGCGCTGACCGCGCTGCGGGACAAGGCCGCCCTGCAACCCGGTGAGCGGCTCCTGGTGCGGGGCGGCAGCGGAGGTGTGGGCAGCGTCGCCGTGCAGGTCGGCAGGCTGCTGGGCGCCCATGTCGTCGCGCTCGCGGGCGGGAGGAACCTCGACTTCGTGCGGGAGCTGGGGGCCGAGGACGCGCTGGACCACCGGAAGACACCCCTGTCCACCCTCGGCCGCTTCGACGTCGTCCTCGACACCGTCGGCACCGAACCGGCCCGGGTGCGGCGGCTGCTGGCGCCGGGCGGGCGGATGGTCGCCGTCACCGTCGACTTCGCCCGGCCGCTCGCGGGGATCGCCGCGATGCTCGGTTCCGCCGTGCACGGGAAGGGGCGCATCCGCTTCTTCAGCGGCAATCCCGACAGCGCGCTGCTCGCCGAGGCCGCCCGGCTCGCCGAGCGGGGCGACCTCGTCCCGGTCGTCGACACCGTCCACCCGCTCGACCGGGTCGCCGACGCCCAACGGGCCCTGGAGGCCGGGGGCGTCCGGGGCAAGCACGTCGTACGGGTCGCCGGGTGGACCCCGGCGGCTGCCACGCCCTAGTCGGACTCGGACTCCAGCAGCGCCTTGAGCCTCGCCAGGTCGGCGGCGACCGTGCCGGCGTCGCGCTCGAAGTCGGCCTCGGTCGTCCCCGGCTGCCGGCGGACGGTGAACACCACCTCGCTGCCGGTGCCGTCGGCGATCACGCGGACCGGGTTGTAGACGGTCTCGCCGGAGGGGAGCGTGACGTGGTGGTCGAGTACGCCCAGGTCGTTGGGCGGGGCGAAGGCCACCGTGACCCGGCCCATGGGGGAGGACTCCGCGACCCAGTGGTCCGCCCTCCTCTCGATGGATCCCCCGAGGCCGTGGGCCCACGCGGGCAGGTTGGCCGGGTCCGAGGCGTAGGCGTAGACGTCGTCGGCGGTGCGGTCGATGCGGATGCTCAGGTGGCGCGACTCGTCGCCGGTGCTGTTCATGGCGGCGACGGTAGCGGGCCGTCGCCGCCGTCGTCTTGAACGAATCGGACACCTGCCGGGCCGACTCGTCGTCGGCAAAGGCATGGGTGGGGCGGGCGTAGCGTAGGTGGTATGACGACGTACGGATCCTTTCCCGGCACCCGGCCCCGGCGGCTGCGGACCACCCCCGTGATGCGTCGGATGGTCGCCGAGACCCGGCTGCACCCCGCCGACTTCATCCTCCCCGCCTTCGTCCTGGAGGGCGCGAGCGAACCGGTGCCGATCGCGGCGATGCCCGGTGTCGTGCAGCACACGCGGGACTCTCTGAAGAAGGCGGCCGCGGAGGCGGTCGAGGCCGGGGTCTCCGGGATCATGCTCTTCGGGGTGCCGGAGGAGGGGAACAAGGACGCGGTCGGTACGGCGGGCACCGACCCCGACGGGATCCTCCAGGTCGCCCTGCGTGACGTACGGGCCGAGGTCGGGGACGAGCTGCTCGTCATGTCCGACCTCTGCCTCGACGAGTTCACCGACCACGGCCACTGCGGGGTGCTCGACGACCAGGGGCGCGTCGACAACGACGCCACCCTGGAGCGGTACGCCGAGATGGCGCAGGTCCAGGCCGACGCGGGCGCCCATGTGGTGGGGCCCAGCGGGATGATGGACGGTCAGATCGGGGTCGTCCGGGACGCGCTCGACCAGATCGGGCGGGAGGACGTCGCGATCCTCGCGTACACCGCCAAGTACGCCTCCGCCTTCTACGGGCCCTTCCGGGAGGCCGTCGGGTCCTCGCTCAAGGGCGACCGGAAGACCTACCAGCAGGACGCCCCCAACGCGCGCGAGTCGTTGCGGGAGCTGGCGCTGGACCTGGAGGAGGGCGCCGACATGGTGATGGTCAAGCCGGCCGGGCCCTACCTCGACATCGTCGCCAAGGTCGCCGAGGCCTCGGACGTGCCCGTCGCCGCGTACCAGATCTCCGGTGAGTACTCGATGATCGAGGCCGCCGCCGAGAAGGGCTGGATCGACCGCGACCGGGCCATCCTGGAGTCCCTCACCGGGATCAAGCGGGCGGGCGCGCGCAACATCCTGACGTACTGGGCGACCGAGGTCGCTCGCACACTGCGCTGAGCGACCTGTGCCGGCCCTTCGTACACGGGGTGCGGGCGCGCTCACCCCTTCAGTACTCGAGGGCGTTGGACGCGTCGGTCTGCCAGTAGGTGACCGTCAGCGCGGTGTCGACGTACACGCCGCCGGAGGGCAGCTTGACCGTGGCGATCGAGCCGTCCCCGAAGGGGATCGTGAGGGTGTTCGTCTCGTAGCCGTTCTCGCCGCTGCCGTCGCCGGAGGACAGCCGTACGCCCGCGTAGCCCGACTCGCCCGGGGCCAGCGTCGTCAGCGACTGCGGCTTGCTGGACTCCGCGACCGGCGGCACCGACTGGGCCTCGCCGAACCGTGCCGCCGGGTACTGCGGCAGCGCGCACGTCTTCGCACCGGTGTTGGTGGCGGTCAGCAGCAGGTGGTTGATCGGGCGGGGGGCGTTCGCCGCGGTGATCTTCACGTCGGACGCGGAGCACTCGCCGGGGACGTCCGAGTCGGAGCCGTCGGAGCCATCGGAGCGGTCGTTGGTTCCGGTTCCGGTTCCGGTTCCGGCTGCGGCGTCGGAGCCGGAACCGGTACCGGAGCCCGATGCCTTGTCGTTTCCGGCTGAGCCGTTCGAGCCGTTCGAGCCGGTGGAGCCGGTGGAGCCGGACTTGCCGGTGTCGCCCTTCGCGCTGCCCGCCGGCTGGGCGTTGTTCGCGTCCGCCGTCGCGGAGGTGGCGGAGTCGGGCGCCGGGGAGCCCGTGAGTTCGTCGCCCTCGCAGGCCGTGAGGGAGAGCGCGGCCAGCGCGACCGTGGTGGCGGCGAACAGACGGGTACGGGTGATGCGGCGTGCGGACATGGAAGGTCCCCTGTCAATGTGGGAGTTGGGCGAGCCGCTCGACCGTTCGGCGGGAGCGGCTGCTTGGATGACCACAGCTTGCGGTCCTGATCGTCCCGGCCGCCAGCGCTGGGGGAGCATGCGGGACGATGGGACGCCTGGAACGCTCTGACCTGCGGGAACAACGTCCCTCTGGGATGCGGTACGGGGATGCGAGGAGAGGGAGGAACGGTGGCGGGGGACGACTTCGCGGGACTGCTTCGGGAGTTGAAGGAGCGGTCCGGGCTCAGTTACGGGGCACTTGGCAAGCGGTTGCACATGAGCGGCTCGACCCTGCACCGGTACGTCAGCGGGGAGGTGGTTCCGGTCGAGTTCGCGCCCGTGGAACGCCTCGCCCGCGTGTGCCGGGCGACGCCCGAGGAACTGCTCGAACTCCACCGCCGCTGGATCCGCGCGGACGCGCTGCGCGGTGTGCGGAAGGAGGAGACCGAGGGCGGAGGGGACGAGGAGAGCGCCGAGGGCGCGGAGGGCCCGGAGGGGTCTGAGGCTGCCCAGGGATCGGAAGGTGCCAAGGGCTCGGAAGGTGCCGAGGGCACCGAGGGCGTGGAGAGCCCGGTCGCGCGCGGTGGTGCCTCGGCGGCTTCGGGGACTCTGCCCGCCCCGGAGGGCCGCCGCCGGGTGCCGCGCGCCGCGCTCTACGCCGCGACCGGCGTCGTCGCCGTCAGCGCCGCCGTAGCGCTCGTCGCCAACCTCGTGTCCAGCCCGGACGACGACGGCCGGCGCGGTCCGGCCGGGGCCGTCGCGCGGACCTCGACGTCGGTGTCCGGGAGCGCGACCGGGCCGGGCTCCCCGAGTGCGAGCGCCTCCACGTCCTCCCCGTCCGCCTCCGCGTCCCGGTCCGGGTCACCCTCCGCGTCGCCGTCGCGTCCGGCCACCGCCACGCCGAGCCGGGAGGCACCCGCCGACGGGCCCCTGCTCACCGTGTCGACCACCCCGTACTACTGGGACGTGCCCTGCGACCACGCCTTCCTCGTCGACCGCAGCCCGAAGAACGTGCCCGAGCCCCCGGCCCAGCAGGACGCCGTCGGCTGGGCCACCCCCCTCAACGCGGTCTCCGCGAACCGGCAGACGGTCGTCCTCACCGTGCAGGGCACCGGCCCGCAGACGGTGGTCCTGGAGGACCTGCACGTCCGGGTCAAGAGCACTGGCCAGCCGCTGGGCTGGAACCAGTACGTGATGGGCAACGGCTGCGGCGGGCAGGTGCACACCACGGCCTTCGACGTCTCGCTCGACCTCGGCACCCCGACCGCGACACCGATCGGGGGCCAGCGGGACTTCCCGTACAGCGTCAGCGAGTCCGACCCCGAGGTCTTCCAGGTCGCCGCGCACACCAGTGGCCACGACGTCAGCTGGGAGCTGGAACTGGAGTGGTCCAGCGGCGGGCGGCACGGCACGACGCGCATCGACGACAACGGCAAGCCGTTCCGCACCAGCGCCTCCCGGGACGACTCCTACTACGCGTACCCCCTCGGCAGCGACGGCTGGGAGCTGGCCGAGGGCGGCTGAGACGGGCCGGACCGGGCCCGGCCGCCGGGAGGGCGTCGGGGCACCGGCAAGTCCGGGCGGGAGATAGGTTGTTGACCACCAAACCGGTTCGCTTCGTCAGGCGACATCCGAAAGGTGGGACGCGCATGCCCGGTGACGCCCTCAGCCAGGACCCCGCGGAGCTGCGGAGGAGGATCGACAGCAGCAAGGCGCACCCGGCGCGGGTCTACGACGTCTTCCTCGGCGGCAAGGACCACTACCCCGCCGACCTCGCCGCCGCGGCCGCCGGGCTCGCCGCCAACCCGCGCGGCTACCTCGACGTACGGCACAACCGCGACTTCCTGCGGCGCGCGGTGACCGCGCTCGCCCGGGAGGACGGCATCCGGCAGTTCCTCGACATCGGCACCGGGCTGCCGACCGCCGAGAACGTGCACCAGATCGCCCAGCGCATCGCCCCCGAGTCGCGGGTCGTCTACGTCGACAACGACCCGGTCGTGCTCGCCCACGCCCGCGCCCTGCTCACCAGCGGTCCCGAGGGGCGCACGGACTACATCGACGCCGACCTGAAGAGTCCGGCGCAGATCCTCGAACAGGCCGCCGGGACCCTCGACTTCGACCAGCCGGTGGCGCTCTGCCTCGTCGCCGTCCTGCACTTCGTCGAGGACGCGGAGGCGTACCCGATCGTCCGCGAGCTGATGGACGCGCTGCCCGCCGGCAGCCGGCTCGTCCTCAGCCACCTCACCGAGGACCTCAACCCGGAGAACATCCGCGCGGTCCAGCGGACGTACACGGAGCGGGGGTTCACCTTCGTGCTGCGCTCCCGCAAGGACGTCGAGCGCTTCTTCACCGAGACCGGTCTCGAGCCGGCCGAGCCGGGGGTCGTCCCGGTGCACCACTGGCGGCCGGACCACGCGGCGCCGGTGCCGGAGCGGCCGGAGGAGTCGTATCTCGCCGGGCTGGACGACATCGAGAAGGTCCGTTACCGGGACATCAACGACGTCACGGACGCGGACATCAACGTGTACGGCGGGCTGGGCGTCAAGGGCTGATGAGGGCGCGGGCGGTCACGGGTCGCACGGGTGTCCGGATCGCGGAAGGGTCCTTGTAGGCGGCACGTACGTGCCTAGGCTGCGCGCATGACCGTGACTGAGACCGCGTCCGCCGCCACCACCGCCCCCAGCGCTCCGCTGCCGCCGCTCGCCGCGCGGGCCCGGTCGATCGGCGGTTCGCCGGTACGGGACATCCTCGCCGTCACCGCCCGCCCCGAGGTCATCAACTTCGCGGGCGGGCTGCCGGCCCCCGAGCTGTTCGACGCGGAGGGCATCGCCGCCGCGTACCGGGACGTCCTCGCCGAGACGCCCGCGCGGGCCCTGCAGTACTCCACGACCGAGGGCGAGCCCACCCTGCGGGCCGCGCTCGCCGCCCGCACCTCGGCGCGCGGTCTGGCCACGGACGCCGACGACATCCTCGTCACCACCGGCTCGCAGCAGGCCCTCTCGCTCCTCGCCACCGCCCTGCTCGAACCCGGCGACACCGTCCTCGTCGAACGCCCCTGCTACCTGGCCGCGCTCCAGGCCTTCGGCTTCGCGGGCGCCCGGGTGGTGGCGGTGCCCGGCGACGAGGACGGGATCGACCCCGTCGCGCTGGAGGAGCTGGTGCTGCGCGAGCGACCCAAGCTGCTCTACACGGTCCCCACCTTCTCCAACCCCACCGGCCGGACCGTGCCCGCCGCCCGCCGCGCCGCCGTCGCCGAGGTCGCCGGGCGCCGCGGCCTGTGGATCGTCGAGGACGACCCGTACGGCGAACTGCGCTTCGAGGGCGAGCGGGTGCCGTGGATCGCCTCCTACGAGGGGGCCCGGGACCGGACCGTGCTGCTGGGCTCCTTCTCCAAGGTCATGGCGCCCGGCCTGCGCCTGGGCTGGCTGCGGGCGCCCGCCGAGCTGCTGCGGGCCTGCGCGGTCGCCAAGCAGGCCGCCGACCTGCACACCCCGACCGTCAACCAGCTCGCCGCCGCCCGCTATCTGGCCGACCGGGACCTGGACGCCCACGTCACCCGTGTCGCCGCCGTCTACGGAGCGCGCCGGGACGCCATGCTCGCGGGCCTCGCGGACGCGCTCCCGGCGGGCTCGGTGTGGACCCGCCCCGAGGGCGGCATGTTCCTGTGGGCCCGGCTGCCCGACGGGTACGACACCACCGCCCTGCTCCCCGAGGTGGTCCGGCACAACGTGGCGTACGTCCCCGGCGCCCCCTTCCACGCGGGCGAACCCGACCGCGCCACGCTGCGGCTCTGCTTCGTCACCCAGACCCCGGACGAGATCGCGGAGGGGCTGCGCAGGCTGGGGGAGGGACTGGGCACGGCGCGCCGGGCGGCGCGGCTCCCGTCGTAGGACTGTCGTAGGACCAATGACCGAGGGCGCCGTCGCCGTCGCCGCACGTACGGTGAGGCCATGTCTGACAGCGCACGGACGACGACCCCCTTCTCCCTCGACGCCTACTTCGAACGCATCGGCTGGGAGGGCGGGCGGCGGCCCGACGCGGACACGCTCCGCGGGGTGCAGCTCGCCCATCTGCGGGCCATCCCCTTCGAGAACCTCGACGCGCTCGGCGGCCGGGCACCCTCCCTCGACCTCGCCGACCTGATGGCCAAGCTGGTCCACGGACGTCGGCGCGGCGGTTACTGCTACGAGCACAACACCCTGTTCGCGGCGGCCCTGGAGGCGCTCGGCGTGCGGGTGACCCGGCTGACCGCACGGGTCGTCGTCGGCGCGGACCGCTTCGAGGACCGTCCGCGCACGCACATGGCCCTCCTCGCCGAGCTGCCCGGCGATCCGCGGCCCCACCTGGCCGACGTCGGCTTCGGCGCCCTCGGCTCGCTGCTGGAACCGGTGCCGCTGGTGGCGGACACCGAGTTCCACGACGCCGGGCGCCGGCACCGGCTGGTGCACGCGCCGCGCCGGGGGCCGCTGGAGACGTGGGTGCTCCAGGCGCACGGGGGCGGCGGCTGGGAGGCGCAGTATGCCTTCACCCCGGAGCCGTTCGAGCCGTCCGACTACGAGGTGATCAACTGGCACATCGCCACGAACCCGCGTTCCCCCTTCGCCCGGCGCCCCTACGTCCAGCGCCTCACCCCGGACACGCACCTCCTCCTCGACGGCGACCGCGTCACCGTCACGCGCACCGACGACGGCACGGTCACCGAACGGAAGCTGTCCGACGAGGCGCAGGCCCGCCGGGCGCTGGCCGACGACTTCGGCATCGACGCGCCCGAGGGCCTCACGCTGCTGCGGTGAGGGCGCTCAGAGCCGCTCGGGCGTCCGGATGCCCAGCAGGGCCATGCCACGGTGCAGGGTGCGGGCCGTGAGGTCGCACAGGAAGAGGCGGTTCTCCGCCACGTCCTGCGGCGGCTGCGGCTTGATTACCGGGCACTTGTCGTAGAACGTCGTGTACAGCGACGCCAGCTGGTACAGGTACGCGGCCAGCTTGTGCGGGGCGTACTCCGCGGCCGCCTCGAAGACCGTGTCCCCGAACGCGTCCAGGTGCAGGCCCAGCGCGCGCTCCGCCTCGTGCAGCTCCAGCGCCGGGTGGGCGGCGGGGCGGACCTCGCCGGCCTTGCGGAGGATGGACTGGATACGGGCGTAGGCGTACTGGAGGTACACGCTGGTGTCGCCGTTGAGCGAGACCATCTGGTCCAGGTCGAACTTGTAGTCGCGGCTCGGCGACGTCGACAGGTCCGCGTACTTCACGGCCCCGATGCCGACCTGCGCGGCCCGCTCCTGGATCTCGTCCTCGGTGAGGTCCCGCGCCTTCTCCCGCACGACCTGCGCCGCCCGCTGCACGGCCTCGTCCAGCAGGTCCTCCAGGCGCACGGTCTCGCCCGCACGCGTCTTGAAGGGTTTGCCGTCCGCGCCGAGCACCGTGCCGTAGCCCATGTTGTGCGCGGTGACCTCGTCACCGAGCCAGCCGGCCCGGCGGGCGGTCTCGAAGACCATCTTGAAGTGCAGCGACTGGCGCACGTCCACGACGTACAGCAGCGTGGTGGCGTGCAGGTCCTGGACGCGGTTGCGGATCGCGGTCAGGTCGGAGGCCGCGTAGCCGAAGCCGCCGTCGGCCTTCTGCACGATCAGCGGGACCGGCTGGTCGTCCTTGCCCCGGATCTCGTCGAAGAACACCACGAGCGCGCCCTCGGAGCGCACCGCGACGCCCGTCTCCTCCAGGATCCGGGCGGTCTCGGGCATGCCCTCGTTGTACGCGGACTCGCCGACGATCTCCTCGTCGCGGATCTCCATGTCCAGCTTCTCGAAGACGGAGTAGAAGTAGACCTTCGACTCGTCCACGAAGTGCTGCCACAGCTCCAGCGTCTCCTTGTCGCCGGACTGGAGGGCGACGACCCGCTTGCGGGCCCGCTCCTTGAACTCCTCGTCCGCGTCGAAGAGCGCCCGCGACGCCTTGTACACCCGGTTCAGGTTCGACATGGCCTGCTCGCCGTCGACGTCCTCGGCCGGGGCCAGCTCGCCGGGGTGCTCGAACAGGTACTGGATCAGCATGCCGAACTGGGTGCCCCAGTCGCCGATGTGGTGCCGGCCGATGGTCCGCTCGCCGGTGAAGTCGAGCATGCCGCGCAGGGCGTCGCCGATGACCGCGGAGCGCAGGTGACCGACGTGCATCTCCTTCGCCACATTCGGCTGGGCGTAGTCGACGACCGTGGTGCCCGCGTCCTGCTTCAGCGGCACGCCGAGGCGCTCGCCGTCCGCGAGCCGCGCGGCGAGGTTCCGGGTGATCGCGCCGTCGGCGACGGTGATGTTGAGGAAGCCGGGCCCGGAGACCTCGACGTCCTTGATCAGCTCGTCGCCGGTGGTGATGTGCGCGACGACCTCGGTCGCCAGCTCCCGCGGGTTGGCCTTCGCCTTCTTGGCCAGGGCGAGGATGCCGTTGGCCTGGTAGTCCGCCCGGTCGCTACGTCGCAGCAGCGGGTCGGCGCCGGCGGCCTCCGGCCGGGTGGCCGTGAGGGCGGACGCGAGCTGCTGCTGGACGGAGTCGGTGAGGGACGTGACCGAGGCCATGGAGTGGCTGCCGTTCTGCTCGGGTTCCTGGAAGTAGTACAGGAACCGAGTATCCCATGCGGTGAAAAGCGGTTTTCGCGGATGCGGGCCGGGCTGGGAGAATGGGACGGACAGCCGTGCGACCGCAGCGGCTGGCTCCGGAGCAGTTCCAGAGAAGTTTTCAGGAAAGAGGACGTGCCGATCGTGGCTCAGAGCACAGAGACCACCGACTGGGTCTCCCGTTTCGCGGACGAGGTCATCGCCGAGTCGGAGCGTCGTGCCCCGGGCAAACCTGTGGTCGTCGCGTCCGGACTCTCCCCGTCCGGCCCCATCCACCTGGGCAACCTGCGCGAGGTGATGACCCCGCACCTGGTCGCCGACGAGGTGCGCCGCCGGGGCCACCAGGTCCGGCACCTGATCTCCTGGGACGACTACGACCGCTACCGCAAGGTCCCGGCCGGTGTCCCCGGGGTGGACGAGAGCTGGGCCGAGCACATCGGCAAGCCCCTGACCTCCGTCCCGGCGCCGAAGGGCTCCCCGCACCCGAACTGGGCGGAGCACTTCAAGGCCGCGATGGTCGCCTCGCTCGCCGAGATGGGCGTGGAGTTCGACGGGATCAGCCAGACCGCGCAGTACACCTCCGGCGTCTACCGCGAGCAGATCCTGCACGCCATGAGGCACCGGCGGGACATCGACGCGATCCTCGACCAGTACCGGACCAAGAAGGCGCCCGGGAAGAAGCCGCAGAAGTCGCAGAAGCCCGTCGACGAGGCCGAGCTGGAGGCCGCCGAGGGCTCCGGCGCCGCCGCCGAGGACGACGGCAGCTCCGGCTCCGCCGGGTACTTCCCGTACAAGCCGTACTGCGGCAACTGCGAGAAGGACCTGACGACGGTCACCGCCTACGACGACGACTCGACCGAGCTGACGTACGCCTGCACCGCCTGCGGGTTCTCCGAGACCGTGCGGCTGAGCGAGTTCAACCGCGGCAAGCTGGTCTGGAAGGTCGACTGGCCGATGCGCTGGGCGTACGAGGGCGTCGTCTTCGAGCCCAGCGGCGTGGACCACTCCTCGCCCGGGTCCTCGTTCCAGGTCGGCGGCCAGATCGTCGGGATCTTCGGCGGCGAGCAGCCGATCGGCCCGATGTACGCCTTCGTCGGCATCAGCGGCATGGCCAAGATGTCCTCGTCCAAGGGCGGGGTGCCCACCCCGGCCGACGCGCTCCAGATCATGGAGCCCCAGCTGCTGCGCTGGCTGTACGCCCGCCGCAGGCCCAACCAGTCCTTCAAGATCGCCTTCGACCAGGAGATCCAGCGGCTCTACGACGAGTGGGACCGCCTCGACGCCAAGGTCGCCGACGGCTCGGCCCTGCCCGCCGACGCCGCCGCCCACGCGCGCGCCGTCCGCACGGCCGCCGGTGAGCTGCCGCGCACGCCCAGGCCGCTGCCGTACCGGACGCTGGCCTCCGTGGCCGACATCACCGCCGGGCACGAGGACCAGGCGCTGCGCATCCTCGGCGAGCTGGACCCGGCGAACCCGATCGCCTCCCTGGACGAGACCCGGCCGCGCTACGACAAGGCCGAGGCGTGGATCAACACCCACGTCCCCGCCGACCAGCGCACCATCGTGCGCCAGGAGCCCGACGCCGAGCTGCTCAAGTCCCTGGACGAGCCGAGCCGGCAGTCGCTGCGGCTGCTGCTCGACGGGCTGGCCGACCACTGGTCCCTGGACGGGCTCACCCACCACGTCTACGGCGTCCCCAAGGTCCAGGCGGGCTTCCCCGCCGACGCCACGCCCAAGGAACTGCCGCCGGAGATCAAGACCGCCCAGCGGACGTTCTTCGCGCTGCTGTACCACCTGCTCGTCGGCCGCGACACCGGCCCGCGCCTGCCCACGCTGCTGCTCGCGGTGGGCCAGGACCGCGTGCGGACCCTGCTCGGGGAGTAGGAACGGCCGGTACCACGGCCAAGGGGGCGCCCGGCGAACACCGGGCGCCCCCTTCGCCGTAGCCGCCCCTAGGCGATGTGCTCTTCCTGCAGCTCCCGCATGTGGCGCTCGCTGAACGCCTTCACCATGCGGTCGGCCTCACGCGGGGCCAGCGGCACCCCGAAGGTCGCCTCCACGTCGTTGCGGAACTGGGCGATCGTGGGGTAGCTGCCGTCGATCGACTTCCGGAAGACCGTGTAGTAGTCCTCCTCGGTCGGCGGCGGCTCGGCCGTGCCCCCGCCCTCGCCCAGCTCACGGGTGCGGCCCGGGGCGACCGGTATCGGGAAGCTGCCCGTCTCCTCCGGCGAGGGCTCCTGCAGCGGGGGCTCCTCCTCGTACTGGTCCCGGTACTCGTCGGCCTGCTGCTGCTCCTCGTACCACTGGGCGTACTGCTCGGCCGGGTCGTAGGTGGGGTCGTAACCGCCCTGGTAGGCGACCTGTCGGGGGGTGTTGAACCAGGGGCTCTGCTCGGGTCCGTCCTCCTCCACGGCACCGTGCGGCGGCCGTGGAGCGGGTCCGGTCCCGTCCGCCTCGGTGCCCTTGACCAGCTCGGCACGCTGCTCGCCCGCGGGGGCCGCCTGCGGGGCCGGTTCCTGCGGCCGGGGCGCCGGGGGGAGCAGGGCCGGCTCGATGCCCGCCGCCGCCAGTCCGGAGGGCGCGGTCTGCGCCAGCGGGACGCCGTAGCGGGCCAGCCGCAGCGGCATCAGGGACTCCACGGGCGCCTTGCGGCGCCAGGCTCGGCCGAAGCGGGACCGCAGCCGGGCCTGGTAGACCAGCCGCTCCTGCTCCAGCTTGATGACCTGCTCGTAGGAGCGCAGCTCCCACAGCTTCATGCGGCGCCACAGCAGGAACGTGGGCACCGGCGAGAGCAGCCAGCGGGTGAGGCGGACGCCCTCCATGTGCTTGTCGGCGGTGATGTCGGCGATCCGGCCGATCGCGTGCCGGGCGGCCTCCACCGACACCACGAACAGGATCGGGATCACGCCGTGCATGCCCACGCCCAGCGGATCGGGCCAGGCCGCCGCGCCGTTGAACGCGATCGTCGCCGCCGTCAGCAGCCACGCCGTCTGCCGCAGCAGCGGGAAGGGGATGCGGATCCAGGTCAGCAGCAGGTCGAGGGCGAGCAGCACGCAGATGCCCGCGTCGATGCCGATCGGGAAGACGTAACTGAAGTTCCCGAAGCCCTTCTTCAGGGCCAGTTCGCGCACCGCCGCGTACGACCCCGCGAAGCCGATCCCGGCGATGATGACGGCACCGAAGACGACCATGCCGATGAGGACGCGGTGCGTCCGGGTCAGCTGAAGTGGGCCGGCCACCCGTACTCCCCTCCCATTGCGTGTTGTTGCGCGCAACAGAGTGGCACATGTGTGCGGGGGACGGGTGGCCGGTGGGTCGAAGAGACCGTCAGCTGTCCTTCGCGGGCGCCTTCGAGGAGGACTTCGAGGACGACTTCGACGGCTCCTTCGACGGTGCCTCGGAGGACGACTTGGAGGGCGACGGCTTGCCGCTCGAGGTGCCGCCGCCGGCGGCGCCGTTGGCCTTCGTCACCGCGGCGACCGCCTCCTTGGCCGCCTTCTGCGCGTCCTTGGCCAGGTCGTCGGCGTCCGGGGTCTTGTCGCCCGCCAGGCCCGCGCCGTTGAAGTCGACCGTGACGACGACGTTCTCGACCCGTGCCACGACCGTCTGCTGCTTGAAGGTGCCTTCCTTCTTCTTCAGGTCGTAGCGCACCAGCGAGGCCTCGTCGCCCGTGCCGCTCACCGGCGTGGTCTTCAGGCCCTTCGCGCCCTCCGCGCCCTGCACGTCCTTCAGCTGCTTCTGGTAGTAGTCCCCCGCCAGCTTGTCGCCCGCGCCGCGCGTCACGTCCGACTCGAAGCGCAGCATCGACACGCTCAGCCAGCGGAACTGAGAACCCTTCACGCCGTTGTCGTCGAGGCTGTCCCAGGAGCAACTGGCCCGCGACGCCGTGTCGTTGGAGGAGCCCTCCTTGCCGGAGTCGCCCTTCGGCACCAGGTCGTCCAGCGTCTTCTTCGTCACCACCGAGCACGGCTCGGGAAGCTTCCGGAACGCCGCCGCCTGCACCGTGGGGGAGGGGCTCGCGGACTGGGAGGCCGCGGACTCCTCGGCCGCCTTGTCCTTGCCGTCCTCGGAGCCGGAGTCCGAGGAGCAGCCGGCTGCCACCAGCATCACGGGTACGGCGGCCGCGCCGACAAGGACGCGGGTGAGTCGCTTCGCTCGCTTCGCTTGCGGGTCTCGCTGGTCACGCTGGGCTCGTAGCTGCATGGTTCCTTCACTCATGGCACTCGTGGTTCCTGCGTTCGGAACGGGTCCGAGGGGCCACGGTACGCGGTGAAGAAATCGTGCGGTCCCGCTTCGGGGGCACCGCGCGCGGGCGCGGAGCAGCCCCGGCGGGACTCAACCGCTCAGCGAATCCGCCAGCTGGGAGGCCAGTTTCCGCGCCATGTCCTGCATTTCCTCGCTGTCCGGCACGACGCCGAGCGTCGCCGACTGCTCCGCGTACTCGATGGTCACCATGACGTTCGACGTGCGGAACGCCACAGTCACCGTGCGGCGCTTCGCCGTCGAGCCGGAGCTGCTGAGCGCGTCGTCCACGAACGCCTCGTCGCCCAGATCGTCCAGGAGCCGGGGCTGGACGTCGGTGGGCGCGGCATCGGGGGACGCGCTCGACGAGGACGAGGAGGAGGACGACGAGGCGGAGGAGGACGACGATGGCGTGCCGCCCGCGCCGGTGGGCGGCTCCCCGGATTCCCCCGAGGACGCCGAGGGGCTGCCGGACGGGGAGTCCTCGGCGGACCCGGACCCGGACCCGGACTCGGACTCGGACTCTGACCCGGACTCCGAGACGACGGGTTCGGGCAGGTCGGCGGCCTCCACCTGCTCGGCGAAGAGCTGCTCGGCCTCGCTGTCGTCGCTCACGGCGCTGTCGTACGACACCACCCGCTCGAAGTCGACGAAGAGATGGTCGGTGGCCTCGGCCGACTCCACCTTCCAACGGCACCCGACCTTGCGGTCGGTGTCGTACGCGAGCGTCGGCTCGCCCGCGTACGCCTTCTCGCGCTGCTCCTCGTCGGCGATCTCCTCGATGCCGGGCAGGAGGGAGTCGAGCGCCTTGTTGCCGACCGCGCCGCACGGCTCCGGAAGGGTGCGGTACTTGCCGGGCTCGACCGCCTCGGTCGCGACCCCGGGCTCGCCCGGGTTCGAGTCGTCGGCGGTGGCGCCGCCGTCCGAGCCGCCGGTGCAGCCGGCCAGCAACGCCGCCAAGAGGGCGGCGACGCCGGGTACGTAGGCCTTCCGCTGCACGGTGCGGCTCCTCTCGCCGGTGTGGCTGTGGTCGGTACTCCAGTGTCCCCGCTGGTTATTCGCTTGCCGCGCGGGGGCGTCCCCTGGAGACAATGTGTATCGCACGCGCCGCCGTGAACGCCGGTCAGCCGTCCCTTTGGCTGCCCTTGGCGCCGGTTTTGCGCTTTGAGACTTCTGTTTGTTTTCCGGGGGAATGAGGACGATATGTCGTACGTGGAGATGCCGGGCGCGAAGGTGCCGATCCGGATGTGGGCCGACCCGGCGACGGTCGAGGAGGGCGCGCTCCAGCAGCTGCGCAACGTCGCGACCCTGCCGTGGATCAAGGGCCTCGCGGTCATGCCCGACGTGCACTACGGCAAGGGCGCGACGGTCGGCTCCGTGATCGCGATGCAGGGCGCGGTGTGCCCGGCCGCGGTGGGCGTCGACATCGGCTGCGGAATGTCGGCGGTGAAGACGTCCCTGACGGCGAACGACCTCCCGGGCGACCTGTCCCGGCTGCGCTCGAAGATCGAGCAGGCGATCCCGGTGGGGCGCGGCATGCACGACAGCCCGGTCGACCCGGGCCGCTTCCACGGCCTGGCGACGGCCGGGTGGGACGACTTCTGGGAGCGGTTCGACGGGGTGGCGGAGGCGGTCAGGTTCCGGCGTGAGCGGGCGGGGAAGCAGATGGGGACGCTAGGCGCAGGGAACCACTTTGTGGAGCTTTGCGTTGATACATCCGATTCGGTCTGGCTCATGCTCCACTCCGGTTCCCGCAACATCGGCAAGGAACTGGCCGAGCACCACATCGGCGTCGCCCAGAAGCTCCCGCACAACCAGGGCCTGATCGACCGCGACCTCGCGGTGTTCGTCGCGGACACCCCGCAGATGGCCGCGTACCGCAACGACCTGTTCTGGGCGCAGGAGTACGCGAAGTACAACCGCACCCTGATGATGGCCCTGTTCAAGGACGTGGTCCGCAAGGAGTTCAAGAAGGCCAAGCCGGTCTTCGAGCCGGAGATCAGCGCGCACCACAACTACGTCGCCGAAGAGCGGTACGAGGGGATGGACCTGCTGGTGACCCGCAAGGGCGCGATCCGCGCGGGTTCCGGCGACTACGGGATCATCCCCGGTTCCATGGGCACGGGTTCGTACATCGTGAAGGGCCTCGGCAACGCCAAGTCCTTCAACTCCGCCTCGCACGGCGCCGGTCGGCGGATGAGCCGGAACGCCGCCAAGCGGCGCTTCTCCACCAAGGACCTGGAGGAGCAGACGCGGGGTGTGGAGTGCCGCAAGGACTCCGGTGTGGTGGACGAGATCCCGGGCGCCTACAAGCCGATCGAGCAGGTCATCGACCAGCAGCGCGACCTGGTGGAGGTCGTGGCGAAGCTGAAGCAGGTCGTCTGCGTGAAGGGCTGACGCCCGGGGCGCCGTCGGGCGTCAGCCCTCGCGGTGGACCTTGGTGTTCGAGGCCTGGGCGCGGGGGCGGACGACCAGGAGGTCGATGTTGACGTGGGCGGGGCGGGTGACCGCCCATGTGATGGTGTCGGCGACGTCGTCGGCGGTCAGGGGGGCGGCGACGCCCTGGTAGACCTTGGCCGCCTTGTCCTGGTCGCCGCCGAAGCGGGTCAGGGCGAACTCGTCGGTCTTGACCATGCCGGGCGCGATCTCGATGACGCGGACCGGGCGGCCGACGATCTCCAGGCGCAGGGTCTCGGCGAGGACGTGCTCGCCGTGCTTGGCGGCGACGTAGCCCGCGCCGCCCTCGTAGGTGGACAGGCCCGCGGTCGAGGAGACGACCACGACCGTGCCGTCGCCGCTCGCCTCCAGCTTGGGGAGCAGGGCCTGGGTGAGGTTCAGGGTGCCGATGACGTTCGTCTCGTACATGCGGCGCCAGTCGTCCGGGTCGCCGGTGGCCACCGGGTCGGCGCCGAGCGCGCCGCCCGCGTTGTTGACGAGGACGCCGACGGTCTTGAAGGCCGAGGCGAACTCGTCGACGGCCGCGCGGTCGGTGACGTCCAGGGGGTAGGCCGTCGCCTGGTGGCCGGCCGCCCGGATCTCCTCCGCCAGCGCCTCGACGCGGTCCTTGCGGCGGGCGGTGAGGACCACGCGGTACCCGGCCTCGGCGAGCTGCCGGGCCGTCGCGGCGCCGATGCCGCTGCTCGCGCCGGTGACGACGGCGATACGGGAGGCGGCGGACGGGGCGGCGGCTGCGGTGGCCATGGGCTGCTCCTGGTGCGTACGGAGGGCGGTGCGGACGTCGCCGCCCAGGGTAGTCAGAGCCGTGGTCAGCCGCCGTTGCGCGGGGCCCACATGATCAGGGCCATCCCGGCGAGGCAGACCAGCGCGCCCGCGATGTCCCAGCGGTCGGGGCGGTAGCCGTCGGCGACCACGCCCCACAGGATCGAGCCGGCCACGAAGATCCCGCCGTACGCGGCGAGGATGCGGCCGAAGTGCGCGTCGGGCTGGAAGGTGGCGACGAAGCCGTAGGCGCCCAGGGCCAGGACCCCGCCCGCCGCCCACAGCCAGCCGCGCTGCTCGCGCACCCCCTGCCACACCAGCCAGGCGCCGCCGATCTCGAACAGGGCGGCGACGGCGAAGAGGGCGGCGGAGCGGAGCACGAGCATGCGGGCAGCTTCGCACGCACCGCGTCCGCGCCGGGCGGCGGACCTGCGGAATAACGGTCGGCGGTGCTCCGTTCCAGGGGTATAGTTGAACAATAAACAACCTGGAGGTTGAGCGATCATGCAGTTCGGCATCTTCACCGTCGGCGACGTCACGCCCGACCCGACCACGGGCCGTACGCCGACCGAGCGTGAGCGCATCAAGGCCATGGTCGCCGTCGCGCTCAAGGCCGAAGAGGTCGGGCTCGACGTCTTCGCGACCGGCGAGCACCACAACCCGCCCTTCGTGCCCTCGTCGCCGACGACCATGCTCGGCTACATCGCGGCCCGCACCGAGCGGCTGGTGCTGTCCACCTCCACCACCCTGATCACCACGAACGACCCGGTGAAGATCGCCGAGGACTTCGCGATGCTCCAGCACCTGGCCGACGGCCGGGTGGACCTGATGATGGGCCGCGGCAACACCGGGCCGGTCTACCCCTGGTTCGGCAAGGACATCCGCGAGGGCATCAACCTCGCCGTCGAGAACTACGCCCTCCTGCACCGCCTGTGGCGCGAGGACGTGGTGAACTGGGAGGGCAAGTTCCGCACGCCGCTCCAGGGCTTCACCTCCACCCCGCGTCCGCTCGACGGCGTCGCGCCGTTCGTCTGGCACGGCTCGATCCGCTCCCCGGAGATCGCCGAGCAGGCCGCGTACTACGGCGACGGCTTCTTCCACAACAACATCTTCTGGCCCGCCGACCACACCAAGCGCATGATCGAGCTGTACCGGGCCCGGTACGCCCACTACGGGCACGGCACGCCCGAGCAGGCGATCGTCGGCCTCGGCGGCCAGGTGTTCATGCGGAAGAACTCGCAGGACGCGGTCCGCGAGTTCCGGCCGTACTTCGACAACGCGCCGGTCTACGGCCACGGACCGTCGCTGGAGGACTTCACCGCGCAGACCCCGCTCACCGTCGGCTCGCCGCAGCAGGTGATCGAGAAGACGCTCGCCTTCCGCGACTACGCCGGTGACTACCAGCGCCAGCTGTTCCTGATGGACCACGCCGGGCTGCCCCTGAAGACCGTCCTGGAGCAGCTCGACCTGCTCGGCGAGGAGGTCGTGCCGGTGCTGCGCGAGGAGTTCGCGAAGGACCGCCCGGCGAACGTGCCGGACGCGCCGACCCACGCCTCCCTGCTGGCCGCCCGGGAGGGCGCCCCGACCGAGGAAGGAGTACGCGCATGAAGCTCGTCGTCGTCTCCGCGGGCCTGAGCGTGCCGTCGTCCACCCGGCTGCTCGGCGACCGGCTGGCCGCGGTCGCCGCCCCGGCCGCCACCGCGCCCGAGCCCGCCCCGGCCGACGTCCGGGTGGTCGAGCTGCGCGACCTCGCCGTGGAGATCGCGCACACCTTCACCAACGGCTTCCCGGCACCGGCGCTCGCGGACGCGTTCGCCGAGGTCGCGGCGGCCGACGGGCTGATCGTCGTCACGCCGGTGTTCTCGGCGTCGTACAGCGGACTGTTCAAGTCGTTCTTCGACGCGCTGAGCGTCACCGACGAGGACGCCCTCACCGGGAAGCCGGTGCTGATCGCCGCGACCGGCGGCACCGCCCGGCACTCCCTGGTGCTGGAGCACGCGCTGCGGCCGCTCTTCGCCTACCTGAAGGCGGTCGTCGTCCCCACCGGGGTGTACGCCGCCTCCGAGGACTGGGGCGCGCCGGGGCTCGACGCCCGGATCGAGCGGGCCGCGACCGAGCTGGCGGCGCTGATGGCCGGGCTGTCGGGTCCGGCGGGACCGTCGAAGGGGCGCACCCCGCCGCCGAAGCGGGACTCCTTCGAGGAGGTCACGCCCTTCGCGGAACGGCTCGCCGCGCTCAGCGTCCCGGGGCCGAGCCCGGCACCGTAGGGCGGCCGTCGGCCACCGGCGCCGCCGTCCGGTCGCGGACCGGCGCCGATCAGCGCCGCGAGCCTGATCGGAAGCGGTTCGGAAGCGGTGCGCCGCTGGCGCCGGAAGCGGGGTCGCTGGTGCCCTGGAGGGCATGTCGACGTCACCGGCGGCCGTACGCCCCACCGCTGTCGCCGGCGCCGGCACCGGTGTCCTCACTCCCGGTGCCGGCGCCGACGTCGGCGCTGGTGCCGTTGCCGGGGCCGGGGCCCGTGCGGGAGCCGGGGAGCCGCGCGGTGCGCAGATAGGTGCCGAGCGCCGACAGGTCGGTCCGCTCCAGGTCGGCCGGGCGGATCACGATCCGCAGCTCCGGGGCGGTCGCCGGATCGCGGCGGCAGTGCTCCGCGAAGCTCTCCACGATCATGAGCAGCAGCCGGGTGCGGTCCAGCTCCACGATCCGGGCGAGACCGGAACCGATCAGGGGGATCGCGACCGGCCGGTACATGCCGTAGCGGGCGACGGCCGGCCACAGGGTGTCCAGGCTCGCCCGCAGGTCGGCCGGACCGGAGCGGGCCACGAGGTCGTTGCCGAGCCGGGAGTAGGCCACGGCGAAGACCCGGCGCCCGGCCACCGTCAGCGGGACGGTGGTGCCCAGCGGATAGCGGACCCGGCGGCCGCGCGGCTTGTCCTGGACCCGCTCGGTGCGCAGCGGCCTGACCGCCCTCAGCCCGGCCTGGATGCGGTCGTCCAGCTGCTTGCGCTCGCCGCCGAACAGCCGCTCCACCAGCTGGCCCTGGACGCTTTCCCGGCTGATCACCAGGTCCTGCTCGGTGGCGGTGTCGAAGGTGTCGGTGAACCCGACCACCAGATTGGCGTCCTCCTGGTCGAACAGGTCGCCGCGCACCACCACGAGGTCACCGCCGCCGGGGAACGACTGCCGCAGCAGCTCCCGCCCGTGCCGCTCGCGCAGCCGGGCCCGGAGGGCGCCGAGCAGCTCGGCGACGTCCTGGTCGTCCGGCCGCTCCCGGGCCATCCGTTCGGCGACCGGCAGCGCGAGGTCGTGGCGGCCCAGGTCCATCCGGCTGCGGATCAGCTGGCGGCGGGCGGTCTCGTACAGCGCGGTGAGCCGGCGGACCAGCGGCCGGGCGAAGTCCTCGTCGCCCGCCTCGGCCAGGGGGCGGCCGCGCACCAGCGCGAGCGCCGCGGCCAGCCGGTCGGCGGCCGACGCGGGGGCCGCGAGCAGCGCCGAGTCGACCAGGTCGGTGAACTCCGCGCAGTCCAGCTCGTCGGGCTCCAGCACCAGCCGGTACGCCGTCTCGGGCGCCGGGCCGGCCAGCAACTGCTCGGTGCGCAGCACCCGGGCGCCGTCACCGCGCTGCGCGGGATCGAGGGCGCGGCGCAGTTCGAGGACCCGTTTCTGTACCTCGTTGCGGTGGCGCTGGGCCGCGTGCGGCAGCTCGCCGTCGAGTGCCCACACGTCCCGGTGCAGTCGCCGCACCGGGACGGGCTCGCCGTCCGCCGCCACCAGGCGGACCAGCAGCCGTGTCGTCAGCGGGGTCAACCGGGCGGGTACGCCGTCGACTTCGAGCCTGGCGGGGCCCAGGACGCTCACACGGATGCGCGCCATACAAGTGGTCTCCACTCGCTTCGCCCTCTCCCGACCGGTGGTCGCGGGGGAGGTTTCGGCAGCGTATCAATTGTCCGTTTGGGGGAGTTGTGGTTTCGGTCGGTTCGCGCGGGACCGGTCCGGTCGTCCGTCCGCCGCGGGGGAGCGGGCGGCTGAGCCGCCGGGGCCGGCGCGGCGCGTTCGGCGGCGCGCGGACCCGGCGGCTGTTCGTCGGCAGCGTGATGGCGGCCTTCGGCGGGGTGTCGGCCGTGCTGCAGTTCGTGGGGCAGCTGTGGCCCGAGGCGGTTCCCGGCCCGGCGCCGGTGACCGTGGCGTCGGTGCTGCTGTGCCTGGCCTGGGGATTGGTGCGCAGCAGGCCCACGGTGGCCGTGTGCCAGGAGTTCGGGCGGCCGCGGATGTCCGTGACCGTCGGTCCTGGCGACCTCTTCGACGAGTCCGCCCACCTCGTCGTCGGGTTCTCGGACACCTTCGACACCGACGTCCGCGACGGCGTGGTGATCAGCGGCGCCAGCGTGCAGGGGCAGCTGCTGGAGCGCCGGTACGACGGTGACGTGCGGATGCTGGACGACGAGCTGGACGCCGCCCTGCGCGCGGCCGTGCCGGTGGCCCGCGAGACGCGCGCGGACAAGCCGTACGGCAAGCTCGACCGCTACCCGGTCGGCACGGTGGCGGTGCTCGGCAGCAGGCCGCGGCTGGTCTTCGGGGTCGCGCACAGCCGGCTGGGCAACGACTGCGTGGCGCGCTCCAGCACCGAGGAGCTGTGGCTCAGCCTCGGCCGGGTGTGGGACGCCGTCTACCGGCACGGCCAACTGGACCGGGTCGCCGTGCCGTTGATCGGCTCGGGCCTGTCCCGGTTGCACGGGCTCGACGAGGAGAGCCTGCTGCGCCTGATCCTGCTGTCCTTCATCACCCACTCCCGGGAGCGGGTGATCTGCCGCGAACTGCGGGTCGTGCTGCGCCCGGCCGAGCTGGAGCGGGTCGACCTGACGGAGGTGGCGGCCTTCCTCGGGGTGCTGGCGGCGGGCTCGGGCGGGGCCGCGTAGGGCGTCCCCGCCGGGACGGCGCCGGCCCCCGGGGCACGTACCGCGGTGACGGGACGTGCCCCGGGGGCCGGTTGCGCCGGTCCCCCGAGCGGCGCGGGATCCGCCGGGCGGTTAGCGGGCGTCGTTCGGATCAGGCCGGCTCCGGTCGACGGCGCATTGTTGCCGCCCCGCGACCCCGGCAAGATCCAAACGACGCCCCCTACGGTCGGCGGTGGTAGGCGGACAGGTGCTTGAACGGGTAGGTCTGGCGCCAGTCGGAGCCGGTGTCGTTGACCGTGCAGCCCGCCAGCTTCAGCCGCTCCACGACCTTGCCGAGCGCCGTCTCGGAGCCGTCGAAGCGGATGACGTTGCGGCCCGCGATGTCGGCGATCGGCCGCACCCCGCCGACCTCGACGATCAGCGTGCGCTCCGGGTAGGCCATCAGCACCATGCCCAGCTCGATCAGGACGTTCGGGCGCGGCTGGCACACCGGCCGGGTCTCGTAGTCGGGTTCGTTGCGGCCGCGCAGCTCGGGGTGGAGGGTGACGACGTCGTCCGGGGTGAGCAGGACCAGCGCCGCCTGGGCCTGCGCGGGGGCTCCCGCGACCACGTCGCCGAGGAAGGGGGAGGCCTGGCCGGTCGCCCGGACCAGGTCCTCCCACTCCTTGGGCCGCAGGTCGAGGCGGCGCAGCAGCTCGTACATCTCGCGCCGCACCTGGTCGTCGCGGCCGTGCACGACGAAGACGCTCCGGGCCCGCTCGGCGTCCCCGGGCGCCGCGGCGGCCTGGCGCCGCCACCCGTCGCCGTAGGGCTGTGCGGGCGGGGTGGACGGCGCGGGCGGCGCGGCGTGGACGGGGGAGTTGTCGCCGAAGGTCTGGGTGGTGTCGGTGTTGCCGGCGCTCTGGTTGCCCCCGAAGTTGTTGGTGCTGCCCTGGCCGAAGCTGTTGCCGTGGAACCGCTGCCCGCTCATGGCTGCCGTGCCTCCCTGGTGACACCGGAGTTGTTGCCGAAGGTCTGGGTGGTCTTCGTGTTGCCGACGCTCTGGTTGCCGCCGAAGTTGTTGGTGCTGTTGGCGCCGAAGTTCTGCTGGAGGATGTTGGTCTGGTTCGCCTCGTGCTCACGGGTGTCGACGTCGTGGTCGCGCAGGAAGTCGCCGACGATCTGCAGCAGGTGCCGCTCGATGATCTGGATGTACTTGATCGTGTCCGACTCCTGGAAGAAGTGGTGGAAGTCGCGGTTGGGCGCCAGCTCGCGGACGCTGGTGAGGGCGCCGCAGTCCACCGAGGCCAGGGCGTAGCGGCCGAGCCGGAACTCGCTGGTGTCGGCCGGCTGGCTCACCAGCTTGCCGACGGTGTCGGTGCCGAAGCGGCTGGGCAGCCGTTCACGCAGCGGGTTGGCGATCAGCCGCAGGAGTTCGCCGGGCGCGCTGAGGGTCACGTCCCAGGCGATGCGCCACATGAGCTTGCCGCCGATCGTGGCCGGCAGCCGGTCGGCGAGGTGGAAGCTCTTCGGCAGGGGACTGAGCACGTAGGTGTAGAACTCGGTGTGCAGGGTGCTGCCCTTGATGTCGAAGCCGATGAACACCGAGGTGACCAGCTCCTGTTTCCAGGCGCCGATGCGGACGCACAGGTACTCGCGGCGGGCGTCGTAGTCCTCTTCCCAGTGCCCGGCGCTGTGGTCGGGCCCGTCGGGGTCGGGCGTGTCCAGGAGCACCGCGACCGGGTCGTCGGCCTCGGCGGTCCGCACCGCCTTGGAGAACCGGCGCCGGTCGACGGAGAGCAGCTCGACGCGGTCGCTCGGGGCGGGCTTGTCGCGCAGTTCCGCGAGCATCTCCTCGCAGACCCGGGAGGTGATGTCCTCGACCGTGAACGGGATGATCGGCTTGCGTTCCGTCCGCCCGGCCCCGTCCGTGCCGTCGCCGTCCGCGGGACCGTGCTGGGCGGGGACGTGCCCGTTGAGCAGGCCCTGGCCGAACGCGCCGGCCCGGGACTTCGGGGCGCCGAGCAGCAGTTCCGCGTTGGCCCACCGCTTGATCGGCTGACCCGCGCCGACGAACGGCTTGTAGCCGCCGTAGTACACGGTCTCCGAGGCCTGCTCCCGGTTGATCTTGCCGACCAGTTCCGGGGTGAGGCGCGAGGTGATCGGGTGGGAGCCGTCGAAGCCGGTGCGGTCGTCCGACGGGGGCGCCAGGTGCTCGGCGAGGGTCTGGAGGATGGCGAGCCGGCGCAGGAACATCGTGGCCCAGGCGAGCCAGAAGACGAACAGGGCGGCCATCCAGCCCCCCAGCACGTCCGTGGCCAGGAGCAGCGCGATGACGACCCCGCCCGTCCCGAGGGCGATCAGCTGGTTGCGGCGCAGGTGGTGGGCGGCGAGGGCGTGCGCCAGGACGGGCGCGGCGTCGTAGCCGTAGGAGGGGGCCACCACCCGGTAGCGGTGGGTCAGCAGCTCCCGGATGACCCCCTTGCGGTAGACGGGGTCGAGGTAGGTGCCCGCGCACATCAGGCGGGTGGCCTTGCTCGTCGCGTCCGGGGGCGGCGGGGCGGCGTGGGTGGTCATGGCTGTTCAGTTCCCTTCCCGCATGTCGGCCGCGGTGATGACGCCGCCGCTCACCGTGTAGGTGCCCTCGTACGTCGTCTGCGTGCCGTCGGTCTCCCAGGCAACGACCGTGACCGAGACGTCGTCGCCCAAGGTGCCGGTCACGGTGACGTCGTCCCGCTGGGTCGTGGCGAAGCCGGCGACGAAGGAGTCGTAGTCCTGGTCGAGGTTCTTGCCGCCCAGCTCCCACGCGGTCGCGAAGTCGCGGATGTTGATGGCGTGGAAGTACGCCGTCACGGTGGCCTCCGGCCCGGTCTCGTCGGCGGTGGCCCCGTCGGTGGCGGTGTCGTCGGTCAGGGTGTCGTCGGTCGTGGTGTCGTCCGTGGTGTCGTCCGTGGTGCCGTCGCCGTACGGGTCGTCGCCGTACGTGCCGCCGTCGTAGGTGTCGTCCTCGTACGGGTCGTCGCCGTACGTGCCGTCGGGTTCGGTGCCGTCGTCCGAGGTGCCGTCGTCGGTCGTGCCGTCGGTCGTGTCCGATCCCCAGCCCGGCAGCGCTCCGTTGCCGTAGAGCCCGTCGGTGGAGGGTGCCCCTTCGTCCGGGCCGTTCGTGGCGAGCACGACGGCCAGCACGACTATGAGGACGAACGGGATCGCGATCACGGTCAGGGCCTGGTTGCGCAGCGGGCCGGGCGTGAGTGCGAGCCCCGGTGCGGGGTAGGAACCCCGGGCGCCGGACGGGACGCGGGTACTGCTCATCTGTCACCTCATTGCCGCCGGTATCCGGCCGGGCGGATAAGGCACGCGCCCCGAGTGGGCCGATGTGCCGTGTGCATCGACCGATCCGATCAGTGGCGGCGCTTCCGGAACCAGATTTCGGGAGTTCCGATGCGCTTCCGATCGGCTTCCGGTATGGCCCGCCCGGCCGGTGCCGAGCCGGGGGCGCTCACGACCCCGTGGCGTCCAAGGTGCCCGCGGCGTCCGCCGCGTCGAAGGCGTCCATCAGGTCCTCCGCACCCTGCGCGGGCCCTGCGTCGAGCCGCTGCTCGGACCAGATGGTCTTGTCGTGGCGGCTGTGCCGGACGCCCCAGTGGGTGCTCAGCCGCATCACGATGAACAGGCCGCGGCCGCCCTCGTCGTTCTCCCGGGCGCGGCGCAGGTGAGGGCTGGTGCTGTTGGCGTCCGTGACCTCGGTCAGCAGCCGGCCCCGGTCGCGGATGAGCCGCAGCCGTACCGGGCCGTCGCCGTAGCGGATGGCGTTGGTGACGAGTTCGCTGACGACGAGTCCGGTGGTGTAGGCCGCCTCGTCGAGGCCCCAGGAGGCGAGCTGCCGGTCGACGAGCCGCCGTGCGGTGCCCACCACGGAGGTGTCGGCGGGCAGCGTCCAGTCCGCGACGTGCTCCGGGGGCAGGGCACGGGTGCGTGCGAGCAGCAGGACGGCGTCGTCGCGGCGGGAGGGCGCCAAGTGGTAGACGGCGGTGTCGCACAGGTCCTGCAGCGGCCGTGTGGTGGACGCGAGGATGTGTTCGAGGCGGCGCCGGGCGGCGTCCCCGCGGGCGCCGTCGCCCCCGGTGAGGCCGTTGGTGTGGAGGGCCAGCAGGGTGCCCGGAGCCAGCTCCAGCACGGCCGGGGTGAAGACGTGTCCGCCGCCGGTCCCGAGCGGCGGCCCCTGCGGAACGTCCACGGCGCGCGGGACGCCGTCGGGGTCGACGACGACGGGGGCGGGGTGTCCCGCGCGGACCATGGTGCAGTGCCGGGAGACGGGGTTGTAGACGGTGACCGCGCAGGTCGCCACGGAAGGGTTGGGACCCGGCCGCCCGGAGGCGTCCGACAGTTGGGCGGCGACCTCGTCCAGATGGGTCAGCAGCTCGTCCGTCTCCAGGTCCCGCAGGGCCAGGGTGCGCAGCGCCAGGCGGAGCTGGCCCATCGTGGCCGCCGCCTCGATGCCGTGCCCGGTGACGTCGCCGACGACGAGGGCGACGCGGGTGCCGGAGAGGGGGACGACGTCGAACCAGTCGCCGCCGGCGCTCTCGGGCAGGTACACGTGGGCGGTCTCCACCGCCGAGAGCCGGGGGATGGCCCCGGGCTGCAGCCTGCGCTGGAGGGCGGTCGCCACGGTGTGCTCGCGCCGGTAGCTGTGCGCGTTGTCCAGGTGCACGGACGCGGTGAACGCCGCCTGCCGGGCCACGTCCAGATCGGCGTCGTCGAAGGGGTCGGTCCGGTGCCGGTACAGGGTCAGCAGCCCGAGCAGGGTGTCCCTGGCCATCAGCGGGGCGACGATCATGGAGTGCACGCCCGCCGTGATCAGCGGCTCGAAGGCCGCCGGGTCGGTGGACAGCCAGGGGTCGTCGGAGGAGACGCGGACCAGCCGGGCCCGCAGGTCGTTGAGGACCTGCGTGTACGGGGTGGGAAAGGGCAGCGGACGGCTGTCGCCCTCCCGGCGGCTCACCTCGGCGGTCGGCGGGGCGAACGACACCCGGCGCAGCGGAACCTCCGTCGGCGGGGGACCGGCCGGACGCTCGGCCGCGACGGCCCCGTCGTCCAGCAGGTCGACGGTGGCCGCGTCGGCGAAGGCGGGCACCAGCGCCCGCACCAGCTCGTCGCCCGTGGTCCGCAGGTCCAGCGTGGAGCCGACGGCCGCGTGCACATGGCTGAGTACGGCGAGCCGGTCCGCCGCGGCCTGCCGCTCGGTCACGTCCTCGACCACGCCCACCAGGCCGGGCCTGCCGTCGCCGAGGTCGTGCAGCGGGAAGAGGGACACCTCGACGGCCAGGGCCTGGTGCGGGTCGGACGGCGACTTGCCCCGGACCAGCCGCCCCCGCAACGCCTCGCCGGTCGCCAGGACCTCGTCGATCAGGCGCTGGAGCGCGCCCGCCTCGAATCCGGGGGCGAAGTCGTCGACGCCCCGCCCGAGGACGTCCTCCTCGGACAGGCCCCGCATGCCCCGGCCGGCCGGGTTGTAGCGGATGACCCTCTGCTCGGCGTCGAAGACGAACAGTCCCTGAGGAGAGTTGGCGAACAGCGCGTTGAGCACCGCGGCGTCGCCGATGGGATCGCCTGTCACCGCACGCTCCCTTCGCGGCCTTCCCCCTCACCTTCTCGCATCGGCACTGCCCGGCAACTCGGCCGGAGGGTGTGCTTGGCTCGACACGCGCGCCCGACACGCGCGCGTGAACCCCCGGGAAGGGAGACGGACTGCCGTGCACGTGCTGATCCTCGGCGGCACCACAGAGGCCCGCCGCCTCGCCGAACTGCTGGCGGCCGCTCCGGCGGGCGGGGCGGGGCCGCTGCCGGGGCTGCGGGTGACGAACTCCCTGGCGGGGCGGGTCTCCGCGCCCAGGACGCCGCCGGGCGAGCTGCGCGTCGGCGGTTTCGGCGGCGCCGAGGGGCTCGCCGCCTGGCTGCGCGAGCACGCCGTCGACCTGCTCGTCGACGCCACGCACCCCTTCGCCGGCACCATCCCCTTCCACGCGGCACGCGCCGCCGCCACCGCCCGGGTCCCCCTCCTCGCGGTGCGCCGTCCCGGCTGGCGGCGGGGCGAAGGGGACGTCTGGCACGAGGCCGGTTCCCTGGCGGAAGCCGCCGCACTGCTGCCCGGGCTCGGTCGGCGGATCTTCCTGACCACCGGCCGCACGGGCCTGGCCGCCTTCGCGCACCTGGCCGACCCGTGGTTCCTCGTCCGGTCCGTCGACGCGCCCGAGGCGCCCTGCCCGCCCCGCATGGAGGTCCTGCTGGACCGCGGTCCCTTCACCCTCGACGGGGAGCGCGAGCTGCTGCGCCGGCACCGGATCGACGTCCTGGTCACCAAGGACAGCGGGGGAGCCGCCACGGCACCGAAGGTGGCGGCCGCCCGGGAGGCGGGGCTGCCCGTGGTCGTGGTGCGCAGGCCGCCGGTGCCCGGGGGAGTGCCGGTCGTGGCCGAACCCGAACAGGCGGCGCGGTGGGTCCGCGAGGCACAGGCGGGGTGCCGACTCCCGTACTAGTCACACACCCGGCCGTCGCCGGGCCGCCGTCACTCCTCCTCGCGGGCGATCGCGTTGATCGCGGCGGCGGCGAGCGCACTGCCCCCGCGACGGCCCCGTACGACGAGGTGCTCCACGCCCGCGGGGTGGGCGGCCAGCGCGTCCTTGGACTCGGCGGCGCCGACGAAGCCGACGGGTACGCCGATGACGGCGGCCGGGCGGGGCGCCCCCGCGTCGATCATCTCCAGGAGCCGGAAGAGCGCGGTGGGCGCGTTGCCGACGGCGACCACGGCGCCGTCCAGCCGGTCGCGCCACAGTTCCAGGGCGGCGGCACTGCGCGTGGTGCCGAGCCGGGCCGCCAGGCCGGGGACGGCGGGGTCGGACAGGGTGCACACGACGTCGTTGTCCGCGGGCAGCCGCGCGCGCGTCACCCCGCTGGCCACCATCCGTACGTCGCACAGCACGGGCGCACCGGCCTTCAGGGCCTCGCGGGCGCGGGAGACGACGCCGGGGGACCAGGACAGGTCGCGGACCAGGTCGACCATGCCGCAGGCGTGGATCATCCGGACCGCGACCCGGCCGACGTCGGAGGGCAGGCCGGAGAGGTCGGCCTCCGCGCGGATGGTGGCGAAGGACTGGCGGTAGATGGCCGCGCCGTCCTTCTCGTACTCGTACTCGGAGTCGTACGGGGTCACAGTGCTCTTCTCGCTGCTCTCGGTCGGCGGACGGCCACGGCGGGGAGCATACCCACGCCGCGGTTCAGTGGTAGGCGTGCACGACCGCGTGGCCCTTGCCGCGGCCGATCATCCACTTGTTGACCGGCGTGGTGATCACGAACGCCACGGCGAAGCCGCCGAGCAGGGCGTACCAGAACAGGCCGTCGGACAGGTGCGCGTCCATCGCGCCCGGTACGAGGGCGATGATGCCGTTGTCGACCAGTTCCATCACGGCGATGGAGACGGTGTCGGCGGCCAGCGCCACCTTGACCGCGGCCTTCATGGACACCCCGGCGCGCACCACCGCGAAGAGGGTGAAGGAGTAGCCGAAGACGAAGGCCAGGGCGATGGCCAGCACCATGGTCGGCGCGTTGCCCCACCTCAGCGCGGTGCCGATGACCATGCCGAGGATCTCGCCGATGGCGCACCCGGTGAGGCAGTGCAGCGTCGCCCGCATCGCGGTCGCCCAGGTGGCGCCGTGCCCGTGCCCGGGGCGGTGGCCGCCCGCGGGGGCGGAGTGCTGATGCGCGGAACCGGAGTCGTGCGTGCTGTGGTCCATGACGGAAATGTATACCCCCCTGGGGTATCAGTCCAGTGGTCCGGTGGTGGGTGACGGTCACCAGGCTTCCGAGTCCTTGGCCTCCTGCGCCGAGGAGGCCGTCGCAGCCGCCGGGGCCGCGGCCCGCACCCGCTCCGCGACCAGCGGGAACACGAGTACGGAGAGCATCGCGGCGCCGACCAGCGAGGCCGCCAGGTCCGTGCCGATCAGCTTCTGGTCGACGCCGATGGTCGTGATGGCGACGACCAGCGGCAGACACGTCGAGGTGAAGAGCGCCAGCGCGGCCCGGTCCCCGCGGTCCAGGTCCCGCGGCGCGAGGACGTACACCGGGACGCCGTGCACCAGCAGGAAGAGCAGCAGGAACCCCGGCACCAGCAGCAGGGCGCCCGGGTCGTGCAGCAGCGCGTCCAGGTCGAACTCGATGCCGGTGACGACGTAGAAGAGGGGCACGAGGAAGCCGAAGCCCATGGCCTCCACCTTGCCGAGCACCTCCCCGCTGCTCGCGGGCGCCGCCCGGTGCAGTACGAGCCGGGTCAGGACCCCGGCGGCGAACGCGCCCAGCAGCACGTCGAGGCCGAAGACCTCGGCGAGGCCCAGCATGCAGGCGAGCAGCAGCATCACGAACCGGACCGCGAACTGGCCGCTGCTGTGCAGGGTCAGCTCGGTCAGCCGGGCGAACCAGGGCGGCCTCGGGCGCAGCGCCCAGAACACGGCGGCGGCCGTGATCGCCCCGAACGCGGCCAGCAGCGCCGCCGACTCGGCCGGCCGGCGTCCGCTGAGCAGCAGCGCCACGGCGATCACGGGCCCGAACTCGCCGACCGCGCCGAACGCCGAGATCACCGTCCCGAACCGGCTGCGCAGCTCTCCGCGGTCCCGCAGCATCGGCAGTACGGTGCCGAGGGTGGTGCTGGTGAGGGCGGTGCCGACGACGAACGCCCCGAAGACGTCCCCGCCGCTGATGAGCAGCGCCAGCGCGATCCCGGCGGCGAGGGCGAGGGGCCAGGACCACAGGGAACGGCGCAGGGTGTCCCCGCGGACGGCGGCGAAGTCGATCTCGTAGCCCGCCAGGAAGATCAGCATGGACAGGCCGAGGTCGGCCAGCGTGTCGACGACGGCGTCGGGGTGCGCCCAGCCGAGTACGTCGGGCCCCAGCACCATGCCGAGCGCGATCTCGAAGATGACCAGCGGGACACGGATCCGCCGCCCCGTGGCGTGGACGAGGAGCGGCGCCAGCACCGCGGCGGCCAGGATCAGGACGAGGGTCCCCGGGTGACTCACGAGGCGCCGCCGGACTGCCGGACCACGGACCGCCGCACGTGCCGGAGCCCCGCGTTCCGTGCCATCGGCCCTCCCTCACGAACGGCGTCCCGGAAACGGACGGCAACCGCGTCCGGGCCTCCGCCGCCACTGTCACCCGCGGAGCGGTCCGGGACTACCGGGCGTACTCCGGAAGGGGCGCTCCGCGGGGCCGGAGTCACCCGGTCCGGTCGGCGGCGGTCGCCTCGGTGAGGCGGCGCGACCAGACCCGCGGGGCAGGCTGTGGGGTGGCGTTCTCCGTCATGTACAGGGCCCGCCGCTCGGGCAGGTGGAAGTTCATCTTCGAGGGAGCCTCGGTGTCCGGGGTCGTTTGGGACCCGAGGGCGGGTTGCCGCCGGTGTGGCGGACGCCGCGCCGCGGCATGGCCGTACCGGCGTACGCGTTCTCCGCGACCGCGTGCTCCATCAGCCCCCGGGGCGCGGTGATCGGCACGTCCGCGCCCTCAGGAGCGGCTGTCGACGCCGAGGGCGTGTTCTTTGAGGAACGCGCCCGCGTGGGCCGCCGCTTCCTCCGCGGTCGCACAGCGCGCCCCTTCGTCGGCCGTGCCGGACGCCCCGTCAGCCCCCGTGCCCGTCCAGCTCCATTCCCCGGCAGAGGCCTGCACCAGCTCGGCGGTCCCTCCGAAGAGCGCGAGCCTGCGGGTGTCCGCCGCCGCGGACGCCGGACGGCCGACGGCGTCGGGCCACTTCTTGCGCGCACCCTGCCGGGTGATGCCCCAGACGGCTCCCAACTGCTCGTAACTGGCGCCGTAGGAGCCGGCGGTCGCCGCCGCCTGCCCGGCCAGCCGCCTGACCTCGCCGTCCACGACCTTCCAGGCGGCCAGGACGGACAGCGCCACTTCGACGGGGTCCGCGTCCCACGCGCGGTCCGCGGGCAGCCCGGTCTGACGGGACCGGATGGCCGAGGCCAGGGGGTGCAGGGCGTCGTACAGGGCCTTGTCCAGCTCTGCCTGCTCTTCTGGGGTGATCTCGGAAACCGTCATGCGACAACTATAGTTACCGATCCCCGGATGGAAAACTAAAGTTTCCATCCCGGTCGTGAATGGCGCCCCAGCTGCGGCGCCGCGCGGCCTCCAGCTCCGCCTGGAGCGGCGACGGCGGTACGGCGAGGACCGGGCTGACCGCGTGGGCGACGCAGTAGCGACTCGTGGAGGGCCACAGTGCCCGGTGCAGTCGGCCGCGCCGTCCGGTGCCGACGACGAGGACGTCGTTCTCCTCGCGGGCGATCCCGACCAGAGCCGGTCCGGGGACACCCCGGGCCACGAGAGCCCGCACCGGCACCCCGCGGCCACCGGGGCCGAGGACGTCGTCCAGCGCCTTGAGCAGCCTCTCGCCCGCCAGCCGCTCCCACTCCTCGGCAAGCACGGCAGAGCCCGGTGCCCGGCGCGAGGTGAGTTCACCGCCGGGAGGCTCCCAGGCCAGCACCGGCCACAGCTCGGCCCCTCGGCAGCGCGCCTCGGCGGCGGCCCGGGCCAGAGCGGTCAGGCTCCCCAGGGAGCCGCTCACCCCGACCACGACCCGAGCGGCGGCGCGTGGACCGGACCCGGACATGGCTTCCCCGTTCTGTGCTGCCGCCCGGACCGTCCCCGGTCGGCGGATCTCCGTCGGAACCCCGCCATCACACCTCCGGGCCCCGAGCCGCCGGAAGCCGCTCCCACGGTTCTTGGCGCGCCTCTGACGTCCGGCCCCACGCCGTCCGGCCCGAGCCGTCAGCGTCCCGTCAACATCGTCCGCCGCGTCGTCAGCGAACCGTCATGAGCGGCCGGCCACCGGGACGGCGTGCTTAGCGTCGAGACCGTGCCCCGGTCCGCCTCCCCGCGTCCGGGCCCCCCGACATCCCTCAACGCTCCTCCGTACCACCGCAGGCCCAAGGAGTACCGATGACAGAACCGCTGTACGGCGAGGACCCCGAGCCCTCCGAACCCTTCCCGGCCGGACCCCTGTACGTCCCGGTCCGGCCGGGTCCCTCCGGCTGCACGGCCCGGCTCTTCCGCACCCCGCTGGGCCGGCGCACGGCCGTCGGCTTCACCTCCGAGCGTCGGCTCGTCACCACCCTCGGCGCCGACCAGGCGTGGGTCCGGCTGGCCGAGCCCGCCCTGCGCGCGCTGACCGCGCCCCTGGGCGTCACCACCGTCACGGTCGATCCGCAGTTCACGGCCCCGGCACCCGCACCGGCCGGGGCCGCACCGGCCGAACCGGTGCCCGCTCCCGCGCTGCGGGTCGGCTGAGAGGGGACGCACACCATGACCACCGTCCACGTACCCACGCCCCGGCCCACCGCCGCCGACCTCTCGGTGTGGCCCGCGTCCACCACCGGGGCGGCCCACGGCGACCTCGCCGTGGGCGGCGTGCCCCTCACCGAGATCGCCGACCGCTTCGGAACCCCCGTCTACGTCCTCGACGAGGCAGAGGTCCGCGAACGCTGCCGCACCTACCGCGACGCGTTCCCCGAAGCCGAGGTCCTCTACGCGGCCAAGGCGTTCCTGTGCCGGGCCATGGCCCACTGGATCGACGAGGAGGGCCTCGGCCTCGACGTCTGCTCCGCCGGCGAACTGGAACTCGCCGTCACCACCGGCTTCCCGCCCGAACGGATCGTGCTGCACGGCAACGCCAAGTCCCCGCGCGATCTCGACACGGCCCTGCGTCTGGGCGTGGGGCGCATCGTCATCGACAGCCCCTCGGAGATCGCGCGGCTGGCCGCCGCCGTGGGCCCGGACGGTCACCAGAAGGTGATGGCCCGTGTGGTGCCCGGCATCAGCGCCGGAGGCCACGAGAAGATCCGCACCGGCACCGACGACCAGAAGTTCGGCCTGTCCATCTCCGACGGCTACGCCCAGCACGCCATCGCCCGCATCCTCGACCAGCCCCAGCTCGAACTGACCGGCCTGCACTGCCACCTGGGCTCCCAGATCAGCACCGTCAAGCCCTACCTCGTCGCCGTACGGCGCATGGTCGGCCTGATGATGCGCCTGCACGAGCAGCACGGCCTGGTCCTGCCCGAACTCGACCTCGGCGGCGGACACGGCATCGCCTACCGCCCCGGCGAACCGGCCCTGGACCTGACGACCCTGGCCCGCAGGATCCGCGCGGAACTGGCCGACGCCTGCGCCACGGCCGGCCTGCCCGAACCGCGCCTGCTGATCGAACCGGGCCGGGCCATCGCCGGCCCGGCGGGCGTCGCCCTCTACCACGTGCTGGCCGTCAAGCACACGGGCGACCACATCTTCGTGGCGGTGGACGGCGGCATGAGCGACAACCCGCGCCCCGCCCTGTACGGCGTCCGCTACGCGCCCCGCCTCGTCGGCCGGCGCAGCACCGCCGCCCCGGCCCGGGTGACCGTGGTGGGGCGGCACTGCGAGGCCGGTGACGTGCTGGCGTCCGACGTGGACCTGCCCCGCGACGTACACCCCGGCGATCTGCTCGCCGTACCCGTGGCCGGCGCGTACCACCTGTCCATGGCCTCCGGCTACAACCTGGTCGGCCGCCCGCCCCTGACCGCGGTCCGCGACGGACACGCCCGCCTCCTGGTCCGACGCGAGTCCCTGGACGACATCCGCAACCGCGACGTGGGTCTGTAGCGCGGGGCCCGGCCCGCCACCCCGGATTTCAGGGGCCGAAAGCTCTGAGCGTCGCGTCGACGAGCGAATCCGCGTACGTGGCCGTCAGCGGACCGCTCCGGTGCAGCCACCTCAGGAAGAGCGGCGCGTAGAGCACTTCGAGCACCAGGTCGAGGTCGGCGTCGGGGGCGAGCTGGCCCGCCTTCTGGGCGCTGCGCAGACGGACCTTCTTCGCCTCGTCCAGCGGCCCGGCCAGCTTCTCGCGGTACTCGGCCGCCAGCGCGGGGTCATTGGCGATCTCGGTGTTCAGGGCGCGGATCAGCTTGTCGAAGGAGGGGTCGGCGAACTCCTCGACCGTGGCGCGCATGACGAGCCCGAGGTCGGCCCGGAGGTCACCAGTGTCCGGCAGCGTGACCGACTGCCCGTCCGCGTCCTCGCTCAGAGCCAGGAGGGCGGCGACGACGACCGCGCTCTTCGACGGCCACCGCCGATAGATCGTCTGCTTCCCGACGCCGGCGCGGGCGGCGATGGCCTCGACCGTGACCTTCTCGTACGGCTCTTCGGCAACCAGGGCGCGGGCAGCCGCGAGGATCGCCTGCCGGGACCGTTCCCTGCGCCGGGAGTGGTCCGGCCCCTTCTCCATGGACATGCGCCCAGCCTACCCAGAAAAGGAAACGAGACGGCCCGTATTGAAATGATCCTCCCGATGCCCTAACCTCGAAACGAACCGAGACGGACCGTTTTACTTACTTGGGGTGACGCATCATGACGGACGCAAGGGTCTGGCTCATCACCGGCGCATCCCGCGGCCTGGGACGCGCATTCACCGAGGCCGCCCTGGCGGACGGCGACCGCGTGGTGGCCGCCGCCCGCAACGTCGGGCCGCTGGAGGAACTGGCCGCGGAGTACCCCGACCACCTGGTCACGCTCCCGCTGGACGTCGCCGACCGCAAGGGGGTGTTCGACGCGGTGGAGCACGCGGCGGCCGCCTTCGGCAGACTGGACGTCGTCGTCAACAACGCGGGCGCGATGCTCTACGGCATGGTGGAGGAGGCCACGGAGGAGCAGATCAGGGCCCATATGGACGTGAACTTCTTCGGCGCCGTGTGGGTGGCTCAGGCGGTCCTCCCTCACCTGCGCGCCCAGGGCGGCGGGCGGCTTCTCCAGGTCACCTCGATGGGCAGCGGCGGCGGCATGGCGACCGTCGGCTACTACGGTGCGGGCAAGGCCGCACTGGACTCGGTCAGCGAGGCGCTCGCGATGGAGGTCGAAGGCTTCGGCGTCAAGGTCACCATCGTGCAGATGGGCGGCTACAACACCGGCCTGTTCACCGCCGGCACCACGAACACCGAGCCCCTGGCGCCGTATCAGCCCTTGCGCGCCGAGATGGAGGCGATGTGGGGCGATGCCGTAGCCCCGGAGCCGGACACCGCCGCCCCCGTCATCATGAAGCTGGCCGCACTGCCGGATCCGCCCCGACGGCTGATCGTCGGCAGCCAGTCCTTCGACCACGTCCTGGAGATGGACCGGGCCCAGGCGGACCTGTACCGGACCTGGGAACACCTCAGCCGCATCGCACCGGGCTGACCGGACCCGCCACCCGGCACGAAAAGGGCGAGGCCCGAAGGCCCCGCCAGACCGGGCTCATGTGTGCGGCTCAACGCCAGGACCGGCCAGAAGGCCGCCCAGTGCGGCTGCCGGCCCGCGACGAGTAGGCTGATCGTTTGTCATTCGGACCGGGGAGGTCGGCGTGGACTATGGCGACAAGCTCTTCTGGCTCTCGGTTGTGATTCAACGCAAGTACGCGCAGATCTGCGCCGAGTTCGACCTGACCCCCTCGCAGGCCACGCTGCTCTGCGCGGTCAGGAATGAGCCGCGGCAGATGGCTGACCTCGCCGCGTCGTTGGGCATGACCAAGAACGCGTTGAGCCAGCTGGTCGATCGCACCGCGCGGCGCGATCTGGTCGGCCGGGCAGGCTCGGCGCAGGACCGACGGGTCGTGATGCTCAGTGCGACGCCCGCGGGGAAGGTGCTCGGCGAGGCCGTCTACGCCGCGATCGCCAAGCGCCTGCCCGAGATCGCGAGCAACCTCGACGCCGACGACCAGCGTGACTTCGAGCGCGTGGCCACCGCCGTCGTGGACACCTCGGACCTCTCTTCACCCCCCTCGAACCAACCCCTCACACCGTGAGGTCCCGCTGAACCCGCACCCTTGACGACGTTCATGCCGTGAACTAATTTTGTTCATGGCGTGAACTAGTGAAGGGTGTCAGCCATGAGCACACAGACGACCGGCACGATCGCCGTCTTCGGCGCGACGGGGCAACAGGGCGGGGCGGTGGTCGACGCGCTGCTGGACCACAAGGCGCGAGTGCGGGCGTTGGTCCGCGACCCGCAGTCCGACCGGGCCCAGGCGCTGGCCGCCCGCGGCGTCGAGCTGGCGGCCGTCCGGGCCGACGACCCGGCGTCGCTGGCCGCCGCGCTGGCGGCGGTCGAGGGGTTCTACTTCATGACCCCGGAGGCGAACAGCCTCGAAGAGGTCGAGGCGGAGATCCGTATCGGTACCGCGCTCGTCGACGCGGCGGTCGAGGCGGGCGTCCCGCACGTCGTGTTCAACTCGGTCTTCGGAGCGGACCGGGAGTCGGGTGTGCCGCACCACGACTCGAAGCACGCGATCGAGGAGTACCTGAGGAAGTCCGGCCTCCGGGCTTCCATGGTTCGCGCGACCGCCTTCATGGAGAACTTCACGAGCGTGATGGCGCCGAGCCTGGAGCACGGGGAGATCGTGCTGAGGCTGCCGCTGCCGGAGGACGTCCCGCTGAAGATGATCTCGGTCAGGGACATCGGCCGGGTCGCCGCCGCGCTCCTGCTCGGCACCGCGGAGGCACCCGGCGGAGCCGTCGAACTCGTCGGCGACGAGCTGACGGGCCCCCAGATCGCCGCGGCGTTCGGCGCGCGCGCCGGGCTCCCGGCACGGTACGAGTCCCTCCCGCTGAGCGTGCTTCCCACCGACCTCGACCAGGTGATGTTCCGCGAGTTCGCGAAGGCGGCGGAACACCCTGCGGACCCCGCTGTGGTGCGCTCGATCGAGCCGGCCACCCTGGACCTGGCCGGGTGGATCCGAGCCACCGGCTGGACCGCGCCCACAGACGCGGCCGGTTCCTGAGCCTCCGGCCGCGACGAACGCCCCCGCGATCGCGCCCACGGCCTCGGCGCTCCGGGCAGGGCAACGCATCCGCCACCGGTGGACAGCGCGCCTTCCGCACCTGACCACCGGCCCCTGGCCGGAGTGTCAGCTGCGTCCGGTGCGGCGGGCGTAGGCGCGGGCGGCGCGGGCGCGGTCGCCGCCCCAGCCGCGTCGGCTCGTGACGATGGACCGTCGGAAGCGCCATGGGGCGGCCTGTCCCGGCCGGCTGCCCTGGTGAGGCAGGATTGATGCCATGCAGACCCGACCTGTACTGGTTTACGACGGTGATTGCCGATTCTGTACGACGTCGGTCACCTTTCTCGAACGCCTGCTGCGACCCGACTGCTCCGTCACGCCGTGGCAGTTCGCTGACCTGGCCACTCTGGGTGCCACTCAGCGTCAGGCCGAGTACGAGGCCCTGTGGATCACGCCCGCCGGGGCCGTGTACGGCGGTGCGCAGGCGGTGGCCAGGCTGTTGCTGCGGGCAGGCAAGGGGTGGGCCGTTCTCGGCGCGCTGCTCACCCTGCCGCCGTTCCGCTGGGCCGCGCACGGCGTCTACCGGATCGTCGCGAACAACCGCGACCGCCTGCCGGGCGGGACCGCGGCCTGCGCCCTCCCCGCAGGCCGCCGCTGACGGTGGCGCCGGCGGACCGTCCGTGTCATCCTGTCGCCCCCCTTCCGCCAACCGTCACCGCGGGTGCAGGCCGGCGCTCCCGGACTTGACCTGCGGAGGCACGGCACCACCCTCCGCCACCCCGGTCTCTCCGCGGGGCCGCGGCAGCCGTACGCCGAGCCGTCGTGCCGTACGGCGCCCCAGGCGGGGCAGCGAGGTGTAGAAGCGGTCGGGCAGGAACACGGCGTCCGCGATGATCATGGCGCCCGAGAAGACCGGCAGCCCCAGCAGGACCGCGATGCCGGCGTGCATGCCCAGCAGGAGTGCGAGGACGGGGTACTTGAGCCTGCCGAACAGTACGAACGGGAAGGCGACCTGGGTGAGGACGGTCAGGTAGCTGATGGCCGCGATCGCGAGAGGGTACTGGTCCAAGAACAGGGAGAGCGCGGGCCAGGGCTGGAAGAGTTCGAGGTGCAGTACGTAGTGGAGTGCCGTGCCGTCGGCCCAGTACGATCCCTGGACCTTGTACAGGCCGGCTGATCCGTACAGGAAGCAGACCTGGGCCGCGATGATGAAGACACCGCAGTTGTGCACCACGGTGGTCAAGGTGACGCGGGCGTCACGGAGTTGCCGAGCGGTCGGGCCGGGACTCTTCGCTCGGGTCGCCGCACCGGCCGCGCGAGCCGCCCTGCGCCGCTCGCGGCGTGCGTCCAGGGACCAGTGTCGGCCGCACGCGGTGAGCACGAGGTAGAGGGACATCAGGAGGACCAGGTTGTCGCCTCCGTCCGTCATGAAGATCGACCGTGAGTGGAACGACGTCACCACGACGGCGAACACGATGGACGTGGCCCGGGTCCGCCAGCCGAGCATGAACAGCGCGGACGTCACCACAGCCATCCCGTAGCACAGCTCGAAGTAGGCCCGGTCGTCCGACAGGAGCAGGAAGCTGTACCACCCGGTCTGGTCGAAGAGCTGCGCGGCCAGCGCGGGTGCCCACGGGGAGTCCGGCCCCCAGATCTCGTGGCGGTGCGGGAACTCGCGGAGCAGGAAGACCAGGTAGAGCAGTCCGTAGCCGATGCGCAGCACCGACGTGGCGTACAGGGATACCGGCCGGCCGGTGACGAGCGCGATCGCCGCGGCGGGGAGCTTGCGCAGCCGTTCACTTCCCATGAGAGGTCACCTTCCACCAGGGCAGGAGTCGGTTCTCGACAGGCTTCGGTGGGCTGGCCGTCGCGTTGGAGCCGGGCGCCGCGACGGGGAGAGTGACGACTCGGAGCTGAACGAAGTCGATGTCGCGGACGCTGTCGCCGCGGTGTTCGACGATGCGGTCCGAGGCGATGTTGTTCATGTACTTCTGGAGCATCACGGCCCGCTCCGAGCGTGCGGTGTCGTCCTTCCCGTGCGTTTCCACGTAAGCGGCCCAGGCGCGTCGCAGCAGATTCTGCGCCGTGTGGCTGGGAAACGCCTGGTGCTCGATGGCCTCACTGTCCACGGCCGACAGGTCGAACCAAGGACTGACCCGCATCGATCCATCGGGGCCGGCGTGTGCGGTTCTCGCCAGGACCTGTCGGTTGACGGAATCGGGATTGGGTGCGAAAAGCCGCCAGTTCTGTTCGAAGAGGGGGTAGACCCATGCGTCGATCTGCTGGCTGTACCGCCGAGAGACGGGGTTGGGCGGCGCGACGTGGAAGAAGACGAGGACGACGTGGACCAGCGTCACGGCCAGGCAGAGGAACACGGTCGTATGCAGGATCGTGTTCAGTAGTCGTACGCCCACCGGCCGTGATCCGGAAGCGCCCGCTTCGCCGTGGCGTTCCCGCGGCGGACCGGAGTCGCACGGCCCGAGGTCCTGCACGTCCGCTGGTTCGATTCGGCTGGACACCGCCCACCTTGCCTTCATGTCTTCTGCCCGATCGGTATGCATCTGGGGACGCACCGGAGGCGCGCTGCGGAATCGATGTGATTCCGCAGCGCGCCGTCATCCGGTGAAGGGACTCATCGCAGCTCGATGGGCTGTCTAGCCCTTGGCGGCCTCGTGCTCCTCGGTCTTCGGGGCGTCGCCGTAGCCGTAGCCGCCGGGGAACTCGTCGGATCCCATGCCGTAGCCGTGGTCCGGCTTGCTGGGCATTTCTCCGTGCTCTTTGCCGGGCTTGCCGCCCTCGTCATGACCCTCTCCGTGGCCACCGCCGGGCTTACCGCCGTGGTCGTCCCCGTGGCCGGGCCCACCGGGCTTGCCGTCGTGGCCGCCGGTGGCGTTGCCGGCGGTGTTGCCCGAGGTGTTTCCGGCGGTGACGTTGTTCCCACCGGTGTTCCCGGCGGTGTTGCCCGCCGTGTTGCCGGAGGTGTTTCCGGAGGTGGACCCCACGGTGCCCCCGCCGGTGACGAGCGGTCCGCCCAGGAGGCCGCCACCGATCAGGCCGACGGTGGTGCCGGTGGTCGTACCGGTCGTGGTCCCCGTTGTCGTGCCCGTTGTGGTCCCGGTCGTCGTGCCGGTGGTGGTCCCGGACGTGGTGCCGGAGGTCGCGCTCGAGCAGCTGCCCGGGAAGATCCTGTTGTTGTCGAGCGTCACGGCGCCGTTGCGGGCGAGAGCCCGACCTTCGATGTTCGTCCCCGTGGTCACACTGATCGAGGTGAGAGCCATGAGGGTGCCCACGAACGTCGAGTTGGTGCCGAGCGTGGCCGAACTTCCGATCTGCCAGTACACGTTGCACGCCGAGGCGCCGTTCGTGAGCAGCACCCGGCTGGAGGAGGCCGTCGTCAGCGCCTCGGGGATCTGGAAGACCCAGACGGCGTTCGGGTTCCCGCCGGCGTCCAGGATCAGGTCACCGGTGAGGCCCACACCGGACGAAGCGGTGTAGACGCCGGGGAGCAGGGTCTGACCGGCACCGATTCCCGCCGCGAGGGCGAAGTCGGTGGCCTGGCTCGCGGCGTTGTTGTATGCCGTGACGAGGTCGCTCTTGGCGTTGTTGGCTACCTGGTCCGCCGCGTGCACGGCACCGAGCACCTGGCCCGGCGGGAACCCGGTGATGGCCGTCCCCGGACTCACTCCGAGATCCTGACTGAGCAATGAGGGGCCGGTGTTGGTGACCCGGGAGCCTGCCAGAACCGAGAAACTGGCAGCTGTGCCGAGGGGTACGGGCGTGGCGATCGCCTCTGCAGGCGTCGGCACGACGGCGACCATCACGGCGGCAACCGTCGCAGCGAGTCCTGTGGTCAGCCATCCGGTCAAAGAGCGGCATCTGGCCGCCCGGGGGATCTTCAGCTTCATTTGAGAGGCCATTTCCTGTGGAGGGGCCGTGAGCTACCGGGACTTCTTTCTGCCCGGGAAGCTTGAGAATTGATGGAATATTACGCAGAAATGTGCCCGAGGAGGATTGATTGCGGGCGGGTCGTGCCCGGTTGAAGATTAGGAACCCCAATGCGCGCAAGTATTCTGCAATTAATATTTACGTCGGCGGGTTGGCTGACGGGAAGCGCGGGATTTGATATTTCGCGGCGCGACGCGGTCCGTGTTGAGGGGTGGAGGGGTGTCCGATGCCGATTGGAGCAAAAAGTACGAAAGGCGTACATTTGAACGAGAGTGCCGTGTGGGCCTCGTGAGGGAGGACTGTCCCGATGACTGAGAACACCGGCGTCAGGCGTGGTGGAGCGCCCGGGTCTCGCGGCCGGACGACCATCGCGGATGTAGTGGTGGCGAAGATCGCCGGAATGGCGGCGAGGGACGTGCGCGGCGTCCATGCCCTGGGCAGCGGATCCGCCCGCGCGATGGGATCCATGCGGGAACGGGTGCCTGGTGCCGGGAGCGGCCGGTCCGCCACCCGCGGAGTCAGCGTCGAGGTCGGAGAGCTGCAGGCGGCCGTTGATCTGGAGATCGTCGTCGACTACGGCTTCCCGATCACGGACGTGGCCGGTGAGGTGCGCGAGAACGTGGTCTCGGCCGTGGAGCGGATGGCGGGTCGGGAAGTCGTCGAAGTCAACATCACGGTGAGCGACGTGAAACTGCCCGATGAGGAGGAAGAGGAGGCAGAGGGGCAGCGCGTCCAGTAGTCGAGGTCGAAGGGCCGGCGTAGGCGAAGGAGCGCGTGATGAGCAGAGCCGTGGTGGGCCTGATCACGGGAATGGCCCTGGGTTTCGCCGCCTATTTCGGGGACGCCTGGGCGTTCCTGCTGGTCCTGGGGCTGGGCGCCGTCGGTCTCGCGGTCGGGCGGTTGATGGAGGGCGACCTTGGGCCGGGCGAGCTCGTCCGCCGCCGCGACCGGCGGGAACGGATCCGTGACGACCGGCGTCGGAACCGCGGGGACTGGCGGCGGTGAGCCGGGGAACCGCTCAGGGCCGCTTTACCGCGTCGATGTATCCCTTGATGACGTCGTTGATGAGTTCGCGCGTTCGGTCAGGACTGAGAGCCTGGGCCTGAAGGTGGTCGTACAGCACGCTGTAGTGCTGCACGTCGGACGGCTTCTCCAGGCAGAGATCGCTGGTGTGCCGGTCCAGGCACACCACCCCAGCCTCCGACGTGTCGGTGAAGCGCAGGATGGAGAACTGTCCTGACATGCCTGGGTGGGCCCCTGCCGTGTAGGGGAGAACCTGCACCGTGATGTGCGGCTCGGTGGCAAGCACGTTCAGGTGTTCCAGTTGCTCCCGCATGATGTCGGGGCTGCCGACCATGCGGTGCAGCATCGATTCGTCCAGGACGGCCCACAGACGCAACGGGCGAGCCGGGTCGTAGATCCGGTGCTGACGGCGCAACCTCACCTTGAGGCGCGCGGCCGCCTCTTCTGCGGTGAGCCGGGGAATGGTTTCCTCGATGACCGTGGTGGCATAGGCGGGGGTCTGCAGCAGCGCGGGGATGACTAGGGACTCGTAGGTGTGGAGGGAGGCGGCGTCCGTCTCCAGGGCGATGTAGACGCTCTGGGGGATGTCGCCGTAGGAGTGCCACCAGCCGTGCTGTCCGGACTCCTGAGCCATCCGCATGAGGGAGCCGACGACCTGCGGGTCCGACACCCCGTAGATGGTGCACAGATCGCGCACATCACGGGGTTTGATGGCGCGGTTGCCGTTCTCCATATGACTGATCTTGGGCTGGGAGACCATGAGGCGTTCTGCCACCTCGGAGCCCTTCAGCCCACTGGCCTGGCGAAGCCGACGCAGCTCGGCTCCCAGGCGGCGTCTCCTGACGGTGGGGTTGGCGTTCGCCGTCACGAGCGGGCTACCTCCTGCTCCAATTCGTCGTGCTGGCCCGTAGATTTCCAGATCCAGGGCTTGTGGAGCGAGTGCCGTGCCGTCCTGCTCCGGGACGGCCGAAAATGGGATCTGCCCGCGTAATGTGCCGCACAGGCGAAGCCGACGGCGCCCTGCCCGCCACCCGGACTCCACCTCGGCAGCCCCCTGGCAGGACCGGTGTGCCCTCAATGTGCCCTGGCCGCCTGACGCCCCCTCCCCGGCAAGCAAAAGGGCGAGGCCCGAAGACCCCGCCCGACCCTCACGAAACCCCGGCTCAGGGCCACACCAGGCAATACGGCTGATGCCCCGCCTCGTGCAACCGGTGCGAGAAGTCCTGCCACTCGTGCAGCAGCTGGTACACGTTGAACGCGTCCCGCGGCCCGCCCCGGTCCGGGACCGTGGACCATATGAAGGCCGCCGCGCCGACCGCCTCCTCGCCGATGCCGCGCAGGGGGTCGACCACGGTCATCGGGAGCTTCACGACCGCGTAGTCGGGGTGCAGGACGACCAGTTCCAGCGGGGGGACCTTGTGCAGGGGGACGCCCTCGATGCCGGTGAGGACCATGGCGGCCATGGTCTCCGGCTTGATCTTGGTGAACATGCCGTTCATCCCGAGCTCGTCGCCGCCCAGTTCCTCGGGGCGCATCGAGATCGGGACGCGGGCCGCGGTCGCGCCGTCGGGCGCGCCGAAGTACTTGTAGGTCACCCCCACCCGACCACCATTCCTGCTCCCCGCCCCCAGCCGGCCGGCCCGCCCGTCGAGCCGGTCGGGCTCGCCCGGTGTGCCGTGTGTCTGACGTGCTTCGGACGCTTCATCCGCCTCGCGTCGGTGCCTTCCCCGCCGGGCACGTCGAGGACCCAGGTCATCGGTCCCCTCGCCCAGTCCGCCACCGCGATGCATATCTCCACCCGACTGCTTTTCTAGGACGCGTGGCCCCCGCCGCGCAACCCGATCATCGTGTCAGTGACCTCCCCCACGCCCGCTCGCCGAAACGTGCGGTGAAACATATGTCCGTCATGTGTGTGCGGGACGGCCGGGAGCCGCGCCCGCGCCCTCCCGGTGAGCTGCGTGGATGGGCTCCAGTCTGGCAGACGGCACGGCGTTCGGGGCGGTTGTCTACCCTTGTCGAAGTCACCCTGGGCAACCTGACGCCGCGCAGGGTCCGATACGTCGGAGAAGGTCGAGAAGGTCGGAGAAGTCGCAGGTCATGAGCGAACTGGCATATCCATACGAAGCACCGGCCTCGCAGGCTCTGTTCGACCGCGCGGCGGCCGTCACGCCCGGCGGCGTGAACTCCCCGGTGCGCGCCTTCCGCGCCGTCGGCGGCACCCCCCGGTTCATGGTGTCCGGCACCGGGCCGTACCTGACGGACGCGGACGGGCGTGAGTACGTCGACCTCGTGTGCTCCTGGGGGCCGATGATCCTCGGCCACGCGCACCCCGAGGTGATCGCCGCCGTGCAGGAGGCCGTGGCCCGCGGTACGTCCTTCGGCACGCCCGCCGAGGGCGAGGTCGCGCTCGCCGAGGCGATGGTCGAGCGGGTCGGGCCGCTGGAGGAGGTCCGGCTCGTGTCGAGCGGGACCGAGGCCACCATGTCCGCCATCCGGCTCGCCCGCGGGTTCACCCAGCGCACCAAGGTGATCAAGTTCGCCGGGTGCTACCACGGCCACGTCGACTCGCTGCTCGCCGCCGCGGGCTCCGGCGTCGCCACCTTCGCGCTGCCCGACACCCCCGGCGTCACCGGCGCCCAGGCGAGCGACACGATCGTGCTGCCGTACAACGACCTGGAGGCCGTGCACGCCGCCTTCGCCGCCCACCCCGGCGAGATCGCCTGCGTGATCACCGAGGCCTCGCCCGGCAACATGGGCGTCGTGCCGCCGCTGCCCGGGTTCAACCAGGGGCTCAAGGACGCCTGCGCGGCCAACGGCGCGCTGTTCGTGTCCGACGAGGTCATGACCGGGTTCCGGACCAGCCGCGCCGGGTGGTACGGGGTGGAGGGGGTCGTGCCCGATCTCATGACCTTCGGGAAGGTGATGGGGGGCGGGTTCCCCGCCGCCGCGTTCGGCGGGCGCGCCGACGTCATGGCCCGCCTCGCCCCGGCGGGGCCCGTCTACCAGGCCGGCACCCTCTCCGGGAACCCGGTCGCCACCGCCGCCGGGCTCGCCCAGCTGCGGCTCCTCGACGATGCCGCGTACGAGACGGTCAACGCCGTGTCCGCGCAGCTCCAGGGCCTGGTGACCGAGGCGCTCGCCAAGGAGGGCGTCGCGCACCGGGTGCAGACCGCCTCCAACATGTTCTCCGTGTTCTTCACCGACCGGCCGGTCGTGAACTACGAGGACGCCAAGGCGCAGGAGTCCTTCCGGTTCACCGCCTTCTTCCACTCCCTCCTCTCCAGCGGCGTCTACCTGCCGCCGTCCTCCTTCGAGTCCTGGTTCGTGTCCACCGCCCACGACGAGCGGGCCGTCCAGCGCATCGCCGACGCCCTCCCGGCGGCGGCCCGCGCGGCCGCGGAGGCGACGGCATGAGCGACGAGAACAACGAAGAGCTGACCGTCGTCCACGTCATGCGGCACGGCGAGGTCGAGAACCCCACCGGCGTCCTCTACGGGCGGCTCCCCGGCTACCACCTCTCCGAGCTGGGCCGGCGCATGGCCGAGCGGGTCGCCGAGCACCTCGCGCCCCGCGACGTGACCTATGTCGTCGCCTCCCCGCTGGAGCGGGCGCAGGAGACGGCGACCCCGATCGCCAAGACGCACGGGCTCGACCTCGACACCGACGCGCGCCTCATCGAGGCCGACAACGTCTTCCAGGGCAAGACCTTCGGCATCGGCGACGGCGCCCTGCGCCGGCCCGCCAACTGGAAGCACGTGGTCAACCCGTTCAAGCCGTCCTGGGGCGAGCCGTACGTCGACCAGGTCGTGCGGATGAAGGGCGCGATCGACGCCGCCCGCGACCGGGCCCGCGGGCACGAGGCCGTGGTCGTCAGCCACCAGCTGCCGATCTGGATCCTGCGGTCGTACGTGGAGCGGCGCCGGCTGTGGCACGACCCGCGCAAGCGGCAGTGCACGCTGGCGTCCCTGACGACGTTCACCTACCGGGGCGACCGGATCGTGTCCGTCGGCTACACCGAGCCCGCCCGCGACCTCGTCCCGGCCCACCTCCTCGCGGGGGCCAAGCCCGTGAAGGGGCAGGGGAAGGCGTACGGGGCCTGACGGACCCGAGGGGCTGACGGCCGCCGCGCCCCGCTGTTACCCAACCCGCACAAATTTCCGGAACCCGCACGTTCGTCGCGTCCTCTCACCCAGTGACCACCAGGACGCGACGAACGAGGTTGCGATGCGCACTTCCAACCGCACTCTCACCCGCAGGGGGATACTCGGACTCGGCGCGGGAGCCGCCGCGGCGGCCGGGCTCGCGGGCTGCGGCACCGGTTCCCACTCCTCGTCGGGCGGCTCGCACCAGGCCGGGGACGCCGGGAAACCGTCGCCCTCCGGCAGCAGCAAGGCCCCGGCGAAGCCCATCGGCGACGGCTCCACGTCGTACACCGGCAAGCAGCCGCACCAGCCGGACGCCCCCGTGCCGCTGGAGCCCGGCCAGACGCCGCCGCAGTTCGTCGTCTTCTCCTGGGACGGAGCGGGCGAGGTCGGCAACGGACTCTTCCCGCGCTTCCTGGACCTCGCCCAGGAGCACGGCGCGCACATGACGTTCTTCCTCTCGGGCCTGTACCTGCTGCCCGAGTCGAAGAAGCGCCTCTACGACCCGCCGAACAACCCGCGCGGTGCCTCCGACATCGGCTACCTCACCGACGCCCACATCAAGGACACCCTCAAGAACGTCCACCGCGCGTGGCTGGACGGGCACGAGATCGGCACCCACTTCAACGGCCACTTCTGCGGAGGCGGCGGCAGCGTCGGCAACTGGACGCCCGCGCAGTGGCGCAGCGAGATCGACCAGGCGAAATCCTTCGTCAAGGAGTGGAAGACCAACAGCGGCTGGACCGACCTGCCCGCCCTGCCCTTCGACTACGACAAGGAACTCGTCGGCGGCCGCACGCCCTGTCTGCTCGGCCAGGACAACCTGCTGCCCACCGCCCGCGAGCTGGGCTGGCGCTACGACGCCTCCTCGCCCGGCGGCCGTCAGGTGTGGCCGGTGAAGAAGGACGGGATCTGGGACTTCCCGCTGCAGCAGATACCGTTCCCCGGGCACTCCTTCGAGGTCCTCTCGATGGACTACAACATCCTCGCCAACCAGTCGGTGAACTCCACCAAGGCCCCCGCCCACAACTACCCGGGCTGGCGCGAACAGGCCACGAAGGCGTACATATCCGGCTTCAAGCGGGCGTACGAGACGAACCGGGCGCCCTTCTTCATCGGCAACCACTTCGAGGAGTGGAACGGCGGCATCTACATGGACGCCGTGGAGAACGTCCTCAAGCACATCGCGCGGGAGAAGGAGAAGGGCGAGGACATCCGGCTGGTCTCCTTCCGCCAGTTCACCGACTGGATGGACGTGCAGAAGCCGGAGGTGCTCGCCAAGCTGCGGACCGTCGAGGTGGGGCAGCAGCCGGCCGGCGGCTGGAACGCCTTCCTCAAGAACACCTCCTCCCCGGGCTCGACACCCTCCGGGAACGCCGCCTGAAATGCGGGTTTCCGGCCGCGAGGGGGGTGCGCAAGATCCTCGGAACGGACATGCGAAACTTTTCACATGAGTGCCGCCAGCCGCGCCCCCCTGCGCTCGAACCGCACGAACCGCACCGCCGACCGCACCGCCGACCGCACCGCCGACGCCCGCGTCCGCGCCCGTAGCCGGGCCGTCCGGGCCGCCGTCGGCGCGGCCGCCGCGGCGCTGCTGGTGTCCGCGTGCAGCTCCGGCGGAACCTCGGGCGGCGGAGGTCAGACGGGCTTCATCACCGGCTCGGACGGCATCGCCACCGCGAAGAAGGGCGAGCGCGCCGCCGCCCCCGAGCTGTCCGGCGAGACCGTCGACGGGGGACGGATCGACGTCGCCGACTACAAGGGCAAGGTCGTCGTCCTCAACGTCTGGGGCTCGTGGTGCCCGCCCTGCCGCGCCGAGGCCAAGAACTTCGAGAAGGTGTACCAGGACGTCAAGGACCAGGGCGTCCAGTTCGTCGGCATCAACACCCGCGACACCTCCACCGGCCCGGCCCGCGCCTTCGAGAAGGACTACGGGGTCACCTACCCGAGCCTGTACGACCCGGCGGGCAGGCTGATGCTCCGCTTCGAGAAGGGCACCCTCAACCCCCAGGCCGTCCCCTCCACGCTCGTCATCGACCGGGAGGGCAAGGTCGCCGCGCGCACCCTCCAGGCGCTCAGCGAGGAGAAGCTGCGCAAGATGCTCGCGCCGTACCTCGCCGACGACGGCAAGTCGGAGAAGTGACGTGTCCGCAGTGACCACCCTCGCCGCCGAGGGCTACAACGGCACGGTGCTGAACGGCGCCCTGCTCGTGGCCCTCCCCATCGCGCTGCTCGGCGGCCTGGTCTCCTTCTTCTCGCCCTGCGTCCTGCCGCTCGTCCCCGGCTACCTCTCCTACGTGACCGGCGTCACCGGCACGGACCTCGGCGAGGCCCGGCGCGGCCGGATGGTCGCCGGAGCCTCCCTCTTCGTCCTCGGCTTCACCGCCGTCTTCGTCTCCAGCGGGGCGCTCTTCGGCTACTTCGGCTCCACGCTCCAGGAGGAACGCGGCACCCTGACCAAGGTGCTCGGCGTGCTCATGATCCTCATGGGCGTCTTCTTCGTCGGCCTCATGCCCTGGTTCACCCAGCGCGAGTTCCGCTTCCACAAGCGCCCCGTGACCGGCCTGGTCGGCGCGCCGCTGCTGGGCGCGCTGTTCGGCATCGGCTGGACGCCCTGCATCGGTCCGACCCTCGCGTCCGTCCTCGCGCTCTCCGCCGACCAGGGCACCGCCGGGCGCGGCGCCATACTGACCGTCGCGTACTGCGTCGGCCTCGGCGTGCCCTTCGTGCTCGCCGCGGTCGCCTTCCGCAAGGCGCTCGGCGCCTTCGGCTGGATCAAGCGCCACTATGTCTGGGTGATGCGGATCGGCGGCGCCATGATGATCGTGACCGGCGTGCTGCTGCTGACCGGCGCCTGGGACAGCATCGTGCAGGACATGCAGACCTGGTCCAACGGCTTCACTGTAGGGATCTGACCGATGAGCAACACCACCGCGGGCAAGACCCCGACGACCGACGAGGAACAGGACCTCGGCGCCGCCGGCTCCCAGCTGTCCACCGCCCCCAAGGAGGAGGCGCCCAACCTCCCCTCGCTCGGCGTGGTCGGCTGGGCGCGCTGGTTCTGGCGCCAGCTCACCTCGATGCGCGTCGCGCTGCTCCTGCTCCTGCTGCTGTCCCTGGGCGCGATCCCCGGTTCGCTGATCCCGCAGGACGGCGTCGACGCCCTGAAGGTCGAGGAGTTCCGGGACAACCACGACATCCTGGGGCCGGTCTACGACAAGCTCGGGCTCTTCCACGTCTACAGCTCGGTGTGGTTCTCCGCGATCTACATCCTGCTGTTCGTCTCCCTCATCGGCTGCATCGTTCCGCGCACCTGGCAGTTCGTCGGCCAGCTCCGCGGCCGCCCGCCCCGCGCCCCGCGGCGCCTGGACCGGCTGCCCGCCTACACCACCTGGCGCACCGGCGCCGAGCCCGAGGAGGTCCGCGAGGCCGCGCTGAAGCTGCTGAAGAAGCGCCGCTTCCGCGCGGACGCGGACGCCGCCGGTGACGCCGTCGCGGCCGAGAAGGGCTATCTGCGGGAGGTCGGCAACCTCGCCTTCCACATCGCGCTGATCGTGATGCTGATCGCCTTCGCCTGGGGCCAGCTGTTCAAGTACGAGGGCAACAAGCTGGTCCTGGAGGGCGACGGCTTCTCCAACACCCTCACCCAGTACGACGACTTCAAGTCCGGGAACCTCTTCGACGCGGCCCACGACCTGGCCCCCTTCAGCTTCAGCCTGAAGGACTTCCACGGCACCTACGAGGCGACCGGCCCCAACCGCGGCACCCCGCGCGTCTACGAGGCCAAGGTCACCTACAGCGAGGGTGCCGACGGCGCCGAGAAGTCGAAGACCATCGAGGTCAACAAGCCACTGGACATCGACGGCTCCAAGGTCTACCTCGTCAGCCACGGCTACGCCCCCATCCTCACCGTCAAGGACGCCAAGGGCGACGTCGTGATGGACAAGCAGGCGGTGGCCCTGCTGCCGCTGGACGCCAACGTCACCTCCTCCGGCGCCGTCAAGGTCATGGACGGCTACCGCAACGCCAAGGGGGAGAAGGAGCAGCTCGGCTTCAACGCCTTCTTCCTGCCGACGTACGGCGGCAAGGGCAGCACGATGCTCTCCACCTTCCCGGCGCTGATCAACCCGATGCTCGCGCTCTCTGCCTACCACGGAGACCTCGGCGTCGACGCGGGCATCCCGCAGAGCGTCTACCAGCTCGACAAGAGGAACCTGAAGGAGTTCAAGGGCTCCGACGGCAAGCTGTTCAAGCAGCAGCTCGAGGTCGGCGACACCATGACCCTCCCGAACGGCGCCGGTTCGGTCACCTTCAACGGCGTCCAGGAGTGGGCCGGCTTCCAGGTCACGCAGCAGCCCGGCAGCGGCTGGGCGCTCGGCGGTGCCGTCATCGCCATCCTGGGCCTGGCCGGTTCCCTGTTCATCCGGCGGCGCCGGGTCTGGGTGCGGGCCGTGCGCGGCGCCGACGGCGTCACCGTCGTGGAGATGGCCGGTCTCGGCCGCAGCGAGTCCGCGAAGGTCCCCGAGGAACTGGGCGACCTCGCCGGGGACCTGTACGACCAGGCACCCGCCGCGCCCGCCCCCGGGACAGCCCCGGAGCCGGACGATGCGTCCGGCTCCGACTCCGCGTCTGAAGGGGCTGAGAAGAATTGAATCCTCTCCCCCGCGGAACAAGGGAGATTCCCGGCTCACGCCGCCCAGTGGGCCAGCAGCCCTCAGGGTCTTCCACGATCAACGCCGGCCGGGTTGAGACCAGCCCGGTAACGCGCACGCCATCCTGCTGCAGACTCCACCGCCCGACCACCTGGTGCCGGGACGTTCACTCGAAGGAGTGCTGAGAAGTGAATCTCGCCGCCGCAACCAACGAGCATCTCGCGAACGTCAGCAACACGCTGATCTACTCCTCGATGGCCGTCTACACGCTGGCCTTCTTCGCGTACATCGCCGAGTGGCTCTTCGGCAGCCGCAGCAAGGTCGGCCGCACCGCCGCCGCGCTCACCAACGGCGCGGCCGGGGCCAAGGCCGGCGCCGGGTCCGGTCCTGCCGTCACCGTGAAGAAGGCCGGCGGCACCGCCGTACTGGAGCGCCCCGCGGTCGTCGTACGGTCCGCGACCGGCACCCGCGACGTGCCCGACGGGCCCGGCGCGCACGGCGGCACCGAGAAGGGCGACCTGTACGGGCGGGTCGCCATCTCGCTCACGGTGCTCGCCTTCGCCGTCGAGGCGGGCGGCGTCCTCACCCGCGCCCTGTCGGTGGAGCGGGCGCCGTGGGGCAACATGTACGAGTTCAACATCACGTTCACGACGGTCGCCGTCGGCGTGTACCTCGCGCTGCTCGCCCTGAAGAAGAACGTCCGCTGGCTGGGCCTGCCCCTGACCACCACGGTGCTGCTCGACCTCGGACTCGCCGTCACGGTCCTCTACACCGCCAGCGACCAGCTCGTCCCGGCCCTGCACTCGTACTGGCTGTACATCCACGTCTCCACGGCGATCTTCTGCGGCGCGGTCTTCTACGTCGGCGCGGTCGCCACGATCCTGTACCTCTTCAAGGACAGCTTCGAGAGCAAGCTCGCCTCCGGCGGCACGCCCGGCCGCTTCGCCAGCTCCGTCCTGGACCGGCTGCCCGCCGCCGCCTCCCTCGACAAGTTCGCCTACCGCGTCAACGCCGCGGTCTTCCCGCTGTGGACGTTCACGATCATCGCGGGCGCGATCTGGGCGGGCGACGCCTGGGGCCGCTACTGGGGCTGGGACCCCAAGGAGACCTGGTCCTTCATCACCTGGGTCGCCTACGCCGGGTACCTGCACGCCCGCGCCACGGCCGGCTGGAAGGGCCGCAAGGCCGCCTACCTGGCCCTGGTCGCCTTCGGCTGCTGGCTGTTCAACTACTACGGCGTCAACATCTTCGTCTCGGGCAAGCACTCCTACGCTGACGTGGGCCTCGGCGCCCTTCAGTCGGTGGGCTTCTGAGTAAGGCGCGCACAGCGACAGGCCGGTTTCCGTGACTCAGGTCACCGGGGCCGGCCTTTCGCCGTGCCGTCCGGGGACGTGAGGTTTCCGGGGAGAGTCCGCCGTACGGGGGATGGCCGGTGTGCCGAATGGGAACCGTGGGGGTGTTACCCGGAGTCCGATGCGGGGAGGGCCCACTGAGGCGGTGGGCCGCGGGGTCGCGGGTGTGGGGAGGGCGGGGCGGTGGCGTCGGTACCACTGACGGCGGGGGACCCGGTACGGGTGGGGCGGTACCGGCTGCTGGCCAGGCTGGGCCAGGGCGGCATGGGCCGGGTGTACCTGGCCCGTTCGCCCGGTGGGCGTGCGGTGGCGGTGAAAGTGGTGCGGGAGGCACTGCTGCGGGACGAGGGGTTCCGGCGGCGCTTCGTGCGGGAGGTGGCGGCGGCGCGGCGGGTCACGGGGTTCTTCACCGCCGCGGTGGTGGACGCCGATCCGGAGGGCGACCCCGCCTGGCTGGCGACGGAGTACGTACCCGGACTCTCGCTCCAAGAGGCGGTGGCCCGGCACGGGGTGTGGCCGCAGGAGGCGGTACGCGGCCTCGGCGCCGCCCTGGCGGAGGCCCTGGCCGCGGTCCACGCCGCCGGCCTGGTGCACCGGGACCTGAAGCCGTCCAACGTCCTGCTGGCACCGGACGGCCCCAGGGTCATCGACTTCGGCATCTCGGCGGCGGTCGGCGACACCGCGCTCACCCAGACCGGGACGGTGATCGGCACCCCCGGCTTCATCCCTCCGGAGCAGCTGCGCCACGAGGGCTCAGGACCGGCCGGTGACGTGTTCGCCCTGGGCGCGGTGCTGGCGTACGCGGCGGCGGGCGTCGGCCCGTTCGGCGGCGGGGCGGCCCACGCCGTCAACTACCGGGTCGTGCACGAGGAGCCCGACCTGGGGGCCCTGGCCCCCGCGCTCGCGGACGTGGTGGCCCGGTGCCTCGCGAAGGACCCGGCGCGGCGGCCGACGGTGGCGTGGCTGCTGGACGAACTGGGCGAGTCGGAGACCGCCGCCGATGACGACGACGTCCGACGGGCGCGGCAGGGTGCCCCCGTGCCGGACGGGGACGTGACGACCGCCGGATGGCTGCCGGGCCCGGTCGCCGACTCGGCCGCCCGGTTGCGGGCCAGAACCCCCACCGAGCCCCTGCCGCGCCCGGAAAGCGCCACCACACAGACCGCTCCCGCCCCGGCCCCGGCACCGCCCGGCACCCGACGCCGCCGTCTGCGGACGGTGCTCGCCACCGCGACCGCCCTGGCCGTCACCGTGGCCGGCGCCGTGCTGTGGAGGGTGGCCGCCGACGACGACGGGCCCGCCCGGCCGCCCCACCTGGAGCAGCTCTGGTCGCACACCCTGGCCGAGGGGCAAGTCCTGGCCGGCTCCACGGAGGAGATGCTCTACCTCCAGCACGAGAAACGGCACCGGATCACCGCCCTGGACGTCACCGACGGCTCGCGGCGCTGGGACCGCCGGGTACGGGTCGACGACGTCAGCCAGGACACGGGCCACCTGAAGAGCGTGGGCAACGACATCCGGATCACCGGCGTCTCGGGCGGCCTCCTGTTCTACGGCAGTAACGACCACCTGTACGCGGTGGACGCGGACGACGGCGACCACCGCTGGCGGTACATGGACGACACCTTCCACCCGTCCCCGGTGGTGGTGGGCGACGCGGCCTACGCGGACATGGTCTCGTTCTTCTACGTCCTCGACACCCGCACGGGGAAGAAGCTGTGGGACTACGGGTTCGGAGTCAACGCCGACGGCAGCAACATCGCCGTCACCGACGACGCGCTCCTCATACACAGCAAGAAGAAGCTGATCGCCGTCGATCTCCGTACCCGCAAGCAGAAGTGGACCCACCAGGCCGCGAGCGAAGCGGAGACCGGTCTCGTGGTGGCGGACGGCAAAGTCTACTTCGGCACACTGGACGGCGCCCTGTACGCCGTCGACACGCGTACGGGCGAGGAGGAGTGGCGCCGCACGTTCGAGGGCGATCTGTGGGACGGCAGGCTCGGCGAGGGTGCGGGCATGCCCCAAGTGGCCGACGGCACGGTGTACTTCGAGAACGACGCCTACATCTCCGCCTTCGACGCGGACACCGGATCGCAGCGGTGGCGGCGGAAACAGGAGGCCGACGAGGTGACGTCCCTGGACGTCGTGGACGACACCGTCCTCGTGGGCGCCTCGGACGGCGGACTGAGCGCACTGGACACCGGCAGCGGAGAGCCCCGTTGGCGGGAGTCGCTGGGCGGGGGCGACGAGACGGACGTCCGGGTCGTCGGCGACGTCGTGGTGACCGAGACCAACGGTCGACTGACCGCCTACCGGGCCGCGACCTGATCCCGCCCCCGCGCGGGCGGACGGCGCAGAGAGAACGGCACGAGGGAGGGACGGCGGAGTGCAGGCGTACGTACCGCTTCAGACGGGCGATCCCGAGCGGGTCGGCCCGTACCGGATCGTTGCCCGGCTCGGCTCGGGCGGGATGGGCCGGGTGTACCTGGCCGGTTCGCCGGGCGGCCGGGCGGCCGCCGTGAAGGTGGTGCACGAGGAACTGGCCGAGGACCCCGCCTTCCGCAGGCGGTTCGGGCGGGAGGTGGCGGCGGCGCAGCGGGTCGCGGGCCCGTTCACCGCGCCCGTGGTCGACGCGGATCCGGACGCTGACCTGCCGTGGCTGGCCACCGCCTACGTGCCGGGCGTCGCGCTGGGCACGGCGGTCGCGGCGCACGGAGTCTGGCCCGAGCGGTCCGTGCGGGCCCTGGGGTCCGGGCTGGCGGAGGCCCTGGACGCGATCCACCGGGCCGACGTGGTGCACCGCGACCTGAAGCCGTCGAACGTGCTCCTGGCGCCGGACGGACCCCGGGTGATCGACTTCGGCATCTCGGTGGCCGCCGACGACACCAAGCTCACGACCACGGGGGCCGTGGTCGGCAGCCCCGGCTACCTTCCGCCCGAGCAGCTGGTCGGCCGCGAGGTGGGGCCGCCCGGGGACGTGTTCGCGCTGGGCGCGCTGCTGGCGTACGCGGCGACCGGGACCGGCCCGTTCGGGGGCGGGCCCGCGCACGGCGTCAACTACCGCGTGGTCCACGAGGATCCCGACCTGGAGCGCGTGCCGGACGGACTCGCCGAGGTGGTCGCCCGGTGCCTGGCCAAGGACCCGCGGCAGCGGCCCGAGGTCCCCGAACTCGTCGGGGAACTGGGCCGTTGGGAGGCGGCCGACGGCACCAGGGTCACGTTCGCCGCCGGTACGTGGCTGCCCGCGCCGGTCGCCGCCGACGTCGCCGCGCTGGGGGCCGAGCCGTTGCCGGTGCCTCAGGCGCAGGCGACCGCAGCGGCGCCCGTGGACGCCGACCTGCCGACCGTCACGGTGGGCCCGGCGCCGACCGCCGTCGCCACGGCCCGGCTCGGCGCACCGCCCGCCGCCCGGCCGCGGGGAGCGACCCGGCGGCGTACGGCGGTCCTCGCCGCCGCCGGCGCCTTCGTCGCCCTGGCCGTCGTCGGCGGTCTGCTGCTGCCCCGTGCCTTCTCGGACTCCGCCGGCCGGGGCGACGGCGCCGAGGGCTCCGGCAGTCCCACGGCCGCCGCGAAACAGCCGACGGTGCGGGAGCTGTGGCCGTCGGACATGGGCCTCCGGCACGCGGAGGTCGCCCGCGGAAAACTGGTCGGCGAGGACGACGACGGCCGGTTGCACGCGCTGACGGCCGCGGACGGTGACACCGCGTGGACGTACGACCGTCCGGGCTCGTTGTCCTTCGAAGGAGTCAGCGACGGTCTGGCGGTGGTCTCCAGCGACGAGGAGGGCACGATCCAGGGCATCGACGTGGACAGTGGCAAGCGAGTCTGGATCGTGGACGCGCAGACGCACACGCCACCCGGAGCGGATTTCGACCTCTACATGGGGGTCGTGGTGGCCGACGGCACCGTGTACACGAGCGCCATGCACGACCTGTCCGAGGAGTCCGAACTCCCCGTCAGCTACTCCGTGTCGGCAGTGGACGCCGCCACCGGGCGGCTGAAGTGGACCCACAGGATCGACCAGATCCTGTCCAATGCGCTCGCGGTCGTGGACGGGGTCGTCTACGGCGGGGTCCGGGAACCGGACGACACCTACTTCTACGCCTGGGACGCGGAGACGGGGGACCGGCTGTGGCGGTACAGCTCGAGAACGAGTCGGCCGTACCCGGGCGAGTTGTCGGCGGTCGAGGTGTCGGACGGCACGGTCTACTTCGGTGACGACCGCGGTGTCCTCCACGCCGTCGACGCCCGGCGGGGCACACGGCGGTGGATCTACGACGCGGACACCGAGTCCGTGCGGCAGTGGCTCGACCCCCTCGTGGTCGCGGACGGCGTCGTGTACGGCGGGCTCGGCGGCGTCACCAGCGACTCCGAAACCGGGGCCGTGCACGCGGTCGACGCAAGCTCCGGCAAACCGCTGTGGAGCGAGCACACCGAACGCGACCCCGAGCTGCACGGTCTGCTGGACGGTTCACTGCTCTTCAGCACGAAGGCCGGCGCCCTGCACGCCGCGGACGCCCGTACCGGAGCGACGGCGAAGACCCGTCTGTCGTCCGGCGATCCCGACGCGGCCCTCGACGGGGACCGGATCTACTTCGACGGCGGCGACGGGCGCCTGCACGCGGGCGGCGTCTCCCTCACCGAGCGGTGAGCGGCGGCCCGAAGTCCCCGCGGGCGACGCCCGTGACGACGTCCCGCAGCCGCTCGACGTACAGCCGCAGGTTCTTGTGGGCGACGTCGGTGTCCGGGTAGCGGCTGGCGAACCACAGGCCCTCCGGGAGCCGGGTCACCCAGGCGCACACCTGGTCGCCGTAGGAGACCCGGAGCAGCGCGTACGCCGTCCGGTCCGGCCAGCTCTCCGCGCCGGGGACGTCGCGGGCGTCGACGTACGACACGATCGAGTACAGGTCGGGTGAGGTCGGCCGGAAGTCCGTGCCGAGCAGGCGCAGCACCCGGTCGATCGGCATGCGGGACATCCGCCGGTTGGCCTGGAGTTCGGACCGGACGGCGCGCAGGGCGCCGGGGAAGTCGTGGGCGCGGTCCACCGGGACCTCGATCGGCGCGCCGCCCACGTACCAGCCGACCGACTCCGCCCACTGCGACCGCGACCGGGTGTGGAAGGGCACGACGGTGCGGTAGACCGGCTCGCCGCCGATCTCGTGGACGATCAGCGCGGTCGCGGCCAGCACACCGACCAGGCTGCCGCCGTAGGGGCGGCAGTACGCCTCGAACGCGGCGGCGTCGGCCGCGTCCACCAACGGCTCGCGCAGCATCCGCTGTTCGGGCAGCGGGCCGCCGGGCCGCAGGCCCAGGTCGACGGGGAAGGACGGCAGCCGCCCGTCGCAGCGCCGGATGAACTCCCGCCAGCGGGCGACGATCTCGTGGTCGCCGTCGATCCGGTCCGCGTCCGCCCGCTCGGCCTCGCAGAAGTCGACGTAGGAGCCGACCCGGGGCCGCGGCACGGTCCGCCCCGCGACGCCCGCGGCGTACAGCTCGCCGACCTCGGCGGGGATGCGGTAGATGGAGTACGCGTCGACGTTGCTGTGGTCGAAGGCCATGTAGACGCTGACGCCGTCGTCGCGGACGACCGCCGTGTAGATGAGGTTGGGCCAGCGCAGCGCGTCCGCGACGCGGTCGAAGCGGTCCTGGAGGTGCCGGGCGAGGTCCGCCGCGTCCGGGAAGTCGCCGACGTCCTCGCGGTGCAGGGCCACGGCGTCCGCGTCGAGCGTGAACCGGCGCATCGTGTCCCCGCCCTCGCCGCTCCACCGGAACCCGCTGCGCAGCGTCTCGTGCCGCAGGGTCCAGGCGCGCAGCGCCTCCTGGAGCACGTCGAGGTCGACCGGGCCCGGGATGTCGAAGGCCGCGCCGAGCCAGGTCGGCACGAACAGGCCGCCCTCGCGCACCGACCGTGCCGTGCGGATGTGCGACTCCTGGATGTACGCGGGCGGCCGCGTGTCCTCGGGCAGCGCCGCCGCGATGTCGAGCGTCGCGGGACTGAGCGTCCACTCGACGAGGCGCCCGGGCCGGATCTCGCAGCGCTGGATGTCGGTCATTCGCACGAGGAGGTCTCCGTTCGCAGATGTACAGACCCGACCAAGGGAATGCCGTCTTTACGGCCGCGCACCTGCTGTGTCGGCACTGTTCAACGGAACGGATGGCCTCTCGAACGCCGATCCGGCCCCGATCCGGCCCCGGGGCGGCGGCCTCTTCACCCTTCCCCCGTGCACCCTTCACCCCTCACTCCAGGTACGCGTGCAGGGCAGCCGCTCCCGCCAGCATCGACCGGGTCCGCGCGGTGAGGGCCTGTCCGCGTGCCTCGACCGCCGCCCGCAGCGCCTCGGTGCTCCCCTCGCGCCGCAGGTCGTCGAGGACAGGCCGGATCCGGTCGAAGAGATGGTGACTGCGGCGCAGCGCGCGCACCACCCGCGCGTCCCGCACGTCGGCGGGCCCGTACACGCGGTACCCGGTGCCGTGCTCCCGCCCGGGCACGAGCAGCCCCGCCTCCTCCCACACCCGCAGCGCCGACGTCCGTACGCCGATCAGCGCGGCCACCTCGCCGATGCGCAGCCGGTGCGGCGACGGCGCGGCGGTCTCCCCACCGGCCAGCGCCTCCAGCGCCTCGCGGGCGGCCCGCAGCGACCCCCGCTCCTCGTGCAGCGCGGCGTGCGCGGCGTCCACCAGGGCGAGGGCGGCGGCCACGTCCCCGTCGTGCACCGCCCGCATGACCCGCGTCGCCGTCACCGCCCCGTAGCCCGGCTGCAACGCCCGGGACGTCAGCAGCGCGTCCCGGTGCCGCTCCCCGAAGACCCGGTACCCGGCATCGGTCCGCCCGGCCGGGGGCAGAACACCGGCGCCCTCGTAATTGCGGACCTGCTGCGTCGACAGCCCCACCGCACGAGCCAGATCAACGGTACGCAGACGCCGCTCACCGTTCCTCATCCGGCGCAGCCTATGCGGGGTGGGGAGCCATAATGCGCGCATGTCGCTTCAGGGGACGGACGCCTACCGGGACGACGACGCCACCCTGCCGGCGCTGGTCGTCCGGGCCGTGGCGGCGGCACGTGCGCAGGGCTTCGCCCACTCGTGCCGCCCCGAACAGGGCCGCCTGCTCCACCTGCTGGCCGCGGGAGCACCGCACACCGTCGCCGAGACGGGCACGGGCTGCGGCGTGGGCCTGGCCTGGCTGGCCTCCGGTGCCCGCCCGGGGACCCGGCTGGTCGGCGTCGAACGCGACGCGGAGCGGGTCCGTGTCGCCAGGGAGGTCTTCCGGGAGCACCCGGAGGTCGAGATCCTCCACGGGGACTGGCGACGCGTCGAGGAACTCGGGCCGTACGACCTGCTGGTGCTGGACGGCGGGGGCCAGGCGAAGGGCGACGGCGCCGCCGATCCGGCGCGTCTTCTGACCCCCGGCGGCACTCTGGTGGTCGACGACTTCACCCCCGCCACCACCTGGCCGCCCCGCTTCGAGGGCACCCCCGACCGGCCCCGGCTGCACTGGCTGGAGCACCCGGCCCTGCACACCACCGAACTCCGCCTCGCCCCCGACCTGGTCGCGATCGTCGGCACCCGGCTCAGGTACTGACGGAAGGAGGCCCTGGGCCGTGGCGGGGGAAGCCATGGCCCAGGGCCGGTCTGTGGGGGCGGTGGGGGTCAGTGGGCGGCCTTGGTGGCGCGGGTGGTGACGTTCTGGACGGCCTTGAGGGCGAGGTCGGGGCGGTCGGTGTGGATGTAGTGGCCGCTGCCCTTGGCGGTGGTCAGCTCGGCGTCGGTGGAGAGCTGCTGCCACTCCTGCTGGCCCTTGGCCCACATCTTCTCCAGCGCGGGACCGTACTCGGGGACCTCGGCGTACTGGGACTCGTGCTTGAGGATCTCGACGGGGAGGTCCCCGGCGGAGTGGACCGGGCCGTCGGCGATGACGAACCGCTCCGGGTTCTGGCCCTCGTTGGCGGCGATCGCGCCGTCCCGGAGCTGGGCCGCCGGGCCGGTGACGTCGGCGGGGACGGTGCGGTTCATGTCGCGGGTGAGGTGGGGGACGGTGGCGTCCAGGAGCACCAGGCCCTTGACGCGGTCGGTGTGGTCGGGGGTGTAGCGGGCGGCGAGGTAACCGCCCAGGGAGTGTCCGGCCAGGATGACCGGGCGGTCGCCCGCGAGGTGGTCGAGGACCTTGGTGAGCAGGACACCGGCGTCGTCGACGGTCTGCAGGGCGCCGGGGGCGGGCTTGTCGCTCCTGCCCTCGCCGAGGCGGTCGTAGGAGCAGACCCGGTCCGACGTGCTCAGCGCCTTCTGCAAGGGGGCCATGTTGTCCAGGCCCTCGCCGCCGCCGGGCAGCAGCAGCACCAGGGGCCGGTCGGCGTCGGAGCGGCCGGAGCAGGAGACGTTGACCGTGTGGCCGTCGACGCGGATCTTCTTCGTACCGGTGAAGGAGGCCCCCGCGGAGGCGCCGGTGTCCTTCGCGCCGGAGTCGTCGTCGCCGTACTCCTCGTGGAGGACGAGTCCCGCGCCGGCCACGGTGCAGACGACGGCGATCACGGCGGTCGCCTTGGCGAGGGTGCGGAACATGGGGGGCCTCCAGCGGGCAAGGGCGGGGTAGGGGCGCGGGTGGGGGGGATCCTTCTCCGTCGGCCTGTCGTGCTCGGCGACTGAGAAGGACTCTATGGATCCGCCGGCCCCGGATCGTCACCCCGCGGTGGACACCTGTCCGTAGCTCCCCCGGGGGACAACCGCCCCCGCCCCGCGCCCCGTTCGCGTACCTACGAGGCGTCGTACGCCGCGATCGCGGTCCGGACGAACGAGCGGACCAGCGGGTTCGGGTCGGTCCGCGGCCAGACCAGCACCACCGGGCTCGGCGGCAGGCCCGTCAGCGGCACCACGGCGAGCCCCTCGGCGGGGACGTGGCCGACGAGGGTCATGCCGACCGTGCCGTTCCACAGGACGGCCTGTTGGCACTCGCGGACGGTACGCACCACGGGCCCCCGGCGTGGCTCCCCGCCGTGCCAGTACGCCTGCCACAGGGGGTCCGTGCCCTCCGGGAACCGGAACCAGCGGCGGTCGGCCAGCTCGGCCGGGGACAGGCTCGCGCGCCCGGCCAGCGGATCGTCGGCGCGCAGCAGGGCACCCACCGGATCGGCGCGCAGGGTGTGCGTGGTCAGGCCGGTGGGGTCGAAGGGGCCCCGGGTGAGCGCCACGTCGACCAGCCCGGCGTGCAGCCCGCAGGTGGGATCGGTCAGGTCGGTCTCGCGGATGGTGACCTCGGCGTGCGGGTGGCGTCGGCGGTAGGCGTCGGCCAGCCGGACCACGTCCGGGTCGGCGCTGTCGCCGAGGATGCCGACGGTGAGGGTCGCGGCACCGGCCGCGGCGGCAACGCGGGCGCGTACCCGGTCGGCCCGGTCGAGCAGGGCGCGCGCCTCGTCCAGCAGCACCGACCCGGCAGCGGTGAGGGTGACGCCGGTGGAGGTGCGGTGGAACAGCGTGGCGCCGAGTTCCGTCTCCAGTGCCCTGATCGCCCGGCTCAGCGGCGGCTGGCTCATGTGCAGCCGGACGGCCGCCCGGCCGAAGTGGAGTTCCTCGGCGACCGCCACGAAGTAGCGCAGCGTACGTAGCTCCATCCTGCGACGATACCCGTGCGGTATCGAGTGCGCGGAACAGGTCTTGGACGCTCCCGGTGCCCCGGCGGTGGAATCGGAACATGACCGACGCACCGCACAACAGTGAGCGAGAGCCCGAGCCGCCGCGGCCGGGCACGGACCCCGCCGTCTCCGTGGTCGGACCGGAGGACGGTGAGACGATCCTGCTGGGCACCACCCGCATGCGCGTCCTCGAGGACGGCAGCCACACCGGCCACCGCCTCGGCATGGCCGAGTCCGTGCTCGCCCCGCACACCCCCGGGCCGCCCCAGCACCGCCACGCCCGGCACGACGAGGGCTTCTACGTCATCTCCGGCACGGTGCGGTTCACCGTGGGGGACGAGGACATCGACGCGACGGCGGGCACGCTCGTCATGGTCCCGCCCGGCGCACCGCACACCTTCGCCAACACCACCGGCGAACCGGCCCGCATGCTCAGCACCTTCACGCCCGACCTGTACGTCCAGTACTTCCGCGACCTGAGGGAGCTGTACGCCGACGGCCGGACCCCGACCCCGCGGGAGAGCCTGCGGACGATGAGCCGCTATGCGACCGAGCCCGCCACCGACTACGCCCGGGGCGCCGGGTCGTGAACGTCGCGTACTGGATCGTCGCCGGACTCCTGGCCGCCTTCTACCTCTACGGGGGCGCGTTGAAGGTGGTGCGGAGCCGGGCGGGGCTGCGGCCGATGATGGCCTGGGTGGACAGCACGCCGATGCCCGCCGTCCGTGCCGTCGGGGCGGTCGAGCTGCTCGGCGCGGCCGGGCTGGTCCTTCCGCCGCTGACCGGCGTCGCGCCCGGGCTGGCCCTGGCCGCGGCCGTCGGCTTCGTCGTCCTGCAACTCGGCGCGACCGGGGTCCATCTGCGCCTCGGGGACCGCCGGGTCGCCCTCAACCTCACCCTCCTGGCCGCCGCCGCGGTCACCGTCGGGCTCGCCACGACCTGGCTGTGACCCGGCGCCGTCGTCAGTCCCCCGGCGGGGCCTGCCGGGCCGCGTCCAGGAGCCGGCCCGCGAGGTCGGCGACGAGACCGCGCAGCTCGTCCGGTCGCTCGACGACGAACGGGCGGTCCAGCGAGGCGAGCACCCCCGGCACCCAGTCGAGCCGCTCGGCCCGCATCTCGACCCGACACCAGACCTCGGCACCGGCCCGGTCCGCACCTGCGGGGGCGCTACCTCCGGCCTCCGCGGCCACGATCGCCACGCTGGCCGGGAGCCGGGTGCGGATCTCCTCGGCCGTGCCCTGGACCCGTACCGTCACGGCGTGCCGGTAGGGCGCGGTGGCCAGCGCCGTCAGGACGCGCTCCGCCGGACCCGGCCCGGGCGGCGGTTCGAAGGTGCCGGGCAGGACCCTCGCACCACGGACGCGATCCAGGCGGAACGTCCGCTCCGCACCGGCCGAGAGGTCCCGGCCCGTCACGTACCACCGGCCCGCGTGCGCGACGAGCCCGTACGGGTACACCGTGCGTTCGCCGTCCCCGCCGCGGCCGCCGGTGTACCGGAACGCCACCGGCCGGTGATGGCGCACCGCGTCGGCGACCGGGAGCAGCACGGCGGCCTCCGGGGCGGCGGACTCGGCCGGCGCGGTGGTGAAGGTGAGGGAGTCGAGCACCGCGTCCAGGCGGTGCCGGAGCCGCTCCGGCAGCACCCGCCGGACCTTCGCCGCCGCCGTCTCGCCCGCGGTGCCCGCCGCCGCCGTGATCCCCGTCCGCCGCCCGGCGACCAGGCCCAGCAGGACGGCCAGCGCCTCGTCGTCGGTCAGCATCAGCGGGGGCATGCGGTGGCCGGGGGCGAGCCGGTAGCCGCCGTAGCGGCCGCGCACCGACTCCACGGGGACGTCGAGGTCGACGAGGTGGTCGACGTACCGGCGCACCGTGCGCTCGCCGACGCCGAGCCGGTCGGCGAGTTCGGCCACGGTGCGCACCCCGCCCGCCTGGAGCAGTTCGAGCAGGGTGAGCACACGGGACACGGGACGGGACATGTCCCAAGTCTGCCGCCGATACCGGCCGGATTGTGACCGGTATTGCCCCTAGCGTGCCAGGGACAGTGCACAGCACAGCACAGCACCGCCGAACCGGAGTGAACCCATGAATCTCGTCTCGATCCGCGTCATCACGGGTGACGTCGCCCGCCTCGTCGACTTCTACGAGCGCGCCACCGGCCTGCGCGCGACCTGGGCCACCGAGGACTTCGCGGAACTGCGTACCCCCTCGGGCACCCTCGCGATCGGCAGCACCCGCACCGTGCCGCTCTTCGCCCCCGGCTCCGCCCGCCCGGCCGACAACCACAGCGTGATCATCGAGTTCCTCGTCGACGACGTGGACGCCGTGCACCGGAACCTGACCGGCTTCGTGGCGGAGTTCGTCAAGGAGCCCACGACCATGCCCTGGGGCAACCGCGCGCTCCTCTTCCGCGACCCCGACGGCAACCTGGTCAACTTCTTCACCCCGGTCACCCCGGCCGCCGTCGAGAAGTTCGCCGACACCCCCCGCTGACGGCCCCCCTATGCTGGATTCGCCCGCAAGGGCGAGGACCGCACGCGGGGAGTGACCGGGAGGGATCTGTGTCAGCGCTGGAGCCGGACGACCCGCGCTCCGTCGGGGAGTACCGGCTGCTGAGCCGGCTGGGTGCGGGCGGCATGGGCCGGGTCTTCCTCGGCCGGTCCCCGGGAGGCCGGCTCGTCGCGGTCAAGGTGGTGCACGCCGAACTGCTGCGCAGGCCCGAGTTCCGCGACCGCTTCCGACGCGAGGTCCAGGCCGCCCGGATGGTCAGCGGCGCCTTCACCGCCCCGGTCGTCGACGCCGACCCGGACGCGCCCCTGCCCTGGCTGGTCACCAGCTACATCGCCGGGCCGTCGCTGGAGCAGGCGGTGGCCGAAGGGGGGCCGTTCGAACCGCGGGCGGTGCTCACCCTGGCCGCCGGGCTGGCCGAGGCGCTGGTGTCGATCCACGCCGCGCACCTCGTCCACCGCGACCTGAAGCCCTCCAACGTGCTGCTCGCCGAGGACGGGCCGCGCGTCATCGACTTCGGCATCGTGCGCAGCGTCGACGCCGACTCCCTCACCGGCACCGGGCACATGGCGGGCTCCCCCGGCTTCATGTCCCCGGAGCAGGTCAACGGGGACGAGGTCACCTGGGCCAGCGACGTGTTCTGCCTGGGCGCGGTGCTGGCCTTCGCGGCGACCGGCGCCAATCCCTTCGGCGCCGGACCGACGCCCGCGCTGCTCTACCGCGTGGTGCACAACGCCCCGGACGTCGCCGACGTCGCCGACCCGGCTCTGCGTTCCCTGATCGCCGACTGCCTCGCCAAGGACCCGGCCCGCCGTCCCGCCCCGCGCGAGATCCTCGCCCGCATCGGCCCGCTGGGCGGCGAGAGCGCGACGGCCCTGCCGCACGCCCACCAGTGGACGCCGGCGGCCCGTCCGACCCGCGCGGACGCGGTACCCACCATGGTCGTACCGCCGCCCGGGACGCCGGTGGCGCACCCGCACACCCGCGTCGACACCATGCCCCCGCCGCCCGCACCGGCGGGCGCGCGCCCCACGGCGGCCGGTGACGGTGGCCGCCGCAGCCGACGGGCCTTCCTGCTCTCCGGCGCGGGCGCGGTCGCCGCGCTCGGCGTGGGCACCGGGTTCTGGCTCAACCGCCCCGCCGCCTCGGACGCCCCCGCGCCTTCGCCCTCCACCGCCACCCCGCCGCCCCCGGGCCCGGTCGGGCTCTGGCCCCTCGACGAGGCCGAGGGCGGGATCGCGCGGGACACGGCGGGCGGCCACGACGCCACCGCGACCGGCGTCACCTGGCAGGCCGACGGGGGCGGGGCCGCCTTCGACGGGACCGGCAGCCAGATCGTCACCGACGGGCCGGTCCTGGAGACCGGCGAGGGCCGGAGCTTCACCGTCGCGGCCTGGGTCCGCCTGACCGCCGTACCGGGCACCTTCGCCACCGCCGTCAGCCAGGACAGCGACACCGCCAGCGGCTTCTACCTCCAGTACGCCCACGAGGACGGCGGCTGGGCCTTCTCCCGTCCCGGCCTGCGCGCCGTCGGCCGCACCGCACCGGCCGCCGGCGTCTGGACCCACCTGACCGGAGTCTGCGACGGCCGGACCCGCAAGCTCCGCCTGTACGTCAACGGCGTCCAGGAGGCGGAGATCGACGACACCGGCGCGGCCCCCGCCACCGGCGCCTTCATGATCGGCCGGGCCTCCTACGGCGGAACGCCCGCCGACTTCTTCCCCGGCACGGTCCGGGACGTACGCGCCTTCGACCGTGCGCTGCCCCCGGCCGAGGTCGGGAGACTCGTGTGACAGTACTGATGCGTCCTCACCATCGTTCCGCGAGGCGCCAGTTGGGTCTGCCGTGCTAAAGATGTAGCTCTCAATCAGTGGCCGCGAGGTCTCGCACGGGACGCGCGGCAGCCGGTGAACGGGGAGAGAGTTGAGCGGGGAAGCCGGAGACGGCCTCACGGGCAGTGGTGCCGAGCCGTTGGAGGACGACGACCCACGCCGGATCGGGCCGATCCCGCTGCTGGGCAGGCTCGGGGCCGGCGGCATGGGCCGCGTCTACCTGGGCGTCCACGAGGGCCGGTACGCGGCCGTCAAACAGGTGCTGCCGTCGGTCGCCGGGGAGGACAAGGACTTCCTGCGCCGCTTCGGACACGAGCTGGACAACCTCGCCCGGCTGCCCGAGGAGGCGACGGCGCCGCTGCTCGCGGGGGACAGGGAGGCCCGGCCGCCGTGGTTCGCCACCGCCTACGTGCCCGGCCTCACCCTGCGCGAGGCCGTCGACCTGCACGGGCCCCTGCCCGCCGAGGCGCTGTGGCTCATCCTGCGGGAGGCCGCCACCGGACTGGCGGCCGTGCACGCCCTGGACATGGTCCACCGGGACCTGAAGCCGTCCAACGTCATGCTGACCCTCGACGGCCTCACCCTCATCGACTTCGGTGTCGCCCGGGCCGCCGACCAGAGCCAGCTGACCCGGACCGGCATGGTGGTGGGCACCCCGGCCTACATGTCGCCCGAGCAGGCGTCCGGGAAGCGCGCGTCCAGCGGCGTCGTCGACGTCTTCGCGCTGGGCTCGGTGATCGCCTACGCGGCGTCCGGCCGCCCGCCCTTCGGCGACGAGTCGGGGCACGCGGTGCTGTACCGCATCGTGCACGAGGAACCCGACCTCCAGCCGCTGCGGGACCTCGACCCCGCGCTCGCCGACGTCGTCGCCGCCTGCCTCGACAAGGACCACGAGGGCCGCCCCACCGCCGCCGAACTCGTCGAACGCGCCGCGGCGCACGGTGCGTCGGCCGCCGCGCCGTGGCCGGAGGACATCACCGAGCGGCTGTCCGAGCGGGCGGCCTTCGCCGCGAAGCGCCCGGACCCCGCGCACCTGCGCGAGCCGGAGGAGCCGAACAAGCCGGACCGGCCGAGCAAGCCGGCCGAGGCGGCGCCCGACGCGCCGTCCGCCCCCGTGGTCGCGGGCGGACGGCCGGAGAAGCGCGAGCGACGGCGCCGCACGAGGATCCTGGCGTTCGTGATCCCGGTCGCCGTGACCGGGGCGACGCTCGGCTTCACGCTGCTGCCGTACGCGATGGACGACGCGGACCGGGACGGGAACGCGGCCGCGCCGCCCGCGGCCACCGGAACGGCCGCCCCGGGCCCCTCCGCCACCGCCTCGACCGGCCCGAGCGCCTCCGCCTCCCGCAGCCCCGACGGCGGGAAGAAGGACGACAAGGGCGAGGGCGACGACAAGGACAAGGGCAAGGTCAAGGGCGAGGGCGAGGGCGAGGAGAGCGGGAAGAACGGCGACGGCGGCGCGTCCGGCGGCGCCTCGGACTCGGGGGGCTCCTCCGACGCGGGAGGGTCGTCCGACTCGGGGGGAACGTCCGACTCGGGTGCGTCGTCCTCGGGCTCGGGCTCCGGCTCCGGCTCCGGCTCCGGCTCAGGAAGCGGGTCCGGGGGGAGCGGGTCCGGCGGTGACGGCTCGGAGGGCGGCGGGTCCGCGTCGGGGAGCTTCATGCTGAAGAACGGATCGAGCGGGAAGTGCATGTACGTCGGCACTCCCGTCGACGACGGCGCCTGCTCGGGCGACATCGCCGTCTTCCGCTTCCAGAGCACCTCGGACGGCGCCTTCCGGATGCTCAACGTGGGCACGGCCCAGTGCATCCACGCCAGGAGCGCGAACGCCTGGCTCATCAAGGCCGCGTGTGGCCAGCCGGGAGGAGAGTGGCGTCAGGGGGCCGACGGCTCGCTCAGGAGCCTCACGACGGGTGGCTGCCTCGACCTCAACCGCCGGGCGTCCATGATCGGCCTGACGACCACGACGTGCACCGGCTCGGCCTCCCAGCGCTGGACCAGGATCTAGCCCCGTGCCCTAGTCCTTGTCCCCGTCCCTGTCCTTCTCGTCGTCCCTCTCGTCGTCCTTCTCCAGGGACTTCAGGAACTCGGGGTTGTCGTCCGGCGCCACCCACTGCCGCCGCCCGCCGCCGCCCTGCCAGGGCGAGGAGCCGGCGGGCTGCCGCTTCTTCCCGGCGATGATCCAGGAGATCGATCCGACCAGCGGGAAGAGCAGCACGAGGATCGCCCACAGCGGCTTGGGCATGTGGCGGATGTCGGCGTCCTTCGTGCTGATGCAGTCGATGAACGCGTAGACGCTCAATGCCAGTGGCACGAGGAACATCAGCACCCGGAGCATGGGCCTCTCCAGCTCAAGCGAGGGGTGGGGACGCGTCACGGGCCCCCAGGTACAGGGCCAGGGTAGCCGCTCGGGGATACTGGACCGCATGGCTTACGACGATCTTCGCTCCCTGCTCAGGGCTCTGGAGCGCGAGGGCGACCTCAAGCGCATCAAGGCCGAGGTCGATCCGTACCTGGAGGTCGGGGAGATCGTCGACCGGGTGAACAAGGCCGGAGGTCCCGCCCTGCTCTTCGAGAACGTGAAGGGCTCCGACATGCCCCTCGCGATGAACGTCTTCGGGACCGACCGGCGCCTGCTCAAGGCCCTCGGCCTGAAGTCGTACTCCGACATCTCCGACAAGATCGGCGGACTGCTCCGCCCCGAGCTGCCCCAGGGCTTCGTCGGTGTGCGCGAGGCCTTCGGCAAGCTCGGCGCGATGACGCACGTACCGCCGAAGAAGGTGAAGCCGGGCAGCGCGCCCGTGCAGGAGGTCGTCCTCACCGGCGACGACGTGGACCTCGAGCGCCTCCCCGCCCTCTTCACCTGGCCGGACGACGGCGGCTCCTTCTTCAACCTGGGCCTCACCCACACCAAGGACCCGGAGACGGGCATCCGCAACCTGGGCCTGTACCGGCTCCAGCGCCACGACAAGCGCACCATCGGCATGCACTGGCAGATCCACAAGGACAGCCGCAACCACTACCAGGTGGCCGCCCGGCGCGGCGAGCGCCTGCCGGTCGCGATCGCCTTCGGCTGCCCGCCCGCCGTGACGTACGCCTCCACGGCCCCGCTCCCCGGCGACATCGACGAGTACCTCTTCGCCGGGTTCCTCCAGGGCAAGCGGATCGAGATGGTCGACTGCAAGACCGTCCCGCTCCAGGTGCCGGCGCAGGCGGAGGTCGTCATCGAGGGCTGGCTGGAGCCCGGCGAGCTGCTCCCCGAGGGCCCCTTCGGCGACCACACCGGCTTCTACACCCCGCAGGAGCCCTTCCCCGCCCTGAAGATCGACTGCGTGACGATGCGGAAGCGCCCGCTGCTCCAGTCGATCGTGGTCGGCCGCCCGCCGACGGAGGACGGCCCGCTGGGGAAGGCCACCGAGCGCTTCTTCCTGCCGCTGCTGAAGATCATCGTGCCGGACATCGTGGACTACCACCTCCCCGAGGCCGGCGGCTTCCACAACTGCGCGATCGTCTCGATCGACAAGAAGTACCCCAAGCACGCCCAGAAGGTCATGCACGCCATCTGGGGCGCGCACATGATGTCCCTGACCAAGCTGATCGTGGTCGTCGACTCCGACTGCGACGTCCACGACCTGCACGAGGTCGCCTGGCGCGCGCTCGGCAACACCGACTACGGCCGCGACCTCACCGTCGTCGAAGGCCCGGTCGACCATCTCGACCACGCCTCCTACCAGCAGTTCTGGGGCGGCAAGGCGGGCATCGACGCGACGAAGAAGCTGCCCGAGGAGGGGTACACGCGCGACGGGGGCTGGCCGGACATGGTGCTGTCCGACCCGGAGACGGCGGCGAAGGTCGACCGCCGCTGGAAGGAGTACGGACTGTGACGTCGGCTTCCGCCGCCCTGCCGCAGCAGCCGGGGCGCACCAAGGCCTTCCTGCGCCTGGTGATGATCGAGCACTCGGTGTTCGCGCTGCCCTTCGCCTACATCGCCGCGCTGACCGCGATGTACCTGTGGGACGAGAACATCCACTGGGGCAGGCTGCTCCTGGTCACCGTCGCCATGGTGGGCCTGCGCACCTTCGCGATGGCGGTCAACCGGATCATCGACCGCGAGATCGACGCCCGCAACCCGCGCACCGCCCACCGCGAGCTGGTCACCGGCGCCATGTCGGTCAAGCACGCCTGGACCGGCGCACTGATCGCCCTGATCGTCTTCCTCGGCGCGGCGGCCCTGCTCAACCCCCTCTGCCTGGCCCTGGCCCCCGTCGCGGTGATCCCGATGGTGGTGTACCCGTACGGCAAGCGGTTCACGAACTTCCCGCAGGCCATCCTCGGCCTCGCCCAGGCCATGGGCCCGATCGGCGGCTGGCTGGCGATCACCGGCGAGTGGTCCTGGGAGGCCGTGATCCTCGGCCTCGCGGTCGGCATCTGGATCGGCGGCTTCGACCTGATCTACGCCTGCCAGGACGTCGAGACCGACCGGCAGGTCGGCGTGAAGTCCGTCCCGGCCCGCTTCGGCGTCCCGGCCGCGATCTGGGGCGCCCGCGCCTGCCACACGGTCACCACGGCCCTGTTCGCCTGGTACGCCGTCGCCACCGACGCCGGCGTCTTCTTCTGGCTGGGCCTGCTGATCGTCGCGGGCGCGTTCGTCTACGAGCACACCATCGTCCGTCCGCACGACCTGACCCGCCTGAACAGGGCGTTCTTCTCGGTCAACGGCTTCATCGGTATCGCCCTGTTCGTGTGTGCGCTGCTGGATCTGCTCGTAAGGGGCCTCACGGTCTGAAAACCCTGAGCCTGCGACTAGGCTCGGCATCATGAAGCCAGGACAGACGCAGCGCGTGCCTTGGATCGTGGGGGTGTCCGGGGCGTCCGGCACCCCGTACGCCGCCGCCGTGCTGCGGGCGCTGCTCGCTGCCGGTGAGAGTGTCGACCTGGTGGTCAGCCGGGCCTCGCGGCTCACCCTGCTCGACGAGACCGGCATCTCCTTCCGCGACGCCCACTGGCAGCAGGACCTGCGCGAGTGGCTGGCCCGCGGAGCCGACGGAAAGCCGGACACCTTCGACGCGGACGTCTCCGCCGTACGGCACTGGAGCGCGGGCGACCTCGCGGCCGGGCCGTCCTCGGGGTCGTACCGGACGAAGGGCATGCTGATCGTGCCCGCGTCGACGGCCTGCGTCGCGGGCGTCGCGCTCGGGCTGTCGAAGGACCTGCTCCAGCGCACCGCGAGCGTGACCCTCAAGGAGCGCCGCAGGCTGGTCGTGGCCGTACGGGAGGCCCCGCTGGACGGCCGGACGCTGCGGCACCTGGTGACCCTGGACGACGCCGGTGCGCGTGTGGTGCCCGCCTCCCCGGCCTTCTACGCGGGGGCGACACACATCCAGGATCTGGTGGACTTCGTCGCCGGACGCGTCCTCGACGCGGCGGGCGTCGGACACGACCTCTACCGCCGCTGGCGCGGCGATCTCGGCGGGGCCCGCACCACCACCTGAGCGCCGCCGGAGCACCATCCCCCCACATGTGCGCGACCCACATGTGCGCGACCCACACGTTTGTTACCCACATCTTCAGAACTCTTCAGTGGAAGGCTTCGATCGCATGGACGCGGTGGACAGGCAGCTCATCCAGGCTCTGAGGGAGAACGGCCGGGCCTCCTACGCGGAGCTGGGGCGCCTGGTCGGACTCTCCGGACCCAGCGTCACCGACCGCATCAACCGGCTGGAGGCGGCCGGTGTCATCACCGGCTACCGGGCCACCGTGGACGCCGCTTCGCTCGGCCTCGGCGTCACCGCCCTGATCGGCGTCTCGCTCTCCGACGCCGCCGACCACGAGGACGTGGCCCAGCGCCTCAAGGAGCTGCGGGAGATCGAGGACTGCTGGTTCATCGCGGGCGACGACTCCTACATGCTCAAGGTGCGCGCCGCCGACGTGGACGGCCTGGAGAGCATCATCCGGCGGCTGTCGGGCACCAAGGGCGTGTCCCGGACCCGTACCACCATCGTTCTCTCCACCAAGTGGGAGAACCGGGTGGGCGAGCTGCCGGAAGAGGTCCAGTAGCCGGGGCGTACCGTTGACCCGTCTGTCTCAGAAAGAGGTATCGCATGGACGCCGGGCTCAAGCGCGAGCTGGAGCAGAAGGTCCGCTCCGGTGAGCGGCTGACCCGCGAGGACGGCATCGCGCTGTACGAGTCGGACGATCTCGCCTGGCTCGGCGGCCTCGCGCACGAGGTGCGGACGCGGAAGAACGGCGACGTCGTCCACTTCAACGTCAACCGCCACCTCAACATGACCAACGTGTGCACCGCCTCCTGCGCGTACTGCTCCTTCCAGCGCAAGCCGGGGGAGAAGGACGCGTACACGATGCGCATCGAGGAGGCGGTGAAGCTCGCCAAGGCGATGGAGGGCGAGAACCTCACCGAGCTGCACATCGTCAACGGCCTGCACCCCAACCTGCCGTGGCGCTACTACCCGCGCTCGCTGCGCGAACTGAAGGCCGCGCTGCCGGACGTCTCGCTCAAGGCGTTCACGGCCACCGAGATCCACCACTTCGAGACCATCTCCGGGATGTCCGCCTCCGACATCCTGGACGAGCTGATCGACGCCGGTCTGGAGTCCCTCACCGGCGGCGGCGCGGAGATCTTCGACTGGGAGGTGCGGCAGCACATCGTCGACCACCGCACCCACTGGGAGGACTGGTCCCGCATCCACCGCCTGGCCCACGAGAAGGGCCTGAAGACCCCGTGCACCATGCTCTACGGCCACATCGAGGAGCCCCGCCACCGCGTGGACCACGTGCTGCGCCTGCGTGAGCTGCAGGACGAGACGGGCGGCTTCCAGGTCTTCATCCCGCTGCGCTACCAGCACGACTTCGTGGACATGAAGGACGGCAAGGTCAGGAACCGCCTCCAGGCGCGCACGCAGATGGCGACCGGCGCGGAGGCCCTGAAGACCTTCGCCGTCTCGCGTCTCCTCTTCGACAACGTCCCGCACGTCAAGGTCTTCTGGGTCATGCACGGCGTCCAGACGGCCCAGCTGGCCCTCCAGCACGGCGCGGACGACATGGACGGCTCGGTCGTCGAGTACAAGATCACGCACGACGCGGACGACTTCGGCACGCCGAACAAGCTGACGCGCGAGGACCTGCTGGACCTCATCCGCGACGCCGGGTTCCGGCCGGTCGAGCGGAACACGCGGTACGAGATCCTGCGGGAGTACGAGGGTCCCGACCCGGCGCGTCGGGAGGCGCCGCAGCCGATGCGGGTGTGAATCTCCGGTTGTTCTCCGGGTGCGGGTGAGTGGGTGGTTGCTCGCGCACTCCCCGCGCCCCTTTCAGGGGCGTCCAGTGCACGTGCCCCGAAGGGGCGCGGGGAACTGCGCGACCGGCCACGGGCCACCCGCACCCGGCATGGATCCGAACGGCCCACGGCGGGTACCCGCGCCCCCATGGCCACCGAGGACGACTACACCGCACAACCCTTCGTTCCGGACCGCGGCGGCCTCCCCGCCCTGCGCGAGGCGGCAGCCGAATGCCGGGGTTGCCCCCTGCACCGCGACGCCACGCAGACCGTCTTCGGCGCGGGCAGGGCGACCGCCCGCCTCATGCTCGTCGGTGAGCAGCCCGGCGACCAGGAGGACCGGCAGGGCAAGCCCTTCGTCGGCCCCGCCGGGCACCTCCTCGACCGGGCGCTGGCGGACGCCGGCCTCGACCCGGCGGACGCGTACGTCACCAACGCCGTCAAGCACTTCAAGTTCACCCGGGCCGAGCCCCGCAAGCGCCGTATCCACAAGGCGCCCACCCTACGCGAGACGACCGCCTGCGGCCCCTGGCTGGCCGCCGAGCTGGACCGGGTGCGGCCCGAGCTGATCGTGGTGCTGGGCGCCACGGCCGGGAAGGCGCTGCTCGGCTCGTCCTTCCGGGTCACCCAGGTGCGCGGCACGCTGCTGGAGGAGGAGGTTCACGGGCGGCCGGAACGGCTGGTGCCGACCGTGCACCCGTCGGCGGTGCTGCGCTCCGACGACCGGGAGGGGGCCTACCGGGGACTGGTCTCGGACCTGAAAATCGCCGCACAAGCCCTGGCGTAATGGCCTGACGTAATGGTTACTATGGCTCGGTGTCCCTTACTTTCACTTTCGATCCGGCCGTCACCCGCGACCTCCGTGACGGCGTCCTCGACCTGTGGACCGACGTCTCCAACGCCGGCGGCTCCGTGGGCTTCGTGCCCCCGGTGACGCGCGAGGACATCCGCCCCGAGCTGGTCAAGCACATGGTGGGGATCGCCGAAGGGCGTACCCGTCTGCTCGTCGGCCACGACGAGGAGGGCCGGGTGGCCGCCACCGCGTTCCTCGCCCTCAACACCCACCGCCTGATGCGGCACTGGCTGTGGCTCTACACGGTCATGGTCCACCCGCGCCACCAGGGCCGCGGCTACGGCAGGGACCTGATGGCGGCCGCCGCGGACGCCGCCCGCTCCTGCGACGGCATCGAGGCGATACGGCTCACCTGCCGGGGCGGCCTCGGCCTGGAGCGGTTCTACGAGTCCTGCGGCTACAAGGAGGTCGGCCGGGTCCCCGGTGCGATCCGGGTCGCCCCCGGCGACGACCGGGACGACATCTTCCTGCTCCTGCCCCTGGGCTGAGCGCGCCCCCACCCCCCTGCGAGAGCGACGACCCGGCATGTTTCACTGGACAGTGCCTCTTTGTGCCAGAAACGGAAGAGTGGATTGAGATGCTCCGCTACACGCTGATGCGCCTCGGGATCTTCGCAGGCTGCCTCGTGGTCGTCTGGGGGCTCGTCTACGCCGGAGTGTTCCCGCGCGGCCTCGGTGACTCCAACGGCATGTGGATCCTGCTGCTCTCCCTGCTGATCTCCGCCCCCATCAGCTACGTCGCGCTGCGCAAGGAGCGGGACCGGGCCTCGGTCCAGGTCGCGGGCCGGGTGACCCGCATGAAGGCCAACCTGGAGGCCAACCGCGGCCAGGAGGACGGCGCCGACGACACCGCGCGGGCGCAGGGCCAGACCTCGTAACGTCCGTCACGTACGCACGCACGCCCCGGCTTCCGATTTCACCGGAAACCGGGGCGCTTTGCGTTTTGCGGGCAGTAGCGCACTCCTGCCTCTCAAAGTATGGCTTTGAGTGTCCCAAAGCTTGGGTGTTAAAGTCGTGTGCATGAAGCAAGCAGCCGCGCCCACCACACCGCAGCGCCTCGCGCTCGTGGCGCGCCTGCACGTGGACCTCTGCCGGTGCGCGTCCGCGAACTGTCGCCCCTGACGTTCCCCCTCACCAGTCGTTCCCACGTCAGCTCAGCGCGTCCCATCCCGCGTCCCGTCCCCCTACGGAGCATGTCCGTGTCTTCACCCACTTCTTTGACGAAGTACCTCAAGGTGCCCTTCTGGGCCCAGATACTCGGCGGCCTCGTCCTCGGTGTCCTGCTGGGCTGGCTGGCCCGCAGCCAGGACATATCGTGGCTGGTCACCACCCTGGAGAAGGTCGGCGACACCTTCATCGGCCTGCTGAAGCTGGCCGTCGCCCCGCTGGTCTTCTTCGCGATCCTCGTCTCGATCACCAACCTGAGGAAGGTCAACAACGCGGCCCGCCTGGCGTCCCGCACCCTCCTCTGGTTCATGATCACGTCGCTGATCGCGGTGGCCATCGGCCTCGTCATCGGCCTGGTCACCAACCCCGGCTCCGGCACCGGCCTCACCCCGGCCGACGGCGCCAAGCCCGAGCACACCGGCTCCTGGATCGACTTCCTGACCGGCATCGTGCCGACCGACGTCATCACGCCGTTCACCGAGCTGAACGTCCTGCAGATCGTCTTCATGGCCGCCGTCGCCGGTATTGCCGCCCTCCAGCTCGGCGAGAAGGCCCAGCCGATCCTGAACCTGAGCGAGTCGATCCTCGAACTCCTCCAGAAGGCCCTGTGGTGGGTCATCCGCCTCGCCCCGCTCGGCACCGTGGGCCTCATCGGCAAGGCCATCGCCACCTACGGCTGGGACCTCATCGGCAAGTACGCCACCTTCACCGCCGACATCTACGTCGGCTGCGCCCTCGTGATGTTCGTGGTCTACCCGACGCTGCTCGCCACCGTCGCCAAGGCCAGCCCGCTGCAGTTCTTCAAGGGCGCCTGGCCCGCCATCCAGCTGGCCTTCGTCTCCCGCTCCTCGGTCGGCACCATGCCGCTGACCCAGAAGGTCACCGAGCGCCTCGGCGTCCCGAAGGAGTACGCGTCCTTCGCCGTGCCGTTCGGCGCGACGACCAAGATGGACGGCTGCGCCGCGATCTACCCGGCGATCGCCGCGATCTTCGTCGCGCAGATCTTCGACATCCAGCTCGGCGTCGGCGACTACCTGCTGATCGCCTTCGTCTCGGTGGTCGGCTCCGCCGCCACGGCCGGCCTCACCGGCGCCACGGTCATGCTCACCCTGACCCTGTCCACCCTGGGCCTGCCCATGGAGGGCGTCGGCCTCCTCCTCGCCATCGACCCGATCCTGGACATGATGCGGACCGCCACCAACGTCGCGGGCCAGGCCCTCGTCCCGGTGATCGTCTCGGCCCGCGAGGGGCTGCTCGACCGCAAGGCGTACGACGAGGCGCACGCCTCGCCGATCGACGAGCCCGAGCGGGAGAAGCAGGACGCGGAGCCGGTTCCGGTCGCCGCCTGACCGTCGCCGTCCGCGGTGTTCCGGGCGTCGGCGTCCCGCCGACGTCCTGATCACCGCCGCACGGACCGTACGCTGATGCGCATGGGTGCTGGGAAGACCAAGCGGATGCCGCGTGCGGTCCGTGAGCAGCAGATGCTGGACGCCGCCGTGCACGTCTTCGGGCGGCGCGGGTACATGGCGGCGTCGATGGACGAGATCGCCGAACTGGCGGGCGTGTCCAAGCCGCTGGTGTATCTGTACCTGAACTCGAAGGACGACCTCTTCAGCGCCTGCATCGGCCGCGAGGCCCGCGCCCTCACCGAGGCGGTGCGGGCCGGCGTGCGTCCGGGGCTCTCCGCGGACGGGCAACTCTGGTCCGGGCTGCGGGCGTTCTTCAGCCATACCGCACGGCACCCGGACGCCTGGCGGGTGCTGCACCTGCACGCCCGGACGCACGGGGAGCGGTTCGCGGCCGAGGTGGCGGCGATGCGCGAGGAGATCGTCGCGTTCGTGACGCAGCTGATCGCCGCCGCGGCGCGGGACGCGCACCGGGACCCGCATCTGCCCGAGGGCGAGGTCGCCGGGCTGGCCGAGGCGCTGGTCGGCGCGGCGGAGTCGCTCGCCGACTGGGCGGGCGCCACCGAGGGCGTCACCGCGAAACAGGCGGCGGCGACCCTGATGAACTTCGCCTGGGCGGGCCTGGGCGACCTGATGACGGGGCGGCCCTGGTCCCCGCCGGAGGAGTCGGCGGAGTCCGCGGAGTCGGCGGGGAGGCCCGAGCCGGTGCCGGACCCCGCGCCGGTGGCTCAGGCCGCCGGATAGGGCCCGGCCTCGCCGGACAGGTGCAGCCGTCCGTCCCGCGCCCCGCGCAGTTCGAACCGCCCGTCCTCGGCCCCGTACGCCACCGCCCCCGGCAGCAGCACCGGCGTCCTGAACTGTGCCCGCACCACGGCCGCCTCCGGTGTCCCGTGCTCGGCGAGGCACCGGGCCACGGTCCACATGCCGTGCGCGATCGCCCGCGGGAAGCCGAACAGGCGGGCGGTGAGCGGGTGCAGGTGGATCGGGTTGCGGTCGCCGGACGCGGCGCCGTAACGGCGTCCGACGTCGCCCGCAAGACGCCATTCGGCGCGCGCGGGGAGGGGCTCCCGGTCTGTCGAGGGGGTCTCCCCGGCGGCGGGCCGGGCGGTGGTGCGGTGCCGGGCCAGGTAGGTGCTGCGGGACTCCCACACCACGTCGGCACCGGCGCGCAGCTCCGTGACCACCGACGCCTCGGTGCCGCGCCGGTGCGGGGCCAGCCCCTCGACGTGCACGGCGAGTTCGTACGCACCGGTCGCGGGCATGGCGGCCCGCCGGGTGATGCCGATGGAGGTGTGGACGAGCCCGAGCAGGGGCAGCGGGAAGTCCCGGGCGCTCATCAGGCGCATGGCCAGCGGGAAGCCCAGCACGTGCGGATACGTCACCGGAAGGGCGTCCGCGCCGGTCGCGAACCCGCACACCCGCTCGTACGCCGCCAGTCGCGCGAGGTCGACGCGCAGGCCGGGCAGCACCAGCCGGGTGCGGGGGAGGTCCGCGTCCGGGCGGGGGCGCTTGAGGGGCGAGAGCAGCGCGCCGCGGGCGAGGAGCGGCGCGAGGGCGGGGACGCCGGTCAGGGTGCTGGTGGTCGGGGCCGCGGAGGTCATCAGGCCCCCAGCAGGCTCTGGCCGCAGACCCGTACGACCTGGCCGTTGACCGCGCCGGACGCCGGGTGGGCGAGCCAGGCGGTGGTCCGGGCGACGTCGACGGGCAGGCCGCCCTGGGCGAGGGAGTTCATACGCCGCCCGGCCTCGCGGATGAAGAGGGGCACCGCCGCCGTCATCTTCGTCTCGATGAAGCCCGGCGCCACCGCGTTCACCGTCACCCCGTGCCCGGCGAGCGCGCGCGGCGCCAGCGAGCGCACCAGGCCGACGATCCCCGCCTTGCTCGCGCCGTAGTTGGTCTGGCCCGCGTTGCCCGCGAGCCCGGCGATGGAGGCCGTCGCCACGATCCGGCCGCCCCGGTTGACGGCGCCCGCCGCGAGCAGCGCGTCCGTGGTGCGCAGGACGCTCGCGAGGTTGACGTCGAGTACGGAAGTCCAGCGTTCCGCGGGCATGTTGACCAGGCGCCGGTCGCGGGTGACGCCCGCGTTGTGGATCAGGATGTCGAGCCCGCCGGGCAGTGCGGCGGCGATGCGCTCGCCCGCGTCGGCGGCCGTGATGTCCAGCGCGAGGGCGGTGCCGCCCAGGCGTTCGGCGGCCCGGCGTGCCGCGTCCTCGGCCTGCGGCACGTCCAGGACGACGACCTGGGCGCCCTGCCCGGCCAGCGTCTCGGCGACCGCGGCGCCGATGCCCCGTGCGGCGCCGGTGACCAGGGCGGTGCGCCCGGCGAGGGGGAGGGTCCAGTCGTCGGGGTCGGCGCCCTCGCCCGCGGCCCCGACCTCGATCACCTGGCCGCTGACGTAGGCGGAGGCGGGGGAGAGGAGGAAGCGCAGGGTGGACTCGGCGGCTGCCGGGTCGGTGAGCCGTACGAGGTTGACCGTCCTGCCCCGCCCGATCTCCTTGCCGAGCGAGCGCGTGAACCCCTCCAGCGCCTGCTGGGCGGCGGCCTGGTGGTGGTCGGCCGGGTCGAGCGGGGCGCCGAGCACCACCACGCGGCCGCTCGCGGCGACCGACCGTACGACGGGATGCAGGGCGGCGTGCACCTCGGCGAGCGCGTCCACGTCCCGTACGCCGGTGGCGTCCAGGACGACGGCGGCGGGCCGGCCGTCCTCGTCCCGGGGCAGGCCCGTGCGGGCCAGGACGGGCGCGAGGCCGGGGTCCGGCCGGCCGGCCGTGAGGTGCAGCAGGCCGCCGTCGAGCGCGTCCCGCCGCAGCTCCGCGGGTTGCGGCAGCCCCAGCCGGCGGGTGAGGAAACGGCCGGGTGCGGTGCCGGTGAAGCTGAGATAGCGGTCGGCCATGTCCTGTCTCCCCAAACGGCTGCGACGTGTCCAGAGGTCTCCAGAGGCCGGGTTCGGCGCACAACTGCTTACTCTGGAGTAAGGTTACCGAAGGTAAGCCTATGTCACGGGTGAGGAGCAGGTCGAGATGAGTCCTCTGGCACCGCAGCCCACGCGCCGCGTCGCGGTCCTCGGCGGCGCCCGCGTCCCCTTCGCCCGCTCCGACGGGCCGTACGCCACCGCCTCCAACCAGGAGATGCTCACCGCGGCCCTCGACGGCCTGGTCGAGCGGCACGGCCTCCAGGGGCCTGGCGCGGTCGGCGAGTTCGTGGCCGGCGCGGTCCTCAAGCACAGCCGGGACTTCAACCTCGCCCGCGAGACGGTCCTCGGCTCCACGCTCGACCCGCGCACCCCCGCCTACGACATCCAGCAGGCCTGCGGCACCGGACTCCAGGCCGTGATCGCCGCCGCCAACAAGATCGCCCTCGGCCAGATCGAGTCGGCGGTCGCGGGCGGCGCCGACACCGCGAGCGACGCGCCGCTCGGCGTCAACGACCGGCTGCGCCGCATCCTGCTGGAGGCCCGCCGGGCCAAGTCCACCGGCGCCAGACTGAAGGCGCTGGGGAAGATCCGCCCGGGGCACCTGGTCCCCGACATCCCGCGCAACGCCGAGCCGCGCACCGGCCTGTCCATGGGCGAGCACGCCGCGGTCACCGCACGCGCCTGGGGCATCTCCCGCGAGGAACAGGACGTGCTGGCCGCCGCGAGCCACCAGCGGCTGGCGGCGGCGTACGAACGCGGCCTCTTCCAGGACCTGGTGATCCCCTTCCGCGGCCTGGCCCGCGACCAGAACCTGCGCCCCGGCTCGACGCCGGAGAAACTGGCCGCGCTCAAGCCGGTGTTCGGCCTCGACGCCCCCGGCCCCACCATGACGGCGGGCAACTCCACGCCCCTGACGGACGGCGCCGCCACGGTGCTCCTGGCGAGCGAGGAGTGGGCCGAGGCCCGGGGCGTCGAACCCCTCGCCTACCTCACGGCGTACGAGACGGCGGCCGTGGACTTCGTCGGCGGGGACGTGGCCGGGGGCGAGGACGGGCTGCTGATGGCGCCCGCGTACGCGGTCCCGCGGATGCTGGAGCGGGCCGGGCTGGGCATCGGGGACTTCGACCTCGTCGAGATCCACGAGGCGTTCGCGTCCCAGGTGCTGGCCACGCTGGCCGCCTGGGAGAAGCGCGGCCTGGCCCCGGTGGACCGGGCCCGCCTGAACGTGGCGGGCTCCTCCCTCGCCACCGGCCACCCCTTCGCCGCGACCGGCGCCCGGATCGTGGCGACGCTGGCCACCCTGCTCGCCGAGCGGGAAGGCCCGGGGCGCGGGCTGATCTCCGTCTGCGCGGCGGGCGGTCAGGGCGTCACGGCCATACTGGAACGAACGTGACTTACCCTCAGGTAACCCCCAACACTGCACACGTCCGGCGCGGGACCGTCCCCGAACGCGCACCAACCCCTCACGTGGGCGCCGTACGATCCGGTCACTGACCGCCGGTAACCCCTGTCCGCGGACTCCGGCGATGAACGCCTCGGCGCGCGAGGCACGTACGTCATGCAGCAGAGCAGCGCCGCAGAAGCAGTGTCCTTGCTGCACGTCCCAGGAGCCGCCCGTGTCCACCCCGCTTCCGTCCTTCGCCGCATCCGCCGCCTACGCCGACTCGCCCGGCCCCACCCTGGTGGCGCCCGAGACGCGGATGCTGGACGGGGCCGTGCGGGAGGCGTACGTACCGCCGTTCGCACCGCCGGTGCGCCGCGGGTCCCTCGCCGACCTCCCCTTCGACAACGCGGCGGCCGTCCCGGGCCAGGTCGTCCTCAGCCGCAGGTCCCCGGACGGCGACTGGAGCGACGTGACGGCCGCCGAGTTCGCCGGGCAGGTGCTGGCGGTGGCCAAGGGCATGATCTCCGAGGGCCTGATGCCGGGCGACCGCATCGCCGTCATGGCGCGCACGACGTACGAGTGGACGCTGCTGGACTTCGCCGCGTGGGCGGCCGGTCTGGTCACCGTCCCCGTCTACCCGACCTCCTCCCTCTTCCAGACCCGCTGGATCCTCCAGGACTCCGGCGCCGTCACCCTGGTCACCGAGACCACCGCGCAGGCCGCCGCCCTCGGCCCCGAGCTGGACCGCATCCCCGACCTCAAACATCTGTGGGTCATAGAGAAGGGGCACGTGGAGCGGCTGGCGGAGCTGGGCGCGCAGGTGCCGGACGCGGAGGTGGAGGTGCGCCGCGGCATGCTCGGCCCGAGCACCCTGGCCACCCTGATCTACACCTCCGGCACCACCGGCCGCCCCAAGGGCTGCGTCCTCACCCACGGCAACTTCTTCGCCGAGGTGGACAACGCGATCGAGCTGCTCTACCCCGTCTTCAAGGCGGAGACCGGCGAGGAGCCCTCGATCCTGCTCTTCCTGCCGATGTCCCACGTCTTCGGCCGCATGGTCGCCGTGGCCTGCGTCCGCGCCCGGGTCCGGCTCGGCCACGCGCCGAGCCTGAAACCCGAGGACCTGCTCCCCGACCTGGCGGCCTTCCGCCCCACCTGCCTGCTGACCATCCCGTACATGCTGGAGAAGGTCTTCAACAGTGCCCGCGCCAAGGCCGAGTCCGGCGGCCGGGCCGCGGCCTTCGACCGCGCGGTCTCGGTGGCGGTGCGCTACGGCGAGGCCAAGGAGGCCCGCCAGAGCGGCGCGGGCGGCGGCCCCGGCCGCGGCCTGAAGACCGCCCGCGGCTTCTACGACCCGCTCGTCTACCGCAAGATCCGGAACGCCATGGGCGGCCGGGTCAAGTACGCCATCTGCGGCGGCTCCCCGCTCGGCCGCCGCCTGGCCGCCTTCTACGCCGGTGCGGGCATCGAGATCTTCGAGGGCTACGGCCTCACCGAGACCACCGCCGCGGCCACCGTCACGCCCCCGCTCAAACCGCGCCTGGGCACCGTCGGCTGGCCACTGCCCGGCACCCGCATCCGCATCGCCGCCGACGGCGAGATCCTGGTCGCCGGCGAGCAGGTCCTGCACGGCTACTGGGACCCGCAGGCCGGGGGCGTCGTCCAGGCCGCACCCGACGGCTGGTTCGCCACCGGCGACCTCGGCAGCCTGGACGACGAGGGCTATCTGACGATCACCGGCCGCAAGAAGGAGCTGCTGATCACCGCGGGCGGCAAGAGCGTCGCCCCGGCCCCGCTGGAGAACTGGCTGCGCTCCCACCCCCTGATCTCCCAGTGCATCGTCCTGGGCGACCGCCGCCCCTACGTCTCCGCGCTGTTCACCCTCGACCCCGACGGCGTCAGCCACTGGCGCCGCATGAACGGCAAGCACCCGGTGCCGCCGGAGCTGCTGGTGGACGACGAGGAGGTCCACCAGGTGCTCCAGCGCGCGGTGGACGAGGCCAACAAACTGGTCTCCCGCCCGGAGTCCATCCGCCGCTTCGCCGTCCTGCCCAGGGACTTCACCGAGTGGGAGGGCCACCTGACCCCCTCCATGAAGCTCCGCCGCGAGGCGATCATGCGGGACTTCGCGGAGGCGGTGGAGGGGCTGTACGAGGGGTAGGACGGCGCCGGTGGTCGGGCGGCCAAGTGATGGTCAGCGGCGGGCGATGAGGCAGGCCTGCGGGACCTGGGGGACGGTGGTCTCCTCGGTGATCCGCACCGTCCGGGACAGCACGGTGAACCCGGCCTGCTCCAGCAGCTCAGCCATCGGCTCCGGCCGCCGCCGTTCGAAGTCCAGGGCGACCGGGTGGCCCCACGGGCGGTCGTGGTGGTTGGGCTCGTCACCGACCTGGAAGCCGAGCAGCAGGTACCCGCCCGGGGCCAGCACGCGCCGCACCTCGCCGAAGAGGTCCGGCAGCTTCTCCCACGGCGTGTGGATCGACGAGTACCAGGAGACCGCACCCGCGAGGGCGCCGTCCGGCAGGTCGAGGTCCAGCATGGACCCCTGCTCGAACCGCAGCCCGGGGTTCTCGCGGCGCGCGATCGCGAGCATCGAGGAGGACAGGTCCAGGCCGAAGACCCGCAGGCCCAGCGAGGCCAGGTGCGCGGTGACCAGGCCGGGTCCGCAGCCGAGGTCGGCCACCTGCCCCTCGGGCCCCACCAGCTCGGCGAAGGCGCCCATCAGCGCCCGGTCGAGCGGGGCGTCGTCGAGCACGGTGCGGAACCGGGCGTGGTAGTCCTCGGCGACGGCGTCGTAGAAGGTCCGGGTGGTGGTCACGAAGGCGGGGTCGATGGTCATGGGCGGACCCTAGGGGCAGCCACTGACAGTCGGGCCCCGCCGCGAAGTTCACGAAGCCTTCGGGAAAGGGCAGGAGCCCCGTCGCCGAAACCGGCGCGGGGCTCCTTGGGTACTGCTGTCAATCAGACAGGAGTGACATTCTCCGCCTGCGGACCCTTGGGGCCCTGCGTGACGTCGAAGGACACCTGCTGGTTCTCCTCCAGGGAACGGAATCCCTGAGCGTTGATCGCGGAGTAGTGGACGAAGACGTCCGGGCCGCCGCCTTCCTGGGCGATGAAACCAAAGCCCTTTTCGGCGTTGAACCACTTCACGGTTCCGGTAGCCATAAGCCCTCCTTGGGCCCAAAGGGTTGCCCTGCTCCAGAACCAGCAAGTGTGAAGACTTTGAATGCTGCACAACTGCATACGTCTGAGAACGACGAGAGCCCGCGGTCACATGCTCCGCAGGCTCTGTACTGCAAGGGAAACCAAACTGCAACTTGCTGTGAGCCTAGCACGCAGGCCCCCGAGCGCAACAGAGGTCAAGATCACTTCACCCGGACGTTTGAACACCTGCGCCGTTCGGCTGACGCCGGGGGTCGGCGACGGGCGGGTACCGGGGGAGGGCTAGCCTCGCGATGTGGACAATTCTCGCACCCGGCCGCGTGTCGGCCACATCCAGTTCCTGAACTGCCTGCCCCTGTACTGGGGGCTCGCGAGAACAGGCACGCTCCTCGACTTCGAGCTGACGAAGGACACCCCGGAGAAGCTCAGCGAGCAGCTGGTGCGCGGCGATCTCGACATCGGTCCCGTCACCCTGGTCGAATTCCTCAAGAACGCCGACGACCTCGTCGCGTTCCCCGACATCGCCGTCGGCTGCGACGGACCGGTGATGTCGTGCGTGATCGTCTCCCAGGTCCCGCTGGACCGCCTGGACGGCGCCCGGGTCGCCCTCGGGTCGACCTCGCGCACCTCCGTACGCCTCGCCCAGCTGCTCCTGGCGGAACGGTTCGGCGTCCAGCCGGACTACTACACCTGCCCGCCGGACCTGAGCCTGATGATGCAGGAGGCCGACGCGGCCGTCCTCATCGGGGACGCGGCCCTGCGCGCCAACATGATCGACGGTCCGCGCTACGGCCTCGACGTGCACGACCTGGGCGCCCTGTGGAAGGAGTGGACGGGCCTGCCGTTCGTCTTCGCGGTCTGGGCGGCCCGGCGCGACTACGCGGAGCGCGAGCCGGTCATCACCCGCAAGGTGCACGAGGCCTTCCTCGCCTCCCGCAACCTCTCCCTGGAGGAGGTGGAGAAGGTCGCGGAGCAGGCCGCCCGCTGGGAGGCCTTCGACGAGGCGACCCTCGCGAAGTACTTCACCACCCTCGACTTCCGCTTCGGGGCCCCGCAGCTGGAGGCGGTCACCGAGTTCGCCCGCCGGGTCGGACCGACCACCGGCTTTCCGGCGGACGTGCGGGTGGAGCTGCTGCGCCCCTGACTCGCGGCCGCTCCCTGGGGCCTTCCGCGGGTGCCCACTACCCTGCTGGCAGGTACCGGCGTACGGGGGAGGGGTGGACGCCATGCGGCCGCTCGAAGTCGACGAGCCCACCGTCGTGGGGCCCTACCGGCTGCTCGGCCGGCTGGGCTCCGGCGGTATGGGCCGGGTCTACCTGGGACGCAGCACGGGCGGCCGCACGGTCGCGGTGAAGATCGTGCACCCGCACTTCGCGCTGGACGAGGAGTTCCGGGCCCGGTTCCGCCGCGAGGTGGCCGCCGCGCGCCGGGTCGGCGGCGCCTGGACCGCGCCCGTACTGGACGCTGACCCCGAGGCGCGCGTGCCGTGGGTCGCCACCGCGTACGCGGCCGGTCCCTCCCTCACGGCGGCCGTGGCGGACGGCGGCCCGCTGCCCGCCCACTCGGTACGGGTGCTCGGCGCGGGCCTCGGCGAGGCGCTGGCCGCGGTGCACGAGCTGGGCCTCGTCCACCGCGACGTGAAGCCGTCCAACATCCTGCTCACCCTCGACGGCCCCCTTCTGATCGACTTCGGCATCGCCCGCGCCACGGACGGCACCGCCTCCCTCACCTCGACCGGCGTGTCCATCGGCTCGCCCGGCTACATGTCCCCCGAGCAGATCCTCGGCAAGGGCGTGACCGGGGCGGCGGACGTCTTCTCGCTGGGCGCCGTGCTGGCGTACGCGGCGACGGGGCTGCCGCCCTTCCCGGGCGACTCCTCGGCCGCGCTCCTCTACAAGGTCGTCCACGAGGAGCCGAGCCTCGACGGCCTGGACGACGGGGAGCTGCGCGAGCTGGTCGCCTCCTGCCTCGCGAAGGACCCGGCCGCCCGCCCGGCCCCCGCCGAGGTGGCCCGGCGCCTGGCCCCCGAGGGCGCGGCCCGCCTGGTGACCGGCGGCTGGCTGCCGGGGGCGCTGGTGGAGCGGGTCAGCCGGAGCGCCGTACAGCTGCTGAACCTGGAGGCGGGGGAGGCGGAGACCGGGGCCTCGGGGCCCGTGGGGTTCAGCCGGCCGTCGGTCACGGCGGGCAGCGACGCCGGGGCGGCGACCCCGGCCTCCGGTGTCTTCGGCCCGCCTCCGGTGATGCCGACGCCCACGGCGCCCTCGTACCCGCCCTCGTCGCCCGCCCCTGATCCTTCTCCCGCCCTCCCGTCCGTCCCCGGCCCGCGGGACCCCGGGCCACCGGACGACGACGCGGGCACGACGCACCCCCCGGGCAGGCTCGCCCTCTCCGTCGCGGCGACCTCGACCCAGGGTGCCCGGGGGCGCGGGCGGCGGATCAGCTGCACCGTGGCGCTGGCGGTGGCGGGAGCGCTGGCGGCGGTGACGGTGGGGTCGGTGTTCGTCCTGGACCTGCTGCCGGGTTCGGGCAAGGACGCGAGCAACGCGGGCAGCGACGGCGGCTCCCAGGAGCCGCCCGCCGCCACCCCCGGCGGGCTGCCCGCGCGCTACGTCGGCACCTGGGAGGGACAGGCCGCCGCCCTCGACGGCAAGCTGCCGCTGGGCACCTTCCGGATCACCATCAAGCAGGCGAAGACCGGCCAGGAGCTGGGCAGGCTCCACCAGACCGACGCGCTGGGCGGCGTCTGCGTCGACGTGATCACCCTCAAGAAGGTGACCGAGAAGCAGATCGTCGCGGGGTCCGTCGGCGCCGAGGGCAACCACGACGGCTGCAACCCCGCGCCCACCACCGTCACCTTCACACCGGTCGGCGACGACCTCGACTACGCGTCGAAGAGCGAGGAGTCGGGGCGGCCGGAGGCACGGTTGTCGAAGATCGAGTAGCGGGTCGGCAGGAGGGCGGGGACCACGGCGAGGGCCCCGCCCCCACCGGCTCAGCCCGGCACCACGACCGTGCGCAGCTCCCCGTCGCCGAGGTGCAGCATGCCCTTGCCCGGCGTGACCTGGCCGCCGACCATCTGGCGCGAGATGCGCAGGCCGATGAGGTCGCCGCTGGAGGACTCCTGCGGGGAGAGCAGGATGCCGCGGCGGGCCTTCTTGGCGTCCACCTGCCAGCCGGAGAAGCCGCTGCACACGTCCTCCTCGTCACCGGCGATGACGAGGGCGAGGCCGCGTTCGGCGCCCCGGGAGACGATCTTCTTCATCTGGCTCTCGGCGTCGCAGTCCTCGAGGATCTCGCCGTCGTCGACGAGCACGGCGATGGGCTCCTCCAGGCTCGCCCCGTCGATCAGCTCCTCGAACTCGTCCTCGTCGATGTCGTCCCCGGTGAAGACCTTCAGCACGCCCTCCGCGCCGTCCAGTTGGCGCACCGGCGACTGGCGGGGCGCCGCCACGACCAGGCGGGTGCCCTGGGCGAGGAGCGACTGGGCGACGTTCATCAGCACCGTGGAGCGGCCCGACTTGGCCGGTCCCGCGATGACGAAGGACGGTACGCCGGCGGCGAGGTCGGGGCCGAAGCCGACGATCTCGTCACCGCCGATGCCGATCAGCGCCCACAACTTGGACCGGGACCCCTCCGGGTCGCGCATCTCCCAGGCCTCGGGGAAGGCGATCCGGCTCGGCAGACTGTCCACGCGGAACGGGCGCCGGGCGCGCGGGACGTCGGCGTCGCGCGCGGCGGCGGCCTCGCCGATCGCGGAGATCGCCGCCGCCTGGCCCTGGCCCGTGGTGTCCTCGGAGAGCAGCGCGAACTGCGTCTCCGTACCCGACTCGTTGCGGAAGGCGCGGCCCGGCGGGATCTCCTCGGGCACCTTGCGGGTCGGGATGCCGAGCGAGGCGAAGTCGCTGCGGTCGGCCAGCCGCAGGCCGTACTTGTCCTCGGTGAGCGTCGCGATGCGGCCCACGAGCAGCGTGCGGTCACCGGTCAGGACCAGGTGGATACCGACGCTCGCGCCCTCGCGCATCATCGTCTGCAACTCGTCGGTCAGCGACCCGTGGTCGACCTCGCCGAGGGTGGGCACCCACCCCTCCCACCGGTCCAGCAGGACGACGATGTGCGGCAGCCGCTCGCTCTCCTGCACCGAGGCCCGCTGCTCACCGATGTCGGCGAACCCGGCGTCGGCCAGGAGATCCTGGCGCCGCGACAGCTCGCCCTTGAGCCGGTTGACCAGCCGTACGACCCGCTCGGTCTGGTTGCGGCCCACGACCGCGCCGCAGTGCGGCAGCCGGGTCAGCGCGTTCAGGGCGCCGTTGCCGCAGTCGATGCCGTACAGGTGGACATCGGCGGTGGAGTGGGTGCGGGCCAGTGACCCCGCGATGGTGCGCAGCACCTGGGAACGGCCGCTGCGCGGAGCACCGCCGATCATCAGGTGCCCGAAGCTCGCGAAGTCGACGACGACCGGGCGGCGGGCCTGGTCGGAGGGCAGGTCCTCGATGCCGTACGGGGCGGGCGGCAGCTTGCCCGGGGCGGCGCCGGCGAGCGCCGGGACCTGGATCTCGTCCAGCAGCAGCTTCTCGTCCAGCGCCGGCAGCCAGGGGCTGTGCTGGGCCGGGATGCCCATCGACCGGTTGGCCTCGCGCACCGCGTCCACCAGCACCTTGAGGTCGGTGATCTCGTCGTCCTCGCGGGACTCGGTCTTCGGCTTGGTCAGCGCCGCCCGGCCCAGGTCCTCCCAGCCCAGCGGCCCGACCCAGGGCGCGAGTGCGGCGGGGTCGGCGGCGCCGGGCCGACGGCCACCGACGCGCCCCGACTGGAAGGGGACCAGGGAGGAGTGGCCGAGGCGTACGTAGGCACGGCCCGGGGTGTTCTTGGAGATGTGCCCGGCCTCGGGCGAGTCGATGACGTCCGACGACTCGCCGCCGTCGGTCACGCGCAGGGCGATCCGGAGGTTGGTGTTGGCGCGGATCTCGGGGGAGACCACACCGCTGGGCCGCTGGGTGGCGAGCAGCAGGTGGATGCCGAGCGAACGTCCTCGCTGGGCGATGTTGACGAGCCCGGTCACGAAGTCGGGCAGGTCCCGCACCATGGAGGCGAACTCGTCGATGACGATGAGCAGCCGGGGCACCGGGGCATGCGAGGGATCGCGCCGGACGAGATCCTGGTAGTCCTCGATGTCCTTGGCGTCGGCGGCGGCGAGGATGTGCTCGCGCCGCTTCAGCTCGGCCCCCAGCGACTCCAGCGCCCGCTCCACCAGGTGCGCGTCGAGGTCGGTCACCATGCCGACGGTGTGCGGCAGCTTCACGCAGTCCTTGAACGCGGAGCCGCCCTTGTAGTCGACGAGGACGAAGGTCATGTTCTCGGGCGTGTTCGCGACGGCGAGGGCCGCCACGATGGTCTGCAGCAGCTCCGACTTGCCGGAACCGGTCGTACCGGCGATGAGGCCGTGCGGCCCGTCCTTGCGCATGTCGATACCGAACGGGCCGTCGTACGACTCGCCGATGACGGCCATCGTCGATTGGCCGCCCATCCGCCACCGCGCGCCGATCGCGTCGGCCGTGGGCGGCTCCAGCTGGAGCACGTCGAGCAGCCGGCTGGCGCCGGGCAGCGCGGAGTCCTCGGTCTCGCCGCTGATGTCGCGCAGCGCGGACAGCGAACGCGCCAGCCGAAGACACCAGGCGGGCGTCACGAAGTCGGGCCGTACGTCCGTGATCCGCTCGACCCCCGCCTCCTCGACCCGCAGTCGCAGCTTCTCGGCACGGGCCCGCTGCTCGGGCTCGGCGGGGGAGTTGGTGTGCCACGCCTGGAAGGACGGAAACCCTCCGGCGACCTGCCGCGCGGGCTGCTGCTCGCCCTGGCGCCGGTCCCCGCCCTCCTCGGCCTTGGGCTCGGCGACGACGAACGCCTGGCACTCGCCCGGCAGGAACCGCTCCTCGGCGTCGAGGCAGACGGCGAACATCGACACGGCAGGCCCCTCGCGCAACAGCCGTACGACGCCGGGCAGCGACCGCAACCGCCGCGACCCGTCCCACACCACGACGATGTCCGGATCGGTGAAACTGGAGCCCTGCGCGCCGCCGCCCTTCTGTTCGGCAGCCTTCTTGCGGGCGTCGAGGATCTGCGTCAGCTCGCCGATGCGGGCGCCGACGGTCTCGGCGTCGGTGCCGATGAGGATGTTGACGTCCTGGCCCCCGGAGGGTCGCGCGTGCGGCAGCCACCGCACCCAGTCCCACTCACTCTGCGCGGAGTTCTCGCTCAGCACGTAGAACTGCACGTCCATCGGGCTGTGCAGCGCGGCGGTCTGCGCGACGGCCCACCGTCCCAGCGCCCGCGCCGAGTCCCCGGGCCCCGCGATGCCGACGACCCCGAGGCCGCGCAGCGACAGCGCGACGGGCGCGTCCTCGATCTTCCAGGTGACCTGGCGCCGGTGGTCGTCCTGCTCCGGGTCGTCGAGAACGACCTCGGAGGGCAGCCGCCCGGTCCCCACCCGGAGCAGCAGGTGATCACGGTCGGTCCGTCGCCGCTCCCAGAGCCGCGTGCGCGGACCGGTCCCGATGGACAGGACGACCGCCGGGTCGGGAATGGCCTGCCGCCGGTCGTCCCGCTCGACGACCAGCGCGTCCTGCGCGTCCTTCTCGATCCGCGCCTTCTGCTCCTCGTACTCCTTGACCTGCTTGGCATGGGACTTGCGCCCGTGCTTCTTGTCGTTGAAGTAGTTGGCGAACAGCAGGATCGGGCTGAGCCCCGCCATGATCAGGTAGTACCAGCGTCCGAACACCGCCACGGCCACCACGGCACCGACGAGCGGCGTCAACGCCATCAGCCAGGGCAGCGGCCGGGCCTCGTACTCGCGGGGCGGCGAGGGCAGCCGGAAGTTGGTCTGCCGCTCGGCCGGACGCAGCCGAGGCGGTCGGTTGTAGTCCAGCCCGATCCCGTCCTCGGACCACTTGAGCGCGGCGTTGGGCGGCGCGTACCGGGCCAGCTCGACCAGCGAGTTGCCGACCGCTATCTGTCCGCCGAGCGGCCAGTCGTCCCCGTCCCGGTCCTTGACGGGCTCCCCGTCGAGGGTGACGCCCTCCTTGTCACCGTGCACGGCGACCTTGCAGGTCCCGTCGGTGGAGACGGACAGGGTGAGGGCACGGGCGTCGACCTCTGGGTCCTCGATCCGGACATACGCGGCCGGACCGCTTCCGATGTCGTACTTCCCCACCCCGAGCCGGTGCACGAACCCGGCTCCCGGCCCGCCGACGACCCGCAACTCCACGAGCCCGGTGGGCTCCCCGGGCAGACACCCGGAGGGGTCCTGCAGACTGACGACCGCGCCCTCGCGCAACGGCGACCCGATGACCGTGGCGGACGGATCGACGGCGTACCCGTCGACGTAGACGAGCGGTGCCCCGCCGGCCCCCGCCTGACCTTGGTGTCCGATGGGAATGACCTGCGCTCCCGCGACCCCGACCTGCTTGGCCAGCTCCTCGGCGATGTCCCCGACGGTGGACTCGGGATCCGCGTCGAGCACGACGTCGGCGGAGCTCCCGCCGTACGGATCGACGACGGTCAGAGTCAGTCGCACGCTTGTCCTCCCCAGGCGAGCCCCTGCGGCCGCTTCCACACCACGGCTCACAGTCCAGGCGACGATATCCGCTGGGTGTCGCGGTCCCGCAACAGGGCGGTGACCGGACGTTCCCGTTGGCAACTCAGGGATGTGACACCAGTGGCCTCCCCCGTAAGCTGCTGTCTCAGAGCGGACGATCACACCGGTCGTTACATCCGACCGGTCTGACCGGTGCGCCGGTTCGATCCGCAAACGAGGAGCCACGGGGGTTGGCCCTGAGGCGTTGTGAGAGGAAGCGGCTTCATGCCCAAAGACCTTGACATCACATATCAGGACATGCGGGATGCCGCCAAGCATGTCGTGAAGGAGAAGGAAAAGCTCCAGGAGAAGCTCGACGGCCTCCGCAAGTACATCGCGAACCTGGTCGAGTCGGGCTACGTCACGAAGTCCTCCTCCAAGGCCTTCGACGACAACTTCGACGAGTTCACCCGCGGCGCCAAGGACACCCTCGACGGCCTCGACGGCATGGGCGACTACCTCACCATGGCGGCCGACAAGTTCGAGCAGATCGACGACGAACTGGCGAAGCAGGCGCGGAGCAAGTAGCGCCGAACGGGCGCCCGGCGTATGGGCTTTCGCTCCTGCGCCGGGCGTCGTCAGGTGCTGGAAGGGGGCGTCAGTTGTCGGCCAGAGGCTGGCGGAGCAGATAGGTGTGGAGGCTGCTTCGAGGCTCTTCCGTGTCGAGGCGCAGCCAGGAGTTGTCCCGGAAGCGGATCAGCACCATGCGTGTGTCGAACTCCCCGTTGAAGGGGTCCACCAACATGGCCTCGGCGGCGGGGAGGCGAGCGACGATCTCCATCCGCTTCTCCCTGCCCGTGGTGACACGCTGAGGCGGAGCCGCTAGGACGATGCCGTCATCGGTCACGACGACCAGTCGCTGGTGGTGGGTGGAATGGCTGTACCAACGCAGCAGGAACCTACCGGCACTGCCGTGCCAGTTCCCGTCGAAGACCTGGTCGAACCCGCGCTCGGCGGTGATGGCGTCCCGACGTCTGTCGTCCTCGTCCTTGGCCCGTAGCCGCTCCTTCTCCTCCCTCGTGGCAAGTGCCCGCTTGAGCGCCTCCTCCGCATTGGACAGGAGAGTCAACAGCATGACGAGGGGTGTGAACAGCACGGCGAGTGCCGCCCCGACCATGCCCAGCGGCCGTAGCCTTCCGGGGCGGAGCCGGGGGTTGCCCACAGCATCGAGCACGTCCGTCGGCGGTTGGGGGACCTTGTCGATCGTGCACCACTCGCAGGCCTCGGCGTGAACACCGAGGCGGTCCGCTATCACGCGCTGCTCGCTCCTGGATGTCACGGCAGGGTCTCCTTAAGCTCTACGCGGGACGGATCCACTTTCACGAGAGCGTATCGGGTCCCAGTCGTCGCGAGCAGTGGGAGTGGGCGCAATCGCACCCCTACCTGGGGATTTTACCGATATCGCCACAGAGAGGAAGAGCTCATGGGGGACCATATCAAGGCAGACCTTGCCGCGATCAAGAAGTGTTCACGTGATCTGGGCAAGATCCATGGTGAGTTCGAGCGGAACGGCAACCCCGCGGAAGACTACGGGCACGCGGTCGGTCATGGCGGGCTGAAGGATGCCTTCGAGGAATTCGGAGACACTTGGAAGAAGACTCGTAAGAAACTCATGAAGGAACTTGAGTCCCTGGCCGAGTTCACAGCCACCGCCGCGAAGGCGTACGACCAGATAGACCAGGAGTTGGCGAAGGCCATCAGGGAAGCCAAGGCCAAGAGCAAGGGGGCGAAGTGAGCAGGACGGACGCCGACTGGCCCCCGCTGTGGCACGACGACCCGACACCGGGCGATCCGGAGGAAGTGGCCGAACTCGGTCGCAAGTTGCGCAAGATGGCCGAGATGATCGACGAACAGTCACGCGTCATCGACGCCCTCGCTTCCGTGGAGGGGTGGGACAGCGAAGCCGGCAAGGGGTTCCATGAACTGGCCGGTGGTACCGCGGACAAGCTGAAGAAGTCTTTCGAGCGGTACGACGAGGCCGCCAAGGCCATCGGCGAAGATGTGAGCGAGGGCAGTTCCGACAAATTCGCGAGTGAGATGCGGCGCGCCCAACGGAAGGCGGACAGGGCGCTGAGCGACTATCGCGCGGCCAAGACTGAGCACGACCTGGCAGACCGAGAAGTCAAAAAGTTCACCGAAAAGCATCCCCTCGGCGACATACCGGCAGCGGAGAAGGAAGAATATGATCGGTGGGTGAAGAGGCGGGCCGATGCCTTGCATGACATCGGCAGTGCCCGCAAGGCTGTGAAGGATGCGCGGGACATTTATGACGACGCGGGTGACAAGGCTGCGCGTCATATCAAAAACATCGTGCATCACGATGCTGTTCGGGATCCGGGCGGATTTATGAACTTCCTCGCGGACTGGGCAGACATGCTGTCGAACATCTCGGCCGTGCTGTCGGTGCTCGCCGTGATATGCGCCTTCGTTCCGCCCCTGCAGTTCCTGGTTCCTATCTTCGCCACGCTCGCCGTACTGACCAGTGCCGCCGCCCTCGCCGGACACGCGTACGACATGAGCGTGCGCGGGGGGAAGGTCGACTGGCTGAAACTGGGTGCCGATGCGCTCGGTGTGCTGCCCGGCCTGGGGGCGCTCAAGGGGTTCCGGGCCCTCACCGGTCTCAAGGGACTGGCGAAACTCAAGGCGTTCGGGAAACTGAAGACCTGGGGGTCCTTCAAGGGGCTGGACGCAGTCGACGGAATCGGCCACAACTTCTTGAATGGAATCGGTGTGTCGCTGGTCAACAAGGTGCTCGGCAGAACCGCCCGGAATGAGCTGATCGACGGCAAGAAGATCACGGCCGTAATCAAGGGGACCGGGCTCGCGAGCGCCCTGAACAGAATGCTCAGTGGTGAGAACGGTGAGAAGACGGGCTACCAGGAACCCGCACCAGCGGGTCCCACGCCGTCGCCGTCGCCGGGCCCCGCACCGAGCGTCTCACCGAAGGCGTTCAAGGCAGCCCTGGCCGCCTAGCGACGTGGAGCGGCGAGGAGGCCACATGGATACGAGTGAAAATCGCGATTTGGGCGCGTGGGAATTCATCGGTCGCCGGGGCGGGGAGGTCGTGACGCTGATTCGCGGCTCGGTGATCGCTGCCGTGCCGGAGGCCAGGCAGGCGGCCGAGCGTGCCGGGGAGGAAGTCCGTTTCGACTTCTTGGACGACGACGCCGTGCTCGCACTTCTGCGCAGCCGTCACGAAGACGAAGAGGACATGTTCAGAGCAGGGTTCGCGCACGGCGTTCCCCTGGCGTTCGTGGGCCTGGGCGCCGTCCTGTACTGGGGTGGAGTGGCCCAGTATTGGGAGACGGCTGCCCACCGCACCATTTATCTGGCGGTAGCAACGGCCGTCGTGGGCATCCAGTTCTTCTTCTTCCTGCGGAGCGCCATGGCCCACTGGGGCGATCCGGTGCGTCAGAACCTGCGGGCAAGAGCGCGCAAGTATCGGGAGGTCGCCCACATCGCGCGACGAGGGGGCGCCGGGATACCGGCACACTACCCGCATTACGGGCCCTATCCCTTCGCGGCGAGATTCCACCCGGAAGCAGACACTGCCGTACGGTCGGAGAGCGAAGGTAGAGATGAGCACTGACGCCGTTGAAGAGACCCGGCGCAGCCTGACGGGAGCCGGCGGCGTGGAAGTGCGCTGGATCATGCCCGAAGGCTTCCTGGAATTGCCGTTCGAGGCAGACGACCTGGACGAACTCGCCGAACGAATAGTGGAGCTGGCGAGGCGGGCGCTCCCCGGCGCAGACGAGGAAGTGCATCGCCAATGGGCTGCCATGTGCGCCGCGAACTACGACGACTTCATCGAGGCGGGGGTGCAGTATGCGGGCTTCGTCACGACGGAGGTCGACGGAGTCCGCTGTACGGCCGCCGTGAACGTCAGCATCATGGACCTGGATGACAGGGCCGGCAGCAATCCCGCTGGTTTCATAGCGTCCACGCTACGGCACTTGGAACTCGGGCAGATCGAGGAAGTGGCCCTGCCGTGTGGGCCGGCCGTCCTCTGTGTCGGTAATCGATCTGCCGACGTGGACGGCAGCCTGACGCAATCGGGCCGTCCCGAACCGATCTGGACGTCGTTCATACAGGTCCACATTCCACTGGTCAACGGGACCGTTCTGGTGCTGGAGATGGGAACACCGACGGTGGAGGGGTGGGACGTCTTCTCCGCCATGTTCGCGGGTGTCACCAAGAGCGTCCGCCTTTTCGACGACCAGGGCGCACCCTTGGTGATGTCGACGTGAAGGGAACGCCGGAAACGGACGCCGGTCCCTCGGAAGGCATCCCGAGGGACTACAAACTGCTGGTCCCCCGCGAGTGGTTTCGAATCGACCTCACGCGAGACCGGTGGCGTGCCCAGCTCAAGACCTTCGTGGATCGGCAGGCCCAGGGCAGGCAGGTCTCCGCGGAGCTCACCCGGAACGTGTGGACCACCTTGCGCAACACCGCAGAGGCCGGCCGGGCGCGGGGCGCGATGGAGTTCTTCCTACTGACGACTTCGGATAACGGGGGCATGCCCGCCTCCCTCCTGGTGTCGTCGATACCGCTCAGCGGCACGCCGGCCGATCCGGAGAAGTATGCCGCGTGGCTGGAACTGCGTCATGGAGAGGGCCGGGACCGAAGGACGGTCTCGGTGGTCGAACTCGCCACAGGGCCTGCCGTGCGAGTGGTCGGCAGCACGACGCTCGACTTTCACGTCGTGATGCCCGGCGGCATCGGCTATCTGACGCTTTGCTTCTCGGCCCCCCTGACGGGGATGTCCGCACCTATGGAGCAGTTGTGCGACGCGGTCGCGGGCTCGCTGCGGTGGGTCAAGTGACCGCGCTTCCCGTTCGACCTGCCACGCGCGGAAAGGATCTGCGCGAGTGAACGTCCGGCACCTCGCGCGACTTTCCGCAGCGCTAAGCGAGTGAGGGATTGGGAGGCCAGTCGACCCCGGAGTCACGGAGCACGCGACTGTATTTCACGTACCGACGCCGTGCGATGAAGAGCCCCGTCAGCCACAGTGCGGCGAAGAACAGCCAGACGGTGCCACAAACGAGAAGGGACTGGGCGCTGAAACCGGTCTGGGACAGGGGAATCAGCATGGCCACCAGCAGGACCAGGAGGGCGGTCAGCCCTCGCTGCCGGTGGGTGCGGCTGTAGTCGACCATGATGCGGGCGTGCAGGAGATCGACGTCGTGCTGCACCTCGGGCAATGGCCGCAAGCGGCTGCCCCCGGGGCGCATGCCGGGCAGCGGCCCGCCCTCCGGCGCGGCGGGGTGGTGCTGCGTGCTCCATGCCGCCCGCTCCGATGCGTCCGGCAGCCGACGAAAGGCGAAGTACGGATTCGGGCTCCCCTTGGGCGACAGCGTGGACAGTCCCTCGTACCGGTATCCGTACTGCTCGGCGACGTAGGCGAAGGCCGCGAACTTCCGCCACGACCGCTGCAAGTTGCGGGCGTCGTGTCGTTCGGCGCCCGCTGCGCCGTCCCGCAGCAGTGCTCTGAGCTGGGGCTGCAGGAACATCGGACCAACCTCCTGGGGCCGGGTCGTAGCACGACACCGGGACGCCGTTAGCGTGTGATCGGCGAGATGGCGCAACCACTCGCCCCACGGATAGCTTCCTATCACTGGTCCAGGCAAGCTCCCCGAGGCGGGAGGCGTTCGACACACAGGGGGACCGAAGTGGGTTCGTCCAAGTACCCCAATCTGGGATTCGACCCGGCTCCGGGAGATCTGGAGACGGTGCGGTTGATGGTGGGCGCGATCGGCCGGGTCAGCCGCGAGAGCGGCACGGCGCACACGCAGCTCAGCAAGATCGGCACCTCCGACGGCATCTGGGCGGGCAAGGCGGCCGACGCGTTCGCGAAGTCCGTCGACAAGATCCCGCCCTACCTTGAGAAGGCCCTCGACTCGGTCGGTTCCGCCCATCGGGCGCTGTCCGACTGGGAGACCAGCCTGGACGGATTCCAGACGCGGGCCCGCGCTTTGGAGGAGGAGGCGGCAGCCGCGGCTCGGAAGGTGAGCACGGCCAAAAGCAGCCTGGACGGCCTGCTCGACGACACGTCCCGGATGACAGGTAAAGAGAAAGAAGAGTACGAGAAGGACAAGAAGGGCAAGCAGACGGCCTACGACTCGGCGAACAGCGAGTTGGAGGCCGTGCGAGGGCGGGCGCACGCCCTGCACGCGGAGTACGTCACCGAGGCGGACACGACGGCCCGTGCGGTCAATCAGGCCGCGGACGACGCCCCGCCCGAGCCCGGCTGGTTCGACGACCTAGTGGACGGCTTCACCGAATTCCTGTCCGACGCCTGGAACGTCCTCAGCGACCCCAACTTTTGGAAGCTCGTCGGCGACATCCTCGCCGACATCGCCATGGTCATCGGCGTGGTGTGTCTCGTCGCCCTGATGCTGGGTACAGGCGTGGGGGCGCTCGGGCTGATCGGGTTCATCGTCGGAGTCGGCGCGCTGGCTGCTCACGGCGCCGCGATGGCCGGTGGTGCGGAGGGCGTCACGTGGCAGACCCTGGCCTGGGACGCGCTCGGCGTGGTCGCGGGCGGTGCCTCCCTCGGCGGTGCGAAGCTGGCCCAGGCTGGACGGGCGCTGGTGCAGTCCGGACGCTCCCTGCGCGCCTCGCAGGGGCTCATGGCGACGCTCGGCAGGGTCGGCTCCGGCGGCTGGGGCAACATCGCGAAAATACCCAGTGGTATGGCGAACTCGATGCGTGGGTTCGCCACTGCGGGCAAGGGCTGGGTGCACGTCGCCACGGGCAAGACTCTCGACGTCGTCGGTACGGTGACCGGTGCGGGCTTCGCGTTCGGCTCCAACACCAACGAAGGCCGGTGGCTGGACGGCGACTGGAACATCTCCGACATACCCGTCGTGGGCCCCGGCGCTGGCTTCGGCGACTACGAGGCGCCGGACAACGAGCCGAAGACAATGGCGCCCGGTCCCCTGGGCCCCCGGTTCGACAGCACCACCACACTCACTTCGGCCGGCGAAAGCTTCACGAAGGGCCTGCAACCAGGCAACTTCGGGACCGCTGCATGACCCGCACGCCGATCGAATCCGCCGCTGCCCGTCAGGTCCCATACGCATTTCAGTACACGGTGCCCGACGAATTCGTGCGGTTGCCCGATCCCGCGGCCGTCGAGGGCTGGGATGCAGCGCTGAAGCGACTCGTCCCGGACGCCGACGAGGAGCAGCTGGCCTCGGCCACGCAACAGATGAGGGCCGCGCTCCCCGGACTCGCCGCGGGCGGGGAAGAAACGGTCGACCTGACAGCGATGTGTCTCGGCACCGAGGATGTCGCGGGCGAGGAGCGACTCTCGATGGGGTTGCTCGCCGTCACCGTGAAGCCGAGCGGGCACTATGACCGCCTGCTGACGGCCGAGGGCGTCTACCGCGCGAAGCACCACAGGTTCTTCGCCGACGAGAGCCAGTTGCAGGAGCTGGACTTCGACCTCGGCAAGGGAGCACAGGGGCGACAGGACATGCTCCTGGCGGTCAAACTGCCCTCCGGACCGGGCGTGATGTCTGCGTCCCTGCGCCTGCTCACCCTACCCGCGAGCTTAGTCGCCGCGAGCGGGGCCGCGGAAGCCGTCGGTGTCGACGAGGCCGTACGCCCAACCCTGCCGGTGGCTTCACTGCAGCTGATCGTCCCCGCGCCACGTGACTACTGTGTCTACGTGACGATCTCCACGCCGTCGGTGTTCCTGCTCGATTCGTACTGCGGGCGGCTCGCCCAGATCGGCCGGACGTTCACCTTCGACGTGGAGGCAGGCAACCGATGACGCCGGTTGCCCCAAGGTGTAACAAGCTAACGGTTTCTTGCTACTTATTGCCCTCGTTTTCCTTCTTCTTCAGCTCGTCGTAGAGCTTCTGGTCGAGCTTGGTGAACTCTTCCGAGGACTTCTTGGCGAACTTGGAGACGCCCTTGGTCAGCTTGGACAGCTGGCCGAAGCCGTAGTCCCAGGAGTCCGCGAAGTCGTCGCACGCGGACTCGAGGCTGCCGTGTCCGATCTGCTTGGAATCGGCGTGCTTCATCTCCTTGGACGCGGACTTCATCTGGCCGCCGCTGGCCTCCAGCGTGCCGGCCATTTCGAGGACCTCATCACTCGCGAATCGCAGAAAGGACAACTGCCTCTCCCCTTCCCTCCCGACGGCTCGGGCCCGAGCGTACCGGCTCATCGATTGACCGCTTGGATCTCCTGGACCGTGACCGCCTGGGCGTTCTCGAAGGTGCCGTCGGGCAGGTCGCCGCCCGCGCCGCCGGAGCCGGTCCAGGCGATCTCCCAGGTGATGGTGGCCTGGAGGTCGAAGGTGCCGTCTCCCGACGAGCGGAGGTACTTGATGCCGCAGGGCGGCGTCCGGTCGGCCTTGCCCTTGGCGTAGGGCTCGCCGATGGAACCGTCGTCGTTGATCGTGCACTCGCCGGACGCCGGGTACGTCTCGGCGTCCGGGGTGCCCGGCTCCAGCTTGAGCGACACCGGCTTGGCGGTGGTCGTGGCCGTGAGGGCGAAGCCGGGGGCGTCGATAGCCGCCGTGGCCTGGACCTCGTGGAAGTCGGCCTTGTCGAGCCACGCCCAGGTCGGCAGGTTCACCTTCGTGGTCCCGGCGGGGGCGAGGGTGACCTCGGTGCCGGGCAGCTCCATGTGCTGGTACGCGAGGGCGGCGAGTATCTCCGGGGTGATGGCCTCCTCGTACTGGGGCGGCGGGGCCTCGCCGTTGTCGACCCAGAAGGGGAGGTCGGTGCAGGAGTTGCGCTTCAGGTAGTCCGGCTCGTTGGGATTCTCGACGCCGGCCCAGAACATTCCCTCGCCGTCCTTGGCGACGTTGTAGTCCTTGTAACCGGGGGTGTCCGTCCAGCCGTACTCGTCCTCGTAGTGCGCCTTCGTCTGGCCGATCGCCGCAGCCGGAGTCCCCGTCATGCCGGGCGCGCTCGCGGCCTCCTCGATGTCGGCGGACATCTTCTTCTTGAAGTCCTTGGCACCGAGGTAGGGGGCGTACCAGCAGGGTGGGGGAGTCCAGTTGACGTCGGAGGACGTCACGTTTCCGGTGGCGCCGTTCGGGGCGACGGATCCGGAGTACTCGATGCGCACGGCTGCGTGGATGCCGGTATTGTCGCCGCCCCCTTCCTGCTCGGCGCTGCCGCCCTTGCCGGTGTCCACTGGTTCCGCGGCGGCGTTCGGGGCAGCGAGGAAGATCATGCCGGTCGTGGCGGCCAGGGCAGCGGCGCTGCTGCCGAAGAAGCTCCACCGTGGCCTGCTCACTGGCACTTCTTGGCCTCCGTTTCCACGAATACCTTGGACGCCTGCCACAGGCCCTCACTGGTGGGGTACTTGGTCATGATGATCTTGTAGTAGTTGAAGTCCTTGAGGCTGGGCTCGGACTTCAGTACCTTTCCTGTTTTGACCTCCTTTCCGTAGAACTTCCCGGTGTCCGCGCAGAATGCGACCTCAACGGATTTGCCGTTCGGGGCGGACCGTGTGGTGGCGTCGTAGTGACGGCGAGTTCCGGTGCCGGTCCAGCCACCCTTGATCCACTCGTTGATCTGCGTCTCGGCGTAGTGGACTCCGTCGCCGGTGGCGTAGGCGGCCAACGAGGCATCCTCGGTCGTGCGCTTGTCGACGCCCCTGTAGATGGCGCGCAGGTAGTTCGCGGCGTCGACCATCGCGGCCGCTTCGTTCTTGTCCTTCGGCTTGTCCCAGTCGAAGACGAGGTTCATGTCCTTCGGGAGGGACAGGTCCACGCCGTCCGGCTTGTCCTGTGCCGGTGCAGCCGAGGGTTCCGAAGAGTGTTCCGGTGTCTCCGACCCCTGGTCGGCCCCCGCGATCTTGTCGTTGTCGCTGGACTTGTCGTCCCCGCCCCCGCAGGCCGTCAGCAGCAGAGCGGCTGAGGCGGCGAGCGCGGCAGCAACGGGCAAAGAGCGGCGCTTCACAGTGGACTCCCCGTGAGACAGAAGTGCGGTCAAGGCTACTGACGGTATCCGCGTGCTTCCCGGTTTCGCCAGAGTGAACTGCGTCAGGAACCGCTACGGTGCCCTGGACACACGAAGGGCTGGGGAGGGGCGAAGAGGCACGTGGTTGACGTCATAACCGGGACCGGGGCCAGGACCAGCACCAGATCCGACGTGGTGCGGTGGCTGGCGTTCAGCCTGCTCTGCGCCGGGGGCTCGCTGGGACTGTCCTGGCTGGCTCCCGTGGTGCCGCTGCCGTCCTTGGTGCGTGGAGTGGGCGGCCTGTTCGCCATTTTGATCCTTCCCCTGGCCTCGCTCCTGGTCCCGGTGCTCCTGCTGCGCCGCGTGCCGCGCAAGAAGCGGAAGGTGGCGTGGCAGTTGATCGTGCCGGTGATCGCCGGAGTGGCCCTGGGGATCTTCGGCGCGGAGGCCGGGGGCGCGACCGCACTGGAGGACCGGGGTGTGGCGGTGGACGCGGTGGTCGTCAGTGCTGACTACAGCAGTACCAATCACTGCGAACTGCGCACCGTCGACGGACGGGACATCTCGCCCTCGCTTCCGGAGAGCGACGGCTGCCGCGACTCGACGTCGAGGGGTGACGAGCTGCGTGTGCGGTACGACCCCGAAGGCGTCGCGAGTCCCGACGACGGGCGCACCGGCTCCAACGGAGGGCTCCTGGCGGCGCTCTTCGGCGCGGCCGTCGTGATGGGCACGTGGGGTGGCGTGCGCCAGAGCAGGTGGGATCGGGCGTATGGCGATGCCTGAGCGGCCCGTGGACGAAGCGGCGGATCGCGACCGGCGGTTCCGGGGGCGGGACGGCGTGGGACTCGTGCTGTTCGTCGTGGTCGGAGCGGCGGTGCTCGTCGGCGTATTCGGAGGCTCGCGGTGGGCCGCACGCGAGAGCGCGCCCGTGCTGTACGACCTGCCCGGAGGATCCTGGGCTGTCGGGGGCATCCTCGGGCTGGTCACGCTGCTCGGGTGGGGCGGTGCCGTCTCGGGGTGGTTGGAGAGGCCTGCCGCGAACGACTCGGGGCAGGCGTCCCGGGTGCTGCGCGGAGTTGCCTGCGGCGCGTGCTACGCGGCTGCCGTCGCGCCGGTCTTCTTCCTCGTCAGCGGGCTGCGGGGCAAGAACTGCCGGTCGTACGAGACGGGGTGTGCGTACGTCCCCGGCACCGGCCCCGCGCTTCTCGTGTACGTCGGTTGCGTGGCCGTCGTGGGATGGCTCGCCCACCACCGGCGCCGCGCCGTGCTCGAAGAGCGCAGTGCGCGCGAGCGTGAACGCCTGCGGAAGCTGCGAAAGAAGGGCAAGGGGAAGAGCCGCACCGCCCGCCGCTAGCGGTGGGCACGCCCTGCTGGCCCACCCTCACGCGAAGGCGCCCTTCGGCACCTCCACCGTCCGGAGACTCACCCACCGTCCCAGCCACTCCCACCGCGCCGCGCACACGAACAGCAGGAACGGCGCCGGTATCCCCACCACCGCGACCGCCCACCCCGGCAGCACCCAGCCCAGCTGGGACACGCACAGGCAGCAGACGAGGAGGGCGGCGCCCGTGCGGGCGAAGGCGAGGGCCGTGGCGGTCGCCGCACGGCGTGCGGCTCGCGACGGCTGCAATCGCGCCGCGGCGGAGTAGCCCAGGGCCGCACCCGCGTGAAGTCCCCACAGGATGCCGCCCGGCAGGGCGAGGGCGGGAGCGCCCGCGGCCGGGAAGCGGAAGCCGAGTCCGCAGGCCAGGCCCACGACGGCACCGGCCAGCACGCTCGTGAGGACGACGACGCCCGTCACATGACCCCGTATCTGCTCGCACAGGGTCTCCTCGGGCCGCACCGTACGGAAGACCGCCCCCGAGACCACCGCGTACACCGGCGTGCCGATCACCAGCCCGATGGCCGCTCCGAAGGCGCCACCGCTCTTGCCGGGACCGTCGGTCGCGGGGAACAGCCCCTCCGTCTGCCAGGCCACCGGGACCAGGAGCAGGACGAGGAGCCAATAGCCGGCCAGCAGGGCCCAGCCCGCGCCGATCCGCGCCCCGCGCCCGCGCGCCACCGGTGTCTGCAGCAGTCCGGCCACGGGCAGCACGATCAGGGCCCAGGCGAAGAGGAAAGCCTCGCTGGTCCGGTCCCGCTCCTCGGCCTTCGCCCTGGCCCACTCGATCAGCTCCGGCCGGGACACCGCCACCAGCACCGCCAGGGCGAGGGCGAGCACGCCCGCGGTGACGCCCGCCGTCACCCGCAACCGGATGTCGCTCACGAACTCGACCCGGCCGCCAGCTTCCCGTTCTGCGCCTTCACCACCGTCGGTGAAAGCCTCACGTCGCTGGGCCTGCCGTTGGCGATGGCCATGCCGTCGACCGAGAAGTAGACGGCGAGGACGTCGCCGCTGCGGACGACCTCGCCGTGCAGGACGTGCTGGACACCGCGGACGGTCATCGTGGACATGAAGCCGAGCGACTCGTCACCGGCCGGGGTGACCTTCTCCGCCGTGACGGAGTCGTACGGGCTCTCGTTGCCGTTCGCCTTCGCGGTGAAGCCGTCGCCGCACGCGTCCACGGCCTTGCGCGCGTCGGCCAAGGAAGACCGCGCCTTGCCCGGGGCGTAGGACGCCAGGGTGACATAGGTGAAGGTGACGCCCTTCGTCAGCTTCGTCGGCGCGTCCGTCGGTCCCGAGGCCAGCCGGGTCAGGTCGGCTTCGGGGGCGCCGAGGGGCAGTTGGTTCATGGCGTACGCGAGGGGTGCGCAGACGGGCTTGTCGACCGTCACCTCGTCCGTCGACTTGGCGAAGGCGTACTCGTCGTCCGGTTCCTCCACGTTGAAGCCGTCGGTGTCGGCCTTCGTGACGATCGTCGCGGCAAGGTGCTCCGCAGGGGAGGGGGCCTTCGGCGAGGGCGACGACGTGCTTGCCTTCGGTTTGTCGGCCGCCGGGTCCGAGTCCGAGCCGCCGCACGCGGTGAGCGTGGTGACGGACAGCAGGGACAGGGCGGCGAGGGCTGCCGATGTGGGGCGGTTCACGGGAACTCCGTTGCTCCGTAGGTGGGGGGGCCGGTCAGTGGTGGTCGTCGAGCAGTGCGCGCAGCTGCGGGGAGAGCTCCGGTACGCGTGCGCCCGCTGCCTGCGCGGCCTCCAGTTCCTTGACGTACTTCAGGCCCTCCTCGCGCAACTCCTCCTTCTCCCGGCCCTGGCGACGGCCCGCCAGCCAGACCCAGATGGCCAGGGGGACGAGGAGGAGGGCCGCGTATCCGGCCGCGGTGCCCACGGTGGCGGCCCAGGTCGCGCCACCCGCGCCGACGAGGATCAGGAGGCAGCCCATCTCGTCGTGCCATCCGCCCGCGTCCGCCGTCTGCTCGTAGTACGAGACGGCCCAGGGCTTCGGCGGCACAGGTACCGGTACGGAGGCCGAAGCCGTGGCCGTGGGTGCCGTCGCCGTCTCCGCGGGGGCTTCCGGCGCCGGTGCCACCGGCGGGTACGTCGGGATCGGTGCCGCGCCCTTCCCGCCCCCGCTCGTCGTCCGGCCCTCCAGCCACGGGGGTATGTGTGCCAGCGGGATGCCGTGGGCGCGGGCGATGCCGAGGACCTCGCGGTAGCCGGCGACGGGGCCGTGGCGCAGGGTGCGCTTCCATTGGGTTCGCGCGTGCACGAGCAGGGCCACGCCGATGACGGTCAGGGAGGCCGCGGCACCCAGTACGGCGAACAGGTGGGCGTCGAGCGCCGGGGCCAGCGGGATTCCGAACGGCAGGAACATGCCCGCCATCAGCGTCAGCAGCCCCAGCCAGGCCGCCGGTCGGCGTTGCTCCGCCGCCAGGGCCTTGCGGCGCTCCGCCAGCAGCGCGGTCACGGCGTCGTCGTCGGTGTAGTCGATGCCGTACCGGAGGCCGATGGCCCCCGCGGCCTCCCGTACCCGGGCGTCGGACCGCAACACGGTCCCGCTCACCGGAAGTAGAAGTAGGTCCATCCCGTTGCCCCCAAGCGCTCCGTGGCCGCCCCGTCACTGATCCGAGCGAAGATCATGGCACGGGCCGCCGGGCACCTCGTGAGTGATTGGTGCAGGACCCATGGGCGCTCCGTGACGAACAGCACGCGGACGGTGTCCGGGACTGGTCGTGCTGGATTCGCGCGAGCACAGTGGGAGGGGCCGCTTGGCGGGCCGTGCTCAACGGGGTTGCATCGGCGCGAAGTTGCAGATGAGTAACGGTGGGCGGGGCGGGTGGGCCGGTGGTGGGCATGCCTTGAGGGGCTTATGTGCGGCTGATACGGTGCGATGGCTTGACACTCGCCTTACTGCTGGTTATTTGCCCAGGTCGGGTGGGTGCGTCAGGGGATGACCCGGGACGCCAACGGTCGGGCGGACACGGGCGAAGTGTCCGAAATTGCAGATGATTCTGCGTACTTGGACGATCGGCGTCCGAGTGGGTTCGTGGCAGACAATTTCTTGGTTGTACGGGGAGCGGTTGCGTGAAGATCCAGGAGCGTACGGGGGCGGGCGCGGGACGTTCCGCGGCTCCGGCTCAGCCGTCGGTCGGTGACCGGCTTCCCAGCCCCCCTCGCGAGCGCAAACCGGCGCTGGCCGCGCTGGCGGTGCTGCTGATCCTGGTGGGCGCGCTGGGCGCGACGATGCTGGTGCTGCGGGCCGGGGACCGGGTGGAGGCCATCCAGCTGACGGCCGACATCAAGGCCGGTGAGTCCATCACCGACGGCAACATCAAGTCCGTCATGGTGAACGACGACTCCGGCGCCAACTTCGTGGCCTGGTCACAGCGCGAGGGCCTGAAGAAGCTCCAGGCCAAGTCCACCCTCTACAAGGGCACGGTGGTCGTCGGCGAGATGTTCGCCGACAAGTCCGGCATGGAGGAGGGCAAGGCCACGGTCGGCGTCTCCCTCAAGGAGGGCCAGTACCCGAAGGGCCTGGACTCGGGCGACAACGTCGCCGTCTACCGCGTCGGCAACAAGTCCGGCGGCGGCAGCGGCGACCAGGACGGCGCCTCCGGCTCGGCCGGTGCCGACAACTCGCTGCTGGTCGAGCGCGCGGTGGTGGAGTCCGCCGGCACGAGTTCGAGCGACAGCATCGCCAGCACCAACCTGCCCGTCACGCTGACCGTCGACGTCGACGACGTCCCGGCGCTGACACAGGCCGCGTCCGCCGGCGAGGTCGCCGTCGTCCTGATCCCCGGCAACTAGAAGGCGACCGAAGAAGCCATGGCCCTCATCGCCCTCGCCGCCGACAAGGGTTCCCCCGGCGTCACCACCGCGGCCGTCGCCCTCGCGGCGGTCTGGCCGCGCCGTGTCCTGCTCGCCGAGACCGACCCGGCGGGCGGCGACCTGGTGTACCGGTCGGCCGCCGCGCACGGCGGTCCGCTGAACCCGAACACCGGCATGCTGTCGATCGCCGCCACCGCGCGCCGCGGCCTCGTGCCCGACCAGCTCTGGGACCACGTACAGCCGCTCAGCGGCGGCCTCGAAGTCCTCGTGGGACTCGGCATCTCCGAGCAGGCCGCCGGGCTCGCCGGGCTGTGGCCCACCCTCGGCCGGGCCTTCGCGTCCCTCGCCGACTCCCCGAACGCGCCCGCCGACGTCATCGCCGACTGCGGCCGCGTCAGCGGGGACTCCCCGGCCACGGAACTCTTCCCGCACGCCGCCCTGGTGCTGCTGATCTCCCGCACCGAGCCGGAGGCCATCGCCCGGGTACGGGACCGCGCCACCGCCCTGTCCAACAAGCTGCACGGCGGAGCGCGCGGTACCGCGAGCCTCGGCATGCCGCTGATCGGCGTCGTCCTCGTCGCCGACACCAACAGCGCCGCCAAGCTCTCCGGCCAGGTCAACGACATGCTGGTGCACGCCCAGACCGGCGCCCGCGTGGTCGGCACGATCGCCGACGACCCCGCCGGGGCCGAGCAGTTGGCCGGGCGCAGGCGCGGGCGGCTGGAGAAGTCGCTGCTCATCCGCTCGGCCCGCAAGGTCACCTCGGACCTGTACCAGCAGTTCGGCGCCGCCTGGTCGATGCCCACCGGTCCGACCGGTCACGTCGGTCCCGGTCCCGGTGCCGCGGGCCATGCCGGTCCGACCGGCATGTCCGGCCACGCGGGGGCCGGCCGATGACCGCTGTCGACCACTCTCTGGTCAAGCGGTTCCGGCAGGAGGCCGGCGACCGCATCTCCGAGCAGCGCCGCCAGGACCAGGTCGCGGGCGTCACGCCGATGTCCACCGAGGACGAACGGCACTACGCGCGCGCCGTCATCGCGCAGATACTCGAGGAGTACGCCCGCGCCGAGATCAACGCCGGGCGTACGCCGCTGGACGCGGAGACGGAGGAGGCGTACGCGGCGGCCGTGCACGCCGCGCTCTTCGGTGTCGGGCGGCTGCAGCCACTGCTCGACGACCCCGAGGTCGAGAACATCGACATCAACGGCTGCGACCACGTCTTCGTCGGTTACTCCGACGGGCGTGAGGAGCGCGGCGAGCCGGTCGCCGAGACCGACGAGGAACTCATCGAGCTGATCCAGATCCTCGGTGCCTACTCGGGCCTGTCCTCCCGCCCCTTCGACTCCGCCAACCCGCAGCTGGACCTCAGGCTGCCCGACGGTTCGCGACTGTCGGCGGTCATGGACGTCGCCCGCCGCCCGGCGCTCTCCATCCGCCGCGCCCGCCTGGGCAAGGTCTTCATCTCCGACCTGGTCGGCAACGGCACCCTCACCCCCGAGCTGGGCCACTTCCTGGCCTGCGCGGTCCGGGCCCGCAAGAACATCATGATCGCGGGCGCCACCAACGCCGGAAAGACGACGCTGCTGCGCGCCCTCGCCAACGAGATCCCGCCGCACGAGCGGCTGATCACGGTGGAACGCGCGCTGGAGCTGGGCCTCGACACCTTCCCCGAACTCCACCCCAACGTCGTGGCGTTCGAGGAGCGGCTGCCCAACTCCGAGGGCCAGGGGGCCATCAGCATGGCGGAACTGGTCCGCCGTTCGCTGCGTATGAACCCCTCCCGCGTCATCGTCGGCGAGGTGCTCGGCGACGAGATCGTCACCATGCTGAACGCGATGTCGCAGGGCAACGACGGCTCGCTCTCCACGATCCACGCCAACAGCTCGCACGAGGTCTTCAACCGCATCTCCACGTACGCCCTCCAGGCGACCGAGCGGCTGCCGATCGAGGCCAGCCAGATGCTGGTGGCGGGCGCCGTCAACTTCGTCGTCTTCGTCCAGCGGCGCAACGACTTCCAGAGCGGCGGCCGCCTCCAGCGCACGGTCACCTCGGTCCGCGAGGTCAACGGCGTCGACGGCCGGGTGCTGTCCAGCGAGGTGTTCGCCGAGGCGCCCGACGGCCAGGTCGTACCGCACGCCCCCATCGCCTGCCTGGAGGATCTCATCGCCTACGGCTACCGGCCCAACGGAACGTGGGGGTGACGGGGAAGATGCGGCCGACCACACTCGCGGCACTGGACTCGCTCGGCTCCATGGGCGGTCTGTTCTCGACCACGATCCTGTACGCGCTCGGCTGCGGCGTCGCCGTCGGCGGCGGCCTCGCCCTCTTCCTGCTCGCGGTGCGCGGACTGCCCGCCAAGCCCGAGCACGAGAAGCGGCAGGCCAGCGAGCGGGTCAACGAGCTGATCCGCTGGGCGGGCCGGCGCGGCTCCGCCGCGGCCCTCGTCGGCCTCGCCGTCCTGCTCCTGACCCGGTGGGCGGTGCTCGGCATCGCGGCCGGTGTCCTCGTCTTCTTCTGGGACCGCCTCTTCGGCGGTGCCTCCGAGGAACGCGCCGCCATGAAGCGCGTCGAGGCCCTCGCCTCCTGGACGGAGTCGCTGCGCGACACGATCGCGGGTGCGGTCGGCCTGGAGCAGGCCATCCCGGCCTCCGCCCGGGCCGCCGCGCCCGTACTCCGCCCCCACCTGGACGCCCTGGTCGACCGGCTGCGCTCGCGCACCCCGCTGCCCGACGCGCTCCAGCACCTCGCCGACGAGATTGACGACGCGTCCGCCGACATCATCGTCGCGGCGCTGATCCTCAACGCGCGGCTGCGCGGCCCGGGTCTGCGGCAGGTCCTCGGCGCGCTCGCCAAGTCGGCGCGCGAGGAGGTCGACATGCGTCAGCGCGTGATGGCGCAGCGCGCCTCGACCCGCCGGTCCGTGCAGATCGTGGTGGCGGTGTCGGTCCTCTTCGTCCTCGGCCTGTCCATCTTCAACCGGGACTTCGTCGAGCCGTACGGCTCACCCGTCGGCCAGCTCGTCCTGGCCTGCGTGTGCGGGCTGTTCGCGCTGGGCTTCTGGTGGCTGCGCAAGCTGTCGACCATCGAGACGCCGGAACGCTTCCTGGTCCGCGACGGCTCCGACGTCCAGTTCGTACGCCCCCGCACACCGGGCCAGCCGGGCCACTCCGGCCAGCCGGGCCAGCCCGTGCAGCGCCTGCCGCAACCGGCCCAGCCGTCGCCGGCGTCTGGGGACGAGGGGGTACGACGATGAACCTGACCATGCCGGTCCTGGTCGGCGCCGTCATCGGCCTGGGCATCTACGCCCTGGTCCGCGCGCTGATGCCGAGCAGGCGCAGCCCGATCCAGCAGGTCGCCCGCATCGACGCCATGCGGGCGCGCGGAGCGGCGTACGAGTCGTCCCGCGCGGCGCAGGACACCAGCCGCCTCGGCTCGCTGCGGGCCCAGGTCGGCGCCCGGGTCGCCGAGCTGTACCTCCAGCAGGGCTGGGAGCAGCGCTCGCTCCGTGCGGACCTGGCGGTGCTCGACCGCAGCTGGGAGAAGTTCCTGGCGACGAAGGCGCTGCTGGCGGCGGGCGGGCTGTTCTTCGGTCCGTTCCTGTTCGCGATCGTCTGGCAGCTGGGCTTCGGCAGCAGCCCGATCATCCCGGTCTGGCTGGCCCTGCTCTGCGCCGCGCTCTTCTTCTTCCTCCCCGACCTCGAGGTCCGCAGGGACGCCGCCGAGAAGCGCCGTGACCTGCGGCGCGTGATCGGCGCCTACCTGGACCTGGTCTCCATGAGCCTGGCCGGCGGCCGCGGTCTGCCGGAGGCGCTGATGGCGGCGGCCGAGGTGTCGGACGGCTGGGCCACCCACCGCATCCGCAACGCGCTGGCCGACGCGCGTATCACCGGCATCAGCCAGTGGCAGGCGCTGGGCCAGCTCGGCGAGGACCTGGGCGTCGAGGAACTCAAGGACCTATCCGCCTCCCTCGCCCTGGTGGCGGACGACGGTGCCAAGGTCCGCGAGTCCCTCGCCTCCCGCGCCGAGACCATGCGCCACCGCGAACTCTCCGAGATCGAGGGCAGCGCGGGCGAGAAGTCCCAGTCGATGCTCGTGGCCCAGCTCCTGCTGTGCGCCGGGTTCCTGGTGTTCCTGATCTATCCGGCGGCGATGAGGGTGTTCCAGGTGTGACGCAGCTTTCATGACGCAGCTTTCCCCGTACCCGCCCCGGACCCCGGTCCAGCCCCGATCCAGCAGCTCCGAGCCGCTTCGCTCCCAGAACTGACACGAGAGGACAGAACCCACCATGAACGGACGGAACTTCCGCACCGGCACCACGGGCATCGTGCCCGTCGACTTCCTGATCACCTTCCTGCGGGCCCGCGTGGACCGCGCCCGCTCCGGTGAACTGGACCGCGGCGCCTCCGCGGTCGAGTGGGTCATCATCTCCGCGGTCGTCGTCGCGATCGTCGGCGTCGTGGCCGCCATCATCAACGCCGCGCTCAGCGACGGCGCCAACAAGGTCGGCGACTGCATCAAGGGCGCGGACGCGGGCAAGACCTGCTGACCGGCCGGCGCCAGGTTCTGACGGGGACGACGTGACGGGACAGACGGGGACGGGGACGCCGGGCGCCGTGCGCGGCGTGCTCAGGGGCGCGCTCGGGAGCGCGTTCGGGGGCGTGCGCAGACGGGTGCGCCGCAGGGTGGAGGTGGCGCGGGAGGCCGCGACCACCCGCGGCGACGACTCCGGCATGACCGCGATCGAGTTCGTGCTGCTCACACCGGTCCTGTTCTTCATGATCTTCGCGACGGTGCAGTTCGGTCTGTACTTCTTCGCCGACCACGTGGCGCAGGCCGCGGCCCAGGCGGGCGCGCGCAAGGCCCGCGCGACGGCCGACGCCCAGCCCGGCGCGTGGCGGGGCGAGGCCCAGGACGTGGTCGACAGCTACATCCGCCAACTCGGCCCGCAACTGGTCCTGTCCCCCGACGTGAAGATGCTCCAGCCGGAGCAGAACACGGTCGGAGTGGAGATCACGGCCCGCATCCCCACGGTCTTCCCGGGCCTGGACCTGACGGTGCACGCGGAGTCGATGGGCCCGGTCGAGCGCTTCGTGCAGGAGGGGGGCAACTAGATGAACCCCTTCCGGCCCATGGACGGCCGCCCGCGTCGCGACGACGCCGACCGGGGCCTGTCCACCATCGAGGTGGTCATCCTGGCCCCGGTGATGATCCTCTTCATCCTCGTCCTGGTGGCCTTCGGCCAACTGGTCGACGGCCGCGGCGCCCTCGACGGCGCCGCCAGGGACGCGGCCCGCGCGGGCTCGATCCAGAAGGACCACGGTACGGCGATCGCGGAGGCGAAGAGGGCCGCCGAGGCCAACCTCGCGAGCGTCTGCTCCGGCCCGGTCTCGGTCGTCCAGAAGAGCCCCGGCTTCGAACCGGACACCCTCTTCACGGTCGAGGTGAGCTGCGAGGTACGCGGCCTGGCCTCGATCGGCCTGAACATCCCCACCACCCTGTCGGCGACCTTCAGCTCCCCGCTGGACCCGTACCGGAGGACGGCGTGAGATCCCAGGTACGCGACTGGCTCGCGGACCGGCGCACCCGGCTGGACGACCGCGGCTCGGGCGCCGGCGCGGTCATCATCTTCGCGCTGGTCTTCCTCTCCCTGTCGGCCTTCGTCATCGACGGCGGCATGTCCATCTCCAAGCGCGAACGCGCCGCGGACATCGCGGAGCAGGCCGCCCGCTACGCCGCCCAGGACATCGACCGCGAGGCCCTCTACGACGACGTCGGCGGCCCCGCCCCCATCAACTACGAGAACTGCAACGCCCGCGTCAAGGCCTTCGCCGCCGAGATGGACATGACCGGCACGGACATCGCCGCGACCCACTGCGTCACGGCCGACGCGGCCCAGGTCCAGGTCGAGGTCCAGCTCACCTACTCCCCGGTCTTCACCGGCATGTTCTACGGCGGCGACGTGGTGGTCCACGGCGAGGCGGTGGCGGAGAACGAGGTGGGCTGAGCGGACGCCCCCGACAGGCGTCGGGCCACTTGCGTCCCTGCGGTTGCTCAGCCGAAGTACTTGCGGATCTCCCGCCGAGGGCTCCCCGGCTTGCGCCAGTGCGCGGCCAGGTGTGAGGCCAGCAGAACGAAATCCTCGTCAGCGTTCACCGAATGGAACGTCCCGTCTTCGAGATCCAGCCAGCGCACTCCGACGGGGCGACCCTCCTCGTCGGCCGGACGGACTGAACCCGCCTCTCGGTCCAACAGGAAATGCAGCACGACTTCGTCGTCGACCTCTCCTCGGAACAGAAACGCGGAGGAGGAGACACTCCGCACGAAGGTCAGCCGCAGAGAGAACACCATCGCCAGGACCGGCCTCCGACGGCGCTACTTCTCCCCACCGCCACCCTTGCTTCCCTTCCGCTTGTCCTCCGTCTTCACGGCGTCGTTGACCTTCTTGGTGAGATCGTCGTCGAGCTTCTTGAACTCGCGGACCACGGCGTCCGACATGCTGGCGAGGGCGTCGAGCTGCTGGGTGATGTCCTCGCGGCCGTCCTCCCAGTTGGACTCGAAATCGCCGAGCGCGTCGTTGACGCTGCCGTCGCCGATGTCGTCCTTGTAGGACTCGAAGAGCTTCTTCGTGTGGTTCAGCCGCGTCTTGAGCGACCGCAGCTGGCGACCGTAGTCCTCCAACTCGGTCAACGGGATCGCGAGATCGCTCTTGCCCATGGCCCGAAGTCCCTTCTGCGGGTCAGACGAAACGGAACGTGCCGGTCACTGCGTCGAAGATGTCGTGGAACGCCCTGGTGCCAGGGACGGGGGAGTCATGTGTGCGTCAGCACCATACGAAGGATACGAGCACGTGCGATGCCCTCGCTTGGCACGCCCGGTCAGACCGTGGCCGTTTTGAAGCTCTGGATCAGGGCGGTGAATGAGCGGGACGGAACGGTAAGTGTGCCTTGGGACGGGTCCTTTGAGTCGCGTATGGCTATGCGGTCGGGGAGGACGGCAATCTCGACGCAGGTGTCGCCTTCTCCGCCACCCGAGAAGGAGGACTTGCGCCAGTTCTGCGGCTCGGTCATGGTTCTCCTCACAGTTCTCTGACCATGTGGTGGATGACGTTCCGCGACGCCTGAGGGTCCAGCGATGCTTCTTCCACCCTGCTGAGCAGCGTTCGGAGCCGCATCAGCTGGGGTTCCGCGTCAAGGAACACGACGCCCGTCGGAGCGTCCCGAAGTCCCGTGTCCAACTGGGAAACCGTGCCTCCCAGGTACAGCATCGAAGCGCCGGCCCCGGCGAAGCCGTCCTGGTCGGTCGGGATGATGCGCACTCCGACGCGTCCCTCCTCGACCGCGTCCAGGATCTGTTGGAGCTGTGCACGGGCGACCCGGCGGTCGGCCACGCGGATGCGCAGCGCCATCTCGTGAACGATCGTCGTGTACGGCGTGGGCTCGTCGCCTTCGATGACAGCCCGTCGTCCCAGCCGGTGTTCCACCCGAAGGTCCAATTCCCGATCGGAGAGTTCGGGGTTCATGTACTGGAACACCGCTCGGGCGTAGTCCGAGGTCTGAAGTAGCCCAGGGACGTAGGTGGTGACGATTTCCCGAAGGTAGGTGGCGTGGTGCTCAGCCTCGGCGACATCCAGGTGCACCGGGGAGAGGCGCTCGCGGTACTCGTCCCACCAGCCACGTCTCCGATCGCCCGCCATGGCGACAAGCGCGTCGATCAAGGCGTCGTCTGTGCAGGAGTAGTGCGCTGCAAGAGTGCGGATGCGTTCCGCGCTGACCGCGGCGATACCGGCCTCGATGTGACTCATCTGCCCTGACGTCGTGTTGAGGAGCGCCGCCGCGTCGCGGGCTTTCAAGCCTGCGGACTCGCGCAGTTTGCGCAGCTCCGCTCCCAGGCGCGCTTGCCGCGCGGTGGGGTGGCTCCTCGGCGCCATGCGCGTCCTCCTGTTCCTCTCAAGACCTTGAGGTAATGCCTCGTTCGGGTGGCAGACTACGCGAGCAGGTTGCACGGGCAGAAATTAGTGCCCTACATTCAGTGGCGCGCCGAGCACGCTGTGGAGTGTGGTTCGGAAGTGCACCGCTCTGGCCCGTCGGGACGGCTGCGGCACCGCCACCGGCCCCTCCTCTCCCTCCTCCACCGAACGGAGTTCGCCCATGCCTGAAATCGATCCCGTCGTCGACCCGACTGCCCCCTGGGAGTACACCCTTTACATCCCCAACGACCCGCGCGCGGTGACCATCTGCCGCCGCACTCTCCGCCTCATCCTCACCATGCACGGCCTCATCCGCCTCGTGGACACCGCCGAGTTGCTCGCGACCGAGCTGGTCTCCAACGCCGTACGGCACACGAAGGGCCCCGCCGCGCTTCGAGTGCGGTGGGCGGCCGGCGTGCTGCGGGTCGGGGCGTGGGACGCCGACCCGGGGCCGCCGGAGCCGCCCGGGAATCTGGACGCGCTCACGGAGGCGGAGGAGGGGCGCGGCCTCGCGCTCGTGCGGGCGTGTGCGGACCTGTGGGGGTGGCAGCCGTTGGCCCGCGGCGGGAACCGGGGCAAGTACGTGTGGTGTGACCTTGGCGCGGCGTAGCGGGTCGATCAGGCCGTACGGGAGAGGTGGGACGCGTGCCTAGGAAGATCCGATACTTTTTCGACAACCCAGTGGCTCTGCAGGTACGCGAGGAAGGCCGGGTAGAGGGCCGGATCGAAGAGCGTGCCCTGATGACGCTTCGCATTCTGGAATGGCGGGACATCCCGGTGTGCTTCGCTCTGCGAGAGCGCGTGCTCGACTGCTGGGACCTCGACCAGCTAGAAGTCTGGGCGCGGCGTGCGCTGACCGCCGAGCGGGCCGAGGATCTGTTCAGCGGTTGATGGACTGGATCTCTTGGACTTCCATGTCCTGGGTCGTCTCGAAGGTGCCGTCCGGCAGGTCGCCCTGGGCGCCGCCGGTGCCCTCCCAGGAGATCTCCCACGTGATCGAGGCGTTCAGCTGGTACGGCTCGCCGTTCGACGCGCGGAGGTAGCGGATGCCGCAGGGCGGGGTCTGGTCGGCCTTGCCCTTCGTGTACGGCGTACCGATGGAGCCGTCGGCGTTGATCTCGCAGTCGCCGGAGGCGGGGAAGGTCTCGGCGTCTGCCGTGCCGGGCTCCAGGTGGAGGGCGACGGGCTTCGCGGTCGTCTCCGCCCACAACCCCGTGTTGGGCAGCTCGGCCCGGACCTTGACCTCCTTGAAGGTGCCCTTGTCCAGCCAGACCCAGGTGGGGAGGTTCACCGTGGACTTCGTCTGGGGCTTCAGCTCGACCTCGGTCTTCGGTACGTCGATCTGGTCGTACGCATAGGCCGCGAGCGTCTCCGGGGTGGGGGCGTGCGGGTCGTCCGGGATCGTGCCGGCGTCCTGCCAGAACATGACGCGGCCGCAGTCCCAGGCCTCGGTGTCCTGCTCGTGCCCCTTGCGGACCACGCTGCGCCAGAACATCCCGTCCTTGCCCAGGTTGTAGTCCTTGTAGCCCTTGGCCATGGTGTTCTTCGACGAGTTGATGTCGAAGTTGTCCTGCTCCTCGCCCTCCTCGTAGTGATCCACGAAGATGCCCGAGGTCCAGAACTCATGGGCGTTCACGGCGCCCAGGCCGCCGTTCTTCTTCAGGTCCGCGACCGCGGACTTGAGCTGCTCGGGAGTGAAGACCGGCTCGTACCAGCAGACGGGCGGCTCCCAGTTGGGGTCGACGGAGGTCAGGTCCTCCATGGACCCGCTGCCGGTCCGGCCGTCGGGGTAGGTCAGCTGAATCCTGGACTGGGAGACCGACGACAGTAGGGTGCGGCCGTTCGCGTCGCCCTTGGGGCTCTCGTCGGCTGGAGGGGTCGTGGTGTTGCCCGGGGTGCCGTTGGCGTGGGCTGCCGGAGCCAGGCCCCCGATCATGGCGATCGACAGAGCTGCGGAAGACCAGTAAAGGGTGCGACGACGCACTGTCATCCCTTGCACTCCTTCACTCGGCCCTGCACCTCGATCTGCCTTGCCTGCCACACCCCCGACGAGGCCTCGGACGGGCTCATCAACAGGCTGAACTTCTGGTAGCTGTCCAGGTTCTCGTCGGTGTAGTTGACCTTCCCGGTCTCGACCTTCTTGCTGTAGAACTTCGCCTGGTTGCGGCAGAAGCTGACGAGCACCGACTTGCCCTCACCCACGGGATCGATGTCGGCCTTGAAGTACCGGTCGTTCCCGGTGACCGTCCAGCCGTCCTTGACCCACGCCTCGATCTGGGACTTGGCGTACTTCTTGGCGCCGCCTGTCGAATAGAACTGGTACGCCGGGTCGTTCGGATCCTGCTGCGCGATGCCGTGGTCCAGGGCTCGGATGTAGTTCGCGGCATCCTCCAGCGCCGCGGCCTGATCCTTATCCGACGGCTTCTCGAAGTCGAACACCAGCTTCAGGTCGGCGGGCAGGCTCACGTCCGGACGCTTCACGTCGGCTGCGCCCGACGCCGAGGCCGACGGAGAAGAGCTGCTCGCTTCCGTCTCCGCCCCCTTGATGTCGTCCGGCGCGGAATCCTCGCCGCCGCAGGCGGTCAGGAGCAGGGCCGCCGTCGCGGCGAAGGTGGCGGCGGTCATGGTGAGGGCGCTGCGGGCCACTGGTGTTCCCCCCGGGATACGACGTGTGCGACAGGGAACGAAGCTACCAGGGGGGCGTGCACGGCCTCTGGCCGGTTTTCGGGGATTGTGTGCGGGGTGTGAAGGGGGTCCTCGCAGAGACGGGCAAAGGGAATGAAGCGGGCGGGAGTTGTGAGGTGGGCCTCCCTCGCACCTTCGCCGCTGTCGGTGGGAGTCCATAAGATCTCGGTAGGCTCAGCACACCCCTGATACCAAGCGCCCCCGCGGCCCTCGCCGCCCACGACCACGACCCAGGACTCCGCCCATGCCGCGACGCCGCACATCAAGCTCCTCAAGCTCGACGGCTCCCTCGGCACCCTCCGCACCGAGAAACCGCACGCCTCAGCCCGTGCGGGTGCGGCGGCGGTCGTTCGGGGACTTCGTCAAGGCGTTCCTCGCCTTCCTGGTGCTGCTCGTGCTGGTCGTCGGGGTGCCCCTCGCGCTGGCCACCCAGATCGGCTGGCCGTTGCCCGACGGCGCGCCGAGCCTCGACTGGCTGCAGCGTGAGATCACCGTGCAGACCTTCCTGCACATCCTCACCGTCATCGTCTGGTTCGCCTGGGCGCAGTTCACCGCCTGTGTGCTCGTCGAGGTCAAGGCCGCGCTGTCCGGCGTCGGGGTGCCGGGGCGGGTGCCCGGGTCCGGGCCCAGTCAGCTGCTGGCCCGGCAGCTCGTCGCCGCCCTGCTCCTCGTCGGCGCCACCGCGGCGAGCCTCACGCCGGGGCTGTCGCAGCTGGGGCAGAGCCTGGAGGGGAACCAGAAGCCCTCCGTCGCCGCCGCCCAGCAGACGCCGGGAATCTTCGCCCAGCAGCAGGAGCAGGCCGCCGCCACCGCGGGCGCCCTCGCCGAGCAGGCGGGGCAGGCGGGACAGGCCGCCGCCCGGGCCGACGGCGGGTCCTCCGCCGCGCACGGCGACACGAAGTACTACCGGATCCAGCCGCCCGAGGGGCGCCACCACGACTCCCTCTGGGAGGTGGCCGAACGGCACCTCGGCGACGGGCGGCGGTACAAGGAGATCTTCGAGCTCAACAAGGACCGGGTGCAGCCCGACGGCTCCCGGTTGTCCGAGGCCAGCCTCATCCGGCCCGGCTGGATCATGGAGATGCCCGGCGACGCCCGCGGCGGCGAGCTGGTCGAGATGCCCGACGAGGCGCCGAACGTCTCCGAGCAGGTGCAGCAGCAAATCAGCGACTACGCCAAGAGCGGCGATCACGCCCAGGGCAGTGGCGGTGGCAGCGGCTCCGGCGACGCCCAGGTCTCGCTGCCCGAGCAGCGGCCCGCGCCCACGCCCGCGAACCCGGTCACGCCCGTCACCCCCGCCCCTCACGCGGACCGGGAACACGCCACCCCCGCCGCCGCGCAGGACGGCCACTCCTTCGGGCTGCCCGAGGCGCTCCTCACCGCACCGCTCCTCGCCGCCGGTCTCCTCGGCGCCCTCGGTCGCCGGCGCCGGCAGGCGATGTGGCAGTCGGCGCTCGGCGCGGTCGGCGGGCGGCGCGGCATGGAGCCGCCCACGCCGACCGGTGACGCCCAGGACGCGCAGGACGCGCTGCTCGTCGGCGCCGACCCCGAGGGCGTACGCCTGCTCGACCGGTCGCTGCGTGGGCTGGCCGCCTCGCTCGCCGCCGAGTCCCGCCCGCTGCCCGTCGTCTACGCGGCCTGGATGAGCGGCAACGGCGACCTGCACCTCCAGCTCGCCCAGCCCGCCGGGAAGCCGCCCACGCCCTGGCAGCAGGGGCAGGACCAGACCTTCTGGATGCTCGCCCGCGCCGACGCCGAGCGGTACGAGGACGCGGAGACCGCCGCGCCCTACCCCGGCCTCGTCAGCCTCGGCACCATGGACGACTCCCGGCTGCTGCTCAACCTGGAGGCCGTGCCCGGCATCGTCTCGCTCGGCGGCACCGAGGCCGACCGGGCCGCCGTGTTCGCGTCGGTCGCCGCCGAACTGGCCACCAACGGCTGGTCGGACCGCATGACCATCACCCTGGTCGGGTTCGGGGACGACCTCACGCCCCTCGCGCCCAACCGGATCCGGCACCTCGACGGGTTCGAGGACCTCTTCGAGACCATGTCGGCCGAGACCCGGCAGCGGCGCGGCGCGCTCGGCGCCGCCGGGCACGACTCCGTACTCACCGGCCGCACCGGGCCCGCCCAGCACACCCGCTGGGCCCCGCACCTCGTCCTGCTCGCCGCCCAGCCCTCCGACGACGACGCCCTGCGGCTGGCCGAACTGGCCGCCGACGCCGGTCGCCTCGGCATCGGCTACCTCGTCGGCACCGGCGGCACCGACCTGCCCGGCGCCGCCTGGGAGATGGAGATCACCGGCGAGGGCCGGCTGCTCGCACCGCTGCTCGGGCTCGAACTGGACGCCCAGATGCTGCCCGCCGCCCAGCGGCGCGCCGTCGTCGAGCTGTTCACCGACGCCGACCCCGGCTCCGACCCCGAGGGCGGTCCCGGCCGCCCGGCCAACGCCCCGCCGTTCCTCGTCGACATCAGCGAGCAGGGCCGGCCCGCCGTGTACGCCCGGCTTGTCGGATCGTACGAGATCATCGGCCTGGACGCGCCCGACGGAGAGCGCAGCGCCCTGCTGCACGAGGCGCTGGCGCTGCTCCTGCTGCACCGCGAGGGCGTCCACCCGCGCGTGCTGTCCTCCGCGCTGTGGCCGCGCGGCGTGACGGCCGACGTGCGCGACGCGCTGCTGGAGCGGCTGCGGACCTGGCTGGGCACCGACCCCGACGGCACGCCGCGGCTCGCCACCGACGCCACCGGACGGCTCACCCTCGCCAAGTCCGTCGTCTCCGACCTGGACGTCCTGCGCTCCCTCTACTACGAGGCGACCCAGGGCCGGGGCGTCGGCAGCCGCCAGGTGCGCGGGCGGCTGCTCACCGACGCGCTGGTGCTGGTGCGCGGGCCGCTGCTCGCCGACCGGCCCGAGGGTCGCTACCGCTGGCTCACCCACGAGATCATCGACGCCCAGCTCCCCCTGCTCGTCGCCGACACCGGGCTGGCGCTCTCCGAGTTCCACCTGGAGAAGAACCGCGCGGAGAAGGCCATCGAGGCGCTCAACGCGGCGCTGCGCACCGCCCCCGCCGACGAGCGCCTGTGGCACGAGCTGCTGCGCGCCACGCACACCACCGGCGACCCCGACCGGCTGCGCTCCCTCGCCGCCGACCTCGTCGACCGCAGCGGCGCGCGCGGACTGCCGCCCCGCACCGAGGCGCTGCTCGACGAGTTGCTGCCGACCTGGCGCGAGGGCGTCTCCGCCGCCGGATGAGCACCGACCTCGACCTCCTGGTCGTCCTCGTCGCCGCGCTGTGGGGTGCGGCGACGGGCGCGCTGCTGCCCCGCGCGGCCCACCGGTTCTCCGCCCCGTCCGGGGAGGCGTGGCGCGAGCGGTGCCCGCAAGGGCACCCCGTCCGGGGCTGGCTCGGCCGGGCCCGGTGCGGGCAGTGCCCGGCCGATCAGGCGTCCTACGGCCCCCGCACCGCCTCCCTCGCCGTCGCCACCGCCCTCGTCTGCGCCGCCCTCGCCGCCGCCACCGGGACCCGGCCCGAGGTCGCCGTCTGGCTGCTGCTCGCCCCGGTCGGCGTGCTGCTGGCCGTCGTCGACCTGAAGGTACGGCGGCTGCCCGACCCGCTCACCCTGCCGCTCGCCGGGGCCGCGCTCGTCCTGCTCGGCCTCACCGCGCTCGTGCCCGAGCACGCGGGGGAGTGGACCACCGCCCTGCTGGGCGCCCTCGCCCTGGGCGCCGGTTACCTCGTGCTGTTCCTCATCAACCCGTCCGGCATGGGCTTCGGCGACGTCAAGCTCGCCCTCACGGCCGGTGCCGTCCTCGGCTGGTACGGCTGGCCCACGCTGATGCTGGGCACCTTCGCCGGGTTCCTGCTCGGCGCGCTCTACGGCGGCGCCCTCCTCGTCGCCCGGCGCGCGAACCGCAAGACGGCCATCCCCTTCGGGCCGTTCCTGATCGCGGGCGCCTTCCTCGGCGTCCTGGCCGGGGCCTACGCGGCCTGAGCACGAGCGGGCAAAACGCCTGGCGTACGCTGGGCAGGTCCGTCCACAACCCTTACGAACCTTGCGAAAGGGACGCCGGTGACCGAGAAGGCCGACCTTCAGCCCATCCTCGACCGCGCCGCCGCCGGTGGGCGGATCACCCCCGAAGAGGCGCTCGTCCTCTATCGCGACGCCCCGCTGCACGCGCTGGGCGCCGCCGCCGACGCCGTACGCAGGCGCCGGTACGCGGGTACGGAGCACATCGCCACGTACATCATCGAGCGCAACATCAACTACACGAACGTGTGCGTCACGGCGTGCAAGTTCTGCGCCTTCTACGCGGCCCCCAAGGACACCAAGAAGGGCTGGACCCGCGAGCTCGACGACATCCTGCGCCGCTGCGCGGAGACGGTCGAGCTGGGCGGCACGCAGATCATGTTCCAGGGCGGCCACCACCCGGACTACGGCGTCGAGTACTACGAGAAGCACTTCGCCGCCATCAAGCAGGAGTTCCCGCAGCTCGTCATCCACAGCCTGGGGGCGAGCGAGGTCGAGCACATGGCGCGGATCTCGAAGGTGTCGGTCGAGGAGGCGATCCGGCGCATCCACGCCGCCGGGCTCGACTCCTTCGCCGGTGCCGGTGCGGAGCTGCTGCCCGAGCGGCCGCGCAAGGCCATCGCGCCGCTGAAGGAGTCCGGCGAGCGCTGGCTGGAGATCATGGAGATCGCGCACGGGCTGGGCGTCGAGTCGACGTCCACCATGCTGATGGGCACCGGCGAGACCAACGCCGAGCGCATCGAGCACCTGCGCATGATCCGGGACGTGCAGGACCGCACCGGCGGCTTCCGCGCCTTCATCCCGTACACCTACCAGCCCGAGAACAACCACCTGAAGGGCCGCACCCAGGCCACGCTCTTCGAGTACCTGCGGATGATCGCCATCGCCCGCGTCTTCCTCGACAACGTCGCCCACATCCAGGGCTCCTGGCTGACCACCGGCAAGGAGGTCGGCCAGCTCTCCCTGCACTACGGCGCGGACGACCTCGGCTCGATCATGCTGGAGGAGAACGTCGTCTCCTCCGCCGGCGCCAAGCACCGGTCCAACCGGCTGGAGATCATCGACCTGATCCGCAAGGCGGGACGCGTCCCGGCGCAGCGGGCCACGACGTACGAGCACCTCGTCGTGCACGACGACCCGGCGAACGACCCGGTCGACGAGCGCGTCGTCTCCCACATCTCCTCCACGGCGATCGAGGGCGGCACGGCGCACCCCGAGCTGAAGCTCCTCGCGTCCAACTGACGCCGCCGACCGACACCGCGAACTGACACCGCCGTGCTGACGATCCACGTCTGTGAAGCCTCGCCCGAGACGGCCGTAGTGGTCGACGGCGCGCAACTCGCCGCCGTCGGCCCGTACGAGGCGCTGGCCGCCGACCACCCGCGGGCGCGGGTGCGCCGGTGGCCCGGCATCCTGACACCCGGGCTGCTCAACCCGTACGGCCCGGAACTGCTGGAGCAGGCCTACCACCCCGACCCGCGCGAAGCGGACCGGCTCGGCACCGAGCCGATCTTCGGGAAGCGCGCGCTCGCCCTCCTCGGCGCGGACGCGTCCGCGCGGGGCGCCAGCGCGCGCCGAGGGGTCCAACGCATGCTGGCGCACGGAACGGTCGCCGTCGCCGGGGAGTTGCGGAGCCGCGCGGCCCTGGACGCGGTGCGCGGGGCGGGGCTCGCCGTGGCGGCGCGTCCGCCCACCCTGCCCGGACCCGCGTCCTTCTCGCCGGTGCCGCTGGTGCTGCTTCCCGCACTCGCTCCCGGCAAGCCCGCCCGGTTCGCGGTGTTCGACGTACCCGACCGGGCCGGGCTCGTGCGTCAGGGCGCGTCCACCTGCGTGGCCACCGTCGTGGGCGGCCGTCTGGTGTACCGGGGGCGCTGAGCGCGCGGCCCCGCTGGGCTCGTCCGACGGGCCTACGCGCCGAACGCCGTCCCGAACGCCCCCTCCTCCTGCGCCACACCGCTGCACGTGGTGAGCGCGTCGGTGGCCGAGGCGTCCGCGCCACACTGCTGGTCGCGGAAGGCCGCCCACATCGACACCCAGGCGATGCCCTTCTCCTCGGCGAAGGCGCGGACCTCGGCCGCGTCCGCGAGCGTGAACGTCTCACCGGCGACGTCGTTGACGCCGAGCATCGAGGTGAGCGCCACGCCCTGCCAGGCGTCCGCGTCGGAGGTGCCGAAGACCTTCCTCAGCTGGGTGTGCGCGGCCCGCGCCGAGGCGAGGGCGTAGTCACCCATGTCGTCGGTGTACGACTCGCCGTAGTTCATGGTCATGAGGTTGACCACGGAGACGCGTACGCCCTCGTCATTGGCCGACGCCAGCAGCGCCAGGCCGTCGGTGTCCAGGCCCGAGGGCATCACCGGGAGGGTGAAGGAGACCTCCAGGTCGCCGCGTTCCTCCTGGAGCAGCGCGATCGCCTCCGAGCGCAGGGCGACGGAGTCGGCGTCGGTCAGCGCGTCGCCCTCGATGTCGAAGTCCGCCCGCGTGGACCCGGCGGCGTCCAGCGCCGCGCCGTAGGCCGCCGCCAGCTCCGAGGCGCTGTCGCAGGCCGCGGCCAGCTCCGTGCCGGACGCGCCGCCGAAGGAGACGCGGACACCGGCGCCGGACTCCGTCAGCTTCTCGACGCGGGAGGCGACGGAGGCGTCGTCGATGTCCTGGACGCCGTTCCAGCGCGGCACGCAGCCGTCGCCGGACGAGATGACGAACGCCAGGTTGTACGTCGTGGGGGAGCCCGCCGTGTCGGTGGCGGAGGCGGTGGTGGCGCTGACGTAGGGGGCGTAGGCGGTGGTCGGCGTGGATGACGCGGACGGTGCGGACGGGGCGGCGGGGGCCGCGTCGGTGGTGCCGTCCTGTCCCGCGCAGCCCGCGGCGGCCAGGGCGAGCAACAGGGCGCACCCGGCTGCCGCGTTCCGGTGAACCCTCATGAGCGCACTCTCCCGTTCCGGTCCGTTGTCGTTGTCGTTGTCGTCGGACCAGTGAAGGTGGCACGCCTACCTGGGCCTTCGCTGAGGAAAAGGCGCCGTTCGCCGTCATCTCCCAGGCAACGGACAGGAACGGCCGCCTTTCACCGGGATCTCTCAAGGAACTGCCAGTTCGCGACAGGCAAGGCTCCCTAACGTCCGGGGAATGCAATCCGAGCCTGCCACCGCCTCCCGAGCCGCCGCGCGCGGCCGTCGCCGCACACGCGACAACGGTTCCGCCGAGGGGCCCGTGTTCGTCGACAGCACCGGACGCCGGGCCCGGCTGCTGCGCCGGCTGGGCCTGCTGGTCGGGGCCGTGTGCGTCGGCTACACGGCCGTCCTGGGCCTGGCCTTCATGGGCGTCGGCATCTCGGTCAACCCGTCCTCGCTGCTGCCCTTCGGCGTCGGCGGCGGTGGCGGCGGACCGGAAGGCGGCGGCGGACCGGAAGGCGGCGCAGGACCGGAAGGCGGCGCAGGTCCCGGCGGCGGCACGCGTCCGCAGGGCGGGGCCGCTCCCACGGGCGCCCCGCCGGGCACCGCGCCCTCCGTTTCCCCCAGCGCGGTCCCCAGCACCGCTCCCGCCGTCCCCACCGCCGCCCGCACCGACTGACCGGACCCCCCACCCTCATGACCACACCCAGCACACCCCCCGCCCCGCGCACCCAGCCCGCCCGGGGCCGCCGCCGCGCCCCCTCCCGCATGGAACGGGCCGCGGGCCGGGCCGCCGCGCTGCAACGCCCCCGCGTCCTCCTCGCCCTGCTGCTCCTGCTCGCGCTGACCTGCGTGATGCTCCTCGACGGCTATCTGCGCGCGGAGGTCGGCGGCGACCAGCGGGTGCGCACCGGCGCCTCGGCGAGCGACGTCCCCGACGACGTACTGGACGGCGGGCCGATCCTGTCCTTCCCCGGCGGCCGGGCCACCACCGTCTCCGTCCCGGACAAGACGATCGTGCTGACCTTCGACGACGGCCCCGACCCCACCTGGACGCCGCAGGTGCTTCAGATCCTGGAGAAGTACGACGTGCCCGGCACGTTCTTCCTGGTCGGCTCGATGGTCTCGCGCCATCCGGGGATCGTGCGGGACATGGTCGAGCAGGGCAACGAGGTGGGCGTCCACACCTTCACCCACATCGACCTCTCCTACCAGAGCCAGGCCCGCGTCACCCGCGAGATCGAGCAGACCCAGCTCGCCCTGGCGGGCGCGGCCGGCATCACGACCACGCTGTTCCGGGCGCCGTACTCCTCCCAGACGGACGCCATCGACAACTACAGCTGGCCCGTCTACGAGAGCCTCGGCGAGGACGGCTACACCAGCGTCTTCATCGACACGGACAGCGACGACTGGAAGCGGCCCGGCGTCTCGAAGATCGTGGACTGGGCGACGCCGGAGGACGGCGAGGGCGCGTCCGTCCTCTTCCACGATGCCGGGGGCGAGCGGTCGCAGACGATCGAGGCGCTGCCGAAGTACATCGAGAAGATGAAGGCGAAGGGCTACACCTTCACCACCGTCAGCGGCGCCACGGATGAGCAGCGGCCACAGGACCCCGGCGGCAGCGGCGGTGGCCTCCAGGCCGCCCACCACCAGGCCACCGGCGCCACCCTCTACGAGGGCAAGGCGCTGATCGCGGCCGTCGCGGTCGCCGAGTGGACGGTGCCGGCGCTGTCGGCCGGGCTGGTGGTCGTGGGCGTGGCCGTGATGGGCCGGTTCGCGATGATGCTGGTCCTCGCCCGCCGCCATCACCGACAGCGCAACAGGCGCCGCTTCAGCTGGGGTCCGCCCGTCACCGGGCCGGTGAGCGTGATCGTCCCGGCGTACAACGAGAAGGAGTGCATCGAGGCGACCCTGAGATCCCTGGCGCGCAGTACGCACCCGATCGAGGTCATCGTCGTGGACGACGGGTCGACGGACGGCACGGCCGAGATCGCCGAGTCCCTGGGACTGCCCGGCGTCCGCGTCGTGCGGCAGGCCAACGCGGGCAAGCCCGCCGCCCTCGACAACGGCGTCCGGCACGCCCGGTACGACATCGTCGTGATGATGGACGGCGACACCGTCTTCGAGCCCGACACCGTGCGGCACTTGGTGCAGCCCTTCGCCGACCCCGCCGTCGGCGCGGTGGCGGGCAACGCCAAGGTCGGCAACCGGCGCACCCTCATCGGCGCCTGGCAGCACATCGAGTACGTGATGGGCTTCAACCTCGACCGGCGCATGTACGACCTGCTGCGCTGCATGCCGACCATCCCGGGCGCGATCGGCGCGTTCCGGCGCGAGGCGGTCCTCCAGGTCGGCGGCATGAGCGACGACACCCTCGCCGAGGACACCGACATCACCATCGCCCTGCACCGCGCGGGATGGCGGGTGGTCTACGAGGAGCACGCCCGCGCCTGGACGGAGGCGCCGGGGTCGCTGGGCCAGCTCTGGTCGCAGCGCTACCGCTGGTCCTACGGCACGATGCAGGCGCTGTGGAAGCACCGCCGCTCCCTGACCGACAAGGGGCCCTCGGGCCGCTTCGGGCGGGTCGGGATGCCGCTGGTGGTGCTCTTCCAGGTGGTCACGCCGGTCTTCGCGCCGCTCATCGACGTGTTCACCGTCTACTCGATGGTCTTCGTCGACTTCCGCGCGGCGCTCCTCGCCTGGCTCGCGGTGCTGGCCGTGCAGCTGGTGTGCGCGGCGTACGCCTTCCGGCTCGACGGGGAGAAGTACCGGTACCTGCTGATGATGCCGCTCCAGCAGCTGGCGTACCGGCAGATGATGTACCTCGTCCTCATCCACTCCTGCGTCACCGCGCTGACCGGCGGGCGGCTGCGCTGGCAGAAGCTGAAACGGACCGGTGAGGTCGGCACGCCCGCGGGGACCGGTGGCTGATGGGCGCGCACCGCAAGGGCGCCGTGCGCGCCGCTCGTGCGGCGGTCCCGGCCCCGGTACGGGGCCGGGGCCGGGACCGCTACTTCGACACCCTGCGCGCCCTCGCCCTGGTCCGGGTCGTCGCGTACCACGCCTTCGGCTGGCCCTGGGCCGGGCTGGTCTTCCCCTCCATGGGGGTCATGTTCGCGCTGGCCGGCACCCTGATGGCCCGTTCGCTCCAGCGGCCCGCCGCGGCGGTGCTCCGGAGCAGGCTGCGCCGCCTGCTGCCGCCGTTCTGGTGCTGGGGCCTGTTCGTGGTGGGCGCGATGCTGGCGCGCGGCTGGATGCCGGGGTGGCAGATCGTCTACTGGGTCGTGCCGCTCGGCGACCCGCCGGGCAGCGCGTGGGGCGAGCAGGCCTGGGAGATCCTCTGGTACCTCAGGACGTACCTGTGGTTCGTCCTGCTCTCCCCGGTGCTGCTGCGGGTCTTCCGGCTCGCGCCCGTGCCGGTGCTGCTGCTGTCCCTCGCGCCGATAGCGGCGTTCCAGTTCCTCTGGCAGCCGCCGGAGAACCGCTTCGGCACCGGACTGCTCGACCTGGCGACCTACCTCTTCTGCTGGGTCCTCGGCTTCGCCCACCGGGACGGAGTGCTGGCCCGCCCGAGGCCGGTCGCCGTCGTCGCGCTGTCGCTCGGCGCTCTCGCCTGCGGCGCCTGGTACGCCTTCGCGCACCGGGCCGAGTACGGCACCTACGACCTCGACGACATCCCGTTCGCGCAGGCCCTCTGGTCGGCCGGGTTCGTGACGCTGCTGATGTACGCCAAGGCACGGCTCGGGAGCGACTTCCCGGGGCTGGTCCGGCTGCGGCGGCTGGACCGGCTGGTGAGCGTGTTCAACGCCCGCGCGGTGACGGTCTACCTCTGGCACGAGCTGGCCCTGGTCCTGGCCGTGCCGCTGATCGACCGGTTCTGGGAGGTGCCCGCCTTCGAGGCGTATCTGCCGCTGGGCAGCCAGTGGTTCCTGCTGGCGGTGGGCTGGGTCCTGATCGCGGTGTTCGTGCTGCTGTTCGGGTGGGTGGAGGACGTCGCCGCGCGGCGGAGGCCGCGCCTGCTGCCGTGAGCCTGTCGGCGGCCACCGGGGGAAGTGCTGCAACAATGGGCCCGTGACCCGCGCTTCCCTGAACAAGCAGCCGCACGAAGTCGCCTCGATGTTCGACCACGTCGCGGAACGGTACGACCTGACGAACGCCGTGCTCTCGCTCGGCCAGGACCGGGCGTGGCGCAAGGCGGTCGCCAGAGCCGTCGACGCCCGCCCGGCGCAGAAGGTCCTGGACCTCGCGGCCGGCACGGCGACCTCCTCCCTGCCCTTCGCCCGCACCGGCGCCTACGTCGTCCCCTGCGACTTCTCCCAGGGCATGCTCCAGGTCGGCAAGGAACGGCACTCCTGGCTGCCGTTCACCGCGGGCGACGCGACGCGGCTGCCGTTCAAGGACGACGTCTTCGACGCCGTCACCATCTCCTTCGGGCTGCGCAACGTGCAGGACACGGACGCCGCGCTGCGCGAGATGTACCGGGTGACGCGGCCCGGCGGCCGGGTCGTCATCTGCGAGTTCTCGCACCCGACCTGGGCGCCGTTCCGCACCGTCTACACCGAGTACCTGATGCGCGCCCTGCCGCCGGTCGCCCGCGCGGTGTCGTCCAACCCCGACGCGTACGTCTACCTCGCCGAGTCCATCCGGGCCTGGCCCGACCAGCCGGCGCTCGCCGAGCGGCTGGGCAAGGCCGGCTGGTCCAAGGTGGCGTGGCGCAACCTGACGGGCGGCGTGGTGACGCTGCACCGCGGGTTCAAGGCGAGCTGAGCGCGGCGCAGTAGGACGGCGGTTTCCCCGGTTCACCGGGACTCCCCGGTTCACCCGGTTTCCCCGGCTCCGCCAGCTCGCGGCGGAGCCCGCCGAGCGGGGGCCGCGGCACGCGCGGCTCGCGGATGCCCCCGCCGCCCTCGCCCTCCCCGAAGTCGAACCACACGGACACCGCCGACTCCCGCGGCACCTGCGCACCGGGCGGCGGGTACTGGCGTACGACGTGGTCGACGGCGGCGGACCGGAGATCGGGCCGGTCCGGCGCGGTCAGGAACAGGCCCCGCGCGCGGGCGGCCTCGTACGCGTCCACGGCCATGAGACCGACCAGGCGCGGCACGCGGACGCCACGGGTCTCGGGATTCTCGGGTACCAGGCGCACGGACGTCACCCCCAGCGGTACCCGGCAGAGTAGCCCCGCCGCGCACCGCCAGGAAGCGCCAAGTGGCTTACTGTGACAGTCGATTACCCTGCGTCATGTCCTGGTGGGGGTCAGGGGGAGGGCTCGGACAGTGGCAGGCGGTAGCAGTGCCCCCGCTGCTCGGAGGACGGGATCGCGAAGACCTCGGCGAGCCGCATGCCCAGCCGCTCCGTGACCGCGATGGACCGGGTGTTGCGCGCGTTGACCATCGCGACCACCTCCGGCACACCCGCCCCGCGCACCCGCTCCAGCGTCTGCCGGGCGGCCGCCGTGACGTACCCCTTGCCCCAGTACGCCCGCCCGAGCCGCCAGCCGATCTCGATCTCGCCCTTGGGGCCCCAGTCCCCGGGCCACGGCTGGGCGCCGGTGAACCCTATGACCTGGCCCGACTCGTCCACCATGGACCACAGGCAGAAGCCGTGCTCGGCATCGTGCCGGCGCTGGCGGGCGGTCAGCTCCTCGTAGACGGACAGCTCCGCGGGCCTCCCGCCGTGGAACTCCATGACGTCCGGATCGGCGAAGATCCGGTGCCAGGCGACGGCGTCCTCGTCGGTGGGGACGCGCAACCGTACAACGGGGAGAGGTCGCTTCACTGGGCAGCCCTTCAGCCGGGTGATCGGTGACGCTGAATAGACTGCCCATGACCAGTGCCGGTCGGCACGCAGATTTCGAACTTGGGGAGATCCCGCCGTGACCGTCGAGACTGAGCCGCTCTCCGAGAACACCGCCGATGTGATCGTCGTGGGCGCGGGGCCGGCCGGCTCCACCACCGCGTACCACCTGGCCAAGTCGGGACTCGACGTCCTGCTGCTGGAGAAGACCGCCTTTCCCAGGGAGAAGGTCTGCGGTGACGGCCTGACCCCGCGCGCGGTCAAGCAGCTCGTCGCCATGGGCATCGACATCTCCGAGGAAGCCGGCTGGCTGCGCAACAAGGGTCTGCGCATCATCGGCGGCGGCTCGCGCCTCCAGCTGGACTGGCCGGATCTGGCCTCCTTCCCCGACTACGGACTCGTCCGCAAGCGCGACGACTTCGACGAGCAGCTCGCCCGGCAGGCCCAGAAGGCCGGCGCGCGCCTGTACGAGCGCTGCAACGTCGGCGCCCCGGTCATCGACGACCGCACCGGCCGCATCACCGGCGTGCACGCCAAGCTGGGCGAGGACAAGCGCGAGGTCACCTTCCACGCGCCGCTGGTCGTGGCCGCCGACGGCAACTCCACACGGCTGTCCCTGGCGATGGGCCTGCACCGCCGCGAGGACCGACCGATGGGCGTCGCGGTCCGCACGTACTTCACCTCGCCCCGCCACGACGACGACTACCTGGAGTCCTGGCTGGAACTGTGGGACCGGCGCGGCGCGCAGGACCGCCTGCTGCCGGGCTACGGCTGGGTCTTCGGCATGGGCGACGGCACCTCCAACGTCGGCCTGGGCGTCCTGAACACCTCCGCCGCCTTCAAGGAGCTGGACTGGCGCGAGATCCTCAAGGCCTGGTGCGCGTCCATGCCCGAGGACTGGGGCTACACCCCGGACAACATGACCGGCCCGATCCGCGGCGCCGCCCTGCCCATGGCCTTCAACCGCCAGCCCCACTACACCAAGGGCCTGCTCCTCGTCGGCGACGCCGGCGGCCTGGTGAACCCCTTCAACGGCGAGGGCATCGCCTACGCCATGGAGTCCGGCCAGATCGCCGCCGACGTCGTCGTCCAGGCCCACGCGCGGGCCACGCCGGCCCAGCGCGAGATCGCCCTGCAGCGCTACCCGCGCGTCCTCAAGGACACCTACGGCGGCTACTACAACCTGGGCCGCGCCTTCGTGAAGCTCATCGGCAACCCGAAGGTCATGCAGATCGCGACCCAGCGCGGCCTCACCCACCCGATCCTGATGAAGTTCACCCTGAAGATGCTCGCCAACCTGACGGACCCGACGGGCGGCGACGCGATGGACCGCATCATCAACGGACTGAGCAAGGTCGCGCCGAAGGCCTGATCAACGGTGCCTGATCACAGGTGCCTGACCATTGGTGCCTGATCGGAGGCGGCTGATCAGGCGGCGAAGGCCGCGGCGTTGGCGGCCCGGCGCGCGAAGACCTCCTCGCGCCGGTCCGCCGACTGCCGCAGTGCCGCCTTCCGCTCCCGGCCGGAGAGCCGGTCCAGGTAGACCTGCCCGTTCACGTGGTCGGTCTCGTGGGCCAGGCAGCGCGCGAAGTAGCCCGTGCCCTCGATGAGGAGCGGCGCGCCGTCTTTGTCCAGGCCGCGCACCACCGCCCGGTCGGGCCGCGGTACGGCCATGACGGCGCCCGGCACCGACAGGCACCCCTCGCCCTCGTCGAGCAGCCGCCGCGCGGCCGGGTCGAGGGTCTCGAGAACCGGATTCACGATGTGCCCGACATGTCGGACACCGTCGTCGTCCGGGCAGTCGTAGACGAACAGGCGCAGGTCGACCCCGACCTGATTGGCCGCCAGTCCGGCCCCCTCCGCGACGTACATCGTGCGGAACATGTCGTCGATGAGTGCCGCGAGGTCGGGTCCGAACTCCGTGACGTCACGGCACGGCCTGTGCAGCACCTCCTCGCCGACCTCGGTGACGCGTCGCACCGCTCCACGCCGGGCCTCGGGCGCGAACGGGGGATAGGAGGCGGTGGGCCGCCCCTGGACGAACACACTCGGCATGAGGTTGTCTCCTTCGGCTCGTGGACGGGCCGGTGGAGCACCGGCCCGCGCCCGAGCATGCCAGGAGCCCGCGAAGGGCCGCAGCCCCCGAGCGGCTGCGGCCCTTGCGCGTGTGTACGGGTGGGTGCGGGTCAGAGCACGCGCACCGCGCCGCTCGGCGGGTCGTAGGAAAGGGGCTTCTCGACGACACCGGTGGAGGAGTTCTGCGCGCCGACGAACATGCCGCCGCCGACGTAGACGCCCACGTGGTACGCGCTGCCCGCGCCGCCCCAGTAGAGGATGTCGCCCGGCTGGAGGTTGTCCAGGCCGACCTGGGTGCCGGCCGTCGACTGCGCCTGGGAGACGCGGGGCAGGCTGATGCCGACCTGCTTGAAGGCGGCCTGCACGAGACCGGAGCAGTCGTAGGCGGACGGGCCGGTGGCGCCGGAGACGTACGCCTTGCCGACCTGGGCCTGCACGAAGGAGACGACGGCGGCGGCCGAACCGGTCGCCGTGGACGTGCTGGTGCTGGTGCTGGTGTTGCTGCTGGTGCCCGTGCCGGTGGAGGAGCCGGTGTCCGAGGAGACGCTCAGAGTGGTGCGCTCGGCGGCGCGAGAGGCGCGCTCGGCGGCCTCCTTGCGCTCGGCCTCCTCGGCCTTCTTCTTGGCTTCCGCGGCCTTCTTCTTGGCCTCGGCGAGGTCGGTCTTGGCCTGCTTGGCGGCCTTGGCGGCCGCCGCGTCACGCTCGGCCTGCAGCTGGTAGCTCGCGGCCGCCTGCTGCGTGACGTCTGCGGACTGGGCGACCTGAGCGGCCAGGTCGGCCGTCAGGGTGGGCAGTTCGAGGGTCTGCGTCACCGGTTCGGCCGCGTTGGCCGACCCCGACGCACCGGCCACTGCCAGGGTGCTGAGGACGCCACCGGCAACTCCGGCCCGCATCGCGATCGTCGACGCGCTGCGGCGGGGCTTCCGGTGGCTGCGTATGTGAGCGGTGTGGGACATAGGGACAACCGGTATCAGTAGCTCCTCCATACCTTCAAGAAACGTGTGCTGCGCCACAGTTGTTCAATCGAGCCGCCGAATCCCGGGCGTGTCGCTCTTTATTGACGCCGTAACGGACATAGCGGACGGGCTGTAACCGGCCTGTGATCACGGTCTTTGATCGTTACGCCCGAATTGCCCCGCGCTTACCACTTGTTGGGACACTTGGCCAAGCCCGGTTCTCAGACGTCTCTCATGAATGTGGCGCAGGTCACGGAACGGTTACCCCGGCGGGTGCGTCCGTCGCGTGCGCGGCGGTCCGGTCGCCTCGGCGGCCGGCGTGGTGGTCGGCGTGGCGGTCGTCCGGCGGTGCCCGTCCGCGCTCGTGAACGCGTGCACGTGTCCACACCGACCCCCGGCCCTCCCCCTCATGTGTGAACGCCTCCACTATCAAGGGTGTGCGTCCAGCGCCAATTTGCATGCAAGGGAAGCATCTTGATATGGAGACGCACCTTGCTCGGGCCCTCTGGCCAGCGACGACGAGCGAAATTGTCACCTCTGGTGATCAGGTGAACGCTTCTTGTGTGAAGATCACCGCTCATCCGACTTCATGATCGTTCGTCAGGTGGTGGAGATCACAAAGCTTGTGCAATACCCCGTGTCGCAGATCACAGAGCCTCGGGCATAGGATGCGAGGCAGTTGGGCTTGTGACCTGCTTCACATGTTTGCGATCTTCGTCGGGACGGGCGGGGCTCGTGGGGCTGTTGGGGCGGCCGTGAGTCCAGTGCAACCTCCCCCAGGTCTCGGCTCCGCTCGACCAGGGGGGACCCCCATGCAGTCAGTGCCGACTGAGAGGAGCGAGGAGCGGTGAACGCGTATGCGCCCATCCTCGTACTGGGAGCCCTCGGGGCAGGCTTTGCGATCTTCTCCGTGGTGATGGCCACGCTGATCGGTCCGAAGCGGTACAACCGGGCGAAGCTCGAGGCCTACGAGTGCGGCATCGAGCCGACCCCCACGCCGGCCGGCGGCGGGCGCTTCCCCATCAAGTACTACCTGACGGCGATGCTCTTCATCATCTTCGATATCGAGATCGTCTTCCTCTACCCCTGGGCCGTCACCTTCGACGCCCTGGGGATTTTCGGGCTCGTGGAGATGCTGCTCTTCGTGCTCACCGTCTTCGTCGCGTACGCGTACGTATGGCGGCGCGGCGGCCTGGAATGGGACTGAGGGGCCTTTGACATGGGACTCGAAGAAAAACTGCCGAGCGGCTTCCTGCTGACCACCGTCGAGCAGGCCGCGGGCTGGGTGCGCAAGTCGTCCGTCTTCCCGGCCACGTTCGGCCTCGCCTGCTGTGCCATCGAGATGATGACCACCGGCGCCGGCCGCTACGACCTGGCGCGCTTCGGCATGGAGGTCTTCCGCGGTTCGCCGCGGCAGGCGGACCTGATGATCGTCGCGGGCCGGGTCAGCCAGAAGATGGCGCCGGTGCTGCGGCAGGTCTACGACCAGATGCCGAACCCGAAGTGGGTCATCTCCATGGGGGTCTGTGCCTCCTCGGGCGGCATGTTCAACAACTACGCCATCGTCCAGGGCGTCGACCACGTCGTCCCGGTCGACATCTACCTCCCCGGCTGCCCGCCGCGGCCCGAGATGCTGATGGACGCCATCCTCAAGCTCCACCAGAAGATCCAGAGCTCCAAGCTCGGCGTGAACGCCGAGGAGGCGGCCCGCGAGGCGGAGGAAGCGGCGCTCAAGGCCCTGCCCACGATCGAGATGAAGGGGCTGCTGCGGTGAGCGACGCGAACAACACCGCGGGTGACGCGAACGGTGTGAACCCCGAGAAGGACCTGTCCGCGGAGAACCTCCCCGGCCAGCGGGGCCAGGGCGGCGAGGAGATCCGCGTCCAGCGCGGCATGTTCGGCGCCAACAACGGCGGCGACACCTCCGGCTACGGCGGCCTGGTCCGCTCCGTCCGGCTCCCCGGACCGGCGACCCGCCCCTACGGCGGCTGGTTCGACGAGGTCGCCGACGAACTCGAGGGCGCGCTGGAGGAGCAGGGGCTCCTGCCCGACAACGCCATCGAGAAGACGGTCGTCGACCGGGGCGAGGTGACCTTCCACATCGAGCGCGAGCACCTGGTCCGGGTCGCCCGCACCCTGCGCGACGACCCCGCCCTGCGCTTCGAACTGTGCACCGGCGTCAGCGGCGTCCACTACCCGCACGACAAGGGCCGCGAGCTGCACGCCGTCTACCACCTGCGCTCGATCACCCACAACCGGCTGATCCGCCTCGAAGTCAGCGCGCCCGACGGCGACCCGCACATCCCGTCGCTGGTCTCCGTCTATCCGACGAACGACTGGCACGAGCGCGAGACGTACGACTTCTTCGGCATCCTCTTCGACGGTCACCCCGCCCTGACGCGGATCATGATGCCGGACGACTGGCAGGGCTTTCCGCAGCGCAAGGACTACCCCCTCGGCGGCATCCCCGTCGAGTACAAGGGCGCCCAGATCCCGGCTCCGGACCAGCGGAGGTCGTACTCGTGAGCACTTCCCACGCCTCCCCCAGGGAGACGACCGAAGGCACCGTCTACACGGTCACCGGCGGCGACTGGGACGAGGTCGTCCAGTCCGCGGCCCGCGCCGACGACGAGCGCATCGTCGTCAACATGGGTCCCCAGCACCCGTCCACGCACGGTGTCCTCCGCCTCATCCTGGAGATCGACGGCGAGACGGTCACCGAGGCCCGCTGCGGCATCGGCTACCTGCACACCGGCATCGAGAAGAACCTCGAGTACCGGAACTGGACGCAGGGCACCACGTTCGTGACGCGCATGGACTACCTGACGCCCTTCTTCAACGAGGCGGCGTACTGCCTGGGCGTCGAGAAGCTCCTCGGCATCGAGGACCAGATCCCCGACCGGGCGACGATCATCCGGGTCATGCTCATGGAGCTGAACCGGCTCTCCTCGCACCTGGTGGCCATCGCCACCGGCGGCATGGAGCTGGGCGCCACCACGATCATGATCTACGGCTTCCGCGATCGTGAACTGATTCTCGACATCTACGAGCTGATCACCGGCCTGCGGATGAACCACGCGTACATCCGCCCGGGCGGGCTCGCCCAGGACCTGCCGCCGGGCGCGGTGGACCAGATCCGCGAGTTCGTGAAGAAGATGAACAAGAACCTCCCGGAGTACGACAAGCTCGCCACCGGGAACCCCATCTTCAAGGCCCGCATGCAGGACGTCGGCTACCTCGACCTGGCCGGCTGCATGGCCCTCGGCGCCACCGGCCCCGTCCTCAGGTCCACCGGCCTCCCGCACGACCTGCGCAAGACCCAGCCGTACTGCGGCTACGAGACGTACGACTTCGACGTCCCGACCGCCGACACCTGCGACTCCTACGGCCGCTTCCTGATCCGGCTGGAGGAGATGCGCCAGTCCCTCAGAATCGTCGAGCAGTGTCTGGACCGGCTCCAGCCCGGCCCGGTCATGGTCGCCGACAAGAAGATCGCCTGGCCCGCCCAGCTCGCCCTCGGGCCGGACGGCCTCGGCAACTCCCTCGACCACATCAAGAAGATCATGGGCACCTCCATGGAGGCCCTGATCCACCACTTCAAGCTGGTCACGGAGGGCTTCCGGGTGCCGCCGGGACAGGCGTACACGGCGGTCGAGTCGCCCAAGGGCGAGCTGGGGGTGCATGTCGTTTCCGACGGCGGCACCCGCCCCTTCCGGGTCCACTACCGCGACCCGTCCTTCACCAATCTGCAGGCCATGGCGGCGATGTGCGAGGGCGGCCAGGTCGCCGACGTCATCGTCGCCGTGGCGTCCATCGACCCCGTGATGGGAGGCGTCGACCGGTGACCACCTCTTCTTCGGAGCGGGGCGTCAGCCTGGGCATGCCGGAACTGCCCGCGCCCGCCTACCCGGACGACGTCCGGGCCCGGCTGGAGACCGACGCGCGCGAGATCATCGCCCGCTACCCGGACTCCCGGTCCGCCCTCCTGCCGCTGCTGCACCTGGTGCAGTCCGAGGAGGGACACGTCACGCGCACCGGGATGCAGTTCTGCGCGGACGTGCTGGACCTCACCACCGCCGAGGTCACCGCGGTCGCGACCTTCTACACCATGTACCGGCGCAGGCCCAGCGGCGACTACCAGGTCGGCGTGTGCACCAACACGCTGTGCGCGGTGATGGGCGGCGACGCGATCTTCGAGTCCCTCCAGGAGCACCTCGGCGTCGGCAACGGAGAGACCACCGAGGACGGCAAGGTCACCCTGGAGCACATCGAGTGCAACGCGGCCTGCGACTTCGCACCGGTCGTGATGGTCAACTGGGAGTTCTTCGACAACCAGACCCCGGCGAGCGTCAAGTCCCTCGTCGACGACCTGCGCGCGGGACGGCCGGTGACGCCCACGCGCGGTGCGCCGCTGTGCACCTTCAAGGAGACCGCCCGGATCCTGGCGGGCTTCCCCGACGAGCGGGACGGCGCCGTCGCGGCCGGCGGCAGCGCGGGTCCCGCATCCCTGGCCGGGCTCAAGCTCGCCAAGGGCGAGGCGTCCGCCGCGCGCGTGGTGCACCCGCGGGACGGCGGGCCGCACGACGCGCCGCAGGACCGGGACGTGCACGACCCGTCCCCGACGGAACACCTCAGCTCGCACGACGCGCCGCAGGACACATCGGCATCCGACCCTTCCAACCCGGCAGGGCCTACCGCCGAGGAGGGGGAGTGATGACCGTGGCAGCCGAGATCAGGGGCAGCAGCCCGGAGAAGCTGCTCGCACCCGTGCTGTCGGCCTTCTGGGACGAGGACGAGTCGTGGACTCTCGACGTCTACCGGAGGCACGAGGGGTACGAGGGGCTCCGCAAGGCGCTGGCGATGGCGCCGGACGACCTGATCGCGTACGTCAAGGAGTCCGGTCTGCGTGGACGCGGCGGTGCCGGGTTCCCGACGGGGATGAAGTGGCAGTTCATTCCTCAGGGGGACGGCAAGCCTCACTATCTAGTTGTCAACGCCGACGAGTCGGAGCCGGGGACCTGCAAGGACATCCCGCTCCTCTTCGCGAACCCGCACAGCCTCATCGAGGGCATCGTCATCGCGTGCTACGCCATCAGGTCTTCGCATGCCTTCATCTATCTGCGTGGTGAAGTCGTCCCAGTGCTGCGGCGGTTGCACGAGGCCGTGCGCGAGGCCTACGCGGCCGGCTTCCTCGGCGAGAACATCCTGGGCAGCGGACTCGACCTCACTCTCACCGTGCACGCGGGCGCGGGCGCGTACATCTGCGGTGAGGAGACCGCACTGCTCGACTCGCTCGAAGGCCGCCGGGGTCAACCGCGGCTCCGTCCCCCCTTCCCTGCCGTCGCGGGCCTCTATGCGTGCCCGACTGTGGTGAATAACGTCGAATCGATCGCTTCAGTTCCCGCGATCCTGAACAAGGGCAAGGACTGGTTCAGGTCGATGGGCAGCGAGAAGTCCCCGGGCTTCACGCTCTACTCGCTCAGCGGCCACGTCGCGGGCCCCGGCCAGTACGAGGCCCCGCTCGGCATCACGCTGCGCCAGCTCCTCGACATGAGCGGCGGCATGCGCCCCGGCCACCGCCTCAAGTTCTGGACGCCCGGCGGCTCCTCGACCCCGATGTTCACCGACGAGCACCTCGACGTCCCCCTCGACTACGAAGGAGTGGGCGCCGCCGGTTCCATGCTCGGCACGAAGGCACTCCAGTGCTTCGACGAGACGACCTGCGTCGTGCGGGCCGTCACCCGCTGGACCGAGTTCTACGCCCACGAGTCCTGTGGCAAGTGCACACCCTGCCGCGAAGGTACCTACTGGCTCGTCCAGTTGCTGCGCGACATCGAGGCCGGCAAGGGACAGATGTCCGACCTCGACAAGCTGAACGACATCGCCGACAACATCAACGGCAAGTCCTTCTGCGCCCTCGGCGACGGTGCCGCCTCGCCGATCTTCTCCTCGCTCAAGTACTTCCGCGAGGAGTACGAGGAGCACATCACGGGCCGCGGCTGCCCCTTCGACCCGGCCAAGTCGACGGCCTGGGCCGACCGCACGGAGGTGAAGGCATGACTGTGACCACCAATGCTCCCTCGGGAGGGGGAGAGGCGGCGGTCCCGCCGGAGGACCTCGTATCGCTGACGATCGACGGTGCCGAGATCAGCGTGCCCAAGGGCACCCTGGTCATCCGGGCCGCCGAACAGCTCGGCATCGAGATCCCCCGGTTCTGCGACCACCCCCTCCTCGACCCGGCCGGCGCCTGCCGCCAGTGCATCGTCGAGGTCGAGGGCCAGCGCAAGCCCATGGCGTCCTGCACCATCACCTGCACCGACGGCATGGTGGTGAAGACGCAGCTCACCTCGCCCGTCGCCGAGAAGGCCCAGCACGGTGTGATGGAGCTGCTGCTCATCAACCACCCGCTGGACTGCCCGGTCTGCGACAAGGGCGGCGAGTGCCCCCTGCAGAACCAGGCGATGTCGCACGGCCAGTCCGACTCCCGCTTCGAGGGCAAGAAGCGGACCTACGAGAAGCCCGTGCCGATCTCCACGCAGGTCCTGCTCGACCGTGAGCGCTGCGTGCTGTGCGCCCGCTGCACCCGGTTCTCCAACCAGGTCGCGGGCGACCCGATGATCGAGCTGATCGAGCGGGGCGCGCTCCAGCAGGTCGGCACCGGCGAGGGCGACCCCTTCGAGTCGTACTTCTCCGGCAACACCATCCAGATCTGCCCGGTCGGCGCGCTCACCTCGGCGGCCTACCGGTTCCGCTCCCGCCCCTTCGACCTGATCTCCTCGCCGTCCGTGTGCGAGCACTGCTCCGGCGGCTGCGCCACCCGCACCGACCACCGGCGCGGCAAGGTCATGCGGCGCCTCGCGGCCAACGAGCCCGAGGTCAACGAGGAGTGGATCTGCGACAAGGGACGCTTCGGGTTCCGGTACGCGCAGCAGCGGGACCGGCTCACCACCCCCCTGGTGCGCAACGCGGAGGGGGAGCTGGAGGCGGCCTCCTGGCCGGAGGCGCTCCAGATCGCCGCGCAGGGACTGCTCGCCTCCAGGGGCCGCACCGGCGTCCTGACCGGCGGGCGGCTCACCGTCGAGGACGCCTACGCGTACAGCAAGTTCGCGCGCGTGGCGCTCGACACCAACGACATCGACTTCCGCGCGCGCGTGCACAGCGCCGAGGAGGCCGACTTCCTGGCCGCCCACGTCGCCGGACGGGGCCGCGACCTTGGGGGCACCTCCCGGACGGAGTCTGGGGGAGGCACCGGCGTCACGTACACGTCGCTGGAGCAGGCGCCCGCGGTCCTGCTGGTCGGCTTCGAGGCCGAGGAGGAGGCGCCCGGCGTCTTCCTGCGGCTGCGCAAGGCCTGGCGGAGGCACGGGCAGAAGGTCTTCTCGCTGGCCACGCACGCCACGCGGGGTCTGGAGAAGGCGGGCGGCACCCTGCTCCCCGCCGCTCCCGGCACCGAGACCGAGTGGCTGGACGCCCTCGCGAGCGGCGTCGGCCTGGAGGAGGGCGGCGCCCAGGCGGCCGAGGCCCTGCGCGCCGAGGGCGCCGTGATCGTCGTCGGTGAACGGCTGGCGTCCGTGGCCGGGGGCCTCACCTCCGCCGTACGGACCTCGGCGGCGACCGGCGCCCGGCTGGTGTGGATCCCGCGCCGGGCCGGAGAGCGCGGCGCGATCGAGGCGGGCGCGCTGCCGTCGCTGCTGCCCGGCGGCCGTCCGGCGACCGACCCCCGCGCGCGTGAGGAGGTCGCCACCCTGTGGGGCCTGGTCGACCTGCCGCACCGCTACGGCCGCGACACCGGCGAGATCGTCGAGGCCGCGGCCCGGGGCGAACTCCAGGCGCTGCTGGTGGCGGGCGTGGAGGTCGCCGACCTGCCCGACCCCACGCGTGCGCGTGCGGCACTCGACGAGGCCGGGTTCGTGGTGTCGCTGGAGCTGCGACCCAGCGAGGTCACCGAACGCGCCGACGTGGTCCTGCCCGTCGCCGCGGTCGCCGAGAAGCCCGGCACCTTCCTCAACTGGGAGGGCAGGGTGCGCTTCTTCGAGGCCGCGCTCAAGCCCGACCAGATGACACGCCGTCTCGCTCCCACCGACGCCCGCGTCCTGCAGATGCTGGCCGACGCCATGGACGTACACCTGGGCCTGCCCGATCTGCGCACCACGCGCGCGGAGATCGACCGGCTCGGCACCTGGGACGGACCGCGGGGCGGCGAGCCGCTGCAGACCGCGAGCGCGCTGCCGCGACCGGCCGCCGGAGAGGCCGTGCTGGCCGGGCACCGGCTGCTGCTCGACCAGGGCCTGCTCCAGCAGGGCGACGAGGCGCTCGCCGGCACCCGGCACGCCGCACGCGCGCGCGTGTCGGCCGCCACGGCCGCCGAGGCGGGCGTCAAGGACGGCGACCTCCTCGCCGTGACCGGACCGGCCGGAGCCGTCGAATTCCCGCTCCAGGTCACCGAGATGCCCGACCGCGTGGTCTGGCTCCCGCTGAACTCGGCCGGCGCCGGCGTCGCCTCCGACGCCGGGGTACTGCCCGGAACCCTCGTCCGCATCGGTCCGGCGACGCCCGCGGGTGCCGCCCCCAAGGAGGTGGAGGCATGAGCCCGTACCTCGCCGCTGAAGACCTCTCGATGTTCGGCACCGACCCCTGGTGGCTGGTCGTCGTCAAGGCGGTGTTCTGCTTCGCCTTCCTGATGGTGACCGTGCTGTTCTCCATCGTGTGGGAGCGCAAGGTCGTCGCCTGGATGCAGCTGCGCATCGGCCCGAACCGGCACGGACCCTGGGGCATGCTCCAGTCGCTCGCCGACGGCATCAAGCTGATGCTCAAGGAAGACGTCATCGTCAAGCGCGCCGACAAGGCGGTGTACGTCCTCGCGCCGGTCGTCGCGGCCATCCCCGCCTTCATGGCGATCGCGGTGATCCCCTTCGGACCGGCCGGCAACGAGGTCTCGATCTTCGGCCACCGCACCGCCATGCAGCTCACCGACCTGCCGATCGCGATGCTGTTCATCCTGGCGGTCGCCTCGGTCGGCATCTACGGCATCGTGCTCGCCGGCTGGAGTTCAGGATCGACGTACCCGCTGCTCGGCGGACTGCGCTCCTGCGCCCAGATGATCTCCTACGAGATCGCGATGGGCGCCGCGTTCGCCTCGGTGTTCCTCTACTCCGGTTCGATGTCGACCTCGGAGATCGTCGCCCAGCAGGACGACCGCTGGTACATCGTGCTGCTGCCGGTCTCCTTCATCCTCTACATCGTCACGATGGTCGGCGAGACCAACCGCGCCCCCTTCGACATGCCCGAGTCCGAGGGCGACCTGGTGGGCGGCTTCAACACCGAGTACTCGTCGATCAAGTTCGCGATGTTCATGCTCGCCGAGTACGTGAACATGGTGACGGTCTCGGCGGTCGCCACCACGCTGTTCCTCGGCGGCTGGCGGGCCCCCTGGCCGATCAGCACCTTCTGGGAGGGCGCCAACCACGGCTGGTGGCCGCTGCTCTGGTTCGTGATCAAGGTCCAACTGCTGCTGTTCTTCTTCATCTGGCTGCGCGGCACCCTGCCCCGGGTCCGCTACGACCAGTTGATGAAGCTCGGCTGGAAGGTCCTCATCCCGGTCTCCCTGGTCTGGCTGATGCTGGTCGCGACCGTGCGGGCGCTCAGGAACGAGAACTACGGCTTCAGCGACATCGCCCTCTACATCGGCGGCGGCGTCCTGGTCCTGCTGCTGTTGTCCTTCCTCGTGGACATGTACCGCGACAAGGGCGGCAAGGGCGCCGAACAGCCCGCCGAACAAGCCGCCGAGGCGGAGGCCGCCTTCGACCCGATGGCCGGCGGCTTCCCCGTCCCGCCGATGCCCGGACAGCAGGTGCCGCCGGTGCCCAGGCGCCGTCCCCGCCGGGAGCGGGAGCTGATTGTCAGTGGCGGGCCCGATACTCACAGTGACGGACCTGTGGGCGGAACTACGGATGGAAAGGAGGCGTCCGATGGCTGAGGAACGCAAGGAACACACGGAACACAAGGGGCCCGGGGAAGACACGGAACACGTGGATCACCGGGGGACCGACCCCGGTTTCATGAACCCCGTGGCCGGCTTCGGCGTGACCTTCAAGGCCATGTTCAAGAAGCGGCTGACCGAGCAGTACCCGGAGCAGCAGAAGACCACCGCTCCGCGCTTCCACGGACGGCACCAGCTCAACCGCCATCCGGACGGCCTGGAGAAGTGCGTCGGGTGCGAGCTGTGCGCCTGGGCCTGCCCCGCCGACGCCATCTACGTCGAGGGCGCGGACAACACCGACGAGGAGCGCTACTCGCCGGGCGAGCGGTACGGCCGCGTCTACCAGATCAACTACGCCCGCTGCATCCTGTGCGGCCTGTGCATCGAGGCCTGCCCCACGCGCGCGCTGACGATGACCAACGAGTTCGAGCTGGCCGACTCCAGCCGCGCCAACCTCATCTTCACCAAGGACCAGCTGCTCGCCGGTCTGGAGGAGGGCATGGTCGACTCGCCGCACGCCATCTACCCGGGCACCGACGAGCAGGACTACTACCGGGGCCTGGTGACCGAGGCGGCGCCGGGCACGGTCCAGCAGGTCGCCCACTCCGAGGGCGAGGTCGTCCAGGAGGGCGACTCGACCTTCGGCGGGACGGAGCCTGCGTCGGAGGAGGTGATCCGCCGATGAGCGCGCAGCTCGCCGCCGCGGCGACCCTCTCCGCCGGCACCTCCACCGGCGAGGCCGTCCAGTTCTGGATCCTCGGCACCGTCGCGGTGATCGGCGCCCTGTGCACCGTCTTCATGAGGAAGGCCGTGCACAGCGCGCTGTGCCTCGCCGGGACCATGATCGTTCTGGCGGTGTTCTACCTCGCCAACGGTGCCTACTTCCTCGGCATCGTGCAGATCGTCGTCTACACCGGCGCCATCATGATGCTGTTCCTGTTCGTGGTGATGCTCGTCGGCGTCACCGCGGCGGACTCGCTGAAGGAGACCATCAAGGGCCAGCGCTGGCTGGCCCTGGTGTCCGGGCTCGGCTTCGGCATCCTGCTGATCGCCGGCATCGGCAACGCCTCCGTCACCGAGTTCACCGGCCTCGCCCAGGCCAACGCGAACGGCAACGTGGAGGGCATCGCGTCCCTCATCTTCACCAAGTACGTCTTCGCCTTCGAGATCACCGGCGCGCTGCTCATCACGGCCGCCGTCGGTGCCATGGTGCTCACCCACCGCGAGCGCACCGAGCGGGCCAGGACCCAGCGCGAGCTGTCCGAGCAGCGCGTCCGCGACGGCAAGTACCTGCCGCCGCTGCCGGCCCCCGGCGTGTACGCCCGGCACAACGCGGTCGACATCGCGGGCCTGCTGCCCGACGGCACGCCCTCCGAGCTGACCGTCAGCAAGACGCTCCGCGAGCGGGGCCAGATCCGCGACGTGTCGATGGAGGCACTGAGCGACCTGAAGGCGCTGGAGCAGCGGGCCGAGGAGCGGCTGGAACGCAAGGCGGTCGGCCCGGCGGGCTCCGGGCGCCCCGACTCCGAGGGCTCCGAGCGGTCCGACTCCAAGAGGTCCGAGGAGGCGTCGAAGTGAATCCAGTCAACTACCTCTACCTCGCGGCCCTGTTGTTCACGATCGGCGCCACCGGAGTGCTGGTCCGACGCAACGCGATCGTCGTCTTCATGTGCATCGAGCTGATGCTCAACGCCTGCAACCTCGCGTTCGTCGCCTTCTCCCGCATGCACGGCAACCTCGACGGCCAGATCATCGCCTTCTTCACGATGGTCGTCGCCGCCGCGGAGGTCGTGGTCGGGCTCGCGATCATCGTGTCCCTGTTCCGTTCCCGCCACTCGGCCTCGGTCGACGACGCCAGCCTGATGAAGCTGTGAGGGGTCGCTGAATCGTGGAGAATCTGATTGCGCTGCTGGTGGCGGCGCCCCTGCTCGGAGCGGTCGTCCTGCTGTGCGGCGGACGCCGGCTGGACCGCGTCGGCCACTGGATCGGCACGCTGCTGGCCGCCGTGTCCTTCGTGATCGGCGTCGTGCTCTTCGCCGACCTGCTCGGCAGCGGCGCCGAGGACCGCACCCTGACGCAGCACCTGTTCAGCTGGATCCCGGTGGAGGGATTCCAGGCCGACGTCGCCTTCCGGCTCGACCAGCTGTCGATGACGTTCGTCCTGCTGATCACCGGCGTCGGCTCGCTCATCCACCTGTACTCGGTCGCGTACATGGAGCACGACGAGCGCCGCCGCCGCTTCTTCGGCTACCTGAACCTGTTCCTCGCGGCGATGCTGATCCTCGTCCTCGCCGACAACTACCTGCTGTTGTACGTCGGCTGGGAGGGCGTCGGTCTCGCCTCCTACCTGCTGATCGGCTTCTGGCAGCACAAGCCCAGCGCCGCCACGGCCGCGAAGAAGGCCTTCCTGGTCAACCGCGTCGGCGACATGGGCCTGTCCATCGCCATCATGCTGATGTTCCTGTGGTTCGGCACCTTCGCCTTCGGGCCGGTGCTCGGTGGCCACGGGGAGGCCGGGCTCGCGGCCGGGGCGGACGAGGGCAAGCTCACCGCGATCGCCCTGATGCTGCTGCTCGCCGCGTGCGGCAAGTCCGCCCAGGTGCCGCTGCAGTCCTGGCTCGGTGACGCGATGGAGGGCCCGACCCCGGTCTCGGCCCTCATCCACGCCGCGACCATGGTGACGGCGGGCGTGTACCTGATCGTCCGCTCCGGCGCCGTCTTCAACGGCGCGCCGGACGCGCAACTGGTGGTCACCATCGTCGGAGCGGTCACGCTGCTGTTCGGTGCGATCGTCGGTTGTGCGAAGGACGACATCAAGAAGGCACTGGCCGGTTCGACCATGTCGCAGATCGGCTACATGGTGCTCGCCGCGGGCCTCGGCCCCATCGGCTACGTCTTCGCGATCATGCACCTGGTGACGCACGGCTTCTTCAAGGCCGGGCTGTTCCTCGGCGCGGGCTCCGTCATGCACGGCATGAACGACGAGGTCGACATGCGCCGCTACGGCGGACTGCGCAAGTACATGCCGGTCACCTTCGTCACCTTCGGCCTCGGCTACCTCGCCATCATCGGCTTCCCGGGGCTGTCCGGCTTCTTCTCCAAGGACAAGATCATCGAGGCGGCGTTCGCCAAGGGCGGCACCGAGGGCTGGATCCTCGGCGCCTGCGCCCTGCTGGGCGCGGCCATCACCGCGTACTACATGACGCGCGTGATGCTGATGACGTTCTTCGGAGAGGAGCGCTGGCGCAACGCCCCGACGCCGTCGCCGGCCAAGCCCGACGTCGAGCCCGCCGCCGAGACGCGCGGCGCCTACGAGCCGCCGCACCCGCACGAGTCGCCGGGGCTCATGACGATCCCGATGATCGTGCTGGCCGTCGGATCGGTCGCGGGCGGCGCCTTCTTCAGCATCGGCGACCGCTTCCTGCACTGGCTGGAGCCCATCACCGGACACAGCCACGGCGACGCGCCGATCAGCGCCGGTACGGTCACCGGGGCGACGGTGGCCTGCATGGTCATCGGCGTCGCCCTCGCCTGGGCGCAGTACGGGCGCCGTCCGGTCCCGGCCGTCGCCCCGCGTGGGTCGCTGCTCACCCGGGCCGCCCGACGCGACCTGCTCCAGGACGACTTCAACCACGTGGTCCTAGTCCGCGGCGGCGAGCACCTCACGCGCTCCCTGGTCTACGTCGACCACACCCTGGTCGACGGAGTCGTCAACGGCACGGCGGCCTCGGTCGGCGGTCTGTCCGGGCGGATGCGCAAGCTGCAGAACGGCTTCGCGCGCTCGTACGCGGTCTCGATGTTCGGCGGTGCGGCGCTCCTCGTCGCCGCGACCCTGCTGATGAGGGCGGTCTGATACCGATGTCCTTTCCCCTGCTGACAGTCACGGCGGCCCTCCCGGCCGTCGGGGCGATCGCCACGGCAGCCGTGCCGGCCGCGCGACGCACCGCGGCCAAGTGGCTGGCGCTGCTGGTCTCGCTGGCCACGCTCGCGCTGGCGATCACGGTCCTGGTCCGCTTCGATCCCGACGGCGACCGCTACCAGCTCACCGAGTCCCACTCCTGGATCGCGGACTTCGGTGTCCGGTACGAACTGGGCGTGGACGGCATCGCGGTGGCGCTGATCGCGCTGACCGCCCTGCTGATCCCGTTCATCATCCTCGCGGGCTGGCACGACGCCGACCCGCTGGAGACCGGCAGCAGCCGGTGGCGGCCGACGCAGGGCTTCTTCGCCCTGATCCTGGCCGTCGAGGCGATGGTGATCATCTCTTTCGAGGCCACCGACGTCTTCCTCTTCTACATCTTCTTCGAAGCCATGCTGATCCCGCTGTACTTCCTGATCGGCGGCTTCGGCGACCGGGCCCACGAGCACGGCGAGAAGACGGCGGCGACCCAGCGGTCGTATGCCGCCGTGAAGTTCCTGCTCTACAACCTGGCCGGCGGTCTGATCATGCTGGCCGCGGTGATCGGCCTCTACGTGGTCGCCGGGAACTTCTCGCTCACCGAGATCGCCGAGGCGCGGGCCAACGGCTCGCTGGACATGGCGACCAGCACGGAACGCTGGCTGTTCCTGGGCTTCTTCTTCGCCTTCGCGGTGAAGGCGCCGCTGTTCCCGCTGCACACCTGGCTGCCCAATGCCATGGGGGAGTCGACCGCGCCGGTCGCCGTGCTCATCACGGCGGTCGTCGACAAGGTCGGCACCTTCGCGATGCTCCGCTTCTGCCTCCAGCTCTTCCCGGAGGCCAGCAAGTGGGCGACGCCGGTCATCCTGGTCCTGGCGGTCATCAGCATCATCTACGGCGCGCTGCTCGCGGTCGGCCAGCGCGACATCAAGCGGCTGATCGCCTACGCGTCGATCTCGCACTTCGGCTTCATCATCATGGGCATCTTCGCGATGACCAGCCAGGGCCAGTCCGGCGCCACGCTGTACATGGTCAACCACGGCATCTCGACCGCGGTGCTGATGCTGATCGCCGGATTCCTGATCTCGCGGCGCGGCTCGCGGCTCATCGCCGACTTCGGCGGTGTGCAGAAGGTCGCCCCGATCCTGGCCGGCACCTTCCTGATCGGCGGCCTCGCGACCCTGTCCCTGCCGGGTCTGGCGCCCTTCGTCAGTGAGTTCCTGGTCCTGGTCGGCACCTTCACGCGCTATCCGGTGATCGGCATCATCGCCACCCTCGGCATCGTCCTCGCCGCGCTCTACACCCTCGTCCTCTACCAGCGGACGATGACGGGCCCGGTGAAGGCCGAGGTGAGCGGGATGCCCGACCTGCGGGTGCGCGAGCTGGTGGTGGTGGCACCGCTGGTGGCGCTGCTGATCTTCCTGGGCGTCTTCCCGAAGCCCGTGACGGACATCGTCAACCCGGCGGTGGAGCAGACCATGTCCGACGTACACAAGAAGGACCCCCAGCCTGAGGTGGAGGCGGCCAAGTGAGCGCAACAGCCGTCCACAGCCTGTGGACAACGGCGGCGACGGCGGCCGACCCGATCGCCAAGATCGACGCGCCGAAGATCGAGTACGGGCAGTTGTCGCCCGTCCTCATCGTCATCGGCGCGGCGATCATCGGCATCCTGGTCGAGGCCTTCGTGCCGCGCAGGTCCCGTTACTACGTCCAGATGTTCGTGTCCGCCGTCGCCCTGATCGCGGCCTTCGCCGCGGTCGTCGCACTCGCCGCGCGCGGGTACGGCACGACCAAGGCCGGCATCACGGCGATGGGCGCCATCGCCGTCGACGGACCGGCCCTGTTCCTCCAGGGCACCATCCTGCTGACCAGCCTGGTCGGCCTGTTCACCTTCGCCGAACGGCGACTCGACCCGGAGCAGCACGGCAACCGCGTCGACTCCTTCGCCGCGCAGGCGGCGGCCGTACCGGGCAGCGAGAGCGAGCAGAAGGCGGTCAAGGCGGGCTTCACCACCACGGAGGTGTTCCCGCTCCTGCTCTTCGCCGTCGTCGGCATGCTGGTCTTCCCGGCGGCCAACGACCTGCTGACGCTCTTCGTGGCCCTGGAGGTCTTCTCCCTCCCGCTGTACCTGCTGTGCGCGCTGGCCCGCCGCAAGCGGCTCATGTCGCAGGAGGCGGCGGTCAAGTACTTCCTGCTCGGCGCCTTTGCCTCCGCGTTCACCCTGTTCGGCATCGCCCTGCTCTACGGCTACGCGGGCTCCATGTCGTACGGCACGATCGCCCAGGTCGTCGACGGCACCGTGCAGAACGTCACCCCGGCGCTCGCCGACACGATGGGCAACGACGCGCTGCTGCTCGTCGGCTCCGCGCTGATCGTCATGGGCCTGCTGTTCAAGGTGGGCGCGGTGCCGTTCCACATGTGGACGCCGGACGTGTACCAGGGCGCGCCGACGCCCGTGACCGGCTTCATGGCGGCCGCGACCAAGGTGGCCGCCTTCGGCGCCCTGCTCCGCATCCTCTACGTCGTCCTGCCCGGCCTGCGCTGGGACTGGCGGCCGGTGATGTGGGGCGTGGCGATCCTCACGATGCTGGCCGGTGCGATCGTCGCGATCACGCAGACCGACATCAAGCGGCTGCTGGCGTACTCGTCGATCGCGCACGCGGGCTTCATCCTCGCCGGTGTCATCGCGACCACGCCGGAGGGCATCTCGTCGGTCCTCTTCTATCTGGCCGCGTACTCCTTCGTCACGATCGGCGCCTTCGCGGTCGTCACGCTGGTGCGCGACGCGGGCGGCGAGGCGACGCACCTGTCGAAGTGGGCCGGGCTCGGCCGCAGGTCGCCGCTGGTGGCGGCCATCTTCGCGGTGTTCCTGCTGGCCTTCGCCGGTATCCCGCTGACCTCGGGGTTCTCGGGGAAGTTCGCCGTGTTCAAGGCGGCGGCGGAGGGTGGCGCGGCCCCGCTGGTCGTGATCGGTGTGATCTCGTCGGCGATCGCGGCGTTCTTCTACATCCGCGTGATCGTGCTCATGTTCTTCAGCGAGCCGCGCCCGGAGGGCCCGACGGTCGCGGTGCCGTCCCCACTGACGATGACGGCCATCGCCGTGGGCGTGGCGGTCACCGTGGTGCTCGGTGTGGCACCGCAGTACTTCTTGGACCTGGCGGGACAGGCGGGGGTGTTCGTGCGCTGACGCTGCGCTCGCGGCGTTGCGGCTGTGGTCCGGCCCTCTTCTCAGGGGTGCCGGACCACAGCCGTCTGTGCCGGGGCTACTCGCCGCCGCGGCGCGCTTTGATGGCGGTCAGATCCAGGTCCATCGGGAAGGGCGCGCTCACCTTCATGCGTTCGCGGAAGATGCCGACGCTGGTGTAGGCGCGGGTGGTGGGCTCCAGCTCGAAGGCGTGGACGACGGCTAGTCCCTTCTCGTTCTCCACCCGCCAGTAGTGGGTGATGCCGGACCGGGCGTACTTCAGGGGCTTGGTCTCGCGGTCGTGGGAGACGGAGTCCGGCGAGGTGACCTCCACGGCCAGCACGACCTCGGCCGCAGGTACGCGGGTCTGTTCGAGGCACGTCAATGCCGCTTCCCGCAGGACGATCACGTCAGCCTCCAACCGGTTCTGCCGGTCCACGTCGATGCTGAACCTGCACAGAACGTCGAGCCCCTGTACGGCGGCCGTGGAGAGCCGCCGTCCGAAGAAGCTCGTGGCCCGCTCGTGAAAGGCCGTCTGCGGGCAGGGGAAGACGAGCACCGCGTCGAGAAGTTGCGTGTGCAGGGGCAGGCCGGGAAGGCGGTCCAGGTCGTCAGCGGTCCAGCCACCATCAGGAGGCACCGGCCATTCAGTAGGCGGGGCTTCGCGCGCCATTCTCACTCGTCCCTGCTGATAGGAGGTGGACAGTGCAGCAGGTTATCGGCTCGTAGCTTTCCGTGACGGACGGAGCCTGTGGATAACTCCCGGGCTGTCGGCGCGGACCCCTATCGTTGAGGCAGTGGTCGGGGCAGGACGGACCAGACAGACCGGACGGGCGAGGCAGCAGTACGGGGGACCAGACGATGGGCGGGACGGGCGTGATCGGCGAGATGGCAGAGACGGCGCAGGTGAGGGACGGGGACAGCGAGGCGCTGGCCACCCTGCACCGGGTCTTCGGGTACGACGCCTTCCGCGGCGAGCAGGAGGCGATCGTCGAGCACGTGATCGCCGGGGGCGACGCCGTCGTGCTCATGCCGACCGGCGGCGGGAAGTCGCTGTGCTACCAGATCCCGTCCCTGGTCAGGCCCGGCACGGGCATCGTGGTCTCGCCGCTGATCGCGCTGATGCAGGACCAGGTCGACGCCCTGCGGGCGCTCGGCGTGCGGGCCGGGTTCATGAACTCCACGCAGGACTTCGACGAGCGGCGCGTGGTCGAGGCCGAGTATCTCGCCGGAGAGCTCGACCTGCTGTACCTGGCGCCCGAGCGGCTGCGCCTGGACACCACCCTCGACCTGCTCTCCCGCGGCAAGATCTCCCTCTTCGCCATCGACGAGGCGCACTGCGTCTCCCAGTGGGGCCACGACTTCCGGCCCGACTACCTCTCCCTGTCGCTGCTCGGCGAGCGCTGGCCGGACGTGCCCCGCCTCGCCCTCACGGCGACGGCCACCGACGCCACCCACCGCGAGATCACCGAGCGGCTGAACATGCCGGCGGCGCGGCACTTCGTGGCCAGCTTCGACCGGCCCAACATCCAGTACCGGGTCGTGCCGAAGTCGGACCCCAAGAAGCAGCTCCTGAGCTTCCTGCGCGAGGAGCACCCGGGGGACGCGGGCATCGTGTACTGCCTCTCGCGCAACTCCGTCGAGAAGACCGCCGAGTTCCTCTCGCGCAACGGTGTGGAGGCGGTGCCCTACCACGCGGGCCTGGACGCGGGCACCCGCGCGGCGCACCAGTCGAGGTTCCTGCGCGAGGAGGGCCTGGTGGTCGTGGCCACCATCGCCTTCGGCATGGGCATCGACAAGCCGGACGTGCGGTTCGTCGCCCACCTGGACCTGCCCAAGTCGGTCGAGGGCTACTACCAGGAGACCGGCCGCGCGGGGCGGGACGGCCTGCCCTCCACGGCCTGGATGGCCTACGGCCTCAACGACGTCATACAGCAGCGCAAGCTGATCCAGTCCGGCGAGGGCGACGAGGCGTTCCGCCGCCGGGCCCAGTCCCACCTGGACGCCATGCTCGCCCTGTGCGAGACCGCCCGCTGCCGCCGCGGCCAGCTCCTCGCCTACTTCGGCCAGGACCCGGACCGGGCCGGCTGCGGCAACTGCGACACCTGTCTGACCCCGCCCGAGACCTGGGACGGCACGGTGGCGGCGCAGAAGGTGCTGTCGACGGTCGTGCGGCTGAAGCGGGAGCGCGGACAGAAGTTCGGCGCCGGGCAGATCATCGACATCCTGCTGGGCAAGCGCACCGCCAAGGTGATCCAGTTCGACCACGACCAGCTCTCCGTGTTCGGCATCGGCGAGGAGCTGACCGAGGGCGAGTGGCGGGGCGTCGCCCGGCAGCTGCTGGCCCAGGGCCTGCTCGCGGTCGAGGGGGAGTACGGCACGCTGGTGCTGACCGAGACCAGCGGCGAGGTCCTGCGGCGGGAGCGTGAGGTGCCGCTGCGCAAGGAGCCCAAGAAGCCCGCCGCGGCCAAGTCGACCGGCGGTGGACGCGGCGAGCGCAAGGCGAAGGCCGCCGTGGCCGAGCTGCCCGCGGAGCTGGTCCCCGCCTTCGAGGCGCTGCGCGCCTGGCGTGCGGAGCAGGCCCGCGAGCAGGGTGTCCCGGCGTACGTCATCTTCCACGACGCCACCCTTCGGGAGATCGCCACCGTCTGGCCCACCTCGGTGGGGCAGCTCGGGGGCATCAGCGGCGTCGGCGAGAAGAAGCTGGCGACGTATGGGGAGGGCGTGATCGAGGTGCTGGCCGGGCTGGACGGACCGGGCTCCGCCCCGGCGCCCACGCCCGCCCCGTCGGACGGACCGGGCACCGGTTCCGGTGTGCACGGTGGCGCGGACGACTGGCCCGAGCACGAGCCGGAGCCCGAGCCGGAGGACTGGATATAGGGGCTCGCCCGAGGACAGCCTCCGTGTCCTTCCCCGGAGTCACAACGCCCGGGCCGCGTACGCCCTGACGTCGGCGTCCGTGTCGCCGGTGACGGTCGCCAGCGCCGTCCGGGCGTCCTCGGAGGCGGCAGTGTGCCGGGTCAGGGCGAGGACGGCCGCCTTGCGGACGTCGGCGTTTCGGTCGGCGAGGGCCTTGGCGAGGACGGGGACCGCGCGGTCGGACCCGGCGGCGGACAGCGCGGTGGCCGCGCCGGCCCGCACCTGCCAGGCGGGGTCGGACAGCGCGGCGACCGCACGGGCCGCCAGGGGAGCGGGGCAGCCCGTGTCCGCCAGGGCCGCGAGGGCGGCGCCGCGGACCAGGGCGTCTGGGTCCTCGGTGAGCCGGTCGAGGGCACCGCCGGTGCGGGGCGCCGCCCGCAGCGTCCCCAGCGCCTTGGCGACCGCGACCCGCACCTCGCGGGACGGATCGTCGGCGGCCGGGGAGAGCGCCTCCGCGGCGTCCAGCGAGACCAGCCCGCGCACCGCCTCGATGCGCACCGGGACGTCGGCGTCGCGGAGGGCCGAGGCGAAGGTGCCGGCGTCGCCCAGCCGCAGGATGCGCAGCAGGTCGAGGGCGGTGGCGCGGACGACGGGGTCGGTCTGCGCCAGTGCCTCGGCGAGGGGGTCGCCCAGGGCGGGTTCGGGCGTCAGCGTCTCGGCCAGTTCACGCAGGGAGGCGGCCGCCGCGGAGCGCACCTCGCCGTCGGGGTCGGACAGGGCGGCGGCGAGCGCCGGACCGGTACCGGCCGGGACGGTCTCGGTGAGCACGGTGACCGCCGTGCGCCGGACGCCAGGTTCGGGATCGGACAGGTAGGGACGGAGGGAGGAGAGTTCGGGCTCGCTCTCGGCCAGGGCGAGCAGTTCCAGCAGCCGGGGGGTCCCGGCGGCGCCGGGTTCGACGGCTGTGGTGGCCGTGGGGCGGGCCCCGGCCCCGGTGGCGAGGGGCGCGGCATCGCGGGCCCCGGCCGTCGCCACCTGCTCCGGGTGCACCTCGCCGAGGTGCCGGGAGGGGCCGCCGACCGGCGTGAACTCGTCGATCGGCACCAGATAGGGAGCCACGGGACGGGCCGTGAACTCCATCGCACCGGAGGGGGACTTGTGCAGATCGAGGTGATGGAACCAGGACGCGTCGTCCCGCTCCGGGATGTCGACGCGCTCGTGGTACAGACCCCAGCGGGACTCCGTGCGGGCCAGCGAGGCCCGGGCGGCCATCTCCGCGCAGTCGCGGATGAAGGTGACCTCGGCGCAGCGCATCAGTTCGTGCGGGGTGCGGGCGCCCATCGCCGCGATGTCCGTGCGCATCCGCTCGAACGACTCCAGGGCGAGCGACAGCCGGGCGCCGGACTTCGGCGGCGCCACGTAGTCGTTGACGAAGCGCCGCAGCTTGTACTCGACCTGCGGCTGCGGCGGGCCGTCGGGGTTGCGCAGCGGACGGTAGACCAGCTCGTGCGCCTCGCGAAGCTGCTCGGACGGCAGTTCACCCGCGTAGGCCGTGTACCGGGCGGCGTCGGCGCCCGCCAGGTCGCCGAAGACGAACGCGCCGATCATGTAGTTGTGCGGTACGCAGGCCAGGTCTCCGGCCGCGTAGAGGCGGGGGACGGTGGTGCGGGCGTGGTCGTCGACCCGGACACCCGAGGCGGAGTGGCCGCCGCACAGGCCGATCTCGGAGATGTGCATCTCGACGTCGTGGGTGCGGTAGTCGTGCCCGCGGCCCGCGTGGAAGGTGCCGCGTGTCGGCCGCTCGGTGGAGTGCAGGATGGACTCCAGGGCGGAGACCGACTCCTCCGGCAGGTGGCTGAGCTTCAGGTACACCGGGCCGCGGTCGCTGGCGACCTCCGCCGCGAACTCGGCCATCATCTGGCCCGACCAGTAGTCGGAGTCGACGAAGCGCTCGCCGTGCCGGTTGACCTGGTAACCGCCGAAGGGATTGGCGACGTAGGCGCACGCCGGGCCGTTGTAGTCCTTGATCAGCGGGTTGATCTGGAAGCACTCGATGCCGGTCAGTTCGGCACCCGCGTGGTAGGCCATGGCGTAGCCGTCACCGGCGTTGGTGGGGTTCTCGTAGGTGCCGTAGAGGTAGCCGGAGGCGGGCAGGCCGAGTCGGCCCGCGGCGCCGGTCGCGAGGATCACGGCACCCGCGCGGACGGTCACGAACCGCCCCGTGCGCGTGTTGAAGCCCGCCGCACCGACCGCCCGCCCCTGGGCCGTCAGGACCCGTACCGGCATCACACGGTTCTCGATGCGGATCCGTTCGCGCATCTCGCGCCGCCGCAGCTGCCGGTACAGGACCTTCTTGACGTCCTTGCCCTCCGGCATCGGCAGCACGTAGGAGCCGGACCGGTGTACCTGGCGCACGGCGTAGTCGCCGTGCTCGTCCTTCTCGAACTTCACCCCGTACGACTCCAGCCGCTGGACCATGGCGAAGCCCCGGGTGGCGGTCTGGCGGACGGTGGACTGGTCGACGATGCCGTCGTTGGCGCGGGTGATCTCGGCGACGTAGTCGTCGGGTTCGGCGCGGCCGGGGACGACGGCGTTGTTGACGCCGTCCATGCCCATGGCGAGGGCGCCGGAGTGGCGGACGTGGGCCTTCTCCAGCAGCAGCACGTCCGCACCGTGCTCGGCGGCGGTCAGCGCGGCCATGGTGCCGGCGGTGCCGCCGCCGATGACCAGGACGTCGCAGGAGAGTTCTTCGGCGTCGGTGAGGGCGGGGATCTCCACCAGGTGGCCTTTCAGGTGCCGAGGGATGTCAGGACGTCGCGCCGCAGCGCCACGCGGGCCGGGTCGTCGTGCGCGGCGCGGTCCCGGGGGCGGGGCACGTCGCGTACGGCGGTCAGGCGGCCGGCGCCGAGCAGGGCGACGCGGTCTCCGAGGAACAGGGCCTCGTCCACGTCGTGGGTGACGAAGACGACCGTGGCTCCCGTGCCGTGCAGTACCTCCACCAGCAGGTCCTGCATGCCGGCGCGGGTCTGGGCGTCGAGGGCGCCGAAGGGTTCGTCCATCAGCACGGCGCGGGGACGTCCGGCCAGCGCGCGGGCCAACTGGGCGCGCTGGCGCTGCCCCCCGGAGACACGGTGCGGCAGCTGCCTGGCCTGTGCGGCGAGGCCGACCCGCTCCAGCCAGGCCGTCGCCTGTTCCCGGCGTGCGGTGCGGGGCAGGCCCTGGACGGCGAGGGGGAGTTCGACGTTGCCGCGAAGGGTGCGCCAGGGCAGGAGGGCGTCCTCCTGGAAGACCAGCGCCCGGTCCGCGCCCGGGCCTTCGACGGGGCGCCCGTCCTGCTCCGCCGTTCCGGCCAGCGGCGGCAGCAGGCCGGCCAGCGTGCGCAGCAGCGTCGACTTGCCGCAGCCCGAGGGCCCGACCACGGTGAGGATCTCACCGGGCGGGACGTCGATGTCCACATCGCTCACCGCGACGGCGTCCGGGCGTCCGAGAGTGGCGCCGCGCAGCGCGAGCCGGGTACCGCGGCCGGACGTCCCGGTCTCGGTCTCGGCCCCGGTCCCGGCCCTGGTCTCGGCCCCGGTCCCGGCCCCGGCCCCGGCCTCGTTCTCGGTCTCAGTCTCAGTCTCAGTCTCGGACGAGGTGCTCATCGTGTGCCTCCTCGGGATGGTCGCGGGTGTCCTCGCGTACGGCGGCGTGGGCGGGCGGCGGCGTCACACCGGTCCGCGCGGTCTTCGGACGGGCGGCGGGGACGTACGCCGTGTGCGGCAGCCAGCGGGTGAGGCGGCGGCCCAGCAGTTCCACGGCCGTGGAGGTCAGCCAGCCGAGCACGCCGATGGTGACCATGCCGACGAAGACGCCCGGGTAGTCGACGACCGTGTAGTCCTGCCAGGTGCGGTACCCCACGCCGTACTGACCGGAGATCATCTCGGCGGAGATCACACAGATCCACGACACGCCGATGCCGACCGACAGACCACCGAAGACACCGGGCAGCGCGCCCGGCAGGACCACCGAGCCGAGGACCCGCCACCGGCCGCCGCCCATGGTGCGGACCGCCTCCTCCCACACGGGGGCCAGCGCGCGCACCGCGTGCCGGGTGGAGACGAGGACGGGGAAGAAGGCGGCGGCGCAGGTGATGAAGACGATGCCCTGCTCGTTGGAGGGGAAGAGGAGGATCGCCACGGGGACGAGGGCGATCGCGGGAATGGGCCGGATCACCTCGAGGACCGGACCGAGCAGGTCCTCGGCGAGCCGCGAGCGGGCCACCAGCACGCCCGTGGCCACGCCCAGGACGGCGGCGAGCAGGAAGCCGGTGAGGATGCGGGTCAGGCTGTCGGTGAGGTCGGTCCAGTAGTCGGGCCCCGCCAGCCGGTCGGCGAAGGTGTGGGCCACGTCGGTGACGGTGGGGAACTGCGAGAAGCGCAGCCACAGGTCGATGTCCTGGGCGGTCAGCAGCTGCCACAGGCCCAGGGCGACGGCGAGCGAGGCGACCCGCAGCGCGTATCGGGCGTAGCGGCTCACGAGGCCCGCTCCAGTGCCTCGGCGTACGGGACGACGCGCGCTCCGCCGTGCCCGGCGACGTACGCCCGCGCGGTCTCCGGTGCGACGAAGGGCAGCAGGTCGCCGCCGTCGGCCACCCACACCGCCTGGTCGGCGAACCACAGGGTGCCGGTGGTGCTGTCGGGGACGTAGGCGGCGCGGACCTCGTTGCGATGCCCGGCCACGTGCCGCAGCAGCGCGGCGGGGGAGGAGAAGGACAGGGTCTTGTCCGCGCCCTCGGGCCAGACCTCGCCGGCCGGTTCAGGTGGCGTGGCGGCGAGTCGCTCGGCGTACTCGGTCGGGCCGAGCGCCTTCTTCACGTACCGGTCGTCGACGAAGGCGTCCACGTCCACGTCGCCGGTGAGTTTCGCGTCCTTGAGGATCGACACGTCCTCCTTGAGGGCTTCGACGAGCTGCGGCCTGATCGCCGGGTCGAAGGTGGCGATGCCCTGGGCGCCGTTGTAGAGGTAGACGGTCTCGGCGGGCAGGTTGGTGGCCTTCGCGACCTTCTCCGCGGCGGCCACGGGATGCGCGTGCAGATAGTCGGTCGCCCGCGTCTGGGCCTTGAGGAAGGCCTCCAGCACGGCGGGGCGGTGTTCGGCGAAGTCCTCGACGGCGGTGACGCCGTGGAAGGTGGGCAGGTTCAGCTGTGCTCCGTCGTACAGGGCCTTCGCCTTGCCCTGGTGGGCGAGCAGGCCGGGCCAGGCGACGAACTGCGACAGGGCGTCCGCGCTTCCCGCGTCCAGGGCCGAGGCACCCACGGCGGGCTGCTGGTTGAGCTTCTCGATGTCCTCGTCGGGGTCGAGGCCGGCACGCTGCAGGGCGCGTACGAGGGTGCCGTCGGCGGCCGAGCCGACGCTGGTCGAGACCTTCTTGCCCTTGAGGTCCTTCAGGGAGGTGAGAGGAGAACCCGGTTTGACGACGACGGTGTTGAGGCCGCCGCGGAGGTTGTAGCCGGTGACCGAGACCAGGCGGGTCGGCTTGCCGAGCTGTGTGCCGCGTGCTGCGTTGATGAGCAGCGGGAAGTCGCCCATCGAGCCGATGTCGATCTTTCCGGCGGTCATCTGGGCCGTGATGGGCGCGCCGGTCGCGTAGTCCTGCCAGTCGACCTTGTAGGTGATGCCGTCGCCGAGGGAGTTGAGCTGCTGCTCGAAGTAGCCGAGGGAGCGCAGGAGGGTGCCGGCGGTGACCGTGTTGATCGTCCTGGACTGGTAGCCGACCGTCACGGTGACCGTGGAGCCGTCCCCGTCGGCGGACGCGTCGCCGCCGCAGGCGGTGAGGGGGAGGAGCAGGGCCACGGCGGACGCGGCGGCGGTGACGGGGAGTGCGGTGCGTTTCGCTTCCATGGGGAGTCGGCCTCTCACCGGAGCAGGTAGGGCATGTTGACCGTGACCGCCCCGGTGGGGCAGCGGGCGGCGCACGGGCCGCAGTACCAGCACTCGTCGACGTGCATGTACGCCTTGCCGTTGCGCTCGTCGATGGCGAGGGAGTCCAGCGGGCACATGTCCACGCAGAGCGTGCAGCCTTCGATGCACTTCGACTCGTCGATGGTCACGGGCACGTCGGCCCGCTGGGGCGCCAAGGGCATGGCTGTCTCCAGGGAGGGTGCGCGAAAGGGGGGTTCAGCGGGTCACAGGGACCGGTGCAGCAGGCCGCTCATCGCGATGCGGTCGCCGCGGAAGCGGACGAACTCCAGGTCGACGGGGCGGCCGTCGGCGAGGTGGGTGAGCCGTTCCAGCATGAGGACCGCAGTGCCGCGCGGTGCCTCCAGTACGGCGGCGGAGTGCGCGTCGGCGGTGACGGCCTCCAGGGTGATCTCGGCGTGGCCGAGCGGCCGGCCGGTGACGGATTCCAGCAGGCGGAACACGTCGGTGTTCTCCAGGTCCGCGCCGAGCAGGGCGGTCCCGATGTCGAGGGGGAGATAGGTGAGGTCCAGGGAGAGGGGGACGCCGTTGAGACGGCGCAGGCGTTCGACGTAGAGGACGTCGGCGCCGGGCGGGACGCGGAGGCGTTCGGCGACCGGGGCGGGAGCCGGGACGGGGACGGTCGTGCGGACCTCGTTGGTGACGCGGCCGTGTTCGTGCAGGGTCTCCGCGAGGCCCATCAGCCGGTCGAGGCCGTGGGCGTACTTGCGGGCCACGACCACGGTGCCGATCCCCGGCCGGCGGGCCACGAGCCCTTCGGCGCGCAGCAGGTCGAGCGCCTGGCGGACGGTGTTGCGGGTGGTGTCGTAGTCGGCGGCGAGGGTGTCCTCGTGGGGGAGGGTGCCGTCCGGGAAGGCGTCGTCGAGGAGCTGGCGGCGGAGCAGGTCGGCCAGTTGACGGGCCCGGTCGGCGCGCAGCCGACGCCGCGTGCGGTGGGCGGCGACGGTGGTCGCGCCCTGACCGGCGTGGTCTCGGATGCGTGCGGTGGGCGGCATGGCTGGAACCATACCTATCCAGTGGGATTAGTGGTGTTGCTGGAATGTTGCGCCACCTGGGGCTCCTCCGCTCGTGGGGGTGAGCTGGGGTTTCCGTCCGGGGCGGGGGAGTTCTGCCACCGTGGTGCTCACCGGGGCGCGAGGTGCGGGAGGAGGGTGCCCGCGGAGTGCGGCTAGGCCAGGGCCGTCAGGCCCGGGGCGAAGGTGATCAGCAGGGGGATGAACGGGACCAGGGCCGCTGTCGCCGTGGTCAGGGCGCGGTGGCGGCGGGGCATGCGCGGCCGGGGTTCCAGGAGGCGGTCGACCCGCTCGCCGAGGAGGCGGTGGCTGGAGGCGCAGGACAGGACGCCGCGGTGCTGGTTCAGCTCGATCAGGGCCAGCGCGGTGGTCAGGTGGCCGCAGCGCCGGGAAGCGGTGTCGTCGGCCGACAGCTCGACCAGGCGGTGGGTCTGGTCGCAGAAGTGGGCGAAGAGCGGGACACTCGGGAACCCGGTGGCCAGCGCGGTCGACAGGTGCAGCAACCAGTCGTGGCGGGCCCGGGCGTGGCCGCGCTCGTGGGTGAGGACGGCGTCCAGCTGGTGGTCGGTGAGGCGGTGCAGGGCGCCGGTCGTGACGATCAGCTGCGGCGGACTGCCGGGCATCCACCAGGCGTCCGGATACTCGTCCTCCAGGACCAGCAGGGGCCCGCGGGCGGCGGGGAGTCCGGCGGGCAGGTCGGGGGCGCGCTCGCGCAGATGGGCGCGGGACCGGGCGCGCCGGCGGCGGGCCTCGACGAGTTCGCGCGCGAGCATCGCGGTCGTCCAGGCGGCACCGGCCGCCAGCAGCAGGGTGAGGACGGCCGCCCAGACCGGCCCGGCGGAGAGGTTGTACGCCGCGGTCACCGCGGGCGGCGCCGGTGCGAACAGCTGGGCGCGGACGGTCCCGAAGACCGCCGCGGCGCCGAGGACCAGTGCCGTCAGACAGCACAGCAGCACGGTGGCGACCAGGCACTGCCACACCCACAGCCCGACCACGGGGTCCCGCTCGGGCCACGCCGAACGGGTCAGCGCGCGCGGCACCGGTACGGCGGCGGTCACGGCGACGACGAACAGCAGGAGCAGGCAGACGGTCATGCCACTGGCTCCGGATCCTGGTCGAAGGATGGGCGGCTCTGGCTGTACTGGGGCTGTGCTGGGCCGGGCCGTGCGTGGACACCGCCCGACGCCAGTATGACGGGGCCGGGCGGTGTGAGTCAGGTGTCGGCGGGCACCGGATTGCGAATCCGCGCCCCCAGTGGTCAGACGTCCCGGCCGACCACCCGCCCGGTCACCTCTCCCAGCCCCACCCGGACGCCGTCCGGCCCCGGGGCCCAGGCCGAGAGGGTCACCACGTCCCCGTCCTCCAGGAACGTCCGCTTGCCGTCGGGCAGTTCCAGCGGCTCGCGGCCGTTCCAGGTCAGTTCGAGCAGCGACCCCCGCTCCCGCTCGGCCGGCCCGCTCACCGTGCCCGAGCCGTAGAGGTCGCCGGTGCGCAGCGAGGCGCCGTTGACCGTCATGTGGGCCAACTGCTGGGCGGCCGTCCAGTACATGGTGGAGAACGGCGGCTCGGAGATGACGTGGCCGTTGAGCGCGACGGAGATCCGCAGGTCGTAGCCGCCGGGGCCGTCCTGGTCGTCGTCGGTGTCGTCCAGGTAGGGCAGCAGCTCGTGGGTGCGCTCGGGCGGCGCGACCCGTGCCTCCTCCAGCGCGTCCAGCGGGGTGATCCACGCCGACACCGACGTCGCGAAGGACTTGCCGAGGAACGGGCCGAGGGGCACGTACTCCCAGGCCTGGACGTCCCGCGCGGACCAGTCGTTGAGCAGGCAGAGCCCGAAGACGTGCTCGCGGAAGTCGCCGAGCGCCACCGGACTGCCCGGTTCGGACGGCACGCCCACGACGAAGCCGACCTCGGCCTCGATGTCGAGGCGGACGGACGGCCCGAAGACGGGAGCGGCGTCGGCCGGTGCCTTGCGCTGCCCCGAGGGACGTACGACGTCGGTGCCGGACACGACGACCGTGCCGGAACGGCCGTGGTAACCGATCGGCAGATGCTTCCAGTTCGGGGTGAGGGAGTCGGCGGCGTCGGGGCGGAAGATCTGGCCGACGTTGCGGGCGTGGTTCTCGGAGGCGTAGAAGTCGACGTAGTCGGCGACCTCGAAGGGCAGGTGCAGGGTCACCGACGACAGCGGATGGAAGAGCGGCTCCAGGACCTCGCGGTGGGAGGGGACCGTCACCCACGCCGTCAGCGCGCGCCGCACGTCCGACCACGCCGTCCGCCCGGCCGCCAGCAGCGGGTTGAGCGTGGGCCGCGCGAGGAGGGACGCATACGGCGAGCCGAGTGCGTGGGCCGCCGCGCCCGCGTCGAGGACGTGGTCGCCGAGCCGGACGCCCACCGTCCGGTCCGACCGGTCGCGCGAGCCGGGGATCGAGAACACGCCGTACGGAAGGTTGTGCGGACCGAAGGGGTCGCCCTCGGGGACATCGAAGGGGGGCATCGGGTGCTGCCTCGCTTTCGTGCTCGCCATGTGCGCCGTGCGCGCCGTGTCTGCGTGGTCGGGCCACACGTTACGGCTGACCCACCGGTCTTGGGCAGTGCGGCGGGAGGTGGCGGCGCCCGGGACGTGATCTTGACGACGTGATCTCGACGCGGTGGTACGAACAGGGGTGACTCTCGGAGGGCGCCGGGAGGGACGGCGTGCCGCACCGGGGCAGCGGGGCAGTGGGTCAGCAGGCCATGCTGGTGCCAACCGGTGCACAGGCCTCCAACCGGCTTTAGCCGATGATGTGTCAGGTTTCGGACATCATCGGGCGTCCTCGTGCATCCTCGTTCCGGTTCGAACGCACTCGCTGCGCCCTCGTTCGGAAGCGGTCACGGGTGAGTCGGACGGGTGCGGTGTCCGTATTCTCTGATCATGGACCGCACCGCATATTCGCTCGTCGCCACCGATCTGGACGGCACGCTGCTCCGCGGCGACGACACCGTCTCCGACCGGTCGCTGGCCGCGCTGGCGCGGGTCGCCGGGGCGGGTGCGCGGCACCTGGTGGTGACGGGGCGGCCGGCCCCCCGGGTGCGCCCCCTGCTCGACCGGCTCGGCTGCACGGGACTCGCGGTGTGCGGGCAGGGCGCGCAGGTGTACGACGCCGGGGCGCACCGGATGCTGTGGTCGGTCACCCTGGACCGGGAGCTGGCCGAGACCGCCATCGGCAAGATCGAGGCCGAGGTGGGCCAGGTGCACGCGGCCGTCGACCAGGACGGCGTCGACGGACTGACGCTCATCGAGCCGGGCTATCTGATGCCCCACCCGACGCTGCCCGCGGTGCGCGTCGAGCGGCGCGAGCAGCTGTGGTCCACGCCGATCAGCAAGGTGCTGCTGCGCCACCCCGAGCTGACCGACGACGAACTGGCGACGACGGCGCGCGCGGTGGTCGGTTCCCTCGCGACGGTCACCATGTCCGGGCCCGGCACCGTGGAGCTGCAGCCCTGCGGCATCACCAAGGCGACCGGCCTGGCGCTGGCCGCCGAGCACCTGGGCCTCGGGCGGCGGCGGACGATCGCGTTCGGGGACATGCCCAACGACGTCCCCATGTTCCACTGGGCGGCCCACGGCGTCGCCATGGCCGGTGCCCACCCCGAACTCAAGGCGGTGGCGGACGAGGTCACCACGACGAACGAGGACGACGGCGTGGCCGTCGTCCTCGAGCGGATCTTCGGAACCTCTTAGCCGAGGCTCAGGCGGCGTACGGCTCAGTACGCGCTGAAGACGTTGTCCATCGAGCCGTAGCGGTCGGCCGCGTAGTTGCAGGCGGCGGTGATGTTGGCGACCGGGTCGTACGGGTCCCAGGAGGTGCCGGGCACGTGGTACGCCTGGAAGGTCGGGTCGATCACCTGGAGCAGGCCCTTGGACGGGGTGCCGTTGACGGCGTTGATGTCCCAGTTGTTGATGGCGAGCGGGTTGCCGGAGGACTCCCGCATGATGTTGCGGTGAATGCCCTCGTAGGTCCCGGGGATGCCGTGCTGGGCCATGATGTCGAGCGACTCGCGGATCCAGCCGTCGAGGTTGTCCGGGTACGTCTTGGCCGCCGTGGTGGCGGTCGTGGCGGCGGCCGGGGTGGCCGCGGAGGCGGTGGTGGCGCCGATGAGCGGCAGCGCGAGCACCGCGGCACCGGTCCCTGCCACCGCGAGCTTGCGGGCGAGGCGGCCGGTGCGGGCGTGACGGTTCTGACCGTTGGCAGACATGTGTCCCTCTCCTTACGCCTACGAGGTGAGCTGTCGGGTTCGGGCGGGGAGGTGCCCGGCCGCGCCCTGACGGGTACGGCTTCACCCCGAGCCACTCCGGTGGTGACCGGTGCGGCGACTTACCTGGGTCCCCCGCTCCTGCCGGCGAGTGTGTTGGGTGGATGACTGTGCGACGGGCGGTGGCAGGATTCGGCGTCCGCCCGACAGGCCGGGAACGTATGCGAGAGCACATGTCCGGAACAAGTGCAGGAATCACCCCAAGTGCCTGTTGACCTTGTTCTGAGGTGTTTGAGGCTCTTGATCCTTTGCTGTTGCCAAGCCCCAACTGGCTTGCGGGGCAAAGGGAGGGCACAGGTTCGGGCGGGGTTGCCCGGAGAGGGCCCGGAGTGAGCCAACTCACTGGCGTCAACAAGCATGGCAAAACGGGCATTCATCCCAACCGTGCCCCAACCGACCGTCGGTGGGGACGGCTTCGGGTGTCGAGCGGCGAGAGGAGGGAATCGGGGTGGGGGAGCGGATGGCTGGGCCGGCGTCTGCCGCGGGCGGCGCGGGGGTGTCCGTGCGGGCGTGCGTGTCGATCGGGTGACGTTCTCGAAGTGCGGGCCGTTGGGAGGAGTGGTGGGATCTTCGTCGGCGGCTTCCGGCCCGTCCGCCCTCCGGGTCCGGCTCACCCCTCTGGCGATATCAATCAAAATCTGCTCATATCACCTGATCAAAAACATACCGTTCATGATCCGATACCGACCAGCCTGTAACGGTGGGCGCTAGCGGTGATCGAAACGTGACCGGATACGCTGACTTGAGTGGTGGCAGCGACCTATCGACAAACCAGGTAATCGCCAGTAGACACCAGCAGACAGGAGACCCCTCGTGACCGTCGTCGGGCCGTTCGGGCTGAGCGTGCGGGACCAGGCTCTGGAAGCCGATGTCCAGGCCGGATTGGTTGCTGTCGAGGAAGGGTTGCTTGAGGCAACCAAAAGCGAGGTGCCGTTCATCACGGAGGCCGCCCAGCACCTGGTGCGGGCCGGCGGGAAACGGTTCCGGCCGCTGCTGGTGATGCTCTCGGCCCAGTTCGGCGACCGCTACGCCCCCGGGATCGTGCCCTCGGCCGTGGTGGTGGAGCTGACCCACCTCGCCACGCTGTACCACGACGACGTGATGGACGAGGCCGCCGTGCGGCGAGGGGTGCCCAGCGCGAACACCCGCTGGGACAACTCGGTCGCGGTCCTCACCGGCGACTTCCTGTTCGCCCGCGCCTCGCAGATCCTCGCCGACCTCGGTCCCGAGGCGGTCCGCGTCCAGGCCCTCGCGTTCGAGCGGCTGGTCACCGGTCAGATCCTGGAGACGGCCGGCCCGCAGGACGGCCGCGACCCGGTCGACCACTACCTGGACGTGCTGGGCGGCAAGACGGGCTCGCTGGTGGCGGTCTCCTGCCGGTTCGGCGCGATGATGTCCGGCGCCGACGAGACGGTGGTGGACGTGCTGACCCAGTACGGCGAGCGGCTCGGCGTCGCCTTCCAGCTCGCGGACGACGTCCTGGACATCGCCTCCGACTCCGACGAGTCCGGCAAGACCCCCGGCACCGACCTGCGCGAGGGCATCCCCACCCTGCCCGTGCTGCGGTTGCGCGAGCGGGCGGCTCGGCTGGGGCTCGCCGAGGACATCGCGCTGTGCGAGCTGCTCGACTCCGACCTGAGCGACGACGCGCGGCACGCCGAGGCGCTGCGCCTGCTGCGCGCCCACCCCGCGCTGGAGCAGGCCCGCCGGGACACCGTCCGGTACGCCAAGGACGCCCGGGCCGCGCTGGCCCCGCTGCGGGAGTGCGACGCGAAGGCCGCGCTGATCGAGCTGTGCGACGCGGTGGTGCACCGGGCCGGCTGACCGCCGGTCCGTCGCCGGGTGGCGTGCGGCAGCCCCTACGGAGCGGGGGACCCGCCACCCCTGCGTGTCATCCCGCAGGAGTAGGCGGAGTTGAGCCCGCGGTCTGACGCTTGTGCTCCGGCGATTTGGTCAGATGGACACCACGGAAAACACCAATCCTCACCGATTCGGGTGAGAATGGCGGCTCACGGGTGAACGAGTGCGAGGTCGCGAGACAGCCGCCGCCGACGACGGAGGTAGGGCACACATGGCACCGATCGATTCCGACGACAACACGACCGCCGGGGAGGGCGAGGAGCTGCGGGCCGGACGGCGCAAGGCCGCGCGGTACGTCGTCCCGGTCGCGGTGATGGGAGTGGCGGCCGCGACGATCGGGCTCGTCCCCGCGCTCGCCGACTCCGGCGACCCCGACCTGCCGAAGGTCACGGCGGAGCAGCTCATAGAGAAGATCGCCAAGTCGGACGTCCAGCAGCTGTCCGGCACCGTGCGCATCAACACCGACCTGGGCCTGCCGGACCTCGGCGGGTTGGAGAGCGGCCTGATGTCCGGAATGTCCGGAAGTCCGGGCTCCGGTGGGGACGGCGAGGGCTCCGCCGCCGACCCGTCGGCCAAGCTCACCGAGCTGGTGTCCGGCAGCCACACGCTGCGCGTCGCGGCCGACGGCCCCGACCGGCAGAAGGTCTCCCTGCTGGAGGACGCCGCCGAGTACAGCCTGATCCACAACGGCAAGGACGTCTGGGGCTACGACAGCCGCTCCAACGAGGTCTACCACTCCACCAGCGGGGACGGCGCCGAGCGGCCGGAGAAGGGCGCGCCGGGGCGGGACGCGCCGGGCAAGGACGTGCCGGCCACCCCGAAGGACTTCGCCGACCAGGCGCTCAAGTCGGTCGACGCCACCACGTCCGTGACCGTCGGCGGCACCGCGCAGGTGGCGGGCCGGGACGCCTACCGCCTGGTCGTCGAGCCCAAGCAGGACGGTTCCACGGTCGGTGCGATCACCGTGGCCGTGGACGCCGAGACCGGCACCCCGCTCAAGTTCACCCTGACCCCGGCGAGCGGCGGCGCCGCCGTCGTGGACGTGGGCTTCACCAAGGTCAGCTTCGCGAAGCCGGACGCGTCGACGTTCGCCTTCACGCCGCCCGAGGGCGCGAAGGTCACCGAGGCCGACGAGGCAGGGCGTAAGGGCGAGGTCCCCGAGCACGGACGCGAGGCCGAGGGCGACCTGGCCAAGGGGATGGACGGCCTCAAGGTCATCGGCGAGGGCTGGAACTCGATCGCCACCTTCGACACCGGCGCCGGGGGCGGCCTGCCCATGGCGTCCGCGGGCGGCGACCTCGGCGGCTTCCTCGGCTCCTTCGGCGACCAGGTCAAGGGCGACTTCGGCTCGGGTACGGTCTTCAAGACCCGCCTGGTCAACGCCCTGATCACGGACGACGGCAAGGTCTACGCCGGTGCGGTCACCAAGGACGCGCTGGTGAAGGCGGCCGACGCCGCGCGGTAGGACGTACGCGGCACGCCCACCCCGTGCGGCGAAGAGGACGCAACAGGGGAAACGAGGGAAACGAGGGAGCCGATGGCCGAACCGTCCGCCACGGAGCCGGAGCGCCCGGGCCGGGAGCCGGACCGGGAGAGCGCGGATGACGCCGTCATCGCCACCCGCGCGCTCACCAAGCGCTACCGCGGCGGACAACTCGCCGTCGACGGTCTGGACCTGACCGTCCCGGCGGGCAGCGTCTTCGGCTTCCTCGGGCCCAACGGCTCCGGCAAGACCACCACCATCCGCATGCTGATGGGGCTGATCGAACCCACCTCGGGCAGCGCCCGGGTCCTCGGCCGGCCCATGCCGCGCGCGTCCCGCACCGTACTGCCCAGGGTCGGCGCCCTCATCGAGGGCCCGGCCCTGTACGGCTTCCTCTCCGGGCGCGACAACCTGCTGCGCTACGACGCCGCCGACCCGACCGCCGACCCGCGCACCCGGCGCGAGCGCGTCGCGGCGGCGCTGGACCGGGTGGGCCTCGCGGCCGCCGGCGGCAAGAAGGCGAAGGCGTACTCGCTCGGCATGAAGCAGCGGCTGGGTCTCGCCGCGGCGCTGCTCCAGCCGCGCCGCCTGCTCGTCCTGGACGAGCCGACCAACGGACTCGACCCCCAGGGCATGCGCGAGATCCGCACCCTGGTGCGCGAACTGGCCTCCGACGGCACCACCGTCTTCCTCTCCTCCCACCTGCTGGACGAGATCGAGCAGGTGTGCACCCACGCCGCCGTGATGGCACAGGGGAGGCTGATCACCCAGGGCGCGGTCGCCGACCTGGCGGCCGGGGCGCGCGGCCGGCTCGTGGTGAGCACGCCGGACGTGGGCGACGCCGCCCGGGTGCTGAAGGAGCAGGGGGCCGCGGACGTGGTCGTCGACGGGGACCGGGTGACGGCGGAGCCGCCGGAGCGCGACCTCGCCGAGGTGAACGCGGCGCTGGTCGCGGCCCGGGTCCGGGTCCGGGGCTTCGTTCTGGAACGGGCCTCGCTGGAGGACGCGTTCGTGGCGCTGACCGGGGAGGGCTTCGATGTCGCGGGCTGAGGTGCGGGACGAGGCTGCGGGGGAGTCCGAGGCCACGGCGTCGGGTGCGACGCCGAACCCGGGCGCCGCGCGGACTCCGAGGACCCCAAGGACCCCGAGTGCGCTGTGGTCCCTGGGGCTGTTCCGCAGCGAGCTGCTGACCACCTTCCGGCGCTGGCGGACCCTCGCCCTGCTGGCCGTGCTCGCCGCCGTGCCGGTCCTGGTGGGCATCGCCGTGAAGATCGAGACGAGCGACGGGTCCTCGCTGGGCGGTGGCGGCGGCGGTGGCGGCGAGGGACCGGCGTTCATCTCACAGATCAGCAACAACGGGCTGTTCCTGGTCTTCACCGCGCTCGCCGCGACCCTCCCGTTCTTCCTGCCGATGGCCATCGGCGTCGTCGCGGGCGACGCGATCGCGGGCGAGTCGAGCGCGGGCACGCTCCGCTACCTCCTGGTCGCCCCGGCCGGCCGCTCCCGGCTGCTGCTCACCAAGTACGCGACGGTGATCGCCTTCTGCCTCGCCGCCACCCTGGTGGTCGCGGTCTCGGCGCTCGCGGTCGGCGCGCTGCTGTTCCCGGTCGGGGACCTGATCACCATCTCCGGCACCAGGATCAGCTACGCCGAGGGTCTGGGACGGGCGCTGCTGATCGCCCTGGTCGTGGCCGCCTCACTCGTCGGCATCGCGGCCCTGGGCCTGTTCGTCTCCACCCTGACGGGCAGCGGCATCGCGGCGATGGCCACCACGGTCGGACTGCTGATCACCGTCCAGATCCTCGACCAGATCCCCCAGCTCGACGCCCTCCAGCCGTACTTCTTCTCGCACTACTGGCTCTCCTTCGCCGATGTGATGCGCGAACCGGTCTACTGGGACGACCTGGTGAAGAACCTCGGCCTCCAGGCCCTCTACGCGGCGGTCTTCGGCTCGGCGGCCTGGGCCCGGTTCACCACCAAGGACATCACCGCGTAGCCCCGGCGTACGCCCGCTCGTACGGAATCGTGCGAAGGGCGCCTCCGCACGGCGTGACCTCCTGGAACGAGCCTGTGACACCCCGGTGACGCGAGAACGGGGAGCGAGCGGAGAGACTCGACAGTAGGTGTACGACAGGCATGACAGGCTCTGGACGGCAGGGAACGGGAACCGCCGACGGAAGCCGCCGATGAGTGGGGGAACGATGTCTCGACTCGGCCGCGACAAACAGCGGGAGCACGAGCGCGCCGAGGGCTCGCCCGGTTCCGCGGCGACGCCGATCGACGTCCGGGTGCCGGAGGGCGACTCCGGCGTACGCGCTGCCACGGTCGACGGTTCACCGGTCGTCGCGGCGCCGGGCGAGGAGATCCAGAACGCCGTCCTGAACCGACTCCACCGCCTCGCCCTCGCCGCCGGCCGGCCCGTCCTCGCCACGATCCACGACCGTCGCCTCGGCTACTCCGTCCCCCTCCGGGTCGATCCGGACGGCTCCAGCCACCTCGCGGCGGAACCGGTGCCGACCGCGACCGACGAGACACCGGTGCAGGCGCCCACGGAGGCCCCCGTGGAGGCACCCGTACGGCTGGACCGGGCCACGCACGTCCTGCGCGCGGTGGCGCCGGTCCGGGACAGCGCCCCGACGTTCACGCTGCGCGCCCTGCCGGAACCGGCCGGGGGGACGCCGCCCGGCACGGTGGCGCCGCCGACGGGTGAGTTCGGGCCGCCGCCCCGCATGGACGCCGCCTCCACGCCCGGCGCCTCGCGGGACGCGGGGCCGCGGCCGACGCTCGGCCCCTTCGCCACCGCAGCACTGGGACCGACTTCCGCACCCGTCCCCGTACCTGCCGTACCCGTACCCGCACCCGTGTCCGCACCGATCGCGGAGCCGATACCGGTCCCGGTCCCGGCACCCGCCCCCGAGCCGGAAACCGCCCCCGTCCCCGACCTCGGCCCCCGCCCCGACCCGTACTCCGATCCCGACCCCAAGCCCACGCCGGCCCGCGGCTTCGACGCCGTCGCCGAGGCGGTGCTGGGGGACGCCCCGCTCACCGCGCCCGGCGACGCCACCGCCCCCGCCCTGCTCGCGGAGCCGACGGTGCGCGTCAACGAGGCCGTCAAGGAGGGGCGTACGGAGGACGCGGCACGGCTGGCGGAGGAAACGGTGACGCAGGCCTCGCGCACGCTGGGGCCGGAGCACCCGGAGGTACTCCGGCTCCGTGAGCTGACGGCGTACATCGCCTACTTGTCGGGCGACCCGGACCGTGCCTTCCGGCTCTCCCTCGACCTGGCCCGGATACACCGGCGCTCGGGCGACGCCGAGGCCGCGTACGGCAACGTCCAGAGCGCGGCGACCGCCTGGCGTGCCGTACGCGACCCCGCACGGGGCCTGGAGCTGGGGGACGACCTGGTCGGCCTGTGGGACGAACTCGCCGCCGAGGACGGCCCGGCCGCCGAGGATGCCGAGGAACTGGAGTCCGCCCGCGCCCGCATGGACCGCCTCACCCGACGCGTCGGCGCCCAGGCGGGCTGACGATCGCCCCTACTGCGACAGTTCCCAGACCGCGTACGCGATGGCGTCGCTGTTGCGGTTCAGGGCCGTGTCGTTGATGTTGGCGGTCGTGTCGCAGGACGAGTGGTAGCAGCGGTCGAACGGCTGGCCCGCGGTGCCGCCCCACTTGGCCGCCTGCGCGGACGTCTTGCGGTAGTCCGCGCCGCTGAAGAGACCGCCCACGGGGACACCGGCGTTCTTGAAGGGCGCGTGGTCGGAACGTCCGTCGCCCTCGGTCTCGATCTCCGTGGAGATGCCCAGACCGGCGTAGTAGTCCTTGAACGTCTTCTCGATCGTGGGATCGTCGTCGTAGACGAAGTAGCCGGGGTTGGGCGAGCCGATCATGTCGAAGTTCAGATAGCCGCTGATCTTCGCGCGCTCGGCGGAGCCGAGGCTGTTGACGTAGTAGCGGGAGCCGACGAGTCCCAGCTCCTCCGCGCCCCACCAGGCGAAGCGCAGATGCTTGGTGGGCTGGTAGCCGGACCGGGCGACGGCGAGCGCGGTCTCCAGGACGGCCGAGGAGCCGGAGCCGTTGTCGTTGATGCCGGGTCCGGAGGTGACGCTGTCCAGATGTGACCCGGCCATGACAACCTGATTGGCGTCGCCGCCGGGCCAGTCCGCTATCAGGTTGTACCCGGTGCGGCCCGAGGCGGTGAACTGCTGGACCCGGGTGGTGAATCCGGCCGCGTCCAGCTTGGCCTTCACGTAGTTGAGGGAGGCCTGGTAGCCGGCGCGGCCGTGGGCGCGGTTGCCGCCGTTCGCCGTGGCGATCGACTGCAGTTGCGAGAGGTGGGCCTTGACGTTGGCTATCGGTATGTCCGGTGCGGCAGCGGCAGCGGCAGCGGTGGTGGTGCCCGTGCCGGTGGCGTGCGCGGGCGCGGTCGCCGCGCCCGCGGCGGAACCGCCGGTCACCAGTGTGGCGACGGCGACGGCTCCGGCCGTCAGCGCACGCCCGGAAAGGAGGAGCTTCATGTGGGGGGCTCCGGATTCCTAGGGGGTCCCTGGGGAGGGACTCCGCAGTGAATGGGGTGCCTGGATGGTGCGGGCGGGACTGACCGCCCGTCAAGACCGCTATTCGGCCACGGTGTCACACATAGCGGAGGCCCTCCGGTCGGCCCCGTCGTGTCCGTGTCCGTGCCGTGCCCGTGTCGTGTCCGGCCGGTCCTAGTGGACGCAGAACTCGTTCCCCTCGGGATCCGTCATCAGCACCCACTCCCCGCCCTGCTCCTTCACGTGCCGCTGCACGCTCGCCCCCAGCGCCTGGAGCCGGGCGGCCTCCGCCTCCCGCCGGCCGTCCGGCGCGTGCACGTCGAGGTGGACCCGGTTCTTGACGGTCTTGGCCTCCGGCACGCGCTGGAACAGCAGCCGCCGTCCCAGTCCGGCCCCGCTCTCCTCCTGGAAGGGGTCGTCGGGGTGGCGTACCGCGGCCAGGTCCCGCCAGGCGCGGCGGCCGTGGGACTCGACGGTCAGCTCCGCGGGCACCGCCCCGAAGCCCAGCAGTTTCTCGATGAGCGCGCTGTTGTCCTCCACCTCGTAGTGGAGGGCCGCGGACCAGAAGTCCGCCTGGGCGTGCGGGTCGGCCGCGTCGATGACGATCTTGATGTGCAGGGGAGCGGGTCCTGAGGTCGATGTCATGCAACCACTTATAAGGCCGGGCGCCTCCGCTCGCCGGGAGACGCCGCACGAGGTGCCGTTACGGCTTCCCCGCCCTGGTGCCGTGCTGCTCGGGCACGTCGGTGGAACCCGGCACCGGGGTTCCGGAGGCCACCACCCCCGACTCGCGCGCGACGGCGTCCCCCTTGGTCGGCGGTACGCCCGCGCCCGCCCGGTCCAACTGCTCCCGCAGCGCCCGCGCGGTCCGGCGGGCCGTGCGCAGCGCGTCCCAGGTGAGCAGCGTCAGCGCCAGCCAGACCAGCCCGAAGCCCGCCCAGCGCTCGGGCGGCATGGCCTCGTGGAAGTACAGGACGCCGAGTGCGAACTGGAAGACCGGCGCCAGGTACTGCAGCAGCCCCAGCGTGGACAGCGGTACGCGGATCGCCGCCGCGCCGAAGCAGACCAGCGGGATCGCGGTGACGATGCCGGTCGCGGCGAGCAGGGCCGAGTGCCCGAGGCCCTCGGTGGTGAAGGTCGACTCGCCCTGGGACCCCAGCCACAGCAGATAACCGAGCGCCGGCAGGAACTGGATCGCCGTCTCCGCGGCCAGCGACTCGACGCCACCGAGGTTGACCTTCTTCTTCACCAGCCCGTAGGTGGCGAAGGAGAAGGCGAGGCAGAGCGAGATCCACGGCGGCTGGCCGTAGCCGACGGTGAGGACGAGCACGGCCGCGAAGCCGGTCCCGACCGCCGCCCACTGCGCGGGCCGCAGCCGCTCCTTGAGCAGCAGCACGCCCATCGCGATGGTGACCAGCGGGTTGATGAAGTACCCGAGCGAGGCCTCGACGACGTGGCCGCTGTTGACGGCCCAGATGTAGACGCCCCAGTTGACGGTGATGACCGCCGCGGCGACCGTGACCAGGGCGAGTTTGCGCGGCTGCCGCAGCAGCTCGCCGGCCCAGGCCCAGCGGCGTACGAAGAGCAGGGCGACGGCGACGAAGGCGAGGGACCACACCATCCGGTGGGCGAGGATCTCCCCGGCCCCGGCGGGCTTGAGCAGCGGCCAGAACAGCGGGACGAGGCCCCACATCCCGTACGCCGCGAAGCCGTTCAGCAGGCCTATTCGCTGCTCACTCCTGGACGACCCGGCCACGGGCACCTCCTTCTCGCACACGGCATGCCGGGGACGGGGGAGGCATGCCAGGACGAAGGTAGCGCCGCACCCGGCCGCCTGTCATGCCCGTATCGGAATACGGTCATGACAGGCGGCGTGGGGCCGGGGAGGGAGGGCGGAGGTCAGCCCTTGAGCGCGGCGGCGACGGCCTGGGCGAGCGGCGTCGTCGGGCGGCCCGCCAGTCGGGACAGGTCGCCGGTGGAGACGACCAGCTCGCCCTCGGCGATGGCGGCGTCCACGCCCGCGAGGACGCCCGCGAGCGGCCCGGGCAGCCCGGCGCCGGTCAGGATGCCGGTGTACTCCTCGAGGGAGACGGGCTTGTAGACGATCTCCTTGCCCGTCTGCCGGCTCAGCTCGGCGGCGTACTCGGCGAAGCTCCACGCCTCGTCGCCGCCCAGCTCGTACGCCTTGTTCTCGTGGCCCTCGCCGGTCAGTACGGCGACGGCGGCCGCCGCGTAGTCGGCGCGGGAGGCGGAGGAGATCCGGCCCTCGCCGGCCGCCTGCACCACGGCGCCGTGCTCCAGCACCGGGGCGAGCTGCTCGGTGTAGTTCTCGTGGTACCAGCCGTTGCGCAGCAGCACGTACGGCACGCCCGAGCCGACCAGCACCTCCTCGGTGGCGCGGTGGTCGTCGGCGAGCGCGGCCTTGAGGCTGCTGGGGGCGCTGGTGTAGGCGAGCAGGGCGACACCGGCCTCCTTCGCCGCGTCGATGACGACCGTGTGCTGCCCCACGCGGCCCTTGTCGAACTCGTTCCCGGAGATCAGCAGGACCCGGTCGCCGGCCGCGAACAGGCCGTCGAAGGTCTCGGGGGCGTTGTAGTCGGCGACCGCGAGCCGTACGCCGCGGGCGGCGAGGTCGGCGGCCTTGTCGCGGTCCCGGACGACGGCGGTGACCTGGTCGGCCGGCACCTTCTCCAACAGGTGCCGCACGACGTGGCGGCCGAGGTGTCCGGTGGCTCCGGTGACGACGATGCTCATGGCTTCAGTGCTCCTTGGGGGGTGTAGTGCCACTAACCCTAAGAGCTGCGCTAACTGAAAGATAGTGCCCACTTTGAAGTAAGGTACTCACCTCTGGGTAAGGCAGAGGGCCCGGACGCTTCCCGCCCGGGCCCTCGTGTGCTGTGAACGCCGGCCTGTCAGCCGACGACCGTCCAGGTATCGCTGCCCGCCAGCAGCGCGGCGAGGTCGCCCTTGCCGTCTCTCTCGACGGCGGTGTCCAGCTGGTCGGACATGAGCGTGTCGTAGACCGGCCGCTCGACGGAGCGCAGGACGCCGATGGGGGTGTGGTGCAGGGTGTCCGGGTCGGCGAGGCGGGAGAGCGCGAAGGCGGTGGTCGGGGACGCGGCGTGGGCGTCGTGGACCAGGATGTCCGCCTCGTTGTCCGCGGTGACGGCGACGACCTCCAGGTCACCGGTGCGCGGATCGCGTACGACGCCCTTGGCCCCGTCGGCGCCGAAGCGGATCGGCTGCCCGTGTTCCAGGCGGATCACCGCCTCCTCGGCCTGCTCCCGGTCCTTGAGGACGTCGAAGGCGCCGTCGTTGAAGATGTTGCAGTTCTGGTAGATCTCGACCAGGGCGGTGCCGGGGTGGTCGGCGGCCTGCCGCAGGACCTCGGTGAGGTGCTTGCGGTCCGAGTCCACGGTCCGGGCGACGAACGACGCCTCCGCGCCGAGGGCCAGCGAGACCGGGTTGAAGGGCGCGTCCAGCGACCCCATCGGCGTCGACTTGGTGATCTTGCCGACCTCGGAGGTCGGGGAGTACTGGCCCTTGGTCAGGCCGTAGATCCGGTTGTTGAACAGCAGGATCTTGAGGTTGACGTTGCGGCGCAGGGCGTGGATGAGGTGGTTGCCGCCGATGGAGAGCGCGTCGCCGTCACCGGTGACGACCCACACGCTCAGGTCGCGGCGCGAGGCGGCGAGGCCGGTGGCGATGGCGGGGGCGCGGCCGTGGATGGAGTGCATCCCGTACGTGTTCATGTAGTACGGGAAGCGGGAGGAGCAGCCGATGCCGGAGACGAAGACGATGTTCTCCTTCGCCAGGCCGAGCTGGGGCATGAAGCCCTGCACGGCGGCGAGGATGGCGTAGTCGCCGCAGCCGGGGCACCAGCGCACTTCCTGGTCGGACTTGAAGTCCTTCATGGACTGCTTGCCCTCGGCCCTGGGAACGAGCTGGAGCAGCGCGTTGGTGTCAGCCATCGATGGTCTCCTTCAGGACGGTGGCGAGCTGTTCCGCCTTGAACGGCATGCCGTTGACCTGGTTGTACGACTGGGCGTCGACCAGGTACTTCGCCCGGACCAGGGTGGCGAGCTGCCCGAGGTTCATCTCCGGGACCACCACCTTGTCGTACCGCTCCAGCACCGCGCCGAGGTTGGCCGGGAAGGGGTTGAGGTGGCGCAGGTGTGCCTGGGCGATCCGGCCGCCCTCCTTGCGGATCCGCCGCACCGCCGCCGTGATCGGCCCGTACGTCGAGCCCCAGCCCAGCACCAGCGTCCGCGCGCCGTCCGGGTCGTCGACCTCCAGGTCGGGAACCTCGATGCCGTCGACCTTGGCCTGCCGGGTGCGGACCATGAAGTCGTGGTTGGCCGGGTCGTAGGAGATGTTGCCGGTGCCGTCCTGCTTCTCGATGCCGCCGATCCGGTGCTCCAGACCCGGCGTGCCCGGCACCGCCCACGGACGGGCCAGGGTGTGCGGATCACGCTTGTAGGGCCAGAACACCTCGGTGCCGTCGTCCAGCGTGTGGTTCGGGCCCTGCGCGAACCGCACCGCCAGGTCGGGCAGCTCGTCCGGCTCGGGGACCCGCCACGGCTCGGAGCCGTTGGCCAGGTAGCCGTCGGACAGGAGGAAGACCGGCGTCCGGTACGTCAGCGCGATCCGCGCGGCCTCCAGGGCGGCGTCGAAGCAGTCGGCCGGGGTGCGCGGGGCGACGACCGGGACCGGCGCCTCGCCGTTGCGCCCGTACATCGCCTGCAGCAGGTCGGCCTGCTCCGTCTTGGTCGGCAGACCGGTCGACGGGCCGCCGCGCTGAATGTCCACCACCAGCAACGGCAGCTCCAGGCTCACCGCCAGCCCGATCGTCTCGCTCTTGAGCGCCACACCCGGACCGCTCGTCGTCGTCACCGCCAGCGACCCGCCGAAGGCCGCACCCAGCGCCGCGCCGATCCCGGCGATCTCGTCCTCGGCCTGGAACGTGCGCACCCCGAAGTTCTTGTGCCGGGACAGCTCGTGCAGGATGTCGGACGCCGGGGTGATCGGGTACGAGCCCAGGAACAGCGGCAGGTCCGCCTGCCGGGAGGCTGAGATCAGGCCGTAGGCCAGGGCCAGGTTCCCGGAGATGTTGCGGTAGGTGCCGGGCGGGAACGCCGTCGACGCCGGAGCGACCTCGTAGGAGACGGCGAAGTCCTCCGTGGTCTCACCGAAGTTCCAGCCCGCGCGGTAGGCCGCGATGTTGGCGGCGGCGATGTCCGGCTTCTTCGCGAACTTCGACTTCAGGAACTTCTCCGTGCCCTCGGTGGGCCGGTGGTACATCCACGACAGCAGCCCGAGCGCGAACATGTTCTTGCTGCGCTCGGCCTCCTTGCGGCTGAGGTCGAACTCCTTGAGCGCCTCGACGGTCAGCGTCGTCAACGGCACCGGATGCAGGTGGTACCCGTCGAGGGAGCCGTCCTCCAGCGGAGAGGTGTCGTAGCCGACCTTCTGCATCGCCCGCCGGGTGAACTCGTCCGTGTTGACGATGATCTCGGCGCCGCGTGGCAGATCGCCCACGTTCGCCTTCAGCGCGGCCGGGTTCATCGCCACCAGCACGTTGGGCGCGTCGCCCGGCGTGAGGATGTCGTGGTCGGCGAAGTGCAGCTGGAAGGACGAGACGCCCGGCAGGGTGCCGGCGGGTGCCCGGATCTCGGCCGGGAAGTTCGGCAGTGTCGACAGATCATTGCCGAACGACGCCGTCTCCGAGGTGAAACGGTCGCCGGTGAGCTGCATCCCGTCGCCCGAGTCACCCGCGAACCTGATGATCACTCGGTCCAGCCGGCGGACGTCCTTCGCCCCTGCCGGTTTGCGCTGCGCTCCCACGACGGTCTCGTCGGTACCGTCGGCCTGCTCCGCTGGGCTGCTGACCTGGCTGGTCACTTACTGGACCTCCCTAGGGACGGCTGTCCGGGGACTGGTCTCCCACCGACCGTCCCAGGATCAACCCTACGTCCGCACGCCATGACTTCCGGTGGACATTCGCATGATGGACACGACTTCGAGATGGCCCACAGCCCTGGAATCCCACGGCTTTCCCGCCCTCCGGCACCCTTGGGGACGCACCCCGCCCGCCCTCCGGTTTCTCATTCGTCCGGATGAGCGTCCGCGAGCGGAGCCCGGCCGGTGCTTGCGGGTTGCGGGCCGGTGATGTCAGGAGTCGAGATGGATGTCAGGAGTTGAGATAGGTGAGCACCGCGAGCACCCGGCGGTGATCACCGTCGCTCGGGGACAGCCCCAGCTTCATGAAGATGTTGCTGACGTGCTTCTCGACCGCCCCGTCGCTCACGACGAGCTGCCGGGCGATCGCCGAGTTCGTCCGGCCCTCTGCCATGAGCCCCAGCACCTCCCGCTCACGCGGGGTGAGCCCCGCCAGCACGTCCTGCTTGCGGCTGCGCCCGAGCAACTGCGCGACCACCTCCGGGTCCAGCGCCGTACCGCCCTGCGCCACGCGCACCACGGCGTCCACGAACTCCCGGACCTCGGCCACCCGGTCCTTCAGCAGATAGCCCACCCCCCGGCTGGAACCGGCCAGCAGCTCCGTCGCGTAACGCTCCTCCACGTACTGGGACAGCACCAGCACGCCGAGGCCGGGATGCGCCTTGCGCAGCCGCACCGAGGCCCGCACCCCCTCGTCGGTGTGCGTCGGCGGCATCCTCACGTCCGCCACCACGACGTCCGGCAGCTCGCCCTGAGCATCCAGCTCGGTGATGGTCTTGACCAGTGCCTCGCCGTCGCCGACCCCGGCCACGACGTCGTGCCCGCGGTCGGTCAACAACCGGGTCAGCCCCTCTCGGAGCAGCACTGAATCCTCGGCGATGACCACCCGCACCCTGTCCTCCACGATCTTCGGCCCCCCACAGCCCGTGCACCTGTACGGTCCGCGCGGCCCACGCCGCGTCCACGAACCGTCCGTGCGACGGGTCCAGCATTCCAGCATCCGGGGCCGGAAGCGCTCGGGCAACGGGAAGAGAACGGTAAGTCCTGGGTGTCAGTCCGGGTTCGGCCACCCGATGGCCGGTTCTCGATCACGCCGCGGGCCCGTGCGGCAAGGACCCGTGCGGCACGGGCCCTTGCCGCCGGGGTGGGCGCCGGGGCCGAAGGAGGCGCCGGGGCCATGGGGGCTCCGATGCCGGGGCGGCGCCGGGGGCCGGGGCGGCGTCGGCCCCCGGCCCCTGTCTCTGCCCGTGCCCCTGCCCGTGCCCGTGCGGAATCAGCCGGTGACCGGCTCGTTCCGCCACGGCAGCTCGGCCGTGATCCGCGTCGGCCCGCCGGCCGGCGAGTCCACCACGAGGATCCCGTCCACCGCGTCCAGCCGCTCCGCCAGACCGGCCAGCCCGGATCCGGCCGACGCCTGCGCGCCGCCCACGCCGTTGTCCACGACCTGGAGCATCAGCCGGTTCTCCACCCGCCACACCTCCACGGCGGCCCACGTGGCCCGCGCGTGCTTGCTTATGTTCTGGAGCAGCTCCGAGACGGTGAAGTAGGCGATGCCCTCGATCGCCGACGCCGGCCGCTCCGTCAGGTCGACCTCCACCCGCACCGGCACGGTGCAGCGCGAGGCGACCGAGGAGAGCGCCGCGTCCAGACCGCGGTCGGTCAGCACCGCGGGGTGGATGCCCCGAGCGAGGTCCCGCAGCTCCTGGAGCGCCGTCTTCACCTCGCCGTGTGCCTCGTCGACCATGACGGCCGCGGCCCGGGGGTCCTCCCTCAGCTTCTCCTTGGCCAGGCCCAGGTCCATGGCGAGGTTGACCAGGCGGGCCTGTGCCCCGTCGTGCAGGTCGCGCTCGATGCGCCGCAGGTCGGCCGCGGCCGTGTCGACCACGATGCCCCGGTCCGACTCCAGCTCCACGACCCGCGTCGCCAGCCGCGAGGGGCCGAGCAGGCCGTGCACCATGACCCGGTCCACCGTGGTCAGCGCCCGCACCAGCCACGGCGTCGCCAGCGTGAACAGCAGCCCTACCAGCGCGGTCACGGCGATCTCGAAGGGGTTGTCCAGATAGACCCGGTGCGTCTCGTCGCCGTACAGCTGGAGCCCGTCCTGCCCGGCGTACATCGGGAACACCCAGAACCACAGCGGGTACGTCAGCATCGCCCACCCGATCGCCCACACGTTCAGGGCGACGACGAACGAGAACACGGCCCACGGGAACTGCAGCACCGCGTACAGCAGGCTCCGCCACGAGGCGCCGCTCTTGAGTACGGCTCCCATCCAGCCCATCGCGCCCTGCTTCTTCAGCCGCAGCGGCTCCGGGTCGTCCACCCGCAGCCCCAGCAGGGCACGGGCCCGGGCCCGTTCCATCGCCCCGAAGCCCCTGCACCCGGCGAGCGCGGCCGCCAGCACCGGCACCCCCAGGAAGGTGACCAGCAGGCCCGCACCCAGCGACACCATCGTCACGGCGTACGTGAAGAGCAGGATGCCGACCGGCAGACCCACCAGCACATAGCCGAACTCCCGCCAGCTGCGCGCCTCGAACGGTGCCCGCAGTCCCGCCGGCAGCCGGTGGCGCCGCGTACCGGTGTCCCCGGGGAAGCCGGACCCGCTCCCGAGCCCGTAACCCTGTCCGTATTCCGTGGCCATCGGTGCCGTCCTTCTCCTCGTCGTCTGCGGCTGTGCTGTCGTACCTCCACCCTCCTCGGCCGCGCCGTCACGGCCAATGGAGCCCGTCGGCGTCTGGGGAGGGGGGTTTTCCCTACCTCCTGACGGCAGAGCCCGCCGCGCCGGCCTCCGTACGGTCGCGCCACGGCAGCTCGGCCGTGATCGTCGTCGGGCCGCCCTCCGGCGAGTCGACGACGAAGAGACCGTCCACGGCGGACAGCCGGTCCGCGAGCCCCTTCATCCCCGTACCGCCGTCGAGACTCGCGCCCCCGCGGCCGTTGTCCCCCACCTGTATGAGCAGTCGGTCGGACGACCGCCACACCTCCACGGAGGCCGAGCCGGCCCCGCTGTGCTTGCTGACGTTCTGGAGCAGCTCCGAGACCGTGAAGTAGGCGATGCCCTCGATGGCGGGCGCGGGGCGCTCCGTCAGGTCGACGGTCACCCTGACCGGCACGGTGCAGCGGGAGGCGACCGAGGAGAGCGCCGCGTCCAGACCGCGGTCGGTCAGGACGGCCGGATGGATCCCGCGAGCCAGGTCCCGCAACTCCTGCAGGGCCAGCTTCACCTCGCCGTGCGCCTCGTCGACCATGGCCGCCGCCGCGTCGGGGTCCTCCAGGAGCTTCTCCTTGGCCAGGCCCAGACCCATCGCGAGGTTGACCAGGCGGGCCTGTGCCCCGTCGTGCAGGTCGCGCTCGATGCGCCGCAGGTCGGCCGCGGCCGTGTCGACCACGACCCCACGGTCCGACTCCAGCTCGGCGATCCGCCGCTCCAGCTCGTCGGACGGGGACAGCAGCCCGCGCACCATGGCCCGGTCGACGTTGGCCAGGCCCCGCGCGATGAACGGCAGCACCGGCCACAGCACGAACAACGACGTCAACGTGACGACGAAGGTGGCCACGCCCCAGGGGAACCGGATGACGTCGTACAGAACCGTGCGCCAGCCCACCGGGTCCTTCAGGGACATCCACAGCTGTGTGAAGAAGCCGCGTCCGCTCCGCAGCGGCAGCGGGCTCGGCTCGTCCACCCGCACGCCGAGCAGCATCCGGGCCCGCCCGCGCTCCAGCTTGCCCAACTGCCGCGCGCCCAGCAGGCCGACGGCCAGCAGCGGGAGCCCGATCACCGTGACCGTCAGGCCGACACCGACGGACAGCATCGTCACGACGTACGTGAAGCCGAGCAGCGCCGCCGGGAGATTCGCCAGCAGGTGGGCGATCTCCTTCCAGGTGTGCCGGTCGTAGGCGAAACGGGCCGGCGGCAGCCGGTCACCGGCCGCTGCGCCGGTGGCCCCGGCGAGGCTGGATGTGGAGAGGCGTTCGGTCATACACGTCAGCGTGCCGTGCGGTGCGGCGCCGCGCCATGAGGTAGACCGCCGGGACGCACTGAGGAAAACCCCACCCCCGCGCCTCAAGGTGCGACGGGCTGCTTACCGTGGCTTTATCAGGCCCTAGACTCCCGTGCGTACAGATCGTCGAACAGCGGCGTTCACGACGTCCACGACAGGGAGCGAGGGGGCGCACGTGCCGGAACCGACCGTCGGCGACGCGACCGCCGGCGCCGTGACCACAGCTGATGCGACCGTCGGGCTCGCCGCGGACTACTTCCAGTCCTACTCGGTCGTCGGCCTGCTCGCCGTCGTGGGGGTGCTCTTCGTCGCCGTGGCCTTCGGCGCCGGACGGCTGCTGCGGCCGGTGGTCCCGACGCCCGAGAAGCTGCTCACGTACGAGTGCGGCGTCGACCCCGTGGGGGAGGGCTGGGCCCACACCCAGGTCCGCTACTACGTCTACGCGTTCCTCTACGTCATCTTCGCGGTCGACTCGATCTTCCTCTTCCCCTGGGCGACGGTCTTCGCCGACCCTGGTTACGGGGCCACGACCCTCGTGGAGATGTTCATCTTCCTCGGCTTCCTCGCCGTGGGTCTGTTGTACGCATACAAGAAGGGCGTCCTGTCATGGACGTGAACCCCGGTGATCCCGCACCCGTGCCGCTCCCCGAGCCCAAGCGGCTGGGCACGCTCGCACGCCTCGCCCCGGAGCCGATGAAGGTCGTCCTGAACTGGGGCCGCCGCTACTCGCTCTGGGTCTTCAACTTCGGCCTCGCCTGCTGCGCGATCGAGTTCATCGCCGCGTCGATGGCCCGCCACGACTTCATCCGGCTCGGCGTGATCCCGTTCGCGCCCGGCCCCCGCCAGGCCGACCTGATGGTCGTCTCGGGCACGGTGACCGACAAGATGGCGCCGGCCGTCAAGCGCCTGTACGAGCAGATGCCCGAGCCGAAGTACGTCATCTCCTTCGGCGCCTGCTCCAACTGCGGCGGCCCCTACTGGGACTCCTACTCCGTGACGAAGGGCGTCGACCAGATCATCCCCGTCGACGTCTACGTCCCCGGCTGCCCGCCGCGCCCCGAGGCGCTGCTCCAGGGGATCCTCAAGCTCCAGGAGAAGATCGCGCGGGAGTCGCTGGGGGAGCGGTACGGCACCTCGCCCCGGCCGTCGACGGCCGCGCTGCGGAGCGGACTGGTACGCCCGCCGGCCTCGGCGCCGGCTCCGGCCTCCGACGCCGGGGAGGGCCGATGACCACGGTCGGCTGGCTTCCCGCCGACGCCGAGGAACTCTTCGGTCCGGACGCCACGGCGGCGGAGTCGTACGACCTCCTGACCGTCGACGTGCCGCCCACGTCCTGGATCACCGCCCTGGAGACGGCGCGTGACCGGCTCGGCTGCACGTACTTCGACTGGCTGAGCGCGGTCGACGAGCCAGGCACCGGGTTTCGCGTCGCGGCGCATGTCGTGGCGCTGGGACCGGTCCGCAGACTGCTGCTGCGTACGACCGTCCCGCACGACGCCCCGGCGCTGCCCACCGCCGTCGCGGTGTACGCGGGTGCGGCCTGGCACGAGCGCGAGACTCACGAGATGTTCGGTGTCGTCTTCGAGGACCACCCCGGGCTGGACCACCTGCTCCTGCCGGAGGGCTTCGAGGGCCACCCGCTGCGCAAGGACTTCGTCCTAGCCGCCCGCGTCGCCAAGGCCTGGCCCGGGGCCAAGGAGCCCGGCGAGTCCGATCACGGCGGTCCCCGTCGCCGCCAGATGCTGCCGCCGGGCGTCCCCGATCCCAACGAGTGGGGTCCGCTGAAGGGCCAGCTGCCTCCCGCTCCGGCGCGCCCGGCACGGGGCGCGGGGCGCGCGGCCGGGGAGCGCCCGGTCCGCGGGGCGGGCGAACGCCCCGCCCGCCGCACCCGTACGGCCGCCGAGGGCTCGGTCGGCCAGGCGGCTCCCGACACCGAGGCCCCGGCCGCGCCGCGTCGTTCCCGTACGGCGGCCGAGGGCTCGGTCGGCCAGACTTCCCCGGCCGGTGAACCGGCGGCCGCACCGGCACCGCGGCGGTCGCGCAGCGCGAGCCAGGGTTCCGCCTCCCAGCGAGCGGCCGGTCCGACGGACGGCCCCACCGCCGACACGGCTGCCGGGCAGCAGGACGACGCGGGCGCGGTGAGCCCCCGGCGCACCCGGAGCGCGTCGCAGGGCTCGGCGAGTCAGCGAGAGGCTTCCGACGCCGGGCAGCCGGACGCCGCGGGTCCCGGCAGCGGCACCCGGGACGGCGGCGCCACCGGCACCGCCGCCTCGCCCACCGAGGAACCGGCTCCGAAGCCGACGCCCTCGGCACCGCGCAGCTCGGACGCCCCGTGGCATCACGCCCGACCGGCCTTCGACGAGCCTGCCACCGCCGAGGAGCCGAGGGCCTCCGAAGAGTCACCGAACGCTCCCGATGACGAGTCAGCGGCTCCGCACGAGTCAGCGGCTCCGCACGAACCGGAAGCCTCCCGCGAGCCGGAAGCTCCCCAGGAGCCCGACGCCCCCGCCCCCGATGACACCGACACCCCGCCCGACCCGCCGAACTCCCCAGGAGGCCCGCAGTGAACGACGCGCTCGACGTCACCCTGCGCCTGCTGGTCGTCTTCGTTGTCTTTCTCGCGTTCCCCCTGATCGTCGGCCAGACCGAGCACAAGGTGATGGCCCACATGCAGGGCCGCCTGGGCCCGATGTACGCGGGTGGCTTCCACGGCTGGGCCCAGCTCGTCGCGGACGGTGTGAAGTTCGCGCAGAAGGAGGACGTGGTCCCCGCCGACGCGGACCGCCGCATCTTCCAGCTCGCCCCGGCCGTGGCCCTGCTGCCGTACCTTCTGGTCCTCCTGGCCATCCCGGTCGGGCCCGGAGAGGGCGCGGTCGGCCAGGTCGTCGACGCGGGCGTCTTCTTCGTCCTCGCCGTCATGGGCGTGGGCGTCCTCGGCTCGCTCATGGCCGGCTGGTCCTCCGCGAACAAGTTCTCCCTCCTCGGCGGCCTGCGTACCGCCGCCCAGCTCCTCGCGTACGAACTCCCGATGCTGCTGACCGCGGCCTCCGTGGCCATGGCGGCCGGCACGGTCTCCCTCGTCGGCATCCTCGACGCCTTCGAGTGGTGGTGGCTGCCCTGGCAGATCGTCGGCGCGATCGTCTTCTTCGTCGCCGGGCTGGCCGAACTGCAGCGGCCCCCGTTCGACATGCCGGTCGCCGACTCGGAGATCATCTTCGGCGCCTACACCGAGTACACCGGCCTGCGCTTCGCCCTGTTTCTCCTCGCCGAGTACGCCGGAATCGTCGTCCTGTGCGGTCTGACCACCGTCCTCTTCCTGGGCGGCTGGCACGGCCCGTGGGGCGCCGACGGCCTGGGCTGGGTGTGGACCCTGCTCAAGGCGGCCGTCCTCGCCTTCGTCGTGATCTGGCTGCGCGTCACCTACCCGCGGCTGCGCGAGGACCAGCTCCAGAAACTGTCCTGGACGCTCCTCGTCCCCCTCTCCCTCGCCCAGATCGCCCTCACCGGCATCGTCAAGGTGGTGATCGCGTAATGGCCCCCGTCCCCGGCAGCGGCCTGGCCAAGGGCCTGGCCGTCACCCTGCGCACGATGACGAGGAAGACCGTCACCGAGCAGTACCCGGAGGCCCAGCCCGAACTGCCGCCCCGTACCCGCGGTGTGATCGGCCTGTTCGAGGAGAACTGCACGGTCTGCATGCTGTGCGCCCGCGAGTGCCCCGACTGGTGCATCTACATCGACTCCCACAAGGAGACGGTCCCGGCGGCCACCCCCGGCGGACGCGACCGCAGCCGCAACGTCCTCGACCGTTTCGCCATCGACTTCTCCCTGTGCATGTACTGCGGTATCTGCATCGAGGTCTGTCCTTTCGACGCCCTGTTCTGGTCCCCGGAGTTCGAGTACGCCGAGACCGACATCCGCGACCTCACCCACGAGCGGGACAAGCTCCGCGAGTGGATGTGGACCGTGCCGGCCCCGCCCGCCCTCGACCCCGGTGCGGAGGAGCCCAAAGAACTCGCCGCCGCCCGCAAGGCCGCCGACAAGCTGGCCGCGCAGCCGCGGACGGACCGGCCCGGGCAGGAGGACCAGAAGTGACCCTCGCCGCCGCATCCCACGGCTTCCTGTCCCCGACCGGCGTGGAGATCGCCTTCCTCCTCGTCGGCCTGGTCACCCTCGGGGCCGCCGTCATCACCGTCACCACCCGCCAGCTCGTCCACGCCGCCCTGTGGCTCGTGGTGGCCCTGGGCGGCCTCGCCGTCGAATACCTGCTGCTCACCGCCGAGTTCATCGCCTGGGTCCAGGTCCTCATCTACGTCGGTGCCGTCGTCGTCCTCATCCTGTTCGGGCTGATGCTCACCAGGGCGCCCATCGGCCGGTCCCCGGACGCCGACTCCGGCAACCGATGGGCCGCGCTCACCGTGGCCGCGGCCTCCGCGGCGGCCCTGGTGTGGGTCGTCGTCGACGCCTTCCGCACCACCTGGATCGACCTGGACGGCCCGGCCGCCGGCTCCACCGCCGTCACCGGAGCGAGCCTGTTCCAGAACTGGGTGCTCCCCTTCGAGGCACTCTCGGTCCTCCTCCTCGCCGCCCTGGTCGGCGCCATCGTCCTGTCCCGCAAGGCCAAGGCGGCCCAAGCGGGCGAAGCGTCCCGGCCCGGCACCGCTCAGCCAGAAAACCCCCAGCCCGGCACCTCCCGGACGGACGGTGCCCGCTGATGCACCTCGCCTATCCCGCCGTCCTCTCCGCCCTCCTCTTCTGCACGGGCCTCTACGGCGTCCTCGCGCGCCGCAACGCGATCCTGGTCCTGATGTCGGTCGAGCTGATGCTCAACGCCGTCAACCTCAACCTGGTCGCCTTCGACGTCTGGCTGAGCAGGGCCGCGGAGGAGACCCTGCACTCCGGCCAGGCCCTGACCCTGTTCACCATCGCCATCGCGGCCGCCGAAATCGGCATCGGCCTGGCGATCGTCCTCGCCGTCCACCGCAACCGCGGCACCTCGGACATCGACAAGCTCCGCGACACCGCCGAGGGCCACGAGCCCGACGGCACCGACACCCCCGCGACCGGGACGGCCGCCGAGAAGGCTGAGGCCACCGCGTGACCACGACCACCCTCGCCGTACTCGTCCCCCTCCTGCCCTTCCTCGGGGCGGCCGCCGGTCTCCTGCTGGGCCGGTCGGCGCCCGGGTTCGTCCGCCCCCTCGCCGTCCTGCCGACACTGGCCGCCCTCGTCCTCGCCGTACTCGTGGCGGCCGGTCAGGGCGGCGGCCGGGCCGTCGACGCCGTCACGGAGCTGACACCCACCGGTTCGGTCCCGGTCGAACTCGCCCTGCACATCGACGGCTTCGCCGCCCTCGTCGCCATCCTGGTCGGCACCGTCGCCACCTGCGTGCAGATCTACTCGACGGGCTATCTGCGCGACGACCCGCGCTACCCCTCGTACGCCGCTCTCGTCTCCCTGTTCACCTCCGCGATGTTCCTCGTCGTGTACTCGGGCGACCTGATGGTGCTGCTGGTCGGCTGGGAGGTCATGGGCATCTGCTCCTACTTCCTGGTCGGCCACTATTGGGAGACGCCGGAGGCGCGGTCCGCCTCCCTCAAGGCCTTCCTGGTGACCAAGCTCGGCGACGTCCCCTTCCTGATCGGTCTGCTGGCGCTGGCCACCGAGGCCGGCTCCTTCCGCATCACCAAGATCCTCGGCGCACTCGCGAGCGGCTCGCTCGACCACCCGACGCTGATCGCCCTGCTGCTCCTGGCCGGAGTGGCGGGCAAGTCGGCGCAGTTCCCCCTGCACACCTGGCTCCCCGACGCGATGGCGGGCCCGACGCCCGTCTCCGCGCTGATCCACGCCGCGACGATGGTCGCTGCCGGTGTGTACTTCGTCGCCCGGCTCCTCCCGCTCTTCGAGGCCTCGCGGGCCGCGATGGTCGTCCTCGCCGTCATGGCCGCCGTCACGATGGTCGGCTCCGCGCTCGCCGCCCTCGCCCAGGACGACATCAAACGCGTCCTGGCCTACTCGACGATCGGACAGCTCGGCTACATGACCGGCGCCCTCGCCACCGGCGACCGGGGTGCCGCCGTCTTCCACCTCCTCACGCACGGCGCCTTCAAGGCGCTCCTGTTCCTCGCCGCCGGTGTGATCATCCACGCCGCCGGCACCAACTCGCTGGCCGCCATGTCCCGCATGCGGGGCCTGCGCGACCGCGTCCCGGACGCCTACTGGACGATGACCGTGGCCCTGCTCGCCCTCGCCGCGATCCCGCCCTTCAGCGGCTTCTTCTCCAAGGAGTCCGTCCTCGGCGCCGCGGAGCACGTGGCCACCGGCCACACCGAGCACGCACCCGGCGCTGCGGGCTGGACCGTGCTCGTCGCCGGACTGATCACGGCCCTGCTCACCGCCGCCTACGCGACCCGCCTGTGGCTGCTGGCCTTCCGCGGCCGAGGCGCCGAGGCCCCCGACCACGGCAGGCAGCCGGTGGTCATGAACGCCGTGCTCTGGGTGCTCGCCCTCCCCTCACTCGCCCTGGGCGGACTCGCCTTCCGACTCCTGCCCGACTGGTTCGACGGCCACGACCTCACCCCGACTCTCACCACCTCCGTGCTCGGCACGGGAGTGGCACTGGTGGGCGGCATCGTCACCTACGCCGCCTGGCGGCACACCTCGGCGCTCGCGGCCCGCACTCCGCTGGGCGCCGTCGCGGCCCACCCCGAGGGCGACGCCGCCCTGGTGGAGTCCGAGGCCATCGCCGCCCACCGGCCCGCCTACGGAGACCTCGCCTCCGCACCCGACCCCTCGGATCCGGGACGACTCCTGCTGGGCCCGGTGCACCGGCACGCGGCCGTCGGCTTCCACCTGGACGCGGTGTACACCACCCTCTTCGTCCGCCCGGTCCGGGCAGGCGCGAGCCTCGTCCGGTTCCTGGACCGCGAGGTCGTCGACACCTACGTACGTGCGGCGGGCGGGCTGCCCCGCCTGCTCGGGACCGCCGTACGGCGTGCCCAGACCGGCAATGTGCAGACCTATGTGAGCGCGCTGCTCGCCGGCACCGTCGTCCTCGCGGTCGCCGCCGTCCTCGTCGCCACGGGAGCGTGAGCAGGCGTGATCGATATCAACGAGTCCGTGATGCAGGTCCTTCTCGCGTTCATCGTCGTCGGCCCGCTCCTGGGTGCCGCCGCCGCCCTCCTGCCGGCCCCGCCCGGGCTGAAGGGGAAGTCACCCGAGCAGGCCGTACTCCGGCACGGCGTCACCGTCACCGGCGCGGTCCTCCTCGCCGCGGTCGTCCTCGTGCTCGGCTTCGACCACGACCATCCGTCGAAGATGCAGGCCAGCACGGACATCAGCTGGATCCCCGCACTCGACGTGCGCATCCACCTCGGCATCGACGGCATCTCCCTCCCCCTGCTGGTCCTGACCGCGCTGCTGATCTTCCTCTGCGCGCTCTACTCGTACTTCAAGACACCTTCCGGCCCGAGCCCGAAGGCGTTCGTCGCGCTGCTGCTCGTCCTGGAGTCCGGCACCCTCGCGACCTTCGCCGTCCTCGACCTGGTCCTGTTCTTCCTCGCCTTCGAGACGGTCCTCATCCCGATGTACTTCCTCATCGCCCGCTGGGGCGGCGAGGGACGGGCCGGAGCCGCCTGGAAATTCATCCTCTTCACGCTCCTCGGCTCCGTCGTCATGCTGCTCGGCCTGCTCCTGATCGGAATCACGGCGGGCACATTCGACATGGTGGCACTCGCCACTGACAACGGCCGCTCGCTGACCACATCCGTGCAGGTCATCGCCGTTCTGTCGATCGGTATCGGGCTCGCGGTCAAGACCCCGATGTGGCCGCTGCACAGCTGGCTGCCCGACGCCCACACCGCCGCGCCGACCGTCGGCTCGGTCCTGCTGGCCGGTGTCCTGCTGAAGATGGGCACGTACGGTTTCGTGCGGATTCTGCTCCCGGTCGCGCCGGAGGGCTTCCGCACCTTCGCGCCCTACCTCGCCGCCTTCGCCGTCGTCGGCATCATCTACGGCTCCCTGGCCTGCCTGGCACTCGCCAGAAGAGGCGCGCAGGGCGATCTCAAGCGCCTCATCGCCTACTCCTCCGTCGGCCACATGGGCTTCGTCCTGCTCGGCGTCGCGACCATGACCCCGACCGGCGTGAACGGCGCCCTCTTCGCCAACATCGCCCACGGCCTCATCACCGGCCTGCTCTTCTTCGTGGTCGGCGCGCTCAAGGACCGCACCGGGACCACCGACCTCGACGCCCTCGCCGAGGAGTCCGGTCACGCCCTGTACGGCAAGGCGCCGCGCCTGGGCGGACTGCTCGCCTTCGCCGCGGTCGCCTCGCTCGGCCTGCCGGGCCTGGCCGGGTTCTGGGGCGAGATGCTCGCCCTGTTCGGCGCCTTCGACCCGCACGACGACCTCAGCCGCCCCGCCTTCCTCACCTTCATGGCCATCGCCGCCTTCGGGACCCTGCTGACCGCCGCGTACATGCTGATCGTGGTCCGCCGCGTCTGCATGGGCGCCGTACCCCAGGACGCCCCGCAGCCGAGGCTCGCCGACGTGCGCACCTACGAGTTCGCCGCCTGGACGCCGCTCGTCGCCCTCACCGTCGTCGCCGGTCTGTGGCCCAGGACCCTCCTCGGGCTGACCGACCCGGCCGTGCAGCAGCTCCTCTCAGGAGGCACCCGATGAGCTCCCCGGCCCAGCCCTTCGCCGAGGCGGCCCTGGCGCAGCCGCTCGCCCAGAACCTCGTCCAGTCCGTCGACTGGCTCGCCATCGCGCCGCCCACCATCACGGCGGTGGTGGGACTCGTCGTCCTCGTCACCGACCTGTTCGTCAAGGACGCCCGCAAGTCCCTGCTCGGCTGGATCTCGGTCGCCGGACTCGCCGCCTCCGCCCTCATGCTGCTGCCCCTGGTGAACGACGACCGCTCGACGTTCTGCCTGGCGGGCGAGCCCGGCGTGTGCAGCTACACCGCGGACACCTTCACCCTCGCCATCCAGTTCCTGGTCCTCGGCGGTGCCCTGCTCACCGCCCTTCTGTCCGTCACCGCGGTCAAGGACGCCGACCGGGGACTGCCCGAGGGCGAGTTCTGGTTCCTGCTGCTCTCCTCAGCGGCCGGCGCCGCCCTCCTGCCCGCCTCCCGCGACCTCGCCACCCTGATCGTCGCCCTGGAGGTCGCCTCCCTGCCCGCCTTCGCCCTCGTCGGCCTCCGGCAGGGCGACCGCAGGTCCTCCGAAGCGGCCCTGAAGTTCTTCCTCTCCTCGGTCACCGCGACCGCGGTCAGCCTCATGGGCATCAGCTTCGTGTACGCCACCACCGGCACCCTCTACCTCACCCAGGTGGCCGACCGCATCCAGCACGTCGACGGACAGTTCACGACCCTCGCCCAGACCGGCGTCGTCCTCACCCTCGTCGGCTTCGCCTTCAAGACGGCGGCCGTCCCCTTCCACTTCTGGGTGCCCGACACCTACGTGGGCGCCCCGCTGCCGATCGCGGCCTACCTGTCCGTGATCGGCAAGGCGGTCGGCTTCACCGGCCTCATCCTGGTCACGGTCGTCGCCCTGCCTTCCTACGCGGACGTCTGGGGCCCCGCGCTCGCCGCACTGGCCGCGCTCACCATGACCGTCGGCAACGTCGGCGCCCTGCGGCAGCAGGCCACGCGCGCGTACAGCGCGGTACGCCTGCTCGCCTGGTCGTCCGTCGGCCAGGCGGGGTACCTCCTGGTGCCGATCGCCGCCGCCGCGTACTCCGACGACCCCGAACGCTCGATCGGCTCCACCGTCGCCTACGCCCTCATGTACGCCGCGGTGAACCTCGGCGCCTTCGCGGTGGCCGCGCTGGTGGGCCGCACGAGGGCCCTCAACCGCGTCGCGGACTACCGCGGCCTGTACGCGTCCAACCCCCTCACCGCCCTGCTCCTCGCGTTCTTCCTGCTCTGCCTGGCCGGGCTGCCGCCCGGCGTCATCGGCCTCTTCGCCAAGGTCACGGTGTTCACGGCAGCCGTCGACGCCGGGCTCGGCTGGCTGGCCGTCGTCATGGCCGTCAACGTCGCGATCGCGCTCTTCTACTACCTCCAATGGACGGCTCTGCTGTTCCGGGCGCCCGATGAGGCGCCCGCCGGCCACCGTGTCCCCGGCCCCCTCACGGCCGCGATCACCGCGACCGCGGTCCTCGCCGTCGCCCTCTCCGGAGCACCCCAGCTGATCCTGCGCTTCGCCGACACCGGGCTCTTCTGAACGCACCCGCCCGGACACGCGCGCGTGCGGCACCCGGCTCCACGCGCGCGTGCCGCTCGTCGCGGGCGTCACCCGTACGGACCACACGTGCCGCGCCGGGCGCCGGGGAACTGGTGGCCCTCGCCTGGCGTTGACCAGTACGGAAGGGTCCACTGGACGTGTCACCCACGGCACCGGTGGCACCGGAGACCAGGAAGCAACCACAGCGAGCGAGACCAGCAAGCAAAGGGTTCCCCTGCTGCACCACTTGGAGGGCGTACCGTGCACCGCCGGCACAACGGGCTCAGGACCGCAGTACTCCTCGGGGGACTGTCCGCGCTCATCATCGTCATCGGCAGCTTCTTCGGCCGAGCGGGGCTCGTCGTCGCCGTCCTCGTCGCCCTGGGCACCAACGCGTACGCGTACTGGAACAGCGACAAACTCGCACTCCGCGCCATGCGCGCCCGCCCGGTCAGCGAGTTCGAGGCGCCGGCGCTGTACCGCATGGTCCGCGACCTCTCCACCCAGGCCCGCCAGCCGATGCCCCGCCTCTACATCTCCCCGACGGAGGCACCGAACGCCTTCGCGACCGGCCGCAACCCGCGCAACGCGGCCGTGTGCTGCACCGAGGGCATCATGCGCCTGCTCGACGAGCGCGAACTGCGCGGCGTCATCGGGCACGAACTCAGCCACGTCTACAACCGCGACATCCTCATCTCCTCCGTCGCGGGCGCCCTCGCCTCGGTGATCATGTTCCTGGTCAACTTCGCCTGGCTGATCCCCGTGGGACGGTCCAACGACGACGACGGCCCCGGTCTGCTGGGCATGCTCCTCATCATGCTGCTCGGACCGCTCGCCGCCACCGTCATCCAACTGGCGATCAGCCGATCCCGGGAGTACGAGGCCGACGCCTCCGGAGCCCAGCTGACCGGCGACCCGCTGGCCCTGGCCAGTGCCCTGCGCAAACTGGAACTCGGCACCAAGCAGCTTCCGCTGCCGCCGGAGCCCCGGCTCGAGACCGCCAGCCACATGATGATCGCCAATCCCTTCCGGCCGGGGCAGGGACTCTCGAAGATCTTCTCCACCCACCCGCCGATGGCGGAGCGAATCGCCCGGCTCGAAAAGATGGCAGGTCGTCAGCAGTGAAGACCATCCTGAACGTCATTTGGCTCGTGCTCAGCGGCTTCTGGCTGTTCCTCGGCTACCTGCTGGCGGGCGCGCTGCTCTGCATCACGATCATCGGTATCCCCTTCGGCATCGCGGCCTTCCGCATCGGCGTCTACGCCCTGTGGCCCTTCGGGTACACAGCGGTAGAACGCCGCGACGCCGGAGCACCCTCCTGCGTCGGGAACGTGCTGTGGCTCGTCCTCGCCGGGTGGTGGCTGGCGCTCGGCCACATCGTCACCGGTATCGCGCTGTGCGTCACGATCATCGGCATTCCGCTCGGCATCGCCAACTTCAAGCTGATCCCCGTCTCGCTGCTCCCGCTGGGGCGCGAGATCGTACGCACGGACCAGCCGTTCACGGCTGCGGCAACGTCGCAGCGGACCGGATGGTAAACGGATATTCGCAGGCCATCTCGGCCCCCGTTGTCCACAGCTTCCGGGTTGTCCACAGGCCCGCCCGGATGTCAGTGGCGGCCTGCATGATGAATCCATGACCGAGAACGAGCAGTTGCTGGAACGGGTGGCCGCCAAAGCGCGGAACACCCGCCCGTGGGGCTGGGCTTCCCTGCCGGCGCCCGTGGACGGTGCGACGTCGGCCCGTGCCGAGGCCGCCCTGGGCTTTCCTCTCCCCACACTGCTCGGCGAGCTGTACCTGCGCATAGGAGACGGCGGATTCGGGCCCGAGTACGGCTTGTTGCCCCTGCTCGACAGCCCGCCGTCGAGCGAGCCCGCCGCCGTCGCCCAGTACCTCGCCAACCGCGACAGCGGTGCGAAGGACCCCGACTGGCCCTGGCCCGAGGGAGTCCTGCCCATATCCCACTGGGGTTGCGCGATGTACGCGTGCGTCGACTGCCGCTCCCCGCAGGCCACCGTCCTCCTCTTCGAGCCCAACGCCGGTGACGCCGACCATGCCTGGTACGTCGACGCCCCGAGCCTCGCCGACTGGCTGCACGCCTGGGTCGAGGGCACGGGCTGGTACGAGGAGACCCACGAAGGCCCGGAACCGCCCCCCTGGGGCGACTTCCCCATACGTACGGGCAGAGGCCCCGTGACGTCGGACACGCCGCCCGCACCGGCGTCCTGAGGGGAGACCGGCCGAGCCCCTCCCGCCGTCTACCGCGGGACTTGCTGCCCCCGCACCCCGTACGCCACCACTCCCACTGCCAGCACGCCCACCCCCACGACGACCGACAGCGCCGGGAGCGAGAACGCGAGCAGCACACAGCCGACCAGTCCCAGCGCCGGTACGACCCGCGACACCCGCGAAGGGTCGAGCGTCCAGGCCGACGAGTTGGCCACGGCGTAGTACACCAGCACACCGAAGGAGGAGAAGCCGATCGCCCCACGCACGTCCACCGTCGCCGCCAGGACCGCGACCACCGCGCCCACGGCCAGCTCCGCCCGGTGCGGCACCTGGAAACGCGGATGCACCGCGGCCAGCGCCCGGGGCAGATGACGGTCCCGGGCCATGGCCAGCGTCGTCCGGGAAACGCCAAGGATCAGCGCCAGCAGGGAGCCCAGCGCGGCCACGGCGGCACCCACCCGCACGACCGGCGCCAGCGCCGGCACACCGGCCGCCCGTACCGCGTCGGCCAGGGGCGCCGTCGCCTGCCCCAGACCGGCCGGGCCCAGCACGGAAAGGACAGCCACCGCCACACACCCGTACACCGCCAGGGTGAGCCCCAGCGCCAGCGGGATCGCGCGCGGAATGGTGCGCCGCGGATCCCGCACCTCCTCACCGAGGGTCGCGACGCGCGCGTACCCCGCGAACGCGAAGAACAGCAGGCCGGCCGCCTGCAGGACTCCGCCGACGCCGCCCGACAGGCCGATGTCCAGCCGCCCGGCGTCGGCCCGCCCCGACCCGAGAGAGACCACCACCACGGAAGCGAGGACAGCGAGGACCAGTGCCACGACGACCCGCGTCAGCCAGGCGGACTTCTGGACCCCGCCGTAGTTCACCGCGGTCAGCGCCACCACGGCGGCGACCGCCACCGCATGCGCCTGCTCCGGCCAGACGTACGCGCCCACGGTGAGCGCCATGGCGGCACAGGAAGCCGTCTTCCCGACGACGAACGCCCAGCCCGCGAGATAGCCCCAGAACTCCCCGAGCCGCTCACGCCCGTAGACGTAGGTGCCACCCGAGGCCGGATACCGGGCGGCCAGCCGGGCCGACGACAGGGCATTGCAGTAGGCGACGACGGCTGCCACGGCGAGGGCGAGGAGCAGCCCCGAGCCGGCGGCGCGCGCCGCCGGTGCCAGGGCGACGAAGACCCCGGCACCGATCATGGAGCCGAGCCCCACGACGACGGCGTCGCCCAGACCAAGGGTGCGACGCAGCCCCGAACCCGCAGGTGTCATGCGTCGCACCCTACTGATCGGCGCAACCACCCGATGCGATCGGAACGTCCCCTTCCTCAAGAGGACATGAACACCGCGCGGAGGAACGGCCCGCAGCACTGGCACGGTGTGGGCACAGAGAGAAAGGGCAGGGTCACGGCATGACCGTCATCAGCTGGATCATCCTCGGACTGCTGGCCGGAGCCATAGCCAAGTTCCTGCTGCCGGGCCGCGACCCCGGAGGGCTCATCGGCACCACCCTCATCGGCATCGCGGGCGCTTTCATCGGCGGCTGGATATCGGCCCGCTGGCTCGACCACCCGATCAGCAAGGACTTCTACGACGGCACCACCTGGGCGGCGGCGATCGGCGGTTCGCTGGTGCTCCTGGTCGCCTACCGGCTCCTGTTCGGCAACTCGCGCGACTGAACGCGCGCGGACCGAACGACGAAGGGTGGGCACCGTCGTGGTGCCCACCCTTTGTCGTCCCGGTTCAGCAGGTCACCGGTAGTTGACGAACTGCAGCGCGAAGTCGAAGTCCTGGCCCTTCAGCAGAGCGATCACGGTCTGCAGGTCGTCCCGGCTCTTCGAGGAGACCCGCAGCTCCTCGCCCTGCACCTGGGCCTTCACACCCTTGGGGCCCTCGTCGCGGATGAGCTTGGCCACCTTCTTCGCGTTCTCCTGGGAGATGCCCTCCTCGATCGACGCGAAGATCTTGTACTCCTTGCCGGAGAGCTGCGGCTCGCCCGCGTCCAGAGCCTTGAGCGAGATACCGCGCTTGATCAGCTTGGACTGGAAGACATCGAGGACCGCGGTCACCCGGTCCTCGGAGTTGGCCTCCATGAGGATCTTCTCCCCGGACCACGAGATCGAGGCGCCCACGCCCTTGAAGTCGTAACGCTGCGAGATCTCCTTGGCGGCCTGGTTGAGGGCGTTGTCGACCTCCTGCCGCTCGACCTTCGAGACGATGTCGAAACTGGAGTCGGCCATGTCCTGTGGCTCCTTGTATCTGGGTGCGTGTCGGGCCGCGTGTCGGGTCCGTACCGGCATACGTCGGCGGCCGCCGGGCCCGCCAGGGTCCTCGGCCGCATCCGGACAAGCCTAGCCACCCGTCGCGGTCGGGGCGGCGATCAATCGGGTGGCGAAGCACCCCTCCACATCGGGTATTGTTTACGTCGTTGCCACGGAGCACCGCCCACCAGCGGTAGGACGGGCAGCGACCCCCGGCGGTGTGCCCGAGCGGCCAAAGGGAGCAGACTGTAAATCTGCCGGCTCAGCCTTCCCAGGTTCGAATCCTGGCGCCGCCACACGGGAACGAAAGGGCCCCGTGATCTGCTTGAACAGCAGGTCACGGGGCCCTTCGTCATGAGCCGGGCCGCACGAGCGGGACGTGGGGTCGGCCCAGAGTCCGCGGGGTGCGGGCAGACTGGTGGCATGGCCTCGTCCTCCCGCCGCAGAACCTGCCCCGAGTGCCGTCGCGAGATCGCCGTCGTCGCGGGGCGGTACGCGCGCCACGACCCGCCCGGCGCCCGGGAGAGCGGTGAGCTCGTGTCCTGTCCCGGTTCGCGTCGGTCGGCGCAACTCGGTGCGGCGCAGCCGTCCTTGGACGGGTACGTCGTCCCCGAATTCCCCGGGCAGCTGCCCCTCTTCTAGCCCCTTCCGGCCCGCGTGAGCGCCCGCACCCCGAGCCGCCCCCCGTCCTCAGTTCCCGGCCACCGACTTCACCGCCACCGACACCGGCGCCGAACCGCTGATCAGCTCCAGGGTCAGGCCGTTGGTGGCCGGAGTGTCGACCAGTTCCGCCAGGACGGCCGCGACGTCGTCGCGCGGAACGGGGCCGCGGCCGGTGTGCGCCTCCAGCCGCACCAGGCCCGTGCCCGCGTCGTCCGTCAGGGCACCGGGCCGCAGGATCGTCCAGTCCAAGGCGTCCAGCGAGCTGACGTACGCGTCCGCCTCGCCCTTGGCGCGCAGGTAGACGTCGAAGATCTCGTCCCCCTGGTGCCGGGGGTCGGCACCCATGGACGAGACGATCAGGAAGCGCCGTACGCCCGCCCGGACCGTCGCGTCCGCGAAGAGGACCGCCGCCGCCTTGTCCACCGTGTCCTTGCGGGCCGCCCCGCTGCCGGGCCCCGCGCCCGCCGCGAAGACCGCCGCGTCCGCGCCCCGCAGCCGCTCCGCGACCTCCTCGACCGAGGCCGACTCCAGGTCCAGCACGACCGGTTCGGCGCCCGCGGCGCGCAGATCGTCGGCCTGCTCCGCCTTGCGGACGATGCCCGCCACCTCATCACCGCGCGCGGTGAGCAACCGCTCCAGCCGCAGCGCGATCTGACCATGACCACCAGCGATGACAATGCGCATGTCTTCGACCGTACGCCTCGACGACCACCCGCGCCGCACGACTTCGACCACCTCGCGCCGCACACGACCCAGACCACCTCGCGCCGCGCGGCTTCGGTGGCCGCGCCGGACCGGATGCCGTGCGCCACCCGCTCCGCCCCGGCCCTCCCTCAGGCCCTGCCCCCACGCCCGTCACGCCCGTCACGCCGTTCCCGTCCGCCACCGCCCTGCCGGGGCAGCCCCAGGTCCGGCGCCGCGGTCGAGTCGCCGTACTCCCGTACCGCGCTGGTCCGCGCCACCACGCGCCCCCGGTGCACCACGATCCGGCTGTACGCCAGCGACAGCGCGCCCGCCAGCCGGTCCCCGCGCACGGCGAGGAGTTCGGCCGGGAAGCCCGCCTCCACCCGTACCTCGGGCAGACCGAGCGCCGACCGTGCCGCCGCGCTCACCGCGTCGTACGCCTCCTCGGGGCGCAGCCCGTGACGCGAGGCCAGCAGGTAGGCCGCCTCCAAAGGGTCGCCGCGCCCGACCGGGTTGGACACGTCCCGCAGCGCCCCGCTCCCGGCGGCGACCCGTACCCCGGCCGCCCGCAGCAGCCGTACCGGAGCCGTGCCGTCGGGGCGGTCCACCGTCCCGCAGGCGCCCTGCGGGAGGCAGACCACCGTCACTCCCGCCGCCGCGAGCTGGTCCGCGGCCCGGGAGACGGCGTCGGCGGGCAGCCGGCCCAGGCCGTCGCAGGGGCCGATGGCGACGCCGGGGCGCAGCCCGCCCGCCATGGCCGCCAGCCGGGCCAGCCGCGCCGGATCGGCGGCGTCCGTGTGCAGGTCGACCGGGCAGCCGTGCTCGGCGGCGACCTCCAAGACCGTCTCCACGTACCCCGCCGGATCGGGGTCCAGGTCCGGACACCCGCCCACCACGTCGGCGCCCATCTTGACCGCGTCCCGCAGCATCGCCAGCCCGTCGGCGCCCGCCACCCCGGTCAGCACCCTCGGCATCGCCACCGCCGTCAGCGCGGCGAGCCCGCGCAGGGAACGCCGGGTCCGCAGTACGGCGGTCAGCGCGCCGAGGCCCGTCACGTCGCCCACCCGCACGTGCGCCCGCAGCGCGGTGGCGCCGTGTCCCAACTGGAGCAGGGCGGCCTCGGTGGCCCGGCGCTGGACGTCCTCGGGCTGGTAGGAGACGGGGCCGGGGACGTCGGCGGTGAGTGCCGTGTCGGCGTGCACGTGGGGGTCGGCCGGGGCCGGGAGCAGCAGGTAGCCGCTCAGGTCGAGGTGGCCGCCGGAGCCGGGGTGGGGGCCGGGCGGGCGTCCCGGGGGCAGGCTGCCGAGGGTGCGGCGCGGGGTCAGGCTGCCGGCCGTGCCGACCGCCTCGATGCGGCCGGCGTGGAGCCGTACGTCCACGGTCCGGCCGTCGGTGAGCCGCGCCCCGGAGAGCAGGAGCGAGCCGCGGTCGGCGGGGTCCGAGGGGGAGGGCGAGTGGGGCGGCTGCGGCTGGCTGTCGGGCATCTCGCTCCTCTGGGCTCGGGGCTGCGCAGTGGGGGACGCAAGATCACGCAGAGTGAGTCGAGCCTAGGACGGTGATCACCCCCTGGCGCGGAGGAGCGCAATAGTCGTACCGGTGCGGTCCGTGTGGTCCGGGCCCGTTCCGTCCTGTTCCGCGGTGGTCGGGACGGGACGGGGCAGGGTCGGCGAAACGGATTTGGGCGAACGGCGGGCGACCGTGTAATGTCTTCATCGCTCGCCCCAATAGCTCAGTCGGTAGAGCGTCTCCATGGTAAGGAGAAGGTCTACGGTTCGATTCCGTATTGGGGCTCTGGTGTGAGAGGTTCCCGCCGCAAGGCGGGGCCCGATCGCATCACAGCGGTGTAGCTCAGTCGGTAGAGCAAGCGGCTCATAATCGCTGTGTCACCGGTTCAAGTCCGGTCACCGCTACTCTCAGTAGCCGATTGCGGGGTCGGTCCTTCAATCGGCTACTCTTTTGCGTTAATACCATCAATCCGTTCGTCAAGGAGTGCACTCACGTGGCTGCCACCGACGTCCGCCCGAAGATCACGCTGGCCTGCGTGGAGTGCAAGGAGCGGAACTACATCACCAAGAAGAACCGGCGTAACAACCCGGACCGACTGGAGATGAAGAAGCACTGCCCGCGTTGCAACGCGCACACCGCGCACCGCGAGACGCGATAAAAAAGGCTCGTACACGAGGCCGTCCCCGAAGCTTGGGGGCGGCCTCGTGTCGTTGCCACCGTCGCTCGTCGACACGGATGCCACGGATACCACGGATACGAAGAGCAGCAGGAGGTTGCGAGCCCATGGCGCTCGACCAGTCGTTCGTGGGGCGGACCTATCCGCCCACCGCGCCCTACGAGGTGGGCCGGGAGAAGATCCGGGAGTTCGCGGAAGCGGTGGGGGACGCCAACCCGGCGTACACCGACACAGAGGCCGCGAAGGCGCTCGGTCATCCGGACGTGATCGCTCCGCCGACCTTCGTGTTCTCGATCACGTTCAAGGCGGCCGGTCAGGTCGTCGAGGACCCGCAGCTCGGCCTGGACTACAGCCGGGTGGTGCACGGCGACCAGAAGTTCGCCTACGCCCGCCCGGTGCGGGCCGGTGACCGGCTCACCGTCACCTCGACCATCGAGGCGATCAAGTCGCTGGCCGGCAACGACATCCTGGACATCCGCGGCGAGGTCCACGACGAGGCCGGCGAGCACGTCGTGACCGCCTGGACCAAGCTCGTGGCCCGTGCGGCCGAGGAGGCGTGAGCATCCCATGACGGCGAAGGTCGCTTACAGCGACGTCGAGGTCGGCACCGAACTGCCCGCGCAGAGCTTCCCCGTGGACCGCGCCACGCTCGTGCGGTACGCGGGTGCCTCCGGTGACTTCAACCCGATCCACTGGAACGAGAAGTTCGCCAAGGAGGTGGGCCTGCCGGACGTCATCGCGCACGGCATGTTCACCATGGCCGAGGCGATCCGCGTGGTCACCGACTGGACCGGCGACCCGGGCGCGGTCGTGGAGTACGGCGTCCGCTTCACCAGGCCCGTGGTCGTCCCCAACGACGACCAGGGTGCCGTGATCGAGGTCAGCGGCAAGGTCGCGGCCAAGCTCGACGACAACACCGTCCGCGTCGACCTTCTGGCCACCAGCGGCGGCCAGAAGGTCCTCGGCATGTCCCGGGCGGTCGTACGACTGGGCTGACCGGTCGCCCGAACCGCCGGCCCCTCTGTGGAGCGAGGGGGTCAGTGGCCCGCGTGAAGTCGGCCATCCGCGCGTCCGGCTCGACACCGAGCACGGCGCAACCGGCCGCCTGGAACTGCCGGGCGGCGATGCCGGTGCCGCAGCCCACGTCGAGTACGTCGGGTCCCGGGCTTCCCGCGACGACACGCGCCACCAGGTCGTCGGGGTAGCTCGGCCGGGCCCGGTCGTAGCGTCGCGCGTCCACGCCGAAGGACTCGGCCGTCTCTCGGGCCTGGTGCGGTGGCATCGGTTCCGGTTGCTCCGGTGACGGTAGAGTGGGCATGCGCCCACACGCAACAGTGGGCAAATGTCCATGCGCAACGGTGGGCAAGTGCCCATACGTCAGTGGTGGGTAAGGTGCCCACCAGTCAACGGACGCCAGGAGTGCCTGGCGCGCGGGAGGGGCCGCACATGCCGACCGGAGTGCACCTTCGTGACGCGCGTCGGCAGCTGTTCGACGCCGCGGAACGCGTGCTGCTGCGGGACGGTCCGAACGGGCTGACCAGCCGGGCCGTCACCGACGAGGCGGGCTGCGCCAAAGGCGTCCTGCACCGGCACTTCGCCGACTTCGACGCCTTCCTCGCCGAGCTGGTGCTCGACCGGGCCGCCCAGCTCGAGACACAGGCGCTGGCGCTGCGCGAGGCCGTCGGCACCGGCACCGTGGCCGACAACCTCACCGGGGCGCTGACCGCCCTGTTCGGGCCGGTTCCGGTGGCGATCATTCCGCTCATCACCTTCCGGGACGAGTTGCGGGCGCGGCTGCGGCAGGCCGTGCCCGGGGGCGGCATCGCGATCCTCGCCCAGGTCGCGTCGGCGGTCTCCGCCTACCTGGCCGACGAGCGCGCCGGGGGGCGGATCGCGGCCGACGCCGACATCGACTCGCTCACCCTCTCCCTGGTCGGTGGCGGTCATCTCCTGTTCGCGGACCGCGACCCCGGCCCACCGGCCACGGCGGCCGTCGGCAAGCTGGTGAACACGGTGCTCGCCGATGTCCTGCAACGGCGGCCGCGCTGACCCCGCCCCGACCTCCCCGAACTCGCGGCACGACCTGAACGAGCCGTGCCTCTTGACCAAGTTAGTGATTGAGTACTAACTTACTTTCATGGTCAGGATGAGCGCAGAGGAACGGCGCGAGAGCGTCATCCGTGCGGCGACGAGCGAGTTCGCCAGGGGTGGCTACCACGGCACCTCCACGGAGACCATCGCCAAGCGGGTGGGGGTCTCCCAGCCGTACCTCTTCCGCCTCTTCCCGGGCAAGAAGGCGATCTTCCTCGCGGTGGCGGAGCGCTGTCTGAGGGAGACGCGCGAGGTCTTCGAGAAGTCGTCCGAGGGCCTGCACGGCCTGGAGGCCAAGCACGCCATGGCCGAGGCCTACTCGCGACTGATCGCCGATCAGCCCGAGAAGCTCCAGATGCAGTTGCAGGTGTACGTCACCGTCGCCGCCGCCGAGGCGGCCGGGGATCACGAGTTCGGCGAGATGGTGCGCAAGGGCTGGCTCGAGATCTGGGACGACGTGCACCTGGCGCTGGGGGGCGACGTCGAGCAGACGACGAACTTCCTGGCGTACGGCATGCTGATCAACACCCTGGTCGGCATGGGATTCCAGCCGGGGCACCGCGTCTACGGCGCCATCCAGGAATCGGGCCAGTCCGAGCCGGGCCAGGAAGACGCGTAGCTACGCGTAGGGGAGCACCAAGAAACGGGAGCGGCCGCCTTCTGCCTCCGTATGCCCAGGAAAGTTAGTCATCAATTACTAACCAAACAACTCACGGCAAGTGCACACCCTCTGGGGGAGAGATGTCACAACTCGGAGCACGACAGAACGTACGGGGCGGGGGAGTGGCCTGGGCCCTCGTCATCACCAGCGTCGCCGGTTTCATGGCGGCCCTGGACAACCTCGTCGTCACCACCGCCCTGCCCTCCATCCGTGAGGACCTGGGCGGGGCGCTGCACGACCTGGAATGGACCGTCAGCGCCTACACGCTCACCTTCGCCGTCCTCCTGATGTTCGGCGCGGCCCTCGGCGACCGCTTCGGCCGCCGCCGGCTCTTCCTCGTCGGCCTCACCGTCTTCACCGGGGCCTCCGCCGCCGCGGCCCTGGCGCCCGGCATCGACTCGCTCATCGCTGCCCGCGCGGTGCAGGGCGTCGGCGCCGCGATCATGATGCCGCTGACGTTGACCCTGCTCACGGCCGCGGTACCCGCCGAACGCCGCGGGATGGCGTACGGCATCTGGGGTGCCGTCAACGGGCTCGCCGTGGCCTCCGGGCCGCTGGTCGGCGGCAGCCTCACCGAGCACATCTCGTGGCAGTGGATCTTCTGGCTGAACGTTCCGCTGGGCGTGGCCCTGCTGCCCCTCGCCCGTCTGCGCCTCGCCGAGTCGCACGGTACCGGTGCCCCGCTCGACATACCCGGCACCCTGCTCGCCAGCGGCGGACTCTTCGGCATCGTCTACGGCCTGGTCCGCGGCCCCGTCGACGGCTGGACCGGCGCGGTGGTGCTGACCGCCCTGTTCGCCGGGGCCGCGCTGCTTGCTGGCTTCGTCCTCTACAGCACCCGCGCCAAGAACCCCATGCTGCCGATGCGGCTGTTCCGCTCCCGTGCCTTCGCCGGTGTCAACGCGGCGAGCCTGCTGATGTTCCTGGGGATGTTCGGCTCGATCTTCCTGCTCAGCCAGTACATGCAGGGCGTGCTCGGCTACTCGCCCACCGAGGCGGGCCTGCGCATGCTGCCCTGGACCGGCATGCCGATGCTCGTCGCGCCGATCGCCGGGATCCTCTCCGACCGGATCGGAGGCCGCCCGGTCGTCGCGGCCGGGCTCTTCCTCCAGGCGGCCGGACTCGGCTACCTCGCCTCCGTGATCACGGCCGACGCCTCCTACGCGGTCCAGCTGCCCGGTCTGATCGTCAGCGGAATCGGCATGGCCCTCTACTTCGCCCCCGCCTCCGCGCTGGTGATGTCCAGCGTCGCCGCGAAGGAGCAGGGCATCGCCTCCGGCGCCAACAACGCACTGCGCGAGGTGGGCGGCGCGCTCGGCATCGCGGTCATGGGCTCGATCTTCGCGGCCCAGGGCGGCTACGAGTCCGCGCAGACCTTCGTGGACGGACTGCGGCCCGCGGTCGCCGTGGGTGCGGCGGTGGTGGCCCTCGGCGGCGTCGCGGCCCTGGTGATCCCGGCGCGCCGCCGGACCGGCGACGGAGGAGGGGGCCCCTCGGCGGCACCGGCGAAGGAGCAGGTCCCGGCCTCCGAACCGGCCCTCGCCGCACCGGCACCGACGACCCCGCACTGAACCGAACCGCGCGGCACGCACCCAACGCATGACTCACGGACACGCGAGGAGTACGACATGCCCACCCTTCCCTGGACCGTGCCGAACCGGCCTCCTCGGGCCACCGAGGTCCACGTCTTCGCCTCCCGCTTCGAGACCCGGACCCTGTGGGGAGCGCTGAAGTTCCTGGCGCGCACCCCGGGCGTGTGGCGGCAGGTCGGGAGCGCGCCCGGAGCGTACGGCGCCTCCCTGAAGGCGGAACCCTTCAAGCGGACCTTCTGGACGCTCTCCGCCTGGGAGTCGCCCGAGGCACTCAAGACCTTCGCCCGCTCCGGCACCCACGCGCCGACCTCCCGGGGGCTGTCGGAGCAGATGCGGGACGCGAAGTTCGCCTCCTGGCCCGCGTCGAGCGACGACCTCCCGGTGAGCTGGGCGGAGGTGCGCAGACGCCTGACGTGAGGCGCGCCCGCACCCACCCGGCGACGCCCCGGCCGACCGGTCGGGGCGTCGCCGGGTTTCCCGCCGCCCAGGACTGTCGTTGCCGTCTCGTAGTCTTGAGCGCGTGCAGGAACTCCACGACGCTCCCCTCGCCCCGCTGACCACCTTCCGCCTGGGCGGACCCGCGACCCGGCTGGTCACGGCCACCACCGACGCCGAGGTGATCGCCGCCGTCCGCGAGGCCGACGACACCGGGACCCCGCTGCTGCTCATCGGCGGCGGATCCAACCTGGTCATCGGCGACAAGGGCTTCGACGGCACGGCCCTGCACATCGCCACCCGCGGCCTGACCCTCGACGGCACGACGCTGGAGCTGGCGGCCGGTGAGATCTGGACCGACGCCGTCGCCCGCACCGTCGAAGCGGGCCTGGCGGGCGTCGAGTGCCTGGCCGGCATCCCCGGCTCGGCGGGCGCGACCCCGATCCAGAACGTCGGGGCGTACGGCCAGGAGGTCTCCGCCACGATCACCGAGGTCACCGCCTACGACCGCCGGAGCCGTGAGACGGTCGCCCTGTCCAACGCCGACTGCGCCTTCTCCTACCGCCACAGCCGCTTCAAGGCCGAGCCCGAGCGGTACGTCGTCCTGCGGGTCCGCTTCGAGCTGGAGGACGCCGGCGGTCTCTCCGCGCCGCTGCGCTACGCCGAGACGGCCCGCGCCCTCGGCGTCGAGGCGGGTGACCGGGTGCCGCTGACGGACGCCCGGGAGACGGTGCTGAAGCTGCGGGCCGGGAAGGGCATGGTGCTGGACCCCGAGGACCACGACACCTGGTCGGCCGGGTCGTTCTTCACCAACCCGATCCTCACGGACGAGGAGTTCACCGCGTTCCGCTCGCGCGTCGCCGAGCGCCTGGGAGACGCCGTGGAACCGCCCGCGTTCCCGGCCGGGGAGGGCCGCGTCAAGACCTCCGCGGCCTGGCTGATCGACCGGGCGGGCTTCACCAAGGGGTACGGCACCGGACCCGCCCGCATCTCCACCAAGCACACCCTCGCCCTCACCAACCGCGGCGAGGCGACCACCGAGGACCTGCTCGCGCTGGCCCGCGAGGTCGTCGCCGGGGTCCACGAAGCCTTCGGGGTCACGCTGGTCAACGAACCGGTGACGGTGGGCGTCGCCCTGTAGCTCGTCGGGCGTTCCCTTGGCACCCGGCGTTCGTGTGGGCGCGGGGTGGGGAGCGCGACCCGGCGTAGCGGGGTGCCGCTGCGCCCACCCGTGCCGCCCCAGCGGCACGACTGCCCGCAGCTAGGGGGTAGCCGCGTACGGCGAGAAGGGGTCGTGTCGGGGGGTGTCCGCCCGCAGCGGTTGGCGCGTCAACGTCCCGAGCCTCTTCAAGTGACCGATTCCGCGCCGTTCCGAGGACGGACACCCCCCGACGCGGCCCCGACCCACCCACCGGACGCACCGCGCTACGCGCACCCCCACCCATCCCGCACAGGCGCCGCAGGCACCCCGCACCCCTACGCCGCGAGCCAGTCGTCCACCCCCGCCAGCAGCCGCGCCTTCACGTCCCCGGGTGCCGCCGACCCCCGTACCGACTGACGCGCCAGTTCCGCCAGTTCCGCGTCCGTGAACCCGTGGTGCTCGCGCGCGATCTCGTACTGGGCGGCGAGCCGGGCCCCGAACAGCAGCGGATCGTCCGCGCCCAGCGCCATCGGCACCCCCGCCTCGAACAGCGTCCGCAGCGGAACGTCCTCGGGCTTCTCGTACACGCCCAGGGCGACGTTCGACGCCGGGCACACCTCGCACGTCACCTGCCGGTCCGCCAGCCGCTTCAGCAGCCGGGGGTCCTCCGCCGCCCGCACGCCGTGCCCGATCCGGTCCGCGTCCAGGTCGTCCAGGCAGTCCCGCACCGACGCCGGACCGGTCAGCTCACCGCCGTGCGGCGCGCTCAACAGCCCCCCCTCCCGCGCGATCGCGAACGCCCGGTCGAAGTCCCGGGCCATCCCGCGCCGCTCGTCGTTCGACAGCCCGAAGCCGACCACGCCCCGCTCCGCGTACCGCACCGCGAGCCGCGCCAGCGTCCGCGCGTCCAGCGGATGCTTCATCCGGTTCGCGGCGACCAGCACCCGCATCCCGATCCCGGTGTCCCGCACGGTCGTCTCCACCGCGTCCAGGATGATCTCCAGCGCCGGGATCAGCCCGCCCAGCCGCGGCGCGTACGACGTCGGATCGACCTGGATCTCCAGCCACCCCGACCCGTCCCGCACGTCCTCCTCCGCGGCCTCCCGGACCAGCCGCTGGATGTCCTCCGGCGTCTGCAGGCACGACCGCGCCGCGTCGTACAGCCGCTGGAAGCGGAACCAGCCCCGCTCGTCCGTCGCCCGCAGCTTCGGCGACTCCCCGCGCTCCAGCGCCTCGGTCAGCGAATCGGGCAGCCGCACGCCGTGCTTGTCGGCCAGTTCCAGCAGGGTGGTGGGCCGCATCGACCCGGTGAAGTGCAGGTGGAGATGGGCCTTGGGCAGTTCAGAGACATCACGTACACGCTCCATTCCGTGATCCTGCCGTACGACACGCCCGGCCCGACAGCACTTTCCCGTACGTGGTCTTGCTCGCACAAACAACCAGGGCCACCCCTCAACGTTGAGGGGTGGCCCTGCGGGGTAAACGCGGCGGTCAGTCCCGCGCCTCCGCCAGCAGCTTCTGGATCCGGCTCACGCCCTCGACGAGGTCCTCGTCCCCCAGCGCGTACGACAGCCGCAGGTACCCCGGCGTGCCGAAAGCCTCACCCGGCACCACGGCGACCTCGGCCTCCTCCAGGATGAGCGCGGCCAGCTCGACCGAGTCCTGCGGACGCTTGCCGCGGATCTCCTTGCCGAGCAGGGCCTTCACCGACGGGTAGGCGTAGAACGCGCCCTCGGGCTCCGGGCAGAGCACGCCGTCGATCTCGTTGAGCATCCGCACGATGGTCTGGCGGCGCCGGTCGAAGGCCTCCCGCATCTTCGCCACGGCATCCAGGTCGCCGGAGACCGCGGCCAGCGCCGCCGCCTGGGACACGTTGGACACGTTGGACGTGGCGTGCGACTGGAGGTTGGTCGCGGCCTTGACGACGTCCTTCGGGCCGATGATCCACCCGACCCGCCAGCCGGTCATCGCGTAGGTCTTCGCCACACCGTTGACCACGATGCACTTGTCGCGCAGCTCGGGCAGCAGCGCCGGCAGCGACACGGAGAAGGCGTCGCCGTAGACGAGGTGCTCGTAGATCTCGTCGGTCAGCACCCACAGGCCGTGCTCGACGGCCCACTTGCCGATCGCCTCGGTCTCGGCCTCGCTGTACACCGCGCCCGTCGGGTTCGACGGCGACACGAAGAGGACGACCTTGGTCTTCTTGGTGCGCGCGGCCTCCAGCTGCTCCACCGTCACCCGGTAGCCGGTCGTCTCGTCGGCGACCACCTCGACCGGGACGCCGCCGGCCAGCCGGATCGACTCGGGGTACGTCGTCCAGTACGGCGCCGGGACGATGACCTCGTCGCCCGGGTCGAGGATCGCGGCGAACGCCTCGTAGATGGCCTGCTTGCCTCCGTTGGTGACGAGGATCTGCGACGGGTCGACCTCGTAGCCGGAGTCGCGCAGCGTCTTCGCGGCGATGGCGGCCTTCAGCTCGGGCAGCCCGCCGGCCGGCGTGTAGCGGTGGAACTTCGGGTTCTTGCACGCCTCGACGGCGGCCTCGACGATGTAGTCCGGCGTCGGGAAGTCGGGCTCACCCGCGCCGAAGCCGATCACGGGACGTCCAGCGGCCTTGAGGGCCTTGGCCTTGGCGTCCACGGCGAGGGTCGCGGACTCGGAGATCGCGCCGACTCGGGCGGAGACCCGGCGCTCGGTGGGAGGGGTTGCAGCGCTCATGACCCCATCGTTCCAGACCGGAAACTTCCGGGGCACAGGGGTTTCACGGACTGAACCGGACCGGTCCAGGACCTGAACGCCAGTCCGGACGCCGGTCCGGGCCACGGCCTGAACATCAGTCCGGACGTGCTTTCTGTTCGACGCCCGGCCCGTGAGCACGTACACTCTCACCTCGTTGGCCTTCAGCGGCCCGCGATCACCCGGTGCACACCGAGCATCCGGGCGGATGCGGTACGTTGGGGGACGAACAAAGGGTCGTAGCTCAATTGGTAGAGCACTGGTCTCCAAAACCAGCGGTTGGGGGTTCAAGTCCCTCCGGCCCTGCTACACACACCATCGCCAGGATGTGTGCGCAGGTACGTACAGCAATGCACCGCCGTGCGGCTCAAACCGGGCGCGGCACGGCCACGACCCGGAATCAGGTGAGGACGAGTGACGGACGCCGTGGGCTCCATCGACATGCCTGATGCCCAGGACGAGGCGCCGGACTCCAAGAAGTCCCGCAAGGGCGGCAAGCGAGGCAAGAAGGGTCCGCTGAAGCGGCTCGCCCTCTTCTACCGCCAGATCGTCGCGGAACTGCGCAAGGTCGTCTGGCCCAGCCGCAACCAGCTGACGACGTACACCACCGTGGTGATCATCTTCGTGGTCATCATGATCGGCCTGGTGACTCTGATTGACTATGGCTTCTCTCACGCCGCCAAGTACGTCTTCGGCTGAGTCGAGAGCGAAGGGCGCCGAGGTACCCGGCGCCCCTTTCGCGTGTTCCACCCCTATGTATCCAGGAAGAAGCAGCCACAGTGTCTGACCCGAACGTGAACGACGCCATCGAGCCGGTCGAGTCCGTCGAGGACGAGCTCGGCACCGTCGAGGGCGCCGACAACGAGGACACCGAGGCCTCCGTCGAGGCCGAGGCTGCCGACGACACGGTCGTCGCGGAGACGGACGAGGACGAGTCGGACGCGGAGGCGGACGAGACCGCCGAGGCGGACGACGCGGAGACCGCCGAGACCGAGGCCGAGGTCGAGGCGGAGGAGCCCGACCTCGACCCGATCGAGAAGCTCCGCCAGGAGCTGCGCGTCCTCCCCGGCGAGTGGTACGTCATCCACACCTACGCCGGTTACGAGAACCGCGTGAAGACCAACCTCGAGCAGCGCGCCGTCTCGCTCAACGTCGAGGACTACATCTTCCAGGCCGAGGTGCCGCAGGAAGAGGTCGTCCAGATCAAGAACGGCGACCGCAAGACGATCCGTCAGAACAAGCTGCCGGGCTACGTCCTGGTCCGCATGGACCTGACCAACGAGTCCTGGGGCGTCGTCCGCAACACCCCCGGCGTCACCGGCTTCGTCGGCAACGCCTATGACCCGTACCCGCTGACGCTGGACGAGATCGTCAAGATGCTCGCCCCGGAGGCCGAGGAGAAGGCCGCCCGCGAGGCCGCCGAGGCCGAGGGCAAGCCGGCTCCGCAGCGCAAGGTCGAGGTCCAGGTCCTGGACTTCGAGGTCGGCGACTCGGTCACCGTCACCGACGGCCCGTTCGCGACGCTGCAGGCCACCATCAACGAGATCAACGCCGACTCGAAGAAGGTCAAGGGCCTCGTCGAGATCTTCGGCCGCGAGACCCCGGTCGAGCTGAGCTTCGACCAGATCCAGAAGAACTAGCAGCCCCACCGGCTCCGCCGGTAGTCCTCTGGACGTACTGCTTCCGACCAGGTCAGGCGGCCGCTCACGCGGCGTCTGACCTGCTCGGTTTTTGGCCGCGCATCTATACCCGTTATCGTTGTGCGGTATGCCTGTGTCCGGGTAGCTCCCGGACGTGGGCAGGACCCGAATCGAAAGGACCCGGAGAGCTATGCCTCCCAAGAAGAAGAAGGTCACGGGGCTCATCAAGCTCCAGATCCAGGCCGGTGCCGCGAACCCGGCTCCGCCGGTCGGCCCCGCGCTGGGTCAGCACGGCGTCAACATCATGGAGTTCTGCAAGGCCTACAACGCCGCGACCGAGTCGCAGCGCGGTTGGGTCATCCCGGTGGAGATCACGGTCTACGAGGACCGCTCCTTCACCTTCATCACCAAGACGCCGCCGGCCGCCAAGATGATCCTCAAGGCCGCGGGCGTGGAGAAGGGCTCCGGCGAGCCGCACAAGACCAAGGTCGCGAAGATCACGCGTGACCAGGTCCGTGAGATCGCCACCACCAAGATGCCCGACCTCAACGCCAACGACCTGGACCAGGCGGAGAAGATCATCGCCGGTACCGCGCGTTCCATGGGCGTCACGGTCGAGGGCTGACCCTCCGCCCCGTAAGCAAGCAGCCACGCGGCGGTAGCCGCAAGGCCAGGACAGTGTGGCAGGGCCTGCTCGGCCCGCACCACGACTCCTCAGAAGCCAACAGGAGCAGTAGTGAGCAAGCGCAGCAAGTCTCTCCGCGCTGCGGACGCCAAGATCGACCGGGAGAAGCTGTACGCCCCGCTCGAGGCCGTCCGTCTCGCCAAGGAGACCTCCACCTCCAAGTTCGACGGCACCGTCGAGGTCGCCTTCCGTCTGGGTGTCGACCCGCGCAAGGCGGACCAGATGGTCCGTGGCACCGTGAACCTCCCGCACGGCACCGGTAAGACCGCCCGGGTCCTGGTCTTCGCGACCGGTGACCGTGCCGAGGCCGCGCGTGCCGCGGGCGCCGACATCGTCGGCGCCGACGAGCTGATCGACGAGGTGTCGAAGGGGCGTCTGGACTTCGACGCCGTCGTCGCCACCCCGGACCTCATGGGCAAGGTCGGCCGCCTCGGCCGCGTGCTCGGTCCCCGTGGTCTGATGCCGAACCCGAAGACCGGCACCGTGACCCCGGACGTGACCAAGGCCGTCACCGAGATCAAGGGCGGCAAGATCGAGTTCCGCGTCGACAAGCACTCGAACCTGCACTTCATCATCGGCAAGACGTCGTTCGACGACACCCAGCTGGTGGAGAACTACGGCGCGGCGCTGGAGGAGATCCTCCGTCTGAAGCCGTCCGCCGCCAAGGGCCGCTACATCAAGAAGGCCGCCATCAGCACCACGATGGGCCCCGGCATTCCGCTCGACTCCAACCGCACCCGCAACCTCCTCGTCGAGGAGGACCCGGCCGCGGTCTGAGCCAACGGCTCGCCCCACCGGTTCACGGGCCCCGCACCTTCCGAGGTGCGGGGCCCGTCCCTTTTGGCCCGTCCCCTTTTCCGGCGCCCTGGGTTAGCGTGCGGGCAACGGCCGCGCACGGGGCGCAGGAGCCGTACGGGGCGCAAGGGGTGGGCGGATGACGGGCACGACGGCACGCCGTACGGTCGCCTCGATCGCGGTGGCGGCCGCGCTGGCGTGCTCCACCGCGTGCACCGGCGCCGGGGGACCCGGCGGCTCCGGCTCCGGCGAGTCCACCGGCCCCACCGGCTCGGCCGCGTCCTCCGCCTCCGCTCCGCCGTCCTCCCGCGCTCCGGCCCCGACCGGTCCTTCGGCGGACGCCCTGCGGGCCGTCGAGCGGGCCACCGGGCGGGCGGGTTCGGCGCGGGTGGAGTCCACGACCGTGATGGGCCGGGAGCTGTCCCTGGCGGCCACGGGCGCCCTGGGCTGGGACGACGGCCTCGCCGGCACCCTGACGATCACCTACACGGGCGGTACGACCGCCGAGACCATGCGCCGCCTCGGCACCACCGCGATGGAGGCCCGGTACCTGCCCGACGCCTACTACGCCAGGATGGGCGACGAGTTCGCCGAGCGGGTGGGCGGCCGGCACTGGATCAAGTACGTGTACGAGGACCTGGAGGACCTCGACGGCGGCGCGGGCGCCGGATTCGCCGACCAGATGCGCAACACCACGCCCCACCAGGCGGTGAAGCTGCTGCTGACGGCCGGGGACGTGCGCAGGGTGGGCGAGGAGACGACGCGCGGCCGGCGCACCACGCACTGGTCCGGCACGGTGGGAGGGGCCACCGAGCAGACCGTCGACATCTGGGTCGACGACCGGGACCTGCTGGTCAAGAAGGTCGAGCGGGGACGCACCAAGACCGGGAAGCTGACCCAGACCGCGTACTACAGCGACTACGGCGTCACGGTCTCCGCCGAACGCCCACCGGCCGCGGACACCGCGGACTTCAAGGAACTGCTGGCCTCACAGGCGCGCTAGGACCGGACCAGGCGAACCGCGGGGACCTGACCGGTGGAGAAATCACAAGATCGTTCGAACCGATTCGGCTAAGCTCGCGTCCTTGTCTCAAAGAACCGTAAAGAACTGCTGTGGAGCGGCGGTGCGTCTCCTGTGCCCCTTCACGCTCCTGTGCTCCTTGAATCCCGTGGGGGGATATCGATGAAGACTTCCGTACGTGTGCCCGTCGGCGCCGGACTCGCCGCGCTGCTGCTCGCCGCCGGGGCGGTGGGCTGTTCCAAGGAGGACAACGCCTCCGAGTCCCCGAAGATGACCCCCGCGGCCGCGGTCGCCAAGGCGGCGAAGAACACGGAGGAGATCAACTCCCTCCGCTACCGCATGACCGGCAAGGCTCCCGAGGAGGGCCGGATCAAGGCCGAGGCCGAGATGCAGATCAAGCCGACGCTCGCGATGAGCATGAAGATGACGGCGCTCGACCAGGGCGCCGACGGCACCGCGGAGATCCGGCTCGTCGACAAGGCCCTGTACATCGGCGGCGGCCCCGAGGCGGCCAAGGAGATGGACGGCAAGAGCTGGATCAAGTTCGACATGTCCGCGATGGGCGCCGACGAGGAGCTGAACCAGCTCGGCAGCGCCTCCCAGGCCGACAAGAACCCGGCGACCGAGTCCACGTTCCTCACCGGGGCCAAGGACGTCGAGAAGGTCGGCACCGAGACCGTCGACGGCGTGAAGACCACCCACTACAAGGGCACGGTCACCCTCGCCGACCTGGAGAAGTCCCTCGGCGACGAGGACAAGGCCACCCGGGACAAGCGCCAGAAGAGCCTCGAGCAGTACGAGAAGATGGGCGTCGACAAGCTCACGATGGACATGTGGGTCGACGGCGACGACCAGACCAAGCAGTTCCGCATGCGCGGCGACGCCGACAAGGGTCCGCTGGACATGACCATCACCTTCCTCGGGTTCAACGAGCCCGTGAAGGTCACCGCCCCGCCGGCCGCGGAGACCGCCGACCTGGCCGAGATGATGAAGGGCGCCCAGCAGGGCTGAGCCCGCGCGCCCGGCCCGTCGGGTCGCCGCGGGGGCGGATTTGCTTGACACTGCCCCGTTCACGTACGCTTCCACAGAAGCCAAAGACCGCTGGTCGTTGCCGTGTGTTCGAAAGAGGACACGGTGGCCGAAGGATCCGCTGAACTGCGGACGACCCGCGCAGGTGACTGTGGATGAACTCCCGGAGTGCCCGCCTCGTGCGGATACCGACCGGTCGAGTCACGCCCCGTGCGCCTGCGCCGGGGCGTTTCGTTTTCCCCAGTCCTCCTTCGGGTCCGCGCGGTCCGAATCACCCGGAAGGAGGCCGAGGCTCTATGGCGACGCCCGAGAAGGCTGCCGCGGTTGCCGAGCTGACGGACAAGTTCCGCAGCTCCAACGCCGCCGTGCTGACCGAGTACCGCGGTCTCACCGTGGCGCAGCTCAAGACGCTGCGCCGGTCGCTCGGTGAGAACGCCCAGTACGCCGTGGTGAAGAACACGCTGACCAAGATTGCGGCCAACGAGGCCGGGATCACGCTCGACGACCAGCTCTTCGCTGGTCCGACGGCCGTCGCCTTCGTCACCGGTGACCCGGTGGAGTCGGCGAAGGGTCTGCGCGACTTCGCCAAGGACAACCCGAATCTCGTCATCAAGGGCGGTGTCCTTGACGGCAAGGCGATGTCCGCCGACGAGATCAAGAAGCTTGCGGACCTCGAGTCCCGCGAGGTTCTGCTCTCCAAGCTGGCCGGTGCCATGAAGGGCAAGCAGTCCCAGGCTGCCTCTGTCTTCCAGGCGCTGCCGTCGAAGCTCGTCCGCACCCTGGACGCGCTCCGCGCCAAGCAGGACGAGCAGGGCGGTGCCGAGTAACTCGGCTCGCTTTCTGATCCGGGCCGCCTGAGCGCGGCACGGGTCGCAGCGGGCCCGACGTACGCCCGCCACACCCCGTACATCCGGCACCTGCCGAATTAGTGGAAGGACCGCCATCATGGCGAAGCTCAGCCAGGACGACCTGCTCGCCCAGTTCGAGGAGATGACCCTCATCGAGCTCTCCGAGTTCGTGAAGGCCTTCGAGGAGAAGTTCGACGTCACCGCCGCCGCCGCCGCGCCGGTCGTCGTCGCGGGTGGTGCCGCTGGTGGCGCCGCCGCCGAGGCCGCCGAGGAGAAGGACGAGTTCGACGTCATCCTCACCGGCGCCGGCGACAAGAAGATCCAGGTCATCAAGGTCGTGCGCGAGCTGACCTCCCTGGGTCTGAAGGAGGCCAAGGACCTCGTGGACGGCGCCCCGAAGCCCGTCCTCGAGAAGGTCGCCAAGGACGCCGCGGACAAGGCCAAGGAGTCCCTCGAGGGCGCCGGCGCCTCCGTCGAGGTCAAGTAAGACCGCACCGGCACCACGGATCCGGCAGGGTCTGTAACGCCGTAGCACCGAAGAGCGATCATCCATCCGGGTGGTCGCTCTTCGGCGTATCCGGGGTCCGGCGGCGGTCGCCTTGCACGTGCGACGGTGAAGAGTAGGGTGATCTTCGTCGTGCCGTCGCCGGGGCCCTGAGAGCCCCCTGGCGACAACCGGTTTGGGCAAGGGGGGCCTTGACGAACCGCACGCAGCGCGCAATTCTCAGGGCGTCGTCACAAGGATCCGAATCCGAGGCATGGATCGACGGCGAAGAGGGCAGTATCTGGGTGCGTTGAGGGCGAGGCCTTGCCGCACAGGTGGTGAGAACAACGAGGAGCGAACACGGTCCCCGAGAACCGCACTGGACATCAGTGTGCCAAGTGGCTACACTGACCCTTTGCGCTGCCTGTTAGCTGCCCCCTGCCCGTCACCAGGGGTCTACCCTCGCCCGAGCACTGACGACCAGAGCATGTCTGACCTGGCCCTTTAGCCACATCAGACACCCCCTGTCTCCGTGCACGGAAGAGGGGCCGGTACGCGCGTAGTGAGTCCGAGCCCTCGGAAGGACCCCCTCTTGGCCGCCTCGCGCAATGCCTCGACCGCGAATACGAACAACGCTGCCAGCACTGCCCCGCTGCGCATCTCCTTTGCAAAGATCAAGGAGCCCCTCGAGGTTCCGAACCTTCTCGCGCTGCAAACCGAGAGCTTCGACTGGCTCCTCGGCAACGACGCCTGGAAGGCTCGCGTCGAGTCGGCTCTGGAGTCCGGTCAGGACGTCCCCACCAAGTCCGGTCTGGAAGAGATCTTCGAGGAGATCTCGCCGATCGAGGACTTCTCCGGGTCGATGTCGCTGACGTTCCGCGACCACCGCTTCGAGCCCCCCAAGAACAGCATCGACGAGTGCAAGGACCGCGACTTCACGTACGCGGCCCCGCTCTTCGTCACCGCCGAGTTCACCAACAACGAGACCGGCGAGATCAAGTCCCAGACGGTCTTCATGGGCGACTTCCCGCTCATGACCAACAAGGGCACCTTCGTCATCAACGGCACTGAGCGTGTCGTCGTGTCGCAGCTGGTCCGTTCGCCGGGTGTCTACTTCGACTCCTCCATCGACAAGACGTCCGACAAGGACATCTTCTCCGCCAAGATCATCCCGTCCCGGGGTGCCTGGCTGGAGATGGAGATCGACAAGCGCGACATGGTCGGTGTGCGCATCGACCGCAAGCGCAAGCAGTCCGTGACCGTCCTCCTCAAGGCCCTCGGTTGGACCACCGAGCAGATCCTCGAGGAGTTCGGCGAGTACGAGTCCATGCGCGCCACCCTGGAGAAGGACCACACCCAGGGCCAGGACGACGCGCTGCTCGACATCTACCGCAAGCTGCGTCCGGGCGAGCCCCCCACGCGTGAGGCCGCGCAGACGCTGCTCGAGAACCTCTACTTCAACCCGAAGCGCTACGACCTCGCCAAGGTCGGCCGCTACAAGGTGAACAAGAAGCTCGGCGCGGACGAGCCGCTGGACGCCGGCGTGCTCACCACCGACGACGTCATCGCCACCATCAAGTACCTGGTGAAGCTGCACGCCGGTGAGACCGAGACGGTCGGCGAGTCGGGCCGGGAGATCGTCGTCGAGACCGACGACATCGACCACTTCGGCAACCGCCGCATCCGCAACGTCGGCGAGCTGATCCAGAACCAGGTCCGTACGGGTCTCGCCCGTATGGAGCGCGTCGTGCGCGAGCGCATGACCACCCAGGACGTCGAGGCGATCACGCCGCAGACCCTGATCAACATCCGGCCGGTCGTCGCCTCCATCAAGGAGTTCTTCGGCACCAGCCAGCTGTCCCAGTTCATGGACCAGAACAACCCGCTGTCGGGGCTGACGCACAAGCGTCGTCTGAACGCCCTCGGCCCGGGCGGTCTCTCCCGTGAGCGGGCCGGCTTCGAGGTCCGCGACGTGCACCCGTCGCACTACGGCCGCATGTGCCCGATCGAGACGCCCGAAGGCCCGAACATCGGTCTGATCGGCTCGCTCGCCTCGTACGGCCGCATCAACCCCTTCGGTTTCATCGAGACGCCTTACCGCAAGGTCGTCGAGGGCCAGGTCACCGACGACGTCGACTACCTGACCGCCGACGAGGAGGACCGCTTCGTCATCGCGCAGGCCAACGCCACGCTCAACGACGACATGCGGTTCGCCGAGGCCCGCGTCCTGGTCCGCCGTCGTGGCGGCGAGGTCGACTACGTCCCCGGTGACGACGTCGACTACATGGACGTCTCGCCGCGCCAGATGGTGTCGGTCGCGACCGCGATGATCCCGTTCCTGGAGCACGACGACGCCAACCGTGCCCTCATGGGCGCGAACATGATGCGTCAGGCGGTGCCGCTCATCAAGAGCGAGTCCCCGCTGGTCGGCACCGGCATGGAGTACCGCTCCGCCGCCGACGCCGGCGACGTGGTCAAGGCCGAGAAGGCGGGTGTGGTCCAGGAGGTCTCCGCGGACTACATCACCACGACCAACGACGACGGCACGTACATCACGTACCGCCTGGCCAAGTTCTCCCGGTCCAACCAGGGAACCTCGGTCAACCAGAAGGTCATCGTCTCCGAGGGCGACCGCGTCATCGAGGGCCAGGTCCTCGCCGACGGTCCGGCCACCGAGAACGGCGAGATGGCGCTCGGCAAGAACCTGCTGGTCGCGTTCATGCCGTGGGAGGGTCACAACTACGAGGACGCGATCATCCTGTCGCAGCGCCTCGTGCAGGACGACGTCCTCTCCTCGATCCACATCGAGGAGCACGAGGTCGACGCCCGTGACACCAAGCTCGGCCCCGAGGAGATCACCCGGGACATCCCGAACGTCTCCGAGGAGGTCCTCGCCGACCTCGACGAGCGCGGCATCATCCGCATCGGTGCCGAGGTCGTCGCCGGTGACATCCTCGTCGGCAAGGTCACGCCCAAGGGTGAGACCGAGCTGACCCCGGAGGAGCGCCTGCTCCGCGCGATCTTCGGCGAGAAGGCGCGCGAGGTCCGCGACACCTCGCTGAAGGTGCCGCACGGCGAGATCGGCAAGGTCATCGGCGTCCGCGTCTTCGACCGTGAAGAGGGCGACGAGCTGCCGCCGGGCGTGAACCAGCTGGTTCGTGTCTACGTGGCGCAGAAGCGCAAGATCACGGACGGCGACAAGCTGGCCGGCCGTCACGGCAACAAGGGCGTCATCTCCAAGATCAACCCGATCGAGGACATGCCGTTCCTGGAGGACGGCACGCCCGTCGACATCATCCTCAACCCGCTGGGTGTCCCGTCCCGAATGAACCCGGGGCAGGTCCTGGAGATCCACCTCGGCTGGCTCGCCAGCCGCGGCTGGGACGTCTCCGGCCTCGCGGAGGAGTGGGCGCAGCGGCTCCAGGCCATCGGCGCCGACAAGGTCGAGCCCGGCACCAACGTCGCCACCCCGGTCTTCGACGGTGCGCGCGAGGACGAGCTGGCCGGCCTGCTCCAGCACACCATCCCGAACCGGGACGGCGAGCGCATGGTGCTCCCGTCCGGCAAGGCGAGGCTGTTCGACGGCCGCTCCGGCGAGCCGTTCCCGGAGCCGATCTCGGTCGGCTACATGTACATCCTCAAGCTCCACCACCTGGTCGACGACAAGCTGCACGCCCGGTCGACCGGCCCGTACTCGATGATCACCCAGCAGCCGCTGGGTGGTAAGGCCCAGTTCGGTGGCCAGCGCTTCGGTGAGATGGAGGTGTGGGCGCTGGAGGCTTACGGCGCCGCGTACGCCCTCCAGGAGCTGCTGACCATCAAGTCCGACGACGTGACCGGCCGCGTGAAGGTCTACGAGGCCATCGTCAAGGGCGAGAACATCCCTGAGCCCGGCATCCCCGAGTCCTTCAAGGTGCTCATCAAGGAGATGCAGTCCCTGTGCCTCAACGTGGAGGTGCTGTCCTCGGACGGCATGTCCATCGAGATGCGTGACACCGACGAGGACGTCTTCCGCGCAGCGGAGGAGCTCGGCATCGACCTGTCACGGCGCGAGCCGAGCAGCGTCGAAGAGGTCTGACGGGAGTCAGGCGGGGCCTCTCACGCAGAGGCCCCGCCGATCCCGCGACCCCCGTTTCAGACCACAGACTTACAACCCTGAGAGGGATTGACGCATAGTGCTCGACGTCAACTTCTTCGACGAGCTCCGGATCGGCCTGGCCACCGCTGACGACATCCGTCAGTGGAGCCACGGCGAGGTCAAGAAGCCCGAGACGATCAACTACCGCACGCTCAAGCCCGAGAAGGACGGACTCTTCTGCGAGAAGATCTTCGGTCCGACCCGGGACTGGGAGTGCTACTGCGGCAAGTACAAGCGCGTCCGCTTCAAGGGCATCATCTGTGAGCGCTGCGGCGTCGAGGTCACTCGCGCCAAGGTGCGCCGTGAGCGGATGGGCCACATCGAGCTGGCCGCTCCCGTCACCCACATCTGGTACTTCAAGGGCGTCCCGTCGCGCCTGGGCTACCTCCTCGACCTGGCGCCGAAGGACCTCGAGAAGGTCATCTACTTCGCCGCGTACATGATCACCTTCGTGGACGAGGAGCGCCGTACGCGCGACCTGCCCTCGCTGGAGGCCCACGTCTCCGTCGAGCGTCAGCAGATCGAGCAGCGCCGCGACTCCGACCTGGAGGCCCGCGCCAAGAAGCTCGAGACCGACCTGGCCGAGCTGGAGGCCGAGGGCGCCAAGGCCGACGTGCGCCGCAAGGTGCGCGAGGGTGCCGAGCGTGAGATGAAGCAGCTGCGCGACCGTGCGCAGCGCGAGATCGACCGCCTCGACGAGGTGTGGAACCGGTTCAAGAACCTCAAGGTCCAGGACCTGGAGGGCGACGAGCTGCTCTACCGCGAGCTGCGCGACCGCTTCGGCACCTACTTCGACGGCTCGATGGGCGCCGCCGCGCTCCAGAAGCGCCTGGAGTCCTTCGACCTCGACGAGGAGGCCGAGCGCCTCCGCGAGATCATCCGCACCGGCAAGGGCCAGAAGAAGACCCGTGCGCTCAAGCGCCTCAAGGTCGTCTCCGCGTTCCTGCAGACCAGCAACAGCCCCAAGGGCATGGTCCTTGACTGCGTGCCGGTCATCCCGCCGGACCTGCGTCCGATGGTGCAGCTGGACGGTGGCCGCTTCGCGACCTCCGACCTGAACGACCTGTACCGCCGTGTCATCAACCGCAACAACCGCCTGAAGCGGCTTCTCGACCTCGGCGCGCCCGAGATCATCGTGAACAACGAGAAGCGCATGCTCCAGGAGGCCGTGGACGCGCTCTTCGACAACGGCCGCCGCGGCCGCCCGGTCACGGGCCCCGGCAACCGCCCGCTGAAGTCGCTGTCCGACATGCTCAAGGGCAAGCAGGGCCGCTTCCGTCAGAACCTGCTCGGCAAGCGAGTCGACTACTCGGCGCGTTCCGTCATCGTCGTCGGCCCGCAGCTGAAGCTGCACCAGTGCGGTCTGCCCAAGGCCATGGCGCTGGAGCTCTTCAAGCCGTTCGTGATGAAGCGCCTGGTCGACCTGAACCACGCGCAGAACATCAAGAGCGCCAAGCGCATGGTCGAGCGCGGCCGCACGGTCGTGTACGACGTGCTGGAAGAGGTCATCGCGGAGCACCCGGTTCTGCTGAACCGTGCGCCCACCCTGCACCGCCTCGGCATCCAGGCCTTCGAGCCGCAGCTGGTCGAGGGCAAGGCCATCCAGATCCACCCGCTCGTGTGCACCGCGTTCAACGCGGACTTCGACGGTGACCAGATGGCCGTGCACCTGCCGCTGTCCGCGGAGGCGCAGGCCGAGGCCCGCATCCTGATGCTGTCCTCGAACAACATCCTCAAGCCGGCCGACGGCCGTCCGGTGACGATGCCGACCCAGGACATGGTCCTCGGTCTGTTCTTCCTCACCACCGACGGCGAGGGCCGGGACCTCAAGGGCGAGGGCCGTGCCTTCGGTTCCGCCGCCGAGGCGATCATGGCGTTCGACGCGGGCGACCTGTCGCTCCAGTCGAAGGTCGACATCCGCTTCCCGGTGGGCACCATCCCGCCCCGCGGCTGGGAGCCCCCGGCCCGCGAGGAGGGTGAGCCGGAGTGGCAGCAGGGTGACACCTTCACCCTGAAGACCACGCTGGGCCGCGCGCTCTTCAACGAGCTGCTGCCCGAGGACTACCCGTTCGTCGACTACGAGGTCGGCAAGAAGCAGCTCTCCGAGATCGTCAACGACCTCGCCGAGCGCTACCCGAAGGTCATCGTGGCGGCGACGCTCGACAACCTGAAGGCGGCCGGCTTCTTCTGGGCGACCCGTTCCGGCGTCACCGTGGCCATCTCCGACGTCGTCGTTCCCGAGGCGAAGAAGGAGATCGTCAAGGGCTACGAGGCGCAGGACGAGAAGGTCCAGAAGCAGTACGAGCGCGGTCTGATCACCAAGGACGAGCGCACGCAGGAGCTCATCGCGATCTGGACCAAGGCGACCAACGAGGTCGCCGAGGCGATGAACGACAACTTCCCGAAGACCAACCCGATCTTCATGATGGTGAACTCGGGTGCACGAGGCAACATGATGCAGATGCGTCAGATCGCCGGTATGCGTGGTCTGGTGTCGAACGCGAAGAACGAGACGATCCCGCGTCCGATCAAGGCGTCCTTCCGTGAGGGCCTGTCCGTGCTGGAGTACTTCATCTCCACGCACGGTGCCCGTAAGGGTCTGGCGGACACCGCTCTGCGTACCGCCGACTCGGGTTACCTCACGCGTCGTCTGGTCGACGTCTCCCAGGACGTCATCATCCGCGAGGAGGACTGCGGCACCGAGCGCGGCCTCAAGCTGCCGATCGCCGTGCGCGACGCGGACGGCACGCTGCGCAAGGCGGACGACGTCGAGACCAGCGTCTACGCCCGCATGCTCGCCGAGGACGTCGTCATCGACGGCAAGGTGATCGCGCCGGCCAACGTCGACCTCGGTGACGTCCTGATCGACGCCCTGGTCGCCCACGGCGTCGAGGAGGTCAAGACCCGCTCGATCCTGACCTGTGAGTCGCAGGTCGGCACGTGCGCCATGTGCTACGGCCGCTCGCTGGCCACCGGCAAGCTGGTCGACATCGGTGAGGCGGTCGGCATCATCGCCGCCCAGTCCATCGGTGAGCCCGGCACCCAGCTGACGATGCGTACCTTCCACACCGGTGGTGTGGCCGGTGACGACATCACGCAGGGTCTGCCGCGTGTCGTCGAGCTCTTCGAGGCCCGTACCCCGAAGGGTGTCGCCCCGATCTCCGAGGCCTCCGGCCGCGTGCGGATCGAGGAGACCGAGAAGACCAAGAAGATCGTCGTCACCCCCGACGACGGCAGCGACGAGACGGCGTTCCCGATCTCCAAGCGTGCCCGTCTGCTGGTGGGCGAGGGCGACCACGTCGAGGTGGGCCAGAAGCTCACCGTGGGTGCCACCAACCCGCACGACGTGCTGCGCATCCTGGGTCAGCGTGCCGTCCAGGTCCACCTGGTCGGCGAGGTCCAGAAGGTCTACAACTCGCAGGGCGTGTCGATCCACGACAAGCACATCGAGATCATCATCCGGCAGATGCTGCGCCGCGTGACGATCATCGAGTCCGGCGACGCCGAGCTGCTGCCCGGCGAGCTGGTCGAGCGGACCAAGTTCGAGACCGAGAACCGTCGTGTGGTCCAGGAGGGCGGTCACCCGGCCTCCGGTCGTCCGCAGCTGATGGGTATCACCAAGGCCTCGCTGGCGACGGAATCCTGGCTGTCGGCCGCCTCCTTCCAGGAGACGACCCGAGTCCTGACGGACGCGGCGATCAACGCCAAGTCCGACAGCCTCATCGGCCTCAAGGAGAACGTCATCATCGGTAAGCTCATCCCGGCCGGTACGGGCCTGTCCCGCTACCGCAACATCCGGGTCGAGCCGACCGAGGAGGCCAAGGCCGCGATGTACTCGGCCGTCGGCTACGACGACATCGACTACTCGCCGTTCGGCACGGGCTCCGGCCAGGCCGTTCCGCTGGAGGACTACGACTACGGTCCGTACAACCAGTAGGCGGGCAGGTTGATACGACCGAAGGGCGGTCACCCCGAGTGGGTGGCCGCCCTTCGGCGTGTCAGCGCCCGCTCTCCAAGTGGGCCTGCAGGTGATGCAGCCGGGTGTGAAGGTCGGGGTGCGAGTCCAGCAGTCGTGCGACGACTCCCTCGTCCTTGGCCGGTAGGTCCAGAGCCGCGGCGTGGGCGCGTGCGGCCTCTTCGCGCTCGTGTTCCTTGCACAGCACTGTGATCAGCTGCGATGCGAAGCCGAGATTCGCAGCGTGCTCGTCGGCGCGCAGCTCGGCGCGTCGGGACACGGCGGCCGCCAGGTAGGGCGTGATGAAGGGCAGAAGGACCAGTCCGTACGTGGCCGTCGCGAGGGCGACCGTCACGGCGCCCACGAGTCCGATCAACACGGCCGCGGTGCCCACGGGAAGCCGGTCGACGCGGGAGGCGAGCACCCGGAGCAGACGCCAGGTGAGTCGGCCGGGCAGCACGTACCAGAAGGTGAGCAGTGAGGTCCAGGAGTGCCCTCGGCTGTGGTGGCCGAGTTCGTGGGCGAGGACGCCTGCGAGCTGCGCGGCCGGCAGGTGCCTGAGTGAGTGTCGGGTGACTCCGATGATGTGGCCGGCGGCGGCCATGGCGTTGACCCCATCACTGTCCTCGACCCAAAGATGGTATGCGGCCGAGTTCACCCCGGCACGTGCGGTGACCTCGCGCCATACGTGGCGCAGTACGCGGTCCTCGTCGGGGGTCGGATGGCGCAGGCCGAACAGGCGGCGGGCGAGTATTCGCTCGCAGGGGCGGTGGAAGACAAGCCCGCCACTCAGCACCCATGTGCCGCAGATGATCCACCAGGATGGTCCACCTAGCTTGTCGATGAGGTAGGCCGCCCCGCAGACGACGGTCAGACTCGCGCAGGCGTGCGGGAGATGCAGGGCCAGATGGCCGAGGGCGGTGGCGTCGACACCACGCTGATGTGCCGCGATGACGATTCTGCCGGGACGCGGCGGTAGGCCCTCGTCGTGTGGGGGCGGTGGTTCCGGTTCAGCCGGGTTGCCGTGCTCGGAGCTGATGGGCATGACGCTTCCTTCCGGTACGAGTGGGCGGCGCGGCAGAAGGCTGGCTCACGTGAGAAGCAGGGACGCGGGCAGCAGAAGCGCAGCGCAGCCGAAGGCGATCAGCCCCGCACGGATCCAGAAGTGCTTGCGGGCGGCGATGCCGCTCGTCTCGGCAAGGGCGATGAGCATGCCGTGAGCAGGGTCGCGTCCGGTGTCCGCCAGGGCGGCGGAAAGGCGTCCGGACCTGGATGCCCTTCGTACGTCGCCGAAGTAGGTGAGAGGCCGGCCGGGAGCCCAACGGCTGGGGCGGTAGCGGGGGACGACCGCGAGCAGGGCGGCCAGCAGGGCCGTCAGCAGCAGGGCCGTGCCGCCCCACCACAGCACAGCAGCCGGTGCCGGGAGCGGGGCCGGACGCCAACGGGAGTTGGCCAGCAATGCGGTGGGAACGCCGGCCGACAGACCGAGCGCCGCCACCAGGACGGCTGCTTTGGCGTCGGCCCGGGCTATCTCCGCTCGGAGGTCGGTGAGCAGGTGTGCGCCGGTTTCCAGCAGGACGGCGTCCGACGACGGGCCGGTCGTGCTCACGTGCCCGACTCCGGCGTCGCCACGGGAGGTGCCGACTCGCTCGCCGGTGGTTGCGTAACGGGGTAGGGCGGTGACTTCACCGCTGGTGCGGTGGCTCCCAGGATGGTGGTCATACGATCCGCGATGAGCTGGTGCGGCTCGTCCAGGTGGTGGTCCTCCAGCCGCTTGCTGTCCAGGGCCCGGTCGATCAGATGGAGCTGGGTCTCGACCAGTTTGGCCTGCTCGTCATGCAGGTGACCGAGGACCAGCTGGGTGTCGTCGGGGTGTACCGCCAGGTGCAGCGCGAGTGCGGCGACACCACCTCGTTCCAGGTGATGCTCGTAGAACCTGATCTTTTCCGCGGTGCGACTCGCCTCGTACGTCTGCTGAAGAACCGCCGCCTTGTGCTCGGGTGCCACGGCCTCCGCATCGTGCCGGGCGGCCCGCAGCCGCGCTTGGTGGTTCCGTTCGGACGCGTCGCGGCGCAGCCGGACCGAGCAAGCCGTACGCAGACCCAGATCCTCACCGAGCCACGAGGTGTCGTTCACCGCCTGCTGCACGGCCCGCTCGGCGGCCGCGCTCTCGTCGATGGCGTAACCACGACTGGCCGCACGAAGCACGGGAAGCACTCTGCGGGTGACGAGCCCCGGCACGTCCCGCTCCTGGCTGCGGACGAACCGCTCCGCATCCACGACGCGCCAGGTGATGTCCGCGGTGGCCTCGAACTCGAAACTGTCGACCTTGCTCGGCAGAAGCACGTTCAGCTGGAAGACGTGGGGGTCGGTGTCCACCTCGTACAGGGCGACAAAGCGCCTTGTGGAGGCGGGGCGGGCCGGTGGCGGGAAGGTCTCGTACAACCCGGTTCGTGTGACGCAGACCAGTGCGTAGTCGATGCGTCCCATGAAGCGGCGGCGGCCGATGTGGAAGCGGGGGAGTTGCCAGACGGTGCGGACCGGGTCCTCGATGGTGCGGGCCGGGGCCGGGGCCGGGGGCGGCGGTGGTTGCCGGAACCAGTCGAGCTCGTCAGGTTGCTGGGGGTGTTCCATGGTCTGCCTTCCGTGAGCGGTCAGGCGGGGGAGAGGCGCTTAAGCAGGCGGTCGGCAGCCGGGGAAGGGACGCCACCGGAGTCGCGGACCGTACGCAGCAGGTGGGTGATGCGCCGATGGTTGACGGCGGTTTCGGCGAGTTCGTACAGCAACGGGACGAGGGCCCGTTCCGACTCGGGGTCGGTGTCGGCCGCGCGTACCCAGCCGCGCAGTACGGCAAGGGCCTGCGCGGTGTGCGTCCGGTCGGCCAGGAGCGCGTCCCAGAACTGGACGAGGTGCCGCGTGGCCGTCCTGTTTCCGGCTGCCAGAGCCTCCCCGTACCAGTCGAGGACGATGGGGCGTCCGCTGTCTTCCTCCTTCGACTGGGTGCAGGCCTGGAAGAAGGCGAGCAGCGCGTATGGGCGGGCCGTACGGTCGGTGTGGTCCGGGTCGAGCTGCTTGGCGAGTTGGGCCAGCACGGGGTTCTTCACGGCGAGAAGCAGCAGTTCCAGGGCGTCCGCGAACTGCTTGGTCGCCTCCGACGGCTTGTCGTCCTCGGTATCGGCGTCGTTGTCGTCGGGCGGCTGCCGGCGAGCCGCGTCCAGGAGCGCTTCCAGGGCTTCCTCGTAGTGCACCGGACCCAGCAGGCCGAAGGCGCGGATGGCGGTCCAGCGGCGGCTCTCCACCTCGCCGGTGCACCATTCGTGGAGGATGCGCAGAACAGTGGGCACCTCCAGCAGCTGGGCCATGGTGAGCGCGTTGGCCGCCACCAGCCAGGAGTGGGAGTCTCGGGCGTCAGCCCACGGTTCGATGAGATGCGCCAGCGCGGACGAAAGGTCGAAGTGGGCGAGCTGGGCGGCGGCTGAGGCTGCCCTGGTCCGCACGAGAGGGCGGCGGTCCTCGGCGAGTTTGCGGAGCCACTCGGCGATTGCGGGCCGAGACGAGGGATGACGGTTCCACACCTCCTCCAGCAGTAGACGGGAGGTCCGCTCGTCGCGGAACCCGGCGAAGAAGGTGCCGATGACGGGGCCGTGTTCCGTGACCTCCGTAGCCACGTAGCCCGTGGCGCGGGCGAGTCGCAGTCGTTCCTCGCGCGAGGTGCCGAAGACGGGGATACGGGGAGGGAGGACGGGGTCCTCGATCTTCTGCAACCGCACGAACAGGCCGTCGCCGACCTCCGCGGCCACCGCGTACGGGGCCTTGTCGAAGACCGCGAGCGAGATGAGGAAAGCCTTCTCCCGCAGGATGGGCTCGGCCTCCACGAGCCAGCGGGAGACCTGGCCGCGCACGGCGGCTGCCCCGTATGCGGCCAGTCGCCGTTCGTCGGTCTGCCCGAGGTGCAGGGCGACGACTTCCTTCGCGAAGCGCTCGATCTGGCGCGGCGGGTGCTGCTGGGCGAGGAACTCCTTGACCGCCGCGCGTTCAAGCAGATGCGGCCAAGCGCTCTCGCCGGTTACCGGGGTTACGTGAGCGTGCAGGATGTCCTCGGCGGGCGGGGGGTCCCACCGTACGGAGGAGATGTCGCCCAGCGCCGCCGACGGCTCCACGGTGATCACCAGGTAGGCCCCACGGCGTTCCAGTTCCCGGCGCAGCGCCAGGAGGTGCGGTTGTCGCAGCGGGCGGTTGCGGCTGACGGTCAGATCGCACAGGACGTGACCCGCGCCGGTGTCCAACTGGTCGGAGAGCGCGGGGAAGGCCGTGGGCGGCTCCAGCTCGAAGAATCGGTCGAGGCCGAGCCGGTGCAGCAGCATCAACGCGGCGGTTCTGCGGCCCGTCTCCCGTCCGCCGGACAGGATGAGGAACCGCTCCGCCTTGAGTCGGGTGAGCACCTCGTCGAAGTCCTCAGCCTCCTGGAAGGCGCCGGCCAGTCTCTCCACCTCTGCCTCGGGGACGGGCCCAGGGGTGGCGACGGACGCTTCGGCTCGGCCGCCGCCGATGTGAAAGATCGTGTCGCCGTAGTGCGAGCCACCCGACTGCCCGAACTGGTCTCCGCCGACCAGGGTGGAGATGAACTCGGGGCCGTGCGCGATTAGGTCCCGGCGTGCTGCCCATGCCTTCTGGCGGGGTTGTTCCTGGCCTTCGGCAGACTCCCCTTGCTCTTTGCGCTCGCCGTCCTGCGCGGTCTCGTCGACCGGCTTGGCCGGGGCCGCCGCCTCCGCCTGACTCATCGGTGCTCGTCCCGTTCACGGCGGGTGAATTCGAACCGCTGGTCGCCGTGGACCGTGCCTCCGCTCACGCCGTACTGGTCGCCGTGCACGTAGGTGGTGGTCGCGGGCCTGGAGATGGCCGGGTCCGGGACCGGCGCAGAGTCCTCAGTGGCGGCCCGGGAGGCGTCTGCGTCGGACACGCCGTGCACCCAGGCCACCGTCGGTCCCTCCTTCGTCTCCACGGTGACGCGGCGGAAGTCGTCTGGACGTACGCCGAGCGGGCCGTGCCGCACGACTCCCGTGTAGATGCCGTCGGACACGCACAGCACACTGTGGTCGTCGCGCTGCTTGAGGGCGTTCCGCAGCGGGTCGGAGTTGAGGAGGCGCACGGCGTGATTGAGGTCCGAACCTACCCAGCCGTCGAGTTCGTCGATCGCGACGTACCCGGAGGACAGCACCATGCGCAACCGCATTTGGGCGCTGCTGGCGATCAGTCGGTTCTTGCTGTGCAGCAGGGCGGGAGCCTCGGTGAGCAGGGTCTTGACGAGCGCCGGGACCGAGGCCTGGACGTCAATGAGCTCCATCACCGAGTCACCGCGGTCCGCGCGCAGCCGCGCCGATTCGTCGATGCCAGCGGCGAGGAGCGTGGCGTCGACGACCTCGTACAGGAGTCGGCGCAGGAACGCCTGCTCCACGTCGTCGCGGGAGCCGAACTGCTCGATGTCGAAGAGGAGGATGGTGCGGTACAGGGGGTCCGTCATGGTTCTGCCTCTCGTGCTCGCTGATTGAGCAGCACGATGGCGGACGGACGACAGGTGTCAGAGGGCCGATGACACGGACCAAGTGTGACCGTGTGCACAGACGACAGCCTGCCCGGTGGGCTGTCAGGCGGGCTGTCCCCCGATGATGCGACGCAGGATGTCCGGGCGCAGGACGACGATGCGTCGGCGTCGGGTGACCACGACATGCCGGTCCCGCAGTTCCCTGAGGAGTCGGGCAACCGCCTCGCGCGAGGAGCCGACCGACCCGGCGAACTCCTGCTGGCTGAGTCCGATGGTCAGCTCGACCCCCTCGTCGGTGCGGGTTCCGTGCGTGCGGACTAGCTCCAGCAGGAGCACTGCCAGACGCTCACGTACCGTGAGGGCCGCCCACTCCAGCCGCCGACGGTCGGTCGAACGCTGCCGGTCGGTGGTCAGGCTCAGCAGCCGCAGGGCGGCTCCGGGGTGTGCCGTGAGGAAGGCGGTGAAGCGGGGCTCGTCGATGACGACCGCTTCGACGGCGTCGAGCGCGGTGACGGTCGCCGAACGATGACGCCCGCTGAGCGCTGCGCCCTCGCCCACGATGTCTCCTGGCCCTCGAAGGGCCAGGAGGGCTTCGTAGCCGTTCGCCGCGATCGCCGTCACCTTGGTCCAGCCGTGCAGCAGCAGGAGTACGTGGGAGGAGGGTTCGTCCTGGTGGAGGATGACGCTGCGGGCCCGGTAGCGCAGTGGCCGTCCGGCCCGGAGCAGGGCTGTGCGGTCCTCCTTCTCCAGCCGCGCGAGGAAGGGCACGCCGTCGTCGAACCCGTCGTCGTCCCAAGCGTGTGTACGTCCGCCGGTCATCCCGCCGCCCCCGCGTTCGCTGTGCCGATGCCGCACCCTGATAACCAGACAACGTACTTGACCAGGGCATACGGGCAACGGGCGACAATCGGCCGCCGTGGCTGAGACGGCCCTTCGGGCGCCTACGGCACGCCCAGTTCGAAGATGACGTAGTGGGCGTACCAGCCCGAGGCGATCGATGCCGTGGTGAAGAAGACGGCCAGGGTCGGCAGCTTCAGGCGGCTCAGGGCCGCGGCCGGGGCCAGCAGGAGAGGGAAGGCGGGGAGCAGGTAGCGCATGGTGTTGCCGAACATCTGCTGGGTGCCCAGGACCGTGATGATCGTCGCCAGGGTGTAGGCGACGAGCACCAGCGGGGGCTTCTTGCGCAGCATCAGGGCGATGAGGAAGGGCAGCGCCAGGACCAGCTGGAGGGAGAGCAGGTCCGGGGTGGAGAAGGCGAAGGGGTAGTCGCCGCGGCCCACCGCGAGGTTGCGCAGCACGTCCCAGGTGTAGGCGCCGTAGTCGAAGAAGTGCGCCCAGCCCTCGCGCTGGAGGGTGAAGTAGGCCGTGGCCTCGCCGGTGCTCCAGCCGACCCAGGCGATGTAGGAGAGCAGGCCGAGCGGCGCGACGAGCATCGCGTACACGGGGCCGCGTATGCCGTGCTCGCGCCGGGACGCGGGGCGGGCCAGCGTCACCAGCGCGGCGAGGCCCACGGCGCCTATGAGGACGGCGGAGGTGGGCCGGTTCAGGCCCGCGGTGAAGGCCAGCAGGCCCGCCGCCACCCAGCGCCCCTTCATCACGGCGTAGCAGGTCCAGGCGGCGAGGGCGACGAACAGGGACTCGGAGTACACCGCCCACTCGACGCCCGCGCCGGGCGCCACCGCCCACAGCCCGGCCGCGACGGTGCCCGCCCGCGCTCCGGCGATCAGCGAGATCACGGCGTAGATCCCGGCCGCCGCGATGAAGGAGGAGACGACGGAGACCAGGATTGCGGAGCCGTACAGGCCGAGGCCGGTGGACTCCGAGACCATGCGGATGAGCGCCGGGTAGAGCGGGAAGAAGGCGACCGAGTTCTGCTGGACCGTGAAGAGGCCGTCGCCGCCGAGCCGGACCAGGGCGGGGCTGTACCCGTGCTCGGCGACCTGGAGGTACCACCAGCCGTCCCAGGTGCCCAGCACGTCCCACCAGTGGGCGCCGCCGCCGAAACGCGGGTTCTTCCCGCGGAAGTCCCCGGCGTAGGTGAGCAGGGAGGCGAAGACCCCCAGGCCGACGAGTTTGGTGACGCCGTACAGCGCCAGCGGGGCCAGGTAGGGCCGGGCGCCGGCCGGGAGGGCGGGGGGCCAGCTCCGCCAGGAGCGTGCCGTGGTCTCGCCGGCCGGTCGTTCGCCGGTGCCGGCCGGCCCGTCGGTCACCGTGTCGTCGGCAGCCGTGTCCATGGCTGTCATCCCCCTCGGGCCACCCTCAACCGTCCATTGCTGCCATAAGATCGCACAAGAGTCGCACATCTGTACTCAAGGTCATGCGGAGGGAGGCGCGGTGCCCGAGGGACGGGACGCGGAGCGGCACGAACCGGTCGTGCTGTCGGTCGTCATTCCGATGTTCAACGAGGAAGACGTCCTGCCCGCGCTGGTCACCCGGCTGCGTCCGGTCCTGACGGAGCTGGGCGTCCCCCACGAGGTCGTCGCCGTCGACGACGGCAGCGGCGACCGCACGGCGGAGCTGCTCGACGCCTTCCGGCTGGGCTGGCCGGAGCTGCGCGTGATCGCCCTGCGGCGCAACTCCGGCCACCAGGCGGCCCTCACGGCGGGGCTCGACCGGGCCCGCGGCGCGTATGTGGTGAGCCTGGACGCAGACCTCCAGGATCCGCCGGAGAAGATCCCCGACATGCTGGCGCTGGCCCGCGCGGAGGGCCTCGACATCGTGTACGGGATCCGCGCGGACCGCAGCAGCGACTCCGGGTTCAAGCGGTGGACGGCGAGCGTCTACTACCGGCTCATGCGGCGTCTGGCGGGCCCGTCGGTCCCCGCCGAGGCGGGCGACTTCCGGCTGCTGAGCCGGGCCGCCGTGGAGGCGCTCAAGGCCCTCCCGGACCAGCAGCGGGTGTACCGCCTGCTGGTGCCCTGGCTGGGCTTCCCGAGCGGGCAGGTGACGTACGAGCGCGCGCCGCGTACGGCGGGCCGCACGAAGTACCCGCTGGGGCGGATGATCCGCCTGGCGGTCGACAGCGTCACCGGCTTCTCGGCGGCCCCGCTGCGCATCGCCACCTGGCTGGGCGGCGGCGCGTTCGTGGTCTGCCTGGGGCTGCTGGTCTACACGCTGACCGCGTTCGCCCTCGGCCGCACGGTCCCGGGCTGGACCTCGCTGTTCACCGGCATCGTCTTCATCGGCGCCGTGCAGCTGGTCTGCGTCGGCCTGCTCGGCGAGTACGTCGGGCGCATCTACACGGCTGTACAGAACCGGCCGACCTATTTCGTCCGCCACGACACGGCGGCACCCGCACCCGCACCCGGACCCGCGCCCGCGACCGGACCCGCCCCCGCGCCCGCCGACGCGGACGCCGACGCGCCGAGCGTCCCGCTGCCGCGGGCCTGAGGCGGCTCCTGGCGATCAGGACAAAGAGGGGTGAACCGGGCGGGTATGCCGGTGACGCCCATTTGTTTTGACCGCAGCGAATGCGCTAGGTACGCTCAGACCTTGTGCCTGGGGTGTGCCCTGGCCCTCGTGCGTGTCTACAGCCGCACCGGGGCCGTGTGTGGCCACCGCATTTCGCGTCTCCTTCCGCCTCGCGGGCGGAGTTCGCGACTTCGACACACCCGACCGCGTGGGTCGGTGACGTTCCAGGTTAGCTTCACCATTCGGCACACAGAAACCGGAGAAGTAGTGCCTACGATCCAGCAGCTGGTCCGCAAGGGCCGGCAGGACAAGGTCGAGAAGAACAAGACGCCCGCACTCGAGGGTTCGCCCCAGCGTCGCGGCGTCTGCACGCGTGTGTTCACGACCACCCCGAAGAAGCCGAACTCGGCCCTGCGTAAGGTCGCGCGTGTGCGTCTGACCAGTGGGATCGAGGTCACCGCTTACATTCCGGGTGAGGGGCACAACCTGCAGGAGCACTCCATCGTGCTCGTGCGCGGCGGCCGTGTGAAGGACCTGCCGGGTGTTCGTTACAAGATCATCCGCGGCTCCCTCGACACCCAGGGTGTCAAGAACCGCAAGCAGGCCCGCAGCCGCTACGGCGCCAAGAAGGAGAAGTAAGAATGCCTCGTAAGGGCCCCGCCCCGAAGCGCCCGGTCATCATCGACCCGGTCTACGGTTCTCCTCTGGTGACCTCCCTGATCAACAAGGTGCTGCTGAACGGCAAGCGCTCCACCGCCGAGCGCATCGTCTACGGCGCCATGGAGGGTCTGCGCGAGAAGACCGGCAACGACCCGGTCATCACGCTCAAGCGCGCTCTCGAGAACATCAAGCCGACCCTCGAGGTCAAGTCCCGCCGTGTCGGTGGTGCGACCTACCAGGTCCCGATCGAGGTCAAGCCGGGCCGTGCGAACACGCTCGCCCTGCGCTGGCTGGTCGGTTACTCCCGCGCCCGTCGCGAGAAGACCATGACCGAGCGTCTGCTCAACGAGCTCCTCGACGCCTCCAACGGCCTGGGTGCCGCTGTGAAGAAGCGCGAGGACACGCACAAGATGGCCGAGTCCAACAAGGCCTTCGCGCACTACCGCTGGTAGTCGCTACCCACATCGAGACCGAGAGAAGACTGAAGCCTTATGGCTACCACTTCACTTGACCTGGCCAAGGTCCGCAACATCGGGATCATGGCCCACATCGACGCGGGCAAGACGACCACCACCGAGCGGATCCTGTTCTACACCGGTGTGTCGTACAAGATCGGTGAGGTCCACGACGGCGCCGCCACGATGGACTGGATGGAGCAGGAGCAGGAGCGTGGCATCACGATCACGTCTGCTGCGACCACCTGTCACTGGCCGCTCGAGGACAACGACTACACGATCAACATCATCGACACCCCGGGGCACGTCGACTTCACCGTCGAGGTGGAGCGCTCCCTGCGTGTGCTCGACGGTGCCGTGACCGTGTTCGACGGTGTCGCCGGTGTCGAGCCGCAGTCCGAGACGGTGTGGCGTCAGGCCGACCGTTACGGCGTGCCGCGTATCTGCTTCGTGAACAAGCTGGACCGTACCGGCGCCGAGTTCCACCGCTGCGTGGAGATGATCTCGGACCGCCTGGGCGCCCAGCCGCTCGTCATGCAGCTCCCGATCGGCGCCGAGGCCGACTTCAAGGGCGTCGTGGACCTGGTCCGCATGAAGGCGCTCGTGTGGTCCGCCGAGGCCGCCAAGGGCGAGATGTACGACACCGTCGACATCCCGGCCACGCACACCGAGGCCGCCGAGGAGTGGCGCGGCAAGCTGGTCGAGGCCGTCGCGGAGAACGACGAAGAGGTCATGGAGCTGTTCCTGGAGGGCCAGGAGCCCACCGAGGAGCAGCTGTACGCCGCGATCCGTCGCATCACCATCGCCTCCGGCAAGTCCAGCGACACCACGGTCACCCCGGTGTTCTGCGGCACCGCGTTCAAGAACAAGGGCGTCCAGCCCCTGCTCGACGCGGTCGTGCGCTACCTGCCGACCCCGCTCGACGTCGAGGCCATCGAGGGCCACGACGTCAAGGACCCCGAGGTCGTCGTCAAGCGCAAGCCGTCGGAGGACGAGCCGCTCGCCGCGCTCGCCTTCAAGATCATGAGCGACCCGCACCTCGGCAAGCTCACCTTCGTCCGGGTGTACTCCGGCCGCCTGGAGTCCGGCACCGCGGTGCTGAACTCGGTCAAGGGCCGCAAGGAGCGCATCGGCAAGATCTACCGCATGCACGCCAACAAGCGTGAGGAGATCGAGTCGGTGGGCGCCGGTGACATCGTCGCCGTCATGGGCCTGAAGCAGACCACCACCGGTGAGACGCTGTCCGACGACAAGAGCCCGGTCATCCTGGAGTCCATGGACTTCCCGGCGCCGGTCATTCAGGTCGCCATCGAGCCCAAGTCGAAGGGCGACCAGGAGAAGCTCGGCGTCGCGATCCAGCGCCTGGCCGAGGAGGACCCGTCCTTCCAGGTCCACACCAACGAGGAGACCGGCCAGACCATCATCGGTGGTATGGGCGAGCTGCACCTCGAGGTGCTGGTCGACCGCATGCGCCGTGAGTTCAAGGTCGAGGCCAACGTCGGTAAGCCGCAGGTCGCCTACCGTGAGACGATCCGCAAGACCGTCGAGCGCGTGGACTACACCCACAAGAAGCAGACCGGTGGTACCGGTCAGTTCGCCAAGGTGCAGATCGCGATCGAGCCGATCGAGGGCGGCGACGCCTCGTACGAGTTCGTGAACAAGGTGACCGGTGGCCGCATCCCGAAGGAGTACATCCCTTCGGTGGACGCCGGTGCGCAGGAGGCCATGCAGTTCGGCATCCTGGCCGGCTACGAGATGACGGGCGTCCGCGTCACGCTCATCGACGGTGGCTACCACGAGGTCGACTCCTCCGAGCTCGCCTTCAAGATCGCCGGTTCGCAGGCCTTCAAGGAGGCCGCGCGCAAGGCTTCGCCCGTGCTCCTGGAGCCGATGATGGCCGTCGAGGTCACCACGCCCGAGGACTACATGGGCGACGTCATCGGCGACATCAACTCCCGCCGTGGCCAGATCCAGGCCATGGAGGAGCGGATGGGTGCCCGCGTCGTGAAGGGCCTCGTGCCGCTGTCGGAGATGTTCGGCTACGTCGGAGACCTCCGCAGCAAGACGTCGGGTCGCGCAAGCTACTCGATGCAGTTCGACTCCTACGCCGAGGTTCCCCGGAACGTCGCCGAGGAGATCATCGCGAAGGCCAAGGGCGAGTAACGGGCTACTCCGTTTAACGGACCCCGTTCTCACGCTTTAGGCTTGACCCCGGAGCCTGCATGGGGCATTCCGCCGTGAACCCGGCGGAATGCCCCCGGCACCCGGGCTTTCCAGCAAAGATCACCTGGCGCCGATGAGTAAGGCGTACAGAACCACTCCACAGGAGGACCCCAGTGGCGAAGGCGAAGTTCGAGCGGACTAAGCCGCACGTCAACATCGGCACCATCGGTCACATCGACCACGGTAAGACGACCCTCACGGCCGCCATTACCAAGGTGCTGCACGACGCGTACCCGGACATCAACGAGGCGTCGGCGTTCGACCAGATCGACAAGGCTCCCGAAGAGCGCCAGCGCGGTATCACCATCTCGATCGCGCACGTCGAGTACCAGACCGAGGCGCGTCACTACGCCCACGTCGACTGCCCCGGTCACGCCGACTACATCAAGAACATGATCACCGGTGCGGCGCAGATGGACGGCGCCATCCTCGTGGTCGCCGCCACCGACGGCCCGATGCCGCAGACCAAGGAGCACGTGCTCCTGGCCCGCCAGGTCGGCGTTCCGTACATCGTGGTCGCCCTGAACAAGGCCGACATGGTGGACGACGAGGAGATCCTGGAGCTCGTCGAGCTCGAGGTGCGTGAGCTCCTCTCCGAGTACGAGTTCCCGGGCGACGACGTTCCCGTCGTCAAGGTCTCCGCTCTGAAGGCCCTCGAGGGCGACAAGGAGTGGGGCAACTCGGTCCTCGAGCTCATGAAGGCCGTGGACGAGGCCATCCCGGAGCCCGAGCGCGACGTCGACAAGCCGTTCCTGATGCCGATCGAGGACGTCTTCACCATCACCGGTCGCGGTACGGTCGTCACCGGCCGTATCGAGCGTGGTGTCCTCAAGGTCAACGAGACCGTCGACATCATCGGCATCAAGACCGAGAAGACCACCACCACGGTCACCGGCATCGAGATGTTCCGCAAGCTCCTCGACGAGGGCCAGGCCGGTGAGAACGTCGGTCTGCTGCTTCGTGGCATCAAGCGCGAGGACGTCGAGCGCGGCCAGGTCATCATCAAGCCCGGTTCGGTCACGCCGCACACCGAGTTCGAGGCCCAGGCCTACATCCTGTCGAAGGACGAGGGTGGCCGTCACACCCCCTTCTTCAACAACTACCGTCCGCAGTTCTACTTCCGTACGACGGACGTGACCGGCGTCGTGACCCTCCCCGAGGGCACCGAGATGGTCATGCCGGGTGACAACACCGAGATGAAGGTGGAGCTCATCCAGCCCGTCGCCATGGAAGAGGGCCTGAAGTTCGCCATCCGCGAGGGTGGCCGGACCGTGGGCGCCGGCCAGGTCACCAAGATCAACAAGTAAGCTCCGCTTGCTTGTCGGTCGACCCGACCTGACATGGGCTGATGCCTGAGAGGGCCCGTACGACTTCGGTCGTACGGGCCCTTTCGCCGTTCCGCCGGTCTTCACCCCCGGAGTCCGGCGGCCGCCGCCGCCCGGCGGCGCAGGGCCAGGGATGCGGGGACCACCGAGGCGACCACCGCGAGCACCGCGCAGGCGCCCGCGGCCGTGCCGACCGCCGCCCACGGCATCACCGGCGCGGCGGGGACGGAGAGCAGGCCCAGCGCCGCCCCCGTCCCGGCCAGGTCGAGCCCGGCGACGACCAGCCCCAGGAGGGCACCGGCCGCGGCGACCGTCAGCGACTCGACGGCGACCAGGCGCAGCACCTGCCCGTCGGTGGCCCCGGCGAGCCGCAGGACCGCCAGGTCGCGGACCCGGTCGGACGTCGCCATCAGCAGGGTGTTGACCACGGAGATCCCCGTGTAGAGCAGGGCGATGCCGAGGACCAGGAGCAGGCCCGCCCGCGTCGCGCCCCCGGGCCCGGACGAGGCCGCCGCGGCCCACTCGTCCCCGCTCGCCACCCGTCCGCCGGACGCCGCCACCGCCTCGCGCAGCCCGGCGGCCACCGTGTCGGCGTCGGCTCCGTCGGCGAGGGCGACGTCCACCCGGTCGACGGGGGCTCCGGCGGCGTTGGCCGCGGTGACGTAGACGCCGTTGTCGCCGGTGCCGGTGCGCATCACCGCGGCGATGCGCAGCGTCCTCGCCGTGCCGTCCCCGAGCCGGACCCGCACGCTCCGGCCGACCGTGTGCTCCTCCCACTCCTCGTTCACGATGATCGAGTGGTCGTCCAGGGCCGTGACCCGCCCCTGCGCGAGCGGGAGGCGGGTGGTCGCCGCGAGGGCACCCGGGTCGGCGACGGCTCGCGCGTCGGACCGGATCAGGGCCACGCCGTCCTCCAGGACGGACACCGCGCTCGACGCGCTCGGCGAGATCCGCGCCCCGGGCACCGCGCGCAGGCGTTCCACGGCCGCCGCGTCGAAGCCTGCCCCGGACGGGGCCGTGGCCACGAAGGCGGCGGTGGTCCGCTCCCGGGCCTCGGCGGCCTTCGCCCCGTCCAGGGTCGCGACGGCGCCCAGCAGGGAGCCCGTGAGCGCGACCGTGACCAGCACGGGCGCCGCGAGGGCCGCGGTACGGCGGACCCCGGCCGCCGCGTTCTCCCGGACCAGCAGGCCCGTGGCGCCCGGCAGGCGGGCCGGCAGCCAGGTCAGCAGCCGGGTCAGCGGGCGCACCGCGACCGGGGCGAGCAGCGCGGCCGCGGCGATCAGCAACATCGGGCGCGTCACATAGGTCTTGCGGTGCAGCAGGTCGCCGGGGTCGTCCGCGAGGGCGAGGACGAGGGTCACCAGGGCGGTCAGCAGCAGCGCCGCTCCGAACAGCCACCGCCCCCGGGTCATCGCCCCGGTGTCCACCGACGCCTCCCGCAGCGCCTCGACCGGGGCGGTGCGGCCCGCCCGCCAGGACGCCGCGACCACGCCGCACAGGGCGACCAGCAGCCCGGCCCAGAAGGCCAGGTGAAAGGGCCAGGTGTGGCCGCCGACGCGGAACCAGGCCGGGGCCAGGCCCTCGCCGACCACCCAGCTCACCAGCGGCGGCGCACCGTACGCGCCGAGCACACAGCCCGTGCCGGAGGCGAGTACGCCGACCAGCGCGGCCTCGGCGACCACCGCCCGGCGCAGCTGTCCCGGCGTCGCCCCCGCCGTGCGCAGCAGCCCGAACTCCCGGCGCCGCTGGGCGACCGCGAAGGCGAACGTGGACGCCACGACGAACACCGAGACGAACGCCGTGACGCCGCCGGCCGTGCCGAACAGGGCGTTCAGCGCGGTCAGCGCCTCGGCGTCCCGGCCGGGATCGGCGTCCGCGTACCGCCGCTCGTCCCCGGTGAGCACCCGGACACCCGCGCTGCCCGGCACCGCGTCCCGTACGGCGTCCCGTACCGCCTCCCGTACGGCGGACGCCTCCGCGTCGATGGCCGACTGGACGCTGAGCGGGGCGAGTTCGGCGGCCCGCGCGTCGGTGAAGAAGACGGCGTCCTCGAACCCGAGGCCTTGCACGGTCCCCGCCACCCGCAGGGTGCCCCGGTCCGTGCGGACCCGCTCGCCCGGCGCGGCCCAGCCGCCGGTGACGACGACCTCGTCGGCGGTGCGGGGCGCGCGGCCCGCGTCGATCCGGTACGGGGCGAACGCGGCGGTGGACCAGGGGTGGCCCACCAGCTCACCGGGGCCGTGCCCGCCCCGGACGCGCACCGGGAAGGACCGGTCCTCGACGACGGTGCCGAGCCGCTCCAGCCGGGCCACGACCGCGTCTGGCACCGCACGCGGTCGCGCCAGCTCCTCCGTACGCTCCCCGGACGGGGTCGGCACCCGCAGGGTGTCCTGCCCCCGCACCACCACCGGCGCGGCGGCGAACCGTTCCGGCACCCGGTCGGGCGCGTCCAGCGAGGCGGCCAGAGCAAGGCCCGTGAGGGTCAGCAGCGCGACCCCCAGGGCCAAGGCGACGAAGCTCCCGACGAAAGAGACCCAACGGGCGCGCAGGGTGCACAGGGTGAGGGTCAGCACGGGGCGGCCTCCGGCCGGGACGGGTGAGCGGTGGGGCCGGCGTGCGTCGGTGCCGGTGGCGGGGCGGCCTCCAGGCCGGTCATGCGGGCGGCGATGGCGTCGGCCCCGGCGCCGGTCAGTTCGTCGTGGACGCGGCCGTCGACGAGGAACATGACGCGGTCGGCGCGGGCGGCGGCCACCGGGTCGTGGGTGACCATGACGACCGTCTGGCCGTCGGCGTCGACCATGCCCCGCAGCAGGGTCAGCACCTCGCGGCCGGTGTGGGAGTCCAGCGCCCCCGTCGGCTCGTCGGCGAACAGCACCTCAGGGCGGGTGATCAACGCGCGGGCCAGGGCCACGCGTTGCTGCTGGCCGCCGGACAGCTCGGTGGGCCGGTGCCCGGCGCGGTCGGCGAGACCGACCCGGCCCAGTACCTCGCGCACCCGGCCGCGGGGCGGGCGGCGGCCGGACAGCCGCAGGGGGAGCGCCACGTTCTGCTCGGCGGTCAGGGACGGCAGCAGGTTGAACGCCTGGAAGACGAAGCCGACGCGTTCCCGGCGCAGCAGCGTCAGCCGCCGCTCGCTCAGCCCGGTCAGCTCGGTGCCGCCGAGGAGGACCGACCCCGAGGTGGGCCGGTCGAGACCGGCGGCGCACTGCAGGAGGGTCGACTTGCCCGAGCCGGAGGGGCCCATCACCGCGGTGAACGTGCCCCGGGCGAAGGCGGCGGAGACGGCGTCGAGGGCCGTCACCGCGCCGTCGCCCGTCCCGTACCGCCGGCTGACGGAGCGCAGCCGTACCGCATCGTCGTTCATCCTGTTCCCCTCGTTCGGAGCCGGTCCTCGGTGCCCGGCTCGCTGACCGGCACCACGAAACCGCCCGCGACCGCCCCGGCGCAGTGCGGCAGGGGTGAGAACGGGGGTAGGGCGGGCCATACCCCCCAGACGCCCACTGGGCCGATGGCCGCGCCGCACGCACGGGTCCTACGGTGATCCGCATGCACCCCGGCCCCGACCCCCGCTCCCGTCCCCGTCCCGGTCCCGGTCCCGGCACCGTGTGGCAGGCCCTGTCCGCCCGCGGCTACCTGCGCTCGGCCTGGCCCTGGCGCGCCGTCGCCTATCTGGTGACGGGGGCGGTGGCCGGGGCCGTGGTCCTGGTGGTGCTCGTGGCCGCCCTCGCCCTCGCAGGCGTACTCACCGTGGTCCTGGTGGGCCTGCCGCTGCTGGTGCTCACCGCCCTGGCCGGCATCCCCGTGGCCCGCCTGGAACGGGACCGGCTGCGTCTGGTCGACCGCATCCCGGTCCCCGCCCGGCCTGTACGGCAGCCGCCCGCCACCGGCCCCTGGCCCTGGCTGGTCACCCGGCTGCGCGAGCGGGCGACCTGGCGGGAGCTGGGCCACGCGCTGCTGTTCGCCCTGCTGCTCTGGCCGCTGGACGCCCTGGTCCTCGCGCTCGCCCTGGCGGCACCCCTCCACCTCGCCGCCACCCCGCTGCTGATGGCCACGTTCGGCGGCGGCGAGGAGGCCAAGGTCCTCAAGCAGTGGACGGTCACCACCTGGCCGGCCGCATTCGGCGTCGCGGTGCTCGGGCTGCTGCTCCTCGCCCTCGGCGGCTACGCGCTGGGTCTCGCGGCGGGCGCGCGGGCCGAGCTGGCCCGCGTCCTCGTCGCCGCCCCGCGCGAGGGCGATCCGGAGACCAGGGTCGTCGAACTCACCCGCTCCCGGGTGCGGTTGGTGGACGCCTTCGAGGCCGAGCGGCGCCGGATCGAACGCGACCTGCACGACGGCGCCCAGCAGCGCCTGGTCGCCCTGACGATGGCCCTCGGCCTGGCCCGCCTGGACGCCCCGCCGGGACCGCTGGCCGACCAGCTCGCCAAGGCGCACGGCGAGGCGGGCCACGCCCTGGAGGAACTGCGCGAACTCATCCACGGCATCCACCCCAAGGTCCTCGCCGACTACGGCCTGCCTGCGGCCGTCGCCGACGCCGCCGACCGCTCCGCCGTCCCCGTCGACGTCGCCCTGGAACTGCCCGGACGGCTGCCCCAGGCGGTCGAGGCCGCCGCCTACTTCGTGGTCCGCGAGGCCCTGGCCAACGTCGGCAGGCACAGCGGCGCCGCCCGCGCGGAGGTGACCGGCGGCCACCGCGACGGACGGCTCGTGCTGCGCGTCCGCGACGACGGCCGGGGCGGGGCCGACGCCGCGGCGGGCAGCGGGCTGACCGGGCTCGCCGACCGGGTGTCGGTCCTGGATGGCAGACTCTCCCTGTCCAGTCCGCCGGGCGGACCGACCCTGCTGAGCGTGGAGATTCCTTGCGATCCGTGCGGCCCCCTCGACCCCTGCGCGTAGTGCTGGCCGAGGACAGCGTGCTGCTGCGGGACGGCCTCACCGGCCTGCTCACCCGCTTCGGTCACGAGGTCGTGGCGGCCGTCGGCGACGCGGAGGCCCTCGTCGCGGCCGTGCGGGAGCACGTCCCGGACGTCGTCGTCACCGACGTCCGCATGCCGCCCGGCTTCCAGGACGAGGGCCTGCACGCGGCCGTGCGGCTGCGCGAGGAGCGGACCGCCCTGCCCGTCCTGGTCCTCAGCCAGTATGTCCAACGGGCCTACGCGGCCGGGCTGCTGGACTCCGGCGACGGCACCGGCGTCGGCTATCTGCTCAAGGACCGCGTCGGCCAGGTCGAGGAGTTCGTCGACGCGCTGGCCGAGGTCGCGGACGGCGGCACGGTCGTCGACCCGGAGGTGGTACGCCAGTTGCTGCGCCGCCGCCGGGACCCGCTGGAGCGGCTCAGCCCGCGCGAGCGCGAGGTGCTCGCGCTGATCGCGGAGGGCAGGTCCAACGCGGCCATCGCCCGCGAACTCGTCGTCTCCGAGGCGGCCGTGGGCAAGCACATCGGCAGCATCCTCACCAAGCTCGACCTGCCCCCGGCGGCCGAGACCCACCGCAGGGTGCTGGCGGTGCTGACGTATCTGCGGGCCTGACGCGGTCCGGCCTCGCGCGGCGAACGAAGGTGTACGGGTTCGGTCACGAATCCCTCACCTGGCGGCACTTTCCTTCCACAGGGCGGCACGATTGATCGCCGAAAGCCCGCCCCGGCCCGTACCCGCTGGGCACCGTCACCAGGAAAGTGAGCCCGTGAGTTCCGTCCCGCCTTCCGGCCGTTCCGACGACGAGCCGGCCCCCTCGATCTCCGACGAGCAGTTGGAGGCGTTCCTGCGCGAGGCCGCCGAAGGCGGTGCCGCCGCCGCGCCCAAGGAGCCGTCGGCGCGTGCGCGGATGGTGGCCCGGCGGCTGCGCGAGGAGGAGGCGCCGACGCCGTGGCGTGCCCCCCGGCGCACCCCGGAGGGCGGCCGCCCGCGTCGGCGCCTGGTCGGTGCGGTCGTCGGGGTCCTGGTGCTGGCGGCGCTCGCGGTGGTCGCCGTACGGCCTTCGCTGCTCACGGACCGGCTGCCCGGCGGGGACGACGCCTCCGCGCCGCCGACCCTGGCGGCCGAGACGGGGAGGCCGACCGGCGCCCCCGGCGAGCCCGCCGGGTCGGAGCGGGCCACCCGCGAGCACCCGTTCCGCGGCTCGCCCGCCGAGCGGTGGGCCGAGGGCGCCGACGTCATCGAGGTGCCGCGGGCGAAGGCGCTGTCCGGCATGAGCGAGGACGACGTGGCGTTCGCGCTGCGCCGCACCAAGGAACTCCTGGTCGCCGCCAACCTGGACCCCGCCGTACTGCGCGGCGGACACCCGGACGAGGCGCTGGACGTCCTCGACCCCAAGCAGCCGGAGCTGCTGCCGAAGCTGCGCCGCTCCCTGAGCAGCCCCGACGTGGACCACGACCCGCTCCGCCTCTTCACCCGCTTCGACCCGGCCGAGACCCGCCTGGCCGGTGACGTCGTCAAGGTCCGCGGCCGTATGACGCTCGCCGCCGGTGAGCCGGGCGTGGTCAAGGTCAACGCGGACTACACCTTCGTCTACCCGCTGGTGCGGGCCCACGACGCCGACGGACCGGTCGCGCGCACCATCATCCGCCGCGTGCTCACCCTGACCCTGAACGACCCGGCCAGGTGGAACGTGACCGAGGGCAAGCTCCTGGTGGAGAAGTACTTCTCCGAGTACGGCAACACCGACTGCGACGTCCACGACGGCTTCCTGCACCCCGGCTTCCCCGACGACGACGGTCCCAGCGGCGCGCGGCCCACCGGCCCCCTCACCGACCCCTACGACCGGAGCCGCCCCCTCACCGGCTCCGGATCGGGAGGCTGCGGCCAGGTCACCCGTACCTGAGGCGTCACCCGTACCCGAGACAGACGTGACCGGGCCCGGGCGCTCTCCCTCACGCACGCCCGGGACCCGTCCCCCGTTGTCCCCTGTGGGGGTCAGTGGGGTGTCACACCCGCTGCCAGAGCGCGGGAACGTTCGGCGGCTCCCAGCCCGCGTAGGCCTGGTGGCCCTGCAGGCAGCGGTAGGTGGCGCCGCCGTACGTCACGGTGTTTCCGGCCTGGTAGACCGTGCCGGCCGCCCAGGTGCCGCCGGGCTCGCCGGGCTCCTCGCCGCCGTCGCCGCCGGTCGTCTTGAGCGTGAGCCCGTAGTTCTGGAGCAGCGCGTTGATCGGCTGGAAGAAGGTCTCGCCGCCGGAGCGGCAGTCGCCGGACCCGCCCGAGGTGACGCCCTGCGCCTGGCTGCCGGAGATGTAGGAGCCGCCGGAGTCACCGGGCTCGGCGCACACCGTGGTCCTGGTGACCGGGGAGATGGTGCCTTCCGGGTAGGTGACGCTGGTGTTCAGCTGCCTGATGGTGCCGCAGTGCCAGCCGGTCGTCGAGCCGGAACGGCACACGGAGGCGCCGACCGTCGCTGCCGTGGAGCCGGTGACCTGGACGTTCTGCCCACCGGCACCGAGGACGTACGGGGTCGCCGTCCAGCTGGAGTTGGTGGCCACCCACGCCATGTCGCGGCCCGGGAAGATCGACCCCTGGAAGGTGCCCTGGGCCACCCGGTTGGCGCCCGTCGTACTGGCGCCGGTCCGGCCGCAGTGGCCCGCGGTGGCGAAGCCCTGCTGGGTGCCCTTGGTGACGGGGAAGCCGACCGAGCAGCGGCCGCTGTTGTTGATGTAGTACGCCTCGCCGCCGCGCAGGTCGTAGAAGGTGCGGGGCCGCTCGGTGCGGGACTCGACGCGGGCGAGGGACCGGTCGACACCGGCCGCCGCCAGCAGCGAACGGGCCGCGGCCGGACGGATCGCCTCGACGACGACGGTGTTGGTGCGGGTGTCGACGTACCAGACGGGCGCGTCGGCGGTGTTCAGGCCGGCCGCCGCCTTGTCCAGGCGGGCCTTGGCCGCGTCCAGGTCGGCGAGCGAGTGGCGTACGACCTTCGCCTCGGCGCCGCGCGCCTCGATCGCGGCGACGTCGTCCGCGTCGGTCGTCGCCACGGTCAGGGTGGCGGACTCGGCACCGCGCACCCACGCGCCCGCGAAGTCGCCGCCGAGCGCGGCCCGCAGCCGGCCCGCCGTGGCTCCGGCCTCGGCCTCGTTGACCAGGCGGTGCTCCGCCTGCCGACGGTCGAGGCCGAGGTCCCGCTGCATGGCCTTGAGGAGAGCCGGGGGCGCGGCGTCGGTGCGCAGGGTCTCGGCTGCGGTGGGGGCGGGGTCGGCGGGTGCCGTCCCGGCGCTCGCGGAGCCGCTGAGCCCGGCCACGAGCAGGGCCGCGGTCGCGGCGACGGCGGCACCCACGGCTCTGTGGTGTCGTTGTCGGTGGGGCATGGGGGATCTCCTCGGTCTCGGTGGGGAGGTGCCGAAACCGTAGGGAGGGTCGACCGGCCGCCATAAGAGGTCAGCCGTCCCTCTCCCCGGCGTTATGGAACCCGGCGTTACGGAACCGGATGTCGAACCCGGTGTTACGGAACCCGGTGGGCCGACATCCACTCCGTGTAGCTGTCGCTGTTCGCCGCCACGCTCGCGTGCGCCATGCGCGCCTGCGAGAGCACGGCGGCGGCGGTGTCCTGCCGCTGCGTCGCCGCGTGCCAGCCCAGCAGGTGCCGCCAGGTCAGCGGGGTACCGGCCAGCGGCCGGGTCACGATCTGGGGCGTGGTCGGAAAGGTCGCCCGGCACAGCCCGACCGCCCGCCCCACCTGCACCAGGTGCACGAGGGACGCGGTGTCCGTCTCGTACATGCGGCGCGGGGTGAAGCCCGCGCGGGCGCAGGATGTGGTGAAGCAGTCGCCGAAACAGCCGTCGCCGGGTACGCAGGCCCACTCCTCGTCGGCCAGCTCGGTCAGGTCCACCTCCGCGCGGTGGGCGAGCGGGTGGCCCTCGGACACCATGACGAACACCGGGTCGACGGCGACCTCCCGCCACACCAGCCCCTCACCGGAGGGCGGCGAAGCGGTACCGCAGGTACCGGCCAGCGCGAAGTCCAGCCGCCCCTCAGCGAGCTGCCCGGCCAGCTCCCGTTCGGACCAGGAGGTGCAGGTCGTCATCCGGGCGTCGGGCGCCACACCGGCCAGCCGGTCGAGGAGGGCGCCCAGGAGCGGCCCGTGGGTGCCGCCGATCCGCAGCCGCTCCGCCGTGCGCGGGGCGCGGGCGAACCGGGCCGCCTCCTGCTGCAACTCGGTCACCGCGGGCAGCACGATCCGGCTCCGCTCCAGCACCAGTTCGCCCAGCGCGGTGGCCCGCACCCCGTGTCGGCCGCGTACGAACAGCGCGCCGCCCAGGGCCCGTTCGATCCGCTTGAGCTGTGCGCTCAACGCGGGCTGCGCGAGACCGAGAGCCGTCGCCGCCCTGGTGAGGCTGCCGGCGTCGGCGATGGCCCGGACCGTCTTGAGATGCCGCAACTCCAGCTCCATGAGGGGAGCTTGCGACGCGGGGAGGACGGGGGCAAGGGGTTGGTACGGACCTGTGGAGGAAACTTCAAGTACTTGCGTCGGCGTTCGCGTCGAGCAGCTCCCGGGTCCGGCGCAGCAGCGCCTCCCGTACGGAGTCCGGCGCCAGGACGCGCAACGGAGTGGCGAGGCTGAAGAGATACCTGGCCAGTCCCTCCGTGCTCGACCCGCCGATCTCGACGACCGTGGCGTCCGGCCCGTCGGCCCGGTGCACCCCGACCGTGGCGGGAATGGACCGCAGCGCCTGCTCCATGGGCACCGGCAGGCGGACGGTGGCCAGCACCGCGTACGGCCCGGTCGCGCTCGCGCGGGACACGAGGAGCGCCGGATCGGGCGGGGGCTCGGTGAACTCGACGGCTCGCCCGGTCGGTTGCAGCCGCTCGACCCGGTCGGCGCGGAAGGTCCGCCACTCGCCCCGCTCGACATCCCGTGCCACGAAGTACCAACGCCGCCCGGTGTGCACGAGCCGGTACGGGTCCACGTCCCGCACACTGGCCCGCCCTCCCCAGTCCCGGTACGCCATCCGGGCCCGCTCGCCCCGTCGGCACGCGGCCGCCAGCTCCAGCAGCATCCCCGCCGCGACCTGCGGTTCCCCGGCCCTCGGCGTCTGCACGAACGCGGCGTCCATGTCCCCGAGCCGGTCGCCCAGCCGCTTGGGCAGCACCTGCCGCAGCTTCAGCAGCGCCGACAACGCCGCCTGGTCCCCGCCGAGCGCCCCGCTCAGCGCGGCCTCCCGCAGCCCGACGGCCACGGCGAGGGCCTCCTCGTCGTCCAGGATCAACGGCGGCGTACGCGTCCCCGGCCGCAGCCGGTACCCGCCCCACGGCCCCGGATCGGAGTCGACGGCGTACCCCAGCTCCCGCAGCCGGGCCACGTCCCGCCGCACCGTCCGCTCCGTGACCTCCATCCGCTCGGCCAGCTCACCTGAGGTCCAGGCGGGACGGACGGCGAGCAGGGAGACCAGCCGCAGCAGCCGGGCGGAAGTACTGAGCACGGTCCCGAAGTCTTCCACGCACCCGTCGCCGACCAGGACCGAACCTGTCCTGGTCACGTCCTACGGTCCCTCCCATGACGACAACCCAGCACACCTCGGCACCGACGTTCCGCTACTCCGCCGTCACCTTCGACTGCTCCGACCCCGCCGCACTGGCCCGCTTCTGGGGCGAGGCCCTCGGCCTCACCGTCTCCTTCCACACCGACGACTTCTACTTCCTCGGCGGCAAGGACGGCGCACCCGGTCTCGGCTTCTGCCGCCTGTCCGACTACCGCCCGCCGACCTGGCCGGGCACCGACCAGGAGAAGCAGGCCCACATCGACGTCGGCGTCGACGACCTGGACACGGGGGAGGCCCGCCTGCTCGCCCTGGGCGCCACGAAGCCCGACTTCCAGCCGTCCCCGGACCGCTGGCGGGTACTGCTGGACCCGGCGGGGCATCCGTTCTGCGTATCGACGGTGGCGTGAGGACGGGGGACTACTCGGCCTCGAAGACGGCCTCGGCGGTGGGCGCGGTGACGGCTCGTGCGAGCCAGTGACGGAGGACTTCGGGGTCGTCGCACGCCGTGATACGTCCTCGTACGTCGTCGGAGACAGTGAGGCCGCGCTGCTCCAGGACGATCAGCAGAGCCTCGGCGCTGGCCTGAGCACGGCCCTCATCCCGGATCTCTTCGGAGATGTACGACTTGTAGAAGGAGAGGTCCATGGCCACCAGGTTCCTCCAGAGGTGCTTGGCCGGGCGGTCGCCCAGACCGTGTGCGGTGAATTCGACGATGGGGTCGGCGATGTCTTCCGGCGCGTCCCGCAGGGGGTGGACAGGGCCTTCAGTATCGCATTGACGACCGGCTCTGCGGCGTGTGTGATGGCCGCCAGGCTGGCCAGGATCAGGTCGGCACGGGCTTCGTCCGGTTCGGTGATCACCGGCATGTTGTGTGGGCCGACGACTAGAGGACGCAGGGTGAGGGTGGGCAGCTGGGCCGGTCCGCTGGTCACCGGTTGCTGAGCCCACTTGGCCGTGGCGTAGTCCTGGCAGACGACCAGGAGCGCTGTGGGCAGCCGGTATTTGGTCCACAGGTACGAGACGTAGTACGCCCAGCTCGCGGGCTTGTCCGCGTCCTTCTTCCCCTGAGCCTCGACGGCCAGCAGGAAGGGGCCCTGTTCTGCGGTCTCGAAGCGCAGGAGCGTGTCCACGCGACGCTCGACCGGGCTGGCCTCGGTGAGATCGGTCGGCAGGGCGGTTGCCCCGATGGGCTTCGGGATGTCGAGGCCGAGGAAGCGTGAGACGCGACTGAACAGTCCGGGGTCGTGCTGGAAGATGCGGTGCATCGCCTCGTGGGGCGGGCTGACCATGGAGTTCCTTGCTGGTTCAGGGAGGGGAGGCGACTGCCGTACGGCAGTCGCGGCAGTGGGATTCGGTCTCGGGGGCCCGGAAGCCGCGGTCGCAGCCCTCGCAGTTCTGGAGGGGATGGCGCGGCGGCGGTACGGCGGCCGACGGCGTGCGGAACGGGGGCGGCGGTGGCAGCCGGTCGGTGAGGCGGTGGGCCAGGAGGGCGGCCGGGCGGTGCAGGGGCTCGTCCGGGAGGCCGGCGGTCAGGGCGTGCCGTACGGCGCTGGGGGCGACGTCGCGCTCCAGCCAGGCCGCGACCCCCGGGACCAGGTGAGCCGTGTCCGTCGCGGAGAGCAGCAGGCGGGCGTCGTGTCGTCGCAGGTCGGCCAGGAGGTCGAGGGCCGTCTGGAGGAGGGCCGGGGCCTTGCTGCCGGGCTGCGGTACGGCGGGGAGCGCCTTGTGTCCTGTACGGCGCGGCGGCGGAGGCGTTCGCTTCGCGGGCGGGCACCCCGTGTCGGCCGGTTCGCGGCGGCTCGCGTGCGGCTGGTTGCAGGAGACCGTGCGGGTGACGATCCGGCCGCTCTCCGTGCGGTGGCGCTCGCGACGCAGGTAGCCGTGGGCCTCCAGCTCGCGCAGGGCGGCGGCGATACGGGTGGGTCCCTCCGGGAAGCGGGCGGCGAGCGACTTGATGTCGGCGCCCGCGCCGGTCGGCAGCGACTGGAGGTGGCAGCCGAGGCCGATCGCGAGGAGTGACAGCTCCTTGTGCTGGACCAGGTGGTTGCCGATCACCACGAAGCGGGTGGTGTGGCGGGTGTTGTCGTGGGTGATGCCGCCGCCGTGACGACGCGTACGGGTCGGATTGGCGTCGAGGGCTGACTGGGCGCGCGGGGGCGCGCTAGGGTTTCGGATACCCATTGGGGAAGGTCCTTTGCTTCGCTTCCTTGGTGGTAGGCCCTCGCACCGGGATGCCAGTCCCAGCGGGGGCCGATGTCTTTTCGGTTGTTTGCGCTGAGAGTAGGGGAGTTGGGGGCCCGGAAATCCAGCTGAGCTGGTGATGTTCACCCGCCCGAGTGACGATGCGCCTCGGGCGGGAGGGGTGGGGCTTGGTGGGGTTCTTTCTCCCCGGTTTCTTTCTTTTGGTAGGGCACCGACGGCACCGGAACCTCAGAACGTGGGTTCCGGTGGCGTACAGCGCAGTTCGGCCCAGACCGTCTTGCGCGGAAAGCGTCCCTCCGTCACCCCCCAGCGGCTCGCCAGCGCCTCCACCAGCAGCAGACCCCGGCCGGATTCGGCCTCGGGGGAGGGCGGCTGGGGGTGGGGGAGTTCCTGGCCCCTGGTGTCGGTCACCTCGATGCGGAGGGTGTCGCCGACGACGTAGAGGGTGAGCCGGAAATCGCGACCCGGGACGCGTCCGTGGGCGCTCGCGTTGTTGGCCAGCTCGGCGACGAGGAGACGTGCCGGGTCCAGGGGCAGACCCCAGGAGCGGAGTTGCTCGGTCGCGAGCAGGCGGGCGAGGCGGGCGCCGCGTGGTGTGGAAGAGGGCTGCACGCTGAAATTGCGGACGGACGCGGTGAGTTCGGTGGTGGATTTCTGGTTCACGTCACTCAGCGTGGCGGTGTGTGCGTACCGTGAGAAGTGACTCAGTGGGTACGTACGGTGACTGTCCGACGCTTGTCCAGTGGTGTCGGTGCTGTCGGGGAAGGGACAGAAGATGACGGTCGAGACGGACGAGTCGGGGTGGGAGGTCGACCCCGACGACGAGTGGGGCGTCGCGGTCATCACCACGGTGGGACGGCAGTTGAAGCTTCGTCGCGAGGCGGCGGGGATGCGCGCCGGCGAGTTCGGAGTGGCGGTCGGGTACGGGGAGGACCTCGTCTACAAGGTCGAGGGCGGCAAGCGGATTCCCCGGCAGGAGTATCTGGACAGGGCCGACGAGGTGCTGGGGGCCGGTGGGCTCCTCTCGGCGGCCTGGGAGGACGTGAAGAAGGTCCGGTACCCGAAGAAGGTGCGGGAGCTGGGGAAGCTGGAGGCGAATGCGGTTGAGATCGGCATCTACGAGTGCAACAGCGTCCATGGGCTGTTGCAGACACCGGAGCATGCCCGCGCGCTGATGGAGGCGGCCCAGCCGCCGTACTCCGCAGACGACGTACAGCGCATGGTGGCTGCCCGCATGGCCCGGCAGTCGGTCTTCGAACGCGATCCGGCGCCGTCGATCCACTTCGTCCTGGAAGAGGCGCCGTTGCGACGGCCGGTTGGCGGCACAATGGTGAGGCAGCAGCAGCTCGAACGCCTGTTGGAGGTGGGATCGTTGAACCACGTCTCGCTTCAGGTGATGCCGACGAACACGGAAGCCCACCCGGGTGTGGACGGCAAGATCGAGCTGCTGAAGTTCCCGGATGGCACGGCAGTGGGACGTAGCGATGGTGCGTTCAACGGCCGGCCGACTGCTGAGCCCAGGGAGCTGCGCATCCTTGAGCTGCGGTATGGCACCATCCGGGCGCAGGCTCTCCCACCGAGAGAGTCACGTGCCTTCATCGAAAAACTGCTGGGAGAAACATGATCCGCGAGACCGAACTGGTCTGGTTCAAGAGCAGCTACAGCAGCGGTACCGACGGCAACTCCTGCGTAGAACTGGCGTTGACCCGCGCCACCATCCACATCCGGGATTCCAAGCACACCGACGGCCCCCGCCTCACCCTCACCCCTGCCGCCTGGGCGAGCTTCCTGCCGTACGCGTCGCGGCGCTGACCTCCTGCGTTCCGACGACCGACAACAGCTCCAGCAACCCCGCGCTGTCGGTCCCGACGGCCGGGGTGAACCACAGGAGCCGCTGGCGGCCGTCCTCGCTGAACAGGTTGAGGCAGTTGACCTCGATCAGACCGATCACCGGGTGGACGAGCCGTTTCCGGTCGTCGCGTCGGAAGGCCACCTCGTGGTCGGCCCACAGCGCGGCGAACTCGGGAGACACGCCGAGCAGCGTACGGATCATCGAGCCGACCTCCGCGTCCTTCGCGTCCCGCCGGGCGGCGGCCGCCCGCAGGTCGGCGACGAAGGCGCGGGACTGGGCCCCGTGGTCGGCCTGGGGATAGAGCAGCCGGGCCTCCGGCTCGGTGAACCACCGGTGCACGAAGCTCGCGCGGGGCCCCCGGTATCCGGACTGGTCCCCGAGCAGCGCCACGGCCAGCGGATTCTGTACGAGGGTGACGTGCAGGTCGGTGATCACCTGCGCCGGGGTCGAGGGCATCCGCCCCAGCAGGTCCAGCATGCCGGGGTGCACGTGCGAGGCGGGCCCGCCCTGCACGGGCACCGGGCGGTCGGCGAGCCGGTAGAGATAGTCCCGCTCGTCGGCGGACAGCCGCAGCGCCCGCGCCAGCGCGGCGATCATCTGCTCGGACGGCTGGGACCCGGCCCCGCGTTCCAGCTCGTTGTAGTAGTCCACGGACGCCCCGGCGAGGTGGGCCACTTCCTCGCGGCGCAGCCCCGGCACCCGGCGGCGCGGTCCGGCCGGGAGTCCGACGTCGGCGGGGCGGATGCGTTCGCGCCGCGACCGCAGGAACGCTCCCAGCTCGGCGTACTTCACAGCGCTCATGCGGTCCATTCTGCGCCGGGCCGGGCCGCTGACCCAGGGGATGGCATCCCCTGGTTGCGGCGGCCGACCGGGCGCATCGTGGAGCCATGACCACGCACACGAATCAACGGACCGCCCCAGAACGGGTCGCCGTCGTCACCGGCGGCTCCCGCGGCATCGGCCGGGCGGTCTCCCAGAAGCTCGCCGAGGACGGCCTGGCCGTCGTCGTGAACTACGCCCGCGACGCCGAGGCCGCCGACGAGACCGTGTCGGCGATCACCGGGGCCGGCGGACGCGCCCTCGCCGTACAGGCCGACGTGGCGGAGGAGAAGGAGGTCGCCGCGCTGTTCGACCGGGCGGAGGCGGAGTTCGGCGGCGTCGACGTGGTCGTGAACGCGGCCGGGCGGATGACCCTGTCGCCGATCGCCGACCTGGACCTGGCGGCGCTCGACGCCATGCACCGCACCAACATCCGCGGCACCTTCGTCGTCGCCCAGCAGGCGGCGCGGCGACTGCGCGCCGGGGGCTCGTTCATCGGCTTCTCGACCTCCGTGATGGGGACGCAGTTCCCCACGTACGGCGGCTACGCGGCGAGCAAGGGCGCCGTGGAGGCGATGACGATGATCCTGGCGCGGGAGCTGCGCGGCCGGGACATCACCGTGAACACGGTCGCCCCCGGCCCGACGGCCACGGACCTGTTCCTCGACGGCAAGACGCCCGAGCAGATCGACCGGCTCGCGAAGACGCCGCCCCTGGAGCGGCTGGGCACCCCGGAGGACATCGCCGCCGTGGTCGCCTTCCTGGGCAGCCCCGCCGGGCATTGGGTGAACGGCCAGATTCTGCGCGCCAACGGAGGAATGATCTGACATGCCTTTCGCCCACTTCAAGGTCCCCGCGGGCACTCTCTCGCCGGAGGACAAGAGGAAAATCGTAGAACGCACCACCGACCTCTACGCGGAGATCTACGGGGAGCGCGCCCGGCCCACCACCGTCGTCCTCGTCGACGAGGTCCCGGACGGCGGCTGGGGCGTCGCGGGCAACGTCCTCACCGCCGCGATGCTGAACGGGGAGTAGCGTCACCGGGAGGCCTTCGTCTCATCCAGTGATCGGGTGCTGGCCACGAGGTTTACATGCGCGTAACACTTAAGTGTCCCGCGCGCGGCAACGGCGCCGAGCGCCTCCCACCGGTCGCTGCACGCGACCGGTGACCGCCGTGCCAGAAAGGGCCCCTGTGACGACGCGAAGCGAGACGCAGACCACGCTCGACCACCTCCTCACCGAGATCGAGCACCGCAATCCGGCCCAGCCGGAGTTCCACCAGGCCGCGCACGAGGTCCTGGAAACGCTCGCGCCGGTCGTCGCGGCCCGTCCCGAATACGCCGAGCCGGGCCTCATCGAGCGGCTGGTCGAGCCGGAGCGCCAGGTGATGTTCCGGGTGCCGTGGCAGGACGACCAGGGGCGCGTCCGCGTCAACCGGGGCTTCCGCGTCGAGTTCAACAGCGCGCTGGGCCCGTACAAGGGCGGTCTGCGCTTCCACCCGTCCGTCAACCTGGGCGTCATCAAGTTCCTGGGGTTCGAGCAGATCTTCAAGAACGCGCTGACCGGCCTCGGTATCGGCGGTGGCAAGGGCGGCAGCGACTTCGACCCGCACGGGCGCAGCGACGCCGAGGTCATGCGGTTCTGCCAGTCCTTCATGACGGAGCTGTACCGGCACATCGGCGAGCACACGGACGTCCCGGCCGGTGACATCGGCGTCGGCGGCCGGGAGATCGGCTACCTCTTCGGCCAGTACCGCCGGATCACCAACCGCTGGGAGGCCGGCGTCCTCACCGGCAAGGGCCAGGGCTGGGGCGGCTCGCTGATCCGCCCGGAGGCGACGGGCTACGGCAACGTGCTCTTCGCGGCGGCGATGCTGCGCGAGCGCGGCGAGGACCTGGAGGGCCAGACCGCGGTCGTCTCGGGCTCCGGAAACGTGGCGATCTACACCATCGAGAAGCTGACCGCCCTCGGCGCCAACGCCGTCACCTGCTCGGACTCCTCCGGCTACGTCGTCGACGAGAAGGGCATCGACCTCGACCTGCTCAAGCAGATCAAGGAGGTCGAGCGCGGCCGCGTCGACGCGTACGCCGAGCGCCGGGGCGCCTCGGCCCGCTTCGTCCCCGGCGGCCGTGTCTGGGAGGTCCCGGCGGACCTCGCCCTCCCGTCGGCCACGCAGAACGAACTGGACGAGAACGACGCGGCCACCCTGATCCGCAACGGCGTCAAGGCGGTCTCCGAGGGCGCCAACATGCCGACGACCCCCGAGGCCGTGCACCTGCTCCAGCAGGCCGGCGTCGCCTTCGGCCCGGGCAAGGCGGCCAACGCGGGCGGCGTCGCGGTCAGCGCCCTGGAGATGGCGCAGAACCACGCCCGTACGTCGTGGACGGCGGCGCGGGTCGAGGAGGAGCTGGCGGACATCATGACCAGCATCCACACCACGTGCCACGAGACCGCCGAGCGCTACGGCGCCCCGGGCGACTACGTCACCGGCGCCAACATCGCGGGGTTCGAGCGGGTGGCCGACGCGATGCTGGCGCAGGGCGTCATCTGACGGAACTCACGGAACTTCCGTCCGCCACGTCATTCCTGTGAAATGCGCACCCTTAAATCTGTACCCGCGGGAAGAGAATTCGAAGTCGGGGAAATTGCTCGGAGCGCATGGGGTGCCCCGGCGTGCTACTGTCGTTATCAGTTGCAGTTGTGGTTCCCGAATTTTTTGACACCGGTCTTTTTCCGGTCGGGGTGATCAACGCGGCGACACGGCGTCCGTACAGTGCGGGCGCCGGTGCACTGCCCCGAAGGAGAAATGACATGGCTACTGGCACCGTGAAGTGGTTCAACGCGGAAAAGGGCTTCGGCTTCATCGAGCAGGACGGTGGCGGCGCTGACGTGTTCGCCCACTACTCGAACATCGCCGCCCAGGGCTTCCGCGAGCTGCTCGAAGGCCAGAAGGTGAGCTTCGACATCGCGCAGGGCCAGAAGGGGCCGACGGCCGAGAACATCGTCCTCGCCTGACGCACTTGCAGCTGGGGCCCGCATCCTTCGGGGTGCGGGCCCCAGCTGCATTTCAGAATTCTAGAAATTCTAGGAGTTCTGGGAATCTCCGGATCCTTGGAATCTGATCGGAATCTGTGAAATTCACCCGTCCCAGTAGGAGGCACTTCTTGACGCTGCTCCAGACGCATCCCCGTCCGACGAGCACCATCCCCGCGCACCGGACGGTCGCCCACGCCATGGACGCGGCGGGACCGCAGGTCTGGGGCGACATGACCGTCGAGGTGGCGCTGTCCGTCATGGCCGCCGCCCGCACGAGTCACCTCGTCGTCTGCGACGAGGACGGCCAGTACACCGCCCTGGTCACCCGTGCTCGGCTGACCGCCGTACGGAACGGCTCCGCGTACACGGACCGGCTCCGTCTGCGCGACATCGACGACGGCGACGGACCCTCCGCCGCCTCGCCGACGACCGCGACGGTCAGTGGTCGGAGTAGCTGAAGTCCCCCACGGTCCAGGCGCTCACGTCACCGATCGCCACGCGGTACATCCCGCCGGTTTCCGGGATGCCCATCGTGCCCTGGAGGATCCGGGCGACATGGAAGTGCAGGTGCGTGGGTGCCTCCTCCTTCTCCGCCGGAGCGTCGAAGGCGGCGGAGAAGACGCCCAGGTCCGCGGAGTCGGTCAGCACTTCCGACACCCGCTTCCGCCATACGGACTCGGGGGCCAGACGGCCAGTGATAACAGCACCGTGGGTGACCACGGTCAAGGACATTCGACTGCTCTGCGCGGACTCCACACGGGCGGCAATGTCAACGAGCAGCTCGTCAGGCTTCGACATGAGAACAGATTTTATCCGCAGGCCCGCGCGGGCGGGCGGGTCGGTGGCACTACCGGGCAGTACTGGCACTCCCTGGCCTGTCTCCGGACGCCCCGGCACCCTCGCGCCGCAGCTCCGCGTTGATGCGCTGAGCCTCTTCGAGCTGGTCTTCCAGGATGATGATGCGGCAGGCCGCCTCGATGGACGTTCCCTGGTCGACCATCTCGCGAGCGCGAGCGGCGATCCGCAGCTGGTAGCGGGAGTAGCGGCGATGGCCCCCCTCCGAGCGCAGCGGCGTGATCAGCCGCGCCTCGCCGAGGGCTCGTAGGAAGGCGGGCGTGGTGCCCAGCATCTCGGCCGCCCGCCCCATGGTGTACGCGGGGTAGTCGTCGTCGTCGATGCGGTTGAGCGGTGTGTCTGCGGTCATCTGCACCTCTGTTTGCGGAACGCGTCGAGGGGCCTTGGTGCCGTACGGCACCAAGGCCCCGAGGGATTTGTAACACCATCTGCCGGCCTACTGCACTGCCGGCGTTCTGTTGAGGGATCGCGGATGCGTGACCGTGGGACCACCTTCCGTTCCGGGGCCTGCGGTACCCGGTGAGAACGTTCTCGCCCGGGCGATCCTGATGGCGTCCTCCTCCTTCTTGCCTCGCTTCACTGACTTCTTGGCTACGACAGAAGACTAACCACAGCAGCAGCTGAATGTCTACAGCGGCCACGACAGGTTTTCACCCAAACAGGTGATCGGCTTTCTGTGCCCGGGGTGCGCAGGCCGTGTGGGACGATGAACGGGCAACTGTTCGAGCGACTGACGGGGGAGGCCGGGCACGCCATGGCCCGCTACACGGAGGCTCTGACCGTCGAACGGGGCGGGTTCCGCATCAAGGTGCCGGAGTCCTGGTGGGAGTTCGACATACGCCCGGAGTCCCGGGACGACTCGATCCGCCGCATGGTCGACGACCGCGTCCGCCGGTACCCGGAGCTGAAGCCCTCCCGGTCCGCGTACGTCACCTTCCTCCAGAAGGCGGCGGCCGACGCGTGGAAGTCGGGCGCGCTGTACTGCGGTTGCATGGCGGAGAGCTTCGGCGGCGACACCCCGATCACGGGCTCGGTCACGGTCTCCCTGATCGGTGGCCGCACCTCCTCGGGCGACCCCCTCCCCACCGACCCGGGCGCCATAGCCGCCCAACTCGCCGTCAAGGAGGCCCGGAAGCCCGGCGACTCCTGGCGCAAGGTCACCACGGTCGACATCCCCGGCGTGGGCCCCGCGGCCCGTACCCAGGGCGTCGAGGACATCCCGGTCCCGGACGACGCCCTGAACCGCACCGTCCGCGCGGTGCTCATGCAGACGTACATCCCGGTCCCCGGCCAGGAGGGCAAGGTCGCCCTGGTCGCGGGCAGCAGCCAGGTCCTCGACCTCGCGGACTCCTTCTTCGACATCTTCGACGCGATCACGTCCACGTTCCGGTTCGTGGACTGAGGGCGCGGGACCCCGGTGACCGAGGAGTTCGTCCTCGAACTGGACGAGGGAATGCTGGAGTACTTCCGCGCCATGGCCGACGTACTCGTGTACCGCTGCGGCGTCTCCCGCCCCGAGGCGGTGGCGAGGATCAACCACCAGTACGCGGACCTGAAGGTCGGCCCGTACCCGGACCTCCTGTGCCACGAGCCCCCGGACTTCTGGGTCCTGCCCGCCTACTACGACCGCGGCGACCACGCGCTCCCTCCGACCGGCGACCCGGACGCCGACGCCCCCATCGACTTCTCCCGCCTCCCGATCCACCCGCCCCCACCCCGGGACTCCCGCTTCTGGACCCTCCCGCGATGACACCGGCATGGCGCGAGCTGATCGAGGCGTTCCCGTCAGCGCTGTGAGGAGAGAGTCGGCCTTGACGACCCAGTGGGACTGGCGGACCGGCGAACGACTCTTGTCCCTGAACGACCCGGCGGAGTGGGACGCCGCGTTCGAGCGCGGGGAGAGAAGCCTCGGCACGGCGGCGATCGGACTGGCCTTCAACTGCTCGCTGGAGGAGGCGTCGCCCCGGATCGTCCGGGCGATGCAACTCCCGGACGTCGCCCAGCGAGGGTTCGCCTTCACCGCGGCAGGGACGGCGGCTCGCCTGAATAGCGCGCTGACGCCGGAGCTGTACGCCGCACTGCGGGCGGAAGGCGTGGGGCGCAGGAGCACCGCGGTCAACGCCATCGACGACACCCTGACCTTCGTACCGTTCCGACGACTGCCGACGTGGCTGAAGTGCTGGAGCGTCGTATCAACGGTGCGGAACAAGTTGGACGCGTGGCGGCTGAGCCTCGCCTACGCGATGACCGACGCCTGGAAGGCGGTGCGCAGACGATGAGCCCGGACCCCTTCGTGGTCTTCGGCCCCACAGGCGCACCCGGATTCCGAGCAAGGGCCGCGGCCCTGGAAGCCGCCGGAGGACGCGTCCACCACTTCGACTCCCGCGAGCCGACGACCGAGCAGGGCATTCACCGTTCCTTGAGGCTTATATGTACGACTCCTTCGGGCGGGTCGTCTCACATGTCGATGCCCTCGGGGCGGAAACGAAATTCACCTACGACTCCTTCGGCCGCATGGAGTCCACGACCGATTCGCTGGGCCACGTGACTCGCTATGGTTGGACCCCCGAAGGACTGATGGCGTGGCGTACCTCTTCGAGCGGTGCGCGCGAGCACTGGGCCTACGACGGTGAAGGAAACGAGACAGAACATTGCGATGCGGTGGGAGGCGTTACGACCTCTCAGTACACGCACTTCGGTCTACTCGTCTCTCGCGCACAGCCGAATGGCGCCCGGTTCTCGTTCCGTCATGACACGGAACTCAGGCTGACGTCCGTGACTGATGCGCGGGGTCGTGAGTGGACCTATGAGTACGATGCGGTGGGCAACCTCGTGGAAGAAAGAGACTTCTTCGGTCGCGCCCTCGTGTATGCGTACGATGCGGCTAATCAGCTTGTAGCCCGTACCAATGCGCTTGGAAAGTCAATCCACTATCGCCACGACTTGATGGGCAATGTAATCGAGCAGCGTGCCGTGGATGGAGTCGTCAGGTATGCGTACGATGCCCTCGGACGGATGGCACGGGCGGAGAACGCTGACGCAGTCGTGACACTGCAGCGGGACTCGGTCGGCCGTATCGTGGCCGAAACATGCAATGGGCGCACTCTACGCAACCGGTACGACGCGTTGGGAAGGCGTATTCATCGGCGCACTCCTGGCGGAGCATTCAGCGTGTGGGAGTACGACGCCGCCGACCGACCGGCCGCTCTGCATACGGGCGGCCAGTCGCTCACGGTTCGGTACGACGCGGCCAGCCGAGAGACTGAGCGCCGTATGGGGCCCGTGGTCCTGGCGCAGAGCTGGGACGGGCACGACCGGCTGGTGGAGCAGCGGCTCTTCGGCGTCCAGAAAGAGCGGTCTTCTCTGCAACGACAGTACAGCTACCGCTCGGACGACCACCCCGTCGAAGTCGTCGACAGCTTCGCGGGACGCCGGCGATTCGAGCTCGACGCAGGGACGCATGTCACCGCTGTCCGTGCTGACGATTGGTCCGAGCAGTATGCCTATGACGCTGCCGGAGACCTCAGCCACGGCGATTGGCCTTTGTCAGCCGGGCAAGGCGACGCCCGGGCCGCGGTCGGTAACCGGGACCACGGGCTGCTGGGGGTGCGGAGAGCAGGCCGGACAACATACGAGCACGACGCCCAGGGGCGGACAACCAGACGCGTCACTCGTGGACTCTCGGGTGGTCTCCGCGTCTGGGAATACGCCTGGAACGACCAGGACCAGCTGCGCGAGGTGGTAACTCCGGACGGATCTCGCTGGCAGTATCTGTACGACGGGCTGGGCAGGCGGATCGCCAAGCAGCTCATGGGGGACGACGGCGTTTGGACGGAACGGGTCGACTTCACCTGGGACGGCACCGAACTGGCGGAGCAGGCGTCGGCCACTGAAGACCGTGTGGTGAGCTGGGACTGGTCGCCCTATACGGGTGACCCCCTGGCACAGAGCGAGAGACCATACGGTCCGGAACTGTCTCAGCAAGAGGTCGACACCCGCTTCTACGCCATCATCACGGACCTCGTGGGTGCGCCCACTGAACTCGTGAGTCCGGATGGAGACATCGGGTGGCGGCTCCGCACCACGCTGTGGGGCCTTCCCGTGGACGGCTCCGGGGGGTCGACCGACTGCCCTCTTCGTTTTCCCGGCCAGTACCACGACCCCGAGACAGGACTCCACTACAACTATTTCCGGTACTACGATCCCGGACTGGGGCGCTATTGCAGCCTGGACCCCCTGGGTCTGGCAGGTGGACCGAACCCCGGCTGGTACACCCCCAATCCGACTGTGTGGATCGATCCGTTCGGTCTGGCGCTGTGCCGCAAGAGGCCCCGCCTGGAGACCGGCGACCTCAAGAAGGGCTGGCTGCACATCGAGGGCCGGCACATTACCGGCACGAACCCCTCGACGAAACATGCAGACATGCTGCCACCCGGAACGACCCGTGAGCAGGTTCATGCGGCGGCGAAGAAAGCTGTGCGTAATGGCACGAGAATCTCTGATCCTGGCAGGCGAATCCAGAACTTCCAGAAGAGAATGAAGGTCAACGGAATGTATGCGCGCTTCCAAGTGACGGTCGACTCGCACGATGGGAACAACATCATCACGTTCTTCCCCGTTGACAAGAGCGCTGTTTGACTTAGAAAGGACTCTGCTCGATGGAGTTCGAGTTCTCCGTGGACGAGAACGAAACGCCCCCGCCGTCCGGTTTCGACCTCGGTCATATCGATGTCCGGGGCAGTGACGGGTCCGTGAGTTCGCGGGACCGCGGTCCGGGCGGGGCGGTGATGATCTACCTGACGGTAACCCTGCTCCTGGACGGCCTGCGGACGTTCCTGGCAGGGAAGGCGCGGTCGTACGAGTCGACCGCGGTGGATTCGTCGTTCTCTCTCACGTTCACCCGGAGCCGGGACGGGGTGATCGCGACAAGTTGCCGGGGATCGCTCGTCGACCGCTCATCGGCCGCGGGGGTCGCCGCCGCCGTCCACGCAGCCGCCAAGCGTTTTGCTGACACGCACCTCGAGCAGCTCCCGTCGGACGATGCCGGGCGTGAGGACCTGGAACACTCGTTGGCAGAGTTCAGCCGGTTCATGAACCGGCTGCGATGACGCCGTCGCGGCAGTCACCCCGCGCCCCGGGTTTGATCTCCGCCACCCCCGGGGTACAGTCATCCGCTTCGATTGGCCAGCCCCCCGCCCCGTATGGCAGACTAGCGGGGTTGCTCGGTCGAGTGCCGATGCTGCGCGCCTCCCGCCGGGGGGACCGGAAGCGAGTCCCACAGTACTCGTCGCTCCTGATCAGGGGCGGACGTACGGGAATCTTCCGGGAAGCGTCAGCGGGGTGCAGGCCAGGCACCCGGTGGGCCTCTCGCCCCCGGTCTGCGGTTCCGGAAGGGCCCGCGACTCCCACTGCAGGGAAGTCCCGAAAAGGGACATTCATGTCAGCGAGAGCGCGACACGCCCGACCGCGTGGGTCGGAGGGGGAGCGGAAGAAAAGGGACCACCGGGTCCAGAGCGTTTCGAGAGACAGGACTACTGAGTAGCCATGGCGGGACAGAAGATCCGCATCCGGCTCAAGGCCTACGACCACGAGGTCATCGACTCTTCGGCGAAGAAGATCGTCGAGACGGTGACTCGCACTGGTGCGTCGGTCGCGGGCCCGGTGCCGCTGCCCACTGAGAAGAACGTGTACTGCGTCATCAAGTCGCCGCACAAGTACAAGGACTCGCGCGAGCACTTCGAGATGCGCACGCACAAGCGCCTGATCGACATCCTCGACCCGACCCCCAAGACCGTTGACTCTCTGATGCGACTCGACCTCCCGGCCGGTGTCGACATCGAGATCAAGCTCTGAGGGCGGTGATCTGAAGATGACCAAGCAGATCAAGGGCATCCTGGGCGAGAAGCTCGGCATGACGCAGGTGTGGGACGAGAACAACCGCGTTGTTCCGGTCACCGTCGTCAAGGCCGGCCCCAACGTCGTCACCCAGGTCCGCACGAACGACGTCGACGGCTACGAGTCGGTCCAGATCGCCTTCGGCGAGATCGACCCGCGCAAGGTGAACAAGCCCCTCAAGGGCCACTTCGCCAAGGCCGACGTCACCCCCCGCCGTCACCTCGTCGAGATCCGTACCGCTGTCGCCAGCGAGTACACCCTCGGCCAGGAGATCACCGCTGAGACCTTCGAGTCCGGCGTGAAGGTCGACGTCACCGCGAAGAGCAAGGGCAAGGGCTTCGCCGGCGTCATGAAGCGCCACAACTTCAAGGGTGGCAAGGCGTCCCACGGTGCCCACCGTGTGCACCGCATGCCCGGATCCATCGGTGGCTGTGCCACCCCCGGCCGTGTCTTCAAGGGCATGCGCATGGCGGGTCGCATGGGCAACGAGCGGGTCACCACCCAGAACCTGACCGTTCACGCCGTTGACGCGGAGAAGGGCCTGCTCCTCATCAAGGGCGCGGTTCCTGGTCCGAACGGCGGCCTCGTCCTGGTCCGCACTGCGGCCAAGGGGGCCTGAGGTAACCGATGAGCACTGTTGACATCCTTTCGCCTGCCGGCGAGAAGACCGGAAGCGTCGAGCTCCCCGCGGAGATCTTCGGCGTGGAGAAGATCAGCATCCCGCTGATCCACCAGGTCGTCGTCGCGCAGAACGCCGCTGCCCGCCAGGGCACGCACAAGACCAAGCGTCGCGGCGAGGTCCGTGGTGGCGGCAAGAAGCCGTACCGCCAGAAGGGCACCGGCCGCGCCCGCCAGGGTTCGACCCGTGCGCCGCAGTTCGCCGGCGGTGGCGTCGTCCACGGCCCGCAGCCGCGTGACTACTCGCAGCGGACCCCGAAGAAGATGAAGGCCGCGGCCCTGCGCCACGCCCTCACCGACCGGGCCCGCCACAACCGCATCCACGTCGTGACCGGCGTCATCGAGGGCGAGAACCCGTCCACGAAGGCCGCCCGGACGCTGTTCGGCAAGATCTCGGAGCGCAAGAACCTGCTCCTGGTCGTCGACCGCGCCGACGAGGCCGCGTGGCTGTCCGCCCGCAACCTGCCCCAGATCCACATCCTGGAGCCGGGCCAGCTGAACACGTACGACGTTCTCGTCTCGGACGACGTGGTCTTCACCCAGGCCGCTTTCGAGTCCTTCGTGTCTGGCCCCAACAAGGCCGCTGACACCGAAGGGAGCGAAGCCTGATGGCTACGCGTCACCCGAGCATCGCCTCCAAGGCGGCCAAGGCCGCCAAGGCCGCGCGCGTCGCCAAGGCGCGCCGCCACGAGGCCGAGGGCAAGAACACCGTCGTCACCCCGGCCAGCAAGGCGTTCACGGACCCCCGTGACGTGCTGCTGAAGCCGGTCGTGTCCGAGAAGAGCTACGCGCTCCTCGACGAGAACAAGTACACGTTCATCGTCGCGCCGGGCTCCAACAAGACCCAGATCAAGGAGGCCGTCCAGGCGGTCTTCTCGGTCAAGGTCACCGGGGTCAACACGATCAACCGCCAGGGCAAGCGGAAGCGGACCCGCACGGGCTTCGGCAAGCGTGCCGACAGCAAGCGCGCGATCGTGACCCTCGCCGAGGGCGACCGTATCGACATCTTCGGCGGTCCGACCTCCTGACGGAGGTCCGGATCGTCCGGAATCGGACGAGGACTGAGAAATGGGAATCCGCAAGTACAAGCCGACGACGCCGGGCCGCCGTGGCTCCTCCGTCGCCGACTTCGTCGAGGTCACGCGGTCCACGCCGGAGAAGTCGCTGGTCCGCCCGCTGCACAGCAAGGGCGGCCGTAACAACGCCGGTCGTGTGACCGTTCGCCACCAGGGTGGCGGACACAAGCGCGCCTACCGTGTCATCGACTTCCGTCGGCACGACAAGGACGGCGTGCCGGCGAAGGTCGCGCACATCGAGTACGACCCCAACCGCACCGCGCGCATCGCGCTGCTGCACTACGCCGACGGCGAGAAGCGCTACATCCTCGCCCCGCGCAACCTGCAGCAGGGTGACCGCGTCGAGAACGGTCCCGGGGCCGACATCAAGCCGGGCAACAACCTGGCGCTCCGCAACATCCCGGTCGGTACCACGATCCACGCGATCGAGCTCCGTCCCGGTGGCGGCGCCAAGTTCGCCCGCTCCGCCGGTGCCTCCGTGCAGCTGCTCGCGAAGGAGGGCTCGATGGCCCACCTGCGCATGCCGTCCGGAGAGATCCGCCTGGTCGACCAGCGCTGCCGCGCCACGGTCGGCGAGGTCGGCAACGCCGAGCAGAGCAACATCAACTGGGGCAAGGCGGGCCGTAAGCGCTGGCTGGGCGTTCGCCCGACCGTGCGTGGTGTGGTCATGAACCCGGTGGACCACCCGCACGGTGGTGGCGAAGGCCGTACCTCGGGTGGTCGCCACCCGGTGTCCCCCTGGGGCAAGAAGGAAGGCCGTACTCGTTCGCCCAAGAAGGCGTCGAACAAGTACATCGTCCGCCGCCGCAAGACGAACAAGAAGCGCTAAGGACGGGTTGAGATGCCTCGTAGCTTGAAGAAGGGACCCTTCGTCGACGACCACCTGATCAAGAAGGTGGACACGCAGAACGAAGCCGGTACCAAGAACGTCATCAAGACCTGGTCCCGTCGCTCGATGATCGTCCCGGCGATGCTCGGCCACACGATCGCGGTGCACAACGGCAAGACCCACATCCCGGTGTTTGTCACCGAGTCCATGGTCGGCCACAAGCTCGGCGAGTTCTCGCCGACGCGCACCTTCCGGGGTCACGTCAAGGACGACCGGAAGTCGAAGCGCCGCTAACGCGGGGTGGAATGACCATGACAAACACTGAAGGGACAACCATGGAAGCCAGGGCCCAGGCGCGGTACATCCGCGTCACGCCCATGAAGGCCCGCCGCGTGGTGGACCTCATCCGTGGCATGGATGCCACGGAGGCTCAGGCGGTCCTGCGTTTCGCCCCGCAGGCCGCGAGCGTGCCGGTCGGCAAGGTGCTGGACAGCGCCATCGCCAATGCCGCGCACAACTACGACCACACCGACGCCGACAGCCTCTTCATTTCCGAGGCCTACGTCGACGAGGGCCCGACCCTGAAGCGGTTCCGGCCGCGTGCCCAGGGCCGCGCCTACCGGATCCGCAAGCGGACCAGCCACATCACCGTGGTCGTCAGCAGCAAGGAAGGAACCCGGTAATGGGCCAGAAGGTAAACCCGCACGGGTTCCGGCTCGGCATCACCACCGACTTCAAGTCGCGTTGGTACGCCGACAAGCTGTACAAGGACTACGTCAAGGAAGACGTCGCCATCCGTCGGATGCTGACGTCCGGCATGGAGCGCGCCGGCATCTCCAAGGTCGAGATCGAGCGCACCCGTGACCGCGTCCGCGTGGACATCCACACGGCTCGTCCGGGCATCGTCATCGGCCGCCGCGGTGCGGAGGCCGACAAGATCCGCGGTCAGCTCGAGAAGCTCACCGGCAAGCAGGTCCAGCTGAACATCCTCGAGGTCAAGAGCCCCGAGACCGACGCTCAGCTGGTTGCCCAGGCCGTCGCCGAGCAGCTCTCCTCCCGCGTCTCCTTCCGTCGCGCCATGCGCAAGAGCATGCAGGGCACGATGAAGGCCGGCGCCAAGGGCATCAAGATCCAGTGCGGTGGCCGCCTCGGTGGCGCCGAGATGTCCCGCTCGGAGTTCTACCGCGAGGGCCGTGTGCCCCTGCACACGCTCCGCGCGAACGTGGACTACGGCTTCTTCGAGGCCAAGACGACCTTCGGCCGCATCGGTGTGAAGGTCTGGATCTACAAGGGCGACGTCAAGAACATCGCCGAGGTCCGCGCCGAGAACGCCGCCGCGCGTGCGGGCAACCGCCCGGCCCGCGGTGGCGGCAACGACCGCCCGGCCCGTGGTGGCCGCGGTGGCGAGCGTCGCGGGCGCAAGCCGCAGCAGCAGTCGGCTCCGGCCGCCGAGGCCCCCAAGGCCGAGGCGCCCGCCGCTGCCGCTCCGGCTGAGAGCACCGGAACGGAGGCCTGACCGTCATGCTGATCCCCCGTAGGGTCAAGCACCGCAAGCAGCACCACCCCAAGCGCCGCGGCATGGCCAAGGGCGGTACGCAGGTTGCGTTCGGCGAGTACGGCATCCAGGCCCTCACGCCGGCGTACGTGACCAACCGCCAGATCGAGGCGGCCCGTATCGCGATGACCCGCCACATCAAGCGTGGCGGCAAGGTCTGGATCAACATCTACCCGGACCGCCCGCTCACGAAGAAGCCGGCCGAGACCCGCATGGGTTCCGGTAAGGGTTCTCCGGAGTGGTGGATCGCGAACGTGCACCCGGGTCGGGTCATGTTCGAGCTGTCCTACCCCAACGAGAAGATCGCCCGTGAGGCGCTGACTCGTGCGGCCCACAAGCTGCCGATGAAGTGCCGGATCGTCAAGCGCGAGGCAGGTGAAGCGTGATGTCGGCCGGTACCAAGGCGTCCGAGCTGCGCGAGCTGGGCAACGAGGAGCTTCTCGCGAAGCTCCGCGAGGCCAAGGAAGAGCTGTTCAACCTCCGCTTCCAGGCGGCGACGGGTCAGCTCGAGAACCACGGTCGGCTGAAGGCCGTCCGCAAGGACATCGCGCGGATCTACACCCTGATGCGTGAGCGCGAGCTGGGCATCGAGACGGTGGAGAGCGCCTGATGAGCGAGAACAACGTGACTGAAGAGACGAAGGCCGGCCGCGGCTTCCGCAAGACCCGTCAGGGTCTGGTCGTCAGCGACAAGATGGACAAGACCGTCGTCGTCGCCGTCGAGGACCGCGTGACCCACGCGCTGTACGGCAAGGTCATCCGCCGTACCAACAAGCTCAAGGCTCACGACGAGCAGAACGCCGCGGGTGTCGGCGACCGCGTCCTCCTCATGGAGACCCGGCCGCTGTCCGCGACGAAGCGCTGGCGCGTCGTCGAGGTCCTCGAGAAGGCCAAGTAAGAAATCTCCTGCGGGGCATCCCCCACAGGACAGTTCCGCCAGGCTCCGGGAGCCGGTCACCCAGTGATCGGCTCCCGGGGAACCGGCAGACAATCAGGAGATAGACGTGATCCAGCAGGAGTCGCGACTGCGCGTCGCCGACAACACGGGTGCGAAGGAAATCCTCACCATCCGTGTGCTCGGTGGCTCCGGTCGCCGCTACGCGGGTATCGGTGACGTCATCGTCGCCACCGTCAAGGACGCGATCCCCGGTGGCAACGTGAAGAAGGGTGACGTCGTCAAGGCGGTCATCGTTCGCACCGTCAAGGAGCGCCGCCGTCCGGACGGCTCGTACATCCGCTTCGACGAGAACGCCGCCGTCATTCTGAAGAACGACGGCGACCCTCGCGGCACCCGTATCTTCGGCCCGGTCGGCCGTGAGCTGCGCGAGAAGAAGTTCATGAAGATCATCTCCCTCGCGCCGGAGGTGCTGTGAGCATGAAGATCAAGAAGGGCGACCTGGTCCAGGTCATCACCGGTAAGGACAAGGGCAAGCAGGGCAAGGTCATCGCGGCCTTCCCCCGCGAGGACCGCGTCCTGGTCGAGGGTGTCAACCGGGTCAAGAAGCACACCAAGGCCGGTCCGACCGCTCGCGGTTCGCAGGCCGGCGGCATCGTGACCACCGAGGCGCCGATCCACGTCTCCAACGTCCAGCTGGTCGTGGAGAAGGACGGCAACAAGGTCGTCACGCGCGTCGGTTACCGCTTCGACGACGAGGGCAACAAGATCCGCGTTGCCAAGCGGACGGGTGAGGACATCTGATGGCGACCACCACCACTCCGCGTCTCAAGACGAAGTACCGCGAGGAGATCGCGGGCAAGCTGCGTGAGGAGTTCTCCTACGAGAACGTCATGCAGATCCCCGGCCTCGTCAAGATCGTGGTCAACATGGGTGTCGGCGACGCCGCCCGTGACTCGAAGCTGATCGAGGGCGCGATCCGCGACCTGACCACCATCACCGGTCAGAAGCCGGCCGTCACCAAGGCCCGCAAGTCCATCGCGCAGTTCAAGCTGCGTGAGGGCCAGCCGATCGGTGCCCACGTCACGCTCCGTGGCGACCGCATGTGGGAGTTCCTGGACCGCACCCTGTCGCTCGCGCTGCCGCGCATCCGCGACTTCCGTGGTCTGTCCCCCAAGCAGTTCGACGGCCGTGGCAACTACACCTTCGGTCTCACCGAGCAGGTCATGTTCCACGAGATCGACCAGGACAAGATCGACCGCACCCGGGGTATGGACATCACCGTGGTGACCACGGCGACCAACGACGCTGAGGGCCGCGCGCTCCTCCGTCACCTCGGCTTCCCCTTCAAGGAGGCGTGAGCGAGATGGCGAAGAAGGCTCTGATTGCCAAGGCTGCTCGCAAGCCCAAGTTCGGTGTCCGCGGCTACACGCGCTGCCAGCGCTGCGGCCGTCCGCACTCCGTCTACCGCAAGTTCGGCCTGTGCCGCGTGTGCCTTCGTGAGATGGCTCACCGTGGCGAGCTGCCGGGCGTGACCAAGAGCTCCTGGTAATCCGGTAATCCCGGGTTATTCAGACTCTCGGTAAGCAACTGGGTCGGCAGAAGCCCGCCCTCGCATGCCGTAGGCTTGCGGGGTTGGGCGTCTGCCGCCCGTACGACTTACTACGCCGTAGGTCCACCGCGCCGCACCCGTCCCGTCTCGGATCGGGGAGAGGGATGGCGCACCAGGAAACCCCGGCGAGAGAGGCCGAAGGCCAATTCATGACCATGACTGATCCGATCGCAGACATGCTTACGCGTCTGCGGAACGCGAACTCGGCGTACCACGACTCTGTGACGATGCCGGCGTCCAAGATCAAGTCTCACATCGCGGAGATCCTCCAGCAGGAGGGCTTCATCACGGGCTGGAAGACCGAGGACGCCGAGGTCGGCAAGAACCTCGTCCTCGAGCTGAAGTTCGGCCCGAACCGTGAGCGCTCCATCGCGGGCATCAAGCGGATCTCCAAGCCCGGTCTCCGGGTGTACGCGAAGTCCACCAACCTGCCCAAGGTGCTGGGTGGCCTCGGCGTGGCGATCATCTCCACGTCCCACGGGCTCCTCACCGACAAGCAGGCCGGCAAGAAGGGCGTAGGCGGAGAAGTCCTCGCCTACGTCTGGTAACGGAAGGGAACGGAGGAAACAGCTATGTCGCGCATCGGCAAGCTCCCCATCGCGGTTCCCGCCGGCGTGGACGTCACCATCGACGGCCGTACGGTCTCGGTCAAGGGCCCCAAGGGCACGCTGACCCACACCGTCGTGGCGCCGATCGACATCGCCAAGGGTGAGGACGGCGTGCTGAACGTCACCCGCCCCAACGACGAGCGTCAGAGCAAGGCCCTGCACGGCCTGTCCCGCACGCTGGTGGCGAACATGATCACCGGCGTGACCCAGGGTTACGTGAAGAAGCTCGAGATCAGCGGTGTCGGTTACCGCGTGCTCGCCAAGGGTTCGAACCTGGAGTTCTCCCTCGGCTACAGCCACCCGATCCTCGTCGAGGCCCCCGAGGGAATCACCTTCAAGGTGGAGAACCCGACCCACTTCTCGGTGGAGGGCATCGACAAGCAGAAGGTCGGCGAGGTTGCGGCCAACATCCGCAAGCTGCGCAAGCCCGACCCGTACAAGGCCAAGGGCGTCAAGTACGAGGGCGAAGTCATCCGCCGCAAGGTCGGAAAGGCGGGTAAGTAAGCCATGGCATACGGACAGAAGATCCTCAAGGGCGACGCCTACAAGCGCGCCGCGATCAAGCGCCGCCACATCCGGATTCGCAAGAATCTCTCGGGTACGGCGGAGCGTCCCCGTCTGGTCGTTACCCGTTCGAACCGCCACATCGTGGCCCAGGTGATCGACGACATCAAGGGTCACACCCTGGCGTCGGCGTCCACCCTGGACACCTCGATCCGTGGTGGCGAGGCCGACAAGTCCGCGCAGGCCAAGCAGGTCGGCGCCCTGGTCGCCGAGCGCGCCAAGGCCGCCGGTGTCGAGGCCGTCGTGTTCGACCGTGGTGGCAACCAGTACGCCGGGCGCATCGCAGCCCTGGCGGACGCCGCCCGCGAAGCCGGACTGAAGTTCTGAGCCGGTTCCGTATCGCTAGCGGAAACAGAGAGAGGTAATTCCAATGGCTGGACCCCAGCGCCGCGGGAGCGGTGCCGGTGGCGGCGAGCGGCGGGACCGGAAGGGCCGTGACGGTGGCGCAGGTGCCGCCGAGAAGACCGCTTACGTTGAGCGCGTCGTCGCGATCAACCGCGTCGCCAAGGTTGTGAAGGGTGGTCGTCGCTTCAGCTTCACCGCGCTGGTCGTGGTGGGCGACGGTGACGGCACCGTGGGTGTCGGATACGGCAAGGCCAAGGAGGTGCCGGCCGCCATCGCCAAGGGCGTTGAGGAGGCCAAGAAGCACTTCTTCAAGGTCCCCCGCATCCAGGGCACCATCCCGCACCCCATCCAGGGTGAGAAGGCTGCCGGCGTCGTGCTGCTCAAGCCCGCGTCCCCCGGTACCGGCGTGATCGCCGGTGGTCCGGTGCGCGCCGTGCTCGAGTGCGCCGGTATCCACGACGTGCTGTCGAAGTCGCTCGGCTCCGACAACCAGATCAACATCGTGCACGCGACCGTGGAGGCCCTCAAGGGGCTGCAGCGTCCCGAGGAGATCGCGGCCCGCCGTGGTCTGCCGCTCGAGGACGTCGCCCCCGCGGCCCTTCTCCGTGCGCGTGCCGGGGCGGGTGCGTAATCATGGCGCAGCTCAAGATTACGCAGGTCAAGTCCTACATCGGCAGCAAGCAGAACCACCGTGACACCCTGCGCTCCCTTGGTCTCAAGGGGATCAACACGCAGGTCGTCAAGGAGGACCGCCCCGAGTTCCGCGGCATGGTGCACACCGTCCGCCACCTCGTGACGGTCGAGGAGGTCGACTGATCATGGCGGAGAACAACCCGCTCAAGATCCACAACCTCCGTCCCGCCCCGGGCGCCAAGACCGCCAAGACCCGTGTGGGTCGTGGTGAGGCGTCGAAGGGTAAGACGGCCGGTCGTGGTACGAAGGGTACGAAGGCCCGTTACCAGGTTCCGGAGCGCTTCGAGGGTGGCCAGATGCCCCTCCACATGCGTCTTCCGAAGCTGAAGGGCTTCAAGAACCCGTTCAAGACCGAGTTCCAGGTCGTGAACCTCGACAAGCTGGCCGCGCTGTACCCCGAGGGTGGCGAGGTCACCGTCGAGGGCCTCGTGGCCAAGGGTGCCGTTCGCAAGAACAGCCTCGTCAAGGTCCTCGGCCAGGGCGAGATCTCCGTGGCGCTGCAGGTGACGGTCGACGCCGTCTCCGGCTCCGCCAAGGAGAAGATCACCGCCGCCGGCGGTACCGTCACCGAGCTCGTCTGAACTACTCGGACGTGTCGATGACATGAGCGATCCCGACCGGGGATGCCCCACAAAAGGGGTATCCCCGGTTGGTCGTTCCAAGGGGAGTGCTCCCGCCGGTAAGGTGGCCTGCGCTGCCCTCTTTCACGGGTGCGTCACATGAGGCACTCTTGGCGGCGGTTCAGCGTTACTCCCTTAGCCGTCCACTTATCAGTCGTCAGTCGAACCTCAAGACCGTCACCCTTGACGCAGTAGCGCGGGGGTCGCAGGAGGCACCGTGCTCACCGCGTTCGCCCGGGCGTTCAAGACGCCCGACCTGCGCAAGAAGCTGCTCTTCACGCTCGGCATCATCGTGGTGTACCGCCTCGGTACCCACATCCCCATTCCAGGCGTCGACTACAAGAACGTCCAGGAGTGCGTGGACCAGGCGTCCGGCAACCAGGGCCTCTTCGGCCTGGTCAACATGTTCAGCGGTGGCGCCCTGCTGCAGATCACGGTCTTCGCGCTCGGCATCATGCCGTACATCACGGCGAGCATCATTCTGCAGCTGCTGACCGTCGTGATCCCGCGCCTGGAAGCCCTCAAGAAGGAGGGCCAGGCCGGTACGGCGAAGATCACTCAGTACACCCGCTACCTGACCGTGGCGCTCGCCATCCTCCAGGGCACCGGCCTGGTGGCCACCGCCCGCAGCGGCGCCCTCTTCTCCGGCTGCACCGTCGCCGGTCAGATCGTGCCCGACCAGGCGATCTTCACCACCATCGTCATGGTCATCTGCATGACCGCCGGTACCTGCGTCGTCATGTGGCTCGGTGAGCTGATCACCGACCGCGGCATCGGCAACGGCATGTCGATCCTGATGTTCATCTCGATCGCCGCGACCTTCCCGTCCGCCCTGTGGGCCATCAAGAAGCAGGGCGAGCTGGCCGACGGCTGGATCGAGTTCGGCACGGTGATCCTCGTCGGCCTGGTCATGGTCGGCCTCGTGGTCTTCGTGGAGCAGGCCCAGCGCCGGATCCCCGTGCAGTACGCGAAGCGCATGATCGGCCGCCGCTCCTACGGCGGTACCTCGACGTACATCCCGCTCAAGGTGAACCAGGCGGGTGTCATCCCCGTCATCTTCGCCTCGTCGCTGCTCTACATCCCGGCACTGATCGTCCAGTTCTCGAACTCGACGGCGGGCTGGGCCACCTGGATCACGAAGAACCTCGCGGACACCGCGGCGACGCCGCACATCATCCTGTACTTCTTCCTGATCGTCTTCTTCGCCTTCTTCTACGTGGCCATCTCGTTCAACCCCGAGGAAGTCGCGGACAACATGAAGAAGTATGGTGGCTTCATCCCGGGCATCCGGGCTGGCCGACCGACCGCTGAGTATCTGAGCTACGTACTCAACCGGATCACCTGGCCGGGTTCGCTGTACTTGGGTCTGATCGCTCTCGTCCCGACAATGGCGTTGGCTGGTTTCGGGGCAAACCAGAACTTCCCGTTCGGTGGCACCAGCATCCTGATCATCGTGGGTGTCGGTCTCGAGACGGTGAAGCAGATCGAGAGCCAGCTCCAGCAGCGCAATTACGAAGGGTTCCTCCGCTGATGCGAATCGTCCTCGTCGGGCCTCCGGGTGCCGGAAAGGGAACGCAGGCCACCCGCCTTGCCGAGACGCTGCACATTCCGCACATCTCCACGGGCGACCTGTTCCGCGCGAACATCAGCCAGCAGACCGAACTGGGCAAGCTCGCGAAGTCCTACATGAACGCGGGCAACCTCGTGCCGGACGAGGTCACGATCGCCATGGCGAAGGACCGCATGGAGCAGCCCGACGCCGAGGGCGGCTTCCTGCTGGACGGCTTTCCGCGGAACGTCTCCCAGGCCGAGGCGCTGGACGAGCTGCTCGAGACCGAGGGCATGCAGCTCGACGCGGTGTTGGACCTGGAGGCCCCGGAGGACGAGGTTGTCAAGCGGATCGCCGGCCGGCGCGTCTGCCGCAACGAGCCGAAGCACGTCTTCCACGTGACGTACACGCCGCCGAAGAAGGAAGGCGTCTGCGACGTCTGCGGCGGCGAGCTGTACCAGCGGGACGACGACTCCGAGGAGACGGTCCGCAAGCGGCTGGAGGTCTACCACACGCAGACCGAGCCGATCATCGACTACTACAAGTCGCAGGGCCTGGTCGCCACCATCGCGGCGACGGGCCCCGTGGACGAGGTCACCCGCCGTGCGCTGGAGGCGCTCAAGCGCGACCAGTAGTACTCCGCCCGGCTGCAGCCGCGGTTCCTCGCTCAGGGGGCCGCGGCTGTGCTGTGGGACGGGGCGGCTCCGCCCCGTATCGTGGGATTGCGTTCCCGTCCCTTCCTCCCCGTCCTCCCCTTCTCCGGTCCAGTCCAGAAAGGCCGCAGCCCCCATGGTGCAGATCAAGAACCCCGAGCAGATCGCCAAGATGCGCGAAGCGGGGCTGGTCGTCGCCGCCATCCACGCGGCCACGCGTGAGGCCGCCGTGCCCGGCGCCACGACCAGGGACCTGGACCAGGTCGCCCGCAAGGTCCTCGCGGAGCACGACGCGAAGCCGAACTTCCTCGGTTACGGCGGCTTCCCGGCCACCATTTGCACGTCCGTGAACGAGGTCGTCGTCCACGGCATCCCGTCCGACGACGTGGTCCTCAAGGACGGCGACGTCATCTCCATCGACTGCGGCGCGATCATCGACGGCTGGCACGGCGACGCCGCCTACACGGCCTTCGTCGGCTCGGGCCACTCCCCGGAGCTGGTCGAGCTGTCCCGGGTGACCGAGGAGTCGATGTGGGCGGGCATCGCGGCCATGAAGCAGGGCAACCGCCTGGTGGACGTCTCCCGCGCCATCGAGAACTACATCCGCCGCCAGCCCAAGCCCGGCGGCGGCAAGTACGGGATCATCGAGGAATACGGCGGCCACGGCATCGGCACCGAGATGCACATGGACCCGCACCTGCTGAACTACGTCGACCGCCGCCGCGGCAAGGGCCCGAAGCTCGTCCCCGGCTTCTGCCTCGCCATCGAGCCGATGGTCTCCCTGGGCACCCCCCGCACGGAGGTCCTGTCGGACGAGTGGACGGTCATCACCACCGACGGCACCTGGTCCTCCCACTGGGAGCACTCGGTGGCCCTGACCGAGCAGGGCCCCCTGGTCCTGACGGCCCCCGACGGGGGCAAGGCCAAGCTGGCGGAGCTGGGGATCACGGCGGCGCCGGACCCCCTTGCATAACGATCTCGTATCCGGGGCAGACTTCCTCGTTTCGCCTTTCCGGGGTTGCTGACGTAGACTGACTCGTCGGCTCTCGTGCACACGTATGCCCTTGAATGTTGAAGGGCGACATAAAGGGTGCGCCGGAGTCGATCAAGGTAGTCGATTCGAAGGGCGAAGCGTGGCCAAGAAGCAAGGTGCCATCGAGATCGAAGGCACTGTCGTCGAGTCTCTTCCGAACGCCATGTTCAAGGTGGAGCTCCAGAACGGCCACCAGGTCCTGGCACACATCAGCGGCAAGATGCGCATGCACTACATCCGCATCCTCCCTGACGACCGGGTCGTGGTGGAGCTGTCTCCGTACGACCTGACGCGTGGCCGGATCGTCTACCGGTACAAGTAGATCTTGCCCACGTCCCGTGCGTTCCGCGCGCGGGTCCGCCGGCAACTGACCCGGAGAACCTCACACCCATGAAGGTCAAGCCGAGCGTCAAGAAGATCTGCGACAAGTGCAGGGTGATCCGCCGTCACGGTCGGGTCATGGTCATCTGCGACAACCCGCGCCACAAGCAGCGCCAGGGCTGACGCACGACCGTTCCCTCCGCGATTCGCATGACTTCGCGCGACGCGAGCTGAACATGTTCATACGCAGGACCCGGACGAGCGATCGTCCGACACCCCCGGTTCGGAGGCCGGGGACCCGAGCCGTACCAAGCCTTTGGCTGTGTCTTTTGAACAGCGTGAAGGTGCCGGCGGCCGGGGGACGGTCCTGTGGAAGACCTCCGACAACCAACTGGAGCCATTGAATGGCACGCGTTTCCGGTGTTGACATCCCGCGCGAAAAGCGCGTGGAGATCGCCCTCACCTACGTGTTCGGCATCGGCCGGACCCTCTCGCAGCAGACGCTCGCCGCCACCGGCGTGGACCCGAACACCCGTGTTCGGGACCTCTCCGAGGAGCAGCTCGTCGCGATCCGCGAGTACGTCGACAACAACATCAAGACCGAGGGTGACCTCCGTCGCGAGGTCCAGGCCGACATCCGCCGCAAGGTCGAGATCGGTACCTACCAGGGTCTCCGTCACCGTCGCGGTCTGCCCGTTCGCGGTCAGCGCACCAGCACCAACGCTCGTACCCGCAAGGGTCCGCGTCGCGCCATCGCCGGTAAGAAGAAGCCGGGCAAGAAGTAGTCCTCAGCGGACGCTTTTCAGCGGTCTTCGCTGTAGGACCGACCACCTCCCGTAGGAGAACGACATGCCCCCCAAGGGACGTCAGGGCGCTGCCAAGAAGGTGCGCCGCAAGGAAAAGAAGAACGTCGCTCACGGCCACGCGCACATCAAGAGCACGTTCAACAACACGATCGTGTCCATCACGGACCCGACCGGCAACGTGATCTCCTGGGCCTCCGCCGGCCACGTCGGCTTCAAGGGCTCCCGGAAGTCCACGCCGTTCGCCGCGCAGATGGCCGCCGAGTCGGCTGCCCGTCGCGCGCAGGAGCACGGCATGCGCAAGGTCGACGTGTTCGTCAAGGGCCCGGGTTCCGGTCGTGAGACCGCCATCCGCTCCCTGCAGGCGACCGGCCTCGAGGTCGGCTCCATCCAGGACGTTACGCCGACCCCGCACAACGGCTGCCGTCCGCCGAAGCGTCGTCGCGTCTGACCCTCGCGGTCGACCAGGCATCGCTTCACCAGGGTTTCCGGGCGGTACGGCTCTTTCGGGTCGTATCGCCCGTACCCTTGCAGTACTAGTCGGGCGTCAAATAGCGGGCGCCCCTGACTGAAGGATCACCACATGCTGATCGCTCAGCGTCCCTCGTTGACCGAAGAGGTCGTCGACGAGTTCCGCTCCCGGTTCGTCATCGAGCCGCTGGAGCCGGGCTTCGGCTACACCCTCGGCAACTCCCTCCGCCGCACCCTCCTCTCGTCGATCCCCGGCGCTGCTGTCACCAGCATCCGCATCGACGGTGTCCTGCACGAGTTCACCACCGTGCCGGGCGTCAAGGAGGACGTGACCGACCTGATCCTCAACATCAAGCAGCTGGTCGTCTCCTCGGAGCACGACGAGCCGGTCGTGATGTACCTGCGCAAGCAGGGCCCGGGTCTGGTCACCGCCGCCGACATCGCGCCCCCGGCCGGTGTCGAGGTGCACAACCCCGACCTCGTCCTCGCCACGCTCAACGGCAAGGGCAAGCTGGAGATGGAGCTGACCGTCGAGCGCGGTCGCGGCTACGTCTCCGCCGTGCAGAACAAGCAGGTCGGTCAGGAGATCGGGCGCATCCCGGTCGACTCGATCTACTCGCCGGTCCTCAAGGTCACCTACAAGGTCGAGGCCACGCGTGTCGAGCAGCGCACCGACTTCGACAAGCTGATCGTCGACGTCGAGACCAAGCAGGCCATGCGTCCGCGTGACGCCATGGCGTCGGCCGGCAAGACGCTGGTCGAGCTGTTCGGTCTCGCCCGCGAGCTGAACATCGACGCCGAGGGCATCGACATGGGTCCGTCCCCGACGGACGCCGCGCTCGCCGCCGATCTGGCGCTGCCGATCGAGGAGCTGGAGCTCACCGTTCGGTCGTACAACTGCCTCAAGCGCGAGGGCATCCACTCCGTGGGTGAGCTGGTGGCTCGGTCCGAGGCCGATCTGCTCGACATCCGCAACTTCGGTGCGAAGTCGATCGACGAGGTCAAGGCGAAGCTGGCCGGCATGGGCCTCGCGCTCAAGGACTCGCCTCCCGGGTTCGACCCGACCGCCGCGGCCGACGCGTTCGGTGCGGACGACGACGCGGACGCCGGTTTCGTGGAGACCGAGCAGTACTGATTCGGCTGCCGGTCGGCTGTGGCTGGTCGCGCAGTTCCCCGCGCCCCTTTGGGGCGCGGGTCCTCCGGGGCGCTTGAAAAGGTGCCCCGGATCTCCGACAGGCGACCGCCTGCTCGGATACTGACCTCGGTACCTGATACGGCCGGGGCAGACACCTAGGAGAGACATCATGCCGAAGCCCGCCAAGGGTGCCCGTCTGGGCGGCAGCGCCGCGCACGAGAAGCTGCTCCTCGCGAACCTCGCGAAGTCGCTCTTCGAGCACGGCAAGATCACGACCACCGAGGCGAAGGCGCGCAGGCTGCGTCCGTACGCCGAGCGTCTGGTCACCAAGGCGAAGAAGGGCGACCTTCACAACCGCCGTCAGGTGCTCCAGGTGATCACGGACAAGAGCGTCGTCCACACGCTCTTCACCGAGATCGGCCCGCGCTACGAGAACCGTCCCGGTGGCTACACCCGGATCACCAAGATCGGTAACCGTCGTGGCGACAACGCGCCCATGGCCGTCATCGAGCTGGTCGAGGCGCTGACCGTGGCGCAGCAGGCCACGGGTGAGGCCGAGGCGGCCACCAAGCGTGCCGCCAAGGACGCGGAGGGCTCCGCCGAGGTTTCCGAGGCCAAGGTCGACACGGCCAAGGCCGACGAGGCTCCCGCCGAGGAGTCCAAGGACGCGTAAGCGTCTGCCGGGGGCTGTGTGATTGCGGCTGCGGCTTCGTCGTGGTTGTTCGCGCAGTTCCCCGCGCCCCTTGAGGGTGTTTGCGGGCCCGTTCCTTTCGAGGGGCGGGCCCGCTTTCGTGTGGGTGAGAGGATCTCTGGGTGAGTGACGAAGTTGAGGCCGGGTTTGTGCGGGTGCGGCTGGATCTCTCGTATGACGGGAGTGAGTTCTCCGGGTGGGCCAAGCAGGCCGGGGGGCGGCGGACCGTGCAGGGGGAGATCGAGGACGCGTTGCGGACCGTGACGCGGTCGCGGGAGACGTACGAGCTGACCGTGGCGGGGCGGACCGACTCCGGGGTGCACGCGCGGGGGCAGGTGGCGCACGTCGACCTGCCGCGCGAGGTGTGGGCCGAGCACCACGTGAAGCTGCTCAAGCGGCTCGCGGGACGGCTGCCCAGGGACGTACGGGTGTGGGCGCTCCGGGAGGCGCCGAGCGGCTTCAACGCGCGTTTCTCGGCGGTCTGGCGGCGCTACGCGTACCGGGTCACCGACAACCCCGGCGGCGTCGACCCGCTGCTGCGCGGACACGTCCTGTGGCACGACTGGCCGCTCGACGTGGACGCCATGAACGAGGCCGCCCGGGGGCTGCTGGGCGAGCACGACTTCGCCGCCTACTGCAAGAAGCGGGAGGGGGCCACCACCATCCGGACGCTGCAGGAGCTGAGTCTCGTGCGGGGCGAGGACGGGATCATCACCGCCACCGTGCGGGCCGACGCCTTCTGCCACAACATGGTGCGCTCGCTGATCGGGGCGCTGCTGTTCGTCGGTGACGGGCACCGCGGGTCCGACTGGCCGGCGAAGGTGCTGGCCGCGGGCGTACGGGACTCGGCCGTGCACGTCGTACGGCCGCACGGGCTGACGCTCGAGGAGGTCGGCTACCCGGCCGACGAGCTGCTGGCCGCCCGGAACAAGGAGGCGCGCAACAAGCGGTCGCTGCCGGGAGCCGGCTGCTGCTGAACGGGGGGCGGTGGGCCGTCAGCCCTCCGCCGCCGCGGACGCCTGGGCCTCACCGCGCCGGCGGATCTGCCGGAAGGCGAACTCGGCCAGGTCGTCGCCGGCCCGGAACACACCGGTGGACTTCTCCGTGACGTCCTTGCCGTTGGTGAACCCGGCGACGGTGAAGTAGGCGTAGCGGCCGTAGGAGTTGGTGGTGGAGCGGCAGACGGCGCCGGTGCAGAAGGACTTCACGCCGCCGCCGGACAGGGAGCGCACGATGCTCTTCTTGTCGGCGTCCTTCTTCGCCTTCACGGCCTGTGCCTCGCTGTCGAAGACGGCCACGCCGACCGTCACGGCGGTGTCGCCCTGGGTGTAGGTGACCCGGATCAGGCGCGTGCACTTGTTGGTGTCGAGGACCTTCGGCAGGGTGCCCTGGGCGGCGGAGCCGCAGGTGCGGGTGTCGGCCGTCGGGCCCTTCTTGTAGACCGTCTCGCCCATGGTCAGCTGGGTCCCGGGGAAGAGCAGGTCCGGGCTGAGCGGGGCCTTGTCCTTCTTGACGCTGGAGACGAAGTCCTTCGGGTCCAGCGGGGGCGGGGCGCTGGTCGGGGCGAAGGACGGCTCGGTGGCCGTCGCGCTGGGTATGTCCGCCGTCGTCGGGAGCTGCGAGGAGGGGCCGTCGGACGCCTGGTCGGAGCCGTTCGCCGAGACCACGGCGACCGCGACGGCACCGGCTATCGCCACGGTGGCCAGCGCGCCGCCGCCGATCAGGAACAGCCGGCGCCGCTTGGCACGGGCCTCGGATGCCTCGGCGAGCGCGGCCCAGTCCGGAGTGTTGTCACTGTTCCCGCTGTTCCAGGGCTGCTGCGACGGCTGTTGCTGTGACTGCTGAGACTGCGGCTGCTGCGATTGCGGTGTCCAGGGATCCCACTGCGACTGAGGTCCCCCCTGCCCAAAGCTCATGGGGCGCATCTTAGACGGGCCGAGGGGCGTGCTGGTGCGGGGACTTGGGCGGCGCAGGGCCTAGCGTTCCGTTCATGCGGACGGGCAAAAGCGACATCTCCGGGTGGTTGGTGCGACCGGCGGGCGGGCACCTCTGGGCGGTGCTGGTGACCGTGCTGGCGGCCTGCGCGGCACACGCGGCGCAGGTGACCTCGGACGGCGGGATGGACAACGCGATCGTCGTGCGGGCCGCCCGCACCTGGCTGGCGGGCGGTTCCCCGTACGACGATCCGCACTTCCTCTATCTGCCGAGCGCCGTCCTGGCCGCCGTCCCGCAGGCACTGCTGCCCGGGGCCGTGCTGCGGGTGCTGGTGCCGTGCGCGGTGACGGTCCTGCTGGCCCTGGCCTGGGCCTGCGCGCTGCGGCTGCACCGGGTGCCGCTGGGCAGCCGGCTCGCGGTCCTCGGGCTGACCGGGATCGCGCTGGGTTTCGCGCCGTTCGGGCACCTGGTGCGGCTCGGCAACTGGACGGTGACGGCGACGGTGGCGCTGCCGCTGGCCCTGCTGCTGGCGAGCCGGGGGCGCTGGACGGGGGCGGGGGCCGTCATCGGGGCGGCCGTGGCGCTCAAGCCGCTGCTGGCGCCGGTCGTGCTGCTCTTCCTCTTCGCCGGGCGGTGGCGGGCGCTGGCGGCGGCCGTCCTGGTGCCCGCGCTGGCCTCCGCCGCGGCGGCCCTGGCGATGCCCGACCCGGCGGGCTTCTTCACCCGCACCCTGCCCTTCCTGCTGCACGGCGACGACGGCTTCGTCCGGCTCTACGAGGCCTCCCCGGCGGCCGTACTGCCCCGGCTCGGGGTGCCACCGGCGCTCGCGCAGGGGCTCGCGGTGGCGGCCGCCGGGGCCGGGGTGCTCTGCGCGTACCGGCGCTGGCGGCGCGCCGACCCCGGCCCGCTGCGGCTCGCGGAGACCGGCGCGGGGCTGATGCTCTCGGCCTTCCTCGTCTCCCGGCCGTCCTACGACCACTACCTCCTGGTCGCCCTGCCGCTGCTGCTCGCCGGGCTGCCGTACGCCGGTTCGGTGGCCCGCGGGGTGTGGTTCTGGATCGCCCTGGTGCCCCAGGCACCCGGCCTGACCTGGCCCTGGCTGGAGGGGGAGCGGCGGCGGGCCTTCCGGGACGCGTTCACCCTGTGCGTGCTGGCGGTGGCGGTCGCCCGGCAGGCCGGGACCGGTCCGACGGGCGCGGGCGACCGCCTTCCCCAGGGGCGGGCGCCGGAGCCGGAGCGGGCTCCCGCGGCCCCGTTTTGACCCGGCCGCCGGGGCCCGGGTATTCTGCACAGTCGTATGTGTATTGGCTTGCTCATTCTCACGTGAGGGGCCCTTACACCGGTCCACCGGGACCGATGACCAGCGACCTGCACGCGGTATGCGTCACCGCGGTGCGGTCAGGGCTGTCGTGATCGTCTTCGGTGACCAATGTCAGGACCACTCACTGAAGAAGCGAAGGCTACGAACCGTGCGTACGTACAGCCCCAAGCCCGGCGATGTGACGCGCCAGTGGCACGTCATCGACGCTCAGGACGTCGTCCTGGGGCGTCTGGCCTCCACCACGGCCTCCATCCTGCGCGGCAAGCACAAGCCGATCTACGCGCCCCACGTCGACACCGGTGACTTCGTCATCATCATCAACGCCGACAAGGTGCACCTCTCCGGCAACAAGCGGACCCAGAAGATGGCGTACCGCCACTCCGGCTACCCGGGCGGCCTGCGCTCCGTGCGCTACGACGAGCTGCTCGACAAGAACCCGGAGAAGGCCATCGAGAAGGCCGTCAAGGGCATGCTCCCGAAGAACTCCCTGGGCCGTCAGATGCTCTCGAAGCTGAAGGTCTACAAGGGTGACCAGCACCCGCACGGCGCGCAGCAGCCGCAGCCGTTCGAGATCACCCAGGTCGCGCAGTAGTTCCGGCCACCCCCTAAGACTGAAGAGAATCTGAGGAGAATCGTGGCCGAGACCACTGCCGAGCAGCCGCTCGAAGAGATCGACATCGACAGCTACACCACCGAGTCCGAGGTGCCCGTCGAGGGCGAGTACACCTCGGAGTCCATGGCCTCCGCCTTCGGCGAGCCCCAGCCGGCCGCCGGCCTGGGCCGTCGCAAGAACGCCATCGCCCGTGTCCGGATCGTCCCGGGCACCGGCAAGTGGAAGATCAACGGCCGCACCCTCGAGGACTACTTCCCGAACAAGGTGCACCAGCAGGAAGTCAACGAGCCCTTCAAGGTGCTCGAGCTCGAGGGCCGTTACGACATCATCGCCCGCATCGCGGGTGGCGGCGTCTCCGGCCAGGCCGGTGCGCTCCGTCTCGGTGTCGCCCGCGCCCTGAACGAGGCCGACGTGGACAACAACCGCGGCGCCCTCAAGAAGGCCGGCTTCCTGCGCCGCGACGACCGTGCGGTCGAGCGGAAGAAGGCCGGTCTGAAGAAGGCCCGCAAGGCTCCGCAGTACAGCAAGCGCTAAGTCGTACCGGCTGGTCCGGCTGTACTCCGAACGCCCCGGCGGCACGCCACTGTGCTGCCGGGGCATTCGTTTATCCCTGCCGTTGGGCGTATAACGGCACAAGACGTTCTAAGGCTTATGTGATCGTTCGTCGGGCGATGCGTGCCCGGGTCTTCGGGAGCCGACTGCGTGGGCCGCACTCATCGGCAGCCGCTTCCGGAATTGACGTTTCCTCAGGAGGACAAGTGGGACGACTCTTCGGCACGGACGGCGTGCGCGGTGTCGCCAACGCGGATCTGACGGCCGAGCTGGCGCTCGGTCTCTCCGTTGCGGCGGCGCACGTACTGGCGGAGGCGGGCACCTTCGCCGGGCACCGGGCGACCGCGGTGGTCGGCCGGGACCCACGCGCCTCGGGGGAGTTCCTGGAGGCCGCGGTGGTCGCGGGCCTGGCCAGCGCCGGCGTGGACGTGCTGCGGGTCGGCGTGCTGCCGACGCCCGCGGTGGCCCACCTCACCGGCGCGCTCGGCGCCGACCTCGGCGTGATGCTGTCCGCCAGCCACAACGCCATGCCCGACAACGGCATCAAGTTCTTCGCCCGCGGCGGCCACAAGCTCGCCGACGAGCTGGAGGACCGTATCGAGTCCGTCTACGCCGAGCACCGCACCGGCGCCCCCTGGGACCGCCCGACCGGCGCCGGGGTCGGCCGCGTCCGGGACTACGACGAGGGGCTCGACCAGTACGTCGCCCACCTCGTCGGCGTGCTCCCCAACCGCCTCGACGGACTGAAGATCGTCCTCGACGAGGCGCACGGCGCGGCCTCCCGGGTCTCCCCGGAGGCCTTCGCGCGGGCCGGTGCCGAACTGGTCACCATCGGCGCGGTGCCCGACGGCCTCAACATCAACGACGGCTGCGGCTCCACCCACCTCGACCTGCTCAAGGCCGCCGTCGTCGAGCACGGCGCCGACCTCGGCATCGCCCACGACGGCGACGCCGACCGCTGCCTGGCCGTGGACCACACCGGTGCGGAGGTCGACGGCGACCAGATCCTCGCCGTGCTCGCGCTCGCGATGCGGGAGCGGGAGGCGCTGCGCTCGGACACCGTCGTCGCGACCGTCATGTCCAACCTGGGCTTCAAGCTGGCCATGGAGCGCGAGGGCATCCGGTTCGTGCAGACCGGGGTCGGCGACCGGTACGTGCTGGAGGAGATGAAGGAGCACGGCTACGCGCTCGGCGGCGAGCAGTCCGGGCACGTCATCATCCTGGACCACGCCACGACGGGGGACGGCACGCTGACCGGCCTGATGCTGGCGGCGCGGGTCGCGCAGACCGGCCGTACGCTGCGGGACCTCGCGTCCGTGATGGAGCGGCTGCCGCAGGTGCTGGTGAATGTGCCGGACGTGGACAAGTCGCGGGTGGGCACCTCTGCCGAGCTGGCCGCGGCGGTGTCCGAGGCGGAGCGGGAGCTGGGGAGCACCGGGCGGGTGCTGTTGCGTTCCTCCGGGACGGAGCCGCTTGTGCGGGTGATGGTGGAGGCTGCCGATATTGAGCAGGCTCGGGCTGTGGCGGGGCGGTTGGCCGATTCGGTGAAGTCGGCGCTGGGGTAGTTCTTGGTGCTGGGTTCGGGGGAGGGGGTGCTGTGTGTCGCGGGCTGCCGGTTCGTCGTGGCTTGTCGCGTCCGCGCGGTGGAGCCGCAAATCAGCAGAGCCCCGCGCCCCTAGGGCGGGTTTCCTCACCCGGCGTTGTCAGGTTTGGTCAGTCGGCCTCGTTGGGTTGACCAGAGTGCCTTCTGGGTCAGGAGCGTGAGCGTTCCGGCTACCACGATGCCTGCCAGGTTGAGCAGGAGTTGTTCGGTGGAGCCCACCGTCTGGCCGGTGTCGCCGAAGCTCAGGGCGACGGCGGCGTTCGCGGCCGCCGGGACCGTGGTGACGGAGATGGCGACGCCCACCAGCGCGCCCGACTTCGCCGAGGTGAGGGACAGCGTGCCCGCGATGCCGGCCAGGACCGCCACCACGAAGGAGAAGGCGTCGGGGGCGTAGACGAAGCCGGTGTTGGGGCGGTCGCCCTCCAGTTTGCTCTCGCTGAACAGGTCGAGGGCGGCCATGAGCCAGCTGAAGCCCACCGTCACCGCCATGGCCACGGCGAAGCCCACCAGTAGGGCGATCGCCGAGCGCAGGGCGAGGCGGGGGGCCCGCTGGACGATCGCCGTGCAGATGCCGGCCAGCGGGCCGAACTCCGGGCCGACCGCCATCGCGCCCACGATCAGGATCGCGTTGTCGAGGACGACACCGCAGGCGGCGATCATCGTGGCGATCGTGATGAAGGCGACGTAGGTGATGGAGAGCGTCGACTCCTCGTGCGTCGCCTCCTCCAGCTGCTCCCACAGCACCGCGTCGGCGGCCTCGCCGGGCGCGTCCCGTTCCGCCTGGTCGGCGCGCTCGGACAGCGACAGGTCGATGTTCTCGGCGGTGATGGCGCCGCAGTTGTCGATGCCCAACGCCCGCAGGCCGTTGATGAGTTCGTCACCGGCCTCGCGGGCCACGTCGCACATGACCACGTCGCCCTCGGGTTCCCGGGCGGCACCCGGCAGGACGACGAGATGGGTGGTGCCGACCGTACGGTCGATCAGGCGGACCACCTCGTCGGTGCGGTCGGCCGGTGTGATCAGGCGCAGATGCAGCATCCGGTATTTCTATCGCGCCGCCCGCCCCGCACGCACCGCCCGCCTCACAGCTTGCGCAGGCTCAGGCGCTGCACCTTGTGGTCGGGGCCCTTGCGCAGCACCAGGGTGGCCCGGCCCCGGGTGGGGGCCACGTTCTCCACCAGGTTGGGCTTGTTGATGGTGCGCCAGGTGGTCCGGGCGTAGTCGAGGGCCTCCTCCTCGGAGACCTGCGTGTACTTGCGGAAGTACGAGGACGGGTTCTGGAAGGCGGTCGCGCGCAGCTTGCGGAAGCGGTTGAGGTACCAGCGCTCGATGTCCTCGGTGCGCGCGTCGACGTACACGCTGAAGTCGAAGTAGTCGGCGAGTCCGACCCTGGTGCGGCCGTCCTTGCCGGGCAGCGCGGGCTGGAGCACGTTCAGGCCCTCGACGATCAGGATGTCGGGGCGGCGGACCACGAGCCGCTGGTCCGGGACGATGTCGTAGATCAGGTGGGAGTAGACCGGAGCGGTCACCTCCGCCTTGCCCGCCTTGATGTCGGCGACGAACCGGGTCAGCGCCCGGCGGTCGTACGACTCGGGGAAACCTTTCCGCGACATCAGGCCCCGCGCCTCCAGCTCCCGCGTCGGCAGCAGGAAGCCGTCGGTCGTCACCAGTTCTACGCGCGGATGCTCGGGCCAGCGGGACAGCAGCGCCTGGAGCAGGCGGGCGACGGTGGACTTGCCGACCGCGACCGAACCGGCGACCCCTATGACGAAGGGGGTGCCGGACTGGGAGCCCTGCTCGCCGAGGAAGGTGTTCAGCGCGCCGCGCAGGCCGTCGGTGGCGCCGACGTAGAGGTTGAGCAGCCGGGAGAGCGGGAGGTAGATGTCCCGCACCTCGTCGAGGTCGATGACGTCGCCGAGGCCGCGCAGCTTCTCGACCTCCTCGGCGGTCAGCGGCTGCGGCGTCTTGTCGCGCAGCGCGCTCCACTCGGGGCGGGTGAGGTCGACGTAGGGAGTCGCCTCCGGCCGATGCCGGTGGGGGCTCCGGGGGATCGAGGGGACCGGAGAGATCACAGTCCATTGTTAACGGAGTACGAACGGGGCGGCAGGTGGGGTGCGTCACGCCCCGGCGAGATCACGGTCGGGTCTCGGCTGGCCGATTTCGATCGTACGTGCGATTGCCGTAGGTAAGGTGCGGGCAAAGTCGACCGGATTCGCACCTCAGTCGCGACACGACTCGACAGAATCCGGCGCAATCCGACATCACCTGACCCTTCGGTCCCCTTCGCCTCCCGACGAAAGAGTGCAGACGTGAGTTCGACCGCTGTCCGCCGTACCGCCCTCGCCGCCTCCGCCGCCGCCCTGGCCCTGCTCGTCACCGCCTGCGGCGGGTCGTCCGACGACGACGGCGCGGCCGGGGAGGAGACGGCGAAGACGGAGCAGTCCGCTTCGGCGGAGGGCGCCGGAGCGTCCGCACCCGCGGGCAAGGCGCTGACCGCCGCCGAACTGGAGAAGGTCGCCCTGGCCCAGGCCGACGTCAAGAACGGCGAGGTCGCCACCGAACTGTCGGCGGACGACCAGGTGGCCAAGGACCAGATCTCGGCGGACAACGAGGCCTGCGTGCCGCTCGTCCACGTCCAGGGCGCGGTGGCCCAGGGCGAGCCGGCGGCGGACGTGCAACGCTCCTGGCAGGGCCAGTCGGAGTCGCCCTCCAAGAGCAAGGGCCCGGACGGCCAGGACATGACCGACATCGACGTGAACAAGATCATGCTGAACGTCGCCTCCTACGCGGACGGCGGCGCCGAGCAGGCGATGGCGGGTCTGAAGGCGGCCGTCGAGAAGTGCGCGGGCGGCTTCGAGGCCACCGTGGGCAGCGACAAGATGCGGGTCACCGAGGTGAGCGGCTTGGATCGCCTCAAGTCCGGTGACGAAGGGCTGACCGTCAACATCGGGGTGGCCACCGGCGGGGAGACCGACGGGCTCATGAAGCTCGTCGTGGTCCGCAAGGGCGCCACCCTCGCCACCTTCAGCGCCGTCAACCTCTCCTCGATGATGACCGGAGCGGAATTCAAGGTTCCGTCCGAGGTCGTCGACGCGCAGGTCGCCAAGCTCGGCTGACGCCCGGGGTGTGCGGACGGCGTTCGCCACCCGGGTGGGAATTTCCGATTTCGGGCACAACGAGCCCGCTGTGCGGCCGCCGCCGCGCCGATCCTGCTCGTAGGCTGCCGCTTATGTGCGGAATCGTGGGATACGTAGGGCCTCAGTCGGCACTCGATGTCGTGATGGCCGGACTCAAGCGGCTCGAATACCGGGGGTACGACTCGGCGGGCGTCGCCGTGCTCGCCGACGGCGGCCTCGCCACCGCCAAGCGGGCCGGCAAGCTCGTCAACCTCGACAAGGAACTGTCCGAACACCCGCTGCCGTCCGCCGCCACCGGCATCGGCCACACCCGCTGGGCCACCCACGGCGGACCCACCGACGCCAACGCCCACCCGCACCTCGACAACGCGGGCCGGGTGGCCGTGGTCCACAACGGCATCATCGAGAACTTCGCGCCGCTGCGGGCCGAGCTGGCGGAGCGCGGCCACGCGCTGGGCTCGGAGACCGACACCGAGGTCGTCGCCCACCTGCTCGCCGAGGAGTACTCGGCCTGCGCCGACCTCGCCGAGGCGATGCGGCTGGTGTGCCGGCGGCTGGAGGGGGCGTTCACCCTGGTCGCGGTGCACGCGGACGTGCCGGACGTGGTGGTGGGCGCGCGCCGCAACTCGCCGCTCGTGGTGGGCGTGGGGGAGGGCGAGTACTTCCTCGCCTCGGACGTCGCGGCCTTCATCGCCCACACCCGGGACGCCGTCGAGCTGGGCCAGGACCAGGTCGTCGAACTGCGCCGGGACGAGGGCGTCAGCGTCACCGCCTTCGACGGCACCCCGGCCGAGGTCCGCTCCTACCACGTCGACTGGGACGCCTCGGCCGCCGAGAAGTCCGGCTACGCCTCCTTCATGCTCAAGGAGATCGCCGAGCAGCCGAAGGCCGTCGCCGACACCCTCCTCGGCCGTATCGACGGCTCCGGCACGCTGAGCCTGGACGAGGTGCGCATCCCCGCCGGGGTGCTCCGGGAGGTCGACAAGGTCGTCGTCGTCGCCTGCGGTACGGCCTTCCACGCCGGACTGATCGCCAAGTACGCCATCGAGCACTGGACGCGGATCCCCTGCGAGGTGGAGCTGGCCAGCGAGTTCCGCTACCGCGACCCGATCCTCGACCAGCAGACCCTGGTCGTCGCGATCTCCCAGTCCGGCGAGACCATGGACACCCTCATGGCCCTGCGCCACGCCCGCGAACAGGGCGCCCGGGTCCTCGCCATCTGCAACACCAACGGCTCGACGATCCCCCGCGAGTCCGACGCCGTGCTCTACACCCACGCGGGCCCCGAGGTCGCCGTCGCCTCCACCAAGGCCTTCCTCACCCAGCTCGTCGCCTGCTACCTGGTCGCCCTGTACCTGGGCCAGGTGCGCGGCACGAAGTACGGCGACGAGATCGGCGACGTCGTTCGCGACCTGTCCGGCATCTCCGACGCGGTCGAACGGGTGCTGGGGACCATGGACCCCGTGCGGGAACTGGCGCGCTCCCTCGCCCACAAGAACACGGTGCTCTTCCTGGGCCGGCACGTCGGCCACCCCGTCGCCCTCGAAGGCGCCCTCAAGCTCAAGGAGTTGGCGTACATGCACGCCGAGGGCTTCGCGGCGGGCGAGCTGAAGCACGGGCCGATCGCGCTGATCGAGGAGGATCTGCCGGTCGTGGTCGTGGTGCCGTCCCCGCGCGGCCGGTCGATCCTGCACGACAAGATCGTGTCCAACATCCAGGAGATCCGCGCCCGCGGCGCCCGCACGATCGTCATCGCCGAGGAGGGCGACGAGGCGGTCGTCCCCTACGCCGACCACCTCGTCCGGATCCCGGCCACGCCGACGCTGCTGCAACCCCTGGTGGCCACGGTGCCGTTGCAGGTCTTCGCCTGCGAACTGGCGACGGCCCGCGGCAACGAGGTGGACCAGCCGCGGAACCTGGCGAAGTCGGTGACGGTGGAATAGGTCCGCGACGGTTCCTCAGCGGCCCGTGGCGGGCAGCACGGTGACGACCCGGAAGCGTTCCAGGACCGCCGGTGTCGTGTCGTCCACCGTGAACTCCGGGTCGTCCAGCGCCGCGCGCATCTCCTCGCCGTGCCAGAACCGCTCGTGCTCCGCACGCCACGCGGCCACGCTCGTGTACCCCTCGCCCTCGTCGACCGCGTGGGCGAGGTCCACGTCGGCGAGCGGGACGACGCGCACCTCCGTCACCTCGATCACGGCGACGGGCAGTCCGCGCGAGTCGACGACGGCCTCGCGGCGCCCGGCCCGCGGCAGCGGCTCGCCCTCGTGCGCGTAGTCGGCGACCAGCCCGGTCGTGGTGGTCTTCGAACCGTCGAGGACCGCCGCGACGAGCCGGTCGCGCAGCGGGCCGGGGAAGCCGAACTCGGCCTTGGGGAACGAGTCGAGGCCCGAGAGGGCCGGGGTCGGGTCCGGTGCGGAGGTCATGTGATCACCGTACTCGGGGCCCGTGCCCGGACCCCCCGGTTCAGTCCTCCCGCGTCCCCCGCACGTCCCGCCAGGCCCGCGGGATCGCCTCGGCCACGTCGTGCGCCCCCGCCGGCGCGCCCTCCGTCGCGAACCGTCCCGCCAGGCCGTGCAGGTACGCGCCCACGCTCCCCGCGTCCAGCGCCGACAGGCCCGCCGCGAGCAGCGACCCCGCCAGGCCGGACAGCACGTCCCCGCTGCCGGCCGTGGCGAGCCACGAGGTCCCCGTCGCGTTGACCCGGACGGGGCCGCCCTTCGCACTGGCCACCAGGGTCGTCGAGCCCTTCAGCAGCACCGTCGCCCCGTACCGCGCCGCCAGTTCGCGCACCGAGGCCAGCCGGGACCCCTCGACCTCCTCCCGGCCCACCCCGAGCAGCGCCGCCGCCTCCCCGGCGTGCGGGGTCATCAGCGTCGGTGCCGTGCGCGCCCGTACCGCGTCCGCGTCGGCCAGCCGCAGCCCGTCCGCGTCGATCAGCACCGGCACCTCGGCAGCCAACACCTCCGCCACCGTCGCCGCGTCGTCACCGGCGCCCGGTCCGACCACCCACGCCTGCACCCGCCCCGCCCGCTTCGGCCCCTCGTCGGACACGAGCGTCTCCGGGAAGCGGGCGATCACCGCGTCCCCGGCCGGGCCGACGTACCGCACCGCCCCGGCCCCGCCCCGCAGCGCGCCCGCGACGGCGAGCACGGCCGCGCCCGGGTAGCGGGCCGACCCGGCGGCGATGCCCACGACTCCGCGCCGGTACTTGTCGCTCTCCGCCGCCGGAACCGGCAGCAGGCGTGCCGCGTCCGCGTGCTGCAACGCCTCCAGTTCGGCCGCCTCGGCGGGCAGCGGCAGACCGATGTCCACCAGCCGCACCGCACCCGCGTACTCCCGCGCCGGATCGATCAGCAGCCCCGGCTTGTGCGTCCCGAACGTCACCGTCAGGTCGGCGCGGACCGCGTCCCCCCGCACCTGGCCCGTGTCCGCGTCGACGCCGCTCGGCAGGTCGACGGCGACGACGGCGGCCCGGGACCGCGCGGCCGCGTCCGCCAGCGGCACCGCCGCCTCCCGCAGCCCGCCCTTGCCGCCGATCCCGACGATGCCGTCCAGGACCAGGTCGGCCCGCGCGATCGACTCCCCGGCGGCACCGGAGGCCCCGCCCGCCGCGATCCGCCCACCGGCCCGCCGCAGCGCCGCCAGGCCGCCGCCGTGCGCCCGGTCCGGCGCGAGCAGCACCGCCGTCACGCCCGCGCCCCGCCGGGCCAGCCGCGCGCCCGCGTACAGGGCGTCGCCGCCGTTGTCACCGCTGCCGACCAGCAGCACCACCCGGCTGCCGTAGACCCGCCCGGCCACCCGGGCCAGCACCTGGGCGCAGGCGGCGGCCAGCCCGGCCGCGGCCCGTTGCATCAGCGCCCCCTCCGGCAGCCGGGCCATCAGCTCCCGTTCGGCGTTCCTGACCGTTTCCACGCTGTACGCAGTCCGCATGCCGTCGAGTCTTCCCCCTGCGCCGGGAACACGCACGGCCCGCCGGTCTCCGGAATCCACGATGGGGGACAGTTGTCCCATGAGCGGCGGTGACGAGGAGACGGCACAGGTGATGACCTCGCTCGGGGCACGGCTGCGCGCCATCCGGCAGGCCCGCGGGCTGACGCTGGCCCAGCTCGCCGCGGTCACCGGCATCTCCGTGAGCACCCTGTCCCGGCTGGAGTCGGGGCAGCGCGAGCCGGGGCTGCGGCACCTGCTGCCGCTGGCCCGGGCGCACCGGCTGCCCCTGGACGAACTCGTCGGCTCGCGCACCGGCGACCCCCGCGTGCATCCCCGGCCCTTCACCCGGCACGGGCAGACGTGGGTCCCGCTCACCCGGAACCCGAACGACGGCCTGCACGCCTACAAGCAGATCCTCCCCGCCCCCGCCACCCCACGGACCGCGTGGACGCCCCGCCCCGAACAGGGGTCGCACGAGGGCCACGAGTGGCTCTACGTCCTCTCCGGCCGCCTGCTCCTCGCCCTCGGGGACCACGACCTGATCCTGACGGCGGGGGAGACGGCGGAGTTCGACACCCGCGTCCCGCACGGCATCGCCAACGCCGGGGACCAGCCCGTCGAGTGGATCGCCCTGTACGGCGCCCAGGGCGAACGCATGCACATCCGGGTCCGCCCGTCCCCCGACCAGCCGGTTCCCGGGGACCGTAGGGCGGATCACACCCCGGGCGCAGGTCAGGAAGCCCCCGACCGGCCGTAGCCGCCCTTTTCGGCCCTCCCGCGTTCTGGTCCGCCGGGCAGGTCCTAGCCCTCCGCGATCACCACCGCCGACGCGATTCCCGCGTCGTGGCTCAGGGAGACGTGCCATGACGCCACGCCCAGTTCCGCCGCCCGCGCCGCCACCGTCCCGGTGACCCGCAGCCGTGGCTGCCCGCTGTCCTCCACGTACACCTCGGCGTCCGTCCACAGCAGTCCCGCCGGTGCGCCCAGCGCCTTGGCCAGCGCCTCCTTCGCCGCGAAGCGGGCGGCGAGCGAGGCGATGCCCCGGCGTTCACCGCTGGGCAGCAGCAACTCGCTCTCCCGGAAGAGCCGCCCCGCCATGGCCGGTGTGCGCTCCAGCGACGCCCCGAACCGCTCGACCTCGGCCACGTCGATCCCGACCCCGATGATGCTCATGACCGGCACCCTAACCACTGCGGGACGGGGGCGGCCGGGTGCTCTGAGAGACTGGGGGCACGATGAGTGAGACAGCTGCTCGGCGGGACGCGGTACTGCGCGCCCGGGCCGAGATCGACCTGGCCGCCCTGCGGGCCAACGTCCGCGCCCTGCGCGAACGGGCCCCCGGCGCGGCCCTCATGGCCGTCGTCAAGGCGGACGCCTACGGCCACGGCGCCGTCCCCTGCGCCCGCGCCGCCGTCGAGGCCGGCGCGACCTGGCTCGGCACCGCCACCCCGCAGGAGGCCCTCGCCCTGCGCGCGGCGGAGGCCGGACTGCCGGACGGCATACGCGTCATGTGCTGGCTGTGGACCCCCGGCGGGCCCTGGCGGGAGGCCGTCGAGGCCCGCCTCGACGTCTCCGTCGGCGCCATGTGGGCCATGGAGGAGGTCGTCGGGGCGGCCCGGGCGGCCGGGGTACCCGCGCGCGTGCAGCTCAAGGCCGACACCGGGCTCGGCCGGGGCGGCTGCCAGCCCGGCGCGGACTGGGAGGAACTGGTCGCGGCCGCCCTGCGCGCCGAGGGAGAGGGGCTGCTGCGGGTCACCGGGCTCTGGTCCCACTTCGCCTGCGCCGACGAGCCCGGTCACCCCTCCATCGCCGCGCAGCTCACCCGCTTCCGGGAGATGACGGCGTACGCCGAAGGTCAGGGCCTGCGCCCCGAGGTGCGGCACATCGCCAACTCGCCGGCCACCCTCACCCTCCCCGACGCCCACTTCGACCTCGTACGGCCCGGCATCGCGATGTACGGCGTCTCGCCCAGCCCCGAGATCGGCACCCCGGCCGACTTCGGACTGCGCCCCGTGATGACGCTGGCCGCCTCGCTGGCCCTGGTCAAGCAGGTCCCCGGCGGCCACGGCGTCAGCTACGGGCACCACTACACCACCCCCGGCGAGACCACCCTCGGCCTCGTCCCGCTCGGCTACGGGGACGGCGTCCCGCGGCACGCCTCCTCCACCGGCCCTGTCCTGGTCGACGGCAAGTGGCGCACGGTCGCGGGGCGGATCGCGATGGACCAGTTCGTCGTCGACCTGGGCGGGGACCGGCCCGAGCCGGGCGCCGAGGCGGTGCTGTTCGGGCCCGGCGACCGCGGCGAGCCCACCGCCGAGGACTGGGCCCAGGCGGCGGGCACCATCGCGTACGAGATCGTCACCCGGATCGGAAGCCGCGTTCCGCGCGTCTACGTCAACGAGTGACCGGTCCGTACCGACGCGCGTCCAGGTGAAACTGCGATCGGCGGCGGGTAGGCGCACAACGGCCCGGTGCGGCGGGCGAACCAGGCGAAGAGGAGCGGTGTACGTGAGCGAGCGCAGCGGGGAGGCCGTCGCGGCGGCCGTCGCCTCCGCCACGGAGGCCGCCACCGAGGCCGCCGTCGGCGGCTGGCGCCGGGCGACCGGCGTCGCCGGGGTCGCGATAGGCGTGGTCGCGGCGGGCGCCGCGGCCGGCGTGGCGATAGAACGGCTCACCGTCGGCCGCGGGATGCGCCGCAAGGCCCGCCTCGCCCTCGACTCGGCGGGCCCGTACGGCGGACTGCGTGGCACCCCCGGCAGGGCGTACGCCGAGGACGGCACCGAGCTGTACTACGAGGTCGACGACCTCGACCCGGAGGCCGGGGCCGACCGCGCACCGCGCCGCAGGCGGCTGTTCGGCCGCAAGGCGCCCGCGCCCGTCACGGTCGTCTTCAGCCACGGCTACTGCCTCAACCAGGACTCCTGGCACTTCCAGCGGGAGGCTCTCAGGGGCGTCGTCCGCACCGTCTACTGGGACCAGCGCAGCCACGGCCGGTCCGGGCGGGGCGTGTCCCAGACGCGCGACGACCGGCCGGTCAGCATCGACGAGCTGGGCCGCGACCTGAAGGCCGTGATCGACGCCGCCGCACCCGAGGGCCCGATCGTGCTGGTCGGGCACTCCATGGGCGGCATGACCGTGATGGCGCTGGCCGACGCCTTCCCCGAGCTGATACGGGAGCGCGTCGTCGCCGTCGCCCTCGTCGGTACGTCGTCCGGGCAGCTCGGCGAGGTCAACTTCGGGCTTCCGGTGGCCGGTGTCAACGCGGTGCGGCGGGTGCTGCCGGGCGTGCTCAAGGCGCTGGGGCAGCGGGCCGAGCTGGTGGAGCGAGGACGGCGGGCGACGGCGGACCTGTTCGCCGGGATCATCAAGCGGTACTCGTTCGCGTCCCGGGACGTGGACCCGGCCGTGGCTCGGTTCGCCGAGCGGATGATCGAGTCGACGCCGATCGACGTCGTCGCCGAGTACTACCCGGCCTTCAACGACCACGACAAGACCGAGGCGCTGGCCCACTTCGCCGACCTCCCGGTCCTGGTCCTGGCCGGGGTGCGGGACCTGGTGACGCCGAGCGAGCACAGCGAGGCGATCGCCGGGCTGCTGCCGGACGCCGAGCTGGTGCTCGTCCCCGACGCGGGGCACCTGGTGATGCTGGAACACCCCGAGCTGGTCACCGACCGCCTCGCCGACCTGCTCGCCCGCGCGGGCGCCGTGCCGACAGCGGCTACCGTTGACGGCTATGGAAGCACCAGCAGCAGCGCAGGGCCCGGCTGAGCCCTCCGGTCCCTCCTCCGCCCCGTCCCCCGGCGTCGCGTCCCCCGGCGTCGAGATCACCGTCACCTCGCCCGAGCAGATGCGGGAACTGGGCCGCAGGCTCGCGGGGCTGCTGCGCGCCGGTGACCTGGTGATGCTCAGCGGGGAGCTGGGCGCGGGCAAGACGACGCTGACCCGAGGGCTCGGCGAGGGCCTCGACGTGCGGGGTGCCGTGACCTCCCCGACCTTCGTGATCGCCCGCGTGCACCCGCCGCTCGGCGACGGTCCGCCGCTCGTCCACGTGGACGCCTACCGGCTGTCCGGCGGCCTGGACGAGATGGAGGACCTCGACCTCGACGTCTCCCTGTCCGACTCGGTGATCGTGGTCGAGTGGGGCGAGGGCAAGGTCGAGGAGCTGACCGAGGACCGGCTGCGGGTCCGGATCGACCGGGCCGTCGGCGACACCACCGACGAGGTGCGGCACGTGACCGTGACCGGCCTCGGCGAGCGCTGGGCCACGGCGGACGTGGGCGTCCTCGCCGGCTGAGCCGCCCGGCCAGGCCCGTCCCGCGGGATTTTCCGACAGGACGTCGGCAAAAGATTGCGCCGGGGGACTCGCACGTGGTCACATGGTACTCAGTCCGTAGTTAGGCATGCCTTACTGCGCCCGCCCCCGAGCTTCAGGAGGCGCCCATGTCGTCCACGTCCCAGGCCCAGCCGCAGGGCCGCCCGAGGCCCCGGCCGTCCGCGCCCACCGGGGTGTCGATGCGTGACCTGCTCGCCTCCTGCGCCGCCGCGACGGCGGTCTCGACGCCGCCCCGCGCCCCCGAACCCGAGGCGCACCGACCGGGCGGCGACCGGCGGGGCCACCACGACGACCGGGGCCACCGCGACCACCGCGAGGCCGCCTGACGCCCGGCGGGAGCCGCGGGTCCGCGGGCCGTCAGGGGACGACGACGACCGGCCGCCCGATCGTCGCGAACTTCCACATCGCGTCGCCGTCCGCGCGTGACTCGCGGATGCCGCCGGTGGGCCGGTCCGGGTCGGGCGCGGCCGTCGAGCCGTCGACCGCCGCGCTGAACCCGATGGCCACGCCCTGGGCACCGGCGAAGCGCACCACGTGCTCGACCGGGATGCCGTCGGACCCGGTGATCCGGTTGGACCGGGAGGTGACCGTGTAGGCGCCCGGCGCCGGGTCGACCGTGCTGGGCGTGACCTCGAAGGTGCGCCGCACCTTGTTCCCCGGGCCGACCAGCCAGACGCGGTCGTCGTCCACCGAGTACACCACCCGTTCACCCGTCCCGGAGCCCGCGGGCAGGGCGTCGGGATGCCGCTTGTCGCGCGGCGCCTTGGCGGCGCCCGGGGCGGGGCTGACGGTCGCGCCGGTCCGGCCGAGGTCGTCCGGGGCGCTGACGGACGCCTGGTGGGCGAGGACGCCGAGGGCCACGAGGGCCGCCGCCGTGAGGCCGGTGACGATACCGGCGCTGCTGCTTGCCACTGGCGACCACCTCGTCGTCGTACTCGTGCGTCCCGCGTCGTCCCGTTCCGGGCGACGGTAGCAGTACGTGAGCGGGTGAACGCGGTGCGCGACACGGAGTGACCGGGGGGTGCCGGTCGAGCGCCCCCGGGGTTGTCCACAGGGCGTCCGACGCCGGGCCCGCGGCGCCGTAGGCTGTTTGCGTGCTCTTGCTCGCTCTGGATACCGCCACGCCCGCCGTCACCGTCGCGCTGCACGACGGTACGGACGTCATCGCCTCGTCGAGCCAGGTCGACGCCCGTCGGCACGGTGAGCTGCTGCTGCCCGCCGTCGACCGGGTGCTCGCCGAGGCCGGCCTGCGGCTCGACGCCGTCACCGGCATCGTCGCCGGCACCGGCCCCGGCCCGTACACGGGGCTGCGCGTCGGCCTGATGACCGCGGACGCGTTCGGGCTCGCGCTCGGCGTGCCCGTGCACGGTGTGTGCACGCTGGACGGCCTAGCCTTCGCCGCCGACCTGGAGGGCCCCTTCGTGGTGGCCACCGACGCCCGCCGCAAAGAGGTCTACTGGGCGCGGTACGCCGACTCCCGCACCCGGCTCACCGACCCGGCCGTCGACCGGCCCGCCGACATCGCGGACCAGGTGGCCGGGCTCCCGGCCGTCGGCGCGGGCGCGCTGCTGTACCCGGACACCTTTCCCCGGGCGCACGAGCCGGAGCACGTGTCCGCCGCCGCCCTGGCCCGGCTGGCCGCCGAGAAGCTGGCGGCGGGCCAGGAGCTGCCCGCGCCCCGGCCGCTGTACCTGCGCCGGCCCGACGCCCAGGTCCCCAAGAACTACAAGGTGGTCACCCCGAAGTGACCGAGCCAGCCACTGCCGAGTCCGCCTCCGCCGCACTGCGCGAGATGCGCTGGTGGGACATCGACCCCGTACTGCGCATGGAGCGGGAGCTGTTCCCGGAGGACGCCTGGTCGCGCGGGATGTTCTGGTCCGAGCTGGCGCACGCGCGCGGGCCCGGGGCGACCCGGCGCTACCTCGTCGCCGAGGAGGACGGCCACGTCGTCGGCTACGCGGGCCTGGTCACCTCCGGGGAGCAGGCCGACGTGCAGACCATCGCCGTCGCCCGCGACCACTGGGGCACCGGCCTCGGGGCGCGGCTGCTGACCGAACTGCTCCGCGCGGCGACCGACTTCGAGTGCACCGAGGTGCTCCTCGAGTGCCGGGTGGACAACACCCGCGCCCAGCGGCTGTACGAGCGCTTCGGCTTCGAGGCCATCGGCTTCAGACGCGGCTACTACCAGCCGGGGAACGTGGACGCCCTGGTGATGCGCCTGACCGACCCGTCCACCTCCGTACCGGGAACCGAACGAGGAACCGAGAACCATGGCTGACTCACGCGACGAGCCTCTCGTGCTGGGGATCGAGACCTCCTGCGACGAGACCGGCGTCGGTGTCGTGCGCGGCACCACCCTGCTGGCCGACGCCGTCGCCTCCAGCGTCGACGAGCACGCCCGCTTCGGCGGCGTCGTGCCGGAGGTGGCGAGCCGCGCCCACCTGGAGGCGATGGTCCCCACCATCGACCGCGCCCTCAAGGAGGCGGGGGTGAGCGCCCGCGACCTCGACGGCATCGCCGTCACCGCCGGGCCCGGCCTCGCGGGCGCCCTGCTGGTCGGCGTCTCGGCGGCGAAGGCGTACGCCTACGCGCTGGGCAAGCCGCTGTACGGCGTCAACCACCTCGCCTCGCACATCTGCGTCGACCAGCTCGAACACGGCGCGCTGCCCGAGCCGACGATGGCCCTGCTGGTCTCCGGCGGACACTCCTCCCTGCTCCTGTCCACGGACATCACCTCCGACGTCCGCCCGCTGGGCGCCACCATCGACGACGCGGCCGGCGAGGCCTTCGACAAGATCGCCCGCGTGCTGAACCTGGGCTTCCCCGGCGGCCCGGTCATCGACCGGTACGCGCGCGAGGGCAACCCGGACGCCATCGCCTTCCCGCGCGGTCTGACCGGCCCGCGCGACCCGGCGTACGACTTCTCCTTCTCCGGTCTCAAGACGGCCGTGGCCCGCTGGATCGAGGCGAAGCGGGCGGCGGGGGAAGAGGTGCCGGTGCGCGACGTGTCGGCCTCCTTCCAGGAGGCGGTCGTGGACGTGCTGACCCGCAAGGCCGTGCGGGCCTGCAAGGACGAGGGCGTCGACCACCTGATGATCGGCGGCGGTGTGGCCGCCAACTCCCGGCTGCGGGCGCTGGCCCAGGAGCGCTGCGAGGCGGCCGGCATCCGGCTGCGGGTGCCGCGTCCCAAGCTGTGCACGGACAACGGCGCGATGGTCGCCGCGCTCGGCGCCGAGATGGTCGCCCGCAACCGGGCAGCCTCCGACTGGGACCTCTCGGCCGACTCCTCCCTACCGGTCACCGACCCGCACGTGCCGGGACAGGGCCACACGCACGGCCACCACGGCCACGATCACGTCCACGAAGTGAGCAAGGAGAACCTGTACTCGTGACCGTCGCGCTGATGTGGGAGGCGCGGGCCGTGCCCGGCCGGGGCGGAGAGCTGCTGGCCTGGGCGCGGCACCAGGAGCTGCCGCTGCGGCCGCTGCGCCGGGAGACCCTGCGCGCCCCGCAGGACCGCGTCCTCGTCATCACCTGGTGGGACGCCGCGTACGACGCCGAACTCCCGGAGCTGCCCGAACCGGAGGACGGTCTGGTGGCGCGGGCGGTGCACCGTTGGCGGTTCGAGTCGGCCGAGGGCGACGAAGACCGGGGCGACGACCGGGACGACGAACGGGGCGAATGATTCGGCGTCGTCGTCGAATGTTCCGATGAGAGCCGGTCCGCCGACCTCTTCGTCCGGTGGCCTCATGGGGTTACGATCGCCGCCATGACATCCCCGCAGCCCGCTGAAACCCGGACGCGAAAGCGGTCCGCCCAGACCGCGACCCTCGCCGAGATCGCGCGTGAGGCCGGTGTGTCGGCGCCGACTGTTTCGAAGGTGCTCAACGGCCGCGCCGACGTCGCCCCCTCGACCAGGGCCCGCGTCGAGGAACTGCTCCGCGTCCACGGCTACCGGCGCAGGCGGGCCGAGTCGACCCGCTCGCCCCTGATCGACCTGGTCTTCCACGAGCTGGAGAGCGCCTGGGCGATGGAGGTCATCCGCGGCGTGGAGAACGTGGCCAGGGACGCCGGGCTCAGCGTCGTGCTCTCCGAGAGCGCGGGCCGCCTCACCCCCGGCCGGACCTGGGCCGACCAGGTCGCCGCCCGCCGACCGCACGGCGTGATCCTCGTCCTGTCCGGCCTCGACGAGTCCCAGCGGGCGCTGCTCACCAGCCGCTCCATCCCGTTCGTGGTGATGGACCCGGCCGGCGACCCGGGCGCCGACGTGCCGTCCATCGGCGCCACCAACTGGCAGGGCGGTCTCGCGGCCACCCGGCACCTGGTCGACCTCGGCCACACCCGCATCGGCGCCATCAGCGGACCCACCCGCATGATGTGCAGCCGCGCCCGCGTCGACGGCTACCGGGCGGCCCTGGAGACGGCGGGGCTGCCGGTCGACCCCGGTCTGATCGTGACCGGCGACTTCCACCACGAGGCCGGGTACCGGCAGGGCCTGGAACTGCTGCGCCGCCCGGACCGGCCGACCGCCGTCTTCGCCGGCAACGACCTCCAGGCGCTCGGACTGTACGAGGCCGCGCGCGAACTGGGGCTGCGCATCCCGCACGACCTGAGCGTGGTCGGGTTCGACGACCTGCCGGTGGCCCGCTGGGTGGGGCCGCCGCTGACGACCGTACGGCAGCCGCTGATGGAGATGGCCGAGGCGGCGGCCCGGCTCGTCCTGGACCTCGGGCGGGACGACGGCTCCTCGACGGCGACCCGCGTGGAGCTGGCCACCAGCCTGGAGGTGCGCAGCAGTACGGCACCGCCCCGGGAGGGATAAGCCGCCAGTCTGAGAATTTCCGCAGAAGCCCGGCCCACCTGTTCCAGTTTCAATAATTCGGACTTATGTTCCTTCCGGCGGGGCATCCGGGTGGGGACGCGAACGGGACGGGCGGGGCGGGGGCTGGCGCATGGCGGCACGGGGCGGACAGGACGGCCGGAGCGGCCGCCGCAAAGGGCTGAAGGTGGCCGGCCTGGCCCTGACCGGCTCCCTGCTGCTGGGCGCCGGAGCGGCGGGCTGGGCCTACTGGCACCTCAACGGCAACATCAAAAGCGTCGACATCAACAGCGCGCTCGGGGACGACCGTCCCGCGCGGCCGGTCACCGCCCCCTCCGCCTCGCCCTCCGGGGCCCCGGTGCCCACCGGCGCCCTGAACCTCCTCGTCCTCGGCTCCGACTCGCGCAGCGGCGAGGAGAACCGGGAACTCGGCGGCGGCGACAGCGGGGGCGCCCGCTCGGACACGGCGATGGTCGTCCACCTGGACGCGGGCCGCACCGCCGCCACCGTCGTCAGCATCCCGCGCGACACGCTCGTCGAGCGGCCCTCCTGCCCGCTGCCGTCCGGCGGTACGACCAGGGCGGCGAGCAGCGCGATGTTCAACACCGCCTACGAACTGGGCGGCCCGGTCTGCGCCGTCAAGACCGTCGAGGCGCTCACCGGCGTGCGCATGGACCACTACGTCGAGGTGGACTTCTCCGGCTTCGCCGACCTGGTCGACGCGCTCGGCGGGGTCACCGTCACCACGGACGAGGACATCGACGACGACAAGAGCCACCTGCACCTGGAGGCCGGCACCCACCACCTCGACGGCACCGAGGCGCTCGGCCTGGCCCGCACCCGGTACGGGCTGGCGGGCGGCAGCGACCTCGCCCGGATAGAGCTCCAGCACAAGCTCGTCAAGGCGCTGCTCGAGCAGATCTCCGCCACCGACCTGCTCACCGACCCCGCACGCCTCTACCAGGTCGCCGACGCCCTCACCGGCAGCCTCACCACCGACACCGGCCTGGACTCGCTGGGCGAGCTGACGAGCCTGGGCCGCAGCCTCGGGGACCTCGACGCGGACGACGTACGCACGCTGACGATGCCGGTGCTGCCCGCGCCCTCCGACCCCAACCGGGTGGTGGCCGACCAGCCGGACGCCGCTGACCTGTGGGAATCGCTGCGCTGAGAAGTTGCCGGGGAAGTTCCCGGGAAACCTTCCGGGGGAATTTCGGGGAAATTCCGGGGGAATCTCGCCGCGGGTGTCGATCCGCGGCTCTCCCGCTCGACGCAAGGGGTGAGAGGCCGGGGAGAGACCCCGGCCGCCGGATCACCCCGAACCCGAGGAGCCACCATGCCCCGCTACCTGTCGCTGATCCGCATCGAGGAGTCCGACGCCCTGTCCGGCGGCCCCAGCCCCGAGCTGATCCAGCGGATGGAGAAGCTGATGGAGGAGATGACCAAGGCGGGCGTCCTGCTCGACACGGCCGGGCTGACGCCCACGTCCCAGGGCACCCGCGTCCACTACGAGGGCGGACAGGTCACCGTGACGGACGGGCCCTTCACCGAGACCAAGGAGGTCATCGGCGGCTACTCCCTCCTCCAGGCCAAGGACCGGGCCGAGGCGATCGAGTGGACCAAGCGCTTCCTGAAGGTGCACGAGGAGTACTGGACGGTGACCTGTGAGGTGCGGGAGCTGATGGAGGGCTGAGTTCCGCTTTGCTCCGCGGTCCCGAGGGTGTTGCATGGTGGGCTGTGGAACCGCAGCCCACCGCCGCCCTCGAAACCGTCTTCCGGCTGGAGTCGCCCCGCGTCATCGCCGGCGTGGCCCGGCTCGTCCGGGACGTCGGCATCGCCGAGGAACTCACCCAGGACGCCCTGGTGGCTGCCCTGGAGCAGTGGCCCCGGGACGGCGTGCCCGACAACCCGGGCGCCTGGCTCATGACCACTGCCCGCCGCCGCGCCGTCGACCTGATCCGGCGCCGGGAGACCTACGCCCGCAAGCTCGCGGAGATCGGCCGGGACCTGCCCGCCTCGGCGCCCCCGCCCGAGGAGCCCGCCGATCCCGAGGACATCGACGACGACCTGCTGCGGCTGGTCTTCACCGCCTGCCACCCGGTGCTCTCCGCCGAGGCCCGCATCGCCCTCACCCTCCGTCTGCTCGGCGGCCTGACCGCCTCGGAGATCGCCCGCGCCCGCCTCGTCCCCGAACCGACGGTCGCCCAGCGCATCGTGCGCGCCAAACGCACCCTGGCCAGGAAGAACATCGCCTTCGAGGTGCCGTACGGCCCCGACCGCGCGGCCCGCCTCGGCTCGGTCCTGGAGGTCATCTACCTGATCTTCAACGAGGGCTACGCGGCCACCGCGGGCGACGACTGGCTGCGCCCCGCCCTGTGCGAGGACGCCCTGCGCCTGGCCCGCGTGCTGTCCGCCCTGATGCCGAAGGAACCCGAGGTCCACGGTCTGACGGCGCTGCTGGAGTTCCAGTCCTCGCGCACCGCCGCCCGCACCGGCCCCGACGGCGAGCCGGTGCTGCTGAAGGACCAGAACCGCCACCGCTGGCACCGCCTGCTCATCACCCGCGGCATCACCGCCCTCGACCACGCCCGCGCCACCGGCGCATCCGGCGCCCCGGGCCCGTACGTCCTCCAGGCCGCGATCGCCGCCTGTCACGCGACGGCCTACACGTACGAGGAGACCGACTGGTCCCGCATCGCCACCCTTTACGGCCTGCTCGCGGTCCGCGCGCCGTCCCCGGTCGTCGAACTCAACCGCGCGGTCGCCGTTTCCATGGCCGAGGGCCCCGCCCCCGCCCTGGCCCTGGTCGACGCCCTCGCCGCCGAACCCGCCCTGCGCGACTACCACCTGCTCCCCAGCGTCCGCGGCGACCTGCTGCTCCGCCTGGACCGCTCGGCCGAGGCCCGCACGGAGTTCGAACGCGCCGCGTCCCTGACCCGCAACGCACGCGAACGCGCCCTCCTGCTGCGCCGGGCCCGCGAGGCGGCCGACTGACGCCCGGCTAACCCGCCGGATGCCCGATCAGCATCGTCGGCGCCCCCGCGACCCGGGTCAGGAACACGGTCGCGGCGTTCGGTCCCTGCGGTTTGACCTTCCTCCGCAGCTCCTCCGGCTCGACCGCCGAGCCCCGCTTCTTCACGGTCAGCGTGCCGACCCCGCGCTCCCGCAGCAGCGCCTTCAGCTTCTTGACGTTGAACGGCATCCGGTCGGTGATCTCGTAGGCGGTGGCGTACGGCGTGCTGTGCCGTTCGTCGGCGGTGACGTAGGCGATGGTCGGGTCGATCAGCCCGCCGTCCAGGTCGTCGGCCACCTCGGCGACCAGGTGGGCGCGGATGACGGCACCGTCCGGCTCGTACAGGTACCTCCCGACCGGCCGGACCTCGGGGTCCGGGAGCATGGTCGCGGGCGTCACGTAGATCCCCGCTCCGGCGGGCAGCAGCGTCGCCCGCCGCGCCCCCGGCGTCACGTCCGGGCCGAACCACAGCATCGCCTCCTTGACGTCCCCGCTGTCCGAGACCCACTCGGCCGTCGCCTCCGGCGGGATCGCCTCGTGCGGAATGCCGGGCGCGATCTTCAGCAGGCCGAGCGGTGCCCCGAGCGCGGCGGACACGGCCCAGGACAGGGGCGGGGAGTAGGCCTCCGGATCGAAGATGCGGCCGCGTTTGGAGGAGCGCCGGGCGGGGTCGACGAACACGGCGTCGTATCCGGCCGTATCCACCTCCGTCACATCGGCCTCGCGCACCTCGACCAGGTCGCCGAGCCCCAGCGCGTCGGCGTTGGCGCGGGCCGCCGCGGCGGTGACCGGGTCACGGTCGACGGCGAGCACCCGGATCCCGGCCCGGGCGAACGCGATCGCGTCGCCGCCGATCCCGCAGCACAGGTCGGCGACGGACCGCACCCCGAGCGCCCGCAGGCACTCCGCCCGGTACGCCGCCACACTCGCCCGCGTCGACTGCTCGACCCCGTTGGGCGTGAAGAGCATCCGTCCGGCGTCCTCGGCCCCGAACTTCGCCACCGCGCGCTGCCGCAGCCGCGCCTGCCCGAGCGCCGCCGACACCAGCTCGGCGGGGTGCGTGCGCCGCAGCCGGGTCGCGACCGCCAACTCCCGTGCGGGGTCGGTGTCGCGCACCTCGTCGAGGAGCGCGCGGCCTTCGGGGGCCAGCAGGGCGAGGAGGGAGTCCAGGTCGTTCACCGACTCATTGTGGGCCAGTCGGTGGATGGTGTGCCTCCGGCGCGGTGTCGGGCCGGGTCCGGCGGCCGGGGACTGCGAGGATCCGGCACTATGCGAGTAGTCGTACAAAATGACAAAAGTCGGGCGTCGCGTCGCGTGTCCCGGGTCTCTCGTGCCGCACTCCGCGGGCGCGCGGCGACCGCCACCGCCGTCCTCGCCGTCGCCGCCCTCGCCGCCGGCTGCGCGCAGGGCGACGACCAGGGGGTGCGGGGCGCCCCCGGCGGCCAGGCGCCCCCGGCCCGCGCGGTGGACGGCGCGGCCAAGGCGCGCGAGGCCCGGGCCGCCCTGGTCGCCGCGGCCAAGCGCTGGGACCTCAGGAGGGTCCCGCTGACGGCGCCCGCGCCCCCCGCGAAGAAGCCGGAGATCAAGGCCCGCGAGGGCTTCGAGGTCGACGGCCAGGAGTCGGACGACCTCCCGCCGGTCTTCACCACCGTCCCCACCAAGGAGAAGATCGTCTTCCTCACCATCGACGACGGCGCCGAGAAGGACCCGGCGTTCCTGAGGATGATGAGCGAGTTGAAGATCCCGTACACCGTCTTCCTCACCGACGAGGAGATCAAGGACGACTACGGCTACTTCAAGAAGATGCAGGCCCGCGGCGTCACCCTCAACAACCACACCCTGAGCCACCCCTACCTCCCCGCGCTCTCCTACGAGGAGCAGAAGCACGAGATCTGCGGCATGCAGGACGTGATGGAGAAGCGCTACGGCAAGCGCCCCGTCCTCTTCCGCCCGCCCTTCGGCAACTACGACCGCGACACCCTGCGCGCCGCCAAGTCCTGCGGCATCGAGTACGCCCCGATCTGGAGCGAGGAGGTGTTCGTCGACCACTGGGAGTACCGCGAGTGGGACCAGGACCTGCACCCCGGCGACATCGTCCTCACCCACTTCCGGGGCACCGACGACTGGGACGGCACGATGACCGACATGGCCCGCCGCTTCCTGGACCGGATCACCGCCGAGGGATACGCGGTGGCCCGCCTGGAGGACTACCTGTGAGGCGAGGGCGGTTCCGCCCGGCTTGCGCCGCCCTGGCCGCCCTGCTGCTCCCGCTCGCCGCCTGCGACCGGCTCGCCTCTCCGGCCGAACACGCGGCGGTGGCCGGGGACCCCGCCCAGGGCGCCGACCAGGGGCGGCTGCCGCCGGTCGTGGACCACGTCCGCACCGACGACCCGGTCGTCTTCCTCACCTACGACGACAGCGCCGAACGCGACCCCGCCTTCACCGGCCTGGTCCGCGAACGGCGCCTTCCGGTCACCCTGTTCCTCACCGACACGGTCGCCGGTCCGGCCTACGGCGACCTCGCCCGGCTGCGCCCGTTCGGCGCGAGCCTGCAGAACCACACCCTCGACCACCGCTCCCTGCGCGGCCTGCCCTACGCCGGGCAGCGCGCCGAGATCTGCGGCCAGCAGACCAAGCTCAGGTCCCGCTTCGGCGTCCGCGCCCACCTCTTCCGCCCGCCGCACGGCACGTACGACACCACGACCCTGCGCGCCGCCGCCGACTGCGGCATCACGGCCCTCGTCCTGTGGCGCGCCACCCTCGACGCCGAGGGCGCCCTCACCTACACGCGCGGCGACCACCGCCTCCACCCCGGCGACATCATCGCCGTCGACCCGGACCACCCGACGGCCACGCACCTGACGGCCCGCACGGAACGTCTGCTGAGGACGATCGAGGAGCAGGGGCTGAGGGTGGGCAACCTGGAGGACTACGCCTGACCTCTTGACGCCGACCGGCATCACTCAGCCCGTCCCGCGTTTGAGGACAAGGCCCGTTCAGGGCCGAAGCGGGGGCCTGGGGGCGGCCGCCCCCGGCGACGCCCACACCCACGCAGGGTGCCTTCACAAACCGGCGTTCACACCAAAACCCCGCCGACGCGCCGCCGGCATTGGCACTCCGCTTGACCGAGTGCTAATCGCAGTCATAGTCTCGGCACTGGCACTCCCCACTGGAGAGTGCCAACTACGCGACGGGCAGGTCCGGCACCCGCGACGACGGATCCACCTGGTCGCCACCTCAGACAGTTAACCCCGTGAGATCTCCGAAGGGGGAGGTCGGATCGTGACGACCACCAGCTCCAAGGTTGCCATCAAGCCGCTCGAGGACCGCATCGTGGTCCAGCCGCTCGACGCCGAGCAGACCACGGCTTCGGGCCTGGTCATTCCGGACACCGCCAAGGAGAAGCCCCAGGAGGGCGTCGTCCTGGCCGTGGGCCCGGGCCGCTTCGAGGACGGCAACCGTCTTCCGCTCGACGTCAGCGTCGGCGACGTCGTGCTCTACAGCAAGTACGGCGGCACCGAGGTGAAGTACAACGGCGAGGAGTACCTCGTCCTCTCGGCCCGCGACGTGCTCGCGATCGTCGAGAAGTAGAAGTAGCGCTTCACTTCACCGAAGCACCCTGCTTTCCAGCTGCGCCCCTGGCTCCCGCGACCATAAAAAGCCGGGCGTCGGGGGCGCAGTTGCCGTATAACCCCAAGATTTCCGGAAGAGGGCTCACGCTCCCATGGCGAAGATCCTGAAGTTCGACGAGGACGCCCGTCGCGCCCTCGAGCGCGGCGTCAACAAGCTCGCCGACACCGTGAAGGTGACGATCGGCCCCAAGGGCCGCAACGTCGTCATCGACAAGAAGTTCGGCGCCCCCACCATCACCAACGACGGCGTCACCATCGCCCGCGAGGTCGAGATCGAGGACCCGTACGAGAACCTCGGCGCCCAGCTGGTGAAGGAGGTGGCGACCAAGACCAACGACATCGCGGGTGACGGCACCACCACCGCCACCGTGCTGGCCCAGGCGCTCGTGCGCGAGGGCCTGAAGAACGTCGCCGCGGGTGCCTCCCCGGCGCTGCTGAAGAAGGGCATCGACGCGGCCGTCGCCGCCGTGTCGGAAGACCTTCTCGCCACCGCCCGCCCGATCGACGAGAAGTCCGACATCGCCGCCGTGGCCGCGCTGTCCGCCCAGGACCAGCAGGTCGGCGAGCTGATCGCCGAGGCGATGGACAAGGTCGGCAAGGACGGTGTCATCACCGTCGAGGAGTCCAACACCTTCGGTCTGGAGCTGGACTTCACCGAGGGCATGGCCTTCGACAAGGGCTACCTGTCGCCGTACTTCGTGACGGACCAGGAGCGCATGGAGGCCGTCCTCGACGACCCGTACATCCTGATCAACCAGGGCAAGATCTCCTCCATCGCGGACCTGCTGCCGCTGCTGGAGAAGGTCATCCAGGCCAACGCCTCCAAGCCGCTGCTGATCATCGCCGAGGACCTGGAGGGCGAGGCGCTCTCCACCCTCGTCGTCAACAAGATCCGCGGCACCTTCAACGCCGTCGCGGTGAAGGCCCCGGGCTTCGGCGACCGCCGCAAGGCGATGCTGCAGGACATGGCCGTCCTCACCGGCGCCACGGTCATCTCCGAGGAGGTCGGCCTCAAGCTCGACCAGGTCGGCCTGGACGTGCTCGGCACCGCCCGCCGCATCACCGTCACCAAGGACGACACCACCATCGTCGACGGTGCCGGCAAGCGCGACGAGGTCGAGGGCCGCATCAACCAGATCAAGGCCGAGATCGAGTCCACGGACTCCGACTGGGACCGCGAGAAGCTCCAGGAGCGCCTCGCGAAGCTGGCCGGCGGCGTGTGCGTGATCAAGGTCGGCGCCGCCACCGAGGTGGAGCTGAAGGAGCGCAAGCACCGTCTGGAGGACGCCATCTCCGCGACCCGCGCCGCGGTCGAGGAGGGCATCGTCTCCGGTGGTGGCTCCGCGCTGGTCCACGCCGTCAAGGTGCTGGAGGGCAACCTCGGCAAGACCGGCGACGAGGCCACCGGTGTCGCGGTCGTCCGCCGCGCCGCCGTCGAGCCGCTGCGCTGGATCGCCGAGAACGCCGGCCTGGAGGGCTACGTCATCACTTCCAAGGTCGCCGAGCTGGACAAGGGCCAGGGCTTCAACGCCGCCACCGGCGAGTACGGCGACCTGGTCAAGGCCGGCGTCATCGACCCGGTGAAGGTCACCCGCTCCGCCCTGGAGAACGCCGCCTCCATCGCCTCCCTCCTGCTGACGACCGAGACCCTGGTCGTCGAGAAGAAGGAAGAGGAAGAGCCGGCGGCCGCGGGCCACGGCCACGGCCACTCCCACTGAGCGCTGCGCTGAGCTGAGCTGAGCGAACGGTGCCCGGTCCCCTGCGGGGGGCCGGGCACCGTTCGCTTTTCCGGGGTGGCGGCTTCGCGTCTGCCCCGGCGGGTTCCGTGCCGGGTGCGGCGCCGTGGGAGTTGCTCGCGCAGTTCCCCGCGCCCCTTGGGGGCGATTCCGTTGACGCCCTCAGCGAGGAGCCGTCACAGCAGTCCGCTCAGCGGCAGTACCCGTTCGGTGAGCCGCCCCCGCAGCCGCCCCCCGGCGGTGTCGGCCTCCTCCGCGAGCCAGCCGGCGGCGACCAGCAGTCCGACGTGCTCGGTGACGTCCTCGGGCCGCACGGCGCAGAACGCGGCGACCCTGTCCAGCGCGAGGCCGTCGCCGTCCTCGCCGGCGTCTGCGAGGAGCCCGTCGGGACGGCTGTGCGCCGCGGTGTACACGGCGAGGAGCCTCGCGGCGGCACCGGCCTTCTTCTTCCGGAGCTTCCGGTCGCCCACCACCTTCTGCGCCCACCCCGAGAGCCGCGCCCGGGTGACCTTGCCGAAGAGGAACGGGCGGGCCCCGCCGGGCAGCAGCGTGGGAACCGTGACCTGGGCGGGCTGCTCGGGCCGCGCGTCCAGCGCCTCGGCGACGGTGACCGTCTCCGGCAGCCGCAGCCAGCCGACGTCGACCAGCTGCTGGAGCACCCGCTCGGAGTCGTCCTGCAGCCAGCCGCCGAAGTCCTGCCCGGTGACGTTCCCGGTACCGGCGCGCGCGGCCCGCAGGGTGAGCATGAGCACCGCGAGCCGGGCGTCGGCCCCGGGGAGCGGGGCGTGGGCCCCGACGTGCTCCAGCACGACACGGGCGTGGGCGCCCTGCCCCCGGGTCAGCAGCCGTTCGACCACCGCCCCGCTCCCGTCCACGGCGACCCCGTGGCGGTTCGCGTCCATCTCGCGGGTGGTGCGCGCGGCCGCCTCCGCCCGCTGTGCCTCCTCGCGCAGGGAGGCGTCGCCGGTGACGGCGGCCCACGCGGCGAAGGCACGGGCCTTGCGGTCGTGCAGTTCGGCCAGGACGGCCAGGTCGGGTTCGCGACGCCGCTGGTAGGCGCGGAACGCGTCCCCGAGGTCGACGAGTTCGAGCCGCAGGACGTCCGGCTGCAGGTCGTCCGGCACGATCCGCTGCGCGACCCGCTGCCACGACTTCCGCTCCCGCCGGGGTCCTCCGCGCGACGGGGCGGTACGGGCCCGTGGCAGCGCCGTGGCGCCCGGGGAGTGCGAGGGCGCGGGCGCGCCGTCGGAGAACAGCACCGCCGCTCCGCCGTCCACCGGCCTCCCGTCCGCCCCGGCGGCAGCCGCCCGCCGCGTGCCCCCCGCCGTCCCCCCGTCCGTTCGACGCCCTCCGCCGGTGCCGTCGACGAACAGCTCGCCCCGGTCACCCGTGCCCGCGCTCACCCGCTCCGCCCTTTCCCTCGCCGACCCGCGGCCTCCCGCACACCACGGCCGCAGCCACCCGACGCTACGCCGCACCGGCACACGGTTCGGGGCGGACCGGGCTGGATCACACGGTCGGGTGACGCCACCGCCGATCACGCCGCCGATGCCGAAGGGAGCCCCGTGCCGAGCGGGACTCGCGCCGAGGGGACGAGCGGCGACGGCGGCTCCCACCCCTACTGCGGCCCGTACTTCCGCCCCGTGCGCGACGTGAGTCCGCCGAGCAGCCCCCGCGGTACCAGCTTCGCCGCGCCCATCAGGGTCTTGTAGCGGGGGTCGGGGATCGACAGGGTCTTTCCGCGGGAGAGGTCCGCGAGGGCGGCGGCGACGACGTTGTCCGCGTCGAGCCACATCCAGTTCGGGATGTTGTCCGTGCCCATGCCGGCGCGCTCGTGGAACTCGGTGCGCACGAAGCCGGGGGCCAGGGCCATCAGACGTACGCCGCTGCCGGCCAGGTCCTTCGCCACGCCCTGGGTGAACTGCACGACCCACGCCTTGGAGGCGCCGTAGGTGCCGCGCGGGACGAAGGCGGCGACGGAGGCCACGTTGACGACGCCGCCGCGGCCCCGCTCCCGCATCGGCTCCACCGCCGCCGAGGTCAGCCGGAGCACCGCCTCGCAGTGCACCTTGAGCATGGTCAGCTCGTCGGCCATGGGCACGTCGAGGAAACGGCCCTTGTTGCCGAAACCGGCGTTGTTGACCAGCAGATCGACGGGGCTCCGGCGGTCCCCCAGCCGGGCGGCCACCGCGTCGATGCCGGCGTCCGTCGACAGGTCCGCCGTCAGCACCTCGGCCTCGATGCCGTGCCGGTCGTGCAGTTCGGTGGCCTGTTCGCGCAGGCGCTTGGTGTCCCGGGCCACCAGCACCAGGTCGTGCCCGTCGGCCGCCAGCCGACGCGCGAACGCGGCGCCGAGGCCCGCCGTCGATCCCGTAATCAATGCCGTTGTCATGGCGCAAGGTTAGGGCGCGCGATCACGGGTGCGGACCGAGCGCGTCCGCCCCGCTCAGCCGCCGTACTGCGCCACGTACTTCCGCGCCGACGCCAGCGCCTCCGCGTGCAGCGCGTCGCCCGCCGCGAGCAGCCGGGGAAGCAGCTCCCGCTGGGTGGTCACCGCGCGGAACTGCAGCGCGACCGTCACCTCGTGGGCGGGCCGGTGCACGATCCGCACCGGGTCGCCCGCACGGATCTCACCGGGTTCGATGACCCGGAAGTAGGCACCCGGCGCGCCCTTCTCCGTGAAGCGCTTCACCCAGCGCGGTTCACCCAGGTGGCCCTGGAAGGTGCGGCAGGGGATGCGGCCGGACGTCACCTCCAGGAGCAGCTCGGGGCCGACCCGCCAGCGCTCGCCGATCAGGGCGCCGGCGAGGTCCAGGCCGGTGGTGGTGAGGTTCTCGCCGAACGAGCCGTTCGGCAGCTCGCGGCCCAGCTCCCGCTCCCAGGCGTCCAGGTCCTCGCGCGTCATCGCGTACACCGCCTGGTCGTCCCCGCCGTGGTGCCGCGCGTCGCAGACGGTGTCACCGGCCAGGCCGCTCGCCCCGGCCCACTCCGTTCCGGGCGCCGCGACCCGCACGGGGCCGTCGGCCGGCCGCTTGTCGATGCCGGTGACGCCCTCGGGCTGGTCCGTGTACGGCACCGCCTTCGCGCGTCCCAGGTTGACGGACAGAAGCCTCATGGCGGGAAGGTGCATGCGAGAACGGTAGGGCATGCGCGGTCAAAGCGGCGACGCATTATTCGGCGTCCGGTCAAAGGGTCGCTTATCCTCGGGGGTGTGATCGAGGCTCGTCATCTCCGCGTGCTGCGCGCCGTGGCATCCACCGGTTCCTTCTCCGCCGCGGCGCGCGAGCTGGGCTGCACCCAGCCCGCCGTCAGCCAGCAGATGAAGGCCCTGGAGTCGTCCGTCGGCACTCCGCTGCTGGTGCGCACCGGGCGCGAGATGCGGCTGACCCAGGCCGGAGAGGCGCTGGTGCGGCACGCCGCCGGGATCATCGCCGGGCTGACGGCGGCCGAGGAGGAGGTCGCCGCGATCGCCGGGCTGCGCGCCGGGCGGGTCCGGCTGGTCTCCTTCCCCAGCGGCAGCTCCACCCTCGTACCGACCGCGCTGGCCGCGCTGCGCGCCGCGCACCCCGGCACCCGGGTCTCCCTGGAGGAGGCCGAGCCGCCGAAGTCCGTCGAGCTGCTGCGCGAGGGGGACTGCGACGTGGCGCTCGCCTTCCGCTACGAGGGCGCGGCCGGCGCCGAGGAGTGGGACGACCTGGCCGTACGGCCGCTGCTGAGCGACCGGCTGGTGGCGCTGGTTCCCGAGGAGCACCGGCTCGCCCGTACGGAAGGGGTCGGGTCCGTGGCCATCGGCGAGCTGGCCCGGGAGTCCTGGATCGCGGGCTGCCCGCGCTGTCGCGGCCAACTGGTCGAGGTGTGCGAGGGGGCCGGATTCACCCCCCGCATCGACTTCGCGACCGACGACTACCCGGCGGTGGTCGGCCTGGTCGGCGCGGGCCTGGGCGTGGCCGTCCTGCCCCAGCTCGCCGTCGAGTCCGTACGGCCCCGGGGAGTGCGCACGGTCGCGCTGGAGCCGGCCGTGCGGCGGGAGATCGTCGCGCTCACGCTGCCCGACCTGGCGCAGGTGCCGGCCGTGGCGGCCACGCTGGACGAGCTGGCCCGGGCGGGCGCGCGCCAGCCGGCGGCGCGCTGACCGCGTCGGGGGGCCCTGCGGGGTCCTTGAGGGGCCCGTCGTCGCGTACGTCCAGAGAAACGTTCCTTCAGTGAGGTGCGGCCGCCTCCCCGTCGGCCGACGCCGATGCCGTGGCCGCCACCAGGCGGTTGCGGGCCCGTCCCATCAGTTCTTCGCGCTCGTCCTCGGTCAGTCCGCCCCACACGCCGTACGGTTCGCGCACAGCCAGCGCGTGCGCCGCGCACTCGGCGCGGACCGGGCACCTCATGCAGACCTCCTTGGCCGAGTTCTCGCGAGCACTCCGTGCCGCACCGCGCTCGCCTTCCGGATGGAAGAAGAGCGAGCTGTCCACCCCGCGGCACGCAGCCAGGAGCTGCCAGTCCCACAGATCCGCGTTCGGTCCGGGAAGGCGGGAGAAATCTGCCATTGCGTGACCCCTTGTAGCCGTTCTGGGTGGATACGGTGTCCACGACCGTACAACTACGATCTAAGGAGATGAAAATATGACTCATTGCGAATCTAGTCGCAGACACCGCCGAAGCGGAAGAAAAGCGGCTAAATGGGGCACCGCATGTGAGGAAACGGCGCGGGTCCCCCGCGCGTGTCTGCTGCGTGCCCGCCCCCTCACGTAGAGTGCCGAAGACGACACACAGCCCCGTAACTCTTTCGAGTGACCATCGTTGAGAGTGCGGAGGCGGTTGAAGGAACAAGTGCTCGGGCGGGCGTCCGGGACGGTCGACCGCACAGGTGACGATTTCGTACCAGCCTGGAGGCTCAACGTGACGCGCATCAGCTGCGGAGGACGGCCATGACTTCCGTCCTCGTCTGCGACGACTCCCCGCTTGCCCGAGAGGCGCTCCGCCGCGCGGTCGCGACCGTGCCCGGCGTCGAGCGCGTGACGACGGCCGCCAACGGCGAGGAAGTCCTCCGCCGCTGGGGAGCCGACCGCTCGGACCTGATTCTGATGGACGTGCGCATGCCCGGTCTGGGCGGTGTCGAGACCGTCCGGCGGCTGCTGTCCGCCGACCCCGGCGCGCGCATCATCATGCTCACCGTCGCCGAGGACCTGGACGGCGTGGCCCTCGCGGTCGCCGCCGGTGCCCGTGGCTACCTGCACAAGGACGCCTCGCGCGCCGAGCTGCGCGCCACCGTCACCCAGGCCCTCGCCGACCCGACCTGGCGGCTCGCCCCGCGCCGGCTGCGCTCGGCCGAGATGGGTGCCGCGCCCACGCTCACCGCGCGGGAGATCCAGGTGCTCGAGGGCATGAGCCACGGCCGTTCCAACGCCGAGATCGGACGTGAGCTGTTCCTCTCCGAGGACACCGTCAAGACCCACGCCCGTCGGCTCTTCAAGAAGCTCGGCGCCTCGGACCGGGCGCACGCGGTGGCGCTTGGGTTCCGGTGGGGCCTGGTCCGCTAGGAGCACCCCGTGCGGTGGAGGCCGACGAGGCCGGTCGGGGAGGTGACGATCCCCGCTTATCGCGAGGTGAGCGGGGGTGACAAGGCGACCCGCCGGATGCGCGCTGCTCGTTTCGCCGCGGATGACGCATCCTTGAGGTGTGGAGTTCCTCGGGGACGAGTCGTTCGAGCGGAAGGGGAGGGCGCAGGGGATGAGTTCCGGCGCACCTGCTCATAACGCTTCGGTGCACAACAACGGGCACGGAGCCACGGATCGGACGGCCGCAAGGCACCATGGACCGATGCGTGACGACGAGGCGGCCCCTGATCAGGGGACGGTCGGTGGACTCGTCCACCGCGCCGTAGACGGGGACGAGCAGGCCACGCACGACCTGCTCGCCCATGTCCACCCCTTGGCGCTGCGCTACTGCCGTACGCGGCTGTCCCGGCTGCCCGGCGACGCCCGGCACTTCGTCGAGGACCTCGCCCAGGAGGTCTGCGTCGCGGTCCTGCTCGCGCTGCCCCGCTACAAGGACACAGGACGCCCCTTCGAGGCGTTCGTCTTCGCCATCGCCGCCCACAAGGTCGCCGACCTCCAGCGCGCCGCGATGCGCCACCCCGGCTCGACGGCCGTCCCGTCCGACGAGATGCCCGAGCGGCCGGACGACTCGCTGGGCCCCGAGGAGCGGGCGCTGCTCAACAGCGACGCCGCCTGGGCCAAGAAACTGCTGGCCAACCTGCCGGAGAACCAGCGCGAGCTGCTCCTGCTGCGCATCGCGGTCGGACTCACGGCCGAGGAGACCGGACAGATGTTGGGAATGTCACCAGGGGCGGTCCGGGTCGCCCAGCACCGGGCGCTGAGCCGGCTGCGGGCGCTGGCGGAGCAGTAGTTCGGGCGGTTCGCGCAGCGTGCCGTGCGCCGGACCGGCTCGTACAAAAGCACGAAGGTCGCACGCTTCCTTGATCGTGGAATGACCCACGTCCACTTCCCGTTAGCATGGACATCCGCACCGATCAAGGCCATTTGGGGAAGGTGTCATGACTGCCAACGTCGACGGAGTGCCCGAGAAATTCGCGACACTCGGGCTGACCTACGACGACGTGCTGCTGCTGCCGGGCGCCTCCGCGGTGCTTCCGAACGCGGTCGACACCTCGTCCCGCATCTCCCGCAACGTGCGGGTCAACATCCCGCTGCTCTCCGCGGCCATGGACAAGGTGACCGAGTCCCGGATGGCCATCTCCATGGCCCGCCAGGGCGGCGTCGGCGTCCTGCACCGCAACCTGTCCATCGAGGACCAGGCCAACCAGGTCGACCTGGTGAAGCGCTCCGAGTCGGGCATGGTGGCCAACCCCATCACCATCCACCCGGACGCCACCCTTGGCGAGGCCGACGCCCTGTGCGCCAAGTTCCGCATCAGCGGTGTCCCGGTCACCGACGGCGCGGGCAAGCTGCTCGGCATCGTCACCAACCGCGACATGGCCTTCGAGACCGACCGCACCCGGCAGGTGCGCGAGGTCATGACGCCGATGCCGCTGGTCACCGGCCAGGTCGGCATCTCCGGCGTGGACGCCATGGAGCTGCTGCGCCGCCACAAGATCGAGAAGCTTCCGCTGGTCGACGGCGACGGCGTCCTCAAGGGCCTGATCACGGTCAAGGACTTCGTGAAAGCCGAGCAGTACCCGCACGCCGCGAAGGACGGGAAGGGCCGCCTGCTGGTCGGCGCCGCCGTGGGTGCCAGCCCCGAGGCGCTCGACCGCGCCCAGGCCCTCGCCGAGGCCGGGGTGGACTTCCTCGTCGTCGACACCTCGCACGGCCACAACAGCAACGCGCTGAGCTGGATGTCGAAGATCAAGTCGAGCGTCGGCGTCGACGTCGTCGGCGGCAACGTCGCCACCCGTGACGGGGCCCAGGCCCTGATCGACGCGGGTGTGGACGGCATCAAGGTCGGCGTCGGCCCCGGTTCCATCTGCACCACCCGCGTGGTCGCCGGCATCGGCGTCCCGCAGGTCACCGCGATCTACGAGGCCTCCCTCGCCGCCCGCGCCGCCGGGGTGCCCCTGATCGGCGACGGCGGCCTCCAGTACTCCGGCGACATCGGCAAAGCGCTGGCCGCCGGCGCCGACACCGTGATGCTGGGCAGCCTGCTGGCGGGCTGCGAGGAGTCGCCGGGCGAGCTGCAGTTCATCAACGGCAAGCAGTTCAAGTCGTACCGCGGCATGGGCTCGCTGGGCGCCATGCAGTCCCGCGGCCAGGGCCGGTCGTACTCGAAGGACCGGTACTTCCAGGCCGAGGTCGCCTCCGACGACAAGCTCGTGCCCGAGGGCATCGAGGGCCAGGTCCCCTACCGGGGCCCGCTCGCCAACGTCCTGCACCAGCTCGTCGGCGGTCTGCGCCAGACCATGGGCTACGTGGGCGCCGCCACCATCGAGGAGATGGAGTCCAAGGGCCGCTTCGTCCGGATCACCTCGGCGGGCCTCAAGGAGAGCCACCCGCACGACATCCAGATGACGGTCGAGGCGCCGAACTACAGCCGCAGCAAGTAAGCACCCAGGCAGCAGCCTCCCGAGGGCGGCTCCGGAGCATCCGGGGCCGCCCTCAGCGGTGCCCCGGCGGGTCCGTCGGGGATACTGGAAGGCGCTGCAACGCATCAGGGAAAGGCCACAGACGTGACTGAGATCGAGATCGGGCGCGGCAAGCGCGGCCGCCGGGCGTACGCCTTCGACGACATCGCCGTCGTCCCCAGCCGCCGTACGCGGGACCCGAAGGAGGTCTCGATCGCCTGGCAGATCGACGCCTACCGCTTCGAGCTGCCGTTCCTGGCCGCTCCCATGGACTCGGTCGTCTCCCCGGCCACCGCGATCCGCATCGGTGAGCTGGGCGGCCTCGGCGTCCTCAACCTGGAAGGGCTCTGGACCCGGCACGAGGACCCGCAGCCGCTGCTCGACGAGATCGCGGAGCTGGACACCGACAACGCGACCCGCCGCCTCCAGGAGATCTACGCCGCCCCCATCAAGGAGGAGCTGATCGGGCAGCGCATCAAGGAGGTGCGCGACTCGGGCGTGGTCACCGCAGCCGCGCTCTCCCCGCAGCGCACCGCCCAGTTCTCCAAGGCCGTCGTGGACGCGGGCGTCGACATCTTCGTCATCCGCGGCACCACCGTCTCCGCGGAGCACGTCTCCGGCTCGCACGAGCCGCTGAACCTGAAGCAGTTCATCTACGAGCTGGACGTCCCGGTGATCGTCGGCGGCTGCGCCACCTACACCGCCGCCCTGCACCTGATGCGCACCGGCGCCGCGGGCGTCCTCGTCGGCTTCGGCGGCGGCGCGGCCCACACCACGCGCAACGTGCTGGGCATCCAGGTGCCCATGGCCACTGCGGTCGCGGACGTGGCGGCGGCCCGCCGGGACTACATGGACGAGTCCGGCGGCCGGTACGTGCACGTCATCGCCGACGGCGGCGTCGGCTGGTCCGGCGACCTGCCCAAGGCGATCGCCTGCGGCGCGGACTCCGTGATGATGGGCTCCCCACTGGCCCGCGCGACCGACGCGCCGGGCAAGGGCAACCACTGGGGCATGGAGGCCGTCAACGAGGAACTGCCGCGCGGCAAGAAGGTCGACCTCGGCACGGTCGGCACCATCGAGGAGATCCTCACCGGCCCGTCCCGCAACCCCGACGGCTCGATGAACTTCTTCGGCGCCCTGCGCCGCGCCATGGCCACCACCGGCTACAGCGAGCTGAAGGAGTTCCAGCGCGTCGAGGTGACGGTCGCGGACTCGCAGCACCGGCGGTAGTCCCCACGGCATGTGAAGGGGCCGGTCACCTGATGGGTGACCGGCCCCTTTCGCGTGCTCGGGGCTCTTGAGGGGGCGCGAGACGCGGCGCGGGGGCGTGCGGTGGGGTTCGGGGCGAATACGCAGGGGAGGGCCGTGCCGGATCGGTAATGTCCCTGCTCGGCGACCCAGTTCTCTGGGGCGCCCCCATCCAAGGAACCGTTCCGGACCCCGCTCCTCAGGGCCCGGCCCGAATTCCAGACGGACCGCCTCACCGGGATATGGGCGGCATCGTGGAAGGGGGCGCGCCATGGGCCGTCACCGCAAGCCCACCCGCTGGGACCGGATCCGTCTGCGGATGGTGAAGTTCCGGAGGAGGTGGATCCTGCGGATTCACGGGAAGTGAGCGGCCACCCCTAAGAGAAGTAGGGGTGGACACTCCGTTCACTTCTCTGGAGCCTGCCGCAGGCCCACTGCGGTGGGCTCCACCTGCTCCCCCACCGTACCGGCGCAGCCACCCTCTCACCACCAGCTCCGTGGCACGGTCACCCCCGTGCGCCCCCGCCTCACAACCGGTGCGCCGCCCCCGTGGGTGTGGCGCCCCGCGTGTCCAGGAGGAGCTGGGCCTTGACCGACAGGCCCTGGAGGTCGTACGTGCGGTGCTGCTGGAGCAGGATGGTGAGGTCGGCGTCGGCGGCGGCCTCGTAGAGGGAGTCGGCGCGCGGGACGGGGCGGCCGGCGACGTTCCAGGACGGGATGTGCGGGTCGTGGTAGCTCACGGCGGCGCCCATGGACATCAGGCGGGTCGCGATCTCCTCGGCCGGGGTGGCCTGCTGGTCGGCGAGGTCGGCCTTGTAGGTGACGCCGAGCAGGAGGATGCGGGCGCCGCGCGCGGACTTGCCGTGCTCGTTGAGGAGGGCGGCGGCGCGCTGGACGACGTAGCGGGGCATCTGGGCGTTGACCCGCTGGGCCAGCTCGACCATGCGCAGGCTGTGCGGCGCCCGGCCGGTCAGGTCCTGGGCGACGGAGTGGCCGCCGACGCCGGGGCCCGGGCGGAAGGCCTGGAAGCCGAAGGGCTTGGTCTCCGCGCAGCGCAGGACGTCCCACAGGTCGACGCCGAGGTCGTCGCAGAGCACGGCCATCTCGTTGACCAGGGCGATGTTCACATGCCGGAAGTTGGTCTCCAGGAGCTGGACCGTCTCCGCCTCCCGCGGCCCGCGCGCGCGGACCACCTTGTCGGTGAGGCGGCTGTAGAAGGCGGCGGCCGACTCGGTGCAGGCGGGGGTGAGGCCGCCGATGACCTTCGGCGTGTTGGCCGGGGTGAAGTCGCGGTTGCCGGGGTCCACGCGGCTGGGGGAGTAGGCGACGTGGAAGTCGCGGCCGGCGCGCAGCCCGGAGCCCTGCTCCAGGAGGGGGCGCAGGAACTCCTCCGTCGTGCCGGGGCGCACCGGTGACTCCAGGATGACGGTGGTGTGCGGGCGCATGTGGGCGGCGAGGGTTCGGGCCGCGGCCTCCACCTGGGTGAGGTCCAGGCCGCCGTCCGCGCCCGGCGGGGTCGGCGCGCAGATGACGGCGGTGCGGACCCGGCCCAGCTCGGCCGGTCCGGTCGGGGTGCGGAAGCCCGTGGCGAGCATCCGGCGCACCTCGGCGGGGGTGAGCGGGTCGGCCTCGGGGCCGGTGCGGTAGCCGAGGGTGGGGATGCCGGCGGCGACGGCGGCCTGGGCCAGCGGCAGGCCGTACGGGCCGAGTCCGATGACGGCGAGATCTGCGGGCATGGCGTGGGCCGTCCTTCCCAGTAGCCGAAGCGGGACAGGTGCGCAAGCCCGGTGGACAGGACGGGCGAGCACAACGTCAGACTAGGAGTAAATATGACCGATTTGCGGTATTGATCTGCGGAGTTTCGGCGAGTGTCGACGGGCCGGTGCGGGCCGGTGCGGGCTCGTGGGGAAGTTGTCCACAGGTTGGGGCCCGCGGCTGCCGATGTCGGGCAGGCCGGTCAGAATCTGGGCATGGTGGGTACCAGGAACCGGGCTCACCCGACGGGTGCGGCCGGCGCGACCGACAGCGGGAGGCAGCAGTGAGGACAGCGACCCTTGGGCCGGAGCAGCGCGCCGAGTCGCTCGCGGCGATGGCCGAGCGCGAACTCGACGTACTGGTGGTGGGCGCGGGCGTGGTCGGTGCGGGCACCGCGCTCGACGCCGTGACGCGCGGCCTGTCCGTCGGCCTGGTCGAGGCCAGGGACTGGGCCTCGGGCACCTCCAGCAGGTCCAGCAAGCTGATCCACGGCGGCCTGCGCTATCTGGAGATGCTCGACTTCGTGCTCGTGCGGGAGGCGCTGAAGGAGCGCGGTCTGCTGCTCGAACGGCTCGCGCCGCACCTGGTGAAGCCGGTGCCCTTCCTGTACCCGCTCCAGCACAAGGGGTGGGAGCGGCTGTACGCGGGCTCCGGCGTCGCGCTCTACGACGCCATGTCCATGGCCCGCGGCCACGGCCGGGGCCTGCCGCTGCACCGGCACCTGAGCCGCCGTCACGCCCTGCGCGTGGCGCCCGCCCTCAAGAAGGACGCACTGGTCGGCGCCCTGCAGTACTACGACGCCCAGATGGACGACGCCCGCTTCGTGGCCACGCTGGTGCGCACCGCGGCGGCGTACGGCGCCAAGGTCGCCAACCGCGCCCGGGTCACCTCCTTCCTGCGCGAGGGCGAGCGGGTCGTCGGCGCGCGGGTGCAGGACGTCGAGGCGGGCGGCGAGTACGAGGTCCGCGCCAAACAGGTGGTGAACGCGACCGGGGTGTGGACCGACGACACCCAGGCGATGGTGGGCGAGCGCGGCCAGTTCCACGTCCGGGCCTCCAAGGGCATCCACCTGGTCGTGCCCAAGGACCGCATCCACTCCAGCACCGGCCTGATCCTGCGCACCGAGAAGTCCGTGCTGTTCGTCATCCCCTGGGGCCGGCACTGGATCATCGGCACCACGGACACCGACTGGGACCTGGACAAGGCCCACCCGGCCGCGTCCAGCGCCGACATCGACTACCTGCTGGAACACGTCAACTCGGTGCTGTCGGTGCCCCTCACGCGCGACGACGTCGAGGGCGTGTACGCCGGTCTGCGCCCGCTGCTGGCCGGTGAGTCGGACGCCACCAGCAAGCTGTCGCGCGAGCACACCGTCGCCCACCCGGTGCCCGGCCTGGTGGTCGTGGCGGGCGGGAAGTACACGACGTACCGGGTGATGGCCAAGGACGCCGTGGACGAGGCCGTGCACGGGCTCGACCTGCGGGTCGCCGACTGCGTCACCGAGGAGACCCCGCTGCTCGGCGCCGAGGGCTACCACGCGCAGTGGAACGCGCGGGCCCGGACCGCCGCCCGCACCGGACTGCACGTCGTACGCGTCGAGCATCTGCTCAACCGCTACGGCTCGCTGACGGAGGAACTGCTCGAACTCGTCGCCGCCGACCCCTCCCTGGGCGAGCCGCTCACCGGCGCCGACGACTACCTGCGCGCCGAAGTCGTCTACGCCGCCTCGCACGAGGGCGCGCGGCACCTGGACGACGTCCTGACCAGGCGCACCCGCATCTCCATCGAGACCTTCGACCGGGGGACGCGCTGCGCCCGCGAGGCCGCCGAGCTGATGGCGCCGGTGCTGGGCTGGGACAAGGGCCAGGTCGAGCGGGAGATCGAGCACTACGAGAAGCGGGTCGAGGCCGAGCGGGAGTCCCAGCGCCAGCCGGACGACCTGACGGCCGACGCGGCCCGGCTGGGGGCGCCGGACATCGTGGCGCGGTGAGGAGGGCGGGAACGGAACCCTCCTGGCACCCTGGGCGTAGAGCACTTGTCGGGTGAGGGACAATGAAGGCTCTGTCAGGGCGGGTTGCATGAGGGGACGCATGTCGGAGGCGGAGCGGGCGGGGACATCCCGTACGGACAAGAGCGCACGTCTCCTCGCCGGGCGGTACCGGCTGGGAGACGTGCTCGGCCGCGGCGGCATGGGGACGGTGTGGCGCGCCGAGGACGAGACCCTCGGACGCACGGTCGCCGTCAAGGAGCTGCGGTTCCCGGGGAACATCGACGAGGAGGAGAAGCGGCGCCTGATCACGCGCACGCTGCGCGAGGCCAAGGCGATCGCGCGGATCCGCAACAACAGCGCCGTCACGGTGTACGACGTGGTCGAGGAGGACGACCGGCCGTGGATCGTGATGGAACTCGTCGAGGGCAAGTCGCTCGCCGAGGCCATCCGTGAGGACGGTCTGCTGGAGCCCAGGCGCGCCGCCGAGGTCGGCCTCGCCGTCCTGGACGTGCTGCGCTCCGCGCACCGCGAGGGCATCCTGCACCGCGACGTGAAGCCGTCGAACGTACTGATCGCCGAGGACGGCCGGGTCGTGCTCACCGACTTCGGCATCGCCCAGGTCGAGGGCGACCCCTCCATCACCTCCACCGGCATGCTCGTCGGCGCCCCCTCCTACATCTCCCCCGAGCGCGCCCGCGGCCATAAGCCCGGCCCGGCCGCCGACCTGTGGTCGCTGGGCGGACTGCTGTACGCCGCCGTCGAGGGCACCCCGCCCTACGACCGGGGCTCGGCGATCGCGACGCTCACCGCGGTGATGACGGAGAACCTGGAGGAGCCGAAGAACGCGGGCCCGCTCCGGGACGTCATCTACGGGCTCCTCAACAAGGACCCCGACCAGCGGCTCGACGACGCGCGCGCCCGCGCGATGCTCAACAAGGTCATCCACGCCCCGGAGCAGGCGGCCGGGGCCGAACCGGTCGACGCCACCAAGGTGGTGCCGCTGCCGCCGCAGCCGGACGGGCGCAGGCGCCGCGGCGGTGCCCAGGGGTCCGGCGGCAGGCTGGGCGAGGAGGCCGGGGAGAAGCTGCGCGGAGCGCTGCGTTCCGTGCGCAAGGCGGCTGCCGGGGCCGGTGCGGCCGGTGCCGCCGCCTCGCGGACCAAGCCGGACGACGGCGGCCGGACGGCGTCGGGAGCCGCGGGGGCGACCGCCGCCCACGGGTCCGCCGGTACGACCCCCGCCCCGCCGGCGCCGAGGGCGGGATCGGCCTCGGGACCGGGCGCGGGTACGCGTCCCGGCGGTGGTGGCGCCGCCGGGACGGCCGGTCCGGGTACCGGTGCGGCGAACGCGGCCGGCGGAGCGCGGAGTTCCGGCTGGCCGGTCGTGCCGCCGCCGGACCTGCCCGCCCGGCCCGTGCCGCGGGCCCCGCTCACCGACGTGGTGCCGCGCCGGACGCTGATCATCATCGCGGTGGTCGTGGCGCTGGCCGTGCTCGGCACCGTGCTGGCGCTCACGCTCGGCGGGGGCGACGACAAGGGCGCCGAGGGCGGCAGCGGCGGCAAGCCCGCGGCCTCCGCCGGTGCGAGCGACGACACCAAGCGGGACGAGGAGAGCGGTACCGGCACCGACGGTTCCGCCTCCGACCCGGCGGCGAGCGGGGAGGCGTCCGGCGCCCCGGACGCCGGGGCGAGCGCGTCCGGCGAGACCGGCGGGGAGTCGGACGGCGAGTCGGACGACGCCGGGAAGTCCGAGGACGACGAGGACGTCGCCGCCACCCACAAGGGCGGCCAGGGCTACCGCATCGGACTGCCCGAGGGCTGGAAGTTCACCACCACGGGCTCCTCGGGCGACCGGTTCACCGGCCCCCGCGGGCAGAAGCTGCTGGTCGCCTGGACCTCCACGCCCAAGGGCGACCCCGTCGCGGACTGGAAGAACCAGGAGCGGTACATGGTCCGCTCGAACTACCAGAAGATCCGCATAGAGAAGGTGGGCTACCGGGGCTGGAACGCGGCCGACTGGGAGTTCACCTACACCGACGGCGGCACCAAGTACCGCACCGTGGACCGCGGATTCGTCGTCAACGACCACCAGGGTTACGCGCTCATGTACACCGCGAAGGCCGCCGACTGGGGCGACGATCTGCGCCGGGACACCTGGCGGACCCTGTCGAAGACCTTCGAACCCAAGTCCTGAGCGGACGGGTCCGGAGGCGGACTCTCCGGCCAGCCCGGGGCGGGCTCTGCGGCCCGGGCCCCACGGGGCCCGGGTTTGAGCCGCGCGATATCTGGCATCAGCTCATTGCGGGTTGCCTCCGGCACGTATCGTGAGTGGTTGCGGACCGTACGCAGCCGGAACGGCCCGCCGGACGAACGGAATTGACCGACGGCTGCCGGGGGTGGCGACGTGGACGACTACGCGGGACGGGTGCTCGCCGACCGCTACCGCCTGCCCCTGCCGCCGTCCGACGAGTACGAACTCACCGAGACCCGGGCCTTCGACACCTACAGCGGCCAGGAAGTCCTGGTCCGCCAGATCCCGTTGCCGGAGGTCGTCGAGGCCGAGGTGCTCGACGCGGACGGCCTGCCCGACGGCTTCACGGCCCGGGACGGCGGCGCCCGGTACCCCGGCAGGCGGACCCCGGCCGCGGGCGGCGGCCCCAGGCGGCCGGCCGATCCGGTGGTACGGCGTGCCGTCGAGGCCGCGCAGGCCGCGGCGGCCGTGCCCGACCATCCGCGCCTGGACCAGGTCTTCGACGTCTTCGCCGAGGGCGGCTCGCTGTGGATCGTCAGCGAGCTGGTGGCCGCGAGGCCGCTGGCCGCGCTGCTCGCCGAACAGACCCTGACGCCGTACCGGGCGGCCGAGGTGGCCTCCGACGTCCTGCTGGCGCTGCGGGTGCTGCACTCGTACGGCTGGGTGCACCGCAACATCACCGCGCGCACCGTGCTCGTCTGCGACGACGGGCGGGTCATGCTGACCGGCCTGGCGGTCGGGGCGGCGGAGGAGGCGCTGTGCGGGTACGACCCGGTGCCCCCGCCGCCGGACGAGGAGCCGGGCACCGCCGTCGACCCGAACGGAACCTTCGGCCCCGGTGGCGACGCCCCGCGGACCGGCGTCTACGGCCCCGGTGGCGCCGACCCCGAGGCCGCCCGGCGGGCCGCCATCGAGGCGCGCGGCGTCGGCGGGCTCCCGGTGCCCGGGACTCCGGGGCCGGGCAGGGCGCCCGCCGGACTCGCGCCCGCGTCGCTCGACGCCGCCGGGGACGCCCGTGCCGCGCGCGCCGGTGCCATCGCCGCCTACCGGGCGGGAGCCAGGGCCGCCGCCCGCGTCCAGGAGGCCCAGAACGGCCACGCGGCCCTGCCGGGCGCCCGCCCCGCCCCCGACGACACCTCACGAGCCGGTGACCCCGGCACGCGGGCCGGACACCCGGGTTTCGCCACCGGTCCCGGCTCCCCGCACAACGACGCCGACGACCCGGGCCCCGGTGACCCCGCCGCTTCCGGTGATGCCGCCGCCGGCCCGCCGGGGCAGATCGCCGACCCCTACGGCGTACGCACCACCTCCTGGCACGGTGCCCCGCCCCGTCCCCCCGGCGGCCCGGCGTCCTCCATCGCCCCTCGCACCGGCGACCCGGCGTTTCCCGCCCCCCGCCAGGCCGGTGAACGGGGAGCGGCCGGGCGGGCTCTGCCCGCCGGGCGGCAGGAGGGCACCGAGGGGTCTGCCGCCGCATGGTGGGAGGCCAATTCCGAGCCCCCCGCCGCGCCGCGGGAGGACACCCCCGAGCCCGCCCCCGGTGACCCGGCCGCGGCGGAGGGCGGGGCAGGGCCCCGTGCGGGCTGGGACGACCTGGCCGCCCGGACGCCCGTACCGCGCGGTCCGGCCACCGCGCTCGCCGCCGAGCGGGCCCGGCAGACGCGGATGGCCGTGGTCGGACCCGTGACCGAGCGCTGGGCGCCGGAACAGGCCGGTCCGGTGCACGAGAACTGGCAGCTGGCCGCGCCCATCGGCCCCGCCACCGACCTGTGGGCCCTGGGCGCGCTGCTCTTCCGCGCCGTACAGGGACACGCGCCCTACCCGGAGGAGTCGACCGCCGAGCTGGTGCAGATCGTGTGCGCGGAGCCGCCGGCGTTCGCCGAGGAGTGCGGGCCGCTGCGGCCGGTCGTGGAGTCGCTGCTGCGTCAGGACCCCACCGAGCGCATCGAGTTCGAGGAGCTGAGCGGCTGGCTGCGTTCCCTCGTGCGGTCCGCGCCCGAGCCGGAGGCGGGCCTGCACGTCATCGCGGCGCCGCCCGTCGAGACCGGCCGGCTGCCGATCGTGCGCCGCCGCGGCGAGCTGGTGCGCAGGCGGCGTGCCGGGCTGCCCGCGCACCACGGACGGCACAAGCGGCCGGAGCCCGGCCGCTCCCCGCGCAGCCTCGGCCGGACCCTGCTCCTGCTGATCCTGCTCGCGATGGCGGGCGCCGTCGCGTACGCCATGTTCTTCATGCCGAAGAGCGACACCAACGGCACGGGCACCGCCGACCGGACCGGTGCCGCGGGCGAGGCGAGCCAGGCGCCGTCCGCCAAGTCGCCGGACGCCGGGAGCGAGCCCCGGCCGGACCAGACCTCCCCGAAGCCCGACCCCGGCTCCTCGCGGTCGACGGGCGGCACCGAGACCCAGTCCGGCGTCGCCGACGGCTTCACCCTGCGCAAGGACCCGGAGGGCTTCCGCGTCGCCGTCGCCGACGGCTGGAACCGCACGCCCCGCAACGGCAGCGGCCAGGTCGTCTACGCCAAGGGCGACTTCGAGCTGATCGTCGTACCGGGCCGCGACCGCGCCTCCGAGTTCGGCGACGACCCGATGACCTACCAGCGCGACAGCGAACCCGAGTTGGCCTCGTACCGCGCCTCCAGCTGGGCCACCTCCAGCGGCCTGAAGACCATCGAGGTCGGTGGACGGACCATGGCGGAGGGGCAGTTCACCTGGACCGCCGCCGGTGGCGGCGAGCTGTACGTGCGCAATGTCGCCGTCCTGATCGACGGTCGCTACCACGTGGTGCAGGTCCGCGGTCCGGAGGCGGAGCGTGACGAGGTGAGCAAGCTGTTCGAACAGGCCTCGGCCACCTACCAGTACACCCGCTGACCGCAGTTCGGCCCGATGGTTGCCTCACGTCACGGAAAGCGACAACCGTCACAGAGCGGTTTCCATCCCACCCCACCCGTTCCCCGGACGGGAGCCGGTCCCTAGTCTGGCCCTGACAAGACCATTGCGGGGCAACGTGAATCAGATGCAGGGCCGGCTCGTCGCGGGACGCTACCGGCTCGGGGAAGCCATCGGCAGCGGCGGCATGGGCCGGGTGTGGCGCGCACACGACGAGGTGCTGCACCGGACCGTCGCCATCAAGGAGTTGACCGCGGCGCTCTACGTCTCCGAGAGCGACCAGGCCATCCTCCTGGCGCGCACCCGGGGCGAGGCGCGCGCGGCGGCGCGGATCAACCACTCGGCCGTCGTCACCGTGCACGACGTACTCGAACACGACGGCCGGCCGTGGATCGTCATGGAGCTGGTGGAAGGCCGCTCGCTGGCCGACGCCGTCAAGGACGAGGAGCGGGTCGACCCGCGCGAGGCGGCCCGGATCGGCCTGTGGGTGCTGCGTGCCCTGCGCGCCGCGCACACCGCAGGCGTCCTGCACCGCGACGTCAAACCGGGCAACGTCCTGCTCGCCGACGACGGCCGGGTGCTGCTCACCGACTTCGGCATCGCGCAGATCGAGGGCGACTCCACCATCACCCGGACCGGAGAGGTCGTCGGCTCCGTCGACTACCTCGCGCCCGAGCGCGTCCGCGGCCACGACCCCGGACCGTCCTCCGACCTGTGGGCACTCGGCGCGACGCTGTACACGGCGGTGGAGGGCAGGTCGCCGTTCCGCCGCACCTCCCCCCTCACCACCATGCAGGCGGTCGTCGAGGAGGAGGCCACCGAGCCCCGGTACGCCGGTGCGCTCGCGCCGGTCATCAGCGCCCTGCTGCGCAAGGACCCGGCCGACCGGCCCGACGCGACCGAGGCCGAGCACCTGCTCGCCCAGGCGGCCGAGGGCAGGCGCCCGAACGGCGCCCAGGCGTACGTGCCGACCACCCAGTACCCGGGGCCCCCACCGCAGGCGGGCGACACGACCCACCAGGGGATACCGGGGGCACCCGGGATGCCGGGAGGGACCGGCGGGACCCCCGCCACGCCCTACCCGCCGACGCCCGGCCCCACGGCGACCGGCCCCACGACGGTCGGCCCCGCCCCGACCGGGTACACCGCACCCGGTCACCCGATGGCGCCGGCGGCGGGCGGCGCCGCTCCCGGACGCGCCCGCCGGGTCCGCATGCGCACCCTCGCCCTGGTCGTCGCCGCCGCCGCGCTCATCGGCGCGGGCACCGCCGTGGTGCTCCAACAGCGCGACGAGGGCGGCTCGTCGGCTGGTGGCGACCCCACCCAGGGATCGTCCGCCACCGCCTCCCCTTCCCCCTCGGCCTCCGCCACGACCGGCAAGGGCCCCGGCGGCTCCGTCCCGGCCGACTGGACACGCCGCGACGACCCGCTGGGTTTCAGCCTCTACCTGCCCGAGAACTGGCAGCGGACGGACTTCGACGGCGACAGCGGCGAACTCCGGCAGATCGACTACACCCCCGACGGCGGCGAACACTTCCTCCGCATATCAGTCGACACCGCGCCCGACTACAACGACCCGTACGTCCACCTGCAGGACCTGGACGCGCAACTCCGCCAGCGGTTGGTCGACTACCGGCGCGTCAGCCTGGAACGCGTCGGCTACCGCGACCGCGACAGCGCCCGGTGGGAGTACACCTTCACCGCGCTGGCGAAGGACACCGAGTTCCCCGGCCCGCGCCGTGCCGTGTCGCAGACGTACATGTCGCGCGACGGCGTCGAGTACGCCCTCAACATGTCGGGACCGGCGAGCGACTGGCCGACCACCCAGCGGCGGTTCAAGGCGGTGCTGCAGAGCTGGCAGGAGAAGACCGGCTGATCCGCGCCGTCGCCGCGACGCCGCTCGCGCGCCCGTCGGTTGTCGGCCACCCGTGTGACGGCGGCCCGGAGGGTGCCCGTCCGGTGGGGCATGATGGGACGCATGGTGACCGAGGGGGCGGGCGGGCGTCTCGTCGCGGGCCGTTACCGGCTCCACGAGCGGCTCGGTCACGGCGGTATGGGCATCGTGTGGCGGGCCACCGACCAACTGCTCGCCCGCGAAGTGGCCGTGAAGGCGCTGCCCCTCGACGAGTCCCTCTCCGCGGCCGAGGCCCGACGGCGCCGTGAGCGCACCCTGCGCGAGGCCCGCGCGGTCGCGCAGTTGCGGCACCCGCACGTCATCGTCGTGCACGACGTGGTCGAGGACGACGCACGCGCGTACATGGTCATGGAACTGGTCGACGGCGGTTCCCTCGCCGACCGTGTCCTCAGCCGCGGCCCCGTCGACGCCGCCGAGGCCGCCCGCATCGGCGTCGCCCTGCTCGACGCCCTGGGCACGGCCCACGCGGCAGGGATCCTGCACCGGGACGTGAAGCCGTCGAACGTGCTGATCGCCGAGGACGGCCGGGTCGTCCTCACCGACTTCGGGGTGGCCCAGGTGGCGGGCGCCACCACGCTCACCGAGAGCGGTTCCTTCGTCGGTTCCCCCGAGTACACCGCGCCGGAGCGGATGTCCGGGGCCGGGACCGGGCCGGAGTCGGACCTGTGGTCGCTGGGTGTGCTGCTGTGCGCGGTCCTCAGCGGCGCGTCCCCCTTCCACCGCGACTCGCTGGGCGGTGTGCTGCACGCCGTCGTCACCGAGGAGATCCGCCCGCCCGCGCAGGCCGCACCGCTCCTCCCGGTCGTACGGGGCCTGCTGGAGCGCGACCCGCGACGGCGGCTGGACGCGGCGTCGGCACAGCGGATGCTGCGGGCCTTCCTCAGCACCGGTCGTACGCCCGCCACACCGGCGCAGGCCGTGACCGGCGGGCCGCTGCGCGCGCGGCGGAGCATGCGGCGGAGCGTGCTCATGGCGGTGCTGCTGGTCGTCGCGGCGGCGGGCGCGGGCGTCTCGGCGGCCGTGCTGCTCGCGGACGGAGGCGACGACGGGGGCGGTGCGCCGACGAGTTCGGTGCCCGCCACGCCGACGCCCACCCCCACGCCCACCCCGCCGACGACGGAGCCCGCGTCGCCGACCGCGTCCGGTTCCGGCACCGGTACCTAAACGGGAGATAAGCGGCAGCCCGCGTCACGGGTCTGTGACCGCCGCGCACCGGCGGTGGAAACAGGAGCACCCGGCACGGTATGGATGACCCATGAGCAGCAACGGGGGGCCCCGCAGCGGGGCGGACGAGCCGACCAGTTTTGACCTGCGACCACCGAACCCGCCCGTCGGCGTGCCGCATCCCGGCAATCCGTACGCGGCACCCACGCAGGTCGTGCCGGCGCCCGCGCCCTCGCCCGCGTCTGCACCCGGACCCGCGTCCGCGCCCGCCGCACCGGACCCGGGCGCCGGGCGGCTCATCGCCGGCCGCTACCGCCTGCTCGCCAAGCTCGGGCACGGCGGCATGGGCACGGTGTGGCGGGCCAAGGACGAGACCGTCGACCGCGAGGTCGCCGTCAAGGAGCCCCGCGTCCCCGACCACCTTCCCGAACGCGAACGGGCCAACGCCTTCGAGCGGATGCGCCGCGAGGCGCGCGCCGCCGCCCGGCTCGACCACCCCGCCGTGGTCGACGTGCACGACGTGGCGGTCGTGGACGAGCAGCCGTGGATCGTGATGGAACTCGTGCACGGGCGCTCGCTCGGCGACGCCCTCCAGGAGGGCACACTGAGCGCGCGCGAGGCGGCCCGGATCGGCCTGGAGGTGCTCGGCGCGCTGGAGGCCGCGCACGCCGCCGGCGTCCTGCACCGGGACGTGAAGCCGGACAACGTCCTGCTCGGCCGGTACGACCGCGTCGTCCTCACCGACTTCGGCATCGCCCAGATCGAGGGCGAGACCAGCCTGACCGACACCGGCGGCTTCGTCGGCTCGCCCGAGTACATCGCCCCGGAGCGGGTGCTGGGCCAGCGCCCCGGCCCGGCGAGCGACCTGTGGTCGCTGGGCGTGGTGCTGTACGCGGCGACGGAGGGCGTCTCGCCGTTCCGCCGCAGCAACACCCCCGCCACGCTCCAGTCGGTGCTCAACGCCATGCCCGCGCCGCCCGCCTCCGCACAGGGCCCGCTGGCCGAGGTGATCACGGGGCTGCTGGACAAGGACCCGGCGCGCCGCCCGGACGCCGCCCGGGTGCGCGCCCTGCTGGACGCCGCCGCGAACCCGCCCGCGCCGCCGCCCACACAGGTGGTCCGGCTCGACGGGCCCGAGGGACCGGGCGCGGCGCCCCCGTCCCGCTGGAGCGTCCGGCTGGGCCGCAACGCGTGGATCACCCTCGGCACGGCGGTCGTCGCGGCGGCGGTGGCGTCGTACCTGGTCGTCGCGGAGCCCTTCGCGGGCCCCCTGCCGGAGGGCTGGAAGCAGCACAAGCTCGACGGCAAGGTCCGTATGAGCGTCGGCGTGCCCGCCGAGTTCGTGAAGGCGAAGCACCCGGACGACTGGGACGGCACCAACGAGACCTTCGCCGACCCGAGCGGCGCGGTCACCGTCTCCGTGGACCGGGACATCAAGGCCGACGACAAGACGAACGAGATCCCGGACACCGCCGGTGCCAACGCCTGGGCGGACTGGGAGATGCTCAAGGACGGCGAGTACTCCTGGAACTTCGCCGCCGATCCCGCGCCCGAGGGCGAGCCGAGCGAGACCGAGTACAAGGGCGAGAAGGCCGCCGAGAACACCATCGCGTACACGACCTCGGATACCCAGAACCCCCGCGCGCGCGAGTTCCACATCCTGTACTACCGGGCCGACAACGGCGACATGTACAAGGTGTCGATCGACTACCCGCGCGAGGGCTACTTCGCCGACGAGGGCCGGGAGATCGCCCGGACGGTGGTCGCCAACTGGGAGGTGGCCGGCCTCTGAGCCGGGAAAGAAGTGCTCGCGTGCCGCCCTCCCGTGTAACGCCCTGATCAGCGGGTTTGTTGCCAGCGATCACTGGCGGCATGTGAGCACTCGGTGAATCACCGTGAATCCCCATTACCGACGGGTACACAAAGCCCGCGCGGCGTCATACCCTGCGGCTCATGACGGACGCGCAGGCCCCGGAACTCACCGGCACGAACCCCCTCGCCCCCACCCCGGAGGGCACCCGCACCGCTGCCGACGTGGTCACGCCCGAGCTGGTCGCCCAGCTCACCAAGGGCGTGGCCGGGTCCGGCCGCACCGCCAACCACACCCCGTTCACCGGCGAGAAGCTGGCCGACCTGCCCGAGTCGACCCCCGAGGACGTGGCCGCCGCCTTCGAGCGGGCCCGCGCCGCCCAGGCCGTGTGGGCGCAGGTGCCGGTACGGCAGCGGGCCGCGGTGCTGCTGCGCTTCCACGACCTGGTCCTGGAGCGCCAGGCCGAGGTCCTCGACCTCATCCAGCTGGAGACCGGCAAGGCCCGCCTGCACGCCCACGAGGAGGTCCAGGCCGTCGCCGTCGCCGCCCGGCACTACGGCCGCAAGGCCCCGGCGTACCTGCGCCCCAAGCGGCACACCGGCGCCGTACCGACCCTCACCAAGGTCACCGAGCTGCGCCACCCGCGCGGCGTCGTCGGTCAGATCGCCCCGTGGAACTACCCGCTGGAGCTGTCCGTCGGCGACGCGCTCCCCGCCTTCGTCGCGGGCAACGCGGTCGTCATGAAGCCCGACACCGAGACCTGCCTGACCGCCCTGTGGGCCCGTGACCTGCTCATCGAGGCCGGGCTGCCCGCCGAGGTCTTCCAGGTCGTCCTCGGCGAGGGCCCGGTCGTCGGCCCCGAGGTCGTCCGGCACGCCGACTACGTCTCCTTCACCGGCTCCACCCGCACCGGCCGCGAGGTCGCCCAGGGTGCCGCCGCCCGCCTGGTCGGCGTCTCCCTGGAACTCGGCGGCAAGAACGCCATGCTGGTCCTCGCGGACGCCGACATAGAGAAGGCCGCGGCGGGCGCCGTACGCGCCTGCTTCTCCTCGGCCGGTCAGCTCTGCATCTCCATCGAGCGGCTCTACGTCCACGAGTCCGTCGCCGACGCCTTCCTGGAGCGGTTCGCCGCCCGCACCAGGGCCATGCGGCTCGGCACCTCCCTCTCCTACGGCGCCGACATGGGCTCGCTGGTGGGGGAGCGGCAGCTGGAGACCGTGAAGGCGCACGTGGCGGACGCCGTGGAGCGGGGCGCGAAGCTCGTCGCGGGCGGCGTCGCCCGCCCGGACATCGGCCCGTACTTCTACGAGCCGACGATCCTCGACGGCGTCGTGGCCCCCATGACCGTGTGCACCGAGGAGACCTTCGGCCCGGTCGTCTCCGTCTACCGCTTCAAGACCGAGGAGGAGGCGGTCGAACAGGCCAACTCCACGCCGTACGGCCTGAACTCCTCGGTCTGGACGAAGGACGCCCGGCGCGGCCACGAGGTCGCCGCGCGGATGCGCACCGGGACCGTCAACATCAACGAGGGGTACGCCCCCGCCTACGGCAGCGCCCAGTCCCCGATGGGCGGCATGAAGGACTCCGGCCTCGGCCGCCGGCACGGCTCCGAGGGCATCCTCAAGTACACCGAGGCCCAGACCGTCGCCCACCAGCGCCTGCTGCCGATGGCGCCCTCGCTGGGGATGGACGACGAGAAGTACGCGGCGTTCATGAGCCGCAGCCTGCGCCTGATGAAGGCGTTCCGCTTCCGCTGATCCGCCCGGCCACCGCCCACCACCGCCGTTCTCAACGAGGAGAGCACGTGTCGCAGGAGAACTCTGTCCAGACCCGGGACGAGAACGGGTACGACTACGACGTCCTCGTCGTGGGATCCGGCTTCGGCGGCTCCGTCTCCGCCCTCCGCCTCACCGAGAAGGGCTACCGCGTCGGCGTCCTGGAAGCGGGCCGCCGCTTCACCCGCGAGTCGCTGCCGAAGAACTCCTGGGACCTGAAGAACTACCTGTGGGCGCCCAGGCTCGGCATGTTCGGCATCCAGCGGATCCACCTGCTCGGGAATGTCATGGTCCTGGCGGGAGCCGGGGTCGGCGGCGGCTCCCTCAACTACGCCAACACCCTCTACGTGCCGCCGAAGCCCTTCTTCGACGACCCCCAGTGGAGCGACATCACCGACTGGCACGAGGAACTCGCCCCGTACTACGACCAGGCCAGGCGCATGCTCGGAGTCCGACTCAACCCGACGATGACCCCCTCCGACGTGCACCTGAAGGCGGCCGCCGAGCGGATGGGCTGCGGCGACACCTTCCACATGGCCCCGGTCGGCGTCTTCTTCGGCGACGGCGAGGACGCCGACGGCACGGCGAAGGCCCGGCCGGGCCAGCGGGTGCCCGACCCGTACTTCGGCGGCGCGGGGCCCGAGCGCAGGGCCTGCAACGAGTGCGGCGAGTGCATGACCGGCTGCCGGCACGGCGCGAAGAACACCCTCAACGAGAACTACCTGTACCTCGCCGAGAAGGCCGGCGCGGTCGTGCACCCGATGACGACGGCCGTGTCCGTCACCGACGACTCGCGCGGCGGCTTCGCGATAGCCACGCTCCCCACCGACCGCAGGAAGCGCGGGAATCGCGGGAGTCGCGGGAAGAAGGACGCGGGCCGCACCTTCACCGCCCGCCGCGTCGTCCTAGCCGCCGGCACCTACGGCACCCAGACCCTGCTGCACCGCATGAAGGCGGGCGGCCAGCTCCCCCACATATCCGACCGGCTCGGCGAGCTGACCCGCACCAACTCCGAGGCACTGGTCGGCGCCCAGACCGACGACCGGCGCTACCGCGGCGCCACCGGCGAGGCACGCGCCGACTTCACGCGCGGCGTCGCCATCACGTCCTCGATCCACCCGGACGCCAACACCCACATCGAGCCGGTGCGGTACGGCAAGGGCTCCAACTCGATGGGCGGCCTGTCCATCCTCCAGGTCCCCTACGCCGGGCAGACCGCCTCGGGCACCTCCCGCGTCCTGGGCTTCCTGGGCCACGCGGCCAAGCACCCGCTCCTCGTCCTGCGTTCCCTGTCCAACCGCAAGTGGTCCGAGCGGACCATCATCGGCCTGGTCATGCAGTCCCTGGACAACTCCCTGTCCACGCACCTGAAACCGGCGGGTGTCGGCAAGGGCCTGCTCACCGCGCGCCAGGGCCACGGCTCGCCCAACCCGAAGCAGATCAAGGCCGCGACCGAGGGGGCCTCCGCACTCGCCGCCGAGATCAACGGCTTCGCCGGGTCCAACGTCGGCGAGCTGATGGGCACCCCGCTCACCGCCCACTTCCTCGGCGGCTGCCCGATCGGCGCCTCCCGCGAGACCGGCGTCATCGACCCGTACCACCGGCTCTACGGCCACCCCGGCATCTCGGTCGTCGACGGCGCCGCCGTATCGGCCAACCTCGGTGTCAATCCGTCCCTGACCATCACGGCGCAGGCCGAGCGCGCGATGTCGTACTGGCCGAACAAGGGCGAGAGCGACCCGCGCCCCGCGCAGGGCACCGGGTACGCGCGCGTGACCGCCGTCGAGCCCCGGTCACCGGCCGTCCCGGAGAAGGCCTTCGGCGCGCTGCGGCTGCCGTTCCTGGGCCTGCCGACGGTGCCGCCGAAGAAGTGACGGCCCCGGGGAGCGGGAGGCGAGAGGGACCCGCACCCCCCTCCGAGCGCGGGTCCCTCTTCTCCTGCCTGTGCCGCGTCGCCCCCGGGCAGGGCGCGACGAAGCCGCATGTCCGGTCTGATCGGTGAAGCCTGTGAATGGTTGTCCTCACATTCACAGAATCCTTATGTGGCCTGTGTCACTGCGATGGCGGGAGTCGGCACCAGCGGTGGCGGTGACACGGCGAAGGGCCCCGCGGCGCTGCGGCCGCAGGGCCCTCCCTCTCGGCCGGCACCGGCGTCAGGGCAGTGCCGGTGCCTCGGAAGCGGCGCCGGGGGGTCGCGCCGCCGGCCTCGGAAGCCTGTGTCGAACGAGGGACCCGTTCCGTCGGCCGGCCCCGGGCGTCCCCGGAGCCGGCCGTTCTCTTGGGTGACCGGGCTGCTGTCCCCTGCCGTCCGGTCACTTCCTGGAGCGAGGTCCCACGACGCACGGCACGATCCGTACGTCTCATCGCTCCAGCGAGCCACGCGTGGTTCTATCGGGCCCGCCCCTGGCTGACACGGACACCGGGACCAACGAAGCCGCTCGCGCGGCGGTCACGCGCCGTACGGGTGAGAAGGGGCCCGAACTCAGATACGACGATCCCCGATCGTGCCGCGGTCCTCAGACGCGCCCGCGGCACAGCTCCAGCATCGTCATCGCCAGCGCCGTACCCGGCTTGCCCAGCGCCTGGCGGTAGTGGTCGAGCACCTCCATCTCGCGGGAGAGGTTCACCCGCCGGCCGCCGGAGGTGATCCGCGCCTCCTGGATGACGGCGGAGACGGCCATCCGTTCCTGGATCAGCCCGATGATCCGGTCGTCCAGGGCGTCGATGCGCTCCCGGGCGCCGGTGATCACGTCGGCGGCCTCGGGGGTGTGGGCGCCGGTCTTGTCTGCTGTGGTGACGGTCATCTCGGTGGCTCCTCGCCGAAGGGTGGCGGCACCCGGGACCGGCACGGTCCGCAAACGCCAGGCGCCCCGGACCTTGTCGGCCCGGGGCGCCTGGGAAGTCGCTTGTCAGTTGCTCAAGCAGCACGACCATGGCAGCCGGTGGGCCGGTTGCCATAGGTAAACAGGAACGCCTGGTGCTTGAGCATGGGCCCCAGTATGCCCCGGCGACGGCCGGTGTCCAAGCCGGTTCGCATGGTGAGACCCGGGGCGGGACGGGGGAGCGGCGACGGTGGCGGCCGACGGCGGGGCCGGGTCACCTGCCCCGCTCGGTAGAATCGGGAGCACAAGCCCCCCGCCCGACCGCCGGAAGGCACCCCGTGTCATCAGCGACTCCCGCTGCCGCCGCCCCCGACACCGTCCTGGTCGTCGACTTCGGCGCGCAGTACGCCCAGCTCATCGCCCGTCGTGTCCGCGAGGCGCGGGTCTACAGCGAGATCGTGCCGAGCTCCATGCCGGTCGAGGAGATCCTCGCCAAGAACCCGGCGGCCATCATCCTCTCGGGCGGCCCCTCGTCGGTGTACGAGCCGGGCGCCCCGACCCTCGACCGCTCCCTGTTCGAGGCGGGCGTCCCCGTCTTCGGCATGTGCTACGGCTTCCAGCTGATGGCGCAGACCCTCGGCGGCACCGTCGACAACTCCGGCGCCCGTGAGTACGGCCGCACCGAGCTGGCCGTCTCCAAGCCCTCCTCCACCCTCTTCGAGGGCACCCCGGCCGAGCAGTCGGTGTGGATGTCGCACGGCGACGCCTGCTCCGCCGCCCCCGAGGGCTTCACCGTCACCGGCTCCACGGACGTCGTCCCGGTCGCCGCCTTCGAGAACGACGAGAAGAAGCTCTACGGCGTCCAGTACCACCCCGAGGTGATGCACTCCACGCACGGGCAGCAGGTGCTGGAGCACTTCCTGTACCGGGGCGCGGGCCTGAGCCCCGACTGGACCACGGGCAACGTGATCGAGGAGCAGGTCGCCGCCATCCGCGAGCAGGTCGGCGACAAGCGGGCCATCTGCGGCCTGTCCGGCGGCGTGGACTCCGCGGTCGCCGCCGCCCTCGTCCAGAAGGCCATCGGCTCCCAGCTGACCTGCGTCTACGTCGACCACGGCCTGATGCGCAAGGGCGAGACCGAGCAGGTCGAGAAGGACTTCGTCGCCGCGACCGGCGTCCAGCTGAAGGTCGTGGACGCCGAGGAGCGGTTCCTCAAGGCGCTCGCCGGGGTCTCCGACCCCGAGGAGAAGCGGAAGATCATCGGCCGCGAGTTCATCCGGGTCTTCGAGCAGGCGCAGCTGGAGATCATGCGGGAGGACGGCCCCGAGGTCGCCTTCCTCGTGCAGGGCACGCTCTACCCGGACGTCGTCGAGTCCGGCGGCGGCACCGGCACCGCCAACATCAAGTCCCACCACAACGTGGGCGGCCTGCCCGACGACATCGAGTTCGAGCTGGTCGAGCCGCTGCGCCAGCTGTTCAAGGACGAGGTCCGGATGGTCGGCCAGGAGCTGGGCCTGCCGGACGAGATCGTCCAGCGCCAGCCCTTCCCGGGCCCCGGCCTCGGCATCCGGATCGTCGGCGAGGTCACCAAGGCGCGGCTCGACCTGCTGCGCGAGGCCGACGCCATCGCCCGCGAGGAGCTGACCGCGGCCGGCCTCGACCGCGACATCTGGCAGTGCCCCGTGGTGCTGCTCGCGGACGTCCGCTCCGTCGGCGTCCAGGGCGACGGCCGCACCTACGGCCACCCGATCGTCCTGCGGCCGGTCTCGTCCGAGGACGCCATGACCGCCGACTGGTCCCGGCTGCCGTACGACGTGCTCGCCAAGATCTCGACCCGGATCACCAACGAGGTCAAGGACGTCAACCGCGTCGTCCTCGACGTGACCTCGAAGCCGCCGGGCACGATCGAGTGGGAGTGATCCCGAGGGTGCTCCCTACGTGCGCCTGATCGTGCGCACGGGCTGACCGGGCTGCCAGATCTCGACGACGAGGTACTTGTCGTCCTCGACGCGGGTCCGCACGACCTCCGTCAGCTCGGTACGGAAGAGGTGGAACGGCTCCGGCGGTTCCACCTCTTCCACGTATCCGGCCCTGGTCCGCGGGTCCTCGACCTCGACCGCCCGCCCGGCGACGCGCACGTCTCCGCCGCCCATGCCGGTGCCGTCCCCCGGGTTCGCCTGCAGCGCGAAGCGCGGATCGCGGCGCAGGTCGAGCGCCTTCAGCGAGTCCGGCATCATGCCGAGCCACAGCTCGCCGCCCAGGATGCGCACCTCCAGGCCGGTGGTGCGGGGCGAGCCGTCCTTGCGGAGGGTGGCGAGGACGTGGTGCGTGTACGCGCCGAACCGCGCCTCGACGGTGTCGGCCAGGGCGGGCTCGGCGGCGGCGAAACCGGCCCAGTTCACAGGAGTGCCTGAAGTCATACGCCGAGTGTGAACGCGAAAACCGACACCCTCTGTCGCGTATTGGCCCCCGAAACTGTCCTCCCGGCCGCACCGCCGGTAACTTCCGGCCCGTAAGGCACATCTGGCGCCGAAGGACAGAGAACACATGCACGGGACGTCCGGGGCCGCCGAGCCCCCGCCGCTGCCCACCGACCGGCTGCGGTTCGCCATGCCGCCCAGGCACGACTCGGTCGAGGACGAGCGCCGCCACCGCAAGGAACGGCTCGCCTCCGCGCTGCGCCTCTTCGGGCGGTACGGGTTCGAGGACGGGGTCTCCGGGCACATCACCGCCCGCGACCCCGAGTACAGCGACTGCTTCTGGGTCAACCCGTTCGGCGTGCCCTTCGCCCACATCAGGGCGAGCGACCTGGTGCTGGCCAACTCCGAGGGCCAGGTGGTGCAGGGCGGCCACCATGTGAACCAGGCCGCCTTCACCGTGCACTCCCAGGTACACGCGGCCCGCCCGGACGTCGTCGCGGTCGCCCACTGCCACTCGGTGCACGGGCGCGCGCTGTCGGCCCTCGGCGAGCTGCTCGAACCGATCACCCAGGAGAGCTGCGCCTTCTACGAGGACCACGCCCTGTACGACTCCTACTCGGGTGTCGCGGTCGACGCCGAGGAGGGGCGGCGCATCGCGCGGGTGCTCGGCTCCGGCAAGGCGCTGGTGCTGCGCAACCACGGGCTGCTGACGGTCGGCGACTCGGTGGACGCGGCGGCCTGGTGGTTCCTGTCGCTGGAGCGGTCCTGCCAGGTGCAGCTGCTGGCGAAGGCGGCGGGGCGGCCGGTGCTGATCGACCACCGGCAGGCCGTGGCGACCCGGGAACAGCTCGGCGGCGACCTGGTGGCGTGGATCAACTACCAGCCCTTGTGGCAGGAGGTCACCCGCCGCGAACCGGACCTGTTCGAGTGACCGTGCCCGGGGCGGCGCGGCGTGGCTCGGGGCGGGCGCGGGGCGACGCGGGGTCGCGCGGGGCCGCGTCAACACGGCGGTCCGCGCCTCACCCGCGCTGAGCAGACGTAAGACGGGGCGGCGCGCGGACGCGGGCCGCGGTACGGCACAATTCGCTGTCGTTCCAAGGGACTTACCGGGTGCGGGAAGGCGGGCGTCGGGCGTGGCGGTGCAGGAGGCGAGACGCGGGAGCGGCTCGGACAGGGACGCGTACGAGGCCGCCCACGGCGGTGGCTGCACCTGCGGGGACTGTCCGCACGGTGCCCGGGAGGGGCACCGCAGGGCGGTCGCCGCGTTCCTGCTGCGACGGGACGAGTTCGCGGCCGGGCAGGGGCTGCCGGCCGCGGTGGCCCACTCCGCCTCCGCCTCCCGCCAGTGGGTCTCGGAGGAGCTGACCCAGTCGGCGGAAGCCGTCGCCGAACGCGGCCGCGCCGAGGGCGACGCATGGCTCGCGGCACTGGGCCGCCGCACGACGGCCGTCGTGTGGGCGGCGGTCGTCCTGCTGCTGCTCGGACAGGCGCTCACCGCGATCGGTGCGGGCTGGTCGGCGGCGCGCACCGCCTCACTCGCGGCGGCGCTGGTGGTGGCCGGTGCGCTGACGGCCGCGTCGTGGTTCCACCGGGCCCGGGGCGGGGCGCTGGCGCCGGTCATCGGCGAGGACAACCGCCTGTCCACCTCGCGCGCGGTGGCGGCGGCCTGGGTCCTCTTCGTCGCCTACGCCGTGCTGGTGCTCGCCGGGCAACTGGCCGTCGCCTCGGGGCACGACCGGCGGGAGGCGCTGATCTCCGGTCTCGAACTCGGGCGCGGCATCGGCGCGGTGACCGTGCTCGCGGTGGTCTGCGGCATCGCGGTCCTGGTGCGGCGGGTGGTGGGACTGCGCGTGCTGGGGCAGCGGCTGCAGAAGGTACGGGCCGACCGGCCGCGCGCCGGCGACCTGCTGACGGACGACGCGGGCCGCGGGACCTTCGCCGACATCCAGTACGTCGTGATCAGCACCGTGGCCCTGGTGTTCGCGGCGGTACGGCTGGCCCGGCGCCCGGAGCAACTGCCCGACCTGCCCTGGGGGCTGGCGGTGGTGGTGCTGGTCTCCGCGGCGACCTATGTGGCCGGGAAGTACGCCGAGGGCGGGCGGCCGGTCATCCTCTCCGTGGTCCGGGCGCGGGAGGCCGGTGACCTGGACGGCCCCATCCGCACCGGCGACGACATCGAGATCCGGGGCGCGGGCTTCGTGCCCCCGGGTGCCCAGCGGGCGGACCGGCTGTCCCGGATGGTCGTGCGCATCGGCGCGGTCAACGTCCACGTGCCCCTGGTCCCGGTGACGGGTGGCTTCAGCAATCCCACGGACGACGTGCTGACGGTCCCCGTCCCGGCCGACGTGGAACCGGGCCGGGTGGACGTCCAGGTCGTCACGGGCGCGGGCGTGGAGACCAACCGGTACGCCATCGACGTGACGGACTGACCCCGCACCCGCACCCGCCCCGCACCGCGCCCGCCCCCGCTCGGCGGCCCGTCGAAACCGGCGGCGAGAAACCGGTTGCCGAGGGTTGAGCCGGACCCGGGTGTCGTACGTATGGTCTGTGGGGGGTCCGGGCATGGGCGGCGAGAGGCGGCTGGCAGTGATGACGCACGGTATGCGGACGGATGTCCCCATCTCACCCGGAGGCGGGAGGGACTGGCGGGACAACGCCGCCCGCCACGCCCTCCTTCCGCTACGGATCTTCCTCGGTGTCACCTTCATCTACGCCGGTCTGGACAAGCTCACCGACAGCGCCTTCATGAAGGACGCGGGCGCCGGTTCCATCGGCGACATGATGCGGACAGTCCGCGACTCCTCGGCCGTCCCCGCCCTGGTCGACCTCGCCCTGAAGAACCCGCCCGGATTCGGCTACGCCATCGCCCTGGGCGAGCTGGCCGTCGGCATCGGCACCCTGCTCGGGCTGCTCACCCGCCTGGCGGCGCTGGGCGGCGCGCTGATCTCCCTCAGCCTCTGGCTGACCGTCAGCTGGGCCTCCGACCCCTACTACTACGGAAACGACCTCGCCTACCTCATGGCCTGGCTCCCCCTCGTCCTCGCCGGCGCCCCGCTGCTGTCGCTGGACGCCGTACTGCGTACCCGGCGCAGGCGGCGCACGGGCGGTTACCGGTAGGCTGCCCGGCAGCGCCGTCAGCGGGGGTGGTCCGCCCGGGGCTCGTCCGTCGCCGCTCGGCGTCGGTGCGCGGCCCGGGCCACGACCCCGACCGCGCCCGCGATGCCGAGCCCGCCCGCGACGACGGGGATCACCACGAACCACGGCGTCTCCCAGAGACCGCCCGCGTCACCGGCGTAGATGACGCCGGCCAGTATCAGGAAGAGGCCGGCCACCAGCCGCCCCGGCTGGAACCTATGAAGCAGCACGGGACACCTCCGCCTGACCGACGCCGACCTGGAGGTCGAGGTCGAGCGTGCCGCCGTCCTGGCCGCCCCCGGCGGGGGACAGGGTGATCTCCTTGTGCTTGCCGGGCGCCACGTCCACGTCCTTCTCGTCGTCGCCGGGCAGCTGGATGTCGCCCACGCCCACCTCGACGTTCAGCCGCACGGTCATGTCCTGCGGCACGACGACCCGTATGCGGCCCATGCCCACGTCGGCCCGCGTGGTCACCGTCTGCCCCTCGGCCAGGTCGAGGCGGGACAGGTCGAGGGTGCCGCTGCCCGCGCCGATGTCGTACTGCTCGCGCACGTCGGCCGCCACCACCGGCTTCCAGGTGGTGCGGACCCATTCGGTCCCGACGTTCTCCGGCACGGCGGCCGATCCGGCCAGCAGGCCCGCCGTGACCACGGCCAGGAAGATCGAACCGGCTCCCGTGCGCCCGAGGAAGGCGCTGACCGCGATACCGAGGCCGAAGACGGCGAGCGCGCACGCCAGACCGGTCTGCAGGCTGGTGCCCAGCGGGTGGTCGTCCCAGGTCAGCCGGGTCCCGAGGAAACCGGCCAGCAGGGCGAGCAGGAACACCCAGCCGCCGATGCCGCGGGGGCCGCGCGGCTGCGGGGACCAGGGGCCCCGGTCGCCCGCCGGACCGCGGTCGCGACGCCCCGGGATCCCGCGGCCGATGTTGACGGCCGCCGCGATGTCCCGTTCCGCGGAGTCCGGCGGCCCCCACATGTAGCCCGTCCCGCCGTCGTGGGTGCCGTCCTTGACGATGGGTTCGCGCCACCAGGAGGGCCAGGTGTACATGATCGGCGGCGCCTGGGCCTCCGGCGGGGCGTCGGCGACGGCGTGGGCCGAGAGCGGGTCCGGTTCGGGGGCTCTGCGGTGCCGCGACCAGTACCCGGCGCCCGCGAGGAGCAGGGAGAGGACGACGGCGAAGGTCAGCACGCCGCCGTTGCGCAGCATGGTGAGGAAGACCCCGCAGCCGACCAGGGCGAAGAGCACGGCCGCCAGCGCCTGGCCGTCGACCCGGCCGGTCAGCAGCTTGCGCACCTCGTTCTCCTCCTCGTCGTCGTAGGGGACGAAGAGCCAGGCGAAGCCGTAGAAGAGGAGACCGATGCCGCCGGTCGCGGAGAGCACCGCGAGCGTGATCCGGAAGATCACCGGGTCCAGGTCGCACTGCCGGCCGAGGCCGGCGCACACCCCGGCGAGCGTCTTGTGCCGCCGGTCGCGCCGGAACCGCTGCGGCGGCCCGGCGGCACCCGGGGGGCCCGGATCGGCCGCCCCGGCGTCCGCGGCGGGCGCGGCGTCCCGCGGCCCGGCGCCCAGCGGTGGGCGCGGGCCGGAGCCGGGCCTTGGGCCCGTCGCGGCGCGCTCGTGATCTGTCATGAGTCCATGGTGACGGGCGAGACGCCGTGACGGCAGCCGGTTCGACCCTGGTCGGACCCTGATATCGGCCCTGACTCCGCGCCCGGGCAGTGTTCGAGGCGGGGGCGGCCCGAAGATCAGGGGTGATTGGGGGAACGACCCTGATGCTCCGGCTCCCGCACCCGTGTGACCATCGGTGGCATGCCGGAAGCCGCAGCAGCACCCGTCGTCGAACCGCGGCCGCCGCGCAAGCTCTACCGAAGCAGCGACGGACGCTGGCTCGGCGGGGTGGCGCGGGGGCTCGCCGGGCATCTCGGGCTGCCCGTCATCTGGGTGCGGTTCGCCTTCGTCGGCCTGTTCATGGCCGACGGCCTGGGCGCGCTGCTGTACGCGGCCTTCTGGTTCTTCGTGCCGCTGGGCGTCGGGGGAGTGGAGGCCCAGAAGCCGCCGTCCCTCGTCACCTCCGAGGCCGGGCCGGACGGCCGCCGCAGACTCGTGGCCCGCAAGCCCGACAAGGGGCAGATGGTCGCCCTGCTCCTCATGGTCGTCGTGGCCCTGGTCTTCGTGGGCAACGTCGACCTCGGCGGCGGCGCCAAGGCCTACCTGTGGCCGACCGTGCTCGTCGGCGCCGGCGTCGCCCTCGTCTGGCGCCAGGCGGACAACGCGCGCCGGGCCCGCTGGGCCGAGGTGGGACGCCACCGCCGCACGGTCACCCTGCTGCGCTCGGTGGCCGGTGTCCTGCTGGTGACGGCCGGGGTCACCGGCATCTTCGTCCTCCAGGGCTCCGCGGCCCACCTCGGCTCCGTCCTCCAGGCCGCCCTCGCCGTCCTGGTCGGCATCACGCTCCTCGCCGGCCCCTATCTGGTGCGGATGACGCAGGACCTGTCCGAGGAACGGCTGATGCGCATCCGCGCGCAGGAGCGCGCCGAGGTCGCCGCCCACGTCCACGACTCGGTGCTGCACACCCTGACCCTGATCCAGCGCAACGCGGAGAACGCGGGCGAGGTGCGCCGCCTGGCCCGGGCCCAGGAGCGGGATCTGCGCTCCTGGCTCTACAAACCGGAGGGCAACGGCAAGGACGAGGACGACGAACCCACCACCCTCGCCGAGGCCGTGAAGCGCAACGCGGCGGAGGTCGAGGACAAGCACGGCGTCCCCCTCGAGGTGGTCGTCGTCGGCGACTGCCCTCTCGACGAGCGCGTCAGCGCACAGATGCAGGCCGCGCGCGAAGCGATGGTGAACGCGGCCAAGTACGGTGGCGAGGGCGGCGCCGTACAGGTCTACGCCGAAGTCGAGGGCAGGACGGTCTTCGTGTCCGTCCGGGACCGCGGCCCCGGCTTCGACCTCGACTCGATACCCGCCGACCGCATGGGCGTCAGAGAATCGATCATCGGCCGCATGGAGCGCAACGGCGGCACGGCGCGGCTGCGCGCGGTGCCGGACGGCGGCACGGAGGTCGAACTGGAAATGGAGAGGGCGGAGAAGACGTCATGAGCGACCCGACCGAGGCGAACGGAACGGCGGGAGCGGGCGAGGCGGCCGGGCCCGCACAGCCGGCGAGTGGTGGCGCGGGGGAGCGCCGCGTGCGCGTGGTGCTCGTCGACGACCACCGCATGTTCCGCACCGGCGTCCAGGCCGAGATCGGCCAGACCGCCGAGACCGGGGTCGAGGTCGTCGGCGAGGCCGCCGACGTCGACCAGGCCGTCACGGTCATCACCGCGACCCGCCCGGAGGTCGTGCTCCTCGACGTCCACCTCCCCGGCGGCGGCGGGGTCGAGGTGCTGCGCCGCTGCGCGCCCCTGATGAGCGACGCCGAGCGGCCCGTCCGCTTCCTCGCCCTGTCCGTCTCGGACGCGGCGGAGGACGTGATCGGCGTGATCCGCGGCGGCGCCCGGGGCTACGTCACCAAGACCATCACCGGCACCGACCTGGTCAACTCCGTCTTCCGGGTCCAGGAGGGCGACGCCGTCTTCTCCCCGCGTCTGGCGGGCTTCGTCCTCGACGCGTTCGCCTCCACGGACGCGCCGCCGGTCGACGAGGACCTGGACCGGCTCACCCAGCGCGAGCGCGAGGTGCTGCGCCTGATCGCCCGCGGCTACGCGTACAAGGAGATCGCCAAGCAGCTGTACATCTCGGTCAAGACCGTCGAGTCCCATGTCTCGGCGGTCCTGCGCAAGCTCCAGCTGTCCAACCGGCACGAGCTGACCCGGTGGGCGACGGCACGGCGGCTGGTCTGACGGCGCCGAACGGGGCGGCGTCTCACACCACTCGCGTCGCCCCCGCGAACGGCATCTCGTCGACCGGGGCGACGCGCACCGGCGCCGACGGGTTCGGGGCGTGGATCATCCGCCCGTTGCCGACGTAGATGCCGACGTGACTGATGCCCGAGTAGAAGAAGACCAGGTCGCCCGGGCGGAGTTCGGACCGTGCTACGCGGCGGCCCGCGTCGATCTGGGCGTAGGTAGTGCGGGGCAGGGAGACCCCGGCCGCGCGGTAGGCGGCCTGGGTGAGGCCCGAGCAGTCGAAGGCGTTCGGGCCGGTCGCGCCCCACACATACGGGCTGCCGAGCTTCTGGTAGGCGTACGCCACGGCCGCCGCGGCGCGGGAGTCGGGGGCCTGGGCGCCCGCGGACAGGCCCTCGCGGGAGCCGGGGGAAGCGGCGCGGGAGGCGCGATCGCCCGTTCCGCCGCCGACGCGGGCGCGTTCCTCGGCGGTCAGCCGGGACAGCAGGCGGCGGGCCGACTCCAGCTTGCCGGTGACGGTCTCGCGGTGACGTTTCAACTCGGCCCGGCGCGACTTCAGCGAGGCGACCTCGACGCGGGCGGCGCCGCGCAGGCGCTCGACCTCCCGCAGCTCCTTGCGTACGCGGCCCACCTCGGCCGTCTGCCGACGGCCCGCGCGCTCGACGAACGCGGCGCCGTCGAGATACCGGTCCGGGTCGGAGGAGAGCGCGAGTTGCAGCGCCGGGTCCAGACCGCCGCTGCGGTACTGCGCCGCCGCGACCGAACCCAGGGCCTCCCGCGCCGAGTTCAGCCGGTCCTCCTTGCGGGCGGCCTCGTCCCGCAGTTCCTCCAGGCGCCGTTCGGCGGCGTCCGCCTTCTCCTTCGCGCCGTTGTACTTCTCGGTGGCCACCTCGGCCTCCTGGTAGAGCTTGTCCACCTTGGCCCTGACCTGCGCCGCCGTCGGCTGCGGGTCGGCGTGTCCGGTCCCGCCCAGGCCCGTCGCGGTGGCCGCGCCCGCGAGGGCGATCGTGCCCGCCGTACGGACTCTGCCGCCGCCCGTCGCGCGCTGCCGCGGCCTGCGGTGCGTTCCCACCTGCGATCCACGTCCTTCCGTACGACTCGACTCCGGCCCGCGCCGGGTCGGCGCCGGTCCGCTCCGGCTGCCTGGGCCAGGACGCTAGGCGGGTCGGTAACGGTCCGGTGACGGGATGCGCGGAAGTGGCGGCAGCGGATCGTGCGGCGACCGTATGTGACCGTCGTCCGCGCCGGGGCTCGTCACCTCCACGCAGGGTGATGACCGATATGCCGGATCGGGGGCGGATGGGGGCCGTGAGCTGTTATGGGAGCACCAAGGCGGGCCGGTGTCCGGGCGCGCCCGGGCCCTCATTAGGCTCCGGCCCCATGGACGTACTCATCCACCTCTTCGTCGGCCTGCACATCGTCGGTATCGCCGCGCTCCTGGGCGGCTTCCTGACCCAGATGAAGGCGATGGGCCAGGGCGCGGCCCGGTTCACCCCCGCGATGCTGCACGGCGCGCTGACGATGCTGGTCACCGGCGCCGTCCTGGTCGGCCTCAACCAGGCCCAGGACTACTCCGTCGACAACGTCAAGATCGGCGTGAAGCTGGCCGTGCTGATCGTGATCCTCGGCCTGGTCTACGTGAAGCGCGACGACGAGAAGGTGGACAAGCCGCTGTTCGGCCTGGTGGGCGCGCTGACCCTGGTCAACGTCTTCATCGCGGTGCTGTGGACCTGACCGTCGTCCCGGAGTCCGCCGCCGCGGACCGCAGCGTGGCCCGGGCCCGGACGACCGCCCCCGCCGCGACCGCCAGCCACCCGGCCACCGCGATCCACAGCAGGGCCCGGCCGGGCACGTCCAGCCACGGGACGTCGACGACCACGGCCACGGACAGCGTCGCCGCCGCCGTCATGCCGAGCGGGAAGACGGTCGACCAGCGGCGCACGTCGTAGCGGAGGCGGGGCCAGGCGATCTCGGCGGCCAGCAGTACGGCGTACCAGGCCAGGTCGAGCGTGAGCAGGAAGACGGTCACGTCGTGCAGGACGGCCTGGTCGTCGGCGTTCCACAGGTACATGCCGGTCCCGGCCGCCGCGAGCAGCTTGGCACCGGCGAGGGCGGAGATGGCGAGCGCGCCGCCCGCCACCCAGTGGTCCCCCGAACCCCGGGTCACCTGCCGCAGATCGAAGCGGAACAGCGCGATCAGGTAGAGCACGATGCCCAGCCAGAACGGCACCAGCGCCGCGTGCGCCAGCCAGGGCGTCGAGGTGGCCGCGGCCAGCGTGGCGGCGAGCACGGCGAGTCCCTCCGTGGCCACACAGCTCAGGAACACCGCGCCGGGCATCCTCCGCCCCCAGTGCTGCACCACCAGGTACAGCAGCCACGGCCACAGCAGCGCGGCCAGCGCGAGCAGCACCGCCGCCAGGAGCGACCAGCCGAGCAGCGAGAAACGGGTGCCGAGCACGGTCGTCGCGGCGACGGCGGTGAGCGCCCCCGGCGTCCCGGCCCGCTTCACCCACTGGGCCCGGTCGGCCAGCAGCAGATAGACGAAGTTCGCGGCCAGTATCAGCCAGGCGGCGCAGGCCAGGACCAGGGCGGTCCGGGACAGGATCTCGCGGCCCGTCAGATGCAGGGCGACCGACACGATGCCGGTCGCCATCACCGCGGCCCCGGCCGCCGGCGGACGCTGCGCCCACCAGGCGCGCAGCGCGGAGGGATGGGTGGCCGATGACATGGGCCCGATGCTAGAGACCCGCGACGATCAGCCCGGGCGCACCACGCTGTGGATCGACGACTCTCCGTCGTAGAAGATCGACTCCTCGCGGACGTACGCGCCCGGCTTCGGGGCGTGGATCATCATGCCGTCGCCGATGTACAGGCCGACGTGGCTGATGTCGTCGTAGAAGAAGACCAGGTCACCGGGTTGCGCCTGGGAGACGGAGACGGTCGTTCCGGCGTTGACCTGGTCGTAGGTGACGCGGGGCAGCGTCACGCCCGCGGCCTTCCAGGCGGCCTGGGTGAGGCCCGAGCAGTCGTAGGAGCCGGGGCCCGTGGCGCCCCAGACGTACGGCTTGCCGATCTGGGCGCGGGCGAAGGCGATCGCCTTCTCGGCCTTGGTGCCGTTCGAGGTGTCCGGCGTCGACGAGTCCGAGGAGCCGGTGCCGCCGGAGGTCCCCGAGGAGCCGGATCCGGCGCCGCTCTCCTGCTGGGCGGCCTCCTCCTGCCGCTTGCGCTCGGCCTCCTGCGCCTCCTGCTGCTTCGCCAGCTCGGCGGCCTTGCGGGCGGCCTCCTGCTGCTTCTTCTTCTCGATCGCCGCGAGCCGGGCCTTCTCCTCGGCGGTCAGCTCCGAGAGCAGCTCCCGCGCGGTGGCGAGCTTCTTCTGGACGGTCGACTTGGCCGTCTTGAGGTCGGTCTGCGAGTCGGTGAGCGTCTGGAGGCTCTCGGTGGCCTCCCGGCGCTTCTTCATCGTCTCGGACTGCTGGGTGACGTAGTCGTCGACGGCGGTCTTCTGCCGGCCGGTGAGCCGGTTCATCAGCTGGTTCTGGTCGAAGTAGTCCTGCGGCGAGTCCGCGAGCAGCAGCGTCGCGGTCTCCGGGACCGAGGCGCCCGTGCGGTACTGGGCGGAGGCGAAGGAACCCAGCTCCTCGCGCGCGTCGTTGAGCTTCTGGGTGCGCTGGGCGACGTCGTCGAGGAGGGTGTCGACCTTCTTGCGCTGCTTGGAGGTCTTCTCCTTGGCCGCGTTGTACTTCTCGGTCGCCGACCCGGCCTGGCGGTAGAGGTCGTCGACCTTCTTCTCGACCTCTTCGAGGGTCGGCCGGTCGTCCGACGGCGTGGCGTTCGCCGTCTGGGACAGCAGGGCGACGGAGGTGAGGGCCGCGGTGGCGAGGGCCGGGGTCCGTATGCCCGCGACGCGGGTACCGGTGGGACGCGACTTGCGGTGCGACGCCAAGGGAGGCGACTCCTTCCAGTGCTCCGCCTACCGGGTTAGCTGTCGGGTTCGGGCGGTGTGGCACGGAAGGGTTGCCCTACGGCGAGTCCGTCCCTCATGGAGGGCGGTGTCGCCGATTCACCCCAAAGTTCTCGGTTGGGTCCCCGGCTCCGGCTGCCGTGCGGCGTACCGGACTCGGCGGAGGCCGCGCGGCCCGGCGAGGTTCGCCGGAGGGGGTCGAGCGGCCTGCCCCGCACCGTAGCCAACTGGTGTGGCCGCTGTGAAGGTTGGTGGGTGATATGCCCGATACATTTTCGTGACCTTCCGTGCGGGCGCCTTTGGGCAGGTGGCGGGCGTCACTCTTCGTGTCCCGGCCGGTCGCGGGGTGTGCCCGGTCCGGGAACGCCGGGCATTTTCCGGGGTGGCGCCGGGTTGTCGGTGGGGCGCCCTAGACTCGGAGAGCGATGAGCAGCCTCTTTGACGACAGCTTCCTGGCGAGCCTCCAGACCCCCCGGGGTCACGAGGAGGAACCTCCGCCGCCGCCCGAGGACGATCACGGACCGGAGCCGGTCCCGCACGATCTGTTCGGCGGGAAGTTCGACGCGCCTCCGGACCGGGACACCCACTACCGGGACGGCGCCCCGCGCCCCGCCCTGGACGCCGCCGCGCTCCTGGAGGGGCTGAACGAGAACCAGAGGGCCGCCGTCGTCCACTCCGGCTCGCCGCTGCTCATCGTGGCCGGTGCCGGCTCCGGCAAGACCCGTGTGCTCACCCACCGCATCGCCCACCTGCTGGCCGAGCGGAACGTCCATCCGGGCCAGATCCTCGCGATCACCTTCACCAACAAGGCCGCGGGCGAGATGAAGGAGCGCGTGGAGCAGCTCGTCGGGCCGCGCGCCAACGCGATGTGGGTGATGACCTTCCACAGCGCGTGCGTCCGCATCCTGCGCCGCGAGTCGAAGAAGCTCGGCTTCACCTCGTCGTTCTCGATCTACGACGCCGCCGACTCCAAGCGGCTCATGGCGCTGGTCTGCCGCGACCTCGACCTGGACCCGAAGAAGTTCCCGCCGAAGTCCTTCAGCGCCAAGATCTCGAATCTGAAGAACGAGCTGATCGACGAGGAGGACTTCGCCGCCCAGGCCGCCGACGGCTTCGAGAAGACCCTCGCCCAGGCCTACGCCATGTACCAGTCGCGGCTGCGCGAGGCCAACGCCCTCGACTTCGACGACCTGATCATGACCACGGTCAATCTGCTGCGCGCCTTCCCGGACGTCGCCGAGCACTACCGCCGCCGCTTCCGGCACGTCCTGGTCGACGAGTACCAGGACACCAACCACGCCCAGTACGCCCTGGTGCGCGAGCTGGTCGGCGTGCCCTCGGAGCACCCCGTCGACGTGCCGCCGGAGGCCGAGGTGCCGCCCGCCGAGCTGTGCGTGGTGGGCGACGCCGACCAGTCGATCTACGCCTTCCGCGGCGCCACCATCCGCAACATCCTCCAGTTCGAGGAGGACTACCCGGACGCGACGACGATCCTCCTGGAGCAGAACTACCGCTCCACCCAGACCATCCTCAGCGCCGCCAACGCGGTCATCGAGCGCAACGAGTCCCGCCGCCCCAAGAACCTGTGGACCAACCAGGGCAGCGGCGCCCAGATCACCGGGTACGTCGCCGACACCGAGCACGACGAGGCGCAGTTCGTCGCCGACGAGATAGACCGCCTCACCGACGCGGGCGAGGCGAAGGCCGGCGACGTCGCCGTCTTCTACCGGACCAACGCCCAGTCCCGTGTCTTCGAAGAGGTCTTCATCCGCACCGGCCTGCCCTACAAGGTCGTCGGCGGCGTCCGCTTCTACGAGCGCAAGGAGGTCCGGGACGTCCTGGCCTACCTGCGGGTGCTGGCCAACCCGGAGGACTCGGTGCCGCTGCGCCGCATCCTCAACGTCCCCAAGCGCGGCATCGGCGACCGCGCGGAGGCGATGATCGACGCCCTCGCCCAGCGCGAGAAGATCAGCTTCCCGCAGGCGCTCAGGCGCGTCGACGAGGCGTACGGCATGGCCGCGCGCTCCGCGAACGCCGTCAAGCGGTTCAACACGCTCATGGAGGACCTGCGCACCGTCGTCGAGTCCGGCGCCGGACCGGCGACCGTCCTGGAGGCGATCCTCGAACGCACCGGGTACCTGGCCGAGTTGCAGGCCTCCACCGACCCGCAGGACGAGACCCGCATCGAGAACCTCCAGGAACTCGCGGCCGTCGCCCTGGAGTTCGAGCAGGAGCAGGCCGAGGGCGAGGAGTCGGGGACCCTGGCCGACTTCCTGGAGAAGGTGGCCCTCGTCGCCGACTCCGACCAGATCCCGGACGAGGAGGACGGCGACGGCGTCGTCACCCTGATGACCCTGCACACCGCCAAGGGCCTGGAGTTCCCGGTCGTCTTCCTCACCGGCATGGAGGACGGCGTCTTCCCGCACATGCGCGCCCTCGGCCAGGCCAAGGAGCTGGAGGAGGAACGGCGCCTCGCCTACGTCGGCATCACGCGCGCCCGCGAGCGCCTCTACCTGACCCGGTCGACGCTGCGCAGCGCCTGGGGCCAGCCGTCGTACAACCCGCCCTCCCGGTTCCTGGAGGAGATCCCGGCCCCCCACCTGGAGTGGAAGCGCACCGGGGCGAACGGCCCCGCGCCCTCCGCGCCGGTCTCGGGCGTGGCGGCCTCGCTGTCCTCGTCGCGTTCCCGCTCGTCGGCGTCGGGCGCGTCCGGCTTCGCCACCCGCAGGTCGGCCGGTGCCGAGCAGCCGACGGTCTCGCTGGCGGTCGGCGACCGCGTCACGCACGACCAGTTCGGGCTCGGCACGGTGGTCGGGGTCAAGGGCACCGGGTCCAACGCCGAAGCGACGATCGACTTCGGGGACACCAAGCCGAAGCGGCTGCTGCTGCGGTACGCGCCGGTGGAGAAGCTCTGAGGGTGTGCTGCGGGGCGGCGCGGTGAGGGCCCGGGCGCCTGCCCGGGCCGACCGTGGCCGCCCGGCCGGTGTGCCGAGACGTTACGGCGTCACGTCGGGCTGATGCCGTGGCTGCGCAGCCACGGCAGTGGGTCGATCGCCGAACCGCCCGCGGGGCGCACCTCGAAGTGCAGATGCGGACCGGTCGAGTTGCCCGAGTTGCCGGAGAATGCGATCGCGTCGCCCGCCTTCACGGTCGCACCGGAGGGGACCTGGTAGCTGGAGAGGTGGCAGTACCACGTCTCCGTGCCGTCCTTCGCGGTCACGATCATCATGTTGCCGTACGCGCTGTTGTACTGCGTCCGCACGGTGCCGTCGGTCGCCGCCATCACCTTCGTCCCGTACGACACGGGGAAGTCGATGCCGGTGTGGACGGACATCCAGTTGATGCCGGCCTGTCCGTAGTAGGCGCTGAGGCCGTGCTGTTCCACCGGGAGCGCGAACTTGGGGCGCAGCCGCTCCTTGCGGGCCGCCTCCTGCGCCGCACGCCTCTTCTCCAGGGCCTGCTCGGCCTTGAGGTCGATGCGCTCCTGCGTCCGGCTGGCCCGGTCCGCGAAGTCGTCGGCTCCGGCGGCCAGGCTGGTGAGCTGGGTGTCCAACTTGTTGTTGGCGGCGGCCGGTTGCACCGGCGCGGCCTTCGCGTTGCCCGGGTCCGGTGCGGATGCCGCGGCGTCCGCACTCTCGTCGCCGGTCAGGCTGCCGACGGAGGCGGCCGCGATACCGGCGACGCTCATCACGCAGGCCGACGGCACGGCGATGGTCAGCAGCGCGGAGCGCTTGGCGGGCTGGCGGCGACGGGAACGCGCCCCGGCGCGGGAGCCGGTACGCGAGCCGGTGCGGGCGGCCGGGATCCGAGTGGCGGGCGTGACCTCTTCCTGGTCGTCCAGCAGGGCGGTCACGGTGGGGAGTTCGCCGGTGGCGGCCGACTCGCCGTCGTACGGGGCCGGTTCGGTGCCCTCGGGGACGGGCGTGGCGTCCGGCGCGGCGTCGTCCGGGGCGGGGTGCTCGGCCGTTCGGGCAGGGTCCTCGGCGGCGGCGGTGGCTGCCGGGTCCGCGTTCCACTGCGTGGCGTCGTAGGAGCCGGTGTCCGCGGGGCCGCCGGGGAACGCACCGGTGTAGAAGGTGCCGGTCGCGAAGGCGCTCGTCTCGTAGGCGCCCGTGTCGAAGGTGCCGGTGTCGAAGGTCTGCGTGCCCCAGTCCCACTGCTGGGTCGCGTCGGCCGGAGCCCCCGACTGGTCCGGAAGGCTCCAGTCGCCGGTGTCCCACTGCCCGGTGGCCTCGGCGCCCGTGGCCTGCGGCGGTACGGCGCCGTGCTGCTGGTAGCCGGCCGTCCACGTCGTCGTGTCGTAGGCGCCGGTGTCGTAGGCGGCGTGGTGCTGGGCCGCGTACGCGTCGTAGTGCGGGGCCTGCTCGCCGCCGGGGGACCACTGGGCGGTGTCGTAGGAACCCGTCGCCTCGTGGGTGCCGGTGTAGTGGCCCGGCATGCTGCCGAAGAGGGGGTCCGCGTCGAAGGCCGAGGTGTCGGCGGTGCCGGTGGAAAAACCGGTGGAGGCGTAGCCGCCGAACGTGGTGAGGTCGCCGTACTGGGCCTCCCCCGTGCCGTACGACGCGTACTGCGCCGACGTGGCGTCGGAAGCCTGGGCCGGGGTGGTACTTGTCCCCGACGGGTGACGGTCGTTCACCAACTTCTCTTTCGCCTCGACAACAGGGGCTGCCAGAGCAGTGCGGCGACTGTACCCGGCGGTATACGGGCACGACAATCTTCCCCAGGTTTCGCGAGCGAAGGAAACGGGCAATCGGCCGTGTTTTGGGGGACGGCGGGCACGAGTTTGGCTTTGTGTTCGAGAATTGTTCGAGTCCGAACGGGTTGCTTCGGTCTCAGGCCACGGTCAGCCCGCCGGAGCGTTTGCCCGGTTCCGTGCCCGTTTCCCCTTCTGCTTCCGGTTCGGCGGTGTCGAGTGCCTGCCGTATCCCCGTGGCCACGGTGGGGTGCACGGGCAGCGCGAGGTGGCCGATGCCGCTCACCCGCACGTTCTCCACGCTCAGGTCGGGGTGGTCGAGACAGGCCGTCTCCAGCGGGTCCATCACGCGGTCCAGGTCGCTCCAGAAGCTGACGAACCGGGTACGGCAGCCGGGGGCCGGCCGGGTCAGCTCCTCGATCACCGCCGATCCGGGGCGCATCTGGCGCACGATCGGGTGCGCGTTCGCCAGCGGTACCACCTTGGTGCCGGCGTGTGGGGTCCCGAGCGTCACCAGGGTGCGGACGCGGAGGTCTCCGCCGAGGCGCTGTACGTAGTAGCGCGCGATCAGCCCACCGAGGCTGTGCCCGACGACGTCGACCCGCTCGCTGCCCGTCCGCTCGCAGATCTCCTCGATGTGCCGGCCGAGCAGCTCGGCCGCGGTGCGGATGTCGCAGGTCAGGGGGGAGTAGTTCAGCGACTCGATCTCGTGCCTGCCGTGCTGGGCCAGACTGCGGCGCAGCAGCAGGAAGACCGAGCGGTTGTCGATGAAACCGTGCACCAGCACGACCGGGGGGCTGACCGGGGCCGGGAGCCTGGGGGGCGGCGGGGACGGCTGCGGATCCAGGTCGTCCGGCGGCCGGACGACCTGCGCCGGGCGCCGCTCCTGGATGATCCCCGAGGGGTAGAGGAGGAGGTGCCCGGCGAGGATCGCGGCCTCCAGGGCGCTTGCCTTCAGGAGGGTCAGCGAGAGTCCGGTCAGTCGGCCCGGTAGGCCTGCCAGGTCCGGCAGTCCCGGGACCGCGGGGAGTCCCGGAAGGCCGGGGAGCCCCGGAAGCCCGGGCAGGAGACGCTGGAAGAGCGGGAGAAGGGGCAGTGCTGCCGTGGTGACCTTCATGGGCCGACCTCCTGTCGGCACGCGCAGGGACGCCTCTGTCCCCCGTGTGCCCTCGTGGAGCGCCGTGACACCAGTGACTGGTGCTGGTTGCGAGGTTTATGCCTACCCGTGTTGTGGCATGCCGTATCAGAGCCCTGTGGGCCTTGTGTGGCCTGTGGTGTCGGTGAAACGGCGACGAGGCGGGCGGGCGACCTGCGCTGCCCTCGCTGCGGCTCTCCGTGCGCGTGTTGCCGCCGCGCCCCTGAGCGGTGCGTGGCGAACCTGTCCCACCGTGTGATTTCCCCCTCTGTATCCACCGCGAAACTGCCGGGTGCGGGATGCTGGCGATAACGTGCGTTCACTTCCCCCGGACACTGTGGTGCGGGGATCCGCGCCGTGAGGACGAGAAGTGTGCGGTACTTGTCGTTACGGATGGATGTAGTCGCTTCATGGAGGCAGTGATGGGTGTGGCAGCCGGTCCGATCCGCGTGGTGGTGGCCAAGCCGGGGCTCGACGGCCACGATCGCGGGGCCAAGGTGATCGCGCGGGCGCTGCGCGACGCCGGTATGGAAGTCATCTACACCGGGCTCCACCAGACGCCCGAGCAGATCGTCGACACCGCGATCCAGGAGGACGCCGACGCGATCGGGCTGTCCATCCTCTCCGGTGCGCACAACACGCTCTTCGCCGCGGTGATCGAGCTGCTGCGGGAGCGGGACGCCGCGGACATCCTGGTCTTCGGCGGCGGGATCATCCCCGAGGCGGACATCGCCCCGCTGAAGGAGAAGGGCGTCGCGGAGATCTTCACGCCCGGCGCGACCACGGCGTCCATCGTGGACTGGGTGCGGGCGAACGTGCGGGAGCCCGCGGGGGCGTAGGACTGGCCGTCCGGCCTTGGCCTGGAGCTTTGGTTGTCCGGCTTTGGCCCGCAGCTTTGGTTGGTCCGGCCTTGGTCGTCCGGCCTGGGCAGGCGTCAGGCGGCTGTTCCGAGGGCGCGGGTTCGCCCCGTGTCCACCCGGGCACGCCTCGGGCCGTGTTGTGCGCGGGCGACGGGCCGCGGGGTGGTGCCTCACGGCCCCGCCCGGAGTTCCTCGGCCATCGCCGCCCGCAGGCGCAAGGTCGTGACGAGCCGTTGGAACGCCTCCGCCCAGTACCACCCGGCCCCCGGCGACGCGTCCTCCGGCTCGTCCGGTATCGCCAGCAGGCCGTCGAGGCGGCCCGCCTCCGAGGGGTCGAGGCAGCGCTCGGCCAGGCCCATGACGCCGCTGAAGCTCCACGGGTAGCTCCCGGCGTCCCGGGCGATGTTGAGGGCGTCGACCACCGCACGGCCGAGCGGCGTGGCCCACGGCACCCCGCACATGCCGAGCAGCTGGAACGCCTCGGACAGTCCGTGCGTCGCGATGAACCCGGCGACCCACTCGGCGCGTTCACCGGGACTCAGAGTGCCGAGCAGCTTGGCCCGCTCGGCCAGGGACACCGCGCCCGGCCCTCCGGCCTCGGGCGCCGTGGGTGCGCCCAGCAGTGCCCTCGCCCATAGGCCGTCGCGCTGTCGTACCGCCGCGCGGCACCACGCGGCGTGCAGCTCGCTCTGCCAGCCGTCCGCCACCGGCAGGGCGACGATCTCCTCGGCCGTACGACCCCCGAGCCGGGCCGGCCAGGTGGCCAGCGGGGCCGCCTCCGCCAACTGGCCGAACCACCACGACCGTTCCCCGCGTCCGGCCGGCGGCTTGGCCACCACGCCGTCCCGCTCCATGCCCGTGTCGCACTCGTGGGGCGCCTCGACGGTGATCGCCGGTGGGGTGAGGGTGCGGTCGAGGGACACGCACGTCGCGGCCCGCGCCGCCATCCGCGTGGCCAGCGCCGAGTACGGCAGCGCCGACAGCAACTCGGCCGCCGTGGCTCGTACGTTGCGGCTGCGGTCGGCCAGCGCCTGCTCCAGGAAGGGTTCGTCCGCCGCCTCCAGTCCCGTCCGCAGCGAGTCGAGGAACATCAGCCGGTCCTCGGCCCGTTCCGTCGCCCAGGTCGACGCCAGCAGATCGCGTGCGCCGGCCGGGTCACGGGCGCGCAGGGACGCCAGGAGAGCGACACGCTCGGCGAACAGGCCCTCGTCCCAGAGCCTGCGCGCCCGCTCCGTGGCATCGGCACCCGGCGGTGCGCTCTCTGCGCCGGGCGTCGCGCGCAGGGCGAACCGCCAGTCCGGATTCAGCCGGGCCAGCCACAGGGCGCGGGGCCCCGCGAACTTCAGCGCCGCCGGCCGCAGGTCCGTACGCCCCCGCGCCGCGTCCAGCAGCGCCGGTAGCGCCTGGGGCGGCGCCGCGAAACCGCGGGCGTTCGCCGTCGCCAGCCACTGGGGCAGCAACTCCCTCAGGTCGGGCGCGCTGCCTCTGCGACCGCCGCCCGCCGTGCCGGGGCGGTCGGTGAGCAGCATCGTGAGCCGACGGGCGGCCGCGTCCGGCAGCGGCGGGCGGGGGTCCTCGGGCGCGGGGTCGGGGCGCCGGGCCGCGCGGGCCGGTCGCAGACCCGCGCGGCGGCGCACGGTCTCCGCCGCCGCCGCGTCCAGCAACGCCGCCGCGGCCCCGGGTCCCCGCTCGAGGCCCGGTGGCGTACGCCGGTCCGTGCCCAGCAGCGCCGCGGTGACCAACTCCTCCCAGACACCGGGCCCGGAAGCCGACGCGGGCACGGACCCCGCCTCCGGGACGGCGGCCTCGGTGCTGGCGGAAGCCGCGGGGCCGACGGGCGGCCACGGCGCGGTGGTCGCCGTAGGTGTGGTCGTGATCGTGGTCGTGGTCGGTGTGGTCGTGGCCGTAGTCGTGGGAGCGGGTGTTCTGGTCATGTCGTTCCCCTCCGGTTCCGGTCCCATGGGGCGGATCAGCACAGCGGCACCGCCGTACCCGGTCCGGTCGGCCAGGCCGTCAGCGGTGTGAAGCCGCGGTGGCCGCACTCGCCGAAGACCGTGACGGGCGCACCGCCCGACAGCGCGACCAGCCGCCACAGGCCCGGTTGGTTCCCGGTGGTCCGGGCGAGCGGCAGCGCCGAGTCCCCGTCGGCGTCCGCCAGTTGCCAGCCGTTGCCGTCCGGTACGGGGACGACCCGCTCCAGGACCACCGGCACCGCGTCCAGCCACGGGTCGCCGCGGAGCGCCTCGCCGTACCGGACGGCCGCTCCCGAGGTCGTCACCCCCCTCGGGCGGGTCGGCGTGGGTCCTGGCGGTGCGAACCTCCGGCCGAGGGCCACCCGCTGCCGCCCCGCGTCCGGATACGCGGAGACCTCCGCCTCCAAGGCCAGCCCCACCGGCAGCGCCAGCTCGGGCGAACGGCCCGCGGCGCCGTAGGAGAGGAGCAGCACCGTGCGGTGCGTCTTCGCGCCGTACAACCAGACGCGACGGGTCGTCAGCCGGGCGTCCGCGGTGTCGTACTGGGCGAGGACCAGCCAGTGGTCCCGCACCGGTGGGCCGTCCGCGGAGGCGGGCAGCCCCACGCGTGAACGGACCGTCGCCGCCAGGCCGTCCGGCAGCCGCTCGCGGTGCGACCAGCCTCGGTAGAGCAGATGGAGCAGAGCACACTCTTCGAGCAGCCGCACCGGCCAGCCGGGACCCGACGACGGTATGGCGCCCAGCTCCCGCACGCGCGAGGCCAGTCCCGGCGCCTGGGCGTCGACCATGCGGGCCGCCGTTTCCTCCCACGGCCCGTGCCCCGTCCGCTCGGCGCCGGCCAGACCGGCGCGCAGGAGGTCCGCGAGCCGCTGCTCCAGCTCCGTCGCGCCCGCGGTGATCCGCTCGGCCCGCCGCTCCGCCCGGCGCCGTGCCGCCTCGGGGTCACCGGACGGGACCTCGGGGGCGGTTGGGCCCGCGACCCCCGCGTCCGAGGACTCGCGCCGTCCGGCGACCGCCCGCCGCACCCCCTCCGGCGCCTCCCCCTCCGGCACCGCGCCTTCCGCGCCCGGCTCTCGCACAGCTCACACCGTCCCCTCGTCGCGACTCCCCATCCCGGACCCCCTGCCGAGCCATGCCATCGAAGGTAGGTCCCCCCACTGACAATGGCCCGAACCGCAGCATTTCCGCAGGTCAGAGCGATTGTCAGTGGCGTGGTGCACCGTGGATGACAGATCGGACCGGCCTAGCTGGAGGGGGAAACGGCCATGCCCGCATTCGTGGAACGGACGTCCGAGGCAGAGGTGTTGCGGCCGCACGCCGAGCACGCGTTCGCGGTCGAACTGGCCGCGCTGGCCGCGTTGGACGACCGTCCGCGTCCGGCCCGCTGGAAGCTGTCGCCGTGGGCCGTCGCCACCTACCTGCTCGGCGGCACTCTGCCCGACGGCACGGTGATCACCCCGAAGTACGTGGGCCCGCGCCGCATCGTCGAGGTCGCCGTCAGCACGCTCGCCACCGACCGCGCCCTGCTCCTGCTCGGCGTGCCGGGCACCGCCAAGACCTGGGTTTCCGAGCACCTCGCCGCGGCCGTCAGCGGCGACTCGACCCTGCTCGTGCAGGGGACGGCCGGCACCCCCGAGGAGGCGATCCGCTACGGCTGGAACTACGCACGGCTCCTTGCCCACGGCCCCAGCCGGGACGCCCTGGTGCCCAGCCCGGTCATGCGGGGGATGACGGAGGGGATGACCGTCCGGGTCGAGGAGCTGACCCGCATCCCGGCCGACGTGCAGGACAGCCTGATCACGATCCTGTCGGAGAAGACCCTGCCGATACCGGAGTTGGGCCAGGAGGTGCAGGCGGTGCGCGGTTTCAACCTGGTCGCCACCGCCAACGACCGCGACCGCGGGGTCAACGACCTGTCCAGCGCCCTGCGCCGCCGCTTCAACACGGTCGTGCTGCCGCTGCCGGCGAGCGCCGAGGCCGAAGTCGACATCGTCACGCGCCGCGTCGACCAGATCGGCCGCTCCCTCGACCTGCCGTCGGCGCCCGACGGCACCGACGAGATCCGACGGGTCGTCACCGTCTTCCGCGAGCTGCGGGACGGGCTGACGAGCGACGGCCGTACGAAGGTCAAGTCGCCCAGCGGCACGCTGTCCACGGCCGAGGCCATCTCCGTCGTCACCGGTGGCCTCGCGCTGTCCGCCCACTTCGGCGACGGCGTGCTGCGGCCCGGCGACGTCGCCGCGGGCGTCCTCGGAGCGGTCGTCCGCGACCCGGCCACGGACCGCGTCGTCTGGCAGGAGTACCTCGAGACGGTCGTGCGCGAGCGGGACGGCTGGCAGGACTTCTACCGGGCCTGCCGGGAGGTGACGGCGTGAACGCCACGCGGATGCGGACGAGTCGAGGAGGGGCGGGTACGGCGGTGACGGGGGCGACGGGGGACGACGGGGACTCGAGCTGGACCCGCAGGGGAGGGGGACGGCGTGAGGGGCACTGACCGGGACGGGAGCGGCGGATCCGGCGGGCCGCCCGGTGCCGGGGAGCCCGGTGGCCGCCCGTTGCTGCTCGGCGTACGCCACCACGGGCCGGGGTCGGCCCGGGCGGTGCGGGCCGCGCTGGACGCGGTGCGGCCGGGGGTGGTGCTGATCGAGGGGCCGCCGGAGGCCGACGCCCTGATCCCGCTGGCCGCCGACGAGGACATGCGGCCGCCGGTCGCGCTCCTCGCCCACGCCGCGGACGAGCCCGGCCGCTCGGCGTTCTGGCCGCTGGCCGAGTTCTCCCCGGAGTGGGTGGCCGTCCGCTGGGCCCTGGAACACGACGTCCCGGCCCGCTTCATCGACCTCCCGGCCACGCACACGCTGGCGTGGCGGGCGGCGGACGACCACGCTGACGGTCAGCCGGACGGTCAAACGGGCGGCCGGGACCCGGGTGACCGGCCCGGCACCGCGCCCCCCGACGTGCGGGGCGACCCGCTCGCCGCCCTCGCCGCGGCGGCCGGACATGACGACCCCGAGCGCTGGTGGGAGGACGTGATCGAGCACCGGGGCCCGGGGGAGGGGGACGTGCTCGCACCGTTCACGGCGCTGGAGGAGGCGATGACGGCGCTGCGCGAGACCGACGACGGCGAGGAGGAGGACGGTAAGGAGGGCGGCGAGGTGGGCGGCGAGTGGGGCGCCGCTGACGTGCGGGACCTCGTGCGGGAGGCCCACATGCGGCTCCAGGTCCGGGCGGCGCAGCGGGAGTTCGCCCAGGGGGTGGCCGTGGTCTGCGGGGCGTGGCACGTGCCCGCGCTGCGGCGCGGGACGACCGTCGCCGCCGACCGGGCCCTGGTGAAGGGGCTGCCCAGGACCAAGGTGGAGATGACCTGGGTGCCCTGGACCCACCGCAGACTCTCCCGGGCGGGTGGCTACGGGGCGGGCATCGAGTCGCCGGGCTGGTACGGGCACCTGTTCGCCGCGGTCGACCGTCCCGTCGAGCGATGGCTGACCAAGGTGGCCGGACTGTTGCGGGAGGAGGACAGGGTCGTCTCCCCGGCGCACGTCATCGAGGCGACGCGGCTGGCGGAAGCCCTCGCGGTGATCCGCGGGCGCCCGCTGCCCGGGCTGAGCGAGACGACGGAGGCCGTGCGGGCGGTGATGTGCGACGGCTCGGACGTGCCGCTGGCGCTGGTACACGACCGTCTGGTGGTCGGGGACGTACTCGGGGAGGTGCCGGCCGGGGCGCCCGCGGTGCCCTTGCAACGTGACCTGACCCGGATCCAGCGGCGGCTGCGGCTCAAACCCGAGCCGGCGGAGCGGGAGCTGGAACTGGACCTGCGCAAGGAGACCGACGCCGGGCGCAGCAGACTGCTGCACCGCCTGCGTCTGCTCGGCGTCCGCTGGGGCGAGCCGGCCGCCTCACGCAGTACAGGCACGTTCCGGGAGACGTGGCGGCTGCGGTGGGAGCCGGAGCTGTCGGTGCGGGTCGCCGAGGCCGGGGTGTGGGGGACGACCGTGCTGTCCGCCGCGACCGCCAGGGCCGAAGCGGACGCCCTCACCGCCCAGGGCCTCGCCGAGGTGACCGCGCTCGCCGAACGCTGCCTGCTGGCCGAACTGCCGGACGCGCTCTCGCCGGTGATGCGGATACTCGCCGACCGGGCGGCGCTCGACACGGACGTCGGCCACCTCGCCCAGGCGCTGCCCGCACTCGTCCGCTCGTTGCGCTACGGCGATGTGCGCGGCACGGACACCGGCGCCCTGGCCGAGGTCGCCGCGGGGCTCGCCGAGCGCGTCTTCGTCGGCCTGCCCGCGGCCTGCGCCGCACTGGACGCCGACGCGGCCGAGGAGATGCGCGGGCACGTGGACGCCGTGCACACGGCCGTGGGCCTGCTCGGCGACGCCCCCGCGCCGGGCCGCGGCGACCTGGGGCTCCGCTGGCGGGCGGTGCTGCGGACCCTCTCCGCGCGGGACGCCGTGCCCGGCATCGTCCGCGGGCGCGCCGTACGGCTGCTGCTGGACGACGGCGAGCTGGCACCGGACGAGGCGGCGCGGCTCATGGGCCTGGTGCTGTCCCCGGGGACGCCACCGGCGGACGCGGCGGCCTGGATCGAGGGCTTCGTCGGCGGCGGCTCGGGCGGCGGCATGCTCCTGCTGCACGACGACCGGCTGCTGGCCCTGGTCGACGCCTGGCTGACCGGTGTACCGGCGGACGCGTTCACGGACGTACTGCCCCTGCTGCGCCGCACCTTCTCCGCCTTCGAGCCGGGAGTGCGCCGCAGCCTCGGCGAGCTGGTCAGGCGCGGACCGGAGGCACGGGGGAGTCTGACAACGGCCGGATCCGGCATACCGGGCTTCGCGACGGGCCTCGACACCGAGCGGGCCGACGCGGTGCTGCCGGTGGTCCGACTGCTGCTGGGCGGCCCGGAGAGCCCGGCGCCGGAAGACAACGACCTGGTGGGGGCGGACACATGACCGGACAGATGACCGGACAGATGACCGGGCACGTGACTGAGCACCTGACGCAACGCGTGCCGGGACGCGTGCCGGGGACCGAGCCGGAAGGCGCCGACGCGGCACAGGAGCGGCTGCGGCGGTGGCGGCTCGTCCTCGGCGGCGACCCGGCCGACGGCACCGGCCACGCGCTGTCCGGACGGGACGCCGCGATGGACGGAGCACTCACCTCGCTCTACGGAAAGGGGGACACCCCACGGGCGGGGCGGGACCGTGCGGCGGGACTCGGGGCGTCCGCACCGGCCGTGGCCCGCTGGCTGGGCGACATCCGGACCTACTTCCCCTCCTCCGTCGTCCAGGTCATGCAGCGGGACGCCATCGACCGGCTCGGGCTCGCCACCCTCCTGCTGGAACCGGAGATGCTCGAGGCCGTGGAGGCCGACGTGCACCTCGTCGGCACCCTGCTGTCCCTGAACAAGGCGATGCCGGAAACGACGAAGGAGACGGCACGGGCCGTCGTGCGCAAGGTCGTCGACGACCTGGAGAAGCGACTCGCCACCCGCACCCGTGCCGCTCTGACCGGCGCGCTGGACCGCAGCGCCCGCACCGGCCGGCCCCGCCACCACGACATCGACTGGAACCGCACCGTCGCGGCCAACCTCAAGCACTATCTGCCGGAGCACCGCACGATCGTCCCCGAGCGGCTCGTCGGCTACGGGCGGGCCTCCCGTTCGGTGAAGAAGGAGGTCGTCCTCTGCGTCGACCAGTCCGGGTCGATGGCGGCGTCCGTCGTGTACGCGTCCGTGTTCGGCGCGGTGCTGGCGTCCATGCGCTCGATCGACACCCGGCTCGTCGTCTTCGACACGGCGGTCGTCGACCTCACCGACCAGCTCGACGACCCGGTCGACGTGCTCTTCGGGACGCGACTGGGCGGCGGTACGGACATCAACCGCGCGCTGGCGTACTGCCAGTCGCGGATCACCCGGCCCGCGGAGACGGTGGTCGTGCTGATCAGCGACCTGTACGAGGGCGGCATACGCGACGAGATGCTCAAGCGGGTCGCGGCGATGCAGGCGGCCGGGGTGCGGTTCGTGACGCTGCTGGCCCTGTCCGACGAGGGGACGCCCTCGTACGACCGGGACCACGCGGCGGCCCTCGCGGCGCTCGGCGCACCGGCCTTCGCCTGCACGCCCGACCTCTTCCCGGAGGTGATGGCGGCCGCGATCGAGCGACGACCCCTGCCGATACCGGATGCCGGGTGACGATGGGGCGATCCGAGGTGACCTGTTTCCCGCGGGCAAAACGGATATGACGGCCCATCGGCGCGACCGGGCTTGCGCAACCTGTGGACCTACGTGCGAGTATCGCGCGGCGCGTCGATGCGTTGTTCGACGCGCGGCCCGTTCCGCCGCACGGGAGGAACCTCCCCCTCTTGATCTGGTCAGCAGTCCTGCCCGGTGCCGCCCTGCGCGTCCTGCGCACGGCGGCCGGGCGGCGTGCGCTGCACGTGGGTCTGCTGGTGGGCGGGTTGTTCGTCATCGGGCTGCTCTGCGGAGGGCGGGCACAGGCGGCCGACGAAGGGCCGGGGACCCTGACGGACGCGGTCGGCCGGGTCCTCGACGTCTCCGCGCAGCCCCGGAGCCCGCTGGACGCCGGGCCCGTCCAGGACGCCGAAGCGGTGCCGGGGCGGCCGGTGCCGGTGCCGGACTCCGGCGCGTTGGTTCCGGACCTCCGTCCCGTCACCGAGGGCGTCGTCCGGGTCGTGCGGGACCGGGTGGCGCGACCGGTCGGTGACGCGGTGGAGACGGTGACCGAGGCGGTCGTACGCCCCGGTCCGCCCGGCCCGTCCCGTCCGGCAGACCCGTCGGACTCCTCGGACCCGGCCGACGTGCCGGACCTCACCGACATACCGGCACTGACCGATCTGCCGGGCCTGACCGACCTGAGTGGCCTTTCCGGCCGTTCACCGTCGGCCGTTCCGGACCCGCGGGCCGAGCCCGCGCCGGTGGCGGCGGACGCCTCCGGTGCCGCGGACCCGGCCGATGCCGCCGACGCCCGCGTCGTCGAGGGCGCCGGAAGCCGCGCACCCCTCGTCGGATACGGCCCGCAGCCCGGCGCCGGACCGGCGCCCGACGCGCACACCCGCACTCACCGGACCGGAACCGCGCACACCGAGTACGCCCCCGCCCGCCCCGCGCCCACCGGCGACCCCGACGGGGCGCTCGGCACCGCCTCCGGCGCCGACCAGGGCACTCCGCGCCACGGCGACACCCGCGCGGTCACCCCGCAGCTCCTGCTCACCTTCCGGCTCGTCCCCGGCGCCTCCGAGCGGGCCGACGCGGCCGGGGTCCGCGAGCCGTACCGGGACATCCCCGTCTCGCCTGCCTAGAGCGGGCGCCCCTGCCGCGCGCCGCCAGCAGCCGCCACAGAGCCGTCCCAGCTGCCCAACTGTCACGGCCGCCGTAGCCGCCGTATGCGCCGGACCGGGCCGTGGGGCCTGCTCGCCGTCGGTCCCGACGCCCCCCTGCGTCCGGCTCCTACGGCCCGGGCGCCCCGTCCCGGCCCACCGGACACCCCAGGCGGCCCCCAGCCCGGCTCCTAGTCGGCGCCCTCCAGCCGGTGTCCGGCGCACGGTGCCGGGCAACGGCGTCTCGTGGCCCCGGTTCCGCGGCACAGCCATGGACCCCGCGGGCGACAGGCCCCGGAACGGCCGAAAGCCGTCGGCCTCCGTCCGGCCGAAACCCCGCGGTCCGGGCGGGCCGGTCCCCATTGGGGTGGGGACCGGCCCGCCCGCACCCCGGCGCACCGCACCCGTGCGGCCGCCGGGGAGCCCACGGGCCTCACCGGGTCAACCCCAGCCCGGTGAGGCCCTTCACCGCCGCGCGATGCGCGCCAAGCCCGGCTCACACCCGGCACCGGGTGCCAGTGAGCGCGGCATCATGTGACAGGCATCACCGCTCAGGTGTGACCCACGATTTAGAGACCCTCCGCATGCGGCGATAACCTGCGAGACGGACATGCCGCGCGCTCGGACACCGTGTGCGCCCCCCTTGTGACTCACAGCGGACGTCACGTTGCCCTCGCGGCACGCCCACGCATCCAACGAACCGCGAGATCACTGATAGGGACGGAAGCGCGTGGACCTGTTCGAGTACCAGGCGAGGGACCTCTTCGCCAAGCACGATGTACCGGTGCTGGCCGGTGAAGTCATCGACACGCCTGAGGCGGCGCGCGAGATCACCGAGCGTCTGGGCGGCAAGTCCGTCGTCAAGGCGCAGGTGAAGGTCGGTGGTCGTGGCAAGGCCGGTGGCGTGAAGCTGGCCGCCTCCGCGGACGAGGCCGTCGCCCGCGCGACGGACATCCTCGGCATGGACATCAAGGGCCACACGGTCCACAAGGTGATGATCGCCGAGACCGCCCCCGAGATCGTCGAGGAGTACTACGTCTCCTTCCTCCTCGACCGTGCCAACCGCACCTTCCTCTCCATCGCCTCCGTCGAGGGCGGCATGGAGATCGAGGAGGTGGCGGCCACCCGTCCGGAGGCCGTCGCCAAGACCCCGATCGACGCGATCGACGGCGTGACGCCCGAGAAGGCGCGCGAGATCGTCGAGGCCGCGAAGTTCCCGGCCGAGGTCGCCGACAAGGTCGCCGACATCCTGGTCAAGCTGTGGGACACCTTCATCAAGGAGGACGCCCTCCTGGTCGAGGTCAACCCGCTGGCCAAGGTCGTCTCCGGCGACGTCATCGCCCTCGACGGCAAGGTGTCGCTCGACGACAACGCCGAGTTCCGTCACCCGGACTTCGAGGAGCTCCACGACAAGGCCGCCGCCAACCCGCTCGAGGCGGCTGCCAAGGAGAAGAACCTCAACTACGTCAAGCTCGACGGCGAGGTCGGCATCATCGGCAACGGCGCGGGTCTCGTCATGAGCACCCTCGACGTCGTCGCGTACGCCGGTGAGAAGCACGGCAACGTCAAGCCCGCCAACTTCCTGGACATCGGTGGCGGTGCCTCCGCCCAGGTCATGGCGAACGGCCTGGAGATCATCCTCGGCGACCCGGACGTCCGCTCCGTGTTCGTCAACGTCTTCGGCGGCATCACCGCCTGCGACGAGGTCGCCAACGGCATCGTCCAGGCGCTGAAGCTCCTGGAGGACCGCGGCGAGAAGGTCGAGAAGCCGCTCGTCGTCCGTCTCGACGGCAACAACGCCGAGCTGGGCCGCAAGATCCTCACCGACGCCAACCACCCGCTGGTCCAGCGCGTCGACACCATGGACGGCGCGGCCGACAAGGCCGCCGAGCTGGCTCACGCCGCCGCCAAGTAAGCACTCAGGACGAGGACACCAACACACCATGGCTATCTGGCTCAACAAGGACAGCAAGGTCATCGTCCAGGGCATGACCGGCGCCACCGGCATGAAGCACACCAAGCTCATGCTCGGTGACGGCACCGAGGTCGTGGGCGGCGTGAACCCGCGCAAGGCGGGCACCACCGTGGACTTCGACGGCAACGAGGTACCGGTCTTCGGCACCGTCAAGGAGGCCATCGAGAAGACCGGCGCCAACGTCTCCGTCATCTTCGTGCCGGAGAAGTTCACCAAGGACGCCGTCGTCGAGGCCATCGACGCCGAGATCCCGCTGGCCGTCGTGATCACCGAGGGCATCGCCGTGCACGACTCGGCCGCCTTCTGGTCGTACGCCGGCAAGAAGGGCAACAAGACCCGGATCATCGGCCCGAACTGCCCCGGCATCATCACGCCGGGCCAGTCCAACGTCGGCATCATCCCGGGCGACATCACCAAGCCGGGCCGCATCGGCCTGGTCTCGAAGTCCGGCACGCTGACGTACCAGATGATGTACGAGCTGCGTGACATCGGCTTCTCGACCGCCGTCGGCATCGGTGGCGACCCGATCATCGGCACCACGCACATCGACGCGCTCGCCGCGTTCGAGGCCGACCCCGAGACCGACCTGATCGTCATGATCGGCGAGATCGGCGGCGACGCCGAGGAGCGTGCGGCGGAGTACATCTCGAAGAACGTGACCAAGCCGGTCGTCGGCTACGTCGCGGGCTTCACCGCGCCCGAGGGCAAGACCATGGGCCACGCCGGCGCCATCGTCTCCGGTTCGTCCGGCACCGCCCAGGCGAAGAAGGAGGCCCTGGAGGCCGCCGGCGTCAAGGTCGGCAAGACGCCGACCGAGACGGCGAAGCTCGCCCGCGCCATCCTGGCCGGCTGACAACGCCTCGCGCGCAGGCCGAGCGTCTGTGCCACACCGAGTGGCCCGCCCCCTGTCCACAGGGGGCGGGCCACTCGGTGTTTCCGTGCGCCGGGCCACGTCATTCGAGCCTCGGGCTCAGCCGCTCCGGACCGTCCTGCACCTGGTCCCGCAGCTTCTGCCGCAGCTCCAGCTCCTCGTCCGACAGCGACCCCGGGGCCACCTTGGGCGGCACACCGCGCACCGCCTGACCGGGGGACACGGGCGGTTCGTAGTGCGTGGGCGCCGTACGCACGGTCAGGGCCGTGGTCCCGATGAGGGCGACCGTGAACGCGATCGCGGCCCGGGTCCAGAACCGCGCCCGGCGTTCGCCGCCCCCGCGCACGACCGGCGGCTCGGCCGCCCGCAGCCGCTCGTTCGACGCCAGCTCGGCCAGCCTGCGGTGCAGCACCTGCGGGTCGGCCAGCGCGGGCAGCCGGCCGGCTACGGCCTCGCGGGCGTGCAGCAGCCGGTTCGCCGCCGCCGGGGTGCTCGCCTCCGTCTCCGCCGCCGTCTCGGGCAGGTCCAGGCCCACGCCGTCGTACAGCACGAGCGTGCGGCGGTGCCGCGGGGGGAGCCTGAGCAGCGTGTTCAGCAGCGTGCGGTCGCCGGGGTCGGCGGGCGGCGGCTCGGGGTGCCGGTGGCGGGGGCGGAACCGCTGCCAGGGCGAGAGCGCGTACTCGTACGCCGTCGCCCGTACCCAGCCCACCGGGTCCCGGTCGCGGGCCACCTCCGGCCAGCGTTCCCAGGCGGCCTGGAAGGCCCGTTCCACCGACTCGCGCGCCTGCTCGCGCCGGCCGGTCAGCAGGAAGGTCTGCCGTACGAGGGCGGGGGCGCTGAACGCGTACAGCGCGTCGAAGGCCTGAGCGGGCGTCAGCGCGACGGGCTCCGGCTCCTGTTTCGGTTTCGGTTGCGATGCCGATTCGGGTTCGGGTTGGGGTTCTGGGGCTGGTTCCGGTGCGGGTTCTTCTTTGTCTTCCCGTTCCCGTTCCCGCTTCGCCTGCCGTGCTGCCTCTTCCTCGGCCAGCGTCTTCAGCAACTTCGCGTACGCCTCCCGCTTCCGGCCTCGTGGAGTCGTACGGCCGCTCTCCCACGCACGGACCGTGGCGGGGGTGACACCCACCCGGGTCGCGAGTTGAGGCTGTGTCAGTGCGGCGGACTCACGCAGGCGTCGGCGTGCCTTCGGGGCTGGGAGTGGGGTTGCGGGGCTGCGTGTCACGAGGCACCCCTTCGTACGAAAAAGTACATAAACATATATTGAGCGACACAACGGAGCTTCGCCCGTTACGCCGGGAAAGCGCGTGTCGTTGGGAGCATGGCGGGCGTGATCCAGACGACCGCTCGTCCAGCCCCGCTCTCCCTGCTGCGTGCCCGGTGGCGGGACCGGTCGCCCGGGCTGGCCGCCGGACTCCTGGGCGGCGTGGTCGCGGCGGTGCTGGGTCTCGCGGCGTGCGCCGCACTCGTGACGCTGCTGTGGATCAGTTCGCCGTACCCCGACAGCGGGCCCGGGGGCGCCCTCCACATCGCCGCCGCGCTGTGGGTGCTGGCGCACGGGGCCGAACTGGTGCGTGCCGACACCCTCTCCGGCACCCCCGCGCCCGTCGGCGTCACCCCGTTGCTGTTCCTCCTCCTGCCGGTGTGGCTGCTGCACCGCGCCGCCCGGGACGCCACGGACCCCGGGGACGGTGTGGGCGTGGCCGTGGGCGCGGCTCCCAAGGCGGGGTCCGGGGCGCGCCCGGCGTGGATGGCGGCCGCCCCGGACGCCGGGCCGCCGCCCGTCTCCGCGCGCGTGGCCTGGACGGGGGTCGTCCTCGGCTACCTCGCCGTCGCCGGGCCCGTCGTCCTGTACGCGCAGGGCGGGGCGCTGCGGCCCTCGTCCTGGTGGGCGGCGGTCTGCCTGCCGCTGGTCGCCATGGGAGCGGCGGGCGCCGGGGTGTGGACGGCGTTCGGCCGGCCCGGCGGGCCCGTGGGGCGGGCGCTGCGCGTGCTGCCGCGGAAGCTGCGGGAGCTGATGGTGGAGCCGGACGCGCGCCTGGGCGCCGCGACGCGCGCCGCGGGCGCCGGTGCGGCGGTGCTCGTCGGAGGTGGCGCGCTGCTGCTCGCGGTGTCACTCGTATGGCACTCGGCCGCGGTGGGGGAGGCGTTCCTGCGGCTGACGGAGGGGTGGTCGGGGAGGCTCGCCGTACTGCTGCTCTGTCTGACGCTGGTGCCGAACGCGGCGGTGTGGGCGGCGGTGTACGCCCTCGGACCCGGCTTCGTGCTCGGGACCGGGCATGTCGTGGCGCCCACCGCCTCCGCTCCCGCGGCGCTGCTGCCGCCGTTCCCGCTGCTGGCGGCGGTGCCGGACGCGGGGCCGGGTACCCCGCTGCACTGGGCGGCCGGGGCGGTGCCGTTGGCGGCGGGGGCGGTGGTGGGGTGGTTCACGGCGCGGACGGCCACGTCGGGTGACCGGGGTGAGTCGCGTGAGCCGGGCAAGCGAGGTAAGCCGGGTGAGTCGGGGGCGGGCTCGGTCGCCGGGGCGTGGTCGTGGCGGCGGACCGCGGGCGCCGCCCTCGTGGCCGCCGTTCTGTGCGCGCTGCTCGTCGCCCTGCTGGCCGCGTTCGCCGGGGGGCCGCTCGGGAGCGCCGCGCTCGCCCGGTTCGGGCCGGTGTGGTGGCAGGCCGGGGGAGCGACGCTGGTGTGGATCGGGGTGGTGGCGGTGCCGGTGGCCGTGGTGGCGCGGGCGTGGCGGTGCCGGGGCGCTGCCGCGCGGGAGGCGGTGGGGGAGGTGTCCGGGGCCGGCGAGGAGGGCGGCGGACGTGGGCGCCGGGTGGCGTGGGCGTGGGTTTCGGTGCCCCTCGTGGGGCGGTGGTGGAAGCGGGGGGAGAAAGGGGCCGCGGCGCCGCCCGGGGGCGGGGAGCAGGGGGGTGATGAGGGCGCGGTGCCGTTGGGGTTGTACGACGACGACGGCGATGGCGTTGGCGTTGGCGGGGTCGGGTATGACCTGCTGCCGGTCGACGGTCCCGGGGAGTCGCCTCGCGGCGGGGGGTGAACAGGGGCGCGGCGGTCGCGAGGGACTTTCTTCGCCCCCGCCGCCCCTTCCCATTCCCGTCCCTGGGGGCTGTGCCCCCAGACCCCCCTTCGGCCTGGACGGCCTCGTCCTCAAGCGCCGGACGGGCTGGTTGGTTGAGGGGGTCAGTCCTCCGTGCCCAGCAGGGGGCGCAGTTGCTCCGGCAGGTGGCGTTCGCAGGACTGTTCCGCCGCGTTGGTGAGGGCGTCCTCGCGGCAGGTGTAGTAGTCGCTGTAGATCAGCTGGGCGCCGAAGGACGCGGCGACCAGGACGATGGCCAGGGACGACGTGACCAGGCCGCTGATCGCGGCGGTGCGCTGCGGGCGGCCGGTCTGCTCGGCGGGCGGGGCCGGGGTGTCCGGGTCGGAGGCGGCGCGGGGCTTGGCGCGCAGCGCGCTGATGCCCCAGTACAGGGCCAGGGCGCCGAGCAGCAGGGCCACGTACGGCCAGGTGAAGAGGGCGAAGAAGAGGGCCCACATGCCGCTCAGCAGGGCGTAGCGGGCACGCCGCTGGGCGGGGTCCGTCGGGTCCCAGCGCGGGCCCGGGCCGCCGCTCTGGCCCTCGGAGCCGCCCGAACCGCCGGGCCGCTCGCCGAAGCCGCCGGGGGACCGGCCGGGCTGCCGGTCGCTCCACTGGCCGCCCCACGGGGAACGCCCGCCCTCGCCCGGGGAGCCGGACGAGCCTTCGGAACCGCCGTCGCCCGACGGGTGCCGCGGCTGCCAGGGGCGGTCCGGCGTGCCCTCCGGGGGCGGTGCGAACGGATTGTCCTGGTCGGTGGAGCCGTCCTGCTCGCCGCCGTTCCTCCGGTCCGCGGGCGTGTCGGGCGGTGACGAGGGACGCTCCCGCAGCAACACGGTGCTGCGCCCCCCTGGCTGCGCCGACTGCTGGGGGAGCGTGAGCAGTCGCAGGCTGCGGTCCGGCATCAACTGAGCGTCTTCCCCTTGGCGACGGTGAACGGGCGGCGGTGGAACGGTGAGCTGGTGGAGCGGCGAACTGGTCGGTACGTCTGGTGAACGCCTGACGCCCAGGCCGCGTTCCCGCCCCGGCTCCACGCAGACGCTACCTTCCGGCCACGCCCCCGTCCCGAGGGGGCCGTCCGGTGTGCCGGTATCGTTGCTGACGGTCGGCCGCTTCGTAGACTTCCCCGTATCCCGGGGCGCGAAGCATTCGTACGACCGTACAAACAGATCCGCCTTCCCGAGAAAGGCCCCCACCGTGGCCGCCAAGCCCGTGGACCGGCGAGCCAAGCGCCTCGTCGTGCTGGTCTCCGGATCCGGCACCAACCTCCAGGCACTCCTCGACGAGATCGCCGCCACCGGCGCCGAGGCCTACGGGGCCGAGATCGTGGCCGTCGGCGCCGACCGCGACGGCATCGAGGGGCTCGCCCGCGCCGAGCGTGCCGGGGTGGCGACCTTCGTACGCAGGGTCAAGGACTACGGGACCCGCGAGGAGTGGGACGCCGCGCTCGCCGAGGCCGTCGCGGCCCACGAGCCGGACCTCGTCGTCTCGGCCGGGTTCATGAAGATCGTGGGGAAGGAGTTCCTCGCGCGGTTCGGCGGGCGGTTCGTCAACACCCACCCCGCCCTCCTCCCCAGTTTCCCGGGGGCCCACGGTGTGCGGGACGCGCTCGCGTACGGCGCCAGGGTCACCGGCTGCACCGTCCACTTCGTCGACGACGGCGTCGACACCGGGCCGATCATCGCGCAGGGCGTGGTGGAGGTCCGGGACGAGGACTACGAAGACGAAGGTGCCGCTCTGCACGAGCGCATCAAGGAAGTCGAGCGAAGGCTGCTCGTCGATGTCGTGGGGCGGCTCGCCCGCAACGGCTATCGCATTGAGGGACGAAAGGTAGTTATCCAGTGACCGCCACCGCCACCGCCGGGAGCAACAAGCGGGCCATCCGTCGCGCGCTCGTCAGCGTCTACGACAAGACCGGGCTCGAAGAGCTCGCGCGCGGGCTGCACGAGGCCGGCGTCGAGCTGGTCTCCACCGGGTCGACCGCCGGGCGGATCGCCGCCGCCGGGGTCCCCGTCACCAAGGTCGAGGAGCTGACCGGCTTCCCCGAGTGCCTGGACGGGCGGGTCAAGACCCTGCACCCCAAGGTGCACGCCGGCATCCTCGCCGACCTGCGCCTGGAGAGCCACCGTCAGCAGCTCGACGAGCTGGGCGTGGCGCCGTTCGACCTGGTCGTGGTCAACCTCTACCCGTTCCGCGAGACCGTCGCCTCGGGCGCCACGGCCGACGAGTGCGTCGAGCAGATCGACATCGGCGGCCCCTCCATGGTGCGCGCCGCCGCCAAGAACCACCCCTCCGTCGCGGTCGTCACCAGCCCGGCCCGGTACGCCGACGTGCTCTCCGCGGTCAAGGACGGCGGCTTCGACCTCGCCGCCCGCAAGCGCCTGGCCGCCGAGGCCTTCCAGCACACCGCCGCGTACGACGTGGCCGTCGCCTCCTGGTTCGCCGCCGAGTACGCCCCCGTCGACGAGTCCGGGTTCCCCGACTTCCTCGGCGCCACCTACGAGCGCGCCCACACCCTGCGCTACGGCGAGAACCCGCACCAGCCCGCCGCGCTCTACACCTCCCCCGAGGGCGGTGGCCTCGCGCAGGCGGAGCAGCTGCACGGCAAGGAGATGTCGTACAACAACTACACGGACACGGACGCCGCCCGCCGTGCCGCGTACGACCACGCCGAGCCCTGCGTCGCGATCATCAAGCACGCCAACCCCTGCGGCATCGCGGTCGGCGCGGACGTCGCCGAGGCGCACCGCAAGGCGCACGCCTGCGACCCGCTGTCCGCGTTCGGCGGCGTGATCGCGGTCAACCGCCCGGTCTCCAAGGAGATGGCCGAGCAGGTGGCCGAGATCTTCACCGAGGTCATCGTCGCGCCGGACTACGAGGACGGCGCCCTCGAAGCCCTCACCAAGAAGAAGAACATCCGCGTGCTGCGCGCCCCCGAGGCGCCCGCCGCCCCGGTCGAGGTCAAGCCCGTCGACGGCGGCGCCCTCCTCCAGGTCACCGACCGCCTCCAGGCCGAGGGCGACGACCCCGCCGCCTGGACCCTCGCGACCGGCGAGGCCCTGTCCGAGGCGGAGCTGGCCGAGCTGGCCTTCGCCTGGAAGGCGTGCCGGGCGGTCAAGTCCAACGCGATCCTCCTCGCCAAGGACGGCGCCTCCGTCGGCGTCGGCATGGGCCAGGTCAACCGCGTCGACTCCGCGAAGCTCGCGGTGGAGCGGGCCGGCGCCGAGCGCGCGCAGGGGGCGTACGCCGCCTCCGACGCCTTCTTCCCCTTCCCGGACGGCCTGGAGATCCTCACGGGCGCCGGGGTGAAGGCCGTGGTCCAGCCCGGCGGCTCGGTCCGCGACGAACTGGTCGTCGAGGCGGCGAAGAAGGCCGGCGTGACGATGTACTTCACGGGGACGCGGCACTTCTTCCACTGACGCGGCATGAGTGGGCGTCCCCGTGCGCAGGCATCGGGACGCCGACGGCGGGACGGCCCCCGTCCCTCCGCGGTGAGGCGATGAGGGGGACGGGGGCCGCCGGACCCGGGTGGGCGGATCAGCAGGGGCGCAGCGACCAGATCGGGTCCCAGGTCGCGGTGCCGGCCTGGTAGGCCGTGGACGTCCAGCGGACGCTGCCGTCCTGGTTGAAGAACTTGGCGACCGTGCCCCGGGTCTGGTTGTTGGTGAAGGGGCCGTCGCCGGTCCAGTTGGTCAGGTTCCACGTCTGGCACCTGTAGAAGTCGAACTTCGTGCCCTTGACCACCATGCACAGGTGGCCGTAGTCGCAGGCCAGGTCCTGGGCGCCCTTGGTCACGGGCGCGTCGGTCACGGTCAGGCCCTCGTACTCGACCGCGTCGGCGGTCACGCGCAGGGGCTTCGGGGCGTCGGCCAGCACCTGGCCGGCCTTCTGCTGGAGGCCGGTCACCCGGGTGCCGTCCGGGCCGTCGGCGGCCGTGGCCGCGACCGTGGACCCGGCGGCCAGGGCGGTGGCCGCGAGGAGGAGCACTGCGGACTTGACGATCTTCATTCTCGTTCCCCCGTGAACGTCGTTGTCGTACCGGTTTACCGGTCGTACTGGCCGTATAGGCCGTGGTGGTCGTACCGGTCTGCCGCCGAGGCGGTGTGCTCACACCGTGCCGGGGACGCCCGCCGTGCGGAACCTCGGAACTCCCAGGGTCACGTCCCGCCCCGGGGCGTGTACTCCTTGAGGTGGTGAGCGACGCGGTCGGCGTAGTCGCGGTACTTCGGGGGAACACCGCCCGCGTCGTTCACCTTCCGGTACGACGTCCGGTACGCGGCGGCGACCAGCACGCTGCGGTCGCCCGGCAGACCGGCGTCGAGCCGGGGAGTGATCCAGCACAGGTAACGGCCCATCGCCGGAATGGACTCGGCGGGCGGGAACGGCGGCTGGGGCACGGTCTCGCCCGGGGTGCCGTCCTCGTTCATCCACCAGCGCAGCACGCTCGGGGTCCAGCGGGCGATGCCGTACTCGTCCTTGGCCGGGTCGGCGAGGTCCGGGTCGAAGTCGCTCTCGACCTTCAGGACGGCCGCGATCAGGGCCGGGCTGACCTCCTTGTGCCCGCAGTCGTGCGCCGTCTCCACGATCAGCAGGCGGTAGGCGGGCGGCACGTCCCGGTCGGTGCGCAGTTCGGCCGCGCCGTAGGAGGCGGCGGCGACACTCGCGGTGCCGCCGGGGCGCGGGACCGCGACGGGGCCTGGGCCGTCGTCGGTCCAGCGGGCGACGCCGTAGCCGAGCGCGGCGAGGGCGAGGAGCACCGCGGCCGTGGCGGCCAGGGCCCCGCGCCGGGGACGGGTGCGCGGCCGGAGCGGGAACCTCGCCGTGCCGATCGCACCCCCCGCCGCGCCCGTCACCCGGCGCAGCAGGGCGTCGGTGCCGATCCGGTCGGCGTGCGTACGGGTCAGGCACGCCCGCACGATCTCCCGCCACACCGCTGGCAGTTCGGGGGACAGGCGCAGCTCGTGGGTGCCGCGGGCGTAGGCGACGGCGGCGTCGCGGCGGGCCGTCGGGGTGCCGCCGGGCAGCGGGAAGGAACCCGTGAGCACCAGGTGGGCCAGGACGCCGAAGGCCCACACGTCGGCGGACGGGCGGATCCGGCGGCCCCGTTCGCCGATCTCGGACCACAGCAGCTCGGGCGGGGTGTAGTCCGGGGTGGAGAAGGCGGGCGTGTACGCGTGGGTGCCCTCCAGCTCGGCGGCCATGTTGAAGTCGGCGAGCCGCACCGAACCGTCCGCCATCAGCAGCACGTTGGCCGGTTTCAGGTCGCCGTGCACCCAGCCCGCGCGGTGCAGTTGCTGCAGGCCCTCGCAGACCTGCGCGAGCAGCGCGGGCCCGGCCTGCGGTCGGGGCGTGGCGGCGAGCAGCGCGGACAGCGAGCCCTCGGCCCGCTCCAGGACGAGGACGGTGGCGCCGTCGAGCCGGGGGTGGGCGGGGTCGTCGACGGTGAGGGTCTCGTACATCCGGATCAGCCGGGGCCGCCGCAGTCGGCGCAGCAACTCGACCTCGCGCTCGACCAGATCCCGCAGGTGGGACAGCTGCCGCGGGGTGCCGGTGCCGGTGGGCAGGAACTTCAGCGCGACGGTGTCCGGCAGACCCCCGCCCCCACCCGCGGTGCCGGCCGTGCCGCCCGTGCGCCGCGCCGCGTACACGCTGCCGAAGGCGCCGGTCGCGAGGGGCTCGCGCACCTCCCAGGCGCCCACCCGGTACCCCCTGGGCACCGGGACGGCGTACGGCTCGCTCACCGCAGCGCCCGTCCGGACGGCGCCGCGAGGACCACCAGGTCGTCCTCGCGGACCAGGTCGAAGCGGAGCGCCAGCGAGACCAGCGACTCCTTCTTGCCGTTCAGCCGCGGTCCCGGCTCGGCGGTCTCCGGGCCCGGCTTCAGCCGCAGCTTCACGGCGAGGTAGTCGATGTTCCACTGCACCGACGTACGCGAGGCGGCCGGCCAGGACGGGCGGAGCCGCTCGACGACCTGGTCCATGGTCGGCAGCGGCGCGTGCGGCGCCCCGCGCAGCCTCGGCTCGCACAGTGCGGCCAGCACCGCGAAGTACCGCTTGGTGCGGTCCACGGAGAAGGCCGGGGCGGTCGGCTCGCCGTCGGCGCCGTCCTCGCCGCGCAGGTAGTCGTGGCGCGGCGCCCACACCTCGACCGGGAGCAGGTCACCGGCGGCGGGCAGCACGATCCGCGAGAACTCGAACGGCACCGGTGCGTCGAGGCGGCCCGGCGCCACCTTGATGTGCTCGCCCGCGCCCTCCGGGTTCTCCACCACGTAGGTCTGGTGGGCGCAGAGGTTGCTCAGGGTCCAGAAGGTGCCGTGCGCCGCGATCTCACCGGCTCTGCGGGACACCCCGTCGTGCCCGATCCGCAGCCCGCCCTCGGGCACGGACCGCCCGAAGACGAGCCGTTCGCCGGGCGCGAGCCGGTACTGGGTGCGGGTGGGTTCGTCCTCCGTGGTCGGCGGAGGTACCACGATGATGCTGTACAAGGTGCGTCTCCCCGTGCCTGACGGCTACCCACGCCAGACTAGGGCGACGCACCAGGGCCGTGCCCCCCTCGTACGGGTGAGACACGGCCCTGGACGGTGATTGGCGAGAAAGCGCTCCGCCGGTCAGTAGCGGGGGCGCTTGAACCAGGCCGCGCCCTTCGCATTGCCGACGAACACGGCTATCAGGATGCCGAACACGAGGTGGACGATGCCCGCGATGGTGAACGGGTAGAGGGCGAGGATCGCGGTGAGGATGCCGAAGACCAGGGTGGTCACCCGCAGGCCGTTGCCGCCCGAATTGAACTTCGCGGCCAGGAACGCCGCCCAGACGCCCCAGACCAGCGCCAGCACCATGAAGCCCCACAGGACACCGGTCGGGTAGTCGGCGAACTCCTCGAACGCGGCGTCGTCCTTGGCCTGGTCGACGGCCGCGGCCGAGATGCCGAACAGCGCCGTGCCGATGACCTGGAAGCCCACCATGATCCAAAGCAGCACCCGGGCGGTGTTGACCGTACCGGGCATGGTCGTGGGAGCGGCACCGTACGGCTGCTGCACCGGTGGTGCCTGCGGATAGCCGTAACCGGGCTGCTGGCCCTGCGGCTGCTGCTGCGGGTAGCCGTAGTTCGGCTGCTGGCCGCCCTGCGGGGGGCCGTAGGGGTTGTTCGGATCGCCGAAACTCATGGCGGGTCTTCCTCCGTCGCGGTCAAGTGCGGGGACGACGCGCGGCTCGACTCGGAGGAGATTCTTCGAGAGCGGTTCGTCCCCCCGGTACGGCCCCGCGGCACTGTGCAGCCCAATCGTTCTTGACCGAACTCTTACTTGTCCAGCCCGTTCGCAAGGCGTTGTGCAAGTGCAACAACATCGATCATGAGCGGATACGGCGGGACGTGTCCCGTGGCGTCCCGAAGGTTCCCGCGCGGTGCCCGCACGCCGACCTGATTGGAACCGGGGGCCGGTCATCCGCGAGGATGGGGGGTATGACCGCCCAGATTCTCGATGGCAAGGCCACCGCAGCCGCGATCAAGTCCGAACTGACCGCCCGCGTGGCGGCGCTGAAGGAGAGGGGTGTCACACCCGGCCTCGGCACCGTCCTGGTCGGTGACGATCCAGGCAGCCAGAAGTACGTCGCCGGCAAGCACCGCGACTGCGCCCAGGTCGGCATCGCCTCCATCCAGCGCGAACTTCCGGCCACGGCCACGCAGGAGGAGATCGAGGCGGTCGTCCGCGAGCTGAACGAGGACCCGGCCTGCACCGGCTACATCGTCCAGCTGCCGCTGCCCCGGGGCATCGACGAGAACCGCATCCTCGAACTGATGGATCCGGACAAGGACGCGGACGGCCTGCACCCGATGAACCTGGGCCGCCTCGTCCTGAACGAGCCGGCGCCGCTGCCCTGCACCCCCAACGGCATCCTCACCCTCCTGCGCCGCTACGGCGTGGAGATCAAGGGCGCCGAGGTCGTGGTCGTCGGCCGCGGTGTCACCATCGGCCGCCCGATGCCGCTGCTGCTCACCCGGCGCAGCGAGAACGCCACCGTCACCCAGTGCCACACCGGCACCCGTGACCTGGCCGCCCACCTCAAGCGGGCGGACATCGTCATCGCCGCGGCCGGTTCCCCGCACCTGGTCCGCCCCGAGGACGTCAAGCCGGGCGCGGCCGTCCTCGACGTCGGCGTCTCACGCAACGCCGAGGGCAAGATCATGGGCGACGTGCACCCCGGCGTGGCCGAGGTGGCCGCCTGGATCTCCCCGAACCCGGGCGGCGTCGGCCCCATGACCCGGGCCCAGCTGCTGGTCAACGTGGTGGAGGCGGCGGAGCGCAGTGCCGGCTGAGGACACCGACGCCGAGCGTCCGGAGAACGCCGAGCGCACGGAGAACACCGCGCGCACGAAGAACGCCGAGCGTCCGGAGAACACCGCACGTCCGGAGAACGCGGAGCCCGGGCGGCGCCCGGGAGGACCAGAGGCGGGACCGGACGCCCGCACGACCCCCGCTCCCGACGAGCGGCCCGACTCGTCCGGCGCCGCCGACGACATCACCGTCCGCGACCCGGTCAGCGCGCCGGACGCGGAAGGCAGGCCGCGCCGGACGACCCGACGGTTCCCGCTCTTCACCCGTGACACCGCCCGCCCCGAGGGCGGTGGCCGGGCCGCGGGCGGCGACGCCCCGGCGCCCGCCCGGCAGTGGCCGGTGCTCACGGTGGTGCTGGTGGTCGGGCTCGGCCTGCTGCTGACCGCCCTGGGCGTCTTCCGCTGGGGGACGCTGCTGATCGGCGCCGCGCTGCTCGCGGGCGCCGCACTGCGCTGGGTGCTGCCCGACGTCGGCATGCTCGCCGTGCGCTCGCGCTTCACGGACATCGCGACCTACGGAGTCTTCGGACTCTCCATCGCCCTGCTGTCGCTGATGGCCCAGCCGGACCCGGTGCTGGAGATCCCGTTCCTCAAGGACACACTCCACTTCACGGTCAGCTAGCGGTCCGTACGACGGCCCGTCCTCACCCCCGTGGAAGGACGGGCCGCCGTCGGCACCAACCTTCCTGCACGTCGAACGCCCTGTTCAACGCCTGTCAGGGCGCTGTGGCACGGAAGTGACCGTTCCGCTACTCGGCTACGCGACTCGATCCCGGGGGTTCCGTTCCGGTCACGGGAACGCCGATGGGACACTGGACCACGGGTCGGTGGGCGTGCGACGGTGCACGTTCGCGGCCTCTGTGCTCCTGTGCGCCCCCACCCCGGGAACTGGGATCCTGACCGGGCGCATCCCTGTGGGTAGCCAGAACCAGGTACCGCGCGGGGGGACGCCGCGCGCGGGGACCAGCGGGGGAACGACCAGCACGCCACCGGGGGAAGAGGGGGAAGCAGTGCCTCGTTGGAAGGCCTTGCCGGATGAACTCGATCCGCAGATCAGGGAGTTCACCAGTCAGCTGCGCCGGCTCGTGGACCGCAGCGACCTGAGCGTCGCCTCGGTGGCCGACGCCACGGGCTACAGCAAGACGTCCTGGGAGCGCTATCTGAACGGCCGGCTGCTGGCCCCGAAGGGCGCCATCGTGGCCCTGGCCGAGGTGACCGGGACCAACCCCATGCACCTGACCACCATGTGGGAGCTGGCCGAACGCGCGTGGAGCCGCTCGGAGATGCGCCACGACATGACCATGGAGGCCATCCGGATCTCCCAGGCCCGCGCCGCGCTCGGCGAACTGGGCACGCCCGCGGCCAAGTCGGGCAACGCCGGTTCCAAGCCGGGCCACGGCGGCAGGAACGGCAAGGGGAGCCGGACCGGCCGTCACGGCGGCGGCGCCGCCACCGGGGTCGCCGGGCCGGCGGGTGTGTCCCCCACGCTGCCGCCGACGGTCCCGGCCCAGCCGACGGCCGCCGACAGCCCCGACTCGGCGCTCGGCGCGGTCCGGGACGGCGGTGGACCCGGTACCGCCCCCGTCCCGTCCTCCGGCGGAGCGAGGGACGGCAACTCCTGGGGCCTCGCCGGATACCGGGGCCCCGCCCCGACCGGCGACCGCGCGTCCCGCCCCGGGCCCCGCACCGGCACCGGGGAGGCGACGCCGCCCACCGCACCCGCCGCGCCGTACGGCCCCGGCGTCGTACCCGCCACCGGCCCCGGCCCTTCGGGCACGTACGGCGAACCCCCGTACGGCGAACCCCCGCACGGCGGCCCCCGTCCGTCCGGCCGCCCTCGGGGCGGCGGGAACAAGCGGATGGTCACCTTGGTCGCGGGCGTCGTCGGCGTCCTCGTCGTGATCGCGGGCGCCTTCTTCCTCCTCGACGGCGGCGGCGACAAGGAGAACGAGGGCGCCAAACCCTCCCCGTCGCCCACCGTGAGCAGCAAACCCAAGCTGCCGCCGGGCGTGAAGTGCAGCGGCGACGCCTGCACCGGCAAGGACCCCGAGGTGATGGGCTGCGGCGGCGACCTGGTGACCACCGGCGCGACCGCCGTCGTCGGCACGGCCGCCGTCGAGGTCCGGTACAGCAAGGTCTGCGGTGCCGCGTGGGCCCGGGTCACCCAGGCCGCGCAGGGCGACGAGGTCCAGGTGAGCGCCGGCGGTGCGAACGAGCAGCGGGCGACGGTCGGCAACGCCGGGGACACCGCCGCGTACACCATGATGGTCGCCGTCGACTCCGCGGCCGACGCCGAGGCGTGCGCGACGCTGGCCGCGGGGCAGCAGGGCTGCACGAAGTAGGCGCGCGAGGCGGGGCGGGCGGCGGTCGGCGGGGCGGCGGAGAAAAGTTCGCCCGCGACAGGAATGCTCCGCGGCGTCCCGGGCACGCGAGAAGTACCCCCACGGGAGTCCGGCAACGGTATCCCCGAACGGCGGTCGCCTTCGTCCCCCCTCTCCCGGACAGGCGGCCGCCTCTTTCTCGTGGCCGGTCGTGCCCGCTTCCGTACCCCGCTCCCGCGCGCACGGGTGATCCGGCGGCGGCCCTGTGGGCCGGGCCACACCGACCCGGACGTGCCGGGCACCACGGGCGCGATAGCCTGACGGCTGGATCGATCTCTTGATACCAAGAGATCGATCAAACGCCCGGGGCCGGGACGCCCCACCGCCAGCTGTCATACGGAGAACGCCATGACTCGCACTCCCGTGAACGTCACCGTCACCGGCGCGGCCGGCCAGATCGGTTACGCCCTGCTCTTCCGCATCGCCTCCGGCCAGCTGCTCGGCGCGGACGTGCCGGTCAAGCTGCGCCTCCTGGAGATCACCCCGGCGCTCAAGGCCGCCGAGGGCACCGCGATGGAGCTGGACGACTGCGCGTTCCCGCTCCTCCAGGGCATCGAGATCACCGACGACCCGAACGTCGCCTTCGACGGCGCCAACGTCGCCCTCCTCGTCGGCGCCCGCCCCCGCACCAAGGGCATGGAGCGCGGCGACCTCCTGGAGGCCAACGGCGGCATCTTCAAGCCGCAGGGCAAGGCCATCAACGACCACGCGGCGGACGACATCAAGGTCCTCGTCGTCGGCAACCCGGCCAACACCAACGCCCTGATCGCCCAGGCCGCCGCCCCGGACGTACCGGCCGAGCGCTTCACCGCGATGACCCGCCTGGACCACAACCGCGCGCTGACCCAGCTCGCGAAGAAGACGGGCTCGACGGTCGCCGACATCAAGCGCCTGACCATCTGGGGCAACCACTCCGCCACCCAGTACCCGGACATCTTCCACGCCACGATCGCCGGCAAGAACGCCGCCGAGACGGTCAACGACGAGAAGTGGCTGGCCGACGAGTTCATCCCGACCGTCGCCAAGCGCGGCGCCGCCATCATCGAGGCCCGCGGCGCCTCCTCGGCCGCCTCCGCCGCCAACGCCGCCATCGACCACGTGCACACCTGGGTCAACGGCACCGCCGAGGGCGACTGGACCTCCATGGGCATCCCGTCGGACGGCTCCTACGGCGTCCCGGAGGGCATCATCTCCTCCTTCCCGGTCACCACGAAGGACGGCTCGTACGAGATCGTCCAGGGCCTGGACATCAACGAGTTCTCCCGCGCCCGCATCGACGCCTCCGTCAAGGAGCTGTCGGAGGAGCGCGAGGCGGTCCGCGGTCTCGGCCTCATCTGAGCCCGCCCCGACGCCCGCACGGGCCCCGTTCCGGCACCCGCCGGGACGGGGCCCGTGTCCGTTGCCGGGCCCGGCGTCCGCATCGGCGTCAGGCTCCCGGCAGCCGCTTCTCGAACCAGTGCCCGGCGTAGACGTGGTCGGAGTACGCCGGGATCTCGGTGTACCCGGTCCGTTCGTACATCGCCCGCGCCTCGGTGAGCGCGGGATGGGTGTCGAGCCGTACGACGGCCAGGCCCCGGGCGGCGGCCTCGGTCTCCAGCGCGTCGAGCAGCCGCCGGGCCAGCCCCAGCCGCCGGGCGCCGGAGTGCACCCACACGTGCTTGATCTCGCCCACCCCGGGCTCCGTACGCCGCAGCGCACCGCAGCCCACCGGCCGACCCTCCTCGTACGCGAGGAAGAACGCCCCGGCGTCCCCCGACACCTCCGCGGGCCCCACGAGGTCGGCCGGGTCGAAGCCCTCGGGGAAGCGCGCGTCCAGGTCGGCGGCGTAGGCGTCCAGGCAGGCGCGGGCGACCGGGGTGCGGGCGTCGACCGGTACGACCGTGACGGCGGCCAGCCGCAGCAGGCGCTGGGCGGTGGCCGTGGCGTCGCTCAGGCGTCGGCGCTGGTCCGGGGCGAGCCCCTCGAGCAGCCCGGAGACCAGCACGTCGGCCCGGCGGTTCTGCTCCGCGACCTCGGCCCGTCCGGCGCCGGTCGGCCCGACCGTGCGCATCCGGCTGTCGTCCGGGTGCGTGCCCAGCCGGACCATGCCCTGCGCCTGGAGGGACCGCACCATCCGGCTCAGGTATCCGGCGTCCAGCCCGAGGCGGGTCCGCAGGTCCCGCAGGGGCACCCCGGGGCCGCGCTCGGCGGTCTCGGCGATCTCGAAGAGCAGCCGGGCCTCGCCGAGCGGCCGGTCCTGGCCGAGGCAGCGGTCGTCCAGGGCGCCGACGCGGCGCGTGAAGTAGCGGTTTCGCCGCTCTCATCCCTTTTCTCAGTGATGCGCCGCACTTTCGACGACCGAATCGGCATGCATGGGGGGCGGCGGGGCAGGGGCTCACGGTCCCCGAGAGTGACACGCGTGTGACGCAGGGGCGTTGACCAGGAACGGAAGGCACATCCCACCATGGCGAACAGAACGGAAACCCGGACCGAGCGGGCCCACCGGACCATCCACGCGGGCGGCGACTGGCTCGCGGCGTCCTCCGGGGCCACCCGCGAGATCCTCGATCCCGCGGACGCCCTGCCGTTCACCGTGGTCGCGGAGGGCGACGAGAAGGACACCGACCTCGCGGTGGCCGCCGCCCGGCGCGCCTTCGACACGGGCGAGTGGCCGCACACCCCGGTCGCCGAACGCGCCGCCCTGCTGCGCCGTGTCGCCGACCTCCTCGTGCGCGACCGCGAAGAACTCGGCCTGCTGGAGAGCCGCGACGCGGGCAAGACCGTCGAGGAGGGGCGCGTCGACATCGACTGCGTCGCCGACGCCTTCCGCTACTTCGCGGACCTGGTCGCCTCAGAGGCCCCCGGCCGGGTCGTCGACGCGGGCTCGCCCGACGTCCACAGCGTCGTCGTGCACGAACCGGTCGGCGTCTGCGCGCTGATCACTCCCTGGAACTACCCGCTGCTCCAGGCCAGTTGGAAGATCGCGCCGGCCCTCGCCGCCGGCAACACCTTCGTGGTCAAGCCCAGCGAGATCACGCCGCTCACCACGATCGCCCTGATCGACCTGCTCGTCGAGGCCGGACTCCCCACCGGCGTCGCGAACATCGTCACCGGCCCGGGACACACCGTCGGCGCCCGGCTCGCCGAGCACCCCGACGTCGACCTGGTCTCCTTCACCGGCGGCCTGATCAGCGGCACCAAGGTCGCCCAGGCGGCCGCCGTCACCGTCAAGAAGGTCGCCCTCGAACTCGGCGGCAAGAACCCCAACGTCGTCTTCGCCGACGCCTGCGAGACCGAGGAGGGCTTCGACACCGCCGTCGACCAGGCCCTCAACGCCGCCTTCATCCACAGCGGCCAGGTCTGCTCCGCGGGCGGCCGCCTCATCGTCGAGGAGTCCGTCCGCGAACGCTTCGTCGCCGAACTCGCCCGCCGCGCCGAGAAGATCCGCCTCGGCCGCGGCACCGAGGACGGCGTCGAGTGCGGCCCGCTCGTCTCCGAGCAGCAGCGCGCCAAGACCGAGGACTACGTCGCCTCCGCGCTCGCCGAGGGCGCCGTACTGCGCTGCGGCGGCAAGCGCCCCGAGCCGTCGCCCCAGCGGCCCGAGGGCGGCTACTTCTACGAGCCGACCGTCCTCGACCACTGCCACCGCGAGATGCGGGTGGTGCGGGAGGAGGTCTTCGGACCGGTCCTCACCGTCGAGACCTTCCGTTCCGAGGACGAGGCCGTAGCCCTCGCCAACGACACCGAGTACGGTCTGGCCGGTGCCGTCTGGACCGCCGACGCGGGACGGGCCCGCCGGGTCGCGGGCCGGCTGCGGCACGGCACCGTGTGGATCAACGACTTCCACCCCTACCTGCCGCAGGCGGAGTGGGGCGGCTTCGGCAAGAGCGGGGTCGGCCGCGAACTCGGCCCCGCGGGCCTGGCCGAGTACCGCGAGAGCAAGCACGTCTACCAGAACCTCGCGCCGAAGCCCGTCCGCTGGTTCGCCGGCTGACCACTCCCGCCCCCGTACGTCCCCGCACCATCCGCTCGCCCCACTGGAGTACCCCCATGCCAGAAACCACCCAGGTCTACGACTACGTCGTCATCGGCGGCGGCACCGCGGGATCGGTGATCGCCTCCCGCCTCACCGAGAACGCGGACGTCACCGTCGCCGTCATCGAGGGAGGCCCCAGTGACGTCGGCCGCGACGACGTGCTGACCCTGCGCCGCTGGATGGGCCTGCTCGGCGGCGAGCTGGACTACGACTACCCCACCACCGAGCAGCCGCGCGGCAACTCGCACATCCGGCACAGCCGGGCCCGCGTCCTCGGCGGCTGCTCCTCGCACAACACCCTCATCGCCTTCAAGCCGCTGCCGTCCGACTGGGACGAGTGGGAGGCGGCCGGCGCCAAGGGCTGGGGCGCGGTCCAGATGGAGGCGTACTTCGCCCGGCTGAAGAACAACATCGTCGCCGTCGACGAGAAGGACCGGAACGCCATCGCCCGCGACTTCGTCGACTCCGCGCAGCAGACGCTGGGGGTCCCCCGGATCGAGGGCTTCAACAAGAAGCCGTTCAACGACGGCGTCGGCTTCTTCGACCTCGCCTACCACCCCGAGAACAACAAGCGCTCGTCGGCCTCGGTGGCGTACCTGCATCCCGTGATGGACGAGCGCGCCAACCTCACGCTGATGCTGGAGACCTGGGCGTACAAGCTCCAGCTCGACGGCACCCGCGCCGAGGGCGTCCACGTGCGCACGAAGGACGGCGAGGAGATCCTCGTCAAGGCCCGCAACGAGGTCGTCCTGTCCGCCGGCGCCGTCGACTCCCCGCGCCTGCTGCTGCACTCCGGCATCGGCCCGAAGGACCAGCTGGAGGCACTCGGCATACCCGTGGCGCTCGACCTGCCCGGCGTCGGCGAGAACCTGCTCGACCACCCCGAGTCGGTGATCGTGTGGGAGACCGACGGTCCCCTCCCGGACAACTCCGCGATGGACTCCGACGCCGGTCTGTTCGTGCGCCGCGACCCCGAACACGCCGGCCCCGACCTGATGTTCCACTTCTACCAGATCCCGTTCACGGACAATCCGGAGCGCCTCGGCTACGAGCGCCCCGAGTTCGGCGTCTCCATGACCCCGAACATCCCCAAGCCGAAGTCCCGCGGCCGCCTCTACCTCACCAGCGCCGACCCGTCCGTGAAGCCCGCCCTGGACTTCCGCTACTTCACCGACGAGGACGACTACGACGGCCGCACCCTCGTCGACGGCATCCGCATCGCCCGTGAGATCGCCAAGTCCCAGCCGCTGGCGGGCTGGCTCAAGCGCGAGGTCTGCCCCGGCCCGGACGTCACCGGCGACGAGGAGCTGAGCGAGTACGCCCGCAAGGTCGCCCACACCGTCTACCACCCGGCCGGCACCTGCCGCATGGGTGCCGCCACCGACGAACAGGCCGTCGTCGACCCCGAACTGCGCGTGCGCGGCCTTGAGGGCCTGCGCATCGCCGACGCCTCCGTCTTCCCGACCATGCCCGCCGTCAACCCGATGATCGGCGTCCTCATGGTCGGCGAGCGCGCCGTCGAGCTGATCGGCGGTGACGCCCGATGAGCACGACCTCCAACACCACCGCCGCCGCCACCGACACCGTGGCCGAGCGCCCGCCGGTCTTCTCCGTGGACGGCCTGTGGAAGGTCTTCGGACCCAAGGCCGCCCGCGTCCCCGCCGACCCGGACCTCGCCGCCCTGAGCCCGGCCGAGCTGCGCTCGCGCACCGGCTGCACCGCCGCCGTCGCGGACGTCTCCTTCGACGTGCGCAAGGGCGAGGTCTTCGTCGTCATGGGCCTGTCCGGCTCCGGCAAGTCCACCCTCGTACGCTGCCTGACCCGCCTCATCGAACCGACCGCCGGGTCCATCGTCATCGACGGCGAGGACGTCCGCGCGATGGACAGGTCCCGGCTGCGCGCACTGCGGCGCCACCGTGCCGCCATGGTCTTCCAGCACTTCGGCCTCCTCCCGCACCGCACGGTCCTGGACAACGTGGCCTACGGCCTGGAGGTCCAGGGCATGGGCCGCGCCGAGCGCCGCGAGCGCGCCGCGGAGATCGTCGCCAAGGTCGGCCTGGAGGGCCTGGAGCAGCGCCGCCCCGGCCAGCTCTCCGGCGGCCAGCGCCAGCGCGTCGGCCTCGCCCGCGCCCTCGCCGTCGACCCCGAGGTGCTGCTCTTCGACGAGCCGTTCAGCGCGCTGGACCCGCTGATCCGGCGGGACATGCAGGAGGAGGTCGTGCGGCTGCACCGCGAGGAGGGCCGCACGATGGTCTTCATCACCCACGACCTCCAGGAAGCCCTCAAGCTCGGCGACCGCATCGCCCTGATGCGCGACGGCCGGGTGGTGCAGCTCGGCACCCCGGAGGAGATCGTCGGCTCGCCCGCCGACGACTACGTCCGCGCGTTCGTCCGCGACGTCCCGCGCGAGCAGGTCCTCACCGTCCGCACGGCGATGCGCCCCGCGACCTCCTCCGACGAGGCGGGCACGGGCCCGGCGATCCGCCCCGAGGCCACGGTCGCGGAGGCCATCGAGGCCGTCGCCCGAGCAGGCACCCCGGCCCGCGTCATGCACGAGGGCCGCTGCCTGGGCATGGTCGACGCGACCGACCTCCTGTCGGTGGTGGCAGGCACAGCAGGCGAACCCGCCCCCGCTGCGGGCAGCTCTGACCCAGCTGCGGGCAGTCGTGCCGCTGGGGCGGCACGGGTGGGCGATGGGGGTCCCCCCGCGCGAGCGAAGCCGAGCGTGGGGGAGGCACCGGCCACGCGCCGCAAGCCGACCACTGCCGCCGAGCCAACGACCGAGGAGCCGGTCTGATGGCAACGATCACCGCAGCGCCCCGAAAGGCCATCCCGCCGGGCATCCTCACCCACAGAGCCGTCCGCAAGCTCCTCGCCCTGGCTGCACTGGCCGCCGTCCTCGTCCCCCTGGCCGTCACCCAGTGGGGCGGCACCACCTGGCCCACCCCCCTCACCGTCGACGTCTCCGAACCCCTCGGCAAGACCAGCGACTGGATCATCGACAACCGGGACAGCCACCCCCTGTTCCTCCACTTCCTCGGCCACGTCAGCAACCTCGTCGTCATCGCCGTACGCGCCGTGTACCTCGCCCTCCTCGCCGTCGGCTGGGCCGGGGTCACCGCGATCGGCGCCCTGGTCGCCTGGCGGGTGGCCGGAGTGAAGCTCGCGGCAGGCACCGCCGCCGCGTTCCTGGCCTGCGGCCTGCTCGGCATGTGGGTGCCGACGATGCAGACCCTCGCCCTGATGGTCGTCGCCGTCCTCGCGTCGGTCGTCGTCGGCGCCCTGCTGGGCCTCGCCGCGGGCCTCTCCGACCGGATGGACCGCGTCCTGCGCCCGGTGCTCGACACCATGCAGGTGCTGCCCGCCTTCGCCTACCTCCTGCCCGTCGTCCTGGTCTTCGGCATCGGCGTCCCCGCCGCCGTCCTGGCCACCGTCGTCTACGCCGCCCCGCCCATGGCCCGGCTCACCTCGCTGGGCCTGCGCGGCGCGGACAAGGAGGTCCTGGAGGCCGTCGAGTCCCTCGGCACCACCGCCCGCCAGCGGCTGCTGACCGCCCGCATCCCGCTTGCCCGCAAGGAACTCCTCCTCGGCGTCAACCAGACGATCATGATGGCGCTGTCCATGGCCGTCATCGCCTCCGTCATCGGCGCCGGCGGCCTCGGCGACCGCGTCTACCAGGCGCTCGCCTCCGTCGACGTCGGCGCGGCTCTCGCGGCCGGCATCCCGATCGTGCTGCTGGCCGTCGTCCTGGACCGCGTCACCGGCGCGGCGGGGGAGCGGCTCGGCGAGGCCGGGAAGTCCCCGGTGACCTGGCTGTACGCGCTCGTCGTCGCCGCGGCCGTCGCACTCGCCGGACGACTCGCCGGTCTCCTCGACTGGCCCGACGGGTGGGAGGTGGACATCGCCGAGCCCGTCAACCGGGCCGTCGACTGGATGACCGCCCACCTCTACTCCGGCGTCCCCGTCGTCGGCGGCACCGCCGACTGGGCCGCGCACTTCACCAGCTGGGTCCTCAACCCGCTGCGCGACGGCCTCCAGTGGCTGCCCTGGTGGTCCGTACTCCTGATCGTCGCCGCCCTGGCCTGGCTGATCGGCACCTGGCGCACCGCGCTCACCGCCGTCCTCGCCATGGCCGCGATCGGCGTGCTCGGCGTGTGGAACCCGTCCCTGGACACGCTCTCGCAGGTGCTCGCCGCCGTCGCCGTGACCCTGGTCCTCGGCTTCGCCACCGGCATCGCCGCCGCCCGCAGCGACCGCTTCGAACGCCTGCTGCGGCCCGTCCTCGACGTCTTCCAGACCATGCCGCAGTTCGTGTACCTGATCCCGGTCGTCGCCCTGTTCGGCGTCGGCCGCGCGCCCGCCGTGGCCGCGGCGGTCGTCTACGCCCTCCCGGCCGTCGTCCGCATCACCACCCAGGGTCTGCGCCAGGTCGACCCGGCCGCGCTGGAGTCGGCCCGCTCGCTCGGCGCCACCAGCGGCCAGCAGTTGCGCCAGGTCCAGCTCCCGCTGGCCCGCCCGGCCCTGCTGCTCGCCGTCAACCAGGGCGTCGTCCTGGTCCTCGCCGTCGTCATCATCGGCGGCCTGGTCGGCGGTGGCGCGCTCGGCTACCAGGTCGTCTTCGGCCTCGCGCAGGGCGACCTGGCGACCGGCCTGGTGGCGGGCGCCGCGATCGTCTGCCTCGGCCTGATGCTCGACCGCGTCACCCAGCCCACCGAACGCCGTACGGCGAAGAAGGGGGCCTGAGATGTCCCGCAAGCGGATCACGGCGGCCGCCGCCGTGCTGGTGCTGGCCACCGGCTGCGGCGCCGCCGACATGACCAAGCAGGCGTCCCCGTTCGCCAACGCCCAGGGCGCCAAGACCGTCACCCTGTCCGTGCAGTCCTGGGTCGGCGCCCAGGCCAACGTGGCCGTCGCCCAGTACCTGCTGGAGCACGAACTGGGCTACCGCGTCGACACCGTCCAGGTCGACGAGGTCCCCGCCTGGGACGCGCTCAGCCAGGGCCGTGTGGACGCCATCCTGGAGGACTGGGGCCACCCCGAGCAGGAGCAGCGCTACGTCCGGGACAAGAAGACCATCGCCGCGGGCGGCGACCTCGGCGTCACCGGACACATCGGCTGGTTCGTCCCGACGTACTTCGCGAAGAAGCACCCGGACGTCACCAACTGGAAGAACCTCGACAAGTACGCCGACCTGCTGCGCACCGCGGAGAGCGGCGGCAAGGGCCAGCTCCTGGACGGCTCCCCGTCCTACGTCACCAACGACAAGGCCCTGGTGAAGAACCTGGACCTGGACTACCAGGTCGTCTTCGCCGGTTCCGAGGCTGCCCAGATCACCCAGATGCAGCAGTTCGCCAAGGAGAAGAAGCCCTTCCTGAGCTACTGGTACACCCCCCAGTGGCTGATGGAGAAGGTCCCGATGACCGAGGTGAAGCTGCCGCCGTACGAGGAGGGCTGCGACGCCGACCCGGAGAAGGTCGACTGCGCCTACCCCGTCACCCCGCTGCAGAAGTACCTCAACGCCGACTTCGCGAAGGACGGCGGCAAGGCGGCCGAGTTCCTGAAGAACTTCACGTGGACGACCGAGGACCAGAACCAGGTCTCCCTGATGATCGCCGAGCAGAAGATGCGGCCGGAGGTGGCGGCGAAGAAGTGGGTGGACAGCCACGAGTCCGTCTGGCAGAAGTGGCTGCCCTGACCCTCATCGCGTCGGCCGGGCCGCCAGCCGCAGCGCGTGCTCCCGCACCGCCTGCTCGGCCTGCCGCTGGAGCCCCGGCCCGAAGGTGACCCGGGTGGCCCCGAGTCCGCCGAGTTCGGCGGGCGAGGGGCCCTGGCCGGGATGCGCCACGACGTTCACCGGCCCCTGGATTCCGGCCCGCAGCAGCGGCAGTACGGCGACGGGGGCGGCGATGGGATACACGCAGTCGGCGCCCGCGGCGACGTACGCGGCGGCCCGCCCGATCGCCGCCCCCGGGTCGTCGACACCCCGGACGAACGTGTCGATCCGGGCGTTCAGGAACAGCCGGTCACCGGCCTCCTCCCGCACCCCGGCCAGCCACTCGGCGTGCTCCGCCGGGTCCTTGAGACCCCCCTCGCGGGTGGAGTCCTCCAGGTTGCAGCCGACGACGCCCGCCTCCAGGAGCCGCTCCACCAGCTCCTTCGGCGCCAGGCCGTAGCCGCCCTCGACGTCCGCCGACACGGGCACGTCCACGGCGCGCACGATCCGCGCGACGGCCGCGAACATCTCGTCGGCCGGGGTCCGCCCGTCCTCGTACCCCAGCGAGGCCGCCACTCCGGCGCTGGGCGTCGCGAGTGCCGGGAACCCGGCCTCCGCGAACACCCGGGCGCTCGCCGCGTCCCAGGGACCCGGCAGGACGAGGGGGTCGTCCGGGACCCGGCCGTGGTGCAGGGCGCGGAACGCGGCGACGTGACTCACGGTGTGTAACCCCCGGGTGCGACCCTGCGGCTGACCATCAGCCGGTTCCAGCTGTTGATGGCGGTGATCAGCCCGATCAGATGGGCCAGTTCGCCGTCGCCGAAGTGTACGGCGGCCTCCTCGTACACCGCGTCGGGCACCAAGCCCTCGGTCAGGACCGTCATCGCCTCGGTCAGCGCGAGCGCGGCCCGCTGCCGCCCGTCGTACAGGTCCTCCGCCTCCTCCCAGGCGGCGAGCAGACCGAGCCGCTCCTCATCCACCCCGTTCTTGCGGGCCAGGGTGAGGTGCATGTCCAGGCAGAAGGCGCAGTGGTTGAGCTGCGAGGCCCGGATCATCACCAGCTCGGCGAGCACGGGGTCGCCGAGCCCCTTCTTGGCCGCCGCGCTCAGCGCGGACAGCGCCTGCCCGACCCCCCGGTCCAGGAGCTGGGTGCGTGCCGCGCTCACGCGTGTTGTCCGGGCGTGTAGTGGCCCGGCGTCATCCGGCAGGTCACGCCGAACCGGTTCCAGGCGTTGATCGTCGTGATCGCGGCGATCAGCTGCGCCAGCTCCGGCTCGTCGAAGTGCTCGGCGGCCTTCTCGTACACCGCGTCGGGCACGAAGCCGTCGGTCAGCACCGTGACCGCCTCGGTCAGCTCGATCGCCGCCAGCTCCTTCTCCGTGTAGAAGTGCCGCGACTCCTCCCAGGCGGCCAGCTGCACGATCCGCTCCACGCTCTCCCCGGCGGCGAGGGCGTCCTTGGTGTGCATGTCGAGGCAGAGGGCGCAGTGGTTGATCTGCGAGGCGCGGATCTTCACCAGTTCGTACAGCGTCGGGTCCACCCCCCGCTTGGCTGCGGCATCCAGCCGGAGCATCGCCTTGTAGACCTCGGGAGCGTGCTGGGACCAGTTCAGCCGGACGGGCACCTCGGCGGCGTAGCCCGTGGTCTTCGTGTCAACGGTGTGTGTCGTCATGCCTCGACCCTAGGAAGAAGGCAGCCCAGCGGTATGGTCCATTTCCATGGCGAGATCATGGGCCACTCTCGGCGTCGACCTGCACCTCGAACCCACCGGTCCCGGTCTGCGCCGCGGCCTCACCGACGCCCTGCGCGAGGCCGTCCGCACCGGCCGGCTGGGCCCCGGCACCCGGCTGCCCTCCTCCCGCGTCCTCGCCGCCGACCTCGGCATCGCCCGCAACACCGTCGCCGACGCCTACGCCGACCTCGTCGCCGAGGGCTGGCTCACCGCCCGCCAGGGCTCGGGCACCAGGGTCGCCGAACGCGTCGCCGCCGCGCCGTCCCGCACCTCGGCCCGGCGCCCCGGGGGCCACGCCCGGCCCGCCTACGACCTGCGCCCCGGCACCCCCGACCTCGCCTCCTTCCCGCGCACCGCCTGGCTCCGGGCCGCCCGTCGCGCCGTCACCGCCGCTCCCCACGACGCCCTCGGCTACGGCGACGGCCGCGGGCGGAGCGAGCTGCGCGCCGCGCTGGCCGGTTACCTCGCCCGGGTCCGGGGCGTGCGCGCCGACCCCGGGACGCTGGTGGTGTGCGGCGGCGTCGCGCACGGCCTCGTGGTGCTGGCCGGTGTGCTGCGGGCGCGCGGCGTGCACACCGTGGCCGTCGAGTCGTACGGCCTCCACGTCCACCGCGACCTGCTCACCAGGGCCGGCCTGCGGACCGTTCCGCTGCCCGTGGACGACCGCGGAGCGGACACCGGGGCGCTCACGGACGAGGGCGCCGTACTGCTCACCCCCGCCCACCAGTTCCCGACGGGCGTCCCCCTGCACCCCGACCGCAGAGCCGCGGCGGTGGCCTGGGCGCACCGCACCGGCGGGCTGATCCTGGAGGACGACTACGACGGCGAGTTCCGCTACGACCGCCAGTCCGTCGGCGCCCTCCAGGGACTGGACCCCGACCGCGTCGTGTACCTGGGCACCGCCAGCAAGTCCCTGGCCCCCGGACTGCGCCTGGGCTGGATGGCGCTGCCCCCGTCCCTCGTCGGGGACGTCATGGAAGACCCGGTGAGCCGCACCCCGGGCGTGCTCGACCAGCTGACCCTCGCGCAGTTCCTCGACTCCGGGGACTACGACCGGCACGTGCGGTCCGCCCGCCTGCGCTACCGGCGCCGCCGCGACGCCCTGGTCGCCGCCCTCGCCGAGCGCGCCCCCGCGGTCCGCGTCACCGGCATCGCCGCCGGACTGCACGCCGTCCTCCCGCTGCCGTCCGGCACCGAGCAGCAGGTCCTGCGGTCCGCCGCCTGGCACGGACTCGCGGTCCACGGCCTGTCCATGTTCCGGCACCCGGCCGCCTCCCTCCCCCCGCTGGACGCCCTCGTCGTCGGCTACGGCACCCCGCCCGACCACGCCTGGGCGGGGGCACTGGACGCGCTGTGCCGGGCGCTGCCGTAAAGTCCACCCGCGGCAGGGTCGTACACTCGACCGGCCCAACTGTCGTACAACCACACGGACAAGGCACGGACAACGGGGGACAGGGACATGGCCACAACCCGGCGACGGCTGCGGTCGAGCACCGTGGTGCTCGGCGGCATGGGAATGCTCGCGGCGGCCCTGAGCGCATGCGGTTCGGACCCCGACCGCCGCTGCGTGGACCGCGACAGCTACGACTACCTCAACGGCTACAAGGTCGTCGCCGACAAGAACTGCAAGTCCGGCTCGTCCGGCAGCTCGTCCGGCAAGAGCAAGGGCAAGGGCGGCAAGAAGAAGACCGGCTCGTCGAGGTCCGTGGACGACGCCGACTGGTACTACGACGCCGACGTCAGCAACGGCTGGGCCGACTCCGGCACCTTCAGCCGGTCCGAGGCCGTCGACCGGGGCGGCTTCGGCTGCTCGGGCTCCGGCAGCGGCGGCGGCTGAGGACGGGACCGTGGAACGCCGCAGCGCCGATCCCCGCCCCGGCTGGCAGCAGACCGTCGAGGAACAGGGGCTGATCTACCCCCTGACCCGCTACCCCGACGGCTCCCTGCGCCCCTACTGGGACGAGAGCGCCTACTACGTCTTCTCCCTGCCCGAGGTCGAGGCCCTGGAAGAGGTCGTCGAGGAACTGCACTGCATGTGCCTGGCGGCCGCCGGGCACATCGTCGCCGAGGACCGCTTCGCCGACCTCGGCATCACCGACCCGCGCGTCGTCCGCGCGGTCACCGAGGCCTGGCACCGCCGCGCCGAACTCCCCTCCGTCTACGCCCGCTTCGACCTGCGCTACGACGGCACCGGACCCGCCAAGCTCCTGGAGTACAACGCGGACACCCCGACCTCCCTCGTCGAGGCCGCGTCCCCGCAGTGGTTCTGGATGGAGGAGCGCTTCCCCGGCGCCGACCAGTGGAACAGCCTCCACGAGCGCCTCGTCGACGCCTGGAAGAAGCAGGCCGCGCTCCTGCCGCCCGGCAACCCGCTGTACTTCGCGCACTCCTCGGACGACGAACTCGGCGAGGACCTCATGACGGTCGCCTACCTCAAGGAGACCGCCGAGCAGGCGGGCCTGGAGACCGACTGGATCTCCATGGAGGAGATCGGCTGGGACCGCCTCTCCGGCCGCTTCGTCGACAACAGGCTGCGCTTCATCCGCAGCCTCTTCAAGCTCTACCCCTGGGAGTGGCTCACCACCGACCGCTTCGCCGGCCACGTCCTGGACACCCTCGACAACGGCGGCGGCACCGGCACCACCCTGTGGATCGAACCGGCCTGGAAGATGCTGCTCAGCAACAAGGCCCTGCTTGCGATCCTCTGGGAGCTGTACCCCGGCCACCCGAACCTGCTCCCCGCCTACCTGGACGGCCCGCGCGACCTGGCCACCGGCACCGGCTGGGTCGCCAAGCCCCTCCTGGGCCGCGAGGGCGCCGGCGTCACGATCCACCAGCCCGGCACCGACCCCGCCCCCCGCCCCGAACCGTGCTGCTACCAGGAACTGGCCCCGCTGCCCGACTTCGACGGCAACCGCGTCGTCCTGGGCGCCTGGGTGGTGGAGAACGAGTCGGCGGGCCTGGGCATCCGGGAGTCGTCGGGCCTGGTGACCGACGAATACGCCCGCTTCCTGCCCCACGTGATCCTGTAACGCCCCTGAAGGGCCCCGCAGGGCCCTTCAGGGGCGCGGGGAACTGCGCGACCAGCCACAACGCGCCCGCAGTCCGCGACGGCACACCAACCACGCAGACGCTCCCGCATCGCGGACAGGCAAGGCACCGGCAGAACACACCCGGTACCCTGACCCCGGACCGTGACTGGCGCGCAAGGATGGGATGAACCATCGGGAAGCGGTCCGAGCGACAAGTGCCGAGCGCCTGGGCCGACCTGAACGCTGATTCCAACGTCCGGAGGTCCCCATGCCCGCCGAGCAGCCGCTCACCCCCGAGTCCACCGCCTACCGAGCCGCGCTCGACGTCATCCGTACCGTCGAGCCCCGCGTAGCGGACGCCATCGGCCAGGAGGTCGCCGACCAGCGCGAGATGCTCAAGCTGATCGCCTCGGAGAACTACGCCTCCCCGGCCACACTCCTGGCGATGGGCAACTGGTTCAGCGACAAGTACGCCGAGGGCACCGTCGGCCGCCGCTTCTACGCCGGCTGCCGCAACGTCGACACCGTCGAGTCCCTCGCCGCCGAGCACGCCCGCGAGCTGTTCGGCGCCCGCCACGCCTACGTCCAGCCGCACTCCGGCATCGACGCCAACCTGGTCGCCTTCTGGGCCGTCCTCGGCGCCCGCGTCGAGGTGCCCTTCCTGGAGAAGACCGGCGCCCGCCAGGTCAACGACCTGACCGACGCCGACTGGGCCGAGCTGCGAGCCGCCTTCGGCAACCAGCGGATGCTCGGCATGTCCCTGGACGCGGGTGGCCACCTCACCCACGGCTTCCGCCCGAACATCTCAGGAAAGATGTTCGACCAGCGCTCCTACGGCACCGACCCGGCCACCGGCCTGATCGACTACGAGGCCCTGCGCGCCTCCGCCCGCGAGTTCAAGCCGCTGATCATCGTCGCGGGCTACTCCGCGTACCCCCGGCTGGTGAACTTCCGGATCATGCGCGAGATCGCCGACGAGGTCGGGGCGACCCTCATGGTCGACATGGCGCACTTCGCGGGCCTCGTCGCGGGCAAGGTGCTCACCGGCGACTTCGACCCGGTCCCGCACGCCCAGATCGTGACGACGACCACGCACAAGTCCCTGCGCGGCCCGCGCGGCGGCATGGTCCTGTGCGACGACTCCCTCAAGGACCAGGTCGACCGCGGCTGCCCGATGGTCCTCGGCGGCCCGCTCCCGCACGTCATGGCCGCCAAGGCCGTCGCCCTCGCCGAGGCCCGGCAGCCCGCCTTCCAGGACTACGCCCGGCGCATCGTCGACAACGCCCGCGCGCTCGCCGAGGGCCTGACGAAGCGCGGCGCCACCCTGGTCACCGGCGGCACGGACAACCACCTGAACCTGATCGACGTGGCGTCCTCCTACGGCCTCACCGGCCGCCAGGCCGAGGCCGCCCTCCTCGACTCCGGCATCGTCACCAACCGCAACGCCATCCCGGCCGACCCGAACGGCGCCTGGTACACCTCCGGCATCCGCATCGGCACCCCGGCGCTGACCACGCGCGGTCTCGGCACCGCCGAGATGGACGAGGTCGCGGGCCTGATCGACCGCGTCCTGACCACGACGGAGCCCGGCACCACCAAGTCCGGCGCCCCCTCCAAGGCCGCCCACGTCCTCGACGCGAAGGTCGCCGAGGAGATCGCCCACCGCGCGACCGACCTGGTGGCCGGCTTCCCGCTGTACCCGGAGATCGACCTGGGCTGACGGTCGCCGCCCGGGGGAACGAGCCGCCGGTGGGACCTGAGAGAATGGTGGGCATGGCGAATGACCGACCTCGTGTGCTCTCCGGGATCCAGCCCACCGCAGGCTCGTTCCACCTCGGCAACTACCTGGGCGCCGTCCGCCAGTGGGTGGCCCTCCAGGAGTCCCACGACGCGTTCTACATGGTCGTCGACCTGCACGCGATCACGGTCCCGCAGGACCCGAAGGAGCTGCGCGCCAACACCCGGCTCGCCGTAGCCCAGCTGCTGGCCGCCGGACTCGACCCGGACCGCTGCACGCTCTTCGTCCAGAGCCACGTCCCCGAGCACGCCCAGCTCGCCTGGGTCATGAACTGCCTCACCGGCTTCGGCGAGGCGAGCCGCATGACCCAGTTCAAGGACAAGTCCGCCAAGCAGGGTGCCGACCGCGCCTCCGTCGGCCTGTTCACCTACCCGGTCCTCCAGGTCGCCGACATCCTGCTCTACCAGGCCGACGAGGTCCCCGTCGGCGAGGACCAGCGCCAGCACATCGAGCTCACCCGCGACCTGGCCGAGCGCTTCAACGGCCGCTTCGGCGAGGCCTTCACCGTTCCCGCCGCGTACATCCTCAAGGAGACGGCGAAGATCTACGACCTGCAGGACCCGACCGCCAAGATGAGCAAGTCGGCGGCCAACCCGAAGGGCCTGATCAACCTCCTGGACGAGCCGAAGGCCACGGCGAAGAAGGTGAAGAGCGCGGTCACGGACACCGACACCGTGATCCGCTTCGACCGCGAGCACAAGCCCGGCGTCAGCAACCTGCTGACGATCTACTCCACCCTCACCGGCGCCGAGATCGCCGAGCTGGAGCGGAAGTACGAGGGCAAGGGCTACGGCGCGCTGAAGACGGACCTCGCCGACGTCGTCGTGGAGTTCGTCACCCCCTTCCGGGAGCGCACCCGGCAGTACCTGGACGACCCGGAGACGCTCGACGCGATCCTCGCCAAGGGTGCGGAGAAGGCCAGGAGCGTCGCCGCCGAGACCCTCGCCCGGGCGTACGACAGGGTGGGCTTCCTCCCCGCCAAGCACTGACCCGCCCCACGGCCCGGGGGACCGCCGCCCGCGGTACCCCGGGACCGTCCGTGCGCCCCGGCACGCCGCCGTAGCGCTGCACATCACTCCGGTTGCGCCTGCCCAGGGCACGGCGGTGGCCGTACAGTCGATATCCGGGTGTCCGGCACCACGGCACACAAGAGCGACACGTGACGACAGGAGACGAAGTGGGGACCGTAACGATCGGCGTGTCGATCGCGGTCCCGGAGCCTCACGGCAGCAAGCTCCAGCAGCTGCGCGCGGGCTTCGGCGACGCCGCCGCTCACGGCATCCCCACGCACGTCACCCTGCTGCCGCCGACCGAGGTCGACGGCGGCGCCCTGCCCGCGATCGAGGCGCACCTGGCGGAGGTGGCCTCGCGCGGCCGGCCCTTCCCGATGCGGCTGTCCGGCACCGGGACCTTCCGCCCGCTCTCGCCCGTCGTCTACGTCCAGGTGGTCGAGGGCGCGGCGGCCTGCTCCTGGCTGCAGAAGCGGGTGCGCGACGCGTCCGGCCCGGTCCCGCGCGAACTGCAGTTCCCGTACCACCCGCACGTCACCGTGGCGCACGGCATCGAGGAGGCGGCGATGGACCGCGCCTACGAGGAGCTGTCCGACTACGAGGCCCAGTGGCCCTGCACCGGCTTCGCGCTGTACGAGCAGGGCGCCGACGCGGTCTGGCGCAAGCTGCGCGAGTTCCCCTTCGGCAGCGCCACCGTGCCCCCGCAGGCCGGCCGCGTGGAGACCGGCTCGCTGCCCACCCGGTAGCCGCGCCTCACACCGGCAGCCGCCGGAACACCGTCCGCGGCAGGTGCCGCAGCGCCGACATCACCACCCGCAGCGCGCCCGGCACCCACACCGTCTCCGAGCGCCGCCGCAGCCCCAGCTCGATCGCCGCGGCGACCGCCTCAGGCGTCGTGGCGAACGGCGCCTCCTCCATCCCCTCGGTCATCCGCGACCGCACGAACCCGGGGCGCACCACCATGACGTGCACGCCCGTGCCGTGCAGCGCGTCGCCCAGGCCCTGCGCGAAGGCGTCCAGGCCCGCCTTGCTGGAGCCGTAGATGAAGTTGGCGCGGCGGGCCCGCTCACCGGCCACGGAGGAGAGCACCACCAGCGAGCCGTGCCCCTGCGCCTGGAGCGAACGGGCGGCGACCAGCCCGGCCGAGACCGCGCCGGTGTAGTTGGTCTGCGCGACCCGTACGGCGTTCAGCGGCTCGCGCTCGTCGTGCGCCTGGTCACCCAGGATGCCGAAGGCCAGCAGCACCAGGTCGATGTCGCCCTCGGCGAACACCTTGCCGAGCGCCGCCTCGTGGGACTCGGGGTCCAGCGCGTCGAAGGCGACCGTGCGCACCTCGGCGCCGAGGCCGCGCAGCTGCTCGGCGGCCGTGTCCAGGGCGGGCGAGGGACGTCCGGCCAGCCACACCGTGCGGGTGCGGCGGGCCACCAGACGGCGCGCGGTGGCCAGCGCGATCTCGGACGTACCGCCGAGGACGAGGAGGGACTGGGGGAGGCCGAAGGCGTCCTTCACGGCTGGCTCCAGACAGGTTGTGGGGGCAGGGGCATCACAGGGCGAGGCGGCGGGCCAGGTCGGACACGAACACCCCGCGCGGGTCCAGCTCCGCGCGCAGGGCGCGGAAGTCGTCCAGACGGGGGTACATCGCGGCGAGCAGTTCCGGGCGCAGCCGGGAGTCCTTGGCGAGGTAGACCCGGCCGCCCGCGTCCGCGACCTCCGCGTCCAGCTCGTCCAGGAACGCGCCGAGCCCCGGCAGGCCCGCCGGGATGTCCAGGGCGAGGGTCCAGCCCGGGACGGGGAAGGACAGCCAGCCCGGGTCGGCCTCGCCGAAGCGCTTGAGGACCGCCAGGAAGGACGGGCAGCGGCGGGCGGAGATGCGGTGCACGATCCGGCGCAGGGCCTCCTCCCGGCCGTGCCCGACGACGAACTGGTACTGCACGAAGCCGCCCCGGCCGTAGACCCGGTTCCAGTGCGGGACGCCGTCCAGCGGGTGGAAGAAGGTGGAGATCCGCTGGAGGCGGCCCCGGCTGCACCGGGGGGCCTTGCGGTACCAGACCTCGTTGAACAGGCCCACCGCCGTCCGGCCGAGCAGCCCGTCCGGCACCAGGTCGGGGGCGGCCGGCAGGCGGGAGGTGCGGAAGGCCAGCGGCGCGCGCCGCGCGCGGGAGCGGGCGGGCAGCGCGTCCAGCGGGGCGTGGTCGCCGCGGGTGAGCACCGCGCGGCCGGTCGCCCGGCCGCGCGCGAGGAGGTCGATCCAGGCGACCGAGTAGCGGTAGCGGTGGTCGGTGGCGGTCAGCCGGGCCATCAGGTCGTCCAGGTCGCCGGCCCGCTCGGTGTCGACCGACATCAGCGCCGTCTCGACCGGCTGGAGCCGCAGCGTCGCGGTGAGGATCACCCCGGTCAGACCCATGCCGCCCGCGGTCGCCTCGAACAGGGGCGTGCCCGGGGTGACGGTGCGCACCCGGCCGTCGGCGGTGAGCAGCTCCAGGGAGAGCACGTGCCGCGTGAAGGACCCCGACACGTGGTGGTTCTTGCCGTGGATGTCCGCGCCGATCGCCCCGCCGACCGTCACGTACCGGGTGCCGGGCGTCACCGGCACGAACCAGCCCAGCGGCAGCAGCACCTCCATCAGCCGGTGCAGGGAGACACCCGCGTCGCACAGCACGGTGCCCCCGGCGGCGTCGACGGCGTGCACGCGGTCCAGGGCCGTCATGTCGAGCACGGCACCCCCCGCGTTCTGCGCCGCGTCCCCGTAGGCCCGCCCCAGGCCCCGCGCCACGGCGCCGCGGACCCCGCAGTCCCGGACCGCGACGGCCGCCTCCTCGTACGTCCGCGGACGGACGACGAGCGCCCCGGTGGGCGCCGTACGGCCCCAGCCGGTGACGGTGCCCCAGTCGGCGGCGGGGCGGTGGGCGCCGGGGTCCCGGTCGGTGTCGGGAACGGTGTCGGCAGACATGGCGGTGACCGTATCGCCCCTATGCGAATGATTAGTTCCAAAACATTCAAGCCATCCCTGAAACGGGTGATTAATGGTATGTCGCTCCGGTGTGCCCGCCTTCGCGCGCCGCGGGCGTGGACAGTGAGTCCACATGGACGACCTCGACGACATGGACCACCGGATCGTCAGCGCGCTCAGGGCCTGCGGAACCGACCCGCGCGTGGCCGGCGCCGCGCGCGCCCTGTCCTGGGCGGGGGAGCACGGGGCACTGTGGCTCGCGGCGGGCCTCACCGCGGCGGCCGTGGACGCGCCCCGGCGCACGGCCTGGCTGCGCGGCACCGCGCTCACCGCGGGCGCCCACGTCGTCAGCATGGGGGTGAAGCGGGTCGTGCGCCGCCCCCGCCCCGCGCACGTCGTCCCCCTGGTCCGCACCGCGGGCCGGCACTCCTTCCCCAGCTCCCACGCCACCTCGGCCACCGCGGCCGCCGTCGTCTTCGGGGCGCTCGGGGTGCGGGCCGCCTGGCCGCTCGCCGCCGCCGTGTGCGCCTCCCGGCTGGTCGTCGGCGTCCACTACCCCTCCGACGTCGCGGCGGGCGCCGCCCTGGGCGCGCTCACGGCCCGGCTCGGCACCGGCTGGATGCGCGGAGGCACCCGTGACTGACACGGCCGTCCTGCGCCAACGCGCCCCCGAGCAGCCGCCGGAGCCCGCCCCGCCGCGCCGGGCGAGACACGTCCCGGCCGGGCTGCTGCGCACCGCGCGCCCCCGCCAGTGGGTCAAGAACGTCCTGGTCGTCGCCGCCCCGGCCGCCGCGGGCGAGCTGTTCTCCGCGCACGCGCTGGGCCGGCTCGCCCTGGTCTTCGTCCTGTTCACCGCCTGCGCCGCCGCCGTCTACCTGGTCAACGACGCCCGGGACGCCGAGGCCGACCGCGCCCACCCCGTCAAACGGCACCGCCCGGTCGCCGCCGGACAGGTCCCGGTGCCGCTCGCCTACGCCGTCGGCGGCGTCCTGGGCGTCCTCGCGCCCGTCCTCGCCGCCTGGCTGTGCCCCCCGGCCGTCGCGGCCCTGCTGACCGCCTACCTCGCCATGCAACTGGCGTACTGCGTCAGCCTCAAGCACGTCCTGGTCGTCGACCTCGCCGTCGTCACCACCGGCTTCCTGATGCGCGCGATGATCGGCGGACTCGCGCTCGGCATCCCCCTGTCCCGCTGGTTCCTCATCACGACCGGATTCGGCGCCCTGTTCATGGTCGCCGCCAAGCGCTACTCCGAAGCCGTCCAGATGGCGGGCAAGGAGGGCGCCACGCGCGCGCTGCTCACCGAGTACACCACCGGCTACCTCCGCTTCGTCTGGCAGCTCGCCGCCGGTGTCGCCGTCCTCGGCTACTGCCTGTGGGCCATGGAGGAGGGCGGCGTCCCGCACACCAGCGTGCTGCCCTGGCGCCAGCTCTCCATGGTCGCCTTCGTCCTCGCCGTGCTGCGCTACGCCGTCTTCGCCGACCGCGGCACCGCGGGCGAACCCGAGGACGTCGTCCTGCGCGACCGCCCCCTCGCGCTGATCGGCGTGGTCTGGCTCGCGATGTACGGCCTGGCGGTGGCCAATTGGTAGCCGACCGGCGCGAACTGCTGGGCTTCGCCTGTGTCGGACTGCTCGCCTACGCCGTCGACCTCGGCCTCTTCACCTGCCTGCGCGGCCCGGCCGGCCTCGGTCCGCTCACCGCCAAGACCCTCTCCTTCGTCGCCGGATGCGCGGTCGCCTACGCGGGCAACGCGCTGGGCACCTACCGGCACACCCGCACCCGCGGGCTGCGCCCCTGCGCCGTGTTCCTCGCCGTGAACGCCGCCGGCGCCGCCGTACAACTGCTCTGCCTGGCCGTCAGCCACTACGGCCTCGGCCTCACCTCGCAGCGCGCCGACACCGTCTCCGGCGCGGGAATCGGCATGTTCCTGGGCACGATCCTGCGGTTCTGGGGCACAAGAACGCTGGTCTTCCGGTCCGGCAGCGGATCGGCCGACCGGACGGGATCATGGAACGGGACGAGCGGGGGCAGGGTCGGATCATGGACTGGCTGAAGAAGCTCCCCGTCGTGGGACCGTGGATCGCGCGCCTGATGACCACGCACGCCTGGCGCTCCTACGAGCGTCTCGACCGGGTGAAGTGGTACCGGCTGGCCGCCGCCATGACCTTCACCAGCTTCGTCGCGCTCTTCCCGCTGCTGAGCCTGGCCGCCGCCGTCGCCGCCGCCACGCTGAACAAGGAGCAGCAGGACAAGCTCCAGGACAAGCTCGCCGAGCAGATCCCCGGCATCTCCGACCAGCTGAACATCCAGGGCCTCGTCGACAACGCCGGCACCGTCGGTGTGATCTCCGCCCTCCTGCTGCTGTTCACCGGCATGGGCTGGATCGAGGCCACCCGGGGCTGTCTGCGCGCCGTCTGGGAGCTGCCCGACGAGGAGGAGAACCCGGTCCTGCACCGGGCCAAGGACGCGGGCGTCCTGGTCGGCCTCGGCGGCGCGCTGCTGATCACCGTCGGCATCTCCACCGTCGCCTCGGCGCTGGTCGGCTGGATCATCCGCACGATCGGCCTCGCCGAGGGCGGTGTCGGCGGCGTCCTGCTCTACGTCGCCGCCTTCGCCGTCGCCGTGCTCGCCGACTTCCTCCTGCTGCTGTACGTGCTGACCCTGCTGCCCGGCGTCCAGCCCGAGCGCCGCCGCCTGGTGGTGGCCGCGCTGATCGGCGCCGTCGGCTTCGAGCTGCTGAAGCTGCTGCTCAGCGGCTACATCCAGGGCGTCGCGGCGAAGAGCATGTACGGCGCCTTCGGCGTCCCCGTCGCCCTGCTGCTGTGGATCAACTTCACCACGAAACTGGTGCTGTTCTGCGCCGCCTGGACGGCGACGGGCAGCAAGGCGCAGGAGCTGGGGGAGTCGGGCGACGCGGACGTCACGGACGGGTCCGGCGACGCACCAGGTCCGGCAGCGGCCACCTCCGGTTGACCAGGAACGCGCCGCCCGCGAGCAGCACCAGCACCCCCGCGGTGATGCCGGCCGCGATCCCGACCCCGCCGGCGCCGCCCCCGGTCTGGGCGCCCGCCACCGGCTTGGTGCCCGCGGCGCCCTTCCCGGTGCCGCCGGCCTCGCCGGAGGCCCCGGCCGAGGGGCTCGCCTGCGCGGCGCTCCGCGGACCCACCAGCTCGCCCACCGGCCGCACCTTGCCGGCCGCCTGGAAGCCCCAGTCGAACAGGCGGGCGGTCTCCTTGTAGACCTCGTTGTGCTCGTCCTTCGCCGGGTTCATCACGGTGACGAGCAGCACCCGGCCGCCGCGCTCGGCGACGCCCGTGAAGGTGGCGCCGGCGTTGGTGGTGTTGCCGTTCTTCACGCCCGCGATGCCCGGGTAGACGCCCAAGTCGGAGTCGCCCGCCAGCAGCCGGTTGGTGTTCTGGATCTCGAAGGTCCCGCGGGAGGTCTTGCCCTTCTTGTTCTTCGTGGTCTCGCCGGGGAACTTCGCGCGGACCGTCGAGGCGTACTCGCGGAAGTCCTTCTTCTGGAGCCCCGAACGGGCGAAGAGCGTCAGGTCGTACGCGGAGGAGACCTGCCCGGGCATGTCGTAGCCGTCGGGGCTGACCACGGTGGTGTCGAGGGCCTGGAGTTCGTCGGCGTGCGCGTTCATGTCCGCGACGGTCTTGTCGACGCCGTCGTTCATCGCCGACAGCACGTGCACCGCGTCGTTGCCGGAGCGCAGGAAGACCCCGAGCCACAGGTCGTGGACGGTGTAGGTCTCCTTTTCCTTGATGCCGACCAGGCTGGACCCGGCGCCGACGCCCGCGAGGTCGGAGACCTCGACCGTGCGCTTCGTCGTCTTCGGCCACTTCGGCAGCAGCGTGTCCGCGAACAGCATCTTCAGGGTGCTCGCCGGGGCCAGCCGCCAGTGCGCGTTGTGCGCGGCCAGCACGTCGCCCGACTCGGCGTCCGCGACGATCCACGACCGGGCGGTGACGTCCTTCGGCAGCACCGGCGCCCCGCCCGCCAGGTCCACCTGCGTCCCGGGCTTCCCGAGCCGCGCGCCGCCCACCGTCGACATCGACGCGGGGGGCGTGGCCGACGGACTCGCCGACGGGCTCGGTGCGGCGAGCGCGGCGGGGGAGAGGAGGGCGAGAGCGGTCAGGGCGGCGGAGGTGACCGTCAGGGATCGCCTGAGGGCCTTCTTGGGAGCGGGCACGAGCGAAAACGTACCCTTCGCGACCGCGCCGCTCCCACCCCCTTCCCCACCCCGCGCACGGTTCCGGACAGCGTGCGGCGATACTGAAACCATGAAGCTCAGCCGCCCCGTCTCCTGGTTCCTGCTCGCTTTCGGGGTGTGGAGCTGGATCATCTGGATCACTTTCGTCAAAAACCTGGTCAAGGACGGCAGCGGGCTCGCCTTCGAGGACGGCGAGCCCACGGCGTACTTCTGGGTGCACCTGCTGCTCGCGATCGTGTCCTTCGTATTGGGGACGGTCGTCGGGGCCATCGGGTTGCGCGGGGTGCGCGCACTGCGCCGAACGTCATAGGCGACGAGGACGTCACGGACGCCCTGGGCGTCCCAACCGAGGGGATACGACGGCATGGCGGTCGTCTTCGTGCTGGTCGCGTTGGTGATGGTGGGCGTCCTGGTGACGGCCAACTGGTACCTGTGGCGACGCCTGTTCCGCGACACCACCCGCGCCGCGGGCCCGGTGCGCCGGATCGGCGCGGCGGTGATCGCCGGGGGCTGGCTGCTGGCGGTCGGGGCGCTGGTCGCCGAACGCGCGGGCGCCCCGTTCTGGCTCCAGCGGGTCCTCGCCTGGCCGGGCTTCCTGTGGCTGGCCCTGTCGATCTACCTGCTGCTCGCGGTGCTCGCGGGCGAGGTCGTCCGGCCGCTGCTGCGGATGTTCCTGGAGCGCCGGGCGGCCGCGCGGCCCACGGAAGGCGCCGAGCCGTCCGTCTCCCCGGCCGCGGACACCGCGCGCATACCGGCCGGAACGGCCCCGCCTCAGGCGCCCGGCACGCCCGAGGCACCCGAGCCGCCGGTCCCCGCCCCCGGGGGCGCGTCCACGAGCCCCCTCGCCCTCCCCTCCCGCCGCCTGTTCGTCTCCCGCGTCGTCGCCGGTGCCGCCGCCGCGGCGGCCGTCGGGACGGTCGGATACGGCACGTACGGCGTGCTGAGCGGCCCGAAGGTGAAGCGGGTCACCGTGCCGCTGGCCAAGCTCCCGCGCGCGGCGCACGGGTTCCGCATCGCCGTGGTCAGCGACATCCACCTGGGCCCGGTCCTCGGCCGGGGCTTCGCGCAGACGGTCGTCGACACGATCAACTCCACGCAGCCCGACCTGATCGCCGTCGTCGGCGACCTGGTGGACGGCAGCGTGAAGGACCTCGGCCCGGCCGCCGCCCCGCTCTCGCAGCTCAGGGCCCGGCACGGCGCGTACTTCGTCACCGGCAACCACGAGTACTTCTCCGGCGCCGAGCAGTGGGTCGCCGAGGTACGGAGGCTCGGGCTGCTCCCGCTGGAGAACGCCCGCACCGAGCTGCCCCACTTCGACCTGGCCGGCGTCAACGACGTGGCGGGCGAGGACGAGGGCCAGGGCCCCGACTACGCCAAGGCCCTCGGCGACCGGGACCGCTCCCGCGCCTGCGTGCTCCTCGCCCACCAGCCGGTGCAGATCCACGACGCCGTCGACCACGGCGTCGACCTCCAGCTCTCCGGCCACACCCACGGCGGCCAGCTCTGGCCCGGCAACCTCATCGCGGGCGCCGCCAACCCGACGCTGGCGGGCCTGGACCGCTACGGCGACACCCAGCTGTACGTCAGCCGCGGCGCGGGCGCCTGGGGCCCGCCCACGCGGGTGGGGGCGCCCTCGGACATCACGGTGATCGAGCTGGCGTCCCGTCAGGCCTGACCGTCAGGCCGTTCGTCGGTCTCGCGGGCGGCCCTGCGGGCGGCCGGGTCGGGCATGACCTTCGTCATCCCCGGCAGGAAGTCCGTGAACAGCTCGTGCACCTCGCGCACCAGCGGACGCAGCACCCGGAAGCGGGCCAGCACGACGCCGCGCGCGGTGAGCCGGGCGCCACGCTCGGCGAGGCGGTAGCTGCGCTCGCGGCCCTCGGTGCGGTCGAAGATCCAGTACAGGACGAGGCCCATCTGCGAGAGCCACATCAGCTCCGGCAGGATGTCCCGCAGCTCCTCGGGCACCTTGGTCTTCGCGCCGGCGAGCACCGCGCGGTGGATGCTGATGGCCTCCACGCGCGCGTGTTCCGACTCCGGGGAGAAGGGGCTGAGCGGGCTGTCCGGGTCGGCGGCGTTCTTGAAGAACTGCACGGCGAACTCGTGGTACGGCGTGGCGATGTCCAGCCAGACCTTCAGCACACCCGCCAGCCGGGCCTCCAGGTCGGTCTCCCTGGCCAGGACCTCGCGGACCGCCGCCTGGTGCTCGGCGGCGATCCGGTCGTAGAAGCCCTGGATCAGATGTTCCTTGCCGGCGAAGTAGTAGTACGCGTTGCCGACGGAGACCCCGGCCTCCTGGGCGATGGCCCGCATCGTGGTCCGGTCGTAACCGCGTTCCTGGAACAGCCGCATGGCCGTCTCCAGGATCAGCGCGCGGGTCTGCTCGGACTTGCTGAGGTGGGCGCCGTCGTCGGGGCCGTCGTTGGTCGCAGGCACGGGTCCAGAGCCTATCCAGTGGCGCAGGCGCCGTCGGCACAGCCCGGCCCGGCGTAGATCCACCCGAGGCCCGGTTCGTACACCCAGCCGTCGGCGCGGCGGTACCCGTTGCCGCCCCACTGCCGCTGCCCGGCGCGCCACTTGGCGGCGGCCAGGACGGCCCCGCGGGCCAGCACGGCGCCCTTGGGCGTGCTGAGCCGGTGGGCGAGCCTGCGGTACCCGCGCAGCGCCCACAGGACGACCACCCAGGCGGCGGCGCCGCGGTAGACCTGTCCGGCGTCGCCCACGACGGTGACCTCGTCGAGGGTGGCCCCGTGGTCGAGCCCGGGGAAGCGGCTGCGCGCCTCGTCCGAGGCGGCCGGGACCAGTTCCAGCGGCACCAGCCGGGGCTGACGCAGCAGCCAGTCCCGTACGTGGGTGCACAGGGAGCACTCGGCGTCGTAGAGGACGGTGAGCCGGCGCACGGGGGCGCCGGCCGTCGTCCCGGGAGCGGGAGCCATCGGCTCAGGCCCCGGCCGTCGGGGCCACCCAGCCCTGCGGCGGGACCGGGGGCACCTGCTCGCGCTCCATCAGGCCGCGCCGCCGGATCTTGTTGAGCACGTACACGTTGCCCAGGTGCATCACGCCGAGCACCAGCAGCACCACGCCGAGCTTGGTCGACAGCGCCTCGAAGATGCCCCGGGCGTTGGTGATGGTCTCGTCGTCGCTCAGGTAGAGGGCGACGAAGCCGAGGTTGACGAGGTAGAAGCCGACCACGAGGAGGTGGTTGACGGCGTCCGCGAGCTTCTCGTTGCCGTGCAGGACGTCGGAGAGGAAGACCCGTCCGTTGCGGCTGAGCGTGCGGGCCACCCAGACGGTCAGACCGATGCTGACGGCCAGGTAGATGACGTAGGCGATGACGGTGCGGTCCATGCCCCACCCCTTCTTGAACGCGTTCAAAACGCTGACAGGACTGACTGTAGACCTGTTTTTGAACACGTTCAAGCGAGAGTTCCGCTCAGGGGCGGCGGCCCAGCTCCGGGCGCTTGGAGTAGTCCGTGAGGCCGATGACGTTGCCCCACGGGTCGGCGAACTCGACGGTCCAGCCGGTGGCCACGGGGAACGGCTCGTCGAGCGGCGGCACCCCGGCCTCGCGCAGCTCCCGGGCGGCCGCGCGGGCGTCGGTGACCTCCAGCCACACCCGCGCGGAGGGCCACATCGGAGGCTGGCGCCCGAACTCCTCCTCCGCGCGCAGCAGCAGCCCGGGCGTCTCGACGCCCACCTTCAGCAGCGCGATCCCGGCCTCGTCGAGCCGGTAGGCGACCGGGAAACCGGCCCGCTCGTAGAACCCGACGGCCTCGGCGAGGTCCCCGACGGGCAGCAGCACGTTGTCGAACCCGAGCAGTTCGTACGACTCGTCATCTGACATGGCGTCAGGCTAGGACGGTCATCGCCCGGATCGGCTGATTGTCAGCCCTCGTCGGGCGCGCTCTTCGTCCGTCCGGCGGCAAGAACCTCGGCGACGTCCAGGGTGACCTCGGCGCCGAGCGAGTCGGGCAGGGTGACGGTCTCACCGGGGGAGTGGACGCGGTGGGTGGAGTAGTCGGCGCCGGTCGGGTCGGTGAGCACGTGGAGGCGGTTGTGCCTGCGGTTGACGATCAGGTAGATCGGCACCTTGGCCTCGGCGTAGGCGGCGACCTTGGTCTCGAGGTCGTACTTCCAGTTCTCGGAGGTCACTTCCAGGACCAGCCTGAAACTGGATGGAGCGTAGGTGTGGTTTCGGACGTGGTGCTGCTCGATGTCGGCGTCCACGACGGACAGAGTCCTCGGCTTCGAGGGGGAGCCACAGACCGACGCCTTGCAGGACGTTGACGATGTCGTCGTGCAGCCCGGCCTTCGCGAGCTTGATCGTGAGTGTGGTCAAGGTGCAGCCGTGGTGAGCGTCCCGCAAGGGGCTGATGAGAAGCTGGCCGCGAATGATCTCGACCCGATAACCCGGATGGCGTTCCATGATTTCGTCGGCGATCGCGGTGAGCACCATCAACCCTTCCTGACACGTGGACTTCGGTCCATCGTGCCGTGGGGTCCGCACCGCAGCCCCTTGAGAGGACGCTCGCACTCCATCGTGTGAGGGCCCCGTCTCCACAGGAAACGGGGCCCTCACAGCCGTCAACCGGCGCACACCGACGGAGTCAGAAGCGGCGCGTGATCAGCGCTCGCTTCACCTCCGCGATGGCCTTGGTGACCTCGATACCGCGCGGGCAGGCGTCCGTGCAGTTGAAGGTCGTACGGCAGCGCCACACGCCGTCGCGGTCGTTCAGGATCTCCAGCCGCTGCTCGCCGGCCTCGTCGCGCGAGTCGAAGATGAAGCGGTGGGCGTTGACGATCGCGGCCGGGCCGAAGTACTGGCCGTCGTTCCAGAACACCGGGCACGAGGACGTGCAGGCGGCGCACAGGATGCACTTGGTCGTGTCGTCGAAGCGCTCGCGGTCCTCGGCGGACTGCAGGCGCTCACGCGTCGGCTCGTTGGTGTCCTTCGTGATCAGGAAGGGCATCACGTCCCGGTACGCCTGGAAGAACGGCTCCATGTCGACGACCAGGTCCTTGAGGACCGTCAGGCCCTTGATGGCCTCGACCGTGATCGGCTTCTCGGGGCTCAGGTCCTTGATCAGCGTCTTGCAGGCGAGGCGGTTCTTGCCGTTGATCCGCATGGCGTCCGAGCCGCAGATGCCGTGCGCGCAGGAGCGGCGGAAGGTCAGGCTTCCGTCCAGGTCCCACTTGATCTTGTGCAGCGCGTCGAGGACGCGCTCCTTCGGGTCGATCTCCAGCTGGAAGTCTTCCCAGGTCGCCTCGGCCGCGACCTCCGGGTTGAACCGCCGGACGCGGAAGGTGACCGTGATGTACGGGGAGTCGGCGAAGCCGGGCTCGGGGGCCTTGTCGCTCTTCTCCATGACAGGGGTAGCCATCAGTACTTACGCTCCATCGGCTGGTAGCGGGTCTGGACGACCGGCTTGTAGTCGAGCCGGATGGACTCGGCGCCGTCGTCGCCCACCTCGCGGTACGCCATGGTGTGGCGCATGAAGTTGACGTCGTCGCGGTTGGGGAAGTCCTCGCGGTAGTGACCGCCGCGCGACTCCTTGCGGGCGAGCGCGGACACGGCCATCACCTCGGCCAGGTCGAGCAGGTTGCCCAGCTCGACGGCCTCCAGCAGGTCGGTGTTGAAGCGCCGGCCCTTGTCCTGGATCGCCACGTTCTTGTAGCGGGCGCGCAGCTCGGCGATCTTCTCGACGGCCGTCTTGATCGTCTGCTCGGTGCGGAACACCATGACGTTGGCGTCCATGCACTCCTGCAGCTCGCGGCGGATGACCGCCACCCGCTCGGTGCCGGTGGACGAGCGCAGCCGCTCGATCTGCTCGACGACCTGGGACTCGGGGGCCTCCGGCAGCTCGACGAAGTCGGCCTTCTGCGCGTACTCCGCGGCGGCGATGCCCGCGCGGCGGCCGAAAACGTTGATGTCGAGCAGCGAGTTGGTGCCCAGGCGGTTGGCGCCGTGCACCGACACGCAGGCCACCTCGCCGGCCGCGTACAGGCCCGGGACGACGGTGGTGTTGTCCGCGAGGACCTCACCCTCGACGTTGGTCGGGATGCCGCCCATGGCGTAGTGCGCGGTCGGCTGGATCGGGATCGGGTCCGTGTAGGGCTCGATGCCGAGGTAGGTCCGCGCGAACTCCGTGATGTCGGGCAGCTTGGCGTCCAGCTGCTCCGGCGGGAGGTGGGTGAGGTCCAGGTAGACGTGGTCGCCCTCGGGACCGCAGCCGCGGCCCTCGCGGATCTCCGTGTAGATGGACCGGGACACGACGTCACGGGACGCCAGGTCCTTCATGACCGGCGCGTACTTCTCCATGAAGCGCTCGCCGTCCTTGTTGCGGAGGATGCCGCCCTCACCGCGGGCGCCCTCCGTCAGCAGGATGCCCATGCGCCAGATGCCGGTCGGGTGGAACTGGAAGAACTCCATGTCCTCCAGCGGCAGCCCGCGCCGGTACACGGCCGCCTGGCCGTCGCCGGTGAGCGTGTGCGCGTTGGAGGTCACCTTGAAGAACTTGCCGGTGCCGCCGGAGGCGTAGATCACGGACTTCGCCTGGAAGACGTGGATCTCGCCGGTCGCCAGCTCGTAGGCCACCACACCGGCCGACTTCTTGACGCCGTCGACCTCGGTGATCAGCTGGTCCAGGACGTAGAACTCGTTGAAGAACTCCACGCCCTCCTTCACGCAGTTCTGATAGAGCGTCTGGAGGATCATGTGACCGGTGCGGTCGGCCGCGTAGCACGAGCGGCGGACCGGGGCCTCGCCGTGGTTGCGGCTGTGGCCGCCGAAGCGGCGCTGGTCGATCGTCCCGTCGGGCGTCCGGTTGAACGGCAGGCCCATCTTCTCCAGGTCGAGGACCGAGTCGATGGCCTCCTTCGCCAGGATCTCGGCGGCGTCCTGGTCGACCAGGTAGTCACCGCCCTTGACCGTGTCGAAGGTGTGCCACTCCCAGTTGTCCTCCTCCACGTTGGCCAGCGCGGCGGCCATGCCGCCCTGCGCGGCGCCCGTGTGGGAGCGGGTCGGGTAGAGCTTCGTCAGCACGGCGGTGCGGCTGCGCTTGGTCGACTCGATGGCCGCGCGCATGCCGGCGCCACCGGCGCCGACGATGACGGTGTCGTACTTGTGTACCTTCATGATTTTCGCAGCCCCGTGCCTAGCGGATGTTCGGGTCGAAGGTGAAGATCACCAGCGTGCCCAGCAGGATGGTGAACACCGTGGCGGTGTAGAGCAGGCCCTTGAGCCACAGGCGGGTGTTGGGGCGCTCCGCGTAGTCGTTGATGACCGTGCGCAGGCCGTTCGCGCCGTGCAGCATCGCGAGCCAGAGCATCAGGAGGTCCCAGACCTGCCAGAACGGCGAGGCCCAGCGGCCCGCCACGAAGGCGAAGCCGATCTTGGAGACGCCGCCGTCGAGCACCAGCTGGATCAGCAGGTGGCCGAGGACCAGGACGACCAGCACCACGCCGGACAGGCGCATGAAGAGCCAGGCGGCCATCTCGAAGTTGCCCCGGGTGGACTTCGGGGTCTTCTTCGTACGGGCGCGGGGCGCCTCGATGAGCGGCGCCGGGTTGTCGACCGTGTAGAGGGAGGCGCCCTCGACGGGGCCGATCCCGGAAGCGGGGGATTCAGTCGTGGACATTGGCGTCAGCTCCCGAACAGTTCACGAGCGGCGTGGCCGAGGACGGGGTAGATCGCCCCGAGCATCAGCACGACCCACAGGGCGACGACGGTCCAGAGCATCTGCTTCTGGTAGCGGGCGCCCTTGACCCAGAAGTCGACGGCGATGACACGCAGGCCGTTGAGCGCGTGGAAGAGGATGGCGGCGACGAGGCCGTACTCCAGCAGCGCGACGATCGGCGTCTTGTACGTGGCCACGACGGTGTCGTAGGCCTCGGGGGACACCCGCACGAGAGCGGTGTCCAGCACGTGAACGAACAGGAAGAAGAAGATGAGGACGCCGGTGACTCGATGAGCCACCCAGGACCACATTCCTTCCCGGCCGCGGTACAGCGTTCCAGCCGGCACGGAAATTTCCTCCGGGAGCGGGGATTGGGGCCGCGCCGGCTTTCCTTGTCGGTCGGGCCCGGCCGGGTACGGTCCACCGGCCCCCAGCATGGTAGCGACGGTTGCCTGCGGCGCTTACGGGGGGCCTGCCGTTGTGATCAAACTTGCACTCAAAGGAGCAGTGGGGGTGCTGCGGGGGCAGCTACTGGGGTGGGGGTTTGGGGTGGTTTGCCGGGTGCGGGCCGTCCGTGGCCGGTCGCGCAGTTCCCCGCGCCCCTAGAAGTCGGCGTACTCGCCCCCGTGCCAAGCGGCGCAGTTCCTCGGACGCCACCAGGCGTTCCTCGTCCTGATCGTTGGCCAAGCGTGACCGGATGGCCGCCAGTACGTGGTCCAGGGCCTCGTCGGCACTCAAGTCGTCCAAGGAGATGACGAACACGTGTCCGAAGCGGGACTCGTAGGCCGCGTGGGCCGCGTTCAGGGCGGTGTGGGCTGCCGCGTACGTGTCCTCGGGGAGGGCGGGCAGCGTCTCCGCCGCCAGGGCCTCGGTCAGGTCGTCCGGGGAGAGGTCGTAGGCCGCCTCGTCCGCCGCCGCCAGGAGGGCGGGGAGGTCCGGGTAGGGGCGGTGGGCGGTGAGGCGGTGCGCCCAGGCGCGGCTGTTCAGGCAGGTGAGGAGGGTCTCGGCGGCCTCTTCGGCGGACGCCGCGTTGAAGCGCTCCAGCGGGGCGGCCGTTGCCGGTGTGGCGCGTGTTTGCACCGGTACCGGTATGGCCACTCGGCGGGGGAGGTCGGGGAGACGGTGCGCAGGCAGCGTGGGTCCTTGTGGGCTTCACGTGTGTGTCGGCAGGGGATTGTGCGAAAGATGTGGCGTCACGTTATCGAGTGACGGCAACGCGTGTCCGTCCGATGCCCGAATTTCACCCGAACGGGAGAGTTTCAGAACATGTGGTGGACGCATGACGGCAACGGCGGCCTTAGGTTGGCGCTGTGAGCCAGCACGGAGGCCGGATACCGGCGCACAAGGTGAGACAGCGGGCCGTGATCGCCGGCGCGGTGGTCGCCGCGCTCGGTGTGGGAGTCGGCCTCTGGGCCACCGACGGCGACGGGGACGGCGGCGGCCCACCGGGGTCGTCCACCGGTGAGGCGGCCGCCCCCAGCCCCAGCAGGTCCTACCCGCTGTCCAAGGAGCCGCGCACCATACCCGCCGTGCGCGAGCACACCGCGGCCCGCGGTCCCGGCTGGCAGCCGGAGAAGGGGCACCGGGTCGTCGTCGCCGACGCGGGGCTCGCCGACGAGGGCAAGCAGATCGCGGGCGAGCTGGGCATGACGTACGCCGGGGAGAAGGACGACGAGCGCGCCGGGGACCTGCTGCTCGACGTCAGGGCCGACAAGGGCGCGAACCCGGAGTCGTACACCATGACCGTGCGCGACGACCGGGTCACCGTCACCGGGCCCGCCGAAGCCGGCGTCTACTACGGCACCCGCACCCTGAAGCAGGCAGTGGACGGCGGCGGCACCGCGCCGGAGGGCGTGGTGAAGGACGAGCCGGCCAAACCGAAGCGCGGCTTCTCCCTCGACATCGCCCGCAAGCACTACAGCGCCGACTGGATCAAGGACCGGATCCGGGAGCTGGGCGACCTGAAGTTCAACGAACTGGGTCTGCACTTCTCCGACGACCAGGCCTTCCGCATCGAGTCCGACTCGCACCCCGAGATCGTCTCGGACGAGCACCTGACCAAGGCCGAGACGAAGGAGATCATCGATCTCGCCGCCTCGCGCCACATCACGGTCGTCCCCGAGATCGACTCGCCCGGCCACCTCGGCGCCGTGATCGCCGCCCACCCCGACCTCCAGCTGCGCAACGCTCAGGGCACGGCCACCCGCGGCGCCATCGACATCTCCAAGCCGGAGGCCGCGAAGATCGTCGACGACCTGCTCGACGAGTACGCCGACCTCTTCCCCGGCTCCCAGTTCCACCTCGGCGCCGACGAGTACCAGGCGCTCGTGGTGTCCGACCCCGAGGCGTCCTACCCGACGCTGGCCGCCGCCGCCCGCAAGGCCTACGGCTCCGGCGGCACCGTCGCCGACCTCACCACCGGCTGGCTCAACGGCCGCGCCAAGACGGTCATGGCCCACGACCGGATCCCGCGCGCCTGGAACGACGGCTTCTTCAAGGGCACCTCCGTCGAGCCGCTGAAGGACATCAAGGTCGCCTACTGGACCGGCAAGGAGATCGGCGCCCGCCCGCCGACGGAGTACCTGAGCGCGGGCCGCCAGGTCCTCAACTACAACGACGAGTTCCTCTACTACGTGCTCGGCGAGCCGCAGACCTTCGTCTACCCGACCGGCGAGCGCATCTACGAGCAGTGGACCCCGCGCGTCCTGCGCGGCACCACGGCCGTCGACGCCAAGTACGACGACCAGATACTCGGCGGCAGCTTCGCCGTCTGGGGCGACTTCCCGAACGCCCAGACCCAGGCCCAGGTCGCCGAGGGCATCCGGCTGCCGCTGGCCGCGACGGTCCAGAAGCTGTGGGACCCGGGCAAGCCCGAACTGTCCTGGGCGGACTTCAGGGCGCTGGCGAACCGGCTGGACTGAGTCCGGACCTCCCGGTCCCGCCCGGCATGTCCCGGGCGGGGCGCGCCGATTGTCCGATCCTGCTGCGAACTCCCGTACGGCTGTGGTGGTCTTTTGTCCGAGCCGAACCGAAACGCCGGGGGGAACCGGGACATGGGCTACTGGGGGTACTTCGTCGTCGGCCGCGCCGAGCGGCCGCTCGCGGAGCTGGAGGCGCTGCCCGGCGCCGCGGACATGACCCTGTGCCGGTCGGCGCCGGACGGCTGGCAGGTGTGGGAGTTCGCGGGCGGCGACGGGGACGTCGGCAACATGAACGACCTGGCCGGGCAGACCGGCGCACCCGCGCTGTTCGGGTACGTGATGGACAGCGACTGCGTGGTCGTGGAGGCGGCGGCGCCCGAGAGCGGGGCATGGACGACCTGCCTGGCGCGCACCGCCATGGCCGGATACCTGGGCGCCGAGCGGGACGGGCTCACCCTGGAGGACTACTTCCTGGAGCCCCGGGACGCCGCCGAGCGCGCCGTCGCCTGGGCCGCCGAGGCGGGGCGGGTGGCGAGCGCGGGCGACCTGGCCGAGGTGCTGTCGGAGGACCCGGCGGCGGCTGCGGACGGCGCTCCCGAGACGGACCGCGACACGGACCGGGACGCGGGCCCCGCCGACGGGCCGGTGGCCGAAACCCTCTTCTTCCGGTTCCTCGACCGGCTGGGCGTCGTGCCGCTGTGACACTCCCGGGCCGTCGCACGCAGTAAGGGTCAGTGCGGGCTCCGTGGGGGTGAGCGGGGCGAAGCGGCAGGAACGGGGAGGGACCCGATGAGCCTGGTGGAACTGATCGCGCGGGCCGACGCCCGCGGACTCGCCACGAGCGGACTGGCTTGTTTGGATCGCTGCGTGCCGCTGTTGGACGGCGACGACGAGGCACTCAGACCCCTGTGGGCGACCCTCGCCGACGAGCCGGGACAGGGCTGGGCGCGGGGGCTGGCCCAAGTGCGGGACAAGCTCGCCGGCCCGGACGCCACCGGCGAGGACGAGGCCGTGGTCCTGGCCCGCCGCATGCTCGCGGCCGCGCCGGCCGAGGGTTCGGGACCGGCGCTGCGGACCTGGGCCGACGCCTGCTCCGTCGCCTCGCTCCGCGTTCACCGGCTGCTCGACCCGGCGGCGGACGCGACCGAGGGGGCCGACGTCCCGCGCGAGGGCGGCGCTCAGGGACTGCCACCGCTCGTCGCCGCCGAACTGCGCCGCCAGGTCGGCGTCCTGGAACTGCTCGCCGCTCACGGCGCGGCCGGGCTGCGTCCGGCGCTGGAGGTCTCCACGGAGGGTCGCCGGGTGCTGCGCGCGGTGGTCTCCCGGCGGGCCAGAGGACGGGGCTGAACCGCCCCCCCGACCCCCCCGAACCCACCCATGAAGCACCCCGGGCCCCGCGCGGGTCCCTGTGACCGTCGTGCGGGGAACGCGCGGCGGCGGTGCGGTGGACGTGGGGGAGGTGGGGCGGTCCTGCGCCGGTTGCGGAACGACCGGCTCTCACGTGTGACGCGGCCCCGCCCCACGGCGCTATAGCCCATGTGACGACTGTGACCAGCGGATTGACGAGCGGATGGACGAGCGGGACGACGAGCCCGCAGCAGACCCGGCCCTCGGCCGCCGCCAAGCCCGTGCGGTGGGCGGCGGACGCGGTGGCCACGCTGCGCGAGGGCGCGGGGCTGCGCCTGGACCACTCGGCGCAGAGTCTGTGGCGCGTGGACCGGGTGATCGACGGCATCCGGCGCGAGCAGGCGCCGTACGCCGCCGTGGAGACGGCGCTGCGCGGACTCGGCGCGTACGCCGGGGAGGTGATCGTGCGTGAGTCCGGCGGCGAGTGGTGGGCGACCGGTGGCGACCACTGGGTGCGCACCCCGGACGGCCGCCTGTGGGACCCGATCGACGAGGCCCGCCGCTGCTTCGCCGGGGACGGGTCGCTCCGCCTGCTGTGCCGGGACGCGACCGCGGCACCCTGACCTTCCCTGTGACACTTCTGTGCGCCCCGACGCTGATGACCTTGGGGAGCGGGCTCACCGGCGAGCGCGCCGCGCAGCACTCGGTACGGACGAGGACGGTTCTTGGGCCAGCGAGGGGAACCCCGCCGCGTACAGGCGTACGACGGGGAACTGGGCGCGGCCGTCGCGCGGGCCCAGGAAGGTGACGAGGCCGCCTTCGCGGTCGCCTACCGGCTCGTGCAGCCGGGACTGCTGGGCTACGTGCGCGCTCTGGTCGGGGAGGACGCCGAGGACGTCGCGGCGGACGCCTGGCTGGAGATAGCCCGTGACCTGCGGCGCTTCAAGGGCGACGGGGCCGGCTTCCGGGGCTGGACGGCGACGATCGCCCGGCACCGGGCCCTGGACCACCTGCGCCGCCAGAAGGTACGGCCCCGGCCCACGGGGCTGGAGCAGGACGTCCTGGACCTGCCCGGGCCGCACCTCACGCACGACCAGGTACTGGAGACCCTCTCCACCCGGGCCGCGCTCGCCCTGGTCTCGGCGCTGCCGCGCGACCAGGCCGAGGCCGTCCTGCTGCGGGTGGTCGTCGGTCTCGACGGGCCCTCCGCCGCACGGGTGCTCGGCAAGCGGCCGGGCGCGGTGCGTACCGCGACGTACCGGGGACTGAAACGGCTGGCACGGCAGCTGGGGACCGACGGTGTGACGGATGACGGTCCCAGGACGCTGGGGGAGTCGACATGAGGGGCGCCGAGGACGGCGGCCCCGCGGACCGAGCGGGAGCGGAGACGGGCATGCGGGCACGGCACGGGGAGGGCGACGGCCGCGACGCCGGTCCCCGGCCCGCCCCGGGCGGCGTCCCGGGCACGGAGGCGCTGCTCGCCGCGGCGCTGCGCGGGGAGCGGGCCGACGCCGAGGGCGAACGGCGGGCCGTGGCCGCGTTCCGGGCGGCCCGGGAGGCGGAACCGGCCCGGGCCGCGCGCACCCGGCGGCGGGACGACTGGCGGCCACGCGACGGACGGCACCCGGGGCGCGCGCTGAAGACCGCCCTCTCCCTCCTGCTGGCGAGCCTCGCCCTGGGCGGGGTCGCCTACGCGGCCATGGGCGGGGGCGGCACCGACGCGGACGACCGGGGGCCGCACCACGAGCGCCCGGCCGCCCCCACCGACAGCGCCTCGGTCCAGCCGGTCGCCACCCCGCCCGCCGCCACTCCCGCCCCCGCCACCACCGCCTCCACGCCCCCCGGTGCCTCCGCGCCGCCGGACCGCCCGGCCGCCGCCGGGGGCACCGAGGCCGACTGCCGTGCCTACGAACGACTGAAGGGCCGCGGCCGGGCACTGGACGCCACGGCCTGGCAGCGACTGGTCACGGCGGCGGGCGGCGCGGAGCACGTCGAGGCCCACTGCGCGGCCCGGCCGGCCACCGGGACCGGACGGGGACCGTCGAACGCCGACGAGAACGCCGACGAGAACGCCGACGGAGGCAACGGCGCCGCCGGGAACGGCGACGAAGGAAACGGCAACCAGGAGAACGGCGGCAGCGGCGGTGGCAACGCCGAGGGGCAGGTCCCCGGCCGGGACCGGTGACGCCAGTCCGGGACGGCCGCGGCGGCCAAGGCAACGGCCGGGGCCGCCACCCCCCACAGGAGAGGCCCCGGCCGTCGCGCGGCACGGGCCGCGCGGCGGCCCGTACTCCCTTCAGCGCCGCGACTGCGTTTTCTGTCACACCTCACCGCGTCACGGGTTAGTTGCATCTTGTACGGCAAGGCGAGAGGGACATGGACGAGTGGCGGTTTCAAGACGTAACGTGCCATTCGCGCCGATGACGGCGAGGACCACGCCCGCGACAGCGGCGCCGGTAGGCGCAGAAGGGCTGCGCAGAAAGGCTTCTCGGTGCTGGGGGACGACGCGGAGCTGACCGCCGCGGTGCGTGCGGCACAGGACGGGGACGAGGCCGCGTTCCGGACCGTGTACCGCGCCGTGCATCCACGGCTGCTGGGATACGTACGCACCCTCGTCGGCGATCACGACGCCGAGGACGTGGCCTCCGAGGCCTGGCTCCAGATAGCCCGTGACCTGGAACGGTTCGACGGCGACGCCGACCGCTTCCGCGGCTGGGCCGCCCGCATCGCCCGCAACCGCGCGCTGGACCACATCCGCATGCGCGGCCGCCGGCCGGCGATCGGCGGCGACGAGACGGAGCTGACGGGCAAGCCCGCCGAGTCCGACACCGCGGGTGAGGCCATGGAGGCGCTGGCCACCGGCAGCACCCTCTCCCTCATCGCCCGGCTCCCCCAGGACCAGGCCGAAGCGGTCGTCCTGCGCGTGGTGATGGGCCTCGACGCCAAGAGCGCCGCCGAGACCCTGGGCAAGCGGCCCGGCGCCGTCCGCACGGCGGCGCACCGCGGCCTGAAGCGCCTGGCCGAACTGCTCGGCGGCGATCCGGAATCGGGCGGCGGGCTCGACGCCCTGCCGCCGCAGCGAGAACCGCGCGGTCGTGCGGTGACGTCCGCGAGTGTGACGCATACGCGTGCGCGGACGCAGAAGGACATGTGATGGCCGACGAGCAGGACAAGTGGCTGGACCGCGAAACGGCGGAGCTCCTGCTGCGCGGAGAGCCACTGGAGGGTGTCGACCCCGCGTCCCGCGACCGGGCCGGACGACTCGTGCTGGCCCTGGGCGCGCTGTCCGCCCCACCGCCGCCGACCGGCGAGGAACTCCCCGGCGAGGCCGCCGCGTTGGCCGCCTTCCGCAAGGTGCGCGCCGAACGCGCCGACGCGGCGACGACTGCGTCGGCCGCCCTCGGGCACGGTACCGCTCCCCGGCCCGCCGACGCCGGTCTCGTCCGCATCGGCGGGGGCGACCGGCGGCCGCGCCGGAGCCGCCCCCTGCGCCTCGGGCTGGCCGCCGCGCTGACCGTCGGCATGATCGGCGGCGTGGCGGCGGCGGCCGGAACCGGAGTGCTGCCGACGCCGTTCGACGGCACCGAACCGGAACCCGCCGCCACCGTCTCGGCCGCGGTCTCCCCCGGCCGCCCGTCCGCACCGCCCTCGCCGCTGGAGGGTGTGCAGGGCGGGGCGGTGCCCGGCACCACCCCGGGCACGCCCGCCGGCGGCACCGCGCGGGACGGCGGCCGGGCCGGGGACCGCGACACCGACGACCGGGACGCGGGCGGCTCGGACGGACGGCGGAAGGGCCTCACCGCGTCGTGCCGCAAGCTGCGGGCCGGCAAGGAACTCGACACCGCCCACCGGCGCGCGCTGAAGGAGGCGGCCGGGGGAGCGTCGCGGGTCGTGAAGTACTGCGGCAGCCTCCTCGCCGGAAACGAGGGCGGCGGCCGGCACGGCGGCGACGCGGCAGAGCCGACCCGCGAGGGCGAGCTGCGCGGTGACGGCGACGGCCGGGACGACAAGAGCGGTAAGGGCGACAAAGGCGACAGGAACGACAAGGACAGCAAGAACGGCAAGAGCGACAAAGGCGACAAGAGCAAAGGCGGCAAGGGCAGCGACGGGAAGAAGGGCGGCCACGGAGACCAGGGCGACGACGGTGACGACGGCGGCAATGGCGACGGGGACGACGCGGACGCCGACATAGCCCCGCCCGCCCGCGATCCCCAGCACCCCGACCGCCCCGATCGTCCGCACCGCTCCCACGGCCCGCACGCCCGCTCGGCCTACGCGCCCCCCACCCCGACCCTCACGAGTACCGCCTGACCTGCGCTTTCGCGCACGTCGCGGATTCCCTCGCCGGGGGGTGTGACACTTTCGGCCGCCGTGGCGCAGTAATGAGTGAGCCGACTGGTCATCGGCTTTCGCACCGAGCCGGGGTTCCCCCCGTACCTGCGGCTCGTGCACCTCGGCGCGGGCGGGACACGTTCCCCCGGTCCCGCCCGCGCCCCTTCACCAGTACACGACGACCTTGTCGCCGTTCCTCACCTGCGCGTACAGCTCCGCGATCGCCGCCTCGTCCCGCACGTTGACGCAGCCGTGCGAGGCACCCGCGTAACCGCGGGCCGCGAAGTCGTAGGAGTAGTGCACGGCCTGGCCGCCGCTGAAGAACAGGGCGTACGGCATGGCCGAGTCGTAGAGCGTCGAGACGTGGTGGCGGGACTTCCAGTAGACCTGGAAGACGCCCTCCCGGGTCGGCGTGTACCGCGAGCCGAAGCGCACGGACATCGTCGACACGGTCCGCCCGTCGACCATCCAGCGCAGCGTCCGGCTCGACTTGCTGATGCACAGCACCCGGCCGGTCGTGCAGCGCGGATCGGGCGCGGCGGCGGGCTGGCCGCCCATCAGGTAGAGGTCCCACTTGCCCGGCTCGCGCGACATCCCGAGCAGCCGCTGCCAGGTGACGGTGTCCGTGCGGCCGGTCCGCGGCAGCCCGCGCTTGCCCTGGAAGCCGCTGACGGCGCGCTCGGTCAGGTCGTCGTACGTGCCGGTCGGCCCGTCCACGAGCCACTCGACCTGGCGCAGCCTGGACTGCAGCTCACGGACGTCCCGGCCGGTGTCGCCCCGCTGCCACAGCACCCTGGCGGCCCTCGCCCCGGCCGACGGCGCACCGGGTGACCGGCGGTCCCCGGGCGGCGTGCCCTTCGGCGGGGCCCCGGTGGTGACGTCTATGCGCACCGGCGCGTGCCCCTTGCCGTCCGGCCCCGTGCCCTGCACGGTGCAGCCGCCCGCCGCCAGTGCCGCCCCCAGCGCGACGGCGACCACCCGTCCCGTGCTCCCCATGCCCGTCATACGCACCACGGCCCCCCGTCGTCTCACGGTCCCGCACCGACGTCCCCTGAGTTGTTCCCGCGGATGACGCGCCGCGAACGGCACGGCATCGTTGTGACCGGGACCGCATCGAGGTTGTGAGGAAGGTCCCAGCGTGCGCCTCTCCACGGGCTGCACGCGCGCGGATACAGTCCGTCGAGGAATCGGCCTGCACTGGCGGGTAAATGACGGGTAGTTTGACCAGTTCGAACATGTGCTCAGCGGGAGGCATCACACCATGACGCGCGAGTCCGAGTCCGGGCTGCCCATCGAACCGGTCTACGGGCCCGACGCCCTGGAGGGCTGGGACGCGGGCGAGAAGCTGGGCGAGCCCGGGAAGTATCCCTTCACGCGGGGCGTGTACCCGTCGATGTACACGGGTCGGCCGTGGACGATGCGCCAGTACGCCGGTTTCGGCACGGCGACGGAGTCCAACGCCCGCTACAAGCAGCTGATCGCGAACGGCACGATGGGTCTGTCGGTCGCCTTCGACCTGCCCACCCAGATGGGCCACGACTCCGACGCGCCGATCGCGAGCGGCGAGGTCGGCAAGGTCGGCGTGGCCATCGACTCCATCGACGACATGCGGGTGCTGTTCGGCGGGATCCCGCTGGACAAGGTCTCCACGTCGATGACGATCAACGCCCCGGCCTCCCTGCTGCTCCTGCTCTACCAACTCGTCGCCGAGGAGCAGGGCGTGAGCGCCGACCGGCTCACCGGCACGATCCAGAACGACGTGCTGAAGGAGTACATCGCGCGCGGGACGTACATCTTCCCGCCCAAGCCCTCCCTCCGCCTGATCGCGGACATCTTCAAGTACTGCAAGGCCGAGATCCCGAAGTGGAACACCATCTCGATCTCCGGCTACCACATGGCCGAGGCGGGTGCCTCGCCCGCGCAGGAGATCGCGTTCACCCTCGCGGACGGCATCGAGTACGTGCGCACCGCGGTCGCGGCCGGCATGGACGTGGACGACTTCGCGCCCCGCCTGTCCTTCTTCTTCGTGTCCCGCACGACGATCCTGGAGGAGGTCGCCAAGTTCCGCGCGGCCCGCCGGATCTGGGCGCGGGTGATGAAGGAGGAGTTCGGCGCGCAAAACCCCAAGTCGCTGATGCTGCGCTTCCACACCCAGACCGCGGGTGTGCAGCTGACCGCCCAGCAGCCCGAGGTGAACCTGGTGCGCGTCGCCGTGCAGGGTCTGGGCGCGGTCCTGGGCGGCACGCAGTCGCTGCACACCAACTCCTTCGACGAGGCCATCGCGCTGCCCACCGACAAGTCGGCCCGCCTGGCCCTGCGCACCCAGCAGGTCCTGGCCTACGAGACGGACGTGACGGCCACGGTGGACCCGTTCGCCGGGTCCTACGTCGTGGAGAAGATGACCGACGACGTCGAGGCGGCCGCCCTGGAGCTGATGGGCAAGGTCGAGGACCTGGGCGGCGCGGTCAACGCCATCGAGCACGGCTTCCAGAAGAGCGAGATCGAGCGCTCCGCCTACCGCATCGCCCAGGAGACCGACTCCGGCGAGCGGGTCGTGGTCGGCGTCAACCGCTTCCAGCTCGACGAGGAGGAGCCCTACGAACCCCTCCGCGTCGACCCGGCCATCGAGGCCCAGCAGGCCGAGCGGCTGGCCAGGCTCCGCGCGGAACGCGACCAGACGGCCGTGGACTCCGCACTGACGGCCCTGAAGAAGGCCGCCGAGGGCGAGGACAACGTCCTCTACCCCATGAAGGACGCCCTCCGGGCCCGCGCCACCGTCGGCGAGGTCTGCAACGCGCTGCGGGAGGTCTGGGGGACGTACGTCCCCTCGGACGCCTTCTGACGACGGCCGGGCCGGAGGATCAGGCGCCCAGGCCGAACCGGCCCAGGTAGGCGTCGAGGCCCTCCGGCGTCTCCCCGGCCCACCCGACGTACCCGTCCGGCCGCACGAGGAACAGCCCCGTCCCGTACGCCCCGTGCGCGCCCCCGCGCACCACCCTCACCGCGGGGCCCACGCCACCGCCGGGCGCGTCGGTGCCCAGGGCCAGCAGCGTCCAGTGCGGCCCCCGGAAGGCGTCGAAGAGCCGTACGCCGTCCACCCGGCCGTCGGGCGCGCGGTCCCCGGCCCGTATCGCGTCCTCGCCGACGGCGTCCCGCGTCTCCGCCGTCAGCGACGAGTCCCGGTAGCCGATCCCCAGCTGCCGGGTCGCCCCGCCGCGCCGCACCTCGCCGCGGTGGACGGCGGTCGACAGGTCGAGCATCCGCGCGGCGATCGGGCGCCGCTCCTCCTCGTAGCTGTCCAGGAGCGCGGCCGGGGCGTCGCCCCTGAGCACCGCGCCCAGCTTCCAGCCCAGGTTGTAGGCGTCCTGGACGCTGGTGTTCAGCCCCTGGCCGCCCGCGGGCGAGTGCACGTGCGCCGCGTCGCCGGCGATGAAGACCCGGCCCGCGCGGAAACGGTCGGCCAGGGCCGCCCGCGGCCGGAAGTCGGAGACCCAGCGGACCTCGGTCACGTCCTCGGCGGCGATGTGCGAGCGCTCCGCGACGACCTTGCGGACGCCGTCCGCGGAGGTGTCCACGTCCGAGCCCTCCGGGAACCGCGCCATCACCTGGAAGTCCTCGGTGCCGGCCAGCGGGCAGACGGCGAGCAGGTCGACGCCGTCGCCCGGCGGGAAGACGTGCCAGTTGTCGCGGTCCAGGCCGGTGATCCGGACGTCCGCCACCAGCGTCGGGCTCGGGTCGACGGTCTCGCCGGTCATGCCGATGCCCAGCGCGCGGCGCACCGCCGACCGGCCGCCGTCCGCCGCGACCAGGTAGCGGGCGCGCACCGTGCCGCCCGAGGAGAGGTGCGCGGTGACGCCGTCCTCGTCCTGCGTGACACCGGCGACCTCGTGGCGGAAGGCGACCTTGCCGCCCAGTTCCGCCAGCCGCGCGGCCAGGATCTCCTGCGTGCGCCACTGCGGCACCATCCACGCCCTGTTGTACGGCGAGTCCTCGCTCGGCTCGGCCGGGTCGAACATGTCGTGCTCGCCGACCCGCTCGCCGTCCCGCCAGATCATGCCGACCGGGTAGGGGCCGCCCACCGCGTGGATCGTGTCGACGATGCCGAGGTCGTCGAAGACCTCCATGGTGCGGGGCTGGAAGCCCTTGCCCCGTGAGCCCGGGAAGAGTTCCGCGGCGCCCTCCAGGACCAGCGCGTCCACGCCGCGGCGGGCCAGGTCGACGCCGAGGGTGAGACCGGTGGGGCCCGCGCCGACGATCAGTACCTCCGTGTCCAGGACATCCGGGTCCAGGGCGTGCGTATCCATGACATTCATGGCAACTCTCCTTAACGACGTTAAGTCCCGTGTGGGTTCGAGGATGGACTTAACGCCGTTAAGCTGTCAAGCGTGAGTACGGAACGACGCGCCCCCCTCGACCGCCGACGGGTCGCGGACACGGCGCTGAAACTGCTGAACGAGGTGGGCCTCGACGGCCTGTCCCTGCGCACCATCGCCAGGGAGCTGGACGTCAAGGCGCCCGCCCTGTACTGGCACTTCAAGGACAAGCAGGCCCTGCTCGACGAGATGGCCACCGAGATGTACCGGCGGATGGTCGCCGGGACCCCCCTCGACCCGGCCGACACCTGGCGCGAGCGGCTGCTCAAGGCCAACCGCGGCCTGCGCGCCGCCCTGCTCGCCTATCGCGACGGCGCCAAGGTGTTCAGCGGCTCACGCTTCACCGGCGCGGTGCACGCCGAGTACATGGAGGGCACCCTGCGGCTGTTCACCGCCACCGGGTTCACCCTCGCTCAGGCGGTGCGGGCGACCACGACGACGAACATGTTCACGCTCGGCTTCGTCACCGAGGAACAGGGCGTCGAGCCCCTGCCCGGCGAGCGCCGGGAGGGCTTCGACGTGGCGGAACGCGCCCGCCTGCTGGCCGACTACCCTCTGACGGCCGCGGCGGGCGCGGAGATCTTCACGGACTACGACCAGCACTTCGAGGAGTCGCTGGCCCTGGTGATCGAGGGCATCGCGGCGACCTACGGCCTCGACTGAGCCGCCCCTGACGCCCTGCCCGCCTTCGCCCGCTGTGCCGCCCGGTACCGGCGCACCGCACGCGTGACGAGCGGCGGCAGCAGGTCCAGGGCGAGCCGCCGGGTGCGCTCCCGCGGGGCCGAAACCCGAGCCGCACGGGCCGCCGGACGGGCCTGCGCGGGCTGCCCAGGCACCGGGGCGGCCCCCGGCCGGCCCGCGCCCGGTACCGGGGCGGACGCCGGAACGGTTGCCGGAGCGGTCGCCGGGTGCCGCGAGGACGGCAGCGAGGGCGGCCGCAGCCGCTTGCCCTTGGCCCGGGTCCGCACCAGCCGGTGCCCCGCGGCCCGCTCCACGGTCACGGCGATGTCGTCGCGCCCGCGCAGCGCCGCCAGCAGCTCCTCCCGCACGGGCTCCGGGTCGCCCCAGGTGCCGTACAGCTTCTGGCTGCTCAGGCAGACCGGGCGCAGCCCGCGGTTGAGCACCGCCTCCCAGGCCGCGACGGCGACGCCCGGGGTGTGCTCGCTGCGGAAGTCGTCCAGGACGACGATGCCGTCGGGCCCCAGCAGCTCCCTGGCCGCGCCGATGTCGCCCTCGACGTGCTCGTACAGGTGCGAGGCGTCGATGTGGACGAAGCGGCAGGTGCCCGGCGCGACCTCGTCGACGACCGCGGAACTGGGCGCCTGGATGATCGTCGGCAGGGTGTCGTGGAAGGAGAGGTAGTTGCGTTCGAAGGCCTGGCGGGTGAGCGAGGAGTACGACTTCGCCGCCTCCGCCCGGTTGGCCGCGTCCGGGGGCTCGGCCCCGAACAGGTCGCAGACGGTGAGCGTCTCGCCGTCCCGCAGCCGGTGCCCGAGCAGGATCGCGCTCTTGCCCAGGTAGGCGCCCAGCTCCAGCAGGTCGCCGCGGGTGTCCAGCCGCTCCTGCCGCTCCAGGAACCAGGAGAACAGCACCTGGTCGAGCGGCCAGAACCAGCCGGGGACGTCGTTCAGCTCACCGGGGTACTCGTGCGTCTCTTGCGCAGTGGCCATGAGGCGAGGATGCATCCTCGACACCCGAAATGGAGTCGGCACGCGCGATCCGACGGTCAGAAAATCGCACGAATCGCTCAATGTGTCCGGGACAGCACCCTGCGGAGCCACGGCGTCAGCGGCCGTTCGACGCACCGGTGCAGCACCCACGCCAGGGCCAGCATCGCGGTGACGGTCAGCGCGAAGGTCGCCGCCGCCGGCACCCGCAGGTCACGGTGCAGGACGTGGATCACCACCCAGCCGAGATGCTCGTGGACCAGGTAGAACGGGTACGTCAGCGCCCCGGCCACCGTCAGCCCCCGCCAGTTCACCCGGTCCAGCAGGCCCAGCGCCACCGCCCCGACCGCCGCGAAGCCGAGCGCGACGACCAGGACGATGCCGAGGGTGGTGCGGTGGGCGAAGGCGTGCGGGTCGGCGGCGTTCCACAGCCCGCGCACCGTGTGGTGCTGTCCGACCAGGAAGCCGGCCGCCACGATGCCCCAGGCGTGGGCGTCCCGCCGGTCGCGGTGGACGAGGTACAGGCCGATGCCGCCGACGAAGAACGGCGCGTACTCCGGCATCAGCACCAGGTCCAGCAGCGGCTCGTGCGCGGCCTGCGCGAGAGCCGACGTCAGCAGCCATCCGGCGCAGAACAGGACGACCCGCCCGCGGTTCGCGCCGGGCAGGACCACACACAGCGCGAACAGCGCGTAGAAGCGGATCTCCACCCACAGCGTCCAGCACACGCCCAGCACCCGGTCCGCGCCCAGCGGCTGCTGCAGCATGGTCAGGTTGACCAGCGCGTCGCTCGGCGACACCGCGTCGTAGGCCACCACCGGCAGCGCGAACACCGCCGTGACCAGGGCCACCGCCACCCAGTAGGCGGGCAGCAGCCGGGACGCGCGGGAGGCGAAGAACGACGTCAGCGAACGCCCCCAGCCGCTCATGCAGATCACGAACCCGCTGATCACGAAGAAGATCTGCACCCCGAGGCAGCCGTAGGCGAACAGGTGGTGCAGCGTCGGGAACTGGCGGGCCGGTGAACTGCCCCAGGCGTCGGCCACCGCCCCGCCGCGTCCGCCGTAGTGGTACGCCGCCACCATCAGCGCGGCCACCAGCCGCAGCCCGTCCAGGGCTCGCAGCCGCCCGGGGCCGCCCTTCGCCCCCTTCGCCCGCGGCGCACGCGGCGCCCGCTCGGACACGCGGGAGGCGTCCGCGACGGGAGGTGTCACCGGCGCGCTCACGACCGCCTCGGTCACTTGCTCCGCTCCTTCGGCCGTGCCGCTCGTCCCTCGCCGCTCAGGCCGCCCGCAGGAAGGCGGAGTGCGCTGCCTTGCCCAGGTAGGTGAAGCGCGTGTCGTCCTTCAGGTGCTCGTCCAGGGCCTCCTTGATGCCGGGCCAGGCGGGGTCGCCGAAGTCGTCCAGGACGACGACCGCTCCGGGCGCGGCGATCTCCTCGGCCCACTGGAGGTCCTGGCGGACGCCGTTCGCCGAGTGGTCGCCGTCGACGACGATGACGCCGTAGGAGCGGTCCGAGACGGCCGCGCGGGTGTCGGCGTCCTCGGAGAAGCCCTGCTGGACGCGGGCCGCGACACCCGCAGGACCGGCCAGGGCGAGGTTGGTGCGTACGGCGTCCTCCGCCACCGGGGTGCCCGTCGGGTCGGGGCGCACCGTGGTGCCGGGCTGGAGCTGGACGCCGGCGAACGGGTCCACGATGGTCAGGCTCGGGCTGCGGCCGTCGCGCTCCATCATCCGGATCAGCCCGGTGGAGAACATGCCGTACAGCGTGCCTATCTCCAGGATCTCGTCGTTCGGCGGATCGAGCAGCGGGATGGTGCCGAGCTTGCCGCAGATGTTCATGGTGCCGCCCGCCACCCGGCCCACGCCCAGCGACTCCAGCGCGATCAGGAGGCGGTAGGCGGTGGCGACGTTGCGCTCCGCCGCGCCGCGGTCCCCGGCCAGGGCCGCGACCTCGCGGTAGAGACGGTCCAGGGAACCCTTGGCCACCGTCCGGGACAGGCCCCGCCCGGACGCGCCGACGAGCAGTTCGAAGGTGAGCCGCTGCTTCTCGATGGCGTCGGTGTCCTGCACCGGCCGCCGGGCGTCGGCCGCGCGGATCCGTCGCTCGATGCGCTGATCGATGAGATCGGCGACGGGACGCAGCAGGCGCCGGGAGGCCGAACTGCGGAGCAGGGTGCGGCTGTTCATGGGTCAACGACCTCAATCCGTCACAGAGGTGAACGTGGGTACGTGGAACGCCAGTGGGGTGGGTGGGGCCAGATTAGGGATGTCCCGCACCGGAAGAGGAGCTCTCGAACGGACCAGGAAAGGAACTTCTGCGGAACGCGGGATGGCCGGACGATGGAGGATCCCGGCGTTCACCGGAAGGTCACCCACAGGTGGCCGATGTTCATCCGGCGCCGCTTTTGGCGCCCACGGCGTTCTCATAGCCTGCGTCGACGTGCCCGGCGCGCACCCGCGGTCGCGGGGGCGCACGACGCGGGCACCCCGATCCCGAGGCCCGGCCCCAGCGCCCGGCCCGCGCGTCCAACCCGGGAGTGACCACCCATCGCCGCCGAGCCCCTGACCGCCACCGAGTCCGTGCGCCCCTCCGCCCCCGTCGTCGCCGGGGCGAAGGCGGCGCGTCCCCGCGGGGAGCACCGGTACGACATCGACCTCGTCCGGGTCCTGGCCTCCGTGGGCGTCATCGTCTGCCACGCCGCGGGCGAACTCATGAAGGCCGTGGACCGCACTCCCTCGGGGGGCGGGCCCGTCTACTGGACCGCGCTCGCCGGGGACGCGCTGAGCCGGTGCGCCGTACCCCTGTTCTTCGCGATCGCCGGCTGGGTCGTGCTCAGCGGTGCGCCGCCCCGCGACGGTGCGCAGGTCCGCAAGCGGCTCACCCGCATCGTCGTGCCGCTGGCCGTGTGGACCGCCGCCTACCTGCTGTGGGACCGGGCCCGGGACGCCAACACCGACCCCACCCGCGACCTCGCGTGGGACGCGGTGTTCGGCTCCGTGCGGCCCGCCTTCCACCTCTGGTACCTGTACGCCTACGTCCCCGTGATCCTGCTGCTGTCGGTGGCCGTCCTGGTCAGGAACGGCAAGCGGCCCTGGGGCGCGGGCGCTGCGCTGCTCGGCCTGGCGCTCGCCCCGACCCTCCTCGGCGACCTGGGCCGCCTCTTCGACGTCCGCGTCCCGCCCTTCGCCTGGCAGTTCGGCGTCTACCAGATCGCGTACGCCGTCGCCGGGGCCGTGCTGCTGTCGCTGCCGGGGTCCTCGGTCGCGGGCCGGCGGCGGCGCCTGCTGTGGCTGGCCGGCGGGCTGTGCGCGTGGGCCGCGGTCGCCGTCTACGAACACCGGGTGCACTTCCCGAGCCCGTACGCCTCCGTCGCGGTGGCGCTGCTGGCGGGCACGCTGCTGACGGCCCTCAACCGGATCCGGGTGCCCGAACGGTTCCGGCCGCTCCTCGGCAGGCTCGCCGGTGCCTCGTTCGGCGCCTACCTGGTCCACCTGCTGTTCCTGGAGGCGCTCGCCCCGCGCGTGGTCTCGGCGGGCGCGGGCTGGCCGGCCGCCGTGGCGGCTCTCCTGGGGCTCACCGCGGCCACGGTCCTGCTGTCCTTCGCCGCCGCCCTGCTGTGGACGCGGCTGCGGCTGGCCCGCTGGCTGGGCTGAGGCCGGGCACCGCGACGACCGGGGCCCCCGCCGGCCGGCGAGGGCCCCGGCTCGTCGCGGGGTCACTTCCTCCCGGTGCCCCGCCGCACGGCCCTGCGCACCACGCGCCGCGCCCGCCGCACCTGGAGCTTGGCGCGCAGCTGCGGGCGGCTGCCGGGCAGGCCCAGCTCGGTCAGCCGCAGCTCGGGGAAGTAATGGCCGGGAACGGTCGCCAGGTTGGCCCGCAGCCAGGTCTCCGTCGGCTCGCGCAGCCCGGCGTAGGTCTTGGGCTGCATGCAGAAGCCGACCGCCCGCACCAGCGGTGCCAGCGACTCGGGGGCCGCCCCGACCAGCGCCGGGGTCGCGCCGTGCTCCAGGTCCGGCACCAGGTGGTCGACGACGGTGAGCGGCACCCGGTTGCTGTTCGGGTACGGCTTGAGCCGCTCCGTCACCAGCGCCGTCCCCACCCGGGCGACCGGCACGTCGTAGTAGGCCGACGCGGTCACCATCGCCGTGGAGAAGCAGCCGACAACGAGTTCCGGCGCGCAGTGGTGGTACAGCGTCTCGGCCAGCAGCGGCGCGTCCAGCACGGTCAGGCGTACGCCGGCGTCCGCCGCGGCCTTGCTCAGCGCGGCCGTGTAGCCGGCCGGGGCCGTCGGATGGGGCTTGAAGACCACGGAGCGGTGCCCCGCCCGCGCGGCGCCGGTCAGCATGCGGACGTGGAGGTCCTCCTCCTCCTGGGCGGTCAGGATGTTGATCGCCGCCAGGTACTGGCCGAGCAGGACGGCCGTCGGCTTCTCCCGCAGCACGGGCGCCAGTTCGGGATCGTCCGCCGCGTCCCGGGAGACCTCGTCGAGCACCGCGCGGAACGCCTCGTCGGGGACGGTCACGGGCTCGACGTCGAACTCCGACAGCAGCATCGGCCGCAGGCCCGGTATCAGGTCGAGGTGGAGCAGCCGCTGGACGCGCCGCGCGAGGGTCAGCGGCAGCTTCTCGCGCGTCGGGCCGTAGCTCATCAGACCGTCGGCGTACACGTGGAGGGCGGCCTCGGAGAAGATCGCCGCCAGCGCGCGGGCCGGGTTGACCTGGATCGACTCGACGGCCAGCTCGACCAGGTCCCGTTCGCCGATGCCCCAGGCGAGACGGAACGCCTTCTGCCACAGGGACACGTCGTTGCCCCGCGGGCCCCAGGCGCTGGGGTGGTGCGGGCGGATCGCCTCGTTCCAGCTGACGACGGTGTCGAACCGCCCGGATATTCGCCCGTACCCGTGCATCTCGTCCAGGCGCAGCGCGGTCTCGGGTATCGCGGCGTTGTTGGAGACCAGCAGGATGCGCCGGGCGCCGTCGCGCGGGCCGAACAGGCCTGCGTCGAGCGCCGCGGCGAGGGTGGCGGCTCCGTACAGGGTGGAGACCTGGAAGATCTGGGTCTTGTGCGGCATGGGTCAGGCAGCCTTCCGCCCGTCACGCAGGCGGCTGAGCAACCTGCTGCGAGTGCTGTCGATGGTGCGGAGGGTCTCCTCCAGGACGTGCTGGGGCATGCGGTGCAGCGCGTCCCGCGCCTCCCGCCGCAGCCGCTGGGCGGCCGAGGACTCGTACTCGTCCACCTTGCCGAGGTGGAAGGCGATCATCGCGCAGTACGTCCGCACGGCCTTGGGCAGGAAGCGCTCGGCCTCCCGGTCCTGCGACAGGTCCCGCAGCAGCATGTCGTAGGCCGGGATGAAGTCCAGTTGGCGGGAGTCCTTGATCTGGGTGAGCGAGGTGGCGACGCCCCGCCGGTAGAACACCCCGTGCAGGCCCACGGACGCGTACGAGGCCGCCCTGAGGTGCAGGCGCCAGATCCACAGCCGGTCCTCGGCCGTACGCAGTTCGGTCGCGAAGCGCATCGCGCCGTCGTCGAAGAGGTGGCGGCGGTAGAGACCCGCCCAGACGAAGGGGTAGTCGACCATCGTCTCCATGTGGGGCGGTGCGATCCCGTCGCGCGGGTCCATCACGGTGTTGCGCAGCCGGGCCGGGGGCCGCCGGATCACCCGTTCGGTGCCGGTGGCCTGCACGTGGTCGGTGCGGACGAAGTCGCAGCCCAACTCCTCGGTGACGGACACCAGTTCGGTGAGATAGCCGGGCCCGTACCAGTCGTCGCCGTCGAGGAACGTGAGGAAGTCGCCCCGGGCCGCGTCGATCCCGCTGTTGCGCGCCTGCGCTATGCCCCGGTTGGTCTCGTGCCGGATCACCCGGGTGTCGCTCCGCCCCTTCGCCCAGCGGTCGATCGCCCATGGCGTGGAATCCGTGGAGCAGTCGTCGACGAGCAGGAATTCGAAGTCGGGGTCCGCGTTGTTGGCGAGACTTCTCAGAGTGCTCTCGGCGAAGGCTTCCACATTGTGCATGGGGACGACGACGGACAGTTTCGGCACGCGGGCCTCTCACGATCGTGGGTCGGGGATTGGAACAGGCTATCCACGCTCCCGGATTCGGCGGTGTCGGTGAAGGCGCGAGAAAGCGAACTCCGTTCGCAGGGGAAGTGAACTCTTGGTGTTCCGGGTGGATTCTCAGGACAGGCCGAAGGTGCCGCGGAGTTCCTCGATGTTCGACCGCGTGGTCTTCCACAGGAGTTCCTGCGCGGCGTGCACGTCCGCCACCGCCGCCGCGTGGTCGTCGAGCAGCCCGGACGCCCGCTCCGCCAGCCGGGCGCCCAGGTCCCGGTCGTGCACGGAGAGCCCCCACTCGGGACGGTCGATGTCCGACAGGAAGTAGGCGAGCTTGGGGTGCGAGACGAGACTGAGGATCGGGGTCCCGCAGCCGAACGGGATCATCCCCGCGTGCCCGCGCATCCCGATCACCAGCCGCGCACGGCGGAAGAGTTCGCGGATCTCGTCGTTGGACCTGTCGTAGAGCTGCTCCACGGGCAGGGCGATGCCGTGCTCCCGGCGCAGGTCGTGCACGAACCTCTCGTCGGCCGGCATGTGCGCCGCGTACCGCACGTCCGCCCCCTCCCGCAGGGAGCTCAGAGCCAGGGCCATCTGGGCGAGGAAGTGGCCGTAGTCGTGCCCGAAGCGCAGCCCCGCGCGGTCGTAGGCGCAGTTGACCAGCACCGTGTCGGAGCGCTCCGTCGGGCCGGACAGCTCCGGGACGAGGTGCCGGGCCACCGTGGTCGGGCAGGGCTGGTAGCGCACCCGGTCGCGCAGGGAGGCGGGCAGCAGCTCGCGGACCCGGTCGATGGAGCCGTGGTTGCGCAGGCCGAAGAAGGCCGACCGCTCGACCAGGACCCGCAGGCTCTCGGCGAACCGTCCCCTGCGGTACTGCTGCCCGTCGAAGACGTTGTAGCCGACGGCGAACACCGCCAGCGGCGCGGTGAGGCGGGCCAGGAGAGCGTCCGGCACGTTCCACTGCCAGTGGCTGTTGCCGTTGGGGGAGGTGTCCGGCAGGAAGAGCCCGCCGCCGCCCACGATCACTCCGCGCCGTTCGTTCAGCTGCTCCAGGGCCGCCTCGTCGACCAGCCGGTGCACCGGCTGCTCGTACCAGCGGCGCGGGCCGGTGTCCGTGTCGAAGCACCGGCGCACGGCCTCCGGCAGGACCTTGTCCCCGGCGTTCTCCCTGCCCTCGGCGAACAGCGCCACGTGCGCGAGCTGCTCGGCCGCGGGCGCGGCCCGCCGGGGCGGGGCCGCGCTGTCCGGACGGGTGCGGACGTACCAGGCGTGGCAGCCGGCGTCCGTGGGATCGGCGTCCAGGCCCTGGCGGGCGTAGGCGTGCGCGTCCGCGTCCCGGCCGCACACCCAGGCCAGCCGGGCGAGCTGGGCGAAGGCGCGGGGAGCGAGGTCGGGGGAGGCGGCCGCGAGCAGCAGGTGCCCCTCCGCCTCGTCGTAGCGCGACAGCGCCATCAGGCACAGGCCGAGCGTCTCCTGGCAGCGCGGCGCGTCCAGCCGGTCCGCCACGACCGGGGCGAGCACCTCCACCGCCTCGTCGTAGCGCCCCTGCCTGCGGTGGACGTCGGCGACCGTGCGGGCGAGGTCGAGGGAGGGGCGGGCCTTCAGCAGCGGCGGGGCGAGGTGGGCCAGCAGATCGGGGTGCTTGCCGCCGGGCAGGGCCCGGTAGGCGGCCCGGAACTCCTCGTCGCCCATCTCGAACCGGCGCCGCGCCTCGGTGGCCGGACCGTACCCGGGTGCGTCGAACGACCCGGAGAAGCGCAGCACGGCCACGTCGGCGGGCACCGGCAGGTCGTCGTGGAGGCGCCGGGCGGGGAAGTCGTACCGCGCGGCGAGCGGGACCAGGCGGTCGCCGAGCGCGAGGCCCTCGTCGTCGGCGGCGGGCGATGCGGCCGCCGGTGCGCCCGCCACGTCGGCGCGCTGGATCACGAGGAGCCCGTCCGGCGGCACGGCCCGGCGCTCCCCGGCCTCTCCGGCGTGCACCAACTGCGGTACGGCGCCGATCCCGTGGCGCATGCGCAGCAGCTCACCGAGGTCGCCGAGGACGACCATGCCGGGGCCCAGGGCTATGACGGTGTCGTAGCCCTCCAGCGCGAAGACGGCGCGGCGGTCGTCCGCGGGGCGCGTGACGACGCGCGGGTGCAGTCTCCTGAGCGCGTCGAACGAGGCGTCCGGCAGCCCCGGATGCAGGACGACGAAGTCCTCGCACACGTTCGGGTTGGTCAGCGCCAGGCTCCTGACGAGCGCGCGCAGGCCGGGCAGGCCGTCCCGGTCGGTGTGGGCGGCGAACGCGATCCGGCGCCTGCCGGTGACGGTGCTCCGGTCGTCCGCGGAGGAGGGAGCGGAGGAGGGAGCGGCAGTGGGAGCGGAGGAGGCGGCGGCGGGGGACACGGAGCCGGGGGAGGAGTGGGTCATCGCAGGGCGATCCTCATCTTGCTGTCGTCTACGTGCGCAGCGCGCTCCAGCACCCACTCGGCCTCCCGCGGCTTCAGCCGGCCGGGCAGGGTGAAGCCGACGAGGTCCAGACGGGGGCTCGCGTCCAGGAAGTCCAGCAGCCTGAGGACGGTGAACGCGGTGGTCGGGGCCGGACCCCAGCCGTCCTCGCCGAGCAGCGCCGGGTCGCTGAGGGGGCGGCGCAGGGAGGCGTCCGCCACGTGGTCCTGCGCGCCGGGCACGAGCCGCTCCCGGGTGGCCCGGCGCCAGTCGGCGGCCGGGTCGCCGAACACGAGCCGGATCCCGGCCCGCCGGGTCCAGGCGGGCCCCTCCCACGGGGCGGCGCCGCGCAGGGAGACGGCGTGCAGGCCGGTGCGCTCCCCGGTGCCCTCGGCGCGGATGCGGAACGAGTCGCAGCGCACCACCAGGTCGTAGCCGTCGATCTCGGCGCCCAGCGCGCTCCCGGCGACGTCGGCGGCGTTCGAGACGACGCACACGCTCCGCCCCACGACCAGTCCCCGCAGACCGGCCACGTCGACCGGGGTGACGCCGTCGTGCGGCGGGTCGGGCGTCCCGGCCCGCTCGACGAGCCGCCGGTAGCCGCCGTACAGCGCGAGCAGGCGCCGTACGGCGGGATCGCCCACGCCGTGCCCGGCCACCCGCGCCCGCACGTAGGCGTCGAAGCGGGGCGCGAGGACCGCGGTGGTCGCGGTGGGCTCGCCGAGCAGTTCCCGCAGCTCGGAGCCCTCCTCGGGGAAGAGCGCGACGGCCGCCTCCAGGCACTCCCGGCGGCGGCGCAGGGTGTGCGTCCGGCGGGCGACCTCGGGCGCCGGGCGGCCGTCGGGCAGCAGCGCGGCATAGCGCTCGTAGCACTCCAGCGCCTCGGCGCCGCGGCCCAGCCCGTCCAGCGCCAGGCCACGCAGCCGCCACGCCCCCTTGGACCGCAGCCGGACCCCGGACGCCGACTCGGCGATCCCCAGCGCGAGGCCCAGGCCCCGCTCCCCGCCCAGCTCCAGCGCGCGCTCGCCGACCTGGAGCAGGGCGTCGAAGGGGTCCGCCGCCGGGTCGTCGAGGGAGGCCGCGAAGGCGCCGATCGCCCGGGTCAGACGGACCTGCGGGCCGGTGGCCCCGGCGGCCCCGGGCTGCTGCGCGGCGAGGTGTTCGCCGCACAGGCGCATGCTCCGGGCGTACGGGCCCGGCCCGGGTGCCTCCCGCTGCCGTGCCTTGAACAATCCCGTCAGGGGCTTCGTCACGCGTTCCACCGTTCTCCGACCGGACGCCGAATGTGCCCCAGGGCGACGGTCCGCGGGTGGCTTCCGGACGGACGGCGGGTGAACACTCGCCCCCCGGCGCACGTCCGGCCCGCCGTCACCGCCCGATCGAGCGCCGGATCGACCGGGCCCGGCGCACCACCCTGCGTGCCGTGGAGTTGTGCGGCAGGAAGGCCAGCCGGGCCGGGATGCCGCCCGGCAGGCCCAGGGAGGTGAGCCTGCGCTTCTTGAAGTACCGCCAGGTGCGGGCGTCCAGGTGCGTGCGCAGGTACGCCTCCGCCGTCGGGCGCAGCTCCGGCAGGACCTTCGGCTGCATCGCGAACCCGACGGTCCGCACCAGCGCGGCCAGCTCCTCGGCGTCCACGTCCCGCGGCCCGCCGGCGACCGCGGCCGGGTCCGACAGATCCGGCAGGAGCGCGTCCACGAGCGTGGCGGGCACACGGTTGCTGTTCTCGTACGGCGTCAGCCGGTCGAGCAGCGTCTCGGTGCCGACCCGGGCCACCGGCAGGCCGTACAGCGCGGACGCGGTGAGCAGCGCCGTGGAGAAGCAGCCGACGACCAGCGCCGGACGCATCCGCTGGAACAGCACCTCGGCCAGCACCGGCGTCTCCACGACGGTGAGGTCGACCCCCAGCCGCCCGGCCTCCTCCTCCAGGACCCGGGTGAAGCGGGCCGGGGCCGTGGGGTGCGTCTTGAACACCACGCGCGTGTGCCCGAGCCCGGCGACGCCGGTCAGCATCCGCACGTGCAGGTCTTCCTCCTCCTCGGCGGAGAGGATGCCCAGCGCCGACAGGTACTGGCCGAGCAGCACCGCGGGCCGTTCCACGTCCGGCAGCTCCGCGCCGGTGTCCGCCAGACCGGCCAGCACCTTGGTGAACGCCGCGGACGGCACGACCTCGGGCTCGACGCCGAACTCCGTCAGCAGCAGCGGCGCGAGCCCCGGCACCAGGTCGAGGTGGAGCAGCCGCTCCACGCGCGTGCCGAGAAGCGGGGCCAGCTTGGTGCGGGTGGGCCCGTAGCTCATCAGACCGTCCGCGTAGACGGTCAGGGGCGCGTCGGTGAAGATCTGGGCCACGCCCAGCGCCGGGGGCACGTGGACCGACTCCACGGCCAGCGCCACGTCGTCGTCGCCCAGCCCCCAGGCCAGCCGCAGGTGCCGCTCCCACAGCGGGACGTCCCCGGCCCGCGGCGACCAGTCGCCGGGATGGAAGGGGTAGATCGCCTCGTTCCACGACACCACCTCGTCGAACCGGCCCCGCAGCCGCTCGAACCCCGGCGCGGCGTCCAGGGACGGCGTCGTCTCGGGCGTCGCCGCGTTGTTGGTGACCAGCAGGATCCGCCGGTCGGCCGCGTCGAAGCAGCCGGAGTCCAGGGCCGCGGCGAGCGTGGCCGTGCCGTACAGCGTCGACGCCTGGAAGATCTGTGTGGTCATGCCGCCGCCCCCTCGGCCGACCGGCCCGCCGCCGCGCGACGGCGCAGCCGCCGCAACCGCGTGGCGCGCTCGGCGTCCATCGTGTCCAGCACCTCGTCGAGCGCCTCCTGCGGCATCCGCCGCAGCGCCGCCGCGCTCCGCTCCTTCAGTATCCGGGCCACGGCGGGCTCGAACCGCTCGACGGCACCGAGGTGGTGGGAGATGATCGCGCAGTACGTGCGGACCGCCTTCGGCACCAGCCGCGCGGCGTCCGGGTCGCCGGCCGCCCCCGCGAGCACCTCGTCGAAGGCGCGGATGAAGTCGAGCTGGCGCACATCACCGATCTGGGTGAGCGAGGACGCCACCCCGCGGCGGTAGAACACGCCGAGCAGCCCGGTCACCGCGAAGGACTCCGCCTCCCGGTGCAGCTTCCAGATCCACGGCCGGTCCTCGGCCGTGCGCAGGCCGTCGGTGAAGTGCAGCAGGCCGCGCTCGGCCAGCCGGCGGTGGTAGACGCCCGCCCACGCGTAGGCGTAGTCCACGGAGGTGGTGCGGTGCGCGGGCAGGATCGCGTCGCGCGGGCGCAGGGCCGTGTTGCGGCGGCCGTGCGGGACCCGGTGCAGGGTGCGGTTGCGTCCCGTGCACTGCACGTGGTCGGTGCGCACGAAGTCCACGTCCAGCCGCTCGATCGCGGCCACCAGGTCGGCGCAGTGGCCCGGCGCCAGCCAGTCGTCGCCGTCGAGGAAGGCGAGGTACTCGCCGCGCGCCCGGTCGATGCCGGTGTTGCGGGCCGTCGCCAGGCCGCCGTTCCTCTCGTGTATGACCAGTACCGCCCCCGGCAGCTCGCGCTCCGCGCGCGCGAGGAGGTCCACGGTCCCGTCGGTGGAGCAGTCGTCGACGAGAATGAACTCGAAGTCGTCCCGCGCGTTGGCGCGCAGACTCCGCAGGGTGTCTGGGGCGTATTGCCGCACGTTGTAGAACGGCACGATGACGGAGAGCTTGGGCACGTGAGCGACGTTATGCGACGGTCCGGCATTCGGCTTTACCGGTTTCTTGATTCCCGGTGAACGCGGATTGGCGAAGCGGTGAAGCGGATGCTTTTCCGGGGCCCGCGCGGGCCGATTAGCCATTCGGCGATGTGCTGTTCACCCTTTGTTGGATTCCGGTTGGGCGGTTACTAGAAATGGCTTCCTAGCGTCTACGACGTGCCAGCAAGTGCAACGAAGGCCCTCAGAGTCGCCGTCCTGGCGGACTCCGACACCCGGTGGAAATGGGGCGCGCTCACCGCGACCCGCGTCTGCCCCGGCGACACGGAGATCCACCTCGACGGCTACCTCCTGCGCGGCCGAGCCACCCCCACCGCCCGCCAGCTCCAGGAGGTCGGCGTCAGCGCGGACTCGCTCCGCGAGGTGACCGCCGTCGAGTTCCTGCGCGCCATGGCCGGGGCGCGGGGCGAGGACTCCTACGACGTCCTCGTGCTCGCCCTGGTCGGCGGCGGTGTCCAGGCGATGCTGCACGGGCTCGGCCGCGTCTGGCAGGACGGCGCCGAGCGGCCCGTGGTCGTCACCGGCTACGTCGGCGTGGTCTACGAGAAGCTCGCCGACGGCCTGCTGCTGCGCCACGGCGCCGACCTCGTCCTCGCCAACTCCCGTCAGGACGCGGAGCGTTTCCGCGCCGTGTACGAGGGGGTCGGCGCCGACGCCGCCGCGGTGACCGAGGTGGCCCTGCCCTTCCTGGGCGGAGCCGCCTACGCCGGTGAGCCCGGCGGCGACCGCCCCTACACGGTCGTCTTCGCCGCCCAGCCCTCCGTGCCGGACAGCCGCAAGGACCGTACCTACCTCCTCGAACGGCTGATCCGGCACGCCCGCCTCCACCCCGAGCGCGAGGTGCTGCTCAAGCTGCGCTCAAAGCCCGGCGAACACACCACGCACATCGAGGAACTGCCCTACCAGAAGCTGGTGCAGCGGGCCGATCCGCCGCCCAACTTCCGCCTGGTCTACGGGCACATGGGCGAGGTCCTCGACCGCACCGACCTGCTGGTCACCGTCAGCTCCACGGCCGCCCTGGAATCCCTGCACCGCCGCATCCCCACGGTCGTCCTCAGCGACCTCGGGGTGCGCGAGGCGCTCGGCAACCACCACTTCGTGGGCTCCGGCTGCCTCGCCTCCTGGGACCAGCTCGACGCGGGCCACCGCCCGGACCCCGACCCCGAGTGGGTCGCCCGGCAGGGCGTGGCGGCGGACGGCGGCTACGAGACCGCCTTCGACGAGGCCCGCGCGCGCATCGCCGCCCTGCTGGCCCGGCCCGGCGGACTGCCGCCGCTCGCCCCCTACTACACCCCCGTCACCGCGCCCGGTTACCTCCCCGGCATCCTCGCCCGCCACCACCTCGCCCCCGACGGCACCCCGCTGCCCGGCGCGCCGGCCGCCGACCGGGCGCCCGGCCCGGTGCGGCAGGTCGTGCGCCGCGCGGCCCGCGGCGCCTACCGGCACGGCGTCCAGCGCGTCGCCCCGGTGATCCGGCGGATGGGGGAGCTGTGACCGGCCCGAACCGTCTCCAAGGAGTACAGCCCATGTCCCAACCGGAAGCGGGCCGGGGCGCCGACGTGCGCCGGGTGCTCGCCGTGATCCCCGCGCGCGGCGGCTCCAAGGGAGTGCCCGCGAAGAACCTCGCCGCCGTCGGCGGCGTCCCGCTGGTGGTCCGCGCGGTGCGCGAGTGCCTGGCCGCCCGCCTCGTGACGGACGTCGTGGTCTCCACCGACGACCGGGCCATCGCCGAGGCGGCCCGCGCGGCCGGTGCCGAGGTCGTGCTGCGGCCCGCCGCCATCGCCGGGGACACGGCCACCTCCGAGGCCGCCGTGCTGCACGCGATGGACACCCACGAGGCCCTGCACGGCGCCGCCGTCGACGTGGTCCTGCTCGTGCAGTGCACCAGCCCCTTCCTGGTCCGCGAGGATGTCGACGGGGTGGCCGGCGCGGTCGTCGAGGACGGCGCGGACACGGCCGTCACCGTCGCCCCCTTCCACGGCTTCGTCTGGCGGGACGGCACCGACGAGACGGGCGGCGCCGAGGGCGGCCACGGCGTCAACCACGACAAGGCGTTCCGCCCCCGCCGCCAGGACCGCCCCCAGGACCTGCTGGAGACCGGCGCCGCCTACGCCATGGCCGCCCCCGGCTTCCGCAAGCACCAGCACCGCTTCTTCGGCCGCACCGAACTGGTCCGCACCGACCCGGCCCGCGTCCTGGAGATCGACGACCCGCACGACCTGGCCCGCGCCCGGGCCCTGGCGCCCTTCTTCGACGCCGCCCGGCCCGGCGCCCTGCCGACCGCGGCCGACATCGACGCCGTGGTCCTCGACTTCGACGGCACCCAGACCGACGACCGGGTGCTGATCGACTCCGACGGACGGGAGTTCGTCTCCGTGCACCGCGGCGACGGACTCGGCATCGCCGCCCTGCGCCGCAGCGGCCTGACGATGCTGATCCTGTCCACGGAGGTGAACCCGGTCGTCGCCGCCCGCGCGCGCAAGCTCAAGCTGCCCGTGCTGCACGGCATCGACCGCAAGGACCTCGCCCTCAAGCAGTGGTGCGAGGAACAGGGCATCGCGCCCGAACGCGTGCTCTACGTCGGCAACGACGTCAACGACCTCCCGTGCTTCGCCCTCGTCGGCTGGCCCGTGGCGGTCGCGAGCGCCCACGACGCCGTACGCGGCGCGGCCCGCGCGGTCACCACCGTCCCCGGCGGCGAAGGCGCCGTACGGGAGATCGCGGCCTGGCTCCTGGGCCCCGCGCTGAACACCCCCGACCCGCTCGAAACCCCCACGCTCACCCAGTCCAAGTAAGGAACCCCCTGCCATGAGCACCAACTCCCGCATCCGCACCTTCGGCACCCGCGAGGCCGGCCCCGGCCGCCCCGTCTACATCACCGGCGAGATCGGCATCAACCACAACGGTGAGCTGGAGAACGCCTTCAAGCTCATCGACGCCGCCGCCGAGGCCGGCTGCGACGCCGTCAAGTTCCAGAAGCGCACCCCGGAGATCTGCACCCCGCGCGACCAGTGGGACATCGAGCGGGACACCCCCTGGGGCCGCATGACGTACATCGACTACCGCCACCGCGTGGAGTTCGGCGAGGACGAGTACCGCCAGATCGACGAGTACTGCAGGACCAAGAACATCGACTGGTTCGCCTCCCCGTGGGACACCGAGGCCGTCGCCTTCCTGGAGAAGTTCGACGTCCCCGCCCACAAGGTCGCCTCCGCCTCGCTGACCGACGACGAGCTGCTGCGCGCCCTGCGCGCCACCGGCCGCACGATCATCCTCTCCACCGGCATGTCCACCCCGAAGCAGATCCGCCACGCGGTCGAGGTGCTGGGCAGCGACAACATCCTCATGTGCCACGCCACCTCGACCTACCCGGCGCAGGCCGAGGAGCTGAACCTCCGCGTCATCAACACCCTCCAGCAGGAGTTCCCGAACGTTCCGATCGGCTACTCCGGCCACGAGACCGGCCTGCAGACCACGCTGGCCGCCGTCGCCCTCGGCGCCACCTTCGTCGAGCGCCACATCACCCTCGACCGCGCCATGTGGGGCTCCGACCAGGCCGCCTCCGTCGAGCCGCAGGGCCTGACCCGCCTGGTGCGCGACATCCGCACCATCGAGGCCTCCCTCGGCGACGGCGTCAAGAAGGTCTACGACTCGGAGCTGGGCCCGATGAAGAAGCTGCGCCGCGTCACCGGCGTCGTCGCCGAGGCGGAGATCGCCGCCGCCGCGGGCGAGCCCGTCACCGTCTGACCACCGGCCACCGAGTCACTCACCACGGGACGGTCCCCCACCGATGAGCCCCCGCGCCGGGAACGCCGGCCCCCGCACTCTCGCCTTCGTCGAGAGCCCGGTACAACTGCTGAACGTGCTGGAGTGGGCGCACACCCGCGCCCCCGGCGCGGAGCTCACCCTCGTGGTCCTCTCGCCCGTCGACCCGATGACCCGCGGCCAGCTGCGCCGCATGGCGGAACTGGCCCGCAAGGAGGGCCACGAGATCCGCTGGGAGGAGGCGCGCGGCGGCGCCACCGCCCCCTTCCGCACGGTCGGCGGCCTGACCACCGCGCTGCGCCAGGCGGACCGGGTCGTCATGGGCGACCCCTTCTCCCGCTACGTGCAGCTCCTGCTCACCATCACCCGCGCCCACGACCTCGTCGTCGTCGACGACGGCACCGCGACGATGGAGTTCGTCACCCAGCTGGCCCACGGCGAACGCCTGGTGCGCTGGCACCGCAAGGGCAGCCGCCCCGGCCCGCGCGACCTGCTCTTCGCCCCGGTCTCCCGCTCCGCCCGCCACCGCCTCACCCCGACCCCGGACCGGCAGGTCTCGGTCTTCTCCTCCATGCCCATCGAGGAGGTCCCCGAAGGCGTCACCGTCACCGCGAACGACTTCGGCTGGACCCGCTCCCGCTTCGGCCCGCCCCGGATCACCAAGGGCGCCGACATGGTCGGCACCTCCCTGGTGGAGACTGGTGTCGTCGACGCCGACCGCTACGTGGACGCCGTACGCGCCCTGGCGAAGACCCACGGGGCCGCCCGCTACTTCGCCCACCGCCGCGAGAGCGCCGAGAAGCTGCACCGGCTGGCCGTTGAGACGGGCCTGCAGATCGTCCGCCCCGACCTCCCCCTGGAGCTGATCGCCCGGCGCGGCCCGATCGGCCGCACCGTCCTCAGCTTCCCCTCCACCGTCGTCCACACCCTCCCGCTGGCCCTGGCCGGCACCGAGGTCCGCGTCGCCGTCTGCGACATCGACCCCGCCTGGCTCACCGAGTCGGCCTCACCGCGGGCCCGCGGATTCCTGAGCGGCGTCACCGGCTCGGCCCGGGACGTGCACCGGCTGTCGGCGGTGGTGAGCGCGGGGTAAGGGCGCGTGGAGCGGGCCACGCGTGGTAACCGTGGGGAAGAGGACGGGTGCCGTGGAGCGGTCGGGCCGCTCCCGGTGATCTCATGATCGACTCGGCCGGAAAGGCGGCCGAGTTTACCCAAGCGAGACGAAGGCTATGCGTGGGGCGGCCGAGTTTTCTTCCCCTAACGGGCTGAATTTTGTTGATCGTGGGTCCATCGATCGCCCGGGAGCCCTACGCTGCAAAGGGTGAACGTGTTGATGTCCCCAGAGTCCGAGGCCGACACTCCCGGTGAATCCGCGCTGCCCGGCACCTTGCCGGACGCGCTGCGCGCCGAGCTCGTGGCCTTCCGCCGCGACCTCCACATGCACCCCGAGCTGGGCAACCAGGAGTTCCGCACCACCGCCGCGATCAAGGAACGGCTGGAGCGGGCCGGGCTCAAGCCCCGCGTGCTGCCCATCGGCACCGGACTCGTCTGCGACATCGGCACCGACTCCGGGCAGTGGTCCGGCGGCCCCCGCATGCTCGCCCTGCGGGCCGACATCGACGCCCTGCCCATCCCCGACACCAAGACCGAGTGCGCCTACCGCTCCCAGGTGCCGGACCGCGCCCACGCCTGCGGGCACGACGTGCACACCACCGTCGTCCTCGGCACCGGGCTCGTGCTCGCCGCCCTGCACGAACAGGGCCTGCTGCCCCGGCCCGTGCGGCTGGTCTTCCAGCCCGCCGAGGAGGTGCTGCCCGGCGGCGCCGCCGACGCCATCGAGGGCGGTGCGCTCGACGGGGTGCGCCGCATCCTGGCCGTGCACTGCGACCCCCGGGTGGACGCCGGGAGGATCGGCCTCAGGGTCGGCCCCATCACCTCCGCCTGCGACCGCCTCGAGATCGCCCTCAACGGCCCCGGCGGCCACACCGCCCGCCCGCACCTGACCACCGACCTGGTCACCGCCGCCGCCCGCGTGGTCACCGACGTGCCCCCGCTCGTCGCCCGGCGCGTGGACAGCCGCAGCGGGCTCGCGCTGACCTGGGGACGGATCGAATCCGGCCACGCCCCGAACGTCATCCCGCAGCACGCCGAACTCGCCGGGACCGTGCGCTGCCTCGACCTCGACGCCTGGCGGCAGGCGCCCGACCTGGTGATGGGCGCCATCGACGAGATCGCCGACCTGTACCGGGCCAAGTCCGAGATCACCTACGTCCGCGGCGTCCCCCCGGTCGTCAACGAGGTCACCAGCACCGAGCTGCTCCAGGCCGCCATGGTCGCCCGGCGCGGCACCGACGCCGTCGAGACCACCGAACAGAGCCTGGGCGGCGAGGACTTCTCCTGGTACCTGGAGCACGTGCCCGGCGCCATGGCCCGCCTCGGCGTCCGCCCGCCCGGCGAGCGCACGGTCCGCGACCTCCACCAGGGCGACTTCGACGTGGACGAGCACGCCATCACGGTCGGCGTCGAGATGTTCACCGCCGCCGCCCTCATCGACGCCGTGCAGTAGGCGGCGCGGCGGGCACTGCGGTGGTAAGTCCCCCTTCGAACCGGTCGTTAACAGGGCGGTAACCGGCCAGCGGCACGAATGGATAACGGCGCCGGGCAATCCCGTTCCCAGGAGGTTCTACGCGCGTTAATGTGCGCCGAACCGAGCGCCCGCTGCGGGGCTTTGGAGAATGGGGAACCTCAGATGCGTCGGATATCGAGACTGACCCGCGTCGCGGTGGGGGCCGCGTCGCTCGCCCTCGCGGCCACGGCCTGCGGCGGCACCAGCGGCGAGAGCGGCGACGACGGCGGTGACGACAAGGGCCTCGCCATCGCGTACGACATCGGCGGCAAGGGCGACCAGTCCTTCAACGACGCCGCGTACGCCGGTCTGCAGCGGGCCCAGAAGGAGTTCGGCTACAAGACCGCCGACGTCGAGCCCACCGACGGCGAGACGGACGCCGACAAGGAACAGCGCCTGACCTCCCTGGCCAAGCAGGGCTACAACCCCGTGATCGGTGTCGGCTTCGCCTACGGCCCGGCGATGAAGGCCGTCGCCGCCAAGTACCCGGACACCACCTTCGGCATCGTCGACTCCGTGGTCGAGGGCAAGAACGTCGCCTCCCTCGTCTTCGCCGAGAACGAGGCCTCCTACCTGGCCGGCGTCGCCGCGGCCAAGGCCACCAAGTCCAAGACCGTCGGCTTCGTGGGCGGTGTGGACGTCCCGCTGATCCACAAGTTCGAGGCCGGGTTCGAGCAGGGCGTCAAGGACACCGACCCCAAGGTCAAGGTGCTCTCGCAGTACCTGACGCAGACCGCGGAGGAGGGCGGCTTCTCCAGCCCCGACAAGGGCAAGGCCGCCGCCGAGGGCCAGATCGAGAAGAAGGCCGATGTGGTGTACGCGGCGGCCGGTCTCTCCGGTCAGGGCGTGATCGAGGCGGCCGCGAAGGCGCAGATCTGGGCGATCGGCGTCGACTCGGACCAGTACAAGCAGGAGGCCCTCGCGGCCTACAAGGACTCCATCCTGACCTCCGCCCTCAAGGACATCAACGGCGCGGTCTTCGCCCTGGCCGAGTCCGTCGAGGGCGACAAGCCGCTGACCGGCACCCGCACCTTCGACCTGAAGTCCGACGGCGTGGGCCTGTCCGACAGCAACCCGAAGTTCGCCGAGGTCCCCGGGGCGAAGGAAGCCGTGGAGAAGGCCAAGGCCGGCATCGTCGACGGCTCCATCAAGGTCGCCACGGAGTAACCGCGGCAGCCGCGCCGGTACGGCACGCGACCCGACGAAGCGGACGGACACCCCGGGTGCCCGTCCGCTTCCGCGTTCCGAGACCGGCGCCCCAGGCGTCACACTCCGCCACCTCCCGTTCGCGTCCGGCAAGCCGCCGCCTCCCTGCGCGTCACCTTGCTCACGGGCGGATAACAAGGTGGACAGAAGGGGTTTTCAGGCAGGTCTACGCGCGTTAATCTGCGGCAAAGCCAGCGCCGCAGCCGAACCGTCCCCGGCGCTTGTACGACAGGAGCACCAGACATGCGCCGGATTTCCCGGATCACGGTCGCAGGCGCAGCGACCGCCTCCCTGGCCCTCGCCCTCGCCGCCTGCGGTGGTACCTCGACCGACTCCGGTTCGGAGTCCAAGGGGGACAAGGGCCTCGCCATCGCGTACGACATCGGCGGCAAGGGCGACCAGTCCTTCAACGACGCCGCGTACGCCGGTCTGGAGCAGGCCAAGAAGGAGTTCGGCTACGAGACGGCCGACGTCGAGCCCACCGACGGCGAGACCGACGCCGACAAGGAGCAGCGGCTGTCCTCGCTGGCGAAGCAGGGTTACAACCCGGTCGTCGGCATCGGCTACGCCTACGCCTCCGCGATGAAGAACGTCGCCGCCAAGTACCCGGACACCACCTTCGGCATCGTCGACGACGCCACGATCGAGGCGAAGAACGTCGCGGACCTGGTCTTCAACGAGCAGGAGGCGTCCTACCTCGCCGGTGTCGCCGCCGCCAAGAGCACCAAGACCAACACGGTCGGCTTCGTGGGCGGTGTGGACGTCCCGCTGATCCACAAGTTCCAGGCCGGCTACGAGCAGGGCGTCAAGGACACCGACCCGAAGATCAAGGTCGTCTCCCAGTACCTGACGCAGACCGCGGAGGAGGGCGGCTTCTCCAGCCCCGACAAGGGCAAGACCGCCGCCGAGGGCCAGATCGAGAAGAAGGCCGACGTCGTGTACGCGGCGGCCGGTCTCTCCGGTCAGGGCGTGATCGAGGCCGCCGCCGCCAACAAGGTCTGGGCGATCGGCGTCGACTCCGACCAGTACAAGCAGGAAGCCCTCGCGAAGTACAAGGACTTCATCCTGACGTCGGCCACCAAGGACGTCGCCAAGGCGGTCCACAACCTTGCGAAGTCGGTCGAGGACGGCAAGCCGGAGACCGGTATCGTTCGGGGCGATCTGAAGTCCGGCGAGGTCGGTCTCTCGGACTCCAACCCGAAGTTCGCGGACGACGCCGAGCTCCAGGCAGCCATCGAGACGGCCAAGGAGAAGATCATCGACGGCGAGATCAAGGTCAAGAGCAGCTGAACGGCTGAGTAGCACCAGCAACACCTCGAACAGCGTGTAACCGCGCCGGCCCGGCCGTGCGGCGGGGTACGGGGAGAGCGTCCTCGAAGTCGCCCTCCCCGTACCCCGTCGCGTCGATGTGCCGCCGCCGCTTTTAGATGCCGTAGGGGCGCTACGCGCGTAGACGGCCCCCGTCCCCAGGAGAGTGCGCCATCGACGCGTCCAGCAGCCCTCCGGCGAAAGCGGCGGTCAACGAACCGGTGACCGCCGTCGAACTCGCCGGGATCACCAAGCGTTTCCCCGGAGTCGTGGCCAACCACGACATCCACCTCACCGTCCGCAAGGGCACCGTCCACGCCCTCGTCGGCGAGAACGGCGCCGGCAAGTCGACCCTGATGAAGATCCTCTACGGCATGCAGAAGCCGGACGAGGGCACCATCGCGGTCGACGGCGAGAAGGTGACCTTCTCCTCGCCCGCCGACGCCATCGTGCGCGGCATCGGCATGGTCCACCAGCACTTCATGCTCGCCGACAACCTCACGGTCCTGGAGAACGTGGTCCTCGGCAGCGAGAAGCTCCACGGCATCGGCGCCAGGGCCCGCCGGAGGATCAAGGAGATCTCCGAGCGGTACGGCCTCGGGGTGCGCCCCGACGTCCTCGTCGAGGAGCTGGGCGTCGCCGCCCGCCAGCGCGTGGAGATCCTCAAGGTCCTCTACCGCGGCGCCCGCACGCTGATCCTCGACGAGCCCACGGCCGTCCTGGTGCCGCAGGAGGTGGACGCCCTCTTCGACAACCTGCGCGAGCTGAAGGCCGAGGGCCTGTCCGTCATCTTCATCTCCCACAAGCTGGGCGAGGTCCTCTCGGTCGCCGACGAGATCACCGTCATCCGGCGCGGCACGACGGTCGGCACGGCCGTCCCCGCCGAGACCACCCCGCGCCAGCTCGCCGAGCTGATGGTCGGCAGCGAGCTGCCCACGCCGGAGACCGCCGAGTCCACGGTCACCGACCGCCCGGTCCTCACCGTCGACACGCTGCGCCTCGCGGCCCCCGGCGGCAAGGCCCTGCTCGACGACATCTCCTTCACCATCCACGCCGGTGAGGTGCTGGGCATCGCCGGCGTCGAGGGCAACGGCCAGACCGAGCTGGTCGACGCCCTCATCGGCCTGCGCCACGCCGACTCCGGCACCATCCGCTTCCTCGACCAGGACATCACCGCGCTGCCCACCCGCAAGCGCCGCGAGCAGGGCGTCGGCTACATCCCCGAGGACCGCCACCGCCACGGGCTGCTCCTGGAAGCGCCGCTCTGGGAGAACCGCATCCTCGGCCACGTCACCGAGAAGCCCAACAGCAAGGGCGTCTGGCTGGACCTGAAGAGCGCCCAGCAGGACACCCGCCGCATCGTCGAGACGTACGACGTCCGCACCCCCGGCATCGACGTCACCGCGGCCTCGCTGTCCGGCGGCAACCAGCAGAAGCTGATCGTCGGCCGGGAGATGAGCCACAAGCCGCGCTTCCTGATCGCCGCCCACCCCACGCGCGGCGTGGACGTCGGCGCGCAGGCCGCGATCTGGGACCACATCCGCGAGGCCCGCCGCGAGGGCCTGGCCGTGCTGCTGATCTCCGCCGACCTCGACGAGCTGATCGGCCTGTCCGACACCCTCCGGGTGATCTACGACGGCAAGCTGGTCGCGGACGCCGACCCGGCCACCATCACCCCCGAGGCGCTCGGCTCGGCGATGACCGGCGCCGCCTCCGGACACCTGGAGGACGAGGAGACCCCGAAGCCGTCCAAGGCGTCCCAGCCGTCCCAGCCGTCCAAGTCGCTCAAGTCCCCCGAGGCCCCTGAGTCCCCCGAGTCTCCGGAAGACGAGGCCCGCTGATGAAGAAGTTCGACAAGGAGCGCGTGCTCCTCGCGGTGGCCGGTCCGGTCATCGCGCTCGCCGTGGCCTTCGTGCTCAGCGCGATCGTCCTGATCGCCTCGGGCAAGAACCCGGTCGAACCGTTCGCCCTCATGTTCGAGCAGGCCGGATTCTCCGACATCCAGGTCCTGATCATCAACCAGGCGTCGATGTACTACATCGCGGCCCTCGCGGTGGCCATCGGCTTCCGGATGAACCTGTTCAACATCGGCGTCGACGGCCAGTACCAGCTCGCCGCCATGATGGCCGCGATCGTGGGCGCCCACGCCAACCTGCCGGCCGGCCTCCAGATCCCGCTGCTCCTCCTCACCGCCGTCCTCACCGGCGCCTTCTGGTCCGGCATCGCCGGTGTCCTCAAGGTGACCCGGGGCGTCAGCGAGGTCGTCGCGACGATCATGCTGAACGCCATCGCCACCTCCGTCATCGGCTACCTGTGGCTGCCGGACGTCTTCGGCGTCAAGATCGGCAACAACAACACCACCGGCGAGATGCACGAGTCCGGCTGGATCCCCGGCATCGACATGGGCGCCGCCGGTGAGGTCTACGGCCTGGTCGTCCTCGCCGTCCTCCTCGGCATCGGCTACTGGATCGTCCTCAACCGCACCCGCTTCGGCTTCGACCTGCGTGCCTCAGGCGCCTCCGAGTCCGCCGCCGCGGCCAGCGGCGTCAACCCCAAGCGCATGGTGCTCACCGCGATGCTCATCTCCGGCGGCCTCGCCGGACTCGCGGGCCTGCCCATCCTGCTCGGTGACACCCACACCTACAGCCTCAACTTCCCCACCGGCATCGGCTTCCTCGGCATCGGCATCGCCCTGCTCGGCCGCAACAGCCCGGTCGGCATCGCCTTCGCCGCCCTGCTGTGGGCCTGGCTCGACAAGGCCAGCCCCGAGCTGGACTTCCACGGGTACGACAAGGAGATCGCGGTCATCATGCAGGGCCTGATCGTCCTCTCCGTCGTCGTCTCCTACGAGGCCGTCCGCGAGTGGGGCCTGCGCCGCCAGCAGCGCCGCGTCGGCGCGGAGCTGGCCGCCGGACACGTCCTCGGCGCCACCGACAACTCGAAGAAGGAGGTGGCCGGCCGATGACCGCTCCGACCACAGCGACCGACGTCAACCAGCCGTCGCTGGAGCACGCACCACCGACCGGCCGCCGCATGTCGTGGCCCGTGCTGCTCCTGGTCATCGCCGGTGCCCTGGCGCTGACCTCGATCGTCCGCCTGATCACCGGCGCCAACGGCATCACCAACGTCAGCCAGATGTCCACCGCGCTCCAGCTCGCCGTGCCGATCGGCCTCGCCGGTCTCGGCGGCCTGTGGGCCGAGCGCGCGGGCGTCGTCAACATCGGCCTCGAAGGCATGATGATCCTCGGCACCTGGTTCGGTGCCTGGGCCGGTTTCCAGTGGGGCCCGTGGACCGGCGTCCTCGTCGGCATCATCGGCGGCTGCCTCGGCGGCCTGCTGCACGCCATCGTGACGATCACCTTCAACGTCAACCACATCGTCTCCGGTGTGGCCATCAACATCCTCGCCCTCGGCGCCACCCGCTACCTCGCCCCGCTCGCCTTCGAGGGCCACCAGGGCGGCTCGGCCAAGCAGTCCCCGCCGGTGGACTCCCTCGGCCACTTCTCGATCCCGGGCCTGTCCGGCTGGCTGGACAGCCTCAACGACCAGCACTGGTTCTTCGTCTCGGACATCGCGGGCCTGCTGGGGGGCCTGGTCACGAACGTCTCCTGGCTCACGCTGCTCGCGGTCGCCCTGGTCCCCGCCACCTGGTGGATCCTGTGGCGCACCCCGTTCGGCCTGCGCCTGCGCTCCTGCGGCGAGAACCCGATCGCCGCGGAGTCCCTCGGCGTCAACGTCTACAAGTACAAGTACCTCGCCGTGATCATCTCCGGCGGACTGGCCGGCCTCGGCGGTGTCTTCCTCTCCATCGTGGCCAACCCCTTCTACCTGGAGGGCCAGACCAGCGGCCGCGGCTACATCGGCCTCGCCGCGATGATCTTCGGCAACTGGATGCCGGGCGGCCTCGCCATCGGCGCCGGGCTCTTCGGCTACACCGACAGCCTCAACCTGCGCGGCGGCTCGGCCAACGTGCACGCCCTGCTGCTGCTCGGCGCGCTGCTGCTGGTCGCCGGTGCCATCTGGCTGGTGATCCGCAAGAAGTACGTCAAGGCCGCGATCACCTTCGTCGTCGGCGCCCTGGTCTTCGCCTGGTACGCCGGTACCAACGAGGTCCCCAACCAGGTCGTCTCCGCCACGCCGTACGTCGTCACCCTCGTCGTCCTCGCCCTGTCCGCGCAACGGCTGCGGATGCCCAAGGCGGACGGCATGCAGTACCGCAAGGGCCAGGGCAAGTGACCGGGGCCGACTGGGAGGGGCTGCGCACGGCGGCCCGGGACGCCATGTCCCGGGCGTACGCCCCCTACTCCGGGTACGCCGTGGGCGCCGCCGCCCTGGTCGACGACGGCCGCACCGTCACCGGGTGCAACGTGGAGAACGCCAGCTACGGCATCGGCCTGTGCGCCGAGTGCGGTCTGGTCTCCCAGCTCCAGGTGACGGGCGGGGGCCGGCTGACGCACTTCGTCTGCGTCGACGGCGCGGGCGAGGTACTCGTCCCCTGCGGCCGCTGCCGACAGCTGCTCTACGAGTTCGGCGGCCCGGAGCTGCTGCTCGAGACCCCGGAGGGTGTCCTCCCGCTGTCCCGGATGCTCCCGCAGGCCTTCGGCCCCGACCACCTCACGAAGTAATCCCGCACCACCGTTAGGAAGAGCCAGGTATGGCCATGGACGTCATCTCCGTCATCCGCACCAAGCGGGACCGCGGTGAGCTGAGCGGCGAGCAGATCGACTGGGTCATCGACGCCTACACCCGCGGCGAGGTGGCCGACGAGCAGATGTCCGCGCTCGCGATGGCCATCCTGCTCAACGGCATGAACCGCGGCGAGATCGCCCGCTGGACGGCCGCGATGATCGCCTCGGGCGAGCGCATGGACTTCTCGTCCCTGTCCCGCCCGACCGCCGACAAGCACTCCACGGGCGGCGTCGGCGACAAGATCACCCTGCCGCTGGCGCCCCTGGTGGCGGCGTGCGGCGCGGCCGTGCCGCAGCTCTCCGGCCGCGGCCTCGGCCACACCGGCGGCACGCTGGACAAGCTGGAGTCGATCCCGGGCTGGCGCGCCCTGCTCTCCAACGAGGAGATGCTGGACGTCCTGGACACCACCGGCGCGGTGATCTGCGCGGCGGGCGACGGCCTGGCGCCCGCCGACAAGAAGCTGTACGCGCTGCGCGACGTCACCGGCACGGTCGAGGCGATCCCGCTGATCGCCTCCTCCATCATGTCGAAGAAGATCGCGGAGGGCACCGGCTCGCTGGTCCTGGACGTGAAGGTGGGCTCCGGAGCCTTCATGAAGACCATCGAGGACGCCCGGGAGCTGGCGTCCACGATGGTCGGCCTCGGCACCGACCACGGCGTGAAGACGGTCGCGCTCCTCACGGACATGGCCACCCCCCTCGGCCTCACCGCGGGCAACGCCCTGGAGGTCCGCGAGTCGGTCGAGGTCCTGGCGGGCGGCGGCCCGGCGGACGTGGTCGAGCTGACGTTGGCCCTGGCCCGCGAGATGCTCGACGCGGCGGGCCTGAAGGACGCCGACCCGGCGAAGGCGCTGGCCGACGGCTCCGCGATGGACGTCTGGCGCCGCATGATCGCGGCCCAGGGCGGCGACCCGGACGCGGCCCTGCCCATGTCGAAGGAGCAGCACGTGATCAAGGCGGGCGCCTCCGGCGTCCTGACCCGCCTCGACGCCTACGACATCGGCGTCGCCGCCTGGCGCCTGGGCGCGGGCCGCGCCCGCAAGGAGGACCCGGTGCAGGCCGCCGCGGGCGTCGAACTCCACGCCAAGCCCGGCGACACGGTCACCGCGGGCCAGCCCCTCCTCACCCTCCACACGGACACCCCGGACCGCTTCGAGTACGCGCTCGCGGCGGTGGAGGGCGCGTACGACGTGGCCCCGGCCGGCACGGCCTTCACCGCCTCGCCGGTGGTGCGGGAACGTATCGCCTGACCTGCGCCCGCGGCCGGAGGCCGCTGATGTCACAGCCCATTCGGGTGAACGGGACCGGTAGACCAGTGCCGGTCCCGTTCGGCATGCTGGGATCGGTGACGCATCGATTGGAGACACCGCCATGAGCGCACTCAGTGCCGAGCCGACCCCCGGAGGGGCGGGCTGGGACGAGATCGTCCGTGTCCTGGAGGAGACGGACGCTCCGGAGGGCAGCAAGGTGGAGATCATTGAAGGGATCGTCACCGTGGCGCCTCCGCCGTCAGAAGCGCACAACGACACCGCCGAACTGCTCCAGCTGAGTCTCTACACCGCTGTCCCCGAGGGATGTGGCATCTATCAGACTCTGGGACTGGGGGTCCCGGAGACTGCGGGCGTTTTCCAGCCTGATCTGTGCGTGGTGCCCAGAGTGGCGTTGCGGCAGGGCAGGAGGGTGCATGCGAGTGAGGCGGAGTTGGTCGTCGAAGTCACCTCGCGCAGCAATGCCAATCACGACCGGATCAAGAAGGTCAGGGGATATGCCCGGGCCGGTGTTCCCCTCTACCTTCTTCTGGACCCCTGGCACAGCGGATGCCCGACGGTCACGCTTTACGGGGTCCCTGAGGACGGCACCTATCGCGTCCTGGCGTCTGTGGAGTACGGCGAGAAGTTGACCCTGCCGAGCCCCTTCGACCTGGAAATCGACACGGGCGTCTTCCCCACGAGCTGAGGCTCCTCACCCCAACACCGCCGCCACCCCCACCAGCACCGGCACGGACACCACCGTCGACACCAGGATCGCGTCCCGGGCCAGGCGCTCGCCCACCCCGTAGGTCGACGCGTACGTGTACAGGTTCTGCGCGGCCGGCAGCGCCGACGTCACCACCACGTCGAGGAGTTGGGGGCCCCGCAGACCGAAGACCCCCGACGCCAGTGCCCAGGCCACCGCGGGCTGCCCCACCGCCTTCAGCGCGACGGCGAGCAGGACCGGCCGCCGTTCCACGCCCCGCAGCGGCATCGTGGAGCCGCACAGGCCGATGCCGAAGGCCAGCAGCACCGCCGGGACCGACATGTTGCCGATCAGCGTCACCGGGTCCATCACCGCGTCCGGCACCCGAAGGCCGCTCGCGGCCACCGCGACCCCGGCGAGCGAACCCAGCGCGATCGGATTGCGCAGCGGCGTCAGCAGCCGCCGCCACAGCGGGCCCTCGGCGCCCCCGCGCGACAGGTCCAGGATCGTCACCGCGACCGGCGTCACCAGCACCAGCTGGAACAGCAGCACCGGCGCCACCAGCGAGGCGTCGCCGAGGACGTACACGGCGATCGGGATGCCGAGGTTCCCGGAGTTGACGTAGCCGGAGCAGAGCGCGCCGATCGTCGTACGGCCCACGCCCCAGCCGCGTGCGACGCCCACCGCGACGAACACCCCGGCCACCGCCACCGTGGACAGGGCCGTCACCAGGAGCCGGGCGGAGAAGACCACCGACAGGTCGGCCGTCGCCAGCGTGGTGAACAGCAGGGCGGGGGAGGCCACGTGGAAGGCGAGCTTGGTCAGCACCTCGCGGCCCTGCGGGCCGAGGTGTCCGCGCAGGCCGAGCACATAGCCGACCCCGATCACCACCGCGATGACCGCGAACCCGGTCAGCACCCCCTGCACGGCGCCCCCTCGCGGACGGAGCAGCGGTCTCCGGGCGGCGCGGCGGAGGCGGGGCAGGGTATGTGGGGCATACAGCGAACCCTCTGCCGGAGGGCACACTCAGGTCAATGTGATCCCCGACGGGCCCGGCACCGATGAGTTCCGCCGGGCCGCCGGGTCTACCGCACGTGGACGCCGTGACACCCGCCGTACTCGTGCTGCCGGGGCCCGTCTCCCGAGGGGAGACGCCCCGGTTCTGCGACGAGGTGCGCGCGCTGCTGGAAGCCACCCGGGCCGGGGTGGTCGTCTGCGACGTCGGCGGTCTGGGACCGCCGGGGCTCGCCGTCGTCGACCTGCTGGCCCGGCTGGAACTCACCGCCCGGCGGGCCGGGGGCCGGATCAGACTGCGCGACCCCGATCCGGCCCTGCACGCCCTACTGGACCTCGTCGGCCTCCGCTTCGAGACGGAGCGGCAGGTCGAACAGCGGGAACCACCGCTTCGTGTCGAGGAAGCAGTGGAACCCGGTGATGCGGCCGTCTGAGATCTCCAGCACCTGGACCGCCCACGGCGCGAAGCCGCCCGCCTCCGGGTCCGGCTTGTAGTGCGCGAAGGCCGGCAGCCCGTTGGCCTGGACCGGCAGCAGCCGGGAACCGGCGCACGCGGCGCCGAGCGTGGTCATGAACCCGGTGATGTCCGAGGGACCGGCCAGCCACAGGTCGAACGGCGGCATCGTCATCACCGCGTCCTCGTGCAGCAGCGCCGTCAGCGCCGTCATGTCGTACCCCTCGAAGGCCGCGACATAGCGCTCCAGGAGCTTCTGCTGTTCCTCGTCCAGCGGGTCCGACACCGCGGCGTCGGCCCCCCGGTCCGCCCGCTCGGCGAGCGTCGCGCGGGCGCGCTGCAAGGCGCTGTTGACCGAGGCGACCGAGGTGCCGAGCAGCTCGGCGACCTCGCTCGCCCGCCACGCCAGCACCTCGCGCAGGATCAGCACCGCCCGCTGCTTGGGCGGCAGCTGCTGGAGGGCCGCCATGAAGGCGAGCCGCACGGACTCCTTGGCGACCGCGGCCTCGGCCGGGTCCGCGGTCTGCGGCAGTACGCGGGCGTCCGGCATCGGCTCCAGCCAGGTGTGGTCCGGGCGGGGAGACAGGGCGGCCTGGGCGAGCGGCGTCGCCTCCGTCAGGTCCATCGGTCGCGCCCGCTTGTTGCCCGCGGTCAGCATGTCCAGGCAGACGTTGGTCGCGATCCGGTACAGCCAGGAGCGCAGGCTGGAGCGGCCCTCGAACTTGTCGTAGCTCCGCCAGGCGCGGACCAGCGTGTCCTGCACCGCGTCCTCGGCCTCGAAGGAGGAACCGAGCATCCGGTAGCAGTACCCCGTCAGCTCGGGCCGGTGCTTCTCCAACGCGGAGTCCAGCTCCGTCGTCACGGTGCCGTTGGTCATCGTCCACCCACCCCTGTGGCGTCCCGTCGTGCGCGTCTTCGCGCCTCGCACTTCGGAAGCTACCGCAGGGGACTGACAATGGCCTGTGCAGTCAATGAAAGCGCAGGTCGGAGAGGGGGCGGAATCCTCAGCGGGACAGGCTCGGCGTCCGCACCGGGGCGTCGCCGGCCCGGCGGCGGGCGGCCAGCGACCCGGAGACCGTGATCACCACGACGCCCAGTACCGCGAGCACCCCCACCCCGACCGTTCCGGCCCAGCCGCCGGAGTGGAAGGCCACCGCGCCGACCGTGCTGCCCGCGCTGGAGCCCACGTAGTAGGCGGACTGGTAGAGCGCCGAGGCCTGGGCGCGGCCGTGCTGGGCGGTCTTGCCGACCGCCGAGGAGGCCACCGCGTGCCCCGCGAAGAAGCCCGCCGTGATCAGCACCAGACCCAGTAGGACCAGCGGCAGCGACGGCGCCAGGGACAGCAGCAGGCCCGCCGCCGTCGTCCCCGCGCCCAGGTAGAGCGCCCCGCGGCGGCCGAGGCGGCCCACCAGACGGCCCGCCGTCGAGGCCGAGACCGTACCGACCAGGTAGACCAGGAAGATCGAGCCGATCAGGCCCTGGGGGAGGGAGAAGGGCGCCTGGGCCAGGCGGTAGCCGATCACCGTGTAGACGCCGCCGAACACCGTCATGAAGAGGGCGCCGATCGCGTACAGGCGCCGCAGCAGCGGGTTGGCGAGGTGATCGCGGACCGTGCGGACCAGGACGCGGGGTCGCAGCGAGCCCGGTGTGAAGTGCTTCGGCGCCGGGAGCAGCAGCCGGAAGGCCACCGCGCACGCCACCGCGACGAGGCCGATCACCCCGACGGCGACCCGCCAGCCCCACTCCTGGGCGACCCAGCCGGTGATGACCCGGCCGCTCATTCCGCCGACGCTGTTGCCCGCCACGAACAGGCCGATCGCGGTGACCAGCGCCCGCGGCCGCACCTCCTCCGCGAGGTACGCCGTCGCCGAGGCCGGCAGCCCGGCCAGCGCCGCGCCCTGCACCGCCCGCAGCGCGACCAGCGCAGGCAGCGACGGGGCGAAGGGCACCAGCAGCCCGACGGTCACCGCGACCGCCAGCGACGCCGTCATGACCGTGCGCCGCCCGAACCGCTCCGACAGCGCGCTCATCGGCAGCACGAACACCGCGAGGCCACCGGTCGCGGCGGCCACCGTCCAGCTCGCGTCGCTCGCCGTGACGCCGAAGCCGTCCGAGATCAGCGGCAGCAGGGCCTGGGTGGAGTAGAGGAGCGCGAAGGTCGCGACGCCCGCGAGGAAGAGGGCGAGACTCATCCGGCGGTAACCGGGGCCGCCCGGCGTCATGCGCGAGTCGGAGGCGTCGGGGACCGCGGAGGCGGCGGATGCGGCGTCCACGACCGTGGACGCCCCGGTATCGGCGGGAGTCATGCCACGAAGGTACGAAGCCCCTTACTCATCCGTCCAATGCATGGAATGGCCATAATCGTTCCCATGGTGCATCAGCAAAGCTCACGGCCCCGCCTGTCACCGTCCAGTGACACAGAAGACATCGTCGCGCTGCTCGCGCCCCGCCTCGCGCACTTCGCCGGCGTCGCCCGCACCGAGCACGTCACCCGGGCCGCCCAGGAGATGAACGTCCCCCAGTCGACCCTCTCCCGCGCCCTCGTCCGCCTGGAGCAGGACCTCGGCGTCGACCTGTTCGTACGCCGCGGCCGCACCCTCGCGCTGACCGTCGCCGGGCGCACCTTCCTCGGCTCCGTCGAACGCGCCCTCGCCGAGGTCGAGCGCGCCGCCGACGAGGTCCGCGCCGACGCCGACCCGGCCACCGGCAAGGTCGCCTTCGGCTTCCTGCACACCATGGGCGCCGAGACCGTCCCCGGCCTGCTGCACGCCTTCCGCGCCGACCACCCCCGCGTCCGCTTCAGCCTCGTGCAGAACTACGGCGAGGCCATGCTGGAGCGGCTGCGCGCGGGGGAGCTGGACCTGTGCCTGACCTCCCCGGTGCCCGACGCGCCCGACCTGGTCGCCCGCCGCCTCGACGAGCAGAAGCTGCGCCTGGTCGTTCCGGCCGACCATGCCCTGGCCGGCCGCAGGCGGATCCGCCTCGCCGAGGCGGCCGACGAGAACTTCGTGACCCTGGAGCCCGGCTACGGACTGCGCCGCATCACCGACGCCCTGTGCAAGGAGGCCGGTTTCCGGCCCAAGGTGGCCTTCGAGGGAGAGGAGGCGGAGACGCTGCGCGGCCTGGTCGCGGCCGGGCTCGGCGTCGCCCTGCTGCCACCGCCCGCCGTGCCCCGCCCCGGCGTGGTCGAACTGACGGTCACCGCCCCGCGCGCCGCCCGCGAGATCGGCGTGGCCTGGCTGGCGGGCCGCACCGACACACCACCCGTGGCGGCGTTCAAGAAGTTCCTGCTGTCGAGGCGAGGCGGCCTGCTGCCCTCCTGAACCTCGCGACGGGAAGCGTGCGCTAACGCCGCAGCGACTTCCCGAACCCCGCCGCCAGCGGCATCCGCAGCCCCAGGGGCGGGGGAGCGGCCAGGGCGTCCTCCACCGGACGCGAGAAGGACTGCCCGAACAGCACACCCAGCACGAAGTCCTCGGCCAGCGCCGCGACTTCGTCCCGGTACTGGCGCAGCCCGTGACCGTCGGAGTGCACCTCGAACCGGCACACCGCGCGGTTCGCCTTCTTCGCCCGGGAGGCGAGCCGGAACGACAACTCCGGGTCGCTGCGCCCGTCGTTGGTGCCGTGCACGATCAGCACCTGGCGTCCGGCGAGCTGCTTCACCGGTTCGGGTGGCGCGGCCACGTCGTCCTCCGGCAGCCACGGGGCGATCGCCAGCGCCGAGTTGACGGCCTCGTGCCCGGCCGCCCGCAGCGCCGCCCGTGCGCCCATGCCGACGCCGACCAGGCAGACGGGCACGTCCCCGTAGCGCCGTACGGCCTCGGCGGCGGCCCATTCGGCGTCCCGGGCGAGGTGCGCCTCGGCGCCGTTCCAGCCGCGGTAGCGGTAGTGCACGACATGCGTGGCCAGCCCCTCCTCCCGGCCCGCCCGTGCCAGCCTGCGCCCCAACGCGCGTACGGAAGCGGCCGCGAGCAGCGCGGAGGGCCTGCGGTCGGACACCTCGTCGCCCTCGGGGAGCAGCAGCACCACACCGCTCACCGCCGCCCCCTCCGGACCGAGCGTCCGCCCCAGCCGGGCCCGACGGACCGGCGTCGCTTGCTGTGCCATGGCAGAAGATTCTCAGAAGTCCGGGTGTACGGAACCCGTCCGCGCAGTCACCGTTACATATCGGGGAGTCCGTACACCGCATCGGGTCCGGGCGTTCGCCCAGCGTTCTACGCGCGTAGGAGTTAGAGTGCGGAAATGACGAGCCGAAGCACCGAGAAGAGCGCCGCGGCGAGCACCGCGAAGGTCTCCAGGACACCGTCGCCGGACCACATCCGCCGGGCGCCCAAGGTCCTGCTGCACGACCACCTCGACGGCGGGCTGCGTCCCGGCACGGTCGTCGAACTCGCCCGTGAGACCGGCTATCCGGACCTCCCCGAGACCGACGCCGACCAGCTCGGCACCTGGTTCCGGCAGGCCGCCGACTCCGGGTCCCTGGAGCGGTACCTGGAGACCTTCTCCCACACCGTCGGCGTCATGCAGACCCGCGACGCCCTGGTCCGGGTCGCCGCCGAGTGCGCGCAGGACCTCGCCGAGGACGGCGTCGTCTACGCCGAGGTGCGGTACGCGCCCGAGCAGCACCTGGAGAAGGGGCTGACCCTCGAAGAGGTCGTCGAGGCCGTCAACGAGGGCTTCCGGGAGGGCGAGCAGCGCGCCCGGGAGAACGGCCACCGCATCCGGGTCGGCGCCCTGCTCACCGCCATGCGGCACGCCGCCCGCTCCCTGGAGATCGCCGAACTCGCCAACCGCTACCGCGATCTCGGCGTCGTCGGCTTCGACATCGCCGGCGCCGAGGCCGGCTACCCGCCCACCCGGCACCTGGACGCCTTCGAGTACCTGAAGCGGGAGAACAACCACTTCACCATCCACGCCGGTGAGGCGTTCGGGCTGCCGTCCATCTGGCAGGCCCTGCAGTGGTGCGGCGCCGACCGGCTCGGGCACGGGGTGCGCATCATCGACGACATCCAGGTCCACGAGGACGGCTCGGTCAAGCTCGGACAGCTCGCCTCCTACGTCCGGGACAAGCGGATCCCGCTGGAGCTGTGCCCCAGCTCCAACCTCCAGACCGGTGCCGCCGACTCCTACGCCGAGCACCCCATCGGGCTGCTGCGCCGACTGCACTTCCGGGCCACCGTCAACACCGACAACCGGCTGATGTCCCACACCAGCATGAGCCGGGAATTCGAGCACCTGGTCGAGGCGTTCGGTTACACGCTCGACGACATGCAGTGGTTCTCCGTCAATGCGATGAAATCAGCGTTCATTCCTTTCGATGAACGACTGGCCATGATCAATGACGTCATCAAGCCCGGATATGCGGAGCTGAAGTCCGAATGGCTGTTCCAGCAGACGGCTTCGACCAGCGGTTCTTCGGAATCCGAGGAGTGAGTGCGGGGATACGGTAATACGGAAACGCGGGCGGGCATTCACCATCCGTCCGCATTTCGATGTTTGCCGCCGGGGGTGAAGCGTGTTTACGGTCGAGCACCGCTCACATCCCCGTCACCCCATCACGAGGACGCATTTCCATGAAGCAGTCTGCTGCCAAGACCCTCGGCGTCGCCGCCCTCGGTGCCGCCTTCGCCGCCGCCGGCGCGGGTGCGGCCACCGCGGCCCCGGAGCTGCCCGACACCGCGCAGACGGTGGACTCCGTCGTCCGCACCCTCCCCGCGGAGACCGTCTCCCAGGTGGCGCCCGGCGCGGGCAACGCGCTGGAGCAGGGCCGCAAGGTCTCCCACACCGGCCTGACCGCCGCGCAGCCGGTCGTCGAGCAGGTGGTCGCCGAGCAGCTCGCCGAGGGCCCCACCGAGCCGGTCGCCAAGCTGCTCGGCGGAGTGCCGCTGAAGGGGCTGCCCACCCAGGGCCTGCCGGTCAACGGCCTTCCGCTGGGCGGCTGACCCGCCTCCCGCCCACGCGCCGACGGGGCGCACCCGGTCTCACCGGGTGCGCCCCGTCGGCGTACCAGAGGGGAGGTAGGCGCCTCACCAGGCCGTGCGGGCGGCCTTCTCCTCGGACGGGAGCAGGATCCACAGGGCCAGGTAGAGCAGGAACTGCGGGCCGGGCAGCAGGCAGGAGACCACGAAGATCACCCGCATCGTGCCGTTGGAGGTGCCGAAGCGCCGGGCCAGCGCGGCGCACACTCCGCCGATCATGCGGCCGTGGGTGGGGCGGGCGAGGCGGGACATCGCGGCTCCTTCGTGAGCGTGTGGGTGGGGCCGCCCTTCGGCTTCCCCTTCATCTGCCCTCCACGCTACGGAGACGAACGGTACAAAGCGTCGCTCTACGGGGCGATACCGACCCTGGGAATCGTCGGGGTCCGACCCTGAGCGGTCTCCTCCTGGGGGACGTCCTCCCGCCCGGCCCGCCGGTACCAGCGACGGATCCGGGCCCGGCCCACCGGGACCACGGCGAGGTGCGCCAGGGCCACACCCACCGTGTTCAGCAGCACCGAGTCGATGTCGACGACCTGACCGGGCACCCCGGTCTGCAACAGCTCGATGCCCACCGACAGCAGGGCGGCCGCGGCCGTGGTGCGCAGCAGGGACGCCAGCGGCGAGACGTGCAGCCGCCCGCCGGCCATCGGCAGCAGCACGCCGAGCGGTGCCAGCAGGATCAGCGCCCCGCCCAGCGAACGAGCCGCCGCGGGCCCGCCCAGCGCCAGGTCGGCGCGGATCCCGGCGAAGGGCCGCACGTTCGGGGGCAGCACCCAGGGCACGTCCAGCGGCCGCAGCGCGTACCAGGCGACGAACGCGAGATGTGCGACCAGGAGAACGCTTCCTGTCACACGGATGCGGAGCGCGGCGCTGCCGCCGAGGAACCCATGACGCTGCACGTCCCCCTAGACGCGCCCTGCGCCGTGCGCGGTTCCGGGCTCCTACACGCAAGGGTGAGGCTTGCGCCACATGGCCCTTGGGGCAGGGCGCGAGGCCCTCCGTCAGCCGTCCGTGACCTCGTCGGCCGGCGGTTCGTTGCTGCCGGGACGGGCCCGGACCTCGTCCGTGCAGGAGTAGCGGCGGGCGGACCGGTCGGCGGGGCCGGCCAGGATCACCGAGCCGTCGCCCTCGGCCGCGGCCGAGTCGGAGAAGGTGCACACGACCTGCGCGAGGGCGTACGAGGTGAGGTCGTCGGGGCCGGTGCTCAGCCGCAGCGTGTCCTCGGGATCGCCGGAGCGCGGTCCCGTCACGGTGATCCCGCGGTGCACGTCCGAGGTGTACCCGGCCTCCTTCTCCGCGGCCGACGGCTGTGCCGCCAGCTCGTCCAGCAGCCCCTGGGCCACCAGCACGCGCCGCCCGGAGTCCGCGGCGTCGTCCGGCACCCGCACCGTGCGGTCCACCGCCACCAGCGACGAACCGCACAGCAGGAACACCTGCGCGGGCAGACCGGGCGTGGTCCGCGCCGACGCGTCCGGCTCGGCGAGTGAGCAGCGCACCCGCGAGGGCGCCGGGCCGTAGTCCGTGGGCACCTCGGTGGCGCGGATGCCGCACCCGGTCAGCAGCACGGCCAGTACCAGGAGCCCGGAGAGGGCCGGCAGCCGGCGTACGGTCATCAGACCTGTCCCTTCGCGTCCTTGCCCTTGCTCCCGTCGCCCGCGGCCCCCGCCGTGTCCTCGGCCTCCTCGTCGGCGGGCGGGGACGGGTCCTGCGGCAGCCGCAGCGTGAACACCGCGCCGCCCTCAGGGGCGTTCTCGGCGGTGATCCCGCCGCCGTGGATGTGCGCGTTCTCCAGGGCGATGGACAGGCCGAGGCCGCTGCCCTCGGAGCGCGGCCGGGAGGCACTCGCCTTGTAGAAACGGTCGAAGACGTGCGGCAGGACGTCCTCGGGGATGCCGGGGCCGTTGTCCCGCACCCGGATGACGACCTCGTCGTCCGCCCGCGCCACGGACACCCGCACCGGCGACCCGCCGTGCTTGAGCGCGTTGCCGATCAGGTTGGCCAGGATGACGTCCAGGCGGCGCGGGTCGAGCCGGGCGTGGATGCCGCGCTCGGCCTCCAGCTCGACGGCGTCCAGCCAGGCCCGGGCGTCGATGCAGGCGGTGATCTGGTCGGCGACGTCCACGTCGTCCAGGACCAGGCGGGCGGTGCCCGCGTCGAAGCGGGTGACCTCCATCAGGTTCTCCACCAGGTCGTTCAGCCGCCGCGTCTCGCTCACCACCAGCCGTACGGCGGGCTCGACCATCGGGTCGAAACTCCCGCCCTCGCCCTCGCCGGCGAACTCCAGCTCCTCCTCCAGCACCTCCGTCACCGCGGTGAGCGCCGTCAGCGGCGTACGCAGCTCATGGCTCATGTCCGCGACGAAGCGCCGGGAGGCCTGCTCGCGGCCGGCCATGTCCGCGACCCGCTTCTCCAGGTTCTCGGCGGCGCTGTTGAACGTCCGGGACAGATCGGCCAGTTCGTCGGTGCCGGACACGCGCAGCCGGGTGTCCAGCTTCCCCTCGCCCAAGCGGCGCGCCGCGACCCCGAGCCGTTGCACGGGCTTCAGCACGGTCGTCGCCAGGGCCTGCGCCAGCAGCGCGGAACCGAGCAGGGCGAGCGCGGTGGCGATCCCCAGCGACCAGGCGAGCGAGTTCAGGTCCTTGGCCTCCGGTTCCAGCGACTTGAACATGTAGCCGGTCGGACCGCCGCCGATCACCCTCGTGCCGGCCACCAGGTACGGGGTGTCGTCGTCGGTGATCCGCTGCCAGTACAGGTGGTACGGGTGCTTGTTGGCCGAGGTGACCTTCTGCTCCTTGTTCACCGCCGTGCGCAGCGACTCGGGCACGTCGGACAGCGCGAAGCCGCCCAGGCCGCCCGAACTGCCGTACACGGCGCCGCCGTCGGCGTCCTCGGCGACCAGCAGCACGCCGAACCGCTGGCTGCTGTTGGCCATCTGCCCCGCGGTGTGCTGCAACTCGTCCTGCGTGGGGTGCTCGGGCAGCGCGCCCGCCCGGTTCTGCATCTCCTGCTCGAAGTCGCGCAGCACGGCGTCCTGGGTGCGGGTCAGCACCGCCTCCCGGTTCAGCCAATACGCGATGCCGGACGCGGACACGGCGGCGGTGAGCGCGACCAGGCCGAAGACGAGGACCAGCCTCAGGCGCAGGCTGGTGAAGCGCAGCCCGGACCAGAAACCCTTGCGCGCCGCGGCCAGGCCGCGAGTACCCCCCTGGTGTTCCCGTGTCACTGAGGCGGATCCAGCCGGTAGCCGACACCGCGCACGGTACGGATCAGGGTCGGGGACGACGGCACGTCCTCGACCTTGGCGCGCAGCCGCTGCACGCACGCGTCCACCAGCCGGGAGTCACCGAGGTAGTCGTGCTCCCACACCAGCCGCAGCAACTGCTGCCTCGACAGCGCCTGTCCCGGCCGCCGGCTCAGTTCGAGGAGCAGCCGCAGCTCGGTCGGCGTCAGCTGGAGGTCCTCGCCGTTCTTCGTCACGGTCATCGCGGAACGGTCGATGACCAGGCCGCCGAAGCTCGCCGAGTCGGTGGACTCCCGCTCCCCGCGCCGCAGCACGGCCCGGATCCGGGCGTCGAGCACCCGGCCCTGGACGGGTTTGACGACGTAGTCGTCGGCGCCCGACTCGAGACCGACGACCACGTCGATGTCGTCGTTGCGCGCGGTCAGCAGGATGATCGGCAGCTGGTCGGTGCGCCGGATGCGGCGGCACACCTCGAAACCGTCGATGCCGGGCAGCATCACGTCCAGCACGATCAGGTCCGGCCGCTGCTCGCGCAACAGCTTCAGACCGTCCTCACCACTGGCAGCGGTGGCCACCCGGTGGCCCTGGCGGGTCAGGGAGAGCTCCAGGGCCGTACGGATGGCGTCGTCGTCCTCGATCAGCAACAGGGAAGGCACGCGCTCATTCTGGCCCATGAGGGGGTGGGTGTTCGACCTGTGGGTGAGGTTGGGGCCCCAAGACGCCGCCGGACCCTGTGAAGGAAGGGTGCCGCAGACGTGACGGACCCCTGTGACAGCTCTGTGACAGTCGGCGGACACGGCCATGAAGTCACCGCGGCAAGCTTTTCGACACAAGCAACCGGCAGTCCACGACGGGGGGCGCGAGATGAACACGCTGAAGGGCACCAACACCAGCGCAGTGGTCACGCGTCTGCACGACGTGCACGCACACCGGGGTTCCGAGAAGTCCGGTGCTGTGAGCGGGCGGGGGTGCGCTCGCGGCACCGGGCGTCAGCACACCGCGTACATGACGGTGGTTGACGCGAACCAGGGGGAAACGGGGAACACGGGGGACCGGGGGGAGCGTCGTTCCCTGTCGGAGGCGGAGTTCACCGCCTACGTCCAGGAACGCCGCTCCTCCCTGTACGCAACGGCCTACCACCTCACCGGCGACCGCTTCGAGGCCGAGGACCTGCTGCAGAGCGCGCTGTTCTCGACCTACCGGGCGTGGGACCGGATCAGCGACAAGGCGGCGGTCGGCGGATACCTCCGCCGCACCATGACCAACCTGCACATCAGCGCCTGGCGGCGCCGCAAGCTCAACGAGTACCCGACCGAGGAACTGCCGGAGACGCCCGGCGACATGGACGCGATGCGCGGCACCGAGCTGCGCACGGTCCTGTGGCAGGCGCTGGCCCGGCTGCCCGAGCTCCAGCGCACCATGCTGGTCCTGCGCTACTACGAGGGCCGTACGGACCCGGAGATCGCGGACATCCTCGACATCAGTGTCGGCACGGTGAAGTCCAGCATCTGGCGCTCGCTGCGTCGGCTGCGCGAGGACGAGGTCCTCAGCTTCGGCCGTGACCAGGAGGACGCCTTCGGCGAACTGGTCGCCTGAAGGTACGGGCCGGGTCGACCGGCCCGAGGGGGCGGGGCCCCGTGAAAAAAGTTTCGAGCCGGGGTGTATCAGGGGGAGGGGACCGGGCTCTTACTCACGGGGAAGCACCACGGGGGAACAACGGGGGACACGGGGGACGGGGATCACGGGGGATCCACGGGGGAGCGGAAAGGGAGCGGGACTGGAGGGCCGGGGGGTCTGTCCAGTCCCGCTTCTGCGTGTTCGAAGGGGCGAGGGGCGAGGGGGCGTTATGCGGCCGTACGGCTGGTGACGCACCGGCCCGCCGCCGCGGCCGCCAGTCGGCCCATCGCCTCGTCCCGGTCGCAGGCGTGGGCGCCCAGGGCCGTCTGCCGGGCGATGACCGACCGCTCCTGCCGCATCAGTCGCCAGCCCCTGCGCAGCAGGAACGGCACGGACTTGCGGCCCTCGCGCAGATCCCGCAGGAACCGGCGGCGGAAGGTCGTCAGCGGACCCCGGCTCAGACACAGTGCGTCGGCCAGCACGCCCAGCTCCCGGCAGCGGTCCACCAGTTCCGCGGCGAAGATGCCCTCCGCGAGGAACAGCGGCGTCCGGCCGATGTCGACCGTCGTCTCGCCGGTGCGGGCACTGAGCGAGATGTCGTAGACGGGCACGCCGGTACGCCCCGTGCGGCACAGCTCCCCGATGGCGGCGACCGCCGCGTCCGCGTCCCACGACGCCGCGTGGTCCCAGTCGATGTCGGAACTGAGCGGGACCGTCGGCAGCGTCGGGTCGGTGCCCTCCTTGTAGAAGTCGTCGAGGCGCAGCACCGGGAGACCGGAGTGCGCGGCGAGGAGGGACTTGCCGGAGCCGGAGGGGCCGCAGAGCAGCACGACTCGCGTCGGTATGGGCGGATGGGAGCTCACGGGACACCAGTCTGAGGCATCGAACGGCCGCCGTACGACCCCGCGGGTGGACTTTGCAGCACGCGTCACATCTCGGCTGCGCTGCGCGGTGACCTGATCACGGTCCGCACTGTTATCAGGGCAGTCCGTAGCAATCCACACCAAGAGGTGGCAGCACCGATGGCCCGACACGCGTCCCCCCGCACCCCGCACGCCCAGCGCGCCCTGGTCGCCCTCGCGACTGCCGGGGCCGCCCTGGCGGCAGGAGCGGCGACGGCTTCCGCGGACAGCGGCGAGACGATCGCCGGCCTGGCCCACACCCGCCCCACCTCGCTGGGAAACATCGACCCGCAGGCGGGCGTCCAGGCGGTGACCGGCATCGTCGGCTACGTCACCGGCCCGGTCGCCGACCTCAAGCCGAACCCGCTGGCCGGCACCGGAGTCGACCCGCTGGACAACGGCGTCGGCACGAAAGTCGCCGACTTCCAGCCGCTGACCTCGACGGCGCTCACCGGGCCGGTCGCCCAGGCCCAGTCGCTGGGCAGCGTGCCGGTGGTGGGGCAGGCGACGGAACTGCTGCGCTGACGCGGTCCGCGCGCCGGGCCGCGATCCTCCGAGAAGGAGGTCGCGGCCCGGCTGCGCGCGCTCTGCCCGGACCTTTGTCACGCGGATTCCCCGGTGCGGCCGTCTAATCTGGGGTGATCCACGTTTCGCGCACGACGTGCAAGGGGGCCGGGTGCACAACGACGACGGATTCAACGGGGCTGACGGCGGCACCGACGGGCAGCCCGAGGACCGACGGGTCACGAGGAGTCCCTCCCACGACGGTCCTTCCGTCCCGCACACCGTGATCGAGGGCCGTTACGAGCTGCTGGAGCCCATCGGCAGCGGCGGCATGGGCGAGGTCTGGAAGGCCCACGACCGGCGGCTGCGCCGGTTCGTCGCCGTGAAGGGGCTCCTCGACCGCAGGGCCATGACCCCGGACACGCAGAAGGCGGCGATGCAGCGGGCCCGTCGCGAGGCGGAGGCGCTCGCCAAGATCGAGCACCAGAACGTGGTGACGGTCCACGACCAGATCGAGACCGCCGACCAGGTCTGGATCGTGATGAAGCTGCTGGAAGGGCGTTCGCTGGCCGACGTGTTGAGCCGTGACGGGGTGCTCGGCGTGCCCAGGGCGGCGGCCGTCGCCCTGGGGATGGCCCAGGGCCTGCGGGCGGTCCACGAGGCGTCGGTCCTGCACCGCGACGTCAAGCCGGGCAACGTGCTGGTGCGGGACAGCGGCCAGGTGGTGCTGGTGGACTTCGGCATCGCGACCTTCGAGGGCGCGGACCGGGTCACCCGGTACGGCGGAGTCATCGGCACACCCCCCTACCTGGCGCCAGAACTCTTCGCCCCCGCCACCCCCGGCCCCACACCCGCCTCCGACCTGTGGGCGCTGGGCGTCACTCTGTACGAGATGGTCGAGGGCCACCTGCCCTTCGGGGGCAACGAGGTCTGGGAGGTGCAGGCGAACATCCAGCAGTCGCCCGACCCCGTGCTCCGGTACGCGGGGCCCCTGGGCCCCGTCATCCAGGGGCTGTTGGCCGTGGACCCGGACAGGCGCCTGGACGCGGCCTCGGCGGAGGCGATGCTCCAGGAAGTCCTCGCGGGCTCGGGCACGCCGACCGCCGCGCGGGCCGCCACACCCGCCCAACCGCCCACGACCCGGCCCACGCCGCCCGCCGCGTCCTCCCCCGAACCCGTCCCTTCCGAAGCCGTCCTTTCCGGAACTGCGGCTTCCGGAGCCGTGCCTTCCGGAACGGCGCCTTCGGGGGCGTCGTCGGCGTCGCGTGAGCGGCGCGGCCGGTTCCGGGGCTGGAAGGTGGCGGCGGCCGCGGCATGTGTCGTACTGCTGGCCGGTGGAGGCTGGCTCGTCTCGCGGGGCGACTCCGGAGGCGAGCGGGACGACGCCTCCGGGCAGCAGGCAGGAGGGTCCGCCGGGGGTGACGCGGAGCAGGCGTGGGAGCAGTGGCAGAGCGCCAGGAAAAGGCTGACGATCGGTGCCAAGGAGGATCAGCCCGGGCTGAGCTTCTACGACAAGGACACCGGGGTGTGGAGCGGGTTCGACATCGACATCGCCTACGCCCTCGCCCAAAAACTGGGCTACGGCAAGGAAGCGGTGGACTTCTACGGGGTGACCACGGCCAACCGGGCCAGCAAGCTGAAGAACGGCGAAGTGGACCTGGTCATCGCCTCGTACAGCATGACGCCCGCCCGCGAGAAGCGGGACGGCATCAACTTCGTCGGCCCCTACTACAAGGCGGGCAGCAGCCTCCTGGTGCGCAAGAACTCCGAGAAATACGACCTGGACGAAGCCGTCGACGTGAAGCGGAACCAGGTCGAGGTGTGCACGGCGCGGGACTCCACGTACGCGGACAAGTTGCAGGAGGACGGCTACACCACGGGGAAGTGGCAGCCCGACACCTACAAGGAGTGCGTGGAAAGACTGCTGGACAAGCGCTCGAGCGTGTACGCGGTCGCCTCGGACGACGTTCTGCTCGCCGGGTACGCCCAGAACGATCCGGCGCATCTGAAACTGCTGCCCAGCGGCGCGGGCACGGAGCCCTACGGGGTGGCGATGCGGAAGGACGACCCTCTCCTGAAGAGCAAGGTGTGCTCGGGGCTCCAGGAGATCCTGGCGGGCAAGGAGTGGTCGGAGATGTACATGAAGGACCTGTCCCCGCTGACGGGACGGAAGACCGCGCCGAGCAGGCCGGAGCTGAGGCCGTGCTCGGACGCGTGAGAGCCGCGGCTCCTCCGGACGGAGAGGAGCCGCGGCCCGTCGGCGTCGGCGCCGAGTGACGGTGGAGTCGGTCAGTACGACGAACCCGACGCGCCCAGCGCGCCCGTCGGATGCCAGACCGTCTTGGTCTCCAGGAACGCCGTCATGCGGTCGGTGCCCGGGGACGCCGACCAGTCGGCGTCGTCCACAGGCTGTGGACGCAGGACGCGCTTGAGGTTGTCCGCCGCCGCGATCTCCAGCTCCTTCGCCAGCGTCTCGTCGGCGCCCGCGAGGTCGATGGCGTTGACGTCCTGGTGGGCGGCGAGCGGGGTGGCGATCTCGGCCGTACGGCCGGAGAGGATGTTGACCACGCCGCCGGGGAGGTCGGAGGTGGCCAGGACCTCGCCGAGGGAGAGGGCCGGCAGCGGGGACTTCTCGCTCGCGATCACGACCGCCGTGTTGCCGGTGGCGATGACGGGGGCGACGACCGAGACCAGGCCGAGGAAGGACGACTTCTGCGGGGCCAGGACGGCCACGACGCCCGTCGGTTCCGGGGAGGAGAGGTTGAAGAAGGGGCCCGCGACCGGGTTGCCGCCGCCGACCACCTGGGCGATCTTGTCGGTCCAGCCCGCGTACCAGACCCAGCGGTCGATCGCGGCGTCCACCTGCGCCGCCGCCTTCGACTTCGACAGGCCCTCGGCGTCGGCGACCTCCGCCACGTACTGGTCGCGGCGGCCCTCCAGCATCTCGGCGATCCGGTAGAGGATCTGGCCGCGGTTGTACGCCGTGGCGCCCGACCAGCCGCCGAACGCCTTGCGCGCGGCGACCACCGCGTCCCGGGCGTCCTTGCGGGAGGAGAGGGGGGCGTTCGCCAGCCAGTTCTGCTTCCCCGCCGCGTCAGCGGCTGATGTCTGCGTCGTCACCTCGTACACCCGGCCGCTCTCGGAACGCGGGAACTTCCCGCCGACGTACAGCTTGTAGGTCTTCAGCACGCTGAGTCGCTCAGACATCGAGGTACGCCTCCAGGCCGTGGCGGCCGCCCTCGCGGCCGAAGCCCGACTCCTTGTAGCCGCCGAACGGCGACGTCGGGTCGAACTTGTTGAACGTGTTGGACCAGATCACACCCGCGCGGAGCTTGTTCGCGACCGCCAGGATGCGCGAGCCCTTCTCCGTCCAGATGCCCGCCGACAGGCCGTACGGGGTGTTGTTGGCCTTGGCGACCGCCTCGTCCGGCGTGCGGAAGGTGAGGACGGACAGGACCGGGCCGAAGATCTCGTCGCGGGCGACCGTGTGCGCCTGGGTGACGTTCGTGAAGAGCGTCGGGGCGAACCAGTAGCCGGAGGAGGGAAGTTCACAGGCCGGGGACCAGCGTTCGGCGCCCTCCGCCTCGCCCTGGTCCGCGAGGGCGGTGATACGGGCCAGCTGCTCGGCGGAGTTGATCGCGCCGATGTCCGTGTTCTTGTCCAGGGGGTCGCCCAGGCGCAGGGTGGTGAGCCGCCGCTTGAGGGAGTCGAGCAGCTCGTCGTGGATCGACTCCTGCACCAGGAGGCGGGAGCCCGCGCAGCAGACCTGGCCCTGGTTGAAGAAGATGCCGTTGACGATGCCCTCGACGGCCTGGTCGATCGGGGCGTCGTCGAAGACGATGTTGGCGCCCTTGCCGCCCAGCTCCAGGGTGAGCTTCTTGCGGGTGCCCGCCACCGTGCGCGCGATCTGCTTGCCGACGGCCGTGGAGCCGGTGAAGGCGACCTTGTTCACGTCGGGGTGGGCGGTCAGCGCCGCTCCGGCGCGGCCGTCACCGGTGATGATGTTGACGACGCCCCTGGGGAGCCCGGCCTGGCGGCAGATGTCCGCGAAGAACAGGGCGGAGAGAGGGGTCGTCTCGGCGGGCTTCAGGACCACCGTGTTGCCGGTGGCCAGGGCCGGGGCGATCTTCCACGCCAGCATCAGGAGCGGGAAGTTCCAGGGGATGACCTGGCCCGCCACGCCCAGGGGGCGGGGGTTGGCGCCGTAACCGGCGTGGTCGAGCTTGTCGGCCCAGCCCGCGTAGTAGAAGAAGTGCGCCGCCACCAGGGGGAGGTCCGCGTCGCGGGTCTCCCTGATCGGCTTGCCGTTGTCCAGGGTCTCCAGGACGGCCAGCTCGCGGCTGCGCTCCTGGATGAGGCGGGCGATGCGGAAGAGGTACTTCGCGCGCTCCGCGCCGGGCAGCGCCGACCACTTCTCGAAGGCCTTGCGGGCGGCCTTCACGGCGCGGTCGACGTCCGCCTCGCCTGCCTCGGCGACCTCGGAGAGGACCTCCTCGGTGGCGGGGGAGACCGTCTTGAAGACCTTGCCGTCGGCCGCCTCGGTGAACTCGCCGTCGATGAACAGGCCGTAGGAGGGGGCGATGTCGACGACCGTGCGCGACTCCGGCGCCGGTGCGTACTCGAATGCGGGTGCCATGGTGATCAGTCCACCGTCACGTAGTCGGGGCCGCTGTAACGGCCGGTGGCCAGCTTCTGGCGCTGCATCAACAGGTCGTTCAGGAGCGAGGAGGCGCCGAAGCGGAACCAGTGGTTGTCCAGCCAGTCCGCGCCCGCCGTCTCGTTGACCAGGACCAGGAACTTGATCGCGTCCTTCGCGGTGCGGATGCCGCCGGCCGGCTTCACGCCCACCTGGACGCCGGTCTGGGCGCGGAAGTCGCGGACCGCCTCCAGCATCAGGAGGGTGTTGGCGGGCGTGGCGTTGACCGCGACCTTGCCGGTGGACGTCTTGATGAAGTCCGCCCCGGCCAGCATGCCGAGCCAGCTGGCGCGGCGGATGTTGTCGTACGTCGACAGCTCGCCGGTCTCGAAGATGACCTTCAGGCGCGCGGCCGTTCCGCAGGCCTCGCGTACGGCGGTGATCTCGTCGTACACCTTCATGTAGTGCCCGGCGAGGAACGCGCCCCGGTCGATGACCATGTCGACCTCGTCCGCGCCCGCCGTCACGGCCTCGCGCACGTCGGCCAGCTTGACGGCCAGCGAGGCGCGGCCGGCCGGGAACGCCGTGGCCACCGAGGCGACCTTCACGCCGGAACCGGCGACGGCTTCCCTGGCCGTGGGCACCATGTCGGGGTACACGCAGACGGCAGCGGTGGCGGGGGCCGTGCGGTCGGTCGGGTCGGGGCGGACCGCCTTCGCGCCGAGCGCCCGGACCTTGCCCGGGGTGTCCGCGCCTTCCAGCGTCGTCAGGTCGACCATCGAGATGGCGAGGTCGAGGGCGTACGCCTTCGCGGTGGTCTTGATGGAACGGGTGCCGAGGGAGGCGGCGCGCGCCTCCAGGCCGACCGTGTCTACGCCGGGCAGTCCGTGGAGGAAGCGGCGCAGGGTGCTGTCGGACGCGGTGACGTCGGCGAATCCTTGAGCGGGTCCGTTCACGGGGCCCTGTGCGGATCCGTTCGCGGCGGGTGCAGTGGTGGGCATGGTCACCAGGTGAGCATATCTACGCGCGTAGCGGTCTGTACAGTCCCCCGGGCTCGTCCGATGTACCGGCACCGCATGTGAGCGTCGGGCGGGCCGTCGGGCACAATCGGCAGCATGAGCACGCCGGAGCCCCAGTCATCCTCGCCGCAGCCGCCGGGACCCGTGTCCAAGGACCGGGCCTACCGCTCGCCCGCGGGTATCTCCGGCGGCGTGCTGGTACTCGCCCTCGCGCTGTGGCTGGGCATCGACGCCCTGGTCTCGGGCGAGGGGGACACCCGCTGGAAGGCGCTGGCGGCGCTGGTCTTCCTGGTGCCGCTCGTCGCCGCCTACACCGTGCGGCCCGCGGTCTTCGCGAACGACGACCGGATGCGGGTGCGCAATCCGTTCCGCGTGATCGTGCTCCCCTGGGCGCGGGTCGAGTCGTTCCGGTCCGCGTACACCAACGAGGTCTTCGCCGAGGGCGGCGCCAAGTACCAGCTCTGGTCCATCCCCGTCTCGCTGCGCGGACGCAAGAAGGCCGCGCGGCAGGAGGACCGGCGGGTGGCCGGTGGCGCCGGTGGTCTCGGTGGTGGGCGCAGGCGGGGTGTGCTCGGTGGTGTGGGGCAGTTCGGGTCCCGGGCCGACGCCGTGGGGGCCGACGGGCCGGTGCGGGCCGAGGCCGACAAGGTCATGGACGAGTTGCGTGAGCTGTGGGAGGCGCGGCGCGAGGCCGCGGAGTCCCAGGGGGACGTGACGGTGCGGTGGGCGTACGAGATCGTCGTGCCGGTAGTGGTGGGGGCGGTGGCGCTGGGGGTGCTGTTCGCGGTGGGGTGAGGGGTCCGCCCGTGGCCTGGGGGGCCTTTGGTGGCCGGGGGTGCCTTCGGGCGCCCCCGGCTTTTCGCTAGATGCCTGCCGCCGTCGCGAAGTCGCGCTTGAGTTCCGTCAGCAGGTCCGTCGCCTTCGCCCGGGCGGCCGGGAGACCGGCGTGCGTGGCCACCGGGACGACCACCTCCAGGTAGCACTTCAGCTTGGGCTCCGTACCGCTCGGGCGGACGATCACCCGGGCGCCGTCCAGCGTGTAGCGCAGGCCGTCGGTGGGCGGGAGGGTGTCCGTGCCCCGGGCGAGGTCCTCCGCCTTGGTGACGGGGAGGCCCGCGAGGGTCGTCGGGGGCTGTTCGCGCAGGCGGCGCATCGCGGCGGCGATGAGGGAGAGGTCCTGCACGCGGACCGAGAGCTGGTCGGTGGCGTGCAGACCGTGCTCCACGGCGATGTCGTCGAGGAGGTCGAGGAGGGTGCGGCCGGCTTCCTTCAGGGTGGACGCCAGCTCCGTGATGAGGAGGGCCGCGGTGATGCCGTCCTTGTCGCGGACGCCGTCCGGGTCGACGCAGTAGCCGAGGGCCTCCTCGTAGCCGTAGCGGATGTTCTCGGCCCGGGCGATCCACTTGAAGCCGGTCAGGGTCTCGACGTGGGGGAGGTTCGCCTTCGCGGCGATGCGGCCGAGGAGGGACGACGAGACGATCGACTCCGCGAACGTGCCGTGCGCTCCGCGGGTGACCAGGTGGGCGGCGAGGAGGGTGCCGACCTCGTCGCCCCGGAGCATGCGCCAGCCGGTGGTGGCGGTGGGGTCGGGTACGGCCACTGCCAGGCGGTCCGCGTCCGGGTCGTTGGCGATGATCAGGTCGGGGGTCGTCTCCCTCGCCTTCGCGTAGGCGAGGTCCATCGCGCCGGGCTCTTCCGGGTTGGGGAAGGCGACGGTGGGGAAGTCCGGATCGGGGTCGGCCTGCTCGGTGACGAGGGTGGGCCGCGGGAAGCCTGCGCGGGCGAAGGCGGCGAGGAGGGTGTCCTTGCCGACGCCGTGCATCGCGGTGTAGACGGTGCGGGCGGTGCGGGGGGAGTGGGGGGCGAGGACGGCGTCCGTGCGGGTGAGGTAGGCGTCCAGGACGTCGTCGCCGAGGGTCTGCCAGCCGGTCTCGGGGCGGGGGACGTCGTGGAGGGTGCGTACGGCGTCGATCTCGGCGGCGATGTCGGCGTCGGCGGGGGGCACGATCTGGGAGCCGTCGCCGAGGTAGACCTTGTAGCCGTTGTCGCGGGGCGGGTTGTGGCTGGCGGTGACCTCCACTCCGGCGACGGCGCCGAGGTGGCGGATCGCGAAGGCGAGGACGGGGGTGGGGAGGGGGCGGGGGAGTACGGCTGCCCGGAGGCCCGCGCCGGTCATCACGGCGGCGGTGTCGCGGGCGAAGTCCGCGGACTTGTGGCGGGCGTCGTAGCCGATGACGACCAGGCCGGCCGTGTCGTCCCCGTGGGGGGTTCCCTGCTTCTTGAGGTACGCGGCGAGGCCGGCGGCGGCGCGGATGACGACCGAGCGGTTCATGCGCATCGGGCCGGCGCCGAGTTCGCCGCGCAGGCCCGCGGTGCCGAACTGGAGGGTGCCGGAGAAGGGTGCGGTGAGCTCGGCGTGGTCCTCGGCCTCGATGAGGCGGGCGAGTTCCGCGCGGGTGTCCGCGTCGGGGTCCTCGGCCAGCCATGCCTTGGCTCGTGCGAGGAGGTCGTCTTGCACGTCTTGCACGTCGGTCAGCCTCTCGGTGTCGGGTGGTGTGTGGTGCGGGTGCGGGTGCCTGCGGCGCCTGTGCGGGGTGGGTGGGGGTGCGCGTTGCGCGGTGCGTTGTCTGTGGGTCGGGGCCGCGCCGGGGGGTGTCCGTCCTCGGAACGGCGCGGAATCGGTCACTTACAGAGGCTCGGGGCGTTGACGCGCCAACCGCTGCGGGCGGACACCCCCCGACACGTCCCCTTCTCGCCGTACCTACCTAACTGCGGCCCGTCGCTTCCCGTCCCCGCTGCGGGCCGTCGCCCCCGCCCTAGCTGCGGGCAGTCGTGCCTCCCCCAGTGCCTGAACGGCCTGGGAGGTACCCCCAGGCGGCACGGGTGGGCGGTGGGGGCACCTCCCGCTCGAGCGAAGCCGAGAGTGGGGGAGGCACCCCGCTACGCCGGGCCGCGTCCCCACCCCCCTGCGCCCACACCCGCGCCGGGTGCGAAGGGAACGCCGGGCCATGGCGCCCCCCCCGCGGGGGAACCGGACGACGCCGGGACAGTGAGCGCTGTTACAGCCGGCCCAGTACCTGCGTCAGGAGCTTGCCCATGCGGGCGGCGGAGTCGCGGCCTGCCTGGAGGACCTCCTCGTGGTTGAGGGGCTCGCCCGTCATGCCGGCGGCGAGGTTGGTGACCAGGGAGATGCCCAGCACCTCCGCCCCGGCCTCGCGGGCCGCGATCGCCTCCAGGACCGTCGACATGCCCACCAGGTCCGCACCGATGACGCGGGCCATGCGGATCTCGGCCGGGGTCTCGTAGTGCGGGCCGGGGAACTGGGCGTAGACGCCCTCCTCCAGCGTGGCGTCGACCTCCTTGCACAGGGCGCGCAGGCGGGGGGAGTAGAGGTCGGTGAGGTCGACGAAGTTGGCGCCGACGATGGGGGAGGTGGCGGTGAGGTTGATGTGGTCGCTGATCAGGACCGGCTGGCCGGGGCGCATGCCCTCGCGCAGGCCGCCGCAGCCGTTGGTCAGGATGATCGTCTTGGCGCCGGCCGCGACGGCGGTGCGGACGCCGTGGGAGACGGCGGCCACGCCGTGGCCCTCGTAGTAGTGGGTGCGGCCCAGGAAGACCAGCGCTCGCTTGTCGCCGATGGAGTACGAGCGGACCCTGCCGCCGTGGCCCTCCACCGCGGGCTTGGGGAAGCCCGGCAGGTCGGTGACCTGGAGATCGGCGTCGGGGGCGCCCAGGGCGTCCACGGCCGGTGCCCAGCCGGAGCCCATCACGAGGGCGACGTCGTGGGTCTCGGCGCCGGTGAGTTCGCGCAGGCGGGCCGCGGCGGCGTCGGCGGCGGCCCTCGGGTCAACTGGGGTGGCGCCCTGGATGTCGTCCGGAAGAAGAGAAGCGTTCACGCCGAAGAGGGTAGCCGGTTTGTGGCTACGCGCGTAGATGGCGGAGGTCACGGGATGGTGGTTTTTGGGTTGGAGGTTTTGACGAGGGCGGTCCTCAGCAGGGGCGCTTGCGGAGTTCCATCACGTAGTCGTGGGGGGCGCCGGCCGATTCGGCGGCGTCCGCCACCTCGCCCAGGTAGCGGGCGGAGGGCAGGCCGCCCTCGTAGCCGTTCAGGACGTAGGTCCAGGCGCCCTCCTCGCCCTCCAGGGTGTGCGCGCGGACCCGGGTGCGGCGGTAGATGTCCAGGCCCACGCCCTCCCAGCGGTCCATGGAGTCCTCGTCCATGGGGGCGATGTCGTAGAGGGCCACGAAGACCTGGGAGATCGGGTCCTCCACGAGCGTCGCCAGTGCACCCTCCCAGCCCATGTGCTCGCCCCCGAAGGTCAGTCGCCACCCGTTCAGCCAGCCGGTGGCGCGCAGCGGCGAGTGCGGGGCGCGGCGGGTCATCAGCCGCGCGTCGAGGTTGCCGGCGTAAGCGGCGTAGAGCGACATGAGGGGAAGGGTACGGCAGGGGTGTCGGGCATCGCTGTCGTAACGGTGGCGGCCCCGGGCGGCCTCTCGTTGAAGGGTGCGGGACAATGGGGTACGTGACTCGGATCGTGATCATTGGTGGCGGACCCGGCGGATACGAAGCGGCGCTGGTGGCCGCTCAGCTCGGCGCGGAGGTGACCGTCGTCGACTGCGACGGTCTGGGCGGGGCGTCGGTGCTGACCGACTGCGTGCCGTCCAAGACCCTCATCGCCACGGCTGAGGTGATGACCACCTTCGATTCCTCCTATGAGGAGCTGGGGATCATCGTCGCCGACGACACCCCGCCCATGGAGCAGGCCGCCCGGGTGGTGGGCGTCGATCTGGGCAAGGTCAACCGGCGCGTGAAGCGGCTCGCGCTGGCGCAGTCGCACGACATCACCGCCTCCGTGACGCGCGCCGGTGCGCGGGTCATGCGCGGGCGCGGGCGGCTGGAGGGCATGCAGGGGCTCGACGGCTCGCGGAAGGTCGTGGTGCGGGCCGCCGACGGGAGCGAGGAGACGCTGACCGCCGATGCGGTGCTCATCGCCACGGGTGGGCATCCGCGGGAGCTGCCGGACGCGCGGCCCGACGGCGAGCGCATCCTGAACTGGACCCAGGTGTACGACCTGGAGGAGCTGCCCGAAGAGCTGATCGTGGTCGGGTCCGGTGTCACCGGTGCCGAGTTCGCCGGGGCCTATCAGGCGCTGGGGTCGCGGGTCACGCTCGTGTCGTCGCGGGACCGGGTGCTGCCGGGTGAGGACCCGGACGCGGCGGCCGTGCTGGAGGACGTCTTCCGGCGGCGTGGGATGAACGTCATGTCGCGGTCGCGGGCCCAGTCCGTCAAGCGGGTGGGGGACCGGGTCGAGGTGACGCTGTCGGACGGGCGGGTCATCGGCGGGTCGCACTGTCTGATGGCCGTCGGTGCCATTCCCAACACGGAGGGGATGGGGCTGGAGGAGGCGGGAGTCCGGCTCAAGGACTCCGGGCACATCAAGACCGACCGGGTCTCGCGGACCTCGGCGCCCGGTGTGTACGCCGCCGGTGACGTCACCGGTGTCTTCGCGCTGGCCTCGGTGGCGGCGATGCAGGGGCGGATCGCCATGTACCACTTCCTCGGGGACGCCGTGACCCCGCTGAACTTGAAGACCGTGTCCGCCAACGTCTTCACCGACCCCGAGATCGCCACCGTCGGGTACTCGCAGGCCGACGTGGACGCGGGCAAGATCGATGCCCGCGTGGTGAAGCTGCCGCTGCTGCGCAACCCGCGCGCCAAGATGCAGGGCATCCGGGACGGCTTCGTCAAGATCTTCTGCCGGCCGGGTACCGAGATCGTGGTGGGTGGCGTTGTCGTGGCGCCGCGTGCTTCGGAGCTGATTCACCCCATCTCGATCGCCGTCGACAACAACCTGACGGTCGAACAGATCGCCAACGCCTTCACCGTGTATCCCTCGCTCTCGGGGTCGATCGCGGAGGTGGCGCGGCAGTTGCACACCCGGAAGGCCGGCGGAGAGCAGTAGCCGGGCGGGCGCGGCTGGAAACGACTCCCCGCTGGTCACGGGGAGTTGCGGCGCTTGCGCGCGGCATAGGCGGCCGGGGTAGGCCCGTATACCACTTCCGGTGGTGGCATGCGAACAACTTCTGTTATTCGGCGCATACTGCTGAAAGCAGACGGTCGTTGGGGTTACTGTCAGTTTCGTGTTCGCTGCAGAACGTCGCCAATTGATCCTCGAAATGGTGCGAGCGAACGGGGCCGTGTCGCTCCGTGAGCTCGCCCGCGTCGTCCAGACCTCCGAAGTGACCGTACGGCGGGACGTGCGCGCACTGGAGGCAGAAGGACTCCTCGACCGCCGGCACGGCGGTGCGGTACTGCCGGGCGGGTTCACGCGAGAGTCCGGCTTTCCGCAGAAATCCCATCTCGCGACCGCCGAGAAGACGGCCATCGCCGATCTCGCCGCGGGCCTCGTCGAAGAGGGCGAAGCCATCGTGGTGGGGGCGGGTACGACGACGCAGGAGCTGGCCCGCCGGCTCGCGCGGGTGCCCGGGCTGACCGTCGTCACCAATTCGCTGCTGGTCGCCCAGGCCCTCGCCCACGCCAACCGGGTCGAGGTGGTGATGACCGGAGGCACGCTCAGGGGGTCCAACTACGCCCTGGTGGGCTCGGGGGCCGAGCAGTCCCTCCAGGGGCTGCGGGTCTCCAAGGCCTTCCTGTCCGGGAGCGGGCTGACCGCCGAGCGGGGGCTGTCCACCTCCAACATGCTGTCGGCCTCCGTCGACCGGGCGCTGGTCCAGGCCGCCGCCGAGGTCGTCGTCCTCGCCGACCACACCAAGCTGGGTACGGACACCATGTTCCAGACCGTGCCCACCGACGTCATCACCCGTCTGGTCACCGACGAGTCGCCGGGCCACGACGACCGCGCCGCCACCGAGCTGCAGGCCCTGGCCGACCAGGGCGTGCAGATCGCCGTGGCCGGGGCGTCGGGGGGTGGTACGGCGACCGACACCGGGGCACCGGGGGCCTCGGGCGGTGAATCCGTAGCGCGTCAGCAGCGCCGGGACGTGCCGCTTCCGGGGCCGCGCCGGCAGGTTCCGGGTGCGGGGCTGCGTTCGGCCGCCGCCCTGGGCGAGCAGAGCGGCGGGGCGGAGCGGGCGCGCGTCGCCGACCTGCGTCGCCGGTAGGCGTCGCGCGGTCCCGTCGGGCAGTGACAGGGGCGCCCGGCGGACCGTGTGAAATGGTCCGCCGGGCGCCCCTGTCGTGTGGTGCGGGTGCCCTCAGTCCTTGATCTCGCAGATCGCGGCGCCCGACGTGATGGACGCGCCGATCTCGGCGCCCAGGCCCTTGATGGTGCCGGACTTGTGGGCGTTGAGGGGCTGTTCCATCTTCATCGCCTCCAGGACGACGATGAGGTCGCCCTCCTGGACCTCCTGGCCCTCCTCGACGGCGATCTTCACGATCGTGCCCTGCATGGGAGAGGCGAGGGTGTCGCCGGAGGCCGCGGGGCCGGACTTCTTCGCCGCGCGGCGCTTGGGACGGGCGCCCGCCGCCAGGCCGGTGCGGGCCAGCGACATGCCGAGCGAGGAGGGGAGGGAGACCTCCAGGCGCTTGCCGCCGACCTCGACGACGACCGTCTCACGGCCGCTCTCCTCGTCCGCCTCGGCGTCCGCGGGGGCGGTGAAGGGCTTGATCTCGTTGACGAACTCCGTCTCGATCCAGCGGGTGTGGACCGTGAACGGGTCGGTGGAGCCGGTGAGTTCGGGAGCGAAGGCCGGGTCGCGGACCACCGTGCGGTGGAACGGGATGGCGGTGGCCATGCCCTCGACCGTGAACTCGTCCAGGGCGCGGGCGGCGCGCTCCAGGGCTTCCTTGCGGGTGCGGCCGGTGACGATCAGCTTCGCCAGGAGCGAGTCCCAGGCCGGGCCGATCACGGAGCCGGACTCGACGCCCGCGTCCAGACGCACGCCCGGACCGGCGGGGCCTTCGAAGCGGGTGACGGTGCCGGGGGCGGGCAGGAAACCGCGGCCGGGGTCCTCGCCGTTGATGCGGAACTCGAAGGAGTGGCCCCGCAGGGCGGGATCGTCGTAGCCGAGTTCCTCGCCGTCGGCGATGCGGAACATCTCGCGGACCAGGTCGATGCCGGCGACTTCCTCGGTGACCGGGTGCTCGACCTGGAGGCGGGTGTTGACCTCCAGGAAGGAGATCGTGCCGTCCATGCCGACGAGGAACTCCACGGTGCCCGCGCCGACGTAACCGGCTTCCTTCAGGATCGCCTTGGAGGACGAGTACAGCTCCGCCAGCTGGGCTTCGGAGAGGAAGGGCGCCGGGGCCTCCTCGACCAGCTTCTGGTGGCGGCGCTGGAGCGAGCAGTCGCGGGTGGAGACGACGACCACGTTGCCGTGGGTGTCGGCCAGGCACTGGGTCTCCACGTGGCGGGGCTTGTCGAGGTAGCGCTCGACGAAGCACTCGCCGCGCCCGAAGGCGGCCACCGCCTCGCGGACGGCGGAGTCGTACAGCTCGGGGACCTCCTCCAGGGTGCGGGCGACCTTGAGTCCGCGGCCGCCGCCGCCGAAGGCGGCCTTGATCGCGATCGGCAGGCCGTGCTCCTTGGCGAAGGCGACGACCTCGTCCGCACCGGAGACCGGGTCGGGGGTCCCGGCGACCAGGGGGGCACCGGCCCGCTGGGCGATGTGCCGGGCGGCGACCTTGTCGCCCAGGTCGCGGATGGCGTGCGGCGGCGGGCCGATCCAGGTCAGACCGGCGTCCAGGACCGCCTGCGCGAACTCCGCGTTCTCGGAGAGGAATCCGTAGCCGGGGTGAATCGCGTCCGCGCCCGACTCGCGCGCGGCTTTCAGGACCTTCTCGATGTCCAGATAGCTGGTCGCGGGGGTGTCACCACCCAGGGCGAACGCCTCATCAGCGGCGCGGACATGCAATGCGTCCCGGTCCGGGTCCGCGTAGACGGCCACGCTCGCGATCCCGGCGTCCCGGCAGGCCCGGGCCACGCGGACAGCGATTTCGCCACGATTGGCGATGAGCACCTTGCGCACGATTGAGGCTCCCTCCTTGAAACAAGCCGAGTTTAGGGACTGCCGACACGGCACTTCGACCCGTCCCCAATGGTGAGCTTGCCCACACGGAGCGTGATTCGAGGCCCGCTCGACCCGCGAAAGCCCTTGTAGTACCGCGCTACGCAGGACTCCTGGGGGAAACCCTAGCCCCCCGATGTGGTCAAGGTCTCTGTAAGGGCGTGCTGCGGGCCACTCGGTTTCTTTGTGGAGTCCCTACTAATGGCCCAATGATTCTTTGCTCGTGCCGGAACCCTTGTGGCGAGGTTTACCCGTTAGTAGCGTTCCTCTGGTCTCGAACGTACTTGGGGTAACAGCTGTCCTGTGCGACAGCGGTCGAAGGTGGGTGGGGACCGGTGTCAGTGCGCAGGCCGGTGGCGTGGGCCGTGGCGGTCGTGCTGTTCGTGGAGGCGGTCGGCGTCGCGGCGCTGAACTGGTTCCTGGCGATCGTCGTCGACCGGCAGGACATGTCCCTGGCCGGTCTCGACCCGGACCTGATGTCCCTCTCCTCGAAGATCGGCGGGGTCGTCTTCGGGCTGTACTTCGCGCTGTGCGCCCTGGTCGCCCTGCTCGTGGCGCTGCGCGACCGCGCGCCCGCGGGGCTCGGGCGGGTCCTGCTGATCAGCGCCGCGGTGGTGCACGGGCTGCTCGGCGCCTTCACCTGGGGGCTGGTGGGGCCCGGCGCCTTCGCCTTCATGATCGTCGTACTGGCTCTGATCGTGCTGCTGCTGATGACGTACGACGCCCGGGAGGCGCCCGTGGCCGCCGGGCAGCGGCCCGAGGACGGTCAGGGCGGCGACGGCTCGCCGGTCAGCCCTCCGCCGGCGCCCACAACTCCGTGATTCCGGTGCCGAGGTCGGCGAGGAGCCGCCGCAGCAGGGGCAGGCTGAGGCCGATGACGTTCCCGTGGTCGCCCTCGATGCCGTCGATGAACGGGGCCGAGCGGCCGTCCAGGGTGAACGCCCCGGCGACGTACAGGGGCTCCCCGGAGGCCACGTAGGCGGCGATCTCGGCGTCGGTCGGCTCGCCGAAGCGGACGACCGTGGACGCGGTCGCCGAGACGTGGCGGCCGGAGGCGGTGTCCCAGACGCAGTGGCCGGTCTGCAGCGTGCCCGCCCGGCCGCGCATCGCCTTCCAGCGGGCGGTGGCCTCCTCGGCGTCCGCGGGCTTGCCGAGCGCCCGGCCGTCCAGGTCGAGCACCGAGTCGCAGCCGATCACCAGGGCGCCGTGCACCTCCGGCTTCGCGGCCACCACGGACGCCTTGGCCTCGGCCAGGGCGAGCGCCAGCTCGGCAGGGGTGGGGGCGGTGACGGCCTCCTCGTCGACGCCGCTCACCAGCACCTCCGGGGCCAGTCCGGCCTGGCGCAGCAGGCCGAGCCGGGCCGGGGACTGGGAGGCGAGAACGAGTCGGCGGCGGGGCTGAGCAGCAGTCATGGGCTCACATTAGCCACCCGGGGCGGGGCGGTTCACCCCAGACCGAGCACGATCATCGCGAGGACCATGGCCAGGGCCAGGAAGACGCTCAGCCGCCGCAGCATGTCCTGCGTGTCGCGCAGTTCCTCGGGCGGCTCGTTGTCGGGGTCGGACCACAGCATGTCACTAGCGTGCGGCTTGGCGGTGGGGGGTGACTTGAGTACGGGTACTTAAATCGGGGCGCGGCGTTCCTCTTCTGTGCGCCCACGCGGCGGAGCCGCAAATCGACGCAGCCCCGCGCCCCTGGGCATCCGTCCTCAGCTTGGCCAGTAGGTGCGGCCCCATGCCGTCGGGCCCGGGTGGGGCATGTGGTGGGTCGCGATGCGGGACGGGTCGGACCAGGCGTCGCGCGGGAGCGCGGTGGCGGGCGGCTCCGCCTCCGTCGCCGCGGCGCGGGCCCTGACCACCGTCAGGGCGGCGGCCAGTTCTTCCGGGGTGGGGTTGCCCCGTACGACCTTGATGGTCACAGCGGCTCCTTACAGGGGGATGTTGCCGTGCTTCTTCGGGGGGAGGCTCTCCCGCTTGGTGCGCAGCTGGCGCAGGCCGCGGACGATGTGGCGGCGGGTGTCGGACGGCATGATCACCGCGTCGACGTAGCCGCGTTCGGCCGCCGTGTAGGGGTTGAGGAGGGCGTCCTCGTACTCCTGGATCAGGCGGGCGCGGGTGGCCTCGGCGTCGTCACCGGCCTCGGCGATGGTGCGGCGGTGCAGGATGTTGACCGCGCCCTGGGCGCCCATGACGGCGATCTGGGCGGTGGGCCAGGCCAGGTTGAGGTCGGCACCCAGGTGCTTGGAGCCCATGACGTCGTAGGCGCCGCCGAAGGCCTTGCGGGTGATGACCGTGATCAGCGGGACGGTGGCCTCGGCGTAGGCGAAGATCAGCTTGGCGCCGCGCCGGATGATGCCGTCGTGCTCCTGGTCCACGCCCGGCAGGAAGCCGGGGACGTCCACGAAGGTGAGGACGGGGACGTTGAAGGCGTCGCAGGTGCGCACGAACCGGGCCGCCTTCTCGGAGGCGGTGATGTCCAGGCACCCGGCGAACTGCATCGGCTGGTTGGCGACGATGCCCACCGGGCGGCCCTCGACGCGGCCGAAGCCGGTGAGGATGTTCGGCGCGTACAGCGGCTGGGTCTCGAAGAACTCGGCGTCGTCCAGGACGTGTTCGATGACCGCGTGCATGTCGTAGGGCTGGTTCGCCGAGTCCGGGACGATCGTGTCCAGCTCGGCGTCCTCGTCCGTGACCGCGAGGTCCGCCTCCTCCGGGAAGGCGGGGGGCTCGGAGAGGTTGTTGGACGGCAGGTACGACAGGAGCTGCTTGACGTACTCGACCGCGTCCTTCTCGTCGCCCGCCATGTGGTGGGCCACGCCCGAGGTGGAGTTGTGGGTGCGGGCGCCGCCCAGCTCCTCGAAGCCGACGTCCTCGCCGGTGACGGTCTTGATGACGTCGGGTCCGGTGATGAACATGTGGCTGGTCTGGTCGACCATCACCGTGAAGTCGGTGATCGCGGGGGAGTACACCGCGCCGCCCGCGCACGGGCCGACGACCAGGCTGATCTGCGGGATGACGCCGGAGGCGTGGGTGTTGCGGCGGAAGATCTCGCCGTACGCGCCCAGCGAGGCCACGCCCTCCTGGATGCGGGCGCCGCCGGAGTCGTTGATGCCGATGACCGGGCAGCCGGTCTTCAGCGCGAAGTCCATCACCTTGACGATCTTCTGGCCGTAGACCTCGCCCAGCGCGCCGCCGAAGACGGTGAAGTCCTGGGAGAAGACGGCGACCGGGCGGCCGTCGACGGTGCCGTAGCCGGTGACGACGCCGTCGCCGTAGGGGCGGTTGGCGTCGAGGCCGAAGTTGGTGGAGCGGTGCCGGGCGAACTCGTCCAGCTCGACGAAGGAGCCCTCGTCGAGCAGGAGGTCGATGCGTTCACGAGCCGTCAGCTTGCCCTTGGCGTGCTGTTTCTCGACGGCGCGTGCGGAACCGGCGTGCGTCGCTTCCTCGATACGGCGCCTGAGATCCGCGAGCTTGCCCGCGGTCGTGTGGATGTCGGGCTGCTGCTCTTCCGGCTCGGACATCGGGATGCGGCTCCCTGCCTGCTCAAAAGGGGGGACGGTTACTCGTTCGTAGAGTAGTAGGGGGCCTTCCGTTCGGCAGTGCGGTGTTTCCCACACCTAGGGTGGGTTGCATGACGCCCCGAGATTCCTCCGACTCCCCGGACTCCCCGCGCGGCAGGTGGTCCGACCTGGACCGGCCGCCCCTCAGCAGCACCGCCCTGCGCCGGGGACTGGTGCGCGACGGCGGCCTGTGGCGGCGGGTCGACGTCGTGCAGCGCACCGGGTCCACCAACTCCGACCTCGTGGCCCGGGCCGCGGAGGAGGACCTGGCGGAGGGTGTCGTCCTCGTCGCCGAGGAGCAGAGCGCCGCACGGGGGCGGCTCGACCGGCAGTGGACGGCACCCGCCCGCTCCGGGCTGTTCTTCTCCGTACTGCTGCGGCCCGCCGAGATCCCCGTGACCCGCTGGGGCTGGCTGCCGCTGCTCACCGGCGTCGCCGTGGCGACCGGGCTGTCCCGTGTCGCGGGCGTCGACACCGCCCTGAAGTGGCCCAACGACCTGCTGGTGACCGTCGGCGACGAGGAGCGCAAGGCCGGCGGCATCCTCGTCGAGCGGGCCGGGGACGACGGCGTCGTCGTCGGCGTCGGCATCAACGTCTCGCTCCGCGCCGACGAACTGCCGGTCGCGCGGGCCGGGTCGCTGGCGCTGGCCGGTGCCGTGAACACCGACCGGGACCCGCTGCTGCGCGGGGTGCTGCGGTCGCTGGAGGACTGGTACGGGCGCTGGCGCGAGGCCGGGGGCGACCCGGCGGCCAGCGGGCTGCAGGAGACGTACGCGGCGGGCTGCGCGACGCTCGGGCGCATGGTGCGGGCGGAGCTTCCGGGGGACCGGTCGCTCGTGGGGGAGGCGGTGGCCGTGGACGGCGACGGGCGGCTGGTGCTGGCGACGGAGGCGGGCGTGCAGGAGCCGGTGGGGGCCGGGGACATCGTGCACCTGCGGTTGGCGTGAGCGCGGCCCCGGGGCACCCTCGGAGTACGGGACGCACGGGAGTGAGCTGGGGCACACCTGACGTAAAGTTGGGGCCGGTCGAACCTGACCGCGGCAGATCGGAAAGGCAGCAGGCGTGACCGTCGACGACACCGGCTCCGGCGCGGACGGGGACGGCCGGGTGGACCCCGAGCCCGCCCCGGACTCCGCCGACCCCGGGGATGACCCGCTCGCGCTGCGCCTCGAAGGGCTCATCCTGGGCGCCGAGCGCCGCTACACCCCCTTCCAGGCCGCCCGCAGCGCGGGCGTCTCCATGGAACTGGCCTCCCGGTTCTGGCGGGCCATGGGCTTCGCCGACATCGGCCAGGCCAAGGCGCTCACCGAGGCCGACGTCCTGGCCCTGCGGCGCCTGGCCGGCCTGGTGGAGGCGGGGCTGCTCAGCGAGGCCATGGCCGTGCAGGTCGCCCGGTCCACGGGGCAGACCACCGCCCGGTTGGCCGAGTGGCAGATCGACTCCTTCCTGGAGGGCCTGACCGAGCCCCCCGAGCCCGGGATGACGCGCACCGAGGTGACGTACCCGATCGTCGAGCTGCTCCTTCCCGAGCTGCAGGAGTTCCTCGTCTACGTCTGGCGGCGCCAGCTCGCCGCCTCGGCCGGCCGGGTCATCCAGGCCGGGGACGACGAGGAGATGGTGGACCGGCGGCTCGCGGTGGGCTTCGCGGACCTGGTCGGGTTCACGCGGCTGACCCGGCGGATGGAGGAGGAGGAGCTCGGCGAGCTGGTCGAGGCCTTCGAGACCACCTCCGCCGACCTGGTGGCCGCGCGCGGCGGACGGCTGGTCAAGACCCTCGGCGACGAGGTGCTCTACGCCGCCGACGACGCCGGTACGGCGGCCGAGATCGCCCTGCGGCTCATCGAGACGATGGCCAACGACGAGACCATGCCGGAACTGCGCGTCGGCATCGCCTTCGGCACGGTCACCACCCGGATGGGCGACGTCTTCGGTACGACCGTCAACCTGGCCTCCCGGCTCACCTCGATAGCCCCCAAGGACGCCGTCCTCGTCGACACCGCATTCGCGGAGGAGCTGATCCGCACCCGGGACGCCCCCGCCTCGGAGGCCGCGGCGGCCGAGGAGGCCGCCACCGCGGAGAAGGAGGGCGAGGAGCCGCCGGTGTACCGCTTCGCGCTCCAGCCGATGTGGCAGCGTCCGGTGCGCGGCCTCGGCGTGGTCGAGCCGTGGCTGCTCACACGCCGGGACGGCGGCGGGGAGCCGTAGGCAGCGGGCGTCGCGGCCGAGGCCGTCGTTCGTCGTCCGTCCGTCAGCCGCTCAGTCGCCGAGCAGGTCCACGCAGAGGCCGATGACCGGCACACACAGGCCGGGATCGTCGGGTTCCGGCTCCGGACCGGACGTCGGTGGTGTGCCGCGGTCCGGTGGCGGGGTCGGCGCGGGGGACGGTGCGGGGCGGTCGGACCGCGACGGCCGCGGTGTCCCCGGGGCCGGGGCCGGGGCCCGGTCGCCTGTGTCCTCCGGCTGTTCCCCTCCTCGCCTCTCCCGCTCCCGTCCCCCGTCTCCGGGGCCACCGTCGTCGGGTGTGTCCGGGCCGGTCGTGGCGGTGGGGAGGGGGACCGCGGGACCGCTCGGCGACGGGTCGGGCCCGAGACCGGGGGGTATGAGGCCCGGTCCGGGAGAGCCGTTCAGGCCGCCCATGGCGGATGTCGCCGAAGGGCTCGCCCCGGACGGTCCTCCGTCGGTGGCCGCGGCGGCGGGCGCCGACGCCCGGTCCGAGGCCGTCTCCCGGCCGCCGCCCTCCACGCGCGGCCCCGCCTCGGCGCCGAAGCCGCCGCCGGGCTCGGGCAGCAGGCGTACGACGCTCAGGGCGCCCGCCGCCAGGGCGAGGCCCCCGGCGGCCAGCAGCACCTTGCGGGGGCGGGGACGGCGGTGCCGGCCGCGGCGGCCCCACACGTACCGCGGCCCTGTCGGTGTGCCGGTCGTCGTCATGTTCCCTCCCCGGTGCGCACGCGCCCCCGCTGCGCCCTGGCGGAGCGAGGCTACGGTCCGCCACGGGCCGGGGTACGGCGGTCGCCCGCATGTCACTCGAACGGGTGGGCGGAGCCCAGGTGCGGAGCGGGCGGGTCCGGCCTTTCCCCGCGCGGGTCCGCCTGCGATGATCGGGTGGTCGACTGTTAACACGCGTTAACCGGAGGGTGTCATGAGCGAGGAGCGGTTCGGAGAGTTCGTCCTGGTGCGGCGGCACGCGGACGGGCATGTCGCGGAGCTCGCGCTCGACCGGCCGAAGGCCATGAACGCCGTCTCGACCGCGATGGCCCGGTCCGTGAGCGCGGCCTGCGCGGTGCTGGGCGAGGACCGGGACGTGCGGGTGGTGGTGCTGACCTCCACGCACGAGCGGGCGTTCTGCGTCGGGGCGGACCTGAAGGAGCGCAACTCCTTCTCCGACGCCGACCTGCTGCGGCAGCGGCCGGTGACGCGGGGGGCGTACACCGCGGTCCTCGAACTGCCGGTGCCGACGGTCGCGGCCGTGCACGGGTTCGCGCTGGGCGGCGGGTTCGAAATGGCGCTGTCCTGCGACGTGATCGTGGCCGACCCCACGGCCGTGGTGGGGCTGCCTGAGGTGTCCGTCGGGGTGATCCCGGGCGGCGGCGGCACCCAGCTGCTGCCGCGCCGGGTGGGGGCCGCGCGCGCGGCCGAGCTGGTGTTCACGGCGCGGCGGGTGGCGGCCGAGGAGGCGCGCGAGCTGGGACTCGTGGACCAGCTGGTGGAGGAGGGGCGGGACCGGGAGGAGGCACTGGAGCTGGCCTCCCGGATGGCCGCGAACTCGCCCGTGGGACTGCGTGCGGCCAAGCGCGCGCTGCGCCTCGGGCACGGCCTCGACCTGCGGGCGGGGCTGGAGGTCGAGGACGCGGCGTGGCGGTCGGTGGCGTTCTCCGGGGACCGCGCGGAGGGCGTGGCGGCGTTCAACGAGAAGCGGGCGCCGCGGTGGCCGGGTGAGTGAGCCGATCGCGCCGACGCGCTGACGGCCGACGGCACCGCCCGGGCGTCCGGGTGGTTCGCCTATGGTGTCGGGCGTCTGGGTGGTTCGCCAGGGGGTGTCGGGCGTCCGGGCCGTCCGCCTGTGGTTGTTGGGCGTCCGGGCTGTCGGCCCGGGACCGGGGGCCGCCGGGCATCCCGGCCGTTCCCCCGAGGTCGTCGGCCGCCGGCCGTCGTTCGTCGTGCGCCCGCGATCTGCCGCCACCCCGCATCCGCCCTCGTCGGCCGCACCCGGCGAGGGGTGTCTCCACGCGGATCGACGCGGATCGCGAATAATCGCCCGGTTCGCCCAGTTTACGTAACGTTTCTTCTTGAATCTCCCTAGCCTGGAGTGATGGGTGACGACAGGCGGCTCGCGGCCGTGGTGGCGCTTGCGCAGGGGATGGCCGCCGCGCACAGCGCGCGTGAGGCGTGGCGCGCGGCGGCCGTCGGCGGGTGCCTGGCGCTGGGCGGCAGCTTTGCCGCGCTGTCGGTGTGGGAGCGGGAGCTGGGGCGGCTCCGGGTGCTCGTGAACGTCGGCCGGCGGGCCGAGGGCGAGGAGGAGTTCCCGGAGGACGAGTCCTACCCGGTGCACCAGTTCGCGGAGATCACCGAGTTCCTGCACGAGCGCTGGGCGGGGGGCGGTGAGCCCGACGCCTGGGTCGAGACGGCCGCGGGGCCCGCCGCCGGGCGTCCCGGGTACGTCCACCAGCGCGTCGCCGCCCTGCGCCGCCGGGGCCGCGGCTGCTGCGTGGTCGCGCCGATCGTGCTGCACGGGCGGGCCTGGGGCGAGCTGTACGTGGCCCGGCCGGTGGGGGAGCGGGTCTTCGAGCGGGCCGACGCCGACTTCGCCACCGTGCTGGCCTCCGTCGTCGCCGCCGGGATAGCGCAGACCGAACGCCTGGAGGAGGCCAGGCGGCTCGCGTACACCGACGCGCTCACCGGGCTGGCCAACCGCCGTGCCGTGGACTCCGCGCTGGACGAGGCCGTCGAGCGGCACCGCGAGGAGGGCGTCGTCGTCAGCCTCGTCGTCTGCGATCTGAACGGCCTCAAGCGGGTCAACGACACGCACGGCCACGCGGTCGGGGACCGGCTCCTGGAGCGGTTCGGGTCGGTGCTGTCGCTGTGCGGGGCGATGCTGCCGGGGGCGCTCGCGGCCCGGCTCGGCGGGGACGAGTTCTGTCTGCTCGCGGTCGGACCGCCCGCCGACGCGGTGGTCAAGGCGGCCGAGGAGCTGTGCCGCCGGGCGGCCGAGCTGGAGCTGGGGGACGGCGTGGCCTGCGGGGTCGCGTCCACGGAGGACCCGGTCGGGCCCGTCCGCTCCGCCCGCCGACTGTTCCGGCTCGCCGACGCCGCCCAGTACCGGGCCAAGGCCGAGCGCGCGGCCGGGCCGGTCGTCGCCGGGCGCGAGGGGCCCGACGACCCCGTCGTGCGGCTCGCGGACCAGCCCTCCCGGGAGGAGGACGGGGAGCGCAGGCGGTTCCGCGGGCGGCACTCGCCGTGACCGCGCTCGGGTAAGGGGCGCACGGGGCAGGCATCCGTGACGCATCCCCTCGTGACATCATCGAATTCACTGCGTACGCTCCTGAATATGGATATGCACACTGTGGTGGTGGGGACGGCCGGGGTCACCGCGTCCGACGTCCTCGCCGTGGCGCGCGGCGGCGCCCGGATCGAACTCTCCGACGACGCGGTCGCCGCCCTGGCCGCGGCCCGCTCCGTCGTGGACGCGCTGGCCGCCAAGCCGGACCCCGTCTACGGCGTGAGCACCGGTTTCGGCGCCCTGGCGACCCGGCACATCAGCCCCGAGCTGCGGGCCCAGCTGCAGCGCAACATCGTCCGCTCGCACGCGGCCGGGATGGGTCCGCGCGTCGAGCGCGAAGTGGTCCGCGCGCTGATGTTCCTGCGGCTGAAGACCGTCTGCTCCGGCCACACCGGGGTCCGGCCGGAGGTCGCGCAGACCATGGCCGACGTGCTCAACGCCGGGATCACCCCGGTCGTGCACGAGTACGGCTCCCTGGGCTGCTCCGGCGACCTCGCCCCGCTGTCGCACTGCGCGCTGACCCTCATGGGCGAGGGCGACGCCGAGGGCCCCGACGGCACCGTACGGCCGGCCGGTGAGCTGCTCGCCGCGCACGGGATCACCCCGGTCGAGCTGCGCGAGAAGGAGGGCCTCGCCCTTCTCAACGGCACCGACGGCATGCTCGGCATGCTGATCATGGCCCTCGCCGACCTCGACACCCTCTACAAGTCGGCCGACATCACCGCCGCCCTCACCATGGAGGCCCTGCTCGGCACCGACAAGGTGCTCGCCCCCGAGCTGCACGCCATCCGCCCGCACCCGGGGCAGGCCGCCAGCGCCGCCAACATGGCCGCCGTGCTCAAGGGCTCCGGGCTGACCGGGCACCACCAGGACGACGCCCCCCGCGTCCAGGACGCCTACTCGGTGCGCTGCGCCCCGCAGGTCGCGGGCGCCGGACGCGACACGATGGCCCACGCCGCTCTCGTCGCCGAGCGCGAGCTGGCCGCAGCCGTGGACAACCCGGTGGTCCTGCCCGACGGCCGGGTGGAGTCCAACGGCAACTTCCACGGCGCCCCGGTCGCCTACGTCCTGGACTTCCTCGCCGTCGCCGTCGCCGACCTCGGCTCCATCGCCGAGCGGCGCACCGACCGGCTCCTGGACAAGAACCGCAGCCACGGCCTGCCGCCGTTCCTCGCCGACGACGCGGGCGTCGACTCCGGTCTGATGATCGCGCAGTACACGCAGGCGGCCCTGGTCAGCGAGTTGAAGCGGCTCGCCGTACCGGCCTCGGCGGACTCCATCCCGTCCTCCGCGATGCAGGAGGACCACGTGTCGATGGGCTGGTCGGCGGCGCGCAAGCTGCGCACGGCCGTCGACAACCTGGCGCGCGTGATCGCCGTCGAGCTGTACGCCGCGACGCGCGCGATCCAGCTCCGCGAGGGACTGACCCCGGCGCCCGCGTCGCAGGCCGTCATCGACGCCGCACGGGCGGCCGGTGTGGCGGGGCCGGGACCGGACCGCTACCTGGCGCCCGACCTCGCCGCGGCGGACGCGTTCGTGCGCGCCGGGCACCTGGTCGCGGCGGCGGAGACGGTCACGGGGCCGCTGCGCTAGCGGTTCGTGACGCGACCGAGGGGCCCCGGCGGGTGACGCCGGGGCCCTTCTCGGTCAAGGAAGCCAAAAGAACGTCAAGTTCTTTCAAAAGCCGAGGCGTTCCCGTCGGACCGAGTAGCCCACGAAGCCGGCGCCGAGGCCGAGGCAGAGGGCGCCGCCGACGACGTACGGCGTGCTGTCGAAGCTGCCGGTGTCGGCCAGCCTGGTGGTGCCCTCGCCGGCCGCCGCCGTATCCGTGGACGTGTCCGCGGAGGCGGCTCTCGCCTGGGCCGTGACCTGCGGAGACGGGGTCGCGGCCGCGGACTCGAGCACCGGTGTCTCGGGTGTCGCGTTCGCCGACGGGACGAACCACAGGGCACACAGCAGGCCGCCCGCGGAGGCGGCGGTCAGCAAGGAACGGCGAGCGGATGACACGGAATATCGATCCCCTTGTGGCGCTGGCGAATTGGCCGTGTGGGCAGATGTTAGTGAAAGGCGCGGGTCACGGGAAAGTCACGGGAGCGGTCGGCCTTACGCTCCGGGCATGAGCACTCCTGAGACATCACGGTTTGTACGTATTCGCGTCGAGCTGGTTCTCGAGGTCGACGACGAGGAGGCCGTCACCGGCGCCGCGCTGCAGGCCCTCGCCGACGACACCGAGCTGTCCGACGCGGAACGCACCGACTCCGAGCGCGCTGTGACGGAGGACACCGCCGAGGCCCTGGCGCATCTGGTGGACCCGTTCGACCTGGTCAGCGTGGTACCCGGGGTCGAGCTGCGGCAGGCCTCCTGGAGCAGTGAGCAGATCGACTACGACCCCGATTCGCCCGAGTGGGACCTCGGCGAGGATGATGGCGGCGAGAACGACCCGGAAGACGAGGAAATGACGGTCGGCTGACGCGGTGTGGGGAAATTCCCGGCCCCGGGCGGCAACCGCCGCCCGGGGTTTCGTCGTCTCACGGTGCGCACTGACCGACACCTGCCCGCACCGCCCCGGCTTCCGGTGGCAAACGTGGCATGCCCCACACCCGTGAGCGATGTGGAACGGGACGAACCGGTCGTAGCGTTGAAAGTTATTGACGGGGTATCTCGGGGTTTCGGGAATCGGCAACGATGGAGAAGCGTGTGATGACGGACGGTAAGCGGCGCAAGGGTCTGATGGCCGCGTCCGCACTGCTCGGCGGTGTGCTGGTGCTCTCGGCATGTTCCAGTAGCGACGCCGACACCTCCGGGGGTGGGGACAAGACCTCGCAGGCCGAGGTCGACGAAGCGGCGGCCAAGAAGACGTCCGAGGCCCAGATCAAGATCACACCCAAGGGCGGCTCGGACAACGCCTCCATCAACAACGCCGCAGGTGTCACCGTGAGCAAGGGCACACTCACCGAGGTGAAGATGACCGCCGCGGACGGCACCGAGGTCAAGGGCGAGATATCCGCCGACAAGACCAGCTGGAAGCCCGCCGGCCAGCTGGAGCGCGCCACCAAGTACTCGATCACGGCGACCGCGCAGGACTCCGAGGGCCGCGCCGCCCACGAGAACGCGTCGTTCACCACGGTCTCCCCCGAGAACAGCTTCATCGGGACCTTCACCCCGGACGACGGCAAGACCGTCGGCGTCGGAATGCCCGTGTCGATCAGCTTCGACAAGCAGATCACCGACAAGGCCGCCGTCCAGAAGGGCATCACGGTCAACACCAGCAGCGGCCAGGAGGTCGCCTGCCACTGGTTCTCCACCCAGCGCATGGACTGCCGCCCGGAGAAGTACTGGACGGAGAACTCGACCGTCACCCTCAAGCTGGCGCTCGACGGGGTCGAGGGCGCCGACGGCGTCTACGGCGTGCAGCAGAAGACGGTCACCTTCAAGATCGGCCGCAACCAGGTCTCGTACGTCGACGCGAAGACCAAGCAGATGAAGGTCACGCAGGACGGCAAGACCGTCAAGACCATCCCGATCTCCGCCGGTTCGCCCGACAACAAGACCTACGAGGGCGAGATGGTGATCTCCGAGAAGTTCAAGGAGACCCGGATGGACGGCTCGACCGTCGGCTTCACCGACGACGACGGCAAGGGCGAGTACGACATCAAGGACGTGCCGCACGCCATGCGCCTGAGCACCTCCGGCACCTTCATCCACGGCAACTACTGGGGCAAGGGCATCTTCGGCCAGGCCAACACCAGCCACGGCTGCGTCGGTCTGCAGGACGCCAAGGGTGCCAACGACCCGAACACGCCGGGTGCCTGGTTCTACAACAACTCCATCATCGGTGACGTGGTCGTCGTCCAGAACACCGGCGACAAGACCATCGCCCCGGACAACGGCCTCAACGGCTGGAACATGGACTGGGCCCAGTGGAAGGCGGGTTCGGCGGTCTGACGCCGAACTCCCCGAGGGCCGACAGCACTTCGCACGGGCGCCCGCCACTCCCCGCACGGGAGCGGCGGGCGCCCGCGCCGTTCCCGGCTTCTCATCCTCCTCTTACGCGGCCCTTATCCCGCCATCACGGCCCGTGCCTACGTTGCGCCCATGTTCTTCACCTACCTGAGGCGCGAGCTGCGCCGCCGCAGAAAGGCGGCCCTCGTCGTCGCCTCCGGACTGGCCCTGGGCATCGCGCTGGTCATCGTCGTCGACTCCGTCTCCTCGGGCATGAGCCGGGCCCAGGACAAGGTCCTGCAGTCCCTGTACGGGCTCGGCACGGACATGACGGTCACCAAGGCCGCGGAAGCCTCCTCCGGCGGCACCGCCGAACGGCCGCGCTTCCGTTTCGACGCGCAGGACGACGGCTCCGAGGAGGAGCAGAGCACCGACCGCGTCATGGTGCAGGGCTTCCAGACGCTGGCCGGCTCCACCGTCGGCGAGGTCGCCGGGCAGAGCGGGGTCGCCGACGCGGTGGGCGGCCTCAGCCTCCAGGTCGTCAAGGTCAGCGGCGAGTTCTCCCGCGGCCAGTTCAAGCAGGATGCCTCCGGCGGTGACGCCGGCGCGGGCCAGGGCGGCGGACCGGGCGGCGGCCAGTCCCCGCAGGGTCGCGTCCAGGGCGGCGGCGCCGACTTCGACGTCAACAGCTACTCGGTCTACGGCACCGACGTCACCGAGCCCGACCTCGGCCCGCTGACCACGTCCGCCATCACCAGCGGCCGCATCTTCAAGGAGACGGAGACCGACGCCAAGGTGGCCGTCGCCGACTCGGCGTACGCCAAGGAGAAGAAGCTCGAGACCGGCAGCACGGTCACCGTCAAGGACACGAAGTTCGAGATCGTGGGCATCGCCACGGCCGACAGCGGCGACGCGGCGGCCAACCTCTACGTGCCGCTGAAGCAGGCCCAGACGCTGGGCGACGCGAAGGACAAGGTCACCACCGTCTACGTCAAGGCGACCGACTCGCAGCGGATCGACGGCGTCAAGTCCGCGATCCAGAAGAACATCCCGGGTACGACGGTCACCACCTCCGCCGACCTGGCCGACACCGTCTCCGGCTCCCTGTCCACCGCCTCCTCGCTCGCCACTGGCGTCGGCAAGTGGCTGTCCGTCGTGGTCCTGGCGGCCGCCTTCCTGGTCGCCGGCCTGCTCACCTCCTCCGCCGTCTCCCGCCGGGTGCGCGAGTTCGGCACGCTCAAGGCGCTGGGCTGGCGCTCGGGCCGGGTCACCCGGCAGGTGATCGGCGAGGCCGTCGTCAACGGCCTGGTCGGTGGCGCCCTCGGCATCGCCCTGGGCCTCGCGGGCGCCTATGCCGTCACCGCCGTCAGCCCGACGCTCCAGGCCCAACTCGGCGGCGGCACGAGCGGTGGCGGGGGTGCGGGCGGCCCCGGCGGTTTCGGCGGTGGCGGCACGGGCGGTCCCGGCCGGCAGACCGCCGCCAAGACCCTGGACATCGCGCTGAGCGCACCCGTCAGCGTCACCACCATCGTCCTCGCGGTCGCCCTCGCCGTGGCGGGCGGACTCGTCGCCGGCGGCTTCGGCGGCTGGCGTGCCTCGCGGCTGCGCCCGGCGGACGCCCTGCGCCGCGTCGAGTAGCGCCACCCACCCCCCGTACTCCAGGAGTTGCACCATGTACGAACTCAGCGGCGTCAGCAAGCACTACACCCGCGGCAAGGCCACCGTGCACGCCCTCGACGGCGTCGACCTGACCATCGCCGACGGCGACCGGCTCGTCATCCAGGGCCCCACCGGCGGCGGCAAGTCCACCCTGCTCCAGATGCTGGGCGCCCTCGACCGGCCCAGCTCGGGCCAGGTCGTCCTCGACGGCACCGACCTCGCCACCCTCCCCGAGGCCAGGCTGACCCGGGTACGCAGCGAGAGCATCGGCTTCGTCTTCCAGTCCTTCAACCTGATCCCGACCCTGACCGCCCAGGAGAACGTCGAGACCGCCCTGGTCCCGCTCGGCGTCAAGGCGAAGGAGCGGCGCGAGAAGGCCGCCGAGGCCCTGGCCTCCGTCGGCCTCGGCGAACGCCTCGGCCACCTCCCCGGCGAGATGTCCGGCGGCCAGCAGCAGCGCGTCGCCATCGCCCGCGCCCTGGTGAAGCAGCCGAAGGTGCTCCTCGCCGACGAACCCACCGGAAACCTCGACGAGTCGATGCGCGACGAGATCATGGACGTACTCGACCGCATGTGGAAGGAGCTGGGCCTCACCTTCGTCATGGTCACCCACGACTCGGCGATCGCGAAGAAGGCCCCCCGCGTGGCGACCATCCGCAAGGGCCGCATCACCGTGAAGGAGAACGCGCCGGTCTGACGCCGCGCGCCCGGCGGCCCGCCCGTGCGTGGTGCGGGCGGACCGCCGGTCATGAGGCCGGGTCCAGCCAGTCCCCGACGGCCAGGGCGCGCGGTCTGCGCCAACTCCGTGGGCCATCTGGAAGAACCCCTGCTGCCGGGCGGCTGTCTGATGACCGCGGCACTCAGCGAGTACGACGGCCGCCCCGGCCGGGTCCGCGACGTGGTGGCCGAGGTGTGGTCGCGTCGGCGGGAACGGCTGCGGGCGGACCTGACCGCGGCGGTGGACAACGGCGAACTGCCCGCCGGGTTCGACGTCGACCAGGCACTGTTCGAGATCGTCGCGGCCGGGCCGGCGCTCAACGCGGCCATGCGGCTCCAGCACGACCGGACGGCCGCGGACCGGGCCCGCCGCGCGATCGAACGGGCCCCGGACCAGTCCTGACGGGATCGGCCGAACCGTCGGGTCGCCGGCACCGGCCGCCGCGGCCGGGCACCCTCACGTCGGCAGCGAAGCCGCCGCCTCCGTCCCCCAGCTCGCCAGCAGCCGCAGCGCGTCCGCCGACGGGGAGCCGGGCTCCGCGTGGTACGTGACGAAGGCCTGCTCGTCGTCGTCGACCATGCGGAACGTCTCGAAGGACAGGGTCAGGTCACCGACCAGCGGGTGCCGCATCCGCTTGCCGCCGTAGCTCTTCTCCTTGACGTCGTGCGTGGCCCACAGCCGCCGGAACTCCTCGCTCTTCACCGACAGCTCGCCGACCAGCGCGGACAGCCGCGGGTCGTCCGGATGGCGGCCCGCGTCCATGCGCAGGAAGCTGACCATGTCGTACGCCTTCTGGTCCCAGTCGACGAACAGCTCGCGGTAGTCCGGGTTCAGGAAGACCAGCCGCGCCCAGTTCCGCTCGGCGGCCGGCAGCTTGCCCCAGTCGCCGAAGAGGGCCGCGGCCATCCGGTTCCAGGCGAGGATCTCGGAGCGGCGGCCCGTCACGTAGGCCGGCACCGTGTCGATCGACTCCAGCAGCTGGAGCAGCGCCACCCGCACCGGCTGCTTGCCCCGTGGGGCCCCGGCCCGCCTGCGCTGCTGCTTCGGCTTCGCCAGGTGCGTCAGGTGTGCCTGCTCCGCGTCGGTCAGCCGCAGCGCGCGGGCGATGGCGTCCAGGACCTCCGCCGACACGTTCTGCCCGTTGCCCTGCTCGAGACGGGTGTAGTACGCCACCGACACCCCGGCCAGCTGCGCCAGCTCCTCGCGCCGCAGCCCCGGCACCCTGCGCTGCCGCCCGAACGACTCCAGACCCACGTCCTCCGGCTTCAGCCGCGCCCGCCGGGTGCGCAGGAACTCGCTCAGTTCGGCCCGCCGGTCAAGCTGTCCATCCATACCCTCCAGTATGGCCGGACGTATTCCCGGTCGTACGCACACGAGCCTGTCCCCGTCGGTGGTACGCACGCTGGACGTACGCAAAGCCGTGGTCTGGGTGGATCGGCAGGGCGCAGGCAGGGTGGAAACATCACCCAGTCACGTCGAGAGAATCCCGGAGAACCCGGCATGACCACTGTCGCCGCGTACGCAGCACCCGCCGCCAAGGCGCCGCTGGAGCGCACCACCATCGAGCGGCGCGAGGTGCGTGAGCATGACGTCCTGATCGACATCAAGTTCGCCGGCATCTGCCACTCCGACATCCACCAGGTCCGTGAGGGCTGGGGCGAGGCCATCTTCCCGATGGTCCCCGGCCACGAGATCGCGGGCGTCGTCTCCGAGGTCGGCCCCGGCGTCACCAAGTTCGCCGTCGGCGACCGGGTGGGCGTCGGCTGCATGGTCGACTCCTGCCGCGAGTGCGAGAACTGCAAGGCCGGCCGGGAGCAGTACTGCACGGGCGGCAACGTGATGACGTACAACGGCATCGGCAAGGACGGCGAGCCCACCTACGGCGGCTACTCCGAGAAGGTCGTCGTCGACGAGAACTTCGTCCTCGGCATCCCCGAGGGCATCTCCCTGGACGAGGCCGCCCCCCTGCTGTGCGCCGGCATCACCACGTACTCCCCGCTCAAGCGCTGGAACGCCGGTCCCGGCAAGAAGGTCGCCGTCGTCGGCCTGGGCGGCCTCGGCCACATGGCCGTCAAGCTCGCGCACGCCCTCGGTGCCGAGGTGACCGTGCTGTCGCAGTCCCTGCGCAAGAAGGACGACGGCCTGAAGCTCGGCGCCGACCACTACTACGCCACGAGCGACCCGGCCACCTTCGAGGAGCTGGCCGGCACCTTCGACCTGATCGTCTCCACGGTCTCCGCCCCGCTCGACTTCGGCGCCTACCTGGGGCTGCTGAAGACGGAAGGTGCCCTGGCCAACGTCGGCGCCCCCGAGGAGCCCGTCTCGCTCAACCTGTTCGCGCTGCTCGGCGGCGGCAAGTCCCTCTCCGGCTCCATGATCGGCGGAATCGCCGAGACCCAGGAGATGCTGGACTTCTGCGCGGAGCACGGCATCGGCGCCGAGATCGAGCTGATCGCCGCGTCCGAGGTCAACGAGGCCTACGAGCGGGTCCTGGCCAGCGACGTGCGCTACCGCTTCGTGATCGACACCGCGACGATCTGATCCCCCGGGGAAAGATCTTCGGATTCTCTCCCCGACCTGTCACACAGCCGCCCCGCCCCGGGTCATACCGCCACCACTGACGGCGGACGTCCGGGCGGGGCGGTTCCACATCGGCACCCACCCCGCCTCCCGGACGCCACGGACACCGGGAGCAGCGGCCATGACCCACCACCCCTCGACCCCCACGACGCCCCTCCTCGTCACCGGCGGCACCGGCACCCTCGGCGGGCACGTCGTCCCGCTGCTGCGGGCGGCCGGACAGGAGGTGCGCGTCCTCACCCGGCGCCCCCGCCCCGACGCGGACGGCGTCACGTACGTCACCGGCGACCTGCGCACCGGCGCGGGCGTCGAGGCCGCCGTCGACGGCGTGCACACCGTGCTGCACCTGGCGGGCGGCCCCAAGGGCGACGACGAGGCGACCCGCACCCTGGTGCGCGCCGCAGCCGGTGCGGACGTACGGCACCTCGCGTACATCTCGGTCGTGGGCGCCGACCGCGTCCCGCTGGCCTGGTTGCGCACCAAGCTGGAGTCGGAGCGGGCGATCACCGGCTCGGGCCTCGGCTGGACGGTGCTGCGGGCGGCCCAGTTCCACGAGCTGACCCTGACGATGATCGAGAAGATGACCCGGCTGCCGGTCCTCCCGGTCCCGGGCGGACTGCGCCTGCAACCGGTCGCCGCCCGCGAGGTCGCCGCGCGCCTGGCCGAACTGGCCCTGGCCGAGCCGTCCGGCCGGGTCCCCGACATGACCGGCCCCGAGGTCCACGACCTGGCCACGCTGGCCCGTTCCTACCTCGAGCTGCGCGGTGGGCGGCGGCGCCCGAAGCTGCCGGTGCGCATTCCCGGGAAGGCGGGCCGCGCGTACCGCTCCGGCGAGAACCTCACCCTGGCGGACGCCCAGGTCGGCAAGGTGACGTGGGCGGAATTCCTGGCGGAGAGGGACGCCGGGTGAGTTCTCCCGGCACGCAGCGGGTCCGGCGCGTCGACGGCCCGCGCCGCCCGGCCGCTCAGTGGGCCGCCGGGCGGCGCCGACGGCGCAGCGCCGGGTCGAGCAGCGCGGGTGTGGCATCGAACTTCTCGTGCGCCGCCAGATCGGTGCCCGGCGGGACGATCGCGTCGATCGCGTCGAGGACGTCGTCGGAGAGGACGGTGTCGGCGGCGGCGAGCTGGGAGCGCAGGTGGTCCAGGGTGCGGGGTCCGACGAGCGCGGCGGTGACGGCCGGGTGCGCGGTGACGAAGCCGAGCGCGAGCTGGATCAGGGTGAGGCCGGCCTCGTCGGCGACCGCGGCCAGCTTCTCGACGGCGTCGAGCCTGGCCCGGTTGGCGGGCAGCGCGGTGTCGAAACGCTCGGGCAGGACCGCCGACCGGTGCGTGGCGATCTCCCGCCCGGCGCGCACCGCCCCCGACAGCCAGCCCGAGGCCAACGGGCTCCACACCAGCACGCCGAGCCCGTACTGCTCGGTCACGGGCAGGACGTGGCTCTCGATCCCGCGCTGGAGCACGGAGTAGCTGGGCTGCTCGGTGACGTACCGGCCGAGCCGGTGCTCGCGGGCGGCCCACTGGGCCTCGACGATGCGGTAGGCGGGGTAGGTCGAGGAGCCGAAGTACCGGATCTTCCCGGCGCGCTGCAGATCGGTGAGCGCGGACAGGGTCTCCTCGTCACTCGTGTTCGGGTCCCAGCGGTGGATCTGGTAGAGGTCCACGTGGTCGACGCCGAGCCGGCGCAGGCTGTTGTCCAGCTCGGTGACCAGCCAGCGACGCGAGGCGCCCTGGTGGTTGGGCTCGTCGCTCATCGGCATGTACGCCTTCGTGGCCAGCACGATGTCGTCCCGGCGCCCGGCGATCGCCTTGCCGACCATCTCCTCCGACTCGCCGCCGCCGTACATGTCGGCGGTGTCGATCAGGTTGATCCCCGCCTCCAGGGCGGCGTCGACGAGGGCGGTGGCCTCCTCCTGGGTGGTGCGCCCGATGCTGCCGAAGTTCATGGCGCCGAGCGCGAGCGAGCTGACCTGCACACCGGTGCGGCCCAAGGTGCGGTACTGCATGACGGTTCCTCCACGGGGGTGGCCTGCGTAGGGGCGAGGCATGACTTGGTGGCGGGCTCGACGCTCTGGCATCATGGAGAGACCAAGCGGAACACCGTCCCGTTTACTTGCCCAACGATACGGAACGCTGTCCCGTTTATCAAGCGTGGACGGCGGCGGGACCGGCGAAGGGAACGGAAACGGTGAAGGACGGCGAAGCGGAGACGGGGCGGACAGCCTCCCGGCCCAAGCGCGCGGACGCCCGGCGCAACGAGAAGACCCTGCTCGACGCCGCGGCCGCGGTGTTCGTCAGGTCGGGCGTGGAAGCCCCCGTACGCGACATCGCGGCCGAGGCCGGCGTCGGGACGGCCACGATCTACCGCCACTTCCCGACCCGGGCGGACCTCATCATCGGCGTCTACCGGCACCAGGTGGAGGCCTGCGCCGAGGCCGGCCCCGCCCTGCTGGCGAGCAGCCCCACCCCGTACGCCGCGCTCGCGACCTGGATCGACCGGTTCGTCGACTTCCTGGTCACCAAGCACGGCCTCGCCGCGGTCCTCCAGTCCGACCAGGCGGGCTTCGAGGCCCTCCACGCGTACTTCCTCGACCGCCTCGTCCCCGTGTGCACCGACCTCCTCGCCGCCGCGACCGCCTCCGGCGAGATCCGCACCGACGTACCGGCCATCGCCCTCATGCGCGGCGTCGGCAACCTCTGCATCGGCGCCGAGACCCCCGACCCGCGCTACGACGCCCGTCAGCTGGCGGGGGTGCTGGTCGCGGGGTTGCGGGTGCTGGACTGAGCCTGCCCGCAGACGACCATGACCAGGTCTTGGCCGAAGGGGGCGGGCGCACCGGGCTCGGGGGCAGGCACCAGGGGTGCCGCGAGCAGTGCTTCCTTCACAGCCCGGAAGGCCGGCCGGACAGCCAGTCCACGTGACGGTCGCGAAGCCGGTCGCGCTCGCCGGGCGTGGCGAGAAGGACGTCCGCACCGCCGTCGTAAGGGGAGTGGATGCGGCGGAGTTCCGTGTCCGTGACGAACACCTCGACGAACACCTCGACGAGCGCCTCGTCGGCCACCGCGCGCAGCAGGGCATCGACGCAGCCGTGCCGCCAGGGCCGCCGGTCCGCGTAGAAGCGTGTGTGGGTGTGAAAGGCGGGGTCGGGGTCGTCCTCGTCCGACTCGGTCCACCAGTGGACGCCGGTGGGGTGGAGCTCCCGCCGTGGCGTCGGGAAAGCGGCCGGTCCGTCGGGCGTACCGGACCAGTCCGAGGTCACGACGTACACGTCGCGGTTCGCGAACAACTCGTCGAGCACCGTGTTGTACCGGTGCAGCGCGACCGAGTACTCGGCTTCGGACTCCGGATACCGCTTCGAGCCGGGGAGGCTGTGGAAGCGGATCCAACGGTCGGCGTACGTGTCGCGGAACGTGTGCGAGACGGGCGGTCCCGCCGGGCGCCGGGCCCGCCACAGGGCGGCGAGAGCGCCGGGGGAGTGGTCCATCACGGGCGCAGGCTGCTCAGTAGTTCTCCCGCGGTGGGATACGGCTGTTCCCGGGGCAGCAGGGCTCGGGCCGCGTCGAGGGTGCCCTCCCGTACGAGGGTGTGGATCTCGTGGGCGAGAGGGGTCAGGTCGCGGATGGCGACCGTCCACTCGTCGGCGTACCGGCGTGCGGCCTCGCCGGAGAGGCCGAGTTGCAGGGAGCGGTGGGGCAGGGGCTGGAGGCGCAGGTCGCGTTCGGGGTCCCACTGGACGCGGGTGGGCGAGCGCTTCAGCTGACGCTGCCAGGCGGCCCGGTCGGGGTGCACGCCGGGTTGGTAGCTGGACAGGCACGCGTTGCGCAGGGCCCACTCGAAGCCCTCGCGGCTGATCTCGACCGCCAGGACGGTCTCCTGGCCCTCCTTGGCGGCCCATCCGCAGCGGTACATCATCCACAGGAACGACGGCTTGATCCACGTCATCCTGTCCCGCTTCCAGGCGGCCGGAAAACGCCCCTCACGGGCGGCGGGGACACCGATCCGCGGGGAGTAGGCCTGGTAGACGGTGACAGTGGACTCCGTGTGGGCCGCTCTGATCTCGTGCCGGGGCTGCTGCATGGCGTACAGCGTGGCGCCGGGCGCCACGGGCCGGCCACCGGTTTTCGCCGGGAACGCCGGACGCCCCTGTCGGCGTGGTGCCTGGCCGTGGAATCGTTGGAGAGCCTCGTGTGTTGGACGCAAGGTGGGCATGACGGCCGGTGACGTGCGGGCCGAGTGGCCCGGACGATCGAGCCGAGAGATTTTTTGGAGGGCCGCGATGGCTGCGCAGACACAGAGGGCCGTGCTGGCGGGCGGATGCTTCTGGGGGATGGAGGAGCTGATCCGTCGGCTCCCGGGCGTGACCGCGACCCGGGTCGGATACACCGGGGGTGACGTGCCGAACGCGACGTACCGCGACCACGGCACGCACGCGGAGGCCATCGAGATCCTCTTCGACCCCGAGGTGACCGACTACCGCGCGATCCTGGAGTTCTTCTTCCAGATCCACGACCCGAGCACCAAGAACCGCCAGGGCAACGACATCGGACTCAGCTACCGCTCGGCGATCTACTACGTGGACGACGAGCAGAAGCGGATCGCCGAGGACACGATCGCGGACGTGGACGCCTCCGGACTGTGGCCCGGCAAGGTCGTCACCGAGGTGGAGCCGGTCGGTCCCTTCTGGGAGGCCGAGCCCGAGCACCAGGACTACCTGCAGCGTTACCCGGACGGGTACACGTGCCACTTCCCGCGCCCGGGATGGCGGCTGCCCGCCCGCAGCGAGGGCTGAGGGTTTACCGAGAAGCGGTCCGGCCGGATGTGCGGCCGGACCGTTCGTCGTGGGGCGGCGCTCAGTGCGGCAGCGTCGCCGGGCTGCCGCCGTTGGCCTCGTACCCCGCCACCGCGAGCGCGCGGTAGACCGCGAACTCCGCCGCCGGGTCGCTCGACAGGGTCCAGGGCAGCGCGCCGACGTGGCCGTCTATGACCATCAGCTGGTTCATCGCCTCGGCCCAGCGTTCGCCACGGACCAGGAAGAAGACCAGCAGGTGCCGGACGTGCGCCTGCGTCGGGTCGTCCCGGTGGGCCGAGTGGACCGCGTGCAGCGCGCCGTGGACGGCCTTGGTGACGACCTCGCTCTGGTAGAAGCCGCTGACCAGGTTGACCTCGGGCAGGTGCTCGAAGACCGCGAAGAGCGGCATCGCCGCCAGCAACGAGCCCCGCGGGGCGCGGGCGGCCGCGGCCTCCGCGAAGGAGTAGGCCAGCTCGCGCGAGCCGTGCCACTTCTCGCACCAGTACTGCAGGGCGGACAGGTGCGCGCCCATGTGGTTCGGAGCGCGGTCCAGGATCTTCAGCCAGAGCTGCTCGAACTCCTCGCGCGAGTACCCGAGGCCACGGGCCACCGACAGCTCGATGATGTAGGGGACCGGGTCCCCGGGCGCCAGGAGGGCCGCCTCGCCGCAGGCCGCCTTCGCCTCCTCCATGATGATCCGGAAGTCGTTCGAGCCCGGCGTCGCCGTGCGCCACGCCTGCTGCACCAGGAACTCGGCGTGCACCGCCGCGCCCCCCGCGTCCTTGGGCGCCTCCGCCCGCCACACCCGCAGCCACTGCCCGCCCGGCGTCTCCCCGACACCGCCGGGCCGCTGCCGCAGCTCCAGCGACGCGGCGCCCGCGAAGGCCTGCACCCGCTGCCAGCGCCGCTCGCCCTTCGCCTCCGTACCGGCGAGGAGCTGCTGCGCCCCCCGGTAGTCCTGGGTGCGCTGCACCAGGTCCAGGACGTCCAGCAGGTCCTCGTCCGGACCCGGCATGCGGATGTCCAGCTCCTCCTCGCGGGCGAAGCCGTAGTTCGCGGGGTCGGCGGCGTCCGGGTGGCCGGGCTCGACCAGACCGACCGCGCCGCGCCGGCGCCGCGTGAGTTGGAGCAGCACGAAGCCGAGCATGACCAGTGCCATCAGGACCCAGAGAATCTCCATGTCTCAAGCGAACCAGACGCCGCCGACAATTGGCCAACCTGCCCACCGCCCTGTGGAAAACCCGCGAAGCGTTCCGCACGGCTACCCTCGGTGCCCATGAGCGACAGGCACATCAGTCAGCACTTCGAGACGCTCGCGATCCACGCGGGCAACACCGCCGATCCCCTGACGGGCGCGGTCGTCCCGCCGATCTATCAGGTGTCGACCTACAAGCAGGACGGCGTCGGCGGGCTGCGCGGCGGCTACGAGTACAGCCGCAGCGCCAACCCGACCCGCACGGCCCTGGAGGAGAACCTCGCCGCCCTGGAGGGCGGCAGGCGAGGTCTCGCGTTCGCGTCCGGACTGGCGGCCGAGGACTGCCTGTTGCGTACGCTGCTGCGTCCCGGCGACCACGTGGTGATCCCGAACGACGCGTACGGCGGCACCTTCCGCCTCTTCGCCAAGGTCGCCACCCGGTGGGGCGTCGAGTGGTCCGTGGCCGACACGAGCGACCCCGCCGCGGTGCGGGCCGCCCTCACCCCGAAGACCAAGGCGGTATGGGTGGAGACGCCCTCCAACCCGCTGCTCGGCATCACCGACATCGCCGCCGTCGCCCAGGTCGCCCGGGACGCCGGCGCCCGGCTCGTCGTCGACAACACCTTCGCCACCCCGTACCTCCAGCAGCCGCTGGCGCTCGGCGCCGACGTCGTCGTGCACTCGCTGACCAAGTACATGGGCGGGCACTCCGACGTGGTCGGCGGCGCGCTGATCGTGGGCGACCAGGAGCTGGGCGAGGAGCTGGCGTTCCACCAGAACGCGATGGGCGCGGTCGCCGGGCCCTTCGACTCCTGGTTGGTGCTGCGCGGCACCAAGACCCTCGCGGTGCGCATGGACCGGCACAGCGAGAACGCGGTCAAGGTCGCCGACATGCTCTCCCGGCACGCGCGCGTGACGAGCGTGCTGTACCCGGGGCTGCCCGAGCACCCGGGGCACGAGGTCGCCGCCAAGCAGATGAAGGCGTTCGGCGGCATGGTGTCCTTCCGCGTCGAGGGCGGCGAGCAGGCCGCCGTCGAGGTGTGCGACCGCGCGAAGGTGTTCACGCTCGGCGAGTCCCTGGGCGGCGTCGAGTCGCTGATCGAGCACCCGGGCCGGATGACCCACGCCTCCGCGGCGGGCTCCGCCCTGGAGGTGCCCGCCGACCTGGTGCGGCTGTCGGTCGGCATCGAGAACGCCGACGACCTGCTGGCCGACCTCCAGCAGGCGCTGGGCTAGCGGCGACTAGCGGCGCGGGCTCACCAGCCCTCCCAGCCGGTCACGGGTGGGGTCGTCTCCGAGGGCGGCTCCACCCACGGCTGGACGGTCAGCGCCCACACCGTGAACGCCACGGCCGCGGCGCCCAGCAGCAGCCACAGCAGGCGGCGGACGGCGGTCCTGCGGCGCAGCATGCGGCCGCCCCGGCGGACGGCCTCCGCACAGAGGTCGGGCGGTACGCGCGGTGGCGACTGCTCCATGATCTGCCGCGCGGCGGCCTCGCGGCGAGGACGGTTCACCGGCATCTCCCGGTCCTCCACGCGCGCGTGTCCGTCGTCCTGCCGGTCGCCGCGCGGGCCGCCGTACGGCGGCTCCGGGCGCGGGCCGGGCCGGTCACGGCGTCGCCGCCTTCGCCTTCGACGCCACCGGCCGGGCCGGTGCGGGCGGCGGACGCAGCAGGGCGGCCGTCGCGCGGTCGCAAACCGTCCGTACCCGTTCCACGGGCAGGCCCAGCAGCGCGGCCGTCTGTTCCTCGGCGACGCCCTCGTACAGCCTGAGCACCAGGACCAGGCGTTCCTGCGGGGCGAGCGGGCCCAAGGGGCCCACGGGCCGCCGGCGGGCCCGGCCGAGAGCGCCGTACCGGTGCCAGGCCTCGCGGGCGAAACGCGTGGCCAGGTACTGGCGGGCGCGATCGTACGGGTCCTCCCCGTGCAGCCGGTCCCAGGACGCGTACGTGTGGGCCAGGCTCAGGGCCAGCAGGCGCCGCGCGCGCGGGTTGGCGTCCGGGGCCTCGGCGGTGAGCAGGGTCGCGGCGTGCAGGAGCCGCCCTGCCGCGCCCGCGACGAACGCCTCGAACTCGCGGGCCCGGCGGGCGTTCCGGGACGCATGCCGTTCTCGCATCGCGCCTCCCGCCCAGCCGGCGACGACCCCTGAGGTCTCATATCAGGCCAGGGGCGGCCCGCCGGTCAAGGGTTCGGTGCGAACCTCGCTCCGAAAGCTGTGGAAAGCCGTCGAACGGCGGGTGAGACCTAGCTCAGGAGCCCGACGGCGTGTCGGTGGACGCCACGCCGGACGGGGCCATACGGGCGGACAGGGCGCCGTTGAAGCGCGCGAGGAGCGCGCAGAACGTCTCACGCTCCTGCGGCGCCCAGTCGTGGGTCAGTTCGGCCATGAGCTGACGCCGGGAGGAGCGGACCTCCTCCAGCCGCGCCGCGCCGCGCGGCGACAGCTGCAGGACCACCGCGCGTCCGTCGTCGGGGTGCGAGGTCCGCTTGACGAGTCCGGTGTCGACGAGCGGGGCCACCTGCCGGGTGACCGTCGAGGAGTCGATCCCCATGCTCGCGGCGAGCGCCTTCACGCCCATCGGGCCCTCTTTGTCGAGGCGGTTGAGCAGCAGGTACGCGGCGCGGTCCATGGAGTTGCGCACCTGTCCGACCCCGCCGAGCCGGGTCTGTTCGGCGCGTCGGGCGAAGAGCGCGACCTCGTGCTGGAGCGTCTCGAGAAGACCGGTGTCACCGGCGGTCGTCATGTCCATCGACATTTCAGGTGTTGTGGGCATGGCCGGGGGCTCACTTCGTGGAGGGCTGCTAATTGGGGGACAGGGTACGCGGCCGGGCGCCAAGGCGTACCGGCGCTGGGCAAAGCGGGTCTCGGAGGTTGGTCACAACGGTGCGGGACGTCCGGGAACTGCGATGCTGGAGGGTATGAGCTACAGCACAACGCGCCTGGTCGCTCCCGTCACCCTCGACGACGTGCGCGGAGCCCAGAAGATGCTCTCGGGCGTGGCGCGGGTGACGGCGATGGAGGGCAGCAGGCACCTGTCCCAGCTGGTCGGCTCTCCGGTGCACTTCAAGTGCGAGAACCTCCAGCGGACGGGCTCGTTCAAGCTGCGCGGGGCCTACGTGCGGATCTCCGGGCTGCTGCCCGAGCAGCGGGCCGCGGGTGTGGTCGCGGCGAGCGCGGGCAACCACGCGCAGGGCGTCGCGCTGGCGTCGTCGCTGCTCGGTGTGCGCTCGACGGTGTTCATGCCGCAGGGCGCGCCGCTGCCGAAGATCAGCGCGACCCGGGACTACGGCGCCGAGGTGCGGCTGCACGGCCAGGTGGTGGACGAGACGCTGGCCGCCGCGCAGGAGTACGCGGAGCGGACCGGCGCGGTCTTCATCCACCCCTTCGACCATCCCGACGTCATCGCGGGCCAGGGCACGGTCGGGCTGGAGATCCTGGAGCAGTGCCCCGAGGTGCGCACCGTCGTCGTCGGTATCGGCGGGGGCGGGCTGGCGGCCGGGATCGCGGTGGCGGTGAAGGCGCTGCGGCCGGACGTGCGGATCGTCGGCGTGCAGGCGCAGGGCGCGGCCGCCTACCCGCCCTCGCTGGCCGCGGGGCGCCCGGTCGCCGTAGAGAACCCGACGACGATGGCCGACGGGATCAAGGTGGGGCGGCCCGGCGACGTGCCGTTCGGGATCGTCGGCGAGCTGGTGGACGAGGTCCGCACGGTCTCCGAGGACGAGCTGTCGACCGCGCTGCTGCTGTGTCTGGAGCGGGCCAAGCTGGTCGTGGAACCGGCCGGGGCGAGCCCGGTGGCGGCGCTGCTGAGCGCGCCGGACGCCTTCGAGGGGCCGGTCGTGGCGGTCCTGTCCGGCGGCAACGTGGACCCGGTGCTGATGCAGGGCGTGCTGCGGCACGGCATGGCCGCGCAGGGCCGCTACCTGGCGGTCCGGCTGCGGCTGACGGACCGGCCCGGGGCGCTGGCCACGCTTCTCGGGGTGTTGTCAGTGGTCGACGCTAACGTCCTCGATGTGAGCCACGTCCGAACCCATCCGCGGCTCGGGCTCACGGAGGCGGAGGTCGAACTGCACCTGGAGACGAAGGGCCCGGAGCACTGCACCGAGGTCGGCCGCGCGCTGCGGGAAGCGGGATACACCGTCATCGCCTGAGCCGCCGGGGGCCCCTGAGCAGGAGCGCGCAGCCACTTCGTCACTCGTTCGAGAAACTGCATTGTGAGACGCGATACATCGCGTTATGGTGTGTCGTAAATCGCTCGCTGAGCGCGGCGAAACGTACAAACCTAGGCTTCCCGAAGAATCCCCGACGACGTGGAGACTCATATGCCAGGCGCCATCTATGCCGAAGGTCTGGTGAAGACCTTCGGTGACGTAAGGGCTCTGGACGGCGTCGACCTCGACGTTCCCGAGGGCACGGTCCTGGGCCTGCTCGGGCCGAACGGCGCGGGCAAGACCACCGCCGTCCGCTGTCTCACGACCCTGCTCCGCCCCGACAGCGGCAAGGCGGTCGTCGCGGGCATCGACGTCCTCAGGCAGCCCAACGAGGTACGCCGTTCCATCGGCCTCTCCGGCCAGTTCGCCGCGGTCGACGAATACCTGACCGGCCGGGAGAACCTGCAGATGGTCGGGCAGCTCTACCAGATGCGGGGCAAGGCCGCGAAGGCCCGCGCCACCGAGCTGCTCGAGCAGTTCCACCTCTCGGACGCCGCCGACCGCCCCACCAAGACCTACTCCGGAGGCATGCGCCGACGGCTCGACCTGGCGGCGGCCCTGGTGGTCTCCCCGCCCGTCATGTTCATGGACGAACCCACGACCGGCCTCGACCCCCGCAACCGCCAGGAGCTGTGGGAGGTCATCAAACAGCTGGTCGCCGGTGGTACGACCCTGCTGCTGACCACGCAGTACCTGGAGGAGGCCGACCACCTCGCGCACGACATCGCGGTCGTCGACCACGGCCGCGTCATCGCCCGCGGCACCTCCGACCAGCTCAAGGCCCGCACCGGGGGAGAGCGCGTCGAGGTCGTCGTCCACGAGCGCGACCGCATAGGGGAAGCCTCCGAGGTGCTCGCCGGATTCGGCAAGGGATCGACCACCGTCGAGGAGCACACCCGCAAGCTGACCGTCCCCGTCACCGGCGGCGCGAAGCTGCTCGCCGAGGTCATCCGCGAGCTCGACGTGCGCGGCATCGAGATCGACGACATCGGCCTGCGCCGCCCGACCCTCGACGACGTCTTCCTCTCCCTCACCGGCCATGTGGCCGAGGCGAAGGACGAGGCGAACGGCCCGGCGGACGACGCCGGCCACGAGCAGGAGAAGGAGGCCGCCAAGTGAGCGCCGCCACCGATGCCGCGCCGGTCACGGCGCCCGGCAACCCCGTCGGCCAGTCCATCCGCGACTCGCTGGTCATCGCCCGCAGAAACCTCATCCGGATGACCCGGATTCCGGAGATGGTCCTGTTCGGGATCATCCAGCCGGTGATGTTCGTGGTCCTCTTCACGTACGTCTTCGGTGGCTCGATGAAGATCGGCAACACCACCGACGCGGGCGTCTACAAGGACTTCCTGATGGCGGGCATCTTCGCCCAGACCGTCACCTTCGCCACCGCGGGATCGGCGGCCGGCATCGCCGACGACATGCAGAAGGGGCTCGTCGACCGCTTCCGCTCACTGCCGATGGCCCGGGGCGCGGTCCTCACCGGCCGCACCGTCGCCGACCTCGTGCAGACGGCCATCACCCTGCTCGTCCTCGCGATCGTCGCGCTGATCGTGGGCTGGCGCACCGGGTCCGCCGACCCCACCAGCGCCGGCGAGGTCCTGGCCGGATTCGCGCTGCTGCTGCTCCTGGGATACGCCTTCACCTGGATCGGGGCACTGATCGGTCTGTCCGTGCGCACCCCGGAGGCGGCGACCTCGGGAGGGATCATCTGGCTCTTCCCGGTGACCTTCGTCTCCAACGCCTTCGTGGACTCCAGCCAGATGACGCCCTGGCTCCGGCACATCGCCGAGTGGAACCCGTTCAGCGCCACGGTGCAGGCCTGCCGCGAGCTGTTCGGCAACCCCGGCGTGGTGCAGTCGGACGCCTGGCCCATGCAGCATCCGGTCTGGGCCTCGGTGATCTGGTCCGTCCTGATCATCGCGGTCTTCCGGACGCTGGCGGTGCGCAAGTACCGCTCGGCGTCCATCTGACGACGAGACGGCAGGAGCCGACGGCGACGACCAAGGTCGTCACCACCCCGGACGTCTGGTCCGTCCTGATCATCGCGGTCTTCCGGACGCCGGCGGTGCGCGAGGAGAGCGGGGCGGTCGGCCGAGGCGATGCGGGGACACGGCACGGGCGCGGCGGTAGACTCCAACCCGCCTGAAACGACACGTAGTTCCAAAGAGAGACCCGGCCTGAGAAGGCGACGCCCGGCAGATCCGTGAAAGGGGAGCGGACCCGCCGGGGGCCTTCTCCGGGACTCGATCGGAAGGAGCTACATGGAGCTGTCGGGCTGGGTGGCGGCCGGGGTGATGGGTGTTGTGGTGGGTTCCACCTTGGTGGGGCGCATCTTCGACCAGATCCCGACTCTTACCCAAAAGATGATCACTGCGATCCGGGCCGTTCGCGCCGTGCGCGAAGAACTGAGGTCCGGGCGCGACTGATCACCGGCCCCATCGCGGATTCCCCTTCCCGGGGTGGGGCCGGATTTACAGCCCAGCCCTCACTTGTCTTCCGGACGCCGACGCTGCCCAAGGGTCCCCGGTGGCCGACCGACGACGAGGACGACCAGTCGGCAAGGTGGCAGGACGACGACGAGCCCCCGGCGTCACGGGGACACCGGGGGCTCGGCTGCGTCGGACGGCCGGCTGCGGCCGGTCGGCGGAGCGGGTCAGCCGTTGTACGGCTCGGCCTTGAGGATCTTCACCGAGGCCGGCTTGCCGTTGGGCAGCTCGTACTGCGCGTCCTCGCCGACCTTGTGGCCGGTGACGCCCGATCCCAGCGGGGACTGCGGAGAGTACGTCTCGATGTCCGAGCTGGCGTACTCGCGCGAGGCGAGCAGGAAGGTCAGCGTGTCGTCCTCGTCACCGTCGAAGGCGATCGTGACGACCATGCCGGGCGCCACCACGCCGTCGGCGGCCGGGGCCTCACCCACCTTGGCGCTCTCGAGCAGCTGGGTCAGCTGGCGCACGCGGAGCTCCTGCTTGCCCTGCTCCTCCTTCGCCGCGTGGTACCCGCCGTTCTCACGCAGGTCCCCCTCCTCGCGAGCCGCGGCGATCTTGGCAGAGATCTCGGTGCGCGCAGGACCAGTAAGGTATTCAAGCTCCTCCTTGAGCTTGTTGTACGCCTCCTGGGTCAGCCAGGTGACGTTCTCGCTGGTCTGGGTCACGGGTGCTCCTCGTTGGTACTGGGAATACAAATCAACGCCCTACCCAGAAGGATGTTCCTTCACGGAAGGGCGAAACCACGAGCCTAACAATTCAGTGGCCAAAGGGGGAGGACATAAGCCGCCAGATCCATGTCACCGCAGGTCAGACGGCAGGTATTGGGGCCATTGGGCCCCGCCGGATCACTCCGGATGACAGCCGAGCAGCTCCGCCGTCGTCCCCGCGGCCTTGGTGCGCAGGGTGACGACCTTGTCGATGCGGGTGTCGTCCCCGTCGAAGCGGAAGTCGGCCCGGCCCACCTCGTCGCCGTCCTCGGCCTGGGAGCGCACCGTGCAGTAGCCGGTGACGCCGGCGTCCTTGCGGACCTCCAGGTGCACCTGCACCGAGTCCTCGGCCAGCTCGAAGCCGATCAGCTCCCCGCTGATCTTGTTCTGGCCGACGTAGTGGTAGCCGAACCAGCCGATCAGGGCGAGCAGGAGGGCGCCGAGCACGGCGCCGACGACCTTGAGCGTGCGGTCGGCCTGCTCGTCCGAGGAGCGGCCGTAGCGCCCCTGGGGCGTACGCGTGCTCGCCGTACTCATGATCGTCCTCTCCGCGGGAGCTGGGTCCGGGTTCCGGGCCCCGGAATTATTCCGCCCCCGATTCGGTCACTATAGAAGCCGCCGATTGCGCCGACGCACACGGGCGCCGACTGACCCAAGGATTGAGTCTTGACTGACCAGCTGCGACTGATGGCCGTTCACGCCCACCCCGACGACGAGTCGAGCAAGGGCGCGGCCACCATGGCGAAGTACGTGTCCGAGGGGGTGGACGTGCTGGTGGTGACCTGCACGGGCGGGGAACGCGGCTCCATCCTCAACCCGAAGCTCCAGGGTGACGCGTACATCGAGGAGAACATCCACGAGGTGCGCAAGAAGGAGATGGACGAGGCCCGGGAGATCCTGGGCGTCGGGCAGGAGTGGCTCGGCTTCGTCGACTCCGGCCTGCCCGAGGGCGACCCGCTGCCGCCGCTGCCGGAGGGCTGCTTCGCCCTGGAGGACGTCGACAAGGCGGCCGGTGAGCTGGTGCGGAAGATCCGTTCCTTCCGCCCCCAGGTGATCACCACCTACGACGAGAACGGCGGCTACCCGCACCCCGACCACATCATGACCCACAAGATCACGATGGTGGCCTTCGAGGGCGCGGCCGACACCGAGAAGTACCCGGAGGGCGAGTACGGACCGGCGTACCAGCCGCTGAAGGTCTACTACAACCAGGGCTTCAACCGGCCCCGCACCGAGGCGCTGCACAACGCGCTGCTGGAGCGCGGCCTGGAGTCGCCCTACGAGGACTGGCTCAAGCGCTGGTCGGAGTTCGAGCGCAAGGAGCGCACCCTCACCACCCACGTGCCCTGCGCGGACTTCTTCGAGACCCGGGACAAGGCGCTGATCGCGCACGCCACGCAGATCGACCCCGACGGGGGCTGGTTCCGGGTGCCGATGGAGATCCAGAAGGAGGTCTGGCCCACCGAGGAGTACGAGCTGGCGAAGTCCCTCGTGGAAACCTCCCTCCCCGAGGACGACCTCTTCGCGGGCATCCGGGACAATGCCTGACATGAGTGCAAGCGCAAGCCTGGCAATGACGCACCTCGTCACTCTCGCCGAGCTGGACGAGGACAAGGTCACCCCCGGTGTCCTCGGCTTCGTCGTGTTCGCGGTGATGGCTCTGGCGGTGTGGGGACTGATGAAGTCCATGAACCGGCACATGGGCAAGGTGGACTTCAAGGAGACGGCCGAGCAGGACGCCTCTGGCGGCCCTGAGGCGAAGCCACAGCAGGGCTGACCCCGGGCAGCCGCATCGAGGGCGGGGTGGCCGTGGCCTCAGGCCGTGACCGCCACGCCCATCACCTCCCTCGCCTGGCGGCCCGGGACCATGCCCAGGCGCCAGGCCTGCCAGCCCGCCTCCAGCTGGACGCCGCGCTCCAGCAGGAGCTGGTAGGCGTCCACGTAGTCGTCCAGTTTGGTGTCGCGGGCGGGATGGCGGGCGCGGGACAGCTGGGCCAGCTCCTCCTGCGCCACCGCCGTACCGATCTCCACACCGCCGGGCGCGGCGTACGGCAGCAGCGTGCAGCGCAGGAAGCGGGCCCAGTCCTCGCCCCGCCGGTCGCCGTACCCGGCGAACAGGGCGGCCGCCTCGTCGCACAGGGCCAGTGCCTGCGGCGTGCGCGCGTTGCCCGCGTCCACGACCGCCAGCTCCAGGCACGTCCACGCCTCCCCGTGCCCGACGCCGATGCGCTGGAAGTCGGCGCGCGCGTCGACCAGGAGCTGCCGGGCGAAGCCCGAGTTGCGCAGGGAACCGGTCTGGGCGGCCCGCTGGTCCCGGGTGACCCGCGCCGAGTGGTGCCGGGCGCAGGCCAGGCCGTACACGTCCCGCATCCGGGAGAACATCGTGCGGGAGCGTTCCAGCTCGCGCACGGACTGGTCCAGGTCGCCGGTCTCCTCCAGCGCCTGGCCCAGGTAGTACACCGTCCAGGCCTCGCCGCGGGCGTCCTCGTTGTCGCGGTGCCGGGCCGCCGCCCGCCGCAGTTCCTCCACCGCCGGTGAGGCGTCGCCGTCCACCAGGCGGGCCCGCGCCAGCTGGGTCAGCGCCCAGGCCTCGCCGCGGGCGTCCTGGGTGCGGCCGTACAGCTCCAGGGCCGCGCGCAGGTCCGACTCCGCCCCCGGCACGTCACCCATGCGCAGGTGCAGCTGGCCGAGCTGGAAGTGGGCCCACGCCTGGCCGTGCACCGACTCGCCCGCCCGGTGCAGCACCAGCGACTCGGTGAGCAGCTCCAGGGCCTCGGCCAGCCGGGCCCGGTCGCGCTGCACCGCCGCCAGCGCGTGCAGCGTCCACGCCCGGTCCGTGGCCAGCTCCGGCGCGGCCTGCAGGTCCAGGGCCTCCCGGAGCTTGGCCGCCGCTTCGGTCAGGTTGCCCTGGTGGTGCAGCGTGATCCCCAGCGAGCACAGGGCCCGCGCCGCACCGGCGTCGTGGTGGGCGTCCCGGTACAGGTCGACCACCGAGGCCAGCGTCGTGCGCGCCTTGTCCAGCTCGCCCAGCTGCCGGGCCGCGATACCGGTGCGCCACTGCACCGAGCGCACCAGCAGCCCCTGGTCCACGGACTGCGCCAGCTCGCTGATCTCACCCAGCCGGTACAGGTCGCCCCGCAGCAGGCAGTAGTCGCACAGCGCGCCCAGCAGGTTCAGTACCGCGCCCTGGTCGACGCCCTCCGCGTGCCGGAGCGTCGCCGTGATGAAGCTCGACTCGTCGTCCAGCCAGCGCAGCGCCTCGTCCAGGGACGTGAAGCCGTACTGCCCGAACTGGTTGGAGCGGGTCGACATGTTGCCGTCGACCAGGCGCAGTACGGAGTCGGCCAGCTCGGCGTAGTTGGCGATGAGCCGTTCCTGCGCGGCCGTCCGCTCGCCGGGCTCCTCCTCGTCGGCGAGCCGGGCGCGGGCGAAGGCGCGCACCACGTCGTGCAGGCGGTAGCGGCTGCCCCGGACGTGGTCGATCAGGCCCGCCCGTGAGAGCGCCGTCAGCTGCCGGGTCGCCTCCGCGTCGTCCGTGGCCAGCAGCGCGGCGGCGGCCGCGGCGCCCAGCGAGGTGCGCCCCGCGAGCGCCAGCCTGCGCAGCAGCCGCCGGGCGGGCTCCGGCTGGTCGGTGTAGCGCAGCCACAGCGCCCGCTCGACCGGCTCCACCGGCCCGTAGGCGCCCAGGTCGGTCGCCAGCGCGCGCGGCGAGCGCGGGCCCAGCGACGACCCGGCGACCCGCAGCGCCAGCGGCAGCCCGCCGCACAGCTGCCGGATCAGCTCGCTCGACTCGGCGTCGTAGGGTCCCGAGGCGTCCTCGGCCGTGGCGCCCAGCAGCTCCTCCGCGCCCGCCGCGTCCAGCTCCTCGACGGGCAGGTCGTACACCCGCGCGGGCAGGTCGGGCGGGAGCCGCAGCGGTCGGCGCGCGGTGACCAGCACCAGGCTGTCCGAGCGCTCCGGCACCAGCGTGCGCACCTGCTCCGGGTCCGAGGCGTCGTCGAGGACGACGGTGACCGGGACGCCCGTCAGATGCTGGTGGTACAGCTCGCTGAGCCGCTTGACCTGCTGGTCCGCGGAGGAGCGCTCCCGGAACAGCAGCTGCTCGCGCGGCGCCCCGAGCCGGTTCAGCAGGTGCAGCAGGGCGTCCCGGGTGCTCAGCGGCGACTCACCGCCCTCCACGGAACCGCCCGATCCGGCACCGCCCGATCCGGAGCCGCCCGACCCGGCACCGCCCGACCCCGAGCCGCCCGTCGCGGACCCGTCCCCGCGCAGGTCGACCAGGCAGGCCCCGCGGAAGTAGTCCCGCAGCTCGTGGACGGCCCGGACCGCCAGTGTCGTACGGCCGCTGCCGGGCGCCCCGTGCAGCACCACCACCGTCGGCTTGGTCTCCGTGCTCGCGCGGGCCGCCTGGACCCACTGCCGCAGCCGCGCCATCTCCTGCCGTCTGCCCGCGAACACGCCCCCCGGTTCGGGCAGTTGGCCGAACGACTGCTCCAGGGCGCTGCGGCCCCGGGCGGCCGCGCTCTTGTCCGCGCCCCGCAGCTTCGGCCCGGTCTTGGCCGGTCCGGTGGACGCGGCGAGCATCCGCTGCTGGTCGAGGAAGGGCCGGATGCCGCGCACCTCCAGCGTGGTGAGCCACTGCAGCCGCAGCTGCTCGGGCCCGCCGGGCTGGCTGACCGCCCCGGCGCGGTGGTGGGCGGCCGGCACATGGACCCCGACCACCTTGACCACGGTCGCCGCCGCGCCGACGACCCCGACCGTCACCCCCGCGCCCACCGCGGTGCCGGTGCCGGTGCCGAGCGCCACGTCGGCCACCACCGCGGCGACCGCCGCCACGGCGGCCACCAGCAGGGGAGTGCCGGCGCCCTCACGGGCGTAGCGCTGGCGGAAGGTGAGCTGTCCGGCCGCGGCCTCGTCGAGGGCGTGGGTGTAGGCCGCGTACTCCTCGCCCGCCGTCCCCGCCATCGCGTCGAGCGCCGCGCGGGCCCGGGAGAGCAGTACGTTCCCGTCCGTGCGTCCGCCCGAGCGCCGTACCTCCTCCTCCACGGCCCGCCTGAGCAGCCCTTCGGCCTCCGCCCGATGACTGTCCCGCATGTCGCGCCCCCTCCGGCGGCATCGGTGTCCTGCCGGGTCGCCCCAGGCGTCCCGGTGGCCCCAGGCGTCCCAGGGGCCCTCCCGGCCCATCCCCGGGTCCTTCCCCGGTTATGCGTGAGTCAAGTGTCCTGCTGCGAGGAGACCCTGGGGAGAGGTGGTACGCACCGGCCGGGGATTTCGACCCGGCGGGGAAAGTCGACGCATTCCCCTCTTGACCCCTGTGACCGCAGCCACTAATTTTCGAAGGAAGCAGACCCATGACTACCGACAGGAGGCGACCGGCAGATGTACACCAACTCTGACCTGAGCCGCCTCGCCCGCCGCACGGTGTGGGTTTCGGGTCGGGTCGCGCACGGCTGCTGACGCGCCGTTCCCCTGTGCCCCCGCGCGGCACTTTTCGGGTTTTCCCTCATTTTCCCCCCTTCACGGCATGCCGTTGTCGCGTGCCGATGTGCGCCGCTCATCTCCCGCGGCGCGTCCGGAATCAGAAAGCTGCCTGGAATTGGCGAACATGATGAATCGACCTGCCCCGAATCGACCTGTCCCGAGTCGAAATGAAGGTCTGTCATGGTGACGGCACGGATCACGGTCAACGGAAAAGAAGCACCGATCGCACCGGCCGCTCCGCACACCACGGTGCTCGACTTCCTGCGCGAGCGCGGCCTCACCGGCACCAAGGAGGGCTGCGCGGAGGGTGAGTGCGGCGCCTGCTCGGTCCTGGTGGCCCGCCCCGGCGTGCACAAGCCCACCGACTGGGTGCCGGTCAACGCCTGCCTGGTCCCGGTCGCGGCGCTCGACGGACAGGAGGTCGTCACCTCCGAGGGCCTCGCCACCGTCGAGGCACCCGGCACGCCGCCCGTGCTGCACCCGGTGCAGGAGGAGATGGCGGTCCGCGGCGGTTCCCAGTGCGGGTACTGCACGCCGGGATTCGTGTGCAGCATGGCGGCCGAGTACTACCGGCCCGACCGCTGCGCGCACCCGGGCCGGGGCGATGACGCGGCCGAGGGCTCCGGCCCGGCCGAGGGCGTCGACGGCGCCGCCGGTACCGACGCCGAGCACGGTCCGAACGGCTTCGACCTGCACGCGCTCAGCGGCAACCTGTGCCGCTGCACCGGCTACCGGCCCATCCGCGACGCCGCGTTCGCCGTCGGCGCGCCCACCGACGAGGACCCGCTGGCCCGGCGCCGCGAGCAGGACCCGCCCGCGCCGGTCGCCACCGAGTACCGCCAGGACGACAGCGCCTTCCTGCGCAGGAGCACCCTGGCCGAGACCCTGCGGCTGCTGCGCGAGCGCCCCGACGCGGTGGTGGTCGCCGGAAGCACCGACTGGGGCGTCGAGGTCAACATCCGCTCCCGCCGGGCCGACTGCGTGGTCGCCGTCGACCGGCTGCCCGAACTGCGGGAAATGCGGGTCGAGTCCGACCACGTCGAGATCGGGGCAGCGCTGACGCTCACCGAGATCGAACGCCGCCTGGACGGCACCGTTCCGCTGCTGGCGCAGCTGTTCCCGCAGTTCGCCTCCCGGCTGATCCGCAACGGCGCCACCCTCGGCGGCAACCTGGGCACCGGCTCGCCCATCGGCGACAGTCCGCCGGTGCTGCTCGCGCTGGAGGCGTCGCTGGTGCTCGCCGACGCCGACGGGGAGCGCGAGGTTCCGCTGGCCGACTACTTCACCGGGTACCGGCAGAGCGTGCGCCGCCCCGGCGAGCTGATCCGCGCGGTGCGCCTCCCGCTGCCGCTGTCTCCGGTCACGGCCTTCCACAAGATCGCCAAGCGCCGCTTCGACGACATCTCCAGCGTGGCGGTCGCCTTCGCCCTCGACGTCGAGGGCGGCACCGTCCGCAAGGCGCGCATCGGACTCGGCGGCGTGGCCGCCACCCCGGTCCGCGCGCTCGCCACCGAGGCCGCCCTGGAGGGCAGGCCGTGGACCAGCGAGACCGCCGAGGCCGCGGCCGAGGTGCTGCGGGGCGAGGGCACGCCGATGAGCGACCACCGCGCCAGCGCCGACTACCGCTCCGCGATGCTCGGCCAGAGCCTGCTGAAGCTGTACGCACAGACCACCGAGGCGGTGCCGTCATGAGCCATCTGTCCGAGCGTCCCGAGAAGTCCGTCGTCGGCGTCTCGATGCCGCACGAGAGTGCCGTCCAGCACGTCACCGGCACCGCGCTGTACACCGACGACCTGGTCCAGCGCACCAAGGACGTGCTGCACGCCTACCCCGTCCAGGTCATGAAGGCCCGCGGGAAGGTCACCGCCCTGCGCACCGACCCCGCCCTCGCGGTGCCCGGCGTGGTGCGGGTGCTCACCGGTGCCGACGTGCCCGGCGTCAACGACGCCGGCATGAAGCACGACGAACCGCTCTTCCCCGACGAGGTCATGTTCCACGGCCACGCGGTCGCCTGGGTGCTCGGCGAGACGCTGGAGGCGGCCAGGATCGGCGCGGCGGCCGTGGAGGTGGAGCTGGACGAACTGCCCTCGGTCATCACGCTCCAGGACGCCATCGCGGCGGACAGCTACCACGGCGCCCGGCCCGTCATGACGCACGGCGACGTCGACGCGGGCTTCGCCGACTCCGCGCACGTGTTCACCGGCGAGTTCCAGTTCTCCGGCCAGGAGCACTTCTACCTGGAGACGCACGCGGCGCTGGCCCAGGTCGACGAGAACGGGCAGGTGTTCATCCAGAGCAGTACCCAGCACCCGTCCGAGACCCAGGAGATCGTCTCCCACGTGCTCGGTGTGCCTTCCCACGAGGTCACCGTGCAGTGCCTGCGGATGGGCGGCGGCTTCGGCGGCAAGGAGATGCAGCCGCACGGGTTCGCGGCCGTCGCCGCGCTCGGTGCCAAGCTGACCGGCCGCCCGGTGCGGTTCCGGCTCAACCGGACCCAGGACCTGACCATGTCCGGCAAGCGGCACGGGTTCCACGCCACCTGGAAGATCGGCTTCGACGCCGAGGGCCGCATCCAGGCCCTCGACGCCACGCTGACCGCGGACGGCGGCTGGAGTCTGGACCTGTCCGAGCCGGTGCTCGCCCGGGCGCTCTGCCACATCGACAACACCTACTGGATCCCCAACGCCCGTGTCGCCGGGCGCATCGCCAAGACCAACACGGTCTCCAACACCGCCTTCCGGGGCTTCGGCGGACCGCAGGGCATGCTGGTCATCGAGGACATCCTGGGCCGCTGCGCGCCGCGGCTCGGCCTGGACCCCAGGGAGCTGCGGGAACGCAACTTCTACACCCCGGGCCAGGGCCAGACGACACCGTACGGGCAGCCGGTCACGCAGCCCGAGCGGATCGTCGCCGTCTGGCGGCAGGTACTGGACAACGGCCACATCGCCGACCGCGAGCGCGAGATCGCCGCCTTCAACGCCGCGCACCCGCACACCAAGCGGGCCATCGCGATCACCGGCGTCAAGTTCGGCATCTCGTTCAACCTCACCGCCTTCAACCAGGGCGGCGCGCTGGTGCTGATCTACAAGGACGGCTCCGTCCTGATCAACCACGGCGGCACCGAGATGGGCCAGGGCCTGCACACCAAGATGCTCCAGGTGGCCGCGACCACGCTGGGCATCCCCCTGCACAAGGTGCGCCTCGCTCCGACCCGGACCGACAAGGTGCCCAACACCTCTGCCACCGCGGCCAGTTCCGGCGCGGACCTCAACGGCGGGGCCGTCAAGAACGCCTGTGAGCAGCTGCGCGAGCGGCTGCTCCAGGTGGCGGCGAGTCGGCTGGGGTCGAACGCCTCGGACGTGCGCATCGTGGAGGGCGTCGCGCGTTCCCTGGGCAGCGACCAGGAGCTGGCCTGGGACGACCTGGTGCGCACCGCGTACTTCCAGCGGGTCCAGCTCTCGGCGGCCGGTTACTACCGGACCGAGGGGCTGCACTGGGACGCCAAGAGTTTCCGAGGCTCCCCGTTCAAGTACTTCGCGATCGGCGCCGCGGCGACCGAGGTGGAGGTGGACGGCTTCACCGGCGCCTACCGCATCCGGCGGGTGGACATCGTGCACGACGTCGGCGACAGCCTGTCCCCGATGATCGACATCGGCCAGGTCGAGGGCGGGTTCGTGCAGGGCGCGGGCTGGCTGACGCTGGAGGACCTGCGCTGGGACACCGGTGACGGCCCCAACCGCGGCCGACTGCTGACCCAGGCGGCGAGCACGTACAAGCTGCCGAGCTTCTCGGAGATGCCCGAGGAGTTCAACGTCACCCTGCTGGAGAACGCCACCGAGGAGGGCGCGGTCTTCGGGTCCAAGGCGGTGGGCGAGCCCCCGCTGATGCTGGCGTTCTCGGTGCGCGAGGCGCTGCGGCAGGCGGCCGCCGCGTTCGGGCCGCGGGGGACCGCCGTAGAACTGGCCTCGCCCGCCACGCCGGAGGCGGTGTACTGGGCGGTCGAGTCGGCGCGGCGGAGCGGCCTCGCCGGGGACGACCGCGTCCGCGACGCGGCGGCGGTCGTCGACGGCGGCGCGGTCCGCACCGGCGTGGAAGCGCTGAGCGGTGCCTGACATGACCTGGGTCGCCGCGGTCGCGCGGTTGCGGGCACGCCGGGAGCCCGGCGTGCTGGTGACCGTCGCGACCGTGCGCGGCCACGCCCCGCGCGACGCCGGAGCCAAACTCGTCGTGGGGCGGACCGGAACCTGGGGCTCGATCGGCGGCGGCAACGTCGAGGCCGTCGCCGTGGACCGGGCGCGGGAGATGATCGCCGCGGCCGAGCCGGCACCGGAGATGCTCGACTTCGCCCTGAACGACAAGGTGACCAACCGGCACGGCGTGCAGTGCTGCGGCGGCACCGTCGCGGTGCTGCTCGAACCCCTGCCGGTGGTCCGGGCGGTGGCGGTCTTCGGCGTCGGGCACGTCGGACTGGAACTGGCGCGCATCCTGGCCCGTCAGGACCTCGACCTCCACCTGATCGACAGCCGCGCCGACCTCCTGGCCGAGGAGCGCCTCGACGTGCTGGCGGACGCCGTGGCGCAGGTGCACACGCACCACACGCCGCTGCTGCCGGAGGAGGTGCTGGCCGAGCTGCCGCCCGGCACCCACGTCCTGATCATGACCCACGACCACGCCGAGGACGCCGCCCTGTGCGACGCCGCCCTGCGCACCGGGCACCTCGGTTCCATCGGGCTGATCGGATCGGCGGCCAAGTGGGCGCGGTTCCGTAAGCGCCTGGCCACCGAGGGCGGCCACGACGACGCCGTCATCGACCGGATCAAGACCCCGATCGGGCTGGCCGACATCACCGGCAAGGAGCCCGCGACCATCGCCGTGAGCGTCGCGGCCGACCTGCTGCGCACCTTCGAGGCCGAGGGGGACTGACCCCCTCTCGGGCGGTCGCCCGCCCTTGTGGGAATCTACGAAGCGTCGGTCGCGGCCGGTCCGTAGTTCATGTTTTCGGCCCCTGGCCGGGTCTCGCCGACGGGCGGTGTACTGCTCCTACGCCTCCTCCCCCGTGAAGCGCACCGGCCCGCACGCCGTACTCCCGCACCTGCCCGCCCCAGAAGGAGCACGCATGACGACCACCGACACCATCGAGACCGGCATCCGCGAGTCCGAGCGCGCCTGGATGGAGAAGGCCATCGAGCTGGCGACCACCAGCGTCCGCAACGGCGGCGGCCCCTTCGGTGCCCTGATCGCCAAGGGCGGTGAGATCGTCGCCCTCGGCAACAACCAGGTCACCGCCGGTCTCGACCCCACCGCGCACGCCGAGGTCAGCGCCATCCGCGCCGCCTGCAAGGCGCTCGACACCTTCAGCCTGGAGGGGTGCACGCTCGTCACGTCCTGCGAGCCCTGCCCGATGTGCCTCTCCTCGGCGCTGTGGGCCCGCGTCGACCGCCTCGTCTACTCCGCCGACCGCCACGACGCCGCCGTGGCCGGCTTCGACGACCGCAAGTTCTACGACCTGTTCGAGAAGCGGCCGCAGGCGAACTGGCCCATGACCGTGGCGTACCTCGACCTGCCCCACCGCACCCAGCCGTTCGACGCCTGGCTCGCCAAGTCCGACCGCGTCGACTACTGAACGGCAGCCCCCACGAGGCTCCGGCCGCCCCGCCCGAACGCCCCTCACCCGTGGCGTCCGAGCGGGGCGGCGGCGCGTGCGTCAGGATGGGGGGCATGCCCAACCGACTTGCGCAGGCGACGTCCCCCTACCTCCTCCAGCACGCGGAGAACCCGGTCGACTGGTGGCCGTGGGAGGCCGAGGCGTTCGAAGAAGCCCGGCGGCGCGGCGTCCCCGTCCTGTTGAGCGTCGGCTACAGCGCGTGCCACTGGTGCCACGTCATGGCGCACGAGTCGTTCGAGGACGGGCCCACCGCCGAGTACCTCAACTCGCACTTCGTGAGCGTCAAGGTCGACCGCGAGGAGCGCCCCGACATCGACGCCGTCTACATGGAGGCCGTGCAGGCGGCGACCGGGCAGGGCGGCTGGCCCATGACCGTGTTCCTCACGCCGGACGCGGAGCCGTTCTACTTCGGCACCTACTTCCCGCCCGAGCCCCGGCACGGCATGCCCTCCTTCCGCCAGGTGCTCCAGGGCGTCCAGCAGGCGTGGGCCGAACGGCGCGACGAGGTCGACGAGGTCGCCGGGAAGATCGTCCGGGACCTCGCCGGGCGGGAGATCTCCTACGGCGACGCGCAGGCACCCGGTGAGGAGCAGCTCGGGCAGGCGCTGCTCGGACTCACCCGGGAGTACGACGCGCAGCGCGGCGGGTTCGGCGGGGCGCCGAAGTTCCCGCCGTCCATGGTGATCGAGTTCCTGCTGCGCCACCACGCCCGCACCGGCGCCGAGGGCGCGCTCCAGATGGCGCGGGACACCTGTGAGCGGATGGCCCGCGGCGGGATCTACGACCAGCTGGGCGGCGGCTTCGCCCGCTACTCCGTGGACCGCGAGTGGGTCGTGCCGCACTTCGAGAAGATGCTGTACGACAACGCCCTGCTGTGCCGCGTGTACGCCCACCTGTGGCGGTCCACCGGCTCGGACCTGGCCCGCCGGGTCGCGCTGGAGACCGCCGACTTCATGGTGCGGGAACTGCGCACCGCCGAGGGCGGGTTCGCCTCCGCGCTGGACGCGGACAGCGACGACAGCACCGGGAAGCACGTCGAGGGCGCCTACTACGTGTGGACGCCCGCCCAGCTCGCCGAGATCCTCGGTGCCGAGGACGCGGAACTGGCCGCGCAGTACTTCGGCGTGACCCAGGAGGGCACCTTCGAGCACGGCGCCTCCGTGCTCCAACTTCCGCAGCAGGAGGGCGTCTTCGACGCCGCGCGGATCGCGTCGATCCGGGAGCGGCTGCTCGCCGCCCGGGACGGGCGTCCCGCACCGGGCCGGGACGACAAGGTGGTCGCCGCCTGGAACGGCCTGGCGATCGCCGCACTCGCCGAGACCGGCGCCTACTTCGAGCGCCCCGACCTGGTCGAGGCCGCCGTCGCCGCCGCCGACCTCCTGGTGCGCCTGCACCTCGACGAGCAGGTCCGGCTCACCCGCACCAGCAAGGACGGCCGGGCCGGTGCCAACGCCGGGGTGCTGGAGGACTACGCCGACGTCGCCGAGGGCTTCCTCGCGCTGGCGTCGGTCACCGGGGAGGGCGTCTGGCTGGACTTCGCCGGGTTCCTGCTCGACCACGTCCTCACCCGCTTCACGGACGAGTCCGGCTCGCTGTACGACACCGCGGCCGACGCCGAGCAGCTGATCCGCCGCCCGCAGGACCCCACCGACAACGCCACCCCGTCCGGCTGGAGCGCCGCCGCGGGCGCCCTGCTGTCGTACGCCGCCCACACCGGCTCCGCACCCCACCGCACCGCCGCCGAGCGCGCCCTCGGCGTGGTGAAGGCGCTCGGCCCGCGCGTCCCGCGCTTCATCGGCTGGGGTCTGGCGGCCGCCGAGGCGCTGCTCGACGGCCCGCGCGAGGTCGCCGTCGTCGCGGCGGGCCCGGCCGACGCCGCGGCGCGCGGGCTGCACCGCACGGCGCTGCTCGGTACGGCGCCGGGAGCGGTCGTCGCCTTCGGCACCGAGGGCAGCGACGAGTTCCCGCTGCTCGCCGACCGGCCACTGGTGGGCGGCGCCCCGGCCGCGTACGTCTGCCGCAACTTCACCTGCGACGCCCCGACCACCGACCCGGAGCGGCTGCGCGCCGCACTGGGCGCCGCCCCGACCGGCTGAGACGGCGCGGACCGGTCCGGCCCGCAGGGGGGCGTCAGGCGCCGGCGAGGACCAGCACGCCCAGCGTGAGCTGCGTGCCCCACTGCAGGACCACGGCCCCGCACCTGGCGGGCACCCACCGGGTGCGGGGCCGGGCCAGCGCCACGGCACCCAGGGCGGCCGAGGCCCAGAAGCACGCCCACAGGGCCCCGCCGGGAACGCCCGAGCACTGCTCGCCGTACGTCAGGCAGCGGCCGCCGCGCTCGGAGGCGAGCACGACGATCCACGCGAGGACGACGGTCGGCAGGAGCAGGACGAGTCCGGCCACGGCGCCGGTGGTCAGGGCGCGGGCGGTGAGCTGCGCGTGGGTGGGCTGCGCGGAGGGGGATCGGGGCGCGGTGGTCATGCCGACCATCACACCGTGCGGCCCGGCCGCCGGTGATCGGCCGAACTGCTCAACCGCCCTGAGTACTCCTGCTCACGGCGCGTTCCACGATCGCCTCCAGCTGCTCGTGGTGTGCGCCCCGCCAGTACGCGCGGCCGCACGCGGTGCACTGGGCGAAGACGTCGTAGGAGCGCTGGGTGCCGCCCTTGAGCTGCTCCGCCACCTCTTCCTTGGTGGCCGTCCGCAGCCGCCCGTTGCAGGCGGTGCACCGCGTCCAGGGGTGCAGAGCGGGCCGGAAGCGGTCCAGGACCTCCTGGAGCTGCTCGTCGGGGCGGGTGCTGTAGACGTAGGCGCCGGCCCACAGCTCGCGGCGGCGCAGCAGTCCGCGGTCGCGGCTGAGCAGGACCCGCTTCTCGGCCGCGGACAGCGCGGCGAGCGCCGGGTCGCCGAGGTCGGTCGACTCGTACGCCGTGTCCACGCCGAGCAGCCGCAGCCTGCGGGCGAGGGTGCCGAGGTGCACGTCGAGCAGGAACCGCAGGGGAGCGCCGGGGACCCGCTGGGGGTGCTGGACGGGCCCTACGCGCACCGACTCGCCGCCCGCCGGGATGTGTCCGGGCGCCACCTCGCGGCCGTCGACGAGCAGGGTGCCGACCTCGGTCAGCGGCACGCCGAGGGACTCGACGAGGTGGCCGAGGGTGGAGACGCCGTCGGTGGCCGCGCGGGCGGCGCCGGTGGGACGGGCGCGCGGGACGAACAGGTGCAGTTCGGGGGCGAACTCGACGCGGATCTCGGGACCGTTCACCCGGTCAGAATGCCACGGGGTCCGGGTCCGGGCCGCCGTCTTTTCGGCGCCCTTCCCGGCGGTCTTCGCGGAGGGCGGGCAGCCCGTTCTCCAGGGCGTCGAGGGCGCGGTCGACCAGCTCGGCCAGGTTCTCCTCGTGGTCGTGTTCGGCCCAGTACCGCGAGACCTCCATCAGGCCGCCGACCAGGGACATCGACACGATCCTGACCTCGAGGCCGTCCGGGTCGAGGCCGGTGCGCCCGGCGATGGCGCGGGCGAGCACCCGGCCGGTGGCCGACATGTTCTCCAGCATGCGCGAGCGCACCGCGGGCACCTCGGCCAGCAGCCGCGTCCGCAGCCGGGTCAGCTCGGCCTCCTCACCGGCGCCGAGGTCGAGCGCCTTGCGCAGGACGTGCCGCAGGGAGGCCGACCACGGCTCGTCCGCGGGCCGGGCGGCGAGTTCCGCGGCCATGACCGGGTCGTACTCGTCCGTGAGGACGATGTCCTCCTTGGTCGGGAAGTAGCGCAGCACGGTCGACGGCGACACCTCGGCGCGCTCGGCGATCCGCTCGACCGTCGTGGCCTCGTAACCCTGCTGCCGGACCAGCGCGTAGGTCGCGGCGCGGATCGCCTCACGGGTCTTGGTCTTCTTCCGCTCCCGCAGACCCGGCCGCGGCACCGCGGCGGGGGAGTGGGCGGAACGTGCGGCGGTCATACAGCTCATTGTCGGCCACGCGGCGCGGGCGCGGCGACTTCGCGGCCGCTAGTACGCGACCAGCGAGATCCCCACGTAGTGCGCGATGAAGGCGGCCAGCGTGAAGGAGTGGAAGACCTCGTGGAAGCCGAACCAGCGGGGTGACGGGTTGGGGCGCTTGAGGCCGTAGATCACGCCGCCCGCGCTGTAGAGCAGACCGCCGACGATCACCAGCACGAGGACGGCGACGCCGCCGGCCCGCATGAACTCGGGCAGGTAGAAGACGGCCGCCCAGCCCATGGCGAGGTAGCAGGGGGTGTAGAGCCAGCGCGGGGCGCCGACCCAGAAGACGCGGAAGAGGATCCCGGCCGCGGCGGCCGCCCAGATGCCCCACAGCAGCCACTCGCCCTTGGCGCCGGGCAGCAGCAGCATGGTGAGCGGCGTGTAGGTGCCCGCGATGATCAGGAAGATGTTGGCGTGGTCGAGGCGGCGCAGTACGCCGTCCATGCGCGGGCTCCAGTTGCCCCGGTGGTAGAGCGCGCTGACGCCGAACAGCAGGCAGGCCGTGAGGACGTAGACACCGCAGGCTATGCGGGCCTCGGACGACTCGGCGAGGGCGGTGAGCACCAGACCGGCGACCAGGACGGCGGGGAACATGCCGAGGTGCAGCCAACCGCGCAACTTCGGCTTGACCGGATGCGGGAGGGAGAGCGCCACGGGCCCGTGGCCGTCGGCCGGCAGGTCCCTGGGCGCGTCGGGGACGGACGCAGTCATGGCCGCATCGTACCTACGGTCCCGTAAGTTACGCATCAGTACGGGCGTATGCCGCGATGCAAGTGGCCATCGTCTCACGGGGAAGTGGGCGCCGCACCCGCGGTTCGGACACGTGGCGATCCTCACGCCGCTCAAGTGTGACGCCCTCTGGACAGATGGGCGCTCGCGTCGGATGATCAAATGAGTGCGGTCGACACCGGATGAGCGCCCACGAGGTCAACGTCACGCATCCGGGTCGCAGCCCCCACGGGGCCTCCAACAAAAAACCCCTCATTTAGGAGCAATCGTGGCGCGCGACATCGCGGCTCCCTCCGTCCCCACCCACCACCAGGAACTGATCTCGTGGGTGAACGAGATCGCCGAACTGACCCAGCCGGACGCAGTGGTCTGGTGTGACGGATCCGAGGCCGAGTACGAGCGACTGTGCGGGGAGCTCGTCGAGAAGGGCACCTTCCGCAAACTGGACCCGATCAAGCGCCCCAACTCGTACTACGCGGCCTCCGACCCCTCCGACGTCGCCCGCGTCGAGGACCGGACCTTCATCTGCTCCGCCAAGGAGGAGGACGCCGGCCCGACCAACCACTGGAAGGACCCCGCCGAGATGCGGGAGATCTTCCGGGGCACGGGCGGCGAGGGCGGCCTGTTCCGCGGCTCCATGCGCGGCCGGACCATGTACGTCGTGCCCTTCTGCATGGGCCCCCTCGGCTCCCCGCTCTCCGCGCTCGGCGTCGAGATCACCGACTCCGCGTACGTGGCCGTCTCCATGCGCACCATGACCCGCATGGGACAGCCGGTCCTGGACGAACTGGGCGACGACGGCTTCTTCGTGAAGGCCGTGCACACCCTCGGCGCCCCCCTCGCCGAGGGCGAGGCGGACGTCCCGTGGCCGTGCAACAGCACCAAGTACATCTCGCACTTCCCCGAGGACCGCGAGATCTGGTCCTACGGCTCCGGCTACGGCGGCAACGCCCTGCTCGGCAAGAAGTGCTACGCCCTGCGCATCGCCTCCGTCATGGCCCGCGACGAGGGCTGGCTCGCCGAGCACATGCTGGTGCTGAAGCTGACCCCGCCCACCGGTGCGCCCAAGTACGTCGCCGCCGCCTTCCCGTCGGCCTGCGGCAAGACCAACCTCGCCATGCTGGAGCCCACGATCTCCGGCTGGACCGTGGAGACCATCGGCGACGACATCGCCTGGATGCGCTTCGGCGAGGACGGCCGCCTGTACGCCATCAACCCCGAGGCCGGCTTCTTCGGCGTCGCGCCCGGCACCGGCGAGCACACCAACGCCAACGCCATGAAGACCCTGTGGGGCAACTCCGTCTTCACCAACGTCGCCCTCACCGACGACAACGACGTGTGGTGGGAGGGCATGACCGAGGAGACGCCCGCCCACCTGACGGACTGGAAGGGCAACGACTGGACGCCCGAGTCCGGCACGCCCGCCGCGCACCCCAACGCCCGCTTCACCACCCCCGCCGCGCAGTGCCCGATCATCGCGCCGGAGTGGGAGGACCCCAGGGGCGTGCCGATCTCGGCGATCCTCTTCGGCGGGCGCCGCGCCACCGCCGTACCGCTGGTCACCGAGTCCTTCGACTGGAACCACGGTGTCTTCCTCGGCGCCAACGTGGCCTCCGAGAAGACCGCCGCCGCCGAGGGCAAGGTCGGCGAGCTGCGCCGCGACCCCTTCGCCATGCTGCCGTTCTGCGGCTACAACATGGGCGACTACATGGGGCACTGGGTCGACGTGGCCAAGGACAAGGACCAGTCCAAGCTGCCGAAGATCTACTACGTCAACTGGTTCCGCAAGGACGACGAGGGCAGGTTCGTCTGGCCGGGCTTCGGTGAGAACGGCCGCGTCCTGAAGTGGATCGTGGAGCGCCTGGAGGGCAGGGCCGACGGCGTGGAGACCCCGATCGGCGTGCTGCCGACCAAGGAGTCCCTCGACACCGACGGCCTCGACCTCGCCGACTCCGACCTGGAGTTCCTGCTCAGCGTCGACAAGGAGGTCTGGCGCGAGGAGGCGGCGCTCGTCCCCGAGCACCTGAACACCTTCGGCGACCACACGCCCGCCGAGCTGTGGGACCAGTACCGGGCGCTGGTGGAGCGCCTGGGCTGAGCACCGTCCCCACCCAGCTCCGTGGCCGGTCCGACTAGCCCTGACCCGCGAAGTCGTCACGAAGGCCGGTCACGAGGGGGTCTCCCCGCGCTCCAGTAGCTCGCATCCCGGAGCGCGGAGAAGCCCCGCTCGGGCCGGGTCCCCGCACAACGGCGTGCGACGGACCCGGCCCTTCGGCACGTCCTGGCCCGCTCCGGACGTCCCACCCCCGGCCTCGCGGCCGGTACGGCGCTCAGCGCTCCGAGCGGTCCTCCAGGTACCGCGTGTGCGACTCCTGACGCCGGGCCTCGGCGTCCCGCAGCCGGTCCGTCAGCCGCTCCGCCTCCTCCCGCAGCAGCGCCACCTGCCGCTCCAGATGCCGCTCCGGCGGTTCCTGCCCCGGCGTCAGCCGCGTCCACCAGCGGGTGCGCACATACGCGTCGACCGCCTCCGGCACGTCCTGCCGCACCGCCCGCGACACCGCGTGCAGCCCGTCCGGGTCGGCCGCCAGCACCTCGGCGACCCAGCCGGGTTCCAGCAGCGCGGCCAGCAGCCCGGTCAGCTCGGCCAGCCGCTCCTCGGCGGCCGGCGGCAGTTCCACGTCCGCCAGGTAGTCGCGCAGCCGCCCGAAGTCGCCGCGCACCTCCTCCAGCTGGGCCGACGGGTCCGGGAAGTCGGGCGGTGCGGGCCGCTCCGGCGGGGCGAGCAGCGCCCCGGCGCCGTACAGTCCCGCGACGACCACCGGCCAGTACGGTCCCGCCGCGCCCGTGAAGGTCAGCACCACGCCCGCCAGCCCGCAGGCGCTGCCGGTCAGGTTCTTGCGGGACTCCAGGTAGCCGACGAGCCTATTGGTAGCCACGGATCTCCTCGAAGGCGCCGTCCAGCGACCCCTTTCGCGCGTCGAAGAGCCGGCCGCCGGTGAGTTCGGCGATGTGCGTCAGCTCCGCGCGGTCGGAGTCGCCGAACAGGATGGGGAAGACCGGGATCTCCCGCCGCTCCTCGCCCAGCGAGCCGTAGAAGCGGTCGAAGCCGGCCGCGTCGGTGCCGGTGGTGTTCTCGCCGTCCGTCATCAGCACGATCGACGTGAACGCGTCCCGTCCGCCGCCGAGATGGTCGTACGCCTTCTCCAGCGAGGTGTAGACCGCGGTGTCGCCCTCGGCGGTCAGGCGCGCGGTGTCCCGGCGGATGCCCTCCAGACCCGAGCCGGGGTCGGCGGGGTCCACCACGTGGGTCGCCACCTGCTTCACGTCCGATCCGAACGGCATCAGCGTCACCTCCTCGCGCTCGCGGAAGTCGCCGGTGAGGGCGGTGAGCGCGGTCTTCAGCCGGGTCAGCCGCTCGCCCGCCATGGAGCCGGAGGTGTCGAGCACGTACACCGTCCGGGACGGGCGGCGCAGCTCGTTCTCGTACGCGTCGAGCAGGCCGTCGGCGACGGAGCGCGAGCCCGGGGAGGGCAGCTCGCGCCGCCGGCTCGTGTCCAGCCCCGCCGCGGGCGGCACGGAGGTGAGCACCGGGCGGCGGTGCGTGGTGCGGGTGATCTCCCGCTGGACCTCCGGTGTGCGCAGCGCCTCGGCGAGGCGGCGGACGTCGCCCCGGGTCGCGTCGTCGGTCGAGGCGAGGGTGGAGAGCGGGTAGTCGGCGGTGAGGACGCCGTCGGTGGGACGGATCACGGTGAGGCCCGGGATGCCCATGAGGACGGACTCGTAGTTCAGCAGCGCGTCCACGTTCCCGCGCCGCTCGTACGCCGCCGCCAGCCAGCCCGAGGAGCCCGAGGTCAGCTGCTGCCCGGTGAAGAACTCCCGCAGCCTGGGCGTCGCCTTCGCCACGTCCGCGTCGGTGAGCGCGGACTGGGCGCCGGAGAGCGCGGAGGCGACCGAGACGAGGGTGGCGAAGCCGGAGTTGGAGCGAGCCGGGTCGGTCATGCCGTAGGTGAGCTTCCCGTCCGCGACGGCCTGCTCGACCTGGGACCAGGTGACCGACCCGGGCTTCCAGCCCAGCCGCCGGACGGTGGCGTCCTTGACGCCGACGGCGACGGGGCTGGCCATCACCGGTGTCTCGGAGACGATCCGCCCGGCCGCCTCGGGACGCAGCCGCAGCGAGTCGTTGGAGGACAGCCACACGGCGTCGTACCGCCCGTCCGCGGTGCCCTTCGCCAGCATGTCCACGGCGTCGAGGGTGCCGATCGGGGTGAGCCGGACGGTGAGGCCGGTGTCCTCGCGGACCCGGTCGAGCACCGGCTTCATGTCGCTCAGTTCGCTGGAGGCGAGCACGCGCAGGGTGCCCGGCTCGGCGGTGCCCGGCACCCCGGGGGTCGGCGCCCCGTCCGTCCCGTCCCCGTCCCCGTGCGTGGTGCAGGCGGTGAGGAGGGCGAGCGCGGTGAGGCAGCCGGCGAGGGCGCCCCTCGTGCGACGGCCGCGTCTCATACGGGGCCCCCGTCCCGGGAGGTGTCCAGGGCGCCCCGCGAACGGCTGCGCTCCAGGTACGCGTTCGCGTGCCGGAGTTCACCGGTCAGGGACTCCACGGTCGCCGCCATCGCCTCGGTGGCCTCGGCCTTGTAGGTGTCGATGGTGTCGAGGGTGCGGTAGATCTGCTGGAAGGCGGCGCGCAGGGTCTGAGCGCCCACCGCGGGGTCGGCGGCGATGCGCTGGATGTCGCCGGTCTGGGTGGCGAGCATCTCCGCGTTGCCCCGGATCAGGTCCTCCGTCGTCCCGCGCAACGCGTCCACCTGCTCGACGACCTTCTTCTGGTGGTCCAGCGCGGTGGCCAGCATCACGGAGATCCGCAGCGCCGACACGGTGGTCGTGGCGGCCCGGTCGACGCCCTTGACCAGCTCCTCGTTGTTGCGGCGTACGACGTCCATCGCGAGGTAGCCCTGGGCGCACACCGCGAGCTGGGTGAGCAGGTCCTGGTGTTTCTGCCGGACCGGGAAGAGGACGTCCGCGCGCAGGGCGTCGGCGGCCTGCGGGTCGCCCGGTTCGACACCCGCGACGTGCTCCTGCACGGCCGTGTCGAGCGCCTCGGTGAGCACGACGTACTCCTGGAGTTTGCCCATGGTCTCCCACAGGCGGACCCGTTCGGTCTGCAACGCCGCGTTGTCGCGCCGCAGTTCGTCCTGCCCGCCGCGCAGCGCGCCGACGATCCGGTTCAGGGTGCCCTGGACGGAGGCGTACTTGGCGACGTGGTCGCGCAGCCGGTTGCCGCCGGGCAGCCGCGACAGGAGCTTGCGGCCCCTGGAGGCGGGCAGGTCGCGCGGGTCCAGGTCCTCCACCACGCGCCGCAGCTCCACCAGGGAGCCCGCCACCCGGGCCTGGGCGTCGCCGCCCTTGTCGGGCAGGCTGCGCACCGTGCGTTCCAGCATGCGGTTGGACTGCGCCGCGGCGGTGCGCATCTCGGCGGCGCCGAGGCCGGTGATCTCGCCGACCTTGCCGGCGAACTCGGGCGAGCGGGCGTCGAGCGCGGCGAGTCCGTCCACGTAGGCGGCGGCCTTGCGGGCCATGTCGGCGCGGGTCGCCTCGTCGAGGGGCACGAGGCCGCCGGCCCGCTCCCGCGGTACGGGGGCGACGGGCTCGGGCGGGGTGAGGGTGAGCGTGAAGTCGTGGTCGGTGCCGGTCACGTGGCCGAATCCCCCTGTGGTCCGCTGGTGTTCCGCTGCCGGTCCGGTCGTGTCCGCCGGTGGTCGTCCGCCGTCATCCGCGTGCCCCGACGGCCATCTTGCGCAGGACCTCGGACGTGGGCACCGGCGCCTGCCGGACGCCGGTCAGCCGCTGGTTGAGGTAGGCGGTGTGCGCCTCGGTGGCCCGGGTGAACTCGGCGGACGCGCCCTGCGGCCGGAACCCGTGCCGGACGGCCAGCTGCCGCAGCCCCGGATCGGCCGAGAGGAGTTCGCCGAGTTCCCGGCCGGTGTCGGTGAGCGGTACGACGGTGTGGTCGCTGGTGGCGGTGGTGTCCGGGTACAGGACGACCAGGTCCGAGACGGCGTCCCCGCCCTCCCCGAGCAGCGCCGCGACCTGTGACTCGTACGCCAGCACCAGCGGTTCGCCGACGCCGCTGGTGAAGTCCCGGAACGTGGCGTCCGAGCTGGACTTCTGGGCGCCCTGCACCTGGACCAGCTTGCGCAGCAGGGGCGCCGTGCGGTCCAGGTCGGCGTCGTTCGTCACCACACGGCCGCCGTTGGCGACGTAGGAGGCGGCGGCCAGGTAGAGCGCGCCGGAGTTCGAGGTCCGCGGGTCGGTGGTCGCCACGTACAGGGTCCCGGTCAGCTCGGTGTGCTTCTCGGCGCCCTTGAGCTGCTGCCAGGTGCGGCCCGCGCGGGCCGCGTCGAGGTAGGCGTCCATCCTGAGGGTGCCGCCCCGGCTGCGCTCCAGCGTCACGAGCCCGTTCGCCGCGAGGACCGCCGCGGTGGAGCGGTGGGTCACCACGACGAGCGGCGAGTAGAAGGGCCGGGGCAGCGGCTGGCGTACGCCGTACTTGTCGGCCAGTTCGTCGGCCGGGGCCTGACTGGACGGAAAGGCGAGGTCGTAGCCCTTGAGGTCCAGTTCCTCCATGGCCCAGGACCCGGAGGTCTCGGCCCGCACGGTGTAGCCCTTGGCGGCGAGGGTTTTCACCACTTCGGGGTCGGCGAAGAACTGCGCCTTCTCCGACCCGATGACCATGCGCACGGTCTTCGTTGCCGCGCTTGTCTCCTCGTTGTCCCGGCCCGCGACGACGGCGGCCACCACGCCACCGATCAGCAGGACCGCGAGGACGATGCCAGCGATTCGTCTCACACGGCGAGCCTGCTCCCGGAATCAGACGTTCCTGGCGGGTCCCGGTGAACGGGAGGTGACCGCGTCATACCGGTATGCAACGGGAACCGGCCGCTCCGGCGACGACCGCCCGAGGGCGGGGGTGTGTGGCGCCCGGTCCGCGCGTCGCTGCGGGTGCACGCGGACCGGGGCCGTACGGGGGCCCGGAAGGGCTCAGCCGGCCGCGAGTTCGCGCGGCTCCAGGGCCGCGGAGTGCGCGTCCATGCGCTCGGCGGCCAGGATGGCGGCCGCCGTGTCGGCGCGGGAGGCCGCGACCACCAGGGCACGGGCCGCCAGGGTGTGCGCCCGCCGGTGCAGGGCCGCCGGACGCGGCTGGGGGCGGGTGGCGGCCACCTGGAGGCGGGCCGGCGCCTGACCTCCCCGCAGCCGGGTCACCTGCTCGGTGAGCCGGTCGGCGGCGGCGTCCAGGCCGGTGTCGGGCGCCAGCGCGCGCAGCTCGTCCGTGACGGCGAGCAGGGCCGCGAGATGGCCCGCGAGCTGGATGTCCAGCTCCTCGTCCCGGGACCGGTGGGGGAAGTCCGTGGTACTGCCGGCCATCGTGCTGTGGACCGACTTGCTGCGGATCGGCTCGTACATGGGATGGCCTCCTGAATGGTTCAGGAAACCATCCTACATTGGATTCAATCTAAAGTTGACGGGGTTCGGGAGAAGCCCGGGACGTCCCCGGCTCAGGGCTGGCCGTACCCGTCCAGGAAGTTCCCGATCCGGCCCACCGCCTCGCGCAGGTCCGCGGCCGTCGGCAGGGTCACCACCCGGAAGTGATCGGGCTCGGGCCAGTTGAAGCCGGTGCCCTGGACGACCATGATCTTCTCCTGGCGCAGCAGGTCCAGGACCATCCGCCGGTCGTCCTTGATCTTGAAGGCCTTGGGGTCGAGCCGCGGGAAGAGATACAGCGCGCCCTTCGGCTTCACGCAGGTCACACCGGGAATGCTGGTCAGCGCCTCGTGGGCGGCGTCCCGCTGCTCGCGCAGCCGCCCGCCCGGCAGCACCAGCTCGTTGATGGTCTGCCGCCCGCTGAGCGCCGCGACCACGCCGTGCTGCCCCGGCATGTTGGCGCACAGCCGCATGTTCGCCAGGACCGTCAGACCCTCGATGTAGGACTCGGCGTGCGCGCGCGGCCCGGAGATCGACATCCAGCCGACCCGGTAGCCGGCCACCCGGTACGCCTTCGACATGCCGTTGAAGGTGAGGGTGAGCAGGTCCGGGGCGACCGCGGCGGTCGGGGTGTGCGTGGCCTCGTCGTACAGGATCTTGTCGTAGATCTCGTCGGAGCAGACCAGGAGGTTGTGGCGGCGGGCGATGTCGGTCAGCGCGCGCACCATCGCCTCGTCGTAGACCGCGCCCGTCGGGTTGTTCGGGTTGATGATCACGAGCGCCTTGGTGCGGTCGGTGATCTTCCGCTCGACGTCCGCGAGGTCGGGCATCCAGTCGGACTGCTCGTCGCAGCGGTAGTGCACCGCCGTGCCCCCGGACAGCGAGACGGCGGCCGTCCACAGCGGGTAGTCCGGGGCCGGGACGAGCACCTCGTCACCGTCGTCCAGCAGGCCCTGCATCGCCATCACGATCAGCTCGGAGACGCCGTTGCCGATGAAGACGTGCTCGACGTCCGTCTCGATGCCGAGGGTCTGGTTGTGCATGACGACCGCCCGGCGCGCCGCCAGCAGCCCCTTCGCGTCGCCGTAGCCGTGCGCCGCGGAGACGTTGCGGAGGATGTCCTCCAGGATCTCCGGCGGGCACTCGAAGCCGAAGGCGGCCGGGTTGCCGGTGTTCAGCTTCAGGATGCGGTGCCCGGCCGCCTCCAGCCGCATCGCCTCCTCGAGCACCGGGCCCCGGATCTCGTAACAGACGTTGGCGAGCTTGGTCGACTGGATCACCTGCATGTCCGTGAGCTTACGACCCGGTTACGTTCCATGGGTCGTGTTATCCGCCACTTGAGACGTGCGGTTTGGGTGGGTTTCGTCACGCGCGCAGGCTCGGGTCACCGCGCGGCCCCGTGCGGGGTGCGCCGCACCGAGCGCCCCGCCAGCACGTCCGTGCGCCGCCCGTCCTCCATCACGAACTGCCCGTCGACCAGCACGTACGGGATGCCCGTCGGCAGCACCCGCGGGTCCTCGAAGGTGCTGCCCGCCGCGACCGTCGCCGGGTCGAACAGCACCAGGTCGGCCCGGTACCCCTCGCGCACCAGTCCCCGGTCCGGCAGCCGCAGCCGGGCCGCGGCGCGGGAGGTGAGGTGCGCGACGCACTCCTGGAGCGAGAGCACGCCCAGCTCGCGCACGTAGTGCCCCAGGTAGTGCGGGAAGGTGCCGTAGGCGCGCGGGTGCGGCTTGGCGCCCTGGAGGATGCCGTCCGAGCCGCCGGTGTGGACCCGGTGCCGCATGATCGCGCGCACGTTCTCCTCGTGGCCGACGTGCTGGAGGATGGTCGGGGCCAGCCGGTCGGTCAGCAGGAGGCGGCGGGCGGTCGTCCACGGGGTCTCGCCGCGCAGCCGCGCCGACTCCATGACCGTACGGCCGACGTACTCGCCGAGTGCCGGGTCGCCCGTGCCGGAGATCTCGATCGTGTCCCACTCCATGGGCACGCCGTGGCAGCCGTCGGAGCCGATCTCCTCGATGTGGTGGCGGATGCGTTCGGCGGTGTCGTCGTCCGACAGCCGCTTCATGATCTGCTCCGGGCCGCCCTCGCTCGCCCAGCTCGGCAGCATGGCCACCAGGGTGGTGCAGCCGGGGGTGTAGGGGTACGTGTCGAGGGTGATGTCGGCCCCGCCGGCCAGCGCGTCGTCGAGCAGGGTCAGCAGCTCGGGCGCCTTGCCCTTGTTCACGCCGAAGTTCATGGTGGCGTGCGCCAGGTGCAGCGGGCAGTCCGCCTCCCGGGTCAGCTCCACCATCTCCTCGTACGCCTGGAGCGCCCCGGCCCCGTACGAGCGGTGGTGCGGGCAGTAGTAGCCGCCGTACGAGGCCACCACCCGGCACAGCTCGGTCAGCTCGGCGTCCTTGGCGTACATGCCGGGCGTGTACGTCAGCCCCGACGACATGCCGACCGCGCCCTGCTCCATGCCCTCGGCGACCAGGCGCCGCATGTGCTCCAGCTCCGCCTCGGTCGCCTCCCGGTCGTCCCAGCCGACGGCGAGGGCGCGCACCGTGCCCTGCGGGATCAGGTAGGCCGCGTTGACCGCGATGCCCCCGTCCAGCCGGTCCAGGTACTCGCCGACCGTCCGCCAGTCGAAGTCGACGTCGTCGCCCGCGCCGTTCCACCCGGCGATCGCGCGGCGCACCTCGCCGAGGGTGCGGTCGTCGACCGGCGCGTACGACAGCCCGTCCTGGCCGATGACCTCCAGGGTGACGCCCTGCGCGGCCTTGGCGCTGTGGTCGGGGTCCCGCAGCAGCGCCAGGTCGCTGTGGGCGTGCATGTCGATGAAGCCGGGGGAGAGGACCAGACCCTCGGCGTCCAGCTCGCGGCGTGCCTCGGGGCGCTGGCAGCCGGCGGCCGCCGCCTCCTTGACGATCGAGACGATCCGGCCGCCGTCGACCACGACGTCGGCGCGGTAGGAGTCGGCGCCGGAGCCGTCCACGACGTCGGCGTCCCTGATGACCAGCTCTTCCATGTCCCGCTCCCTCAGAAGAACGTACGGATGTAGTCGACGACCGTCCCGTCCGCCTCGGCGACCGGGATGAGCTGCCACTTGTCGAAGGAGGTGCACGGGTGGGACAGGCCAGTCCCGAGCCAGTCGCCGACCTCCAGGTCCGCCTCCCCGGTCGTGCGCACCCAGGCGTGCTGGTCGGACAGGCCGGTCACCTCGATGCCGGTGGCGGGGCGCTCCGCGCCGTCGCGGCGCACCACCTGGGCGAAGGGCAGGTGGAGGTCGTACGCCGCGTCCCGCTTGCCCGCGTTGGTGAACGCCTGCTCGGGGGAGGGGCGGGAGACGACCTGGCTCCACAGCCGGAAGGCGGGCTCCAGGGCGCCCTCCTCGGGGACCCGGTTGAAGGGGGTCAGCTCGCGGTAGTGCCCGTCGTCGTGGGAGACGTACGCGCCCGAGCGCAGCAGCTTCAGCACGGGCCGGGACAGCGCGGGAACCTCGGCGAACACGTCGGCCACCGCGTCGAACCAGGCGCTGCCGCCCGCGCTCAGCACGATCTCGTCCAGGCCGTCGAAGCGCCCCGCCTTGTCGAAGTCGACGGCGAGCGCGACCAGCCGCCGCAGCCAGGCGTGCACGCGCTCCGGGTCGGCGTCCGGCACCTCGCCCTCGTACCCGGCGACCCCGGCCAGCCGCAGCGTCCGCGCCCCGGCCACCGCGTCGGCGACCGCCGCGCACTCGGCCTCGGTGCGCACACCGGTCCGGGCACCCTCACCGGCGGCCAGCTCCACCACGACGTCCAGCGGGCGGGCGGCGCCCGCGGCCGTCAGGGCCGCGTCCATCAGCTCGACGCCGCGCACGGAGTCGACGTAGCAGACGAGGCGGAAGTCCGGGTCGGCGTCCAGCTCGGCGGAGATCCAGCCGAGGGCGGCGGCGTCGACCAGTTCGTTGGCCAGGAAGACCCGCCCGATGCCGAAGGCCCGCGCCACCCGGACCTGGTGCGGCACGGCGAGGGTGATGCCCCAGGCGCCGTGCTCGATCTGGCGGTGGAAGAGCTGCGGGGCCATGGAGGTCTTGCCGTGCGGCGCGAAGGCGAGGCCGTGCCGGGCGGCGTACGTCTCCATGAGCTTCAGGTTGTGCTCCAGGCGCTCGGCGGACAGCGCGAGCACGGGGGTGGTGAAACCGCCGGTGAAGAGGTTGCGGCGCTGTCCGGCCAGCTCGGCGACGGTCAGGCCGTACGCGTCCGGAGGGAGGCCCTTGAAACGGTGGTCGACGTGCTCCTCGGCCAGCTTGGCAAGGGCTTCGGTGCCGGTATCGAGGGCCATGGAGCCTCCCTGGTCTGATGCGTTGCAATATCTGCAACGACCATTGCGTATATCGCTTACTGCTGTCTAACATCTCGGCGAACGCGGGGTCAACGGAGCAGCCGCCCGCGAGACGCGAAGAACGAGCCGCAGACAGCGCAGACCCCGCAGACGAGGAGCCCCCACCATCGTGACCGCCACCGGACGAACCAGCACCGCCCCCGACGTCGTGGACGTCGTCGCGCTCGGCGAGTCCATGGTCACCTTCCTGCCCTCCCGGCCCGGCCGCCTCGCCGACGTCCCCTCCTTCGACCGGGCCATCGGCGGCGCCGAGTCCAACCTTGCCTGTGTGCTCGCCGCCGCCGGACACTCCGCGCGCTGGGTCGGCCGGGTCGGCGCCGACGGCTTCGGCGACCACCTCGTCGAGGCGATCGGCGCCTACGGCGTCGACGTCTCCGCCGTGCGCCGCGACCCCGCCCGCCCCACCGGCATCTACTTCCGCACCGCCGGGGACCGCGCCACCGACGCCCACGAGGTGGCGTACTACCGGGCGGGCTCGGCCGCCTCCGCGATGTCCGTCGACACCATGGACCTCGACGCCATCCGCTCCGGCCGCGTCCTGCACCTGTCGGGCATCACGCCCGCGCTCTCCGCCGACTGCCTCGGCCTGATGCGCGAGCTGACCGCCCGCCGCCCCGGCCGCCCCCTCGTCTCCTTCGACGTCAACCACCGCCCCGGGCTGTGGCGCGACGCCGGTCACGGACACGGCCCCGAGGTGCTCCTCGACCTGGCCCGCGGCGCCGACCTGGTCTTCGTCGGCGAGGACGAGGCCTGGGGCCTGGGCGGCCCCGAGGCCGTACGCGCCGCGCTGCCCGAACCGGAGCTGCTCGTCGTCAAGCAGGGCGCGAGCGGCGCCACCGCCTTCCACCGCACCGGCGGCACCGACGAGGTCACCTCCGTCCCCGCGCTCACCGTCGACGTCGTCGCCGCCGTCGGCGCGGGCGACGCCTTCGCCGCCGGGTTCCTCTCCGCCACCCTGCGCGGACTGCCCGTGCGCGAGCGCCTGCGCCACGGGCACCTCATGGCCGCCGCCGCCCTCACCGTCCCCGGCGACCTCGCCACGCCCCCCGCCCGCGACCACGCCGACCGCCTGGCCGCCCTCGACGACACCGCGTGGGGGAGACTGCGACTCGGCCCCGGCTGGACACAGGACGTCCGAGGGGCCGACGAGGAGGTACGTACGCCATGAGCCAGACCGTCGACCGCGCGCTCAGCATCCTGCCGCTGCTCGCCGAGGGCCCCGCCGACCTGGGCCGGGTCGCCGAACGCCTGGACGTGCACAAGTCCACGGCCCTGCGCCTGCTGCGCACCCTCCACGACCACGGCTTCGTCTACCGCCAGTCCGACCAGCGCTACCGCCTGGGCGCCCGGCTCATCTCCCTCGCCCAGGAGGCGATGGAGAACCTCGACGTCCGCGAGATCGCCCACCCCCACCTCGTACGCCTCAACGAGCAGGTCGGGCACACCGTCCACCTCGCCGTCCACGAGGAGGACGAGGTCCTCTACATCGACAAGGTCGAGAGCCGCTACCCGGTCCGCATGTACTCCCGGATCGGCAAGCCCGTCGCCATCACCGTCGCGGCCGTCGCCAAGCTGCTCCTCGCCGACCTCCCCGAGAACGAGCGCCGGGCCGTGGCCGAGCAGCTCGACTACCCCATGTACACGGCCCGTTCGACACCGAACGCCGACGGGTTCCTCAAGGAACTCGCCAAGGTGCGCGAACAGGGCTGGGCCACCGACCTCGGTGGCCACGAGGAGTCCATCAACTGCGTCGCCGCGCCCATCCGGGGCGCCGACGGCCGGGTGGTCGCCGCCATGTCGGTCTCCGCGCCGAACGTCGTCGTCACCGCCGAGGAACTCCTCACCCTGCTCCCGCTGGTCCGCCGTACGGCGGACGCCATCAGCGGCGAGTACTCCGGCAGGACCCCAGTCAAGGAAGTCACCGCATGACCGACAAGATCGCTCTCGTCCCCGCGACCCACACCGTCCCCCCGGCGAAGTTCTCCCACGGCGTGAAGAAGGGCAACATCCTCCAGGTCGCCGGCCAGGTCGGCTTCCTCCCCCACGAGGAGGGCAAGGCCCCCACCCCGGCCGGTCCGACCCTGCGCGAGCAGACCCTCCAGACCCTCGCCAACGTCAAGGCGATCCTGGAAGAGGGCGACGCCTCCTGGGACGACGTGATGATGATCCGCGTCTACCTCACGGACGTGGACCACTTCGCCGAGATGAACGAGATCTACAACGCCTACTTCGAGGAGCAGGGCCTCACCCAGCCGCCCGCCGCGCGCACGACCGTGTACGTCGGTCTGCCCGCCGGCCTCCTCATCGAGATCGACGCGCTCGCCGTCCTCGGCTGACCGTCCCTCCACCCCGCCTGCCTGACCGTCTGTCTGTGAACGGCACGGCGTCCCCCACCCCCGGGGGCGCCGTGCCGCGCTCCACCCTGCCCGAAAGCTCCATGTACTTATCCAGAGGACCCCCGCATGTCCTGTCCGTCCCTCCAGTTCGCCGCCGCCTCCGCGCCGGAGACCCCACCCCACACCGGTGGCCTGCTCACCCTGATCGACGGCACCGCCGGGCTGCTGACCGTCGCCGCCATCGGCATCGCGCTCCTGCTCTACCTGATCATCAAGGTCCGGCTCCAGCCCTTCGTCGCGCTGCTCGCCGTCTCCATAGCCGTCGGCCTGCTCGCCGGCCTGTCCGTCACCGAACTCTTCGGCACCGTCCAGAAGTCGGACGCCGTCTCGACCATCGAGTCCGGCATGGGCGGCATCCTCGGCCACGTCGCCATCATCATCGGCCTGGGCACCATGCTCGGCGCGATCCTCGAAGTCAGCGGCGGCGCACAGGTGCTGGCCTCACGGCTCCTCGGCCTCTTCGGGGAGAAGCGCGCCCCGCTCGCCATGGGGCTCACGGGCCTGATCTTCGGCATCCCGGTCTTCTTCGACGTGGGCATCTTCGTCCTCGCGCCCATCGTCTACGCCGCCGCCAAGCGCTCCGGCAAGTCGGTCCTGCTCTACTGCCTGCCCCTGCTGGCCGGCCTGTCGATGACCCACGCCTTCCTGCCGCCGCACCCCGGCCCGGTGGCCGCCGCCGGACTGCTGAAGGTGGACCTCGGCTGGGTGATCCTCATGGGCATCGTCTGCGGCATCCCCGCCGTGCTCGCCGCCTGGGTGTTCTCCGCCTGGATCGGCCGCCGCATCTTCGTCCCCGTCCCGCAGGACATGGTCGAGGCGGCCGAGGAGGCCAAGCAGGCCGTCATCGACGAGCAGCGGGCGTCCGGCGTCGAGCCGCGCGAGACCCCGGTCGCGCTCGGCACGGTCCTCGGCATCATCGGCACCCCGCTGGTCCTGATCCTTGCCGCGACCTTCTCCTCCATCGCCCTGGACCCGTCCACCCTCCGCTCGGTGATCGAGTTCTTCGGCAACCCGTTCGTCGCGCTGACCATCGCCCTGCTCCTCGCCTACTACCTGCTCGGCATCCGGCGCGGCTGGTCCCGCAAGTCGCTGGAGACCGTCTCGACGGCCTCGCTGAAGCCGGTCGGCAACATCCTGCTGGTGGTCGGCGCGGGCGGTGTCTTCGGCGCCGTCCTCAAGGCCAGCGGCGTCGCCCAGGCCCTCTCCGACACCTTCAACGACGTCGGCCTGCCGGTGATCGTCCTGTCGTACCTGATCTCCGTGGTGCTGCGGGTCGCCCAGGGCTCGGCGACGGTGGCCATCGTGACGACGGCGGGCATCGTGGCGCCGCTGCTCGCCGAGGGCGACCACTCGCAGGCGTTCGTCGCCCTGGTCATCATGGCCATCTCGGCCGGCTCCATCTTCGCCTCGCACGTCAACGACGGCGGTTTCTGGATGGTCGCCAAGTACTTCGGCATCAGCGAGCGGGACACGCTCAAGACGTGGACCGTGCTGGAGAGCGTCCTGTCGGTCGCCGGGTTCGTGGTGGCCGCGGTGGTGAGCCTGTTCGTGTAGGCGGGTCCGCCCGTGCGACTCGTGCGGGCGTCTCGGGTAGGCGTCTGATAACGAAGTTGGGGCTGGCTGTGCCCGGCACAGGATCGTCGACCATACTGCCCGCGTGGAGCAGCGCAGAGGATCGACGAGCCAGCCCCTGGAAGGCGCCGGATTCGACCCGGCATTCATCCCCGGGCTCACCGCACCCGTGTCCGGCGGGCCGGAGGACGTGAGACCAGCCGAGACGAAGGCGGACGCCGCAGCGGAGACCGAGGAGTCCTCGGAGTCCACGGACTCCTCGGAGCCCTCGGCCGTCGGCGAACCTCCCGCCGAGGACGCCGCCGAGGACGCCGCCGAGCCGGGCGACGAGGCCCCCGCGGACGGCCCCGTCTTCGAGGCGTCCGACCGCCGCGCCAAGATCGTCGCCGACCACCGGGGCGTACGCCTCTCCCTCGACGACCAGAGCTGTGACTTCCGCTGGGACGAGGTCGGGGCCGTGGAGACGGAGACCGGCCGCTTCGGCAAGCGGTTCACGGTCACGGTGCACACGCCGGACCGCCGCTGGTACCCGATCGAGATCGAGGCCACGTCCCGGAGCCGCTTCGCGGAGTGGGAATCGGCTCTGGACGAGGTCCTGGACGCGTACTTCGAGGACGGCGCGGCGGAGTCGGCAGCAGAGGCCGAGTCCGCGGACGTGTCGGAGAAGGCGGGCGACGAGGAGACCACGGCCCGCGCGGAGTAGGCGTATCGGGTGAAGATCCGTGCACGCCCTCTTGTCGCACCGGCGACCATGGGCTTTCTTGACCCCCATGGCGGACACCACGGGCAACACCTCAGACGCAGGCGTATCGGGCGGTGCCGACGCGGCTCCCCGGAAGTCCAGTTGGCGCTACATCGGCCCCGGCATCGTCGTGGCGGCGACGGGGGTGGGCGCCGGCGACCTCGTGGCCACCCTCATCGCGGGCAGCAACTTCGGCTACACCCTGCTGTGGGCGGCGGTCATCGGCTGCCTGGTGAAGATCTCCCTCGCCGAGGCGTGCGGCCGCTGGCACCTGGCCACCGGCCGCACCCTCTTCGACGGCTGGGCGAGCATCGGTTCCTGGACCACGTGGTTCTTCGCGATCTACGCCGTGATCTGGGGCTTCGTCTACGGCGCCGCGGCGATGTCGTCGAGCGCCCTCCCCCTCCAGGCGCTCTTCCCCGACGTGATGGGCCTCGAATGGTGGGGCATCGCCTGCGGCCTGGTGGGCCTCGTCTTCGTCTGGTTCAACAAGTACAGCGTCTTCGAGAAGGTCATGACGGTCCTGGTGGGCGTCATGTTCGTCGTGACCGTCTACCTGGCGATCCGCGTCACCCCCAACCTGGGCGACGCCTTCGCCGGACTCCTCCCGGTCCTCCCGGACGAGAAGGACTCGGTCCTCAACACCCTGGGCCTGATCGGCGGCGTGGGCGGCACCATCACGCTGGCCGCGTACGGCTACTGGGTCAACGCCAAGGGCTGGACCAACACCGGCTGGATGAAGGTCATGCGCCTGGACAACCGGGTCGCCTACGCCACCACCGGCATCTTCGTCGTCGCGATGCTCTTCGTCGGCGCCGAGCTGCTCCACTCGGCGAACGTCGCGATCGCGAGCGGCGACAAGGGCCTGATCCAGCTCGGTGACATCCTGGAGCAGCAGTACGGCACGGCGACCGGCAAGCTCTTCCTGATCGGCTTCTTCGCCACCAGCTTCACCTCGCTGATCGGCGTCTGGCACGGCGTGAGCCTGATGTTCGCCGACTTCCTGGCCCGCCGGCGCGGTGAACGGGAGGCACGGGGCGACGAGTTGGCCTCCGGCCGCCGCGAACGCTCCTGGGCCTTCCGCGCCTACCTGCTGTGGCTCACCTTCCCGCCCATCATCCTGCTCTTCCAGGACGAGCCCTTCCGCCTGATCATCATCTACGGCGTCCTGGGCGCCGCCTTCATGCCCTTCCTCGCCCTCACCCTGATGTGGCTCCTCAACTCCTCCCGCACCCCGCGCGAGTGGCGCAACGGCAACCTCAGCAACGGCATGCTCACCGTCGCCGGGCTGCTGTTCCTCGTCCTGTGCGTGAAGCAGATCTGGGACCAGCCGTGGTCGGAGTTCTTCTGAGCCCGGCTGTCCTTTCGGGCACGCGGCCATGACCCGAAGGGTGCTCTTCCCGTCCTTCCCGGGTGTCGACGAGTCGTATAGGTCTGAAGCTGGAGAACTCTGGCCACCCGGGCCAGGCACTGGCGTCCCTCGGAGGGAACAGCATGCGAGGACACGACCGGCAGTCCGACCACGAGCTCACAGGCCGGCGCAGTGCTGGGGACCGTGGTCCGGTCGTACGGACGGACCGGGCCGCGTCGACGGCGGGCCAGGCGTGGTCGGCGGGCGACCTCTCGCCCCATGCGGTGTCGGATCTCCAGAACTCGGCCGGGAACGCGGCCGTCGCGGCGTCCTTGGCGGGGCAGCGGCAGCAGCACGGGTCGCAGCCGCCCGTGCAGCGCATGTTCCAGAAGATGAAGAACGCGGTGAGCGGAAACCGCTCGGCGGCGCAGCAGGAGGTGAACGTGCGCGTGGGTGAGGATGACATACCCATGACGCGACAGGGCGCGTTCTACGTCTTCCGGACGCCACAGGGCGGCAGGGCGTACATCCACGATGTCGCCGTCGTAAACGGTGTACTCAACGACGACCTCACACCGCATGTGATGAAGTACCGGATGGGTGGACTCGCCCTGTACCGCGGGATCCCCCGCCATCACGAGACCTGGCACGACGTCAACGGTGGCGGAGTGATCCCCCCGCTCGGCAGTGGGGAGCTTCCCGACTATGCCACCAACAACACGTCGTTCATCCCGTTCAGCCCGAGCGAGAGAGTCGCGCGCGGGTCCGCGGTCGCCACGAGGGGGATGGCCGAACGCAACCGCGCCGAGTACGTGCAGGGGTACACGCGGAGCAACGAGAACTTCTTCGTCGGCCTGGTCGCGACGGTCGTGGCCGGCCCCAACCTCGACGTCGGCTTCTTCAACGGAGGCGAGGTACAGATCCGGGGTCCGGTGCACGGCTTCGAGACGGATCACATCCGGATGAGTACCGATGTGCAGGAGGCTCTGACCGGAACCCCGGGGAACCCGCGGGAACCGATCAGCGAGAACCGCCCCAACACGCCGAACGAGGAGCAGAAGAAGGAGTTCGAGAAGGAGCACGGCATGCTGCCCTGAGTCGACGGCCCCGCCGGCCTGCGGGGCAGCGGGCGCGTGATGCTGCGGCAGCCGTCACCGCAACCGGTCCCACTCCCCACTGAGTGCGATCTTCCGCAGCTGCTCCATGGTCAGCGCGGGGGCGTCCCGGGTGGCGTCCTTGTTCTGGTCGCCGGTGTTGAAGGCGCTGATCACCACGCGGAAGCCCTCCGGTCCGGGGCTTAGCGTGTCCACGCTCCACATCACCACACCGGCACCGGCTTTCTCGCCGGGCGCCTGCCGGGTGACCAGGCGTGTGCCGTCGGGCAGGATCTCCCCGCCGGCGTACAACTGCCCGGCGGCGTCGGCCATGCCGTGCTGGACGTTGATCTGGACGAGGCTGCGGCCCCGCCCGTCGTCCACGACCACGTAGGCGTACTCGGACTCCTGCCCGCCGCGCGTGACGACGTCCAGCGTCCCGGGGAGCAGCCCGGCGAGCGTGTCGCCGACCGACTTCCCGGAGACCTGCGGGCGCTCGGTGCGGGGCGCGGTCGACCGCGACGGCTTCGCGCTCTTGGGAATGGCGTCGACCACCTCGCGCCACACCCCGGCGGTGACGAGCGTCCGCAGCCGTTCCGTGGACAGGGGAGGCTCGTCACGGCTGACCGGTGCGTCCTTCTCGGCGGGGGAGTTCCACTCGGAGACGCTGACGTGCTGCCCCTCGGCGGTGACGAGGTCGGCGGTCCAGAGCTTGGTGTCCACGCGCAGGTCCGGGTACTCGTAGCCCTGGTACAGCCTGAGCGTCGAGCCGTCGGGGAGCCGGTCGGAGGTGCAGTCGTCGTACGGCGTGAGGTTGTCGTCGGGGCACGCCGTCAGCTCCCGTACCTGGGCACTCCCCAGCTCCACCCGCGCGAAGCCCATGCCGATGGCGGCGGCCCCGGCCCCGTCGTCGTACACGAGGTGCGCGCTCGGGCCCAGTTGGTGGTCCGAACCCCGGGCCGACTCCTCGCCGTACGTCCCCTGGGGAAGCAGGCCCTTGAGTTCGCGCAGCAGGTCCCCACCGGTGAAGGCGGCCGCGGCGGCGGTCGCGGTGCCGTCCGCGGTGCTGTTCGGGGTGCCCGCGGAGGCGGCGTTGGACCGGGCGGGGGTGGCCGGGTCGTCCGCCGGGAGGACCAGCGCCCCGCCCACCCCGGCCAGGGCGACCCCGGCCACGCCGCCCACCACGGCCGTCCGGCGCCGCAGCAGGGCCCGCCGCCCCCGGACCCGCCCGGCGGTGACGAGGGCCGCGCGATCGGCCTGGAAGCCGTCACCGGCGTCGCGCAGCGCGGCGGACAGACGGTCCTCGAAGGGGTCGGGACGATCGGTTTCGAGCATGGCGAACCACCCTTTCCACAAGTGAAGTCGTAACGAGCTGCTGAGAGCTTCGAACAGGCGGCGGCCCGGGCAGCGGGTGCCTAGGGTCTGGCGTACTCCGAGAGGTCCCTGCCCAGCAGCTCCCGCAGCTTGCCGAGCGCCCGCGAGCACCGGGTCCGCACCGCCGCCGAACTGACGCCGAGCACCTCGGCGGTCTGCTCGACCGAGCGGTCGTCCCAGTACCGCAGCACGACGACGGCCCGGTCCTTGGCGGGCAGCCGCGCGAGCGCGTCCAGCAGCGTCAGCCGCAGGGACGCGTCCCCGTCACCGGCGCCGGGCAGATCGGGGAACACGTCGGTCGCCCGCTCCCCGCTGCTGCGCCGCCGCTGATGGGCGAGGAAGGCGCGGGTGAGCACGGTCTGCGCGTAGGCGGCCGGGTTCTCCGCCCGCGACACCCGCCCCCACCGCACGTAGAGCCGCCCGAAGGTCTCCTGCACGAGATCCTCCGCCAGATGCGTGTCCCCGGCGGTGAGCAGGCACGCGGACCGGTACAGGTGCCCGGCCCGCGCCACCGCGAACTCGGCGTACTCGTCCGCCCGTCTCTGCCGCGCTGTCCCCATGTGCCCCGCGCCCCCCGATGTCCGCCGCCTTCACCTCATTGATGCGTTGGGCCCCGGGAAATGTTTCATGCGGACTTCACAGCCGGTCGCCGGGGCGCAGCGACAGGCCCCCGCCCGCGTGGCAGCGGGCAGGGGCCGGGGTCGGGGTCGGCAGGATCAGCCGGGTGGCCGGAGTTACGGCATCGCGTCCACGTGCGCCCCCACCGCGTTCGACCAGGCGTTGCCCGCCGTGGCGTCCCAGTTGGTGGACCAGGTCATCGCGCCCCGCAGGTCGGGGTACGTCCTCGACGGCTTGAAGGAGCCGCAGTTGGTCCCCTTGGTGAGGCAGTCCAGGGCGGCGTTGACCACCGACGGGGAGACGTAGCCACCGCCCGCCGCGCGGGTGGAGGCCGGCAGGCCCAGGCCCACCTGGGACGGGGCGAGGCCGCCCTCCAGCTGGATGCAGGCCAGGGCGGTGAGGAAGTCGACCGTGCCCTGGGCGTACACCTTGCCGTCGCAGCCCAGCATCGTGCCGCTGTTGTAGTACTGCATGTTGACGACCGTGAGGATGTCCTTCACGTTCAGCGCCGTCTGGAAGTAGCCGCCCTGCGTCGACTGCATGTCGATCGTCTGCGGGGCCATCGTGAGGATCATGTCCGGGCCCGCCTTCGCCGACAAGGCGCGCAGGGCCTGGGTCATGTAGGTCGGGTTGATCCCGTTCTCCAGGTCGATGTCGACGCCGTCGAAGCCGTACTCCTGCATGAGGGAGTGGACGGAGTTGGCGAAGTTCGTCGCGGAGGCGGAGCTGTTCACCGAGACGGTGCCCTTCTCGCCGCCCACCGAGATGATGACCTTCTTGCCCGCGGCCTGCTTGGCCCGCACGTCCGCCTTGAACTGGTCGACCGTGTAGCCGCCGAGCCCGGCCGAGTCCAGGTTGAAGGTCACCGCGCCCGGCGTCGTGGTCGCGTCGGCGAAGGCCACCGCGATGATGTCGTAGGCGGACGGCACGTCGGAGATCTTCTGGACCGTCGCCCCGTTGTTGAAGTTCTGCCAGTAGCCGGTCACCGCGTGCTTGGGCAGGTCGCCCTCGTTCCCGCCGCCGTCCGGCGCCGTGGTGCGGGCCGTGACCGCCGCCGACTTCACCGACTCACCGGCCGCGTTCGTCGCCGTGACCTGGAAGGAGTACGAGGTCGAGGCCGCCAGGCCGGTCACCGTCGCCGAGGTGCCGGTCACCGCGGCCACCTTCGTGCCGTCGCGGTAGACGTGGTAGCCGGTGGCACCCGAGACCGTGTTCCAGGTGAGGGAGGCGGAGTTCGGGGTCGTGCCGGAGACGCTCAGACCCGCCGGGGCCGAGGGGACCGTGGGGTCCGGGTCGCCGTCGCCGCCACCGCCGTCGGGGCCGAAGACGGACAGGTCGTCGACGTAGTACGCCGACTGCCCGTACCAGCCGTGCGTGTACACCGTCACGGAGGTCGTCGAGGAGCCGGTGCTGAAGGTGGTCCTCAGCTGCTTCCAGGAGGCCGCGTCGGGGGTCCAGGTCGACACGTCCGTCGTGCCCGTGCCCGTCACGCCCAGGTAGGAGTACCCGCCCTGCACCCACGCGCTCAGCGTGTACGTCGAGTTGGGCTTCACCGCGACGCTCTGCGAACAGCGGGCGTTGTCCTGCCCCGCCGGGGTGGCCTTCAGTGCGGCGGAGCCCGCGTGCGCCGGGGAGGCGACGGTGGTGCCGCTGTTGGCCGAGCAGGTCCAGTTGCTCAGCCCGGACTCGAAACCGGCATTCTTGGCGTTGTTGACGTCGGCGGCCGATGCCGGGCCGACGGCCGTGAACGCGAGAGCCAGGGCGGCGGTGACGGCGCCCGTCAAGGAGCCGAGACGTCTTCCGCGCCGTCTGCGTACGGGGTCCACTGCTGCCTCCGGGGGTGAGGTGGGGCGGAATGGGGACGGTGGCCACCGTTGACGTACAAGGTGGTCCAGACCAATTGAAGGTGTCAAGAGGTAGGTACGGACCAAGTTCGCCGCCCGGAGGGCGCGGCCGACTCGCTCTCGAAAATGCTCAACCTGCCCCGGTTTGGCGCATCTTGTGCCCCACAAGTTGTTCCACAGCTACAGAAACGCTGTTCTCCGGTCACAGACGCGTGGATACAGTGCTCAGGTAGTCACGCAGTGAAGTCATCCGGGTGTGCCGGAGTAACACCGGCGGACCGACGGGCATGGGAGACGGGGAGCCGCGCGTGCCAACTGCCATTGCCGTGACCAGTGCCGACATGGCACTGCCGCCACAGGACGAACGGACGCTGCCCGCGGCCGTGCTCCAGGACGTCGACCGGCGCCCCCTGGACCAGGTGCTGACCGAGCTGCAGACGCTGGTCGACCAGCACGGACACGTGATCGTGGTGTGCTCCCACGCCGTCCCGGCGAGCGTGGAGCGACGCCTGCACACCGTCCGCGCCCTCCTGGAGACCGACCGCATCGCCCTGTTCCGGCCGCCCCTGCCGCCGCTCGGAATCGCCGTACTGGCCCGCCAGTTGCGCCAGCTGGCCTCCTGCGACCTCAGCCCCGGCGTCCTCGCCTCCGCCGGCCGGCTGCTCACCCACTACATCCACGCCGGCGCCCTGCTCGGCTCCGTCGCCCGGCTGGACCACGTCCCCGTGAGCCTGAAGACACACGCCAGGTCCTGGGTGCCCGGCAGCCAGTTCGGGGTCGTCGCCCACCCCGAGCCGCAGCTGGTGAAGGTCGGCCCCGAAGCCGCCCTGAGCGGACCGGAGTTCGGTACCTGGCTGCTGGTCGCCAAGGGGCAGCTCGCCTCCGACTGGGTCACCGGCACCCTCGCCCCGTCCTGGCGGGTGCAGGGGCTGCGCGAGACGGCGCTGCCCGCGGAGTCCCCCGACTGGTGGGGCACGGGACGGCTGACCGAGTTCTGCGCGTACCTCCCCGACCTCTCGGTCCTCTACCAACTGGTCACGTCCGTACGGCGCAGCGCCTGCCACTGGTGCGGCATCGACGTCATCGGCGACCGCTGCGTGTTCTGCTCCGCGACCCCACCGGACTACGACGACAGCGGCGGGAGCGCGAGCCGCGGCGGCCGGGACCGGGCGCTGGACCACCGCCGCGAACCCGCCCTCGGCCGCCGCCGTGAGAGACGGGCCCTGACTGGGTAGGCCCGTAGCGCCCCGTCCGCACGCCACGCCCCGCCCGCCCAGTCAGCCCGTCCGCCCCGGACATCCGACCCCCCCAATGAGGTTGCACGGCCCATGAACTCCCGTCAGCGCCGCGGCATCATCCTGCTCGTCCTCTCGGTCCTCTGCGCCCTCGGCGCCTTCGCCGGCGTGCTGTCCGTCATCAACGACGTGAAGTCCAAGGTCGGCCCGGAGGTGGCCGCGTACCGGGTGAAGAGCGACATCGAGCCCTACACGGAACTCGGCGGGACCCAGTTCGAGAAGGTCGAGATGCCCGAGCGCTGGCTCTCCGAGAACGCCGTCACCGACCTGTCCCAGGTCCGCGGAAAGATAGCCGTGACCAGGCTGGAGGCCGGCTCGCTGCTCCAGACCGACATGATCGTCGACACGCCCGCCCTGCGCCCCGGACAGCAGGAGGTCGCCATCATGATCGACGCGGCGACCGGCGTCGCCGGGAAGATCACCCCGGGCTCCTCCGTCAACGTCTACGCCACCTTCGAGGGCCCGCGCGAGGGCGACCCCGACCAGTCGAAGATCATCGTGACCAACGCCAAGGTCATCGACGTCGGCGAACTCACCTCGCTGGAGCCCGACGAGGACAGCCGCGACCGCGAACCCACCGACGCGGTCCCCATCACCTTCGCGCTGTCCACCATCGACGCCCAGCGCGTCACCTACGCCGAGTCGTTCGCCCGGCGCGTCCGGCTCGCGCTGGTGGCCCCCGGCGGCGACACCACGGTCCCCGACAAGGACCGGACGTACGAACTCGCGAAGGACAAGTGAGAGCCGTATGGCCACGAGGATCCTCCCGGCAGTCGGCGACCCGGACGCCGTACGGTCCCTCACGACGCTGCTGAGCCAGCTCCCGGACGCCGAACCGGTCGCCCCGGTCGCCGACTCCACCCAGCTCGTCGACACCCTCGCCCGGCTCGCCGCCGAGTCGGTCGACGAACTGCCCGAGGTCGTGATCGTCCACGAGCGCATCGGACCGGTCCCGGCCCTGGAGCTGATCCGCGAGGTCGCCCTCCGCTTCCCGGCCGTCGGCGTCATCCTCGTCACCTCCGACCCCGGCCCCGGCCTCTTCCAGGCCGCCATGGACTACGGCGCCCGCGGCCTGGTCGCCCTCCCGCTCGGCTACGAGGAACTCTCCAGCCGCGTCCAGGCGGTCGCCCAGTGGTCGGTGGGCGTACGCCGGCACCTCGGCGGCGCCGTCGACGTGTTCACCGGAGCGGGCGGCACCGTCGTCACCGTCAGCGGCGCGAAGGGCGGCGTGGGCGCCACCCTGACCGCCGTCCAACTCGCCCTGGCGGCCCAGGCGTCCGGCCGGTCCACGGCCCTGCTCGACATGGACCTGCAGACCGGCGACGTCGCCTCCTACCTGGACGTCCAGTTCCGCCGCTCCGTGGCCGACCTGGCCGCCATCACGGACCTCTCCCCGCGCGTCCTGGCCGACGCCGTCTTCCGCCACGACAGCGGGCTGGCCCTGCTGCTCGCCCCCGGCGAGGGCGAACGCGGCGAGGAGGTCACCGACCGCGCCGCCCGCCAGCTCGTCGCCGCCCTGCGCTCCCGCTACGAGGTCGTCGTCATCGACTGCGGCGCCCAGCTCGGCGGGGCCGGCGCGGCCGCCGTGGAGAGTGCCGACACGGCGTTGCTGGTCACCACCCCGGACGTGGTCGCCGTACGGGGCGCCAAGCGGGCGGTGCGGATGTGGGAGCGGCTGCAGATCCGCAAGGCGGAGGACACGACCGTGGTCGTCAACCGGCACACGCGGGGTACGGAGATCCAGCCCCCGCTGATCCAGCGGATCACCGGCACGGCGATCGCCGCCACCACCGTCCCGGCGAACTTCAAGGAACTCCAGAGCGCCGTGGACGCGGGCCGCGTGCACGAACTGGACGGCCGGAGCAGCGTGAAGCAGGCCCTGTGGACCCTCGCGGGCGAACTGGGCCTGGCCGGTGTGCCCGACGCGGGCCGGAAGGGACACGGCCGCCTCCGGTCGGACCGGGGCGCGGCCGGCCTCCGGCGCCGGAAGGACGGTGCGGGGTGAGCGGACGGTGCGGGGGGAGCGGGTTACGCGGCCGGGTCCGGGACCGGGGCCGGGAGAGCGGCCAGGTCACCATCGAGTTCCTCGGCATGACACCGGTGATCATCGCGACGCTGGTGGTGCTGTGGCAGCTCGTGCTCGTGGGATACACGTACACGCTCGCGGGGAATGCTGCGGACGAGGCGGTACGGGCGGCGACGGCGGCCGATCGCGGCGCGCGGGCGGGCGCCTGCCGACAGGCGGGCCTGGACAAGCTGCCGGGCTCGTGGGAAGGGGGTGCCGAGGTGACCTGCGGTACCGCGGGCGGTTACGTCACCGCCGACGTCCGCATCGAGGTCCCCCTCCTCTTCCCGGGCACCCTCAGCGTCCCCTTCACCGTGCACGGGCACGCGGGGGCCGTGGAAGAGGAGGACGACTGAGATGCCGTACTCCCGCAGGGGACGGGCCGGGGACCGGGGCCAGGTGGCCATCGAGTACCTCGGCTTCCTCCCGATCCTGGTCCTCGTCGGCATGGCCGTCGTCCAGCTCGGTCTGATCGCCTACACCGCCCAGCAGGCCGGCACCGCGGCCCGCGCGGGGGCACGCAGCGCCTCTCTCCAGGAGAGCGCGCAGGCGGCGTGCGCGGCGGCCGTCAGCGGCCGGCTGGCGGGCGGCACCCACTGCACCCCGTCGTACGGCGGGGACGAGGTGACGGTCACCGCCACCGTCGAGATCCCGTCGATCGTGCCGGGCTGGAACTTCGACCCGGCCCGCAAGACCGCCACCATGCCGTTGGACCACTGACCGAGGAGCCGAGGACGCATGAGCCTGCGCGCGCGCATCCACTCCCCCGAGGAGCACGGCAGCCGGGGCGAGGACGGACACCTGGTCGCCTCCTACCGGGCCAAACTCCTGGAGGAGATCGACCTCGCCGAGATGAGCGCGCTCGCGACGGCCGAGCGCCGGGCCCGCCTGGAACGGGTGCTCGGGCACATCATCAGCCGCGAGGGCCCGGTCCTGTCGACGGTCGAACGCTCCCAGCTGATCCGCCGGGTCGTCGACGAGGCCCTCGGCCTCGGCATCCTGGAACCGCTCCTCGAAGACGCGTCGATCACGGAGATCATGGTCAACGGCCCCGACGCGATCTTCGTCGAACGGGCCGGCCGCGTCGAGCAGCTCCCCCTCCGCTTCGCCTCCCACGACCAGCTGATGCAGACCATCGAGCGCATCGTCTCGACGGTCAACCGCCGCGTGGACGAGTCGAACCCGATGGTCGACGCCCGCCTCCCCTCCGGCGAGCGCGTCAACGTCATCATCCCCCCGCTCTCCCTCACCGGCGCCACCCTCACCATCCGCCGCTTCCCGCGCTCCTTCACCCTCCACGAGCTGATCGGCCTCGGCTCGCTCGACGAGAACATGCTCTACCTGCTGGCCGGTCTTGTGCAGGCCCGCTTCAACATCATCGTCTCGGGCGCGACGGGCACCGGGAAGACCACCCTCCTCAACGCCCTCTCCGGCCTGATCCCCGAATCCGACCGCATCATCACCATCGAGGACTCGGCCGAACTCCAGCTCCAGCAGGCGCACGTCATCCGCCTGGAGTCCCGCCCGCCGAACGTCGAGGGCCAGGGCCGGATCACGATCCGCGACCTGGTGCGCAACTCGCTGCGCATGCGCCCCGACCGCATCGTCGTCGGCGAGGTGCGCGGCGGAGAGTCCCTGGACATGCTCCAGGCCATGTCCACGGGCCACGACGGCTCGCTGGCCACCGTCCACGCCAACAGCGCCGAGGACGCCCTGATGCGCCTGCAGACCCTGGCCTCGATGTCGGACGTGGAGATCCCCTTCGTCGCCCTGCACGACCAGATCAACAGCTCCGTCGACGTCCTGATCCAGCTCACCCGCTTCGCCGACGGCGCCCGCCGCATCACCGAGATCGCCCTGCTGGCCAGCCACGGCGGCGAGCCGTACCGCCTGGCCACCGTCGCCCGCTTCAACGCCCGCCCGATGTCCGCCGACGGCCGCGTCGTCGGCGCGTACGAGTACCACCCCCTGCCGCCCCGCACCGCCGAGCGCCTCTACATGGCGGGCCAGCCCATCCCGCAGGCCTTCGGCGTGGCCCACACACCGGACCAGCTCACCACCCGAGAAGCCAGGTAGGACCGCCCGATGGAACTGGACACGCTCGTCACGCTCACCACCGGCATCACCCTGCTGACCTGCGTCCTGGCGGTCGTCGGACTGCACTCGTACGCCGCCGGGAAGGCCCAGCGCGCGGCCCTGGTCGACCGCCTCACCGCGGTCGGCCAGGCCCCGGTGGCCGGACGCCGGCGCCGCTTCCCGGGCCTGGACCGCCGCCTGCGCCGCACCAGGCTCGGCCGGAACCTGGAACGCCGCCTGTCGGCCACCGGCCTGGACGTGACCCCCGGCGAGTTCTTCGTGTACGTGCTGGCGACGGTCGCGGGCCTGTGGCTGATCGGCCAGGCGGCCCTGGCGCCCTTCTTCGGCCCCCTGGCCGGCCTGCTCGGTGCGGGAGTGGCCATCCAGTTCCTCAACTGGCAACGCCAGAAACGCATCGAGAAGTTCATCAACCAGCTTCCCGAACTCGCCCGCATCCTCGCCAACGCCACCCAGGCCGGCCTCGCCCTGCGCACCGCCATCGGCATGGCGGCGGAGGAACTGGAGGCCCCGGCCGGCGAGGAACTGGGCAAGGTGGCCGACCAACTCGCCATCGGCGCCTCCATGGACGACGCCCTCGGCGAACTCGCCGACCGCCTCCCCTCCCGCGAACTGGTCGTCCTCGTCACCACCCTCGTGCTGTCCAACCGCGCGGGCGGCCAGGTGGTCGGCGCGCTGCGCAACCTGACGGAGACCCTGGAGGAACGCAAGGAGACCCGGCGCGAGGTCCGCACCCAGCTCTCCCAGGTCACGATGACGTCGTACGCCGTCCCCGTCCTGGGCATCGGCTCGTTGCTCCTGATGAACGGGGTGAAGGACGGCGCCCTGGAACGCATGACCGGCTCCCCGGCCGGCCAGGTCGCGGTGATCACGGCCTTCGGGCTCTACGCCGTCGGCTTCGTCCTCATCCGCCGCATGTCCCGCATCGACGTCTGAAGGGAGGGGAGACAAGGACATGGGTCTGGAACTGCCCGGCATACTCCTCGCCCTCCTCATGGCCCTGGCCGTCTGGGGCGTCTTCGCCGGCATCCGCATGTACCGGGCGGAGGCCAAACTCCCCGACGACCTCGCCCTCGCCCTGGAGGTCGGCGCCACCCGCACCGGCGCGGCGCACTCCCTCATCGACCGCATGGGCATGCGCTACGCCCCCGCCGTACTGCGCCTGATGGGTCCGGCCCTGGTCGCCAGGTACCGCCGCCGGATCGACCTGGCCGGCAACCCCGGCGGCCTCACCATCGACCGCTACGCCGCCCGCCGCGCGGTCTACGGCTTCCTGGGCGCCCTCGGCTGCCTGGTCTTCCTCCTGCGCGGCCAGTACCTGGTTGCCCTCCTGCTCCTCGCCTTCGGCGCGTTCTGGACGGAGGTGGGCATCTGGTCGGCGATCCGCATCCGCAAGGACGTCATCGAGCGCACGCTCCCCGACTTCCTGGACGTCCTCGCCGTCGTGGTCAGCGCGGGCCTCGGCTTCCGCCAGGCCCTGGACCGTGTGTCCACGCGCTACGAAGGCCCCTGGGCGGACGAACTGCGCATCACGCTCCGCCAGATGGACCTGGGCATGAGCCGCCGGGAGGCCTTCACCGAGCTGCGCCGGCGCAACGACTCCGAACAGGTGGCGATGTTCGTGACGGCACTCCAGCAGGGCGAGGAACTGGGCGCCCCGATCGTCGACACCCTGGTCTCCCTGGCCAAGGACATGCGCCGCACGGACGCCCAGAACGCCCGCCGCAAGGCGGCCCGCGCGGTCCCCAAGGCCACGCTGATGATCACGACCTTCATGGTCCCGGCCACGATGATCCTCCTCGGCGCCGGCCTGATCCTGGGCTCGGGGACGGACTTCGGCACCATCACGGGCGAGTAGGGGAGGTACACGTAAACAAGAAGAGTGCGATTGCATACGTACCGACATGGTCAACAACCGATGAACCCGGGTCCACTAGGGCCCATTTCGTGCAAGACCTTTCGCACCTGCAATCAACTGTGGGACAGTCGTTGCCTGGTTCTCCCGACAGGCCGAGGTCCCGACCGAGCGCAAGGGAGGTGGAGATCGTGGACGCCGTGACGTCCGGCATGACCAGCCAGCAGATCCCCGCCGCCGCCCAGCCGCCCGGCTCCGCCCACCCTGGAGGGGAACACCATGACCAACTGGCTTCACACCGTCGCCGCCCACCTGCACTCCCGCACCATCAACCACAACGACAAGGGCCAGACGGCGGTCGAGTACCTGGGCATCATCGCGGTGGTGGTGGCGATCGTGCTGGCGATCACGGGGACGGATATCGGGCAGACGATCTTCGATGCGATCACGTCGAAGATCGCCGAAGTCACCGGTGGTTGAGCCGGCCCAAGAAGTGCGGCGACGTAGGGCAGGCCTTCCCCATCTACATCACGGTGGTGGGAGGCCTGCTTCTTCTGGCTCTCGCGTACCTCGCGGTCGGCCAGGCCGGAGCGACTCGCAGCAAGGCTCAGACGGCTGCGGATGCTGCCGCGCTTGCTGCGGCTCTCGAAACGCGAGATCAACTCGTCGATCAGTGGGTCACGCACATACTCGACCCGGATTCGTGGCAGGCCATCTTCGATGGCAAGGTGCCTATTTCCGACACCTGTTGGCGCGCTCAACAGCTCGGTGCGCGCAATGACGCGAGCGTAACCTGCCGTCCGGACGGCCTGCTGGGTTACACCGTTCTCGCCGAGACCAATGATCCAGTAGGTGACACCATCGTTCCGGGAACGGAAACCCAGAAGGCCACGGAGTCCGCCACTGCCGTCATCGAGAGCCGTTGCTCGTTCCAACTTCCCTCCGAGGACACTGGCGGAGCCGAGTTGCCCAGTCTCTCGTGCAAGGGCGAGCAATGGGACCTGAGACCGGATGACCTCACGGATCTACCGCAGCCCGAGGATCTGTTCGACGTCCACCTGGCCGAGTCACCAACGAGTGACGAGTGACGAAGGAATTAAGGACATGAGCATTCGGATCTCAAGCCGCAGAGCGACGCTCTCAGTGGCCGTTCTCCTCAGTCTGACCCTCGGTGCTGTCGGCTGCAGTAGCGGTGGCGATGACGCGAAGCCCGAAACAACGGCGTCGGAGTCGACTGCAGAGGGGTCCGGACCGAGCGCTCAAGAAGGCAGCGCAGAAGAACCCTTGGCTGAGCTGCAGGGAAGCAATGGGTTGCTGCTGCGGATCACCTCCGCCGAGCGCGATTCCGGTGGTTTCGTCACGGTGAACGGGGAGCTGAAGAACGACGGTGACAAGAGCGTGGCGATCCCATCGGGGCTGAGCGGTAACGAGACGGAGATCATCAAAAACGGCCGGTCACTCGGCGGGGCCACCTTGGTCGACTCCAAGAGTAAGAAGCGGTATTACGTTCTGCGTGACACAGAAGGGCGCCCGCTGACGACCACCGGCCTCTCGACGATCAAGCCTGGCGATCGACTAGCTGTGTTCATGCAGTTTCCATCACCTCCAGGGGCCACGACCGAGGTCACTTTCCAACTGCCGACCTTCGCCAGCGCGACCATTTCCATTTCCGGGTGAGGGCATCATGACCTCGACCCCGCGCCTGCTGGCCGCAGTAACCCTCATCCTCGCCACAACCATGTACGGCACCACCACCGCGCACGCCGACGACGACCCCAACGACCCCCCGGGCACGGAACCCTCCGCCTCCGCCCCCGTGGACGTGGACCCCAACGACCCCGACCTGAAGCTCCCGGACGGCGCCACGCTCGCCCAGGCGAAGGTGCTGGACATCAAGTCGGTGGTGGAAGAGCAGAGCGGCGACGAACGCCGGGAGGACACCAACACGAGCGTGACGCTCGCGCTCCAGGCCGAGGTGCTGTTCGGCAAGGACAGCTCCAAGCTCGGCGCCGAGGCCAAGTCCCGCATCAGGGGCATCGCCGAGGAGATCAGAACCCAGAACGCCACCAGAGTCCGCGTCTTCGGCTTCACCGACGACCTCGGCTCCTCCGCCCACGGCGACGTCCTATCCAAGCGGCGCGCCAACGCCGTGCACGACGTCCTCTCCCAGTCCCTCAACGACGCAGGCATCACCTACGAGGTCCGCGGCTACGGCGAGCAATACCCCATCGCCGACAACTCCTCGGAAGCCGGCCGCAAGAAGAACCGCAGAGTCGAAGTCTCCTTCCCCCGCTCGGAGCCCTGACGAACCATGAGCAGGCGAACACACCTCCGCTCGAAGCCCGCCCTGGCAGCGCTGACGGCCCTGACCGCCCTGGCAACGACAGCGGCGTGCAGCACGACGCACCGAACGGACGACGAGGCACCCCCCACGCCCCGCAACCGCCCCACGACATCCCGCCCCGCACCGGAGCCCCCCTCCCCGTCACCGGCGGACGGTACCGACACCCGCGCCTGCACCGACGGCAACTGCGAGATGGCGGTGACCGAGCCCGTGACCATCCGCTTCCGGGCACCGGGCGACGCCGGCCGGGCAACGTTGTCGGTGACGAAGGTCGGCCCGAACGAGATCGAGTACGAGGTGAAGTCCGGCAACAACCGCTCCTCCGGCGGCGCGAAAGGCCCCGGCCAGGGCTGTCTCACGTACCTCCGCGAACGCGGCAGCGGCAACTCCTGCGGCACCCTCGCCCCCGCCCGCCCGAGCCCCCAGCCCGGCGCCGTGGTGATCCAGGCGACGACGGGCAAGAACGGCACGGCACTCCTCCACATCGTCTCGCCCTGAGGACGTTTCCCGCCGAACTGATCCCTGCCGAACTGACCGGTCGACTCCTCCCGCAGCGCGGAACAGCGGCGGAGAATGCCCCCAGTGGTGCGACCCAGGTGCTACTGCTGCGGGGGTGAAGGGGCGTGGAGCAAGGCACAGCGACGGGGAAGACCGGGGGAGGAGCCTCGGTGTACCTCTCCACGGACAGCGTCAGCGGCCCCGAGGGGTTCGGCTGGTGGGGGGACATGGTCAGCAGGGCGGTGATGCCGGTCTCGATGGCCAGCGAACACGCCGCCCACTTCAAAGGCGAGGTCATCGCGCTGGAACTCGCGGACACCGCGTTCTCGGCCTTCTCCTTCTCACCGATGTCGGCGCGCCGGACACCGAGCCACATCCGCACGTCCGACCCGGAGAACTACTTCCTCTTCCTCGTCCACGGCAGCCCCATCGGCCTGGAGCAGCGCCGCAACAACGTGTTGCTCCGCGCGGGCGACGTGGCGCTCTTCGACACGTCACAACCCTTGGTCTGCGATTTCCAGGGCCATGGCCGCAACCCGCGGGTGAGCATCCTGCGGCTGCCCCGAGCGGCCGTGCCGTTGCCCAGCGACAAAACGGACCGCCTGGTGGCCACGCCCCTGACCACCCGCACCGGTTCCGGCGCCCTGCTCACTTCCTACCTGGCCGGTCTGCGTGAGAACGCCGCACACTGCGGCCCGACGGAACTGCACCGCCTGGGTGCCATGGCCCTCGAACTCGCGATCACCTTCCTCGCCGCCCGGCTGGACACGTCTCCGACGCTCCCGGTCGAGAGCCGTCAGCGGGTGCTCCTCGCCCGTATCAACGCCTTCATCGACCACAACCTGCATGAGCCGGACCTGGGCCCAGCGACGATAGCCGCACACCACCACATATCGATACGCCTCCTGCACGCCCTCTTCGAGGAGGAGCCGGAGACGGTCAGCGCCACGATCCGCCGCCGCAGACTCGAACGCAGCCGGGCCGACCTCGTCGACCCGCGCCTACGACACCGCACGATCGGCGAGATCGCCGACCGCTGGGGCTTCCGCCACCCCGCCGCCTTCAGCCGCACCTTCCGCGAGGCGTACGGCATCTCCCCGACCGAAGCGCGATCTGCACTCCACGACAAACAGCCCTGCACTCCGCGCTGAGGACCGGGGTGCCAATCCCCGGCACAGTGGAGCGGCGCAACGGCACCGAGTGGAGGAGAGACCCAGAAGATGAGACCGAACGACACGGGGGAGCCCGAGGGGAGACGTCCCTGGGAGCGTTCGACGGCCCGAAGCGGACGGCCGCCAGGGGGACCCGACGCCCCCGGCGCGGGGAGTGGCGGCGACGGCCCGTGGCACACGACGCGGAGCGTGCCGTCCATCGTGGTCGTCGTCCTCGTCGTCATCTGGACGGTCTTCGCCGTGCAGTGGAAGGAGAAGGACTGCGCCTTGGTGCCGACCGCGTACATGCTCGTGATCACGCACGGCACCCCGAGCGTCTTCGAGGGATGCGGCGACTACGCCGTCGACGTCACGGACGAGTAGCCCGCTCGGCCGTACCCTCCACGACCTCCACCCGGGCCCCCACCCGCACCCCCCACTCACTCATCGCCCCGGCCTCCGCCTCCAGCACATGCCGCGCCCGCAACCGGGGCAGCCCCAGCCTGCCCGGCCGCATCGTGCGCACGGCGATCACGGCGAGTCGCCGGTCGAGATAGGCCACGTCGATGGCCATCCGCATCCGGAAGGTGTGCACGCTGTTGGCGGGACTCAGCAACACCGCCCCGTCCACCGAGTCCCGCCCCAACAGCCCCTTGGTGCGCGCGCGATACGAACCCGCGATCTCCAGCGGAACCCGAACGCCCGCACCGTCCGGCCCCACCACGACCAGAGCCCCCGCCCCGTCCCGCCACCGCCGCCGTCCCACGCCGCTGCCCTCCACCCGGTCCCCTGGCCCAGCCGAAGGTATCCGCCCCGGAGCAGGTGACGACCGGGCCCCTTTGCTGCTTCCGGTGTGTTACGGAACCGTTATGGCCCAAGAAGCCACACGTACAACGCATTTGAACTCCCGGAAGGCGGCGGGGAGACAGGCGTCACCCTGGTGTCGTCCGACCCCGGTGGATAGCGTTGCTTCGCTGAAGAGAAGCCTCGTCCCACCCAGGAGCCGACAGTGAATCGCCGCCGCCCCACCCTCCTCGCAGCGCTCACGCTGACCGCCACAGCGGCGTTGACGCTGTCCGCGTGCGGCAGCGACGACAGCCCCGACAAGGGGGAGGACAAGATCGCGGGAGCGGACACGGGCGACAAGCCGTCCGTCTCGCCGAGCCCGAGTGAAACGTCCGAGCCCGGCCGGCCGGAGATCACCTTCCCTTCCGATGCGAAGAACGTTTTCGAGGGCGGCAAGACGGGCGATGCCAAGAAGGACGCCGTCCTCGCGGACAGCTCGCTGGCGGTCAACGCGGTCGATGAAGCCATCTTCAAGGGCGACACCGGTACGAAGGCGCTCGGCTACTACAACACGGAGAAGGCCTTGAGCTCGTCGATTACCTACGTACAGGGCTACATCGACGACAACGACACGTGGGTCGGTGTAACCCGATACTTCAATCGCAAGGTCACCTTCTCCGGCGAGGAGCAGGCGTACGTCACTTACTGCTCGGACGAGAGCAAGTCGTACATCAAGAACAAGAAGTCGGGGAAGGTCGACAGGTCGGCGGCGACAGCTGACAGTTACGTCCTCTACAACACCAAGCTCGCCAAGAACGCCGCTGGTGTCTGGCAAACCACCGACATCGTTTCGAACAGGGGGGCCAAGGCGTGCCAGCCGTAAGGAGCCTGGCCAGAACGGTGACCGTTCTGGCCTTTGTCTGCGTTCCTGTCCTTGCTGCACAGTCGGCTTTCGCCGAGCGTGGCAAGCACGGAAGCAATGGTCAGACGGAGCAGCGCGCCGACACTCGCGGTGACAACCTTTCGGTCACTGTGGGTGGCGTTGTCTTCGATCGCTCGAAGAACGGTAGAGGCGATTCGGTCGGTGCGGTGACGTCGTCCACGTCGTGGTCGCCGCCGGCGTGCTGGTATGCCCCGAAGTACACCCCTGAGCAGCTGCAGAAGTACCTGGAGCCGATCTGGGAGGCGGAGTCCACCGGATACGAGTGGGATGCCAAGCAGCGGGAGAAGTACAACGCGCTGGATGATAAGAAGGGCTTCAACAAGGACAAGACGGGCAAGGGCTATTGGTGGGGATCATATGTGAATGAGAGCTTCCCGCCGGGCTGGGACAAGTGCGACAAGGATTATTTCTGGGTGGACGAGGGCGACCCCCCGCCCGCGGACATCGAGAACGCCGTCACACCGGAAGTCCTCGCTGAGCTCGCCTACGCGGAGATCCGCGTCCCCGGTACGGAGGTGACGCTGGCGCCCGCGGGGGCGACGAAGGTGAATCTTCCGACGTGGGCGTGGCTGGACGGTGCCGAGTTCAAGCCGGTTTCGGTCACCGCTTCGGTGGAGGCTATCGGTATCGAGGCGACGGCCACGGCGGAGCCGGTCTCGTTGCGGATCGAGCCGGGCACCCCGGATGCCGAGATCTATCCGGCGTCGGGGGTCTGCGAGATCAAGGGCGGTCGCATTGGTGCGCCGTACGAGAAGGGCAGGGCGGACGAGGCGCCGCCGTGCGGGGTGAAGTACCTGCGGTCCTCGGGTGACGGGACGTTCCCGCTGCAGGCGACGGTCACGTGGGAGATTCACTGGACCGGCAGCGGCGGCGCGGGCGGAGACCTCCCGGACGGTACGTTCGGCGCCACCCAGGACGTCGTCGTCCAGGAGATCCAGGCCGTCAACCGCTGATGCGGTGACGACGCCGTCGCCGTATCACGTAGGCACTTGGATGGCCACGAGGCTTCGCTCTGGCGTTCCTCGGTTCCGGTGAATAGCGTTGCTTCGCTGAAGAGAAGCCTCGTCCCACGCAGGAGCCGTCCTTCCGTCGGACTTGAAGCTGACCTTCGAGTGCGCTGAGACCGCAGACCCGATGAAGGACGCCGCTATCGCCGGAACGGACCGTGAGGGCAAGGCGCTCGGCTTCTACAACACGGGCAAGGCCCTGGAGGCAGCGGTGTCGTGGGTCGGGCAGTTCGAAAGGGCCAATGCCACGGTGACCGGGCAGGTCCGCTACTTCGATCGCGAGGTGGAACTCAGGGACAAGACCTCAGCCGCCCTCACGTTCTGCGCGGACGAGAGCAAGGGCTTCAGCAAGGACAAGAAGACCGGCAAGGTCGCGAAGACGCCGGTCACGAAGAACAGCTACGTCCAGTACAACACCAGGCTCGACAAGAATGCCGATGCCGTCGCGGGTATCACGACGCCGGTCTCGAGACAGACAGCTTGGGCCGACAACGGGCGGTCGCTCCTGGGTGCAGACAGCTGGACGCTGGCCATGCTGTGGCTCTGACGGCGTCACGCTGGGGGACCCGCACGGCATCGGCCGACCGAGCCACGCACCACGGCGGTTCGCGGTCAGGGTGATTGATCCGGCGAGCGGCAGTAGAAGTTCGCCTTCCGTCAGCCGCCGCACCTGGAGGCGTATGTCGGCGACCAAGTCGATTGCCTGAACGGCGTCCGCATCGACGACGAGAGAGCGGGCTTGGTCGCTGCCCGGTGGGTGGCACGCTTGAGGTATGGGAGCCGACCGAGGACACCTGGCGCCGACGGCATTTTCCGCTCGTCCCCCGCCCGTGGCGTACTGACGGCAGCGGGCAGCGATCGCTGAGGGGCTTCGAGAACACCACGTGTGCGGGGGTGCAACTGTGGGACCCACAGAAGCCGACTGCGCACAGCCCGGTTCTCTACCGGTATGGGCCCGCATTCGGCAATCCGGGCCTTCGGCAGCGCGACGATCAACGCGGTCACCAGTATCACCTGCCCCAGGCGGTGAGACTCGGGTCGCCAGTGCCGGCAATGACGGCTGTGCTCATCTCGGCGCCGCTCGACGAGCACAGCCTGGTCGCCGGGCAGCGTCCCGGGCCGGTATCCCGCAGAGCGGCAGCGGAAACTTCGTGAGGGTGCGTACGGCCAACGGCGAGATCGTTGGTCTGTGATTCGCCAGTACTGTGCATGCCCTGGACCGTGGGTTGACAGAAGCCGTCCTGGTCCGCGAGGACCTTGGACATCTGCTCGACGCCGAGTATCGGGTGGTGCCGAACAGCCATGATGGTGAGGGTGGCGTCCCGAAGAGGCGAAGCGGAAGCCTCGGGACCAAGGACGCTTGCGCCTCACTGGCAGTGCTCCTTCGCTTCTCACCGGGATGGGCGGGACGGCCCTCATCCGCATGGACCTGTCGTTCAGAGCTGGGTGGTGAGACGGGCCAGAGCCTCTGCCGGGGTGGGGGCCAGTAGCCAGGCGTCGTCCATACCGGCGTACACGGCTCCGTCATCCGCCATGGCTAGGTACTGGTTACCCCGGTCGCGCATCCCGAGTGGGTAGAGGTCGACGCCTGCACGCTCGGCCAAGGCGTCGATGATCTCGGCGTCCCAGATCGCGAGCAGTGGGTCCAGGGAGAACTCCATCCACGGCGCCGAGCCACTCGGCTCGGCGTGGGGCACTCCGGGCACTCCCAATGCGCCGAACTCGGCCAGGAAGCGTCGGGCCGCCTCGTGCATCTCGAACTCGCCGGTCTGCATCAGTACCGCCTCCCAAGTCCCGGTGGGTACCGATCGGCCGGGGAACCAACCACCCGCACGCAGGACCCGGTCTTTGTCAGAGCCTCCCTCCAGACCGCGCAGTCGCTGCCAGAAGCCGTTCTCGTGCGTCGCTTCCGTCGGTGTCCACAGGTCGGACCGAGTACGCTGCGCCTGCACCAGGCCGTCCAATCCACCCAGCCGCTCGGCACCGTCCCTGATCAGGTACAGGGCCCCATCCTCGCTGAGACCCAGCAGGCTGGCCCCCTCGTCCGCCATGCCCACGGGACACAGGGGCACTCCCGTCTGCAGGCCCGCTCTCGCGAACCGTTCGTCCTGCCAGGCGGCCCGCAGGGGGTCAAAGCAGATGGCCGAGGAGGTGGTGACGGAGTCGGCAGGCCAGCCGTAGGTCGTCAGCCCCCCGAACTCGGCAAGGAACCCACGTGCCGCGTCGTGTGCCTCGTAGGGCCCACGCTCACGCAGGATTGCCTCCCAGGTCTCCGTGGGCACCGTGCGACCCGGTTGCCAGCCGGCCCGGCGCAGTACTTCCTCGGTCCCCGGTGACCATTCGCGGTTCCGGTCCTCACTCACTCACATCACCCACGTCACACCCAGTTGGTCAAGAACATGCTGACAGGAGGAGCAGGCCGCCTTCGGTGTGCCGTGGACGGGGTTGCCCGCCGCACGTACGTTCACCGCCGCCATCACACCGCCCCTGGGATCCACCCCGGCTCTCATGGCCTTCGACAGAGCCTCGGCCTCACCGCACTTCGAGTGAGCTCCACGGACCTCCTCCTTGATGTGGTCCGGAACCCGATCATAGGCAGCCTGCACATCGGGATGGAGATCATGGTTGCCTCCGCCTTTGATGCTGGCGCCGTCAAAGGGTTGTTGGTGCCCTGGTACCGACAATCCGGCCGCACTGGTCGGTCTGGTGTTCTTGTTTGCTCCCGGCGTCGCCTGTTCCGCGTCGGCCCGCTTGGCTGCAGCGGCGCGGGCCGCCTCCTCGCACGAGGGTGCGAGCCCGAAGGGATCGACAGCCGTGAAGGGGTTGGACACGTACGTGCGTGGGTTCGGCCCAGGAGAGAGGCCCAGTGGGTCCAGGGAGGCGTATTGACCGGTCTCCGGGTCGTAGTGTCGCTGGTAGTTGTAGTGGAGAGCCGTCTCCGGGTCCGCGTACTGCCCCGGGAAGCGTAGCGGGCAGTACGCGTCATCCTGGCCAGCAGCAGGCAGAGGGGCGCCCCACACCGTGGTTCGGGCTTGCCACGCCACGACCCCTGGCTCGGTGACGAGCTCTGTCGGTGTCCCGACCAGGTCCGTGACGATGGAGTAGAACTGGTCGTCGACCCATTCCTGGGGCGCGTCCGGCGAGGCCACCCGTTCGGTCTGTGTGAGCGGGCTGAAGCGATCCCGCTCCCACTCCCACACCGTGCACCTGGGCGTCTCACCGACAACACGGGTCATCTGCTCGGCCAGGACGAATCCGTCCCAGATGAACGTGGTTTCCTCCACCACGGTTGTCCCGTCCGGTCCGAGTCGCCGTTTGGCGATCCGACGTCCGAACGGGTCGTAGGTGTACGTCCACGTCGTGCCGTCCGGGGTGGTAACTCCGACCAGCCGGTCCTGGCTGTCCCAGGTGTAGCGCCATGCGTCGGGTTTCCGGGACAGTCGCTTCTTGCGCCGCACCGTGACGCGGCCCTGGTCGTCGTACTCGTAGGTGATCTCTCCTGCGCGACGCACCGGCAAATGTCCGTCTTTCGGTGCACGACCAATGGACGTCGCGGAATGCAACTCGCCCTCGGTGACGTTGCCCGCCGCGTCGTACACGTACCGCTCGGACCAGGTGGACGCTTGCACCCCGGCGACCCGTCCCTGGCGGTCGACGTCGATGACGCGGTCGCCCCGCAAGAGGTCGTTGATCGAGGCGACCGTGCCGTTCGGTCGGTAGTTGTAGATGCGGTGCTGGAGAAGTTGCGGTGCGCCCTCGCGGTTTGGCCCGGAGTCCGGGTCGGTCGCGGTCAGGGTCTGTGTGCCGAGCCGACCGGCTGTGTCCCACGTCTGGGTGAGAGCCACACCACCCATGCGCCGTTCGGTCTCGCGTCCCGCCTGGTCGTAGGCGAAAGTCAGCGTCCTGCCAGCCGTTCGCAGCAGCACGGGGCGATCGTGTCCGTTGTACTCCCAGACGCTTTCCGCCGCGGACGGCGTCACACGGCCGATGCGCCTGCCCAGGATGTCGTAGGTCGATCGGACAGTGGCCCCGTTGCAGGTCTCGGCGAGGATACGGCCGCGAGCGTCACGTTCGTAGGCCAACTTCACACCAGGACCGGTCACTTGCCGGACTTGGCCGAGGGGGTCGTACGCGTAGCGGGTGACGCCCTCGGGGGTACGTTGCTCCGTGATCCTCCCGAAGTCGTCGCGAACGTACTCGATACTCTCGTTCGCACCGTTGGTCTGGCCGACGAGGCGGCCGACCGCGTCGAAGCGGTAACTCTGTACGCGTCCGGAGAAGTCCCGCTCCTGGACCATACGACCGGCCGTGTCGTAGACGTACTCCCAGGCGGCGCCTCGCTGGTTGGTCACCGAGGTAACGCGCAATTGGCCGTCGTAGGCGAACCGGAGGCGTGAGCCATCGGGGTCGGTGCGTGACACGAGCAGATCGAAGCCACCGTACTCGAAGCGAGTCACTCGACCTTCTGGGTCCGTGTACTCGACGAGGTTGCCCTCGGGGTCGTACCGCCGCCGCTCACTGGTGCCGTCCGGCAGATCGAGCCCGAGCCGACGACCTTCCGGACTCCAGCTGAGCCGGGTGACCTGTCCTTCGGGGCTCGTGTGCGCGACGATTCTGCCGAAAACGTCTCGCGCGTAGCGGGTGACTCCACCTTCGGCGTCTGTGGCCGCTAGGGGGAGGCCTGCCGCGTCGGGCTCCAACAAGGCGGTGCGTCCGAGTGCGTCGGTGACGGCGATGAGTGCGCCGTCGTCCCGGTACCGGTACTCGACTCGGGCTCCAGAGGGGTCGGTCTCGGCGGTCAGGTTGCCGCGACTGTCGTACTCCGTGTGCCATGCGTGGCCATCGGCCTGGACAACCGTGACGGGCAGTCCCCACGCGTTGTTCTCAGCCGTCTCCCGCAGGCCGTCGGGCCGGACGATGCAAGTGGGGGCACCCAGGGTGTCGTAGGAGTAGCGGGTTGTCCGGCCCCTTGCGTCGGTACGACTGAGTAGGCGGTCGTACCGGTCCCAGGTAGAGCGGGTGGTGTGACCGAGCGGGTCGGTGACGGCGACGAGCTGATACAGCTCGTTCCACTGGTAGGTCGTGGTGTTGCCGAGAGCGTCCGTGTAATGCGTCTCGCGACCATCGGCGTCGTACGCAATGCTGCAGCGCAGCAGGCCGTCGTCGCCCTCTCCGGCGATGCAGCGGTCCTGATCGTCGTAGCTGAAGCGGTACCCGTAGCCGTTGCGGTCAGTCCAAGAGGTGATGCGCCTGCGGTCGTCGTACTCGAATCGCAGCGGCAGACCACTGGAGTCGCGGACGGCTACGAGGTCGCCGTCCGGGCTGTAGTCGAACCCTCTGACGATGGTGCCGAGAGTGTCCCCGGCACCATCGCGCAGGCGCAGGGCGGTGACACGTCCGTCCTCTGTATCAACGTGGACGTACCGGCCACCAGTGTCGCGGACCGCAATCGGAGTTCCGTCGGCTTCGCGGTCGATGTCGACGCGATAGCCGTTGCGGTCTGTCAGAGCTACGAGGAGGAGAGTGAACGCCTCGTCGCCCGGGGTTGGCTGCCGTGGCGGTGCGAAGTGTCGGGTGCTCCCGGTGAGCGGGTCGGTGATGTGGAGCGGTGTTCCGGGTACGCCGTCCCAGTCGAGGGGGAAGCGTGGCCCCTCTGCCGGCATAACGGATGTCCCCTGGGACGGGACCGGGTACAGAAGGATCATGCCGTCTTCGGCGGCGAAGGTGACGCCCTCGTCGTCCAGAACGAGGCGTTCGTCGAGCGTGGAAGCCCAGGACGGCCCGAAGGACCGCCCCGAGCGGTAGGTCGACAGGTGGGTACGTCTCAGAGTCAGGGGTAGCAGGCCCGGGAGTTCGACATCGGTCTCGGTCAAGTACATCTCGCCGGACACCATGTCGACAGGATCACCGTTCAGGCAGCGGCCTTTGCCCGGCTTACTCGCTGCCAGGGCGTCGTCTGCCTCCCTGCGCAGGCCCTTCTTGCCCAGGCCCTTTGCCATGGCCTTGAGGCCGCCCTTGCCCAGTGCCTTCGCGCCCTTGGCGAGTCCGCCGAGGGTGGTGAGGCCCTTCATGCCGGGTATGCAGTCCAGGGCCGCCAATCCCACGTCCCACAGGGACGCCTGCCCCTTACTGTATTTGTAGAGGGTGTCGGCGAGGACAACGAGGGCGGCCACGAGGACGATCGCGCCCAGGATCGGGCCGCCGATGATCATCGCGATGATGCCGACGACGGCGACGACGACCTTGCAGACGGCGACGATGGTGTCCCAGTTGTCGGAGAACCAGTCGCCGACGTCCTCCCACCAGGACCGGTTCTGGATGCCGGCGTCGGAGGCCTCGTCGATCTTGTTCTTGGCCTCCCGTGCCGCGTCGTCACGGATCTTGCGCGCGTCCTCGGCCATCTTCTTCGCCGCGTCCAGGGCGCTCTGCGCCGAGTCCACGGCCGACTGCGCGTTGGCGTGCGCGGTCTTGGCGTGCTGAACGTCACGGGTGGCGGCCCGGACCTTCGCCTCGTCCGGCTTGTCCGCGTCCGACTTGCTGCCCGTCGGGTCGTCCTTGTACTTGTCCGCCTCCTTCGACGCCCGCGTCACCCACGAGTCCGCCGAGGACAGCTTCGACTGCGCCGAGGTCAGGTCCTGGCGGGCCTCCCGCGCCTTGACCAGCGCCCTGTCCGCCAGTGCCTGCGCCCGCTCCAGCTTCGGCCAGAAGTCCGCGAGCGCGTCGCCGCACATCCCGTACGACTTCTCCAGCTTCTTCAAGTTTTTGGGAACGCCGGAGAACTCCTCCTTGAAGACGGTCGCCGACTTCCCCGCCCACTCGGCCAGGGTGGACTCCCCCGCCATCCCCTTCACCAGACGCAACGCCTCGGACACGTCGTCGGCGAAATCGTGCAACGTCTTCGCGAGCGTCCGCACCCGCTGCGGATCCCCCGGGGTCGGGTCCTTGTCCAGGTCCAGCACATGCCAGTCACTCGGCCTGTGGCCCACCATCCCCGCTACCCCCGTCAACTCACGCGTCGCACCAGTAACCACCCGTACGCACACGTGAACTTACAAGGCGTGGCAGTTAGAAGAATAGATGCGTCCTCGGCCTTGTGCCGGGTGATGGCAGGACGCCGTATGGGCGTGTGTCGTCGGCTTGCGGGATGGAACTGCTGTTCAGCCCCTCTGGGGGCGCACTGGGACAGGTCTCACTCTGGTGTGCCTCGGCTTCGGTGGATAGCGTTGCGTTGCTGAAGAGAAGCCTCGTCTCACCCAGGAGCCGACAGTGAATCGCCGCCGCCTTACCCTCCTCGCAGCGGCCGCGCTGACCGCTACAACGGCGTTCACGCTGTCCGCGTGCGGCAGCGACGACAGTTCCGACAAGGGGGAGGACAAGCTCGCCGGTGCGGACACCGGCAGCTCCACCCCCTCGGTCTCACCGACTGCGTCCAAGTCGTCGGGCCTCGGCCGACCGAAGATCGAACTGCCCGATGATCTCTCGTACACCTTCGAGTGGCCCAAGACGGGTGACAAGGACAAGGATGCGGTCCTTTCCGACAGTGAGCAGTCCGTCAAAGCCGTCGACTTGGCAATCGTCAACCAGGACGCACTCGACAGGGCCTACCTCTACTACTACGAGGGTGAGGCTGCCGTCGGCACCCAGAAGTTCATCCAGAACTACGTGGATCAAAAGGCGGCAGTCACGGGAAGTTACCGCTTCTACGCCCCCGAAGTGGTAGTCGACAAAGACGGCACGGCTTCCTTCACGTACTGTGAAGATCAAGGCAAGGCGTACGTGAAGTACCTCAAGGCCAAGAAGGTCAGGAAAACTGAGGTGACTGAAAAGAGCTACGTCATTTACCACACGTCGCTGAAGAAGAACGGCGAAGGTGTCTGGGAGATCCAGAGCATCGCGTCGCAGAGTGGTAGCGCCAAGTGCCAGCCCTGACTCATGGGTCGAATACGCTGCCGGTCGCGATGGGATCAAGGGCGGTCGCATTGGTGCGCCGTACGAGAAGGGCAGGGCGGACGAGGCGCCGCCGTGCGGGGTGAAGTACCTGCGGTCCTCGGGTGACGGGACGTTCCCGCTGCAGGCGACGGTCACGTGGGAGATCCACTGGACCGGCAGCGGCGGCGCGGGCGGAGACCTCCCGGACGGTACGTTCGGCGCCACCCAGGACGTCGTCGTCCAGGAGATCCAGGCCGTCAACCGCTGATCCACCAGTTGTCAGTGGTGGCAGTCGGAGAGTGCACCACCCACGGCCCCGCCCTGCACCACTAGGGTGCCCGCCCGTCCCGTCAGCGCCGCAGTCCCAATTCGGTGTTCTCCTCGAACCGTCGTCGAGCTGAAGATGCCCAGTGTCCGCGGTGCAGGGGAGTGTCCCGCGACTCGCGAAGTGTGGCCACGTAGGTTCGCTCTGGTGTCGTCCGGCCCCGGTGGATAGCGTTGCTTCGCTGAAGAGAAGCCTCGTCCCACCCAGGAGCCGACAGTGAATCGCCGCCGCCCCACCCTCCTCGCAGCGCTCACGCTGACCGCCACAGCGGCGTTGACGCTGTCCGCGTGCGGCAGCGACGACGACAGTCCTGCCAAAGGCAGCGACAAGATCGCGGGCGCTGACACGAGTGGCGATCCGTCGACGTCACCGAGCGAGACGGCTCCCGCCCAGCCGGAGCGTCCGGAGATCGCGTTGCCGACCGACGTGACATACAAGTTCGAGTGGGGCAAAACCGGTGATGCGGTAAAGGACGCAGTGCTGCACGATGCCGAACAGCGCATCAGGGCCGTGGACATGGCCATCGCGGAGCAGGACCCGCTGCACAAGGCGTACCGCTTCTATTCCGAAGGCGAGGCGGCCGCCGGGAGCGAGAAGTACATTCGGGACTTTGTGGATCACAAGGCTCGTACGACGGGTGTGACTCGCTACTACAAAGAGAGCGTGACCGCCAAGGAGGACGGTACCGCCGCACTCGTGTACTGCGAGGACCAGAGTAAGGCGTTCAACAAGTTCCTCGAGTCGGGGAAGACTGATGTCACGTCGGTGACGAAGGACAGTTACGTCCTCTATGCGAGCACGCTGCGCAAGAACAGCAAGGGCGTCTGGGTGACGGAGCGACTGGTTTCGGAACGGGGGAGCGCGAAGTGCCAGCCATGAAGCGCCGCAAGGTACTGATACTGCCTGTAGGGCTCGCCGCCCTGCTTCTTTCTGCTGTTGGCCCTGCCCACGCGCAGAAGGGGTTCGGTGGCGGAACGGACGGACAGACGGAGCAGAGCGCCAACACCGACGGCAAGGGGAACGTCTCGGTGACCGTGGGTGGCGTTGTGTTCGACCGTTCGAAGAATGGGAGTGGTGATTCGGTCGGTGCGGTGACGTCGTCCACGTCGTGGTCGCCGCCGGCGTGCTGGTATGCCCCGAAGTACACCCCGGAGCAGCTGCAGAAGTACCTGGAGCCGATCTGGGAGGCCGAGTCCACGGGGTACGAGTGGGATGCCAAGCAGCGGGAGAAGTACAACGCGCTGGACGAGAAGAAGGGCTTCAACAAGGACAAGACGGGCAAGGGCTATTGGTGGGGATCATATGTGAACGAGAGTTACCCGCCGGGCTGGGACAAGTGTGATACCGAGTATTTCTGGGTGGACCAGGGTGATCCGCCGCCCGCGGACAAGGAGAACGCCGTCACTCCGGAAGTCCTCGCCGAGCTCGCCTACGCGGAGATCCGCGTCCCCGGTACGGAGGTGACGCTGGCGCCCGCGGGGGCGACCAAGGTGAATCTTCCGACGTGGGCGTGGCTGGACGGTGCCGAGTTCAAGCCGGTTTCGGTCACCGCTTCGGTGGAGGCTATCGGTATCGAGGCGACGGCCACGGCGGAGCCGGTCTCGTTGCGGATCGAGCCGGGCACCCCGGATGCCGAGATCTATCCGGCGTCGGGGGTCTGCGAGATCAAGGGCGGTCGCATTGGTGCGCCGTACGAGAAGGGCAGGGCGGACGAGGCGCCGCCGTGCGGGGTGAAGTACCTGCGGTCCTCGGGTGACGGGACGTTCCCGCTGCAGGCGACGGTCACGTGGGAGATCCACTGGACCGGCAGCGGCGGCGCGGGCGGAGACCTCCCGGACGGTACGTTCGGCGCCACCCAGGACGTCGTCGTCCAGGAGATCCAGGCCGTCAACCGCTGAACGGACTCGCCAGTCCTCAGGGCGGCGGCAGTCGCCGGGGCGTCACGGAAACCGGATGGCGTCGTTCCTCTCATCGGTGCGGTGGATCGGTGAGAGGGGACGGGCGGGTGGCGGAGCGGCTTGCCGTGGACGGGGACGAGCTCGGGCGGTTCATGAAGTCGCTCAAGGAGTCGTCGACTTCGCTCCGGGGCGTTCGGAAGGCGCTGTCGGACGCGACGATCGCCGGACTGGGCACGGATGAGCTCGACTCGGCGTGCGAGGCCTTCCAGGAGGACTGGAAGTACGGCTCCGAGGAGATCGGCAAACAGACCGAGGACCTTGCCGAGATCATCGGCAAGAGCAAGGACAGTTACCTCGAGGTCGACAAGGCGCTCGAGGCGGCGGTGCGGAAGTCGCGCGAGGCCAAGGGTGGCGGCGGGAAGTGACCGTCACGGCCGGCCACGACCCGTACGGTGCCGCGCTCGACCCCCGGTCCCGGGCGGACCTGGGCAAGCCGCAAGGGCTCAAGTCCGCTCCGCCCATCCCCAACCCGGCGTATCCGCACCTCGGCTTCAATCCGGTGCCGGGGGACACGGAGACCGTGCGGGGGCTGGAGAAGAAGCTCAGCGGCTGCGCGAAGGTGCTCCAGGAGGCGTACGACCTCGTCACCAAGCTCCTGGACGGCAGCTGCTGGGAAGGTGACGCGGCGGTCGCCTTTCGCGAGCAGTTGGACGGCGGGCCGTTGCCGCTGAACCTGAAGAACGCGGCGCACTCGATCCGCAAGGCGGCCAGGCAGCTGGACCGCTGGGAGGGCGAGCTCGACGACTTCCAGCGGCGGGCCAGGAAGCTGGAGGACGACGCGAGGGACGCGGCGGCGGCGGTCGACCGTGCACAGGGGCGCGCGGACTCGGCGGGTCACGACCCCGGCCTGAAGAGGGAGGGGGCCGATGGCGACGCCGCGCAGAAGGCACTCACGCGCGCGAACGGTGACCTCGACGATGCCCGGGCCGAGCTGAAGAAGATCATCGGCAGGGCGAAGAGGCTGGCCGAGGAGCATGAGGAGAAGGCCGGGTACCGGGCGCGGAAGATCCGCGACGCCACGAAGAAGCTGGTGCCGCATGAGCCGGGGTGGTTCGACGAGGCACTCGACTGGCTGGGCGACAACCTCCCGGACATCCTCAGTTTCGTGGCGGGGGTGATCGGGGTCGTGGCGCTTCTGCTCGCGGGGCCGTTGGGCTGGGGAATCGCGACGGTGGCTGCCTTGATGCTCACGGCTTCAGGGCTGAGCACGGTGGCGCTCGGCCTGCGGCTTGCGGACCCGGAAGTGCGGGCGTCTTTGTGGGACGGGTTGACGAAGGGGGAGCTCGACGCCGACTTCTGGAGCAACGCTGTCTCCGTGGGAGCGGACGCCGTAGGCGCGCTACCAGGTATCGCGGCAGTGGCCAAGGGTTCCTTCGAAGCCACGCGAGCAGTTCGCAGGGGCGGGCAAGTGCTGGATTTCTGGCAGCGGGCCGGCGCCTACGGTTCCAAGGTTGTCGACGAGGCCGGAGCCATCACGAACCTGGAGAACTCCATGGTCGCACGAGCGGTGCGCGGCTTCAGCGACCCCGGCAGAGCCGCCAATGCCGTTGCCGGTACTTCGGGCGCAGTCGGCGTAGGTACGGGAGGGTTCGGCTTGTACAACAAGGCGGTGGACGCAGAGGACGACGGAATCAAGGACGGTGCTGTCGCCGGTGTCGACGGCTCGCGTCTTCTTCTTGATGGTGGAGGCCTTGCGGATATTGCACGATACGTCTTCTGTCATTGAGTAGGAGGGAAGGAATCGTGGATCCTGCCGTCTGTGCGACTGCTTGGGATCACCCACCCACCCGTCGCGCTTGGCTCAGTCACATGGCGATGAACGTCCTCGGCTTCTTCGGTTGGGTAAGTGGCTGGGTCTTGTTGCTCGGAATCTCGGTGTACTCGGCCGACTGGCTCGTGTGGGTGTTTCTTCCGTACTTCGTTTACGGGCCCTACCGTGCCCTGACACAACTGCGATATTTCCCGGCAGCGCTGTCGATGCTCCGCATCTTGCGTACCCATGCTTGGCAGCTCCTGCGAGATGTTCCGTACGGGCTGACGGATCGTCCGGAGGTATCCAGTAGGCACTATGGCTGGTTTGAGTTCCCTGACCCAGATCGTCCGGGCCAGTGGCTGCCCATGGTTTTTACTCAGCATCTGCGCTTGGAATGGTGGTGTCGACGCATGGCTCCTCGTGCCAAGCCACATCTGAAGGCTCAGATCGAGGAAATCTGGTTCGCGGGCGATGTCCGCTTCGCAGGAGTCATCGCCGCACCCGGACGGAGAAGGAGGGCCCCTCGGCGCATGCACGTCATGGAACAGCGCGCCGATCTTCCGGACGATGCGTGCCTCAACGGCCGAGCCGCCGGGCCCGACGACATTGCGCGTGGGCGTCGGGCGGCTGGTCCTTCCATTCGGTCCTGATCCAGAGAGGAAGGACCCATGACCACTCCTCGGATCCTCGTGCATGAATCCGTCACAGACGCACAGGCGGAATTGTGGTTCGCCGAGCCCGTTGGGTTCATGCCGATGCCGCTCAACTCCCTACTGGCCGAGCCCGGCTCCTCGGACGCCGAAGCGATGCGCGAGGCTGTCGCCCCGTTACTCGAAGCCGCGCCGAGTGAATTGGCGCGTCAGCGGTTCATCGCGCAGGTCGCGCTGGGGCAGCGGATGCTCGGGGCGCTGTGCGGTTACGGCACGGTCCACTGCTCGGTCGGTCTGCACCGCGACGACATCGATCCCACGGGTGGACACGTGCTCTCCCTCTTCACCATCTCCTGGCGCGACACGAACGTCGCTCCCCGCGGCGTAACCGCGGCCCGTACCGCCACGTCGGCCGCGGGACATACGCACATCGCCTTTGAGGAGCTTCCCTGCGGCCCCGCAGTCCTCAGCGAGACCACATTGCGCTACACCGCCGAAACCGGGCTCCCCAGCCTCCCCCTCCTCCAGATCCACGCCCACCTCCCCCACCCCGACTGCAAGCGGCTGGCCGTGTTCACGGTCAGTGCTGTCGCGGTCTCGCGGCGGGAGGAGTATCGGGCGTTGCTGAGGGGGATCGTGGAGACCGTTCGTTTCGAGGACCCGTTGCGGGTGGCGGCGTAATGGTGTTGAGCAGGGGCCTCGGCCGACGGTAGGAAGGCGTCATGACTGGACTCGGTGCCGTATTCCGCCCACAGCTGGCCCCCGAGCGGCTGCGTGCCGTGGCTCGCGTCGCCGACGAGGTGGGGCTCGAGGAGCTGTGGCTGTGGGAGGACTGCTTCCGGGAGGGCGGGATCTCCACGGCCGCCGCCGCCCTCGCGTGGACCGAGCGGGTGCGGGTCGGGGTGGGGCTGCTGCCCGTCCCGCTGCGGAACGTGGCCCTCACCGCGATGGAGGCCGCCACGCTGCACCGGATGTTCCCCGGCCGTGCCGTCCTCGGCGTGGGGCACGGGGTGCAGGACTGGATGGGGCAGGTCGGGGCGCGGGCCGAGTCGCCGCTGACGCTGCTGCGGGAGTATCTCGTGGCGCTGCGGGCACTGCTGGGCGGCGAGCGGGTGACGACGGAGGGGCGCTACGTCCGACTGGACGACGTCGCGCTCGACTGGCCGCCGGAGCAGGCCGTCGAGGTGCTCGCCGGTGCCACCGGGCCCCGTTCGCTGCGGCTGGCCGGTGAGGCCGCCGACGGGACCGTGCTCACCGCGAACACCCCGCCGGACGGCGTGCGCCGCGCCCGGCGCCTCATCGACGAAGGGCGGGCGGCGGCCGGGCGGACGGACGCGCACAAGGTCGTCGTGTATCTCCTCGCCGCCACCGGCCCCGGCGCCCGGGAACGGCTGCGGACCGAGCTGGTCGCCGAAGGTGTCGGGGACGTCCCGGACCTCGGGGCCGCCGGGGACGCGCAGGCCGTCGCCGACGCCGTGCGGCGGCTGGCCGAGGCCGGGGCCGACACCGTGATCCTCCAGCCGACCGGCGACGAGCCCGATCCGGAGGGGTTCGTACGATTCGCCGCCGAGCGGGTCCGGCCCTTGGTGGGGGCGTGATCATGTCCGCTCACCGTTCCGACCGCCGTGACTTCGACGACCTCGTGGCCGAGGGCGCCGCCGTACCCACCGAAGGGTGGGACTTCTCCTGGTTCGAGGGGCGGGCCACCGAGGCCCGGCCGTCCTGGGGATACGCGCGGTCCATGGCGCAGCGGCTGACCGGGGCCACCGCCGTACTGGACGTGCAGACCGGGGGAGGGGAGGTGCTGGACTTCGCCCTCGAAACCGCCGGCCCGCAGCGCGCCCCGCTCGTCGTCGCCACCGAGGGCTGGCAGCCCAACGTCGTCGAGGCCACCCGGCTGCTGCGCCCGCGCGGTGTCCCGGTGGTCGCCTCGGCGGACGACGCGCCCCTGCCCTTCGCGGACGGCGCCTTCGACCTGGTCGTCAGCCGGCATCCGGTCCAGCCGCACTGGGACGAACTCGCCCGCGTGCTCGCGCCGGGCGGCACGTACTTCGCCCAGCACGTCGGTCCCGCCAGCGTCTTCGAACTCATCGAGTACTTCCTCGGACCGCTGCCGGAGGCGAGCCACCGGGACCGGCATCCCGAGCGTGAGCGTGCCGACGCGGAGGCTGCCGGGCTGGAGGTCGTGGAGGTGCGGGCGGAGCGGCTGCGGATGGAGTTCTTCGACATCGGCGCCGTGGTCCACTTCCTGCGCAAGGTGGTGTGGATGGTCCCCGGGTTCACCGTCGACGCGTACCGGGACCGGCTGCGCGACCTGCACGAGCGCATCGAGGACGAGGGGCCCTTCGTCGCCCACAGCTCCCGTCATCTCTTCGACCTGCGCAAGCCGCAGGCCAAGCCCTGACACCCCCTGACATGCCGTGACCTGACCTGCCCGCGTCCTCACGCGTGCGCCCCCACCGTCACCTCCCCGATCACCAGCTCCGCCTCCGCCTCCGCCCCCAGCACGGCCCCAACCCGTGCCACGCGGTCCGCCAGCTCGCGTTCCTGCCGTGCCGTCAGGGACACCAGCGGCTCGACCGTGACCGTCGTACGGCGGCCCCGGCGGCGCTGGTGCCAGACGCCCGCCACGACCCCGTCCACCAGCAGCACGGGGAAGTTGCCCGCCTGCCCGCCCGCCAGCGCCCGCCGGTACGCGGCCCCCGGGAAGAGCAGCTCCCGCGGCTGGGCGGCGACGACGTACGCGTCGAAGTACGGCAGCAGCCGCACCCCGCGGGTCGGTTCGTCCCGCGCCGCGGCGTCCGGGAAGCCGGTGTCACCGGCCACCACCCACGCCGGCGCGCCCTCGAAAGGGACCTCCTCGATCTCGCCCGCGGCGGCGAGTTCGGCGTAGCGGGCCTTCGCCCAGCCGGGCGGTGCGGCCAGCCAGCGCGCGAAGTGCTGCGGGGTCGCGGGACCGTACGCGTACAGGTATCGGCGTACGAGGAGCCGCGTCGCCTCCTCGGGCGGCAACGGGGCGAAGTGGGGCGGGCGGGTGTACGTCACCCTGCGGCCGCGGTTCGGGCCGAAGGACAGGGCGCCGCACTGCCCGGCCCGGTGCAGGACCTGGCGCCAGCGGGGCCACATGGTCTGGAAGGCCGGCATCACCAGGTCGCCCGCCCACGGGCCGGTGCGGGCGACGACCTCCTCGCCGAGTTCGTCGACGGTCAGGAAGGCGCCGTCGAGCGCGTCGGCGATCGCCTCCACGACCTGACGGGCCTGCTCCTCGGTGAGGCGTACGTCGGCGGCGGGGGCGGCCGTGCCGTCCGGGACCGCGGGCAGCGCGGCGCACCACATCGGCAGGTCGCGGGCGGGGAGCAGGTGCACCGTCCCGCGCGGGCCGTGCGTCTTCACCAGCGAGGGCGAGGGCGAGGGCGAGGACGGCGGGGGAGGAGCGGTGGGCGAAACCGTCGGCCACAAGGCCTCGCGTACGTCCGCGCGGGTCACGCCGTCGGCCCGCAGGCCGACCGACAGCTCGGCCGCCGACAGTACCTGGGCGTGGACACCGAGCATCGCGTCGGCCACGTCGGCCACGGGGGTGCCCGTTCGGGCGGACATGGCCAGGAACTGCCGTTCGAAGCGCCGCGCGCTCGCCGCGGCCCAAGTGATCCCCGTCGTCCTCGTCATGAGGTGACGTTAGGGGAGGGGTAGGACGGAACTTGTCCGCTATCCCCGAGGGGGGTGTTTCGGCCGTCCGGAGGAGATTCGGCCGTCCGGGGGAGAGGGGGAAGGGAGGAGAGAGGGATCTTTCGGGGCGTAAGTGGCGCACCTTCGCAAATATCCGCGCGCCCGGAGGGAGGGTACGGAATCACCCGTCGATCCTCACAGGGTTTCCACATCGTTATTCACCGTTGTCCTTCTCGGGTCGAACTCGGCCCTTCTGATCGCGTAAGTTCGAGTCCAGGTAATTCGCGTGAGCAAAGTCACGCGCGTGGCACCGCGCAGTGGAGGGGGCTGCGCGGTGCCGGAGCAAGGGCCGGCCGCGCGACGGTCGGGCGCCCGGCCGAGCCCCGGGTCAAGCCCGGGTGCGCCGGTGGCGTCACCCGGACGGGCGAAGCGGAATTCCGCGCCGCGGCACTCGCCGTCGGCCCGGCCGGGCCACTCCGGTCGCACGTGTACCGGCTGCCACCTGGAGACACAGGGTGATTTGGCCACCGTTCGGGGCGGAATAGGGGCTTCCGTGGTCATCCTGGCGTCGCCGGGTGACTTCGGAGAGTAGTTGTGGCACGCCGATGCACGCAGCATCACTTACGAAGGGTTATGGTGGAAACCCCCCCTCGGGCCGGTCCGTCTCCCCCCCCACGGACCGGCCCGTTTTTTTGTGCCCTCCCGGGCGTCCCCGCGAGTGGTGCGCCCGTAACGAGGAGTTCACCGGTGCGCCGTCCTGTGTCGTGGCATGGCGGCGCTCGTTCGAGGGCATAAGCCAAGCAGGTCGACGCCCGAACCACGGGTGTCGTATCTCAGCGGACGGCACGGAGCCGTCCGCCCGGGAGGCCCTTTGCACCAGCCCCACCGTGCGGTCACGGCACGGAAGACGCGGCGGAGGGCCGGTCCACGGCCCGCGCCAGTGCAGGGCGGCCCTCGACCGGCCGGATCACGGCCCTCCCGGCCCAGCGTCCACTCCGTCGCTCCCCGACCTCTTCCGAGGGGGTACGTCCTTCCGTGGTGACCAGCACAAAGCGCCACAAGCCCGACAGGCGCACCTACGTTCTCGACACCAGCGTCCTGCTGGCCGACCCGAACGCCCTGAACCGCTTCGACGAGCACGAGGTCGTGCTCCCCATCGTCGTGGTGACGGAATTGGAGGCCAAACGGCACCATCCCGAACTCGGGTACTTCGCCCGGCAGGCCCTGCGCCTGCTCGACGAGTTCCGGGTGCGGCACGGTCGCCTCGACGCCCCCATCCCGATCGGGGACCTCGGCGGCACCGTCCGTGTCGAGCTCAACCACTCGGACCCCAGCGTGCTGCCCACCGGCTACCGCCTGGGGGACAACGACTCCCGCATCCTCGCGGTCGCCCGCAACCTGCAGGCGGAGGGATTCGACGTCACCGTCGTCTCGAAGGACCTCCCGCTCAGGATCAAGGCGTCCTCCGTCGGCCTCCTCGCCGAGGAGTACCGCGCCGAGCTGGCCATCACGGACGCCTCCGGCTGGACCGGGATGTCCGAGCTCACCCTGCCGGGCGAGCAGGTGGACGTGCTCTTCGAGGAAGGCCGGGTCTACGTCCCCGAGGCCGCCGACCTGCCCGTGCACACAGGGCTGACCATCCAGTCGGAGCGCGGCAAGGCGCTCGGGCGGGTCACGCCCGACGGGAACGTCCGGCTGGTGCGCGGCGACCGGGAGGCGTTCGGCATCAAGGGCCGCAGCGCCGAGCAGCGGATCGCGCTCGACCTGCTCCTCGACCCGGACATCGGGATCGTGTCGATGGGCGGCCGGGCCGGCACCGGCAAGTCGGCGCTCGCGCTGTGCGCCGGACTGGAGGCCGTGCTCGAACGCCGGCAGCACCAGAAGGTGATGGTCTTCCGTCCGCTGTACGCGGTGGGCGGGCAGGAGCTCGGCTACCTGCCCGGCTCCGAGGCCGAGAAGATGAGCCCCTGGGCGCAGGCGGTCTTCGACACGCTGTCGGCCGTCACCAGCCGGGAGGTCATCGAGGAGGTGACCGCGCGCGGGATGCTGGAGGTGCTGCCGCTCACCCACATCCGGGGACGTTCGCTGCACGACGCGTTCGTCATCGTCGACGAGGCCCAGTCGCTGGAGCGCAACGTCCTGCTGACCGTGCTGTCCCGGGTCGGGGCCAACTCACGGGTCGTCCTCACCCACGACGTGGCACAGCGGGACAACCTGCGGGTGGGCCGGTACGACGGGGTCGTCGCCGTCGTCGAGAAGCTGAAGGGGCATCCGCTCTTCGCGCACGTCACCCTGACGCGCTCCGAGAGGTCCCAGATCGCGGCGCTCGTGACCGAAATGCTGGAGGACGGTCACATCTGACGCTTCCGTGAAGTCCGACCCGTGAAGGGTCGATTGCCCGTAGGAGAGACGGTTACCTGTCAGTTCGGCGCCGTCCGGAAAGGCCCAGAGCCTAGCCGGGCGGCGCCTCGGTGTGTGCGGATTTCCGAGAATCCCGTGGGCCAAACGGGATGTGAGCTTTCACACGCAACACAGAATTGCCTCACCCGCCGGGTTACGGCAGAGTCTCATTCCTGTCAGGCCCCGCATACGACACAGCTGTACCCCCAGCGGTATGGCGCCCCAGAAGCACCAGAGCCAACTCCATAGCAGCGTCGTATGCCGCCCGAGCACCACGCGGCGCTCCCGTCGAGGGAGTTGTCCACCGGGCCCGTGCCTCCCGTGACCCGTAGTTGGGGAGGCCAGCGCCAGGGGCACGATTGCGTCCGCGAGGGTCACCGAAGCGGGCGATGCTGGAAGGAAACCGTGTGAGCCGGATCTCGGTCCGGGGATTCGCAGTGGCCTCGGCCACGGCGGTCACCGCCGTCGGAAGCGTCGTCGGAGTTGCCTCGGGCAGCGTCGCGCAGAGCAACGACGACGCGGAGGCGACGGCAGCAGGCACGACCCTGCTTGCCGACATCCCCATGGGTGAGCAGGCGCAGGTGCAGACCGCGTCCCTGACGCAGCAGGCCGACGTGCAGGCCATCGCGGCGGACGCGAGCGCCAAGAAGGGCGCCGAGGAGGCGGCCCGCAAGGCAGCCGCCAAGACCGCCGTGGCCAAGCAGGAGAAGGCCAAGAAGGCGGCCCAAGCGGCGAAGCAGCGCGAGGCGGCGCAGGAAGCGGCCAGCCGCGACGCCAAGCGGGAGTCCACCAGCTTCGCCGTCCAGAGCTCCTACAGCACCGGCCAGATCCAGGCGATGGCCCGTCAGATGGTGCCCAGCGGCCAGTTCCAGTGCTTCAGCAACATCGTGAACCACGAGTCCAGCTGGAACTACCAGGCCGTCAACCCCTCCTCCGGCGCCTACGGCCTCTTCCAGGCCCTCCCCGCGGGCAAGTACGCCTCCGCGGGCGCCGACTGGCGGACCAACCCGGCCACCCAGATCAAGTGGGGCCTCAGCTACATGGACAACCGCTACGGCAGCCCGTGCGAGGCCTGGACCTTCTGGCAGGCCAACCACTGGTACTGAGCCCGCCGTCCGCCCGTCGCCCCCGACGGCGCGGCCCCGCTCAACCTCGCGCAGCCCCTCACCGTCCTACGGTGAGGGGCTTTCGCGCTCCCGCCATGTACGGTCGGACCGGAATGACTCCGGGGGGAGTGGTGGGGAAAGACGGGGGAAGAGGACGGATCATGTCACGAGTGCCAGGGTGGCTCGGTCGGCTCGGCGCCGGACTGACGCAGATGAGCGAGCGGTTGGAGCAGCGCCGCGAAGAGGCTCGGCGGGACGATGCCGACGACGGCCCGGTGCCGGCCTCCGACCGTGTGCGGCGGACCCTGGACGACACGACCGAGGGCGCCGCCGACGACACGGAGGCGGAGCACACCGGGGCACACCGTCCGGTCGCGGTCGGCGACCGTCCCGACCCGGCGCAGGCCGTGCCCTGGGGAGTACGGGTGGCCGCGGAGGCCGGCTGGCGGCTGCTGGTGCTCGCGGGCACCGTGTGGGTGCTGATGCGGGTCATCAGCGCCGTGCAGCTGGTGGTGCTGGCGTTCGTGGCCGCGCTGCTGATCACCGCGCTGCTCCAGCCGGCCGTGGCCTGGCTGCGCCGGCGCGGGGTGCCACGGGGGCCGGCCACCGCGCTGACCGCGATCCTCGGATTCGTGATCATGGGGCTGATCGGCTGGTTCGTCACCTGGCAGGTGATGGAGAACATCGACAACCTCTCCGACCAGGTCCAGGACGGCATCGACGAGCTGCGCAACTGGCTGCTGAACAGCCCGTTCCACGTCACCGACAAGCAGATCAACGAGATCGCCAAGAACCTGCGGGAAGCGGTCGGCGCCAACACCGACCAGATAACGTCCGCCGGACTCGAGGGCGTCACGGTCGTCGTCGAGGCGCTCACCGGCATCCTGCTGGCCGCCTTCTCGACGCTCTTCCTGCTCTACGACGGCAAGCGCATCTGGCAGTGGTCGCTGAAGCTGGTGCCCGCGGCCGCCCGGCCGGGCGTGGCCGGGGCCGGTCCCCGCGCGTGGCGGACGCTGACCGCCTATGTGCGCGGCACGGTGATCGTCGCGCTCATCGACGCCATCTTCATCGGCCTCGGCATCTACTTCCTGGACGTGCCGATGGCCGTCCCGCTGGCCGTGTTCATCTTCCTGTTCGCCTTCATCCCGCTGGTCGGCGCGGTGGTGTCGGGCGCGCTCGCGGTCGTCGTGGCGCTGGTGACGCAGGGCGTGTTCGCGGCCGTCATGACCCTCGTCGTGGTGCTGGCGGTGCAGCAGATCGAGGGGCACATCCTCCAGCCGTTCATCCTCGGGCGGGCGGTGCGGGTCCATCCGCTGGCGGTGGTGCTGTCGGTGGCCGCCGGCGGCATGGTGGCCGGCATCGGCGGCGCCGTGGTCGCCGTGCCGCTGGTGGCGGTGACCAACACCGTCGTGGGCTATCTGCGGGCGTACTCGCGGGAGGCCGCCCTGCGGCAGACGCCCAGGCCGCACGGTGCCACCTCCTCCGACGCCGCCCCCGCGGCCGACCGGCCCCCGGGGCCGCCGAAGACCCAGGAGCCCCAGGAGCCCCAGGAGCCCCCGGCGGACGGCACGCCGTCGGACCCCTCCCCGGCGTAGCGACGCGAACGGGCCCCGCCCACCTCTCGGTGAGCGGGGCCCGTGCCGTGTGTGCCGCGTCGGGACGGACCCGGGGCGGGACTACTCGGCGGCGAGGACCGCCTCGGCGTCCAGCGTGACGCCGACGGCCTCGACCACGGCGGCGATCTTGAACGCCTCCTGGATCGTCTCGCGGTCCACACCGGCCTTGCGGAGCACCTGCTCGTGCGAGTCCAGGCACATGCCGCAGCCGTTGATGGCGGACACCGCGAAGGACCACAGCTCGAAGTCGACCTTGTCGACGCCCGGGTTGCCGATGACGTTCATCCGCAGACCGGCGCGCAGGGTGCCGTACTCGTGGTCCGACAGCAGGTGCCGGGTGCGGTAGAAGACGTTGTTCATCGCCATGACGGCGGCGGCCGACTTCGCGGCCGAGTACGCCTCCGGCGAGAGGTTCGCCTTCGCCTCCGGCTCCAGCTCGCGCAGCACGTGGGGGGAGCGCGAGGCGATGGCGGTCGCCAGCACGGTGCCCCACAGCTGCTGCGCCGGGAGGTCGGAGTTGCCGATGACCGAACCCAGGTTCAGCTTCAGGTCCTTGGCGTAGTCCGGTACGGCGGACTTCAGGGAGTCGAGGGACATGTCAGTTCACTCCCCCGACAGCAGCGCGACCGGGTCCAGGGTCTCGTCGCCCTTGCTCCAGTTGCACGGGCAGAGCTCGTCGGTCTGCAGGGCGTCGAGGACCCGCAGGACCTCCTTGGGGTTACGGCCGACGGAGCCGGCGGTGACCATCGTGAACTGGATCTCGTTGTTCTGGTCCACGATGAAGACCGCGCGCTGCGCGAAGCCGTCCTCGCCCTCGATGCCGAGGTCGCGCATCAGCTCGTGCTTCGAGTCGGCCATCATCGGGAAGGGCAGGTCGGTCAGGTCCGGGTGGTCCTTGCGCCAGGCGTGGTGCACGAACTCGGAGTCGCCGGAGAAGCCGAGGATCTGGGCGTCACGGTCGGCGAACTCGTCGTTCAGCTTGCCGAAGGCGGCGATCTCGGTCGGGCACACGAAGGTGAAGTCCTTGGGCCACGCGAAGACGACCTTCCACTGACCCTCGTAGGTCTTGTGGTTGATCTGCTGGAACTCCTTGCCCTTCTCCAGCGAGACGCAGGCGGTCAGGTCGAACTCGGGGAACTTGTCACCGACAGTGAGCACGCGCTCTCCAAAAAGTGCAGCGAAGAAACACCCGCTTTGCGAGCGTTTCCATGGGTTGGACGCTGTTGATGTTGGCACAGGGTGCATTGATTAGTGAAATAGCTACAATCGGTCGAGTTGATCGGAGGTGGCTATTAGTGTCCAGTAAGAAGAGGCAGCCCAGCCTCGCCCAGCTGCGGGCTTTCGACGCGGTCGCCGAGCACCTGCATTTCCGCGATGCCGCCGCCGCGATCGGCATGAGCCAGCCGGCGCTCTCGGGCGCCGTCTCCGCCCTGGAGGAGGCACTGGGTGTCACGCTCCTGGAGCGTACGACGCGCAAGGTGCTGCTCTCGCCGGCCGGGGAACGGCTCGCGGTGCGGGCCAAGGCGGTCCTGGCGGAGGTCGGCGCGCTCCTGGAGGAGGCGGAGGCGGTCCGGGCGCCCTTCACCGGCGCGCTGCGGCTCGGCGTCATCCCGACCGTGGCGCCGTATCTGCTGCCGACGGTGCTGCGGCTGGTGCACGACCGCTACCCCGACCTCGACCTCCAGGTCCACGAGGAGCAGACCGCGAGCCTGCTGGACGGACTCACCACCGGCCGCCTCGACCTGCTGCTGCTCGCGGTCCCCCTGGGCGTGCCCGGCGTCAGCGAACTCCCGCTCTTCGACGAGGACTTCGTCCTGGTCACACCGCTCGACCACCGGCTCGGCGGCCGGGAGGGCCTCGAACGCTCGGTGCTGCGCGAGCTGAAGCTGCTGCTGCTCGACGAGGGGCACTGCCTGCGCGACCAGGCCCTCGACATCTGCCGCGAGGCGGGCCGCGCGGGCGTCCCGGCGACGACCTCGGCCGCCGGACTGTCCACGCTGGTGCAGCTGGTGGCGGGCGGCCTCGGGGTGACGCTGCTGCCGCGCACCGCCGTCCGCGTGGAGACCTCCCGCTCCAGCCAGCTCCTCACCGCGTCCTTCACCGACCCGGCCCCCACCCGCCGCATCGCCCTCGCCATGCGCACGGGCGCGGCCCGCTCGGCGGAGTACGGGGAACTGGCGGTGGCCCTCAGGGAGGCGATGGCGGACCTGCCGGTCCGGACGGTGCACGACTGAGGGACCGGGCCACCACCCGGCAGGGCGGTCGCTCGGTCCCTCGGCCGCGGACACCGGCGGTGCTACTCCGTGCGCAGCCCCTCCGGCCGCATCAGCCGCAGCAGCGGCGGCAGGCTGCACAGCGTCACCGCGAGGACGACCGCGGCGCCGATGCCGGTCATGGACAGGACGCCGGTCCAGTCGACGCGCACCGGAGTGCTCGTCATCTTCAGCAGCACCGTGCCCAGGGTCAGGCCCACGACCATGGAGAGCAGCAGGCCGAGCACGATGGGAATCGCCGTCTGCCACAGCACCGAAAGGCTCAGCGTGCGGCGCCGGGTGCCGAAGGCGACCAGGGCCGACAGCAGCTTCTTCCGCTCGCGCAACTGCTCCAGCTGCGAGACCAGCAGACTGGCGCCGATCAGCGCCAGCACACACGCCGCGCCGACGAAGAGACCGGTGCGGATGGTGTCGAACCGGTCGGTCCGCTCCGTCTCCGCCCACGTCACGGTGTCCGCCAGCCGGTCGATGCCCGACGCGGCGTTGCGGACCCGGTCCTGCACGTCCGGCACCGACTCGTCCAGCTTGAGGTAGGCGTGCCCGTCCAGCGTCGTGGCGAGCGCGTCCGGCAGCGCCCCCGGCGTGATCAGGAAGCCGCCCCGGTCGGTCCCGGCCACCAGCCCCGGACGCGCCTTCGCCGCCTTGATGCCCTGCGGCACCGTCCAGGGGACCGCCGGGTGCTTCGGGCCGCCCTCGTAGGACGGGTCGGCGTACAGCTTCCGGCCGGGTGCGGCCAGCTTCGTCATGTCCTCCCCGGTGTCCCACTCGGCACCGTGGACGGCGAACACGTCCCCGTCCGCGCACGAGGTCAGCCGGGAGATCTCCCGCAGCGACGCGCAGTCGCCCACGGTGATCATCGTGCCGTGCTCCGGGTCGTGGGCGCGGTCGCCCAGGTAGCCCTCGGAGAAGGCGTAGACCGCCCGCACCCCCTGGGTGTCGCGGAACTTCTCGGCCGCCGGCTCCCTCTCGACCCCGCTCGACAGGGTCACCTCCATCTGGGCCCGCGACACGTCCTGCCCGGTGGACTTGGTGTAGTCGTCGTCCACACCGGCGAACAGCATCTGCAGGGCGATCGCCCCGGCCACGGCCACCGCGATGCCGTTGACCATGCGGGCCGCCGTACCGCTGCTCAGCTGGAGCCTGCGCACGGCCAGCTGCCAGGCCACGCCGCCGGATCCGAGGCGGGCGACGACACTCTCCACGATCCACGGCAGCAGCGCGGTCACGCCCACCAGGAGCAGGACGACACCACCGGTCACCAGGTACTGGTTGAAGTCGCCGTTCTCGCGGCCGTTGCCGATCATCGGGTAGAGCATCGCCAGTCCGGCCAGCGGCAGGACCAGCCGCCACCACAACCGGCGCCGGGCCGGCCGGCCCGCGCGCACCACGCCGAGCGGCTCGATGACCACCCCGCGCAGCGCGAACAGCGTCACCAGCACCGCCGCCGCCGGGACCGCCACCGCGACCAGCAGGGCCAGCAGCGGCGAGGGGTTCAGATAGCTGGGGAACACGCTGATGCGGAACACCTCGGCGCTGCCCGCGAGTTGCCGCCCGACCATGAAGAACGCGGCGCCGAACACCAGTCCGAGGACCGCGCCTGCCAGGGCCTCACCGGCCGCGATGCGCCGGGTCATGCGGCTGTCGGAGCCCACCAGGCGCAGCGCCGCGAGCCGCCGGTCCCGCCGCTCGCCGCCGAACCGCACGGCGGCGGCGATGAACACCGCGACCGGCATCAGCAGCACCACGAAGACGACCAGGACCAGCAGGAGCAGCACCGGGTCGGAGTCCTCCTCCCCGGGCTCCGGGTCGCCGAACCGGTCGATGCGCTCGACCCGGCCCTGGGAGATCTGCTCGGCGAGCCCCTCCGCGCCCCGGTAGTAGGCGAGTTCGGCCGAGCCGATCAGCCCGTCCTCCGCGATCGTGCCGACGATCCGGTCCGGCAGCCGCTCGCGCAGCAGCGCGCCGGAGTCCGAGTCCAGCAGTTCCTTCAGGGCGGGGGAGACCACCATCTCGCCCACCGCCGGGAACTTCTCCACGCCCGGCGGCAGCGGTGCCCGCGGTCCCTCGGGCTCCAGGGCCCGGCCCCGGAGGTCGTCCTCGCGGAAGTAGTCGTCGACCCGGGCGATCACGAGCGTGTCGTTCGCCTTCGGCATCGGGTCGGAGGCGAAGGTGATGTCGGAGCGCGCCGCCTCCCGCTCGTGCCGGACGTTCAGCGCGTTCGGGATCGCCGTCGTCAGCAGCAGCAGCGCCACGCCGAGCCCGACGCCGATCGCCGTCAGCACGGCCCGGGTCCAGCCCTCGCGCCCCCCGGTGAAGGCGAAGCGGACACCCAGCGTCAGGTCGGCCGCCCACTGGCGCACGTTCATACGACCCGCTCCATGTCCCTGGACTTGCCGTCCCGTACGACGATCTCGCGGTCGGAGTAGGCGGCCACCCGTGCCTCGTGCGTGACCAGCACGACCGCGGCGTTGGTGGAGCGGGCGGCGTCCGTGAGGAGTTCCATCACGCGCTCCCCGTTGAGGGAGTCCAGGGCGCCGGTCGGTTCGTCCGCGAAGAGCACGCGCGGGTTGGTGACCAGCGAGCGGGCCACCGCGACCCGCTGGCCCTGGCCGCCGGAGACCTCGCCGGGCCGCTTCTTCCGGAGGTCGTCGACCTCCAGCCGCTCCATCCAGGTCAGCGCGGCCCGCTCGGCCTCCTTGCGCGAGGTGCCGTTCAGACGCAGCGGGAGGGCGACGTTCTCGACGCAGGTCAGCTCCGGCACCAACTGGCCGAACTGGAACACGAACCCGAAGTCCGAGCGGCGCAGCGCGCTGCGCTGGGCGTCGGACATCGCCGACAGCTCGCGCCCGTTGTACGTGATCGTCCCGGAGTCGGGCGGCACGATGCCGGCGAGGCAGTGCAGCAGCGTCGACTTGCCGGACCCGGAGGGGCCCATCACGGCGACGACCTCGCCGGGGTGGATGGAGAACTCGGCGCCGTCGAGGGCGAGGGTGGGACCGTAGGCCTTGCGGAGCGCCTCGGCGGAGAGCAGGGAACCTGCGGGGGGAGTCATCGGGTTACCGCCTCACGGAGCTTGTCGAGGCGCGCGGCGGTCAGTTCCAGCCAGCGCAGGTCGGCCTCGAGATGGAAGAGGGCGTGGTCGCAGATGAGCTGGTCCGCGAGGTCGCCCTTGCGCTTGCGGTCGGTGAGGATGCGCATGCTGCGCAGGTGTTCCGAACGCTGGGTGTCGAGGATGTCGGCGGCGTCGCGGTGGGTGAGCAGCGCGAGGACGACCTTGGTGTACAGCGTCGACTGGAGGTACGGCTCGGGCTTCTCCGGCGTGGCGAGCCACCGCTGTACGTCGGTGATCCCCTCGTCGGTGATCGCGTACCGCTTGCGTTCGGGACCGCCGCCCGCCTCGATGCCGTCGACCACGACGAGGCCGTTCTTCAGCAGGCGGGACATCGTCGAGTAGACCTGGCCGTAGTGCAGCGGCCGGTCGTGACCGAACTTCTCGTCGAAGGCGCGCTTGAGGTCGTAACCGTGGCGCGGCCCGGACTCCAGGAGTCCCAGGAGGGTGTGACCGATGGACATGCCGAGCACTCTACACACGGTGTATACGCCCCATGTATACGCACGGTGCAGAGGTCGTGGCCCCGGGTTCACGTCGGTGGCCGAACCGCAGGTCGGAGGCGATTGTCACGGTTCCGCTACGACGGAGGCCGCACCTCCGCATCGCTGCGGGGGTGCGGCCGACGAAGGGGGTCAGGGTGGTGGCGCGGCCCCCGGGCCGCCGCCCCCCGGCGGGCGGCCGCGGCGCGGCAGCGGCCCGGTGTCGCCGGGCAGCCGGCCGGCCTCCGCCAGCGCCCTGCGGAGCAGGAACTCGATCTGGGCGTTGGCCGACCGCAGTTCGTCGCCCGCCCAGCGGGCCAGTGCCTCGTACACCTGCGGGTCGAGCCGCAGCAGCACCTGCTTGCGCTGCCGGGGCCGACGCTTCGGTGCCGGCTCCTCGGACGGCGCGGAGCCCTCGGACGGGGTCGTCACTGGTAGAGCGTCCCCGTGTTCAGGACCGGCTGGGCGGCACGGTCCCCGCAGAGCACGACCATCAGGTTGGACACCATCGCCGCCTTCCGCTCGTCGTCCAGCTCCACGATGTCCTGCTCGCTGATCCGGGCGAGCGCCGCCTCGACCATGCCGACCGCGCCGTCCACGATCTGCCGCCGCGCCGCGACCACCGCACCGGCCTGCTGGCGCTGGAGCATCGCCGAGGCGATCTCCGGCGCGTACGCGAGGTGCGTGAAGCGGGACTCGATGATCTGCACCCCGGCCGCCTCCACGCGCGCGTGCAGCTCGACGGCGAGCTTCTCGGTGATCTCCTCGGCGTTGCCGCGCAGCGAGAGGCCGTCCTCGTCGTGGGCGTCGTAGGGGTACTCGATGGCGATGTGCCGCACGGCCGCCTCGGTCTGGGTGGAGACGAACTCGACGTAGTCGTCCACCTCGAAGGTGGCCTGCGCGGTGTCCTCCACCCGCCACACCACGACCGCCGCCAGCTCGATGGGGTTGCCGTAGGCGTCGTTGACCTTCAGGACGGCCGTCTCGTGGTTGCGCACCCGCGTCGAGATCTTGGTGCGGGAGGTGAGGGGGTTGACCCACCGCAGGCCGTCCTGCCGGATCGTCCCCCGGTACCGCCCGAAGAGCTGCACCACGCGGGCCTCGCCCGGCGCCACCATGTTCAGCCCGCACATCGCGAGGAAGGCGGCCAGGCCGATCACGACGCCCGCGATGATCAGCACCGCCTTCCCGCCGGTGGAGGCGACCGCGGTCGCGGTGACGATCAGGCCGGCGCCGACCAGCAGCCCGACCAGCCCCAGCAGCAGCGCGAAGCCGCCGCCGATGCTGTGGGCCTGGTTCTCGCGGACCCGGGGCGTCGGCATCTCGGGCACATCGGCGGTGACCTGCGGGGCATCGTGCGTGGACATGGGTGGTCCCCCGTTCTCTCTTTGCTCACTAAGTGATATCACTTTACCCTCGGATCACAACCCTGAACCCCTCTCGTACGTCGGTTCCTGTGGAACGGGTGCTGATTCTCACGTCCGTACAAGGCCGGATCGGTTGCCGTTTGTCACATCTCCCGGTGTTAGCTTTCTGAGCTGACCTGAGCGACGAACCTGTGTGACGCGTGAGCGAGACGTGCCCACAGAAGACCGAAGCGGAGCGGATCGGACACATGGGACGAGCGGAAGAGAGAAAAGCGCGACAGCGCGGTGGACGCCGCGCGGCGCCGAAACGCCGCCGTTCTGCGGGTGCGGCCGCGGGCGCGGGCGGGAAGGGCCGGATACGGCGGCTGTTCACGTGGAAGAAGATCGTCGGCACGTTCTTCGGCCTGTGCCTGCTCGGCATGGGCGCCTTCATCGTGCTGTACATGATGATCGACATCCCCGAGGGCAACCCCGAGGCCGAGCTGCAGAGCAATGTCTACAAGTACAGCGACGGCAGCATCATGGCCCGCACCGGCGAGCGCAACCGTGAGATCGTCGACCTCGCGAAGATTCCCAAGGACGTCCAGCGGACCTTCGTCGCCGCCGAGAACAAGACGTTCTACAAGGACGCGGGCGTCGATCTGAAGGGCACCGCGCGCGGTGTGCTCAACACTCTCTCCGGCAAGGGCGCGCAGGGCGGTTCGACGATCACCCAGCAGTACGTCAAGAACTACTACCTGACCCAGGAACAGACGGTCTCGCGCAAGCTGAAGGAACTGGTCATCTCGCTGAAGCTGGACCGGGAGAAGTCCAAGGACTACATCCTCGCCGGCTACATCAACACCAGCTACTACGGCCGCGGCGCCTACGGCATCCAGGCCGCCGCCCAGGCCTACTACCGCGTCGACGCCGAGGACCTGACGGTCGAACAGGGCGCCTACCTCTCCGCGCTGCTCCAGGCGCCCAACCAGTACGACTGGGCGATCGCCAGCGAGACCGGCAAGAAGCTGGTCCAGGAGCGCTGGAACTACGTCCTGGACAACATGGTCGAGCAGAAGTGGCTGAGCGCGGGCGACCGGCAGGGCATGACGTTCCCGACACCGAAGGAGCCCAAGGCCGCCGCGGGGATGGACGGCCAGACCGGGTACCTGGTGGACGCGGCCAATGCCGCGCTCAGGAAGCAGCTCGTCGCGCAGGGCGCCGCCGAGGACATGGAGCAGGCCAAGGCCCTGGTGGACCTCGGCGGCTACACCGTCACCCTCAACATCGACCAGAAGAAGCAGGCCGCGCTGGAGAAGGCGGTCAAGGAGAAACTCACCAGCAAGCTGGACCCCGACAAGCGCAAGGTCGACGCGGACGTCCAGGCCGGTGCCGTCTCCGTCGACCCCAAGACGGGCTCCGTCGTGGCGATGTACGGCGGCGTCAACTACCTGAAGCACTACACCAACAACGCCACCCGCGACGACTACCAGCCCGCCTCCACCTTCAAGCCGGTGATCCTCGCCGCCGCCGTCGACCACGACGCCGAGACCCAGGACGGCGTGCCGATCACGGCCAGCACCCTCTACGACGGTGACAGCGAGCGCCCCGTGATGGACGGCGACCAGAAGGTCGGCTTCGCACCGCCCAACGAGGACGACCGGGACTACGGCGAGATCGACGTCCAGGAGGCGATGAACAAGTCCGTCAACTCCGTCTTCGCGCAGATGGGCATCGACGTCGGCATGAGCGAGGTCATGAAGGTCGCGGCCGACCTCGGCATGGACACCGAGGGCGAGCAGGCCGTGCCCGCGCAGACCCTGGGCAGTATGGGCGCCAGCCCGCTGGAGATGGCCGGCGTCTACGCCACCCTCGACAACCACGGCAAGAAGGTCACCCCGCAGATCGTGAAGTCGGTCGAGCACAAGGACCGCACCATCGAGATGCCCGACCCGATCGGTGAGGAGGTCATCAGCCGGGAGGCCGCCGACACGGTGACCTCCGTACTCACCGGCGTGGTCGACGACGGTACGGCCAGGACGTCGGTGCGGGAGAACCCGCTGCGCGACGGTCAGCAGGTGGCGGGCAAGACCGGTACGTCGGACAACAACAAGTCGGCCTGGTTCACCGGTTTCACCCCGGGTCTGGTCACCTCGGTCGGCCTGTTCGGCGAGGACGACAAGGCACCGCACCCGCAGGTCCCGATGTACAAGGCCGCCGGTGTCGACTACCGCGTCAACGGTGGTGGCCCCCCGGCGGAGATCTGGGCCGCGTACACCTTCGGCGTCATGGACGAGGTCACCAAGTTCCAGCTGGACACCAAGCAGGGCGCCGCCGTCAAGCCCAGCAAGTCGCCGTCCACCTCCCCGTCGCCGAGCAACTCGCCGACCCACGAGGAGACGACCGAGGCACCGCCCCCGTCCAAGGACCCGACGACCGAGGCACCCCCGTCGACCGACCCGACGACCGAGCAGCCGCCCGAGTCGCCGACGAACTCGCCGTCGAACAGCCCGTCCACCGAACCACCACCGGACGGCGGCGGCTCCACCGAGTCGGGGGAGCCCGAGTTCCCCGGCGGGGACTGGGTGCCGTAGACGGTCAGGAGTCGCGGAAACGTGTGAAGGGGCGCCCGGTGCTCACCGGGCGCCCCTTCACACGTTCACACTCCTCAGCCGCGGTTCAGCTCGAACCACACCACCTTGCCCGTGCTCAGCCGCGTCGCGCCCCAGCGCCGGGCCAGCCGGTTCACCAGGTACAGCCCGCGCCCGCCCTCGTCGGTGGCGCGTGCCTGCCGCAGCCGGGGCAGCTGCGGCACGTCGTCGCCGACCTCGCAGCGCAGCACGTCCGTGCGCAGCAGCCGCAGGGTGACCGGTTTCGACGCGTACCGCACCGCGTTGGTCACGACCTCGCTGACGAGCAGCTCCACGGAGTCCGTGAGGTCCTCCATGCCCCAGCGGGCGAGCGCGCGCCGGGCCAGTCGGCGGGCCTTTCCGGGCGCCGCGTCCTCCGGCTCCAGGAACCAGTACGCCACGTCGCTGGGCGCGATGCCGTCGAAGCGGGCGGCGAGCAGCGCGATGTCGTCGTCACGGTCGCCCGGGCCGAGCATGTCGAGCACCTCGTCGCACAGGGCTTCCAGGGGCGGCGGATGGTCGGGACCGGTGAGCTGCGCGGTCGCCGCCAGCCGCTCCCGCAGCTGCTCTATGCCGGTCCACACGTCCCGCAGCCGGGACTCGACCAGCCCGTCCGTGTACAGGAGCAGCGTCGCACCGGCCGGGGCGTCCAGCTCCACGGCCTCGAAGTCAACGCCGCCCACCCCGATCGGGGCGCCGGCCGGCACCCGCAGCACCTCGGCGTGGCCGCCCAGGTGCAGCAGCACCGGCGGCGGATGGCCGGCGTTGGCGACGGTGATGCGGTGCGAGACCGGGTCGTACACCGCGTACAGGCAGGTCGCCATGCGGTCGGTGCCCAGGCGCTGGGCCTGCTCGTCCAGGTGGTGCAGCACCTCCTGCGGCGGCAGGTCGAGCCCGGCCAGGGTCTGCGCCGTGGTCCGCAGCTGGCCCATGATGGCCGCCGACGTCATGGAGTGGCCCATGACGTCCCCGACGACCAGCGCGACCCGGCTGCCGGGCAGCGGGATGGCGTCGTACCAGTCGCCACCGACCCGCGCGGTCTCGGCGGCCGGGAGGTAGCGGGAGGCCAGCCGCACGCCGGTGCAGCGGGGCAGGTTCTCCGGGAGCATCGTGCGCTGCAACTCGTCGGCGATGTACGCCTCGCGCCCGTACAGCACCGCCTTGTCGATGCCGAGGGCGCTGTGCGTGGCGAGTTGGGCGGCCACCAGCAGGTCGTCGGCCTCGAAGGAGACGCGCTCGGGGCCGCGCAGGAACAGCGCGGCGCCGATCACCCGGCGTCGGCCGCGCAGCGGCGCGAGGATCGCCCTGCGGCCGTCGGGCAGGGCGAAGTCGCGCTCCTCGCCCAGCAGTTCCGGCAGCGCGGCGCGGGCCGCGGGCGTGTCCGTGAACACCGGGCGCACCCCGCGCAGCACCTCGGCCAGCGCGCTGCCCGGCCGCACCTCGCACAGCTCGGCGCCGACCGTCTCCAGCTCGGAGGGCTCCGGCGGGGCCGCGGGGGTGAAGCCGCCCTCGGTGTCCCGCTCGGCCGGTATGCGGTCGGTGCGCCGCAGCCGCAGGACCAGGGGGCCGGTGGGCCGCTCGTCGCCGACCGGCAGCGGCTCGCGCAGATAGACCAGGATGGCGTCCGCGAACGTGGGCACGGTGGCCCGGCACAGCCCCATCACGATCTCGTCGAGGTCCATGCCCCGGGCGATCCGCCGGGTCGCGGCACCCACGAACCGCAGCCGGTCCCCGTCCCGCCGCATCGGCGTGGGCCGGCCGGGCGCGGTGGGCTGTCCGATACGCCGGTCGGGCTCCGGTGGTGCGCCACGGCGGCCCGGGCCCGCGGCGCCGGCCGCCGTCCCCGGGCCCGGCTGCACCAGACCGGTCTCCCCGCCGTCCGCGGATCTGCCGTCGGCGGGCATCCCGTCCGTGGAGACGCCGCCCGGGGTGACGCCCGCGGAGGGCGTGTCACCCGTCGGCGCACCGCCCGGCTGCCCGCCGTCCGGCTGGGCCGGGACGCCCTCGGACGCGGGCCGCGGGCGGTGTGCGTCGGGCTCGGCGGCCTGCTCGGCGCCCGGCTGGGAGTGTTCGAAGGCCCCCGCGGCGTCCTCGCCCGCGGCGGGCGGCGTCTGACCGGCGCGCCCCTGGGCCGGTAACGCGGGCCCGGAGGCGCGCGGCGGCACGGGGTCAGGCAGGAGCGCCCCGCGGGGATCCGTGGGGTCGGCGCCCGTCGAGGGGCGGTCGAAGGAGGTCGGGTGCTCCGTCACGCGTGTCGAATCCATCCGTCCGGGACTGCGCGCGGCGCGTGCAGTTCGTCCCGCAGAAATCCCGATACCCGCAATCCGTGCCCAAGGAACGGGGTTCCCGCGTGGTCAGAGGCTGTTCCTGTGTCACCGGCGGACCTTCCGCGGTCCGTCTGCGTGTTGCCCTCGTACCCCTCGCTCACGTCCTGCCGCCCCTCGGTGACGATCGGTCAAGCACAGCGCACGCTCCGCCGGTTGCCGCTGCCGCGCTCATTGCGGAGGACGATCCTACGTTTGTTGCCGGGGGGCACATCAAGGGTCTCATGAGGAGACGTGCGCGGGCGTGCGATCCCAGTCGCCCGGCAGGGACGGTACCGGCCACGCCGGATCGGGCCGCCAGTGCTCCCAGCCGTCGGCGAACGGCGACCCCCAGGCCCGGATCTCCGCGACCGCGGCCCGCCCCGCCCGGCGCACCCGCCCGGCCAGCGCCGGGTCCACCAGCCGGTCCCGCTGGGCCTGCGCGAACTCGTCCTCGTCCCGCCAGTACCAGGTGCGGTCCGGGTGGACGGAGATGTCCAGGAAGTGGTCCTCCGAGTCGACCCCGCCCTCCCAGCGGGTGAGCGGCTCCTCCAGGTTCACGTACCAGTTCTTGAACCGCCAGCCCGGGTCCCAGAACAGCCACACCGACCAGGCCGCGCCGGGTCTCGCCAGCTTCAGCACCCCCGTGCCGAACCACCGGTCGCGCTGTACGGTGCGCGGCTTGGTGTAGCGCGTGGCCAGCGGTTCCAGGTGCACGGGCGTGCCGTCGGCGAGGACCGGCTTCACGCACTCGGTGCCGGGCGCCAGCCACACGGCGAGCAGTTCGGCGTCGTCCCGTACGACGGTGACGGGGCGCGCGATGTGCGGGTGCGGTCCGCCGTTCTCCCGGTACCGCCACAGGATCTGACTGCCGGGAGCCCAGGGGGCCGCCGGGCCCGCCGGACCGTCAGCTCCCGGCCCCGCCGCCGCGCTCACCGCTTCTCCGTCTGCCATGGAGAGATATTAGGTGCCCTGGCCAAGCGACGCCCCGAAGATCGCGCGAGCGTGCGCCGGCGCACGCCCCCCGGACCGCCGCCGGCCCGCGCCGGGGGCTTCCTCACGGACGGGTCATCCGCAGCACGTCCAGCGCCTCGTCCAGCTGTTCGTGCGTCAGGTCGCCGCGTTCGACGTAGCCGCCCTCCAGCACGACCTGACGGATCGTCTTGCGCTCGGCCAGCGCCTTCTTGGCCACCTTGGCGGCCTCCTCGTACCCGATGTACTTGTTGAGCGGCGTGACCACGGACGGCGACGACTCGGCGTACTCGCGGGCCCGCTCGGCGTGGGCGACGATCCCGTCCACGGTCCGGTCGGCGAGCAGCCGGGAGACGTTGGCGAGCAGCCGCACCGACTCCAGTACGTTCTTGGCGATGACCGGCAGCATCACGTTCAGCTCGAAGTTGCCGGCCGCCCCGGCCGCGGCGACCGTCGCGTCGTTGCCGGTGACCTGGGCGGCGACCATCAGGACCGCCTCCGGGATCACCGGGTTGACCTTGCCGGGCATGATGGACGAGCCGGGCTGGAGGTCGGGCAGGGAGATCTCCGCGAGCCCGGTGCGCGGCCCGGACGCCATCCACCGCAGGTCGTTGGCGATCTTCGTCAGCCCGACGCCGATGGTCCGCAGCTGCCCGCTCGTCTCGACGATGCCGTCCCGGGCGCCCTGCGCCTCGAAGTGGTCCCGCGCCTCGGTCAGCGGCAGCCCGGTCGCGCGGGCCACCTCCTCGATGACGGCGGCGGAGAAGCCGGGCGGGGTGTTGATGCCGGTGCCGACGGCGGTGCCGCCCAGCGGCAGCTCGGCGAGGCGGGGGAGGGACGCGTTCAGCCGCTCGATGCCGTACCGCACCTGCGCCGCGTACCCGCCGAACTCCTGGCCCAGGGTGACGGGCGTGGCGTCCATGAGGTGCGTACGCCCGGACTTCACCACGTCGGCGAACTCCGCCGCCTTGCGCTCCAGGGCGGCGGCGAGGTGGTCGAGGGCCGGGATCAGGTCGCGGGTGACGGCGGCGGTCGCGGCGATGTGGATCGAGGACGGGAAGACGTCGTTGGACGACTGGGAGGCGTTGACGTGGTCGTTGGGGTGCACGTCGCGGCCGAGGCGCTCGGTGGCCAGGGTCGCGAGGACCTCGTTGGTGTTCATGTTGGACGAGGTCCCGGACCCGGTCTGGAACACGTCGACGGGGAAGTGCTCGTCCCACTTCCCCTCGGCGACCTCGCCGGCCGCCTCCCGGATCGCGGCGGCGACGTCCGCGTCGAGCACCCCCAGGTCGGCGTTGACCTTGGCCGCCGCGCCCTTGATCCGCGCGAGCGCCTCGATGTGCGCGCGCTCGATGCGCTGCCCGGAGACGGGGAAGTTCTCCACCGCCCGCTGGGTCTGGGCCCGCCACTTGGCGTGGGCGGGCACGCGGACCTCGCCCATGGAGTCGTGCTCGATGCGGTAGTCACTCATACCCGGTACAGCGTGCGGGGCGGTGCGGATGTTCCGGAGGAGGGCTGGATTCGCTCCCCCGGACCCCGCTCCCGAACGCCGGAGGGACGGGCTACGCCAGCCCCGGCCCCCGCACCGGAATCGTCGTGAACGTCGGCGCGGGCGCCGGGTCCTGGAAGAAGTCGTTGCCCTTGTCGTCCACCACGATGAACGCCGGGAAGTCCTCGACCTCGATCTTCCAGACCGCCTCCATGCCCAGCTCCTCGTACTCGACGACCTCCACCTTCTTGATGCAGTCCTGCGCGAGCCGGGCCGCGGGGCCGCCGATGGAGCCCAGGTAGAAGCCGCCGTGCGTGTCGCACGCGTCGGTGACCTGCTTGCTCCGGTTGCCCTTGGCCAGCATCACCTTGGAGCCGCCCGCCGCCTGGAACTGCTCCACGTAGGAGTCCATGCGCCCGGCGGTCGTCGGCCCGAAGGACCCCGACGCGTACCCCTCGGGCGTCTTCGCCGGACCGGCGTAGTACACCGGGTGGTCCTTGAGGTACTGCGGCATCTCCTCGCCCGCGTCCAGCCGCTCCTTGATCTTGGCGTGCGCGATGTCGCGGGCCACCACCAGCGGGCCGGTCAGCGACAGCCGGGTCTTGACCGGGTGCTTGGTCAGCTCGGCGAGGATGTCGTCCATGGGCCGGTTGAGGTCGACCTCGACGACGTCTCCGGCCTCGTCCAGGTGCTCGTCCGTGGTCTCCGGCAGGAACCGCGCCGGGTCGGTCTCCAGCTGCTCCAGGAAGACGCCCTCGGCGGTGATCTTCGCGACGGCCTGCCGGTCGGCCGAGCAGGACACCGCGATGGCGACCGGGCAGGACGCCCCGTGCCGGGGCAGCCGCACCACGCGCACGTCGTGGCAGAAGTACTTGCCGCCGAACTGCGCGCCGATGCCGATCTTCTGGGTCAGCTCGAAGACCTTCTCCTCCAGCTCCTTGTCCCGGAAGCCGTGCCCCAGCTCCGAGCCCTCGGCCGGGATCTCGTCCAGGTAGTGCGCGGAGGCGTACTTCGCGGTCTTCAGCGCGTACTCGGCCGAGGTGCCGCCGACGACGATCGCCAGGTGGTACGGCGGGCAGGCGGCCGTGCCGAGCGAGCGGATCTTCTCCTCCAGGAACTTCATCATGGAGGACTCGTTCAGGACGGCCTTCGTCTCCTGGTAGAGGAACGACTTGTTGGCCGAACCGCCGCCCTTCGCCATGAAGAGGAACTTGTAGGCGCCGCCGTCGGTCGCGTACAGCTCGATCTGCGCCGGGAGGTTGGAGCCGGTGTTCTTCTCCTCCCACATGGTGAGCGGAGCCATCTGCGAGTAGCGCAGGTTGAGGTTCTTGTACGCGTCGTAGATGCCGCGGCTCAGGGCCTCCTCGTCGCCGCCCGCCGTGAGCACGTTCTGCCCGCGCTTGCCCATGACGATCGCCGTGCCGGTGTCCTGGCACATGGGCAGGACACCCGCCGCCGCGATGTTCGCGTTCTTCAGCAGGTCCAGCGCCACGAACTTGTCGTTGCCCGACGCCTCGGGGTCGTCGATGATGCGGCGCAGCTGCGCGAGGTGGGCCGGGCGCAGGTAGTGCTGGATGTCGTGGATGGCCTCTTCCGCCAGCTTGCGCAGCGCCTCGGGCTCCACCTTGAGGAAGGTCCGCCCGTCGGCCTCGAAGGTGGAGACGCCCTCGGCGGTCACCAGCCGGTACGGAGTGGTGTCCTCGCCCTGGGGGAGCAGATCGGTGTACGCGAACTCAGGCATCTCGCCCATTCCTCACTCGACATCACGCGCGGCTGGATTCCTCAGCAACGACGGCTGGCCTCCATTGGCAGCGCCAACCAGCGTAAAACCTGTCCCGTGGCGCGAGCGGGTGAGGTAAGGCTCAGTCGGCCGCGACAAGGTTGTCCACAGGGCTAGTCGCGATCTATCGCGTTTCGGTACGCTACTGCCGTGGACCTTCAGAAGCACGCCCCAGCCGCACCGCGCACCTCCGAGCTGCGCGCCTCGGACGCCGACCGCGACCGCGTCGCCGACATGCTGCGCGAAGCCCTCGCCGAGGGACGGCTCACCGCCGACGAGCACGCCGAGCGCGTCGAAGGCGTGCTGGCCGCCAAGACCGTCGGCGAGCTGGACGTCTTCGTCCGGGACCTGCCCGCCGCCCACCGCACCCGGGACACCTCCGCCCCGGCCCCCAACCGCCCCACCGTCGGCGCCATCCCGGCCGAGCCCGACGAGAACGTGGTGGCGGTCTTCAGCAGCGCCGTCCGCAAGGGCCGCTGGCGGGCGAACCGCCGCATCCACGCCTACGCCGTGTTCGGCAGCGTCGAGATCGACCTCAGCGAGGCGGTCTTCGAGTACCAGCAGGTCGTCATCAAGGCGTTCTCCGTCTTCGGCAGCGTCGAGGTGCGCGTCCCGGAGAACGTGTCGGTGCGGGGCGCGGGCGGCAGCGTGCTCGGCAGTTTCGAGGTCCACACCCTCGACTCCAGCGAGGCCGAGGCCCCCGTCATCTACGTGGACGGCTGGGCCGTGCTGGGCAGCGTCGAGGCCCGCCCCAAGCGCGGCAAGGTCGTCGCGGACATCCTCGACCGGGTGCACCGGCGGGTGGAGAAGGGTGTGCGCAAGCACCTGTAGCGGCGGCACCGGCAGCGGTGGGGTACCCAGTGCATAGGCGCGCGTACAGCGGGTAAGCCTTGACCCATCGTCTCTCGCTCGCGAAGCCGTCGTCAGGAGTAGACCCGTGCTGCAACCGCCGCATTCGTCCCTGCAGGTAGCTGCCGTTCCGGCCCAGCGGGTGCCCGTGCGGGACAGGGACCAAGACGCTCCCTGGCACACCGAGGCGGTGTGCCGGCGCGACGAGGCCGGACTGTTCTTCGCCCCCTCCAAGGAACCGACCGCCGCCCGCCTCTCCCGCGAAGAGGCCGCCAAGCGCGTCTGCGCGCGCTGCCCGGTCATGGTGGAGTGCCGCGAGCACGCCCTCCTGCAACCCGAGCCCTACGGCGTCTGGGGCGGCCTCACCGCCGCCGAACGCCGCGTGGTCCTGGCCCGGCGCCGCCGCCGCGACGTAGAACTCAAGAAGGCCGCCCGCACCACGGGCCGCATAGCCGCGGCCGGCTAAAACCCCAGAAACCCCAAAGGGCACCCTCTCCACACAGAGGGTGCCCTTTCAACGCCGGGCACCGCAGCCACCCAGGGGCGCGGGGAACTGCGCGACCAGCCACGACGGCGCCGCAGCCGCCACACGACAGGCATCCCCACCCCAGTGGGCCCCCGCGAAACCGACGGAGTCTACTTCGCCCGGTCGAAATTCACCGCGCTGTACGCCCGCAGCTTGCTCAGCCGATGCTCGGAGTCGATCCGCCGCACCGTCCCCGACTTCGACCGCATCACGATCGAGTCGGTCGTCGCCGTCTCCGACCGGTACCGCACCCCCCGCAGCAGCTCCCCGTCGGTGATGCCGGTCGCCACGAAGAAGACGTTGTCCCCGGAGACCAGGTCGTCCGTGGTCAGCACCCGGTCCAGGTCGTGCCCCGCGTCGACGGCCCGCTGCCGCTCCTCGTCGTCCTTGGGCCACAGCTTGCCCTGGATGGTGCCACCCAGGCACTTCACGGCGCAGGCCGAGATGATGCCCTCCGGCGTGCCGCCGATGCCGAGCAGCAGGTCGATGCCCGTGCCCTCGCGCAGCGCCAGGATGGAGCCGGCCACATCGCCGTCGGAGATCAGCTTGATCCGGGCGCCGGTCTCCCGGACCTCCTTGATGAGGCCCTGGTGCCGCGGCCGGTCGAGGATGACGACGGTCACGTCCTCCGGAGTGCGCCGCTTGGCCTTGGCGATCCGGCGGATGTTCACGGCGACGGGCGCGTTGATGTCGACGAAGTCGGCGGCCTCGGGCCCCGTGACCAGCTTGTCCATGTAGAAGACCGCGGACGGGTCGAACATGGAACCGCGCTCGGCGGCGGCCAGCACCGCGATCGCGTTGGTCATGCCGTTGGCGGTCAGCGTCGTGCCGTCGATCGGGTCGACGGCGATGTCGACCTCGGCCCCGGTCCCGTCGCCGACCCGCTCCCCGTTGAAGAGCATCGGGGCCTCGTCCTTCTCGCCCTCGCCGATGACGACGACGCCGTTCATCGAGACGGTGTGGACGAGGGTCCGCATGGCGCGCACCGCGGCACCGTCGGCGCCGTTCTTGTCACCGCGCCCGACCCAGCGGCCGGCGGCCATCGCCGCGGCTTCGGTGACCCGCACCAGCTCCATGGCGAGGTTGCGGTCGGGGGCCTCTGAGGGGACGTCCAGCTCGGACGGGAGATGATGCTCGGTCATCGGAACGCACCTTTCTGATACGACGACGGCCGGATGAGGGTGTGGCCAAGACTCTATCGTCAGTCCGACAAAATGAGCAGGGGACCCCACGTATGAGCGGATCAGGCACCTGCGACGATAGGGGGCGTGGCAGGTATGAAAGGCAAGCAGAAGTCGGCCCGGGACATGATCCTCTCCCTCGGGGTCATCGTGTTGGCCGCGGGCGTGATCTGGATGTTCATTCCGCACGACGACAGCGAACCGGACGTCAAGCGGGTCGACTACCGGGTCGAGCTGCTGACCGCGCAGCGCGCCGCGTCCTACCCGGTGGCCGCGCCCGAGGGACTGTCCGAGGAGTGGAAGCCGACCTCCGTCCGCTTCCGCGGTGACGACTCCGACGCCTGGCACCTGGGCTTCAGCGCCCCCGACGGCGAGTACGTGGCGATCGAGCAGTCCACGAAGAAGGCGTCCACCTTCATCCACGACGCCAGTCAGGGCGCGCAGGCGACCGAGCGAACCGAGGAGATCGGCGGCCGGACCTGGACGCGGTACACGGGCGGCCGGTACGACGCGCTGGTCCTGCACGGCGCCGACGACATGAAGGGCGCGACGACGGTGGTGGCCGGCACCGGGTCGTTCGAGCAGCTCGGCAAGATGGCGGCGGCACTGAAGCTGACCTGACCTGACCTGACCTGACCTGACCGGGCAGCGCGGCCCGGCTCGGCTCGGCCCACGAGACATGACGAAGCCCCCGGCGAGGTGCCGGGGGCTTCGTCGCGCGTGCCGTGCCGCGTGGCTCAGACCGTGGTGACGACCTGGTCGTAGGCCAGGCGCGGGGAGCGCGGGAACCAGGCGTCCGGGCCCGGACGGCCGATGTTGACGACCATCAGCGGGGTGTGGTCGTCGTCCAGGAACTCCTTGCGCACGCCCTCGAAGTCGAACCCGGTCATCGGTCCGGCGGCCAGCCCGGCGGCGCGGACGCCGACGATGAAGTAGGCGGCCTGGAGGGCGGCGTTCAGGGTGGCCGCGCCCTCGCGGACCGGACGCTCGCTGAAGAAGGCGTCCTTGGCCTGCGGGAAGTGCGGGAAGAGCGCCGGCAGCTCCTCGTGGAACTCGTTGTCCGCGGACAGGATCGCGACCAGCGGGGCGGCGGCCGTCTTGGGCCGGTTGCCCTCCGCCATGTGCGCGACCAGGCGCTCGCGGGCCTCGGGGGAGCGGACCAGCGTGACGCGCAGCGGCGACTGGTTGAAGGCGGTCGGGCCGTACTTGACCAGGTCGTAGATCGCCTGCACCTGCTCGTCGGTCACCGGCTCGTCGGTGAAGGTGTTCGCGGTGCGGGCCTCGCGGAACAGCAGGTCCTGGGCGGCGGGGTCAAGAACGAGAGGCATGCGTGATCTTTCTCCGGGGGTGCGTCGGCTCCGCGCGGCGTGGGGACCGGGGAGCCCTTTTGACGCGGGCGACACTACGCCAAAGAAGTTCAAGCTTCAACAAAAAGGGGACCGTGGTGATCCGCTTCACACGCCCGCCTGGGTGAAGGAGCCCTGGCGTTTCCGGCGGCCTGTGTGTCGAGAAAACGAGGTTTCCGGGCGGTGCTCCTATATGACGATGTGAAATTCAAGCCAGACCACTCACACCTTGATGCATCCGGACCGATCGTCGCGGTCGTCGGACTCGGCTATGTGGGACTCCCCACCGCACTCGCCCTCTCCGACGCGGGCGCCACCGTTGTCGGCATCGACAGCAGCCCGGACCGGCTGCGGGACATCGCGCGCGGAGCCGTGGACCTGCTCCCGCTGCACCACGCGCAGCTCGCCTGCGCGACGGCCGGCGAACGCTTCCGGCTCACCCCGGACGCCACGGCGGTGCGCGACGCCGACGCCGTCGTCATCTGTGTGCCCACCCCCGTCGACGCCCGGCGCGAGCCCGACCTCACCGCGCTCTCCTCCGCCTGCGCCTCGGTGGTGGAGCACGCCGTGTCCGGCCAGCTGATCGTGCTCACCTCCACCAGCTATGTCGGCACCACCCGCGACCTGCTGGTCGAACCGCTGCGGGCCCGCGGGCTCACCGTCGACGAGGACGTGTACGTCGCCTTCGCCCCCGAACGGATCGACCCCGGCAACGAACGCCACACCCCCGAACGCACCCCGCGCCTGGTCGGCGGCGCCGGACCGCGCAGCAGCCGCGCCGCCGCGACAGCCCTCCCGCGGGCGGCACCAACTACGTGTCGGCCGACTACCGCCCCTCGCCACGGCCGACTGGGCCGACTACCGCCTGCGCGCCACCGTCGAGGGCCTGCGCGGTACCTCGAACAGCGTCGGCATCACCGTACGGGCGGGCAGCGAGCACCCGGTGGCGCTCTCCGTCGGCCGCAACACGGCGAGCCTCACCACGAGCGGCCCGGGGACGAACGGCGCCGACGAGCGGCGGACCTGCCGGCTCGACTCCGCCGCCACGCACCGGATCACCGTCTCCGTGACCCCCCGGCAGGTGCGGGTGAGCGTCGACGGCGACCCCTGTACGACGGTCCGCGCGGGCCGGTGGCGGGCGGCGGAGGGGTACGGCGGCTTCTCGCTCAGCGTGCGCGACGAAGGGCCGGAGCGGCAGTGGCCCCGGTTCACCTCACTGAAGGTGGAGTGACACGCGTCACAGCTGGCCGACGATCACTTCCGGCACCGGCCGTGGTCTACAGGGCGCATCACCACTCGTACCTCATACGCAGGGAGCGCATCGACATGACCGCCGCCGTGAAGGGCCCGGCCTCGTACTTCCCGTCCATCGAGAAGAAGTACGGCCGCCCGGTCGCGGAGTGGAAGGACCTCATCCGCTCCTCTCCGCTCACGAAGCACATGGAGCTGGTCGCCTGGCTCAAGACCGAGCACGGCCTGGGCCACGGGCACGCCAACGCGCTCGTCGCGCACACCCTGGCCGAGGGAGCCGGTAAGGAGGGGTAGACGCGCTGCGGTGCGTCCAGTGGGCGATGACGGCCAGAGGTCGATGACGACCTTGCCCCGCACGTGCCGACCGGCCTGAAGCTCGCCCGCGCCGCGAATCCGCTCGACCGGGAAGCTCGCCGCGACGGGCACTCGCGGCCGGCCCCGCCGCGACCAGGCGGGCGATCTCCTCCAGGGCGCCGCGGGCCGCGTTCGCGCCGTTGACCGGCGGGCACGCCGTCGACCTGCCCCGCGATGGTGCAGACGCGGCCGTCCGGGACGCCGCCGGCGCCCGTGAGCTGCTCGGCGAGCTGCCCCCGGCGGTGGCGCTGCGGCGCTGGATGGACCTGTTCGGGGACTGGATCGCGACCAGGAACGGCATGCTCGACACGCTGCTCACGATGATCGAGTCGGGCGAGATCGCCCATGCGCGGACCCGGACCGAGCTGCTGACGGCCATCACCACGATCCTCGACGCCGGCCGCGCGGCGGGCGACCTCCGCTCCGACGCCTCCGCCGCAGACATCGCCGCCTCGCTCATCGGCATCTTCGCCGTGGCCCCCCGGCCCGAGCACGAGGCCAAGGCCGGCAGCCTGCTGAACCTCCTGATGGGCGGCCTCAGGTCCACCGCCCGCCCGCCCGGCCTGCGCCAAGGGGGCTGGGGCGGGTCTGATCCACACGCCACGCCCCCTCTAGGGGCCCCTAGAGGGCGTCGTCGCTCCCGGCGGCCGTGTCCTCCGGGCCCGTCTCCTCCTCGGCCAGCGCCGCGTCCAGGCGGGCCCGGGCGCCGTCCAGGCGGCGGCGGCAGACCTTCGCCAGCTCCTCGCCCCGCTCCCACAGGGCGAGCGACTCCTCCAGCGTCGTACCGCCGGCCTCCAGCCGCCGGACGACCTCGATCAGCTCGTCCCGCGCCTGCTCGTACCCGAGCGCCTCGGACATCGCCGTCGGCTGCTCCACCTCGCTGGTCATCCACCCACCCTATGCGTCGACTCGTACGGAGAAATCGCCCTCGGAGACCCGGGCGCGCAGCGTCTCGCCGGGCTCCACCTCGCCGGGGTCGCGGACCGCGTGGCCGTCGGCCCGCTGGAGCACCGCGTACCCGCGCTTGAGGGTCGCGGCGGGGGAGAGGGCCACCACGCGCGCGTGCGTGTGCGTCAGCTCGGAGTCGGCCCGGTCGAGGTGGTGCCGCAGCGAACGGCGGCTCCGGTCCAGCAGCGCCGCCACCTGCTCGGCCCGCTCCTCGATCATCCGGTGCGGATCCTGTATCGACGGCCGGGCCAGCGCGTGGGCCAGCCCCCGCTCCTCGCGGTCGACGAACGCCGCCACGCACCGCCGGGCGCGGTCCCGCAGCAGCCGTACCCGCTCGTACTCCTCGCCGACGTCCGGCACGACCTTCTTCGCGGCATCGGTCGGCGTGGAGGCGCGCAGGTCGGCGACCAGGTCGAGCAGCGGGCTGTCCGGCTCGTGGCCGATCGCCGAGACGACCGGCGTACGACAGGCGGCCACCGCCCGCACCAGCTGCTCGTCGGAGAACGGCAGCAGGTCCTCCACGCTGCCGCCGCCCCGCGCGACGACGATCACGTCCACGTCGTCCAGCGCGTCCAGCTCCTTCACCGCCTGCACCACCTGCGGCACCGCGTGTACACCCTGCACCGGGACGTTGCGCACCTCGAAGCGGACGGCGGGCCAGCGGTGCCGGGCGTTCTCCAGGACGTCCCGCTCGGCCGCCGAGGCCCGCCCGCACACCAGGCCCACCAGCTGCGGCAGGAACGGCAGCGGCTTCTTGCGCTCGGCCGCGAACAGGCCCTCGCGCGCGAGGGACTTCTTCAGCTGCTCCAGCCGCGCGAGCAGCTCACCGACGCCCACCGGCTTGATCTCGGCGGCCCGCAGCGACAGCTGCCCCCGCGGCGCGTACCACTCCGGCTTGGCGTGCACGACCACCCGGGCGCCCTCGCCCACCACGTCCGCCACGGCGTCGAACACCTGCCGGTAACAGGTCACGCTCACGGAGATGTCGTACGACGGGTCGCGCAGCGTCAGGAACACCACGCCGGCGCCCGGCCGCCGCGACAACTGGGTGATCTGCCCCTCGACCCAGACCGCGCCGAGCCGGTCGATCCAGCCCCCGATCAGCCGTGAGACCTCGCCCACGGGCAGCGGACTTTCGGGGGACGAGTTGGCAGCCATGCGCCCGAGCGTAACGGCCGGGTCCGACAATCCGGCCCTCCGCGTCCGCCCCTCTCACACGCCCGCCCGGTCCGCATCCCTCCGCCCCCTCCACTGCACCGCCAGCACCACCAGCCCCACCGCAAGCCAGATCGCCCCGACCACCTGCGCGGTCCGTGACGCCTCCACGATCACCGCGACCGTGATCGCCGCGCCGAGCACCGGCATCAGCAGATGCCGCCACCAGCTCACCGCTTCCCCGCCGCGCCGCACCACGAACCAGCCCACCACGCTCGCGTGGAGCAGCGTGAACGCGGTCAGCGCGCCGACGTCGACCACCGAGACCAGGTGGTCGAGACCGTCGTCCCGGCGCGCCGCCCACACCGCGGCCGCCATCGTGATCACCGCCGACACCAGCAGGGCCACGCGCGGCACCCCGGCGTCCGTCCGCGACAGCACCCGCGGCAGCCGCCGGTCGCGGCCCATCGCGAACAGCAGCCGCCCGGCCGCCGCCTGTCCGGCCAGCGCCGCGAACGCCGCGCCGATCGCCTTGCTCACCGCCACCAGATCGTGCAGCCACGTGCCCACCGACGCGTCCACGGCGTCGTAGAACGCCGACCCCTGCCGCTCCGGCTCCGCCGCCAGCTGAGCCGACGACACCGGCTCCAGGAGTGCCACCAGGTACGTCTGCGCCACGAACAGCACGCCCGCCAGCGCCAGACAGAAGAGCAGCGCCCGCGCGACCTTCGCCGAACCCCCGGTGACCTCCTCGGCGAAGGTGGCGATCGCGTCGAAGCCCAGGTACGACAGCACCGCCACCGACACCGCGCCGACCACCGCCGACAGCGCGAACGCCCCCTGCGTGCCGTCCCCCGACAGCGGCGACAGCCAGTCGCGCTCGGCCCCGTCCTGCGCCAGGACCACGATCGCCGTGGCCACGAAGACGATCAGTACGACGATCTCCATGGCGAGCACCAGGAAGCCCACCCGGGCCGCCGCCCGCACCCCCCACAGGTTCAGCAGCGTCGTGACGACGACCGCGATCGCCGTCCACACCCACCGCGACACCTCCGGGACCAGCGCCTCCATCGCGATGCCGGAGAAGAGGTACGCCACCGCCGGGATGAGGACGTAGTCCAGCATCGCCATCCACCCGGCGATGAACCCGGCCCCGTTGCCGAGCCCCGCGCGCGCGTATGCGAACACCGAGCCCGCCTGGGGGACCACCCGCACCATCTGCGCGTAGCTGAATGCGGTGAACGCCATCGCGATCGTGGCGACGATGTAGACGAGGGCCACCGCGCCGTGCGACTTGGCGTCCAGCGTGCCGAACACGCCGACCGGCGCCATCGGCGCGATGAACAGCAGGCCGTAGACCACCAGGTCCCTGAAGCCCAGACTGCGCCTCAGCTGGTGTTCCTCACCGGCCCCCGGGGCCGTCGTACCGCTCTGCGCCATCGTGCCTCCGCCTGTGTTTCGGTTCCGCCCCGGTTCTGCTCAGGGCTCCGCCTCGGAACGTTCCCGCCAGTCTTCCGGGCAACGCCGCACCCACGCGATCTTTGACCCGCCGAACGCGGCCTTACGATGGGTGCCATGACTGCTTCGCCTGGCCGCCGTGTCCTGCTCGCCGCCCCCCGTGGCTACTGCGCGGGTGTGGACCGCGCCGTGATCGCCGTCGAGAAAGCCCTGGAGCAGTACGGGGCTCCGGTGTACGTCCGGCACGAGATCGTCCACAACAAGTACGTCGTCCAGACCCTGGAGAAGAAGGGCGCGATCTTCGTCGAGCGGACGGAGGAGGTCCCCCCGGGGAACATCGTGATGTTCTCCGCGCACGGCGTGGCCCCCGTCGTCCACGAGGAGGCCGAGCGCGGTCGCCTCGCCACCATCGACGCCACCTGCCCCCTCGTCACCAAGGTCCACAAGGAAGCCGTCCGCTTCGCCGACGACGACTACGACATCCTGCTGATCGGCCACGAGGGCCACGAGGAGGTCATCGGCACCTCCGGCGAGGCCCCCGACCACATCCAGCTCGTCGACGGCCCCGAGGACGTCGCGAAGGTCGAGGTCCGCGACCCCTCCAGGGTCGTCTGGCTCTCCCAGACGACTCTCTCCGTCGACGAGACGATGGAGACCGTCGACGCGCTCAAGGACAAGTTCCCGCAGCTCATCTCCCCGCCGAGCGACGACATCTGCTACGCCACGCAGAACCGCCAGCTCGCGGTGAAGCAGATGGGCGCCGAGGCCGAGCTGGTGATCGTCGTCGGCTCCCGCAACTCCTCCAACTCCAAGCGCCTGGTCGAGGTCGCCAAGCAGGCCGGCTCCCGCGAGGCGTACCTGGTGGACTTCGCCGACGAGATCGAGGAGTCCTGGCTGGACGGCGTCACCACGGTCGGCGTCACCTCCGGCGCCTCCGTCCCCGACGTCCTGGTCGAGCAGGTCCTGGAGTGGCTCTCGCGCCGCGGTTTCGAGGACGTGGAGATCGTCAAGGCCGCCGAGGAGTCGATCACCTTCTCGCTGCCCAAGGAGCTGCGCCGCGACCTGCGCGAGGAGGCGGCGTCCCTGGTGGCGGAGCGGGGCGGCTCGGGTGCGGCAGGCACCACGGGTACTGCGGGTACTGCGGGTACCGCGGGTACGCCCGAGGCGTGACCGTCAGTCGTCCGTCGTAACGTAGGGCCATGCAGATCTTCGGCGTGGACATCGGCGGATCCGGGATCAAGGGCGCCCCTGTGGACCTCGACAGGGGCGACCTGGCCCAGGAGCGCTGCAAGGTGCTGACCCCGCATCCGGCGACCCCCGACGGCGTGGCCGACGGGGTCAGGCAGGTCGTCCAGCACTTCGACTGGACCGGCCCGGTCGGGCTCACCTTCCCGGGCGTGGTGACCGGCGGCGCCACGGTGCGCACCGCGGCCAACGTCGACAAGGGCTGGGTCGACACCGACGCGCGCGCCCTGTTCAGCGAGCGGCTGGGCGGGCTGGACGTGACGGTGGTCAACGACGCGGACGCGGCGGGCGTCGCCGAGATGCACTTCGGCGCCGGTCGCGGCCGCAAGGGCACGGTCATCCTGCTCACCTTCGGCACCGGCATCGGCAGCGCGGTGTTCACCGACGGGGTCCTGGTCCCCAACACCGAGCTGGGCCATCTGGAGCTGGACGGTCACGACGCGGAGAAGCGGGCCTCCAGCAAGGTCAAGGACGACCACGACATGTCGTGGGAGCACTGGGCCCACCGGGTCCAGAAGTACCTCGCGCACGTCGAGATGCTGTTCTCGCCGGAGCTGTTCATCATCGGCGGCGGTGTCAGCCGCAAGTCCCACAAGTTCCTGCCCCACATCGAGGGCATCCGCACGGAGATCGTCCCCGCCCAGCTCCAGAACAACGCGGGGATCGTGGGGGCGGCGATGCGGGCGGCGGGCTGAGCGGGGCACGGGCTGAGCAGGGCCCGGCTGAGCGCGGGTGCGGTCAGGCCGGGGGCCGGTTCCGGGCGGCGGCCCGGCGCCGCACCAGCCGGATCCGGCGGACGATCACGGCCGACCCGGCGACCAGCGTCCCGCCGTACAGCCACCCGGCCTCGGTGGCCAGGGCGGTGACGAGCCCCATCAGCCGTCCGGCGGGACCGTCCCCGCTCTCCGCCACGGGCACCAGGCCCACGGCGAAGGCGATCGGCACCACGACGGGGGCGGTCAGCAGGTCGCCCCGGCGCACCCAGAGCGCGGTGAGCAGACTCACCGGCACGAACAGCACCCCGTACACGGTCAGGGACGCGCCGAACAGCAGCTCGTCCAGGAAACCGAGCAGGGTCATCACGGCCGCGCAGAACAGACCGCTGCCGAGCCCCGTCAGGCGCGGATTGGGCATCCCGCGCAGGGCCCGCACGGCCCTGGCCACGGGTGAACCGGCCCCCGGAGCCGGGCGTGCCGGGTCCACGCGCCGTGCCACCGGTCGCCCGCCCCGCCCCACCGGGGGCCGCGCGGCAGCGGCGCCGCCCCGGCCCTGTGCGGGCAGCGGCGCCCGGCTTCGTCGCGGTCCGTACTGCGCAGGTCGCGTCCTGTGTTGCTCCACTGGACCAACTTAGGTCGGTTTATGTGCCGAATAGCCCGACAGACACGCCGTCGGGCGCGCCTTGGCCAAGCGTTCGACTCCGAGCGGGTGCGGCACGGCACACCCCGTAGACTGGTGGATCGGCCCCTGCCTGGCCTGCCCCATCCCACCCGCCCTCCGCATCTCACGTACGGGAAGTCGCAACGTGTCGCTCACGATCGGAATCGTCGGTCTGCCGAATGTCGGCAAGTCGACCCTGTTCAACGCCCTGACCAAGAACGACGTGCTCGCGGCCAACTACCCGTTCGCCACGATCGAGCCCAACGTCGGTGTGGTCGGCGTCCCCGACCCCCGCCTGGCGAAGCTGGCCGAGATCTTCTCCTCCGAGAAGATCCTCCCGGCCACGGTCGACTTCGTCGACATCGCGGGCATCGTGCGCGGCGCGAGCGAGGGCGAGGGCCTGGGCAACAAGTTCCTGGCCAACATCCGCGAGTCCGACGCGATCTGCCAGGTCATCCGCGCCTTCAAGGACGAGAACGTCGTGCACGTCGACGGCAAGGTCTCGCCGAAGGACGACATCGAGACGATCAACACCGAGCTGATCCTCGCCGACCTCCAGACCATCGAGAAGGTCCTCCCGCGCCTCCAGAAGGAGTCGCGCATCAAGAAGGACATCGCGCCCAAGGTCAAGGCCGTCGAGGAGGCCAAGGAGATCCTGGAGAGGGGCGACACGCTGTTCTCCCAGGGCATCCTCCAGGGCACCGAGCGCGCGGAACTCCTCCACGACCTGCACCTCCTCACGACGAAGCCCTTCCTCTACGTCTTCAACGTCGACGAGGACGAGCTGACCGACGAAGCCTTCAAGAACGAGCAGCGCGCCCTGGTCGCCCCCGCCGAGGCGATCTTCCTCAACGCCAAGCTGGAGGCGGACCTCGCCGAGCTGGACGAGGACGAGGCCCTCGAACTCCTCCAGTCCGTCGGCCAGGAGGAGCCCGGCCTCGCCACCCTCGCCCACGTCGGCTTCCGCACCCTCGGCCTGCAGACCTACCTGACGGCCGGCCCCAAGGAATCCCGCGCCTGGACCATCAAGAAGGGCGCCACCGCCCCGGAGGCCGCCGGTGTCATCCACACCGACTTCCAGAAGGGCTTCATCAAGGCGGAGGTCATCTCCTTCGACGACCTGATCACCACCGGCTCGGTGACCGAGGCCCGCGCCAAGGGCAAGGCGCGCATGGAGGGCAAGGACTATGTGATGCAGGACGGGGATGTGGTGGAGTTCCGCTTCAACGTGTAGCGGGTGGCTTGCGCCTTTTCGTGCTCAATGCGGTGAGGCCCCCGCGCCGTCGTGCGGTGCGGGGGCCTCACCGGAGGGCAACTCGGTGGTGGTCAGCCCTGCTTGGGTCCGCCCTGTAGGGCCTGGTCGGTCATGTCGGTTACCTGTCCGGTCGGCGGGGGCTCGGCGTTGACCTCGGTGCCGAAGTCGGAGAAGTGCATCACCGTGGTCATTTTGAGCTGCTGCGGGGACGCGCCGGCGTCCGGCTTCGCGGATGCGGAAGCGGGGGCCTTGACGGTCATGTCGATCTGTTGCTTCCGGAGTCGGCCCTCGTCGTCGAGCCAGACCTGCATGGGCAGGGTCGGGCCGAGCTGCTTGCTCATCTGGTCGCCGCCCGGCAGTTTGGAGACGTCCACGGAGACCTTGTAGTGCGTGGTGTCGGCTCCGTCGACCTTCTCGGTGCCGACCTTCTTGACGTCCTTGTCGGTGATCGCCTTGGCGTAGGCGGCGGTCTGCGCGGGGTCGCCGATCTGCTGGTTGCCCATCCTCTGCTGCGCGGCCACCTTCTTCAGGTCGATCTTGATCCAGGGCTTGCCGCCGGGGGCCTTCTGGTCGGGGGACTTCTGGTAGAGGACCTGGTCGACCACGCGCTGCTCGATGCTCTGGTCCTGCGCGGTGACGGTCATCACGCTGTCCCCCTCGGCGAGGTCGAGGACACCCTTGCCGTCGGACGTGATCGTCTGACCCTCCGCCGTAAGCTTCATCCGGATGGTCATGCGCGCCGACTCGGCTTCGGCCGTCTTGTCGTAGGCCGCTCGCACTTCCGTCGTGCCCTGCTCCTGGGCGCCCTTGCTCCCGCTCGCACTCGGCGACGCGTCGCTCCCCTTCCCCTCGGACTCGTCGCCCCCACCGCATCCCGACAGGGCGACGCTTCCCACGATCGCGGCGACCACGATCGCACCGGTCCTCGTCCCGTTGACACGCATGTGCATCCCCATCTCCCCAGCACCTTTTCGACGAGTAGTGGCCGGCGTCCGATCACGCCCACCCGCCGTACCGAATGCCCCGGAATATCCCCAACGCACCTACGGATTTGGGACTTTGGGGCTCAGAACGGCATGTGGCCGCGGGCCCGCCGACCGGCCGAACCGCTGCGGCCGACAGCCTTGGAGCTGCTGCGGAAGGGCTTGCTGAAGGCGCGGCCGAGGATGCCGGGAGCCTTTCCTCCGGCTCGTGACCCGAGGCCGAGCGTGCGCTGGGTTCCGCGTTGCGGGTGGTGGGAGAGGCGCGGTACGAGGAAGGCGAGAACGGCGAGAACGACACACACGGCGACGATTCCTACGATCATCATGGCGGGGCTCCAGACTGTGAGACGTGCCTGTCGATTGCCCTCGATACGGGGGGCCATGCGCCAAGCCGCGCCCGCCCCCGAGGCCGCGCGCCTCACTCGCGGTTCGGCTCCGCGTGGTCCCGCTCCGTCAGTTCACAGGAATCGGCGCAGGGGCAGGACGGCCGTCTCCCGGAGGCGTTGCAGGGCATCGCGGCGCTTCCAGCGGGTCGGCTCGATGGCGGTGCTGCGTTCCAGGTCGGCGTCGAAGTCCCGGTCCAGGCCGCTGGTGAACTCCTGGTCCAGGACGGCGAGCATCACTTCCTCGTCGTGGTCCATGGAGCGCCGGTTGAAGTTGGTGGACCCGATCAGGGCGGCCAGCCCGTCCACCGTGATGATCTTGGCGTGCATCATGGTCGGCTGGTACTGGCGAATCGACACCCCGGCGTCCAGCAGACGGGCGTAGTGGTACTGGCCGGCCAGTTGGCAGGCCCGCTGGTCGGTGTGCGGGCCGGGGAGCAGGATCTCCACCGTGACGCCGCGCCGGGCGGTGGCGCAGAGCAGGTCGACGAAGTAGGTGTCCGGGGCGAAGTAGGCGGTCGCCAGGCGGAAGCGGTGCTCGGCGGAGGTGAGCATGACGCGGATGAGGGTCTGCATGTCCTGCCAGCCGAAGCTGGCCGAACCGCGCACCACCTGGACGATGGATGTGCCGGGCTGGGTGTGTTCGGAGAACCGGTCCCGGTCGTCGTACAGCTCGTCGTGGCACTCGGCCCAGTTCTGGGCGAAGGCGGCGGCGACGCCGTCCACGGCCGGGCCGCGCACCTGGACGTGGGTGTCGCGCCACTCACCGGGGCCGCGGGCGTCGCCGCACCACTCCTCGGCGATGCCGACGCCTCCGGTGAAGGCGGTGTGCTCGTCGATGACGAGGGCCTTGCGGTGGCAGCGGTGGTTCTGCTTGAACGGCGACAGCCACAGCGGTTTGCGGAACCAGGCGATCAGTACCCCCGCGGCCTCCATGGCGTCCAGCAGGTCCTGCTCGATCTCCTTGGCGCCGAAGCCGTCCAGCAGCAGCCGGACCCGTACTCCGGCCCGGGCCCGGTCGGCGAGAGCGGCGGCGAAGTCGCGGGCTATCTGCCCGCGCCAGTACACGAACGTCATCATGTCGATCGTGTGCTCGGCCGCCCGGATCGCCCCCAGCATGGCGGGGAAGATCTCGTCGCCGTTGCGCAGCGCGACGAGTTCGTTCCCTTCGGTGGCCGCGACGCCGATCAGCCGTTCCAGGCGGCGGCGCAGCCGTTGGATGCTGACCCGGTCGGCGCCGGGGTGCTGTTCAGCGACGGTCATGCCTGGTCCTTACGGGGAGAGCGGGCTGCCCCGAAGCGTCCTCTCGGGCACCGTCGGGCGCCGGGAGTCTATCCCGGCATCCGACCGCACCGGCCCGCCTCCGGTCACGTCACGTAGTTGGGCGCGGGCGGTGATGCCCAGTTTGGGGAAGACGCGATAGAGGTGGGAGCCGACCGTGCGGGGGGAGAGGTACAGCTTCTCCCCGATCTCGCGGTTCGTCAGGCCGTGGGCCGCCAGCTGGACGATCTGTTGCTGTTGGGGGGTGAGTTCGGTGAGCGCGCGGGGAGTGACGCCGTTCGGCTCGATGCCCGCGGCGCGCAGTTCTGCCTGGGCGCGTTCGATCCACGGTCGGGCGCCGAGCCGCCGGAACGTGTCGAGTGCGGCGGTCAGCAGCGGGCGGGCCTCCGCGATACGGCGCCGGCGGCGCAGCCACTCGCCGTAGTCCAGCCGGGTCTGTGCCCGCTCGAAGGGCCAGTGCTCGCCCGCTTCGTCCGCCAGCGCCGCCCGGTAGTGCCGTTCGGCGTGCTCCGGTGCGGCGAGCAGCGCGCGGGCCCGTTCGGTCAGGGAGGAGACGCGTGCCGACGTGCCGGTGCCCAGGCGCCGTACCGACCGCTCCAGCGGTTCCGCGGCGAGTTCGTGGTGTCCCCGGCGGACGGCCGCGGCAGCGAGGTCGGCCAGGACGGTGGGGGAGACGTGGTAGTGGACCGGGTCGCCGTCCTCGGTGAAGGCGGCGCGGAACTGCGCGTACGCGGTGTCGTAGTCGCCCTCGGCCACCGCCGCCAGCCCCAGGGCACGGCGGGCGCAGACCGCTACGGAGCGGCTCTCCAGGGGATCGACGAGGGCCAGTGCCCGCTCGGCGTTCGCGCGCGCCTCGGCCGGTTCGCCGAGCAGCGCCAGCACGGTCGCGTCGAGGGCTCGCGCGCACGCCTCGGCGTGGTCCAGTCCGGCCCGCGCGGCCACCTCCGCGATCTCGGCGGCCACCGAGCGGGCCTCGGCCCAGCGGCCCTGTTCCAGAAAGGTCCACCCGGCGGCGCAGGCCAGTCCGGCCGGCAGCGGGCCGTGGGCCTGCCAGCGGTCGAAGGCCTCGTCGAAGGTCCTGGCGGCGAGCGGCGTCTGGTCGAGGAGCCAGGCCACGATGGCGAGCGCGGTCAGGGCTCCGGCGTCGTCCCCGGCCTCGGCGATCAGCCGGGGCAGCGCCGGGGCGAGGGAGGCCCCCGCGCCGGTGGGATCGGAGACGGCCAGGGTCCAGGCGCGCAGCGCACCGCCCGCGGGGGAGTCCGGCACCTGGGAGAACAGGTCCTCGATGCGCTGCCGCTGGGACTCCTCGCCCGAGTAGTAGCGGACCACCGCTGCCGCGGCGAGCGCGTCCAGCAGGCGGGGCGAGCGGGCGTCCGCCGCCTCCTCGGCGATGCGCGAGAGCAGCGCGAAGGCGGCCGTGTGGTGCGGGCCCATGGTCATGAGCCGGCCCGCCGCCAGCGTGGCCCGGCTGGTCAGCGCCGGGTCGTCACCGCGCCTGCGGACCTCGTCGGCCAGGTGTTCCACCCAGCCGAGCTGACCGGTGTAGACGGCCAGGTCCGCGGCGTCGGCCAGCAGCCGCGCCTGGTCCGCGCGGCGCGGGCTGAGTTCCGCGGCGCGTTCCAGGGCGGCGGCAGCGGCCGCGTGGCCGCCCCGGCGCCGGGCCCGGCCGGCTGTTTCCAGGAGGAGCTTCGACACCTGCTCGTCGGGGCGCTCGGTCGCGGCGGCGAGGTGCCAGGCGCGGCGGTCGGGCTCCTCGTCCAGCAGTCGGGCGAGAGTGAGATGGGCCTGCCTGCGCTCCTCGAAGGGCGCGGCGTGGTAGACCGCCGAGCGGACGAGCGGGTGGCGGAAGGTGATCCCGGTGCTGTGCCGTCGTACGAGACCGGCCCGTTCGGCGGGCAGCCACCTCGTGTCGGCCGCCTCGGGCAGGCCCCGCGCGGCCACCGGCGCGTCCGGCGCGTCCGCGGCGGCGAGCAGCAGCAGGGCGTGGCGGGTGGCATCCGGCAGGTGCCGCAGGTGCCGCGCGAAGATCGCTTCCAGCCGGTCGGTGACGGGCAGCGGGCCCTCCACTCGGCTGCCCTCCGGCTGTCCGCCCGCGGCGGCGAAGGCGCGGGTGAGTTCGACCAGGGCCAGCGGATTGCCGGCCGCCTCCTGGAGAATCCGGACCCGGGTGCGGCCGGTGGGCGGCTGCGGCTGCTCGTCCAGCAGCCGGTTCGCGGCGGCACCACTCAGGGGGCCGATCTCCAGACGCTCGTAGCCCTTGTCGAAGCCGGGCAGCGAGGCCGCGGCACGCGCGCCCATCAGCAGCGTCACGGGCTCGCCGTCCATGCGCCGGGCCACGAAGGACAGGACGTCCAGCGAGGCGCGGTCGATCCACTGGGCGTCGTCGACCACCACGAGCAGCGGTGCCGGTTCCGCCAGGTCCGACACCAGGGTCAGCACCGCCAGGCCGACGAGCAGGGCGTCGGGGGGCTCGGCGTGGTCGGCGGGATCGGTCAGTCCCAGCGCGATCCGGAGCGAGGAACGCTGCCGGGGCGGAAGACCGTCCAGGTCGGCGAGTACCGGGCGGAGCAGCTGGTGCAGACCGGCGAAGGCGAGGTGGGCCTCGGACTCGCTGCCGACCGCTCGCAGCACCAGATGACCGGCGTCGCGCGTTCGCCGTACGGCGAGGTCGAGCAGGAGGCTCTTGCCGACACCGGGTTCGCCCTCGACGACCAGCACCGCGCTGTGGGACCGGCCGGCGGCGACGCGCCGCATGATGTCCGCGGTCTCGGCTTCCCGGCCCAGCACCGTCGGAGCGGGACCTCCGGCCGGGCCTCGGCGGCCCGCCCGAGGGCTTCCAGCATTCTCCACCGTCGCTCCAGAACTGAGATCTCGCACGGCTCGCCATAGGCCGTAAGTCGTGTGCCGTGCTCCGTGAGCCGTATCCCGAAGTCCGGTTCAACGCCTATTCCACCGGTGGCATTCCTGATCGTGCAGGCCAGGTGCAGTCACGTGACGCATACCGCGACCCCGGCAGCGCGACGCACTCTTGCGGAACAGGCGCAACAGGCGAAACAGGCGCCTTCACGGGGGACGCCGAGCGCGCGGAATCGATCGCACCGTCCGAACCATCGAACCATCGCACTATCGAACTGGAGACGACCATGGACACCATCGCCCTGGGCGATGTCACCGTGACCCGAGTCCGGGAGTACTACGGCCCCGTCGGCATGACGCCCGAGGCGTTCGTCCCCGACACCCCGGCCCAGGCGTGGGACACGCACCGTTCCTGGCTGGTTCCGGACTTCCTGGACGCCGAGACCCGGATCGTCAACACCGCGATCCAGACCTGGGTCCTGCGCAGCGAGGGCAAGACCATCCTGGTCGACACCGGCGTCGGCAATCACAAGGACCGGCCGTACGCGCCGGTGTGGAGCCGTCTGGACACCGACTTCCTGGGCAATCTCGCCCGCGCCGGGGTCCGCCCCGAGGACGTCGACATCGTGATCAACACCCACCTGCACGTCGACCACGTCGGCTGGAACACCTACCTCGACGGCCGGACCTGGGTACCGACGTTCCCCAACGCCACCTACCTCATGGCGAAGGCCGACTTCGACTACTGGAACCCCGCCAACGAGATCCCGACCCTGCTCGGCCGGGGCAACCAGAACGTCTTCGAGGACAGCGTCGCCCCCGTGCACGCGGCCGGGCTCACCCGGCTGTGGGAGGGCAGCCACCGCATCGACGCCAACCTGCGCCTCGACCTCGCCCCCGGCCACACCCCCGGCTCGTCGGTGCTGCGGCTGGAGTCCGGCTCCGACCGCGCCCTGTTCGTCGGCGACCTCATGCACAGCCCGGTCCAGATCCACGAGCCCGACGCCAACAGCTGCTTCTGCGAGGACCCCGCCGAAGCCCGCGCCACCCGCCACAAGCTCCTGGGCTCGGCGGCCGACAGCAACGCCCTCGTCTTCCCCGCGCACCTCGGCGGCCACGGCGCCGCCGAAGTCGTCCGGGAGGGCGGCAAGTTCGCCGTCAAGGGCTGGGCGCCCTTCGCCAAGTACACCGAGCAGGCCTGAGGACCGCGGAAGGACACGCGACATGAACCACCACCCCGACCCCGTCGTGACCACCGCGCAGGGCACCGTTCGCGGCCTGCGCCGGGGCGGCGCCCTCACCTTCCTGAACATCCCGTACGCCGCCCCGCCCCGCGGCGCCGGCCGGTTCGCCCCGCCGCGGCCGCACGAGCCGTGGGACGGCGTACGGGACGCCACCGTGCCGGGGCCCACCGCCCCGCAGGCCGAACGCAGGCTCGGCGACATCGACATGACCCCCTACTTCGGCACCGGCTGGAGCCGCGGCGAGGACTACCTCACCGTCAACGTCTTCGCGCCCGCCGCAGGAGGGGGCGGTCTGCCGGTCATGGTGTTCGTCCACGGCGGAGGTTTCGTCGCCGGGTCGACGCGGGCCGCCCTGTACGACGGCTCCGCCTTCGCCCGTGACGGTGTCGTCCTGGTCACCCTCAACTACCGGCTCGGGATAGCCGGGTTCCTCGACATCCCCGGGGCGCCCGCCAACCGCGGCCTGCTCGACGTCGTCGCCGCGCTGCGCTGGGTGCGGGAGAACGTCTCCGCGTTCGGCGGCGACCCGCACAACGTCACCCTCTTCGGCCAGTCGGCCGGGGCGACCACCGTCGGCGGCGTCCTCGCCACCCCCGGGGCCGCCGGCCTGTTCCGCCGCGCGATCGTGCAGAGCGGCAGCGGCCTGGGCGCGTTCACGCCCGAGCAGGCCGCCCGCGTCACCAGGGCCGCGGGCGAGGCCCTGGGTGTCGAGCCCTCCGCCGACACCTTCGCCGGCATCCCCGACGAGCGGCTCGTCGAGGCGGCGTCCGGGCTCGCGGGCATCGACCTGCGGACCGAGACCCACGGTGACCCGCTGATCGGTCTGAGCCCCTTCAGCCTGGTCCTGGACACCCAGCCCGCCGCATCCGTCGCCGCCGGCCGCGCCGCCGACGTCGACCTGCTCGTCGGCACCAACACCGAGGAGGGGAACCTCTATCTGGTCCCCGTGGGCAGGTACGCCACCTCGACCGCCGCCGACGTCGACGAGGCCGCCGCACGCTCGCACCCCGATCCGGCGCGGCTCGTCGCGACCTACCGCGCGTCCCGCCCCGGGGCGTCCGCCGCGGAACTGCGCTCCGCCGTCATGACCGACGCCCTGTTCGGCGCGGGCAGCCGCGCCCTGGCGGACGCCCACGCGGCCCACCACCCGCGGTCCGCCACCTACGCCTACGAGTTCGCCTGGCGCTCGCACGCCCTGGACGGAGAACTCGGCGCCACCCACGGGGTCGAACTGCCCTTCGTCTTCGACCTCGCCGACCGGCCCGAACTCAACGGCCCCGCCGCCCTGCTCGGTCCCGACCGGGCCCCCGCGGACCTCGCCGCCCGCGTCCACGAGACCTGGATCCGGTTCGCCCGGACCGGCGACCCCGGCTGGGACCGGTACGACACCGACCGCCGGGCCACCATGCGCATCGACACCGAGTGGACCCAGGTCGACGACCCCCGCGGCCGGGAACGGCGGCTCTGGAGCTGACCCGCCACGACCACCGTCCCCGCCACGACCACCGTCCCCGCCACGACCACCGGCCCCGCCGGCCCGCCGGAGCCGGACGCGGATCAGCCCGGGGGACGGTGTCCTGACACGCCCAGGCCCTCGACGGCGATCCCCATGAGCCGAGTGGCGTGCCGCACGGCGTCGGGGGTGTGCTCGGCCGCGAGGGACACCGCGTTGGCGAGGGAGACCAGTTCGACGACGGTCACGTCGTCGCGGACGGTGCCGTCCTGCTGGGCGCGGGCCAGGAGGTCGCCGCCCGCCTCCGTCAGCAGTCGCTCGCAGCCCGAATCCGGTGCGGACGACCCGTTCGTGCCCGTTGCCTGCAGCAGGGCGCGGGCGGCGCCGCGCGTCGCGGCACCGAAGACCGCCAGGGAGATCAGCCATTTCGTCAGGGCGGTCGCGGACGGGTACTCGCTCGCCAGGGTCCGGGCCTCGTCGCACAGCCGCTCCACCCGCTCCTGGAAGACGGCCTGGAGCAGGACCCACCGGGACGGGAAGTGGCGGTGCAGCGTGGCGGAGCCGACGCCGGCCCGCCGTGCGATCTCCTCCAGGGAGGCATCGGCTCCGCGCCGGGCGACTTCGGCCGCGGCGGCATCGAGGATCCGGTCGTAGTTGCGGCGCGCGTCCGCGCGTTTGGGTGGGCCCGGGTTCTCCCTGGTCACGCTCGTGATCTCCTTCCTCGCCGCAAAGCGGGGTGCCACCCCAATTCTCGCACCGTCGCCGGGCCGCGCCGTTTGACAAGAAGTGGGGGGTGCCCCCATATTCGGAAAAGCGGAGGGGTACCCCGTTTCTGCTCCACGACGAGGAGACCAAGGCATGCGTGCCGTACAGTTCGACCGTTTTGGCCCGCCCGACGTTCTGCGTGTCGACGACGTCCCCGCGCCCCGGCCGGGGCCCGGAGAAGTCCTCGTCGACGTGCACGCCGCGAGCGTGGACGCCGGTGAGACCGCTTTCAGAGCGGGCAAGATGCGCCGGGTGACCCGCGCCCGCTTCCCGCGCCGCCTGGGCAGCGACTTCGCCGGCCGGGTCGCGGCCGTCGGCGACGGCGTACGCGGCTGGGGCGTCGGGGACGCGGTGTGGGGACTCATGCCGCACCTCACCTTCGGCGCCCTCGCCGACCACGTCGCCGTGCCCGAGCGCAGGCTGGCCCGCGCTCCGGAGAACCTGAGCCTCGTCGAGGCCGCCGCCCTGCCGGCGGCGGGCACCACCGCGATGACGGCCCTGATCGGCAAGGCGCGACTCCAGCCCGGGGAAAAACTCCTGGTCCGCGGCGCCACCGGCGGTGTCGGCAGCGTCGCCGTGCAACTGGGCAAGGCGCTCGGCGCGCACGTGACCGCCCTGGCGGGCGCCCGCAATCTGGACTGGATCACCGGGCTCGGGGCGGACGAGGCCGTGGACTACCGCACGACCCGGCCCGAGGACCTCGACCGCTTCGACGTGATCGTCGATCTCGTCGGCACCGACCTGGGGGCCTACCAGGCGCGGCTGGCCCGCAAGGGGCGCCTGGTCGCACTCGCCTTCGACTCGGACCGCGTCGTCTCCTCCATGCTCGGCATGGCGCTGCGAGCCGCCGCCACTCCCCGGCGCGTCAAGATGTTCAGCAACAACCCGTCGGCCGACCGGATCGCCGACCTCACCCGGACCGTGGAGGCGGGAACGATCCGGCCGGTGATCGACACGGTCTTCCCCGTGCACGACATCGCGGCGGTCCACGAGCGGCTTGAATCCGGCGGTGTCCGCGGCAAGTACGTCATCGACATGCGGCTCCCCTGAACAGGGTCGAACCGGGGCTCCCCGCGGCCGGCGGGTCAGCGCTCCAGCGCGCACTCCGCCGTCGCCAGCACCGTGCGGGTCTGGAGTTCCACCTGGTCGGGCACGGGCACCCAGCGCAGCCGCAGGGACGACTCGAACTCCGTGCACCAGGCGGTGAACAGCTCGTCCAGCTCATGGCGGAGCCCGGGAGCCGCCGGGTCGTCGGCGGCGCGGAGGAGCCGCAGCAGGAGACCCGCCGCGCGCAGGGGCTGGCGGCGTGCGACGACCTCCAGGGCGCTGATCCCGGCCGTCGTCAGCCGGGGTGAGGTCCCGGTGCCGGGCCCGTCGTCCGCCTGCCGGAGCAGGGGTGCCCAGGAGTCGGCCACCAGGTCGTACAGGTCGTCGGCCATCCACTCCAGCACGCGTCTGGGCGCGCTGTCCTCGACCGGCGGCAGGAAGCCCCGGGCCTTGTCGAAGACGGCGGTCACCTGCCGGCCGCCCTCCCGCACCAGCCCGGACAGCTCGCGCAGAGCACCGGCCGGGTCCGGGTGCGGGGACAGGTCGTCGGCCGTACCGGTCGCCCACAGGGGGACTTCGACGATCGCCGTGACACCGCCGTACCGCTGGGGCGCGCACCAGGTGGACAGGCCGATGTTCTCGGACCCGGCCGCCAGCCGGGCGATGCTGTCCGGCGGCGGCAGGATGTGGATGCCGGGGGCCGGGTTCTCCCAGTACAGGGCGTCGTACGTGCCGTGCTGGACCGGGACGCCGAGCGTGGCGGCGACGGCGCGGAAGGGGGCCGCGAGGCCGGGAAGGCCGCGGGTGAGCTGGACCCAGGTGCCGCCCGCGTCGACGCTGTGCAGCGAGCACTGGAGAACGGGCCGCGACTCCTCGATCACGTCGAACAGGGCACGGCTCTCGGGCAGGCGCCGCCCCTCGATGGGCGCCCACGTCTACAGCGTGGTCCTCGTGGTCGGCACGGCGGCCTGTCTGACGTTCGTGGTCGCGGTCACCCTGCCCGTGGACATCGCCCTCCTGGTCCGCGCGGTGCGCGGCCTGAGGGACCGGCGCCGTCAGCGCCCCGTCGTCCCGTCGATCAGCTCGCGCAGGATGTCCGCGTGCCCGGCGTGGCGGCCGGTCTCCTCGATCATGTGGGTGAGGGCCCAGCGGACGCTGGGCGCGGGGCGGCCCGGGCGGGACCGGGGGAGCGGTTCGCCCAGGTCGGCGCAGCCGTCGAGTACGCGGTTGGCCCGTTCGACGGCCTCGCGGTAGCGGGCGACGACCTCGGCCACGCTGTCCTCCGGCGCGGCCCGGAAGGTGGCAGGCCAGCTCCGTACCTCCGCCCCCAGGAAGAGCGCGCGCTCGACGTGGGTCAGGTGGGTGAGCAGACCGAGCAGGTTGGTGCCGGACGGCACCGCGGCCGTGCGGACCTGGGGCTCCGGGGCGCCCTCGACCTTGCCGGCGATCGAGGTCCGCAGGTAGTCGAGGAACCCGCGCAGGGTCTCGGCCTCACTGCCGCCGGTCCGGGGCGGCGGGGTGTCCCGGCGGTGGGTGCGGGGGGTGGTGGGCATGGTGGCCTCCCTGGGGACTGGCGCGGTCAGCCCGCGTGGCGGACGAGCAGGACGTGGTCGACGACCTCGGCGGTGCGCCCGCCCGGGCCGGTCGCGGTCCGGCGCGGGGCCTCGGCCCGCTCGACCCGCCAGGTCGCCGGGTCCAGGGCGAGGTCCGCCGCGACCTCCTGCGGGGACGGGTACCGCGTGTCGGGGTCCTGGTCCCACGACCACGGCGCGGTCGAGCCGTGGTCGACGACCAGCAGCCGCCCGCCCGGGCGCAGCGCGTGCGCGGCCGTACGCAGGACCGACGCGCGGTCCAGGTCGTAGGGGGTGTGCAGGTAGTGGGCGCAGACCAGGTCGAACCGGCCCTCGGGGAAGGACGTGCGCAGGTCGTGCCGTACGGCGTCCACCAGGTCGCCGAGGCCGTGCGCGCGGGCGTGCCCCGCGAGCCGCTCGGCCGCCACGCCGGAGATGTCCACGGCCCTGACCCGCCAGCCCCGCCGGGCCAGCCACAGCGCGTCACCGCCGCTGCCGCACCCCAGGTCGAGGGCGTCACCGGGCGGCAGGGGGGTGACCGTCTCGACCAGGCGGACGTTCGGTCGCGGGGCGTCGGGCGCCGGGCGGGCGGCGTACACGCCGTCCCAGAACGTGACCGCGTCGGTGGCGCTCATCGGAACTCCTTCGGTCGGCTTTCGGTGTCCGCTTTCCGTCGGCTCGGCCGGGTACGAGCGACGGACATGGCCAGTCTCGACAGCAACCGCCCGATCCGGCACGAAAACTTGCCGTTATGACAAGGTGGCCCGATGGACGCCGGAACGGACGACGTACTGGAGGCGGTGGGCCCACGACTGCGCGCGCTGCGCCGTGACCGGGGGATCACCCTCGCCCACCTCTCGGCGGCAACGGGCGTGTCGGAGAGCACCCTGTCCCGGCTGGAGAGCGGACAGCGCCGCGCCACCCTGGAACTGCTGCTGCCCCTCGCCCGGATCTACGACGTCCCCCTGGACGACCTCGTCGGCGCCCCGCGCACGGGCGACCCCCGCATCCACCTGAAGCCGATCCGGCGCTACGGCATGGTCTTCGTGCCGCTGTCCCGGCGGCCGGGCGGCACCCAGGCCTTCAAGATGATCATCCCGAGCCGCCCGGCCCCGCTCGAACCGACCCCGCAGACCCACGAGGGCTTCGAGTGGCTGTACGTGCTCAGCGGGCGGCTGCGGTTGCTGGTCGGCGAGCGTGATCTGACGCTGTCGCCCGGTGAGGCGGCCGAGTTCGACACCTCCCTGCCGCACTGGCTGGGCAGCGCGGACGGCGGTGCGGTCGAACTGCTCGTGCTGTTCGGGCTGCAAGGAGTGCGGGCCCACGTGCGCGGCGGCGGTGCCGCGGGCAGCGGGGGCGACTGAGCGCCGTCCCGTCCGGGCGGGACCGCTGGGGGAGCCGGGGGCCGTCAGGTCCGGTCCGTCACCCGGCGGCACGCCTCCACGTACCCGCGCACCAGCGTCCGCCCCTCGTCCTCGCGGCGCCAGGCCAAGGCGTAGCGGCTGGGGGCCAGGCCGCGGACCGGGCGGGTGGTGACGCCGCCCAGGGTGATCAGCGGGGCGTTGCCCGCGGCCATGAGGCAGATGCCGAGGCCCGCGACCAGGGCCTCGTACGTCTCCTCCGTGCCCGAGATCTCGGCCCCGACGCGCGGCGCGCGGGCGGCGGGACCGCCGAGTGCCCGCCGTTCGTCCAGCGCCAGCCAGAAGTCGCGCAGCACGCCCGCCTCCGGCGGCAGCGCGAGGAACGGTTCGTCGGCCAGGTCGGCGAAGTCGAGTTCCCGGCGGGAGGCGAGAGGGTGGGTGTCGGGGAGGGCGACCAGGCGGGGTTCCTCGGCGACCACCGCCCAGGCGTAGCGGTCGGCGTCGGGCAGCGGCAGCCACACGTACGCGACGTCGGCCGTACCGTCGGCCAGGCCCGCGGTCGGGTCCTGCCAACTCGCCTGCCGCAGCCGCAGCACCGCCTCCGGGTGGACCGCGGTGAAGCGGGAGCGGATCGCCGGCAGCAGACCGCCGCGGCCGGGGCTGGTGCTCATGCCGACGAGCAGGGTGCCGCGCCGCGCGGCACGGGTCGCCTCCACCGCCGCCGCGCCCTCGGCCCAGTCGGCCAGCATCCGTCGGGCGTGCGGCAGCAGCGCCGTACCCGCCTCGGTGAGGGTCACGCCCTGATGCCCGCGGCGGAACAGCTCGGTGCCCAACTGCCTCTCCAGCGCCCGGATCTGCTTGCTCAGCGCGGGCTGCGACACGTACAGGCGCTCGGCCGCCCGCGTGAAGTGCAGCTCCTCGGCCACCGTCGCGAAGTAGCGCAGCTCCCGCACATGTACGTCCATCGTCATAACCGTTGGTTATCACCGTGGGTCTTGGACGGACAACCCAGCTGTGGACGAGGGTCGTTGATGTCGGAGCAGTGGTTGCCCGGACGAGGGACACGAGGGAGTCGGAATGAACAAGGTGTGGCTGATCACCGGGGCGAGCAGCGGTTTCGGGCGGGCGCTCGCCCAGGCGGCCCTGGCCGACGGGGACGTCGTGGTCGGCGCGGCACGGCGCCCCGAGGCGCTCGACGACCTCGTGGCCGCGCACCCGGACCAGATGGAGGGGCTGCGCCTGGACGTCGCCGACACGGCCGCCGCCGGCGACGCCGTACGGGACGTGCTGGCACGGCACGGGCGGATCGACGTACTCGTCAACAACGCGGGCCGCACGCACGTCGGCGCCCTTGAGGAGACCGGCGAGGAGGAGCTGCGCGCGCTGTTCGACGTGCACGTCTTCGGCCCGGCCGCGCTGACGCGGGCGGTGCTTCCGTCCATGCGGGAGCGGCGCTCGGGCGCGATCGTGCAGATGAGCAGCATGGGTGGGCAGATGTCCTTCGCGGGCTTCTCGGCGTACAGCGGTACGAAGTTCGCGCTGGAGGGCATGTCCGAGGGGCTCGCGGACGAGGTCCGGGACTTCGGCATCAAGGTGCTGATCGTCGAGCCGGGCTCCTTCCGCACCGGCCTGTTCGAGGCCGGGAACGCCGGGATCAGCGCGGACAGCGGCGTGTACGCCAAGGTCGGCGAGACCCGCAGGATGATCGCCGCGGGCGACGGCAGCCAGCCCGGCGACCCTGCCAAGGCCGCGGCGGCCATCCGGGCCGCCCTCGCGGCCGAGCACACCCCGCTGCGCCTGCCGCTCGGCGACGACGGCGTCAGCGCGGTGCTCGGCCATCTCGACCAGGTCCGCCAGGACGTCGAGGCGTGGGAGAAGCACACCCGGGCCACGGCGTTCGACGACTGACCGGACTCCGCACCGACGGCCCCCACCCGACGCAGGCCGTCACTACGCCCAGCCGATCAGCCGCTTGGGCTGTTCCAGGACGGCCGCGACGTCGGCGAGGACCTTGGAGCCCAGCTCGCCGTCGACCAGGCGGTGGTCGAAGCTCAGGGCGAGGGTGGTCACCTGACGCGGTTTCACCTTGCCCTTGTGGACCCACGGCTGGATCTTGATCGCGCCGACCGCCAGGATCGCGGACTCGCCGGGGTTGAGGATCGGGGTGCCGGTGTCGACGCCGAAGACGCCGACGTTGGTGATGGTCACCGTGCCGCCCTGCATGGCGGCGGGGCTGGTCCTGCCCTCCCGGGCCGTGGAGACCAGCTCGCCCAGGGAGGCGGCCAGCTGGGGCAGGGTCTGGGCGTGGGCGTCCTTGATGTTCGGGACGATCAGGCCGCGGGGGGTGGCGGCGGCGATGCCCAGGTTGACGTAGTGCTTGACCACGATCTCCTGCGCGGTCTCGTCCCAGGAGGCGTTGATGTCCGGGTGGCGCTTGATCGCGACCAGCAGGGCCTTGGCGATCAGGAGCAGCGGGTTCACCCGCAGGCCCGCGTACTCCTTGTCCTGCTTCAGCTCCTCGACCAGCTTCATCGTGCGCGTCACGTCGACCGTCACGAACTCGGTGACGTGCGGCGCGGTGAACGCCGAGCCGACCATCGCCGCCGCCGTCGCCTTGCGCACGCCCTTGACCGGGACACGCGTCTCACGCACCGAGTCGTACGACGCCGGAGACGACGGCGACGGGGACGACGACGGGGACGGGGACGGCGACGAGGCCGGGGCCGCCGCCGCGTGGACGTCCTCGCGGGTGACGGTGCCTTCGGGGCCGGACGGGACCACGGTGGCCAGGTCGACGCCGAGGTCCTTGGCCAGTTTGCGCACCGGCGGCTTGGCCAGCGGACGCCCGCCGGTGGCCGGGGCGTGGCCGTTGGCCCGGGCCGGGTCCCCGGCGTCCTTGCGGGCGCGGCGGCGGGTCGCGGAGGTGGACACGCCGTAGCCGACCAGCACGGGCCGGCGGGCTTCGGGCGGCGGTGTCCGCTCGGGAGCCTCGGCGGCCGTACCCGTGCCGATCGCGACGATGGACGTGCCCACGTCGACGGTGGTGCCTTCGGGGAAGTGGAGGGCGCGGACCACGCCGTCGTAGGGGATGGGCAGTTCGACGGCGGCCTTGGCCGTCTCGACCTCGCACACCACCTGCCCGTCGGTGACCGTGTCACCCGGCTGGACGTACCACTTGAGGATCTCGGCCTCGGTGAGCCCCTCACCCACGTCCGGCATCTTGAACTCACGCACGGAACTGTCCGTCATCGTCGTCACGCTCCCCTCCTCAGTACGCCAGCGAGCGGTCGACGGCATCCAGCACCCGGTCCAGATCGGGCAGGTACTCCTCCTCCAGACGCGCCGGCGGATACGGCGCGTGATACCCGCCCACCCGCAGCACCGGAGCCTCCAGGTGGTAGAAGCAGCGCTCCGTGATCCGGGCCGCGATCTCCGCACCCGACCCCAAAAACACCGGCGCCTCGTGCACCACGACCAGACGCCGCGTCTTCTCCACCGACGCCTGCACGGTGTCGAAGTCGACCGGCGAGATCGACCGCAGGTCCACCACCTCCAGCGAGCGCCCCTCCTCGGCCGCCGCGTCGGCGACCTCCTGGCACAGCTTCACCATCGGCCCGTACGCCACCAGCGTCAGATCCGTGCCCGCGCGGACCACCCGCGCCGCGTGCAGCGGACCCGGGATCGCCTCGGTGTCGACCTCGGCCTTGTCCCAGTACCGCCGCTTGGGCTCGAAGTAGATCACCGGGTCGTCGCTCTGGATGGCCTGCTGCATCATCCAGTACGCGTCCGCCGCGTTCGACGGTGAGACCACCTTCAGGCCCGCCACATGCGCGAACAGCGCCTCGGGGGACTCCGAGTGGTGCTCGACCGCGCCGATGCCGCCGCCGTAGGGGATGCGGATGACGACCGGCATCTTCACCTTGCCCAGCGACCGGGCGTGCATCTTCGCCAGCTGCGTGACGATCTGGTCGTAGGCCGGGAAGACGAAACCGTCGAACTGGATTTCCACCACCGGCCGGTAACCGCGCAGTGCCAGACCGATCGCGGTACCCACGATGCCCGACTCCGCCAGCGGCGTGTCGATCACCCGGTCCTCACCGAAGTCCTTCTGCAGACCGTCGGTCACCCGGAAGACACCACCGAGCTTGCCGACGTCCTCACCCATGATCAGGACCTTGGGGTCCGCATCCAGCGCCCGGCGCAGCGACTCGTTGATCGCCTTCGCCAGCGCCATGCTGGTGGATGTCACGGTCTCCGCTGCCATCTCAGACCCCCTCTGCATCCGCGAACGACGCCTGGTACGCGGCGAACTGCGCCCGCTCCTCGTCCACGAGCGCGTGCCCGTCCGCGTACACGTTCTCGAAGAGGGACATCGGCTCGGGCGCCGGCATCGCGCGCACCGCTGTCCGCAGGCCCGCGGTGAGGGCGTCGCACTCGCGGTCGACGTCGCGCAGGAAGTTCCCGTCCACCAGCCCCGTGCCGGTGAGATGGTCACGGAGGCGGTCGATCGGGTCCTTCTCGGCCCACTCCCGCACCTCCGCCTCGTGGCGGTAGCGGGAGGGGTCGTCCGAGGTGGTGTGGGCGCCCATCCGGTACGTGTACGCCTCGATCAGCGCCGGTCCCTCACCGCGCCGGGCACGGTCCAGGGCCCAGCGGGTGACCGCGAGCGAGGCCAGCACGTCGTTGCCGTCGACCCGGACGCCCGGGAAACCGAAGCCCTGGGCGCGCTGATAGAGCGGCACCCGGGTCTGCTTCTCGTTGGACTCGGAGATCGCCCACTGGTTGTTCTGGCAGAAGAACACCACCGGCGCGTTGTAGACCGCCGCGAAGTTGAACGCCTCGCTCACATCGCCCTGGCTCGTCGCGCCGTCCCCGAAGTACACCAGCACGGCGGAGTCGCCGCCGTCCTTGGCCACGCCCATCGCATAGCCCGTGGCGTGCAGCGCCTGCGAGCCGATGACCAGGGTGTAGAGGTGGAAGGCGTGGCTGTCCGGGTCCCAGCCGCCGTTGTTCACGCCCCGGAACATCGCCAGCAGGCGCAGCGGGTCGAGGGAGCGGCACAGGGCGACGGCGTGCTCCCGGTAGCTGGGGAAGACGTGGTCGCCGTCGGCCAGGGCGCGCGCCGAGCCGACCTGGGCGGCCTCCTGGCCCAGCAGCGAGGGCCACAGGCCCAGCTCTCCCTGGCGTTGCAGCGTCACGCCCTCCGCGTCCACGCGGCGGGCCCTGACCAGGTCGCGGTACAGGCCGCGCAGGTCGTCGGGGGTGAGGTCGGCGACGTAGGCGTCCCAGGCGGGGTCGCTCACGCGGGTGCCCTCGGGGGTCAGCAGCTGGACCAGCTCGGTCGTCATGGGGTCTCTCCGGCTTCCGGTCGCTTCCGGTTCAGTCGATGCCACGGCACAGGTGCGGTTCCTCGCGGGCGTCGTCGGGATCCCCGGCGAGTCCAAGGACGGGCGCGGCGGCGGGGCTCGCCGCGGCGGGGGTCATCGTGCGCGGCCGGGTCGGGGACGGCAGGGGCAGCGCACGGCCCAGGGCGTCGTCGTACACGGCGCCGAACGGTTCGAGCCAGGGCACGGCCGTGCCGAGCAGGGCGTGCACGCCGTCGTCGCCGAGCGTGGTGCGCACCGAGGTCAGGACGTGCCCGCGACCGGTCGGCCGCAGATCCACCCGGAAGACGCCGAACTCCAGGCCCAGTCGGCGCACCGCGGCGGACGCCTCGTCGGCGAGCGCGGCCCAGGCCGGGCGGGTCAGCTCGGCGGTGCGCACCGGTCCGGCCGGCGGGACGGAGGCGACCAGCACGACGTGCGGCCGCCCGGCCGCGAAGACGCCCACCGCGGCCAGGGTGCCCGGCACCGGCTCCGGCGTGGCCTCGACCAGGAAGCCCTCCGCCGCCAGCGCGGCCCGGCAGGCACCGGGATCCTGTACCCGGCGCACCACGTCGGGCCGGTTGCCGCGCAGGCCCAGGGCCTCCGCGGTCACGGCGGCGGACTCCTGGGCCTCGGGGCGCAGGCCGAGGACGACGTCGAAGTGCCCGCCCCGGTCCACCTGTTCGCGGGCCCAGGCGGCACACACGGCGGGGCGGGTGACGTCGAGGCCGGAGGAGGTGTCGGCGAGTTGCGTCGACTCGGGGCCGCGGCCGGCCAGCCGGGACGCCTGGTCCACGACATGCGTGGCGAGTCCGCAGGCCCAGGCCTCCAGCAGGGCGGAGACGGCGGCGGTGGCGTCCGGTCCGTCGCAGGCGCTCGGGGACCCCAGGAGGAGGGCGACGGGCGTCTCGGCGGCGGTGGGCACCGGGGCCGGTCGAGTGCGCTGTTCGATCATCTGGCTGCCTCCCGGGGCGGGTTCGTGCGACGGCGGTTCCTGTGGGGTTGCGGTGGGTGTGGGTGTGGGGCGGTGGGGCGTGGAACGCGGGCACGGTGGCGTGCGGTGCCCGCGGGGTGCGGGAGGGTGCGCCCGGGCGGGTGGGGGCGGCCGGCCGCCCGGGCGCGGTGGTCAGGCCTTCTGCTCGTCGGCGGGGCGCGGGCGCCCGCCGAAGCCGAACAGACCCACCGCCACGTTGATCGCGATCCACACGAACAGCACCAGGAAGCCGCTCTGGATCGACTCGGTGAGCGCGGTGGCCGGGTCCACGCCGTCCGCCGTGAGATCCGCCAGGCGCGAGCCGACGACCGTGGCCGTCACCGCGAGCGCCAGCGCGCCGCCGATCTCGGTGGAGGCGTTGAGCACCGCGGACGTGGTGCCCGCGTCCTGCTCGGTGGCGTCCCGGGTGCCCACGACCGGCGCCGTCATCAGGCACAGCACCAGGCCGACGCCCAGCAGCGCGGTGACGGGCAGGAGCAGGGTCCAGTAGCCCGCGTCCGTCGGCGCGTTGATCATCAGCACCAGGACACCGGCGAGCAGCACGTTGCCCAGGACGTACGGGACCCGGGGGCCGTACTTGGCGATCAGTACCGGTACGGCGCCGGAGACGCCGAGCATGGCGAGACTGGTCGGCAGGTAGGCGAGGCCGACCTCCAGCGGGCTGTAGTCCAGCACCAGCTGCATGTACTGGGGCAGCATGAAGAAGGACGGCAGCATCAGACCGGCCGACACCAGCTGGGCGAGCGTGCCCGACGCGACGGACCTGCGGCGGAGCAGCGACAGGGGCAGCAGCGGCGCCTCGGCCGTGCGTTCCACCGCCACGAACACGGCGAGCAGCACCGCCGCCGCCCCGAGAGAGGACAGCGCCACCGTGTCGCCCCAGCCGTCGGTACCGGCGCGGACGACGCCGAAGACCAGGGCCAGCAGACCCAGGGTCCCGGTCACGGCGCCGGGGACGTCCGCGGGCGGACGCGGCCCGGTCGGGGCGCTGCGCGGGATCCAGAGGTAGCAGGCGATCAGCAGGGCCGCGCCGATCGGTACGTTGATCAGGAACGCCAGCCGCCAGTCCACGTCGGTGATCGCCCCGCCCAGCAGGGTGCCGAGGCTGGCGCCGACGCCCATCACGGTGCCCCAGACGCCGAGCGCCTTGGCCCGCTGCTCGGGCTCGGGGTAGGTGGTGACGAGGATGGACAGGGCGGCCGGAGACAGCGCGGCGGCGCCCACGCCCTGCAGCGCCCGCCCGGTGAGCAGCGTGCCGCCGCCGTCCGCGACGGCCGCGAGCAGCGAGCCCGCCGTGAACAGCACGAGGCCCGCGGCCAGTACGGTACGCCGGGCGAACACGTCGGTGAGCCGGCCGCCGAGCAGCATCAGGCCGCCGAAGAGCACCACGTAGATGTTCATGACCCACTGCAGGCCCGAGGTGCTCAGACCGATGTCCGCGCGCAACTGCGGAAGCATCACGTTGGCGATCGTCGCGTCCAGGACGCAGACCAGCTGGGCGGTGGCGACCAGGAACAGGACCAGGCCGCGTCTGACCGTGGTGCCCGTGCCCGGTGCCGTTCCCGGGTCACGCTCCGGGACGGCGGACACGGGCACGGGCGCGGGCCCGGTGCGCGCCGTGTCGTGGGCGTCGATGCTCATGACGAGGGTCTCCTTCCCGCCTCAGGCGGCTTCACTGATGCGCTCGTAGATGGCGGAGAGACTGCGGTCGGCGAGCAGCTTGCCGACCGGGACCCGCGCGCCGGTCTGCCGCTCGACGGCGCCGACGAGACGGATCATGTGCATCGAGTCCCAGCTGACGACGCGGTCGAAGTCGGCGTCGAGGTCGTCGATCCCGAGCGGGAGGTCGAGTTCGTCGCGGACGAGGTGGATGAATTCCTCTTTGGTCATCGGTGGGACCCTTCCAGGGCGCAGTCGAGACTGACGTGGGAGGGCACGGCCACCAGGTCCTGCAGGCCGTGCCGGAAACGGACTTCGTCGTCCGTGGCGGAGGTCGTGGTGAAGCCCATGGAGGGCCAGAACTCCCGGACGTTCTTGTTCTTCTTCGTCGGCCGGTAGGCGGCCGTGACCTGCGTGGCACCCGTCGCCCTGGCGTGGTCGAGCAGGGCGGCGACGGCGGTCTGCTCGATACCGCGGGCGAACACCCGGCAGGACAGCAGCATGTTGTCGACGCACAGCGTGTCGCCGTCGCGCCGGGCGAAGACCGTGCCGACGACGCCGTTGTCGCCGAAGCGGTCGGCCGAGCGGATCACCAGGACCAGGTGGCCGTCGTCGGCCAGCCGCTCGGTGACGTCGGCGGCCTGGAGCCGGATCGTGGTCAGGTTGAACTGGTTGGTGCGCAACGACAGCTGGGCCACCCGGTCCACGTCTCCGGGAGCGGCCTCGCGGAGGGTGACCCGCACCCCGAGCCGCCCCAGGTACTCCTCCTGCGAGCCGGCGTTCTCCAGCAGGTCGGCGCGCTCCGCCTCGGTGCGGTACTGGGCCGCGCGGGCCCGGTCCTCCGCGGTCAGCCGCGCGGTGTCGAACCAGCCGTCGGCGAGCAGCTTCTCCACGTGCAGCGCCGGTTCGTCGTCCAGCCGGACCACGGCGACCTGCGGCAGGCCGCCGGCGACCAGGCCGCACTCGAAGGGCGAGTCGTCGACGAACACGAAGCTGTCCACGCCCAGGTTGAGCTTGCGGGCGATGTCCTCGAGGTTGACGTCCTTGGGCTGCCAGTTGGCGTTGATCCTGGCGAAGTCGCCCTCGCGCAGCACCATGTCGGGGTGCTCGCGGACGACCTGGACGAGATTGTCGTGGTCGTTCTTGCTGCTGACGGCGAGCAGCACGCCCTGGGAGCCCAACTGCCGCACCAGGCGCTGGAAGGTGCCGAACGCCTCGCCGCGGAAGGTGGTCGCCGCGGCGATCCCGTCCGGGCCGTCGTCGCCGAGCACGCCGTCCCACAGGGTGTTGTCGGCGTCGACGACGAGCACCTTCTTGGTCCGGCCGCGCAGCATCCGGGACAGGTGGGCGACCTCGCGGGCGTAGCGGCCCAGCAGTTCGTCGCCGAGGGCCGCCTTCGCGTACGCGGCCATGCGGGCGTCGTTGAGCGGGACACCGGCGGCGACGACCGGGTCGAGGTCGACGACGTGGACGCGCGGGTTCGCCAGCGACAGCCGCAGCAGGCCGCTGTTGAACTCCCGCCAGGCCAGCCCCGCCCGGGCCCGCGACTCGTGGTCGACGAGCTGGTGGGTGACGGTGCGCGGCAGCGGCACCGTGTTGAGGACCAGGGCCGCCGAGGAGTGCGCGGTGAAGGTCTCGGCCAGCCGCTGGAACTCGGCGAGTTTGCGCTCCACCGCCCGCGCGAGGTCCTCCGCCTGCCAGGGGGAGCCCAGCTCGTCCAGCAGGACCTGCGGGTCGAGCACGCACAGGGCGAGGTCGACGTCGTCGGCGTACAGGGGGCTGCCGGTGTCCCGCAGGTCGCGCTGGTAGGCGTCGAAGTCGCTCAGCCGGGTCTCGGTCAGCACACCGTGCCGGCCGAACTCGGCGGCCAGCGGCGCGCCCAGACCGCCCAGGGTGGAGTGCCCGGTGACGGCGACCACCGCGGTCTCCGTCTGAGGCCAGGCCGCCAGGACCTGGTCGCGCTCCAGCTGGACGAGGACCGAGCCGGCCCGCGGCAGGTCCGTCGGCGCGCCGGTGCCGGCCAGCTCCGCGAGCAGCGGCGCCACCTGCGGGTACCGGGCCGCGAGCTGTCCCTCCCTGCGCAGCGTGCGCAACGCCTCCAGCGGGGACGGCTGGGTTTGTGGTGCGGCCGGGCTGGATACCGTGGTCAATGCTCTCTCCTCACTACGCCGCGATCGGTGGGCACCGTGCGCGGCCACCGTCCGCACGGTCGCCCCGCCCACGCCCCAGGCTGGAGGCCGCCGCTTGAGCCCCGCTCGCACCGGCCTGCACCGCGCCGGGCGCGGGGACGCCGGACGGGGGCGCATGCGTTTTTCACGCTTCGGACAAGTGGGCTTTCACAGTGGGCCGATGACCCTCGCACTGCCGCCGCAGGGCCCCCGTGGCCAACCATGGAGGCACCAATGCGACCAGGTGAATGGGGGAGCGTCCGACATGGACATCAAGATCCTGGGGTCCTTCGAGGCGACGGAGAACGGGGTCGCGCTGCTGCCGACCGCGGGAAAGCCGCGTCAGGTCCTGGCACTACTGGCCCTACAGGCCGGCCAGGTGGTTCCCGTGTCCGCCCTGATGGAGGAGTTGTGGGGCACCGAGCCACCGCGCAGCGCGCAGACGACGCTGCAGACGTACATACTCCAGCTGCGCAAGCGGCTGGCGGCGGCGCTGCCCCCGGACGGGCCCCGCAGCGCCAAGGACGTGCTGACCACCCGGTACGGCGGCTACCTCCTGGACATCACGCCGGAGGAGATCGACGTGGACGCCTTCGAACGGCTGACCGCGGCGGGCCGGCGGGCGAAGGACCTCGGGGACCAGGCGACCGCGTCGCGGCTGCTGCGCTCGGCGCTGGCGGTGTGGCGCGGCCGGGCCCTGGTCGACGTGTACACCGGGATGCGGCTGAGCGTGGAGGTCACCCGGCTGGAGGAGAGCCGGCTGATGGCCGTCGAGGCGCGGGTCGACGCCGACCTCGCGCTGGGCCGGCACCAGGCGCTGCTGAGCGAACTGGCGGTGCTCGCGGCACGCCACCCGATGCACGAGAACCTGTGCGCCCAGTACATGGTCGCCCTCTACCGGTCCGGCCAGCAGTGGCGCGCGCTGGAGGCGTTCACCGCGCTGCGCGAGTGCCTGGTCGAGGAGCTGGGGGTGACACCGTCGCCGCGATTGCAGGAGCTGCAGCGGGCGATCCTCGTCTCCGACCCGCAGCTCGACCGCTTCACCGTCCGCAGCGACCTGACGGTGTGACCCGTCCCGGCCCCCACCCCCACGCCCACAACCCCCCATGCCGAGCTAGGAGACCGTCATGCTCTCGTCCCTGAAGGCCCTCAACCTGCTGGTGATGTTCCTGCTGGAACTCGCGGTGTACGCCTCGGTCGTCCTGTGGGGGTTCACGTCCAGCGACAAGTGGCTGGTCAAGATCGCCCTGGGGATCGGCGCGCCGGTCGCGCTGATGACGGCGTGGGCCCTGCTGGGCTCGCCCCGTGCGCCGTACGCGGTGCACGGGGGCGGACGGGTGCTCCTGGAGGCGCTGTGGTTCGGTGCGGGCGCCGCCGCCCTGGCCGCCTCCGGGAGGCAGACCTGGGCGGCGACCTTCGCCGGCATCTACCTGGTCAACGCGGCGCTTCGGCTGCTGTGGAACCAGTGACGCCCGTTCACCACGCGGGGGACTCGAGGAACTCCAGGACGGCGACCGTCCACATGAAGCCCACCCCGACCCCCATGGTGACCAGCAGGTCGCCGGGGCGCGGAGCACGGGCCTCGGCGACGTGGTTGATGCCGATCAGCTGGTCGCCGGCGCCCATGTGCCCGAAGTCGCGGCCCCAGTCGTAGACGGTCGTCTCCGGGTCGACGCCGAGCAGCGAGTAGAACGAGAACTGCGCGATGGTCTCGGCGATGTTCGCGTGCACGAAGAACCGGGCGTCCGCCAGCTTCATGTCGGCGTCCGCGAGCGCCTCGTCCAGCACCTGGGAGGCGTTCTTCGTCATCTGCTGGATGACCCGGTCGTAGGCGCCCTCCTCCTGGAGGAGGTAGTCGCTCTTGCGGCTGCGCAGGTCGACCGGCCTGCCGTCGTGGAAGGGACCGTCGGTCCAGCCGGTCGTCCCGCGGTAGATGGGCTCCAGCGAGGAGTCGGAGTAGCTGGCGGTGGAGCGCAGCCGGGCGAACCCGCCCCGGTTGGACAGGACCATGGCGCCCGCCCCGTCGCCGTACACCTGCTGGCTGTCGGTGCCCCAGCGGTCGAAGTACGGCATGCGGAAGGCGTCACCGGTGGTCACCAGGGCGGCCTGCGGGGTGCTGCCGCGGGCGGCGAGGTGGGAGGCGGCCAGTTCCACGGCGGCCAGGCCCCCGTTGGAGCCCTGCCGGACCTCCAGGGTCAGGCCGGTGCCGCCGACCGCCTCGTTCTGCACGTAGTTGACCGGGGTCCAGAAGTCTTGGCCCTGGTGGCCGACGCAGGCGTGCAGCACCATGCCGTACCGGTCGGCCGGCAGCCCGGCCCGGGCCACCGCCTGCCGACCGGCGGCCGCCGCCATCACCGGGCCCGGCTCGTCGGGGCCCGCCACCCGCACCGCGCGGATGCCGTTGGCCTGGGCCTCCTCGGCGTCGTAGCGGCCCGCGGCGACCGCCTCCTCGGCGGTCTCCACCTGCTCGGGCAGATGCGCGCCGAGTCCGGCGACGTACACGTTGTCCCAACGCATGGTGTTCTCCTCTGTTACGCCACCTGGGGCGCGGATTCGTGGTGGCAGGATGCGATCTGCCGGACCAACTGGTGGGTGAGGGCGGGGAAGCGGTCGTTCAGGAAGTAGAAGTGACCGCCGGGGAAGAACTGCTGGTGGAAGCGGGCGGAGGTCTCCCGCCGCCACAGGTGCATGGCCGCCGGGGGAGCCCAGGCGTCCTGGGTGCCGCCGAAGACGCTCAGCGGCGAACTCATCGGCGAACGGCCAGCCGTCGGACGGTAGTTGTCGACGGCGGTCAGATCGGCGCGCACGGTACGCAGGAACCGGTCGATGAAGTCGGTGGACTCGGTGACCCGTTCCGGCATCCCGCCCAGGTCGAGCAGGACCCGCAGCAGCGCGTCGTCGTCGAGGGTGCTGAGCGGCGCGGTCCCGGGGCGGGCGAAGTGCGGGGCGACGCGTCCCGACACGCCCGTCCACATCGGGACCCGGCCCAGGCCCTCCAGCGAGCGGGCCGTCTCGAGGGCCACCACGGCGCCCATGCTGTGCCCGAACAGGGCCAGCGGCGTGTCGTCGACCCAGGGCAGGACGTCCGCGACGGCGGTGGCGACCACCTCCGTCATGTCGTCCAGGGCCTGCTGCCCGGCCCGCCGGCCCCGGCCGGGCAGGTCGAGCAGCAGCAGGTCCCAGTCGTCGGGCAACTGCTGGACCAGGGGCCGGTAGACGGCCGCCGAGCCCCCCGCGTGGTGGAAGCCGACCAGCCGCACGGCGGGCGCGTCGACCGGACGCGGACGGTGGAAGGGGCGGACACGGCTGTTCATCTGTCTCCTCCGGTGGCGGCGCTCACCTGGTCCCCCAGGTACGCCAGCAGGTCGCCGACCGGCATCTCCACCGGGCAGTCGAGCGTGGGCAGTTCCACCCCGTAGCGCTGCTCGACGCTCTTGGTGAGCAGCATCGCGGTGAAGGAGTCGCCGCCGACCTCGCAGAACGGCGTCTCGGCCGGCAGCAGACCGTCGGCCTTGAGGACGGACGCCAGTTCGGTGGCGAGGTAGGCGCTGATCTCCGCCGGATCGCGCGGCACCGGCTGGGGTCCGGACGAGGCGGTCGCCGCCACGGCGGCGGCGGTCTCCTCCGACCGGGCCGGCTCGCTCTCCTCCACCCAGAACCGCTTGCGCTGGAACGGGTAGGTGGGCGCGTCGGTGAACCGGGCGCCGGGCGCGGCCAGCAGCTCCAGCCGCAGGTCGGCACCTCCGTGGAAGAGCGCGGCCAGCGCGTCGGCCAGCAGCCGGGGGGCCGCCTCGGCGTCGTCGGCCACCAGCGGCAGCGTCTCTCCGGCCGCCGTCAGGTAGGCCACCGGTCCGTGCGCCGTCTCACGGGCCGGTGCCACGGACGTCCGTACGCCCAGCGCGGCCAGCACCCCGCCCAGCCGGGCCGCGGGAGCGGCGGAGCCGGTGGCCGCGGCGGCCAGCCGGGGATGGGCCCGGGCCAGCGCGGCCAGCGCCCCCTCCAGCACCTCGTCGCACTCGGCGCGGGAGCTGAACGTGACCCGGTCGACGGTCGGGGCGGTGACGCCGCGCCGTACGGTGCCGAGGGCCGCGATCAGGTCCTGGGAGCCGCTCCCCACGACGGCCAGCCGGTGCCCGAAGTGGACCCGTCCCGCGCGCAGCGTGTGGCACAGCGCCGCCACCGAGGCCGCGTCCCGTCCGGCGAGCGCGGTGCGCACCCGGCCGGCCAGCTCGGCGAGCGCCGCCGGGTCCTTGGCGGACAGCGTCAGCAGTTCGCAGTGGCCGGGCTCGGGCTCCGGACCGCCGCCCGCCCGCGGGGCCGGGGCGGCGAGCACCGCGTGGGCGTTCGTGCCGGACAGCCCGAAGGCGCTGATGCCGGCCACGCGTCCACCCGGCCGCGCGGGCCACGGCACGCTGGTGCGGGGCACCTGTACGGCGATCTGGTCCCACGGGATCAGGGAGTTCAGCCGGCCGTCGTCCCGCTGGACGCCCGCCGGGAGGGTCTCCTCGCCCAGCAGCGCGACCACCTTCAGCAGCCCGGCGATTCCCGCCGCGGCCTCCAGGTGCCCGATGCGGGACTTCACGCTGCCGAGGACGACGGGCTCGTCCCCCTGGCCCGACCCGGTGCCGATCACCGCGTCCAGGGCGCCGACCTCGATCGGGTCGCCGAGCGCGGTGCCGGTGCCGTGCGCCTCGACGTAGCCCACGCCGGACGGCTCGGTGCGGGCGTCGGCCAGGGCCGCGCGGACCACCTCCTGCTGCGCGGGCCCGCTGGGCACGGTGAACCCGGAGGACGCGCCGTCGTGGTTGACGGCGGTGCCGCGGATCACCGCGTGCACCTCACGGCCCTCCGCGACGGCGTCGTCCAGCCGCATCAGCGCCACCATGCCGACGCCCTCCCCGCGGCCGTAGCCGTCGGCGTCCGCCAGGAAGGTCCGCGAGCGACCGCCCGCCGAGAGGGCCTCCCCCTGGCACAGGGCCACCATCAGGTCCGCGCCCAGGATCAGGTTGGCGCCGCCGGCCAGCGCGTAGCGGCAGTCGTCGGCCCGCAGCGCCCGCACCGCCTGGTGCACCGCCGCCAGGGAGGAGGAGCAGGCCGTGTCGATGCTGAGCGCGGGACCCGACAGGCCCAGCGCGTAGGAGATCCGCCCGGCCAGGAAGCAGTGCCCGCTGCCGGTGCTGTGGTACGGGTCGATGCGGCTGTAGTCGCCGTCCCCGACGAAGCGCCGTCCGTACTCGGAGGCCATCACGCCGACGAACACGCCGACCGGCAGCCGGTCCTGGCGGCGCGCCGCGACACCGGCCCGCTCCAGCGCCTCCCACGACACCTCCAGCAGCAGCCGCTGCTGCGGGTCCATCGTCTCGGCCTCCCGCTGCGAGATGCCGAAGAACGCGGCGTCGAAGGAGGCGATGTCGTCGAGGAACCCGGCCCGGTCCACATAGGACCGGCCTGCGGTGCCGCGCTCGGGGTGGTGGACCGCCCGCAGCGAGGGGCGGTCCTCCGGTATCGGGCCGAGGGCCCGCAGGTCCGGGTCGTCGGCGTACAGGAAGTCGCGGTAGGCGCGCGGGGTGTCGACGCCGCCGGGCAGCCGCATCGCCGTGCCCACCACGGCGACGGGCGTGTGCGCGCGGGCCTCGGCCGCCGCCAGCCGCTCCTTGAGCCGGCGGGACAGCCGGAGCTGGTCTTCTATCACCCGCCGCAGATCTTCGGGATTAACTGGTGCTTCGGACATCTCACTGCTCCTGCGCTCGGTGGTCATCGCCCGCTCACTGCTCCTGGGCGAGGTCGTCGGTGACGGCCCGGAGCAGCTCGTCGAGGGAGAGGTCCTCGAGGGAGCCGGCGGCGGGAAGGGAGTCGGGGGAGGGGAGGGAGTCGGGGGACGGGAGAGAGGGAACGGAGTGGACCGGGGCGGACGCGGCCGCCGCGGGAGCGAGCGCCGGGACCGGGCCGGACGCGGACGGCGGTGTGCCGGGTCCGGTGCGGGCGGTGTCCGCGGGAGCGAGGAAGCCGCTCATCGCGAGCACGCTCGGATGGTCGATGGCGATGGTGGCGGGCAGGTCCCGGCCCATGGCGTGGGCCAGGGCGGCCCGCAGATCGATCGCCATGATCGAGTCGAGGCCCAGCTGCGAGAAGCCCTCCGCGTCGGCGGAGCCGTCCCCGGGCAGACCGTCGTCGGAACCCAGCATCCGCGCGACCAGGGCGCGCACGGCGTCTCTCAGCACGTGCTCGGCCTCGTCGGCGTCGGCACCGCACGCCGCCAGCCGGTCGCGCAGCCAGCCGGTGGGCTCGCTCTCCTCGCGCGCGCCCCGCGGCGCGGTCACCGGCCCGGTCAGCGCGGCGACCAGCGCGGCCCGCGGATGCCCCGCGGCCTGCTCGGCGTAGCGGGCCGGGTCCAGGGCGGCCACGACCAGGCGGTCCTGCGCGCCCTCGGCGGCCAGCGCCAGCGGCAGCGCCGCGTCGGCGTCGCTCAGCGGCCGGATGCCCACCCGCTGCGCCGCCCGTTCGACGGCCGCCGCGGCCGCCATGCCGCCCTTGGCCTCCGGCACCCACGGTCCCCAGTTGACGGTGACCGCGGTCAGCCCCCGACGGCGCAGCGCCTCGGACAGGCCGTCCAGATAGCCGTTGGCGGCCGCGTAGTTGGCCTGGCCCGCCGAGCCGAGCACCGAGGAGACGGACGAGAACAGGACGACCGCCCGCGGGTCGTGACCGGCGACCGCGTCGGCGAGGACGTCGGCCCCCAGCGCCTTGGCGTGGAAGACCTTCTCGTACGAGGCGTCCGTCAGGGAGGGGAAGGCGCCGTCCGCGTTGACACCGGCCAGGTGGTACACCGTGCCCAGCGGGCCGTCGGCGGTGGCGGCGGCCACCGCCCGCGCCACGTCGGCGGGGTCGGTGACGTCGCCCCGGACCAGGGACACCCGGACCCCGGCCGCGGTGAGCGCGTCGATCGCCGCCTGCTCGACCGCCCCGGGCGCGGAGCGGGCCATCAGCGTGACGCGGTCGCCGCCGCGGGCGGCGTGGGCGCCGGCCACGGCCAGGCCCAGGGCGCCGAGACCGCCGGTGATCAGCGCGCCCCCGGCCCGCTCGGGCCCGGCCGGCTGGGCGGCGACGTCGACCAGCCGGGCGACGCGGACACCGGAGTCCGTGTACGCGAGCCTGGTCTCCTCCGGCAGGCCGCCCAGCAGCGCGGCGACCCCCTCGGCACGCCAGCCCGCGTCCAGCCGCAGCCGGGTCAGACGGCGCTCGGTCTGCTCCGCCTCCAGGCTGCTCAACAGCCCGAACAGGGCCTCCCGCAGGGGTGCCCGCACCGCGTCGCCGTCGGCGAGCAGCACGTAGGGCAGCTCCGGCGGCAGCGCGCGCAGGGTGGCGGCCAGACGGCGGACCGCGTCGAGCGCGTCCCGGGCGTCGGGCGCGTCGGGCGCGTCGGGCGCGTCGAGGGCGGCAGCGGCGCCGGAGCCGCCGTCCGCGCCGTCCGCACCGTCGGCGGAGCCGTGCGGTGCGAGCCAGCGGGCGTCGACCACGAGCCCGGCGTCCCTGAGGTCCGCTGCGTCCGGGAGGTCTGTCTGCACTGATACCGGGTGGCCGGCCGCTTCCAGGGCGGCGGCCAGGGCGTCGGTGCCGAAGTCCGCGCCGGGCGCCCCGCCCAGCACGGCGACCGGGACCGGGGCGGTGAGCGGCGCGGCCGCGTCCTGCGGCAGCGGCACCCAGTCCAGGGCGCGCACCAGGCCGTCACCCCGCAGACCGGCCTCCAGGACGGCGCGCGAGGCGTGCCGGATGCGGAACTCGTCGGCGCGGAACACGCTGCGCTCCTGGCCGGTGGCCGGGTCGACCGCGTACAGGTGCAGGTCCGCGGTCTCCACCCGCAGCCGGTCGTTGGCCAGCGGCTCGGCGCGCAGCACCCGCACCTCGCCCCACAGTTCGCCGTCGTCGCCCGGCCGGCCGTGGAAGGACAGCTCGCGCGCGGCGAACGGGATGGCCAGGGACGGTGCCTCGGCCGGGTGCTCGTCGACCAGGAACACCGCGATGCTCTGGAAGCAGGAGTCGATCAGGCCGGGGTACAGCTCGTAGTCGGCCGGGTCGTCGGGCAGTTCCGGCATCCGGTAGCGCACCAGCGCCCGGTCGCCCCGGATCCACACCTCGTCGATCCAGCGGAAGGACGGGCCCAGGGTGTAGCCGAGGGCGCGGAAGTAGGCGTAGAAGTCGTCCCGGGTCAGGTGCCGGTCGGCGGCGGCCATGAACGCGGCCCGGTCGTCCGGCCGGGGCCGGTGCGTCTCCTCGACCGGCGGGGTGGCGCAGCGTCCGCCGATGTGCCGCTGCCAGACGCCGCGTTCGGGGTCGACGAGGCTCTGCACGGACAGCTCCGCGGTGCCGTCGGCGCCCGGACGGTCGACGGTGATCTGCACCTCGTACTCCTCGCCGTCCTTGATGACGAGCGCCCGCGGGCAGATCAGGTCCCGTACGAGGACCGGCGAGCCGTCACCGCCGAGGGCGGACAGGACGGTGCCCAGGTGGGACGCGGCGGGGGTGACGACGGTGCCGTAGAGCCGGTGGTCGGTGAGATAGGCAGGGAACTCCGCGCTGCGGGCGAAGGAGAAGGCTCGTCCGGACAGCGCGGGCGACTTCAGCTCGGCGCCCCAGTGCCGCCCGTGGCCGCGGCGCGGGGCGCCGCCGGGTGCCGCGAGCGTGGCGGAGGCTGCCGCGGAGGTCCAGTACGCGGTGTCCGCGAAGGGGTAGCGCGGCGCGGCGGCCCGGCCCGCCGGACGGCCGGTGATCCGTGCGAAGTCCAGGTCCTGGCCCCGCTCGTAGAGGTGCCGGGCGGCACCGAGAAGCTGGGTGCGGTCCACGGCGCCGCGGCGCAGCGAGGGCACGCCCCCGCCGGCCGGGGTGAGCCCGGCGGCCCGTACCAGGTTGACCAGGGTGCGGTCGGGGCCGACCTCCAGCAGGACGTCGACACCCAGCTCGGTGAGGGCGCGGGCGCCCTCGTGGAAACGCACCGGCTGCCGGATGTGGCGGACGAAGTAGCCCGCGTCGTAGGTGTCGTCGGCCGCCTCGGCGCCCGTGACGTTGGCGATCACCGGGATGCGCGGCGGTGCGAAGGCGAGCGGGGCGACGGCGGCCTCGAACTCGGCGAGCACCGGGTCCATCAGCCGGGAGTGGAAGGCGTGCGAGACGGTCAGCGCCCTGGTGCGCACGCCCTGGTCCGTCAGCCGCGCGGCGAGCGCGTCCAGCCGGTCCCTGGGGCCGGCCACCACGCCCGACTCGGGCCCGTTGACGGCGGCCACGTCCACCCCGGCCTCCTCGGCCCAGGCCGCGACGGCGTCCGGGGCGCCGGGGACGGACAGCATGCCGCCGGGCTCGGTCGACTGCATCAGCCGGGCGCGGTGGGCGATCAGGGTCAGGCCGTCCTCGCGGCCCAGCACCCCGGCGTGCACGGCGGCGGCGACCTCGCCGACGCTGTGCCCCATCACGGCGGTGGCCCGCACGCCCCACGACTCCCACAGTGCGGCCAGCGCCAGCTCCAGCGCCACCAGGGCGGGCTGGGTGATCCGGGTCTGGTTCACGGCCTGCGGGTCGTCCCCGTAGAAGACCAGGTTGAGCAGGGAGTCGCCCAGGTGCGGGGTGAGGATCCGGTCGCAGTCGTCGATGACCGACGCGAACACGGGCTCGCTCTCGTAGAGTTCGCGGCCCATCCCGAAGTACTGGGCGCCCTGCCCGGAGAACAGGAAGGCCACCTTGGGCGTGCGGGCGGGCGCCGCCTCGCCGGGGCCGGCCGAACGCAGCGCGGACAGCAGCTTCTCGCGTCCGGTGCCCAGCACCGCCCGGCGCACGGGCAGGTGGGCCCGGCCGGCCGCGGCGACGGAGACGAGGTCGGGCAGCAGCTCCTCGTCCGTGTGCTCCAGGGCCGCCTCCCAGGCCGCGGTCACCCGCTCCAGGCCGGCCGCGTCCGGTGCGGACAACGGCAGCAGCAGCGGCGCCGGTTCCGCGTCGGCGGGCGCGACGGGCCCGGCGGCGGGCGCCTCGCCGAGGACGACGTGGGCGTTGGTGCCGGAGAACCCGAAGCCGGAGACGCCGGCCAGGCGGGGGCGGTCGCCGGGCGCCCAGGAGACCCGGCCGTCGACGACCCGGACGTTCATGTCGCGCCACGGCACGTGCGGGTTGGGCGTGGTGAAGTGCAGCCCGGCCGGGACGCGTCCGTGCCGCAGCGCGAGCACCGTCTTGACCAGGGAGGCCATGCCGGAGGCCGACTCGCAGTGGCCGATGTTGCTCTTGACCGAGCCGATCAGCAGCGGTTCGCCCGCCCGGCGCCCCGGACCGAGCACGTCCCAGGCGGCCTCCACCTCGATGGGGTCGCCCAGCGAGGTGCCGGTGCCGTGCGCCTCCAGGTAGCCGATGTCGGCCCCCTCGACGCCCGCGTCGGCGAGCGCCTCGCGGATCACCCGGCGCTGGGCGGTGCCGTTGGGGGCGGTGAACCCGGAGGAGGCGCCGTCCTGGTTGACCGCGCTGCCGTGCACGACCGCCAGCACCCGGTCCCCGTCCCGCAGCGCGTCGCTGAGGCGGCGCAGCACCAGCACTCCCACGCCCTCGGCGCGCACGAAGCCGTCCGCGGAGGCGTCGAAGGTCTTGCAGCGGCCCCCGGGCGAGAGCATGTGGGCGCGGGAGACGGCCACCGAGCAGGTGGGCGCCGTGATCACGTTGACGCCGCCGGCCAGGGCCCGGTCGGTCTCCCCGGAGCGCAGCGAGCGCACGGCCAGGTGCAGGGCGACCAGCGAGGAGGAGCAGGCGGTGTCGACCGCCAGCGCCGGGCCGTGCAGGCCGAGGTAGTAGGCGATGCGTCCGGCCGCGGCGTTCAGGGCCGTACCGGTGGGGAAGTACGCGTCCAGTGTGTCGGCGCCGCCGCTCTCCATGACCCGGGCGTAGTCCGAGTTGGAGATCCCGACGAACACGCCGGTACGGCTGCCGGCGAGTGCCGTGGGGGCGCAGGCCGCGTCCTCCAGGGCGTGCCAGGACGCTTCGAGCAGCAGCCGCTGCTGCGGGTCGAGGCTCTCCGCCTCCCGGGCGGGGATGTCGAAGAACGCGGCGTCGAAGCGGCGGACGTCACTGAGGAAGCCGCCCTCGGCGGGGGTGCCGAGGCCCTCGGCGTCCCAGCGGTCGGCGGGCACCGGGCCGACCCCGTCGCGGCCCTCCTCCAGCAGCGACCAGAACTCCTCGACGGAGTCGGCGCCGGGGAAGCGGCCGGCCATGCCGACGACGGCGACGGGTTCCGGCGCGGGGGTGGACGGGTCCGTCCCCTGGGCGGCGGCGGCCCCGGTGGCCGGGACGGTCGTGGCCGCCGGGGAGGCGGCACGCGGGGCACGGACGGCCGGGGCGCGGCGCGGTGCGGGTGTGGCGCCCGCGCTCGCGTCCGTACCCGTGGACGTGGCCGTGGCCGTGGCCGTGGACGTGGCCGACAGACGTTCCGTCAGTTCGGTGCTCAGCCGCTCCAGTGAGGGGTGGCCGAAGATGTCGCCGATGCCGACGTCCAGGCCGAGTACCTCGGTCAGCCGGGCCGCCGCGTCGACGGCCATGATCGAGTCCAGGCCGAGGTCGAGGAACCCGGTCCGCTCCGGCAGCGCGGCCGGGTCGTCGTGGCCGAGGATCTCGGCCAGCACCGCGCGGACGTGCCCGGCCACCAGAGCGGGCCGCCGGTGTCCGGGAGCGGCCCGCAGCGCGTCGCGCGGCTCGGCGGCGGCCGGTGCGGGCGACGCGGGCGTCGGGGCCTGCGGGTCGAACAGGGCACGCGGGCGTACGGCGTTCATGACGGCCGTGAAGCGGTCGGTGTCCAGGTCGCAGGCGACCAGGTGGGCGCCGTGCGGCCCTGCCACGGTGAGCGCGGCGCTGCCCAGGGCCGGGGAGACCGGACGCACGCCCATCCGGGCGAGCTGGGCCCGTGCGTCGGAGTCGGCCATGCCGTCCAGGTCCCACGGGCCGAAGGCGACGCTGCGGAACGGGCGGCCGGACGCGGCGGCCCGTTCCGCCACCGAGTCCAGGGCGCCGTTGGCGGCCGCGTAGGCGCCGTAGCCGCTGGTGCCCCACACGGCGGAGACGGAGGACAGCTGGACGAAGAAGTCCAGCGGCCGGTCGTCGGTCAGCAGCCGCAGCCAGTGCGCGCCGGTGAACTTGCCGTGCAGCGCGGCCGCGAACGCCTCCTCACCGGCGTCCGCGAGCGGCAGCCGCTCGATGACCCCGGCGGTGTGCACGACCCCGCGCAGGGGCGGCAGGGCGTCGAGCACGCGCAGCGCTTCCGCCAGCGCCGGGCCGTCGCCGACGTCGGCCCGCAGGTACGTCACCGGGGTGCCGGCGGCGGCCAGCGAGGTTGCCTCGGCAGGCAGCTCCTCCTCGGCGCGGCGGCCGAGCAGGACCAGGTGACCGGCGCCGCGGGCGGCCAGGTCGCGGGCGACCACGCGGCCGATGGCGCCCAGGCCGCCACTGATCAGATACGTGCCGTCGGAGCGCACCGGCAGCAGCGGCTCCGGCACCTGCTCTACCGCGCGCAACCGGGCCGCGTGGACCCGGCCGGAGCGGACCGCGAGCAGGTCCTCGGTGTCCCCGGCCGCGAGCGCGGCCAGCGCGGCCGACGCGTCCTCGGGTCCGGCGCCGACCGGCAGGTCCACGACGCCGCCCCACGCACGCGGGTACTCCAGGGCGAGTACGGGAGCGAGTCCGTGCAGTACTCCGTGGTCGCCGTCCGCGATGGCGTCGTCCCCGGTCACCTGCCGCACGCCCGCCGTGACGAGGTGGACGCGGCCGGGCCCCTCGGGCACCGCGCGTACGGCACCGGTCGCGGCGGCGGCCAGGGCGGCCGCGTGCCCGGTCGGCGCGGGCTCGTCGGGCGCGGCGGGCAGCGGTGCCGCGGCGAGCGCGAGGAGCAGGTCGCCGGGGTGCGCGGCCCGGACCTCGGCCCAGTCCGCGTCGGACCCGGGCAGCGTGTCCAGCACCTGCACGGGCCGGCCACCGGCGTCCCGCGCGGCCCGCGCGAGCAGGGCCACCAGGTCGGTGTCGTCACCGGCGACGAGGAGCGGGCGGCGCGTGGCGTCGTCGGCCGCCGTCGGGGACGGCGCGGGCGGGGTGTGGGGTTCCCAGGCGACGCGGAGGGTGGGAAGCGTGGCGGTGGTCTGTCCCTGGGCTGTCGTGGCGGCCGGGGCCGACGTGGTGCGGTCCGTAGCGGCCGAGGTCGCGGCCGACGTCGCGGGTGTTGGCGCCGGGGCGTCGGTACCGGGCCCGGCGCCGAGGGCGCCGTGGAGTGCGTCCGCGGTGACCGCCGGGGCGTACCGCACCCGCTCCCACGGATAGGCCGGCAGGTCGGCGACCGCGCGGGGCAGCGCGGCGACGGCCGGGTCCGGCGGGGCGTCCTGGGTGGTCTCGGACAGGCGTACCCGCTCCGGCGTGCCGCCCGCGGCGAGTCCCCGCAGGGCCGTCAGCGCCGTCCGCGCGTCCTCGGCGGTGACCAGGGCGCGCACGCCGTGGCGGGCCCGGCCGTGGGTCACGGTGTAGGCGAACGCGCCGTACTCCTCGGCGGGCAGCCGCGCCAGCCGGTCGGCCAGCAGGCCCGCCCAGGCGCGCAGGGCGTCCTCGGTACGGGCGGACAGCTCGAACCCGGTCACCGGAGCGGCGGCGGGCACGGCGGGCGTCCGCTCCGTGTCCGTCGGTGCCCCGAGCACCACGTGGGCGTTGGTGCCGCTCATGCCGAACGAGCTGACGCCCAGGCAGCTGCCCGGACCGCTGTCGCCGGTCTCCCAGGGCACCACCTCGCGGGGGATCTCGATGCCGGTGCCGTCGAGCTGGATGCGGGGGTTGAGGGTGCGCAGGTGCACGACCGGCGGGAGCAGGCGCCGCTTCACGGAGAGCACGCCGCGGATGAGCCCCGCGATGCCGGAGGCCGCCTCCAGGTGGCCGAGGCCGGTCTTGACCGAGCCGATGCGCAGCGGGGCGCCGCCCGCGGACCGGTCGAGGGCGGCGACGATCGCCTCGACCTCGATCGGGTCGCCGAGCGCGGTGCCGGTGCCGTGCGCCTCGATGGCGCCGATCGCCTCCGGGCCCAGCCCGGCGTCCTGAAGGGCGGCGCGGATCAGGGCTATCTGCGCCCGCACGTTGGGCGCGGTGAAGCCCGAGGAGCGGCCGTCCTGGTTGACCGCGCTGCCCCGGACCACGGCGTGGACCCGGTCGCCGTCGCGCCGGGCGTCCGCGAGCCGCTTGAGGACCACGACACCGCAGCCCTCGCCCCGGGTGAAGCCGTTGGCCCGCGCGTCGAAGGTCTTGCACAGACCGTCCGGGGCCAGCGAGTTGGTCTGCTGGATCAGCCGGGTCGAGCGGGGCGAGAGGATCAGGTTGACGCCGCCCGCGAGGGCCACGTCGCACTCGCCGCGCCGCAGTGCCTGCCCGGCCAGGTGGACCGCGGTCAGGGAGGACGAGCAGGCGGTGTCCACGGCGACCGCCGGGCCCATCAGACCCAGGGTGTAGGCGATCCGCCCGGCCGCGAAGCAGTGTCCGTTGCCGGTCAGCCAGTAGGCGTCCTCCTGCCCCGGGGGCTGCCAGTCGCGGTAGTCCTGGCCGGTCACGCCCACGTACAGCCCGGTGCGCCTGCCGTCCTCGGCGAGGGCGCGCGGCGGCAGCGCGGCGTCCTCGAGCGCCTCCCAGGCCACTTCGAGGAGCAGCCGGTGCTGCGGGTCGAGGCTGCGGGCCTCCCGCGGGCTGATGCCGAAGAAGGCGGCGTCGAAGCCGAGCACGTCGTCGAGGTGGCCACCGCGGTGCGGCAGGGCGTCCCACGCGTCGGCGAAGGGCTCCTTGCGCTGCTCGGGCATCGGACGGACCAGGTCGCGGCCCTGGGCGAGGGCGTCCCAGTAGCCGTCGAGGTCGGCGATGCCGCCGGGCAGCCGGAGCCCGGCGCCGACCACGGCCAGCGGGCCGGCGTGGCCGTCCGGCTGCGCCTTCGCCTCCTCCAGCTCCGCGCGCAGCTTCTTGATGGTGTCCATCGCCCGGCTGAGCGGGGTGGCGGTGGGGCGTCCGGCGCCGGACTGCCGGCCGGCCGGGGCCCCATGGGTCGGTGTGCTGGTCACAAGAAGTCCCTCGCGATCGGCAGTCGTTGCTGGGCGGCTGAGCGGAGGAGGGGCCGGGCGCCGCCGGTGTGCGGCGGCGCCCGGCCGGTGTCAGTTCTGCGCGGGTTCGGCCGGTTCCGTCAGGCGCCCGGTGAGCATTCCGGTGAGCGCCGCGGTACTCCCGTAGGTCCACAGGAGCGTGGGCGACAGCTTCATGCCGAACGCCGATTCCAGTCGGTTGCGCAGCTCCAGGCTCATCAGCGAGTCAAGCCCAAGGGACTTGAAGGGGGCTTCACGGTCGATGGAGGCGGCCTCGAGCCGCAGCACCCGGCCGGCCAGTTCCCGGACCTTGCCCTCGACCAGCCCGGGGCGTTCGGCCTCGCCGGCCCGGCGCACCCGGCCCAGGAACTCCTCGCCGCCGCCCGGCCCGCCGCCGTCCCTGGCGAGGGAGGCCATGACCGTCCAGCTGGGCTGTGCCGCGGTCTCCGGGTAGGCGTCGAACCAGTGCCGGGCATCCAGCGGTACGTAGGACACCACCCGGCCGGACCCGTCCAGCAGCCGGGCGAGGGCCTGCCAGGCCTCGGCGGCGGTGAACCCGGACATGCCGTGGTCGGCGAGCCGGGCCCCGCGGATCGCCTCGTCGGCGGCGAGGCCGATGTCGGCGAACGGGCCCCACTGGACGGCGAGCGCGGGCCGCCCGCGCCGCCGCCTGGCCTCGGCCAGCGCGTCCATGTAGACGTTGCCCGCCGCGTACCCGGCCTGGCCGGGGTTGCCGACCAGTCCGGCGACCGAGGAGAACAGCACGAACACGTCGAGCGGATCACCGGCCGTCAGTTCGTCCAGGTGGCGGGCCCCGTCGACCTTCGGGCCCAGCACCTTCGCCAGCTGAGCGGCCGTCAGCGTGCCGATCACGGCGTCGTCGAGCACGCCCGCCGCGTGGAACACCCCGCGCAGCGGCGGCAGTTGGGCGCGTACCGCGTCCAGGGCGGTGGCCAGCGCCGCCCGGTCGGCGACGTCGACGGCGAGCGTGGTGACCTGCGTGCCCCGCGTCCTGAGTTCCTCGACGCGGCGTTCGGCGGCCTCGCCCGGCCGGGAGCGGCCGAGCAGCACCAGGGAGCGGGCCCCGCGGTCCGCGAGGAACTCCGCGAGGGACAGCCCCAGCGCGCCCAGACCGCCGGTGACCAGATAGGTGGCGTCGGGGCGCAGCCGCCCCCCGGGCAGCGCCTCCGGGGCGACCGAGGCGACCTGCTCCGGCCGGGTGAGCACGAGCTTGCCGGTGTGCTCCCCGCGGGCCATGGAGCGCAGTACGTCGGCGGCGTCGGAGAACGGGTGCTCGGTGACCGGCAGCGGCGCCAGGGTGCCGTCGGCCACCCGCCGCCACACCTCGTCCAGGATCCGCGCGAAGCGGGCCGGACGGCGGGTGATCAGGCCGGCCACGTCGACGGCCGCGAAGCTGGTGCCCTTGGCGAAGCTGCGCAGGCTGACGGTGCGCGCGGCGTAGATGTCCCGCTTGCCGACCTCGATGAACCGGCCGTCCTCGGCCAGCACCGCCAGACCCCGCTCGATCGCCGCGCCCGCCAGCGAGTTGAGGACCACGTCCACACCCCGCCCGTCGGTGATCCGGTGCACCTCGTCGGCCCAGGACAGGTCCCGCGAGTTCAGGACGTGTTCGACGCCCATCTCCCGCAGCGCCGCGCGCTTGGCCTCGGTACCGGCCGTGGCGACGACGTGCGCGCCCAGCGCGCGGGCCACCCCGATCGCGGCGAGTCCGAGACCGCCGGCCGCGGAGTGGATCAGCACGGTCTCGCCGGCCTCCAGCGCCGCCTTGTCCGCCAGGGCGTGCCAGGCGGTGGCGGTGACCAGCGGCAGGGCGGCGCCCTGAGCGGGCGTCAGCCCCTCGGGCAGCGGCCTGACGTGCTCGGCGCGCGCCGTCAGATGCGAGGCCAGCGCCCCGAACCCGCAGGCCACCACCCGGTCGCCGACGGAGATCCCGGTGACCCCGGGGCCCACCGCCGTGACCGTGCCCGCGCACTCGCCGCCCAGCAGCCCGGCACCGGCCGAGTCGTCGGGGTAGGTGCCCATGGCCTTCATCACGTCGATGAAGTTGACCGCGGCCGCCTCGACCGCCACCTCGACCCGGCCCGCGGCCGGCGCGCTGCGGGCCAGCGGACGGAACTCCAGCCGCTCCCACAGGCCCGAGGCGTCCGGGCGCAGCCGGAACGGCTGGGCCGCCCCCGCCCACGGCAGCCGCGCCGTGTCCGGGTCGTCCTCCTCGCCGCGCACCAGCCGGCCCACCAGGCGCCGGTCGCCGCGCAGCACGGTCTGGTCCTCGGCGTCCGCGGACAGCAGCAGCGCGGTCAGCGGCCCGGCCCAGTCACCGGCCACCGTGCGCACGTCGACCAGCGACGCGGCCAGTTCGGGGTGCTCGCGGCGCAGTACCCGGCCGAAGCCCCAGTACAGCGCGGCCCCCGGGTCGGGCGACTCGTCGGCGGACACGCCCTGCGCGCCCTCGGTCACCACCACGGTCCGCGGCGGCACCGGCAGCGCGGTGGCCGCCCGGACCACCTCGGCCAGGTCCAGCAGACCGGCCCGCTGCACATCGAGGCCGCGGTGCGCGCCGGGGGCGAGGAAGACCAGCCCGTCCGGGCCGTCGCCCTCGCGCAGCCGCAGCGCCGCGTCGGGGCCGGGCGGCAGCACGGTGGCGGTCGCGCCCCCGGCGGTGAGCGCGGCGGCCAGTTCCCCGCCGGTACCGGCGGCGTCGTACAGCACCCAGTGGCCGGTGCGGGTGGCGGTGAGCGCCTCGTCGGCGGTCCGGAACTCCAGCCGGTGCAGCCGCGCCGGGTCCACCGGCTGCTCCTCCTCCGCCGCGATGGTCTGGAACCTGAGGCCCGTCATGCCCAGCACGGGCCGGCCCGCCTCGTCGTGGCAGACCAGGTCGAAGGTGTCGTCGCCGGTGCGCCGCGCGTGCGCCGTCACCGCGGTCACGGTCGCGTCCCGGCCGACGGCGTGGTCGACGCGGGCCACCGCCGTGGGGACGACGGTGGCGTCGCCCGGCAGCAGGGCGAGGGTGACCTGGAGCGCGGCGTCCCACAGCGCCGGGTGCAGCTGACCGGGGCGCACCCCGGCCAGGCAGGCGTCGGGCAGCCGTACGGTCCCGCCCGCCCGGTCGCCGGATACGCGCAGCCCGGTCACGCCGCGGAAGGCGGGCCCGTAGTTCAGCCCGCGGGCCGCGCACTCGGCGTAGAAGTCCTCCGCCGCCACCTCCCGGGCGTCCTCGGGCAGTGGGGCCGGGACCGGCAGCTCCCGGCCGCCCGCGCCCACCCGGGCGGTGGCGTGCCGGGTCCAGGTGTCCGCGCCCTGGGGCAGCGAGGTGAGCGTGAAGCCCGCCGAGTCGGGGCCGTCCTCGCGCCACAGGGCGCCGACGCGGACCGGCTCGTCGGTGAGCGTCAGATCGCTGCGGAAGCGCACCGAGTGCAGCGCCTCGGGGTTCTCCCCGGTGCGGACCCGGGCGGCGGCCACCGCCAGCGCCAGCATCGCCGCGCCGGGCAGCACCACGGCGTCGTACACCTGGTGGTCGCGCAGCCAGGGCAGGTCGTGCAGGGACAGTTCGGTACGGCCCTCGTGCACGTCCTGCTCGGTCGCCGCGGGGGTGAAGGCGAAGGTCAGGCCGCCCGGACCGGCACTGCGCCGGGGCGCCTCGGGCAGCCAGAAGCGGGACCGCTGCCACGGGTACGGCGGCACCGCCGCACCCGGCCGGGCGGGCAGCGTGCCGAACGGGGCCAGGCCCGCGGTGTAGGCGCGGCCCAGCGCACGGGTGAAGTCGACGAGCGCGCCCTCCTCGCGGCGCAGACTGGACAGCACCGCCACCGGCGTCTCGCGGCCGGCCGCGAGCTGCTCCACGGCGGGCGTCAGCACCGGGTGCGGGCTGATCTCCACGACATGGGTGACCCCGGCGTCCAGCAGGGCGGACAGGGCGTCCGCGAACATCACCGGCCGGCGCAGGTTCGCGGCCCAGTAGGCGGCGTCCAGTTCCGTGCCGTCGACCTCGCGGCCGACCACCGTGGACATCATCGGTACGGCGCCGCCGCGCGGGGTGATCGGCGCGAGCACCTCGACCAGTTCGTCGGTCAGCTCGTCCATGTGGTGGCAGTGCGAGGCGTAGTCGACGTTGACCAGGCGGCAGAACGTGCCGTCCGCCTCCAGCAGCTCCCGCAGCATCAGCACGGCGTCCGTGTCGCCCGACAGCACGCAGGACGACGGGCCGTTGTTGACGGCCAGGGACACGCTGGCCTCGAAGCCCTCCAGCGCCTTCTCGGCCTGATCGACGCCGAGGTCGACGGCGAGCATCCGCCCGCGTCCGGCCGTGCGCTTGGCGAGCCGGCTGCGCAGCGCGATGATCCGCGCCCCGTCCTCGTAGGACAGGTGCCCGGCGATGGTCGCCGCCGTCACCTCGCCCTGGCTGTGCCCGACCACCACGTCCGGTGCGACACCCGCGGCCCGCCACAGCTCCGCGATGCCCAGGGACATCGCCCACAGGGTGGGCTGCAGCATCTCGACGTGCTCCGGCCACGCGTCGCCCTCGGTCCCGGAGACGATGCCCTCCAGGTCCCACGGGAAGTGCGGCTCCAGCGCCTTCGCACAGCGCCGGATCACCTGCGCGAACAGCGGCGACTCGGCATACAGCCGCCGGCCCATGCCGGCCCACTGCGAGCCCTGCCCGGGCAGGACGAAGGCGACCCGGCCGCGCGGTACGGCCCGGCCCGCGACCACGCCCGGGATCTCCGCGCCGGGATCGGCGGCGAACAGGCCCAGCCGCTCGCGCAGTTCGCCCGCGTCGGAGGCGACGACGGCGGCGCGCGCCGGGAAGTGGTCCCGCTCGTTGCCGAGCGAACCGGCCAGGCGTACGACACCGTCGGCGTCCTCGGGCAGCGCGGCGAGCACGTCCTCGGCGCGGCGGCGCAGCGCGGCGTCGTTGTGCGCGGTCAGCGGCAGCAGCAGGGCGCCGGACGCGGTGACCGCGGGCGGCTCGTGCACCGGCGGCGTCCGCAGCACCACGTGGGCGTTGGTGCCGCCCCAGCCGAAGGAGTTGACGCCCGCGTACAGCGTGCCGTCGGCCGGCAGGTCGACGGGTTCGGTGGCGACCTTCAGATTGTGCTCGGTGAACGGGATCTTCGGGTTGGGCTCCTCGGCGTGCAGGCTGCGCGGGATGTGCCGGTGCCGCAGCGCCAGCACGGTCTTGACCAGCCCGGCGAGCCCGGCCGCCGCCTCCAGGTGACCGATGTTGCTCTTGGCGGAGCCGATGAGCAGCGGCCCGGAACCCGCCGGGCGCACCCGGCCCAGGGCGCTGCCCAGCGCCTGAGTCTCGATCGGGTCCCCGCGCAGGGTGCCGGTGCCGTGCGCCTCGACGTAGGCCAGCCGGTCCAGCGGGACGCCCGCCCGCTCGTACACCTGGCGCAGCAGCTCGGCCTGCGCCTCGATGTTGGGGGAGACCAGGCTGTGCCCGCCGCCGTCGTTGTTGACGGCGCTGTCCACGATGACGCCGTGGATCCGGTCGCCGTCCGCGAGCGCCCGGTCCAGCCGCTTCAGCCAGACGCCGACCGCGCCCTCACCGCGCACGAACCCGTTGGCCTGCGCGGAGAACGCCCGGCAGTGGCCGTCGGGCGACAGGCCGCCGAAGTGGGTCAGCCCGATGGAGTTGTCGGGCGCGAGGATCAGGTTGACGCCGCCGACGAAGGCGCCGTCCAGGTCGCCGGAGCGCAGCGCGCCCGCGGCCAGGTCCAGCGCCACCAGGCCGGAGGAGCAGCCCGTCTCCACGACCATGCTGGGGCCGCGCAGCCCGAGGAAGTACGAGATGCGGGCCGCGATGATGTCCAGGGCGTTGCCGACGGCGGTGTGCTGCGTGGTCGGCACCCCCCGCTCCTTGCGGGTGGACTGGTAGTCGTGCCACAGCGCGCCCACGTACACCCCGGTGCGGGTGCCGCGGACGGCGGCGGCCGGGACACCGGCGTGCTCCAGCGTCAGCCAGCCGATCTCCAGCATCAGCCGCTGCTGCGGATCGAGGTCCTCGGCCTCGCGGGGCGAGATGCCGAAGAAGCCCGGGTCGAACTGGTCGACGTCCTCCAGCAGCGCCGCCACCGACGGGATCTTCTTGGCCGGGTCGAGCTGCACGGTGGTGTCCCAGCGCTCCGGCGGCACCGGACGCACCGCCTCCGAGCCCTCGGTCAGCAGCCGCCAGTACGCGTCGATGTCCGGTGCGCCGGGGAAGCGGCCCGCCATGCCGATCACCGCGATCGGCACCCGCCGCTCCCCGGTGGACAGGGACTCGTCACTCATGCGCGCTCACCTCGTACGTGCTCGGGTCGGCGGCGTCGGCCGCGCGCGGCCCGCCGGTGCGGGCGAGGGCCAGGTCGACGTCGTCGATCGCGTGCCGGGCGTTGATGACCTTGTTGAAGATCCGGTACTTGCCGGGGAAGGAGTTGAGGAGGCGGAACCGCAGCCGGCGCAGCCGCACCCCGCGCGGGTCGCCGACCGCGAGCGCGGCCTCCTGCATCCGCTGGAAACGGGTGACGTGCGTCTTGTGCGCGCGCCGCTGCGCCACGAAGTCGGCCAGCTCGGCCCGGGTGACGACGCGGTCGGGTCCGCCGCGGGCGAGCGCCTCGGACAGGACCGGGACCAGCGTGATCGAGTCCTGCATGGCGAGGTTGACGCCCTGGCCGAGGATCGGCGTCGCCGTGTGCGAGGCGTCGCCGATCAGCAGCAGGCCGTCGCGCGCCCACTGCTCCATCTCCGCGGTGAAGATCTCCAGGAAGCCGGTGTCGTCCCAGGACCGCAGGTGCTCGTCGACCAGCGGGGCGAGTTGCGGGGAGATGTGCATGATGCCCTGCTTGAAGGCGTCGAAGCCCGCGGCGCGCAGCTCGCCCAGCCCCCGCTTGGGCAGGTTGTGGCCGACGCGGAGCGTGTCGGGGAACGTCGGCAGGATCACCAGGTGCTTGTCCCGCTCGACGACGAGCTGGGCGGCGCTGCCCCACTCCGGCGGCCGGGGCAGCTTGAACGACAGGAAGTCGCGGGCCATCGGCTGGATGTCGGCGGGGAGCCCGGAGGCCTTGCGGACCTTGGAGAACCGCCCGTCGGCGCCGATGACGATCCGGGCGCGCACCGGCACCCGCTCCCCACGGCCCCGGCCCAGCACCGCGCCGCGTATCTCGCCGCCCTCCTCGATGAGCGAGGAGAAGCTCCAGCCCTTCAGGTAGTGGTAGCCCTGGAGGTCCTCGGCGGCCCGGTTGAAGATGCGGATCAGGGCGGGCTGCGGGATGTCGATGGGCAGCGGCTGGTCCTTGAACCGCCGGTAGTCCACGTGCAGCACGGGGCGCTGCTCGGCGACCGTGGTGACCGAGGTGGTCTCCAGGAAGCCGTGCGCGCGCAGGGCCGGGCCGAAGCCCAGCCGGTTCAGCGACGTCACCGACGGCGCGGCGATGGTCTCCCCGCGGAAGCTGCGCTCCAGGTCGGTCTGCTTCTCCACGAGCACGGTGCGGATGCCGCGCCGGGCCAGCAGCGTGGCGAGCAGGGAGCCGGCCGGGCCGCCCCCGATGACGAGTACGTCGGTCTCGGACGGCGCGCGGCCGGCCCCGGACGGGTTGGTGTGATCGGTCATGCCGGCTCCCAGTTCTCCAGCCGGCTCTTCACGCCGGCGAGGATTTCGGCGGCCATCGCGCCGTCGATGACGCGGTGGTCGAAGACGAGCGAGAGGGTCAGCACGGGCGCGACGACCACGCTGCCCGCGCGTACGGTGGCGGCGTCGGCGATGTTGCCGACACCGAACCCGAGCGTCCCGGAGATCAGCGGCAGGATCGCCCCGACCGGCTCGTGGCCGATCGAGGTGACCGCGAAGGTGCCCTGCAGCAGGGCCCGCCGCCCCGGGTCGCGGGACATGACCCGGTACAGCAGCCGGAACACCGGCAGCGGCAGCCGCTGGAGCCGGCGCACCCGCGCGAACGGACCCTCCGGGTCCTCCACCCGGGCCTTCTTGTAGACGTCGATGGTGGCCTGCACCCCGTGGACGTCCTTGTCCTGGACGTCCGCCACCGTGCCGGAGACCACGCAGCGCTGCCCGTCGACGGTCTTGTCGAACAGGACCTTGGCGTGCACGGACGGCGACACGCTGAGCCGGGGCGCGCGCCCGCCGCGGAACACCGAGCGGGCCTGCGGGTACTTGTCCAGGACGTCGGCGGCGGCCTTCACCACGTAGCTGACGTAGGAGGCGGGCCGCTCGGCGGCGGCGCGCGCGGTCCGCAGCGCCGTGGCGTCCACGTCCGCCATCAGGTAGACGTGCGCGGTGCGCCGGGCGTCCTCCAGGAAGATGTACGTCCCCCGCCGCGCCGCGGGCAGCGGGGTCGTCGTCATCGCGGCACTCACGGCGCCTGCCCCTCGGCGGCGGCCACCAGCGCGCTGATGTCACCCGCGGTCCGGGCGGCGGCGAACCGCTCGTAGTCCAGCGGGGCACCGGCCTCGCGCTCCAGGGCGACCAGGACGCGCAGCGCGTTGACGGAGTCCCAGCCCTCGATCGCGTCCAGCGGAGTGTCCGGACCGAGGAGGTCCTCGTCGGCGTCCAGCAGCCGGGCGATCGTCTCGACGGCCGTCCGCTCGGCCGAGTCCAGGGCGGATGCTGTTCCCTCAGGGGGCATGGAAGGTCCCTTCGCCGGGGCCGATGCGCACCCATGCGGGCAGCTCGGCGAGTTGGGTGAGGTCGTGCCGGAAGTCGCCGTCCTGACCGGCGAAGCCGAGTGCGGGGTAGAAGCCCGCGAACCGCGCGTTCTTCGCCGTCGGCACATGGCGTCCGCGTACGGCGGGGGCGCCCGCCTCGCGCGCGGCCCGCAGTACGAGTCCGACGACGGCGTCCTCGACCGAGCGGGAGAACACCCGGCAGGACAGGACGAAGTTCTCGATCAGCCAGGTGCCGTCCGGTTCGCGGACCAGGGTCAGCGCGGCGGCCAGGCCGTTGTCCCCGAAGGCGTCGGTGACCCGGACGCCGAAGCAGCCGGCCGAGCCGTCGGCGACCGCCCGGGCCAGCTCGTCCGCGCCGTAGCGGATGCCGGTGAGGTTGAACTGGTTGGTCTTGCCGAAGAGCTGGGCGATCCGCGCGGCGTTGAGCGGGCCGTGGGCCTCCACCGTGACGACGGTGTCCAGCTCGCGCAGGTAGTCCTCGATGCCGCCGGTGCTCTCGCGCAGCCGCTCGCGTTCGGCGCGGGCCCGGTACATCGCCCCCCGGCCCCGGTCCTCCTCGGTCAGCCGCAGCTGGCCGAACCGGCCGGAGGAGGCCAGAGCGCGGGCGTAGCCGGCCGGGTCGGCGGGCAGGTCCACCACGGCCACCTCGGGCCGCTGCCGGGCCATCAGGGCGCGCTCGGCCGGGTTGTCGTCGACGAAGACCATCGCGTCGGTGCCGATGTTCAGCTCGGCGGCGATGTCCGCGAGGTTGCCGGGCTTGGCGTCCCAGTTGGCGCGGAACGCGGCGAAGTCCCCGGTGCGCAGCAGCATCTCGGGATGCGTGTCGATCGCCTCCCGGGCGACCGCGTCGTCGTTCTTGGAGCACACGGCGAGCAGCACGCCCTGCCGGGACAGGTCCTTGGCCAGGCGCTGCAACTCGCTGTGGGCCGAGCCGGGGAAGGCCCCGCCGATCTTCAGCGCCCCGACGCCGTCGTCGCCGACGACCCCGCCCCACAGCGTGTGGTCCAGGTCGAGGACGAGGCACTTGGCGGCACGGCCCAGCCGGGCCAGCACCACCCGGGCGACCTCGCGGGCGTAGGCGTCCAGGAACTCGGGTCCGTAGGCGTGCGCGGCGATGTGCCGCATGCGGTCCGTGGCCGCCCAGCCGGTCTCGGCCCGGGCGGCGACGGCGTCGGCGGACAGCACGACGGTGCCCGGGCGTTCGGCGAGGTCGAGCACGGCCGCGTTCATCCGCTGCCAGGCCGCCTCGACCCGCGCCCGGGTGGCGTAGTCGACGTACCGGTCGCGCCGCCCGGCGCTCAGCGGCACGGTGTTCAGCACCGCGAGGGTGCCGAGATGACGCTCGTACGCGTCGAGCCAGGCCGCCAGTTCGCCGGGGAAGGCGGCGCAGCGCGCCACCACCTCGTCGGCGTCCAGCGGGTCGGTGACCTTCTCGAAGACGGCGGTGTCGTCGAGGAGGCAGGCGGTGACGGCGGGGCCGTGGTCCTGCAGCGTCGGCGCGCCGGCCAGGATCTCGACCCGCCACTGGTTGAAGCCGGTGACCGCCGTGTCCGGCTGGACGCCCTCGGCCAGCAGCGCGGCCGTCAGCAGGGGCGGCACCGGGTCGGCGGTGGAGGAGGCGAGCAGCGCCAGCGGGAAGGGGGTGAAGGCGCCGGACTCCGCGAGCGCGGTGCGCGCCGCACGGGCGCCGAGCAGGGCGCCGGCCGCCTCGCGGTCGACGGGGTCGGCGAGCGCGGCGAGGACCGCACGCACCCGGTGGGCCGCGTCGCCGAGTTCCCCGGCGCGCTTGAGCGCCCGCAGCTCCGCGAGGTCGCCGGTGGCGGCGGGGCGGGCGGGGGCGGTGGTCATCGCGGGGCTCCGTCCTGGTGGCGCAGGGCCAGGCCGGACAGGATCCACTTGGAGGACTCGACGTTCGCCACCAGCAGCCGGCCGCCGACGCCGAGGCCGGAACGGATGCGCCCCATGGCCCGGCTGAGCTGGACGAAGGGCACCGCGTTGCCGTTGTTGCCGGTGTCCGCGACGCAGTTGACGGCCTGCTCGGGGCGGACGCCCAGACGCTTGCGGATGCCGTCGGTCATCACGCCGTTGAGCTGGGGCAGCAGCACGTGCTCGACGTCCTCCAGGCGCCAGCCGGTCTCGGCCGTCAGCTCCTTGAAGATGGTCTCGGCGTGCTCCGGCACGTGGTGCTCGATGGCCTTGTAGTCCTCCTCGCCCCACGGCTCGCGCACCGGTCCGTCGGGGCCGTCCGTCACCGGAGCGCCCTCGGTGCCGAACCAGCGCGCGATCTGCGCCGGCGAGCGGCCCATGCCGGTGGTGCGCAGGAAGAGGTGCTCCACCAGCAGCCCCGGCCCGTCCGGGTCGGCCTCGACCACGACCGCGCCGGCACCGTCCCCGAACAGGGCGAAGTTGATCAGCTCGGCCGGCGACATGCCGGCGATCTCGCCGCTGGAGGGGAAGAGCTTCAGACAGGTGTCGGCCCCGATGACCAGTCCCCGGCGCAGCCCGGAGGCGAGCAGGGCGCGGGCGGTGTAGAGGCCGGTGAGGGCACCGGCGCAGCCCGACATCAGCTGGAAGGTGGGCACGTCGTTGAGGCCGATGCGGTCGGCGACCAGGTTCACGGTGGCCGGCATCAGGTGGTCGGGGGAGGCCGTCGTCAGCACGAGGAAGTCGAGCGAGGCCACGTCGGCACCGGCGTCGGCGAGCGCGGCGGTGGCCGCGGCCACCGCGAGGTCCGAGGTGTTCTTGGGCACCGAGGGCGGGGAGTCCGTCCGGCAGAAGTACCGGGTGCGGTTGCCCGTCATCATGTCCAGCCACTTCTCGTGCAGTCCGAATCGCTCGGCCATGTCACGGTTGGTGACCGGCTCGCCGGGGAGCACCTCGCTGAATCCGCTGAGCCTCATGCCGCCACCTCCGAGAGGGCGGTGTTGACCAGCCGGAGCAGGGCACGCGGCGTGTCCGCGGCGGCGATCCGGTCCCGGTCCAGCTCCACGCCGTACTCCCGCTGGATGCGGCCGGTGGTCTGGAGCAGCATCAGCGAGTCGCACTCCAGGTCCTCGAAGACGACGTCGAGGGCCCGGGTGTCGATGACGCTCGGGGACCCGTGGTCCTGGAACTCGAGCATGATCGCGCCGAGTTCCCGGAGGGTGAGTTGTGCCATGGTCGGTTACCCCTTCGCAGGCGGCGGTTCGTCCGTTCGGCGTGGTCGGCCGTGCCGGGAGGCCATCTCGCTCGCGGAGCGGCTGCGCGCGCCGGGGAGGTGACGAGTGCGGTCCGAACACGGTTCAGGGGCCGGGACAGCCGGCTTGTGACCTCTGTCCCGGCCCGGGCGCCTCCGATGGGTGCCGCCCCAGGTCCCGAAGCGGTCTCATCGGCGAGTCCACAGTGGCGGTGCGGGCTTGACACGACCTAGAGCCGGGGTGGAAGCCGACGAACGCCCTGCCGGGCGGCGGACCGGGCCCGCCGGACGCCGGACGCGCGACAGGGCGGCCCCGTGCAGCGGGGCCGCCCTGTCGGGTGTGGGGGTCAGTGGTCCAGGGCGCCGATGGCCGCCAGGATCTGTCGATTCAGGGCCGTTCCGGCGCGGGTGTCCGGCTGGTCCGAGCGGCGGGTGTCCTGGAGCGCCAGCGCCGCCAGATGGCCCGAGGGCAGGTCGAACGTGGCGAACCGCCAGGTGTCGTCGGCGACGGGCGTACCGTCGGACCGCTCCAGCAGGATCGTTTCGGCGCTCGGGGGGCCGGCTTCCCCCGCCGGCCCCCGTTCCCGTTGCCCTTCCGTGCGGAACCCGAACTCGGTGAACGGGAAACGCAGCCCCTGCCCGAGCGCCTTGCTGTACGCCTCCTTCAGCGTCCACAGGGAGAGCAGCACCCCGTTGCGCTCCTCGTCCGCCGTCGCCGCCAGCCGCAGCCGTTCCGGCGCCGTGCACATCAGCGTCTCCACGTCCCGCCCGCTGAGCCGCCGCTCCCGGGGCTCCGCGTCGACGCCGATCACCCCCAGCGAGGTGATCCCGCACAGCAGCAGGTCGCCGGTGTGGCTCAGACTCACGTCGATCTGGTCGTGACCGCGCAGGTGCACCCGCCCGTTGAGCCCGTAGCTCAGCTCCAGCGAGCCGGCCTCCGTGCCCAGCGCGACCGCCGCGGTGCACCGGATCAGCAGCCGGGTGGCCAGGAACCGGTCGCGCAGCTGCTCGCCGGTGAGCCTGCTGTAGCGCGCCCAGTCCCGCCCGAGCAGGAAGCGGCGTTCCTCCTCCGGCGGCAGCTGCGGACGCCAGTCCGCCAGCGAGGCGTACACCAGACCCACGCCCGACGTGTCCAGGTCGTGCAGGAGCCGGGCCCACGGCCCACCGGGCCCGTCGACCCGGCTCGGCGGGGACAGGGGCGGCCGGGGGCCGCCGCGCAGCGGGCTCATCCCGCGCACCGGGTGCGCAGCAGGTCCAGACTGTGCGGGACGCGGACCCGCTCCAGCACCTCGTCGCACAACCGGCCCTCGATCGAGCGGGGCAGCGCGGGCACGGACCTGCCGACCCGGCGCAGCAGCCGGTGCAGGGCGAGCACCGCCCAGGCCGGGTCGGTGAGGAAGTCGTCGCCGCCCGCGCCCGCGTTCAGCCACACGCCGACGCACGCCGCCGCGGCCAGCACCAGTGCGTACCGCTCGCTGAGCGGGAAGCTGTGGGTGTCCAGCAGGAACCCGTTCGTGGAGCCGGTGAGCCTGCCCGCCTCCTCGCGGATCTCGGCGGCCTCGGCGCACAGCCCGGCGACCAGCTCCCGCATCAGGTCCGCGTGGTCCTGCCCGGTGAGCGCGTCCGGCAGCCGGAGCGCGGCGTGGGCGAGGTAGTCGAGCAGCCCGTCGCCGCCGCCGAACAGGGCGAGCCGCTCGCCGTCCATGGGCGGCAACGGCACCTCGAGCCGGAACAGGTCGGCCGGGGTCGGGTCCACGGCGGGCGCGCCGGGTGCCAGGGCCGGCAGGTAGGGCGCGATCACCGACTGGCAGATGGCGCTGCTGACATGCCCGAACGTGATGGTGGACAGGTCCCGCATGTGCTTGCGGAAGACGGCGTTGTGACCCTGGTCGGCGTGGAAGGCGTCGCCCATCACGGCCGACAGGTCGTACAGGGCCTCACTGACGATCTTGGGCACGATGTACTTGGTGACCGCCGTGAGCACGTCGCACTGGTCGGGCAGCAGGTGCACCGAACGGCTCGCCGTCAGCGAGAGGCAGTCGGCGACCAGCAGATCGGCGAAGGTTCCGGCGAGCGCCGAACGGGCGGAGGCGTCCCCGGCCGCCCCGCCGAACTCCCTCTCCTGCGCGGCGCGCACCGCGGCCCGCAGCGCCGTGTCGGCGAGCCCGACGGTCATGGAGGGGAAGACGGCGTGCACCGCCGGGTAGGCGCGCAGGCTCAGCGCGACGCCGTCGCCCCACGTGCCGACCAGCGACTCGCCCGGCAGCGGGCAGTCGGTGAACTGCAGGCCGGCCGCCTGCACGCCCCGCACCCCGGTGGTCCGGTGCCGGCCGAGGGCCCGCACCCTGGCGGGCGGCACCGTGGCCGGGTCGAACATCAGGATCGAGTAGTCGGTGTCGCCGTCGCCGGTGCGCACGAAGCCGATGAGCAGCTCCGCGGTGTGCGCGTTGTTGATGGCGTTCTTACGGCCGTTGAGCCGCAGCATGCCGTCGTCGCTCCAGGCGGCGGTGTACTCCTGGGAGTGGAACTCGCTCTCGTGCTCGAAGCGCTGGCAGGCCACTCCCACCGTGCCGCCGCGCAGGATCACCGAGGCCATTCGGCCGCACTGACGGGCGTCGCCGTTCAGCCAGACCATCTGGGCACCCAGGAACGGGGTGAAGCCGTGGCTGAAGGCCAGCGCCGGATCGCGCCGGAAGACCGGGCGCATCACCAGGCCGAGCAGGTCGGCGCCCGCCATCCGGCCGCCGAGCGACTCGGGCACCAGTTCGGCGGGCAGGCCGAGGCTCTGGAACCGCCGGACACCGACCGGCGAGGTCTGTCCCGACCGGTCCGCCTCGAGGACCGCGTCGAACCCCATCGGGTTGTCGGGGTGCCACGGGTCGCCCAGGCCGTCCTCGATCTCGTCGAGGCGCGCACGGAGCCGGGTCAACCGGTCGGGCCGCCATTGTGTGTCGTCGCCGGTGACGGCGGCGATGATGTCGTCGTGTTCGTACATGGTCACCCCAGGGCGTGGAGAGGGGTCGCGAAGGACAGTCCCCAGCACGGTGACCCTCCGGGCTGGAGACACCCTCGACCGGGAGTCGAGGCACCGCCCCGGGGCCCTCGCCGACGCCCGGTCTCCCGGGCGGCCGTCAGGGAAGGAACGGCGCCCGCCGAGGCGGCGGTGCCGTCCCGTCCACCAGCCAGCGGCGTACCGCACGGCTGGCCGCGGGGGAGGCGATCCCGGCCGGGAAGGCGCGGAACTCGGTGCGGGCCAGGGTGAGTTTCAGCAGGGCCAGGTCCTGGGGCGGGGTGCGCGGGTCGTCGGCCGCGTAGCCGACCCGCACCAGCCCGCTCAGGGGGTACAGCGTCTCCGGGCGCAGCGCGAGGGCGCCGAGCACCTCGGGCAGCAGCCCCCGGCGGCCGGCCCCGGTCATCCGGACGAGGGCGTCCAGCTCATCCGGCGGCAGGGACAGCAGCAGCTCCGGTTCGTCGAACAGCCGGGCCACCGGGGCGCCGACGAGCTGGACCACCCGGATCCGCTCGTCCCGGGCGGCGGCGCCCAGCGCGAGCCGTCCACCGAAGCCGAAGCCGATCACCTGGACCTCCTCGGTCCCGGCCGCCCGCGCACCCTCGTCGACGAGCCGCGACAGCGACGCCTCGGGACGGCCGGAGGGGAACGGCGCCTCGGGCGGCCCGGTGGCGAGCACGGCGTGCCCGCGCCGCACCAGCCGGTCCAGCAACGGCGCGTACCGGCCCGGTCCGTGGAGGCCCGCGGTGACGACGACGACCAGGGGCCCCGGCCGCCCGACCGGTCGCCCTCCCCACCACACGAGCCCCTCGCCTGCCATCAGCCCCTCACCGCCATCAGCCCCTCGCCATGTGACCGGTCACGGGCCTGGTCATCACTCACTCCTCCCACGGCGGCACGCGGATCCAGGGGAAACGGAACGAGTGTCCGCGCAGCGCCTCGAGAGCCGCTGAAGCCGAAGGCGGGGACAGGGCGGGGGCAGGGCGGGGTCCGGCGTCGAGCCGGGTTCGAGCCGGACGTGAGCCCGCCGCGGGACGCTGCCGCGAACGGGACCGGACCGCAGGGAGGAGAGAGGCGTGGCGGGTGGGGGAGCGAGACGCGGCCGGGCGGTGAAGCGCTGCGCGGTGAACGCCGTGACGGCCCTCTACCGGGCGCTGGAAGTCTTCGGCGCGTGCTGGGTGCCGCTCCCGGAGGACCAGCAGCGGCGGGTCCTGGACGAGTACGGGGGCACCGCACCGCACGGCCGGCTGACGGGGCCCGGCGCCGGACACCCCGAACGGCTGCGGCAGGACGTCCCGCTCACCTCGCTGGAGCTGCGGCTGCGGCGGGAGCTGGACCTGCGCTGAGCGGTGTGCGGGCCGGTGGGAGGGGTCAGACCGTCAGCCGGGGAGAGGCGTCCCGGGACTCCGCCGCGTCCGCGGCCGGCGCCGCGTCCGTCGGCACCCGGACCACCAGCCGGAAGACCCCCGCCTCGTCACGGTCGGCCCCCACGCGCAGTCCACCCCCGACGGTGGCGACCCGGGCGGCCAGGTTGCCGAGCCCCGTGCCGTTGGGCACCGCGCTCTTCGGCAGCGAACTGCCGTTGCCGACACCGTCGTTGACCATTTCCAGCTCGACGAACTCCTCCTCCTCGTCCAGCGAGGTGGTGATCGAGCAGGTGCTGGACTGGCTGTGCCGCAGCATGTTGGTCACGCCCTCGCGCAGCACCGTCGCCAGGATGGTGTTGGCCGTGGACGACAGACCGGTGACGGACACGTCGATCCGGGCGTCGATCCCGGCCGCCTTCAGGACGGAGCGCGCCGACTCGGCCTCCACCAGCAGCGACATGTCCCGGTACCCGCGGGCCACTTCCCGCACGTCGGCCAGCGCCTGCCGGGCGATCGTGAGCACCTCGGCGACCTCCTCGCGGGCCCGCTGCGGGTTGCCGTCGATCAGGCGGGCGATCAGCTCGTTCTTCAGCGTGATGGAGGAGAGGCTGTAGCCGAGCAGGTCGTGCAGGTCGCGGGCGAACCGCAGCCGCTCCCTGGCGACCGCCATGCGTGCCAGCTCGTCACGCGACGCGTGGATCGCGGTGGCCAGCGCGGCCAGCCGGGCCACCGCGAACAGGACGAGCCCGGTGAGCGCGGTGGACACCCCCATGTACGCGACGTTGACGACGCCGAGCGACTGCAGCGACGAGATCACCACGACGGCGGCCGTGGTGAGGCCGAACAGCACCCAGCCGGTGGTCCGTGGCAGCAGGAGGAGTAACGATCCTGCGAGAAATCCGGCCATACCACCCCAGTGCCAGCCGAAGGCGATCAGCGGAGCGAAGGTCAGCGCCGTCTGCAGTACGAGGCTCCACGGCAGCAGCCGGGCGCGCGCGGCCGTCATATGTGGTGCGGAGTGGATGTACTGCAGGGCCGCGAGGGCCGGCGGCACCCCCACGCACGTCAGGAGTTCCGCGCCGCCGGGAGCGGAGTCCAGCACGTTCACCAACTGCATGAGCAGATAGCCCGCGAAGACCACGACGACCAGTACCGAGGCGATGGCCGGACTGGGGGCCGCGGAACTGACCGCCGCCAAGTCGGGCGCGGCGGAATTCGTTCGCTTGGGCGGAACCCTTCTTCTCCGTTCGGCCTTCTGCGACACCCGACCTCCAGTTGTCCTGGATCCCCCGAACCGGCGTCCGAATCATAACGGAGGTGACCATCCTGTGGAGGGTACACACAAAGCTTCCGGGCAGATGCCCGGTTTCCTGCTGAAAGTCCTGCTCAACGGCCCGGTTGTCACTGGTATATGGCGACCAGTGAAGAATTCACATCCCCACACATGAAGCGTTAACTGGCTCCGGACCAGTGCCATTGCGTTAACTCATGCCCAGCACAGAGGCGCACCACCCCGGCAGTACCGATCGCGAAGGACAGTCCGGCGCTGGGCGTCCCACCGCCGCGGAGGGCAGAATTCCGGCCACCGCGCCCGAGGCTCCCCGACGCCGCCCACGCGGTCGTCCGCACTCCGTACGACGCCCGGCCCACCGGCCGGCGGTACGACGGCCGTTGGCGTGAAACGTCCGGGACACAGCGCACAGCACGTCACCAGCAGCACCGACGACATCCGGCGCCCGTGCGCGCCGTGCGAACCCGAGGGAGTCACCATGAACCAGTCCGTCATGAACCAGCCCGTCCTCACCGACCGGCGCAACGGCTCGGTCCTCGACACCGCCGACGACGAGCTGAGGTTCGCCGAGCTGATGACCCGCGCCTTCCTCGACCCGGCGACCGCCCGGCGCTACGCCGCCGCCCCGTCCGCCGTCCTCGCCGAGTTCGGACTCGCGGCGGGCGCCGGAGCCCTTGCCCCCACCCTGCCGCGACCGGCCGGGGAGGGCGTCGTACGCGAGGACTTCTCCGGGCTCGGGGACGCGAGCGTGTGCCTGCTGACGCTGTGCATCGCCGACACGGAGTACGGCACCGAGCCGGCCCCCACGAACCGCTGATCCGACCCGACCGCTGATCCGACCGAACCGCTGATCCGAACGAAGAGCACGACGACTTGGGGGGCGCAGTGCTGAGAGTGGGGTTCAGAAGACATGTCCGGGCCGAGGTCGTCCCGGGCGAGGGCACGTACGTCGTGTCCGAACGGGGCATCGTCGCCTTCGAGGACGACCGGGTGGAGGTGGTCGCGCCGCTGCTGGACGGCACCAGGGACTTCCGCACCCTGGTCGCCGACGCGGCACCCCGGTGTTCCGCGATCGACGTGGCGCTGGCCATCGGCCGGCTGAGCGAGGCCGAACTGCTCGACGGCGTCCCCGGCCCGGCCGCCGTGCCGGGCCCCGACGCCCTCCGGGACGCCGCCGCCGAACCGGCCCCCGTCGCCGGTGCCGCCGCGGCCTACTGGGAACTGGCCGGGGTCCCCGGACCGCTGAACTCCCTCACCGTACGGGTCGAGGCACTGGGCGGCGCCGACGCGCGGGCCGCCGCCCGGACGTGCGCGGCCTCCGGCCTGACGGTGACCGACGATCCGGCGCAGGCCGGCCTGACGCTGGTGGTCTGCGACGACTACCTGGACCCCGCGCTGCGCGCCCTGGACGAACGCCAGCGCGCGGCCGGGAGACCCTGGCTGCTGGCCAAGCCGCACGGGACCACCCCCTGGGTCGGCCCCGTCTTCCGGCCCGGGGAGTCGGCCTGCTGGCAGTGCCTGGCCCACCGGATGGCCGGCCACCGCACCACCGAGGCCCATCTGCGCGCCCGCCTCGGCCGCGCCGTGCCGCACCCGCCGGCCGAGACCCCCGCGAGCCTGCTGCTGGGCCACCAACTGGCGGTCGCGGAGGGGCTGAAGTGGCTGGCGGGTCATCGCTACCCGGGCCAGGACGGCGTACTGACCTTCGACACCATCGGGTTCACCAGCAGACTGCACCCGCTGCGCGCCCGCCCCCAGTGCCCGGGCTGCGGCGACCCCACCCTGGTGGCCCGGCAGGTCCTGCGGCCCGTGACGGCGGTCTCCCGGCCGAAGGCCGAACGCACCGGCAACGGCCACCGGGCCGTCTCCGCGGAACACACCCTGCGCGCCTACGAGCACCTGATCAGCCCGATCACCGGAGTGGTCAAGGCGGTGGAGCGCGACCCGCGCGGCCCCGCCGAGTTCAACTCCTTCCGCGCCGGACACAACCAGGCACACGGCGCGCACGGGCTCACCGGCGCCGCCGCCCGGCTGCGCAGCGAGAGCGGCGGCAAGGGCATGACCGAACTCGACGCCCGGGTCGGCGCGTTGTGCGAGTCCCTGGAACGCCACTCCGGCACCTTCCAGGGCGGGGAGTCCGTCGTCCGCGCGAGCTGGCACCAGGTGGCGGACCGCGCCGTGCACCCCGCCGACTGCCTGCTCCACCACCCCCGCCAGGGCGTCGCCCCGTTCGACGAGTCCGCCCCCGTCGACTGGACGCCCGTATGGTCGCTGACCGCGGGTGAGCACCGGCTGCTGCCCACGGCCCTGCTGTACTACGACGCGCCGCGCACCCCCGGACTCGGCGGTGTGCGGGCCGACTCCAACGGCAACGCGGGCGGCACCAGCCTGGAGGACGCCGTCGTCCAGGGCTTCCTGGAACTGGTGGAGCGCGACGCCGTCGCCCTGTGGTGGTACAACCGCACCCGCCAGGCGGGCGTGGACCTCGACTCCTTCCGGGAGCCCTGGATCGACCGCATCCGCGCGGTCCACGCCGGGCTGGGACGCGAGGTGTGGGCCCTCGACGTCACCTCCGACTTCGGCATCCCCGCCTTCGCCGCGATCACCCGGCGCACCGGCGGTGCCACCGAGGACATCCTCTTCGGCTTCGGCGCCCACTTCGACCCGTCCGTGGCCCTGTGCCGCGCGCTGGCCGAGATGAACCAGATGATGCCGGCCGTCGTGAGCGCCGGGCCCGGGGGGACGGGCTACGGGTGCCCGGACGAGCGGCTGACCCACTGGTGGGCCACCGCGACCGTGGCCGGGCACCCCTATCTGCTGCCGGACCCCGCCACCGCGCCGCGGGCCCGTTCCGACTACCGCTACACGCCCCGCGCCGACCTGCTGGACGACGTCACGGCCGTCCGCGCGGCCGTCGCCGAGCGGGGGATGGAACTCCTCGTCCTCGACCAGACCCGGCCGGACGTCGGCCTGCCGGTGGTCAAGACGATCGTGCCGGGAATGCGTCACTTCTGGGCCAGGTTCGCGCCCGGCCGGCTCTACGACGTACCCGTCGCCCTGGGCAGGCTCGCCGAACCGACGCCGTACGAGCGGCTCAATCCGGTGCCGATGTTCCTGTAGCCCGGCGACCGGGCTCCGGCAAATGTGCCGCTCGGTCCGTTACGTCCGGCCGCCTGTTCAAAATCGCGGTAATACGGGGAACCCGACCCTTCACGAGTCACTCTCGCCACCGGCTCCGGCACGTAGTGTGGTTTCCGGCCAACTCCGTGCGGGGGCGCGGACGGTCGGAGGGGGTGAGAGCGAACTCGTGGTCAGGATCCTGATTGCGGAAGACATGCGCATGCTGAGACGGGCGCTGGTGGAACTGATCTCCATGCAGCCCGACATCGAGGTCGTCGCCGAGCTGGAGTCGGGCGCCGAGATCGTCCGCCGCGTGGAGGACCTCAAGCCGGACGTGGCCGTCCTGGACATCGAACTCCCCGTCCTGGACGGCCTTTCCGCGGCCCAGGAGATGCACGAACGGGGGCTGGCCACCCGGGTGCTGATCCTCACCAGCCTCGGCCGGCCCAACCACCTGCGCCGCGCCCTGGACGCCAACGTCCGGGGATTCATGCTCAAGGACGCCGGACCGGACCGGCTGGCCGACGCCATCCGTGCCGTCGCGGGCGGCGACCGGGTCTTCGACGCCCAGTTGACGCTCGCCGCGCTCGATCACGTGGAATGCCCGCTCACCCCGCGCGAGACGGACGTGCTCCGGCTCGCCGCGGGCGGCGACGACGTCGGGGAGATCGCCCGCAGCCTGCACCTGTCCGTGGGCACGGTGCGCAACTACCTGACGACGGTCGTCTACAAGCTCGGCGCCCGCAACCGCGTCGACGCGATCCGCATCGCCCGCACGTCGGGCTGGCTGTGAGCACACCCGGGTGAATCCGTCACGGCGCGGCCATGAGGGATTCACCCGGGATCAGGTTCCCCCTCACTGGCCCGCCGCGCGTGCCGCGTGCGACGGTCGGTTGAACCGTGGACCACCGGTCCGCGGGACGACCGTCCAGGGAGGGACACCCATGAAGCTCACCGTGCTGGGCCCGTTCTCCGCCGCCATCGACGGTGTTCCGATCGTCCCCACCGCGGCCAAGCCCCGCCAGATCCTCGCCCTGCTGGCGGTCCAGGCCGGCCAGGTCGTCACCGTCCCCTCCGTCATCGAGGAGGTCTGGGGCGCCGCCGCCTCCCCGAAGGCCCACATCAGCGTGCAGACGTACGTCCTGCAACTGCGTACGTTCATCGGCCAGGCCCTGGGCGACCCGGCCGCCGCCCGCGAGGTGCTGGTGACCCGGCCCGGCGGCTACGCGCTGCTGACCGGCCCCGACGCCGTCGACGCGCACGTCTACGACCGGCTGTGCGCCGAGGCCCAGACCGCGGTGGAGCGGGGCGACGACGCCCGCGGCGCCCGCCTGTTCCGCACGGCGCTCGCGCTGTGGCACGGCGACGCCTTCGCCGACGTGAGCGTCGGCGCGGTGCTGGGCCTGGAGGCCATGCGGCTGCGACAGAGCCGGACCAGCGTCACGGAACGCCGGATCGCCGCGGAACTGCGGCTCGGCGCCCACGAGCGGCTGCTGCCCGAACTGGCCTCGCTCACCGCCGCCCACCCGCACGACGAGGCCCTCCAGGCGCTGTACATGACGGCCCTCGACCGGTCCGGCCGCCCCGAGGACGCCCTCGCCGCCTACGACGCCCTGTGCCGGCGCCTCGACGAGCAGTACGGCCTGCTGCCCTCGCTGGAACTGCGCCGCCTGGCGGCCGGGGTGCGCCCCCGGGCGGCGACGGCCTCCCCCGCCTGACCGTCGGCGCCGGTCCGCGCCGGGGACGGGTCTCCAGCGACTCCCTAACGTCCCTCCAGCGGCCCGGTGTGTGCTGAGCGGTGCCGGCCCTGTGCGGTGAGCGCGCTCGGCCCCGGGCTGCGAGGGGGAGAACATGCGTGTGCTGTTCGCCGCACGGCGCTCCCTGCCGCACCTGTCCCCGATGGCGCCGACCGCCCTGGCCTGCGCGGCCGCCGGGCACGAGGTGCGGATCGCGGCGCCGGTGCGGCCGGACGGCTACGTGCTCGGCCCCGGACTTGCCGTGCGGCCGCCCGAACCGGGCTGGCGCCCGCACCTGGTGGTGCGCGCGCCGGACGGGGACGGGCCCGCCCCCTGGCCGCAGGACGGTCCGGTGCTCCACTGGACGGCCCTGGACCACCGGGACACCGCCCCTCGGCCAGGCGGCGACGCCGGACCGTGGTGCGTCGACCCCTGCCCGCCCGCGCTGCGTACCGGCACCGAGGCCGGAGCGTGGTCGGTGCGGCACGAGGAACCGGCCACGGCGCGGCCCGCGCCCCCCTGGCTCCGGACACCCCCCGATCGGCTGCGGGTGTGCCTGCGCCCCGGCGCGGGGCACGACACCTGGCCGGCCGCCCGGGTGCGCCGGGTCGCCCGCGCGGTGCACGGACTCGACGCGGAACTGGTGGTCGTGGTCGACCCCCGCACGCGGTACGTCTACCGCGACGCCTTCGAGGAGCCCGTGCGGTTCGCCGCCCCCGACCTGATCGGCCCGGTCCTGGCCACCAGCGCGGGCGTCGTCCACGACGGCGGGCCGGACGTCACACCGGTCGCCGCGGCCTTCGGCGTCCCGCAGCTCGTGCTCGCCGACGCCCGCCCGGCCGGCGACCGGCTGCACCGGATCGGCGCCGGACAGCGCCTCGCGGCGGCCGACGCCGACGACGCGGCGGACCTGGCCGACGCGCTGCGGCTGCGGCGGCGGCTGGCGGAACTGCTGCACGGCGGCCGGGCCCTCGCCGCCGCGGCACGCCTCAGGACCGAGATGGCGGCGCTGTCGCCGCCCCACGCGCTGGTCGGCCCGCTGGAGGAGTACGCCGCGGGCTCCGGGCGCACCGGCCCCGGGCGCGCGGCGCACCCGCCGCAGGACCGGCCGGACCGGCACCGCGGAAGGACCGCGGCGAACCGCCGACAGGAACAGGAAGGTGAGCGGGCTTCATGAGCGTCAACGAGGCGGAACGGCCGACGGCCGGGCCCACCGGGGCAGCGGCGCCCGCGACCGGGTCCCCCCGGCCCGCGGCTCCGGACGCCGGGCAGGGCACACCCCATCTGCGCGAACTGACCGGCCGGCTCCGCGAGCTGCGGGCGCTCGCCGCCGCGGGACCCGGCGAGGCGGCGACCGAGGCCCAGCACCGGCGGGGCCGGCTCACCGTCCGCGAGCGGCTGGAACTCCTCTTCGACGAGGGGACGTTCCGCGAGATCGAGACCCTGCGCCGGCACCGGGCCACCGGATTCGGCCTGGAGGACCGCAGGCCCCACACCGACGGCGTGGTCACCGGCTGGGGCCTGGTGGAGGGGCGGCGGGTCTTCGCGTACGCCCACGACTTCCGGATCTTCGGCGGCGCCCTCGGCGAGGCCCACGCCCAGAAGATCCACAAGGTGATGGACCTGGCCGAAACGGCCGGCGCCCCGCTGGTGAGCCTCAACGACGGGGCCGGTGCCCGCATCCAGGAGGGCATCTCCGCCCTCGCCGGGTACGGCGGGATCTTCCGGCGCAACGTCCGCTCCTCCGGCGTCGTCCCGCAGATCAGCGTCATGCTCGGCCCGTGCGCCGGCGGGGCCGCCTACTCGCCCTCGCTCACCGACTTCGTGTTCATGGTGCGCTCCACCTCCCAGATGTTCGTGACCGGCCCGGACGTGGTGCGGGCCGTCACCGGGGAGGAGGTCACCCACGAGGAACTGGGCGGCGCCGAGGTGCACGCGGCACGCTCCGGGGTCGCCGCCTTCGTCCACGACGACGAGGAGAGCTGCCTGGCGGAGGTGCGCCACCTGCTGACCCTGCTGCCGCCCAACAACCGCGAACTGCCCCCGGAGACGGAGCCCGCCGACCCCGTCGACCGGCGCTGCGAGGCGCTGCTGGACCTGGTCCCGGCCGAGCCCCGCCGCAGCTACGACATCCGTCCGGTCATCGCGGAGATCGTCGACGACGGCGACTTCACCGAGGTGCACGAGCTGTGGGCGCCGAACGTGGTGTGCGCGCTGGCCCGCCTCGGCGGCCAGACCGTGGGCCTGGTGGCCAACCAGCCCTCGGTGTCCGCCGGCGTCCTCGACATCGACGCCTCCCAGAAGGCCGCGCGCTTCGTCCAGTTCTGCGACGCGTTCAGCATCCCGCTGGTCACGCTCGTCGACGTGCCGGGCTTCCTGCCGGGCGTCGACCAGGAGCACGGCGGCATCATCCGGCACGGCGCGAAGCTGCTGTACGCCTACTGCGACGCCACCGTGCCCCGGGTCCAGGTGATCCTGCGCAAGGCGTACGGCGGCGCGTACATCGTGCTCGACTCCCGCTCGATCGGCTGCGACCTGTCCTTCGCCTGGCCCGGCAACGAGATCGCCGTCATGGGCGCGGAGGGCGCCGCGGGCGTGGTCTTCCGCCGGCGGATCGCCGCCGCCGACGACCCGGAGGCGACCCGGGCCCGGCTCGTCGAGGAGTACCGCACCGAACTCATGCATCCCTACTACGCCGCCGAACGCGGCCTCGTGGACGACGTCATCGACCCCGCCGACACCCGCAGGGTGCTCATCGACGCGCTCGCCGTGCTGCGCGCCAAGCACCGTGCGGGTCCGGCCCGCAAGCATGGGAACCAGCCGCAATGACCTCACGGACACCCACACGGACCACTCCCGCGCCCTCGCGGGCGCCCTTCCCCCTCCCCCAGGACGTCGCGGCCACCGACGCGTCCGCGGTCGCGCAGCCCCCGAAGCCGCTGCTGGTCTTCCACGGAGACCCGACCCCGGACGAGGTCGCCGCGGTCACCGCGGCCATCCTGGCGGTCCTGCCCCGCCGCGCCCCCCGGCCCCGTACCGCGGGCCACCGCCGCGCCCGCTGGAGCCCGCCCGAGGTACCGACGGCGTCCTGGCAGCGGGCGGGCTAGGTTCCTTTCGGGCTCAGGGCGTGGAGCGGGCCGCCGGTGCGGTCACGGCGTCGCGGCCGGGGCGAGGGTGCGCAGGGCCGCGCGGTCCACCTTGCCGTTGGGCAGCCGGGGCAGCGCGTCCAGGTGCTCGGCGCGGTGCACGCGCTCGGCGGCCGGACGGCCCCTGTCCAGCTCGTCCACCAGGTCCCCGACCGCGAGGCCGCCGGGGCGCGTGACGACGAACGCCACCGTCAGGGCCTCCCCGTCCGCGGCCCCCTCGGCGGTCGGCACGCCCAGCACCGCGCACTCCCGTACGTCCGTGTGGGCGCCCAGACGCCGCTCGACGCGCCCCGGCGAGACGAGTTCGCCGCCGTGCCGGTACAGGTCGCAGACCCGGTCCAGGACGAACAGCGTGCCGTCCGCGTCGAGCCGTCCGGCGTCGCCCGTGGCGAGCCAGCCGTCGGCGTCGGCGAGCGGGGTGACGGTCAGCGCACCGGCCGCGTCGGCCCGGGCGTAACCGGCCGCCACGTGCGGGCCGGCCACCTCGATCGCACCGACCTGCCCGGGCTCCAGCGGCTTCCGGTCGGCGAGGCCGACCACCCGGGTCCTGGCCCCGGGCAGCGCCGGGCCCACCGAACCGGCGGCCGCGCCCTCGGCGCCCGCGGAGTGCGCGAGCCCCGCCGTCTCGGTCAGGCCGTACCCCTGGACCAGGGGCACGCCGAGGCGCTCGGTCAGCCGCCGGACGGCCGACGGCGGCAGCGGCAGTCCGCCGGTCCCGATCAGCCGGGCCCGCGGCAGGGTCAGTTCGTCGAGACGCGGGTCGGCGGCCAGGCGGGCCAGCTGGAACGGCAGCGCGTAGAAGTGCGTGGCCGCGGCGGCGGCCCCGGCGCGCACGGCGTCGACCGGATCGGGGCCGCCCGCCAGCACCTGGGTGGCACCCGCCCGCACCGCGGCGTTCAGGTGCATGGGGTGGTAGATCGGCAGCCCGTTGAGCACCACGGAGTCCGCGTCCACGCCGTGGGCCGAACCGATCTGACCGGCCCCCGCCACCAGGTTGCGGTGGGTCAGCGCGACCGCCTTGGGCCGCCCCGTGCTGCCGCTGGTGAACATGAGGGCCGCGACCTCGTCCTCGGCGCCCTGGCGGCCGACAGCCGTCGGACCGGTCTCCGGCACGGGCCCGCCCGCCGGCGGCAGTTCCTCGAAGTCCAGCACGTGCCGCAGGCTCGCGACCCCGTCCAGCGCCCGCGCCACCCGCGCGCGCACGTCGCCTCCCAGCACCGCCGCACCGGCGCCGACCGACGTCAGCAACCCCTGCCACAGGGGCGGTGGCAGCAGCGGGTTGACCGGGGCCACCACGTGACCGGCGCGCACCACCGCGTAGTACACCGCCGGGAAGTCGGGGCCGAGGACGGAGGAGACGGCCACGACCCGGCGCGTGCCGGTGCCGAGCCGCGCACGCAGCACGGCGGCGATCGCGTCGATCCTGGCGTCGAGACCGGCGTACGTCAGGTCCGCACCACCGGCGACGCGGACCGCGACCCGGTCACCGGCGCGCCGGGCCGCCGCCCTGGGGAGCGCGTCCAACAGGGGCGACCGCCCGCTTCCGGCGGCCTGCGTGGGAGCTGTGGTCACGGTCTTGTGTCCCTTCTCGGGTGCGCGGACCCCCTTCGGGACGCGCGTGCCCGCACCCTGTGCCGCCCGGCTGGAGGCCGGATCGAGCACCCCTGAACGAGAGCCGCCCGAGTCCGTGCCGAGCGGCCGCCGCCAGCCTGCCGAACTCCGCACCCACGCCCGCGTCAGGAGCCCCCATGACCACCACCCAGGACAACGCCCTCGCGGCGCAACGGCACCGCTCGCTGCTGGACTTCTACGCCCGCCAGATGCACGCCGCCGACTCGGACGACGCGGACGCCTACGCGCGGACGTTCACCGAGGACACCGTCTTCGTCAGCAACGCCCTGCCCGCCCCCGTCCGGGGCAGGGAGACGGTCCGGGAGTCGACCCGCCGGTTCGGCGCCGCGCGCGCCGCCCGCGGCGTCGTACGACGGCACCTGCTCACCTCGATGACGGTCGACGACCTGCCGGACGGGGCGCTGGCGACCCGGAGTTACGTCCTGCTCGTCGAGACGCCCCGCGGGGGCGGCCCGCAGGCGTACCTGAGCACGGTCTGCGCGGACGAGGTGATCACCGGGGACGACGGCTGGCAGGTACGGCGGCGCACCGTGCAGCGCGACGACCTGCCGCCGCTCGGCTGACCGCGCGCGTGCCGCGGGGCGGGCCTCCTCACCGGAGACCCGCCCCGCGGCACGCGCGGAACCGCTCACGCCTCCGGCACGTGCGCCACCGCCCGGGTCCAGCCCGCACCGGCACGGGCGATCTTGACCGGGAAGCAGCTGACGGTGAAGCCGTGGGGCCGCGGCAGCGCCTCGATCCCGGCCAGTCGCTCGATCTGGCAGTACTCGGTCTCCCGCCCCGCGAAGTGCGCCGGCCACAGCACGCCCGGGTCACCGGTCTCCTGGAAGGTCCGGATGATGTGCCCGAAGGGGGCGTCCAGGCTGAACGCGTCGGTGCCGATGACCCGGATGCCCAGGTCCAGCAGGTACCGCACCGCCGAGCCGTCCAGCCCGGTGAAGTCCGTGAAGTAGCTCTGCGTGCCGACCCGTTCGGCGGCGCCCGTGTCGAGCAGGACGATGTCCAGCGGCTGCGGCGCGTAGCCGGTGTCCGCGACCGCCTTCTCCAGGAACGCCGCGTCGACCGTGCCGGTCCCGGCGGCGCGCAGGTCGAGGGTGAACGCCGGGCGGTGGAACCAGTCCAGCGGCATCTGGTCGATGGTGCGCGGCTCGGCGCCGCCCGGCCCGCGGGAGCCGTAGTGGGCGGGCGCGTCCACATGGGTACCGGTGTGCGCGGTCAGCGTCAGGAAGTCGTTGGTCAGGAACTCGCCGTCGGGCAGCACGGAGGTGTCGAAGTCCACGCCGAACGCCCGGCGCATCCCGTCGGCCATGTGCCGCGCGCCCTCCCGGGCGGACATGACGGTGTGGGTCACCGGGTCCGGCTCCCAGAACGTGCTGTCCACGGGGGACGACAGGTCGATCAGTGCCATGGCTGCTCCTCGGAGGCGAGACGGACGCGGGTGTGACGGTCGGGGGGTCGCGGCCATCCTGGACAACGCCCCTCGCACCTCCCTGGAGCAGTCGTGAACGCGCGGCGGTCTTCAGCACCGGCCTAGCCGCCTTCGAGCCCGCGCCGCGACCGTCGTACCGGCGGCGCGGCACGCGTGACCGCCGTCCGCCCCACCGATCGGAGGAACCGCCATGCCGACCGCGCAGCCGGAGGTCGTCACCCAGGGCACCGACCCGCGACTCCGCCACGAGGTGGAGGAGTTCTACGCCCGCCACTTCCAGGCCGGCGACGGCGGCGACCCGGTCGCCTGGGCCGCCGGGTTCGCCCGTGCGGGCACCTTCAGCTCCAACGCCCGCCCCGAGCCGGTGACCGGCAGGCAGGTCATCGAGGCCGCCGTGACCCGCATGTTCGCGGACCGGGCCGCCGAGGGCGTCGTCCACCGCCACATGCTCACGCAGCTCGCCCTGGAGCAGCGCCCCGACGGCCTGCTGCTCGCCCGCGCGTACGTCCTGGTGGTCGCCACCCGTCGGGGCGCCGAGGACGGTGCCCCCACGCTGCTGGCCAGCACCGTGTGCGAGGACGTCCTCACCCGTGAGGACGGCCGGCTGCGCATCCTCTCCCGGCACGTGGACCGCGACGACCTGCCACCGACGGCCCGTTAGGACGGACCCGCCCCTGGCCGTACGCCCCCGAACCCGTGCCCCGGTCGACATCCCCCGCGACCGGGGCACGACCATGCCCGCGTCCGTCCCGCACCTCGCCGACCCGCCGCATGCCGCCGCCCGCCCACCGAAACGGTGGGCGGGTGGCGGCATGTCGGTCGGGTCAGGCGGCGGCCTGCGCGGGCCGCGTCGCGTTGACGACGGCCAGCAGCTGGTACGGCGTCTCCGCCTCGGCGACGACGTCGTCGGGCAGTGCCACGCCCAGGTCGCGCTCGATGCGCCCGGTGGCCTGGAGCATGGCCAGCGAGTCGTAGCCGAGGTCCAGGAAGGACGTGTGCAGCACGTCTCCGGTCAGGTCCACGCTCTCGTCCTCGCCCGCGCAGTCGCGCAGGATGTCCAGCAGCTGGTCCAGGGTCAGGTGTCCCATGGTGATCCTCCCGTGGTGTTCGTTCCGTGGTGTTCGTTCGGTGCGTGGGTTTGGTGCGTGGGTTCGGTGCGTGGGTTCGGTGCGTTGATTTCCGTGCGTCGGTTCCGGTGGGCGTCGTTCAGCCGCGACACCGCTCGGCGTGCTCCTTCGCGTACCGCAGCGTCGTGGAGCTGTTGGTGCCGAGCGCGTGGCGCACCAGCGTCCGCGCCTCGGCCGGGGTCGTCCCCGCGCCGAAGTGCTCCCGGACACCGGCCGGGTCCAGGCTCACGGTGTGCCAGGAGGTGGCGGTGACGGTGTCGCCGTGCTGCTCGACCGTCCAGCGGCCGGTGTGGCCCGTCATGACGGGCGGGACCTTGAGCTGCTTGTAGACCAGCAGGCCCCGCTCGGGGAAACTCACCCGCACCGAGCGGGTGTTGTGCACCGAGCCGTCCGGGCCGCGGGTGTCCATGTCCAGTACCTGGACGCCGTCCGGCTCCTCGGTGAAGCGTGCGGCGGCGACGTGCGGCAGCCGCTCGGGCCAGGCGTCGGCGCGGTCGAGGAAGGCGTACACGTCCTCGGCCGACCCCTGGATCTCCGTACTGTCGCTGAAGGAGAACGTCAGCTCCGGCCGCTGCACGCCGGTCTCGGCGGCGCCGCGCAGGGCGGCCAGCTCGGCCTCGCTGTTGTGCTCCACCGCCCTGGCCACCCAGGCCGCCGCCCCGGGCTCGTCGTCGACGACGCTGTAGTCGTGCAGCAGCACCACCCGGGTAGCGTCGCCGACGCGTTCGACGCGCCACTCGCCGCCCATCCCCGACACCGGTGGCGAGGAGACCACCTGACGGAAGGCGACCGTGCCGGCGGACCGGTCCAGGGTGCGGCGGGAGGTCCAGGAGCGGACCTCGTCGTTGGCGAACGCCCAGATGCGCAGCAGCTGTTCGTCCTCCTCTTCCTCGGCCACCTCGGCGTGCACCGTGGGGCCGAACACCTGGGGCCAGCCGGTCACGTCGGCCACGAGGGCGAAGACGTGGTCCGCTGGAGCGCTGGTGAGTACTTCGTGGCGGGTGTGATGGACCGTTTGCACGGGTGCTTCCTTCCAGGAGCCGGACGACAAGGGGGAGCCAAGGGCGCGGCGCCCGGGCCTCAGTAGTTGCCCAGACCGCCGCAGACGTTGAGCGCCTGCGCCGTGATGGAGGCCGCGGTGTCCGAGGCGAGGTAGCCGACCAGGCCCGCGACCTCCTGCGGGGTGGAGTAGCGGCCGAGCGGGATCTTCGCCTGGAAACGCTCGAGGACCTCCTGCTCGGTGGTGCCCCAGTGCTCCGCGTACCCGCGGCGTACCCGGCCCGCCATGGGCGTCTCCACGTACCCGGGGCAGACCGCGTTCACGGTGATGCCCGAGCGGGCCTGGGCGAGTTCGAGTCCGAGGGCCTTGGTGAAGCCGACGACGCCGTGCTTCGACGCCGAGTACGGTGCCGCGAGCACCACGCCCTGCTTGCCTCCGGTGGAGGCGATGCTGACGACGCGCCCGGCGCCGCGGGCGAGCATGCCGCCCCGGGTGAGCACCTCGCGGGTGACCCGGAAGACGGCGTTCAGGTTGGTCTCGATGACGTCTTCCCACAGGTCGTCCGACAGCTCGGCGGTGACGCCGCCTCCGCCGCGCCCGGCGTTGTTCACCAGCACGTGCAGCGGTCCGAAGCGGTCGGCGGCGGCCCGCACCAGGTCCTTGACGTCCTGCTTCGAGGTCACGTCCGCCCGTGCGCCCGCGGCCTCGTGACCGGCGGCGCGCAGCTTCTCCACGGCCGTGTCCACGTCCTGCTGGTCGCGGGCGCACAGGAAGACCGCGTGTCCCTGCTCGGCCAGCAGCTCGGCACAGGCCAGGCCGATGCCGCTGGTGCCGCCGGTGATCAGTGCCGCACGGGGTCGGCTGGTGTCCATGACGGGTCCTTTCCTGGAACGTGGATGGAAGCGACGGGGCCGGGGGAGGCGGAGCGGGGCGAGTCGGCGGGGAGGAGGGCCGGGTCGGCGGCCGGCCGCAGACGGCGGACGGCCTCGGCCAGCTGGGCGCGGTCGCGCTCCGCTCCCGCGCGCGCCGGGGAGAGCGGGACGACCGTGCCGCCGCCCCGGGTGACGGCGGGGTGGCGGCGCGCGACCGTCGACAGGCCCTGCCCCGGACCGGCCTCCACCAGCAGGAACGGCCCCGCCCCCAACGGGCCGCGCGGCCCGAGGAGATGAGCGAGCGCCGCCCCGAAGTGCACCGGCCGGGAAGGCTGCATGGCCCAGAACCGCGGTTCGCGCACGAGGGGCTCGACCAGTTCCCGCCCGGTGTACCCGGACACCACCGGGGTGTGCGGCGCACGCAGGGAGATCCGCCGGTAGGCGGGGACGGTCGCCGCGCAGGCCTCGGCCACCGAGGGACTGTGGTACCCGGTGGTGGCCTTGGCCGGCATCCACGCCGTCCCGTCCTCGGTGAGCGCCGCGGTGACCTCGCCGAGGTCCGGGTGCGGCCCGGCCAGCATCACCTGGGACGGCGCGTTCACGGCGGCCACCACGACCTGCGAAGTGAGCCGGGGCGCGACCTGGGCCGCGCTCGCCGCCACCGCGACCATGCCGCCGGGCGGGGCCCCGGCCAGGGAGTCCACGCGCGCGGCGAGCACGTCCACGGCGTCGTCCAGGCTCATGATCCCGGCGAGTACGGCGGCCGCGTACTCACCGGCGCTGTGCCCGAGATACGCGGCGGGCCGCACGCCCCACGAGGTGAGCAGCGTGCCCAGCGCCACGTCCAGGCCGAACAGCAGGGGCTGGGCCCGGCGCACGTCGTCCAGCGGGACGCCCGGCGCGTCGCCCAGCCAGTCGTCCCTGGTCCGCGCGCCCTCCTTGCCGAGCCGCTCGAAGACCTCGTCCAGCACCCGGGTGAACACCGGCTCGGACCCGTACAGCCCGCGCAGCATGCCCGGGTACTGCGAGCCCTGGCCGGGCAGCAGGACCGCCACCGTCGGCGCGGCGTCCCCCGCAGCGGCCTGCGCGTCCTGCGCGGCTTGCGCGACGGCGTTCACCGGGCGTCGCCCCCGCGCAGCACCACGGCGCTGTTGAAGCCGCCGTCACCGCGGGCCAGCACCAGCGCGGTGCGCAGCGGCAGCTCCCGCGCGGCACCCGTGACCAGGTCGATACGGTAACCGGGGTCGGCACACGGCACGTTGGGCGTCGGCGGGATCACCCCGTCCCGCAGGGCGAGCAGCGCGGTCGCCGCGTCCAGTGACCCACCCCCGGCGAAGAGCCGGCCGGTGCCCGCCTTCGGCGCGGTGACCGGCACGCCGCCCGGCCCGAACACGGCGACCAGGGCGGCGGCCTCTTCGCGGTCCCGCCCCACCACGCCCGACGCGTCGGCGAACACCACGTCCACGTCACCCGGTGCGACGTCGGCGTCGGCCAGGGCGTTGCGCACGGCGCGCTCAAGACCGGGCGGCCGCCCGGACCCGGGACGCGGGTCCAGCGTGGCGGCGTACCCGGCGATCTCGCCGTACACCCGGTGCACCCCGCGGGCACGGGCCGCCTCGGCCTCCTCGACGACCAGCAGGGCGCCGCCCTCGCCGGGAACGTAACCCGGGGCACCGGCCGCGAACGGCAGGTACGCCCGGCCGGGGTCGTCGACCGTGCTGAGCTGCCCGGTGGACACCTGGGCCACCCAGCCCCAGGGGCACAGCGCCCCGTCGACCCCGCCGGCGACCACCAGCGGTGTGCCGCGGCGCAGGTGCCGCCGGGCCTGCCCCAGCGTGTCCAGCCCGCCGGCCTGCTCGGCCACCAGCACCCCGCTGGGGCCGCGCAGCCCGTGCCGGATGGAGATCTGGCCGGTGTTGACGGCGTAGAACCAGGCGAAGGACTGGTAGGCGCTGACGTACTCCTTGCCCCGGTTCCACAGGTTCTGCAGCTCGCGGTGGCCGAACTCCACGCCACCGCCGGAGGCCGCGGTGACCACGCCCATGCCGTACGCGTCCTGCGAGGCGGTGTCCACGGCCGCGTCGGCGAGCGCCTCGTCCGCGGCCACCAGCGCGAGCCGCGTCATGTGGTCCGTCTGGGGCAGCAGCCGGCTGGGCAGGTGCTCGGCGGGCTCGAACCCGTCGACCTGTCCGGCGACCCGGGTGGGGTAGGCGTCGGCGGTGAAACGGGTCACCGGGCCGATCGCGCCGCGCCCGTCGAGCGCGGCCTTCCAGTGGGCCCCGGTGCCGAGGCCGCTGGGCGCGGCGACACCGAGCCCGGTCACGACGGCTCTCACGGCTGCCTCCTGTCCGGTGCGGCGAGCACCATCGCCGTCTGGAATCCGCCGAACCCGCTGCCCACGCTGAGCACCACGTCGGTGTCGTGGTCCCGGGCGGTCAGCGGCACGTAGTCGAGGTCGCAGTCCGGGTCGGGTTCGCGCAGGTTCGCGGTGGGCGGGACCACGTCGTGCTCGATGGCGAGCGCGCAGGCCGCCACCTCCAGGGCGCCGATCGCGCCCAGCGAGTGCCCGATCATCGACTTGATGGAGCTGACCGGGACGTCGTGGGCGTGCGCCCCGAGGCTGCGCTTGAACGCGGCCGTCTCGTGCCGGTCGTTCATCTTGGTGCTGGAGCCGTGCGCGTTGACGTAGTCGACGTCCTCGGGCGCGACCCGGGCCTCCTGAAGGGCGCGGTCGATGGCCTCCGCCATCTCCACCCCGTCCGGCTTCAGGCCCGTCATGTGGTACGCGTTGCAGCGCGAGGCGTACCCGGCGATCTCGGCGTACACGTGCGCGCCGCGCCGCCGCGCGCTCTCCAGCTCCTCCAGGACGAGGACGGCCGCGCCCTCCCCGAGCACCAGTCCGTTGCGGGTGCGGTCGAACGGCCGGGAGGCGTGCTCCGGGTCGTCGTTGCGCGGGGTGGTGGCGTGGATGGCGTCGAAGCAGGCGGCGGTGATGGGGGAGATCGGCGCCTCCGTGGCGCCGGCGATCATCACGTCCACGGAGCCGTCGCGGACGAGTTCCGCCGCGTGGCCGAGCGCGTCCAGGCCGGAGGTGCAGCCGGTGGAGACCACGGCGGCGGGGCCCTCGGCACCGGCCTGCCAGGCCACTTCGGCCGCCATCGAACTGGGTACGAAGTGCCGGTAGAGGGCCGGTACGGCGTACTCGTGGTCGACTTCCCAGGTGCGTCCGCCGTCGCTGACGACGACGTACTCGCGTTCCAGGCTGGTGGTGCAGCCCACCGCGCTGCCCAGTGTGGTGCCGATCCGGCCGGGGTCGGGGTACGACGCCGTGTCGAGACCGCTGTCCTGGAGCGCCTCGCGGGCGCTGACGACCGCGAACTGCGCGGCGCGGTCCAGCCGTCGGATCTCCTGCGGGCCCAGTCCCGCCGCGCGCGGGTCGAAGTCGACCTCGGCGGCGACGCGGGAACGGAAGGGCGACGCGTCGAAGTGGGTGATGGTCCGGGTCGCGGAGCGGCCCGCCGTCAGCAGTTCCCAGTAGGCCTTGAGGCCCACGCCGCCCGGTGCGACGGCTCCCATGCCGGTGATCACCACTCGGCGGGTCATCGGTGCGCCGCCGTTCGGTGCACCGGCCGTCGTGCGGCCCGTGGGTGGTGCTGGATCTGTCTCACGTTGCTCAGTCCTTCCGCTGGTGCGGGCGCGTGGAGAAGTGTTCGGGGGGAGAAGAGTCAGGCGTCGGGAGCGGCCGGCGCGGGCGGCGCGTCGACGATCCGCAGGACGGCACAGGACCAGGTGAACCCGGCTCCCACGCCGACGAGCAGGACCAGTTGGCCGGGCACCAGGCGTCCCTCGGCGGCCAGGTGGGCGAGCGCGGCGAACTGGTCGGCGGCGCCGAGGTGGCCGACCGTGCCGGCCCAGTCGAGGACGGTGCGTTCGACGGGGATGCCGAACGGCTGGAAGAAGGCCGCGTCGAGCCGCCGCCGCCCGAGGTGGGGCAGGACGAACAGGTCGATCCGCTCCAGTTCGACGTCGGCCTGGGCGAGGGCGTTCTTGAGCGCGGCGCGCTGTCCCGCGGAGACCCGGGCCACACAGAACGACATGCCGTTGCGGGCGACGTAGGCGCGTTTGAGTGCCTCCAGGTCGACCGCGGGGCGCCGGTCGAACGGAGCGCCGCCGAAGGGGTCGTCGCCGCGGTGCATGCCTTCCAGTTCGGGGTCGGACACCGTGGCCAGGCTCAGCAGCCGGGCGAAGCCGGAGCGGCGGGACAGGACGAGGGCGGCGCCGGCGTCGCCGTAGAGGGTGCCGGGGTCGGAGCGCCAGCGGTCGAAGGCCGGGGCGCAGAACCGGTCGCCGGCGGTGAGCAGTGCGGCGGACCGGTCGTCGGCGCCCAGCAGGTATCCGGAGGCCAGTTCCAGCGCGGCCATCCCCCCGTTGGACATCTGACGGATCTCGATCGCGGGGCAGGTGTCGGCGTGGACCGCCCGCTGCACGTACGAGGCGGGCGGCCACAGGTCGTGGCCCTGGTAGTGCACGCTCGCGTGCAGCAGCAGATCGAGGTCGACGGCGCCGAGCCCGGCGTGCGCGAGCGCCGCCCGACCGGCCTCGGCCGCCAGTTCCGGGCCCGCCCTGTCCTGCGACACGGCCACGCTCTCCATCCGGGTCTGACGCGCCGTCCGCTCGTCGAGCAGACCCGCCGCCACGGCGTCCCGCACCGGGTGGAGCGGGGGCAGCACACCGGCGACCCCGGCGACAAAGACGTCTCGTTCGTACCTCATGGCAATCTCACCTGAACCTCCTCCTCGCACTCGCCCACCCACCCGACGACACCAACGCACCTTCAAAACCCCGCCCGGACCCGGCCGACCTTGACCTCGGCTTTGCGGCCCAGGGCCCCGGCCTTGCGGCCCTCCTGGCCTTGCGACCCAGGGCCTTGCGGTCCTGGCCCCCGGCCTTGCGGGCCCTGGCCCTCGGCCTTCCGGCCCCGGTTTTGCGGGGCCCGGCCTTCCGGCCCCGTCTCTCGGCCTTCCGGCCTTCCGGCCTTCCGGCCTTCCGGCCTTCCGGTCGGTTCTCCCGGCTCTGCCGGGTCCGGGCTCTTCCCGGCGCCTCGCTCTTTCTCGGCGCTCATTCCTTCCGGCCCCGGGGCTTGTCGGCCCCGGGACTTGTCGGTCCGGCGGGTGGCCCCCCCCGGGCCGTGGGTCCGGCGCCGGGCCTCCGTTCCGTCGGGTTCAGCCGCGCAGGCCGACCGGCGGCTGGGCGGCAGGGGCGGGGGAGTGCACCGGCACGGCCGCAGCCGGGTCCGGCGTCGTGGGGGCGCCGCCGGAGGACTTCGCGTCGGCCTCGGCCGGACCGGGGTCCGTGTCGGCCCCGGACCCGGACCCGGGCGCGCGGCCGGCGAGCCACAGCGACCACACCGCGGCCGCCGCCACCGCAGCCGCTCCCAGCCAGACCGCCGCCCGCATCCCGGTGACGAAGGCGTGCCCGCTCTCGTAGCCGCCCCGCGCGGCGAACACCGCGCTGAGCACGGCCACGCCGAACACGCCCCCGAGTTCCCGGATCGTGTTGTTGACCCCGGACGCGATGCCCTCCTCCGAGCGCCGCACGGCGCCCAGCGCGAGATTGGCCGCGGGGCCGAAGTACAGGCCCATGCCCAGGCCGTTGAGGACGAAGGCGGGCAGCAGCGTCAGGAACCCGGAGGACTCGGTGACCGTCAGGGCGATGACCACGAGCCCCGCAGCCTGCAGCACCATGCCGGTCAGCACGATCGGCCTGCCGCCGATCCGGTCGGAGAGCACCCCGCCGATCGGGGCCGCGATCAGGGTCATGCCGGTCCAGGCGAGCAGCCGCAGCCCCGCCCCGAGCGGCGACGCGCCCTGGACCGTCTGGACGTACTGCGTGACCAGGAAGATGGACCCGAACATCCCGAAGTACATCAGCAGCGACACGCCGTTGATCGCGTTGAAGCCCCGGTTGCGGAAGAACCGCAGCGGCAGCATCGGCGCCGGCGAGCGGTGCTCCCAGCCGAGGAACGCGAGCAGCGCCACCGCACCGAGCACGAGCGCACCCGTGACCCGGGGGCTGCCCCAGCCCGCCGAGCTGCTCTCGACCAGGCCGAAGACGATTCCGAGCACGGCGACGCAGCCCAGCAGCGTGCCGCCGATGTCCAGCGGCTTGCGTTCGCCGCGGCTCTCGGTCAGCCAGCCCGGTGTGAGGGCCAGCAGTGCCACCCCGATCGGCACGTTGATCCAGAAGATCCACTGCCAGGACAGGTAGTTGATCACCACGCCGCCCACGACCGGCCCCAGCGCCACGGCGAGACCGCCGACCGCCCCCCAGATGCCGAGGGCCGCACCCCGCTGATGGGGCGGGTAGGCCGCGGACAGCAGGGTCAGCGTGAGCGGCAGCACGATCGCCGCGCCCACCCCCTGCACGGCCCGCCCGGCGACCAGCATCTCGATGCCGGGAGCGAGCGCGCAGAGCACGGAACCGAGCGTGAAGACGCCGATGCCGATCGCGAACAGCCGCTTGCGGCCGAAGCGGTCGGCGACCGCGGCGGCGGAGAGCAGCAGCACGGCGAAGACGAGGGTGAAGGAGTTGACCGTCCACTCCAGCCCGGCCAGGCTCGCGTCCAGGCTCTCCCTGAGCTTCGGAAGGGCGGTCGTGACCACCAGGTTGTCCAGGGACACCATGAACACGGCCACCGAGGTGACCGTGGCGGTGCGTCCCGGATGGCCGCGGGTCTCCACGGAGCCGGGTGTTGCTGCGTCGGTGGCTGCCATCGCCGTAGGTCCTCTCTCGCTGTGGGGTGCGGGGCGTTCCGCACAGGAGAGTCACGGCAGCGGATAGCGCAGGGGTGGAGAAGCTCTGAAGAACCGGCCGCACGGGCCGCACCGACCGCCGTCCGGCCCGCTCGCCGCACGTCCCCCGGGTGCCGCTCCCGCGCGTACCGCGCTTACGATGACCCGGTGTCCATGCCGCCCCCGCCCGGTCCCCAAGGGCAGTACCCCCAGGGCCCGTACGCTCCGCAGTGGGGCCAACCCCTCACCCCGTACCCCCGGCAGGCTCCCGTCAGCGGGCTCGCCATCGCCGCGTTCGTGCTCGGGGTCCTGTGCTTCGTGCCGGCGGTCGGGCTCGTGCTCGGGCTGGTCGCGCTGGCCCGGATCCGGAAGCGGGGCGAGCGGGGCAAGGGGTTCGCGGTGGCCGGGTGCGTGCTGTCCTCCGTGGGGCTGGCCCTGTGGACGCTGACGCTCGCCACGGGCGCCGCCGGCGAGTTCTGGGACGGCTTCCGGGACGCCGCGCGCGGCGAGGGCACCGCCTACTCGCTCGAGAAGGGCCAGTGCTTCACCACCCCGGGCGGCTCCCTCCAGGGGGTGACGTACGACGTCGACCAGGTGCCCTGCACGCAGGAGCACGACGGCGAGGTGTTCGCCGCCTTCGACCTGCCGGACGGTTCCTACCCGGGCGACACGGAGATCACGCGCGCCGCCGACGACCGGTGCTACGCCCTCCAGGACGCCTACGCGATGGACCGGTGGGCGCTGCCGACCGACGTCGACGTGTACTACCTGACCCCGACCTCCGGGAGCTGGCGGACCGGTGACCGCGAGATCACCTGCCTGTTCGGGAACACGGACGAGCGGGACACCCTGACCGGCTCGCTGCGCAACGACGGCGCGCGGCTCGACCGGGACCAGCACACGTACCTGCTCGCCGAGGGCCACCTGAACCGGGCCATGGACGAGGTGCCCGCGGCCGAGGCCGTCGAGGACGACTTCGCGGGCTACCGGGTCTGGGCGGGCCAGGTCTCGGAGGCGCTCCGGGGCGAGATCGCGGTGCTGGACGGCCACGACTGGCCCGCCGGCGCCGAGCGCCCGGTCGCCGAGCTGACCGAGGACCTGCGGGCGGCACAGCGGGAGTGGGGCCAGGCGGCGAAGGCGACCGACCTCGACGCGTACTTCGAGCACTACGGCAAGGGCTACGACCTCGTCGTGGCCGACAGCACGGTCACCGCCCGCAAGGCCCTCGGCCTGGCCACCACACCGCCGGACTACGAGGGCGGTGGCGGGAGCGGGGGAGACGACCCCGGCGTGGAGGTGTGAGAGCGGCCCCAGTGGGGAGAAAGTGCCTGCGTAAAGCCCCCGGGCCCCACAAGTCATCACATCGAGTGATTCTTTGGCCTTTGCTTGCCTGGCCCAACCTACGGTTGCCACGCTGTTGCTGTCTGTACAACCTGATGGGAGCGGCCAGTGACATTCGGTGAGCAGCCGGCGTATCTGCGTGTCGCGGGTGATCTCCGCAAGAAGATCGCCGACGGCCTGCTGCCGCCCCATACCCGCCTCCCGTCCCAGGCGCGGATCCGCGAGGAGTACGGCGTCTCGGACACCGTCGCGCTGGAGGCCCGCAAGGTGCTGATGGCCGAGGGCCTCGTCGAGGGCCGCTCCGGTTCCGGCACCTATGTGCGCGAGCGGCCCGTCCCGCGACGCGTCGCCCGCTCCGGGTACCGGCCGGCCGGCGGCGCCACGCCCTTCCGCCAGGAGCAGGCCGACGCCCACGCGCACGGCACCTGGGAGTCGCGCAGCGAGCAGGCCGAGGCGAGCGGCGCCGTCGCCGAGCGGCTGGGGATCAAGCCGGGCGACCGGGTGATGTGCACGCGGTACGTCTTCCGGGAGGCCGGTGAGGCCGTCATGCTCTCCACCTCCTGGGAGCCGCTGGACCTGACCGGCCGCACCCCCGTGATGCTGCCCGAGGAGGGACCGCTCGGCGGCATGGGCGTCGTCGAGCGGATGGCCGCCATCGACGTCGTCGTGGACAACGTCACCGAGGAGGTCGGCGCCCGCCCCGGCCTCGCCGAGGAGTTGCTCGCGCTGGGCGGCGTACCGGGGCACGTGGTGCTGGTCGTCCAGCGCACCTTCTTCGCCTCCGGGCGCGCGGTGGAGACGGCCGACGTGGTCGTCCCGGCCGACCGTTACCGGGTGGCGTACCACCTGCCGGTCAGGTAGTCCGTCAAGCGGGGTCCCGGTAGGGGGAGTTCACCCGCCCCGGCGCGCCCTTCCACGGTGCGGGGCGGTGCGAGGCGGGGTGTGGCGGCGTGCGGCGGTGTGAGATGGCGCACGCCTGTCGTGCGCCTCCCGTGCTCCGTTCCCTCACTCGCACACCCGTCCGGGACCGCGGCGCCCCGCGCGTCCGCGCCGCAATCCGGTCGTTCCCCCAGGTCGCCTCGCCCCGCCCCGGTATGCCCGTGACCGGAGGCATCGAGGTGCGGAGACGGCGCGTTCCGCATCGTGCGCCCCCTGCGTTCTGGCTGGTTGCGTACCTCTTTGTGCAAAGCCGTATTCGCTCCGTGAAGGTTGGGCGTAGGCTCGGGCATATGCGGATTGCGGTTTCCTTGGCGGGCGGGGCGCGGCGGGAGCCGCGGGCGGCGGGAACGGGAAGTGGAGGGGCGCGATGAACGACAGCACGGTCACTCTTCCCTGGCTGGTCTTCCGGCAGGACGACAACGGCAATCGGTACCGCGTGGGCAGATACGCGACCCGGGCGGAGGCCCAGCAGATCGCGGACACCCTCGACGGCCGCGGACACAAGCAGCTCTACTGGGTCGAGAAGCTCGGCACACCCGGACGGGGCGCCGCGGACTGACCCCCGCGCCCCGCGAGGACGGCCGGACAGGCCGTAGGCTCCGGCGCATGACGGAACGGATCGTGGTGGGCGCCGCCCTGGTCGACGGCGAGCGCCTGCTCGCCGCACGCCGCAGCGCACCCGCCGAACTGGCCGGACGGTGGGAGCTGCCCGGCGGCAAGGTCGAGGCGGGCGAGACGCCCGAGGCGGCGCTCGTGCGCGAACTGCGCGAGGAACTCGGGGTGGCGGCCGAGCCCGGTGAGCGCGTCCCGGGCCAGTGGCCCCTGAGGCCGCCCCTCGTCCTCCAGGTGTGGACCGCCCGCCTGCGCCCCGGCTCCGCCGCCCCCGAACCCCTTGAGGACCACGACGCACTGCGCTGGCTGACCCCCGCCCAGGTCTGGGACGTGCCCTGGCTCGACCAGGACGTACCGGCCGTCGAGCAGGTCCTCGCCCACCTGGGAATCGAGGCGGGGACCCCGGCGAGCGGTACCGAGCCCGGATAAAGGGTATGTGCCCATTAACCCCATGAAAACGGGCAGCGATGGGTCGTCGGCCGGGAGAAGTGATCGGCGTGCGGGACGGCGTGAGTGACGGCGAGAGCGACTGTGCCGAGTGGGTCTTTCCCGCGGCGCCGGACGCCGTGCGCACCGCCCGCTCCCTGGTCCGCCGCACCCTGGACGACTGGCGGCTCGACAGCGTCGGGGACATCGCCGCCCTGCTGGTCAGCGAGCTGGTCACCAACGCCCTGCGGCACGCCACCGGCCCCATCGGCGTCCGCGTCGTACGCGACCCCGCCGGAGTGGCCGGGGTCCTGCTGGTGGAGGTCTCCGACCCGCTGCCGGACCCGCCCCGCGAGCGCGCCGCCCGTCCCGACGACGAGGACGGCCGGGGTCTGCAGTTGGTGGCGACCGCCGCACGGCGCTGGGGGACCCGCCCCGGCGAGGCGGGCAAGACCGTGTGGTTCGAACTCGCCCTGCCCGTCTAGCGCGACCCCTGGTGACGCACCGTCGCCGTCGCGCCGGTCAGGCATCCGGAATGTCCTGACATCGCCCCTGGTCCCGGCCGTGAACCGGTACAGGCCGGTGGCAGTTGTGGAACTGCGTGATTCGATGCCGTGTCCGCTGGTTAGAAGACTGGAAGTGTTGTCACGGTCCGGACCGAAAACCATCGGGACCGTGCTGTGATCGTGAACACCGTGTCGTGCGGCGCCGTAGTGCTGGATACTGCGGGCAGCCGCCTCCGGTGACCGGTGCCGGACGCGGTGAGCTGGAGGGGACGGTTCGCGTGAGCGAGATACCAGCGAGGGCCAAGGAGTCCACGGAGTCCGAGGACCCGTCGGCAGACGCGCCACTCGGTGACGCGGTGTGGCAGAGCAGCCCGCCCGGCTCCATCTACGACTACATCAAGGTCGCCTCCTTCTCCATCGGCCCCGACGGACTCGTCGACCAGTGGAGCCTGCGGGCGGAGCAACTGCTCGGCATCCGCGCCGAGGACGCCGTGGGCACCGATCCCATCGAGGCCTTCATCGACCCCGACCTGCGCGAGCGCGGCCAGCGCAAGATGACCGAGATCCTCGACGGGCGGGAGTGGACCGGTGTGGTCCCCTTCCGGGCACCGGACGAGGCCGAGGGGACCGGCCGGCACGCGGGGGGCCGGGGCGGGCGGCGCGGGCTCGCCGAGGTGTACGTCATGCCGACGCGCACCGAGGACGGGGAGAAGGCCGCCGTCTGCATCGTGGTCGACGTCCGCGTCCTGCGCAGCATCGAGACCGACCTCGCCGCGTCGCAGGCCATATTCGGCCAGTCTCCGTTCGGGTTCCTGCTGATCGACCCCGACCTGCGGGTGCGCCGCGCCAACCAGCGGTTCGCCTCCACCTTCGGCGGCACCCCCGACGACCACCGCGGCAAGGGCGTCCACGACTACCTGCCGCGCGCCGAGGCCGACCGGGTCTCCGCCACCCTGCGCCGGGTGCTGGAGACCGGCGAGTCCATCACGGACATGCACGTCACGGGCTTCGTGCCGGGCACCGAGGAACGCCGCCACTGGTCCGTCAACCTCTACCGCGTGCACAGCGGTTCCGGCCGGCCCATCGGCGTCGCCTGGCTCGGCACCGACATCACCGCCCGCCGCCAGGCCGCCCGCGAGGCCGCCGCCGCCCGGCGCAACCTCGCCCTCCTCAACGAGGCCGGCGCCCGCATCGGCAACTCCCTCGACCTGGAGACCACCGCCCGCGAACTCCTCGACGTCGTCGTCCCCGGCTTCTGCGACCTGGCCACCGTCGACCTCTACCAGGGCCTGCTGGTCGGCGACCAGAGCCCGCCCGGCCTCGCCGACGGCAGCGCGGAACTGCGCCGTGTCGCCTTCTCCAGCGCCGTCTCGGACGCGCCCTTCCTCGGCACCGGCGAGCGGGTCAAGCTCGGCGCCGTCCACCACTACCCGTTCAACTCGCCCTGCGCGGACGCCCTGCGCACCGCCCGGCCGCGCAGCGTCCCCGCCGAGGACGGCGGCCTGGTGCAGTCCACGCTCGCCGTGCCGATGGTCGCCCACGACACGGTCGTCGGACTCGTCCAGTTCGCCCGCACCAAGGGCAGCGAGCCGTTCGGCGACCGCGACCGCGACCTCGCCGTGGAGCTGGCCGCGCGCGCCGCCGTCTGCATCGACAACGCCCGCCTCTACCGGCGCGAACACGAACGCGCGCTGATACTGCAGCGCTCGCTGCTCCCGCCCGGCGACCCCGAGGCGTCCGGACTCGACATCGCCTGCCGCTACCTGCCCGGCGAGGCGGCCACCGGCCGGGCCAGCGAGGTCGGCGGCGACTGGTTCGACGTCATCGAACTCCCCGGGCACCGCACCGCGCTGGTCGTCGGCGACGTCATGGGCCGCGGTCTGCGGGCCGCCGTCGCCATGGGCGAACTGCGCACCGCCGTACGCACCCTGGCCCAGCTCGACCTCGAACCGGCCGAGGTGCTCTCCCAGCTGGACGAGATCGCCCGCGGCCTCGGCGCCCCCTCCGGCGTCCAGCAGGCCACCCGGGCCGCCCGCCGTCCCCGCGAGGCCGACCTGTCCGAGGTCTACCTGGCGACCTGCGTGTACGCCGTCTACGACTCGGTGACCCGGCGCTGCACCTTCGCCAACGCGGGCCACCTGCCCCCGGTCCTGGTCGAGCCCGGGGAGACCGCGCTGATGCTGGACGTGCCGCCGGGCCTGCCGCTCGGCGTCGGCGGGGAGCCCTTCGAGGAGGTGGAGGTCGAACTGCCCGAGGGCGCCCTGCTCGCCCTCTACACCGACGGACTGGTCGAGAGCCGCGACCACCCCCTCGACGAGGGCCTCCAGGCCTTCGTGGGCGCCCTCACCGACCCCGCCCAGCCCCTGGAGGACGTCTGCGACCAGGTCCTCAACACCCTCGACAGCCACCACGGCGAGGACGACATCGCCCTGCTGATGGCCCGCGTCCAGGGCCTGCCCAGCGACTCGGTCGGCGACTGGACCCTGCCGCGCGAGCCGCGCAGCGTCGGGCGGGCCCGGGAGTACGCCCGCGCGCGGCTGCTCGCCTGGGACATGGAGCCGCTGGTCGACACCACGGAACTGCTCGTCAGCGAACTCGTCACCAACGCGCTCCGCTACGGCGAGGGCGAGATCAGGCTCCGCCTCCTGCTCGACCGCACCCTGGTCTGCGAGGTCTGGGACTCCGGCCTGGTCCAGCCGCGCCGGCGCCGCGCCCGCGACACCGACGAGGGCGGCCGCGGCCTGCAACTGGTCGGCCTGCTCAGCGCGGCCTGGGGCTCACGCCGTACGCCGCGCGGCAAGACGGTCTGGTTCGAACTGCCCCTGCCGGGCGCCGACACCCAGCTCACCGACCCGGCGGAGGCTCTGCTGAGCCTGTTCTGACCCGCCCCGGAGTCGTACGCGTCCGGGCCCGCCGGGCGCGGCGCACATGCGTGTACCCGGCCAGCAGCAGGGCCGCCCCGGCCGCGACCAGGGGCGGCACCAGATCCGCGGAGATCATCGCCACGCACCCCTGACCGCAACCGGAACACCGGTTCGAGTCGTCCCCGCTGGCACCACGCTCGCAGCGTATGCGCGGCGGCCGGTCACCGCGACCGGGCCGGGTCACAGGGAGGGGACACCGTGGAGGACACGGAACCGAAAGAGACACCCGACAACGAAAGCAGCACGGGTGGTGCGGGTGGGGCACCGAAAAGGACGAAGCGGCTCCGCCGCACCCGCCGCATCACTCTCGCCGTCCTCCTCGTCCTGCTCCTCCCCGTCCTCACCGCCGAGACCGCCCTCCGCATCAACTACATGGGCGACCCCGCGGACGGCACCCGCACCCGCGACCGCGACGCGATGTGGCTCGGCCACGCCTGGGTCGACGGCCGCAAGAAGGACGCGGACCTCACCGCGCTGGCCCGCGGCCTCGAGACCACCGGCATCCGGGACCTGTACGTGCACACCGGCCCGATGGAGCACGACGGCACGCTGCCCGAGTCGCTGTACCCGCGGGCCCGCTGGCTGGTGGACGCCGTGCACCGCGAGATGCCCGGCGTCCGCGTCCAGGCGTTCCTCGGCGACGTCCTCGCCACCGAGAGCCCCGACGGCATGCGCCTGGAGAAGGCCGCCACCCGGGCCGCCGTCGTCGACTCGGCCCGCCAGGTCCTGGACGTGGGCTACGACGGAGTCCACCTCGACCTGGAGCCGCTGCACTCGGGCGACCGGAACTACCTCTCCCTCCTGGACGACGTCCGCGCCGTCACCCGCGCCCGCGACGCGCAACTCTCCGTTGCCGCCCACCAGATCGACCCGCTGCCGGGCTTCCACTCCTTCTGGGGCACGGTCGCCGGGCACCCCAAGTGGTGGTCCCAGGAGTTCTTCGGCCAGGTCGCCCGCCGCGTCGACCAGATCGCCGTCATGTCGTACGACACCATGCAGCCGTTGGAGAGCCTGTACGGCGGCTACGTCGCCCAGCAGACCTCACTGGCCCTGGAGGCCACCCCGCCGACGACCCACCTCCTGATGGGCCTGCCCTTCTACCACGAGAACCGCTTCGGCCACTGGAACCACGCGGAGACCGTCGCCGCCGCCGTCCGCGGCGTCCGCCTCGGCCTGTCCCGCACGGACGCCGACCGGGAGCGCTTCGGCGTCGCCGCCTACATCGACTTCGCGGCGACGGAGAAGGACTGGACGTCATACCGGGACGGCTGGGTCGGCTAGGACCGGTCCCGTGACCGGCGTCCGATCTTCGAGCCCAGCCACACCAGCGGGTCGTACTTGCGGTCCACGGCCCGTTCCTTCAGCGGGATCAGCGCGTTGTCCGTGATCTTGATGCCCTCGGGGCACACCTCCGTGCAGCACTTGGTGATGTTGCAGTAGCCGAGGCCGTGTTCGTCCTGGGCGGTGCGCGACCGGTCCAGGCCGGTGTCGCCGGCGGCGTCCAGCGGGTGCATGTCCAGTTCGGCGACGCGCATGAGGAAGCGCGGGCCCGCGAAGGCGGGCTTGTTCTCCTCGTGGTCCCGCACGACATGGCAGGTGTCCTGGCACAGGAAGCACTCGATGCACTTGCGGAACTCCTGCGAGCGGTCCACGTCCTCCTGCATCATCCGGTACTCGCCCGGCCCGAGGTCGGCGGGCGGCACGAAGGCCGGGACCTCGCGGGCCTTGGTGTAGTTGAAGCCGACGTCCGTCACCAGGTCCCGGATCACCGGGAAGGCGCGCAACGGCGTGACGGTGACCGTCTCCTCGCGGGTGAACACGGACATGCGGGTCATGCACAGCAGCCGGGGCCGCCCGTTGATCTCCGCCGAGCACGAACCGCACTTGCCCGCCTTGCAGTTCCAGCGCACCGCGAGGTCGGGGGCCTGGGTGGCCTGGAGGCGGTGGATGATGTCGAGCACCACCTCGCCCTCGTTCACCTCGACCGTGAAGTCCTCCAGGCCGCCGCCCTCCACGTCACCGCGCCACACCTTGAAGCGGGCCTCGTAGCCGCTCATTCGGACAGGCCCTCCAGTTCCTCGTCGGCGAGGTACTTCACCAGCTCCTCCTTGTCGAAGAGGGCGAGCAGGTCGGGCCGGATCGGCTCGGTGGTCTGCCGCTCCAGGGCGATCCGGCCGCGCTCAGGGTCCGCCGCCGCGAGGTCGTCCGCCGGGTCGGCTGGCGAGCAGAGCAGGTTGACGGGGCGCCAGCGCCGGTCCATCGACGGATGGTCCTCCCGGGTGTGCCCGCCGCGCGACTCGGTGCGCTCCAGCGCGGCCCGCGCCACGCACTCGCTGACCAGCAGCATGTTGCGCAGGTCCAGGGCGAGGTGCCAGCCCGGGTTGAACTGCCGGTGCCCCTCCACCCCGGCCCGGCGGGCGCGCACCCGCAGCTCCGCCAGCTTCTCCAGGGCCTGTTTCATCTCCGCCTCGCGACGGATGATCCCCACCAGGTCGTTCATGGTCTGCTGGAGTTCCTGATGGAGGGTGTACGGGTTCTCCGGCGGCCCGGCGTCGGGCTCCCGCGTCTCGGCGGAGAACGGCCGCAGCGCCTCCGCGGCGGCGGCGTCGACCTGCGCGTCGTCGACCCGGGTGCGCGCGCCGCCGTCCGACCGGTCCGCCGCGTACTCGGCCGCGTACCGCCCCGCCCGGCGCCCGAACACCAGCAGGTCGGACAGCGAGTTGCCGCCCAGCCGGTTGGAGCCGTGCATGCCGCCGGCCACCTCACCGGCCGCGAACAGCCCCGGCACCCCGCGCGCGGCGGCGGTGTCGGAGTAGACGGCGACGCCGCCCATCACGTAGTGGCAGGTGGGCCCGACCTCCATCGCCTCCGCCGTGATGTCCACGTCCGCCAGCTCCTTGAACTGGTGGTACATCGACGGCAGTCGGCGCCGGATCACGTCGGCGGGCATCCGGGTCGACACGTCGAGGAAGACCCCGCCGTGCGGTGAGCCGCGGCCCTCCTTCACCTCGGCGTTGATCGCGCGGGCGACCTCGTCGCGGGGGAGCAGCTCGGGCGGGCGGCGGTTGTGGTCCGGGTCGTCGTACCAGCGGTCGCCCTCCGCCTCCGACTCGGCGTACTTCTCCTTGAAGACGTCCGGGATGTAGTCGAACATGAACCGCTTGCCCTCGGAGTTGCGCAGCACCCCGCCGTCGCCGCGCACCGACTCGGTGACCAGGATGCCCTTCACCGACGGCGGCCAGACCATGCCCGTCGGGTGGAACTGCACGAACTCCATGTTCAGCAGCGGCGCCCCGGCCAGCAGCGCCAGGGCGTGACCGTCGCCCGTGTACTCCCACGAGTTCGACGTCACCTTGAACGACTTGCCGATGCCGCCGGTGGCGATCACCACCGAGGGCGCCTCCAGCACGAAGAAGCGGCCGCTCTCGCGCTCGTAGCCGAAGACGCCCGAGACCTCGCGGCCCTGCTTGAGCACGCGGGTGACCGTGCACTCCTGGTAGACCTTCAGCCGGGACTCGTGGTCCCCACTCTCGCGGAAGTCCTCCTGCTGGAGCGAGACGATCTTCTGCTGGAGGGTGCGGATCAGCTCCAGACCCGTACGGTCGCCGACGTGGGCGAGGCGCGGGTACTCGTGGCCGCCGAAGTTGCGCTGCGAGATCCGGCCGTCCTTCGTACGGTCGAACAGCGCGCCCCAGGTCTCCAGCTCCCACACCCGCTGCGGGGCCTCCTGGGCGTGCAGCTCGGCCATCCGCCACTGGTTGAGGAACTTGCCGCCGCGCATGGTGTCGCGGAAGTGGACCTGCCAGTTGTCGCCGGAGTTGACGTTGCCCATGGAGGCGGCGATGCCGCCCTCGGCCATCACGGTGTGCGCCTTGCCGAACAGCGACTTGCAGATCACGGCCGTACGGGCACCCCGCTCGCGGGCCTCGATCGCGGCGCGCAGTCCGGCGCCGCCCGCGCCCACCACGACGACGTCCCATTCCTGCCGGTCGACCACGGACATCAGAACAACCTCGGATCGTCGAAGGCACCGGACGCGACCAGGTAGACGTAGAAGTCGGCGAGCGCCACGCTCACCAGCGACGCCCAGGCGAGCTGCATGTGCCGGGCGTTGAGCCTGCCCACCAGCTGCCACATCCGGTAGCGCACGGGATGCCGCGAGAAGTGCCTTAGCTTGCCGCCGACGATGTGCCGACAGGAGTGGCAGGAGAGCGTGTACGCCCAGATCAGCACGATGTTGGCGAGGAACACCAGGGTGCCGAGCCCCATGTGCCCCCACGCGTAGTGCTCGTCGCGGAAGGCGAGCACGGTGTCGTAGGTGAGGATGAGCGCGACCAGCAGCGCCGCGTAGAAGAAGTACCGGTGGACGTTCTGCAGGATCAGCGGGAAGCGGGTCTCGCCGGTGTACTTCTTGTGCGGCTCGGCCACCGCGCAGGCCGGCGGGGACGCCCAGAAGCCCCGGTAGTAGGCCTTGCGGTAGTAGTAGCAGGTCAGGCGGAAGCCGAGCGGGAAGATCAGGATGATGATCGCGGGGGAGATGCCCCACCAGGTCCCGAACAGCTCCCAGTTGGGGCCGCCGCGCATCGGCTCGCAGTTCTCCGCCAGACAGGGGGAGTAGAAGGGCGAGACGTACGGGGCCGCGTAGTAGTCCGCGTTGGCGAAGGCCCGCCAGGTCGAGTAGACGACGAAGGCCAGCAGGCCCGCGGCGGTGGCGGCCGGTGCCAGCCACCAGCGGTCGGTGCGCAGGTGCGGGGCGCGGATGGCGGCGCGCGTCGGGGTGTGGACGCCACCGCCCGGGGGACGGTCTTCGGTGGCTGGAGGTTCGGTACCAGTTGCCACTGGGCGGCTCCGGTCGGTCGGGTCGGGTTCAGGGAGCGCGGCGGTCGCGGGCGCCGAGGCCCTCGTCGTCCGAGTCCGTCCACAGCGAGCCGTCGTACGGCGTGTCGGGGATCGGGACGAGGTCCGGGCGCTTGGGCGCGTCCGGCGCGGCAGCCGCCGCCCGCAGCAGCGCGAGGCTCTCGCGCAGGTGGTCGGCGTCGGTGCGGACCCGGCGGACCTCCAGGCCGCCGCTGCCCAGCTGCTGTTCCAGGCGGGTCACCGTCCGGGACAGCTCGTCGAGGCTGCGCTGCACCGATGACAGATCGTCGTGCACGGACAAGACGTGACCTCACTTCCGTCGGACACGGCAGGGTGCGCCGGGCGTGGGAGCGACGCTCGTGCGCCTGAGAGTGTCGCGCGTCACACCAGCCGCTGGGAAGGGATGTGCCGTGATTGGCCGGGGCGTGTCGGTGCATCGCGGGTGGCGTTGAGCCGGACGGGTGAGGTTACGCACCGTCGTCGCCGTGTCTCCCGGCGTCGCCGAACCGTTTCCCCTTCAGTGGCCGCATCCCCGTCCGGATACAAATGATCAACTTGAATACCGCAAATCTCGCAAACGCGGCTTTCCGGAGGTAGCAGAGATGTCCCACGTCGGCGTCGGACCGCGCGCGGTCATGCGTTCGGTCGCCTTCCTCACCGCGGGTGCCCTCGCGGTCCCGGCGCTGGCCGGATGCACCTCCGAGGACCCGTCGGGCAAGCCGCTCGCCGAGCAGGACGTCGCCGCCGCGGCCCGCGCCCGGGTCGCCGACGGCGGCACCCTGCGCTGGGCGGTGGACTCCGTGCCGGACACGCTGAACGCCTTCCAGTCGGACGCCGACGCCACCACCACCCGCGTCGCACAGGCCGTACTGCCCTCGATGTACCGGATGGACGGGACCGGCAGCCCGGTGCGCGACCCCGACTACCTGGAATCGGCCGAGGTCGTCGACACCGAGCCCAAGCAGGTCGTCGTCTACAAGCTGAACCAGCAGGCAGTCTGGAGCGACGGCCGGGAGATCGGCGCCGCGGACTTCGCCGCCCAGTGGCGCGCCCTGTCCGGCAAGGACAGCGCCTACTGGACCGCCCGCAACGCCGGTTACGACCGCATCGAGAAGATCGAGCGCGGCGCGAACGACCTGGAGGTCAAGGTCACCTTCAGCCGGCCCTACGCCGACTGGAAGGCCCTGTTCACGCCGCTGTACCCGAAGGACGTCACGGGCACCCCCGACGCCTTCAACGACGGCGCCCGGCGGACGCTCAAGGTCACCGCGGGACCCTTCGCGGTCAAGAAGGTCGACACCAAGGGCGACCAGGTCGTCCTCACCGGCAACCCGCGCTGGTGGGGCGAGCCGGCGAAGCTGGACCGGATCGTGCTGCGCGCCGTCCCCCGCGACGAACGGGTCTCCGAACTGGTCGCGGGCAAGCTCGACCTCGCCGAGATCGACCCGGAGACCGCCGACGAGGTCGGCCTGGCCGCCGGGCCCCGCGACCCCGCCACCGGCACCCCGCTCATGGGCCCCGGCGGCACCCCGGCCCCCGGCCCGCAGGGCAGGTCCGCCGCCGAGGCGCTGCGCTCCTGGGCCCTCGCCCACGGCTCCGACGAGGAGGCCGCCGAGGAGGAGGCCCTCGCCCGCGAGGAGCGGCGCGAGGCCGAGGCGAAGGCCCGGAGCCGGCAGCAGGCCCTGAGCGGCTTCGAGGTCCGCAAGTCGCTGGAGCCCGCCTACACCCAGCTCGCCCTCAACGGCTCCGACGGCCCCCTCGCCGACGAGCGCGTCCGCAGGGCCGTGGCCCGCGCCCTGGACCGCGGGAAGCTGGCCGAGGCGGTGCTGAAGCCGCTCGGCCTGCCCACCGACCCTGTGGGCAGCCATCTCGCGCTGTCCGGCCAGCCCGCCTACGCCGACGGCAGCGGCGCGCTCGGCGAGCAGAACGCCAAGGAGGCCCGGGCCCTGCTCGCGGACGCCGGATGGGTCCCCGGCGGCCCCGTGAAGAAGAAGGACGGGGAGGAGGCGGCCGGCGCCGAGAAGGACAAGGACGACAAGGACGAGAAGGACGGCGAGAAGTCCGAGGGCGACGACGACGGCACGTACATCGTCGGCGAGGACGGCAAGAACGACGACGGCAAGAACGACGACGGCAAGAACGACGACGGCAAGAACGACGACGGCAAAGATGGCGGGAAAGACGACGGCGACGACGCCAAGGACGGCGCCGACCAGGAGAGCGGCGAGAAGCACAGCAGCGGCAAGAACACCGCGCAGGGCGGCGCGCCCGGCGCCTACGCCCCCAAGGGCACCGCGGCCCCGGCGGGCTCGGCGGCGGCCCCGCTCGCCAAGGACGGCAAGGCGCTCACCCTCCGCTTCGTGCTCCCCTCCGGTCCCGGCTCCCAGACCCTGCGCACCGTGGCCGACCGCATCACGGACATGCTGGCGGAGATCGGCATTGGCACCGAGATCACCAAGGTGCCGGACGAGAGCTACTTCAAGGACCACGTCGCCGCCGGCGAGTACGACCTGGCGCTCTACTCCTGGCCCGCCTCCGCCTTCCCGGCCACCGACGCCCGCCCCATCTACGCCAAGCCCGTCCCGGCCGCCGACGGTTCCCTGAACGTCGCGCAGAACTACACCCGGGTCGGCACCGACCAGGTCGACCAGCTCTTCGACCGGGCCATGACCACCCTGGACCAGAAGGAGGCCCGGGACCTGCTGCGCAAGGCCGACTCGCGGATCTGGGCGGCGGCCGGCTCCGTCCCCCTCTACCAGCGCCCCCAACTGGTGGCGGCCCGCGAGAACCTCGCCAACGCGGGAGCCTTCGGCTTCGAGACGCCGGTCTACGAGGACATGGGCTACCTCAAGAAGGGCGCCCAGGGCTCCCGCCCTTCCGCCCCGTCCTCGGTCCCGCCCTCGTCCTGAACCCTCCTGGCGAGCCGCAGTCCCCGGGGCCCCGTACCATTGGGTGAGGCCGTGGCATGTACCGCCCGGCAGGCCCGCGTGACACGGACGTCCGCGAGGGCCGTCCTCACACCCTCCGGGAGTACGCCTCACATGACCGCGTCTACAACGCGTCACGACATCCGCAACGTCGCCATCGTTGCCCATGTCGACCACGGCAAGACCACGATCGTCGACGGAATGCTCAAGCAGGCCGGTGCCTTCGCCGCGCACCAGCTCGAAGGCGTCGACGACCGCATGATGGACTCGAACGACCTGGAGCGTGAGAAGGGCATCACGATCCTCGCCAAGAACACGGCGGTGAAGTACCACCCCAAGGATGGCGGCGACGTCATCACCATCAACATCATCGACACCCCCGGCCACGCCGACTTCGGCGGCGAGGTCGAGCGCGGTCTGTCGATGGTCGACGGTGTGGTGCTGCTCGTGGACGCCTCCGAGGGCCCGCTGCCGCAGACCCGGTTCGTGCTGCGCAAGGCGCTCAGCCAGCGGCTGCCGATCATCCTGTGCATCAACAAGACGGACCGTCCGGACGCCCGCATCGACGAGGTGGTCAACGAGACCTACGACCTCTTCCTCGACCTGGACGCCGACGAGGAGCAGATCGAGTTCCCGATCGTCTACGCCTGCGGCCGGGACGGCGTCGCCTCCCTCACCAAGCCCGAGGACGGCACGGTCCCCTCCGACTCCACCAGCCTGGAGCCGTTCTTCTCGACGATCCTGGACTACATCCCGGCGCCGACCTACGACGAGGACGCCCCGCTCCAGGCCCACGTCACCAACCTGGACGCCGACAACTTCCTCGGCCGCATCGCGCTGCTGCGCGTGCACCAGGGCGAGCTGAAGAAGGGCCAGACCGTCGCCTGGATGAAGCGCGACGGCTCCGTGCAGAACGTGCGGATCTCCGAGCTGATGATGACCGAGGCGCTCACCCGCAAGCCCGCCGAGAAGGCCGGCCCGGGTGACATCTGCGCGGTCGCCGGCATCCCGGACATCATGATCGGCGAGACCCTGGCCGACGTGGAGAACCCGGTACCGCTGCCGCTGATCACGGTGGACGAGCCCGCGATCTCCATGACCATCGGCACCAACACCTCCCCGCTGGTCGGCCGCGGCGCCACCGGCAAGGGCGCCGACAACAAGGCGGTCGTCAAGGACCGCAAGGTCACCGCCCGCCAGGTCAAGGACCGTCTGGACCGCGAGCTGATCGGCAACGTCTCGCTCCGCGTCCTGGACACCGAGCGCCCCGACGCCTGGGAGGTGCAGGGCCGCGGTGAGCTGGCGCTGGCCATCCTGGTCGAGCAGATGCGCCGCGAGGGCTTCGAGCTGACCATCGGCAAGCCGCAGGTCGTCACCAAGGAGGTCGACGGCAAGACGTACGAGCCCGTCGAGCGCATGACGATCGACGTGCCCGAGGAGCACATGGGCGCCGTCACGCAGCTGATGGGCGTGCGCAAGGGCCGCATGGACAACATGTCCAACCACGGCTCGGGCTGGGTCCGCATGGAGTTCGTGGTGCCCTCGCGCGGTCTGATCGGATTCCGGACGGAGTTCCTCACCCAGACCCGCGGCACCGGCATCGCCCACTCCATCCACGAGGGCCACGAGCCCTGGTTCGGCACCCTGACGACCCGTAACAACGGCTCGCTGGTCGCCGACCGCTCCGGTGCCGTCACCGCGTTCGCGATGACCAACCTCCAGGAGCGCGGCGTGCTCTTCACGGACCCCGGCACCGAGGTGTACGAGGGCATGATCGTCGGCGAGAACTCCCGCGCCGACGACATGGACGTGAACATCACCAAGGAGAAGAAGCTCACCAACATGCGGTCCTCCTCGGCCGACTCCTTCGAGGCGATCGTGCCGCCGCGCAAGCTGTCGCTGGAGCAGTCCCTGGAGTTCTGCCGCGACGACGAGTGCGTCGAGGTGACCCCGGAGGCCGTCCGCATCCGTAAGGTGAACCTGGACGCCCGCGAGCGCGCCCGCGCCGCCAGCCGCGCCAAGCACGGCTGACCCACGGCACGCCGGACGGCACCGGACACCACGGCTCACGTGGTGTTCGGTGCCGTTTTGGCGTGATGCCGACGCAGGTGGGGCGCGGGTGTAGGGAAAACCCTCGATTTCCCGGCGGGGTGGGGCAGGGTGGGCAGTCCCGCACTAACCTGCGCGGAAGCACTGGACCCGGGGGTCGGCGCCGGCGGGGGTGCCGGGCGCGGGACACACCTGCGGGTCAGCTTGCACCCAGCGCACGTTACGCGCAATCAATTTCTGTCGCGCGGACGTCCGTTATACGGACGGTCACCACCGTTAGATGTGTAACAAGTCCGTTTCGCAGCGATCTCGTACCAAACCCTTTGTCCGGATTTTGAAAGATCTGGCCCCTATCTGTGATCGAACCGAGACCTCGAACCTGTGGTTCGTTCCCCGGAGGATGGCAGATAGTTAGGCGCGTAGAGCTCGGATAAACGGGTCACGCGCTGACGGGGCGCAGGCTCGCGAGCGTGAGGGTGCCAGGCGATCTCATCACCGGCCGATGGCCGGAATGTGTCGCGTGCTCCTCTTTGCGGTGAACCAGCGGATTCATGAGGAGGAACCCATGCGAGGTGCCACAAGCGCCATATGGGTCGCGTCGTCCCCGATGGCAGGTGTAGGCCCCGCGGGTGCGTTCAGTGCCGTCACGGTTGATGCGGCAGCGGCCCGGCGTCGCGAACTTCCTTGACGTCGTGTGCCGTCGGTCGGTAGCCGCCGATCGCGAGCCAGGGTTCTCCCGGGGCCGTGCCGCCCCTCCGTCTTTGTTCCCCTCGCGCGCTGCGAAAGACGTACGCCGTGCGAAGGCCGTCGGCCCCGTGCACTCCCGACGACCTCCTACCTGTGAAATGGACGAATCATGACGAGTCCAATCGAGATTGAGGGTGCTGAAGCCTCTTCCGTCTTGGACAAAGAGAGCGCGCCGCAGGGCGACGCCCCGAAGCCCAAGGAGCCGGAAGGGCGCAAGCCCGGCCAGTTGATGTGGGCGCGCTTCAAGCGCGACCGGGCCGGTGTGATCTCTGCCTTCGTCGTCCTGTTCTTCTTCGTGATCGCGGCGGCGGCGCCGCTGATCTCGAAGGTCTACGGCAAGGACCCGTACACGCTGTACGGGCAGGACAACCCCGACCTCCTGGACATGTTCACCATGCCCGCCGCGCCGTACGGCGGCATCGACGGCGACTTCTGGTTCGGCATCGAACCGGGCCTGGGCCGCGACGTGTTCACCCAGCTGCTGTACGGCATGCGCAACTCGATGGCCACCGCGCTGGCGGCTACCCTCATCATGACGGTCCTGGGCGTCCTGATCGGCCTGGCCGGCGGCTACTTCGGCGGGAAGATCGACTACTGGCTCGGCCGGATCACCGACTTCTTCATGGCCCTGCCCAGCCAGCTCTTCTTCGTCGCCGCGATGCCCGTCATCACCACGGTGTTCGTCGCTCCGGACAAGGAGACGCCCACGTACGTGCGCGCCGCCGCGATCATCATCGTGCTGTCCTTCCTGGGCTGGATGAGCATGGCCCGCATCGTCCGGGGCGCCACGATGTCGCTGCGCGACCGGGAGTTCATCGAGGCCGCCCGCATCTCCGGGGCCTCGCCCTGGCGCATCCTCCGCAAGGAACTGCTGCCCAACATCGTCACTCCGACACTGGTACAGGCGACGCTCACGCTGCCGAGCACCATCCTCAGCATCGCGTTCCTGTCCTTCGTGGGCGTGGGATACGTCGAGCCCACGCCGGACTGGGGGCGGATGTTCGCCATCGGTGCCGACATCGTCGAGCAGGACCCGTACTACATGCTCTTCCCCGGAGTGGCCATGGTGATCTTCATTGTGGCCTTCAACCTCCTCGGCGACTCGGTGCGGGACGCCTTCGACCCCAAGGGGAACCGCTGAGGCCCAGGGGAAATCCCCCCACATCCTCGCCAGGCCGGTTCGGTGCCGCTCAGCCCGGTCCCGGCCACGTACCAGCAGCGCTCACTACTCACAGGCAGGTGGATTCGTCCCTATGAGCATTCTCCGTAACCGCACCGCGACGGCCGCTATAGTCGCGGTCGCCGCCGGCGCCCTCACCCTCACCGCCTGCGGTGGTGGCGACAGCGACAGCTCCGCCAAGGACAACAGCAAGAAGAAGGAAGACGCCAAGTCGCAGTCGAAGCCGGTCCAGATCGGCGACGCGCAGGCCTCCACCGGCCCGGCCCCCGAGGTCCCGGGCGCCAAGCCCGGCGGCACCATGACCGTCTACCAGACGGCGGACTTCTCCCACCTGGACCCGGGCCAGATCTACGTCTCGGACGGCAAGCTGCTCAGCCGCCTCATCTTCCGCGGTCTGACCCAGTACAACGAGGACGAGAACGGCAACCTGACCGTCGTGGGCGACCTCGCCACCGACGCGGGCAAGCAGACCGACGGCGGCAAGACCTGGACGTACACCCTCAAGGACAACCTGAAGGACGCCAACGGCAACCCGATCAACTCGGCGGACATCCGCCACACGATCGAGCGGATGTACTCCAGCTACATCACCGACGGCCCGACCTACCTCCAGCAGTGGCTGTCCGGCGACGGCACCACCTACCGCGACGCCTACGCGGGTCCGGACAAGGGCAAGCACCTGCCCGACAACGTCCTGGAGACCCCGGACGACAAGACGATCGTCTTCCACTTCAAGACGGCCCGCCCCGACCTCCCGCAGATGCTGACCATGCCCGGTTACAGCGTCGTCCCGGAGGAGACGGACACCAAGGAGAAGTACGACAACGCGCCCGTCGCCGTCGGTCCGTACAAGATCGCCGACTTCAAGCCGGGCAAGTCCATGAAGCTGGTCAAGAACACCCAGTGGGACCCGAAGTCCGACTCGGTGCGCCACCAGTACGTCGACGGTTTCAACATCGAGATGAACCACGACGACGAGGACCAGACCAAGACCCTCCTCGCCGACCAGGGCGAGGCCAAGAACGCCATGATGTTCACGGGTCAGGTCGCCACCACGCAGCTCCAGAAGGTGGTCGGCGACAAGGACGCGATGAAGAACCGCACGATCCAGGGCTACGCCCCGTACGTGTGGCAGCTGAACTTCAACATGGACCGCGTCAAGGACAAGAAGCTCCGTGACGCGATCACCCTGGCGCTGCCCTCCGACTCGGTCTTCAAGGCCGACGGCGGTGCCTACGGCGGTGAGGTCGCCAACTCGCTGATGTCGCCCACCACCCCGGGCTACACCGAGTCGTTCGACCCGTTCAACCGCGCCAAGAAGCCGAACGGCGACCTCGCGGCCGCCAAGAAGCTGATCAAGGAGGGCGGCTTCGAGGGCAAGAGCCTCGTCTACGCCTACGGCAACACGCCCGAGCGGCAGAAGCAGGCGGTCCTGATCTCCACCGCGCTGGAGAAGATCGGTCTCGACATCCAGAAGAAGGAGATCGACTCCGCCACCTGGTACGAGCAGGTCGGCAAGGTCAAGAACGGCCTGGACCTCTACATGACCGGTTGGGGCCAGGACTGGCCGTCCGCCTCCACGGTCATCCCGCCGGTCTACGACGGCACGCAGATCCAGGACGGCGCGTCGAACTACTCGCACATCAACGACGAGCACGTCAACTCCGAGATCAAGCGCATCCAGCAGATCACGGACACGGCGGAGGCCACGAAGGCCTGGCACGACCTGAACGAGTACATCTCCAAGGAAGTGAACCCGGCGGCCCCGATCTACTACACCAAGGTCTTCCAGATCTTCGGTTCGAACGTCGGCGGCATCCGCTACAGCTCTGACTCGAGCTACGTGGACGTGACCCGGGTCTTCCTCAAGAAGTAACCCGTCCGGCCGGGAAACCGGTGGCGGGCGCGCTGCGGAGCGCCCGCCACCGGGCCCGGACCTCCTCCAGTCCTCCCCATTCCACTGCCGCAGTCCTGAGAGCAGCTGTCTGCCATGCTTCAATTCCTCATTCGCCGGTCCTTCGGCGCGGTGCTGATCCTGGTGTTGATCAGTGCCTTCACCTTCTTCATGTTCTTCGCGATCCCGCAGGACCCGGCCATGCTGGCCTGTGGCAAGAACTGCACTCCGGACGCGCTGGAGATCATCCACAAGAACCTGGGCCTCGACAAGCCGGTCCCGGTGCAGTACTGGAACTTCCTGGTCGGCATCTTCGCCGGCCGTGACTTCGCCGTCGGCCACTGCGACGCCCCCTGCTTCGGCGTCTCCTTCGCCAACAACCAGAACGTCTGGGACACGATCCTCGACCGCTTCCCGCTGACCGTCTCGCTGACCGTCGGTTCCCTGATCGTCTTCCTGATCGTCGGCCTCGGCGCCGGCCTGGTGGCCGCCAAGAACCGCGGCACCTGGATCGACAAGGTGTTCAGCTCCGGTTCGCTGGTCGTCAGCTCCCTGCAGATCTACTTCCTCGGCCCGCTCGTCCTGCTGGCCCTCGTCTACAGCACCGGCTGGCTGGAGAAGCCCAAGTACGTGCCGATCTCCGAGGACGTGGCCGGCTGGTTCGCCGGTCTGCTGATCCCCTGGCTCGTCATGGCGACCATCTTCACCGCCAACTACACCCGTATGAGCCGGTCGTCGATGATCGAGCAACTGCAGGAAGAGCATGTGAAGGCGGCCCGCGCCAAGGGCATGTCGGGCAACTACACCTTCTTCCGCTACGCCTGGCGCGGCTCGCTCGTCCCCATCGTCACCATCCTCGGCATCGACCTGTCCGCGCTGATGGGCGGCGGCATGGTGACCGAGATGACCTTCGGCCTGGCCGGGGTCGGCCGGCTCGCGCTGGACTCGGTCATCAACAAGGACCTGCCGATGCTGATGGGCGTCATGCTGGTCAGCGCCGCGCTCATCATCGTCTTCAACCTGATCGTGGACGCCATGTACGCAGTCATCGACCCGCGCGTGCGCCTGTCCTAGGAGAACCACCGTGACCACTCAGACCAAGCCCGAAGCGGCCCCGGCCGCCGCCGCGGGGGACGCGTTTCTCTCGGTGCGCGACCTCAAGGTCCACTTCTCCACCGAGGGCGGCGTCGTCAAGGCGGTGGACGGACTCTCCTTCGACCTGGAGCGGGGCAAGACCCTCGGCATCGTCGGCGAGTCCGGCTCCGGCAAGTCGGTGACCAACCTGGCCGTCCTCGGCCTGCACGACCGTCGCAGGACCGCCATCGAGGGTTCCATCACGCTGGACGGCCAGGAGCTGACCGACGCCAGTGAGAAGCAGCTGGAGAAGCTGCGCGGCAAGAAGATGGCGATGATCTTCCAGGACGCGCTGACCGCGCTGTCGCCGTACTACACGGTCGGCCGGCAGATCGCGGAGCCGTTCATGAAGCACAACGGCGCGTCCAAGAAGGACGCCCGGGTGCGCGCCATCGATCTGCTGCAGAAGGTCGGCATCCCGCACCCGCAGCAGCGGGTCGACGACTACCCGCACCAGTTCTCCGGCGGTATGCGCCAGCGCGCCATGATCGCGATGGCCCTCTCCTGCAACCCCGACCTGCTCATCGCGGACGAGCCCACCACGGCGCTCGACGTGACCGTCCAGGCGCAGATCCTCGACCTGCTCAAGGACCTCCAGCAGGAGTTCGGCTCCGCGATCATCATGATCACCCACGACCTGGGCGTGGTCGGCAACATGGCCGACGACATCATGGTCATGTACGCGGGCCGGGCCGTAGAGCGCGGCACGGTGCGCGAGGTGCTCAAGTCCCCGCAGCACCCGTACACCTGGGGCCTGCTGGGCTCGATGCCGAACCTCACCTCCGACGTCGACGAGCCGCTGATGCCGATCCCGGGGTCGCCGCCCTCGCTGCTGAACCCGCCCTCCGGGTGCGCGTTCCACCCGCGGTGCGGCTTCACCGACCTGGTCTCCGGCGAGCGCTGCTCGGGAGAGCGTCCGACGCTCCCGAACGGCCGCGCCGCCGCCTGTCACCTGACGGGGGACCAGCGGCAGCAGGTGTTCATCGAGAAGATTCAGCCCCGGCTGGGCTGAGCGGAAACCGGCGACTGGGGCATCACCATGAGCGACAACAGCAAGACGAACACAGCGGTGGCCGACAGCTTCCCGCAGCAGCGGGACGGCGACACCGCGCCGCTTCTCAAGGTCAGCGGGCTGGCGAAGCACTTCCCGATCAAGGGCGGCTTCCCGATCAAGCGCACCGTCGGCCACGTCAAGGCGGTCGACGGCGTCGACTTCGAGGTCTACCCGGGCGAGAGCCTCGGCCTCGTCGGCGAGTCCGGCTGCGGCAAGTCGACCACCGGCCGACTGCTGACCCGCCTGTACGAGCCGACCCGGGGCACCATCGAGTACCGGGGCCAGGACATCACCCGCGCCAACCGGCGACAGCTGGCGCCGATCCGGTCCGAGATCCAGATGATCTTCCAGGACCCGTACGCCTCGCTGAACCCGCGGCAGACCGTCGGCACGATCATCTCGGGCCCGATGGAGATCAACGGGATCAACCCGCCCGGCGGCCGGGAGAAGCGCGTCCGGGAACTCCTGGAGATCGTCGGTCTCAACCCGGAGCACTACAACCGCTTCCCGCACGAGTTCTCCGGCGGCCAGCGCCAGCGCATCGGGGTGGCGCGCGCCGTCGCCCTGGAGCCGAAGCTGATCGTCGCCGACGAGCCCGTCTCGGCCCTCGACGTGTCGATCCAGGCCCAGGTGGTGAACCTGCTGCAGGAAGTGCAGCGGGAGATGGGCATCGCGTTCGTCTTCATCGCCCACGACCTGGCGATCGTGCGGCACTTCTCGCAGCGCGTCGCGGTGATGTACCTGGGCAAGGTCGTGGAGATCGCGGACCGCGACTCGCTCTACAACCGCCCCCGCCACCCGTACACGCACGCCCTGCTGTCGGCCGTGCCCGAGGCGGACCTCGACGCCGAGAAGCGGGAGCGCATCCGGCTGGAGGGCGACGTGCCCTCGCCGATCTCGCCGCCCTCCGGCTGCCGGTTCCGCACCCGGTGCTGGAAGGCGCAGGACAAGTGCGCCACCGAGGAGCCGCCGCTCGTGCAGCTCTCCGGGAACCGTGAGGGCCACCTGACGGCCTGCCACTTCCCGGAGGAAGGCTCGACGGAGGCCAGGGCCGAGGACATCGTCATGGACCCGGGCCTGAAGGCGATGGAGGACGGCGCCGGCGGCGGCGCGGCGGTCTCCAAGGCCTGACAGCCACGCGCACAGGGGCCTGGCAGCCACGCACAGGGGCCTGACCGGCACGCACGGGCAGCCGGCGAAGAGGGGCGGCGGCGGGAGGAGGACTCCCGCCGCCGCCCTTCCGTGTGCCCCGGGCCTCCTGCACCCGTCCGGAGGACACCGGCAACCCGTACGGACCGGACGGGTGTGCGCCCCCGAGTACGCCCCCTGAGGCTGGACCCGAACGGACCGGCGGACGAGTCAGGGCACGAGGAGGCACTCCATGCGCGGAGCCATGCACGCCAAATGGGCCGCATGCGCGGCGGCGGTAGCCCTCGCGGCGACGGCCTGCGGCGGCGGGGGCGGGGACGGAGGCAGCGGCGGGGACGGCGGCGGCGTGCTCAGCTCCTCCTGGGGCGACCCCCAGAACCCGCTGGAGCCGGCCAACACCAACGAGGTGCAGGGCGGCAAGGTCCTCGACATGATCTTCCGGGGGCTGAAGAAGTACGACCCCGAGACCGGTGAGGCGCAGAACATGCTCGCCGAGAAGATCGACACCTCCGACTCGCAGAACTACACCGTCACCGTCAAGGACGGCTGGACCTTCTCCAACGGCGAGAAGGTCACCGCCCAGTCCTTCGTGGACGCCTGGAACTACGGCGCGAGCCTCAAGAACAACCAGCGCAACGCGTACTTCTTCGCGTACATCGACGGCTACGACAAGGTGCACCCCGAGAGCGGCTCGCAGAGCGCCGACACGCTCTCCGGGCTGAAGGTGACCGGCCCGCGCACCTTCACCATCAAGCTCAACCAGAAGTTCTCCAGCTTCCCCGACACCCTCGGCTACAACGCCTTCGCGCCGCTGCCCAAGGCGTTCTTCGACGACCACGACGCCTGGCTGAAGAAGCCGGTCGGCAACGGCCCCTACCAGGTCGACAACTACAGCCGCGGCTCCCAGATGTCCCTGCGCACCTGGGACGACTACCCCGGTCCGGACAAGGCGCAGAACGGCGGCGTGGACCTCAAGGTCTACACCGACAACAACACCGCCTACACCGACCTGATCGCGGGCAACCTCGACCTCGTCGACGACGTCCCGGCCTCGCAGCTCAAGAACGTCAAGAACGACCTCGGCGACCGGTACATCAACACCCCCGCGGGCATCATCCAGACCCTAGCCTTCCCGTTCTACGACAACGACTGGAACAAGTCCGGCTCGGAGAAGGTCCGCAAGGGCCTGTCCATGGCGATCGACCGCAAGCAGATCACCGACACGATCTTCCAGAACACCCGCACCCCCGCCACCGACTGGACCTCACCGGTCCTCGGCGAGGAGGGCGGCTACAAGCCGGGCCTGTGCGGGGACGCCTGCGAGTACAACGCCGAGGAGGCCAAGAAGCTGGTCAAGGAGGGCGGCGGACTCCCCGGCGGCCAGGTCAAGATCACGTACAACGCCGACACCGGCTCCCACAAGCAGTGGGTCGACGCGGTCTGCAACTCCATCAACAACGCCCTGGACAACGACCGCGCCTGCGCCGGCAACCCGGTCGGCACCTTCGCCGACTTCCGCAACCAGATCACCGGCAAGAAGATGAGCGGCCCCTTCCGCGCCGGCTGGCAGATGGACTACCCGCTCATCCAGAACTTCCTCCAGCCGCTCTACTACACCAACGCCTCCTCCAACGACGGCAAGTGGTCCAACCAGGAGTTCGACGACCTGGTCGACAAGGCCAACGGCCAGACCGACACCGCCGAGGCGGTCAAGACCTTCCAGCAGGCCGAGGAGGTCGTCCGCGACAACATGGCCGCCATCCCGCTCTGGTACCAGAACGGCAGCGCGGGCTACTCGGACCGGCTTTCCAACGTGAAGCTCAACCCGTTCAGCGTCCCGGTCTACAACGAGATCAAGGTCGGCTGAGGAGGCGCCATGGGACGCTATGTCGTCCGGCGGCTGCTCCAGATGATCCCGGTCTTCATCGGGGCCACGCTGCTGATCTTCCTGATGGTCAACGTGATGGGCGACCCCATCGCGGGCCTGTGCGGCGACCGGGAGTGCGACCCGGCGACGGCCGCGCAACTGCGGCACGAGTTCGGCCTCGACCAGCCCGTGTGGCGGCAGTACGTCACCTACATGGGCAACGTCTTCACCGGCGACTTCGGCACCGCCTTCAACGGCCAGCCGGTCACCGAGCTGATGGGCACGGCGTTCCCGGTCACCATCCGGCTCACCCTCGTCGCGATCCTCTTCGAGATCGTCGTCGGCATCATCCTCGGCGTCGTCACCGGCCTGCGCCGCGGCCGCCCCGTCGACACCGGGGTGCTGCTGCTGACCCTCGTCGTCATCTCCGTCCCCACCTTCGTCACCGGCCTGCTGCTCCAGCTGCTGCTCGGGGTGAAGTGGGGGTGGATCGACCCGGCCGTCTCCTCCGAGGCGGCCTTCGGCGAGCTGATCGTCCCCGGCCTGGTCCTCGCCTCGGTCTCGCTGGCCTACGTCACCCGGCTGACCCGCACCTCCATCGCGGAGAACCGGCGCTCCGACTACGTCCGCACCGCCATCGCCAAGGGCCTGCCCCGCCACCGGGTCATCACCCGGCACCTGCTGCGCAACTCCCTGATCCCCGTCGTCACCTTCATCGGCACCGACATCGGCGCCCTGATGGGCGGCGCCATCGTCACCGAGCGGATCTTCAACATCCACGGCGTCGGCTACCAGCTCTACCAGGGCATCCTGCGCCAGAACACCCAGACCGTCGTCGGCTTCGTCACCGTCCTGGTCCTCGTCTTCCTCGTCGCCAACCTCGTCGTCGACCTCCTGTACGCCGTACTCGACCCGAGGATCCGCTATGTCTGACGACCCCTACGAGCCCGACCGCGCCATCGCCGCGACCGGCACGGGCGGCACGATGGACCTGGGCAGCAGCGAGGCGGTCACGCTGGAGCAGCCGCCGGGACCGGACGGGGCGGACCCGCGGGACAAGCCGCGCAGCCTCTGGTCCGACGCCTGGCACGACCTGCGCCGCAACCCCGTCTTCATCATCTCCGCCCTGGTGATCCTCTTCCTGGTCGTCATCTCCATCTGGCCGTCGCTGATCGCCTCCGGCAGCCCGCTCAAGTGCGACCTGGCCAAGGCCCAGGAGGGCTCCCAGCCCGGCCATCCCTTCGGCTTCAACGGCCAGGGCTGCGACGTCTACACCCGCACCGTCTACGGCGCCCGCACCTCGGTCGCGGTCGGCATCCTCGCCACCCTCGGCGTCGCGATCCTCGGCAGCGTCCTCGGCGGCCTCGCCGGGTTCTTCGGCGGCGGCGGGGACGCGGTCCTGTCGCGGATCACCGACATCTTCTTCGCGATCCCGGTCGTCCTGGGCGGACTCGTGCTGCTCTCCGTCATCACCAGCAACACCGTCTGGCCGGTCATCGGCTTCATCGTGCTGCTCGGCTGGCCGCAGATCTCCCGCATCGCCCGCGGCTCCGTCATCACCGCCAAACAGAACGACTACGTGCAGGCGGCGCGGGCGCTGGGCGCCTCCAACTCCCGGCTCCTGCTGCGCCACATCGCACCCAACGCCATCGCGCCGGTCATCGTCGTGGCGACCATCGCGCTCGGCACCTACATCTCCCTGGAGGCGACCCTGTCCTTCCTCGGCGTCGGCCTGAAGCCGCCCAGCGTCTCCTGGGGCATCGACATCTCCGCCGCCGCCCCCTACGTCCGCAACGCCCCGCACGCGCTGCTGTGGCCCTCCGGAGCCCTCGCCGTCACCGTCCTCGCGTTCATCATGCTCGGCGACGCGGTGCGCGACGCCCTCGACCCGAAGCTGAGGTGAGCCGCCGCATGCTGCTCGAAGTGCGCGACCTGCACGTGGAGTTCCACACCCGCGACGGCGTCGCCAAGGCCGTCAACGGCGTCTCCTACGGCGTGGACGCGGGCGAGACCCTCGCGGTGCTCGGCGAGTCCGGCTCCGGCAAGTCCGTCACCGCCCAGACGGTCATGGGCATCCTCGACGTCCCGCCGGGCCGGATCACCGCCGGGGAGATCCTCTTCGAGGGCCGGGACCTGCTGAAGCTCAAGGAGGAGCAACGCCGGAAGATCCGCGGCGCCGAGATGGCGATGATCTTCCAGGACGCGCTGTCCTCGCTGAACCCGGTCCTGACCGTCGGCGCCCAACTCGCCGAGATGTTCACCGTGCACCGCGGCATGTCCCGCAAGGACGCCCACGCCAAGGCGATCGAGCTGATGGACCGGGTCCGCATCCCGGCCGCCAGGGAGCGGGTGAAGCAGTACCCGCACCAGTTCTCCGGCGGCATGCGCCAGCGCATCATGATCGCGATGGCGATGGCCCTGGAGCCCAAGCTGATCATCGCCGACGAACCGACCACCGCCCTGGACGTCACCGTCCAGGCCCAGGTCATGGACCTGCTCGCGGAACTCCAGCGCGAGCTGCACATGGGCCTGATCCTCATCACCCACGACCTCGGCGTGGTCGCCGACGTCGCCGACAAGATCGCCGTCATGTACGCGGGCCGGATCGTCGAGACGGCACCCGTCCACGACATCTACAAGGCCCCGGCCCACCCGTACACCCGCGGCCTGCTGGAGTCGATCCCGCGCCTGGACCAGAAGGGCCGGGAGCTGTACGCCATCAAGGGCCTGCCGCCCAACCTCACCCGCATCCCGCCCGGCTGCGCCTTCCACCCCCGCTGCCCGATGGCCCAGGACGTCTGCCGCACCGACGTACCGCCGCTGTACGACGTCACGGAGTCCGACGCCGAGCGGGGCAGCGCCTGCCACTTCTGGAGGGAGTGCCTGCATGCCTGAGACCACAGAGCCGATCCTCGAAGTCCGGGGCCTGGTCAAGCACTACCCGCTGACCTCCGGCATCCTCTTCAAGAAGCAGGTCGGCGCGGTCAAGGCCGTCGACGGCGTGGACTTCGAACTGGCCCGCGGCGAGACCCTCGGCATCGTCGGCGAGTCCGGCTGCGGCAAGTCCACGGTCGCCAAGATGCTGGTCAACCTGGAGAAGCCGACGGCGGGGGAGATCCGCTACAAGGGCGAGGACATCACCCGCCTGTCGGGAAAGGCCCTGAAGTCCGTACGCCGCAACATCCAGATGGTCTTCCAGGACCCCTACACCTCCCTCAACCCCCGCATGACCGTCGGGGACATCATCGGCGAGGCGTACGACATCCACCCGGAGGTGGCCCCGAAGGGCGACCGCCGGAGGCGGGTCCAGGACCTGCTGGACGTGGTCGGCCTGAACCCGGAGTACATCAACCGCTACCCCCACCAGTTCTCCGGCGGCCAGCGGCAGCGCATCGGGATCGCGCGGGGCCTGGCGCTGCGCCCGGAGATCATCGTCGCCGACGAACCCGTCTCGGCCCTCGACGTGTCCGTGCAGGCCCAGGTGATCAACCTGATGGGCCGCCTCCAGGACGAGTTCGACCTGTCCTACATCTTCATCGCCCACGACCTGTCGATCGTCCGGCACATCTCCGACCGGGTCGGCGTGATGTACCTGGGCCGCATCGTGGAGACGGGCCGGGACGCGGAGATCTACGACCACCCCACGCACCCCTACACCCAGGCCCTGCTGTCCGCGGTGCCGGTGCCCGACCCGGAGGCCCGGGAGCACCGTGAGCGGATCATCCTGGCCGGCGACGTCCCGTCCCCCACCAACATCCCCTCCGGCTGCCGCTTCCGCACCCGCTGCTGGAAGGCGCGGGAGCGCTGCGCCCTGGAGGTGCCGGCGCTCGCCGTGCCCGCCGAGTTCCGCTCGGTCTCCGGCCCCGCGGCGCACGACTCCGCCTGCCACTTCGCGGAGGAGAAGCAGGTGGTGCCGCCCGAGGGGGAGAGCGAGGGGGAGAGCGAGGGCGACGGCAGCGGGCCGGGGTGACATGGTCCCCGGCCCGCTTACGGCACCCGCACGGCCGTACGCCGATCAGCGTGGCGCGGCCGTGTGTCGGGGCCGCTTCGGTGAAGTTACCCGCGTGTCAAAGGCGTTGGCGTACGGGTGACGCGGCAGGCGTCACGCCGGGGCGGGCAGCGACCGCTTGAGGAAGTCCACCTGGAGCCGCAGCAGGTTCTCGGCGACCGACTCCTGCGGGGTCATGTGCGTGACGCCGGACAGGGGCAGCACCTCGTGCGGCCGGCCGGCCGCCAGCAGGGCCGAGGACAGCCGCAGCGAGTGGGCGACCACCACGTTGTCGTCCGCGAGGCCGTGGATGACCATCATGGGCCGGTGCGGCTCGGCGGCGTCGACCAGTCCGGCGTCGTCGATCACCGAGTTGCGGCGGTAGACCTCCGGCTGCTCACCGGGGTCGCCGAGGTACCGCTCCTGGTAGTGGGTGTCGTAGAGCCGCAGGTCGGTGACCGGGGCGCCCACCACGGCGGCGTGGAAGACGTCCGGCCTGCGCAGCGCCGCGAGGGCGGCCAGGTAGCCGCCGAAGGACCAGCCCCGGATGGCGACGCGGTCCAGGTCCAGCGGGAAGTCGGCGGCGAGGGCGTGCAGCGTGTCCACCTGGTCCTGGAGCACGACGGCGGCCACGTCGTCCTTGAGGGCCTTCTCCCAGGCGGGGGAGCGCCCCGGAGTGCCCCGCCCGTCGGCGACGACCACCGCGAACCCCTGGTCGGCGAACCACTGCGAGGTGAGGTGGGCGTTGTGCGCGGCCACGACGCGCTGGCCGTGCGGGCCGCCGTAGGGGTCCAGGAGGACGGGGAGGGGGGCGTCACCGTGGTAGTCCGTTGGCATAAGCACGGCGCACGGGACACGCCGTGCGCCCCCCTGGGTGAGGGTCACGCGCGGGGACAAACCGGGGTCTTCCGCATACGAGGCGATGCTCGCCGTCGGCTTCCCGTCCCGCAGCACCCGCACCCGGGCGCCCGGCCGGTCCAGGGTGGCGGAGACGAGCACGGTCACGTTCCCCGCGCGCACCGCCGAGTGCACGCCGGGCTCCTGCGAGAGGCGCTCCACACCGAGTTCGTTCACCCGGTAGACGTGCACCTCGCCGGTCTCCGCCTCCGCCGCCTCCTCGCCCGCCGAGGCGGAGACCAGCACGTCGTCGGCCCCGACGTCCAGCACCGCCCGCAGGTGCAACTGGGCGCCCGTGAGCGGTCGTTCGCCCACCGCGAGCACCCGTGCGCCGCCCTCGTCGGCGATCCGCACGAGGTGGCCCGAGGGACTCCAGCAGGGCGCCCCGGGGAAGAGTTCCAGCCAAATTGGATCTTCGTCGGCGTGCACCATCCGGGTCGTCCCCGACGCGGTGTCCACCGCCAGGTACAGCTGGCTGCGCTGGTCGCGCGCCTGTACGAGCAGCAGTGGCGCACCCGCCGCTGACCAGTGCACTCGCGCCAGATACGGATACCGCGCCCGGTCCCAGAGGACCTCCGTGCGCCCCCCGTCGAGGCCGACGAGGAACAGCCGTACGTCCGCGTTGGGGGTGCCCGCCGCCGGGTACGGCACGTGTTGTGGATCACGTCCGGGGTGGGCCGGGTCGGAGATCCACCAGCGCTGCACCGGCGTGTCGTCCACGCGCGCCACCAGCAGCCGGTCCGACTCCGGGCTCCACCAGAAGCCCCGGCTGCGCGCCATCTCCTCGGCCGCCACGAACTCGGCGAGCCCGTACGTGACGCCCTCGCCGTCCGCCTCGGCCAGCGCCCTGTCCCCGTCGCCCTCGGCGCCCACGACCCGCAGGGCGCCCCGGGCGACGTAGGCGACGTGCCGGCCGTCGGGGGAGGGGCGCGGGTCGATCACCGGCCCGGGCGTGGGCAGTTCGCGCGCGGTGCCGACCCGCAACTCGGCCGTGAACAGGCGCCCCGACAGCGCGAAGGAGGCCAGCTCGACCGCCGAGTCGGTGGCGTAGCCGACGATCCCGGCGCCGCCCTCGCGGCTGCGCTCGCGCCGGGCCCGTTCCTCGGGCGACAGGCGTTCCTCGGTGTCGCCCAGCAGGGCGCGGGGGTCGGCGGCGACGCGCTCCCCGCCCTCCTCGACGTCCAGGACCCACAGGGAATTGGCCCGGTCGGTACCGGTACCGGAGCGCAGGAAGGCCACCCGTGAACCATCGGGTGCCACGGTGAACGAACGCGGCGCGCCGAGCGTGAACCGCTGGGTGCGGGCGTGCCGTTTGGGGAAGGAGTCGGACTCGGTCGTCATGCCTTGACCATATTGGCCATGCGCCCCCTTGTGCGGCCGTGCGCCGAGAGATGCGCGCGCACGGATAGTTATGATCACTAGCGCATAGTGGGTATCAACCAGGTGCCCCGCTGCGTGGATTTATCTGCCCCGAGCTTTGACTGCGACCGACCCCCCCCATGTCCCTGGGCCCATTGGAGGTGAGCCGCCGTGGCACTCTCGATTTCGGCGGTTGTGCTGCTGGCGATCATCGTCTTCCTGCTGGTCAAGAAGTCAGGCTTGAAGACGGGCCATGCGATCGTGTGCATGCTTCTCGGCTTCTACCTGGCCTCCTCGACGATCGCTCCCACGATCAACGACCTGACGACCAACATCGCCGGGATGATCAGCGACATCAACTTCTGACGTCGGTGCCGACGTCGGGGCGGGCTCCCCGCCCCGACGGTTGGGCACGGCCGGTGCGGACATGAGGACGGGGCGCGGGCCTCATAAGGTGGGGGCCATGACGGAACCACCCGCCCGGCGTCTGCTGCTGGTGCACGCGCACCCGGACGACGAGTCGATCAACAACGGCGTCACCATGGCCCGGTACGCGGCCGAGGGCGCGCACGTGACGCTGGTGACCTGCACCCTCGGCGAGCGGGGCGAGGTCATTCCGCCCGCGCTCGCCCACCTGTCCGGAGCCGCCCTGGGCGGGCACCGCAGGGGCGAGCTGGCGGACGCGATGCGCGCGCTCGGCGTCGAGGACGTCCGGCTGCTCGGCGGGCCGGGGCGGTTCGCCGACTCCGGGATGATGGGACTGTCCGACAACGACGACCCCGGCTGCCTGTGGCAGGCGGACGTCGACGCGGCCGCGGCCCTGCTCGTCGACGTGATCCGCGAGGTGCGCCCCCAGGTGCTCGTCACCTACGACCCGAACGGCGGCTACGGCCACCCCGACCACATCCAGGCCCACCGCATCGCCATGCGGGCGGTGGAGCTGGCGGCCGAGGCCGGGTGCCCCGTCGCCAAGGTCTACTGGAACCGCGTGCCGCGCTCCTACGTGGAGGACGCCTTCGCCCGGCTCCGGGACGACCTGCCCGGCCTGCCGTTCGAGAAGGCGGCCGGTGTCGAGGACGTGCCGGGCGTCGTCGACGACGAGCGGATCACCACCGAGATCCGCGGCGAGGGCACCGCGTACGCCGCCGCCAAGGCCGCCGCGATGCGCGCGCACGCCACCCAGATCACGGTCGCCGGACCGTACTTCGTCCTCTCCAACGACCTGGCCCAGCCGCTCCTCGCCACCGAGTACTACGAACTGGTGCGCGGCGAGCGGGGCGGCGGCGACGGGCGCGAGAACGACCTGTTCGCCGGGATCACCGGGATCGCCGGGGCCACCGGGACCTCCGCGGTCCCCGCGACCGGGGAGGCCTCGTGAGCGGCCGCAACGAACCGGCGAGCTCCGCACTCGCCCAGCCCCTGCGTCCGCCCTCGCCCGGACGGGCCGCCCTGTACGTGGGCCTCTTCGCGCTCGGCGCCGTCGTCGGGGTGGCGGGTGCGCTGGTGCAGCCGGCCTGGTTCCCGGGCGGACTGCTGCTCGCGCTGGCCGCCGAGGCGGGGCTGTGCGTCGGGGCGGGCCGTGCCGTGGGACGCCGGGGAGGGGCCGTCGCGCCCGCCCTCGGCTGGGCGCTCGCCGTGGTGCTGCTCACCACCAGTCGACCGGAGGGCGACTTCCTCTTCGCCGCCGGGATCGGCTCCTATCTCTTCCTGCTCGGCGGCATCGCCGTTGCTGTGATCTGCGCCACCCTCGCGCCGGTGCGGCAACCGGACGGCGGCTCCGCCCGACTTCGCAAGTGACGTACTACTTCGCCGTGCCGCGTGCGTGCGAGTCCCGTGTGGGTTTCCCCGGCGGTCACGGGATACGCGTGAGAAGTGGCCAGTATGGTGGTGCGCGCCGCCGAGCCGCCCGCTGAAGGCGTGACGGGCGGCGGAGCCAACCGGGAGAACCTGCCTTGAGTCGTGAAACTGACAGTTCGTCCTCCGGGCCCCACGGGCGCGGCGGAGCCGCATACCCGTCGGGCACCCCGCCCTACGGGACACCCACGGCTTCCGACGCCGGTGCGGACGCGGGCCGTTCGGCCGCCCGACCGGAGGAGCGCAAGACCGAGACGACGCTGACGACCCGGATCCGGATCAACATCCCCGGGTCGCGGCCCATCCCGCCGGTCGTCGTGCGCAAGCCCGTCGCGGACACCGCGGACGCCGCCGACGCCGCCGAGGACACGGAGACGACGGGCGAGCGGCCCGCGCCGGCGCCGAGTGCGGCCGCGCCCGCGGCCGCCGCTCCCGAGGCTCCCGCCGAGACCGGACGGCCCGCCGAGGAGAAGCCGACGAGCGACTGGTTCGCGCCACGCAAGTCGGGACCGGGCAAGGGCACTCCGGGTGGCGGCTCCACGAACGGCGCCGGTCTGAGCGGCGGTTCGGCTGCGGCTGCCGGGGGCCCGGGTGCGCAGGGCCCCCGCGGGACAGGGACCGCGGGCGCTTCGGGTGCCGGTGCGCGGCCGGGCGGCGGGAGTGGCCGTCCCGGTGGCGTCGTCGGCTCCATGAGCGCGCCCGGCGGCTCCCGCCCCGGGTCCGCGGGCGGCGCCCCCCGCTCCGGTGCGACCGGCGGGCCGGTGGCACCCGGCCACGGTGGCGGCACCGGTTCCTTCGACGTGACCGAGGCGCTGGCGGCCGGCCCCCTGGGCGGCGACGGCAACGGCACCCGGCCGGGCAGTGACGCCGGTGGCGAGCCGCGCCGTGACGACCTGCCGTACTTCGCGGCGGACGGGCAGGCCGCCCCGGGCCCCGGCGCCCCCGGCGGGCAGCAGAACGGCCTGAACGGGCAGTCCCCGTACGGCAACGGACCCCAGGGCCCCGCGGGCCCGACGAGCGGTCCGGTCACCGGCGACGGCCGGCTGGCGCCGCCCCCGGCCGGCGACCTCGGCGACCTGGGCACGTCCGGCGGCCCCGGAGCGCCGGACGGGCAGCGCGAGCCCGCACCGAACGCCCTGCGCGGCCCGGGGGGCCCCGGCGCGGGTCCGAACGCCGCCCGCCCCGGCCCCGGCGGCGGGCTCAGCGACGACACCGCGATCCTCACCCCGCAGCGGCCGGTTCCCCCCGGCATGGGCAACCCGGACAACGTCTCCGGCAACACCGTCACCAGCGGCATCCCCGTCGTACCGGGCGGAAGGGGCGAGCCGTTCCGGCCCGCCCCCGGCGACGGGCCGGTGCCGCACACGCCGCCCAAGCTGCCCGAGCCGGTCTCCGCGCCGCCGGCGAGTTCCGCCAAGCCCGCCAAGAAGAAGGGGCGCAGGAAGCTCCCGCTGCTCGTCGGCGCACTGGTCGTCGTCGCCGGTGTCACCTACGGCGCCGGCCTGCTGATGAACCGCTCCGACGTGCCCAAGGGCACCACCGTGCTCGGCGTCGACATCGGCGGCGGCACCCGCGACGACGCCGTCGAGAAGCTGGACGCGGTCCTCGGTGCCCGCGCGGCCAAGCCGCTCAAGCTCACGGTGGGCGGCGACACCGTCTCCCTGAAGCCGGACCAGGCGGGACTCCAGCTCGACACCCAGGCCACGGCCAGCGACGCGGCGACGAGCGACTACAACCCGATGTCCGTGATCGGCTCGCTCTTCGGCCAGAAGCGGGTCGTCGAACCGGTCATGCCCGTCGACGAGGAGAAGCTGCACGCCGCCCTGCAGAACGCCGCGAGCGGGGCCGGATCGGTCACCGAGGGCACGATCAAGTTCGAGTCGGGCAAGGCCGTCCCCGTGTACGGCAAGGCCGGCAAGGGCATAGACGTCGCCAAGTCGACCGAGGCCGTGCAGGCCGCCTACCGCGCCCAGGTGGAGACCGGCACCGCCACCGCGGTGAACGTGCCGACGACCACCAAGGAGCCCACGGTCTCCAAGGCCGAGGTCGACCGGATGCTGAAGGAGTTCGCCGAGCCGGCCATGTCGGACCGGGTGACCGTGCAGACGGACGCGGCGCACTCCATCCCGATGAGCCCCGAGAAGTCGCTGTGGAAGTTCCTCAGGGTCACGGCCGTCGACGGCAAGCTCGTCGACAAGCCCGACCTGAACGCCCTCAAGGAGCTGTACGGCCAGACCTTCGACGGTGTGCTCATCACCCGGGCCAACGGTGAGAAGACCGCCGTCACCCCCCAGGACGTCTACGGCGCCATGCGCCAGGCCCTGAAGAGCAAGACCGACCGGGTGGCCGTCATCGACACCAACCCCAGCTGACGCGGCCGCAGGAGAAAGGGGCGCCCGGCACTCGCCGGGCGCCCCTCTCGTCGTACGCCGCCGCGGCCACGACGGCCTCAGTTCAGCATCGCCCGAGCCGCCCGGGCCTCCCCGCGCACCTCCTCGGCGACCGCCTGATCCACCGCCCCCACCACCTCCGCATACGCCTCCAACTCCCCGGCCCCCGCCAGGAAATCCCCCCGCTGCACCAGCAACCGCGCCCGCTCGTACCGCAACCGCGCCGCATGCGCCGGCAACAGCAGCGCCAGCTCGACCGCCCACAGGCCGACCGCCGACTGCTCCGGCCGCCTGGCCGCCCACGCCCGGATGTTGTTGAGCACCCGGGACACGACGTCCAGCGGCGCCGCGGGTTCCAGCATCGACGGCCGCAGCTCCGCTCCCGTCGCCCCGGAGACCAGCACCTCCGCGTCCTTCCCGCTCAGCAGCCGCCCCCCGTCGAACGGATCGACGAGCACCCGCTCCTCCAGCGACCCGGCCTCCGACCCCGGCTCCGGCTCCGTCCCGAACCCGACCACGAAGTGCCCGGGCAGCGCGACCCCGTACACCGGCGCCCCCGCCCGTCGGGCCACCTCGATCCACACCACCGACAGCAGGATCGGCAGCCCGCGCCTGCGCCGCAGCACCTCGTGCAGCAGCGACGACTCCAGCCGCTGGTAGTCGGCCGCCACCCCGTGGAACCCGTACCGCTCGCCGAGCAGGTCCCGCAGCGCCTGGGCCCAGGCCCGCGGCGTACCCGGCCGGAACGGCAGCTGTCCGGCCAGCCGGTCCAGTTCCACCTGCGCGGCGTCCAGCCCGGCCTCGTCCAGCGTCCCGTCCGCCTCCGCGCCCACCAGCAGGCACAGCGTGGTCAGGTCGGGCCGCTCGGACCGCGCCTCTTCGGCGAACCGCCGCCGCACTTCGGCCGACCGTTCCGGCGAGGGGGGCTGAGGTGGGGTCACCGGTCCGTCCCGGCGTCCCCGGGCTCCCGGTAGTGGTGGTAGGCGTGATGCGCGGCGAAGCCCATCCCGGCGTACAGCGCCCGGGCGGCGGCGTTGTCCGTCTCCACCTGGAGCCAGGCCGCCGACGCGCCCTCGTCGAGCGCCCGCCGGGCCAGCGCGGCCATCACGGCGGTCGCGAGCCCCCGCCGCCGCTGCGCGGGGTCGACCTCGACGGCCGCGAAGGAGGCCCAACGCCCGTCCACGACACACCGTCCGATCGCCGCCGGAGCACCCGTCGCGTCCGCGCCGGACACCGTGGCGAACCACACCGACGGCCCGCCGCCCAGCACCCGCAGGGCCACGTCGCTCACGCCCTTGCGCTGGTACCGGGCCAGCCACGCCTCGTCCGCCTCCCGGGACAGGACCACACCAGTGCCCTCGGCCAGATCGGCGACCGGCGCGAGTCCGCCCGTCCACACCTCGGCCGTCACCTCGCGGACCCATCCGCGCCCCTCCAGCTCCGCGCACAGCAGCTCCTGCGCGCCGTCGGCGCCGGTCGCGGTCTGGACGTACGCGGGCAGCCCGCGCTCGCCGTACCAGCGGCGTACGGCCGTCAGCGCCTCGTCGAGCGGCAGCCCCGGATCGCCGAGCGGCAGCACGGAGTTGGCCCGCCGTGTGAAGCCCGCGGCGGCCCGCAGCTCCCACCCGCCGAGCCGCTCGCTCTCCACCGGCGGCCAGGCCCGCGCGGCGACCCGCGCCAGCTCCTCGTAGGACGCGGCGGGACCGCGACGGCGGGCGGGCGCGGCCGGCACGACCTTTCCGGCGACCAGGGCGGACTCCGCGACACGGACGGATTCGCCACTCTTTCGTGTGATCAGCAGCACACCGTCGGTCCATGATGTGAGAACACCGACCGTGTCGGTGAACCTCTCACCCGCGACACCAGCTTCGCTCAAGCGCCGTACGGAGACTCGTTTGCCCACGTCAGCAGCGGTGATACGGACCTCAAGTCGCCCTGCGGCAGAGAATTCCACGGGTCTGTCCACCCCTCCTGTTCGGATCATGCCCAAGAACGGAGATACTAGGGGCGGGCATCGACGACGCCGCGCTCCCGCGCGCCAGGCGGCGGAGCCTGAGGAGGCCCGCCAGCGCCCTATCGAGGAGGAACGACAGCGTGACCTACGTCATCGCGCAGCCTTGTGTCGACGTGAAGGACAAGGCGTGCATCGAGGAGTGCCCGGTCGACTGCATCTACGAGGGCCAGCGGTCCTTGTACATCCACCCGGACGAATGCGTCGACTGTGGTGCCTGTGAGCCGGTCTGCCCGGTCGAGGCGATCTTCTACGAGGACGACACTCCGGAGGAGTGGAAGGACTATTACAAGGCGAACGTCGAGTTCTTCGACGAGCTCGGTTCGCCGGGCGGCGCCAGCAAGCTGGGGCTGATCGAGCGCGACCACCCCTTCGTCGCCGCGCTGCCGCCGCAGAACCAGTAAGAGCGGCCCGCACCCGCGCCGCCTCGGTCCCGTACGGCCCGATCCCCGATCGGCGCCGCACGGGACCGAGGCGTTTGCCGTGCCGGGCGTTCACGAGGAAAGGGAGCCACCCACGTGTCCGCAGTCTCCGACCGCCCACCCGTCGCCCACCACCACCCTTCCAACGAGTCGCTTCGCGACCGCCTTCCCGACTTCCCCTGGGACAAGCTGGAGCCGTACAAGAAGACGGCCGCGGCCCACCCCGGCGGCATCGTCGACCTCTCGGTCGGCACCCCGGTCGACCCGGTCCCCGAGCTGATCCAGAAGGCCCTGGTGGATGCGGCGGACTCCCCGGGCTACCCGACCGTCTGGGGCACCCCGGCGCTGCGCGACGCGATCACCGGCTGGGTGGAGCGCCGCCTCGGCGCCCGGGACGTCACCCACCGCCACGTGCTGCCCATCGTCGGCTCCAAGGAACTCGTCGCCTGGCTCCCGACCCAGCTGGGCCTCGGCCCCGGCGACAAGGTGGCCTTCCCCCGCCTGGCCTACCCGACGTACGAGGTCGGCGCGCGCCTGGCCCGCGCGGAGTACGAGGCGTACGACGACCCGACCGAGCTGGACCCGGCGGGCCTCAAGCTCCTCTGGCTCAACTCCCCGTCCAACCCGACCGGCAGGGTGCTCTCCAAGGGCGACCTGACCCGCATCGTGGCCTGGGCCCGCGAGCACGGCGTCCTCGTCGTCTCCGACGAGTGCTACCTGGAGCTGGGCTGGGAGGCGGCCCCGGTCTCGGTCCTGCACCCGGACGTCAACGGCGGCTCCTACGACGGCCTGGTCGCCGTCCACTCCCTCTCCAAGCGCTCCAACCTCGCCGGCTACCGCGCGGCCTTCCTGGCCGGCGACCCGGCCGTCCTGGGCCCGCTCCTGGAGATCCGCAAGCACGGCGGCATGATGACCTCGGCGCCGACCCAGGCGGCCGTGGTGGCGGCGCTCGGCGACGACGAGCACGTCCGCGTCCAGCGCGAGCGCTACGCGGCCCGCCGCGCCGCCCTGCGCGCCGCCCTGCTCGGCCACGGCTTCCGCATCGAGCACAGCGAGGCCAGCCTCTACCTCTGGGCCACCCGCGACGAGTCCTGCTGGGACACGGTCGCCCACCTCGCCGACCGCGGCATCCTGGTCGCCCCGGGCGACTTCTACGGCCCGGCAGGCGAAAACTTCGTCCGCGTAGCCCTGACAGCAACAGACGAACGCGTCCAGACAGCGGCCGAACGCCTGAAGGGCTGACCCGGCCGCGGGCAGTCGCTCCGCCCGGCTGTGGGCAGTCGTTCCGCAGGGCGGAACGGGTGGGCACAGCCACCGACGCCGGGCATCGGCCAAGACACGCCCACCGCACCCAGGGGGCAAGCAAAACGCCGGGGCCTGGGAACTCCCAGACCCCGGCGCCGTATAAGCCCGGCGCTAGCCGATCGGCAGCCCCTGCACCGGCAGCCCACCCTTACCCAGCGCGTCCGTCGGCAGCCCACCCTTCGTCGCGGTCGAAGCCGTGTCACCCACGATGTCCCCGGCGGAGCCCGCCGCGTCCCCGGCGGCGTTCTGCGCCGCCGGCGTGGCCTTCTTGACGACCGATCCACCGGTCTTGCCGGCGGTCGGCACGGCCTTCTTGACGGCCTTGCCGCCGGTGTCACCCGCGGTCTCGGTGACGGTCTCGGCCGCGGAGGCGGCGGTGTTGCCGACGTTCGCCCCGTCCAGGGCGGTCAGTCCCCCGAGGTTCGGGGTGGCCGGCAGTTCGGGCGCCGCGCTGGCGGAGCCGGCCGCACCGACCCCGGCAGCCGCTCCCGCAGCGACGAGCAGCGCGGCACGGGCGATCCGGCGGGTCAGGGGGAGGGACATGATGCTCCTTCGACGTAAGTCGACAACAACGATGAGTGATCCGACCGGGCCCGGAGGGCGACCGGAGAGTGATCGACCGGGCTCGGACGCAGTGACTACCGCTCGAGAGCCACGAAGGTTGCGGCGACCCAACGTAAAGAGTTGGTAATGCGTCGCATTATCAGGTGCACAGAAAAACGGGCAAAAGGGCGCCGGTCGGAAAGTCTGCTGAATCCTTACGGCCCTTGATTTTCCTGGGCTCCGACGCAGCCATGGGTGAGGGTGCGAAAACCCGTGCTCCGCGTCGACCTCACGCCGACGCGGGTCACTCGCGCGGAGGACGCTCCGTACGGGCGCGCTACCGGGCGGACGTGATCCGCACCGGTCCCGCCGCCCGCTCCGCGCCCTTGGCGCCCGCGGCGCCCACCGGACTCCACTTGCTGTCCGTGTTGCCCGCGGTCCACTCCCGGCCCGCGTAGGTGACCCGCTGGATGTGCAGCGAGGAGGCGTTGGCCACCGCCCAGTGCGCCAGCTGCCAGCCGCGCCGCCCGCGTTCCGCGGCCGCGCCGGAACCGGTGCCGCCGGTCACCGGCACGTCACGGTCCGTTCGTCGGAGCCGGCCGTGGGCCGGGGAGAGGCGGCGTCGCCGCCCGCTTCGGCTCCGGCCGGGCGGAGCACGTCGTGCCCGAAGTCCCGTACCAGCGCCGCGCGCACCGCGTCCGGCCCCTTCTCCTGGGTCGCGCCCGGGCGCCCGTCGCAGGTCAGCGTCGCCGCGGACCGTCCGGTGAGCGCGGCGGCGAGCAGCTCGGCGCCGGGTTCGTGCTTGGCGTAGGCGTACGGGAAGGCGCTGCGCTGCACGCGCTGGGCGGCGTCGGTCAGCGGCAGGTCCAGGTAGCCGGGCACCTCGACCAGGTGGTCGTAGAACAGGCCCGCCGAGTACGCCGGGTCCATGATCTCCTCGGGCTTGCCCCAGCCCTGCGAGGGCCGCTGCTGGAACAGGCCGAGCGAGTCCTTGTCGCCGTGGTCCAGGTTGCGCAGCGACGACTCCTGGAGCGCGGTCGCCAGCGCGATCGTCACGGCCCGGTCGGGCAGCTTGCGCGCGGTGCCGACGGCGGTGATCGTCGCGGCGTTCACCGCCTGCTCCGGCGTGAACTCGTAGCTCGACGCCTCGCCCGCGCCGCCGGTCACCTTGCACCCCGGGGCGCCCGCGCCCCCGGTGACGTACTGCACCGCCAGATAACCGGCGACCGCGAGCAGGACCATGGAGGCGGCGCCCGAACGGGCGAGGCGGCCACGGCGTTTGCGGGGTGGGGACGGCTGAAGCACGCGTACAAGGTACTGGAGGGTAGGGTCCGGTGTCCGCCGGGTACGCACTCTGCCCGAAAGGGCAGGGCGTTAGGGTCGGGGCCATGGCCGATACCCCGCTTGACCTCACGCTGGACGCCGCGGAGCTTACCGCGCGGCTCGTCGACCTCCCGTCCGAGAGCGGCACCGAGGAGCCCCTGGCGGACGCGATCGAGAGCGCCCTGCGGGCCCTGCCCCACCTGTCGGTCGAGCGGTACGGCAACAACGTCGTCGCCCGCACCGACCTGGGCCGCGCGGAGCGCGTGATCCTGGCCGGCCACATCGACACCGTGCCGATCGCCGACAACGTCCCGTCCCGGCTGGACGAGGACGGGGTGCTGTGGGGCTGCGGCACCTGCGACATGAAGGCGGGCGTCGCCGTCCAGCTGCGCATCGCGGCCACCGTCCCCGCCCCCAACCGCGACCTGACCTTCGTCTTCTACGACAACGAGGAGGTCGCCGCCGAGCTGAACGGCCTCAAGCACGTCGCCGAGGCCCACCCCGAGTGGCTGGAGGGCGACTTCGCGGTGCTCCTGGAACCCTCCGACGGCCAGGTGGAGGGCGGCTGCCAGGGCACCCTGCGGGTGCTGCTGAAGACGGCGGGGGAGCGGGCGCACTCGGCGCGCTCCTGGATGGGCTCCAACGCCATCCACGCCGCCGCCCCGATCCTCGCGCGCCTGGCGGAGTACAAGCCCCGGTACCCGGTCATCGACGGCCTGGAGTACCGCGAGGGCCTCAACGCGGTCGGCATCACCGGCGGGGTCGCGGGCAACGTCATCCCCGACGCGTGCGTGGTCACGGTGAACTTCCGCTACGCCCCGGACCGCAGCCCCGAGGACGCCCTCGCCCACGTGCGCGAGGTCTTCGCGGACTGCGGGGTGACGGAGTTCGTGGTCGACGACCACAGCGGCGCGGCCCTGCCGGGGCTGTCCCACCCGGCCGCGGCGGCCTTCATCGAGGCGGTGGGCGGCACCCCGCAGCCGAAGTACGGCTGGACGGACGTGTCCCGCTTCTCCGCGCTCGGCGTCCCGGCGGTCAACTACGGCCCCGGCAACCCGCACCTGGCGCACAAGCGCGACGAGCGGGTCGAGGTGGCGAAGATCCTCGCCGGTGAGGAACGCCTGCGGTCGTGGCTGACGGCTTGATCCACCGCGGGTTTATGTCGGTGCGTGGCGGACATGCTGAGGTCCCTCGTACGTAACCCGCGTAGATCTACGCTGAGGTGGAAGAACCTGCAACTGGAGGGAGCGCGCATGGCTACCGGCAACCCCGAGGGCAAGAAGCGGCCACCGGAGGAGCAGCGCCTGGGCCCCGTCCTCCGGCGGCGGGACAAGGTGCAGAAGAGCACCACGGACCAGCGCCTGCTGGACGAGCGTGCCCCGACGGACTGGGTGCACACCGACCCCTGGCGCGTCCTGCGCATCCAGTCGGAGTTCATCGAGGGCTTCGGCACGCTGGCCGAACTGCCGCCCGCCATCAGCGTCTTCGGCTCCGCCCGCACGTCGGCGGACTCACCGGAGTACGACGCCGGCGTACGGCTGGGCCGCGGCCTGGTGGAGGCGGGCTTCGCCGTCATCACCGGCGGCGGACCCGGCGCCATGGAGGCGGCCAACAAGGGCGCCCTGGAGGCGAAGGGCACGTCGGTAGGCCTGGGCATCGAGCTGCCCTTCGAGCAGGGGCTCAACCCGTACGTGGACATCGGCCTGAACTTCCGTTACTTCTTCGTCCGCAAGATGATGTTCGTGAAGTACGCGCAGGGCTTCGTCGTGCTGCCCGGCGGCCTCGGCACCCTCGACGAACTCTTCGAGGCCCTCACCCTGGTGCAGACCCAGAAGGTGACCCGCTTCCCCATCGTCCTGTTCGGCTCGGAGTACTGGGGCGGCCTGGTGGACTGGCTCCGCGGCACCCTGGTGGCCCAGGGCAAGGCCGCAGAGAAGGACCTCATGCTCTTCCACGTCACGGACGACGTGGACGAGGCCGTGGCCCTGGTCTCCAAGGAGGCGGGCCGGTAAACGGCGGGTCAGGGCGGGGCGAAGCCGTGGGCCGGACCCCGCCGCGGCCCTAGGCCAGCCCCCGCCGGGCCACCGCGGGCTCCCGGTGCCCGGCGATGGTCGCCACCATGTCCAGCACCTGCCGGGTCTCCGCCACCTCGTGCACCCGGTACACCCGGGCCCCCAGCCAGGCCGAGACGGCGGTCGTCGCCAGCGTGCCGATCAGCCGTTCCTTCACGGGCCGGTCCAGCGTCTCCCCGACGAAGTCCTTGTTCGACAGGGACACCAGCACCGGCCACCCCGTCTCCACCATCTCCCCGAGCCGCCGCGTCGCCTCCAGGCTGTGCCGGGTGTTCTTCCCGAAGTCGTGCCCGGGGTCGATCAGCACCGACTCCCGCGGCACGCCCAGCCCCGCCGCCCGCTCGGCCAGCCCCAGGGTCACTTGGAGGATGTCCGCCATGACGTCGTCGTACGTCACCCGGTGCGGCCGGGTGCGCGGCTCGGCGCCGCCCGCGTGGGTGCACACCAGCCCCACCCCGTACCGGGCCGCGACCTCCGCGAGCTTCGGGTCGACGCCGCCCCACGCGTCGTTCAGCAGGTCCGCGCCCGCCTCGCACACGGCCTCGCCGACCTCGTGCCGCCAGGTGTCCACGCTGATCACGACGTCGGGGAAGCGCCGCCGGACCTCCGCGACGAAGCCCACCGTCCGCCGCGCCTCCTCCGCGGCCGACACCTCGTCCCCGGGGCCCGCCTTCACCCCGCCGACGTCGATGATCGCGGCGCCCTCGGCCACGGCCTGCTCCACGCGCGCGAGGGCGGGCTCGTCGCGGAAGGTCGCCCCCTGGTCGTAGAAGGAGTCCGGGGTCCGGTTCACGATCGCCATGATCACCGGCTCGTGCGCCGCGAATTCGCGCCTGCCCAGCCTGAGCATCCCCTGTGCCATCTCCTCGACCACACCGTTTCTCTCGTGCCGCTCTCGACCTCGGGCGCGCGGTCCTTCGACGACCGCGGTCCCGGCTGTCAGACTCGCATGGCACGATCGGACCCGACACAACCGACTCCGACTCCGGTCGGATCCGACCCGACCATGGGGGCCCAGCGATGGTCATGTTCCTGTTCCTCGTCATCGCGCTGGCCGTCGTCGTGGCCGCGGTGACGCTCGCCGTGGTGGGCGGCGGCGAGAGCGGGCCGCTGCCCGACGCCGCACCCGAGCGGGTACGGGACGCGCTGCCCCCGGACCGTCCGGTGGACCGCGGCGACGTGGAGCGGCTGCGCTTCCCGCTGGTGGTCCGCGGCTACCGCATGGGGGACGTCGACGACGCCCTCGGCCGCCTCGGCGCCGAGCTGGCCGAGCGGGACGCCCGCATCGCCGACCTGGAGTCCGCGCTGGCGGGCGCCCGGGCCGCCGCCGCCCACCGCCACGTGGTCATGGACAAGCCGGCCCAGGAGGAGCAGCAGTGAGCGCCGGGGAAGCCCTCGCGGGCCCGGACGGCGCGCTGCGCTGCCCCTGGGCGCTCTCCACCGCGGACTACGTCACGTACCACGACGACGAGTGGGGCCGCCCGGTCCACGGCGACGACGCCCTCTACGAGCGGCTCAGCCTGGAGGCCTTCCAGTCCGGCCTGTCCTGGATCACCATCCTGCGTCGCCGCACCGGCTTCCGCGGCGCCTTCGCGGACTTCGAGATCGCCAAGGTCGCCGCGTTCACCGAGGCCGACCGCGAGCGGCTCCTCGCCGACCCCGGCATCATCCGCAACCGCGCCAAGATCGACGCGACCCTGGCCAACGCGCGCGTGCTGGCCGAGTGGGCCCCCGGCGACCTGGACGAGCTGATCTGGTCGCACGCCCCCGACCCGGCCGGACGACCGGCCCCGAAGACCCTCACCGACGTCCCGGCCGTCACCCCGGAGTCCACGGCGCTGTCCAAGGCCCTCAAGAAGCGGGGCCTGCGCTTCGTCGGCCCGACGACGGCGTACGCGCTGATGCAGGCGTGCGGACTGGTCGACGACCACCTGGCGGCCTGCGTGGCCCGCCGGTCCTGAACGGCCTAGCGGCCCAGGTATTTCGGCTTCTGCTTCTCGACGAACGCCCGCACCGCGATCGCGTGGTCCTCGGAGGACCCCGCCCGCGACTGCAGCTCGTCCTCCTTGACCAGCGTCTCGGAGAGCGAGTGCGTCAGCCCGTACGCCATCGCCTCCTTCAGCGCCGCGTACGCCACCGTCGGCCCCTCGGCCAGCGCGCGCGCCGTCTTCTCGGCCTCGGCGCGCAGGTCGGCGGCGGGGACCACCCGGGTGGCGATGCCCAGCTCGTACGCCTCCTGCGCGCCGATGCTGCGCGGGAAGAGCAGCAGGTCGGCGGCGCGGCCGGGGCCGACGACGCGCGGCAGCGTCCAGGAGATGCCGGAGTCCGCGGTGAGCGCCACGCCCGCGAAGGAGGTGTTGAACGCCGCCGTGTCCGCGACGATCCGGTAGTCCGCCGCGAGCGCGAACCCCAGGCCCGCCCCGGCCGCCACGCCGTTCACGGCGGCGACCACCGGCTTCCGCGCCTCGACGAGCGCCCGCACGATCGGGTTGTAGTGCTCGCGCACCGTGCTCATCGTCTGCCCCGAGCCCGTCTCCCGGTCGGCGGCCAGCAGTCCGATGTGTTCCTTGAGGTCCTGGCCGACGCAGAACGCGCGCTCCCCGGCCGCGGTCAGCAGCACCGCCCGTACGGCGTCGTCCGCCGCCGCGGAGCGCACCGCGTCCCGGAGCGCGACCTTGGTCTCGATGTTCAGCGCGTTCATCGCCTCGGGGCGGTTCAGCGTGATCGTCGCGAGCCCGTCGCTCACTTCGTGGAGCACGGTGTCGGCCATGGGAGATCCCCTCCGCGTCGTGTCATGCAGTGTCGTACGGCGGCATGCGGTGGCATGCGTCCGGGAGACAGCATGACGGAGATCACCGGGAACGGATCGCCCGGGCGATGTGACCTGCGTCAAAGAAATCCGGTCCGTATCCATTCGGTGGAAGTGCGTGAGGGCGCGCAGTATCGCAGTCACATCGCCGAATTGAGTGGTTTTGCTCGCGCGCGTTGCCCAAGCGATGCCGACCGATGTTGGTCATCGGGTCCTGCGATGCGGGATAATGGCTGGGAAGCAATGTGTTCGATGCCGGTGTCGCGCGTCCTTGCCGGAATGCGCGTGCCCTCACGGGCCGTCGCCGGTGACGGTGAGCTGGTATCAGGAAGGGGAACGAGCATGGCGGCCATGAAGCCGCGGACGGGCGATGGCCCGCTCGAGGTGACCAAGGAGGGGCGGGGCATCGTCATGCGCGTTCCGCTCGAAGGCGGCGGGCGGCTCGTCGTCGAGCTGACCCCCGATGAGGCCGACGCGCTCGGCGACGCCCTCAAGAAGGTCGTCGGCTGACGCGCGAGCGACCATACCCGTGCAATCACCCCGGTACCGCACCTGGTGCCGGGGTGATTGTCGTGTGACGGCCTTTCCCGGCGCCCGGCACCTTTTTCCGGCATTCGGGTGAGCGCCGCGCGGGCGGAAACTTCGGATCAGCGCTTCACGGCGCACAGCAGTCCGTCGCCCACCGGGAGCAGCGACGGCACCAGCTCCTGGCTCTCCCGTACCGCGCGCAGGAGTTCCCGCACCCGCAGCACCTCGGTGGGCTGCGGTCCCGAGTCGATCGTGCGGCCGGCGCCGAAGACGCCCTCGAAGGCGACGAGACCTCCGGGGCGCAGCAGGCGCAACGATTCAGCGAGGTAGTCCTGGTACTCCAGACGGTCGCCGTCGCAGAAGACGAGGTCGTAGCCGGCGTCCGCGAGCCGGGGCAGCACGTCCAGGGCGCGTCCGGGAATGAACCGGGCGCGGTTGCTGGCGAAGCCCGCGGCCCGGAAGGCCTGGCGGGCGAACTGCTGGTGCTCCGGCTCCGGGTCGACCGTCGTCAGCACCCCGTCCGGCCGCATACCGTGCAGCAGATGGATCCCGGAGACGCCGCAGCCGGTGCCGATCTCCGCGACCGCCTTGGCGTCCACGGCGGCGGCGAGCAACCCCAGGGCGGAGCCGGTGCCAGGGGTCACCGAGCGCAGACCCGCCTCGCGGGCCCGGTCGCGTGCCCAGAGCAGCGCGTCGTCCTCGGCGACATAGGCGTCGGCGAACGCCCAGCTCGTCTGCCGGTTGCCGGTAATGACCCTCTCCTGTCCCCGTCGTTGCCTCGGCGTGACTGTATCCGTTGGCGTCGGGAACCCGCAGATGGGACCAGTCGTTAAAAGGGGAAGCAAGAAGGCGGAACCGAGGAGACGCGGCCGAGCGGCCCGGGGACGAGCCGTACCGGCTCAGATCAAATTCTCGTAAAACCGCTTATCCGGAGCTAACGGGCGAGGTGGCTATGGTAGGGGCTCCACTGGACACCACCAGAGCCGACAGGGGAGGTGCGGCCGCACCCGCGGATCGGGGCGGAGTGCTGCGGCGCTTCCTCGGATCGGCAGGCAGGCCGAAATCCGTGAACGACACCGCTGCTGACCACAGCCACGCCGAGGGTCCCGCCAGGGGACCCGCCCAGACCGCGACCTTCTCCAGCGACGCGGACGGGCAGGCGTGGACTCCGCCCACCTGGGAGGAGATCGTCAGCACCCACAGCGGCCGGGTCTACCGCCTCGCCTACCGCCTCACGGGCAACCAGCACGACGCCGAGGACCTCACCCAAGAGGTCTTCGTCCGCGTCTTCCGGTCCCTGTCGACCTACACGCCGGGCACCTTCGAGGGCTGGCTCCACCGCATCACCACCAACCTCTTCCTGGACATGGTCCGCCGCAAGCAGCGCATCCGGTTCGACGCGCTCGGCGACGACGCGGCCGAGCGCCTGCCCAGCAGGGAGCCCACCCCGCAGCAGCTCTTCCACGACGCCCACTTCGACGCGGACGTCCAGCAGGCGCTGGACACCCTCGCGCCCGAGTTCCGTGCCGCGGTCGTCCTGTGCGACATCGAGGGGCTGTCGTACGAGGAGATCGCCGCGACCCTCGGCGTCAAGCTCGGCACGGTCCGCTCCCGCATCCACCGCGGCCGTTCCCAGCTGCGCAAGGCGCTCGCGCACCGTTCCCCCGAGGCGCGCGCCGAGCGTCGCTCGTTCGCGGCCGGTGTTCCCGCACTGGGAGGAGGGGGCACGAGCGCGTGAGCGGATCACGGCCTGAGACCGAGGGACACCTCGCAGAGCAGCACCTGGGAGACCGACTCTCCGCCCTGGTGGACGGAGAGCTCGGTCATGACGCGCGTGAGCGCGTGCTGGCGCACGTGGCGACCTGCCCGAAGTGCAAGGCGGAGGTCGACGCCCAGCGCCGGTTGAAGAACGTGTTCGCGAAGGCGGCCCCGCCGGCCCCCTCCGAGAGCTTCCTGGCCCGCCTCCAGGGCCTCCCCGGCGGCGGGGACACGGACGGTGGCGGCTCGCCGCTCGCCCAGCTGGCCGGAGGCTTCGGCACGTCCGCGAGCCCCGGAGTCCTCGGCCCGCGGCGGGGCGAGCGGTTCGAGTTCGACTACGTCCCCGCCCGGCCGCACGCCTCGGTGCTGCCGCCCTCCTCGTCGGGGCGCGGCTTCCGGATCCACGACGTGCACCGGCACGAGTCCGACCGGTCGGCCTCGCGCGGCCTGCGGTTCGCATTCGCCGCCGCCGGAGCGGTGTCGCTGGCCGCCATCGCGCTGGGCGGCGTCACCCTCGGCACCCCGGACACCACCACCGAGGCCCGCGGCTCCGGCAGCGGCAGCAACGTGACGCCGCTGCGCACCCCGGGCGCGGCCGCGGCCACCGGCTCCGAGAGCCAGCGCCGCCGCACGGGCGGTCCGCTGCTCGGGCAGGGCCAGCGCGCACTGGGCGACACCCCCGTCGCGCCCACCACGGCCTCCGCGCCCTTGCTGCCCGGGATGCCGGCCCCCGCCGGGAGCGACGCACGGCAGCAGGCCGTCCGGGCGCTGACCACCCCGGTGACGGCCGGTGCCGCCGTCATGTCCCCGCTGATACGTCCGCTGGAAGCCGTTCCGCCGCTCTCCCTCAGCTCCTGGTCGGCGGCGCCCGAGGTCAGGCCGCCCGGCCTGCTCACCGCCCCCGACCCGGCTCCGTCCCCCTACCCCAAGCCTTCCCCGGCCGCCTCCTACCCTCCGGTTCGCTGACGGGATCTGCGCGCCGGTCCGCGAACCTGATTGAATCCGGGGTGGCGCCAGAGCCCTTGGAGCCGACGATCTGCGGCCAGCTGCGGGGGAGAAGATGAACGAGGGGAAGCCCACGAAGGCGAAGTGGTGGAGTCGTCCCCGCTCGTCCGAAGACGCGCTCGACGGCGACTTCGAACTGGAACGCCCCCGCCCGACCCCCACCGCGGGTACGGACACGGCCGCCGACGGAGGCGACTTCGAGCTGGCCCGCCCGGCGACGCCCCACGCGAGAGACGAGGGCGACTACGAGCTGGACCGCCCCCGGCCCGGGCGCGCCGAACCGGTGGACGCCGGTCTGCCCCGGCAGGGGGACCGCCACGCCGCCCCGGCGGAGGACGTGAGGTCGCGGTCCCACACGGACGCCGACGCCGCTCCCACCGACGCCGCGCCCGCCGCCGAGCGTCCCAAGCCGCTGCACGAACCCGACCCGTACAGCACCCCGCCCTACGGTGAGCCGGGCCCCTGGGCCCCCGCTCCGCCGGTCCAGCACCCGGCGGCCACACCCGCGCACGGCACGGCGACGGCGGCGGCCCCGCACCCGCCCGTACCGCACGCTCCGGTGCCGCCCGTCGGCGCGTCGTCGGTGGCTCCGCCTCCGGGTGCGGTGCCCGACCCGGCGTTCGCGGACGCCCCGCCCCCGGTGCCGCGAGCGGGCCAGGATCAGCACCCGGCGCCGCCCGGAGCCCCGGCGTACGACACGGCGTCCCAGGGCGCCGAACCCGCCGCCGACCCGTGGGGGCGCTACGACCCCTGGGCCGCCTCCGCCCAGCTCCACGACGCGGCCGACCGCGCGCCGAGACGGCGACGTCGGCCCGCCGCGAAGGCGCTCGTCGGCGGGGCGCTGCTCATCGCCCTGGTCTCCGGCGGCATCGGCGGCGCCGTGGGCGCCCACCTGGAGCGCAACGGCGGCGTGGGCACCGTCGAGCTGCCCCAGGCCGGGCCCGAGGCGGCCGAGCGGGACCCGGACAGCGTCGCCGGCATCGCCGCGCGCGCCCTGCCCAGCGTGGTGACCCTGCACGTGAGCGGCAGCGAGGCGGCAGGCACCGGGACCGGGTTCGTCCTCGACGACCGCGGCCACATCCTGACCAACAACCACGTCGTGGAGCCCGCGGGCTCCGGCGGCGAGATCACCGTGACCTTCAACGGCGGCGACACCGCCGAGGCCACCGTCGTCGGCCGGGACAGCGGGTACGACCTCGCCGTGGTGAAGGTCAAGGGCGTCACCGGCCTCACCCCGATGCCCCTCGGCAACTCCGAGAACGTGCGCGTCGGCGACCCCGTCGTCGCCATCGGCGCCCCCTTCGACCTGGCCGGCACGGTCACCTCCGGCATCATCAGCGCCAAGCAGCGGCCCATCACCGCGGGCGGCGAGGAGGGCGACGGCAGCGACGTCTCGTACGTCGACGCCCTGCAGACCGACGCGCCCATCAACCCCGGCAACTCCGGCGGACCCCTTCTGGACGCGCGGGGCCGGGCCATCGGCATCAACTCCGCCATCCGCTCCGCCGACAGCGGCAGCGCCGAGTCGGACGGCGGCCAGGCCGGTTCGATAGGTCTCGGCTTCGCCATCCCCATCAATCAGGGCAAGCGCGTCGCCGAGGAACTGATCAACACCGGCAAGGCCACCCACCCGGTCATCGGCATCACCCTCGACATGAACTACTCGGGCGACGGCGCCCGCGTGGGCGCCAAGGACAGCGACGGCGGACCCGCGGTCACCAGCGGCGGCCCCGGCGCGAAGGCCGGCATCAAGCCGGGGGACGTGATCACCGCGGTCGACGGGCAGCGCGTGCACTCCGGCGAGGAACTCATCGTCAAGACCCGCGCCCACCGCCCCGGCGACCGACTCGAACTGACCCTGGAACGCGACGGCAAGGAGACGAAGGTCTCACTGGTGCTCGGCTCCTCCGGCGGTGACTGACCCCGGGGAAGGTCCCGACAAGGCGCCAGGAAGGCAAACAATTCGGAAAGCGCTCACGTACACCCACTCGGGGCTCACGGGACGGTACCGGTCGGACGGGGTCGGCGGGTACCGTGGTGGCGGCCCGGACATCCCAAGGAGCTTCAGGTGTTCAATGACATAGGCGCACTAGAGCTGGTGACGCTCGTCGTCCTCGCCGTGCTCGTCTTCGGTCCGGACAAGCTCCCCAAGGTCATCCAGGACGTGACCCGCACCATCCGGAAGATCCGGGAGTTCTCGGACAGCGCCAAGCAGGACATCCGCCAGGAGCTGGGCCCCGAGTTCAAGGACTTCGAGTTCGAGGACCTCAACCCCAAGACGTTCCTCCGCAAGCAGCTGGACAACGACGAGCTGGGGCTCAAGGAGATCCGCAACGGCTTCGACCTGAAGAAGGAGATGGCCGAGGTCACCGACGCGGTCCACGGCCGTGACGCGGAGCCCTCGTCCTCCGGATCGTCGTCCTCCGGTTCCGGCGGAGGCCGGATCGACATGTCGAAGAAGCCCGAGACGCCGGCGAAGACCGACAAGCCCGGCGACGACCGTCCGCCCTTCGACATGGACGCCACCTGATCCCACCCCGTCCGCGTCCGGCCCGCGGGCCGCGAACGTGACGTGTCTCATACTCCGGACGGGGCGCACAGGACCCGAAGGCGACGCCCGCGCGGCCCACGCGCCGGGCGATTTCCCGGCTGCCGCCACCGGGGTGGCTATGCTGCCCGAGTTGTTGTGCGGACCGGACGAGTGCGCCCGAAGGGGGGCGGGCCGTTCCGGTCCGACGAGAGCGAGGAGGCGTCCGGGCAGATGGAGACGACGAGTCGGGCAGTCGCGCAGACGCCGGCCGCGGAGGGCGGACCACAGTCCCCCTCCGGCCGGCGTACGGTCGACGGCTACCTGCGTGCGCCCTTCCCGTGGTACGGCCTCGACGAGGCCTTCACGGGACGGCGCTGGCTGATGCAGGTCGGTACGGCGGCCGACGGGGCCGTGGAGCACGGCTCGATCGGGCACGGCGACGAACCGTCGGTGCGCAACGAGCACGTGGCGGGCGACGAGCAGGACGCCAAGGAGAAGTTCGCGGTGGTCGTGACCGTCGCGGCCAACCCCGACCGGCGCAGCGCCGACGGCACCGGCCTGCTGGAGGCCACCTCGGTGTCCTCGGCGGCCTGGCTCGCCGGAGTGGGGCTGCTGTCCTTCACCTGGCCCGGCCAGATGGACCACTCGCTGCGCGACGACTGGCTGGAGCAGCAGACGGAGACCGCGTGGGTCCTCGCGGACGACCTCGACGGCGAGGACTGGACGACGCTGTCCCTGCCGGTGGACGGCGTGCCGACGCCCTTCCACTACCGGGAGTCCGAGTTCGGCTGGGTGCTGGCCGGGTCGACCGGGCAGGGCGTGCACCTCGGCGCGTACGGGCGCGGCATGAGCGCGTACGGGCTGGCCTTCGCCGTCGTCAAGGACATCGCGGCGTACGCCTAGCCGACCGGTCGCGCGTACGACGAGGGGCGCCGTCCCGCCGGACAGCGCCCCTGCTTGCCGTACGCGTGTGCCGTACGGGCCGTCAGAACTTGTTCTTCGGCGTGATCCCCAGCGACAGTCCGGAGAGGCCGCGCTGACGGCCGCCGAGCTTGCCCGCGATCGAGCGCAGCGCCGCGCCCGCCGGGGAGTCCGGGTCGGACAGGACGACGGGCTTGCCCTCGTCGCCGCCCTCGCGCAGCCGGACGTCGATCGGGATGGCGCCGAGGACCGGCACCGACGCACCGGTCGTGCGGGTCAGGCCGTCGGCCACCGTCTGCCCGCCGCCGGTGCCGAAGACGTCGACCATCTCGCCGCAGTGCGGGCAGGGCAGCCCGGACATGTTCTCCACCACGCCGACGATCTTCTGGTGGGTCTGCACGGCGATGGCCCCGGCCCGCTCCGCCACCTCGGCGGCGGCCTGCTGAGGGGTCGTCACGACCAGGATCTCCGCGTTCGGCACCAGCTGCGCCACCGAGATGGCGATGTCGCCGGTGCCGGGCGGCAGGTCGAGCAGCAGGACGTCCAGGTCGCCCCAGTACACGTCCGCCAGGAACTGCTGGAGCGCGCGGTGCAGCATCGGGCCGCGCCAGACCACCGGCGCGTTGCCCGGGGTGAACATGCCGATCGAGATGACCTTCACCCCGTGGGCCGAAGGCGGCATGATCATGTTCTCGACCTGGGTGGGACGCCCGTCGGCGCCCAGCATGCGCGGCACGGAGTGGCCGTAGATGTCGGCGTCCACGACACCGACCTTCAGGCCGTCGGCCGCCATCGAGGCCGCCAGGTTCACCGTCACCGAGGACTTGCCGACGCCGCCCTTGCCGGACGCCACCGCGTACACCCGGGTCAGGCTGCCCGGCTTGGCGAAGGGCACCTCGCGCTCGGTCTGTCCGCCGCGCAGGGCGGTGGCCAGCTCCTTGCGCTGCTCGTCGCTCATCACGTCCAGCTCGACGTCGACGCGGGTGACGCCCTCGACCCGCGAGACCGCGTCGGTCACGCGCTGCGTGATGGTGTCCCGCATGGGGCAGCCGGAGACCGTCAGGTACACGGCGACCGCGACCGCTCCGTCCGCGCCGATCTCCACCGACTTGACCATCCCCAGCTCGGTGATGGGCCGGTTGATCTCGGGGTCGTTCACCGTCGCCAGTGCTTCGCGCACCGCGTCTTCCGTAGCCATAGGGTCGATGGTACGGCGCCGCCCACGGGGCACGGAAAGCCCCGTCAGCGGTCGTGTACGTCACGCCCCGCGGACCGGTCCGCCGGGAATACCCCGCGGTCGCCGTGATGGCCGTTCTGCCGCTCCTCCAGGTCCCTGACGAGGTCCTGCAACTCGGAGCGGATCCAGTCCCGCGTCGCGACCTCGCCGAGCCCGATGCGCAGGGCGGCGATCTCCCGGGTCAGGTACTCGGTGTCGGCGATCGACCGCTCGTTCTGCTTGCGGTCCTGCTCCAGGTTGACCCGGTCCCGGTCGTCCTGCCGGTTCTGCGCGAGCAGGATCAGCGGGGCGGCGTAGGAGGCCTGGAGCGAGAGCATCAGCGTCAGGAAGATGAACGGGTACTCGTCGAAGCGCAGCCCGCTCGGCGCCGACACGTTCCACACCACCCACAGGATGATGACGACCGTCATCCAGACGATGAACCGCCCGGTGCCCAGGAAGCGCGCCACGCGCTCCGAGAGCCGGCCGAAGGACTCCGGGTCCCACTCGGGCAGCAGCCTGCGGCGCGGCGCGCGGGGCTGGTCGAGGCGGGCCCGGGCACGGGAGGACGCGGTGGCCCCCGACGTGGCGCGTTCCCGGGTCGTCGTCTCGCGCTCAGGCACCATCGGCGCCCACCTCCCCCGTCGTCTCGTCCAGGTGGTACTCGGTCTCCCGCCAGTCGTCGGGCAGCATGTGGTCCAGTACGTCGTCCACGGTGACCGCGCCGAGCAGTGCCCCCGAGTCGTCCACGACGGGCGCCGCGACCATGTCGTACGCGGCGAAGAACCCGGCGACCACGGGCAGCGCGGCGTCCGGCTCCAGGGGCTGCAGGTCGTCGTCGAGGATCGAGCCGACCAGCGTGTACGGGGGGTCGCGCAGCAGGCGCTGGAAGTGGACCGTGCCCAGGTACTTGCCGGTCGGCGTCTCCTCGGGCGGCCGGCAGACGTAGATCTGGGCGGCGTGCGCCGGGGACAGGTCGGGATTGCGGATGCGGGCCAGGGCGTCGGCGACGGTCGCGTCGGGCCGCAGCACGATCGGCTCGGTCGTCATCAGACCGCCGGCCGTGTGCTCCTCGTACGCCATCAGGCGCCGCATGTCGGCCGCGTCGTCGGGCTGCATCAGGCTCAGCAGCCGTTCCTTGTCCGCCTCGGGCAGCTCGCCGAGCAGGTCGGCCGCGTCGTCGGGGTCCATCGCCTCCAGGACGTCCGCGGCGCGCTCCTCCTTCAGCTTGCCGAGGATCTCGATCTGGTCGTCCTCGGGCAGCTCCTCCAGCACGTCGGCCAGGCGGTCGTCGTCGAGCGCGGCGGCGACCTCGGCGCGGCGCTTGGCGGACAGGTGGTGCAGGACGTTGGCGAGGTCGGCGGGACGCAGCTGCTCGAAGGTGGCCAGCAGGTTCTCGGCACCCTGCCCCTGCTCCTCGACGGAGAAGCCGGTGACGCCGGACCACTCCACGGTGAGCGTCTCGCCCTTGTTGCGGCGGAAGGCGCCGCCCTTCCTGCCCTTGCGGACGAAGACCTTGTCGATCTCCCAGTCCCGGCGGGCGGGCAGCTGCTGCACCGACAGGTCGAGCACCGTGACCTCCTCACCCGTCTCGGTGAGGGTGACCCGCCGGTCGAGCAGCTCGCCGAAGACGAGGCGCTCGGTGGGCCGCTGCTCGAAGCGCCGGACGTTGAGGACGCCGGTGGTGATGACCTGGCCGGACTCGATGCCCGTGACCCGGGTCATGGGGAGGAAGATGCGGCGGCGGGTGGTGAGTTCGACGACCAGGCCGAGCACCCGCGGGGGTTTGCGGGCCACGCGGAGCATGACGACCAGATCGCGGACGCGTCCCACCTGGTCGCCGGCCGGGTCGAAGACGGCGATGCCGGAGAGATGGGAGACGAAGATCCGGGGGGCGCCCGCTGCCATGGCCGCGGCCTCCTTTCCTCACGCTGCCCGGAGCCGGGCGGGAGTGCATGGAAGTCGAGTGGGAGTGCGTGAAGGCTGATTCGTACGGTGTCTCTTTTCCGAATTGCCCGCTCGGACGCGCTTCAGGCTAGCCCGTCCCGATCGGCCTCGCCCTGGCGGCCGGTCCGGACGGTCTGGCTCCGTTCGCCCCGCACGGCCCCGGTACGCTGCGCCCTGGCCCGGTCGGTTCGCCGCCGACGTCCGTCGGCCTCGTGTCCGCCCTGTCAGAAAGGCAGTCCCCCCTGTGTCTGTGACTCCCCGGCGCCGAATCCGCAGGGCCGCCTGGCTGGGCGCGGTGTGCGCCCTGGCCGTGACGGGGCTGGCGGGATGCAGCGGTGAGGACCCCGACGCGGGCACCAACGGCGTCGGGAAGCTCCCGGCGGACAAGATCCAGGCGAAGGCCGGTACGGCCGCGCAGGCCGCCGACACGGTCCGCCTGCACGGCACGGTGGAAGCCGGCGGCAACAGGTACACCCTCGACATGCGGCTCAAGGCCGACGGAGGGACCGGGTCGGTCGCGGCGGAGGGGACGACGTTCGGACTGCTGCGCGTCGGCGAGCAGCTCTTCCTCAAGGCCGACGCCGGGTTCTGGAGCCACGACGGCGGGGACGCGAAGGCGGCCGACAAGCTCGCGGGCAAGTACGTGAAGGTGCCGCAGAGCGACCCCGTGTACAAGAAGTTCAGCGGTTTCACGGACAAGGACGTCCTCCTCGGCGGACTGCTGACCCTGCACGGCACGGTCAAGACGGACGGCCGCCACGAGCAGGGGGGCGTGCGCACCATCCGGATCACCGGCGACGACGGAGCCGGCGGCTCGCTGGACGTCTCCCTGGAGGGCACGCCGTACCCGCTGCGCCTGGTGCGGGCGGGCAGCGCGGGCACGATCGGCTTCTCGGACTGGAACAAGGACTTCGCGCTGGAGGAGCCGGAGAAGGACGACACCCTGGACTACGGCAAGCAGCTCCCGTCCTCCTGAGACCTCCCGTGGCAGGTCTCCCGCGGCCGTCAGCGCCGTTTGCGGCGCTTCAGGAGCAGGCGCGGCAGCCCCGCCGGCGCCGGCTGCCGGGTCGTCGCCGGGCTCGGCAGCGGTGCCTCGGCCAGCGAGGCGTCGGGCAGCGGTGCCGTGCTCCCCGTCGGCTCCAGGCGCAGCACCCGGCACTCCCGGGCCCAGCGCTCGGTCATGGCCTCGCCGTCCGGGGCGTTAAGCCGCTTGCCCTTGAGGTCGCCGACGGCCGCCTGCCACGCCTCGGAACCGGACGGCAGCTCCACGACCCGCGCGGCCCAGGAGACCAGCCGGCCGCCCTTGTCCTTGCTGCGCACCGTCACCTCGGCCGCCGCCCCGTCGGTCAGCCCCGGCAGCGGCTGCTCGCCCGGCCCGTCGCCGACGACGCAGGCCGCGCCCTCGTGCCAGACGTGCCACAGCGCCCGGGCGGGCACCCCGGGGCCCTTGACCCAGACGAGGCCGGACTTCTTGGTGGCCTCCTCGACGAGGGCCTTCTCGAGCAGCTCGCTTGTCATGCGCTCAGCCTATCCAGGGGCCCGGGGACGCGTTCAGAGCCAGCCGTTGCGCTTGAGCGTGCGGTGGATGCCCAGACAGAGGCCGACCGTGATCGACAGCACCAGCGGGTAGCCGAACTTCCAGTGGGTCTCCGGCATGTAGTCGAAGTTCATGCCGTACACGCCGCACACCATCGTCGGCACGGCGATGATCGCGGCCCACGAGGTGATCTTGCGCATGTCCTCGTTCTGCGCGACGGACGCCTGGGCCAGGTTGGCCTGGAGGATGGAGTTCAGCAGTTCGTCGAAGCCGATGACCTGCTCCTGCACCCGCGCCACGTGGTCGGCGACGTCCCGGAAGTACTTCTGGATCTCCGGGTCGATCAGCCGCATCGGCCGCTCGCTGAGCAGCTGCATGGGGCGCAGCAGCGGCGCCACCGCCCGCTTGAACTCCAGCACTTCGCGCTTGAGCTGGTAGATCCGCCCGGCGTCGGTGCCGCGCGGGCTGCCCTTGCGGCCCGGCGAGAACACCTCCGTCTCGACCTCGTCGATGTCGTCCTGCACCGCGTCGGCGACCGCGATGTAGCCGTCGACGACGTGGTCGGCGATGGCGTGCAGCACCGCGGAGGGGCCCTTGAGCAGCAGCTCGGGGTCCTCCTGGAGGCGGCGGCGCAGCGCGCGCAGCGAGCCCTGCCCGCCGTGCCGGACGGTGATGAAAAAGTCCCGCCCGGTGAAGCACATGACCTCGCCGGTCTCGACGACCTCGCTGTTGGCGGTGAGCTGGTCGTGGTCGACGTAGTGGACGGTCTTGAAGACCGTGAACAGGGAGTCGTCGTAGCGCTCCAGCTTGGGCCGCTGGTGGGCCTGGACCGCGTCCTCCACGGCCAGCGGGTGCAGCCCGAACTCCCGGGCGATACCGGCGAACTCGTCCTCGGTGGGCTCGTGCAGCCCGATCCACACGAACCCGCCGTCGCGGCGCACCTGGCGCATGGCCGTGTGCGGGGTCAGCGGCACGTCGGTCTCGACGCGGGTGCCGTCGCGGTAGACGGCGCAGTCGACGACGGCGGAGGCGGTCGCCGGGTCGCGGGTGGTGTCGTAGGAGCCGCTGTCCTTGCGCAGGGACACGCGGGACGGGCGGACAGCGGCGCGCAGGTCACGGATCATCGACATGGCAGGCTCCTTCGCGGCGGGCAGCGAACGAGGCCGGTGACGGGTGGAACCGCCCGGAATGGGGACGTCCTGACTACGCGTGCTCGGCGCGTCCACAAAGCGGGGGGCACCGCACCGTCGCGGTGGCCGACTTCGCTGCTGATTGAGCTGCTGATACGGATCGACGGACAGCGCGTCGACGAATCGGATCAGGCAAAACGAGACGAAGTGCTCTTCCGTGAGAAGGCGCGCACATGAGGCTGCGGCAGGAAGGCCGGAGCGGCAGCGTCAGCGGCGGGAAGAGCGAGTGGTACTGCACGGTCGACTTCGGTCCATGCCGCCCACCTCCTCCGGCCGGTCCCTCGTGAGGGACGATCCATTCCCCTTGTTTGGAGGGGTTCCCCGTAGGGGAGAGTTCACAGCGTCGGGGGCTTGATCGCGACGCTCTGCGTGCTGCCCCGAACCGCTGGCCCACAGTACCAGCCGCGCGACGTGTCAAGGCGCCGCTTTGCCTCTTCACGACGAGTTCTATGCTCGCCGCATGGCTGATGTTCTTCCTCTGGTCGAGGCCCGGTTGCACAGCGCGCTGGGCGAACCGGACGCGCGCGCGGCGGTCACCTTCCTCGGCACCGACCGCATCGAGGTGCTGCGTTTCTCCGCCTCGGGCCAGGAGGGCGACGTCGTCCGCTACGCCACCCTCGGCATGTCGGCCCAGCCCATGGCGGACCCCACGGCCGCGCTCGCCGACCCGGTCAAGGGCCCCCGCGCCGAGCTGGTGCTCTCCGTGCGGGCCGGGGCGGCCGACACCGACAAGGTGCTGCGCCCGCTCGCCGTGCTGGCCGCCTCCCCGCAGGTCGAGGGCGTGATCGTGGCGCCCGGTGCGTCACTCGACGTCGGCGAGCCGCTGTGGCCCGGGGCGCCGTTCACCTCGGTGCTGGTCGCCGAGTCGGGCGGTCTGGTGGAGGACCTGGAGCTGGACGCCCCGCTGGACCCCGTACGGTTCCTGCCGCTGCTGCCGATGACGCCGAACGAGGCCGCCTGGAAGCGTGTGCGCGGCGCGCCCGCCCTCCAGGAGCGCTGGCTGAACCACGGAACGGACCTGCGCGATCCGTCGCGCAGGTCCGTGCCCCTGGACTGACCCGGCCGAGTGACGTAACTCACCGGTTCCGTCTCGTCAGTTGGCGAAGACCGTGACCGAGTCCTCACTCGCGTGCTTCGGCTCCAGCTCCTCGGCGTCATGGGTGAGGGCACGCCGCCGTACGACGACCACGACCGCGCCGAGCAGGGCGGTCACCGCGGCCACCACGAACGGGATGTGGACGTCGGTCCACTCCTCGATCTTCGGCGCGAAGTAGGGGGCGGCCGCCGCGGCGAACCAGCGCACGAAGTTGTAGCCCGCGCTCGCCACCGGACGCGGCGCGTCGGAGACCCCGAGGGCCAGCTCGGTGTAGACGGTGTTGTTCACGCCGATGAACGCGCCGGACAGGATCGTGCAGACGATCGCCGCGGTGTGGTTGCCGTAGCCGAGGACCAGGACGTCGGCCGCGAGCAGCACCAGCGAGCCGCCGAGCACCTTGAGCGAGCCGAACCGCCGCTGCATGCGCGGCGCCACCAGCACCGAGAAGACGGCGAGCAGCACACCCCAGGCGAAGAACACGGCACCCGACTTGTACGGCGTCATGTTCAGCACGAACGGGGTGAAGGCCAGCACGGTGAAGAACGTGTAGTTGTAGAAGAACGCCGAGACCGCGGCGGAGGCGAGGCCGCCGTGGCCCAGCGCCTTGATCGGGTCGAGCAGCGAGGTCTTGCGGGCCGGCTTCGGCTGCTCCTTCAGGAACACCGTGATGCACAGGAAGCCGATCGCCATCAGGAACGCGGTGCCGAAGAACGGGTAGCGCCAGCTGGCGTCGCCGAGCAGCGCGCCCAGCAGCGGGCCGCAGGCCATGCCGAGGCCGAGGGCGGACTCGTAGAGCAGGATCGCCGCGGCGCTCCCGCCGGCCGCCGCGCCGACGATCACCGCGAGGGCCGTCGAGACGAACAGCGCGTTGCCCAGGCCCCAGCCCGCCCGGTAGCCGACGAGCTGGCCGACGGTGTCGGAGGTGCCGGCGAGGCCCGCGAAGACCACGACGAAGGCCAGGCCGAGCAGCAGGGTCTTGCGGCCGCCGATGCGGCTGGAGACGAAGCCGGTGACCAGCATCGCCAGGGCGGTGATGAGGAAGTACGAGGTGAACAGGAGGGAGACCTGACCGGCGCTCGCGTCCAGGCCCTTGGCGATGGACGGAAGGATCGGGTCGACGAGCCCGATGCCCATGAAGGCCACCACGGAGGCGCCCGCGGTCGCCCACACGGCCTTGGGCTGCCGCAGGATGCCGCCCGCACCCGCGTCGAAGGGGTCCATGCTTGCTCTCCAATGCCGAGAGATCGATGCCGAATGGTTGGTGTATACACATAGTAAGTTAGTCCGGCTAATTAATGCAACGTACACCTAGTTGTTCGGGGGTCTGCCTGGTCCACGCCCTTCCGTCCGGATGGGTGATCGTCCTTGACGTGGGGGAGTGAGGGTAGGACCGTGGGGCTCTATGAGGGGCGAACCCAGTTGCCCGAAGTGTGGTGGCCGGGTCAGGGCTCCCGGCCTCTTCGCCGATTCCTGGCAGTGCGACCTGCACGGCACCGTGCACCCGGTCCAGCCCGTACTCCCGCCCAGCGTCGAGGCGCTCGGCGTCGTGGTGCACCGCACACAGGTGCCGGTGTGGATGCCCTGGCCGCTGCCGGTCGGCTGGCTGTTCACCGGCGTGGCCTGTGCGGGCGACGACCGCAGCGGGGGCAGGGCGAGTGCCGTCGCCTGCTCCGGACCCGGCCCGCTCGGGGGCATCGGTGAGCTGATCCTGGTCGCCGAGGAACTCGGCGTCGGTCTCGGCGCCCGGTACGCGGGGCTCGACGCCCCCGACCCGGGGCCGTACCTGGACGTCGAGAAGCCGCCCCAGGCCAAGGTCCTGGCCGCGGGCCGCCCCACCCCCCTCTGGCACGTCTCCGGCGGCCCGGTCGACCGTGCCGTCTTCGCCGGGGAGGCCCTCGGCATGTGGCTGTGGGCCGTCGTGTGGCCCGAGCGGTCGGGGCTGCTGATGTACGAGGAACTGGTGCTGACCGACCTGCGGGACGCGGGTGCCGAGGTGGACCTGGTGCCGTGCGGGGCGCTGTCGCCGCGGCTGATCGAGCCGACGGCGCCGTAGCGCGGCGCGGGCGGGCGCGGCGGCCAACAGGGGCGAGTAGGGGGCGCAGGGGCGCTGCGGGTGTGACGGCGGGAGGCTGAGTTCCGGTTATCCTTGAGCGTCCCCTTCCGTCCCGTCACCGCTTGGAGTCAGCGTCGTGCGCATCGATCTGCACACCCACTCCACTGCGTCCGACGGCACGGACACCCCGGCCCAGCTGGTGCGCAAGGCCGCCGCGGCCGGTCTGGACGTCGTCGCGCTGACCGACCACGACACCACCCGCGGCCACGCCGAGGCCGTCGCCGCGCTGCCCGAGGGGCTCACCCTCGTCACCGGCGCCGAACTCTCCTGCCGCCTCGACGGCATCAGCATGCACATGCTGGCCTACCTCTTCGACCCCGAGGAACCCGCCCTGCTCGCCGAGCGCGAGCTGGTCCGGGACGACCGGGTGCCGCGGGCCCGGGGCATGGTCGCCAGGCTCAACGAACTGGGCGTGCCCGTCACCTGGGAGCAGGTCGCCCGGATCGCCGGGGACGGCTCGGTCGGCCGCCCGCACGTGGCCACCGCCCTCGTGGAACTGGGCGTGGTCCCGACGGTGAACGACGCCTTCACCCAGGACTGGCTGGCCGACGGCGGCCGGGCCCACGTGGCGAAGCACGAGACCGACCCCTTCGAGGCGCTCCGGCTGATCAAGGGCGCGGGCGGGGTCGCCGTGTTCGCGCACCCGGCCGCCGCCAAGCGGGGGCGCACCGTGTCCGAGGCCGCGATCGCCGACCTGGCGGCCGCCGGGCTCGACGGCATCGAGGTCGACCACATGGACCACGACGCGGACACGCGGGCCCGGCTGCGCGGGACGGCGAAGGAGCTGGGGCTCCTGGTGACCGGCTCCAGCGACTACCACGGCAGCCGGAAGACCTGTGTGCTCGGCGAGTACACGACCGACCCCGAGGTGTACGGGGAGATCACGCGACGGGCGTTCGGGGCGTTCCCCGTGCCCGGGGCCGGCGGGGTCTGAGCCGCACCCCCGCGCGTCCACCTTTCCACTCCTCCGCAAGGCCAGTAGCCCACCCATGTTCGACGTCGCCGTCTTCGGCTCCCTCTTCCTGACCCTTTTCGTCATCATGGATCCCCCCGGGATCACCCCGATCTTCCTCGCGCTGACCTCCGGCCGCCCCGCCAAGGTGCAGAAGCGGATGGCCCTCCAGGCCGTCTGCGTCGCCGGTGGCGTGATCACGGTGTTCGGTCTGCTCGGGCATCAGATCCTCGACTACCTGCACGTGTCCGTGCCCGCCCTGATGATCGCGGGCGGGCTGCTGCTCCTGCTGATCGCCCTCGACCTGCTCACCGGCAAGACGGACGAACCGAAGCAGACCAAGGACGTCAACGTCGCCCTCGTACCGCTGGGCATGCCGCTGCTCGCCGGGCCCGGGGCGATCGTGTCGGTCATCCTGGCCGTGCAGAAGGCGGACAGCGTGACCACGCAGGTCTCGGTGTGGGCGGCGATCCTCGCCATCCACGTGGTGCTGTGGCTGGTGATGCGCTACTCGCTGCTGATCATCCGGGTGATCAAGGACGGCGGCGTGGTCCTGGTGACCCGCCTCGCCGGCATGATGCTCTCCGCGATCGCCGTGCAGCAGATCATCAACGGGGTCACCCAGGTGATCCAGGGCGCGTGAGCACGAGAACAGGGCCCCGCACGGAGTTCCGTGCGGGGCCCTGTTCTCGTGTGCGAAGGGTCCGCGCTACAAGGCCGAGGTGTCGGCGGGGCGGATCCACAGGCGCTGCCCGATGGCGGCGGCCTGCTGAACGATGCGGTTCACGGAGGCTGCGTCCACGACAGTCGTGTCCACGGGGGTCCCGTCGACGTCGTCGAGTCGCATGACTTCAAAGCGCATGGCCTCTCCCTTGATCTGGTCATCCTCCTGCGGAGAACTACTGGTGTGGCTCCTGGGTCGTCGGTGCCCGGGCTTCCGTAGTGGTCAACGGCATGCCCTCTGCAAACATTCCCTACGCTAAGGAAATTTTTCGCACGACTAATTACTGACAAGTAAGCCGCTTGTTACGAGGTGGCGGGGCGGCGTGCCCCCGCAGGGGGCGGAACATGTGAAAGGTGTGCGCCGCAAAACCGACCGGGACCGGTTGTGTTCGTAGCGTGACCGCCGGGACAATGGAGGCGATGAACGACGACCTCGCGCCCCTGAACGCTCGTATCGATCGCACGAACGAGCTGCTCCAGCGCATGCTCGCCGAGGTGGCCAAGACCCCCTCGACCCACGCGATCTTCGTCGACGCCGGATATCTGTACGCGGCGGCGGGGCGACTGGTGGCCGGGACCGAGGACCGCCGGGCCTTCGACCTGGACGCCGAGGGCCTGATCGAGGCGTTCATCGACAGGGCCCGCACCGTCTTCGCGGACAGCCGTCTGCTGCGCGTCTACTGGTACGACGGCGCCCGCCGCCGCATTCACACCGCCGAGCAGCAGTCCATCGCCGAGCTGCCGGACGTCAAGGTCCGCCTGGGCAACCTCAACGCCAACAACCAGCAGAAGGGCGTCGACTCCCTCATCCGCACCGACCTGGAGTCCCTCGCCCGGCACCGCGCCATCAGCGACGCGGCCCTGCTCGGCGGCGACGAGGACCTCGTGTCCGCGGTCGAGGCCGCCCAGGGGTACGGCGCCCGGGTCCACCTGTGGGGCATCGAGGCCCCCGAGGGCCGCAACCAGGCCGAGCCGCTGCTCTGGGAGGTCGACAGCCAGCGCACCCTCGACCTCGACTTCTTCAAGCCGTACGTCTCCCGGCGCGCGACCCACTCCGGCGAGGTGCCGGGCACCCTGCGCCCCGGGCGCGAGGACGTCCGCTTCGTCGGCGCGCAGATCGCGGCGAAGTGGCTGGCGTCCCGGGGCCGCGAGTCACTGGTGGAGCTGCTCCCCGGTCACCCCTACCTCCCCGGCTCCGTGGACCAGGACCTGCTGGTGGAGGCCGAGGGGCTGCTCCAGTACTCGCTGCGCGCCCAGCCCGACCTGCGACGGGCGCTGCGGGACGGCTTCTGGGAGCACCTGCGGGCGCAGTACTAGCCGCCCCGTACCAGGGCCGGACGGCGCTCAGCGCACGTACGGCCGGGGCGGCACGGGGTGGTCGTCCCAGAAGTCGGCCAGGGCGCGGGCCGTCGGCAGGGGCTGGTCGGTGTTGGGGGAGTGCTCGGCGCCCGCGACGACCGTCCGGCGCGCGTTGAGCTGGAGGGCCATCTCGTCCAGGAGGGGCACCGGCCAGGTGTCGTCGTAGGCGCCCGACAGCACGTGGAAGGGGAGCGGCACGGCGGCCAGTTCGGCGACACGGTCCGGCTCGGTGCACAACTGGCGTCCCGTGGCGAGCAGTTGCGCCGGCCTGGTGCCCAGCCAGCGGTCGCGCAGCCGTTCCGGCTCCTCCGGGCCGTGGGCGGGGGCCGGGGCGCCGGCCTCCTCCGGCGGCCCCATGGCCTGCATCACCTTCCAGACCTCCGCCATCGTCATGGTGTCCAGCGCGTCCCGCAGCAGCTTCACCCGCTGCCGTTGCGACTCGGAGATCCGCGCCGGACCGGAGGACATCAGCGTGAGCGACAGGAACGGGGCGGGGTCGAGCAGGACGGCGGCCCGCGCGATCTGGCCGCCGAGAGAGTGCCCGAGGAGATGCACGCGCGTCCCGAGGGCGGTGGCCTGCGCGAGCACGTCCCGGGCCAGCTCGGGCCGGGCGTAGGCGGCCTCGTCGTGCTCCGGCCCGTCCGACTCGTACTGCCCGCGTCCGTCCACGGCGACCGTGCGGTAGCCGCGCGCCCCGAGCGGCCGGTGCAGCAGCGTGAAGTCCTCCTTGCTCCCCGTGAACCCGGGCAGCATCATCACCACGCCCCTCGGCGCGACCCCGTCGGCCACGGGCGAGTCGACGACGGCGAACTCGCCGCGGGCGGTACGCAGCCGGTACGCACGGGCGCGCGGGGGCGGGCTGAAGGCGGCGTTCCTGCTCACGGGCAGAGGTTATCGGGCGGGGACGGACGGGCGCGGACACGGGCGTGACAACGCCGTCGGCCCGGCCCCGCGTGGATCGCGGGACCGGGCCGACGGTCTGGGACGAGCGGCGCGGATCAGCTCTCGCCGGCCTCCGCGGTGGCGGCGGCCGTCTTGCGGGTGCGGCGCGCCCTGGGCTTCGCCTCCGCCGTGTCGGCGTCCGCTGCGGGCGCCTCGACGGCGGCCGCTGCCTTTCGGGTCCGGCGCCGCGGCGCGGCCTCCGGCTCCTGCGAGGCCTGGGCCGGGATCTCGGCGGCGACCTCGGGGGCCGCGGCCGTCTTCCGGGTGCGGCGGGTCTTGGGCTTCGCCTCTGTGGCCTCGGCGGTGTCGGCGGCGGCCTCTGCCTTGGCGGTGGCCGTCTTCCGGGTGCGTCGGGGCTTGGTCTCGGCGGTTGCCTCGGTGTCCTCCGGGGCCTGCGCGGCCGGTTCGGCGGCCTTGCGGGTGCGGCGGGTCTTGGGCTTCGCTTCCGTGGCCTCGGCGGTGTCGGCGGCGGCTTCCGCCTTGGCGGTGGCCGTCTTCCGGGTGCGTCGGGGCTTGGTCTCGGCGGTTGCCTCGGTGTCCTCCGGGGCCTGCGCGGCCGGTTCGGCGGCCTTGCGGGTGCGGCGGGTCTTGGGCTTCGCTTCCGTGGCCTCGGCGGTGTCGGCGGCGGCTTCCGCCTTGGCGGTGGCCGTCTTCCGGGTGCGTCGGGGCTTGGTCTCGGGCGTTGCCTCGGTCTCCGCAGCCTGCGCGGTCTCGGTGTCGGCGACGGCCGCCTTGCGCGTACGGCGGCGCGGCTTGGTCTCGGCCGGTTCGGACGCGGACTCGGTCACTGCCTCGGCCGTGTCGAGCGCGGCCTCGGCGGCCGTGGCCTTGCGGGTGCGGCGACGCGGCTTCTCGGCGGGCGCCTCGGCAGCGGGGCCCTCGACGACCGTCGGGGCCGCCACGGCCGCGGGGCTCTCCACGACCGCCGCCTCGGGGGTCGCCGTCGCAGCGGTTTCCAGCGGGGTCTCAGCGGACTTGCGGGTGCGGCGGCGGCGCGGCTTGGCCGGGGCCTCCACGACCTCCGTGGCCTCCGCCGTTTCCACGACCGCGGCCTCGGAAGGCGCGAGCGCGGTGTCCTCGACGGCCCGTGTCACCGGGGTGTCGACCGTCGCGGCGGCCTCCGGGCGGCGCGAGGGCTCACCATTGCGCGTACGGCGCCGGCGGCGCAGCGTGCGGGGACCCTGCGCGGCGTCGGTGCCCGCGTCGGCGGCGCTGTCGGCACCGCCGGTCACGGCCTCCGTCGCGGTCGTCTCGGTGGTGGCGGTGTGCTCCGCGTCCACCGGCGCACCGCCGCGCATCCGACGGCGGCGGCGCGGCGTCGTACGGGAGGAACGGTCGCGGTCGCCGGAGCGCGCGTCGTCGCGGCCACCACGGCCACCGCGGTCTCCCCGGTCGCCGCGCCCGCGGCCACCGCGGCCGCCCGTCTCGCCCAGGTCCTCGACCTCCTCCGCGTCGAGCCCGGCGCGCGTGCGCTCCGAGCGCGGCAGAACGCCCTTGGTGCCCTCGGGAATGCCGAGGTCGGTGTAGAAGTGCGGGGAGGTGGAGTACGTCTCCGGCGGGTCGCTGAAGCCCAGGTCCAGCGCCTTGTTGATCAGCTGCCAGCGCGGGATGTCGTCCCAGTCGACCAGCGTGATCGCCGTACCCTTGGCGCCCGCGCGGCCGGTGCGGCCGATGCGGTGCAGGTACGTCTTCTCCTCTTCCGGCGACTGGTAGTTGATGACGTGCGTCACGCCCTCGACGTCGATGCCGCGGGCGGCCACGTCGGTGCAGACGAGCACGTCCACCTTGCCGTTGCGGAAGGCGCGCAGGGCCTGCTCGCGGGCGCCCTGGCCGAGGTCGCCGTGGACCGCGCCGGAGGCGAAGCCGCGCTGCTTGAGCTGGTCGGCCAGGTCGGCGGCGGTGCGCTTGGTGCGGCAGAAGACCATGGCCAGACCGCGGCCGTCGGCCTGCAGTATCCGGGCCACCATCTCGGGCTTGTCCATGTTGTGCGCGCGGTAGACGAACTGCTTGGTGTTCGCGACCGTCGCGCCCGCGTCGTCCGGCGAGGTGGCGGAGATGTGCGTCGGCTGCGACATGTAACGGCGGGCCAGTCCGATGACGGCGCCCGGCATGGTGGCCGAGAACAGCATCGTCTGACGCCTGGCCGGCAGCATGTTGATGATCTTCTCGACGTCGGGCAGGAAGCCCAGGTCGAGCATCTCGTCGGCCTCGTCGAGGACCAGGCTCTTGATGTGCTTCAGGCTCAGCTTCTTCTGGCCCGCGAGGTCCAGCAGACGGCCCGGGGTGCCGACGATCACGTCGACGCCCTTCTTGAGGGCCTCCACCTGCGGCTCGTACGCCCGGCCGCCGTAGATCGCGAGGACGCGCACGTTGCGCACCTTGCCCGCGGTCAGGAGGTCGTTGGTGACCTGCTGGCACAGCTCGCGCGTCGGGACGACGACGAGGGCCTGCGGGGCGTCGGTCAGGGCCTCGGGAGCGGCGCGGCCGCCCTCGACGTCGGCGGGGACGGTCACCCGCTCGAGGAGCGGGAGGCCGAAGCCCAGCGTCTTGCCCGTGCCGGTCTTGGCCTGGCCGATGACGTCCTTGCCCGAAAGGGCTACGGGGAGCGTCATCTCCTGGATGGGGAAGGGAGTGGTGATGCCGACGGCTTCGAGGGCTTCGGCGGTCTCGGGGAGGATCCCGAGGGATCGGAACGTCGTAGTCAGGGTGCTGCCTCTTCTGTGTGCGTGGTGCGAGGCGAGCGCGCGGGTCGTGCCGGACCGTGTCGGGGACGTCGGCTGCCTTACGGGTGAGCCGTAGGACACGGGACCTCTGTCGACGCTCCAGCGCTCGTACCACTGAGGGTCCCCCTCCGGATTCCGTACGCACTGTCGCGTACGGCGGGAGGGCTGTCGGGTCGGAGCCGATCGGGCCACCGACCGGGCATCCTCATGCGTGCGGCCCGACGACGATGTCACGTACCCGTACGTCACATACTCGGCAGGCGCATTACCACCATACCCCGGATTCGCGCACACGCGATGGCCGATTTGCTCACGTAGTCGTCGTCACACTGACTGACCAGGGACTTACCACCGTCGAAGAGCGGGCTATTGTGCGCTGCATGACGAGCTCTGACAAGCCTGGTACCGCCGCAGACGCCCCCGCCGAGACCGCCGGAACCACCGGTACCGCCGGAGCCACGCCGGTCGCCGCCCGCGACTGGGCGACGGCCGCGTCCGACCCGCAGTACCGCGCCGCGGTCGTGGACCTGCTCGGCGCGCTCGCGTACGGCGAGCTGGCGGCGTTCGAGCGGCTCGCGGAGGACGCCAAGCTGGCGCCCACGCTGGCGGACAAGGCGGAGCTGGCGAAGATGGCGTCGGCGGAGTTCCACCACTTCGAGCGGCTGCGCGACCGGCTGGCCGAGATCGGCGAGGAGCCGACGGGCGCCATGGAGCCGTTCGTGGCCGCCTACGACGGCTTCCACAAGCAGACGGACCCCTCGGACTGGCTGGAGGGCCTCGTCAAGGCCTACGTCGGCGACTCCATCGCCAGTGACTTCTACCGCGAGGTCGCCGCCCGCCTGGACACGGACACCCGCGAGCTGGTCCTCGCCGTGCTCGACGACACCGGGCACGCGGGCTTCGCCGTGGAGAAGGTGCGGGCGGCGATCGACGCCGACCCGCGCGTGGGCGGGCGGCTCGCCCTGTGGGCGCGGCGGCTGATGGGGGAGGCGCTCTCGCAGTCCCAGCGGGTGGTGGCCGACCGGGACGCGCTGTCGACGATGCTCGTGGGCGGGGTCGCGGACGGCTTCGACCTGGCCGAGGTCGGCAAGATGTTCTCCCGGATCACCGAGGCGCACACCAAGCGGATGGCGGCCCTGGGACTGGCCGCCTGACCTCTCCCTCTGACCTCTCCGTCTGACCTCTGTCGACGCGGGCCCGGCGCGGAACCGCGGCCGTCCCTCAGGCGGCCGCCGAGCTGCGCCGGAGCCGTCCAGCGGGGCGCAGCAGCAGCGACAGCGAGGCCGCGGAGAGCGTCGCCGAGCCCAGCAGCACGAGCACGAACCCTCCGGCGCCCAGCGCCGTGTGCGTGACGAACGCCCCGAAGAGGGCCCCGGCGACGCCGGTCGGCAGGACCAGGAGCGGGGCGGGCAGGCGGTGGGGCAGACGGTGTGCGGCGGCCCATGCCAGGGCGAGGCCGAGGAGTGCGGCGCTGAGCGCTTCCAAGATCATGTCGGGGTCCCTCCCACATGGCCGGCCTGCCCCAAACGGTCACAGCCGACTTACCCCTGACCTGCGGAATGCAATCCTCCCTCTGTGGGTGAACTGTGCTCCGCCGAGGGTGAACCGTGCTCCGCCCGTGAACGGCGAGGGGAGCCGGAACGGGAAGACGGTGGGGCCCGGCGGTGTGTCACCGCCGGGCCCCACCCGTACTTCGTTCGTCGTCCCGCGTCCGGCGGCTACAGCGCGCCGAAGCCCACCTTGCGCGGGGCCGGCTCACCGATCTCGACGTAGGCGAGCCGGTCGGCCGGCACCAGGACCTTGCGGCCGTGTTCGTCCACGAGGCTCAGCAGCTGCGACTTGCCGGCCAGTGCCTCGCCCACCACGCGCTCGACCTCCTCGGCGCTCTGACCGCTCTCCAGAACGATCTCGCGGGGCGCGTGCTGCACGCCGATCTTGACCTCCACGGCTATGTCCCTCCGACGGTCAGTAAGTGCGCGATCTTCCGCGCCGTACCAGCACACATTAGCCCGGTGAGGGGACGTACACGCTGCGTCGGAGAACGCCAGGAGCGAACAGCCGACGGGAACAGAACCGCGCCGTGCCGGTCAGTGCTGCTCGGTGCCGTGCAGCGGGAAGCCGGCGATGCCCCGCCAGGCCAGCGAGGTCAGCAGCTGGACCGCCTGGTCGCGGGGCACGCTGCGGTCGCTGTGCAGCCAGGAGCGCGCCACCACCTGCGCGAGACCGCCCAGCCCCGAGGCCAGCAGCATCGACTCCGCGCGCGAGAGGCCGGTGTCCTCGGCGATCACGTCGCAGATCGCCTCGGCGCACTCGTTCGTCACCTTGTCCACGCGCTCGCGCACGGCGGGCTCGTTGGTCAGGTCCGACTCGAAGACCAGGCGGAAGGCGCCGCCGTCGTCCTCGACGTAGGCGAAGTAGGCGTCCATCGTCGCCCGGACGCGCTGCTTGTTGTCGGAGGTCGACGCGAGCGCGCTGCGCACGGACTGGATCAGCGCCTCGCAGTGCTGGTCCAGCAGGGCGAGGTAGAGGTCGAGCTTGCCGGGAAAGTGCTGGTAGAGCACCGGCTTGCTGACGCCGGCGCGCTCGGCGATGTCGTCCATCGCGGCCGCGTGGTAGCCCTGGGCGACGAACACTTCCTGTGCGGCGCCCAGCAGCTGGTTGCGTCGGGCTCGGCGGGGAAGGCGTGTGCCCCGCGGGCGTACCGCCTCTGTCTGCTCGATGGCTGTCACGCCGCCTCCCATAGTCGTCCTCGTGCGGTGTGCGCCGCGTCGACATCGTACTTTTCGGTAACCGTGGTGTGGGTGCTGCGAGCGCAGAATTTCACGGACCGGACGGTGGCGAAAGCCGCACAACAGGTTTCAAAAGTGTCCAGACCGGGCAAAGATCGGCCTCCCGTCCGGGCGGGGGAGCCGCTCCGCCACCTCGTGGCGCGTGGCGTCCCCGCCGTTCAGCGGTAGTCGTCCTCGTCGTGCGAGACGACCCGGGCCTGCTCGGCCAGGTCGGCCTCGTTGGCGCGGTCGGGCTCGACGTCGGTGAGCGGTTCGTCGCGGTCCGGTGCGAGGTCCGCGCGCTGCTCGGCGGCGTCGGCGTCGGGCGCCTCCACGTCGCGGTCCTCCGGGTCCGGTGCCTGGGCCTCGTCGTCGAAGGTCTCGGGGTCGGTCGGGTCGACGGTCATGCTGGGCTCCCTTCCTACGGACGTCCCCGGGGTGCAGGGGTCACACGCGGGTGCCCACTTCACGAGCCTAGGAGACACCCGATCCGGACGCCATGCGTCGCCGCGGCCGGTCTCGCGTGCTCGGTCCCGCGTATACGGTCCCGGCGCTGACGGCGGGCGTCGACGGCATCCGTACCCCGCCGACGCGCCGCCGCAGCACCGCTTGTGACTGCGAACACATGAACCATAGTGTGATCATCTCGTAATATTGCCGCATGTCTTCGACCGAGCCGCCGTCCGTGCCGCCCGCCAACGTGCTGCCGAAGGTCGCGGCCGTCAAGGTCGCGGACGGCGAGCGGCTCAGGTCGGTCCACCTCCCCGGCACCACCCTGACGGTGCGGTCGAGGCGGCCCGCCCGCGAGGGACTGCCGCCCGCCCTCTACGTCCACGGCCTCGGCGGCTCCTCGCAGAACTGGTCGGCGCTCATGCCGCTGCTGGACGGCGTCGTCCACAGCGAGGCCGTCGACCTGCCCGGCTTCGGCGACTCCCCGCCGCCGGACGACGGCGACTACTCGATCACCGGCCACGCGCGCGCGGTCGTCCGTTACCTCGACGCGTCCGGGCGTGGTCCGGTGCACCTGTTCGGGAACTCGCTCGGCGGCGCCGTCGTCACCCGCGTGGCCGCGGCGCGGCCCGATCTGGTGCGGACGTTGACCCTCGTGTCGCCCGCGCTGCCGGAGATCCGCGTGCAGCGCACCGCCCTGCCGACGGGACTGCTGGCGCTGCCGGGGGTGGTGCGGCTGTTCAACCGGCTCACCCGCGAGTGGACGGCGGAGCAGCGGGTCCGTGGCGTGACGGCGCTCTGCTACGGCGACCCCGGGAGAGTGAGCGAGGAGGGCTTCCGCAACGCCGTCGAGGAGATGGAGCGGCGGCTGCGACTGCCGTACTTCTGGGACGCGATGGCGCGCTCCGCGCGGGGAATCGTCAACGCGTACACGCTCGGCGGCCAGCACGCGCTGTGGCGACAGGCCGAGCGGGTTCTCGCACCCACGCTCCTGGTCTACGGTGGACGGGACCAACTCGTCGGCTACCGCATGGCCCAGCGGGCTGCCCGCGCCTTCCGTGACTCCCGGCTGGTGACCCTGCCGGACGCGGGACACGTGGCGATGATGGAGTATCCGGAGACCGTGGCCACGGCCTTCCGTGAATTCCTCGCGGACACCGCGGACACGGCTGCCGCCGCGGACGCGGTGGGCACCGGGAAGCCGGCGGGTGGCGACAGGACCGACGGGGCCGTGGACAGCGAGCCCGCCAACCAGACCACAGGAGGCTGAGGCGCAACGTGGGACGCCACAGCCGCCGCGGGCCCGCCCCCAAGGCAGACGCCGCGGACACCGCCGCCACACGCGAAAACCCGCCGGGGCGGCCCGACCCGCGCCCGGCGAACGGGCCTTCGCAGGAACCGCAGGGGGGCGACGGGACGTTCCGCGGTGCGGCGCCGGGCGACGTCTCGGGCGTCCGTCAGGGGCACGCGGGCCCCGGCCCGGGGCGCGGTCCGGGCGCCCGGTTCCCGGACGGGACACCGGCCCACGGCTTCCCCCGGATGACGGACGGGACGCCCGCGCGAGGCGTTCCGAGGCTCCCCGAGGGCACGCCGGCGCACGGTGCGCCCAGGTATCCCGACGGCACCCCGGCGCACGGTGTGCCGCGGGTCCGGGGCGGTCACCCCGAGCAGCGCGAGCCCGGCGGAGGCTGGGGCGCGTTGGGCGGGCGGACCGGTGCCGGGCACGGATCGTCGGCGGGACCGGGCGCCGGGGCTCCCGCGTCCTTCGCGCCGTCGTCGCCGTCCGGTCCGTCCGGGCGGCCGTCCCCGCCCTTTCCCAGGCAGCGGCAGGCGCCCGCGGAGGGGCCGCGGCAGGACTACCTGGACGCCTTCGGGGAGAACGACGACGTCTTCTCGGCCCGAACCCGGCGGCGCGCCCCCGGTGCGTCGGGGCCCGCCGACCCGTACGCCTCCGTCACCGACTGGAGTGCCGTCGACGGGGGCGGCGCCGGGAGCGGGGGTGTTCCCGGCGACGCGGGTGCGGACGCCGACGACCGACCGCCCACGGGCGAACCCGCACCGGTCAAGGGCGCCAAGGGCCGGACCTTCACCGGTATCGCGGCGGCCGCCGTCACCACCGTGCTGGCCGTCGTCGTGGCCGGTCAGGTCGCCGACGGGGCGGACGGGGGCGACATGCGCGCACAGTCCACCACCGACCAGGCCCGGGGCGCCCACGACCCGTCACGGAACGACGAGCGCCCTACGCCCTCCGCGCCCGCGGCCCCGAAACCGCTCACGTACGAGCAGAAGATGGGCAAGACCTACCCGCTCGGCGCCACCCTCAAGGCCTCGGGGAAGTTCGACGCGGTCCCGGGCATCGCCAAGGGGCCCGGGCGGGGGGAGAAGTACACCTACCGCGTGGACATCGAGCAGGGACTCGGTCTCGACGGCGCGCTCTTCGCCGACGCCGTGCAGAAGACCCTCAACGACGACCGGAGCTGGGCCCACAACGGCGCCCGCAGCTTCGAGCGCATCGAGTCGGGCCAGCCCGACTTCGTCATCACGCTGGCCAGCCCCGGCACGACCGCCGAGTGGTGTGCCAAATCCGGTCTGGACACCACCCAGGACAACGTGTCCTGCGACTCGGCCGCCACCCAGCGCGTGATGATCAACGCCTACCGCTGGGCCCAGGGCGCCGCGCCGTACGGTGACGCGATCCACGCGTACCGGCAGATGCTGATCAACCACGAAGTCGGTCACCGCATCGGCTACAACCACGTCACCTGCGACAAGGACGGCGAACTCGCCCCGGTCATGCAGCAGCAGACGAAATTCATCGACCACGACGGAATCGACTGCCGCCCCAACGCCTGGGCCTACCCGAACAGCTGACCGGAGGCGAGGGCCTCACGTGCGGTGACTGTTTGATCTCTTAGCGCGACCGAACGCGCCTCGTACGGGAAAGTTACGACCGTTCACCCCTTTTGGTGGCGCGATGGACAACCGTCCATCGCGCCACCGCCTTGTCCGCATACGTTCGTCCCGCTGCGAGCCGCCGGGCCAACGGCGGCTCCCCAAACGGGAGATCGGGGGTGCGCGCGTGCGCATCGGACTGCTTACGGAGGGTGGCTATCCGTATGTGAGCGGTGAGGCCGGGCTCTGGTGCGACCGGCTCGTGCGCGGCCTGGAGCAGCACGAGTTCGACGTCTACGCGCTCAGCCGGAGCGAGCACGAGGAGGCCGAGGGCTGGGTCCCGCTGCCGCCGCAGGTCGGCCGGGTGCGCACCGCCCCGCTGTGGGAAACCGTGGACGACGGAATCGTCCACGGACGGCGCGCGCGTCGGCGCTTCGCCGAGTGCTACGGCGAGTTGGCCACGGCCCTGTGCACGGCGGGCCCCGGGAATCCGTCCGGGGGGCCGGAGGGAGAGCCTCAAGGGCAGTCGGCCCTTGAGGCGGACCGTTTCGCCAGCGCGCTGTACGGCCTCGCCGAACTCGCCCACGACGAGGGCGGCCTGTCCACCGCGCTCCGCTCGGAGACCGCCGTACGCGCCCTGGAACGCGCCTGTCGCGCGCCCGGCGCCCACCGTTCGGCGCGCGAGGCTCGCGTTCCCGATCTGCTGACCGTCGCCGCGCGCCTCGAACGCGCGCTGCGCCCTCTGTCCCTCGACTGGTACGAGGACGACGACCTCGGTTCGGTGGACCTGTGCCACGCGACCTCCGGCGGTACGGCGGCCCTTCCGGGCCTGCTCGCCCGGCACTTCTGCGACGTGCCCCTGCTGGTGACCGAGTACGGCGTGCGGCTGCGGACGCACTATCTGACGGAGCCCGACTCCTCGCCCGCGATACGGTCGCTGCTCGCCGCCTTCCACGGTCGGCTGGCCGCCGAGACCTACCGGCGCGCGGCCGTGATCACCCCCGGCAACGCGCACGCCCGGCGCTGGCAGGAGCGCTGTGGCGCCGACCGCGCCAAGCTGCGCACGGTCCACCCCGGCATGGACGCGGCCCCGTTCGCGGGCGTGGGGGAGTCCCCGGAGTGCGCCGACCCGCAGACCCTCGTCTGGGTCGGCCGTGTCGAGCCGGCCAAGGACCTGGTCTCGCTGCTGCACGCCTTCGCGGAGATCCGCAGGGCGGAGCCCGGCTCGCGACTGAGGATCGTCGGCGCCCCCTCGGGCCCCGAGGGCGCCGCGTACCTGGTCCACTGCAAGGCGCTGGCCGCGCAGCTGTTCCCCGACGAGGCCGACGGTCCGCACGCCGTGGGCCGCAACCCGGTCTCCTTCGAGGAGACCGGCGGGCCCGAACTGCCCTTCCGCGTCGACGCGTACGCCTCGGGCGCCCTGGTCGTGCTCTCCAGCGTGGTCGAGGGGTTCCCGGCCGGGCTCGTCGAGGCCATGTTCTGCGGCCGTGCGACGGTGTCCACCGATGTCGGCGCGGTGGTGGAGGCCATCGGCGGCACCGGACTCGTCGTGCCCCCGCGCAATCCGCGGGCGCTCGCCGAGGCGTGCATCGCGCTGTTGCGCGACCCCGAGCGCCGGGACCGGCTGGGCGCCGCCGCGCGCGCCCGCGCACTGGAGCTGTTCACTGTCGAGCAGAACATCGCGGCATTTCACGGCATTTACCTGGAGATCCTCTCGCGCACACCGGCACGCCGCGTCCTACTCGACGACACCGGCGAGCCCTTGCTCTTCGGCGTCCCCGCCGAGGCCCACGTCCCCGGTCGCTGGAGTGACCCCACGGCCCGAGTGGTGGCCCGGGGCGGCCCCGGCTGGGCGACCGAGGCCGATCCGGTCCGGGCGACCACGCCGGTCTCACCGGTCTCACCGGTCTCACCGGTCTCATCGGTCTCGGCGAGTGAGGGAGCGGCCCGATGAGCGGCCTCGGCGAACTGGACCGGCCCGAGACCCCGCGCAGCCCGGGCGCCTGGGACGAACGTTCACGGACGTCCCTGGCCGACGGAACCGATGGGGCCGACGGGGCCCGCGGGACACACGAGACCGACACGGCCCCGGCCCTCGGCGCGCAGACGGGCGTGGGGCCTCGGGACGGTGCCGGTCGCGACGGCAGCAGGAAGTCGCCGTCCGGAGCCGCCGCACGCCGTTCCGCCGCGGACCCCGTGAAGGGGTTGCTGCACCGGCACCGCGAACTGTGCGAACGCGCCGTGGACCCACTGGAGATCGCGGCGGGCCTGGAAGCGCACGGCGTCACCGACCGCACCGCCGCACGCTTCCGTCACCGTGACGTCTTCTCCCTCGCGGAAGAGATGTACGCCCGTGTCCCGCGCGACCGCGACACCCCCGCGAGCCCCGAGGACGCGCCGACACCCCGGCCACGCGGGCCACGCACCGCCGGGGTCGTCCTCGCCCTGCTGCCCGGTGCGCTGTGCGCCGTCGCCGTGGCCGGACTGCGCCTGGCCGAAGGCCGGCCGCGCCTGATCGTGGCCGTCGTCGGCATCCTCGCGGTGTCCCTGGCCCTGGGGGCCGCACTGCGTCGCGGGCCGCTGAGCGGCGCCACGCGCACCACCAGCACCTGGACCTGCTGGCTCGTCGGCTACGCCGTCCTCGGCGACGGACTCCTGCGGACCGCTGTCAGCGGCGGCCCCGACGGTCTCCCGGACGGCACCGCCGACGGTCCGTGGCCCGTCACCGTCGCTCCCGTCCTGGCGCTCGCGCTGTCCTACGCCCCCGCGGCCGGATGCGCCCGCCTCTTCGCCGCGGGCGCCCGCGGCAAACTGAGGTCCAGCCGGGGCCTGGCCGACTTCTCCGCCTCCGTACGCCCTCTGCTGCTCGGCACGTTCGCGCTGTACATGGGCGTCCTCACGGGTCTGCTGGTGCTGACCGGCGCCGTGCTCGGCGAGCCCGGCGGCCTTCCCCAGGGCCTCAGCCTGGGCGCCCTGCTGCTGCTCGCCCGGCTGCTCACGGTGCACGGTCACGCATACGCCCCCACCCTCGTCCTCACCGTCGCGGCCGCCGCGGAGGCCGTCGCCCTGGCCACGCTCTTCGCCGGCCGCCTCCCCGGCTGCGGCTTCCTGACCGTCCCCGTGGAGGCACTGGTCGCCGCGTGCGGCCCGGCCGGTGTCCCGACGGCCGTCTGCGGCGTCGGCGCCCTGACCCTCCTGGTCCACGCGTGCCGTCGCCTGACCAGGGCGTCGGCCCACGCGACGACGGAGCGAACACGGTGAGCGCGCGCCCAAACAGCCCTTCACACGCCTCCAACACCCTCGTAACACCCCCTGAAGGAGCCCCCAGATGACCACCTCCCGACCCGACGCCTCGGCACCGGGAGCCGCCCGATGAGAGTTCTGCTGATCGGAGCCAACGGCTACCTCGGCCGCTTCGTCGCCGACCGTCTGCTCGCCGACCCGGCCGTCCAGCTCACCGCCCTCGGCCGGGGTGACGACGCGGACGTCCGCTTCGACCTCGCCACCGGAAGCCCCGGCGCCCTCACCCGCTTCCTCGACGCGGTCCATCCCGGCGTGGTCGTCAACTGCGCGGGCACCACCCGGGGCGGTGCCCGCGAACTCACCCGGCACAACACCGTCGCCGTCGCCACCGTCTGCGAGGCCCTGCGCCGCAGCGGCTGCGGCGCCCGTCTGGTGCAGGTCGGCTGCAGCGCCGAGTACGGCCCCAGCCAGCCGGGCTCCTCGACCGCGGAGGACGCCGTGCCCCGCCCCGGCGGCCCCTACGGCGTCAGCAAACTCGCCGCGACCGAACTCGTCCTCGGCTCCGGCCTGGACGCCGTCGTCCTGCGGGTCTTCTCGCCCGCGGGGCCCGGCACGCCCGCCGGCTCGCCGCTGGGGCGGCTCGCCGAGGCGATGCGGCGCGCGATGCAGTCCGGCGACGGTGAGCTGCGGCTCGGTGGCCTCGGCGCCCAGCGGGACTTCATCGACGTCCGCGACGTCGCCCGCGCGGTGCACGCGGCCTCGCTCTCCGCCGCCCAGGGCGTCATCAACATCGGCTCCGGCCGCGCCGTCCGCCTGCGCGACGCCGCCGCCACCCTCGCCCGGGTCGCCGGCTACGGCGGCGCCCTGCACGAACTCGACGGCCCTCCGGGCGCGCTGCGGCCCACCATCGGCCATCCCCGTACCGAGTCCGTCGGCCACCGCGTCGACGCCCTCGGCCACCACCGGACAGAGGTCCTCGGCCACCACCGCCCGGACCCCCTCGGAAGCCGCGGCGAGCGCACGGACCCCGAGCACGCGGCACCGGCCCCCCACCCGTACCCCGACGGCTGCGGCAGCTGGCAGCAGGCCGATGTGCGCACCGCACGCGACCGGCTCGGCTGGCGGCCCCGCATCGCCCTCGAAGAGTCCCTCGCCGATATCTGGATGGAGGCGGCATGCCGTATCTGACCAGTACCAGGACCGGCACCGCGAGCACCGGTGTCCGAACCGGGCTCGGTGTCCCGGGGCTGGCCCACCCCCTCGTCGCCCCCGACGAGTGGGCCGGCCTCACCAGCCCCTGCATCCCGCTGCACTGGGTCGTCCTCAACATCGCCAACGGGCCCGGGGCGCACCCCGACCCGCGGTGCCTGGAGGCCGCCGGTCGCCTGCGCAACGCGGGCGTCCGCGTCCTCGGCCATCTCGACGCCGCCTACGGGACCCGCAGCCTCGGCGAACAGATCTCCGACGCCCACCGGTACCTCGACTGGTACCAGGTCGACGGATTCCTCCTCGCCCACTGCCCGTCCGACCGGACCGCCCTTCCCGAGGTCCGCCGTACGGTCACCACCCTGCGGACGATCCGTGACGATGCCCACATCGTCCTCGGCCACGGCACCCACCCCTGTCCCGGCTATGCCGAGAACGCCGACCAGCTCGTCACCTTCGCGGGCACCTGGGCCGACTACCGCTGGTCCCAGGCGGCCGAGTGGAGCGCCGACTATCCGCCCGAGCGCTTCTGCCACTTCGTGCACGGCCTGCCGCGCGGGCACCTGGAGGAAGCGCTGCGCATCGCCCGTTGGCAGGGAGCGGCCACGATCTACTTCACCGACCGCACGGACCGCGGCGGCCGGGCCGACCCCTGGGAGACGATGCCCGGCTACTGGGACGAAATCGTCTCGCGAGTCGGGACGGGTGTCTCGGAATGAAAAAGGGCGTGGCAGTGTTACCGGAAGAACAACCGTAATTACTGACCGACCAACGGAGTCCCCGTGTCGCTGCCACCCCTGGTCGAGCCGGCCGCCGAGCTCACCGTAGACGAGGTCCGCAGGTACTCCCGCCACCTGATCATCCCCGACGTGGGGATGGACGGGCAGAAGCGGCTGAAGAACGCCAAGGTGCTCGCCGTGGGCGCGGGCGGCCTCGGCTCGCCGACTCTGATGTACCTGGCGGCAGCCGGTGTCGGCACGCTCGGCATCATCGAGTTCGACGAGGTCGACGAGTCGAACCTGCAGCGGCAGGTCATCCACAGCCAGGCCGACATCGGCCGGCCCAAGGCCGAGTCCGCCCGTGACACCATCAAGGGCATCAACCCGTACGTGGACGTGATCCTTCACCAGGAGCGGCTTGAGGCCGACAACGTGATGGACATCTTCAGCCAGTACGACCTGATCGTCGACGGCACGGACAACTTCGCGACCCGCTACCTGGTCAACGACGCCTGCGTGCTGCTGAACAAGCCCTACGTCTGGGGTTCGATCTACCGCTTCGACGGCCAGGCCTCCGTCTTCTGGTCCGAGCACGGCCCCTGCTACCGCTGCCTCTACCCGGAGCCCCCGCCCCCCGGCATGGTCCCCTCCTGCGCCGAGGGCGGTGTGCTGGGCGTGCTGTGCGCGTCCATCGGCTCCATCCAGACCAACGAGGCCATCAAGCTCCTCCAGGGCATCGGCGAGCCGCTGGTCGGCCGCCTGATGATCTACGACGCCCTGGAGATGACCTACCGCCAGGTCAAGGTCCGCAAGGACCCCGACTGCGCGGTCTGCGGCGAGAACCCGACCGTCACCGAGCTCATCGACTACGAGGCCTTCTGCGGCGTCGTGTCCGAGGAGGCCCAGGCGGCCGCCGCCGACTCGACGATCACTCCCAAGCAGCTCAAGGAGTGGATCGACGACGGCGAGAACATCGAGCTCATCGACGTCCGTGAGCCGAACGAGTTCGAGATCGTCTCCATCCCGGGCGCCCGGCTGATCCCGAAGAACGAGTTCCTCATGGGCTCCGCCCTGGAGAGCCTCCCGCAGGACAAGAAGATCGTCTTGAACTGCAAGACGGGTGTCCGCAGTGCGGAAGTCCTCGCGGTCCTCAAGTCCGCCGGCTTCTCGGACGCCGTCCACGTCGGCGGCGGCGTGATCGGCTGGGTCAACCAGATCGAACCGGCGAAGCCCGTCTACTGACCGGCTCCCGGACCCGCTTCCCGGACGGCGGGGGTTTCGCGCACCGCGGGTGCCCGAAGCCCCCGCCGCCGTCATGAGCAGACCTTGCCGTCCTTCGGCACCGTCCCCTTCAACAGGTAGGCGTCCACCGCGGAGTCGACACAGTCGCTCCCGCTCCCGTACGCGCCGTGTCCCTCGCCCTTCCAGGTCAGCACCACGCCGACGTCCTTGCCCAGTTCGTCCGCCATCCTCCGGGCGCCCTCGTAGGGCGTGGCCGGGTCGCCCGTGTTGCCGACGACCAGGATCGGGGCCGCTCCGGGTGCGCTCACCTCCGGCGTCTCGTGCTGACCGGCCACCGGCCAGTCGTGGCACCATCCGGCGGTGTCCCAGCCGAGGAAGGCGCCGAAGACGGGCGACACCTTCTCGAACGTCGGCAGCAGCTTCTTCGTCTCCTCCACGGTCGGCCGCTGCTTGTCGTCCAGGCACGATATGACTCGTTGCGAGTGGGTCGTCGTGCCGTAGCGCCCCGAGGGATCACGCTCGTTGTAACCGTCGGCGAGCGCCAGCAACTCGGAGCCGTCGCCCTTCTCGGCCGCCTCCAGCGCACTGGTCAGGGCCGGCCAGCCGCTCTCGCTGTACAGCGGCAGCACGATCCCGGTGAGCGCGAGCGTCTGCGTCAGCTTCCGGCCCGGCGAGGAGGTCGGCAGCGGCTCCGCGTCCAGGCGCTCCAGCAGGCCGGCGATCTTCCGGGACCCTTGTCCGGGTTCCTGCCCGGTCGACTCCAGGTAGTCGTCCAGTGCGCGCTGGAAGCCCCTGGCCTGGTTCTCCGCGTGGCCCATCGTGTCGGCGCCCGGGTCGACCACGGCGTCGAGGATCACACGCCCCACGCGCTCGGGGAACAGGTGGGCGTAGACGCCGCCGAGTTCGGTGCCGTAGGAGATGCCGAAGTAGTGCAGCTTCTCGTCGCCCAGTACATGGCGCATCAGGTCCAGGTCGCGAGCGGTGTCCGTGGTCGAGACGTGCTTCATGAGCTTGCCGGCGGCCTTCTCACAGCCCTTGCCGAAGTCGGCGGCGTCCTTCAGGTAGGCCCGCTCCTCGGCCGCGGTGTCCGGCGTGGAGTCCACCGACTCGGCGGCCTCGATCGCCTCGTCGGTGCGGCAGCGGACGCCCTCGCTGGTGGCCACCCCGCGCGGGTCCCAGCTCACCAGGTCGTACCGCTGGTGGAGGGAGGAGACGGTGTCGCCGTAGGACGGCATCATGGAGACGCCGGAACCTCCGGGGCCGCCGAAGTTGAACAGCAGGGAGCCTATGCGGTCGTCCCCGCTCGCCCTGGACCGGATCAGTGCGAGATCGATCGTCTCGCCGTCCGGGTCGGACCAGTCCAGCGGCGCCCGGAGCGTGGCGCACTGCCAGTCGCCGTCCGGAGCCGGGGCCTCGTCGGTGCCCTTGCACCGGGCCCAGTCCAAAGTCTGGGACGCCAGCGCTTTCGGCACCCCGGACGGGGCCGCCGCCGAAGGTGCCGCGCTGCTCCTGCCCCCGTCGTCCTTGTCCTCGTCGGACGAGCCGCCGCTGCAGCCCGCCGTCAGCAGTGCGGCGGCGGCCGTCAGAGCCGTCCACCGGACGAGACGCGCCATGTCCTCTCCCCCCTGGCAAGCCGTCCGCACCGTGCGGCGGATGGCGTTGCTGCCATGGTAGGTGGAGCGGGCAGAGCCCGCCGACGCCTGTGGATAACGCTCCGACCTGCTGCTTTGCCCGATCTGTGGCGCCGTCCTCGGTCAGGAGCAGACGGTTTTGGCCGCCGGCACCCTGCCGTCGAGCAGATAGCCGTGCACCGCGTCCTGCACGCACCTGTTCTTGCTGTCGTAGGCACCGTGCCCCTGGCCCTTGTAGGTCAGTTCCACGCCGACGCCCTTGCCGAGCGCGTCCACCATCCTCCCGGCGCCCTCGTAGGGAGTCGCGGGGTCGCCGGTGTTGCCGATCACCAGGATCGGCGGTGCGCCCGGGGCGCTGACGTCCGGATGGTCGGCGGTACCGGCGACCGGCCAGTCGGTGCAGCTGAGCATGGACCAGGCGAGGTAGTCGCCGAACAACGGGGAGGCGTCCCGGAACTCGGGCAGCCTGCCCTCCACGTACGCGGAGTCGTACCGGGGTTTGTCGTCGGCGCAGTTGATGGCGACGTTCGCGGCGGTGATGTTGCTGTACTGGCCGTCCTCGTTGCGCCCGTTCAACGCGTCCGACAGCACCATGAGGACCCGCCCGTCCCCGTCGTACGCCTGCTCCAGGCCCTCGGTGAGGTACTCCCAGAAGTCCTTCGAGTACAGCGCCTGTGCGATGCCGCCGGTCGCGGCGGTCTCGGTGAGTTCGCGGGGGAAGACGCCGGGGATCGGATCGCGGTCGAGGTCCTTCAGCAGCCGGGCGATGCGCGCCTTGACGTCCTCGGCGGTGTCCCCGATGGGACAGTCCTCGGTCTTCGACACACAGTCCTCGGCGAAGTTGTCGAGCGCCAGCTGGAATCCCTTCGCCTGGCCCAGTGAGCTCTGTTCCGCCGTCTGCGTCGGGTCGACGACCGCGTCGAAGACGGCACGGCCCACGTGCCGGGGGAAGAGGTGGGCGTAGACGCCGCCGAGTTCGGTGCCGTAGGAGATGCCGAAGTAGTGCAGCTTCTCGTCGCCGAGCACCTGGCGCATCAGGTCCATGTCGCGGGCGGCGTCGGTCGTGCGCACCTGCGGAAGGATCTTCTTCGAGTTCTTCTCGCAGGCCGCGTTGAACTCCTCCGTGTTGTTCACGAACTCGGTTCGCTCGGCCCGGTCGTCGGGGGTGGCGTCCTGCTGGAAGTAGGCGTCGAGCTGTTTGTCGTCCAGGCACTCCACGGGATCGCTGCGGCCGACGCCGCGCGGATCGAAGCTGACCAGGTCGTAGCGGGTGCGCAGCTTCGCGTAGTCCTGGCCGAACGCGGGCAGTGTGGTGACGCCCGACCCGCCAGGACCGCCGAAGTTGAAGACGAGCGAGCCGATCCGCCGGTCCGCCGCGCCGCTGGCCTCGGCGCGGATCAGCGCGAGGCCGATCGTGTCGCCCTCGGGGTCGTCCCAGTCGAGTGGGGCCCTCATGGTGGCGCACTGCCACGCGTCGCCGTCCGGCAGCGGGGAGGGGGCGGCGCCGCCACCCTCGGCCTCGGACGGTGACGGGCAGTCCTTCCAGTCCAGCTTCTGGCCCGTCAGGTTCTCGTCGTCCTCCTGCGACCCGCCGCCGCAGCCCGCCAGCAGGGCGGACAGCACGAGGGCGGTGGCGGTCAGGGCGGCGGCGCGCAGCCGGGAGGGATTCGGCATGCGTCCATCGTGCGGTCGCGCGGGAGTGCGTGCTCGGGGCCAGGGCCGTACGGGCTACGGGCTATGGGGTACGGAGCACCGTTCCCGCGTCCGGTTACAGCGCCTCTTTGCGCGTGAGGTGGTTGAAGACCAGCCAGCCCGGCAGTACCGGCAGCCACAGGGTGAGCAGCCGGTACAGCAGCACCGCGGGCGCTGCGACCTCCTTGGGAAGGCCGACGGCGATCAGACCGACCGTCAGCGTCGCCTCCACCGCGCCCACACCGCCCGGTGTCGGCGCGGCGGACCCCAGGGCGTTGCCCGCGAGGAAGACGACCGCGACGCTCGCCAGACTGATCGACGTCGAGTCGTCGCCGAAGGCGCGGATCGAGGCGTCCAGGCACATCACGAAGCAGGCCGTGAGCAGCAGCATGCCGCCGATGCCGGTGATCAGCTTCTGCGGCCGCTGCAGCACGTCCAGCATGCGCGGCACCACCCCGGCGAAGAGCGACCGCACGCGCGTGACGACGAATTTGCGCAGGAACGGCACCGACGTCACCACGAGCACCAGGACCGCCACGGTCAGCAGCCCGGCGATCACCGTCCGGGACGGCGACAGCGACGGCGTCTTCTCGGTGCCGGTCAGATAGCCGAAGGACAGCAGCATCAGGATGTGGCAGCCGAGCCCGAACAACTGGGACGCGCCGACACTCGCCACCGCGAGCCCCGGGCGCACGCCCGCGCGTTGCAGGAAGCGGGTGTTCAGGGCGACGCCGCCGACCGCGGCAGGGGCGACGATCTTCACGAACGATCCGGCGACCTGCGCGGCCACGGTCCGCAGGAACGGCACCTTCTCGGGCACGAAGCCCAGCAGGGACATCGCCGCGGCGACGTAGCTCGCCGCCGAGAACAGCACGGCCGCCGCCACCCAGCCCCACTGGGCGTTCGAGATCAGGGGTCCGAACTCGATGTGGGTGAGCTGGGTCAGCAGGAAGTAGGCGCCGATCGCGCCGGCGATGAAGCTGATCAGCGTGCGCGGCCGCACCCGCTCCAGCCGGGCCGGCTCGACGGGGGCCTGCGGCCTGATGCGCAGCACCGCGTGGCGGATCTGGGTGAGCAGGTCCTCCTCGCGCGCCTCCTCGATGGCCTCGTCCACGGCCCGTTTCTCGGCCCGCTGCTCGGCACGCACCGCCTTCTTGTCCGGTTTGTCTGCGGGGGTGGACGGGTCGGTCTGCTCCGGCGCGTGGCTCGTGGTGTCGTGACCGGCCGCCTCCGCGCGGGCCAGCTTGGCCTGCCGGGACGACTCCAGTACCGCCTCGCGCTCGCGCTGCGCCCGTTCCCGCGCCAGTCGGCGCAGGGTCGCGCGCGTGGAGCGGCTCAGCGCGATGGGCTGGAGCATGGGCAGGCAGTCCGCCACCGCGTCGGGGCCGAGGACACCCACCGCCGACGCGACCGCGCGTTCGGCACCGACCCGCAGGCCGAGCGTCACCAGGAGCTGGGAGATGTCCATGCGCAGCAGCAGGTCACCGGCGGCGATCTCACCGATGCGCAGGTCGGTGAGGATCACCGTGCCGGAACGATCCACCAGGATCGCGTCGCCCACCAGCCTGCGGTGCGCGATGCGCCGGGACTGCAGCGCCCGCACCTGCTCCCAGGTCCCGCGCAGCAGGTCGTCGGTGATCTCCTCGTCCGCCAGCGAGTCCAGCGAGCGTCCGCCGGTGTGCTCGTAGACGAGCATGACGGCGTCGGGTCCCAGCTCGGACGTGGCGATCAGCTTGGGGGCGTTGGCACCGGCCGCGATCGCCGCGTAGGCGAGCAGCGCCTCCTGCTCCAGCGCCTGGCGCAGGGAGGGCAGGCTGCTGCGGGTGGCGAAGCCGCGCAGCGTGAGGTTGCGCCACGCGCGGTAGAAGAAGCCCTGCGCCTGCTGCTCGCGGTCCACCACCGTCACGTCGAGCGGCCGGCCGTCCTCCAGCGTGACGAAGTAGCGGCGCCCGCGGTCCCCGGTCTCGACGCTGTCGGACGGCGCTTCCTGCCGGGCGGCGGTCACCGGCCGGAAGCCGACGTGCCGCAGGCCCGCCATCAGCGTCCGGCCGGTGGGCCGGACGTTGGGGGAGCCGACGGCGTACAGGGTGCCGTAGGCGACGGTCCAGCCGATGAGGACGGTCAGGATGATCGAGAACGGCGTCGTGTAACCGGTGACCAGCATCGAGAAGGCGTCGAGGAGCAGCACGATCCACAGCACCGCGCGCCAGCGGGGTCTGCGGGACATACCGACGGCCGTCATGTACGCGATGACTGGGGCGAGGTAGCCGTGCACGGGGTCGGTCAGCGCGTGGATGTCACCCGGGGACGGCTGGGTGAGCGCCTCCTGGATGGAGCCGGGAGCGGCCTTGGCGACCCACAGGTCGGTGGCGAGCGTCACCCCGTGCGCGAGGACCGCCGCCAGTACGCCGTCGGCGATCCGCAGCCCGTCCCGTTTGATCAGCCGCTCGATCGCGAACGCGACGGGCACCAGGAGGATCGCGATGCTGGAGGCCAGTCCCGCGATCTTGATGAGCAGGTCGGGAGCCTGGCCGGTGCCCTTGTTGATGTCCTGTTCGAGGCCCGAGGTGGTGCCGTGCGCGAAGGCGGCGATGGCCAGGAGTACGGCGACGGCGAGCACGCCCACCAGGAGGCGCACCAGGTCGGAGGGCCGGTGCACGCGCGCGGGGAGCAGCGGTTCGTCGCCCTCGACCTCGTCGATGTGGGCCACGTCGTCGGGGTCGGCGGCCGTCGCCGAGGGGCCCTCGGCCGGCCGCTCGCCGGTCTCCGTGTCGCCCGCGTCCGCGGTGTCCGCGCGCGAGGAGGCGTCAGAGGTGCCCTCGGCGTCGTCGGGGTGCACACCCTGCTGCTTCATCGCCTCTTCTTGCTCTCGTATCACTGGTCACCGCCCGCACGATGGTGGCATGCCGCGTCGGACTCGGCAGGCATCAGGGTGCCCGTGCGGGCCGCACAGTCTGCCCGAAGCGACGCCCGCGGGCGAGGGACGCGGGCCTTCGGGTGTGCGTCGCGTTGTCGGCGGGGTGCGGCAGGATGGGTCGGATGAGCGAGCAGAGCCTTCCGGACGGCGACCGTCCGGAGAACGCGGACGCGCTGCCCGAGTACGCCGAGCGGGTCCTCGACGTGACCGAGGTGATCCCGCCGGGCCGCGTCATGACGTACGGGGACGTGGCCGAGTATCTGGAGGAGGGGGGACCCCGCCAGGTCGGCCGGGTGATGTCCCTCTACGGGGGAGGCGTCCCCTGGTGGCGTGTCGTCCGCGCGGACGGCGTCCTGCTCGCTGGGCACGAACTGGAGGCCCTCGACCGCTACCGGGAGGAGGGCACGCCCTTGAGGGAGGCGAGCAGAGCCGCCGAGGGGCACCTGCCGCGCCTCGACCTGAAGCGGGCGCGGTGGGACGGCGGTGGACGCTCGCAGGAGCACGACGGACGCGCACAGGGTCACACCTGACAGCTTCCGCCATTCGACGGGCCGATGTGTGACATGTGATCCGTAAGAGGTAAACGGGGCGCTTCGGGCATGTCCGTGGCATGACGTACGTTCGTGGGGCAGGGGGCGCTCGTGCCACGAGTGACCCGAGGGAAGAAGAGGAAGCGCTACTTCCGCCTTTTCCGTCGGCGTAGCGTCGGCCGCACGCGTCCCCCTCATCCCGCGGCCACCGCCCCGCCCGCGGCGCGGACGGCCCACCAGCACACCCACCAGGACCGGCGAACCACGTGAGCTCCTCTTCCTCCACCGGACACCCGTCGCACCCCCAGGTGCGACGGGGGAGCCGTGGCGCCTACCGACTGGTGCGTACCCCGCCGGCACGCGTGGACCCCCCTCGTCTGGACGCCGCACAGCGCGCCGTGGTTGACCACCGGGCCGGACCGCTGCTCGTCCTGGCGGGGCCGGGCACCGGCAAGACCACCACGCTGGTCGAGTCGGTGGCGGACCGGATCGCCGAGGGCGGCGACCCCGAGCGCATCCTGGTGCTGACCTTCAGCCGCAAGGCGGCCGTCGAGCTGCGCGACCGGATGGCGCTGCGCATCGGCGCCGCACGCGCCCCCCGGGCCACGACCTTTCACTCCTTCGGTTACGCCCTGGTCCGCGCCCACCAGGACAGCGATCTGTTCGTGGAACCCCTGCGGCTGCTGTCCGGCCCGGAGCAGGACGTGACGGTGCGCGAACTGCTCGCCGGCCAGGTGGACCTGGAACGGCTCGGGCTCGCCCATGTGCGCTGGCCCGACGAGCTGCGGGCCTGCCTGACGACACGCGGCTTCGCGGACGAGGTCCGCGCGGTGCTCGCCCGCAGCCGCGAACTGGGACTCGGCCCGGACGCGCTCGGCGCCTTCGCCCGGCGCATCGGCCGCCCCGACTGGCGTGCCGCCGCCCTCTTCCTCGCCGAGTACCTCGACGTGCTCGACCTCCAGGGCGTGCTCGACTACGCCGAACTGGTCCACCGCGCGGTGCTCCTCGCCCGCCGCCCCGAGGTCACCGCGCACCTGACCGCCCAGTACGACGCGGTGTACGTCGACGAGTACCAGGACACCGACCCTGCCCAGGTACGGCTGCTGCACGCCCTGGCGGACGGCGGACGCACCCTCGTCGCCTTCGGCGACCCCGACCAGTCGATCTACGCCTTCCGGGGCGCGGACGTCAACGGCATCCTGGACTTCCCGACCGCCTTCCCGTGCGCGGACGGCCGTCCGGCGCCGGTCGAGGTGCTGCGGACCTCACGCCGGTCCGGGGCCGCCCTGCTGGCCGCCACCCGGCTGCTGACGCGGCGCATGCCGCTGACCCGCCTCCCCGCCGACAAGGTCCGCGCCCACCGTGAGCTGTCCCCGGAGCGGGACGGCGGGCGGGTCGAGGTGTACACGTACCCGACCTCCGGCACCGAGCTGGACAACATCGCCGACATCCTGCGCCGGGCGCACCTGGAGGACGGCGTCCCGTGGGGGGAGATGGCCGTCCTGGTACGCGCCGGTGCGCGCGCCATCCCCACCCTCCGCCGTGTCCTCAGCGCGGCCGGCGTCCCCCTGGACATCGACGGCGACGACCTCCCGCTGCGCCACGAGCCCGCGGTGGCGCCCCTGCTGACAGCGCTGCGAGCCGTGGCGGAGGCGGAGGCCGGAGCCGGGGCGGGGGAGCGGTCCGGGACCGGCGCGGCCGAGCAGGCCGTGTCCGAGGCGGCGTCGAACGACGCACCGGTGCCCGAGCCCCCGGCCGACACCGGCACCGCCGCCGACACAACCGCCGACGCCGACGCCGACGCCGAGGCGCGGCCCACGCGCGGTGAACGCGCGCACCGCGCGGAGGATCCGTGCTGGCTGCCCACCGAGACCGCCCTCACCCTCCTCACCTCGCCCCTCGCCGGTATGGACGCCGCGGACCTGCGCCGCCTCGGCCGTGCCCTGCGCGACGAGCAGCGCGCCGCCGGCAACCCACTGCCGCCGCCCTCGGACGAACTGCTCGCGCGGGCGCTGGCCGAGCCGGAGCGGCTCGCCGTGCACGACCCCGCGTACGCGCGCGGTGCCCAGCGGCTCGGCGCGCTGCTGCGCAAGGCACGTGAGCGCCTGGCGGGAGGCGGCAGCGCCGAGGAGGCGCTGTGGGACCTGTGGGACGGCACCCCGTGGCCCACCCGCCTGGAGCGCTCCGCCCGGCGCGGCGGCGCGGCCGGGCGCAACGCCGACCGCGACCTGGACGCCGTGTGCGCGCTGTTCGCGACGGCCGCCCGCGCGGAGGAGCGCACCGGTGGCCGGGGCGCCCTGAACTTCCTGGAGCAGATCGACGCCGAGGACATCGCGGCCGACACCCTCGCACGGCGTGCCGTACGCCCCGACGCCGTCCGCCTGATGACCGCGCACCGCTCCAAGGGGCTGGAGTGGCGGCTGGTCGTCGTCGCCGGTGTCCAGGAGGGTCTGTGGCCGGACCTGCGCCGCCGCGGCTCCCTCCTGGAGGCCGACCGGATCGGCCGCGACGGGCTCGCCGAACCGCTCACCCCCGGAGCCCTGCTCGCCGAGGAGCGCCGCCTGTTCTACGTGGCCGCCACACGCGCGCGTGAACGACTCGTCGTCACCGCGGTGAAGGCACCGGCCGACGACGGGGACCAGCCCTCCCGGTTCCTGACCGAACTGGGCGTCGAACCCGCCGACGTCACCGGCCGCCCGCGCCGCCCCCTGGCCGTCGCGGCGCTCGTCGCCGAACTGCGGGCCACCACCGTCGACCCCCGCGTCTCCGCGCCCCTGAGGGAGGCCGCCGCACGCCGTCTGGCCCGCCTCGCCGCGCTGACCGACGAGGACGGCCGCCCCCTGGTGCCGTCCGCCCATCCCTACCGCTGGTGGGGCATGTGGGACCCGACCGAGAGCAAGGTGCCCCTGCGCGACCGCGACCAGCCCGTCACCCTCTCCGGAAGCGCCCTGGACCAGTTGGCCAACACCTGCGCCCTGCAGTGGTTCCTGGGCCGTGAGGTGAAGGCCGACGCGCCCGCGACCACCGCCCAGGGCTTCGGCAACGTGGTGCACGTCCTCGCCGACGAGGTGGCCTCCGGACACACCCCGGCCGACCTCGCCGTCCTCATGGAACGCCTGGACTCCGTGTGGAACGCGCTCGCCTTCGACGCGCCCTGGAAGTCGGCCCAGGAGAAGGCCAACGCGCGCGTGGCGCTCGAACGCTTCCTGAAGTGGCACGTCATGGACCGCGCCGGGCGCACCCCGGTGGCGAGCGAGCACGACTTCGACGTGACCCTGGAGGCGGGCGACTACGAGGTGCGCATCCGGGGCCAGATGGACCGCGTGGAGACCGACGGCGACGGCCGCGCCTACGTCGTCGACTTCAAGACCGGCAAACAGGCGCCCACGTCCTCGGAGGTGGCCCGCCACCCCCAGCTCGCCGTCTACCAGCTCGCCGTCCGCGAAGGCGCCGTCGACGAGGCCTTCGACGGCGTGCGCCCCGAACCGGGCGGCGCCGAACTCGTCCACCTGCGCCAGGGCGCGCCCCGGCGGGACGGCGGCGAGACCCTGCCCAAGGTGCAGACGCAGGAGTCGCAGCAGGGGCCGGAGGGCGAGTGGGTCGGCGACCTGCTGGCCACGGCCGCGGGCAAGGTCCTCGACGAACGGTTCACCCCGACCACGGGCCAGCACTGCACCCACTGCGCCTTCCGCGCGTCCTGCAGCGCACGGCCCGAGGGCCGGCACGTAGTGGAGTGAGCGACGACGGGGACCGGGGATCGGAGACTGGGACCAGGCCCGGGCCGCTGAGGCCGGGCGGCCGGTGTGACACGTCGCACCACACGGGCTGACCTGCGCTTCCCCGGCCCGGGGAGGGACATCCGGCACTCACTGTCAGTGGGCGCCGCTAGCCTCTGAGACGTGCCCGCCCACATCACCGATCCCGAGCAGCTCAAGGAGCTCCTCGGCATCCCCTTCACCCCGGAGCAGACGGCCTGCATCGTCGCGCCGCCCGCACCGCAGGTGATCGTGGCCGGAGCCGGGTCGGGCAAGACGACGGTGATGGCGGCCCGCGTGGTGTGGCTGGTCGGCACCGGCCAGGTCGCCCCGGAACAGGTCCTCGGCCTCACCTTCACCAACAAGGCGGCCGGTGAACTCGCCGAACGCGTCCGCAAGGCCCTGATCCGGGCGGGCGTGACCGACCCGGACGTGATCGACCCGGACCACCCGCCGGGCGAGCCCGCGATCTCGACGTACCACGCCTTCGCGGGCCGTCTCCTGACCGACCACGGCCTGCGCCTCGGTCTCGAACCGACCTCCCGCCTGCTCGCCGACGCCACCCGCTACCAGCTCGCCGCGCGGGTCCTGCGCGAGGCCCCCGGGCCCTATCCGGCGCTCACCCGGTCCTTCGCCGACCTGGTCAGCGACCTCCTCGCCCTCGACGCCGAACTCGCCGAGCACCTCGTACGCCCCGAAGACCTGCGCACCTGGGACGCCGGTCTCCTGGACACCCTGGAGGGCGTCCGGCTCGGCAACGCCGATCTGCGCAAGGTCCCCGAGGCCGCCGCCGCCCGCCGCGAACTGGCCGACCTGGTGCTCCGCTACCGGGCCGCCAAACGCGAGCGGGACCTGCTCGACTTCGGCGACCAGATCGCCCTGTCCGCGCGGCTCGCCGGACTCCCCGAGGTGGGCCGCGTGCTGCGCGACGAGTACCGGGTCGTGCTGCTCGACGAGTACCAGGACACCTCCGTGGCCCAGCGCATCCTCCTGGCGGGCCTGTTCGGCGGCGGCACCGGCCATCCCGTGACCGCCGTGGGCGACCCATGCCAGGCCATCTACGGCTGGCGCGGCGCCTCCGTCGCCAACCTCGACGACTTCCCCGAGCACTTCGCCCACGCGGACGGACGGCCCGCGGCCCGTCAGGCGCTCAGCGAGAACCGCCGCAGCGGCGGCCGCCTCCTCGACCTCGCCAACGGCCTCGCCGAGCCCCTGCGCGCCATGCACGCGGGCGTGGAGGCCCTGCGACCGGCCCCGGGCGCCGAACGCGACGGCATGGTCCGCTGCGCTCTGCTGCGCACCCACGCCGAGGAGATCGCCTGGATCGCCGACTCCGTCGCCCACCTCGTGCGCACCGGCACGGCACCCGGTGAGATCGCCGTCCTGTGCCGCACGGCGACCGACTTCGCCGAGATCCAGGGCGCGCTGGTGGCCCGGGACGTCCCCGTCGAGGTCGTCGGCCTCTCCGGACTGCTGCACCTTCCCGAGGTGGCCGATCTGGTCGCCGTCTGCGAGGTTCTCCAAGACCCGGGCGCCAACGCCTCCCTGGTGCGTTTGCTCTCCGGGCCGCGCTGGCGCATCGGCCCGCGCGACCTGGCCCTCCTGGGCCGTCGCGCCCGGCTGCTGGTGAGCCACGCGCGCGTGGAGGGCGACGACGACCCCGACCGGAGGCTCGCCGAGGCCGTCGAGGGAGTCGACCCGTCCGAGGTGATATCGCTGGCGGACGCCCTGGACACCTTCCTGGAGACGCCGCTGGACGGCACCGGGGACGACGACGGGCTGCCCTTCTCGGCCGACGCGCGCGTGCGGTTCGCCCGGCTGGCCACCGAGCTGCGCGAGCTGCGCCGGGCCCTGTCCGACCCGCTCATGGACGTCCTGCACCGCGTCCTCGCCGTCACCGGCCTGGAGGTCGAGCTGTCGGCGTCCCCGCACGCCCTGGCGGCGCGCCGCCGCGAGACCCTGTCCAACTTCCTCGACGTCGCCGCGTCCTTCGCCGCGGGCGACGGCGCGGCCACCCTGCTCGCCTTCCTCGGCTTCCTGCGCACGGCCGCGCAGTACGAGAAGGGCCTGGACAACGCGCTGCCGGGCGGCGAGAACACCGTCAAGGTGCTCACCGCGCACAAGTCCAAGGGCCTGGAGTGGGACGTCGTCGCCGTGCCCGGCCTCGTGACCGGCACCTTCCCCAGCGGCCAGGGCCGCGAGAAGTGGACCGCCCAGGGCAAGGTGCTGCCGCACAGCCTGCGCGGCGACGCCGAGACCCTGCCGGACGTCGCCTCCTGGGACTCCCGGGGTCTGAAGGCCTTCCACGAGGCCATGAAGGACCACCAGCACACCGAGGAGCTCCGCCTCGGCTACGTCACCTTCACCCGCCCCCGCTCCCTGCTCCTCGGCTCCGGACACTGGTGGGGACCCAGCCAGAAGAAGCCCCGCGGACCGTCCGACTTCCTCACCGCCCTGTACGAGCACTGCGCCGCCGGACACGGCGAGATCGAGGCCTGGGCGGACGAGCCGGCCGAGGGCGAGGAGAACCCGGCACTGCACCGGGCGGCCGTCGACGAGGTCTGGCCCCTGCCCCTGGACGAGGAGGCACTCGCCCGGCGCCGGGCCGCCGCCGAGACGGTCCTCGCCCACCTGGACGGCCTCGCCTCCGGGGAGGGCGGCCTCCCGTCCGACCCCGGTACGTACGACGACCCCGGCACCTACGACGACCCCGACTGGCCGCCACCCCCGGAGGACGACGAGCCACTCCCGAAGGAAGCGGATCCCGACGGGGCCGCAGACCCCGACGACTGGGACACCTGGACCGCGGACCGCCCCACCACCCCGCGGGAGAGCCCCACGGTCCCGCACCAGGCGCCGCCGCCCCACGAACCCCCACCGGGCGCCGCACCCGCGCCCGTCCCCGCTCGCCTCACGCCGGAGGAGGCCCGCACCGTCGCCTCCTGGGACCGCGACCTCGACGCGCTCACCGGCGAGCTCCTGCGCGCCCGCGAGAGCGTCACCGAAGTGCACCTTCCGGCGTCGCTGACCGCTTCCCAGCTGCTGAGTCTGGCCGCCGACCCGGACGGCTTCGCCCAGGAGTTGGCCCGGCCCATGCCCCGCCCGCCGCAGCCCGCCGCGCGCCGCGGCACCCGGTTCCACGCCTGGGTCGAGGCCCGGTTCGAACCCCTGACGCTGCCCCTGATGGAGCCGGAGGAGCTGCCCGGCGGCGACGCCGAGATCGCCGACGAACAGGACCTGGAGTTCCTGAAGGACGCCTTCGAGCGCACCGAGTACGCCCGCCGCACACCCTTCCGCGTCGAGGCACCCTTCCAGCTCTCGCTCGCCGGCCGGGTCGTACGCGGCCGTATAGACGCCGTGTACAAGGAGGGCGACTCGGACACCGCGACGTACGAGATCGTCGACTGGAAGACGAACCGCGCCGCCACCGCCGACCCGCTCCAGCTCGCGCTCTACCGCATCGCCTGGGCCGAGCAACAGCACGTGCCGCTCGCCTCGGTGACGGCCGCCTTCCTGTACGTACGCACCGGCGAGGTCGTACGGCCCCGGGGTCTGCCGGACCGGGCGGCGCTGGAGAAGCTGCTGCTGGCCGAGCCGGTCGGTGACGAACCGCACGATCGGGGTGTCCGCGCGGGCCGATAGGCTCGTAGGCATGAGCCACCCCGTTGACAATGCTGTCAGCGCTGTCCGCACGTACATCGAACAGCACCGCGCCGCCTTCCTCGACGACCTCGTCGACTGGCTGCTCATCCCGTCCGTGTCGGCCCAGCCCGACCACGCGACCGATGTGCGCCGCAGCGCCGACTGGCTCGCCGCCAAACTGAAGGAGACCGGCTTCCCGACCGCCGAGGTCTGGCCCACCCCCGGCGCCCCCGCGGTCTTCGCCGAGTGGCCCTCCGGGGACCCGCAGGCGCCGACGGTCCTCGTCTACGGCCACCACGACGTACAGCCCGCCGCCCGCGTGGACGGCTGGCACAGCGACCCCTTCGACCCCGTCGTCCGTGACAACCGTCTCTACGCGCGCGGGGCGGCCGACGACAAGGGGCAGGTGTTCTTCCACACACTCGGTGTCCGCGCCCATCTCGCCGCCACCGGCCGCACCGCCCCCGCGGTCAACCTCAAGCTGTTGATCGAGGGCGAGGAGGAATCCGGCTCCCCGCACTTCCGCGCCCTCGTCGAGGAGCGCGCCGAGCGGCTCACCGCCGACGCGGTGGTCGTCTCCGACACCGGCATGTGGTCCGAGGACACCCCCACCGTCTGCACCGGCATGCGGGGCCTCGCCGAGTGCGAGATCCACCTGCACGGACCCGACCAGGACATCCACTCGGGCTCCTTCGGCGGCGCGGTCCCCAACCCGGCCACCGCCGTCGCCCGCCTGGTGGCCGCCCTGCACGACGAGCACGCGCGCGTGGCGATCCCCGGCTTCTACGACGGAGTGGAGGAGCTCACCGACCGCGAACGCGAGCTCTTCGCCGAGCTGCCCTTCGACGAGCGGCAGTGGCTGCGCACGGCCAAGTCGTACGCCGCCCACGGCGAAGCCGGACACACCACCCTGGAGCGCCTCTGGGCCCGCCCCACCGCCGAGGTCAACGGCATCGGCGGCGGCTACCAGGGCCCGGGCAGCAAGACGATCATCCCGTCGTCCGCCATGGTGAAGCTCTCCTTCCGCCTCGTCGCGGGTCAGGACCCGGGCCACGTGGAGAAGGCCGTCCGCGCCTGGGCCGACGACCAGGTCCCGCCGGGCATCCGCTGCGAGATCGCCTTCAGCTCCGCCACCCGCCCGTGCCTGACGCCGCTGGACCACCCGGCGCTGCGGTCCGTGGTCCGCGCGATGGGCCGGGCCTTCGGGAAACCGGTCCGCTTCACGCGTGAGGGGGGCTCAGGGCCGGCCGCCGACCTGCAGGAGGTCCTCGGAGCGCCGGTGCTCTTCCTCGGCATCTCCGTCCCGTCCGACGGCTGGCACGCCCCCGACGAGAAGGTGGAACTGGACCTGCTCCTCAAGGGCGTCGAAACCTCCGCCCACCTCTGGGGCGACCTGGCGGAGCACTGGCGTCCCGTGCCCTGATCGCCGCGCACGGTCCGGGACCCGACCGGCGTCGCGCGCGGCACACTGGAAAGGCCGCCCCGCCCCGCCGAGCCCTCCCGGACCCGGTCACCGCCCGCCGTACGAACCGCTGAACCCGCCTGCCGAACCGAACCGCTCACCGGGGGAGTTGGAAGCACCCGTGACCACCTGGACCGACCACACCGCCGACCGTCCCATCTCGCTCACCGCTCCCAGCGGCATCGACCGGGCCGCCCACCACCGCCTCGACGAGGCCTGGCTCGCGGCGGCGTGGAGCCACCCCTCGACGCGCTGCTTCGTGGTCTCCGGCGGCCAGGTCCTGATCGACGAGACGCCCGACGGGGCCACCGAACTCGTCATGACCCCCTCCTTCGAGGCCCCGCTCACCGAGGCGCACCGCTACTTCCTGGGCACCGACGAGGAGGGGACCAGCTACTTCGCCCTCCAGAAGGACTCGCTGCCCGGCCGCATGGACCAGTCCGCCCGCCCCGCGGGCCTGCGCGAGGCCGGCCTGCTCCTGTCGCCCCGGGACGCCGGGCTGATGGCCCACGCGGTCGCCCTGGAGAACTGGCAGCGTCTGCACCGGTTCTGCTCCCGCTGCGGCGAGCGCACCGTCATCGCCGCGGCAGGACACATCCGCCGTTGCCCCGCCTGTGGCGCCGAGCACTACCCGCGCACCGACCCGGCGGTGATCATGGCGGTCACGGACGAGGAGGACCGCATCCTGCTCGGCCGCCAGGTGCACTGGCCCGAGGGCCGCTTCTCGACCCTCGCCGGTTTCGTGGAGCCCGGGGAGTCCATCGAGCAGTCGGTGCGCCGCGAGGTCCAGGAGGAGGTCGGCGTCACCGTCGGCCCGGTCGAGTACGTCGCGAGCCAGCCGTGGCCCTTCCCGTCCAGCCTGATGCTCGGCTTCATGGCCCACGCCACGTCGACCGAGATCAACGTCGACGGCGACGAGATCCACGAGGCCCGCTGGTTCTCCCGCGAGGAACTGGGCGCCGCCTTCGACTCCGGCGAGGTGCTGCCGCCCTACGGCATCTCGATCGCCGCCCGCCTCATCGAGCTCTGGTACGGCAGGCCGTTGCCGACGCGCGGCGCTTTCTGAGCCCGAGGGCACAAGAGGGGCGGCCCACTCCCGCGACGGGAGTGGGCCGCCCTTGTCGACTTCTGCGACTGACCGCGTCCTGGCCTGCCGACTACGCGCCGATCTTCTGCTTCACCTGCGCCAGCGACGGGTTCGTCAGCGTCGAACCGTCGGGGAAGAGCACGGTCGGCACCGTCTGGTTTCCGCCGTTCGCCTTCTCCACGAACGCGGCGGACTCCGGGTCCTGCTCGATGTTGACCTCGGTGTACGCGATGCCCTCGCGGTCCATCTGGCTCTTCAGCCGACGGCAGTAGCCGCACCACGTGGTGCTGTACATCGTCACAGTGCCCGGCATGTCTCTCGTGCTCCTTCGGCGACTCGGGAAAGCGGCGTCTCGGGGGTGAGGTCGCAGGAGGGGAACGCCCGCGACGGCGCGACCATTCCCGTCGCGCATTCCCCGCACGGGACGCCTGTGGCGTGATGCCTGTCGCATCGGTACGACTATCGGTGCGTGCCTGTGGACAACCGACTCACCCGTCTCGCGAGACCTGGCAGCATGGCGGTGTGACAGCAGCAACGCACTCCACCCTCTTCCCGCAGGTACCGGACTCGGCCGACGCGGTGCTCGAAGGGCTCGACCCCGAGCAGCGCGAGGTGGCGACCGCCCTGCGCGGCCCGGTGTGTGTGCTGGCGGGAGCCGGTACGGGCAAGACCCGGGCGATCACCCACCGCATCGCCTACGGGGTGCGGGCCGGGATCCTCCAGCCCTCCAGCGTGCTCGCCGTCACCTTCACCAACCGTGCGGCCGGTGAGATGCGCGGTCGGCTGCGCCAGCTCGGCGCCGCCGGGGTGCAGGCCCGCACCTTCCACTCGGCGGCACTGCGGCAGCTCCAGTACTTCTGGCCGAAAGCGATCGGCGGCTCCCTGCCCAGGCTCGTCGACCGCAAGATCCAGCTCGTCGCCGACGCGGCCGCCGCCTGCCGCATCCGCCTCGACCGGGGCGAGCTGCGCGACGTCACCGCGGAGATCGAGTGGTCCAAGGTGACCCAGACCGTCCCCGCCGACTACGCCCCGGCGGCGGCCAAGGCCGGCCGTGAGGCACCCCGCGACCCGGCGGAGATCGCGCAGCTGTACGCCGCCTACGAGGACCTCAAGCGCGCCCGCTCCGTCATCGACTTCGAGGACGTGCTGCTGCTGACGGTGGCCGTCCTCCAGGACCGGCGCGACGTCGCCGAGCAGGTCCGCGCCCAGTACCAGCACTTCGTGGTCGACGAGTACCAGGACGTCAGCCCCCTCCAGCAGCGGCTGCTGGAGCTGTGGCTCGGGGACCGCGACGACCTGTGCGTGGTCGGCGACGCCAGCCAGACGATCTATTCGTTCACGGGAGCAACCCCCGACCATCTGCTCGACTTCCGCGGCCGCCACCCCGGAGCCACCGTCGTCAAGCTGGTCCGCGACTACCGGTCCACCCCGCAGGTCGTCCACCTCGCCAACGGCCTGCTCGCCCAGGCCCGGGGGCGAGCCGCCGACCACCGCCTGGAACTCGTCTCCCAGCGCCCCGCGGGCCCCGAGCCCGTCTACACCGAGTACGCCGACGAGCCGGCCGAGGCCGAGGGAGCGGCCCGCCGCATCCGCGAGCTCATCGACGCGGGGGTTCCGGCCGCCGAGATCGCCGTCCTGTTCCGTACCAACTCCCAGTCCGAGACCTACGAGCAGGCGCTCGCCGACGCTGGGGTGCCGTACCAGCTGCGGGGCGCGGAGCGCTTCTTCGACCGGCCGGAGGTGCGCAAGGCCGGCAGTGCCCTGCGGGCCGCGGCGCGCTTCGGCGGCAACGACTCGCTCCTCGACGACGTCGTCGACCTGCCCTCGCAGGTGCGCGCGGTGCTGTCGGGGGAGGGTTGGACGACCGAACCCCCGGCCGGGTCGGGTGCCGTGCGGGAGCGGTGGGAGTCGCTGGCCGCCCTGGTCGGCCTGGCCCAGGACTTCGCCGCCGCCAGAGCGGGGGCCAGCCTGAGCGACCTGGTCGTGGAACTCGACGAGCGGGCGAGCGCCCAGCACGCCCCGACGGTGCAGGGCGTCACCCTCGCCTCCCTGCATTCGGCCAAGGGCCTGGAGTGGGACGTCGTGTTCCTGGTCGGCGTCGCCGAGGGCATGATGCCGATCACCTACGCAAAGACCGACGAGCAGATCGAGGAGGAACGCCGCCTCCTCTACGTCGGTGTCACCCGCGCGCGTGAACGCCTGCACCTGTCCTGGTCACTGGCCCGGTCGCCCGGCGGCCGGCCGAGCCGCAGGCCCAGCCGCTTCCTGAAGGGACTGCGCCCCGGTTCGGGCACGGCGGGCGGGCGAGCAGCCGCCGGGGGCCCGGGAGGCGTGGAGCGCGGGTTCCGGGGCGGCGGTGGCGGTACCGTCGCCCCCGCGCCGAGACGGACCCAGCGGACGCCGGCCCGCTGCCGGGTCTGCGGGCGCACCCTCACCGACGCCGGTGAGATGAAGCTGATGCGCTGCGAGGGCTGCCCGTCCGACATGGACGAGGGCGTCTACGAGCGGCTGCGCGAGTGGCGGGCGCTGCAGGCGGGACGCAGCGGGCAGCCCGCGTTCTGCGTCTTCACCGACAAGACGCTGATGGCGATCGCGGAGTCCGTCCCGGAGGACGAGCGGGAGCTGGCCCGGATCCCAGGGGTCGGGGCGCGCAAGCTCAACCGCTACGGGGCCGACGTCCTGGCCATCTGCGCAGGCCAGGACGGTGTGGGGCTTGACGAGGACGACTGATACAAACTCGTCGAAAAAATAGTTTGCGCATGCCCCGGGAATCCCCATAGGTTCTTGGTCACGGGAGCAGCGGCCTTCCCGGAGGCCCTGAATCCGTGTTGTACTTGCATATCCGCGGACTGGTTCGTCCCAGTCCCCCGAGACGCCGAGAGGAGGCGAGCCCAGTGATCAGCATCAACAGCAGCTTCGTCGTCAGCTTCACCGCCAAAATGACCGATCGCTCGGCCGTCTCCCTGTGCACTCTCGGCGCTTCTCACTCGGGCACCGGTCTGTCCGGCATTCCTGCCGTGCGTCCGGCCGCCGTCGCTGCCCCCGCGGGCCTCCCCGTCCGCGAGCGCAATGAGCGACCGACCAAGGCACTGGAAGCAGCAGTAACGGCACAGGCGCAGGCCTATGCCTTTACCGCGACCGGTGCCGGATTCCGGAAGCAGACGACGCAGCACCACCTGATGTGGGCCTTCCGTGGGCCAGAACCCTGGAGTGATCCAGCCTGATCGCCGATCAGGCCGGCGCCTTCAGGGCCGCGGAACCCCACCCGGGATCCGCGGCCCTTCTGTTTGTCCCCGAACGGGGGCGACAGCACGAAGGAGCCTCGGGACAAGAAAAGAACCCGGTACCAAGCCGCCACCCGGTCAACCGGCCGGAACGAACAGACGAGGAAGACCACCCGTGCAACTCGAAGCGCACGCCCCGTCCGTACCGCCTTCCGACACGATCCCCAAGCCCTGTTCCACGGAGGACTCCACCTTGACCCCGCTCACCGCGCTCACCGCGCTCGACGACGCCATCGAGAACCTCGGCGTGCCCGTCCCCTGCCGCTCCTACGACCCGGAGGTCTTCTTCGCCGAGTCGCCGGCGGACGTGGAGTACGCCAAGTCCCTCTGCCGCACCTGCCCGCTGATCGAGGCCTGCCTCGCCGGTGCCAAGGAGCGGCGTGAGCCCTGGGGTGTCTGGGGTGGAGAGCTGTTCGTCCAGGGTGTCGTCGTCGCCCGGAAGCGGCCCCGTGGCCGCCCGCGCAAGAACCCGGTTTCGGCATGAACACCGCAGGAACGATCGACCGCCCCCTCACGTACGACCCCCAGAAGCAGGCCCCGATGAAGCCGTCCACCCACGACATCGCAGGCACCGCGCCTGAAGACTTCACCACCAGTGACGCGAAGGACTCGCGTCAGAACAGGACCCGTGAAATGCAACTCATCCCAGAAGCCCTGGCACGTGCGCATATGCACGATCGCCTGCATGAGGCCGAGCAGGAACGCCGGGCGCTGCGCCTGGTGACCGCTCGCCGGATGCAGCGCCGGGCGGAGCGCGCCTCGCTGCGTGCCCGGCGTGCGCTGGCCATGGCGGTCATGCAGTAACCGACACACCTGAAGCGGTGGTCTCCCAGCGGGAGATGAAGCTCCGCCCCCGGGGGCCGGTCCGTCCGAACGGACCGGCCCCCGGGGCGTGTGCGGAACCGGTGGATCAGGCCTCCGCGGCCGTCTCCTCCACCTCGTACACGTCCTCGCCCTCCTCGGCTACGTCCTCGTCCGCTTCTTCTGCCTCGTCCTCGGCGAGGAAACCGACCAGCCACTCCTCCAGCTCGTCGCGGAGGCGGACGGTGGCCCCCAGCTGGCACAGCACACCGATGGTGCTCAGGGTCACGCGGTGGATCAGCAGGTACGCCGGCGGCAGGTTGAGCTGCTTGGCCAACTGGTACGCGGGGGAGCGGGGGTCACCGATGCGGGCGGCCTGGCTCCGCATCCAGCCGCGGGTGAACGTGAACGCGTCGACCCGGGCCGGCTCGATGATCGGCAGGAGGTAGTCGAGAACGGCGTCGGGGTCCAGCTCTATCGACTCCTTGACGAAGCCCTCCGCGCAGAGCATCTCGTAGACGGCCTCCGCCTCGCCGTCCAGCGTCATGCGCAGGGCCTCGCCGATGGGCTCGGGCAGGCCGCCCGGCAGGCGGTCGACCGTGCCGAAGTCCAGGACGCCCAGGCGCCAGTCGTCCTCGCCCTCAGGCCCGCCGGGCAGCAGCCGGAAATTGCCGGGGTGCGGGTCGGCGTGCAGGAGCCCGGTGCGCGCGGGACCGGAGAACAGGAAGTGGGCCAGCAACTGGCCGGCCCGGTCGCGCTGCTCCTGCGTACCGTTCGAGATGATCTCCGACATCGGGATGCCGTCGATCCACTCGGTGATCAGCACCTGCTCGGACTGGTGGACGACGTCCGGTACCACGATGTCCGGGTCGTCCTCGAAGACCTCGGCGTGCGTCCGCTGGGCCTGCGCCTCCAGGCCGTAGTCCAGCTCCTCCGAGACCCGGTCCTTCAGCTCCGTGATCAACGGCTTGATGTCCATGCCGGGGACCAGCGGCCCGAGCAGGCGGGCGAAGCGGCTGAGCTGGTTCAGGTCGGACAGCAGGGCCTCACCGGCGCCCGGGTACTGCACCTTGACCGCCACCTCCCGGCCGTCGTGCCACACCCCCCGGTGCACCTGGCCGATGGAGGCGGCCGCGGCGGGCTTGTCCTCGAACTCCAGGAACAGGTCCTGCCAGTCCTCACCGAGCCGCTCCGCGAGCACGGAGTGCACGGTGCGCGTCGGCATCGGCGGTGCCGCCTCCTGCAACTTGGTCAGCGCGGCCCGGTAGGGACCGGCGACCTCCTCGGGCAGCGCCGACTCGAAGACGGACAGGGCCTGCCCGAACTTCATCGCCCCGCCCTTGAGCTCGCCCAGCACCTTGAACAGCTGGTCCGCGGTGCGCTGCTGCAGTTGCTGGCCGACGATCTCCGCGGACTCGCCCACGATTCGCTTGCCCAGCCCCCAGGTGGCCCGCCCGGCGAAGCCGAGCGGAAGCGCGGCGAGCTTGGCGGTCCGGGTGACCGCCTTGCGCGGAAGATCAGACATGCGCCCTCCAAGTCCCAGCCGGCCGTGTCGGTTGCACCTCGTGGCGCAGGTCCGCCGACGGCCCTTGCCCAGCCATTGTCGCGCGCCGCCCCCCGTCCTCGGGGATGTGTTCCTGCTTACCTTTCCCGGCCGCTCCGCAGGGGCACCCGGGGTGTGGCCGGACCGGCCGCACCTGCCACCGCAGACCGGGCAGCGCGACCTCCCAGCGCGCGCCGGTGCTCGACGGCGTCCGGCCGTCCAGGAAGGCGAGCGCGTGAGCCGCCGCGAACCCGGCGACGGTCGTCGCGAGGGTGAGGTCGCAGGGCGGTACCCGGCGCTGCCGGCCCGAGCGCCACTGCGCCACGAGCCGCGGCCAGGCCGGGTCCCGGTCGGTGCGGTCGGCGTGCAGACATCCGGCGCACCCCGTCTCACCGGGCAGGACGAGGGGGCCGACGACGCCCGTGCCCTCCACGACACCGGCGTACAGGTGGGGCGTGCCGGAAGCCATCAGGGATTCCGCGGCGGCCGGGTCGGGTGTGTGCACCGCGACATCGTCGCGCGGGGCGACGACCACCAGGCAGAACCCCGGGGCGTCGTCCTCGGGCGGTGTCGTCGGGCCTCGGCGCGGTGGTCGGTCGGGGGCGGCCCGGCGGACCACGCGGCGGGCCGTCTCGTCCCGGCGGTCGCCGACGGACTCGGCGGGCAGGCCGCCCGGAGCGACGTCCCACGGCTCGACGCGTCCGCCGTCGCGCACGTCGATCTCCCCGACGCCCGCGCCCGACAGCAGCCCCGCCAGCACCGCGCCCACCCGTCCCGCACCCCGCACACCCACCCGCTGGGCGCGTCGGGCGGCCAGGTGTCTGATCGCGTCGCCCGGTTCCGACGTGGTCAGGGACAGTGAGGCCAGGTCGGGGCGGAGCCGGTCGAGGACCTCCTTCTTCTTCCGCAGGGCGTCGGCGGCCGGCCCGCCGCCCCGGGAGTCGTCGAGGAGACCGGCCCGCGCCAGTCGCTCCACGACCCGGTCGACATGCCCGTCCGGCAGGTCCATGCCCTTCCCCGCCTCACGCAGGAGCGCCGGACCACGGGTGCCGTTGAGCAGTTCGAGGAAACTGCCCGTCGCCGTGTCCACCGGTGCCAGCGTCAGCGCGTGCGCCGGTGTCATGCCGAACTGCACGGTGTTCAGATCGCGCCAGCCGCGCCTGAGCGCGGGCTTCACCATCGGATGCATGCCAGGTCCCCCGTCTGTCTTGCCGTGTACTTCTTTGTCTTCCTGCGTCTTCCTGCGTCTTCCTGCGTCTTCGGGATTCGGTCGCGAAGCCGTCCGCGGGTGCCAGCATGCCCGGACGCGCTCGGAGGCGTCGAAAGTTGTCCACAGGCAGTGGGTATTCGTCGTACGAATCAGCCGCACACCTCCCAGGACGAGTGGTGGATCGGCGCCGATGCGTCCCGGAGCCGGGACTTCCCCGTGTGCAGCGGGTAACGTCGTGGCGTGTCCGCCGACCCACTGCACCGCGCCGGGGCACCCCCGCGCACACCGACGAATCCGCCGCCGAGCGGCCCGGGGACGAGCGCGATCGAGGTGCGCAGGAGCACCCGGCGACGTCGGACGGTATCCGCGTACCGCGAGGGCGATCGCACCGTCGTGCTGATCCCCGCCCGGATGTCCAAGGCCGAGGAGCAACGCTGGGTGAGCGTCATGCTGGACAAGCTGGCCGCCCAGGAGAGCAGGCGCGTCCTCGGTGACGCCGAGCTGGCCGCGCGCGCGGAGCGCCTGTCGGGGCAGTACTTCGAGGGCCGGGCCCGGCCCACCTCGGTCCGCTGGGTCACCAACCAGAACACCCGCTGGGGCTCGTGTACCCCGTCCGAGGGAAGCATCCGGCTGTCGCACCGTCTCCAGGGCATGCCCGAGTACGTCGTCGACTACGTCCTCCTGCACGAGCTGGCGCATCTGCTGGTCCCCGGTCACGGGCCCCGGTTCTGGCGCCTCCTCGAGGCCTATCCGCGGACCGAGCGCGCCAGGGGCTACCTGGAAGGCGTGGTCGCCGCGGACCGGCTGCCGCACGTACCCGGCGCCCGCAGCGAGTAGCACGAGCGGCCCGGACCGGGGTCCGCCACGGCCTCGCACGGGTTTCGTACCGGGTCTGTACCGACTTCCTCCGGTGTCGGTGTTTGCCGTTAGCCTGTCGCGACGCACTCACATTCGGATGGGGGACGGTCGTAACGCATGGCCAGGGAATTTCAACGCGGCCACAAGGCCAGGATCAGTGACCTCACCGCGGGCACGGATCTGTACGTAGGTGTGCAGATCTCCGGCCCCGGGCTGAGCTTCGACATCAGCTGCTTCGGTCTCGACGCCGACGAGCGCTTGTCGGACGACCGGTACTTCGTGTTCTTCAACCAACCGAAGACCCCAGAGGAGTCCATCCAGCTCCTGGGTGCGCAGGCGGGCGACACCGAATCCTTCCGGGTCACCCTGGACAGGATTCCGCAGCAGATCCAGAAGCTGTCCTTCACCGCGACGATCGACGGCGCGGGACAGATGTCGCAGGTGGGGCCCGGGTACCTCCGGATCGTCGCGGGTGGCGAGGAGGTGGCCCGGTACCCGTTCAGCGGCTCAGAGTTCTCCACCGAGCGCGCCGTGATGCTGGGCGACTTCTATCTGAAGGACGTGTGGCGGTTCGCCGCCGTCGGACAGGGCTTCGACGGCGGTCTCGACGCGCTGCTGAGAAACTTCGGCGGCGAGGTGGCCGAGGAAGAGACCCCCGCGCCGCAGCAGGCGCAGCAGCCGCAGACCGGTGCCGCCCCGAGCTTCGCCCCGCCCGCCCAAGCCTCGGCGCCGCCCGCCTTCGGCGCGCCCGCCGCGGCCGCACCGGCCCCGGCTCCCGCCCCGCAGGGCTTCGCTCCGCCGCCCGCCGCCACGCCGCCACCGGCTCCCGCCCCGGCGCCCGGGCCGGACGTGCACGCCGCGCAGACCATCGTCGCGCCCATGAACACGCCGCCCGGCGGTGCCCCGGTGCCGCCCCCCGCCCCGGCGCCCGCGCCGTACGGCCAGCCGGGCCAGCCCGGTCAGCAGCCGCCGTACGGCCAGGTACCCGGCCAGACCGCGCCGCCGCCCCCCGGCTACGGCCAACCGCAGGCACCCCAGGCCCCGCCCCCGCCGCCGGGCTACGGGCAGCCGACCGCGCCCCCCGGCTACGGGCAGCCCGGCCCGCCCATGGGACACGGCCAGCCGACGCCTCCGCCCGGCTACGGCCAGCCGACGCCTCCGCCCGGCTACGGCCAGCCGACGCCCCCGCCCGGCTACGGCCAGCCGACGCCCCAGGGCGCACCGCAGGGCATGCCCCAGGGAGCCCCGCAGGGTGCCGGTGTGACCGCGGCCCTCCAGCAGTTCCGGGAGACCGCGACCGGACAGCGCTGGACGCAGCAGAACAAGAAGCTGGTCCGCGTCGACCTCGGCGCGGAGGGCCAGCCCGTGCTCGCCCGGCAGGGCAGCATGGTGCTCTACCAGGGCAAGGTCGACTTCAGCTACAAGGGCGCCGGATTCGCCGGCCGGGTCGTGGGCAACGCGACCGGTCAGGAGATGCAGCTGATGCGCTGCACCGGCAAGGGACAGGTCTTCCTCGCGGACAACAGCGCGATGCTGCACCCCATCGAGCTCCAGGGAGACGCCGTGTGCGTCTCCGCGGAGAACGTCCTGGCCTTCGACGAGAGCCTCCAGTACGAGGTCCGCCGCATCGAGGGGCACGGCATCCCGGGCGGCGCGCTGTTCACGATGCAGTTCCAGGGCACCGGCACGATCGTCGTGAAGACGCACGGCGTGCCCGTGGTGCTGCCGGTCACGCCCACGACCTTCGCCGACTGCAACGCCGTGGTCGCCTGGTCCGCCGCCGCCCAGGTGGTCGTCTCCAGCCAGGTGCGGATGCGCCGCAACTCCTACGCGGGCGACACCGGCGAGAGCGTCAACCTGCAGTTCCGGGCCGCGCCCGGCAGCTTCGTCGTCGTCCAGCCGTACGAGATCTGAGGGAGAGCCCGACATGAACCAGCCGCTCGCGGGCTACGCTCCCGCACCCGTCGGCGCCCGCATGGAGAACCACGGCAACCACATGCTGAAGGTCGCCATGCAGACCGGAAACGACCTCCTCGCGCGCGTGGGCTCGATGGTCGCCTACGAGGGCTTCGTCCAGTACGAGCCGAACCCGCCGGCCGTCCGCCAGATCGCCAAGGACTGGATGACCGGCGAGGGCGCGCCCCTGATGAAGTGCTCCGGCGACGGACTGCTCTACCTCGCCGACTACGGCGCCAACGTCGTCGTCATCAACCTCAACGGCGACGGAATCTCCGTCAACGCCACCAACCTGCTCGCCTTCGACGCCCATCTGACGTGGGGTGTGGAGCGGGTCAAGGGCCTGGCGAAGTTCGCCGGGCAGGGCCTGTGGAACACCAGGATCTCCGGCCAGGGCTGGGTCGCGCTCACCTCCCGGGGCAAGCCGATCGTGGTCGACTGCGGCGGCGGCGAGGACGAGACCTACGTCGACCCGGACGCGCTCGTCGCCTGGTCCCCGAACCTCAAGGTGAAGGGCAAGCGCAGCTTCAAGGCGCAGTCGCTGATCGGCCGCGGCAGCGGCGAGGCCTTCCAGATGGCCTTCTCCGGTCAGGGCATCGTCGTCGTCCAGCCCAGCGAGGACAGCACCGACCGCCTCCGGGCCCGGGGCTGAGGGGGAGCCAGAACATCATGCAGAGCCCGATTTTCGCCTACAACGACCAGCAGACCCAGGAAGCCTGGAGCCTGCAGAACAAGCACATGCTCCGCGTCGCCCTCACGGGCCACGACGACGTGCTCGCCCGCAAGGGCACGATGGTCGCCTACCAGGGGCTCGTCGAGTTCGACGCCGAGTACCAGAGCAACAACCAGTCGCGCGCGCGTGCGCACACCGGTGAGGGCCTGGACCTGATGCGCTGCCACGGGCAGGGCACGGTCTACTTCTCCAACCTCGCCCAGTGCGTCCACGTGGTGGACGTCGACCAGGACGGCCTCACCGTCGACAGCAGCTACGTGCTCGCGATGGACTCGTCCCTGCACCACGAGGTCATCGCGGTGGACAGCCTCTACGGCATCTCCGGCTCGGGGAAGTACCAGCTCAACATCACCGGCCGGGGCAAGGTCGCCCTGATGACCTCGGGCTCCCCCCTGTTCATGCAGGTGACGCCCGACAAGTACGTCAACTGCGACGCCGACGCGATCGTCGCCTGGTCCACCGGCCTGCGCGTGCAGATGCAGGCCCAGACGCACTCCTCCGGGGTGTGGCGGCGCCGTGGCAACACCGGCGAGGGCTGGGAGCTGAGCTTCATGGGCAGCGGCTTCGCGCTCGTCCAGCCCAGCGAACTGCTGCCGCCGCAGAACGCCCAGGTCGGACAGGGTGTCGCCGCGCAGTACGGCATGGGGCAGCACGGGGCCCGCGGTCAGAACCAGGGCAACGCCTGGAGCTGAGCGCACCCACGGCCACCGTTCGGTAAGGGGTGATCGCCAGGGCGGTCACCCCTTACCGCTCACAGGCGGGCGCGGGTCGCCTCCAGCAGACGCACGACCGACTCGTCGGCCACGGCCGCGACCTCGGCGTACGGGAACCAGCGCAGGTCGAGGGACTCGTCGCTGATCGCCTCCACGGCACCCTCGGGAGCCACGGCCGCGTACTGGACGTCCAGGTGCCAGGCGCAGGGCGTGTGGTGGCGGTCCAGCCGCACGGGGCCGCCGGACAGCAGGGTCAGACCGGCGATGCCCGACTCCTCCGTGCCCTCGCGCAGGGCCGCCCGGGCCAGCGTCTCGTCGACCGGCTCGCAGTGACCGCCCATCTGCAGCCACATGCGCATCTTCTTGTGCAGGGTCAGCAGGACACGCTCGCGCGACGGGTCGATCACCATGGCGCTCGCGGTGAGGTGCCCGTCGGCGCAGGCCTTCCACATGCCGTCCGGATGGGTCGCGAGATGGTCCAGGTAGACCTGACGCAGCTCGTCCTGGCCCTCGTACCCCTTCAGGACCAGGACCGCGTCGTCGTGGAGACTCACTCGCCGTCGTCGCCCTTGGCCTCGTCCCGGCCGTCGTCCCGGCTCTCGCCCTGGTCCTTCTTCTTCAGATCGGGCTTGCCCGCCGCCTCGCCGAGCATCTTGTCCAGCTCGGAGAAGTCGAGCTGCTCTCGGTGCACGAAGCCGTCCGGGTCGTCCAGGTCGGTCGCGGTCGGCAGCATGTCCGGGTGGGCCCACAGGCCGTCCCGGCCGTCGACACCGTGCGCGTCCGTCAGGGACGCCCACAGGCGGGAGGCGTCGCGCAGGCGGCGCGGGCGCAGCTCCAGGCCGATCAGCGTCGCGAAGGTCTGCTCCGCCGGACCGCCCGAGGCGCGACGGCGGCGCAGCGTCTCGCGCAGCGCGTCGGCGGAGGACAGGCGCGGCTTGGCGGCGGTGTGCACCACCGCGTCCACCCAGCCCTCGACGAGCGCCAGGGCCGTCTCCAGACGGGCCAGGGCCGCCTTCTGCTCCGGGGTGTCCTCCGGCTGGAACATGCCCTGCTGGAGAGCCTCCTGCAGCTGCTCCGGGTTCTGCGGGTCGAACTGGCCGACCACGTCCTCCAGCTTGGCCGTGTCGACCTTGATGCCGCGGGCGTAGCCCTCGACGGCGCCGAACAGGTGCGAGCGCAGCCACGGCACGTGCGCGAAGAGGCGCTGGTGGGCGGCCTCGCGCAGGGCCAGGTACAGCCGCACCTCGTCCTGAGGCACACCGAGGTCCTTGCCGAACGACTCGATGTTCACCGGCAGCAGGGCGGCCTTGCCGGCCGGGCCGAGCGGCAGACCGACGTCGGTCGAGCCGACGACCTCACCGGCGAGCACGCCGACGGCCTGCCCGATCTGCGTGCCGAACATGGCGCCGCCCATGGACCGCATCATGCCGATCAGCGGGCCGGCCATGGCCTGCATCTCCTCCGGCAGGACGTCGCCCATGGCGTTGCCGACGCGCTCGGCGACCGGGTCGACCAGCTCGCGCCAGGCGGGCAGGGTCGCCTCGACCCACTCCGCGCGGCTCCAGGCGACGGCGGTGCCCGCGCCCGACGGCAGGGCCGTCGCGTCGTCCAGCCACAGGTCGGCCAGGCGCACGGCCTCCTGGACGGCATTGCGCTCGGCGGGACCGACGCTGGCGTCCTTGCGGCCGTCAGGCGTGCCCTGGGAGACCGTCTGGCGGGCGATCTGCTTGGCCATGTCCCAGTTCACCGGGCCGCCCTCGTAGGAGAGCATCTGGCCCAGCTGCTGGAACGCGGCGCCCAGGTCGTTGGGGTTCATGGAACCGAACATGGCAGCGAACGGGTTGTCCGCGCCGGGGCCGCCCAGGCCTCCGGCTCCGGACATCCCGAAACCGAACGGGTTGGCCGGTCCCTGACCACCGCCGCTCTGCTGGTCCTTCTTCTTGCCTTCGTCGCCGTCGTCCGGCTCCTCCGGCGGAAGGCCGAATCCGAATGGGGTGTCACTCACGGGGTTCCTCGGCTGGTAGGGCCGCCGGTTCTTTCCGGCGGCACGGCTGCCCGACTTCACCACCCAGCGTAGACACCCGAAGCCGTTCGGGCCTCGGTGCTTCGCCGACTGACGGCCTGCGGCAGGATGGATGCCACCTGGTACGCACGCGTCGCACGCGCTCGTACTGAAGACAACCTCTGGAGACGCCCGGTGAGTTCCCCAGATCCGCAGGTTCGCGCAGCGCGAAACCAGTCAACCAGTTCCGCCCGCCCCGGCGCGCGCGGACCCGTCGTCGCGGTCACCGGTGCCGCGTCCGGGGTGGGGGCCCTGCTCACCGCGCGGCTCGCCGCGTCCGCCGAGGTCAGACAGGTCGTGGCCATCGACGAACGGCGCGGGGAGTGCGAGGCGGCCGAGTGGCAGATCCTGGACGTACGGGACCCGGCCATCGCCGAGAAACTGCGGGGTGCGGACGTCGTGGTGCACCTGGCGCTCGACCTCGACCTGGAGACCGACGGGGCCGCCCGTACGGCTTACAACGTCCGGGGGACGCAGACCGTGCTGACCGCCGCGGCGGCGGCCGGCGTGCACCGGGTCGTGCTGTGCACTTCCGCGATGGTCTACGGCGCCCTCCCGGACAACGAGCTGCCGCTGTCCGAGGACGCCGAGCTGCGCGCCACGGCCGAGGCCACGGGCGTCGGCGACCTGCTGGAGATCGAGCGGCTCGCGCGGCGCGCACCCCGCGCGCATCCCGGCCTGAACGTGACCGTGGTACGGCCCGCCGTGCTGGTCGGGGGCATGGACACCGCGCTGACCAGGTACTTCGAGTCGCCCCGGCTGCTGGTCGTGGCCGGATCGCGGCCCGCGTGGCAGTTCTGCCACGTCGACGACCTGTGCAGCGCCCTGGAGTACGCCGTCCTGGAGAAGGCCGACGGTGAGCTGGCCGTCGGGTGCGACGGCTGGCTGGAGCAGGAGGAGGTCGAGGAGCTCAGCGGCATCCGGCGCATGGAGCTGCCCTCCGCGGTCGCGCTCGGCGCGGCGGCCCGGCTGCACCGGATCGGACTGACGCCCTCCCCGGCGGGGGACCTGGCGTACACGATGTACCCCTGGGTGGTGAGCGGCAGCCGCCTGCACGATGCCGGATGGCGTCCCAAGCACACGAACGAGGAGGTCCTGGCGGAACTGCTGGAGGAGGTCGCGGGGCGGCACACCGTCGCCGGCCGGCGCCTCGGCCGCAAGGACGCGACGGCGGCGGGGGCCGCGGGCGCGACGGTGGCGCTGCTGGGCGCGGCCGCGGTGGTGCGCCGCGCGCGCAAGGCCCGGCGCCGCATCTGAGACCGCCCCCGGTCGGCGGCCGCTGTAGGAGGCTCCAACGCCGTACGCGCGCGTGCCGGGCGAACACGCTATTCCGCGCCGTCCGCGGAGTGGGGCACGATGGGCGCATGGCAACCACGAACGACCACCCCGGTGAGCGGGCCGCAGCGGACCCCGTCAAGCTGATCGGCATCCGTGAGACGCCCCTGTCCGTGGACGAGGTCTTCCGCGCGGTCGGGGACGACGCGTCGGGCGGCACCGCGCTGTTCGTGGGGACCGTGCGCAACCACGACGGCGGCACCGACGTCGACCGGCTCGGGTACTCGTGCCACCCGAGCGCCGAGGCCGAGATGCGGCGGATCGCGGAGAAGGTCGTCGCGGAGTACCCCGTGCGGGCGCTCGCGGCGCTGCACCGTGTGGGGGATCTGGAGGTCGGGGACCTCGCGGTGGTCGTCGCTGTGTCCTGCCCGCACCGGGGCGAGGCCTTCGACGCCTGCCGGAAGCTGATCGACGACCTCAAGCACGAGGTGCCCATCTGGAAGCACCAGACGTTCTCCGACGGCACCGAGGAATGGGTGGGCGCGTAGCGCCCCGTTCCCTCCCGTGGCTCCGGTTGCGTAACCCGCCCCCCGGCGTGAGCGTTGTCACTGCGAATGGTTAATCTGCTGATCAGTCAGTCGCGGACGCTCATGGGGTTGGGAGGTCGGCATGGCAGCGCTTGCCTGGTTGCTCATTCCGCTGGTGGCCGCTGTCGGTGCGGGCCTGTGGGGCAGTTGGGCCAACCGGACCCGCAAGGCGCGGAGCGACGGTCCCGAACTGGACGGGTACGCCCGGTTCCGTGAGGCCATGGAGAAGCCCCGCACGGGTGCCTGAACGCTCGTCCGACGGCCCTCCGCCCTGACGGTGTTCCGACAGCCGCGTCCCGTACTGTCGTGCCATGCCACGCCGCACCGCGACGATGCTCGCCTCCACCCTGATGCTGATCGCGCTCCTGTGCGCGGGTGTTTTCATCCCCGTGCCGTACTCGGAGATGTCACCCGGGCCGACGGTGAACACCCTGGGGGACCACGACGGCGAGCCGGTGCTCCAGATCTCCGGTCACAAGACCTACGAGGCGAGCGGTCATCTGAACATGACCACCGTCCGGGTCACCAGCGCCGAGTACAAGATGAACCTCGTGGAGGCCGTCTACGGCTGGCTGGCGCACGACAACAGCGTGGTGCCGCACGACACCCTCTACCCGGACGGCAAGACCGAGGAAGAGGCCACCCAGGAGAACGCGGAGGAGTTCAGCCAGTCCCAGGAGACCGCGAAGGTGGCCGCCCTGAAGGCGCTGGACATCCCGGTGAAGTCCTGGGTGGTCGTCTCCGCCGTCGTCAAGGACTCCCCGTCGCAGGGCAGGCTGCACGCCGGTGACGTGATCAAGGCCGTGGACGGCACGACCGTCAAGAAGCCCACGGACGTCTCCGAGCTGGTGACCAAGCACGAGCCGGGCGAGGACACCGTCTTCACGATCGTGCCCGCCAAGGAGCAGGCCGCCGCGGAGAAGGAGGGCCGGACGCCGACGAAGACAGAGAAGATCAAGATCACCACGGAGACCTCCGACGACGCCGGCGAGAAGCGCGCCGTCGTCGGGATCTCCGCCGGAACCGACCACACGTTCCCGTTCGACATCGACATCAAGCTGGCCGACGTCGGCGGCCCGAGCGCCGGTCTGATGTTCGCCCTCGGCATCTACGACAAGCTGACCCCCGGCGATCTCACCGGCGGCAAGTTCGTCGCCGGCACCGGGACGATCGACGACAGCGGCAAGGTCGGCCCGATCGGCGGCATCGGCATGAAGACCATCGGCGCGCACGACAAGGGCGCCCAGTACTTCCTGACGCCCGCGGACAACTGCGCGGCGGCCGCCGAGGACACCCCCGACGGGCTCACCCTGGTGAAGGTCGACACCATCGACGACGCCCTCGGCGCGCTGAAGGACATCCGTTCCGGGAAGACCGGCGACCTGCCGACGTGCACGGAGGGCTGACCCTTCCGGCCCGGCCGTCCGCCCCGGCGGTCGGCGTCCGGCGGGTCTACTCCTCGAACGTCGCCGTCAGCGCCTCGGCCAGACCCGGCACCAGGTCGGAGCCCGTGAGCACCTCCGTGGCCGTGTCCTTCTCCCGCAGCCGCAGGGCCGAGTCGCGGGCGCCGTCGCGCAGGACCGCCACGGTCATGCGGACCTCCTGACGGTCCGGGTGCTCCGCCACCCACTGGGCGAGCTTCTTGTCGTTCAGGCCCTGGGGCACCTGCGCCTCGGCCGAGGGCGGCAGCATCAGCCGCTCCACGGCGAGCGCGCAGCCGACCACGGCGTCGGGCCAGGCGATGGTGCCCAGGAACTCGTCGAGCGCCTGGTCCGTTGGAATCTCGTCCTGCTCGATCGGGGTGAGGCCGGAGGTCTCCGACTCTTCCCGCAGACCGAGCCGGTCCGCGAGGGAGGGCTGGTCGGCCCGCAGCCGTGCGGTGTCGACAAGTGCGAAGAGGCGTGCGGGCTGGTCCCAGCCGAGGCCGGAGACGTACTCGTCGATCTCGAGTACGGCCCGGGTGAGGGGGCTCGCTGCCATGGGGGTGTTGGACATGGTCACAATCCTGCCTCGTTCATGGCCCGAATCGGGAACCGAGTAAACGATGAGTAAGTTGCATAAGTGTGGGCCCACGATCACGGGGGCGCACGGGGGGCCCGCGAACCCGAGGGCCTGACGGATCAACAGCGAACTTCGAGGTGCGCACCTTGGCTTTCCAGATGCCGGACCGCGGCGGAGGCCCCCCGTCGGGGCCGCGGATCAGAGTGGGCCGCCCGTCCCGGCGTGTCCGAACCCTGCTGCTGACACTTGGTGTCCTCGCCGTGCTCGCCATGGCGTTCACCATGTTCGCGGGATTCTGGACGGACTGGCTCTGGTACCGGTCTGTTCACTACTCGTCGGTCTTCACGACGACCCTGTGGACCAAGATCGGGCTCTTCTTCGTCTTCGGCCTGCTGATGGCGCTCGCCGTCGGGTTCAACATCTGGTTGGCCCACCGCCTGCGCCCGCCGCTGAGCGCCATGTCGATGGAGCAGCAGAACCTCGACCGGTACCGGATGGGCATCGCCCCGTACAAGAAGTGGCTGCTGCTCGGCATCACCGCCCTGGTCGGCCTGATCGCCGGCGCCTCGGCGTCCGGTCAGTGGCGGACCTGGCTGATGTGGGTCAACGGCGTGCCCTTCGGGCAGAAGGACCCCCAGTTCAAGCTGGACGTCGCCTTCTACGCCTTCGATCTGCCCTGGTACCGGTTCCTGCTCGGCTTCGGCTTCGCAGCCGTGATCATCTCCGTGATCGCCGCCGCGCTGACCCACTACCTGTACGGCGGACTCCGCGTCACCAGCCCCGGCGCGCGCGCCACGGCCGCCGCCACCGGGCACCTGTCGGTGCTCCTCGGTGTCTTCGTCGCGCTCAAGGCCGTCGCCTACTGGCTCGACCGGTACGGCCTCGCGGTGAAGTCCAGCGACTTCAAGGCGACCGACAACTGGACGGGCCTCAGGTACGTCGACGCCAACGCCTACCTGCCGGCCAAGACGATCCTGTTCTGCATCGCGGTCATCTGCGCCCTGCTGTTCTTCGCCACCCTGTGGCGGCGTACCTGGCAGCTGCCCGTGATCGGCTTCGGCCTGATGGTGCTCTCCGCGATCCTCATCGGCGGCCTGTACCCGGCACTGGTCCAGAAGTTCCAGGTCCAGCCGAACGAGCAGGCCAAGGAGGCGCCCTACGTCGCGAAGAACCTCGCGGCCACGCGCGACGCGTACGGCATCGAGGGCACCCAGGTCACCGAGTACCCGGGCAAGAGCGAGACCAAGGACAAGACCAAGCTCCGTGACGACGCGGACGCCGCGGCCTCCGTCCGGATCATGGACCCGAACATCATCTCGCCGACGTTCCAGCAGCTCCAGCAGATGCGTAACTACTACGCGTTCCCGACCAACCTGGACGTCGACCGCTACGCGAAGGACGGCAAGGACCAGGACACGGTCATCGGCCTGCGCGAGCTGAACCTGGCGGGCATCCCGAAGAAGAACTGGATCAACAACCACTTCCGCTACACCCACGGCTACGGCGTGGTCGCGGCGAAGGGCACCCAGGTCGACTCCGAGGGACGCCCGGTCTTCACCGAGTCCAACCTGCCGTCCGAGGGCGACCTCGGCAAGTACGAGCAGCGGGTCTACTACGGCGAGAAGACCACCACCTACTCGATCGTCGGCGGTCCCCAGAAGGAGATCGACTACTCCGACGACACCGGGGAGAAGACGTTCAGCTACAAGGGCGACGGCGGCGTCGACCTGTCCAACCCGATCAACCGGGCGGCGTACGCGGCCGCGTTCAGCGAGCCGCAGATCCTCTACTCCGGTGCCATCGGCGAGGGTTCGCGGATTCTGTACAACCGCACACCCAAGGAGCGCGTCGAGGCGGTGGCGCCCTGGCTGACCATCGACGGCGACGCCTATCCGGCGGTGGTGGACGGCCGTATCCAGTGGATCGTCGACGCGTACACCACGACGAACGGCTATCCGTACGCCTCCCGTACGACGCTCGGCGACACCACCGCGGACTCGCTGACCGCCAACAACAACTCGCGCGCGGTGGTGGCCCAGCAGAACCAGGTCAACTACATCCGCAACTCCGTGAAGGCGACCGTCGACGCGTACAGCGGTGACGTGAAGCTCTACGAATGGGACACCGACGACCCGGTCCTGAAGACCTGGAAGAAGGCGTTCCCGGGCACGGTGAAGGCCAAGGGCGAGATCTCCAAGGAGCTGATGGCGCATCTGCGCTATCCGCAGGACCTGTTCAAGGTCCAGCGCGAGCTGCTCACGCGCTACCACGTGAAGGACGCCAACACCTTCCTCAGCGGCAGCGAGGTGTGGCAGGTGCCGGACGACCCGACCAACAAGTCGGGCGACGCGGTGCCGCCGTACTACCTGAGCATGAAGATGCCGGACCAGAAGGCGCAGGCGTTCTCGCTGACGACGACGTTCACACCCAACGGGCGTGACAACCTCAGCGCGTTCATGGCGGTCGACGCCGAGGCGGGCACCAGTGACTACGGCAAGATCAGAATCCTGAAACTGCCGACGAGCACGACCGTCGACGGACCCAAACAGGTGCAGAGCCAGTTCAACTCCGAACAGGACATCGCCGAGTCCATCAGGCTGCTGAGAGGCGGCGACTCGGAAGTGGAGTACGGCAACCTGCTGACGGTGCCGCTCGACGGCGGACTGCTGTACGTCGAGCCCGTCTACGTGCGCGGTGGCGACCTCAAGTACCCGTTGCTGCGCAAGGTCCTGGTGAGTTACGGGGGCAACACCGCCTTCGAGAACACGCTCGACGCGGCCCTGAACAAGGTCTTCGGAGCCCAGGCCGCCGAGAACGAACAGCCACCACCGGACGAGGGCGACGACACCACCGAACCGCCACCGACGTCCACCAACCCCACGGTTCGGGAAGCGCTGAGCGACGCGCAGAAGGCCTTCGACGCCGGGCAGAAGGCCCTGGAGCAGAAGGACCTGGCCGCGTACGCCGAAGCGCAGAAGGACCTCGAGGACGCGCTCCAGCGGGCCGAGGACGCACAGGCCAAGGCCGACCAGAACGCCGGTGGCAAGAACGGCGACGACAAGAACTCCGGCGACAAGAACAGCGGGGACAAGGCCGGAGACGACAAGGCGAGTCCGGACGCGACGCCGACCGGTGAAGCCGGGGGAGGATCGGACACCGGCTGACCGCCGGCCTCGCGCCGGGTGGCCGCGTCGGGCGTCCTCGTCGGGCGTTCGAGCTGGTCAAATCCCATCCCGCGCCGTGCTAGGGTTGTGAACACAACGGCGCGGGGTGGAGCAGCTCGGTAGCTCGCTGGGCTCATAACCCAGAGGTCGCAGGTTCAAATCCTGTCCCCGCTACTGAAGTCGTGAGCTACGTGCGAGCGACCACGAAGGCCCGGATTCCTCAAGGAATCCGGGCCTTCGTGATGTGCGAACGCATGTACCGGCGGACACGACGGCCGCGCCGCCAGGGGGAGTTGGGCAGTTCTGTGTTTGACTTGTCTCCCTGTGGGCATGTCGACAAAACGCTGAAGTGACCTCACTGACTGCGGTATACCGGATGTACCGAGGTTGCGGGTGGTGCGACGATGAACGTTATGGGGGACATGGCAAATCTGTTCGGGACAGGGCGTTTTGCGCAGCCGTCCGGTCAGCCGTCGGGTCAGGAGGAAGCCGCGGACGAGGCTCAGGAAGCCGCCGACGAGGCCGCCGAGGAAGTGCGTCTGCGGCTCGCCGTCGACGGTGGTGACGTCGAGGCGATGAGCATGCTCGGCGCGATGCTGCTGCGCCGTGGCGACTTCGACGGAGCCGAGTCCCACCTGCGTGCCGCCACCGCGGCCGGTGACCGGGCCGCCGCCAACAACCTGGGCGTCCTGCTGCACCAGCGTGGATACGCCGACGAGGCCGCCGGATGGTGGCGTATCGCCGCCGTCGCCGGGTCGGCCGCCGCCGCGCACGCGCTGGGCCGGCACTTCCGTGAACGCGGGGACGAGCCGGCCGCCGAGTACTGGCTGTGCCAGTCCGCGGAACAGGGCCACGTACTGGGCGCCTACGCTCTCGCCGACCTGCTGGAGCACCGCGGCGACGACACCGGGTCCGAGCGGTGGATGCGGGCCGCGGCCGAGCGCGGGCACCGGGAGGCGGCGTACCGGCTGGCGCGGACGCTGGACCGGCGGGCCGGGCGGGACGGCGACGACAAGGCCGCCGCACGCGCGGCCGACGAGGCCGAGCAGTGGTACCGGCAGGCCGCCGCGCGCGGTCACCGGCGGGGCGCGCTGCACCTCGGGACGATCCTGGAGAAGCGCGGCGAGCTCAAGGAGGCCGGCCGCTGGTACCTCACGTCCGCCAAGGACGGCGAGGCCCGCGCCGCCTGCGCCCTCGGCTTCCTGCTGCGGGACGCCGGGGACACCGAGAGTGCCGCCGTGTGGTGGCTGCGCGCCGCCCAGGACGGCGACGGCAACGCCGCCAACGCCCTGGGCGCACTGCACGCCGAGCGCGGCGAGACCCAGACCGCGGAGCGCTGGTACCGGGCGGCGATGGACGCCGGTGACGACAACGGCGCGTACAACCTCGGGCTGCTCTGCGCCGAGCAGGGGCGCACCACGCAGGCCGAGCAGTGGTACCGGCGGGCGGCGTACGCCGGGCACCGGGAGGCCTCCAACGCGCTGGCCATCCTGCTGCTGCGCGCCGGGGACGAGAGCGGTGCCGAGCCGTGGTTCTCCAAGGCCGCGGAGGCGGGCAGTGTCGACGCCGCCTTCAACCTCGGGATCCTGCACGCCGGGCGGAGCGAGGAACGGGCGGCGCTGCGCTGGTACGAGCGGGCCGCCGCGGCCGGGCACACCGAGGCGGCGCTCCAGGTCGGCATGGCACGGCTGCGCGCCGGGGACGAGCGCGAGGCGGAGCGTTTCCTGCGCTGTGCGGCGGGGGGCGGCAGCGCGGAGGCCGCGTACCGGCTGGCGACGGTGCTGGACGCGCGCCGGCCGCCCGCGCCCGCGCACGAGCTGGGTGAGCCGACGCAGGAGAAGTCCGAGTGCGAGGAGTGGTACGAGCGGGCGGCCTCCCAGGGGCACCGCCGCGCACAGGTGCGGGTCGGGATGCTCGCCGCGGCGCGCGGGGACGTGGTGGAGGCGGCGCGGTGGTACCGCGAGGCGGCCGAGGCCGGGTCGCGCAACGGGGCGTTCAACCTGGGGCTGCTGCTGGCGCGGGAGGGGAGCGAGCCGGAGGCCGTCGTGTGGTGGCGCCGGGCGGCCGACGCCGGGCACGGGCGGGCGGCGCTGCGGCTGGCGCTGGTGTTCGCGCGGCGGGGAGAGCTGGCGGAGGGGCAGCGGTGGGCGGACTTGGCGGTGTCGCTGGGGCCGGTTGAGGTGGGGGAGCGGGCGGCGCGGTTGCGGGACGCGTTGCGGCAGGAGTTGTCGGCGTGAGGCGTGACGCTGCGCTGAGCTTGGGCGCCTTTTAGAGGTGCCCCGGGCTGGGCTGGCCGGGGGGCGTGGGCCGGCGCCGGCCGGGTGCCGCTGCGCCCACCCGTGCCGCCTGGGGGTACCTCCCAGGCCGTTCAGGCACTGGGGGGAGAGGCACGACTGCCCGCAGATACGCCGAAGGCCGGGATCCCTTCGGATCCCGGCCTTTCGGTTTCAGTAGCGGGGACAGGATTTGAACCTGCGACCTCTGGGTTATGAGCCCAGCGAGCTACCGAGCTGCTCCACCCCGCGTCGATGAATGGAACACTACGTCAATACGAAGACGAGACGCAAATCCCGCTCACGCCGCCGCGCAGTTCGGGCAGGTGCCGCGGTACGTCACCTCGACGTCCGACACCGTGAAGCCGAAGCGCTCCGAGTCGGGAAGGTCGGTCAGCGGGTCGCCGGTCGGGTGGACGTCGCGGATCGCGCCGCACTGGGCGCAGACCAGGTGGTGGTGCGGCCGGTGCGCGTTCGGGTCGTAGCGCTTGGCGCGCTTGTCCGTCGCCACCTCCAGCACCTCGCCGAGCGAGACCAGCTCGCCCAGGGTGTTGTAGACGGTCGCCCGGGAGATCTCGGGGAGCTTGTCCACGGCCCGGGAATGCACCTCGTCGGCCGTCAGGTGGACGTGCTCGCCGTCGAGGACCTCGGCCACCACCCGACGCTGCGCGGTCATGCGCCAACCGCGCCCGCGCAGCCGTTCCAGAAGGTCACTCATACACATCAGCTTAACAGCAAGGGGGACCAGGTCCCGAATGGGTGTGACTTTGGAGTACTACTTGACTTAGACATTGTCTATTGTAGGATCTAGAACGGTATTAGCCAAGGGACAAGACCAGCAGGATCGCCAGGATCCGCACAGGAGGAGCTCGTGACCCAGGGACCGCTCACTACGGAGACAGGTGCCCCCGTAGCCGACAACCAGAACAGTGAGACGGCGGGCGTCGGCGGCCCCGTGCTCGTCCAGGACCAGCTCCTGCTGGAGAAGCTGGCCCACTTCAACCGTGAGCGCATCCCGGAGCGCGTCGTGCACGCCCGCGGCGCCGGCGCCTACGGCACCTTCACGGTCACCGCCGATGTCACCCCGTACACGCGCGCGGCCTTCCTCTCCGAGGTCGGCAAGGAGACGGAGACCTTCCTCCGCTTCTCCACCGTGGCCGGCAACCTGGGCGCGGCGGACGCCGTCCGCGACCCGCGCGGCTTCTCGCTGAAGTTCTACACCGAGGAGGGCAACTACGACCTCGTCGGCAACAACACCCCGGTGTTCTTCATCAAGGACGCCATCAAGTTCCCCGACTTCATCCACACCCAGAAGCGCGACCCCTACACGGGCTCGACCGAGATGGACAACGTCTGGGACTTCTGGAGCCTGTCGCCCGAGTCGACGCACCAGGTGACCTGGCTGTTCGGTGACCGCGGCATCCCGGCGTCGTACCGCCACATGGACGGCTTCGGCTCGCACACCTACCAGTGGAACAACGAGGCGGGCGAAGCCTTCTGGGTCAAGTACCACTTCAAGACCGACCAGGGCATCAAGACCCTCACCCAGGCCGAGGCGGACAGGCTCGCCGGTGAGGACCCCGACTCCCACCAGCGTGACCTGCGCGAGGCCATCGAGCGCGGCGACTTCCCGTCCTGGACGGTCGGCGTGCAGATCATGCCCGTCGCGGAGGCGGCGACGTACCGCTTCAATCCGTTCGACCTGACCAAGGTGTGGCCGCACGCGGACTACCCGATCGTCTGGTTCGGCAAGCTGGAGCTCAACCGCAACCCGGAGAACATCTTCGCCGAGGTCGAGCAGTCGATCTTCTCCCCGGCGCACTTCGTGCCCGGCATCGGGCCGTCCCCGGACAAGATGCTCCAGGGCCGTCTCTTCGCCTACGGCGACGCGCACCGCTACCGCGTCGGCATCAACGCCGACCAGCTGCCGGTGAACCGCCCGCACGCCACCGTGGCGCGCACCCACTCCCGTGACGGCCACCTGTACGACGGCCGCCACAAGGGCGCGAAGAACTACGAGCCGAACAGCTTCGGCGGCCCGTTCCAGACGGACCGGGCCCTGTGGCAGCCGGTCGCGGTCTCCGGTGCCACCGGCGAGGCCCCGGCGCCCTCGCACGCCGAGGACGACGACTTCGTCCAGGCGGGCAACCTCTACCGGCTGATGACGGACGCGGAGAAGGAGCGGCTGATCGGCAACCTGGCCGGCGCCCTGTCCGGTGTCTCGCGCGACGACATCGTCGAGCGCGCGGTCGGCAACTTCCGTCAGGCCGACGGTGACTTCGGCAAGCGGCTGGAGGCCGCGGTCCAGGCCCTGCGCGGCTGACAGCACTGGACCGCTTGCCGTGGCGGTGGGCCGGATCCCCGGGGACGGGGGTCCGGCCCGTGCGTCGTTCCGGCCGTACGCGCTCCGGGCCGGTCGGTACTCCGTCGTCCCGTCAGGCGGTCACCACCGGTGTGTTGTGCGGGGCGCGCGCCGGCGCCCAGCGGCGGATGATGTCGCGCACCGAGACGATGCCGACGGGCTCGCCGCCGTCCAGGACGATGAGGTGGCGGAAGCCGCCGTGCGCCATCGCGCCCGCCGCCTCCTCCACGGTCCAGGTCGGGGTGGCGAAGACGACGTCGGTGGTGGTGTGGCCGTGTGCCCGCTCGGTGTCCGGGTCCTGGCCCCGGCCCACGGAGACGAGGACGTCGCGTTCGGTGAGGATGCCGATGCCGCCGGCGTCGGGGTCGTACACCACGGCGGCGCCGACGCGGCGAGCGGACATCAGGGCGGCGGCCTGGCGGAGCGTGTGGGCGGGACCGATGGTGAGGACGACCTTGCTCATGACTTCACGGACGAGCATGGATGGAGCCACCTCCTGCCGGTGATCCATGAGTTAGTTCATGGATTCACAAGTTCACAAGTGAGGGAACTCTCAGAGTGGCAGGTAAAGCACGGGTCAACAAGGGGGCGTGAAGGGCGAGTCGACGGGCGTTCAGTAACGCTGGTTGAGATACCCGAGCAGCTCGTCGTGGAGCCGGCCGTTCGACGCGGCCGCGTTCCCGCTGTGCGGGCCGGGGCGGCCGTCGAGGCCGGTGAAGGTGCCCCCGGCCTCCGTGACGATGATCGCGTTGGCGGCCATGTCCCAGAGGGAGAGCTCGGGTTCGGCGCAGATGTCCACCGAGCCCTCGGCGACCATCATGTACGGCCAGAAGTCGCCGTACGCGCGCGTGCGCCACACCTCGCGGGTCAGGTCCAGGAAGCCGTCGAGGCGGCCCTGCTCCTCCCAGCCGCTCAGCGAGGAGTACGCGAAGGAGGCGTCGGAGAGCGTGGAGACCTGGGAGACGTGCAGCCGGTGGGCGGAGGTCAGACTGCGGCCGGTGAACGCGCCGTGGTCCTGCACCGCCCACCAGCGGCGGCCGAGGGCGGGCGCCGAGACGAGGCCGACGACCGGCTGGTAGCCGCCCTCCTTCGCCTCCATCAGGGCGATGAGGGTGGCCCACACGGGAACGCCGCGCACGTAGTTCTTGGTGCCGTCGATCGGGTCGATCACCCAGCGCCGGGGCCCGGTGCCTTCGACGCCGTACTCCTCGCCGAGAACGGCGTCGCGGGGGCGGGCGCGGGCGAGGTGGTTGCGGATGAGTTCCTCGGCGGCCTTGTCCGCCTCGCTCACCGGGGTCATGTCCGGCTTCGTCTCGACCTTCAGGTCGAGGGCCTTGAAGCGGTCCATCGTCGCGGCGTCGGCGGCGTCGGCGAGCACGTGGGCGAGGCGGAGGTCGTCGAGGTAATCGGGCATGCCGTCACGCTATCTGTCGCGGGCGGGGCGGGGCCACCAGGGCTTTGGCGGGCGTGGCGTGGGCGGCGGGCGGCAGCGCGAGGACCCTTGACAGTGCCCCCGTACCCGTCAAATCTGGCAGCAAGTCGCTCGGTACATCCGGCAGCATTCGCTCGGCCCGAGGGAGGCGAGGGTGCCTGCAGCCCGGGAATCCCTGCTCGACGCCGCGTACACGGCGCTGGCGCGCCGGCCGTGGTCCGCCGTGCGCATGGTGGACGTCGCGGCCTCCGCCGGGGTGTCCCGGCAGACCCTCTACAACGAGTTCGGCAGCAAGGACGGTCTCGCCCGGGCCCTGGTGCGCCGCGAGGCCGACGGCTACCTCGCCGGAGTGGAGCGCGCGCTCTCCGGGCCCAGTGACCCGCGTGAACGGCTCACCGCCACCGCCGAGTGGATGATGTCGGCGGCCCACGACAACGTACTGGTCCGGGCCATGCTCACCGGCTGCTGGAGCGAGCGGCTGCCCTCGCCGGCCCTGCCGGCGGTGCCCTCCTCCGCCGCCGTTCCGGCCCAACGGCGGGCCGACGGTGCCCTGCCCTCGCCCGGCGACTTCGTGGGCCTCGTCCGCGACCGCGCCGTGGCCGTCCTGGGCGGCGCCGGTCCGCTCCCGCCCCCGGACGCCGCCGAACTGGCCCGCTCCTGCGAACTGGCCGTGCGGCTCGCCCTCTCCTGCGTCGCCGCGCCGCCCGCCGAGGGCGGGGTGGCCGACCTCGTACGCACCGTCCTGCCGCGCCGGTCGACGGCGTAGCGGCGGCCGGGGGCGCCCCGGAGGAGTTTCTAGTGCGCCGAGCCGGACAGTTGCAGCCCGATGACGCCGATGATGACGAGGCTGATCGAGACGATCTTCAGGGTCGAGACCAGGTCGCCGAGGAAGATCATGCCGTAGATGGCGGTGCCCGCCGCGCCGATGCCGGTCCACACCGCGTACGCGGGGCCGACGTCGAGCTTCTTCAGAGACATCGTCAGCAGGCCGAAACTGCCCAGCGCGAAGGCGCAGAAGGCGACGGTGGGCCACAGCCGGGTGAAGCCGTGCGACAGCTTCAGACAGACGGCGAAGCCGGTTTCGAGCACTCCTGCCACTATGACCAGCAGCCACGCCATGTCTTTGTCCTCCCGTGGTCCCCTACCGCGACCGCTGCGTCGGTGTCGATCAGTGGCTTCGTCCGACAGCGACTTCGTCCGGCTTTGCTCAGGCTTGGTTCCGGCTTGGTGCGATTATGCACTTACCGATGGCACGGCACGGCAAACAACGCGGGGGTCAGTCCCCTTCCTTGCGTTCCCGCGTCGACAGCAGTCGGCGCAGCGAGTACAGCCGGGCCGGGTCGGCGTGCCCCTCGGCGACCCAGGCGTCCAGCGCGCAGTCGGGCTCGTCGTGACTGCACGCCCGCGGACAGCCCTCCGTGCCGGGCACCAGGTCGGGGAAGGCGTTGATCACCCGGGACGGGTCGATGTGCGCCAGCCCGAACGACCGCACGCCCGGGGTGTCGACGACCCAGCCGCCCCCCGCGGAGGACAGCGGCAGGGCGAGGGCGGAGGTCGTGGTGTGCCGGCCGCGGCCCGTCACCGCGTTCACGTGGCCCGTCACCCGGCGGCGGTCCTCCGGCACCAGGGTGTTGACCAGGGTCGTCTTGCCGACGCCGGAGTGGCCGACGAAGGCGGTGATCTTCCCGTCCAGGTGCTCGCGCACGAGGTCCGCGGCGGCGCCGTTCTCCAGTTCCTCACGGCTGGTGATGACGTACGGGATGTCCAACGCGCCGTACAGCTCCAGGAATTCGTCCGGCGGGGCCAGGTCCGACTTGGTCATCACCAGCAGCGGGGAGAGGCCGCCGTCGAACGCCGCGACCAGGCAGCGGTCGATGAGGCGGGGGCGCGGCTCGGGGTCGGCGAGGGCGGTGACGATGGCGAGCTGGTCGGCGTTGGCGACGACCACCCGCTCGTAGGGGTCGTCGTCGTCGGCCGTGCGGCGCAGCACGGAGACGCGCTCCTCGATGCGGACGATCCGCGCGAGCGTGTCCTTCTTGCCGGACAGGTCGCCGACCAGGGCCACCCGGTCGCCGACGACCGCCGCCTTGCGGCCCAGTTCGCGGGCCTTCATCGCCATGACGATCCGGTCCTCGACCAGGCAGGTCAGCCGGCCGCGGTCCACGGTGAGGACCAGGCCCTCGGCGGCGTCCTCGTGCTTGGGCCGGATGTGGGTGCGCGGCCGGTTGCCCTTGCGGTTCGGGCGGGAGCGGATGTCGTCTTCGTCGGTGTGCTTGCCGTAGCGGCGCATGGCGAACCGTCCCTACGCCCCGAGCATCCCGGTCCACAGGTCGGGGAAGTCGGGCAGGGTCTTGGCGGTCGTCGCCACGTTCTCGATCTGGACCCCCTCGACCGCGAGGCCGATGACGGCACCGGCGGTGGCCATGCGGTGGTCCTCGTAGGTGTGGAAGACGCCGCCGTGCAGCCGGCGCGGGCGGATGTGCAGGCCGTCGGCGGTCTCGGTGACGTCGCCGCCGAGTTCGTTGATCTCCTTGGTGAGCGCGGCCAGGCGGTCCGTCTCGTGCAGCCGCAGATGGGCCACGCCGCGCAGGGTCGAGGGCGAGTCCGCGAGGGCGGCGACGGCCGCGATGCCCGGGGTCAGCTCGCCGACCTCGCCGAGGTCGACGTCGATGCCGTTAAGGGCACCCGATCCGGTGAAGACCAGTCCGTAGTCGGTCAGTTCGCAGGAACCGCCCATCTCGGTGAAGATCTCCCGCAGCCGGTCACCGGGCTGGGTGGTGCGGGAGGGCCAGTCGGGGATCACCACCTTGCCGCCGGTCACCAGCGCCGCCGCGAGGAAGGGCTGGGCGTTGGACAGGTCCGGCTCGACGGTGAGGTCCCGGCCGAGCAGCGCGCCCGGCGTGACCCGCCAGACGTTCGGCTCGCCGCCGGACTCGGGGGTGTCGACCTGGGCGCCGACCGCGCGCAGCATGTCGACCGTCATGCGGATGTGCGGCATGGACGGCAGCGCGGAGCCGGTGTGGCGCACCTCGACGCCCTGGTTGAAGCGCGGTCCGGACAGCAGCAGGGCGCTGACGAACTGCGAGGAGGAGGACGCGTCGATGTCGACAGGGCCGCCCTCCAGGGCGCCGCCGCCGTGCACGGTCAGCGGCAGCGCGCCGCGCCCGTCGTCGTCGACGCGGGCGCCCAGGACGCGCAGCGCGTCGATCACGCCGTGCAGCGGGCGCTCGTACGACCGCGGGTCGCCGTCGAAGCGGACGGCGCCGTCGGCCAGCGCGGCGACCGGCGGAAGGAACCGCATGACCGTGCCGGCGTTGCCGACGTCGACGGTGGCCGGGCCGCGCAGACCGGCCGGGATGACCCGCCAGAACTCGCCGGTGCCCTCGGGACCGACGCCCTCCTCGATCTCGACACCCATCGTGCGCAGCGCCTCGGCCATCAGCAGGGTGTCGCGGGAGCGCAGCGGGCGGCGCAGCCAGCCGGGCTCGGAGGCGAGGGCGGCCAGCACCAGGGCCCGGTTGGTGACCGACTTGGACCCGGGCACGTGGACGGTCGCGTCGACTGCTCCGCTCGCGTGCGGGGCGGGCCAGAGGGCGGTGTGCGCGGGGTTCACGGTCATGGGCCCCACTTTAATGGCTGAGGACGATCGGAGATCTTGATCAAAAGCGTCGAAACCTGACCGAAAGAGCAACTGTGCACTTGCCGTGCATATATGCGGCGCGTGCGGAGAGTGCCGTGGGTGCCATGGATGCCGTGGGCGCCATGGGTGCCGTGGGGCCTCACAGCTCCAGCAGCCAGCGTCCCCCACCGATCAGCGAGCACAGCGACACCGCGTGGAACAGGAAGAACCACACACCCGCCGGCGCGTGCGTCAGCCGCGCCAGCTGGTCCGCGTCCGAGTCCCCGGCGCCGCCCCGAGACCGCTTGGCCTGCAGCTCGAAGGCCGGGCGCACCCCGCCGAGCAGCAGGAACCACACCACCGCGTACGCGAACGCGGCCTGCACCTGCGGCCCGGCCAGCCAGGACACCAGGACGAACGTACCGCCGGTGACCACCACCGTCAGCACCCCGTAGGCGTTGCGGACCATCACCAACAGGGCGACGAGCAGCGCCGTCGCCAGCCACAGCAGCAGGGTGATGCGCCCCGCCGCCAGCAGCGCGGCGCCGCCGAGGCCGAGCAGCGGGGGAGCGGTGTAACCGGCGACCGCGGTGAGGATCATGCCGACGCCGTGCGGCTTGCCCCGGCTCACCGTCAGGCCGCTGGTGTCCGAGTGCAGGGTGATCCCGGTCAGGGTGCGCCCGGTCAGCAGGGCCACCAGGCCGTGGCCGCCCTCGTGGGCGATGGTGATCGCGTTGCGCGCTATCCGCCACGACCCGCGCGTCACGACGACGGCGAGCGCGGCCACCAGGGTCGCGATCACCACCCACAGGTCGGGATCGGGCTGGGTGCCGGAGACCTCGTCCCACAGGGAGGTGAGCGAGGCCGTTGCGAGGTGGTCCATGTTCGGAGAGGGCTCCTCGTGTGCGCGCGGGATCTGGCAGTGTGGCACGTATGTGCGGACGGTATGCGGCGAGTCGTCGACCCGAGGATCTCGCGGGAGTCTTCGAGATCGAGAAGTGGGAGCCCGAGGAGAGCTTGGAGCCCGACTACAACGTGGCTCCCACCAAGGAGGTCTACGCCGTCCTGGACCGTCCCCTGAAAGACGTCGAGGACCCGAAGCCGGTTCGCCAGCTGCGGAAGCTGAAGTGGGGCCTCGTCCCGTCCTGGTCCAAGACGCCCGAGGGCGGCGCCCGGATGATCAACGCCCGCGCGGAGACCGTCCACGAGAAGCCCTCCTACCGCCGCGCTTTCAGCACCCGGCGCTGCATCCTGCCCGCCGACGGCTATTACGAGTGGGTCACCGGCAAGCAGGAGCGGGACCTGGAGGTCGAGGGGCGCAAGAAGCGGCCCCGCAAGCAGCCGTACTTCGTGACCCCCGCCGACGGCTCCGTGTTCGCCATGGCCGGGCTCTACGAGTTCTGGCGGGACAAGACGCTCCCCGACGACCACCCGCAGGCCTGGTGGGTGACGTGCTCGGTGATCACCACCGAGGCCGAGACCACGCCGCTCGCGGTCGCCCCGGCCGGCGGCCCGCACGCCCTGGGCGACATCCACCCCCGGATGCCGCTGATGCTGACGCCGGACCGCTGGGACGACTGGCTCGACCCGGCGCGCACCGACCCCGACGAGCTGACCTCCCTGCTGGCGCCCCCGCCCGCCGGGCTGATGCGGGCCTTTCCCGTCTCCACGGCCGTGAGCAACGTCCGCAACAACGGCCCGGAGCTGCTCAAGGAGCTGGAGGCACCGGAAGAGGGCACACTCTTCTGACGTGACCAGCCACACCAGCGAATCCAGCGAGATCGTCGACACCGACGCGGGCCCCGCCCGCATCACCTGGCACCCGGCGCGGCGGCCCCGGCTCGTCCTCGCCGTGAGTCACGGTGCCGGTGGCGGCATCGAGGCGCGCGACCTGAAGGCCCTGGCGGCCGCACTGCCCGCCCACGGGGTGAGCGTCGCCCTGGTCGAGCAGCCCTGGCGGGTGGCCGGCAAGAAGCTGGCGCCCGCGCCGAAGACCCTGGACACCGGCTGGCGGGGCGTCTGGCCCGCGCTCGCCGCGCCGGGCCTGCCGGTGATCTCGGGCGGCCGCAGCGCCGGCGCCCGCGTCGCCTGCCGCACCGCCGGTGAACTGGGCGCCCACGCCGTCCTCGCCCTCAGCTTCCCCCTGCACCCGCCGGGCAAGCCGGAGAAGTCCCGCGCCGACGAGCTGCTCGGGGCCGGGGTGCCCACCCTCGTCGTCCAGGGCGGCAACGACCCCTTCGGCAGGCCGCCGGAGTTCCCCGAGGCGCCCGCGGGGACCTACGACCTCATCGAGGTGCCGTACGGCGACCACGGCTTCGCCGTGCCCAAGCGGGCCGGGATCGGCCAGGAGGAGGCGCTGGAACTGATCACCGACGGCGTCCTGAAGTGGACCGGCTCACTCGGCTGAACGCCCGGGAATGACCGGCGGGCGGCCACTGTTGTGCGGTGCGTACGTTGCTGAGAATCAGCACCGACGCCGTAGGAGAGGAAGTCCGCCGCATGGGTTCAGCCTTCTGCCCGAGTCGCAGCAGCCGCGCCGACCTGGACTGGACCGTGCTGCATGCTGCCAAGACCGCCCCTATTCGTGCGGCGGGCGGACCGGATCGGCAAGCGTCCCCGACCGTAGGTCGTCTATCCTCCGATTCGAGTGAGACCGCTCTCGGTTTCACGACGTCACTGGAGGAGGTGGGTCCGGTCACTGGGACCGACGCAGGGACCGAACACGGCCAGGCGGAGCAGCCCGAGGGCCGGGGTACGAACGCGGAGTCGACCGCGGAGCGCAGCGCGCGCTTCGAGCGGGACGCGCTGGAGTTCCTCGACCAGATGTACTCGGCCGCGCTGCGCATGACACGTAATCCGGCCGACGCCGAGGACCTGGTGCAGGAGACCTACGCCAAGGCGTACGCGTCCTTCCACCAGTTCCGCGAGGGCACCAACCTCAAGGCGTGGCTGTACCGCATCCTCACCAACACCTTCATCAACTCGTACCGCAAGAAGCAGCGCGAACCCCAGCGCAGCGCGGCCGAGGAGATCGAGGACTGGCAGCTCGCACGGGCCGAGTCGCACATGTCGACGGGTCTGCGCTCCGCCGAGTCGCAGGCGCTCGACCACCTGCCCGACTCGGACGTGAAGCAGGCGCTCCAGGCGATCCCCGAGGAATTCCGTATCGCCGTGTATCTGGCGGACGTCGAGGGCTTTGCCTACAAGGAGATCGCGGACATCATGGGGACACCCATCGGTACGGTGATGTCCCGCCTGCACCGTGGACGCCGTCAGCTGCGCGGCATGCTGGAGGACTACGCCCGCGACCGCGGCCTGGTCCCCGCCGGCGCCGGAGAGTCGAACGAAGCGAAAGGCTCGGGGTCATGAGCTGCGGAGAGCCGCACGAGACGGATTGCAGCGAAATCCTCGATCATCTCTACGAGTTTCTCGACAAAGAGATGCCGGACTCGGACTGCGTGAAGTTCGAGCACCACTTCGAGGAGTGCTCGCCCTGCCTGGAGAAGTACGGGCTGGAGCAGGCCGTGAAGAAGCTGGTCAAGCGGTGCTGCGGACAGGACGACGTGCCGGGTGACCTGCGCGCCAAGGTCATGGGACGGCTGGACCTGATCCGGTCCGGGCAGTCCGTGCCCGAACACGACGTCACGGCCGCGCCGTCGTCGGCTCCGCAGGAGTCCTGAGCCGGCCCGAGTGCGGCCCGCGTCACTCGTACGTGCTAATCCGCGGGTTATCTGCCCGCGGCCTCCCCCCGCCGTCCTAGGCTCCGGAGCCTGACAGACGTGGCCGGGGGAGGGGCTCATGGACGCGGTACCGGCGCGGGCGCGTGTCTACGTGACCGTCGTCGCCCTCGCCGCCCTGCTCTGCCTGCGCCCGCTGCCCTCGGTGCACGCGCCCTGGTGGGCGGTGCTGATGCTCGCGGGACTGTACGCGGGCTCGGAACTCGTCGCGCGGTCCCGCTTCGTCGGGACCTGCTATCCCGTCCTGCTCGCCGGTGCCTTCCTGCTGCCGCCGCCCGCCGCGGCGCTCGTGGCCCTGCCCGGGGCCCTGCTGTCCCCGGTGCCGCGACGCCCCTTCGGCCTGCGGCGCCTGTGGCGGGCCGCCCAGCTGACCCTCGCCGTGTGGGCCGCCGCCTGCGTCCACTGGCGGCTGGGCGGCCGGGACGCGGTCGTCGAGCCCGCCTTCCCGTACGCCCTGGTGCCGGCCGGGGCCGGCGTACTCGCCTTCTGCCTGGTGCTCGCGGTGCTGGACGGCGGCATCCTCACCCTCGCCGACCACGTGCCGCCGGGCCGGGCGTGGCGGGGGCTGCTCTCCCGGTCGCTCGCGCCGATCGCCGTGCACGGGCTCGCCGGGCTGATGATGGCCGTCCTGTGGCGCAGCCCGTACGGTCCGGTGGCCGCGCTGCTCGTCCTGCTGCCGATGTGCGTGGCGTGGTGGGCCTTCGCCCAGTACCACCGCGAGCGGGCCGCGCACCAGGCGACGATCCGCGCCCTGGTCCAGGCCGTCGACATCAAGGACGGCTACACGCGCGGCCACAGTGAACGCGTCGGCCAGGCCTCCATGATGATCGCCCGCGAGCTGGGCATGGACGACGAGCGCGTCGAGACCCTGCGCTTCGCCGGGATCCTGCACGACGTGGGCAAGCTCGGCGTGCCCACCCGGCTGCTGCGCAAGGACGGGCCGCTGACGCCCGAGGAGCGCCGGGTGATCGAACTGCACCCCGAGTACGGGCACGAGATGGTGCGCGGCATCCGTTTCCTGGGAGAGGCCCGCGCCGCGGTCCTCCACCACCACGAACGGCTGGACGGCAGCGGCTACCCCTACGGACTGGCCGGGGACCGGATCCCCGAGTCGGCCCGTGTGGTGGGCGTCGCCGACGCCTTCGACGCGATGACCTCCACGCGCTCCTACAGCAGGGCACGCCCGGTCGCGGCGGCCCTGGAGGAGCTCCAGCGGTGTGCCGGGAGGCAGTTCGACCCGCGGATGGTGCGGGCGCTGGTGCACGCCCTCGGCCGCCACGGCTGGCGCCCCTCGGTCACGGCGGACGGCCCGCCCGGCCTCCCCGCCGAACCGGCACCGGGCCGGGGCGAGGGGGCGCGGGACAGCGTCGGCAGGGGGGCGCCGTGACGCCCCCGCAGCCGCCGGCCCAGTCCCCGCCGCCTGCCGCCGTGCTCCTCGTACCCGGCTGCGCCGGGCTCCTCGCGCTCGGCTGTCTCGCCGCCGTGCTGGGGTCGGGGACCGCGCAGCGGCCCGTCGCGCTGGCCTTCGGGGGGCTGGTCGTGCTCGGTGAGCTGACCCGGCGCAGTGGTGCCGAGGCGCGGGAGTCCGCCCCGCTCGGGGCCGCGGGCGCGCTGGCGTACGCACTGCTGGGAGACGTCGCCGGGCAGCCCGCGCACCACGGTGTGGCCCAGACCGTCACCGTCGTGCTCGCCGCCTCGCTGCTCGGCAGCGTGCCCTACGTCGCCCGCGGCCGCGGGCCCGTCCTGGACCATCTGGCGCGGCGGGTGCTCACCGTCGGCTTCGCCGCCGTGTGCTTCCGACCGCTGTCCAACCAGGGCGCCTTCGACGACTGGAGCGGCCCCGCCCACGCGCTGCTGCTGGTCGCGCTGCTCGCCCTGACCACGCTGTGCGACGCCGTGCTCGCCGCGGCACCCGCGCACGCGCGCACCGGGTGGCCCTTCGGACCGCTGCTGCGCGAGGAACTGCGCGGCATGGTCGGGATCACGTCGGCGGTGTGCGCGACCGGCGCGGTGATGGCGCTCGCGGTGAGCGTCGCGGGTCTGTGGGCGCTGCCCGTCTTCTGCGTGCCCCTGCTGCTCGCCCAGCTCTCCTACCGCCGGTACGCGGCCGTCCGGGCCACCTACCGGCAGACCATCGCGTCCTTGGCCCGCGCCACCGAGATCGCCGGATACACCCCGGCCGGGCACGCCCGCCGCGTCGCCGGGCTCGGCGTGGCCGTCGGGCGGGACCTGGGGCTGTCCGGGGCCGAGCTGACCGTGCTGGAGTACGCGGCCCTGATGCACGACATCGGCCAGCTGAGCCTGGTCGACCCGGTCCCGGCCGGAGCCACCGCAAGCCTGCCCGTCAGTGAGCAGCGGCGGATCGCGCTGCTCGGCGGGGCCGTCGTGCGCCAGACCGGCGTCGACGCGGCGGTCGCGGTGGTGGTGGAGCGGCAGGCCGACCCCTGCCGGGAGCAGCCGGTCGCCGCGCGGATCGTGCGGGTCGTGAACGCCTACGAGGAGAAGGCGCGGGACGCGGGCCCGGGCGGCGTCCTGACGGCGCTGGAGGAGCTGCGTCTGGCCACCGCCGGCGACTACGCTCCCGAGGTGGTGGAAGCACTGGCCCGGGTCCTTTCCCGGAGCAGCCTTACCGAGCCCGCGGCTGGGTAACCCATGGGTAATGAGCGCCTCTACAGCCGTACGTGGTTTGATGCCCGGGAGAGGGTGTCCGGGGGCGCGAAAGGCACAGCCAGCCCACTGAACGGAACTGGCAGGCGGGAATCGTGAGGATCTTCGGCAAGGCACGGCACCGGCCCTCCGCCTCTTGGCGGCAGGCCACCGACCGCGCGTTCACGCTGATCGGCGACGGTCGCTACGAGGACGCGGGTGCGCTGTTGACCCGGGCGGCCGACCTGGAGCCCTGGCTGTCGGAGTCCTGGTTCAACCTGGCGCTGCTGCACAAGTTCCGGCACGACTGGGAGCAGGCCAGGGCGGCCGGTCTGCGGGCCGTCGCGCTGCTCGACCGGGACACCGGCGCCCCCGACTGGTGGAACGTCGGCATCGCCGCGACCGCCCTCCAGGACTGGCCGCTGGCCCGCCGGGCCTGGCAGGCCTACGGGCTGCGCACGCCCGGGGACGCCACGGACGCCGGTGAGCCGCTCGGCATGGACCTCGGCAGCGCGGCCGTACGGCTCTCCCCGGAGGGCGAGGCCGAGGTGGTGTGGGGGCGGCGGCTCGACCCCGCCCGCGTCGAGGTGCTGTCCATCCCGCTGCCGTCCTCCGGGCGGCGCTGGGGCGAGGTCGTCCTGCACGACGGCGTGCCGCACGGGGAGCGGACGACGAGCGCCGGGCACTCCTACCCCGTCTTCGACGAGATCGAGCTGTGGGCGCCCTCACCCGTGCCCACCTGGGTCGTCCTCCTGGAGGCCGCCACCGAGGCCGACCGCGACGCCCTGGAGCAGCTGGCCGCCGACGCCGGGTTCGCCGCCGAGGACTGGTCGTCCTCCGTGCGGCTGCTGTGCCGGATGTGCTCGGAGTCCCGGATGCCGTCCGACGAGGGCGAGGGCGAGCACCTCGACCCGCACGACCACAGCGAACCCGGACACCCCGGTCCGCTGGGGCACCGCACCGACGGGCAGCTGTGGGTGCCGGAACGGGAGTGCGGGGTGGCTGCGCCGGCGGGGCTGGTGAAGGGGTTGCTGGACGGGTGGGTGGCCGACAGTCCGGACTCGCGTGACTGGCGGGACCTGGAAGAGGTCTGCTGAGATCTTCTTACGAGTGCGGCTACGTCGTGGCTGGTCGCGCAGTTCCTCGCGCCCCTTTCCGGGGCGCTCTCCCCGTACCCTGTATCAGCATCCACCCCTGTTTCATCCAGGAAGGCATACGTCGGTCATGGCCCAGCAGGACACCGATCAGCAGCACCCGGGCGTGCTCCCCGTGGACGACGAGGGTTTCGTCGTCGACACCCAGGACTGCGAGGAGCGTGAGGCCGACTGGCGCGGGCGCGGCACCTCGCGCCCGATCACGGTGGTCGGCAACCCGGTGCTGCACAAGGAGTGCGAGGACGTCACCGACTTCGGCGCGGAGTTCCAGCAGCTGGTGGCCGACATGTTCGCCAGCCAGCGCACCGCCGAGGGCGTGGGCCTGGCCGCCAACCAGATCGGTGTCTCCAAGAAGGTCTTCGTCTACGACTGCCCCGACGACGAGGGCGTCCGCCACGTCGGCGTGGTCTGCAACCCCAAGCTGGTCGAGCTGCCGGCCGACCGCCGCCGCCTGGACGACAGCAACGAGGGCTGCCTGTCCGTGCCGACCGCCTACGCGCCGCTCGCCCGCCCCGACTACGCCGAGGTGACCGGGCAGGACGAGAAGGGCAACGCCGTCAAGGTGCGCGGCACCGGGTACTTCGCCCGGTGTTTGCAGCACGAGACGGACCACCTGTACGGGTACCTGTACATCGACCGGCTCTCCAAGCGCGAACGCAAGGACGCGCTGCGGCAGATGGCCGAGAACGAGCCGCGCTACCCCGTGGTCGCGAACGACTGACACCGCCTCACCGGTCACACAGCTCCCTTGCGCACGGCGCCCGTTCGGGTCTTCCCCGAGCGGGCGCCGTGCGTCTGTGCGCGTCTGCGTTCGTCGATGGAAAGCCGCCACACAACAGGAGAATTCCGGCATCGAGGGGTAGTGAATGGAGCAAATCCGTTCCCAGAACGGTCAGTTGTGGTGCTGAATGGGAAGTGCGGGGATACGCAACGGCGCACGCCCCGCTCAGCGAGAGGGGTGCGCCACCGGCGGCTGAGAGGGGTTTGTTCGTGCATGCTTTCCCACACGGCACCACAGCGACACCGACCGCGATCGCAGTACCGCCATCGCTCCGTCTCCCGGTGATCGAGACGGCATTTCCCCGGCAACTGCACCCGTATTGGCCCAGGCTCCAGCAGACAACGCGCACCTGGCTGCTGGAAAAACGGCTCATGCCGGCGGACAAGGTCACGGAATATGCCGATGGCCTGTGCTACACGGACCTCATGGCGGGCTACTACCTGGGCGCCCCCGACGAGGTCATGCAGGCGATAGCGGACTACAGCGCGTGGTTCTTCGTCTGGGACGACCGGCACGACCGGGACATCGTCCACGGCCGTGCCGGCGCCTGGCGGCGGCTGCGCGGTCGGCTGCACACGGCACTCGACTCACCCGGGGACCACCTGCACCACGAGGACACGCTGGTGGCCGGGTTCGCCGACAGTGTGCGGCGGCTCTACGCCTTCCTGCCGGCCACCTGGAACGCCCGGTTCGCCCGGCACTTCCACGCGGTGATCGAGGCGTACGACCGGGAATTCCACAACCGCACCCGCGGAATCGTGCCCGGCGTCGAGGAGTACCTCGAACTGCGCCGGCTCACCTTCGCGCACTGGATCTGGACCGACCTGCTGGAGCCGAGTTCCGGCTGCGAACTCCCCGACGCCGTACGGAAACACCCGGCATATCACCGGGCGGCGCTGCTGAGTCAGGAATTCGCCGCCTGGTACAACGACCTCTGCTCACTGCCCAAGGAATTAGCGGGCGACGAGGTCCACAATCTCGGAATCAGTCTCATCACCCACCATTCACTCACCCTGGAAGAAGCAATCGAAGAAGTCCGGCGACGCGTCGAGGACTGCATCACCGAATTCCTCGCCGTGGAGCAGGACGCCTTGCGGTTCGCCGACGAACTCGCCGACGGAACCGTACGCGGAAAGGAACTGAGCGGCGCCGTACGGGCCAACGTCGGCAATATGCGGAACTGGTTCAGTTCCGTCTACTGGTTCCACCACGAGTCCGGCCGCTACATGGTCGACAGCTGGGACGACCGGTCCACGCCCCCGTACGTCAACAACGAAGCGGCAGGTGAGAAATGACCGTCGAGTCCGTCAACCCCGAGACGCAGGCACCGGTTGCGCCGGAACTGCGCGAACCGCCCGTCGCGGGCGGCGGCGTACCGCTGCTCGGCCACGGCTGGAGGCTGGCCCGCGACCCGCTGGCCTTCATGTCCCAGCTGCGCGACCACGGCGACATCGTGCGCATCAAGCTCGGCCCGAAGACCGTCTACGCGGTCACGAACCCGGAGCTGACCGGCGCCCTCGCCCTGAGCCCGGACTACCACATAGCCGGCCCGCTGTGGGAGTCGCTGGAGGGCCTGCTCGGCAAGGAGGGCGTGGCGACCGCCAACGGCCCGCTCCACCGGCGCCAGCGGCGCACCATCCAGCCTGCGTTCCGGCTCGACGCCATCCCCGCCTACGGGCCGATCATGGAGGAGGAGGCGCACGCGCTCACCGAGCGCTGGCAGCCGGGCCGGACCGTCGACGCCACCTCCGAGTCCTTCCGGGTCGCCGTGCGCGTCGCGGCCCGCTGCCTGCTGCGCGGGCAGTACATGGACGAGCGGGCCGAGCGGCTGTGCGTCGCGCTCGCCACCGTCTTCCGCGGCATGTACCGGCGCATGGTGGTCCCGCTCGGACCGCTGTACCGGCTGCCGCTTCCGGCCAACCGCCAATTCAACGACGCGTTGGCCGATCTGCATCTGCTGGTCGACGAGATCATCGCCGAGCGCCGCGCATCCGGTCAAAAGCCGGACGATTTGCTCACGGCATTGCTGGAGGCGAAGGACGACAATGGCGACCCGATCGGGGAACAGGAGATCCACGACCAGGTGGTCGCGATACTCACCCCCGGCAGTGAAACCATCGCCTCCACGATCATGTGGTTGCTCCAGGCACTTGCCGACCATCCGGAACATGCCGACCGCATACGCGACGAAGTCGAAGCGGTCACCGGTGGGCGTCCCGTGGCATTCGAGGACGTCCGCAGCCTCACGCACACCGGCAATGTCATCGTGGAAGCGATGCGTTTGCGCCCCGCCGTATGGGTATTGACGCGGCGCGCGGTGGCCGAGAGCGAACTCGGTGGCTATCGCATTCCGGCCGGTGCGGACATCATCTACAGCCCGTACGCAATCCAACGCGATCCGAAGTCGTACGACGACAACCTGGAGTTCGACCCCGACCGGTGGCTTCCGGAACGCGCGAAGAATGTGCCGAAATACGCCATGAAGCCGTTCAGTGCGGGCAAGCGTAAGTGCCCCAGCGATCACTTCTCGATGGCGCAACTCACGCTGATCACGGCCGCGCTCGCCACCAAGTACCGCTTCGAACAGGTGGCGGGCTCCAACGACGCGGTCCGGGTCGGCATCACGCTGCGCCCGCACGACCTGCTGGTCAGGCCCGTGGCGCGGTGACCCGACGGGGACGGATCAGGCGGCGGCCCGAGGGCCCCGGAACGTGCGCCGGTAGGCGTGCGGGGTGGTGCCCAGGGCCCGGGTGAACTGGTGCCTCAGGGCCGCCGCCGTGCCGAAACCGGTGCGCCAGGCGATCGTGTCCATCGTCTCGTCCGTCGCCTCGAGGAGATGCTGCGCCAGCAGCACGCGCTGGCGCAGGATCCAGCGGTAGGGGGTCGTCCCCGTCTCCTGCTGGAAGCGGCGGGCGAAGGTGCGCGGGGACATGTGCGCCCGGGCCGCCAGCTGCTCGACGGTGACCTCCTCGTCGAGGTGCTGTTCCATCCAGGCCAGCACCTCGCCGACGGTGTCGCAGGAGGAGCGCGGCAGCGGGCGTTCGATGTACTGCGCCTGCCCGCCGTCCCGGTGCGGCGGCACCACCATGCGCCGGGCGATCCGGTTGGCGACCTCCGGCCCCTGCTCCTTGCGCACGATGTGCAGGCAGGCGTCGATGCCGGCGGCGGTCCCGGCGGAGGTGATCACCGGGTCCTCGTCGACGTAGAGCACGTCCGGCGCCACCTCGGCCCGCGGGTACTGCCGGGCCAGCTCGGCCGCGTGGTGCCAGTGCACCGCGCACCTGCGCCCGTCCAGCAGCCCGGCGGCGCCCAGCACGAAGGCGCCGGAGCACACGCTCAGCACGCGCGTGCCCCGGTCCGTCGCCCTGCGCAGGGCGTCCAGCAGCTCGGGCGGGTACTCCCGGCGGACGAAGTCGCTGCCCGCCGGCACCGCGATCAGGTCGGCCTCCTCCAGCCGCTCCAGACCGTACGGCGTCGAGACGGTCAGCCCGCCGACGTGGGTGCCCAGCGTGGGGCCCTCCGCCGAGACCACCGCGAAGTCGTACCCGGGCAGGCCCTCGTCGCTCCGGTCGATGCCGAAGACCTCGCAGATCACGCCGAGTTCGAAGGGGTGCGCGCCGTCGAGCAGGACGGCGGCCACGTTCCGCAACATGCCGCCAGTGTGCCTCGTCAGTGGCAGGAAATCGAGGCCCTACGGCAGTCCTGCCACTGACGGTAAGGAGCATCCGACGCGACAGTGGTGTCATGACCGGAAACCAGATAGAAGGCCTTGTCGGAATGCTCGCGACGCTCGGGCTCCTCGTCCTCATGATCCTCCCCTCGGTGATCGGCATCGTGCGCGAGCGGCGCATCGACCGCCAGATCAGGGAGGCCCAGGAGGAGAGGGGCCGGGGAAAGGAGACTCAGAAGTCCTCGGACAGGTCGACGGTGCCCTCCACCGCCACCTGGTACGCCGAGGGACGCCGCTCGAAGAAGTTGGTCAACTCCTGAACACCCTGCAGCTCCATGAAGGAGAAGGGGTTCTCGGAGCCGTAGACCGGGGCGAATCCGAGGCGAGTCAGGCGCTGGTCGGCCACGCACTCCAGGTACTGCCGCATGGAGTCGGTGTTCATGCCCGGGAGGCCGTCACCGCACAGGTCGCGCGCGAACTGCAGCTCGGCCTCGACGGCCTCCCGCAGCATGTCGGTGACCTGCTCCCGGAGCTGGTCGTCGAACAGCTCCGGCTCCTCCTTGCGCACGGTGTCGACGACGTCGAACGCGAAGGACATGTGCATGGTCTCGTCCCGGAACACCCAGTTGGTGCCGGTGGCCAGGCCGTGCAGCAGGCCCCGGCTGCGGAACCAGTAGACGTAGGCGAAGGCGCCGTAGAAGAACAGGCCCTCGATGCACGCCGCGAAGCAGATCAGGTTCAGCAGGAAACGGCGGCGGTCGGCCTTGGTCTCCAGGCGGTCGATCGACTCGACCGAGTCCATCCACCTGAAGCAGAACTCGGCCTTCTCCCGGATGGACGGGATGTTCTCCACGGCCGCGAAGGCCGCGGCGCGGTCCTCCGGGTCGGGCAGGTAGGTGTCCAGCAGCGTCAGGTAGAACTGGACGTGGACGGCCTCCTCGAAGAGCTGGCGGCTCAGGTACAGCCGCGCCTCGGGGGAGTTGATGTGCTTGTAGAGGGTCAGCACCAGGTTGTTCGCGACGATCGAGTCGCCGGTGGCGAAGAAGGCCACCAGCCGGCCGATCAGGTGCTGCTCCATGGGGCTGAGCTTCGCGAGGTCGGCGACGTCCGAGTGGAGGTCGACCTCCTCCACGTGCCAGGTGTTCTTGATGGCGTCCCGGTAGCGCTCGTAGAAGTCCGGGTAGCGCATGGGGCGCAGGGTCAGCTCGAAGCCCGGGTCGAGCAGGTTCTTGGTGGTGGCGTTCGCGGGGGTCTCGGTGGTCATTACTGGCAGGCCTCGCAGGACTCGGGGTTTTCCAGGGAGCAGGCGACCGCTTCGGGGTCCGGGGCCGCCTGGACGGCGGCGGTGGCGGCTCGGGCCGCGGCGCGGGCGATCCGGGTCGCCGGGCGCGAGCGCAGGTAGTACGTGGTCTTCAGGCCCTGCTTCCAGGCGTACGCGTACATCGAGGAGAGCTTCCCGATGGTCGGCGTCTCCAGGAACAGGTTCAGCGACTGGGCCTGGTCGAGGTACGGGGTGCGGGCGGCGGCCATGTCGATCAGGCCGCGCTGCGGGATCTCCCAGGCGGTGCGGTACAGCGCGCGCACGTCCTCGGGGATCCAGGAGAAGCCCTGCACCGAGCCGTTCGCCTCGCGCAGCGCCTCACGGGTGCGGGCGTCCCACACGCCGAGCCGCTTGAGGTCGTCCACCAGATACGAGTTGACCTGGAGGAACTCCCCGGACAGCGTCTCGCGCTTGAAGAGGTTGGACACCTGCGGCTCGATGCACTCGTAGACACCGGCGATGGAGGCGATGGTCGCGGTCGGCGCGATGGCCAGGAGCAGGGAGTTGCGCAGCCCGGTCGTCGCCATCCGCGTGCGCAGCGCGGCCCAGCGCTCCGGCCAGGCGGGCGTCACGTCGTAGTGGTCCGGGTGCAGTACCCCCTGGGCCGTACGGGTCTTCTCCCAGGCCGGGGCGGGGCCGCCGCGTTCGGCGAGGTCGGCGGAGGTCTCGTAGGCGGCGAGCATGATCCGCTCGGCGATCCGGGTGGACAGGGCCTTCGCCTCGGGGGAGTCGAAGGGCAGGCGGAGCTGGAAGAAGACGTCCTGGAGGCCCATCGCGCCGAGGCCGACCGGACGCCAGCGGGCGTTGGAGCGGGCCGCCTGCTCGGTCGGGTAGAAGTTGATGTCGACGACCCGGTCCAGGAAGGTGACGGCGGTGCGGACGGTGGCGTCCAGGCGCGCCCAGTCCATGTCGCCGCTCGCGGGGTCGGCGAAGGCGCCGAGGTTGACCGAGCCCAGGTTGCAGACCGCCGTCTCCCCGTCGTCGGTGACCTCCAGGATCTCCGTGCAGAGGTTGGAGGAGTGGACGACGTGGCCGGGGGTCGCGGTCTGGTTCGCGGTGCGGTTGGCGGTGTCCTTGAAGGTCATCCAGCCGTTGCCGGTCTGCGCGAGGGTGCGCATCATGCGGCCGTACAGCTCACGGGCGGGCAGCGACTTGCGGGCGAGCCCCGCTTCCTCGGCCCTGCGGTAGGCCGCGTCGAACTCCTCGCCCCACAGGTCGGTCAGCTCCGGCACGTCGGCGGGGGAGAACAGCGACCAGGTCCCGTCGGCGTCCACCCGGCGCATGAACTCGTCCGGGACCCAGTGCGCGAGGTTCAGGTTGTGCGTACGGCGGGCGTCCTCGCCGGTGTTGTCCCGCAGCTCCAGGAACTCCTCGACGTCCGCGTGCCAGGTCTCCAGGTAGACCGCCGCGGCGCCCTTGCGGCGGCCGCCCTGGTTCACGGCGGCGACCGAGGCGTCCAGCGTCTTCAGGAACGGGACGATGCCGTTGGAGTGTCCGTTGGTGCCGCGGATCAGCGAACCCCGGGCGCGGACGCGGGAGTAGGCGATGCCGATGCCGCCGGCGTGCTTGGAGAGGCGGGCGACCTGGTGGAGGCGGTCGTAGAGGGAGTCCAGCTCGTCCTTGGGGGAGTCCAGGAGGTAGCAGGACGACATCTGGGCGTGCCGGGTGCCGGAGTTGAAGAGGGTGGGGGAGGAGGGGAGGTAGTCCAGGCGGCTCATCAGGCCGTACAGGGCGGCGACCTCGTCCACCGCGCGGTCCGTGTCGTCCTCGGCGAGTCCGGCGGCGACCCGCAGCAGGAAGTGCTGGGGCGTCTCGACGGGCTTGCGGGTGATGGGGTGCCGGAGCAGGTAGCGGCTGTAGAGGGTGCGCAGCCCGAAGTAGCCGAAGCGGTCGTCGGCGTCCGGGTCGATCAGCGCGTCCAGGCGGGCCGCGTGCAGCCGGACGAACGCGGCGGTGCGGTCGGCGATCAGGCCCTCGCGGTGGCCGGTGGCGACCGAGTCGGTGAAGGCGGCGACGCCCTGGGAGGCGGCCTCGGCGCGGATGCCGATGGTCAGCAGCCGGGCGGCCAGCCGGGAGTAGACCGGGTCCTCGGAGATCAGACCGGCCGCCGCCTCCGTGGCCAGCTCGCGCAGCTCGGCCTCGTCGGCATGGGCGGACCGGCCCCGCAGCGCGGCGGCGGCCACCCGGCCGGGGTCGGCGCCCTGGAGGTCGGCGGTCAGCCCGGTCAGGGTCCGCAGCAGGGCGGCACCGGGTCCGTCGGGTTCCCCGGTCGCCGTCACCGGGGTCGCTGAAGCCGGATCGGCTGGCGCGATGGTCACGTGGAGCACTCCCTCGCTCGGCACGGGGCCTGGCGGAGGGCAGGGGGCTCACGAGCGCGCACGGCGTCGCGTCCACCGGCCCATTCCACGAGGCCCGGACGTCATGGCACCCGGGCCAAGGCGGCCGGGCGCACTGTCGGCAGGTCCTCGGACTGGACAGGCGTGCGCGCACGTGAAGACGTACGGATGCACGCAAGTACACCGTTGCGGGACAGTTCCGGATTCGCACCGGATTCCCCTGCGGCGACAGCGAGCACGAGCATACATCTTGTGCCGGGTGACGCGAGCACCCCCAGATGTTGTGTCCGGACGGCGCGTCAGGTGTCGCTCTGGGCTGGCGTCAGAGCGTCAGCCCGTAGGCGAGCAGCATGATGTCGTCCAGCTCCGGCAGGGGGTTCCAGTCGCGGGCGGGGGTGCGGCAAAAGCCCAGGCGTTCGTAGAGGCGGTGGGCGGTGTGCATGGCGCGCTGGGTCGACAGCACGACGCCCGCGCAGTCCGGCACGGACCGGGCGCGGTCGACGCAGGCCCGCACGAGGGCCTCGCCGGCCCCGCGGCCGCGTGCCTCGCGGGCGACGGCGAGCATGCGTATCTCGGCCTCGCCGGGACGCGCGATGTCCGCCATGGGGCCGCCGGACGGCACGAAGGTCACGCCGCCGAGCACCTGGGCGCCCGCCGCGGCGACCAGCACCTCGGCGGCCGCGGCCCGCTTGGCCACGTCGCGCAGCTCCTCCAGGTAGGAGTCGCTCGCCCCGAAGTCGAGGAGGTTGTCGCCCAAGTAGGCCTGCGCGGTGATCTCGCCGAGGGTGTCGTACTCCTCGGCGCTCGCCCGCCGGATCACGAAGTCCATGACGCCGAGTGTGCCCGACGGGTACGACAACGGGCCGCCGGATTTCTCCGACGGCCCGCTGACGTGGCGCCGCTAGTGCGAGCTGCCCGCCGTGGCCGGCGGCAGTTCCACCTGGACGCCGGGGTCGCCGGCGTCCGCCGTGTAGTCGCTCGGCTTGGTCTCGTCGACGCCGTCGGGCGCCTTGGCCGCCCTCAGGACGAAGGTCAGGACCACGGTGACCAGGACGTTCAGCACGAAGGCGGTGAGACCGATGTAGCCGATCTCGCCGATGCCGGGGATCTCGTCGGAGGAGCCGCCGAAGTGCTTCTGGGTCGGCGAGGCGACACCGTAGGCGGCGACCGTGCCGTAGACCATGCCGACCGCCCAGCCGCCGAGCAGCGCCCAGCGGTGGAACCAGCGGGTGAACAGGCCGCCGACCAGGGCCGGGAAGGTCTGCAGGATCCAGATGCCGCCCAGCAGCTGGAAGTTGATCGCGACCGTCTTGTCCATGCCCAGGACGAAGACCAGCGCGCCCACCTTCACCAGCAGCGACACCAGCTTGGAGACCTTCGTCTCCTGCGCCGGGGTGGCGTCGGGCTTGATGAAGTCCTTGTAGATGTTGCGGGTGAACAGGTTCGCGGCCGCGATCGACATGATCGCCGCCGGGACCAGGGCGCCGATGCCGATCGCCGCGAAGGCCACGCCCGCGAACCAGTCCGGGAACATGGTCTCGAACAGCTGCGGGATCGCCAGCTGGCCGTTCTCCACCTTGACCCCGGCCGCGATCGCCATGAAGCCGAGCAGCGCGAGCAGGCCCAGCATCAGTGAGTACAGCGGCAGGATCGTGGTGTTGCGGCGGATCACCTCACGGCTGCGCGAGGACAGCGTGGCGGTGATCGAGTGCGGATACATGAAGAGCGCGAGCGCCGAACCGAGCGCCAGGGTCGCGTACGTCCACTGGCCGCCCGCGTTCGGTACCACTCCGCCCGCGCCCGTCTCGGTGAACTTGTCGCTCGCCGACGCGAAGATGTCGTCGAACCCGCCCAGCTTGATGGGGATGTAGATGATCGCCACCGCGATGACGATGTAGATCAGCGTGTCCTTCACGAACGCGATCAGCGCGGGCGCGCGCAGCCCCGACGAGTACGTGTACGCCGCGAGCACGCCGAAGGCGATCAGCAGCGGCAGGTCCTTGATGAACCAGTTGGTGTCCTCGCCGCCGCCGACGCCCATCACGTCGAGCACGGCCTGGATGCCGACCAGCTGGAGCGCGATGTACGGCATGGTCGCCAGGATGCCGGTGACGGCCACCGCCAGCGACAGGCCCTTGGAGCCGAACCGGCCGCGCACGAAGTCCGAGGTCGTCACGTAGCCGTGCTTGTGCGAGACCGACCACAGGCGGGGCAGGAAGGTGAAGATCAGCGGGTAGACCAGGATCGTGTACGGCACCGCGAAGAAGCCGGACGCGCCCGCCGCGTAGATCGCCGCGGGGACGGCCACGAAGGTGTACGCCGTGTACAGGTCGCCGCCGAGCAGGAACCAGGTGACCCAGGTGCCGAACGAGCGGCCGCCGAGGCCCCACTCGTCGAGGCTGTTCTCGTTCTCGGCCCGGCGCCAGCGGGCGGCCAGGAAGCCCATGGCGGTGACGAGGACGAAGAAGAAGATGAAGACGGCGAGTGCGACGCCGTTCACGCCGTCGTTCATCGCGGCTCACCGCCCTTGGGCGAGGAGGGGGCGGCGGAGTGGGCGGCGCGTCCGCGCTGGTCGCGCTGCCACAGCTTGTACGCGGTCATCGTCAGCAACGTGGAGATCAGCACCCAGGCCATCTGGTACCAGTAGAAGAACGGGATGCCGATGAAGGTCGGGTCCGTCTTCGAGTACGAACCGACCCACAGCATGGCGACGAACGGTGCGACGAGACAGAACCCGATGACGACGCGCACCGGCGTCACCACCGGCCCTGTGCTCACTTCTGTGTCTTCTGGCATGCGCGGCTCCGTCCCCTCGCTGATCACCTCGTGCAGTGCGCACGAAATGTAGGTGACGGTGTCAAGACAGCGGAAGACCTCGTCCGTATATCGGTCCTCAACTGCAACTTCGCGCCCGCGCGCGGAAAGGTATGCCGGATATGCGCCGGGGCGGGGTCTAGTCCTGGGGCCGCTTGAGGCGGGCCACGAACTTGTAGCGGTCGCCCCGGTACACCGAGCGCACCCACTCCACCGGCTGACCGGTGCGGTCCTGCGAGTGCCGGGAGAGCATCAGCATGGGCAGACCCACGTCGGTGCCGAGCAGACCGGCCTCGCGCGGGGTGGCCAGGGAGGTCTCGATGGTCTCCTCGGCCTCGGCGAGATGGACGTCGTAGACCTCGGCGAGCGCGGTGTAGAGGGACGTGTACTTCACCAGGGAGCGGCGCAGGGCCGGGAAGCGCTTGGCGCTGAGGTGGGTGGTCTCGATCGCCATCGGTTCGCCGTTGGCCATGCGCAGCCGCTCGATGCGCAGCACCCGGCCGCCGGCCGTGATGTCCAGCAGTCCGGCGAGGCGGTCGTCGGCGGTGATGTAGCCGATGTCCAGCAGCTGCGAGGTGGGTTCGAGCCCCTGGGCCCGCATGTCCTCGGTGTACGAGGTGAGTTGCAGCGCCTGCGACACCTTGGGCTTGGCGACGAAGGTGCCCTTGCCCTGGATGCGCTCCAGGCGGCCCTCGACGACCAGCTCCTGAAGGGCCTGGCGCACGGTGGTGCGCGAGGTGTCGAACTCGGCGGCGAGGGTGCGCTCGGGCGGGACCGGGGTGCCCGGTGTCTGGGTCCGGGTCATGTCGAGCAGATGCTTCTTCAGACGGTAGTACTTGGGCACGCGCGCGGTACGGACGGTCGCCCCACCCTCGTTCTCCGCACTGCTGACGTCGGTGCTCATGCTCTGCCTTCCCGGCTCCGGTGCCGAAGCGACCGCTATCCCTGTCGGCCACGGCTCACATCGTGGCACGGCTTGGTGCCGGGATGGCCCCCGCACGCTCCGTGATCCCCTCTGTATACCCGCGGGAACACCCTTGGTCTAGTCCACAGGCCGGTCAGACACCGCTGGTACGCGCGTTCGCAGCCGTCCCCGCACGTCATTCGGTGGGGGGTGGTACACCCGGTCCCGGTCCGCCCGATCTGTCGCTTGCGCAATGAAAGGTCCCTGCATATCTCGGTCCCATCACGGACGCGGGGCCTGGGTTTGAACACCCTTGACAGGCCTATTGGTCTGGGCCAAGCTCCCCGTACTGGTCTACACCATTGGTCCAGGTCCCGGCCCCATGGGCGGTCCGCGTCGACGAGCAACCGCGGGGAGGCAGGGGGGTTGTGTGGCATCCCTGAGGAGGGTTGGCGTGAAGCGCAAGCTTATAGCCGCGATCGGTATCGCGGGCATGATGGTCTCGATCGCCGCGTGCGGGGGCGACAGCGACGACGACGGCAAGAAGGCCGGCGCCGACGGCTACGCCGGTGAGACGCTCACCGTGTGGGTGATGGACGGCTCCTCGCCGGACGACTGGCAGGCGGACCTCGCCAAGGACTTCGAGGCGAAGACCAAGGCCAAGGTCAAGTTCGAGATCCAGAAGTGGAACGGCATCCAGCAGAAGCTGACCACCGCCCTCTCCGAGGAGAACCCGCCCGACGTCTTCGAGATCGGCAACACCCAGACCCCCGCCTACGCCAAGACCGGCGGCCTCGCGGACCTGAGCGACCTCAAGAGCGAGATCGGCACCGACTGGTCCGAGTCCCTCAACAAGTCCGCCGTCTTCGACGGCAAGCAGTACGCGGCCCCGTGGTTCGTGGTCAACCGCGTCGTCGTCTACAACAAGAAGATCTGGGCGGACGCGGGCATCAAGGAACTGCCCAAGACCCGCGACGACTTCTACAACGACCTCAAGACGATCGGCGAGAAGACCGACGCCGAGCCGATCTACCTGCCCGGCCAGAACTGGTACCACTTCGTGGGCCTGGTCATCGGCGAGGGCGGTGAGCTGGTCAAGAAGGACGGCGACAAGTACGTCTCCAACCTGTCCGACCCGAAGGTCGCCGCCGCCACCGAGACCTACAAGAAGTTCCAGGCGCTCTCCAAGGCGCCCAAGGACAAGGACGAGGCCACCCCGCAGCAGGGCGAGATCTTCGCCAAGGGCAAGACCGGCGCCTTCATCGGCATGGGCTGGGAGGGCGCCACGGCGATCACCACCAACCCGGCGATCGAGAAGGACCTCGGCTACTTCACCATCCCGGGCCCCACGGCGGACAAGCCCGAGGGCGTCTTCCTCGGCGGCTCCAACCTGGCCGTCGCCGCGGGCAGCAAGAAGCAGGACCTCGCCAAGGAGTTCCTGAAGCTCGCGCTCTCCGACAAGTACGAGGGCGCGCTGGCCAAGGCCAACGGCGTCATCCCGAACAAGGAGGCGCTGCAGAGCAACCTGAAGGGCAACGCCGCCGCCGAGGCCGCCGCCCCGGCCGCCGGTACCGGTGACACCACCCCGCTGATCCCGGAGTGGGCCGCGGTCGAGAACGAGCCGAACCCGATCAAGACGTACCTGACGGCCGTCATGAAGGGGAAGTCCCCGGCCGAGGCCGCCAAGCAGGTCGAGGGCGAGTTCAACAAGCGCCTGGCACAGCAGCAGTAGCACCGGGTGAGCCGGGGCGGGGGCTGCGACACGACGGCCCCCGCCCCGGCGTCGAGGTGAACAGGTCGAGAAGAGAGAGACCGCGAGCATGACCGTGCAGACCGAACGGCCGCCCTCAGGCCCGTCGGACGTCCGCAAGGCGGACGGTGGGGGAACCGGCGGGCCGAGAGCGAGAGTTGCGTCGCGCGTCGGCGCGCTGACCCCGTATCTGCTGCTGCTGCCCGCCGCCGCGGCCACCGTGCTGCTGCTCGGCTGGCCGCTGCTGAAGGACGGCCTGCTGTCCTTCCAGAACCTCAACATGGCGCAGCTGATCCAGCACGTCACCGAGTGGACCGGCTTCGACAACTACAAGGAGGTCCTCACCGGCGAGGACTTCTGGCGCGTCACCCTCCGCTCCATCATCTTCACCGCGGTCAACGTCATCCTCACCGTGGTGCTGGGCGGTCTGATCGGCCTGTTGCTCGCCCGCCTCGGCAGGGCGATGCGGTTCGTGCTGATGATGGGCCTGGTCCTGGCGTGGGCCATGCCGGTGGTCGCCGCGACCACCGTCTACCAGTGGCTCTTCGCCCAGCGCTTCGGCGTCGTCAACTGGGTGCTCGACAAGCTCGGCTGGCACTCCATGGCCGACTTCAGCTGGACCGGCAGCCAGTTCTCGACCTTCTTCGTCGTCACCGTGCTGATCGTGTGGATGTCCGTCCCGTTCGTCGCGATCAACCTGTACGCGGCGACCACCACGATCCCCGGCGAGCTGTACGAGGCCGCCGCCCTCGACGGGGCCGGCGCGTGGCGCAGCTTCACCTCGGTCACCCTGCCGTTCCTGCGTCCGTTCCTCTACGCGACGACGTTCCTGGAGGTCATCTGGATCTTCAAGGCGTTCGTGCAGGTCTACACGTTCAACGGCGGCGGGCCCGACCGTCTCACCGAGATCCTGCCCGTCTACGCCTACATCGAGGGCGTCGGCAACCAGCACTACGGCATGGGTGCGGCGATCGCGGTCCTGACCATCCTGATCCTGCTCGGCCTGACCGCGTACTACCTCAGGATCGTGCTCAAGCAAGAGGAGGACGAGCTGTGAAGCGCTCGCTCTTCGGCCGCGTGTGGCCCAACGTCACGGCCGTCGTCCTGTTCATCGGCCTCGTCTTCCCCGTCTACTGGATGTTCGCCACGGCCTTCAAGCCGGCCGGTGACATCATCTCGGAGGATCCGGTCTGGTTCCCGACCGACATCACCTTCGAGCACTTCAAGACCGCGACCGAGGCCGACCACTTCTGGACGTACGTGAGCAACTCGCTCATCGTCACCGTCTGCGCGGTCGTCTTCTCGCTGATCATCGCGCTGGCCGGTTCCTTCGCCCTGGCGCGGATGCGGTTCAAGGGACGGCGCGGCTTCATCATCGGCTTCATGCTCGCCCAGATGGCGCCCTGGGAAGTCATGGTCATCGCGATCTACATGATCGTGCGCGACGCGTCCATGCTGAACAGCCTGGTGCCGCTCACGCTCTTCTACATGATGATGATCCTGCCCTTCACCATCCTGACGCTGCGCGGCTTCGTCGCCGCCGTGCCGAGGGAGCTGGAGGAGTCCGCAATGGTCGACGGCTGCACCCGGACCCAGGCCTTCCGCCGCGTCATCCTGCCGCTGCTCGCCCCGGGCCTGATGTCCACCTCGATGTTCGGCTTCATCACCGCCTGGAACGAGCTGCCGCTCGTCCTGGTCGTCAACAAGGAGGCGGAGTCCCAGACCCTGCCGCTGTGGCTGACCAGCTTCCAGACCGTCTTCGGCGACAACTGGGGCGCGACCATGGCCGCCTCCTCCCTGTTCGCCATCCCGATCCTGATCCTCTTCGTCTACCTCCAGCGCAAGGCCGTCAGCGGCCTGGCCGCCGGTGCCGTGAAGGGATAGCACCACCGATGACGACCCTCGCGAGGGCCACCGACACCCTCACGCGCGACGCGCTCACCGTCCTCCAGCCCGGCTTCGCCGGCACCACCGCCCCCGACTGGCTGCTGCGCCGCATCGGCGAAGGGCTGGCCTCCGTCGCCCTGTTCGGGCGCAACGTCACCTCGCCCGAGCAGGTGGCGGCCCTGACCGCGCAGTTGCGCGCCGAGCGCGAGGACCTGCTGGTCGCGATCGACGAGGAGGGCGGCGACGTCACCCGGCTCGAGGTGCGCACCGGCTCCTCCTTCCCCGGCAACCACGCCCTGGGCGCGGTGGACGACGTCGGGCTCACCCGGGCGGTGGCCGCGGAACTGGGCCGCCGGCTCGCCGCCTCGGGCGTCAACTTCAACTGGGCGCCGTCCGCCGACGTGAACTCCAACCCGGACAACCCGGTGATCGGCGTGCGCGCCTTCGGCGCCGACACCGACCTGGTCGCCCGGCACACCGCGGCCTACATCACCGGGATGCAGTCCGCGGGCGTGGCCACCTGCGCCAAGCACTTCCCGGGCCACGGCGACACGGGCATCGACTCCCACCACGCCATGCCGCGCATCGACGTGGACGCCGACGTGCTCGCCGAGCGCGACCTGGTCCCGTTCCGCGCGGCCGTCGCGGCCGGCAGCCGTGCGGTGATGAGCGCCCACATCCTGGTCCCGGCCCTGGACCCGGAGCTTCCGGCAACGTTGTCCCGCCGCATCCTGACCGACCTCCTGCGGGGCGAGTTGGGCTACGACGGGCTCGTCGTCACCGACGGCATCGAGATGAAGGCCATCGCGGGCGCGTACGGCATCGAGCGGGGCACGGTCCTGGCCATCGCCGCCGGTGCCGACGCGATCTGCGTGGGCGGCGGCCTGCACGACGAGGGCACCGTACGGCGGCTGAGCGACGCGCTGGTCGAGGCGGTCCGCGCGGGCGAACTCCCCGAGGAGCGCCTGGCCGACGCGGCCGAACGCGTCCGGTCCCTGTCCCGCTGGGCCGCGGAGAACCGTCCCGGCGACGGGGCGTCGGACGCCGCCGACGGCGACGTGGGCCTGCGTGCGGCCCGCCGCGCGCTGCGCGTCACCGGCGCCCTGGCCCCCCTCGCCGAGCCGCCGTACGTCGCCGCGTTCACCCCGGTGGCGAACATCGCGGTCGGCGACGAGACGCCCTGGGGCGTGGCCGCCGAGCTGTGCCGCCTGCTGCCGGGCACCGAGACCGGCAGCTTCAACGGGGCCGACGCCGGCCGCGAGGCGCTGGCCGCGGCGGGCTCCCGCCGCATCGTCGCCGTCGTCCGTGACGAGCACCGCCACCCGTGGATGGCGGCGGCCCTGGACGTCCTCCTGGCGGCCCGCCCCGACACGATCGTCGTCGAGATGGGCGTCCCGCGTGCGGAGCCCCGCGGCGCCGCCCACCTCGCCACCCACGGCGCGGCCCGCGTCTGCGGCCGAGCGGCGGCGGAGGCCATCGCGGGCGTCTGACCAAGACCCCGCGCTACGCCGAAGGCGTCGGCCCCCGCCACGGGACCGGCGCCTTCGGCACGCGGGCGGCGCGGTGGCGTGGGGGCTGTGTGCGTGGGGGCGTGTGCGTAGGGGGCGTGGGCCCGGGACGCACGAAGGCGCCGGGTCCCCGTGGGGATCCGGCGCCTTTCGCACGCGGGTGTCCGTCCCGCGAGAATGCGCACGCGGGGAAGGGACGGGTCAGATGCCCTGCCAGTCCGGCTTGTGGGCGTAGGTGTGCCGGAAGTAGTCGGCGAGCTTCAGCTTGGACGCGGCGGCCTCGTCGACGACGACCGTGGCGTGCGGGTGCAACTGCAGCGCGGAGGCCGGGCACACGGCGGCGACCGGGCCCTCGACGCTCGCGGCGACCGCGTCGGCCTTGCCCTCGCCGGTGGCGAGCAGCACCACGTGCCGGGCCTCCAGGATGGTGCCGATGCCCTGGGTGATCACGTGGTGCGGCACCTGCTCGATGTCGCCGTCGAAGAAGCGCGCGTTGTCGACCCGAGTCTGCTCGGTCAGGGTCTTGATCCGCGTCCGCGAGGCGAGCGAGGAGCACGGCTCGTTGAAACCGATGTGCCCGTCGGTGCCGATGCCCAGCAACTGGAGGTCGACCCCGCCGGCGCCGCCGAGCGCCCGGTCGTAGTCCTCGCACGCCGCCTGCACGTCCGCGGCCGTCCCGTCGGGGCCCATGAACGCGTCCATGCCGATGCCCAGCGGTTCGAGCACCTCGCGCCGCAGCACCGAGCGGTACGACTCCGGGTGCTCCGCGGGCAGCCCCACGTACTCGTCGAGCTGGGCGATCCGCGCCCGCGCGGTGTCCACGGCACCCGAGCGCACCTTGTCCGCCAGCGCCTCGTACACGGGCAGCGGCGTCGAGCCGGTGGCCACACCGAGCAGGGCGTCGGGCTTGCGCCGGAGCAGCTGTGCCATGGCTTCGGCTATGAGTTCGCCGCCCGCCTTGGCATCGGGAACGATGACAACTTCCACGCTGGCCTGCCGTTTCGAAGAGAGGACTCACCCGGGGCCCGGGACTGGCTATGTGGTTTAGACCAATCTAACAGAGCAGGCCCCCGCGGTCGCGCTGAAACGGTCGGACGAGTGGTGGTGCGCCGAGCGTGGTGTCAGGTCAGTGAACCTCCCGTGGCGTCCACCCAGCTTCCCGTGACCCATCGGCCCCCGTGCGAGGCGAGGAACGCGACGACGTCGGCCACCTCGGCGGTCGAACCCACCCCACCCAGCGCGGAGAGTGCCGCGGCCCGCTCCCAGCCGTCCGCGCTCCCGTGCAGCAACTCGGCCGTGTTGTCCGTGTCGATGATGCCGGGCGCCACCGAGTTCACCGTGATGCCGCGGGCGCCCAGCACCTTGGAGAGGTCGCGCGAGAAGACGTCCAGCGCGCCCTTCGTCATCGCGTACGCCATGTTGTCCGGCATCGCGGCCGTACGCGCCAGTCCCGACGAGATGTTGACGACCCGGCCGCCGTCGCGCAGCCGGCTCATGCCGTGCTTGAGGATGAAGAACGGCGCCTTCACGTTGACCGTGAAAACCGCGTCGTACTCCGCCTCTCCTATCTCCCCGATGGGGCGGGTGCTGCCGATCCCCGCGTTGTTCACCAGGATGTCCAGGCCGTCGGCGTGTCTGTCGAACTCCTCCCAGAGTGCCTCGGCGGCGCCCGGAGCGGCCAGGTCGGCCTCGACCGTGAACGCCGAGCCGCCCGCGGCCTCGATCGCGGCGACCGTCTCGCGCGCCGCCGCCGCGTTCCTCCCGTAGTGCACCCCGACCCGCGCGCCGTCGCGGCCCAGCCGCTCCGCGATGCCCCGCCCGATGCCCCTGCTCGCCCCCGTGACGAGTGCCGTCCTGCCCGCAAGCGTGCTCATCCCGACGCCCCCTTCGCATTCACTAGTGGTCGCTACAAAAATGACCGTACAGCAGCCGGGCGGACTTTTTCTAGTGGCCGCTATAAAATGCACTCCATGGTGAGCGGTGAGAAGAGTGAACGGTCCGGGGGGTCCGCCCGGAGCGGTGCGGCCAGGACCCGCGGCCGTCCGCGCTCCTTCGACCGGGCGACGGCGCTGGAGGCCGCGCTGCTGGCGTTCTGGGAGCACGGCTACGAGGCCACGTCCGTCTCCGACCTGACCCGGGTCATGGACATCGGCGCCCCGAGCCTCTATGCCGCCTTCGGCGACAAGCGCTCGCTCTTCGAGGAGGTCGTCCAGGAGTACGGCGTGCGGTACGGCTCCTTCGGCGACCGTGCCCTCGCCGAGGAGCCGACCGCGCGCGCGGGTATAGAGAGGATGCTGCGCGAGGCCGCCGCCGAGTACACGGCCCCCGGCCGGCCGCCCGGCTGCCTCGTCATCCACGCGGCCGCCAACTGCTCGACCGCCGAGGTCGAGGAGTCCCTGCGGGAGCGGCGCAACGCCAACATCGCCGCCATAGAGCGCCGGATCGGCGCCGACGTGGAGGCGGGCGTACTGCCGCCGGACACCGACGCCGCCGCCCTCGCCCGGTACACCGGGGCGATGATCCAGGGCATGTCCCAGCAGGCGCGCGACGGCGCGAGCCGGACGGAGCTGGAGGCGCTCGCGGAAATTGCCCTGACGGTCTGGCCCCGAGGCTGAGCCATCAGGGTTAGGCTTCTGGCGGCTGCCCGGACGCGTGGTGCGGTCGGCAGAAGTCACCAACAACAAACAACGTCCACCGCATGGACACGGTTAGTGGTCTAGTCCACAATGGTCAGCGAGGCACCGACCGTGTCGCCAGCGCAAGGTGATCGTCAGGCTTCCGTCCTCCCCGCACAGGAGGACGGACCGAGGAACCGGAGCTCTCTGCCCTGACTGCCCCGGCTCCTCATCCTTCGGCCGACCGGGACCGCACACCCCACGGCCGATGTTGCTCCGGGCTGCGGTGCCGGGAGGGTTGAGGGTCCCTCCCAGGCGCCGCGGCCCGCGGGTGTTTCCGGGGTCATCCGGGCCCTGTCCGGGAGCGGGGGAGCAGTGCGGAGCGGCTGGCTTCGATCACTGTCCGTACCGCCAGGTACGCTCAGCCCCGTGCCCTCCATGAACGAACTCGTACGCCAGCACACCGCGCTCGACGACAGCGACCTCGAGTGGCTCCATCTGCTGGTCTCGGAGTGGCAGCTTCTCTCCGACCTCTCCTTCGCCGACCTGGTCCTGTGGGTCCCCACCCGGGACGGCACGCGCTACGTCTCCGTCGCCCAGATGCGGCCCAACACGGGACCCACCTCGTACCAGGACGACATGGTCGGCCACCTCGTCCCGCGCGGCCGGCGCCCCATGCTGGACGCCGCCCTGGACGAGGGCCGCATCGTGCGCGAGGGCGACCCCGAGTGGCGCGAGGAGGTCCCGGTCCGCGTCGAGTCCATCCCCGTACGCCGCCAGGGCCGCGTCCTCGGGGTCATCGCCCGCAACACCAACCTGCTCACCGTGCGCACCCCGAGCCGCCTGGAGCTGACCTATCTGCAGAGCGCCTCGGACCTCGCCCAGATGATCGCGGCCGGTGCCTTCCCGTTCGAGAACCAGCAGGTCGACATGGACGCCTCGCCCCGCGTCGGCGACGGCCTGATCAGGGTCGACGGCGACGGCATCGTCCAGTACGCCTCCCCGAACGCCCTGTCGGCCTACCACCGCATGGGGCTCGCCGCCGACCTGGTGGGGCATCACCTCGGCCGCACCACCGCCGAACTCGCCCCCTCCCGCGGCCCGGTGGACGAGGCGCTCGCCAAGGTCGCCAGCGGCTGGGCGCCGCGCGAGTTCGAGATCGAGGCGCACGACGGGGTGATCCAGTTCCGTGCCATCCCGCTCAAGCCCAAGGGCACCCGCATCGGTTCGCTCGTACTCCTGCGCGACGTGACGGAACTGCGCCGCCGCGAGCGCGAGTTGATCACCAAGGACGCCACCATCCGGGAGATCCACCACCGGGTGAAGAACAACCTCCAGACCGTGGCGGCCCTGTTGCGCCTGCAGGCCCGGCGCATCGAGTCCGACCGGGGCCGCGAGGCGCTGGAGGAGGCCGTCCGCCGGGTGGGCTCGATCGCGATCGTGCATGAGACGCTCTCCCAGAACCTGGACGAGCGCGTGGAGTTCGACGAGATCGCCGACCGCGTGCTCGCGATGGTGGCGGAGATCTCACCGGGCAAGGTCACCGGCCGGCGCACCGGACGCTTCGGCATCCTCGACGCCGAGGTCGCCACCCCGCTGTCCATGGTCCTGACCGAGGTGCTGCAGAACGCCCTGGAGCACGGCTTCCGGGACGGCGACACCGGCACGGTCGAGGTCTCCGCGGTGCGCGGCGGCACGACCAAGGAGGCCCGGCTGCTGGTCACCGTCCAGGACGACGGCGTCGGCCTGCCCGAGGACTTCGACCCGCACCGCTCCGGCAATCTCGGTCTGCAGATCGTCCGCACCCTGGTGGAGGGCGAGCTGGGCGGCACCTTCGACATGGTCCCCGCCTCGGAGCGCGGCACCCGCGTGATCCTCGACATCCCGGTGCCCGCCGAGAAGTAAGGCGCACACGCGACACGGAGCGTGGGGGCGCGCGGGCGCGAGGGCCTGCGCGAGGGCGTGGGCACAGCAAAAAGCCCCGGACCTGTGAAGGTCCGAGGCCAGTGCTCGTGCGATACATCGTCCGATGCGCATCGGGGGTACTGCGCGCTGCGGCTCGGGAGCGGGGGATGCGTACTCGCTGTACGCGCCGCCAAGCTGAGGCTGTCAGTAGGGGTGGGTTGTCAGGCGGAGGCCTGACGAGCCCGGTTGCGGGCGGCACGGCGCTTCATTGCGCGGCGCTCGTCCTCGCTGAGACCACCCCAGACGCCGGAGTCCTGGCCGGACTCGAGCGCCCACTGCAGGCACTGCTCCATGACGGGGCAGCGACGGCAGACGGCCTTGGCTTCCTCGATCTGCAGCAGCGCGGGACCGGTGTTGCCGATGGGGAAGAAGAGCTCGGGGTCTTCCTCGCGGCAAACGGCGCGGTGACGCCAGTCCATGGCTGCTACCTCTCCTTGGTATTACATGCTGGGATGCTTGTGAATGTGAACGCTTTCACGAATCCCTCAACAAGGGAAGGGCCTAGCGCCAGGTTCCCTGGCGTGGTCCTGTGGTTTGAAGAGGGGTTCCGGTGATCTGTGGATGCCGGTCCTGCGGGCTGTCCCGATCGCCAAGAAGAGACTCGCAAACCTCGGCGGCGGATACAACCCCTTCCGGAAAGTTTTTTTTGATTCTTCGGTGTCGACTAGGTCACAGCCGTACTTCCATGGGGTGGACCCTGGTCTAAACGTTCGAGTGAAAGGACTTTCGCCCCTTCTGCTCACACAATCACACGCAGTGCACGGCGTACGCCTGTGAACGTCACGCTGGTTCGCAACCCCAGGTGGTCACCGTCCATCTGAAGGGGCAGAGGCACCTTCGAATGCAAGGTGAAGTCGGTCAGATCATGCAGGGAGACCGCGTGCCGACCGCGCGGCCCGCGCTCGGGGGACGAAGTGAGCAACTGGGTGCCATACCGGGCAACGGCGGCCGTCGACAGCCGGCTGAGCCCGAAGACGTCGAGCGCGGTGTCGAACGACGCCTCGGGGGAGGCGTAGATCGGGCGGTTGCCGAGGAACGTCCACGGGCAGGTGTTCGAAACTATGGAGAGCACGAGACCGGTGACCGGGTCCTCGCCCGCCCGCTCCAGGGTGATCGTCCCGCTGCGGCGGTGCGGTTCGCCGAAGAGCTGGCGCACCACCTGGCGGACGTAGAGGGCGTGCGTCGACTTCTTGCCGCGCTCGCGGTGCTGCTCGACGCGGCCCACCACACCGGCGTCGAAGCCGAGACCGGCGTTGAAGGTGAACCAGCGGGCCGGGACCGCCTCGTCCTCCGAGCCCGGCGTACCCGACGCCAGGCCCAGACCGACGGTCCGCTCGCGGCCCTCGCGCAGGGCGTCCAGCAGGGCGCCGGTGGCCTCCACCGCGTGGTTGGGCAGACCGAGGGCGCGGGCGAAGACGTTGGTCGAACCGCCGGGGACCACCGCAAGACCGGGCAGGTGCTCGGGGTCGGGTCCCGCGTGCAGCAGACCGTTGACGACCTCGTTCACCGTGCCGTCGCCGCCGAGGGCCACCACCAGGTCGACGTCGTCGCTCTGCGCCGCCTGCCGGCCGAGGTCGCGCGCGTGGCCGCGGTACTCGGTGGTGACCGCTTCCAGCTTCATCTCGCTCGCGAGCGCGTGGATCAGCACGTCGCGCGTGCGCGCGCTCGTGGTGGTTGCCGCCGGATTGACCACGAGAAGTGCACGCATGCTGTGCAGGGTACCTACTGGGTGGTACTCGGCCCAGACCGAGGTGAAGAACCCCACCGGCTCCCCGTGCGCGTGATACGCCCGACACCCGGGCGGGCGCGCGGATGCCGAGGGCTACCCTTCAGGGGTGAGCAGTGAGCAGACCCCCGCACCCACTTCCGCAGCCGCCGAAGCCGAAGAGGCGGGCCCCCGCCCCGGACGGCTGACCGCCGCGGCCGCCCTTGCCGCACTGGAGGGCCTGGCGCTGGTCGTCGGCGGGGTCTGGATGCTCGTAGAGGGCCTCACCGGGCACCCCGACGACCGGACCTCGGCCGTCACCGGCGGTGTCACCCTGATCGTCCTGGCGCTGCTGCCGCTGCTTGCCGCCCGTGGACTGCTCGGCCGGAAGGGCTGGAGCCGGGGACCCGCCGTGATCACGCAGATCATGGCGCTGCCCGTCGCCTACACCATGGTGCGGGCCGACAGCCTGGCCGTCCCGGCGGGCATCGTGCTCGCGGTGGTGGCTGTCGCCGGGCTGGTGCTGCTCGTCAATCCCACCGCCACCGAGGCCCTGGGCATCCGGGGACCCGGCAGCGCCGGGAAGTAGCTCCGGGCGCCCGACGACGGCGCCCAGGTGGTGCCCGGCCCGGCGGCTACTCCTCGACCAGCAGCTTCTCCCGCAGCTGTGCCAGCGTGCGGGCCAGCAGCCGGGAGACGTGCATCTGCGAGATCCCGACCTCCTGCGCGATCTGGGACTGGGTCATGTTGCCGAAGAAGCGCAGGAGGAGGATGCGCTTCTCGCGCGGGGGCAGGTCCTCGAGGAGTGGCTTGAGCGACTCCCGGTACTCGACCCCTTCGAGGGCCTCGTCCTCGGCGCCGAGGGTGTCGGCGACCGCCGGGGACTCGTCGTCGGTGTCCGGGACGTCCAGGGACAGCGTGGAGTACGCGTTGGCCGACTCCAGGCCCTCCAGGACCTCCTCCTCCGAGATCGCCAGCTTCTCGGCCAGCTCGTGGACCGTGGGGGAGCGGCCGTGCAGCTGGGAGAGCTCCGCCGTGGCCGTCGTCAGGGCCAGCCGCAGCTCCTGGAGCCGGCGCGGGACGCGCACCGCCCAGCCCTTGTCCCGGAAGTGCCGCTTGATCTCGCCGACGACCGTCGGGGTCGCGTAGGTGGAGAACTCCACCCCGCGGTCCGGGTCGAAGCGGTCCACCGACTTGATCAGTCCGATGGTGGCGACCTGGGTGAGGTCGTCCAGGGGCTCACCGCGGTTGCGGAAGCGGCGCGCGAGGTGCTCGACCAGCGGCAGATGCATGCGGACCAGCCGATTGCGCAGCTCCGCGTACTCCGGGCTGTCCTTCGTCAGCGTGCGCAGCTCGGCGAACAGGAGGCGCGCACCACTGCGGTCCTGCGGGTCGTGCCGGGTGCCCTGCGCGCCCCGTGCGCCGGGCGCGTGGCCCTCGGAGTGTCGCTCGTGCTCGCTCATCGTCCCGCCCGTTGCCCTTTCCCGAGCCCTCGCCTCCGCTCGGACGGGCCGGACGGGGGTCTCCCCGGTCCGCTGCCCGTCGCCCGGAGCGACGGCCTCGGGCGAGGTCTCGTCCTCCGGATGCGGCCGGGCCTGCTCGGGGATGCCGTCGATGCCGTCCGCCGTGCGTCGCGCCTCGTTCGGAGAACGTGTGCCCTCGGCCGGCAGCTCCCGTGTACCGCGCTCTTCGTCCCGCACCGGCCCGTCCCCGTCCCTCACGCCGGCCCGGGTCCCGCGCCGCGCTGTTTGTAGAGGCTGATCGAAACGGTTTTGTCCTCGTCCACGGCGGAGGAGACCTTGCCCGCGAGGGCGGAGAGCACCGTCCAGGCGAAGGTGTCCCGCGAGGGGGCGTGGCCGTCCGTGGTCGGCGCCGAGACGGTGACTTCGAGAGAGTCGTCGACGAGGCGGAAGACACAACTGAGCACCGAGCCGGGCACGGCCTGCTGAAGCAGGATCGCGCAGGCCTCGTCGACTGCGATGCGCAGGTCCTCGATCTCGTCGAGGGTGAAGTCCAAACGAGCTGCGAGGCCGGCCGTCGCCGTACGCAGCACCGACAGGTAGGCACCCGCGGCCGGCAGCCGGACTTCGACGAAGTCCTGGGTCGCGGGCTCGCCTGCGATCTGGGACACCCTCACCTCCAAGGTGGTACAAGCGTTACAGGGCCGAGGGACGCCCCTCGGGATAACGCGATACATGGTTCAGCGGTGACGTTATCGCGCTCCGAAGTTTCCTGTCCCCGAGACCCCAACCCCATGCTGTCACTCATAGTAAACACGCGAACACGCACAGTGGCTAGGGGGTGGGCGGGCCCAAATCGGAAGAGCGCGCGCCGGGTTGACGTACCCAGACGTCAGACGGTCGAACCGTCCCGGGCAGAGGTCACACGAGGACGTGGTCGACGAAGCACCAGCGCCAGCTCTCCCCGGGCTCGAAGGTCCGCATCACCGGGTGACCGGTCTCCTTGTGATGCGCCGTCGCGTGCTGCCTCGGCGAGGAGTCGCAGCAGCCGACATGGCCGCAGCTGAGACACAGCCTCAGCTGCACCGGGTCCGTGCCTTCTGCCAGGCACTCCGGGCAGGTCTCGCCGCACGGCTCGGGTTCCGGGTGCGGCAGCGCGTCGGCGTGCGTGCACTGTTTCATGATTGCCAGGTTACGACGGGCGTGCGGGTGACCGCGCGGAAGACGAGGGCGGGCGAGGACCATGGACGTGATGCCGCTGCTGTTGCTGGTGGCGGGCAGCGCCGCGATCGCCGCGGCGGGACTGCGCGTACCGGTACCGGCGCCGCTGCTGCTGGTCGCGGCGGGCCTGGCGGTGAGCTACGTGCCCGGCGTGCCCGACTACACCCTCGACCCGCACATCGTCCTGCCCCTGCTGCTGCCCCCGCTGCTCCACACGGCGGCCACCGACAGCTCGTACCTGGACCTGCGGGCGCAGGCGCGGCCCGTGGCGCTGCTGTCGGTGGGCTACGTCCTGTTCGCCACCTTCGTCGTCGGCTGCGCCGCCTACGTCATCGTGCCGGGCCTGCCGCTGACCGCGGCCCTGGTGCTCGGCGCGGTGGTGGCGCCCCCGGACGCCGTCGCGGCCACGGCGGTCGCCCGCCGCGTGGGGCTGCCCTCCCGGATCACCACGATCCTCCAGGGCGAGTCCCTGGTGAACGACGCCACCGCCATCACCGCCTTCAAGGTGGCGCTCGCGGCGGCCGTCGGCGAGGGCGCGACCTGGGCCGGCGGGATCGGCGAGTTCCTGATCGCGGCGGTGGGCGGCGTCGGCGTCGGACTGGTCCTGATGGTGCCGCTGCACTGGCTGCGCACCCACCTCAGGGAGGCGCTGCTGCAGAACACGCTCTCTCTGCTGATCCCCTTCGTCGCCTACGCGGTCGCCGAGCAGGTGCACGCCTCGGGGGTGCTCGCGGTGGTCGTCGTCGCGCTCTACCTCGGGCACCGCGCGTGGGAGGTCGATTTCGCCACCCGGCTCCAGGAGGAGGCGGTGTGGAAGATGGTCGCGTTCGTCCTGGAGTCGGCCGTGTTCGCCCTCATCGGACTCCAGCTGCCCGTCGTCCTCAAGGGCTTGGGGGAGTACGAGGGGATCGACGCCGCCTGGTACGCCCTCGCCGTCTTCCTGGTGGTCGCCGTGGCGAGGTTCGTGTGGGTGTACCCGGCGACCTTCCTGCCCCGGCTGTCGGCACGCGTACGCGCGCGCGAGGGCGACCTCTCCTGGAAGGGGCCGTTCGTGATCGGCTGGGCCGGGATGCGGGGCGTGGTCTCCCTGGCCATCGCCTTCTCCATCCCGCTCACCGTGCACGGCGGCGAGCCCTTCCCCGAGCGCAACCTCATCCTGTTCCTCACCTTCACGACCGTCATCGGCACGCTGGTCGTCCAGGGCGTCAGCCTGCCGCCGCTGATCCGGCTGCTGAAGTTCCCGGCGCACGACGTGCAGGCCGAGACGCTGGCGGAGGCCAACGCGCAGGCGCAGGCATCGCGGGTCGCCGAGCAGCGCCTGGACGACCTGCTCGCCGACGAGCGCAACACGCTGCCGGCCCCCCTCGCCGACCGCCTGCGCACGGTCCTGGAGCGACGCCGCAACGCCGTCTGGGAACGGCTCGGACAGGTCAATCCCGTCACCGGCGAGACCGTCGACGACACCTACCGGCGGCTCTCCCGGGAGATGATCAGCGCCGAACGGGAGGTCTTCGTCCGGCTGCGGGACGGCCGCTACATCGACGACGAGATGCTCCGGACACTGCTGCGCCGACTGGACCTGGAGGAGGCGGCGGCCTACCGGGAGAGCACCTGAGCGGGCGCACCGGCGCGGCGGCCGGGGCCCCTCAGGGGAAGGGGCGGCCGGTGACGACCGCCGCCAGGGTCGTCCCGCGCGGGAAGGCGCCCTCCTCGGTGAGTGCGAGCAGGGCGTACAGCAACTTGGCGACGTAGACGCGCTCCACGGGGAGGCCGTGGCGGTGTTCGAAGTCCTTGGCGAAGGCGTCCAGCCCGGGCGTCGTGCGGGCGTAGCCGCCGTGGTGGAAGCGGTCGTCCAGGCTCCAGGCGCCGCGCGGCCCGCCGAACGCGCGTTCCTGGAGCCGCTCTATGTCGGCCTTCAGGAAGCCGCCTCTGAGCACGGGTATGCCCAGGGCCCGCCGCCCCCGGGGAAGCCCGGCGGCCAGTCCGGCGAGGGTGCCGCCGGTGCCGCAGGCGATGGCGGCCACGTCGGCGTGTTCGCCCAGTTCCTCGCCCAGGGCGCGGCAGCCGCGCACGGCCTCCGCGTTGCTGCCCCCTTCGGGGACGACCACGGCGTCCTCGGCGTCCACCGCGCGCAGGAGGGCCGCGAGCGTCTCCGGTTCGGACTTGCGCCGGTACGTCGAGCGGTCCACGAAGTGCAGCCGCATCCCGTCGGCGGCGCACCGGGCCAGCGAGGGGTTGAGCGGCCGGCCGGACAGCTCGTGACCGCGGACCACGCCCACCGTGGGCAGCCCGAGCAGCCGACCCGCGGCGGCCGCGGCCCGCAGGTGGTTGGAGTAGGCGCCGCCGAACGTGACGAGGGCACGGCCGCCCGCCGTGGCGAGGGTCGGCGCCAGTTTGCGCCATTTGTTGCCGACCAGCTCGGGGTGGATCAGGTCGTCCCGCTTGAGCAGCAACCTGACACCGTGCCGCTCGAACCGTCCGTCGGCCGCCTCGTGCAGGGGAGAGGGCAGCCGGGGCCGCAGGGCGGCGAGGTCGGGGGTGTCGGTGCCGGTCACCCCGTCATTGTCGCGCCGCCGCGCGGTGGACACCTCGTTCGCTCGTCCCCTGGTCACTCGGGCCGGTCCCGGATCACTTCAGCCGGTCCCGGATCCGCTCCCGCATCGAGGTCATCGTGAACCCGCGCGGGTCCACCTTCCCCGGCTGCCACTCCAGGTGACCGATGACGGACCGCTCGTTCCAGCCGTGGTGGCGGCACACGGCCGCGGCGGCCCGCTCGATCGCCTCCAGCTGCGCCGCAGGCCAAGGGTCGTCGCCGTCGCCGAGGTTCTCGCACTCGAAGCCGTAGAAGTGCCGGTTGCCGTCGGTGTTCGCCTCGTTGTCCCGGGGCAGGGCCTTCTCCGCGATCACCGCGCGCAGGACGTCGTCGTCGCCCGGACCGGCGTGGTTGGCGCGGCCGTAGCCGACCAGGTGCACGCGGCCGTCCTTGGTGATGACGCCGTGGCACAGGGGGCCGGGCAGGCTCTCGTGACCCTTGCGGCAGATGTCCACCGTCCGCGCGCTGCCCCTGGTGACCGTATGGTGGATCATCACACCGTGCACGGGGCCCCAGGCGCCCTTGTGGTTGCGGTTGTGGTCCCGCCAGTCGCCGACCTCGACGACGGTGAGCCCCTCCGCCTTGAGTGCCTTGAGGAAACTGCCTGCGGACATGGGTGAGGCCACGGCCGGCTCCTTCACGCTGCGTGACGACCGCCCGACGCGACCGCCTCGTACGGAGCTTGTACCGAAACGGAGCACCTCCTATTACTTGCTCGGTCGGTGTGCGAATCGTTTCAGCCAATCTCATCCCGGCCAGCGGTGCCGAACAGGGCCGGACGGAGCCGGACAAGTCGCCGAGACGCCGGACAAGCCCCCATATCTGCCCCGGCCGCACGTGATCCATTCCCGCTCTTTCGTGTAATAGCACCGGCACGCTCCGTGAGGAAGGCTGGTCCTTGCACATCGATGCCGGGCGCAGCCGTCCGGCATGACCGGGAGGGCATTTCCTTATGTCGGTAGGCGAAGAGGTCCGCACCGAGCAGACCAGGCCGCAGCAGAGCCTTGGCACGGCGGCCGCGCGGAACCTGGCCACCACCACCAAGTCCGTTCCCCAGATGCAGGAGATCAGCTCGCGCTGGCTGCTGCGCTCGCTCCCCTGGGTGGACATCCAGGGCGGCACGTACCGGGTCAACCGGCGTCTGACCTTCGCCGTCGGCGACGGTCGCGTGACGTTCGTGAAGACCGGCGACCGCGTCGAGGTCATCCCCGCGGAGCTGGGCGAGCTGCCGGCCCTGCGGTCGTACGAGGACGACGAGGTCCTGTCGGAACTCGCGCAGCGCTGTGAGCAGCGGGAGTTCGGCCCCGGCGAGGTCCTCGCCTCGTTCGGCGGCCGGGCCGACGAGGTCTACCTGCTGGCACACGGCAGGATCGAGAAGGTCGGCACCGGTCCCTACGGCGACGACGCGGTGCTCGGCGTCCTCGCCGACGGCGCCTACTTCGGCGACCAGGCGCTCCTCGACGGGGACGCCATCTGGGAGTTCACCGCCCGCACGGTCACCGCCTGCACGGTGCTGGTGCTGCCCCGCCAGGAGGTGGAGCAGGTCGCGGAGCGGTCGGACTCGCTGCGCGAGCACCTGGAGCAGCAGCGCTCGATCCCGGAGCAGCGCACCAACAAGCACGGTGAGAAGGAGATCGACCTCGCGGCCGGCCACACCGGCGAGCCGGACATCCCGCACACCTTCGTCGACTACGAGGCCCGGCCCCGTGAGTACGAACTGAGCGTCGCGCAGACCGTGCTGCGCATCCACTCGCGCGTGGCCGACCTGTACAACCAGCCGATGAACCAGACCGAACAGCAGCTCCGGCTGACGGTCGAGGCGCTCAAGGAGCGTCAGGAGCACGAGCTCATCAACAACCGCGAGTTCGGCCTGCTCCACAACTGCGAGTACGACCAGCGCATCCAGCCGCACGACGGCGTGCCCGGTCCGGACGACCTCGACGAACTGCTGAGCCGCCGGCGCGGCACCAAGCTGCTCCTCGCCCACCCGCGCGCCATCGCCGCCATCGGCCGCGAGCTCAACAGGCGCGGTCTCGTCCCCGAGACGATCGACGTCGCCGGGAACCGCATCCCGACCTGGCGCGGTGTGCCCATCTACCCGTGCAACAAGATTCCGGTCACCGAGGCCCGCACGTCGTCGATCATCGCGATGCGTACCGGCGAGCAGGACCAGGGCGTCATCGGGCTGCGGGCCACCAGCATCCCGGACGAGATCGAGCCGAGTCTGTCGGTGCGCTTCATGGGCATCAATGAACAGGCCGTCATCAAGTACCTGGTCACGGCCTACTACTCGGCCGCCGTCCTGGTACCGGACGCGCTCGGCGTCCTGGAGAACGTCGAGATCGGCCGCTGGCAGTGACCCCACTGTCCCGAACGCCGTGTCCCCGCCCTCCCGGGCGGGTACACCCCCGGGGTACGGGCGGGCCCAGGGGGAAGGTGAGTCCATGACGGAGACTTGGCGCGGCGCCACCGCGACGCGCCGTCCCACCGGTACGCCGGAAAGGCACGGACCCATCGGCACACAGCGCGAGAAGGAGCCGGGGGTGTCGTCCGACGGGCAGGGACAGGCGGTGGCCGAAGGACACGAGGCGGCCGTACTGCTGAGCGAGTCACGGGCGTCGGTCGACCCCGAACTGCGGTCCGCCATCGCCTCGCTGCCCGAGTCGATGCGCCGGATCGCGCTCTACCACTTCGGCTGGCAGCACGCGGACGGCACACCGGCGGCGGGCAACGCGGGCAAGGCGATCCGCCCCGCGCTCGTCCTCACCGCGGCGACTGCGCTCGGTGGACCGGCGGCCCGCGCGGCGGCCGGTCGGGCCGCCGCGGCGGTGGAACTGGTCCACAACTTCACCTTGCTGCACGACGACGTGATGGACCGGGACGCCACCCGGCGACACCGGCCGACCGCGTGGACCGTGTTCGGCGACGCCGACGCGATCCTCGCCGGGGACGCCCTCCAGGCACTCGCCCTGCGGCTGCTCGCCGCGGACCCGCACCCGGCGTCCGCGGCGGCGGCCACCCGCCTGGCCGACTGCGTCATGGAGCTGTGCGAGGGCCAGCACGCGGACACGGCCATGGAGCGGCGCCCGCCGGGCGAGGTCACGCTCGACGAGACGCTCGCCATGGCCGAGGCCAAGACGGGCGCCCTGCTGGGCTGCGCCTGCGCCCTCGGCGCGCTGTACGCGGGTGCGACCGCGGAGGACGTCGAGGCGCTGGACGCCTTCGGCCGTGAGGCCGGGCTGGCCTTCCAGCTCATCGACGACGTCATCGGCATATGGGGCGACCCGCGCCACACCGGCAAGCCGGCCGGTGCGGACCTGGCCGCCCGCAAGAAGTCCCTGCCGGTGGTCGCCGCCCTGAACTCCGGCACCCCGGCCGCCGCCGAACTGGCCGAGCTGTACGCGGCGCCGTACGACGAGGGCAAGGAGGACCTGGAGCGCACCGCCCTGGCCGTGGAGCGGGCCGGTGGCCGGGACTGGGCGCAGGCCCAGGCGGCCGACCGGATGGCGAGGGCCATGCAGGAGTTGGCCCGTGCCGTGCCCGAGCCGGAGGCGGCGGGCGGCCTGCTCGCGCTGGCCGAGTTCGTGACCCGGCGCAGCACCTGAGCGCCGCCACGCAAGACCCCGGAGCCCGTGCAGGGCCGTACGGCACCTGACCGACGTACGGCCGCACCGCCGACGGCTCCGGTTGGGCGGGTCCCGCACTTCCCCACGGTGTGCGGGGCCCGCCTTCTTGTCTCTCCGGCTGGGGGCGCGGTGCCCAGCGGCTAGGCTCAACCGCCGTACATGCGAGCGGTGTTGAGTCGAAGGGGCGAGGCATGGGTGTGGTGATCCGGACGGCGGGTGAGGACGACCGGGATCTGGTCGTCCGGTTGCTGGACGAGGCCTTCCAGGACGATCCGGTGAGCAGCTGGGTCTTTCCCGGCGAGGAGTACCGGCGCCGGACGCATCACCGGCTCATGGCCTCGTTCGCCGACGCCGTCTTCGCCGACGGCCGCATCGACCTCACCGAGGACGGCGCCGCCTGCGCGCTGTGGCTGCCCGTCCGGGCGGACGAGCACGAGGGCGCCGACGACGATCCCGCACGGCTCCGCGAGGCCGTCGACCCGGGGAACGAGCGCGTGGAGCTGATAGCCCGGCTCACGGGCGGCATCCACCCCACCGGCCGGGCCCACGAGTACCTGTGGATGATCGGCGTGCTCCCCGGACGGCAGGGCGAGGGACTGGGCACCGCGCTGATCGAGAGCGTCCTCGACCGCTGTGACCGCGAGGGGCTGCCCGCCTACCTCGAGGCGAGCAGCGCCCGCGGCAAGGTGCTGTACGAGCGCCTCGGCTTCGAGTTCGCCGGCCAGGCCCTGGACCTGCCGGACGGCCCCCGTATGTGGCCGATGTGGCGCGAGCCCCGGACCCGGTAATCGCATAATCCACTCCCCACACCACTACGTATGGAGTACTGTGACTGTAGTGGTCAATCTGAGGGGGAAACCGGTTTGCGCAAACTCACGTACTTCATCGCCTGCTCGATCGACGGCTTCATCGGCGGTCCGGACGGCGACGCGTCGTTCATGTACCCGTACGTCGACGAGGAGTTCCTTGGGTTCCTGAAGGCGGAGTACCCGGAGACGATGGCCACTCAGGGCCGCCGGGCGCTCGGCCTCGACGACCTGCGAAACCAGCGGTTCGACACGGTCGTCCAGGGAAGGGCCAGCTACGACCTGGCCCTCAAGGAGGGCATCACCAGCCCGTACGCGCATCTGCGCGAGTACGTCGCCTCGCGCACGCTCACCGAGTCGCCCGACCCGAACGTCGAGATCATCTCGACGGACCTGGTCGGCAGGGTCAGGGAGTTGAAGGCGGAGGACAGCGCCTTCGACATCTACCTGTGCGGCGGATCGGCCGTCGCCGGCGAACTGGTCGACGAGGTGGACGAGCTGGTCGTCAAGACCTACCCGGTGGTGCTCGGCACCGGCATGCCGATGTTCGCCTCCGGCTTCGAGGTCGCCGAGTTCGTACCGGACTCGGTGCGGAGTTTCGGCAACGGCGTCGTGGTGCGGACGTACCACCGCAAGCGCTGAGCCCGCCCTGCCCCCGACAACGCCGAAGGGGCCCGGCCGAATGACGGCCGGGCCCCTTCGGGCTGCCCTGCGGCCTGCGATGGTGCACCGATCGCCGGCCCCGGGATGCTGACGTGCGTCAGGCCTTCTTGGTCTCCTAGTAACGGGGCGGGTCGGTGACCTGCGGGGATGGGTGCCGCAGGTCGCTGGCCTGGCCTTTTGGTGATGGGTAGCGATGGGGTGCGACGGTCTTGAGTGGGTGTCTTGCGGACTGTGTGCGGACTGCTGCGCCTGTCCGGTCGGTTCATGCTTCCTGCCACACGTTCGGTTGTCTGGTGCAGGGCATGCTGCCGCAGCACCTACAGCCACTTGTATAACTGGCTTGTGATACGGGAAGGGTCGGCGCAACAAGACTGGGAGGGGCTGGATGAAGCGCGGGGAGGGGAGCCGCGCGGGATCCGCGCGGCGCTGGAACTTGTGGCAAGGGGCGCATCACAGGAGCTCTAGGCGGGCTGGGGCGGGGCATGCTGCGGCTGCAGGCCCCGGCTCTGTGGACGAACGTCCGCGCTATGACGCGTTCATTTCGTACAACTGGGAGGCCGATGCGGCCTTCGCCCCTGGTCTCAGGCGGCTTCTGCGGAGGATCGGAGTATCCCGGTTCCGTCCTCGACCGGGTACCGAGATCTACGTGGACCGGTCGGGAACGCGGATGGGGGACTCACTTCCCCTGGAACTCCAGAGAGCGTTGCGCCAGTCACGGGAGTTCATCCTCCTAGCCTCGCCGCAGGCCGCCGAGTCGCACTGGGTAAACGAGGAGATTAAGCTCTGGAGGAGCCTCCCTGGAAGCCGGAGAATTCAGATCGCCATCACGGCGGGCACGCACCGCTGGGACTCTGTCACCAGTGACTTCGACTGGAATCACAGCACCGCCATTCCGCGTGCGCTGTCGGGATGCTTCGACGATTCGCCCGTGATCGTTGACCTGGTGGCGGTGCGTGCGCTGAGGTGGCGCTCCTTGCATCGCAAGCGGGTCCGCGAGCCAGTAGCCAAGATCGCCGCCTTTCTGCGCGACGTCGACATGGAACCGCTTCTCGATGAGGATGGTCGCTATCGCCGACGGCTTTTGTCCACCGTAGGGGTCTTTCTGGCTGCAGCGGCGGTAGGTACCAGTGTGCTCCTTGCACGGGTGAATGCTGCCCAAGAGGTGGGAGAGCAGCAACAAGCACGGGCGGCGGCCAGGAGGCTGCTGGTTGATGCGGGTCAAGCGGCACAGAGCGATCCGCTGAGGGCGGCCAGACTGACTCTGGCGGCGGCGGGCCTGGACACGGGCGAGAAGGATCCGGGGCATGAGGCAGCGCTAGCCGAGCGGGTGTACGAGCTACGGCATGTACACCGGCTGGTGGATATCGGTGAGGACCCTGACCGCGATTTCACCACCACCGCCGTCGGGCCTAAGGGAGAGCTGGCGTACACGCACGGTGACGGGCAGAGCATCAGAGTCCTGGGACCTGATGGGTCGCGACTGGCAGACTTGCAGCTTCCTAAACCGGAATCGGAATCCCCGCCCGCAACGGGTTGGGAGGGCGAGTACACGCAATTGAGATTCGACGCGAGTGGCCGTTCACTGTTTGCGACTCAGATCAGCGGCCCGACGGTGCGGTGGGATCTGAACAGTGCAGGAGTAGCACCGCAGAGACTGGGCGACGGAGTCAGCTCTTTTGACATCTCTCGGTCTGGAGACATCGCCTGGCCCGGGGCATTTGCCCAGGAATCAGAAGGCGTCGTGGCCGCTGAGGAACTGGTTGACAACGGAGTGGAAGTCCGACGGGCTGGGGATGAGCGGCTGGTGCGCTCCAGCAGGGGGTTTCCTGGTGCGGCCGTCACCGATGTGCATTTTTCACCCTCCGGCCGGGAGATCATCTGCCGACTGAGCCGTCCAGCAACGAACGAGATCGCGGTGCGGGTCTGGGATGTGGACCGTCAGCACTGGCGGGGCGCTGAGGCGTCCGTGAGGTGGGTCCCCGCTGGCCAGGCGTCTGCAGTACGTGACGACGGTAAGGCGTTGGCTGTTGTCAATGACGGACGAGTCCAGCTATACGAGACACTGACAGGCAAGCGCATGGGGAAGTCTCCCGAACTCGCGCCGGGGTTGTCCCGAGCGGAGAGCGCCTTCGCGGTCTTCTCCCGTTCGGGAAGCACGCTGTTCACCGCCGATGTTGAAGGCAGGATCACCTCCTGGGACTTGACCGCTGGGAAAGGCGAGGAGATCTTCAGGGCTGGCGAGCGCCTGCACGGCATGGCACGCGCTCTGGGGAGCGACATGCTCGCGGTTAACGGGACACGGCGCGCCGCTGTTGTTGATCCTGAACGTGATCACCGGCGCACCTTGATTCCCAACGCGGCGGAAGCTGTGGATGTTTCTATGTCCGCAGGTGAATCTCTCGCCGTCCTGAGTGAGCGTGAGCTGACAGTACGCCGTCGGCCGGACGCCGCGCCTAATGGCAGGAGTCGGGGCATTGTGGCCTGGCCTGGCAGGAGTCATGTCGACTTCTCACCGGATGGCAGCCGATTGCTGAGCGTGGAGAGCCATCACGAGGAGAGCCAGCTCGTCTCCAGGGATGCGGCGTCGCTCGTTACGCAGTGGATTGTGTCCCCAGGCCAACTCAATGTTGACGACTTCAACGGAGTGACCGCGGCTGACGGCTATCTCCTGGTCCCGCAGTTGAGCGACGTGATCTTCCTCAGTGCGGAGGGCAGGTGGATGGGCTCTGTGCCCGGCAGCCTGGTCGACACCGATGCCACGGGCAACTGGAGTGCCGTCCTGACGTCCACTGGTAGCCCGACGGGACACGCGGTAATCGAGATCCGCAACACAAATGGCATTGTTCCCACGAGTGTCCCGGCGCCGGTACGCCGTATCACTCCGCAGGGGACGGTCATCGGTCTGCGCATAACTGGCTCCACCACACTGTTGATCAGCCTCTATCGCGGGCCCGAGGATGGCGAAGACCTTTGGTACGGGGTGGAGCACTGGAACATGGCTACCGGCAAGCGCATCGCGCGCACTGAGCTGGGCTCAACAACTACGCTCGACGACTTAGTGGCCGGCCCAGGAGAGACGCTTACATGGTTCAAAGAAACGGGCATCTCCTTTCACCGGCGAGGGTCATCCGAGCCGTTCGCCCGGTGGCGGGTGCCGGAGAGCACCGGTGTACTCACCAGCACCGTGGACGCGGCGCCTGACGGCCGCACCGCGGTAGTGGCTGAGTGGGACGGCCCGGTTGCCGCATGGAAACTCACTCCGGCCGCCTGGCTTTCCTCGGTATGCGACATTGTCGGAAGCCCGCGCGTGGGCACTTTGCAACGCGCTTCCGATGCACCGACCACGCGGGCGCACAACCCCTGTGCCCGGCAGTGAGGTCACGGTGCTCTCCGCGCTAGCAGCCACCTTGGGACATGCCGCTGGGGGCCAGATCTGCCCCGCAGAGGCCGGGTTAGTGGGAAGGCCAAGAGCAGGGCGACTCAACAGCTTGCCCGTCCATCGGCAAGAGCTGTGCGCTGGGCAGACACATTCTCTGGCGGCGCAGCACACCTGATCGACGAGTTAGCGGGATATCGATTGACACCGTGCAGCAGAGCCGAAGGTTGTACGGTGACTAACTGCTTTTGTCCGCCTACAGACATGAAGAGCCCATCGTGCCCACCACTGTCACAGGTCTCGTGTTGCTGGTTGTTCTTCTGCTTCCGGGACTGACCTTTGTGATCATCCGCGAGCGGCGGGGGAGTGAACGTCGCCCTACACCGTTCCGTGAGACAGGTGCAGTGGTGTTCTGCAGCGTCCTCACCGAGCTCGCCACGCTCATACTCTTCGCGGTGGCACGCGGGCTAATGCCCGGGCTGACGCCAGATGTCGGCCGACTGGTCCGTGAAGGCGCTGATTATGCGCGGGATCACTACGCCGAGCTCGGGTGGTGGGCTGTTGGTCTGCTGCTGTTCTCATGTGCACTGGCCGCAACTGCCGCAGCGCTCACAGGAGACAGGCCTCATGCGTCTGCGATGTCGGCATGGTGGGTCATGTTCGACCGCTGGTTCCCCGGAGAGAACCCCATCGTTGGCTGCATCCTCGAGGACGGCTCCTACATCGAGGGACGCCAGGCATCGTTCAACGTCAGTTCAGACGACTCGCCAGACAGAGACCTGGTGCTGGTGGAGCCGCTGAAGTATCGAGCGCCCGGCACGACCGAGATGCATGCGTTTCCCTGGGGCGCCGCGTGCATCTCGGCCCGCCGGATCGTGGCTATGTTCGTCAGCTACCCCCCTGTCCCTGAGGGGGAGGCGGAGGCGGCGGCGACGCAGGCGTCCGCCCCGGCTGCATCGTAGGCTTGTGGCCACGATTATCAGACTCGTCTGATGGCTTGGTCTGGGGCTGGTCACCTGAGCGGGGCACCTTCGGCTCATCAGCCACGAGCGGCCTCCTTCACGGGCATCCGTCTTCTGACGACTGTGGCGAGAACGATCAAAGCCTTCCATCGGACACCTTACCGAGAGCAGCTCGGCCGCGTAACAATGTCCATGGCGTTGCTGCCTATGCCCGGCTTCCAGAACTGACTTGACTGTCAGACCAGCCGTCTAGCATGTGAGTCACAGCCGGTCCGGTACGAGAGTAGGGAAAAGATCATGGTCGACCCCCGTGCGTTCCTCAGCTTCGACTTTGATCACAACGAGATACAGAAGAGGCTGTTCGCCGGACAGGCGCGGAGCGACTCGCCCACACCCTTCACTGTGCAGGACTGGTCCAGCAAGACCCACCTGCCGCAGAGACAGTGGGAAGCACTCATCAAGACGAAGATGGCACACACCAACATGTGCATCGTGCTGGTAGGCCGACACATGGCATCTGCCACTGGTGTGGCTAAAGAGATCGCCATGGCCAAGGAGCTCCGAGTCCCCGTCTTCGGCGTGTACGTCGACGGAGCTGGATTGGCCAGTACGCTGCCCGTCGGCCTACAGCGCAACCGCACCATGGCGTGGAAGTGGAGCTATATCGCAGCGGCGGTACAGCAGATGATGGGTGAGGGCAAGAACGCGTGAAGCGGGCCATCTTCGTAGGCATCGATCACTACCCGCTTGGTGGATCGTTGGCAGGGTGCGTCGCGGATGCAATAGCCCTTAACGACCTCCTGGCCACGCACGCTGACGGCAGTCCCAACTGGCGCACGCAGCTGATAACAGGAGAAGAAGGCGGAGCCGAAGTAACACGAGACAGCCTGCGGCAGGCCCTTACGCAGTTGTTCGCCAACGCTCGTGACACCGACCTGCTCTTCTTCTTCGCCGGCCATGGTGCTCAGACCGCCTGGGGTGCTGATCTAGTCACTCAGGACGCTACAGAGCACAGCTTGGGGGTGTCCATGAGCGACTTGATTACCCTCGCTAACGACTCCCCTGCACGAAGCGTGACGCTGATACTCGACTGCTGCTTCAGCGGCGACCTTGGCAACACACCAGGACAACAGACAGCGGCCGTTGCTGAAAATTTCCGCCTAAACAAAAGCATCCTGCGGGAGAATGTCACGGTCCTGGCCGCGAGTCGCGGAACAGAACCTTCCCAGGAGGTAAGCGGACACGGTGCTTTCACTCGCATTCTCTTGGACGGCCTAGAAGGCGGAGCTACCGACCATCTGGGAAAAGTCACTGCACTCAGCCTCTACGGATACGTCAGTGCGGCCTTCGATGCCTGGCAGCAACGCCCGGTCCTCAAAACCAGCCTGACCGAGCCTGTTACGCTGCGTATCGGGCCGCCTTGGCTCGATGCCAACCTGCTGCGCCAACTACCCAACCACTTCCCCGATGCGAACAGCCGAGTACGGCTGAGCCCGGAACATGAAGGTGAAGGACGGCCTCTACCCCCCGGTATCGAGGGGACCCCGGAACAACAGCAGTTCGACTACCTGGGGCGGTTGCGTAACGCCAACCTGGTCACTACGGACGGCCAACGTGACCACTACTGGGTCGCTATGGAGAGCGGCGAGGTTTATTTGACCGCTATGGGTCGCTACTTCTGGAACCTGGCCAAAAGGAAGGTCCTATGAAGCGTATCGGTTGCACAGGACACCAGGCGCTGAGTGCCGCCACACGCCTTGATGTAGTCAAAGCTATGACGGCAGAGATAGCGAACCATAAAGAAGAGGAGCTTCTGGGGCTAACATGTTTTGCAGAGGGGGCAGACCAGATTTTTGCTTTCGCGATGTTGGCTGCCGGAGCCCAACTGCACGCTGTCATCCCCAGTAAGAATTACGAGACTAGCTTCCAGAGCGAGCAGCCACGAGCAGCTTACGAGTGTCTGCTCCGACTCGCTGCGTCACGATCCGAACTCGCGTTCCCGGCGCCCGGAGAAGATGCCTACATGGCAGCGGGGCAAGAAGTGGTCGATCAGAGCGACATTCTGCTGGCTGTCTGGGACGGTAAGCCGGCAGGTGGAAAAGGCGGAACCGCCGACGTAGTGGCCTACGCGCAGCGTCGGGGCACAGACGTCCGCATCATCTGGCCAACGGGAGCGACGAGAGAATAAGCAGGACGCCTGGCGTCTACCGCAGTTCGGTTGGTATTTCAATCCGATCGAGTATGGGCGCTGGCGACTGGTGGCCGGGTTGCGCATGTTGCCCGGGGCGGTGACAGCGTAGGCCAGAACGACCGGCCCTGGCTGGCTGGCGGTGCGGTCCCGGCCTCAAGACCCGGTGGAGCGGATCCAATAGTCAGAAGCTCATTGGGTTCTCGTCGACGACCTCGCGAGCGTGTGGGGCGCCGAGGTGGTCGAAGTGACAGGTCGGCCGGTGGAGGCAACACCTTGATTCCCTACGAGCCCTTAGCCCCATCCGTCTAGGGAGACCTGCGGCCCGCCTCCGAGGTAGCAGTGGAGGGCGCTAGCTGTGGTGTCCACGAAGTTCTCGGGAATTGCATTGGCGTCAATCCAGCGGACCTGAGAGTGCTTGCGGGGTTCGCGGTTCTCAGGTTCGCCGGTCCATTCGTGGGCGGCGAAGACGACGGAGAGGAAGCCGTTGGGGGCTTCGACGCCCCAGGCGCCGTGGATGATGTGGGCGACCTTGAGGGATTCGGGCTTCACGGTGAGGCCCGTCTCCTCGTAGAGCTCGCGGACCGCCGTCTCCGTGATGGGCTCGCCCGGCTCGCTCTTGCCGACGGGGAGGTCCCACATTCCCTGGGCAAACTTGGCGTTCTCGCTGCGCTGGAGGAGGACGACGCGGTTGGTGGCCTTGTCGTGGACGATGACGGCCGCGACCAGCAGGGTCATCGATTCGAACGCTGGCTTGAGGGCCTTCGGCTGGTCGTCGGTCTGCTGGGCCACGGTGTTCCCTTCGTCGGGCGGGTTGTTGGGCATGTTAGGCGAGGGCTTCGCGGGCGCGGCGGGCGAGACCGGCGGCGCCGGGGACGCGGCGGCGCTGGTAGACCGCGAGGGTGGAGCGGATCGAGGAGATCGCCTTCCGGGTCCGGTCGGAGGTCATGCCCTCCATGAGGACAAGGGCCTGGGTCCAGGCGGCAACCGCTTCGTCTGCGCGGGCCTGGGCGGCGAGGCTGTCGCCGAGGTCGGCGTGGGTGAGGGCGTGGACGCGCTTGTACTTCTCGGGGTCCCAGCGAGTGAGGGCGTCCCGGTGCTGCTGCTCGGTACCGATGTGGTCGGCGAGGTCGGTCAGGGTGCGGGCGGTGTGGCTGGCCACGGTGCCAGCGGCGGGGCCGCTCACGTGGGAGTAGCTGGGCTGGGGGCCGTCGTCCCGTAGGAGGGCGTCCTCGGCGGCGAGCAGGGCGCGTGCGGCCGACGGGTTCTCGTCGGTGGCGGCGTAGGCGCGGGCGTGGGTGATGTGGAGGAGAGCCTCGGTCTGACCGTCGACGTAGCCGAGCCCCGTGCGTAGGGCGCCTTCGACGAGGTCGACGCAGTGGTGGGGCTGTTTGAGGCTCAGGGCCTGGTGGGCGAGGGCGCGCATCATCCAGGCGGCGTGGCCGTGGGGGTCGGCTTCGCAGGCGAGCTTGTAGCCGACCTGGTAGTAGCGCTGGGCGGCGCCTTCCTGGCCGAGGTCGTGGTGCTTCCACCCTGCGAGGTAGGCGAGTTCGGCGACGGCGCCGAAGGCGGCCCGGCGTAAGGCTTCGCTGGGGAAGCGTCCGCGCAGCATGGGGGCGGCTGTGTCGGCGAGGTACGCGGTGACGGTGGTCAGGCCGTGCCCGCCGCCGAGGCGCTCGTCGGCCGCACTGAAGGCCGCCGTGATCTGCCGTACGACGTCCACGTCCTCCGCCCCGACCAGGGACGCGCCGGTGCGGGCGCGGAGCATGCGGGCGGTGGCTTCGTGGTCGTATCCGAGCGGCATCGCGACGCCAGCGGTGGTGAAGGCCGCGATGGCGAGGAAGCGGCGGCGCTCGACGTCGGCGCGGCCCAGGTCGGTGACGGCGAGGACAGGGTCGGACTCCGCCGGCTCTTCGTCATCACCGGCCTGGAGGCCGATCTCGATCTGGGTGACCGTGCGCCCCGCTCGACGGGACAGCGCCTCGGCCAGGTACTGACCTACCCGCCCGGACGGGGCACGGGTGCCCTTCACCCAGTGCGAGATGGCCGACTTGTTGGTCTGGAGGATCTCGCCGTTCTCGGCGGCGATACGCCGCACGTCTCTGGCGAGAGCCTCGTAGGTGCAGTCGACCGCCTCAATGACGTCACGCAGACGGGAGTTGGGTTCTCTCTGCGCCGCCACGATCGCCTCCACTCCGGAGCTGTAAACCGCGTATACCGCTTCAACTGCCTTCCACCGTACCCACTGAGCGTGACCACCGGTTCACTTATCAGCAGCCGCCCGGAACGGCGCAACCGTGATCCAGGCTCCCCCTTGGTCCGGGCAGCACCCCGAAGTTCCGTACGCCCACACCGGGCTCGGGCATTCCTGTGCCCGAACCCGGCCGATCAGAGACGGAGACACGGTGACCACCATCGACACCGCGGCCATCACGGTCGAGCTGTCCGAGGCGTTCGACGCGCGCTGGAGCCGCCTGGCTGGCATCCAGGTCGACGGCCGGCGCATCACGATCGACCCGGCCGAGTACTTCTTCCGCTTCGAGTCGAACACCTGGCTCGTCGCCGACTGGGAGCTGGTCAAGTCCCAGCTCCTGGACGTGGAAGAGACGACCGAGAGCGCGGTCGAGCAGCTCGCGCTCGACTTCATCAAGCAGCACAGCGAGTCCACCTCCGACGCGGCCCGCGTTCTGGCCACCGCGTACGAGATGTACGCGTACCTCTTCCGCGACGAGCACCTGGCCGGCCTCGGCCTGCCGCAGATCACCGCCGACCACCTGCGGATGCTCCGCGAGGCCGCCACGCTCATGGCGCTCAACAAGGTCGAACTGGACGGGCACATCTCCAACGTCGGCCCGTGCTGGTTCTTCCCCGCCGCCACCTCCGTCGTCTTCGACCTGGACGACGAAATGGGCGGGATGCTCGACGAGGTCTACCACGGCGGCTGGTTCAACGAGCACCGCCGGATCGAGTCCATCAAGGCCCACGCGGCGCTCGGCGGCCGGCTCGTGCATGGGTGCCAGTCCGTGCCGGACCAGTCCGGCGGCGTGGTCGCGCCCTACGGTGCCTCGATGGCGAACTTCCGCGACGACCTCGCGGCCTTCAAGGCGGGCTGGATCGAGCAGGTCTACGCCCACCGCGTGAACCCCGCCGCGTAACCCACCCGATCAGGCTCCGGGGCGGGCCGACATCCCTCGCCCGCCCCGGACGCCACCATCCCTCCCCGGAGCTCCCACGTGACCACGAACCCCAGCGCCGAACTCCTCGACAACCTGCTCACCGCGACCGGCCAGACCACCGCCGTACGGGAGGAGGTACGCGTGTGGTCCATGTCCGGCGTCGAGCGCGTGACCTTCCCCGACGGCTCCACGGCCATCTTCAAGTACGCCAAGAAGCCCTTCGACAGCGAGGACCAGGCCCTCCGCCTGGCCCACACCCTCGGCGTACCCGTCCCTCAGGTCCACGCCTCCGCCGTCCTGGACGGCTGGCTCGGCATGCTCATGGAGGACCTCGGACCGTCCGTCCGCGTGGCCGACGACCTCGACGGCGTCGCCGCGGCCGTGGTCCTGCACGGCACCCGTACGGCTCCTCCCTTGCCCGTACTCGACCGGGACCGGCTGCGGACGCTGCCGGCCAGGGCGCTTGAGCATCTCGAACGTCTGCGCAAGGCCGATCGGTGGCAGGACGCCGACGATGTCGAGGACGCGCTCGACCGTATCGCCCAGGCCGCCGAGGCCCGCTCGGCCGGAGCGACGCTGGAACCGTTCGGCTGGGTGCACTCCGAGTTCCACCCCACCAGCCTCCACATCGGGGAGCGCGGGTGGCGGCTGCTCGACTTCGCCCGCGCCTTCACCGGCCCTGGCCTGCTCGACCTCGCCAGCTGGCACGGAACCATCGATCCCCCGCACCCCGTGCGCCTGCGCGTCTTCCTGGAGCAGTACGTCACCGCTGGCGGCACCCCCGACGCCCTCGCTTCACGCGGCGGGCTCACCGCCGAGAACTGGGCCCTGGGCTGGCACCGCGTGTGGGCCGTCGAGTGGTTCATGGAGCAGTCCATCCGCTGGATCGACGACCCGGTCACCGACCCCGCCTACATCAAGGCCGTCCGCCGCCACCTCACCGACGTCCTCCGCCTCCTGGAGATCTGACGTGCTCGCCCAGGCATCCCCCTGGCACGCCCACGCCGCCCAGCGCACCGCCGCCGGACTCGCCGAACCTCTGGCCGTACCCGCCCGGATGGAATGGACCACGAGACCCGGCCAAGGACCCGGAGCCGACGCCCTCGGCCCCGACCTGCGCGGCAAGCGACTGCTGGAACTCGGCTGCGGCCCCGGCCACAACGCCGCCCACCTCGCCACCCGACACGGCGCCCACGTCACCGGCGTCGACCTGGTCGGCCTCCAGGTCCGCCGCGCCCGCTCCCACTACGGACGGCTGAACAACCTCACCTTCGTGGCCGGCCACGCCCTGCACTACCTGCAAGCCTCCGACGAGCAGTTCGACGCGATCTACTCCGTCTTCGGAGCCATCAGTCTCGTCGCCCCCGAGCTCCTGCTCCCGGCCGTCGCCCAACGCCTCCCGCCCGGGCGAGTGCTGGCCTTCTCTGTCCCCCACCCGCAGCGCGGCGGTCGAAGCCCCTCCGGCGACGACCGGCCTCGTCGCGACCACGTCACCCTGCCCGACCGCACTCGGCTCCCCATCGCCCGATGGGAGTTCGATACCGACCGTTGGGAGAGGCACCTCAGCCGAGCGGGCTTCTGGCTCACTTCGGCCCAGGAGTTCAACGACCCCCGCATGGGCCACTGGCCCACCACCCTGCTGATCCGCGCCCGCAAGCTCTGACCAGCCATTCGCCCCGGCTTCCCCCGGAGGAAGCGATGCGCCCGCCTTACCTGCTCCTCGACATCGACGGCGTCCTCATACCCTTCCCCAACGCGGACGGCTCGACCCCGGCCACCCACGCCCGCCACGACGTCGTCCCCACCGGCCGGAGCGCCGACAACCCGGTCACCGTCTGGCTCGACCCTGCCCACGGCCCCATGCTCATGGACGTGATCCGCACCGGCCTGGTCACCCCGGTCTGGTGCACCAGCTGGCGCCAGGACGCCACCACCCTCATCGGCCCGCTCCTCGGCCTTCCAACCCTGTCGTACGTCGATCTCCCGCGTCCGCAGATCACCACCAGCCACCCCAACGGCTACCTGTGGAAGCGCGACCACGTCGACGCCTGGCTGGGCGACGCCCCCGCCGTCTGGATCGACGACGACTTCACCGGCCTCGACCATGAATGGGCGGCGGAGCGCACTGCGAAGGGAACGTCGACCCTCCTCATTCAACCCGACCCACACCACGGGCTGCAGCCCGAGCACCTGACCGGGCTCACGACGTGGGTCTCGCAGTTACCCACAGCCCGCGCCGCCTGACGCCAAGATGCCCCCGCTGCCACGAGTAGCGAGGGCATCAGAGTGTTGCTCCAGCGTGAGCCGTCTGCGGTCTGCGGCACGTATCGGCGGCGCTGATGTCGGAGTCGGCTGGAACACTGCGGTCGTGATCAACGAGATGACCCCAGACCTTTCTGGTGCTCCCGCCAGCTCCCTGCCACCCAGAGCACAGGCAGAACTCGCCGGCACCGCCTGGGAAGAGCTACCGCACGTCTGTACGGGCCAGCACGGTGTGCCTGACACACCGGACGTCCTCGGCGCTGTGCTCGCCGCCGAACCGGCCCCCCGGGTACGGGCGGTAGGCGATCTGTATCGGCTGCTCCTCAATCAGGAGCAGGTGTTTCCGGCGACCGCTCCGGCAGCCTTGGTCCTGGCCGGTCTTCTCGACGATCCACGCACCCTCGCCGAAGACCGGTGGGAGCGCAGGGCCGGTCGGCGGTCGCTTCGCGCCGAACTGCTGAACTGGCTGGCTTCGTTCGCCGACATCGCCCGCCTGGACGTCGAGAACGGCGTCGGCACGGCGCAGAATCTGGCCGCCGCCCGTGCGGCAAGGCCAATACTCCACGACCGCATCGCGGACTTCTGCAACGCCGACGATCCACTGGTGAAGGAGGCCGCGCTCGCGGCCACCGCCCTGCTCCTGGCCGACCCCGCCCTCGCCTCGTCCGTACCCCGGTACGCGCCCGCCGTTCGCGAGGCCCTTGCCGTGAGCGCGGACTCGTACTACCGGTGGATAGCCCGGGAACGGCTGGCTTCCTGGGGGGAGGATGTCACTGGTCTCGTCACTGCGGAGAAGGAGCGCCGCGCGGCACTGGACCGGGCAGGCGCGCTGGCGGAGGATCCGTTCGGCGGCCAGGAGCAGGAGCAGGCGATCCGCTGGCTGGAAGAGCAACCCGAGGACACCGCGGCTCCGAAACGACTCGGCCGCCGGCGTGAGGACCGAACAGCTCCCGTACCGGCCGCCCTGCACGAGCCAGCACCCGAGCCGCCCGTGGCCGCCGCTGGAAGCGAGGCGGGGTACCGCGGCCCGTGGCGGATCGCCCGGGAGGACGAGCGCGCCGAGTGGACGTTCACGCCGTACGTAGGAGTCGGCCCCCTGCACTTCGGGATGACCTTGGAAGAGATCACCCGCGTCCTCGGCGAAGGACCGGCCGTCTCGTCCTACTCCCACCACGGCGAAAACCAGCAGCTCAACTACGCCGACTTCACTGAGAGCGGAATCAGGGCCCTCTTCCACGACGGCCGCCTGGGGTGCGTCGCCGCAGACGCCTTCACCGGCCCCCAGGTGAGACTGGACGCAGCCCCGCTGACCGGCTGCGCGCCTTCCCACGTGGAGGACTGGCTCATCCACCGCACCACACGGCGCGGCAGCCTGGCGTACAGCGTCGCCGGCGATCCGGTCTTCGCCGACCTCGGCCTGGCGATCCGCTCCCAGCGGGCCGGCGACATCGTCCTGACCCGCCCCCTCTTCCTGCTCCACGACTGGCTCGACCTGTGGCACGCACTGCCCAGCGAGGAGTGGAACTGCTCGTGAAGCGTTGTTCGCCGGTCGGCCTCACCTGAGTGCGAGGCCGACCGGAGCGACATCTCGTCCACTCAAGCGATATCAGGGACGTAGACCACCGGCCGAGTGGGGAATCAACGTGAGCAGCTCTGCGCTGGCCGGGGTCAGCGGTGTCGACTGCGTTCTTCGGACCTCATGGCCACTGGTGTGGCCGGAGGGTGTGGCGTGGCGGACATGGCCGAGGTGCCGCTGGTGGCGCTTCGCATGCGAGCCGCTTGCATCCGCCGATTCGGCTGAGCCGTGATGCGCCAGTTGAGGACCTCGGCGGGGTGCTCGGCGCTGTCGAGTTCCCGCTGGGTACCCACCTCGGCCAGGAGACGTCGGGGGTTGTGGCCGGCGGTCTCGGCGTGGGCGAGGGTGGTGGTCAGGGCAGTCCAAGTGGGGTCGGCGAGGATCCGGTCGGCGTGGTTGGGGAGGGCCGCGCGCACGTCTTGCTCGAAGCGGCGGGCGGTTGCGGCTCGTGGTGCGCGGCGGGCCAAGTCGGCCAAGACGGGTGTGGCGGCCTGCTGGTAGGCCGCCTGGAGGTGGCGGAAGGCTTCTTCGGCTGCGGCGGCCTGCTGTGCGTGGCCGCGTTGCTCATGCCACTTGGCGGCGGCGCGGGCCAGGTGCACGGTGGCAAAGAGCAGGGCGATGGCGAGCCCGCCCGGCTCGCCGGAGGCGTAGGCGAGTTCCTTGGCGGCCTTGCGCAGGGCAGTGGCTGCCTGGTGATCGGCGCGGGTGACGGAGCGGCGGGCGCGGTTGAACGCCATCGCCGCCGCCTGCAGTTCCGCCCGGTGGGGGCCGGTCGTGGCGCTGGCGATGTTGTACAGGGCGTCGCCGAAGGCGGCCAGGTGGCCCTGGGCGGCGGCATCGTCACCGGAGTCGAGGACGGTGTGCGCTGTGTGTATGACGGTGGTGGTGTGCCGCCATGGGTCGGCGGGGTCCGCCACATACCGCGGGTGGTCGGCCACCTTCTGGTCGGGGAGGCGTTCGCGTAGGCGGTTGATGGAGAGGTCGGGGGCGAGTTTGGAGCCGCCGTACCAGACGGGTTCGCCGGCCGCGTTGGTGTCGCCGGGTGCGGCGAGGCTGTAGCCGATCACGTCGCCGGTCTCGGGGCCGAGTCGTGTCTTGACCTTGATGCCGAGGGACTGCAGCACGGTGAAGTAGTCGGCTTCGTTGTGTACGGCGGCGGCGACCGCGTACGCCTGCTCGCGCAGCCAGTGCCGTGCCGTGACCGTCTGGCCCTGGCGCTCTGCCTTGGCGCGTTCGGCGCCGGTAGGGGTGCGGGGCGCGGTGAGGTCGCCGGACTTCAGGCGGCGCAGGCCGAACTCGGCTTCGATCTTGCGGCATTCGGCTTGGGCCCTCTGTCCATCGCGGTGGGTGCGTGGGCGGCGCCCGTCGGCGCGGACGGTGGTGGCCATGATGTGGATGTGGGCGTCGGCGTGGCGCACGGCGATCCACCGGCATGCCTTCTCGTCGCCTTCGGGGGCGATTCCGGTGGCGCGAACGATGCGGCGGGCGACCTCGGCCCACTCGGCGTCGGTGAGGTAGCGGTCGCCGGGCGCGGTGCGGACTGGGCAGTGCCAGACGTGCTGGGGTGGTTTCTTGCCGCCCAGTTCGCGGGTGCGCAGGTCGACATGGTGGTCGAGGCGCTTGGCGAGCTGGGAGTAGGTGGCTGCCGGGTCGCGGCCGGGGTCTGGGGCGCCGGCGATGTCCCAGGCGGCGACGATGTGAGGGTCGGTGTGTTCGTCCCGGCGGCCAGGGCCGAAAAGGTAGACGATCAGCCCGCGGGTGTCGGAGCCGGTAGAGACGTCAGGAACCATGCGCGGTGCCTTCCGTCAGGAGCTGGTCGATCAGTCGGTAGCTGTTCTCGGCGGCTTGCTCGACGCGGTCCAGCACGGCCTCGGCACGCTCGGGCACCGTTCCTCGGTGGATGGCTGCGGTGATCTGGTTGAGGTTGCCGCCGATGCGGTTCAGCGCGACCGTGTGTGCCTCAACGGCCTCGATCAGCGGGCGGAGAGGATCGTCCTCAGGGCTGCCGACCAGCCCCGCCTTGCCGAGGGCAACGGCCAGGGCGGCGTCGCCGACGAATCCGGCGAACTTCTGACCGCGCTGATGAGCGGCGGCGCCGATCACGCGGACCGCGGTCCGCGTGAAGCGGATGGTCTTCTCCTGGTCGCGCTTCTCCACCGTGCGCTTGCGGTTCATCAGCGCGGGCAGGACGGGAGCATCGGGATCCCGCCAGGAGGGCTGCTCGGCGGGCTGTTGGACATCCGCTGGCGGCTGAGTGCTCGGGGCGACGGAGTCGCCTGCGGGCTGACAGTTGGTCTCGGCTACACCCTCCTTCGGCACGGGCGCCCCCTGGCGCTCGGCCTTCTCCTCCGCCACCCCTGGGGCGGGGGCAAGCGCGGACGAAGCCTCGTTAGAGGCTCGTTCGCTCCAGCTTGCTGCTGATCGGCGGGTCAGGCCAAAGATTCGCTTGCGGCGGCGGGTGGGGGAGTTCTCGGTGCTCGTGTCGGGCATGGTGGTGCTCCGGTAGTCGTGTGCGGTGGGGCTTCGTCACGTCCGTTGCATCCGTCCCTTAGCTGGTCAGGACAGGTACGGAGGCGGTCGCAGGTACGGAGTGATCCGTATCGGCAAGGAACTCCGTCCCCGCGCTGACCTGCGCGGGGACGGATGCGACGGATTGATACGGAGCTGGTGTCAGCGAGTGGGCTTGGGGCCGGCAGGCCCGCCGGGCGGGCCGATGGGCAGCGTCCCGGACGGAGGGGCCGGTGGCTTGCCCTGGGCTCGATGTGCGGGCACGGTCTCCTCGGCTGTGGGTGCCGGTTGGGCGGGGTCGGGGCAGTAGCGGGCCCAGGCGTCGAGGAACTGGTTGCGGGCGTACGCCTTGGCCTGCCTGCCGTTCTCGAAGCGGTGGTTGGCCGGGCTGATGCCGAAGTCGCGCAGCAGATTGGCCAGGTGGTAGGCGTTCAGGCCCTTGGTGCCGTACTCGGCCCACGGCGCCTCCGCGTCCTGGAGGAGGGCGGCGAGCAGGTCCTGGCTGCGCAGAGCTTCCTTGTGGCCCTCCTGCTCGAACACGCGGCGGACGTCTCGCAGCAGCCGCGTCTTCAGCGTCGTCTGCTCGTCCTGGACCACCTCGTTGCGCGTCATCGCCAGGCAGGCGGCACGGGCCCGCGAGGGCCAGTGCCCGCCGGCCAGGTCGGCGACGATCACCAGCGGCTCCCACGTGTCGGCGGCGCGGTCCTCGACCGGCATCTGCGGGACCAATCCCGCGGCTGTGCTCCGCAGCGGGGTCAGCCAGGTGGTCAGCCGGTCGCGCAGCGCGTTCAGTTCCGGAACGGAGTACCGCGAGCGGAACGGAGCGATGCGCTCGCCCGGCTTGCGCTTCTGCATGCGGAGGACGACCGCCCGGTCCATGATCGTGTCCGGCAGGTCGCCGATCCCGGCGAGCGCGGCCATGGCGAAGGTGGGAAATGCCGTCGGCTTGTGTTCCGGCCCGGAGATTCGCCAGGCGGGCCGGTTGCGCTGGTGCCCCGCGTTCAGCAGGCCGCGCAGGTCCTCCTTGTCGCCGGCCTTGGGGCCAAAGATGGTGTCGGCCTCGTCCACCAGCAGCGTCGGCGGGTTCTTGCCGATGACGCGGAAGACCACCGCAGGCGAGGTGTTCACCGTCATCATCGGCTGGTGCACGGTCTCGTGGAGCACGTCCAGGACGCGGGACTTGCCGCACCCCTTGGTCGGTCCCACCACCGCCAGCCGTGGGGCGTGCTGGAGGGCGGGCTGGATGTGGGAGGCCGCCACCCACAACGTGACCGCCGTCAGGGCCTCGTCGCTCGGCAGCACCACGTACCGGCCGATCGCCGCACGGAGGTCATCCAGCAGCGCAGCTCCTTCGTCGGTCGTCTCGTCGCTCGCACCGGCGCGGTCCCCGGTCCCCGATCCGCCGTCGGAGACCACGGTCCCCGCAGAAGAGTGGGGACCGTGGCCCTCACCATCGGATCGGAGTACGGCGTGCCCGCCCGGGATTCGGGGACCGGGTTCGAGGGCCAGCCGACCGGAAGGCTCCGCCCGGTCCCCGGCTTCCGCTCCAGCGGGACCGGTCCCCAGCGCACTGACCTGCACAGGTGCCGCGTTGGGGGTGCTTCGGTCCCCGACCGGAACACCCGTCGAAGTATCGCCGCTGGAGGGTGCAGCTGGGGACCGTGACTCCGTTCGGTCCCCGTTGCGCCAGGGGATGCCCTGGCCGGGGACCGCGGTGGTGGGCCAGACAACCTCGGATGCGTTCGAGGTGGCGGGGGACGTAGAGTCCTCCATAGACGTTCCTCTCAGGTGAGGGTTGGGACGGGCAAGGTCCCGCCCCCTCACCGGTTCGTTCGTTCAGGGATGGGCGACGTGCAGGGGAATCTCCGGCCCTCGGCGTTGGCGCGCCGGGGGCCGATGCTGTGTCCGGGGCTGACGGCGGCTCACGAGGCCAGGCCCCACTCGTCCCGGCCGTCGATCAGCGTGCGCTCGTAGCGCAGCAGCTCGGCTTCGGGGTACAGCACCCGCTTGCCGACCTTGATGCCGCGCGGCCCCTTCTTGATCTGGCGCCAGTAGCGGACGGTGCTTTCGGCCGTGCGGTAGCGCTCGGCGACCTCGGCGGTGGTCAGGTATCGCATACATTCCCATTCGGCTAAGTGGCGATTCGATCTGCATAGAGTTGTACCCCAGGATCGGCGGTTACCCAAATCGGGAAGCTCATGTTTCAATTGGGATAGCTACGGTGACGATGGAGGTTCGATGGCAGGCGACAAGCCCGAGGGCGGCGAGGTGCCGCTGCTCTACAGCGAGGGAAACGTGGCCGCGCGCGTGGCGCTGGAGCGCGAGGTCAGAGGGTGGAGCACGACCGAGCTGGCCGAGCGGGTGACCAGGGCCGGCGTCAAGATGAACCAGACAGCGGTCTGGCGCATCGAGAACGGCTCTCCTCGCCGGCGCATCAACCTCGACGAGGCCCTCGCCTTCTCCCGCGTCTTCGAGCTTCCTCTCGAAGAGTTGATGTCCCCACCCCTGGAGGGGCTCGACATCGACAGCCGGCGGCTCGTCCAAGAAGCCGTTGAGGCGTTCTACGAGTCCCGAGACGCGCGCGACCGGCTGCACCACGCCGTGGTCGCCATCGCCGACCACATCAAGGCCCATCCCGACAGCTCGCGGGCGATCCACGAGCAGTGCCTCCGCCTCATGGGCGACGAGCGCGACGCTCGCACGCTCAGCAGTGACATCGAGGACGGTGGTCACTACTGACAACCGACACGAAGGAGAGGTCACTTGGCCAACATCCAGAAGCGCCCCAACGGCAAATGGCGGGCCCGCTACCGCGACATCGACGGCAAGGAGCACGCCCGCCACTTCGAGCGGAAGCTCGACGCCCAGCGCTGGCTCGACGAGGTCACGGCCAGCATCGTGACCGGCCAGTACGTCGACCCGCGTGCCGGACGGATCACATTCGAGAAGTACGCGAAGAAGTGGGAGGAGTCGCTCATCGCCGGCGAGGCGGGTGAGCGCATCACCGACAATGCGCTGCGGCTGCACCTCGTCCCGGCGCTCGGCTCCCGCGCCATGGCGGCGATACGCCGCAACGACATCCAGGTGCTGTTCAAAAACCTGTCCGAACTGCTCGGCCCCGGCAGCGTGCGGAACGTCTACGACGTCCTCGTACGCGTCATGACCGCGGCCGTGGAGGACAAGGTCATCGCGTCCAGTCCGTGCCGCCGGATCACCCTTCCGCCCACGTCGGACGAGGAGGTCACGCCGCCCACGGTCGCCCAGGTCGAGGCCATGGCCCGGGTGATGCCGCCGTACATCCGCGCGGCGATCGTCACGCTCGCGGGGTCAGGCTTGCGAATAGGTGAGTTGCTCGGCCTCAAGGTGTCGGACGTCGACTTCAAGGCCGGCACCATCCGCGTCGAGCGGCAACGGCTCCAGTCGGGGAAGATCGGCCCGCCGAAGACCGCGAAGTCCCGGCGTACGGTCCCGGTTGGGGAAGTCGTCACCGACGCGCTCCTCGCGCACCTTGCCGCACGCCCCTCCAAGGAGTGGCTGTTCACCATGGAGGAGGGCGAGCCCCTCAACTACCGCCGTTGGAAGACGGAGTGGAACTGCGCCCGCAGGGCGCTCCAGGGGGAGGAGAGCGAGGCGGCCAAGCGCGAGGGCCGCAAGCCCGTCGACCTGCCGCACATGGTGACCCACGACCTGCGGCACTTCTACGCCTCCGCGCTCATCGCCGGCGGCGCGAGCGTCAAGCAGGTGCAGCTGGTCCTCGGGCACGCGTCCGCCGTCATCACGCTGCGGATCTACGCGCACCTGTGGCCGGGCGAAGAAGACCGCACCCGGGCCGTCATGGACGCCGTGCTCGGCGGCCTGCGGACCGGGTGCGGACTCGGAGACACTGCAACCAAGAAAATCGCAGGTCAGATGGCATGATCGAAGATCAAGCCTTCTTGGTCTCCCAGAAGATCTTGTCGATCTGGGCGATGTAGTCCAGGGCCTTCTGGCCGGTCGCCGGGTCCTTCGAGCCCTTGGCGGCCGACAGGGCCTTGAGGGTGTCGTTGACCAGCTGGTGCAGCTCCGGGTACTTCTCGAAGTGCGGGGGCTTGAAGTAGTCGCTCCACAGCACGGAGACGTGGTGCTTCGCCAGCTCGGCGCGCTGCTCCTTGATGACCGTGGCACGCGTCTGGAAGTGCGGGTCGTCGTTGCCGGCCATCTTCTCCTGGACGGCCTTCACCGACTCCGCCTCGATGCGGGCCTGGGCCGGGTCGTACACGCCGCAGGGCAGGTCGCAGTGGGCGCTGACCGTGACCTTGGGGGCAAACAGGCGGGAAAGCATGAAGCGTTCCTTCCTCGTGATCGTCTTCTCAGGGGGGACATTACTCCCTGGGAAGCCCGATTTCGCGAGTGCCCCCGTGGGCTTAGGACAAAAGTCCGGGGTGAGACTGAGACTGGTGGAGGAAAGACCGGGGAGGTGCCGGGTGATGCCGGAGCAACTGTCGCAGGAGACCGAGCGCGCCAGAGGGGCGTTGCCCTTCGGGCCGGCCGAGGTGACCGGGCCGTCGATGGTGCCCACGCTGCACCACGGCGACGTGCTGCTCGTGCACTGGGGAGCGCGGGTCCGGCCGGGTGACGTGGTCGTACTGCGGCATCCCTTCCAGCAGGACCTGCTCGTGGTCAAGCGGGCGGCCGAACGGCGCGGGACCGGCTGGTGGGTGCTCGGGGACAACGCGTTCGCGGGCGGGGACAGCACCGACTACGGGGTGGTCCCGCAGGACCTGGTGCTGGGCAGGGTCCGCTTCCGGTACCGGCCGCCGCGGCCGGGTCAGCGTTCGCCGCTCGCCGCGGTCCGCTGGGCGCTGTCGGCGGTCAGGCCGGTGCCGGCCGACCGGTCCGCCTCCAGGCGCTTGCGGGCGCGGTAGGCCGCCACGTTGGCGCGGGTGGCGCAGCGGTCGGAGCAGTAGCGCCGGGAGCGGTTGGTGGAGGTGTCCAGGTAGGCGTTGCGGCAGGGGGCCGCCTCGCACAGGCCCAGCCGGTCCACGCCGTACTCGGTGAGGTGGAAGGCCAGGCCCATCGCCGCGATGGCCGCGAAACCGGCGGTCGCGTTGGAGGGGTGGTCCGCCAGGTGCATGTGCCACAGCGGGCTGCCGTCCTCCGCCCGGTGGTCGTGCCCGGAGATCTGCGGGCTCACCGGGAACTCCAGGAGGAGTGAGTTCAGCAGGTCCACGGCGAGGGTCTCGTCGCCGCCGTCGGCCGCCTCGAAGACCGCGCGCAGCCGTCCCCGGACCGAACGGAACCGGGTCACGTCGGCGTCGGACGCGCGCCGGGCCGCCGACTGGTTGGCGCCGAAGAGCTCACGGACGGCCTCCACCGAGGTCAGGGAGTCCTGTCCCCGCGACGGTTCCTCGGTGTTGACGAGACGTACGGCGTAATCCGAGTAATAGGCCAGTTCCACTTGTAGTCCTTACGAAGGGGCTCTATGGTCATGCCTGCGGTCAGGTAACAGCTGATCGTGCTTCCAGGGTATTACGCGACGCGACACGGAGGGGCTCGATGACGAACGCGGACAGCACCACGGCCACCACGACCGCCACCACGACCACCGCGGGGGGTGCCGACTGGCAGGCCTGGCAGCAGAGCTGGGACCGGCAGCAGGAGTGGTACATGCCGGACCGCGAGGAACGGTTCCGGATCATGCTGGACATGGTCGAGGCCCTCGTCGGCCCCGCGCCGCGCGTGCTCGACCTGGCCTGCGGCACCGGCACCATCACGGCCCGGCTGCTCGCCCGGTTCCCCAAGGCCACGAGCACCGGGGTCGACCTCGACCCCGCGCTCCTCGCCATCGCCGAGGGCACCTTCGCGGACGACGAGCGGGTCTCCTTCGTCACCGCCGACCTCAAGGACCCCGACTGGCCGTCGAAGCTGCCGTACGGCTCGTACGACGCCGTGCTGACCGCGACGGCCCTGCACTGGTTCCACGCCGAACCCCTCGCGGATCTCTACGGCCGGGTCGCGGAGCTGGTCCGCGACGGTGGTGTCTTCATGAACGCGGACCACATGATCGACGACACGACGCCGAGGATCAACGCGGCCGAGCGCGCCCGGCGGCACGCGCGGATGGACGCCGCCAAGGGCGAGGGCGCCCTGGACTGGGCCGAGTGGTGGCAGCTCGCCGCCAAGGACCCGGTGCTCGCCGGGCCCACCGCCCGCCGCTTCGAGATCTACGGCGAGCACGCCGACGGCGAGATGCCCTCGGCGGCCTGGCACGCGCGCGTGCTGCGCGAGAAGGGCTTCGGCGAGGCGCGGCCGGTGTGGTGCTCGCCGTCGGACACCCTGCTGCTGGCGGTCAAGTAGGACCACACGCGGAGGGGGCGGCACGGGAACCCGTACCGCCCCTCGGCGTGTGATCGTGCGGACGGTCAGAGGACCTTGGACAGGAACGCCTTCGTCCGGTCGTGCTGCGGGTCGGTCAGGACGGCGCGCGGGTTGCCCGACTCGACCACCACGCCGTTGTCCATGAAGACCAGGCTGTCGCCGACCTCGCGGGCGAAGCCCATCTCGTGGGTGACGACGACCATCGTCATGCCGGACTCCGCGAGGTCGCGCATGACGTCGAGGACGTCGCCGACCAGCTCGGGGTCGAGCGCCGAGGTCGGCTCGTCGAACAGCATCAGCTTCGGGTCCATCGCCAGGGCCCGCGCGATGGCGACGCGCTGCTGCTGGCCGCCGGAGAGCTGCGAGGGGTAGTTGCCGGCCTTGTCGGCCAGGCCCACGCGCTCCAGCAGCGCCCACGCGCGGTCCCTGGCCTGGGGCCTGCTCATGCCCTTGACCTGGACCGGCGCCTCCATGACGTTCTCCACGGCCGTCATGTGCGGGAACAGGTTGAAGCGCTGGAAGACCATGCCGATGTCCCGGCGCTTGACGGCGACCTCGCTGTCCTTCAGCTCGTAGAGCTTGTCACCCTTCTGGCGGTAGCCGACCAGCTCGCCGTCGACGTACAGACGCCCGGCGTTGATCTTCTCGAGGTGGTTGATACACCTGAGGAAGGTGGACTTGCCGGAGCCGGAGGGGCCGATGAGGCAGAACACCTCGCCCTGCTTCACCTCCAGGTCGATGCCCTTGAGGACCTCGACGGCGCCGAAGGACTTGTGCACGCCCTCGGCCTTGACCATGGCGGTCATGCCGCACCTCCCGTCGTGCTGGAGCGGTTCGACAGGGAGAACAGGTTCGCCCTGATCTTCTGCAGCGGGGTGGGCGGCAGACTGCGGCTGGAGCCGCGGGCGTAGTAGCGCTCCAGGTAGTACTGGCCGATGCTGAAGACCGAGGTCAGCAGCAGGTACCAGGCCGCGGCCAGGAACAGCATCTCGGCGGGGGCGCCGGAGGTCTGGCCGATGTCCTGAGCCGCGCGTAGCAGTTCGGGGTACTGGACGACCGAGACCAGCGAGGTCGTCTTCAGCATGTTGATGACCTCGTTGCCCGTCGGCGGCACGATTACGCGCATCGCCTGCGGGACCACGATCCGGCGCAGCGTCTTGGAGTGGCTCATGCCGAGCGCGTGCGCCGCCTCGGTCTGGCCCTCGTCGACCGCGAGCAGACCGGCGCGGCAGATCTCCGCCATGTACGCGGCCTCGTTGAGACCGAGGCCGAGCAGCGCCGTCAGGAACGGCGTCATGAAGTCCGACCACTCGTCGCGGTAGACCGGACCCAGGTTGACGTACTCGAAGACCAGGCCCAGGTTGAACCAGACGATCAGCTGCACCAGGACCGGCGTGCCGCGGAAGAACCAGATGTAGAACCACGCGATGGTCGAGGTCACCGGGTTCTTCGACAGCCGCATCACGGCGAGCAGGATGCCGCCGACGATGCCGATCAGCATGGCCAGGACGGTGATCAGCAGCGTCTTGCCCACGCCGGACAGGATGCGGTCGTCGAAGAAGTAGTCCGGGATCGTGCCCCAGTTGATCTTGCCCTGGGAGAACGCGTAGACGACCGCGGCCAGCAGCGCGATCGCGACCACCGCGGAGACGTACCGTCCGTAGTGCCGGACCGGGATGGCCTTGATGGCCTCCGGCGGGGTCGGCGGGGTGCCACCCGGGCCGCCCGCCGTCTTGTCGATGTCAACAGTCACGGATGTTGCCTTTCAGCGCCCGCCGCGCGGTCACTTGCCGCCGTTGACGGTGGCCTGGGTGACGGCGCCTTCCGCCACACCCCACTTGTCCATGATCTTCTTGTACTCGCCGTTCGCGATCACCGCGTCCAGCGCCGCCTTCAGGGCGTCGCGCAGCTGCGTGTTGTCCTTGGCGACCGCGATGCCGTACGGCGCGGCCTCGACCTGCTTGCCGACGAGCTGGAAGTCCTTGCCGCCGCCCGAGGTCTTCACCGCGTACGCCGCCACCGGGAAGTCGGAGGAGCCGGCGTCCGCGCCGCCCGCGCGCAGGCGGGTCTGGGCCTGCTGGTCGTTGTCGAAGGCCTCCATGGAGATCTTCTTGCCGGCCGGGCACTTCTCGTTCTCGGCCTTGGCGAGGTCCTCGGAGACCGTGCCGCGCTGGAGCACGAGCTTCTTGCCGCACAGGTCGGACCAGGTCTTGATGCCCTGGTCGTCGCCCTTCTTGGTGTAGATCGAGACACCGGCGGTGAAGTAGTCGACGAAGTCGACGCCCTGGCCGACCTTCTTGCCGGTGTCGGAGTCGATGCCCTCCTGGCGGTCCTTGGTGTCGGTCATCGCGGACATCGCGATGTCGTACCGCTTGGAACGCAGACCGGTGATGAGGGTGTCGAAGGTGCCGTTCTCGAACTCGAACTTCACCCCGAGCTGCTTGCCCATCGCGTCCGCGAGGTCCGGGTCGATACCGACGGTCTTGCCGGAGTCGTCCTTGAACTCGACCGGGGCGTACGCGATGTCGGAGCCGACCTTGACGGTGCCCTTGTCGCGGATGGACTGGGGGAGCTTGTCGGCGAGCGGAGCGCCCGCCGCGGACTGGTTGTCGCTGCCGGAGTCGCTGTTCTCGGTCTGGTCGCCGCATCCGGTGAGCAGCAGAGCGCCTGCGACCGCGATCGCACCGACCGCTGCTAGCCGGGAGTGCGCGGCGGTCGTACGACGGGTGGAGCGTGCGGTCATGGTGGTTCCTCCGGCGGATGAGGGAGTTGCCGATGGGGACGGTGGAGTTCCGGTGGGACGAGACGCCGGCCGGGGGACCGGCCGGTGCCGTGGGTCGACGAGAGCACACACCTTCGAGTGCCGCGACCTCGTGTGATTACGGCATCTTGCCATTCGGACTCGGCCGTTCAGGGGGGCCGTCATGTCAAAATCGGATAACGGGTCGGCCCCCGAACCGCACCAGGTCGGTACATCACGACCGAACCTTTACGGGAATCTGCCCCTCCGGCCGGAAGATCTGCGGAATTTCTCGTTATCCCGCCATGGATCGCGGGTGCACGGGGCTGTTGAAGGAGTCGGGGGCGAGTCTGTCAAGAGGTCTCGGGAGGTTGTCCGGAACCCCGGCTATGAGCCATGTCACCGACATGCGGCGTTCGGGGTCCGGCATGTGAGCTTGCGCTTATCGGACTCGTCGCGGGAGGCGTCCGTCGGGTAAGAAGGTTCTTTACACCCCTCATCAGGGGCTCAGGGCGCGTGTGCGGCGCGCCCGTCGCGCAGGGTCCACGTGGCCCAGACAGCCATCTCCCTGTGCGGTGCCCGCCCATTCCTCACCAGGAGTGGACAAACCCTCAAACCATGAACTCTTAAGGGGTAAGACAAAGTGGCAGCGGAGATCGTCAATCCTCGCAGCGACAGCGAAGCCGGTGCGGAGCAGGGGGAGGGCGCCGAGCCGCTCGACTCCTTCGACCCCGCGTTCGCGCTGCACCGCGGCGGCAAGATGGCCGTGCAGGCCACCGTGCCGATCCGCGACAAGGACGACCTGTCCCTGGCGTACACGCCCGGCGTCGCGAAAGTGTGCAGCGCGATCGCCGAGCAGCCGGACCTCGTCCACGACTACACCTGGAAGTCCTCGGTCGTCGCGGTCGTGACGGACGGTACGGCGGTGCTGGGACTCGGTGACATCGGGCCGGAGGCGTCCCTTCCGGTGATGGAGGGGAAGGCCATCCTCTTCAAGCAGTTCGGCGGAGTGGACGCGGTCCCGATCGCCCTGGACTGCACGGACGCCGACGAGATCGTCGAGACCGTGGTCCGGCTCGCGCCCTCGTTCGGCGGTGTCAACCTGGAGGACATCTCGGCGCCGCGGTGCTTCGAGATCGAGCGCAAGCTCCAGGAGCGCCTGGACATCCCGGTCTTCCACGACGACCAGCACGGCACGGCCGTCGTGACGCTGGCCGCCCTGCGGAACGCGGCGCGGCTGAGCGGGCGGACGCTGGGCGAGCTGCGGGCGGTGATCTCGGGCGCGGGCGCGGCGGGTGTCGCCATCGCCAGGATGCTGGTGGAGGCCGGCATCGGGGACGTCGCGGTCGCCGACCGCAAGGGCGTCGTCTCGGCCGACCGGGACGACCTGACGCCGGTCAAGCAGGAGCTGGCCTCCTTCACCAACAAGGCGGGGCTGTCCGGCCCGCTGGAGGCCGCCCTCGCGGGTGCCGACGTCTTCATCGGCGTCTCCGGCGGTACGGTGCCGGAGCCGGCGGTGGCCTCGATGGCCGAGGGCGCGTTCGTCTTCGCGATGGCCAACCCGAACCCCGAGGTGCATCCGGAGGTCGCCCACAAGTACGCGGCGGTCGTCGCGACGGGGCGCTCGGACTTCCCGAACCAGATCAACAACGTGCTGGCCTTCCCGGGCATCTTCGCGGGCGCGCTGCAGGTGCGGGCGTCTCGGATCACCGAGGGCATGAAGCTGGCTGCGGCGGAGGCGCTGGCCTCCGTGGTGGGGGACGACCTTGCCGCGGACTACGTCATTCCGTCGCCGTTCGACGAGCGGGTCGCGCCGGCCGTGACGGCCGCTGTGGCCGCGGCGGCGCGGGCGGAGGGGGTTGCGCGCCGGTGACGGTGTGAGCCCTGTGTGTGGCTTGTGGTGAGCGGCCTCGTCCTTGGTGGGCGGGGCCGCTTGTCTTCCGGGTGCGGGTGCGGGGTGCGGTGCGGGTGCGTTGGTGCTGGGCGGGGGTGGCGGCGCTGACCGGCGCCGGCCGGGTGCCGCTGCGCCCACCCTCCCCCACTCTCGGCTTCGCTCGAGCGGGGGGACCCCCATCGCCCCAGCGGCACGACTGCCCGCAGCTACGGGGCGCAAGAGGGGGTGTGTCACACGGGGCTGTGGTTCCCGTTGGGCGGTGGGGAACCTATCGTCAAGGTCATGTTCGCTGTCTACGCCGCCCGAATCGACCGCGACCAGCCGCTGGCCGGCCTGGAGTTGGGAGAGCTTCCGGCTCCCGAGGCCCGGCCCGGCTGGAGTGTCGTCGATGTCAGGGCTGCCTCCCTCAACCATCACGACCTGTGGTCCCTGCGCGGCGTCGGCCTCCCCGAGGACCGGCTGCCGATGATCCTCGGCTGCGACGCCGCCGGGATCGACGCCGACGGCAACCAGGTCGTCCTGCACTCCGTGATCGGCCAGACCGGCCACGGGGTCGGCCCCGAGGAGCCCCGCTCCATCCTCACCGAGCGCTACCCGGGGACGTTCGCCGAGCAGGTCGCCGTGCCGACCTGGAACATCCTGCCCAAGCCCAAGGAGCTCTCCTTCGAGGAGGCCGCCTGTCTGCCCACCGCCTGGCTGACGGCGTACCGGATGCTGTTCACCAACGCCGGGGTGCGTCCCGGTGACTCGGTGCTGGTGCAGGGCGCCGGTGGCGGGGTCGCCACGGCTGCGATCGTGCTCGGCAAGGCGGCGGGACTGCGGGTCTTCGCGACCAGCCGGGACGAGGCCAAGCGCAAGCGGGCCCTGGAACTCGGTGCGGTGGAGGCCGTCGAGACGGGTGCGCGCCTGCCGCAGCGGGTGGACGCCGTGATCGAGACCGTGGGCGCCGCCACCTGGTCGCACTCGATCAAGTCGCTCCGGCCGGGCGGCACGCTGGTCATCTCCGGTGCTACCAGTGGCGACCGGCCCTCCCACGCCGAGCTGACCCGGATCTTCTTCCTGGAACTCAAGGTCGTCGGCTCCACGATGGGCTCCAAGGACGAGCTGGAGGACCTGCTGTCGTTCTGCGCCGCCACCGGTGTACGGCCCGTCATCGACGAGGTGCTGCCGATGGACCGGGCCCGTGAGGGGTTCGAGCGGATGGCCTCCGGGGAGCAGTTCGGCAAGATCGTGCTCAGCAACTCCTGACGCGTTTTCTCACCTGCGGCGGGTCCGGTTCCCCGGGCCCGCCGTTCGCGTGCGCCGCCCGGCCTCGCGTGTCAACCAGGGTTGACAATTACGGGATGTCAACTTACGTTGACACTATGAGTGAAGCAACGGATCTCGCCACGCGTGCGGGGGACCGCGATCCCCGGATCGGCCTGCGAGCCGTCGCCGCCCTGCGGAAGCTGGTGGAGCAGCTGGAGGCCGTACAGGTGCGCAGCGCGCGGCAGCAGGGGTGGTCCTGGCAGGAGATCGCCACGGAACTCGGGGTCAGCAGGCAGGCCGTGCACAAGAAGTACGGGAGGCATTGATGTTCGAGCGATTCACGAAGGACGCCCGCGCGGTCGTGCAGGGGGCGGTCGGGCATGCCGAGGAGGTGCGGGCGGGGGCCGTCGAGCCCGAGCACCTGCTGCTCGCCCTGCTGGACCGGGAGGGCAGCCGCGCCTCCTTCGCCCTGGCGGCACTCGGCGTCGACGAGCACCGGGAGGCGGTACGTCGGGCGCTGCGGGACGCGCGGCGCCGAGCGGGTCTGTCGCAGTCCGAGACGGAGGCCCTCGCCGGACTGGGGATCGACGTCACGGAGATCGTCGCCAAGGTCGAGGAGGCCCACGGCGTGGGGGCGATGTCCGTCGGCGACCGCAAGGGCGGGCGCTGGTGGACCGGGCACCGGAGCTTCAGCCGGGGCGCCAAGGAGGTCCTGGAGAAGGCGCTGCGGGTCGCCGTCGCCCGCCGCGACCGGCACATCGGGGACGAGCATCTCCTCCTCGCCCTGGTCCTGCGCCCCGGTGTGCCCGCCGAGGTGCTCGCCGACCACGGGGTGACCCACGAGTCGCTGACCAGGGTGCTGGGCGGCGACGCCGGAGAGGCCTGCGCCTGACGGCGCCTCCCCGGCCGCGCGGCGCCCCTGGGGGACGGCGGGGCGCCGTGTCGTGCCCTGCCGGGCTCAGCTCTTCGGGGTGCGCAGGATCGCCCCGATGTGGGCCGCCGCCTCGGACAGGCGGCGGCGGGTGTCGCGGACCTGGTCGGCCGTCACACCGTGGTCCCGGGCCGCGTCGCGGATGTCGTCCCGGAAGCGGTCGAGCAGCCGGTCCAGGTCGCGGGCCGGGTCGCCGGTCGACTCCGCGGCGTCCTCGTGGGCCCAGCTCGGGGTGTATCCGGCGGGGAAGTCCTCGGGCGTGCCGGAGTACTCGGGCCGGTGGGCGGTGCTCCCGGTGTCGGTGCGGCCGAAGCCCCAGTCCTTGCCGAACTCCTTCCCGAAGTCCTTGCCGAAGTCGCCGACCTCCTTGGCCAGTTCGCTCAGCCCCTCGCGCAGTCCCGTCGGCCAGTCGCCCCGCGAGAAGTGGTCCTGCACCTGCTCCTGCACGCGCTGGGCGATGCGCTGGACCTCCTCCTGCGCCTGGGCCCGGGCCCGCTCCTGGGCCTCCTTGGCCTGGCGCCGGGCCCGCTGGGCCTCGTCACGGGCGCGGCGGCTCTCGTCCTTGGCGCGCCGGGCCTGTTCCTTCCACTCCTGCTTGACCCGCCGCATCTCCTCCTTCGCGGCCCGCCAGGCCTCCTTCTCGTCGGTGTCCCCGGCACCGTCGGCGGAGCCGCTCCCCTCGTCGTGCGCCCCCGAGGTGTTCCGGCGCGCCGCGGTGGCCGCGGCCCGCATCTCGCGCCGCAGATCGCCGGCCGCGCCCCGCACGTCGGCCCGGATCTCGGCGGCCAGCTCGGCGACGGACTCGCGGATCTCCAGCTCCAGATCGGCCAGCTCGCCGCTGCGGTCGGCCAGCTCGGCGCGCCCGGCGTCCGTGATGGCGTACACCTTGCGGCCGCCCTCGGTGGTGTGGGTGACCAGGCCCTCCGCCTCCAGCTTGGCCAGGCGCGGATACACGGTGCCCGCGGACGGGGCGTACAGGCCCTGGAAGCGCTCTTCGAGGAGCCGGATCACCTCGTAACCGTGGCGCGGGGCCTCGTCCAGGAGCTTGAGGAGGTAGAGCCGGAGGCGGCCGTGGGCGAAGACGGGGGGCATGTCAGAGCACCTTCTTGTCGGTCGTGCCGTCGGAAGGGGCGTCGGTGGCGCCCTGGTCCCGGACGGAAGCGGAATTGTCCCCCGAGTCGCCCTGCGTCCGGCCCGCCGGGTCGGAGTCCTCCGGCTCCCGCTCCCACGGGGTCTCCTGCTCCGCCGGGCGGCGGAGCAGGGCGATCGAGCCGGAGACCGTGGTGGCCTTCAGCCGCCCGTTGCCCGCGCCGAGCCGGCCGGTGATGCGCTTGGCCCCCCACTGGCCGCCCACCCGGAGGTCCTCGAAGGCGCTGCTGACCATGCCGCTGGCCGTGTTCGCCTCGACCCGGGCGTCGGCCGGCTGGGGCAGCCGGATGGCGATCTCGCCCGAGACGCTGTTCAGGCTGATGTCGGTGGGCCCACCGACCGGGTCCAGGTCGACGATCATCGATCCGCTCACCGAGTCGGCCCGCACGGAGGAGCCCGCCTCGACCACCGTCAGGTCGCCGGAGACGGAGTTGAAGCGCAGGTCGCCGGTGAGGGCCTGGGCCTCCACGTTCCCCGAGACGGTGTCCGCGCGGACGGGGCCCGCGAGGCTCACCAGGGTGGTGTCCCCGGAGACGCCCTTGACCTCGGCGGCTCCGTCGAGGCCCGAGACCACGGCCGCGGCGCTGACCGCGCCCACCTCCACGCGGGTGCCGGTCGGCACCGCGAGGGAGACCACCGCGCTGCGGCGCCAGCCCTTGCGGTCCAGCCACTTGAGGAAGCCCTTCCAGGGCAGATCCTCGTAGGCCACCGTGAGCACGCCGTCCTGGTGGGTCACGACGAGGGGTGGCCCCTCGATCTCGGAGACCTCCAGACGGGCGGAACCTTCGTCGGTGCCCACCACGTTTACCGTTCCGCCGACGATGCGGACGTGGAGCCGGCTCACGGACTCGTCGAAGGTGAGCTTCCTGGGCTCCGCGACGGACCACTCGGACATGGTGCAGACCTCCTTGACCGAACGCGCCATATCGCGTCCCTCCCGATTCACGATATATCGCGGGCATGGAAAGTCAAGACACCCGTTCTGGTGATCAGCGATCGGCCGGGTGGGTCGATCTGCCCTAACTTGTCACTATGTCGACGGAAGAGTCCGTGTCCGCGCCCGCTCCCGGCGCCCTGCTGCTCTGCCGCGCCGAGCCGGACTCCGTCGCCGCCGTCGCACCCCTGCTGGGCGAACGGATGCCGCTGGTCGGGGCCGGTGGGGAGTGGAGCGCGCTCGTGCCGGAGGGCGGGCCCTGGCGGGACGGGGCCGAGCCGGTCGACCGCGTCGTCACCGGATGGGCCGCGGCGCTCGCCGTCGGAGCCCCCTGGCCCGTCGTCGCCCTGTGGTGGGACGCCGACCGGGCCGGGTACACCCTCGCGTCCGGATTCCGCCGCCCGGTGAGCTACGTGTGGCTCGCGAACGGCACGCCGGCCGGCGAGGACGAGGCGATGCGCACCTTCGCCGCCCGGCTGGGCCTGGACCCGGTCCTCGACGTGCAGTCGCTGGAGCGGCTGACCAGGCCCGACCCCGAGACCGACGCCCGCGCGCGGATGCGCGGTCTGCTCGCGGTCCTCACGCGCGCGGGAGTGACGCTTCCGGCCGGACTCGACCCGGGCGCACCCGCCGGTCGCCTCCTGGAGCGCGCCCGCGCCCTGCCCGACGCCCGGTGGACCGCCGGGGCGGCGCGAGGGCGCGCCGCCGCCCGCCCCGCCGTCCGGCCGCCCGGCGCGTACGGCCCGGCCGGCCGGACCCTCGCCCTGGCCGAGGTGGCGGCCGGGGCCCCGCTCCTGGCCTGGGGCGCGCGGCACCACAGCGGCGGCTGGACCACGGTGGGCGCCCTGCTCGCCGTACACGGCATGTCGCTCCTCCTGCGCCCCGGCACCCGCGCGGCGCCGTTTGCATAGGCTTGGGGGCGGATTCGGAACACGGACGCACGCAGGAGAACACCACCATGTACTTCACCGACCGCGGCATCGAGGAACTGGAGAAGCGGCGCGGAGAGGAAGAAGTCACCTTCGAGTGGCTCGCCGAACAGCTGCGTACGTTCGTCGACCTCAACCCGGACTTCGAGGTGCCCGTCGAACGCCTCGCCACCTGGCTCGCCCGGCTGGACGACGAGGACGAGGACGAGGAGTAGAACCACTCGGCACGGCCCGGGGTTTAACCTGCTCCCCCCGGTGGGGTAAGACACCTCCACAGCAGCGGGGGAGCCGGAAGCGAACGGACGGGGGCGCCGTGGCCGGTGGGATCGAACAGATACGGCTCGACGACGGGACCGTCGTCTGGGCCAGAGTGAGCGCGTCCGACGACGCGGCGGCCGGGGACGGCTTCGAGGACACCGGAGTGCGGGACCGCGTCATCGACATGGCCGGGGGCCTCGCCGACACGGTCGGCGGTGTCGTGCGCTCCCTGCGCGCCGGACTGGACACCGAGGAATCCGTCGAGGTCTCCGTCGGCTTCGGCATCGAGCTGTCGGCGCAGGCGGGCACCGTCGTGGGCGCCATCGCGGGGGGCGGCGGCAACGCCTCACTGACCGTGTCGTTGACCTGGACCGAACCCGCCCGTCGGGACGGCGCACCGCGACCCGGACCGGAGGGCGGTGCCGTTCCGCCGTCCGGACCCCCGGCGTCCGGCGTCGTATGAGCGCCCTCGAAGACCTGGTGCGCCCCTCGCTGGCGCGCATCGTCGCACCGGGTGACGGGTATGCACCGGAGCGTGGCGAGTACTGGGGATCGGGATTCTTCATAGCGCCGGGCTGGCTGTTGACCTGTGCCCACGTGGTGGGGAAGGGGGGAGCGGAGGTGTGGCGGAGTCGGAGCCCCGTGGGGGTCACCTGGCAGGGCGGCACCACCACGGGCGAGGTGGTGCTCGCCAAACCGCGGCCCGAGCCGGCGCACGCCGGTCGCGGACGCTGGGACTTCCCGGACATCGCCCTCGTCCGGGTGCACGGCGCGGACGACGCCCGTTGCGTCTGGCTGAGCGACCGGGCCCCGACCATCCCCGCCCCGGTCTCGCTGCACGGCTGGTCGCGGCAGACCGGCGCCCTCGGCCTGAGGCACGGCGTCGGTGAGGCGAGCGGCCGGGACGGCAAGGCCCTGCTGCTCACCGGCGCCCTGCCGGTCGAGGGCCTGTCCGGCGGACCCGTGGTCGACCTGCGCCACGGCTCCGTCATCGCCATGAACAAGGGCGTCCGGCAGACCGAGGGGGCCGCCGTCCCCGTCACCGCGCTGCGCGAGCTGCACGACCTGCGCGGGGGCGACATCCTGCACACCGTCATGCGCGAGCACGACCTGCACCACCTGGCCCGCTTCAACGGGCCCGGAGCGGACACCGACTGGACGCGCGTCCAGGCCGGGCTGCGCGATCCCGCGACCCCCGGCCTCACCCCCGCCCAGCGCCTCCACCTCTACGGCCACCTCGCCCAACTGCCGCCGCCCAGCGGCCCGGGCGAGATCGCGGACCTCGTGCAGGAGGCCAAGTCCCGCGTGGTGCAGTCCGACTTCCGCTCGCCGTTCCCCGAGGACCTGCGCACCTGGCGGGAGGGCGCGGCCCTGCTGCACGGGCTGCGCGACCTCGGCGACAAGGCGGGCAGGCCCGAACTCGACCTGGACGCCGTACTGCTGTACGCCGCCAAGGTGGCCCGGCACACCGCGCTGGAACGCCCGGGCGACACCGACCCCGAGCCGCTCGGCCACTTCACCCGGTGGATCGGGGAGCAGGCGGTCCTGTACGCCCAGCCGGTGATCCGCGAGGACATCGTCCGGCTGCTCCGCGAGGTGAGCGAGCCGGCCGGCACCCGGCCCGCCGCTCCCGCCCTCGCCCGCGAGACGCCCTCCCGCACCGGAGCCGACGTCCTCGTCGACATCGGGGAGCCGGTCTACGGCGAGCGCTACCCGCTGAGCGTGCGCCTCCTGTACGACGGCCGGGACGTCACCCCCCTCTACAGCAACGACCTCGGCGTACGGCGCCACGAACTCCAGGAGCACCTGAGGGAGCCGCTGGCCGAGGCCCTGCGGCTGGGCGACCGCGGTGAACACCTGGCGGTGATCGAGGCGTTCCTGCCCCGCACCCTGCTCGACGAGCCGATAGACGAGTGGCGGCTCGTCCCCGACGGCGGTGCGGACGGCGCGGCCGGTGAGGGAGGCGAGTACGAGGAGGACGACTTCTTCGACGAGCAGTCCATGCCGCTCGGACTGCGCCGTACCGTGCTGCTCCGCGACCGCCGACGCAACGCCAAGGCCCCCATCCCCGAATGGCGCCGGCGCTGGACGGCCACCGCGCGCGGGCCGCTCTCCGGCATCCCGCTGCGCGGCGAGTCGACGGACACCGGGCACCCGTCCGGCGCGCGCCGGGAGAGCAGGTACGGCACCCTGCGCCGGCTGTCGGGCAGCGGTGACGGCTGCGTTCCGGTCTTCTGCGGGCCCGTCGGAAGCGGCGCCGGGCGGGAGGCCATGGACGTTGCCCTCGCCGCCGGGCACCCCCTGGTGCTGTGGCGCAGGGACGGCCACGACCACGACGAGTGCCGGACGTTCCACCGCAGCGCCGCCCGCCTGCTGTCCCTCGCGGGCCGCGCCGAGGGCCTGCACCCGCACGTGCGCGACCTGCGCATCGGTGCCTTCGACCCCGATATCGCCCGGAGCGAGGGACTCACGGGCAGGATCGCCGTCCTCTACGACCCGCCGGACCGCCCGCCGTACGGGGCGGAGACGATGCGGCCGCCCCCGCTGGCCGGACCACAGATCATCTGATGACCCCTCACCAACCGTCGATCCCCCGGTGTCCGGGTAACAGGAAAGCAGGAGCGTCCGGGAGTCTCGGCAGGCCCGGCGGCCGGGCGGTAACGTCGTACTCGAACGGCCCGGACCGCTGCAAGATCACCAGAGCTGGAAGGAGCCCATGGTGAACGACTGGCGGATCTACCGCGGAGTGGGTCAGCCGCACGACGGCGTACGGCGGTTACCGGAGCCACCCCCCTGGCGTGACTTCACGCGGGCGCAGGACGGCGCGCCGACCGGGTCTCAGGACCCCAGCGGTACCCGGCGGCTCGGCGTCCGCCGCCGCCGTGCGGAGAACTACGCGCCCCGCCCCGCCGAGGTCGACGCCGTCAACGCGGCCCTGTACCTGCGCCGCCCGCTCCTCGTCACCGGCAACCCCGGCACCGGCAAGTCCACCCTCGCCTACGCCGTCGCCCACGAGCTGAAGCTGGGCCGGGTGCTGCGCTGGCCGATCGTCAGCCGGACCACCCTGCAGGACGGTCTGTACCGCTACGACGCGATCGGACGGCTCCAGGACGTCCAGTTGGAGCGCGCCCGCGGCACCGCGACGGGCGAAAGCGGCGCGGACGCCGGGAGCACCGGGGACACCGGGGAGGACGCGGCGGACCGGGACCCGGGCATCGGGGCGTACATCCGGCTCGGACCGCTCGGCACCGCGCTGCTGCCCTCCGAACTGCCCCGGGTCCTGCTCATCGACGAACTCGACAAGAGCGACCTCGACCTGCCCAACGACCTCCTGAACACGCTGGAGGAGGGCGAGTTCGCCATCCCGGAGCTGGAGCGCGTCGCCGACCGGCAGCCCGTCGTGGAGGTGCTGTCGCACGACAGCGGCCGGGTGGCGGTGCACGGCGGACGGATCGCCTGCACCAACTTCCCGCTGATCGTCCTGACCTCCAACGGCGAGCGGGACTTCCCCGCGCCGCTGCTCAGGCGCTGCATCCAACTGGAGTTGGAGCCACCGGGGGAGGAACAGGTCACCGCCATGGTCGAGGCGCACCTCGGCGAGGAGGGGGTCGCCGCGGGACAGGACCTGATCGGCAGGTTCCTCGACCGGGAACCGGGCGAGGTGATGGCCGCGGACCAACTCCTCAACGCCCTCTTCCTCACCCAGCACACGCCCCACGCGGAACGGCTCACCCGCGAGCGCATAGCGGACCTGCTCATGCAGCGGCTCGACCGGTCGAGGTGAGGGTCCGATGCAGGGGGCGCCGCTGGAGGAGCTGATCGGCCGACTGCGCCGCGCCGGCCTCGACGTCACCGCCGAGGACGTCGCGGACGCCGTCTGGCTCGCCCGGCGGCTCGGCGCGGCACCGCCCCGCGCCACCGCCGCCCGCCCCGACCCCACCGCGGACCCCGACTCCGGACCCGACTCCGACTCCGACCCCGAACCGGCCGGTACGTCGCAGAGCGGAGCACAGGCCCCGCCGCCGCCCGCGCCGCCGGACCCCGCCACCGCGGACGGTGCGGCACGGCCCGCCCAGGAGCCCACCGCCCCCGGAACAAGGGCGTCCACCCCGGTACCACTGCGCGCCGCGGGCACCGCCACCGGCCGGGCCGACGGCAGCGGCGGCCCCCACGCCACCTTCCCGGTGCGGGCCCCCGCCGCCACCGCGCTGCCCGGTCTCCTCGGCCTGGAGAAGGCCCTGCGCACCCTGGGCCGTTACCGGGTCGCGAGCACCGAGTACACCGACGGCGGCATCGACGAGGAGGCGACCGCCGAGCGCGCCGCCGTGACCGGCTTCGTCCTGCCCGTACCGCGGCCGGGCCGCAGCAGACGGTGCGACATCCGCCTCCTGATGGACACCGGGCCCGCGATGGCCGTGTGGGGACAACTGGCCGAGGAACTGCGCCAGGCCTGCCAGCAGTCGGGGGCGTTCGCCGCCGTCCGGGTCCACCACCTGTACGCCGACGCCGCCGGGAACCCGGCCATCGGTCCCGCCGCCGAGCCCGGCCGCCCGCCGCGGCTGCGCTCGCCGGACGAACTGCACGACCCCTCGGGCCGCTCCGTCACCCTGCTGATCAGCGACTGCGTGGGCACCCTGTGGCAGAGCGGCGGGGCGCAACGGCTGCTGCGCCAGTGGCCGCGTTCCTCGCCCCTGGCCATCGTCCAGCCACTGCCGCCACGCCTGTGGGGCCGTACGGCCCTGCCCGCGGAGCCCGGACTGCTGGTCCGCCCGGCCGAGTTCGGCGGGCGTCTCACCTTCCACCCGGACGACGAGCCGTGGGACGAGCCCGCCGCGCCCCCCGCGGCGGTACCGGTACTCCAGCCCACGCCCGAGGCGTTCGAGACCTGGGCGCGGCTGCTGGCCGGCACCGGCCCCACCAGTGAACGGGCCTGGGCCGCCCGGACGGCGCACCGCCCGGCACCGGCGGCCCCGCCGGGCACGGCCGTGCGCGGCGACGACGAACTCGTCCGCGCGTTCCGGGCGACCGCCTCGCCGGGAGCGCTGCGCCTAGCCGTGTACTTGGCCGCCGCCCCGCTCACCCTGCCCGTCATGCAACTCGTCCAGCGCGCCATGCTCCCCGACACCGGGCCCATGGAACTGGCGGAGGTCCTGCTGGGTGGGCTGCTGCGCAGGCTGCCCGGCACCGGGGACCAGCCCTGCTTCACCTACCCGGGCCGGGTGCAGGACCTGCTGCTCTCCACCCTCGACCAGGACACCGCCGGACTGGTCCTCAAGCACTGCTCGGACTACGTGGAGCGCCGCTTCGGCAAGGGCACCCGCAACTTCGCCGCGCTGGCCGCCGTCCGTCTCGCCGGGCGGGACGCCGGGGCCGCCGACACCACGCCCCTCCCGGACGAGGACTTCGGGCCGAACGCCGGGGACAGCGCCGAGGCCGAGCTGTTCGCCCGCGTCCCCGCCCGGGTGCTGCGCTTCTACCTGCCCGACCTGGTCACGCCCGAGCCCCTGACGGAGGCGGAGCGGCTGCTCGGCCAGTGGCGGACGCTGGCCGACCCGGACGTGCTGCACCGGGCGAGGGAACACGCCGAAGCCGCGGTGCGGGCCGCCGGCCGGGCCGCCGACGACGCTGCCACCGCCCCCGACGAGGACGACGGCGCACGGGCCCGGCTGGTCCTCGGCCGGGTGCTGCGCGCCGAGGCCGACACGGTGGCGGGCCGCGCGCCGGAGCGCCGGGCCGACCTCCTCGCCGCCGCCACCGCGGAGCTGGCCGCGGCCCACCGCGCGGCGCCGGACCACAGCCCCGCGCAGGCGGAGGCCGCGCTCGAACTCGCCGCCGGGCTGCACGCGTTGTGGCGCGTCACCGGCGACCCGGCCCACCTCACGGCAGCACTCGCCGTCCTGGCCCCCGACGCGTCCCCCTGGCCCGCGGCAGGCCGCCGCGCCACCGCGTCCACGGAGGCCGGGTCCGCCGCGGACCGCCACCGCGCCGAGACCTGGCGCGCCGTCCACCGGGCCCGGCTGCTGCGCCGCGGCCGTCTCCTGCTGGACCTGGGACGCCACGGCGAGGCCGCCGCCGACCTGGGCCCCGCCTGCACCCTGCTGGACCAGTCCGACGCCCCCGCCTCCGTGCGCAGCCGGGCCCTGCTCGACCTGGCGCGGGCGCTGCGCGGCGCCTCGGCGGACGAGGAGGCCACCCGGGACGCGCTGCTGCGGGCGGAGCGGGCCGCCGGTGACGACCCCGAGCTGCGGCTGCCCTGCCTCGCGGCCCGGGCGGCGTTCCACGACACGGCGGGCGAGGCCCAGGAGGCCGACGAGGCGTATGAGACGGCCGTGCTGCTCGCGCCGCCGGAGAGCGTCGTGCGCTGCGGGCTCCTCACCACCTGGGGCGAGTCGCTGCTGCGCAGGGCCTCCCGAGGGGACGGCGCGGGTCTCGTGGACCGTGCCGAGTCCGTCCTGCGGGAGGCGCTCAAGGACCTGCCGGCCCGCTCCGCGCAGCGCGGCCGGTTGCAGGCGCTCGTGGGCAGCGCCCTCGCCCAGCGCTTCCGGCACCTGGGCTTCCTGCCCGACCTGTTCGAGAGCCGGCACCTGCTGGGGCAGGCCGTGCGGGTGGCGGCCGACGTCGGGGTACGGGCCGAGGCCTGGCTGCAGCTCGGCAGGGTGCGCCTCGAAGGGTGGTACCGGGCCGGTGCGCCCGTGCTGTTCGAGGCGCTGCACGCGTACGAGAACGCCGAGCGCGAGGCACGGCAGGCCTACCCGGCGGAGCCCGGTTCGGTGACGGTGGCGCGGGCCCGGCACGGGCGCGGCGCGGTGCTGGTGCTGCTGGGCCGGCCGAGCGCGGCCGGTGCGGCCTACCGGGCGGCGCGGGAGCAGTGGCAGCGGCTCACGGGGGCGCTGCGGGAGGTCGACTGGGACGAGGTGCAGCTCACGCGGCGTGCGGAGCGGGACCTGCGGCGCGGGCTCGAGAGCGGGCGGGGCACCACCGCGTCGCGGGCCATGAGCGAGGAGGAATGGAGACGCCTCGCGCCGCCCTGGCACGCCTGGGAGGCAGGAGCCGACTCGGCCGAGTTTCAGCGCAGTTGATCCAGTCGGGGTTTCTGTTACCGGTCGGTCGGGAAGAACTGGGCAACCGTTGCGACCGTGCGGTGCGGACTTGGGGGGAGGAGCCGAGCGTGGCGGAGCAGGGAAAGGGGACCGCCGTCCGGGACGGGGACGCAGGGTGGGCCGGGCTGCCACCCGGGCTGGACGGCGTGGACCTGCGAACCTTGCGTGCCATGGACGGTCCGGAAGTCCTGGAGGCCGTCGACCTGGTGCTGGCGGGGGCGGCCGGGTCCCGGCAGGTCTGGTACTCCGGCGGCAACGAACCCTCGTCGAGCCCTTCCGGCCTCCGTGCCGAGCCACGTACCTTTTCAGCCGTACCCGACGACACCGCCCCGATCCGGGCGCTCCGGGAATGACACGGGCGTCCGTCCCGCCCGATGTCCTCACCGCCCTCGCCGGGACGCGGCCCACCCACGCCGGTACGCAGACACTGCGCGCCGCGGTCCACGCGCGTCGCATGCTGCTGCTCAAGGCCCTCCTCGTCCGGGTCGAACGGCAGCACGCCCACCTGCCCCACCCGGTGCGCCGGGGCTTCGAGGACGACTGGGCGCTGCTGGAGCGCGCCGAGCGGACCGACCCGGGGGCCGTGCGCGAGGTGCTCGACTACCCGACGACCGGCGCCTGGCTCACCGAGGCGCTCGCGGCGCCGGCCGGACCGGAATTCGAGGCGCACCTGGCTCATCTGACGGGAGTCGCCGTCGTCGCCGCGGCCCGCGCGGGCTGCCCGGCCACCGGCACCCTCCGGGTGCCCTCCGGCCTCCTGGGCCTGCCCGGCCTGGGCGTACTGCGCTGCCCCTCCGGCCGGGCCCGGGTGGGCGACCGGGACGGCCGGCTGAGGGTCGTGGAGGACGCCGGGCGGGGCGCCGTCGACCTGCCGCGACGCCGGGCCCCGGCGCAGGACGGGGCCCGGGGCCGGACCGGCCACGGATACGGCTGGTCCGCGCTGCGCGCCCTGCCGGGCGGTACGGCCGTCCTCGACGACCTCGACCCCTACCGGGTGCCGCACCCCGGCATAGGGCCCACGGCGGTTCCCGCGGCCGACCGCGCGCACACCGACCACCCGGCGTGGGCCGGGCGGTGGCGCCGGGCCCGCGTCCTGCTGTCGGTGACCGATCCGGGGCGGATCGCCGAGACGGACGCCCTGGTGCACGCCCTGGTGCCGCTCGCCGCGGCGGGACGCGACGGCGCGGTGCCCACGGGTGCCACCGTCCGCGCCGCGCCCGGCGCCGTGCTGACCCAGCTCCCGGCCGGTGCCGCGGAGCTGGCGGAGACACTGGTCCACGAGACCCACCACACCAAGCTCGCCGCCCTCGACGACTCCGTGCCCCTGTGCCGGCCCGGGGGCACCCTGCACCGGGTGGCCTGGCGCCCCGACCCGCGGCCCGCCGCCGCGGTCCTCCAGGGCACCTACGCCCACCTCGCCCTGCTCGACCTGTGGTGGAGGGCGCAACGGGCCTCCGCTGCCCCCGCGACCTGGCGGCAGCGCGCCGCGGAGCGCTACGGGCGGTACCGGGAACAGGTCGGCGAGGCCTTGTCCGTACTCCGGGGATCCGATGAACTGACCTGTACGGGACGGCACTTCGTGCAGGAGATGCACCGGCACCACTCGAGCCTCGGGACGGCGGTCCGGAACTCCACATGACAGAGCGCACAGCATTGACCTCGTTGCGTTAGCGTGTGCGCGAGCGCGGCGGACGCGGCGGGAACGGGAGCGGTGATGACGGAACAGCGGCGGTCCGGTGCGGACGGCGCCACGGCGTCGGAGCACATTCTGGTGGTCTTCCCCGGATACCACCGTTCGTGGGCGGCGTGGATCGGGCAGTGCCTGGAGCGCCACGGCCACCGCACCACCCTGCAGCGCTGGGACCCGCCGCGCGAGGTCCCCCTGGAGGACTCGTTCGGCGACCTGCTCCTGTCCAGCGGGCGCGTGCTCCTCGTCCTCGACGACTGGTTCTTCGAACTCGGCCCGCGCCCCGCGGGCGAGTGGAACGACGTGCTGCGCGGTTTCGTCGCCGCGCACGCCGACCGCATCGCGGCCGTCAACCTCACCAACCGCCCGCTCCTGCCGGCCACGGCGGTCCTGGAACCGGCCAGCCTGTGGGGGATCGGCGAGGAGGGCGCCGAGGAGCGGCTGCTCACCCGGCTGGGCCTGAGCCGCCTGCGCACCCCGCGCACCCCGGCCACCCCGGTGCGCTACCCGGACACCCGCTGCGACGTCTGGGGCGAGGTACCGCACCGCAATCCGCGCTTCACCGGACGCGACGACCTGCTCACCACCCTGCACCAGCGTCTCGCCGACGCCGAGCGCGGGGCCGCCGTCTGCACCCTGCTCGGCATGTCCGGCATCGGCAAGACCCAGCTCGCGACCGAGTACGCGCACCGTTTCAGCACCGACTACGACGTCGTCTGGTGGGTCAACTCCGACGACCGCAACATCCAGCGCGACCGCTTCGGCGAACTCGCGGTCGAACTCGGGCTGCGCAGCGGCAGCGAACCGGGCGAGCGCATCCGTGCCGTACGCAACGCGCTGCGCCGCGGGGATCCGCACGCCAAGTGGCTGATCGTCTTCGACGGCTGGGACGACACCGCGGGCGCCGACACCCTGCTCCCGCAGGGCGCCGGTCACGTCCTGGTGACCTCCCGCAACCGCGGGTGGAGCGAGCGGGCCGAGGTCCTGGAGGTGCCGGCCTTCGTGCGCGCCGAGTCCGTCGGCTACCTGATGCGCCGGGCCGCCCACATCACCGCCGCGGAGGCCGACGAGGTCGCCGCCGAGTTCGGCGACGTACCGCTGCCGCTGGTGCAGGCGGCCTCCTGGCTCGGCGAGTCCCGGATGGAGGTGCCCGAGTACCTGCGGATGGTGCGCGAGCGCCGGCTCTCCACCGTGGACGAGCCCGTGACCGGCGAGGGGTTCCCGCAGTCCTCCATGACCTCGTGGTCGATACTGCTCAACCGGCTGCGCCGGGCGCAGCCGCAGGCCCTCGACGTACTCGGCCTGTGCACCTCGTTCGCGCCCGGCCGCATTCCGCTCGGGCTCATCCGCGCCTACCCGCACGCCGACCTCCCCGAGGAGCTGCGGTGGATGACGGCGGACCTGCCGGCCTGGACGCGGGCCCTGGACACGCTGGTGAACTACTCCGTGCTCACCCGTGAGACCCGGGGACCGGTCGGCGTCGAGATGGGGCCCCACCAGGAGTCGGTGCACATGCACCGGCTCGTCCACGACATCATCACCAAGCTGATCGGCGCGGACAGCCGCGAAACCCACCGCAAGGCCGTACGCACCCTGCTCGCCGAGGCGGACCCGGGCAACCCCCTCGACAGCCGGAACTGGCCGCGGTACGCCGAACTGCTGCCGCACCTCGAACCCTCGGGGGCGTTCGACAGCACCCGGCCACGCGTCCAGGAGGCGGTGCTCAACAGCCTGCGCTACTGCGTCCGCAGCGGCGAGTACACCACCGGCCTGGCCCTGGCCCAGCGGATCCGCGACCGCTGGGCCAAGGTGCTTCCGCCGCTGTCCCAGCCGATGCTCGACCTGACGGCGCAGGAGAGCAACCTGGTGCAGGCCAGCGGCCGGTTCCGGGAGGCGTACGAACTCGACCGGTCCGTGCTGGAGCGGCTGCGCGCCGCATCCAACACCAACATGCTCGCCGAACTGGCCGCCCAGGACTCCATGGCCAGCTCGCTGCGCAGCCTGGGACGCTACGACGAGGCGTACCAGCTCCAGCAGGAGGTCCTGGACGGCACCGGGGGACTGCTCGGCACCCACGAGCCCGTCACGCTGCGCGCCCGCCACAACCTCGGGGTCAGCCTGCGCCTGCTGGGCCGGTACGCGGACGCCTACGAACTCGACCTGCAGAACCTCGGCAGCCGGGAGAGCGTCCTGCGGGTCCGGCACATCAGCACGCTCAACTCCGCCATCGCCGTCACGCACGACCTGCGGCTGCTGGGGCGCTACCGCGAGGCGATGGCCCGGCAGGAACCGGTGGTCCGACTCCATGTGCAGGTGCTCGGCGCGCAGCACCCGCAGACCCTGGGCGCCCGCACCCACCTGGTGATGTGCCGCTGCCGCGAAGGCGGGTACCAGGACGTGGGCCCCTCGATGGAGAGCCTGCTCGAAGAGCTGGCCCAGGTGCACGGCCGCGAGCACTACCGCACCCTGAACTTCATCACCAACTACGGCAACTACCTGCGCGAACACGGAGACCTCGCCCACGCCCGCGAGCTGATCGAGGAGGCCGAGGCCGGGTACCGGGCGCTGCTCGGGCCCGCCCACCCCGTCGCCACCGGCATGCTCGCCAACACCGGGCTGATCATGCAGGCGGCCGGTGAGCGGGCCGAGGCCATGTCCATGTTCGAGTCGGCCCTGGCCGGACTCACCGCCACCCTGGGCCCCGACCACCCCTGGGTGCTCGGCTGCGCCCTGTGCGCATCCGGCGCGCGCAACTTCAACGGGCGGATCGCCGACGCGGTGGAGCTGGGCCGGGACACGGTGCGCCGGGCGCAGCGCTCACTGGGCGCCGAGCATCCGCTGACGCTGTCATGCCAGGTCGCCCTCGCCGCCGACCTGCGGGCGGCCCGGGAGCACGAGGAGGCCGGAAAGCTGGAGGAGGACGGGCTGCTGGGCCTGACCCGGACGCTCGGCGCCCAGCATCCGCACACCCTCTCCGCCCGTCAGCGCACCCGCCCGTACTGGGACTTCGAGCCCTACCTCGGCTGAGACGCCGGGCAACCACCCGAAGAGGCCGGCCCCGCGGACGGGGGCCGGCCTCTTCGGTCGGTCGGGCGGTGCGGGGCTCAGGCCTCGAAGACCTCACGCACCAGCTGCTCCTGCTCGGCCTGGTGCCGCTTGGCCGAGCCGACGGCCGGGGACGAGCCGTGCGGCCGCGAGATGCGGCGCAGGCGCTCGCCGTGCGGGACGTCGGCGCCGACCGCCAGGTCCAGGTGGTCGATCAGGTTGAGCGCAATGAACGGCCAGGCACCCTGGTTCGCCGGCTCCTCCTGGGCCCACAGGTACTTCTCGGCGTTCGGGTACTTGGCGATCTCCGCCTGGAGCTCGGCACCCGGCAGCGGGTACAGGCGCTCGATGCGGATGATCGCCGTATCCGTCACGCCGCGCTTCTTCCGCTCGGCGTCGAGGTCGTAGTAGACCTTGCCGGCGCAGAAGACGACCTTCTTCACCGCGGACGCCTCGACCGAGTCGTCGCCGATGACCGGGCGGAACTGGCCCGTCGTGAACTCCTCCGCCTTCGAGGCCGCCGCCTTCAGGCGCAGCATCGACTTCGGGGTGAAGACCACCAGCGGCTTGTGGTGCGGGTTGTGCACCTGCCACCGCAGCAGGTGGAAGTAGTTCGACGGCAGGGTCGGCATCGCGACCGTCATGTTGTTCTGCGCGCAGAGCTGGAGGAAGCGCTCCGGGCGGGCCGAGGAGTGGTCCGGGCCCTGGCCCTCGTAGCCGTGCGGGAGCAGGAGCGTCACGCCGCTCGTCTGGTTCCACTTCTGCTCGGCCGAGGAGATGAACTCGTCCACGACCGTCTGCGCGCCGTTGACGAAGTCGCCGAACTGCGCCTCCCACATCACCAGCGCGTCCGGGCGGGCCAGCGAGTAGCCGTACTCGAAGCCCATCACCGCGTACTCGGAGAGCAGGGAGTTGTAGACGTTGTACCGGGCCTGGTCCTCGGACAGGTACAGCAGCGGGGTGAACTCGTCGCCCGTCTCACGGTCGATGACGACCGCGTGACGCTGGCCGAAGGTGCCGCGCTGCGAGTCCTGGCCGGTCAGCCGGACCGGGACGCCGTCCAGGAGGAGGGAGCCGACGGCGAGGGTCTCGCCCATGCCCCAGTCGATCGTGCCGTCCTCGACCATCGCCGCGCGGCGCTGCAGCTGCGGCAGCAGCCGCGGGTGCACGGTGATGTGGTCGGGGATGTTGACCTGGGACTCGGCGATGCGCTTGACGGTCTCCGCGCTGATCGCGGTGTTCACGGCGACCGGGAACTCCGCCTGCGGCTCCGAGGGCTCCGCGGACGCCGGCTGCGAGACGGCCTCGCGGACCTCGGTGAAGACCTTCTCCAGCTGGCCCTGGTAGTCCTGGAGCGCCTGCTCGGCCTCTTCCAGGGTGATGTCGCCGCGACCGATGAGGGACTCGGTGTACAGCTTGCGCACCGAGCGCTTCTTGTCGATCAGGTCGTACATCAGCGGCTGGGTGAAGGCCGGGTTGTCGGTCTCGTTGTGCCCGCGGCGGCGGTAGCAGATGAGGTCGATCACCACGTCCTTGTTGAACGCCTGGCGGAACTCGAAGGCGAGCCGCGCCACGCGGACGCAGGCCTCCGGGTCGTCGCCGTTCACGTGGAAGATCGGGGCCTCGATCATGCGGGCCACGTCGGTGGCGTACATCGAGGAGCGCGAGGACTCGGGGGCGGCGGTGAAGCCGACCTGGTTGTTGATGACGACGTGGACCGTGCCGCCGGTGCGGTAGCCGCGCAGCTGCGACATGTTCAGGGTCTCGGCCACCACGCCCTGGCCCGCGAAGGCCGCGTCGCCGTGGATCGCCACCGGCAGGACGGTGAAGTCCGTGCCGCCCTTGTTGATGATGTCCTGCTTGGCGCGCGAGACGCCCTCCAGGACCGGGTCCACCGCCTCCAGGTGCGAGGGGTTGGCGACCAGCGAGACCGCGATCTGCTCGCCGTCCAGGCCGGTGAAGGTGCCCTCGGCGCCCAGGTGGTACTTCACGTCGCCGGAGCCGTGCATCGACTTCGGGTCGAGGTTGCCCTCGAACTCGCGGAAGATCTGCGCGTACGACTTGCCGACCACGTTGGCCAGCACGTTCAGCCGGCCGCGGTGGGCCATGCCGATGACGACCTCGTCCAGGCGGGACTCGGCCGCGGAGTCGATGACCGCGTCGAGCAGCGGGATGACGGACTCGCCGCCCTCCAGGGAGAACCGCTTCTGGCCGACGTACTTGGTCTGCAGGAACGTCTCGAACGCCTCGGCGGCGTTCAGGCGGCGCAGGATGCGCAGCTGCTCCTCGCGCTCCGGCTTGGTGTGCGAGCGCTCGATGCGGTCCTGGATCCACTTGCGCTGCTTCGGGTCCTGGATGTGCATGAACTCGATGCCGGTGGTGCGGCAGTACGAGTCGCGCAGCACGCCGAGGATGTCGCGCAGCTTCATCAGGGACTTGCCGGCGAAGCCGCCGACCGCGAACTCGCGCTCCAGGTCCCACAGGGTGAGCCCGTGCTCGGTGATGTCCAGGTCGGGGTGCTTGCGCTGCTGGTACTCCAGCGGGTCGGTGTCGGCCATGACGTGGCCGCGGACCCGGTAGGAGTGGATCAGCTCGAAGACGCGGGCCGCCTTGGTGACGTCGTCGTCGTGCGAGGCGTCGATGTCCTTGAGCCAGCGGACCGGCTCGTAGGGGATGCGCAGCGCCTTGAAGATCTCGTCGTAGAAGCCGTTCTCGCCCAGGAGCAGGTTGGCGACCTGGCGGAGGAACTCGCCGGAGGCGGCGCCCTGGATGACCCGGTGGTCGTAGGTCGACGTGAGCGTCATGACCTTCGAGATGCCGAGCTTGTTCAGGGTGTCCTGGCTGGTGCCCTGGAACTCCGCGGGGTAGTCCATGGAGCCGACGCCCAGGATGACCGACTGGCCGGGCATCAGGCGCGGCACGGAGTGGACGGTGCCGAGGCCGCCGGGGTTGGTCAGCGAGACCGTGACGCCGGTGAAGTCGTCCATCGTCAGCTTGTTGTCGCGGGCGCGACGGACGATGTCCTCGTAGGCCTGCCAGAACTCGAAGAAGTTCAGCGTCTCGGCCTTCTTGATCGCCGCGACGACCAGCTGGCGGTCGCCGTTGGGCTTGACCAGGTCGATGGCGAGGCCGAGGTTGATGTGGGCCGGCTTGACCAGGGTCGGCTTGCCGTCCTTCTCGCCGAACGAGTGGTTCATCGACGGCATGGCCTTGATGGCCTGCACCATCGCGTACCCGATCAGGTGCGTGAAGGAGATCTTCCCGCCCCGGGCGCGCTTGAGGTGGTTGTTGATGACGATGCGGTTGTCGAACAGCAGCTTCACCGGGACGGCGCGCACGGACGTGGCCGTCGGCAGCTCCAGCGAGGCGTTCATGTTCTTCGCGACCGCGGCGGCCGGGCCGCGCAGGGTGACCAGCTCGGGCCCCTCGGGGGCGGCGTCGCCGTCCTTGGCGGGCGCGGCGGCCTTGGCCTGAGGCTTGGCGGCGGGCTTGGCCGGCGCGGGCGCGGCGGCGGGCTTCGCCGCCGGAGCGGCGGGTGCGGGCTGCGCGGGCGCGGCGGGCTGCGCGGGAGCGGGCGCCGCCGCCTTCGGCTGGGCCGGGGCGGGGGCCTGCGCCGGTGGGGCGGGGGCGGCCGGTGGCGTGCTGCCGGAGTCCGTGGTCACGGCGGAGGGCGCGGGCTGCGCCGCCGCTCCGGGCTTGTAGTCGGCGAAGAAGTCCCACCAGGCTCGGTCCACGGAGTTCGGATCCTGGAGGTACTGCTGATAAATCTCGTCGACGAGCCACTCATTGGCACCGAACGCGGCCGCGGGGTTCTTGCCCGCGTTGCCCGCTTGGTCGGTGTCGGTCGAGATGCTCGAGTTACTGGGGGACTGTGGCGACACGGCGAGAACCGCCCTCTTCCGCTTCTTCACAAGATGGTGGACAGCGGGAATCAAGGCTACGCCTACCGGCCCCGGAAGGTCAGGCTGGGCCCGTTCATCGTCGCGTAAGTCACATCACAGACCGCGTTTCGGCGCTGGAAATGGCGGGAAACAAGCGAGGTTCTGCTGTGTGAGGGATCGGGAGACCGGGACCCGGCGCCACGAAAACGCGGGTCCGTGCCTGATCACACGTGTCCGCCAGCGCGGATGCAGTGGATCTTGACGCTCCGCTTCGAACCCTACGTCAACCGGTCGTCGACGGCAGGCCCGGAAGAGTGATGAGGATCCGGCAGCCCCGCTCGGATTCGGCCACGCCGATCCGGCCGCCGTGCAGATCCACCGCCCAGCGTGCGATCGCGAGGCCCAGACCGGTGCCGCCGTCGCTGCCCGGACCGTGCGGCCGGGACACCGAACCCCGGTTGAACCGCTCGAACACCCGGCGCCACTCCGAGCGCGGAATGCCGGGCCCCTCGTCGAGCACCTCCAGCTCCAGGGACTCGGGCAGTTCCCCGCGCCGCGCCCTGACCGTCACCCGGCCGTGCGGCGGGCTGTGCTTGACGGCGTTGTCGATGAGGTTGGCGACGACCTGGTGGATGCGCTCGGGGTCGGCGTGCGCGGTCAGCTCCGGCGGGAAGACGTCCAGTGCCAGGTGCACGTCGGTGCGGGTGTGGCTGCCGGAACCGGAGGCGATGCCCGCGCGCGCGGAGGCGACCATGTTGGCCTCCTTCAGCACGCCCGACAGGTACGGCCACACCTCGAAGCGCCGCTTGCGCAGCGGTATGACGCCGTTGTCCAGGCGGGAGAGGTCAAGGAGCGTCTCCACCAGCCGGCCGAGCCGCTCGGTCTGGCCGAGGGCGGTGCGCATGGTCTCCGGGTCGGCCTCGGTGACGCCGTCGACGATGTTCTCCAGCACCGCGCGCAGGCCCGCGATCGGGGTGCGCAGCTCGTGCGAGACGTTCGCCACCAGCTCCTTGCGCTGGAGGTCCTGGGCCTCCAGGTCGTCGGCCATGCGGTTGATGGTGACGGCCAGGTCGCCCAGCTCGTCGCGGCGGTTCTCGCGCACCCGGCGGGTGTAGTCGCCGTGCGAGATGGACCGGGCCACCGCGTTCATCTCGTCCAGCGGCGCGGTCAGCGAGTGCGCCACGAACTGCGTGATCAGCAGCGTGGCGATCATCGAGAACACCGTGATGAAGCGCAGCTCCGTCTTGGTGTGCACCGCAATCACCGACAGGCCGGTGGTGATCAGCACCGACGTGACGACGAGCGCGCCGAGCTTGGTCTTGATCGAGAACGGGCGTACGCCGCCCCAGGGCTCCCCCGAGTGCCGGGAGCCGGGGCTCCTGCGTGCGGCTTCCCGTCCTCGGCTCATGGCGTCGGCGTCTCCAGCGCGTAGCCCACGCCGTGCACGGTGCGGATGCGCTCGGCGCCGATCTTCCGGCGCAGCGCCTTGATGTGGCTGTCCACGGTCCGGGTGCCGGAGGCGTCCGCCCAGTCCCACACCTCGGCGAGCAGCTGCTCGCGGGAGAGCACCGCGCGCGGGGTGTTCGCCAGGCAGACCAGCAGGTCGAACTCAGTGGGGGTGAGGTGGACGTCCTCGCTGCGCACCCGCACCCGGCGCTGCGCGTGGTCGATCTCCAGTTCGCCCAGGCGCAGGATGCCGCTGCGCGGCGTCGAGGCGGCCACCACGGCCCGCTCCACCCGCCGCAGCAGCACGTGCACGCGGGCGGCCAGCTCGCGCATCGAGAACGGCTTGGTCATGTAGTCGTCGGCGCCCACGCCGAGACCGACCAGCATGTCCGTCTCGTCGTCGCGCGCGGTGAGCATCAGCACCGGCACCGGCCGCTGGGCCTGCACGCGCCGGCAGACCTCCAGGCCGTCGAAGCCGGGCAGCATGATGTCGAGGATCAGCAGGTCGGGCTGCCATGCCTCGGCCGTGTCGACGGCGGACGGACCGTCGCCCGCCGTTTGCACCAGGAACCCCTCGGCGCGCAGACGGGTCGCGATGGCGTCCACGATCGTCTGATCGTCCTCGACCACCAGCACCCGACGCTGGGCGCCCTGGGTGGCCGTGCCGTTGTGGGAGGTCTGTGTCTGCTCCATCGCCCGCCCCTGAGGTGTGCTTTCCGGAATCCGTGGGGTGATCCCATGACTGCGCTTGACGCTTGAATGATCCGCGTCAGGGCAGCAGCGTACGGGGAGTCACCGCGCCTTTGCTATCCAGGCCCGACGCCGATGTGCACGACGTCCGGAACGCCCCGGGCAACGGGGATCTCTTCGGTACGCACCTGCTGGAAACCGGCATTACGCAAGGTTTCTTCGAATTCCGGAGAGGGCTGCGCGGACCATACGGCGAGCACCCCGCCGGGCCTCAACAGGCGTGCGCAGCCTGCCAGTCCGGCCGGTGCGTACAGCCCGTCGTTGCCCTCGGTGACGGTCCAGCCGGGGCCGTTGTCGATGTCCAGGCACAGGGCGTCGTACGTGTCGGATGTCTCATTGACGTAACCCACCAGGTCCGCCTCGACGATCTGCGCGCGGGGGTCGGCCAGCGCGTCGGCGGAGAGCGCGGCCAGCGGTCCCGTGCGGTGCCAGTCGATGATGGCGGCCTCGCGTTCGACGACCGCGATCCGGCCCCAGCGGGGGTCGGCGGCCGCGTGTGCCAGGGAGAAGCCGACGCCGAGCCCGCCGATGAGCAGGTGCGGCGCGGTCCGCCCGCCGGTGGCGGCCAGCGCGTCGGCCGCCGCGTCGACCAGGCGCCGCTCCGAACGCCCGTCGGAGGTGTCCATCAGGAAGCAGCCGTTCGCGATGATCTGCAGCAGCGTCCCGTGCCGGCGCAGGACCACCTCGCCGTACGGACCCTCGCGGCGGTCCAGCACCTCGGGGGCCTCGGGGGAGTCGTGGGTAGTGAGGGGCATCGGCCCATCCTGGCACCCCCCGGCGGAGGAATGCGGGCCGTTGCGACGGTGCTGTCCGAGAGGCGGGTCGCGACCCGCGGAGCTTGATCGCTCAGAGCGAACAACCCTTGGGGAACAATCCGAGGCTCCCTTTCATTGAGTCGATGTAACTCAACTTGACTGCCGAAGGGGAGATCATGGCTGCTGAGTCCGCCGCCTTCACACCGCTCACCCTGCCCGTGCTGCCGCTCGACGACGAAGTGGTCCTGCCCGGAATGGTCGTCCCCCTGGACCTGAGCGACGCCGAGGTACGGGCCGCGGTGGAGGCCGCCCAGGCCGCCGCCAGGTCCGAGCCCGGCAAGCCCCGGGTCCTCCTCGTCCCGCGCATCGACGGCACCCACGCCGCCACCGGCGTGCTCGGCACGGTCGAGCAGGTCGGCCGCCTGGCCGACGGCGACCCCGGCGCCCTGATCCGCGGCCGGGGCCGGGTGCGCATCGGCGCCGGCACCACCGGCCCGGGCGCCGCGCTCTGGGTCGAGGGCACCCGGGTCGACGAGACCGTTCCCGATCCGCTGCCCGGCCAGGTCGCCGAGTTGGTGAAGGAGTACAAGGCCCTCGCCACCGCATGGCTGCGCAAGCGCGGCGCCTGGCAGGTCGTCGACCGGGTCCAGGCCATCGACGACGTGTCCGCGCTCGCCGACAACTCCGGCTACTCGCCCTTCCTCACCACCGAGCAGAAGGTCGAGCTGCTGGAGACCACCGACCCGGTCGCCCGCCTGAAGCTCGCCACGCAGCAGCTGCGCGACCACCTCGCCGAGCAGGACGTCGCCGAGACCATCGCCAAGGACGTCCAGGAGGGCGTCGACAAGCAGCAGCGCGAGTTCCTGCTGCGCCGCCAGCTCGAAGCCGTCCGCAAGGAGCTGCGCGAGATCAACGGCGAGCAGGAGGGCGAGGAGTCCGACGACTACCGCGCCCGGGTCGAGGCCGCCGACCTGCCGGAGAAGGTCCGCGAGGCCGCGCTCAAGGAGGTCGACAAGCTGGAGCGGTCCTCCGACCAGTCGCCCGAGGGCTCCTGGATCCGCACCTGGCTCGACACGGTCCTGGAGATGCCGTGGAGCGAGCGCACCGAGGACGCCTACGACATCCAGGGCGCCCAGGCCGTGCTCGACGCCGAGCACGCGGGCCTGAAGGACGTCAAGGAGCGCATCACCGAGTACCTGGCCGTGCGCAAGCGGCGCGGCGACCGGGGCCTCGGCGTGGTCGGCGGCCGGCGCGGCGGTGCCGTACTGGCCCTGGTCGGCCCGCCCGGCGTCGGCAAGACGAGCCTCGGCGAGTCCGTCGCCCACGCGATGGGCCGCAAGTTCGTCCGCGTCGCCCTCGGCGGCGTCCGCGACGAGGCCGAGATCCGCGGCCACCGGCGCACGTACGTCGGCGCGCTGCCCGGCCGGATCGTGCGGGCCATCAAGGAGGCGGGGTCCATGAACCCGGTCGTCCTGCTCGACGAGATCGACAAGGTGGGCTCCGACTTCCGGGGCGACCCGGCCGCCGCCCTGCTGGAGGTCCTGGACCCGGCCCAGAACCACACCTTCCGGGACCACTACCTGGAGGTCGAGCTGGACCTGTCCGACGTGGTCTTCCTCGCCACCGCCAACGTCCTGGAGGCCATCCCCGAGGCCCTGCTCGACCGCATGGAGCTGGTCCGCCTCGACGGCTACACCGAGGACGAGAAGGTCGTCATCGCCCGTGACCACCTGCTCCCGCGCCAGCTGGAGCGGGCCGGACTGGACGCCGACGAGGTCACCGTCGACGAGGGCGCGCTGCGCAAGCTGGCGGGCGAGTACACCCGCGAGGCGGGCGTGCGCACCCTGGAGCGGTCCATCGCGCGGCTGCTGCGCAAGGTGGCGGCCCAGCACGAGCTGGGCGAGCGGGAGCTGCCGTTCACCGTCACCGAGGGCGACCTGCGCTCGCTGATCGGGCGGCCGCACCACGTGCCCGAGTCCGCCCAGGACCCGGCCGAGCGGCGCACCGCGGTGCCCGGCGTGGCCACCGGCCTCGCGGTCACCGGCGCGGGCGGCGACGTCCTCTACGTCGAGGCGTCGCTGGCCGACCCGGAGACCGGCGCGGCGGGGCTGACCCTGACCGGTCAGCTGGGCGACGTGATGAAGGAGTCGGCGCAGATCGCGCTGAGCTTCCTGCGCAGTCACGGGGCCGAGCTGGAACTGCCGGTGGGCGACCTGAAGGACCGGGGAGCGCACATCCACTTCCCGGCGGGCGCGGTCCCCAAGGACGGCCCGAGCGCCGGCGTCACCATGACCACGGCCCTCGCCTCGCTGCTCTCGGGCCGGCTGGTCCGCACCGACGTGGCGATGACCGGCGAGGTCTCGCTGACCGGGCGGGTGCTGCCGATCGGCGGGGTCAAGCAGAAGCTGCTCGCCGCGCACCGGGCGGGGATCACCACGGTGATCATCCCCAAGCGCAACGAGCCCGACCTGGACGACGTCCCCGCGGAGGTGCTGGACAAGCTCGACGTGCACGCCGTCACCGACGTCCGCCAGGTCCTGGAACTGGCGCTCGCACCGGCGACCAACGGTGCGGAGCGCGAGGTTCCGGTCGCGGCGTGACGGACGCGACCGGATGAGGAAAGGGGACGGCCCGGACTCCCTGTGGAGTCCGGGCCGTCGCCGCACGTGTCGTGCGTCACCCGTTCGCGAGCGCCTGGACGCGGTCCAGCGCGCCGTTGAACTTGTTGTGGTCGCCGACCGTCGGTCCTGACGACGTGTACTGCCACATCGTGTAGAAGCCCCAGCCGGCCGGCAGCGTGCCCACCGTCGAGGCGTACCGGGCGATCCACAGCGGGTTGTTGGCGGCGAAGCCGCCGTAGTTGCCGGTGCACTGGGTCCACCAGCTGGTGGCCGTGTAGATGACGGCGTCCCGGCCGGTGCGGGCCTTGTAGGTGTTCAGGAAGTCGCGGATCCAGGAGACCATCGCGCTCTGCGACTTGCCGTAGCAGGCGGCACCGTACGGGTTCCACTCGATGTCGAGCGCGCCCGGCAGCGTCCTGCCGTCCCTGGACCAGCCGCCGCCGTGGTCGACGAAGTAGTTGGCCTGGGCGGCGCCGCTCGTCGTGTCCGGGGTGGCGAAGTGGTACGCGCCCCGGATCATGCCGACGTTGTAGGAGCCGTTGTACTGCTGGGCGAAGTAGGGGTTGGTGTAGTACGTCCCCTCGGTGGCCTTGGCGTAGGCCCACTTGACGCCGCTGTTCCACAGGGTCGACCAGGCGACGTTGCCCTGGTGGCTGGAGACGTCGACGCCTTCCGTCTGGACCGCGCGGCCCGGGACGGGGGTGCCGTGTTCGCCGTCGTGGGCCGCGACGCCCATGCCCATGTGGGCGGAGCCGCGGGGTGGGACGTCCGCGGACGACGAGGCGTCGGCGGGAAGGGTGAACACGAGGGAGAACGCGGCGAGCAGGATCCCGGTGACGGCGAACCGCCGTCCGCGGGCCGATCCGGATCTGTGCACGGGCATGACGTGCCTCCGATGGCTCGGTGGTGCTCGGTGGGGGATGCGCGAGTGGGGAGAACCCCTGGAGGGCACGGGAATGGCGTGCGCATGCCATCCGGAGGTCCGGTGAAGACTCTACGCACGTAGAAACGGCGGGTGGAAGAGGTCCGGGAACCGCCGTTGGTCTAAGCCTGCGAAATACTTGGCGAGCTGCGGCGATGGCGGCCAGTGGTGGAAACTTTCAGGACCGGGAAAACCGGAAAAAAAGCGAGGCAGGGGCTGACGTGCACGAAGACGGGAACGGCGGCGGTCGCGCAGGCGAAGCCCGCCTGTCCGGCAGTGGTGTGAACCAACCCGAGTTCCTCGCCCTGGAACGGGAGTTGACCGTCCTGCTGCGGCGGGCACGGGCCAACCAGGGGGAGATGGCCCGGGAGGTCCACCCCGACCTGGAGTCGTCCGCGTACGGCCTTCTCGTCCGGCTCGGCGAGTGCGGCGGCCAGCGCGCCACCGAGCTGGCCGCCTTCATCGGCGTCGGCAAGGCGACGATGTCCCGCCAGCTGCGCGCCCTGGAGGACCTCGGACTCGTCGCCCGCGAGCCGGACCCCGCGGACGGCCGGGCCTGGCTGGTCACCCTGACCCCGGAGGGCCAGGAACGCGTCGGCCGGGTCCGGGAGGCCCGCCGGGCCCGGTACGCCCGCCGACTCGCCGACTGGGACCCGCGCGAGGTCACGGAACTGGCCCGGCTGCTGCACGAACTCAACCGGGGGATGGAGAAGTAGTACCGGTGCCCTGCGGCCGTCCGTCTCACAACTCGGCGTAGACCACCGTCGCGTCGTCGTGCGTCTTGCTGCGTCCCAGGAACGCCCGGGCACCCGCCGCGTCCGCGCGTTCCAGCTCCCGCACCCGGTCCACCAGGGCCTGCGCGCCCTGCTTGCGCACCAGTGCCAGGCAGTCCGCCCAGTCGCCCTCCCCGAACTTCTCCACCCACCGCGCGGCCCCGTCCGTCAGCGCCGCCAGCGTCCGCACTTCCGCACGCGGCAGCGCCCCCGTCACGGCGCGCGCCGCCACCTCCGGGTCGGCCGCGGCCGTGAAGAACCCGCCCTCCTTGTTGCGCAGCTCGGCGTCGACCACCGCGTCGCTCACGAGCGCCGAGCGGGGCAGCCGGGACAGCCGGTCGTCCAGGACGGGGGTGAGGGTGCCGTCGGACGCCTCCACCAGCAGGGCCGAGTCGGACAGGACCAGGTACTCGACCTCGGCGGGGGACCAGCGGGCGAGGACCACGGTTGCCTGCGGTGTGCGTGGGTGAGAAAGGTCACAGGTTTCCGCGTGCACCGCCGCGGTACGAGCGATGGCGCGGGACAGGGCATCGGCGAGGGGGAGATCCGGGAGTGAAACGGTCAGTTCGGTCAGCGCCCCACCCAGGCGCGCCGTGAACCAGGGCACGGAATGCAGACAGCCCGTCGCGGTCCGTGGCGGCGTCACGCCGTCCAGCACGACGAGTGAACCACCCCGTCCCGAGGCCGGTAGTCCGACGCTCGCGAAGTCCTCGTTGGGCTGGTCGGCGAGGCCTGGTTCCGAGACGAGTTCCGTACGCATCCGGCCAGTCTGCACGACCCCTTCACGGCGTTCGCACAAGGCTGGCAACTTCCTCCGGACCTCCCGGAATCGACGCCCCTACGCAGGTCAGGCGCCGGATTTGGGGTGGAATTCCAGCCTCCGGCGGCGCGTGGCGGCACATAGTGCCACCGCCCGCCGCAGACGTCCAACCGGCTCGCCGGACACCCGTGCGGCACGAGCCGGGGGAACTTGCTCCTCAACTCCCCTCCGGGGTTCACTCCTTCGGGTGGCGGGTCGGATGATGCGCGCTCACCGCCCACCGGCACTGGGAGGGTCGGGAACCGGTGGGGGGCCTGCCCCGCTCACGCGGTCTCCCCGCCCGACGCACTGCCGGCGGCAGGGGAGCAGCCCAGCGCCCGGCGGAGGGTGCACGCGCCCCCGACCGGCCAGTTGACGGAGCGCCACCCGGACCCCCGGGTACACGAGTCAGGAATGCGAGCACCGGTGCAGAAGACGCGGCCTCGTCGCACAGGCAAGCAGGCGGCCCCCGTGGGGAGCGCGGAGCGCACCCCCGGCACCTCCACCCCTCCGCAGCCGCCACAGGCCCCCGTCGGCAAGGGCCGTCCCACCCATGTACGCAACCGCCTCATCGTCGCGGTGGCGGTCGTGGCGGCCGCCGTCGCCGGAGCCGGAGCCCCGTCGGTCGTGGCCGCCTCCGGGCAACTGCACGACTCCCAGGAGCTGGTGACGCTCGCCGAGCAGACCCAGGGCGCGCTGACCCTCGCCCACTCCCTCGCCGACGAGCGCGACGAGGTCACCCCGTACATCGCGGCCGGACGCCCCAAGTCCAAGGCGCCCTCCGAGCAGCGCAGCGCCCGCGTCGACCGCCAGGTGGAGGAGCTGCGCGCCGACCCCGACACGCCCGCCTCCCTGCGCGAGGACCTCGACGCGGTCGCCGCGCTGCGCCGCGCCGCCCTCACCGGCAAGAGCACCGCGCTCCAGGCCCACGAGGCGTACTCGGAGGCCATCACCGAACTCCACGCCCTGGCCGAGCAGCTGGCCGAGGAGATGCCGCCGCGCGCGGGCTCCGGCGCCTACGCCCTCGCCGAGCTGGACACCGCCGTCCAGCAGGCCGCCGCCACCCGCGGTCTGCTGCTGGCGGCCCTGAACGTGCCGAGCACGACCGAGACCGTCATCGACCCGGTCACCGGCCTGCCGACCGAGACGACCAGCACCTCGGACGCCGACGCCGAGCAGCGCGACGCCCTCGCCGCCGCCGCGCAGCAGGCCCGGGTGCGCTCCGACGCGGCCCTCGCCGACTTCCGCGAGGGCGCACCCAAGGAGGCACGGAGCAGCTTCGACGCCACCGTCGCCGGGCCCGAGGTCAACTCGGCCGAGAAGTACCTCGCCGGCCTCACCGACGAGCCCACCCTCTCCGACGGCGACCTGCGCACCAGCACCAAGCGGCTGGACGCCGCGCTCTCCGCCCGCGTGGACGCGATGCGCGGCGCCGAGTCCGCCCTGTACGAGAAGCGCGTCCAGGCCCTGGAGCAGCTGCGCGACGACGACGTCACCGCGCTGGAGATCCGGATCGCCGTCCTCGGCGCCCTGATCCTGCTCGCCGTCGGCATCGCCACCGCCCTGGCCCGCACCCTGACCCGTCCGCTGTCGGTGCTGCGCCGCGGCTCGGCCCGGCTGGCCGAGGCGGAGGACGCGACGGCTCAGGAGCCGATCGCCTTCACCGGCCGCAACGACGAGTTCGCGCAGGTGGTCCGCTCCGTCAACGCCCTGCACACGCACGCCGCCACGCTCGCCGGGCGGGTCGCCACGCTGGAGTCCGACCGCAAGCACCTGGTCGGCCAGCGGCAGAAGATGGCCGACGCCCGCGAGGAACTGCGCGCCGAACTCGCCGAGTCCGCCGCCCAGCTGGAGGTGGTGCGCAAGAGCATCGGCTCCACCTTCGTCAACCTCGCGCTGCGCACCCTCGGCCTGGTCGAGCGGCAACTCGCCGTCATCGAGAGCCTGGAGGAGCGCGAGCAGGACCCGGACCGCCTCGCCACGCTGTTCAAGCTCGACCACTTCGCCACGGTCATGCGCCGGCACAGCGAGAACCTCCTCGTCCTCGCCGGAACCGAGCACGTCCAGCACAGCGCCTCCCCGGTGCCGCTGGTCGACGTGGTCCGGGCCGCGGTCAGCGAGATCGAGCGGTACGAGCGGGTGCGCATCGCCGCGCTGCCGCCGCACGCGCACGTGGCCGGGTTCGCCGCCGACGACCTCTCCCACCTGCTGGCCGAGCTGATGGAGAACGCCACCTCCTTCTCGCCGCCGGACCTGCCCGTCGAGGTCTCCGGCTGGCTCCTGGAGAACGGCGAGGTGATGCTCTCCGTCCAGGACGAGGGCATCGGCATGGCCACCGAACGCCTCCAGCGGCTCAACGCCCGCCTCACCGACTTCGACCCGGACGCGCCGTACGACCAGGAGGGCGAGGACGGTCTCGGGCTTGGCCTCTACGTCGTCGCCCGGCTCGCCCACCGGCACGGGGCGCGGGTCCGGCTGCGGGAGCAGAAGCAGGGCGGCGTCGCGGCCGTCGTCGTCCTCCCGGGCCCCCTGCTCGCGGCGGCCCCTCCGGCCGCGCTGGCCCCGACCGTGCCGGTGTCCGACGGCACCGGTTCCTTCACCCTGCCCGGCGCCGACGCGGAGGCCAACTCCAACGTCCTGCACGGCCGCGCGGAGAAGGGCACGCAGGAGAGCGCGGACCCCCTGGTGGCCTCGGCGGAACGGGCCGTACGACGGGCCGAGTCCGAGACGGGCTCCGGTGCCGAGGCGGGCACCGAGAGCGGCGCGGGCTCCGGGGCCGAGACGCCCGTCGAGTCGGATGCGGGCACTGGTTCCGAGACCGCCGCCGCGTCTGACGCAGCCGACGAGGTGGAGAGCCGGGACCCGAACCCGTTCGATGCCCCGGCCTCCGTGACGCCCCCGGCGTCGGAGCCCGTCGCGGACCCGGCCTCCGGGACCACCCGGGACACCGCCCCGGAGCGGGCATCGCGACCGGCGACGGACCAGGCACCGGACGCGGACACGGACACGGGCACCCACTCGGACCCGGGCCCCGGCACGGACCCGCGCTCCGGCACGGGCACCGCGGCCGATCCGGAGCCCGCGGCGGATGCGTCGTCCCGCGAGGCGGCGAACGCCCCCGGCCACGACCTCCCCGACGACGCGACGATGGCGCTCCTGCTGCCCCCGACGCCCCCGGACCCGTCCGAGGCACCGGCACCGGAGCCGGCACCGGAACCGGCAGCGGAACAGCCCTCGCCGGATACCGACGCCGCCCGGATCCCCGGCCCTCGGGCCGCCGACCCCTACGCCATCGGCCCCGACGCCCACGACCGCACCGCGGACGAGGGTGCCGAGCCCGCCGAGCCCGTCACCGAGAAGGGGCTGCCCAAGCGGACCCCGAAGCTCACCACCCCGGCGGCGGCCCCACGGCCGCGCACGTCGGGTTCCGTCGACGCCGCCGCGCTCCGCCGCCGCCTGGGCGGATTCCGCCAGGGGGCGGAGGCGGGCCGCCGCGATGTCGAGGCGGAGATCGCGGATCGCACCGGACGGCACCAGACGCCGGGCGACGCGGACACAACCGAAGAAGCCACGGGGGGCACCGTCGAGGAGGCAAGCAGTTGACCGCGCCCAGTACCTTCGGACTGAGCAGTGAAGCCCGCAATCTCCACTGGCTGCTGTCCAACCTCGTCGAGGAGGTGCCCGGCATCCAGTCGGTCGCCGTGGTCTCCTCCGACGGGCTCCTGCTCCTGTCCTCCGATCCCGGCCGCAACGAGGAGGCCCGGCAGGTCCGCGAGACGCCCCGGGCGGGCCCCCGCGGCTCCGCCGCCGACCTCGCCACCGTCGTGTCCGGCGTGGGCAGCCTGACCGTCGGCGCCGCCCGGCTGATGGACTTCGGCACCGTGAAGCACACGATGGTCGCCATGGACGAGGGCAGCCTGTTCGTGATGTCGATCAGCGACGGCTCGCTGCTCGGCGTGCACGGCTCCGCGGACTGCGACATGAGCGTCGTGGCGTACCACATGGCGCTGTTCGTCGGCCGCGCCGGCCACGTCCTGACCCCCGAACTCCGCACCGAGCTGCGGAAATCCCTGGAGTCCGAGTCGACGGGGAGCGCCCGATGAGCAGCAGTCCCGCCAAGAACGGCCGGGGGCACCTCCCCGTGCGCGGCGCCGACCGCAAACCGGCCCGCGTGCGCCCCTACTCGCTCACCGGCGGCCGGACCCGCTTCGGCCACGTCCTGCTCGTCGAGACGTTCGTCGGCGCCACGGCCGGCACCGCCGCGCTGGAAGCCGCCGAGGAGCGCAAGGAACTGACGAACGGCGGCCTCACCTCCCGCGTGATGCCGGAGATGCGGGCCATCGTCGAACTGTGCCGCCGTATGCGTACGGTGGCCGAGATCGCCGCGCTGCTGAAGATGCCGCTCGGCGTGGTCCGCGTGCTCCTCAGCGACCTGGCGGACCAGGGAAAGATCCGTGTGTACGGCACCGGGACCGGCCACGGCACGGGCCGCCCGGACCGCGCTCTGCTCGAAAGGGTGCTCAGTGGACTCCGTCGTCTCTGACGCCGCCGCGTTCGGCGTCCCCCCGCTCGTCGACACCGACGGGCCCGTGCAGCCCTGGCAGACGGACCCCACCCGCGCTCCGGTCGCCACGAAGATCGTCGTCGCGGGTGGGTTCGGCGTGGGCAAGACCACGCTGGTCACCGCCGTCTCGGAGATCACGCCCCTGCAGACCGAGGCGCTGATGACCGAGGCGAGCGAGGAGACCGACGACCTCACCGCCACCCCGGGCAAGCTCACCACCACCGTGGCCATGGACTTCGGCCGCATCACGCTCGACGACGACCTGGTGCTCTACCTGTTCGGCACCCCGGGCCAGCAGCGGTTCTGGTTCATGTGGGACGACCTGGTGCGCGGCGCGATCGGTGCGGTCGTGCTGGCCGACACCCGGCGCCTGAAGGACTGCTGGCCGGCGCTGGACTACTTCGAGAGCTGCGGACTGCCGTACGTCGTCGCGGTCAACCACTTCGACGGCAGCGAGCTGTTCGATGCGGAGGACGTGCGGGAGGCGTTGACGATCCCGGCGCACATACCTGTAATGATCATGGATGCGCGCCGTCGGATCTCGGCCATCGAGACCCTCTTGTCCCTCGTGGGCCACGCGCTCGACGAAACACCCGAGTAGACGAACCCCGAGTAGGAGACGGAAAACCGCATGCGGAAGATACTCGTCGTCGGAGCCGGCCAGTCCGGTCTCCAGCTCGCCCTCGGCCTGCAGTCGCACGGCTACGAGGTCACCCTGATGTCCAACCGGACCGCGGACGAGATCCGCACCGGCCGGGTCATGTCGACGCAGTGCATGTTCCACACGGCACTCCAGCACGAGCGCGATCTCCAGCTGAACTTCTGGGAGTCCCAGGCCCCGAAGATCGAGGGACTCGGCGTCTCGGTGGCGGCCCCCGGCTCCTTCGACCCGGGCCCCTCGCAGCGCGCGATCGACTGGCTGGGGCACCTCGACGGCTTCGCGCAGTCGGTCGACCAGCGGGTGAAGATGGCGGGCTGGATGGAGACCTTCGCGCAGCGCGGCGGCCAGCTGGTCATCCACGGCGCGGCCGTCGGCGACCTGGACTACTTCTCCCGCGCCTACGACCTCGTCCTGGTCTCGGCGGGCAAGGGCGAGCTGGTCCAGATGTTCGGCCGGGACGCCTCCCGCTCCCCGTACAGCGAGCCGCAGCGCGCCCTCGCCGTCGCCTACGTCCACGGGATGGGCCCGCGCCCGGAGCACCCGGAGACGGAGGCCGTGCGCTGCAACCTGGTGCCGGGGGTCGGCGAGCTGTTCGTCATGCCGACGTTCACCACCTCGGGCCGCGCCGACATCCTCTTCTGGGAGGGCATACCCGGCGGCCCGCTCGACGCCTTCAAGGACGTCAAGGACCCGGCGGAGCACCTCTCCCTGACCCTGGAACTCATGGAGAAGTTCCTCCCCTGGGAGTACGCGCGGGCCACCAAGGTCGAACTGACCGACGCCGGGGGCACCCTGGCCGGCCGCTACGCCCCGACCGTCCGCAACCCGATCGGCCGCCTCCCCGGCGGCGGTCTCGTCCTCGGCGTGGCCGACGTGGTCGTCGCCAACGACCCGATCACCGGGCAGGGCTCCAACTCCGCGTCCAAGTGCGCCGCCTCCTACCTCGCCTCGATCCTGGAGCAGGGGGAGAAGGAGTTCGACGAGGCCTGGATGCAGCAGACCTTCGACCGCTACTGGCAGACGGCCCAGCACGTCACCAAGTGGACCAACGCCATGCTGGCCCCGCCGCCGGAGCACGTCCTGAACCTGATCGGCGCCGCCGGTCAGCTCCAGCCGGTCGCCGACCGCTTCGCCAACGGCTTCAACGACCCGGCCGACTTCGAGAACTTCTTCTACGACCCGGCGAAGACCGAGGGCTACCTCGCAGAGGTCTCGGGCGCGGCCGGCGCGTAGGCCTTCGGCGGTCGGACGGGGCAACCCACCGGCGGACGCACGTCGCGACCGCCGGACGCACATGTCCCCCCGAGCGGCCGGGGTCCACGCCGTGCCCGTGGGGTGGCCGGGGCCGATGCCGTGCCTGGCGGGTAGCCGGGGTTGATGCCGCGCCCGTCGGGTGGCCGGAGTTCACGCTGTGTCCGTGGGGCGGCCGGGGTTCCGTGCCCGTCGGGCGGCCGAGGCTGACGTCGCGCCCGTCGGGCGGTCAGGGATCACGCCGCGCGGACCCGGCGCCCCCTGTCGCGGGCCCGGGACTTACCGGGCGGGAGGACCCGCGTCCGCGTACCCCCGGTCCGGACCGTCCGTCGCCCCCGTGGGGAGCCTCGGTGGGGTGTAGGTCCGTACGGGCTCCCCGCCGGGGTCGGGGCGGACGGCGCCCAGGACCGGGTTGGCGGCGATCGGGGACACCTTGACGTCGGCGCCGGGGCGCGGTGCCTGGACCACCATGCCGTCGCCGAGGTACATCGCCACGTGGGTGGCCTCCGGGAAGTACACCACCAGGTCACCGGGGCGCAGTCCGTCCAGCGGCACGCGGTCCAGGCGCGCCCACTGCTCCTGGCTGGTCCGCGGGATCGGCGTCCCGGCCCGCTGCCAGGCCACGGAGGTCAGCCCGGAGCAGTCGTACGACGCCGGTCCCTCCGCGCCCCACTCGTACGGCTTGCCGAGCTGCCCCACCGCGAAGCGCACCGCCCTCTCGCCCTCGGCGGACGGCTTGGCGTCGTCGCCCAGCGCGCCGGACGCCAGGAACCGCTCCTGCTCCTGGTCGGTCCCGCTCCGCTCCAGCTCCGCCAGGGCGGCCAGTTGCTCGGGGGTGAGGGAGGCGAGCATCTCCTCGACGGCGCGCAGCCGCTCGCGCACGGCGTCCCGCTCCTTTACCTGACGCGCGGCGAGGGCCACCTGTTCGTCCAGGGCCGCACGGGCCCGCCCCGCCAGCTCGTCGGCCTTCCTCGCGTCGCCGGTGAGCCGCCCCACCGTCTCGGCCCGCTCCTTGGACAGCCGGCCGATCACATGTCCCTGGTCGAGGGCGTGCTGCGGGTCGCGGGCCAGCAGCAGCCGCAGATAGGGGGAGAGGTCGCTGCTGCTCTGGTACTGCTGCCGGGCCAGCCGCCCGGCCGCGCCGCGGCTGTCCCGCAGCGACAGCCGGGTCCGGGTCAGTTCGGCGTTCAGCCCCGCCACCCGGGCGCGCTGCTTCTTCAGCCGCTCCTCGGTGCCGTTGTAGGACTCGGTGGCCTGCTCGGCCTCGCGGTACAGCCGCTGAAGGTCCGTCAGCAGTCCGGCCACGGTACGGTCGCCCGGCGCCCCCTCGGCCGGGCCGGGTCCGGGTTCGGCCGCGGCGGGCACGGGCGCGAGGACGATCCCGGCCGTCACCACCGCCGTACACACCAGACGCAGGAGCCTTCCTGACACGCCATCACCTCCGGTGCGGGGCGGTGGGTCCGCTCCGCACGGTGAGCATGTGGCGGGATCGCGGGCCGCGCGCGCCGAGTGTGCGCGGATCGGCGCAAGGGGGTCACCCGTCCGCGTCGTCCGGCTTGCCGCGCGGCGTGGCGTCTGGATCGGCGGCCGCCGGGCGGTCCGGTTTCGACCACGGCCACTTCCGGCCGGAGCCCTGCCCGCCCGAGGGGTCGTACGCGTACTTCCACCGGGCGAACCGCAGCCCGCCCCGCGCGTCCCGGGGCACGCGCCGGTACACCAGCACGGTGGGCGGGCCGCCGTCCGGGTCCGGGACGGGGATGCGGTACGTCTTCGGCGGGTGCCCGGTCATCCCGACCAGGACGGGCAGCACGCGTCCGTCCATGGGGCCGCCCTCGAAGGGGGTGTCTTCGCTCTTCACGGCACCAGTGTCGGTGATCGGCGCCGCCGGTGTCCGAGGCCGGCGCCCGGTGTCACAGGCCCGCCGCCAGCGCCTCGACCAGCGTGGCGGTCTGCGGGTCGCGGCGGGCGGTGACCGTCAGCACCGCGAGGAACTGCTCCACCAGCCAGTCCCGCAGCTCGTCGACGGGCGGCTGCTTGTCCTCGTCCAGCCAGATCAGCGAGGCCGCTTCCACCGCCGTGATCCACATCCGGACGGTCATCCGGAGCCGGGGGCCGGGCTCGGTGACGTCGAGGTGGCGCATGATGTGGTCGGCGGCGGCCCGGCGCACCCCGTCCACGATGCCCGAGGTCCGCGAGGTCTCGACCACGCTGCCGCCGCGCAGCAGGGCGCTGAAGCCGGTGTCGTGCTGGTCGACGAAGGTGAGGTAGCGGTCCAGGGCGCGGGAGAGCCGGGCCAGCAGCGGGCCCTCGCGGGGCTCGTCGAAGCACAGCCTCAGCTCGTCGGCGGCGGACCCGAGCGCGGCCTCGTACAGCTGCTGCTTGCCCCCGGGGAAGTAGCGGTAGACCAGCGGCCGCGACACCCCGGCCTGCTCGGCCACGTCGTCCAGGGAGACCTCCTCCGGCGGCCGGTGCGCGAAGAGGACGAGCGCCGCCTCCAGCAACTGGACGCGGCGCTCCTCGACGCTGAGTCGGCGGTAGGCGGGGGTGGGGGCCTGCGGGGTCATGAACCGCAGCGTAACCCGCACGAACCGGGACCCACCCACGTCGGCGGACCGGACCGGCCGGACTACGCCAGCAGTCCCGACGACCGCCACAGCTTCCGGCCGACGCCGCGCAGTACGCCGATGTCGTCCAGGAAGTCGGTGAGGCGCTTCGCGCCGGTCTGCATGATCTCCCTGCGGTGGCCGCTGGCCTGGACCTGGGCCAGGGCCTCCCGCTTGTCCAGGCCGACGTTCGTGTAGACCTCGGGGTTGACGAAGGCCTTGGAGAAGACGCGGGCGAACTCGCCGGAGGTGACCCGGGTGAACTCCTGGGACCACTTCGGAGCCGTCACCATCTGCCGGCGCAGCTCCTCACGGGCGTACCGCACGTGCCGGGCCTCCTCCACCACGTGGATGCGCGTGACGCCCCGGATCAGCGGCTGGACCCGCTCGTCCGGGAAGGTCAGCCGCTGCATCCAGTCCAGGACCTCCTCGCCGAGCAGCGTGGCGGTGAAGGAGCCGGGCGTGGTGGAGATCGTCTTGAACAGGCGCCCCAGGTGCTGGTGGACCGGGCTCACCGGGTACCACGGGGTCTCGCCGCGGGATATCAGCCGGGCGAACATCTTCGAGTGCCGGCACTCGTCCTCGATCTCGGTGAGCGCGTAGCGCACGTGGGCGCTCGTCGCGGCCTTGTCGTAGATGTGCCGGACCAGGAGCTGCATCAGGATCAGCTCGAACCAGATGCCGAGCGAGGCGAGCGCGGCGGCCTCGTGCTGGGAGAGCGCGATGCGCTGCTCCTCGCTCATCCGCTGCCACAGCGGCGTGTCGTACAGCGACACCAGCTCCGGCGGCCAGAACCACTTGCCGTCCTCGAACGGCGCGTCCCAGTCCAGCTCCTTGTCCGGGTCGAAGGAGTGCTTGGCGGACGAGTCGAGCAGCCGTTCGGCCACCTGCTCCCGGTCCTTGAGCAGGCCGAGCGCGTCGCGCAGGCCCTCGAGCGCGTCGGCTTCCGTCAGCGTCGTCATGGCTGTGTCCCACCTCGTCGAACGGATCGTGTTACCCGCGGTCACTCCAGCGTGCTGCGTCTTATGAGACTGCGTGTCAGCAAGCTCGTCAATCCCCTGCGCGGAAGTTGTTGACCGCGAGTAAAGGTGGGGCGGCGTCAACGCCTCGGCGCGGGACCACTCGATGGAGCGCCCCGTCGGCGTTCGTCCTGGGTACGCTGGCCGTGTCCGTCAGACTCCGGTACATGGGAGCGATCATGAGCGCCGCGCGTGACTACGGGCTGGACGACGACTACGAGTGGCCCCGTCCGCCGGAGGGCGGCTGGACGGCGGACGACCTCGACGAGCTTCCCAACCTGCCTCCGCACACGGAGCTGATCGACGGGAGCCTTGTCTTCGTGAGTCCGCAGACCAATTTCCACTCACGTGTCATCCGACTGCTGGACAATGCCCTGTTGGCGCAGGCGCCGGAAGAGCTGGACGTCATCCGCGAGATGACCATCAAGCTCAACAAACGCAACCGGCCGGAACCCGACGTTCTCGTGTTCCACGCGGATGCCGACACCGGACCGAAGCAGACTTGGTACCGGCCGGAGGACGTGGTGATTGCCGTCGAGGTCGTGTCCGAGGAATCGGAAGACCGGGACCGAGAGGTGAAGCCGCCGAAGTACGCGCGGGCGGGCATTCCTTACTACTGGCGTGTGGAAGAGAATCAGGGGCTGCCGGTCGTCTACGTCTACGAGATCGACCCTGCCACGCAGGCGTACGGTCTGACCGGCATCTTCCACAACCGCCTCAAACTGACCGTACCTTTCCTCATCGACATTGACCTCACCGCCGTGAACCGTCGCCGGTGATCCCCTCCCTCACCCCCCAAGAACCGCCTCCATCACCCCCCGCGCGATCGGCGCCGCCAGCCCGCCCCCGCTGATGCCCTCCCGGTCCGCCGTCGTGCCCTCGACCACCACCGCGACCGCGACCTTCGGCTCCACGTCCCCGTCGCCCCGCGCCCACGAGATGAACCAGGCGTACGGCGTGCCCGAGTTGCCGACGCCGTGCTGGGCCGTGCCGGTCTTGCCGCCGACCGTGGCGCCCGGGACCGCCGCCTTCGCGCCGGTGCCCTGGTCCACCACCCCGGTCATCAGCTCCTTGAGCAGCGCCGCCGTCGAGGGGCGCATCACCTCCCGCGAGGGGCGCGACCCGGCCGCCGCCACCAGGCTGCCGCCCGCCCGCAGCGTCCGTTCCACCAGGTAGGGCGAGCGCACCTGGCCGCCGCCCGCCACCGCCGCCGCCACCATCGCCATCTGGAGCGGCGTCGCGCGCGTGTTGTACTGGCCGATCGACGACAGGCCGAGCTGCGCCCGGTCCACCGAGGTGTCGAAGGTGCTTCGTGCGACGGGGAACGGGACCCGCAGCCCGTCGTCGTTGAAGCCGAAGGCCTCCGCCATCGCCGTCATGCCGCGCACGCCCACGTCCACGCCGAGCTTGGCGAACACCGTGTTGCAGGACCACTCGAACGCCTCCCGCAGCGAGGCGTCGCGGCACCCCTCGGCCTCGTTCGTCAGCTTCGTCCGGGTCCCGGGCAGGGTGTACGGGTCGGGGGAGCGGGTCGGCGCGTCCAGGTCGCGGACCACGCCCGCGTCCAGCGCCGCCGCCGCGGTGACCACCTTGAACGTCGAACCCGGCGGATAGGTCCGGCTCACCGCCCGGTTGAGCATCGGCTTGTCCGGGTCGGCGTTCAGCCGGTGCCAGATGCGGGTGGCGGCCGCGCTGTTGCCGGACAGCGACTGCGGGTCGTAGGAGGGGGTGGAGACCAGGGCCAGGATGCGGCCGGTGGCCGGCTCGATCGCGGCCACCGCGCCCTTGCGTCCGTCGAGCCCCTCGAACGCCGCCCGCTGCGCGGCCCCGTCGATCGTCGTCACCACGTCGCCGCCCGGGTTGTGGGCGCCCGTGACGTCGTTCCACAGTGGCAGCGGCGCGAGCATCGGATCGGCGCCGGACAGCAGGCCGTCCTCGGCGTGCTCCAGGAGCGTCGTCCCGTACGCCTGCGAGGCGAAACCCGTGATCGGCGCGTACATCGGCCCGTTCGCGTAGGTCCGTTCGAAGCGCAGGTGCTCGCCGGTGTCCCGGGAGCCGGTGACCGCCTCGTCGCCGACCAGGATGTCGCCGCGCGGCTGCTGGTAGCGGGCGATGTCGGGGCGGCGGTTGGCCGGGTTGTCGTCGTACTCCGGCTTCTGGACGATCTGCACCCGGGCCGCGTTGACCACCAGGGCGACCAGCAGCAGGGCGCAGAAGACGGCCGCGTGCCGGATGTACCGGGTCACGAGGGCGTCCCGCGCCGGGCCGCGTGGCTGACCCGGATCAGCAGCGCCACGATCGCCCAGTTGGTGACGACCGAGGACCCGCCCTGCGCCAGGAACGGCATCGCCATGCCGGTCAGCGGGATCAGCCCGGTCACCCCGCCCGCGATGACGAACACCTGGAGCGCCACGATCGAGGAGAGGCCGACCGCGAGCAGCCGCCCGAAGGGGTCGCGGGCGGCCAGGCCCGCCCGGTAGCCCCGCTCCACCAGCAGCCCGTACAGCAGGAAGACGGCACTCAGGCCGAGGAAGCCCAGCTCCTCACCGGCCGTCGCCAGGATGAAGTCCGACTTGACGGCGAAGCCGATCAGCACCGAGTGGCCGAGACCGAGACCGGTGCCGGTCACCCCGCCCGCCGCGAAGGCGAACAGGGACTGGGCCAGCTGGCCCGGGCCGTCGCCCGCCTCGATGGACGCGAAGGGGTGCAGCCAGTCCTCCACCCTGTTGTGCACGTGCGGCTCCAGCCAGCCCACGGCGACCGCGCCCAGCGAGGCCAGCAGCAGCCCGACGGCGATCCAGCCGGTGCGGCCGGTGGCGACGTAGAGCAGGACCACGAACAGGCCGAAGAAGAGGAGCGAGGTGCCGAGGTCCCGCTCCAGGACCAGGACGCCGACGCTGACCAGCCACACCGCGAGGATCGGGCCCAGGACCCGGCCGGTGGGCAGTTGCAGCCGCCACACCCGGCGGCCCGCGTACGCCAGCGCGCTGCGGTTGGCGGCCAGGTAGGCGGCGAAGAACACCGCGAGCAGCACCTTCGCGAACTCGCCGGGCTGGATGGAGAAGTCCTCGATCCGGATCCAGATGCGGGCGCCGTTCACCGCCGGGAAGAAGATCGGCACGGTGAGCAGGGCGAGCGCCGCGGCGACGCACACATAGGCGTAGCGCTGCAGGACCCGGTGGTCGCGCAGCAGCAGGACGACCACGATGAACAGCGCGACACCCAGCGTCGACCACACCAGCTGGGCCGGGGCCGCCCGGTCGCCCGGCGTCTCCAGGTCGAGCCGGTAGATCAGCACCAGCCCGAGCCCGTTGAGCAGCACCCCGATGGGCAGCAGCAGCGGGTCGGCGTACGGGGCGCGCAGCCGCACCGCCAGATGCGCGAGGACCGCGAGCACACCGAGCCCGGCGCCGTAGCCGACGGCGCCGGGCGGCAGGGCGCCCCGCTGGGCGAGGCCGACGTTGCAGTAGCCGAAGACCGACAGCAGGACGGCCATCACGATGAGCGCGAGTTCGATGCCCCGGCGCCGGGGGAGCCGGGCGACGGGAGCGGGGGTGTCCGCCTGTGCCACGGTGATCCCGGTTCCGGTTCCGGCCTTGGTCATGTCCGGAACTTACCCAAATGATGGGGTGTGTGCGGCGTGCGGCTCAGCACCAGCGCGGCGCGGGGCCGATGTTGTCGATGTAACGGGCCGCGCCCCAGGCCCAGGTGCCGTCCGTGAGGAGGTACCAGAGGGGATTGCCCTTCACCCGGTCGCCGGGCGTCTTGCAGTAGATGGAGACGACCTCGCCCCGGCGGGCGTACCGGATGACGTCCGACCCGCGGGTCGGCGAGGTGCGCAGGGCGAGCCGGTCGGCCGTCACGACGCCCCGGTAGCGGCCCTGCTCCTGGCGGCCGTCGCTCCCGCCCCACTCGTCACCGCCCATCCCGCCGCGGTTCCCCTCACCGGTGACGGCGGAGGCGGAGCCGGCGTCGCCGCCCCGCCCGTCGCTCGCGGCGGCGGGCGTGACGGCGACGGCGGTGGCGAGTGCGCCGGCCGCGAGGGCGGTGGCGAGGCCGCGGACCAGGGACGAGTGCGAGGCCGGTGCGGACAGTGGCGACATGGGAGTACCTCCCGGGAGCGAACGGGTCTTCAGGTGACTAACCGCCACATTAGGAGCGCCCCGGGTCCGCCGCCCGCCGCGCTGAGCCATCGGGGCAGGTGCCGTGGTCAGGGCTGCTGAGGCAGAGTCAGCCGCGCCAGCGCCCCGCCGTCCGGCGGGTTGGTGAACTCCAGCCGCGCCCCGAGCACCTCGGCCTGCCCCAGCGCGATCGTCAGCCCCAGGCCGTGCCCCTTCGTCCCGCCCTCGGTGCGGAACCGCTGCGGCCCGTGCGCCAGGAGGTACGCCGGATAGCCGTCCCCGTGGTCCCGTACGGTGATCACCGCGCCGTCCACGGTCAGCACCACCGGCGCCCGCCCGTGCCGGTGCGCGTTCGCGACCAGGTTGCCCAGCACCCGCTCCAGGCGCCGCCGGTCGGTCTCCACCCACGCGTCCCGTACGACGTCCACGCGCGTGCCGGTGCCCGAGCCCCGCACCACCCGCCGGGCCAGCGCGCCCAGCTCCTCCGGCTCCGTCGCGGGCAGCTCCCGCCCGCTCTCCAGCCGGGAGATCTCCAGCAGGTCCTCGGTGAGGGTGCGCAGCGCCGCCACCCGGTCGCGCACCAGCTCGGTGGGGCGGCCCGGCGGCAGCAGCTCGGCCGCCGCGTGCAGGCCGGTGAGCGGGGTGCGCAGCTCGTGCGCCACGTCCGCGGTGAAGCGCTGTTCGGCGAGCAGCTTGCCCTGAAGCGACGACGCCATGGAGTCCAGCGCGGCGGCCACCGACGCCACCTCGTCCTGCGGGCGCGTCGCATCCTGCGCCCGCGGATCGCCGACCCGCGCGTCCAGGTCACCGGCGCTGATCCGCCGCGCCACCCGCGCCGTGGCGTGCAGCCGCCGCGTCACCCGCGTCACCGCGAACGCGCCGACCAGCAGCGTCGCCCCGATCGCCAGCGCCGACGCCCACACGAGCGTGCCGTCCAGGCTGTCGATGGTGGCCCGACCCTGGGAGTGGTCGACCCGCACCGCCAGCACCCGGCCGCCGTCGGCGGGACCCGCCGCCCACATCGTGGGGCGCCCCGCGTACTCGTCGACCACCGTGCCGCGCCGGCCCGACACGGCCAGCTCCCGCAGCCCCCGCGGCAGCCCCGGCGGATCGACCGCGGCCCCGCGGCGCAGCGGGTCCCCCGCCTCGTACGACTCCGTCGCCTCCCGCAGCCGGGACAGGGCGACGTCACGCGCCTCGCCCACCGTCCGGTTGGTCACCGAGACGTGCACCAGGACGCCGAGCAGCGCGGCGAGGGCGCAGCACATCACGGTGATGAAGACGGCCGCCTTCACCGCGAGCGGTCCGGTCCACCGGGGGAGCGCGAGCCTCACCGGGCGCTCGCCGAGGAGGACGCGGAGGGTGCCGGTGAGGTGGACGGCGCGGCGGACGGACGCTTCGTGTGCTGTCCGCCGTCGTCGGTGCGCAGCATCTCGTCGCTGGTCAGCAGCATGGCCCGCTGGTCCGCGTCCCAGGTCCACTGCAGGCGGTACTCGTACCCGGCGACCTCCGAGGGGGAGCGGACGATCACCGTCCGCCCGGCCAGCTCGACCGCGCTCACGGCGTCCTCGTAGGACATGATCCGCACCAGCCGGTCCTTCTCGACGGTGTACACGCGCACCGCCGTCAGCCGGTCCGGCAGCAGCCGGAAACCCAGCGTCATCTCGGGCCGCCCGTCACCGGTCAGGTCGCGGTAGTACGGCCGCAGCACCGGGCAGCCGCCGTCACCGGCGCCGTCCGGGCCGCAGTCCGCCATCCGCACTGACGTCTCGTGGTACGGCGCCTTCGCGCCCGCGTAGTCGTCCGGGTGCGCGGCGATCTCGGCCCGCACCGCGGCCACCGGGTCCGCCCTGCGGATGTCGCCGCCGGGCACGGCGACGCCCCGCACCGGCGCGTGCTCCACCTCGCCGATGTCGTACGCCGGACTGGACGCCGGCGTCAGGCCGGGCCAGAGCCGGGCCGGCTGGCGCGCGGCGGGCGTCGACCCGGCGTCCTCGAGCCCGCCGGTGTCCCCGCAGGCCGCCAGCGCGCCGGTCGCCGCGGTCGCCAGGAGCAGCGCGAGGGCGGCGGGGACGCGGGCGGGATGCCCGCGGCGGCTCGGGAGCACTGCACTCCAGGGGTTCGGTGATCGGCGTCGGCGGTCCCGCACGGCCGCTGGCGGCACCGCGGACCCGGCGGCACCCACGCGTCTTCGTACGGAAGGCCATTTTGCGTGCGCACGGGCCCGCCGGGCTACTCGGCCAGTTCCTCCAGCAGCCGCACGGTGGCCAGACCGGCCCGGAGATAGGCCACGAACAGGTCGTTGTGCAGCGCCCACGGCGAGCGCCGGGCCCGGATCAGCCGGATCGCCTCCTCGGCGCCGCAGCCCCGGCGCATCAGCGTGTGCGCCACGACGAGACCGGAGCGGTTGTACCCGTGATAGCAGCGGACGAGGACCCTGCGGCCTTCGTCGAGCGCCTCGCCCGCGGCCCGGGCCAGCCGGATCACCCCGGCGAGCTGCGTGCCGTCCAGGGGGCCGTCCGGGATCGGCCAGACATGGTGCTCGACACCCTCGTCCGGCCCGTGTCCGGGCAGCCGCAGCAGCGTCTGCACGAGGTCGAACTCGTCCCGCACCACGGCGGACTCCAGCCGCCCGGCCGACCGCCGGAACTCGTGCCCGCCCATCCACAGCCCCGGCACGATCTCGTCCCACGGCCGGTCCGGGGCCGGCACGTCGGGGCCTTTCCCTCGGGTCCGCACCGGCGCCTCCCCAGTCCCGCCCAGGGCTTGCCCAACTCCTCCCCAAGGTAGCCGGGTTCTTGCCCCGGCAGCACCCCGCCTGGTCCCATGGACGGGGGGTGGTGATGGCATGGACGGACTGCGCGTCGTGCCGACCCGGCACCACGGCCGGGAACGGCTCTACGTCTGCCTTCCGGACGGCGCGAACGTCGCCTGGTACGACCGTGAGACGGCCCGCGTCAACCTGCTGAGCGACGACCGCAGGGACGAGGTCCTCCAGGCCCTCCGTCCCTTCGTCACCGGCCCGGTCACGGTCGGCCCGCCCCCGGTGCCGACCCCCGCCGAGCTGGCCCGGCTCACCCTCCACCCGGACGACGACCTCGCCCCCAACCGGCCCGGCGAGGCCCTCCTGGTCGCCCTGGAGCGCGAGCCCGCACCGGCACACCGGCTGCGCCGCGACCCGCGCCGCCGGGAGCTGGCCGCGGAGCAGGCGACCGGGGCGGCCCTCGACCGTCTCGACGGCGCGGGCTGGCACACCCTGCACTCCCTCCCGCTGCCCGGCGGCGACCGCGTCCACCACCTGCTGATCGGGCCCGGCGGGCTCTTCGCCCTCCACGTGCTGCCCGCCCGCGGCCAGCGGGTGCGGATCGCCGACCCGCTGGTGACGCTGGGCCGCCGCGCTCCCCGCCCCGTGCTGCGCCGGGTCCGCGCGGACGCCGACCGGGCCTCCCACGCCCTGACGGCACAGGTCCGCCCCGTCCTCGTCCTCGTCGGGCCGGCGCACGTCTCCCACACCGCCGCACCCCGCTCGGTGCGCGTCCTCACCGACCGGGAGCTGCCGGACCTGGGCCGCGCGGGAGGGGCGCTGAAACCGGCGGACGTGGAGGCCCTGCACGCCATGGCCCGGGACCGGGCCACCTGGAAGCGACTCTGAGGGCCGGCTCAGGGCAGCGTCGCCGCCCGGCGCCGCTCGAACAGCGGCGCCAGCAGGTCGCCGTAGTCCTGCAGGCGGGGGCCGACGTCCGGCGGCAGGAAGACGAACTGCTCCGCCCGTCCGCATCCGGCGACCTCGTCCCAGGTCACCGGCGTGGAGACCGCGGGCACCTCGCGGGCGCGCACGGTGTACGGGGCGGCCGTGGTCTTGCGCGCGGCGTTCTGGCTCCAGTCCACGAACACCTTCCCCGGCCGCAGGCTGCGCGTCATCCGGTGCACCACCAGCTCCGGCAGCGCCCGCTCCGCCTCCACCGCGAGCGCCTTCGCGTACTCCGACACCCGCTCCGAGGACGACCCCCGCACCCCCGCCAGCAGATGCAGCCCCTTGGCCCCGGAGGTCTTGGCGTACGCCTCGATCCCGTCCGCCGCCAGCCGCTCCCGCAGCCACAGCGCGACCTCGCAGCACTGCACCACCGTCGCGGGCGGCCCCGGGTCCAGGTCGAACACCAGCCGGTCGGCCTCGCCGGGGTCGTCCGCCGTCCACTGGTGGGTGTGGAACTCGGTCACCAGGTTCGCCGCCCACATCAGGCTCGCCAGGTCCTGCACCAGCACCATCCGGGCCGGACCCTCCGAGCGGGGCACCTCGGCGGTGGTGACCCAGTCGGGCGTACCCGGCGGCACGTTCTTGGCGAAGAACACCTGGCCGTCCGGGCCGTCCGGATACCGCAGGAAGGAGACCGCGCGGTCCCGCAGGTGCGGCAGCAGCACCTGAGCGGTCGTCGCGTAGTAGTGCAGCAGCTCGCCCTTGGTGAAGCCGGCCGCGGGATACAGCACCTTGTCCAGGTTGCTGAGGGCCACCCGCCGCCCCTCCACTTCCGTGATAGGCGCCATACCATGAGAGTCTCACGAAACCCGGACAAACCGCCCGGAACTCATTCGGTAGTCGCCCGACAGGAAAGGTGCTGCACGTGCGATCCATCTGGAACGGCGCCATCTCCTTCGGCCTGGTCAGCATCCCGATCAAGCTGGTGAACGCGACCGAGAGCCACTCGGTCTCCTTCCGCCAGATCCACACGGAGGACGGCGGCCGGATCCGCTACCGCAAGGTGTGCGAACTGGAGGACCGCGAGGTCACCCAGGCCGAGATCGGCAAGGCCTACGAGGACGCCGACGGCTCGATGATCCCGATCACCGACGAGGACCTGTCCCAGCTGCCGATCCCGACCGCCCGCACGATCGAGATCGTGGCCTTCGTCCCCGAGGACCGCATCGATCCGCTCCAGATGGGCTCGGCCTACTACCTCGCGGCGAGCGGCGCCCCGGCCGCCAAGCCGTACACCCTGCTGCGCGAGGCGCTCAAGCGCAGCAACCGGGTCGCGATCGCCAAGTTCGCGCTGCGCGGCCGGGAGCGCCTCGGCATGCTCCGGGTCGTCGGCGACGCCATCGCGATGCACGGCCTGCTGTGGCCGGACGAGGTGCGCGCCCCCGAGGGCGTCGCCCCGGAGGGCGGGGTCACCGTGCGCGACCAGGAACTGGACCTCGCGGACGCCCTCATGGACACCCTCGGCGAGATCGACCTGGACGACCTGCACGACGAGTACCAGGAGGCCGTCGAGGAGGTCATCGCCGCCAAGGCGGCCGGCGAGCGGCCCCCGGAGGCCCCCGCGGAGGCGGCGCCGGGGAAGGTGCTGGACCTGATGGCCGCGCTGGAGAGCAGCGTGCGGGCGGCGCGGGAGTCCCGGGACGGCGAGGAGGCCGGGTCGGCCGAGGAGGCGGAGGTCAGATCCCTGCCGCAGCGCAAGACCACTTCCCGGCGGGCCCCCAAGGAGACCGGCGGCAAGAAGTCGACGTCGACGGCGGCGAAGAAGACGGCGGCGGCGAAGAAGGCGGAGCCGAAGAAGTCGACGGCGAGGTCCGCGGGGTCCGCGAAGAAGACGGCGGCCAAGAGCACCGCCAAGAAGACCGCGGCGAAGAGCACCGGCGGGAGCGGCGGCGACAAGGCCGCGGCCAGGGGCACGGGCAAGAGCACCGCCAAGAAGACGGCGTCCCGCAGGCGCAGCGCCTGACGGGCGGGGCGCGGGCGGTCACTTCGGCCGGTGGGTGCGCTCCGGGGCCGGGCGTTCAGTCGATCGTCCAGGCGGACGCGGACGCCCGGGGTATCGCGGACGGCGCGGGCTCGAAGACGGCGGGGCTCGCCGCGGCGGACTCCGTCGGCGAGAGGGAGGCCGGGGCGAGTGAGGCCGGTGTGGGCAGGGCGGGGCTCTCCTCCAGGCGCTGCCCGATGGTCTCCGCCGGTCCGCTGCCCGGGGTGGCCGGACCGGTGGACAGCTGCGACCACGCGGTCAGGGCGAGGGCGACCGCGGCGGCCGTGCCGAGCACGCGCCCCGTGCGCCGCAGCCGGGCCCGGCCGTCCAGCTCGCGCCAGGCCGGTCCGGTCCAGGTCTCCTCCCGGCGCCACGCCTCGCCGACCGTGCCACGAGTGCGGTCGGGGTGATCGGGGTGATCGGGGCGGTCGGTGTGACCGGGGTGCTCGTGACCGGGGTGATCGGTGTGACCGGCGGGCGGCTCCTCCGGTCGCCATCCGGGGACCCGGTCGCGCGCGGAGGGTTCCCTGGGGGCGGAGGCGCGGATGGCGCGCTCGTCGTCCTCCAGGAACAGCCGCCAGACGTACTCGGGCACGTCCGGCGCACCGTCCGGCTCACCCGGTGTGTCGCCGCTGCCCGGTCCGGAAGCGGTCATGGTCCCGCTCTTCTCGTCGTCGGCCCCGGACGGACGCGGGCGGGAGGAGGGGTCGGCCCGCCCACCACCGGGTCCGGCACCGGATGGTCATGGCCCGGCGGACTCCGTCGGCCGCCACCCCGTAAGAACGTGCGCGACCGGCGGCCCGTTCCCCGCGCCCCCGGTCGTGACGCGGTCGTAATAGGGCCCGCGCCCCGGTGCTCAGGGGGCCGCCGGGGACGGAGTGGGCGTCGGGGAGGCGGTGTTCACGTTCAGGTCGGGGCGCGGCTTGAGCACCAGCACCCGCTCGCCCGGCTGCGGCGGGGGCGGGGTGACCTTGTCCCTCGGCAGCTTCGCCGGGCCGGTCTGCTGGAAGGTGACCTGGTCGTACTCGACCAGCCCGGTCCTCTCCAGCACCGTGATGTGGTCCAGGACGGTGTCGTTGGCCAGGTCAGCCAGCTGCCGCACGAGGGTGTTCTTGGTGGAGGCCCGGATCTTGGCGATGGCCGGGAAGATCTGACCGTGGGTCACCCGCATGATGTTGACCGCCGACGCGTCGAACTCCCCGCCCCTCTTCGCGTCCACGGTGGCCACGAAGCCCTCCTGCTGCGGGGAGGCCCGGTTGGGCAGCGTGATGCCCAACTCGGGGGAGATCTCCCGGCACATCGCGTCGAGACCGGCGTGCCCGACGACCAGGTGCTCGCCCGCCGTCTTCATCGCCTTCGTCGTACCGCGCTCCATCACCATCTCGCCCAGCGGGTACTCCCACAGCCCGGCGGCGCGGACCTTGACCACGAAGTCGCGGTCGGCCTCGGTGAGCGGACCGAACTTCGTACTGGCCACCACCCGGTTCTGGTCGCCGTCGGCCTTGTCCAGACCGAGCACGGCCGGGAAGGCCAGCGCGGTGAGGGTCAGGGTCATCGCACCGAACAGGACGACGACTCCGATCCTGCTGCGGGACAGGCGCATGGTGCCTCCAGGGGCGACGCGGGGGACGAACGCGCGCGCTCGCGCGCGTGCTCGTACGGCTACGCCAGGAGATACGGGAACGGCGGCCGGATCCTTCACCGCCGAGGCACGGAACTTGCGGAGCGCGCGCCCCGCCTCAGCCGATGTCGGCGCCGTACACGCGCTCGACCGTGAGGGTGAGCAGCACCCGGCGGTCGGACACCATCGTCGACCGGTACTCGTCCCAGTCCGGGTGCTCCCCGGCCGCGGCGCGGTAGTACTCCACCAGCGCCTCGACCTCCGGTCCGTGCGGGTCGGTGCCCGGCCCGGTGAGGGTGACCACGCCCTCGGCGGTGGCCCAGGACCTGCCGTCCTGGGCGGTCACCTCCAGCGCGGCCCGCGGGTCCCGGCGCAGGTTCGCCGTCTTGGCGAGGCCCTCGCGGGTGGACACGCGGATGACGCCCGCGTCGGGGTCGTAGGCGGGCATGACGGGCGAGAGCTGCGGGCGGCCGTCCGACTTGATCGTCGCCAGGACGCCGAGCCGGCTCTCCGCCAGCAGGGCACGGGGGTCGAAGCCAGATGTGGTGGTCATGGTCAGATCCTCACCCCCCGCCCCGTGTCCTGTCCCGTAAACCGTCCGCCGAACGCGCCGGGCGTGCTCAGGGCACCGAGGGGCCGCCCAGGTAGGCGCCGTCCTCGTCGTAGGGCCAGGCGTTGGCCACACACCCCTTGAGGCCCTTGATCTGCTGCATCATCGCCGGAGCGGGCCGGCCGGCCCCGGGGCAGGTCTCGTGGCCGTGACCGATGCGGTGCCCGACCTCGTGATTGACGATCAGCGCCCGGTACTCGTGGATCGGGCCGTCGAACTGAGGGGAGCCCAGCACCCAGCGCTTGAGGTTCACCACGACGTCCGTGCCGACGCTGCAGTTGACCTCGCCCCGGGTGAGCAGGCCCGCGGCGCCGCAGATCTCGTCGACGGTGCCCGGCGTGGCGATCTTCACCACGAAGTCGTAGGAACCGCTGCCGACCAGCCGGAAGGAGTTGCGCCCGTCCCGGGTCCAGCCGCGGCGGTCGGCGAGCACCTCGGATATCTCGGCGGCGGCGGCGCTCGGCCGGACGTCGATGCCCTCCTCCACCAGGACCTTGTAGCGGCGTACGCGGCTGCCGGTGCCCACGGTCGAGCCGTCGGCCCGGGCGGTGACGAAGGTGCCGGGTCCGGTCGCCGGAATGGCGATGGTGCCGGGGGAGGGCGGGGCCGAGGGCGACCGGGAGGTCTTCGGGGACGGTGCCGCCGAGGGGGAGCCGGAGGGGGGCGGCGTACGGGTGGAGGCGTCCAGGGCGTCCTTGACGTCGGCCACCTGGTCGTCCGTCACCGGCGGCCGGGTCTCCCGCCAGTACGCGACGGCGGCACCCGCGGTGACCAGGACGCCCCCGAGGGCGAGGCAGGCCAGGGCCGCGCGGGCGGGTCCGCGGCGTCTGCGTCCCAGGGAGCGGGATCTGCCCCCGGCACCGTCCGGGCCGGTTCTCCGGCCGGTCCGGCGGGCGGTGGTTCGGCCCACGGGGTGCGTCCTCTCTGCTGGTCGTCGGGGCGCGCACAGCGGACTCCGATGTGCTGTTGTACCCCCAAGATCCAAGCGGACGGACGTGCGAAAGCGGCACGGTTTCCGAGGTGTGCCTTCTCACGCGGACATCCGACCCGTGCGGGCAACCGTTCGACGCCCCGGAACGTCTTCGCCCAGAACGCCCGCGTCGGGGCCGCCCGGTGGAGACCGGGCGGCCCCGACGCATGCGGGGACGGAGCGCCGTCAGCCGGCGGGGGACCGCTCCCAGCGGTAGAAGCAGCGCGCCATCGCGTCCTTCGGACCGCGCCAGGTCGCCGGGTCGTACGCCGAGACGTACGGTTCGAGCCGCTCGCTGACCTGGCGGAACTCCGGGTGCCCGGTCAGTCTGCCGATGGTCGGGGCCGGGTCCTCGTCGCTCTCGATGAGGTGCAGGTACACGCCGTCACCGAACTCGAAGAGGCTGCGCCGGTTGACGCCCACCAGGTGCGGCAGTTCACCGCTGTCGGACTCCGCGAACACCTTCGCGATGTCCGGTGCCGCGCCGGGTGCCATCCGGGCGACGATCAGTGTGTGGTGCATGGGGTGCTGCCCTTCGCCGATGTCCGTCGGTGTCAGTCGGCGAGCACCGACGCGGTCCGCCGCTCGCCCGCCGCCTGCTCGATCCGGTCCCGGATCAGCGCCATCTGCGTACGGGAGTTGCGGTTGATGTTGTCCGTCATCCACGCGTCGTCCACGGGCGCGTCCGGCTTCATCGCGAAGTCCTGCGTCCAGCGCATGACGACGCCCTCGGCGGTCTCCGCGTACTCCCAGACGATGTTCATGTACTGGAAGGGGCCGGTCTCCACCCGCTGGGCGCGGACCGTGCGGGTGACGGGGTCCGCGACCCGCTCGGAGACCCAGCTCCACACCTTGCCGTCGGCGTCCGGGTGCATGGTGAGCCGGAACGTGACGCGGTCCTCGTCGCGGTCGAGCACCTCGACGGAGGCGTACTCGCTGAACAGCCGGGGCCAGTTCTCGATGTCGTTGGTCATGTTCCAGACCAGCTCCATCGGGGCGGCGATGGTGATCTCGTTGTCGGTGTGCCCTGCCATGTCACACTCCCGTCTTCAGGGCGCCGTTGACCAGCGCGAGGAAATCCGCGGGCGTCTTGCAGCGCTCGGCCTGCTCGGGCAGGCCGAGTCCGTACCGCTTCTCCAGCTCGGCCACGATGCCCAGCAGGCCGAGGGAGTCCAGGCCGAAGGTGTCGAAACCGTCGTCGGCCTGCTGCTGGAGGATGATCGGGTCGACGTGCACGCCGGCGGTGCTCTTCATCAGCGCCGACAGCTCCTCGACGGTCACCTGGTAGTCCAGCTGGTCGGTCATGGGTGTCCTCCTTGACTCGGGTTGGTCGGTCACGGATTCCTCCGTGGACGTCGGTCGTGGGGCCGTCGGTCGGCGGCCCTCGGTCAGCGGCCCTCGGCCGGGACGGCGCCCCGGCGCAGGACGAGCGCCGAGTTGGATCCCATGAGCCCGCGCGCCAGGACCAGGGCGGTGCGCTGCTCGGCGGGGCGGGCCCGCCCGGTCACCAGGTCCAGGTCGTGGCACACGTCGAAGACGTGCGGCGTCGGCGGGATCAGCCCGTGCTCCATCGCGAGCACCGCCGTCGCCACGTCCAGCACCGGCGCCGCGCAGTACGCCCGCCCGGTGCCGGTCTTGGGCGCGGTGACCGGCACCCGCCCGGCGTGCGGGCCCAGCGCGTCGGTCAGGGCCAGCGCCTCGGCCCGGTCGGCCTCCGGGACCCCGAGGGCGTCCGCGAAGACCACGTCGACCTCCTCGGGCCGGCAGCCCGCCTCGGCCAGGGCGCCCTCGATCGCGCGGGCCAGCCCCTCCCGGGACTCGGCCCAGCGGCCGGGCCCGGTGAAGGTCGCCGCGTGCCCGGCCACCGTCGCCCGCACGTCCGCCCCGCGCTCCCGGGCCGCCCCCTCCTCCTCGACGACGAGTACGGCACCGCCCTCGGCCGGTGCGAACCCGCAGGCCGCGTCGGTGAACGGGCGGTAGGCGCGGTCGGGTTCGACGGCCCGGCTCAGCTCGGGGTAGCCCAGCTGGCAGACGATCGAGTACGGGGCCAGCGGTGCCTCCGTCGCGCCGCAGACCACCGTGTCGGTGCCGTTGCGCACGGCCAGCGCCGCGTGCGCCAGGGCGTCCAGGCCGCCCGCCTCGTCGGCGGCCACGACCCCGCAGGGGCCCTTGAAGTCGTTGCGTATGGAGACCTGGCCGGTGCTGGCCGCGTAGAACCAGGCGATCGACTGGTAGGGGCCGACGTGGCGCGAGCCCTGGCCCCACAGGTTCTGCAGCTCCCGCTGCCCGAACTCGCCGCCGCCCGAACCGGCCGCGGTGACCACGCCGACCGAGTACGGCGAGGCGACATCGGCCCGGCCGAACCGGGCGTCGGCCAGCGCGTGCTGGGTGGCGGCCAGCGCGAAGTGCGTGAACCGGTCGGTCTGGACGAGGAAGCGGTCCTCGACCGTCTCGGTCGCGTCGAAGCCGTGCACCTCGCCCGCGACTCGCAGCGGCAGGTCCGCGCAGCCCTCCCGGGTGACGGGCCCGAGGCTGCTGGCGCCGTCGGCGACCGCCTTCCAGTGCGCCTCGACACCGGTGCCGTGCGGCGACACCACGCCGAGTCCGGTGACGACCGCGCGCCGGCTTCCACCGCCGCTGCCGGTCCGTTGTGGTCCGCTCATCGCAGCCCTCCTTCACTGCCGCTCAGTACGACCGCGGACTGGAAACCGCCGAAGCCGCTGCCCACCGACAGCACGTGCCGCAGCGTCCGCTCGCGTGCCTCGCGCGGCACGTAGTCCAGGTCGCACTCGGGGTCGGGGGTGGTGTAGTTGGCCGTGGGCGGCACCACCTGGTGGGCCAGCGCCAGCACGCACGCGGCCAGTTCGATCGAGCCGATCGCGCCGAGCGAGTGGCCCACCATGGACTTGATCGAGCTCATCGGCGTCGCGTAGGCGTGCTCGCCCAGCGAGCGCTTGACGGCCGCGGTCTCGTGCCGGTCGTTCTGCTGGGTGCCGGAGCCGTGCGCGTTGACGTAGTCGATCGCGGAGCCGTCGAGGCGGGCCATGTCCAGCGCCGTGTCGATGGCCCGCGCCATCTCCAGGCCCTCCTTGGTGAGCCCGGTCATGTGGTACGCGTTGCCGAAGGTGGCGTAGCCGGAGACCTCGCAGTACACGTGCGCGCCCCGGGCCCGGGCGTGCTCCAGGTCCTCCAGGACCAGCACCGCCGCGCCCTCGCCCATGACGAAGCCGTTGCGGTCGGCGTCGAAGGGGCGGGAGGCGTGCGCGGGGTCGTCGTTGTTCGGCGAGGTCGCCTTGATGGCGTCGAAGCAGGCCATGGTGATCGGCGATATCGGCGAGTCCGCCGCACCCGCCAGGCACACGTCGACCCGCCCCTCGGCGACCGCGTGATAGGCGTACCCGACGGCGTCGAGGCCGGAGGTGCACCCGGTGGAGACCGTCTGCACCGGCCCGCGCACCCCGAACTCGTCGGCGACCGCGGAGGAGAGGGTGGCGGGGGTGAAGGCACGCTCCAGGTGCGGCTCGGCCCGCCGGTCGTCGACGTCCCAGCGCGAGCCGCGCTCGCTGACCAGGACGTAGTCGTGCTCCAGCCGGGTGGTGCCGCCGACCGCCGTGCCGAGGGTGGCACCGGCCCGCCAGGGGTCCTCGCGGTCCATGTCGAGGTTCGCGTCCCGCACCGCCTCCGAGGCGGCCACCAGCGCGAACTGCACGTACCGGTCGCAGCGCTGGGCGGTGGCGAGGCCGAGCCCGTGGTCGGACGGCTCGAAGTCGCACTCGGCGGCGATCTGCGAACGCAGCCCGGCCGGGTCGAACAGGGAGATCCGGCGCGTCGCCGTACGGCCCTCGGACAGCAGCCCCCAGAACTGGGGCACGCCGATCCCGCCCGGGGCGACGACGCCTATGCCCGTGACGGCGACCCGGCGCCGGGTCATGACACCACCTCGGCCGCCGTGGCGGGCCGCTCGTGACCGGCGCGGTCCGGGTGGCTCGCGTGGCCCGCGTGCGCCCCGTCGCACGGGAGCGCGTTGCCCTCCGCGTCCTCCGTGTCGACGTGGCCCAGCTCCGGGCGCGGGGCCAGCGGCCCCAGGTGGAACACCAACCGCGCCTCGACGTCGCCCGCGTTGCGGAAGCGGTGGCGCATGTCCTGCGGGATCAGCAGCCCCTGGCCGGTGGCGAGCGAGTGCGGCACCCCGTCCAGGTCCACTTCGAGGGCGCCCTCCGTGACGTACACGAACTCCTCGGAGTACGGGTGGTAGTGCTCGGCGATGCGGTCGCCGGGCTGCACGATGGCCACGCCCATGAAGCCGCTGGTCGACCCGGCGGTGGTGGGCGTGAGAAGGGCGCGGAGGTCTCCGCCGCGGCGGCGGTTCGGGGCGATGTCGCCGAGGGAGACGATGCGTACCTGCTGGTCTGTCATGTCGTTCACTCCGGGGTGACGGGAGGAAGGGGGAGAAGCGGGGAGAAGCGGGGAGAGGCGGGAAAGACCGCGGAAGCTGCGGCGGGTTCGCGCGGACCCGCGGGCGGGCACGCCGTCGGACCCGGCCGCCGCGCGGTCGCGGGGAGCGTGGTTCAGGAGCCGGCCGAACGCCGGTCGGTGAGGGGCGTCATCCGCAGCGGGGCCAGCAGCCGGGCCTGCGCGGCGGCCTCGGCCGACACCCCGTCGACGCCGAGCGCGGCGGTGTCCAGCAACCGCCCGGCGGCCTCGGCGGCCTCCGGCCCGCGCAGGCCGAGGACGTCCGCGGGCGCGGCCTCGGGGTCGCCGTCCACGTCGACGAGCCGTACGACGAGGTCGTCGCGGTGGAAGACGGTGGCCGCGAGCACCGGGCTGTCCGGGGCCTGCGCGGTGGACGCGTCCTGGCGGGCCAGCAGCCGGGCCAGTTCCGCACCGGCGCCCGGACGCACCGGGTAGAGCAGCGCGAGCCGCTCGACGCGCGCACCGGCCCGGCCGGGGGAGGCCGCGTGGTGGACCGCCGGCATGGCGGCCCGGGTGAAGAACCGCCGGGCCGACCGCGGGTCGGCGAGATCCCGGTCCTGCTCCAGATACGGGTTCAACGCCTCCTCCACGGCCCGCACCCCGGGCTGCCGGGCGACGTGGCGCAGCGCGGTCTGCAGGTCGCCGCGCACCTCCACGGCCCGCACGATCCGGTTGCCGGACATGAACAGCGAGGTGCGCAGCAGCCGCGTGGTGCCGTCCACGTGGGCGTCGGGCGACACGTACTCGGACAGCAGCCGGGCGGTCTCGGCCTCGGTGCCGGGCCGTACGGTGAAGGTCAGGGCGTGGCGTACGACGTTGCCCCCGATCCGGGGGGCCGAGCGCGGCTCACCGGGCGCGGGACGGGCGCCCTCGGTCTCCCGCAGGACGCTGTAGCGCAGCGAGTGGGTGTCGCGGACGCAGGTCTGCAGCGGCTCCACGGTGTCCAGGTGCTCGTCGCTGTTGACCCAGGCCAGGAAGGGCGCGGCGCTCTCCCACTCGCTGGTCAGCAGCCACTGGGTCGGGTTCTCCAGGGACTGGCAGAGCTGGTCGCTGACGTGGCCCTCAACGGCGGCGACCCGGTCGCGGATGCGCTCGTAGGCGTCCAGGAACTCCTGCTGCATTCCGTCGTGGACGTCCAGCATCAGGACCACCCGCACGCGGTTGCCGTCGAACGCGGATATCGACACGCCACCCACTTCCGTCGCCACGGCGGGCGACGGCGACGCCGTGCCCGACGCCGTGGTGGCATCCGTCGCGTCCGTGCTCGGGGCATCCGTCGCTACGACGGGAGAGACCGTCATCCGGCCCACCTCTTCTCCGGGAACTTCGTCGTGGACTGGGGCGATCGTCGGCGGCGCCCGCCGGGCGGGCGGGGTGCGACGGTCGCGTAAGCACGATCGTGGGCCGTGCCCGCGAGGTCCGCGAACCAGGAGGGTTAAGCGGGTGAAGCCTGCGCCGCCGCGGGCCCCGACGGGCCGCACGGGGCATGCATGAAGGCCCCGGCGCACCCCTGTCGGACCCACTCACACGTCTGCCGCACGTCTGCCGCACGGCAGACGCACGTCAGTCGCACCTGTCGCACACCTGTCGCACAACGGAGGACGAACCATGAACGAAAGAGCCGACCGGTCCGGCGGCGCCCCAGGGGGCGACCGGACCCACCGCGTCCCGGTCCTGGTCGTCGGCGGGTCCCTGGTGGGCCTGTCGACCTCGGTGTTCCTGGGGCGGCTGGGCGTCCGGCACACCCTGGTGGAGCGGCACGCGGGCACCTCCATCCATCCCCGCGGGCGCGGCAACAACGTGCGCACGATGGAGATCTTCCGGGTGGCGGGCGCCGAGCCGGACATCCGCCGGGCCGCCGCCACCCTGGCCGACAACCACGGCATCCTGCAGGCCCCGACCCTGGCCGGGGACGCGGGCGAGTGGCTCTTCAAGCAGATCGACCCGGGCGGCGGACTGGCCCGCTTCAGCCCCAGCTCGTGGTGCCTGTGCAGCCAGAACGACCTCGAACCCGAACTCCTCACCCACGCCGTCAACCTCGGCGGCGACCTGCGCTTCGGCACCGAACTGCTCTCCTTCGAGGCCGACACCGACGGTGTCACCGCCATCGTCAAGAGCCGGGAGACCGGCGAGCACACCACCATCCGCGCGGACTACCTGGTCGCCGCCGACGGCCCCCGCAGCCCCGTCCGCGAGCAGCTCGGCATCGGTCAGAGCGGCCCCGGCGACCTCTTCCACAACATCAGCATCACCTTCCGCTCCCGCCGCCTCGCCGACGTCGTGGGCGACCGCCGCTTCATCGTCTGCTACCTGACGGACGAGAACGCCGACGGCGCCCTCCTGCCGGTCGACAACCGCGAGAACTGGGTCTTCCACGCCCCGTGGCACCCCGAACAGGGCGAAACGGTCGAGGACTTCACCGACGAGCGCTGCGCCGCCCACATCCGCCGCGCGATCGGCGACCCGGACCTGGACGTCGAGATCACCGGCAGGGCCCCCTGGCACGCCGCCCAGCGCGTCGCCCGCAGCTACCGCTCCGGCCGCGTCCTGCTGGCCGGCGACTCGGCCCACGAGATGTCCCCCACCGGCGCCTTCGGCTCCAACACCGGCATCCAGGACGCCCACAACCTCGCCTGGAAGCTGGCCGCGGTCCTGGAGGGCTGGGCGGGCGAGGGCCTCCTGGACACCTACGACATGGAACGGCGCCCGGTCGCGGAGGCCACCAGCGCCCGTGCCGCCCACCGCTCGGTCGAGCACAGCCACCCGGGGTTCGCGCCGCCGCCGGTCGTGGGGGGCGGGGGGCCGGGCGGCCCCGGCGGTGCGCCAGGTGGTCCCGGCGGGCCGGGAGGTGCGCCCGGCGGCGGTCCCGGTGGGGGTCCCGGTGGCGGTCCGCAGCGCGGCATCCTCAACGTCGCCCTCGGCTACCGCTACCCCCGGGGCGCGGTCGTCGGCGCCGACCCGGCGACGCCGGTGGTCCCGGAGGGCCTCGACCTGTCCGGCGCGCCCGGCAGCCGGGCTCCCCACCTCTGGCTCCGCCGGGGCGAGGAGCGCCTGTCCACCCTGGACCTCTACGAGGACTCCCTCGTCCTGCTCAGCGACGCGGCCCAGCCCACCGGCTGGCACGAGGCGGCCGCCGAGGTGGCCGCCGGGATGCGGGTCCCGCTGAAGTCGTACCGCGTGGGCGGGACGCCCGGGGCCGACCTGACCCCGGACGACGAGGAGACCGACTGGGCGCGCGCCCACGGAGTGACCCGCGGCGGCGCGGTCCTGGTCCGCCCCGACGGCTTCGTGGCCTGGCGCTCCCCGGGGCCCGCTCCCGACCCGGCGGCGATGCTGCGCCAGGTGGTGGGGTCGGTACTGGCCCGCTCCTGAGGCACCCCCCCCAAGCGTGGACCACTCCCCGTTTACCTGCTAGCGTCGCGTCCGGCGGTAAACGGGGAGTGGTCCCCAGTATGGGAAGGGGCGGACGTGGCGGACACGGCACTGGTGCTGGGCGGGGGCGGCCTGACCGCGTACGGATGGCAGATCGGCGTCCTGGCAGGACTGGCCGACGCCGGGGTGGACCTCATGGACGCCGACGTCCTGGCGGGCACGTCGGCGGGGTCGCTGCTGGCGCTCGACCTGGCCAGGGGATCGGCCCCGGCCGACCTCTACAAGGAGCAGCTCAACGGCGAACGCGTCATGCTGGACGTGGACTTCACTCTCGGCATGACGGTCAGGTACCTGTGGGCCGCGCTGGGCTCGCGCGACCCGGCGACGGTGGTCAAGCGCCTCGGCCGGCTCGCGCTCTCCGTGCGGGACGTGCCGGAGACCGCGGTCTTCGACGCCATAGGCCCCCAACTCCCCGTCCGCGACTGGCCCGACCGAACCGTCCGGATGTTCGCCGTCGACGCGCTCACCGGTGAACCGACCGCCTTCGACGCCGACAGCGGGACCGACCTCCTGCACGCCATGTCGGCCACCTGCGCACTGCCGCCGCTCTTCCCGCCGATCACCATCGGCTCGGGCCGCTGGATGGACGGCGGCGTCCGCTCCACGACCAACGCCGACCTCGTCGACGACTGCGCGCGCGTCGTCGTGCTGGCCCCGATCCCCAAGGGGGCGGGAGCGAGCCCGAGCGCACGGAGCCATGCCGAGACCCTCTCCGCGCGCGGCGCCCGGGTCGCCCTGCTGACCCCCGACCGGGAGGCCCGCCGCGCCTTCGGCCGCAACGCCCTGGACGCCTCCCGCATCCCCGGGGCGGCCCGCGAGGGCAGGCGCCAGGGCACGGCTCACGCGGAACGCATCGGGGAGATCTGGCGGGCCTGAGCGCGGGGTCAGCCCCGGGGCTCCGACAGACCGGACACCTCGTCGACCAGGGGCTGGACGCGGTAGGGGACGACCGCACTCAGCGCGATGACCGTCGTACTGCGCCGCACCCCCGGCACCGCCAGCACCTGGTCGATCACCTGCTGCACATGCTGGTTGCTCGTGCCCGCGATACGGCACCAGATGTCACCGGGGCCGGTCACGACGTGCGCCTCCAGAATCTGCGGCACGGCTCGCAGCCGCGCCGCGATGGCCTCGCGGGCCGACTGGTCCACCTCGAACGTCGTGAACGCCTGGACCACGTGCCCGAGGGCGGCGACGTCCATGTCCGGCCCGTAACCGGTCACCACGCCGGAACCGGTCAGCCGGTCGAGCCGGGCCTGCAAGGTACCGCGGGCGACCCCGAGTTGCCTGGCGATCTCCAGCAGGCCCTCACGCGGACGTTCCCGGAGCAGCCGCAGCATCCGGCCGTCGAGCCGGTCGAGCCCCTGTCGTGCCACCGTACCTGCCGATCTGCCACCCGAAGGGCACCCCGATGCCACTTCACTTGCCAAATAGACAACCAGAGAAAGGGTCTGTTGCCCAATAGGCACTACGCGTCCGACCCTATGTGCTCCCGTCACAGGAGGAGATCCGTGAGGAGATCCGTGAGGCAGCACACGCACCCGTTCGTCCCCTACCGGCCCGACCGGTACGACGAGGCCGAAATGGTCCGGCGGGGAAAGGACTTCGTGTCGTTCGTCGACCGCAGGCGCAGCGTCCGGTTCTTCAGCGACGAGCCGGTCCCGCGCGAGTGCGTCGACCTGGCCGTCGCCGCCGCGAACACCGCACCCTCCGGCGCCCACTTCCAGCCGTGGAAGTTCGCCGTGATCGGCGACGCCGAGACCAAGCACCGCATCCGGGTCGCCGCGGAGGAGGAGGAACGGGTCAACTACGAGGGCGGACGCATCCCACCCGAGTGGCGCGCCGCGCTCGCCCGCCTGGAAACGGATTCCGACAAGGGCTTCCTCGACGTCGTCCCGTGGATCGTGGTCTGCTTCGCCGAGAAGAGCACCGCGATGCCGGACGGTTCGCTGCGCAAGAACTACTACGTGAACGAGAGCGTCGGCATCGCCTGCGGCCTCTTCATCACCGCCCTGCACGCGATGGGCCTGAGCACCCTCACCCACACCCCCAACCCGATGGCCTTCCTCACCAGAATCTGCGAACGCCCCGCCAACGAACGCCCCTACATCCTCTTCCCCGTCGGCCACGCGGCCCCCGACTGCGAGGTCCCGGCCCTGACCCGGAAGCCCCTGACGGAGGCGCTCACCGAGATCCCGCGCTGACGGTCCCCGGCCGCGCGACGCCCCGCGCCCGGCCGAGGGGCCCCCGACCGCCGCACGCGCGTCGAGGGCCCCAGCCTCATCACCCGTTCACTCCCTGGCGAGCCGCCGCCGACGGACCACCAGCCCGCCGACGGCCCCTGCCACCCCGGCCACCGCGAGGGCACCCGCCCCTGCGGCGACCGGCCCGTTGCCCGGCGACCCCGAGCCGGCGGCATCGGCGTCAGCGGCGACCCGCGTCCGGTCGGTCCGGCTGCCGTACCCACCGGCGTACCAGCGCTCGTCGTACCGCGACCCCGGCAGCTTGTCGGCGTACCGCTGGTGGACCAGCCGCTGGTAGCGCGCCAGGCCGGTGCCCCCGGCGCCGACGGAGGCGCGGGCCTCCTCGTTCAGCGGAACCACCCGGCGGTCGGTCACCCGGTACCAGGCGTTCAGCTGGTGTTGATGCACTGCGGCACAGCCGACCCCTGGCACGAACTGATGCGCGGAGCCGCCCTACGCACCGGAGCCGCCTTCTTCTCCGTACCCGACGCCGACCACCGCGGCGGCTGGACACTCTCCGCCGAGGTCATGCCAAACGTCCTGAACTTTCGTGCCCTGGACGAGGGTGACCCACACACCCGAAGTTTCTGAGATCGCCGACCTCCACCGGGGCCTGATCGCGCGACATCCAGAGCAGAGGCCCCGACCACAGCGTTTCCGCTGTTGACTGGCCCTTTGGACTTGGGGCTTCGCCGTATCTCGGCCGCGTATCGTCGGTCGTTGGTTGTCGGTTGCACCTGCCGCGTCGCTTTTGGCTCCGCTGGTGGACTACTGCCCCACGGGTTCCGTCCGGTTCGCGCTCTACGCGGAGGCTGACGGACTGGCGACCCTCACGGTATGGGGCTTTTGGAGAGGGAACCGCGGCGGCTGAGTGGTGGACAGTCCTTTTGTCCTGACTGCGGTCTGTTGCAGGACCGAGTGCCGACGCTTGAGCAAGAGTGGGTGCTGCTGGAGCCGGACATGAATCCGCTGGCCCATACGGTGCCGGCGGAGCACCGGTGGATCGAACTGTCCGATGGGCGGGTGACGGTCTACGGGGTGTGCCCGCCGGATCAGTTCCAGCGGTGCCGCGTCGAGCACCGCCTCGCCTGCCCTGCACAACCTCTGCCGGATCTGTGGCCGTGGTTGACGTCCCTACGAGGGGAGAACGCGCGGCGAGTGGAGCGGCAGAACGATCCGGAGCCGCCTTCGCCCCGTGAGGAGTGGCCGGACGCCGGCTGACGGCTCCTCCGGAAACTATGGGGCCGACCAGGGGAGACAGTCCAAGCTCCTGTCCACGAATAGTCCACAGACGCCGACATGCGCCTGCTCCGGGCGGCATACGCCTGCACATACGCGAAGACCCCGGCCTCAGCGTTTCCGCTGGTGACGGGGTCTTTGGGCACCTCATGCAGGGTGCCCCCGGCAGGATTCGAACCTGCGCACACGGCTCCGGAGGCCAGGTGAGAGTGAAGGCTGCCGGGGCTCTGACCTGCGGGGGAGTGGTGCCGGAGGTGGGACCCAGTCAAGATCATCACGCCCCTATTACGTGGGTGCCCTGTCCGGGGGTGGGACCGCGCCGTATCGTCGGAGGCATGATCTCGGGCACTGACGGCGAAGCGCACGGCGACGGCACGGAGTTCACGGCGGAGGGCGTGGAAGCCGTCATGCGTGAGGCGTGCGAGGCGGCCGGCCTCGACTCCACCGGGGCAAAACTGCTGCGCCTGGGCTCCAATGCGGTGTACCGGCTGGCGTCCTTACCGATCATCGTCCGCATCGCGCGTGATCCTGCCGTCCTGGCGGAGATGGAACGGGCCGTGGGCGTCGCCCGATGGCTGGGGATGATCGACTTCCCGGCCACACGTGTGCCGACCGCCATCGCACAACCCGTCCTCATCCGCGGCCTGGTGGTGACCTTCTGGGAGAGCGTCCAGGAGCGGGAGGAGTACGCGACGGTCGGCGAGCTGGCCGATCTGCTCCGTCGCCTGCATTGGCTGCAAGAACCCGAGTCGCTGAGGCTCCCCTACTTCGATCCCCTGGCCAAGCTGTCGGCCTCGCTGGACGGCTTGCACGCTGTCTCTCCGGAGGACCGGTCCTTCCTGGAGGAACGAGCGGCCAAGCTCGCCAAGGAGTACGACCGGCTGGACTTCGTGTTGCCCTTCGGGATGATCCACGGTGATGCCAACATCGGGAATATCCTCCGCCATCGGGACGGTCATGCGGTCCTCATCGACCTCGACGGATTCGCCCTCGCCCCGCGCGAGTGGGACCTGATCCTGACCGCGCTCTACTACGACCGGTACGGCTGGCACACGGAGGCGGAGTACGCGGAGTTCGTCCACCGGTACGGCTTCGACCTCATGAACTGGCCGGGGTACGAGACTCTGGCCGACCTGCGGGAACTGATGATGGTGGCGTGGCTCGGTCACCAAGTCGACGTGAGTGAGCGCTCTGCGACCGAGTTCGCTCGACGGATGCGGTCGCTGCGGGCGGGCGAGGGACGCGACTCGTGGAGTGCCTTCTAGGCACTGGCAGCGCAGCCTGAGCGCAGCACTGGCTAGCTCCGTGACCCTGGAACAGGCCGAGAAGCCCTACGCCCCCGCGGCGATCCACAGCCGGTGCTCGCTGGCCTCGTCTGCGAGGTCGCGTGCAGCGGCACTGTGGCCGGCGGCGCTGAGGGTCCGGCGGAACTCGGCGAGGTAGCTGACGCACCGCGCAGACTTGAGCTGTTCGCCGAGATCCAGAGCGTCCAGGGCTACACGGCATGCCTCCTCGACGTCCCCCGCGCGCAAGTGGGCGTCGGCGAGGACCATCGTCGCGAAGAAGTCGCTTCGTACATGGCTGCCGCTCATGGCGTTCTCAGCGTGGGACACCGCCCGACGGGCGCTGTTGACGTCGCGGAAGCAGTGGGCGGCTTCGGCGGCGAGCTCGGCCTCGTCGAAGTAGCTGATCCACTCCGGCTCGTCGTCGCTGTTTCGACCTTCGAGGGCCTTGGTCGCCGCGTTGAGCGCGGCCTCGCAGGCGGCGACATCTCCGGTGCGAGCAAGTGCGCGGGCCTCCATCGCGTGGAACTGAGCCCGCAGCGTCGGTGTGGCCACCGGAGAGATACCCATGAGCGCTGCACGGGCAAGAGTCGCGGCCTGCGTGTACCGCCCCAAGAAGGTCGCCTGGTGGCTCATCGCTGACAGGATGCTGCCCGCGAGCCGACGGTCGTTGGCGTCCTGGGCGAGGCGGAGGGCCTGGAGGAAGTACCTCTGGGCGAGTCCGTGGTGGCAGGCGTCGTAGGACATCCAACCGGCAAGAAGCGTTGCTTCCGCCACGGTCGAGAACAGGGCCCTGCCCACCTGCTCGGTGTACCGGCCTTGCAGGAGTGGGGCCACATCGTTGTTGAGGTACTGGATGACCGAGTGGCGTGCATGGTCACCGCCGAACTGATCGTCAAGCTGGGCGAACATGTCCGCGGTGGTCTTGATCGCTGCCACGTCGCCGAGACCGACTCGCACCCCCTCGGCACGCGGCCGGGGAATGCTCGGCTCGGGAGCAACGAGCCACCGGAGGGACGCTTCGTTCCACGCCGGCTCGGACGGTTCCGCGGTGAGTAGCGGGTCGTAGTGGTTGAGGTCCGCGCGCCACAACTGGCCGACCGTCTGAATGGCGTCATCAGGGCTGGCGGGGTACGAGGCGTCGAGTACCGAAGCGTCCTCCGCCTCTCCGTAGTCCAGGCCGAGTTCCGTCGGACTCGTCGCGAAGGCATCGCACAGAAGCGGCCCGTAGAAGTCGTCGGGCGAGCTGTGCCCGTTCTCCCAACTCGCGATACGGCGCTTCACACTGGCGTCCGACGGGAGTTGATGCCCGCGCTGGGCTGCCGCTCGGCGTAACTCCCTCACTAACCGCGGCTGACTCCAGCCCCGGCCGGTGCGAGCTTCCCGTAAGCGGGCACTGGTCGGCTTCATGAGGACGTAGCCCTTCATTCCCTGTGCGTACGCCGGTACGAACACTCGGTCTGCCCGACCGAATGTACGCGCTGGTCATTGCTTCTTGCACGTAGTAATCGGAGATCGCTCGCAAGGAGCAGGTGACGGGGGATGACGCGACGGGCGTGGACGCGTCATCCCCCGTCACCCCTCGTCATCTGCCCTGGCCAGGTGCAGGGCCGGGAGTGTGGACCCACGGCGGCACCGAGGCCGCACCGCAGTCCGACTGAGGGTGAGATGACGTGCAGAGGATGACCAGGCGGGGCATGGAGTGGCTGTCTGCGGCAGCGGACAACCCGACCGAGTGCCGACAGGTTTGGGCGGATGACCCGCGGATGCCCTGCCTCCTGCCAACCGGCCGCTTCTTCGACGTGGTGAGCGTGGAACAGCGCCTCGGAATGGAGATGTTCGACCGCCTCCAGCGCAGCGGGATGCCGATGGGACCTTCGGTCATCGACCGCAAGGCGCAGCGAGTCGGTTTCTTCCTGGGCTCGCAGAGCCGGGAGACCTTCACGTACTACCTCGACCGTGAAACCTCGTCTCCGCCTCCTTACCGCTACCTCAGCGATGGTTCGGCCGTCGTCGTGCCCGGCCCCATTCCGCTGTCCGAAGACCGCTACCAGTGGCTCCGGGCACCGACGCGCCGGCCGGAGGCCAACCCGCTGCGGCCGGTGGCTCTCGCGACTGCGCTGGTCGCCTCCGCGGAACTCTTGGCGAGGATCGACCGCTTCGACAAGCAGTACCCGACTCCCTACGCGGCGGTTGCCGCGCTCCCCGAGGAGACGACCACCGATGCCGGATGAGCCGACCGTCGGGCGCGACGCTGCCGCGTGGTCACCTCTTGAGAGCGACGGCTGGTACGCGGCTCGAAACGCCACCACCGCATTGCGGGACGTCCTCGTGCGAGCGGGGCTGGAGAAGGACTTCCCCTACCTGCGTGCGGACTTGAACGCCTTCGGACACGGTCTCGTCGAGCTGGGACGGGTCTCACCCGACACGGCCGAGCGACTCGCCGAGCTTCTGCGGCTGGCACTGGCAAGCGGATACGGCCGCGACTGTGACGGCGACGGTCACGCATCAACCACAGCCGATGAACACAAGGGAAGGATCTGACGTCATGACCGACCGGCGAGGAGTGGTGGCCAAACGGGCGGAGGACCTGGTGCCCGGCGTGCCCTACGTCCGAGGCTGGAACCGTGCGCGCCGAAGCGCCGGCACCCTGGCCGACCAACTCGTGCTGCTCGGCTTGGACTCCGACTTCCCCGGCTTGATGGCCGACGTGAACGTCTTCGGCGACGGATTGGTGCAGCTGGGAACCGTGCGCCCCGACGCGGCCGAAATGCTGGCGAAGCTCATCGCGGCAGGGCTCCAAGCAGAGTTGCACGGCACGACGGCCGAGACATCTGCCGTCTGAACCGCTGCTCAAACGCCGGTCGGCCGCGGTTCGAGCGTGCTCCTGCGGTCGACTGGTCTGGCCCCGTACGACATCGTTCTCTCAGCGTTGTCGTACGGGGCCATTTGCTGTCCTCGCGAACGTGGCTGGTCTGCCGCTCGGCCGGGACCGGCGCCCCAGCGCCGCAGCCCGGACGAAGCGGCAGGCCAGTGATGACATCAGCTTGGGAAACTGCGGTTCATGATGAGCTCGTTCGTGCGCTGACCTGGGTAGAGGCTCGGTGAGTGGTCTTGTCGGGCCTGGCTGCTCTCACCGTGATTCCCCGCTGTTCCCCGCTCGATCTGGTGCGCTAGTGGTGCAGGGCTACCAGCCGCATGCCGCATATCCGCTGCTGCATGCTGGCCGTCGTGTACCAGTCCTACGACGCAGCGACAACCGTTTGGGTGTTCGTTGCTTCGCTTCTAGTCGTGCTGGTTGTGGGCTGTGTGTCCGGCGTCGCAGGTAGGTGTGGCAGGGACTGTGGGGTCGACGAACACATCGCGATCGGGCTGTCCGTTGTCACGGCCCAGCGAGGCTTGCTATCAGGCTCCTGCTCGTCGGCCAGGAGGACAGCCAACTTGTCGGCCACATGGACAAACTCACGGTGGAGCGGAACTGCCCGAATCGTCAGCGGGTCCGGTCCCTCGTGTCCTACAGTGCGAGCGCGGCCGAGACCAGCAAGCGTGAGTTGGAGCCCGAGAGACGTACGAACCTTGAGATCGTCAAGGTGCCGATCTTTCAGAAGCGTGGGGGAAGAGTTGATGGACGAGGGCAAGAAGAAGGACGCCGAGCCACCACCCTTGCTCTCAAGGTTCATGGATGTGGCGGCGTGGGCCAGGACAAACAGTGATCTTGTCTGGGACCGGCAAGCAGATGGAAGGTTCCGCGCTGGACTCGTCCTTAAGTTCTCCGCTTCCCAGTCGATCATGCTGAGGATCGAGAAGAATCCTGGCAGCCGTCTCGACTGGCAGTTCGGTCCCGCCAAGCCCCTCCCCAAGCTGCGCCGGAAGCCTCTGCGCTGATACGTGAACCCACGCCCTCTTCGTCCCGAGCTCTCGGTTGGATGGTCATTTAAGTCTGGTGGGCTGGTCAGTCAGCCCTTGACGGCTCTTGGCGGTCGGCTGCGGTCATGGTGGTTGCTGTACTTCGCTGCTGTACCGCAACGGCAATCACGTGGAGCCGGACCACACTAGGCCCACTGGCAGGCGAGGCTTCGGCGTCATACTGTCGTTTGCCGTGCCTGGTCAGCCGGGTTCTGTGGTCTGAACGGAGGGGGATCGGCGATGCCGCTGGAGTTTGGGCTGTGGCGTGTGGACGACAAGCCCGTGCGAGTCGCTACGCGGCCGATGCCTTTGGAGTCCCGGCTGGAAGAGCTCATTGAGGCCGATCCCGGCATCCTGGGGCATCCGTTGCTGCTGATCGGCCGGCAGGTGGTCACGCAGTACGGCAAGGTCGTTGACCTGCTAGGTATGGATGCCGAGGGGGGCTTGCACGTTCTGGAGCTCAAGCGAGACCGCACACCTCGGGAAGTGGTGGCTCAGGTTCTCGACTACGGTTCCTGGGTCCAGGAGCTCACAAACGAGCAGATACGCGACATCTACACCTCCTACGCCCGCGGCAGAGGTCTGGCGGAGGAGTTGGACGAGGCGTTCGCGGTGCGGTTCGGCGGCACTCCGCCGGAAGCCCTCAATTCGACCCACGCTCTCACCATCGTCGCGAGTGAGATCGATGCCGCAACGGAGCGGATCGTCACCTACCTGGCTTCTGGGTTCCAGGTCCCGGTCAACGTGCTCTTCTTTCGCTACTTCGAGGACGATGGGCGCTCCTATCTGGCCCGCACCTGGTTGATGGACGAGACCGAGGCCGTGGTGCCGTCAGCTGGGGCGAAGGGCCGTGGCAAGCAGGAGCCGTGGAACGGGTCGGATTGGTACGTGTCGTTCGGTGATGAGACCGGGGGCAGAAATTGGGACGACGCCCTTCGCTACGGATTCGTGTCAGCCGGCGGCGGGGAATGGTTCTCGCGGACGCTCCGGTCCCTCCCACTGGGGGCGAGGGTGTTCACACATATCCCCAAGGTGGGCTACGTGGGCGTCGGCACGGTCTCCGGCGAACCGCAACCGTTCGAAGACGCAGCCCTCAGCATCGAGGGTGAAAGCCGCCGCATGTCCGATCTCTCCTTGGCGGGCACCTACCGACGTGCCGCGGACGGAGCTGCAAACGGTACGGAGGATCCTCGTGAGTGGATCGTCCCGGTCACTTGGGAGCGTGCTGTGCCACGCGAAGAGGCATTGTGGCGCACGGGCTTCTTCGCCAACCAGAACTCCGCATGCAAGCTCCGCGCCCGCTTCACTATCGAAGAGGTCTCCCGACACTTCGGCATCGATCAAGGCTCCCCTGACGCCTGACACAAAGCAGCCACAACCCCATGCAGCAGCCCTCGGCTCGGCTGCATAGAAGGCGGCGGCAGACGTGCCCCGCTGACGCGGAGCGCGCCTCGCGGGAACGGCTCCGGAGGGCCCTTCGGTCCTATGGAACGGAGCTGGTCAGCGGCACGTCTGCAATCCGCAAAGCAGGGTTCGTCCACGAATGGTCCACGACGCCCTGCCGAAGCACCACTAGAACTGACCCTGCCGGTTCAACGCCAGTATTTCGGTTGGTACTGGACGCGAGCCTGTCACATCGGCGCCGACAACCGAGAATTCGCGGCGACCCTCGCCCGCATCAGTGGCGATCCCGCCGCGTCGTAGGGCGGAACCTAGACTACCGACGCGACCGGGTGCATGTGATTTGGGCCACATACGCCCACGCGGGATGAATACTTGTTCTGTTCCGCTCAAGCCGCCGTGTCGCCGCCTGAGGGCTTGCTTGGAGCCAGGGGACCAAAAAAGACCCCCGGAGAAGAAGACGTTTCAGAAGAAGTACTCGTGAAAGTATTACCGATGAGGCAGTTTTGCTTTGCGCGATTCAACGTGGCCCGCGCTGACCATAGTTGGTGCGTTAATCTCTGCCTGCTTGTTCCTCCTCTCTGCAGACTCCAGCCGAGCAGACAAGCCGGCGTTCCAGGAAGAGGAGAGCAGCGATGCAGGATCGATCGTTGAGGAGAAAGCGGAAGCGCTGGCCAGAGCCGGACCGCTGGCAGGTAATCCTGTCAGCCCTCAGCCTCCTCGTAGCGGTCGCTGCCCTCGTGGAGCAAACGGGGCGTTGAGCCCGACCGCAAACGCCAGCCGGGCTCAACCACCGCTCCGCGGGTTTAGGCCCGGTCTGGTTGCCCCCAGGCCGGGCTGCACGCCTCGCGGAGCCGCTTCTAGCTGTGTCGGCCGAACAGAAGCTGACGGACAACAAGCGCCACAGCCCAAGCTACACGGGGCAGCGAGCCAATCCACTGGCTTGGCAGTCCTCATGCCTGCCGGGGAACGGCCGAGGCGAGCGAGCTTCCGCGCGGAACGAGTAGCCTCAGTGATCGTGTCCTCGCCTGGCCACCGACCTCATGATAGGTGGCAGATCGAAGATAGCGAGGCCCGACGCGCCCACGGCCTCTATACTTCGCGCATGACGGCGACGGATCCCGGACCTCTCAGGCAGCGTATCGATGAATTTGTTGCGTACCGGCATGCGTTTCTAAAAGGGGACGAAAAAGGCGAAGCGCAAATGTTCCTGGACCGTCTGTTTAGGGCGTTCGGGCATGCTGGTGTCGCCGAGGCCGGTGCGACTCTTGAACACCGCCTAAAGAAAAAGGACGACAAGGGCACCTCATTCGCTGACCTCTTGTGGCCTGGTCGCTGCCTCATCGAAATGAAGAAGGCTGGCGCCAATCTTCTGCAGCATTACCGTCAGGCCTTTGATTACTGGGTTCGCGCGGTACCTGATCGACCGCGATATGTAATCCTCTGTAATTTTGATGAGTTCTGGATCTACGACTTCAACGCTCAAATGGACGAGCCGGTCGACCGTGTACCTATAAGTAAGCTCGCTCAGCGATGGGATGCGCTTGCCTTTTTGTTGCCGATTGAGGAAAAGCCGTCTTTTGGCAACGATCTCGTTGAAGTCACTCGGGAGGCTGCAGCTCAGGTAACAAGTGTCTTCCGGACCCTCTTGGACCGGTCGATAGAACGAAGGCAAGCGCAGCGCTTCGTACTGCAGTCGGTGATGGCGATGTTCGCCCAAGACATCGGCCTTCTGCCCAGGCATAGCTTCTCTCAGGCGGTTGAAGAGTGCACTCAGGGGGCGAGCTCTTACGACCTTATTTTTGGTCTGTTCCGCGAAATGAACACTCGAGGAACTACTCCCGCCGGCAGATTCAAGGGCACACCATACTTCAATGGTGGCTTGTTCGCAGATATCGCGGGATTCGACCTCGAACGAGACGAACTGCTGCGCTTGCATAAGGCCTGTCAAACGGATTGGTCGGCTGTCCGGCCGGAAATCTTCGGTACTCTTTTTGAGACCAGCATGGATCAAGGTGAGCGTCACGCATACGGCGCACACTTCACTAGTCAGGCCGACATAGCATTGGTGGTTGGCCCTACGATTGTCGACCCTTGGCGACAGAAGATTGACGATGCGACCACGATCGCTGATTTGGAAAATTTGCTTGGCGAGCTGGCCGCATACCAGGTCTTGGATCCTGCATGTGGATCTGGGAACTTTCTATATGTCGCGTATCGGGAGATCCGTAGGCTAGAGCGCGACATCCACGCCAAGCTGGCGGAGCGTCGTAAGTCTGGCCCCAGTGGACAGGGGACGCTCTCTTTCATTCCGACGGCGAATTTCCATGGGATTGACAAAAACGAGTTCGCCGTTGAAATTGCTAAAGTCACGATGATGCTCGCAAAAAAGCTGTCATCGGATGAGCTGCACGACGATCAGCAGGTGCTTCCCCTTGAGAACTTGGACAGCAGCATCATCGCCGCAGATGCGCTATTCACGCCATGGCCGAAGGCCGATGTAATTATCGGTAATCCGCCGTTCATGGGGCGACGCAGGATGTCAGAGGAGCTCGGTGCGGATTACTGCCAACGCCTGGCACAGAGGTATCCGAACGTTAGAGGCGTCTCCGACTTCGTCACCTACTGGTTTCCGCTGGCGCATGATCACCTTAAGCCTGGTGCCCGCGCCGGATTTGTGGCGACAAATTCCATTCGCGACAATCAATCACGAATTGCTAGTCTCGACTACGTAGTCGATAACGATGGGCACATCTTCAATGCCGTATCGAGTAAGCCGTGGTCTGGTGACGCTACAGTTCACGTCTCGATCGTAAACTGGAGTAAGGCGGTTGACGTCAGCCCAAAAATTCTATGGCTGAACGACGGGGATCTGCGCCTAACTGCCGACTATATTTCCAGTTCGCTTTCGACAGCCGTTGACGCCCGCAAGGCGCAGCCGCTTGCCTGTAACCAGAGTCCACCAACATGTTTTCAGGGGCAGACAGCAGGCATCGTTGCGGGCTATCTGATTGATCGCAGCAGGCGCCGTGAAATCATCAGCAAGGAACCGGAGAGTGTGAAGTATATTCACCCCTTCTTGGGTGGTCGAGAGCTTCTCCACAGCGCCGCCATCAATCGCTGGGTAGTGGATGTCCCCGAATCTGACTTCGGCCGCTTGGATGCGCTCCATCCTCGTCTAGCAGGCCACCTCAAAAATTTCGTCCTGCCGAAGCGAGAGCAGTTGTTGGCTAAGGAACGTGTCAAGAATCAGAAGGGGGCCGACAGTAACCCAAAGTTTCGACCCGAAAACCAGCATCAACTTTTTATGAATCGCTGGTGGCAACTGTGGCGTAGACGTCCTGAACTGATAAACGAAATCGTCAAAATTCCACGCTATTTGGCCACCTCGCGCCACATGACGGAGAATCGAATCGCGATTTTTGCCTTCGTAGATTCCGCCATTCACCCTGGTGATGCCGTCACGGCCTTTGCGCTCGATGATGAATTTTCTTTCGGCGTCCTCAGCTCCTCTACGCACGCCGCTTGGCTGCGGGCACGTTGCTCGCATATCAAGAGCGACCCGCGGTACACGTCGACTACTGTTTGGGACTCCTTCCCATGGCCTCAATCGGCAACTAAGCAGCTAGCCGACGTCGTCGCTAGCATCGGCGCGAAGATTCTCCAAACGCGTGAGGAATATATTGAGCGAGGAGTCTCGTTGGCAAAGCAGTACGACTCGCTCCAGATTCCCGGTAAAAACAAGCTTCGCGAGCTTCACGCGCAACTCGATGAGGCAGTGCTAGCTGCCTACGGATTCAATACCGACGATGACTTGGTGGCGCAGTTGCTAGCGCTGAATGTCGACATGGCCGCCTCATCAGTACCGCATCGAGGGCCTGGTGGTGCTAGATACGGCATTGAAAAAATGACCGATTACTGCATCTCCCCACCCATCGTGTAGCGAGCCTGCTTTTTGGCTAGTGCTGTGACCGAGAAGGTTCACCGGGTTCGAGAGTTGTGAGGGACCAGACGAACGGTTCGCGTGCTGGGGTGAGACGATCGCGCCGTGACCATCCACCTCCATGACCTCGATGGCGAGCACTCGCTGACGTTGGATGCCGGCAGCCTTGCTGCCGATGCCGCAGTAGTTGCCGCCGGGCACGAGCCGAACGGGTACTTCTGGGAGGGTCTCGTTCGGTTTGCCTGGCCGGATATTGCCGAGCACGTCGATTTCGACAGCGAGGCTGGCATGTTCTGCGCGGTCGGCAGTTCGGGCGACCTCGCGCGACTCAAGACGGCCGTCGAATCCGTCATCACGAGCCCCGAGGCAGTCCGCGACATCATTGCCCGTGCGGAGGCTTCGGGCTTCGAGTTCGACGACTAATGCTGTGACTTCGCCGGGTTGAGCGGGGTCAGGCTGCGGCCGGCAGTGGCCTGCCGCCCCAGCGGAGACCTCGTTCGCTGCGGACGCGTGCGCGTTCGCGGCGCTGGGCGGCCAGGACGCCGGGGTGGCGGGCGTTCGGGTTGCGCCAGCGCAGGTAGGCGTGCAGGGCCCAGGTCTGGACGGTGTGGTTCGGATGGTGGGAGTTGGCGAGGGTGAACTGCCGCAGCGGCCCGAAGTGAGCCTCGATGGGATTGGCCCAGGACGCGTAGGTGGGTGTGAAGCACAGCTCGACCTTGTTCCTGGCCGCCCACCTGCGGATCTTCCAGTTCAGGTGGGCGGAGTGGTTGTCCAGGATCACGTAGATCGGGCCGCCGTCCGGGCGGGCTGCTCGGATCGACCGCAGGGCGGCCCAGGTGTGATCGATGCCTTTGCGGCGCCGGTTGACACCCCACAGCTTGTCGTCGCCGACGGAGTAGCAACCGTGAAAGTAGGTGATGCCGTGGGTGCGGCGGTAGGTGGCAGGCAGCCGGTCGGGGCGGCTCTGTTCGGCCCAGCAGGAGCCGGCGGTGGGGCGGATGCCCAGTGGCCCGAACTCGTCGAAGGCGAACGTGCGTTCAGGACGCTCGTTGACCGCGTACTCGATTCGCTCCAGTTTGGCATCAAAGGCCGGGTCCGGGGACTCCTTCCAGGTCTTCGTTCGCTGAAAAGTGATCCCCCGGCGGGCCAGTAAGCACCGCAGGGCCTCGCGGCCGATCCGGACGGGCCTGGTTATGTTCCGGCGCAGGTGGTCGGCAAGTTTCCGGACCGACCAGCGGGTGAAGGGCTTGCCCAGCACGGTCGGGCGGGTGGTGGCCGTCTGGATGACGAAGTCCTCGTCGTCACTGCTCAGCAGGCGGGGACGGCCTCCCGCCCACTGAGGGTTGAGGCATGCGAGCCCCATCTCGTTGAAGCGGTGGATCACGTCCCGGACGGTGTCCTCGTCCGCCTGGACTAGCCGCGCGATCACCGGGACCGTGCTGCCGCCGGCCGAGGCCAGCAGCATCATCGCCCGCCGAAACCGCACCGAGCTCGTACTACCTCGCCGAACGATCTGCTGAAGCTTCTGCCCCTCCTGCTCCGTCAGTCTCCGGACCGTGACCGGTGGTGCCATCCCGCCTCCCCTGCTGGTTGGAAGCGACATCGCTTCCAACCAGCACAACGAGCAACCCGGTGAACCTATGCGGTCACAGCACTAGCCTCGCTGGGCTCTACGTTGAGTATCCGCCAGGCCGCATTGCACGTGGCCCGGCGGGCTTTGGGCGAACCTTGCGGAAGTCGCAAAGGAGCTCCAACCGATTACTCAGCGCTGGCGCTTGAGTGCCGCCAGCGCGCGGCCGGTGACCTCGTCGACCGGGCCCATGGCCTCGATCGTGACCACCAGGCTCTGGGCCTTGTAGTAGTCGATGATCGGCTCGGTCTGCGTGTGGTAGACCTCGAGCCGGTTGCGGACCGTCGCCTCGGTGTCGTCGTCACGCTGGTACAGCTCGCCGCCGCAGACGTCGCAGACGCCTTCCTTGGCCGGCTTCTTGTACGTGACGTGGAAGACGTGCGCGGAGTCGTTGCGGCAGATGCGCCGGCCGGCGATCCGCTTGACGACCTCCTCCTCGGGGGCCTCCAGGTCCAGCACCGCGTCCAGCTTGATGCCCTCGGTCGTCAGCAGCTCGTCCAGCGCCTCGGCCTGCGAGACATTGCGCGGGAAGCCGTCCAGCAGGAAGCCGTTCTCCGCGTCCGGTTGCTCCATGCGGTCCTTGGCCATGGCGATGGTGACCTCGTCGGGGACGAGGTTGCCGGCGTCCATGTAGGACTTGGCGAGCTTGCCCAGCTCGGTCTGCTGGCTGATGTTGGCCCGGAACAGGTCGCCCGTGGAGATGTGCGGTACCCGCAGCTTCTCAGCGAGGCGCGTGGCCTGCGTACCCTTACCGGCACCCGGCGGCCCGACGAGGACGATTCGCATCAGCGGAGGAACCCTTCGTAATTGCGCTGCTGGAGCTGGCTCTCGATCTGCTTCACCGTCTCGAGACCGACACCCACGATGATCAGGATGCTGGTCCCGCCGAACGGGAAGTTCTGGTTCGCCCCAAAACCAACCAACGCCATCGTCGGCACGAGAGCGACCAGGCCCAAGTACAGCGAACCCGGCCAGGTGATCCGGTTGAGCACGTACGAGAGGTACTCAGCGGTCGGTCGGCCAGCCCGGATGCCCGGGATGAAGCCACCATACTTCCTCATATTGTCGGCGACTCGCTTGGGGCTACAGCCGTCGATGTACCCGTATGCGGTGCCCTGTTACGCAGATCCCAAGTGGCTTCCGTCGTCATGCGGGAGTCAGCCGGGTTGCAGCCCAGCCTGCGCACCCGCCTTGTCTCGCGCCCTACTATGAGGGCGAACGCCGCACGGGCTTGGAAACCATCTGTCCTGTCCGTGTGCTGCTGGCAGCAAGCGGTTCATGATTGCTTTGAAGGTCAGATCTGCGCTTTCTTTGAGACCCCATCATCGTCGAGGCAATCCCGTGCGGCAGAAGTAAATGAATCAAGCTGGGTGCTGGCCTCGTGGACGTCGCGCGCAAAATCCTTGAAGGTGCGGGCGAGATCCCGCCCAGTGCTTTCGTCCTCCAGGTTACTGCTGCTTTCATCAATGACCGCTGCGGTAAACCCTGCCATCATGCTGGCCTGCTGAATAGATTGGATCAGCTTCTTCCCCTTCTCGGCAACCCTTGATGGGCCCACGAGTGAGACTTCAATCCAAGCTGATCTAAACTGGGTCTCGCGAAGCTCTAACTCATCGAAAAATTCATCGGTGAAAACTATTGACGGATCGAAGCGGGAACTAATTGTTGTGAAAATCTCGCCATCCGTTCCCCTTATCGTGGTTGTGGGCAAGTGGACGTCTGTGAGTAGCGTGATAGTTTCTGTCACGGCCTTGATGTACTCTCGATACGCGCCCTCCTGTGCGTTATGGCGCTGTTTTCGATGTTCGCTTCGAGCGGTTATTCGGACTCCTTCTCGCTGGTACCAGCCGGCGGCAAGCGAAGCTCCGAGGGTTGCAAAAGATCCAACTACGGCGCCGCCTATAGCGGCCAATCCGGCGTCCATGCCGTGATCGTACAGCTCGGGCCTTGTGTCTTACTCGCAACGGCTCAATTGGTCAGTCACCGTCGTGAATTAGGACATTGCGTCCCTCGGTGCAGAGTGAAGGACGAGGTCGGTGGAGCGGCTTTGGGCTGGAGCTGCTTTGGCGCGAGTGATCATGGCCCCGTAAGCTTCCGGCGCGTCGGGCAGTCTGTGGACATGCCCGGTAAAGCACGACGTTGGGGCCATGATCTGCGAGGCTCGCGCCAAAGTGGCTGCCTAAAGCCGTGGAGCCGACCGCCCCAGCCCCGGCGTGCCCCTTCTCTGGCATCAGGCGGCTGATTGCTCTGAGCGCGGCACGGGCGCCGGCCGGGCTGGAGCGGGGCGGAGACAGGAGCGCAGGCCCGGCCGGCGCCCGGGCCGCGCGCGGTGAGCGGAGCGAGCCGCCTTGATGACGTAGAGAAAGTCTGAGCCAACTCGGCCGTGCTACAGCCGGAACGACAGCTCCAGCTCGTCGCCTGGAAGGTGGAACTCCTCCAGGGCGAGGGGCTTGTCCGACTCGGTGAGGGTCACGCGGATGACGTGGAGCATCGGGACCCCGTCGGCGAGTCGTAGCGCCTGAGCCTGATCGGGTAGGGGCATGCGGGTGCGGATGTACTCCGTGAAGTGGAGCTCGTGTCCCAGGCCGGCGAGCGCCGTGTAGAGCTCCGGCGCCGGCGGTGGGGCCTCCTCCTCGTACTTGGTGTCGATGAGCACCGAGAACGGGACATACGTCCGGTGGAGTTGACGGAGGTGGCCGTGGTCCGCGGTTTGCAGCGCGTCGTACGTGAACATCGGCTCGCCCGGCGGGATGCGGAGTAGGTCCGCCAGGGCTAGCGGGGCGTCGGTACGGGTGGCTACCGGCGGCTCGGCGTCTGTCCAGCGGATGCCGTCCGCCTCGATGTAGCGGCCGTCCGTGGTCCGGCGTACGCCGCGCGGGCGCGTGTGGCTGGGGCGGCTGTGGGGGGAGCGGGCGAAGGTGCCGCGGCCCATGATGGCTTCGACGAGACCTGATGCCCGGAGTTCGCTCAGGCCCTGGCGGACAGTGGGGCGCGTCACGCCGAACTGCTTCGCCAACGCCTCCTCGGAAGGCAGCGGTTGGCCGGCGGGGAAGGTGCCGTCCAGGATGCCTTCGCGCAGGTAGTCGGCGATCTGCCGGTACTTCGGCTGCGTGTTCTTCGGCGGCATGCGTGCCCTCCACGGCCGTGGTCACTGCTTCTTCCGTCCGTGGGTGGAACGTAACCGCCCACGGACGGAACCTAGCTTCTCCCACACGAAGGCGGTTGACAACCCGTACTACGGGTGGCCAATCTTGTCCGTGGCGCCCGTAGTACGGGTGGTCTAGCAACCCGGAGGAATGGCCTTCGGGTGCCTGAGATGAGGAGATCCGAAAAGTGACAACCCTTCCGATCGACACCGCGAAGTACACGGGGATCATCTGTGCCGTGCCCCCGGCTCCGCGGGTCGCCAACCGTGAGACCGGTCAGCTTCGCGTTGACCGCGACACGGGCAAGACCGTGTACCAGGTCGGCCTCTGCCTGATGGCGGGTGCGTCGGCCGACGTCGTGAACGTGAGCGTGGCCGGCGAGCCGGCCGGTGTGCAGCTCGGCATGCCGGTGGCCGTGCGGGACCTGGTCGCCACGCCGTGGGAGAACGAGGGGCGGCACGGGATCGCGTTCCGTGCGGCGGAGATCCGGCCCCTGAGCGCTCCCGCCACCACGGCGGGCAAGGGGGCCGGGCAGTGATGAAACTGGCCTCCGCCACTTCGGCCGGTGAGACCTGGCCGAGCTGGGTTCTGGTGGTGGCCGCAGTGCTGGTGTCGGGTCTGCTTCTGGCGGGCCCGGCCCTGCACCGCCGCTACCCCGCCGCCTGGTGGCTGTTATGCGGCTTCCCGGCCGTGGCCTTCCGGGTCGTGCAGACCTGGCGGCCCTTGATGGCCGGCTGCGGGCTCGCCGTGAGTCGTCGACCGGCGCTGACCGTGGTGTCCGGGCTCGTCGGCAAAGGGGCGCCTCCGCTGCAGCCGCGGGTGCCCCGGAGAGGGCTCATACGCCCGTCCTCCGGCGGTTTCGCACTCCTCGTGCGGTTGTTGCCGGGGCAGGTGCCGGAGCACTTCGTCAAGGCCGCTCCCGCCATGGCGGAGAACTGGCAGGTGCACGCGGTACGGGTGACCTCCTGGAAGCCGGGGATCGTGCGCATCGTCGCCTCGGCGGCCGACCCGTTGGCCGATCCTCGGGTGCCGAAGCAGCGAGGGCCCGGCCATCTGCTCCGCGTGACCGTGGGTGCCCTGGAGACCGGGGCCGCGTGGGTGGTCGACCTGCGGCGCGTGCCTCACTGGCTGATCGTCGGCGCCACCCGTTCCGGCAAGTCGACCCTGATCAACGCCCTCGTGGCGGGCCTCGCCCCGCAATCCGTCGCCCTGGTCGGGATCGACTGCAAGGGCGGCATGGAACTGTCCCTCTACGAGCCGCGGTTGTCCGCCCTGGCGACGAACCGAGAACAAGCCGTCCGGCTGCTGGCGGCTCTCGTCGACCTGACCCTCGACCGGATGACCCTCTGCCGGGCTGCCCGCGTCCGGAACATCTGGGGTCTGACTGACAAAGAACGCCCGGTCCCCGTCGTCGTCATTGTCGACGAGATAGCGGAACTCTTCCTCGTGGCGAGCCGGAGCGAGAAGGACGAAGCGCATGCAGCCGGCACGGCGCTGATCCGGCTGGCCCAACTCGGTGCGGCACTGGGTGTCTTCCTCGTCGTGGCCGGACAACGCGTCGGCTCCGACCTCGGACCCGGTGTCACAGCTCTGCGGGCACAGCTCGGCGGCCGGGTGTGTCACCGCGTGGCCGACCCCGGTACGGCGGAGATGGCCCTCGGCGACCTCAACCCCGACGCGCTCAAGGCGGCGCAGGCCATCGCCCCGGAACAGGCAGGTACGGCCGTCCTCGCCTCCGGCGACGGCTGGGAACGCGCCCGGTCCCACCTGATCACGGAAGCGGAGGCGGAAGCCGTCGCCGCGGAGTACGCGCACCTGACCCCCGTCCTGTCCGAGCTCCACGTCGAAGCGCTGTGAGAGGGGACTGCCGTGCTGGTGTCCATGTCGGCCGTGCTGCTGCTCGGCCTGCTGATCTGGTTCCTCCTGCGCATCCGGTACCTCAGGTGGGCCGACGCGCTGCTCTGCGGAACCTTCGGCTTCCTGCTCGCCCGGACCGTGGCCGCGCCGTTCGTTCAAGCGCTCCTCGACGGCGTGAACGGCTTCCTCGGCCAACTCCGCTTCTGAAACGCCTCATCACCGACCCGACAAGGGGACTTCCTGTGTCCGACTACGTCATCCGCTCCGGTGACCGCGCCGCCTTCCTGGCCGGTCTGCGGGAGCTGGCCGACTTCCTGACCGCCAATCCGGCCGTCGCCGTACCGCGCCACTCGTCCGTCGTCGTCCTGGTCGACGCCTCCGACTCCGACGCCCGCCGCGACGGCGTGGAGTCCGTCGCCGCTCCGCTCGGCGTGCCGACGGAGGACATCGGCCGGGGCTACTTCGACGCGCGCCGCGACTTCGGCCCGATCTCGTACGGGGCCGTCGGGATCCCTCCCGAGGAACGGCAGTGATCGCCCGTACGAAGGGCTCCCGACGGGGCGCGAAGTCGCCAAACCCGACCCCGTCAGGAACCCACTCCATCCGCCACATGAGCAGTGAAAGGAGCACCCACACTTTGTCCACCGCGCATCATTCGCGCAAATCCCCGTCGCTCGACTGCGACCTCAGGCAGCGCGACACGCAGGTCTCGACCTGCGCCGGACGGGAACAGATCGTCCTCGTCGAACTCGACGGAACCGAGCAGTGGCTGTGTCCCGCACACGCGGCCGCCGTCTGGCTCACCGACCCGACACTTCGCTTCAGCGCCAAGACTCGGCCGGAAGGGATTTCGGCCGTGATGGGGCAGGCGTTCGGCGACGGGGGTGGTCGCTGATGACTACCGCCCTTCCACAGAGCGTCGTCGCTCTCGTCGACAGGACGTCGGAGCCGGAGTTCGAGGCCTGGCGCCGGAACATCGTCCGCCTCGGCGGCTGTACCAACCCGATTCACCTGGTCGGCGCGGCCACCGTCTACGACACGACGAACGGTGCCGCTCTGCTCTCCTACGGCTCGGACGTCTACGGCGGTCGCCTGCTCACCGCGTGCGGCAACCGGCGGGCGACGGTCTGCCCGGCCTGCTCGGCTCTGTACCGGGCGGACACGTACCAACTCGTCCGTGCCGGCCTCGTCGGCGGCAAGAACGTCCCGGAGGCGGTGAGCGGTCACCCGCGGGTGTTCGCCACGCTCACCGCCCCCGGGTTCGGCCCGGTCCACACCCGTGAACGTGGCGGACGCGTGCCACCCTGTCGGCCTCGTCGGACAGGGGACCGCTGCCCGCACGGAACTCCGGCCGGCTGCCGGGAGCGGCATTCAGAGGATGATCCTCGCCTCGGCGAACCCCTCTGCCCGCGCTGCTACGACTACGCGGGAGCCGTCCTCTGGCACGCGTTCGCCGGCAGGCTCTGGCACCGCTTCGGGCTGGAGCTCCGGCGGGAGACCGCACGCCGAGCCGGTCTGTCCCGTACCGAATTCGGGGAGGTCGCCCGACTGTCGTACGCGAAAGTCGCCGAGTACCAGCGGCGGGGCTTGGTCCACTTCCATGCCGTGATCCGCCTCGACGGGCCGGACGGACCCGACTCGCATCCGCCCCGCTGGGCAACCGTCCCGCTCCTGGTCGACTCCGTACGGGCGGTGGTCGGACGCGTGGGGCTGAACGCCCCCGGTGCGGGCGTCATCGGTCCGCGGGCACTGCGCTTCGGCGCCCAGGTCGACGTACGTCCGGTCACCTCGTACCGGCGGGACGCGGGGGAGCGGCCTGCTTCCCCGGCCTCCGTTGCGGGTTACATCGCCAAGTACGCCACCAAGGGAGCGGAGTCCGCCGGCGCGGTGGACGGTCGCATCCGTCACGCGCGGGACATGGTCATGCTGCCGGTGCGCGCTCACGTGCTCCGCATGATCGCCACGTGCTGGTGGCTCGGCGGCTTACCGGAGTTCGCGCCGCTCGGCCTGCGTCGCTGGGCCCACATGCTCGGGTACGGCGGCCACTTCTCCACCAAGTCCCGCCGCTACTCGACCACGTTGACCGCCCTCCGGCAGGCGCGTACCGACCACCGGGCGGACCAGCAACGGGCCTCCCTCGGTCTGGCCGGCCACCCGACGGTCACGGTCGGTCGGTGGCGCTACGCGGGGCGCGGCTACTCGCCGGAAGCGGCGCTCCTCGCTGCCTCGGTGCGGGAGGGCGGTGCTTCCCATGGCGCGTGACACCCGCTCGACGACTGCCGAGCTGCTCACCGTGCGCCAGGTGCTCGACGAACTGGGCGGCATCTCCCGACGCACCTTCTACCGCTGGCGGGAACTGCGCCTCGCGCCGGCCTGCATCCGGTTGCCGAACGGTGAGCTCCGGGTCCGGCGTGACGTGCTCGACGACTGGTTGGAGGAACGGGCGGAGGGGGCGGCGTCGTGAAGTCCTACAAGGCTTCCGTGTGGAAGCTCTCGGTCAACAAGACCACCAAGAAACCGACCTACCTCGTGCGCTGGGTGGTGGACGGACAGCCCTTCAGCGAGTCGCACAAGACCAAGGCACTGGCCGACCGCTTCCGCGCCAAGCTCGTGCGGGCGCTCGACAAGGGCGAGCCGTTCGACACGGTGACCGGACTGCCCGATTCTCTGCGTGGCGGCAAGGCGGCGCTGTCCTTCCTCGACCTGGCGACCAAGTACGTCGATGCCCGGTGGGCGGAGGCGTCGGCCAAGCAGCGGGACAGCATGACGGACGCCTTGGCGACGGTTGTTCCCGTCCTGGTCAAGCCGGGACGGGGGCGGCCCGCTCCAGAGGTGCTGCGTCGGGCGCTGCGCTCGTACGTCCTGCCCGTGCCGCGCAGGGAGCGGGAGCGTCCGGAGGAGATCGCCTCTGCCGTCCGGTGGATCGAAAAGGCTTCGCTTCCGGTGGGGGAGCTGCAGGAGATCAGCCGTGTGCATGAGCTGATCGACGGGCTGAGCCGGAGGCTGGACGGCAAGCCTGCGGCCACCCAGACCTATCGGCGTCGGCGGGCCGTCGTCTTCAACGCACTGGAGTACGCGGTGGAGCTGGAGCACCTCACCTCCAACCCGCTGAGCCGCGTCCGGCGCAAGCGAGGCAAGCGGGCGGTGCAGGAAGTCGACCGCCGGGTGGTGGTCAACCCGCGACAGGCCCGAGAGCTTCTCACAGCACTCACCTACGTGGGCGGCTACGAGCGGGCAAGCGGCCGGCGGCTGCGGGCCTTCTTCGGATGCCTGTACTACGCGGCCATGAGGCCGGGCGAGGCACTCGGCCTCCGCCGCTCCGACTGCACGCTTCCGGCCCAGGGCTGGGGCCGCATCGAGCTGGCGGAGACCCGCCCGACGGCAGGTAAGGCGTGGACCGACTCCGGCGAGGCGCACGATCGGCGAGGGCTGAAGCAGCGGGCCCAGGGAGAGGTGCGCACCGTGCCGATTCCGCCCCCGCTCGTGAGGCTGCTCCTCGACCACCTGGACGAGTTCGGCACGGCGGAGGACGGCCGGCTGTTCTCCAGTGAGCGGGGCAACGTGATCGCCGCCTCGTCGTACTCCCGAGCGTGGAAGCAGGCTCGTGAACTGGCTCTCGTCCCCGACCAGGTGTCCTCGGTCCTCGCCTTTCGGCCGTACGACCTCCGGCATGCGGGCGTCTCCCAGTGGCTCAACTCGGGAGTGCCCGCCCCGGAGGTCGCCGCTCGCGCCGGCCACTCGGTGGACGTGCTCCTGAAGATCTACGCCAAGTGCATCGACGGCCAGGAGCAGGAGATGAACGACCGGATCATGCAAGGGCTCGGGGAGGACGACACCGAGAACTGAAGACGGTCACGATCAATGGACGGAAGCCCCGGAGCGATCCGGGGCTTCCGTCCGTCCACGCATAGTCCACAGAGACGTGCTGAGGCCTCTCGAAACCTCCGCTGACCTGCTGCGGAGCCCTCCAAGATCAACACGCCATTACAACGTGATCAGTGGCAAACGGCTGCTTCCGGCGGCATCCGCCTGCACATACGCGAAGACCCCGGCTCCAGCGTTTCCGCTGGTGACGGGGTCTTTGGGCACCTTCTGCAAGGTGCCCCCGGCAGGATTCGAACCTGCGCACACGGCTCCGGAGAGCATGCGCATGGCATAGTTGGATATGCGCCTGACCTGCGACTTCTTGGGCGTGAAGCAGGTCAGGGCTCGGTTCTCACTCGCCACTCACTCGAAACCGTGACCTTGCTGGGCGCCGGCGGGGGTGACGGCACTTAGGCGAGGACGTCATCTTCCCTGCCGGGCCACGCCAGCGTGATGCCTACTCGCTGACACAGGTCGATCCACCGTGCCTCGCTCGGCTCATACTCGACCCAGAGGACGGCTTGGACCTTCGTGGCTCGCCCCTGAAGCCTGTCGTGATAGTCAAGCAACTGACCGACGCCCGCACGGAGTTGCCGAGTCTCATTCGCCTCCGTTAGCGACTTAACTTCGCAGACGGTGAGGTTCTTCTCAGAGCTGCGCCAAGCAAGGTCAAAGTCAGGATCGGTGGCACGTGGTGACAGGACTTCCAGACCACGAGCCGCGGCAGCCGTCGCCAACTCATTCTGCAGCCTTCGGTGCGCTTGGAGGTTCCGCTCGGTCAGCCCTGCGTCTGGGGTGCCCGGCTGTGCCGGCGCAGGCTGCACAAATTCATCGACGGGGCGATAGCCGCAGCCGATCGGGACTGTGGGCGGCTGTTCGGTTGAGCCCACGGGCACGAGGTGGAACCGAATGACCCGGCGAAGCGGTCCACCACCTGTTTCAGGAGCCTGCGCGTAGGAATAAGGCGAAGCTGGGTCAACGGCAAACTCACCCACGTAGCGCACGATTCCACGAGATCCCTCAAAAAGCCTTAGCTTGAGGCCCAGTTGAAGGTGGTCACGGATCGACCTGTTGCCCAAGCTGTCGAAGGTCTGGGGCCCTTCTTGGCCGTCGCCGGTGTAGTGGAACGAACCATCCTCCGCCCACTCGTCGAAGTAGCCGTGCTGATGACCTGTTTTAGGATCGGTGAAGATGAGCACGTTGTCGGTGCGAGCGGACTTGCAGATGCCGCCTTGCCGGCTCCCGCCGTACCGGTCATGCAGCTCCACCCGACGGATCATGTCCCCAGGCCGGAGATGCCACTCTTCTTCCTCGGGTAGGGCAGTGGAGGCCTTTGCGAACGCCTCGTCAAAGGCCTCCCACTGGACCTCGGAGAGGCGGTGCGGATTGGCTGCGAACAGAGTCCGCAGAGTCGTGGTGTCCGTGAAGCGTTCATCCTCCGTGAACTGGCTGCGGGCAACTGGGGTGTCGAGCCAGTCGTCGACTTTCAAGGGGACGTACCAGCGAGGTCCGGGGTCTTGCTGCCAGTAGTCGCCGTTGCTGGCGCCTTCGCTGAAGAACGGCTCGCCGGTCAGGTGGCCACGCCCAATCAACCCTCCACGGGGACCAGTAAGCCACATGACGAAGCTGTCCCCATCTGAAAGCTCCGACCGGTAGCGAGCCACACTCCAGGCCTCCAACGGCCTGCCGTCACGTCGGAATGCTTCCAGATTAAAAACGTCAGGGTTGCAGGTAAGGAGCCAAGCAGTCACGAACGTCACCCCCGTGGCGGTTGCATGTCGAGGTGCCATCTCTCGGCACTGGACGGAGGCTACGCCAAGTGTCTGACAATGGGTCGTGGTTCCAACTGCCCCGCGGCGGTGCTGTCGCGGGGGAGCGTGGCTCCATAGCCTTCCAGCGCGTCAGGCAGCTTTGTGGACCTGCCAAAGCAGGTCGGGCCGTTGCGGCTGTCTAGGGTTGCCCGGTCCGTGACTGGGACACAGGTAGTGGCCTTGCTGCCGTTACTCGACAACTTCGTCGTTGGCGACTGCGCGTACGAACGCGGCGAGATCTGTCTCCTGAGGCGGGACCCCGGTCGGATGTCGGCTGGCGTAGACCGAGTAGTAGCGAGCAACGCGTGCTCGAAGTTTGGCTTCCTCTGGCTGGTCGGAAGTCAGACGGAACGAAACCTTGCCGGCCGGGCCGACAGCTTGCAGGGGGCGGCCCAGGCCGTCGAAGGCTTTATGGACTTCGTCGGGTGTGTCTATGAGTTCGTCGGTTACCGCCAGGTCATGAATGACATCCATATGGCCGTCAGCGGAGAAGAGTAGCACCGGGGCCACAGGCTCTTCATGGGTCTTTCTCGGAGGGGTGGTCACTCCTCAAGCATGTCGGCTGATCGCTTCTTCTTGGAAGTGCAGGCGAACGAGGTGGCGTGTTCATGGAAGATCCACAGCGCCAAGGAGATATTGGCGCTGGGCGCCCCGCTGAGTGCTGCGCGCATGAAGGCTGCAACACCGAGCTATGCGTGTTGCAGCCTTCCAGGCCGGACACCCGGACACGGGGCCGATGACGGTGTCCGGCCTATTTGTGCAGGCCAGGGCTTTAACCGGACAGCCGGACACATGGGACACATGGTGTCCCGGCAGTCCTGGGCGGGCTCTCCCTTTGCCCTCGCGCGCCTGACGTTGTCAGAGCGTTCCCGTAACTTGAGGCCATGGTCGCTACAGGCGAGAACTTCACTCACCCCAACGAGTCGCCGGCGGTGGGCCAGCTCGCTGCGGGTGTCCAGCCCTACTACGCACAAAACGCCGGCACCCTTGGGCAGCGGTACGGCAGCGTCACCTTCGAAGAAGTGCATGGCGGGGTGGTGGATCTGCTGCCGCCAGCCCCAGCGAGGGTGCTGGATGTCGGCGCTGGCACTGGGCGGGATGCCGCGGCACTGGCGCAGCGCGGCTACCAGGTGGTGGCGGCAGAGCCGGTGCGCGAGCTACAGGAGGTCGCGCGGAGCCTGCACCCGAGCGAAAACGTCTGCTGGGTGGAGGAATCGCTCCCTGAGCTGTCCCGGCTGCAAGGGCCTTTTGAGCTGGCGCTGTTGTCGGCGGTTTGGATGCACCTCCCCCCGCCGGTGCGTGACCAAGCGATGGAGCGCCTTGCCGCGCTGCTGGCTCCGTCAGGACTGCTGATCATTTCGCTACGACGCGGAGCTCCGCCGACGGACCGCGTGATGTTCGACGTGCCCGCCGAGGAGGTCGTGCGGGACGGGGAGCGAGCGGGGCTGAAGTTGGTGCGACTCGTAGAGGAGGGCACGGACCGGCTCGGCCGTGCCGAGGTGTGGTGGCAGACGGTTGCCCTGCGCAAGGGGGGAGAGTGAGCGGGCGGGAGTTCTACGCCCAGGATGCTTCGGCGCGCGCGTCGTGGAGGCTGGCAGTGCTGATGGGCGCCAACTCGCGCACCTATAAGTTCGCCCTTGGCCAGGCGTTGTTGGAGTTCGGGAGGCATGGACGAGACGATGTTCCGCTTGCCGAGTTCGCCGCCTCTTACAGCTTGGGCATGGTGCGCCACTTGGCCCGGGACCCACAGGCGCCGCAAGCAGTGGAGTTGGGCGAGAAAGATTTCCTAGTCGTCGCCGAGCAGGAGAGTGCTGCGACGCTGGCTGCTGACAATCCCACTGAGCGGCTGCTGGCGTCCGCGGTGCGCTCAATGCCGACGATGGTGATGCAGAAGTTCCACAACCTGCGCGGTGACACTGCGGTGCCCCATACCTTCTATGAGTTGGCTGGAACAGGGCGGCAGCGCGTGGTGCGGCTGACCTCAGACTTGCTCCGATTGGCACAGTCGGAGCAGGCACCAGTCCTGGCTGCGGAGTTGGGCGCGCGTTGGAGCATCGTAGAGAGCTCCTTCGCTGCTGGCGTCGGTCGCAGCCTGGTCGAGGAGGGCATCACGGTCGACTGGGACACGCTTAAGATCACTGACAAACGCCGCCGCCGCTCGGTGACCGGCATCGTTGAGGCCACGGTTGGTTTCCAACATGGCCGCTGCCTGATCTGCGACGACGTCCTGAGCGCGAGCGATGCCATAGCCGTCGACCACGTGTTTCCGTTCTCCTTGATGCACCGCTTCGGCAGCGTCGGCTCTTGGAACGGCCCGGATCTGGACGCCCTGTGGAACCTCGCCCCGGCGCATGCCGCTTGCAACGGAGCCAAGAGCGATCGGCTGCCCACCCAGGTGGAACTCGCCCGTCTAGCAGCCCGGAACGAGGCAATCATGCAGTCCCCCCACCCCCTGCGCCGCACCCTGCAACTCACCCTCAAGGGCGTCCTGCCCGGCCGGAGCATGCCCCTGTGGACAGAGTTCCTAAAAGCAGTGCAGACGGCAGTCTGAAGCGGAACGCTTGCACTAGCACCCTGAGCACGTTCTGACTGGCGCAGATGGCTCCGGAGAGCACGCTCACTGAGACTCTGCCAGGGCTCCGGCCTGCGAAGAAGCCGCGCAAGGGGCGTGCGCTTCTCTGATCCACACGCCCCTCACACGCCGAGGCTCCCATTGCCTGGGGTGTCAGTTGTGCCGAGCGGCAGACTCAGTCTCCGCCGCACCAACCTAGCCACCACTCCAAGGCTCGCTTGCCGGCCGCAGAGCAGACCCCGCCAAGGGTTGCGAGAAGCAGTTGCATCCCTATCGTCCGACGTCTCATCTCGTGGCGCTCACTCGGGCGCTGTCCTGTCACCTGTCCTCCAGTTGGTCGGCTCGCAGCGCGGCGTGGGGAAGCCCGTTCCGTGGACGGCCCGCGACTGCATCTCCATTGACTGGCGACGCGTGGAGTAGCTGGCAACCCGGTGACAGCTCGAAGAGGAGACTGGTCGTTCGCACAGCTCAGAGGCTTTGGTTCATCTAGGGTGTTGGACACCTGATGACACTTGCTGACACTTACAGACGGGATAGGACGCATGTCCACTAGGGGTGCTCGGGGGATCTCCCTGCCCGGAACGGACCAGATACCTCCAGGTCCAAGACGCGACGTGCTCATTGAGCTACACAGGCTCTACCGCCTAGCTGACACCCCGGGCGTTCGCAGCATAAGCACCGAGGTATTAAAGAGAGACGATCTCAGTGCGACTATGAACAGAGATTTGGTCTCACAAATCCTCTCCGGGCGACGCTGGCCTACGGTCAAGCAATTGGACAGCCTCGTTCGCGTTTTGGCCAGTCAGGCCATCAGCGGTCCCGGAGAGGATGCCGAAAGTTCGCGGTTTATTGCTCTCTGGGTTGCGGCAGAGGAACCGTTTGTGGAAGCGGTGACTGAAACTTACTCTAAAGATCCCACACTTCGAGCCTTTGAGGAAGCTAGCGCTTCGGGTGATGTAACTCCCATTATTGAGTTGGCTGAGAATCGGCCGCCGGAAACCATCGTCGATATTCTGCACAAACTGAAGGAGCGCAATTGGGTCAACTTCGCCAAGGGGCTACTGGAAGGGTTGGCTGAACGCTTGCCCCCCTCTCGTGTTCCAGCCTTGGCTTCCCTCCTTCCGCCCTCATCGGATGATGGATGGTTTCCGGCAGAGGGGAGGATCTTCGTGGGTGCGTTTGCCAGAGTGCGACCCATCTTCGATGTCTGTCAACTTGCTGACCTGATGATGCGGGCTGGTGCCACTGGTTATGCAGCTACCTTGGTCAGGGTCGTTCGGGATGAAAGGAGCCTAGCGGAAATAGCCGGGCTCCTGGTCTCGCTACATAAAAGGGGCCACGGCTGGAAAGTGGGAAACACTTGGAATTCTGACGATGTTTGGCCTGCTTCTCCGAGCGCTGTTCTGCTGCTAATTCGAGAATTCCTCTCGCTAGGTTGTCCAGAGGGTGTGTCCACGCTTGTTGCTCGTTACGGAAGTGGTCACTCTAGTAAGCATCGATGGGATCTGTACCAGTTGCTGGGGGAGAAAGAGATGTGGGATATTCGGGAGGGGTTGATTCAGTCGCTGGTTGAGTTAGTCGCTGAGCGTGAGGTGGCAGAATTTGTGACAATTGCAGCTTCGGCTGGTGATGAGGAACTGTCCTCTAGAGTGATTCGCGATCTCGTCTCCTTTCGTAGCTGGGGTAACGCATCTAACTTCATTCAGTTACTCCCTCCAGAGCTCGAAGCGATCGCAACCGAAAGCCGGAAACGCGTAGAGGGAGGTCCGTGAAGCGCCTACCAGGGGCGCGCTGCCGCGTGGCTGTAACACCCCGGGGGCAGCCACGTCGCGATCGGACAGGCAGTTCAGCGGAGCGCCCTGTTGTCCCACCCATTCGGCCAGGTCAACTCAGGTATCGGGACGCTCGGACAGTAGGGACATGGCCTGTCCACAGGCTCCGTTCCTGATCGAGTGAGCAGGGACCCGGACACTTCGTCCGGGTCCTTTGCCGTTGGGTGCCTCACGCTCGGTCGAGCGGACAGGAAGGACCATCTGTCCAGTGTGACGGCAGGCTCGGTACCGTGAAGCGGGCCCCTACAACGCAGGAGGCAACACGCAATGCGTGGTCTTGGAGATCACCTCAGCATTGGCGAGCGCATCGCGTTCTACCGGAAGCGCCGCGGCTACACGCAAGAGGTGCTGGCCGGTCTGGTCGGTCGTAGCACTGACTGGCTCGCGAAGATCGAGACGGGGCGCCGGAAGCCGCCCCGTATCGACATGCTCGCGGATCTGTCGCGCATTCTGCGTGTACCACTCGGAGACCTGCTCGGACAGGCCGTCCTCATGGAAGACGAGCGCCAACAGGACGACGTCCCCGCCGTACGCGACGCCCTCATGAGCCCGCGTCGCCTCTCGCGACTGCTCTTCGGCTCCGAGGCTGAGACCCAGCTGCCGACGCCCGCCCCTGTAGCCGTGCGGGTGGAGCAGGCATGGAACGACTACCAGGGCGGACGGCTCGGCAGTGTCATCGCCGCTCTTCCCGTGCTGTTGCAGACTGCACAGGAACTGGAGGAGCGCGCGGCGCGTCGCGGTGACGACCGTAGCGATTGCTGGGCAGTGTCGGCGCGCACGCACCACCTCGCTGCCACGACGCTCGCGAAGATCGGTGAGTCTGACATCTCATGGCTCGCTGCCGAGCGCGCGATGCGAGCCGCTGACGAGTCGGACGACCCGCTCGTGTTGGCCTCCGCGGCCCGGTCCGGCACGCATGCTCTGCTTGCCAACGGGCGCTACGACGACGCTCTCGAATTGGGCAACACGGCGGCAAGGTGGCTGTCGTCCCAGGTAACAGAGAACGACCCGGCCGCGCTCAGCCTGCTCGGGATGATCCACCTGCGTGCCGCAGTCGCGGCAGCGCGGCATCAGGATCGGCCCACTGCAACGGGGCTGTTGGACCGTGCCGAAGAACTCGCGGACGACCTCGGGTCGGATGAGAACTACTGGCAGACCGGATTCGGGCCGACGAACGTCCTGCTCCATCGCCTGTCTGTTGAGCTGGACCTGGACAACGTCTCGTACGTGGTGGAACACGGCCGGATCAACGTCGACCACATGCCGCAGGAGCGCAGCGTCTCCCACCGCATCGACTACGCGCGGGCTCTGTCGCTCGCCGGCCAAGGAGACGAGGCGTTCGCGGAGCTGCGTACGGCTGAGCGCACGTCGCCGCAGCTCGTACGCAACAATCCGAGGGTGCGCGAGACGCTGCGGGATTTGATCAAGCAGTCCCCCGTGACCGGCGGTTCGCGTTCGTCCGAGGTGTTCGTGATGGCGCAACGGTGCAGGGCGGTGCAGTGAGTTCAGGCAAACGCGGGGTGCTCGGGGTCGTCGGGTCGGCGGCCGGAGGCGTAGAGGCATTGCGTACCGGTCTCGTCGAACCCGCGATGGATCGCGGGTGGCAGGTGGCCGTCACGCTGACGCCGACCGCAGGTCAGTGGCTGCGGATGAGTGGGGAGGTTGAGCGGCTGGAGAAGCTCACCGGTCTACCCGTACGCGACGAACCGCGCCTGCCTGGTGAGGCCCGGCCGCATCCGCCGGTTGATTGCTACGTGGTCGCTCCCGCCTCCGCCAACATGGTCGCCAAGCTCGCGACTGGCCTGATGGACAACCAGGCATTGACCCAGGTTGGCGAGGCTATCGGCACCCTTGGTCTGCCGGTCGTCGTCTTCCCGCGGGTGAACGCTGCGCATGCTCGCCACCCCGCGTGGCAAGGCCACATCAACGCTCTTCGTGCTGGGGGAGTGCACGTCGTCTACGGCCCCGACGTCTGGCCGCTGTACGAGCCGAGGGAAGCGCCAGCGGGGCGTGAACTTCCGTGGGCCGCAGTACTGGACGCCGTGGAGGAAGCCACGCGGTGACGAGTCGTCAACCTGCCTGACCTGCCAGGAAAGAGGACCCGGACAGTCTGTCCGGGTCCTCTTCCATTTCCGGCCGCATGCTCATTGCCATGCCAAGGATCAATGAGCGAAGCGGCGAGTTGGGAGGTCTGACTCCCACGGAACTTGCCTTGATCGAAGCGAGTTTGAGCGAGGCGCGTGCCACGGCTGAACGACTGCTGAGGCGTGCGGACGAACTCACGGCGAGGGTGGAGTCCCTTCGCCCCCATGCTGTTCAAGGCGGTCCAGTCGCTCACCGAGCAGACGAAGAGCGTCATGAATCGAGCTGAGCTCTGCGGCCAGTGCGGTGAACGCGGGGCTACTGCCCGGCTCGGTGCCGAGCGGCATCGAGGGGTCACGGACGAACGTTCCGCGGCCTTGCTGGGTGAGAACCAACCCCTCGTCGCGGAGCTGGCCGTACGCGCTCTGAACGGTCAGGAGCTGCACGCCAAGTTGCTTGGCGAGTGTGCGAGCCGCGGGGAGTCGATCTCCCGGTTCGTACTCGCGCTTCGATCCTGTGATCTTCGCTCGGAAGTCCGCAGCGATGTCCTTGGCCGTGGGCGCCTGCCTGGGCGCTTCTGAGCTGTGCTCCATGGGTTCGAGAGTAGCCGGACTAAGTCAATCTCAGAGTTCTCGCCGGACCTCCTTGACAGCCCGATTGACATAAGTCAATCTGAATCCACGCCCGGAGGGCCCCGTGAAACGGGCCTGAAGGAAGCGGTTGATCTTTGAGAAACGCCTGGTCGCAGGCGTACATAAGTGGGTCTCTGAGCCGTCTCCCCCGAAGTGACGGCCGCGCGGATGCAAGACCGCGCGATTCCAACCCCTCCGCAGCGTCATGCATCCGCGCTGCGCCGGTTGCCTCCGCTGCTCGTCTCGTACGAGCAGCGTCGAGGGGAGCCGGAACGCACTTCACTGCCTGCTCTCCAGAGCGGTCGCCTCTCACCACCAGGCCACGACCGCCGGCACCTTCCTTGTCCCTTCGACATCAGGAGCGCTGCATGCGCACGTACATCGGCGGTCATCAGGCCGTCTCCGTCAACGACTTCATCGAACTGGCCCTGGGCACCCCGGCTGAGCTGTGGCTCGGGGAAGAGGGCGAGACCGAGGAGGAGCGCGCGGCCCGGCTGGACGCGGCCCGCGACATCCTCGCCGACAACCCGGAGCTCCCCGACGACGTAGCCCGCATCGCCGCCGAGGTGATCGAGGCGCACGCCCCGGAGCTGTTCAACGTCGTCCCGCTGGTCCGCCCGGCCGTGCGTCGTCGGCCCTCCCGGAAGGGAGCGGCGGCATGAGCGCCCCGGACACCGGCACCCTGCTCGCCGCCGCTCATGCGGAGGTGAAGGCGGAGATCACGCGGACCGACACCAAGACGGCTCTCCTGCTCGCGTTCGTCGGCGCGGTGCTCGCCGGCGCCTGGACGGTCGCCCGTGACCTGCCGATGAACCTGCCCGCGTACGTGGTGGGCGGGCTCGGCATGGCGGTGCTGGTCGCGGCGGCCGGTCTGCTGCTGCGATCGGTGCGGCCGAACATCAAGGGGCGGCACGGCTTCCCGCTGTGGGCCACCCTGACCCCCGAGCAGATCAGCGACGCCGTGTCCCGTGATCTGGCTGCCGACATCGCGGGTCTGTCCCGCCTCGCGGTCGCCAAGTTCACCTGCCTGCGGCGCGCGGTCGACGTGACCTGCATGGGCGGCGCCCTGCTCATCCTGGCTGTCCTGCTCGCGGTCGGGGGTGCGCGATGAACCGGCGGGTGTTGCGGGCTCAGATCACGATGCGCTGCTGCGGCACGACGGCTCCGGAGCGGACCGCCGGGCCGTGCTGGCAGCTCTTCATCGTCATGACCGGCCTGGTCAGTGACTGGCCCACCTTCACGTGGCCCACGTCGCCGCAGGCCCCGACGGTCGAAGAGCGCGCGGCGGCGCTCGCCTCGCTCGGCTTCACGCTCGCCGAGGACGCTGAATGGGAGTGGTGCGAGGACGCCACCTCCGAGTACCACCCGCACCCAGTGCAGGTGGAACTGATGGCCGCGACCCAGATCCGGCCGCTGAACGGGGGTGCGGTATGACCACCACCGAGACGACACCCACCGCCGAACGTCCGGCGGTGCCCCCGCTGACCAAGCCGGAAATGGGCCTTGCCGGGTTCGGCGCGCTCGCCGCGGCCGGAGTCGGCGCGCTCGGCCTGATCTCCTCCTTCGACGCCGTGTCGGCCGCCGCCGCGAGGTGGGGGTTCGGTGAACCGTGGATGTTGCCCGTCGGTATCGACGTGGCCATCCCGGTGTTCACCGTCGCCAACCTGCTGCTGATCCGGATGGACATGGCGCTCGCGTGGGTGCGGTTCGTGCCCTGGGCGCTCACCCTGGTCACCTGCGGGCTCAACGTCGCCGCCGGACACGACGTGTGGGCCAAGGTCGCGCACGGCACCATGCCGCTGCTGTGGGTGGTGTTCTCCGAGGTCGGCGCCCACATCTACGCCGCCCGGATCGGCGCCGCCACCGGCCGACGCATGGAAAAGATCCGGTTCTCTCGCTGGTTCCTGGCCCCGGTGTCGACGTTCGCGCTGTGGCGGCGCATGACGCTGTGGGAGGTCACCTCCTACCGCCGGGCGCTCGCCTACGAGCGGGAGCGGCTGTTGGCCCGCGCGGACCTGCACGAGCGGTACGGCTGGAAGTGGCGTTGGAAGACCCCGCGGCGCGAGCGCGTGATGCTGCGCACGGGCGAACTCGCCCCCGCTGGCGACGACGTACCAAGCCCGAAGCCGGATCAGGCACCCGAGAAGCCGAAGAGCGAGGCAACGAAGCCGTCGCGCAAGCGGCCGACGACGGGCAAGGCCAGGACGGTGCAGCGCACGACGGCCGAACTGCTCGCCGAGGCACGCACCGCCACGGCCGACTGGACGGATGCTCAGATCAACGCCGAGGCGCTGCGCAAGGAACTGCACTGCGGCTCCGGCCCTGCCCGGCAGGTGCGTGACGTCCTGCTCGCCGAGCGAGCCGACGGGCGCGCCCTGCACTCTGTCGACAACCCCGAGTCGGACGCGTCCGGCGACGGTGCCGAGGGGGTGGCAGCGTGAACACCCTGGCCACGGTCCTGCTGTCCGCGCTGCCGCTCGCCGCTGGTTGGGCGGTCCATGTGTGGTGGCTGCGAGGCTGCCTGAACACCGCCCGGCGTGATCCGCTCACCGGGTTACGCACCCGCGACGGCTTCACCCGCCGCGCCACGGTTCTACTCAAGGACCCGCGCGCGGTCGTGGTGCTGGCCGACGTCGACAAGTTCAAGCAGATCAACGACACCTACGGGCACGCGGCCGGGGACGCGCTGTTGAAGGCGACCGCCGACCGCCTCGCCCACCACGTCGGCCGTACCGGGGTCGCCGGGCGGCTCGGAGGCGATGAGTTCGCCGCCGTCCTCATCGACGACCACGGCACGGCCGGAGATCTGCTCCCCGTGCTACATGGGGTGCTCGCCCGGCCGGTCGACGGCCAGGACCCGGCCGTATCCACCACGGTCTCGCTGGGCTGGGTACGTGCCGCGGACTTCCCCGCCGACGACCTGTCCGCGCTGCTGCGGCGGGCGGATGAGGCGATGTACGCGGCCAAACAGGCTCGCGCCGGAACCCGGCGCGCCGGGCTCGGCTGGCTGTTCGCCAGCGTCACCGGACGACGTGCCGGCCGAACGGGCGCCCGCCAGGACTCGCCCGTGGTGGGGGTGGCGGCGTGAAGTCACAGCCCCTCGTCGGTGCCGCCGTGTTCACCACGGTCATGGGTGCGGCCAACTACCGCTGCCAGTGCGAGGGCGAGTGCGGCAACGCGCACGCCAAGGGCGACGGCCGGTGCCAGCACGAGCACGACCACTACACCAGCAAGCACGGGCGCCGGGTACGGCTCATGGCCGCGCCGGTCGACCCGCTCGCCACCGACGTCGCCGCCGCTCGCCTCCCGGCGAGTGAGCTGCGGGCGTGGTGCCCCGACTGCCACACCGCTGCCGCCCGGCTCGCCCGCAAGCGACTGCCTGCGGCCGCTACGGATCAGTGCGGCCTGTTCGACCTGTAGCACGCGCGTTCCGGCGACCGGATTCCGGTCCTCTCCAGCGCTGCCCTGCACTCACCATCGCCAACACGGGCCCGGCCGCCCACCTCCTACAGCGTCGGCCGGGCCCACCCTCCCGCCATTTCCGGAAGGAAGTCTCAGTGAAGCACCCCGACGACGACAACGAACTCTTCAACCGGCTGGAAGCCGAGATGGCCGCCGACTCCGACACCCCGTCCGGAGGCGACGTGGTCAACCTCGACAAGGCACGGTCGGCACGCACCGAGTGGGCCGACCCGACCACCCGACCCGACGCCGACCGGTCGCCCGACTCCGACGCGAGCCGGTCGGGTGCCGAGTTGGCCGACCCGACCGCTCCCGTGACAGTCGACCAGTCGACCCCGACCGCCACCGGTCCGGGCTACCTCGGTCGGCTGGCCGCAGCGCAGCGCAGGGCGGTCGTGCCGGTGTGGCTGCGCTCGCTGGCGGAACTGCGGACCGCGTCCGTGTGGGTGGCCCGCCACTACGCGCACGCCGCCGGGTACCACGCGCTGCGTGCCCCGGTCTACGCCGCCCGCCTTGCCTTGCAGGCGCCGACCGGTGCCGCGCGGTTCGTGGGCGGCACCATGCGGTGGGTGGCCGACCGCGAGGGCGAGCCGGTCCGACTCGCCGCCGTACGGCGCGAGGACGCGGCCGAGTACCTGAAGCTGTCGCGGCAGCGTGACGGCAGGGTTCGACTGCGCACCCTTGTGGCCGTGCTGGCGATGTTCGTCGGGTTGGGCTCCGCGCTCGCCCTGTACGTGCTCGCCCCCGGCTGGCTTCAGGCGGTGTCGGTGGGCACGGTCGTGATGGCGCTCGGGTTCGCCGGCCGCCGGGCGGACGCACCGGTCATCCACCGCGCGGTTGAGCTGCCCAAGGCGGTCAAGCTCACCAGTGACATCGTGCTGCGGGCACTGGGTGCGCTGGGCATCCCGGCCATCAACCAGGCGCAGTCCAAGGGCAGGGACGGGTTCGAGTTCACCGCCCCGATCACCCGCGACGGCCCCGGTTGGCGGGCGGAGGGCAACCTCCCCTACGGCGTCACCGTCACGGACGTCATCGAGCGCCGCGACCGGCTCGCCTCCGGCCTGCGCCGCCCGCTGGGCTGCGTGTGGCCCGAAGCGGTGCCGGACGAGCACACCGGCCACCTCGTGCTGTGGGTGGGCGACCAGGACATGAACAAGGCCAAGAAGCCCACATGGCCCCTGCTCAAGTCCGGATCGGTGGACCTGTTCAAGCCCGTCGCCTATGGCACCGACCAGCGCGGACGCTGGATCGAGGTCACGCTGATGTACATCGCGGGCATCATCGGCGCCATCCCGCGCATGGGCAAGACGTTCCTGCTCAGGCTGCTGCTGCTCATCGCCGCCCTGGACCCGCGCGCCGAGCTGCACACCTACGACATGAAGGGCACCGGCGACCTGGACCCGGTCGGCAACGCCGTCTCCCACCGGCACGCCGCCGGAGACGACGACGAAGCCATCCTGTACGCGCTCAACGACTGGCGGGCGCTGCGCGAGGAACTGCGGCGCCGTACCAAGGTGATCCGCTCGCTGCCCCGGGACATCTGCCCCGAGTCGAAGGTAACCAGCGCTCTTGCCGACAAGCGCTCCCTTGGTCTGCACCCGATCGTGATCGGGGTGGATGAGTGCCAGGTGCTCTTCGAGCACCCGGAGCACGGCAAGGAGTTCGAGGAAATCGGCACCGACCTGGTCAAGCGCGGCCCCGCCACCGGGATCGTGCTGCTGCTGGCCACGCAGCGCCCGGACGCCAAGGCGCTGCCCACGGGCATCTCCGCGAACGCGTCGGCCCGCTGGTGCCTGAAAGTCATGGGCCAGCTTGAGAACGACATGGTGCTCGGCACGTCCGCGTACAAGCGCGGCGTGCGGGCGACCATGTTCGCCTGGGGTGACAAGGGCATTCACTACTTCGTCGGTGAAGGCTCCGATGCCCGCATCGTGTCCTCCGTCTACGTGGACGCGCCGGGCGCGGACAACATCGCCGCCCGTGCCCGCAGGGCCCGCGAGAAGGCCGGACTGCTGTCCGGGTACGCGCTCGGGGAGGCACCCGAGCCGGTCGCGAGCGGCTACGACCTGCTCGCCGACATCCTCGCCGTCGTCCCGGCTGATGAGCCCAAGGTGTGGTCCGAAACCGTCGTCGCCCGGCTCGCCGAACTGCGCGAGGACGTCTACGGCGGCTGGGACCCCGAGTCCCTCGCCGCGGCCCTGAAGCCGCACGGCGTCTCCACGATCCAGGTGGGGCGCCGGATCAAGGGCAAGGTCGTCAACCGGCGCGGCATCGACCGCTCCCACGTCACCGCAGTGATTGCGGAGCGTGACGGAAACCGGGACGCGGGCTGAGTGTTCGGGGCCGCTAACGATAGCGGCACGCCCCGCTAACGTTAGCGGCCCCGCTAGCGCCCCAAACCGCCTTTGATCAGGCTGCTAGCGGATAGCGGCCCACCTGCGGAATCCCCTGAAACCCGCCTGGAAGGGCCCCTCATGACCCCTGCCCTGCTCGCTATCACCCTCCTGCTCGGCGTCACACTGTGTTACGTCGCCGTGTGTGCGGCCTCGCCGTTCGGTAACTGCCGCACGTGCCGCGGCATGGGCCACGCGCTCAAGACCGACCGCAAGGGACGGCTCAAGCGCGGCAAGGACTGCCGCCGCTGCCGCGCGACCGGCAAGCGCATACGCGTCGGCCGCTGGCTCTACAACCGCTGGGCCCGCATCTACCGCGCGGGCACCGACACCCCCCGCCCGGAAGGCTCCCGATGATCCTCGACATCTCCGCCGTGCTGCTGTTCGGCGCCGCGTCCGCCTTCGCCGTCAAGACCAAGTCCGCCGGAGGCGGCGCCGCCCTGGTGCTGTTCCTTTTCGGCTTCTTCGCCGCCGGGACCGGCGCGTACGAGCCCATCCATGACGTCGTGCAGGCGTGCGCCGACGCCCTCAGCGACCTCGGCAACTGACGGGAGACCGACACCGTGAACGAACCGACCGTGCAGCGTCATTGGCTCGCCATCGTCGCACCCAAGGCTGCACCCGCACTCGCCACCACAACCGTGCTCGCGCTGGCCCGGATCTGGAACGCCAACGGCGCCGAACACTCCGTCGGCAACGCCGTGCTCATGGCCGCACTGTCCATCGGCGCCGCCGCCGCGGGAGCGTGCGCGAGCGTCGGCCGCGCCGGAGACAGCACGATTGCCGGGACCGCGTTCGCCGCCTCCGGCGCCCTCGCCTTCGCGGGCGTTGCCGGATACGCCGACGGGCTCCCGCTGCCACTGCTGCTGTGGTCGGTCGCCACCGCCGGCGCGTACGGGCTCGCCGCCCGCTACTGGCGCAAGGACCGCCGCGAACGCGTCACGTACGAGCGGCACGCGAGCGAGCGGCGCGAGGAACGCGCCCACGTCGAGCGCGTCGAGACCCTGCGAGCCACGACACAGATCGAGGTGGCCCGCACCGGCGCCGCCTATGCCGAACAGCTCGCGCAGGCACTCGTCACCCGCGCCGCGCTGCCCGGTTTCGACCCCAAGGCCCTCGAAGCCGCGGGACTCCCGGAGCTCCCGGCCGCGCGGGGGGACCGGTGAAGTTCTACCTGACCACCCACAAACGGCACTGGGTGCGCCTGACCCGCGTGCCGCTGTTCCTGAAGTCCGAGCACTTCACCGCCGCGGTCAAGCTCGATGCGGCGCAGGGCCCGTACGCGGTGGACTCCGGCGGTTTCACCGAACTCCAGCGGCACGGCCGCTGGACGCGCACCCCGCGGCAGTACGTGGACGACCTGCGCCGCATATGGGAGTGCGTGGGCCCCTACGACTGGGCGGCACCGCAGGACTGGATGTGCGAAGACCTCATCATCCACGGCGGCACCGCGGGCCCGCTCACCTTCGCCGGGACGCACCTGAGCGTGCGCGAGCACCAGCACCGCACCGTGGCGAACTTTCTGGAATTGCGCTCACTCGCCCCCGAGTTGCGCATCATCCCCGTCCTACAAGGCCGCACGGTCCCGGACTACGAATGGTGCGCCGAGCAGTACGCGCGGGCCGGTGTCGACCTCGCCCGTGAGCCGGTGGTGGGTCTGGGATCGGTGTGCCGGTTGCAGTCCACCCGCGAGGGCGCCGCGATCGTCACCGCCATGGCCGCGCGCGGACTGCGCCTGCACGGCTTCGGCTTCAAAACCCTCGGTCTGGCACAGGTCGGCTATCTGCTCGCCTCCGCGGACTCTGCTGCATGGAGCTACCACGCACGCCGCAGGCCCCCGCTGCCCGGCCACACGCACAAGAACTGCGCCAACTGCCTCCCCTACGCGCTGCGCTGGCGCACGCACGTCCTCAGCGCGCTGCCCACCTGGCAGCAACCCACCCTCGATGCGGCCTGACGACCCTGTCCCGAAAGTGAGTGATCCCATGTCCGTGGGAGAGACCCCCATCACCATCGTCGGCAACCTCGCCGCTGACCCCGAGCTGAGGTTCACCCTGTCCGGTGCCGCGCTGGTCAAGTTCTCTGTTGCGTCCACCCCGCGCCGCTACGACAAGACCTCCGGGCAGTGGCAGGACGGCACCGCGATGTTCCTGCGCTGCACCGCGTGGCGAGACCTTGCCCAGCACATCGCCGAGAGCCTGACCAAGGGCATGCGCGTGGTCGTCACCGGCCGTCTGCGTCAGCACAACTGGCAGAACGACCAGGGCGAGAACCGCTCGATGCTCGGCCTGGAAGTCGACGACATCGGCCCCTCGCTCCAGTTCGCCACGGCCAAGGTCGCACGCGTCCAGCGCAACGGCGCCGCCTCCGGCCCGGCCACCGACGCATGGAACACCGCTGCCCCCGCCTCCGGCGGATGGGGCGCGCCCGCTTCGGCCGGTGCTCCGGCTGCGGGCAACGAGCCGCCGTTCTAGACACGCCCGGGGCGGGCGCCTCTCACCACAAGACCGCGCCCGCCCCGGCTCCCTTGTCCCTTCGACAGAACAGGAGAACCTCCAGCATGCCTCAACTGGACGGCCCTGCCCAGCTCACCGCGGCGCTTGACGCAGCGTCGCGCGGCTGGCACGTCTTTCCCCTCATCACCGGCGCCAAGCGCCCCGCCGTCCGCGACTGGGAGACCCGCGCCACCACCGATCAAGAACGCATCACCCGGTGCTGGACACACGCCCCCTACAACGTCGGCATCGCCACCGGCCCCTCCGGACTCATCGTCATCGACCTCGACACCCCCAAGGGCCCGGACGACACCCCGCCGGCCGAATGGGCCGCGCACGGCGTCACCGACGGCGCCGACGTGCTCGCCCTGCTCTGCGAGCGCCACAGCAAGCCCTTCCCCGCCGGCACGTACACGGTCCGCACCTGGAGCGGCGGCACGCACCTGTACTTCGCCGCCCCCGAGGGCGAGCCGCTGCGCAACACCGCCGGAGACAGCGCCCGCGGGCTCGGCTGGAAGGTCGACACCCGCGCCGTCGGCGGGCTCGTCGTCGGCGCGGGCAGCACCTTCGGCGGACGTCCTTACACAGTCGCCCACCACGGCCCTGTAGCACCGCTGCCGGGCTGGCTCGCCGAGCGGCTGCGCCCGGCACCGCTGCCCCCGCAGCGGCCGGTCACGGTCCCGCTCACGGCCCGCGACCGGCGCGGCAAGTTCCTGAACGCCGCAGTCAACGGCGAGTTGGCCCGCGTCACCGGCTCCGGCGAGCACCAACACAACAACGCGCTCTACATCGCCTCCGTCGCCCTCGGTCAATTGGTTGCCGGGGGAGAGCTAGACGCGTACGAGGTGACAGAGAAGCTCATCGAAGCGGCACTTAGCGTCGGCCAGAGCGAGCGCGAAGCCCGCCGCACCATCGCCTCCGGTCTGCGCGCCGGAGCCCACCGCCCCAGGCAGGTTGCGGCATGAGTACCAACCCCATCCCACCGCTGCACCTGTACTCCGTTCCCAGCGACCCCGAGGCGACTCCGCGCGAGTTGCCGAAGCGGGAGCGCCCCCGCACCGCATGGACCGCCGATCAGCTCATGGCCGCGGACTTCCCGGAACCGAAGTGGGCCGTGCCCGGCATCCTCGCTGAGGGCGTGACCCTGCTCGCCGGCCCGCCCAAGGTTGGAAAGTCCTGGCTGTCCCTCGGTCTGGCCCTAGCGGTCGCGGCCGGCGGGCATGCCTTCGACTCCGTGCCCGTGCAAGGCGGCCCGGTCCTCTACCTCGCTTTGGAGGACACCCCCCGCCGTCTCCAGACCCGTATGCGCAAGATCTTGGGAGGACAGGCGGCCCCGGCCGGGCTGACTCTGGTCACCGAGTGCCCTTCCTTCCCCCAGGGGGGTAGTGATGCCATCGCCAACTGGCTGGAGCGCAACCCGGACGCGCGCATAGTCGTCATCGACGTGTTCGCCAAGATGCGCGGTCCCGCACCGCAGGGCGTGTCCGCGTACGACGCGGATTACGTCGCCGTCGGCTACGCCAAGCGGATCGCCGACTACTACGGCATCGCCGTGGTACTGGTCCACCACGTCCGCAAGGCAGCCTCGGAGGACTTCCTCACGGAGGTGTCCGGCACCAACGGCATCGCCGGAGCGGCAGACGCCACGCTTGTGCTGAAACGGGCGCGCGGTCAGGCGGACGGCATCCTGCACGTCACGGGACGCGACGTCGACGAAGCCGAATACGCCCTGAAGTTCCAAGCAGCCTCCGGCGCCTGGCAGATGCTCGATGGACCGGTCTCGGACCACACCATTGGCGACACCCGCGCATCGATCCTGCGGTACGTCAGGGAGAACCCCGGCGTGCGCCCGAGGGAAATCGTCGCCGCGCTGCCGGATATCGATGCGGACACCGTGCGCCGGTACTGCTCCCGGATGGCAGAAGCGGGACAGCTCACTAAGGGCGCAGGCGGCCGCTACTACCCGGACACTCCACCCCCGGAGGTGTCCCAGGTGTCCGACTGTCCGACTGTCCCATCTGACCTGCACGAACAGACCGGACACCTTCAAGACCCCGGTGTCCGACTGTCCGACTCTGCGTCCGCCGTCCAGCACGGAAGGAAGTGACTGTGGCTCGAGACGAGATGCTGAGCATCCCCCAGGTCATCGCCGAAATTGGCGTTCCACGCGCAACCTTTTACCGCTGGCGACAACTCAGGAAAGGGCCCAAGGCGATCAAGCTCCCGAACGGTGCCGTGCGCGTCCGCAGGTCGGATCTAGAGCGTTGGATCTCCAGCCTGGAGGAAACCGCGTGAACCGTCGCAGCAACCATCAGGATCCGGGCACCCCCCGCCGGGGGTGCCCGCCCGCGTCGGACGAACCCGTTCTCTCCACCGACGTACGCGTATGGAAGGTGAACAAGGTGCGGAGCAAGAGAGCTCCGTACCAGGTTCGTTGGACTGTGGCCGGCAAGGTGAAGTCGGCTAGCTTCGCCACTCTGGCACTCGCGGAGAGTCGTCGCTCCGAGTTGTGGCAGGCAATGCGCAGGGGCGAAGCGTTCGCCGTCGACAGCGGCTTGCCGGAGTCCGAACTCCGAGCTGCCGCCGCGAAAGAGAACGCGAAGCCCGACCTCTCATGGTGGGACTTCAGCCGTGAGTACATGGGAGTCCGCTGGCGCACGGCAGCCGCCAAGACCCGCGAGGGGCTGGCGGACAGCCTCGCTACCGCAGCGCTGGGCATGATGGCGGATAACCCGGGAGCGCCACACCTGGAAGACGTACGGCTCGCCGTGCGTTGGGCCGTCGTGCCTGCTCATAAGGACGAACAGCCCCCGCCGGCCCTGGAGAAAGTCTGTGCGTGGCTGGCGAACCACTCACTTTCCCTGTCCTCACTCAGAGACCCTAAGGTCGTTCGAGACGTTCACTACCGGCTGTCATTCAAACTGGATGACACCCCGGCGGCAGCGGACACGTACAAGCGTCGCCGTCGCGGATTCAACACGGCTATGGAGTATGCGATCCAGGAGGACTACCTAGACGAAAATCCGCTCGCTGGACTGAAGCGGCCCACTTCAAGTAAGAGCGACGCCGTGGACCCGCGGGTCTTGGTCAATGAGGTACAGGGAAGGCAACTGCTTACGGCAGTGTCGTATGTCGGCTCGGTGCACCGTAACCGGGGGAGGCGCCTTGTCGCGTTCTTCGCCTGCATCCTGTACGCAGCGATGCGACCGGCGGAAGTGGTCGGACTCCGGTTGTCGGACTGCCATCTCCCCGAGAATGGATGGGGAACCCTTACTCTCCGGGAGACCCGGCCGATCTCCGGAAGGAAATGGACCGACTCAGGCGAACGCCACGATAAGCGAGGGCTGAAGTCACGGGATCCCGGGACGGACCGGCCCGTACCGATTCCACCCGTATTAGTGGCGATGCTCCGAGCACATCTAACGGAGTTCGGCACCGCCAGGGATGGGCGACTGTTCTCCAACGAACGGGGAGAGCTGCTCGGTACCTCAAGCTACTGGCGGGTGTGGCAGGAAGCCAGACCGCTGGCGCTGCCACCCGACAAGGTGGAGTCACCACTGGCCCGGAAGCCGTACCACCTTCGTGCTACCTGCATCACGAACTGGCTTCGTGCCGGCCTTCCCGTTGCCGAAGTGGCGCGACGCGCCGGCAACTCGCCAGAGGTCATCCACCGCAGGTACGCGGGATGTATTGATGAGAGCGAGGCAGAGAATAACAAGAAGATCGAGCAGGCGATGGGGTGGAATAACAGAAACTAGCTGGTCAATGATTCTTCGTGGTGGGCATCGCATCAAGCGGTGCCCACCAGCGACGGTACACCAGAAAGCTGTGCTATCGCTATAGTGCAGATCGAGCAAGCCTCTTGCCCAAGGATAGGGTGAATTCTGCAGCTTCTCGGCCGCTCTTGGAAATTGAAAGAGGCGTGTAAGCCTGCACGCCGTCTGCGAATTCCCGAGAGCTCACATGCATTGCAAGGCCGCGAAGTTTTACGAGCTCCTGCAGTTTCGTATAGTCCTCTCCGCCTAACGCGAAAACCTCCGTGACTCCGGCGCTGCTGAGTGATTTGAATTTCTTCGGAGTCACGGAGATCCCGAGTGGGTGGAGTAGCTTCTCTACGTACTTCAGGCCGGCGCCGTTATTCCCTTTGATTAGGTTGTCGAAGTATACTCTTGCCCCCAAGTTGTCCCATGCCTGCATGAGACTGGCGCTATCCTTCCTTAGCGCCGAACGAGGTGGGATCAGCCCAAGATCCCCTACCCCATTCTTCAGTTGTGCCGAAAAGTACGCCACACAATTCAGCAGTACCGGATGAACGGAGTGTTTCTCGGTTTTCTCCCGAGAGTTCTTAAGGATCCCCTTAACCATTTCCTCTAGGGCGGACTCTGCTTCGGCATGCAGGAGGCCCACATAGGCCGCGCTGAAGTCCAAAGACTCCGGGTCCCAGGCTGTGATTTGGGCAATAGGGGTGATGAATCTACTTCTGAGGCACACCTCGCGTCGATCAACACGCTGCGCTATCCGCATGAGGTCACGGTTCTTCATTCCTCAGATTCCTCGACCGCCCAGTGAGAGCCCGCTCACTGCCGACTGGGTGAGCTTCTCGTCCAGGCCCGGCATTCCTAGCGCCGCAGTGAGTAGCTTGCCCCACTCCGTCACCCTGCCCCGAACGGCATCCTTAGTCTTGGTCGTGGACTGCAACCAGCGTGACTTCTCGGGATCTGCGTTCAATTGCTCGAACGCCTCGTAAACGGCGGCGCCCTTCTCGACAGCGGCGGCGCGGACCTCAGGGAACCTGAAGGAGAGAACCATCATGTCAAAAATGGTCCTATTGAAGCGTCCGATCGGTTCCCCCGCCTCGATACGCTGAAAGGCGGCGTCCTGGAAGATCTCGTATGTTGCCGAGATGGCGTGGTCGATCTCCGTTACAAGTTTTTGAATTTGCCCCTGGTTTGACGCCGTCCAGTTTTTGTTGAGAGTCTCAGTGGCTCGGTCAAGGAAGGTCTTGAGGTTCCCGTTGTAGCTTGAGAAGAAGCATGAGAATGCAACGGCGCGGAGAAGTAGTTCGGCATCACGGAGCCTGGAGTCGGCCTGGCTGATGTTGAGGATCTGTCGCAGGCCTTTGCTCTGCCCTGAACTCGCATCCAGGAAGTCGGTAAATTTTCCGGTGTAAAGGGAACGGCGGAGTTCGTGTGTGGATAGAGGCGTTACTTGAGTGTTTAGGCGATGAAAGACGAATTGCAACACCTCGCTCTTCGCCCAGTTTCGCATGACAACGGTGCGAATTGGGAGATTCTCGAATCGGGAGAATTCTGGAATCTCTCGCACGTCTGTGTACTTCAATTTATTGAGGTGCGGAAGGGTTTCGAGGCCCGTTAGAGCAAGTTTCTGTTCGACGGCAAACTTTTTGATGGCGCCAAGCCGCTGCTTCCCGTCGATTACTGCATATTGGAAATCGCTTCCCAATTCAGGCGGTAGTTCAGCCAGTGTGATTGGTGGGACCGGGCAGCCCAGCAGAAGTGACTCAATGTAGAGGGAAGATTTGCGATCCGTCCAGGCGGATCGGCGCTGAAATGGCGGATCAACGTCAAAGACTTCGCGCTGGATTTGATCCATGAGAGCCCCGGTCGTCCAGTCCGTCGTCCATACGACCGTCCGAGGGAGGTATTTCGCGACGACGGAACGCAGGTCGTCTTCTTCACCTTCCTCGTACCAGATATCAATGCCGTTTCCTTCAAGAGGGCTCACGGGCAATCCTTCCCTTGGGTCTTGCTGTGAAAGCTACACCTGCGCACGTGGGAACGTCCGCTTCTCGGTGACCACTACGGCGTCGGAAAGTCTAGGCGGGCCTAAGGCGCTTTGGATCGTTTCGAAGGAAGGCCGGGCGCGGGGGCGTTCGCCGATGGCTTAGGCATCGTGAGCAGGCGTCGGAGCCGCGTGCCCACGATGCACCCCGTCGCAGACCACGGGAGCTCCGTCCAAGCGCGGGCAGAGCGCGCATCAAGGGCTGAGGTCGAAGCCACTCCACTCGTCGCTCACTCGCGATCAGTGCGAACCAACGACAAAGAGCGGGACCCAGTGAGACTGGTTCCCGCTCTCTTCTGTCGGCATCCGCCCTGGTCAGCAGATGATTTCTGCTGTCCTTGGCGAGTGCCCCCGGCAGGATTCGAACCTGCGCACACGGCTCCGGAGGCCGTTGCTCTATCCCCTGAGCTACGGGGGCGTGTCCGTCGCGGTCGGTGTTGCTCGCGGCGACGGGTAGAACACTACCAGCTCGTCCGGGGTGGTCATGAACGGGTTTTGGCGGGTCGTGGCGGTGCCTGTGCGGGGCGTTGTCCCCCGCAGGGGGTGGAAGTGGGGAAAACCCGGACGCGGTGGCCGGTCCGGACCTACTCTCGAGTTGTGCCTAGGGCGTCCGGCCGGATTCTTGTTGTGGACGACAACAAGGTCATCCGGCAGCTGATCAGGGTCAACCTCGAGCTGGAGGGCTTCGAGGTCGTGACCGCGGGCGATGGTGTCGAGTGTCTGGAAGTCGTCCATCAGGTGCGGCCCGACGCCGTGACACTGGACGTGGTCATGCCCCGGCTGGACGGGCTCAGGACCGCCGCCCGGCTGCGTGCCGATCCGCGGACCCGGGACCTGCCGATCGCGATCGTCAGTGCCTGTACGCAGTACGAGGTCGACGCCGGGTTCGCCGCGGGGGCCGACGCCTTTCTGTCCAAGCCCTTCGAGCCGGCCGAGCTGATCCGTCTCGTACGGCAGTTGGTCGAGCGGAAGATCAGCGGGTCCGCCGTCCGAGGGGCGTCCGGGCCGGGCTCCGGAGCCGGAGCCTCGCCGTCGCCGGTGCCGGGGCTCGCCGGGGGAGAGTGAGCCGTCCGCGGCCCGCGTCCATATCCCGGGACTGACACATATCGGCTGGCCTCCCCACCCCCCTCCTCCCATACGCTTGTCCCGTGACCCCCGTCGAGCTCTCCCGCACCGTGCTGCACGCGGTGCGTCGCGCCGTCGACGCGGGGGAGCTGAGCGTGGCCGTGCCGACGCGTGCCGTGGTCACGCCGCCGGGGCCCGGCGGGTGCGGGGACTACGCCACCAACATCGCCCTCCAGCTGGCCCGGCCGGCCGGACAGCCGCCGCTCCGGGTCGCCGAGGTGCTGCGGCCCCACCTTCTCGGGGCCGACGGGATCACCGACGTCGTCCTCACCGGGCCGGGGTTCATCAACATCTCGCTCGACAGTGCCTCCTCCGCCATCGGGGTCGTCGGCGAGGTCCTGCGCCGCGGGGAGCGGTACGGGTACGCCGACCACGCTGACGGGCGCGTCGTGCAGCTGCACTGTCCGCACGAGCTGCGTGCCGTCGTCGTCGCTGAAGTATGCGCGCGGCTGCTGCGGTCCCAGGGGGCGCTGGTGCGGGTGACCGCCGAGGGGTTCGAGGACGCCTGGACCTCCGTCCTCGGGGTCCGAGTCGACGCCGTCGGTCACGCCCCCGCCGAGCTGCCCGTCAACGTCCGACCCGTCCCCGCCCTCGAGTCCGCCGACCCGATGTCCCTCGGCCGGGACGCCGGACGCTGGGCCCTGCTCCACCCCGCGGCCCACGACCGGCCCCGGGTCGGCAGCGAGCACTTGGTCCAACGCGAGAGCAACCCCCTCTTCCGCGTGCGGTACGCGCACGCCCGTGCCCGTGCCGCCGCTCGCAACGCCGCCGACCTCGGGTTCACCGCCGCACCAGGCCCCCTCGGCGAGAGCGCCGAGGAGGACCTCCTCGCCGCCCTCGCCGACCACCCCCGCGTCCTCGCCGCCGCCGCGGACCACCGCGCCCCCGACCGGCTCGCCCGGCATCTCGTCACCGTCGCCGACGCCGCGCTGCCGTTCCTGCCCACCGTGCTGCCGCGCGGCGGGGAGAAACCCTCGGCCGCCCACCGTGCCCGGCTGGCGCTCGCCGAAGCCGTCGGGGCGGTGCTGGCCGGCGGCCTGGCCCTCCTCGGCATCGACGCACCCGACCACCTCTGAGAGAGCACAGAAGACGCCATGAGCCGTTCCGCACACCCCGCCGGGCCCCGTCACGCCGATGTCCTGCCGGAGGGGCACTACACCGCCCCGGCGGAGGACCTGAACGCCCTCGATCCCAAGGTCTGGGCCCACACCGTCGGGCGGGACGCGGACGGCGTCGTCACCGTCGGCGGGATCACCGTCACGCAGCTCGCCGAGGAGTACGGCACCCCCGCCTACATCCTCGACGAGGCCGACTTCCGGGACCGGGCGCGGGCCTGGCGCACCGCCTTCGGGACCGACGCCGACGTCTTCTACGCCGGGAAGGCCTTCCTGTCCCGTGCCGTCGTGCGGTGGCTGGACGAGGAGGGGCTCAACCTCGACGTGTGTTCCGGCGGGGAGCTGGCCACCGCCCTCGCCGCCGGGATGCCCGCCGAGCGGATCGCCTTCCACGGCAACAACAAGTCCCCGGAGGAGATCGAGCGCGCCGTCCGCGCCGGGGTCGGGCGGATCGTGCTCGACTCGTTCCAGGAGATCGTGCGGGTCGCGCACCTCGCGCAGTCCCTCGGCAAGCGGCAGCGGGTGCAGATCCGGATCACCGTCGGGGTCGAGGCGCACACGCACGAGTTCATCGCCACCGCCCACGAGGACCAGAAGTTCGGGATTCCGCTGGCCGGGGGGCAGGCGGCGGAAGCGGTGCGTCGGGCGCTCCAGCTGGACGGGCTCGAGGTCATCGGGATCCACTCGCACATCGGTTCGCAGATCTTCGACATGTCGGGCTTCGAGGTCGCCGCGCACCGGGTCGTGGGGCTGCTCAAGGACATCCGGGACGAGCACGGGGTCGAACTGCCCGAGATCGACCTCGGGGGCGGGCTCGGGATCGCGTACACCAGTGACGACGATCCCCGCGAGCCGCACGAGATCGCCAAGGCGCTCACCGAGATCGTGACGAGGGAGTGCGAGTCCGCCCGGCTCGCCACCCCCCGTATCTCCGTCGAGCCCGGGCGCGCCATCGTGGGGCCCACCGCCTTCACGCTGTACGAGGTCGGCACCGTCAAGCCGCTCGACGGGCTGCGGACGTACGTCTCCGTGGACGGCGGGATGTCGGACAACATCCGCACCGCGCTCTACGACGCCGAGTACAGCGTCGCGCTCGTCTCCCGCACCTCGGACGCCGAGCCGATGCTCGTGCGCGTCGTCGGCAAGCACTGCGAGAGCGGGGACATCGTGGTCAAGGACGCGTTCCTGCCGGGGGACCTGGCACCGGGTGACCTGATCGCCGTACCGGCGACGGGGGCGTACTGCCGTTCCATGGCCAGCAACTACAACCACGTGCTGCGTCCGCCGGTCGTCTCCGTGCGGGACGGCGCGGCGCGGGTCATCGTGCGGCGGGAGACCGAGGAGGACCTGCTGCGGCTCGACGTGGGGTGACGCCCCGCGGCGGCGGAGCCCCGCGGGTGAAGATCTTGCGGCCCGCGACCCCTCCGAAAATGAAATAAACGTCTCACGATCCGGACGAAAGGCAGAAAATCCCGTCCGGTGCGTGAGACTGGTCCAACCGTAGACGGTAAGAGGAAACGAGGTCGGATGATGCGTACGCGTCCGCTGAAGGTGGCGCTGCTGGGCTGTGGAGTGGTCGGCTCAGAGGTGGCGCGCATCATGACGACGCACGCCGCCGACCTCGCCGCCCGGATCGGGGCCCCGGTGGAGCTCGCGGGGGTCGCCGTACGGCGGCCCGACAAGGTGCGGGAAGGGATCGACCCGGCCCTGGTGACCACGGACGCCACCGCCCTCGTCAAGCGCGGGGACATCGACGTCGTCGTCGAGGTCATCGGCGGGATCGAGCCCGCGCGGACGCTCATCACCACCGCCTTCGCGCACGGCGCCTCCGTGGTCTCCGCCAACAAGGCGCTCATCGCCCAGGACGGCGCCTCGCTGCACGCCGCCGCCGACGAGCACGGCAAGGACCTCTACTACGAGGCCGCCGTCGCCGGTGCCATCCCGCTGATCCGGCCGCTGCGCGAGTCGCTGGCCGGCGACAAGGTCAACCGAGTGCTCGGCATCGTCAACGGGACGACCAACTTCATCCTCGACGCCATGGACAGCACGGGGGCCGGGTACCAGGAGGCGCTCGACGAGGCCACCGCCCTCGGGTACGCCGAGGCCGACCCGACCGCCGACGTCGAGGGCTTCGACGCCGCCGCCAAGGCCGCCATCCTCGCCGGGATCGCCTTCCACACGCGCGTGCGCCTCGACGACGTCTACCGCGAGGGCATGACCGAGGTCACCGCAGCCGACTTCGCCTCCGCCAGGGAGATGGGCTGCACCATCAAGCTGCTCGCCATCTGCGAGCGGGCCGCGGACGGGGGATCGGTCACCGCGCGCGTGCATCCCGCGATGATCCCGCTCAGCCATCCGCTGGCCAACGTGCGCGAGGCGTACAACGCCGTGTTCGTGGAGTCCGAGGCCGCCGGGCAGCTCATGTTCTACGGGCCCGGCGCCGGCGGCTCGCCGACCGCGTCCGCCGTGCTCGGCGACCTCGTCGCCGTCTGCCGCAACCGGATCGGCGGTGCCACCGGACCCGGTGAGTCCGCGTACGCCGCGCTCCCCGTGTCGCCGATGGGCGACGTCGTCACGCGCTACCACATCAGCCTCGACGTGGCCGACAAACCGGGCGTGCTCGCCCAGGTCGCGACCGTGTTCGCGGAGCACGGTGTCTCCATCGACACCGTGCGGCAGTCCGGCAAGGACGGCGAGGCATCCCTCGTCGTCGTCACCCATCGCGCGTCCGACGCCGCCCTCGGCGGTACGGTCGAGGCGCTGCGCAAGCTCGACACCGTGCGGGGTGTCGCCAGCATCATGCGGGTTGAAGGAGAGTAACCAGCAATGACCCACCAGTGGCGCGGAATCATCGAGGAGTACCGGGACCGGCTGCCCGTCTCCGACAGCACGCCCGTCGTGACGCTCCGTGAGGGCGGCACCCCGCTCGTGCCCGCGCAGGTGCTCTCCGAGCGCACGGGCTGCGAGGTCCACCTCAAGGTCGAGGGGGCGAACCCGACCGGGTCCTTCAAGGACCGCGGCATGACCATGGCCATCAGCAAGGCGAAGGAGGAGGGCGCGCAGGCCGTCATCTGCGCCTCCACGGGCAACACCTCCGCCTCCGCCGCCGCCTACGGTGTGCGCGCGGGCATGGTCTCCGCCGTGCTGGTGCCGCAGGGCAAGATCGCGCTCGGCAAGATGGGCCAGGCCCTCGTGCACGGCGCGAAGATCCTCCAGGTCGACGGCAACTTCGACGACTGCCTCACGCTCGCCCGCGCGCTCAGCGACAACTACCCCGTGGCGCTGGTCAATTCGGTCAACCCGGTGCGTATCGAGGGGCAGAAGACGGCCGCCTTCGAGATCGTGGACATGCTCGGCGACGCGCCCGACATCCACGTCCTCCCGGTGGGCAACGCGGGCAACATCACCGCGTACTGGAAGGGGTACCAGGAGTACGCCGCCGACAAGGTCAGCACGAAGCGGCCCCGCATGTGGGGGTTCCAGGCCTCCGGCAGCGCCCCGATCGTGCGCGGCGAGGTCGTCAAGGACCCGTCGACCATCGCCACCGCCATCCGGATCGGCAACCCCGCCTCGTGGGACTTCGCGCTCGCCGCGCGGGACGAGTCGGGCGGCGCCATCGACGAGGTGACGGACCGTGAGATCCTGCGCGCCTACCGGCTGTTGGCCTCCCAGGAGGGTGTCTTCGTGGAGCCCGCGTCCGCCGCGTCGGTGGCCGGTCTGCTGAAGGCGGCCGAGCAGGGCAAGGTCGACCCGGGGCAGCGCATCGTGTGCACCGTCACCGGCAACGGGCTCAAGGACCCGGACTGGGCCGTCGCGGGTGCCCCGCAGCCGGTCACCGTCCCGGTCGACGCGGCGACCGCGGCCGAGCGGCTCGGCCTGGTCTGAGCGCCCTGGTCTGAGCGGCCCGGCCTGGTCCGGGACGCCGCGCCGGTGCGACACGACCGGCGCAAGAGGGCGTAAGCGACGCCCGGCCGGGAAGGCCACCGACAGGGGGTGCACGGGGGGCTTACGACACGCATCGTGCGCCTCCTGTGCGCCCTATGTCGCCACAGAACCTTCCTTCGATAGGCTGTACCTAACCCGCCTGCCGCATATGCCGCGGTGCCGCGCCGTCCCCGCGTCGCGCCCAGGGTTCGGTACGTCACCGTCATCGAATGTCATTCGACAGTCACGCCAGTTCTCGACAGTCACGCAGCTCAAGGAGAGTCATCGAGCGATGGCCGGTCCAGCCTTCCGCGCCGCCGCCGTCAGGGTGCGCGTCCCCGCCACCAGCGCCAATCTCGGTCCGGGCTTCGACGCCCTCGGCCTAGCGCTGGGTCTCTACGACGACGTGGTCGTCCGGGTGGCCGACTCCGGGCTGCACATCGACATCGCGGGTGAGGGCAGCGAGACCCTCCCGCGCGACGAGAAGCACCTCCTCGTCCGCTCCCTGCGCACCGCCTTCGACCTGCTCGGCGGACAGCCGCGCGGCCTGGAGATCGTCTGCGCCAACCGCATCCCGCACGGCCGCGGCCTCGGTTCCTCCTCCGCCGCCATCTGCGCCGGCATCGTCGCCGCGCGCGCGGTGACCATAGGCGGCGAGGCCCGCCTCGACGACGCCGCGGTGCTCGACCTCGCCACCGAGATCGAGGGCCACCCCGACAACGTGGCGGCCTGTCTGCTGGGCGGTTTCACCCTGTCCTGGATGGATTCCGGCGCCGCTCGGGCGATCAGGATGGAGCCCGCCGATTCCATCGTTCCGGTGGTTTTCGTGCCCGGGAAGCCGGTGCTGACCCAGACCGCGCGCGGACTGCTCCCGCGCAGCGTCCCGCACGTCGACGCCGCCGCCAACGCCGGCCGCGCCGCGCTGCTCGTCGAGGCCCTCACCCGGCGCCCCGAGCTGCTGCTGCCGGCCACCGAGGACCGCCTGCACCAGGAGTACCGCGCGCCGGCCATGCCGGAGAGCGCGGCGCTGGTGGAACGGCTGCGTGGTGACGGCATCCCCGCGGTGATCTCGGGTGCCGGACCCACGGTGATGGCACTGGCCGACGCCGACACGGCCGACAAGGTCGAGGCGCTGGCCGGTACGGACTGGGCGGCCAACCGGCTCGACCTGGACCAGCAGGGCGCGAGCGTCCTGCCTCTGGCGACCGCCAGTGACACCTGACGCGGACGGTTGCCGGATTTCGAGAGGGGGAATGTTTGTTGGATCCGGTAGTGTTAATCTCAAGTCTGCACCCGACCCCACCATGGCGAGGTGCCTCGTGTCCCCGTCCGGGACAGACATTCTTCCGGGAGCCCCCCAAGCCGCATTGTGCAGTGGACGTCGTACGTGATCAGTACGGCCGACACGGGCACTGAGCGGCCCGCCAGAGGGGGTTACCCCCTCTGGGGGAGTTTCGGAACCGGTGCGACCACGCCGCCTGACACAGACACCGGGTGCCACGGCTAGGGGAAGCGCCATCACCAGATATCTCTTCCGCCGTTCAGGCGGACCACCGCCCCGGCACGGTTCGCACAGCAAGGACCGAAGCCGGACAGCACAACCGGTCGCCGAGCCAGACAGGCCGACGTCCGCTCCAGGGAAGGACCCTTCGTGAGCGACACCACCGATCTGATGGGCGCACGTGTCGAGGAGACCGCTGCCGCGCCCGCCACGGACGCCTCCGCGCCTGCCACCGGTGCCGGCTCCCGGCGGCGCCGCGGTACCGGCCTCGAGGGCATGGTGCTGGCCGAGCTGCAGCAGGTCGCATCCGGCCTCGGCATCAGGGGCACCGCGCGGATGCGCAAGAGCCAGCTGATCGAGGTCATCAAGGAGGCGCAGGCCGCGGGGGGAGCCCCCGCCAAGGCCGCGCCCGCCGCGGACACCGCCGGCGAGACCAAGCCGAAGCGCCGCAGCACCTCCCGGACCCGTACGGGCGACGAGGCCCCCGCCGAGAAGGCGGGGAGCGCGGAGAAGGCCGGCAAGGCCGACAAGAAGGCGGACAAGGCGGCCGCCGACAAGGCCGCCCAGCAGCAGATCGAGATTCCCGGTCAGCCGTCCCCCAAGGTCAACGCCTCGGCCGAGCAGGCCGCCCCCGCCGACGACGCCCCCTCCGAGCGCCGTCGTCGCCGGGCCACCGCCGACGCGGGCAGCCCGTCCGGCGGCACCGACACGGTCGCCGTCGAGACCCGCGCCGAGCCGAAGGCCGACGCGTCGGCCACGCAGCAGACGCAGGGCCACCAGCAGGGCCAGGGCGACGCCCGATCCGACGGCGAGGGCGGCGAGGGCCGCCGTCGCGACCGCCGTGAGCGCGGCGACCGCGGCGACCGCGGCGAGCGTGGCGACCGTGGCGGCCGCGACCGGCGCAGCAAGGGCGACGACCAGCAGAGCCAGGGCGGCGGACGCCAGGACCGTCAGCAGCAGGGCGGCGGCGGACGCCAGGACCGCCAGCAGCACGACGACGGTTACGACGACGACGGCAGCGGCCGTCGCGGCCGCCGCGGACGCTACCGGGACCGCCGGGGCCGTCGCGGGCGCGACGACATCCAGCAGGAGCCGCAGATCAATGAGGACGACGTCCTCATCCCGGTCGCCGGCATCCTCGACATCCTCGACAACTACGCGTTCATCCGGACCTCCGGCTACCTGCCCGGTCCCAACGACGTGTACGTCTCCCTCGCCCAGGTCCGCAAGAACGGCCTGCGCAAGGGCGACCACCTCACCGGTGCCGTGCGCCAGCCCAAGGAGGGCGAGCGCCGCGAGAAGTTCAACGCGCTGGTGCGCCTGGACTCCGTCAACGGCATGGCGCCCGAACACGGCCGCGGTCGGCCGGAGTTCAACAAGCTGACGCCGCTGTACCCGCAGGACCGACTGCGTCTGGAGACGGACCCGGGCGTCCTCACCACCCGCATCATCGACCTGGTCGCGCCGATCGGTAAGGGGCAGCGCGGTCTGATCGTGGCCCCGCCGAAGACCGGCAAGACCATGATCATGCAGGCGATCGCCAACGCGATCACGCACAACAACCCCGAGTGCCACCTGATGGTCGTCCTGGTCGACGAGCGTCCGGAAGAGGTCACCGACATGCAGCGGTCGGTGAAGGGCGAGGTCATCTCCTCGACCTTCGACCGCCCCGCCGAGGACCACACCACGGTCGCGGAGCTGGCCATCGAGCGCGCCAAGCGCCTGGTGGAGCTGGGTCACGACGTCGTCGTGCTGCTCGACTCGATCACCCGTCTGGGCCGTGCGTACAACCTCGCCGCCCCGGCCTCCGGCCGCATCCTGTCCGGTGGTGTCGACTCGACCGCCCTGTACCCGCCGAAGCGCTTCTTCGGTGCGGCCCGCAACATCGAGGACGGCGGTTCGCTGACCATCCTCGCCACCGCGCTGGTGGACACCGGGTCCCGCATGGACGAGGTCATCTTCGAGGAGTTCAAGGGCACCGGCAACGCCGAGCTGAAGCTCGACCGGAAGCTCGCCGACAAGCGCATCTTCCCCGCGGTGGACGTGGACGCGTCCGGCACCCGTAAGGAGGAGATCCTGCTCGGCAGCGACGAGCTGGCCATCACCTGGAAGCTGCGCCGGGTGCTGCACGCCCTCGACCAGCAGCAGGCGATCGAGCTGCTCCTCGACAAGATGAAGCAGACCAAGTCGAACGCCGAGTTCCTGATGCAGATCCAGAAGACGACGCCGACGCCCGGCAACGGCGACTGAGTCACCGCCGGTCCTCCCGATCGCAGTCCGAGGTCCCGCTTCGTCACACCGGTGACGGGGCGGGACTTTCGGCTTGCCGGGCTTGTAGGATCAGCGCACCGCAGTGGGGGGGAACGTATTTTCGGATACGCCCACAGGGTGATCGGCGATCCGTGCTGTCCGCACGCACGGACCCGTGCCCGCCGGGCGCTTCTCTCCTGCCTGCGTCTACAGCGACAGGAGACCTGAGTGACCTCTACCCCTCGAAGAGCCCGGCTGGCTCTTCCCGCGGCCACCGCCGCACTCGCCCTGTCGGGCGCGGTCCTCGCCGCCGCCCCCGCCCAGGCGTCCGGCGGGGCCCCCGTCCCGCCCCGGCCGGCCGTCACCGAACGGCCCGCCACCGCGTCCCCCGCCGAGCTGGCGCAGCGCGTCCGGGACTCCGGTGCCGCCCTCAAGGGCGACACCGCGACCGCCCCCGGCACGCCCGAGGCCACCCCGAGCGCCGGGGCCCCGTCCGGCCGGGTCGACCCGAAGATCATCGGCGGCAAGGACGCGTCGATCTCCGAGGCGCCGTGGATGGTGCAGCTGCACTACTACGACGACAAGGGCAACGCCGACCCCGCCGACGACGAGGGCTACTTCTGCGGCGGCACCCTGGTGGCCCCGGCGAAGGTCCTGACCGCCGCGCACTGCGTGTACGGCCTGGACTGGTCGGAGAACGGGGCGGTCCTCGCGGGTACCGCCCAGCTGCCCGACGGTGCCGACGTGCACGGCGGCCGGGTCGCCGGTGTGTGGAGCCAGTGGGTCAACCCCACGTACCGGCCGAGCACCACCTCGGGCGGCGACCTGGCGGTGCTCACGCTGACCGAGGCGCTGCCGTACAAGACGCTGCGGCCCACGACGAGCGGCGACACCGCCTCCTACTCCAACGGCACCCCGGCGACGGTGTACGGCTGGGGGCGCACCAGCTCCACCAGCCAGGACATCTCGCCGACGCTGAAGAAGGCGACCGTGCCGATGCGTCCGGACGCCTCCTGCACCTCGTTCTGGGGCTCCGACTTCGTGCCCGGCCAGATGGCCTGCGCCGGTGACCCGGCCTCCGGCCAGGACGCCGGTACGGTCTCCCCGTGCAACGGGGACTCCGGCGGCCCGCTCGTGGTCAACGGCCGGATCGCCGGCGTGGTGTCCTGGGGCGTCGAGGACTGCGTCGCCTCGGGCGCCTACGCCGTCTACGCCAAGGTCAGCTCGTACGTCGGCGAGGTCAACTCCCGCGTCGACGACACCGACCTCGACTTCGACGGCCTGGCGGACCTCTTCGCCCGCACCCCGGGCGGCGAGGCGTACGAGTACTACTCGTTCGGCGACCAGTTCCCCTACCTGGGCGACCGCCTCTCGCTCGGCGACTGGAGCGGGGTGAACCTGGTGCGCCAGGGCGACCTGGACCGCGACTCCTGGCAGGACTACGTGTACCGCGCCTCGGACGGCGTGCTGTACACGCTCGCCTTCAACGGGGAGGACGCCTACGAGTCGATCCGCGTCGGCGGCGGCTGGAACGCGATGAAGGACCTCCGCGTCCCGGGCGACCTCTCCGGCGACGCCCTGCCCGACCTGGTCGCCAAGGACAAGGACGGCGTCCTGTGGCTCTACCCGGGCAAGGGCGACGGCACGTTCGGCAGCCGCGTCCGGATCGGCGGCGGCTGGGCCTCGTACACGATCACCGGCAAGGGCGACTACACCCGGGACGGCAGGCCCGACCTGCTGGCGCGGGACGGCTCGGGCGTCCTGTGGCTGTACCCGGGCACCGGGAAGGCCGCTCCGGCGCTCGGCAGCCGGGTCAGGGTCGGCGGCGGCTGGAACGCCTACAGCGCCCTCGCCACCGCCGGTGACACCACCGGGGACGGCAGGCCCGACCTGCTGGCCCGCGACAGCTCCGGTGTGCTGTGGCTGTACAAGGGCACCGGCACGTCGGGCACGGCCACGTTCAAGGCCCGGGTCCGGGTCGGCGGCGGCTGGAACGCGTTCAACCTCTTCGGCTGAGCGAACGATCCCCGCGGGGCCGCCTCCACCTCGGGGGCGGCCCCGTCGCCGTTCGGCAGGCCCGCGGCTGCGACCTTCGCCACACGCCCCGGCCCGGGGCCCGATCCGGTGCGTACGGACCCGCCCCGGCGGACGCCCAGGTCAGCGAGGTGTGCCCCGGACCGCCGAACACGCTCCGTCACCGTTTCCCCACCGGGTCGCCACAGACGGTTGTGCAACCCTGTCCCGAGTTCCGCCGTCTGAGCTACGGAGGGACCATGGTGAGGTACCGGCGCCGAAACCGCCGGAGCCGACCGACCCGACCCTGAGCGCAGGGGGTAACCGACCGGACGAACACCGAGGAGCCCATGTCCGCCGAGAGCACGCCGGATCCCGCGATACCCGGCCCCGGCCAGTCCCGCACCCCCGGCCCCGGCCGCCGGGGCAAGGGCCGCCGCCGCAAGCCCACGGCCAAGCGGCGCAAGGCCCTGCTTGTCGCGGCCTGGAGCGCCGCGGGCATCGTGGTCCTGGGCGGCACCGGAGCCGGAGTCCTGTACTTCAAGCTCAACGGCAACCTCACGAGCGTCGACATCGACCAGGCGCTCGGCGCCGACCGGCCCGAGAAGGCCGACAACGGCTCGCAGAACATCCTGGTCCTCGGCTCCGACACCCGGTCCGGCGGCAACAAGAAGCTCGGCGGCGGCACCGACGACGGCACCGCCCGCTCGGACACGGCGATGATCGTGCACGTCTACAAGGGCCACAAGAAGGCCAGCGTGGTCTCCATCCCGCGCGACACCCTCATCGACCGCCCCGACTGCACCGACACCGACGGCGGCGAGCACCCCGCGGCCGACGACGTCATGTTCAACTCCGCCTACTCCACCGGCGGCGCCGCCTGCGCCGTCAAGACCGTGGAGTCGATCAGCGGCCTGCGCATGGACCACTACCTGGAGGTCGACTTCAGCGGCTTCCAGAACCTCATCGACGACCTCGGCGGCGTCGAGGTCACCACCACCGAGGACATCAAGGACCCCGACAGCCACCTCGACCTCACGGCCGGCACCCACCGGCTCGACGGCGAGCAGGCCCTCGGCCTGGTCCGCACCCGGCACGGCGTCGGCGACGGCTCCGACCTCGGCCGCATCCAGCTCCAGCAGGCCTTCGTCAAGGCCCTGGTCGACCAGGTCAAGGACGTCGGCCTGCTCGGCAACCCCAAGAAGCTGTACGACATCGCCGACACCGCCACCAAGACCGTGACCACCGACTCCGACCTGGGCTCGGTGAACTCCCTGATGTCCTTCGCGAGCGGCCTGAAGGGAATCGGCCCGGACAAGATGCACATGGTGACCATGCCGGTGATCTACGACCCCGCCGACGCCAACCGCGTCCTGGTCGAGGAGGGCAAGGCCCAGCAGGTCTGGACGGCCCTGAAGAACGACCGCCCGATCCCCGAGTCGGCCACGCAGGGCACGGCCACGGGTGAGGCCAAGGGCGTCGTCAACTCCGGGGAATAGTTCACCCCGCCCCCCGGTTTTGGGGGATGGCGCCAGTCCTGGCAGACTGGTACGTCGGCTCCGGTTCACGCTTCCGCACCCCGCGGCTGCGACCCGGCGCCCTCCCGGAACAGTAGGAGACACCTTGAAGCGCGACATCCACCCCGAGTACGTCGAGACGCAGGTCAGCTGCACCTGTGGCGCGTCGTTCACCACCCGCAGCACCATCCAGTCCGGCACCATCCGGGCCGAGGTCTGCTCCGAGTGCCACCCGTTCTACACGGGCAAGCAGAAGATCCTCGACACCGGTGGCCGTGTGGCCCGCTTCGAGGCCCGCTTCGGCAAGGCCGCCGGCTCCAAGAAGTAGCGAGCCTCCAACCGCCGGTCCACGGCCGCATCCCCTCCCCGGGGAGCGCCGGGACCGGCGTTTTTGGTCGCCCGCCTTCCCCTTCCCGAGCAGTAAGCAGGAGCCCAAGATGTTCGAGGCCGTCGAGGAACTCGTCGCCGAGCACGCCGACCTGGAGAAGAAGCTCGCCGACCCGTCGGTCCACTCCGACCAGGCCAACGCGCGCAAGCTGAACAAGCGGTACGCCGAGCTGACTCCGATCGTCGCCACGTTCCGCTCCTGGAAGCAGACCGGCGACGACATCGAGACCGCGCGCGAGTTCGCGGCCGACGACCCCGACTTCGCCGCCGAGGTCAAGGAGCTGGACAAGCAGCGCGATGAGCTGACGGAGAAGCTGCGCCTGCTCCTGGTCCCGCGCGACCCCAGCGACGACAAGGACGTCATCCTCGAGATCAAGGCCGGCGCCGGCGGCGACGAGTCGGCGCTCTTCGCCGGTGACCTGCTGCGCATGTACCTGCGGTACGCCGAGCGGGTCGGCTGGAAGACCGAGATCATCGACTCCACCGAGTCCGAGCTGGGCGGCTACAAGGACGTCCAGGTCGCCGTGAAGACCAAGGGCGGTCAGGGCGCCACCGAGCCCGGACAGGGCGTCTGGGCGCGGCTGAAGTACGAGGGCGGCGTGCACCGCGTGCAGCGGGTGCCGGCCACCGAGTCCCAGGGCCGCATCCACACCTCCGCGGCGGGCGTCCTGGTGACCCCCGAGGCCGAGGAGATCGACGTCGAGATCAACCCCAACGACCTCCGCATCGACGTCTACCGGTCCTCGGGACCCGGCGGCCAGTCCGTCAACACCACCGACTCCGCCGTGCGCATCACGCACATCCCGACCGGAGTCGTCGCCTCCTGCCAGAACGAGAAGAGCCAGCTGCAGAACAAGGAGCAGGCGATGCGTATCCTGCGCTCCAGGCTGCTCGCGGCGGCGCAGGAGGAGGCGGAGAAGGAGGCCGCGGACGCCCGGCGCAGCCAGGTCCGCACCGTCGACCGCTCCGAGAAGATCCGCACGTACAACTTCCCGGAGAACCGCATCTCGGACCACCGCGTCGGCTTCAAGGCGTACAACCTGGACCAGGTCCTGGACGGCGACCTCGACTCGGTGATCCAGGCCTGCGTCGACGCGGACTCGGCGGCCAAGCTCGCCGCCGCCTGAGCACCGCCGCACCACCCGCACCGGACCACAGCTCAGCCCCGGAGGACCAGCGTGAACCTGCTGCTCATGGAGGTGGCCCAGGCCACCCAGCGGCTGGCCGACGCCGGCGTGCCCTCGCCGCGCACCGACGCGGAGGAACTCGCCGCGTATCTGCACGGCGTCAAGCGGGGCGAGCTGCACACCGTGCCGGACGCGGACTTCGACGCCCGGTACTGGGAGGTCGTCGCCCGCCGCGAGGCGCGCGAGCCGCTCCAGCACATCACCGGCCGCGCCTACTTCCGCTACCTGGAGCTCCAGGTCGGCCCCGGTGTCTTCGTGCCCCGCCCCGAGACCGAGTCGGTCGTCGGGTGGGCCATAGACGCGGTGCGCGCCATGGACGTCGTCGAGCCCTGCATCGTCGACCTGTGCACCGGCTCGGGCGCCATCGCGCTGGCGCTCGCCCAGGAGGTGCCGCGCTCCCGCGTGCACGCCGTGGAGCTGTCCGAGGACGCCCTGGTGTGGACGCGCAAGAACATGGAGGGGTCCAGGGTCGACCTGCGCCAGGGAGACGCCCTGACGGCCTTCCCGGACCTCGACGGCCAGGTCGACCTGGTCGTCTCCAACCCGCCGTACATCCCGCTCACCGAGTGGGAGTACGTCGCCCCCGAGGCCCGCGACCACGATCCCCAGCTTGCCCTGTTCTCCGGCGAGGACGGCCTCGACCTGATCCGGGGCCTGGAACGCACCGCGCACCGGCTGCTGCGCCCCGGCGGCGTGGTCGTCGTCGAGCACGCCGACACCCAGGGCGGCCAGGTGCCGTGGATCTTCACCGAGGAGCGGGGCTGGGCCGACGCGGCCGACCACCCCGACCTCAACAACCGGCCCAGGTTCGCGACCGCCCGCAAGGCACTGCCGTGAGCGGCCGCACCCCGCTGACTTCGATCCCGCAGTACGTGTACGAGGAGGCCCGCTAAATGGCACGGCGATACGACACCAACGACTCGACCGACCGAGTGACCGGTCTGCGCGAGGCCGCGTCCGCCGTCCGCCGGGGCGAGCTCGTGGTGCTGCCGACGGACACCGTGTACGGCATCGGCGCGGACGCCTTCGCCGCGGAGGCCGTCGGCGACCTGCTGGAGGCCAAGGGGCGCGGCCGCAACATGCCCTCCCCGGTCCTCATCGGCTCGCCGAACACCCTGCACGGCCTGGTCACGGACTTCTCCGAGATGGCCTGGGAACTGGTCGACGCCTTCTGGCCCGGCGCGCTGACGCTGGTCGCCAAGCACCAGCCGTCCCTCCAGTGGGACCTGGGCGAGACCCGGGGCACGGTCGCCGTCCGCATGCCGCTGCACCCGGTCGCCATCGAGCTGCTCACCGAGGTCGGCCCGATGGCCGTCTCCTCCGCCAACCTGACCGGCCACCCGGCCCCCGAGGACTGCGACGCCGCCCAGCAGATGCTCGGCGACTCCGTCTCCGTCTACCTCGACGGCGGGCCCACGCCCGGCATCGTCCCGTCGTCCATCGTCGACGTCACCCGCGAGGTGCCGGTCCTGCTGCGTGCGGGCGCGCTGTCGGCGGAGGAACTGCGCAAGGTGGTACCCGACCTCGAGGTGGCGAATTGACGGCCCCTGAGACGGGGCGTGGCATAGGCAACGGGGAACGCGCCGCGGAGATCACGACCACGTTCGTCGGACTTCCGCGCGACAGCTTCCGCATCCTCCACGTCAGCACCGGAAACGTCTGCCGCTCGCCCATCACCGAGCGGCTGACCCGGCACGCGGTGCAGGAGCGGCTCGGTGTGCTGGGCGGCGGCCTGATCGTGGAGAGCGCCGGCACCTGGGGCCACGAAGGCGCCCCCATGGAGGCGAACGCCGAGACGGTCCTCACGGACTTCGGCGCCGACCCCGCCGGCTTCACCGGCCGAGAGCTGCTCGACGAGCACGTGATCCGTGCCGACCTGGTGCTCACCGCGACCCGCGACCACCGGGCCCAGGTCATCTCCATGGGCCACTCGGCGGGCCTGCGCACGTTCACCCTGAAGGAGTTCACCCGCCTGGTGAACGCCATCGACCCGGCGACGCTCCCTCCCCTGGAGGACGGCGTGGTCACCCGCGCCCGCGCCCTGGTCCGCGCGGCCGCCGCGCTGCGCGGGTGGCTCCTGGCCCCCACGGTGGAGGCGGACGAGGTGTACGACCCGTACGGCGCCCCCCTGACCTTCTTCCGCTCGATCGGCGACGAGATACACCAGGCACTCGACCCGGTGGTGACGGCCCTGACGGGGGTCCCCGCGCGGGCGTGAGGCCCGCCAGGGCCGGGCGGTGCGAGGGGCGCGTGAGGGTCGGGGTCCCCGTGGTGACAGCACTGACGGGGGTTCCGGCGCGGGCGTGAGGCGGGGTGGGGGTTGCGGGCCTACATTGGTCGTACGTCACCGTCGACGCATGCCCGGAGCGCACCATGTCGGTCACCCACGACATCATCGAGGCCGATGACAGCTCGCTCGGCGTCCTGCTGCGCCAGGACCCCGAGCTGGCCGAGATCCTGTTCGCCGAAGGCCGTCGGCAGTCGACGACCCTCCAGCTGATCGCCGCCGAGAACTTCACGTCCCCCGCCGTGCTGGCCGCCCTCGGCTCGCCGCTGGCCAACAAGTACGCCGAGGGCTACCCGGGCGCCCGGCACCACGGCGGCTGCGAGATCGTCGACGTCGCCGAGCGGCTCGCCGCGGAGCGGGCCCAGGCGCTGTTCGGTGCCGAGCACGCCAACGTGCAGCCGCACTCCGGCTCCTCCGCCGTGCTGGCCGCCTACGCCGCACTGCTGCGCCCCGGCGACACCGTCCTCGCCCTGGGCCTGCCGTACGGCGGCCACCTCACCCACGGCTCGCCGGGGAACTTCTCCGGCCGCTGGTTCGACTTCGTCGGCTACGGCGTGGACGCGGAGACCGGGCTGATCGACTATGACCAGGTGCGCACCCTGGCCCGCACCCACCGCCCCAAGGCGATCGTGTGCGGCTCCATCGCCTACCCCCGCCACCTCGACCACGCCGCCTTCCGCGCCATCGCCGACGAGGTGGGCGCCTACCTCATCGCGGACGCCGCGCACCCGATCGGCCTGGTCGCCGGGGGAGCGGCGCCCAGCCCGGTGCCGTACGCCGACATCGTCTGCGCCACCACGCACAAGGTGCTGCGCGGACCCCGCGGCGGCATGATCCTGTGCGGAAGCGAACTGTCCGAGCGGGTCGACCGGGCCGTCTTCCCCTTCACCCAGGGCGGCGCCCAGATGCACACCATCGCCGCCAAGGCCGTCGCCTTCGGGGAAGCGGCGACCCCCGCCTTCGCCGCGTACGCCCACCAGGTGGTCGCCAACGCGCGGGCGCTCGCGGCCCACCTGGCCGCCGAGGGACTGGTCGTCACCACCGGCGGTACGGACACCCACCTGCTCACCGTCGACCCCGCCCCGCTCGGCGTCGACGGGAAGGTCGCCCGGGGCCGGCTGGCGGCGGCCGGGATCGTCCTGGACTGCTGCGCGCTGCCGCACGGCGACGCCCGCGGCCTGCGCCTGGGCACGGCGGCGGTGACCACGCAGGGCATGGGGGAGCGGGAGATGCGGGCGGTGGCCACGCTGCTCGCCGGGGTGCTCAGGGGCGACACGGAGGCCGCCGCGGCGCGGGACGACGTACGGGATCTGGTGACGGAGTTTCCCCCGTATCCGGAATGAGGCAGGGTGGGCGCACACGCGTGCACAGCGGCACGTGCAACCATCGTCGCTACCCGGAAGTCCTCATCCATATGCCTGCATCGCTAGGCTGTGAGGCTGGGAATGGCCAGCGAGACCTGTGGGGAAGCCCGTGCGTGAATACCTGCTGACGCTCTGCGTCACGGCCGCGGTGACGTATCTGCTGACCGGGCCGGTACGGAAGTTCGCGATCGTGGCGGGAGCGATGCCGGAGATCCGGGCACGTGACGTGCACCGGGAACCCACTCCGCGGCTCGGCGGTATCGCCATGTTCTTCGGACTGTGCGCGGGTCTGCTGGTCGCCGACCACCTGACCAACCTCCACCAGGTCTTCGAGAAGTCCAACGAACCGCGGGCGCTGCTCTCCGGCGCCGCGCTGATCTGGCTGATCGGTGTCCTGGACGACAAGTTCGAGATCGACGCCCTGATCAAGCTGGGCAGTCAGATGATCGCCGCCGGCGTGATGGTTGTGCAGGGTCTGACGATCCTGTGGCTTCCCATCCCGACCGTGGGCACGGTCGCGCTGACCCAGTGGCAGGGCACGCTCCTCACCGTGGCGTTGGTCGTCGTGACCATCAACGCGGTCAACTTCGTGGACGGCCTCGACGGTCTCGCGGCCGGCGTGGTGTGCATCGCGGCGGCGGCGTTCTTCATGTACGCCTACCGGATCTGGTACTCGTACGGCATCGAGGCCGCGGCGCCCGCCTCGCTGTTCGCGGCCATCCTGATGGGCATGTGCCTGGGCTTCCTGCCGCACAACATCCATCCCGCGCGCATCTTCATGGGCGACTCCGGCTCGATGCTGATCGGCCTGGTCCTGGCGGCGAGCGCCATCTCCATCACGGGCCAGGTGGACCCGGACAGCCTCTTCGGCGGCTCCGAGCGCAACACCGTGCACCAGATGGTGCCGGTCTACATCCCGCTGCTGATGCCGCTGACCATCATCGCCATCCCGGCCGCCGACCTGATCCTGGCGATCGTGCGCCGCACCTGGCGCGGCCAGTCGCCGTTCGCCGCCGACCGGGGGCACCTGCACCACCGCCTGCTGGAGATCGGCCACTCGCACAGCCGCGCGGTGCTGATCATGTACTTCTTCTCGGCGCTGATCGCGTTCGGGGCGCTCGCCTACTCGGTGAACGCGGCGTCGATGTGGATCGTGCTGGGCGTCGTCTTCCTCAGCGCGATCGGCCTGGTCCTGCTCCTGCTGCCGCGCTTCACGCCGCGCGCCCCCCGCTGGGCCGAGGCCTTCGTGCCGCCGCGCTACCGGCGCCGCCGGGCGGCCGCCGCCCCGGCCGAGAAAGAGGCCGCGGTGGCCGCGGACGAGGACGACGACGAGGAGCGGGTGCGCGTCACCGTCGGCGTCTCGGGCGTCAACGGGGCGACCGCCGTCGGACCCCGTACGCGGGCACGGTAGAAAAGGTGAGAGGGGCGAAACCCCCCATTACCAGACAAGTGGGCGCGGTAATTGCACAAACGCGCACTGTCACTCTCACGTGTGACAGCAAGCACACCCACAGGTAAAGACCTCATCAAATAGTTTGTGATACGGTTCACGAGTATTCCCGGGGTAGAGCCCAAGGACCGTAGTGCGACGGTCTCTTGAACGTGCGGACACCGTCCGCCCCGGGGCTACGCTCGTCCATGACGACACCTGCCCCCTGTGTGTTGAAAGCGGAGTTGCCGCCATGCCGTCCAATGACGTCCGGATCCTGCTTCAGGCTGCCGTGCCCACGGCTGCCGTCGGCGCTGTAGCCGCCGTCGTCAGCGCCGTGGTCGCCGGTGGCAAGGGTGCGGTCGGAGCCGTCGTCGCGACCGTGGTGGCGATGCTCTTCATGGGGATCGGCCTCTACGTCCTGCAGCGCACCGCCAAATCGCTTCCGCACCTCTTCCAGGCGATGGGCCTGATGCTCTACGCGGCACAGATCCTGCTGCTGTTCGTCTTCCTCGCGGCGTTCAAGAACACGACGCTGTTCAACCCCCGGTCCTTCGCGATCACCCTGGTCGCCGTCACGCTCGCGTGGATCGCCGCGCAGACGCGGGCGCACATGAAGGCCAAGATCCTCTACGTCGAGCCCGAACCGAAGGGCGAAAAGCCCGAAAAGACGGGCCACTCGTCGTGAGGGGTAGGGCCGGGATAAAGAGGCATGTGAAGTCCTGCTATCGTCCGGTGCCAACTGCGGCATCGCGGGCGCGGGCATCTCGGCTGACGCCTGCTGAATCGCGAGGCGAGATGCCCCACAGCCGCCCCCACATCCGTTACACCAGTCCCGTGCCGAACAGCGGTTACGCGCCGCGCCGACACAACGAGGTTGCCGTACCCATGCGCCACGATGAAGGAGCCCGCGGTGAGTGCTGACCCGACGCAGGTGCTCGCCTTCGAGACCGACTGCCACCTGTTCGACGGGTGTGGCTTCCCGGCTCCCGGCCTGCACTCGTTCCTCTTCGAGCCGCTCTGGGGCAACGCAGACGGCAACGGCATGTACTTCAACAAGCCGATGCTGCTCGCCCTGCTCGGCTCGATCATCATCGTGGGCTTCTTCTGGGCCGCCTTCAACAAGCCGAAGGTTGTCCCGGGCAAGCTCCAGATGGTCGCCGAGGCCGGCTACGACTTCATCCGCCGCGGCGTGGTGTACGAGACGATCGGCAAGAAGGAAGGCGAGAAGTACGTCCCGCTCGTCGTGACGCTCTTCTTCTTCATCTGGATGATGAACCTCTGGTCGATCATCCCGGTCGCCCAGTTCCCGGTGACGTCGATCATCGCCTACCCGGCGGGCATGGCCCTGATCGTCTACGTCCTGTGGGTCTCGCTGACCTTCAAGCGCCACGGCTTCGTGGGCTTCTTCAAGAACGTCACGGGCTACGACAAGTCGCTCGGCGCGGTGCTGCCGCTGGCCATGACGATCGAGTTCTTCTCGAACCTGATCGTCCGCCCCTTCACCCACGCCGTCCGGCTCTTCGCGAACATGTTCGCGGGCCACACGCTGCTGCTCCTCTTCACGATCGCCAGCTGGTACATGCTGAACGGCATCGGCATCGCCTACGCGGGCGTCTCGTTCGTGATGACGATCATCATGACGGCCTTCGAGCTCTTCATCCAGGCCGTGCAGGCGTACGTGTTCGTGCTGCTGACCTGCACCTACATCCAGGGCGCGCTCGCCGAGCACCACTGAGTCGTCCCGCATCACACCCCAGCCGTCCGGTGGCCAACCCCCACCGGTCCGTAAAGAGAAGGAAGAACTGGCATGTCCCAGACCCTTGCTGCCGTCGAAGGTTCGCTCAGCTCCGTCGGTTACGGCCTGGCCGCCATTGGCCCCGGCGTCGGCGTCGGCATCATCTTCGGTAACGGCACCCAGGCCCTCGCCCGCCAGCCCGAGGCGGCCGGTCTGATCCGCGCCAACCAGATCCTGGGCTTCGCGTTCTGTGAGGCGCTCGCCCTCATCGGTCTCGTCATGCCGTTCGTCTACTAAGACGAGCACTGACGACCGACCCTTTCGACGAAAGGCACTGATGTGAACTCCGCCCTGGTTTTCCTGGCGGCTGAGGGTGAGAAGGAGAATCCCCTCATCCCGCCGTGGCCGGAAGTTGTCATCGGCCTCATCGCTTTCGTCATCGTCTTCGGCTTCCTCGCCAAGAAGCTCCTCCCGAACATCAACAAGGTTCTGGAAGAGCGTCGCGAGGCCATCGAGGGCGGTATCGAGAAGGCCGAGGCCGCGCAGACCGAGGCCCAGAGCGTCCTTGAGCAGTACAAGGCCCAGCTCGCCGAGGCCCGGCACGAGGCCGCGCGACTGCGTCAGGAGGCGCAGGAGCAGGGCGCCACGCTCATCGCCGAGATGCGCGCGGAAGGCCAGCGGCAGCGTGAGGAGATCATCGCCGCCGGTCACGCCCAGATCCAGGCCGACCGCAAGGCCGCCGCGTCCGCGCTGCGCCAGGACGTCGGCAAGCTGGCCACCGACCTGGCCGGCAAGCTCGTCGGCGAGTCCCTCGAGGACCACGCCCGCCAGAGCCGCGTCATCGACCGCTTCCTGGACGAGCTGGACGACAAGGCGACGACGGCAGAGGCAACCCGATGAGTGGGATGCACGGAGCGAGCCGCGAGGCGCTGGCCGCCGCACGCGAGCGTCTCGACGCGCTGACGGACTCCACGTCCGTGGACGCCGGCGCGCTCGCCGACGAGCTGGCCGCCGTCACCGCGCTGCTCCACCGCGAGGTGTCGCTGCGTCGGGTCCTCACCGACCCGGCGCAGGCCGGCGAGGCCAAGGCCGAACTCGCGCAGCGTCTCCTCGGCACCCAGGTCAGCGGCCCGGCCGTCGACCTGGTGGCCGGCATGGTGCGCTCCCGCTGGTCGCAGTCCCGCGACCTGGTGGACGCACTGGAGGAGCTGGCGAACACCGCCGACCTCACCGCCGCCCAGAAGCGGGGCCGGCTCGACAACGTCGAGGACGAGCTGTTCCGGTTCGGCCGGATCGTCTCCTCCAACACCGAGCTGCGCGCCGCGCTCACCAACCGGTCGGCCACCACCGCGGCCAAGGGCGAGCTGCTGCGCGAACTGCTCGGCGGCCGGGCGGAGCGGACCACCGAGCGTCTGGTGACGCGCCTTGTCACCGTGCCGCGGGGACGTAGCCTGGAGTCGGGACTCGAGTCCCTGTCCAAGCTCGCCGCCGACCGGCGGGACCGGATGGTCGCCGTGGTCACCTCGGCGGTGCCGCTGAGCGACACGCAGAAGCAGCGCCTCGGCGCGGCCCTCGCGAAGGTCTACGGCCGTCCGATGCACCTCAACCTCGACGTGGACCCCGAGGTCCTCGGCGGAATCCGGGTGCAGGTCGGTGACGAGGTCATCAACGGCTCCATCGCGGACCGCCTGGAGGACGCCGGCCGCCGGCTGGCGAGCTGACGCTTCCCGCGACCGCGGTCGCGACAACAGCACAGCAAAACAGCAGTAACAGAGCAGTAGCAGTACGTACTTACGACGGCCCTGGTTGGGCCGTGCAGAGGATTCACCTCTTATTGGGGGGAGTCCCGACTCGTGGAATACCCCCCAAGTGAAACTTCGGGCCCAACAAGGAGAGCAGGGAACTCAGATGGCGGAGCTCACGATCCGGCCGGAGGAGATCCGGGACGCACTGGAGAACTTCGTCCAGTCGTACAAGCCGGACGCGGCCTCGCGCGAGGAGGTCGGTACGGTCACCCTTGCCGGCGACGGCATCGCGAAGGTCGAGGGCCTGCCCTCGGCCATGGCCAACGAACTGCTGAAGTTCGAGGACGGCACCCTCGGCCTCGCCCTCAACCTCGAGGAGCGCGAGATCGGTTGCGTCGTCCTCGGTGAGTTCAGCGGCATCGAGGAGGGGCAGCCGGTCTCGCGTACCGGTGAAGTCCTCTCCGTGGCCGTCGGCGAGGGCTACCTCGGCCGCGTCGTCGACCCCCTCGGCAACCCGATCGACGGCCTCGGCGAGATCGAGACGTCCGGTCGCCGCGCCCTCGAACTGCAGGCCCCCACGGTCATGCAGCGCAAGTCGGTGCACGAGCCGATGGAGACGGGCTACAAGGCCGTCGACGCCATGACCCCGATCGGCCGCGGTCAGCGTCAGCTGATCATCGGCGACCGCCAGACCGGCAAGACCGCCCTGGCCGTCGACACGATCATCAACCAGCGCGACAACTGGCGCACCGGCGACCCGAGCAAGCAGGTCCGCTGCATCTACGTCGCCATCGGCCAGAAGGGCTCCACCATCGCGTCCGTGCGCGGTGCGCTGGAGGAGAACGGCGCGCTGGAGTACACGACCATCGTGGCCGCCCCGGCGTCCGACCCGGCCGGCTTCAAGTACCTGGCGCCGTACACCGGCTCGGCCATCGGCCAGCAGTGGATGTACGAGGGCAAGCACGTCCTGATCATCTTCGACGACCTGTCGAAGCAGGCCGACGCCTACCGCGCCGTGTCGCTGCTGCTGCGCCGCCCGCCGGGCCGTGAGGCCTACCCGGGTGACGTCTTCTACCTGCACTCCCGTCTGCTGGAGCGCTGCGCGAAGCTCTCCGACGCCGAGGGCGCCGGCTCGATGACCGGTCTGCCGATCGTCGAGACCAAGGCCAACGACGTGTCGGCGTTCATCCCGACCAACGTCATCTCCATCACCGACGGCCAGTGCTTCCTGGAGTCCGACCTGTTCAACGCCGGTCAGCGTCCGGCCCTGAACGTCGGTATCTCGGTCTCCCGCGTCGGTGGCTCCGCCCAGCACAAGGCCATGAAGCAGGTCTCCGGCCGACTGCGCGTGGACCTTGCCCAGTTCCGTGAGCTGGAGGCGTTCGCCGCCTTCGGTTCCGACCTGGACGCCGCGTCGAAGTCGCAGCTGGAGCGCGGTCAGCGCATGGTCGAGCTGCTGAAGCAGGACCAGTACCAGCCGATGGCCACCGAGGACCAGGTCGTCTCCGTCTGGGCCGGTACCACCGGCAAGATGGACGAGGTGCCGGTCGGCGACATCCGCCGCTTCGAGAAGGAGCTGCTCGAGTACCTGCACCGCCAGGAGCAGGGCCTCATGACCTCCATCCGCGAGGGCGGCAAGATGTCGGACGACACCCTGCAGGCCGTCGCCGATGCGATCGCGTCGTTCAAGAAGCAGTTCGAGACCTCGGACGGCAAGCTGCTCGGCGAGGACGCCCCGTCCGCCGCCAAGTGACGTAAGGAAGGGACCTGACTCATGGGAGCCCAGCTCCGGGTCTACAAGCGTCGCATCCGATCCGTCACCGCGACCAAGAAGATCACCAAGGCGATGGAGATGATCGCCGCCTCGCGCGTCGTCAAGGCGCAGCGCAAGGTGGCGGCCTCCACGCCGTACGCGCAGGAGCTCACCCGCGCGGTCACGGCGGTCGGTACCGGGTCGAACACGAAGCACCCGCTCACCACGGAGGCGGACAGCCCGAGCCGTGCCGCGGTCCTGCTCCTCACGAGCGACCGCGGTCTGGCCGGCGCCTTCAACTCCAACGCCATCAAGGCGGCGGAGCAGCTGACCGAGCGCCTCGAGCGTGAGGGCCGCCAGGTCGACACGTACATCGTCGGCCGCCGCGGTCTGGCCCACTACAACTTCCGCGAGCGCAAGGTCGCGGAGTCGTTCGCGGGCTTCACCGACGAGCCGACGTACGCGGACGCCAAGAAGGTCGCGGCGCCGCTGATCGAGGCCATCGAGAAGGACACGGCCGAGGGCGGCGTGGACGAGCTCCACATCGTCTACACCGAGTTCGTCTCGATGATGACGCAGACGGCGATCGACTCCCGGCTGCTGCCGCTGAGCCTCGACGAGGTGGCCGCCGAGTCGGGCGCGAAGGACGAGATCCTTCCGCTGTACGACTTCGAGCCGTCGGCGGAGGACGTCCTCGACGCCCTGCTGCCTCGCTACGTCGAAAGCCGCATCTACAACGCGCTGCTCCAGTCGGCTGCCTCCAAGCACGCCGCCACCCGGCGCGCGATGAAGTCGGCCACCGACAACGCGGGCGAGCTGATCAACACGCTCTCCCGTCTTGCCAACGCGGCCCGCCAGGCCGAAATCACCCAGGAAATCAGCGAGATCGTCGGTGGCGCCAGTGCCCTGGCCGACGCGAACGCGGGGAGTGACAACTAATGACCACCACTGTTGAGACCGCGACGGCCACGGGCCGCGTCGCCCGGGTCATCGGCCCGGTCGTCGACGTGGAGTTCCCCGTCGACGCGATGCCGGAGATCTACAACGCCCTCCACGTCGAGGTCGCCGACCCGGCGCAGGCGGGCGAGCTGAAGACGCTGACCCTGGAGGTCGCCCAGCACCTGGGTGACGGCCTGGTCCGCACCATCTCCATGCAGCCCACCGACGGTCTGGTCCGCCAGGCCGCGGTGACCGACACGGGCTCGGCCATCTCCGTGCCCGTCGGCGACTTCACCAAGGGCAAGGTGTTCAACACCCTCGGTGAGGTGCTGAACGTCGACGAGACCTACACCGGTGAGCGCTGGCCGATCCACCGCAAGGCGCCGAACTTCGACGAGCTCGAGTCGAAGACCGAGATGTTCGAGACCGGCGTCAAGGTCATCGACCTGCTGACCCCGTACGTCAAGGGCGGCAAGATCGGTCTGTTCGGCGGCGCCGGCGTCGGCAAGACGGTGCTCATCCAGGAGATGATCTACCGCGTCGCCAACAACCACGACGGTGTCTCCGTGTTCGCCGGTGTCGGTGAGCGCACCCGTGAGGGCAACGACCTCATCGACGAGATGAGCGAGTCCGGCGTCATCGACAAGACCGCGCTGGTCTTCGGTCAGATGGACGAGCCGCCGGGCACCCGTCTGCGCGTCGCGCTGGCCGGCCTGACCATGGCCGAGTACTTCCGCGACGTCCAGAAGCAGGACGTGCTGTTCTTCATCGACAACATCTTCCGCTTCACCCAGGCGGGCTCCGAGGTGTCGACCCTGCTCGGCCGCATGCCCTCCGCGGTGGGCTACCAGCCGAACCTGGCCGACGAGATGGGTCTCCTCCAGGAGCGCATCACCTCGACCCGTGGTCACTCGATCACCTCGATGCAGGCGATCTACGTCCCCGCGGACGACCTGACCGACCCGGCCCCGGCCACCACCTTCGCCCACCTCGACGCGACGACGGTGCTCTCCCGTCCGATCTCCGAGAAGGGCATCTACCCGGCCGTGGACCCGCTGGACTCGACGTCCCGCATCCTCGACCCGCGGTACATCGCGGCGGACCACTACCAGGCCGCGATGCGCGTGAAGAACATCCTGCAGAAGTACAAGGACCTGCAGGACATCATCGCGATCCTCGGTATCGACGAGCTGGGCGAAGAGGACAAGCTCGTCGTCCACCGCGCCCGTCGCGTGGAGCGCTTCCTGTCCCAGAACACCCACGTCGCCAAGCAGTTCACCGGCGTCGACGGGTCGGACGTCCCGCTGGACGAGTCGATCGCGGCCTTCAACGCGATCTGCGACGGCGAGTACGACCACTTCCCGGAGCAGGCGTTCTTCATGTGCGGTGGCATCGAGGACCTGAAGAACAACGCCAAGGAGCTGGGCGTCTCCTGAGCCCCGGCTCGCGGTGAGCCGCACGGTTCACCACCCGGAGGGGGCGGGCGCGTCCCGTCCCCTCCGGCACGCCCCTTAGACTTGTAACCAACACCCGGCTCTCCCGCCGGGTGGTGACCCGAGGAGCCACCTTGGCTGCTGAGCTGCACGTCGCGCTGGTCGCGGCCGACCGAGAGGTCTGGTCCGGCGAGGCCACCCTGGTCGTCGCGCGCACCACGTCCGGCGACATCGGCGTCATGCCCGGTCACCAGCCGCTGCTCGGTGTGCTGGAGTCGGGCCCGGTGACCATTCGTACGAGTGACGGCGGGACGGTCGTCGCCGCGGTGCACGGCGGTTTCATCTCGTTCGCCGACAACAAGCTGTCGCTGCTGGCCGAGATCGCCGAGCTGTCGGACGAGATCGACGTCCACCGCGCCGAGCGGAAGCTCGAACAGGCGAAGGCGGAGGGCGACGCCCACGCCGAGCGTCGCGCGGACGTCCGACTGCGCGCGGCGGCGGGACGCTGATCCACAGCACAGTGCGATAGCGTCGTGCCATGACGTCACTCAGCCGCGGCTGGGACCGGAGCCATCCGGACCCGGCCGCGGCTGAGGCAGATCCGGGTGTTTTTTCCGTTCCGTTACCTAGGAGACGAGGAGGTCGGTGTCGATGGCCCTCGCTCTGACTGTGTGCGGAATCGTGGTGGCCGTGGTGGTGATCGGCCTCTTCGTCTTCGGTCTGCGCCGCCGGCTGATCCAGCGCTCGGGCGGCACCTTCGACTGCTCCCTGCGCTGGGACGCCCCCAAGGAGGGCGACACCACCGACGGCAAGGGCTGGGCCTACGGCGTGGCCCGCTACAACGGCGACCGGGTCGAGTGGTACCGCGTCTTCTCGTACTCCCCCCGCCCGCGCCGCGTCCTCGAGCGCTCCTCGATCGAGGTGGACGGCCGCCGGGTGCCGGACGGGGAGGAGGAGCTGGCGTTGCTCTCCGACGCCGTGGTCCTGGCCTGTCTGCACCGGGGCACACGGCTCGAACTGGCGATGAGCGAAGACGCGCTGACCGGATTCCTCGCGTGGCTGGAAGCAGCCCCGCCCGGTCAGCGCGTCAATGTCGCTTAATTGTCCTGACAGCTGGTGTTACTTGAGGCCGCTGTCGATGGCGCTCACCAGTTCGCCGTTCGTGGTGTCGCCGCTGAACTCCCAGAAGAAGGCGCCGCCGAGGCCCTGCTGCTCGGCCCAGTCCATCTTCGACTTGATGGTGGCCGGGGTGTCGTAGGACCACCAGTTGGAGCCGCAGTGGGCGTACGCGGTGCCCGCGACGGTGCCGGTGGCCGGGCAGCTGTTCTTGAGGACCTTGTAGTCCTCGATGCCCGCCTCGTACGTGCCGGTCGCCGGGCCGGTGGCGGTGCCGCCGGGCGCGGACTGCGTGACGCCGGTCCAGCCGCGGCCGTAGAAGCCGATGCCGATCAGCAGCTTGTCGGCCGGGACGCCCTTGGACTTGAACTTCGCCATCGCGTCGGCGGTGGTGAAGCCCTGCTGCGGGATGCCGTCGTACGCGGTCAGCGGCGAGTGCGGAGCGGTCGGCCCGTTCTTCGCCCAGGCGCCGAAGAAGTCGTACGTCATCACGTTGTACCAGTCGATGTACTTCGAGGCCTCGCCGTAGTCGGCGGCGTCGATCTTGCCGCCGTCCGAGCCGTCGGCGGTGACGGCCGCGGTGATCAGGTAGTCCTGGCCGAACTCGGCGCGCATCGCCTTCATCATGCTGCTGAAGGCGTTCGGGGCGCTGGTCTCGTCGCAGCTGAGACCGCAGGCGTTCGGGTACTCCCAGTCCAGGTCGATGCCGTCGAAGACGTCGGCCCAGCGCGGGTCCTCGACCAGGTCGTGACAGGACTTGGCGAAGGCGGCCGGGTTCTTCACGGCGTCGGGGAAGCCGCCGGACCAGGTCCAGCCGCCGAAGGAGTAGAGGATCTTGATGTTCGGGTACTTGGCCTTCAGCTTGCGCAGCTGGTTGAAGTTGCCGCGCAGCGGCTGGTCCCAGGTGTCGGCGACGCCGTCGACGGACTGGTCGGCGGTGTACGCCTTGTCGTAGTCGGCGTAGGCGTCGCCGATGGTGCACTTGCCGCCCTGGACGTTGCCGAAGGCGTAGTTGATGTGCGTGATCTTGTCGGCGGAGCCGGAGGTGACCAGGTTCTTCACGTGGTAGTTGCGCCCGTAGACGCCCCAGTTGGTGAAGTAGCCCAGCTTGACCTCGTCACCGGTGCCGGGGTTGCCGCCGTCCCCGCCGGTGGTCGTGACCTTCACGGAGCCGCTGGCCGGACCGGTCTGGTCGGCGGTGTCGCGGGCCTTGACGCTGTACGAGTAGGCGGTGCCCTTGGTGAGGCCGTTGTCCGTGTAGGTGGTGCCGGTGACGGTGGCGACCTTCGCGCCGTCCCGCAGGACGTCGTAGTTCTTGACGCCCTTGTCGTCGGTCGCCGCCGACCAGGACAGTTTCACCGAGGTGTCGGTGATGTTGGAGGCGGTGGGCGTGCCGGGCGCGGAGGGGGCCGCGTCGCCGGGGACCGAGGTGCCGTCGCAGCTGCCGCCGTTGAGCTTGCAGTTGGACGGGGAGCCGGGGCCGCTGCCGTTGAAGCCGAAGGAGACCGAGGCGCCGGGGGCGAGCGTCCCGTTCCAGCCGACGTTCTTGGCGGTCCAGTGGTCGCCGGAGTTGGTGACGGTGGCGTCCCAGGCGGAGGTCACCTTGGTGCCGGAGGGGAAGTCCCACTCGACGGTCCAGGAGCTGAGCGAGGTGGTGCCGGTGTTCTTCACCGTCCAGCTGCCGCCGAAGCCCGTGCCCCAGTCCGAGGTCTTGGCGAAGGTGGCCGTCGCGCTGGTGGCCGCCTGGGCCGGGCTCGCGAGGCCGACCAGCCCGGCGAGGGGAAGCGCCAGGGTCGCTGCGAGTGCCGCGGCTTTGTGTCTGAAGCGCATGTGCGCCTCCTTATATGGGGTGTTGTCGAGGGCATGACTGAGCCTCATGCCCGCAGTGCCGCGAGAATAGAAAGGTCTGGACCATAGGTCAATAGGTCTGGACCAATGTGCGAACCGGTGGTTGAGCCTGTGCCGGAGAGGGAAAACTAGACGCCCAACTCCTGTGCCAGCACCGCCGCTTGCACCCGGCTGCGCAGCCCCAGCTTCCCCAGCAGCCGGCTGACGTGCGTCTTCACCGTGGCCTCCGCCATCTCGAGCCGCTCGGCGACCGCCGCGTTGGACAGCCCCTCGCCGAGACAGGACAGCACCTCGCGCTCACGCCGGGTCAGGTCCCGCAGCACCTCCGGGTCCGCGGTCGGCTCCCGCACCGGCCGCGCGGCGAACTCGGCGATCAGCCGCCGGGTGACGGCCGGGGCGACGATGCCCTCGCCGCCCGCCACCGTGCGCACGGCCGCGATCAGGTCCTTGGCCTCGGTGTTCTTCAGCAGGAACCCGGCGGCTCCCGCCCGCAGCGCCCCGAAGACGTACTCGTCCAGGTCGAAGGTGGTCAGCACCAGCACGTCGGCGAGACCCTCCCCGACCACGGTCCGGGTCGCCGTCACGCCGTCCAGGCGCGGCATCTGCACGTCCATCAGCACCAGGTCGGGGCGCAGTTCCCGGGCCAGCGCCACCGCCTGTTCGCCGTCCGCGGCCTCGCCGACCACCTCGATGTCCGGTGCGCTGCCCAGGATCAGCACCAGTCCCGCACGGACGGCGGACTGGTCCTCGGCGACGAGGACGCGGATCATGCGAGGTCTCCTTCGGTCAGGGGCAGCGTGGCGCGCACGGCCCAGATCTTGCCGCCCGCGGAGCCGGGGTCCGCCACCGCCCCGGCCTCGAACGTGCCGTGCAGCAGCGCGGTCCGCTCCCGCATCCCGACCAGACCGGCACCGGAACCCGGGGCGCGCGGGGTGTCCCGGTCGCCGTACGGGCTGGTCACCTCGACCCGCAGGGCGCCGTCGTGCCGGTCGAGCCGGACCCGGACGGTGCCCCGCGAGGCGTGCTTGAGCGCGTTGGTGAGCGACTCCTGCACGATCCGGTACGCGGCCAGCTCGACCGGCGCGGGCAGGTTGTCCCCGGATGCCGACTCCAGGGCGACATCGAGGCCGTTGGCGCGGGCGCCGTCGACCAGCGCACCGAGCCCGCCGAGGGTGGGGGCCGGAGCCGGTTCGGTGTCCCCGCCGCTGTCCCGCAGGATGCCGATGAGGCGGCGCATCTCGGCCAGTCCCGCCACGCTGTTCTCGCGGATCACGCCGAGTGCCTGCCGGGTGGTCGCCGCGTCGTCCAGGGAGAGGGCGGCGGTGGAGTGGATGGCGATCGCGGAGAGGTGGTTGGCGACCATGTCGTGCAGCTCGCGGGCCATCCGGGAGCGTTCCGCCGTCACCGCCTGGACCCGGTCCATCTCGGCCAGCAGCGCGGTCTGCTCGGCGCGCAGCAGGGCGGCGTCGGCGGCCTCGCGGTGGTTGCGGACGATGAGCCCCGTGGAGGCGGGCGCGAAGGACACGACGCCGACGGCGACGCCGATGAGCAGCGTCTCGGGCACCCGCCACACGGCGAACGGCACCAGTGTCGAGGCGACCGTGAGCAGCCCGGTGATCCACGGGATGCGGCGGGCCGAGGCGGGCGTGCCGTACAGCACGGCGGCGTACATCAGGTCGGTGTACATGATCACCGTGACCAGGCTGCCCTGCGTGAGCGTGTCCGCGATCAGCGCCACCGTGCCGATCAGCAGACCCGTGCGCGGGGCCGCCCGGCGCAGCAGCTCGCAGCCCGCCATGACGGCGAGCGGCACCAGCAGCGGCCAGCGGCCGTCGAACAGCACGATCGGCTCGTCGGCCGGCCGCACGCCCAGGCCGATGCCCCACAGGAGCAGCCCGCCGAGCAGACCGGCCGACGCGACGTACACGTCGAAGCGGCGCGGGCGGGGGAGTCGTGCGGCCATGTCACCATCCAACACGGCCCGCGCCCCGCCCGCCTGATCCCCGGGAAGGGTCACGCACTGCATCTTTCGATGTACCGGAGGTTCGTCACCGCCGACGACGATCCGGGCGGATTCCCACGGGAGCCTGGAAGGGTGAACGAAGGGGGTACGTCGTGGTCGTCGCGTTGATCATCGCCTGCGAGGTGGGCTTCTGGGTGCTGCTGGCCCTCGGACTCGGCGCCCGCTACCTGCTGAAGTGGCGGCGCACCAGCGTGGTCCTGCTGCTGTGCGAGCCGGTGCTGGAACTGGTGCTGTTCGCCGTGACGGCGTACGACCTCAAGAACGGCGCCGAGCCCGGCTGGGAGCACGGCCTGGCCGCGCTGTACATCGGCTACACCGTCGCCTACGGCCACTACACGATCCGCTGGCTCGACGGCCACGCCGCACACCGCCTGGCCGGCGGCCCGCCACCGCCCAAGCCCCCGCGCTACGGCAGGGCCCGGGCCGCCCACGAGGGCCGCCTGTGGCTGCGCACCCTGCTCGGCGCGACCGTGGCCTGCGCGCTGCTCCAGGGCGCGGTCTGGTACGTCGGTGACGAGGGCGACGTCTCGTCCCTGCGCGCCTTCCAGTGGGCGGCGATCCGCGCCCTCGGCATCCACGGCGCGGTGGCCCTCGCGTACCTGATCTGGCCGAAGAAGGACCCGGCCGGCACGCCTGAGGTCCCGGCCGAGGCGCGGAAGCAGGAGGCACACCGGTGACCCGGGCGTCGAAGAACCTGCTGGAGGGCGTCGTCACCCTGCTCGCCGGGCTGGCCGTGTGGCTGACCACCGGCGGCGTGGAGGTCCCGTTGGTCACCCTGACGAAGGTGGGCGTCGTACTGATGTGCGTCGGCGGCGCGCAGACCGCCTGGGGCCTGTACGGTGCCGCGCGCCGGCACGTCTGACACACGGAGTCGGTCCGGGGCCCGCCGGAAAGTGCCCCGAAGGGGCGCGGGACTGAGTCGACATGCGGCTCCGCCGCGTGGGCGCGACCGGCCACGACGGAGTCGCAGCCGAAGGACGGCACCGGTCCCCGGCACACGCAGCGGAGCGTCTAGCGTTCCCCGCCCGGCACCCACAGCACGTCCCCGACCTCCTTGTTGGCCACTCGGGCCAGGATGAACAGGAGGTCGGAGAGCCGGTTCAGATAGGTCGCGGTGAGCGGGTTCATCGTCTCGCCGTGGACCTCCAGCGCCGCCCACGTGGAGCGCTCGGCCCGGCGGACCACCGTGCACGCCTGGTGCAGCAGGGCCGCGCCGGGGGTGCCGCCGGGGAGGATGAAGGAGCGGAGCTTCTCCACCTCGGCCAGGTAGCGGTCGCAGTCCGCCTCCAGCTTGTCGACGTAGAACTGCTCGACCCTGAGGGGCGGGTACTCCGGGTTCTCCACCACCGGTGTCGACAGGTCCGCGCCCACGTCGAACAGGTCGTTCTGGACGCGGACGAGGACCTTGACGACCTCCTCGGACAGGCCGCCCAGGGCGATGGCGGAGCCGATCACCGCGTTCGCCTCGTTGGCGTCGGCGTAGGCGGAGATCCTGAGGTCGGTCTTGGGGACCCGGCTCATGTCACCGAGGGCGGTGGTGCCCTGGTCGCCGGTCCGGGTGTAGATGCGCGTCAGGTTGACCATGGGGCCAGCGTAGTTACGCCCCGGCGGTCCGGAACACGCGTGTGCCCACCGTCACGGCCAGCGCGGTGAAGGCCAGGGCGACGAGGACGCCGTACAGCATGTGCGCCGTCGCGTAGGAGCCGACGTACGCGTCCCGCACCGCGTCCACCAGATAGCGGAACGGCATCAGGTGCGAGAGCACGTCCAGCCACGCCGGGCCCAGGGTCATCGGCAGCATCAGGCCGGACAGCAGCATCGACGGCATGGTCAGCGCGTTGATCGTGGGCCCGAACTCCTGCGGGGTACGCACCTTCATCGCCAGCGCGTACGACAGCGAGGCCAGCGAGACCGTGAGCAGGGCGACGAAGGCGAAGCCGATCAGCACGCCGGGCAGCGGCGCGCGCAGGCCCATCACCACGGCCGCCAGCACCAGCAGCACCGCCTGGAAGGCGAAGACCGTCGCGTCCCGCAGTACCCGTCCCAGGAGCAGCGCCAGGCGGCTGACGGGCGTCACGCGCATCCTCTCCACCACCCCCTGGCCGTTCTCGATGATGATCGAGAACCCGGCGAAGGAGGCGCCGAACAGGCCCAGTTGCAGCAGCAGGCCGGGGACCAGCACCTGCCAGGAGCTGCCCCGCCCGCCGAGCGGCAGGTCGGTCAGCAGCGGGCCGAAGAAGAGCAGGTACAGCAGCGGCATCAGCACGCCGAACAGCAGCGCGAAGCGGGAGCGCAGCGACTGGCGCAGATAGCGGCCGTAGACGAGGCCGGTGTCGTGGAGCAGCATCGGTGTTCCCAGGGGTCGGACGGCTACGGGGTGTCAGACGGCTACGGGGGTGGCGTCGGCCGGCGCGGCGCTGCGGCCGGTGACGGCGAGGAAGGTGTCCTGGAGGGAGGCGTCGGGCGAGCCGCCGAACTCCAGCTTCAGGGCGGCCGGGGTGCCCTCGGCGACCACCACGCCGCCGTCCACGACCACCAGGCGGTCGGAGAGGGCGTCGGCCTCGTCGAGGTAGTGGGTGGTCAGGAAGACCGTGGTGCCGTGCTCGTCGCGCAGTCCGCGGACCAGGTCCCACAGGTCGGCGCGGGCGCCCGGGTCCAGGCCGGTGGTCGGCTCGTCCAGGAAGAGCACCTCGGGGCGGTGCGTGAGCGCCATCGCGATGTCGAGCCGGCGCCGCTGCCCGCCGGACAGCGCGCCGCACTTGCGGTCGAGCAGCCCGGTGAGGTCCAGGTCGCGGGCCAGCTCGTCGGCGCGCTCCACGGCCCGCGCCTTGGTCAGCCGGTACAGGCGGCCCTGGGTGACCAGCTCCTCCCGCACGGTGATCTGGGTGTCCACCCCGCCCGACTGCGCCACGTACCCGCAGGCCGCGCGCACCCCGGCCGGGTCGGTCGCCAGGTCGTGCCCGGCGACGGTGGCCGCGCCGCCGGTGGGGGCGAGCAGGGTCGTGAGCATCCGCAGGGTGGTGGTCTTCCCGGCGCCGTTGGGGCCGAGGAAGCCGAGGATCTCGCCCTCGCGGACGGTGAGGTCGATGCCGCGCACCGCCTCGACCGGACCGCGCTTGGTCACGAAGGTACGGGCCAGTCCGGCCGTACTGATGATTGCCATGCGCCCCAGAAAAACAGAGTCACTGAAATTTTGCAACGGCCCCAAATTTCCATCGGCCCCAGTGAAGCTAGGATGCGGGCATGGCCGAGGGACTCAGGGAACGGAAGAAGCGGCAGACCCGGCAGTACATCTCGGATGTCGCCACGGGGCTGTTCCTGGAGCGCGGCTTCGAGGCCGTGACGGTGGCGGAGGTCGCGGACGCCGCGAACGTCTCCGTCAACACCGTCTACAACTACTTCCCGGCCAAGGAGGACCTGTTCCTCGACCGCTCCAAGGGCGTGATCGACCGGCTGTCGCGCTGGGTGCGGGGCCGGCGCGACGGGGAGTCGGCGGCGCGGGCCGTCCTGCGCGAACTGCGCGAGGAGGTCGAGACCGTCTCGCCCCGCGTCGGTCTCATGGACGGCTACGCGAAGTTCATGAAGGTCATCCAGGACTCGCCCGCCCTGCGCTCGCGGATGTGGGCGATCGGCCAGGAAGTGCTCCTGAACCTGGAGCACACCCTGCGCGAGGAGACCGGCGGTGCGGCCGACGACACGACCTCCGCCCTGATGGCCGGTCAGATCAACTGGCTGCACGGCACGGTCATCGCCACCATCGGACAGCGCATGCTCGCAGGCGGCAAGCCCTCGGAGGTCTCCCGCGAGGTGCTCCTGCTGCTGGACGAGATGGAGGACCTGTTGAGCGAGAAGGTCCTCAACTACGCCGTACGGGGCGCCGAGTGACACCGGGGCGGCACCCCTCGGTGTGACGTCCGTCATTTGAGACGTGACGCGCGTTACTAACCGGTCACACAGCGCCTCACGCCCGCTAATCTCCGGCCGAGAGACGGAAATCAGCGCGTATCAGGGGAGTCGCACAGTGGCACGGAAGCTCGCCGTCATCGGAGCCGGTCTCATGGGATCCGGCATCGCCCAGGTCTCCGCGCAGGCGGGCTGGGACGTCGTCCTGCGCGACGTGACCGACGAGGCGCTGCGGCGCGGCACCGACGGCATCAGGGCCTCCTACGACAAGTTCGTCGCCAAGGGGAAGCTCACCGCCGACGACGCCGAGGCCGCCCTCGGGCGCATCACCGCGACCACCGACCTGGACGCCGCCGCCGACGCGGACGTCGTCGTCGAGGCCGTCTTCGAGAAACTGGAAGTCAAGCACGAGATCTTCCGTACCCTGGACAAGCTGGTGAAGGACGGGGCGATCCTCGCGTCCAACACCTCCGCCATCCCGATCACCAAGATCGCGGCCGTGACGCAGCGCCCCGAGCGGGTCGTCGGCACCCACTTCTTCTCGCCGGTCCCCATGATGCAGCTGTGCGAGCTGGTGCGGGGCTACAAGACCAGCGACGAGACGCTCGCCACCGCACGCGAGTTCGCCGAGTCCACCGGCAAGACCTGCATCGTCGTCAACCGCGACGTCGCCGGTTTCGTGACCACCCGGCTCATCTCCGCCCTCGTCGTCGAGGCCGCGAAGCTCTACGAGTCGGGCGTCGCCACCGCCGAGGACATCGACCTCGCCTGCAAGCTGGGCTTCGGCCACGCCATGGGACCGCTGGCCACCGCCGACCTGACGGGCGTCGACATCCTGCTGCACGCCACCGGCAACATCTACACCGAGTCCCAGGACGAGAAGTTCGCCCCGCCGGAGCTGATGCGCCGGATGGTGGACGCCGGTGACATCGGCCGCAAGAGCGGGCAGGGCTTCTACAAGCACTGAGGTCACATCAGCCGCGGCAGACGTCACACGCCGGGGTGAATTCGGTATCGGTTCGCTTACAGGCGGCAACCTCCGGTCGTTTCGGCCAGTCAGAGGATGCAACACCTGATATCGCCGAGAGACCACACGCACGGAACGCAACGCCAAGACGAAGAAGACGACGAAGAAGACGCACGCCGGGGAGCGCATATGCACATCAGGGGCGACCACGTCGAGCTGGTCGTCGGGGGCCGCCTCGACGTCCGCAGCGCGGCGGACGCCCGTACGGTCCTGCACTCGGCCGTCGACGACGGAGTCGGCGACCTGGTGCTGGACCTGTCCGAACTGGACTCCTGGGACGCCACCGGACTCGGCGTGATCATGGGAGCCCACCGGCGGGCCGGGCGCTGCGGGCGGCGACTGGTGCTGCGCGACGTGCCGCCGCAGATGCAGCGCCTGCTGGTGGCCACCCGGCTGCACCGGATCCTCGCCATCGAGGGCGGCATCGGTGTGGAGACCCTGCCCCGCGTGTAAGTGAAGGTTCACACCTCCGACACACGCAATCCTCACGAGACCGTGACCTCTCGGGCGGCCCGGCACCCCGGACTGTCGGCGATACTGGGCGAAGGTTTAGGGTCTGGCTGCCCGCTGCCTTTGCAAACCCGCCGGCGGGCCCGGACCAGAAGCGACAGTGCGGTGTGCGGCAGGGCCGGGAGGGTGGCCCCTGCCAGGGCCCTGCACACGACGCTTTTGGGGGGCTTGAACCAATGGACCCGAACAACCGGGGCCCTGAGGAGTACGGCCAGGACGGCGACCACCAGGCGCCGCGCCCGCGCCCGCACAGGGACCCCCTCACCTCCGACTTCGGACAGCACGCGCCCGCGCTCGCCCGCACGGTGCAGCTGGTGTCCGGCGACTTCCTGCTCACCGTCAATCCCGTCGACGGCAGCGAGATAGAGGTCTGCCCGCCCACCGAGCGGCCCACCCGGCCCGAGAAGCTCACCGCGGCCGAACGCGCCGACGCGGAGCGCGCCGCGCGCCCGCCCGTGCCCCCGGGACCGGTCCGCACCGTCCTGGGCCTGCTGGCCCGCGAGGACGAACGCGAACGCCTGGTGCGGCTGCTCGCCCGCGGCCGCTCCGTCCGCCTCACCGGCCCCGCCGGCTCCGGCCGCACCAGCCTCCTCGACCTCGTCGCCGAGGACTGCGCGGGCCTCGCGCCCGACGGCGTCATCCGGCTGAGCGGCCACCACCGCACCGCCGACGACCTGCTCCACGACCTCTTCTACGCCGTCCACCGCGCGCCCCTGCACCGCCCGGACCGGGCGGAACTCCTCGGACACCTGCGCGAGGTGGGCGCGGTCGTCGTCCTGGACGACCTCGAGTTCGGCGGCGCCGCGCTCGACGAGCTGCTCGACGCCACCCCCGAGTGCGCCTTCCTCCTCGGCGCGACCCCGGAGGTGGCCGCACCCTCCGCCGACTCGGCCGTCGAGGAGGTCTTCCTCACCGGCCTGGACCGCTCGGACGGCGTGGAGCTGCTGGAGCGCGCCGCCGGACGCCCCCTCACCGAGGAGGAGGCCAACTGGGCCGGAGACCTCTGGTTCGAGTCCGAGGGCCTGCCGCTGCGCTTCGTCCAGGCGGGAGCCCTGCTGCGCCGCCGGGACCGGGAGCGGGCCGGTGCCGACGCCGTCGACGAGTTCGGCGTCTTCGCCGACGCCCGTCCGGCCGAGGACACCCCCTACGACGCCGCCGAGGCCGACGACGTCCCCCTGCCGTCCCTCGGCGAGGCCGCCGCGCCCGCACCGCTGCTCGCCTCCCGGCTGAGCGCCTCCGCCCGCGCCACCCTGGAGTTCGCCGTCGCCCTCGGCGGCGAGGTGCCGCACCAGGCGCACCTGCCCGCCCTGGTCGGCGACACCCACGCGGACGCCGCCCTCGGCGAGCTGACCGACTGCGGACTGGTCTCCCCGGTCGGCTCCCGCTACCGGCTGGCCGCCGGGGTGCTCACCCAGCTGGAGAGCGCCGGATACGCCGACGCCGTACGGGAGCGGGCGCTGGCCGCCGCCCAGCACTACGCCTGGTGGGCCGGGCACCCCTCGGTCACCCCGGAGCGGGTCTGCGCCGAGGCCGACGCCGTCCTGGCCGCCCTCGCCGTGCTGGTGCCGACGACGACCCCGCCGGGGGACGACGCGGAGAGCCCCGCCGTCCAGCTGGCCCGCACCGCGGCGCCCGCGTTCGCCGCCGGACTGCACTGGAGCGCCTGGCAGCGGGCGCTGCGCTCCGGCACCGAGGCCTCCCGGCTCGCCGGTGACGTCGCCGAACAGGCCTACTTCCACCACGAGCTCGGCGTCCTCGCGCTGTGCGAGGACCGACTGGACCGGGCGCGCGCCGAGCTGGAGGCCTCCATCGGGCTGCGCGGCGCGCTCTCCGACAAGCGCGGCGCCGTGGCGGGCCGCCGCGCCCTCGCGCTGGTCGCCGACCGCACCGGGGACACCCCCGGCCTGGGCAGCGGCGCGGGCGCGTTCGGCAAGGCGGCGCCGGTCGCCGGGTTCGGCGTCGTCGGCGCCGGGCTCGGTCCGACGGTGGGGGAGGAGGTGCCCGACACCCGCAACGAGGAGTCGGTGTCGCCGTCCGCGGGCGTCCCCGCGCCCTTCCCGCCGCTCCAGCCGCCGCCCCAGTCCCCGACCCTCGTCACCCGCCGGGAGCCCGAGGAGGAGCCCTCCCGCACGGTCGCGGGCGGCATCAAGGGCTTCGCCCGGCGGAACCTGGTGGCCGCCGGAGCGGGCGCGCTGCTCGTCGCCGTGCTCGGCACGGTGGTGACCCTGGGAGCCACGTCGGAGAACGACCCCGGCGATCCCTCCAACGAGGTCGGCGTCAACCCGTCGGCCAGCCAGGGCGTCGACGACGGCAGCCTGGGCGCCGACCGGCCCTCGGACGACGGCAAGGACCGGGAGACGCCCGGCGGCCCGACCGACTCGGGCCCGGACGGCACCCCGGGCACGACGGACGACCCGACGCCGACGGAGTCGGGGCGGCCCTCGGACGGGCCCAGCAGCACCGGCGGCACCACCGACCCCGGTGACGAGGAGAGCCCGGACGACCCCGGGTCGCCGGACGAGCCGAGCAAGTCGCCGAGTACTCCGCCGAGCACCTCCAGCTCGCCGCCGCCGCCGTCCAGCTCGCCGCCGCCCGACCCCACGACCAGTCCGTCCACCAGTCCCGAGCCGTCGGGCGGAGAGACGACCGGGACGCCCCCGGAATCGTCCACCAGCGCCGGTGACAGCAACACCCCCACCGTCGCCGGGTCCCCCGCGACCGCCTCGCAGAGCGGCGCGGCGACCGGCGGACCGGGCACGGTGCCGGGCCCGGTCATCTGACCCCACCGGACGGGCGACAACGCGGGAGGGCCGGGTCCGCCGCACGGACCCGGCCCTCCCGCACGTCGTACCTGACGCGCCCTCAGAACAGCCGCAGCTTGTCGTCCTCGATGCCTCGCAGAGCGTTGTAGTCCAGCACCTGGCAGCCGATGCCGCGGTCCGTGGCGAGCACGCGGGCCTGCGGCTTGATCTCCTGGGCGGCGAAGACGCCGCGCACCGGGGCGAGATGCGGGTCGCGGTTCAACAGCTCCAGGTAGCGCGTGAGTTGCTCCACACCGTCGATCTCGCCGCGCCGCTTGATCTCGACCGCGACGGTCCCGCCCTGGGCGTCCCGGCACAGGATGTCGACCGGGCCGATGGCGGTCATGTACTCGCGGCGGATGAGGGTGTAGCCCTCGCCCAGGGTGTCGATGCGGTCGGCGAGCAGCTCCTGGAGGTGTGCTTCCACGCCGTCCTTGATCAGGCCCGGATCGACGCCCAGCTCGTGCGAGGAGTCGTGGAGGATCTCCTCCATCGTGATGATGAGCTTCTCGCCCGCCTTGTTGACGACGGTCCAGACGCCCTCCTCCTCGCCCGTGCCCTCCTTCAGGGTGCAGGGCGGCGACATCCAGTTGAGGGGCTTGTAGGCCCGGTCGTCGGCGTGGATCGAGACGCTGCCGTCCGCCTTGACCAGGATCAGCCGGGGGGCCGAGGGCAGGTGGGCGGTGAGCCGTCCGGCGTAGTCGACGGAGCAGCGGGCAATGACGAGACGCATGGTCGGCAACGCTACTCGACGCGCCCGGCCCGACGCGATTCGCCCGGACCCGGGCACCGCGTGCGCTGTCCCACTTCTCCCATTGGCCCCGTCTTGCGCACTGGCCGATTGTGGGCCTACGGGATGGTGTCCATCTGGGCATTCTCCTGGTGCGGTCACGATCGGTTGCTTACGGTATTGAACGGGAGGTCGCGACCTGTGTACGCAGCGTGTTCGGAATCGCGCACTCCCTTAACTGTCCGGCAACCCCTGCTGGTCGGGGGTGCGAGAGGAGAACCCATGTCGCTCGACGTCTCACCGGCCCTACTCGAACAGGCCGAGCGAGGCGAGGTCGACGAAGCAGACTTCGTCGACTGCGTCCGGACCTCCCTGCCCTACGCATGGGAGATGGTCAGCTCCCTGGTGGCACAGCTGAAGGTCGACGGCGGAGCGTTCGCCGACAACCAGACGCCCCCGCCGGACGAGCAGGCGCGCGGTCAGCTCCTGCGTGCGCTCGCGAGTGACGCCATACGCGGTGCACTGCAGCGGCACTTCGGGGTGCGGCTGGCCTTCCAGAACTGCCACCGGGTGGCGGTGTTCCCGTTGGACTCCTCCGTCGACGAGACACTGACCAAGTTCACCTCGGTGCGCAGCCAGTTGCTGAACCAGTCGCCGGAACTGCGCGACTGCTGACGGCCCCTAGAGCGCCCGCTTGCCGCTCCGTACGCGGGAGGTGCAGTTCTGTACCGGAGCGGCAAGCTCCCCGCCCGCCGGCTCAGCGGAGCTGGGGGAGTACCTCGGCCCCGAGCCGGCGTACGTTCTCCTCGGTCGCCGCCAGGTCTCCCGAGCCCTCGACGAGCAGGGCGAAGCGGGAGATGCCGGTCCGCTCGCCGGTCGCCGCGAGCCGGTCCGCGCACAGCCGGGGCGTGCCCACCGGGTGCAGCCCGCAGAGGAGTTCGGTGTACGCGTACGGGTCGCGCATCTGCCGGGCCCGGCCGTCCACCGTGACATGGGCGCCCAGGCCCTGCCGCAGCCAGCCCGGCATCGCCTTGAGCAGGGTCTCCGCCGCGTCCGTGCGCCGGTCCGCGATCTGGCAGACGCCGGCCGAGACGTGCCCCGCGTCGTGGATCTCCGCCGCCGGGCGCCCGGCCGCGCGGGCGTGACGGCTCCACAGGGCGACCATCTCCGCCTTCTCCTCGTCGCCGACGTGCATCCCGAGGAGCATCGGCAGTCCCCGCTCGGCCGCCAGCCGCACGCTCGACGGCGAGGTGCAGGCGACGACGACCTCCGGGCCCGGCTCCTCGGAGAGCGACTCCGACGGCCGCGGCACGACCGGCACCTCGCGGAAGCGGTACCGGTCCCCCGAGGCGCCGACGGCCGGTTCGCGCAGCCAGCGCAGCAACAGGTCGAGCGACTCCGGAAAACCCTTCTCGTACGCCTCCAGACCCGCGCCGAACACCTCCAGGTCCACCCACGGACCGCCGCGGCCCACGCCCAGCGAGAAGCGGCCGCCGCTCGTGACGTGCAGCAGCGCGGCCTGCTCGGCGAGCGCCACGGGGTGGACGGTGGGCAGCACACTGACCGCGGTGCCGACCCGGATGCGCCGGGTGCGGCCCAGCAGCAGGGCGGCCAGGGTCACGGCCGACGGACACGTGCCGTACGGCACGAAGTGGTGTTCGGCCAGCCAGACGGTGTCGAGCCCGGCCTCCTCGGCGACCTCGGCCGAGCGGACCGCGCGGTGCAGCGCTTCCCCCTGGCCCTGGCCCGGGAACTGGGCACCCAACACGAAACTTCCTACGCGCATTGCCTTTTCCTGCTTCCTCGGCCCCGACATGGAGCTCCCCCACACGGCATAACCGCCTGACACGTGCCGAGGACACGGCCGGACGGAGGGATTTGCGGATTGTCTGCAGAATCGGCCGTTGTGGGACGGTGCGTGGGCCCGGACGGGCAACACCGGTCGGGGGGCTTGCGGTGTTCGGCGCCGTACGCGTACCCGTGTCCGTGCCGCGTAGGCTGGATGCCGCCCTGCTTCCTGTATAGCTCCGTGAGGTGTCCCGTGTCCCCGCGTCGCAACCGACCCAAGGGAGCCGGTTCGTCCGGCCGGAGCGCCGAGGAGGACGGCTCCGGCCGGTACGGCGGCTGGCAGTCCTCGGAGAGCTGGCAGGGCGAGGAGTGGAACGTACGGCACGTGGCGGGCGCCAGCGCGCAGGGCAAGGCGTACCGCTGCCCGGGGTGCGACCAGCTCATTCCGGACGGTGTCCCGCACGTGGTGGCCTGGCCCGGGCACGCGGGTGTCGACGACCGCCGGCACTGGCACAAGGCCTGCTGGAGCGCGAAGGACCGCCGCACCACGCGGGTGCAGCGGTCCCGTAACGCGCCGAGGTTCTGAGCCGCTCTACACGTCCCGCTTCTCCAGCAGGGCGAAGGCGGCGGCGAACGCGGCCGCCGTCACGCCGAGCACGATCCACAGCGGGTCCCAGCCCGAGGGCCCGGACTCGGAGAGCGAGTTGGCGTAGAAGATGCTCATCTGGTTCGGGATCGAGTACTCGAACAGCGCCTGCTGCACGTCCTTGAGCGACTCCGAGAACATGAACAGCGCGATCACCAGCGGGGCGAGCAGGACGCCGATCATGATGGTGATGGCGCCCGCCGAGTGCCGGATGATCGAGCCCATGGCCAGCGAGAGCAGCCCCAGCAGCGCGACGTAGAGCGAGACGCCGACGGTGCCCTTCAGCCACTCCGCGCCGGTCGGGTTCTCGGCGCCGTTGCCCTCCAGCATGGACACGTGGGCCAGCCCGACCAGCGTCGCGGAGACCAGCGTCACCACGAAGGCCACCAGGAAGAACACGATGCCCTTGGCCGCCAGCACCCGGCCGCGGCTGGGGCAGGCGGTCATCGTCGTGCGGATCATCCCCGTGCCGTACTCCGAGGCGGTGGTCAGCACGCCGAGCGTGATCACGCACATGCTGCCGAGCAGCAGCCCGAAGAAGCCGAGGCTCAGCGCGCTCTCGCCGGCCAGGTCGGAGTCCGAGCTCGCCACCACCGCGCCGGTCAGCAGCCCGATGCCGAGCACCAGCAGGACGAACACGCCCAGCGTCCACATCGTCGAGCGCACCGACTTGATCTTCGTCCACTCCGAGGCCAGTGCGTGCGCGAGGGTCGTGCGCACCACCGGGATCGGCGACGTGTACGTCGGGTACGGCGAACCGGGCGCCGCGTGCCAGTCGGGCGCGGCCTGCTGCATCGGGGGCTGGGGCGTGCTCATCGGGCGTCCTCGGGCTTGTTCGGGTCGGTGACGGGCGCGGAGGCGGCCGCGGGCGGCGCCGGAGCCGCGGCGGGGGCCTGGGGCATCGGCGGGGCCTGGGGCGCCTGCTGCGCCGCGTACGGGTTGGCCGGCCGGCCCCCCGGCACCGCCCCGGGCGCCACCGGCGCGCCGTACGGGCCCGCCGGCACCTGACCCGGCGCGCCCTGCGGCGCGGCGAAGGGCTGACCGCCCTGCTGGGGCGGCGGCGGGGCGTACCAGTCGGGCTGGCCCTGTCCGGGCACCGGCATCGGCGGCTGCGCGCCGGGCGGCAGGGGCTGCTGGAGCCCGGCCTTCTGGTCGGCGGTCGACCGGTAGTCCACGGCGCCCTGCGTCATCCGCATGTACGCCTCCTCCAGCGAGGCCTGGTGCGGCGACAGCTCCCACAGCCGTACGTCGGTGTCGTGCGCGATGTCGCTGATCCGAGGGAGGGCGAGGCCGGTCACGCGCAGCGCGCCGTCCTGCTCGGGCATCACGTGCCCGCCCGCCTCGGTCAGCGCCGACGTCAGCTTCTCGCGCAGCTGCGGATCGGTGTCCGGAGTGCGCACCCGCGCGAAGTCGGCGGAGTTGGCCGAGATGAACTCCGTCACGCTCATGTCGGCGAGCAGCTGGCCGCGCCCGATGACGATCAGGTGGTCGGCGGTCAGCGCCATCTCGCTCATCAGGTGCGAGGAGACGAAGACGGTGCGGCCCTCCGCCGCGAGCGCCTTCATCAGGTTGCGCACCCAGTGGATGCCCTCGGGGTCGAGGCCGTTGACCGGCTCGTCGAAGAGCAGCACCTGGGGGTCGCCGAGGAGCGCGGCGGCGATGCCGAGCCGCTGGCCCATGCCGAGCGAGAAGCCCTTGGAGCGCCGCTTGGCCACGTCCTGGAGGCCGACCACGCCGAGCACCTCGTCCACCCGCCGGGCCGGGATGCCGGACAGCTGGGCGAGGCTCAGCAGATGGTTGCGGGCGGACCGGCCGCCGTGCACCGCCTTGGCGTCCAGGAGCGCGCCGACTTGGCGCGCGGCGTTCGGCAGCCTGCGGTACGGGTGGCCGCCGATCGTCACGTGCCCCGCGGTGGGGTTGTCCAGGCCCAGGATCATGCGCATCGTCGTCGACTTGCCGGAGCCGTTGGGCCCCAGGAAGCCGGTGACGGCACCGGGCCGCACCTGGAAGGAGAGGTTGTACACAGCGGTCTTGTCGCCGTATCGCTTGGTCAGGCCGACAGCCTCGATCATGCTCCGCACCCATCGAAAGGTTCAGGGACAGCAGGGCACACGCCCCCGTAAGGGTTAGGAGGATATCCAGGCGCTGACGGTTCCGTTCAAGCGCGGGCAAAATCCGACGCCGTCCGGAAGCCGGGCGGGGGTCAGGCGTCCCGCCGCTTCAGCACCAGGTATCCGCCCACGAGTGCCGCGATCACCCACAGTGCCATGATCCCGAGGCCGCCCCACGGTCCGTACGGGACGTCGTCGTCGATCGGCGTGACCACCTGCATGATCTTGCTTCCGGCCTGGTCCGGCAGGAACCGGCCGACCTTCTCCGTCGCGGGGACGTTGCCCAGGATGTTGGAGATCAGGAAGAAGAACGGCATCAGGATGCCCAGCGACAGCATCGGTGAGCGCAGCATCGCCGCGACGCCCATCGAGAACATCGCGATGAGGGTCATGTAGAGGCCGCCGCCGAACACCGCGCGCAGCACGCCCGGGTCGCCGATCGACGCCTTGAGGTCGCCGAGCATCGCCTGGCCCAGGAAGAACGTGGCGAAACTGGTGACCATGGCCACGACCAGCGCGAGGGCGGTGGCCACCGCGATCTTGCTGGACAGGAAGGTGCCCCGCCGCGGCACGGCGGCCAGCGAGGTGCGGATCATCCCGGAGCTGTACTCGTTGCCCACGACCAGCACCCCGAACACGATCATCGCCAGCTGGCCGAGGCTGGTGCCGGCGAAGCTGATGAAGGTCGGGTCGAAGGAGAGCTGGTCCCGCCGGCTCATGTCGCCGAACTCGCTCTTCGACAGGGCCGAGATCAGCATGCCGAGGGCGATGGTGACGACCACGGCGAGGCCCAGCGTCCACACCGTGGACGCGACCGACCGGATCTTGGTCCACTCGGACCGGACGACCTGTGTCGCCGCCATGCTCAACCCCTCTTCCAGTCGCTGCCCCACGGCTGCTGCGGAGGCTGCCCCGGTGGCTGTTGCTGCTGCGGCACCGCGCCGGGCGGCTGCCCGTCGTGCGCGTGGTACTCCACGGACTCCGCGGTCAGCTGCATGAACGCCTCCTCCAGCGAGGCGCGCTGCGGGCTCAGCTCGTGCAGCACGATCTGCTGCCGCGCCGCCAGCTCGCCGACGGCCTCCGACTTGTCGCCGTCCACCTCCAGGACCCCCTCGCCCGCCTCGACGACCGCGACCCCGGCACCGTGCAGCGCGTCGAGCAGCTGCTCGCGCTGCGGGGTGCGGATCCGGACGTAGCTGCGGGAGTTCTCCGCGATGAACTCGGCCATCGACGTGTCCGCCAGCAGCCTGCCCTGGCCGATGACCACCAGATGGTCCGCGGTCAGCGCCATCTCGCTCATCAGGTGGGAGGAGACGAAGACCGTACGGCCCTGGGAGGCCAGGGTCTTCATCAGATTGCGGATCCAGTGGATGCCCTCGGGGTCCAGGCCGTTGACCGGCTCGTCGAACATCAGGATCCGCGGGTCGCCGAGCAGCGCGCCGGCGATGCCGAGCCGCTGCCCCATGCCGAGCGAGAAGCCCTTGGTCTTCTTCTTGGCGACCGCCGAGAGACCGACCGTGTCCAGCACCTCGCGCACCCGGCTCGCCGGGATGCCGTTGCTCTGCGCCAGGCACAGCAGGTGGTTGTAGGCGCTGCGCCCGCCGTGCCAGGCCTTCGCCTCGAGGAGCGCGCCGATGTACGTCAGCGGGTCCTTGAGCTGGTCGTAGTGCTTGCCGTCGATCCGCACGTCCCCGGCGGTCGGCCGGTCCAGGCCCAGCACCATCCGCATGGTCGTCGACTTGCCCGCGCCGTTGGGGCCGAGGAAGCCCGTGATGATGCCGGGTCTGACGGTGAAGGAGAGATTGTTGACCGCCACCTTCTCGCCGTACCGCTTGGTCAGCCCCTCGAGCTCGATCATGGCGCCCACGCTAGAACGGGACGAGGCCCACTGCCACCCCAGTGACAGAAGGCCTCGTCCTTGTTCGTACGTATTCAGCAGGCGTACACACCTGGGTCGGCCGAACAGCCTCAGCGGGACTGCTGGGCCGGCACTCCGCGGGAGACCGACTCGTCCTCGACCGCCGGAGCGGCGGCCACCGCGGCGCCCGTGAGGGACGCCAGCATCTCGCGCACGTTGGTGAGCTGCGCGTTGATGGAGTCGCGGCGGTTGGTGAGGGCGGCCAGCTCGCGCTCCGACTCCGAACGGATCCGGTCGGCCTTGGCGTTGGCGTCGGCCACGATGTCCTCGGACTGGCGCTGCGCCGTCTCCACGGTCTGGCGGGCCCGGCGCTCGGCGTCCGTGCGCAGCTTCTCCGCTTCCAGGCGCAGCTGCTCCGCGCGGTGCTCGATCTCCGCGAGCCGCTTCTCGGCCTTGGCCTGACGGGAGGCCAGGTCGCGCTCGGACTGCTCGCGGCGCTTGGCGAGGTTCGTCTCGAAGTCGGCGGCGGCCTGCGCGGCCTTGGCGCGGGTCTCCTCGAAGAGGGCGTCGGCCTCGTCCCGCTTGGACTGCGCGTCCTTCTGCGCCTCGGAGCGCAGCTGGGAGGCGTCGCTCTTGGCCTTCTCGACGATCCGGACGCCCTCGTCCTCGGCCTTGGCCTTGCGCTCGGCGGCGTACGACTCCGCGTCGTTGCGCACCTGCTGGGCGGCCGACTCGGCCAGCTCGCGGTGCTGCTCGGCCGCGCGCCGGGCCTCCTCGCGCAGGTCCTTCGCCTCTTCCTCGGCGAGCCGCAGGATCTTCTCGACCCGGGCACCGAGACCGGCGTACGACGGCTCGGCGTCGTTGACCTGGGCCTGGGCGTTCTGGGTTTCGAGGTGGAGCTCCTCGATGCGCTTTTCCAGAGCGGTGATGCGGGCGAGAGCGCTGTCACGGTCGGAGACGAGCTTGGAGATACGTTCGTCCACCTGAGCGCGGTCGTACCCACGCCGCACAAGCTCGAAGCCGTAGGGGGAAGTGTCGCTCATGGGGTTCCTGTCGAAAGAGACCGGGTGAGGTGATAGAGGGAATCCTAGGCGCCAATGCGGTGTGTCATCGAGCGGATGCACGTTTGATACGGAGAATGACACCTCTTTTGAGTGGCTGACCCTCGGATGGCTTGCCAAAGCCTCGGGCGGGGGTCCCATCGGGACTCGGCCAAAGATCTCCAGCAGACACCCAAACCACCCCGAATGCTAGCCGTCTGACGACTTGCCACCCGAACGTGGGGCGCCCACCGTCGCACCGGCCTTCACCCCGTTGTCCTTCGCGCCCCCGGGTGCCTCGAACGACTCCAGTGCCTCCAGCACGTCCTGCACCCGGGAGATCTCCGCGTTGATGTCCTCGCGGCGCCGGACCAGCACCTCCAGCTCGCGCTTGCCCTCGTCGACCGTGCGCCGGGCCTCGCGGACCGCCTCCGCCTTCAGCTCCTCGGCCTCGCGGACCAGGGTGGCCTTCTTCTGCTCGGCCTCCTTGAGCAGCCCCTCGGCCTTCTTGACGGCGGCGATACGCACCTTGCCCGCCTCGGAGTTGGCCTCCGACACCAGCTCCTTGGCCTTCGCCTCCGCCTTGGCCAGCTGCTCCTCGGCGGCCTTGACGAGCGCGTCGCAGCGGTCGCCGGCCGACTTCATCGTCTCGGCGGCCTCGCGGCGGGCCCGCTCGTGCAGCTCCTCGATCTCGGAGGTGAGGCGCTCGCGCAGCTCCTCCGCGCGCTCCCTTATGGCGGTCGCGTCCCGGCGGGCGCCGACCAGCAGCTCGTCCGCGTCCGTACGGGCCTTCTCCACCCGGGTGTTGCCCTCGACCGTCGCCTCCTGGACGATCCGGTCGGCCTCCGTGCGGGCGGCGCCGACCATCGTGTCGGCCTGCGACTCGGCCTCCGCGGTGGTCTTCTGCGCCTGCTGCTGCGCCTCGGTGAGCAGCTTGTCGGCCTCGGCGGTGGTCTCCGTGATGAGCGTGTCGACCTGCTCGGCCGCCTCGGAGCGCCGTTTGTTGGCGTCCTTGCGGGCCTCGTCGAGGGTGCGCTCGGCCTCCTCGCGGGCTGCCGTGGTGACCCGCTCGGCCTCCGCGGCCGCCTCGCGGCGGACCCGGTCCGCCTCGGTGCGGATCCGCTCGGCGTGCTGCTGCGCGGAGCCGACGGTGTCGGCGGCCTCGGCCCGCAGCCGCTCCGCCTCCCCGGTGGCGTCCGAGACCAGCTGCTCGGCCCGGGCGCTCGCCTCGGCCCGGACCCGGTCGGCCTCGGCGATCGTCTCGGTGCGCAGCCGCTCCGCCTCGGTGGCCGCCTCGGTCCTGACCCGCTCGGACTCGCTCGCCGCCTCGGCGGTGACGCGCTCCGCCTCCGCGAGCGTCCGGGTCCGGATCCGGTCGGTCTCGGCCGCCGTCTCGGTGGTGAGCCGCTCCGCCTCGGAACGTGCCTCGGTGATCAGGGTGTCCGCCTGCGTCGCCGCGTCGGACCGGATGCGGTTGGCGTCCTCGCGGGCGTCCGCCCGGGTGCGGGACGCGGACTGCTCGGCCTCGGCGATGGCGTCGGAGGCCTCCGTGCGCACCCGCTGGGCGTGCTCGGCGACGTCCGCGCGGATCCGGTCGGCCTCGGTGATGGCCTCGGACACGGTCCGCTCGGCCAGCGTCTTGGCGGCCTCGGTCTCCTCCTGCGCCTCCCGCCTGAGCCGTCCCGCGTCCTCGCTGGCCCGCTCCCGCTCCGCGTAGGCGTCGGCGCGGACCCGGTCCGCCTCCTCCTGCGCCTCGTGCCGGGTGCGCTCCGCGGCGTGCTCGGCCGCGCTGCGCAGCCCGGTGATCTCCTCCTGGGCCTGCTCGTGCAGCCCGGCGACCGACTCCCGCACCTGCGCCGCGTGCTGCTCGGCGGCCGACACCATCTCGGTGGCGCGCCGGTCGGCCTCCTCGACCAGCCGGGTCGCCTCGGCCTGCGCCTCCTCCACGCGGTTGCGCGCCGAGGCCAGCAGCTCCTCGCTCTGCTCGCGGGCCCGCTCGCGCTCCTGGTCGGCCTCCTGCCGGGCCGAGCCGAGGAGTTCCTCCGCCTCGCGGCGGCGCCGGGCGGCCTCCTCCTGGGCGGCGGCCAGCGCCTCCGACGCCTCGGCCGCGATGCGCTCGGCGGCGCTCTGCGCCTCCGCCCGCACCCGGTCGGCGCTCTCCTGCGCCTCCGACTTCAGCCGCTCCGCCTCGCCCGCGGCCTCCGAACGCAGCCGTACGGCGACGGCCTCGCCCTCCGCGCGGGAGGCGGACGCGTCCGCGGCGGCCTCGGTGCGCAGCCGCTCGGCCTCCGTCTCGGCCTGCTGCTGGAGCGTACGGATCCGCTCCGCGGCCTCGGTGCGCAGCCGCTCGCTCTCCTCGGCGGCCTCGCGGCGGATCCGCTCGCCCTCCTCGCGGGCGCCGCTCAGCGCCTCCTCGGCGGCGGTGCGGCGCTCCTCGGCCTCGGTGTGCAGCCGCGTCAGCTCCTCGGCGGCCTCCGCCTGCCGGGCCTCGACGGCGCGCTCGGTCTCCTCGCGCAGCTCGCGGGCGGCCCGCTCGGCCTCCGCCTGGAGCTCCGCCACCCGCTCGGCGGCCTCCGCGCGGTGCCGCTCGGCCTCCGCGCGGGTGCGCTCCAGGGTCTCCTCGGCCTGCCGGCGCAGGGTCGTCGCCCGCTCGATGGCCTCGGTACGGACCTTCTCGCTGTCCGCCGTCGCGCTCTGCCGCAGCTCGTCCGCGTCCGCCTTGGCCTTGGCCAGCAGCTCCTCGGCGGTCTTCGCCGCCTCCTCGATCTGCGCCACGGCCTCCTTGCGGGCCTCGGCGCGGATCTTCTCGCCCTCGGCGACCGCGTCCGCCCGCAGCTGCTCGGCCTCGCCGCGCAGCCGGCGCGCCTCCTCCTGCAGCTCGACGGTCTTGGCGCGGTACTCCTTGGTGTCGTCCTTCGCCGCGCCCTTGAGCTCCTCGGCGATGTCGTGCGCCTCGGCGCGCAGCCGGTCCGCCTCGGCCTCGGCCTCGGTGCGGATCCGCTCGGCCTCCTCGGTGGCGGCCTTCGTGGTGCGCTTGGCGTCCTCGGACGCCTTGTTCAGCACGTCCTCGGCGGTCTTGGCCGCCTTGGACAGCTGGGTGGCCGACTCCTCGGCGGTGATCGTGCGGGCCTTCTCGGCGGCCTCGGTGACGATCCGCTCGGCCTCGGCACGGGCGTCCGCGACCACCTGCTCGGCCTCGGACCTGGTGTTCTCGGCGTCCTTGGTGGCCTCGCCGACCAGCCGGGCGACCTGCTCCTTGGCGGTGCGGGTGCGCTGCTCGTTGGTGGCCTCCGCGCTCGACAGCGCCTTGGCCGCGGCCTCCTCGGCCTCGGCGACCACCTTCTCGGCCTCGGCCTGCGCCTTGCGCAGCGCCTCCTCGGCCTCCGACATGCGCTGCTCGGCGGCCCGGCTCAGCTCCTGGACCTCGCGGCGGGTGGACTCCGACTCGGTGGCGGTGGAGCTGCGCAGCCGCTCGGCGTGGTCGGTGGCCTCCTGCGCCTGCGTGGAGGCGGCGTTCAGCAGCCGCTCGGCGTCGGCACGGGCCCGGCGCAGCAACTGCTCGGCCTCGGCCCGCGCGCTCTCCGCCTCGCTGCGCAGCCGCTGCCGGGCCTCGGCGGTCAGCCGCTCCGCCTCCGCGCGGGCCGCGGCCATCGCCTGCTCGGCCTCGGCACGGGACTCGTCGAGCAGGCGCCGGGCCTGCTGCTCGGTGCGGGCGCGCAGCTGCTCGGCCCACGCCACGTTCTCGTTGACGTGCGACTCGACGGTCTGCCGGCGCTCGGCCAGCTCCTGGTCGAGCTGCTGGCGGCGGGTCACCGCCTCCTGGTGCAGCTCCGCCTGGAGCCGGGCGGCCTGCTCGGCGTGCTCCTGGAGGATCCGCTGGGTCTGCGCCCGCGCCTGGCTCAGCTCCCGCTCCGCGTCGGCGCGCAGCTGGTCTGCCTGCGTCTGCGCGTTGCGCAGCAACTGCTCGGCCTGGTACCCGATGTCGCCGCCGTCGAAGGCGGGCCGGGACATGATGGTGCGCCGCGCCTCGTGCAGCTTGGCGCGCAGCACCTCGACCTGGTAGCCGAGGTCCTCGGCGTGCTGGATCGCCTTTTCCCGCTCGGTCTTCAGCCGCTTCATCTCGGCCTCGAACCGAGAGAGGTGGTCGACGTCAGCCGCCGGCTCTCGCTCCTGGCTCTCGTAGCCCCGCACTGCGCGGTCCCATCCGTCCCCTGGTCGCAAATCTTCCCGAACGGGCTCCGTCCGTCCGCCGGACGGGGCCCCCGGGGAATGGTGTCAGATCAACGGCGGAGCGTGTGCTGCTGCCCCGTCGCCGACCCCCCGAAACACGACCCCGGCGGTCCCGTCGTCGCACGATGACAGGACCGGGTCACCCTGGACTGAGCGGCGACCGCACCCAACCCTACCGGCCCCTATGTACGAGGGTCAGTGCTCAGGTGACTCAACGGCCGCCGATGTGACCAGTTCTGTCAGTACGCCATGGCAGTCCTTGGGGTGCAGGAAGGTGATCCGCGACCCCATGGAACCGCGCCGGGGCTCGTCGTACAGCACGCGTACGCCCTTGCCCCGGACGTCCGCGGCGTCCGCGTCCACGTCCGCCGTACCGAACGCGATGTGGTGGACGCCCTCGCCGTTCTTCGCGAGCCACTTGCCGACCGCGGAGTCCTCGCGGGTGGGCTCCAGGAGCTGGAGGTACGAGGCGCCCCCGTCCGACGTATCGTTGATCTTGAGCATGGCCTCGCGCACGCCCTGCTCCTCGTTGACCTCGGTGTGGAACACCTCGAAGCCGTAGGTGGCACGGTAGAACTCGACGGTCGCGTCGAGATCGTGGCAGGCGATTCCGATGTGGTCGATTCGCGTCAGCATGGTCTCAGTGCAGCGCTCCGGAGGTGGTTACGCAACGTGCGCGCGATCACACCGACAGCCCGGTGACGGGCGGCATACCGCTCAGTACATTCGAGTAAACCCTCGTTCACTCCTCGGCCTGTGCGGGCCGGAAAAGGGGATCGCAGCCATGTCTTCTGCATCGAACGGCACGACTTCCGTCATCGTCGCGGGTGCGCGCACCCCGATGGGGCGGCTGCTCGGCTCCCTGAAGTCCTTCTCCGGGGCCGACCTCGGCGGTTTCGCGATCAAGGCCGCGCTCGACCGCGCGGGGATCGGCGGCGACCAGGTCCAGTACGTGATCATGGGGCAGGTGCTCCAGGCCGGTGCCGGGCAGATCCCCGCCCGCCAGGCCGCCGTCAAGGCCGGCATCCCCATGAGCGTCCCGGCGCTCACGATCAACAAGGTCTGCCTCTCCGGCCTGGACGCCATCGCACTCGCCGACCAGCTCATTCGCGCGGGTGAATTCGACGTGATCGTCGCCGGCGGCCAGGAGTCCATGACCAACGCCCCGCACCTGCTGCCGAAGTCCCGCGAGGGCTACAAGTACGGTGCGGTCCAGATGATCGACGCCATGGCCTACGACGGCCTGACCGACTCCTTCGAGAACGTCGCCATGGGCGAGTCCACGGAGAAGCACAACACCCGGCTCGGCATCGAGCGCGCCGCCCAGGACGAGATCGCCGCCCTGTCCCACCAGCGTGCCGCCGCCGCCCAGAAGAACGGCGTCTTCGACGCCGAGATCACCCCGGTCGAGATCCCGCAGCGCAAGGGCGACCCGGTGCTGTTCGGCAAGGACGAGGGCATCCGCGGCGACACCACCGCCGAGTCGCTCGGCAAGCTGCGTCCGGCCTTCGCCAAGGACGGCACCATCACCGCGGGCTCCTCCTCGCAGATCTCCGACGGCGCGGCGGCCGTGGTCGTCATGAGCCGGGCCAAGGCCGAGGAGCTGGGCCTGGAGTGGATCGCCGAGATCGGCGCCCACGGCAATGTCGCGGGCCCGGACAACTCTTTGCAGTCGCAGCCGTCGAACGCCATCCGGCACGCCCTGAAGAAGGAGGGCCTGGAGGTCGGCGACCTGGACCTCATCGAGATCAACGAGGCGTTCGCGGCCGTCGCCGTCCAGTCAATGAAGGACCTCGGCGTGTCCACCGAAAAGGTGAACGTCAACGGTGGTGCCATCGCCCTGGGGCACCCGATCGGCATGTCCGGCGCCCGGCTGGTGCTGCACCTCGCCCTGGAACTGAAGCGGCGCGGCGGCGGCGTCGGCGCGGCGGCGCTGTGCGGCGGCGGCGGTCAGGGCGACGCGCTGATCGTGCGGGTGCCCGGGGCCTGACACCCCCGGAGCCACGACATTCCGAACGGAGCTGAACGGAGCTGTGATGCAGGACGTCTCCTCACTGGTGGCCCAGGCCCGAGAAGGCCGGCCGCGGGCCGTGGCCCGGCTGATCTCCCTGGTGGAAGGGGCGTCCCCGCAGCTCAGGGAGGTCATGGAGGCGCTCGCGCCGCTCACGGGCAACGCCTACGTGGTCGGCCTGACCGGCTCCCCGGGCGTCGGCAAGTCGACCTCCACCTCGGCGCTGGTGACGGCGTACCGCAAGCAGGGCAAGCGGGTCGGCGTGCTCGCCGTCGACCCGTCCTCCCCCTTCTCCGGCGGCGCCCTGCTCGGTGACCGGGTGCGGATGTCGGAGCACGCCTCCGACCCCGGCGTCTACATCCGCTCGATGGCGACCCGCGGCCACCTCGGCGGCCTGGCCTGGGCAGCGCCGCAGGCCATCCGCGTGCTGGACGCGGCCGGCTGCGAGGTGGTCCTGGTCGAGACGGTGGGCGTCGGCCAGTCGGAGGTCGAGATCGCCTCCCAGGCCGACACCTCCGTCGTCCTGCTCGCCCCCGGCATGGGCGACGGCATCCAGGCGGCCAAGGCCGGAATCCTGGAGATCGGCGACGTCTACGTCGTCAACAAGGCCGACCGCGACGGCGCCGACGCGACCGCCCGCGAACTGAACCACATGCTGGGCCTCGGCGAGGCCCGCGCCGCCGGTGACTGGCGCCCGCCCATCGTCAAGACGGTCGCCGCGCGCGGCGAGGGAGTCGACGAGGTCGTCGAGGCGCTGGAGAAGCACCGGGCGTGGATGGAGGAACGGGACGTCCTCGCCGAACGGCGCCGTGCCCGGGCCGCCCGCGAGGTCGAGACGATCGCCGTCACCACGCTGCGCGAGCGCATCGGTGACCTGCACGGGGACCGGCGGCTGGGCGCGCTGGCGGAGCGGATCGTGGCGGGGGAGCTGGATCCGTACCGGGCTGCGGACGAGTTGGTCGCGGGGCTGACGCAGGGCTGAGCGGCGCGGGGGGCTTGACGGCGCGGGGTTTCTTTCGCCCCCGCCGCCCCTTCCCGTTCCCGTCCCTGGGGGCTGCGCCCCCAGACCCCGCTTTCGGCCTGAACGGCCTCGTCCTCAAGCGCCGGAGGGGCTAAACTGCCCTGCATGTTCCTCCTCTTGGCCTAGGGCCCGCCCCGCGCGCGACCGCCGTATCCGGCCGTCGCGCGCATCGGCGTCCCCTCGTTGCCTCCCCTTGAGGAACTTTCCCGTGTCCACGCCATCTTCGCGGCCCTCTTATGCCGCCGTGCTCCGCGTCCCCCATGCCCGCCGAACCTTCGCGGCCGCCCTCGTCGGTCGGCTGTCGTACGGCACGGTCTCCCTCGCCCTGATGCTCTCCCTGACCCGGTCCACCGGGTCGTACGCCGTGGCCGGGATGGTCATGGCGGTCTTCGGCGCCACGAGCGTCTTCCTGTCCCCCTACCGCGCTTCCCTCGTCGACCGGCACGGTCCGCGCCGGGCCCTGCTGCCCATGGCCCTGCTCTACGCCGTCCTGCTCTGCGCGCTGGCGGCGGTCTGCGGGCGTCCGGGCACCTCCGAGGCCGTCCTCGCGGTGACCGCCGCGCTCGCGGGCGCCTGCACGCCCCCGCTCGGCCCCACGATGCGCGCGGTGTGGGCCGAACTGCTCCCGGACCCGCGGCTGTTGCAGCGGGCCTACAGTGTGGACGGCGTCGCCGAGGAACTGCTCTTCGTCTCCGGCCCGCTCCTGGTCGGCGGCATCGTCGCCGTCGCCTCGCCGGTGGTCGGCGTCGTGCTCAGCGCGGTGCTGGTGGCGGTCGGCACCCTCGCCTTCGTCACCTCACCGGCGACCGCGGCGCTGCGTCCGGCGGGGCGGGAGAAGAGCGACGGCCCCGCACCCGGGCCGGGCGGCCCCGGACAGGGCCGGGCCCTGCTGCAGCCCGTCGTCGTCGCGGCGGCCGTCGGCGTCTCGGTGAGCGCCGTCGACCTCCTCGTCGTGGCCTTCGCGGGGGAGCGCGGCCTCGGGGACGGCGCGGTCGCCTGGGTGCTCGCGGCGCTGTCGTTGGGCAGTGCGGTCGGCGGTCTCGCCAACGGCGCCGTCGCCTGGACCTCGCCCACCCGGGCGCGGCTCCCGTTCTTCGCGGCCGGTGTCGGTCTCTGCCTCGCCGCCGCGGGCCTCGCGCCCGGACTCGGCACGCTGGTCCTGGCCGTCATGTGCGCGGGCCTGTTCGTGGCCCCGGCGCTGACCACGGCGTACCTGATCGCCGACGAGAGCGTGGCGCCCGGATTCCGGGTCCGGGCGGGCGCCTGGTGCAACACCGCCGTGAACGCCGGGATGTCGGCCGGCGCCGCCGCGGTGGGCGTGCTCGTGGAACGGCTGCCGCTGCCGGTGTGCTTCGCGGTCGCCGGCGCGGTCGCCGCGGCGGCGGCACTGGTGCCGGGGTACCGCAGCGGTGGTGCTGTCCGGCGGGCGGGACTGATCAGTCGTCGTCCGAGTCGTGCGAGTCGCCCGAGTCGTCCGCGTCCTGAGAGCCGTCCGAGTCGTCCGAGCGGTCGGCGGTGACCTTGCCGGTCTTCGGGTCGACCCGCCAGTCCTGCTCGCCCTTGCCGGAGGCGTGCGTCTCGACCTCCCAGGCGGGCTTGCCGTCGCCGCGGTAGCCGTCCTCGTCCAGCTCGACGGAGGTGACGGTGCCGTGTCCTGTCGCCGCCTTCGCCGCCTCGGCGGCGTCGACGGAGGCACCCTTGAGGGCCGCGCGCACCTCGGCGGTGTCGTCCTCGTCGTCGTCCCGCTCCGAGCCCAGCACCTTGCCGGTGGCCGGGTCGACCCGGACGCTGTGCCAGGTGCCGTCGCCGGAGAGGACGTCGACCTCCCAGGCCGCGCGCTCCCGGCGGTCGTCCCCGTCGTCGGAGTCGTCCCCGTCGTCGTCCTCGTCGTCCAGTTCGGCGGAGACGGCGGTGCCCGGGGTGTCGGCCAGCGCGGAGGCGACGGCGTCGGCCGCCGTCACCTTCGAGGAGGCGGCGCCGTCGTCGTCGCGCCGGTCGTCGTCGCGGTCGTCGGCCTCGTCCCGTACGCCGCCGTCGTCCGACACGCTCACGTCCGCGCGGGGCGCCGTGCCCCGGTCGTCGTCCCCCGTCGTCGCCAGAGCCGTCGCCGTACCGCCCCCGACCAGTGCGGCGGCGGTGACGGCGGCGATCACGATGTTGCGCTTCATGCGGTTTTCCTCCAAGCGTCCAGAGTCCGGCGGTTTCCGGTGACTTCACTGTCGCGGACCGACGCTGAGGCCAGGCTGAAGCCGCCTGAAGGGATCTTCAGCTCAGCTTTGGGACCCTCTAGACATGCGCCTGTTGATCGTGGAGGACGAGAAGCGCCTCGCCGTGTCGCTCGCCAAGGGCCTCACCGCGGAGGGATACGCCGTGGACGTCGTCCACGACGGCCTGGAGGGACTGCACAGGGCGGGCGAGGGCGTGTACGACCTCGTCATCCTCGACATCATGCTGCCCGGTCTCAACGGCTACCGGGTCTGCGCCGCCCTGCGCGCCGCCGGGCACGACGTGCCGATCCTGATGCTCACCGCCAAGGACGGCGAGTACGACGAGGCCGAGGGCCTGGACACCGGCGCGGACGACTACCTCACCAAGCCCTTCTCGTACGTCGTCCTGGTCGCCCGTGTGAAGGCCCTGCTGCGGCGCCGGGGACAGGGCGCCGGGGCCTCTCCCGTGCACGTCCACGGCGACCTCAGGGTCGACACCGCCGCCCGCCGGGTCTTCCTCGGCGAGGACGAGGTCACCCTCACCGCGAAGGAGTTCGCCGTCCTGGAGCAGCTCGTGGTGCGGGCCGGGGAGGTGGTGTCCAAGGCGGAGATCCTGGAGCACGTCTGGGACTTCGCCTACGACGGCGACCCGAACATCGTCGAGGTGTACGTCAGCGCGCTGCGGCGCAAGCTGCGCGCCGGGCTCATCCGGACCGTGCGCGGCGCCGGATACCGGCTGGAGACCGGGCGGTGAGCCGCCTCTTCGGCTCGGTGCGGGCCCGCGCCACGCTCGCCGCGACCCTCGTGGTCGCCGTCGCCCTCGTCGCGGCCGGCACCGCCGTCCTGGTGTCCCTGCGCTCCAACCTGCTCGGCGAGGCGGGCACCCAGGCCGAGCGCTCGGCGCGGGAGGTGGCGACGGAGCTGGCCGTCGGGACGCCGTACGCGGACCTGTCGCTGGACGTGGACGACCGGCCGGTGCAGGTGGTCGACGAGGACGATGCGCTGGTCGCCGCGAGCGAGGACCTGGAACGGATCAGCGGCACCGGCGTCGACGCGGTGAAGCCGCGGCCCGCCGCCTCCCCGGACGGCCGGGACGAGGACGCCGACGACGATGACGACTCCGGCGAGTCCCTCGACCCCGGTGAGATCGGCGAACGGATCACCGTCAGCGACGGCTCGGCGACCATCGACGGGGACACGGAGGACTACCGCTTCGCCGCCGTCCCGGTGAAGACCGACGACCGGGGCACGCTCACCGTCTACGCCGGCGCCCCGCTCTCCGCCGAACACGGCGCCGTGAACACCGCGCTGACCGTGATGCTGATCGGCTTCCCGCTGCTGCTCGCGGTCGTGGCGTGGGTGACCTGGCTGGTCACCCGGCGCGCGCTGCGCCCGGTGGAGGGCATCCGGCGCGAGATGGCCGCGATCACCGCCAGCGAGGACCTGGCCCGCCGGGTCCCGGTGCCGGACACCCACGACGAGGTGGCCAGGCTCGCCTCGACCACCAACGAGACGCTGGCCGCGCTGGAGTCCTCGGTGGAGCGGCAGCGCGGTTTCGTCGCGGACGCCTCGCACGAGCTGCGCAGCCCGATCGCGTCGCTGCGCACCCAGCTGGAGGTGGCCGCCGCCCATCCGGAACTGCTGGACCTGGAGGGCGCCGTGGCGGACACCGTACGGCTCCAGCGGCTCGCCGCCGACCTGTTGCTGCTGGCCAGGCTGGACGCGGGGGAGCGGCCTGCCGACGCCCGGGTCGACCTCGCGGCGCTCGCGCGGGAGGCGGCCGAGGGCCGGGACGGAGTGAGTGTGCGGGGCGCGGGCGCGGTGCGGGTGGCCGGATCACGGGGGCAGCTGGGGCGGGTCCTGGCCAATCTGCTCGACAACGCCCAGCGGCACGCCCGCTCGGCGGTGGAGGTGTCCGTGCGGCGGGACGGGGACGCGGTGGTGGTCGCCGTGGCCGACGACGGCGACGGCGTGCCGGCGGCCGACCGGGAGCGGATCTTCGAGCGCTTCGTACGGCTCGACGCCGCCCGCAGCCGTGACGACGGCGGCGCCGGACTCGGGCTGGCCATCGCCCGCGACGTCGCCGTACGGCACGGCGGCACGCTCACGGTGCACGACGCACCGGCAGGCGGCGCCCTGTTCGAGCTCCGCCTGCCGGGTGCCTAGGCCCGTACGGCCGTAAAAGGCGTGATCAGGAGCGTCCCCGCTGCCCGCGCAGGTGTTCCGCGATGGGCTTGAGCGCCTTGTCCAGCTCCGTCAGATCCTCTGGGGCCAGCAGGTCGATGAAGTGCCTGCGGACGGAGGCCACGTGGTGCGGCGCGACCTTCCGCATCGTCTCAAGACCGTGCTCGGTGAGGACGGCGAAGAGCCCGCGGCGGTCGGACTCGCAGTTCTCCCGCCGGACCAGGTTCGCGTTCTCCATGCGGGTGATCTGGTGGGAGAGGCGGCTCTTGGACTGCATCGTGGCGGTGGCCAGATCGCTCATCCGCATTCTGTCGCCCTCCGACTCGGAGAGGTTCACCAGGATCTCGTAGTCGTTCATTGTCAGGCCGAACGGCTGCAGGTCCTTCTCGAGCTGGTGCGTCAACAGCCTGTTGACCTCCAGGTGGGTGCGCCAAGCACACTGCTCCGTATCGGTCAGCCAGCGAGTGGCCGTCTCGGTCTCCATGAATGAAGTCTACCTAAAAGGTTGAAAGGCGAACTAGTGAGGGGTTGTCCGTGACGATGACGGTGCGCACGCGTTCGATGTCACACTCCGCAGATTACCGCTCACAGCCCGAAGCGGCGCTGGAGGTCCCCCAGCTGTCCGGGAAGCCCCGGTGCCCCCGACCGGCCTCCCGGCCCTCCGGAAGCGCCGCCTCCGGGCACCCCCGCCTGCTGCGGCGGAGCTCCCACGGCCTGCTCCGCCATCAGCGCCTCGCTCGACTGCAGCAGCACCGTGCCGGCCCCCACGAACTCGAACTGGTGCTCCTCCCCGGAGGCCCCGCCGAGCCCCGTCATCGCACGTAGACCGCCCAGTAGGCCGGTCATGTACCCGTGGTCGTAGTGGTGGCACGGGGACGGGCAGTCGGCCCAGCCGACCAGGGCCTGCGGGTCGACCCGGACCGGCGGTTCCACGAACACCACCGGACCGTTCGACGCGGCCACGAACTTTCCGGTTCCGATCAGCGTCAGGAAGCCCGGCACGATCGACTGCTTGAGCGCGAGGCTTGGCTGAAAAGCGAGCAGGTTGCCCGAGCGAATGGTCAGGTTGCCGTCTTCGAGGTCGTACGAATTCACGTCGAAGGCCCGGTCGGCGAGGAGCATCTTGCCCGAGCCCTCCGCCACGACCCAGTCGCTCGCGTGCAGAGGCGAATGGAACGACGTGCGCACCAGACGGTCCAGCCGGCCGTGCCCGATCCCGTTGAAATCGATCGTCCCGTAGTAGGCGATCATCTTCCCCTTCTGGAGGAACCACTGGCTCCCCTTCAGCTCCACGCAGAAGGTGTACGCGTTGACGTTGTCGTCGGCCGGCAGGGTCGCCGGGTCGTGGTGGACCGTGCTCACAGCTTCTCCTCCGACGCCTGGACGAACACCGTGCCGCTGCCGCTCAGCTCCAGCTGGAACGCCTCGCCGGAGCCGCGCCCCACCATGTCCCGCCAGCCCAGGGCCGTGGACAGCTTGTTGCGCACGTCGCCGTGGTGGGCGACGTAGGCCTGCGGGTCGACGCGCACCGGGCGCTGCGGGGTGATGGGCACCTCGAAGACACCGCCGTGGGCCATCACCGCCACCGAGCCGTGGCCCTTGAGGGACGTGGTGAACAGCCCCTGGCCGCTCACCTGGCCCCGCACCATGCCCATGACGCCGCCCTGCGAGCCGAGGAACACCGTGCTCTGCTCCAGGGTGCCCTCGAAGGCGAGGAGGCGGTCCGCCTCCACGTACAGGGTGTCGCCCGACAGGTTGATCACCTGGACGTGGTGGCCGCCGTGCCCGAAGAACACCGTGCCGCTGCCCTCGACGGTCATCAGCGGCGTGTCCTCGTTCGCCACCCGGCGTCCGATCATCGACATGACCCCGCCCTGGCCGCCGCGGAGATTCGGGGTGAAGGACACCTCGCCGCGGTAGGCGAGCATGGCACCGCGCTGGCTGAACAGCCGCTGCCCGGGTGCGACGGTCGCCTGGACCATCTTGGAGTTGATCTCCTGGAAGGCCATCTCAGACATCCCCCGCGATCGTGTTCCGCTCGCTCGGCTGCACGTACACCAGACCCTCGCCCTCGAAGCGGATCTGGAAGGCCTCGCCGCCGCCCTCCCCGAGCAGCGTGCGGAAGGTCACACCCGACTGGAAGGACTGCCGCAGGTTCCCCTGGTGCGCCACGTACGCACCCGGGTCGACGGTCAGCGGGTACTGGGCGCCGACCCGCAGCACCACCGCGGGCCCGTCGGACATGATCGCCGCCTGCCCGTGCCCCTCGATCGTCGTGGTGAACAGCCCGTTGCCCTGGGAGGCACCGCGCGTGCCCGTGAAACTGGTGCCGGTGCGCAGTCCGGCGTCGGCCGCCAGGAAGTTGCTCGACTCGACGTACAGCTTGTCGCCCTGGAGACCCACCAGGGTGATCTCCGAGGCCCGGTCCGCGAACCAGCAGGTCCCCTGCCCCCTCACCTCCATCACCGTCATCTGCTCGCCGGTGATCCGCCGGGTCACCATCCCCCGGAGGCCCTCACCGCCGCCGCTCAGCTTCTTGAAGGCCATCTCCCCGTCGTACGCGACCATCGAGCCGTTCTTCGCCTTCACGGCGTCCGAGGTCAGGTCGACGGCGAGGACCTTGCTGCCTTGAAGTCGGAACATCGCCACGCTGTGAAAGTAGCCCCGCCACGGGTGGACGGAACAGGGCCCACGGGTGGAGACCGACCCTGAGTCCATCCCTTGGGGCATTGTTTGCCACAATGGGCGAACGATTGTGCTTCCGTTCACAAGGCGGAGCGCACACGCCAGCCGCGCCGTCAGCGACTCCCTCCCACCGAAGGTGACCCGTGGACCTCAAGACCGCCACCGCCCTCCGCCGCCTCCGTCTGGTCTCGGCCCCCGAGGCGATCTCGTTCCTCCTCCTGCTCGTCTGCTCCGTCCTGAAGCGGACCACCGACTTCAACGCGGTGCCGGCGATGGGCATGATCCACGGCGTCCTCTTCGTGCTGTACGTGATCTTCTGGGCGGACGCCTGGAACCGCGCCAAGTGGCCGCTGAAGACCGCCGCCCTGTACTTCGTCCTCTCGGTCCTGCCGACCGGCGGCTTCTTCGCCGACCGCAAGCTCAAGCGTGAGGCCGAGACCGCGGTCATCGCCTCCCGCGCCCGCCAGGAAGGGGTCGTCAACGCATGATCGTCGCCTTCTCCGTGACGCCGCTCGGGGTCGGCGAGGACGTGGGGGAGTACGTCGCCGACGCCGTCCGGGTGGTCCGCGAGTCCGGGCTGCCGAACCGCACCGACGCGATGTTCACGTCCGTCGAGGGCGAGTGGGACGAGGTCATGGACGTCGTCCGGCGGGCCGTGGCCGCCGTCGAGGCCCGGGCGCCGCGGGTCTCCCTGGTCCTCAAGGCGGACATCCGCCCCGGCGTGACGGACGGCCTCACCTCGAAGGTCGAGACGGTCGAGCGCCACCTCGCCGGATGAGCGCCCCGGCGCGGGCGGTGGTGACGAGTGGTATCGAAAGGCGAGACGGGGCTGACCGGCATATGACCGGCCGGTAAGGTCTCTTGCCGTGCCGAAGCCCCTCAGTCTCTCCTTCGATCCCATCGCCCGAGCCGACGAACTCTGGGCACAGCGCTGGGGCGGTGTGCCCTCCATGGCCGCGATCACCTCGATCATGCGGGCCCAGCAGATCCTGCTGGGCGAGGTCGACGCCGTGGTCAAGCCGTACGGGCTGACGTTCGCGCGGTACGAGGCGCTGGTGCTGCTCACCTTCTCCAAGTCGGGCGAACTGCCGATGTCCAAGATCGGCGAGCGCCTGATGGTGCACCCCACCTCCGTGACCAACACCGTCGACCGGCTGGTGCGCTCGGGCCTGGTGGCCAAGCGCCCCAACCCCAACGACGGCCGCGGCACGCTGGCCATCATCACCGACAAGGGCCGTGAGGTCGTCGAGGCGGCCACCCGCGACCTGATGGCGATGGACTTCGGCCTGGGCGCGTACGACGCCGAGGAGTGCGGGGAGATCTTCGCGATGCTCAGGCCGCTCAGGGTCGCCGCGGGCGACTTCAAGGAGGACTGAGCGAGGAGGGCCGGGCGGGCCGGGCGAGCCCGGCGAGTCGCCCGACCCGGTCGAAGATCGCGCGAAACGGACGGTTACGCTCGGAGCCATGAAAAAGAGCGTGCTGACCCGCTACCGGGTCATGGCGTACGTCACCGGTGTGCTGCTGATCGCGCTGTGCCTCGGCATGATCGCGAAGTACGTGCTGGATCTGGGCGGCGCCGCCGACTTCACCCAGGTCGTCAGCATCGCCCACGGCTGGCTGTACGTGATCTACCTGGTCTTCGCCTTCGACCTGGGCTCCAAGGCGAAGTGGCCGGTGAAGAAGCAGCTCTGGGTGCTGCTCGCCGGGACCGTGCCGACCGCGGCGTTCTTCGTGGAGCGCAGGGTCAGCCAGGAGCTGGACGCGAAGGTCGCCGGCGCCGAGGCGCCCGCCGCCGCGAAGGTGTAACCGGGGCCTCACCGGCCGTCCCACCGCCGTGCGGACACCCGTACGGCGGTAGCCCATCGACATTTACTTGGACGTCCTAGTAAATTCGAGGGTATGGACGCTCACGCCATAGAAGAGGGCCGCCGTCGCTGGCAGGCCCGGTACGACGCGGCGCGCAAGCGCGACGCGGACTTCACCACGCTCTCCGGCGACCCCGTGGAGCCGGTGTACGGTCCCCGGCCGGGGGACGAGTACGAGGGCTTCGAGCGGATCGGCTGGCCGGGCGAGTACCCCTTCACCCGCGGCCTGTATCCGACCGGGTACCGGGGGCGTACGTGGACCATCCGGCAGTTCGCCGGGTTCGGCAACGCCGAGCAGACCAACGAGCGCTACAAGATGATCCTCCGCAACGGCGGCGGGGGGCTCTCGGTCGCCTTCGACATGCCGACGCTGATGGGCCGCGACTCCGACGACCCGCGCTCGCTGGGCGAGGTCGGGCACTGCGGGGTGGCCATCGACTCGGCCGCCGACATGGAGGTCCTGTTCAAGGACATCCCGCTCGGGGACGTGACGACCTCCATGACGATCAGCGGGCCCGCCGTTCCCGTGTTCTGCATGTACCTGGTCGCCGCCGAGCGGCAGGGCGTCGACCCGTCCGTGCTCAACGGCACGCTGCAGACCGACATCTTCAAGGAGTACATCGCCCAGAAGGAGTGGCTCTTCCAGCCCGAGCCCCACCTGCGGCTCATCGGCGACCTCATGGAGTACTGCGCGGCCGGCATCCCCGCCTACAAGCCGCTCTCCGTCTCCGGGTACCACATCCGCGAGGCCGGGGCGACGGCCGCGCAGGAGCTGGCGTACACGCTGGCGGACGGCTTCGGGTACGTGGAGCTGGGGCTCAGCCGCGGCCTCGACGTGGACGTGTTCGCGCCCGGCCTCTCCTTCTTCTTCGACGCGCACCTCGACTTCTTCGAGGAGATCGCCAAGTTCCGCGCGGCGCGCAGGATCTGGGCGCGGTGGATGCGCGACGTGTACGGGGCGCGGACCGACAAGGCCCAGTGGCTGCGGTTCCACACCCAGACCGCCGGTGTCTCGCTGACCGCGCAGCAGCCGTACAACAACGTGGTCCGTACGGCCGTGGAGGCGCTCGCGGCGGTGCTCGGCGGCACCAACTCCCTGCACACCAACGCGCTCGACGAGACCCTCGCCCTGCCCAGCGAGCAGGCGGCCGAGATCGCCCTGCGCACGCAGCAGGTGCTGATGGAGGAGACCGGCGTCGCCAATGTCGCGGACCCGCTGGGCGGTTCCTGGTTCATCGAGCAGCTGACCGACCGCATCGAGGCCGACGCGGAGAAGATCTTCGAGCAGATCAAGGAGCGCGGGCTGCGGGCCCACCCCGACGGGCAGCACCCCGTCGGCCCGATCACCTCCGGTCTCCTGCGCGGCATCGAGGACGGCTGGTTCACCGGTGAGATCGCCGAGTCGGCCTTCCGCTACCAGCAGGCTTTGGAGAAGGACGACAAGAAGGTGGTCGGCGTCAACGTCCACACCGGCTCCGTCACCGGCGACCTGGAGATCCTGCGGGTCAGCCACGAGGTCGAGCGCGAGCAGGTGCGGGTCCTGGGCGAGCGCAAGGCGGCCCGTGACGACGCGGCCGTGCGTTCCGCGCTGGACGCGATGCTCGCCGCGGCGCGCTCCGGCGGGAACATGATCGAGCCGATGCTGGACGCGGTGCGGGCGGAGGCGACGCTCGGGGAGATCTGCGGGGTGCTGCGGGACGAGTGGGGGGTGTACACGGAGCCGGCGGGGTTCTAGCGGCCGGGGCCGGTGCGGGTGTCTCCAGGGGGCTCCGCCCCCTGGACCCCCGGCCTATGCCCACCCACCACCCGACTCGGTCGGCCGAGAGGTCACCCGTCAGCCGTCGGCCGGCTCGGTCGGCTGTGAGGCCAAGCCCCACAGCAGTACCTGCGTCAGACCGCGCACCCACTCCTCGTTCGCCGCCTGGGCGCTGACCAGTGTGCGGTGCACCACCGCTCCCGCGACCACGTCGAAGATCAGGTCCGCGGTGCGCGCCGCCTCCGCGGCGTCCGGCTCCGGCGGCAGCTCGCCCCGGGCCTGGGCCCGTGCCCTGCCCTCCAGCACCAGGCGCTTCTGCCGCTCGACGATCGAGGTGCGGATGCGCTCGCGCAGCGCGTCGTCCCGGGTGGACTCCGCGACCACCGCCATCAGACCGCTCCTGGCCTCCGGACGGGCCAGGATCGCCGCGAACTGGAGCACCACGCCCTCGATGTCGGCGGCGAGGGAACCGCGGTCGGGCAGTTCCAGCTCGTCGAACAGCTCCGCCACCGCGTCCACGACCAGCTCGTTCTTGCCCGCCCAGCGGCGGTAGAGCGTCGTCTTGGCAACCCCGGCCCGCGTGGCGACGTCTCCCAGGGTGAGCTTCGACCAGCCGAGGTCGACCAGCGCGGCCCGCGTCGCGGCCAGGATCGCGGTGTCGGCCGCGGCACTGCGCGGGCGTCCGGCACGGCCGGCGGGGGTGCTGCTCTGCATCCCCCGACCTTAACCGGCGGGTAACACGCGTCAGGCCGTGAGGCAGATCACCGCGGCGGGGTGTTCCGGTGGGCCGTCCCGGTATTACGCTACGAGTCGTAGCGAAAGCGCGGGTCCGCCCGCGCCCCAGCGACGACCACGGGCGTGGGGTGGGGACCCGGCGCCGAGCAGGACACACGCCGAACAGCACACATCCGGGCGGGCTTTCGACCCGGTTTTCACACGCGCGCGCCGTACGGGGGAGGATAGACCCATGCAGCCACGGAACATGTCCATGAGCGGGGTCGTCGACCTCGCCGCGGTGAAGCAGGCCCAGGAGGCCAAGGCGAAGGCGGAGCAGGCGCGCGCCGAGGCGGCCCGTCACGGCGGTACGGGAGCCGTCTCCCCGGCCGACCTCGTCATCGAGGTCGACGAGGCCGGTTTCGAGAGTGAGGTCCTGCAGCGGTCCACCGAGGTCCCGGTCGTCATCGACTTCTGGGCCGAGTGGTGCGAGCCCTGCAAGCAGTTGAGCCCGGTCCTGGAGCGGCTGGCCGTCGAGTACAACGGGCGCTTCCTCCTCGCCAAGATCGACGTCGACGCCAACCAGATGCTGATGCAGCAGTTCGGCGTCCAGGGCATCCCCGCCGTGTTCGCGGTCGTCGCCGGACAGGCGCTGCCCCTCTTCCAGGGGGCCGCGGGCGAGGCGCAGATCCGCCAGACCCTGGACCAGCTGGTGCAGGTCGCCGAGGAGCGCTTCGGCCTGACCGGTCTCGTCGTCGACCCCGAGGCGGAGCCGGGCGCCGAGCGGCCCGCCGCCCCCGAGCGCCCCGCCGGGCCGCACGACGCGGCCCTCGATGCCGCCGTGCAGGCGATGGACGCGGGCGACCTGGGCGGTGCCGTCCAGGCGTACAAGAACGTGCTGGCCGAGGAGCCGGGCAACACGGAGGCCAAACTGGGTCTGGCCCAGGCCGAGTTGCTCCAGCGGGTGCAGGACGCCGATCCGCAGAAGGTCCGTCAGGCGGCGGCCGACAAGCCGGGCGACGCCCAGGCGCAGATCGCCGCCGCCGACCTGGATCTGGTGGGCGGTCACGTGGAGGACGCCTTCGGACGCCTCATCGACACGGTGCGCGTCACGGCCGGCGACGACCGGGACGCCGTACGGCTGCGGCTGCTGGAGCTGTTCGAGGTGGTCGGTGCCGACGACCCGCGGGTGACCGCGGCGCGTCGGGCGCTCGCCCGCGCTCTGTTCTAGTCCGCTCCGCGGTCGGTGGTTCTAAACGCCATCGACGTGTGGCGGGTGTGAAGGACCTGTCGAAGAGGCGTCACTGCGGCCGCGCTTTACCAAAACTTGGTAATCGCGGCCGCTGTTACTGCCAGTAAGTCGACGGCGTCGATCTGTCGGACTCTGTCCATCGATCAATAGTTTTGTTCCGCCCTCAGGGCACACCCAGCGTCGCCGTACGGGACCGGTGTGTCGTCCCGCGGCAACACGGCCGCTACTAGCCAGTAACGAACCCCCTTGTGTCGGCGGCGAGAATGCACCACGATCGGCGACGCTCGGTCCATTCCCGTACCCCGACAGCCGGTCGGGTGGCGGGGGTTCCTGGGTCCCCACCGAGCAGGGTCGGCGGCAGTGATGCCGGCCCTTGGGCAGGGGGGTCTTCGCTCACCCGGCGAAGCCTGTCCAGCAGGGTTGTGCGTGATGCGTGTCAGGCGCGACCAGTGGTTGTCGCTCGGGGGTGATCGCCGGTTATTCGGGCGCGTGGTACGTGCCGCCGAGTGCGGGCGCTCTCCTTCCCGAGGACGTAGCACTTCTCCCATCCCTGCCGGGCCGAGTCGCCGACTGGCGACGGGGCCGAGGCCAGGAGATGTACGTCCGAGAAGGAGGAAATATGGAGTCCCAGGTGCGTGGCGGGACCAGATGGAAGCGGTTCGCTGTGGTCATGGTGCCCAGCGTTGCCGCCACGGCTGCGATAGGTGTCGCCCTCGCGCAGGGCGCTCTCGCCGCGTCGTTCAGCGTGTCCGGTCAGTCGTTCAAGGTGACGGCGGACCGGCTCGACGGCACGGGCTTTATGCAGTACGGCGCGATCGACTCGGGCTACACGCTGAAGGGCGAGAAGACGGCTCACCCCGTCGCGGTCTCGGCGTTCAAGTCCGCGCAGATCAAGAACATGTGCCAGTCCGTGGTCACCCCGGACATCCCGCTGATCGGCTCGGTCAGTCTCATGCTGAAGGCCGGCGGTGGCGACACCCCGGTCAAGGCGGAGAACCTGTACATCGACGTCGAGGACCTCGAGGCCGATGCCACGTTCCGCGGCATCGACATCGGTGTGGCCGCCAAGGACGCCAACAAGGGTCCCGGCATCAAGAAGGGCGACACCACCAACCCGTACGGGTTCTCGCAGCAGGCCGACTCGGCCACGCTGACCGGTGTGAAGCAGACGGCGTGGGCGACCACCGCCGGAACCTTCAAGCTCAGCGGTCTGAAGATGTCGCTGTCCAAGGGTGTCAAGGAGTGCTACTAAGCACTCCTTGACGGGCGGGGGAGCCGGTGGCGCCCCCGCCCGTCCCCTCTCCGGCCGTACTTCACACGCGGCCCACATCTCCACCACAGCAAAGCCGTACCAGGGAGCTGTTTTCATGAGCGCCGAGACTCCTGCCGCAGCCGGCCAGTTCACCCGCCGGAGGCTGCAGTTCCGTGCCTGGCGAGGCGCGCGGCCGTTCTGGGCCGGACTGTTCGTCGCGCTCGGCGGACTCCCCATCGCCTACTTCCCGTACGCGAACCTCCAGATCGGTCACCTGACGCTGGCGATGTCCACCACCGCGGGCGCCGGGTCCCTGATCATCGGCGTGCTGCTGGTCGTCCTGGGCGTCAGCCTGTGGTTCCAGAAGCACGTCCGGGTCTTCGCGGGCGTCGCGGCGATCCTGCTGGCGCTGGTGTCCATCCCCGTCTCCAACCTCGGCGGCTTCCTCATCGGCTTCCTGTTCGCGCTGGTCGGCGGGGCCATGGCCGTGTCGTGGGTGCCGGGCGAGCCGCCGCGGGCCGAGCCGCCGCTGGAGGGCAAGGGCACGGACGGCGCGCCCGAGGGCGCGGTCCCCGCGGCCGACGACACCGCGTTCCCCGGCTACCCGGCGCCCGGGACCCAGGCGTCCGGCCCCGCGGTGCCGGGGCCGCGGGGCGGGATGGACGACGGGGAGCCCTCCCAGGTCTTCACGGCACCGGGGGCGCACGATCTGTCAGGAACGAGCCCGGCCAACGGGGCGAACGGGAGGCACAGTGCCGGCTGACGAGGTGACCCGCGGGACTGACGTGGAGTCGTCCCGTGTGAGAACCGGGCCGCGCCACGCGGCACCCAAGAAGCCGTTGTTCACCAGGTTCCACATGCCGGCCGGCAAGGCGATAGCCATCGCGGCGATGCCCACGGCCGTCCTCATGGGGATGGGGTTCACCCCGACGCTCGCCCTTGCCGACGGCAACGACGCGGCGCCGCCCTCCAACAGCCTGACGGCCGACGAGTACAAGGACTGCGTGGCGGCCCTGGAGGACGCCGAGAAGGACCCGTCCGCCTCGCCCACCCCCTCGCCCTCGGCGACCGACGGGGCCGACGAGGGCAAGGACGACGCGAAGGAGCCCGACCCCTCCGCCTCCACCGGCGACACCGGCGAGGACGCGGGCACGGACGCCGGCTCGGACCAGGGCGACCCCTCTTCGTCGGATTCAGGTTCCGACGACAAGGGCGCCAAGGACGAGCAGGACGCCCCCGCCCCGAGCCCCTCCGCGTCGCAGAGCCAGGAGGCGTCCGGTGCGGGCGCCGCGGAGCCGTCCCCTTCCGAGTCGGAGGACAAGGGCGGGCTGCTGGACGGCCTCGGCGACGCCATCGAGGGCATCTTCACCGGCGGCAAGAAGGCCGAGGAGAGCCCGAGCCCCACGCCGACCCCGTCGGCGTCCGAGGGCGCGGGCGATGCGTCCGACGCGCTGAAGGACACGACCGGCACGGTCACCGACACCGCGAAGGACACCGTCGAGGGCGCGACCGACACGGCGTCGAAGGCGGCCGAGGACACCGCGGACACGGTGGACAAGGCGGCCGAGGCGGCCAAGGAGGCGGCCCGGAAGGCCAAGGAGGACGCGGCGAAGGCCAAGGAGGACGCCGCCACCGCCACGCCCAGCCCCAGCGCCTCCGAGAGCGCCGACGAGGCCGCCAAGGACGCCGAGGACTGCCCGGCCGCCACCGACGCGGAGGGCGGCGTCGACAACAAGCTGCCGCTGCCCGACGACCCGTGGTACCTCAACGCCAGCTCGCTGCTGCTGAAGGGCGCCTCCTACAAGGGCGTCGTCGAGGTGCGGACGGCCAACGGCACCACCAAGAAGGTGCTGAAGTACGTCATCTCCAACGGCACCGACATCGGCGACCTGCACCAGACGGTGAAGGACGAGCAGGCCGGCAAGACCTACCACGTGCAGGCGGCCAAGGGCTCCACGTCCACGATCCGCGACGGCGAGACGGTGATGTACACCGAGAGCATCTCGGGCAACCTGCTCGGGCTGATCCCGATCACCTTCGACCCGGAGAACCCGCCGCCGCTGGACATCCCGCTGATCTACTTCACCAAGGTCACGGTCGTCCAGGCCGGTCAGTTCGGCGGCACGCTGCACGTCCCGGGGCTGCACCAGTACACGACCTGAGTCACCCCCGCACCACGCCCCGAGGGCGCCCCCTGTCGCAGGGGGCGCCCTCGGTGCGTACCACGGGGGAGGGGGCGGTCAGCCGCGCCGCGTCTCGCCCAGGTGGAGGACCCGCACCATGTTGGTGGTGCCGGGCACGCCGGGGGGCGAACCGGCGGTGATCACGACGATGTCGCCGTCGCTGAACCGGCCGAGGCGTGCCGTCTCCTGGTCCACCAGGTCGACCATCTCGTCGGTGCTGTTCACGAACGGCACCACGTGCGGCTCCACGCCCCAGCTGAGCGCCAGCTGGTTGCGGGTCGACTCGTCGGTGGTGAAGGCGAGGATCGGCTGGGCCGCGCGGTAGCGGGACAGCCGGCGGGCGGTGTCGCCGGACTGGGTGAAGGCCACCAGGCCCTTGCCGCCGAGGAAGTCGGCGATCTCGGCGGCGGCGCGGGCCACCGAACCGCCCTGCGTGCGCGGCTTCTTGCCCGGCACCAGCGGCTGGAGGCCCTTGGAGAGCAGCTCCTGCTCGGCGGCGGTGACGATCTTCGACATCGTCTTGACGGTCTCGATCGGATACGCGCCCACGCTCGACTCGGCGGACAGCATGACCGCGTCGGCGCCGTCCAGGATCGCGTTGGCCACGTCGGAGGCCTCGGCGCGGGTCGGACGGGAGTTGGTGATCATCGACTCCATCATCTGGGTCGCCACGATCACCGGCTTGGCGTTGCGGCGGCACAGCTCGATGAGCCGCTTCTGCACCATGGGGACCTTCTCGAGCGGGTACTCGACGGCCAGGTCGCCGCGGGCGACCATGACGGCGTCGAAGGCCGCGACGACGTCCTCCATGTTCTCCACCGCCTGCGGCTTCTCCACCTTGGCGACGACGGGGACCCGGCGGCCCTCCTCGTCCATCACGCGGTGCACGTCGGCGACGTCCTTGGCGTCCCGGACGAAGGAGAGCGCGACCAGGTCGCAGCCCATGCGCAGCGCGAAACGGAGGTCCTCGACGTCCTTCTCGCTCAGCGCGGGGACGTTGACCGCCGCGCCGGGCAGATTGATGCCCTTGTGGTCGGAGATGACGCCGCCCTCGATGACGATCGTCTTCACCCGGGGGCCCTCGACCTCGGTGACCTTCAGCTCGACGTTGCCGTCGTTGATGAGCACCTGGTCGCCCTTGGTGACGTCACCGGGCAGGCCCTTGTACGTCGTGCCGCAGATCGTCCGGTCGCCGGGGACGTCCTCGGTGGTGATGGTGAACTCGTCACCGCGCACCAGCTCGACGGGACCCTCCGCGAAGGTCTCCAGGCGGATCTTCGGGCCCTGCAGGTCGGCGAGGACACCGATGGCCCGGCCGGTCTCCTTGGCGGCGGCCCGGACCCGGTCGTAACGCCCCTGGTGCTCGGCGTGGGTGCCGTGGCTGAAGTTGAAGCGGGCCACGTTCATGCCGGCTTCGATCAGCGTGACGAGCTGCTCGTGGGAGTCGACCGCGGGGCCGAGAGTACAGACGATTTTCGAACGGCGCATGGGGGCCATCCTATCGGTTTGTTTCGGCGCGGAATATTCCGTCTGGCGGAAAATACAAAAGGGCGGGATGCCGCTCAGGTGAGATTGAGATTCCCCGAATCATTTACCAGCGCGTAGGTCTGTGTCGCGATCTCCATTTCCTCGTCCGTCGGTACCACCGCCACCGCCACCCGCGCCCCCGCGGGCGAGATCAGCCGGGCCTCGTCGCCGCGTACGCCGTTCAGCTCGCCGTCGACGGCCAGGCCGAGCCCCTCCAGGCCCGCCACGGCCGCTTCCCGCACCGGCGCCGAGTTCTCCCCGACTCCGGCCGTGAACGCCACGGCGTCCACGTGCCCGAGAACGGCGTAATAGGCGCCGATGTACTTCTTGAGCCGGTGAATGTAGACGTCGAAGGCCAGCCGCGCCCGCTCGTCGCCGGCGTCGACACGGCGGCGGATCTCCCTCATGTCGTTGTCGCCGCACAGACCGATCAGACCGCTCCTCTTGTTGAGAAGAGTGTCGATCTCGTCGGCGGACATTCCCCCAACACGCATCAAATGGAAGATGACGGCCGGGTCCATGTCTCCCGAGCGCGTACCCATCACGAGCCCCTCCAAAGGCGTCAGCCCCATGGAGGTGTCCACGCACCGGCCGCCCCGCACCGCCGAGGCGGACGCCCCGTTGCCCAGGTGCAGCACGATGACGTTCACCTCCTCCGGCGCCTTGCCCAGCAGCCGCGCGGTCTCCCGGGAGACGTACGCGTGCGAGGTGCCGTGGAAGCCGTAGCGCCGGATGCGGTGCGCGTCGGCGGTCTCTACGTCGATCGCGTAGCGGGCCGCGGACTCGGGCATCGTCGTGTGGAAGGCGGTGTCGAAGACGGCGACCTGCGGCAGGTCGGGGCGCAGCGCCTGCGCGGTCCGGATGCCGGTGAGGTTGGCCGGGTTGTGCAGCGGGGCGACCGGGACGAGCCGCTCGATCTCGGCGAGCACGGCGTCGTCGATCACCGTCGGTTCGGTGAAGCGCAGACCGCCGTGGACCACGCGGTGCCCGATCGCGGCCAGCTCGGAGGAGTCCAGGCCCAGCCCGTCCTTGGCCAGCTCGGCCGCCACGGCCTTCAGCGCCGCCTCGTGGTCCGGGACGGCCCCGCTCCACTCGCGGCTGCCGCCACCGGCCGGCGTGTGCTTGAGCCGCGAGGTCTCCTCGCCGATCCGCTCGACGAGGCCCACGGCGAGGCGCTCGCCGCCGCGCATGTCGATCAGCTGGTACTTCACCGACGACGAGCCGGAGTTGAGAACGAGGACACGGGTGCCGGTCACAGGTCGGACGCCTTCTCACTGGGGGACTGCTGGGCCTGGATCGCCGTGATGGCGACGGTGTTGACGATGTCCTGCACGAGCGCGCCCCGGGACAGGTCGTTGACCGGCTTGCGCAGGCCCTGGAGCACCGGGCCGACCGCGATGGCGCCGGCCGAGCGCTGCACCGCCTTGTACGTGTTGTTGCCGGTGTTCAGGTCGGGGAAGATCAGCACGCTGGCCTGCCCGGCGACCGCCGAGCCGGGCAGCTTGGTCGCGGCCACCGACGGCTCGACCGCGGCGTCGTACTGGATCGGGCCCTCGATGCTGAGGTCCGGGCGGCGCGAGCGGACCAGCTCGGTGGCCTCGCGCACCTTGTCGACGTCCGCGCCGGAACCGGACGTGCCCGTCGAGTACGACAGCATCGCGATCCGCGGCTCCACCCCGAACTGCGCCGCCGTCGACGCGGACTGGGCGGCGATGTCGGCGAGCTGCTCCGCGTCCGGATCGGGGTTGACCGCGCAGTCGCCGTAGACCAGCACCTTGTCGGCCAGGCACATGAAGAACACGGACGACACGATGGAGGCGTCCGGCTTGGTCTTGATGATCTCGAAGGCCGGGCGGATCGTCGCCGCCGTCGAGTGCACGGACCCCGAGACCATGCCGTCGGCGAACCCTTCCTGCACCATCAGCGTGCCGAAGTAGTTCACGTCGGAGACCACGTCGTACGCCAGCTCCACCGTCACGCCCTTGTGGGCGCGCAGGGCGGCGTACTTCTCGGCGAAGGAGTCGCGCAGCTCGCTGGCGGCCGGGTCGATCAGCTCGGCGCCGCCGAGGTCGATGCCGAGATCGGCGGCCTTCTTGCGGATCTGTTCGACCGGGCCGAGCAGCGTCAGCTCGCACACGCCCCGGCGCAGCAGCACCTCCGCCGCGTGCAGCACCCGCTCCTCGGTGCCCTCCGGCAGGACCACCCGGCGCAGGTCGGAGCGGGCCTGTTCGAGCAGCTTGTGCTCGAACATCATCGGCGTGACGCGGTCGCTGCTGGGGGCGGAGACCCGCTGGTTCAGCTCGGCGGTGTCGACGTACCGCTCGAAGAGGCCGAGGGCGGTCTCCGCCTTGCGCGGGGAGGCCGCGCTCAGCTTGCCCTCCAGGGAGAACAGCCGCTCGGCGGTGGGGAAGCTGTTGCCGGTCACCGACAGCACCGGCGTGCCGGGGGCCAGCCGGGCGGCGAGGGTGAGGATGCCCTCGTCCGGCACCTCGTTCAGGGTCAGCAGCACGCCGGCTATCGGCGGGGTGCCGGCGCTGTGCGCGGCCAGCGTGCCGATCACCAGGTCGGCCCGGTCGCCGGGCGTGATCACCAGGCAGCCCGGGGTCAGCGCGGCCAGCAGGTTGGGCAGCATGGCGCCGCCGAAGACGAAGTCCAGCGCGTCGCGGGCGAGCCCGGAGTCGTCGCCGAGCACCACCCGGGCGCCCAGGGCGTGCGCGATCTGGGAGACCGTCGGCGCGGACAGGGCGGGCTCGTCCGGCACCACCCAGCACGGCACCGGCAGCCGGTGCGCGAGCCGCTCGGCGATCTCGTCCCGGTCCTCGCGCGCCACCCGGTTGGTCACCATGGCCAGCACGTCGCAGCCGAGGCCGTCGTAGGCGCGGAAGGCGTTGTGGGTCTCCGCCAGCACGGACTCGGCGCTCTGCTTGCGGCCGCCGACGACGGGGAGGACCGAGGCGCCGAACTCGTTGGCGAGCCGCGCGTTCAGCGACAGCTCGTCCGGGAACTGGGTGTCGGCGTAGTCGGTGCCGAGGACGAGGACGACGTCGTAGTCCCGCGCGACCAGGTGGAAGCGGTCGACGAGCGCGGACACCAGCTCGTCCACGCCCTGTTCGGCCTGGAGGAGGGAGGCCTCCTGGTAGTCCATGCCGTAGACCGTGGCCGGGTCCTGCGAGAGCCGGTAGCGGGCGCGCAGCAGCTCGAAGAGCCGGTCGGGCCCGTCGTGCACCAGGGGACGGAAGACGCCGACCCGGTCGACCTGCCGGGTCAGCAGCTCCATGACCCCCAGCTCGACGACCTGGCGGCCGTCGCCGCGGTCGATACCGGTCACGTACACGCTGCGCGTCACGCGTGCTCTCCGTTTCGTAGGGGTGAGCGTTTCGTCGGGCTGAGGGGGTGGGCGGAACCCTCTTGACAGTACCTCCGGCGACGGTTAAGGCGCCCGTCAGCGTCCACCGCCCTCCGGGCCGTGGAACAATTGAATCGGCTCACCGGTGTCAACAGCGAGCAGGAGACACAGCACGATGCGTATCGGAGTTCTCACCGCAGGCGGCGACTGCCCCGGCCTGAACGCAGTGATCCGGTCGGTCGTGCACCGAGCGGTCGACAATTACGGCGACGAGGTCATCGGCTTCGAGGACGGCTACGCCGGACTGCTGGACGGCCGGTACCGCACCCTCGACCTCAACGCGGTCAGCGGCATCCTCGCCCGCGGCGGCACCATCCTCGGCTCCTCCCGCCTGGAGCGCGACCGGCTCCGCGAGGCCTGCGAGAACGCCTCGGACATGATCCAGAACTTCGGCATCGACGCCCTGATCCCGATCGGCGGCGAGGGCACCCTCACCGCCGCCCGGATGCTGTCCGACGCGGGCCTCCCGGTCGTCGGCGTGCCGAAGACCATCGACAACGACATCTCCTCCACCGACCGCACCTTCGGCTTCGACACCGCCGTCGGCGTCGCGACCGAGGCGATGGACCGCCTCAAGACCACCGCCGAGTCCCACCAGCGCGTGATGGTCGTCGAGGTCATGGGCCGGCACGCCGGCTGGATCGCCCTGGAGTCCGGCATGGCGGCCGGCGCCCACGGCATCTGCCTGCCCGAGCGCCCCTTCGACCCGGCCGACCTGGTCAAGATGGTCGAGGAGCGCTTCGCCCGCGGCAAGAAGTTCGCCGTCGTCTGCGTCGCCGAGGGCGCCCACCCCGCCGAGGGCTCCATGGACTACGGCAAGGGCGCCATCGACAAGTTCGGCCACGAGCGCTTCCAGGGCATCGGCACCGCGCTCGCCTTCGAACTGGAGCGCAGGCTCGGCAAGGAGGCCAAGCCGGTCATCCTCGGCCACGTCCAGCGCGGCGGCGTGCCCACCGCGTACGACAGGGTGCTCGCCACCCGCTTCGGCTGGCACGCGGTGGAGGCCGCGCACCGGGGCGACTTCGGCCGGATGACGGCGCTGCGCGGCACGGACGTCGTGATGGTGCCGCTGGCGGAGGCGGTCACCGAGCTGAAGACGGTCCCGAAGGACCGGATGGACGAGGCGGAGTCGGTCTTCTAGCCCCTGGCTGCCCTCTTCCCGGGCGGCTAGGGGTGCTTCTCGACCGCCGACCAGAAGTGGTCCACGATCCGGTCGAGGAAGTCCCGGCCCCCGGCGTGGGAGTCGGCCGCGCCGCCGCCCCAGCTGAGGGTGGCGGTCATCCGCCCCTGGTAGTCCTGGTGCAGCACCTGGAGGACGTTCTCCAGGACCCGCCGGTCCAGCGGCGCCAGCTTGGCGATCGGGCGCACACAGCCCTGCCAGCGGGTGGTCACCGCACTCGTCAGCAGGTCGGCCAGCTTCTCCTCGCGCCCCGTGACGGTCACGAAGTCGGGCAGCGTGAGGCCGAGCACGTCGGCGAGCTGGGCCGACTGACGGTCGGTGCCGCGCCAGTCGTCCGCCTCCTCCATCCGCAGGTAGGCCGGGAGCCCCAGCCCGACCGCACGCGCCACGTCCTCGGGTGCCAGACCGCGGGCGACGCGGTGCTCGCGCAGGGACTGCGGCCGCCCGATCAGCTCACCGGGCGAGCACCACAGCACCCCGGCGAGCGCGGTCAGCTCCGCGCCCTCGGGGGCGGCGGTCCCGCGCTCCCAGGCGACGACGAGGTCGGGCGTGACGTACGGCAGGCCGTACGAGACCCGTATGCCGTGGGCGACGTGCTCGGGCCCCATGTTGAGGGCGGCACGCAGCCGACGGGCGGCGAGGGCGTTGAACGGGGGGCCCGACTGGCTCGGGCCGGGTGAGGGTCGGCGCACGCGCCACACCGTAGGGGTCCCGGGCGACGCTGACTACGGGCTGTTCGGCCAGCGATACGGATTGTAGGAACGTACGGACCGGGGCGGGCTCACCCCTTGACCGCCCCGCCCAGCGCGAACCCGCCGCCCAGCCGCCGGGAGATCAGCACGTACAGCAGCACGACCGGCGTCGAGTAGACGATCGAGAACGCCGCCAGCTGTCCGTACGCCACCATGCCCCGGTTGCCGAAGAAGTCGTTGATGCTGACCGAGGCGGGCATCTGGTCCGGGGAGAGCAGCAGCATGAAGGGGACGAAGAAGTTCCCCCACATCATCACGAACGAGAACACCGTCACCACCGCCACCCCGGGCCCCATCAGCGGCAGCACGATCCGCAGCAGCGACTGGAACGACGACGCCCCGTCCGTCCACGCCGCCTCCTCCAGCTCCTTCGGCACCCCGTCCATGAAGTTCTTCATCAGCCAGATCGCGAAGGGCAACTGCGAGGCGGCGAAGAAGAAGATCGTCCCCTGCATGGTGTCGATCATGTTCACCCGCACGAACAGGGCGTAGACCGGCACCATGATCGCCGTGATGGGGAGGCTGGTCGCGAACAGGATGGTGAGCAGGAACGGCCGGTTCAGCCGCGACCGGAAACGGGAGAGCGGATACGCCGCGAGCACCGCGCACACCACCGTCAGCAGGGTCGCGCCGCCGCACAGGATCAGGCTGTTGAGCAGCGGGGTGAAGGTGATCTCCGGGGTGAGGATCGCGTCGAAGTTCTCCAGCGTCACCCCGTCGGGCACCTTCACCCGCAGACTCGCGTGCGGGTCGAGGGCGGACAGCACCACCCAGGCCAGCGGCAGCACGAAGGCGGCGGCCACGAGCAGGAGCCCGGCGTCGGCCGCGGTGCGGCGCCGGTTGCGCCGCGCGGCGGGGGTCGTACGGCGGGGCGTGAGCGTGTCCGTCATCTCAGACCTCCGTCCGCAGCAGGCGCAGGTACACGACCGAGAACAGCGAACCGATCAGCAACAGCAGCAGCGCCACCGCCGTGCCGTACCCGATCAGGCTGTTCTGGAAGGCCTGCTCGTACATGAACAGCGGCAGCGTCTGGCTCTTGCCGCTCGGCCCGCCCCGCGTCATCACCCAGATCAGCCCGAAGACCGACAGGGTCTGCAGCGTGTTGAGCATGAGGTTGGTGCCGATGGAGCGCCGGATCATCGGCAGCGTGATGTGCCACATCCGGCGCCAGCCGCTCGCGCCGTCGACCTCGGCGGCCTCGGTGACCTCCTTGGGGATCTCGTTCAGCGCGGCCGAGTACACCAGCATCGAGAACGCCGTGCCCCGCCACACGTTGGCGAAGGACACCGCCAGGATCGGCAGCGTGAACAGCCAGTTCTGCGAGGGCAGATGGAGCCAGTCCAGGATGGCGTTGAGGGTGCCCTCGCGCCGGAAGAAGGCGTAGAGCAGGAAGCCCGCGACCACCTCCGGCAGCACCCAGGCCGTGACAACGATGCCACCGGTGAGCGTGCGGACCGGCTTCGAGGCCCGCTGCATCAGCGAGGCCAGCGCCAGCCCCAGGGTGTTCTGCCCGATCAGCGAGGACAGCACGGTGAACACCAGTGTCAGCCATACGGCGTTGAGGAACGCCTCGTCCTTGAAGGCACGGGTGAAGTTGTCGAAGCCGACGAAGGACTCCTGGGCCTGACCGGTGAGCTGGAGGTCGGTGAAGGCGATGACGACGCAGTAGACGATCGGGCCGGCGAGGAAGAGCAGCAGCAGGACGACGGCGGGGGAGACGGGCAGGGCGCGGTACAGGGACCGGCGGGCCGTGCCGGTCCGCCGGCCGGAGGGGGCCGGGGCGGGCGGACTCTTGCGGACCTCCGGCCCCGCGTGCTCCGGCGCGGCCGCCGTCACTGGCTCACCACCTGGTTGTCGGTGGCCTCCTTGAGCGCCTCGTCGTAGCCGCGCGCCGCCTCCTCGACCGACTTGTCTCCGGTCGTCACGCCCTCCATCGCCTCCTGGATGGCGACGGACACCTTCGGGTACGCCGGGTAGGCGGGCCGGTAGTGGGTGTCGGCGACGAGGTCGGTGAAGAACTCGATGCCGGGCTGGGCGTCGACGTAGGCGGGGTCCTTCGCGACGTCCGTGCGGACCGCGATGCCGGAGTTGGCGATGTACCACTTCTTGGCGTTGGCCTTGGTCTGCATCGTCTTGATGAAGTCGAAGGCCAGGTCCGGATTGCCCGCCTTGGCCGGGATGGACCAGGTCCACCCGCCGGACATGCTCACCCGGCCGGGAGCCTGCCCGTTCTGCGTGGGCATGGCGGCGAGGCCCAGCTCCTTCGACCACTCGGGCCACTCGTGCCCGCTGCCCTCCAGCCAGTCCTGCGGCAGCCAGGAGCCGTCGAGCGCGATCCCGAGCTTGCCCTGGGGCAGCAGCTCACCGCGGATCTTCGTGGAGAAGTTGGGGTCGAGCGCATCGGAGACCTCCGGGCCGAGCTTCTCCTTGTACACGGTCTCGACGAAGCCGAGAGAGTCCGTGAACCCCTGCCCCGCCGTGATCCACTTCTTGGCGCCCTTGTCGTACAGCGGGTCGGCGCCGCCGTCCCCCGTGCCGTACAGCAGCATCTCGAAGCCCTGCATGGTGGCCATCTCACCGGCGGGCTTGCCCGTGTAGACGTTGATCGGCGTGACGCCCGGCACCTTCTCCTTGATGGTGCGGGCGGCGTCGAGGACCTCGTCCCAGGTCTTGGGCTGCCAGTCGGCGGGCAGCCCGGCCTTGGCGAACACGTCCTTGCTGAACCACAGGCCCCGGGTGTCCGTCCCGTCCGGCACGCCGTACGTCTTGCCGTCCTCGCCCTTGGCCGCCGCCTTCGCCGTGTCGATGAACTGGTCCCAGTCCTTCCAGTCGGCCAGGTAGTCGTCGAGCGGCTTCAGATACCCGCTGGTGATGTCGGAGTTGATGAGGAAGGTGTCCTCGTAGACCAGGTCGGGGGCGGTCTTGGGGGAGCGGAGCATCTGCTGGAGCTTGGTGTAGTACTCCGAGTCCGGCGCCTTGATCGGCACCAGCTCGACCTTCTTGCCGGGGTTGGCCTTCTCGAACTGCTTCTTGACGTCGGCGAGATAGGTGTCCATCACCTTGATGGAGTTGTCCGTCGACTGCTTGAAGGAGACCTTCACCGTGTCCGGATCACCGCCGGAGCCGCTGCCGCAGGCGGCGAGCGAGGTGGAGGCGAGCGCGGTGAGGGTGAACAGGGCGGTGAACCGGACGGTGGGGCGCACGGGCATGACCTCCTACGGGCACACGACGCTGTGGCCTGGACGGCTGCGTGGCGAACGTAAGAGGAGTGGTCTAGCCAGGTCAATGAGTGTGCGCAGGATTGCCCCCGGAGGGGGTGATCGGCCTGCCGGCCAGGACGTCCCCGACGAGAGCGTGGAGCGCTCCGCCGGTGTTGGTGAGGCAGCGGTCCTCCTGTCCGGCGACGGCGATACGGTGTTACGGATCCAGGTACACCCCTTTCCACTCAAGTGTGGCGGTACAGGAGTCGGTGTCGACGCGTCGTGCGGCGAGCACCACCTGCTTGGTCTTTTCCGGCAAAGGGGCAGAGTGTTCTACCGGGGTGTCCTCAATGGTCCGATCGTCCGCGGCCACCCGGGTCGAATCAGCGGAAAGAGACCACTCTACGGCAGCCCCGCAACTGTCCTTTAGTTGAATCTTCCCCACGAGGTCTCGATCGGACTTAGGCGATTCAAATCTAAACGTTGCCCTTATCGACTTGCCGGGGGGCAGTTGCCAAGCCCAAGTGGCCTTGTGGCATTGCTCTCCGGTGCCGCCACCGTAGCTGATGCCATAGCATCCGCCCTCGTCACCCTTCGGTTTGTCGCCCCCTTGGTATCGAAGGTCTCCATAGCTTTTGCCCGGCATGAGCATCGCGGCCACGAGAAGGCCTGCGAGAAGAAGAATCACCCCGCCCCCGAGTACCGCAGTGCCCACCGGCTTTTCGATCCATGCCGCCAATCCCCTGCGCGGGGATCTCTGAGCGATGTCGGAAGGTGCTTCCGGCTTTCGGTCCTGCTGTAAATCTTCCCGGCGAAGACTTCCGTCGTCAGCACGGAAGGAGGTGACGCCCGCCAGGGCGCCCGACCCGGCCGTGACGCCGGACCGCGGGACTGTTCGCAGTGATCCGCCCCTCGGTCCCGTATCCGGCGCAGGACGTGGGCGACCGGCCCAGCGGTTGCGGAACAGCGTGATCCGATGCCCGTCGTTTCCCGCACGCTTCTGCGGCTTTGGCAGCCCTCTTGCGATCAGTTCGTGGCGGACATGCTGGAAAAGGGACTCCATGTCCAGCAGACTGTCGGCGTCGGGGACGCCTTCATCGATAGCCTTCACCAACTCGCCGGTGAAGGTCGTGAACTTCTCCCCGACCGGGGCCATGGCCGGTTTTCCCTTGGGGGACGCGGTGATCACATACGTCCCGTCCACTGCCGTCTGATCCGCGACAGTGTCTTGGGTGCCCATGCCGGCCAGTGCGTTCCCACTGTTGCAGCAGTCCAGAATGACGACCTTGCTCCATGCGCGGCACTCCAGGACCTCCGAGCGAAGAGCGTCGTAGGAAATGCCCCGGTACATCCGTCTTCCTGGCTCGGACCCCGACAGGGCAAGCTGCAGCTCCAAGTTCTGCGACAGCAGTCCGTGGCCCGCAAAGTACACGACAAAAGCCTCACGGGCCTCGGAGGCTGCCTCGTGGACCGCGTCGAGAACCCTCTCGGACGAGGGGGGATTGTGAAGCAGAACGCAGTGATCCTTTGGCAGGCCCCAGACCTCGGGTTTCCTCAACAGCGCGGCAAGTCTCTTGAGGTTGTTACTCACCGCCGGTAAATCGTCGAGATGACGATAGCTGTCCACTCCGATCAGTACCGCGCGAGATCTGGTGGGGTCCGGCAGACTCATCCGGCATCCCCGGACGCGGACTGTCCCTGTTGCTGTCCAGCGCTGCCGTCGTCCGTAGACGTCGCGGGCGATGCAGACCGCAGCAGACTCACGATACGGCGCACCTCCTCCTCCGAAGAGCTTTGCGTCGTTACCGACACATCATCAACGGTGATCGTTGTCGGAGGGGCCGCCGGACGTCCGGCACGCCATGTGGCGTAGCTCAGTACCAGAGTCGCCAAGTCAAAGCCGTGGCTGAGAACCATGTCGATGGTCTCGGCCGCTCCCATGGTGCCGCTCGTCTGCGACGGCCGCAGCCGCATCTCCGCGTGACGCCAAATATCGTCGTCTTGACGGAACCAGTAGTACAAGTCATGAATGACCGTACTGTCGTTCGCTGCGACCGCGATCTCGATGTGCATGACGGCTCCCTACTGTCCCTACGGGGGTTGCGAGAGAGAAGGCGAGTGGCATGACGCTCGTGTGGTTGGTCCGTTCATCTCCATACCCCGTGTCATCAGGGACAGGGTAGGGGGCCGCGCCTGGCCGACATGACTGTTTTGCAAGCATGCCCGGGACCACCAGGGCGTCCAGTCGGCCGGCTCGGACCGAGGGACTGCCGGGGAGCCGGCCCTTCTCGACGCGGGTGCCCGGCATAGTCATGAGCCACCGCTGGGAGAAGGGATTCGAATGCCGGAACAGGACGTCACGGTCGGGCAGTTGCTGCTCGCCGAGTACGAGAGCGTGAAGAGCGAGCAGAGGGCGAGGATCGGGTTCCGGGACAACCTCCTCTACGTGACGCTCGCCGTCGTCGCCGCCGTCATCGCCGCCACGGCACAGGCCGAGCAGCCCTCGATGCTCCTCGCGCTGCCGCCGGTGTGCCTCGTCCTCGGGTGGACCTACCTCGTCAACGACGAGAAGATCTCGGCGATCGGGCTCTACGTCCGGGACGACCTGGGGCCCAAGCTGGCCGAACTCGCGGCGCACGGCGGCGGGTTCGCGACCTTCGGGTGGGAGGCGTACCACCGGACCGACACCCGGCGCCGGTCCCGGAAGACGATCCAGACCGTGATCGACCTGACGGCGTTCTGCGCGGTACCGCTGGCGGCGTTGGCCGTCTTCTGGGCGAACGGGGACGCCGGTGCCCTGCTCGTCGCACTCTCGGTGCTGGAGGCGCTCGCCGTGGCGGGGCTCGCCGCGCAGGTCGTGTGGTACGCGAGGCCGGCGTGAGCGCCCCGCAGGCGGGAGGCCGTACGGGAGTGGGGCGAGGCGGTGACCGGGCTGCTCGCAGGGCCTGGCACGGTCACGGCGTCGCCTCCACGCACGGGGTGGCACGGTGGAAGCCGTGACGGGCCCGTACCCGACCCGACCGGAGACGCAGAGCAGGCCCGCAGGCCCGCCGGGCGGCGCGGCTCACCGCCCCCGCACCCACCGGTACACCAACTCCGGCCGCCCCACCTGCCCGTACTGCGGGCTCCGCCCAGCGCGCCCCGCGTCCACCAGGTGCTCCAGGTAACGCCGGGCCGTGATGCGGGAGATGCCCACCGCCTCGGCGACCCCGGCGGCCGTGAGGCCCTCGGTCGCGCCGCGCAGGGCGCCCGTCACCCGCTCCAGGGTCGGGCCGCTCAGGCCCTTGGGCAGGGCCGCCGGGCCGGGGGCGCGCAGGGTGGCCAGGGCCCGGTCCACCTCGTCCTGGCCGCTCGCCTCCCCGGCGGTGCTCCGGAACTCGGCGTAGCGCACCAGCCGGTCGCGCAGGGTGGCGAAGGTGAAGGGCTTCAGGACGTACTGGACGACGCCCAGCGACACCCCCTCGCGCACCATCGTCAGGTCCCGCGCCGACGTCACCGCTATCACGTCGGTGTGGTGTCCCGCCGCGCGCAGTGACCGGGCGAGCTGGAGTCCGTGCACGTCCGGGAGGTGGAGGTCGAGCAGGAGCAGGTCGACCGGCGTGCGGTCGAGCATGCGGCGGGCCTCCGCGCCGGTGTGGGCCTTGCCGACCGCGGTGAACCCCGGCACCCGGCCGACGTACATCACGTGCGCGTCGGCGGCGACCGGGTCGTCCTCGACGACCAGGACCCGGATGGGCTGCGCGTCGGCGGTGCTCATACGGCACCCCCGGGGTGAGCCGTCGCGCCGGGGCGGCGGATTCCGTGAGCCGCACGGCGCGCGGCGGCGATCGGGCGGCCCGCGCCGACCGGGACGGCCCCCATGACCGGTCGCCGCCGTCTCACACCGCACCCCCGGGCCCCGGTCTGCTGCCCGTCACCGCGGCCGGGGCCGACTCGCCGCCCCTGGCATCGCCCAGCGGCAGCCGGGCCTCGAAGCGGGCGCCGCCGCCCTCCGCCTCCGTCACGGTCAGGGTGCCGTCGTGCCGCCGCACCGCCTGCCGGACCAGGGCGAGGCCCAGGCCGCGTCCGCCCTCGTCGGCCGGCTTGGTCGAGTAGCCCCGCTGGAAGACCAGGTCGGCGTGGGCGGGATCGACGCCGGCGCCGGTGTCCGACACGCGCAGCACCAGCTCGGAGCCGTCGGCGCCGGAACCCTCCGTGTACGCCGCGACCGTCACCCGCGCGGGCACCGCGCCCTGCGCCGCGTCCACCGCGTTGTCCACCAGGTTGCCCAGGATCGTCACCAGGTCCCGGGCGGGCAGCGACGGCGGGAGCAGTCCGTCGTCCAGTCGGCTGTCCTGCGACACCACCAGCTCCACTCCCCGCTCGTTGGCCTGCGCCGTCTTGCCCAGCAGCAGCGCCGCGAGCACCGGCTCGCTCACCGCCGCCACCACCTGGTCGGTCAGCGCCTGCGCCAGCTCCAGCTCCGCCGTCGCGAACTCCACGGCCTCCTCCGCCCGTCCCAGCTCGATCAGCGAGACCACCGTGTGCAGCCGGTTCGCCGCCTCGTGCGCCTGCGAACGCAACGCCTGCGTGAAACCGCGCTCCGAGTTCAGCTCGCCCGTCAGCGACTGCAGTTCGGTCACGTCCCGCAGCGTCACCACCGTGCCCCGGCGCTCACCGCCGGACACCGGCGAGGTGTTCACCACCAGCACCCGCTCCGCCGCCAGATGCACCTCGTCCACCCGCTGCTCCGACGCCAGCAGCGCCCCCGTCAGCTGCGAGGGCAGCCCCAGGTCCGCCACCGAGGCGCCGACCACGTCACCGCGCACGCCCAGCAGCTCCCGACCGCCGTCGTTGATCAGCGCGACACGGTACTGCCCGTCCAGCATCAGCAGCCCCTCCCGCACCGCGTGCAGCGCCGCCTGATGGTAGTCGTGCATCCGGCTCAGCTCGTCCGCGTTCATCCCGTGCGTGTGCCGGCGCAGCCGCGCGTTGATCACGTACGTACCGACCGCACCGAGCAGCAGCGCCCCGGCCGCCACCCCCGTCAGGGCCGTGAGCTGCTCCTGCGCCCGCTTGCTGATCTCCTCGACCTTGATCCCGGCGGAGACGAGACCGACGATCCGGCCGTCGTCCGTGATCGGTGTGACCGCCCGGACCGAGGGGCCGAGCGTGCCCGTGTAGGTCTCGGTGAAGGTCTCGCCCCGCTGCGCGCGCTCGATATGGCCCTGGAAGGGATGGCCGATTTGCTTCGGCTCGGGGTGGGTCCAGCGGATGCCCTCCGGGTTCATGATCGTCACGAAGTCGACGTCGGTGTCCCGCATCACCCGCACCGCGTACGGCTGGAGGCGCGCCGTCGGGTCCGGGGTGCGGATCGCCTCCGCCACCGACGGCGAGTCGGCGATCGCCAGCGACACCGCCCTGGCCTGACGCCCGGCCGCGTCCTGTGCCTGCCCCCGGTCGCTGATGTAGCTGAACAGCGCGTACCCGACCACGACGACCGCTATCAGTACGGCCTGCATGGCGAAGAGCTGCCCGGCCAGGCTGCGGGGTCTCGGGACGCGGAGGTGCATGCCGCCAGTCTCTCTCGTGGCTGGATTGTGAACTCAATGAACGCAAGGGTGACCGCGCTCACATGCCGGGAGATAGTCACCCCGTCCCCGCTACAACACCCCCGGACGTGAGCCGCACGCCGGTGATGCCGACGACGTCGTCAAGGAGGGCCGCCGTGACCAGCAAAGCCGCTACGGCACCTGCCGCACCCAAAGCCAAGCGCGACCGCACGCACTATCTCTACATCGCCGTGATCATCGCGGTCGCCCTCGGTATCGCCGTCGGTCTGGCCGCCCCCGACTTCGCCACCGAGCTGAAGCCGCTCGGCACCGGCTTCGTGAACCTGATCAAGATGATGATCTCGCCGATCATCTTCTGCACGATCGTGCTGGGCATCGGCTCGGTCCGCAAGGCCGCCAAGGTCGGCGCGGTGGGCGGTATCGCCCTGGTCTACTTCCTGGTGATGTCGCTGGTGGCGCTCGCCATCGGCCTGATCGTCGGCAACATCCTGGACCCGGGCACGGGCCTCGCGGTCACCGACGCCGTCAAGGAGACCGGCCAGGCACAGGTCGACGCGGAGGCCAAGGGCACCGTCGACTTCCTGATGGGCATCATCCCGACCACGATCGTCTCCGCCTTCACCGCGGGCGAGGTGCTCCAGACCCTGCTCATCGCCCTGCTCTGCGGCTTCGCCCTGCAGGCGATGGGCTCGGCCGGGCAGCCCGTCCTGCGCGGCATCGAGCACATCCAGCGGCTGGTCTTCCGCGTCCTGGCGATGATCATGTGGGCGGCCCCGGTCGGTGCCTTCGGCGCCATCGCCGCCGTCACCGGCTCGGCGGGCGTCGACGCGCTCAAGAGCCTGGCCGTGCTGATGCTCGGCTTCTACGTCACCTGCGTCCTCTTCCTCTTCCTGGTGCTGGGCACGGTGCTGCGCGTCGTGGCCGGGATCAACGTCTTCTCGCTCTTCAAGTACCTGGGCCGCGAGTTCCTGCTGATCCTGTCCACGTCCTCGTCGGAGTCGGCGCTGCCGCGCCTCATCGCGAAGATGGAGCACCTGGGCGTCAGCAAGCCGGTGGTCGGCATCACCGTCCCGACCGGCTACTCGTTCAACCTCGACGGCACCATGATCTACATGACCATGGCCTCGCTGTTCATCTCGGACGCCATGGGTACGCCGATGTCGATCGGTGAGCAGATCCCGCTGCTGCTCTTCCTGCTGGTGGCCTCCAAGGGCGCCGCCGGTGTCTCCGGCGCCGGTCTCGCCACGCTGGCCGGCGGCCTGCAGTCGCACAAGCCCGCCCTGGTGGACGGCATCGGCCTGATCGTCGGCATCGACCGCTTCATGAGCGAGGCCCGCGCCCTGACCAACTTCGGCGGCAACGCCGTCGCCACCGTCCTCATCGGCACCTGGACCAAGGAGATCGACAAGGACCGGGTGAACGAGGTGCTGGCCGGCCGGGCCCCGTTCGACGAGAAGACGCTCCTCGACGACGGCCACGGCGCCGCCGACACCGAGGACGCGCCGGACCTGCCCGAGCAGGGCGGCGAGAAGGAGCTGGCGCGGGCCTGACACCCGTACGACGCCCCGCACGCCGGGCGGCTGAGGTGCTCCCCCCGTTGCTCAGCCGCCCGGTCCCCCCGAAGAAGCCCCGCGCCCTCCCCCCGGCGCGGGGCTTCTTGCCTTGACGTCCGGGTCAAGGCTTACGTTCGTCCGCATGCGAATCGGCGAGCTGGCCGCACGGGCCGGAACCACCACGCGGACGCTGCGGTACTACGAGTCGCGGGGCCTGCTGCCCGCACGGCGGGGCGGCAACGGCTACCGCACCTACGACGAGGACGACCTGAGGCTGCTGCGGCAGATCAGGACCCTCCAGGACTTCGGGTTCGACCTGGAGGAGACCCGCCCCTTCGTGGAGTGCCTGCGCGCCGGGCACCCCGAGGGCGACTCGTGCCCGGCGTCCCTGGTGGTCTACCGGCGCAAGCTGGCCGAGCTGGACACGCTGATCGAGCAGCTCACGTCGGTGCGCGCACAGGTCGCCGCGCAGTTGACGCGGGCCGAGGCGGCGGCTCCGGGGGGTCCGGAGCCCAAGTGCGAACTGGGAGGACACGGATGAAGACCAGCGGGGTGCCCGAGGTGACGGACGCGGACTTCGCGGCGGAGGTGATCGGTTCTGACCTGCCCGTGCTGGTGGAGTTCACCGCCGACTGGTGCCCGCCGTGCCGGCAGATGGCGCCGGTGCTCGGCGCGCTGGCCGAGGAGGAGGGCGACCGGCTGCGGGTGGTGCAGCTGAACGTCGACCGGAACCCGGCGACGACGAACGCGTACAAGGTGCTGTCGATGCCGACGTTCTTGGTGTTCCGCGACGGCGAGCCGGTGAAGTCGATGGTCGGCTCCCGGCCCAAGCGGCGGCTCCTGGAGGAACTGGCCGACGTGCTCTGACCGGCCCGGCAGACCGGTCGGCACACGAAAAAATCCCCCGAGCAATTGCGCTCGGGGGATTTCTCTGCGTATATTCGTTGATTCGTGACTTCAGAAATATGAGGTCGCGAAGAAGTTCAGTAGGCACAGTATATGCGGCCGGGAGTGGAATTGTCAAACACCGAATTTCCGGACGATGAATTGCTGCACGAGCAGGAATTCATCGACGGACTGTACGCGCGCGTGGACGCGCTGCGCGGCGACACCGAGGACGCCGTCACCGACGCGCTCGCCCAGGGCAACACCCCCCAGCAGGCCCGTCTGGAGCGAGACATCCTGGTCGCCGAGCGCTCCGGGCTGCTCGCCGCGCTCAACGCGGTGGACGGCTCCCTCTGCTTCGGCCGGATCGACCTCACCTCCGGACAGGGCCACCACATCGGCCGCATCGGACTGCGCGCCGACGACGCCGAACGCACCCCGGTCCTGATCGACTGGCGGGCCGGTGTCGCCCGCCCCTTCTACCTGGCCACCGGTCACACCCCGATGGGGCTGCGCCGCCGCCGGCACATCACCAGCGAGGGCCGCACGGTCACCGCCCTGCACGACGAGATCCTCGACCTCGGCGACGAGACCCGCACCGGCCACGAGGACCCCTCCGGCGACGCCGTGCTGCTCGCCGCGCTGAACTCCGCGCGCACCGGCCGCATGGGCGACATCGTGCAGACCATCCAGGCCGACCAGGACCGCATCATCCGCGCCCCGCACCGCGGCGTCCTGGTCGTCGAGGGCGGCCCCGGCACCGGCAAGACCGCCGTCGCCCTGCACCGTGCCGCCTACCTCCTCTACGAGCACCGCGAACTGCTCGCCAAGCGCGCCGTCCTCATCGTCGGCCCCAACCCGGCCTTCCTCGGCTACATCGGCGAGGTGCTGCCCTCCCTCGGTGAGACCGGCGTGCTCCTCGCCACCGTCGGCGAGCTGTTCCCCGGCGTGAAGGCCACGGCGACGGACACGCCCGAGGCGGCGGCCGTGAAGGGCCGGGCCGACATGGCGGACGTGCTCGCCGAGGTGGTCCGCGACCGGCAGGCGCTGCCCGACCCGGTCATCGCGATCGAGCACGACCGCGAGATCCTCATGCTCGACGACGACCTGGTCAACGTCGCCCGCGAGCGCACCCGCGCCGCGAAGCTCCCGCACAACGCGGCCCGCGAGCACTTCGAGGGCCACATCCTCAACACCCTCACCGACATGGTCGCCGAGCGCATCGGCACCGACCCCTACGACGGCTCCAACCTCCTCGACCCCAGCGACATCACCCAGATCCGCGACGAACTCGCCGAGAACCCCGAGGTCTGGTCCGCCGTCGACCAGCTGTGGCCCCGGCTCACCCCGCAGCGCCTGGTCGCCGACTTCCTCGCCGCCCCCGAGGCGTTCCTGCCCGCCGAGGACGCCGCCGCCGTCCGCCGCCCGGTCACCCGGCGCTGGACCGTCGCCGACGTGCCCCTGCTGGACGAGGCGGCCGAACTGCTCGGCGTGGACGACCGGATCGCCCGCTCCCGCGCCGAACGCGAGCGCGAGGAGCAGATCGCCTACGCGCAGGGCGTGCTGGACGTGTCGTACGCGTCCCGGACCTACGAGTTCGAGGACAAGCACGACGACGACGCGGAGGTGCTGTCGGCGCACGACATCATCGACGCCGAGCGGTTCGCCGAGCGCCAGGAGGAGGACGACCACCGCAGCGCCGCCGAACGCGCCGCGGCCGACCGCACCTGGGCGTTCGGGCACATCATCGTGGACGAGGCGCAGGAGCTGTCCCCGATGGCCTGGCGGCTGCTGATGCGCCGCTGCCCGACCCGCTCCATGACCCTGGTCGGCGACCCGGCGCAGACCGCGGAGGCGGCCGGTGTCGGCTCCTGGTCGAAGATCCTCGCCCCCTACGTCGAGGACCGCTGGGAGCACACCCGCCTGGGCGTCAACTACCGCACCCCGGCCGAGATCATGGACCTGGCGGCGGCCGTGGTCCGCGCCGAGGACCCGGAGTTCACGCCGCCGAGTTCGGTGCGCTCGACGGGCGTACGCCCCTGGGTCCGCGCCACCGGCGACCTCCCGGCCGCCGTCGCCGAGGCGGCCCGGGAACTGCTCCCCGAGGAGGGGCGCCTCGCCGTCATCGCGCCGCGCGAGCTGCACCGGGTGCTCGCGGCCCGGCTCGACGGCGTGACGGCGGGCGCCGAACCGGACCTGACGCACAAGACGGTCCTCCTGGACCCCCGCCAGTCCAAGGGCCTGGAGTTCGACTCCGTCCTGGTCGTCGAGCCCGGCCGCTACGGCACCAGCGACCTGTACGTCGCCCTCACCCGCGCCACCCAGCACCTCGCCGTCCTGCACAGCGAGCCGCTGCCGAAGGGGCTGGTGGACGCGGACTGACGGGCGGGCCGGCCGGTCAGGCCGGGCGGAGCCACACCGTCGCCAGGGGTGGCAGGGTCAGGCGGATGCTCGCCGGGCGGCCGTGCCACCCCTGGGCCTCCGGCTTGACCGGGTCGGGGGTGACCACGTCGCCGCCGCCGTACCGGGCGGCGTCGGTGTTGAGCACCTCGTGCCAGGCCGGGACGTCGTCGGGCACACCGAGGCGGTAGCCGGAGCGGACCACCGGGGCGAAGTTCGACACCGCGAGCAGCGGGGTGCCGTCGGCGTCCAGGCGCAGGAACGCCAGCACGTCGTCCTCGGCGGCGTCCCCGACCACCCAGGCGAACCCGGAGGGATGGGTGTCGCGCCGCCACAGCGCGGGCGTGGCCCGGTAGACGGTGTTCAGGTCCCGCACCAGGTCACGCACGCCCCGGTGGTCCGCCGCCGCCCCGTACTCCGGGTCCAGCAGCCACCAGTCGGGGCCGTGCGCCTCCGACCACTCCGCGCCCTGCGCGAACTCCTGCCCCATGAACAGCAGTTGCTTGCCCGGGTGGGCCCACATGTAGCCCAGGTACGCCCGCTCGTTGGCCCGCTGCTGCCACCAGTCGCCGGGCATCTTCGACACCAGCGACTTCTTGCCGTGCACCACCTCGTCATGGGATATCGGCAGCACGTAGTTCTCGCTGTACGCGTACACCATCGAGAAGGTCAGCTCGCCGTGGTGGTACTTGCGGTGCACCGGCTCGCGGCTCATGTACTCCAGCGAGTCGTGCATCCACCCCATGTTCCACTTGAGCCCGAAGCCCAGTCCGCCGAAACCGCTCGGCCCCTGATGGTGGGTGGCCCGCGTAACCCCGTCCCAGGCCGTCGACTCCTCCGCCACCGTCACGACGCCGGGCACCCGCCGGTACAGCGTCGCGTTCATCTCCTGGAGGAACGCCACCGCGTCCAGGTTCTCCCGGCCGCCGTGCTCGTTCGGCGTCCACTGGCCCGGCTCGCGCGAGTAGTCCAGGTAGAGCATCGAGGCGACGGCGTCCACGCGCAGCCCGTCGATGTGGAACTCCTCGCACCAGTACACGGCGTTGGCCACCAGGAAGTTGCGCACCTCCCGGCGCCCGAAGTCGAACTCCAGCGTCCCCCAGTCCGGATGCGCCGCCCGCAGCGGGTCGGAGTGCTCGTACAGCGGGCGCCCGTCGAACTCGGCCAGCGCCCAGTCGTCGCGCGGGAAGTGCGCCGGCACCCAGTCCATCAGGACGCCGATCCCGGCCCGGTGCAGCCGGTCGACCAGGTACTTGAAGTCGTCGGGGTCGCCGAGCCGGGCCGTGGGCGCGTAGAAGCCGGTGACCTGGTAGCCCCAGGAACCGCCGAAGGGGTGCTCGGCGACCGGCATCAGCTCGACGTGGGTGAAGCCCAGGTCGGCGACGTAGGCCGGGAGCTGCTCCGCCAGCTCGCGGTAGGTCAGTCCCGGGCGCCAGGACGGCAGGTGGACCTCGTACACCGACATCGGCGCCTCGTGCGCGGGCGCGTCCGCGCGGTGGGCCAGCCACTCCTCGTCGCCCCACGTGTAGTGCGAGGCGTGCACGACGGAGGACGTGGCGGGCGGCACCTCGGTACGGCGGGCCAGCGGGTCGGCGCGGAAGGTGCGGGAGCCGTCGGGCCGGGTGATCTCGAACTTGTACAGCTCGCCCGCGCCGACGCCGGGCAGGAACAGCTCCCACACCCCGGTCGAGCCGAGGGAGCGCATCGGGTGGCCGGTGCCGTCCCAGAAGTTGAAGCCGCCGGCCACCCGGACCCCGCGGGCGTTCGGCGCCCACACCGCGAACCGGGTGCCCGCCACCCCGTCCCGCGTCGTCGGGTGCGCGCCGAGCGCCCGCCACAACTGCTCGTGCCGCCCCTCGCCGAGCAGGTGCAGGTCCAGCTCGCCCAGGGTGGGCAGGAAGCGGTACGGGTCCTCGACCTCCTGGACCGTCCCCTCGTACGCCACGAGCAGCCGGTGCAGCGGGACCTCGCTCAGCGGCACCAGACCGGAGAAGAACCCGTCGCCGTCGTCGTGCAGTTCGACCCGCAGCTCCCCGGACAGCACGGTCACCGCCAGGGCGTACGGCCGGAACGCGCGGAACGCGACCCCGCCGGGCACCCGGTGGCCGCCGAGCACCGCGTGCGGATCGTGGTGCGTCCCGGCGAGCAGCCGCTCCCGGTCACCGGCGTCCAGCGCGGGGGAGACGGCCACCTCGGTCTCGGGGGAGGCACCGGTGGCTTCCTCCCTGGGCGCGGTCTTCCTCGGAGCCGTCTTCTTCGGGGCGGTCTTCTTGGCGACGGTCTTCTTCGTGACGGCCTTCTTCGCGACCGCCTTCTTCGCGGCCTTGGCCGTCTCCTTCCCGGCTGTCTTCTTCCCGGTCGTCTTCTTCGGTTCGGGGCCGCTGGACGAGGGGCGGGGGGTCACGGGCGGGGCCTCCTGGGCGAAGTGGGAGCGGGCGTGGGCGTCATGCGGGCTCGGGCACGGACAGGCGGCGCACCGCCGCCAGGGGAACCGGGAGCCAGTCGGGACGGTGCCGGGCCTCGTACAGGACCTCGTAGACCGCCTTGTCCGTCTCGTAGGCGCGCAGCAGCACCGGATCGGTGCGCGGGTCCCGGCCGCCGCCCTCCGCGTACCCGGTGCAGTACGCGGACCGGCAGGACTCGGCCCAGCCCGGCACGCGTATCTCGGCCGAGTGCGCGGCGTAGTCGAAGGAGCGCAGCATCCCGGCGACGTCCCGCACCGTCGGCTGCGGCAGCCGGCGCTCGGCCAGGGGTTTCGCCGGTTCCCCCTCGAAGTCGATCAGCGACCACTGCCCGCCGGGCGAGCGCAGGCACTGGCCGAGGTGCAGGTCGCCGTGGACGCGCTGCGCGGTCCAGGCGCGGCCCTCGGCGGCCAGGTCGGCCAGCGCCGTGAACGCCGTCCGCAGCGCGGGTGCGTACGGCCGGAGCAGGGGTACCGCCTGTGCGGCCTGTGCCAGCCGCTCGGTCATGCCGTCGGCGAGCTGCCGGGCCTGGGCGTGGCCGAGGGTGACGGTCGGCAGCGCGCGGGTCAGCGCGGTGTGCACCTCGGCGGTGGCCCGCCCGAGCGCCCGGGCCTCGGCGGTGAAGTCCTCGCCCTTGGCCAGCTCGCGCAGCGCCAGTTCCCAGCCGTCGGTCGCACCCTGCAGATAGGGCTGGAGCACGCCCAGCACCCAGGACCGGTCGGCCAGGTCGGCCGTCATCCAGCCCGCCGGTGCCGGTACCCGGGGGCAGCCCTCCCGGGCCAGGGCCAGCGGCAGTTCCAGGTCGGGGTTGACGCCGGGCACGATCCGCCGCAGCAGCTTGAGAATGAACGTATCTCCGTACACGACCGACGAGTTGGACTGCTCGGCGGTCATCAGCCGCGGCACCAGCCCCGCGCGGACGTCCACGTCCGGTGCCCGCTCGAAGCGCAGCCCGCCGATGCGGGCCCGGGTGCGCAGCGCCTCCAGCAGCACCTCGGCGGGACGGGTGTCGTACAGGGCGTCGTAGGCGGTGCGTCCGGCCGCCGGGCCCTCGGTCACATGCCCGATCAGCGCGGGCGCGAGCCGGGGCGGCAACGCCTCGCGCGTGCCGATCAGGAGCTGGTAGCAGTCGCCCGGCTCCTCGGCCGCGCCACCGGCCGGCGTGTGCGGCTGGTGGGCGCGGACCAGCACGTGGTGGAGGCCGAGGCGGGAGTCGGCCGGGAGCAGTTCGGTGGCCGCGACCAGGGAGAAGCCGGTCACCGGGCGTCCCTTGCCGGCGAACCAGCGCTGCCGCGGCAGCCACTCCCGCAGCAGTGGATCGAGTGACGCAAGGAGGCCCGGAGGGTTCGTATCGGTGCGTATGACGGCTTCCGACATGGCGTCGCGTCCTTTCCCCGGATCGTCGGGGTGGTTACTGATGCGTGCCCCGGGCGGAACGGTGGAAACCGCCCCGCCCGGGGACGGGGCCGGTATCTAGACGGCGTCCTTGCGCAGCCGGAACCAGTAGAAGCCGTGCCCGCCCAGGGTCAGCAGGTACGGCAGGTCGCCGACGGCCGGAAAGCGGACTCCGCCGAACAGCTCGACGGGATGGCGCCCGCCGAAGGCGCTCAGGTCGAGTTCCGTGGGCTGGGCGAACCGGGAGAAGTTGTGGACGCACAGCACCAGGTCGTCCCCGTACTCCCGCAGGAAGGCCAGCACCGCGGGGTTGGAGGAGGGCAGCTCGGTGTAGCTGCCCAGGCCGAAGGCCACGTTCTGCTTGCGGATCTCGATCATGCGGCGGGTCCAGTGCAGCAGCGAGGACGGCGAGGCCATGGACGCCTCGACGTTCGTCACCTGGAAGCCGTAGACCGGGTCCATGATCGTGGGCAGGAACAGGCGCCCGGGGTCGGACGACGAGAAGCCCGCGTTGCGGTCCGGGGTCCACTGCATCGGGGTGCGGACGGCGTCGCGGTCGCCGAGCCAGATGTTGTCGCCCATGCCGATCTCGTCGCCGTAGTAGAGGATCGGCGAGCCGGGCAGGGACAGCAGCAGGGCCGTGAACAGCTCGATCTGGTTGCGGTCGTTGTCGAGCAGCGGGGCCAGGCGCCGTCGGATGCCGATGTTGGCGCGCATCCGCGGGTCCTTGGCGTACTCCGCGTACATGTAGTCGCGTTCCTCGTCGGTGACCATTTCCAGGGTCAGCTCGTCGTGGTTGCGCAGGAAGATGCCCCACTGGCAGCCGGACGGGATGGCCGGGGTCTTGGCGAGGATCTCGGAGACCGGGTAGCGCGACTCCCTTCTGACCGCCATGAAGATGCGCGGCATGACCGGGAAGTGGAAGGCCATGTGGCACTCGTCGCCGCCCGCGGCGTAGTCGCCGAAGTAGTCGACCACGTCCTCCGGCCACTGGTTGGCCTCCGCCAGCACCACCGTGTCCGGGTACTGCGCGTCGATCTCCTTGCGCACCCGCTTCAGGAAGTCGTGGGTGGCCGGGAGGTTCTCGCAGTTGGTGCCCTCCTCCTGGTAGAGGTACGGCACCGCGTCCAGCCGGAACCCGTCGATGCCCAGGTCCAGCCAGAACTTCAGCGCGGAGATCATCTCCTCCTGCACGGCCGGGTTCTCGTAGTTGAGGTCCGGCTGGTGGGAGAAGAAGCGGTGCCAGTAGTACTGCTTGCGCACCGGGTCGTAGGTCCAGTTGGACGCCTCGGTGTCGACGAAGATGATCCGCGCGTCCTGGAACTGCTTGTCGTCGTCGGCCCAGACGTAGTAGTCGCCGTAGGGGCCGTCGGGGTTGGTGCGGGACTCCTGGAACCACGGGTGCTGGTCGCTGGTGTGGTTCATGACGAAGTCGATGATCACGCGCATGCCGCGCTGGTGGGCCGCGTCCACGAACTCCACGAAGTCGGCCAGGTCGCCGAACTCGGGCAGGACGGCGGTGTAGTCGGAGACGTCGTAGCCGCCGTCGCGCAGGGGTGACTTGAAGAAGGGCGGGAGCCAGAGGCAGTCCACGCCCAGCCATTGCAGGTAGTCCAGTTTGGCGGTGAGGCCCTTGAGGTCGCCGACGCCGTCGCCGTTGCTGTCCTGGAAGGAGCGGACGAGGACCTCGTAGAAGACGGCTCGTTTGAACCAGTCCGGGTCGCGGTCCTTGGCGGGGGTGTCCTCGAACTTGTCCGGCACGGGCTCGTTGACGATCATGTGATGGGTGACCCTCCGATCTGCGGGTGGGACGGTCGCAGAACCGTGCAGACGTGCGCGGGCGTACGGCCCGGCTCCAGGCGCACATAGTTGGCCCTGCCCCAGTGGTAGGTCTCGCCGGTCAGCTCGTCGCGCACCGGCACCGACTCGTGCCAGTCCAGGCCGAGTTGCGGCATGTCCAACGAGACCGTCGCCTCCTGGGTGTGGCGGGGGTCGAGGTTCACGACCACCAGAACCGTGTTCGACCCCTGCCGCTTCGAGTAGGCGATCACCTCCTCCTTGTCCGTGGGGTGGAAGTGCAGATCGCGCAGCTGGCGCAGAGCCGGGTTCTCGCGCCGGATGGTGTTGAGGCGGGTGATGAGGGGGGCGATGGTGGTGCCCTCGCGGTCGGCGCGGGTCCAGTCGCGGGGTTTGAGCTGGTACTTCTCGCTGTCGAGGTATTCCTCGCTGCCTTCGCGCAGGGGGGTGTTCTCGCAGAGTTCGTAGCCGCTGTAGATGCCCCAGGTGGGGGAGAGGGTGGCGGCGAGGACGGCGCGGACCTCGAAGGCGGGGCGGCCGCCGTGCTGGAGGTAGGCGTGCAGGATGTCGGGGGTGTTGGTGAAGAGGTTGGGCCGCATGTAGGCGGCGGCGTCCCCGGAGAGTTCGGTGAGGTACTCGGTGAGTTCCTGTTTGGTGTTGCGCCAGGTGAAGTAGGTGTAGGACTGCTGGAAACCGATCTGGGCGAGGGTCGCCATCATGGCGGGGCGGGTGAAGGCCTCGGCGAGGAAGATGACGTCGGGGTCGGCGTGGTTGATCTCGGCGATGACGCGTTCCCAGAAGGCGACGGGTTTGGTGTGGGGGTTGTCGACGCGGAAGATCCTCACGCCGTGGTCCATCCAGAAGCGCAGGATGCGCACGGTTTCGGTGACGAGGCCGTCGGGGTCGGCGTCGAAGGCGATGGGGTAGATGTCCTGGTACTTCTTGGGCGGGTTCTCGGCGTGGGCGATGGTGCCGTCGGGGCGGTGGTGGAACCAGTCGGGGTGTTTGTGGACCCAGGGGTGGTCGGGGGAGCACTGGAGGGCGAAGTCGAGGGCGGTTTCCAGGCCCAGGTTTGCGGCTTCCCGTACGAAGTGGTCGAAGTCGTCGAGGGTGCCCAGGGCGGGGTGGATGCTGTCGTGGCCGCCTTCGGGGGAGCCGATGGCCCAGGGGACGCCGACGTCGTCGGGGGCGGCGGTGAGGGTGTTGTTGCGGCCTTTGCGGTGGGTGGTGCCGATGGGGTGGACGGGGGGGAGGTAGACGACGTCGAAGCCCATGGCGGCGATGGCGGGCAGGCGTCGGGCGGCGGTGCGGAAGGTGCCGTGGGGCTGGGCGGGGGTGCCCTCGGAGCGGGGGAAGAACTCGTACCAGGCGCCGTAGAGGGCGCGTTCGCGCTCCACGAGCAGGGGCAGCGGGTCGGAGGAGGTGACCAGGTCCCGCAGGGGGTGGCGGGCGAGCACGGCGTCCACCCGCGGCGTCAACGCCGCCGCCAGCCGGGACGCGGGCGGCCGGGTCTCGTCCCGCAGCGCGTCGACGGCGGCCAGCAGCTCGCGCCGCTCCTCGCTGCCGGGGACGTCGGCGGCGGCCCGCTCGTACAGCCGGGCGCCCTCCTCCAGGACCAGGTCCGTGTCCATCCCCGCCGGGATCTTGATCCGCGCGTGGTGCCGCCACGTGGTGACCGGATCGCCCCACGCCTCCACGGTGTACGACCACAGCCCGGGTGCGTCCGGGGTGACCTCGGCACCCCAGCGGTCGGTGCCCGGGGCCAGCTCCCGCATCGGCGTCCAGGGGCCCGGCCGGCCCCCGGGATCTCTCAGGACGACGTTGGCGGCGACCGCGTCGTGCCCCTCGCGGAACACGGTGGCGGAGACCTCGAACGTCTCGCCGGTGACGGCCTTGGCCGGTCTGCGCCCCCCTTGGACGACCGGACGGACGTCCAGGACGGGGATGCGCCCGACGACGGTGGTGCTCTCCGCGGGGGCTGCTGACGAGTGGTGCGTGGCGGGCATGACCGCTCCTGTCCGCGTCAACTGGGCGGGCGGATGACTCTGGGGAGGTGGGTCCTGCGAGGTGCGTACGGGGCTACCGCAGGAGCCTTCCCACACTCTTCCGGTGGGCAATCCGGCACTTTGTTAACTACTCGCGCGTATATCGACAACGCGACACACACGGCGATCTGACCGTCGCTTTCCCGCATGCCGCTCCCGCAATCAGCGTGCGTCGCGACACGTGCAGCTTTCCGCCTGGGCCGAACCGCCACAAGAAGGCCCCGGGGAAAGATCCGGCCATATCGACACGCCGTGTGCGTCAGATCTGTCCGGCGCATCAGGGCGAAGGCCCCAACAAGGGACACAACGCGCGGTAACGTCGTGCGGGTGAAGGCGATCCGTCGACTGACCGTCCGTCCCGTTCTCCCCGACCCCCTCCGGCCGCTCAGTGATCTGGCCCGCAACCTGCGCTGGTCCTGGCACCCGGAGACCCGCGACCTCTTCCAGTCCGTCGACCCCGAGTGCTGGACCGCGTCCGGCCGCGACCCGGTACGGCTGCTCGGCACCGTGCCGCCCGCGCGCCTCGCGGAGCTGGCCGAGGACCGGCGCTTCCTGCGCCGGCTGACCGCGGTGGCCGACGACCTCGACCACTACATGTCCGGCGACCGCTGGTACCAGGCCCAGCCGGGCCGACTCCCGGCCGCCGTGGCCTACTTCTCACCCGAGTTCGGCATCACCGCAGCGCTGCCCCAGTACTCCGGCGGCCTCGGCATCCTGGCCGGCGACCACCTCAAGGCCGCCAGCGACCTGGGCGTGCCGCTGGTCGGCGTCGGCCTGCTCTACCGGCACGGCTACTTCCGCCAGTCCCTGACCCGGGACGGCTGGCAGCAGGAGCACTACCCCGTCCTCGACCCCCACGAGCTGCCCCTGGCCCCGCTGGAGGAGAGCGACGGCACTCCCGCGCACGTCGCCCTGGCGCTGCCCGGCGGCCGGGAGCTGCGGGCCCGTATCTGGCTGGCTCAGGTCGGCCGGGTGCCGCTGCTGCTCCTCGACTCGGACGTCGAGGAGAACGAGAGCGGCGAACGCGGTGTCACCGACCGGCTCTACGGCGGCGGCAGCGAACACCGGCTCCTCCAGGAGATGCTGCTCGGCATAGGAGGTGTCCGGGCGGTGCGCACCTACTGCCGGCTCACCGGCCACGCCGCGCCGGAGGTGTTCCACACCAACGAGGGCCACGCCGGATTCCTCGGGCTGGAACGCATCGCCGAACTGTGCGACACGGGCCTGGAGTTCGGTGCCGCGCTTGAGGCGGTGCGGGCCGGCACCGTCTTCACCACCCACACCCCGGTCCCGGCCGGTATCGACCGCTTCGACCGTGAGCTGGTCGCCCGCCACTTCGGCCCCGACTCCGAACTCCCGCGCATCGACGTCGAACGCGTCCTCAGGCTCGGCATGGAGACCTACCCCGGCGGCGAGCCGGGCCTCTTCAACATGGCCGTGATGGGCCTGCGCCTGGCCCAGCGCGCCAACGGCGTCTCCCTGCTGCACGGCGGGGTCAGCCGGGGGATGTTCGCCGGACTGTGGCCCGGCTTCGACGCCGACGAGGTGCCGATCACCTCCGTCACCAACGGCGTGCACGCCCCGACCTGGGTGGCCCCCGAGGTGTTCCGGCTCGGTGCCCGGCAGATCGGCGGGCAGCGGGCCGAGGACGCGCTGGCCGTCGGCGGCTCGGACCGCTGGGACTCGGTCGCGGACATCCCCGACCAGGACATCTGGGAGCTGCGCCGCACCCTGCGCGCCCAGCTCGTCGAGGAGGTGCGCGAGCGGCTGCGCGCCTCCTGGCGGCAGCGCGGTGCCGGGACGGCCGAGCTGGGCTGGATCGACGACGCCCTCGACCCGGACGTGCTCACCATCGGCTTCGCGCGGCGCGTCCCGTCGTACAAGCGGCTCACGCTGATGCTGCGCGACCGGGACCGGCTGATGAACCTGCTGCTGCATCCCGAGCGGCCGATCCAGATCGTCGTCGCGGGCAAGGCGCACCCGGCGGACGAGGGCGGGAAGCGCCTGGTGCAGGAACTGGTGCGGTTCACGGACGACCCGCGGGTGCGCCACCGCATCGTGTTCCTGCCGGACTACGGCATGGCGATGGCGCAGAAGCTCTACCCCGGCTGCGACATCTGGCTGAACAACCCGCTGCGGCCCCTGGAGGCCTGCGGCACCTCCGGCATGAAGGCGGCGCTCAACGGCTGCCTCAACCTCTCGGTGCTGGACGGCTGGTGGGACGAGTGGTACCAGCCGGACTTCGGCTGGGCGATCCCCACCGCCGACGGCGTCGGCACCGACCCGGACCGGCGCGACGCCATAGAGGCCAACGCGCTCTACGACCTGCTGGAGCAGCGGATCACCCCGCGCTTCTACGAGCGGGGCGCGAGCGGGCTGCCCGACCGGTGGCTGGAGATGGTGCGCCAGACCCTCAGCCTGCTCGGCCCGAAGGTGCTGGCCGGCCGCATGGTCCGCGAGTACGTCGAGCGGCTCTACGCCCCGGCCGCCGAGGCGCACCGCGCGATGGACCCGGACTCCGCGCGCGGCCTCGCCGAGTGGAAGGCGCGGGTGCGGGCGGCCTGGCCCGGGGTGAGCGTCGACCACGTGGAGACATCGGCCACCACCGCCAGCGCCGAACTCGGCGCCACCCTCGGGCTGCGGGTACGGGTGAAACTCGGCGACCTCGCGCCGGAGGACGTGGAGGTGCAGGCGGTCTCCGGCCGGGTGGACTCCGAGGACCGGATCACCGACGCGTCGAAGGTGCCGCTGAAGCCGGTGGGCGGCCCCGACCTGGAGGGCCGCTGGATGTACGAGGGCCCGCTCGCCCTGGACCGCACCGGTCCCTTCGGCTACACGGTCCGGGTCCTGCCCGCGCACCGGCTGCTGGCGTCCGGTGTGGAGACCGGCCTCGTCGCGGTGCCCTCGGGCGACCTGGCGGAGGCGGCGGGGCTGCTGATGCGGTGAGCGGCGGGGCGGCGGCGGCCGGGGCGGGCTCAGTCCTCCTCGTCGCCGCCGCTCAGCCGTCGCAGGACGGTGCCGCACCGGCGGGCGTAGGCGTGCTGGAAGGCGCGGGCGGCCGGTCCGCCGGCCTTGGCGTACCACTTGGCGGGGCGGCTGAAGGCGGACACGGTCAGCCACACGGTGCCGTCACCCGTACGGTCCACCACGAAGGCCTCCTCGCCGGACTCGGGGTGCCCGGGCAGCGTGCCGTAGGCCCAGCCCGCCCGGCGCGGTTCCTCCAGGGTCCACACCACCCGGCAGGGCGCCTTGATCATGCCGGCGAGGGTGACGGTGACATCGACGCCGGGCGCGGCGCGCTCCGCGCTCGCGTCGATGCCGACGCCCATCTCCCGGTGCATCTCCCAGGTGAGCACGGCCTCGACCGCCCGCCGGAACACCGGTTCGCCCTCCCCCAGGCGGGTGCGTACGTGCATGGGGCGGAAGCCGGGCGGGCAGGCGCCCTGCTCGCGGGTGGCGCCGACGTCGTCGTACGTGAAGGACATGGGCACCAAGCGTAGGGCGACACCCGGGAACCGCTGGTTCCGGGTGCCGCCCGCCGTGTTGGTGCCGCTGCCGTCTCCGGTCAGTTCACGTTGATCGCGGTCCAGGCCGCGCCCACCGTCTTGTACTCGGTGCTGTCGGCGCCGTACAGGTCCAAGGACGCGCTCAGGGTCGCCGTGCGGGCGTCGGCGTAGTCGGTCGTCGAGGTCATGTACTCGGTCAGCGCCTTGTACCAGATCTGCAGGGCCTTGGCCCGGCCGATGCCGGTGACGGTGGAGCCGTCGGAGGTCGGGGAGTCGTAGTCCACCCCGTCGACCGTGCGCGCCCCGCTGCCCTCGGCCAGCAGGAAGAAGAAGTGGTTGGCCGGGCCCGAGGAGTAGTGGACGTCGACGCCGCCGAGGCCGGAGTCCCAGTAGTCCTTGGACGCGCCGTCCTTGCTGGGCTTGTCCATGTAGCGCAGCGGGGTGCCGTCGCCGTTGATGTCGATCTTCTCGCCGACGAGGTAGTCGCCCTTGTCGGCGGAGGTGTTCGCGAAGTACTCCACGCCGGTGCCGAAGATGTCGCTGGTCGCCTCGTTGAGGCCGCCGGACTCGCCGCTGTAGTTGAGCCCCGCGGTGTTGGAGGTGACGCCGTGGCTCATCTCGTGCCCGGCCACGTCCAGCGAGGTCAGCGGGTTGGTGTTGCCCGTGCCGTCGCCGTAGGTCATGCAGAAGCAGCTGTCCGACCAGAAGGCGTTGACGTAGTTGCTGCCGTAGTGGACGCGGGAGTAGGCGGCCTTGCCGTCGTTCTTGATGCCGCTGCGGCCGAAGGTCTCCTTGTAGAAGTCCCAGGTGACCTGGGCGCCGTAGGCGGCGTCGACGGCGGCGGTCTGGTCCTGCGGGTCGCTGGAGGCGGCGCCGGTGCCCCAGGTGTCGTCGGCGTCGGTGAACAGGGTGCCGGTGCCGGAGGTCTTGCGGGCCAGGTTGTACGTCTTGTGGCCGCCGCGCCCGGTGTCGTACAGCTGGTACGACGAACCCGACTTGGTGGTGCCGAGTTCGACCGTGCCCGAGTAGAGGCTCTTGCCGGAGCCGGTCTCGATGCCCTGGTACTCGTACAGCTTGGCGCCGGTGGCGGCGTCGGTGATGACGTGCAGCTCGTTGGGGGTGCCGTCGTCCTGGAGGCCGCCGACCACGGTCTCGTAGGCGAGGACGGGCCTGCCCTCGGCGGCCCAGATCACCTTGCGGGGCGCGGAGTCGGCCGCGGTCTTCGACGACCCGGCGTCCTTCGCGGCGGACAGCGCCTGCTGCTCGGCCTTGGCCGCCTTCACCTTCGGGGTGACGGTGGCGACCTTTATGGCGGCCTCGGTCGCCTTGGTGACGCCTCTGGTGGCGCCGGACTTCGACCGGTGCACGACGAGGTCGCCGCCGAGGACGGGCAGGCCGTCGTAGGTGCGCTCGTAGCGGGTGTGCAGGGTGCCGTCGCGGTCCTTGACCACGTCCTTGACGACCAGCTTCTCCTTGGCGCCGAGACCTATCTCCCGGGCGGTGCCGGCCGCGCCGGCCTGCTGCTCCTGGACGAGCGCGCCGCGGGCGCTGCCCGAGAGCAGGACGGGGGCGCCCGGGAGTGCCGACGGCGCGGTGCTGTCGGCGGCGGCGTTGCCCGCGCTCAGGCCGGTGGTGAGCAACGCTCCGGCGGCGACCGCGGTGGCGAGGGCGAGGGTGGTGCGCTTGTGGCGCGCGAAGACGGAGGACACACAAGCTCCTTCGGTGGGGGGAGTCCGGACGGCGTGGGGTGTCCGGCCGGTTGCTGCGAAGTGGTGCTGTGGGTGACGGAAGACTGACACCGAAGGCGCGTACATGTCAGGAGGGCGTGATGATGTTGGCCGAAAATCGTCGGCCGGGATGTGTTGCGGGGGTGTGAAGGCCGTGTGACCTCGGTCAAGCGGCAACAAGGCAGGCGTAAGTGCTCGGCAAAAAAACGCGGTTGGCGCCGGACATGGAGAGGGCGCCGCCCCGGAGGAATCGAACCTCCGGAGCGGCGCCCCGACTTGGGGTGGTGCACCCGCGGGCCTGGTCCGCCTACGGGAAGGTGAGCCGCCAGGCGTCGATGTAGCCGGTGTCCGCCGGGCCCCGGTCCTGGACGCGCAGCTTCCAGGTGCCGTTGGCCGATTCGGAGGAGGCGTTGACCGTGTAGGTCTCGTGCACGTCCGCCGCCGGGTCGTTGCCGCTGTTCTTCAGGCGGTACGTCGACCCGTCGGGCGCGACCAGGTCGATCTGGAGGTCACCGCGCCAGGTGTGCACGATGTCCACGCCCACCTGGAGGTTGCTCGGCGCGTTGCCGGTGCGTCCGGAGACCGTGAGGGACGAGGTCACCGCGGACCCGTAGTCGGGGATGTTCACGTTCGCGGTGCTCTCGAACGTGGTGCCCTCGCCGGGCTCGCCGCCACCGGGCCGGGCGCCGACGTTGATGCCCGCCCACGCGTGCGCCACCGCGGTGTACTCGGCGCTGTCGGTGCCGTACAGCTCACCGGCCGCCGCGAGGGTGCCGGTGCGGGCGCCCGCGTAGTTGGTGGTCGAGGTGAACTTGGTGGTCAGCGCGCGGAACCAGATCTTCTCCGCCTTGGCGCGGCCGATGCCGGTGACCGGCAGGCCGTCCGAGGTGGGCGAGTTGTACGTGACACCGTTGATGGTCTTGGTGCCGCTGCCCTCGCTCAGCAGGTAGAAGAAGTGGTTCGCCGGGCCGGAGGAGTAGTGGACGTCCACCCCGCCGATCCCCGAGTACCAGTAGTCCTTGGACGCCCCGTCCTTGCTCGGCTTGTCCATGTAGCGCAGCGGCGTGCCGTCGCCGTTGATGTTGATCTCCTCGCCGATGAGGTAGTCACCGACGTCCGAGGAGTTGTTGGCGTGGAACTCGACCGCCGCGCCGAAGATGTCGGACGTGGCCTCGTTCAGGCCGCCGGACTCGCCGCTGTAGTTGAGCCCCGCGGTGTTGGAGGTGACGCCGTGGGTCATCTCGTGCGCGGCCACGTCGATCGAGGTGAGCGGGTTGGCGTTGCCGGAGCCGTCGCCGTACGTCATGCAGAAGCAGCTGTCCTGCCAGAAGGCGTTGACGTAGTTGTTGCCGTAGTGGACCCGGGAGTACGCGCCCACACCGTCGCCGCGGATGCCGGACCGGCCCTGCACGTTCTTGTAGTAGTCCCAGGTCAGCGCCGCCCCGTAGTGGGCGTCGGCGGCGGCGGTCTCCGCGTTGGACGCGGTTCCGTTGCCCCACACGTCGTCGGAGCCGGAGAAGAGCGTCCCGGTGCCCGAGGTGCCGCGGTTGAGGTTGTACGTCTTGTGGTTGCCGCGCGCCGTGTCGGTCAGCGTGTACGACGACCCCGACTGCGCGGTGCCCAGCGTCACCGTGCCGCTGTACATCGTGTTGCCGGTGCCGTTCTCGACGGCCTGGTACTCGTACAGCTTGGCGCCGGTGGCGGCGTCCGTGATCACGTGCAGCTCGTTCGGGGTGCCGTCCTCCTGGAGGCCGCCCACGACTGTCTCGTACGCCAGGACCGGGGTGCCGTTCGCCGCCCAGATCACCTTGCGCGGGGCGCGGTCGGCGTCCGGCTGCTCGGCTCCGGCGGCCTTCGCGGCCGACACGGCCTGCGACTCGGCCTTCGCGGCGGAGATCTTCGGCGTCACGGTGGCCGGCTTGATCGCCTTGGCCGTGGCCTTCACGACCTGCTCCGTCTTCCCCGCCTCACCGGCCACCACGAGGTCGCCGCCGAGGACGGGCAGACCGTCGTAGGTGCGCTCGTAGCGGGTGTGCACGGTGCCGTCGCGGTCCTTGAGCACGTCCCGGACGACCAGCTTCTCCTTGGCGCCCAGGCCCAGGTCGTCGGCGGTCTCCGCCTTGGTGGCGTTGGCGTCGCGGATCAGTTCGGCGCGCTCGGACGGGCTGAGTCTGACCAGCTCGTTGCCCTTCGCGGGCGACGGGTCGGGGGCCGCGGTGGCGGTGCCGGACTGGACCGCCGTGGCGATCAGCGCCGCGACACCGGCCAGCGCGACGGCCGCCGCACGCCGGTGTGTGGCGCGGCGGGAGGTGGTGGAGGAGGTGGTGTGGGAGGTGCGTCTGTGGGGAGTGCTGCTGCTCAACACTGACTCCTTCTGCGTGGCCGCGGGTCTCGCGGCCAGGGGAGACCGGCCGGCGGGTGGCCGGCCGGGCGGAACTGTGCGGTACGCAGAAACCACGTGCTACGAGCCGGCCGCTGCACAGCACTCGTGGGGAAGCTGTGGGGGCGCTGTGGAGGGCCGACGGAAGAGTGGCAGGAGAAAGCGCTACTTGTCAGGGGCGCGTCAGCAACTTGGCTGGAATTGGTCCGTTGACCGGGAGTTCACGTTCGATAAACGGAATCTTTGCTTGCCGGTGCTGTCGGCGGGCTACTGACTGCCCGCTCAGTCAGTAGCCCGGTCGACCGGCTCCCCGTGCCAGGAACCCCACAGGGCCGCGTAGGCCCCGCCCGCCGCCACCAGCGCGTCGTGCGTGCCCAGCTCGGTCAGCAGGCCGTCCTCCATCACCGCCACCCGGTCGGCGTCGTGCGCGGTGTGCAGGCGGTGCGCGATGGCGATGACCGTACGGCCCTCCAGCACGGCGGCCAGCGCCCGCTCCGTGTGCCGGGCCGTCGTCGGGTCCAGCAGGGCCGTGGCCTCGTCCAGGATCAGGGTGTGCGGGTCGGCCAGCACCACCCGGGCCAGGGCGAGCTGCTGGGCCTGCGAGCCGTCCGCGGAGTGCCCCTTCGCGCCCAGCTCGGCCCCGAGGCCCCCGGTCAGCTCCCGCACCCACCCCTCGGCGCCCACCGCGGCGAGCGCCGCCCACAACTCCTCGTCCGTGGCCGCCGGTTCGGCGATCAGGAGATTGTCGCGGACCGACCCGAGGAACACGTGGTGCTCCTGGGTGACCAGCACCACCTGGCGGCGCAGCCGCTCCGGGCCCAGGGCGACCACGGGCACCCCGCCCACCGTCACCGAGCCCCGGCTCGGCGCGTCGACGCCCGCCAGCAACCGGCTCAGCGTGGTCTTGCCGGCCCCCGAAGGACCGACGACCGCCAGCCGCTCGCCCGGCCGCACGGTCAGGTCCACCCCGCGCAGCACCTCCCCGCCCCGCTCGTAGGCGTACCGCACACCGGACACGTCGATACGGTCGTCCGCGGGCACCGCCGACTCGTCCGCCGCCGCCCGCGGGGCCCGCGCCAGCCCCTCCACCCGGGCGAAGGAGGCGCTGCCGGCCTGCAGTTGCTCGACCCGCATCAGCACCTCGTCCAGCGGTCCGGCCAGCTGCTGGAGGTACACGGCGCAGGACACCACCGCGCCCAGGCTCGCCGACCCGTGCGTGTGCAGCACCCCGCCGAGGAGCAGCACACCCGCCACCGGCAGGACGTAGGAGATGTCCACCGCCGGGAAGAACACACTGCGCAGGAACAGCGTCCGGAACCGGGTGCGCCGCGAGACCTCCAGCGCGCGGTGGTTCGCCGCCACGCGCCGCTCGGCCAGCCCGAACGCCTCGACCGTGCGGGCCCCCGCCACCGTGGCGGCCAGGCTCTCCGCGACCTCCGAGCCGGCCGCGCCCTCGGCGAGGTAGGCCGCCCGCGCCCGGCGCAGGTACCAGCGCAGCGCCAGCCAGGCCGGCGTCAGACCGAGCACCCCGACCAGGCCGAGCAGCGGGTCGAGCACGAACACCGCGCCCATGAGGAACAGCGCCTGCACCGCGTTGACCAGCAGCTCGGGTCCGGCGTCGCGCAGCGTCGTGCCGACCGCGGTCACGTCGGCGGTGCCGCGCGTCGTCAGGTCCCCGGTCCCCGCCCGCTCCACCACGGACGCGGGCAGCGCCAGCGCCCGCTCCACGTACCGCTCCCGCACCCGGGCGAGCGTCCGTTCCCCGAACCGGTGCCCCACGTACCGCGCCCAGCGGGCCAGCAGCAACTGCGCCAGCGAGCACAGCAGGATGGCGAGGGCCATCCGGTCCACGGCGCCCACCCCGCCTCCGCCGCGCACCTCGTCCACGATCCGGCCCAGCAGCCAGGGCCCCGCGAGACCGGCCAGCGCGGCCAGCGCGTTCAGACCCAGGACGACCGCGAAGGATTTCCGGTCGGCCCGCACGAGACCGGCCGCGGCGCGGCGGACGTCGGTGCGCTCGGCGACGGGCAGCTGTGTCATCGGGCCGGTTCCCCTTCTTCGGCGCCCTCGTCGTCTGCTTCGGCGCCCTCGTCGTCCCGCGCGACCAGGGCGCGGTACGCCGGTTCGGCCTCCAGGAGTTCGCGGTGGGTGCCGGTGGCGGCGACCTTGCCGTCGACCAGGTGGTGCACGACGTCCGCGCGGTCGAGGAGGAGCGGTGAGGTGGCGGCCAGCACGGTGGTGCGGCCCTGGCGGGCGTGTCTGAGGCGGTCGGCCACGGTGGCCTCCGTGTGGGCGTCCAGGGCGGAGGTGGGTTCCGCGGCGAGGAGGACTTCCGGGTCGGACAGGAGGGCCCTGGCCAGGCGGATGCGTTGGCGTTGTCCTCCGGACAGGTCGTGGGCGTGGGCCGCGAGCTGGGTGTTGAGGCCGTCGGGGAGGGCGCGGACGATGTCTTCGGCTGCAGCCGCGTGGAGGGCTGCGGTGAGGTTCGCTGTCGCGTCTGCCCTGGGCGGTTGTGTCGCGTCTGCGGGCGCGTTGTGGCTTGTCGCGCCCACGCGGCGGAGCCGCACATCGACACTGCCCGCGCCCCTGAGGGGCGTTTCCTCATCGCCGATTACAGCGCTCAGGGTGCCTGCGAAGAGGTCGGCCTCCGGGTCCGCCACCAGGATGCGGGCGCGGATCTGGGGGAGGGGGATGTCGGCCAGGGGGGTGTCTCCCCACGTCGCGTCCGACGGGGTGTAGCGGCCCAGGCGGTCCAGGATCTCGGTGGCGTCGGACGGGCGGGCGGCGACCAGGGCGGTCAGGCGGCCGGGGAGCACCCGGACTCCCGAGGCGGGGTCGTACAGCACCGAGGGTTCCGCGGGGGCGTCCCGGGTGCCCGTGTGCGGTTCCGGTTCCAGGCGCAGGAAGGCGACGACGCGGCGGGCGGCCACCACACCGCGGCTGAGCTGGTGGCCCATCTCGATGAGGAACGCCACCGGCCAGCCCAGCGCGACGACGTAGCCGTACACCGACACCAGCTCGCCCACACTGATGTGCCCCTGTGCCGCCAGCCGGGCGCCCAGCCAGGTCACCAGGGCCAGGAACAGCACCGGCAGCCCCACGCCGAGGGCCTGGATCCAGCTGGTCACCGCGCCGACCCGGTAGCCCTGCTCGCGCAGCCGGTCCGAGTCCCGGCGGAAGGCGTCCGCGACCAGGCCCTTGCCGCCCAGCCCGTTCAGCACCCGCAGCCCGCCCGCGAGGTCGCCGATCCGCGCGGTCAGCACGGACTGCCGCTCGCGGTACTCGGCCTCCCGGCCCTGCAACCGCCCCATCAGCGGGCCGAGGAGCACCCCGAGCAGCGGCACCCCGAGCAGCACCACCAGGGCGAGCCGGGGCGACACGGACAGCATCAGCCCGCCGACCGCCGCGTAGGCGACGATCGCACCGACGCCCGGCCCGACCGCCGTCAGGGAGGTGCTGATGGTCTGCACGTCGCCCACCCCGATGGTGACGACCTCACCGGCCCCCACCTGCCCGCGCAGCGCCGCCCCGAGCCGCGTCGCCTGGCCGACGACCACCTTGACCGTGCGGAAGTTGGCGTCCATCCGCACCTTCGTCATCGTGCGGTGCCGCAGCATGCCCAGCCACGCGTTGACCCCGCCGACGGCCACCATGGCGCCGGTCCAGCCCGCCAGCGCGCCCAGGTCGCCGGGCGCCAGGCCGTGGTCCACCGCCCGGGCCATCAGGTACGGGGTGGCTGCCAGCAGCACCATCCAGACGCTGGCGAGCACCGCCCCCGCCAGGCACCGCGGCCACTGCCGCCGGACCAGCCACGCCAGGTACCGCCAGCCGCCCCTGCGGTCCGGCGTACCCGGGTCCTCGTACGCGTCGATCCTCACGCCAGACTGTCCCGCCACGCCCGGTGCAGATCCGCGAACCGGCCCGTACCGGCGATCAGTTCGTCCGGGGTGCCGTCCTCGACGATCCGGCCGTGCTCCATCACCAGCACCCGGTCGGCGATCTCCACGGTGGACAGCCGGTGCGCGATGACGACCGCCGTACGGCCCTTCAGCACCGTCGTCATCGCCCGCTGCACCGCCTGCTCCCCGGGGATGTCCAGCGAACTGGTCGCCTCGTCCAGGATCAGCACCGCCGGGTCCGCGAGCAGCGCCCGCGCGAACGCCACGAGCTGCCGCTGACCGGCGGAGATGCGACCGCCCCGCTTGCGGACGTCGGTGTCGTAGCCGTCCGGCAGCGCGGCGATGAAGTCGTGGGCGCCGATCGCCTTCGCGGCCCGCTCGATCTCCTCCCGCGTCGCCTCCGGGCGGCCGATGGCGATGTTGTCGGCGACGGTGCCGGAGAACAGGAACGCCTCCTGCGTCACCATCACCACCCCGCGCCGCAGTTCGGGCACGGCCAGGTCGCGCAGGTCGGTGCCGTCCAGCAGGACCCGCCCGACGGAGGGGTCGTAGAACCGGGCGAGCAGCTTGGCCAGCGTCGACTTGCCCGCGCCGGTCGAGCCCACGACGGCGACCGTCTGCCCGGCCGGGAGCGTCAGCTCGAAGCGCGGCAGCACCTCGCCGCCGGTGCGGTAGCCGAAGCTCACCGAGTCGAAGACGACCTCGCGGCCGGGGTGCTCCGACTCCAGCGGCGGCAGCTCCTTCGGCGCGGTCGGTTCGGGCACCGACGGCGTCTGGGCCAGCAGCCCGGCGATCTTCTCCAGCGAGGCCGCCGCCGACTGGTACGAGTTCAGGAACATGCCCAGCCGGTCGATCGGGTCGTACAGCCGGCGCAGGTACAGCACCGCCGCCGCCAGCACCCCGAGCGCCAGCGTGCCGTCCGCGACCCGGTAGGCGCCCCACAGCACGATGCCCGCGACGGCCGTGTTGGCGACCAGGCGGGAACCGACCACGTAACGGGCCATCTCCAGCAGCGCGTCGCCGTTGGTCCGCTCGTGCCGGTGGTTCAGCACCGCGAAGTCGGCGTCGTTCGCGGCCTCCCGGCGGAAGGCGCGCACCGGCCGGATGCCGTTCATCGTCTCCACGAACTTCACGATCACCGCCGCGATCGCCGTGGACCGTTTCCGGTACACCCGTCCCGCGCGCCGCTGGTAGAGCCGGACCAGCGCGTACAGCGGCACGAACGACGCCACCGCCACGGCCCCCAGGCCCCAGTCCAGCCAGAGCAGCAGCGCGGCGATGTAGACGAAGGACAGGATGACCGTCACCAGCTCCTGGAGCCCCTCGTCGAGCAACTCGCGCAGGGACTCCACGTCCGTGGTGGAGCGGGAGATGAGACGGCCCGAGGTGTAGCGCTCGTGGAAGTCGACGCTCAGCGCCTGCGCGTGCCGGAAGATGCGGCCGCGCAGGTCCAGCAGCACGTCCTGGCTGACCCGGGCCGCGGCGGCGATGAAGGCGTACTGGAGTCCGCCCGCCGTCAGCGAGCACAGCAGGTATCCGGCGCCCACCGCCACCAGCGGACCGTGGTCGTCGTCCCGCAGGGCCGGCACGGCGTGGTCGATGGCGTACGCCACCAGCAGCGGGCCCGCCTGCACGGCCGCCTGCTGGAGCAGCAGGAGGAGGACGGTGAGGGCGACGCGGGCCTTCATGGGCGTCAGCAGGGAGCGCAGCAGCGCGCCGGTCGCGCCCTGCGGGCTGGGCAGGACGTCCTGGTCGAACGACGCGTCGTCGGCGGCGGCGCGGGCCGCCGTCTCGGCCGGGTCCCCGCGCCGCGGGTCCTCCGGCCGGCCCCTCTCCGGCGCGGTGGCGGTGGACGCGGTCATCGGCCGTCCCCTTCCTGGGATCCCTCGTCGTCCCCGTGGCCGTCGAGCCCGGACATCAGATGGGCGTACTCGGCGTTGGTGCGCAGCAGTTCGTGATGGGTGCCGACGGCGGTGATGCGGCCCTCGGAGAGCAGGGCGACGCGGTCGGCGAGCAGGACGGTGGAGGGGCGGTGGGCCACGATCAGCGCGGTGGTGTCCGCGAGGACCTGCCGCAGGGCGGCCTCCACGGCGGCCTCGGTGTGCACGTCCAGCGCGGACAGCGGGTCGTCCAGGACCAGGAACCTCGGTCTGCCGACCACCGCCCGCGCGAGCGCGAGACGCTGACGCTGGCCGCCGGAGAGGCTGAGGCCCTGCTCACCGACCTGGGTGCCGGTGCCCTGGGGGAGCGCGTGCGCGAAGTCGGCCTGCGCGACGGCGAGGGCCCGGTCCAGCTCCTCTTCACCGGCGCCCTCGCCGGACCCCATCAGCACGTTCTCGCCGACGGTGGCCGAGAAGAGGGTCGGTTCCTCGAAGGCCACGGCGACCATCGAGCGCAGCTCCTCGCGGGACAGGGCGGTGATGTCCTCCCCGTCCAGCGTGATCCGTCCCTCGGTCACCTCGTGCAGGCGCGGCACGAGCGCGGTCAGCGTCGTCTTCCCACTGCCGGTGGCACCGACCAGGGCCATGGACTCGCCGGGGCGGATGTGCAGGTCGACGTCTGAGAGGAGGGGCGGGGAGTCGGGCGGCGCGTCGGGGTAACGGAACCGCACGTGCTCGAACCGCAGTCCGGCACCCCGCTCCGCCGGGCCGCGCTCCCCACCGCCCCGCACCGGCGCGGGGCGGCTCGCGCCGCTCTGCGACTCGACCTCCGCGTCCATCACCTCGAAGTACCGGTCCGTGGCCGTCGCCGCCTCCTGGCTCATCGCCAGCAGGAAGCCGATGGACTCCACCGGCCACCGCAGCGCCAGCGCCGTCGACAGGAACGCCACCAGCGTCCCCGCCGACAGCGCCCCGTCCGCCACCTGCACCGCCCCGACCACCAGCGCCGCCCCGATCGCCACCTCGGGCAGCGTCACGATCACCGCCCAGATGGCCGCCAGCAGCCGTGCCTTGCGCAACTCCGTGCCCCGCAGCGTGTGCGACAGCTCGTGGAAGGCACGGGCCTGGCTGCGGTGCCGCCCGAACCCCTTGATGATCCGGATGCCGAGCACGCTCTCCTCGACGACGGTCGTCAGGTCGCCGACCTGGTCCTGCGCGCGCCGCGCCACCGCCGAGTACTTCTTCTCGAAGATCCCGCAGGTGATCATCACCGGAATGGCGGGCCCGAGGATGACCAGCCCCAGCGTCCAGTCCTGGACCAGCATGATGCCCACGCCGACCAGGATCGTGACGCCGTTGACCAGGAGGAACGTCAGCGGGAAGGCGAGGAACATGCGGAGCAGCATCAGGTCCGTCGTGCCGCGCGAGAGCAACTGCCCCGAGGCCCAGCGGTCGTGGAACGCCACCGGCAGGCGTTGCAGATGCCGGTACAGGTCCGCCCGCATGCCCGCCTCGACCCCCGCGAGCGGCCGGGCCACCAGCCATCGCCGGAGCCCGAACAGCAGGGCCTCCGCCAGCCCGAGGAGCAGCAGGTACAGCGCCCCGAGCCACACGCCCGCCGGATCGCGGTCGGCGACCGGCCCGTCCACCATCCACTTCAGGACGAGCGGGATCACCAGCCCCACGCAGGAGGCGAGGATCGCTGTCACCGCGGCCGTCCCCAACCGCACGCGCACCGGCCGCACATAGGGCCACAGCCGCAGCAGGGCACGTACGGTGGAACGATTCTCGGCGACGTCCGGGGCGGCTTCCGAAGCGGGCTCGGGAGCGAGATCCGTGGCGGGGGCAGGTTTCGTGGGCATCAGGAGCGAGCCTACGGTTCACCACTGACACTGCCCACCGAGTTTCCGGGCCCACCGGGGTCGTACGGAGGCCCCACCGGGGTCGTACCGGCGCATCAACCGATCGGCCGATGCGCCTTCGAGCGCGTCGGCCGATGCGCCGGACCCGCGCCCGCCGGGACGCTGGTGCCATGCCCGTCATAGAAGTCACCGACCTGCGCAAGTCCTACGGCGGCCGCCCCGTCGTCGACGGTGTGTCCTTCGCCGTCGAGGAGGGCGAGATCTTCGGCGTCCTCGGCCCCAACGGCGCCGGCAAGACCACCACCGTGGAGTGCGTCGAGGGACTGCGCGTCCCCGACGCGGGCCGGGTCCGGGTCACCGGCCTCGACCCCGTCGCCGACCACCGTCGGGTCGCCGAGGTCCTCGGCGCTCAGCTCCAGCAGAGCGAACTTCAGGCCAAGCTCACCGTCCGCGAGGCCCTGGAGCTGTACGCCGCCTTCTACCCGGCCCCGGCCGACTGGCGTCCGCTCGCCGAACGGCTGGACCTCGCCCCGATGCTGGACACCCGGTTCGGCAAGCTCTCCGGAGGCCAGAAGCAGCGCCTGTTCATCGCACTGGCGCTGGTCGGCGACCCCCGCGTCGTCGTCCTCGACGAGCTGACCACCGGCCTCGACCCGCGCGCCCGCCGGGAGACCTGGCAGCTGATCGAGGACATCCGCGCGGGCGGGGTCACCGTGCTGCTGGTCACCCACTTCATGGAGGAGGCCCAGCGGCTGTGCGACCGGATCGCGGTGATCGACCGGGGCCGCGTCGCCGCGCTGGACACCTCGGCCGGACTGATCCGGCGCTCGGCGGGTGCCACCGTCATCAGCTTCACCCCGTCCGCGCCGCTGGCCGAGGCGGACCTGCGCGCGCTGCCCGAACTCGCCTCCGTCGAGTTCAAGGACGGCCGCGTCACCCTGTCCGGCACCGACGAGACGGTCAACGCGGTCATCACCCTGCTCGCCCGCACCCGCGTCACCGCCCACCAGCTCCGGGTCACCGACACCACGCTGGACGACGCCTTCCTGGACCTCACGGAGGCCACCGCATGACCACCGACGTCTTCGACACCGCCGTACTGAGGACCGAGCTGCGCCTGTTCCGCCGCGAACCCGGCGCCCTGTTCTGGATGCTGGTGTTCCCGACCCTGCTGCTGGTGATCCTCGGTTCCATTCCGTCCTTCCGCGAGGCCGACCCCTCCTTCGGCGGGCTGCGCCCGGTCGACGCCTACGTGCCGGTGGCCGTGCTGCTCGGTCTGACCGTCGGCGGCCTCCAGGGCATGCCGCAGGTCCTCACCGGCTACCGGGAGCGCGGCATCCTGCGCCGGATGTCCGCCACGCCGGTGCGCCCGGCGGCCCTGCTGTCCGCGCAGATGGTGGTGTGCGGCGCGGCCGCCCTGGTCTCCGCGCTGCTCGCGCTCGCCGTCGGACGGCTCGCCTTCGACGTGGCTCTGCCCGAGCAGCCCCTCGGCTACCTCCTGGCACTGCTGCTGGCCGTGCTGGCCGCGCTCTCCCTGGGCGCCGTGCTCTCGGCGCTCTCCCGCACCACGAAGATCGCCGGTGCGGTCGGGTCGGCCGCGCTGTTCCCGGCGATGTTCTGCGCGGGCGTGTGGCTGCCGGTGCAGGCCATGCCGGACCTGCTGGCCCGGATCGTGGGCTGGACCCCGTTCGGCGCGGCCGCGCAGGCCCTCAACGAGGCCGCCGCCGGAGACTGGCCCGGCTGGTCCCACCTGGCGGTGCTGGTGGCCTGGACGGTGCTGCTCACGTCGGCGGCCTCGCGCTGGTTCCGCTGGGAATGAACGTGCCGATGGCCGACACTGGCCCGATGACCGAAGCGGGCACCGTCGAGCGCCAGTGGACGGCGTTCCACCAGTGGGGGCCGTACGGCCTGCTCGCCGTCGGCACGGCCGTCGCCGCGGCCGCCTCCGACCTGGTCGGCATGACCGCGCCCGAGTGGTACCTGGCGGCCGCCCTGATCGCGGTCGCGGTCGGCACGCAGCTGTGGTGGACGAGAACGGCCCGCAGCCGCCCCGGGCCGAACCTGGTGAGCGGGTGCCTCTACTTCGTGCGCTGCGCCGTCGCCTTCGTCCTGGCCTGGCTCAACCCGCTCTTCGGCTTCTACGCCTACGCCGGCTACTTCGGGGGGGACCGGCTCCTGCCGCCCCGGCTGCTCAAGGCGGGGATCTTCCTGACGGCGGTGACGATCGCGGGCTCGCAGTCGGGCGGGATGCCGCCGGACGACACCACGGGGTGGATGCTGTTCGGCGCGATCCTCGCGGTCAACATCGTACTCCTCGTGGTGTTCGCCCGCCTCGCCGAGATGGAGGAGGCCCGCAGCCGCGCCCGGGTCGAGACCATCGCCGAACTGGAGCGCACCAACACCGCGCTCCAGCAGGCCCTCGACGAGAACGCCGCCCTCCACGCCCAGCTCCTCGTCCAGGCCCGGGAGGCCGGGGTCGCCGACGAACGCCGCAGACTGGCCGCCGAGATCCACGACACCCTCGCCCAGGGCCTGACCGGCATCATCGCCCAGCTCCAGGTCGTGGCGGCCACCCCGGACCGGGCGCTCGGCCGCGAGCACCTGGACCGGGCCCTCGCCCTGGCCCGGCACAGCCTCGGCGAGGCCCGCCGCTCCGTGCACAACCTCTCGCCGGTCGCGCTGGCCGACGACGGACTGCCGGACGCGCTGGAGAAGACGGTGACGGAATGGGGCGAGCGCACCGGCGTCCAGGCCCGGTTCACCGTCACCGGCACCGCCGAGCAACTCCACGACGAGGTCGCCGCCACGCTCCTGCGCATCGCCCAGGAGGCCCTGTCCAACACGGCCCGTCACGCCGCCGCCGACCGGGTCGGTGTCACCCTCTCCTACATGGGCGACGAGGTCACCCTCGACGTCCGCGACGACGGCCGGGGCTTCGACCCGCTGACCGCCCGCGAACGCACCCCCGGCGGCGGCTTCGGCCTCGACGGCATGCGGACCCGCGCCGAGCGCATCGCCGGTTCGCTCACGCTGGAGGCGGAACCGGGGCACGGCACGGCCGTCTCGGCCCGCGTACCGTTGGTCCGCCATGACCGATGACGCCATGACCGATGCCACCGCGGCCACCGACGCCGCGATCTCCCTCCTCATCGTCGACGACCACCCCGTCGTCCGCGACGGCCTGCGCGGCATGTTCGAGTCCGCACCCGGCTTCCGCGTCCTCGGCGAGGCGGCGGGCGGCACCGAGGCGCTGGAACGGGCCGCCGCGCTCGACCCCGACGTGATCCTCATGGACCTGCGGATGCCGGGCGGTTCGGGCGTGGACGCCATCCGGGAGCTGACCCGGCGCGGCGCCCGCGCGAGGGTGCTGGTGCTCACCACGTACGACACCGACTCCGACACCCTGCCCGCGATCGAGGCCGGCGCGACCGGCTACCTCCTCAAGGACGCGCCCCGCGAGGAGCTGTTCACCGCGGTCCGCGCGGCGGCGCAGGGGCGCACGGTCCTCTCCCCGGCGGTCGCCTCCCGGCTGGTCTCCGCCGTCCGCGCCCCGAAGACCCCCGGTGGCGAACCCCTCTCCGCCCGCGAGCGCGAGGTGCTCGCCCTGGTGGCGCGCGGCACCTCCAACAAGGAGATCGCCCGGGAGCTGTTCATCAGCGAGGCCACCGTGAAGACCCACCTCACCCACCTCTACGCCAAGCTGGGCGTCAACGACCGCGCGGCGGCCGTCGCGACGGCGTACGACCGGGGCATCCTCGGCTGACGCCCCGGCCGGGTCTCAGGCCGTCGGATAGGGCAGCAGCTCGCGGTCGATCCGCTCCCAGGCCCCCTTCAACTCGGCCAGCAGCTCCGGCCGGTCGGCCGCGAGGTCCGCCTGTTCACGGGCGTCGGCGGCGAGGTCGTACAGATGGTCGCGGCCCTGCGCGTCCCGGTAGTACTTCCAGTCGCCCCGCCGCAGCGCGCGGTTGCCCCGCACCCGCCAGAACAGGTCGCGTTCGGGCAGCTCGCGGCCACGCAGCAGGTAGTCGGCGAGGCTGTGCCCGTCGAGGGGGTACGCCGGGTCCGGACGCGCGCCGCCCAGCTCCAGCAGGGTGGCCGTCCAGTCCGGTGAGTAGACCGGCTCGTGGCTGACCTGCCGTCCCTCGACACGGGCCGGCCAGCGCAGCAGGGTCGGCACCCGGATGCCGCCCTCCAGCAGCTCGGACTTGCCGCCGCTGAGCGGCCACTGGTACGAGAAGCGTTCGCCGCCGTTGTCGCTGGCGAAGACGACGACGGTGTTCTCCTCCTGGCCCGAGCGGCGCAGCGCGGCGAGCACCTTGCCGACCGAGGCGTCCAGGTTCTCCACCATCTCCCGGTACTTCTCCACCGAGCCGCCGTCGTTGTGCAGCAGCGCGCCCAGCACGTTCCCGCCGCGCACCTCGGCGGCGATCGCGGCGCCGGTCTCCTCGTCGTCCTCGCCCAGCCACGGCCAGTGCGGGGTGGTGAAGTTGAGGTTGAGCAGCCAGGGCCGGTCGTGCTCGCGGCCTATGTACTCGACGGCCCGCTCGGTGAGGACGGTGGTGTAGTAGCGCAGGTCCTTGTACGTGGCGTCGCCCTCGTACAGGTCGTAGTCGCCGAGCTGGCCCAGTTTGGAGAAGTACTCCAGCGCACCGCCGAAGTTGCCGAAGAACTCGTCCCAGCCGGACTTGGTCGGGCTGTGGTCGGGGAGCCAGCCGCAGTGCCACTTGCCGATCAGCGCGGTGGCGTAGCCGGCCCGCTTCAGCAGGGAGGCGAGGGTCGGGTGGTTCGGGTCCAGGCCCTGGCCGCGGTCGCCGATCGGCTCCGCGAGCCCGCCCTTCGTACGGCCCGGGTAGCGTCCGGTGTAGAGGCTGAACCGGGTGGGGGAGCAGGTCGCCGACCCCGAGTACGCCTGGGTGAACCGCACGCCCTGCGCGGCGAGCCGGTCCAGGTGCGGCGTCCTGATGTGTGGGGCGCCGTACGAGGACAGATCGGCCCAGCCGAGGTCGTCGCCGAGGATGAACAGGATGTTGGGGCGTTTGCCGGGCCGGGCCCCGGTGCGTGCCGCGAACGGGCGCTCGGTGGGAGCCGTGACCGTGGCGGGCGTGGCGGCCTCGGCGGTGGCGGACGTACCGGCGACGGCGCTCACCGCGCCGCCGCCGACCAGAGAGCCGAAGAGGCGGCGGGACATCTCGGGCATGCGTGATCCCCTGGAGGACGAGGTCGGAGGTGCGCCCGAAGAGGCGCCGACCAGGGACGTTTCCAGGCACGCGGAGACCCGGTCAAGAAGATCGGCGCCGCGTTCACCGAGCCGAAACGGGAGGCAACATTCGGCTTCGGAGCACGACTTCAGCCGCTTGCCCGCAGCAGCAGCACCGTCCGGGCCGGGACCGTGATCGCGGTCCCCGCGGGGTACGTGGTGTCGGGCTCCTCGCTCTGCTCCTCCCGGCCGGTGTCGACGACCACCTCGTACCGCTCCGCCCACGGGGCGCCCGGCAGGACGAAGCCGGCCGGCTCCTCGCCCGCGTGCAGGACGGCGAGGAAGCTGTCGTCGGTGATCGGATCGCCGTGCTCGTCGCGGCCCGGGATGTCCCTGCCGGACAGGTACATGCCGAGGGTGGCGGCGGGGGCGTACCAGTCCCGCTCCGTCATCTCCGTGCCGACCGCGGTGAACCAGGCCAGATCGCGCAGGCCGTCCGCGGAGTGCGCGCGGCCGGAGAAGAAGGCCCGGCGGCGCAGCACCGGGTGCCGGTGGCGCAGCGCGATCAGGCGTGAGGCCAGCGCGAACAGGGGGCGCCACTGAGGGTCGTCCAGCAGGCTCCAGTCCACCCAGCTGGTCTCATTGTCCTGGCAGTAGGCGTTGTTGCTCCCGCGCTGGGTGCGGCCCATCTCGTCGCCCGCGACCAGCATCGGCACCCCGGTCGACAGCAGCAGCGTGGTCAGCAGGTTGCGCAGCTGGCGCCGCCGCAGCGCACGCACCTCGGCGTCGTCCGTCTCCCCCTCCGTGCCGCAGTTCCAGGACCGGTTGTCGTCCGTGCCGTCCCGGTTGCCCTCGCCGTTGGCCTCGTTGTGCTTGCGCTCGTACGACACGAGGTCGCGGAGCGTGAAGCCGTCGTGCGCGGTGACGAAGTTGACCGAGGCGTACGGCCGCCGCCCGCCCCACGCGTACAGGTCGCTGGACCCCGACAGGCGGTACCCCATCTCCCGTACGTCCGGCAGCGCGTGGCGCCAGAAGTCCCGCACCGCGTTGCGGTAGCGGTCGTTCCACTCGGTCCACAGAGGAGGGAAGGCGCCCACCCGGTACCCGCCCGAGCCGACGTCCCACGGCTCGGCGATCAGCTTCACCCGGCGCAGCACCGGGTCCTGCGCGATCACCGCGAGGAACGGGGAGAGCATGTCGACGTCGTGCATCGAGCGGGCCAGCGCCGCCGCCAGGTCGAAGCGGAAGCCGTCCACGCCCATCTCGGTGACCCAGTAGCGCAGCGAGTCGGTGATCAGGCGCAGCACGTGCGGCTGGACGACGTGCAGGGTGTTGCCGCAGCCGGTGTAGTCGGCGTACCGGCGGGCGTCGGGCTGCAGGCGGTAGTAGCCGCGGTTGTCGATGCCCTTCAGGGAGAGCGTCGGGCCCAGCTCGCCCGCCTCCGCCGTGTGGTTGTAGACCACGTCGAGGATCACCTCGATGCCGGCCGCGTGCAGCGCGCGCACCATCCGCTTGAACTCGCCGACCTGCTCACCGGTGGTGCCGGAGGCGGCGTAGGCGGCGTGCGGGGCGAAGTAGCCGACCGAGTTGTAGCCCCAGTAGTTCTTCAGGCCGCGGTCCAGCAGGTGGCTCTCGTGCGCGAACTGGTGCACCGGCAGCAGCTCCACCGCCGTCACCCCGAGCCGCGTCAGGTGTTCGATCGCCGCGGGGTGTGCGAGGCCCGCGTACGTGCCGCGCGACTCGGGCGGGATGCCGGGGTGGAGCTTGGTGAAGCCGCGCACGTGCAGCTCGTAGATGACCGAGTCCGCCCACGGTGTCTTGGGTCTGCGGTCGTCCGACCAGTCGTCGTCGTCGTGCACCACGACGCCCTTGGGGACGAACGGCGCCGAGTCCCGGTCGTCGCGCACGGTGTCCGCCACCCGCTGCTCCGGCCAGTCCCGCACATGGCCGTACACCTCGGACGGCAGGCCGAAGTCGCCGTCCACGGCGCGGGCGTACGGGTCGAGGAGCAGCTTCGCCGGGTTCCAGCGGGCGCCGGTCCACGGGTCCCAGCGGCCGTGCACCCGGTAGCCGTAGCGCTGCCCGGGCCGGACGCCCGGCACGAAGCCGTGCCAGATCTCGTGGGTCAGCTCGGTCAGCCGCACCCGGCTCTCGCGGGCACCGGGGCCCGGCCCGTCGAACAGGCACAGCTCCACCGCCTCCGCTCCGCCCGCCCACAGCGCGAAGTTGGTCCCCGCCACCTGGTCGGGCCCGGTCCGGAACCGGGCGCCCAGCGGCACCGGAGTGCCCGGCCGGGCCGGCACGGCGGGCGGCGGCGCGGCGCGCCGCCCGCCGTTCACCACGACGGCGGGGTGACCGTCCGAGGCGGCCCGCCCGTCCGCCACCGGCCGCCCGCCCGCGGCGGCCCGCTCCCCGGGCACCGCCTCCTGCTCGGCTGCGCTGGACACCTGTCAGCCTCCCACGGCTCGTGGAACGACGTCCGGCAGGAGGGCGTGCGGCGTCCCGGCCGCTGCTCCCCGTCGCGTCGTCCTCCCCACAGTTCTGCCCACCGGGTGGCTCGCACTCACGTTTCCCCAGGGCCGACCGGTCGTTACGGGTGGATGTGAGGCACGTACACGAGCGCGCACGGCGCGCGGGCGCCGCTCTGGCCGCCCTACTGACATGCGCGGGACTGCTGGCCGCAGCCGCCGGATGCACCTCGGACGGCGGCGGCGCCGGGTCCGGGATCGGCTCGGGCATCGGCGAGATGTTCGGCAAACAGCCCGCCGCCGAGGACGTCATCCGCGTCACCCCCGACGACGGGAGCAAGGCCGTCCGGCCGGACAGGAAGCTGTCGGTGCGGGTGCCCGACGGGCGCCTGGAATCGGTGCGGGTCGTCCGGTCGCAGGACGCGCAGGAGACCCCGGTGCCCGGCCGGATCTCCGAGGACGGCCTCAGCTGGCGGCCCGACGACGACCGGCTCGCGCTCGCCGCCAAGTACACGGTCGACGCCGTCGCCCTGGACGGCGGCGGACACCGCTCCGCCCGGCACACCACGTTCACCACCGAGGTCCCCGAGGAACGCTTCATCGCCTACGTCGCCCCCGAGAACCGCTCGGTCGTCGGCACCGGCATGATCGTCTCGCTGGAGTTCAACCGGGAGATCACCGACCGCGCCGCCGTCGAACGCGCCGTCACGGTCACCGCGAAGCCCGCCACCGAGATCCGCCCCCACTGGTTCGGCAAGGACCGCCTCGACTTCCGTCCCAAGGAGTACTGGAAGCCCGGCACCGAGGTCACCGTCGACCTGGACCTGCGGGACGTCGAGGGCGCCAAGGGCGTCTACGGGCTCCAGCACAAGAAGGTCTCCTTCACCGTCGGCCGCAGCCAGGTCTCCCGCGTCGACGCGGCCGAGCGGACCATGGAGGTGCGCCGGGACGGCACCCTGCTGGCCACCGTGCCGATCACCGCGGGGGCACCGACGACGCCCACCTACAACGGCCGGATGGTGATCACCGAGATGCTGGAGGTCACCCGCATGAACAGCCGCACGGTCGGCTTCGGCGGCGAGTACGACATCCCCGACGTCCCGCACGCCATCCGCCTGACCAGCTCGGGCACCTTCCTGCACGGCAACTACTGGGCGCCCGCCGACACCTTCGGCCGGGCCAACGTCAGCCACGGCTGCGTCGGACTGCGCGACGACAAGGGCGGCGGGTCCGACACCCCGGCGGGCTGGTTCTTCGACCGCAGCCTCATCGGCGACGTCGTCGAGGTGGTCCGCAGCAAGGACAAGACCGTGGCCCCCGACAACGGCCTCAGTGGCTGGAACATGAAGTGGAAGCAATGGAAGGCGGGCAGCGCGGTGAAGTGACACCGGCCGCGCCTCGCGGCACCCCCCGCCAACTCGGTACGGAACGGTGACAATTCACCTGTCCCCCGACCCCCTGGCCTGCGGTTACGATGCGCCGGTGCGCGCTGGCGCACTGGGGTGCGGGCCGGACCAGGCCCGGCGAGGGGAGATCAAGGTGAACGTGCGTCCGATAGCGGGGGCGGTACTCGGGCTGCTGATGCTGACCGTCACCGCGTGCGGTGGGAGCGGCTCGGGCTCGGGGGCCGGGGACGGCAAGGGGGAGAAGGCCAAGGACTCCACCGCGGCACAGGGCGAGCAGTCCGCGGCCGTCGTCACCATCGCTCCCGCGAACGGGGCCGAGGCCGTCGACACCAACGGCGCCCTGAAGGTCGGCGCCGCGAAGGGCAAGCTCACCGAGGTCGTCGTCAAGGACGGCAAGGGCGCGAAGATCGACGGGAAGATATCCGGGGACGGCGCCACCTGGACGCCGTCCACCCACCTGGCCGCCGCCACCACGTACAGCGTGCACGCGGTCGCCAAGGACTCCGAGGGCCGCACCGCCGCCGAGGACTCCCGCTTCACCACCCTGACGCCGAAGAACACCTTCGTCGGCACCTTCACTCCGGAGGACGGCTCGAAGGTCGGCGTCGGCATGCCGTTCTCGATCCGCTTCACCCGGGGCATCACCAACCCCGAGGACGTCGAGAAGGCCATCACCGTCAAGACCGAGCCGGCCGTCGAGGTCGAGGGCCACTGGTTCGGCAACGACCGCCTCGACTTCCGCCCCGAGAAGTACTGGAAGGCCGGCACCAAGGTCACCGTCGACCTCAACCTCGACGGCGTCGAGGGCCGCGAGGACGTCTACGGCGAGCAGGCCAAGACCGTCTCCTTCACCGTCGGCCGCAGCCAGGTCTCCGTCGTGGACGCCAAGAAGCACACGATGAAGGTCGTGCGGGACGGCAAGACGATCAAGACCATCCCCGTCACCACCGGCGCGCCCGGCTACGAGACCTGGAACGGCCAGATGGTCATCACCGAGCGGCTCCCGGTGACCCGGATGAACGGCGAGACCGTCGGCTACGGCGGCGAGTACGACATCAAGGACGTCCCGCACGCCATGCGCCTGTCCACCTCCGGCACCTTCATCCACGGCAACTACTGGGGCGGCGACGTCTTCGGCAACAGCAACGCCAGCCACGGCTGCATCGGCCTGCGCGACGTGCGCGGCGGCTGGGACAAGGGGGCCCCGGCCCGCTGGTTCTTCGAGAACTCGCTCATCGGCGACGTGGTCGTCGTCAAGAACTCCGAGGACGCCACCATCGCCCCCGACAACGGCCTCAACGGCTGGAACATGTCCTGGGAGAAGTGGAAGGCGTGAGCGCCGGGACGGTCCCCGCGCCCAAAGGGGCGCGGGGACCTGCGCGAGCAACCCACCACCGGCCATGACGCCGACGACGCACCCGCAGTCCCACGGGCAGTGAACGCCCGCTAACCTGCGGAGCATGACCGTACATCTCGAAGTCGCGGACGGCGTCGGAACGCTGCGCCTGGACCGCCCGCCCATGAACGCACTGGACGTCGCCACCCAGGACCGGCTGAAGGAGCTGGCCGAGGAGATCACCCGGCGCGAGGACGTACGCGCCGTGGTGATCCACGGCGGCGAGAAGGTGTTCGCGGCGGGCGCGGACATCAAGGAGATGCAGGTGATGGACCACGCGGCGATGATCGCGCGGTCCCGCGCCCTGCAGGACTCCTTCACGGCGGTGGCCCGCATCCCCAAGCCGGTGGTCGCGGCGGTGACCGGCTACGCGCTGGGCGGCGGCTGCGAACTCGCCCTCTGCGCCGACTTCCGCATCGCGGGGGAGAACGCCAAGCTGGGCCAGCCCGAGATCCTGCTCGGCCTGATCCCGGGCGCGGGCGGCACCCAGCGGCTGTCCCGCTTGATCGGCCCCTCCAAGGCCAAGGACCTCATCTTCACCGGCCGCCAGGTGAAGGCCGACGAGGCGCTGGCGCTCGGCCTGGTGGACCGGGTGGTCCCGGCCGCCGAGGTCTACGAGCAGGCACACGCCTGGGCCGCGCGGCTCGCCAAGGGCCCCGCCATCGCGCTGCGCGCGGCGAAGGAGGCGATCGACACCGGTCTCGAGACGGACATCGAGACCGGTCTCGCCGTCGAGCGCAACTGGTTCGCGGGCCTGTTCGCCACGGAGGACCGAGAACGCGGGATGCGCAGCTTCGTGGAAGAGGGCCCCGGCAAGGCGAAGTTCCTCTGACGGTGCCTCGTCCGAAGTCGCCCCGCACCCCTTGCAATTGACGCGGTGTCTGATCCGGGTCCCTCGATGGGGCGGTTTATGGCAGCCTTAACGCACCATTAAGCGCGTCTTGTCGAGGGAGTCCGTCGCTTGTCTCCGGCCGAGCCGTTCTCGCAGGTCAGTGGGGCTGTTTCCGACCCCGAACTGCCTGCGGCATATGCCGATCGACCGTCGCCGGGCCCGGCTCCCGCGGGGGCCTATTCCCCGGGAACGGCCCCGGAGCCCGCCGAGGGCGGCCATGATGGGGGCATGGCGGGGCTGGATGGTACGGAACTGCCGCGGGGAGCCGGACGTGCGACCGCGGCGCGCTGGTCGCCGGCGGTCGAGGACGAACGCGCGCTCAAGGCGCTGGAACTGTTCGGCAACCCGACGGAGCGCGAGGTTCCGTTACCCTCCCGCCCCGAGTCCGCCGCCACCGCCCGCCGACTGGCCCAGGTCGTCGCCCTGCGCCAGTGGCAGCTCGGCCCCAAGGTCACGGAGGACGCCGTCCTGCTCGTCTCCGAGCTGGTCGGCAACGCCGTACGCCACACCGGCGCCCGGATCTTCGGCCTCCGCATGCGCCGCCGCCCCGGCTGGATCCGCGTCGAGGTCCGCGACCCCTCCCGGGGGCTGCCCTGTCTGATGCCGGTGCAGGAGACGGACATCAGCGGACGCGGCCTCTTCCTCGTCGACAAGCTCTCCGACCGGTGGGGCGTGGACCTGCTGCCGCGCGGGAAGACCACCTGGTTCGAGATGCGGGTCGTGGACCGCTGAGAGCCCATGTGCCGCTGAAAGCAAGCCGGTTCGCGGGACACGCCACCTACGGGTGAGAATCCGGAACGCGACCCTCCGCAGCCGGGATCGTATCCGCATGATCACCACTCGCCTGCGCCGACGGACCGCCGCCGCCGTCCTGTCGCTCTCCGCGGTCCTCGCCACCACCGCCGCCACCGCACCCGGAGCCGCCCCGGCCCCCTCGGCCGCCCCCGCCAAGGCCGCACCGGCCTGCCCCCAGTTCGACGACAAGACCAAGGCCGCAGCCGACCGCGGCGTCGACATCGACCGCATCACCCCCGAGCCGGTCTGGCGCACCACCTGCGGCACCCTCTACCGCAGCGACAGCCGCGGCCCGCAGGTCGTCTTCGAAGAGGGCTTCCACGCCAAGGACGTCGAGAACGGCCAGTACGACGTCGAGAAGTACGTCCTGGTCAACCAGCCCTCGCCGTACGTCTCGACGAGCTACGACCACGACCTCTACAAGACCTGGTACAAGTCCGGCTACAACTACTACATCGACGCCCCCGGCGGCATCGACGTCAACAAGACCATCGGCGACACCCACAAGTGGGCCGACCAGGTCGAGGTCGCCTTCCCCGGCGGCATCCAGCGGAAGTACATCATCGGCGTCTGCCCGGTCGACCGGCAGACCAAGACCGAGATCATGAGCGACTGCGAGAGCAACCCGCACTACCAGCCCTGGCACTGACCGGCCCCGCCCAGAGGACGGCCGCGGCTCAGGACCGCAGGAACAGCGCCTCCGAACCCACCGGCCGGTAACCCGCCGCCTGGAACGCCCGCAGACTGCGGGCGTTCCCCGCCGACACCTGCGCCCACACCGGCTCACCCCCGCCCAGCTGCCGCGCCGCCGTCACCAGCAGCCGCCCCAGCCCCCGGTGCCGGGCGCCCTCCGCCACCTCCACGGCAACCTCCAGCCGCCCGGCCACCCCGCGGCCCAGCACCAGCACCCCGCCGTCCGCCGCCCACACCCGCACCCCGTCGCGACGCCGCCGGGCCGCGACCACGCGGGGATGCCCCGGATCGGCGACCTCCGTCAGCGCGACCTCCGGGCGCCCAGGGAGCGGGGCACCGGTCAGCAGCACGTCGATCGTGTCCGTCGTCCGTCCCGTGCGCTCCGCGAACGCCGCCAGGAACCGGGCGTTCATCGTCGCGGCCAGGGGATCGCAGCGCAGCGACGCCAGGGTCTTGCGCACCCACCCCTCGTCCTCGTCGGTGAAGACGACCGAGTGCGCCGTGAAGGCGATGACCCCCGCGTCCCGCCCACCGGGCTGCGGCACCACGCTCGTCCCGCCGTCCGCGGGCGGGAACGCTCCCCGCGCCGCCGCGTCCAGAATGTCCCGCAGGCTCTCCGCCACACTGCGCTCCTTGAGTCTCCACCCACTGGAAGGCACAGACTCCCAGACATGACCGACGACGGCACCGGCCTCATGACCATCGGCGCACTGGCGCGCACCACCGGACTCACGGCGCGCACCATCCGCTACTGGTCCGACGAGGGCGCCCTGCCCCCGGTCACCCGCTCCCCGGGCGGCTACCGGCTCTACGACGCCGCGTCCGTCGCCCGCCTGGAGCTGATCCGGACCCTGCGCGAACTGGGCCTCGGCCTGGACGCCGTACGCCGCGTCCTGGCCGGAGAGACCACCGTCGCCCAGGTCGCGGCGGCGCACGTGAGTGCCCTGGACGCCCAGATCAGCTCGCTGAGGGTGACCCGCGCGGTGCTGTCCACCGTGGCACGACGCGGCTCGACCGCCGAGGAGATGACCCTGATGAACAAGCTGGCCCGACTGTCCGCCGCCGAACGGCGGCGCATCATCGAGGACTTCATGGCCGAGGTGTTCGCCGGTATCGACACCGCGGACCCCGACATCCGCACCCGCCTGCGCTTCGCCGCCGCCGACCTGCCCGACGAACCCACTTCGGAGCAGGTGGACGCCTGGGTGGAGCTGGCCGAGCTGATCCAGGACCCGGAGTTCCGCGGGACGATGCGCCGGATGATCGAGTTCAACGCGGCGGACCGGGGGCCGGACGTCCCCGCGGGCTCCTCGCTGTGGTTCGTGAGCCGCCTGGTGCAGCTCGCGGGCGACGCCCTGCGCGAGGGCGTCGCACCGGACTCGCCGCGGGCCGCCGACATCGTGCGCGCGCTGATCGGCGACGCCGACCCCGCCGTCGTACTCGAACGCCTCACCGCGGTGACCAACGTCCGGCTCGCCCGCTACCGGGAACTGTCGGCGATCGTGAACGGCCTGGAGCCCCCCTCCGCCCACGAGGAGCAGTTCAGGTGGGTGGTCGCCGCACTGGGCGCTCGGACGTCCGGTTAATCTGACCTGCGTCAGATGGACCCAATGCACGGAACGAGGGGCGGACCGGTGGCCGACATCGAGGAAGCACGCAAGCAGTTCGAGCGGATCGACACGGACGGGGACGGCCTCATCACCGCGGCCGAGTTCAAGTCCGCGCTCGCCCAGGGCGGCGACTGGAACGTCACCGAGTCGGTGGCCGAGGCGATCATCGCCGGCCGCGACCTCGACGGCGACAAGCAGCTGTCGTTCGACGAGTTCTGGGCCCACCTGAACAAGTAACGACGCCGCGACCAAGGGGCGCCCGCCGATCACCCGGACGGGCGACCCCGTCGCGGAATAGCTCACCCCGGCCGGAGGTTGGGCTGGTCACGGGCGTGAGCCGTCGGGCTCCGCGTGACACGACCTCCGAAAGGCCAGGCGATCGGCATCATGAAGATCGGCATCATCGGCGCGGGCAACATCGGCGGCAACCTCACCCGGCGGCTCACCGCCCTCGGGCACGACGTCTCCGTCGCCAACTCGCGCGGGCCGCACACGCTCACCGCGCTGGCCGAGGAGACCGGCGCCACCCCGGTGCCGGTGGAGGAGGCGGCGCGCGGCGCCGAGATCGTGGTCGTCACGGTCCCGCAGAAGCGGGTCCCGGACCTGCCGTCCGGCGTCCTGGACGGGGCGGCGGAGGGCGTCGCGGTCATCGACACCGGCAACTACTACCCGCAGCAGCGGGACGGCAGGATCGCGGGCATCGAGGACGAGGGCCTCACCGAGAGCCGCTGGACCGAACGCCACCTCGGCCACCCGGTGATCAAGGCCTTCAACGGCACCTACGCCCAGGACATCCTGGACCGCCCCCGTCCGGCCGACGCACCCGACCGTATGGCGCTCCCGGTGGCCGGTGACGACGAGGCAGCCAAGACGAAGGTCCGCGCCCTGATCGACGAGCTGGGCTTCGACACCGTCGACGCGGGCGGCATCGACGACTCCTGGCGCCAGCAGCCGGACACCCCGGTCTACGGCCTGCGCGAGGGCGTCGACGGCGTCACCAAGGCGCTGGCGGAGGCGTCCCCGGAGCGTCCCGCGGCCTTCCGGGGCTGATCCGGCCCTCAGGCGCTCTGGGCCCACTCCTTGAGCGCGGCCCTGCTCGCGAAGTCCGCCACGTTGGTGTCGACCGGGTCGTCGGTGTACTGGTGGAAGCGCCACTTGGCCTGGATGCGCGGCTTGCCCGCCGAGACGTAGTCGGCGATCCACAGGCCGTCGCCCGCGTACGAGGTGGTGTCGATGTTCAGCCAGAAGTTCCGGTTGCAGTAGAGGACGATCCGGTTGTCCGGCCGCAGCGCCTTCAGCTTCCGGATGAAGCTGTCCTTCTCCGCGTTGCTCGGGTGGGTGCCCTCGCCGTTCGTCTCCCAGTCGACGGCGAGGATGTCGCCCTTGCGGTCGGGGGCCTTGGAGACGAAGTACTCGGCCTGGGCGGTGAGGTTGCCCGGCCACAGGAAGTGGTAGAAGCCGACGACGAGTCCGGCGTCGCGGGCCCGCTTCGTCTGGGCCGAGAGCTTGGGGTTGACGTACGAACGGCCCTCCGTCGCCTTCACGAAGACGAAGGAGAGGCCGTCGGTGTCGTAACTGGAGGACTGGTAGGCGCTGACGTCGATGCCGCGCAGCATGGGGCCTCCCTGAGGGGCTGTGGGGGGACGGGAGTTGGTTATTCCCCACGATGGCACGGCCGATCCCCACTCGAAGCGGAAACGTCGACTTCGCTTCGCCCGGGCGCCATTGACGCGCGTAGCGCGGTGCCCCACGCTGGGCTCCGGTTCATGGACGACTCGACGGTCGGGAGGCCGGGATGTTCAGACGCGTGTCACGTCTCCTTCTCTCATTTGTCATGCTCATGGCTGGGGCGGTGGCCGGGGTGGGCGCCACCGCCGGCACCGCGCACGCCGACTCCTGCTACACCTGGAACCGCACCCTCTCCCAGGGCTCCTCCGGCAGCGACGTGACGCAGCTCCAGATCCGCGTCGCGGGCTGGGTCACCTCCGGCGAACGGCTCTCCTACGACGGCCAGTACGGCGCCCGGACCGCCGCCGCCGTCAAGAAGTTCCAGGCCGCCTACGGGCTGGGCGCGGACGGCGTCGCGGGCCCGGCGACCTTCAGCAAGATCTACGCGCTCCAGGACGCGGACTGCACACCCGTCCACTTCTCCTACGCGGAGCTGAACAAGTGCAACTCGGACTGGTCGGGCGGCGCGGTCTCCGCCGCCACCGCCAAGGCGAACGCGCTGAAGACCATGTGGAAGCTGGAGGCGATGCGGCACGCCCTCGGCGACGTGCCGATCACGATCTCCAGCGGTTTCCGCTCCCGTGCCTGCAACAGCGCGGTGGGCGGCTCGTCCACCAGCCGCCACCTCTACGGCGACGCCGCCGACCTCACCGGCTCGCCCAGCTTCTGCCGGCTCGCCCAGCAGTCCAGGACCCACGGCTTCTCGGAGATCCTCGGCCCGGGCTACCCAGGCCACAACGACCACACCCACGTGGCCTTCGACCCGTCGCCGTACTGGTCGGCCCCGAACTGCGGCATCTGAGCCGCCGGTGACCGTACGCCGGGCGTCGAGGCGCTCGGCGTACGGCGGTGGCGGACGGCGCCGGGCGGACCGGCGGGTTCAGGAGGCGACCGCGGCCGTCCGGGGGCTCTCCTCGGCGGAGTCGGGCTCGCCCTCGTCCAGGGAGACGTCCTTGGTCTCCTTGCCGAGCAGCAGGGCGGTCAGCGTCAGCACGGCCATCGCGGAGAGGTAGACGCCGACCAGCCACGGCGATCCGTCACCGGCCTCCCACAGCGCCACCGCTATGAACGGGGCGACGGCCGCGCCGAGGATCGAGCTGACGTTGTACGCGATGCCGGATCCGGTGTAGCGCACACTCGTCGGGAACAGCTCCGGCAGCAGCGCGCCCATCGGGCCGAAGGTCATGCCCATCAGCGTGAAGCCGAGCACCAGCCACAGCACCACGCCGAGCGTGCCCAGACCGATCAGGGGCACCCAGACCAGGCCGAAGACCACGATCGCGGCGGTGATCCAGATCAGGGTGGCGCGGCGTCCGTACTTGTCGGCGAGCGGGCCGGAGACCAGGGTGAAGACGGCGAAGAACACCACGCCGAAGATCATCATCAGGACGAACGTGGTGTAGCTGTAGCCGAGCCCCGGCACGTCGGCGTCCTTCGCGGCGCGGCCGTAGCTCAGCGAGAACGTGGTCATCAGGTAGAAGAGCACGTACGTGGCCAGCATGATGAAGGTGCCGAGGACCAGCTGCTTCCAGTGGCCCTGGACCACGGTGGCCAGCGGGAGTTTCTGAACCTTGCCGGCCTCGCGGGTTTTGGCGAACACCGTGGACTCGACGAGCCGCGAGCGCACCCACAGGCCGATCGCGACCATCACGGCGGAGAACAGGAACGGGATGCGCCAGCCCCAGCTCGCGAAGGCCTCGGAGGGCTGGGTGGGGTCGGCGCCGGCGTCCGAGGGCAGCAGCGCCCCGATGATCAGGAACAGGCCGTTGCCGATGATGAAGCCGAGCGGGGCGCCCAGCTGCGGGAAGGTCCCGTACAGGGCGCGCTTGCCCCGGGGCGCGTTCTCGGTCGCGACCAGCGCGGCCCCGCTCCACTCGCCGCCGAGCGCGAAGCCCTGCGCGAGCCGCATCAGCACGAGCAGCGCGGTGGCGACCCAGCCGGCCTGGGCGTAGGTCGGCAGGGCGCCGATGAGGAAGGTGGCGATGCCCATGGTGAGCAGCGAGACGACCAGCGTCTTCTTGCGGCCGAGCCGGTCGCCGAGGTGTCCGAAGAAGACGGCGCCGATCGGCCGGGCGACCATCGCGGCGCCGAAGACCGCGAACGACGACAGCAGGGCCGTGGTGGGGTCGCTGCTCGGGAAGAAGAGCTTCGGGAAGACGAGGACGGCGGCGGTCGCGTAGATGTAGAAGTCGTAGAACTCGATCGTCGTGCCCATGAGGCTGGCGATGAGGACCCGGGACCGGGGGTTGACGGGTGGCTGGGACGCTGGGCCGGAGGCTGGTGCGGGCATGGCTCGGTCTTTCACGCGCGAAACATGGGCCCTGCAACGATCTCAGTCGTCTTGTTTTTCGGAAAGCGGATGTCACGATGTGAGACAGCCGCTGTCTGTGTCCTCAGCACTCGATGATGTTCACCGCGAGCCCGCCCCGCGCCGTCTCCTTGTACTTGACCGACATGTCGGCGCCGGTGTCCTTCATGGTCTTGATGACCTTGTCGAGGGACACCTTGTGGGAGCCGTCGCCGCGCATCGCCATCCGGGCCGCCGTGACCGCCTTGACCGCGGCCATGCCGTTGCGCTCGATGCAGGGGATCTGGACCAGGCCGCCGACCGGGTCGCAGGTGAGGCCGAGGTTGTGCTCCATGCCGATCTCGGCGGCGTTCTCCACCTGCTCCGGGGTGCCGCCCAGCACCTCGGCGAGGGCGCCGGCCGCCATCGAGCAGGCGGAGCCGACCTCGCCCTGGCAGCCGACCTCGGCGCCGGAGATGGAGGCGTTCTCCTTGAAGAGCATGCCGATGGCGCCCGCGGCGAGCAGGAAGCGGACCACGCCGTCCTCGTCGGCGCCGGGCACGAAGTTCATGTAGTAGTGCAGGACCGCCGGGATGATGCCGGCCGCGCCGTTGGTGGGGGCGGTGACGACCCGGCCGCCGGCCGCGTTCTCCTCGTTCACGGCCATGGCGTAGAGGGTGATCCACTCCATGGACAGGGCCAGCGGGTCGCCCTCGGAGCGCAGCTTGCGCGCGGTGTTGGCGGCGCGGCGGCGGACCTTCAGGCCGCCCGGCAGGATGCCCTCGCGGGTCATGCCGCGCTCCACGCACGCCCGCATCACCCGCCAGATCTCCAGCAGGCCCTCGCGGATCTCGTCCTCGTCGCGCCAGGCCCGCTCGTTCTCCAGCATCAGGGCGGAGATGGACAGGCCCGTCTCCTTGGCCAGGCGCAGCAGCTCGTCGCCGGTGCGGAAGGGGTACTTGAGCACCGTGTCGTCGAGCACGATCCGGTCGGCGCCCACCGCGTCCTCGTCGACGACGAAGCCGCCGCCGACCGAGTAGTAGGTCTTGGTCAGCACCTCGGTGCCCTCGGCGTCGTACGCCCACAGCGTCATGCCGTTGGCGTGGTAGGGGAGGGCCTTGCGGCGGTGCAGGACCATGTCGTCGTCGTAGGAGAAGGAGATCTCGTGCTCGGCGAGGAGGCGGAGGCGGCCCGAGGTCCTGATCGTCTCGACGCGCTCGTCGGCCGTCTCCACGTCGACCGTGCGCGGGGAGTCGCCCTCCAGACCGAGGAGCACCGCCTTGGGGGTGCCGTGGCCGTGGCCGGTGGCGCCGAGCGAGCCGTACAGCTCGGCGCGGACCGAGGCGACGGAGTCCAGCAGCTCCTCGTTGCGCAGGCGGCGGGCGAACATGCGGGCCGCGCGCATCGGGCCGACCGTGTGGGAGCTCGACGGGCCGATGCCGATCGAGAACAGGTCGAAGACCGAGATGGCCACGGGGACTCCTCAGAACGGGGGTGGTGCGGAGGGGGTGCCGAGGGGCGGGGCGCCCGGCCGCTTGTGGCGGATGCGGCGCCCCACCCCTCGGGCGCGGTGTCTACTTGTTCAGACCCGGGTACAGCGGGTGCTTGTCGGCCAGGGCCTTCACCCGGGCCTTGAGGGCCTGGGTGTCGTAGGACGGCTTCAGCGCCTCGGCGATCACGTCCGCGACCTCGGCGAAGTCCTCGGCGGTGAAGCCGCGGGTCGCCAGGGCCGGCGTACCGATGCGCAGACCGGAGGTCACCATCGGCGGACGCGGGTCGTTCGGGACGGCGTTGCGGTTGACCGTGATGCCGACCTCGTGGAGGCGGTCCTCGGCCTGCTGTCCGTCCAGCTCGGAGTCGCGCAGGTCGACCAGGACCAGGTGCACGTCCGTGCCTCCGGTCAGGACGGACACGCCCGCCGCCTTCGCGTCGTCCCGCACCAGGCGCTCGGCCAGGATGCGGGCACCCTCCAGCGTACGGCCCTGGCGCTCCTTGAAGTCCTCGCTCGCGGCGACCTTGAAGGCGACGGCCTTGGCGGCCACCACGTGCTCCAGCGGGCCACCCTGCTGACCGGGGAAGACGGCGGAGTTGATCTTCTTGGCCAGCTCGGCCGTGGAGAGGATCACACCGCCGCGCGGGCCGCCCAGCGTCTTGTGGGTGGTGGTGGTGACGACGTGGGCGTGCGGCACCGGGTTCGGGTGCAGGCCCGCCGCGACCAGACCGGCGAAGTGCGCCATGTCGACCATGAGGTACGCGCCGACCTCGTCCGCGACCTTGCGGAACGCGGCGAAGTCCAGCTGACGCGGGTAGGCCGACCAGCCGGCCACGATCAGCTTCGGCCTGGTCTCCTTGGCGAGGCGCTCCACCTCGGCCATGTCGACCTGGCCGTCGTCGCCGACGTGGTAGGGGACGACGTTGTAGAGCTTGCCGGAGAAGTTGATCTTCATGCCGTGGGTCAGGTGCCCGCCGTGGGCGAGGTTCAGACCCATGATCGTGTCGCCCGGCTTGAGCAGCGCGAACATCGCGGCCGCGTTGGCCTGGGCGCCCGAGTGCGGCTGCACGTTGGCGTGCTCGGCGCCGAAGAGCGCCTTGACCCGGTCGATGGCGATCTGCTCGACCACGTCGACGTGCTCGCAGCCGCCGTAGTAGCGGCGGCCGGGGTAGCCCTCGGCGTACTTGTTGGTGAGGACCGAGCCCTGGGCCTCCATGACCGCGACCGGGGCGAAGTTCTCCGAGGCGATCATCTCGAGGGTGGACTGCTGGCGGTCCAGCTCGGCGTCGACGGCGGCGGCGACGTCGGGGTCCAGCTCGTGCAGGGGTGTGTTCAGAAGCGACATGCGGTCGGGACTCCTCAGCCGGCGGTGAAGGCGGTGTACTCGTCGGCGGAGAGCAGGTCGGCCGGCTCGTCCGAGATCCGCACCTTGAACAGCCAGCCGCCCTCGAAGGGGGCGCTGTTCACCAGCGACGGGTCGTTGACGACGTCCTCGTTGACCTCGGTGATCTCGCCGGAGACGGGCGAGTACAGGTCGGAGACGGACTTGGTCGACTCCAGTTCGCCGCAGGTCTCGCCCGCGGTCACCGAGTCGCCGACCTCGGGAAGCTGCACGAAGACGACGTCACCGAGCGCGTTGGCCGCGTGCTCCGTGATGCCGACCGTCGAGACGCCGTCCTCGGCGCCCGACAGCCACTCGTGCTCCTTGCTGTAGCGCAGCTGCTGGGGGTTGCTCATGGCCTGAATTCTCCTGTACGCGAGGAAGTGGCTGGTGAAGGGGGTGGTGGGGCGGTACGTCACACGGCGGCGACGCCGCCCGGGACACAGGGGGCCGGCGCCGCCCAGTGTCTACTTCTGGCGCTTGTAGAACGGCAGCGCCACGACCTCGTACGGCTCGTGGCTGCCCCGGATGTCCACACCGACACCCTCCGTGCCCGGGGCCGCGTGCGCGGGGTCGACGTACGCCATGGCGATCGGCTTGCCCAGCGTCGGGGACGGGGCGCCGGAGGTCACCTCGCCGATCACCTCGCCGCCGGCGACGACCGGGTACCCGGCGCGCGGCACCCGGCGGCCCTCGGCGACCAGGCCGACCAGGACCCGGGGCGGCTCGGAAGCGGCGCGCTCGGCGGCCTCGGCCAGCGCGGCGCGCCCGACGAAGTCGCCCTCCTTCTCGAACTTCACCACCCGGCCCAGACCGGCGTCGAACGGCGTCAGCGCGGTCGACAGCTCGTTGCCGTACAGCGGCATGCCCGCCTCCAGGCGGAGCGTGTCCCGGCAGGACAGGCCGCACGGGATCAGCCCGGCGCCCTCGCCCGCCCGGGTCAGCGCCTGCCACAGCTCGACGGCGTGCTCCGGCTTCACGAACAGCTCGAAGCCGTCCTCGCCGGTGTAGCCGGTGCGCGCGATCAGCGCCGGGACCCCGGCGACCGTGCCGGGCAGCCCGGCGTAGTACTTCAGGCCGTCCAGGTCGGCGTCGGTGAGCGAGGCGAGGATGCCCGGGGACTCCGGGCCCTGCACGGCGAGCAGCGCGTAGGAGTCCCGGTCGTCGCGCACCTCGGCCTCGAAGCCCGCCGCCCGCTCGGTCAGCGCGTCCAGCACGACCTGGGCGTTGGAGGCGTTGGCGACCACCATGTAGTGAGAAGAGGCGGCCTGGGCTTCTCCCAGCCGGTAGACGATCAGGTCGTCCAGGATGCCGCCGTCCTCGCGGCAGATCATGGTGTAGCGGGCCCGGCCCGGCTTCACGCTGCCGATGTTGCCGACCAGCGCGTGGTTCAGCAGCTCGGCCGCCTGCGGCCCGGTGACGGTGATCTCACCCATGTGCGAGAGGTCGAAGAGACCGGCGCGGGTGCGCACCGCGACGTGTTCCTCGCGCTCGGAGCCGTAGCGCAGGGGCATGTCCCAGCCGGCGAAGTCGGTCATCGTCGCGCCCAGTGCGCGATGCGTGGCATCGAGCGCGGTACGGCGCAGTTCGGTACTGCTCATCGGTCGGTCGTCTCCCAGGACAGGACGGGGCGAGGTCGGTCCTCCCCATCTGTCATCGGAACCTGAGAGGTTCGCCACGGCCACCGGAGTACGGCGATCAGGGCTTGCACCTTGGGTGGGACCGCCGTCGGGGGCGGTCCGCTTTTCAGATGTGCCTCGCCCGCGCGGTAACGGGGCCTGAGAGATTCAAGGGAGGGACTTGCTCCTTCGGCGCCCCGGCGCGGCCGGGGACTCTCCCGCGCGGATTCAAACGGCCGGTATGCAGTTGGCGCCGCCATCATTGCACGCCCGGCTCATCCGTGGCAGACCGTGATCTGTAACCGGCTTGTGGCAGTAAGCGAACGAAAACGCGAGACCCGCGCATTACCTTCTCTTTACACTCGACGGGGAGGTACTCGTGTACCGCCCCAGGGGAGGACGATCACGGTGAACAGGACCACGGCGTACGCCACGACCTCCGGACTCGCGCTGCCCAAGCAGCCCGCCGCTCCGGCCCCCGAGGCATGCGCCCCACTGACCGCACCCGTCGTCCGCGATCTGCGGGACCGCGACGGCCGCAGCCCGCACGCCCTGCTCTTCGGACCCCGGGACCTGGTGGTGATCACCGGCCTGCCCGGCAGCGGCAAGTCCACGCTGATGCGGCGCACCGTGCGCGGCGGCCGCATCGACTCCCAGGACACCCGCGACCGCTGGGACCGCCGCATGCCGCGCTTCCTGCCGTACGCGCTCTACCGCCCGCTCGTCCGCCTCGCCCACTACGCGGGGCTGCGCCGCGCGCTGCGCTCCGGCGAGGGCGTCGTCGTGCACGACTGCGGCACCCAGGCCTGGGTGCGCGCCTGGCTGGCCCGCGAGGCCCGCCGCCGGGAGGGCACCCTGCACCTGCTGCTCCTCGACGTCGCTCCCGGCGAGGCCCTGGCCGGCCAGCGCGAGCGCGGCCGCGGCGTCTCGCGGTACGCGTTCCTGCGGCACCGCACGGCCAACTCCCGCCTGCTGCGCGAGGTGACCGAAGGCACCCTGCCCGCCGGCTGCGCCTCGGCGGTCGTCCTCGACCGGGCGGCGGCCGACACCCTCCGCCGCATCGCCTTCACGGGGTGACGCAGGGTAGGGCCCCGGGATCGAACGGGTTAGCCTTTCAGCCACGAACGGCGGTACCAGGCAGGCGGTAGGTAGGCAGATGGACTTCCCGGCACAGGCGCACCCCCACCCGCACGGCGGATGGCCAGGCAACGAGCTGGAGGAGGTGCTGTCCGCCTCCCTCGGTATCCCCTCGGCCGGTGGCCGGATCGTGGAGGTTCTCGGCCGCAGCTTCCTGTGGATACCCCTGCCCAACGGCGGCGGCCCGCACAGCGGCCCCCTCGACCTGCCCTCGCTGGAGATCGACGGCCAGGCGTACGTGCCGGTGTTCAGCTCCGAGGAGCAGTTGCGCCAGGTCGCGGGGGCGCACATGGCGTACACCATCGCCCCCGCCGCGGAGTTCGCCCGCGGCCTGCCCCCGCAGGTCGGCATCGCGGTGAACCCGGAGGGCGTGGTCGGCATCCCGCTGCCGCCGCCCGCCGTGGCCGAGCTGTGCCGGGCCGGACGCACGCCGCTGGACGGGCCCTCCTCCGGCGGCCGGGTCCGCCTCTTCGAGCCGGACTGGCAGGACGACCCGGTGGACTTCCTGGCCGCGGCCTCCGCCGAGTTCGCCGCCATCGGCGTCGTACGCAGCGCGCGCCGCTGCCTGGCCGCCGTCGAGACCGCCGACCCGGTCCTGTTCGTCGGCGTCGAACTCACCCACTGGGAGGGCGACGCCCGCGCCCTCCCCCTGGACGCCCTCGGCCGAGCCCTCGCCAAGTCCCCCTTGAAATGGCAGGTCAACCTGATCCTCCTGGAGGCGGCCCAGGACCCGGTCTGCGACTGGATGCGCGAAAAGGTCAGGCCGTTCTACAACAGCGGCCTGTAAACGCCGGTTGGGAGAACTCACCCAGGGGCGCGGGGAACGGCGCGATCAACCACGACGAAACCCGCACCCGCCGGACGGCAAGGAGCCCCGAGCTCCTAGGCACCCCCGCACCCGGCGGAGCCTTAAGCTGGACCCGACACCGGGGGAACTCTCGAAGGGGCGATACACGTGAGCGCCAGCGGCACCACGACCGGACAGGTCGAGCACATGCTGCGCCAGGTGACGCCCGGGCGCTACGACGCCTACGAGGCCCTGCTGCGCGCCCTCGCCACCCCCGCCTCCGGCCAGGTCTGGATGCTGCTGTGGCACGGCCAGGCCGGCTCTCCGGACGCCCAGTACGGGAACATGGAGGTCGAAGGCTACGGCTACGCGCCCTGCGTCACCTCCGCCCAGGAGCTGTCGGCCAGCGGCTGGAACCGGTCGTACGAAGTGGTCGACGGCCTGGAGGTCGCCCGCGCCCTCTACCCGGACCACTACGGCCTCTGGCTCAACCCGCACGCCCCCGGCGGCGGCGTCGGCATTCCCTGGCTCGACCTGCGCCGCATCGCCTCCGGCCTGGACCGCCAGCCCGCCGGGCCCCTGCGGCTGTCCGAACCGGCCATCGAGATCCCGCAGTTCTACGCCCTGCTCGCGCAGAACGCCCACCGCACCCCGGCGGTCCGCGCGCTGCGCCGTGCCTGGGTGCAGCCGGCGCTGGGGGCGCCGTACCTCGCCATCGGTCTGGACGTGTACGACACCTCCCCGCCGGCCGTCGACGCGGTGCGCGCGATGATGCAGCAGTCCGTCGGCGCGGTGCCGGACGGGCTGCCGGTGTCGACGGTGGCGATGACCGACGCCCACGACCCGGTCGCCCTGTGGCTGCGTGCCAACGCGCGCCCGTTCTACGACCGCGAGGCCCACGCGGCCGCCCCCGCCCAGGCGCCGGCGGGCGGGTACGGATACCCTCCGGCCGGTAGCCGGTACTGAGGGCCGCGGGGTTCGCGGACCCCGCGGACCCCTGCCGGAAGAGGCGATCTTCGCGCGTAGATGACGACGCAAAGCACCCTCTTGTCCCCGATGTCCCAACTCGCCCGTGTCCGGCCCCCGTTACCCACTGTCCGGATAACGGAACACCTCAAACAGCATCACGGTTGCGCATCCATTCCCCGTCAAGTCTGGCTACAGATCGCCAAAGCGTTGAAGACTCCCGCAACAAGGGGTGGATGCTCGCCTCTTTGTACGACGGACTGGATCACGCCGCTACAGCGGCAAGTGCGGGCCGGCTACCGCCGGTTGAGAGGGGTCCCTGCCAGATGACGGCACCATTGCACGAGCCGACCGCGGAAGCGGCCCCGAGTGCGGCAGAGGAAGCGGCGGTCGCCGGCGCCGAGGCCAAGTCGGTACAAGGGCGCTCCCTGGGCCGGATCGCCTGGGAGCGCCTGAAGAGGGACCGGCTGGCCCTCGCGGGCGGCATCGTGGTGCTGGTCCTCATCCTGGTCGCCGTCTTCGCGCCCCTGATCACCTCCCTGTACGGGCAGGAGCCCAACGCCTACAACGAGGACATGATCGACCCGCTCTTCGGCACCCCCACGGGCTCCCTGGGCGGCGTCAACGGCGACCACTGGCTCGGCGTGGAGCCGGTCAACGGCCGCGACATCTTCGCCCGCATCGTCCACGGCGCCCGGATCTCGCTGCTCGTCGGCTTCCTGTCCGCCATGGTCGCCGTGGTCATCGGCACCGTGCTGGGTGTGCTCGCCGGCTTCTTCGGCGGCTGGGTCGACTCCCTCATCAGCCGGATCATGGACGGCCTGCTGGCCTTCCCGCAGCTCCTGTTCATCATCGCGCTGGTGTCCGTGATGCCGGACTCCATGCTGGGGCTGAGCGGCACGGGCGTGCGTCTGCTCATGATGATCGTGGTCATCGGCTTCTTCGGCTGGCCCTACATCGGCCGTGTGGTCCGCGGCCAGACCCTGTCCATGCGTGAGCGGGAGTACGTCGAGGCGGCCAGGTCGCTGGGGGCCGGACGGTTCTACATCCTGTTCAAGGAACTGCTGCCCAACCTGGTGGCGCCGATCATCGTCTACACCACGATGATGATCCCCACCAACATCCTCACCGAGGCGGCGCTCAGCTTCCTGGGCGTGGGCGTCAAGCCGCCCACATCGTCCTGGGGGCAGATGCTCTCGAGCGCGATCGACTACTACAAGTCGGACCCCATGTACATGGTGGTCCCCGGTGTGGCGATCTTCATCACCGTTCTTGCCTTCAACCTCTTCGGTGACGGCGTGCGCGACGCGCTGGACCCGAAGGGCTCCCGCTGACCCTGCCGTACCGCAAGGCGACCCGTGGCACCTGCACGGGGTCTCTCATCTAATCCGGAGGATCCGAGATCGTGACTACCCAACGCACCTCAGGGCGGCGCAAGCAGGCTTTGGCCGCTGCCGCAGTGGTCGCCGCGCTGCTGACCACGGCGGCGTGCGGCGGAGGCGGCGACGACGACAATGGCAGCGGCGGTTCGAAGAACGGCGCGGCCGGCTTCGACGCGGCCAACAACAAGGTCGCCCAGGCCTCCGAGGCCAAGAAGGGCGGCACGCTGAAGTTCGCGAGCACGCAGGACGCCGACTCGTGGGACACCACGCGCGGCTACTACGGCTTCATGTGGAACTTCTCCCGCTACTACAGCCGCCAGCTCGTCACCAACAAGACGGAGCCGGGCAAGACCGGTGCGGAGGTCACCCCCGACCTCGCCGCGGACGTCGCCAAGGTCTCGGACGACGGCAAGACCTACACGTACACCCTGCGTGACGGCGTCACCTGGGAGGACGGCAAGCCGATCACCTCCAAGGACGTCAAGTACGGCATCGAGCGCGTCTGGGCGCAGGACGTGCTGTCCGGCGGCCCGACGTACCTCAAGGAGGTGCTCGACCCCAAGGACGAGTACAAGGGCCCGTACAAGGACAAGTCCAAGGACAAGCTCGGCCTGAAGGCGATCGAGACGCCGGACGACAAGACCATCGTCTTCAAGCTCCCGCAGGCCAACTCGGACTTCGAGGAGATGCTCGCGCTGACCTCGGCGTCCCCGGTCCGCCAGGACAAGGACACCAAGTCCAAGTACGGCCTGCACCCGTTCTCCTCGGGCCCGTACAAGTTCGAGTCCTACAACCCCGGCAAGGACCTGACCCTGGTCCGCAACGCCGAGTGGAAGCAGAGCTCGGACCCGGTCCGCAAGGCGTACCCGGACAAGATCACGATCAAGTTCTTCACCAACGCCAACGACATGGACGCCCGCCTGATCGCCGGCGACTACGACATCGACCTGGCGCAGACCGGTCTGTCCCCGCAGGGCCGCACCACCGCCCTGAAGGAGCACAAGTCCAACCTGGACAACCCGGTCTCGGGTTACATCCGGTACGCGGCGTTCCCGCAGACCGTGAAGCCGTTCGACAACATCCACTGCCGCAAGGCCGTGCTCTACGGGGCCGACCACGTCTCCCTGCAGACCGCGCGCGGCGGTCCGGTGGCCGGCGGTGACATCGGCACCAACATGCTGCCGCCCGCCGTTCCGGGTGCCGAGGGCCAGAAGTACGACCCGTACGAGATGGCCGGTGCCAACAAGAAGGGCAACGTCGAGAAGGCCAAGGAAGAGCTGAAGGCCTGCAACAAGCCGAACGGCTTCAAGACCACCATCGCGGTCCGCAACAACAAGCCGGTCGAGGTCGCCACCGCCGAGTCCCTCCAGGCCTCGCTGAAGAAGGTCGGCATCGACGTCGAGATCGACCAGTACGACGGCTCGCAGTACGCCAGCGTCATCGGTAGCCCCACGAACGTGAAGAAGAAGGGCTACGGCATCATCATCATGGGCTGGGGCCCGGACTTCCCGTCCGTGCAGGGCTACGGTCTGCCGCTGTGGCACAGCGACTACATCCTCGACAGCGCGAACAACAACTTCGCGATGATCGACGACCCGAAGATCGACGGTCTCTTCGCCGACTACCTGACCGAGCTGGACGACGCCGGCAAGACGAAGATCGCCTCGGAGATCAACCACAAGGTGATGGAGGGCGCGTACTACCTGCCCTTCGTCTTCGAGAAGTTCATCAACTGGCGCTCCAGCAACATCGCGAACGTGTACACCACCGACGCCTACAGCGGTATGTACGACTTCGTGAACCTCGGTCTGAAGAACCCCAAGAAGTAACCGGTACACCCGCCGTACGGCACGAAAGGCAGGTGAAGGCCGGCGCGGCGTGACCGCGGGCCGCCGGAAGACCTCCGGCGGCCCGCGGGACGCAGCGGGCCGCAACCCGTGCTCGCTTACCTCATCAGGCGGCTGTTCGCCGCCGTAGTGATGCTCGTGGTCATCATCCTGGTGGTCTTCTGCATCTTCTTCCTCGTCCCCAAGTGGGCCGGGGTCGACATCGCCCTGAACTTCGTCGGCAAGCAGGCGGACCCCGCCGCCGTCGAGGGTGTGCGGCAGAAGCTGGGTCTGGGCGACCCGGTCTTCGTCCAGGCCTGGGAGTTCTTCAAGGGCATCTTCGCGGGCCGCACCTACGCGGCCGGCGGCGACGTGACCCACTGCGCCGCGCCCTGCTTCGGCTACTCCTTCAAGACCGAGCAGTCGGTCTGGCCGGTCCTGACCGAGCGTTTCCCGGTGACCCTCGCTCTCGCGCTCGGCGCCGCCGTGCTGTGGCTGATCTTCGGTGTGGCCGCCGGTGTGCTCTCCGCCCTCAAGCGCGGCACGCTGTGGGACCGCGGCGCGATGGTCATCGCCCTGGCGGGTGTCTCGCTCCCCATCTACTTCACCGGTCTGCTCAGCCTGGCGATCTTCTCCTACGGCCTCGGCTGGATCGACGGCGAGTTCGTACCGCTCGAGGAAAGCTTCAGCGGATGGCTCGGCGGCATGATCCTGCCCTGGATCACGCTGGCCTTCCTCTACGCCGCGATGTACGCCCGGATCACCCGCGCCACCATGCTGGAGATCCTCGGCGAGGACTACATCCGCACCGCGCGGGCCAAGGGCCTCAAGGAACAGGTCGTCATCAGCAAGCACGCGATGCGCTCGACCCTGACCCCGCTGCTCACCATGCTCGGCATGGACCTCGGCGCCCTGATGGGCGGCGCGATCCTGACCGAGACCACGTTCAGCCTCCCCGGCCTCGGCCAGAAGGTGCTGGACGCGATCCAGAACCACGACCTGCCCTTTATCCTGGGCGTCGTCCTGATCACTTCTCTCGCGGTGCTGATCGCCAACCTCGTGGTGGACGTCCTGTACGCCGTGATCGACCCCCGAGTGAGGCTCGCATGACCGAACTGAGCAAGAGCGGGGCAGCGGTGGGCGAGCCCACCGGCGCCTCGCCCGCGCCGACCGCCTTCCTGGAAGTACGCGACCTCAAGGTCCACTTCCCGACCGACGACGGCCTGGTCAAGTCCGTCGACGGGCTCTCCTTCCAGCTGGAGAAGGGCAAGACCCTCGGCATCGTGGGCGAGTCCGGCTCCGGCAAGTCGGTGACTTCGCTCGGCATCATGGGCCTGCACACCGCCGGCCAGTACGGCAAGCGCAAGGCCCAGATATCGGGCGAGATCTGGCTGGACGGCACCGAGCTGCTGTCCGCCGACCCCGACCACGTGCGCAAGCTGCGCGGCCGGGAGATGGCGATGATCTTCCAGGACCCGCTGTCCGCGCTGCACCCGTACTACACGATCGGCCAGCAGATCGTGGAGGCGTACCGCATCCACCACAAGGTGGACAAGAAGACCGCCAAGCGCCGCGCGGTGGAGATGCTCGACCGGGTCGGCATCCCGCAGCCCGACAAGCGGGTGGACAGCTACCCGCACGAGTTCTCCGGCGGTATGCGCCAGCGCGCGATGATCGCGATGTCGCTGGTCAACAACCCCGAGCTGCTGATCGCGGACGAGCCGACCACCGCCCTGGACGTCACCGTCCAGGCGCAGATCCTCGACCTCATCCGGGACCTGCAGAAGGAGTTCGGCTCCGCGGTCATCGTCATCACCCACGACCTGGGCGTCGTCGCCGAGCTGGCCGACGACCTCCTGGTGATGTACGGCGGCCGGTGCGTGGAGCGCGGTCCGGCGGAGAAGGTGTTCTACGAGCCCCGCCACCCCTACACCTGGGGCCTGCTCGGCTCGATGCCGCGGCTCGACCGCGACCAGCAGGAACGCCTCATCCCGGTCAAGGGTTCGCCGCCCTCCCTCATCAACCTCCCGTCCGGCTGCGCCTTCAACCCGCGCTGCCCGTACGCCGACGTGCCCAAGGACGACGTCACCCGCACGGTCCGCCCCGAGCTGACCGAGGTCGGCAGCAAGCACTGGGCCGCCTGCCACATGTCGCAGGAGCAGCGGGAGCGTATCTGGACCGAAGAGATTGCGCCGAAGCTGTGAGCGACCAGGCAGAGGACAAAGCGGTGACCATCCCCGCACAGACCAGCGGCACCACCCTCACCAAGGACGCCGCCCCCGGCGACACCCTGCTGAAGGTGACCGGGCTGCAGAAGCACTTCCCGATCAGGAAGGGCCTGCTGCAGCGCCAGGTCGGCGCGGTCCGCGCCGTCGACGGCATCGACTTCGAGGTCAGGGCCGGCGAGACGCTGGGCGTCGTGGGCGAGTCCGGCTGCGGCAAGTCGACCATGGGCCGGCTGATCACCCGGCTGCTGGAGCCGACCGCGGGCAAGGTCGAGTTCCAGGGCAAGGACATCACCCACCTCGGGGTCGGCGGCATGCGTCCGCTGCGCCGCGACGTGCAGATGATCTTCCAGGACCCGTACTCCTCGCTGAACCCGCGCCACACCATCGGCACGATCGTCAGCGCCCCCTTCAAGCTCCAGGGCGTCCAGCCCGAGGGCGGGGTCAAGAAGGAGGTGCAGCGGCTGCTGTCGGTGGTCGGCCTCAACCCCGAGCACTACAACCGCTACCCGCACGAGTTCTCCGGCGGCCAGCGCCAGCGCATCGGCATCGCCCGCGCGCTCGCGCTCAACCCGAAGCTGGTCGTGGCCGACGAGCCGGTCTCCGCGCTCGACGTGTCGATCCAGGCCCAGGTCGTCAACCTGCTCGACGACCTCCAGAGCGAGCTGGGCCTGACGTACGTGATCATCGCGCACGACCTGTCCGTCGTCCGGCACGTCTCGGACCGGATCGCGGTGATGTACCTCGGCAAGATCATGGAGCTGGCCGACCGCGACCTGCTCTACAAGACGCCGATGCACCCGTACACCAAGGCGCTGATGTCGGCCGTCCCGATCCCGGACCCGGCGCGGCGCGGCGCGAAGAGCGAGCGCATCCTGCTCAAGGGCGACGTGCCCTCGCCGATCGCCCCGCCGAGCGGCTGCCGCTTCCACACCCGGTGCTGGAAGGCGACGCAGATCTGCACGACCACCGAGCCGCCGCTCAAGGAGCTGCGGCCGGGCCAGCAGGTGGCCTGCCACCACCCGGAGAACTTCGAGGACCAGGCCCCGCAGGACGTCGTCCTGCTCTCCGCCGCCAAGGAGGCCGCGGAGCTGGTGTCGGAGGACGCGCTGGCCGAGTCGGCGGCGACCTCGGCGGCGGTGGCCGCGGAGGTCGAGGCGACCAAGACTGAGGCGACCGAGACCGAGGCGTCGGAGACCGAGGCGTCGGAGACCGAGGCGACCAAGACCGAGGCGACCGAGACCGAGGCGACCGAGACCGAGGCGACCGAGACCGAGGCGACCGAGACCGAGGTGTCGGAGACCGAGGCGTCCGAGGGCGCCGCGTCGGACGGTGACGAGCCGGCCGCCGAGGAGCCTCCCGCCAAGGAGAAGTGACCTCGCCCACCTCACCCAACAGCGAGCCCCTGCCTTCGTTTGTAAGGCAGGGGCTCGCTGTCGAGTAAGAATGGAAGGGTGTACGAGCAACTCTTCAGCCCCACCGTCCAGCACACGCTCGACCTGGTCGGCATCTTCGTCTTCGCCATCTCCGGCGCGCTGCTGGCCGTACGCAAGAACTTCGACGTCTTCGGCATCGCCGTCCTCGCCGAGGTCACCGCGCTCGGCGGCGGGCTGTTCCGGGACCTGGTGATCGGCGCGGTGCCGCCCGCCGCCTTCACCGACCTCGGCTACTTCCTCACCCCGCTGCTCGCGACCCTGCTGGTCTTCTTCCTCCACCCCCATGTGGAGCGCCTCCAGACCGGCGTGAACATCTTCGACGCGGCCGGGCTCGGCCTGTTCTGCGTCGCCGGCACCACCAAGGCGTACGACTACGGCCTCGGCCTGACCGCCTCCGCCTGCCTGGGCCTGACCACCGCGGTGGGCGGCGGTGTCCTGCGCGACGTGCTCGCCAACGAGGTGCCGTCACTGCTGCGCTGGGACCGCGACCTGTACGCCGTCCCCGCGATCGTCGGCTCCGCGATGGTCGCGCTGTGCATCCGCTACGAGGCGCTCACCCCGTTCACCAGCGGGCTCGCGGTCGTCACGGCCTTCGTGCTGCGGCTGCTCGCGCTGCGCTTCCACTGGCGGGCGCCGCGCGCCTGGAACCGCCGGTCGACGGTGGTGGAGGGGGACTGACCCCCGGCCCCCGTCAGGGCCGCGGCATGTCCTTGACGAAGACGACCCCGTCGACCGAGTCCAGGTGGCCCGGGTCGAGCGGCGCGTAGCCGTACCAGGGGGACACCCGGGGTTCGGGCCGCGGGTCGCCGAGGGCGTCGGCCAGCCGTCCGGCGTCGAGGACGCAGGGGTCGTCCTGCGGGAGCGCGTACAGGAGTCCCTCGACGGTGTCCGGCGGCGGGGTGTCCACCCCCTGGTGCCGGATCGTGCCGAGCGCCGTGGCGACGAAGGCGTACTCCCCGCCGAGCCGGGCGCCGACGAGCGCGCCGGCGCTCCACCATTCCAGCGGCCCCTGCCACATCCGCATCGAGCTCTTCTCGCGCTGGAGGTGGGCGTTGTGGGCGTGGACGAGCGTCGGCCCCCGGTCGGCGAGCGCGAGGAGGTTGTCGGCCATCATCCGGTCCCGCACGCCCAGCAGCCGGGTCATGCGGGCCGGGGAGGCCTCGGCCATCCAGTAGTGGTACGTCAGCAGTCCGGTGGCGGTCCGTCCGTGCAGGCGCGCCCGGTCCCAGGCGTCGCGCGAGCCCGTCGCGAGCAGGTGCGGCGCCTGCTCGTCGAGCAGCGACACCAGGTCGGCGGCGAGCGTCCGCAGCTCCCCGGCCTCGGCCGACCGCCCCACGGACCGCGCCGGGTCCGTCATCGCCTCGGGCTCGGTCCACCGGTCGTCGGCGCCGAGCAGGCGGTCGAGTGTCCGCGCGGCGCAGGGGAGCAGGTCCGGGTCCACCGCGGAGGCGAGGTACCCGTGCAGCGCGGTGAGTGCCTGCCGGGGGCTCGCGGCACCGGTGATCTCCAGCGGGCCGTCGAAACCGGCGAAGCGGAGCCGCTCGTTGGCGGGCCGGTCCTCGTTGTAGGCACGCATCCAGAGCACCAGCTCCCGGTTGGGCGCGCTCGGGCCCCAGGGATGGCTGAACCCCTGCGCCACGACCTCGTCGAGGGTGCCGGTGCCCCAGGTGACGTAGTCGTCCACGACCAGCCCCCGCAGGCAGTCGCTCTCGATCGCGATCGTCCGGTAGCCGTGCCGCTCGACGAGTTGCCGGAAGACGTCGTTGCGCACGTCGAGCAGGGCGTCCTCGCCGTGGGTGGGCTCACCCAGGGCGAGCAACCGGGGCGGGGCCGGGAACAGCCGCATGACGGCGGCGGCGTCGAGGGGCAGGGCGATGTCCTGGATGCGGTCAGCCATGGCTTCAACGGTATCGTTGAATCTTCGGTTGAAACTTTGGCGTGGGAGCGTAGGTCAGGTGACCGGAAACCTTCAAAGCGGGGGGCGACTGAGGCCCGTGGACCTGGCCCGTGCGCACGGTCTGTCGGCGCAGGCGGTCAGGAACTACGAGGCGGCCGGCATCCTCCCGGCCGCCGCCCGGACGGCCAGCGGCTACCGCGCCTACACCACGCTGCACGCCCGGGCCCTGGACGCCTTCCTCGCCCTGGTGGCGGGCCACGGCCACGCGACGGCGGCCGCGGTGATGCGGGGCGTGAACGGGGGCGCGCTCGACGAGGCGTTCCGGCTGATCGACGAGAGCCACGCCCAGTTGCTCGACGACCGGCGGACACTGGAGGCGGTGGAGGGCGCGCTGCGGGACCTGGTGCCCGAGCCCGGCGGGGGCGCCCGGGGACCGGCGGGTGGATTCATCGGGGCGCTCGCGGGGGAGCTGGGCATCCGGCCCGCGACCCTGCGCAAGTGGGAGCGCGCCGGCCTGGTGCGCCCACGCCGCGATCCGGTGACCGGATACCGCCTCTACGACGAGGCCGACATCCGGGACGCCCGCCTCGCCCACCAGCTCAGGCGGGGCGGCTACCCGCTGGAGCGGATCGCGTCCGTGATCGCCCAGGTGCGCTCGGCCGGAGGGCTGGAGCCGCTGGAGACCGCCCTGCGCGAGTGGCACCACCGGGTCGCCGCCCGCGGCCGGGCGATGGTGTCCGGGGCGGCGGAACTGGAGACGTATCTGCGCGCGCGAGACCGAGAAGAGAAAGCTACCGCTTAGTAGTTTCCTGTTGTACCGTGCAGGCATGCCAGAAGCAGCCTCCGCAGCGGCCACCCGGGCCACCATCGGCGACAGCGAGTTCGACCGCGACACCGCCGTCACCCCGCGCGCCCCCGGCGTCTACGACCTCGACCTGTCGGCCGGCTGGACGATCATCAACGCCGTCAACGGCGGCTATCTGCTGGCCGTCCTGGGCCGGGCCCTCGGCGACGCGCTCCCGCACCCCGACCCCTTCACCATCTCGGCGCACTACCTCACGGCCTCCCGGCCCGGCCCGGCGGTCGTGCGCACCGAGACCGTCCGCACGGGGCGCACCCTCTCCACCGGCCAGGCCTCCCTCTTCCAGTACGACGACGAGGGCAACGAGGTCGAGCGGATCCGGGTCCTCGCCTCCTACGGCGACCTCGGCGCGCTGCCCGACGACGTCCGCACCTCGGCCGAGCCGCCCGCGATCCCGCCGATGGACCAGTGCTTCGGCCCGGAGGACGGCCCCGCCCCGGTCGAGGGCAGCTCGGCCATCGCCGACCGGCTGATGCTCAAGCTCGACCCCGCCACCCTGGGCTGGGCGCTGGGGCAGCCCTCGGGCCGGGGTGAGATGCGGGCCTGGTTCGGCCTGGCCGACGGCCGCGACGCGGACCCGCTCTCGCTGCTCCTCGCGGTGGACGCGCTGCCCCCGACCGCCTTCGAGCTGGGGCTCAAGGGCTGGGTGCCGACGGTCGAGCTGACCGTGCACGTGCGGTGCCGCCCGGCGCCGGGCCCGCTGCGGGTCTCGATCACCACCCGCAACCTCGCCGGCGGCTTCCTGGAGGAGGACGCCGAGGTCTGGGACAGCGCCGACCGGCTGGTCGCCCAGTCCCGCCAGCTGGCCCGGGTCCGCCTCGGCTGACCCTGCGGCCCGCTCAGTCCAGCCAGTGCGCGCGGCCGATGCTGATCAGCCGCAGTTGCCGCCGTGCCGTCTCGACGGCCCGGCGGCGTTCCTCTTCCGGGGCGTCCAGCGTTTCCAGGAACAGGGACGCCGTGATCAGCATCTGGTCGACGTAGAGACCCGCCAGCATGCGCAGATCGGTCTCGCTCCAGCCCGCCGCCGACGCGTCCGTGGCCAGCTCGGCCTTCACCTCCTCGGCGAACCGCGCCAGTTGCTCCCGTATGGCCCGGCGCACCGGCTGCACCCCGCCGTGCCGTTCCCGCGCGACGAAGCGGACGTGGGCCGGGTGCGCGGCCACATGACCGGCGATCAACTCGACCGCGCGGGCGATGCGTTCCTCCTCGTCGTCCTCGCCCGGTGACATCGTCGTCCGGATCATCGGGTGCAGGCTGCCCAGCGCCTCCTCGACCAGCGCCACACCGAGATCCGCCGTGGAGTGGAAGTGCCGGTAGAAGGCGGTCGGGGCGACCCCCACGGCGCGGGTGACCTCACGCAGACCCAGGCTGCTCAGGCTCTGCTCCTCCAGCAGGCCGAGCGCCGCGTCGAGGAGCGCCTGCCGGGTCTTCCGCTTCTGCGCCTGCCGAACGCCGGGGGTGTGACTCATGCCATGCAGTTAACAACTGTTCTCCGGAATTGAAAAGCCGTACGGCGCGCTAGACTGGGAAGTCAGTGAACAACTGTAACCACAATCGTTCACCGACGCTCGTTCACCGAAGTGTCCACGCAGGATTGGGGGATCAGCTCCATGGTGTTTCTCGTCGTCGCACTTCTGCTCCTCGGTGTGGTCCTGGGCGCCGTAGCCCACGCACCGCTCAGCTTCTCCGTCGCGGCCGGACTGGTCATCGCCGTCTGGCTCGGCGTCTTCGCCCTCCGCGAGCGGCACGGCCGTCGGCGGAGCGGCACGTCCGCCCACTGACACACGGTCCACCGACGCACGGCAGGGAGAAAGCCATGCAGCTCACCGCACCGGCCAAGCGCACCACCGACACCGACCGCGCCACCCGTCGTACCGGCATCCACGACACCGACGGCATGGCCGTCGCTTCCTTCGTCCTCGGCCTGCTGGGTCTGCTCGTCCTCAACGTCTTCCTCGGCCCCGTAGCCATCGCCCTGGCGAGCATCGCCCTGTGGCGCGGCACCGCCCGCCCGGGCCGGGCCCTCCTCGGCCTCGGCCTGGGCGTCGCCGACCTGCTGGTCCTGGTGGTGTTCATGTCCGCCGACAACACGATGTCGTGGAGTCTGTGAGCCACCGCGCAACGCCGGTGCGGGCCGCCGCGCGACGAGGCGGGCCTTGGTCCGGGACCGGGCGGAACCGCCCCGTAGAATCGGCCGCACCATGGCTTACCTCGACCACGCCGCGACGACCCCGATGCTTCCCGAGGCAGTCGAGGCACTCACCGCGCACCTGAGCGTCACCGGCAACGCCTCTTCCCTCCACGCGTCCGGCCGCCGGGCGCGGCGCACCGTCGAGGAGGCCCGCGAGAGCCTCGCCGAAGCGCTCGGCGCCCGCCCCAGCGAGGTGGTCCTCACCTCCGGCGGCACCGAGGCCGACAACCTCGCCGTCAAGGGCCTGTACTGGGCCCGCCGCGATGCCGACCCGGCCCGCACCCGGGTCCTGGCCAGCCCCGTCGAGCACCACGCGGTCCTCGACGCCGTCCACTGGCTCGGCGAGCACGAGGGCGCCACCGTCGAGTACCTGCCGGTCGACGCCCACGGCCGGGTGCACCCCGAGACGCTGCGCGAGGCCATCGCCCGCGAACCCGGCGACGTCGCGCTCGCCACCGTCATGTGGGCCAACAACGAGATCGGCACGATCATGCCGGTGCGGGAACTCGCCGACGTGGCCGCCGAGTTCGACGTGCCGCTGCACGCCGACGCGGTCCAGGCCTTCGGCCAGCTCCCGGTCGACTTCGCCGCCTCCGGGCTCGCCGCCATGACCGTCTCCGGCCACAAGATCGGCGGCCCCTACGGCATCGGCGCGCTGCTGCTCGGCCGCGAATACACCCCGGTCCCCGTCCTGCACGGCGGCGGTCAGGAACGCCATGTGCGCTCCGGCACCCTCGACGTCCCCGCCGTCGCCTCCTTCGCCGTCGCCGGGCGCCTCGCCGCCGAGCAGCGCGAGTGGTTCGCCCGCGAGATCGGCGCCCTGCGCGACGACCTGGTCGCCGCCGTCCGTACGGCCGTCCCGGACGCGATCCTCGGCGGCGACCCGTCGCCCGGGGGCCGCCTGCCGGCCAACGCCCACTTCACCTTCCCGGGCTGCGAGGGCGACTCCCTCCTCCTCCTGCTCGACGCCCAGGGCATCGAGTGCTCCACCGGCTCCGCCTGCACCGCGGGCGTCGCCCAGCCCAGCCACGTCCTGCTCGCCGCCGGGACCGACCCCGACCTGGCCCGCGGCACCCTGCGCTTCTCGCTCGGCCACACCTCGACCGAGGCCGACGTGGAGGCACTCGCCAAGGCGATCGGGTCCGCGGTGGAGCGGGCCAGGGCGGCGGGGCTGTCCTAAGCGACGCCGTCAGGGCTCAGGCTTTGGTCGGCGGCGCTTCGGTCGGCGGCCTCGACGGGCCGCTGGTGGCCGCCCGCCGCACCAGCTTCAGGTACCGGTCCCAGTCCCAGTGCGGCCCCGGGTCGGTGTGGTCGGTGCCCGGCACCTCCACATGGCCGAGGATGTGCTCCCGGTCCACGGGTATGTCGTACCGCGCGCAGATCCTCGCCGTCAGCCGCGCGGAGGCGGCGTACATCGCGTCGGTGAAGTCCTGCGGGCGGTCCACGAAGCCCTCGTGCTCGATGCCGACACTGCGTTCGTTGTAGTCGCGGTTGCCCGCGTGGTACGCGACGTCCAGCTCGCGGATCATCTGGGTGACGCGCCCGTCCTGCCCCACGATGTAGTGCGCGGCAGCCTGGTGCCCCGGGTCCTGGAAAGCCCGCACCGCGCTGTCGAAGCTGCCCTGCGTGACATGGACGATCACCATGTCGATGCCGAAGTCGTCCGGCCGGTCCGCCCGCCGCCAGTTCGCGTCCGACGCCGCCACCCAGCGCGCGCCCGCGTAGTCGACCACGCCCTCCTCGCGGGGCCGCTCGACGCCCGGCACCCGCCACCACAGCCGGGACAACTCGTCACGGGCCAGCACACCGGTGCCCACGGCCGCCGCCGCACCGCCGACGATCAGCGCGCGGCGGCCGATGCGCCGGTCAGCGTCCCCGGACCCGCCCGGTGTGGACCCGCTCGTGGAACCCTGCTTCGCCCCCATACGATCTTCAACGCATACTCGCGCGCTCCGGTTCCCGCCTCCCCGTACTCTGGAGGGGCTATGACTGACACTCCGCAGCGCACCCGCCCCCTCCGTGTCCTCGCCGCCATGTCGGGCGGAGTCGACTCCGCAGTCGCCGCCGCCCGCGCGGCCGAGGCGGGGCACGACGTGACCGGCGTCCACCTGGCGCTCTCCGCGAACCCGCAGTCCTTCCGCACGGGCGCCCGGGGATGTTGCACCATCGAGGACTCGCGCGACGCCCGCCGCGCCGCGGACGTCATCGGCATCCCGTTCTACGTGTGGGACCTCGCCGACCGCTTCCGGGAGGACGTGGTCGAGGACTTCGTCGCCGAGTACGAGGCCGGCCGCACCCCCAACCCCTGCCTGCGCTGCAACGAGAAGATCAAGTTCGCCGCCCTCCTCGACAAGGCCCTCGCCCTCGGCTTCGACGCCGTCTGCACCGGCCACTACGCGCAGGTGGTCCTGCGCGAGGACGGCGTCCGCGAGCTGCACCGCGCCTCCGACATGGCCAAGGACCAGAGCTACGTCCTCGGGGTGCTCGACGACCGGCAGCTCGCCCACGCGATGTTCCCGCTCGGCGACACGGTCACCACCAAGGACGAGATCCGCGCGGAGGCCGAGCGCAGGGGCCTCGCGGTGGCCAAGAAGCCCGACTCGCACGACATCTGCTTCATCGCCGACGGCGACACCCAGGGCTTCCTGGCGGACCGTCTCGGCAAGGCGGAGGGCGACATCGTCGACGAGGCGGGCAACCGGCTCGGCACCCACGAGGGCGCGTACGGCTACACCATCGGCCAGCGCAAGGGCCTCAGGATCGGCACCCCCGCCCCCGACGGCAAGCCGCGCTACGTCCTGGACATCTCCCCGGTGGACAACACCGTGACGGTCGGCCCGGCCGAGGCGCTCGACGTCGACGCCCTCCGCGCGATCAAGCCCCGCTGGTGCGGCGCCGCCCCCACCGGCCCCGGCACCTACACCGCGCAGCTCCGCGCCCACGGCGGCGAGACCGAGGTACGGGCCGAACTGGTCGACGGCACCCTGGAGGTGACCTTCACCGAGCCGGTGCGCGGCGTCGCCCCCGGCCAGGCGATCGTGCTGTACGACGGCACCCGCGTGGTGGGCTCGGCGACGATCGCGTCCACCACGCGCGCGACGGCCGGCGCGGCCTGAGCCGCCCGCCGGCTCACCCGGCGAGGAACTCCGCCAGCACCGGCGCCAGCACGCCCGGCTCCACCATGTGGGTCTGCCGGTCCACGGTGCCGTAGGTGCCCTCCGGAGCCGCGTCCGCGATCGCGCGGGCGGCCTCGTGCCACCACGCGTCGCTCGCGCCGCCCGCGAGGACCAGCAGGGGGACGGTGATCGCGGCGATCTCGGAGCGGGGCACCCGGCTGTCGCCCAGCACGGCGTCGTCGTACGCCAGACTCGGCGCCAGCGACTCCATCCCGGCCCACATGGGGGACTGCCGGGCACCGCGGATCATCTCCTCGCCCAGCCCCGTGCGGCGCAGGAACAGCTCCACAGCGTCCCCGCGCCGGCCCTGCCCCAGCACCTCGGTCAGCCGCTCGGTGTACTCGGCCGCGGCCCGCGCGGCGGCGTCGTCCATGGCGTACGGCACCTCGTACACGGCGACCCGGCGCACCGGCAGACCGCTCGCCGCCGCCCGGAGCGCCAGCGCGCCGCCCGACGACATGCCGTACAGCGACGCCTCGCCGCCCACCGCCTCGATCAGCGCCGCCAGGTCCTCGATCTCGCGTTCCACCGCGTAGGGCGCCGTGTCGCCGCTCTCGCCGCGCCCCCGGCGGTCGTACACCGTGACGTCGAAACGGCCCGACAGCTCGGCGGCCAGCGGCGCCGTCGTGGCACCGGTCGACATGGCGCCGCTGACCAGCACGACCGCCGGTCCCCGCCCGGAACGTTCGTAGGCGATGCGGGTGCCGTCACGCGAAACAGTCGTCTTCTCCATGCCTGTGCAGACTGCCCTACGGCACGGAATTCAGCGCTCAGGACACCTCGACGTCGTAGAAACAGAAGTGGTCCCTGATCTCCGCGACCTCCGGCTTCGGGTCCGGATACGCCCAGACCAGGTCCGCCGCGCCGGGGAGCGACCAGTAGGACGCGTCGCCCTTGAAGGGGCAGTGGGTCCGGGTGTCGGACGCAGTCAGCAGGTCGACGCGTACGTCCTGCGGCGGGATGTAGTAGCGGTCCGGACAGCCCGTCTCGTGCAGGACCAGCGCCCCGTCGCTCTCCGCCAGCACCTGTTCGCCGTGCACCGCGCGCACGTGCCGGTCGCTCGGCTCGACGGTGATGACGTGTCCCTTGAGTCCCTTGGTCACGGTCGTCCTCCTGGTGGCAGTGGTCTGCGTCACGTCACTACAGCGTCCCCGGAGGCCGGGTTCTTCCCCTCCGGACCGGGCCGTACGGTGGACGCCATGAAAATCTGCGTCTTCCTCTCCGCCGCCGACCTCGACGAGCGCTACACGGGCCCCGCCAAGGAGTTCGCCGAACTGCTCGGAAAGGGCGGGCACACCCTTGTCTGGGGCGGCTCCGACGTCGGTCTGATGAAGGTGGTCGCCGACGGCGTGCAGGAGGCCGGAGGGCGGCTGCTCGGGGTCTCGGTGGACTTCCTGGCGGCCAAGGCGCGCGAGGGCGCCGACGAGATGGTGATCGCGAAGGACCTGGCCGAGCGCAAGCGGCTGCTGCTGGAGAAGGCCGACGCCGTGGTCATCATGGTGGGCGGCACCGGCACGCTCGACGAGGCCACCGAGATCCTGGAGCTGAAGAAGCACGGGCACACCGACAAGCCGGTCGTCCTGCTCAACACCGCGGGCTTCTACGACGGCCTCAGGGAGCAGTTCCGCCGCATGGAGGACGAGGGCTTCCTGCCCCGCCCCCTCACCGAGCTGGTGTTCTTCGCCGAGGAGCCGGTCGGCGCCCTCGCCTACCTGGAGGAGAGCCAGGGCATCGAGTAGGACGCCGGTGGTGCGAGCATGGCGGGCATGGCTACACATGTGATCACCGGAGCGGGCTCCGGCATCGGCGCGGCCGTCGCCCGCCGCCTGCACGAACGCGGCGACGAGGTCGTGCTGCACGCGCGCGACGCAGGCCGCGCCAAGGAACTGGCCGCCGCGTTCCCCGGGGCGAAGACCCTGGTCGGTGACCTCGCCGACCCGGCCAAGCTGTCCTGGGCGCTCTCGCACCAGTCGCTGCCCGACCGGGTGGACTCGCTGCTGCACATCGCCGGGGTCGTCGACCTCGGCGCGGTCGGCGACCTCACCCCGAAGACCTGGCTCAACCAGCTGAACGTCAACCTGGTCGCCCCGGCCGAGCTGACCCGCCTCCTCCTGCCCCAGCTCCGCGTCGCCCAGGGCCAGGTGATCTTCGTCAACTCCGGCTCCGGCCTGAACGCCCACGCCGGCTGGGCCGCGTACGGCGCCTCCAAGCACGGCCTGAAGGCCCTCGCAGACGCCCTGCGCCAGGAGGAGCACGCGAACGGCGTCCGCGTCACCTCGGTCTACCCCGGCCGCACCGCCAGCGCCATGCAGGCCAAGGTCCACCAGCAGGAGGGCAAGGAGTACGACCCCGCGAAGTGGATCGACCCCGAGTCCGTCGCCACCACCATCCTGATGGCCCTGGACCTCCCGAGGGACGCGGAGGTCAACGACCTGACGGTGCGCCCGGGACGGTGAGCGCCGTCCCGGCAGGGGCGGCGGGGGCGGAACCCGGCCCGCAGCCCCTGCGTACGCTTGCCCCGTGAACGACACCTTCGCCCCCGCCACCGGCATCGGCAGCCTCCCGGGCCTCGATGCCCGAGAGGCCGCCAAGACCGCCACCGGCAGCTTCGAGGACTTCCCCTTCCTCCCCGAACTGCCCGCCCGCGGCCCCGGCGCCGACATGATCGGCCGCACCGCCGGGATGCTCGTCGAGCTGTACGCGCGCGTGGAGCCCAGCGGCTGGCGGCTCGGCGACCGCCCGGGGCGGGACACCAAGCGGGCCCGCGCCTGGCTGGGGGAGGACCTCGACGCCCTGGAGGAGTTCACCCAGGGCTACGAGGGCCCGCTCAAGGTCCAGGCCGTCGGCCCGTGGACGCTCGCCGCCGCCCTGGAACTGCGAGGCGGCGAGGCGGTCCTCTCCGACCCCGGCGCCTGCCGCGACCTCGCCGCCTCGCTCGCCGAGGGCCTGCGCCTGCACCTGGCCGAAGTACAGCGCCGGGTGCCGGGTGCCCGCGTCGTCCTCCAGCTCGACGAACCCTCCCTCACCGCAGTCCTGCGCGGCCAGGTGCGCACCGCCAGCGGCTACCGCACCCACCGCGCCGTCGACCGCCAGGCCGTGGAGGCGGCGCTGCGCGAGGTCGCCGGGGTGCACGACGGCGGCCCCGTCGTGGTCCACTCCTGCGCGCCGGACGTGCCGTTCGCCCTGCTGCGGCGCGCGGGCGTCGCGGGCGTCTCCTTCGACTTCTCGCTCCTCACCGAGCGTGACGACGACACGATCGGCGAGGCCGTCGAGGGCGGCACCCGGCTCTTCGTCGGTGTCGTGCCGGGCACGGACACCGCGTTGTCAGACCCTGCCGGTAGCGTCAGGGGTGTCAGAACGCTGTGGCGCAGGCTGGGGCTGCGTCCGGAGCTGCTCGCGGAGGCGGTCACCGTCACTCCGGCGTGCGGACTCGCGGGTGCCTCCCCGGACTACGCCCGGCGCGCGCTCGCCCACTGCGTCCGGGCGGCAAGATCTCTCGCGGACAACCCAGAGTAACGGGAGGACCATACGGTGGCCGGCGACAAGCAGGGCGACAAGCAGGCGGAGACGACGAGCGTGCCCGCCGAGGCGCGGGAACGGCACGCGCAGCTCGCCGAGCAGATCGAGGAGCACCGCTTCCGGTACTACGTGAACGACGCGCCGGTCGTCAGCGACGCCGAGTTCGACCGGCTGCTGCGCACCCTGGAGGAGCTGGAGGAGCGGCACCCGGAGCTGCGCACCCCCGAGTCACCGACCCAGAAGGTCGCCGGTTCCTACGCGACCGAGTTCACGGCCGTGCAGCACCCCACCCGGATGCTCTCCCTGGACAACACCTTCAACGACGACGAGCTGGCCGCCTGGTTCGAGCGCATCGCCCGGGAGCTGGGCGAGCAGGAGTACCACTTCCTGTGCGAGCTGAAGGTCGACGGACTCGCCGTCAACCTCACCTACGAGCGCGGCCGCCTCGTCCGCGCCGCCACCCGCGGCGACGGCCGCACCGGCGAGGACATCACACCCAACGTCCGCACCATCGCCGAGATCCCCGAGCGCCTGGCGGGCGACAAGGTCCCCGACCTCGTGGAGATCCGGGGCGAGGTCTACTTCCCGATGGAGAAGTTCCAGGAGCTCAACGCCCGGTTGAACGAGGCGGGGGACAAGCCCTTCGCCAACGCGCGCAACGCCGCGGCCGGTTCGCTGCGCCAGAAGGACCCGCGCGTCACCGCCTCCCGCCCGCTGCACATGGTCGTCCACGGCATCGGCACCCTGGAGGGCTACTCGGGCCTGACCCGCCTCTCCCAGGCATACGACCTGCTGAAGACCTGGGGCCTGCCCACCTCCCCGCACAACCGGGTGGTCGACGGCCTGGACGGCGTACGGGACTTCATCGCGTACTACGGCGAGAACCGGCACTCTGTCGCGCACGAGATCGACGGCGTCGTCGTCAAGCTCGACGAGATCCGCCTCCAGGGCCGGCTCGGCTCCACGGCCCGCGCGCCCCGCTGGGCCATCGCCTACAAGTATGCGCCGGAGGAGGTCAACACCAAGCTCGTCGACATCAAGGTGGGCGTCGGCCGCACCGGCCGCGTCACGCCGTACGCGCAGGTCGAGCCGGTGACGGTGGCCGGCAGCGAGGTGGAGTTCGCCACGCTGCACAACCAGGAGGTCGTCAAGGCCAAGGGCGTGCTCATCGGCGACACCGTGGTGCTGCGCAAGGCCGGTGACGTGATCCCGGAGATCCTCGGGCCGGTCGCCGACCTCAGGGACGGCAGCGAGCGGGAGTTCGTGATGCCGGCCGAGTGCCCCGAGTGCGGGACGCCGCTCAAGGCGATGAAGGAGGGCGACATCGACCTCCGCTGCCCCAACGCCCGCGCCTGCCCGGCCCAGTTGCGCGAGCGGGTCGCCTACCTCGCGGGCCGGGAGTGCCTGGACATCGAGCACTTCGGCGGGGTCGTGGCGGCCGCGCTGACCGGGCCGCTGGAGCCGTCCGAGCCGCCGCTGGTGGACGAGGGCGACCTCTTCGACCTCACCGTCGAGAAGCTGCTGCCCATCAAGGCGTACGTCCTCGACCCCGACAGCGGGCTGCCCAAGCGCGACCCCAAGACCGGCGAGGAGAAGATCGCCACGGTCTTCGCCAACAAGGAGGGCGAGCCGAAGAAGAACACCCTCGCCCTGCTCCAGCACATCGAGGAGGCCAAGACCCGCCCGCTGGCCCGCTTCATCAACGGCCTCTCCATCCGGTACGTCGGACCGGTCGCCGCCCAGGCCCTCGCCCGGGAGTTCCGCTCCATCGACCGCATCGAGCAGGCCACCGAGGAGGAGCTGGCGAGCACGGACGGCGTGGGCGGCACCATCGCCACCGCCGTCAAGGAGTGGTTCGCCGTGGACTGGCACCGCGAGATCGTGCGCAAGTGGAAGGCGGCCGGGGTTCCTCTGGAGGACCGCTCGACGGGGGAGGACGAAGGGCCGCGTCCGCTCGAAGGACTCACCGTCGTCGTCACCGGCACCCTGGAGAACTTCACCCGGGACGGAGCCAAGGACGCCCTGCAGAGCCGCGGCGCCAAGGTGACCGGATCGGTGTCCAAGAAGACGTCGTTCGTCGTGGTCGGTGACAACCCCGGTTCGAAGTACGACAAGGCGATGCAACTGAAAGTGCCGGTTCTGAACGAAGACGGTTTCGCCGTTCTGCTCGAACAAGGACCCGAAGCGGCGGCGGATGTCGCGCTTTCGGCTGAGGAATAGCGGTTGAAGGCCACCCGATCGGCGCATATCAGATGCATACGGGTGGCCGGGTGGCATTCGGGCAACCGTCGACGACCAGTGCCCCTGGAAGCCTTCCGCGGCCTACTGTTGAGGTGTGCGCCCGCCGTGCCCAGCTGCGGTCGGGGCACCCCCCTGCCCCGAGTGACAGGGGGAGGGGTCTCCAACGCGGAGCCGTTGAAGGTGGTCGAGGCGGGGGCCGCGTGGCGTGGGCACCGCCGGCTGTGAGAGGGACGGGAATGGAACCGACCGAGAGCGCCGCCGCGGGCTCACGGCTGAGCCTGCGTCGCATGGCGGACGCGTGGCACGTGAGCCGGTGGCTCGGGCAACGCGATGGTGGCGTCCCGCATCCCGCGACGGGCACCCGCGTGCCGCAGGCCACCGGCCACACCCAAGGCCACCTCCACACCCACGGACACCTCCACGGCCCGGCCGACCCCGACGGCGAACGGCACCTGTCCTGGCCCGCGTTGCCCGGGACCGTCGTCGCGACCGCCGCCTTCGTCCTGGGCGCCGGCTTCTACCGGGCGTTCAGCGACGGACACGCCCTCTTCCCGGCCGGCACCGTCGGCTGGTCCCTGGCCGTGCTGGCCGGCATCGTCGTCGGCCACCTGGTCATGCTCGGCCGCTCCCGCTGGTGGGGCGGCACCGGTTCGGGCGCCGCCCTCACCCTCGCCGTCCTGCTGCTGTACGGCTGGGTTCCGGCCGGCATGGTCAGCCTCACCGTCGTCGTCCTGGTCGGCATAGCCCGCCGGGGCCGCTGGCGGCAGGGTGTCCTGCACGGCGCGGTGGACATCCTCGGCATCGCCGCGGGTGCCCTGCTCCTCGGCGTCTGCGGCTCCGTACCGTCCGTGGAGCGCCCCTGGGACCCCGCCACCTGGGGGGTGTACGCGGCACCCAAGGTGGTGCTCGTCGCCGTCGCCTACCTCGCCGTCACCCGCGCCCTGCTGTGGTATCTCCAGACCCCGCGCCCCGGCCTGCCCACCGTCGCCCGGACCGCCCTGGTCAGACACGGACTGGTCGCGATCGCCCTGCTCGGCATCGCCCCGCTGGTCTGCGTCGTCGCCGTCGCCAAGCCGCTGCTGCTGCCGCTGTTCGCCATCCCGCTCATCGCCCTCGACTCCACGCTGTGGATCGCCCGCGCCCGCGCCGAGGAGCAGTTGCGCGACCCGCTCACCGGCCTGCCCAACCGGCAGTGGCTCCTGGAGCGCACCTGGACCGCGCTGGACGACGCCGAGCGCATCGGTGCCCGCGCCGCCCTGATGCTGATCGACCTCGACCGTTTCCGGTCGGTCAACGACACCCTCGGTCATCTCGCCGGTGACCGGCTGCTGCTGCAGACCGCCGACCGGCTGCGGGAGGCCCTGCCGCGCGGGGCGGAGGCCGCGCGGCTCGGCGGTGACGAGTTCGCCGTCTTACTGCCCGTCGCCGACTCCACCACGTCGGCGACCCGGATCGCCCGGGGCCTGGTGGCCGAGCTCAGCTCCCCGATGGACCTGGACGGGCTCACCCTGGTCCTGGAGGCCAGCGCGGGGGTCGCCGTCTTCCCCGACCACGCACTGGACGCCGAGGGGCTGCTGCGCCGCGCGGACGTGGCGATGTACCAGGCGAAGCGGGACCGCACCGGCGTGGAGGTCTACGAGTCCAAGCGTGACTCCAACACCCCGGACCGGCTCGGTCTCCTCGGCGATCTGCGCCGGGCCCTGGACGCCCGCGAGGTCCAGCTGCACTACCAGCCCAAGGTCCGCTTCGACGGTCAGGTCGCCGGCCTGGAGGCCCTGGTGCGCTGGGTGCACCCGGAGCGGGGCAAGGTGCCGCCGGACGAGTTCATAGCGATCGCCGAGTCCTCCGGGCTGATGCCCCACCTCACCGAGTACGTGCTGGAGACGGCGCTCGGCCAGGTCGCCCGGTGGCGCGCCCAGGGGCTGTTCGTGCCGGTCGCGGTCAACGTCTCCCCGCGCGACGTCCACACCCCCGGCTTCGCGGGCTCGGTGGCCGCCCGGCTCGCCCGGCACGGGGTCCCGGCGGGAGCGCTCCAACTCGAGATCACGGAACACGTCCTGCTGGAGGACCCGCAGCGGGCGGCCGACACCCTCAACGCGCTGACCGGACACGGCGTCAAGATGTCCCTGGACGACTTCGGCACCGGCTACTCCTCCCTCGTCCACCTGCGCAGGCTCCCCGTCAGCGAGCTGAAGATCGACCGTTCCTTCGTGGCCCGGCTGGCCATCGACAACGAGGACGCCGAGATCGTGCGCTGCACCGTCGACCTCGCCCACTCGCTCGGCCTGCTCGTCGTCGCCGAGGGCGTGGAGGACGACGAGACCTGGGAGCGCCTGCGGGACCTCGGCTGCGACGCCGTACAGGGCTGGCTGGTCGCGGCCGCGATGCCCCCGGAGGAGACCACCGCCTGGCTGCTCGCCCGCGGTTCCCGGGGCTGGGTCCGGGCCGCCGCCGCACTGCCGGCGGCGGCGAGCGACGAGTGACCGGGTGAGTCGAAAGCCGTCGGCCGCGGCGCGGGGGGCCTCCGTGGCTCCGGGCGACGCGCCCCGCCGCCCCGGGCCGCCCCGCCGTCGGTGACGTACCCCGGCGGCCATCGGACGACGTGCCGTTTCCGGACGCTGATCGGCCGCTTCATGCAGCCGGCCGTGATTCCGTCAGCCCGCCGCGTCCTGCGGCGCGAACCGTTCGATCAGTAGGGCGAGTCGGCGGTCGTGGGCCTCCTGGGGGAGTCGGCCGCTGCGCATCAGGGTCACCAGGCCGTGCAGTCCCGCCCAGAACGTCTCCGTGAGCAGCGCCAGGTCGTCACCCTCGCGCGCGACCGGCTCGACGGCGCGCAGCAGTTCGCCGAACGCCTCCTGGAGGGGGGCCGGGGCCTCGGGCGTGGCGAACGGCAGGTCCACCAGGTGCGTGCACATCGCGTCGTAGAGCGCGGGCCGCCGCCGTCCGAAGTCCGTGTACGCCCGGCCGACCGCCGCCAGCCTCCCGTGCGCGCCCTCGGCCGCCGCGGTCGACGCCCGCAGGTCGGCCGTCAGCTCCTCGCAGCCCCGTACCGCGACCGCCGCCATGATCGCGTCCTTGCCCTTGAAGTGGCTGTACAGGACCGGCTGGCTGTACTCGATCTCGGCGGCCAGCCGGCGGGTGGTGACCGCGTCCCAGCCCTCCGCCTCGGCCAGGTCCCGCGCGGCCGTCACGATCAGCCGCTCGCGTTCCGCTCGTTCGCGCTCCCGGCGCGTCTGGATCGTCATGCCAGTGATTCTAGCAGCGCTAGCCAACCTGTCGCCGCTCTGCTAGCGTCACTCTCGTCCCTAGCGCTGCTAGCAAGGAGTCGTCGTGACCATCGCCGCGTACACCCTGGCCATCGTGCTCAACCTGTTCTGCCTGTTCCTCGGGTACCGCTTCCTGTTCCAGCCCGGCCCGGCCGCCACCGGCTACGGCGCCCCGGCCGACCCCGGCGGCGACGCCGGCGCCTATCTGACGGTCAAGGGCGTCAGGGACGGCACGTTCGGCGTGGTGGGACTGGCGCTGCTGGCCTTCGCCGGTGCCCGCCCCGAGGCGTGGTTCATGCTCTGCGTCGCCCTCGTGCCGCTCGCCGACACGCTCATAGTGCTGCGCCACGGGGGTACGAAGGCGGTGGCCTTCGGGATCCACTTCGCCACCGCGGTCGTCGTCCTGATCAGTGCCGGACTGCTCTTCGCGGTCTGAGCACGCCCATCCACCGTTCCCGCGCCGGGGGTTCGGTAAGGTCGCCGGAACGCGCGGCGCCGTGGAGCCGCCCCGGGGGAAACCGTTTAACGGCCACGGGGCCCGGCCCCATAGGATTGGGCCAAACCCATTGGGCCGAATCGACCGGGACGAGCACCTCGCCCCGACCGGTGTGCCCCGACCACACACTCACCCAGAGGAACGCTGCATGCCTGGCATCACGCGCGAGGAGGTCGCCCACCTCGCCCGGCTGGCGCGTCTGGAGCTGAAGCCCGAAGAGCTTGAGCACTTCGCGGGACAGCTGGACGACATCATCGGCGCGGTCGCCCGCGTCAGCGAGGTCGCCGACCAAGACGTACCGCCGACCTCGCACCCGCTCCCGCTGACGAACGTCATGCGGCCGGACGAGGTCCGTCCGTCGCTCACGCCCGAGCAGGCGCTCTCCGGCGCCCCGGCCCAGGAGCAGCAGCGTTTCAAGGTGCCGCAGATCCTGGGGGAGGAGTAACCGCCATGAGCGACGTCATCAAGCTCACCGCGGCCGAGATCGCCGCGAAGATCGCCTCCGGCGAGCTGACCGCGGTCGAGGTCACCGAGGCCCACCTGGCCCGCATCGAGGCCGTCGACGAGAAGGTGCACGCCTTCCTGCACGTCGACCGCGAGGGCGCGCTGGCCCAGGCCCGCGCCGTCGACGCCAAGCGCGAGCGCGGCGAGAAGCTCGGCCCGCTGGCCGGCGTCCCGCTCGCGCTCAAGGACATCTTCACTACCGAGGGCATCCCCACCACCGTCGGCTCGAAGATCCTCGAGGGCTGGATCCCGCCGTACGACGCGACCGTCACCAAGCGCCTCAAGGCCGCCGACGTCGTCATCCTCGGCAAGACCAACATGGACGAGTTCGCCATGGGGTCCTCCACCGAGAACAGCGCCTACGGCCCGACCGGCAACCCCTGGGACCTCACCAAGATCCCCGGCGGCTCCGGCGGCGGTTCCTCCGCAGCGCTCGCCGCCTTCCAGGCGCCGCTCGCCATCGGCACCGACACCGGCGGCTCCATCCGCCAGCCCGCGTCCGTCACCGGCACGGTCGGCGTCAAGCCGACCTACGGCGGCGTCTCCCGCTACGGCATGGTGGCCTTCTCCTCCTCCCTCGACCAGGGCGGCCCCTGCGCCCGCACGGTCCTGGACGCGGCCCTGCTGCACGAGGTGATCGCCGGGCACGACCCGATGGACTCGACCTCCATCGACGCGCCGGTCCCCGCGGTCGTCGAGGCCGCCCGCAACGGCAGCGTGGACGGCATGCGCGTCGGCGTCGTCAAGCAGTTCCGCGGCGAGGGCTACCAGGCCGGTGTCGTCCAGCGCTTCGACGAGTCCGTCGAGCTGCTGAAGTCGCTGGGCGCCGAGATCGTCGAGCTGGACTGCCCGTCCTTCGACCTCGCGCTCTCCGCGTACTACCTCATCGCCCCCTCCGAGTGCTCCTCCAACCTCGCCCGCTTCGACGGCCTGCGCTACGGCGCGCGCGTCGGCGACGACGGCACGCACTCCGCCGAGGAGGTCACCTCCCTGACCCGCGAGGCCGGCTTCGGCCCCGAGGTCAAGCGCCGCATCATGCTCGGCACGTACGCCCTGTCGAGCGGGTACTACGACGCGTACTACGGCAGCGCCCAGAAGGTCCGCACCCTCATCAAGCAGGAGTTCGAGCGGGCCTTCGAGCAGGTCGACGTGATCGTCTCCCCGACGACCCCGACCACCGCCTTCCCGATCGGCGAGCGCGCCGACGACCCGATGGCGATGTACCTGGCCGACCTGTGCACCATCCCCACCAACCTGGCGGGCAACGCGGCCATGTCGCTGCCCTGCGGCCTCGCGCCCGAGGACAACCTGCCGGTGGGTCTGCAGATCATCGCCCCCGCCATGAAGGACGACCGGCTCTACAAGGTCGGCGCCGCCGTCGAGGCCGCCTTCGTGGAAAAGTGGGGCCACCCGCTGATCGAGGAGGCACCGTCGCTGTGAGTGCACTGACCAAGGCCAAGGGCTTCAAGAAGTCCAAGTCCGGTCTGTACGTCTCGATGGCCACGTCGGCGTTCGGCGCCGTCGGGGTCTACAAGCAGATCAAGAAGGCCCGTGGCGAGAGCGACACGCTGCGACTGCTCGACGCCGTCGTCACCGGCGCCGCCGTCGTCACCAACCTCGCCATCCTGTACCGCGAGCTGAAGCGTCTCGGCGACGACGACGTCCTGCTGGGCTGAGAGGGAAGTTTCACCGTGACCACCACGACCGACCTGGTGTCGTACGAGGACGCACTCGCGTCGTACGACCCCGTCATGGGCCTCGAGGTCCATGTCGAACTCGGCACCCGCACCAAGATGTTCTGCGGCTGCTCGACCGCACTGGGTGCCGACCCGAACACCCAGACCTGCCCCGTCTGCCTCGGCATGCCCGGCGCGCTCCCGGTCGTCAACGCGACCGGCGTCGAGTCCGCGATCAGGATCGGTCTCGCGCTGAACTGCGAGATCGCCGAGTGGTGCCGCTTCGCCCGGAAGAACTACTTCTATCCGGACATGCCGAAGAACTTCCAGACCTCCCAGTACGACGAGCCCATTGCCTTCGACGGCTACCTCGACGTGCAGCTGGAGGACGGGGAGACCTTCCGCGTCCAGATCGAGCGCGCCCACATGGAGGAGGACACCGGCAAGTCGCTGCACGTCGGCGGCGCCACGGGCCGTATCCACGGCGCCTCGCACTCCCTCCTCGACTACAACCGCGCCGGCATCCCGCTCATCGAGATCGTCACCAAGCCGATCGAGGGAGCGGGCGAGCGGGCCCCCGAGGTCGCGCGGGCGTACGTCCGTGAGCTTCGCGAACTCATCCGGGCCCTCGGCGTGTCCGAGGCCCGCATGGAGATGGGCCAGATGCGCTGCGACGTGAACCTGTCGCTGCGCCCGCACGGCCGGGAGAAGTTCGGCACCCGCAGCGAGACCAAGAACGTCAACTCGCTGCGCTCCGTGGAGCGTGCCGCCCGCTTCGAGATCCAGCGGCACGCCGCCGTGCTGAACGACGGCGGCACGATCATCCAGGAGACCCGCCACTTCCACGAGGACACGGGGTCCACCACCTCGGGCCGCGTGAAGGAGGAGGCCGAGGACTACCGGTACTTCCCGGAGCCCGACCTGGTGCCCGTCGCCCCGTCCCGCGAGTGGGTCGAGGAGATCCGGGCCGCCCTGCCCGAGCTGCCGCTGGTGCGCCGCAACCGGCTCCGCGAGGAGTGGGGCATCTCCGGCAACGACATGCAGTCCATCCTCAACGCCGGAGCCCTGGACCCGATCGTCGCCACGATCGACGCCGGTGCCGACGCGGCCTCCGCCCGCAAGTGGTGGATGGGCGAGCTGGCCCGCAGCGCCAACGAGTCGGGCAAGACGCTCGACGAGCTGGCGATCACGCCGGTCCAGGTCGCCCGCGTCGCCGAACTGGTCACGAAGGGCGAGCTGAACGACAAGCTGGCCCGCCAGGTCATCCTGGGCGTCCTCGCCGGTGAGGGCACGCCGGACGAGGTCGTCGACAAGCGCGGCCTGAAGGTCGTCTCCGACGAGGGCGCGCTGACCGCCGCCGTCGACGAGGCCATCGCCGGCAACCCGGGCGTCGCGGACAAGATCCGCGGCGGCAAGGTGGCCGCGGCCGGTGCCCTGGTCGGCGCGGTCATGAAGGCGACCCGGGGGCAGGCGGACGCGGCCCGCGTCAAGGAGCTGATCCTGGAGAAGCTGGGCGTCACCGAGGGCTGACACCCGGTCACACCACGGGCCCTGGGGGGACACGCCGACCGCGGCGCGTCCCCCCAGGGCCGTTGTTGTGAATAAGGCCACTAAGTCCGCAAAGGATCACTTCTGCCTGCAAGAGTGATTCCGCATTGCTCATGCGTTCTTTGCGGGCGGTTCACACCATGGACGTCTGTTCCAGGTGTTCCCGGCATTCCGGGTTTCCCCGGTCAAAGATCCACAATCAGACACCCCCGGGAGCACGTTCGTGGCAGCCCTCGCACGCTGGTGTGTTCGTCGTCGCCTCGTAGCCGTCCTGCTCTGGCTGCTCACCCTCGGCGGCGTGGCGGCGGCCGCCACGGTCACCGGCTCCGCGTACTCCAACGACTACGGGATCCCCGGCACCGGCTCCGACCGCGCCTCCCGGCTGCTCGAATCGCGCTTCCCCGACCTCGGCGGGGACAGCGACACCATCGTCTGGCACACCACGACCGGCACCGTCCGCGCCGCCGACGTCGAACAGGCCATGACCCGCACCCTGGACCGCGTCGCCGACCTGCCCGGGGTGGCCGCGGTCACCAACCCGTACCACGACGCCGACTCGCCCCTGATCAGCGAGAACGCCGACACCGCCTACGCCACCGTCACCTTCGGGGCGGCCTCCCAGGACATCGACGCGGCCCAGGCGCGGGCCGTGGTCGACACCGCCGAGGCGGCCGAGACCGATGGACTCCAGATCGAACTGGGCGGCGGCGCCATAGCGCTCACCGAGTCCGGCGGCGGCCACCTCGCCGAGGCCGTCGGCGTGGCCGTGGCCGCGGTCGTCCTGTTCCTCGCCTTCGGCTCCGTCGCCGCGGCGCTGCTGCCCATCGCCACCGCGCTGGTCTCCGTCGGCACCGCCTACGCCGGCATCACGCTCCTCGGCCACGCCATGACCGTCGCCGACTTCGCGCCCATGCTGGGCACCCTCATCGGACTCGGCGTCGGCATCGACTACGCCCTGTTCATCGTCACCAGACACCGGCGCGGACTGAAACGGGGGCTGCCGGTCGCGGAGGCCGCCGCCGACGCCGTGGCGACCACCGGACGGGCCGTCGTCTTCGCGGGCGCCACCGTGTGCATCGCCCTGCTCGGCATGCTGATCCTCCGGCTGAGCTTCCTCAACGGCGTCGCCGTCGCCGCCTCGCTGACCGTGATCCTCACCGTCGCGGCCTCCGTGACGCTGCTGCCGGCCCTGCTGTCGTACATCGGTCCGCGCGCCCTGAGCCGGCGGGAGCGGCGCCGGCTCGCCGAGCACGGTCCCGAGCCCGAGGTGACGGCCGGGTTCGCCGCCCGCTGGTCCGCCTTCGTCGAGCGCCGGCCCAAGCTGCTCGGTGCCCTCGCCCTCGTCGTCATCACCGTCCTCGCCCTGCCCACCCTGGGCCTGCGCCTCGGCACCTCCGACCAGGGCAACGACCCCAAGGGCACCACCACCCGCCAGGCCTACGACCTCCTCGCCGACGGCTTCGGCCCCGGCGTCAACGGTCCGCTCACCCTGGTCACCGAGGTCCGCGGCGCCGAGGACCGCCTCGCCCTGGACAACCTCGACGCCACCCTGCGCACCACCGAGGGCGTCTCCTCGGTGACGCCGGTGATGTACAACTCCGGCGGCGACGCCGCGTACCTCACCGTCGTACCCGAGTCGGCGCCGCAGTCCCGGCAGACCAGCGACCTGGTCGAACGGCTGCGCTCCGAGGTGCTGCCGCGCGCCGAGGCCGGTACGGCGCTCGACGTGCACGTGGGCGGCGTGACGGCCGGCTACGACGACTTCGCCGACGTCATCGTCGGCAAGCTGCCCCTCTTCGTCGGCGTCGTCATCGGGCTCGGCTGCCTGCTGCTCCTGCTGGCCTTCCGCTCCGTCGGCATCCCCCTCAAGGCCGCCGCCATGAACGTGGCCGCGGTGGCCGCCGCCTTCGGCGTGGTGGTGGCGATCTTCCAGTGGGGCTGGGGGAGCGAACTGCTCGGCCTCGGCAGCGCCGGACCGATCGAACCCTTCCTGCCCGTGATCATGGTTTCGGTGCTCTTCGGGCTCTCCATGGACTACCAGGTCTTCCTCGTCAGCCGGATGTACGAGGAGTGGCTGGAGACCGGCGACAACCGCCGCGCCGTCCGGGTCGGACTCGCCGAGACCGGCCGCGTGATCAACTCCGCCGCCGTGATCATGATCTCGGTCTTCCTCGCCTTCGTCCTCAGCGGCGAGCGGGTGATCGCCATGTTCGGCATCGCGCTCGCCGCCGCCGTCGCGCTGGACGCCTTCGTGCTGCGCACCCTCCTGGTGCCCGCCCTGATGCACCTGCTCGGCCGCGCCAACTGGTGGCTGCCGCGCCGCCTGGACGCCCTGCTGCCCCGCATCAGCATCGAGCCGCCCGAGTGCCGGGCCGCGCATGAGAGGCTGGCCGCGGCGACGGACGCCGAGGTGGCGGACGTCCTTGCGGAGGAGGAACGACAGCGGGATGTACGCGATACCACTGGGTGACGACGGAGCCGAACTGCGCCCCCTGGAGACCTGGCACGCCGAGGAGTTCCTGGCCCACCTCGACCGCGGGCGGGACTTCATCACCGAACACATCCCCTTCGGCGCGAAGGCCACCGACGTCGACTCGGCGCGCGAGGTGCTCCAGACCTACGCCGACCGGCACGCCGCCGACAGCGGCTTCCTGCACGGGCTGTGGCTGGACGGCAAGCTGGTCGGCGGCCTGCTCTACCGCGTCTTCGACGCCGCCACCGGCGTCTGCGAGGTCGGCTGCTGGCTGGAGCCCGCCGCCACGGGCCGCGGCCTGGTCACCCGCGGCGCACGCGTGCTCATCGACTGGGCCTTCGACGAGCGCGGCATGCACCGCGTGGAGTGGCACGCCTCCTCGGCGAACACCCCGAGCGTCAACGCCGCGCGGCGACTGGGCATGATGCGAGAGGGCGTGCTGCGCGAAAGCTTCCCCTACCGGGGCACGCGCCAGGACATGGAGGTGTGGGCGGTGCTCGCACCCGAGTGGCGCGCGGCACGCGAGGCACGCGCGCGTGCCGCACACAAGGATCATTAAGGGACCTCTCAGACAGCGTCCGTACGGTGCGAGGCATGGGAACGAAGACAGTGGACGAGACCGGCGTGAAGACCGACGAGCACAAGACGGACGAGGCGACCGAGGCCGCCGGGTCCACCGAGGTCACCAAGGCGGCCGAGGCCCCTGAGGCGGCCGAGACCGACGCGCCGGAGGGCGCCGACGCGGCGACGGACGAGGACGCGCACGCGGACGACACCGAAGCGACCGGGGCGGGCCCCACCGGCGTCGGCCAGGGCGCGGGCGCCGTCGTCTCCGCCGGTCTCGGCATCGTCTCCCTGACCGGCAGCTGGGTCGGCACCGTGGCCTCCGCGCGCGAGTCGCTGATGGGCCAGCTGCAGACCTCCTCGTCCTCGGACGTCGGCGCGCTGATCGAGAAGGGCTACGGCAACGCCTGGCAGGCCACCGCGATGTGGGGCGGCATCTTCGCCCTGGTCGCGCTGGTCGTCGGCGTCGTCGTGCTGGCCCGCCCCGCGTTCGGCGCGCCCGGCCGCCCGCAGGCCCCGTGGATCAAGTCGGTCGCCTGGGCGGGCGTCGCCCTCGGCGTCATCGGCCTGCTCCTGGCCGTCCTGAAGTACACGGACGTCCTGCTGGGGCTGCCCTCCGCCGGCTGACCAGGCACTTCTCGAGGGGTCTTAGGACCAGCGCACGCCTGTGGCACGCGCCCTAAGACCCCTCACGCACGTCTAAGGCCCCCCGCGGCGCCGAAGATGCGGAACTTGCCCGATGTGGCCCACCCCCCTGGGAGACGAAGGTTGAGGCATCGCGAACAAGCGAAGCCGAAACCGAAGAGGAACCGAGGGACACACCATGTACGAGTACGAGATCCAGCGGTACCGCTCCGCCGAACTCATCCGCCGTGCCGACGAGGCCCGGCTGGCCCGCGAGGCGGTCCGGGCCCGGCGCGCCGCCCGCCGCCGGGCCCGGCACGGCGCCGCCGAGGCGGAGAGCCATACGCCGCGGCAGCGCCGGCCCCGGTTCGCCCGGGCCGCGTGAACGGGGGAGCCGGGGAGGGAGGCCGCACGGCCTCCCTCCCCGCCGTCGTACCCGCCGTCGTCCACCTGCCGAAAACCGGTGACCCGCTGTCGTACCCGCGTGCGATGCTCGGCTCCGTGGAGACCAGGTCCGTCAGTCCCGTGTTCGTCGGCCGCACCGGCGAACTGGACACGTTGAACGAGGCGTTCGCCCGCGCGTCCGCCGCCGGGGGAGAGCCGCAGGCCCTGCTGCTCGGCGGCGAGGCCGGCGTCGGCAAGACCCGCCTCGTCGAGGAGTTCGCCGCCGTAGCGGACCGGCGGGGCGCCGTCGTCGCGCTGGGCGGCTGCGTGGAGATCGGCGCCGACGGGCTGCCCTTCGCGCCCTTCTCCACCGCGCTGCGCGCCCTGCGCCGCCACCTGCCCGAGGAGCTGGCCGCCGCGGCCGCCGGGCAGGAGGAGGAGCTGGCCCGGCTGCTGCCCGAACTGGGCGAGGGCGCCCCGGTCACCGGCGGCGGCCGGCACGACGAGGAGAGCATGGCCCGGCTCTTCGAACTCACCGCCCGCCTGCTGGAGCGCGTCGCCGCCCGGCACACCGTCGTCCTCGTCCTGGAGGACCTGCACTGGGCCGACGCCTCCACCCGCCACCTGATCGCCTACCTCTTCCGCACCCTGCGCACCGGCCGCCTCGTCGTCCTGGCCACCTACCGCTCCGACGACATCCACCGCCGCCACCCCCTGCGCCCCCTGCTCGCCGAGCTGGACCGGCTGCGCACCGTCCGCCGTCTCGAACTCGGCCGCTTCACCCGCGACGAGGTGGGCCGCCAGATCGCCGGAATCCTCGCCCGCGAGCCCGACCCGCTCCAGGTCGACGCCATCTTCGAGCGCTCCGACGGCAACGCCTTCTTCGTCGAGGAACTCGCCGTCGCCGCCCACGAGGGCAGCCGCACCGGCCTCACCGACTCCCTGCGCGACCTGCTCCTGGTCCGCGTCGAAGCCCTGCCCGAGAGCGCCCAGCGGGTCGCCCGGATCGTCGCCGAGGGCGGCTCCACCGTCGAGTACCGGCTGCTCGCCGCCGTCGCCCAGCTCGCCGAGGACGACCTGATCGACGCCCTGCGCTCCGCGGTGAACGCCAACATCCTGCTCCCCGCGCCCGACGGCGACGGCTACCGCTTCCGCCACTCCCTGGTCCGCGAGGCCGTCGGCGACGACCTGCTCCCCGGCGAACGCTCCCGCCTCAACCGGCACTACGCGCAAGCGCTGGACGCCGACCCCACGCTGGTGCCCGCCGCCGAGCGCGTGATGCGCCTGGCCAGCTACTGGTACCACGCCCACGTCCCGGCCAAGGCCCTGCCCGCCGTCCTGGACGCCTCCGTCGAGGCCCGCCGCCGGCACGCCTACGCCGAGCAGCTGCGCCTGCTGGAGCGCGCGATGGAGCTGTGGGACTCCGTCCCCGACGACGTACGCGCCACCCTGCGCCCCGTGGACTGCACCGAGGTCTACCCGCCCTGCGGCTGCGACCCCGCCACCACACCCCTGCGCTACCTGGACCTGATGGCCGAGGCCGCCGTCGCCGGGCGACTGTGCGGCGAGCGCGAGCGCGCCATGAAGATCACCAAGCGGGCGCTGCGCCTGCTGGACGAACAGGACACGGGCGCCGGCGCGGGCGCGGGCGGCCGGGACCCGCAGCGGGCCGCCTGGTTCTGGACCCAGCGCTCCCTGCTGGTCCAGGCCCAGGGCCGTGGCGACGGCTGGCGGGAGCTGGGCATCGCCCAGGAACTGGTCCGCGGCCTGCCGCCCTCCCAGGTGCACGCCGAGGTGCTGGCCATGTCCGCCAACTGGTCGATGCTCCACTCCCCGGGCCCCGACGCGATGACGGCAGCCGAACGGGCCGTCGAGTACGCGCGCATGGTGGGCGCCGACGAGATCGAGCTGAACGCCCGGCTCACGCTGGGCGGCCTGATGGTGGACGCGGGGCAGATCGACCCGGGACTCGCCGAGATGTACCAGGTCAGGGATCTGGTGGTGGCCCAGGGCCGGTCCGCCGTGGTGGCCCGCAGCCATGTCAACCTGCCCTCCTCCCTGGAGGGGGTCGGCCGCTCGCGGGACGCGCTCGGCGTCCTGCGCGAGGGCGTCGAACTCACCCGGCGGATGGGCCTGCTGGAGTCCGAGGCCTGGGTCTGGGGCAACCTCGCCGAGTCGCTCATCTCCCTGGGCCGCTGGGACGAGGCCCTGGAAGCGGCGGACCGGGCCGGAGCACCGGACCGCGGCCCCGCACCACGCGGTGGCGCCGCCCTCAAGCGCGCCGCCGTCGCCCTCGCCCGCGGCGAGCGGGCCCACGCCGCCCGGCTGCTCGCCGAGGCCCGCGCCGCCTACGGCACCCACGACCCCATGCCGCAGCGCCGCCTGCCGCTGGCGGCCCTCACCATCGGCGTCGCCGCGGCCGAGGGCCGCCTCCAGGACGCCCGCGCCGAACTCGTCCGCGCCCTGGACACGGGCTTCCCGCCCGGCACCCAACGCTTCGGCTGGCCCCTGCTGCTGTCCGCCGCCGCGGCGGAGGCCGACGCGCGCGCCCTGCCGACCGCCGAAGAGGGCCGCGCCGACATCCTCGACCGCCTCACCGGGGCCGCGAAGCACCTGACGACGGGCGCCCCGGTCTGGGTCGCCCACGAGCGCTGGGTCCGCGCCGAACTCCACCGCGCCCGGGGCCGCGACACCCCGGGGCTCTGGTCGGAGACGGTCACCGCCTTCGAACGCCTGGAGCGGCCCTACGACCTCGCCCGCGTCCGGCACCGGCTGGCCGGCGCCCTCCTGGCGACCGGCGGCGAGGACGAGCGCGCCCGTGCCACGGAACTGCTCCGCCTGGCCCGCACCGTCGCCGACCACCTCGGCGCCCGTCCACTGGCCGACGCCGTGGCCGAACTGGGCCGACGCGCCCGCCTCACCCTCGGCCGCGCCGCCGAACCGGACGCCGCGTCCCCGCCCGCCGACCCCGCCGAGGCCCTCGGCCTCACCGGCCGGGAGCGCGACGTCCTGCGGCTGGTCTCCGAGGGCCGCACCAACCGGCAGATAGCCGGGGAACTCTTCATCTCGCCCAAGACGGCCAGCGTCCACGTCTCCAACATCCTGGCCAAGCTGGGCGTGTCCGGCCGGGGCGAGGCGGCGGCGGTGGCCCACCGGCTGGCGCTGTTCCCCGCCGAACGGCTCACGTCCCGTTCGGCGGAGTGAGGCTTACGCTGTAAGGGACGCCGACCGACGGAGGCACGATGTTCAACGCATTCGAGGAACTGTTCTCCCCCGGCCGCAAACACACCCAGGACGAGCAGAACCGCCTCGAACTGACCCGCGAGGACGTCGGCGACGGCGACCCCGGTCACGGCCCGATAGACCTCGGCTCGGGCAAGGTCGTCGTCCACCGGCCGCGTGCCGACGAGGCGGGGAGTCAGGACCCGGAGGCCGAGAAGGACGCGTAGCCGGTCGCCTACTTCACCTCCAGCTCCAGAACGCGGTCGTCGTCGCCCTTCGCGTCGCCGCGGCCGTCCGTGTTGCTGGTGACCAGCCACAGCTTGTCGCCGCCCGCCGGAGCCACCGTGCGCAGCCGGCCGTACTCGCCCTCCAGGAAGGCCTGCGGGTCGGCCGCGGCCTCCGTCCCCTTCAGCGGGACCCGCCACAGCCGCTCACCGCGCAGCCCCGCCATCCACACGGAGCCCCCGGCGTAGGCGATGCCGCTGGGGGAGGCCTCGTCGGTGCTCCACTGGGCGACCGGGTCGTGGTACCCGGAGCCGCCGCCCTTGCCCTCCGCCTCGGGCCAGCCGTAGTTGTCACCCGGCTTGATCGCGTTCAGCTCGTCCCAGGTGTCCTGGCCGAACTCCGAGGCGAACAGCCGCTGCTTGCCGTCCCAGGCCAGCCCCTGCACGTTCCGGTGGCCGTACGAGTACACGGGGGAGTCGGGGAAGGGGTTGCCGGGCGCCGGTTCGCCGTCCGGGGTCATCCGCAGGATCTTGCCGCCGAGGGACTCCTTGTCCTGCGACAGGCCCGTGTCGCCGCTCTCTCCCGTGCCCGCGTAGAGCATCTTGTCGGGGCCGAACGCGATCCGGCCGCCGTTGTGGATCACGCCCTTGGGGATGCCCCGGAAGACCGTGTCCGGGGCGCCCAGCTGCTCGCCGGCCGGCTTCTTCTCGTCGTACAGCATGCGCACGACGCGGTTGTCCGAGGCCGAGGTGAAGTACGCGTAGACCATGTGGTCCGCGGCGTAGTCGGGGGAGAGCGCGATGCCGAGCAGGCCGCCCTCGCCGGACGGGGACACCCCGGGCACCTGGCCCAGCTCGGTCTTCTCGCCCGACTCGGCGTCGACCCGCGTGATCGTGGCCTCGTCGCGGGAGGAGACCAGCAGGTCGCCGCCCGGCAGCGGGGCCAGACCCCAGGGGCTGTCCAGCCCCGTGGCGACCGTACGGAGCACCTTCACGGAGCCCTTCGCGGGCGGCGCCTGCTCGGCGGGCGTCCCGGCGGGCGAGGACTGCGCCGCCGTACTGGCCGGAGAGGAGCTGCCGTCCGTTCCGGACGGGTCCGCGCCGCCGGAGGAGTCGGAGGAGCAGCCGGCCGTCAGCAGGAGAGCGGCGGCCAGCACGGCCGGCACGGCTCGACGTTGCACGATCTTGGTCCCTTCGACGCGGCGGGTTCTCCTTGTCATACACCGCACGGGCCGTCCAAGTTCCCGATCGGCGCATCCCGAATCCGGGACCGGCTCGGCAGCGGCCGCCATGTGCGACCGCGCGCGTCACTCCCAGGAACCCTGCGCCGGCGGCAGCGCCCGCACCTCCGCCAGGTCGTGCTCGGTCAGCCGCAGCCGGACCGCCCCCGCGTTCTGCTCCACCCAGCGCTCCTGCTTGGTGCCCGGCACCGGCACCACGTGCCGTCCCTGCGCCAGCACCCAGGCCAGCGCCACCTGCGCCGCGGTGACCCCGTCGCCGTGCCGGGCCGCGATCCGGCGCAGCGCGGCCACGATCGGCTGGTTGGCGGCCATCATCTCGGCGGTGAAGCGGGGATGCCGGGCCCGCAGGTCCTCCGGCTCGAAGCCCTGGCCGGGCGTCAGCGTGCCGGTCAGGTAGCCGTTGCCCAGCGGCATCGCCGCCAGGAAGCCGACGCCGCGCGAGACGCACCAGGGCAGCAGCGTCCGCAGCGCCTCCGGCGACCACACCGACAGCTCGGCCTCGACCGCGCTCACCGGGAAGACCTGCTGCACCCGCTCCAGTTGGCGGATCGTCGCGTCGTGCAGCCGCGCCCCCGGCCGCCGGGCCGACCGGGCGCCGACCGCGCAGAGGCCGAGCGCCCGCACCTTCCCGGCCCGCACCAGCTCCGCCATCGCGCCCCAGGTCTCCTCGACGGGTATCTCCGGGTCGGCGCGGTGCAGTTGGTACAGGTCGATGACGTCCGTCTGCAGCCGGCGCAGGGAAGCGTCGCAGGCACGCCGCACATAGCCGGGGCGGCCGTTGGCCACGATGTGCTGTTCCCCCACCAGCAGACCGACCTTGGTCGACACGAAGGCGTCGGAGCGCCGCTCCTTCAACACCCGGCCCAGCAGCAGCTCGTTGGTGAACGGGCCGTACATGTCCGCCGTGTCCAGCAGGGAGGAGCCGAGATCGAGGGCCCGGTGCACCGCCCTGAGCGACTCGTCGCCCCGCTGCCGTGAGGCGCTGTACGCCCAGTTCATCGGCATGCACCCCAGTCCGACGGCCCCCACCGCGAGTGCCGTCGCGCCGATCGTCCTGCGCTCCACCGGTCGTGACCCTCCCTCGTCAGGCCACCCAACCTAACCTCTGCCGTCCGGCCCCCTGACATAGCCTCCTGACCATGACTGCTGACGTGTGGCTGCCCATCCCGCCGGACGAGATCGAGGGCCTCCCCGAGGGCCCCGCCTACCACCACTGGGACGGCGAGGAGACCTTCCCCGCCGACCCGGCCGACTGCGCCTTCTACGTCGTCCCCTACATGAAGCCCTCCACGGTCGGCGTACGCCCGCTGCCCGAGATGCGCTCCGTCCAGGTCGTCCAGACCCTCTCGGCGGGCATCGACCACGTCGAGCCCGGCCTGAAGCACCTGCCCGCGGGCGTACGGCTGTGCAACGCGCGCGGCGTGCACGAGGCCAGCACCGCGGAGCTGACCCTGGCCCTGGTGCTGGCGTCGCTGCGCGGCATCCCGGACTTCGTGCGGGCGCAGGACCGCGGCGAGTGGCTCGGCGGGTTCCGGCCCGCGCTCGCGGACCGCACGGTCCTCATCGTCGGGTACGGGTCGATCGGCGCCGCGATCGAGGACCGGCTCGTGCCGTTCGAGGTCGCGCCGGTGGTGCGCGTCGCGCGCTCCGCCCGCACCACGGAGCGCGGCCCCGTGCACCCGCTCACCGAACTCCCCGCCCTGCTCCCGCGAGCCGACGTCGTCATCCTGTCCACCCCGCTCACCGAGGCCACCCGGGGACTGGTCGACGCCGAGTTCCTGGCCCGGATGAAGGACGGCGCCCTGCTCGTCAACGTGGCGCGCGGACCGGTCGTGGACACGAAGGCGTTGCTCGCCGAACTGGAGAGCGGGCGCCTCACCGCCGCCCTCGACGTGACCGACCCCGAACCGCTGCCGCCGGGCCACCCCCTGTGGCATGCTCCCGGCATAGTCGTCAGCCCGCACGCGGGCGGTCCGACCTCCGCCTTCCTGCCGCGCGCCAAGCGGCTGCTGGTGGGCCAGTTGCACCGGTTCGTGAACCGGGAGCCGCTGCGCAACGTGATCCTGACGACGGGCGCGTAATCCGTTTCGGGCACCCTCCGCGACGCCCCGGATGCGGTGGGTGCGCGCATATCCGCTGGTCGTCACGGAGCGTAGAGAACCTATGTCCCTGAGTGACGAGACTGGTGTATCGTCCGACAGGGGACGCGCCGCGCACCGTACGGCGCCGGGGATGGACATCTGAGACTGTGAGGGGGGCGACGGGCGATGCACGGCCTATGGACCAACGATCCGACGCGGCGGAGCCGCCGCCGGCGACCCTGGCGCACGACCGCGACCGCGCACCGACGGGGCCGGCACGGCCACCACGACGGCCGGTCCGCTCAGCGCCGCCCCCACCCGCGCCGACCGGACGACCGCGGGAGGCAGGACCGGCCGGCCCACCGGTGTGGACGGGACGCGGAAGCGGTGCGGACCAGGAGGCCCCGGTGAGCCCGCCCGCCGTGCCCACGCTGGACGGAGCGCTGCGCGGCCAGGCCCCGGCCGGACCGCTGCCGACCCGGCCGCCGGCCGCCGTCGGCGGACCGCCCCTCGTCCGCCAGCTCGTACTCGCCCTGATCTGCGCGGCCTACGCCGTCGGTGCCGCGCTCGGCTGGGGTTCGCAGTACGTCGCCAAGATCATGGGCGACTTCGGCCTGAGCGCCGCCGCGGCCGCCGCCGCCGTCTCCTGCTTCCTCTACGCCCGCGGACGCCACGTCCGCTTCCGGCCGGCCTGGCTGCTCTTCGCCCTCTCCTCCGCGATGGCGTCCCTGGGCAACCTGGTCTGGGGCTGGTACGAGGTCGTGCTGCGGGTGCCGGTGCCCAGTCCCAGCTACGCGGACCTGTTCTTCCTGTGCTTCGCCCCGCCCGCCATCGTGGGACTGCTGGTGCTGGCCAAGCGGCCGGTGACCAAGGCCGGCTGGATCTGCCTGGGCCTGGACGCCTGGCTGATCGGCGGTTCGCTGCTGACCCTCGCCTGGAGCCTGGCGCTCGCCCAGGCGGCCAAGGTCGAGGGCGGGTCCAGCGTCGCGCACTCCGCCCTCTCGGTGGCGTACCCGCTGCTCGACATCGCCCTCGTCAGCATGGTGCTCGCGCTGCACTTCAGGCGGTCGCCCGTGTGCAGATCCGCCGTCAACACCGCCATCGGCGCGCTCGGCCTGACCGTGGTGTGCGACGCCCTGTTCACCTCGCCGCTGCTGCACAACAGCTACCGCTCCGGGCAGTTGCTCGACGCGGGCTGGTTCGCCGGCTCCCTGCTGCTCGCGTACGCCCCCTGGGCCGCGGCCCGGCGCGGCCGGTCGGCTCCGGAGGAGCGGGAGTCCGGCGGCCACACCCGCGTGGTGCACGAGCACGTGCCGGGGCAGCGCGGCGCCGGCCACCAGCCCACACCCCCCGCCGTACCGCCCGCCACGTCCACCGCCCTGCCCGGGCCGGGACAGGGCGGCGATCGGGGCCGCTATCCGGCCGCCCGACCCATCGCCGGGTCCCTGGCCGCGCTCACGCCGTACCTCGCGGCCGCCGTCTGCACCCTGGGCATCCTCTACAACGTGCTCAACGGCCGCAGCGTCGACCGCGTGGTGCTGCTGACCGGCGGTACCGTCGTGCTCGCGCTCGTCGTCCGGCAGGGCATCATGCTGCTCGACAACATCGTCCTCACCCAGGAACTGGCGCAGAAGGAGAACCACTTCCGCTCCCTGGTCCAGGGCTCCAGCGACGTCATCATGATCGCCGCGCCCAACGGCATCCTCCGCTACGTCTCCCCGGCCGCCGCCGGGGTCTACGGACGGCCCGCGGAGGAACTGGTGGGCACCGAACTGGCCGGGCTCATCCACCCCGAGGACCTCGGCTGCGTGGTGCACGAGGTACGCCGGTTCCTGGCCGCCAGCCCGGTCGAGGAACCCACCACGCGCATCGAGTGCCGCTTCCGTTCCGGGGAGGGCGGCTGGCTCAACGTCGAGTCGACCGTCAACCGGCACCACGGCGGCCTCATCTTCAACAGCCGCGACGTCACCGAAAGAGTGCGCCTCCAGGCGCAGCTCCAGCACAACGCCGAACACGACCCGCTCACCGACCTGCCCAACCGCGCCCTGTTCACCCGGCGCGTCCAGCAGGCGCTCTCCGGCCGCCGCGCCTCCGACCGGGGCGCCGCCCTGCGCGGCACGGCGGTGCTCTTCATCGACCTCGACGGCTTCAAGGGCGTCAACGACACCATCGGGCACCAGGCCGGGGACGAGCTGCTCGTCCAGGCCGCCCGCAGACTCCACGAGGCCGTCCGCAAGGGGGACACCGCCTCCAGACTGGGCGGCGACGAGTTCGCGGCCCTGATCGTCGGGGACGGCGCCCGGGACCGGGCCGCCCGCGAGGGACACATCCGGGAGCTGGCCGACCGGCTCAGGCTCACGCTCTCCCAGCCCTACCTCATCGACGGCAACGAGGTCCGGGTCAACGCCTCCATCGGCGTCGCCTTCGCCGAACCGGGCCTGGGTGCGGGCGAGTTGCTGCGCAACGCCGACCTCGCCATGTACCGGGCCAAGGCGGGCGGCAAGGGCCGCGTCGAGCTGTACCGGCCGCAGATGCAGCAGGACGTCGTACGCAAGGCGGAGCTGGCCACCCGGCTGCGCGCCGCGCTGCACGACGGGGAGTTCGCCCTGCTGCACCAGCCGGTGGTCTCCCTCACCGACGGCCGGATCACGTCGGTCTGCGCCCAGCCGCGATGGCGTTCCTCGCAGGGCGTGCTGTTCACCCCCGCCGAGTTCCTGCGGGTGACCGAGGAAGGCGACCGCACCGCCGAACTCGACCGCTGGGTGCTCCGCGAGGCCGTCGAGCAGGCCGCCGAACGCGCGGCGACCGGGCTGTCCGTGACCGTGGCCATACGCATCGGCGCCCGCCGCCTGCTGGACCGCTCCATGCCGCTGGGCTCCGTGGAGGCCCTGCTGACCCGGCACGGACTGCCGCCCGGCTCCCTCGTGATCGAGCTGTCGGACATCGACCCGCGGGTCGGACTCGACGAGCTGGACCGCCGGCTGAACGCCCTGCGCCGGGTCGGGGTCCGGATCGCCCTGGACGGCTTCGGCAGCGGGTACGCGGCGATCACCGCGCTGCGGCGGCTGCCCGTGGACGTCCTCAAGCTCGACCGGGGCCTGGTCGAGGGCGTCGTGGAGTCCGCGCGGCTGCACAAGATCACCAGCGGTCTGCTGCGCATCGCCACCGACCTCGGGCTGAAGTCCGTGGCCGACGGCGTCGACCTGCCCGAGCAGATCGTCGCCCTGCGCGCGATGGGCTGTACGCACGGACAGGGCATGGCGTTCTCCGGGGCCCTGGACGAGTACCGGCTACGCAGAGCGCTCGGCACCGGCCACTACCCGGTGCCGCACGGACCGGCCGAACCGGCCTTCGCGGGCGGTGGCGCCGGGGTGTACACCAAGGGTGTCGGCGGCTCCGCCCCCGGCCAGGTCGTCGGCGGCGTCACCACCGGGCTTCCGGCCGTCCTCAGTGGTGGCACGGCCCTCCGCTCACATAATGAGACTCCCGTCCCACCCACTTGACAGTGAGTGCGCGCCGGAGGGAAGGTCAGTGCCATGCGCACCCGAATTCTCGTACTTGGAAAGCGCGTCGGCTGAAGCTGGTGACGTCCGGACCGACTCGGACTCCCCGCGACCCACACCCGGCGCGCTCCCCTCGCTTGCCTTACGGCACGAGGGGTTTTTTGTTGCACAGGCACCTGCCCAGCAGCAGCAACAGACCGCACGAACCTCGCAAAAACCCTCAGCATCGAGAAGAGAATGCCGATGACCGAGCAGGCCACCGGGGCACACCCGCAGCCCCGGCCCCGATCCGGAGGACAGTCCGCCCCCGAGCACGTCACGGGTGCGCAGTCCCTCATTCGCTCTCTCGAGGAGGTCGGCGCCGACACCGTATTCGGCATCCCCGGTGGCACGATCCTTCCGGCCTACGACCCGCTGATGGACTCCACCAAGGTGCGCCACGTCCTGGTCCGTCACGAGCAGGGCGCGGGCCACGCCGCCACCGGCTACGCCCAGGCCACCGGCAAGGTGGGCGTCTGCATGGCGACGTCGGGTCCCGGCGCCACCAACCTGGTCACGCCGATCGCCGACGCCAACCTGGACTCCGTGCCGCTGGTCGCGATCACCGGGCAGGTGGTCTCCTCCGCGATCGGCACGGACGCCTTCCAGGAGGCGGACATCGTCGGCATCACCATGCCGATCACCAAGCACAGCTTCCTGGTCACCAAGGCCGAGGACATCCCCAAGGTGATCGCGCAGGCGTTCCACATCGCCGCCACCGGGCGCCCCGGCCCCGTGCTGGTCGACATCCCCAAGGACATCCTCCAGAAGAAGACCACCTTCTCCTGGCCGCCGGTCATGGACCTGCCCGGCTACCGCCCGGTCACCAAGCCGCACGCCAAGCAGATCCGCGAGGCGGCCAAGCTGATCTCCGCCGCGAAGCGCCCCGTGCTCTACGTCGGCGGCGGCGTCCTCAAGGCCCGGGCCACCGCCGAGCTGAAGGTCCTCGCCGAACTCACCGGAGCGCCCGTCACCACCACCCTGATGGCGCTCGGCGCGTTCCCCGACAGCCACCCGCTGCACGTGGGAATGCCGGGCATGCACGGTGCGGTCACCGCCGTCACCGCGCTGCAGAAGGCCGACCTGATCGTCGCCCTCGGAGCCCGCTTCGACGACCGTGTCACCGGCAAGCTGGACAGCTTCGCCCCGTACGCCAAGATCGTCCACGCCGACATCGACCCGGCCGAGATCGGCAAGAACCGCGCGGCCGACGTCCCGATCGTCGGCGACGCCCGCGAGGTCATCGCCGACCTGGTGCAGGCGGTCCAGAAGGAGCACGACGAGGGCAACAAGGGCGACTACAGCGCCTGGTGGAAGGACCTGACCCGCTGGCGCGACACCTACCCCCTCGGCTACGACCAGCCGGAGGACGGCTCGCTCTCCCCGCAGCAGGTCATCGAGCGCATCGGGCAGCTGGCACCCGAGGGCACGATCTTCGCGGCGGGCGTCGGCCAGCACCAGATGTGGGCCGCGCACTTCGTCCAGTACGAGAAGCCCGCCACCTGGCTGAACTCCGGCGGCGCGGGGACCATGGGCTACGCGGTCCCGGCCGCCATGGGCGCCCAGGCCGGCATGCCCGGCCGTACCGTCTGGGCGATCGACGGCGACGGCTGCTTCCAGATGACCAACCAGGAACTGACCACCTGCGCCCTGAACAACATCCCGATCAAGGTCGCCGTCATCAACAACGGCGCCCTCGGGATGGTCCGCCAGTGGCAGACCCTGTTCTACAACCAGCGGTACTCCAACACGGTGCTGCACTCCGGCCCGGACGACGTCAACCCGGAAGCCCGCGGCACCCGGGTCCCCGACTTCGTGAAGCTGTCGGAGGCCATGGGCTGCTACGCCATCCGCTGCGAGGACCCCGCCGACCTCGACAAGGTGATCGAGGAGGCCAACTCCATCAACGACCGCCCCGTCGTCGTCGACTTCATCGTCCACGAGGACGCGATGGTCTGGCCGATGGTCGCCGCCGGCACCTCCAACGACGAGATCATGGCCGCCCGGGACGTCCGCCCCGACTTCGGCGACAACGAAGACGACTGAGCGAGAGAGACCGAAGAGACCATGTCCAAGCACACGCTCTCCGTCCTGGTGGAGAACACCCCCGGCGTCCTGGCGCGGATCACCGCCCTCTTCTCCCGCCGCGGCTTCAACATCGACTCGCTCGCCGTCGGTGTCACCGAGCACCCCGACATCTCCCGCATCACCATCGTGGTGAGCGTCGAGGACTTCCCGCTGGAGCAGGTGACCAAGCAGCTCAACAAGCTCGTCAACGTGCTCAAGATCGTCGAGCTGGAGCCCACCCAGGCCGTCCAGCGCGAACTCGTACTGGTGAAGGTGCGCTCCGACAACGAGACGCGCTCCCAGATCGTCGAGATCGTCCAGCTGTTCCGCGCCAAGACCGTCGACGTCTCCCCGGAGGCCGTCACCATCGAGGCCACCGGCAGCGGCGACAAGCTGTCCGCGATGCTCAGGATGCTGGAACCGTACGGCATCAAGGAACTCGTCCAGTCCGGCACGATCGCCATCGGCCGCGGCGCCCGTTCGATCACGGACCGCTCGCTGCGCGCACTCGACCGGTCCGCATAACGACGGAAACGGGCGGTCGCGGACACCGTCGGCCGCCCGTATTCCGAGATCCCGAAACTTCCCTTCCCCTCACCGGCATACGGTGGGACGCAACACCTGCACACAAGGAGAGAACCCAGTGGCCGAGCTGTTCTACGACGCCGACGCCGACCTGTCCATCATCCAGGGCCGCAAGGTCGCGGTCATCGGGTACGGCAGCCAGGGCCACGCCCACGCCCTGTCGCTGCGCGACTCCGGTGTCGACGTGCGCGTCGGCCTGCACGAGGGCTCGAAGTCCAAGGCCAAGGCCGAGGAGCAGGGCCTGCGCGTGGTGAGCCCGTCCGAGGCCGCCGCCGAGGCCGACGTCATCATGATCCTCGTCCCGGACCCGATCCAGGCCGAGGTCTACGAGAAGGACATCAAGGACAACCTGAAGGACGGCGACGCGCTGTTCTTCGGTCACGGCCTGAACATCCGCTACGGCTTCATCAAGCCCCCGGCCGGCGTGGACGTCTGCATGGTCGCCCCCAAGGGCCCGGGCCACCTGGTGCGCCGTCAGTACGAGGAAGGCCGCGGCGTCCCCTGCATCGCCGCCGTCGAGCAGGACGCCACGGGCAACGGCTTCGCGCTGGCCCTGTCGTACGCGAAGGGCATCGGCGGCACCCGCGCCGGCGTCATCAAGACGACCTTCACCGAGGAGACCGAGACCGACCTGTTCGGTGAGCAGGCCGTCCTGTGCGGTGGCACCGCGGCGCTGGTGAAGGCGGGCTTCGAGACCCTGACCGAGGCCGGTTACCAGCCGGAGATCGCCTACTTCGAGTGCCTGCACGAGCTGAAGCTGATCGTGGACCTCATGTACGAGGGCGGCCTGGAGAAGATGCGCTGGTCGATCTCCGAGACCGCCGAGTGGGGCGACTACGTCACCGGCCCGCGGATCATCACCGACGCCACCAAGGCCGAGATGAAGAAGGTCCTCGCCGAGATCCAGGACGGCACCTTCGCCAAGAACTGGATGGACGAGTACCACGGCGGTCTGAAGAAGTACAACGAGTACAAGAAGCAGGACTCCGAGCACCTCCTGGAGACCACCGGCAAGGAGCTGCGCAAGCTCATGAGCTGGGTCGACGAAGAGGCGTAGGTCTTTTCCCCGAGGGGGTGCCCGGATCTCCGGGCACCCCCTCGGCATCCACTTCCGGGTGATGCTTCCCCAGAGGCGCAGGACGGCGTCCGCCACGCCACTACACTGCTGAACACATACGCGTCAGGCCCACAGCGTCGTGCGTCTTCCACGCGGCTAGCAACCCTCCACCGCATGCGGCCGTCGGGACGGCCGTCCGCATTGGACTTGTGAGGACTCACGTGAGCTCGAAACCCGTCGTACTCATCGCTGAAGAGCTGTCGCCCGCGACCGTGGACGCGCTCGGACCCGACTTCGAGATCCGCCAGTGCAACGGCGCGGACCGGGCCGAACTGCTCCCCGCCATCGCCGACGTGGACGCGATCCTGGTCCGCTCCGCCACCAAGGTCGACGCCGAGGCCATCGCCGCCGCCAAGAAGCTCAAGGTCGTCGCCCGCGCCGGTGTCGGCCTGGACAACGTGGACGTCTCCGCCGCCACCAAGGCCGGCGTGATGGTGGTCAACGCCCCGACCTCCAACATCGTCACCGCCGCCGAGCTGGCCTGCGGCCTGATCGTCGCCACCGCCCGCAACATCCCGCAGGCCAACGCCGCGCTCAAGAACGGCGAGTGGAAGCGCAGCAAGTACACCGGTGTCGAGCTGGCCGAGAAGACCCTCGGCGTCGTGGGCCTCGGCCGCATCGGCGCGCTCGTCGCGCAGCGCATGTCGGCCTTCGGCATGAAGGTCGTCGCCTACGACCCCTACGTGCAGCCCGCGCGCGCCGCCCAGATGGGTGTCAAGGTGCTGTCGCTGGACGAGCTGCTCGAGGTCTCCGACTTCATCACCGTCCACCTGCCCAAGACCCCCGAGACCCTCGGCCTCATCGGCGACGAGGCGCTGCGCAAGGTCAAGCCGAGCGTCCGCATCGTCAACGCCGCTCGCGGTGGCATCGTCGACGAGGAGGCGCTGTACGCGGCGCTCAAGGAGGGCCGCGTCGCCGGTGCCGGCCTGGACGTGTACGCCAAGGAGCCCTGCACCGACTCGCCGCTGTTCGAGTTCGACCAGGTCGTCGCCACCCCGCACCTCGGCGCCTCCACCGACGAGGCCCAGGAGAAGGCCGGCATCGCCGTCGCCAAGTCGGTGCGCCTGGCCCTCGCCGGTGAGCTGGTCCCCGACGCGGTCAACGTCCAGGGCGGCGTCATCGCCGAAGACGTTAAGCCCGGCCTGCCGCTCGCCGAGCGCCTCGGCCGCATCTTCACCGCGCTCGCCGGTGAGGTCGCCGTCCGCCTCGACGTCGAGGTCTACGGCGAGATCACCCAGCACGACGTGAAGGTGCTGGAGCTGAGCGCCCTCAAGGGCGTCTTCGAGGACGTCGTGGACGAGACGGTCTCCTACGTCAACGCCCCGCTGTTCGCCCAGGAGCGCGGTGTCGAGGTCCGGCTGACCACCAGCTCGGAGTCCCCGGAGCACCGCAACGTGGTGACCGTGCGCGGCACCCTCTCGGACGGCGAGGAGGTGTCGGTCTCCGGCACGCTGGCCGGCCCGAAGCACCTCCAGAAGATCGTCGCCGTCGGCGAGTACGACGTCGACCTCGCCCTCGCCGACCACATGGTCGTCCTGCGCTACGAGGACCGTCCCGGTGTCGTCGGCACCGTCGGCCGCGTCATCGGCGAGGCCGGTATCAACATCGCCGGCATGCAGGTCGCCCGTGCCACGGTGGGCGGCGAGGCGCTGGCCGTGCTGACCGTCGACGACACGGTGCCCTCCGGGGTGCTGGCGGAGGTCGGGGCGGAGATCGGCGCGACGTCGGCCCGTTCGGTGAATCTGGTCTGACGTGACCCGAGGGCTTCGCCCCCGGACCCCGTTCGCCCTGAACGGGCTCGTCCTCAAACGCCGGACGGGCTGGGATGTCCAGCCTGTCCGGCGTTTTCCGTGGGTGCTTCCTCCCGTACCCGGATGCGCCGCAGTCCGGCCGCCGCCAGTCCGGCCGCCACGACCAGCAGCAGCGCCGCGGCGACCGCGGCGCCCCGCATACCGTCGGTGAACGCCTCCCGCGCCGCCGTCGCCAGGGCGTCCCCCGCGCGCCCCGGCAGTTCGGCGGCGACGGCCAGCGCGCCGCCCAGCGTCTCCTGGGCCGGAGCGGGAGCGTCCGACGGCATGCCGTGGCGGTAGAGGGCCGTACCGATGGAGCCGAGGGCGGCCATGCCCAGGGCGCCGCCGAACTCGGTGCCGGTCTCCAGCAGGGACGAGGCCGCCCCCGCCTTCTCGACCGGGGCCGAACTCAGGGCCAGGTCGGTGAGCTGGGACATCACGATGACGATGCCGGCGGCCAGGACACCGCACGCGGCCAGCACCAGCCAGAGCGAGTCCGTGCCGGCCAGGGCCAGCAGCCCGTAGCCGGCCGCCGCGACGAGGAAGCCGCCCGTCACCACGTACGCGCGCTCGACGCCCCGCTGGACCAACTGGGCGGCGACCGGCGCGGCGACGCCGATGAGCACCGACGGCAGCAGGCTCCACAGCGCGGCCTCCAGCGCGCTCTTGCCCAGGACCGACTGCAGGTACTGGGTGGTGAAGTAGGCCGAACCCATCATTCCGAAGGCCGACACGGTGTTGAGGACGAGTGCCGGGGTGAAGCCGTGCCCGCGGAAGAGGGCCGGGGAGATCATCGGCGAGGCCGAGGTGCGCTGGCGCTGCACGAACAGCGCGGCGAACAGCAGGCCGACGGTGATCGAGACGACGTAGCGAACGTTCCAGCCCTCGGCGGCCAGTTCCTTCAGCCCGTAGATCACCGGCAGGACCGCGGTCATCGAGAGCGGGACGCTCAGCAGGTCGAAGCGGCCGGGGGAGGGGTTCTTGGACTCCGGGAGCAGCACCGGACCGAGGATCAGCAGCAGGGCCATCGCGGGCAGGTTGACCAGGAAGACCGAGCCCCACCAGAAGTGCTCGACGAGAACGCCGCTCATCACCGAGCCGAGTGCGATCCCGGCCGTCATCACCCCGGACCACAGCCCGATCGCCTTCGCCCGCTGGGCGGGGTCGGTGAACATCGTGCGGACCAGCGCCATCGTGGTCGGCATCAGCGTCGCACCGCCGATGCCGAGGATCGCGCGGGCCGCGATCAGGGTCTCGGCACTGTGTGCGTAGGCCGCGAGCAGTGAGGCGGCGCCGAAGGCCGCCGCGCCGATGAGGAGCAGTTTGCGGCGGCCGATGCGGTCGCCCAGCGAGCCCATCGTCATCAGCAGGCCGGCCAGAACGAAGCCGTAGATGTCGAAGATCCACAACTGCTCGGTGCCGCTCGGCTCCAGGTCCGCGCTGATCTCCGGGACCGCGAAGTAGAGGACGGAGACGTCCATCGAGACCAGGAGGAGCGGCAGCATCAGCACGGTCAGCGCGGTCCACTCACGGCGGCCTGCGCGGGGCGGGTTCGTTGTCATGGCGGAGACTGTACGCATGTCTTATACGCCTGTCTAGAACGACTGTTTAAGACGTCCGTATGGACGGGTGGGTAGGGTGGCGGCATGGGACACCGTGAGGATCTGCTGGAAGGCGCCAAGCGCTGCCTGCTGGAGAAGGGCTTCGCGCGCACGACCGCGCGGGACGTCGTCAAGGAGTCGGGGACCAACCTGGCGTCCATCGGCTACCACTACGGGTCGAAGGACGCGTTGCTCGCGCAGGCCTACGTCTCGCTGGTCGAGGGGATGGGCGACGCCTTCGAGGGGGACCGGGCCGCACTGGAGGAGACGGCACCCGGCTCGACCGAGCGGTTCCAGGTGGTGTGGACCAACATCATCCAGACCATGCGGGAGCCGGGGTCGATCTGGCACCTCAGCATGGAGATCCTGGTCATGGGCGACCGGATGCCCGAGGTGCGCGACCACCTGGCGCGGGCCCAGCGGGAGGCCGGGCGCGGCCTCATCCCCTCGCTCATGGGCGGACGGGAGGAGGACGTCTCCGACGAGACGGCGGACACCCTCGGGACGTTCTACGTCACCCTCATGACGGGCCTCATCGCGCAGTGGACCTTCGATCCCAAGTCCGCCCCCGATGCGGCCCAGCTCACCGAGGGCCTCCGCCGGGTGATCGAGGCCGCTACAGGCGGTGCGCCTTGAGCGCCATGTGGAGCAGCAGCCGGTCCTCGCCGTCGTCCAGGTCCAGGCCCGTGAGCTGCTCGACGCGGGAGAGGCGGTAGTACAGCGTCTGGCGGTGGATGCCCAGCTCGGCGGCGGTGCGGCCGGCCTGGCCCGCGCAGTCGAGGTACACCTCCGCCGTGCGGGCCAGTTCGCGGTGGGCGGGGGAGAGCAGTACCCGTACGGCGGGGTCGTGGGCGGACCGTGGGGGCAGTGCGGTCAGCAGGCGGAACGGCCCGATGGACGTCCACTCGGCGACCGGCCCGAACCGGGTCTCGGCGCGCGCCGCCCGGGCCGCCGCCGACGCCTCCCACCAGGCCGCCCCCAGCTCCGCCAGCCCGGTGCGCGGCGCGGAGATCCCGGCCGCCGGGGCGCCAGCGGCCCCGCTCGCGCCCCGCGTCCGCTCCAGCAGCCGCCCCGCGGCCGACGTCGCCGGGGTCAGTACGTCCGCCGAGCGCAGCCGGACCAGCAACGCCAGTGACTGGCCCGCCGACCCCCACGGCACCGTGCACAGTGCCGTCGCTCCCGGCACCGTGCGCACCGAGGGCGCGTCGTCGGGGTCGGCCGACGGCCAGGGGGCGACGCAGACCACCGCGTGCGGGGTCGCCGCGCGGGAGCCGAGGGCGGTGCGCAGTTCCGCCACGGCCATGTCCCGCTGCCAGTCCCGCTCGGCGGTCAGCACCGCCCGCAGCTCCCGGCTCAGGTCCGCGCCGTGCTGCGCCTCGTCCGCGAGCAGCGCGCCGATCCGGGCGGTGACCTCCATGGCCGCCGCCAGCTGCCGGTCGGTCGGGCCCGGGTCGGTGTCCAGCAGCCACACGTAGCCGAGGACGACACCCCGGTGTCGCACCGGCAGGCAGGTGCGCCCCCGGTAGACCCCCGCCTCCGGGGTCGGCGGAATGCGGACCGGGCCGGTCGCGCGGGTGATGCCGAAGCCCTCGAACCAGGCCCGGACGGCCGCGGTGGAGCGCCGGGTCAGGATCGAGCGGGTGCGCACCGGGTCGAGGGCGGACGGGTCGAGGTCGCCCTCGCTGTCGTAGGCACCGAAGGCGATCAGCTCGAAATCGCGGTTCTCCAGGGTCGCGGGCGCGCCCAGCAGCTCGGAGATCTCGTCGACCAGCTCCTGGTAGTCATCCTTGGAATCCGACATCACCCGGGCATTCTGCCGCATATGCGCGCGCCCTTCATACATCTGTCTGAGATCCGCGGCACGGATGCGTGACAGCTGTCGATGGCCGACGATCGGGGGGATCCTTAGATTTCACGGTGGTTCTCCGTGCCGTTCCCCCTTCGTCGGGCAGCGGCCCCTGTGTTGGTTGGTAAGTGGAGGTGCCCCGTGCTGGGTCCCGTGATTCTCGCCGCGTCGCGCAGCGACCGGATGCGTCGTCTCGTCTCGGCCGCGCCCGTGACCAAGCCGGTCGTCGACCGGTTCATCCCCGGCGAGACGGTCGACCAGATCGTGCCGATCGTCCGGGAGCTGACCGATCAGGGCCTGGAACTGACGATGGACGTCGTCGGCGAGGACATCACCACCCCCGCGCAGGCCGAGGCCGCCCGCGACGCCTACCTGGAGCTGATCGACCGGCTCAAGCCGCTGGAGCTGGGCACCCGCGCCGAGATGTCCGTGAAGCTCTCCATGTTCGGCCAGGCGCTGGACGGCGGTCACGAGCTGGCCCTCGCCAACGTCCGCCCGGTCGTCGAGGCCGCCGCCGAGATCGGCACCACGGTCACGCTCGACGCCGAGGACCACACCACCCTCGACTCGATGTTCGCCATCCACGAGGAGCTGCGGAAGGACTTCCCGCAGACCGGCTGCGTCATCCAGGCCTACCTCTTCCGCACCGAGGCCGACGCGCGCCGGCTCGCCGACAGCGGCTCTCGCGTACGGTTGGTGAAGGGCGCCTACAAGGAGCCCGCCGAGGTCGCGTACCAGCAGCGCCACGAGATCGACAAGGCGTACGTCCGCATCCTGCGCACGCTGATGGAGGGCGAGGGCTACCCGATGATCGGGTCGCACGACCCGCGTCTGATCTCCATCGGCCAGGAGCTGGCCCGCACCGCCGGGCGCAAGCTCGACGAGTACGAGTTCCAGATGCTGTACGGCATCCGCGGCGACGAGCACCTGCGGCTCGCCGCCGAGGGCCACCGCATGCGCGTGTACACCGCCTACGGCACCGACTGGTACGGCTACTTCATGCGCCGTCTGGCGGAGAAGCCGGCCAACCTCCGGTTCTTCGCCCGCTCGATGGTCAGCAAGGGCTGAGCCCACCCGCTCGCAAGACCGCTCAGTTAAAGGAGTTACGGAACCCATGGACGCTGTGACCCAGGTCCCCACCCCCGTCAACGAGCCGGTGCACGGCTACGCCCCCGGCTCGCCCGAGCGCGCCCGTCTGGAGGCCAAGCTCAAGGAGCTGGCCGACAACCCGGTCGACCTGCCCTGCACCATCGGTGGCGTCAAGCGGATGGGTGGCGGCGAGCGCTTCGACGTCGTGCAGCCGCACAACCACAAGTCCCGCCTGGGCACGTACGCGAACGCCACCCAGCAGGACGCCCAGGACGCGATCGACGCCGCCCTGGCCGCCGCCCCCGCGTGGCGCGCGATGTCCTTCGACGACCGCGCGGCGATCATCCTGCGCGCCGCCGAGCTGCTGTCGGGTCCCTGGCGCGAGACCATCGCCGCCTCCACCATGCTCGGCCAGTCCAAGACCGCCCAGCAGGCCGAGATCGACAGCCCCTGCGAGCTGATCGACTTCTGGCGCTTCAACGTGCACTACGCACGGAACATCCTCGCCGAGCAGCCCCCGGCCAACTCCCAGGGCGTGTGGAACCGCATGGACCACCGCCCGCTGGAGGGCTTCGTCTACGCGATCACGCCCTTCAACTTCAGCGCGATCGCGGCCAACCTCCCCACCGCCCCCGCGCTCATGGGCAACGTCGTGGTCTGGAAGCCGTCCCCGACGCAGACGCACGCCGCCGTGCTGCTGATGCAGCTCCTGGAGGAGGCCGGACTGCCCAAGGGCGTCATCAACCTCGTCACCGGCGACGGCATCGCGGTCTCCGAGGTCGCCCTGGAGCACCGGGACCTCGCGGGCATCCACTTCACCGGCTCGACCAAGACCTTCCAGCACGTGTGGAAGACGGTCGGCAACAACATCGAGAAGTACCGGACCTACCCGCGCCTGGTCGGCGAGACCGGCGGCAAGGACTTCCTGGTAGCCCACCCGAGTGCCGACCGCGCGGTGCTCAAGACCGCGCTGACCCGCGGTGCCTTCGAGTACCAGGGCCAGAAGTGCAGCGCCACCTCCCGCGCGTACATCCCGGCGTCCATCTGGAACGACGGGTTCAAGGAGGAGTTCGCCGCCGAGGTCGACTACCTCACCATGGGTGACGTCACCGACCTGTCGAACTTCATGGGCGCCGTCATCGACGAGCGGTCCTTCGCCAAGAACAAGGCCGCCATCGACCGCGCCAGGGAGGACGAGACCTGCACCATCGTGGCGGGCGGCTCCTACGACGACTCGGTCGGCTACTTCGTCCGCCCGACCGTCGTCGAGTGCACCGACCCGGAGAACGAGGTCTTCCGCACCGAGTACTTCGGCCCGTTCCTCGCCGTGTACGTGTACGACGACAGCGCCGACGACGCGTACGACGCGATGCTGACCCAGATGGAGTCGGTGTCGGACTACGCGCTCACCGGTTCGGTCATCTCCAACGACCGCGCGGCGGCGGCGTACACGATGGAGAAGCTGCGCTACGCGGCCGGCAACTTCTACATCAACGACAAGTCGACCGGCGCCGTCGTCGGCCAGCAGCCCTTCGGCGGCGGCCGTGCCTCCGGCACCAACGACAAGGCCGGCGCCCCGCAGAACCTGATGCGCTGGACGCTGACCCGCGCCATCAAGGAGACGCTGGTCGCGCCGACCGACTACACGTACCCGCACATGGGCTGACGCCCGCGCGCCGAACGCCCGGCGGGCCAGGTCGACCGACCTGGCCCGCCGGGCGTTTTCGCAGGTCGGGGACGTGTGAGCCAAGGCACTGTCTCAGATAGTAGGAAGTCCGAGTAATTGTGGAGACAGACGCTCCACGCTCCCTTAACTTTGTAGGAGCCGAACGTCCCGCTCGATCGAGCGAATGGCGGTCGTGAGCCCGTGCCCGTGCAGGCAACCCCTGCGGCACCGCGCTCCCCGCCCCTTCCGGCGTCTCCCGTACCGCTCGCTTTCCGCGCTCCCTTTGTGCCGAAGGAGTCGATTCCCATGGCCGAGACGACCGTCCGCCGCCGAGTCCGCCGCCTCTCCCGTACCAGCGACTCCGACCGCAAGAACGCCGCGGCCGCCCTCCAGCGCTCCCTCGACCGCCGGGACAACGGCGGCGCCACCGGCCACTGAGCCGCGCGGACGACGGGGGCGTCCGCATCGCGGACGCCTCATGTCATCCCGTGGGACGAGGGGTAGGGTGCCGTCATGTCTCGCAGCCTCAATCTCGCAGTGATTCCCGGTGACGGCATCGGCCAGGAGGTCGTGGCCGAGGGTCTCAAGGTCCTCTCCGCCGTCCTTCCGCAGGATGTGAAGCTGGAGACCAAGGAATTCGACTTCGGCGCCCGGCGCTACCACGCCACCGGTGAGACCCTCACCGACGCCGACCTCGACGCCCTCAAGGCGCACGACGCCATCCTGCTCGGCGCGATCGGCGACCCGTCGGTGCCGTCCGGCGTGCTGGAGCGCGGCTTCCTGCTCAAGCTCCGCTTCGCCTTCGACCACCACGTGAACCTGCGGCCGAGCAAGCTCCTGCCCGGCGTCGCCACCCCGCTCGCCGGTCAGCCCGAGATCGACTTCGTCGTCGTCCGCGAGGGCACCGAGGGCCCGTACACGGGCAACGGCGGCACCATCCGCAAGGGCACCGAGCACGAGGTCGCCACCGAGGTCTCCGTCAACACGGCCTACGGCGTCGAGCGCGTCGTCCGCGACGCCTTCGCCCGGGCGCAGGCCCGCCCCCGCAAGAAGCTCACGCTGGTCCACAAGAACAACGTGCTGACCTTCGCGGGCCACCTGTGGACCAACATCTTCAACCAGGTGGCCGCCGAGTTCCCCGAGGTCACCACCGACTACATCCACGTCGACGCCGCGACCATCTACCTGGTCACCGACCCGGCCCGCTTCGACGTCATCGTCACCGACAACCTCTTCGGCGACATCATCACCGACCTCGCCGCGGCCGTCTCCGGCGGCATCGGCGTCGCCGCCAGCGGGAACATCAACCCCTCCGGCGACTTCCCCTCGATGTTCGAGCCGGTGCACGGCTCCGCGCCCGACATCGCCGGCCAGGGCAAGGCCGACCCCACCGCCACGGTCCTGTCCGTCGCCCTGCTGCTGCGCCACCTCGGGTACGAGGACGAGGCGGCCCGGATCGAGGACGCCGTCTCCGCCGACCTCGGCGAGCGCGGCGGACTGCCCGCCCGGAGCACCACCGAGATCGGCGACGCACTCGCCGTACGAGTAGCCGGCTGACCCCGGCGCACTCGAAATCCAACCTTTCGAAGCCGCCGGGTCCGAAAAACAAGGCACCCGGCGGCTTTCTCCTGCGTCCGCCAGGTGCGACCATCGAACCCTGGGCCGCATTCACCCCGTTTCACCCGGCGCGGGCCGCGCGCGATAATCGAACGCGAAGCCGCGACTTGAGGGAATGCTCGGACGTCCTAGCACCGGCCACCGGCCGTACGGGCGTGACCGCGGCCCGTCACAACACACACCGGTGAAGGACAGCCACCCATGACGACGCCCACGATCGAGCTCAAGCCCTCCGCCAACCCGCTCTCGGACTCCGAGCGGGCGGCGATTCTGGCCAACCCCGGGTTCGGCCGCCACTTCACCGACCACATGGTGACGATCAAGTGGACCGAGGGCCGCGGCTGGCACGACGGCCAGCTCGTGCCGTACGCCCCGCTCTCCCTCGACCCGGCCACCATGGTCCTGCACTACGCGCAGGAGATCTTCGAGGGACTGAAGGCCTACCGGCGGCCCGACGGCTCCGTCGCCACCTTCCGCCCGGAGAAGAACGGCGCCCGCTTCCAGGCGTCCGCGCGCCGCCTCGGCATGCCCGAGCTTCCGGTGGACACCTTCATCGAGGCCTGCGACGCGCTGGTGCGGCAGGACGAGAAGTGGGTCCCGGCGCACGGCGGCGAGGAGTCGCTCTACCTGCGCCCCTTCATGATCGCCACCGAGGTCGGCCTGGGCGTCAAGCCGGCCAACGAGTACCTCTTCCTGGTCATCGCCTCCCCGGCCGGCGCCTACTTCCCGGGCGGCGTCAAGCCGGTCTCCATCTGGGTCTCCGAGGACCGGGTCCGCGCCGTCCCCGGCGGCATGGGCGACGCCAAGACCGGCGGCAACTACGCGGCCTCCCTGCTTGCCCAGGCCGAAGCCGCCGCCAAGGGCTGCGACCAGGTCTGCTACCTCGACGCCATCGAGCGCAAGTGGGTCGAGGAGCTGGGCGGCATGAACCTGTACTTCGTGTACGGGAACAAGATCATCACGCCCACTCTCACCGGCTCCGTCCTGGAGGGCGTCACCCGCGACTCCCTGCTCACCGTCGCCCGCGACCTCGGCTACGAGGCCGAGGAGGGCCGCATCTCGGTCGACCAGTGGCAGCGCGACTCGGAGAACGGCACCCTCACCGAGGTCTTCGCCTGCGGAACCGCGGCCGTGATCACGCCGGTCGGCACGGTCAAGCGGTCCGGTGCCCAGTGGCAGCAGAGCGGGGGCGAGCCGGGTGAGGTGACGCGGCGGCTGCGGGACGCGCTGCTCGACATCCAGCGCGGGACGGTCGAAGACACGCACGGTTGGATGCACACCCTGGCCTGACGTGCCCCCGGCGATGGGGTGGGCCTGCTGGGGGCTTCTGCCCCCAGGCCCCCGCTTCGGCCTGAACGGCCTCGTCCTCAAACGCCGGACGGGCTGAGTCGATCGGCCCCGGCCTCCTTCGACGAGGCGGCCCGGGGCTGCGGCAGCAGCACATACACCACCCCGCCCACCAGCCCCGACAGCAGGAAGCTGCAGTCCACCCCGCCGGTGAGGGACAGCAGCGGGCCCTCGTACGACGGCAGGGACACCGCCAGCACGCCAACCAGCGCGCCCACCGCCCAGGCGGCCGTCGCGGGGACGTTCCAGCCGGACCGGTACCAGTAGATCCCGCCCCGTGCCCGGCGGTTGAAGACCTGGAGGGCGTCCGCGTCGTAGACCCCGCGGCAGCGCAGCGAGCCGATCATCGTGATGACCGCCCACGGGGTGCCGATCGCCGTCAGCAGCAGCACGAAGGACGTCATCGCCGACTGGGCCTCCCATGCGTAGTGCCCGGCGAAGACACAGGCCGTGGCGACGACGGCGACGGCGCAGGTGGCGCGGGCGCGGGAGGCGCGCGGCAGGATGGCGTCCAAATCCAGGCCCATCGAGTAGAGCATCAGCCCCGCGTTGCCGACCGAGCCGGCCGAGGCGGCCAGCAGCAGCGGGACCAGGTACCAGGCGGGGGCGGCGTCGACCAGGGGGCCCGCGTAGTCCAGGGCGGCGCGGGCGGCGTACGCCGTGAAGGTGCCGAAGAGCTGCGGGACCAGCAGGCCCAGCATCAGCCCCAGCCAGGTGGCGTGCAGCACCCGGCGGGAGGAGAAGCGGGCCGGGGAGATGTAGCGGGTGTAGTCGCCGAGCAGCGTGATGAAGGCGATCGGCCCGGACAGTCCCGCGGCCACGGCGGCCAGCAGCCACGTCGGCCAGAACCCGCCCAGCAGATACCCGCCCGCCTCCGGCAGCGCGGCGGTCGTGAAGTCGGGCGCGTAGGCGATCACACCCAGCGCCAGCAGCGCGGTCATGCCGTAGGCCAGCACCCGGGACATGGCGAGCAGCACCCGGTAGCCGTAGACCGCGCCCGCGACGGTCGCGGCGGCCAGCAGGCCGTAGACGACGGCGTACGTCGCACCGCCCTGCGGCACATCGAGGAGTCGCCCGAGCACGCCTGTCATCACGTCCCCGCCGATCCACACGGTCAGCGCGGTGTAGCCGAGGGCCAGCAGCAGCCCGACCACCGAGCCGACCAGCCGCCCGCGCACGCCGAACTGGGCGCCGGAGGACGTGGACAGGTTGGTGCCGGTGCGCAGGGAGACCAGGGCCAGTGGAGCCGTGAAGACGGTGCCGACGACCGTACCCGCCACCACCGAGCCGACCGACGCCCACCAGCCGAGGCCGAAGGACGGCGGCAGCCAGCCGAAGACGATCACGCCCAGGCAGAGGTTGGACCCCAGCAGGATCGAGACCAGGTCCCGGGGCCCGCTGGTGCGTTCCGCTTCGGGGATGGTGTCGACTCCGCGCTGTTCTATCGGCATTGGCTGGTCTCCTTCGACGGCCACCGGTTTTTAGAGCGACGTTCAATGTGACGTCTGCCCCTGCTGCCCGTCAACGGTTCCGCTGCATGTGCTTCGCGTTTAGGGTGATGGGCGCCGTTAGAGTGTTGTTCAAATTCTGGTTAGGCGAGGAGGTGTCGTGGCGTGAGACTGACCCCCACGGAACGGGACCGGCTGCTGCTGTTCGGGGCGGCCGAGCTGGCCCGCGCCCGCCGGGCCCGCGGGCTCCGGCTGAACGTGCCGGAGGCGACCGCGCTGATCGCGGACACCGTGTGCGAGGCCGCCCGCGACGGAGCGCGCCTCGCGGAGGCCATCGAGCGCGCCCGCTCCGTGCTCGGCCCGGACGACGTCCTGCCCGGCGTCGCGGACGTGGTCACCGAGGTGCACGTGGAGGCCGTCTTCGACGACGGCTCCCGCCTCGCGGTCGTCACCGACCCCGTCGGGGGTCCGGGGCTCGGCGCGGACGCCCCCGGCGGTCTGCTGCCGGGGCGCGCCCACACGGAGGCCGAGGCGGCGCTGCGGCTCCCGGTCACCAACACCGCGACCGTGCCCGTCTCCGTGACCTCCCACTTCCACTTCTTCGAGGCCAACCCGCGCCTGGACTTCGACCGGGAGCGGGCCTACGGCATGCGCCTCGCCGTGCCCGCCGGGTCCTCGGTCCGCTTCGGCCCCGGCGAGCGCGTCGAGGTGGGGCTGGTGCCGATCGGCGGCGCGCGCGTCGCCATCGGGTTCGCCGGTCTCGTCGACGGCCCGCTGGACGCGCCGGGCGCCAGGGAAGAGGCCCTGCGCCGGGCCGCCGCCTGCGGATATCTGGGAGCCCAGCGATGAGCATCGACCCGTACGCCTACGCCGCCACCCACGGACCGCGCGCCGGTGACCGGCTCCGCCTCGGCGACTCGGGGCTGGTGATCCGCGTCGAGTCCGACGCCCAGCGCCACGGTGACGAGTTCCTCGCCGGTTTCGGCAAGACCGCCCGCGACGGACTGCACCTCAAGGCCGCCGCCGTCCGCGAGACCTGCGACGTCGTGATCAGCAACGTGGTGGTGATCGACGCCGTGCAGGGCATCCGGAAGGTGTCGATCGGCATCCGCGAGGGGCGCGTCCACGCCATCGGCCGGGCCGGGAACCCCGACACCCTCGACGGCGTCGACGTCGTGGTCGGCACCGGCACCTCGATCGTGTCCGGCGAGGGGCTCATCGCCACCGCCGGGGCCGTGGACACCCACGTCCACCTGCTCTCCCCGCGCATCATGGAGGCGTCGCTCGCCTCCGGCGTGACGACGATCATCGGCCAGGAGTTCGGCCCGGTCTGGGGCGTCGGCGTCAACTCGCCCTGGGCGCTGAAGCACGCGTTCGGCGCCTTCGACGCCTGGCCCGTCAACATCGGCTTCCTCGGCCGGGGTTCCTCGTCCCACGACGCCCCCCTGATCGAGGCGCTGGCCGAGGGCGGGGCGTCCGGCTTCAAGGTGCACGAGGACATGGGCGCCCACACCCGCGCCCTCGACACCGCCCTGCGCGTCGCCGAGGAGCACGACGTCCAGGTCGCCCTGCACAGCGACGGCCTCAACGAGTGCCTCTCCGTGGAGGACACCCTCCGCGTCCTGGAGGGCCGCACCATCCACGCCTTCCACATCGAGGGCTGCGGCGGCGGACACGTCCCCAACGTGCTGAAGATGGCCGGCGTCCCCAACGTCATCGGCTCCTCCACCAACCCCACCCTGCCCTTCGGCCGGGACGCGGTCGCCGAGCACTACGGCATGATCGTCTCGGTCCACGACCTGAAGACCGACCTGCCGGGCGACGCCGCCATGGCCCGCGACCGCATCCGCGCCGGGACCATGGGCGCCGAGGACGTGCTGCACGACCTGGGCGCCATCGGCATCACCTCCTCCGACGCGCAGGGCATGGGCCGGGCCGGTGAGACCGTCCGCCGCACCTTCGCCATGGCCGGGAAGATGAAGGCCCAGTTCGGCGCCGACGGGGACGACGACAACGAGCGCGTCCTGCGCTACATCGCCAAGCTGACCGTCAACCCGGCCATCGCCCACGGCCTGTCCCACGAGGTCGGCTCCATCGAGGTCGGCAAGCTCGCCGACATCGTGCTGTGGCGCCCGGAGTACTTCGGGGCCAAGCCGCAGCTGGTCCTCAAGTCGGGCTTCCCGGCGTACGGGGTGGTCGGCGACCCGAACGCGGCCACCGACACCTGCGAACCTCTGGTCCTCGGCCCCCAGTTCGGTGCGCACGGTGCCACGCCCGCCGAGATATCGGTGGCCTTCGTCGCACAGGCCGCCCTCGACCAGGGGCACGACACCATGCCGACCCGCCGCCGCCGGGTCGCCGTGCGCGGCACCCGCGGCATCGGCCCCGCCGACCTGCGCCTGAACTCCCGTACCGGCGCGGTCGACGTCGACCAGCGCACCGGCCTGGTCACCCTGGACGGCGACCCGCTGCGTTCCGACCCGGCCGAGTCCGTCTCGCTCAACCGCCTCTACTTCCTCTGACGCTCCTCCGATCTCCTGGGACACCTCCATGACCTTCCGCATGCCTCCCGAATGGGCTCCGCACGAACGCACCTGGATGGCCTGGCCCGGCCCCAACGCGACGTTCACCGACGACGAGGAGCTGGCAGGGGCCCGTGCGGCCTGGGCCGCCGTCGCCCGCGCGGTGCGCCGTTTCGAGCCGGTGACGATGGTGCACGGACCCGGCCAGGGCGACACCGCGCGCGAGCTGCTCGGCCCGGACGTCGACCTGGTGGAGCGGGAGCTGGACGACGCCTGGATGCGGGACATCGGCCCGACCTTCGTGACGGACGGCCAGGGCGGGCTGGCCGCCGTGGACTGGGTGTTCAACGGCTGGGGCGCCCAGGACTGGGCACGCTGGGAGCACGACGCAAAGATCGCCCGCCGTGTCGCGGATCTCGCCGGCGCCCCCGTACTGGCCAGCCCGCTCGTCAACGAGGGCGGCGCCATCCACGTCGACGGCGAGGGCACGGTCCTGCTGACCGACACCGTCCAGCTCGGCTCCGGCCGCAACCCCGGCTGGAGCCGCGAGGAGGTCGAGGCGGAGATCCACGCCAAGCTCGGCACGACCAAGGCGATCTGGCTGCCGCACGGCCTGACCGGCGACTACGGCAGGTACGGCACCCAGGGCCACGTCGACATCGTCGCCGCCTTCGCGCGGCCGGGCACCGTCGTCGTGCACAGCCAGCGCGACCCCCGCCACCCCGACCACGAGCGCTCGCGGCGGTACCTGGAGATCCTGCGCGGCCAGAGCGACGCCAAGGGCCGCCGCCTGGAGGTCGTCGAGGTACCCGCCCCGACAATCCTGAAGGACGAGGAGGGCGACTGGGTCGACTACTCGTACATCAACCACTACGTGTGCAACGGCGGCGTCGTCCTGTGCGCCTTCGGCGACCCGCACGACGAACTCGCGGCGGGCATCTTCCGCCGCCTGTTCCCCGAGCGGACGGTGACCCTGGTGGACGCGCGTACGATCTTCGCGGGTGGCGGGGGCATCCACTGCATCACGCAGCAGCAGCCGAAGACCTAGGAGTGGACATGGCCGGTGGGCGCAGACAGGCCCCGCCGCGCGAGGACGTGCTCGCCGCCGCCATGGAGATGATCGCCGAGCGCGGCCTGGAGAAGCTCACCATGGCGGCGCTCGGCCGCGAGGTCGGCATGAGCAGCGGCCACCTCCTCTACTACTTCCGTTCCAAGGACGAGCTGCTGCTGCGCACCCTGGAGTGGAGCGAGGGCCGCCTCGGCGCCGAACGCGGCCGCCTGCTCACCCGGCCCGGAACCGCCCGTGAACGCCTCGACGCCTACGTCGACCTGTACGTCCCCGACGGCCACCGCGACCCGCACTGGACGCTGTGGCTGGAGGTGTGGAACCGCTCGCAGAACGCCCCCGACGACGCCCGCGACCGGCAGGCCGCCATCGAGGGCGCCTGGCACCGCGACCTGGTCGCCCTGCTCGCCGAGGGCGTCTCGCGCGGCGAGTTCCGCCCCGTGGACCCGGACCGCTTCGCGTCCCGGCTGCGGGCCCTGCTCGACGGCTTCGCCATCCACGTGGCGATCGGCCTGCGGGGGACGGACCGGGCGCAGGTCCTCGGCCACGCACGCGAGTTCCTCGCCGAGGGGCTCCTGGCGCGGCCCTGACCCGGACGCCCGTCGCTCGCATCCTGAGACGGGCGGTGGACAGGGGGACGGAATGTGCCAGACTGCCCCCGTGCTCTCGTTCGCCATGATTATTGGCAGCAGGCGCGCCGGTCCGCAGTGACCACCACGTACGACCAGGTACGGGTGGACACCGTCGTCCTCGACCCGCGCGCAGACCTCTCGCACCCGCGAGGGGTTTTTCGCTTTCCTGGCCCACCCCGAGCCGGGAAGAGAGCGCGAGGGATCATAGACGGACGGTGGAACCGGTCATTCCGGTAGACCGAGATCCCCAACAGGAGCCTTCAGATCATGACCGCAACCAGCGCACTCGACGATTCGTTCCACGTCTTCGACACCACCCTGCGCGACGGCGCGCAGCGCGAGGGCATCAACCTCACGGTCGCGGACAAGCTGGCCATCGCACGGCACCTGGACGACTTCGGTGTGGGCTTCATCGAGGGCGGCTGGCCCGGCGCCAACCCGCGGGACACCGAGTTCTTCGCCCGCGCCCGGGAGGAGATCGACTTCCAGCACGCCCAGCTGGTCGCCTTCGGCTCCACCCGCCGCGCGGGCGCCAGCGCCGCCGAGGACCACCAGGTCAAGGCGCTGCTCGACTCCGGCGCCCAGGTGATCACCCTGGTCGCCAAGTCGCACGACCGGCACGTCGAACTGGCCCTGCGCACCACGCTGGACGAGAACCTGGCGATGGTGGCCGACACGGTCTCCCACCTCAAGGCCCAGGGCCGCCGGGTCTTCGTCGACTGCGAGCACTTCTTCGACGGCTACCGCGCCAACCCCGAGTACGCGAAGTCGGTCGTGCGCACCGCCTCCGAGGCCGGTGCCGACGTCGTCGTCCTGTGCGACACCAACGGCGGCATGCTCCCGGCGCAGGTCCAGGCCGTGGTCGCCACGGTGCTCGCCGACACCGGCGCCCGGCTCGGGATCCACGCCCAGGACGACACCGGCTGCGCCGTCGCCAACACCCTCGCCGCCGTCGACGCGGGCGCGACCCACGTGCAGTGCACGGCCAACGGCTACGGCGAGCGCGTCGGCAACGCCAACCTGTTCCCGGTCGTGGCCGCCCTGGAGCTGAAGTACGGCAAGCAGGTGCTGCCCGAGGGCAGGCTGCGCGAGATGACCCGCATCTCCCACGCCATCGCCGAGGTCGTCAATCTCACCCCCTCCACCCACCAGCCGTACGTGGGTGTCTCCGCCTTCGCGCACAAGGCCGGCCTGCACGCCTCCGCGATCAAGGTCGACCCGGACCTCTACCAGCACATCGACCCCGAGCTGGTCGGCAACACCATGCGGATGCTGGTCTCCGACATGGCCGGCCGCGCCTCCATCGAGCTGAAGGGCAAGGAACTCGGCATCGACCTCGGCGGCGACCGCGAACTGGTCGGCCGGGTCGTCGAGCGGGTCAAGGAGCGGGAGCTGGCGGGCTACACCTACGAGGCCGCCGACGCCAGCTTCGAGCTGCTGCTGCGCGCCGAGGCCGAGGGCAGGGCGCTCAAGTACTTCGACGTCGAGTCCTGGCGCGCGATCACCGAGGACCGCCCCGACGGCACCCACGCCAACGAGGCCACGGTCAAGCTCTGGGCCAAGGGCGAGCGCATCGTCGCCACCGCCGAGGGCAACGGCCCGGTCAACGCCCTGGACCGGTCGCTGCGCGTCGCCCTGGAGAAGATCTACCCGGAGCTGGCCAAGCTCGACCTGGTCGACTACAAGGTCCGCATCCTGGAGGGCGTGCACGGCACCCAGTCCACGACCCGGGTCCTCATCTCCACCTCGGACGGCACGGGGGAGTGGGCCACGGTGGGCGTCGCGGAGAACGTCATCGCCGCCTCGTGGCAGGCCCTGGAGGACGCCTACACGTACGGGCTGCTGCGGGCGGGGGTCGCGCCCGCCGGCTGAGCCGGAGGTGCCGCCGTTTCTACCGGAATCCAGGATTACCCTGCCGCTCTGATGTCTTATTTAGGGCTATTCGGGTACTTTCGAACACATGAAGGGCGCCCGTGTTCGAGTCCTCGTACGCCTCCTGATCGCGCCGGTCGTCGCCGTGCTGGCGGTGCTGATGGCCGGTGCGCCCGGCGCGCAGGCGGCGACCGACGTCTCCGAGATCGGCCAGGCACTGCGCGAGAGTCCCGTGTACGTGGACCCGGCCGCCTCCGACCTGCTGGCGAAGTCGGACGCGGAGGCGCTCGCCGACAAGATCGAGGATGCCGGCGAACCCGTCTTCGTGGCGGTCCTCCCGGCGGACTACCCGACCGAGAACCTCTTCCAGAACCTCCGTACCGAGACCGGCATCACCGGCCTGTACGGCGTCCGGCTCGGCGACGAGTTCGACGCGCGTGCCGACAGCAGCGTGCTGAGCCGCCAGGGAGTGAACAACCTGGTCACCGCCGCGCAGGGCGCGGGCGACCCCAAGGCTCAGCTGAACGACTTCGTCGACGACGCGCTGCGCAGCGTGCGTGGCTCCGCACCCTCGTCCTGGGACTCCGGCGGCGGCTCCGCGCCCACGGGCGCCCTGATCACCGCGGGCGCGGTGGTGGTGGTCGGCGGTGCGGGCGTCTACGCGCTGTCCCGGCGGGGCCGCCTGCGCCGCGAGCAGGAGCAGCGGGTCGCGCTGGAGCGGCTGCGGGTGGTGGTCGACGAGGACATCACGGCGTTCGGCGAGGAACTGGACCGCCTGGACTTCCACCCGGCGGAACCGGGTGCCGACGACGCGATGCGGGCGGACTACGAACGCGCCCTCGACGCCTACGAGCAGGCGAAGACGTACATGGCCGACGCCCGCAAACCGGAGGACGTGCGGGCCGTCACCCAGGCGGTGGAGGACGGCCGCTTCTCGCTCGCGCAGCTCGCCGCCCGCCGCGAGGGCAGGCCGCTGCCCGAACGCCGGCCGCCCTGCTTCTTCGACCCGCGCCACGGACCGTCGGTCGCGGACGCCACCTGGACCCCGCCGGGCGGCGCCACCCGCCAGGTCCCGGTGTGCGCCGCCGATCAGGCCCGGCTGTCCGACGGCCGGGACCCGATGATCCGCGAGGTGGACACCGACCACGGCCGCCGCCCCTACTGGGACGCGGGCCCGGCCTACGGCCCCTGGGCGGGCGGCTACTTCGGCAGCGGCATCCTGCCCGGGCTGCTGGTCGGCACCGTGCTCGGCAGCGTGATGGCGGGCCCCGCCTACGGAGCCGGTTACGGCACCGGGTACGGAGACTTCGGCGGCCACGAGGGCGGTGACGTCTCGGGCGGCGACTTCGATCCCGGTGACTTCGGGGGCGGCTTCGGCGGTGGCGGTCTGGGCGGCGGAGGGGACTTCGGCGGCGGAGGGGACTTCGGCGGAGGCTTCTGAGCCGCGGGCGGCGGCGGTCAGCGCCTGGCCGCCGCCCGCTCGGCCGCCGGGCGGTCCGCGCCGGAACGCACGGGCCGCCGCTCCCGTACCGTGCCGCCCCCGCGCCGGACGACGGCCACGGCCACGAGGCCGACCGCCAGGCCGAGGGCGGTCTGGAGACCGAAGGGCTCACCGAACATCAGGGCGCCCCACACGGCCGTGACCGGGGCCATGAGGAACATCAGGGTGTTGACCTCGGTGATGCCGGACCGGCGCAGGATCAGCCAGTACAGGCCGTAGCCGCCGAAGGTCGGCAGCACCACCAGCCAGGCGGTCGCCAGCCAGAACGAGGACCCGGCGGGCGGTGTCGCCGCCCCGACGCCCAGGGCCAGGCCGGAGAAGAGGACGGCGCTGGTCGCACAGTGGATCGTCAGGGCGACGCGGGGCGCGACCGGCTCCCGGGTGCGGCTCTCCAGGAAGGTGGCCGCCACCAGCGACAGCATGCCGAGGAACGGGACGCCATACGCCCACCAGGCCACCCCCGCCCCCGCCGCCGCGGCGTCCGCGAGGGTCACCGTGACCACACCCGACAGTCCGAGCCACAGTCCGAGCCACTGCCTGCGGGAGACGTACTGCCGCAGCAGCGGACCGGCGAGCGCGCCGGCGACGAGTGGCTGGACGCCGTCGATCAGGGCGGTGGTGCCGCTGGAGACACCCAGCTCGATGGCGTAGTAGACGCTGAGCAGATAGCCGCTCTGCGACAGGGCGCCGATGGCGATCTGCCGACCGGTGCTCCGGAGCGTCAGGCCCCGCCAGGCCGTCCGGGAGACGGCCGCGGCGGCGATCAGGGCCGCGGCGAGCGGCAGGAAGCGCCACATCAGGAGGGTGGGCGTGGGCGCGGTCTCCGCACCGAGCTTGGCGCCGATGAAGCCGGAGCTCCAGCACAGCACGAAGGCGGCCGAGAGCAGGACGTTCATGTCGTCGACTCCGTCCAGAGTAGACAGATCGGTTTACTAGTCTGGAGTGCCCACTATACAGACCGGTATACTTGACGCCATGGGCCAGGAAGAGAAACCGCCCCGCGTCAGGTTGACGCCCGGCGCGCGACGGGTGCTGGAGGCCGCCGAGCGGCTGTTCTACGAGCACGGCATCCATGCCGTGGGCGTGGATCTCATCGCCGCCGAGGCCGGGGTGACCAAGAAGACGCTGTACGACCGGTTCGGCTCGAAGGAGCAGATCGTCGTCGAGTACCTGGCCGGGCGCGACGAGCGGTGGCGTGACCTGCTCGCCGGGCGGCTGGAGGAGGCGGGGGAGGGGGCGGCCGACCGGATCGAGGCGGTCTTCGAGGCCTCGCGCGTGTGGTCGCAGCGGTACGGCGCCAAGGGGTGCAGCATGATCAACGCGTATGCGGAGATCAGCGACCCGGACCATCCGGCGTACCCGGTCATCACCGGCCAGAAGCGGTGGATGCTCGACCTGTTCACCGGCCTGGCCCGGGAGGTCGACGCGGCCGGTGCGGACCGGCTGGCGCGGACGCTGATGCTGCTGCACGAGGGGGCGCTGGTCACTCACGGAGTGGGGGTCGTCCCCGACCCCTTCGGTACCGCCCTCGACCAGGTGCGGGACCTGCTGGGCAGGTGAAACGGGCGGCGTACGGGCCGGGCGCCCCGCTACGGTGAGCCCATGCCGCCCGCCACCGCGCTCCTCGTCATCGACATGCAGCACGCCACGGTCGCCATGGCGCACCGGGCCGCCGAGACGGTCGCCGCGATCGCCGGACTGAGCGAGCGGGCCCGGGCGGCCGGGGTCCCGGTGGTGACCGTGCGCCAGCAGGACGCGGGCATGGTCCCCGGGACCGAGGGCTGGCGGGTCGTGCCCGAGCTGGCACCGCGGGAGGGCGAGCCGGTCGTGGACAAGACGACCCCGGACAGCTTCCTGGACACCGACCTAGACGCGGTCCTGAAGGCGCACGGCGTCACCCAGGTGATCGTGACCGGGTTCGCCACGGAGGTGTGCGTGGACACCACGGCTCGGCAGGCGCTGAGCCGGGGGTACGACCTGGTCGTCGTCGCCGACGGGCACACCACCTCGGTGCGGACCGCGGCGGACGCCGACCTCGTCCCGGCGGACCGCTCGATCGCGCAGTACAACGCCGTCTACCGCATGATCGGCTGGCCCGGCCGCCGGATCCGGGTCCGGGCCGCCGCCGACGTGGACTTCGGTGCCCCCGAGGGGGCGCGGGACGTCAGGCCTGCCTGATCGCCGAGATGTCGAAGTTCAGCTTGATCTTGTCGGAGACCAGCACGCCGCCCGTCTCCAGGGCCGCGTTCCAGGTGAGCCCCCACTCCGAGCGCTTGATCTCCGCCTTGCCCTCGAAGCCGACGCGCTCGTTGCCGAACGGGTCCTTGGCGGCGCCGTTGAACTCCAGGTCGATGGTGAGCGGCTTGGTCGTGCCGAGGATCGACAGGTCACCGGTGATGCGGTAGTCGTCGCCGCCCAGCGACTCGGCCTTGGTGGAGCGGAAGGTCATCGTCGGGTACTCGCCGGTGTTGAAGAAGTCCGAGCTCTTCAGGTGGCCGTCACGGTCGGGGGAGCCCGTGTCGATGCTGTCCATCGTGATGTCCAGGGACGCCGTGGAGCGGGACGGGTCGGTGCCGTCCAGGTGCAGCGTGCCGGTGAAGTCGAGGAACTTGCCCTTGACGTTGGTGACCATCGCGTGGCGCGCCGTGAAGCCGATCGTCGTGTGGGCGGGGTCGACGGTGTAGTCGCCGGTCAGCGTGGAGAGGTCGGGGGTGGCGGTCATGGTGTCCTCCGGGGAAGGTCGTTGAAGTTGAATGTTCAACCAGTCCAACGGGTTCGACTCTAGAGCTATTCCGCGCCGCCATCAACCACCCGCGCCGCACGTGTTGCGGCACCGTTCCCCTCCCGCCCCCGACGTGATAGACGGCATGAGCATGACCCCACAGCGTCCCACCGCCCCCACCCGCCGCGCGGTCCTGCTCGCGGCGGCCGCGGCCGCAACGCTCGCCTCCGTCCCCCGGGCCGCGGCCGCCGCGGCCGACCCCTACGACGCCCTCCGCCGACGCTGGCTGGAGATCGCCCTCGGCACCGGCTACGACCCGGCCGCCGAGCCGTACGCCTCCCGCCTCGCCGAGACCGGCGCGCGCGCCCGCGAGCACCGCGCCACCATGGCCCCCACCGCCACCTCCCTGTGGCCCGGCCACCCCTTCGACCCGCCCGCCGGCATCACCTTCGCCTACGGCCGCCTGTGGACGATGACCGAGGCGTACGTGCAGGAGGGCACCGGCTCCACCGGCGACCCCGACCTCCTCGCCGACATCCTGCGCGGCCTCGACCACCTCTCCGCCACCGTCTACAACCCCGCCACCACCCGCTACGGCAACTGGTGGGAATGGCAGATCGGCAGCCCCCGGCTCCTGATGGACATCACGGCCGCCCTGTACGACCACCTCGGCGCCGACCGCGTGACCGCCGCCTGCGCCGCAGTCGACCACTTCGTCCCCGACGCCATGCTCGGCGACTACACCGGCACCTCCACCGGCGCCAACCGCGTAGACCTGTGCCGCTCGGTCGCCCTGCGCGGTGTCCTCGGCAGGGCCCCCGCCAAGCTCGCCCTGGCTCGCGACGCCCTCTCGCCGGTCTTCCCGTACGTCACGAAGGGCGACGGGCTCTACGCCGACGGCTCCTTCGTCCAGCACACCTGGGTCGCCTACTCGGGGACGTACGGCCAGGTCATGCTGGACGGCCTCGGACGGCTGTTCACCCTGCTGGCCGGCTCCGAGTGGGAGGTGACCGACCCGGGCCGGCAGATCGTCCTGGACAGCGTGGAGCACGCCTACGCGCCCCTGATCCACGACGGGCTCGTCATGGACACCGTCAACGGACGGGCCATCAGCCGGGGTTACCTCCTGAGCGACGACCTGCACGTCATGCGCAGCGACCACTTCCACGGCCAGCAGATCATCGCCGCCATGGCGGTCCTCGCGGGCGGCGCGAGCGACGCCGAACGCGAGCGCTGGCACGCCCGGATCAAGGGCTGGATCGAACGGGACACCGTCACCCCGCTCCTGACCGCGCCCCAGTTCCCGGTCGCCGACCTGGCCCGGCTGCACGCGATCGCCGACGCGCCCGGCGAGGCCGCCCCCGAACCCGCCGGGCACCACCTCTTCGCGGCCATGGACCGCGCCGTCCACCGCGGCCCCGCCTTCACCGCGGGCCTCGCCATGGCCAGTGACCGCATCGCCCACTACGAGTGCGGCAACGGCGAGAACCCGCGCGGCTGGCACACCGGCGCCGGGATGCTCACCTGGTGGGCGAACGGCACCGCCTCCGACCGGTCCGCTCAATACACCGACTGGTTCTGGCCCACCGTCGACTGGTACCGGCTGCCCGGCACCACCGTCTCCACCAAGCGCCTGCCCGACCGGGCGGGCGGCGAATGGGGCGCGCCCAAACCGGACGTGCGCTGGGTCGGCGGCACGACCGACGGCGCGTACGCGGCCGTGGGACAGCACCTCAAGGGCCTGGGCTCGACCCTGGAGGCCCGCAAGTCCTGGTTCTTCCTCGACGACTCCGTGGTCTGCCTGGGCGCCGGCATCACCTGCGCGGACGGCGTCCCGGTCGAGACGGTGGTGGACAACCGCAACCTGGGGGAGGGCGGCGACCAGACCCTCGCACGCGGCCGGCACTGGGCCCACCTGGCGGGCCACGGCGGCTGGATCGTGCCCGGGGGCGGCCTGCGGACCCTGCGCGAGGACCGCACCGGCGCCTGGTCCGACATCAACACCACCAGCACCACCGAGCGCCGCACCCGCCGCTGGCAGACCCTCTGGCTCGATCACGGCACCGACCCGGTCGACGCCGGTTACGTCTACACCGTCATGCCGGGCGCCTCCCGGGCGGCCGTCGCCCGCCGCGCCGCCGACCGCCACCGGCTCACGGTCCTCGCCAACGACGGCCGCCGCCAGGCGGTGACCGTCCCCGCCCTCGGTCTCACGGCCGCCAACTTCTGGCAGGCCGGCACGGCGGGCCCGCTCACCGCCACGGCCGGGGCGAGTGTGCTGGTCCGCCGCCGGGGCCGTACCGCTACGCTCTGCGTGAGCGAACCGCCGCGCACCGGAGAGCCCCTGGAGATCATCTGGGACCATCCGGTGAGAGCGGTGAAGCGGGCCGACGAGACGGTCGAGATCCTCGCGACCGGCCGCCGACTGCACCTGCGAGTCACTCCGGGGGTGGTATGCGCCACCCATGAATGTGAGCTGACTCTCAGCTGACGACTTTGTGCGACCCCTACAAGATCCAGGCCCCCTGAGCAGTCGAAAAGGCTGCATGCGGTGGGGGTTCTGTTCAGTGCTACCAGGAAAACGGGCCGGAGACTGTACGGAGTCGACGGCTCGCAATCCTTGGTCGGGTTCGTAGAGTCACTACATGACCGTTTTGGATGAGGCGCCGGGTGAGCCGACGGACGCGCGCGGGCGAGTGGCCGAGCTGCACGAGATCCGTGCGCAGGCGCTGGCCGGACCGAGCGAGAAGGCGACGGCGGCGCAGCACGCCAAGGGCAAGCTGACGGCGCGTGAGCGGATCGAGCTGCTCCTGGACGCGGGGTCCTTCCGCGAGGTGGAGCAGCTGCGCCGGCACCGGGCGACCGGCTTCGGCCTGGAGACCAAGAAGCCGTACACCGACGGTGTCATCACCGGCTGGGGCACGGTCGAGGGCCGCACGGTCTTCGTCTACGCCCACGACTTCCGGATCTTCGGCGGCGCGCTGGGCGAGGCCCACGCCACGAAGATCCACAAAATCATGGACATGGCCATCGCGGCGGGTGCTCCGCTGGTCTCGCTGAACGACGGCGCCGGTGCGCGCATCCAGGAGGGCGTCAGCGCGCTCGCCGGATACGGCGGCATCTTCCAGCGCAACACCCGGGCGTCCGGCGTCATCCCGCAGATCAGCGTGATGCTGGGCCCGTGCGCGGGCGGCGCGGCCTACAGCCCGGCCCTCACCGACTTCGTCTTCATGGTCCGCGACACCTCGCAGATGTTCATCACGGGCCCCGACGTGGTCAAGGCGGTCACCGGCGAGGAGATCACGCAGAACGGGCTGGGCGGCGCGGACGTGCACGCCGAGACGTCCGGCGTGTGCCACTTCGCCTACGACGACGAGGAGACCTGCCTCGCCGAGGTCCGCTACCTCCTCTCCCTGCTCCCGCAGAACAACCGGGAGAACCCGCCCCGCCACGAGTCCTCGGACCCCGTGGACCGCCGCTCGGACGTGCTCCTCGACCTGGTCCCGGCGGACGGCAACCGCCCCTACGACATGGCCAAGGTCATCGAGGAACTCGTCGACGAGGGCGAGTACCTGGAGGTCCACGAGCGCTGGGCCCGCAACATCATCTGCGCCCTGGCCCGCCTCGACGGCCAGGTGGTCGGCATCGTCGCCAACCAGCCGCAGGCCCTGGCCGGAGTCCTGGACATCGAGGCGTCGGAGAAGGCCGCCCGCTTCGTCCAGATGTGCGACGCCTTCAACATCCCGATCGTCACCCTTCTGGACGTACCCGGGTTCCTGCCCGGCGTCGACCAGGAGCACGGCGGCATCATCCGCCACGGCGCCAAGCTCCTGTACGCGTACTGCAACGCGACGGTGCCCCGGATCTCGCTCATCCTGCGCAAGGCGTACGGAGGTGCTTACATCGTCATGGACAGCCAGTCCATCGGCGCCGACCTCACCTACGCCTGGCCGACCAACGAGATCGCGGTCATGGGCGCGGAGGGTGCGGCGGGGGTCATCTTCCGCCGGCAGATCGCCGGGGCCGAGGACCCCGAGGCCATGCGGGCCCGCATGGTCAAGGAGTACAAGTCCGAGCTGATGCACCCCTACTACGCGGCCGAACGCGGTCTGGTCGACGACGTCATCGACCCCGCCGAGACCCGCGAGGTGCTGATCAAGTCCCTGGCGATGCTCCACACCAAGCACGCCGACCTGCCCTCCCGCAAGCACGGCAACCCGCCGCAGTGATCCGAGGAGCCACGTCCATGTCCACTCCCGACATCCGAGTCGAGAAGGGCCACGCCGGGCCCGAGGAAGTCGCCGCCATCACGGCCCTCCTCCTGGCCCGCGCCGCCGCCCGCCCCGCCGAGATCGCCCCGACCCACGGCGGCGGCCGAGCCCGCGCGGGCTGGCGCCGCCTGGAACGCGAGCCGGGCTTCCGCGCGCCCCACAGCTGGCGCTGACCTGAGCAACAAGAGAGGCCCCTCCACTCGGAGGGGCCTCTCTTGTTGTGCCGGGCTCGGTGAACGCCGCAGGGGCGCGGGGGACTGCGCGACCAACCACGACGCACCCGCACCCGGCAACGAAACCGCCCCCGGCAGCCCAGCGGCCGCAGGGGGCGTCGCGCAACTCGGCGCCGGCGAGGTGCCGCCTGCGCCCACCCGTGCCGCCCTGGGGGAACCTCCCAGGCCCTCAAGGCGCTGGGGGAGGCACGACTGGCCGCAGGCTCGGCGGAGTGCTACCGCAGCCGCGCCATCAGCGCGTGCTCGACCAGCGTGATCAGCGCGGACTTCGCGTCGGCGCGGTGCCGGGCGTCGGTCGTGATGATCGGGGTGTCCGGACCGATCTGCAGCGCCTCCCGGACCTCGTCCGGGTTGTACGGCTGCTGCCCGTCGAAGCCGTTGAGCGCGATGACGAACGGCAGACCGCTGTTCTCGAAGTAGTCGACGGCGGGGAAGCAGTCGGCGAGCCGCCTCGTGTCGACCAGGACGATCGCCCCGATGGCGCCGCGCACCAGGTCGTCCCACATGAACCAGAACCGGTCCTGGCCGGGCGTACCGAAGAGGTACAGGATCAGGTCCTGGTCGAGCGTGATGCGTCCGAAGTCCATGGCGACCGTCGTGGTCGTCTTGTCCCCCGTGTGGGTGAGGTCGTCGATGCCCGCGGACGCGGATGTCATCACGGCCTCGGTGCGCAGCGGATTGATCTCCGAGACAGCGCCGACGAACGTGGTCTTGCCCACGCCGAAGCCGCCCGCCACCACGATCTTCGCGGAAGTGGTGGAGCGGGAAGGACCGCCGCTAGAGCTTGCGAAGTCCACTGAGCACCCTTTCGAGCAGTGTCACGTCTGGCTGGCCGCCGGCGCTCTCGTCGCCGCCGGGCTGATGGATGGCGACCAGTCCCGCCTCCGCCAAGTCGGCGACGAGGATCCTGGCCACGCCGAGAGGGATCGTCAGGAGGGCCGAGACCTCGGCCACCGACTTGATCTCCCGGCAGAGGTTGCAGATCCGCTGATGCTCGGGCAGCTGGCCCTGCATCTGGTGCGGCTGCGCGGTGGTGTGCACCAGCGCCTCGATGGCGAGCTGGTACCGGGGCCTGGTGCGGCCGCCCGTCATGGCGTACGGGCGCACCAGGGGGTTGTTCGACGCCCCGGCGGGCGCCGGCTCAGGGGTGCGGCGCTGCGGCTGCACGGGCTGGATGCGCGGAGCCTGCGGCTGGTCGTACGGCGAAGGGCCGGGGCCCTGCGGCGCGTACGGCTGCCGGTGACTCGGTACGGAGGGGTAGCCGTATCCGTTCGCCGAGCCGTCGCCTTGGCCCTGACCAGGGCCGTACGACCAGTTGCCCGATGACGGACCGCCTGGGGGTGTTGCCACTTTTTCCTCCTCCGACTGTGCCTGGCACCCATCGCTGTGGAGCCGCGTCCCGAAACTTTACGGCCACGGGACGCCAAAACGCACCGTCTGTCCTTTAGTTGAGAAGGCTCCCTTGGAGCTCAGCCCGCAGATCGGGGGTCAAAACCGTGCCCGCACGGTCCACCAGAAGGGCCATCTCGTACCCAATGAGACCGATGTCCGCCTCAGGGTGTGCGAGAACCGCGAGGGACGAGCCGTCGGAGATGGACATGATGAAGAGGAATCCGCGCTCCATCTCCACAACCGTCTGGTTCACGCTGCCGCCCTCGAAGATGCGCGAGGCACCGGCGGTCAGCGAGGTCAGGCCGGAGGCGACGGCCGCGAGCTGATCGGCTCGGTCGCGAGGGAACCCTTCGGACATCGCCAGAAGGAGTCCGTCGGCGGAGACCACCACCGTGTGGGACACCCCCGGGGTGTTGTCCACGAAGTTGGTGATCAACCAGTTCAGGTTCTGCGCCGCCTGGCTCATCGGGCTCACACTAACGCTCCTGGTTGTAGGTGCTGTCAGGACCACGGTGTTCATTCCCTGTGTCCTGGCCGTTCGTTTCACTGCCTGCGTTGCGGCCTCGCTCGACGCCGCGCCGCAGGTTGCTCAGCCTGCCCCGGACGTCCTCCGGAGCGCGGGAGACCTGGGGGCCTCCCTGTGGAGTGGTCTCGGCCGCGCCCTCGACCAGGTTGGCCTTGGGCACCCGCCGCGGCAGACCCGAGGAGGTCACCCCGCCCGCCTTGGGCTTGCGCAGCGCCGAGGCCTGCTGCCAGCGGTCGTCGTTGGCCGACCGCCAGGTGTCCTCGCCGCCCGCCCCCGGTGCGGCGGCCGGCGTCTCCTGGCCCACGTGCCCCGCATCGCCCGCGCCGCTCGCGGTGGATCCGCGGCGGGGAAGACCGGCGTCGGTCAGCTCGTGGGCGGCGGAGGGGGCCGGCCCCGGACGGTCGAAGCCTACGCGGTCCGCCTCGGTCACGTCAGCGGCCTGGGCGGATTGTGCCTGCGGGGCGCCGGTGGAGTACTGGTCCGGATAACCGTTCTGGTAACCGTCCTGCTGGGGCCAGTCGTCCTGGTGGCGCCGCTGCTCGAAGGGCGAGTAGTTCCCGGACTCCGGCACACCGCCGTTCGGCGCGTAGTACTGCTCGTCGTACGACGGCTGCTGCGGCGCCTGGTAGGCCTGCTGCGGGTCGGCGTACGCCGACTGCTGGTCGTACCCGCCGTTCGCCGGCTCCTGGTAAGCGCCGTTCGGCTGCTGCTGGTAGCCGTCGAGGGGCTGGTCGTAGCCCGGCTGCTGACCGTCGTAGCCCGGCTGCTGACCGGTGAACTGGTCCTGGAAGCCGGTGGCCTCGTGGCTCGTGCCGTCGCCCTGGTCCGCCGGACCCGGCAGCTCGGGGTGCGACTGGGCCTCCAGGGCCGCGCGGCGCTCCTCGCGCATCAGCGAGCGGCCGACCGGGTCCAGCTCGCGTATGTCGTCCGGGATCTCGGAGTACCGGCTGTCGTCGAAGCCCAGCTCGGCGGCGGTCCGCATGGGCTGGCCGACCTGCCCGAAGCTCTCGCCCCGGAAGTTCTGCTCCGGGATGATCTGCGAGACGGTGAACTCGTCGCGCGGCTGCTGCTGCTCGCCACCGCCACCGTGGGTGATGGCGTCCGGGAGCATGACCAGCGAGGTGGTGCCCGCCTGCTCGCCGGAGGGGCGCAGCTGGACGCGGATGCCGTGCCGGTCGGACAGCCGGCCGACCACGAACAGGCCCATGCGCTGCGAGATCGCGGCGTCCACGGTCGGCGGGTTGGCCAGCTTGTGGTTGATGTCCGCGAAGTCCTCGGCGGTCAGGCCGATGCCCTTGTCGTGGATCTCCACCATCACGCGGCCGTCGGGCAGCCGGGTCGCGGTGACGCGGACCTTGGTCTGCGGGGAGGAGAACGTGGTGGCGTTCTCGAGCAGCTCGGCCAGCAGGTGCACGAGGTCGGTCACGGCACGACCGTGGATCTCGGCCTCAGGGACACCCGACAGCTCGATGCGCTCGTACTGCTCCACCTCGGAGGAGGCGGCGCGCAGCACGTCGACCAGCGGGACCGGCTGGTCCCAGCGGCGACCGGGCTCCTCGCCCGCGAGGACTAGAAGGTTCTCGCCGTTGCGGCGCATACGGGTGGCGAGGTGGTCCAGCCGGAAGAGGTTCTCCAGCTGGTCGGGGTCGGCCTCGTTGTTCTCCAGCTCGGTGATCAGGCTCAGCTGGCCCTCGATCAGCGACTGATTGCGGCGCGACAGGTTGGTGAAGATCGCGTTGATGTTGCCCCGCAGCAGCGCCTGCTCGGCGGCGAGCCGGACCGCCTCGCGGTGCACCTGGTCGAAGGCGCGGGCGACTTCGCCGATCTCGTCGGTCGAGGTGATCGGGATCGGCTGCACCCGGGTGTCGACCCGGCCGGGGTCGGTGCGGGAGAGCTGGTCGACCAGCATCGGCAGGCGCTGCTCGGCGATGCCGAAGGCGGCGTTGCGCAGCTGGCGCATGGAGCGGCTCATCCCGCGGGCCACCATGCCGGCCAGGACGAACGCGGCGAGCAGCGCGATCACGACGGCGGCACCGGTGATGTAGGCGTCGCGCTCGGCGTCGTCGGCGATCGCGGACGCCTCGGACACCGCCTTGTCGGCCAGGTCGGACTCGATCTTCTGGTACGCGTCGAACTTGAGGGTGTTGACCGCCCACCAGTTTTCCGGCGTGATGCCCTGCCGGGCCAGCTCCGCCCGGGCGCTGGTGTCCGTGGAGGCGAGACCGGCCAGCTCCGAGATCATCGTCGTCGGGTCGGACGGCGGCGGCACGTAGTCCGGGTCCTTGGCCTTGGCCTCCTTGGCCATGGCCGCACCGTCCTCCTTGAGCTTCGCCTCGGCGTCCTCGAGCTTCTGCGCATCCGCCTCGGTACCGCCGCCGATGTACTCCTCGATCGCGATGCGCTCCAGGTAGGCGTACGAGGAGAGCGCGACGCGCTGGCTGGCGAGGTGGCTGGGCTCCGGACCGGGCTTGACCAGCATGTGCATGCCGATGGAGCGCTCCAGGGAGAGCGCCGCCTTCGTCAGCGAGATCGCGTAGACGGTACGGCCGTAGGAGGTGATGTTGCCGGTGCCCAGACCCAGCTCGTTGGCGAACTCCATCAGGGGGTGGGCGACACCGGTGTAGCCCTCCTCGGTCTCCACGCCCTTGAGCTTGGAGGTGTACGCGGCCGCCCGCAGCGTCTGGAGCTTGGGCTCCTGCTCGCGGAAGACCTTCAGCCGGCGCTCCAGGCCCGCCTTGGCCGGCATGCCCTGGGCCGCCTCGTCGAACACGTCGGCCGCGTCGTCGGTGGCCTGGCGGGCCTTGCTGACGGTGGCGTCCTTGTCACCCTTGCCCTGCAGCAGCGGGGCCGCCGTGAGGTCGCGCTCGTTGTAGAGGGCGTTGGCGTAGCCGAGGGAGGCGCGCACCAGACGCGCGGTGCTCTCGGCGTCCTCGGCGTCCTGCCAGGTGTCGATCGAGCTCTTCACCTGGAAGCCGCCCATGACGAGGCCGACCAGCACGGGGATGAGCAGGATCGCGTTCAGCCGGGTGGTCACCCGCCAGTTGCGCGGCGTGAAACGGCCACCGCTCGGCGCGGGCTCGGCCTTGGGTTCCGCGGCGGGGGCGGGGGCGGGCGCCGCTGTGCGCGGCGGCGGGGTGAAGTTGCCCCGGGCCGATGGCTCGGGACTGTTCTTGCTTCGCCTCACTCGACCAACAACCTCTCGGCGGTCGGCACCTGTGTCGTGCCGCTGTGTCTCAGAACCCACTCCGTCAGCCATCGAGTACGCGCTACTGCTGAGTACGTCTTTGACCATGGGGCAGTTCTGGCATTCCAGCACGGCGACCAGCGCTCTTCCAAACAGTGGAACGCGGGGGTTACACGTGATGTAAGCCCCGCGTAAAACGGTCATAAAGAGCGAGGCCCGTCAAAAGACGGGGCGTTCGTGCGCGCAGCGAGACCAGTTGACCGCGTCGCGTGTCGGTACCACCCGATTCCTCTGCCGAAACGTTATGAACAGCGGAGCCGACCGTGTCAAAGGACACAGCCGGCTCCGACTCGTCTACGACAAGTGCCGTAGGGGCCTGCCGACTTGGCTGCGGCCGTGGGCGGACCTACCGCAGGCGGGCCATCAGCGCGTGCTCGACCAGCGTGATCAGTGCCGACTTCGCGTCGGCGCGGTGCCGGGCGTCGGTCGTGATGATCGGGGTGTCCGGGCCGATCTGCAGTGCCTCGCGCACCTCGTCCGGGGAGTAGGGCTGCTGGCCGTCGAAGCCGTTGAGCGCGACGACGAACGGCAGACCGCTGTTCTCGAAGTAGTCGACGGCCGGGAAGCAGTCGGCCAGCCGGCGGGTGTCGCACAGCACGACCGCGCCGATCGCGCCGCGCACCAGGTCGTCCCACATGAACCAGAAACGGTCCTGGCCCGGCGTGCCGAACAGGTACAGGATCAGGTCCTGGTCGAGCGTGATGCGGCCGAAGTCCATGGCGACCGTCGTGGTCGTCTTGTCCCCGGCGTGTGTGAGGTCGTCGATCCCGGCGCTGGCCGAGGTCATCACGGCCTCGGTGCGCAGGGGGTTGATCTCGGAGACGGCGCCCACGAACGTGGTCTTGCCGACGCCGAAGCCGCCGGCCACCACGATCTTCGCGGAGGTGGTCGCCCGCCCTCCGTCAGAGCTTTCGAAGTCCACTGAGCACCCTTTCGAGCAGTGTCACGTCCGGCGCACCGCCGTTGTTCTCGTCTCCGCCAGGCTGGTGAATGGCGACGAGCCCGGCCTCCGCGAGGTCCGCGACCAGGATCCGCGCCACACCGAGCGGCATCGCCAGCAGGGCCGACACCTCGGCCACCGATTTCACCTCGCGGCACAGGTGGCAGATGCGCTGGTGCTCGGGGAGCAGTCCCATGAGCGCTGCCGGGTCGGCCGTCGTACTGATCAGCGCCTCGATGGCGAGCTGGTAGCGCGGCCTGGTCCGGCCACCGGTCATCGCGTAGGGACGGACCAGCGGCTGGTCGCCCTCGTCCTCGTACGGCTCCGCGTACGGATCATGAGAGGCGGTGGGCGGGGTCATGAATCCTCCGGGCGGGACAGCAAGTCGGTCAGTCAAGCCGTCTGACGAGGCCGGTGGGGGGATTGTGGCGGCCGGACGGTGATTTGGTAACACGGGTGGTGCCGGGGCCGATCAGTGGAGCAGACTGCCTTGTAGTTCGGCGCGCAGGTCGGGTGTGAGGACCGCACCCGCGCGGTCGACCAGGAGCGCCATCTCGTAGCCGACGAGGCCGATGTCGCACTCCGGGTGCGCGAGGACGGCCAGGGACGAGCCGTCCGAGACGGACATGAGGAAGAGGAATCCCCGCTCCATCTCCACGACCGTCTGCGCCACGTTGCCGCCCTCGAAGATCCGGGAGGCCCCGGCCGTCAGCGAGGTCAGCCCCGAGGCGACGGCCGCGAGCTGGTCGGCGCGGTCGCGAGGGAAGCCCTCCGACATCGCCAGGAGGAGTCCGTCGGCGGACACGACGACGGTGTGGGACACCCCTGGGGTGTTGTCCACGAAATTCGTGATCAACCAGTTGAGGTTCTGTGCCGCCTGGCTCATCGGGCTCAACTAACGCTCCTGCTGGTGAGTGGGCCGCGGGTAGCTGCCGGTCTGGTTGGTACCGGCCTGACGGCCCTGTGCGATTCCCCGACGGAGATTGGTCAGCCGGCCGCGCACGTCGTCGGGCGCACGCGAAACCGCCGGACCGCTCTGGTGCGACTGCTGCTGAGCCGTCCCCGGGACGAGGTTGGCCCGGGGGACCCGGCGCGGGAGGCCGGAGGTGGTGACCCCGCCCGCGGCCGGCTGCCTGACGCGCTCCGCCTGCCGGACGAGGTCGTCGTTCGGCGAGCTGCGCCAGGCCGAGGTGGCCGGCCGCTGGGGGGCCGCCGGGGTCTGGGGCTGGGCGGCCTGCGGCTCCGGGGACGCGGCCGGGGCGGCCTGCGGCGCCCCCGCCTCGCGGTCCCCGTGGAACCAGTTGGTCTCCAGCGTGTCGTACAGCGGCGTACGTCCGTCACCGGGACCGGTGGCGGGGGGCAGGGCCCATCCGTCTCCGGGCCGCTGCGGGGGCGTGCCGTTGGTGTTCTGGCCCGCCGGCTCCGGTGCGGCCGGTCGCTGCGGGGCCGGCGGGCGCGGGGCGCCGAAGTCGTTCCCGCCCTGCGTGCCGCCCGCCTGAGGGCGCTCGAACTGTCCGGTGGCCGCCGGGTTCTGACGGACCGGCAGGTCGTGCTGTCCGGTCGAGCCGTTGTCGTAGCCCTGGGCGCCGGCGAACCGGTCGGCCGGGGCCGGACCGTTCGGGGCCGCCTGGGCGGGCTGCCCGCCGAAGACGTCCGAGCGGACGAAGGGACCTGCGCCCTGCTGCGGGGCGGCCGGCTCGGGCCGTGCGAACTGGTCGTTCCGCGGCGCGTCCTGACCGAACCGGCTCTGGTCGTACTGCTCCTGGTCCGGTCTGCTCTGACCGTACTGACCCTGACCGTACTGGTCCTGTCGGTACTGGTCCTGGCCGTACTGGTCCTCGTACTGGTTCCGGCCGTCGTACTGGTTCTGGCCGTCGTACTGGTTCTGGGCGGGCTGGGCGAACTGGCCCGTGTCCTGCGACTCGTCCCGGCGGGGCGCCGGGGCGTCGAAGTCGGGGCGGGCGAACTCGGCCGTGGCGGCGGGGGACTGGGGCTCGCCGAACCGGGGCACGGCCGGCATCTCCGCGGTCGAACCCGGGCCCTGCCGCTCGTCGTGGCGCGGCGTCCGGTCGGTGCGGGAGCTGTCCGGCTCGTCGTGGCCGCGCGGGGCGTCCAGCGAGGCGCGCGGCACGGGCGGCTGCGCGTTCTCGTCGCTCCAGCTGGGCACCCGCGGCTGCGGGTTGCCGCCGGGCAGCTCGGCCCGCGGACCGCCGCGCGGCGGCAGCTGGGGACGACGGCCCTGCTCGGCGTCGCCGGTGCCGCCCCGCTTGCCGCGCTGCGGGGGCGCCCCGGGAGTGCGGTTGCCGCCGAACATGTCCTGGCCCTGCGAGGAGTTGCCGCCCGGCGCACTGCCCTGCGGCGCGTTCATACCCGCGGCCTGCAGCCCTTGCGGGGCGCCCGGCGCCTGACCGGCACCGGCTCCCGCGCCGGCCGGGGCCGGACGGTTCTGCCGGCCCGGGGCCGCAGGGGCCCCCGGGGACTGCGGCCCGCGCGGGCCACCCGGTGCACCAGGCGCACCCGGGCGACCGTCCGCGTCGCGCCCGGGCAGTGCGGCCCGCGGGCCCTGGCCGGCACTGAGCCGGCCGCCCGGCGCACCGGCGCCGAGAGCACCACCACCACCGCTGCCGCCGCCGAAGGCACCGCCGCCCGCGAGGGCACCGCCGCCCGGTGCGCCGCGGCGGGCGGCCGCGACACCGGCGGCGGCCTGCGCGGCGGCCGGACCGCCGCTGCCCGCGCCGGGCTGACCCTGCTTGGGCTGCGGCTTGCGGCCACCCTGGGCGACGTCGACGGGCAGCATGACCAGCGCGGTCGTACCGCCGGAGTCGGACGGGCGCAGCTGGATGCGGATGCCGTGGCGCTGCGAGAGGCGGCCGACCACGAACAGACCCATGCGGCGGGAGACGGAGACGTCCACGGTGGGCGGCGAGGCGAGCCGCTCGTTGATCGCGGCCAGGTCCTCCGGGGAGAGACCGATGCCGGTGTCGTGGATCTCGATCAGCACGCGGCCGTCGGGCAGCGCGTGACCGGTGACCTTGACCTTGGTCTGCGGCGAGGAGAACGAGGTCGCGTTCTCCAGCAGCTCGGCGAGCAGGTGCACGAGGTCGTTGACCACGCGGCCGGCGACCTCGGTGCTCGGCACGGAGGCCAGCTCGATGCGTTCGTACTGCTCCACCTCGGAGGCGGCGGCACGGAGCACGTCGACCAGCGGGACCGGGCGGGTCCAACGTCGGCCCGGCTCCTCACCGGCGAGGACGAGGAGGTTCTCACCGTTACGGCGCATGCGGGTCGCGAGGTGGTCGAGCTTGAACAGCGAGGAGAGCTGGTCCGGGTCGGCCTCGCGGGACTCCAGTTCGGAGATGAGCGAGAGCTGGCGCTGGATGAGGCCCTGGGAGCGGCGCGAGAGGTTGGTGAACATCGCGTTGACGTTGCCCCGCAGCAGGGCCTGCTCGGCGGCCAGGCGGACCGCCTCGCGGTGCACGTCGTCGAAGGCCGCGGCCACCCGGCCGATCTCGTCCCGGGAGTGCACGCCGACCGACTCCACCGAGGTGTCGACGTCCTGCGGGTCGGTCTCGGAGAGCTGCTTGACCAGCTCGGGCAGGCGGTCCTGGGCGACCTTGGTCGCGGTGTCCTCCAGGCGGCGCAGCGAGCGGATCATGGACCGGGCCACGACGAACGCGCCGACCAGGGAGACGCCGAGCACGAGCAGGATGAGGACACCGGAGATGATGGCCTCTTGCTCGGACTCGTTGCGCAGCTCGCGGGCCTGCTGCTCCATGTCCTCCAGCAGCTTCAGCTCGATGTTCTTCATCTGCTGGATCTTGGTGGAGCTGTCGTCCAGCCAGTCCTGGTAGGACCGGGACCTCAGGCCCGCCAGGCCGTCGGTCTTGCTGAGGGCGCGGCCGGCGTACTGGTCGGACGCCTCGATCACCGGGTTGCCCTCGGAGATCGGCTTGAGCAGGTCCTCGGCGCCCTCGCCGTAGATGCTGGTGAAGCTGCGGATCTCGGAGGTCTGGCTCTGCAGCGCGGACTGGGCGTACAGCCGGTCGTTCTCGGCGAGGTCGCCCTTGTCCGTGTTGTTCGCCGGGAGGGCCGCGGCGAGGACCGCGCGCTGGATCGACGCGTACTCCTTGGCCGAGGAGAAGGCCGACAGGGCGCGCGTGCGCTGGATCATGTCGGGGTTGCTGGTCGCCTCCGCCATGTCCTGCGAGAGGTCGAGGAGGTGGGTGATCAGGCGGTGGTAGGCCTCGACGGTCTGGGTCGAGTTGTCGTTGGCCGTGTACGCCGTGCTGCGGATCTTGGTCAGGTCGTTCAGGTCGCTCGCGATGCCGACGAGGCTGTCGCGTACGCCGACGAGCTTGCCGTCCTTGCTCGCCGCGTCGATCTGCTCGGACTTGTCGAGGAAGTTCTTCAGGGCCCGGTCGGTCTGCTCGCGGTCGCCCTTGACGGCGATCGCGCTGGACTTCGAGCCGTGGGCCAGCGGGCCGGCGGACTGGTCGCGCTCCTCCTGGAGCGCGGCGGCCAGCTCCGTGGCCTGCTTGGTCATCTCGGTCAGCAGCTTCATGTTCTCGAGCTGCTGGATGTCGTCCATCGACTGGTTGATGCGCAGCGCGCCCAGCGAGGTCGCCGCGACCACCGGAAGCGCCAGCAGCGAGACCAGACGGGTGGAGATCCGCCAGTTGCGCAGGGCTATTCGAGGGCCGGGGCCGGTCGAGCCCTTGGCCGGCTTGGTGGGCGGCTGCTGGCCGGGAGTGGACGGGCCCGCCGCCTGACCGGCGCGCTCCCCGCCGTCGCCGGACTGGGTCTGGCCCGGGTTCTGGGCGTGCTGGGGCGAGGAGCTGACGGCCTTGGGGCCAGTCCCGCCCTGCGGCTCCGGCTCCGCCGAAGCGCTGCCATCCCTCTTGAAACGTCCCTGCACTAGCGTCGCAACCTCTGGACCAGGCGCCCCTCCGCGTGAACGGCTGGGCACGGTGTCGGCGTCAAAGGGGCGTCCTGAATTCGCCCCTGTGTTGGTCGTGAGTGACCGGCGCTGGTTCCCCCTTCTCGCCGCCGCTCGGCGCTGGTGTGCGCCCCCTGTGCGCCGGCTCGATCCTGCGGCGGTCCGTGGAATTCCAGCACAGTGCAGGATCTCCAACAAGGCCCGTGGGGCAGGCCGTGAGATACGTGACACCACGTGAGGGGCGGGTCACCAGCCGTAGAAGATCATCACCCGTAAAGCGGACGTATGCACGCGAGTCGTCGAGGCGCGGGGGGTGTCCCAGTCGACATGATCAGCAGCGGAATGATGGCTTCAGGTGTGCAATGTCTGTTTGGTCCGGGCGGTAGCGGCGTCGCAATTGACCGGTTTGACCGTTGATAAGTGAGCAAACTCACACCCGGTTGATGGTCTCCCCCACGGTTGCCGGGGAATCGCGTGTTTAGCCTGACGCTTTACAGAGAAGGCAAAACCGACAACCCGCGCCCTCTCAGGGGCTTTACCCGCCCCTGGGGCGCCCGGACACGACAGGGCCTCGTACAACCGTGAAGACGACGATGATGTTCCACAAGATCGCCAACCCGCGACGCACGACGCTGGCACACCTCGAGGGCGCCGACGAACTGCAGACGCCGGAACAGCCGGAGCACGCCGTCGAGCTCCCCACCCAGACCGCCAACCCCCGCCGCACCATCCTCATGGAGCCCCCGGTCACGGCGTCGGTCGCAGAGTAGTACGGCACCCGGCCGCGGACCGTTCAGCGGCCACCCGGGCAGGCCCGCCGCGTTAGCCTGGAGCGTCAGACTCCAGCCAGCTCAGTCAAGGGGCCAAGCAACCCGTGCGCATCGCCAGGTTCTCCATCGACGGGAACGTCGCCTTCGGCGCGGTCGAGGGCGACCAGCCGGACCAGCTCGTCCTCGACATCATCAAGGGCATCCCGTTCGCGGACTACGAGCTCTCCGGCACCAAGGTGCCCCTGAGCAAGGTGCGGCTCCTGCCGCCGGTACTCCCCAACAAGGTCGTCGCCTTCGGCCGCAACTACGCCGAGCACGCCCGCGAACTCGGCAACGAGGTGCCCGACGCCCCGTTCGCCTTCTTCAAGCCGTCCACCTCCGTGATCGGCCCCGGCGACGCCATCCAGTACCCCTCCTTCAGCGAGGAACTGCACCACGAGGCCGAACTGGCCGTCGTCATCGGCCGCATGTGCCGCGAGGTCCCGCGCGAGCGCGTCCAGGACGTGATCTTCGGCTACACCTGCGCCAACGACGTCACCGCCCGCGACGTACAGCGCCGTGAGAAGCAGTGGGCCAGGGCCAAGGGCTTCGACTCCTCCTGCCCGCTCGGCCCCTGGGTGGAGACGGACCTCGACCTCGCGGCCGCGGGCGACCTGACCATCCAGCTCACGGTCAACGGCGGCCAGCGGCAGCTCGGCCGCACCAGCGAGATGACCCACTCCATCGCGGATCTGATCGTCAACATCTCCGAGGCGATGACGCTGCTCCCCGGCGACGTGATTCTCACGGGCACCCCGGCCGGCGTCGGCCCCCTCAACGTCGGCGACGAGGTCGCCGTCACCATCGAAGGCATCGGCACTCTCACCAACAAGGTTGTCAAGCGTGGCTAGCGCACCCGGCTCTCCCGTACGCGTCCGTTTCTGTCCGTCCCCCACCGGCAACCCCCACGTGGGCCTGGTCCGCACCGCCCTGTTCAACTGGGCCTTCGCGCGCCACCACCAGGGCACGCTGGTCTTCCGCATCGAGGACACCGACGCGGCCCGCGACTCCGAGGAGTCGTACGAGCAGCTGCTCGACTCGATGCGCTGGCTGGGCTTCGACTGGGACGAGGGCCCCGAGGTCGGCGGCCCGCACGCGCCGTACCGCCAGTCGCAGCGCATGGACATCTACCGGGACGTCGCCCAGAAGCTCCTGGACGCCGGCCACGCCTACCGCTGCTACTGCTCCCAGGAGGAGCTGGACTCCCGTCGCGAGGCCGCCCGCGCCGCCGGCAAGCCCTCCGGCTACGACGGCCACTGCCGCGAGCTGAGCGCCGCCCAGGTCGAGGAGTACGTGTCGCAGGGCCGCGAGCCCATCGTCCGCTTCCGGATGCCCGACGAGGCGATCACCTTCACGGACCTGGTCCGCGGCGAGATCACCTACCTCCCGGAGAACGTCCCGGACTACGGCATCGTCCGCGCCAACGGAGCGCCCCTCTACACGCTGGTCAACCCGGTCGACGACGCCCTGATGGAGATCACCCACGTCCTGCGCGGCGAGGACCTGCTCTCCTCCACCCCGCGGCAGATCGCCCTGTACAAGGCGCTGATCGAGCTGGGCGTCGCCAAGGAGATCCCCGCCTTCGGCCACCTGCCGTACGTCATGGGCGAGGGCAACAAGAAGCTGTCCAAGCGCGACCCGCAGTCGAGCCTCAACCTCTACCGCGAGCGCGGCTTCCTCCCCGAGGGCCTGCTCAACTACCTCTCCCTCCTCGGCTGGTCCCTCTCCGCCGACCAGGACATCTTCACGATCGAGGAGATGGTCGCCGCCTTCGACGTCTCCGACGTGCAGCCCAACCCGGCGCGCTTCGACCTGAAGAAGTGCGAGGCGATCAACGCCGACCACATCCGCCTCCTGGAGATCAAGGACTTCACCGAGCGCTGCCGCCCCTGGCTGAAGGCCCCCGTCGTCCCCTGGGCGCCGGAGGACTTCGACGAGGCCAAGTGGCAGGCGATCGCGCCGCACGCGCAGACCCGCCTGAAGGTCCTCTCCGAGATCACCGACAACGTCGACTTCCTCTTCCTGCCGGAGCCGGTCTTCGACGAGGCGAGCTGGACGAAGGCGATGAAGGAGGGCTCGGACGCTCTCCTGCGCACGGCCCGCGAGAAGCTGGACGCCGCCGACTGGACGTCCCCGGAGTCCCTCAAGGAGGCCGTCCTGGCCGCCGGCGAGGCCCACGGCCTCAAGCTCGGCAAGGCCCAGGCCCCCGTCCGCGTCGCCGTCACCGGCCGCACGGTCGGCCTGCCCCTCTTCGAGTCCCTGGAGGTCCTGGGCAAGGAGAAGGCACTGGCCAGGATCGACGCGGCGCTGGCGAGGCTCGACGCCTGACCGTACGTACCGCGCCCCAGGGGCGGCTCCCGGACCTCCGGGGCCGCCCCTCGGGCGTAGGGGCGGACACGCCGGGCCCGGCGGCGTTACCGTCGGATCATGAGCATTCGCGCCGTGGTCTGGGACGTCGACGACACCCTCTTCGACTACACCACCGCCGACCGTGAGGGCATGCGTGCCCATCTGGTCGCCGAGGGGCTGCTCGCCGGGTACGGGTCGGCCGACGAGGCCCTCGTGCGCTGGCGGGAGATCACCGACCAGCAGTGGGCGCGCTTCTCCGCGGGCGAGGTGGACTTCGTCACACAGCGGCGCGACCGCACCCGGGTCTTCCTGGGCCGGCCGGAGCTGACGGACGCCGAGGCCGACGACTGGTTCCAGCGGTACGTCACGCACTACGAGGCCGCCTGGTCCCTCTTCCCGGACGTGATGCCCGTCCTGGACGCTCTCGCCGACAGCCACCGGCACGCCGTGCTCTCCAACTCCAGCCTCACCGTCCAGGACCGCAAGCTGCGCGTCCTCGGCGTGCACGACCGCTTCGAGGCCATCCTGTGCGCCGCCGAGCTGGGCGTCTCCAAGCCGGAGGCCGGAGCCTTCCTCGCGGCCTGCGACGCCCTCGCCCTCGGTCCGGCAGAGGTCGCCTACGTCGGCGACCATCCGGAGATCGACGGACGCGGCGCCGCCGACGCCGGGCTGCTCTCCGTGTGGATCGACCGCGGCGGTGTGTACGCGACCGTCGACCCGCCGACCGGACCGCGCCGCATCGCCTCGCTCTCCGAACTTCCCGCGCTCCTTGGCGCCGATACCCGTTTTGGAGCCCCGTCCACCTTCGGGTAATGTTCTTCCTGCGCCGCCGGAGAGCGGGCCGAAGGGCCGGGAACCGGAAGCGCAACGCTAGAACAAGAACCCCTCCGGGGCTTGCGTTCCAGTGGCCTATGGTGTAATTGGCAGCACGACTGATTCTGGTTCAGTTAGTCTAGGTTCGAGTCCTGGTAGGCCAGCTCGCAGAGCTTATCTGCGCCGCGGAGCACATCCGCAAAGCCCCCGTTGTGTAGCGGCCTAGCACGCCGCCCTCTCAAGGCGGTAGCGCCGGTTCGAATCCGGTCGGGGGTACAGATCCTTCCCGCGAGGACAGTTCGGGTCGCTCCCACTGTTCTCGATGCAGGATCGCTAGGGCCCCCGTTGTGTAGCGGCCTAGCACGCCGCCCTCTCAAGGCGGTAGCGCCGGTTCGAATCCGGTCGGGGGTACGAACTGGTCTAAACCACATTGGTCTATGGTGTAATTGGCAGCACGACTGATTCTGGTTCAGTTAGTCTAGGTTCGAGTCCTGGTAGACCAGCTCGGATCTGCGGCGATGCAGCATTGAACGCCCGCAAGATCCACGCCCCCGTTGTGTAGCGGCCTAGCACGCCGCCCTCTCAAGGCGGTAGCGCCGGTTCGAATCCGGTCGGGGGTACATCGAGAAGGCCCTCCGCTTCGGCGGAGGGCCTTCGCCGTGTCCGCCCGAACCGGCTCACTCGAAGCCGTACCGCCGCGCCGACTCCTCCTCCTGCGCCAGCCGGTGCAGCGCCTGCAGCACCGGTTCGTTGAGGATCGCTCCGAGGACCGCGAACTCCACCCGCTCCGCCTCCGACGGGTACCGCTCCAGGTTGTCCAGGTCCAGGACGGCCGTGCGATGCATCAACTCCGCGTACGGCACGAGCTGTTCGGCCCCCCAGTCGTAGCCGAGCCGACGGAATGTGGCCACCCCCACCACCAGCGCCCGGTAGGCGGGGGAGAGGCTCGTCAACTGCTTGGCGTTCTCCCAGCCGAGCCGCTCCAGGAGTGCGGTGACCTCCTGGTGCGCGGCCCGGTCGTACTCGTCCCCCTCGTCCGGCTGCGGGCCCTGCGGCAACTCCCACACCGCCGCGCCCAGGCGGACGGTGCGGCCCAGGGAGTCGTCCTCGATGTGCCTGAGCACCTCGCGGGCGGTGGCCACCGGGACCTTGCCGACCTGGATCAGCGCCCGCACCAGCCGCAGCTTGCGCAGATGCGTCCCGTCGTACTCCGCGGTGGTCGCGTTGATCTGGCGGCCGGGCGGCAACAGGCCCTCGCGCAGGTAGTACTTGATCGTCGCGGTGGAGACACCGCTGCGATCGCTCAGTTCGGCGAGCCGCACGTCTTGCGCCTTTCTTTGGGTAGCGCCACTATCCAAGCATGACGGACACGGGGAAGAGGACCGGCCGGGCGCGGCTCACGACCGCGGACGCCCGGGGGGACGTCGTCGTCCTGCTGATCGGGATGCGGGTCAACAGATTCCGGGCGGTGCACCACTGGCTGCCCGTGATGCTGGCGATGTTCCGGATGCTGGCCGAGCTGAAGCGCGACCCGGGGCGGGGACTGCTGTCGCGGGTGCTGCTCACGGCCTCCCCGCGGACGTACTACGTCGTCCAGTACTGGGAGTCGAAGGAGAAGCTGTACGCGTACGCGAGCGCGGCGGACGCCTTCCATCGCACCGTCTGGGCGCGGGTGAACCGGATGGACCGGAACGGCAAGGTGCGCGGCCACGTCGGCATCTGGCACGAGGCGTACGTCGTGCCCGAGGGGTCGTACGAGGCGATCTACGGGGACATGCCGGCGTTCGGGCTGGCGGAGGCGCACGGGCAGGTGCCGTTGGAGGCTCGGGGACGGTACGCGAAGGACCGGTTCGCGCACAGGTCGGGGGAGGAGAAGGCCGCCTGAGCGGGCCGTCGGGCGCCCACTCCCGGCCGGGGAAGAGCCCGCCGCGGCGTTGAGGCGGGCCCGTGAACGGTCGGGAGTGGCCGGGGACGGTCAGCCGTTGCGGCGCAGCGCCTCGGAGAGGCGGCCGGCGGCGTCGATGATCGCCTGCGCGTGCATACGGCCGGGGTGGCGGGTGAGTCGCTCGATGGGGCCGGAGACGGACACGGCGGCCACCACGCGGTTGGAGGGGCCGCGCACCGGCGCGGAGACGGACGCGACGCCGGGCTCCCGCTCGCCGATGGACTGGGCCCAGCCGCGGCGGCGCACTCCGGACAGCGCCGTCGCCGTGAAGCGGGCGCCCTGGAGGCCGCGGTGGAGGCGCTCCGGCTCCTCCCAGGCCATCAGGATCTGCGCGGAGGAACCGGCCTTCATGGTGAGCGTGGAGCCGACCGGGACCGTGTCCCGAAGGCCGGACAGGCGCTCGGCCGCGGCCACGCAGATGCGCATGTCGCCCTGGCGGCGGTAGAGCTGGGCGCTCTCGCCGGTGACGTCGCGCAGGTGAGTGAGGACCGGGCCCGCGGTGGCGAGCAGGCGGTCCTCGCCGGCCGCCGCGGCCAGTTCGGCCAGGCGCGGGCCGAGGATGAAGCGGCCCTGCATGTCGCGCGCCACCATACGGTGGTGTTCCAGCGCCACGGCCAGGCGGTGGGCCGTGGGTCGTGCCAGTCCGGTCGCACCGACCAAACCCGCGAGGGTGGCCGGGCCGGACTCCAGAGCGCTCAGGACGAGGGCCGCCTTGTCCAGAACGCCGACGCCGCTACTGTTGTCCATGAAACGATACTCCCGTCTCACTCTGTGAAACGCAAGTTCAATTTTCCGTGGAACCCGCCACTCTGGATGGCAGGAAGTCACAACGGCCCGTGATGCGTGGGCCTGGTGGCGGTTGCCCGGAAACACAGGGGTGAGGGCGCCGCTTCCCCAAGATCTCTAGTTGGGTCGGCGCTTCGTCGCCGACCGAAGGGAAAGCGATGGGTAGGACACTCGCGGAGAAGGTCTGGGACGACCACGTCGTCCGGCGCGCCGAGGGCGAGCCCGACCTCCTCTTCATCGATCTGCACCTGCTGCACGAGGTGACCAGCCCGCAGGCCTTCGACGGCCTCCGCAAGAGCGGCCGCCCGGTGCGGCGGCTCGACCTGACCATCGCCACCGAGGACCACAACACCCCGACGCTCGACATCGACAAGCCCATCGCGGACCCGGTCTCCCGGGCCCAGCTGGAGACGCTGCGCAAGAACTGCGCGGACTTCGGCGTCCGGCTGCACCCGCTGGGCGACGTGGAGCAGGGCGTCGTGCACGTCGTCGGCCCGCAGCTCGGCCTGACCCAGCCCGGCACCACCGTGGTCTGCGGCGACTCGCACACCTCCACGCACGGCGCCTTCGGCGCGCTGGCGTTCGGCATCGGCACCTCCCAGGTCGAGCACGTGCTGGCCACCCAGACGCTGCCCATGGCCCGCCCGAAGACCATGGCGATCACGATCAACGGTGAACTGCCCGAGGGCGTCACGGCCAAGGACCTGATCCTGGCGATCATCGCGCGGATCGGCACCGGCGGCGGCCAGGGCTACGTCCTGGAGTACCGCGGCGAGGCCATCGAGAAGCTCTCGATGGAGGCCCGCATGACCATCTGCAACATGTCGATCGAGGCCGGCGCCCGCGCGGGCATGATCGCCCCCGACGAGACAACCTTCGCCTACCTCCAGGGCCGCCCGCACGCCCCCGAGGGCGCGGACTGGGACGCGGCGGTGGAGTACTGGAAGACGCTGCGCACGGACGACGACGCCGAGTTCGACGCCGAGGTGGTCATCGAGGCCGCCGAGCTGGCGCCGTTCGTCACCTGGGGCACCAACCCCGGCCAGGGCGCGCCGCTTTCCGCCGCCGTCCCCGACCCGGCTTCGTACGAAGACGCCTCGGAGCGCTTCGCCGCCGAAAAGGCCCTGGAGTACATGGGCTTGGCGGCGGGGCAGCCGCTGCGCTCCATCAAGGTGGACACCGTCTTCGTAGGTTCCTGCACCAACGGCCGCATCGAGGACCTGCGCGCCGCCGCCGAGATCGTCCGGGACCGCAAAGTCGCCGACGGCGTACGCATGCTGGTCGTCCCGGGCTCCGCGCGGGTCGGGCTGCAGGCCGTCTCCGAGGGCCTGGACGTGGTCTTCAAGGAGGCCGGCGCCGAATGGCGGCACGCGGGCTGCTCCATGTGCCTGGGCATGAACCCGGACCAGCTGGCCCCCGGTGAGCGCTCCGCGTCCACCTCCAACCGCAACTTCGAGGGGCGCCAGGGCAAGGGCGGCCGCACCCATCTGGTGTCGCCGCAGGTCGCGGCCGCGACGGCGGTCCTGGGCCACCTGGCCTCCCCGGCCGACCTGTCCGCCGCCGACGTCCCCACGCCCGCTGGAGTCTGAGAGTCATGGAAGCGTTCACCAAGCACACCGGCCGGGCCGTCCCGCTGCGCCGCAGCAACGTCGACACCGACCAGATCATCCCGGCCCACTGGCTCAAGAAGGTGACCCGGGACGGGTTCGAGGACGGGCTCTTCGAGGCCTGGCGCAAGGACCCGGAGTTCGTGCTCAACCGGCCCGAGCGCGAGGGCGCCACCGTCCTGGTCGCCGGTCCCGACTTCGGCACCGGCTCCTCCCGCGAGCACGCCGTCTGGGCCCTGCAGAACTACGGCTTCAAGACCGTGATCTCCTCCCGTTTCGCCGACATCTTCCGCGGCAACTCGCTGAAGAACGGCCTGCTCACCGTCGTCCTCGACCAGAAGGTCGTGGACGCGCTGTGGGAGCTGACGGAGAACGACCCGAAGGCCGAGGTCACCGTCGACCTGGAGGCCCGCGAGGTCCGCGCGGCGGGCATCACCGCCGCCTTCGAGCTGGACGAGAACTCCCGCTGGCGGCTGCTGAACGGGCTGGACGACATCTCGATCACCCTCCAGAACGAGGCCGACATCGCCGCGTACGAGGCGAAGCGTCCGTCGTTCAAGCCGCAGACCGTCCAGGTCTGATCACCCGGAGCCCGCACGCGCCTCCCCCGGGCTCCGCAAGGTCGAGTTTCGGCCATCCGACATCCCCGCCGTACCCCCGATCAGCCCGATCGGGGGTACGGCCGTTTTGCGATCCGTCCGCGCCCGCCCGGGGCGGATGTGACGCACAACTTCCCACGTTAGAGGCGTGGTTGCCGGGGTACGCAGGTGATGGAGGACCGACTTCCGAGTGCGCCAGGAAGGCCGTTCGAGGCGGCAGTTGCCCCCTGGGCAGGCGACAACTCGCCCCAGATGGCACAATCTGTGCATGGAACACGACGGCCAACTCGAGCTCTATACGGCGGTCGCGATCCGGCTCAAGGAAGCGCACACAAGAGTGCGCGCACTGCAAGTCCCGGAGGGCGTACGGATGGCGCTGACCCGGAAGCTGCTGGTCATTACGGCCGCGGCCAAACATGATCTCGCCGGTGCGGCAAGGCGCCTGGATCGGTTCACCGCCGACCTCGACGCGGGTCGATTCCCCGAAGAGGAAGGCTGAACCGGCCAGGGCGGCCCGAGTCCGTTGCGGCACAAGGGTGATTAGCCCGTTTCGTGTTTGATTTGCGGTATATATCTGCCTAACGTGCGAAAAAGCTTGAACACATTCGTTCTGGCGATGTCTCCGAAGGGGAAGACGTGAACAAGGCGCAGCTCGTAGAAGCGATTGCCGACAAGCTGGGCGGCCGGCAGCAGGCCGCCGACGCTGTCGACGCGGTCCTGGACGCCCTCGTCCGTGCCGTCGTCGCGGGCGACCGGGTCTCGGTCACCGGCTTCGGTTCCTTCGAGAAGGTCGACCGCCCCGCCCGCTACGCCCGCAACCCTCAGACGGGCGAGCGGGTTCGGGTCAAGAAGACCTCCGTGCCGCGCTTCCGCGCGGGCCAGGGCTTCAAGGACCTGGTGAGCGGCTCGAAGAAGCTTCCGAAGAACGACATCGCGGTCAAGAAGGCCCCCAAGGGCAGCCTGTCCGGCCCGCCGCCCACCATCTCCAAGGCCGCGGGCAAGAAGGCCGCCGCGAAGAAGGCCACGGGCGCCGCGAAGAAGACCACGGGCGCGGCCAAGAAGACGTCCGCGGCGGCGAAGAAGACGACCGCGAAGAAGACCACCGGAGCGGCGAAGACGACGGCGAAGAAGACCACCGCCAAGAAGTCCGCGGCCAAGACCACCACGGCGGCCGCGAAGAAGACCGCCGCCAAGAAGGCCCCCGCGAAGAAGGCGACCGCCAAGAAGGCCCCGGCCAAGAAGTCGACGGCCCGCAAGACCACCGCCAAGAAGGCCACCGCCCGCAAGAAGTAGCAGCAGGCAAGACCCGCGGCAGCGGGCGAAGGGCACAGGGCACTCACGCGCCGGGCCGGACTCCCTCGGGAGTCCGGCCCGCGGCGTGTCCGGGGGAACCTGCGGGAGGCCCCGCGGATCAGAACGTCTGCAGCGTCACCAGAGTGATTCGGCGGCCCGAGCCGGATTCCGGGCCCGCGCCCGTCTCCTCGGTCTCGATCCGCACCCGTTGCCCGGGCCGCAGCAGCCGCAGGCCCCCCGCGTCGAACGCCGCCGCGTCGAAGGGCACGGGCGTGCCGTCGTCGAGCAGCACCTGCCCGCTGCGGCTTTCGGGGTCGTACGTGTACGCGGTCGCCTGCATGCCGGCAGCCTACTGCCCGGCGATCAGCAGCCGCGCCGCCACCGCGGCCGTATGGGGCCCCACCCCGAGCGCCAGCGCGGTGCGGAGATCACCGCCGGTGTCGACGTCCTGCCGTACGGAATCCACCGCGTCGGGGCGCAGTTCCGCCGCGCCGGACGCCCGGTGGCGGGCCCGTGAATCCGTACCGAATGCGGGGGCCAATTCGCTGCCCGGCGCCGCGGCCAGCAAGGTGGTGCCGATTCCGGCCGCGTCCGGGAGAAAAGAGCGCGGGAATTGCGCGGCCGCGGCCAGTACCCGCGCCAATTCGGCCGGCCGCAGTGCGGGGAGATCGGCGTTGAGGGCGGCCACCGGGCATTCCGGCCGGGCCGCCCTTACCACGGCCGCCCCGTGCGCCAGCGCGGCGTTCAGGCCGCCACCCGGCTCGCCCGGGACGATGCGCGCGCCGAGCGCCGCCAGCTCCCGCCCGGCCCGCGCGTCGTCCGTGACGACTGCCACATCCGCGACCGCCGGGCAGGCCAGCGCGGCTGCCACGGTGTCCTGTGCGAACGCCAGCGCGAGCCCAGGCCGCACCCCGTCGTCCGCGGTGTCCGCCAGCCTGCTCTTGGCCCGGGCAAGGGGCTTCACGGGTACGACCAAGGTCCACTGCACGAGCGTTCCGTCCTTCTCTCGTCGCCGTCATTGTCACCTGCGAGACCTGGCGGTTCACTCTTCGGGGCGTACGGTGTTCTCGACAGACGGGCGGCCCGGGGCGACACTTGTCCGGCCCCAGGCCCTGGAGGAAAGGTGTCAGCGTGCCCCGCCGCAGAATCGGCTTCTGGTACCGCTTGGCCGCGGTGATCTGCAAACCGCCGCTGGTGGTTCTGATCAAGCGGGACTGGCGGGGAATGGAGAACATTCCGGCCGAGGGCGGATTTATCACCGCCGTGAACCACAATTCGCACGTCGACCCCTTCGCGTACGCGCACTACCAGTACAACACCGGACGCGTCCCGCGATTCCTCGCGAAGAGCGGCCTTTTCAAGAAGGGCTTCGTCGGCGCCGCGATGCGGGGGACCGGACAGATCCCCGTCTACCGCGAGAGCACCGACGCGCTGAGCGCCTTCCGGGCCGCGATCGACGCCGTGGAGCGCGGCGAGTGCGTCGCGTTCTACCCCGAGGGCACCCTCACCCGCGACCCGGACGGCTGGCCGATGACCGCCAAGACCGGGGCCGCGCGCGTCGCCCTGCAGACCAAGTGCCCGGTGGTACCGGTCGCCCAGTGGGGCTGCAACGAACTGCTGCCGCCGTACGCCAAGAAGCCGAACCTCCTGCCGCGCAAGACCCACCAGGTGCTGGCCGGTCCGCCGGTCGACCTGTCGCGGTTCTACGGCAAGGAGATGACCACGGAGCTTCTGAAGGAGGCCACCGAGGTCATCATGGCCGCCGTCACCCGCCAGCTGGAGGAGATCCGCGGCGAGAAGGCGCCCGAGACGCCCTACGACCCGCGCCGCGAGCGGATCGAGCAGCGGCGCCGCACCCAGGCGCAGGCACGGTCGGCGCAGCCGACCCGGACACGGGCCCAGGGACCGCAGGCAGAAACAGAAGGGCAGAGCACGTGAGCAAGCCGGTCAAGGCGGCCGTCTTCGGCACCGGATCCTGGGGCACCGCCTTCGGCACGGTCCTCGCCGACGCGGGCTGCGAGGTCACCCTGTGGGGGCGCCGCGCCGCACTCGCCGACGCCGTCAACTCCACCCGCACCAACCCGGACTACCTGCCCGGCGTGGAGCTGCCCGAGAACCTGCGGGCCACCACCGACGCCGCCGAGGCGGCGCGGGACGCCGACTTCACCGTCCTCGCCGTCCCCTCCCAGACCCTGCGCGCGGGCCTCGCGGACTGGACGCCGCTGCTGGCGCCCGGCACCGTCCTGGTCTCGCTGATGAAGGGCGTCGAACTCGGCTCCGCGATGCGGATGAGCGAGGTCATCCAGGACGTCGCCAAGGTCGGCGCCGAACGCATCGCCGTGGTCACCGGACCCAACCTGGCCCGGGAGATCGCCGCCCGCATGCCGGCCGCCGCCGTGGTCGCCTGCCCCGACGAGTCCGTCGCCCAGCGCCTCCAGGCCGCCTGCCACACGCCGTACTTCCGCCCCTACACCAACACCGACGTCGTCGGCTGCGAACTGGGCGGCGCCGTGAAGAACGTGATCGGTCTCGCCGTCGGCATCGCGGACGGCATGGGCCTCGGCGACAACGCCAAGGGCTCCCTCATCACCCGCGGCCTCGCCGAGACCACCCGCCTGGGAGTCGCCCTCGGCGCCGACCCGCTGACCTTCTCCGGCCTGGCCGGACTCGGCGACCTGGTGGCGACCTGTTCCTCGCCGCTGTCCCGCAACCACACCTTCGGCACCAACCTCGGCAAGGGCATGACCCTTCAGGAGACCATCGCGGTCACCAAGCAGACCGCCGAGGGCGTCAAGTCCTGCGAGTCGGTGCTGGACCTGGCCCGCAGGCACGGCGTCGACATGCCGATCACCGAGACGGTCGTCGCCATCGTGCACGAGGGCAAGTCCCCGGTGGTCGCCGTGAAGGAACTGATGTCGCGCAGCGCGAAGCCCGAACGACGCTGAGCGACCCCGGGCGACGCCCTCTGCGGGGCGCGGTGGAAGCCGCGCGCCACGCGGCCCGCCGACGCTGTCTCACCGCACCCCGGACGGGTACTCTCAACGCGATATGAGCACCGAGAACCTCCCCCAGAGCCCCGAGCAGAGCCCCCAGCGGCCGCCCCGCAAGCCGCGGGTGGCCGTCGTGTTCGGCGGGCGCAGCTCCGAACACGGGATCTCCGTGGTCACCGCCGGCGCCGTCCTCGCCGCCATCGACCGGACCCGCTACGACGTCCTGCCGATCGGCATCACCAGGGACGGCCGCTGGGCCCTCACCGCCGACGAACCGGAACGCATGGCGATTACCGACCGTCGTACGCCCGACGTCGAGGAACTGGCCGAGTCGACCGAGGGCGGCGTGCTGCTGCCCGTCGACCCCGCGAACCGCGAGGTCGTCTACAGCGAACCGGGCTCGGTGCCCAAGGCGCTGGGCGAGGTCGACGTCGTCTTCCCCGTGCTGCACGGCCCCTACGGAGAGGACGGCACCCTCCAGGGCCTGCTGGAGCTGTCCGGGGTGCCCTACGTCGGCGCGGGCGTGCTGGCCTCCGCCGTCGGCCAGGACAAGGAGTACATGAAGGCGGTCTTCACCTCCTACGGGCTCAAGGTCGGCCCGTACGTGGTGATCCGGCCCCGCGAGTGGGAGCAGGACCGTTCCGGCGCCCGCAAGAAGATCGTCGACTTCGCCGGGGAGCACGGCTGGCCGCTGTTCGTGAAGCCCGCGCGCGCGGGTTCCTCGATCGGCATCACCAAGGTCGACGACCTCGCGGGTCTCGACGAGGCGATCGAGGAGGCCCGGCGCCACGACCCGAAGATCCTGGTCGAGGCGGCGCTGCGGGGCCGGGAGATCGAGTGCGGGGTGCTGGAGTTCGAGGACGGCCCCCGGGCCTCCGTACCGGCCGAGATCCCGCCGCCCTCGGAGCACGCCTACTACGACTTCGAGGCCAAGTACATCGACTCCACCCCCGGAATCGTGCCCGCCCCGCTCACGGCCGAGGAGACCGCCGAGGTCCAGCGCCTCGCCGTGGCGGCGTTCGACGCGGCCTCCTGCGAGGGGCTGGTGCGTGCGGACTTCTTCCTCACCGAGGACGACGAGTTCGTGATCAACGAGATCAACACCATGCCCGGCTTCACGCCGATCTCCATGTACCCGCAGATGTGGCAGGCGAGCGGCGTGAGCTACCCGGAGCTGGTGGACCGGCTGGTCCAGGCCGCGCTGCGGCGGCCCACGGGACTGCGCTGACGCTTCTCGCGCCGTGACCACGAAGAAGGCGACTCCCTCGGGGGTCGCCTTCTCGCAGTATGATCAGCGGGTTTCCTGTCCGCTCCGGGAACCGTCATCCACTCGCCGTCGTCTGCTGAGGAACAGCACGCGGCGGCGATCAACAGGACGGGACCGAGCGGCGGACAGGAGGCAGGAGCTAGAGATGGACGACCGGACAGGTCAGGGTGCGGGTGATGCCGTCCACCTGCTGGACCTTGGCGACCACCATGCGACCCAGTTCGTCGACGGTGTCGGACTGGGCGCGGACGATGACGTCGTAAGGTCCTGTCACGTCCTCGGCCTGGATCACCCCAGGGAGCTTGCTGATCGTCTCGGCGACGGTCGACGCCTTGCCGACCTCCGTCTGGATCAGGATGTACGCCTGTACCACGGAACCTCCAGAGCGGCCACGAGGATCATGTGGGGAAAAGGAACGCCACGGTATCGCGTAGCCGCTCTCCGCGGGGAGACCCGCGGGCCCCGGACCTCGCGCGTCGGGGTGCCTGAGGGACACGAGTTGACGATCACGCCGACCGTGGCGACGGTCCTTTCGACCGTAACGAGGACAGAGATGACGCGCGACCGGGCACGGACACGGACAGGGACAGGGACGGAAGGGGAGCCAAGGCGATGAAGGGCACTGTTGGTGAGCTGGGGGAGTTCGGGCTCATCAGGGAGCTCACCTCCCGTCTCACCACCACCCCCGCGGTCCGGGTCGGCCCCGGCGACGACGCCGCGGTGGTGGCCGCGCCCGACCGCAGGGTGGTGGCCAGCACCGACATCCTCGTCGAGGGGCGGCACTTCCGCCGCGACTGGTCCACCGCGTACGACGTGGGCCGCAAGGCGGCGGCGCAGAACCTGGCCGACATCGCCGCCATGGGCGCCGTGCCGACCGCGCTGCTGCTCGGCCTGGTCGTGCCCGCCGAACTGCCGGTGACCTGGCCGACCGAGCTGATGGACGGGCTGCGCGACGAGTGCCAGGTCGCGGGCGCCTCCGTGGTCGGCGGCGACGTGGTGCGCGGCGACACCATCACCGTCTCCATCACCGCCCTCGGCGACCTGCGCAACCAGGAACCCGTGACCAGGGGCGGGGCCCAGCCCGGCGACCTCGTCGCGGTGACCGGCTGGCTGGGCTGGTCCGCCGCCGGGTTCGCCGTCCTCTCCCGCGGTTTCCGCTCGCCCCGCGCCTTCGTCGAGGCCCACCGCCGCCCCGAGCCGCCGTACCACGCGGGTCCGGCCGCCGCGGGCCTGGGCGCCACCGCCATGTGCGACGTGAGCGACGGGCTCATCGCCGACCTGGGGCACATCGCCGAGGCCAGCAAGGTCAGGATCGACGTGCGCTCCGGGCAGATCGACATCCCCTCCCAGATGAACGACATCGGGCAGGCCGTCGGCGTCGACCCCATGCAGTGGGTGCTCACCGGCGGCGAGGATCACGCGATCGTGGCGACCTTCCCGCCGGACGTGAAGCTCCCCGCCCGCTGGAAGGTCATCGGCGAGGTCCTCAACCCCTCCGCGCTGCCCCAGGTGACCGTGGACGGGGCACCGTGGACCAGCAAGGGCGGCTGGGACCACTTCGGCGGGGACGTGGAGTCGTGACCGCCCTGCCCCTGGTCCTCACCGTGGCGGGCTCCGACTCCGGAGGCGGCGCCGGCGTCCAGGCCGACCTGAAGACGATGCTCGCCCTCGGCACCCACGGCATGAGCGTCCTCACCGCGGTCACCGCGCAGAACTCCCGCGGCGTGCAGGGCGCCTGGGAACTGCCCGCGGACGCGGTGCGCGCCCAGTACCGCAGCGTCGTGGACGACATCGGCGTCCAGGCGGTCAAGACCGGGATGCTGTCCTCGGCCGAACTGGTGGAGACCGTCGCCGAGTTGCTCGCCGGGACCGACGCGCCCGCCGTCGTCGACCCGGTCGGCGTCTCCAAGCACGGGGACGCGCTGCTCGCCGCCTCGGCCCTGGAGTCGGTCCGCACCAGGCTCCTCCCGGTCGCCACCGTCGCCACGCCCAACCTCGACGAGGTCGCCCAACTCACCGGCGTACGCGTCGAGTCCGACACCGACCTGCGCCGGGCCGCGGCCGCCGTGCTGGAGTACGGCCCGCGCTGGGTGCTGATCAAGGGCGGCCACCTGGCCGGCGACGCCGTCGACCTGCTCACCGACGGTTCCGAGGAGCACTGGCTGCGCGCCCCCCGCCTCGACAACCGGCACACGCACGGCACCGGCTGCACGCTCGCCTCGGCCGTGGCCTGCGGGCTGGCGAAGGGGCAGTCGGTGCCGGATGCGGTGAGAGCGGCCAAGGAGTACGTCACCGGGGCGATCGCAGCCGGGTTCCCGCTCGGCGGCGGCATCGGACCGGTGGACCACGGCTGGGCGCTCAGGCGGGATACTCCCTGAGTTCGATGCCGGTGGCCGCCTTCTCCGTGAGCCGCTTGAAGACGCCCGCCATCAGACGGTGGCTGAGCAGCCGGTACATGCGGTCGCGGCTGCGGATACGGCGCTCGGTGGGCGGGGCGAAGAACGGGCCCGCGTTGCCGGAGATCTTCTGGCAGCCCTTGGCGAAGTCCCGGATCCGCGTCTCGTACTCGGCGAACGCGGTGCGGTGGTCGCCCGCGGCCAGGGCGAGTTCCCCGGCCAGGACGTAGGCGCCGACGATCGCGACGCCCGTGCCCATGCCGCCCATCGTGGCGCCGTACCCGGCGTCGCCGAGCAGCACCACGCGCCCCTCGGTGAGCCGGTCGACGTGGATCTGCGCGATCGCGTCGAAGTACAGGTCGTCGGCCTCCTCCAGCGCCTTCAGTACGCTCGGCGCCTCCCAGCCCATGCCCGCGAACCGCTCCCGCAGGATCCGCTTCTGCGCGGCCACGTCCGCGCGGTCGTACGCCAACGGCTGCGAGCGGAACACCAGGAGGGCGCCCGCGCGCTCCGGGTCCCCGTCGTAGTTGCCGACGCAGACCGCGCGGCCGGGCTCGCTGTACAAGCGGCCGGTGCGGTCGAGGCCCAGGTGGTTGGGGACGCCGAAACCGGCCACGTAGTGGTCCTGGAAGCGCAGGTACCGGGACTCGTCGCCGAAGACCAGGCGACGGGTGTGCGAGTGCAGGCCGTCGGCGCCGACGACGAGGTCGAAGCGGCGGGGCGCGGCGCGCTCGAAGGTGACGTCCACCGCGTCCCCGGTGTCGGTGAGCGTGTCGACCGAGTCGCCGAAGACGTACTCGACGGTGCCCTCGGTGCGCTCGTGCAGGATCCTCGCCAGTTCGCCGCGGAAGATCTCCACGTCCCCGCTCATCATCTCGGCGGGCAGGTCCACGCGCGGCGTGCCGTCGGCGTCGACGACGGTCTGCCGGCCCATGTGCGTCTGGCGGGCGTGGATCTCGTCCCAGACGCCCATGGCGGTGAGCACCCTGCGGTGCACCTGGCCCCGGAAGTCGACGGCGAAGCCGTCGTCGCGCAGCGCGGGCGCCTTCTCGACGACGGTGACCCGGGCACCGTAGCGGGCGAGGCAGAGGGCGAGGGCGGGCCCGGCGACGCCGGCGCCGGATACGAGGACGGTGAGGTGGCCGAGTCGGTGTGGATGCGTCATGCCACAGAGCCTCGGCACCACCGCTGACCGTTCGCCCACCGTCCGCTTACCGCGGGTCGCCGGGGGCTGACCGCACGGGGTGCGCCTTGCGGGGCACGGGTGGTCGCCGTCCGTCGGCCGCCGCCTACCGCTCGGCCACCGCCGCCGCCCGCAGCCCCCGTCCCCGCTCGAAGGCGCGGTCGTACGCCTCGGGGGCGAGCCGGGCGCGGACGTTCCGCTCGGCGTGGGCGGCGTCCGGGTCGCCGGGGGCCGGGGCGCCGCGCAGCCCCGTGGCGGCGCCGAGGAGTTCGGCGGCGCGTTCCGGGTCCGGGGCGACGACGGCCAGGGACTCGGCGACCTCCGCCAGGGCGAGCACGTCGGGCGAGTCGAGGGCGAGCACCCGGGCCTGCTCCAGCCAGTCGGCGGCGGACTCGGCATCGCCCTCCGCGGCGGACGTGCGGCCCAGGCCCACCAGGATGCGGACCGACTCGCCGGTGCTGAACCAGTTGTCGGCGCACAACCGCAGCGCGTTCTCGTACTCCACGCGCGCGCGTGCCGTGTCACCGCTGAGCCGGGCCACGTCGCCCAGACCCCGCCGGGCGCTCGCCACCTTGTCACCGGCCCCGGCCGTGCGGGCGAGGGCCGCGGAGCGCGTGAAGTGCGTGGCGGCCTCCTCGGTCTCGCCCCGGTGCAGCAGCACGAGCGCGCGCGAGCGCAGCAGGTCGGCGGTCTCCTCGGGCGCCTCCAGCTCCCGGACGTGTGCCAGGCCCTCGTCGAGCAGTTCGAGGGCTCGGTCGTACGCGCCGCGCCGGTTGGCGAAACCGCCCAGCGGGTCGAGGCAGTTGGCCATGCCCCAACGGTCACCGGTGACGCTGAACCGCTCCAGGGAGCGGGTGAAGGCGGCCTCCGCCTCGTCCGCCCGGCCCGCGAACAGCTCCTGGTAGCCGATCCCCATGTCGAGCAGGGCCAGCCCCCAGGGGGCATTTCCGACCTGGACCCTCGGCACGCCGTCCGCCACGAGCACGGGCCCGCAGGTGACGGAGTGCAGGACGACCGCGAACGGCAGCCGCAGCGGCCGGTCCAGCGACTCCATCAGCGCCGACGCCCGCGCGACCCGCCCGGCCCCGGCCGGATCACCGTCCCCGTCCCAGGAGATCGTGTTCAAGGCGCACAGGGCGTACTCCTCGGCCAGCCCCGCGGGCGGCTCCTCGCCGACCGTCGCCAGCAGCGCGCGGGCCCGCGGCACCTGTTCGCCGTGCAGGCCGCGCAGCCAGTGGAACCAGGTCAGCGCGGCCATGAACCGCAGGGCCTCGCGCGGGTCGGTCTCCGTGAGGTGCCGCTGGGCGGCGTCCAGATTGCCCAGCTCGGCGGTGAGCCGGGCCAGCCAGGGCAGCTGACCGCCGGTGCGCAGGTGCGGCTCCGCCCGCTCGGCCAGGTCCAGGAAGTACGCCGCATGCACGTCCCGCAGACCGTCGCGGTCGGTCAGGCCCTCCGCCGCGAACGCGCGAAGCGTCTCCAGCATCCGGTAGCGGCCCTCGGGCAGGTGCTCCAGGAGCGACTTCTCCACGAGCGAGGCCAGCAGGTCCTCCGGGTGCGGCACCCCGCACACCGCCTCCACGGCCTCCAGCGTGGCGCCCCCGGTGAAGACCGCCAGCCGCCGGGCCAGCTCCCGCTCCTCCGCGTCGAGCAGCTCCCAGCTCCACTCGACGACGGCGCGCAGCGTGCGGTGGCGGGGCGCCTTGGAACGGTCGCCCCGGCTGAGCAGACGGAAGCGGTCGTCCAGGCGGTCGGCCAGCTCGTCCGGGCCGAGGGTGCGCAGCCGGGCCGCCGCCAGCTCGATGGCCAGGGGCAGCCCGTCCAGCGCCGCGCAGATCTCCGGCACGCGCGCGTGGCCGTCGAAACCGGGGCGCACCGCGCGGGCTCGTTCCAGGAACAGCTCGACCGACGGGCGCGGCGACAGCGGCGGAACCGGCACCAGGGCCTCGCCGGTGATCCCCAGACTTTCGCGGCTGGTGGCGAGGATCCGTACGCCCCGGCAGGCGCCCAGCAGCAGTGCCGCCAGCGCGGCGGCCGCGTCGACCAGGTGCTCGCAGTTGTCCAGCACGAGCAGCGCCTCGCGGTCCTCCAGGGCGGTCAGCAGCCGCTCGGTGGCGTCCACGCCCGCGGTGCGGAAACCCTCGCGCACACCGAGCGCGGTGAGCACGGCGTACGGGATCTGCCCGCCGTCGGTCAGGGGCGCCAGCTCGACGAAGCAGACGTCCGCGGGGGAGACCGACGGGTCGCACCGGCTCGCCGCCTCGATCGCGAGCCGGGTCTTGCCGGTGCCGCCGGGGCCGGTGAGCGTGACCAGGCGGGCGTCGGCGAACAGGGCGGTGATGCGCTCCAGCTCCGCGTCCCGGCCGACGCAGCGGGTCAGCTGGGCGGGCAGCCGCGGCCGGCGCGGGGCGGTGGAGGGGTGACCCCGGAGCAATTCGCCGTGGAGGGCGGACAGCTCGGGCGAGGGATCGACGCCGAGCTGCTCGGCCAGTGTGCGCCGCGCCTCCTCGTACACGGTCAGCGCCTCGGCGGGCCGCCCGCCCGCGTGCAGGGCCCGCATCAGCTGCCCGTACAGCCGCTCGCTCAGGGGGTGCGCGGACAGCAGCCCCCGCAGCTCGGGCACCAGCTCGGCGCCGCCCCCGAGCGCCAGTTCCGCCTCGACCCGGTCCTGTACGGCGGTCAGCCGCAGCTCCGTGAGCCGGGCCGTCTCGGCGGGCGCCTCCGGCAGGTCGGGCAGCGCGGGTCCGCGCCACAGCGCGAGCGCCTCCCGCAACCCGGCTGCCGCGCGCGCGTGGTCACCGGCGGCCAGAGCGGCACGTCCCTCACCGCACAGACGTTCGAATACGTGGCTGTCGACGGATTCGGGCGGTGTGAGGACGCGGTATCCGGCGCCGCTGCCCTCGACGGGCGTGTGCGGGGCCAGCCGTCCGCGAAGGCGTGAGATCTGCGACTGGAGGGCGTTCGCGGCACCGGCGGGCGGCTCGCTGCCGTACAGGCCGTCGATCAGCCGGGCCGCGGGGACCGTGCGGCCGGCGTCGAGGAGCAGGAGCGTCAGCAGCGCCCGGGGCCGGGGGCCGCCGGGGTCGACGGGGGTGCCGTCGTCGGTGCGGATGTCCAGGGGGCCGAGGATCCCGAAGCGCATTCCCGGGATTCTGGCACGGCGGGTTACCCCGGTTCCGGCCCGGTGAGGGGGGAGAGCACGGCAAAAAGCCGGCCCACACGAGGTGGACCGGCTCTGTGCAGCGGACCAGGCAGTGGCCGCGCGCTCAGCTGATGCGTCAGCGCGAGACCTTGCCGGCCTTGATGCACGAGGTGCAAGCGTTCACGCGCTTCGGCGTCCCGCTCACCACGGTACGCACACGCTGGATGTTCGGGTTCCAGCGACGGGACGTACGGCGGTGCGAGTGCGAGATGTTGTTGCCGAAGCCCGGCCCCTTGCCGCAGACGTCGCAGTTGGCAGCCACGGGTCACTCCAAAGACTTCAGATGCACTTACGGTTGATCCCGGCATGCCGGGATCAAGCTCTCGGAGCCGCGAACGGTCCCGGGATCTGAGTGGCGGTGCCAGGGGGATGGCCCGATCGGGATCGGGCAACCGGAGCAGCATACAACGGCTGCTCCCGTACAACGAAACTACCACGGCAGCTCAGGGGCCCGTACCGGCCCTCTTCCGGTGGACCGGGTTCCCAAGGTCTACGCTGCCAGCCACGTCCGCAGCTCAGGGAGGCGCAGGTGGCGCAGGTACCGCAGAGGTTCTTCGACGCTCTGGCGGTGCGTACCTGGTGCGGTCTGTCGCTGCGCGCGCTGGGACGGGCGCGCGAGGAGATCGACGCGATCAACGTCTATCCCGTCGCCGACGGGGACACCGGCACGAACCTCTACCTGACCGTCGAGTCCGCCGTCGCCGCCGTGGAGGCCGTCTTCGCGGCCCACGAGGTCGACGAAGGCCCCCGGGCCACGGGCGAGGCGCCCCTGGGCGCGGACACGGGGCCCTCGCTGGCCGACGCGGTGGGCGCCATGGCGCACGGCGCGCTGATCGGGGCGCGGGGCAACTCCGGCACGATCCTCGCGCAGCTGCTGCGCGGCATGGCCCAGGTGCTCACCGCGCGGGGCGACTCCGCCCACACCGAAGGGCCCGGACTGCGGCTGGCCCTGCGGCACGCGGCCGTCTCCGCCCGGCAGGCCGTGGCCCACCCGGTCGAGGGCACCGTCCTGACCGTCGCCTCGGCCGCCGCGGACGCGGCCGACGGTGCCGAGGGCGACTGCGCCGAGGTGGCCCGCGCCGCCTACGAGGGCGCCCGCGCGGCACTCGCCGCCACCCCGGGCCAGCTGCCCGTCCTGGAGCGCGCCGGAGTGGTCGACGCGGGCGGGCACGGACTGGTGACGGTCCTCGCGGCCCTGGTGGAGACGTTCACGGGCCGGGCGCCGGGCCCCCTCGCGCTGCCGCACGCGCGCGTGGAGCACGCCATACGGGAGGAGCACCCCACGCGGGAGGAGCACCCCACGCGGGAGGAGCCCCCCACGCGGGAGGAGCCCCCCACCGACGAGGGCGAGAACGGTCCCGCCTTCGAGGTGATCTACCTGCTGGAGGCCGAGGACGCGGCCGTGGCCCGCCTGCGGCAGCGGCTCGACGCCCTCGGGGACTCGCTCGTCGTGGTCGGCGGCGACGGACTGTGGAACATCCACGTGCACGTCGACGACGCCGGCGCCGCCGTCGAGGCGGGCGTCGAGGCCGGGCGGCCGTACCGGATCCGCATCACCCACTTCGGACACGGCGACGCGCACACCACCAAGGCCGAGCGCCCGCCCCGGGAGCGCACCCAGCGCGCCGTGGTGGCCGTCGTACCGGGGGAGGGGCTGGCGGCGCTGTACGCCGAGGCCGGCGCGACCACCCTCCTCGCCCGCCCCGGGGAGCCGCCCGCGAGCGGCGAGCTGGTCCAGGCCGTCCGGCGGGCGCACGCCCGCGAGGTGGTGCTGCTGCCCAACGACGCCGAACTGCGTCACACCGCGGCCGCGGCGGCCGAGCAGGCCCGCACCGAGGGCATCCGCGTCGCCCTCATCCCGACCCGCTCCGCGGTCCAGGGCATCGCCGCGCTCGCCGTGCACGAGCCCGAGCGCCGCTTCGACGAGGACGTGGTCGCGATGACCTCGGCGGCCGGCGCCACCCGCCACGCCGAGGTCACCGTCGCCGAACGCCAGTCCTGGACCACGGCGGGCATCTGCCAGGCCGGTGACGTGCTCGGCCTAATCGACGGCGACGTGGCCGTGATCGGCGCGGACGTCTCACAGGTCGCCGCCACCGTCCTGGACCGCATGCTGTCGGCCGGCGGCGAGCTGGTCACCCTCGTCCTCGGCGACGAGGCCCCGCAGGACGTCGCCGACCGGCTGGAGGCCCGCGTCCGGGCGGCCTACCTCGCCGTCGACACGGTGGTCTACCGGGGCGGCCGACAGCGCGCCCTGCTGCTGGTCGGCGTGGAGTAGACGCAACGGCGGCAGGCCGGTACGGCGCTCCCCTGGGCCGTTGTCAGTGGCGTGGTGTGCAATGGATCTCGTGCCCGCACTGCAAGAACCCCTGAAGAAGGTGCTCGGCCCCGCCACCGCGAAGGTGATGGCCGAGCACCTCGGCCTGCACACCGTCGGCGACCTCCTCCACCACTACCCGAGGAGATACGAGGAGCGCGGTCAGCTCACCCACCTCGCCGACCTGCCCATGGACGAGCACGTCACCGTGGTCGCCCAGGTCGCCGACGCCCGGCTGCACACCTTCGCCTCCTCGAAGGCCCCGCGCGGCAAGGGGCAGCGCCTCGAAGTGACCATCACGGACGGCAGCGGCCGCCTCCAACTGGTCTTCTTCGGCAACGGCGTGCACAAGCCCCACAAGGAACTCCTGCCGGGCACCCGGGCGATGTTCTCGGGCAAGGTCTCCGTCTTCAACCGCCGCCTGCAACTGGCCCATCCGGCGTACGAGTTGCTGCGCGGCGACTCCGAGGGCGAGGAGTCCGTCGAGTCCTGGGCGGGCGCTCTCATCCCCCTCTACCCCGCCACCGCCAAGCTGGAGTCCTGGAAGCTCGCCAAGGCGATCCAGACGGTGCTGCCCAGCGCCCGGGAAGCCGTCGACCCCCTGCCGGACTCCCTGCGCGCGGGCCGGGGCCTGGTCTCCCTGCCCGAGGCCCTCCTCAAGATCCACCGCCCGCACACCAAGGCCGACATCGAGGACGCCCGGGCCCGTCTGAAGTGGGACGAGGCCTTCGTCCTCCAGGTCGCCCTCGCCCGCCGCCGCCACGCCGAGACCCAACTCCCCGCCGTTCCCAGGAAGCCCCGCCCGGACGGCCTGCTCACCGCCTTCGACGACCGCCTCCCCTTCACCCTCACCGACGGCCAGCAGCGGGTCTCCCGCGAGATCTTCGACGACCTCGCCACCGACCACCCGATGCACCGGCTGCTCCAGGGCGAGGTGGGCAGCGGCAAGACCCTGGTCGCCCTGCGCGCCATGCTCGCCGTCGTCGACGCGGGCGGACAGGCCGTGATGCTGGCGCCCACCGAGGTGCTCGCCCAGCAGCACCACCGGTCGGTCGTCGAGATGATGGGCGAGCTGGCCGAGGGCGGCATGCTGGGCGGCGCCGAGCAGGCCACCAAGGTGGTGCTGCTCACCGGCTCCATGGGCGCCGCCGCCCGCCGGCACGCCCTGCTCGACCTGGCCACCGGCGAGGCGGGCATCGTCATCGGCACCCACGCCCTGATCGAGGACAAGGTCCAGTTCCACGACCTCGGCCTGGTCGTCGTCGACGAGCAGCACCGCTTCGGCGTCGAGCAGCGCGACGCCCTGCGCGGCAAGGGCAAGCAGCCCCCGCACCTGCTCGTCATGACCGCCACGCCCATCCCGCGCACCGTCGCGATGACGGTCTTCGGCGACCTGGAGACCTCCGTCCTGGACCAGCTCCCGGCCGGCCGGTCCCCGATCGCCAGCCATGTCGTCCCGGCCGCCGACAAACCGCACTTCCTCGCCCGCGCCTGGGAGCGGGTCCGCGAGGAGGTCTCGGGCGGCCACCAGGCGTACGTCGTCTGCCCCCGCATCGGCGACGAGGACGACGACCCGAAGAAGAAGGCCGCCCCGCGCACATCGCCGGAGGACGACGCCGAGAAGCGCCCCCCGCTCGCCGTGCTCGACATCGCCGAGCAGCTCGCCAAGGGCCCGCTCCAGGGCCTCAAGGTGGAGGTGCTGCACGGCAGGATGCAGCCCGACGACAAGGACGCGGTGATGCGCCGCTTCGCCGCCGGGGAGACCGACGTCCTGGTCGCCACCACCGTCATCGAGGTCGGCGTGAACGTCCCCAACGCCACCGCGATGGTGATCATGGACGCCGACCGCTTCGGCGTCTCCCAGCTGCACCAGCTGCGCGGCCGGGTCGGCCGCGGTTCCGCTCCCGGCCTGTGCCTGCTGGTCAGCGAGATGCCCGAGGCGAGCGCGGCCCGGCAGCGGCTGAACGCGGTCGCGAGCACCCGCGACGGCTTCGAGCTGTCCCGCATCGACCTCGAACAGCGCCGAGAGGGCGACGTCCTCGGCCAGGCCCAGTCCGGCGCCCGCACCTCCCTGCGCGTCCTCGCCGTCATCGAGGACGAGGAGATCATCGCGGAGGCCAGAGTGGAGGCCGCGGCCGTCGTCGCCGCCGACCCGGAGCTGACCGGTCTGCCGGGGCTGCGCACGGCCCTCGAGGCGCTGCTGGACGAGGACCGGGAGCAGTATCTGGAGAAGGGCTGACAGACTGGCAACGGACACCGTCCGTCCACCCGAGTACACCGACAAGGACGCAGAAATGACCCGCGTGATCGCCGGCAAGGCCGGCGGACGTCGCCTGGCCGTCCCGCCGGGGACCGGCACCCGCCCCACCTCCGACCGCGCGCGCGAGGGCCTGTTCTCCACCTGGCAGTCCCTGCTCGGTGGCCCGCTGGACGGCGAGCGGGTCCTCGACCTGTACGCGGGCTCCGGCGCCGTCGGTCTGGAGGCGCTCTCGCGCGGCGCGGGGCACGTCCTGCTCGTCGAGGCCGACGCCCGTGCCGCCCGCACGGTCCGGGAGAACGTCTCGTCCCTCGGTCTGCCCGGCGCCGAGGTCAGGGCGGGCAAAGCGGAACAGATCATCCGCACCCCGGCCCCGGACGAGCCGTACGACGTCGTGTTCCTGGACCCGCCGTACGCCGTCTCGGACGACGATCTTCGGGAGATCCTGCTCACACTCCGTACGGAGGGGTGGCTCGGGACCGAAGCGCTCGTCACCGTGGAGCGCAGCACCAGGGGCGGCGAATTCCGCTGGCCGCACGGCTTCGAAGCGATCCGGGCCCGTCGCTACGGCGAGGGAACGTTTTGGTACGGTCGCGCCGCCTCTACGTGCGAAGACGCACGATGACCGGACCGGAGAGCGAGGGAACACAAGTGCGCCGTGCCGTCTGTCCCGGGTCGTTCGACCCGATCACCAACGGACACCTCGACATCATCGCCCGGGCCTCCAGCCTCTATGACGAGGTCTACGTCGCCGTGATGATCAACCAGGCGAAGAAGGGCCTGTTCGAGATCGAGGAGCGGATCGACCTCATCCGCCAGGTCACCGCCGAGTACGGGAACGTCCGCGTCGAGTCCTTCCACGGCCTGCTCGTCGACTTCTGCAAGCAGCGCGAGATCCCGGCCATCGTCAAGGGCCTGCGCGCGGTCAGCGACTTCGACTACGAGCTGCAGATGGCCCAGATGAACAACGGCCTCTCCGGAGTGGAGACCCTCTTCATCCCCACCAACCCCACCTACAGCTTCCTGTCGTCCTCCCTGGTCAAGGAGGTCGCGACCTGGGGCGGCGACGTCGCCCACCTGGTGCCGCCGCTGGTCCTCGAAGCGCTCACGGAGCGTCTGCGCGGCCGCTGACCGCCCCGTCGCACAGCCACCGTCGCCGCGCACGGAGACTGACAACCCGTCACCCGGTGTCCCCGGGACACCCCGGGGTCGTACAGTCGTCCCGTCCGTCTCCAACACAGCTGTAGAGAGTGGCGAGCACACGGTGGACGTGCAGAACAAGCTCGACGAGATCACCGCGATGGTCTCCGGCGCCCGCGCCATGCCCATGTCGGCCTCGTGCGTGGTCAACCGCGCCGAACTGCTCTCGATGCTGGAAGAACTGCGCGCGCAGCTGCCCGGTTCCCTCGCCCAGGCGCAGGAGCTGATCGGCGACCGCGAGCAGATGGTCGCGCAGGCCCGCCAGGAGGCCGACCGGATCATCGAGAGCGCGCACGCCGAGCGCGGCTCCCTGATCGCCGACACCGAGGTCGCCCGCCGCTCCCAGGCCGAGGCCGACCGGATCCTCGCCGAGGCCCGCCAGGAGGCCGAGGAGGTGCGCGCCGAGGCCGACGACTACGTCGACTCCAAGCTCGCCAACTTCGAGGTCGTCCTCACCAAGACCCTCGGCTCCGTCGGCCGGGGCCGCGAGAAGCTCCTCGGCACCGGACCCGGCCTCGACGAGAACGGCTACGAGGACGAGGACGCCCCCGAGCGCAGCCACGACCCGGAGACCCTGCGCCGCGACGCCGACGCCTACGTCGACACCAAGCTCGGCGCCTTCGAGGCCGTGCTCGCCAAGACGCTGGACGCGGTCGGCAAGGGCCGCCAGAAGCTGCACGGCCGCATCGCCACCGACGACCTCGGCGCCCTCGCCGACGACATGACCACCGTCCAGCACTCCAGCGACGCCGACTACCTCGCCGACCTCGCGGGCCTCTCCGACGTCCCCGCTCCGGCCGCCGCCGAGCAGCCCGCACAGCCGCAGTACGGCGAGCGGCAGCCCGCAGTCGCCCAGGTGCCGGCGCAGGCCGTGCCCGAGATGCCCGCCCAGGAACCGGCGTACGGCTACGCCCCGCAGCAGCCCGACCCCTACGCGGCCTACCAACAGACCTACGACGCCGGTCAGGACCCGTACGGCTACCAGCAGCAGGGCGCCGACCCGTACGCCTACCAGTACGGCGGCGGGCAGCAGGCGTACGACGGACAGCAGGGCTACGCCCAGCCGCAGCAGCCCCCGCACCCCCCGCAGCAGCCTCCGCACCCCCCGCAGGCCCAGCCGCAGGCGCTCGACGAGACCAGCCTCTTCGACACCAGCATGATCAGCGCCGAGCAGCTGCGCGCGTACGAACAGGGCCGCGGGCTCTAGGGGCAGCGGGGTGCCCCGGGCCGGATTGGGCCGAGAGCGATTGGTCCAGTATCCTGGCTCTTCGGTCGCGTGTACGTCCGCGATCGCCGCTGCCCGGGAACACCGAAGGGCGGCACCCCCAACCCACGAAGACCGAAAGCAGGAATGGTTCTGAACGCGCGCCTCGACCACCGCGACCCCCTCGTGTTCGACACGCACGAGCTGGGACGGCGGCCCGGTGCGCTCCAGCGCCTGACCCGCACGGTCGACGCTCCCAAGGACTTCGGTCTCCAGGGAGTCATCGGAGTGCCGGAAGGCGCCCCCGTGGAACTCGATCTCCGGCTCGAGTCGGTCATGGAAGGGGTGCTCGTCACAGGCACCGCCCGTGCCAGGGCCGAGGGGGAGTGCGTAAGGTGTCTGGAGCCGCTGGAGCAGCAGCTCGAAGCGGACTTCCAGGAGCTGTTCTCGTACCCTGACGCCGACGACCGTGGCCGCCCCGTGGCGGAACCGGGCGACGACGCCGAGGACGACGAGGACAGGTTCTTCGTCGAGGACGGACTGATCGGCCTCGAACCCGTGCTGCGCGACGCGGTGGTGCTCGCACTGCCGATGCAGCCGGTGTGCCAGGAAGACTGCCAGGGTCTGTGCTCCGAGTGCGGAGTGCGCCTGTCGGACGACCCGGACCACCACCACGACGCCGTCGACATCCGTTGGGCGGCATTGCAGGGACTCGCCGGTTCACTCGGAGACGGCGAGAAGGACGAGATGAGCGGCGACGGGGCAGACTCCGCGGACGCCGCCGAGAAGCAGGAGAAGTAGCCGTGGCTGTTCCGAAGCGGAAGATGTCGCGCAGCAACACGCGCCACCGCCGGTCGCAGTGGAAGGCTGCGGTCCCCACCCTGGTTGCGTGCGAGCGCTGCCACGAGCCCAAGCAGCAGCACATCGCGTGCCCGTCTTGCGGCACTTACAACAAGCGCCAGGTCCTCGAGGTCTGAGCGGCTGGTGAGAGGCACTGTGTCAGTCCCCAAGAAGGCGGAAGACGCCAAGGCGGACCCACCCGCCAAGAAGAAGGCGGACACCCAGGCCTCGTCCCACACGCTTCTGGAAGGGCGGCTCGGCTATCAGCTCGAGTCCGCCCTTCTGGTGCGTGCACTGACCCACCGTTCCTACGCGTACGAGAACGGCGGTCTGCCGACGAACGAGCGGCTGGAGTTCCTCGGGGACTCCGTGCTCGGCCTCGTCGTCACGGACACGCTGTACCGCACCCACCCCGACCTGCCCGAAGGCCAGCTGGCCAAGTTGCGGGCCGCGGTGGTCAACTCGCGTGCGCTGGCTCAGGTGGGCCGCGGGCTCGAACTCGGCTCCTTCATCCGGCTCGGCCGCGGTGAAGAGGGCACGGGCGGCCGGGACAAGGCGTCCATCCTCGCCGACACCCTCGAAGCGGTGATCGGCGCGGTCTATCTCGACCAGGGCCTCGACGCGGCCTCCGAACTGGTGCACCGCCTGTTCGACCCGCTGATCGAGAAGTCCTCGAACCTCGGTGCCGGCCTGGACTGGAAGACCAGCCTCCAGGAGCTGACCGCGACCGAAGGGCTCGGCGTCCCCGAGTACCTGGTCACGGAGACCGGCCCCGACCACGAGAAGACCTTCACTGCTGCCGCCCGCGTCGGAGGCGTCTCGTACGGCACCGGCACCGGCCGCAGCAAGAAGGAGGCGGAGCAGCAGGCCGCGGAATCCGCGTGGCGGTCCATCCGGGCCGCGGCGGACGAGCGCGCCAAGGCGACGGCCAACGCCGTCGACGCGAACCCCGACGAGGCGTCCGCCTCCGCCTGACCGGCAACACAGCAGCAAGCGCACCCGAGCGCCCGGCCCTCCAGGAGGGGCGGGCGCTCGGCCCGTACGGTGAGCCGTACCAGGGAGGAGCTGGATGATGTCAGGGGATGTGGCACAGGTGGTGGGGGAGATCGCTCCCTACGTCACCGCGGCCGCGGGCGCGTACGGAGTCGCCGTGCTGGCCCGGACCCAGGAGGAGGCGGCCACCGCGACCGTCGCCCTGGGGCGGCGGCTGGCGCAGCGGATCTTCGGCGTCCGCGCGGAGGGCGAGGAACTGCCCGAGGCGCTGGCCGACGTCGCGGAGGAACCACACGACCCGGACACGGTGGCCGCTCTGCGCAGGGCCATCCGCAAGGCACTTCTCGCGGACGAGGAACTTGCCGCGGACGTCCGCGCCCTGCTCGGCCAGGCGCCCGGCACCGTACGCGCCGGTGACGGATCGCCGGTCGTCGTCGGCAGTGTCATCGGCGGTGACAGCATCCAGATCGGATACGTCGGCGGCGACGCCCACATCGGGTCCACCGACCGCGACTGACCTGGAGGCACGGGTGGTACCGGCGGGGGACAGCAACAGGGTGGAGGGCTCGGCCATCGGCCGGGACAGCTTCCAGGTCGGGCAGATCCACGGCCCGGTCACCGTGTACGCCGGAGGCGCAGACCGCAGGACGGCACCCGAGGTGCCACTCCTGCGGGTACGGGACGCCGATCCGCTGCGACTCGGCGTGCACCGGCCGATCCGGGTGCCGGGCACAGACACTCCCGCCCTGCCGGCGTACGTCCCACGAGACCTCGACACCCGGGACGGCGACGGACTGCGTCCGCTGATCGCGGCGGCTGCCGAACGCGGCGGCTTCGTCCTGCTCGTGGGTGGTTCCTCGGTGGGGAAAACCCGTTCGCTGTACGAGGCGATCCGCGACGCGGTGCCCGACTGGGGGCTGGTGCAACCGGTGGACGCCGGTGAGCTCCAGCGTCTTGCCGCTCGGCGGAAGGTGGTGGTCTGGCTCGACGAGCTGCAGAACCACCTCGCCGACGACAGGGGCCTGACAGCGGCGACCGTCCGTGCACTGCTGGCCCCCGAGGTGCTGATCGTCGGCACCCTGTGGCCCCACTACTACGACGCGTGGAGCGTGCCGCACACCTCGAAGGAGGAGGACGACCGCCACTGCGTCGAGCGTGACCTGCTCAAACTCGCGGACGTCGTGCATGTCGGCTCGAGTTTCTCGGCCGCCGAGAGGGAGCGGGCGGCCGTCCGCTCCCTGACCGACGAGCGGCTGCGGGTCGCGCTCACGTCCGAGGACTTCGGCCTGACGCAGGTCATCGCCGGGGCTCCCCAGCTCGTCCATCGGTGGGAGCACGCCGGGCCCTACGAGCGGGCGCTGATGACCGCAGCCGTGGACGCCACCCTGCTCGGAGCACAGTCACCGATCCCGGAGAGCCTTCTGCGCTCCGCCGTGCCCGGCTACTGCGGCCCAGCCGAACGGGCAGGCGCCCCGGGGGACTGGTTCGAGGCCGCGCTGGCGTACGCCACTCAGCCCCTGCTCGGCGCGACCGCGGCCCTCGTCCCCGTGAGCGTCGGCCGAGTCATGGGCCGGCCCGATGGCTACCGGGTGGCCGATTACCTGGTCCAGCACACCGGCACGGTCCGAGGCGCGATGCCGCCGCCCGAGACGTTCTGGGAGGCGTGCGCCGAGCATCTGACGGATACCGCCGACCTTTCCCGGATCGGTAACGCCGCCGCTGCGCGCCTGCGTTACACGGCAGCCGTACCACTGCTGCGCAAGGCGGTCGATGCGGGTTCGGCCTCGGCGATGCACGACCTGGGTGAGCTGTACCGGAGGATGCGGGACGAGGAGGCCGCGCAGGAGATGGCCGACCGGCTGTCGGCGTCCGACGACCCGCAGGCGGACCTCTACCAGGTGCTCCTGGCCGGCTGGGACTTCGAGGAGATCGCCGACCTGGCGGAAGCGGGCAACGAGTACGCCGTCAGCCACATCATCGAGTACGGCGACCCGCGCTGGGCCATGCAGGTGCTGCTCGACCGGATTGAGCCCGACGACCTCGGAGCCTGGCGCCGGATGGCCGAACTGCTGCGCGACGAGGGCGAGGAGGAGCGTGCGGCCGACATCCTGGACATGGTCTTCCGCCGGGACGACGAGCCGGACGACGACCTGCTGATGTGCTACGCCGAAAGCCTCAAGCACACCGGCCGTGAAGAGCGGCTGCGCGAACTCACGGCCGAGGGATACTTCTGGCCCGCCCACTACCTGGCCGACCTCCTGCACGAGCGGGACGAGAAGGACGAGGCCCTGGACGTCCTGCGGGAGCTGGCCGGACAGGGGCACATGGACCTGGACGACCTCCTCGCCACTTTCCTGGCTGAAGGAGGACACCTCGACGAACTGCTGGAACGGGCGGCGGACGGTGACTGCCGCTCCGCCGTCAAGGCGGCCTGGATGCTGCACGAGCGCGGCCGTACCGAGCAGGCCGCAGCCGTGCTGATCCCGTACGCCGACGACGGCGAGGTGTACGCGGCGTCCTGCCTCGCCAGGTTGCAGCAGCTCACCGAGAGCATCGACGACCTGCGCGCACGCGCCGCGGACGGAGACGAGCACGCCGCCGACGCCGTTGTCCGGCACCTGCTGGCCGAAGGCCGGTGCGAGGAGGCGGTCACCGCCGCCACCGCGTACGGTCGGCTGTCCTGGAGGCACCGGGAGATCCTCGAGTGCCTGGAAAGGCACGGAGCGGTCGACCTGGCCGTGTCGATGCTGGAGGCGCTGGAAAGATCCGGGGACGCCCACTGCACCTACGGGTTGGCGAAGCTGCTCAGGAAGCACGGCCGGGAGGACGCGCTCCGAGCCTGTGTCGATCGCGGCGATCCGGGTGCCGACCGGGAGCTGCGCCAGTTGTTGCGGGAGCAGGGCAGGAGCGCTGAGGCTGACGCATTGCTCAGGCACGGCCTCACCGCCGACGGCAGGACGGTCGGGCAGGTTCCGGGCTGACTGCCCGCGCTAGGCTTCCGCGAAACGTCTGTCAGAGGAGCGTTGTGCCCGAATTGCCCGAGGTAGAGATCGTCCGGCGCGGCCTGGAGCGCTGGGCCGCCCATCGCACTGTCGCCGACGCCGAGGTGCTGCACCCGCGCGCGGTACGCCGGCACCTCGCCGGGCCCGACGACTTCGCCCACCGCCTGGCGGGCCACCACGTCGGCACACCCAGCCGCCGCGGCAAATACCTGTGGCTGCCCCTGGAGGACACCGACCAGGCGATCCTCGCCCACCTCGGCATGAGCGGCCAGCTCCTGGTCCAGCCGCACGAGACACCCGCCGAGAAGCACCTGCGCATCCGCGTCCGCTTCGCCGACGCCCTCGGCACCGAACTCCGCTTCGTCGACCAGCGCACCTTCGGCGGCCTCTCCCTGCACGAGACCACCCCCGAGGGACTGCCCGACGTCATCGCGCACATCGCCCGCGACCCGCTGGACCCCCTCTTCGACGCCGAGGCGTTCCACCTCGCCCTGCGCCGCAAGCGCACCACGATCAAACGGGCCCTGCTCGACCAGTCCCTGATCAGCGGCGTCGGCAACATCTACGCGGACGAGGCGCTGTGGCGCGCCCGCCTGCACTACGAACGCCCCACGGCGACCCTCACCCGCCCCCGCACCACCGAACTCCTCGGCCACGTCCGGGACGTCATGAACGCGGCCCTCGCCGTGGGCGGCACCAGCTTCGACAGCCTGTACGTCAACGTCAACGGAGAGTCCGGCTACTTCGAACGCTCGCTCGACGCGTACGGCCGCGAGGGCCTGCCCTGCCGCCGCTGCGCCACACCGATGCGCCGCCGTCCGTGGATGAACCGCTCCAGCTACTTCTGCCCGAAGTGCCAGCGGGCGCCGAGGGTCACGCCGTAGGCGTCCGCCGCGCGTCGTACCGCTCGCGCGACGCCAGCACCTCGTCCATCCGCCCCTCGACGCACTCGATGAGCGCGAGCAGCCGCCCGGCCACCTCGCGCCCGAGCGGCGTCAGCTCGTAGTCCACCCGAGGCGGGTTGGTCGGCTGCGCCTCACGGTGCACCAGCCCGTCGCGCTCCAGGGCGTGCAGGGTCTGCGCCAGCATCTTCTCGCTGACACCGTCCACCCGGCGCCGCAACTCGTTGAACCGGAAGGAACCCGTGTACAACGCGCCGAGCGTCAGCGCGCCCCAGCGCCCCGTGACGTGCTCCAGGGTGCCGCGCGAGGGACAGGCCCGGGAGAACACGTCGTACGGCAGATCCTGCTCCGCCGTGCGCTCCTGCGTGGTCGACATGCGTCCAGCGTACGTGAGCACAGCGCTGCACCGCAGGTCGCGCTGAGGGGGGAACAGCGCGAGGTCCGTGCGGTTGCTCAGTACCCGAAGTCCTGTGTCCACCAGGGGCCGCCGGAGCCGAAGTGGACGCCGACTCCCAGGGTCTTGAAGTCGCAGTTCAGGATGTTGGCCCGGTGGGCGGGGCTGTTCATCCAGGCGTCCATCACGGCCTGGGCGTCGGCCTGGCCGCGGGCTATGTTCTCGCCGCCGAGACCGGATATGCCCGCTGCCGCCGCACGGTCCCAGGGGGTCGCGCCACCGGGGTCGGTGTGGTCGAAGAAGCCCTGGGTCGCCATGGCCCGGCTGAAGTCCTCGGCCAGTTCGCGCAGGGCGCTGTTCGCGGCCACCGGGCTGCAGCCCACCTTGGCGCGTTCGTCGTTGACCAGCTTGAGCACCTGCGCCTCGGCGACGGCCTCCTCGGAGACGGCGGCGGGCGCGCCGGGCTTCGTGGGCTCCTGGGTGGCCGGGCGCGAGGGGGCGGGCTCGGGCTTCGTGCTGGGAGTCGTCCTCGGGTTCTTGCTCTTCGACGGTGTCCCGGCCGGGGCGGCGGGCTTCGAGGCGGAGGGGGAGGCCGAGGACGGCGGGGAGGACTGGGGGTCCTCCGCGGACTTCCCCTTCCCCTTCTCCTTCGACGGGGAGGACTGGGAGGGCGAGGAGGCGCGGTCGGTGCCGCGGCTCGTGGCGTCGTCGCCCCGACCGGTGTCGGCACTGCCCGAGGTGCCGCCCTGCTGCGACGGACTGTTCGTCGGGACGTCCTGGGCGTGCACCCGGTCACCACCGCCGCTGCCGCCGCCGATCCGGTAGTTGTCGAGGCCGGGCACCACGCCCGTGGCCACCGCCACCGTGCCGATGGCGACCGCGGCGGAGACGCCGAGCAGACCGGCGCGGACCGGAGTGGCCGCCCTCTTCCGGCGGCGCCGACGCCCTCCGCCGGGCGTGGCGGCGCCGTCGGGCGCGTATCCGTCCCTGGGGAAGGCGACCGTGCGGCCGGCCTCGGGGCCCTCGCCGTCCGGGCCGTCCGCGAACAGGTAGGCGTCGCTCTTGGCGCGGGCCTCGGCGTAGGCCTCGGGGTTCAGATAGGGGGCGATGCCCATCGTGGGGGCCTCGTCCGCGTCCGGGGAGAGCGGGTCGCGGCGCCGTCCCGCCGTACCGTCCGGCTGGTGGCCTTCCGCGGCGCGGCCGGCGGCGGAGCGTCGGTGGCGTCCCATGTCCTGGCCTTCCTCGTCCTCGTCCTCGCGCCGGGCGTGCCCTCGCGGTCGGTTGTGCTCAAGATCAACACGAAACTCACACGTTCGAGTGAGTTTCAGGTGAGTTTCATTGGGTCGGGACGGTACCGCATGGCGCCAGGGGGTGAAGTGTCCCGCGAGACATTGACTGGTTAGGTTGCAGTCATGAGCGAGGATGTACGGCTGGTCGCGTGGGTGCGCGGACAGGTCCAGGGCGTGGGTTTCCGCTGGTTCACGCGGGCCAGGGCACTGGAGCTCGGCGGGATGAGTGGTTTTGCTCTCAATTTGGGCGACGGCCGCGTCCAGGTCGTCGCGGAGGGCCCGCGCGAGCGCTGCGAGGGTCTGCTCGAATGGCTGCGCGGTGACGACACGCCCGGACGCGTGGACGGAGTCACCGAGATCTGGGACACACCCCGCGGGGGCTACGACGGCTTCGCCATCCGCTGACGGCCCGCCGCGCGAGGTCCCGCGGGTGCCGGGAACGACCCTCCCCGCAGGGGTGGCCCGGGTGAAAACGGGCAGGTGGTTGCCAAGGGCGGCCGCTCGTGGCAGGCTCCGCACGCAGAATGATCGCCACGCCCCGAGGGGCCCGCAGGAGTCGCAGCGTCGCCGTTCCCCGGCCGCATGCCCCCGGGCGCCCGCCAATACGGGGCGTGATCGTGTTGACCGTCAAACTTTTTGGTGAGACGCTGAAAGCCCCGCGCACCTTAGCTGTTTGGCATGGTTGAACGGCAGTAAAAACTCCATAGTGCCAAGCACCGCGGGTGCGAATCCCCTACGACCCACACCGCTTCGGTCGGTCACTCATTGTGGAGGACCATCCATCATGGCAAAGGCGCTTCTCGGTTACGTCGGCGGCTCCGACCCTCGACTCCTCGCCGAGATGCGACGGCTCCAGCAGCGCGTCCAGGACCTGGAATCCGAGCTCGGACGAATCCAGGCGGAGAACGACGCGCTGGCGGCTGCCGCTTCTCACGACAGGATCATGGAGAGCATGGAGAGCGTTGACGCACACCAGGCGGAGCCTGCGCTCACCTGATCACTCCATCGCTCCACCACGGCACAGCAGTGGTTGGGCCGGCCCGTACAACCGCTCAGGTGTCAGAGTCTGAGTCTGCAAGGGACGCTTCGGCGTCCCTTCTTTCTTTCCCGCCCCCGTCCCGCCCGCCGAGTCCGTCCCCGCGCAACCTTTCACCCTCTTCAACGTCTGATGTGCCCTGCACGTTCACTGGTGAAACCGCGACGGTTCACCGGTTCGTGGAGTGAGACACACCCGAGAGGTAAAGTCCGACGGCGTGCACCTGAAGGCCCTGGCCCTCCGCGGGTTCAAGTCGTTCGCCTCGGCGACCACGCTCCGGTTCGAGCCGGGCATCACCTGTGTCGTCGGCCCGAACGGCTCGGGCAAGTCCAACGTCGTGGACGCGCTCAGCTGGGTCATGGGCGAACAGGGCGCCAAGTCGCTGCGCGGCGGCAAGATGGAGGACGTCATCTTCGCCGGCACCACCGGCCGCCCGCCGCTCGGCCGGGCCGAGGTGTCGCTGACCATCGACAACTCCGACGGGGCCCTGCCCATCGAGTACGCCGAGGTCACCATCACGCGGATCATGTTCCGCAACGGCGGCAGCGAGTACCAGATCAACGGCGACACCTGCCGCCTCCTCGACATCCAGGAACTCCTCTCCGACTCCGGCATCGGCCGCGAGATGCACGTCATCGTCGGCCAGGGCCAGCTCGACTCCGTACTGCACGCCGACCCGATGGGCCGCCGGGCCTTCATCGAAGAGGCCGCAGGCGTCCTCAAGCACCGCAAGCGCAAGGAGAAGGCGCTCAGGAAACTGGACGCGATGCAGGCCAACCTCGCGCGCGTGCAGGACCTGACGGACGAGTTGCGGCGCCAGCTGAAGCCCCTCGGACGGCAGGCCGCCGTCGCCCGCAGGGCCGCCGTCATCCAGGCCGACCTCCGGGACGCCCGGCTCCGGCTCCTCGCCGACGACCTGGTGCGGATGCGCGAGGCGCTCCAGGCCGAGATCGCCGACGAGGCCGCGCTCAAGGAACGCAAGGAGGCCGCCGAGCAGGAGTTGGGCCGGGCGCTGCGCCGCGAGGCGGACCTGGAGGAGGAGGTGCGCCGGCTCACCCCGCGCCTCCAGCGCGCCCAGCAGACCTGGTACGAACTGTCCCAGCTCGCCGAACGCGTCCGCGGCACGATCTCGCTGGCCGACGCCCGCGTGAAGAGCGCCACCTCCGCGCCGCCCGAGGAGCGCCGGGGCCGCGACCCCGAGGAACTGGAGCGCGAGGCCGCCCGCGTCCGCGAGCAGGAGGCCGAACTGGAAGCGGCCCTGGAGGCGGCCGAACACGCCCTGGAGGACACGGTCGCCCACCGCGCCGACCTCGAACGCGAACTGGCCGTGGAGGAGCGCCGCCTGAAGGACGCGGCCCGCGCCATCGCCGACCGCCGCGAGGGCCTGGCCCGGCTGAGCGGCCAGGTCGGCGCCGCCCGGTCCCGCGCGGCCTCCGCCCAGGCCGAGATCGAGCGGCTGGCCGAGGCCCGCGACGCGTCGCGGGAGCGGGCCGCCGCCGCCCAGGAGGAGTACGAGACCCTCCAGGCCGAGGTCGACGGACTCGACGCCGACGACCAGGAACTCGCCGAGCGGCACGACGCCGCCAAGCGGCAGCTGGCCGAGGCGGAGACCGCCCTCGGTACCGCCCGCGAGTCGGCCACCGCCGCCGAACGCGAGCGCGCCGCCACCCAGGCCCGCCGCGAGGCCCTCGCCCTGGGCCTGCGCCGCAAGGACGGCACCGGCGCACTGCTCGCCGCCAAGGACCGGCTCACCGGCCTGCTCGGCCCCGCCGCCGGACTCCTCACCGTGACCCCGGGCCACGAGGCGGCCCTGGCCACCGCCTTCGGTGCCGCCGCCGACGCCCTCGCGGTGACCTCCCCGGCGGCCGCCGCCGACGCCATCCGCCTGCTGCGCAAGCAGGACGCCGGCCGGGCCGCCCTGCTGCTGGCCGGTGCCCCCGACGACGTACCGCACGAGACGCGCGGTGACGGACCGCCGTACGCGGCCGACCTGGTCCATGGACCGGCGGACCTCATGCCCGCCGTACGGCGGCTGCTGCGCGGGATGGTCGTCGTCGCCACCCTGGAGGACGCCGAGGACCTCGTCTACGCCCGCCCCGGACTGACCGCCGTCACCGCGGAGGGCGATCTGCTGGGCGCCCACTTCGCGCAGGGCGGGTCCGCCGGGGCGCCCAGCCTCTTGGAAGTGCAGGCCTCCGTGGACCAGGCCGCCGCCGAGCTGGCGGAGCTGGGTGTGCGGTCCGAGGAGCTGGCCGCGGCGCAGGACGCGGCGGCCGCACGGCGCCGGGAGTGCGCCGCGCTCGTCGAGGAGCTGGGGGAGCGGCGCCGGGCCGCCGACCGGGAGAAGTCGTCCGTCGCCCAGCAGCTGGGCCGGCTCGCGGGACAGGCACGCGGCGCCGCCGGGGAGGCGGAACGGTCCGCCGCCGCGGCCGAGCGGGCGCAGGAGGCGCTGGACAAGGCACTCGCGGAGGTCGAGGAACTGGCCGAGCGGCTGGCCGTGGCGGAGGAGATGCCGGTCGAGGAGGAGCCCGACACCTCGGTGCGCGACCGGCTCGCCGCCGACGGTGCCAACGCCCGCCAGACCGAGATGGAGGCCCGGCTCCAGGTCCGTACCCACGAGGAGCGGGTCAAGGGGCTCGCCGGACGGGCCGACTCCCTGGACCGGGCCGCCCGTGGCGAACGCGAGGCACGCGCGCGTGCCGAGCAGCGGCGGGCCAGGCTGCGGCACGAGGCGGCCGTCGCCGAGGCGGTCGCCACCGGCGCCCGGCAGCTGCTCGCCCACGTCGAGGTCTCGCTGACCCGCGCCGACGAGGAACGCGCCCTCGCCGAGGCCGCCAAGGCCCGGCGCGAGCAGGAGCTGACCGCCGCGCGCACCGCCGGACGCGACCTCAAGGCGGAGCTGGACAAGTTGACGGATTCAGTCCACCGGGGCGAGGTACTCGGCGCCGAGAAACGGCTGCGGATCGAGCAGCTGGAGACCAAGGCGCTGGAGGAACTCGGTGTGGAACCGGCGGGGCTCGCGGCCGAGTACGGCCCCCATCAAGAGGTGCCGCCCTCGCCCCCCGCCGACGGCGAGGTGCTCCCCGAGGACCCGGAGCACCCGCGCAACCGCCCGCGTCCGTTCGTCCGCTCCGAGCAGGAGAAGCGGTTGAAGGCCGCCGAGCGCGCCTACCAGCAGCTCGGCAAGGTCAATCCGCTGGCCCTGGAGGAGTTCGCGGCGCTGGAGGAGCGGCACCAGTTCCTCAGCGAGCAGCTGGAGGACCTGAAGAAGACCCGCGCCGACCTGCTCCAGGTCGTCAAGGAGGTCGACGAGCGCGTCGAGCAGGTCTTCACCGAGGCCTTCCGGGACACGGCCCGGGAGTTCGAGGGCGTCTTCAGCCGGCTCTTCCCGGGCGGTGAGGGGCGGCTGATCCTGACCGACCCCGACAACATGCTCAGCACGGGTGTGGACGTCGAGGCCCGGCCGCCGGGCAAGAAGGTCAAGCGGCTCTCGCTGCTCTCCGGCGGGGAGCGTTCGCTGACCGCGGTGGCGATGCTGGTGTCGATCTTCAAGGCCCGGCCGAGCCCGTTCTACGTGATGGACGAGGTCGAGGCCGCGCTCGACGACACCAACCTGCAGCGGCTGATCCGGATCATGCAGGAGCTGCAGGAGGCCTCGCAGCTGATCGTCATCACGCACCAGAAGCGCACGATGGAGGTCGCCGACGCGCTGTACGGCGTGTCCATGCAGGGCGACGGTGTGTCGAAGGTCATCAGTCAGCGGTTGCGGTAGTTCCGACAGCAGTTAGCTTCAACTCTTGAATGAGTAACCTCGCTCCGCATCTCCAAACTCACACGTCTCGCCCTATTGACTTCGAAACTTGAAGGCATAGTCTCTGCAACGTTGCTTTTACCTTCAGGTCCCTTCATCGGTACCTCGAAGAGAGAACCGCCCCGGCAGCGTTGCCGGTAGCCCGAGGAGTACACGTGGCCAGCACATCGCAGGCACCCAGTTCAGGAGCCAGGACGGCTCATCCCGATCATCTCGGGCACGTCATCTTCATCGCGGCGGCGGCCGCGATGGGCGGTTTCCTGTTCGGTTACGACAGTTCCGTGATCAACGGCGCGGTCGAGGCGATCCGGCACCGCTACGACGTCGGTTCGGCGGTGCTGGCGCAGGTCATCGCGATCGCGCTGATCGGCTGTGCCATCGGTGCCGCGACCGCGGGCCGCATCGCCGACCGCATCGGCCGCATCCGGTGCATGCAGATCGCGGCGGTCCTGTTCACCGTGAGCGCCATCGGCTCCGCGCTGCCCTTCGCGCTGTGGGACCTGGCGATGTGGCGTGTCATCGGCGGCTTCGCCATCGGCATGGCCTCGGTGATCGGCCCCGCCTACATCGCCGAGGTGTCCCCGCCCGCCTACCGCGGCCGGCTCGGCTCCTTCCAGCAGGCCGCGATCGTCATCGGCATCGCCGTCTCCCAGCTGGTCAACTGGGGGCTGCTGAACGCCGCCGGTGGTGACCAGCGCGGTGAGCTGATGGGCCTGGAGGCTTGGCAGGTCATGCTCGGCGTCATGGTGATCCCGGCCGTCCTGTACGGCCTGCTGTCCTTCGCCATCCCGGAGTCCCCCCGCTTCCTGATCTCGGTCGGCAAGCACGAGAAGGCCAAGAAGATCCTCGAAGAGGTCGAGGGCAAGGAGGTCGACCTCGACGCCCGCATCGGCGAGATCGAGCACGCGATGCACCGCGAGGAGAAGGCCAGCTTCAAGGAGCTGCTCGGCGGCAGCTTCTTCTTCAAGCCGATCGTCTGGATCGGTATCGGCCTGTCGGTCTTCCAGCAGTTCGTCGGCATCAACGTCGCGTTCTACTACTCCTCGACGCTGTGGCAGTCGGTCGGCGTCGACCCCACCGACTCCTTCTTCTACTCGTTCACGACGTCGATCATCAACATCATCGGCACCGTGATCGCGATGATCTTCGTGGACCGCGTCGGCCGCAAGCCGCTCGCCCTGATCGGCTCCGTCGGCATGGTGATCGGACTGGCGCTGGAGGCCTGGGCCTTCTCCTTCGACCTGGTCGACGGCAAGCTCCCGGCCACCCAGGGCTGGGTCGCCCTGATCGCCGCCCACGTCTTCGTCCTCTTCTTCGCCCTGTCCTGGGGTGTGGTCGTCTGGGTCTTCCTCGGCGAGATGTTCCCCAACCGGCTGCGCGCCGCCGCCCTGGGCGTGGCCGCCTCCGCGCAGTGGATCGCCAACTGGGCCATCACCGCGAGCTTCCCGTCGCTGGCCGAGTGGAACCTCTCCGGCACCTACGTGATCTACACGGTCTTCGCCGCGCTCTCCATCCCCTTCGTGCTGAAGTTCGTGAAGGAGACCAAGGGCAAGGCCCTGGAGGAGATGGGCTGACCCGCCCGCCCCGAGCCCGGGGAGGAGGGCCAAGTCCCCGCTGCCCCTCTCCCCGTACCGTCCGCCGCCCCGCCCGGTCACTGACCGGGCGGGGCGGCGGTGTCGTCGAGCGTCCGCACGGCTCCGAGCCGCCGCGGAACCCGTGGTGTCAGACGCGTACGGTCTCGTGCTCCGCGGCCGGTTCCACGGGCGCCGCCGGGACGACCACCGCGGGCTTCGGCAGGACGACGTACAGCAGGCCGGAGATCACCACGGTGGCCACCCAGCCGAGTCCGTACTCGCCGATCACGTTGTTCGCCGCGAGCGGGCCGGTGAACCAGTCGGACGTGGTGAACATCAGACCGGCGACCAGACCCACTGCCCAGGCGGCGACGGCGGCGGGGGAGAAGCCGCCGCGGTACCAGTAGGCGCTGGTGCGGCCGGTGTCGGCCAGGGCCTCGCCGTCGTACTCCCGGCGGCGCAGCATGTCCGCGCCGAACACGCCGACCCATGCGGAGAAGGCCACCGCGAGCAGCGACAGGAAGGCGATGAACGAGCCCATGAAACTCGTCGCCACCAGCATCAGCACGCCGCCGAAGACCAGCGAGATCACCGCGTTCACCGAGACCGCCCAGTGCCGCGGGACCTTGAAGCCCAGGGTCTGCGCGGTGAAGCCCGCCGAGTACATCGACATCGAGTTGATCAGGAGCATGCCGATCAGCGCGATCAGCAGGTACGGCACGGCGATCCAGGTCGGCAGGATCTCGCCCAGGAAGGAGACCGGGTCGGCGGCCGAGGCCAGGTCCGGCGTGGAGACCGCCATGACCGCGCCCATCAGCACCATCGGCAGCACGACGATCCCCGCACCGCCGACCGTGACCCCGACGATCCCCTTCGAGGAGGCCGTGCGCGGCAGATACCGCGTGAAGTCCGGCGCGGACGGGATCCAGCTGACGCCTCCGGCCGCGATCAGGCCGACGCCGGTGATCATCGCGGCCACCGAACCGGCGGACCGGTCGAACACCGCGGACCAGTCGGTGTCGACGACCAGATAGCCCAGCACCAGCACCGAGAAGGCGCCGAAGAGATACGCCGCGTACTTGTTGCACTTCTGCACGGCGGTGATACCCAGCCCGGAGATCGCGAACGTCGCCACGACGAAGACGAGCAGCGTCACGAGGTCCAGCACGCTGTTGGCGCGTATGCCGAACACGATGTCCAGGACGGTGAGCACGGCATAGGCACCGGTCACCGCGTTGATCGTCTCCCAGCCCCAGCGGGCGACCCAGATCAGCGAGCCCGGCAGCAGATTGCCCCGCTGCCCGAACACGGCACGGGACAGCGCCATCCCGGGAGCGCCGCCCCGCTTGCCGGCGATGCCGATCAGACCGACCAGGCCGTACGACACGACGGGCGCCGCGGCCGCGACGACCAGGGCCTGCCAGAAGTTGAGCCGGTACGCCACGACGAGGCTCGCGCCCATCGTGAGCAGCAGCACGCTGATGTTGGCGCCGACCCAGGTCGGGAACAGCTCGCGGGTCCGGGCGGTGCGCTCGTGGTCGGGCACCTGCTCGATGCCGCGGGTCTCCAGGGCGCCTTCGTTCTCGGCGGTCTTGCTCATGTGGGGGGTCCGTGCCTCGATCGTGGGAAGAGGGGGGCGGTCGGGACTCTACGCGCGTTGACGCGGCCTTCTCCATCGTACTTTGCTCCGACTCATTCCCTCCAGGGGCCTTTGTCCTTTGTCGGAAACCACGAGTGGTCGCCAGCGAGGGGCCGTGCCGCCGGTCGCGCATACTGGTCCCGTTATGGAAATCGTCATCCTTGCTGTAGTCATCGCCGTGGTCGTGATCGGCGCGCTCGGCGGGCTGGTCGTCGGCAGCCGCCGCAAGAAGCAGCTGCCTGAGCCGCCCCCCGCCACGCCCGACATCACCGCCCCTCCGGCCGAGCCGCACGTCGGCGACGAGGCCGAGACGCCGCGCGACGAAACGCGCCGGACGATAGAGGAGGTCGACCTCCCGGACGGCGGCACCGCCACCGTCGAGGAGCCGCCCGTCGTCGAAGAGCTCGAGATCCCGCAGATCGAGGTTCCCGAGCCCACCGCCGGCCGACTGGTCCGGCTCCGCGCCCGCCTCTCCCGCTCGCAGAACGCCCTCGGCAAGGGCCTGCTGACCCTGCTGTCCCGGGAGCACCTCGACGAGGACACCTGGGAGGAGATCGAGGACACGCTGCTCACCGCCGACGTCGGCGTGCAGCCCACCCAGGAGCTGGTGGAGCGGCTCCGCGAGCGGGTGAGGGTCCTCGGCACCCGCACGCCCGAGGAGCTGCGCACCCTGCTGCGCGAGGAGCTGATCACCCTCGTCGGCCCCGACATGGACCGCGAGGTCAAGACCGAGCCCGCCACGAGCAAGCCCGGCATCGTGATGGTCGTCGGGGTGAACGGCACCGGCAAGACCACCACCACCGGCAAGCTCGCCCGCGTCCTGGTGGCCGACGGCCGCAGCGTCGTCCTCGGCGCCGCCGACACCTTCCGCGCCGCCGCCGCGGACCAGCTCCAGACCTGGGGCGAGCGCGTCGGGGCCCACACCGTGCGCGGGCCCGAGGGCGGCGACCCGGCCTCCGTGGCCTTCGACGCGGTCAAGGAGGGCAAGGAGATGGGCTCGGACGTCGTGCTCATCGACACCGCCGGCCGCCTGCACACCAAGACCGGCCTCATGGACGAGCTGGGCAAGGTCAAGCGCGTCGTGGAGAAGCACGCGCCGCTGGACGAGGTGCTCCTCGTGCTCGACGCCACCACCGGCCAGAACGGTCTGATCCAGGCCCGGGTCTTCGCCGAGGTCGTGAACATCACCGGCATCGTCCTCACCAAGCTCGACGGCACGGCCAAGGGCGGCATCGTGGTCGCCGTCCAGCGCGAGCTGGGCGTGCCGGTCAAGCTGATCGGGCTCGGCGAGGGCGCGGACGACCTGGCGCCGTTCGAGCCGGCGGCCTTCGTGGATGCCCTCATCGGCGAGTGACGCCGTCTGCCGGCGCCCCGCGCCCGCACCCGCGCGAGAAGCGCCCGCCTCCCGGACCGGGAGACGGGCGCTTCGCCGTGTGGAGCGGGCGGGTGCTGGGGGGGGTGACGGTGTCGGTGGTGACGATGCCGTGTCGGCGCACGCGCCGGGGCGCGACCGTGCAGAGAGCCCACAGATGTGGGGAAGGCGGGCCGTGACGTGACGCCGGCCGCGCCCGATGTCGAGCGGCCGGACGGGCGCGGCACGCCGTACACGGACGGAGAGGTGGCGGTCGCGCGCGGGAGTGACGGCGGCTTGAGCGTGTACGCGCGCCGGGGCGGCCCGGCGCGTGCCGAGGTGCGGTGGACCGTGCAGCCGCCCGTGTCCGCCGGGTGGCGGGCACCAAGGCGCGCGGCGCGCGCCTGTGGGCGGGGTCGGTGCTCTCGGCCGGAGGCGGGTGCGATGCGGCGTGCGGGCGACCGGGTGGGCGCTACGCCCGGGACCGGTGGGCGACGTACGCGAGGGTGCCCAGGAGCAGCCGTGCCGCCGGGGGCTTCGTGGCCGAGTCGAGGGCGGGGGGCCGCAGCCAGCGCACCGGGCCCCGGCCGCCGCGGTCGGAGGGCGGGGCCGTGATGTACGTACCGGGGCCGAGGCCGCAGAGGTCGAGGGCCGACGGATCGTCCCAGCCCATGCGGTACAGCAGCCGGGGCAGCTCGGCGGCGGCACCCGGGGCGACGAAGAAGTGGGCGCGGCCCTGCGGGGTGGCCGCGACCGGACCGAGCGGGAGGCCCATGCGCTCCAGCCGGGCCAGCGCCCGCAGCCCGGCGGACTCGGCCACCTCGATCACGTCGAAGGTCCGCCCGACCGCCAGCATCACCGCCGCGCCGGGGAACCGGGCCCAGGCCTCGGTCGCCTCGCCCAGGGTCGCCCCCGCGGGCACCCGGGGCGCGAAGTCCAGGGGGTGCGCGCCCGGCGCCGGGCAGTCGGCCAGGCCGCACGAGCAGGCGCCCTGAGCGGTCCGGGCGCCCGGCACCACGTCCCAGCCCCACAGTCCCGTGAACTCGGCCACCACGGTGCACTCCGAGGCGCGGCCGCGGCGGCGTGCGCCGGACCGGATCTCGCGCATGCCCCGACTGCTGCCGATGCCGATCGTGAAGCCCATGCCCCCTCCAACGGGTCCGACGCAGCGGCGGTTACGCAGCGGACGTGAAACGTGACTCTCTGCTTCCAACTCCCCAATCCGGCACGGTTCAGACAGCGTCCGGAAGCACTCCGGGTGGTGCGTCCGGCGGTGCACGCCCTGGTGTGCACCGTTGCACCGACTCCCGGTTGGCCTATGTCAAGTGAATCGCGCCCCGGCCACCGCGAGTTCATTCGAAGGGGTGGCGAATGGTGGCGATTCCGCAATCGCCATGGCTGGGCGAGTGATCGTAGGACTACTTTGTGTGCATGGAGCCTTGGGGCACATGCACTTGTGGGTATGCCGGAGGCAACCCGGCTTTCCGTTCGAAGGGTGCCAACCGCCGGACGGAGGGCCGTAACCACCGGCATTCTGATAGGGCTTGGCGCACTCGGCGACAGGTGGTCTCAGGGATGGGGGCGTTCCAGTGAGTGGCAACGGCGGAAGCGGTACGAGCGCGGGGAGCGCGTCGCACGCTGACAAGCGCCCGAACGAGCTGCTCACCTCCTGGTTCGCTCGCAGCGGCTGGTCCAAGGGCGAGCTGGCCCGCCAGGTCAACCGCCGGGCCCGCCAGTTGGGCGCCAACCACATCTCCACCGACACCTCACGCGTGCGCCGCTGGCTCGACGGGGAGAACCCCCGCGAGCCGATCCCGCGGATCCTGTCCGAGCTGTTCTCCGAGCGTTTCGGCGTCGTCGTCTCCGTCGAGGACCTGGGCCTGCGTTCCACCCGCCCCACGCCCTCCGCGACCGGCGTCGACCTCCCCTGGACGGGCCCGCAGACCGTGGCCCTGCTCAGCGAGTTCTCGCGCAGCGACCTCATGCTGGCGCGGCGCGGCTTCCTCGGTAGCTCGCTGGCCCTCTCCGCGGGCCCGTCCCTCATCGAACCCATGCAGCGCTGGCTCGTCCCCACGCCCTCCGCCGGTCCGTCGGCCGCCGGACGCGAGCCCGCGGCACCCACCACCCGCGCGCGTGGGCGCCTGTCCCGGCCGGAGCTGGACCTGCTGGAGTCCACCGCGGTGATGTTCCGCCGCTGGGACGCCCAGTGCGGCGGCGGTCTGCGCCGCAAGGCCGTGGTCGGCCAGCTGCACGAGGTCACCGACCTGCTCCAGGAGCCCCAGACGGAGGCCACCCGCGCCAGGCTCTTCAAGGTCGCCGCCGAGCTGGCCGAGCTGGCCGGCTGGATGTCGTACGACGTGGGGCTCCAGCCCACCGCCCAGAAGTACTTCGTGCTCGCCCTGCACGCCGCCAAGGAGGCGGGGGACCGGCCGCTCGGCTCCTACATCCTCTCCAGCATGAGCCGCCAGATGATCCACCTCGGCCGGCCCGACGACGCCCTGGAGCTGATCCACCTCGCGCAGTACGGCAGCCGGGACTGCGCCAGCCCCCGCACCCAGTCGATGCTGTACGCGATGGAGGCCCGCGCCTACGCCAACATGGGGCAGCCCGGCCGCACCAAGCGCGCGGTGCGCATGGCCGAGGACATCTTCGCCGAGGCCGACGAGTGGGACGAGCCGGACCCCGACTGGATCCGCTTCTTCTCCGAGGCCGAGCTGTACGGGGAGAACAGCCACTCCTTCCGCGACCTCGCCTACGTGGCCGGTCGCAGCCCCACCTACGCCTCCCTCGCCGACCCCCTGATGCGCCGTGCCGTGGAGCTGTTCGCCAAGGACGAGGAACACCAGCGCTCCTACGCGCTGAACCTGATCGGCATGGCCACCGTCCACCTGCTGCGCCGCGAACCGGAGGAGAGCACCGTCCTGGCCGTCGAGGCCATGGGCATCGCCAAGAAGGTCCGCTCCGAACGCGTCAACACCCGCATCCGCAAGACCGTCGACACGGCCGTACGCGATTTCGGCGACCTCGGCGAGGTCGTCGACCTCACCCAACGGCTCGCGGTCGAGTTGCCGGAGACCGCCGAAGCGGTCTGAACCCCCACCAGCCCCGGCCGCGGCCGGCCCTCCCGAACTGCCCGACTCGGCTCCCCCATGCCAGGTCACTCGGAGGCCGCCGCGGCCGGACTGTCCTTTGCGCCTAAGCCGGCGCCGCTCTCGCGGAGGTGGTTGCTCGCCGTGGGGGTTGCTCAATTGATGGTGGGGGCCGTCGTCGGTAAGGGCGCGTCACGGTATCCGTGACCCCGGCCCGCGAACCGGCCGTTCACCCACGCGTAACACGCACGGCGCCTTCGTCACGGCGGCGAAACAACGAGGGGCTTCCACGGAAACCGCGCTGCGCCAATCTCATGGCGCATAACCGGCCCACCCCTCACCCGCCCGCCCAGGCTTCGCCCGCACGGGGCCGTACCAACGACGAGGAGACGCCGATGGCTCCAGCCATCACGCTCGCCGCAGAGACGGAGCTCTCTGCCGCCAACACAGGCTTCATGCTCATCTGCTCCGCCCTGGTGATGCTCATGACGCCGGCCCTGGCCTTCTTCTACGGAGGCATGGTCCGCGTCAAAAGCACCCTGAACATGCTGATGATGAGCTTCATCAGCCTCGGCATCGTCACCGTCCTGTGGGTGCTGTACGGCTTCTCCATGGCGTTCGGCACCGACTCCGGCAGCGTCGTCGGCTGGAACTCCGACTGGGTGGGCCTGAGCAACATCGGCCTGACCGAGTTGTGGGACGGCTACACCATCCCCGTCTTCGTGTTCCTGGTCTTCCAGCTGATGTTCGCCGTCCTCACCCCCGCCCTGATCAGCGGTGCCCTCGCCGACCGGGTGAAGTTCACGGCCTGGGCGCTGTTCATCGCCCTGTGGGCGACGATCGTCTACTTCCCCGTCGCCCACTGGGTGTGGGGCGCGGGCGGCTGGGCCTTCGAACTGGGCGTGATCGACTTCGCCGGTGGCACGGCCGTGCACATCAACGCCGGTGCCGCGGCGCTCGGCGTGATCCTCGTCATCGGCAAGCGCGTCGGCTTCAAGAAGGACCCGATGCGCCCGCACAGCCTCCCGCTGGTCATGCTCGGCGCCGGCCTGCTCTGGTTCGGCTGGTTCGGCTTCAACGCCGGTTCCTGGCTCGGCAACGACGACGGCGTCGGCGCGCTGATGTTCGTCAACACCCAGGTCGCCACCGGCGCCGCGATCCTCGGCTGGCTCGCCTACGAGAAGATCCGGCACGGCGCCTTCACCACCCTGGGCGCGGCCTCCGGCGCCGTCTCCGGCCTGGTCGCCATCACCCCCGCCGGCGGCGCCGTCTCCCCGCTGGGCGCGATCGCCGTCGGCCTCATCGCCGGAGTGGTGTGCGCCATGGCCGTCGGCCTGAAGTACAAGTTCGGCTACGACGACTCCCTCGACGTGGTCGGCGTCCACCTCGTCGGCGGCATCCTCGGCTCGCTGCTCATCGGCTTCTTCGCCAGCGGCAAGGGCCAGTCCGACGTCGAGGGCCTCTTCTACGGCGGCGGCCTCGACCAGTTCTGGAAGCAGTGCGCGGGCGTCTTCGGCGTCCTCGCCTACTCCCTGGTCGTCTCCGCGGTCCTCGCCTTCCTGCTGGACAAGACGATCGGCATGCGGGTACCGGAGGACGTCGAGGTGGCCGGCATCGACCAGGCCGAGCACGCCGAGACCGCATACGACTTCAGCGGCGCCGGCGGCGGTGCCGCCCGGACGACCGCCACGCCGGCCGCCTCCGCGGCAGCGTCGGCCCCGAGCAAGAAGGTGGACGCATGAAGCTCATCACCGCCGTCGTCAAGCCACACCGGCTGGACGAGATCAAGGAGGCCCTCCAGGCCTTCGGGGTCCACGGCCTGACCGTCACCGAGGCCAGCGGCTACGGCCGCCAGCGCGGACACACCGAGGTCTACCGGGGTGCCGAGTACACCGTCGACCTCGTACCCAAGATCCGCATCGAGGTCCTGGTCGAGGACGACGACGCCGAGCAGCTGATCGACGTCGTGGTCAAGGCGGCCCGCACCGGCAAGATCGGCGACGGCAAGGTCTGGGCGGTCCCGGTCGACACGGCCGTACGGGTCAGGACCGGCGAGCGCGGACCCGACGCGCTCTGACACGACCAACGAACAGGAGCCGCCGGGTGACCAGCACGGACGTGACGCAAGAAGCAGAAGGCTCGGAACCCGGCGGCTACGCGGCGGCCCGGCTGCGCCTCCTCACCGAGGGGGCGCGGTCCGGGTCGCCGCGCCGCAGGGCGCTGGCCGGACTGACGGACGACTGGCTGGCGGGCCTCTTCGGCACGGGCACCGGGGGACAGGCGGGGGTCTCGCTCGTCGCGGTCGGCGGCTACGGGCGCGGCGAGCTGTCCCCGCGCAGCGACCTGGACCTGCTCCTGCTGCACGACGGCCGGGACGACAAGGCCGTCGCCGCACTCGCCGACCGCCTCTGGTACCCGGTCTGGGACCTCGGCCTCGACCTCGACCACTCCGTACGCACCCCGCAGCAGGCCCGGAAGACCGCGGGCGAGGATCTGAAAGTCCAACTCGGCCTCCTGGACGCCCGCCACCTCGCCGGAGACCTCGGCCTGACCGCCTCCCTGCGCACCGCCGTCCTCGCCGACTGGCGCAACCAGGCCCCCAAACGCCTCCCCGAACTCCGCGACCTGTGCGCCGAGCGCGCCGAACGCCAGGGCGAGCTGCAGTTCCTGCTCGAACCCGACCTCAAGGAGGCCCGGGGCGGCCTGCGCGACGCCACCGCCCTGCGCGCCGTCGCCGCCTCCTGGCTCGCCGACGCCCCGCGCGAGGGACTCGCCGAGGCCCGGCGCAGACTGCTCGACGTACGCGACGCCCTCCACCTGGCCACCGGCCGGGCGACCGACCGGCTGGCCTTGCAGGAACAGGACCAGGTGGCGGCCGAGCTGGGCCTGCTGGACGCCGACGCCCTGCTGCGGCAGGTGTACGAGGCGGCCCGCGTCATCTCCTACGCGGGCGACGTCACCTGGCGCGAAGTGGGGCGCGTGCTGCGCTCGCGCTCCGTGCGGCCGCGCCTGCGCGCCATGATGAACGGCGGAAAGCCCGTCGCCGAGCGCTCCCCGCTCGCCGAGGGCGTCGTGGAGCAGGACGGCGAGGTGGTGCTCGCGCGCACCGCACGCCCCGAACGCGATCCCGGGCTCCCGCTGCGTGCCGCGGCCGCCGCCGCGCAGGCCGGGCTCCCGCTCTCCCTGCACGCCGTACGGCGCCTGGCGGCCACCGCGCGCCCCCTGCCCACGCCCTGGCCCGCCGAGGCGCGTGAGCAACTGGTGACGCTGCTGGGTTCGGGCCGTCCCACGGTGCAGGTCTGGGAGGCACTGGAGGCCGAGGGCCTGGTCACCCGGCTGCTGCCCGACTGGGAACGGGTCCGCTGCCGCCCGCAGCGCAACGCCGTGCACCTGTGGACCGTCGACCGGCACCTGATCGAGACCGCCGTCCGCGCCGCCGGGTTCACCCGCCGGGTGCACCGCCCCGACCTGCTGCTGGTCGCCGCGCTGCTGCACGACATCGGCAAGGGCTGGCCCGGCGACCACTCCGTGGCCGGCGAGACCATCGCCCGGGACGTCGCCACGCGCATCGGCTTCGACCGCACGGACGCCGCCGTCCTCGCCACCCTCGTACGCCACCACCTCCTTCTCGTGGAGACCGCCACCCGGCGCGACCTGGACGACCCGGCCACCGTGCGCGCGGTCGCGGAGGCGGTCGGCACGGAACACACCCTGGAGCTGCTGCACGCCCTGACCGAGGCGGACGCGCTGGCCACCGGGCCCGCCGCCTGGTCGTCCTGGCGCGGTTCCCTCGTCGCCGACCTGGTGAAACGGGTCGCCGGGGTGCTGGCCGGTGAACCGGAGGCCGAACCCGCGGCCGCCGCGCCCACCGCGGAGCAGGAGCGGCTCGCGGTCGAGGCCTTCCGCACGGGCGGTCCGGTCCTGGCGCTGCGGGCCCAGACGGAGCCGCCCGCCGACTCGGCAGGGGCCGACGCCTCCCCGGCCGACGGGCCCGAGCCCCTCGGCGTCGAGCTGCTGATCGCCGTGCCCGACCAGGCGGGCGTGCTGCCCGCGGTGGCCGGGGTCCTGGCCCTGCACCGGCTGACCGTCCGCACCGCGGAGCTGCGCTCCCTTCCGCTGCCGGACGGCGTCGACGGCTCGGTCCTGCTCCTCGACTGGCGGGTCGCCGCCCAGTACGGTTCCCTGCCCCAGGCCGCCCGGCTCCGCGCCGACCTGGTCAGGGCCCTGGACGGCAGCCTGGACATCGCCGCACGGCTCGCCGAACGGGACGCCGCCCATCCCAGGCGCCGGGGCGTGGAGCCGCCCCCGCCCCGGGTCACCGTCGCCCCGGCCGCGTCCCGGCTGGCCACGGTGATCGAGGTCCGCGCCCAGGACGCGCCGGGGCTGCTGTTCCGGCTCGGGCGGGCACTGGAGGCGGCGGGCGTGCGGGTGCGGAGCGCACACGTGTCGACGCTGGGGGCGAACGCGGTGGACGCGTTCTATGTGACGCGGGGCGAGAAGGTGCCGTTGCCGGGGGACGAGGCGGCGTCGGTGGCCCGGGAGCTGGAGGAGTCGCTGCGGGCGTGACCTCGGGGACGCGTCATACCGTCCCGGAATACCGCTCTCCGCGTCGGGCAGGTGCGGCGGGCAGGGACGAATCGCTTGCCGGGCCGGATACCCTGGAGGGCGACCCACACCAACGCCGACGCGAGGACCTACGCCGCCGTGTTCGATACTCTCTCCGACCGCCTGTCAGCCACCTTCAAATCCCTCCGGGGCAAGGGCCGGCTGTCCGAGGCGGACATCGACGCCACGGCCCGCGAGATCCGCATCGCGCTGCTTGAGGCCGACGTGGCGCTCCCCGTCGTCCGCGCCTTCATCAAGAAGGTCAAGGAGCGCTCCCTGGGCGCCGAGGTCTCCAAGGCGCTGAATCCCGCCCAGCAGGTTCTCAAAATTGTCAACGAGGAACTGGTCGGCATCCTCGGCGGTGAGACCCGCCGTCTGCGCTTCGCCAAGCAGCCGCCGACCGTGATCATGCTGGCCGGTCTCCAGGGTGCCGGTAAGACCACCCTCGCGGGCAAGCTCGGCCACTGGCTCAAGGAGCAGGGCCACTCGCCGCTGCTGGTCGCCTGCGACCTCCAGCGCCCCAACGCCGTCAACCAGCTGAGCGTCGTCGCCGAGCGCGCCGGTGTCGCGGTCTACGCCCCCGAGCCGGGCAACGGCGTGGGCGACCCGGTCAAGGTCGCCAAGGACTCCATCGAGTTCGCCAAGTCCAAGGTCCACGACCTGGTCATCGTCGACACCGCCGGCCGCCTGGGCATCGACCAGGAGCTGATGCAGCAGGCCGCGGACATCCGCGACGCGGTCTCCCCGGACGAGATCCTCTTCGTCGTCGACGCGATGATCGGTCAGGACGCGGTCAACACCGCCGAGGCCTTCCGCGACGGCGTCGGCTTCGACGGCGTGGTGCTCTCCAAGCTCGACGGCGACGCCCGCGGTGGTGCGGCCCTGTCGATCGCCTCGGTGACCGGCAAGCCGATCATGTTCGCCTCGAACGGCGAGAAGCTGGACGACTTCGACGCCTTCCACCCTGACCGGATGGCCTCCCGCATCCTCGACATGGGTGACCTGCTCACCCTGATCGAGCAGGCGGAGAAGACGTTCAGCCAGGAAGAGGCCGAGAAGATGGCCTCCAAGCTGGCGTCCAAGAAGGGCCAGGACTTCACCCTGGACGACTTCCTGGCCCAGATGGAGCAGGTCCGGAAGATGGGCAGCATCAGCAAGCTGCTCGGCATGCTCCCGGGCATGGGCCAGATGAAGGACCAGATCAACAACCTCGACGAGCGCGACGTCGACCGCACGGCCGCCATCATCAAGTCGATGACCCCGGCCGAGCGCCAGGAGCCGACGATCATCAACGGCTCGCGCCGGGCCCGTATCGCCAAGGGCTCCGGTGTCGAGGTCAGCGCGGTCAAGTCCCTCGTGGAGCGGTTCTTCGAGGCCCGCAAGATGATGTCCCGCATGGCTCAGGGCGGCGGCATGCCCGGGATGCCGGGGATGCCCGGCATGGGCGGCGGGCCGGGCCGGCAGAAGAAGCAGCAGAAGAAGGCCAAGGGCAAGCAGCGCTCCGGCAACCCGATGAAGCGCAAGCAGCAGGAGCAGGAGGAGGCCGCCCGTCGCGCCGCCGCCGCGCAGAGCGGGGGCGCCCTCGGGCTGCCGCAGCAGGGCGGGCAGGACTTCGAGCTGCCGGACGAGTTCAAGAAGTTCATGGGCTGACCGCCCGTTCTCGCGTAGTACGTCGCCGGGGCGCCTCCTGTCGCAGGGGGCGCCCCGGCGTCGTACACCCACATGCCCGTGCGGCTTTCCTGTCGTAGCGTCCGGATATGACCAATCCGTCCCCGCCGCGCAAGGCACCCGAGCCGCCCTGGCGGACCGAGGGCACGCCCGACGAGCCGCCCAAGCCGCCGCCCGGGGGCAGGAGGATGCGCGGCGGCTGGTGGAACCTGGTCCTGGCCGCGCTGATCGTCTACCTCATCGCCAACCTCGTGCTCTCCTTCTTCAACGAGGGCGACGAGCCGACCATCTCCTACACGGAGTTCAGCAGGCAGGTCGACGAGGGCAACGTCAGCAAGATCTACGCCAAGGGCGACGCGATCCAGGGCCAGCTGAAGAAGGCCCGGGACAATCCCGAGGGCGACGGGACGTACACCAAGTTCACGACCGAGCGGCCGACCTTCGCGGACGACCAACTCTGGGCCGACCTGACGAAGAACAAGGTCACGGTCACCGCCGAGCCCGTCGTGCAGCACCGCAGCTTCCTGGCCAACCTGCTGATCGCGCTGGCTCCGATGCTGATCCTGGTGGTGCTGTGGATCTTCATCGCGCGGCGGATGCGGGGCGCCCTGGGCGGCGGGGCGGGCGGGATGCTCGGCCGCAAGGCGCCGCCCAAGCCGGTCGAGCTGGAAGCCGGGAAGCCGCGCACCACCTTCGCCGACGTCGCCGGGATCGACGAGGTGGAGGGCGAGCTGAGCGACGTGGTCGACTTCCTGAAGAACCCGGACGCCTATCGCCGCATGGGTGCCAAGATGCCCCGGGGTGTCCTGCTGACCGGACCGCCCGGCACGGGCAAGACGCTTCTCGCGCGCGCGGTGGCCGGAGAGGCGGGCGTGCCGTTCTTCTCCGCGTCGGCGTCCGAGTTCATCGAGATGATCGTGGGTGTGGGTGCCTCCCGGGTGCGGGAGCTGTTCGCCGAGGCCCGCAAGGTGGCGCCGTCGATCATCTTCATCGACGAGATCGACACCATCGGCCGGGCCCGCGGCGGTGGCTCCGGCATGGGCGGCCACGACGAGCGCGAGCAGACCCTGAACCAGATCCTCACCGAGATGGACGGCTTCTCCGGCTCGGAGGGCGTGATCGTGATCGCCGCCACCAACCGCGCCGACATCCTGGACGCCGCCCTGACCCGCCCGGGCCGTTTCGACCGGGTGGTCAGCGTCTCGCCGCCGGACAGGAGTGGCCGGAAGGCGATCCTGGAGATCCACACCCGCGAGATCCCGCTCGCCCCGGACGTCGACCTCGCCCAGGTCGCCCGTACGACGCCGGGCATGACCGGTGCCGAACTCGCCAACCTCGCCAACGAGGCGGCGTTGCTCGCGGTCAAGCGGAAGCAGGACCGGGTGACGCAGGCGAACCTCTCCGAGGCGCTGGAGAAGGTCCAGCTGGGGGCCGAGCGCCCGCTGGTGATGCCCGAGGAGGAGCGCCGGCGCACCGCATACCACGAGAGCGGTCACGCCCTGCTGGGCATGTTGCAGCCGGGCGCCGACCCCGTTCGCAAGATCACCATCGTGCCGCGCGGCCGAGCGCTCGGGGTGACGCTGTCGACGCCGGACGCGGACAAGTACGCGTACACGGAGGAGTACCTGCGCGGGCGGATCATCGGCGCCCTCGGCGGGATGGCGGCCGAGCACGTCGTGTACGGGATGATCACGACCGGTTCGGAGAGCGACCTCGAACAGGTCACCAACATCGCCCGCGGCATGGTCGCGCGCTGGGGCATGAGCGAGCGGGTCGGACGGCTCTCCGCCCTGCCCGGTGACGCCCAGCAGGCGTACGGTCTCGCGGCCGCGCCGCAGACGCTCGACGCGATCGACGGCGAGATGCGACGGGTCGTGGACTCCTGCTACGAGGAGGCCGTGCGCAAGCTGCGCGACCACCGGGGGCAGCTCGACGCGCTCGCCGAGTCGCTGCTGGCGAGCGAGACGCTGGACGAGGCGGAGGCGTACCGCATCGCCGGGATCACCCGGCTGACGAAGGACGACCCGGAGATCTGAGCGGCCGTCCGGGTCCGGGTGCGGTCGTCACCGCTTCTTCTGCGGGAACTTCCAGACGTAGGGCTCGCCGTCCTCCTCCGACCAGTGGACCTCGACGCTGGTGGCGTCGGCGGGGATCACGTAGGTCTCGCAGAAGACGTGGCTCTCGCCCTGCTTCCAGCTCTCGACGTCGTACGGGTCCTCGCAGCCCGGCGCGTCCTCGGCGGCGCCGATGAGGACGCCGCCGCGCTGTCCGTCCGCGAAGACGGTGGTGCCGTCGTGCACGTCGGAACCGTCGGTCAGGGCGGGCCCGGCCTTGTGCGTGTACTTGAGGTGCGCGGTGGCCAGCACCTTGCCCTTGGCGTCCGCGGCGTCCGCCACCGCCTTCGCGGCCTCCGCCTCGGTGCCCACCTCGACCTTCTGCGCCACGACGTCGTACGTGACCTCGCCGGGTTCCTCCGCGACCTTCCCCGTCGCGCTCTCGCCCTGCGCCATGTCGCCGCCCGAGACGGGCCGGGAGGGCGACGGCGAGGTCTCGGCGGTCGCCCCGCTCTTCGCGTCGGTGCCGGTGTCGTCGTCCCCGCCCCCGCACGCGGTGAGGGCCAGGGCGAGGGCGGCGACGGGCGCGGCGAGGCGCAGAGCGGTCTTGCGGTGCGGCACTACGGGCTCCTGTATGCAGATGTGTCTGTTCCCCCGAACGGTGGATCAGGGTAGGGGCCCATGATCCACCTGGGGAAACCGCCGGAGCCCTGGACCGGCTTCTTCACACGATTCACACCTGCATCGGAAGAAGTGCGTCAGGTGTCGCACGCACTCGCCCAGAAATGGTCGGAGTCGTTCGTCATCGGTCGTTCGTCAGGGGACTCGTGCGATCAGGTAGCGGAACACGTTCGGCATCCACACGGTCCCGTCCGGCCGCCGGTGCGGGTGCAGGGCCTCCGTCAGCTCCTTGTCGACCTGTTCCGGGTCGGTCGCCGCGACCGCCGCGTCGAACAGGCCGGTCGACAGCAGCCCGCGCACCGCGCTGCCCGTGTCCGCGTAGCCGAACGGGCATGCCACCCGACCCGAGCCGTCCGGCCTGAGCCCGGCGCGCTGGGCGACCTCCTCCAGGTCGTCGCGCAGGGCGGGGCGCCAGCCGCCCGTGCCGCGCAGCGGGTCGGTGAGCTTGGCGGCCACCCGCAGCACCGAGGTCGTGGCGCAGCGCTCGGGCGGGCCCCAGCCCGCCAGCACCACGGCCGCTCCGCGTGCGGCGAGTGGGGTCGCCCGGGCGAGCAGTTCGCCCAGCTCCTCCGAGTCGTCCGCGCGGCATCCGGTGGGTTCGAAGGCGGTCACCAGGGTGTACGCCGGTGCTGTGGGGTCCGCCGCGTCCTCGGGCGGGCCCTGGACGATCCGTGGCGCGTCGGCACGCGCGCGTGTGCCGACCGCGCCGTCCGTCCCGGGTCCCGCGGGAGTTCCGGGCTCCTCGGACGCCAGGCGCCGACGGGCCAGGGCCAGGAGCTCCGGGGAGCGGGAGTCGACCCCGGTCACCGCGGCACCGCGCGAGGCGGCCATCAGCAACGCGAGACCGGAACCGCAGCCCAGGCCCAGCATCCGGGTGCCGCCGCCCACGTCCAGCCGCTCGAAGACGGCCTCGTAGAGCGGTACGAGCATCCGTTCCTGTATCTCGGACCAGTCACGCGCGCGTGCCCGCAGGTCCACGTGAGGCGTCGCCCTCGCGTGAGACGGGTGCTGCCGCACGAGCGTAGGTGTCATAGGAAAGTGCCCCAATCGCCGAGTGTTGCCGCCGTGCCCGATTCCATGGCCCCCGTGCAGTGCGCTCGCACTCCCCCCGTATGCCAGGTAACTCCGGGCTCGCCGTGGCGTCCAGTGGTAGCGGGGCCCGGTTTGCCCGATCCCCGGCAGCGTGGCGAGATTTCACTTCCCGGCAACATGGGTCTGGCCGCGCGGTATCCGGGGCACCTCCCTCGCGCTCCGCGGACGGGTTGGCCGGATCGTGTCGCTGGGCGATGACGGTGGGTGGCCGCCCCACGGAGGGGAGGGTTCCGGCCAAGGTCGGCCGGGCCGGCGGTCCCCGCGCGGTGCCCGGATGCGCCGGGAGGCGGGGCGGTGCCGCACGCCGGCGGCGCACCCGGTAACGTCGCGTCCGTCGACACGTCCACTCGGACGGCGCCCCTCCGGCGCGACAGCGGCCGAAACGGCCCTTGCGCCCGCGCGGATCCCGCGCTCCGGCGCGTGGACGGCGGCTACGCGCCCGCGCGTACGTCGGACTACGCACCAGCTTGGTACGAGCTGTGAGGCTTCTCCGCAGATCAGCGCACCCGCCCTCGTCGGGACGCATCAGCGGCAACTGACTGGTACGTGCAAATTATTTGGGATGCCCCGGAATAGGAACACAGCGGCCCCCCGGCTCGTTGTCATTACGTGAGCACGACACCACCTGTTCTCGCCGCAGAGCTGGCGCAGGCGTGGGCCGACATTCAGCGGCACCACACCGAGCTGCCCGATCTTGCCGCGCCCGAGTCCCTGATCGGAGAGTCGTCGTCCGCCTGCGGGCACGAACTCTCCTTCGAGCGACTGCTTCACGAGGCAGTCCACGGCATCGCCGCCGCGCGCGGAGTACGCGACACCTCCCGCGCGGGGCGCTATCACAACCGTCGGTTCCTCGCGATCGCCGAGGAGCTGGGCCTGGACCATCCCGAGGAGCCGCATCCCAGCAGCGGCTTCTCACTGGTCACGCTCACCCCCGAGGCGAAGCGCCGCTACCGCCCGACGATCGAGCGCCTCCAGCGCGCGCTGAAGGCCCACACCGCCGCCACCGCGACCGACACGGCCCGCAGTTTCCGCGGTCCGGCCGCCCGCCACGGCTCCTCCGGGGGAGGGGTGCGCGTGAAGGCGGTCTGCGACTGCGGGCGCAACGTCCGCGTCGTCCCGTCGGTGCTGGCCCAGGCCCCGATCATGTGCGGCGGCTGCGGCAAGCCGTTCCGGATCCCGGAGGTGGTCGGCGCGGGAGTGAGCTGACGGTCCGGCTGCTCGTGGCAGCCGGACCGGGGCCGGGTTCCGTCGAGAGCCGAGCGGCCCGCCCCGCGGGCGGGCCCGGTGCCCTCGGTCCGACGGGCCTGCCCGCGTGTGGCACAATGGCTAGCTGTACTCGACAGTCGCACAGGACCCCTCTCTCCTCCGGCTGACGCGTCCATCGGGCACTCGGGTACCGCAACCCCACGCGGCTCTCTCGCCGTGCCCAACCACGTCAAAACCAGGAGAACCCACTCCCGTGGCAGTCAAGATCAAGCTGAAGCGTCTGGGCAAGATCCGTTCGCCTCACTACCGCATCGTCGTCGCCGACTCCCGTACCCGCCGTGACGGCCGGGCCATCGAGGAGATCGGCAAGTACCACCCGACGTACAACCCGTCGGTGATGGAGGTCGACGCCGAGCGTGTCGCGTACTGGCTCCGTGTCGGCGCCCAGCCGACCGAGCCCGTGCTCGCCATCCTGAAGAAGACCGGCGACTGGCAGAAGTTCAAGGGCGAGCCCGCCCCGGCTCCGCTGCTGCAGCCGGCCGAGAAGGCGGCCCGTCCGTCCTTCGAGGCGATCGGTGGCGAGGACGAGGGCAAGGGTGAGGCGATCACCCAGAAGAAGAAGGCCGACAAGAAGGACGAGGCCGCCGCCGAGTCCTCCGCGTCCGAGGCCTGAGCATGCTCGAGGAGGCTCTCGAGCACCTCGTGAAGGGCATCGTCGACAATCCTGACGATGTGCAGGTCGCCTCGCGCGACCTGCGCCGCGGGCGGGTGCTCGAGGTCCGGGTCCACCCCGACGACCTCGGAAAGGTGATCGGCCGCAACGGCCGCACCGCACGCGCCCTGCGCACCGTCGTGGGCGCCATCGGCGGGCGCGGTGTCCGTGTCGACCTCGTCGACGTGGACCACGTCCGCTGACGCCAATCGCAGCACCGGCTCGGGCCGGGGAAGGCCACTGGGCCGTCCCCGGCCCGCAGTCGTATGAGCCCGACCGGCTCGTCGCAGTACCGACAGGAGATCAAGCACAGTGCAGCTGGTAGTCGCGCGCATCGGCCGCGCCCACGGAATCAAGGGCGAGGTGACCGTCGAGGTCCGCACGGACGAGCCGGAGCTGAGGCTCGGCCCCGGCGCCGTCCTGGCCACCGACCCCGCCTCCACCGGGCCGCTCACCATCGAGACCGGCCGGGTGCACAGCGGCCGCCTGCTGCTGCGCTTCGCCGGCGTCCACGACCGCACCGGCGCCGAGGCGCTGCGCAACACCCTCCTGATCGCCGACGTGGACCCGGACGAGCGGCCCGAGGACGAGGACGAGTACTACGACCACCAGCTGATCGACCTCGACGTGGTGACCGCCGACGGCACCGAGGTGGGCCGCATCACCGAGATCTCCCACCTGCCCACGCAGGACCTCTTCGTGGTGGAGCGCCCCGACGGCGGCGAGGTCTACGTGCCGTTCGTCTCCGAGATCGTCACGGAGATCGACCTGGACGCGCAGCGCGCGGTCATCGACCCGCCGCCCGGCCTGATCGACGACCGGGCCGAGGTCGCCTCCGCGCGGGACGCCGATGCCGGGGACGCCGATGCCGAGGACGCCGGGGACGAGGCGTAATGCGGCTCGACGTCGTCACGATCTTCCCCGAGTACCTGGAACCGCTGAACGTCTCCCTCGTCGGCAAGGCACGCGCGCGCGGGCAGCTCGGCGTCCACGTGCACGACCTGCGCGAGTGGACCTACGACCGGCACAACACGGTCGACGACACCCCCTACGGCGGCGGCCCCGGCATGGTCATGAAGACCGAGCCCTGGGGCGACGCGCTGGACGCCGTCCTGGCCGACGGCTACGAGACGGGGGCCGGCGAGCCCGCCCTGATCGTGCCCACGCCCAGCGGCCGGCCCTTCACCCAGGAACTCGCCGTCCACCTTTCCGAACGGCCCTGGCTGATCTTCACGCCCGCCCGCTACGAGGGCATCGACCGCCGCGTCGTCGACGAGTACGCGACCCGGATGCCCGTGTACGAGGTGTCCATCGGCGACTACGTCCTGGCCGGTGGCGAGGCCGCCGTACTCGTCGTCACCGAGGCCGTGGCCCGGCTGCTGCCCGGCGTGCTCGGCAACGCCGAGTCCCACCGGGACGACTCCTTCGCGCCCGGCGCCATGGCCAACCTGCTGGAGGGCCCCGTGCACACCAAGCCGCCGCTGTGGCGCGGGCGCGGCATCCCGGACGTGCTGCTCAGCGGTCACCACGGGAAGATCGCCCGCTGGCGCCGCGACGAGGCCCTGCGTCGCACCACGGCCAACCGGCCCGACCTGATCGAACGGTGCGATCCCAAGGCCTTCGACAAGAAGGACCGCGAGATGCTCTCCATCCTGGGCTGGCAGCCCGACCCGGACGGGGAGCCGTACGGCCGATTTTGGCGCAGGACGCCGGGCATGGAAGAATAGGCGGCTGTTGTGCGTCCGTCCGGAGCGCGCCCCTGCCACAGGGGGAGACGACGCCCGTCCCGACCCGCACGACCCTGATTCCGAAACACCTAGTTTCCGTTGATGACCTGTGGCATCAGCGAAGAAAGCAGACGAAATGTCTCACCTGCTCGACTCCGTCGACGCCGCGTCGCTGCGCAGCGACGTCCCGGCCTTCCGCCCCGGCGACACCGTCAACGTCCACGTGCGCGTCATCGAGGGCAACCGCTCCCGTGTGCAGCAGTTCAAGGGCGTCGTCATCCGCCGTCAGGGCGCCGGCGTGCGCGAGACCTTCACGGTCCGCAAGGTCTCCTTCTCCGTCGGCGTCGAGCGCACCTTCCCGGTGCACACCCCGATCGTGGAGAAGATCGAGCTCGTCACCCGCGGTGACGTCCGCCGCGCCAAGCTGTACTACCTGCGCGAGCTGCGCGGCAAGGCCGCGAAGATCAAGGAGAAGCGCGAGAGCTGAGCGCCCTCCGAGGTCCGCGCCGGGGCCGGATAGCATCTGGCCCCGATGGACATCGAAACACAGCACACGGAGCGCGACCGCTCCTCCCGCCCTTCCGAATCCGAGCAGCCCTCGGAGTCGGAGGGCTCGGAGGAACGGTCGCGTTCCGCGTTGGCGGGGCGGATCACGGACTGGGTGCCCGGTGGCCGGCTCACCGTGGTCGTGCTGGCCCTCCTGCTGCTCCTGCTGCTGGTCAGCACCTTCGTGCTGCAGCCGTTCCAGATTCCCAGCGGATCGATGGAGCGCGGATTGAGGATCGGTGACCGGGTTCTCGTAAACAAGTTGGCGTACCGTTTCGACGATCGGCCGCAGCGGGGAGACGTCGTCGTCTTCGACGGCACCGGGAGCTTCGGGCACGGCGACTACATCAAACGCGTTGTCGGTGTGGGCGGGGACCACGTGGTGTGCTGCGACGAGGAGGGGAGGGTCCGGGTGAACGGCCAGTCGGTCGACGAGTCGGCATTCCTGTACCCCGGCGACAGCCCGTCCACGGTCCCCTTCGACGTCGTCGTCCCCGACGGCACCCTCTTCGTCCTCGGCGACCACCGGGCCGACTCCAGCGACTCCCGCGACCACCTGGGGTCCCCGGGGGGCGGGATGGTCCCGCTGGACGACGTGATCGGTCGCGCCGACTGGATCGTCTGGCCCTTCGGCCACGCCACCCGGCTCGACCGCCCCGACGCCTACGCGCGCGTGCCGGACGCGGAGGCCGACGGCGGGGCCGCATCCGGCGCCGGGGCCGGTGCCGCGCGCGACGAGGACGCCGATGGGTAGCCGGGGCAAACCGCGGGGAGCGCCCAGCAGCCCCACGGAGAACCTGCTGCCCACCGGGTCGCGGCGCACCGCCGCACCGTCCGGCGGCCGCTCCCGCGCCGAACGCCGCAAGCTCCAGCGCAAGGTCAAACGGCGGCGCAGACGCGGCGCCGTCAAGGAGATCCCGCTCCTCATCGGCGTCGCGGTCCTCATCGCGCTGGTGCTCAAGACCTTCCTCGTGCAGGCCTTCGTGATCCCCTCGGGCTCCATGGAGCAGACCATCCGGATCGGCGACCGGGTCCTGGTGGACAAGCTCACCCCGTGGTTCGGCTCGGAGCCCGAGCGCGGGGACGTCGTCGTCTTCCGGGACCCGGGCGGCTGGCTCCAGGGCGAGCAGACCACCAAGAAGGACGACCCCGTCGTCGTCAAACAGGTCAAGGAAGGCCTCGCCTTCATCGGACTGCTGCCGTCCGACGACGAGAAGGACCTCATCAAGCGGGTCGTCGGCGTGGGCGGCGACCACGTCAAGTGCTGCGACAGACAGGGACGCGTCACCGTCAACGGCGTTCCCCTCGACGAGGACTACCTGTACCCCGGGGACAGCCCGTCCCGGACGCCGTTCGACGTCACCGTCCCCGAGGGGCGGCTGTGGGTGATGGGCGACCACCGGTCCAACTCCGCCGACTCCCGCGCCCACCAGGAGACCGACTTCGGCACGGTGTCCCAGGACGAGGTGGTGGGACGGGCCATGGTGATCGCGTGGCCGTTCGGTCACTGGACCACCCTGGACGAGCCGAAAACGTACGCGTCCGTGTCCGACGCGGCCTCCGGTTCGACCGCCGCCCCCGAGCTGTCGCATAGGGTTGCCCCCTACGATCTGAACGATCCGAACGCGATGATTGAACTCCCGACCCCTGCGGAACTCCCGCTCGTTATGGGAGTGGTGGGCCTGCGCCGTTTCCGGGGCAGGCGGCGGCAGAGAGTAAGGAGTTGGCGTGGGGGATGTGGCGGTTGGCGCACGGTCCGGTCACGACGGCGAGGAGAACCGCGGACGCCCCGAGGAGAGCTCCGGTCCGGCCGCGGTCGGCGCCCCGGACTCCGGGTACGGCTCCGGGACCGAGGACGGCAGGGTGACGAACGGACAGCACGGCCAGGGCGGACACAACGACGGGACGCAGGATGAGGGAGTCGGCGGGACGCCGCCCGCGACACCTCCCGCGGCCAAGAAGCAGCGCTCCTTCTGGAAGGAACTGCCGATCCTGATCGGCATCGCGCTGGTCCTCGCCCTGCTGATCAAGACGTTCCTGGTGCAGGCGTTCTCCATCCCCTCGTCCTCGATGGAGAACACCCTTCAGATCGGTGACCGGGTCCTGGTCGACAAGCTGACCCCCTGGTTCGGCTCGGAGCCCGAGCGCGGCGAGGTCGTCGTCTTCCACGACCCGGACGACTGGCTGGCGGGCGAGCCGACGCCCGACCCGAACGCCCTGCAGACGGTCCTCAGCTGGATCGGCCTGATGCCGTCCGCCGACGAGAAGGACCTGATCAAGCGGGTCGTCGGCGTCGCCGGTGACACGGTCGAGTGCAACAAGACCGGCCCCCTCAAGGTCAACGGCAAGGCGCTGAACGAGCCGTACGTCTTCCCGGGCAACACGCCGTGCTCGGACGACGACCAGGGCGGGCGGTTCAAGGTCACGGTCCCCGAGGGCAAGATCTGGGTCATGGGCGACCACCGGCAGAACTCCCGGGACTCCCGCTACAACCAGTCGGACAAGAACGGCGGCATGGTCCCGGTGGACGAGGTCGTCGGCCGCGCCATCGTGGTCGCCTGGCCGATGAACCACTGGAGCACCCTGCCCGTCCCGGACACCTTCGGCCAGGACGGCCTGCAGGCCCAGGCCCAGCCGTCGGCCGCCGCCGCGCTGTCGGTCGCGCCCCAGGGACTGGCCGTCGCCGGCGTGGTCCCGGTCGTCTGGTGGCGCCGTCGCCGCACCGCGCCGGTCGAGACCCGCTGAGCCCACCGCGTCCCCCGAGGTCCGAACAGCCCCCTTCCGCCCGCCGGGAGGGGGCTGCCCCGTTGGCGTACCGCCGGGTAAGGTGCCGCTCCATGGGTGGCGAGAGCACGACACGTACGGCCCCGCGCGGCGGCGGAGCGAACAGGAGTCCGGTGGGCAGCCGGACCGGACAGCGGCTGTCCGGCATCGCGGTGGCGCTGGGCCTGGTGCTGTTCCTCGGCGGATTCGGCTGGGGAGCGGTGGTCTACCGGCCCTACACCGTGCCGACCAGCTCGATGACGCCGACGATCGACGCCGGTGACCGGGTGCTGGCGCAGCGCATCGACGGCGCCGACGTCCGCCGCGGCGACGTCGTCGTGTTCAAGGACGCGACCTGGGCCAACGCCCCGATGGTCAAGCGGGTCGTCGCCATCGGCGGGGACACCGTCTCCTGCTGCCAGAAGGGCAAGCTGAAGGTCAACGGCAAGGTGATCGACGAGCCGTACCTGCCCGCCGGCACCCCGGCCGAGATCAGCGACTTCCAGACCGTGACCGTCCCGGAGGGCCGCCTGTTCCTGCTCGGCGACGAACGCGACAACTCCGTGGACTCCACCGCCCACCTCACCGACGCGGCCGGCGGCACCGTGTCGCGCGGCGCCGTGGACGCCCGCGTGGACGCCGTGGCCTGGCCGATGAACGGCATGCTGGAGCGGCCCACCGGCTTCGAGACGCTGGGCGGCCTCTCCTCGCCGGGTCCGCTGCGGACGGTCGTCGCGCTGGTGATCGCCGGAGCCGTGCTGATCCTGGGCGGCGCGGCCTACGGTCCCCTCGCCAAGCGGGCCGGGGCGTCCCGGGCGCGAAAGGGAGCGGAGCCGACCGGTGGCCGCTGAGACGACCCCGGCGGGACAGGACACCTACGAGGGCGGACTGCGCCGGGTCGCCCGGGTCGTGCTGCTCGACCCCGAGGACCGCGTCCTGCTGCTGCACGGCCACGAACCGGACGATCCGGCCGACGACTGGTGGTTCACCCCCGGTGGCGGCGTGGAGGGCGACGAGACCCGGGAGCAGGCCGCCCGGCGCGAGCTGCTGGAGGAGACCGGCATCACCGACGTCGAACTCGGCCCGGTGCTGTGGCGGCGCAGGTGCTCCTTCCCCTTCGCGGGCCGCCGCTGGGACCAGGACGAGTGGTACTACCTGGCCCGCACCGCCCGGACCGCGACCGAGCCGGTCGGCCTCGGCCTCACCGAACTGGAGCGGCGCAGCGTCGCCGGAGCGCGCTGGTGGACGTGTGAGGAACTGACCCGGGCACGTGAGACGGTGTATCCGACCAGACTCGCCGAGCTGCTGCGCACGCTGCTCGACGAAGGTCCCCCGGCCGGGCCGGTGACCCTGGACACCGAAATCGTCTAGGGGCGCACGGGACTGGCGCACAATGGGGGGACCGCACGGCTGAAGGGGAACATGCCATGAGCGCCGAGGACCTCGAGAAGTACGAGACCGAGATGGAGCTCAAGCTCTACCGGGAGTACCGCGATGTCGTCGGTCTGTTCAAATACGTGATCGAGACCGAGCGGCGTTTCTACCTCACCAACGACTACGAGATGCAGGTGCACTCGGTGCAGGGCGAGGTGTTCTTCGAGGTCTCCATGGCTGATGCCTGGGTGTGGGACATGTACCGGCCGGCCCGGTTCGTCAAGCAGGTGAGGGTGTTGACGTTCAAGGACGTGAACATCGAGGAGCTGAACAAGAGCGACCTGGAGCTGCCCGGCGGGTGACGGAGTTTTCCACAACCGGTGAGTATTTCACCGTGAGTGACGGACTCGGCCCGTCTGCGTGATCGTTGGTGCCGGAGGTGGTGCCGACATGAACGCACGAGGTGCGATGGGCAAGTACGGCGAGACACTCGCCGTCCGCCGGCTGACCGGGGCGGGGATGACCGTCCTGGAGCGCAACTGGCGCTGTGGCAGGACCGGCGAGATCGACATCGTGGCCCGGGACGGAGAGGTCCTGGTCGTCTGCGAGGTCAAGACGCGCCGGGGCGGCTCCTTCCAGCACCCGATGGCCGCCGTGACCCCCGACAAGGCCGAGCGGCTGCGGCGGCTCGCGGAGCGCTGGATCCAGACCCACGGAGGAGCCCCGCCCGGCGGTGTCCGCATCGACCTGGTCGGCGTGACCCTCCCGCGGCGCGGCGCCCCCATGGTCGAGCACGCCCGGGGGGTGGCGTGATGGGGTTCGCGCGTACGTGCTCGGTGGCGCTCGTCGGCGTCGAGGGCGTGGTGGTCGAGGTCCAGGCCGACCTGGAACCGGGTGTTGCGGCGTTCACGCTGGTGGGACTGCCGGACAAGAGCCTCACGGAGAGCCGGGACCGGGTGCGGGCCGCGGTGGTGAACTCGGGCGCGGAGTGGCCCCAGAAGAAACTGACGGTGGGCCTCAGCCCGGCATCCGTGCCCAAGAGCGGCAGCGGCTTCGACCTCGCGGTCGCCGCGGCCGTGCTGGGCGCGGCGGAGCGGATCGACCCACGGGTGCTCGCCGACATCGTGATGATCGGGGAGCTGGGCCTGGACGGCCGGGTGCGGCCGGTGCGCGGCATCCTGCCGGCGGTGCTGGCCGCGGCCGACGCCGGGTACGAACAGGTGGTCGTGCCGGAGTGCGCCGCGGCCGAGGCTTCCCTGGTGCCGGGGGTGTCGGTGCTCGGCGTGCGCAGCCTGCGCCAGCTGATCGCCGTCCTCGCCGACGAACCCGTGCCTCAGGAGGAGGAGCAGGACCAGCAGGGCCGCCCCGACCCGCTCCTGGCCGGTCTGCGCATGCCCGGCACGGGCGCGGCCACCGGAATGCACAGCATGGGAGCGGCCCAGCACGACCAGGGCCACGACCTCGCCGACGTAGTCGGCCAGGAATCGGCACGCACGGCTGTGGAGGTCGCGGCAGCAGGCCGCCACCACCTGTTCCTGGAGGGACCGCCCGGCGCGGGCAAGACCATGCTCGCCGAACGGCTGCCCGCCATCCTGCCCCGGCTGTGCCGGACGGAGTCCCTGGAGGTCACTGCCGTGCACTCGGTGGCGGGACTGCTGCCGCCGGGCAAGCCGCTGATCGACGTGGCCCCCTACTGCGCCCCGCACCACTCCGCCACGATGCAGGCCCTCGTCGGGGGCGGCCCCGGCATCGCCCGGCCGGGAGCGGTGTCGCTGGCGCACCGAGGCGTCCTGTTCCTGGACGAGACCCCCGAGTTCAGCAGCCACGCGCTGGACGCCCTGCGGCAGCCGCTGGAGGCCGGGCACGTCGTCATCGCGCGGAGCGCGGGTGTGGTGCGCTTCCCGGCGCGGTTCCTGATGGTGCTGGCCGCCAATCCCTGCCCCTGCGGGCGGTTCTCCCAGACCGACGAGCTGTGCGAGTGCCCGCCCTCGGCGATCCGCCGCTACCAGGCCCGGCTGTCCGGGCCGCTGCTCGACCGGGTCGACCTCAGGGTCGAGGTGGACCGGGTCACGCGCAGCCAGCTGGCCGGGGACGGTCCCCGGGGCGACGCCACCGCGACCGTCGCCGACCGGGTGCGCGCGGCTCGGGAGCGGGCGGCCGCTCGCCTCGTGGGCACGCCGTGGCGGTCGAACAGCGAGGTGCCCGGCCGGGAGCTGCGCAGCCGCTGGCGCGCCGCGCCCGGTGCCCTGGAGGAGGCGGAGCGCAGCCTGGAACGCGGAGTGCTCACCGCCCGCGGACTCGACCGGGTCCTCCGCGTCGCCTGGACCGTCGCGGACCTCGTCGGCCACGACCGACCGGACGCGCGGGACGTCGCCCTGGCCCTGCAACTGCGCACGGGAGTCCCGCGGGGCGTGCCGATGGCTCTGGGGGCGCTGACGTGAACGGGGAGGCTGCGCCGAGTGGGGATGCCGCTGTGAGCGGGGTGAGCGGGGAGGCCGCGCCCCTGGAAGGCGCCGACATGACAGGGGACGGGGTGCCGACGCCGCCGACGGATGGCGTCCTCTTCCGCGACGATGCCGTGTCCCTCGGTCACGGCGGGCCCTCCGAGGGGGTGACCCGCGGGGACGGCGGTCTACCCGAAGGGGGTGCGGTGTCGGGGGGTGATGCCGGGGCCGACGGGAGCGGGGCGCCCGGTGAGCGGGCGGTGGACGGCGAGTTGCTCGGGCGGGTCTTCCTTGCCCGGGTGTTCGAGCCCGGTGACGAGACGGGCGGGCGGTGGGTGCGGGAGCACGGAGTCCCGGAGGTGGTGCGGCGCCTGCGCGAGGGCGGGCGAGCCCTGCCGGGGGTGAGCGAGAAGCGGTGGGCCGGGATGTGCGCCCGGGCGGGCCGGGCCGACCCCCGCCGCGACCTGGCCGTCGCCCGGTCCGCGGGGGCCCGGTTCGTGATCCCCGGGACCGCGCAGTGGCCGGGGCAGCTCGACGACCTCGGTGACGCCCGGCCGCTCGGGCTCTGGGTGCGGGGCGGGCCCAGCCTGCGCATGTGGGCGCTCAGGTCGGTCGCCGTCGTCGGCGCCCGCGCCTGCACCGAGTACGGCGCCCACATGGCCACCACCCTCGCCGCCGGCCTGGCCGAGCGCGGCTGGGTCGTGGTGTCCGGCGGCGCCTACGGGATCGACGGCGCCGCCCATCGCGGTGCCCTCGGTGCCGGCGGCGCCACCGCGGCGGTGCTCGCCTGCGGGGTCGACCGCCCCTACCCGCCCGGGCACACGGCGCTGATCACCAGGATCGCCGAGCAGGGCCTGGTCGTCGGCGAGCTGCCACCGGGCGACCATCCGACACCGAGCCGGTTCATCCTGCGCAACCGGGTCATCGCCGCGCTCACCCGGGGCACCGTGGTCGTCGAGGCCGCCTACCGCAGCGGCTCGCTGGTGACCGCCCGAGCGGCCCGGCGGCTGGGCCGGCACGTGATGGGCGTGCCCGGACCGGCGACCAGCGCCCTGTCCGCCGGGGTGCACGAGCTGCTGCGCGGTGACGCGGTGCTGGTCGGCGACGCCGCGGAAGTGGTCGAACTGGTGGGCGACATGGGGGAGCTGCCTCCGGAGCGGCGCGGACCCGTGCTCCCCACCGACCTCCTGGAGCCCCGGACCCGCCACGTGCTGTCCGGTCTCCCCGGGCGGGGGACGGCGACGGCGGCGGAGGTGGCACGCCGCGCCCAGACCACCGAGGACGACGCGATCGCGAGGCTGTACGAGCTTCGAGCACTCGGTTACGTCGAACGACACGGCGATGGCTGGAAGTTGACACGCCAGGCGATGATCTCGGTTCGTGGCGGTCGCAGCCCGTGCTGACGCACCGTGTTCGGCCGTCCGGGGGAACCCCGACGGCCGTAGGGATTCTGGCAGTTGAGGTATTCGAGTGATCACCCAGAGCGATCATCGTCCCTCCTGTAGAGCGTTCGCCGGAACGTATCTGCGTAGGGTCACCGCCCGCTCCTTCGCACACCGCGACGGTCCAGTCACGCTACGCTCACGAGGACCCCCACGCAGACGGCCGACAGCAGGCGACAACCAGGAAGCAGACCGGCGGCCTCAGGCAGATCCACATCACGGCAGAACGGCACTAGGCGACGAATGCCCCAGCACACCTCCGGGTCCGACCGGGCGGCGATCCCCCCAGCCGCCCGCGACGGTGGCAGCGTGCGACCGTCCGCCCCCTCGACGCTCGACGAGTTGTGGCGGTCGTACAAGGCGACCGGCGACGAGCGGCTGCGGGAACAGCTGATCCTGCACTACTCGCCGCTGGTGAAGTACGTGGCGGGCCGCGTCAGCGTGGGACTGCCGTCCAACGTCGAACAGGCCGACTTCGTCTCCTCCGGGGTGTTCGGGCTGATCGACGCCATCGAGAAGTTCGACGTCGACCGGGAGATCAAGTTCGAAACCTACGCGATCACCCGGATCCGGGGCGCGATGATCGACGAACTGCGCGCCCTGGACTGGATCCCGCGCTCGGTGCGGCAGAAGGCGCGCAACGTCGAGCGCGCCTACGCGACGCTGGAGGCGCGACTGCGCCGCACCCCCTCGGAGAGCGAGGTCGCCGTCGAGATGGGGATCGCGGTGGAGGACCTCCACGCGGTCTTCAGCCAGCTGTCGCTGGCCAACGTGGTGGCCCTGGAGGAGCTGCTGCACGCGGGGGGTGAGGGCGGCGACCGGCTGAGTCTGATGGACACGCTGGAGGACACCGCCGCCGACAACCCGGTGGAGGTCGCCGAGGACCGGGAGTTGCGACGGCTCCTGGCCCGGGCGATCAACACCCTGCCGGAGCGGGAGAAGACCGTGGTCACGCTGTACTACTACGAGGGCCTCACGCTCGCCGAGATCGGGAACGTGCTGGGTGTGACCGAGAGCAGGGTCAGCCAGATCCACACCAAATCGGTGCTGCAACTGCGGGCCAAGCTGGCGGGTTTCGGCCGCTGACCTGGACCTTCGGCAGGGACACGGCATCGCCGGTGACCCGGTCGCAGGACGTGTGGCCGGGCGGACGACTCCCGTACGGAGTGCCGCGTCCGTAAAGTGGTGACGTGCCAAGGATTCGAGCGGCCTCCGTGGCCGAGCACCGGTCGATGCAGCGTGCCGCCCTGCTGGACGCGGCACGCTCCCTGCTGTCCGACGGCGGAACGGAGGCGCTGACCTTCCCCGCCCTCGCCGAACGGACGGGCCTCGCCCGGTCGTCCGTGTACGAGTACTTCCGGTCGCGGGCGGCGGTGGTCGAGGAGCTGTGCGCCGTCGACTTCCCCGTCTGGGCCGCGGAGGTCGAGGCCGCGATGGAGTGCGAGACGGCCCCCGAGGCCAAGGTCGAGGCGTACGTGCGCACCCAGCTCGACCTGGTCGGGGACCGGCGGCACCGGGCCGTCGTGGCCATCTCCGCGAGCGAGCTGGACGCCGGCGCCCGGGAGAAGATCCGCGCGGCACACGGCGGACTGGTCGCGATGATCGTCGAGGCGCTCGGCGAGATGGGGCACGCCCAGCCGCGGCTGGCGGCGATGCTCCTCCAGGGCGTCGTCGACGCGGCCGTACGGCGGATCGAACTGGGCGCGGCGGAGGAGCCGACCGCGATCACGGAGGCGGCGGTCTCCATGGCACTGCGCGGCGTGCGGGGCTGACCTGCGCCCGGCCGGGCAACGGCACGTCCAGGACCGGCAGCAGCCGCGAGGGACCCGCGTTCAGCAGCCACGGCGGGAGCAGGGACAGCGGGTTCAGATAGACCTCACCCCGCAGCAGGCCCCAGTGCAGACAGGCCGTGTAGTGCGGACCCGTCGGCTCCACCGTGCCGAGCAGCTCCCCGGCCGCGACCTCGTCACCCTTCCGCACGGCCGCCTCGACGGGGGCGTACGTCGTCCGCAGGGGTGGTTCGCCCGTCCCCGTCAGTTCCACCGAGACCACACCCCGGCCCGCGACCGGCCCCGCGAACGACACCCGCCCCGCGGCCACCGCCCGTACCGGCGACCCGCCGTCCGCGGCGAGGTCCACGCCGCGGTGCCCCGGTCCGTACGGGGTCGCCGGCGGCTCCCAGCCCCGCAGGACCAGGGGCCGCGTGCCGACCGGCCAGTGCCGGGCCACGCGCGGCACCGCCGGGTCCGGCAGCTGCCACCCGGCCGTCACCGGCGCCGGGCGCGGCGGCCCCCCGGACCGGGCGGCCAGGGCGGGCAGGGCAGTCAGGACGGCCGACAGCACCACCACCCGGGCGCACACCGTCACCCGTCGCATCGTTCCCGTGGTCGTTCGCATGCGAGCACCGTCCCGCACCAGGACCCGTCGCCGCCCGGCCCTGTGGACCGTTCCCCGGTTGTGGACAGGCGCGTCACCCGGTACCCCGCGGGTCCCGTACACTTCTGGTGGCGATCCGGGTCACCGGGTCGACTTCGCACGCCCCGACACGAGGCCCGCAAAGGCTCGTGTCAGCGCCCCTCGGTCCCTAGTGGCAGGCGCGTCGCGGGCGTCAGGCGCGGGAGCCGTCCGGCTCGCGCGGCACAACCGAGAACACCAAGGAGATACGGCCATGGCCGTCGTCACGATGCGGGAGCTGCTGGAAAGCGGCGTCCACTTCGGTCACCAGACCCGCCGTTGGAACCCGAAGATGAAGCGCTTCATCTTCACCGAGCGCAACGGCATCTACATCATCGACCTGCTCCAGTCGCTGTCGTACATCGACCGCGCCTACGAGTTCGTCAAGGAGACCGTCGCCCACGGCGGCACGGTCATGTTCGTCGGCACGAAGAAGCAGGCGCAGGAGGCCATCGCCGAGCAGGCCACCCGCGTCGGCATGCCCTACGTCAACCAGCGCTGGCTGGGCGGCATGCTCACCAACTTCTCGACCGTCTACAAGCGCCTGCAGCGCCTGAAGGAGCTCGAGCAGATCGACTTCGAGGACGTGGCCGCCTCCGGCCTCACCAAGAAGGAGCTGCTGGTCCTCTCCCGCGAGAAGGCCAAGCTGGAGAAGACCCTCGGCGGTATCCGCGAGATGTCCAAGGTGCCCAGCGCCGTCTGGATCGTGGACACCAAGAAGGAGCACATCGCGGTCGGCGAGGCCCGGAAGCTCAACATCCCGGTCGTCGCCATCCTCGACACCAACTGCGACCCCGACGAGGTCGACTACAAGATCCCGGGCAACGACGACGCGATCCGCTCCGTCACCCTGCTCACCCGCGTGATCGCCGACGCCGTCGCCGAGGGCCTCATCGCCCGCTCCGGTGCCGCCGGTGGCGCCAAGGGCGAGAAGGCCGCCGGCGAGCCCCTCGCCGAGTGGGAGCGCGACCTGCTCGAGGGCGAGAAGGCCGAGAAGAAGGACGACGCCGAGGCCGCCGAGAAGCCCGCCGAGGCTCCGGCTGCCGAGGCCGCCCCCGCCGAGGAGGCCCCTGCCGAGGAGGCTCCCGCCGCCGAGGCTCCTGCCGAGACCCCGGCCGCCCCGGCCGCGGACGCCGAGCAGGCCTGACCCCTCACCACCTTCGGGTGCCGGACGGCGGGGGCCGCACAGCCCCCGCCGTCCGGCCCGTAGATCTTCAGACTTCGAGAGAGATTCCGGAATCATGGCGAACTACACCGCCGCCGACGTCAAGAAGCTCCGCGAGCTCACCGGCGCCGGCATGATGGACTGCAAGAAGGCGCTGGACGAGGCCGAGGGCAACGTCGAGAAGGCCGTCGAGGCGCTCCGCATCAAGGGCCAGAAGGGCGTCGCCAAGCGCGAGGGCCGCTCTGCCGAGAACGGCGCCGTCGTCTCGATCATCTCCGACGACAACACCTCGGGTGTCCTCGTCGAGCTGAAGTGCGAGACGGACTTCGTCGCCAAGGGCGAGAAGTTCCAGACCGTCGCCAAGACCATCGCCGAGCACGTCGCCAAGGCCGCCCCGGCCGACCTCGAGGCCCTGCTCGCCTCCGAGATCGAGTCCGGCAAGACCGTCCAGGCGTACGTGGACGAGGCCAACGCCAACCTCGGCGAGAAGATCGTCCTGGACCGCTTCGCGCAGTTCTCCGGCGGCTTCGTGACCGCGTACATGCACCGCACGATGCCCGACCTGCCCCCGCAGATCGGTGTCCTCGTCGAGCTGGACAAGCCCAACGCCGAGATCGCCAAGGGTGTCGCGCAGCACATCGCCGCCTTCGCGCCGAAGTACCTCTCCAAGGAGGACGTCCCGGCCGAGGTCGTCGAGTCCGAGCGCCGCGTCGCCGAGGAGACCACCCGCGCCGAGGGCAAGCCCGAGGCCGCCCTGCCGAAGATCGTCGAGGGTCGCCTCAACGGCTTCTTCAAGGACGCCACCCTGCTCGGCCAGCCCTACGCCCTGGACAACAAGAAGTCCGTCCAGAAGGTGCTGGAAGAGGCCGGTGTCACCCTGAAGCGCTTCTCGCGCATCAAGGTCGGCATCTGAGTCCGTACCGCGACGGACGTGCGACCCCGGTAGGGTCGACAGCAGTCGTCGGCGCCGTTCGCGTATGCCGTTGCGTACGCGCGCGTGGCGGCGGACGACAGCAGATCTGACGAGGAGGCCATTGCCGCGTATGGGATGCGAAACACGCCCCCACCGGCAGTGGCCTTCTTCGTGTGTGTGACCCACGTAAAAGAGGCGAGATCTCCATGACCACCAAGGCCGAGAAGAGCGACGACGGCAAAGTACGCGGCCGCTTCATGCTGAAGCTGTCCGGAGAGGCCTTCTCCGGCGGTGGGGGCCTGGGCGTCGACCCCGACGTGGTGCACGCCATCGCCCGCGAGATCGCGGCCGTCGTCCGGGACGGCGCGCAGATCGCGATCGTCATCGGCGGCGGCAACTTCTTCCGCGGCGCCGAGCTGCAGGTGCGCGGCATGGACCGCGCCCGCTCCGACTACATGGGCATGCTCGGCACCGTGATGAACTGCCTGGCCCTCCAGGACTTCCTGGAGAAGGAGGGCGTCGACTGCCGCGTGCAGACCGCCATCACCATGGGCCAGGTCGCCGAGCCCTACATCCCGCTGCGTGCCGTGCGCCACCTGGAGAAGGGCCGCGTGGTCATCTTCGGCGCCGGTATGGGCATGCCGTACTTCTCCACCGACACCACCGCCGCCCAGCGCGCCCTCGAGATCGACGCCGAGGCCCTGCTCATGGGCAAGAACGGCGTGGACGGGGTCTACGACTCCGACCCGAAGACCAACCCGGACGCCGTGAAGTTCGACGCGCTCGGCTACGGCGAGGTCATCACCCGCGACCTGAAGGTCGCCGACGCCACGGCCGTCACGCTCTGCCGCGACAACAGCCTCCCGATCGTGGTCTTCGAGCTGTTGAAGGAGGGCAATATCGCCCGCGCCGTCAAGGGTGAGAAGATCGGCACGCTCGTGGGGGACCAGGGCAGCCGGGACTGACCGGAGAACACCCCCCGTCCGCGGACGCCACCTGTCCGGGGGACGGACGGGGACGGGACCGGGCCGGGGGATGGACATTGTCCCGCCGGTCGGGAACCGTGCAGGAAGAACGCGACGCAGCCGGCCGCCAGCCCGCAGGGGAATCGCAGCCGGGCCTACTCAAGACACGCAGGAGCAAGTGGTGATCGAAGAGACCCTCCTCGAGGCCGAGGAGAAGATGGAGAAGGCCGTCGTGGTCGCCAAGGAGGACTTCGCCGCGATCCGCACCGGCCGTGCGCACCCGGCGATGTTCAACAAGATCGTGGCCGACTACTACGGCGCGCCGACGCCGATCAACCAGCTGGCCTCGTTCTCCGTGCCCGAGCCGCGCATGGCCGTGGTGACCCCCTTCGACAAGACGGCCCTGCGCAACATCGAGCAGGCGATCCGCGACTCCGACCTGGGCGTCAACCCGAGCAACGACGGCAACATCATCCGGGTGGTGTTCCCCGAGCTGACCGAGGAGCGCCGCCGGGAGTACATCAAGGTGGCCAAGAGCAAGGGCGAGGACGCCAAGGTCTCGATCCGCTCCGTGCGCCGCAAGGCCAAGGACGCCATCGACAAGATGGTCAAGGACGGCGAGGTCGGCGAGGACGAGGGCCGCCGTGCGGAGAAGGAACTCGACGACACCACCGCCAAGTACGTCGCGCAGGTGGACGAGCTCCTGAAGCACAAGGAAGCGGAGCTGCTCGAGGTCTGATGAACGACTCTTCCTGGGGAGCGCCGCCACAAGCCGGGTACTGGGGGCCGTCCGACCAGGGACCCGTCCAGGGCGCCGGCCCGGCGGGTCCCGCGTACGATGCGCACTACGCGCAGCAGACTCGCCCCATGCCCATCGTGCCCGACGTACCCGAACACGGCGGAGACCAGGACGACGACCAGGGGACCGCTCGGCTGAGCGGTCCCTTGTTCCGGGACGAGCCGTTCCACGACCAGTCCGTTCGCGACCAGCCGTATCGCGACCCGAGCACGTCGGCGCAGCCGTATGCCGCGGTGCCGAAGAATCCGGATCCCATGCCCGACGCCCCGCAGCCGGCGCAGTCCCAGCCGCCGCCGCAGAAGAAGAGCGCGGGGCGTGACCTGGGGGCCGCGATAGGGGTCGGCGTCGGCCTCGGCGTGGTGATCATCGCGTCGCTGTTCGTCGTCAAGGCGGTCTTCGTCGGGGTGATCGCGGTCGCCGTCGTGGTGGGCCTGTGGGAGCTGACCAAGCGGCTGGAGGAGCGCAAGGGCATCAAGGCGCCCCTCGTACCGCTCGCGATCGGCGGCGCCGCGATGGTGATCGCCGGCTACGCGCGCGGCGCCGAGGGAGCGTGGGTCGCCATGGCGCTCACGGCGCTCGCGGTCCTGGTCTGGCGGATGACGGAACCGCCCGAGGGGTACCTCAAGGACGTCACGGCGGGCCTGTTCGCCGCGTTCTACGTGCCGTTCCTGGCGACGTTCGTCGCCATGATGCTGGCGGCCGACGACGGTGCCTGGCGGGTGCTGGTCTTCCTGATACTGACGGTCGTCAGCGACACCGGGGCCTACGCCGTCGGCTGGCGCTTCGGCAGGAAGAAGCTCGCCCCGCGCATCAGCCCCGGCAAGACCCGCGAGGGCCTGCTGGGAGCGGTGGCGTTCGCGATGGCGGCGGGCGCGCTGTGCGTGCAGTTCCTGATCGACGACGGCACCTGGTGGCAGGGCCTGCTGCTCGGCCTCGTGGTCGCGGTCAGCGCCACCCTGGGCGACCTGGGCGAGTCCATGATCAAGCGGGACCTCGGCATCAAGGACATGGGCACGCTGCTGCCGGGCCACGGCGGCATCATGGACCGGCTGGACTCCCTGCTGCCCACGGCACCGGTGGTGTGGCTGCTGCTGGTGATCTTCGTCGGATCGGGTTGACAGTCATCCGGTAGCATGGAAAGGGCCTGCGGCGTCTGCTGCGGGCCCTTCCGTGTGTCCCCGCCGATGCGGGGGTGTCTCCGTGAGGTCTCCTGGCTTCGGCACGGCCCTGCCGTTGTCCCCGCAGACGCGGGGGGTTGCCACAGGCCCGCCGTCATGAGGAGTTGTCCGACCGTGGCCCGTCCCGCCCCCGGTGAGCTGACCTTTGCCGCACCCCGCGGAGCGAAGCGGCCGCCGCGGCACCTTGCCGATCTCACGCCTGCCGAGCGCAAGGAGGCTGTCGCCGCGATCGGTGAGAAGCCGTTCCGCGCCAAGCAGCTCTCGCAGCACTACTTCGCGCGGTACGCGCACGACCCCGAGCAGTGGACCGACATCCCCGCCGGTTCCCGCGAGGGGCTGCGGGAGGCGTTGCTGCCCGAGCTGATGACCGTCGTGCGGCACCTGTCGACCGACCAGGGGACCACGCGCAAGACGCTGTGGAAGCTGTTCGACGGGACGCTCGTCGAGTCCGTCCTGATGCGCTACCCGGACCGGGTGACCATGTGCATCAGCTCCCAGGCCGGGTGCGGCATGAACTGCCCGTTCTGCGCCACCGGCCAGGCCGGTCTGGACCGGAACCTGTCGACCGCCGAGATCGTGCACCAGATCGTGGACGGCATGCGGGCGCTCAGGGACGGCGAGGTGCCGGGAGGCCCCGCGCGGCTCAGCAACATCGTGTTCATGGGCATGGGCGAGCCGCTCGCCAACTACAACCGCGTCGTCGGCTCCATCCGCCGCCTCACCGACCCCGAGCCGGACGGGCTGGGGCTCTCGCAGCGCGGCATCACCGTCTCCACGGTCGGTCTCGTCCCGGCGATCCACCGCTTCACCGGCGAGGGCTTCAAGTGCCGCCTCGCCATCTCCCTGCACGCCCCCGACGACGAACTGCGCGACACCCTCGTCCCCGTCAACACGCGGTGGAAGGTGCGCGAGGTGCTGGACTCCGGGTTCGAGTACGCGGCGAAGTCCGGGCGCCGGCTGTCCATCGAGTACGCCCTGATCCGCGACATCAACGACCAGGCCTGGCGCGGTGACCGCCTCGGGCGGCTGCTCAAGGGCAGGCCCGTGCACGTCAACCTGATCCCGCTGAACCCCACCCCCGGCTCCAAGTGGACCGCGTCCCGGCCCGAGGACGAGAAGGCGTTCGTGGAGGCGATCGCGGCGCACGGTGTGCCGGTGACGATCCGGGACACCCGTGGGCAGGAGATCGACGGGGCGTGTGGCCAGCTCGCCGCGAGCGAGCGGTAACCTGACCGGCGGAAGTACATCGGCACAGTCACATCTTCATATTCCGACAGGGGAGCGCCACAGCGCTGAGAGTGCGGCACCGGCCGCAGACCCTCCGAACCTGGCCCAGGTCATTCTGGGTAGGGAGATCGGTCACCACTCGAGCTGTTGCGCCCTGCCCGGGACCCTCGCCAGGGGTCTCGGGCGGGGCCGCGTCTTCTCCTGGTCACCCAGGAGGAATTCAGTGAGCATCACCAAGAAGGCCAGTGTCCTGGCCGTCGGCCTCGGCATGGTCGGCACGCTGGCCGCCTGCGGATCGTCGTCCGACGACGCCGCGGGCTCCGGCGGCTCCAAGACCGTGACCCTGGTCAGCCACGACTCGTGGGCCGCGTCCAAGGACGTCATCGCCGCCTTCGAGAAGCAGTCCGGCTACAAGGTCAAGGTCCTGGAGGACGGCGACGCCGGGCAGGCCGTCAACAAGGCCATCCTCACCAAGGACAACCCGCAGGGCGACGTCTTCTTCGGCGTCGACAACACCCTGCTGTCCCGCGCCCTCGACAACGGCCTGTTCCAGCCGTACGAGGCCAAGGGCTCGGACCAGGTCCGGCCGGAGTACCGCGCGGACCAGGACAAGCACCGGGTCACGCCCGTCGACAGCGGCGACATCTGCGTCAACTACGACAAGGCGTACTTCACCAAGCACGGCCTGACCCCGCCCAAGTCCTTCGACGACCTGATCAAGCCGGAGTACAAGGACCTCCTCGTCACCGAGAACGCGGGCAGCTCCTCGCCGGGCCTCGGCTTCCTGCTCGGTACCGCCGCCCAGTACGGCGACGAGGGCTGGGAGGGCTACTGGAAGAAGCTCGAGGCGAACGGCGTCAAGGTCGTCGACAGCTGGGAGCAGGCCTACAACGAGGAGTTCTCCGGCTCGGCCGGCGGCAAGAAGGCCAAGGGCGACCGCCCGCTCGTCGTGTCCTACGCCTCCTCCCCGCCCGTCGAGGTCGTCTACGCCGACCCGCAGCCGGACACCGCTCCCACGGGCGTCGCCGACGGCACCTGCTTCCGTCAGGTCGAGTACGCGGGCCTGCTCAGCAACGCGAAGAACCCCGAGGGCGGCAAGGCGCTCCTCGACTTCCTGCTGGGCAAGACCTTCCAGGAGGACATGCCGCTGAACATGTTCGTCTACCCGGTGCGGGAGGGCGCGCAGGTCCCCGAGGTGTTCTCGAAGTTCGGGCCGCAGGCGAAGGACCCGCAGACCCTGGACCCGGCGAAGATCGCCGACCACCGCGACCAGTGGGTCAAGTCGTGGACCTCGCTCGTACTGAAGTGAGCCGAGGAGGCAAGCGGGCGCGGACCGTGCGCGGGAGCGCGGCCCGGCTCGGTCTCATGGCCGTGCCCGTAGCGTTCTTCGCGGTGTTCTTCGCCTACCCCGTCGCCGCCATCGTCGCGCGCGGCCTGGAGGTCGACGGGGTCTGGCGGCTCGGGCGGATCGGGGACGTGCTCGCGCAGTCCGACGTGCGGCACGTGCTGTGGTTCACCACCTGGCAGGCGCTGGCGTCCACCGCGCTCACCCTGCTGGTCGCGCTGCCCGGCGCGTACGTCTTCGCCCGCTTCGACTTCCCCGGCAAGCAGGTCCTGCGGGCCGCGGTGACCGTGCCCTTCGTGCTGCCGACGGTCGTCGTCGGTACGGCGTTCCTGGCGCTGGTGGGGCGCGGCGGGCTGCTGGACGAGCTGTGGGGTGTGCGCCTGGACACCACGGTGTGGGCGATCCTGCTCGCGCACGTCTTCTTCAACTACGCCGTCGTCGTCCGCACCGTCGGCGGCCTGTGGGCGCAGCTCGACCCGCGGCAGGAGGAGGCCGCGCGGATGCTCGGCGCCTCGCGGCTGCGGGCCTGGCGGCAGGTCACGCTGCCCGCGCTGGCGCCCGCCGTGGCCGCCGCCGCGCTGATGGTCTTCCTGTTCACCTTCACCTCCTTCGGCGTCGTGCAGATCCTCGGCGGGCCCGCCTTCTCCACCCTCGAAGTGGAGATCTACCGCCAGACCTCCCAGGTCTTCGACCTGTCCACGGCCGCCGTGCTCACCCTGATCCAGTTCGCGGCCGTCGCCGCCGTCCTCGCCGTGCACGCCTGGACGGTGCGGCGGCGCGAGACGGCGCTACGGCTCGTGGACGCGGCCACGACCGCGCGCCGACCGCGCGGGGCCGGGCAGTGGGCGCTGCTCGCCGGGGTCCTGGGCGTCATCGCCGTCCTGCTGGTGCTGCCGCTCGCGGTGCTGGTCCAGCGGTCGCTGGGCGCCTCCGGCTTCGGCTACTACCGGGCACTGACCCGGGAGGACGGCGGCGCCTTCCTCGTCCCGCCGATCGAGTCGATCGGCAACTCCCTCCAGTACGCCGTCGCCGCCACCGGCATCGCCCTGGTGATCGGCGCGCTGGCCGCGACCGCGCTCACCCGGCGCGACGCGGGCCGCTTCGTGCGCGGGTTCGACGCGCTGCTGATGCTGCCGCTCGGGGTGTCGGCCGTGACGGTCGGGTTCGGGTTCCTGATCGCGCTGGACGAACCCCCGCTGGACCTCAGGTCCTCCTGGATCCTGGTGCCGCTCGCGCAGGCGCTGGTGGGCGTCCCCTTCGTCGTACGGACCATGCTGCCGGTGCTGCGGGCGGTGGACGGGCGGCTGCGGGAGGCGGCCGCGGTGCTGGGTGCGTCGCCGTGGCGGGTCTGGCGCGAGGTGGACCTGCCGATGGTGCGGCGCGCGCTGCTGGTCGCGGCCGGGTTCGCGTTCGCGGTGTCGCTGGGGGAGTTCGGCGCGACCGTCTTCATCGCGCGGCCCGACAACCCGACGCTGCCGGTCGCCGTGGCGCGGCTGCTGGGGCGGCCCGGGGACATGAACTACGGCCAGGCGATGGCCCTTTCGACGATTCTGATGCTGGTGTGCGCGGTGGCCCTGGTGGTGCTGGAGCGGCTGCGGACCGACCGGAGCGGGGAGTTCTGACCATGCCGCCCAGCCTGCTGAGCCTCGAAGGAGCGACCGTCCGCTTCGGCGGGCGGCCCGTGCTCGACGACGTCGACCTGGGGGTCGCCGAGCACGAGGTGGTGTGCGTGCTCGGGCCCAGCGGCAGCGGCAAGTCGACGCTGCTGCGGGCGGTCGCCGGGCTCCAGCCGCTGGACGCCGGGCGGGTGACGCTGGACGGGCGGGACCAGTCCGGGGTGCCCGCGCACAAGCGCGAGGTCGGGCTGATGTTCCAGGACCACCAGCTGTTCCCGCAGCGGGACGTGGCCGGGAACATCGCCTTCGGACCGCGGATGCGCGGCGCGTCCCGGGCCGAGCAGCAGGCGCGGGTGGGGGAGTTGCTGGAGCTGGTCGGACTGCCGGGCGCCGCCCGCCGGTCCGTCGCCGCGCTCTCCGGCGGGGAGCAGCAGCGAGTGGCGCTGGCCCGGGCCCTCGCGCCCCGGCCCCGGCTGCTGATGCTGGACGAGCCGCTCGGTCAGTTGGACCGCTCGCTGCGGGAGCGGCTCGTGGTCGAACTGCGTGAGCTGTTCGGGAAGTTGGGCACCACTGTGCTCGCCGTGACGCACGACCAGAGTGAGGCGTTCGCGCTCGCCGACCGGGTCGTGGTGATGCGGGACGGGCGGATCGCCCAGTCGGGGACGCCCCTGGAGGTGTGGCAGCGGCCGGCGGACGCGTTCGTGGCTCGCTTCCTCGGCTTCGACAACGTGGCCGAGGCGTCCGTCGCCGGACAGGCCGCGGACACCCCGTGGGGCAAGGTGCCGGTCCCCGAGGACGCGCCGCAGGGCCCGCGGACGGTGCTCGTGCGGCCGGCCGGGGTCCGGGTCGTCTCCGCCGACGAGGGCCTGCGCTGCACGGTCACCGCCCGCACCTTCCGCGGCACGCACGTCGCCGTGCACCTCCAGCCGGAGGACGCGCCGCGCCTGGAGGCGGCCTGCGCGCTGCGGGCGGCGCCGGAGGTCGGGGCCGCGGTCGGCGTGGAGTTCGACGCGGCGGAAGTCGTCGTGCTCGGCTGATCGGGTGTTCCGGGTGATCATTCCGTTCATAGGGTGACGGCATGACACTCCTCGCGCACGACCGGTACTGCGATGAAATCGATCACCAGGTGGGCGGGCTCAGGGCCGTGGTCACCTCCGGTGCGGATCTGACCGCCACCGTGCCGACCTGCCCGGACTGGACCCTGGAGGACCTGGTGCGGCACGTGGGCCGGGCCCTGCGCTGGACGGCGCTGATCGTCGGCACCCGCGCCGAGCAGGACGTACCGGTGGACCGGGCGCCGGGTGCCGAGGGACCCGCGGCGAGCGGGGACGCGGTGGCGCTGGACGCGTGGCTGGCGGAGTCCGGCGAGGTCGTCGTCGGCGCCCTGCGGGAGGCCGGTCCGGCCTCGCCCGCGTGGTCGTGGGCCGGCGTCGACACGGCCGGGTTCTGGGCGCGGCGGATGTCCCACGAACTCGTCGTCCACGGCGCGGACGCGGCCCTGGCGGCGGGCCTGCCCCACCGGGCGGTCGCGCCCGAGGTGGCGGCCGACGCGATCGACGAGTGGCTGGACATCGTACGGTTCGTGCAGCGGGCCCTGCCCGGTGCGGCGGCGAACGAACTGCGGGCCCCCGGCAGCAGCCTCCACCTGCATGCGACGGACGCTCCGGCCGAGTTGAACGCCGAGTGGATCGTCGAACTGCCCGACGACGGCATCGTCTGGCGCCGCGGGCACGAGAAGGCGACGGTGGCGCTGCGCGGCCCGCTCACGGACGTGCTGCTGGCCTTCTACGGCCGACTGCCGCTGGACGCCCCGGGGCTCGACGTGCTCGGTGACCGCGGGCTGCTGGAACTCTGGCTGGAGAAGGCGACGTTCGGCTGACACGACGGTGGCCCGCCCCGGACCGGGACGGGCCACCGCGGTGAACGCATCTGCGCGCAGGAGCGGTTGTCAGCTGTTGCTGTTCGCTCCGCGACGGCGCAGGCCGAAGAAGACGGCGCCGCCACCGACGACGACCAGGGCCGCCGCGATACCGGCGATCATGCCGGTGTTGGAGTTGGCACCGGTCTCGGCGAGGTTGGAGTCACCGGCCGCCGGGGACGGGGCGTTGTCGTTCGGCACGGCCGCCGGGGCGGTGCTGCTCTCCGGCTGTGACGGCGCGGGGGCCGACGTGGACGGCTCGGGAGCCGGGGACTCCGTCTCGTCGGACGGGGTCGAGGAGCTCTCCGACGGGGTCGGGGACGGCTCCTCGGTCTTGCAGGGGGTCGACGGGGTCGTGACGTCCGGCTCGATGAACTCGTCGACGTACTTGTCGGCCTTGACGTGGACGCGGTACTCGGTGTTCGGCTTCCAGTCCACGGCGAAGGAGACCGTGGTGCCCTCCTTGGAGCCCTTGACCGTCTCCTGGCCGACCTGCTCGCCGGTGCTCTTCAGGGAGACGGTGACGGTGGCCGGGATACCGGCCGGGTCCACGTCGGTGACGGTGATGACACCGTTGTCCCCGTCGCACTTGGCTTCGGCGGAGAACTCGTTGATGTTGCAGGCGAGAGCGTTGCCGGAGGCGCTCAGCGCCAGGGCCGCGGAGGCGGCGACGACGCCGAGGGCGCGGACGCTACGGCGTGACGCCGTGCGGCTGATTATGGACAGGACTGCCACGTTTGTCCTTTACGGGAGCGCGGATGCGGGGGGTGAAGAGGGTGCCGACGCTCGATGACGCGGCATCAGCACACCCATGAGCCTCACTGGTCTATAAGCGGGGCGTAAGAAGTGTCAACGCATATGCCCGCTCCGGCCGTTGACTTTGCCGTCTTATTAACCGCCGACACGTTTCAGCGCCTCGGGAGCCTCCTCGATCCGGCCAACCAGCGTGATGCGGGACTCCATCGCCCGCCCCTTCGCGAGCGACTGCAGCAGCGGCCACGCCGGCAGCGTGCGGGTCCAGTGCTCCCGGTCGACGAGCACCATCGGCGTGGGCTCGCCGCGCGACTCGTAGTAGTTCGGCGTCGCGTTGTCGAAGATCTCCTGGAGGGTGCCGGCCGCACCCGGCAGGAACACCACGCCCGCGGTGGAGCGGGCCAGCAGGCCGTCCTCGCGCGTGGCGTTGGCGAAGTACTTGGCGATGTGCGCGGCGAAGGCGTTGGGCGGCTCGTGGCCGTAGAACCAGGTCGGGATGCCGATCGAGTCGCCGCCCCCGGGCCAGCGCTCGCGCACCTCGAAGGCGGACCGGGCCCAGTCGGCGATCGACCGCGTGAACGAGGGGACCTTGGCGAGCAGCATCAGGGCGTCGTCCAGCATCCCGTCGTCGAACGGGGCGGCGTAAGCGCCGAGGTTCGCCGCCTCCATCGCGCCCGGACCGCCGCCCGTGGCCACCGTGAGACCGGCACGGGCCAGTTCTCGGCCCAGGCGTGCGGCGCCCGCGTACTCCGCGGTGCCGCGGGCCATGGCGTGGCCGCCCATGACGCCCACCACCCGGCTGCCCGCGACGAGTTCGTCCAGCGCGTCCGAGACGGCGTCGTCGTGCACGGCGCGCAGCATGGAGGCGAAGACGTCCCCGTCCGCCTTGGTCTGCTGGAACCAGTCGTAGGCCAGGGCGTCCGGTGTCGCCCCGTACCCCTCGCCGAGGCCGGCGTACAGCTCGTCGGGGGAGTAGACCCGCCCCCGGTAGGGGTCGAAGGGGAGGCCCGGTATCGGTGGGAAGACCAGGGCTCCGGCGGCGCGCACCCTGGCGGCGGCGCCGGGGTCCATCGGGCAGCCGAGGAAGACGGCGCCCGAGGAATCGACCGAGAGCAGGGCGTCCGTACGGTCCGTCAGGTCGACGGCCTGGACGCGGTGGTGGGCGAGGCTGCCGTGCGCCGAGACGACCCGGTCGAACTCGGCGAGGCTCTCGATCTCCCGGTCGTGGGAGGCGTGATGGGACTGGAACTGTGACAGTGACGGTGACCCGTGCGGTGACCGGGCCTTGCGCTGGGCGGGTGTCTGATCCACCCGCCCATGCTAGGCAGGCGCCCGGTCAGCCCTGGACCGCCGCCGGGTCCATCCACACGACCTCGAAGGTGTGGCCGTCGACGTCGTCGAAGGCCCGGCCGTACATGAAGCCGTGGTCCTGGGTCTCGCCGGAGACCGAGCCGCCGGCCGCGACCGCCTTCTCCACCAGCTCGTCGACCTTCTCGCGGCTCTCGGCGCTCAGCGCGATCAGCACCTCGCTGGACTTCGTCGAGTCCGCGATCTCCTTCTTGGTGAACTCGCGGTACTTCTGCGGCGTGTGCACCATCACGACGATGGTCTCGCTCAGCGGGATCGAGGCGGTGGTGTCGTCGCTGAACTGGGCGTTGATCTCGAACCCGAGCCCGGTGAAGAACTTCTTCGAGGCGTCGAGGTCGTTGGTGGCCAGGTTCAGGAAGATCATCTGCTGGTACATGGGGGGCCTCTCCCGTCGATGTGCCGCTGTGGTGCGGTCGGTATGTCGTGCCGTTCGAAGGAGTAGACGCGAGACGGCACCGGAACTCATCGCCGGTGCGCGGACTTTCTCGAAAAAGTTTCCGCCGGTCAGTGGTCCAGCGGCAGCGCCGCCAGCACCGCGACGATCAGGACCAGCGGACCGAACAGGGCGAGCAGGGCGGCGGCGCGTACGGCGGCGGCCGCGCGCAGGGTCGCCGGGGGCGCGCCGAGGCGCAGCAGGGCGTCCTTGGTGTCGGCACGGGCGTGCCGGGCCTCGACGGCCGCGGTGAGCAGGGTGGCCACCGTGCAGCCCGCGACGAGGAGGGCGCCCAGGGTGCTGAGCGGGCCGAAGGCGGGGCCGTCCCCGTCGTACACGGTCGTGGTCACGTAGGCCGCGGCGGCGACTGCGGCCACGACGCCGAGTGGGCGGCCGACGCGTTGCGACTCCTCCATGAGGACGCGGCCGGCCAGGAGGCGCAGGGCGCCGGGCCGGGCGGCCTGGAGCAGGCGGCCGCACAGGTGGGTGAGGCCGGGGCCGGCGAGCGCGAGGCCCAGGGCGGTGAGGGCCCAGCCGATCAGGACGCCGGCGGAGGGGGCGGTGCCGGGGGTGGGGGCGCCGGCCGCGTTGCCGGTGTAGGTCTCGACGGTGAGGCCTGCGGTGAGGATGGCGATGCCCCAGGGGAGGGCGGTGGTGTTCTGGGGGCGGGGGGTCGTGGTGTCGGGGGAGGTGTCCGCCGGGGGCGGGGGAGTGGCGTCCAGCGTCTGAGTGGTGACGTCCGTCCCGGCTGGGGGGTGGGGATCACTCGCCTGCGTTTGCAGGGCGCCGCCTGCGCCCACCCTCCCCCACTCTCGGCTTCGCTCGAGCGGGGGGACCCCCATCGCCCCAGCGGCACGACTGCCCGCAGGGACAGCGGCGGCGGCACGACTGCCCGCGGCTACAGCTGTCCGGGAGCCGTAGCGGCCGTAGGCGCCGAAGGTTTCGCGGGCCTTGCCCCAGCCGTACGCGCCGAAGCGGCCGTAACCGCGGGGTGCGGGGGCCGCGGCGGGCCGGGGATCGCGGGGGCGCAGCGTGTGGGCCACCGCCGCCGAGGCGAGGGCCGGTGCGAGGACCAGCAGGGTCAGGACGGCCGGGGCGGGGAGGGACTGGCCGACGGCCAGGGCGTCGGCCGCGACGCGGTCGGAGGGCGGGCGGCCGGTCAGGCTGCCGCGCAGATACAGGAAGGCGAGCAGGGCCGCCACCGAACCGAGGGCCGCGGACAGGGCCGTGGTCGTCGCCGAGACGGCCATCAGCCGGGCCGGCCCCAGACCGATCGCCGACAGCCCCGAGCGGGGCCGGGTCCCGGGGTCGGTGCGGGCCACGGCGACCGCGAGGTACACCGCGGCGGCCAGCGGCGCGGCGCACCAGGCCAGGCGGAGGGCGGAGGAGCCGGGCGCGTCGGGATGGCTCAGCGCGTGGCCGAGGGCGCACAGCAGCAGGAAGCCCGTGCCCGCCGAGGCCACCGCGACCAGCAGGCGGCGCAGGTGGACGGCGAGGTGGGCGGTGCGGGTCAGGCGGAGAGCGAGCACGCCGCCCGGCCTTCCGTTCCGGGAGTCCCGGCGGCGCCCGTGGCCACCGTGGTCTCGGCGAGCGGCGGTAGGTGCACGGTCCGGACCCGCCGTCCGTCCAGGAGCGCCACCGAGCGGTCCGCCAGGGCGGCGGTCTGCGCGTCGTGCGTGGCGAGCAGGACGGTGATGCCGTGCGAGCGGGCCGCCGTGGTGAGCGTCCGCAGGACCTGGGCGCGGTCCGCGCGGTGCAGGGGGGCCGTCGGCTCGTCGGCGAAGAGGACCGCCGGGGCGACGGCGAGGGCGCGGGCGATGCAGACGCGCTGCCGCTCGGCCTGTTGCAGTTCGTGCGGGCGCCTGCGTGCCTTGTCGCCGACGTCGAGGCGGTCCAGCCACTCCAGGGCGGCGGTCTTGGCCCGGCGCCGGCCGGTGCCGCGCAGCATGAGGGGGAGCGCGGCGTTCTCCCAGGCGTTCAGCTCCGGCACGAGCGCCGGGGCGGGGTCGATCCAGCCGAAGCGGTCGCGGCGCAGCCGCTCGCGGCCGAGCGGGCCCATGGTGTGCACCGGCACGCTGTTGAACCAGACCTCGCCGTCCTGCGGCTTGACCAGCCCGGACAGACACCGCAGCAGCGTGGTCTTGCCGCTGCCGCGCGGGCCGCTCACGGCGAGGATCTCGCCCTCGCGCACGCCGAGCGACACGCCTTGCAGCGCGGGGGAGCCGTCGTGGTGCTGGAAGTGCAGGGCACGGGCCCAGAGCACGTCGTTGTCCGGCGGGGCCTCCATGGGCGTACACCTCGGTTCTGATCCGTATTTCCCCGGTCCTGTCCCCCTTCCGGGGGAACGAAGGCGGGGCCGATCGGTCACTGGGCACCGTAAGGAGTCGCCGCGGAGGAAGCCGGACAGCACGCGGCCCCGGGCCGCCGTTCTCACTCGAACGGACCGCACCGGGGCCGGTGATGATCGCCTCAGCGGATGATCGGGACGATCAGAGCTTCGTCCACGCCTCCGTCAGCGTGGCGCGCAGGATCTGCTCGATCTCGTCGAAGGTCTCCTGGTTGGAGATCAGCGGCGGGGCGAGCTGGATGACCGGGTCGCCGCGGTCGTCGGCACGGCAGTACAGGCCGTTCTCGAAGAGCTTCTTGGAGAGGAAGCCGTACAGGACCCGCTCGGTCTCCTCCTCGTTGAAGGACTCCTTGGTGGCCTTGTCCTTGACCAGCTCGATGCCGTAGAAGAAGCCGTTGCCGCGGACGTCGCCGACGATCGGCAGGTCGTGCAGCTTCTCCAGGGTGGCGCGGAAGGCGCCCTCGTTGTCGAGGACGTGCTGGTTGAGGCCCTCGCGCTGGAACAGGTCGAGGTTGGCGATGCCGACCGCGGCGGAGACCGGGTGGCCGCCGAAGGTGTAGCCGTGCAGGAAGGTGTTGTCGCCCTTGTAGAACGGCTCGGCCAGGCGGTCGGAGATGATGCAGGCGCCGATCGGGGAGTAGCCCGAGGTCATGCCCTTGGCGCAGGTGATCATGTCCGGGACGTAGCCGAACTTGTCGCAGGCGAAGGTCGTGCCGAGGCGGCCGAAGGCGCAGATGACCTCGTCCGAGACGAGCAGCACGTCGTACTGGTCGCAGATCTCGCGGACCCGCTGGAAGTAGCCGGGCGGGGGCGGGAAGCAGCCGCCCGCGTTCTGCACGGGCTCCAGGAAGACGGCGGCGACCGTGTCCGGGCCCTCGAAGAGGATCTGCTGCTCGATCTGGTCGGCGGCCCAGCGGCCGTACGCCTCGGGGTCGTCGCCGTGGATCGGGGCGCGGTAGATGTTGGTGTTCGGCACCTTGTGCGCGCCGGGGACCAGCGGCTCGAAGGGGGCCTTCAGGGCGGGCAGGCCGGTGATGGACAGGGCGCCCTGCGGGGTGCCGTGGTAGGCCACCGCGCGGGAGATCACCTTGTACTTGGTGGGCTTGCCGGTCAGCTTGAAGTACTGCTTGGCGAGCTTCCAGGCGGTCTCGACCGCCTCGCCGCCGCCGGTGGTGAAGAAGACCTTGTTGAGGTCGCCGGGGGCCTCGTTCGCCAGCCGCTCGGCCAGCTCGACGGCCTTGGGGTGGGCGTAGGACCACACCGGGAAGAAGGCCAGCTCCTGCGCCTGCTTGGCGGCGGCCTCGGCCAGCTCCGTGCGGCCGTGTCCGGCCTGGACCACGAACAGACCGGCGAGGCCGTCGAGGTAGCGCTTGCCCTTGTCGTCGTAGATGTGGGTGCCCTCACCGCGGACGATGGTGGGGACGGGGGCGTTCTCGTACGACGACATGCGGGTGAAGTGCATCCACAGGTGGTCGTACGCGGTCCGGCTGAGGTCCTTGGGGCTGTCGGTGCTCACGATTATCGGGTTCCCCACATATAGGTCTGCTTCTTGAGCTTGAGGTAGACGAAGCTCTCGGTGGAGCGCACGCCGGGCACGGCCCGGATGCGTCGGTTGATGACCTCCAGGAGGTGGTCGTCGTCCTCGCAGACGACCTCCACCATCAGGTCGAAGGAGCCCGCGGTCATCACCACGTACTCGCACTCGGACATGGCCGCCAGCGCCTCGGCCACCGACTCCACGTCGCCCTCCACGTTGACGCCGACCATCGCCTGGCGCCGGAAGCCCACGGTGAGCGGGTCCGTGACGGCGACGATCTGCATCACGCCCTGGTCGAGCAGCTTCTGGACGCGCTGGCGCACGGCCGCCTCCGACAGGCCCACGGCCTTGCCGATGGCCGCGTACGGCCGGCGGCCGTCCTCCTGGAGCTGCTCGATGATGGCGAGGGAGACGGCGTCCAACTGGGGACCGCCGTTCCTGGACTCGCGGGAGTCCTTCTGGTCTGCGCTTCGACTGGCCACGGCTTCACTGTGCACGACGTATCGACAGTTTCGCAAGGCCGGATCGATGAAATTCGTTGTTTGACTCGCTTCAATCTGCGGATATCGCAACCCTGAGGGTGGTGGGGGTGTTGAAAACGTCGGGACTCCGTCTAGGGTGGGTGTCTCAGTCACTGGACACCGAACTTGGAGGGCCGGCAGTGAGCACCGAGCTGCGTCGTCTGCGCAATTACATCGACGGTGAGTTCCGGGACGCCGCCGACGGACGGACCACGGACGTGGTCAACCCCGCCACGGGCGAGGCGTACGCGACCGCCCCCCTCTCCGGGCAGGCGGACGTCGACGCCGCCATGGCGGCCGCCGCGGCGGCCTTCCCGGCCTGGCGCGACACGACCCCGGCCGAGCGGCAGAAGGCCCTGCTGAAGATCGCGGACGCGTTCGAGGAGCGGGCCGAGGAACTGATCGCGGCCGAGGTGGAGAACACGGGCAAGCCGATCGGGCTGACCCGCTCCGAGGAGATCCCGCCGATGGTCGACCAGATCCGCTTCTTCGCGGGCGCGGCGCGGATGCTCGAAGGCCGCGGCGCCGGCGAGTACATGGAGGGTCTGACCTCCTTCGTGCGCCGCGAGCCGATCGGTGTCTGCGCGCAGGTCGCGCCGTGGAACTACCCGATGATGATGGCCGTGTGGAAGTTCGCCCCGGCGCTCGCCGCGGGCAACACGGTCGTCCTCAAGCCCTCGGACACCACCCCCGCCTCCACAGCCCTGATGGCCGACATCATCGGCTCGATCGTGCCCAAGGGCGTCTTCAACGTCGTCTGCGGCGACCGCGACACCGGCCGCCTGATGGTCGAGCACGAGACCCCGGCGATGGCGTCCATCACCGGCTCCGTGCGGGCCGGCATGTCGGTCGCCGAGTCGGCCTCCAAGGACCTCAAGCGGGTCCACCTGGAGTTGGGCGGCAAGGCCCCGGTCGTCGTCTTCGAGGACACCGACATCCCCAAGGCCGTCGAGGGCATCTCCGAGGCGGGCTACTTCAACGCCGGGCAGGACTGTACGGCGGCCACCCGCGTGCTGGTCCACGAGTCGGTCCACGACGAGTTCGTGAGCGCGCTCGCCAAGGCCGCGTCCGAGATCAAGACCGGGCAGCCGGACGACGAGGACGTGCTCTACGGCCCGCTCAACAACCCCAACCAGCTCAAGCAGGTCTCCGGGTTCATCGAGCGGCTGCCCGCGCACGCCAAGGTCGAGGCGGGCGGCCACCGGGTCGGCGACAAGGGCTACTTCTACGCCCCGACCGTCGTCTCCGGCCTCAAGCAGGACGACGAGATCATCCAGCAGGAGGTCTTCGGCCCGGTCATCACCGTCCAGGCCTTCCGCGACGAGGACCAGGCCGTCGAGTGGGCCAACGGCGTGGAGTACGCGCTGGCCTCCTCGGTGTGGACCAAGGACCACGGCCGCGCGATGCGGATGTCCAAGCGGCTGGACTTCGGCTGCGTGTGGATCAACACCCACATCCCGCTGGTCGCCGAGATGCCGCACGGCGGCTTCAAGAAGTCCGGCTACGGCAAGGACCTGTCGGGCTACGGCTTCGACGACTACACGCGGATCAAGCACGTGATGACGTCGCTGGACGCCTGACGCCACCGGCTCGTGTGCGGCCCCGGACGGCAACCGCCGTTCGGGGCCGCACCGCGTGGACCGTGAACTCGCCCCGGTCGACAGGGTGTCGGGCCTGGCCGGACCCGCTCGACGCAGCGTCGATTGTTCCGGTGGGCGGGGGGCGGGATCCTCGTGCCATGCCCCTGCTCCCGAAGACGCCCCCGCTCTCCCGTCGGACCCTGCTGCGCGGCCTGGGCGGTTCCGCCGTGCTCGGTGCGCTCGGCACCCTGGCCGGCTGCGGTGTGCCCGCCGCCTACGTCGCGCCGGGCGACCGGGCCGCGACCGACCGGTCCGCCGGTGAACGGCGGCTGACCTGGGCCAACTGGCCGCTGTACATCGACACCGACGACGAGCACCCCGGCCGGCGGCCCACGCTGGAGGCCTTCGAGGAGGAGACGGGCATCTCCGTCGACTACATCGAGGAGATCAACGACAACGACGAGTTCTTCGGCAAGGTCAGCCCGTCCCTGATGAACCACCAGCCCACCGACCGCGACCTGATCGTCATCAGTGACTGGATGTGCGGTCGGTTCGTGCGGCTCGGCTGGGTGCAGGAGATGGACCGCTCCCGACAGCCGAACGTCACCGAGTACCTGGACCCGCTGCTGCGTTCGCCCGCCTTCGACCCCGGCCGGAAGTTCACCGTGCCCTGGCAGTCGGGCATCACCGGGATCGCGTACAACCGCCGCAGGCTCGGCCGGGAGATCCGGCACGTGTCCGACCTGTGGGCGGCCGACCTCAAGGGCCGCGTCACCCTGCTGTCGGGCATGGACGAGGCCTTCGCGCTGCTGATGCAGGGCAACGGCGTGGACATCACCGACTGGAAGACGGACGACTTCCACCGGATCTGCGACCAGGTGGAGAAGCAGGTCGTCAAGGGGCAGATCCGCCGCTTCACCGGCAACGACTACATCAAGGACCTCTCCAGCGGCGACGTCCTCGCCTGCCAGGCCTACTCCGGCGACGTGATCCAGCTCCAGGCGGACGACCCGGACATCGAGTTCGTCGTCCCGGAGGAGGGCGCCGAGCTGTGGGCCGAGTCCCTGATGATCCCCAACCTGGCCCGCCACAAGGCCAACGCCGAGCGGCTGATCGACTTCTACTACCGGCCCGAGGTCGCCGCCGAGCTGGCCGCCTGGGTCAACTACGTCTGCCCGGTCCCCGCCGCCCAGGACGTGCTCGCCTCCTCCGACGACGAGGAGACCGCCGCCCTGGCCGAGGACCCGCTGATCTTCCCGGACGCGCGGATGCGGGAACGGCTCGCCATCGCGCGGGACATCCCGGCGGGACAGCGCACGGAATTCGCGAAGCGGTGGAACGGGATCGTCGGCGTGTAGCAGACTGATCATGTGAAGAATTCATCAGGTGATGAAGGAGTCGAGGGCGCGGTCACGCTGGGACTGCTGGCCGCCTGGGCCCTGCACGACCTCGAAGAGCTGGCGACCGTGCCGGGCTGGTGGCGGCGCAACCTCCCGGCCCTGCGCGAGCGGTACCCGGCCGTCCCGGAGTCCGTGTGGCGGCGGGCCGGGTCGGTGGACGGTCGGGAGTTCGCGGTGGCGGTCGGCGCGATGGCCGCGGTCGTGGCCTCCGCGTCCGTCGCGGGACGGCTGACCGGCGGCCGCTCGGCCGCCTACCAGAGCGCGCTGGGCGCCTTCGGCCTGCACGGCCTCGTCCACCTCGCGCAGGCGGGCCTGGTGCGCGGCTACACGCCCGGGTCGGTCACCTCGCCGCTGATCGTGATCCCCTTCACCCTCTGGGCCCGCCACCGGCTGCGCCGCGCCGGTGTCCTGCGCGCCACCCGCCCGCGCGACCTCGCCGTGGGGCTGGGCTGCGCGGGGGCGGCGACGGCCGCGGCGCATGTGGTGGCGCGTCGGCTGACGGGGCGCCGCGCCTGACGGGGGCTACTTCAGCGCGGCCATGGTGATCCGGTCGAGGACCGGGTTCGGGCCCGCGCTCTTGGCGTCCGTGGAGTTGACCGAGTAGACGAGGGTACGGCTCAGGTTGCGGGTGCCGCCGATGAGGGCGCTGTAGCCGTAGCGGGAGCCGGACTTGCCCCAGTAGATCCGGCCGTCGACCTCCTGGCGCTCCAGGCCGGCGCTGCGGTTCGCGCCCGGAACTCCGGCCGGGGTCGTGAACATCTCCTCCAGCTCGGGCTGCGGCACGATCCTTCCCCGGAACAGCTTCGTGAGCAGCTTCTCCAGGTCGGCGGTGGTGGAGATCATGTCGCCCGCCGCCCAGCGGTCCGCCTGGTTCCACTCGGTCACGTCGAGGAGTTCCGTCGTGCCGTCCGGCTGCTCCACCGCCTGGTAGCCCCGGTTGTGCGGGCCCCGGATACGGGGGTCGGTGCCGGGGAAGTACGTGTGGTGCAGGCCGGCCGGGCGCAGGACCAGGCGCGTGGCCTCCGAGGCGTACGAGTACCCCGTCACCTTCTCGATCAGCAGGCCGAGGATCGTGTAGTTGATGTTCAGGTACTGCTGCCGCGTCCCCGGAGTGAAGTCCTCCGGTCCCTTGGCGATCGCCGACGCCGCGACCCGCTGCGGGGTGAGGGTCTCGAAACGGTGCGCGTACACCTCCGCGAAGTCCTCACCGAGACCGTCGCCCGGCTTGATGCCGCTGGTGTGGTTCAGCAGGTGGCGCACGCTGATCGGCTGCTCGAACTCCGCCGTGAACAGGTCGGGGAGATAGCCCTGCACCGGAGCGTCCAGGTCGATCTCGTCCTGGGCCGCGAGCCGCAGGACGGTGGCGGCGGTGACGACCTTGGTGATCGAACCGGCCCGGAAGCGGGCGTCGGGGCGGGCCGGCCGGTCACCGGCCAGGTCGCGCACGCCCGCGCTGCCGCGCCAGCCGAAGTCCGTGCCGCCGACCCGCACGAGGGCGGCCGTGGCGTGTTCGCCCGGCACCATGGCGAGGGCGGCGCGCAGCGCGTCCGTGTCCGGTCCGTCCGACCGGTGGGTGACGGCGGCCGCGGCGGGCGGCGAGGCGAACGCGGGGGCCGCCAGCGGCCCGGCGGACAGCGCGAGCACGAGGGAAGCGGCGAGGACGGAGGGGGTGCGGGCGCGCATCGACAGCATCGACGACTCCAGGTTCCGGGGCGGGGCGGTCGTCGATCATCCTCGTCGCGCCGCCGGGCACGCCGTATCGTCGGCGAGGAGGGCGCGGACCCCCGACCGGACCCCGGGGAACCCCCTTACAGAACGCGGGAGTTGTCCGGGGTCGCCCTTACGGGTGGTGCGGCGCCCGGTCGCGCAGCGCGCACAGCACGTCGATGCGGTTGGTGGTGATCGAGTCGACGCCCAGGGCGCGCAGTCGGCGCATGGTGCGGCGGGTGTCGGGGGTCCAGACGGACAGCAGGAAGCCGTCGCGGTGGACGCGCTCGGCCAGGGCCCGGTCCACCAGCCCGAACCGGTAGTTGAGCCACCGCGGCCGCACCGCCGCCAGCAGCGCCGGCCGGGGCGGGGCGGCCGTGGTCCAGGTCATGGCGATCTCGGCGGCGGGGTCGGCGGCCCGCACGGCGAGCATGGCGGCGGCACCCGCGGTGTAGTAGACCCGGTCCCGCGCCCCGCACTCGCCCACCACGTCCACGATGCGCCGCACCGCCCGCGCGTCCGGCCCGCCCGGCAGGTCCAGCATCAGCCGCCCGTCGGTCGCCGCCAGCGCCTCGGCGAGCGTCGGCACCCGGCCCGCCGTCAGCCCGCGCACCTCCTCGGCCGACAGGGAGCGCAGCGGCCGGTCGTGCTGCCACAGCCGCTTCAGCGTCTCGTCGTGCAGCAGCACCGGCACGCCGTCCCGGGTGAGGCGTACGTCGGTCTCGACCGCGTCCGCGCCGCGGTCCAGGGCGGAACGCAGCGAGGCGACCGTGTTCTCGCGGTGCCGGTAGGGGTCACCGCGGTGGGCGACGGCGGTCAGGGAGCGCGGGGTGTCCATGGTGGGCGGCAACTCTCAGGAGGCGAGCCAGGCGGCGGTGTACGTGTCGATCTCGTCGGCGATCCGGGCCTTGCCCGGCGCGTCGAGGAAGGAGGCCTCGACCCCGTTCTTCGCGAGGTCGGCGAGGCCGCGCTCGTCGAGGCCGAGGAGCCGGGCGGCGACCGCGTACTCGTTGTTGAGGTCGGTGCCGAACATCGGCGGGTCGTCGGAGTTGACCGTCACCAGCACCCCGGCGCGCGTGAACTCCTTGATCGGGTGCTCGTCCAGGGTGCGCACCGCGCGGGTGGCGATGTTCGAGGTCGGGCACACCTCCAGCGGGATGCGCCGCTCGGCGAGGTGGGCGAGGAGCTTGGGGTCCTGCGCCGAACTGGTGCCGTGTCCGATGCGTTCGGCGCGCAGGTCGGTGAGGGCGTCCCACACGGTCTGCGGGCCGGTCGTCTCGCCCGCGTGCGGCACCGAGTGCAGTCCCGCGGCGATCGCCCGGTCGAAGTACGGCTTGAACTGCGGGCGGGCCACCCCGATCTCGGGTCCGCCGAGCCCGAAGGAGACCAGGCCCTCCGGGCGCAGCCGGTCGTCGGTGGCGAGCCGCGTCGTCTCCTCGGCGGACTCCAGACCGGCCTCCCCCGGGATGTCGAAGCACCAGCGCAGTACGGTGCCGAACTCGGCCTCGGCCGCCTTGCGGGCGTCCTCGATCGCGTCCATGAAGGCGCCCTCGTCGATGCCCCGCCGGGTGGAGGAGAACGGCGTGATGGTCAGCTCGGCGTAGCGCACCTGCTGGCGGGCCATGTCCCGGGCCACCTCGTAGGTCAGCAGCCGGACGTCCTCCGGGGTGCGGACCAGGTCGACCACGGACAGGTAGACGTCGATGAAGTGCGCGAAGTCCGTGAACGTGAAGAAGTCGACCAGTGCCTCGGGGTCGGTGGGGACCTTGGAGTCGGGGTGGCGCGCGGCCAGTTCGGAGACGATGCGCGGGGAGGCGGAACCGACGTGGTGGACGTGCAGTTCGGCCTTCGGCAGTCCGGCGATGAAGGCGTGCAGGTCGCGCGGGACGTCGGGGTCGACGAGGTGCTCGGTCAAGGGTTCCTCCCCAGGGCGGCGCCCTCCGGGCCGCGGGCGGCGGTGGGGCGCGGGTGATCGGCTGATCGGTCGTTCGGGGATCATCGTAGGCCGGTCTCACGCCCGGCGGCCCGGGACCGTAGCATGGCGGGCACGGACGACCCGGGGGGACAGGACATGACGGACGCGATACGGCCGGACGGGGAAGGCTCCGGCGGCCACGACCCCTGGGCGCCCCCGGAGAGCGGGCCGTCCCTGGACAAGGGTGCCGGTGCCGCGCAGCCGCAGACGCCGCCCCTGCCGCCCGCCTCCGACGCGCCGCCCCCCTGGCAGCCGCCGCCGGGCGTGCACGACCAGGCCACGGTCACGTCGATGCCCGGCACCGGGTTCACCGGCCCGGACGCCGCGGTGCCCCCTCCGCCCCTCGCCCCCGGCGGTGCCGGAGTCCCGGGCGGCTACGGCTACCCCGGCTACGGCCAGGGCTACGGCTGGCCCGGCATGCAGGCGCCCCCGCAGAACGGGCTCGGCACCGCGTCGATGGTGCTGGGCATCCTCGCCTGCGCGCTGTTCTGCCTGTACGGCGTGGTCTCCCTGGTGCTCGGCATCCTCGCCGTGATCTTCGGGATCAAGGGCCGCCGGAAGGCGGAGAGCGGTCTGGCCACCAACCACGGGCAGGCGCAGGCCGGATTCGTCATGGGCATCGTCGGCATCGTGCTCGGTGTCGCCGTGATCGTGCTGATCGCCATCGGCATCACCGCCGCGATCAACGAGGACTCGGGCTACGACGACCCCTACTACGGCTCCTCGCGCCCCGCGCAGGTCTCCGTCACCGCGGAAAGCTGAGCTCATCCCCGCAGGTTGCCTCTACGATGTCAAGCGCCAACGAGGGGAGAGCAGTTCATGTCGTACTCCAATCCCGGACCCGGGGACTACGGGCCGCCGCCGCAGCCGGGGCAGCCGCCCGCGGGGGGCTACGCGTACCCGCAGTCCGCGCCCGGGTACGGCTATCCGAACCAGGCCGCGTACCCGGCCGCCCCGCCGGTGGGCTATCCGCAGGGGCCCGGCTACGGCATGCCGATGCAGCCGAGCAACGGCATGGGGACCACGGGACTGGTCCTTGGCATCATCGGCGTGGTGTGCAGCCTGACCTTCTTCCTCTGGTTCTTCGGCGTCGTCCTGGGCATCCTCGGGATCATCTTCGGCGCGATCGGCCGGGGCAAGGCCACCCGGGGCGAGGCCACCAACAAGGGCGCCGCGACCGCCGGTCTCGTGCTCGGCATCACGGCCACCGTGATCCTGCCGCTGCTCGGCTTCCTCGCCTTCGCGAGCCTGATGAGCGTGGCCTGAGCCCGGCCCCGCCCCGGTGACCCTCACGTCGTGACGGGCACCGGGGCGGCCGCGGTCCTGTGTCAGGGGGTTGTGGAGCGCTTGGTGGTGATGGCCGCCCATCGTTCGAGGACGCCGGCCGCGGCGCCGGAGTCGATGGCCTCGCGAGCCCGGGCCACCCCCTCCGCGAGGCGTTCCGTCAGCGGTGCCGACGAGGGGTGCAGCGCGGCCAGACCGGCCGCCGCGGACAGCAGTACCGCGTCACGGACCGGCCCCCTCGCCCCGTCGAGGACCTCCCGGGCCACCCGGGCGTTGTGACGCCGGTCGCCGCCGCGCAGATCCGCGGGACGGGCGAGCCGGAACCCGAGATCACGCGGGTCGAAGACCTCTTCGCACGCCTCGCTCCGATGGACCGTCCACACCCGGGACGTCGTCGTCACGGTCAGCTCGTCCATGCCGTCGTCCCCGCGGAAGACCAGCGCGGACACCCCGCGCCGGGCGAGCACCCCGGCCACCGGCGCGAGGGTCTCGGCGGCGGCCACCCCGACGGCCTGCGCCGTGGGACCGGCCGGGTTGCACAGCGGACCGAGCAGGTTGAACACGGTGCGCACCCCCAACTCCCGCCGGGGCGCGGAGGCGTGCCGCAGGGCCGGATGGAAGACGGGCGCGAAGCAGAACGTGATGCCCGCCTCGTCGGCGACCTCCGCCACCTCGTGCACCGGCAGGTCGAGCACCACACCCAGTTCCTCCAGCACGTCCGCCGACCCGCAGGACGACGAGGCCGAACGGTTGCCGTGCTTGACGATCCGGGCGCCCGCCCCCGCCGCGACGATCGCCGACATGGTGGAGATGTTCACGCTGTGCGAGCCGTCACCGCCGGTGCCCACGATGTCCAGCGACGGGCCGGTCGTCGGCAGGGGCAGCGCATGCCGGAGCATCGCCCGGGTCAGCCCTTCGACCTCCTCGGCCGTCTCGCCCTTGGCCCGCAGCGCCACCAGCAGCCCGGCCAGCGCGGCCGGGCCCACCTCGCCCGCCATGATCCGTTCCATCGCCCAGTCGGTCTCGTCCGAGGCGAGGTCCCGCCCGTCCAGCAGCGTGTCGATCAGAGCGGCCCATGCGCGAACCGTCGGCGTTGCGGTCACGGAATTCCCCCTCGTCGGCGCTGCATTCATGCCGCCGTCCATTGTCGGGAAACGCGCCGCCGTGCGGCAGACCAATCACGGGTGACCCGTGCGGTCCAAACGCGGAACAGGATCGCGACGCACCGGAAAGGAAGATGAATGGCACCGCACTTGTCGGTGCCGGTTTCGCGATATTCCGGCGAAGACGGCGGCGCCGGGGTCAGTGCGCCGGGACCGGTCTCCGCGCGCCGGTGAGGAAGTTCTCGAAGAGTCGCAGTCCGCCCGTGGTCATGATGCTCTCCGGATGGAACTGCACCCCGGCCACCGGCAGCGACCGGTGCCGCAGCCCCATCACGTATCCGTGGTCCACGGCGACCGCGGTGGTCACCAGGGGCTCCGGCAACGGCTCCGCCGCGACCAGCGAGTGGTAGCGGGTGGCCTCCAGCGTGTTGCCGAGTCCCGCGAACAGGCCCGCCCCGTCGTGGCGGACGACGCTGGTACGCCCGTGCATCACCTGCTGTGCGACCTCGATCCGCCCGCCGTACGCCAGGGCGATCGCCTGGTGCCCCAGACAGACGCCAAGCACCGGGACGCTTTCGGCGAAGCGGTGGACCAGCTCCACGTGGCCGGAGTCGGCGGGATGGCCGGGCCCCGGGCCGAGCACCACCGCGTCGGGCCCGAGGACGGCCAGCTCGTCCGGTGACCGGGTGCCGGAGCGCACGACCCGGGTCTGTGCCCCCAGCGTGCGCAGATATTGGTCGATGACATGCACGAAGCTGTCGTACGCGTCGATGAGCAGCACCTTCACGGCAGCAGTTCCTCCCCGGTGAGCGCCCAGTGGGCCGCCCCCATCTTGGCCAGCGTCTCCTGCCACTCCGCCTCGGGCGCGGACTGCGCCACCAGACCGGCGGAAGCCTGCGTGGAGTAGGTCTCGCCGTCGTACTCGACCGTCCGGATGCACAGCGCCAGTTCGCTCCAGCCTCGCACGTCCACCAGCCCGAGGGCGCCCGCGTAGGCGCCCCGCGCCTCGCGTTCCAGGCCGTCGACGATCTCCATCGCCCGCAGCTTCGGCGCACCGGTCATCGTGCCGGCGGGGAACGTGGCACGCACCGCGTCCCACACGGTGACGCCGTCGGCCAGGCGGCCCGAGACGGTGGAGACCAGATGGAAGACGTGCGAGTACGCCTCCACCTCCATCAGCCGGTCGACCGGCAGGGTGCCCGGCCGGCACACCCGGCCGATGTCGTTGCGGCACAGGTCCACCAGCATGACGTGCTCGGCCCGCTCCTTCGTGCTCTCCCGCATCTCCTTGATCCGCAGCCGGTTGTCCTCGTCGTCCGCGCCGCGCCGGGCGGTTCCGGCGATCGGGCGCATCGTGATCCGACCCCCTTCGATCCGGAAGAACAGCTCGGGGCTCGCCCCGATCAGCACCGTGTCGCCGCGCGGAGCCAGGTACATGTACGGCGAGGGGTTGCGCGACCGCAGCCGCCGGTAGACGTCCACGGGCGTCAACTCGCTGCGGACGTCGATGCGGTGGCCGATCTGGATCTGGTAGATGTCGCCGACCCGGATGTGCTCCAGGCAGCGCCCTGCCCACTCCAGGAACGTCTCGCGATCCAGGCTGTCGCGCACCGAACGGGGCGTGGGCGCCGGTGGCACGGGGGCCTGCGGCCGCCCGGTCAGCCGTGCCGCGAGCCGCGCGAACCCGGGACCGGGCCCGGCGTCGAACGCGTCGCTCTCCGCCCGCAGCTCCCGGACCTCGCCGGCCTCGCGGTCGTAGCACACCGTGTGCCGGAACAGCGCGAGCGTGATGTCCGGACCCCGCGGAGCCTTGGTGCGGGGGCCGAGCCGGTCCATGTGCCAGGTCGACTCGTACGCCAGACAGGTCAGGAACCCGAAGGCGAACTCGTCCGGCGGCACGTCGCCGTCCACGGCGAACACGTCGCGCCGCACGGAGTCCAGGAAGGCCCACAACAGGTCCGGGTGCTCGGCCCGGAGCCCGACCGCCGCGCCGCCGTCCTGCGCCGCCGGGTCGGCACAGCGGGTCAGCCCGGCACCGGCCGCGAGGTCCAGCAGCGCGTCGACGAGTACCGGCTCCCCGGACACCCGCACGACCACCGCGGTCTCCGAGTCCGCCAGGACCCGCACCTCCAGCAGCCGCCCGCACCCCAGGAAGGCCCGGTCGGGAGCCTGGCCCGGCCCCGAGGCGTTCTCCAGGAGGAAGACGTCGTCGGCCGAACGGGTGCGGAGCAGTTCCTCGTAGAGGTCGACCGGGTCGTGCGTCGACAGGGCCACTCGCGTGACTCGTACCTGAACGGGTGCGCGGCGCGCCATTCTTCGTCCCCCTCGATTCGCGGTGCCGGTGCACAGCGAATCAAGCGGCCCGCGCGGACGGCCAGACCAATTCCGCCTCGCGCGGCCGGTCCAACTCCGCATGCGCTTGACGGAAATACCGACCGGCGATTGAAGTGAGATCTCCGGTACGTGGCCGAGGAAAACCGAGGAAAGCCGAGGGAGCCGAAATGGCGTCGGAGCACGGAACGGGTCCGCGACCGGCGGCCGAACAGCAGCCGGAGTGGCCGGACCCCGAGCGGCTGCGTGAGGTCACCGGAAAGCTGGCCGCGGCACCGCCGCTGGTCTTCCCCGCGGAGTGCGAGACACTGCGCACGCGGCTCGCCGCGGTCGCCCGGGGCGAGGCGGTGCTGCTCCAGGGCGGTGACTGCGCGGAGACGTTCGCCACCGCGACCCAGGAGTCGGTCGCCGGCAAGCTGCGCACCCTGCTGCAGATGGCGGTGGTCCTGGCGCACGGCGCGGCGCTGCCGGTGGTCAAGGTCGGCCGGATGGCCGGACAGTTCGCCAAGCCGCGGTCCCAGGCCTTCGAGGAGCGGGACGGCGTGCGACTGCCCTCGTACCGCGGGGACGCGGTCAACGCGCCGGGGTTCTCGGTGCGCGAGCGCACCCCCGACCCGGCCCGGATGCTGCGGATGTACGAGACGTCGTCGACCACGCTCAACCTGGTGCGGGCGCTGACGACCGGTGGCTTCGCCGACCTGGCGCAGGTGCACGAGTGGAACCGCGCCTTCGTCGCCGCCGCGCCCAGCGGGTGGCGCTACGAGCGCCTGGCCGACGAAATCCAGCGGGCGCTCGCCTTCCTGCGCGCCTGCGGCGGCGACACCCGCCCCCTGGCCACGGCCGAGTTCCACGTCAGTCACGAGGCCCTGCTGCTCGACTACGAGCGCGCGCTGACCCGCACCGATTCGCAGACCGGCAGGAGCTACGGCACCAGCGGCCATCTGCTGTGGGTGGGGGAGCGCACCCGGCGGCCCGACGGCGCGCACATCGACTACGCGGCCGGCGTCCGCAACCCGGTCGCCGTCAAGCTGGGTCCGAGCGTGACGGCGGACACGGTCCTGCGGTACGTCGACCGGCTCGACCCGGACCGGGAGCCGGGTCGGCTGACCTTCGTCGTCCGGATGGGGGCGGAGCGGGTCCGGGACCTGCTGACGCCGCTGGTGGAGAAGGTCGGCGCGGAGGGCGCCCTCGTCTGCTGGGTCTGCGACCCGATGCACGGGAACACCTTCGTCGCACCGAGCGGTCACAAGACCCGGCACTTCGACGCGATCGCCGACGAGGTGAAGGGCTTCGTGGAGGTGCACCACGCCCTCGGCACCCACCCCGGAGGCGTCCACCTGGAGCTGACCGGGGACGACGTCACCGAGTGCCTGGGCGGCAGCAGCACCGTCGGCCCAGGCGACCTGCCGCGCCGCTACGAGACGGCGTGCGATCCGCGCCTCAACCAGGCACAGGCGCTGGACCTGGCCTTCCTGCTTGCCCAGTGGTACCGCGCGGGCTGAGCCCGGCCCGCCGGGGCGCCGCTCAGCGTCCTCTCAGCCGCTCCCGAGCCGCCATCAGCGCGAAGCCCAGCAGATTCGGCCCCCGCCAGCGCTCCGGGTCCCTCGCCGCCTCGTCGTCCGCGGCCAGGCCGATGCCCCACACCCGGTCCACGGGGCTCGCCTCCACCAGCACCCTCTCGCGCGTGCCCAGCAGGAACGCGCGCAGCGCCGGGTCCGAGGCGAACTTGTGGACGCTGCCCTCCACCACGATCCGGAAGCGCTCCCGCTCCCACACCGCCTCGTCGAAGCCGCGCACGAGCCGGCCCGCCTTCTTCGCCGCGGCGGGGTGAGCGGCCGCCAGCACCCGCCGTTCGGCCTCCGCGTCCTCGAAGAGCCGGGCCTTGCCCGCCATCATCCAGTGCTCGGCCGTCGCGTACTCCACCCCGGCCACGGTGAACGGCGACGGCCACCACTGGCTCAGACAGCCCGGCCCGGGCCTGCCGTCCGGGAGCGGCCGGTGCCCCCAGAAGCACAGGTACTCGATCCGCGCACCCGCCCGCACCCGCGCGACCAGCGCTTCCCGGCTGTCGGTGCCCTCCACGGCCCTCTGGTCCGCCCCCGTGATCTTGTCCATGCATGCGAGTGTGGCACGCGCCACTGACACTCCGTCCGTCCTTTTCCGTGGCGACTCGACACCTGGTCGACAGATTCCGTCGCGTAACCAAATGGCAACAACGGAATCACTTGTTGGGGGCCTAGTGCTCTGTCAGGATCGGCACTCACATCGAGCCTGAGCCACACCGGCCCCCGTCACGGGGAGACCGAGGAGAGCCGACATGCACAACCCGGGCAACGCCACCCCGGACCGATTCCCGGCCCAGGACCGCTTCGCGGACGGGGCCCAGTACATCGCGGGCCGTCTGACGAAGGGCACCTCCGGACGGACGCACACCGTCGTCGACCCGGCGACCGGCGCGGACGTCCTCACCTACGAACTGGCAGGCCCCGACGACGTCGACGCGGCCGTCGCCGCCGCGCGGGAGGCGTTCCCCGGCTGGGCCGGCGCCACCCCGGGCGAGCGCTCCGACGCCCTGCACCGGTTCGCCGCCGTCCTCGCGGAGCGCGCCGAGGACTTCGCCCGCGCGGAGTCGCTGCAGTGCGGGAAGCCGCTGAAGCTGACCCGCGAGTTCGACGTGCCGGGCACGGTCGACAACGCGGCCTTCTTCGCCGGGGCCGCCCGTCACCTCCAGGGTCAGTCGGCGGGGGAGTACTCCGGCGACCACACCTCGTACGTGCGGCGCGAGCCGATCGGCGTCGTCGGGTCCATCGCGCCCTGGAACTACCCGCTCCAGATGGCCGCCTGGAAGATCCTCCCGGCGATCGCCGCGGGCAACACCATCGTGCTCAAGCCCGCCGAGATCACCCCGCTGACCTCCCTGATGTTCGCCCAGGCGGCGACCGAGGCCGGAATCCCCGACGGCGTGATCAACATCGTCAGCGGCACCGGACGGGAGGCGGGCGAGCACCTCGTCGCCCACCCCGACGTCGCCATGACCTCCTTCACCGGCTCCACCGCCGTCGGCAAGCGCGTCGCCGAGATCGCCACCGCCACCGTCAAGCGCCTCCACCTGGAACTCGGCGGCAAGGCCCCCTTCCTCGTCTTCGACGACGCCGACCTGGACGCCGCCGTCCACGGCGCGGTCGCGGGCGCGCTCATCAACACCGGCCAGGACTGCACGGCCGCCACGCGCGCGTACGTGCAGCGACCCCTGTACGAGGCGTTCGTCGAGCGGACCGCCGCCCTCATGGACACCGTCCGCGTCGGGGACCCCTTCGCCCCCGGCACCGACCTCGGCCCGCTGGTCAGCCACGTCCAGCGCGACCGCGTCGCCGCCTTCGTCGACCGGGCCCGCTCCTACGCGCGCGTGGTGTGCGGCGGCGAGGCACCGCAGGGCGACCTGAAGGAGGGCGCCTACTACCGGCCCACCCTCATCGCCGACGCCACGCAGGACAGCGAGGTCGTCCAGGACGAGATCTTCGGGCCGGTCCTGGTCGTGCTGCCCTTCGACACCGACGACGAGGGCATCCGGCTGGCCAACGACACGCCGTACGGGCTCGCCGCCTCCGCCTGGAGCCGGGACGTGTACCGCGCGAACCGCGCCACCCGTGAGATCAAGGCGGGCTGTGTGTGGATCAACGACCACATCCCGATCATCAGCGAGATGCCGCACGGCGGGTACAAGGCGTCCGGCTTCGGCAAGGACATGTCCGCCCACTCCTTCGAGGAGTACACGCAGGTCAAGCACGTCATGTTCGACAACACCGCGGTGGCGGCCAAGGACTGGCACCGCACCGTCTTCGGGGACCGATAGCCATCACGCCAGGCCGCCGACCACGGCCGACCCACCCGAAAGGGCAACCACGCGCATGGAGCAGTACGAGCCAGACCGCCTGTCCCCGGCCCAAGTGGCCGCCATGCGGCGCAGTCTCAGAAGCGGCAGGGCCGCCCTCACCCGCCGCTCGCTGCTGCGCGCCTCCACGGGCGGCGCGCTCGCCGCGGGCGGCCTCGGCCTGCTGAGCGGCTGCGGCATCCCGGCGGCCGGCAAGAGCGAGGGCGGGGTCTCCGCCGAGGACCACTCCAAGGCGGAGAAGCAGGTCCGCTTCTCCAACTGGACCGAGTACATGGACGTGGACGAGAGCGGCCGTCGGCACCCCACGCTGGAGGCGTTCACCAAGCGCACCGGCGTCAAGGTCACCTACACCGAGGACATCAACGACAACAGCGAGTTCTTCGGCAAGATCCAGCCGCAGCTCGCCGCGGGCCAGGAGACCGGCCGCGACATCATCGTCCTCACCGACTGGCTGGCCGCCCGCCTGATCCGGCTCGGCTGGGTCCAGAAACTGGACCCGGCCAACCTGCCGCACGCCTTCGCCAACCTGTCGCCCCAGTTCCGCACCCCCGACTGGGACCCCGGCCGCGCCTACTCCTACCCCTGGCAGGGCATCTCCGCCGTCATCGCCTACAACAGGAAGGCCCTGGACGGCATCGAGGTGAAGACCGTCTCCGACCTGCTCGACAACCCGAAGCTCAAGGGACGGGTCGGCTTCCTCACCGAGATGCGCGACACCATGGGCATGACGCTGCTGGACATGGGCAAGGACCCGGCCCGCTTCACCGACGACGACTACGACGCGGGGATCGCCCGGCTCCAGAAGGGCGTCGACCGCGGCCAGATACGCCGCTTCACCGGCAACGACTACACGTCCGACCTCAGCAAGGGCGACTTCGCCGCCTGTCTGGCCTGGGCCGGTGACGTGGTCCAGCTCAAGGCCGACAACCCCGACATCGACTTCGTCATCCCGGACAGCGGTTACGTCACGTCGAGCGACAACATGCTGATCCCCAACAAGGCACGGCACAAGACGAACGCCGAACGGCTCATCGACTACTACTACGAGCCGGGCCCGGCCGCGGAACTCGCCGCCTACATCAACTTCGTCTGCCCGGTCGACGGCGTGAAGGACGACCTGGCGAAGATCGACGAGGACGCGGCGAACAACCCGCTGATCATTCCCGACAAGGCCATGCAGGCCAAGTCGCACTCCTTCCGCTCCCTGAGTTCGAAGGAAGAGACGGCATACGAAGAGAAGTTCGCGAAGCTCACCGGGGCGTGACGACGATGACGACCAACACGACGAAGAACCAGACGGACGGCGGCGGCGACGTCCGCCTCGCCGGCATCAGCAAGACCTACGGCTCCTTCACCGCCGTGCACCCGCTCGACCTGACCGTGCCCCAGGGCTCCTTCTTCGCCCTGCTCGGCGCCTCCGGCTGCGGCAAGACCACCACCCTGCGCATGATCGCCGGACTGGAGGAGCCGAGCGGCGGCACCGTCCACCTCGGCGACCAGGACGTGACCGCGCTGCCGCCGTACAAGCGGCCGGTCAACACGGTCTTCCAGTCCTACGCCCTCTTCCCGCACCTCGACATCTACGAGAACGTCGCCTTCGGTCTGCGCCGACGCGGCATCAAGAGCGTGAAGAAGCAGGTCGGGGAGATGCTCGACCTGGTGCAGCTCGGCGAACAGGCGCGCAAGAAGCCGCACCAGCTCTCCGGCGGCCAGCAGCAGCGCGTCGCGGTCGCCCGGGCCCTGATCAACCACCCCAGGGTGCTGCTCCTCGACGAGCCCCTCGGCGCCCTCGACCTCAAGCTGCGCCGCCAGATGCAGCTGGAACTCAAGCGCATCCAGACCGAGGTCGGCATCACCTTCGTGCACGTCACCCACGACCAGGAGGAGGCCATGACGATGGCCGACCAGGTCGCCGTGATGAACGCGGGCCGCGTCGAGCAACTGGGCGCCCCCGCCGACCTGTACGAGAACCCGCGCACCACCTTCGTCGCCAACTTCCTCGGCACCTCCAACCTCATCGAGGCCGAGGTCGACACCCGCAGTGGCGACGACGTCGTCGTGAAGGCGGCCGGAGACAAGCTGGTGCTGCCCGGCGACCGGTGTTCCGCACCGGCGAAGGCGGGCGGCAAGGTCCTGGTCGGGGTCCGCCCCGAGAAGATCAGCCTCACCCACGCGGACGACGCGGGCTCCATCCCCGAGGGCCGCAACCGCATCACCGGAAAGATCAGCAACACCAGTTTCATCGGCGTCTCCACCCAGTACGTCGTGGACTGCGCCGCCTGCCCCGAGTTCGAGGTCTACGCCCAGAACATCGACCGCGACGCCCGCCTCGCGCCCGGCGCCGAGGTCGTCCTGCACTGGAACCCGGCGCACACCTTCGGGCTGGACGCGGCCCAGTCCGTGCTTGCAGGGACGATGGGCGACGCCGGTGTGGCCGAGGGCGAGGCAGCCTGATGTCCACCCTCACCGAGGCGCCACCGCCGCTCACCCCGGCCGCCCCCGAGCAGAAGCCCCCGCGCAGACGCGGCCGCTGGACGCCGTACTGGCTGCTGCTGCCCGGCATCCTCTGGCTGGTCGTCTTCTTCGCCGCGCCGATGGTCTACCAGGCCTCCACCTCCGTGCAGACGGGCTCGCTGGAGGAGGGCTACAAGGTCACCTGGCACTTCGTGACCTACTGGGACGCGGTGTCCGAGTACTGGCCGCAGTTCCTGCGCTCGGTCGCCTACGCCGCCTCCGCGACCGTGCTGTGCCTGCTGCTCGGCTACCCGCTCGCGTACCTCATCGCCTTCCGCGCGGGACGCTGGCGGAACCTGATCATGATCCTGGTGATCGCGCCGTTCTTCACCAGCTTCCTGATCCGCACCCTGGCCTGGAAGACGATCCTCGCGGACGGCGGCCCGGTGGTCGGCGCCCTGAACACGCTGCACGTCCTGGACGTGACCAGCTGGCTGGGCTGGACCTCCGGCGACCGCGTGCTGGCCACCCCGCTCGCGGTGGTCTGCGGTCTGACGTACAACTTCCTGCCCTTCATGATCCTGCCGCTCTACACCTCCCTGGAGCGCATCGACGGCCGGCTGCACGAGGCGGCGGGGGACCTGTACGCGAAGCCGTCCACGGTCTTCCGCACGGTCACCTTCCCGCTGTCGATGCCGGGCGTCGTCTCCGGCACCCTGCTGACCTTCATCCCGGCCACCGGCGACTACGTGAACGCCTCCCTGCTGGGCTCGGCCGACACCGGAATGATCGGCAACGTCATCCAGTCGCAGTTCCTGAGAGTGCTGGACTATCCGACGGCCGCCGCGCTCTCGTTCGTCCTCATGGCCGCGATTCTCGCCATGGTCACCTTCTACATCCGCAAGTCGGGGACGGAGGACCTGGTTTAAATGGCCGTCTTCACCTCCGCCAAGAACTGGCTCAAGCGCCATCTGGTCGTGATCGCCGGACTGCTGACACTCGCCTATCTGCTGCTGCCCAATGTCATCGTCACGGTGTTCTCGTTCAACAAACCGAACGGGCGCTTCAACTACGAATGGCAGCAGTTCTCCACGGACGCCTGGAAAGATCCGTGCGGTGTCGCCGGGCTGTGCGGTTCCCTCTCGCTCAGCCTCCAGATCGCCCTCTGGGCGACGCTGGGCGCCACCGCGCTCGGCACCGCGATCGCCTTCGCGCTGGTCCGCTACCGCTTCCGCGCGCGCGGCGCGATCAACTCGCTGATCTTCCTGCCGATGGCGATGCCCGAGGTCGTGATGGCCGCCTCGCTGCTCACCCTCTTCCTCAACATGGGTGCTCAGCTGGGCTTCTGGACGATCCTGATCGCCCACATCATGTTCTGCCTCAGCTTCGTCGTGACGGCCGTCAAGGCGCGCGTGATGTCGATGGACCCGCGGCTGGAGCAGGCGGCGCAGGACCTGTACGCCGGTCCCTTCCAGACCTTCGTCCGGGTCACGCTGCCGATCGCCGCGCCCGGCATCGCGGCCGGCGCGCTGCTCGCCTTCGCGCTGTCCTTCGACGATTTCATCATCACCAATTTCAACGCGGGCTCGACCGTCACCTTCCCCATGTTCGTCTGGGGATCGGCCCAGCGCGGAACGCCTGTCCAGATCAATGTCATCGGTACGGCCATGTTCGTCATCGCCGTACTGTTCGTCCTGGCCTCCATGGTCATCGGAAACCGCCGAAACCGCCGCAAGGCATAAAGCACATCAGTTTGTCTTCGTAGGGAGTTGAAATCATGGCCCCTAGCGCCATGAGCCGCAGCAACGACTGGACGAAATCCCTCTCCGACGCCCAGCCGGTCCCGTACTGGCTGGACGACCCCGGCCGCCCCCGCCCCGAGGCCGCCCTCACCGGCACCGAGACCTGCGACCTGCTGGTCGTCGGCGGCGGCTACAGCGGACTGTGGACCGCGCTGATCGCCAAGGAGCGCGACCCGGGGCGGGACGTGGTGCTGCTGGAGGGCCGCGAGGTGGGCTGGGCCGCCTCCGGCCGCAACGGCGGCTTCTGCGCCGCCTCCCTCACCCACGGACTGTCCAACGGACTCACCCGCTGGCCGGAGGAGATCCACCGGCTGGAGCAGTTGGGCGCCCGCAACCTCGACGCCATCGAGGAGGCGGTCGCCCGCCACGGCATCGACTGCGACTTCGAACGCACCGGCGAGATCGACGTCGCCACCGAGCCCTACCAGGCCCGCGAACTCGAGGAGTGGTACGAGGAGCTGCGCGCCAAGGGCCTCGCCGAGGGCATCGAGTACCTGGACGCCGAGGCCGTCCGGGCACAGGTCGACTCCCCGACCTTCCGGGCCGGACTGTGGGACCGGCGCGGCGTGGCGATGGTCAACCCCGCCAAGCTGGCCTGGGGCCTCAAGCGGGCCTGCCTCGCCCTCGGGGTGCGCGTCCACGAGCACACCCCGGCGCTCACCCTCAAGCCGTACGGCGCGGGCATGGCCGTACGCACCCCGTACGGCGGGGTCCGCGCCCGCACGGTCGCGCTCGGCACCAACATCTTCCCGAACCTGGTCCGCAGGGTCCGCCCGTACACCGTTCCGGTCTACGACTACGCCCTGATGACCGAACCGCTCACCGACGCGCAGCTCGCCTCCATCGGCTGGAAGAACCGGCAGGGCCTCGGGGACAGCGCCAACCAGTTCCACTACTTCCGCCTCTCCGCCGACCACCGGATCCTGTGGGGCGGCTACGACGCGGTCTACCCGTACGGCGGGCGGGTGCGCGCCGAGTACGACGACCGCCCCGAGACCTACGCCAAGCTCGCCGGGCACTTCTTCACCTGCTTCCCGCAGCTGGAGGGCGTCCGCTTCACCCACGCCTGGGGCGGCGCCATCGACACCTGCTCGCGCTTCTCGGCGTTCTTCGGCACCGCGCACCAGGGCAAGGTGGCGTACGCGGCCGGGTACACCGGCCTTGGTGTGGGCGCCACCCGGTTCGGCGCCGAGGTGATGCTCGACCTGCTGGCGGGGGAGCGCACCGAGCGCACCGAGCTGGAAATGGTGCGCAGGAAGCCGCTGCCGTTCCCGCCCGAACCCTTCGCCTGGACCGGCATCGCGCTCACCAAGTGGTCGCTGGCCCGCGCGGACGCGCAGGGCGGCCGGCGCAACCTGTGGCTGCGCACGATGGACAGGCTGGGACTGGGCTTCGACAGCTAGCATCGCCTCCATGTGACCCGGTTCACCCCAACGAGGCGCGGCAACCCGCGTAATGCCGCCGGGAGACCTCCCTCTCCCTCGTGACGCATCCCGCGTCGACGAGTGAAAGGGAGGTTTCACATGCCTGGTGCGAAGACGGCGGTCGCGTGGCTGGCATCCGTCGCACCGGATCCCGAGTCCTGCCGCCGGGACTGGGAGCGCGATCCTTCGGGCGTCGCGCTGCTGCCCGCGGGCAAGGCCTGGGACGTGCTCATCCTGCCGAGCAGGCTCGGTTATCCGACCCTGGACGTGCTCTCCCGTGTCCTGGACCAGCCCGGCCCGGTGCTCGCCGACTTCGGCGACGCGCGCACGGGCTTCTTCGTGCCGGCCGGCACGGCGGCCCGGTGGGTCGGCACCGGCATCCGGACCGCCGGGCTCGGCACCTGGATCGTGGTGCCGTACCCCGGCGGACTGTCGGCCGGAGGCACCCGCTGGCTGATCCCACCGGACGGGACCGGCACCCTCACCGACCCCTCGCTCCTGGAGCTGGCGATGCACGAGGCGGCGGCGGCCCTCGCGGTGGAGGAGTGCGAGGGGTAACGGGCGGTGAGGTGCGCAAGGGGTTGACAACAGAATTGGTCTGGACCAAATTGGGCGCGCTCCACCCTCCCCATCTCCCCCATGTCCGGAGGTACTTGTGGAACGCGCACGCGTGGAACGCGCCAGACCTCTCGTCCGTCGCCCCCTCGTCACCCTGCTCACGGCCGCGGCCCTCGCCGCGTCCGGCCTGACCGCGCTCACGTCGGCCGCCCGTGCGGCCGACGCGGACCTCGCCCGCAACGGCGGCTTCGAGTCCGCGCTCGACGGCTGGACCTGTACCGCGGGCACGACCGTGACCTCGCCCGTCCGCAGCGGCACGACGGCCCTGAAGGCCACCCCGGCCGGGGCCGACAACGCCCGCTGCGCCCAGACGGTGTCCGTCAGACCGGACTCCCAGTACACGCTCTCCGGCTACGTCCAGGGCACCTACGTCTACCTCGGCGCGAGCGGCACCGGCACCACCGACGTCTCCACCTGGGCCCAGTCGGCCCCCGCCTGGCAGCAGCTGACGACCACCTTCCGCACCGGCCCGTCGACCACCAAGGTCACCATCTACACCCACGGCTGGTACGGCACCGGCGCCTACCACGCCGACGACATCTCCCTCACCGGGCCGGGCGGCGAGACCGGCCAGCCCCCGGCGGCCCCCGGCGGCCTGAAGACCGGCTCGGTGACCTCCTCCGGCGTCGCCCTGTCCTGGTCACCGGTGCCGGGCGCGACGGGCTACGCCGTCTACCGCGACGGCACCAAGGTCAGCACCGTCACCGGCACCTCCACCACCGTGACCGGCCTGACCCCCTCGACCGCGTACTCCTTCCAGGTCAGCGCGGTCAACGACGCGGGCGAGTCGGCGCGCTCCGCCACGGTCACCGCGACCACCGCCCAGCGCCCCGACGACGGCGGCTCCGCCGACCTTCCGGCCCACGCCCTGGTCGGCTACCTCCACGCCAGCTTCGCCAACGGCTCCGGCTACACGCGCATGGCCGACGTGCCCGACAGCTGGGACGTCATCGACCTCGCCTTCGGCGAGCCCACCTCGGTCACCTCCGGGGACATCCGCTTCGAGCGCTGCCCGGTCGCCGAGTGCCCGAACGTGGAGAGCGACGCCGAGTTCAAGGCCGCGATCAAGGCCAAGCAGGCGGCCGGCAAGAAGGTGCTGATCTCCATCGGCGGCCAGAACGGCCAGGTGCAGCTCACCACCGCCGCGGCCCGCGACAAGTTCGTCTCGTCCGTCTCCGCGATCATCGACGAGTACGGCCTGGACGGCCTCGACATCGACTTCGAGGGCCACTCGCTCTCCCTGAACGCCGACGACACGGACTTCAAGAACCCGAAGACCCCCGTCGTCGTCAACCTCGTCTCGGCCGTGAAGACCCTCAAGGCCAAGTACGGCGCCGACTTCGTGCTGACCATGGCCCCGGAGACCTTCTTCGTCCAGCTCGGCTACCAGTACTACGGCACCGGCAAGTGGGGCGGCCAGGACCCGCGGGCCGGGGCCTACCTGCCCGTGATCCACGCCCTGCGCGACGACCTGACCCTGCTGCACGTCCAGGACTACAACTCGGGCCCGATCATGGGCCTCGACAACCAGTACCACTCCATGGGCGGCGCCGACTTCCACATCGCCATGACCGACATGCTGCTCACCGGCTTCCCGGTCGCGGGCGACGCCAACAACGTCTTCCCGCCGCTGCGCCCGGACCAGGTCGCGATCGGCATGCCCGCCTCCACCAACGCGGGCAACGGCCACGTCTCCCCGGCCGAGGTCACCAAGACCCTCAACTGCCTGACGAAGAAGACCGACTGCGGCTCGTACGCGACCCACGGCACCTGGCCCGCGCTGCGGGGCCTGATGACGTGGTCGATCAACTGGGACCGTTACTCGAACTGGGAGTTCCAGAAGAACTTCGACGCGTACTTCGGCTGACGCCCGGCGGGGTCCGGCGGACCGCCGGCCGGACCCCGGCCAGCAGCACCACCCCCAGGCACCAACTGGCCACCACGTCCAGCGGCCAGTGATAGCCCCGCCGCACCAGCCCGTAGGAGGTGCCGAGGACCAGCACGGCGCAGAGCACGACCAGCGCCCGGCGTACGGCGGGCGAGCGCAGGAGCGGGACCAGCAGCAGCGTCGCCGCGCCGTAGGCGACGACCGCCGTGGCGGTGTGGCCCGAGGGGTAGTAGCCGACCGCCGGGGGCACCGCCGGGGTGCCGGGCCGGTCGGTCCACTCCTTGAGGGGGGCGACCAGCGCCGGGACCAGGACCATGGCCACCGCCCCCGCGAGGGGCCCCAGCCACCAGCGGTCCACGCCTGTGGCCCGCCCGTGCCAGGCCGCGTACGCCAGCGCCACGACGAGGACGGGCACGGCCACCTGCACATTGCCGAGGTCGGCCAGCAGCTCGGAGAACCGGTCGGGGTGGACGAGCGCCCGGCTCAGCCGCTCGTCCAGCCCGACCAACGGACCGTCGGCGACGACCTGCCAGGTGATCAGCGCGAAGAGGAGCACGGGAAGCCCGACGAGGGCGGACAGGGCGCGTGGCGGGACGGAGACCGGCATGACGCCCAGCTTCGCAGGCCCGCCGTCGCGTAGTCTCACCGCCCGTGACGAGCATACGAACGGCACGGGACAGCCAGTGGGGAGAGACCTTCACCCGGCTGAAGGCGATGACCGGTCAGGGCCGGTACGAGGAGGTCGAGGCCGAGGCGCGGGCCCTGGCCGCGCTCCCGCGGCGCCCCTGGCGCAGGCGCCCGCCGCACTGGGAGGCGAGGGTGCTGGCCACCGGGGCGGCCGTCATGCACGGCCGGGTGGCCGAGACGCTGGACGAACTGGACACGCTGGTCGCGGAACTGGAGCCGGTCGGCCTCAACTCGCGGATGCTGCGCCTGATCGCCCGCAGCAACCGCGTGGTGGCCCTGTCCGGCCTGGGGCGGTACGCGGAGGCGGAGACCGAGGCGAACGGCATCCTGCGCGAGCTGAACCGGATCGCCCACCGCGCCCCGGTGGCGGCGCTGGAGGTCAACACCCTGGGGCACCTGGCCGCCGTACTGTGCGGGCTGGCCCGCCACGAGGAGGCGGAGGCCGTGGCCCGCGGCAACCTGCCCCGGGCGAAGGGACCCGCCGCAGGCGTCCTGCACACCACGCTGGCGCGCAGCCTGCACGGGCAGGGCCGCCACGAGGAGGCGCTGGCCGAGATCGGCCGGAGCCCCACGCAGCCGCCCCGCTACGCCGCCGGATACCTGGACCTGGTCACCGCCGAGGCCCTGTACGGCCTGGGACGCCGCACCGAGGCGGAGACCGCCGTACGGCGTGCGCTGACCGACTGCGAACGGCAGCTGCACCCGGCCCATCCGCGGACCGGCGAGGCCCGCGCCCTGCTCGCCCGCGTCACCGGGGAGGAAGCGGGGGAGTGAACACCGAAGGGCCGACACAAGGGGGGGGAGTGTGTCGGCCCTTCGGTGAACCACCGTCCCGAGTGCCGAGGCGGTCGTCCTGACCGGAACGTCGCGCGCCCCGGGGGGTTTGGGGCGGGCGACCGTCCGATCGGTGAGGAAGCCGGAACCCGTGGGCTCCGGTTGTGTGCGCGAGGCACGACCAGGTCGAAGCCGGGGAAGCCTCGTCCTGATGATCCGCCCACAGTCCCCTGTGGGCGGGTCCATCTCTCATCTGCGTAGAACCTACGGCAGGGGGCGCGCTCAGGACAGGGTCACCGGCGTCCTGACATCCACCTCGCACACGTTCTTCACACGCTCTGCCGCTCGCGCCGCCAGGCGTGCGAAAGGCGGCTCAGATGCGCGTTCGACGCTCGCGCTCAGACGCGGGTGAAGGCCTGCTCGATGATGTCGAGGCCCTCGTTCAGCAGGTCCTCCCCGATGACCAGCGGGGGCAGGAAACGCAGCACGTTGCCGTAGGTGCCGCAGGTCAGGACCAGCAGGCCCTCCTGGTGGCAGGCCTTGGCGAGCGCGGCGGTCGCCTCCGGGTTCGGCTCCTTGGTGTCGCGGTCCTTGACCAGCTCGATCGCGATCATCGCGCCGCGGCCCCGGACGTCGCCGATGATGTCGAACTTCTCGGCCATGGCGGACAGGCGGGACTTCATGACCGCCTCGATGTCCTTCGCCCGGGCGTTGAGGTCCAGCTCCTTCATCGTCTCGATGGCGCCGAGCGCGCCCGCGCACGCCACCGGGTTGCCGCCGTAGGTGCCGCCCAGGCCGCCGGAGTGCGCGGCGTCCATGATCTCGGCGCGGCCGGTGACGGCGGACAGCGGCAGCCCGCCCGCGATGCCCTTGGCCGTGGTGATCAGGTCCGGCACGATGCCCTCGTCCTCGCAGGCGAACCACTGGCCGGTGCGGCAGAAGCCGGACTGGATCTCGTCCGCGACGAAGACGATGTCGTTGTCCTTCGCGAACTGGCTGATCGCGGGCAGGAAGCCCTTGGCCGGCTCGATGAAGCCGCCCTCGCCGAGCACCGGCTCGATGACGATCGCGGCCACGTTCTCGGCGCCGACCTGCTTGCTGATCTGGTCGATCGCCTGGGCGGCGGCCTGAGGACCGGCGTTCTCGGCACCGGTCGGCCAGCGGTAGCCGTAGGCGACCGGCACGCGGTACACCTCGGGCGCGAACGGGCCGAAGCCGTGCTTGTACGGCATGTTCTTGGCGGTCAGTGCCATGGTCAGGTTGGTCCGGCCGTGGTAGCCGTGGTCGAAGACCACCACGGCCTGCCGCTTGGTGTACGCACGCGCGATCTTGACGGCGTTCTCGACCGCCTCGGCGCCGCTGTTGAACAGCGCCGACTTCTTGGCGTGGTCGCCCGGGGTCAGCTCGGCCAGCGCCTCGGCGACGGCGACGTAGCCCTCGTACGGCGTGACCATGAAACAGGTGTGGGTGAAGTCGGCGAGCTGCGCGGACGCCTTGCGTACGACGGCCTCGGCGGAGGCGCCGACGGAGGTCACCGCGATGCCGGAGCCGAAGTCGATCAGGCGGTTGCCGTCGACGTCCTCGATCACACCGCCGCCCGCGCGCGCGACGAACACGGGCAGCGTGGAGCCCACCCCCTGCGCGACCACGGCCGTACGGCGGGCCTGCAGCTCCCGCGACTTCGGGCCGGGGATGGCGGTGACGACGCGGCGCTCCTGCGGAAGTGCGGTCATGAGGGCTCCTGGGGGTCTTGCGGACGAACGCTTGCCTTCTTTTCTCGCAGGCTAGGACCGGCACCGCGGGGTGGGCATGCTCCATGTGGGCGTTGTCCGCGCGGCCGGTTGTCCGACATGGACAGGTGGCGGGAACGGCGACACAGGGACACATCGACGCGGGCCCGGCCGCGTAAGCGGTGAACTCCCCTTGGGAGCGCGTTAGATTGGCTCGCTGATGGTGGACGGAGCGGCTGGTCAGGGGGCAAGGGCGATGGACGGCGACGGTAACCGGGACGCACGGGGCACGCACGCCCATCCTGTGCCGCGCCCGGCAGGGCCCCCCGACGTGCCCGCTCAGGCGCCCACGGTGCCGCCGCGGCCGACCCGGGCGCCGGGCGCGCCCCCCGCGCCCGAGCAGGCTCCCCGGCCCTCGTCTCCCGTCGCCGCCTGGCTCGACGCGGACAGGCCGGAGGCCCGTCCCGGGATCTGGCGGTACGGCTACCGGCCGCCCAGGAGCACTGCGCGACGCATCGCTCCGGTGACGGTCGTCGGCATGCTGGTCCCGCTCCTCCTGGGCATGCTGGTGTGGTCGCTGTGGCAGCAGGGCGTCACGACGTACCCGCTGGCCCCCCTGCGCCTGCTCACGCCGGACGACTGGTGGTGGGGCGGCACGATCGCGGACGCCAAGGAGCAGGTCGACGGCTGGACGGTGTCGCCGGGGGAGCACGCCCGGGTGATCTACGGGGGTCTCCTCTTCGGCGTGCTCGTCCTGATGGTGGGCATGCTCGGCAGCTGGCGCGCCGTCATCAGGTACTACGTGGTGCACCGGCCCCAGCCTGCCCGCGCCCTGATCGCCGCGCTGCTCGCCCTGGTCGTCCTCGGCTTCGTCTTCTCCGTCGCCGGGCTGCCCGCCGTGCCCCTCATCGATCCGCTGCTCTCCCTCACCGTGCTGGTCACCGACGGCTACGACCTGATGGCATCCCGTCTGTACACCAACACGCTGTACACGGTCGTCGTCCTGCTCGTGGCGTGGCCCTTCGCCCGCCTCGGCGGCTGGCTGCCGTACGCGCGGACCCTGCTGGCCGCCGACCGGACCGACGTCGCACCCGCGGCCCCGCAGCCCGGGCGCCCCCGTTCCCACTGGCCCGCCCTCCACGACATCGGCCAGTACGAGGCCGCCGAAATGCTCACCGGCGAGGTCGTCCGGGGCGGTATGAACGACGTCGACTGCGCGCGCGTCGAGCGCGCCTTCGCCGCCGCCCGGCGCGACGCCACGCTGGACACCTTCCGTGCCACCGTGCTGCGCCGGGGCGGCGCGGCCTGGACCCACCCGTCCGGAGCCAGGGACCTGCCGCGCCGGGCCGCCCGCCACGATCTGCTGACCGGCCAGGTGCGGATCGGCCGCTGGGCGGTCACCCAGTACGCCCCGCTGCCGTACCAGGACGCGGGGGCGGCTCTCTCCCCGGACGTGCTCGGCACCTCGCTGCTCGCCGTCGGCCCCTCGGGGTCCGGCAAGACCCGCGCCCTCGTCGAGCCGGTGACCGAGGCGCTCGCCTTGCAGGCCCTCGCCGGAAGCTGCGCCGTCGTCGTGGTGTCCGCGCCCGGAAGGCCGGTCGGCGAGGACGACGCCTTCGACGTGATCGTGCGCATCGGTGACCCCTCCTCCGTCCACGACCTCGACCCGTACGCCGAATTCACCGACCCGGACCACGCGGCCGCGATGCTCGCCGAAGCCCTGGTGGGCGACCTCGACACGGTCGGCGCGGAGGGCGCGATCACCGCGTTGGCGCAGCTGCTGGGTCCGTTCCGGACCGTGCACGGCCGCTTCCCCTCGCTGCCGGAGCTGCACGAGCTGCTGGCGGGCGAGGAGACGGCACTGACCCGGCTGAGGCAGGCGCTCGCCGACAGCGGGAACGACGTCATGCGCCGCGAACTCGACGTGCGTCTGCGGCAGGCGGGGGCGCCCGGCGACGCGGGCCGGGTCCTGGCCGACCGGCTGGCGCTGCTGAACCGGCCGGCGTTCGCCGACTTCTTCGGCGGCGGCGGTCCGGGCCGGTCGTTCTCCCTGCGTGCGGTCGCCCACCACCCCCTGCGGGTGCGGATCGACATCCCCGAACGGGGACACGACGAGGCCTCCCGGCTGATCACCCGACTCGTCCTCGCCCAGTTCCACGCCGTGGTGCGGGAGGGCCGCCGCGAGCACTTCGCCTGCCTGGTCCTGGACGACGCCACGGGCGCGGTCACCCCGGAGTCGGTGCGCCGCATTCAGCGGCTGCGCTCGCAGAACGCGGGCGTGCTGCTCGCCCTGCGTACGGTCGCCGACGTCCCCGAGGCGCTGCACGGACCGCTCTACGGGGCCGTGGGCTGCCGTATGGCCTTCTGCGGCGTCTCCACCTGGGACGGCAGCCGGTTCACGCAGGCCTGGGGGACCGAGTGGGTGGAGACGACGGAGGTCGCCAAGCACACGGTCTTCGCGGACCAGCCGATGACGCGGTTCTTCCACGCCGTGCGCAAACTCGTGACGGGCAAGGCGGTGACCACGGACGCGGTGACCGTGCGGCAGGTCGAGCGCGAACGCTGGTCGGCCTCCGAGCTGGCGCACGCCGTGCCGGCCGGGCACGCGGTGCTGTCGCTGACCAGCGTCGAGGGGGAGCACGCGCCGCCCCTGCTGGTGGATCTGCGCGGGTGAGCCGTACGGGTCCCGGGTGGGCACCCGGGACCCGTACAGTGAGGCAGAATCGGCACAGGTCGTTCATACGCGGCGGCCAAAAGATCACACGGAGTCCACACCGGCCCCGCAGCCAGCCTCACACCCCGACGCAGACCCGAAGGCCCAGGCCCCATGCCCCCCACGCTCGCCTCGCTCGTCCACCACTCGGCGCTGAAGCTGACCGTGCGCGCCGGCGAGGACCGCCTCGACGTGCCGGTGCGCTGGGCCCACGTCAGCGAACTCGCCGACCCCGTGCCCTACATGGAGGGCGGGGAACTGCTGCTGATCACCGCCCTCAAGCTGGACGCCGAGGACCCCGAGGCGATGCACCGGTACGTGAAACGGCTCGCGGACGCCGGAGTGGTGGGCCTCGGATTCGCCGTGGGGGTCAACTACGACCACGTCCCCGAGGCCCTGGTGGAGGCGGCCCGGCGGGAAGGGCTGCCGCTCCTGGAGGTGCCGCGCCGCACCCCCTTCCTCGCCATCAGCAAGGCCGTCTCCGCCGCGATCGCCGCCGACCAGTACCGCGCCGTCACCGCGGGCTTCGCCGCCCAGCGCGAGCTGACCCGGCGGGCCCTGGCCGACGGACCGGAGGGCCTGCTGGCCGCGCTCGCCGCCCAGGTCGACGGCTGGGCGGCGCTGTACGACGCCTCGGGCGCCGTCGTCGCCACCGCACCGGAGTGGGCGGGCCGCAGGGCCGCGCGGCTCACCGCGGACGTGCAACGGTTGCGCGAGCGCCCCGCCCCGGCCTCGTCGGTGGTCGGCGGCACCGGGAACTCCGAACACCCCGAGAACGCCGACCGGGTCGAGCTGCACTCCCTGGGCACCTCCCGCAGGCCCCGCTCCGCGCTCGCCGTCGGCACGGCCGCCGCCCCGGGCACCGCCGAGCGGTACGCCGTCCACTCCGCCATCGCCCTGCTGACCCTCACCACGGAACGCTCCCGCTCCCTGCACGAGGCCGGGCTCCGCATCGACGCGGCCGTACTGCGCATGCTGCTGGCCGGCGAACCCGACCACGCGCGCACGGTCGCCGGGGACCTCTACGGCGGTCTGCTCGACGCACCGTTCCGGATCATCGTCGCCGAGTCGGGGGCGGCCAGGAACAGGGCGTCCACGGCCGCCCAGTCCACCGGTGACACGGGCGGCGACACCGGCAGCGACCCGCTCGGCACCCTCACCGAGGTCGTGGAATCCGCGGCGGCCCGCTCCGGCGAGGCGGTGCTGGTCGTCCCCGAGGGCGAACGCCTGGTGGTGCTGGCCACCGACGGCGGCTCGGCCGTCGCCGCCTGCGTCGAGCACGCGTCGGCGCTGGAGGCCGCCCGCCCGGTGTCCGAGTCCCGCGCGGGCGGCGACGAGGAGGGCCTGGTCGTCGGTCTCTCGGCCCCGTCCGGGCCCATCGCCGCGTCCGCCGCCTACAAGCAGGCCCAGCAGGCCCTGTCGGTCGCCCGCCGACGCGGCCGCGTCTGCGTGGAGCACGAGCACGTGGCGGCCGGCTCGGTCCTGCCGCTCCTCGCCGACGACGCGGTGCGCGCCTTCGCCGACGGCCTCCTGCGCGCCCTGCGCGACCACGACGCCACCGGCCGGGGCGACCTCGTCGCCTCCGTGCGCGCCTGGCTCGCCCGCCACGGCCAGTGGGACGCGGCCGCCGCCGACCTCGGCGTCCACCGCCACACCCTGCGCTACCGGATGCGCCGGGTGGAGGAGATCCTCGGCCGCTCCCTGGACGATCCGGACGTCCGCATGGAGCTGTGGCTGGCTTTGAAGGCGACGGCACCCGAGTAACTCCCACCCACCTGGCCACCGCGTCGAACAGCCCACCCCCATCACTACACCCCGGACAAACACCCCCTGCCCCACCCCGCCCTACCGTGGACCCGCACCCGCAATCGCCACCACCACCCCCAACGCGGAAGGGCCGGAACTCGACAATGACTTCCACCCACGCCTTCTGGCTCGCCGGCCGCCAGGCCACCGGCGAGTCCGGCTTCGACGTCACGTCCCCCTGGGACGGCACCACCGTCGGCACGGTGAGCCTCCCCACCGAGGCCCAGGTCGAAGAGGCCGTGGCCGCCGCGTACGCCGTACGGGACGAGTTCGCCGCCACCCCCGCCCACCTCCGCGCCGCCGCCCTCGACCACGTCAGCCGCCGCCTGACGGAGCGCACCGAGGAGATCGCCCGTCTGATCTCCGCCGAGAACGGCAAGCCGGTCAAGTGGGCCCGCGGCGAGGTCGGCCGCGCCGTCTCCGTGTTCCGCTTCGCCGCAGAGGAGGCCCGCCGCTTCAACGGCGGCGAGGCCCAGCGCCTGGACACCGACGCCGGCGGTCAGGGCCGCCTCGCCCTCACCCGCCGCTTCCCCAAGGGCGTCGTCCTCGGCATCGCGCCCTTCAACTTCCCGCTCAACCTGTGCGCCCACAAGATCGCCCCCGCGATCGCCGCCGGGGCGCCCATCATCCTCAAGCCGGCCCCCGCCACCCCCCTGTCCGGCCTGATCCTCGGCGAGCTGCTCGCCGAGACCGAGCTGCCCGCCGGCTCCTGGAGCATCCTCCCGGTCCCGAACGACCGCATGCCCGCCCTGGTCCAGGACGAGCGCCTGCCGGTCATCTCCTTCACCGGCTCCGAGACCGTCGGCTACGCGATCATGGACTCGGTGCCCCGCAAGCACTGCACGCTGGAGCTGGGCGGCAACGGCGCGGCCGTCGTCCTCGCCGACTGGGCGAGCGACGAGGACCTGGACCGGGCCGCGGCGCGCATCGCGACCTTCTCCAACTACCAGGGCGGCCAGTCCTGCATCTCCGTGCAGCGCGTGATCGCCGACGCGGCCGTCTACGACCGCCTGCTGCCCCGCGTCGTCGCCGCCGTCGAGGCCCAGGTCACCGGCGACCCGAACGACGACGCGACGGACGTCGGCCCGCTGGTCAGCGAGGCCGCCGCCGAGCGCGTGGAGTCCTGGGTGGACGAGGCCGTCGCCGCGGGCGCCAAGCTCCTCACCGGCGGCAAGCGCGACGGCGCCTCCTACGCCCCGACCGTCCTCACCGACCTTCCCGCCGACACCACCCTCGCCCACGAGGAGGTCTTCGGCCCCGTCCTCAGCGTGCAGAAGGTGACCGGCGAGGCCGAGGCGTTCGCCGCCGTCAACGACTCCAAGTACGGCCTCCAGGCAGGCGTGTTCACCCACGACCTCCAGGCCGCCTTCCGCGCCCACCGCGCCCTGGAGGTCGGCGGCGTGGTCATCGGCGACGTCCCCTCCTACCGCGCCGACCAGATGCCGTACGGCGGCGCCAAGCAGTCCGGCGTCGGCCGCGAGGGCGTGCGGTTCGCGATGGACGACTACACCTACGAGCGGGTGCTGGTCCTCACCGGACTCGCGCTCTGACGCCCCGGTCTCACCCGGCGTCGAGCTGGTGGTCCGCCCAGACGTACGTCTCGGGCAGCAGGTCGGCGACGGGGACCTCGCGCACGCGGTCCCCGTCCCCGACGATCACCTTGAGCCCGGGGAAGTAGTCGAGCAGGACCTGACGGCACCGGCCGCACGGCGGGACGACCCCGCGCTCGCGGTCGCCGACGGCGACGATCGTCTCCAGCTCGTACACGCCCTGGGCCGCCGCCGCACCGACGACGACCAGCTCGGCGCAGGGGCCGCCGGTGAAGTGGTAGGCGTTGACCGCCGTGACGATCCGGCCGTCCCGGGCGCGGGCCGCGGCCGCCATGGTGTGCTGGTCGCCCCGGCAACGGGTGCGGGCCACGTGCGCCGCGGCCTCGACGAGTTCGAGGTCGACGGGCTTCGTCGGTGAGGTCATCGTCTCCGCCATGTCAGGTGTGGTGCGAGGTGTCGGCCGGTCCCACTGTGCGGCAGCCCGCCGTCCGACCCGACAGCAGGTCCCGCAGCGTCGTGTACGAGTGGTCCCAGGACCATGCCGTACGCACCCAGCGGCGGCCCGCGTCGCCCATGGCGCGGGCGAGCCGGGGATCGCGCAGGAGCCTGATCAGCCGGTCCGCCGGCGCCGCGACCGAGCGGCCGTCGACGGCATGCCCCGGCACCGACTCCGGCCCCGGCGCGGGCCCGGGTCACGGCCTGACCGGGGCGAGAATGGCATCGGGGCGGCCGGTTTCCTGCTCAAGGACGCCACCTTCCCCGAACTGCTGCGGCGGCGAGTCGGGGGCCCGGTACCGGTAGGCACCGGTACCGGGCCCCGCTCCCTGCCTCCTCCGGCCCCTCAACCGGAGAAGCCGACGTGCGCGAGCCGCAGGGCGCCGCGCAGCCTGATGCGGAGGTCGTGGACGCCCTGCGCGGTGAAGGCGCTCTCCAGGTCCACGTAGGTGTACGGCCCCGCGGTCGGCGCGTCCGGCGACAGGACCGCCACCGCCGGGCCGCCGTCCAGGGCGACCTCGACCGAGCCCGTGCCCGCGACCGACACGGTCACCCCTCTCACGCCGGTGCCGAAGTCGCAGTCGCGGTACAGGAGTTCGCCCCTCCGTCCGGTCACCGCCGTCACCGCGTCGCCCACGGTCTTCGTACGGTCGACGATCTCCGTGCCGCTCTGCTCGTCGAAGTCGGCCGCTGCCAGACCGCGTGTCCCGACCGGGCGCGGCGCGGCGGGCTCGCCGTCGAGGACGACGGTGGTCGACAGGCGCACGTCCTCGCTGGAGGCGCCCACCAGCAGCGCGTACGGACCCGGCTCCAGCCGCCACCGGCCGTGCGCGACGTCCCAGAACGCGAAGGCGGAGAGCGGGACCTCGAAGGCGACCCGGTCCCAGGCCCCGGGGGCGAGGGTGAGCCGCCGGTGGGCCAGCAGCTCGCGGCGCGGACGCGGAACCGACGGGTCCTGGGCGCGGACGTAGAGCTGGGCCACCTCGTCGGCGGGCACCTCCCCGGTGTTGGTGACCGTGAAGGACACGGTCACCGACCCGTCCCGCACCCGGGCCGTGAGGTCCCCGTACCCGAAGGACGCGTAGGACAGGCCGTGCCCGAACGGGAACAGCGGCGTCCCCTCGAAGTACAGGTAGGTCTGGCGGCCGCCGATCACGTCGTAGTCGAGCAGGCCGGGCAGGTCGGCGTCGTCGGCGTACCAGGTCTGCGGGAGGCGCCCGGCGGGAGAGACGTCGCCCGCGAGGACGCGGGCCAGCGCGGTGCCGGCCGCCTGGCCGCCGTGCGCGGTCCACAGCACCGCCGGGAGCGTCGCCGCGTCGACCGCGTACGGGTAGGCGGACACCAGCGCCAGCACGGTCGCCGGGTTGGCGGCGCGGGCCGCGCGCAGCAGCCGCTCCTGGTGGGTGGGCAGGCGCAGCGTCGTACGGTCCTCGGTCTCGCGGCCGTTGATGTGCGGGTCGTTGCCCGCGACCACGACGACCACGTCCGCGCCCGCCGCCGCCCGCGTCACCGCGTCCTCGCCGCGTTCGGCGACGACCGTTTCGAAGACGGTGGCGTCCGCGTCGTCCGCGGCAACCTTCACGCCGTCGGCGGCGACCTGGACGAGACGCCCCGTTCCCGTGTGCCTCAGGAGGTGACCGCTCGCATGGGGTTCCAGCCGGAAGGTCTCCTGCACGACCCAGCCGCCGGGCTGGTCGGCGGAGGCGCGCACGAAGCCGTCCTCGGCGACGGACAGGTAGCGGCCGTCGGGCGCGCGCAGGGTGAGCACGCCCTCGCCCCAGTCGACGAGCGCCAGTTCGGTGCCGACGGCGTCGGTGGTCAGGGGCGGCAGGTCGGTGCGTCCGGCGAGCAGGGCCGGGTCGAGGGCGCCCTCCGTGCCGAGCGCCTCGGCGGGGGAGCCGTCCGACGGGAGGACGTGCAGGAAGGCGCCCTCGGCGGTGCGCAGCCGGACGCGGTCCACGCCCTCCGCGAAGCTCACCCGTTCGGCACCGAACCGCTCGTACAGGCCTTCCAGCGGGGTGGAGCGGTGGAGGAGCGTGCCGCTGTACCAGTCGAGCTTGCACTCGTCGGCGAGCAGCCCGACGACGGCGACGCGGGTGTCGGGGGCCAGCGGCAGGACGCCGTCGTTCTTGAGCAGGACCACCGCCTGCTCGGCGGCCTCCCGCGCCAGCGCCCGGTGTTCCGGCGTGTCGAAGTCGCTGGGGCCCGCGTACGGGTCGTGCTCCGGGTCGAACTCGCCGAGCCGGAAACGGACCGACAGCTGACGGCGTACGGCCGCGTCCACGTCCGCCTCCGTCAGCAGGCCCTGCTCCAGGGCGCCCCGCAGGCGCGTGACGATCTTCGAGGAGTCCGTGCCGTGGTCGGTGAAGCTGTCCACCCCGGCCCGCAGCGCGGCGGCGGTGGCCTCCTCGTGGGTGTCGAAGTAGTGCTCCGAGTCGACCAGGTTGGAGGGCGCGCCCGCGTCCGAGCAGACCAGGAGTTCGTCCTCCGTCCAGGTCCGCAGGTGCTCGGCGAGGTACGGGGAGAGGTGGTTGGGGCGGCCGTTGACCAGGTTGTAGGCGGGCATCACCCCGGCCACCGCGCCCGCCTCGACCGTCTCGCGGAAGGCCCGCAGGTCGTACTCGTGCAGGACGCGCGGGCGGACGGAGGCCGAGGAGGTGTCCCGGTCGGTCTCGTTGTTGTGCGCGAGCCAGTGCTTGAGGACGGGCGCGGTGCGCCAGTACGCCGGGTGGTCGCCGCGCAGGCCGCGGGTGTAGGCGGTGGCGATGGCCGAGGTGAGCTTCGGGTCCTCGGAGTACCCCTCCTCGTTGCGGCCCCACAGCGGGTGGCGCAGCAGGTTCACGGTCGGGGACCAGACGTTGAGGCCGACGCGTTCGTCGCGGGCGCGCATCGCCCGGGCCTCCTCGGCGACCGCCTCGCCGACCCGCCGCACCAACTCCTCGTTCCAGGTGGCGCCGAGCCCCACGGCCTGCGGGAACACGGTCGCCGGGCCCATCCAGGCGACGCCGTGCAGCGCCTCCTGGCCGGTGCGGAAGGCGGCGATGCCGAGCCGCTCGACCGCGGGCGCGAACTGGTGCAGGAGGGCGGTCTTCTCGTCGAGGGTGAGCCGCGACATCAGGTCGTCGACGCGCTTCGCGAACGGCAGTCGCGGATCACGGAACGGCGGCGTGGGTGCGGTCACGTGGAGGTCCCCTTGCGATGGTGCGGGTAGGACGTCGAAGCGCTTCGATGCTGGGTGCAGCCCTGGGCAGGTGTCAAGACACTGCGCCGGATCATGTCTGTGCCCGTGCCGTATCGCATCGTCGGAAGGCGGAGTTCGGCCATGACCGTTGCCGGTGGCGCCGGGCAGGAATCTTGGGGACGACCCTTGTGCCCCCCGAGGGGTTAACTTAACCTCGCTGCAACATCGAAGCGCTTCGACACCGCTGGTTTCAGTTCCCTCACCACACCGCAGCCGACGACCCCGTCGGGTCTCCTGTGGTGCGCCACGAAGGCACGAAGGGTTGACGCACATGACGCCGAACGCCGCCTCCGGTCCCAGCCGGAGAAGTTTCCTCGCCTCCACCGCGGTCGCCACCGCGGCGGTGGCGGGAGGGGTGCCGCTGCTCTCCGCCTGCGGCGGATCCGACGGAGGCTCGCGCGAGGGCACCACGTCGGGCAAGGACGCCGAGAAGCTGCTGCCGGCGTACGTGGCGGGCAGCGTCGTCACGCCCGACATCCCCAGCAAGAACGGCTCCGCGGTCGGCTTCACGAGCAAGCTCGACCTCGCGGACCTGAAGACCTCGGTGCCCCAGAAGCTCGGCAAGGGCGGCGAGATCACGGTCATGTCGCCGTTCTGGGGCTCCCCGCCCAAGGAGGACAACGCCTACTACCGGGCGATGAACGACCTCATCGGCGTCGACGTGGTCTGGCAGAACCAGGACGGCAACACCTACGACCAGAAGCTGGGCGCGGTCCTCGCCTCCAGCGAGGTGCCGGACGTGGTGGTCGTGCCCGGCTGGAACATGACCGGCAAGATACCCAGCGCCATCATCGGCAAGTTCGCCGACCTCGGCCCCTACCTGTCCGGCGACGCGGTCAAGGAGTACCCGAACCTCGCCGCGATCCCCACCGACGCCTGGCGGCGGTCCATCTTCGGCGGCAAGCTGCTCGGCCTGCCGATGCCGTCCTCGTACGTGTCCGGCATCGTGCCGCTGTACCGGCGGGACGTCTTCGAGAAGGAGGGCTACGAAGTCCCCCGCTCCTGCGACGAGTTCATGGCGTTCGCCAAGGACGCCACCAACGCCAGGGCCAAGCGCTGGGCCTGCCTGGACATGAAGTGGACCGCCTTCAACGCCTTCGGTGTGCTCTCCGGCAACGAGAAGTCGCTCGGCTGGAACCAGGTCGACGGCAAGCTGGTCTACCGCGCCGAGACCGACGAGTACCTCGAGGCGCTGGAGTGGACGCGCAAGCTGTTCGCGGCCGGGGTCGTGCACCCCGACGCCAAGCTCGGCAAGTCCAACGCCGCCGACCCCGGACCCAAGTTCGCCGCCGGCGAGTTCCTCGTCTACAACCAGGACATCTCCCAGTGGTGGAGCCGCACCGCGGAACAGGCCAGCCAGAACCCCGAGTTCAGGATCTGGGGCATGGACTTCTTCGGGCACGACGGCGGTGAACCCACGCTGTGGGCGCAGAACCCGGCCAGCATCTTCGCCTTCGTCAACAAGAAGGCGTCCAAGTCCGTGATCCGCGACGTGCTGGCCGTCGCGAACGTCACCGCGGCGCCGTACGGGACCAAGGAGTACATGGCCACCAACTACGGCGTCGAGGGCACCCACTACACCGTCGAGGACGGCGTGCCCACCAAGACCGACCAGGGCAACATCGACGTGATGAACGCCTACGTGATGGTGGCGAGCCCCGCCGCGACCATCGCCCACCCCGACTTCCCCGAGGTCGCCAAGGGGCAGGTCGAGTGGCAGCAGCGGACGGGCGCCGTCACCAGGAAGCCCACGTTCTACGGCATGCAGATCGTCGAGCCCGCCCGCTACACCAACCTCTCCAACGACTTCGAGCAGCTGGAGGACGACATCGTCCGCGGCCGCAAGAAGATCGGCGACATGCAGCAGGCCGTCTCCGACTGGAAGAGCAAGGGCGGGGACAAGCTGCGCGACTGGTACCAGAAACTCCTCGACGAGAACGGTCCGGCGGCCGGCTGACCAGGTACCGAGGCAAGGAGAACCACCGTGTCCCACAGCACGGTGCCTCGGACCAGGACCGAGGCCGATGCGACCAAGAAGACCCCGGTGGCGTCCGGCGACGCCACCGGCCCCCGCGGCCAAAAGCGCACCCCGGGGAAGCCGAGCCTGCGGCTGCGGTTCCGGCGCGACCGCGTACTGCTGCTGATGACCCTGCCGGCCGTGCTGCTGGTGCTGCTCTTCAACTACGTCCCGATCCTCGGCAACGTCGTCGCCTTCCAGGAGTACGACCCGTACCTCAGCGACAACGGGGTCGTCTCCATCCTGCACAGCCCCTGGGTGGGCCTGGAGAACTTCCAGCGGATCTTCGAGGACTCCGCCTTCTGGAACTCCGTCCGCAACACCCTCGTGCTCTTCGCGCTCCAGCTCCTGCTGTACTTCCCGATCCCCATCGGGCTCGCGCTGCTCATCAACAGCGTGGTCAGGCCCCGGGTGCGGGCGATCTCGCAGGCCATCCTCTACCTGCCGCACTTCTTCTCGTGGGTGCTGGTCATCGCCGTCTTCCAGCAGCTGCTCGGCGGCGCGGGGCTGCTGTCCCAGCTGCTGCGCGACCACGGGTACGACGGGCTCAGCGTCATGACCGACCCGGACACCTTCAAGTTCCTGGTCACCGCGCAGAGCGTGTGGAAGGACGCCGGCTGGGGAATCATCGTCTTCCTCGCCGCCCTCGCCTCGGTCAGCCCCGACCTGTACGAGGCCGCCGCGATGGACGGCGCCAACCGCTGGCGCCGCATGTGGCACGTCACGCTGCCCGCGCTGCGCCCGGTGATCGCCCTGCTGCTGGTGCTGCGCGTCGGCGACGCCCTGACGGTGGGCTTCGAACAGATCCTGCTGCAACGCGACGCCGTCGGCCCCGGCGCCGCCGAGGTCCTCGACACCTTCGTGTGGTGGAACGGCGTGCGCAACCAGGACTTCGGCTACGCGGCCGCCGCGGGGCTCGTCAAGGGCGTCATCAGCCTCGGCCTGGTGCTGGTGGCCAACAAGGTCGCCCACCTCATGGGCGAGCAGGGGGTGTACAAGAAGTGACCGCCGTACCCGAAGCGACGGCCGTACGAGAGACGACCGCCGTGAGCGACGCGCGCCGGCCCCGCCCGTGGGCGGCCCCGCCCCGCCCCGTGTGGGAGGAGAAGCCCAGCCGCGCCGGACTCGCCGGCAAGGGACTCGTGCTGCTCCTGGCCTGCCTGGCCATCCTGTTCCCGCTGTGGATCGTCGTCGTCACCAGCCTGTCCAGCCGCAGGTCCATCGACGAGGCCGGCGGTCTGGTGATGATCCCCAAGGACATCACGTTCGTCGCCTACCAGGAACTGCTCAGCGGCGGCCAGGTCACCCGCGCCGCACTCGTCAGCATCGGCGTCACGCTCGTCGGCACCCTGTTCTCCATGGCGGTGTCCGTGCTGTGCGCCTACGGGCTCTCCCGCAGCGGCTCGCTGGGCCACCGCTCGATCCTCATGGTGCTGCTCGCCACGATGTTCTTCAGCGCCGGTCTCATCCCCACCTACCTGCTGGTGCAGTCCCTCGGCCTGACCGACAGCTACCTCGCGCTGATCCTGCCGAGCGCCATCAGCGTCTTCAACATCCTGGTGCTGCGCGGCTTCTTCATGGGCATCTCCCAGGAGCTGATCGACAGCGCCCGCATCGACGGCGCCGGTGACCTGCGCATCCTCTGGCAGATCGTCCTGCCGCTGTCCCGCGCGGTCGTCGCGGTGATCACCCTGTTCTACGCCGTCGGCTACTGGAGCGCCTGGTTCAACGCCTCCCTCTACCTGAACGACCAGGACATGCTGCCCCTGCAGAACGTCATGATCCAGCTGGTGCAGAAGCAGGAGGCGCCGGTCGGCCTCGGCCAGGCCATCAAGACCGGTGAACTGTCCGGCCTGGCCGTCCAGATGGCCGTGATGGTGATGGCCCTGCTGCCGGTCGCCGTGCTGTCGCCCTTCGTCCAGCGCCACTTCAGGAAGGGCATGCTCACCGGGGCGGTGAAGGGCTGATGCCGGACCTCTCCGACGTCACCGGCCGGCGCATCCTCTACGGCGGCGACTACAACCCCGAGCAATGGCCCGAGGAGACCTGGCCCGAGGACGTCCGCCTGATGCGGGCCGCCGGTGTCAACTCCGTCACCCTCGGCGTCTTCTCCTGGTCCAGGCTCGAACCGCGCCCCGGCGTCCACGACTTCGGCTGGCTGGACCGGCTCATGGACCTGCTGCACGAGGGCGGCATCGGCGTCGTCCTCGCCACCCCCACCGCCTCGCCCCCGCCCTGGCTGGGCCACCTCCACCCCGACACCCTGCCCCGCGACGCGGACGGCCGCACCGAGTGGTGGGGCGGCCGCCAGCACTTCTCGCACTCCAGCACCGTCTACCGCCGCCACGCCGCCGCGATCACCGAGGCCCTGGCCGCGCGGTACGCGAGCCACCCGGCCCTGACCCTGTGGCACATCAACAACGAGTACTGCACCTACGACCACGGCGACGAGGCCGCCACCCGCTTCCGCCACTGGCTCCAGGACCGCTACGGCACCCTCGAAGCCCTCAACACCGCCTGGGGCACCGCCTTCTGGAGCCAGGGCTACGGCGACTGGGCCGAGGTCGCCCCGCCCCGCCGTGCCCACTACCTGAGGAACCCCGCCCAGGTGCTGGACTTCCGGCGCTTCACCTCCGACATGCTCCTGGAGTGCTACACCGCCGAGCGCGACATCGTCCGCCGCCACACCCCGCACATCCCGGTCACCACCAACTTCATGCCGCTGTGGTCCGGCCAGGACGGCTGGCGCTGGGCCGAGGAGGAGGACGTCGTCTCCGTCGACCTCTACCCCGACCCGCGCGACCCGTTCGGCGCCCAGGAAGGCGCCCTGGTCCAGGACCTGACCCGCTCGCAGGCGCGCGGCCCATGGATGCTGATGGAACAGGCGGCGGGACCCGTCAACTGGCGCGGCGTGAACCACCCCAAGCCGCGCGGCCTCAACCGGCTCTGGTCGCTCCAGGCGGTGGCCCGCGGCGCCGACGCCGTCTGCTACTTCCAGTGGCGGCAGTCACGGCAGGGCGCCGAGAAGTTCCACTCCGGGATGGTGTCCCACGCGGGGGAGGAGGGCCGTACGTACCAGGAGGTCGTCCGGCTCGGCGCCGACCTCGCGCGACTCGGCCCGTACGCGGCCGGTGGCACCATCGGCGCCGACATCGCCGTCCTGCACGACTGGCACTCCTGGTGGGCCGCCGACCAGGAGGCCCGCCCCTCCGCCCGCGTCGACCACGCGGACCTCCTGCGCAGCTGGCACCGCGCGCTGTGGCGGGCCCACCTCACCACCGACTTCGCCCACCCGGAGGACGACCTCACCCCGTACAAGGTCGTCGTCGTGCCCCAGCTCTACGCCCTCACCGACGCGGCCATCGACAACCTCCTCGCCCACGTCCGCCGCGGCGGCACCCTTGTCTGCGGCTTCCTCACCGGGGTCGCCGACCCGGACGACCGGATCAGGCCCGGCGGCATGGATGCCCGGCTGCGCGAGCTGTTCGGCATCCGCACCCTGCACGAGTGGTGGCCCCTGGACGCCGACGAGGGCGCCGACTGCGACGGCTTCCGCGGCACCCTCTGGTCGGAGGAGATCGAACCCGACGGCACCGCGTCCGAGACGGTCCCGTACCGGGGCGGCGAGCTGGACGGACTCCCGGCCGTCCTGCGCAAGGGCAGCGCCTGGTACCTCTCCACCCTCCCCGAGCCGGACGCGCTGCGCGACCTCCTCGCCCGCGCCGCGGCCGACGCGGGCGTCCGCCCGGTGCTCGACGCCCTCCCGGCCGACGTCGAGGCGGTACGCCGGGGCGGCCTGCTGTTCCTCCTCCACCACGGCCGCGCCCCGGTCACCGTCGACGTCCCCGGCACCCACCGCGACCTGCTGACCGACGCCGTCGTCACCGACCGCGTCACCCTCGGCCGCTACGGCGTGGCCGTGCTGAGCGCCCCGGAGGCGACACCATGAGCGGCACGCCCGTGCACGGCACCTGGGAGCCGGAGCCCGCCGCCCGCTGGGAGGACGCCTTCCTGAGCGGCAACGGCCACCACGGCGCCCTCGTGTTCGGCGATCCGGACGCCGACCGGGTGATCGTCACCCACCACAGCCTGGTCCGCCCCGACGGCGACGACGCACACCGCCGCCCGCCCGCGCTCGCCGCCGCACTCCCCGCCCTCCAGGACCGCCTGCTGTCCGGCGACACCACCGCCGCCGAGGACTTCACCGACGGCCGCCCACTGCGCTGGGTACGCGCCTTCCACCCGGCCTTCCAACTGCGCCTGAACCGAGCACCGGGCGACGACACCCACGACGGCCACGACACCCGCACCCCCTACCGCCGCGCCGTCGACTTCGCCACCGGCGAGACCACGGCCACCCGCGGCGCCTGGACCAGCCGGGTCTTCGTCTCCCGCGCCGACGACGTGATCGTCCAGCGCGTCACCGCCCCGCGCCTCACCCTCGACCTGTCCCTCGACCCCCGTCTCCCCGGCGCCCCCGCCGGGCTCCGGATCGGCCACGGCGCCGTCCTCACCCCCGAGGGCGCCCTGCTCACCCTGCGCGCCCGCTACCCCGGCAGCGACCTCGCCCACACCGGCGTCACCCTCGCCGCCGTCACCGGCGGCACCACGAAGCTCGTCCCGCCGGGCGTCCTCGTCGAGGGCGCCACCGAGGTGCTGCTGCTGACCCGGGTGCACCGCCACACCGGCGAACTGGACACGCTCGCCGAGAGCCGCGCCCTGCGCGACCTGCTGGACCAAGCCCCGCACTCGTCGGCGTACGACGGCCTCCTCGCCCGGCACCTGACCCGGCACCGCACCGCCTACGACCGCGTCACCCTCGACCTCGCCGCCGACCCCGCCGAACGCGCCCTGCCGGGCTCGGTCCTGCTCGGACGGCCCGGCGGCCCCGCCCTCCTCGAACGGCTCTTCGCCGCCGGCCGCTACCACCTCCTGTCGGCGAGCGGCCTGCTCCCGCCCCGCCTCACCGGCCTGTGGACCGGCGACTGGAACACCGCCTGGTCCGGCGCCTTCACCACCAACGCCAACCTCAACCTCCAGACCGCCTCCGCCGCGGCCGCCGCCCTCCCCGAGGTCACCGAGGCCCACGCCGCCCTGGTCCACCGGCAGCGGCCCGACTGGCGGGACAACGCCCGCGAGATCTTCGGCGCCCGGGGCGTGGTCGCGCCCTCGCACACCGACGGCGAGTCCGGCCACACGTACCACTTCAGCCGCGAGTACCCGCTGCACCTGTGGACCGCGGGCGCCGACTGGCTGCTCAAGCCCCTCGTCGACCACGACGAGACCCACGGCACCGACGACCCCCGCACCACCGCCGCCCTGGCCGAAGTCGCCCTCTTCTACGAGGACTTCCTCCACCGCACCGACGAGAGGGGCCACCTGGTCGTCGTGCCCTCCTACTCGCCCGAGAACCGCCCGGCGAACGCGAGCTGGGGCACTCTGAACGCGGCGATGGACCTCTCCGCCGCCCGGCACGCCCTGCGCACCGCCGCCGACCGCCACCCCGCGCACGCCGACCGCTGGCGCGCCCTCGCCGACCGCCTCCCCACGCACCGGGTCAACGCCGACGGGGCGCTCGCCGAGTGGGCCCGGCCCGGCCTGGCCGACACCTACGACCACCGTCATCTCAGCCACCTCTACGGCGTCTGGCCGCTGGAGGAGATCAACCCGTACGACACCCCCCGCCTCGCCGAGGCCGCCCACCGCGCCCTCGAACTGCGCGGCGCCGAGAACGACTCCGCCCACGGCCACCTCCACCACGCCCTGGTCGCGGCCAGGCTCCGCGACGGCGACCGGGTCGCCCACGCGCTCGGCCGGGTACTGGACGGCGACTACTTCCACGTGTCCCTGATGAGCGCGCACTACCCCCACCGCGACGTCTACAACGCGGACGCGGCGCACGCCCTGCCCGCCGTGCTCATCGAGATGCTCGTGCAGTCCACCCCCGGCCGACTGGTCCTGCTCCCCGCTCTGCCCGCCTCCTGCCCGCGGGGCGAACTCAGGGGCGTACGCACCCGGTTCGGGGCCGCCGTCGACCTCACCTGGACGCCCGACGGCAGCGCGACGGCCGTCCTGCGCCCGGACCGTACCCGCCGCATCGAACTCAGGACCCCCTCCGGCGCCGAACCGCTCGACCTCGTCGCCGGGGAGGACCGCGTCATCAGCGTCAAGGCGCGGTAGCACCAGCGCACGTCCCCCCACCCATGGAAGGAAACGCCATGGCACCACGCACGCGCCCCACCCGCACCAGCAGCCGCGCCCGCACGCGCACCCTGACCGCGCTCCTCGCCCCGGCCCTCGCGCTCGGCGCCACCGTCGGTCTCGCCTCCGCCCCCGCCCAGGCCGCCGTCTGGAACTCCTGCGACCAGTGGGGCAACACCACCCTGGACGGCTACACCCTCTACAACAACATCTGGGGCTCCGGCGCCGGAAGCCAGTGCGTCTGGGCCAACTCCGGGACGAACTGGGGCGTCCGGGCGGACCACCCCGACACCGGCGGCATCAAGTCCTACCCGAACGCCAAGAAGGTGATCAACAAGCCGATCACCTCGCTCTCCGCGCTCACCAGCAGCTACGACGTCACGGTCCCGACGTCCGGCGCGTACAACACCTCGTACGACATCTGGGACACGGACTACGACTACGAGATCATGCTCTGGGTCAACCACCACGGCGCTGTCGGTCCCCTCGGCACCTCGCAGGGGACCGTCAGCCTCGGCGGTCACACCTGGAACGTCTACAAGGGGGACAACGGCGCCAACGAGGTCTTCTCGTTCCTGCGCACCTCGGACTCGGACTCCGGCACGGTGAACATCCTCCCGATCCTGAAGTGGATCAAGGACACCAAGGGCTGGATGGGCGACGAGACCATCGGTGACGTGCAGTTCGGCTACGAGATCACCTCGTCCGCCGGCGGCCTGGACTTCCGCACCGACAGCCTGACGGTCAGCGGCGGCTGACCGCACGAAGCGCACCGGCGGCGGGGGAGGGCAGCGGGCGGGGGAGTGCTACGGCCGGACGGGCGCCGATCCCGAGCTGGCCCGGACCGTCAGCTCCGGCGCGAGCAGCACGACCTCGTCGCTGCCCCGGCCCTCGAGCTTGGCGACCAGCTGTTCCACGGCCCGCCGCCCCATCTCCTGCGCGGGCACCGCGACGGAGGTGAGCCGCACCGAGGCCTGGGTGGCGACCTGCTCGGGGCAGACCGCGACCACCGACACGTCCTCCGGCACGGCCCGGCCCTGCTGGCGCAGCAGGGCGAGCAGCGGTTCGACCGCCGCCTCGTTCTGGACGACGAACCCGGTGGTGTCCGGGCGTTCGTCGAAGACCCGGGCCAGCGTCGCGGCCATCGCGTCGTACCCGCCCTCGCAGGGCCGGTGCAGCAGCCGCAGTCCCAGCTCCCGTGCGCGGGTGCGCAGACCGTCGAGGGTGCGCTCGGCGAAGCCGGTGTGCCGCTCGTAGACGCCGGGGGCCTCGCCGATGACCGCGATGTCGCGGTGGCCCAGCTGCGCCAGGTGCTCCACGCAGAGCGCGCCGGTCGCCCGGAAGTCCAAGTCGACGCAGGTCAGGCCCTCGGTGTCGGCGGGGAGTCCGATCAGCACGGACGGCTGGTGGGTGTCGCGCAGCAGCGGGAGCCGCTCGTCGTCGAGTTCGACGTCCATGAGGATCATCGCGTCGGCGAGTCCGCTGCCGGTGACGCGGCGCACCGCGTCGGGGCCCTCCTCGCCGGTGAGCAGCAGGATGTCGTACCCGTGGGTGCGCGCGCCGGCCGCGACCGCGATGGCGATCTCCATCATCACCGGCACGTACATGTCGGTGCGCAGCGGGATCATGAGGGCGATGATGTTCGACCGGCTGCTGGCCAGGGCGCGGGCGCCCGCGTTCGGGTGGTAGCCGAGCTTCCGGATGCTCTCCTCGACCCGCTGCCGGGTGGTGGTGGAGATGGACCGCTTGCCGCTGAGGACATAGCTCACCGTGCTCGCCGAGACTCCGGCATGCTGGGCGACCTCGGCGAGGGTGACCATCCAGCTCTCCAAGTTTTGTGAAGCGCTTCGACAGAGCGCGGGGGCTAACAGGGGCGGGCGAGGGTGGTTCGACAGTATCCGCAGCGAGGATGGGTGTCCAGAGCCAGTCGAAGCGCTTCGACTCCTCTCTCCTCCCCGTTCCTCCCGTCGAGTCTCCCCCAGCAGTATCGGCCGAACGGCCGCACGAAGGGTGGCTGGGTCGCCCGGGATCGGGTAGATACGATCGAGTAGCACCGACTAGTAACGTACGTCCGCAAGTTCGTGCAGGGCGATTCGTGGCGAGGTGAGCCTCATGTCCGCACCACCCACCCCCTCCTCCCGTCCCACCGTCACCGAACGTGAGGCCCGACAGGTCGCGGAGGCGGCCCGGGAACAGGACTGGCGCAAGCCCAGCTTCGCCAAGGAGCTGTTCCTCGGCCGCTTCCGCCTCGACCTCCTCCACCCCCACCCGCTCCCGGCCGACGAGGACGTTCAGCGGGGTGAGGAGTTCCTCGCCAAGCTGCGCGACTTCTGCGAGACGAAGATCGACGGGGCGGTGATCGAGCGCGACGCCCGCATCCCGGACGACGTGATCACCGGGCTGAAGGAGCTGGGCGCCTTCGGCATGAAGATCGACACCAAGTACGGCGGCCTCGGCCTGACCCAGGTCTACTACAACAAGGCCCTCGCCCTGGTCGGTTCCGCGAACCCGGCGATCGGCGCGCTGCTCTCCGCCCACCAGTCGATCGGCGTGCCGCAGCCGCTGAAGATGTTCGGCACCCAGGAGCAGAAGGACACGTTCCTGCCGCGCTGCGCCCGCACCGACATCTCGGCGTTCCTGCTGACCGAGCCGGACGTCGGCTCCGACCCGGCCCGCCTGGCCACCACCGCCGTCCGGGACGGCGACGACTACGTCCTCGACGGCGTGAAGCTGTGGACCACCAACGGAGTCGTCGCCGACCTCCTCGTGGTCATGGCCCGCGTCCCCAAACCGGAGAAGGGCGAGGGCGGCAAGGACGGCAAGGGAGGCATCACCGCCTTCGTCGTCGAGGCCGCCTCCGAGGGCATCACCGTCGAGAACCGCAACGCCTTCATGGGCCTGCGCGGCCTGGAGAACGGCGTCACCCGCTTCCACCGGGTCCGCGTCCCGGCCGCCCACCGCATCGGCCCCGAGGGCGCCGGACTCAAGATCGCCCTCACCACCCTCAACACCGGCCGCCTCTCGCTGCCCGCCATGTGCGTCGGCGCCGGCAAGTGGTGCCTGAAGATCGCCCGTGAGTGGTCGGCGGTGCGCGAGCAGTGGGGCAAACCGGTCGCGCTGCACGAGGCGGTCGGTTCCAAGATCTCCTTCATCGCGGCGACGACCTTCGCCCTGGAGGCCGTCCTGGACCTCTCCTCCCAGATGGCCGACGAGGACCGCAACGACATCCGCATCGAGGCCGCCCTCGCCAAGCTCTACGGCTCCGAGATGGCCTGCCTGATGGCCGACGAACTGGTCCAGATCCGCGGCGGCCGGGGCTTCGAGACCGCGGCCTCCCTCGAAGCCCGCGGCGAGCGCGCGGTCCCCGCCGAGCAACTCCTGCGGGACCTGCGCATCAACCGCATCTTCGAGGGCTCCACCGAGATCATGCACCTGCTGATCGCACGCGAGGCCGTCGACGCCCACCTCTCGGTCGCGGGGGACCTGATCGACCCCGACAAGACCCTGTCCGACAAGGCGAGGGCGGGCGCGCAGGCGGGCGTCTTCTACGCCAAGTGGCTGCCCAAGCTCGTCGCGGGACCGGGCCAACTCCCGCGCTCGTACGCCGACTTCCACCCGTCCGGCCACCCCGACCTCTCCGGTCACCTGCGCTACGTCGAACGCGCCGCCCGCAAGCTCGCCCGCTCCACCTTCTACGCCATGTCCCGCTGGCAGGGCCGGATGGAGACCAAGCAGGGCTTCCTCGGTCGGATCGTCGACATCGGCGCGGAGCTGTTCGCGATGAGCGCCGCCTGCGTCCGCGCCGAGCACCTGCGCGCCAAGGGCGACCACGGCCGCGAGGCCTACCAGCTCGCCGACGCCTTCTGCCGCCAGTCCCGCATCCGCGTCGAGGAACTCTTCGGCCGCCTGTGGAGCAACACCGACGACCTGGACCGCAAGGTCGTCAAGGGCGTGCTGGGCGGCGCCTACGAGTGGCTGGAGCAGGGCGTCGTCGATCCCTCGGGCGACGGCCCGTGGATCGCGGACGCGACACCGGGTGCCAGCACCAAGGAGAACGTCCGCCGAGCCATCGGCTGAGCCGAGGACCGCGGGCGGTGCCGGGCGGTCCTGGCCGGGTGCCGGGGCATCCCGCCGGGCCCGGCACCCGAACCACCGCAGGGGCGCGCGCCGTCGGAGGTGTCATGACCGGTCCGGGAAGGAACCGGCTGGAGGCCGCCCCGGCGCTCCCTCGGTCGGGTGCGCGACACCCGACCGAGGGACGCGCTGTCCTCCCGGAGGGCCGTTGCGGCCACAATGGGGGCATGAGCGACAGTCCAGCCCCACTCGCCGACCCCCACCTCGTCTACGACCCGGTGGCGGGCGACGGCCCGAAGGACGTGGTGATCCTCGGGTCCACCGGGTCGATCGGGACCCAGGCCATCGACCTCGTGCTGCGCAACCCGGACCGCTTCCGGGTCACCGCCCTGTCCGCCAACGGCGGCCGGGTCGCCCTCCTCGCCGAGCAGGCGTACCGGCTGAAGGCGCGGACCGTCGCCGTCGCCCGCGAGGACGTCGTACCGGCGCTGCGCGAGGCGCTCACCGCGCAGTACGGCGCGGGGGAGCCGCTCCCGGAGATCCTCGCCGGGCCGGAGGCGGCCACCCAGCTCGCCGCCTCCGCCTGCCACACGGTGCTCAACGGCATCACCGGCTCCATCGGACTCGCGCCCACCCTCGCCGCCCTGGAGGCGGGCCGCACCCTCGCGCTGGCCAACAAGGAGTCGCTCATCGTCGGCGGCCCACTGGTCAAGGCGCTGGCCAAGCCGGGCCAGATCATCCCGGTCGACTCCGAGCACGCCGCCCTCTTCCAGGCGCTGGCCGCCGGTACCCGCGCCGACGTGCGCAAGCTGGTCGTCACCGCGTCCGGCGGCCCCTTCCGCGGCCGGACGAAGGACCAGCTGGCGGCCGTCACCGTCGAGGACGCCCTCGCCCACCCCACCTGGGCCATGGGCCCGGTGATCACGATCAACTCCGCGACCCTCGTCAACAAGGGCCTGGAGGTGATCGAGGCCCACCTGCTCTACGACATTCCCTTCGACCGCATTGAGGTGGTCGTGCACCCGCAGTCGTATGTCCACTCGATGGTTGAGTACACGGACGGATCGACCCTGGCCCAGGCGACGCCCCCCGACATGCGCGGGCCCATCGCCATCGGCCTCGGCTGGCCCGAACGCGTCCCCGACGCCGCGCCCACCTTCGACTGGAGCAAGGCCTCCACCTGGGAGTTCTTCCCGCTCGACAACGAGGCCTTCCCCTCGGTCAACCTGGCCCGGCACGTCGGACAGCTCGCGGGCACGGCCCCGGCGGTGTTCAATGCCGCCAATGAGGAGTGCGTCGAGGCGTTCCGCTCCGGCGCGCTGCCGTTTCTCGGGATCATGGAGACCGTCACGCGGGTGGTCGAGGAGCACGGCACCCCCCGTACGGGAACCTCGCTCACCGTCGCGGACGTCCTCGAAGCGGAGACCTGGGCACGCGCCCGGGCCCGGCAACTGGCGGCACAGACGGCGGAGGCCCGTGCATGACGACCCTGATGTTCATCCTCGGCATAGTCCTCTTCGCCGTCGGCCTGCTCTTCTCCATCGCCTGGCACGAGCTGGGCCACCTCTCCACGGCCAAGATGTTCGGCATCCGGGTGCCGCAGTACATGGTGGGCTTCGGACCGACGCTCTTCTCGAAGAAGAAGGGCGACACCGAGTACGGGGTCAAGGCCATCCCGTTCGGCGGCTACATCCGCATGATCGGCATGTTCCCGCCCGGTGCCGACGGCCGCATGGAGGCGCGCTCCACCTCGCCCTGGCGCGGGATGATAGAGGACGCCCGCTCGGCCGCCTTCGAGGAACTGCAGCCCGGGGACGAGAAGCGCCTCTTCTACACGCGCAAGCCGTGGAAGCGCGTCATCGTGATGTTCGCCGGCCCGTTCATGAACCTCATCCTCGCCGTGGTGCTCTTCCTCACGGTGCTGATGGGCTTCGGCATCTCGCAGCAGACCACCACCGTCAGCTCCGTTTCGCAGTGCGTCATCTCGCAGAGCGAGAACCGCGACGACTGCGCCAAGTCCGACCCCGCCTCCCCGGCCGCCGCGGCGGGCCTCAGGGCCGGGGACAAGATCGTCGCCTTCGACGGCGTACGGACCGACGACTGGGACAGGCTGTCCAACCTGATCCGCGCCAACCCCGGCGAGGACGTGCCGGTCGTCGTCGAGCGCAAGGGCGAGGAGATCACCCTCCACGCGACCATCGCCACCAACAAGGTCGCCAAGAAGGACTCCAACGGGCAGATCGTCCAGGGCGAGTACGTGACCGCCGGCTTCCTCGGCTTCAGCGCCGCCACCGGCGTGGTCAAGCAGGACTTCGGCCAGTCGGTGACCTGGATGGGCGACCGGATCGGCGACGCCGTCGACTCCCTCGCCGCGCTGCCCGCCAAGATCCCCGCCCTGTGGGACGCGGCCTTCGGCGACGGACCGCGCGAGGCCGACTCCCCGATGGGCGTCGTCGGCGCCGCCCGCGTCGGCGGCGAGATCGCCACCCTGGACATCCCGCCCACCCAGCAGCTCGCCATGTTCGTCATGCTGGTGGCCGGCTTCAACCTCTCCCTGTTCCTCTTCAACATGCTCCCGCTGCTGCCGCTCGACGGCGGCCACATCGCGGGCGCGCTGTGGGAGTCGCTGCGCCGCGCCACCGCCAAGGTGCTGCGCAGGCCGGACCCCGGGCCCTTCGACGTGGCGAAGCTGATGCCGGTGGCCTACGTGGTGGCGGGCGTCTTCGTCTGCTTCACGCTGCTCGTGCTGGTGGCGGACGTCGTCAACCCGGTGCGCATCACCTGACGGCCGGCCCGCCCGGACGGCACCCGGCGTGATCAACCGATCCACGGACCGTCCGACCGATCCGATGAGAAGCCCGATCCGGAGAGCATGTCCCTCCGGACCGGGCTTCACTCGCCTCACCCCGCAGAAGGACGCCAAAGGGTGCATCCCCCGTACGCCGCGTGCCCGGCGTTCACGTCGGTGCCGTAATCTCGATTGCCGGAGCCCGCTGCTGAACGGGACCGGACCTTGATCCACGACTTGGGGTTGCACAGCAGATGACTGCGATTTCTCTCGGCATGCCGGACGTTCCGACCAGGCTCGCGGAGCGCCGCAAGAGCCGGCAGATCCAGGTCGGGCCCGTGGCGGTGGGCGGCGACGCCCCCGTGTCGGTGCAGTCCATGACCACCACCCGCACCTCCGACATCGGGGCCACGCTCCAGCAGATCGCCGAGCTGACGGCGTCGGGCTGCCAGATCGTCCGCGTGGCCTGCCCCACCCAGGACGACGCCGACGCGCTGCCCGTCATCGCGAAGAAGTCGCAGATCCCGGTGATCGCGGACATCCACTTCCAGCCCAAGTACGTCTTCGCCGCGATCGAGGCGGGCTGCGCGGCGGTCCGGGTGAACCCGGGCAACATCAAGCAGTTCGACGACAAGGTCAAGGAGATCGCCAAGGCGGCGAAGGACCACGGCACGCCCATCCGCATCGGCGTGAACGCGGGCTCCCTGGACCGCCGCCTGCTCCAGAAGTACGGCAGGGCGACCCCCGAGGCGCTCGCCGAGTCCGCCCTCTGGGAAGCCTCGCTCTTCGAGGAGCACGACTTCCGGGACATCAAGATCTCGGTCAAGCACAACGACCCCGTCGTCATGGTCGAGGCCTACCGCCAGCTCGCCGCCCAGTGCGACTACCCCCTCCACCTCGGCGTCACCGAGGCCGGCCCCGCCTTCCAGGGCACCATCAAGTCGGCCGTCGCCTTCGGCGCCCTGCTCTCCCAGGGCATCGGCGACACCATCCGCGTCTCCCTCTCGGCACCGCCGGTCGAGGAGATCAAGGTCGGCATCCAGATCCTGGAGTCGCTGAACCTGCGCCAGCGCGGCCTGGAGATCGTCTCCTGCCCGTCCTGCGGCCGCGCCCAGGTCGACGTCTACAAGCTGGCCGAGGAAGTCACCGCCGGCCTGGAGGGCATGGACGTCCCGCTGCGCGTCGCCGTCATGGGCTGCGTCGTCAACGGCCCGGGCGAGGCCCGCGAGGCCGACCTCGGCGTCGCGTCCGGCAACGGCAAGGGCCAGATCTTCGTCAAGGGCGAGGTCATCAAGACCGTCCCCGAGTCCAAGATCGTGGAGACCCTCATCGAGGAAGCCATGAAGATCGCCGAGCAGATGGAGAAGGACGGCGTGGCCTCCGGCGAGCCCTCCGTCGCCGTGGCGGGCTGATCCCTCCCCCCCCCGCTGCCGCGTCGCCCCAGGGGGCGGCGCGGCATATGCGCGGCAGGTACAGTGCGGGGACCAGCAGATCTCAGGGTGAGGCCCCCGCACGTGTTGACGCAGACCACCTCCCGCGTGCTCGAACCGAGCGACCTGGACGCCGCGCTCGCCATCCTCGACCGCGACCCGGTCGCCAACGCCTTCGTGACCGCCCGGGTCCAGATCGCCGGTCTCGACCCGTGGCGTCTCGGCGGCGAGATGTGGGGCTGGTACGAGCACGGCATGCTCACATCCCTGTGCTACGCGGGCGCCAACCTCGTGCCCATCTGCGCCACCCCCCGCGCCGTCCGCGCCTTCGCCGACCGCGCCCGCCGGGCCGGCCGCCGCTGCTCCTCGATCGTCGGCCCGGCCGGCCCGACCGCCCAGCTGTGGCGGCTGCTCGAACCGGGCTGGGGCCCGGCCCGCGAGGTCCGCACCCGCCAGCCCCTCATGGTCACCGACCGCCTCCCCGACGACATCGCCCCGGACCCCTACGTCCGCCGCGTCCGCAAGGACGAGATGGAACGGATCATGCCGGCCTGCGTGGCGATGTTCACCGAGGAGGTCGGCATCTCCCCGATGGCGGGCGACGGCGGCCTGCTCTACCAGGCCCGGGTCGCCGAACTCGTCGGTTCCGGCCGCTCCTTCGCCCGCTTCGACGCCGACGGCAAGGTCGTCTTCAAGGCCGAGATTGGCGCCGCCACCGACCGCGCCTGCCAGATCCAGGGCGTGTGGGTGGCCCCCGAGTACCGCGGCAAGGGCCTGGCGGCACCCGGCATGGCGGCGGTCCTGCGCCACGCCCTCGCGGACGTCGCCCCGGTGGCGAGCCTCTACGTCAACGACTTCAACACCGCGGCGCGACGGACGTATCTGCGGGTCGGCTTCCAGGAAGTGGGCGCCTTCATGAGCGTCCTGTTCTGAACCCGCGACAGGCCTTGACCCACCACCGGCACCAGCCCTCCGACCACAACCCCCCTGTAGGCTCCCGGCCATGGACCACGTGATCGGCCCCCTGGACCTCTCCGCGCACGTGGACGAGGCCCTGGCCGTCCAAGCCGCCGCCTTCGGCCTCGGCCCCGACGAGGTGGCCGTCCGCCGTCAGATCGTCCTGCGCCACATGACCCACCCGGGCGCCAGAGCCCTCGGCGCCACCGTCCGCGGCCGCCTCGTCGGCTTCGTCTACGGCATGCCGAACGACCGCACCCACTGGTGGTCCACCGTCGTCGAGCCCTACCTCCGCGCCCAGGGCACCGACGACTGGCTCGACGACTCCTTCGTCATCACGGAACTCCACGTCCACCCGGCGTACCAGCACCGCGGCGCGGGCCGCTCCCTGATCACCACGATCACCGACGCCGCCACCGAGCCCCGCTCGATCCTCTCCGCGATCGACACCGAGAGCCCCGCCCGCGCCCTCTACCGCTCCCTCGGCTACCAGGACCTCGCCCGCCAGGTCCTCTTCCCCAGCGCCCCCAAGCCGTACGCGGTGATGGGCGCCCCGCTGCCCCTGCACAGGCCACCGGCCGGTCGATAACCGATTTCCACCGCGCCCGACCGCCCGGCTAACCTCCTAGCACCACCCTTACGCAGCAGGAGACACGAGAACCATGGCCAACGCACCGGTCCAGCGCATGTCGAAGTTGATGGCGAAGACGCTGCGCGACGACCCGGCGGACGCCGAGGTCCTCAGCCACAAGCTGCTGGTCCGCGCCGGCTACGTGCGCCGCACCGCCGCCGGCCTGTGGAGCTGGCTGCCGCTCGGCAAGAAGGTCCTCGGCAACATCGAGCGCATCGTCCGCGAGGAGATGGACGCCATCGGCGCCCAGGAGGTCCAGCTCCCCGCCCTGCTGCCGCGCGAGCCGTACGAGGCGACGGGCCGCTGGGACGAGTACGGCCCCGAACTCTTCCGCCTCCAGGACCGCAAGGGCGGCGACTACCTCCTGGGCCCCACCCACGAGGAGATCTTCACCCTGCTCGTCAAGGACCAGGCATCGTCCTACAAGGACCTGCCGGTCATCCTCTACCAGATCCAGAACAAGTACCGCGACGAGGCCCGCCCCCGGGCCGGCATCCTGCGCGGCCGCGAGTTCCTCATGAAGGACTCCTACTCCTTCGACGTCGCCGACGAGGGCCTCGCCGAGTCCTACGCCCTGCACCGCGCCGCCTACCAGCGCGTCTTCGACCGCCTCGGCCTCGACTACCGCATCGTCGCGGCCACCGCCGGCGCCATGGGCGGCTCCAAGTCCGAGGAGTTCCTGGCCCCCGCCGAGGCAGGCGAGGACACCTTCGCCGACTGCCCGAACTGCGACTACGCCGCCAACACCGAGGCGATCACCTACCCCCTCACGCCCACGGACGCCACCGGCACCCCCGCGGCCGAGGACATCGCCACCCCCGACACCCCCACCATCGAGACCCTCGCCGCCTCCCTCGGCGTCCCGGCCTCCGCGACCCTCAAGAACCTCCTCGTCAAGGTGGACGGCGAGATCGTCGCCGTGGGCGTCCCCGGCGACCGCGAGGTCGACATGGACAAGGTCGAGGCCCACTTCGCCCCCGCCGCGGTCGAACTGGTCACCGCCGAGGACTTCGTCGGCCGCCCCGACCTGGTCCGCGGCTACGTCGGCCCGCAGGGCCTGGGCGAGAAGGTCAAGTACATCGCCGACCCCCGCGTCGCGCCCGGCACCGCGTGGATCACCGGCGCGAACAAGCCCGACACCCACGCCAAGAACGTCGTGGCGGGCCGCGACTTCGAGGTCGACACCTACGTCGACGTCGTGGTCGTCCGCGAGGGCGATCCCTGCCCCAACTGCGGCACCGGCCTCAAGCTGGACCGCGCCATCGAGATCGGCCACATCTTCCAGCTGGGCCGCAAGTACGCCGACGCCCTCAAGCTGGACGTCCTCGGCCAGAACGGCAAGCCGGCCCGCGTCACCATGGGCTCCTACGGCATCGGCGTCTCGCGCGCGGTGGCCGTCCTCGCCGAGCAGCACGCCGACGACAAGGGCCTCGTCTGGTCCAAGGAGGTCGCCCCGGCCGACGTCCACGTCGTCGCCGCCGGCAAGGCACTCCAGACCGAGCTGGCCCTGGAGGTCTCCGACAAGCTGGCCGCGGCCGGCGTCCGCGTCCTGGTGGACGACCGCGCGGGCGTGTCCCCGGGCGTGAAGTTCACCGACGCCGAACTCATCGGCGTCCCGCAGATCCTGGTGGCCGGCCGCCGCTCCGCCGAGGGCGTGGTGGAACTCAAGGACCGCCGCACGGGCGAGCGCGAGGAAGTAACGGTCGAGGAGGCCCTCACCCGCCTCACCAGCTGACGCCCTCCGGGGCCGAGGCGAGGTCCGGCGTTCTTGGCCCCCGGGATGGGTGCGGGCGCGGGGGTGGGTCGCGCGGCCCGGCGCTGCCGGGGTGCCTCCCCCACTCTCGGCTTCGCTCGAGCGGGAGGTGCCCCCACCGCCCACCCGTGCCGCCTGGGGGTACCTCCCAGGCCGTTCAGGCACTGGGGGAGGCACGACTGCCCGCAGCTGGGGCGGGAGGCGACTGCCCGCAGCCGGGCGGCGTGGCGACGCGGCGGGACAGCCGCGTACGGCGGGACGGGAACCGCGGAGGGTTGGCGAGCCGCAGGCGCGTACGGCGAGCAGGGGTCGTGTCGGGGGGTGTCCGCCCGCAGCGGTTGGCGCGTCAACAGAGTTCGCTTCTGTGGCCGACCGATTCCGCGCCGTTCCGAGGACGGACACCCCCCGGCGCGGCCCCGACCCACCCACCGGACGCACCGCGCTACGCGCACCCCCACCGAGCCCGCACAGGCGCCGCAGGCACCACACCTCACAACCAGCCCGCGAACTCCAACAACAGCTCCGCGTCCTGCTCCCGCCCCACCCGCCGAGCCCGCACCCCCGACTCCACCGCCCGGAACAGCGTCCACCCGCGCAGCCGCTCCTGATCGACCTCCAGCGACTCCGCGAGCCGCTTGATCCGCCGCCGAGTCGTCGACGCCCCCGACGGCTGCGCGATCAGATCCTCCACCCGGTCCCGCACCAACCGCGCCAGATCGAACGCACTCTCCCCGACCACCGGATCCGGCCCCACCGCAAGCCACGGCATCCGATCCCCGGCCAGCACCTTGCTCTGCCGGAACGTCCCGTGCAGCAGCCGCCGCTCCGGCGGCTCGGCCAGCAGCTCCGCCCGCACCGCGAGCGCCGCGTCGACCAGCGGCGCCACCTCGGCGTCCGCCGCCGCGCCCGCCCGCATCGCCTCGGCCTGCCGCCCGGTCCGCTCGGCGACGGTCTCGAACGGATGAGAGTCCGGCGGCTCCACCCACAGCCGCCGCAACGTCCCCGCGGCCTCCAGCAACGCCTTCGCCTCCGGCAGCGACCGCACCGACACATCCGGATGCAGCCGCTCAAGCAGCAGCACACCCTCCTCGGCAGATTCCTCGCGCACCTGCACGGCACCCCGCCCACCCCAGTGCACGAGCGCGGCCCGCTCGCTCTCCGGACGCGCCCGGCGCGGGGCGAGCTTCAGCACCGCCGGCGCCCCCTCGGCCGTCCGCACCAGCACGACCAGGCTGCTCCGCCCGCCGGGCACCTGCACCCGCTCGACCGCCAACTCGCGCCGCGCCACCGCCCGCTCCGCCACTTCGGGCAGCTTCGCCAACCAGTCGTCACCGTCCGGTGCCGTCTCGCCGAGCGCCCTGACCAAACGCCGCGGCGGTTCGAAAGCCATGCGCGAGCCGTTCCCTTCCCGTACGGAATGCCGTACGTGTTACGCAGTCGGTGAAGCCGTCGCGGCCCGCTCGGCGAGCCCAGGGAAGGCTACGCTCCCGCCCCGCCAGCGCACCGCGCGGACCGCGGCCTCGCGCAGTGCCGAGGCCGCCGAGGCCCGCCCCGCGCCCTCGGCCGCCCGCACCAGGTCGGAGTACACCCCGGCCACCCGGTCCTCCAACTCGGCCGCCAACCGCACCGCCGCCGCCGAGTCCGGCACGGCGAAGGGCAACGCGTACCCCGCCGCCGCGACGACCGGCTCCCCGCCCAGGTCCCGCACCTCGCGCGCCAGCGCGTCCCGTCGCGCCCGGTGCGCGTCGTACGCCGTCCGCGCCTCGGCACGCCGCTCCTCGACGATCCGCCCGCCGACGACCCCGTAGCCGTACACCGCCGCGTGCTCCGCGGCCAGCGCCGCCTGGAGGGCGTCCAGCCGCCCGTCCTCCGCCTTGCCCATCCGTCAGCCCTCCGTCAGCAGGAACACGTGCGCCGCCCCGGCCGCCGCGACGGAGGCCAGCAGCCGCGCCAACTCGCCCGGCACGTCGAGCAGCGCCCCGGCCCGCCGATCGGCGAGCCTGCGCTCCGCACCGACGAGCAGCGCCAGGGCACCCTTCTCGTCCGCGGGCACGGCACCGGAGTCGTCCGCCGGCCCGGCGGCCCGAGCGGAGACCGACGGCGACGCGGCCGACGCCGTCCCCGACTCCGTCGGCGAACTCGCCCGCACCGCACCGAACGCCTCCGCATGCCGCACGACCTCTTCCCGCAGCGGCTCCAGCCGCTCCGCCAGCCCGGGATGGGCCGCGATCACCGCCGCGTACCGCGCGGCAAGGTCCTCGCTGTCCCGGGCCGCACGCGCGCGGACCCGCTCGGCGGTCGACGGGTCGGCCCCCGGCTCGCCGGAGCCCGGCCCCCCGGTACAGCCGACGAGCACGGCGGCCCCGACGGCCCCGGCGGCCGACGCGAGCAGGCTCCTTCTGCGCGGCCCCCGGAGCGGGCGCGGCGATGGGAGAAACGACACGGCAGACGTCCTCGACAGACTCGTACGGATACGACGACAAAAGCGACGACAAAAGCGACGGCAGAAGCGACGGCAAACGACGACAGAAGGACGATCAACGCGAAGGAAACCCGCATTCCCGCCCGCCCGTGATCACGGTACCCGCGCCCCGCCCGCCCACCACTCATCGGCACCGCCGGACCAGGGGTGGACGGTGGGGTGGACGGCAACACCCCCCGCGACCGGATACCCTTTGACGAGACACACGCACCGTCCCACAACAGCACACGCGGCCGAGGAGTCACCCGGATGAGCACCACCCAGAGCGAGAGGCTGCGAGAGCTGCTGGAACCGCTCGTCGCCTCCCAGGGACTGGACCTCGAAGAGATCGCGGTGGACTCGGTCGGCCGCAGGCGTGTGCTGAGCGTGGTCGTCGACTCCGACACCGGAGCGGACCTGGACCGGATCGCCGATGTGAGCCGCGCGCTCTCGGCGAAGCTCGACGAGACCGACGCGATGGGCGAGGGGGAGTACACCCTCGAGGTCGGCACCCCCGGCGCGGAGCGCTCCCTGACCCAGCACCGCCACTACGTGCGCGCCACGGACCGCCTGGTCCGTTTCCAGCTGCACGAGGGCGGCGAACTGCTCGCCCGCATCCTCGCCGTGGACGAGGACGGGCTCGACCTCGAAGTACCGGGGGTGAAGGGCCGCAAGCCCACCACCCGCAGACTGTCCTTCGGCGACATCGACAAGGCACGCGTCCAGGTCGAGTTCAACCGCAAGGACGCCAAAGACGCACAAGACAGCGACAACAAGAGCAACAACAAGACGGAAGAGGAGGAGGCGTAGCCGTGGACATCGACATGAGCGCCCTGCGGGGCTTGGTACGGGAGAAGGAGATCTCCTTCGACCTGCTGGTCGAGGCGATCGAGTCGGCCCTCCTCATCGCCTACCACCGCACCGAGGGAAGCCGCCGGCACGCGCGCGTGGAGCTCGACCGGAACACCGGCCATGTGACCGTGTGGGCGAAGGAGGACCCGGACGACCTCGAGGAGGGCCAGGCGGCCCGCGAGTTCGACGACACCCCGTCCGACTTCGGCCGCATCGCCGCCACCACCGCCAAGCAGGTCATCCTGCAGCGGCTGCGCGACGCCGAGGACGACGCGACGCTCGGCGAGTACGCCGGGCGTGAGGGCGACATCGTCACCGGCGTGGTCCAGCAGGGCCGCGACCCGAAGAACGTGCTGGTCGACATCGGCAAGCTGGAGGCCATCCTCCCGGTGCAGGAGCAGGTGCCCGGCGAGACCTACCCGCACGGCACGCGCCTGCGCTCGTACGTCGTCCGGGTGGCCAAGGGCGTCCGGGGCCCCTCCGTGACGCTCTCCCGCACGCACCCCAACCTGGTGAAGAAGCTGTTCGCCCTCGAAGTGCCGGAGATCGCCGACGGGTCCGTCGAGATCTCCGCGATCGCCCGCGAGGCCGGCCACCGCACCAAGATCGCCGTACGCTCCACGCGCTCGGGTCTGAACGCCAAGGGCGCCTGCATCGGCCCCATGGGCGGCCGGGTTCGCAACGTCATGGGCGAGCTGAACGGCGAGAAGATCGACATCGTCGACTGGTCGGACGACCCGGCCGAGATGGTGGCGAACGCGCTCTCCCCGGCCCGCGTCTCCAAGGTGGAGGTCGTGGACCTGGCGGCCCGCTCCGCGCGCGTGATCGTGCCCGACTACCAGCTGTCGCTGGCGATCGGCAAGGAAGGTCAGAACGCCCGGCTGGCGGCCCGGCTGACCGGCTGGCGGATCGACATCCGCCCGGACACCGAGCAGCCCGCCGACGGGTCGGCGGAGCAGCCGTCCGAGGGCCGCGGGGAATAGATCCAAGCCGCACGGACGCTGAGATCACGACAGCTTTGCGTGCGGCACGTGTTCGATTCTTGCCCCGAAGGGGTGAGGTCGGTCCGGGGAGGTAGACTTAGGAGTGTCTGGCCGGACACGTACCCGAGCATGCCCCGAGCGCACCTGCGTGGGGTGCCGGGAGCGAGCGGTCAAGAGTGAGCTGCTGCGCACCGTGGCGATCGAGGGTCATTGCACCCCCGATCCACGCGGTACGCTGCCCGGCCGGGGTGCGTACGTACACCCCGTACCGGTCTGTGTCGACCAGGCGGTGCGCCGCAAGGCGTTTCCGCGGGCGCTCCGCGTCCCGGGTCCGCTCGACGTAAAGGCGTTGCGCCACTACGTCGAGCAGGCAGAAGGTTGCAGCACGGTTGCTGAAAGCAGCATGTGAGCAACGTGGTAAGGAAGACATGCCGCGCGGAACCCCGCGCGGCTTGGTACCTCGCGAGTCGAAAGCAGGTCGAGATTGCGATGAGCACTCGATGAGTACGCGATGAGTACGCCCATGAACTAGCGACGGTCCGGACGCAACCCGGACCTCAGAGGAGCGAAGTGGCTAAGGTCCGGGTCTACGAACTCGCCAAGGAGTTCGGTGTCGAGAGCAAGGTCGTCATGGCCAAGCTCCAGGAACTCGGTGAATTCGTCCGTTCGGCGTCTTCGACCATCGAAGCGCCCGTAGTACGCAAGCTGACAGACGCGTTCCAGCAGGGTGGCGGCAACGGCCGTTCCGCCGGCCGCCCCGCGGCCCCGAAGAAGGCCGCCCCCAGGCCGTCGGCGCCGTCTCCGGCGCAGGCTGGTCCCTCCCAGGCCGCCAAGGCGGCGGGGGACCGTCCGGCCGCCCCGCGTCCGTCGGCCGCACCCAAGCCCGCGGCTGCCGAGCAGCCCGCGGCTCCGTCGGCCCCCGCGCCGGCTCCGTCCCAGGGTCCGCGTCCGACGCCGGGCCCCAAGCCCGCGCCGCGTCCGGCCCCGGCCGCCCCGGAGTTCACCGCTCCGCCGGCCGCTCCGGCCGCCCCGGCCGCTCCCGCCGCCTCGACTCCGGCTCCGTCCGGTCCGAAGCCCGGCGGTGCGCGTCCCGGTGCCCCCAAGCCCGGCGGCGCCCGTCCGTCCGGTCCGGGTCAGGACCGTGGTCAGCAGGGCGGCCAGGGCCGTCCCGGCGGCCAGCGTCCCGGCGCCCCGGCGCAGCGTCCCGGCGGTCGTCCCGGCGGTCCGCGTCCGGGTAACAACCCCTTCACCTCCGGCGGCAACGCCGGAATGGCGCGCCCGCAGGCGCCCCGTCCGCAGGGCGGCCCGCGTCCGGGCGGTCCCGGTGCCCCCGGCGCCGGTCCCCGTCCGCAGGGTCCCGGCGGCCAGGGCGGCGGCCCCCGTCCCCAGGCTCCGGGCGGCAACCGTCCGAGCCCGGGCTCGATGCCGCGTCCGCAGGGCGGCGGCGCCGGTCCCCGTCCCGGCGGCGGCCCGCGTCCCAACCCCGGCATGATGCCGCAGCGTCCCGCTGCCGGCCCGCGTCCCGGCCCCGGTGGCGGCGGTCGCGGTCCCGGCGGTGCCGGTCGTCCCGGCGGCGGCGGTCGTCCCGGCGGCGGCGGCTTCGCCGGTCGTCCCGGTGGCGGTGGCGGCGCCGGTCGTCCCGGTGGCGGCGGCGGTTTCGCCGGTCGTCCCGGCGGTGGCGGCGGCTTCGGCGGCGGCGGTGGCCGTCCCGGCTTCGGCGGTCGTCCCGGTGGTCCCGGTGGCCGTGGTGGCACGCAGGGCGCCTTCGGTCGTCCCGGCGGTCCTGCGCGTCGCGGTCGCAAGTCGAAGCGGCAGAGGCGCCAGGAGTACGAGGCCATGCAGGCCCCGTCGGTCGGCGGCGTGATGCTGCCTCGCGGCAACGGCGAGACCATTCGCCTGTCGCGCGGTGCGTCGCTCACCGACTTCGCGGAGAAGATCAACGCCAACCCGGCGTCGCTCGTCGCGGTCATGATGAACCTCGGCGAGATGGTCACGGCCACGCAGTCCGTCTCCGACGAGACGCTCCAGCTCCTCGCCGACGAGATGAACTACACGGTTCAGATCGTCAGCCCGGAGGAGGAGGACCGCGAGCTGCTCGAGTCCTTCGACCTGGAGTTCGGCGAGGACGAGGGCTCCGAGGAGGACCTGGTCGTCCGTCCGCCGGTCGTGACCGTCATGGGTCACGTCGACCACGGTAAGACCCGGCTGCTCGACGCCATCCGCAAGACGAACGTCATCGCGGGCGAGGCCGGCGGCATCACCCAGCACATCGGTGCCTACCAGGTCGCGACCGAGGTCAACGAAGAAGAGCGCAAGATCACCTTCATCGACACCCCGGGTCACGAGGCGTTCACCGCCATGCGTGCCCGTGGTGCGCGGTCGACCGACATCGCGATCCTGGTCGTCGCGGCCAACGACGGCGTCATGCCGCAGACGGTCGAGGCGCTCAACCACGCCAAGGCGGCCGAGGTCCCGATCGTCGTCGCGGTCAACAAGATCGACGTCGAGGGCGCCGACCCGACCAAGGTGCGCGGTCAGCTGACCGAGTACGGCCTGGTGGCCGAGGAGTACGGCGGCGACACCATGTTCGTCGACATCTCCGCCAAGCAGGGTCTGCACATCGACTCCCTGCTGGAGGCCGTGGTCCTCACCGCGGACGCCTCGCTCGACCTGCGGGCCAACCCGGTCCAGGACGCGCAGGGCATCTCGATCGAGTCCCGTCTCGACCGCGGCCGCGGTGCCGTGGCGACGGTCCTCGTGCAGCGAGGCACCCTGCGGGTCGGCGACACGATGGTGGTGGGCGACGCCTACGGCCGCGTCCGCGCCATGCTCGACGACAACGGCAACAACGTCGCCGAGGCGGGTCCGTCCACGCCGGTCCAGGTGCTGGGTCTGACCAACGTCCCGGGCGCCGGTGACAACTTCATCGTGGTCGAGGAGGACCGTACGGCCCGCCAGATCGCGGAGAAGCGCGCCGCCCGCGAGCGCAACGCCGCGTTCGCCAAGCGCACGCGCCGCGTGTCGCTGGAGGACCTGGACAAGGTGCTGAAGGCCGGCGAGGTCCAGCAGCTCAACCTGATCATCAAGGGCGACGCGTCCGGATCGGTCGAGGCGCTGGAATCCTCCCTGCTCCAGCTGGACGTCGGCGAAGAGGTCGACATCCGCGTCCTGCACCGCGGCGTCGGTGCGGTCACGGAGTCCGACATCGACCTGGCGATGGGCTCCGACGCCATCGTGATCGGCTTCAACGTGCGCGCCGCCGGGCGTGCCGCGCAGATGGCCGAGCGCGAGGGTGTGGACGTCCGGTACTACTCGGTCATCTACCAGGCGATCGAGGAGATCGAGGCGGCCCTCAAGGGCATGCTCAAGCCGGAGTACGAAGAGGTCGAGCTGGGCACGGCGGAGATCCGCGAGGTCTTCCGCTCCTCCAAGCTGGGCAACATCGCGGGTGTTCTCATCCGCTCCGGCGAGGTCAAGCGCAACACCAAGGCGCGCCTCCTGCGCGATGGCAAGGTCATCGCGGAGAACCTCAACATCGAGGGTCTGCGTCGCTTCAAGGACGACGTCACCGAGATCCGCGAAGGCTTCGAGGGCGGTATCAACCTCGGAAACTTCAACGACATCAAGGTCGACGACGTCATCGCGACGTACGAGATGCGCGAGAAGCCGCGGGTGTAAGTACCGCGCCTTCCGGGAGTGACCGGTCCGGGGCCGGTCGGCGGAGCACAATATCCGTCGATCGGCCCCGGCCGTTCGTTGTACGGTTCTGGTGATCCCGCCCGTTCGCGGCGGGGCCATCGATCCCGGACCGGCGGGTGAACCGGCTGCACATGTATGTGGGGACGCTGTCCTTCGACCTCCTCCTCGGCGACGTACATTCGCTGAAGGAGAAGCGCTCCGTGATCCGCCCGATCGTCGCCGAGCTCCAGCGGAAGTACGCGGTGAGCGCGGCGGAGGTGGAGCACATGAACCTCCATCGCCGGGCGGTCGTCGGCCTGGCCATGGTGTCCGGCGACGCGGGCCACCTCAGCGACGTGCTCGACCGGTGCGAGCGGCTGGTGGCCGGCCGGCCGGAGGTGGAGCTGCTGTCCGTCAGACGGCGCTTCCACGGCGACGACGACTGACCAGATCGGGCAGAAGACCAGATCAGGCAAGAGAAGAAAGAACGGGAGACGGACCAGTGGCCGACAACGCGCGGGCGAAAAGGCTGGCGGACCTCATCCGAGAGGTGGTGGCCCAGAAGCTGCAGCGCGGGATCAAGGACCCGCGGCTCGGCTCGCACGTCACCATCACGGACACCCGGGTCACGGGTGACCTGCGGGAGGCGACCGTCTTCTACACGGTCTACGGGGACGAGGAGGAGCGCAACGCCGCCACGGCGGGCCTGGAGAGCGCCAAGGGCATCCTGCGCTCCGAGGTCGGCAAGGCGGCGGGCGTGAAGTTCACGCCGACCCTGACCTTCGTCATGGACGCCCTGCCGGACACCGCCCGCAACATCGAGGACCTCCTCGACAAGGCGCGGCAGTCCGACGAGAAGGTGCGCGAGGCGTCCGCGGGCGCCAAGTACGCGGGCGAGGCGGACCCGTACCGCAAGCCGGACGAGGACGAGACCGAGGCCGACGAGACGGACGACACCGCTAAATGACCGACAAGCACACCACGCCCGACGGCCTTGTCATCGTCGACAAGCCGTCGGGCTTCACTTCGCACGACGTCGTCGCCAAGATGCGGGGCATCGCCCGCACCCGGCGCGTCGGGCACGCCGGCACGCTCGACCCGATGGCGACGGGCGTCCTGGTCCTCGGTGTGGAGCGGGCGACCAAGCTCCTCGGCCACCTGGCCCTCACCGAGAAGGAGTACCTGGGCACCATCAGGCTCGGGCAGACGACGCTGACCGACGACGCCGAGGGCGAGATCACGGGGTCGCGGGACGCCTCGAAGGTCACCCGGGACGCGATCGACGCCGGCATCGCCGAGCTGAGCGGCACCATCATGCAGGTGCCGTCCAAGGTCAGCGCCATCAAGATCAAGGGCGTGCGCTCCTACAAGCGGGCGCGCGAGGGCGAGGACTTCGAGATCCCCGCCCGCCCCGTCACCGTCTCCTCCTTCGCGGTGTACGACGTCCGGGACGCCGTCGCCGAGGACGGCACTCCGGTGCTCGACCTGGTGGTCTCGGTGACCTGCTCCTCCGGGACCTACATCCGGGCCCTGGCCCGCGACCTGGGCGCCGGACTCGGCGTCGGCGGTCACCTCACGGCCCTGCGGCGCACCCGCGTCGGGCCGTACAAGCTGGACGGCGCCCGGACCCTGGACCAGCTCCAGCAGGAACTCACCGTCATGCCCGTCGCGGACGCGGCCGGTGCCGCCTTCCCCCGCTGGGACGTGGACGCGAAGCGGGCCCGGCTGCTCACCAACGGCGTACGGCTGGAGATGCCCGAGGAGTACACCGGCGCCGGTGCCGTCGCCGTCTTCGATCCCGAGGGGCGCCTCATCGCTCTCGTGGAGGAGCACAAGGGCAAGGCGAAGAGCCTGGCCGTCTTCGGCTGAGCCGACCCGCCGTCAGGCCCGCCCGTGGAGCGGCGATCACGGGGACTGCCTCTGTCGCCGCTCCACGGTCCCCCCTCGGTTCCCCCACCCCCTAGGTTGTATCCAACCCACCCCTTCTGTTCACCCGTCCGGGCAGGCGCTCGGAGTGAACCGGGGGAGTGGAAGGGGGCGCGTTCGCCAGGGGATCTGTCCCGCTGATCATCTCGCGCCTACCGTCGGACACACGGCACGGGTGTACGGCGGGGAGGTTCGACGATGGCGTCGAGGAACCGGTCCCGGGAGGCGACGGGCGGCAGGGCGGGGGAGCGGCCCGCGGGCGGCTCCCGGGAAGCGCGCGGCGGGCCCCCGGCTCTCCGGGAGGCCGATCCGGCGGGACGCACGTCCGATTCGGCGGATTACGCCTACGACGCCGCCCTAATCCGCTTCCACGACCTCGCCGGCCGCCCCCGCGGCACGGGATTCGTCGCCGACCACCACGGCACGGTGCTCACCAGCCACGAAGCGGTCGACGGCCTGACCCGGCTGGTCCTGAGCACCGCCGAGGAGCGTCGGCGCGTCGTGGCCGCCGCCGACGTGACCCCGCTGCCCGCCCTCGGTCTGGCCCTGGTGCGCACCGAGGGGCTCGGCGTCGACCCGCTGCCCCTCACCGCGCGGGACCGCGTCGAGGCCGGGACGTACGTCCGGATCGCCGCCGGGGGCTGGCGCGAGGCCCGGGTCCTGGGCGCCACCGACGTCACCTACACGGCCACCGACCGCTTCCACCTCCTCGGTGACGCCCTCGAACTGGCCGTCGGCACCGGTGGCCGGGACGCCCTGCGGCTGGGCGGCGGCGCGGCCGGCGGTCCCGTGCTCGACGTGGCGACCGGCGCCGTCCTCGGCGTCCTCGGCACCGCCCTCAGCTCCGGACACAGCGACGTCGGCTTCGCCGTACCGCTGCGCCGCGCGGCCACCGGCCCGCTCGCCGCGCTGCTCGCCGAGAACGCGGCGACGGTCCCGGCGTACGGCGCCGACCTCAATCTGGCCGGGGTGCTCGCCCTCACGGCGACGTCGGTCACGGACGGGGACCCCACGGCCGCGCCGGGCGGCGGACACGGCGCGGGGGAACCGGTCGAACGGGCGGCGGTGACACGTGAGTTCGCCGCCTTCACCGCCGGTCGTGCCCGGGTGCTGGGCCTGGTCGGCGCGCCGGGCAGCGGCCGCACGACCGAGCTGGCGGCCCTCGCCGCCCGTCGTTCCAGGGGCGCGGACGCGGCGCCCACGCTCTGGCTGCGCGGGGCCGATCTGCACGACGACGACATGTCGCTGGCGGACGCGGCTCGCCGGACGCTGACCCGGGCCGCCCGCATCATCGCCGCCTCGGACCGCCGCCCCGGCCCGGGCGACCTCGGCGACATCACCCCGGAGCGCCTCGCCCACCTGGCCCGCGCCGCCGGACGGCCCCTCCTGGTCCTCCTCGACGGCCCCGAGGAGATGCCGCCCGTCCTGGCGCACCGCCTCCCCGAGTGGACCGAGGGCACGGCCACCTGGCTGCGGGAGACGGGAGCACGGCTCGTGGTGGCCTGCCGCGGGGAGTACTGGGAGCACGCGGGGGCGGAGTTCCCGAGGGAGCTGCTGTACGCGTCCGAGCGGATGGCGGAGGGGACCGCCGCGCCGGGATCGTGGCCCGGACCGGGCGGTCCGGGCGGTCCGGGGCGGGCGGTGGGTGGGGTGCCGCCGTCCGGGGCGGCGCTTGCCCTGCCGGGGCCGGGATCGGGCGCGGATGGTGGCGTGTCCTGGTCCGGGACCGGCGCGGCGCCGCAGCCGCCGCGCACCGTCGCCGCCGTGGGACCGCGACCGGTGACCGGGTCGGCCGCCGCGGGCCCCTCGGGCGGGACGGAAGCCGGACCCGGACCGGCGTCGGCCGACCCGGTGCCCGCGGGCTCCCGGGGATGCCCGCTCGCCGCGCTACCGCCCTGTGTCCGCCTGGGCGACCTGAGCGACGAGGAGGCCCGGGAGGCGCGCACACGCCACGGCGTCCCGGAGGGCGCCCTGGCGGACCCGGACGCCCGCCACCCCCTCACCCTGCGCCTGCTCTCGGAGGTCCACGCCGCCCTCCCCGGCTCCCCGGCCCCCGTACACGTCACCCGGGACGCGGTCTTCGCGGCCTACCTGGACCTGAAGTGCCTGCGCGTCGCCACCCGCCTGGCCGGGGAGAACGGCCTGCACGGCACCGCCGTGCGCCGACTCGCGGCGAAGGTCTCCGGGCAAGTCCACGAGGCGGCCCGGCGCAGCCTCGGGCCCGGACAGGGCGGACTGGACCGGGAGTCCTTCGAAGCGCTGTTCCCCTGGGGACCGGCCCCGGCCCGGCTGGGCGGCGGCACCGGCTGGGCCCCCGCCGTGCTCGCCGAGGGCCTCTTCGCACCCGCGGGCAGCGGCTACCGCTTCGCGCACGAGGAGCTCGCCGACTGGATCCAGGGCACCCACCTCGACCTGGAGGAGGCCCTGCGCGCCCTCGTCCACCGCCGCGACACCCCGCACGGCACCCCCACCCTGCCCGTCCCGCACCACCGCGTCGGCTCCGTCGTCGAGGCGGTCCTGCTCCTCGCCCGTCAGCACGGCGTCCCCCAACTCGCCCTGACCCTCGAAGAGCTGGTGCACGCCCTGGACCGCGACCCGCACTCCTGGTGGGCCGCCCGGCTGCTCGCCGAGGTGCTGATCCGGGTACCCGACGCGACGCCGTACACGGAGGTGCTGCGGCTGCTCGCCGACGGGATCGCGGAACGGGGTGGCGAGGGGCACCCCGCGCCCCGGGTGTTCGGGCCCGGCTTCTGGACGGCGCTGCGGGTGCCGGAGACCGTCCGCCTGGACCTGCTGCGCCGCCTCGTCCTCGCCGACGGACCACCGCACCAGCCCGGCCCCCGCCACCTCGACACCGTGGCCGCGCTGCTCGTCGCCGACCCCGCGGCCGTACAGCCGCTGCTCGTCCGCTGGTTCGACGACGAACGGCCGCTGCCCGCCACCCCGCACGCCACCGTCGCGACGGCCGCGCAGGCACTGCTGCACACCCACCGCCACCGCGGCCTGGACGGCCTCACCGAGGTACTCGTCGACAGCGCGCACCGACGCGCCGACGAACTGCTCGCCGTCCTGGCCGAGGAGGAGCCGTCGGCGCTCTGCCGCGCGGTGGAGCGGTGGGCGCGCGACGAGCGCCCCGCGCGGCAGACCGCGGCGGTCACCCACGGCCTGCGCACCGCCCCGCACGCGCGCACCGGCGCCGACCGCACCCTGCTCCGCCACGCCGCCCTGGTCCTGCTCGCCGGACCCTCCGACAGCCCGCTGCGCGGCGGCGCGCTCGCCCTGCTCGTCCAGGACCCCGCCTGCCGCGACCGCCACCTCCCCAGGGCGCTCGACCACTTCACCGCCGGTGACCCGTACCTCCCGCCGAGCGCGGTGGCCGCCGCCCTGCCGACCCACCCCGGGCCCGTGCTCGAAGCCTTCCGGGCCCGACTGCTCGGCCCGGACGCCGGGGAGGCGCTGCGCAGGCTCGCCGACGCCACCACGCCCGCGCTGGCCGACCGGGTGGCCGCCCTCCTCGGCCGGACGGTGGCCGAGCGCCCCGAGACCGCCGGGCACCTGGCCGCGTACGTCGACCGGCGCCTGGACCGGGACCCCGCACCCAGCGCCGTACTCCTGCCCCTGGTCACCCGTCTCCTGGACGACGGTCCCGAGCCGGTGCGGGCCGCGCTCGCCTCGGTCCTCGCCGCCGACGGGGCGGCGGCCGGCGCCCCGCTCCGCCGCGCACTGCGGGAGCACCTGTTCACCCACGAGCACGAACCCGCCGTGCTGGACGCGCTGCTGCACGCGGCCGCCCGGTGCGACGGCGAGGAGCTGCGCGCCCTCGTCCAGCGCACCGGGCTGCTCCTCGTCCGCACCCCCGAGGGCGCCACCCGCTTCGACCGCGGCCTCGTCGACCTGGCCCGCCACCTCCCGGGCTTCGCCCGCCGACTGACCGGCTGGCTCACCGAGGCGCCCCAGGACTGGGCCGCGCTGGTGGGCCCCAGCACCCGCCGCACGATCGAGCACCTGGCGGGCGCCCGCGTCCCCGCCTGACCCCGCCCCCGGTCACAGCGCCGATGCCGATGCCGATGCGGGCCGGAGCCGGACGGCATGGCACCCTTAGACCTGCGTAAGGGTCACCACGGAACCATGGCAACCACGGAAGCACCGAGGAGCGGACACAGTGCAGCGCTGGCGTGGCTTGGAGGACATCCCCGAGGACTGGGGACGCAGCGTCGTCACCATCGGCTCCTACGACGGCGTTCACCGCGGACACCAGCTGATCATCAAGCACGCCGTGGACCGCGCCCGCGAGCTGGGCGTTCCGTCCGTCGTCGTCACCTTCGACCCGCACCCCAGCGAGGTCGTCCGCCCCGGCAGCCACCCCCCGCTGCTCGCCCCGCACCACCGCCGGGCCGAGCTGATGGCGGACCTCGGCGTGGACGCGGTGCTGATCCTCCCCTTCACCAAGGAGTTCTCGAAGCTCTCCGCGGCCGAGTTCGTGGTCAAGGTCCTGGTCGACCGGCTGCGTGCCAAGGCGGTCGTCGAGGGCCCCAACTTCCGCTTCGGCCACAAGGCCGCCGGGAACGTGGACTTCCTCATCGAGCAGGGCAAGGTCTACGACTTCGAGGTCGAGGTCGTCGATCTGTACGTCACCGGCGAGGCGGGCCGCGGCGAGCCGTTCTCCTCCACCCTGACCCGCCGCCTGGTCGCCGAGGGCGACGTGTCCGGCGCCGCGGAGATCCTGGGCCGACCGCACCGCGTCGAGGGCGTCGTCGTGCGGGGCGCCCAGCGCGGCCGTGAGATGGGCTTCCCCACGGCCAACGTCGAGACCCTCCCGCACACCGCCATCCCGGCCGACGGCGTCTACGCCGGCTGGCTGCACGCCCAGGGCGAGGCGATGGCGGCCGCGATCTCCGTCGGCACCAACCCGCAGTTCGAGGGCACCGAGCGCACGGTGGAGGCGTACGCCATCGACCGGGTGGGCCTGGAGCTGTACGGGCTGCACGTCGCCGTGGACTTCGTGGCCTTCGTACGCGGACAGGCGAAGTTCGAGACGCTGGACGCGCTCCTGGTGCAGATGGCCGAGGACGTCGACCGGTGCCGCGAGATCACCGCGACGGACGCCCCCGGGGCCTGAGACCCGGGACGCCTCCGGTCCGGCGGTCGAGGGCGCACCCGGGGCTGACGACCGAGGTCACGCCGGGGTCCGACAGCCGACGACCCCCTGCTGGGCCTGGTGCCGTCCCCCGGCTTCCTGCCCCGTCAGCCGTCAGCCGTCAGCCGTCAGCCGTCAGCTCGGCCGCGGGCTGCGTCGCCCGCGCCCAGTGGCAGGCGACCTGGGACTCGTCGCCGCCGCGCAGGATCTCCAGCCCCTGGCTCCGGCAGGCGTCCGCGACACCCGCCCGTTCGGCCTCGCCGCCCGCCAGGACCGGGCAACGCACGTGGAAGCGGCAGCCGCCGGGGATGTACGACGGGTCCGGCGGCTCCCCGGTGAGCACGACGGGGGCGCCGGGCGCCTCGGGCAGCACGGACAGCAGGGCCTGGGTGTACGGGTGCCGGGGTGCCGTCAGCACCTGCTCCACCGGGCCGGTCTCGACGATCCGGCCCAGGTACATCACCGCGACCCGGTCGGCGATGTTCCAGGCCAGGCCGAGGTCGTGGGTCACCACCAGCGCGGCCAGGCCCAGCTCGGTGCGCAGCCGCAGCAGCAGCGCGAGGATCTCGCCCCGCACCGACGCGTCGAGGGAGGCCACCGGTTCGTCGGCGACGAGCAGCTCGGGTCGCAGGACCAGCGCGCCCGCGATGACGACCCGCTGGCGCTGGCCCCCGGACAGCTCGTGCGGGTAACGCAGGAAGAACCGCTCCGGCGGCCGCAGCCCGGCCCGCGACAGCGCCTCGGCCACCGCCGTCCGCTCGTCCCCGGCGTGGCCGTGGATGCGCAGGCCCTCGGCGACGATGTCGTACACCGTGTGCCGCGGGTTCAGCGAACCGCTCGGGTCCTGCAGGACGAGCTGGGCCCGCCTGCGGTACGCCTTGAGCGCCCGGGCGGAGTAGGTGAGGGGCGCGCCGTCGAAGGTGACGCGTCCCTCGGTCGGCCTCACCAGGCCGAGCAGCGAACGGGCCAGGGTCGTCTTGCCGCAGCCCGACTCGCCGACCAGCGTGACGATCTCACCGCGCCGGATGTCGAGGTCGACCCCGTCGACGGCTCGCGCGGCGGCCGCCCCGCGCCGGCCGGGGAAGCTGACGTGCAGCCCCTGGACCCTCAGCAACGGGGGCGTGTCACCGGGGGTGCCGGTGGGGGTGCCGCTGGACGCGGTGCTGATCATGGGGCACTGCTCCTCACTCCGTCGTCCTCCGCCGACGCGACCCCGCCCGACCCGGCGGCGGTCCCGTCCGGTGCTCCCGTGCCGTCCGGGCCCACGTGCACGCATGCCGCACGGCGTCGCGCGCCCGCAGCCCGCAGGGGCTGGTCCTGGGTGGCACAGAGGTCCAGCGCGACCGGGCAGCGCGGATGGAACGCGCACCCGGACGGCACCGCCGCCGGGTCGGGCGGGTCGCCCGGCAGTCCGCGGGGCGCGAACCGGGAGGCCGGGTTCCCGATCGTGGGGAACGCCTCCGACAGCGCCCGGCCGTAGGGATGCCGGGCGTCGTCGTACACCTGCCGGGCCGGGCCCTCCTCGACCACCCGGCCCGCGTACATCACCGCGAGCCGGTCGCACGTGTCGGCCAGCACCGCGAGGTCGTGGCTGATCATGATCAGGCCGACGTCCTGCTCGCCCACCAGGCCCTCGATCAGCCGCAGGATCTGCGCCTGGATCATCACGTCCAGCGCCGTGGTCGGCTCGTCGGCGACGATCAGCCGCGGGTCGCACGCCAGCGCCATCGCGATCATCACCCGCTGCCGCTGCCCGCCGGACAGCTCGTGCGGGTAGGCACTCGCCCGGGCCGCGGGCAGACCGACCTGCTCCAGCAGCTCCCCGGCCCGCTTGCGCGCCCCGGCCGGGGTGGCCCTGCGGTGCAGCACGATCGGCTCGGCGATCTGGTCACCGATGCGGTGGACGGCGTTCAGGGAGTGCATCGCGCCCTGGAAGACGATCGACGCACCGGCCCAGCGGACCGCCCGTACCCGGCCCCACTTCATCGTGAGCACGTCCTCGCCGTCCAGCAGCACCTCCCCGCCGACCCGCGCACCGGGCGGCAGGAGCCGCAGCAGTGCCAGGGCCAGGGTGGACTTGCCGCAGCCGGACTCGCCCGCGACACCGAGCTTCTCGCCCGCCTCCAGGGCCAGGTCGACCCCGCGCACGGCGGCCGCACCGCCGGGATACGTCACCTTCAGGTCCCGCACCTCGAGCAGACTCAACGGGACACCCCCAGCCTGGGATTGAGAACGGCCTCCACCGCACGCCCGCACAGCGTGAACGCCAGCGCCACGACCGCGATCCCGACGCCCGGCGGCACCAGGTACCACCAGTCACCGGAACTCACGGACCCCGCCTCCCGCGCGTCCTGCAACAGCCCGCCCCAGGACACGACCGCCGGGTCCCCGAGACCGAGGAAGGCCAGGGTCGCCTCCGCCAGGATCGCGGAGGAGATGATCAGCGTCGTCTGCGCGAGGATCAGCGGCATGACGTTGGGCAGCACGTGCCGGGACATGATGTGCCAGTGGCCGCCCCCGAGCGCCTTCGCCCGCTCGATGTACGGCCGCGACTCCACCGCCAGCGTCTGCGCCCGCACCAGGCGCGCCGTGGTGGGCCAGGTGGTCACGCCGATCGCGAGCACGATCGTGCCGAGCGACCGGGACAGCACCGTGGCCAGCACGATCGCCAGCACCAGCGTCGGCATCACCAGGAACCAGTCCGTGATCCGCATCATCACCGTGGCGTACCAGCCGCGGAAGTGCCCGGCGGTGATCCCGATCAGCGCGCCGATCAGCACCGACAGCACCGCCGCGAGCAGCCCGACCAGGAGCGAGACGCGCGAGCCCCAGATCAGCAGACCCAGCAGGCTCCGCCCGAACTGGTCGGTGCCCAGCGGAAACCGGCCGCTCGGGCTCTCCAGCGGCTGACCGGGCGCGTCGGTCACACTGTCCACGTCCGACCCGACGGTCAGCGGCGCGGTCAGTGCCACGAGCACGAACAGCACCAGCGCCGCCAGCCCGAACACCCCCGCACGGTGCTTGCGGTACTCCCTCCAGAAGCGCGCGACGGAGGCACGGCGCCGCCGCCGGGCGAGAGCGCGCGGACTGGGCCCGCCCGGTTTCACAGGAGGCGCGGTGGTCTCGGCGGTCATCGGCCCACCCTCGGATCGAGCATCGGATACAACAGGTCGGCCAGGGTGTTCATCAGGATCACCGCGGCGGCGAAGACGAAGAACAGCCCCTGCACCAGCGGGAGATCGGGCACGCTGAGCGCCTGGTAGAACAGTCCGCCCAGCCCCGGCCAGGAGAAGACCGTCTCGACGAGGATGACCCCCGCCACGGTCCGCCCCAGGTTGACGAAGACCAGCGTCACCGTCGGCAGCAGCGCGTTGGGCACGGCGTGCCGACGCCGTACGAGGTCGTCCCTGAGACCCTTGGCCCGCGCGGTCGTCAGATAGTCGCTGCCCATCTCGTCCAGCAGCGCCGACCGGGTGACCAGCAGCGTCTGCCCGTACTCCACCGCGACCAGCGTCACCACCGGCAGCACGAGATGGTGGGCCACGTCGAGCACGTGGGCGAAGCCCTCCTCGCGGCCCGACTCCATGCCCCCGGTCGGGAACAGCCCCGGGATCGGGTCCACCCCCACCGACAGCACGATGATGAGCAGCAGCCCCAGCCAGAAGGAGGGGATGGAGTACAGCGTCAGCGCCAGCCCGGTGTTGAGCCGGTCACCGAGACCCCCGTGCCGCCACGCCGAACGGGTGCCGAGGAAGACACCCAGCGCCGTGTAGAGCACGAAGGCCGTGCCGGTGAGCAGCAGGGTGTTCGGCAGCGCCTCGGTGATCTTGTCCACGACGGGCGCGTGGAACTGGTACGACGTGCCCAGGTCCCCGCTCAGCGCCTTGACGCAGTAGTCCGTGAACTGCTCCCACATCGGCAGGTCGAGCCCGAACTCCTCCTTGTACACCGCGAGCTGCTCGGCCGAGACCGGGCGGCCACCGGTCATGAACTTCACCGGATCGCCGGGGATCAGCCGGAAGAGGAAGAAGCTCGTGACGAGGACGGCGAACAGGGAGACCACCGCGCCCGCCAGCTTCCCCGCCACGTACCGCGGATACGCGCTGCGGGTGCGCCCCCGCGGCGCCTCGGTCGGCCGCTTCCCGATCGCGGAGACGCTCGCGGAGTCGGTCGCGCTACTCACGGTCGTCGGCCGAGGCCCGGCGGCGGACGGCGAAGAACACCCCGAGACCGACGAGGACGACGACGCCCGCGACGATCCCGATCACGGTGCCGGTCGACGACGAACTCCCGGAGGAGTCACCGGAGTCGGCGGGCACGGCCGACCACCAGCTCCAGTAGCCGTCCTGCCCGTAGATGTTGCCCGCGGCGGACGGCATCGTGGTGATCGACTTGATCTGGTCCGTGCGGTAGGCCTCCACCGCGTTCGGGTACGCCATGACGTTCATGTACCCGGTGTCGTACAGCCGGGACTGCAGCTGCTTGACGATCTCCGCGCGCTTGTCGGCGTCGTACTCGGCCAACTGCCGTGCGTACAGGTCGTCGTACTTCTTGTCGCAGATGAAGTTGTCGGTGGCGCCGGTGTCCTTCGGCGTCGCCGGGAGAGCCGCGCAGGTGTGGATGGAGAGCACGAAGTCCGGGTCGGGGTTGACGGACCAGCCGTCGAAGGCGAGGTCGTACTTGCCGGCCAGCCACGGGTCGGTCACATTGTCCAGGCAGTTGAGGGTGACCGAGATGCCTAGCTCGCCCCACCACTCCTGGAGGTATTTGCCGACCGCCTTGTCGTTCGGGTCGGTGGCGTGGCACAGGATGCGGTAGTCCAGGGGCTTGCCGTCCTTGCCGAGGCGCTTGCCGTCGGCGTTCGTCCGGTAGCCCGCCTCGTCGAGCATCCGCGCGGCCTTCTCGGGATCGTAGGCCAGCTCCTGCCCGGCCGACGGCTCGAAGAAGTACGAGGAGAAGCGCGGCGGGATGTACCCGGCGCCCTCCACCGCGTGGCCCTGGAACACCTTGTCGACGATCGCCTTGCGGTCCACCGCCATGAACAGCGCGTTGCGCACCCGCTGGTCCAGCAGCGAGGGGTCGCCGTCACCGAACTTCGTCCCGTCCTTCGCCCGCGCGCCCGGGTTGGTGGCCAGGGCGTAGAAGCGGCGGCCGGGGGCGTCGTTGACCCGGATGTTCTCCTCGCCCTTGAGCGAGTCGGCCTGGGCCGGGGTCAGCGACGGCGACCCGGCGACGAACGACACCTCGCCCTTGCGCAGGGCGGCGACCGCGGCGTCCTGGTCCTTGTAGTACCGGAAGACCAGCTCGTCGAACTTCGGGGCGCCGCGCCAGAAGTCCTTGTTGGCCTTCAGCCGCACATAGCTGTCCGGCTTGTAGTCGGTGAGCACGAAGGGGCCGTTGCCGACGACCGGGAAGTCCTTGTCGTTGTTGAACTTCGAGAAGTCGTCGACCTTCTCCCACACGTGCTTGGGCACGATCGGGACGTCCAGCGCGGTCATCGTGGCCTGCGGCTTCTTCAGCCGGATCACCAGCTGGGTCGGGCTGGGCGCGGTGACCTTCTCGAAGTTGCCGACGAAGCTGCCGTTGGCGGTGGCGGCGCCCGGGTCGGTCATCATCGTGTTGAACGTCCACGCCGCGTCCTCGGCGGTGGCCTGCTCGCCGTCCGACCACTTGGAGTCGGAACGGATCGTGTACGTCCAGGTCAGCTTGTCCGGGGAGGACTTCCACTCGGTGGCGAGCCCCGGTATGACGTGGTTGTCCTTGGCGTCGTAGTTGGTCAGGTACTCGTACGTCAGCCGGTGGATGCTCGTGCTGAGCAGCCGTACCGCCAGGAAGGGGCTGAGCGAGTCGACGCTCTGGGCCACGGCGACGGTGAGCACCTTGTCGCCGCCGTCGCCCCCGTCGCCGTCCTTCGCCGCGACCGAGGGGGCGACCGCCCCCGACGCGAGGAGCAGCGCGCCGGCGCCTGCTGCCGCGAGGAGACGGGTGCGCCACGGCCGGTGGGCGGTACGTCCGCTGCCGTGCTGATCGTGTCTGTTCATGACTACCTGACCTCGCGTCATCGCACGCGCAGACGCCGGGCGTCCTTGCGTGAGGCGGGCTTGAACGGTGGTGAACACGGAATGAAGTGTGTGTCTACCAGCGGCAGTCTGCGCGCGTCAACGGTAAGTCAAACCCCATGTGGCCTGCGGAAACGGCGAGTTGACCCATACGTCACCCTCATTGGCGCAGACCACTGGCGCTTGCCTGGTGAGAGCGTGGCGGCTGGGACGGACGTTGTCGTTCGCACACGCCCGAAGGCCCGCACCGTCGGGGACGGCGCGGGCCTTCGGAGGTGGGTGGAGCTACTGCTGGGGCGGGGGAGGAGGGGGAGTCTGTCCCGGCTGCCCCGGCTGCCCCGGCTGTCCCGGCTGCCCCTGCTGTGGATATCCGTAACCGGGCTGGGGGTAGGGCTGGCCGTAACCGGGCTGAGGATGCGGCGGCTGCTGCTGTCCGGGCCCGGGCTGCGGCGGGTACGGCTGCCCCGGCATCGGCTGCCCCGGCTGCTGCTGTGGCGGCATGGGCTGCCCGGGCTGCTGCTGCGGTGGCATCTGCTGCCCGGGCATCTGCTGGCCCGGCATGGGCGGGGCGGCGACCGGCGGCGGGTTGCCGTCGGCCGTCCACAGGCCGTGCGCCTGCTGGTGGCGGACGAAGTCCTCGGCGACCATCGCCGAGAGGTTGAAGTACGCCTCCCGGACCTTCGGCCGCATCATGTCGAGGTCGACCTCGGCGCCCGCGGCCAGGTGCTCGTCGAACGGGACCACGACGACACCCCGGCACCGGGTCTGGAAGTGCCCGACGATGTCGTCGACCTTGATCATCTTGCCGGTCTCGCGGACCCCGGAGATGACCGTGATCGACCGGGAGACGAGGTCGGCGTACCCGTGCGCCGACAGCCAGTCCAGGGTCGTACTGGCACTGCTCGCACCGTCCACGGACGGCGTCGAGATGATGATGAGCTGGTCGGCGAGGTCGAGCACGCCGCGCATGGCGCTGTAGAGGAGACCGGTGCCCGAGTCGGTGAGGATGATCGGGTACTGCTGGCCGAGCACGTCGATCGCGCGCCGGTAGTCCTCGTCGTTGAAGGTCGTGGACACCGCCGGGTCGACGTCGTTGGCGATGATCTCCAGACCGGACGACGCCTGCGAGGTGAACCGCCGGATGTCCATGTACGAGTTGAGGTACGGGATCGCCTGGACGAGGTCGCGGATGGTGGCGCCGGTCTCCCGGCGCACCCGGCGGCCGAGCGTGCCGGCGTCCGGGTTGGCGTCGATCGCGAGGATCTTGTCCTGCCGCTCGGTGGCGAGCGTGGAGCCGAGCGCGGTGGTGGTGGTCGTCTTGCCGACGCCGCCCTTGAGGCTGATGACGGCGATGCGGTAGCAGGAGAGCACCGGCGTGCGGATCAGCTCCAGCTTCCGCTGCCGCTCGGCCTCTTCCTTCTTCCCGCCCAGCTTGAACCGGGACCCCCCGGCCGCGGGACGGCTGCTCTTCGCCTTCTGCCGCTTGTTGTTGAGCAGCCGGTCGGACGACAGCTCCACGGCCGCCGTGTAACCGAGCGGCGCGGCGCCCGGGTTGGTCGGCTGCCGCTGGTCGTGCTGCATGGGCTGCGGCCAGGCGGCACCGAGCCGGGGATCGGCGGGCTGCTGGGGCGGCTGCGGCTGCGGGTACGGGTGTGGCTGCTGCGGTGCCTGCTGCGGCGCCTGCTGCTGGGGCGGGAGGGGCTGGTACTCCGGCTGCTGCGCCGGGTGCGCGGGCTGCTGCACCGGCTGAGGCGCCTGGACCGGCTGGCCGGGCTGGGCGGGCGGGGCCTGACCCTCGCCCTGCGGCTGCTGGGGCTGCGGCGCCTGCTGCGGAACTCCGGGGTACGGCTGCTGCGCCGACGGCCCGTGCGGCGCCTGCGGGAAGCCGTATCCGCCGGGCCGGCCGGGGAAGGGGGGCTGGGGCTGGGGAGCCTGCGCACCGGGCTGCGGGGCGGCGGGCGGCTGGTTCCATGCCGCGGGCGCCGGTTGCGGTGCGTGCGGCTGGAAGGGCGGCTGCTGGGCCGGTACGCCCGGCTGCTCGGGAGGCGCGGGGGCGGGCTGCGGCTGTGCGGGCCACTGGTGGGCGGGCGCGGGCGCGACCGGCGGGTACGACGGGGGCAGCGGCGGCATTCCGTCCGGCGCCGGGGGCGGCGGCGCATCCTGCGGCACGCTGTCGGCGGGCGGCGCGGCGTCGGTGGGCACCGCGTCCTCGGGCTCGTCCTTGTCCGGGACGCTGTCCTGAGGCTCGTCCGCGACCTCGCCTTCGTCCGCGACCTCGGGTCCGGGAACGGCGGTCAGGGCGACCGGCGCTGGTTCGGCGTCCCGAAGCGCCCCCTCGTCAGAGTCGGAGCCGGACCCGGATTCGGAGTCATCGTCGGAGTCGACGTCGGTCTCGGCCGCGCCCGGGTGTGCCTCTTCCGGAGTGTCACCCACCTCGTCGGAACCGGCCGCCGGGGACTCCTCGGCGGCGTCCTCCGCCGCGGCCCGCTCGGCGATCTCACGCTGGAGGGCGACGGCGGAGAAGCGCATGGTCGCACCGCTCTCCAGGTCGCCGTTGTCGAGATCGACGCTGTCGGGCTCGGCCTCTGCCTCGGGCTCTGCTTCTGCCACTGCCTCGGGTGCCTCGGGCTTCTCGGCGGGCGACGGAGCGGGAGCCTGGAGCTGGAACCCACCGGCCGGAAACGTCGGCAGGGCCGTGGGCGAGGCGAGATCCGCGGCAGGCGCCGGGTCGGCCTCGGGCTCCGGCTCGGGCTCCGGCGGCGCCGGCTGCTGCGACGGCGCAGGCTGAGGCTCGAACCCACTCCCCACCGGCAACCTGGGCACCCCGGTAGGCCCCGCGCTCGGCGGCGCGGGCGGCGTGAACGGCGCACCCGGCCCCGGCGGCGGAGGCGGCGTGAACGCGGCACCCGGAGCGGGAGCCGGAGGCGGAGGCGTGAAAGGAGCGCCCGGGGCCGGAGCCGGAACGGAGGAAGCCCCGTTGGCCGTCGCGTGCGGCGGCGGAGTCAACCCCGGCAACGGCGGAACAGGACCCCGAGGAGCAGGCGGAGCGGCTGGAGCGGAAGGAGACGAAGAACCGGACGAACTGGAGGACGAGGAGGAAGAGGAGGAAGAGGAAGCGGACGAGTCGGCAGAGGCGCCGTCAGTCGAACCGCCCCCCTCGCCCTCGCCCTCTCCACCGTCGCCGGACGCGTTCTGCGTGTACCAGGCGGGCGGCGCGTAGTCGATGGTGAACTCGCCGGTCGTCTCGACGGAGGACTCCGCGTCGGGTTGGTCATCGCCGGGTGTAGCCCAGCCCCCGCGGATCCCGTCCCGATCGCTGCTCACAGTTCCTCCTGGTGTGGTCGAGCACCCTCATGCCGTGCTGGGGCGACCCTTGCTTGTCATTCGAATTGGTCCGAGGCCGTTCGAGGTCGTCCGATCCACCGGCTTTCCCCCTGAGACGCAGACGCCCCCTCCACGGGTTCTGGTGTCGCGCCCCACACCAGCCTAATCACGAGTGTCCCGCCCCCGTCAGGCCCCCGTACCCCTGCCCACCTGGGTGCCCAAGGTCACAAGTGACGCAAAAATCGGGCTCTTTCACGTCGTACCGGACGTAATCGGGTGATCCACCCTGCGCGGTTCGGTCAGTCCATCCTCCGGGGCGCACCCAGGAGTCCGGCCTCCACATCGGTCGGCTGCGTCATCACGTACTGCCGGTCCCGTTCCGTGCACCACAGGGTGACCCCGTCGGCGAGGGTCGGCAGTGCCTCGTACTCGGAGCGGGGCAGGCCGGTCACCCGGCCGATCTCCACCGCCTCGTCCGGTGAGACGCGCTGCACGCCCACCAGGCGCGCCTGACGCATCAGCCGCGGCGCGAGAGGACTCAGGTAGGGCAGCAGCGTCAGCACGGACTGCCAGGGCGCGGAGACCACCCGTCCGCGAGGCGGACGCATGCCGCAGTCCCGGATGACCAGGACCGGTGCCGTCGCCGAGGCCCCCTGCGGAGGGACCCGGCCCACCTCGTGCACGGTCATGCCGGACTGACCACCACCGACCGCCTGCACCACCTGGGCCCAGTGAGCCGGGCGACCCGTTTCCACGGCCACTCGGGCTCCGGTCGCCGCAGCGCGCAGCGCCAGGACCTGCGTGGTCCACAGTCCGCCGATGAGCAGGACGTCAAAGGGCGTCGGGCGGTTCACCCCGAGCACGGCGGGCTGCCCCTCGCCGTTGACGCCCACCACGACACCGTCGTCCCCGACGGGCAGGCCGAGCGTGTCGGCCTGGGCCATGGAGAGCGTGTGCCGCGGGTGACGGGGCCCCAGGAGACCGAAGCCGGCGCGCAGACGCTCCCGCGGGCCCGTGACCGGGCGCCCGGAGGCGGCGGCCCCCGGAGTCGGAGCGGTGGACGGCGTAAAGGCCATCAGCGGGCACCTCCGAGGGGAAGTGTGGCGAGCATGCCGGGCAGTTGTTCGCGGTCCAGACGCACGAGACCGGTCCGCGCCTGGCGTGCGACGCTCTCCAGGCCCCGGCGGGCGTCGGCCAGCTCCGTGCTGCTGCGGCCGGTCACCCGCACGTGCCCGGTGATCGCCACGTCCTGGTGCCCGCTCGGCGCCAGGGTGAGGCTGAACGTGGTCGCCAGCGCGGGTACCGCCGTCAGCTGAGCCACCAGCTGGGGCAACCCGACACCCTGACCGCCCAACTGGGGCCAGCGGCGTACCCAGTACGTGGTGTGCCGCCGGTTGTCGCAGCGCCAACTGCGGCTGGACTCCTCGGTCCGCGGCCGGGATGCGTCGTCCTGCCCCGACTGGACGGTCACCATCGGGTTGGCGCACATGGAGGTGGCGAGGGCGGACGACACCTCCTCCTCGGTCAGCAGGTTCACCCGAAAGCCGGCACCCGTCAGTCGGCTGGACAGATGCTCGGCCGACCGCACCAGGCACTTCTGTGCCCCCGGCAGCCCGCCGCCGCGCGCGGCCACCGCGTCGGGACACAGTTCGGGATCGAGCTTCAACGCGATCCACATGATGCGGACGGCAGGGGCGGCGACCTCTGACTGCAGCTGTGCGTAGTTGGCCACCACGACCGACTGGCGTGGCAGGTGGGGCGCGGGCGCGGTCTGGGTGTGCAACACGATCTGCGCCGACTCCAGACGAATGCCGTCCACGTCGACCGCGTCCCGGACCAGCGCCAGCGGGAGCGGTCTGAGGCCGCGCTCGGCGCGCAGCGCCCCTGCGTCGGCCTCCACCTGAAGCACGGCGGTGAGGAAGGACCCGTCACCCACCATGCCCACCTGCCGACGGTCACGCTCGTCCCGGTGGACGAAGCTGTACGTGCGCAGATTCGGCTCGCATTCCACTGCCGGGGCGAGGCCGGCGTCGATGCCCTGCGGCACCGGAACCCGCGGTGCGTTTCGGCGGCGGGCACGCAACGCGAGATGGCTGGCCAGCCACTCGGGCAGCCAGCGCCGACGGCGACGTACCACAGCCAGGAGCACCAGCACCACGGCGACGGCGACCGACGGCACCATCGCCACCGGTCCGAGGAGCCAGCCGCACACCGCGAGCGCGGCGGCCAACTCCAGCAGCACCAGCCGCTGCAGGGTCGAGGAGCCGCCGCGCGCCGGGCGCGTTCGCAGATGCGGGGTGGCAGAGGTCCGGGCAGCCGATTGCGTGCGTGACCGGGTCCGCGACGCGGAAGCCATCACTCAAATCCCCCGAACTCTCACCGAAGACATCGTGCTCAGCACACGGCAGGCTCCGGAAGCCTACCGGTGCCCCATGCACCGTCCGGCAACAGGCATAGTAGGGGCCGGGTCTGACTCGTACGGGGAGAGAACGAAGACACATGGCATCACGGCGCGATGAACTGAACGCCTACACCTTCGCGAAGCGCCGCACACTCGCGTCTTTCCTTCAACCGTCCCCCTCAGGCTCGGAGGAAGGCGCCCCCAGGCCGCTGCGCGCGATCGTCCCCGGCGCGGTCGTCGGCATCGTGGTGCTCGCCGTGTTCGGTGCGGTCGGACTGTTCAGCCCGACCGCACCGAAGGGGTGGGACGAGGCCGGCGGGCACGTGATCGTGGCCAGCGACTCCACGACGCGGTACGTCGTCCTGAAGACCGACGGGAAGAAGCAGCTGCACCCGGTCCTCAACATGGCTTCGGCCAAGCTCCTCCTCGACCCCGACAAGGACAGCGTCATCACGGTGGACGAGGGCGTCCTCGACAGCGGCGAGCCACCGCACGGCGCCACGATCGGCATTCCCTACGCCCCCGACCGCCTGCCCGGTTCCGACGACGCCGAGCAGGCCAAGCGCTGGGCCGTCTGCGAACGGCCCGGCCCGGGCGGCCGGGCGATCCAGAAGGCGGCGTTCGTCTTCGCGGAGAAGGACTGGTCCAGGACGGAGGGCAGGAACAAACTCTCCGGAGGCGACCTGATGTACGTCGTCGGACCGGACGGCACATCCCAGTACGTCGTCGACTCGCACGGCTCCGCCTACGCGCTGGCCGATCCGACGGACAAGGAACTCCTCAAGGCCCTGGACACCCAGGGCCGGGCCCCGCAGCGCGTCTCCCAGGAATGGCTGGACACGCTCCACAAGGGCGACCCGATCGCGATCCCGGAGATCAAGGGCACGCCCGGCGCGGCCGCCGGCGCCTCCGACATGCTGGGGCAGTACGACAAGGTGGGCATGGTCATCAAGGCCTACGACGGGCGGCGCATGCAGTACTACGTCGTGCAGAGCGGTGCCGTGGCCCGCGTCTCGGAGTTCACGGCCACCCTGCTCCTCAACAGCGGCGCCCTTGTCGACGTCGGGCAGGCGGGCGAGGCGCAGCAGGTCAGCCCCGGCGCGGTCGTCGACAGCGTCGGGTTCGCGGGCCGGCGCGACTGGCCGTCGTACCGCCCGAAGACGGTCAACAACGGCACCTCCGCGACCTCCGGCCGCAACACCGTCTGCAACGTCCTGCGTTCGGTGGACGCCGAGAACGGCACCACCACCCTCTCCACCTGGACGAGCACCGACTTCCCCGCCCAACTGCCCACCGGCTCCTCCAGCGCGTACGTGACGCCCGGCTCCGGGCAGCTCTACCGCCAGTTCCAGGGCAGCGAGACGAAGGCGGGCGGCGTCTTCCTCGTCACCGACACCGGACTGCGCTACGCCCTGCAGTCCAACAGCGACAGCGCCGGCGACGATCAGGGCATCGGCACGTCCGACAAGAAGCGCGAGCGGGAACTGAGCGAGTCCCGGATCGCCCAGACGAGGCTCGGCTACGAGAACGTGGCACCATCACCCGTTCCGGTGACGTGGTCGACGTTCCTGCCCACCGGCCCACGCCTGTCCGAGGCGGCCGCACGCCAGCCCCAGGGCTCGTGACGCCCGTGTCTGCCCGGAGGACCGAAACCATGCAGAAGCGGAAGGCCGTGCGCGGTGCCGGCCGGGGCCGGACCCTGACGACGGCCCTGCTCACCGCCATGGTGCTGGCCGCACCGACCGTCCTCACGTTCCTCCCCGCCGCCCCCGCGGCGCGGGCAGCCGACGGCGGGCAGTGCACCTTCCCCTCCAAGGACTACGGCGGCAGGCCATGGGCCCTCCAGCGCGTCAACCTGGACGCGCTGTGGGCGCAGTCGAAGGGCAAGGGAGTCCAGGTCGCCGTGATCGACACGGGCGTCGACGTCAAGCACCCCCAACTCGCCAACGCCGTCGACGCGTCCAAGGGCAGGAACTACCTCCCCGAGAAGGACGACAAGGGCGAGAAGCTCGAACGGGGCAACGCCCACGGCACCACCGACACCGTCGGCCACGGCACACGCGTGGCCGGCATCATCGCGGCCCGCCCCGCCAAGGGCACCGGATTCGTCGGCCTGGCGCCGGAGGCCACGATCATCCCCGTCAAACAGAACGACGCGGAGGGCAACGGCACGGCCGACACCCTCGCCACGTCCATCCGCTACGCCGTGGACGCCGGCGCCGACGTCATCAACGTCTCCCAGGACACGGCCAAGGCAGTGAAACCCGCCTCAACCCTGGAGTCGGCCGTCCGCTACGCCCTGGACCAGGAGGTCGTGATCGTCGCCTCGGCGGGCAATGACGGCCTGGGAGGCAAGGACAAGACGACATACCCGGCCTCCTACGAGGGCGTCCTCGCCGTCGCCTCCTCCGACCGCAACAACGAACGCGCCTCCTTCTCCCAGGCCGGCGAGTTCGTGGGCGTGGCCGCCCCCGGCGTCGACATGATCTCCACCGTCCCCGGGGGCGGCCACTGCTCGGACAACGGCACCAGCTTCTCTGCGCCCTACGTGGCGGCGGTGGCGGTGCTGCTGAAGTCGGCGCACCCCAAGTGGACGGCCGAGCAGGTCGTCGCCCAGATCGAGCAGACGGCCGAACGCTCCATCCCCGGTCACGACCGCCTCGTCGGCTGGGGCGTGATCGACCCGGTCAAGGCCCTGACGGACGTGGACCCGGCCCACCCGGTGGAATCCCCCGCAGCCGAAAAGCCGGACGTCCAAGCCAAGGCCCCCGACGTCCCCCCGCTCCACCTCGGCGAAACCGCCGAGGAACGCAACACCCGCCTGGGCACCTACGCGGCCGTCGGCGCCTTGGTCCTCGCCGCCGGCCTGGGCGGGACAGCAGTGGCGGTACGGGACTCACGGCGGCGGCGGGGTGGCGGGCGGGGGTGGCTTGGCTGACGGCGCCGTCAGGGGGTTGAGGCTCCGATCGCTAGGCGGGATCCAGCACGGGCTTCGCGGGAAGCCCGCCGTTGTTCGCGCAGCCGAGTTCCTTGGCCATGGCCAGTGAGAAGGAGTGTGCCACGGTCGCGTAGGCGTCTTTCAACGCCTTGATGTCACCTTCGGGCTCTGTTGACATGGCCCAATGCTGCACTCCAACGACGATGTGGACGTCCGGCGAGGACCCCAACTTGTCGCTCTGGCAGGCGAAAAAGACGTATGCCTTGTCCGCCGCCGCCACGGCCAGTTCACCCATCTTCAGTTCGGTGAATTCCGAGGCCGAGTCGCTTGTCGGGGGGCCGTCCTCCAGGTTCCAGGTGACTCGGAGGTCGAAGTCCGGGGTTTCGCGGGGCGTATAAATCCGGCAGACGTCGTTGGTCACGGTGGAGAGCGGGTACTCATCGACAAGGTCTGCTGCCGCTTGCTTGACGGTGTACTCCTCCGCCGACGCCTCGAACCGTGACGACCCGGTAATCACCTTCAGCGCCTTGGACGCGTCGGCGGAGATGGCGTTGCCACCGCAGAGCTGCGTCCCCCCAACAACCTTGTAGTCGTCCGGGGCTCCGTCCGCATTCCCGTCCCCTCCACAACCGGTGGCCCCGACGAGCAAAGAACCGGCTACGGCGACTGCGAGGAGCCCCCCGCGCACCGACCCACGACTGATCACTGTTCGTATCCTTACGTGTCTTCGGCCGTCCGTCCGGTATCAACCGGATTCCGGATCGTTGCCCTGCTGGTTCTCCCGGTCGTTACCGACCCCGTAGCCGATCAGCATTGATTCGCGCAGGTCTTGATTGAAGTCGCTGTTCTTATCCACGCCATTGTGTGTCAGGAACTCTTCCATCGGAGCCTCGGCCATACTCTCACCGGCAGAGTAGATCTTGTCCTTCTCCTTGTCGGTGAGATCCTCGATCTTCTCCTTGTGCTCATCCACAGAGTTGTCGGACATGTCGCCGACCATCTGGCCGATGAGCTGTTCCGCAGCACCGCTTGCGGTATCGGTGGCCAACGGGATGAGCACTGCGGCCGTGCCCACGGCCGCGGTCGCGGGCAGGAAGGCGACGCCCGCCGCAATGCCCGCCGCAGCCCCGAACTCGACCCAGCCCGCCCGCTTGGCGACCGCCTTCTCGTAGTCCTCGTGGGTCTTGAGGTTCGTCGCCTCCACCTGGTCGGCCCGGGACTGGTCGAGCATGCCCTGTACCTCGGCACCCGTACGCACGGTCGCCCTGGCGGCGCCCTCATTGATCCCATCGGGGCCTACGGTCCCTTCCAGCACACTGCGTGCGTAGACCTGCTCCGCGGTCGACAACGTCGCGTAGGCGTCCGGGTGCTGCCCCAGGGTGCTGAGGAAGCCTCGGACGACGCTCCGCCCGTTCCCGTCCACCGTGTCCGAGAAGTTGAGGTGCCCTTCCGGATTCTTGCTCGGCGCGAACACGCTCTCCGGATCATTCTTGGCCAACGCCCAGTTGATGTCGTCGATGTAGCCCGCGCCCATGACGCCCAGGCTGTCGGCCATCGCCTCGTGGCGCTCCTTCAGGAGGCCCGGGTCATCGGCGTACTTCTCCATGACCTGCTGCATGACCGCGACGTTGTCCTCGTCCCGCACCACACTGACGTCCGGATGTCCGGCCGGATAGCCGAGGGTCGCCGACTCCAGGGCGTGGCCGAGGGCGTCGGGCATGAATCCGACCGACGCCTCGAATTCCTTCGGATCAGTCGAGTTGACGTCACCGAAGGACTCCCATTTCTCGTTGGTGAAGAAGTCGAGGTAGTTGTCGAACTCCTCGCCGTCCTTGTCCTTGCCGAGGTCAGCCGTGGCACCGTGGTTGACCGTACCGTCCTCGTTGTACGCGGTCGGGGGGTCGGTGAAGAACTTCTTCGCAGCTTCCGGGCTGTTGCCGAGCGCCTCCAGCATGGCGGTGGTCGGCTCGTAGCCGGCGCCGTTCACTCCCGAGGGGTTGTACGGATTCTTGAGCCAGCCGTTCACCATCTTTGTCTCGGCGAACAGGCCTGGGTCCTTCGCGTGCAGTTGCGCCACGTGCTCGGCGATCGGAGTGAGGAACTTCGCGTCGTAGTTCCCGTACCGCATGATCCCGCCGAGCAACTGGTATCCGAAGGGCCCGGTCGAGTCGTACTTGGACAACACGATGTGCTCTGTGCCCAGCTTGCGCAGCTCGGGTCCCCACTTGTCGGTGAACGCCTTGTCGTGGGAGGCGGTGGCCAGGTTGAGGCCGAGGTTCTTCTGAAGCTCCTGGACGTCCTTGAGACGCTCCGCGTCGACTTTACTGTAGTCATACGTGTCCGTGGCGAGCTGGCCGAAGAACGTGAGTGACTTCTGGGGTCCGAGTTTCTCGTAGAAGTACTTGGAGAACTCCGTCGACGAACTGTTGTCCTTCAACAGCTCGTTGAGCTCCGCCAGGTCCTTGTGCGTGATGTCCCGGCCCTTGGCTGCCAGGGCTGCGGCACGGGCGGCTTCCTCCTGGTCCAGCTTCGTGTACTTGGGGGCGCCGAAGTCCTTGCGGCCGGTGGCGTTGGCCGCAAGGGCGTTGTTCAAGGAGACGTCAGTGTCGCTGCAGTTGTCGACGATGAGGTCGATTTTCTTCTGCCACGACTCGATGTTCCTCTTCTCCTCCTGCAGGAGCTTGCTGTAGTCGGGGTCGCGGCGCGCCGCGGGGATCTCGGACAACGGCTTCTTCGCCGTGACCTTGCCCTTGCCGTCCACCCGGATGCCGGCCTCGGGACCCTCGTGGTCCCGGATGCTGACCAGGTCGTCCTTGGCCTTCTTGATGGCCGTGTAGCCCTCTTGAAGGATCCGGTGCACGCCCTTGGCCTCGACCACGGCGTCCGCGAACTCCTTTGCGGCCTTGCCGATGAATGCCTTGGTGACGCCTGCGTTGACGCCCTCCCAGGACGCCTTGTCCGCCTTGGCTTTCATTCCGCCGGTGGCGTCGGTGGCGAGTGTGTCCAGCTTTCGCGCCATTTCCGACCAGTCGTCGACGGCGGTCTTCAGCTTCCCCAACGGGGCGTCGATGATGTCCTCGTACTTCAGCATGCTGCGCGCTCCCCCGAGCCCTACTTCATGTATTCCGTGAGTACGGAGATCCGGGTCAGATCCCCCTCGACCTTCGCCTCGTCCTTGGCGTGCCGGGCTTTGCTGTAATCGAGGTGATTCGATACCTGTCCGCAGGCGTCCAGCAACGTCCTGAGATGGGTCTGCCAGTTGTCGTGCACCTTCAGCAGCCCCGAACCGCTCTCGAAGTTCCCATTGGTCAACGCCGTCGCCGCGTCGAACGTGGAGACACGGGCGTGGTCACCGTCCTTCGTCAGCCGTCCCAACAGGTCATACGCGTCGTTGCCGATGGCGCCGAGGTCGTCCCGATGGACCACCAAGTCTTTCCCGCCGCCACCTCCGCCACCCTCGGCCGGAAGGCTGTCGATCTGCATGGCGGCCTGCTTGGCCGCCGCCGCCTCGCGCAGCTGCGCCCAGTCCTGCTCGAACGTCACGATTCCCCCAGCCCATCCGGACTCGCCTCGCCGCCGCACTCGTGCGGCCATCAACCCGATCAGCTGTCACTTCTATCATTGACTGTGTCTGTTGGGGTCGGTGGTTGATTCCCCAGCCAGGCGACTCAAACTCGCGCCTGCGTGCCAATCGAGACTTCAGGGGCCTGCCTACGCCAGTAGGCCATCGGGGTGTAGCGCAAGACCGACGGCGCCGCATGCACGGAACGTTCACGGTGGACGATGTGTAGACGCACCGCGGCCATGGTCTGGACACCGGGAGAGGCCAGCACGGCCTCCGCGGGCGGCAGGCCGAGCGAGAAGCCGGGCGCCGGCCACACGGTGCACCGTCACCCATAGCGGTGCGAGGGTCCTCTTGGCCCAACCGGTTCGACAAGTCGGCCGGTGACAGCGACGCGGGGCAGGCCGTACTGCCGGCGCACTGTTTACGGCAAATTAGGGAGGAGACGGCTGGGTCAGCAAGCAACTACTCTGCGGAATGAGGGCTGGACGACGAGCTCCCCGCGCACAGCCAGGCCCTGCTAACGGCCGTCCGTCGGGCCCCTCTTGAGGTTGAGACATGAAACGTCAAGAGATGGCGCAGCTACGTCACAGCCGGGTGGAACACCGGCCCTTGGGGCTCGGCGGAGTCGTCGTTCACATGGTCAGGAAGGCTCCGATCTCTGGTGGGTCCGCCGACGAGACCTTGGCGTCGCCTTGAAGGTTGAACTTTGGAATTTTTGTGTGGCCGCAACGAGGCTGGCGTAAATGGCGGTTGGGCACGGGCTACCCGGTGACTACAGTGACGATCTCTTGCGGTTACGATCAGTTGCGCGTGCGAGCGGTCCAGGCTGGCTCGAGCGAGGAATGTACGGGGAAGCGGGGGAGGTTGCAGCATGCTTCCAGCTGAAATGGTGGGAGGGGTGTCCGCCGGCAGGGCGGCCAACCTGGAGGTCACGGGCGAGGCGTTGTCGACGTTCGTGAAGCGAGTGGACAGTGCGCTCAGCAATCTTGAAGGTTCGGCGGGTGACCCGACGCGCATCGGCGCAAAAAGGATCAAGCCCTCTTCGCTCAACAGCGGCAGCGCGGCCGCCTTTCCAGAGGCGCACGCGTTGTATCTGCAGTACAACCGGGTCCACGAAGAGCTCACCAGCCTCTCGAAGACGTTGCACCTTCAGATCGAGGCGATCGGCATCGCGGTCAGGGGTGCGCACGTGGGCTTCGACAACCTCGAAGAGGAGCAGCGCCGCCGGTTCCAGCTGATCCAGACGCAGCTCAAGCACATCGAGGATGCCAGGGGCGACGGCATGCACAAGAAGCAGACGGCTACCAGCGGGAGTCTCTAACGATGTCCGACCAGCATCACGAGGCGGACTACGACCGAGTCTCCCAGCAGAACACCGCTGCGGACCTGACACGTGGCCTGGAAGAACGGCCTTCGTTTAGGCTCTTCGGCGGGCTGTTGAAGTCGGCTGTCGAATCGACGCCGCTGGGTTCGGCCATGCAAGGCCGGACGAACTTCGAGGACCACGACCTCAACGAGATGGTCGACCTCGTAGAACAGACGAATCCGGAAGACCTGGAGACCTCGGGCAAGGCTCTGTGGGAAGCGCGGGACGCCATCAAAGAAGCAGCCAAGGAGCTGGACGGTCACATCGGCAATGTTCGTTGGGTGGGCGAGGCGGGCGAAGCCTTTCGCAAGTGGGGGCGTTCTCTCGTCACCAGTACACACGGCCTGAGTGCCTTTGCCGGCGGGGCGGGAGATCAGATCACCGCTGCTGCCGTGGGCCTGGCGAACGTACGCACCGCGATGCCGGAACGCGATACGAGGCCGACGACCAAAGCGCTGCGACCTGAGCAGCTCCCGACGCCTATGCAGGTCGAGGGCAACAGCGAGTACGCGGAAGCGGTTCGTGTCGAGAAGAACCGCCAAGAGGCGATCAACCAAATGAACCGGTTGTCGTCCTACTACGCTGTGTCGGAGGAGTTGCTGGCGGGACTGGAACCGCCGACGTTCAAGGCTATGCCGGATGTGGGAATTCCGAAGCCTGAAAACGTGTACCGAGTTGGTGCGCCGACCGATCCTCAGCCGCGTCGCATCCAGGGAAGCGACAGTGGCAACGTCTCAGACAGCGATTCGCATTTGGCCGTGGAAGGCCGGGCTCAGCCGTATGCAGCGGACGGCACGGTCGTTGCACCTGCGAGCATTACACGGCAGTCGGTCTACACCGATATTCCTGTTGCGACGAACATTGACGGTGTCGGCACGCCGATGCTCCCCACAGCCCCCGGCCCGGGGCCTACTTTGCCAACCACACTGCCGTCGGGCGACGGTGGTGGACCGACAGGCCCGTTCGGTCCGGGCTTCGGCCCTCCGGTGCCTCCTGGCCGCTCCGGTCGGGCTGATGGTGGCCCCAGCCGTACCAGGGCGCCATTCTCCGTCCAGGGGCGTGTGACTCCTCCCGGTCAGGGTGGGGGGCCGGGCCCGGGACGTCCGGGTAACCAGGGCCCCTTCAATCAGGTGGGACGTCCAACGCCTGCCGGGCAACAGCCCGTGGCAAAGGGGATCACGTCAGGAGCGAAGCCGTCCCCCATGGGGCCCGGAGTGAGCGGCGGTACACCGCGTCCCAATCCCACGATGGCCCCGAGACCGGCGGGTGGCCCAGTCACTGGAGCCGGCCGTGCCGGTGGTGTGGTCGGCGGTCGGCCGGCGAGTACTCCAGGTATGACGGGACGGAGTGGTCCGAGGCTCCCCCGTGGCGTGGTCGTCGGGGCCGACGCCGGATCTCAGTCGGGCAAGGGCCGCTCCGTGGCGAAGCCTGGTATCACCGGTGTGCCCGCAGCGTCGAGGTCTGCCGCCCGTGCCGAACGGAACGGCATGACCCGAGGTGGTGCGGGGCTCGTGCGCGGCCCTGGCGGACGTGGGCGCCGACGTGATGAACGCAGGGAGGAAGGCGTGGAGCGCCCCGACTACCTGGTCGAGGACGAAGAGACACACCTGCCCACGAATCCGCGGCGCGATGTGCCGCCGGTTGTCAACTGAGCGCGAGCGAGGACTCACCCCATCATGAAGTCAGCAACACGCCGAAGGCTGCGAGTGCGGGTAGGGGGCGCCGCCGCGAGCGCCCTGATTGCCGTCGGCGTGAGCTTTGCTCCTGGTGCCACCGCGGCCGACGTGCAGCCGGAGCAGTGGTACCTGGGGCCGATGCAGGCCGAGAAGATGTGGAAGACCAGCACGGGGGAGGGTGTCAAGGTCGCTGTGATCGACACTGGCGTGAACCCCGACACGCCTTCCCTCAGAGGCCAGGTCCTGGTCGACGAAGTGCCGAAGCAAGTTGCATACGGCGCCACGGACGACGATGTGGGCCATGGGACGACCATGGCAGAGTTGATCGCTGGTACAGGGGCAGACGGGAGACTCCAAGGCCTGGCGCCTGATGCGAAAATCGTGCCGTACAGGGCTGTGCTGGGAGGCTCGTCCAGCGCCAAGGACAAGAAACTGGCGCCTACCTCGGCGGAGGCGATCAGGGCTGCCGCAGACAGCGACGCGCGCATTATCAGCATGTCCATCGGAAACGAGTTCTACGGAGCAGGAGAGGCCGCAGCGGTGCGGTATGCCGCATCCAAGGGAAAGATTCTGATCGCGAGCGTCGGGAACAGCGGCCAGGACAGTGGCTACATCGAGTATCCGGCGGCGTACGAATACGTTATTGGTGTGTCGTCGATCGATAAGAACAGCCGCATCTCGGACTTCGGCCAGTCGGGTGGCCAGGTCGACTTGGTTGCGCCCGGCGAGAACCTCCCCGCGTATTGCAACGGGAACTTCGAGAAGTACTGCCACAACCTCAACGGCACCAGTTTCAGCACCGCCATCGCCTCCGCCGCAGCCGCCCTCATCTGGTCCGCACACCCCGACTGGACGGCCAACCAGGTCACCCGCGCCCTGATCGACACGGCCGGTCGCAAGTGGCCCAAGGACGAGCCGACCTCGACCGCCGGCTACGGGACCATCCGCCCCCGGTCGGTGCTGGCGGACCCGAACTACGACGCCGGTGAGCCGTACTCCGACCCGCTGCGGAAGGAGAACACGCAGGAGGGGGAGAAGCTGGTCACGGAGATTCCGCCGGCGCCCGCCTCAGCGAAGCCTTCCTCGGGCGCAACAGCCCCGTCAGAGGGTGTCGCGGGATCTTCCAAGGACAAGCAGGCAGCGGCAGGATCGGACGATGCGAAGACCGCGGCGGCCGACGCGTCGAGCGGCAGCGGCAGCACGCTGTGGATCGCACTCGGCGCCGCCGCAGCCGTGGTCGTGATCGGTGGCGGCGCCTTCGCCGTACTGCGGGCTCGGCGCGCGAACTGACACCGGCGTCGTCGGTGTCGTATGGAGAGAAGCAACAGGGAGGGCAGGGGCGGATCATGGCCGTCGACCAGAAGCTCGAAGACGCAGCGGTAGTCAAGCTGCAGAAGGACATGTACGAGAAGTTCGAGAGCATCCGCAAGCGGGTCCACAACCTGCAGGGTGTGATCGACAGCCTTGAGGGTCAGTGGCAGGGCATCGGCCGTGCCGCGTTCGACAAGAAGCAGTACGAGATCAACACGTCGCTGCAGAACATGGGCCGCATCCTCGCCGACGTCGTGGACGCGATGACCGCGACGCGCAACATCAAGGACAGCAAGGAAGACGAAGTCCTCGCCGCCGTGAACAAGATCAACGTCAACGACGGTGCTCCCACGGTGCAGTCGTCGCCCCTCAGCTCGTTCTGAGGCGAGCGGCAGACGTCAGCCACAGCCGCAGCACATTCCGAACGAGAAGAGGTAAGCAGAGATGAGCCGTAACGCCGACGGTCTGCAGGTGACATACGACGGGCTCGACTTCGCGGCGACCAACCTCGCCAACGAGGCGAAACTGCTCGACGAGGACATTCAGCAGCTCACCAAGATGGTGGAAAGCAGCAAGCAGTACTGGGCGGGCAAGGCTCAGGAGGCCTACGCGCTCAAGCTGGAACTCTGGCGCAAGGAAACCACCGACATCCACCAGGCCCTCATGGGCATCGGCCATGTCGTGGGATCGTCCGGCGGTACGTACATGGAGGGTGACCTGGCGGCGTCCAGGTACCTGCAGTAGACACAGCGGCAGCATCGCGGCAGTGACGAGGGTGGGCGTGCGCGGGAGACGCCCACCCTCGCCGCGTTTCGGGGCCGGGGTCAGTCGGGCAGCTCAAGGCCCGTACAACCGTGCCGGGCCGCCGACCGCTCGGCGAAGGTGTGCAGAGCCGAGCGGAGGAACTGCTCAGTCGGTGCCGCATAGACCGTCGCGTGGATGCGGAAGACGGCTGGAACGGTGCTGCCGGGGCAGGACGCCGTCGCCGTCGCGCTGTCGTGCGTGAGGCCTGGTTCCGGCCAGGGCTCGTCGTGGTCGGCCGACCGGAGACGCTGTGCGTAGGGGCCGAACGATGCCTCCATGGAGTAGAGGACCTCGTCCCGCGCCTTGCTCTCACCCAGCAGACAGAGTTCCAGCGGGGAGCTGTCCGATGCCACGCTTCCCTGGACCCAGTCGACCCACTGGGACTCCGGTATCTGGAGGCCCTCACAGGTGCCTGAGGTACCGGCCGGGGAGTACTGCCCGTTCCAGAGCGAGATTTCCGGTAGGCGTCGGCCGAAGGACGCCTCGCACGACCGCCGGTCGGCGGCCTTGCGCGCGATGGCGGTGGCCAGTTCCCCCACGGCGCGGCTCCCGTCGCCGTTCTCGTGGGACGAGTCACCCGCGATGTTCACCACCAGGGAGGCGTCCTTGTTGGTACAGGGCAGTACGACAGCCGTGGTCCGCCCGTCCGTGTAGCCACGCCAGCCACCGCCCAGCCCCACGGGCAGGTGGTCCGACCTCTCTCGGTTCAGCGCGCTGAGCATGTTGGGGACGCTGTCCGAACGGACCGCGTCGGCAAGCACCAGGCCGATGCTCACCGTGAGGTTTGCGATCCGGCACGAGCGGAAGCGATCCGCGCCGTACCCCTCCACCCGGTCCCGGGAGAGGCTGTCGGTATTGAGGCCAGTGAAGGCCGTCGCTTCGTCGTACGGGATCAGCCCGCCGCAGTAGGTCGCGAGCTTGTCCTTGTACCGCCATCCATTGCCCGTGTCGCTCACCCGGTACCAGGTGTAGGCGGCAGTGAGGACGAGCACCAGGGGGAGGACGCAGTAGAGCGAGAGCCTGCGGACGACCTTCACCATCCGCCCCCGTCCTCCACCAACCCCACCTGAACCACCGGCCGGCCCCGTCGCCGCGACACGAACACGCCCCGCCCCGGAGGCATCGGACGCGGACGCACCCCGCCCAGCAGGTCGCCCTCGGCCGGGTCGCCGCTGAGGACGACGCCCTGGGCGCCGAGCTCCTTGAGGCGCTGCATGAAGGCCTCGTAGCCGGCACGGCCCGCGCCCGCGGTCGAACGGGCGATGATGAAGCGCACGCCGACGTCCCGGGCGAAGGGCAGAAGCTCGGTGAGGTGCCCCAGCGGGTTGCCGCTCGACGTGGCGACCAGGTCGAAGTCGTCGATGACGATGTACACCGTCGGCCCCTGCCACCAACTGCGGTCGCGCAATTGCTCCGGCGTGACGTCGGCGGTCGGCGTCCGGCGCTGCATCAGCTCGGCCAGCGCGTCCATGTGGTGCTGCATCTGGTTCGACATGGGAACGTACTCGGCCAGGTGCGACGGCGGGGTGACCCCCAGCAGCGAGCGGCGGTTGTCGATGACGAACAGCTTGCAGGAGTCGCCGTCGTAGCGTTCGCAGAGCCGTCGGATGAGGAGCCGCAGCAGGTTCGACTTGCCGGACTCGCTCTCGCCGAAGACGACGAAGAACGGGTCCTGCTCGAAGTCCACGAACACCGGTTCCAGGTTGTCCTCGTCGAGCGCGAAGGACACCCCCCGACGGGGAAACCGGTCCCCCGGGGGAAGCTGGTGTGCCGGGAACTCGCGCGGCAGCAACCGCACCGCGGGCGCACCCGGCTGCTGCCAGTGGCGGGCGACCTCGGTCCCGAGCGCCTGTGTGGCCTCGGCGAGGTCGGTGTCCGAGGACAGCCCGTCGATGCGCGGGACCGCCGCCATGAAGTGCTGCTTCTGTGGCGTCTGGCCGCGCCCGGGCACACCCGTCGGTACGTTCGCCGCCACCTTGCGGTCGAACTCCGAGTCCATGGTGTCCCCGAGCCGCAGCTCGAGGCGGTTCATCAGGTGGTCCTTGAGGTTGCTGCGGACCTCCATGGAGCGTGACGCGGTGAGGATCACGTGGATGCCGTAGCCGAGGCCGCGTGCCGCGATGTCCAGCACGACCGACTCCAGCGCCTCGTAGTCCGCGCGGAAGTTCCCCCAGCCGTCGATGACGAGGAAGACGTCGCCCCACGGCTGGTCGGTCACCGAGATGTCACCTCGCGCGCGGCGCGCGCGGAACTCCGCGATCGAGGAGATACCGGCGCTTCGGAAGTACTCCTCGCGGCGGGTCATCACGCCGTAGACCTCGGCCGCCGTACGCCGTACCTTCTCGGGGTCGAGGCGTGAGGCCACGCCGCCGACATGGGGCAGGCCGGCCACCGCGGACAGACCGCCGCCACCGAAGTCCAGGCCGTAGAACTGCACTTCGTGCGGAGTGTGCGTGAGCGCGAAGGACGCGACGATCGAGCGCAGCAGCGTCGACTTGCCGGACTGAGGTCCGCCCAGGATCTGCATATGGCCGGCGGCGCCGCCGAAGTTCACCCAGAGCGGGTCCCGGCGCTGCTCGTACGGCTTGTCGACGATACCGACGGGCACGACGAGTCGCCCCGCGCCCTCGTAGCCGGGCTGGGTCAGGCCGCGCCCCGCCACCTGGGCGAGGCCGGGCAGCAGTGCGTCGAGCGACGGCGGACTGTCCAGCGGCGGCAGCCACACCTGGTGGGCTGCCGGGCCCTGCGCCTCCAGGCGCCGGACCACGACGTCGAGCACGGTGTCGGCGAGGGCGTCGCCCGTCTCGTCGGGAGTCTCCTCGCGCTGCGGCGGCACCGGCAGGTACCGGACCGGGACCTCGGCGGCGGTGAACAGCACGGGCCGCCGGTCAACCGGTCGCGGGCCGCCGGGAGCCGCCGCCTGCTGCGCACTCGTGCGGTACACGCCCGAGACGTAGGCGGCCTTGAAGCGCACCATCTCGTCCGTACCGAACTTCAGGAAGCCGGAGCCGGGGACGTTCGGCAGTTCGTAGGCGTCCGGGACGCCGAGCGCGGACCGGGACTCGGCCGCGGAGAAGGTGCGCAGACCGATGCGGTAGGACAGGTAGGTCTCCAGCCCGCGCAGGCGGCCCTCCTCCAACCGCTGCGAGGCGAGCAGCAGATGGACGCCCAGCGACCGGCCGATGCGACCGATCTGGACGAACATCTCGATGAAGTCGGGCTTGGCCGTGAGCAGCTCACTGAACTCGTCGATCACGAGGACGAGGGAGGGAATCGGCTGCAGCGCGGCGCCGGCCGCGCGGGCCTTCTCGTAGTCGTGGATGTTGGCGTAGTTGCCCGCGTCGCGGAGCATCTCCTGACGCCGGTTGAGCTCGCCGCGGATCGAGTCGCCCATCCGGTCGACCAGGGTCAGGTCGTCGGCGAGGTTGGTGATCACGGCCGCGACATGCGGCAGTTGAGCCATACCGGCGAACGTCGCGCCGCCCTTGAAGTCGGCGAGTACGAAGTTGAGGGTCTCGGACGAGTGCGTCACCGCCAGGCCGAGGACCAGGGTGCGCAGCAGCTCCGACTTGCCGGAACCGGTCGCGCCCACACACAGGCCGTGGGGCCCCATGCCCTCCTGCGCCGCCTCCTTGAGGTCGAGCATCACGGGCCGGCCGTCCTCCCCGACGCCGATGGGCACCCTGAGCCGTTCGGACGGGGAGCGGGGCCGCCAGGTCCGGCGCGGATCTACGGAAGCGGCGTCACCGAGGTTGAGGAGATCGGTGAACTCCAGATTGGCCAGGAGCGGCTCGTCGTCGTCCCCGCCCGTTCCCACCCGCAAGGGCGCCAGCTGCCTCGCCAACGCTTCCGCGCTCTCCTGGGAGAGGACGTCGGGAGTGCCCTCGTAGAGGGCACCGTGCGCCGCTTCGAGGCGCAGCTCCTTCGGCTGCACGACGAGTGAGAGGTCCCCGCGTCCGGTGGTGAGGGAGCCCGGGACCACCTCGATGACGGTCACCCCCTGCAGGCCCTCCGGACTCGCCAGAAGTGACGTCGGCGGCAGTGAGACTCCGTCGAGCACGATGACCAGGTGCGGCTGGTCGGGCACCGGCCGGCCGGCCGGGTGGAACCTCGGGCGGCCCTCGAGACGGGCGCCGAGCAGCTCTTCGAGGGCCGTCGGGTCGGCCGTCACCAGCCGCCGGGAACCCGCGCCGTCCGTGGCGTGGTCCGCCTGCGCGTGTGGGAGCCACTTCGTCCACTCCCATTCGGCCGCCGACTCCCGCCCGGTGGCGACGGCGATCACCAGGTCCTCGGGGGAGTGCAGTGCGGCGAGCGAGGCGGTGACGGCCCGGGCGGCCCCGCGCACGGTGGTCGGTTCGCCGCTGATCGTCACGTGGTAGAACGCCCGCAGGGAGACCGCCATCGGCAGTTCCTCAAGGGTGCTGTGCGTGGCGAGGAAGCGGTGCATGGCACCTGCCGTCAGCGGTTCCAGCTCGTCCACCGGAGCGGTCTGGGGGGCCATCAGGGGAGTGGCCAGAGCCTGCGGGCCCAGACCCACGCGAACCTGCGCGAAGTCCTCGTCGCCCGTACGCCGTTCCCACAGCCGGCTGCCCTCGGCGACCAGCGCCCACAGTTGGTCCGGCGAAGGATGCAGGTAGTACTGGGCGTCACGCTGGGCCTTCGCCGTCTCCTGAGCGGCGCGCCTGGTCTGCGAGAGGTAGCGGAGGTAGTCCCTGCGGGTGTCGGCCATCTGCCCCTGGTTGCCGCGGCGGTAGCGCACCAGCATCGCGATGCCCATGGCGATCGTGGACGCGATCATCACCATGCCCATGATCTTCATGATGGGCTGGGCGGAGGGGTTGAAGAAGAACACCACGGACCCGCCCATGCCGAGCATGGGCAGGAGTTGCATCCACGCGCCCTCCTGCTGCCCGCGTGGCAGCTCCGGGGGCGACTGCAGGTGGACCTCCTCCGTGGGCACGTTCTTCGGCAGCGCCCGAGGTGGGCGCTTGACGACGATGTGGCTCACTTCGCACCAATTCCCTTACCGGCCCGACCTGTTCCGTCCACCGCCCGTATCCCGGCGGACGTCGATCGCGAAGGGCGATCCTACTGACACGCACAGGCAGCAGTGGGCGGTAGGGTGCCGGTGAGACGCGTGAGCAGATGCGAACCGCCTGGGACCCTGCGCAACCCCGCGGACAGCACAATGCTCGATACGCGCACCCCGCGTGCGCCGCGCAGTGGTGAGGGGTGACACGGGACAACCGGGCAGGGAACGCCACCGACCGGCAGGGCGTGCCGGTGCCGTATCCGCCGATTCACCTACGAGGGGGAACAACGGGTGAGCATGACGGCCTCCGCGCCGACCGGCGCGCCAGGCGGAACGGGCACGCGTGCCGCAGGTCCGGCCGCATCCGGTGCAGGGCTCGGATTCTGTCGGGTCACGATCGTGGCGCCGGACAGCCGCATCGACGTGGCCCTGCCCGACGACGTACCCGTCGCCGACCTCTACCCGGAGATCCTGCGGTTCTCCCGGCAGAGCCCGGCAGAGGGCGCGCCGGTCGGCTATCACCTCGTACGCCGTGACGGGACCGTCCTCGAAAGTGCCCGGTCCTTCGCGGCGCAGCGCATCCTGGACGGTGAGCTGCTCACCCTGCGGCCGTTCGCCGACTCCCTGCCCCCTGCGGTTGTCGACGACGTCTCGGAGGCCGTCGCCTCCGCCGTCGTCCACGACCGCACGCTGTGGGACGGCGCGCTCACCCGCGTGGCCTGCCTGGTCGGAGCGGGGACGTTCCCCGTTCTGCTGGCGTTCGTGGCGTGGAGTTCGCAGGTCCGACACGACATGCACAGCGTGCAGGGCATCCTCGCCGCGGTCGCCGGCGTCCTGCTCGTCACCTTCGCGTGCGTGCGAGCGCGCGTGTACAAGGACCGGGGTTCCGCCCTGGCCCTGGGACTGGGCGCCCTCGCGAACGTCGCCGTGGCGGGCTCGGGGCTGGTCCCGCTCGCCGAGGGGCAGGGCATCGGACGACTCCAGTTCCTCCTGGCGTGCGCGGCGGTCCTGGTCGCCTCGGTCGTACTCACCCTGGTGTCACCGAGCGGCGACAGCGCCTTCGTGGCGTTCGTCTTCTCCTCCATGGTCGGCCTGCTCGGAACGTTCGTGGCGATGCCGACGCACCTGGAGCCGATGGAGACGGCCGCGGTCTGTGCGGTCCTGTCGGTGTGCGCCCTCGCCTTCCTGCCGGGCCTGTCGCTGCGCTTCGCGCGGCTGCCCATCGGCTTCGAACCGCCCAACCAGCCGCGCGGCTCCTACTCGGCGGACGAGACCGGCGCGCCGGAACCCGTGGACGTCGAGCGCATCGCGGCCCAGGCCCGTCGGGGCCACGAGCTCCTCGCGGGCCTGGTCGGCGGCTGCGCGCTGGTCTCCGTGGGAGCGTCGATCGTCCTCGGCTTCACGGGCAACATGTGGGCGCAGCTCCTGACACTCGCCACCGGCGTCGCGATGGTGATGCGCGCACAGCTGTTCCGCTACACCACCCAGGTCGCCGCCATGCTGGCCGCCGGCCTGGCCTGCCTGGTCTTCCTCGGTCTGGGGCTGGCCTTGAACCCGCCGGTGGAGTACGTGCGGGACGCGCTCCAGGGTGACACCGCCGCCCTGGACCTGCGCAGCGTCTGGCTGGCGGCGGCGGTCGCCGCGGCTGTGGCGCTGGTCACCGCGATCGGCCTGGTCACTCCTCGGCGCGGCGTGACGCCCTTCTGGGGACGCTTCATGGAGATCGCCGAAGTGTTCGTGCTCCTGACGCTGATCCCCCTGGCCCTAGCCGTGTTCGACGTCTACGCCGCGGCGCGGTCGATGACCGGCGACTGAGGGACGCCTCGCGCAGCGCACGAGGAACGGCGGACCCTTCCGTTCGCGGCGGGGAAGGGTGTGCCGTACGCCCGCCCCTCCTACTCGACGTCCCCCCCGGACCGCTCCGCGGTCGGCTCCAGGTCGAATTCCCCGTCCCGCGCACCCAGCACGAACGCCCGCCACTCCGCCTCCGTGTACCGCAGCACGGTGTCGTGGTCGAGCGAGGACCGCATGGCGACGGCGCCCTCCGGCAGGTAGGCGATCTCGACCCGTTCCTCATGGGACTCGGTGCCCGGCGCGCTGTGCCATTCGACGCCGGAGATGTCGAGGGCGTAGAGCTCGTCCCGCTCCCGGTCCTTGCGTGCTCGGAGTTCCTTGTCCTCGGCCTCGGCCATCGCGGCTTGGGTCCTTCCTGCTGTGCCAACGAACTGTGCGGTCACCATACTTGCCCCCGTTCCGCCAGGTCAGCGGTTCACCCATGGAGGCACCGGTACGGGGGACGGGCGGGGGCGTCCCTACGGGCTGGTAAGCTGTGTGACGGCCGTTTGTGTACGCGCCCCCGGAGCCGCGAGCCCTGGAGGTCGCGCCCAGCGGATCCCCGCCTTCCGAGTCACGGAAGATCCCCCGAGACGTAGACCGGGGGCACTCGGTGGCAAGTCACAGACCAAGAGGAGTACGCGTGTCGCTCGACGCCGCAGTGAAGAAGCAGATCATCACCGAGTTCGGTACCAAGGAGGGCGACACCGGCTCCCCCGAGGTCCAGGTCGCTCTGCTGTCCCGTCGGATCTCCGACCTGACCGAGCACCTCAAGACCCACAAGCACGACCACCACTCCCGTCGTGGTCTGCTCATCCTGGTCGGTCAGCGCCGCCGGCTGCTGCAGTACCTCGCCAAGAAGGACATCCAGCGCTTCCGTGCGCTGGTCGAGCGCCTCGGCATCCGCCGCGGTGCGGCGGGCGCCCGATAGCACGCCGTGAAGGGAGCGGTTCCCATCGTAAGGGGGCCGCTCCCTTTGCTGTACGTGCGCGCTGTCGCCGCCCCTTTGTAGTGTGGTAACAGAAGAACAAGACGTACGAGGAGAAGCGGGCCTCGCCGCCGCCGGTCCTCGGTAGTGGCCCCCGGGGGCAGATCCCCGGGTGCTTCGATCGAAGACCGGCCCGCATTGCACGGAACGCTTCTCCGGCACCGTCCCCTCCGCCACACGGGCGGGGCGGACAAAAGACGACAAGCATCGGAGAAATCACTAGTGGAGAACGAGACCCACTACGCCGAAGCCGTGATCGACAACGGCACTTTCGGCACCCGCACCATCCGCTTCGAGACGGGCCGCCTGGCCCGTCAGGCCGCCGGTTCCGCCGTGGCGTACCTGGACGACGACACCATGGTGCTGTCGGCCACCAGCGCCTCGAAGAACCCGAAGGACCAGCTCGACTTCTTCCCGCTCACGGTGGACGTCGAGGAGCGGATGTACGCCGCCGGCAAGATCCCCGGCAGCTTCTTCCGTCGTGAGGGCCGGCCCTCCGAGGACGCCGTCCTCACCTGCCGCCTGATCGACCGCCCGCTGCGCCCGTCCTTCAAGAAGGGCCTGCGCAACGAGATCCAGGTCGTCGCCACGATCATGGCGCTCAACCCCGACCACCTGTACGACGTCGTGGCGATCAACGCCGCCTCCGCGTCGACGCAGCTGGCCGGCCTGCCCTTCTCCGGCCCGATCGGCGGCGTCCGCGTCGCGCTGATCCGCGGCCAGTGGGTCGCCTTCCCGACGCACACCGAGCTCGAGGACGCCGTCTTCGACATGGTCGTCGCGGGCCGCGTCCTGGAGGACGGCGACGTCGCGATCATGATGGTCGAGGCCGAGGCCACCGAGAAGACCATCAAGCTGGTCGAGGGCGGCGCCGAGGCCCCCACCGAGGAGGTCGTCGCCGCCGGTCTGGACGCCGCGAAGCCCTTCATCAAGGTGCTCTGCCGCGCCCAGGCCGACCTCGCCGCCAAGGCCGCCAAGCCGACCGGCGAGTTCCCGATCTTCCTGGACTACCAGGACGACGTCCTCGAGGCGCTGACCGCCGCCGTCAAGCCCGAGCTGACGCAGGCGCTCACCATCGCCGGCAAGCAGGAGCGCGAGGCCGAGCTGGACCGCGTCAAGGGGCTCGCCGCCGAGAAGCTCCTGCCGCAGTTCGAGGGCCGCGAGAAGGAGATCTCCGCCGCGTACCGCTCGCTGACCAAGTCCCTGGTCCGTGAGCGCGTCATCAAGGAGAAGAAGCGCATCGACGGCCGCGGTGTCACCGACATCCGCACCCTGGCCGCCGAGGTCGAGGCCATCCCGCGCGTGCACGGCTCGGCGCTGTTCGAGCGTGGCGAGACCCAGATCCTGGGCGTCACCACCCTGAACATGCTCCGCATGGAGCAGCAGCTGGACACCCTCTCCCCGGTGACCCGCAAGCGCTACATGCACAACTACAACTTCCCGCCGTACTCCGTCGGCGAGACCGGCCGCGTCGGCTCCCCGAAGCGCCGCGAGATCGGCCACGGCGCCCTCGCCGAGCGCGCCATCGTGCCGGTGCTGCCGACGCGCGAGGAGTTCCCCTACGCGATCCGCCAGGTGTCCGAGGCCCTCGGCTCCAACGGCTCGACGTCCATGGGCTCGGTCTGCGCCTCCACCATGTCGCTGCTGAACGCCGGTGTGCCGCTCAAGGCCCCCGTCGCCGGTATCGCCATGGGCCTGATCTCCCAGGAGATCAACGGCGAGACGCACTACGTCGCCCTCACCGACATCCTCGGTGCGGAGGACGCCTTCGGCGACATGGACTTCAAGGTCGCCGGCACCAAGGAGTTCGTGACCGCCCTCCAGCTCGACACCAAGCTGGACGGCATCCCCGCCTCCGTCCTGGCCGCCGCCCTCAAGCAGGCCCGTGACGCCCGCCTCCACATCCTCGACGTGATGATGGAAGCGATCGACACGCCGGACGAGATGTCCCCGAACGCACCGCGGATCATCACCGTGAAGATCCCGGTCGACAAGATCGGTGAGGTCATCGGCCCCAAGGGCAAGATGATCAACCAGATCCAGGAGGACACGGGCGCCGACATCACGATCGAGGACGACGGCACGATCTACATCGGTGCCGCCCAGGGTTCGCAGGCCGAGGCCGCCCGCGCCACGATCAACGGCATCGCCAACCCGACCATGCCCGAGGTCGGCGAGCGCTACCTGGGTACGGTCGTCAAGACGACCACCTTCGGCGCGTTCGTCTCCCTGCTGCCCGGCAAGGACGGTCTGCTGCACATCTCGCAGATCCGCAAGCTCGCCGGCGGCAAGCGCGTGGAGAACGTCGAGGACGTCCTCGGCGTGGGCCAGAAGGTCCAGGTCGAGATCGCCGAGATCGACTCCCGCGGCAAGCTCTCCCTGATCCCCGTGGTCGAGGGCGAAGAGGGCGAAGAGAAGAAGGACGACGCCGACCAGTGACGTCCCGTAGCGCCAAGGCGACGGCCCGCACCTCCTCGGAGGCGCGGGCCGTCGCCCGTACCCAAACCCTCATCAAGGGCGAGCACGGCATCGGCACGGTCCGCAGGACGACCCTCCCCGGCGGCCTGCGCATCGTCACCGAGACCCTCCCCTCGGTCCGCTCGGCGACCTTCGGCATCTGGGCCCACGTCGGCTCCCGCGACGAGACCCCCGCGCTGAACGGCGCCACCCACTACCTGGAGCACCTGCTCTTCAAGGGCACCCGCAAGCGCAGCGCCCTGGACATCTCCTCCGCCATCGACGCGGTCGGCGGCGAGATGAACGCGTTCACGGCGAAGGAGTACACGTGCTACTACGCGCGCGTGCTCGACACCGACCTGCCGCTCGCCATCGACGTGGTCTGCGACATGCTGACCGGCTCGCTGATCCAGGAGGAGGACGTCGACGTCGAGCGCGGCGCCATCCTCGAAGAGATCGCGATGACCGAGGACGACCCGGGCGACTGCGTGCACGACCTGTTCGCGCACACCATGTTCGGCGACAACGCGCTGGGCCGCCCCGTCCTCGGCACCGTCGACACGGTCAACGCCCTCACCGCCGACCGCATCCGCCGCTTCTACAAGAAGCACTACGACCCCACCCACCTGGTGGTCGCCGCGGCCGGCAACGTCGACCACAACAAGGTCGTACGCCAGGTCCGCGCCGCCTTCGAGAAGGCCGGCGCCCTCAAGGACCCGGTGGCCCAGCCGCTCGCCCCGCGCGACGGCCGGCGCACCATCCGTGCCGCCGGGCGCGTCGAGCTGATCGGCCGCAAGACCGAGCAGGCCCACGTCATCCTCGGCATGCCGGGCCTGGCCCGCACCGACGAGCGCCGGTGGGCGATGGGCGTCCTCAACACCGCCCTCGGCGGCGGCATGTCCTCGCGCCTGTTCCAGGAGGTCCGGGAGAAGCGCGGCCTGGCCTACAGCGTGTACTCGTACACCTCGGGCTTCGCCGACTGCGGTCTCTTCGGCGTGTACGCGGGCTGCCGGCCCTCCCAGGTCCACGACGTGCTCAAGATCTGCCGCGACGAGCTGGACCACGTCGCCGAGCACGGCCTCACGGACGACGAGATCGGCCGCGCGATCGGCCAGCTCCAGGGCTCCACGGTCCTCGGCCTGGAGGACACGGGCGCGCTGATGAACCGTATCGGCAAGAGCGAGCTGTGCTGGGGCGAGCAGATGTCGGTCGACGACATGCTGGCCCGGATAGCCTCGGTCACGCCGGACGACGTCCGCGCCGTCGCCCGCGACGTCCTGGGCCACCGGCCGTCCCTGTCGGTCATCGGCCCGCTCAAGGACAAGCAGGCGTCCCGGCTGCACGACGCCGTCGCCTGACACTCCCGGTCTCTCGGTTAAGGAAGCGAACACAACATGAGCAAGCTGCGCGTGGCCGTCCTCGGCGCCAAGGGCCGGATCGGCTCCGAGGCGGTACGGGCGGTCGAGGCCGCCGAGGACATGGAGCTGGTCGCCGCCCTCGGCCGGGGCGACGGCCTGGAGGCGCTGGCCGAGTCCGGCGCCCAGGTCGCCGTCGAGCTGACCACCCCCGCCTCGGTGATGGACAACCTCGACTACTGCGTACGCCACGGCATCCACGCCGTCGTCGGCACCACCGGCTGGACCGACGAGCGTCTCGCGCAGCTGAACGCGTGGCTCGACGCCTCCCCGGAGACCGGCGTGCTCATCGCGCCGAACTTCTCCATCGGCGCCGTGCTCACCATGAAGTTCGCGCAGATCGCGGCCCCGTACTTCGAGTCCGTCGAGGTCGTCGAGCTGCACCACCCGAACAAGGTGGACGCCCCCAGCGGCACCGCCACCCGTACCGCTCAGCTGATCGCCCAGGCCCGGCAGAAGGCAGGCTCCGCACCGGCGCCCGACGCCACTGCCACCGCCCTGGACGGCGCCCGCGGCGCGAACGTGGACGGTGTCCCGGTGCACGCGATCCGGCTGCGCGGCCTGCTCGCCCACCAGGAGGTCCTGCTCGGCGGCGAGGGCGAGACCCTCACCGTCCGGCACGACTCCCTGCACCACAGCAGCTTCATGCCGGGCATCCTGCTGGGCGCCCGCCGGGTGGTCACCACCCCGGGCCTCACCTTCGGCCTGGAACACTTCCTGGACCTGAACTGAGACCCTCACCCTGATGCGCGCGAAGATCACCTACCTCGTCACGGCCGCCGTCCTGGTCTTCTACTTCGCCCTGGTCGGCAGCCGCGGCGTGCTGCTCATCCAGACCGGCACGCTCCTCACCGTCACCTTCGGCGTCGCGGTACTGATCCTGCCGGTGATCGGCCTGTGGTTCCTCTGGAAGAACACCCAGTTCGTCCGCCGGGCCAACCAGCTCGCCGCCGAACTCGACGCCGAGGGCGGACTGCCCGTCGACGAGCTGAAGCGCACCCCCAGCGGCCGCGTCGACCGGGAGTCGGCCGACGCGGTCTTCGCCCTGCGCAAGGCGGAGACGGAGGACAGCCCCGGCGACTGGCGCACCTGGTTCCGCCTCGCCGTCGCCTACCACGACGCCCGCGACACCCCGCGCGCCCGCAAAGCGATGCAACGGGCGATCGCCCTGCACGACGACCAGCACGTCGAGGCCGCCTGAGCGGGCCCGTACCGAACGCCGGGGCCCGGACCGCAGCTGTGCGGTCCGGGCCCCGGCGTCTCGACTCTCGAGTGCGTCAGCCCCGTCGGTACTCGTCGGCCCACGCCTCCACCGCGTCGGCCGCCCGGTTGAAGGCGCCGTCGCGGGCGAGGAAGTCGCAGTTGTGCGTGGTCAGCAGCGGGGAGGGCTCCGTCGACCGGCCCTGCCGCACGAGCAGCAGCGCCTGCCCCTGCACCGTGCGCGGCAGGCCCAGCCAGCGCACCGGCTGCTGCACCGTGCGCAGGCTGGCGACCTGCTGCCAGGCCACCGTGCGCGTGGTGAAGAAGCCCACCTGGCGCACCCCGTGCGCGCTCACCCACGCGCCCATGCGCAGCATCCGCAGGGCGCAGAGGATGACCACGACCGCGAGGCCGAAGACCACCGCGGCGGAGGACGGCCCGCCCGTCGCCGCGATGATGACCGCCGCGAACAGGACGAACGAGGCGAGCAGCAGCATCAGCGCCGCCGCTCCCACCCGCCACGGCCCCGGCCGGTAGGGCCGGCGCCACAGGTCGCGGTCGTCGTACGGCAGCGCGACGTCGTCGGCCGTGTCAAAGGCGCGGTCGGCCGTCAGGAAGGGCAGGGGCACGGCTGGTCCTCACTCGTTCCAAGGCAAGTGTTGTGCCCGGTGAGGCTACCGACCTGTGTCTCCGGTCACCACCCTCGGGGGTCCGGACGGAGTCGGGCCGCCCCTGCCCAACGCGCCTAGCGTCCCTCGGACGCCTGCGACGGCTGCTTGTGCGGGGAGGGCTGGTCGGCCGACAGGGCGGGCATCCCGATCACCAGGGAGCCCACGAGACCGGCGACGACGGTGACGCCGAGGAGCCAGCGTCCGGCCAGCTGGCCGAAGGACGCCCGCTCGCGGGGCGGGGGTGTGACATTGCTGCGGAACCTGTCGGCCTCGGCGACGAAGGCGAACGGCACGGGTTCACGCCGGCGGATCATAGGGGCTGCGTCTCCCTTCAGGGACTGGAATGAAGTGCTGTTACTCATACAGACGAACGAACGGCCCTCCAGGTGCCCTGTTTCACCGACTTCATTGCGGCACGGCACCGAACGCCCGAATCGGCACCCCCGGGCGGGTCGTAGAGTGGGCTCGCCAAGCGCCGAGAATGACTGGGAAGGCCCTCCACACCGTGACCGACATCCCCGCCGACGATCCGAAGACCGAACTCCGCAGCGACATCACCGTCGAGCTGGTCAAGAGCGCCGCGACCGACTCCGACGTGCTGTTCGCCGCCCGCGTCTCGACCGCCGGAGAGCAGTCCCTGGACGAGCTGAAGAAGGACCCGGAGCGCTCCAAGGGCCTGATCAACTACCTCATGCGGGACCGGCACGGCAGCCCGTTCGAGCACAACTCGATGACCTTCTTCGTCAGCGCCCCGATCTTCGTCTTCCGCGAGTTCATGCGGCACCGCGTCGGCTGGTCCTACAACGAGGAGTCGGGCCGCTACCGGGAGCTGCAGCCGGTCTTCTACGTGCCGGACGCCTCCCGCAAGCTGGTGCAGCAGGGCCGCCCCGGCAAGTACGTCTTCGTCGAGGGCACCCCGGAGCAGCACGAGCTGGTCGGCAGCGCGATGGAGGACTCCTACCGCCAGGCCTATGCGACGTACCAGAAGATGCTCGCCGCCGGCGTCGCCCGCGAGGTGGCCCGCGCGGTGCTCCCCGTCGGCCTGTACTCGTCGATGTACGCCACCTGCAACGCCCGCTCGCTGATGCACTTCCTTGGCCTGCGCACCCAGCACGAGCTGGCCAAGGTGCCCTCCTTCCCGCAGCGGGAGATCGAGATGGTCGGCGAGAGGATGGAAGAGGAGTGGGCCCGCCTCATGCCGCTCACCCACGCCGCCTTCAACGCCAACGGCCGCGTCGCGCCGTAGCGCGAGCGGCCCCGGGCCGACCGGCCGGGCACAGATGTACGCATCAACCATGCGAAGTGTCCGGATTGCGGCGTTTGGAGAACTTCATCTAGCCTGATCAAAGGGACCCGGCACTGCTTGAACCCCCGAGCAGGCAGTGCCGGGCTCCACTTCCGTTCCGACCTGCTGCCTCCCCCGAGGGCAGACCCCGTCCTGAGCAACGAGTAGCGTGTAACCCATGGCTCCGACCTCCACTCCGCAGACCCCCTTCGGGCGGGTCCTCACCGCCATGGTCACGCCCTTCACGGCGGACGGCGCACTCGACCTCGACGGCGCTCAGCGGCTCGCCACCCACCTGGTGGACGCAGGCAACGACGGCCTGATCATCAATGGCACCACCGGCGAGTCCCCCACCACCAGCGACGCGGAGAAAGCGGACCTCGTACGAGCCGTCCTGGAGGCCGTCGGCGACCGGGCACACGTCGTCGCCGGAGTCGGCACCAACAACACCCAGCACAGCATCGAGCTGGCCCGCACCGCCGAGCGCGTCGGCGCCCACGGCCTGCTGCTCGTCACGCCGTACTACAACAAGCCCCCGCAGGAGGGCCTGTACCTGCACTTCACGGCGATCGCCGACGCCGCGGGGCTCCCGGTCATGCTCTACGACATCCCCGGCCGCAGCGGCGTCCCGATCAACACCGAGACGCTGGTCCGCCTCGCGGAGCACCCGCGGATCGTCGCCAACAAGGACGCCAAGGGCGACCTCGGCCGCGCCAGCTGGGCCATCGCGCGCTCCGGCCTCGCCTGGTACTCCGGCGACGACATGCTGAACCTGCCGCTGCTCTCGGTGGGCGCGGTCGGTTTCGTCTCCGTCGTCGGCCACGTCGTCACCCCCGAACTGCGCGCCATGGTGGACGCGCACGTCGCCGGTGACGTACAGAAGGCACTGGAGATCCACCAGAAGCTGCTCCCCGTCTTCACCGGCATGTTCCGCACCCAGGGCGTCATGACCACCAAGGCCGCGCTCGCCCTCCAGGGGCTGCCCGCCGGGCCGCTGCGCGCCCCCATGGTCGGCCTCACGCCCGAGGAAACCGAGCAGCTCAAGATCGATCTTGCCGCCGGCGGGGTACAGCTCTGACATCAGACTTCGCACCACCGCACGACCGGACGGACTTCACAACTGAATAGGCGGGCCACCGGTGCCCGCACCCCATACGACAACTGCTTCTGCACGAACGTCACGCGCGCCACGTGCCCACCGGTACGTGGCGCGTGTGGTTGAGGAGAGTCTTTTGAGTCATCCGCATCCTGAACTGGGCCGTCCCCCGGCGCTCCCCAAGGGCGGCCTCCGGGTCACGCCCCTCGGCGGCCTCGGCGAAATCGGCCGCAACATGACGGTCTTCGAATACGGCGGCCGTCTGCTGATCGTCGACTGCGGCGTGCTCTTCCCCGAGGAGGAGCAGCCCGGCATCGACCTGATCCTGCCGGACTTCTCGTCCATCCGGGACCGCCTCGACGACATCGAGGGCATCGTCCTGACCCACGGCCACGAGGACCACATCGGCGGCGTCCCCTTCCTCCTCCGCGAGAAGCCGGACATCCCGCTGATCGGCTCCAAGCTGACCCTCGCGCTCATCGAGGCCAAGCTCCAGGAGCACCGCATCCGTCCGTACACCCTCGAGGTGGCGGAGGGACACCGCGAACGCGTCGGCCCCTTCGACTGCGAGTTCGTCGCGGTCAACCACTCCATCCCGGACGCGCTGGCCGTCGCCATCCGCACGCCCGCGGGCATGGTCGTCCACACCGGCGACTTCAAGATGGACCAGCTCCCGCTGGACGGCCGGCTCACGGACCTGCACGCCTTCGCGCGCCTCAGCGAGGAGGGCATCGACCTCCTCCTGTCCGACTCGACGAACGCCGAGGTCCCGGGCTTCGTCCCGCCGGAGCGGGACATCTCCAACGTCCTGCGCCAGGTCTTCGCCAGCGCCCGCAAGCGGATCATCGTGGCCAGCTTCGCCAGCCACGTCCACCGCATCCAGCAGATCCTGGACGCGGCCCACGAGTACGGCCGCCGGGTCGCCTTCGTCGGCCGCTCCATGGTCCGCAACATGGGCATCGCGAGAGACCTCGGCTACCTCAAGGTCCCGCCGGGCCTGGTGGTCGACGTCAAGACGCTCGACGACCTGCCCGACAGCGAGGTGGTCCTGGTCTGCACGGGCTCCCAGGGCGAACCGATGGCCGCCCTGTCCCGCATGGCCAACCGCGACCACCAGATCCGCATCGTCAACGGCGACACGGTGATCCTGGCCTCGTCCCTCATCCCGGGCAACGAGAACGCGGTGTACCGGGTGATCAACGGCCTGACCCGCTGGGGCGCCAACGTCGTCCACAAGGGCAACGCCAAGGTCCACGTCTCGGGCCACGCCTCGGCCGGCGAGCTGCTGTACTTCTACAACATCTGCCGCCCGAAGAACCTGATGCCCGTCCATGGCGAATGGCGCCACCTGCGCGCCAACGCCGAACTCGGCGCCCTGACCGGAGTGCCGCACGATCGCATCGTCATCGCCGAGGACGGCGTGGTCGTCGACCTCGTCGAGGGCAAGGCGAAGATCACCGGCAAGGTCCAGGCGGGATACGTGTACGTCGACGGGCTTTCGGTCGGGGACGTAGGAGAGCCGGCCCTCAAGGACCGCAAGATCCTCGGCGACGAGGGCATCATCTCGGTCTTCGTGGTGATGGACTCCTCCACCGGCAAGATCACCGGTGGGCCGCACGTCCAGGCCCGCGGCTCGGGCATCGAGGACTCGGCCTTCGCCGCGGTACTCCCCAAGATCACCGAAACGCTGGAGCGCTCGGCCCAGGACGGTGTCGTCGAGCCGCACCAGATGCAGCAGCTGATCCGCAGGACCCTCGGCAAGTGGGTCTCGGACACCTACCGGCGTCGGCCGATGATCCTGCCGGTCGTCGTGGAGGTCTGACGGTCCGTCGGACCACCGACAGCGCCAACCAGGAGCGGGGCGCCCCGATTTGCATCGGGGCGCCCCGCTCCAGTACGTTTACATCTCCGCTCGGACGGGCACCCGATCACTTCGTGGTCCGGAGCCGCCCGGAGGGTGGAAATCCCGACTCAGAATCTCTGATAAAGTCGGAACCGCCGGAAAGGGAAACGCGAAAGCGGGAACCTGGAAAGCACCGAGGAAATCGGATCGGAAAGATCTGATAGAGTCGGAAACGCAAAACCGAAGGGAAGCGCCCGGAGGAAAGCCCGAGAGGGTGAGTACAAAGGAAGCGTCCGTTCCTTGAGAACTCAACAGCGTGCCAAAAGTCAACGCCAGATATGTTGATACCCCGTCTCTCCCATACGGGAGGACGAGGTTCCTTTGAAGTAACACAACAGCGAGGACGCTGTGAACGGTCGGATTATTCCTCCGACTGTTCCGCTCCCGTGATGTCAAGCATTCACGGAGAGTTTGATCCTGGCTCAGGACGAACGCTGGCGGCGTGCTTAACACATGCAAGTCGAACGATGAACCACTTCGGTGGGGATTAGTGGCGAACGGGTGAGTAACACGTGGGTAATCTGCCCTGCACTCTGGGACAAGCCCTGGAAACGGGGTCTAATACCGGATACTGATCCGCCTGGGCATCCAGGCGGTTCGAAAGCTCCGGCGGTGCAGGATGAGCCCGCGGCCTATCAGCTTGTTGGTGAGGTAGTGGCTCACCAAGGCGACGACGGGTAGCCGGCCTGAGAGGGCGACCGGCCACACTGGGACTGAGACACGGCCCAGACTCCTACGGGAGGCAGCAGTGGGGAATATTGCACAATGGGCGAAAGCCTGATGCAGCGACGCCGCGTGAGGGATGACGGCCTTCGGGTTGTAAACCTCTTTCAGCAGGGAAGAAGCGAAAGTGACGGTACCTGCAGAAGAAGCGCCGGCTAACTACGTGCCAGCAGCCGCGGTAATACGTAGGGCGCAAGCGTTGTCCGGAATTATTGGGCGTAAAGAGCTCGTAGGCGGCTTGTCACGTCGGTTGTGAAAGCCCGGGGCTTAACCCCGGGTCTGCAGTCGATACGGGCAGGCTAGAGTTCGGTAGGGGAGATCGGAATTCCTGGTGTAGCGGTGAAATGCGCAGATATCAGGAGGAACACCGGTGGCGAAGGCGGATCTCTGGGCCGATACTGACGCTGAGGAGCGAAAGCGTGGGGAGCGAACAGGATTAGATACCCTGGTAGTCCACGCCGTAAACGGTGGGCACTAGGTGTGGGCAACATTCCACGTTGTCCGTGCCGCAGCTAACGCATTAAGTGCCCCGCCTGGGGAGTACGGCCGCAAGGCTAAAACTCAAAGGAATTGACGGGGGCCCGCACAAGCGGCGGAGCATGTGGCTTAATTCGACGCAACGCGAAGAACCTTACCAAGGCTTGACATACACCGGAAACGTCCAGAGATGGGCGCCCCCTTGTGGTCGGTGTACAGGTGGTGCATGGCTGTCGTCAGCTCGTGTCGTGAGATGTTGGGTTAAGTCCCGCAACGAGCGCAACCCTTGTCCCGTGTTGCCAGCAAGCCCTTCGGGGTGTTGGGGACTCACGGGAGACCGCCGGGGTCAACTCGGAGGAAGGTGGGGACGACGTCAAGTCATCATGCCCCTTATGTCTTGGGCTGCACACGTGCTACAATGGCCGGTACAATGAGCTGCGATACCGCAAGGTGGAGCGAATCTCAAAAAGCCGGTCTCAGTTCGGATTGGGGTCTGCAACTCGACCCCATGAAGTCGGAGTCGCTAGTAATCGCAGATCAGCATTGCTGCGGTGAATACGTTCCCGGGCCTTGTACACACCGCCCGTCACGTCACGAAAGTCGGTAACACCCGAAGCCGGTGGCCCAACCCCTTGTGGGAGGGAGCTGTCGAAGGTGGGACTGGCGATTGGGACGAAGTCGTAACAAGGTAGCCGTACCGGAAGGTGCGGCTGGATCACCTCCTTTCTAAGGAGCACATAGCCGACTGCAGGCAAATGTCCTGCACGGTTGCTCATGGGTGGAACGTTGACTACTCGGCCTGGTTCACGGGTCGGAGGCTGCAAGTACTGCTCTTCGGAGCGTGGAAAGCACGATCTCCGGACGGAACCTGGTCGGGCACGCTGTTGGGTATCTGAGGGCACGGCCGTAAGGCTGGGTCTTCGGTTGCCGGCCCCAGTGCACTCGGGAGTTTTTCCCGGGGTGATGGGTGGTTGGTCGTTGTTTGAGAACTGCACAGTGGACGCGAGCATCTGTGGCCAAGTTTTTAAGGGCGCACGGTGGATGCCTTGGCACCAGGAACCGATGAAGGACGTGGGAGGCCACGATAGGCCCCGGGGAGTCGTCAACCAGGCTTTGATCCGGGGGTGTCCGAATGGGGAAACCCGGCAGTCGTCATGGGCTGTCACCCGCTGCTGAACACATAGGCAGTGTGGAGGGAACGCGGGGAAGTGAAACATCTCAGTACCCGCAGGAAGAGAAAACAACCGTGATTCCGGGAGTAGTGGCGAGCGAAACCGGATGAGGCTAAACCGTATACGTGTGAGACCCGGCAGGGGTTGCGTGTGCGGGGTTGTGGGATCTCTCTTCTGTTGTCTGCCGGCAACAGGACGAGTCAGAAACCGTTGATGTAGGCGAAGGACATGCGAAAGGTCCGGCGTAGAGGGTAAGACCCCCGTAGTCGAAACATCAGCGGCTCGTTGGAGAGACACCCAAGTAGCACGGGGCCCGAGAAATCCCGTGTGAATCTGGCGGGACCACCCGCTAAGCCTAAATATTCCCTGGTGACCGATAGCGGATAGTACCGTGAGGGAATGGTGAAAAGTACCGCGGGAGCGGAGTGAAATAGTACCTGAAACCGTGTGCCTACAAGCCGTGGGAGCGTCGCGCAAGGACTTGTCCTTGCGTCGTGACTGCGTGCCTTTTGAAGAATGAGCCTGCGAGTTTGCGGTGTGTTGCGAGGTTAACCCGGGTGGGGAAGCCGTAGCGAAAGCGAGTCCGAATAGGGCGTTTTAGTAGCACGCTCAAGACCCGAAGCGGAGTGATCTAGCCATGGGCAGGTTGAAGCGGCTGTAAGAGGTCGTGGAGGACCGAACCCACCAGGGTTGAAAACCTGGGGGATGACCTGTGGTTAGGGGTGAAAGGCCAATCAAACTCCGTGATAGCTGGTTCTCCCCGAAATGCATTTAGGTGCAGCGTCGTGTGTTTCTTGCCGGAGGTAGAGCACTGGATAGGCGATGGGCCCTACCGGGTTACTGACCTTAGCCAAACTCCGAATGCCGGTAAGTGAGAGCGCGGCAGTGAGACTGTGGGGGATAAGCTCCATGGTCGAGAGGGAAACAGCCCAGAGCATCGACTAAGGCCCCTAAGCGTACGCTAAGTGGGAAAGGATGTGGAGTCGCACAGACAACCAGGAGGTTGGCTTAGAAGCAGCCACCCTTGAAAGAGTGCGTAATAGCTCACTGGTCTAGTGATTCCGCGCCGACAATGTAGCGGGGCTCAAGCGTACCGCCGAAGTCGTGTCATTGCAGCAATACGGCCAACGCCGGCTGTGATGGGTAGGGGAGCGTCGTGTGCCGGGTGAAGCAGCCGCGGAAGCGAGTTGTGGACGGTTCACGAGTGAGAATGCAGGCATGAGTAGCGATACAAACGTGAGAAACGTTTGCGCCGATTGACTAAGGGTTCCTGGGTCAAGCTGATCTGCCCAGGGTAAGTCGGGACCTAAGGCGAGGCCGACAGGCGTAGTCGATGGATAACCGGTTGATATTCCGGTACCCGCTGTGAAGCGTCAAACATTGAACCAGGCGATGCTAAGTCCGTGAAGCCGCCCCTGATCTCTTCGGAGTGAGGGGGAGTGGTGGAGCCGATGATCCAGACCTGTAGTAGGTGAGTGATGGGGTGACGCAGGAAGGTAGTCCATCCCGGGCGGTGGTTGTCCCGGGGTAAGGGTGTAGGCCGCAAGGTAGGTAAATCCGCCTTGCATACGGCTGAGACCTGATGCCGAGCCGATTGTGGTGAAGTGGATGATCCTATGCTGTCGAGAAAAGCCTCTAGCGAGTTTCATGGCGGCCCGTACCCTAAACCGACTCAGGTGGTCAGGTAGAGAATACCGAGGCGTTCGGGTGAACTATGGTTAAGGAACTCGGCAAAATGCCCCCGTAACTTCGGGAGAAGGGGGGCCACACCCGGTGACGAGTCTTGCACTCCGAGCTGGGGGTGGCCGCAGAGACCAGCGAGAAGCGACTGTTTACTAAAAACACAGGTCCGTGCGAAGCCGTAAGGCGATGTATACGGACTGACGCCTGCCCGGTGCTGGAACGTTAAGGGGACCGGTTAGCTCCATTTCGGTGGGGCGAAGCTGAGAACTTAAGCGCCAGTAAACGGCGGTGGTAACTATAACCATCCTAAGGTAGCGAAATTCCTTGTCGGGTAAGTTCCGACCTGCACGAATGGCGTAACGACTTCTCGACTGTCTCAACCATAGGCCCGGTGAAATTGCACTACGAGTAAAGATGCTCGTTTCGCGCAGCAGGACGGAAAGACCCCGGGACCTTTACTACAGTTTGATATTGGTGTTCGGTTCGGCTTGTGTAGGATAGCTGGGAGACTTTGAAGCTCGCACGCCAGTGTGGGTGGAGTCGTCGTTGAAATACCAGTCTGGTCGTGCTGGATGTCTAACCTGGGTCCGTGATCCGGATCAGGGACAGTGTCTGATGGGTAGTTTAACTGGGGCGGTTGCCTCCTAAAGAGTAACGGAGGCGCCCAAAGGTTCCCTCAGCCTGGTTGGCAATCAGGTGTTGAGTGTAAGTGCACAAGGGAGCTTGACTGTGAGACCGACGGGTCGAGCAGGGACGAAAGTCGGGACTAGTGATCCGGCGGTGGCTTGTGGAAGCGCCGTCGCTCAACGGATAAAAGGTACCCCGGGGATAACAGGCTGATCTTCCCCAAGAGTCCATATCGACGGGATGGTTTGGCACCTCGATGTCGGCTCGTCGCATCCTGGGGCTGGAGTCGGTCCCAAGGGTTGGGCTGTTCGCCCATTAAAGCGGTACGCGAGCTGGGTTTAGAACGTCGTGAGACAGTTCGGTCCCTATCCGCTGTGCGCGTAGGAGTCTTGAGAAGGGCTGTCCCTAGTACGAGAGGACCGGGACGGACGAACCTCTGGTGTGCCAGTTGTCCTGCCAAGGGCATGGCTGGTTGGCTACGTTCGGGAGGGATAACCGCTGAAAGCATCTAAGCGGGAAGCCTGCTTCGAGATGAGGACTCCCACCCCCTTGAGGGGTTAAGGCTCCCAGTAGAAGACTGGGTTGATAGGCCGGATCTGGAAGCACCGTGAGGTGTGGAGGTGACCGGTACTAATAGGCCGAGGGCTTGTCCTCAGTTGCTCGCGTCCACTGTGTTGGTTCTGAAACCACGAACAATCAGACCGTGTTGGTCACCGGTTGGTTGTCTGTTTCATAGTGTTTCGGTGGTCATAGCGTAGGGGAAACGCCCGGTTACATTTCGAACCCGGAAGCTAAGCCTTACAGCGCCGATGGTACTGCAGGGGGGACCCTGTGGGAGAGTAGGACGCCGCCGAACAATTATTGAAAGGGCTGGTCCCGGAACTTCGGTTCCCGGACCAGCCCTTTTTTGCTTTCTGTTACTTCGAGTTCACGTTGCGCCCCGACCATCCCACTTATGGGTACTGCAGCAATGCTCAGGGCCGCCGGCGTGGGCGTCGGCGACGAGGTCGTCGTACCTGCCTTCGGGAACGTGGAAGTCGCCGAGGCCGTGGCCCAGGTGGGCGCGTCGCCGGTGTTCGCCGACATAGATCCGGCTACGTACTGTCTGGACGCCTCTCTGGTGGAGGCGGCGCTGACGCCTCGTACCGCCGCCGTCGTCGTCGTGCACCGGTTCGGTCGGCCGGCGGACATGGGCTCTCTGCACCGGATCGGGCAGCGGCACGGGCTGCTCGTGCTGGAACGGGGCGAGTCCGAGGTGCCCTACGAGGAGATAGCGCGGCGCAGGCAGCGGGCGGCCTACCTCGACGGGAAGTTGAGGGGCGTGCGGACCCCCGACGGGGGTGACGGGCACACCTATCAGCAGTACGTGGTGCGGGTGCCGGGGAACGGGCGGCCGGACCGCGACGCGTTCGCCCGCGCGGTGCGGGGGAGGGGTGTCGACTGCCGGGTGCCGGTGAAGACGCCCGTGCACCGGATGCCTGGATTCCGGCGGTGTGTGTCGCTGCCGGAGACGGAGCGGGCCGTCGATGAGACGCTGGCGCTGCCGGTCGAAGCCGCCCTGACGAAGCGGGACATGCAGCGGATCGTGTCCGCCTGCAACGCGCTGGGCGGGCTGCTGCAAGCCGCGTACTGAGGGAAGTCCGTGGTTGGGAGCACCGGCTTGTTCGGGGTATGATCTATTCCGTTGCCGCGAGGGAGACCTCGAAAGCGACAGGCCCCTATAGCTCAGTCGGTAGAGCGTCTCCATGGTAAGGAGAAGGTCAACGGTTCGATTCCGTTTGGGGGCTCCAGCACAAAGGCCCCGCCCATTCGGGCGGGGCCTTTCGCATGCCTCGGTTCAGTCCGCGTGGGGCTCCGGGACGCGCATCGCGAGGATCGCCATGTCGTCGGACGGGGCGTCGGACGCGAAGCGCTCCACCGCGCGCATGATGCGGGCGGCCACCGCGCCCGCCGTCAGGCCCGTGCAGGACGTGAGGACGTCGGCGAGGCCGTCGTCGCCCAGCATGCGGGTGCCCTCGCGGCGTTCGGTGACGCCGTCCGTGACACAGAGCAGGACGTCGCCCGGGTCGAGGGTGACCGTCTGCTCGTACAGCTCCAGGTCCTCGATGACGCCGAGGAGGGGCTGCGGTTCGGCGGCCGGTTCCACCGTGCCGTCCTGGCGCAGGCGGAGGGGGAGCGGGTGGCCGGCGCAGACCACCTTCAGCTCCGCGCTGCCGTCCTCCTGGGGGCGCATCTCGCCGTACAGCAGCGTGAGGAAGCGGCTGCGGGCGCCCTCGTCGAGGATGGCGGAGTTGAGGCGCTGCAGGACCTCCGGGCCGCTGAGGCCCTCGCGGGCCAGCAGGCGCAGGGCGTGCCGGGCGAGGCCTGTGACCGCGGCCGCGTTGGGGCCCGTACCGCAGACGTCGCCGATGGCGAAGCCGTACGCGTCGTCGCTGATGGGGAAGAGGTCGTAGAAGTCGCCGCCGACCTCGTTGCCCTCGCCCGCCGCGCGGTAGATGACGTCGACCTCGACGCCTTCCACGACGGGGAGTTCCGGGGGCAGCAGGCTGCGCTGGAGGGACTGGCTGATGGCCGTGCGCTCCGAGTACAGCCGGGCGTTGTCCAGGGCCAGGGCGGCCCGGCGGGACAGGTCCTCGGCGAGTTCGAGGATCTCCTGGCGGAAGTGGTCGTCGGTGGGCTTGCCGAGGGTGAGCATGCCGATGACGCGGTTGCGGGCCACCAGTGGCAGGACGACGGTCTCGCCGCCGACCGCGGAGGCCGTGGCGAGGGTCGGGCCGATGCCGGTGCTCAGCGGCTGGGACGCGCCGCCGCTGAGGCCGAGGTCGCGCATGGAGGTGCGCAGGGCCGCCTGGTGGGCCATCTCCGCGGGGGCCGTCCACACGCGGGCGCCCGGGGTGGGCACCGGGTCGGGCGGGGCGATCTTCGACAGCAGGGACTTGATGCCGTCGATGAGCTCCTCGTCCTCGTGCAGGACGTACGAGAGGTACGGGTCCGAGGCCTGGTCGGCGATGGTGTAGACGGCGCACCAGGTGGCCAGCGTGGGGACCGTCATCTGGGCCATGAGGGCCAGCGTCTGGTCGCGGTCGAGGGTGCCGGCGAGGAGGTCGGAGGCCTCGACGAGGAAGCTGAGCGAGCCGCGGCGCAGCCGCTCCAGCTCGCCCAGGCGCGCCGACTCGACGGCCAGCGCGATGCGGTCGGCCGCGAACTGGAGGCGCAGCGCCTCCTCGTTGGAGTACCGGCCGGGGGCCTCGGCGGCGACCCCGAGGGAGCCGGTGAGGCGGCCCTCGACCTTGAGGGGGACGGTGACGACCGAGCGCATGCCCGTGCTGTTGAGCAGCGGAACCGCGCCGGGGACGGCTTCGAGGTCGTCGTGGACGGCGGGCATGCGCGCCGAGCCGTAGCGGCCGGGGCCCGCCTCGACGGGGACGCGGGCGAACCGCTGGCGGGCGGAGGGCAGGCCGGTGGAGGCGCGGACCTCCAACTCCGTCTCGTCGTCGGTGGCCAGGAGCAGGAAGGCGGCGTCGGCGTCGAGCATGTCCCGGGCGCGTTCGACGGTGCGCTGGAGGAGGCCGTCGAGGTCGTCCGGCGCGGGGGAGCCGATGAACACCTCGAAGGGGTCCGCGCTCTGGCCCTCGGAGGACGGGGAGTCGGAGGCCGGGACCCGCAACGGGGTCTGCAGCACCGCGCGTTCGTGGTCGCGCACGAGGAGGCAGACCGTGGAGGGCTCGCCGTCGGCGTCGCGGACGCGCAGGTGGGAGGCGTAGACCGGGGTGACGCGGCCGTTGGCGCCCCGCATGCCGTAGCTGCCCTCCCAGCGGGAGAGCTGGAGTGCCTCGGCGATGCCGGTGCTGGTGCCGGGGGTGTGCGGCCAGGCGGCGAGGTCGGTCAGGGGCTTGCCGGTGACCTGGTCGGCGGCGTAGCCGAAGAGCTCCTCCGCGTCCTCGTTCCACGACGTGACCGCGCCGGTGCGGTCGATCTGGACGACGGCGACGCGGACCCGGCCGTCGGCCAGCGGCAGCAGTGCGGCCGGGAGGGAGGGGCCGGCCGCGCGGGTGCCGACCGGACGCTCCGGCAGATGGAGGTGGAACCAGACGTTCTTGAGCGTGGGCGTGTACTCCACGCCCCACCGGTCGGCCAGGGCCGCGCACAGCTGGAGGCCGCGCCCGCCCTCGCGGTCGGGGCTGCCCATGTCGGCGGGGGAGCCCTGGAGGGGGACCTCGCGCTCGGGGTAGTGGTCGGCCACCTCGATCCGCACGCCGTCGTCGCCGCGCAGGCACAGGACGTCGGCGGTGGTGCCGGCGTGGACCACGGCATTGGTCACCAGTTCGCTGGTGAGCACCACGGCGTCGTCGACGATGTCGGCATGGCCCCAGCCCTGGAGCGTGTCGCGGACGAAGGACCGGGCGCTCGCCACGGATCGTCCGACGGGCTCGAAGCTGGCGGCCGCGCGCGCGGTGATCACAGAACTCCTCGACCCTCTCTCCCCGTGCACGGCCTCATGGCCGACCGGTTCGTGCCGCTGCTGCGGCAGTCCACCCGTCGGCCCGGGATCCGGGGGCTGCTCCCCCGGGATCAGTCCGGTGGTCATTCCGGCCGCCCCTCCGATGCCCGCCCCGTCTTCGTGCCACCGCCCAGACCGGACGGGACCGGTTCGGCTGGACAGCCGTATGCAAGGTTACTTACCTTCGCCGTCCATCCGGATGCCGGTCTGCAGTGTTTCCGCCCAGAGGGTGTGCGGACGATGTGCGAAGCTGCCGAACTGTTATGGCCTGGTTCGGCCGGGGTGAAACACTGGGCAGGCTGCTTGTGAAGGTCCGGGCAGGTGAATGCGCGCCGAGTCGGGTGGGCAGCAGCCCCTGGAAGCGGTCCGGCGCGCCGGACCGGATCGCCCGGCAGTACGGGAATCAAGCGGCAGCAACCGGTCCGCCGAGCATGGGCGGGCCGGGCACAGCGGTATCGGTCGACCCCTGCGGGAGGGACACAGTGGAGTCTGGCGCAGCGACGCGGGCCACGAAGACGCGCGCGAAAGGCGGACAGTCCCTGAGTAACCAGGGCAAAACGCGGGGTGGCGGCGCACGGAGCGGCAGTACGACCGTGGACACGGCCGCGCTCAACCGGCTGCTCGCGGCGCTGGTGTCCATGCGCGAGGGGAATTTCCGCAGGCGGCTCACGGTGTCCGGCGACGGCGTGATGTCGGAGATCGCGGCGGTCTTCAACGAGGTGGCCGACCGCAATCTGCACCTCACGGGTGAGCTGGCGCGGGTGCGGCGCGTGGTCGGACGTGAGGGAAAACTCACGGAGCGGCTGGAGACCGGCGCCTGCGAGGGGTCCTGGGCGGCCGCGATCGACCACTCGAACGCGCTGGTGGACGACCTCGTACGGCCCGTCTCCGAGGTCAGCCGGGTGCTGTCGGCGGTGGCGGACGGTGATCTGTCGCCCCGCATGGAGCTGCGGACGCAGAACGAGGAGGGCACCGGGCAGCCGCTGCGCGGTGAGTTCCTGAAGGTCGGCCGGACCGTGAACAACCTGGTCGACCAGTTGTCGACGTTCACGGACGAGGTCACGCGGGTGGCCAGCGAGGTCGGCACCGAGGGCAAGCTGGGCGGTCAGGCCCGGGTGCGGGGCATGTCCGGGTCGTGGAAGGACCTGACGGACTCCGTCAACACGATGGCCTACCGGCTCACCGCGCAGGTGCGGGACATCGCGCTGGTGACGACGGCGGTGGCCAAGGGCGACCTGTCCCGGAAGGTCACGGTGCACGTGGCCGGGGAGATGCTGGAGCTGAAGAACACCGTCAACACGATGGTGGACCAGCTCTCCGCGTTCTCCTCCGAGGTGACGCGGGTGGCCCGCGAGGTGGGCACCGAGGGCGCGCTCGGCGGTCAGGCGCAGGTGCCGGGCGTGGCCGGGGTGTGGAAGGAGCTGACCGACTCCGTCAACACCATGGCCGGGAACCTGACGGCCCAGGTGCGGGAGATCTCGCACGTGACGACGGCGGTGGCCAACGGCGACCTGTCGAAGAAGGTGACGGTCCCGGCCCGCGGCGAGGTCGCGCAGCTCGCCGAGACGATCAACCAGATGACCGAGACGCTGCGGATCTTCGCGGACGAGGTCACGCGCGTGGCGAACGAGACCGGTGGGGAGGGGCAGCTCGGCGGCCAGGCGAACGTGCCGGGCGCGGCCGGTATCTGGAAGGACCTGACGGACTCCGTCAACACCGTCTTCCGAAACCTGACCACCCAGGTGCGGGACATCGCCGCGGTGACGACCGCCGTGGCCAGCGGTGACCTGTCGCAGAAGGTCACGGTGGACGTGGCCGGGGAGATGCTGGAGCTGAAGAACACCGTCAACACGATGGTGGACCAGCTCTCCAGCTTCGGTGCCGAGGTCACGCGGGTGGCCCGCGAGGTCGGCGTCGAGGGTGAGCTGGGCGGGCAGGCGCAGGTGCCGGGGGCGGCGGGCACGTGGAAGGACCTCACCGACTCCGTCAACACCGCGTTCCGCAACCTCACCGGCCAGGTGAGGAACATCGCACAGGTGACGACGGCGGTGGCCAACGGCGACCTGTCGCAGAAGGTCACCGTGGACGTCTCCGGCGAGATGCTCCAGCTGAAGAACACCGTGAACACGATGGTGGACCAGCTCTCCAGCTTCGCCGACCAGGTCACGCGGATGGCCCGGGACGTGGGCACGGAGGGCCGCCTGGGCGGTCAGGCCCGGGTCGACGGCGTGTCGGGGACCTGGAAGGAGCTGACGGACTCCGTCAACTCCATGGCCGGCAATCTGACCTCCCAGGTGCGCAACATCGCGCAGGTGACGACGGCGGTGGCGCGCGGTGACCTGTCCCAGAAGATCGACGTGGACGCGCGCGGCGAGATCCTGGAGCTGAAGAACACCATCAACACGATGGTCGACCAGCTGTCCTCGTTCGCGGAGCAGGTCACGCGGGTGGCCCGCGAGGTGGGGACCGAGGGCCGCCTCGGCGGTCAGGCGCAGGTGCCCGGCGTCGCCGGTGTGTGGCGTGACCTGACCGACTCGGTGAACGGCATGGCCGGCAACCTCACCGCGCAGGTCCGCAACATCGCGCAGGTCGCGACGGCGGTGGCGCGCGGCGACCTGTCCCAGAAGATCACCGTGGACGCGCGCGGGGAGATCCTGGAGCTGAAGAACACCCTGAACACGATGGTGGACCAGCTGTCGTCGTTCGCCCAGGAGGTCACGCGCGTCGCGCGCGAGGTGGGCACCGAGGGCATCCTCGGCGGCCAGGCGGAGGTGCAGGGCGTCTCCGGCACCTGGAAGGACCTCACGCAGTCCGTGAACGGCATGGCCAACAACCTGACCATGCAGGTGCGCAACATCGCCGAGGTGACGACCGCGGTCGCCAAGGGCGATCTCTCGAAGAAGATCACCGTCGACGCCAAGGGCGAGATCCTCGAGCTGGTCACCACCGTCAACACGATGGTCGACCAGCTGTCGTCCTTCGCCGAGCAGGTCACGCGGGTGGCCCGTGAGGTGGGTACGGAGGGCATCCTCGGCGGCCAGGCGAGCGTGCCTGGCGTCGTGGGTATCTGGAAGGACCTCAACGACAACGTCAACCTGATGGCCAAGAACCTCACGGTCCAGGTGCGGAACATCTCCCAGGTGGCCGCTGCCGTCGCCAACGGCGACCTGACGCGGACGGTGACGATCGAGGCGCGCGGCGAGGTCGCGCAGCTCGCCGACACCTTCAACACCATGGTGCGGACGCTGCGGTCCTTCGCCGACCAGGTGACCAAGGTGGCCCGCGAGGTGGGCACCGACGGCATCCTGGGCGGCCAGGCACAGGTGCCGGGTGTGTCGGGGACGTGGAAGGACCTCACCGAGTCGGTGAACCAGATGGCGTCCAACCTGACCGGTCAGGTGCGCAACATCGCCATGGTCACCACGGCGATCGCGAAGGGCGACCTGACCAAGAAGATCGACATCGACGCGCGCGGCGAGATCCTGGAGCTGAAGACGACCATCAACACGATGGTCGACCAGCTCTCCTCCTTCGCCGAGGAGGTCACCCGCGTCGCCCGGGAGGTGGGCACGGAGGGGCAGCTCGGCGGTCAGGCGCGCGTGCGGGACGTCGACGGCACCTGGCGCGACCTGACGGAGTCGGTGAACGAGATGGCCGGGAACCTCACCCGGCAGGTGCGGGCCATCGCGCGCGTGGCGACCGCGGTGACCCGCGGTGACCTGAACCTGAAGATCGACGTGGACGCCTCGGGCGAGATCTCCGAGCTGCAGGACTACATCAACAAGATGATCGCCAACCTGCGTGACACCACGATCGCCAACAAGGAGCAGGACTGGCTCAAGGGCAATCTGGCCCGGATCTCCGGACTCATGCAGGGCCGCCGCGACCTCCAGGACGTGGCCTCGCTGATCATGAGCGAGCTGACCCCGGTCGTCTCCGCCCAGCACGGGGCGTTCTTCCTCGCGATGCCCCTGGTGGACGGCCAGGAGCAGGCGGGCGCCGAGGGCGACGCGTACGAACTGCGGATGCTCGGGTCGTACGGCTACTCGATGGGCTCCATGCCCACCTCGTTCCGGCCGGGTGAGGCGCTGGTCGGCACGGCCGCCCAGGAGAAGCGCACGATCCTCGTGGAGAACGCGCCGAGCGGTTACCTGAAGATCTCCTCCGGGCTCGGCGAGGCGCCGCCCGCGCAGGTGATCGTGCTGCCGGTGCTGTTCGAGGGGCAGGTGCTCGGCGTCATCGAGCTGGCGTCGTTCACGCCGTTCACGCACATCCAGAAGGACTTCCTGAACCAGATCGCCGAGATGATCGCGACGAGCGTCAACACCATCTCCGTGAACACCAAGACGGAGGTCCTGCTGAGCCAGTCGCAGGAGCTGACCGAGCAACTGCGGGAGCGGTCGGAGGAGTTGGAGCAGCGGCAGAAGGCGCTCCAGTCGTCCAACGCCGAACTGGAGGAGAAGGCCGAGCTGCTGGCGCAGCAGAACCGCGACATCGAGGTGAAGAACACCGAGATCGAGGAGGCGCGGCAGGTCCTGGAGGAGCGTGCCGAGCAGCTCGCGGTCTCGATGCGCTACAAGAGCGAGTTCCTGGCCAACATGTCGCACGAGCTGCGTACGCCGCTCAACTCGCTGCTCATTCTGGCCAAGTTGCTCGCCGACAACGCCGACGCGAACCTGACCCCGAAGCAGGTCGAGTTCGCCGAGACGATTCACGGGGCCGGCTCCGACCTGCTCCAGCTGATCAACGACATCCTCGACCTGTCGAAGGTCGACGCGGGGAAGATGGACGTGTCCCCGACGCGGATCGCCCTCGTGCAGCTCGTGGACTACGTGGAGGCCACCTTCCGGCCGCTGAGCGCGGAGAAGGGTCTGGACCTGTCGGTGCGGGTGTCGCCGGGGCTGCCCGCCACCATGCACACCGACGAGCAGCGGCTGCTCCAGGTGCTGCGCAACCTGCTGTCCAACGCGGTGAAGTTCACCGACTCGGGCTCCGTCGAGCTGGTCATCCGCCCGGCCCGGGACGAGGTTCCGCAGGCCATCCGGGAGCAGTTGCTGGAGGCCGGTTCGGTGAACGACCCGGACGCCGAGCTGATCGCGTTCTCCGTGAGCGACACGGGAATCGGGATCGCGGCCAGCAAGATGCAGGTGATCTTCGAGGCGTTCAAGCAGGCCGACGGCACCACCAGCCGCAAGTACGGCGGTACGGGCCTCGGGCTGTCCATCTCGCGGGAGATCGCGCAGCTGCTCGGGGGTGAGATCCACGCGCAGAGCGAGCCGGGCCGCGGGTCGACGTTCACGCTCTACCTGCCGCTGCACCCGAGCGAGCTGCCCCCGCACGGCTACCAGCAGCCGCTGCCCTCCGTGGAGGCCGGTGAGCTGCCCATGTCCACGGGTGCCGCGGGGGAGCTGCCGGACACGGAGTTCGAGGCGTCTACCGAGGCAACGCCGTACCAGGACTCGCAGAACGGTACGCGGGCGCTGTTCCGGCGCCGTGGCCCGTCGGCCGCGGACACCGAGGACCGGCCCGAGCCGCAGGAGCGGCAGCCGGGCGCCGGGCAGGAGTCGGCGCCGCGTTCGAGCCGGGGCATCCGGTTCGGCGGGCAGAAGGTGCTGATCGTCGACGACGACATCCGCAACGTCTTCGCCCTCACCAGCGTCCTGGAGCAGCACGGTCTGTCCGTGCTGTACGCCGAGAACGGGCGCGAGGGCATCGAGGTCCTGGAGCAGCACGAGGACGTGGCGGTCGTCCTGATGGACATCATGATGCCGGAGATGGACGGGTACGCGACGACCACGGCGATCCGCCGGATGCCCCAGTTCGCCGGGCTGCCGATCATCGCGCTGACCGCGAAGGCGATGAAGGGCGACCGGGAGAAGGCGATCGAGTCCGGCGCGTCCGACTACGTGACGAAGCCGGTCGACCCCGACCACCTGCTGACGGTGATGCAGCAGTGGATGCACGAGGAGTGAGCGCGCGGAGCCGGTGGCGGTCGGCCCGGCCGGGGCCGGGGGCCCGCGGGAAGTGACCGGTACGTCCGGACGCCGGGCCCGTAGTACGTTCGGGCACGGTGTCGTGCGTACGGGCACCTTCCGTGCGGTCCGCGCGGGCGGTGTGCGAACGTGGGGTGTGTGTGAACGGCGGGAACCTTCGGGGTTCACGCGGAGTCGCTGACTCAGCGTGCCGAAGCCGTGTAGGAGTACGGGATTCGGGGAACCTTCTGGTCCCCCGCCGCGTTTCTGCTACGAGCACAGTGACATCACGGTGACAGGGTGTGGCGACAGGCGGGGTGCGGCTACGATGACCGGCACAAGGACGGACGGCGCAAGGGAGCCGTCCCCCGGGGCGGCACCCGCCGGTGCCGCGCCAGGTCCTGTGGACAGGGGAGGCCCCACGCCGGGGCGAGGAGGGCGGGCCATGGTGCAGAAGGCCAAGATCCTCCTGGTCGATGACCGGCCGGAGAATCTGCTTGCGCTGGAGGCGATCCTCTCGGCGCTCGATCAGACGCTGGTGCGGGCATCGTCCGGGGAGGAAGCGCTCAAAGCACTGCTCACGGACGACTTCGCGGTCATTCTGCTGGACGTCCAGATGCCGGGCATGGACGGTTTCGAGACCGCCGCGCACATCAAGCGACGGGAGCGGACCCGGGACATCCCGATCATCTTCCTCACCGCGATCAACCACGGCCCGCACCACACCTTCCGCGGGTACGCGGCGGGCGCGGTGGACTACATCTCCAAGCCGTTCGACCCCTGGGTGCTGCGGGCCAAGGTCTCGGTCTTCGTCGAGCTGTACATGAAGAACTGCCAGCTGCGCGAGCAGGCGGCGCTGCTGCGGCTCCAGTTGGAGGGCAACGGCAAGGTCGAGGCCGGTGAGGCCAAGGAGCCGGCGGGGCTGCTCGCCGAGCTGTCGGCGCGGCTGGCGGCCGTGGAGGAGCAGGCGGAGGCGCTGTCCAAGCAGCTCGGCGACGAGTCGACGGACGCGGCGGCGGTGGCGACGGCCGCCCACCTGGAGCGCAAGCTCACCGGGCTGCGGCGGGCGCTGGACGCCCTGGAGCCGGGCTCGTCCGGAGGCCAGGCCGCCGTCAACTGACGCCGCGAGCGCCCCGGGTGCCCGCGCGTCCCACCGGGTCGCTTCCGTGCGGCCGTCCGTGATGCCGACTGCGAGACGGTCTGTGAGGTCTCGTCAGGGGCTGTACCGGAAGCGTCAGTTCCGCCCGCGCCGATGGGCGACACGAACGGGTGAAGCGGTAGGCACACGTGTCGACCGCCGTCTCCCCCGGTAACCTCACACCCATGGCCTCACGTCCCTCCGCAGCCAAGAAGCAGCCCGCGAAGAAGGCGGCCGCTCCCGCGAAGGGTCCCGCCAAGAAGTCCGCGGCCAAGAAAGCGCCCGCGAAAAAGGCGCCCGCGAAGAAGGCCGCGGCCAAGAAGCCCGCGCCCAAACCGGTTCCGAGCCCCACCGGAGGCGTCTACCGACTGGTGCGCGCCCTCTGGCTGGGCCTCGCGCACGCGGTGGGCGCCGTCTTCCGCGGCATAGGGCAGGGCGCCAAGAACCTCGACCCGGCCCACCGCAAGGACGGCGTCGCCCTGCTGCTGCTCGGCGTCGCGCTGATCGTCGCCGCCGGCACCTGGGCCGACCTCAAGGGCCCCGTCGGCGACCTCGTCGAGATCCTCGTGGCCGGCGCCTTCGGCCGCCTCGACCTGCTCGTGCCGATCCTGCTCGGCGCCATCGCCGTACGCCTGATCCGGCACCCCGAGAAGCCCGAGGCCAACGGACGGATCGTGATCGGCCTGTCCGCGCTCGTCATCGGCGTGCTCGGACAGGTGCACGTCGCCTGCGGCTCACCGGCCCGCAGCGAGGGCATGCAGGCCATAAGGGACGCCGGGGGCCTCATCGGCTGGGGCGCGGCGACGCCGCTGTCGTACACCATGACCGACGTGCTGGCCGTGCCGCTGCTGGTGCTGCTCACGGTCTTCGGGCTGCTCGTCGTCACGGCCACCCCGGTCAACGCGGTCCCGCAGCGGCTGCGGCAGCTCGGGGTGAGGCTCGGCGTGATCCACGATCCGCGGGCGGAGGAGTACACCGAGGAGGACGAGCGCTACGACGAGCAGTGGCGCGAGGCGCTGCCCGCCCGGTCCCGCAAGCGCGGGGCACCGGCCGCCGAGCCCTACGACCCCGACGCGGCCGAGCAGGAGGCACTCAGCCGGCGCCGCGGCAGGCCCCGGCGGTCCGCGGTACCCCAGCCCGAGATGAACCGGCCGATGGACGCCGTGGACGTCGCCGCGGCCGCCGCCGCCGCGCTCGACGGGGCCGTACTGCACGGGATGCCGCCCTCGCCGCTGGTCGCCGACCTCACCCAGGGCGTGAGCACGGGGGACCGCGAGTCCACGACCCCGACGCCCACGCCCGTGCCGGCCGCGCGGCCGCAGCCGGGGAAGCTCAAGCAGGACAAGGCGCGGAAGGGCGACCCCGACAACGGCGCGGCGGTGGTCGCCGACCTCACCAAGACGCCGCCCCCCAAGGAGCGGGACCTGCCGCCGCGAGCCGAGCAGCTTCAGCTCTCCGGCGACATTACCTACTCCCTGCCGGCCCTCGACATGCTCACCCGTGGCGGTCCCGGCAAGGCGCGCAGCGCCGCCAACGACGCCATAGTCGCCTCGCTGACCACCGTCTTCACCGAGTTCAAGGTCGACGCCGCCGTCACCGGCTTCACCCGCGGCCCGACGGTCACGCGGTACGAGGTCGAGCTCGGTCCCGCCGTAAAGGTCGAGCGGATCACCGCGCTGGCCAAGAACATCGCGTACGCCGTCGCCAGCCCCGACGTGCGGATCATCAGCCCCATCCCCGGCAAGTCCGCGGTCGGCATCGAGATCCCCAACACCGACCGGGAGATGGTCAACCTCGGCGACGTGCTGCGGCTCGCCGAGTCCGCCGAGGACGACGACCCGATGCTGGTCGCCTTCGGCAAGGACGTCGAGGGCGGCTACGTCATGCACTCGCTGGCGAAGATGCCGCACATGCTGGTGGCCGGCGCCACCGGCTCCGGCAAGTCGTCCTGCATCAACTGCCTGATCACCTCGATCATGATGCGGGCGACCCCCGAGGACGTCCGGATGATCCTGGTCGACCCCAAGCGCGTCGAGCTGACGGCGTACGAGGGCATCCCGCACCTGATCACGCCGATCATCACCAACCCGAAGCGGGCCGCCGAGGCGCTCCAGTGGGTCGTGCGCGAGATGGACCTGCGCTACGACGACCTCGCGGCCTACGGCTACCGGCACATCGACGACTTCAACCGCGCGGTGCGCGAGGGCAAGGTCAAGCCGCCCGAGGGCAGCGAGCGCGAACTCCAGCCGTACCCGTACCTGCTGGTGATCGTGGACGAGCTGGCCGACCTGATGATGGTCGCGCCGCGCGACGTCGAGGACGCGATCGTGCGGATCACGCAGCTCGCGCGCGCGGCCGGCATCCACCTGGTGCTGGCCACCCAGCGGCCGTCCGTGGACGTCGTCACCGGCCTGATCAAGGCGAACGTGCCCTCCCGGCTGGCCTTCGCCACCTCCTCGCTGGCCGACTCGCGGGTCATCCTCGACCAGCCCGGCGCCGAGAAGCTCATCGGCAAGGGCGACGGCCTCTTCCTGCCGATGGGCGCGAACAAGCCGACCCGTATGCAGGGCGCGTTCGTGACCGAGGAGGAGGTCGCGGGCGTCGTCCAGCACTGCAAGGACCAGATGGCGCCGGTCTTCCGGGACGACGTCACCGTCGGGACCAAGCAGAAGAAGGAGGTCGACGAGGACATCGGCGACGACCTCGACCTGCTGTGCCAGGCGGCCGAGCTGGTCGTCTCCACGCAGTTCGGGTCGACCTCGATGCTCCAGCGCAAGCTGCGCGTCGGCTTCGCCAAGGCCGGGCGGCTGATGGACCTGATGGAGTCGCGCAGCATCGTCGGACCGAGCGAAGGCTCAAAGGCTCGTGACGTTCTTGTGAAGCCTGACGAGCTGGACGGCGTGCTCGCGCTGATCCGGGGGGAGTCTGAAGGGTAGGGACGGGTAAGCGAAGGGTTCCGCCGACAGAGGGTCACGACGGCCGGGCGGCCGATCGTGACTCACCCGTTAGGGATCATTGAGCAACCGTTTCCCCAGGCCCTACGTCAAGTTGAGGGAAGTGACAAACAGGTAGTCCACCATCGGGGTGCCGGGCCATTCCGATGGCGTAAAGGTCGTACCGCCCGGTTGCCCCACCCGTTTGCACCCCCCCTAGACTGAACGCCCAGCACAGGCGGCTAAACGCTCGAAAGGCGCCCCCGTGTCCAACGGCAACTCCCCCGAAGACGAGCGTCCGATCGAAGACGAGTCCCACGACACCCCCGCAGGCGTTCCCGAGGAAGCCCGCCCCTCGGTGGGCCGCGCCCTGCAGCAGGCCCGGATCGCCGCCGGGCTGACCGTCGACGACATCACCACCGCCACCCGGGTCCGCATCGCCATCGTGCACGCCATCGAGGCGGACGACTTCGCGCCCTGCGGCGGCGACGTCTACGCGCGCGGTCACATCCGCACCCTGGCCAAGGCCGTCGGGCTGGACCCGGCCGAGCTGCTCGCGCAGTTCGACGCCGAGCACGGCGGACGCCCGGCGCCGACCCCCGCCGCGCCCCTGTTCGAGGCGGAACGCATCCGTCCCGAGCGGCGCGGACCCAACTGGACCGCCGCCATGGTCGCCGCGATCGTCGCGGTGATCGGGTTCGTGGGCTTCACCTTCGTCAAGGGTGGCGACGACGGCGGCAACGAGGCGAGCGTCGCCGAGGGGGCCCAGCCGTCGTCCGGCGAGTCCGCCTCGTCGAGCGCCAAGCCCGACAAGCCCGCCGACCCCAAGCCGGAACCGAGCGACAGCGCCATCGCCGCCGCGCCCGCGGACAAGGTGACCGTCAAGGTCAGCGCCACCGAGGGCCGCAGCTGGATCTCCGCCCAGGACCACAACGGCCGGCTGCTCTTCGACGGACTGCTCGAGCAGGGCGACTCCAAGACCTTCCAGGACAACGAGAAGGTCAAGCTCGTCCTCGGCGACGCCGGAGTCATCCAGCTCTACGTCAACGGCAAGAAGATCGAGGACGACTTCCGGCCCGGCGCCGTCGAGCGCCTGACCTACACGAAGGGCGACCCGCAGGTCGGATAAGGGCCCGCGGGGAGGAGTCGGTACGGGGTTGGCCGGGCTCGGCCAACCCCTTCGACATGGGCTGTCGGCGGGACGAAGTAGTCTTGAGCCCATGCCTGAAAGCCGTACCGTCGCACTCGTCACCCTTGGCTGCGCCCGTAACGAGGTGGACTCGGAGGAGCTCGCAGGCCGTCTGGAGGCGGACGGCTGGAAGCTCGTCGACGACGCCGAGGAAGCGGACGTCGCCGTCGTGAACACGTGCGGCTTCGTCGAGGCCGCCAAGAAGGACTCCGTGGACGCCCTCCTGGAGGCCAACGACCTCAAGGGCCACGGAAGAACGCAGGCCGTCGTGGCGGTGGGCTGCATGGCCGAGCGCTACGGCAAGGAGCTGGCCGACGCCCTCCCGGAGGCCGACGGCGTCCTCGGCTTCGACGACTACGCCGACATCTCCGACCGCCTGCAGACCATCCTGAACGGCGGCATCCACGCCGCCCACACCCCGCGCGACCGGCGCAAGCTGCTGCCGATCAGCCCCGCCGAGCGGCAGGAGGCCGGAGCCGCGGTCGCTCTGCCGGGACACGGCCCGACCGACCTGCCCGAGGGCGTTGCCCCCGCCTCCGGGCCGCGCGCGCCCCTGCGCCGCCGCCTGGACGGCTCCCCGGTCGCCTCGGTGAAGCTGGCCTCCGGCTGCGACCGGCGCTGCTCCTTCTGCGCCATCCCGTCCTTCCGCGGCTCCTTCATCTCGCGCCGCCCGAGCGACGTGCTGAACGAGACGCGGTGGCTGGCCGAGCAGGGCGTCAAGGAGATCATGCTGGTCTCCGAGAACAACACCTCCTACGGCAAGGACCTCGGCGACATCCGGCTCCTGGAGTCGCTGCTGCCCAACCTCGCCGAGGTCGACGGCATCGAGCGGGTGCGCGTCAGTTACCTCCAGCCCGCCGAGATGCGCCCCGGCCTGATCGACGTGCTGACCTCCACCGAGAAGGTCGTGCCCTACTTCGACCTCTCCTTCCAGCACTCCGCGCCGAACGTGCTGCGCGCGATGCGCCGCTTCGGCGACACCGACCGCTTCCTGGAGCTCCTGGACACCATCCGGAGCAAGGCGCCCGAGGCGGGCGTCCGCTCCAACTTCATCGTCGGCTTCCCCGGCGAGTCCGAGTCCGACCTCGCCGAGCTGGAGCGGTTCCTGAACCACGCCCGGCTGGACGCCATCGGCGTCTTCGGGTACTCCGACGAGGAGGGCACCGAGGCGGCCACCTACGCCGACAAGCTGGACGAGGACGTCGTCGCCGAGCGGCTGGCACGTGTATCCCGCCTGGCGGAGGAACTGGTCTCGCAGCGGGCCGACGAGCGCGTCGGCGCGACCGTGCGGGTGCTCGTCGAGTCCGTCGCGTCCGCCGACGAGGGGGACGGTGTCCGCGGCCGCGCGGAGCACCAGGCCCCGGAGACGGACGGCCAGGTGCTGCTCACGAGCGGCGAAGGCCTGAGTGTCGGTCGTATGGTCGACGCGAAGGTGGTCGCTACGGAAGGCGTCGACCTGGTGGCCGAACCGCTGCTGGGCTCGCCCGAGTGGAGTGAGGAGGCCGGCAGATGACCGGAGTCCCGGCGTCCGCGGCGGGCGGCTCCTCCAGTGCGCGCAGGACCGGCCCGCGCGGCGCCTCGGGCGCGGCACAGGAACCGGGCGAGTGTACGGACCCGGGGGGCGCCGTGGACCGGGGCAGGGCGGAACGGGGCGCGACCGAGGGCGGTGCGGCCGGGCGCGGCGGCAAGATCGCGGCCGCGGCCGTCAACCAGGCGAGCGTCTGGAACGTCGCCAATCTGCTGACGATGCTCCGCCTGCTCCTCGTGCCGGCCTTCGTCGCGCTGATGCTCGGCAACGGCGGGTACGACCCGGCCTGGCGCTCCTTCGCCTGGGCCGCTTTCGCCGTCGCCATGATCACGGACCTCTTCGACGGGCACCTGGCGCGCACCTACGACCTCGTCACCGACTTCGGGAAGATCGCCGACCCCATCGCCGACAAGGCGATCATGGGCGCGGCGCTCATCTGCCTGTCCGCGCTGGGCGACCTGCCGTGGTGGGTGACGGCCGTCATCCTCGGCCGGGAACTCGGCGTCACCGTCCTGCGTTTCGTGGTCATCCGGTACGGAGTCATCCCCGCGAGCCGGGGCGGCAAGCTCAAGACGCTCACCCAGGGCATCGCCGTCGGCATGTACGTCCTGGCGCTGACGGGGCCCCTGGCCACCCTGAGGTTCTGGGTGATGGCCGCGGCGGTCGTCCTGACCGTGGCGACCGGACTGGACTATGTGAAGCAGGCCATTGTGCTGCGCCGCCGGGGAATCGCCGAACGCAGAGCGGCGTTGAAGGGGACGGAAGGTTGAGTTCCACGGCCGCCGACGTGGTGCGACTACTCACGGTCAAGGGCGAGACCCTCGCGGTCGCCGAGTCGCTGACCGGTGGAATGGTCGCTGCCGCGCTCACGGCGGTCCCGGGGGCGTCCAAGGCCTTCCGGGGCTCCGTCACCGCCTACGCGACGGAACTGAAGCAGGAGCTGCTCGGCGTCGACGGCGAGCTGCTCGCGGCGCGCGGAGCCGTGGACCCGCAGGTCGCCGCCCAGATGGCGGCAGGCGTGCGCACGGCGCTGGGCGCCGACTGGGGCATCGCGACGACGGGTGTCGCGGGTCCGGACCCGCAGGACGGGCAGGCCGTGGGGACCGTTTTCGTGGCCGTGGCCGGGCCTTCCGGCGCCGGGCAGGGTTGCGCCGATGGCGGAAAAGTGGAGGCGCTGCGGTTGAACGGCGACCGCGCGGAAATTCGTATGGAGAGTGTACGGAGCGTACTCGCGCTTCTGCTGCGGGAGCTTGCGAGCGAACAGACCGGGAATGAGCGGGCACAGGATACGGAACGGAACGGGGGGTTTTGATGTTTGCAGCCCTGAGTGAACACGACATCGCTCCCCGCACGGCCGCGGCGCGAGGCGGTACGGTGGGGCGTGAAGGATGCGGTTACACGGTCCGAGGAGGGAGCCACCGATGATTCTGCTCCGTCGCCTGCTGGGTGACGTGCTGCGTCGGCAGCGCCAGCGCCAGGGCCGTACTCTGCGCGAAGTCTCCTCGTCCGCCCGAGTCTCACTCGGCTATCTCTCCGAGGTGGAGCGGGGGCAGAAGGAGGCTTCTTCCGAGCTGCTCTCCGCCATCTGCGACGCGCTGGACGTACGGATGTCCGAGCTCATGCGGGAAGTGAGCGACGAACTCGCCCTCGCCGAGCTGGCCCAGTCCGCTGCGGCGACGCCCAGCGAGACCGTACCGGCACCGGTGCGCCCGATGCTGGGTTCCGTCTCGGTGACCGGCGTGCCACCGGAGCGGGTGACCATCAAGGCGCCCGCCGAGGCAGTGGACGTCGTCGCCGCCTGAGCGCCCGAGAACGTGTGCGTGTGAGGCCCCGGCCGGGGTCGCTCCGGGAGACCGGAGAGACGAGGCCGGGGCCTTTCGCATGCCCGGGTGCGTCCCCGCACGCGAGTGCGTCCGCGGGTGCGCGGGCGACCTCGGCGGTGCGGGCGCCCGGTTTGCCGGTCCGTGGTGGTGCGGTCATCGTGGAGGGAGAAGGCCGGGGGGCGAACCGACGGAGGCGTGGATGTACGTCGTGAAGAGCCCGTTGTCCGACGCGGACCTGAAGACCGTCTCGGAGGCCTTGCAGGGCGCCCTCGTCGACCTGGTCGACCTGGCCCTGGTGGCCAAGCAGATCCACTGGAACGTGGTCGGCCCGCGCTTCCGCTCCGTACACCTCCAGCTGGACGAACTGGTTGACACCGCCCGCACCCACTCGGACACCGTGGCGGAACGAGCCTCGGCGCTCGGCGTGCCCCCGGACGGGCGCGCCGCGACGGTCGCCGTCGGCAGCGGCATCGACGTGACCCCCGAGGGCTGGGTCAACGACACCGCCGCCGTACAGACCATCGTGGACGCGCTGGGCGCGGTGATCGGGCGGATGCGGGAGCGGATCGCGGCGACCGGTGAGCCCGACCCCGTGAGCCAGGACATCTTCATCCAGATCACGGCCGATCTCGAGAAGCAGCACTGGATGTTCCAGGCCGAAAACGGCTGACGCGGGATGGTCTCGGCGCGGACGGCTCGCCGGGCGGCCGCGCTGGGCCTCGGCGTGCTGTGGTGGTGGGCCGTGCTGCGCCTGGCGCTGGAACCCGGTGCCGGGGTGCTCGAAGGGGCGGTCGCGGTCGGCGGCTGGGGGCTGAGCGTGCTGCCGGTGCACTGTGTGCCCAGGCGCCGGGCCGCGGGAGCCCTGGACGCGGGGCGGTGGCGACGGGCCCTGCGCGGGGCGGGGCGAGGACCGGCTCCGGCCCGCCCGGAGCGGCGCTGACCCAAGAAAGGACCGAACCCATGAGTGTCACCAGCCTGGACAAGGACCTCGACGACCTGACCCTCACCCTGGTCGCCGACTTCGCCGCCCCCGTGGAGCGGGTGTGGCAGCTGTGGTCGGACCCCCGGCAGCTGGAGCGCTGGTGGGGACCGCCGACCTACCCCGCGACGGTGGAAGAGCACGACCTGACCCCGGGCGGGGACGTCACGTACTTCATGACCGGCCCGGAAGGCGAGAAGTTCCGGGGCTGGTGGCGGGTGGCCACGGTCGACGGCCCGAGGTCGCTGGAGTTCACCGACGGGTTCGCCGACGAGGACGGGGTGCCGAACGCCGCGATGCCGACGACCGCGAACCGGGTCACGCTCACCGAGCGCGACGGCGGCACCCGCATGGAGATGCGGGCGGTCTTCGACACCAGGGAGCAGATGGACCAACTGATGACGATGGGCATGGAGGAAGGCCTGCGCGAGGCGGCCGGGCAGATGGACGCTCTGCTCGCCGTCGGCTGAGCCCGCCCTCCGGTTTCGTCGGCGGCTTCCCTCAGTGGTGTCCTCAGCGCCGTGTCCGGGCTCCCCCTACGCCGCCCGGAAGCGGTGCGGGTCCGCGCTGGCAGACCGGGCACCAGTACGTGGGGCGCTCGCGGGAACCGTCGCCCTGGTCGGCCACCCGGACCGACGTGCCGCAGCGCAGGCAGGGGCGGGGGGCCCGGCCGTACACGAACAGGTCCTGGCCGCGCAGGCCCGTGGTGCGGCGGACCGGGCGGTCGCGGTTGGCCTCCAGGAGCTTCTTCGCCAGCGTGGGCAGCAGCGCGGCCCGGTCGGCGGGCAGCTCGCCGACCGGCAGCCAGGGCGTGACGCCGAGCAGGAAGCACAGCTCGCACTTGTAGACGTTGCCGATGCCGGCGAGATTGCGCTGGTCCAGCAGGGCCTCGCCGAGCGGGCGGGCCGGGTCCGCGCCCAGGTTGTCCATGGCCCGGGCCGGGTCCCAGTCGGGACCCAGCAGGTCGGGGCCGAGATGGCCGACGGCGCGCTGCTCCTCGCCGGTGCGCAGGATGTCCAGCACCGGGAGACGGTAGCCGACGGCCGTGCGGTCGGCGGTGCCGAGGATCACCCTGATCTGGTGCGCCGGACCGCCGCTCCAGCGCTGCCCCGGCGCGAACACCTTCCAGGAACCGTCCATCCGCAGGTGCGAGTGCACCGTCAGGCCGCCCTCGACACGGGTCAGCAGGTGCTTGCCGCGCGGGGTGACGTCCAGGACGGCGCGGCCGGTGAGGTCGGCCGTGGCGTACCGGGGGACGCGGAAGTCGCTGCGGGTCAGCGTCTTGCCCGCGAGGGCGTCGTGCAGCCGTCGCGCCGCCTGCCAGACCGTGTCTCCTTCGGGCATGACTCAAGGGTGACAGGGTCAGGCCCTGATACGCAGACCGCGCGGGGTGGCGATGAACCCCGCTCCCTCAAGGAGGGGGCCGAAGGGGGACGTCAGGGCCGCCGCGCCGTTGACGCGCTCCACCGTGACCGTGCCGAGGGAACCGGCACGGGCCGCCTCGGCGAGCGCCTCGGCGGCGGCTCGCAGCCGCGGGTCCTCGGTGGGCAGCCGGTCGGGGTCGGAGGGCCACAGCAGGAGGGTCTTGCCGCCGCGCTCCATGTAGAGCGCCGGTTCGCCCTCGACGAGCACCACCAGGGAGCCCGCCTTGCGGCCGGGCTTGTGCGTGGCACCGGCGGGCGGCTCCGGCCAGCCGAGGGCCGCACCGTACGCGTTCGCCGGGTCGGCGGCGGCCAGCACGACGGCCCGCGGACCGGTGGCGCCGTGGCGGCGACGGCCGGGGAATCCGGCGTCGTACGGGCCGCGCGGGCCGCCCTGGAAGCCTGCGTGCGCACCGCCTGCGTGCGCACCGCCTCCGCGTGGGCCGCCTGCGCCGGGCTCGGCGTAGTCGCGAGGTGAGATGTAGTCGCCCCGGGAGGGTGAACGGCCCAGGCGGTCCGGGTCGGCGAAGACGTCGTCGTAGGGTGCTGGGCCTCCGGGGCCTCCAGGGTTGCTGGAGGCGAAGTCGTCGGCGAAGGGGTCCGGGGCGTCGCCGGTGGGCTCTTGGAGGTCGAGCGGACCGTGAGGGCGGCCGTGAGGGCTGAGGAAGGGGTCGTCGGCCGGTCCGGCGGAGTCGTGAGGTCCGGCGAAGCCGCCCGGTCCGGGTCGGTTCCCGGAGCCGCCGCGTGTGGTCTCCTCCGGTTCGTCCCGGCCGTCACCGCGCTCGCGGGCGTTCGCCACCGCGCGCAACCGGTCCACGGCGCCCTCCATGGCGAACTGCGCCGCTCCGAGCCCTTCCACCACGTAACCGCGCCGGGCCTGGCCGCTCTCCTCGAAGGCGGCCAGGATCCGGTACACCGCCGAGAAGCCGCCCTCGACCCCCTCCGCGGCCACGGCGCCGCGGGTCACCACGCCGTGCCGGTCGAGGAGGGTGCGGGCCAGGGCGTGGGCTCGCACCGTGCCGTCGGCCTCGCGGGCGGGGAGCAGCGACCAGCGGCCCGCGACGGTCGGTGGCCCGGTGCGGGACGCCGGGCGTGCGGCGGCCGTCAGCGAGCCGTACCGGCCGCGGGGCACCGCGCGCTTGGCACGGTGGGCCGTGGAGCCCGCGGTACGTCCGGAGCCCAGCAGGGAGCGCAGGGGCGCGAGCGTGTCGTTCGTCAGCCGTCCGGACCAGGCCAGGTCCCACAGGGCGTCGGCCAGCTGCGGATCGGTGGCCTCCGGGTGGGTGGTGGCGCGGACCTGGTCGGCGATCTGTCGGAAGAACAGGCCGTAGCCGCCCGAGAGAGTGCTCAGGACGGACTCGTGCAGGGCGGTCGTCTCCAGGGGATGAGGGGGCGGCAGGAGCAGCGGGGCCGCGTCCGCGAGGTAGAGGGAGACCCAGCCGTCCTTGCCGGGCAGCGAACCCGCTCCGGCCCACACCACCTCACCGGCGGCCGTCAGCTCGTCCAGCATCGCCGGGTTGTAGTGCGCCACGCGGGAGGGGAGGACCAGCTTCTCCAGGGCGGATGCGGGCACGGAGGCGCCCTGCATCTGCTCGACGGCGCGGACCAGCCCGTCGATGCCGCGCAGCGTGTGCCCCTTGCCGATGTGCTGCCACTGGGGGAGGAACTGGCCGAGCGCGGCCGGTGCCACCGGCTCCAGCTCGTGCCGGAGCGCGGCCAGGGAACGGCGGCGCAGCCTGCGCAGGACGGTCGCGTCGCACCATTCCTGGCCGATGCCGGCCGGGTGGAACTCGCCCTGCACGACCCGCCCGGTCCCCGCGAGCCGCTGAAGGGCGCCCTCGGTGACCGCGACGCCCAGGCCGAAGCGGGCCGCCGCGGTGACCGAGGTGAAGGGCCCGTGAGTGCGGGCGTGGCGGGCGAGCAGGTCGCCGAGCGGGTCCTTGACCGGCTCCGTGAAGGCCTCCGGCACACCGACGGGCAGCGCCGTGCCCAGCGCGTCGCGCAGCCGGCCCGCGTCCTCGATCGCCGCCCAGTGGTCGGCGCCGCCGATCCGCACCCTGATGGCGCGACGGGCCGCGGCCAGCTCGGGCGCCCACTGCGGCTCCGCGCCCCGCTCGGCCAGCTCGGCGTCCGTCAGCGGGCCGAGCACCCGCAGCAGGTCGGCGACGCCCTCGGAATCCTTGATACGGCGGTCCTCGGTGAGCCACTGCAGCTCGCGCTCCAGCTCGGTGAGCACTTCCGCGTCGAGCAGCTCGCGCAGCTCCGCCTGCCCGAGCAGCTCGGCCAGCAGCCGCGAGTCCAGGGACAGGGCGGCGGCCCGGCGCTCGGCGAGCGGTGAGTCGCCCTCGTACAGGAACTGGGCGACGTAGCCGAAGAGCAGGGAGCGCGCGAACGGGGACGGCTCCGGGGTGGTGACCTCGACCAGGCGGACCTTGCGGGCCTCCAGGTCGCCCATCAGCTCGACCAGGCCGGGCACGTCGAAGACGTCCTGGAGGCACTCGCGGACGGCTTCCAGGACGATCGGGAACGAGCCGTACTCGCTCGCCACCTCCAGCAGCTGCGCGGCACGCTGGCGCTGCTGCCACAGCGGGGTGCGCTTGCCCGGGCTGCGGCGCGGCAGCAGCAGCGCGCGGGCGGCGCACTCGCGGAAGCGGGACGCGAACAGCGCCGAGCCGCCCACCTGGTCGGTGACCACCCGGTCGACCTCGCCCTTGTCGAAGACGACGTCGGCCGCGCCCACCGGCGCCTTCTCGGCGTCGTACTCCAGGCCCGGCTTCGCGGGGTCCTGGTCGAGGAAGTCCAGGCCCATCAGGTCGGCGTCCGGCAGCCGCAGCACGATGCCGTCGTCGGCGTGCATGACCTGGGCGTCCATGCCGTACCGCTCCGACAGGCGGGCGCCGAGGGCGAGGGCCCAGGGGGCGTGGACCTGGGCGCCGAAGGGGGAGTGGACCACCACCCGCCAGTCGCCCAGCTCGTCCCGGAAGCGCTCGACGACGATGGTGCGGTCGTCGGGGACGTGGCCGCAGGCCTCGCGCTGCTCGTCGATGTACGACAGCACGTTGTCCGCGGCCCAGGCGTCCAGGCCCGCGGTGACCAGGCGCAGCCGGGCGTCCTCCTTGGACAGCGAACCGACCTCGCGCAGGAAGGCGCCCAGCGCGCGGCCCAGCTCCAGGGGGCGGCCCAGCTGGTCGCCCTTCCAGAACGGCAGCCTGCCCGGCACCCCCGGCGCCGGGGAGACCAGGACCCGGTCGCGCGTGATGTCCTCGATCCGCCAGGAGCTGGTGCCCAGCGTGAAGACGTCCCCCACGCGGGACTCGTACACCATCTCCTCGTCCAGCTCGCCGACCCGGCCGCCGCCCTTCTTCGGGTCGGCTCCGGCCAGGAACACCCCGAAGAGCCCGCGGTCGGGGATCGTGCCCCCGGACGTCACGGCGAGCCGCTGCGCGCCCGGGCGTCCGGTGACCGTGCCGGCGATCCGGTCCCACACCACGCGCGGGCGCAGCTCGGCGAAGGCGTCGGAGGGATAGCGGCCCGCGAGCATGTCCAGGACGGCGGTGAAGGCCGACTCCGGCAGCGAGGCGAAGGGCGCGGCGCGGCGGACGGTGGCGAGGAGGTCGTCGACCTGCCAGGTGTCCAGCGCGGTCATCGCCACCAGCTGCTGGGCCAGCACGTCCAGCGGGTTGGCGGGGATCCTCAGGGCCTCGATGGCGCCACTGCGCATCCGCTCCGTGACCACGGCCGACTGCACCAGGTCGCCGCGGTACTTCGGGAAGACCACGCCCGTGGAGACCGCGCCGACCTGGTGCCCCGCGCGGCCCACGCGTTGGAGGCCGGAGGCCACGGAGGGCGGCGACTCGACCTGGACCACGAGGTCGACGGCGCCCATGTCGATGCCCAGCTCCAGGCTGGAGGTGGCGACCACGGCGGGCAGCCGGCCCGCCTTGAGGTCCTCCTCGACGAGGGCGCGCTGCTCCTTGGAGACCGAGCCGTGGTGCGCGCGGGCGATCACGGGCGGGGCGCCCTGGGCGGCGCCCGAGCCGCCCATCAGCTCGGCGGGGGAGTGGTGCTCGTCCAGGGGCTCGCCGGTGGCCCGCTCGTACGCGATCTCGTTGAGCCGGTTGCACAGGCGTTCGGCCAGTCGCCGGGAGTTGGCGAAGACGATCGTGGAGCGGTGCGACTGGACCAGGTCGGTGATCCGCTCCTCGACGTGCGGCCAGATCGACGGGCGCTCCGCGCCTTCGTTGCCGTCGGCGACGGGGGAGCCGCCCAGCTCGCCGAGGTCCTCGACCGGGACGACGACGGACAGGTCGAACTCCTTGCCCGACTCGGGCTGGACGATCTCGACCCTGCCGCGCGGGGCGAGGAAGCGGGCGACCTCGTCCACGGGGCGGACCGTCGCGGACAGGCCGATGCGGCGGGCCGGTTTGGGCAGCAGCTCGTCCAGCCGCTCCAGGGTGAGCGCGAGATGGGCGCCGCGCTTGGTGCCCGCGACCGCGTGCACCTCGTCCAGGATCACCGTCTCGATGCCGGTCAGCGCGTCGCGCGTGGCCGACGTCAGCATCAGGAACAGGGACTCCGGGGTGGTGATCAGGATGTCCGGCGGCCGCGTGGACAGGGCGCGGCGCTCGGCGGCCGGGGTGTCGCCGGAGCGGATGCCGACCTTGACCTCTGGCTCGGGCAGGCCGAGGCGGACGGACTCCTGGCGGATGCCGGTCAGGGGACTGCGGAGGTTGCGCTCGACGTCGACGGCCAGGGCCTTGAGCGGGGAGACGTACAGGACACGGCAGCGCTTCTTGGGGTCGGCGGGCGGGGGCGTCGAGGCCAGCTGGTCCAGCGCGGCGAGGAAGGCGGCCAGTGTCTTGCCCGAGCCGGTGGGGGCGACCACCAGCACGTCCGAACCCTGCGAGATGGCCTGCCACGCGCCCGCCTGGGCGGAGGTGGGCGCGGAGAACGCCCCCGTGAACCAGCCGCGGGTCGCGGGGGAGAAGCCGTCCAGGGCTCGGTGTGCGGAGCTGACCATGGATCCATCGTGCACCCGGCCACTGACAATCGGCCTGAGCCGGACGGACGGGCTCGCCCTCGTCGGTGCGGGGCGGGCGACCGGCCGGGCGTCGGGACTGCTTGTGCGAGCCGGGCGTGCACGGGTGTCCGGGCCGAGCTGGACCCCCGTGACAGCCCATCCCGGTGGTCGATCGGTCGTACGGGGCGATCGAGCAGCCGTTCGGGCTGCCGCCGAGGGCCGGAACCGGCTGTCCGAGCCGGAGGGGGCAGGGGCGTGTGCCACTCGCTCCCTATCTCCTCTGGACGGAGCGGGGCACCCGCGGGTGGCGGTCGCACCGGTCGTCCGCGCTGGTCGGTCCCGTCGGCGGGCCGACCGACATCGTGGGGCGTACCGGACCGGTCGTCGCGCCCCGCCCACCCGGATGGCCTCCCCGGGCCGTCGCCGGGGACGAGGGGAGGCGGGGCGAGGGTGGCGGGGCGAGGGTGGCGGAGAATGGGGGGCATGGCGGGATCGGGTGAGCGGGCGCGGCACTGGCGGTACGCGGAGCTGCCCGGCGTCGACCTGCTCCGCGCCCAGTACATACGGAAGACCTTCGTCCGCCACACGCACGAGCACTTCGTCATCGCCGCCATCGCCGACGGCGTGGAGGTCTTCCACCACGGCGGGAGCGACCAGTACGCCGGGGCCGGCTCGCTCGCCCTGGTCAATCCGGACACCCCGCACACGGGGCGGGCCGGAGTGCCGGAGGGATGGCGCTACGGAGCCGTCTACCCGGCGCCCGAGCTGGTGGCCGGGATCGCGGCGGAGACGACGACGCTGCGCGGGACGCCGGGGTTCGTCCGGCCGGTGCTCGACGATCCGTACACCGTCGAGCTGGTGCACCGCGTGCTGCGGGCCGCCGACGACGGGAACGCACTCGCCGCCGACACCCTGCTGCGGGTGGCCGTGACCCGGCTGCTGCGGCTGAACGGCGGCCCGCTGCCCCGGCGCCAGGTCCGTACGGCCGGGGCCAGGACGGCGGCACGCGCGCGTGCCGTGCTGGAGGAGCGGATGGCCGACCCGCCGACCCTGGAGCGGCTCGCCGGGGAGCTGGGGAGCAGCCCGTTCGCGCTGCTGCGGGCCTTCCGGGACGCCTACGGCATGCCGCCCCACACCTGGCTGACGGACGCCCGGGTGCGTCGGGCGCGGCGGCTGCTGGACACCGGGACCTCCCCGGCCGAGGCCGCCGTCGCCGTCGGGTTCACCGACCAGCCGCACCTGAACCGGCACTTCGCGCGGATCGTCGGCGTGCCGCCCGGTGCCTACCAGCGCGAGCGCAAGAACGTACAAGACGCGCGGCACGGGCTGCTTCTACCGTTCGAGGCGTGACAGAACAGACAGCCCTTCCCGATGCTCCCGGCACGGAGGACGCCTGCGCCAAGCCGGACGCCGCCGTCGTACGGGACGCCCTGGGGGTCGGAGTCGCCGTCGGACTGTCCGGGTTCGCCTTCGGGGTGACCTCGGCCGGCAGCGGACTCACCCTGGCCCAGACCTGCGCCCTCAGCCTCCTGGTGTTCACCGGGGCGTCCCAGTTCGCGCTCGTCGGCGCCCTCGCGGCCGGCGGCAACCCGCTCACCGCGGCGGCGGGGGCCTTCTTCCTGGGCGTGCGCAACGCCTTCTACGGGCTGCGCCTGTCGCAGTTGCTGGCCCTCCCGCGCGCGGTGCGGCCGTTCGCCGCGCAGTGGGTCATCGACGAGACGACGGCCGTGGCCCTCGCACAGCCCACGCGGCGCGCCGTCCGGATCGGGTTCACCGTCACCGGACTCACCCTGTACGTCCTGTGGAACCTCACCACACTGCTCGGCGCACTGGGCGCGGAGGCCATCGGGGACACCGACGCCTGGGGGCTGGACGCGGCCGGTCCCGCGGTCTTCCTCGCGCTGCTCGCGCCGATGCTGAAGAACACCACCGAGCGCGCGGTCGCCGCTCTGGCCGTCCTCCTGGGGCTCGGCCTGCTGCCCGTGCTGCCGGCGGGCGTGCCCGTCCTGGTGGCCGCGCTGGCGGCGCCGCTCGTCCTGTGGGCGCGCGGTCGCCGCGCGGGCGGTGCGGAGGACGGTGCGGTCCGTGGGGCCGCCGAGGGGGAGGGCGAGCGATGAGCGTGTGGATCGCGATCGGTGCGACCGCGGTGGGCTGCTACGCGGTCAAGCTCCTCGGGCTGCTGGTGCCCGCGGGTGCCCTGGAACGGCCCCTGGTCCGGCGGCTCGCCGCGCTGCTGCCCGTCGCCCTCCTCGCGGCGCTCACCGCCCAGCAGACCTTCGCCGACGGGCAGACGCTCGTGCTGGACGCGCGGGCCGCCGGAGTCGCCGCGGCCGCCGTCGCGCTGCTGCTGCGCGCACCGTTCCTGCTCGTCGTCGCTGCGGCCGTGGTGGTCACCGCGGGCGTACGGGCCATGGGCGGCTGAGACGACGGGGGAAGCCGACCGGTGGATCAGTCGAGGGGGCGGCCGTACGCCCGGAGGGTGCACAGGGCCTCCAGCGTCACCCGGGCGCGCACTTCCAGCGCCGGGGCGGGTGCCCACCGGCGTCGGCGCACCGGCCAGCCGCCGTCGTCCTCCTGCTCGGCCGCGAGGAAGTCGAGGGAGCGGGCCATCTCGTCGTCCGTGAACCACGCGCGCGCGAGCGAACGCGGATCCCTCGCGTAGTCGTGCGGGAAGCGCCGCTCGCCCCGGGCGTGGCCGGGAGGCGCCGGACACGTGTCGAGATCGCCCGGGTCCAGCACGGCGAGGCGCTGTTCGCGCACCAGGCGGCCCAGCCGGTCGGCCGCGGCCCGCGCGCGCGGACGGTCCGGAGCGGTGTCCAGGAAGGCCACGGCGGCCTCGACCTCGTCCGGCTGCGGGGCCGCCAGCGACTCGGCCGCCTGCCAGCAGAAGTCCGTGGCCCGGAACAGCCAGGCGTGCCAGACCTCGTTGCGGTGCAGCAGGCCGACCACCGGACCGGTGACGAGTAGCTCACCGGGAGGGTCGGCCACGACCGGCACGAAGGGCGCGGCCGGATACCCGTGCCCGCTCGCACGGATCACCGGCAGGGCACCGTCGGGCGTGGACACGGAGGTCAGGTAGCGGCAGACCCGCTCGGCCCGCTGCCCGCCGCAGTGGCCGACGGCGTCCAGGACGCGCAGGGCACTCACGGTGTGCAACGGCTGACTGACCGGGCCGCGCAGATCGGGCTCCAGCGCGTGCCCGTACCCGCCGTCCTCGTTGCGGTAGGCCTCCAGCGCGGTCTCCACCGGGCCGGGGTCCCCGCCGCGGAAGTGGTACGCGAACAACCGCTGCTCCAGTACGCGCGCGGTGAGCCAGACGAAGTGCTCCGCGCGCGCGAGCGGTGCACGCGGGTCCGGGGTGTGGGGGGTCGCGGGCGGAGGGATCGCGGGGAGTGGGGACGCGGGGAGTGGGGACGCTCCGGTTTCGGCCATGGGACAGACCGTAGGCCGAAGAGCGGTTCCGGCAGGTGGTCCCGGCTCAGGGCCCACTCTCAGGGGCGGGATACTGGAGGCATGCGGTTGACGGTCTTCTGGGAGCGGATGACGGATCACTTCGGTCCGGGGTACGCCGACACCTTCGCGCGCGATCACGTGATGACGGAGCTGGGCGGACGTACGGTGCACGAGGCGCTGGACGCCGGCTGGGACGCCAAGGACGTGTGGCGAGTGGTGTGCACCGTCATGAACGTGCCGCGGGAACAGCGGTGACGGTTCACGAAGATCGCCGTACCGGGCTCCTGTGTCGGTGGCGTGGGCGAGACTTGCTCCGTGGCATCCACTGACGAGACCGGGCAGGCCGCCCGGCACGCATCCCAGGCAGGCACCACGCCGCCCACCGGCCCCCCGGCCGACACGGCCGTCGCCGGGCCGGGCGCCCGCATGCCGCGCTGGCTGCCGCGCGCCATGGTGCTGGCCCTCGCGCTCATCGCCGCCTTCCAACTGGGCAGCTGGGCCTTCCACCAGCTCACCGGGCTGCTGATCAACGTCCTCATCGCCTTCTTCCTGGCCCTGGCCATCGAACCCGCGGTGAGCTGGATGGCCGGGCGCGGCATGCGCCGGGGGTTCGCCACCTTCCTCGTCTTCCTCGCCGTGCTGATCGCCGCCGCCGGGTTCGTCACGCTGCTCGGCTCCATGCTCGCCGGGCAGATCGTCAAGATGGTCGAGGACTTCCCGGACTACCTCGACTCCGTCATCAACTGGGTCAACGGCCACTTCCACACCGAACTGCGGCGGGTCGACATCCAGGAGGGCCTGCTTCGCTCCGACTGGCTGCGCAACTACGTGCAGAACAGCGCGACGGGCGTCCTGGACGTGTCGGCCCAGGTCCTCGGGGGCCTCTTCCAGCTGCTGACGGTCCTGCTGTTCTCGTTCTACTTCGCCGCCGACGGCCCCCGGCTGCGGCGCGGACTCTGCTCGGTCCTGCCGCCCGCCCGCCAGGCCGAGGTCCTGCGCGCGTGGGAGATCGCCGTGGACAAGACCGGCGGCTACCTGTACTCACGCGGGCTGATGGCGCTGGTCTCCGGGGTGGCGCACTACATCCTCCTGGAGATCCTCGAGGTGCCCTATGCGCCCGCGCTCGCCGTGTGGGTGGGCCTGGTGTCGCAGTTCATCCCGACCATCGGCACCTATCTCGCGGGCGCCCTGCCCATGCTGATCGCGTTCACGGTCAACCCCTGGTACGCGCTGTGGGTGCTGATCTTCGTGGTGATCTACCAGCAGTTCGAGAACTACGTGCTGCAGCCCAAGCTGACGTCCAAGACCGTGGACATCCACCCCGCGGTCGCCTTCGGCTCCGTCATCGCGGGCACCGCCCTGCTCGGCGCCGTCGGCGCGCTGATCGCCATCCCGGCGGTCGCCACGCTGCAGGCGTTCCTCGGTGCGTACGTCAAGCGCTACGACGTCACGGACGATCCGCGCGTCCACGGGCGCCGGGAGCGCCGGTCGGTGTCCGGAACGTCCACGCGGCTGCGCAAGCTGTGGGCCCGGCGCCCGGAGCAGGGGCGCACCGGGGCAGAGGGCTCGGAGGACCCCGGAGACGGCGGCGCCTCCTCTTCCTCCTGAGGCGCGGCGCACCCTCCCCGTCCTCCCCGTTCCTCCTCGTACGCCGACGGGAGCGCAGGGTCAGCCCTGGGGCTCCTGGGGCTTGGCGTCGATCTCCCGCAGGCCGCGGTCCTTGAACTCGGTGCGCGTCTCGGTGCGGTGACCGCGGGCGATGTAGTCCCGCACCACCGCCTCGACGGCGTCCTGAGGTGAGCCGACACCGGCCAGCACCATCACTTCCACCACCAGTTCCGCGTCGAGGCTGATGCTGACCTTGGCCACGGTGTCCCCTCTCGTCCCCGCTCCCGGCGTCGCATCCGCATCCAACCACCTGGCTCGCCGGGCCGGGGACGTACGCTCGGAAGTGCCGTGTGGTGCGCTTGACACGAAAATCGAACATCCATTCTTATGGAGGCTCCGGCAAGGCTCGTGACGGGCGATTCAGGTGGGTTTGGGGGGAGATGCACCCGAGTTATCCACAGGCCGGACCCGCATCGAGGCCCATTGTCAGTGGCAGGCATTAGCGTCTTTGACGTGAAGCGATCGAATCAAGCAAACCGGGTGGAACCCATGGCAGGAACCGACCGCGAGAAGGCCCTGGACGCCGCGCTCGCACAGATTGAACGGCAGTTCGGCAAGGGCGCGGTCATGCGCATGGGCGAGCGGCCGAACGAGCCCATCGAGGTCATCCCGACCGGGTCGACCGCGCTCGACGTGGCCCTCGGCGTCGGCGGCCTCCCGCGCGGCCGTGTCGTGGAGGTCTACGGCCCCGAGTCCTCGGGCAAGACGACCCTGACCCTGCACGCGGTGGCGAACGCTCAGAAGGCCGGCGGCCAGGTCGCGTTCGTGGACGCCGAGCACGCCCTCGACCCCGAGTACGCCAAGAAGCTCGGCGTCGACATCGACAACCTGATCCTCTCCCAGCCGGACAACGGCGAGCAGGCCCTGGAGATCGTGGACATGCTGGTCCGCTCCGGCGCCCTCGACCTCATCGTCATCGACTCCGTCGCCGCGCTCGTCCCGCGCGCGGAGATCGAGGGCGAGATGGGCGACAGCCACGTCGGTCTGCAGGCCCGGCTGATGAGCCAGGCCCTGCGCAAGATCACCAGCGCGCTCAACCAGTCCAAGACCACCGCGATCTTCATCAACCAGCTCCGCGAGAAGATCGGCGTGATGTTCGGCTCCCCGGAGACCACGACCGGTGGCCGGGCGCTGAAGTTCTACGCCTCCGTGCGCATCGACATCCGCCGCATCGAGACGCTGAAGGACGGCACGGACGCGGTCGGCAACCGCACCCGCTGCAAGGTCGTCAAGAACAAGGTCGCGCCGCCCTTCAAGCAGGCCGAGTTCGACATCCTGTACGGCCACGGCATCAGCCGCGAGGGCGGTCTGATCGACATGGGCGTGGAGCACGGCTTCGTCCGCAAGGCCGGCGCCTGGTACACGTACGAGGGCGACCAGCTCGGCCAGGGCAAGGAGAACGCGCGCAACTTCCTGAAGGACAACCCCGACCTGGCCAACGAGATCGAGAAGAAGATCAAGGAGAAGCTGGGCGTCGGCGTGCGTCCCGAGGAACCGGCCACCGAGCCCGGCGCGGACGCCGCCTCCGCCGCCACGGCCGACGCCGCACCGGCGGTGCCCGCGCCCACCACCGCCAAGGCCACCAAGTCCAAGGCCGCGGCAGCCAAGAGCTGATCCATGACCCGACGAACCGACTGGGCCGAGTACACGAGCGGCTCCGCCGGGCCGGGCGACGACGCGTACGGGGCGGCTGCGGCCCCGTACGAGACGGACCCCTCCGCCGCGGGTCCCCCCGAGGGCGGCGCGGCGCGCCACGGTGACGGCGCGGCGCGCCACGGCGGCGGGCGGAGCCGCGGAACGGGGGGCGCGCGCGGGCGCCGGAGGCGTGAGCGTGCGGAGCCGTCCGCCGAGGACGGAGGTGCCACTTCCTCGTCGAGGGCCGAGAAGGGGGAGCCTCCGCGGGACCCGGTCGAGCAGGCACGGGCGATCTGTCTGCGCCTGCTCACCGGGACCCCGCGCACCCGCAGCCAGCTGGCCGACGCCCTGCGCAAGCGGGAGATCCCGGACGAGGCCGCGGAAGAGGTGCTGTCCAGGTTCGAGGAGGTCGGCCTGATCAACGACGGCGCCTTCGCGGAGGCCTGGGTGGAGTCGCGGCACCACGGCCGGGGGCTGGCCAGGCGCGCCCTCGCCAGAGAGCTGCGCACCAAGGGCGTCGACGCCACGGTCATCGACGCGGCGGTCTCCCAGCTGGACACCGAGCAGGAGGAGGAGACCGCGCGCGACCTGGTCGCCCGCAAGCTGCGCGCCACCCGGGGCCTCGACCGCGACAAGAGGCTGCGCCGCCTCGCCGGCATGCTCGCTCGCAAGGGCTACCCCGAGGGCATGGCCCTGCGGGTGGTCCGCCAGGCGCTGGAGGAGGAGGGCGAGGACACGGAGTACCTCGGCGACGAGGGGTTCTGAGCCGGTGTCCCGCTTGAGGATGCCCGAGGGCGGGGGCGTCCGGGCAGGCACGGGCCCACCCTGATCTGGAAAGTGAACCCGGACCCGGACCCGGCACCCCTGTACCGCCCCGCCGACTACTGAGACCCGGCGGTGGCCACCGGCAGGCCCGCCGCTCGCCAGGCCTGGAAGCCGCCGATCAGATCGGTGGCCCGGTGCAGCCCCAGACGGTGCAAGGACTCCGCCGCCAGACTGGAGGCGTATCCCTCGTCGCACACCACGACCACCCGCACGTCGTGATCCGTCGCCTCGGGGAGGCGGTGACTGCCCTGCGGATCGAGCCGCCACTCCAACTCGTTGCGCTCGACCACCAGGGCGCCGGGAATCACCCCGTCCCGCTCGCGCAGAGCGGCGTACCGGATGTCGACCAGCAGCGCCGTGCCGGCCTCGGCGGCGTCGCGCGCCTCCTCCGGTGCGATCCGCCGGTATCCGGCGCGTACCCGCTCCAGCAGGGCGTCGATGCCCGTCGGCCCGCTCACTGCCAGTCCTGCGGGCGCTCGACCTGCTCCAGGCGCAGGGTCTGTCCGCTGCGGCTGTAGCGGCGGATCTGCGGCAGGGGCGGGTAGTAGGCGTGCACGGACACCGCGTGGCGGTCGGTCGACTCGTTGAGGACCTCGTGCACGTGATGCCGGCCGAAGGCGCGTCCCCTGCCGACGGTCAGACGGCGTTCCCGGTCGACACCGTCGCTGAGTTCGAGGGTCTTCCAGCCGTCGGTGGGCAGGCGGGCGGCGAGCGCGTTCTCCTTCAGTTCGCCCGCGGCCGTGACGAAGGCGCCCACGGAGTCGGCGTGGTCGTGCCAGCCGGTGCCCGTGCCGGGCGGCCAGCCGATCAGCCAGGCCTCGCTGCCGCCCGGCCCGGCCAGCCGCACCCAGGTGCGGCCCTCGGGGTCGAGCGGCAGGGAGGCGATCAGTTCGGTGTCGGCCGCGGCACGGCGTACGAAGTCGAGGAGTTCGGCCTGCGTCGGCGCGGCCGTGGAAGCGGAGGCCGCGGATGCAGCGGAAAGGGAGGGGAGGGACACGGGTACCGTCCTGGGAGTTCGCGAGGGAGCGCGCGGCGGCACGTCCGAGCGGCGGCGCGCGCGAAGCAGAGAGAAGGCGAATTCAGCAGGACGGACGACACACGCAGCCCGCATAGCGGACGAGGTCCATATGGACCCTCCGCCACAGGCGCACACGGGTGTCGGTCACGATCCGGAGTAGACCATGACGGTGCGAGTCGGTCAACTCAGCGTCACCATGCGGACAGCGGCCGGTCGGACGGACGGTGGCGCGACCCGCTCAACGCGACCCGGCCGCCGCCCCGGCCCCCTCCTCGGCCTCCGTCGCCGCCCCGGCCGCCGCCCCACCGAGCGCGCGCTCCGCGGCCGCGTAGAGGTCGGCCGGGCGTACCCCGTTCAGCGCCGTGACCAGGTGGCCGTCGGGGCGCACCAGCAGCACCGTGTGCGCCGCGGCACCGGGATAGCTCTCGGTGACCAGCAACTCGGCACGGTGGGGCAGCGCCGTCACCGCGGCGGCCAGCCTGGGCATGATCCCGGCCGTCACCCAGTGCTTGCGCTCCCACACCCCGGTACCCGGCGCGATCAGCACCACCAGCAGCGCCCCGCGCCCCAGCCGGTCGCGCAGCCGTACGAAGGTGCCGTCCTCCGCCGTGACCCGCACATCGGTGACGGGCGTCCCGGGCGGCGTGCCCACGGGCACCTCACCGGCGAGGTTCTCGGGCGCGAGGGGCGAGTCGGCGTACGTCCCCGGCGCGCCCAGCGTCCCGCGCCCGAGGTGACCGTCCGTCAGCAGCGCGTCGTTGCCGCGGGCCGCGCCGGGGACGTAGGAGCGCAGTCCGCCGCCGCCGCGCAGCAGTGGGAGCAGTTGGTCGGCGGCGCGCAGCCGCGCGGAGATCGCCGCCCGCCGCTCCTCCTGGTAGCTGTCCAGCAGCGCCTCACGAGGCCCGTGGTGCCAGGCCAGAGCCAGTTTCCAGGCGAGGTTGTCGGCGTCGAGCAGCCCCTCCTCGAGACCCTGGGTGCCCAGCGCGCCCAGCAGGTGGGCCGCGTCCCCGGCGAGCAGCACGCGGCCCACCCGCCAGCGGCGGGCGAGGCGGTGGTGGACCGTGTGGACGCCGGTGTCGAGGAGTTCGTACTCCGGGGTCGAGCCCTCGGCCCATCCGGTCAGGGTCTCGCGGACCCGGTTCACGAGCAGCTCGGGCGTGACCAGGTCCTTGCCGGGCGGCAGCAGCCAATCCAGGCGCCACACGCCGTCCGGCAACGGGCGGCCGACCACCTCGCCGGCCCACGGCCCGGTCGTCCGCCACGGCGGCATGCGGTGCAGCAGCGCCTCGTCGGTCCAGGGGAGTTCGGTGCGCAGTGCGGCGACGGCGTATCGTTCCACCGCCGTACGGCCGGGGAAGCGGATGTCCTGGAGCTTGCGGACGGTGGAGCGGGGGCCGTCGCAGCCGACCAGGTAGCTGCCGCGCCACCAGGTACCGGCCGGGCCGCGGGTGTGGGCCGTGACGCCGGACTTCTCCTGCTCGATGCCGTCCAGGCGGCTGTCCACGGCGATCCTGACGAGCCGCTCATGTGTGAGCGCCGTGCGCAGGACCCCGGTCAGCTCGTGCTGGGCGATGTGCAGGGGCGCCGGATCGGCGTCGCCGAACACGACCTCGCGCGTCACCTGCTTGCGCCGTACCGACCGCCATCCGGCCCAACGCGAACCCAGCCCCGTCAGCGGTGTGCCGGTCAGCCGCTCGACGAGCGCGACGGCCTCCTCGCGCAGGACGACGGTGCGCGCGGGACGCGGTTCGTCCTTGCCCGGTCCCTCGTCGAGGACGACACAGGGCACCTCCTGCCGCGCCAGCGCCAGGGCGAGCGTGAGCCCGACGGGCCCCGCTCCGGTGATGATCACCGGGTCCACGGCGTGGCGCCCCCTGCCCGTGGCGGCGTCCCGGGGGACGTGGGTGAACAGGACATTGGGGCAGGGTGCACGGTCACATAACGTATGCAACCTATTGCCGCTGCTTGCGTCAAGCGACGGAGGCCGTGGCGATCATGCCACGGCCTCCGTCGATGGTCATACGAGATGACTGTGTGTCAGATGTGCTAGATCTTGCCGACGGTTCCGGCGTCGGCGGTCTCGACGTCGTCCGCGCGGAGCACCGCGCCGGTCGACTTCTTCGCCCGCCGCAGCCGGCGCTCGAGCCAGGCCGCGAAGGTGGTGAGGGCGAAGTTGAGCGCGATGTAGATCACGGCGACCACGGTGTAGCTGGCGATCACGTTGGCGCCGTAGAAGCCGCTCATGGTGTTGGCCGACGCGAGCAGTTCGGGGAAGGTGAGGATGGCGCCGCCGAGCGCGGTGTCCTTGAGGATCACGACGAGCTGGCTGACGATGGCCGGCAGCATCGCCGTGACCGCCTGCGGCAGCAGGATCAGCCGCATGACCTGGCCCTTGCGCAGCCCGATCGCCATGGCGCCCTCGGCCTGCCCCTTGGGGAGGGCCAGGATGCCGGACCGGACGATCTCGGCGAGGACCGAGGCGTTGTACAGCACCAGCCCGGTGACGACGGCGTAGAGCGGGCGGTCGTCCGAGCTGACGTTCGTGTACTCCGCGAACAGCGCGAGACCGAAGATCATCAGGACCAGCACGGGGATGGACCGGAAGAACTCGACCACGATCGCGGCCGGTACCCGGACCCACTTGTGGTCGGAGAGCCGGGCGATGCCCAGCACCGCGCCGAGCGGCAGGGCGATGACCACCGCGAGGACCGCGGCCTTCAGGGTGTTCTGCAGACCCGGCCAGATGTACGTCGACCACGCCTCGGTGCCGGTGAAGAACGGCTTCCAGAGCGCCCACTCCAGCTGTCCCTTGTCGTTGAGGGTGTTGAACACCCACCACAGCAGGGCGGCGAGGGCGACCAGGAAGACGACCGTGAAGAGGACGTTTCGACGCTTGGCGCGGGGGCCCTGGGCGTCGTAGAGGATCGAACTCATCGCTTTACCGCCACCTTCTTGCCCACCCAGCCGAGGATCAGGCCGGTCGGCAGCGTCAACACCACGAACACGAGAGCGATGACCGCGGAGATGAGCAGCAGCTGAGCCTCGTTCTCGATCATCTCCTTCATCAGCAGCGCCGTTTCCGCCACACCGATGGCGGCGGCGACCGTGGTGTTCTTGATCAGCGCGATCAGCACGTTCGCCAGCGGAACGACGGACGAGCGGAACGCCTGCGGAAGAACCACCAGCCGGAGCACCTGGCCGAAGCTCAGGCCGAGGGCCCGAGCCGCCTCCGCCTGGCCGACAGGCACCGTGTTGATGCCGGAGCGCAGCGCCTCACACACGAACGACGACGTGTAGAGGATCAGACCCAGGACGGCGAGCCTGAAGTTGATCGTCTCGAAGTCGTTCCCCCCGCCGAGGGTGACCCCCAGCGTCTGGTTCAGTCCCAGCGACGCGAACAGAATGATCACCGTCAGCGGGATGTTCCGCACGATGTTCACGTACGCGGTTCCGAAAGCGCGCATCAACGGAACCGGGCCGACCCGCATGGCGGCCAGCAAGGTGCCCCAGATCAAGGAGCCGACGGCCGAGAGCACAGCGAGCTGCACTGTCGTCCAGACGGCACCCGCCAGGTCGTAATCCTGAAGAAAGTCGAACACGATCTCCCGCGCTTCCGCGTGTAGGGATGCCCACCCCGGTGCGCCGCCCCTGCCGTAGGGCGGCGCACCTCGTCAGGCCCGGCCTCAGCTCTTGATGTCGCCGATCTTCGGCGCCGGCTCGTTCTTGTAGTTGGCCGGGCCGAAGTTGTCCTTGACGGCCTTGTCCCAGGACTTGTCCGCGACCATCTCTTCGAGGGCCTTGTTGATCTTGTCCTTGAGGTCGCTGCCCTTCTTGACGCCGATGCCGTAGTTCTCGTTCGTCAGCTTGAAGCCGCCGAGCTTGAACTTGCCCTTGAACTGCGCCTGGGAGGCGTAACCGGCGAGGATCGAGTCGTCCGTGGTCAGCGCGTCGATGGCGCCGTTCTGCAGGCCGGGCAGGCAGGCCGAGTACGTCGGGTACGGCTGCAGCTGCGCCTTGGGGGCCAGCTTGTCCTTGATGTTCTGCGCCGAGGTCGAACCGGTGACCGAGCAGAGCTTCGCGTTGTTCAGGTCCTCCGGCGACTTGATCTTGTCGTCGTCGGCGCGGAGCAGCACGTCCTGGTGGGCGAGCAGGTAGGGGCCGGCGAAGTCGACCTTCTCCTGGCGCTGCGGGGTGATCGAGTACGTGGCGGCGATGAAGTCGACGTCACCGCGCTGCAGCATGGTCTCGCGGTCGGCGCTCTTCGACTCCTTCCACTCGATCTGGTCCTCGGTGTAGCCGAGCTTCTTGGCGACGTACGTGGCGACGTCCACGTCGAAGCCCGCGTAGCCGTCCGGGGTCTTCTGGCCGAGGCCGGGCTGGTCGAACTTGATGCCGATGGTGATCTTCTTGCCGTCACCACCGGACGAGCCGCTGTCCTTGTCGTCGCCACCGCACGCGGTGGCGGTCAGGGCGAGGGCGAGCACGGCGGCCGAGGCGGCGGAGACCTTGCGAAGCTTCATGGTGAACATCCTTTGGCTGTGATCGAGCTGCGATCGGACGATCAGAGGATCAGGCGATCAGGTGCGGCCGCCGGCAGCGGGCCGCCGGTGCGGTCGGCGCGGGGCGCCGGAGCCGCACCGAAGTCTCAGTGGTGCAGGATCTTCGACAGGAAGTCCTTGGCACGGTCGCTGCGCGGGTTGCTGAAGAACTGGTCCGGCGTGGCCTCTTCGACGATGCGGCCGTCCGCCATGAACACGACGCGGTTGGCGGCCGAGCGGGCGAAGCCCATCTCGTGCGTGACCACGATCATGGTCATCCCGTCCTCGGCGAGCTGCTTCATGACCTCCAGGACCTCGTTGATCATCTCGGGGTCGAGGGCCGACGTCGGCTCGTCGAAGAGCATGACCTTCGGGTCCATGGCCAGCGCACGTGCGATGGCGACGCGCTGCTGCTGACCACCGGAGAGCTGCGCGGGGTACTTGTCCGCCTGGGCGCCCACGCCGACCCGGTCGAGCAGGGCGCGGGCCTTCTCCTCGGCCTTCTTGGCGTCGACCTTGCGGACCTTGACCTGGCCCAGGGTCACGTTCTCGAGCACCGTCTTGTGCGCGAAGAGGTTGAACGACTGGAAGACCATGCCGACGTCGGCCCGCAGCCTGGCCAGCTCCTTGCCCTCGGCGGGCAGCGGCTTGCCGTCGATCGTGATCGAACCGTCGTCGATGGTCTCCAGACGGTTGATGGTGCGGCACAGGGTGGACTTACCGGACCCCGAGGGTCCGATGACCACGACGACCTCGCCGCGGTGGATCGTCAGGTCGATGTCCTGGAGCACGTGCAACGCGCCGAAGTGCTTGTTGACACTCTTCAGGACGACCAGTTCGCCGGTCCCAGCCTTGTCTTCCTTGGCCACCGATACTTCGGTCATCGCTCTCGGGCTCCGTCCTCCTGGGTTTCGGAGGACAGTAGTGACCCGGGACACGTCGCGTCTCTACATCTGAGCGAGATCTGAGCATCACGATCCGATAGCAATCGGACACGAGTCGTAGCACTTGTGAGCTGCGGGCATATCGGCCGGATAACTTCGAGCGGCCGCGACCGGAAGCCTCTTGACGCCGTCCCCCTCGATCGGCGTCACTGCACAGGACACACGCGCGCGTGTGTCCCCGACCCGTCCCGATTTCTACCCGCCCCGAGCGTACGGCCGATGAACCGAAGGGAGCCCGGATGAGACTGCTGCTCGTCGAGGACGACAACCACGTGGCCGCCGCCCTGTCCGCGATCCTGGCACGGCACGGCTTCGACGTCACCCACGCGCGCAGCGGCGAGGAGGCGCTCCAGGCGCTCGTCCCCGAGGTCGACGGCTTCGGCGTCGTCCTGCTCGACCTGGGCCTGCCCGACCAGGACGGCTACGAGGTCTGCGGCAAGATCCGCAAGCGCACCAGCACCCCGGTCATCATGGTCACCGCGCGCGCCGACGTGCGCTCCCGCATCCACGGTCTCAACCTCGGCGCCGACGACTACGTGGTCAAGCCGTACGACACCGGGGAACTGCTCGCCCGGATCCACGCCGTCAGCCGGCGCACCGTGCACGAGGAGGCCACCGGGAGCACCGAGACCGTGGTCCGCCTCGGCGCCGTCCGTATCGAGCTGCCGACACGCCAGGTCAGCGTGGACGGTTCGGTGGTCCAGCTCACGCGCAAGGAGTTCGATCTGCTCGCCCTGCTCGCCCAGCGCCCCGGCGTGGTCTTCCGCCGCGAGCAGATCATCAGCGAGGTCTGGCGCACCAGCTGGGAGGGGACCGGGCGCACCCTGGAGGTGCACGTCGCCTCCCTGCGCTCCAAGCTGCACATGCCCGCGCTGATCGAGACCGTCCGCGGCGTCGGCTACCGCCTCGTCGCCCCCACCGCCTAGCGGGGCCGGGTGAGCACACGCCTGCTCCCGCTGCTCATCGTCCTGATGGCGGCCGTACTGCTCGCGCTCGGCGTGCCGCTCGGCGTCAGCGTCGCGCGCGCGGAGCAGCAGGAGGTGGTCATCGACCGCATAGACGACACGGCACGCTTCGCCGCGCTCGCCCAGTTCGTCACCGAGGACGGGACGGGCGGTTCGCGCCAGACGGACACGGACGAGCGCCTGGCGACCCTCCAGACCGAGCTGACCAGCTACTACGAGGTCTACGGCATCAAGGCGGGCGTCTTCTACCGCAACCACATCCCGATGGCCAACGCGCCCACGACGTGGTTCCTGCCGCAGACCGGCGAGGTCCGCGACTCCTTCGACGAGGCACTGCTCAGCCGCCGCAGCCACGACCCCGCGCAGGTGTGGCCCTGGCAGGACGGCAGGCTCGTGGTGGCCTCGCCGGTCATCCGGGACGGAGACGTGGTCGCGGTCGTCGTCACCGAGTCGCCGACCGACTCGATGCGCTCGGGGACCCTGCGCGGTTGGCTCGTCATCGGCGCCGGGGAGTTCGCCGCGATGCTGCTCGCAGTCGGTGCCGCACTGCGGCTGACCGGCTGGGTGCTCAGGCCGGTGCGGGTGCTCGACGCCACCACCCACGACATCGCCACCGGGCGGCTCAAGTCCCGGGTCGCGCCGTCCGGGGGGCCGCCGGAGCTCAGACGCCTGGCCCGGTCGTTCAACGAGATGGCCGACCACGTGGAGGACGTGCTGGAGCAGCAGCGCGCCTTCGTCGCCGACGCCTCGCACCAGCTGCGCAACCCGCTCGCCGCACTCCTGCTGCGCATCGAGCTGCTCGCCCTGGAACTGCCCGAGGGCAACGAGGAGATCGCCTCCGTCCAGACCGAGGGCAAACGCCTCGCCCGGGTCCTGGACGACCTGCTCGACCTGGCGCTGGCCGAGCACAGCCAGGCCGACCTCAAGATCACCGACATCGGCGCGCTGGCCGCCGAGCGGGTGGCCGCCTGGGCGCCGACGGCCGAGGCCAAGGGCGTACGGCTGGTCGGCGACTGCCCGCCGACCACGGGCTGGGCCGACCCGGTGAGCCTGTCGAGTGCCCTGGACGCGGTCATCGACAACGCGGTGAAGTTCACGCCGCCTGACGAGACCGTCCGGGTCGGGGTCTCCTCCACGGGGGACGCCGCCACCGTCGTCGTCACCGACAACGGTCCCGGACTCACCGACGAGGAGCTCGCGCGCGTGGGCGACCGATTCTGGCGCAGCGGGCGGCACCAGAACATCAAGGGCTCGGGCCTCGGCCTGTCCATCTGCCGGGCCCTGCTCGCGGCGGGCGACGGTTCGATCTCCTTCGGCCACCACGAGCCGCACGGACTTCAGGTCACGGTCACGGTGCCCAGGACCGGCACGGCACCCGCGGAGCCGCGGCAGCCACGGCCCTAAGGTTTGACCGACCGGTAGTAGCGCCGGGCGCCCTCGTGCAGCTCCAGCGGGTCGGTGTAGATCGCGGTGCGCAGGTCCACCAGTTGCGCGGAGTGCACGTGCGCGCCGATGCCGTCGCGGCTGTCGAGCACGGTCCGGGTCAGCCACTCGGTGAGCCGCGGATCGACGTCCGCGCGGGTCATCAGCAGGTTGGACACCGCCATCGTCGGCACCACCGCGCCGTTCTGGACCGTGGGGTAGGCCGACTCCGGCATGTTGGTGGTGCGGTAGTAGCGGGTCGCGCCGCCCGACTCGTGCAGCTTGGTGACCAGGTCGTCGCCGATCGGTACGAACCGGAAGGCGGAACTCTCCGCGATCTCCTTGAGGCCGTCGGTCGGCACGCCGCCGGACCAGAAGAACGCGTCCAGCTCGTCGCCGAGCCGCCCGGGGCCGGTGTCGATCCCGTCCGCCCGGGGCGTGATGTCCGTCTCCGGGTCGATGCCCACGGCCTTCAGCAGCCGGGTGGCGATCAGCCGCACCCCCGAGTTGGGCAGCCCGATGGCCACCCGCTTGCCGCGCAGGTCGGCCACCGACTGGATGTCCGAGTCGCTCGGCACGACCAGCTGCACGTAGTCGTCGTAGAGCCGGGTGACCCCGCGCAGCTCCTCGGCACCCGGGTTGCCGGCCAGTTTGTACGTCTCGACCGCGTCGGCCGCGGCGATGGTGAAGTCGGCCTCCCCGGACGCCACCCGCTCGACGTTCTCCTGCGAGCCCGCGCTGGTCGTCAGCCGCACGTCCAGGTGCGGCATGTCCTTGCGCAGCTCGGCGCGCAGCAGCTCGCCGTACTTCTGGTAGACGCCCGCGCGGGTGCCCGTGCTGAACGTGATCGTCCCGCTCGGGGGCTTCTCGCCCAGCGGCAGCAGCCACCACAGCAGCAGCCCGAGCACGACGGCACCGGCGACCGCGCCCTGGACGGCCCGGCGCCTGCCGATACGGGAGAGCAGCGTGGACATGGGGGCGATCCTGCCAGGCGGCACCCGCACTGACCAGGGCCGGGCTCACACGGAGGCACCACGGCACGGGGCACCGGGCACCACGCGGCCGCGCCCGGGTTCGGGACCGGGATCAGTCGCCGACCGACGCCTCCGCCTCCGCCGCCCGGGGCGCACCCTCGGCGGGGACGGCGGGACGGTCGGGGTTGTCGCCGCGCCGGAAGAGACGCATCGCCAGCGGCTCGGTGAAGCGCGCGGTGAGGGGGCCGAGGACGACCAGGATGAGGACGTACGCCGTGGCCAGCGGGCCCAGGGACGGCTCGATGCCGGCCGAGACCGCCAGGCCCGCGATGACGATGGAGAACTCGCCGCGCGCCACCAGCGCGCCGCCCGCCCGCCACCGGCCCTTGACGGAGATCCCGGCCCGCCGTGCCGCCCAGTACCCGGTGGCGATCTTCGTCACGGCGGTCAGCAGGGCCAGCGCGAGCGCGGGCAGCAGGACCGGCGGAATGCTGGCCGGGTCCGTGTGCAGGCCGAAGAAGACGAAGAAGACCGCCGCGAACAGGTCCCGCAGCGGGCTCAGCAGCGTGTGCGCGCCCTCCGCGACCTCCCCGGACAGCGCGATGCCCACCAGGAAGGCGCCCACCGCGGCCGAGACCTGGAGCTGCTGCGCGACACCGGCGACGAGGATGGTCAGGCCGAGCACCACCAGGAGCAGCTTCTCGGGGTCGTCACTGGAGACGAACCGGGAGATGAGCCGGCCGTAGCGCACCGCCACGAACAGCACCAGGCCCGCCGCGGCCAGCGCGACCGCCAGCGTGATGCTCCCGGTCATCAGACCGGCACCGGCGACCAGCGCCGTGACGATCGGCAGGTACACCGCCATCGCCAGGTCCTCCAGGACCAGCACGCTGAGGATCACCGGCGTCTCGCGGTTGCCGACCCGGCCCAGGTCGCCGAGGACCTTCGCGATCACACCGGACGACGAGATCCACGTCACCCCGGCCAGGACCACGGCGGCCACCGGACCCCAGCCCATCAGCAGCGCGGCCACCGCGCCCGGCACGGCGTTGAGCGCGCAGTCGACGAGGCCGGCCGGATAGTGGGACTTGAGGTTGGTGACCAGGTCGCTGGCCGTGTACTCCAGGCCCAGCATCAGCAGCAGGAGGATGACACCGATCTCGGCGCCGGTCGCGACGAACTCCTCGCTCGCGCCGAGCGGGAGCAGGCCGCCCTCGCCGAAGGCCAGACCGGCCAGCAGGTACAGCGGGATGGGGGAGAGGCGGTAACGGCCGGCGAACCGGCCGAGGAGCCCGAGCCCCAGGATGATGGAACCGAACTCGATCAGCAGAACCGCGGAGTGCACCGGCTCACTCCTGCCCGAGTATCGCCGCGGCGGCGTCGACGCCCTCACGGGTGCCGATGACGATCAAGGTGTCACCACCCACGAGCCGGAAGTCCGGCGCCGGCGAGGGAATCGCCTCGGCCCGCCGCAGCACCGCCACGATCGAGGCTCCCGTGTCGGTCCGCATCCGGGTGTCGCCCAGCAGCCGTCCGTTCCAGCGGGAGGTGGCGGCCACCTCGACCCGCTCGGCGACCAGCCCCAGATCGGTGGTGTAGAGCAGGCTCGCGCTGTGGTGGGAGGGCTTCAGCGCGTCGATCAGCGCGCCCGCCTCGGCGCCGCTCAGCCGCAGCGAGTGGGCACAGGAATCGGGGTCGTCGGACCGGTACACGTTCACCGTGCGGGCGCCGTCGCGGTGGGCCACCACCGACAGGTGGCGGTGCTCGCGGGTCACCAGGTCGTACTGGACCCCGATACCCGGGAGCGGCGTCGCCCTCAGGCGTGGAGCTGACACGTGCTTTCCCCTCATTCGTCCTGCGTTGCCTGCCGCGGAGCTTGCCGCTTCGCCGCGTTCGCGCACGTGGGTGCCGTGCTCGCGACCTCGCCATGCTGCCATCCGCACGTACGGTGGCGATATGGGTGTCGTGACGGATATACGCAGCCGGTCGCGGTCGGCGAGGCTGGCCGCGGGGGCGTCGTGCGAGCAGGCCGGGAGGAGCGGGAAGAGGAACGTGTCGCTGTTCTGGCGGATCTTCTCGCTCAACGCCGCCGGCCTGGTCGTCGCCACCGCACTGCTGCTGGGACCGGTCACCGTGTCGACCCCCGTGCTGGCCGGGGAGGCCCTCGTCCTGCTGGCGGGCCTCGCCGTGCTGCTGATCGGCAACGCGGTCGTCCTGCGCATCGGACTCACCCCGCTGCACCGGCTGGGCCGGGCCATGTCCACCGCCGACCTGCTGGTGCCCGGGACCAGGCCCAGGGTCGCCGGACCGGCCGAGGCGGCGCAGCTGATCGCGACGTACAACACGATGCTGGACCGGCTGCAGGCCGAACGCGCCGCCGGTGCCGGCCGGGCGCTTCAGGCCCAGGAACGCGAACGGCACCGCATCGCGCGCGAACTGCACGACGAGGTCGGCCAGACCCTCACCGCCGTCCTCCTCCAGCTCAAGCGCGTCGCCGACCGCGTCCCCGGGGAACTGCGCGACGAGGTGACCCTGGCCCAGGAGGCCACCCGGGCCGGGCTCGACGAGATCCGCCGCATCGCGCGCCGGCTGCGCCCCGGCGTCCTGGAGGAACTCGGCCTGGCCAGCGCCCTGCGCTCGCTCGCCGCCGAGTTCACGCACCACGGGCTGACCGTCCAGCACCAGATCCCCGGCGACCTGCCCCCGCTCGCCCCGGAAGCCGAGCTCGTGCTCTACCGGGTCGCGCAGGAGGGCCTGACCAACACCGCCCGCCACGCCTCCGCCGCCCGCGCCGCGCTCACGCTGCGCCCGCTGCCGCCGTCCGAGGGCGGCGGTGTCGAACTGCTCGTCCGCGACGACGGCACCGGCCTCGGCACGGCCGCCGAGGGCGCCGGTATCCGCGGGATGCGGGAACGGGCCCTGCTGATAGGAGCCGACATCCACTTCGCACCCGCCCCCGGAGGGGGCACCGACGTACGCCTGCGCGTCCCCGCGCCGCCCGGGGGCCGTTCCGCAGACCGAACCGGAGACAGCCCCTGATGTCCGCACGGCCCCCGATCCGCGTCCTGCTCGCCGACGACCACACCCTCGTACGCCGCGGAGTCCGCCTCATCCTGGACGGCGAACCCGATCTGACGGTGGTCGCCGAGGCCGGTGACGGTGCCGAAGCGGTCGCGGCCGCGCGGGCCACCGAGGTGGACCTGGCCGTCCTGGACGTCGCCATGCCCCGCATGACCGGCCTCCAGGCGGCCCGCGAACTCTCCCGCCGCCTGCCCGAGCTGCGCATCCTGATCCTGACCATGTACGACAACGAGCAGTACTTCTTCGAGGCCCTCAAAGCGGGCGCCTGCGGGTACGTGCTCAAGTCCGTCGCCGACCGCGACCTGGTCGAGGCGTGCCGGGCCGCGGTGCGCGACGAGCCCTTCATCTACCCCGGCGCCGAACGGGCCCTCGTCCGCTCCTACCTGGACCGCGTGCAGGGCGGCGGCGGCCTGCCCGAGCGGCCGATCACCGAGCGCGAGGAGGAGATCCTCAAGCTCGTCGCCGAGGGCCACACCTCCAAGGAGATCGGCGAGCTGCTGTTCATCAGCGCCAAGACCGTCGAGCGCCACCGCGCGAACCTCCTGCAGAAGCTGGGCGTGCGCGACCGGCTGGAACTCACCCGGTACGCGATCCGCGCGGGGCTCATCGAGCCGTGAGCCGCATGCCGTGAGCCGCATGCCGTGAGCCGCGTGTCGCGAGCCGCGTGTCGCGAGCCGCGCACCCGGCGCCCGCACCGGCGGTCAGCAGCCGATCGGCGCGGGGCCCACGGCCACGTCGTCGAACCAGAGGGTGTCGTCGCCCGTGGCGTAGCTCTCCCAGCCCAGCCGCAGCGCGGTCGGCCGGGGCGCGCCGCCGCGGGCGAGCCACTGCTGGTCGACGTCCTGCGTCGGCACCCCGTCGGCGTGCAGGCCCGGGACCTGCTCGTCGCCGAGCCAGGTGTCCAGGTGACCGGCCGAGGTGTCGACCGCGAACCGCAGGCACTGCCAGCCGTCCGTCGGCAGCGGTCTGCTCAGCGCGACCCCGGCCGGGCTCTGCGCGGGCAGGGTGGCGTCGTCGCTCTCCCGATTCCACTGCAGCGCGCCGTTCTGGCCGCCCACGCGCAGCGCCCGGCCGCCCTGCGCCGCGTCCGGCATCGACACGAAGGTGACGTGCGAGGCGGGCAGCGCCGTGGTGTGCCGGACCCACATGCGTGCGTACAGCACGGGGCCGACCGACGACAGGTCCGCGGCATGGGCGACGAAGGCGTGGTTGCAGTATCCGGCCCGGCCGTCCACGCGCAGCGACCTGCCGCCCCCGTGCGACACCGCCGAGTCGACGGCGACCGTGCCCGTGCCCTGGCAGTCGGGCGCGGTGACCCGCCAGTCGCCGGACGGCTCGGGCCCGGCCTGGTCCTCGAAGCCCGAGCAGATCACGGCGTCCCCGCACTCCGCGGACGGCGGGGGAGTGGTGGTGGGCGGTGGAGTGCTGGTCGGTGGCGTGGTGGGCGCCGGCGTGGTGGGTGGTGTCCCGCCGTCGCCGCAGGGGGAGCCGTTGAGCGCGAAATCGTCCGGGGCGGGGGCGGCGGACCGCCAGGTCCCCTGCACTCCGAACTCGGCGGTGCCGCCGGTGGGCACCGTGCCGTTCCAGTCGGTGTTGACGGCGACGACGGACGCGCCGGTCTGCGTGACGGTCGCGTTCCACGCCGACGTCACCTGCTGATCGCCGGTGTAGGTCCAGGTCAGACGCCAGTCGTTCACCGCCGGGCCGAGGTTGGTGACCCGCACCCGGGCGGTGTAGCCGCCCGCCCACGCGTCGACGGTGTGGTCGACCCGGCAGGCGGCCGCCGCGGCACCGCTCGCGGGCATCGCCACCAGAACCGACACCACCAGCGCCACGGCGGCCACCGCCGCGGTCCAGGGCCGGCGCAGCAGCCGGAGAACTCGGGTGTGCACAGGGTGCCTCCAGTGCGGGAGAAGGGAGGTGTGAGCGCCACCGCCGATGTGGGAGCGCTCCCATAGCAGGACAGCGGATCTGACGGTGTACTGTCAAGATGTGCGCGGCATGGGGCTCGGTCGTGACCGCCTACTCTTGTTGCCATGAGCAGCATCGACCGGAGCCAGTCAGTGGGCGGCACGCGCACCTACGAAGTACGCACCTACGGGTGCCAGATGAACGTCCACGACTCCGAGCGATTGTCCGGTCTGCTGGAGGACGCGGGCTACGTCCGCGCCCCCGAGGGCGCCGACGGCGACGCGGACGTCGTCGTCTTCAACACCTGCGCCGTACGGGAGAACGCCGACAACAAGCTGTACGGCAACCTCGGCCACCTCGCCCCGAAGAAGGCGAGCCGCCCCGGCATGCAGATCGCGGTCGGCGGCTGCCTGGCGCAGAAGGACCGCGACACCATCGTGAAGCGGGCCCCCTGGGTGGACGTCGTCTTCGGCACCCACAACATCGGCAAGCTCCCGGTGCTGCTGGAGCGCGCCCGCGTGCAGGAGGAGGCGCAGGTCGAGATCGCCGAGTCCCTGGAGGCGTTCCCGTCCACGCTGCCCACCCGGCGCGAGAGCGCCTACGCGGCCTGGGTGTCCATCTCTGTCGGCTGCAACAACACCTGCACCTTCTGCATCGTCCCGGCGCTGCGCGGCAAGGAGAAGGACCGACGGCCCGGCGACATCCTCGCCGAGGTCGAGGCCCTGGTCGCCGAGGGCGTCAGCGAGATCACCCTCCTCGGGCAGAACGTCAACGCCTACGGCTCGGACATGGGCGACCGCGAGGCGTTCAGCAAGCTGCTGCGCGCCTGCGGGCAGATCGAGGGCCTGGAGCGCGTCCGCTTCACCTCCCCGCACCCGCGCGACTTCACCGACGACGTCATCGCCGCCATGGCCGAGACGCCGAACGTGATGCCGCAGCTGCACATGCCGCTCCAGTCCGGCTCCGACCCGGTGCTCAAGGCGATGCGCCGCTCGTACCGGCAGGAGCGCTACCTCGGCATCATCGAGAAGGTGCGGGCCGCCATCCCGCACGCGGCGATCACCACCGACATCATCGTGGGCTTCCCCGGCGAGACCGAGGAGGACTTCGAGCAGACCCTGCACGTGGTGCGCGAGGCCCGGTTCGCCCAGGCCTTCACCTTCCAGTACTCCAAGCGGCCCGGGACCCCGGCCGCCGAGATGGAGGGCCAGATCCCCAAGGCGGTCGTCCAGGAGCGGTACGAGCGCCTGGTCGCCCTCCAGGAGGAGATCTCCTGGGAGGAGAACAAGAAGCAGGTCGGCCGCACCCTGGAGCTGATGGTCGCCGAGGGCGAGGGCCGCAAGGACGGCGCCACCCACCGCCTCTCCGGCCGCGCCCCGGACAACCGCCTGGTGCACTTCACCAAGCCCGACCAGGAGGTCCGCCCCGGCGACGTGGTGACGGTCGAGATCACCTACGCCGCCCCGCACCACCTCCTCGCCGAGGGCGCGGTGCTCGACGTGCGCCGCACGCGCGCGGGCGACGCCTGGGAGAAGCGGAACACGGCCGAGCAGGCCAAGCCGGCCGGTGTGCTCCTCGGCCTGCCGAAGATCGGCGTCCCCGAGCCCCAGCCGGCCGTGGCGAGCGGCTGCGGCTGCGACTAGACCGCGGGGGGTGCCGCCGGGGCCGGCGCTACGGCGATACGCTGCCGATCATGCTTGTCGCCGCCGCCGTCTGCCCCTGCCCGCCGCTCCTCGTGCCGGAGGTCGCCGCGGGCGCCGCACCCGAGCTGGACGCCGCGCGCGCCGCGTGCACGGACGCGCTGGGCGTGCTCGCGGCGTCCCGGCCCGACCGGCTCGTGGTCGTCGGACCCGCCGACTCCGCCGGGCCCGAGGTGTACCCGCAGGGGGCGCGGGGCTCCTTCCGCGGCTTCGGCGTGGACCTGGACGTGTACCTGGGCGCCGACCGCGGCGGCGCGGACGGGACCGCGCTGCCCTACGGGTTGGCCGTGGGCGCCTGGCTGCTCGGGCGGACCGACTGGACCGGCGTCCCGGTCGACGGCATCGGTGTGGGGGACGCGCTCTCCGCCGAGCGCTGCGCCGCCCTCGGCCGGGACCTCGCGGCGCGGGTCGGACGGACGGCGCTGCTGGTGCTGGGCGACGCCAGCGCCTGCCGCACGCTGAAGGCGCCCGGCTACCTCGACGAGCGGGCGGCGCCCTTCGACGCGGAGGTGGGCCGCGCCCTGGGAACGGCGGACCCGGCCGCGCTCGCCGCGCTGGACGTCGTACTGGCCCGCGAACTCAAGGTGTCCGGCCGCGCATCCTGGCAGGTCCTCGCGGGCGCGGCCGCGGGCACGGACCTCACCGGCACACTCCTGTACGAGGACGCGCCCTACGGAGTCGGGTACGTCGCGGCCGCCTGGTCATAACGACCAGTCGGCAACACACCTGCGGCACACCGCGAACGGTCGACGCCGTTCCCACCGCTCCGGGTCCGAGGACGGGGCGGGGCCGGAATCACCGGTCCCGCCTCGCGGACAGCTCTGAGCCGGTCCACCGCCCGGGCCCGCGGCCTTGCGGACTGGCCGGAGCCGGTCCGCCGTTCCGGATACGTGCCCGTCCGACGGTGGGCGCCCCGGTCAGGACGCCGGGGGCGGTCCCGCCGGAGGGGTGCCGCCGGGGGCGGTCCCGGGGGTACCGCCGTCTCCTTCCCTGCCCTTGTCGTCCTTGTGAGCGAGGCGGTCCATGGCGCCCTTGGCCTTGCCGGTGCCCGTCTGGATCCGGTCGCTGTACTTGCCCTTGGTCCGCTCGTCGACGGTCCGCGCCATCTTGTCGAGACCGCGGTCGATCTTGTCGCCGTGCTGCTGCGCGAGGTCGGAGACCTTGCCCTTCGCCGGTTCGAGTCTGGCCTTCAAGTTGTCCAGGAGACCCATGGTTCGCCTTCCCTCACGGGGCAGTCAGGTGCGGGCGCCCTTGTCGGCCTCGTTGTCGACGGCCTCCCCGGCGGACTGCTGCTTGGGGATGCCGACGCTCTCCGAGTCAGCGGCCTCGGCGGCGGCCCCGTCGGCTTCGTCGGGCTTCGCCGTGTTCCGGGGACCGGCCTCCGCCGTCTCCTCGGCCTCGGCCGCCTTCACCTCCGCCGCGCCCTCGGTGTCCGGGGTGTCGGTCCGCGTCTCCGCGCCCGACGCCTCCTCGGTGTTCTTCGACCTCCGAAAAAGCCGTGCAAAAACGCCCATATCAACTCCATACGTTACTCGTGCGGGCGAAATCCCGCGGCATCCGGTGCGTCCGTTTGCGTGGCCGGGGCCATGACCCGGTGGTCCGGGGAGCGGGAACCTCGCAACGGGCAACGACCCCGGACGCGGACCGTCACCTAACTCGTTCGAGGGTGAGGTGAGAGGTTTGCGAGACTGGTGCGGTGAGCAGCGCACCCCCCGCCCCCCGCGTCATCGCCGTAGTCGGACCCACCGCGGCCGGAAAGTCCGATCTGGGCGTCTTCCTGGCCGAACGGCTCGGCGGTGAGGTCGTCAACGCCGACTCCATGCAGCTCTACCGTGGGATGGACATCGGCACCGCCAAGCTGACGCCCGAGGAACGCGGTGGCGTACCGCACCACCTGCTGGACATCTGGGACGTGACGGTCACCGCGTCCGTCGCCGAGTACCAGCGCCTCGCGCGGGAGCGGATCGACACGCTGCTCGGCGAAGGGCGCTGGCCGGTCCTGGTCGGCGGTTCCGGTCTCTACGTCCGCGGAGCCGTCGACAACCTGGAGTTCCCCGGCACCGACCCCGAGATCAGGGCCCGCCTGGAGGAGGAGCTGGAACTGCGCGGCTCGGGTGCGCTGCACGCCCGCCTGGCCGCCGCCGACCCGGAGGCGGCGCGGGCCATCCTGCCCAGCAACGGGCGCCGGATCGTGCGCGCCCTCGAGGTGATCGAGATCACCGGCAGGCCCTTCACCGCCAACCTCCCCGGTCACGACTCCGTCTACGACACCGTGCAGATCGGCGTCGACGTGGCACGCCCCGAACTGCACGAGCGCATCGCCCTGCGCGTCGACCGGATGTGGGAGGCCGGTCTGGTCGACGAGGTCCGCGCACTGGAGGCGCAGGGGCTGCGCGAGGGGCGTACGGCGTCGCGGGCGCTCGGCTACCAGCAGGTCCTCGCGGCGCTCGCGGGCGAGTGCACGCTGGACGAGGCGCGAGCCGAGACCGTCCGTGCCACCAAGCGCTTCGCGCGCCGTCAGGATTCGTGGTTCAGACGCGACCCGCGGGTGCATTGGCTGAGTGGGGGTGTGGCGGATCGCACGGAACTTCCGCGGCTCGCCCTGTCGTTGGTCGAACGACCGGTTACAGCCTGATCACGTGATGGCATCGGGACGCCCCGGCCGTCATCCGGGCCTTCGGCGGCGTGCCATCATCGAGCTTCGATCGACCGAGTGAGTCCTAGTTGGGAGGGCGCGTGGCGATGGAGGCCGGCCCTCGCGACACCGCACCGAGCACCGAACACGGCACCGTCGGACCCGGCGGGCCGGAGTCCGACGGCGGCGCCCTGAGCCCCGACGGCCCCGACGAGACGCCGGAGGGCGTCGCAGTCGACGGTCCCGCGCCCGACGAGATGTACGGGGACGAGGTCGAGGTCGAGCTGCGGCCCCAGCGCCGCCTGCGGATCTGGCAGCTCGCCCCCATCGTGTGCCTGGCCGCGCTCGGCTCCCTGATGTTCGCCTTCCCGCTCGCCTTCGACTTCGGCGACAGCGGCGCCGTGATCGCGATGCTGGGCCTGCTGATCTGCTCCTGCGCGGCCGGCTGGGGCATGATGGCCGCCCGCCGGGTCGGATACACCTGGCCGGGCCTGCCCCAGCGCGGGTCGGGTCGCCGCGCCGACTGGCGGACGATCCTCGTGTACGCCCTTGCGGTCGCCGCGGTCGTCGTCCTGGCCGTGTGGCGGGTCGCCCGCCTGCGGGGCTGACGAAGCCCCGCGCCCGGGGGGCGTCCTCCGCCCTCGTCGTCGTACCGCACTCACCCCGTACGATCGAGGAATGAGCACGCGGATCGCCTTCCTCAAGGGTCACGGCACCGAGAACGACTTCGTGATCGTTCCCGACCCGGAGAACGCCATCGACCTGCCGCCCGCCGCCGTGGCCGCTCTGTGCGACCGCCGCGCGGGGCTCGGCGGGGACGGACTGCTGCACGTGGTGCGGTCCGCGGCCCACCCCGAGGCCCGGGACATGGCCGCCGAGGCGGAGTGGTTCATGGACTACCGCAACGGCGACGGCTCGGTCGCCGAGATGTGCGGCAACGGCGTGCGGGTCTTCGCGCGCTACCTCCAGCGCGCCGGGCACGCCGCCGAGGGGGACCTCGCCATCGCGACGCGCGGGGGCGTCAAGCGCGTGCACATCGCCAAGTCGGTGTCCGAGGGCGGCTCCGCCGCGGGCGACGTCACCGTCGGCATGGGCCGCGCGCTGCTGCCCGAGGGCGACGTCGAGGTGAGCGTGGGCGAGCGCAGCTGGCCCGCGCGGAACGTGAACATGGGCAACCCGCACGCGGTCGCCTTCGTCGCCGACCTCGCCCACGCGGGCGACCTGTACGCCCCGCCGTCCTACGCGCCCGCCGGTGCCTACCCGGGCGGGGTCAACGTCGAGTTCGTGGTCGACCGGGGCCCCGGCCACGTCGCGATGCGCGTGCACGAGCGCGGCTCCGGTGAGACCCGCTCCTGCGGCACCGGCGCGTGCGCCGTCGCCGTCGCCGCCGCCCGCCGGGACGGTGCCGACCCGGCGGTCACCGGCACCCCGGCCACCTACACCGTCGACGTGCCCGGCGGCACGCTGGTGATCACCGAGCGCCCGGACGGCGAGATCGAGATGACCGGTCCCGCCGTGATCGTCGCGGAGGGCGAGTTCGACTCCGCCTGGCTGGAGGGGGTACGCGCCTGAACGAGGACCAGGTGACCATGGCCGAGGTGAACCACAGCCCGGTCCATGACACTCAGTACGAAAACGTAAACCCTCGGACCATCGCTCGAATGGGTGATCCGTTTCACGCTCGGCGAGAGGCGGTCGGCGGCACGTGATGGGCTCGATAGCATCAAGCACCGGCCCGGACGGGGGACCGACAGCATCCCCTGAGCCGTGTCCGCCCTGGGATTACCCGTCCGCCGGTCCGCGCAGCCGGAGGTGCCCATGAACGCGGAGGCCGTGAACCCAGCGAGCCCGGGCCCCGTGCCGCCCGCGGCCACCGGTGCCGCCGCGCCGGCGCCCCGCAGGAAGGCCCGCCCCCGGATCGACCTGCGCCGCCTCGGCCGCGCCGCCCTGCTCGGCTCCACCACCCGCAGCCGGGGCCTGCCCGACGCCATCGGCCACGTCGTCGAGGCCCACCGCGCCCACCACCCCGACGCCGACCTCGACCCGCTGCGCCGCGCCTACGTCCTGGCCGAGTCCTCGCACCGCGGGCAGATGCGCAAGAGCGGCGAGCCCTACATCACCCACCCCCTCGCCGTCACCCTGATCCTCGCCGAACTCGGCGCGGAGACCACCACCCTGACCGCCTCGCTGCTGCACGACACCGTCGAGGACACCGAGGTCACCCTCGACCAGGTCGGCGAGCAGTTCGGCGCCGAGGTCCGCTACCTCGTCGACGGCGTCACCAAGCTGGAGAAGGTCGACTACGGCGCCGCAGCCGAACCCGAGACCTTCCGCAAGATGCTCCTCGCCACCGGCAACGACGTCCGAGTGATGTCGATCAAACTCGCCGACCGGCTGCACAACATGCGCACCCTCGGCGTCATGCGCCGCGAGAAGCAGGAACGCATCGCCAAGGTCACCCGCGACGTCCTCATCCCGCTCGCCGAACGGCTCGGCGTCCAGGCGCTCAAGTCCGAGCTGGAGGACCTCGTCTTCGCGGTCATGCACCCCGAGGAGTACACGCACACGCGGGAGCTGGTCCAGGAGAACGCCACCCGCGCGGACGACCCGCTCGCCGCCGTCGCCGCCGAGGTGCGGGAGGTGCTGCGCGAGGCCGACATCCAGGCCGAAGTCCTCATCCGCCCGCGCCACTTCGTCTCCGTGCACCGCGTCTCCCGCAAGCGCGGCACCCTCCGCGGCGCGGACTTCGGCCGCCTCCTGGTGCTCGTCCAGGAGGACGCCGACTGCTACGCGGTCCTCGGTGAACTGCACACCTGTATGACGCCCGTCGTCTCGGAGTTCAAGGACTTCATCGCCGTCCCCAAGTTCAACCTCTACCAGTCGCTGCACACGGCGGTGGCCCGCGCGGAGGACGGACAGGTCGTCGAAGTCCTCATCCGCACCCACCAGATGCACAAGGTCGCCGAGGCCGGTGTGGTCGCGCTCGGCAACCCGTACGCGCCTCCGTCCGAGGAGCAGGGCGCGGGCGACGGCGAGCGCGCCGACCCGACCCGGCCCGGCTGGCTGTCCCGGCTGCTCGACTGGCAGCGCGGCGCCCCCGACCCCGACACCTTCTGGTCCACCCTCCGCGCGGACCTCGCCCAGGACCGCGAGATCACCGTCTTCCGCCCCGACGGCGGCACCCTCGGCCTCCCCGAAGGCGCGACCTGCGTCGACGCCGCCTACGCCCAGTACGGCGAGGACGCCCACGCGACCATCGGCGCCCGGGTCAACGGCCGCCTGGCGACCATGAGCACGGTGCTGCGGGACGGCGACACCGTGCAGCTCCTGATGGGACAGGACCCCGCCTCCGAACCGTCCAGGGACTGGCTGGAGCACGCGCACACGCCCGCCGCGCGGATCGCCATCCAGCGCAGGCTCGCGGCCCATCCACAGCCGGTGCCCGAGGCCGAGGCGCCGCCCCGCGGCCCCGCCGCACCCGAGACCCACGCCCACCCCGACGCCCCGCGCCCGGCCGCGGGCACCGCACCCGTCCGCCCCGCCTCCGCCGACGTCCTCGTCGACCCGCCGGGCGCGACCGTGCGGCTGGCGGGCTGCTGCACCCCCGTACCGCCGGACGAGATCACCGGCTTCGCCGTGCGCGGGGGAGTGGTGACCGTGCACCGTGCCCAGTGCGCGGTGGTGGAGCGCATGAAGGACGCCGGGCGCGCGGAGGTCGGTGTGCGCTGGGGCGAGAGCACCGGATGCCGGGTGACCCTCCTCGCCGAATCGTTCGGCCGCCCGCACCTCCTGGCCGACCTCACCGAGGCGATGGCCCTCGAAGGCGCCGAAATCGTCTCCGCGACTGTCGAGCCACCCGACCGCCAGCGGGTCCGGCACAGCTACACCGTGGTGCTCCCGGACGCCGCCCGGCTGCCCGCCCTCATGCGGGCCATGCGCGACGTGGCCGGTGTGTACGACGTCAGCCGGGCCCAGCCGCAGCCGACCGGCGCCTGAGCACGAGGGGCCTGACCGCCCCGCCCGGCCCGGAACCTGAACCGGCACGCCGCGCGGGGACCCGTTCGGGTGGCCCGGGCGCGCGCCGTCGCCGCGGGGCGGGCGCGCGCTGATAGCCGTGAGGGATGCTGCACACCCCTCATCCCCCGACCCCGCGACCCCGCGCACGCTCCCGGCGCCGGTTCAGGGCCGCGGCGCTGCTCGCCTCCGCCGTCTCCGTCTGCCTGGTCGCCGCGAGCGCCCCGCCGACCCCGCTGGGTGTCGGCGACCGCCTCTTCCCGCAGCTGGGCAACCCCGGTTACGACGTGACGGCGTACGACCTCTCCTTCACCTACTCCGGCAGCAACAGCGAACCGCTGGCGGCCGTCACCGTCATCGACGCCCGGACCACGGCCGACCTGGACCGGCTCAACCTCGACTTCGCCCACGGGAAGGTCGACTCCGTCGAGGTCGACGGCGAGCCCGCCGCCTTCGCCACCGCCGGTGAGGACCTCGTCGTGACGCCCGAGGACGCGCTCGACGAGGGCGAGCGGACGCGGATCACCGTGCGGCACAGCAGCGACCCCGTGTATCCCGAGGACCGCCAGGGCGGCTGGGTGCGCACCGCCGACGGCCTCGCCATGGCCAACCAGGCGGACGTCGCCCACCTGGTGTTCCCCTGCAACGACCACCCTTCCGACAAGGCGCGGTTCACCTTCCACATCACCGCGCCCGACGGGCTCACGGCCGTCGCCAACGGCCTGCCGACCCGCGTGGACCGGACCGGCGACTCGACCACCTGGACCTACCGGAGCGGCCACCCCATGGCCACCGAGCTGGCCCAGGTGTCCATCGGCCGCTCCACAGTGCTGCACCGCGCGGGGCCGCACGGGCTGCCCGTCCGGGACGTCGTGCCGACGAAGCACCGCGCGGCGCTCGAACCCTGGCTGGAGAAGACCCCGGACCAGATCGCGTGGATGGAGGAGAAGGTCGGGCGCTACCCCTTCGAGACGTACGGCCTGCTCATGGCCGACGCCACCACCGGCTTCGAACTCGAGACCCAGACGCTCTCCCTCTTCGAACGGGAGCTGTTCACCGAGCCCGCCTACCCCCAGTGGTACGTCGAGTCGATCATGGTGCACGAGCTGGCCCACCAGTGGTTCGGCAACAGCGTCAGCCCCGCCACCTGGTCCGACCTGTGGCTCAACGAGGGGCACGCCACCTGGTACGAGGCGCTGTACGCGGAGGAGACCGCGGACAAGACCGTGGCGGCGCGCATGAAGGCCGCCTACGGGGCCTCCGACCGCTGGCGCACCGCGGGCGGGCCGCCCGCCGCCCCCAAACCGCCGAAGAACGGCAGCAAGACCGGGATCTTCCGCTCCAACGTGTACGACGGCGCCGCGCTCGTGCTCTACGCCCTGCGCCAGGAGATCGGCCGCACCGCCTTCGCGGGGCTGGAGCGCGCCTGGGTCGCCCGCAACCAGGACGGCACGGCGACGACCGCCGACTTCGTCCGGCTCGCCTCCGAGACCGCAGGCCGCGACCTGGGCGGCTTCTTCCAGGCCTGGCTGTACGGCGAGAAGACCCCGCCGATGCCCGGCCACCCGGACTGGAAGCAGACTCCGGCCGAGCAGGCGCCCGCCAAGGCCTCCGGGACGGCACACGGGGAATAAGCCGGTGACGAGACGGCCCGTGCCGTGCGACCATCTTCGGGACGGCGCGGTACGGGCCCCGGGAATCTCCCCGGCGGCTCGCACGTTGTACAAGATGTCGCGGAGCATGTGCCGCGCCCACCGTTTCCCAGCTGCGTAAGGATCCAATGACCTCCTCTTCTTCCCCCTCCCAGGACACCAAGCGTCTCGCGCAGACCTATCCCGAGGGCCTCCGGGCCGATGCCCTGATGGAAGAGGACGTCGCCTGGAACCACGAAAACGACTCGCAGTGGGACGGCGAGCAGTTCGACCGCTCCGACCGCGCGGCCCTGCGCCGGGTGGCGGGCCTGTCCACCGAGCTCGAGGACGTCACCGAGGTCGAGTACCGCCAGCTCCGCCTGGAGCGGGTCGTCCTCGTCGGCGTCTGGACCTCGGGCACCGTGCAGGACGCGGAGAACTCGCTGGCCGAACTGGCCGCCCTCGCGGAGACGGCGGGCGCGCTCGTGCTCGACGGCGTGATCCAGCGCCGCGACAAGCCCGACGCCGCCACCTACATCGGCTCCGGCAAGGCCGAGGAGCTGCGGGAGGTCGTCCTCGACACGGGCGCGGACACCGTCATCTGCGACGGTGAGCTGAGCCCGGGGCAGCTCATCCACCTCGAAGACGTGGTCAAGGTCAAGGTCATCGACCGCACCGCCCTGATCCTGGACATCTTCGCCCAGCACGCCAAGTCCCGAGAGGGCAAGGCACAGGTAGCGCTCGCGCAGATGCAGTACATGCTGCCGAGGCTGCGCGGCTGGGGCCAGTCGCTGTCCCGGCAGATGGGCGGCGGCAAGGGCGGCGGCCTCGCCACCCGTGGTCCCGGTGAGACCAAGATCGAGACGGACCGGCGCCGGATTCGCGAGAAGATGGCGAAGATGCGCCGGGAGATCGCGGAGATGAAGACCGGCCGCGAGATCAAGCGCCAGGAGCGCAAGCGCCACAAGGTGCCCTCCGTCGCCATCGCGGGCTACACCAACGCCGGCAAGTCCTCGCTGCTCAACCGCCTCACCGGCGCGGGCGTGCTGGTGGAGAACGCGCTGTTCGCCACCCTCGACCCGACGGTGCGCCGCGCGGAGACGCCCAGCGGCCGTCTGTACACCCTGGCCGACACCGTCGGCTTCGTCCGGCATCTGCCGCACCACCTGGTCGAGGCGTTCCGTTCCACGATGGAGGAGGTCGGCGACTCCGACCTGATCCTGCACGTGGTCGACGGTTCGCACCCCGTCCCGGAGGAGCAGTTGGCCGCCGTGCGCGAGGTGATCAGGGACGTCGGCGCCACCGACGTACCCGAGATCGTCGTGATCAACAAGGCCGACATGGCCGACCCGCTGGTGCTCCAGCGGCTGCTGCGGGTCGAGAAGCGGTCCATCGCGGTCTCGGCGCGCACCGGCCAGAACATCGACCAACTGCTCGCGCTGATCGACAACGAGCTGCCGCGTCCCTCGGTCGAGATCGAGGCGCTCGTGCCGTACACGCACGGCAAGCTGGTGGCCCGCGCGCACGACGAGGGCGAGGTGATCTCCGAGGAGCACACCCCGGAGGGCACCCTGCTCAAGGTGCGGGTGCACGAGGAACTGGCGGCCGAGTTCGCGCCGTACGTTCCGGCGCCCCTCGCCTGAGACCCGCGCGGCCGTAAGAGCGGCCGACGACCGAGGGCCCGTCCCCTGCCGAGGCAGGGGACGGGCCCTCGTCACCTGCGGCTCACTGACCGCCGTACGTCTTGCTCATGCTCTGGTACATCGCCTCGGCCGACCGGCCCAGCTGCGGGCCCGCCAGCCAGGTGTTCTCCTGCGGGCCGATCGACGTGTTCGAGACCAGCTTGGTCTCCCCGTCCACCACCCGGAACCAGCCGCCGCCCGACGAACCGCCGGTCATGGTGCAGCCGATGCGGTACATCGTCGGCAGCGAAGGGCTCAGCGACAGCCGGCCGGGCCGGTCGACGCACTTGAACATCTCCAGGCCGTTGTACGGCGGCGCCGCCGGGTAACCCCAGGCACCCATGCTGGGCACCTCCGTCGCCGACGGGGCCGAGAAGTCCACCTCCAGCGCGGCGCCGACGGTCTCCTCCAGCGACTTGGCGCCCTGCTCCGGCTTCACGTGCAGTACCGAGTAGTCGTACGCAGCCCCGTCACCGCCGCTCTCCGAGCCACCCTCGATCCACTGGTCCGAGGTCGACGCCCAGTCGGCCCACCAGGTGCCGTACGGCGCCATCTCGGTGGTCGTCGCGTTCGCCAGCTCGGCCTCGGACTTGCCGTGGTCGTTGTACGACGGGACGAAGGCGATGTTGCGGTACCAGCCGCCGCTGCCACCGGCGTGCACGCAGTGGCCGGCCGTCCACACCAGGTTGGACTTGCCCGGGTGGTTCACGTCCTTGACGACCGTGCCGGAGCAGACCATCGAGCCCTCGGGGGAGTCGAAGAAGACCTTGCCGACCGGGGCCGCGTTCTCGTGGTAGGGCTTCTTCTCGGCCACGGCCTCGACGGGCGCGGGCTCCGGGTCGGTGGCGCCCTGGTCGGCGGCCGCGTCCTTGGTGGTGAGGGTCTTGTCGGCCTCCTTCGCGGACTTCATCCGGTCCGGCTTCCACAGGCCCTCGATCATCGGGTTGACGAAGTCCTTGGCCTCACTGAGCCACTTGTCCCGGTCCCAGTTCTTCCAGCCGCCGTCCTTCCACCGGTCGACGTCGATGCCGTGCTCCTTGAGCCGACCCGCGAGACCGGCCGCCAGATCGCCCTCGCCGCCACCGGTGCCCCCGGCGTCGGCGGCCTGGGAGGTGCCGCCGCCGGGCTTGGCGTCGGCCTCGTCCTTCTCGGACCCGCCGCAGGCGGTCGCGGTGAGCGTGAGCGCGGCGGCCAGACCGGCCGCGGCGAGTGCGGTGCGCCGTCCGCGCCGTGGCGCGGTGGACACAGGTGTGGAACGCATGGTGGGACAACCCCCGTTGAAACGAATGAACGTCTGATGAAACGCGGCGCTCGCCGCGCGATCACTGGTCGGTGAACTTGCCGCTCACCGCGTCGAACACGCCCTTGGCCTCCTTGCCCAGGCGCGGACCGGCGAGCCAGCCGGCCGTCACCGGGCCGATCGAGGTGTTGGAGACCAGCGCGGGCTTGCCGTCCGAACCGGCGGTGACCCAGCCACCGCCGGACGAGCCGCCGGTCATGGTGCAGCCGATGCGGTACATCGTCGGGTCGGAGGTGTTGATCGACAGCCGTCCGGGCTTGTCCTGGCACTGGTACAGCTTCTGGCCGTCGTACGGCGGCGCGGCCGGGTAGCCGATCGCCTTCATGCTCTCGACGTCCGGCACGGCCGGCGCGTCGAAGTCCACCGGCAGCGCGGCGCCGACCGTCTCCTCCAGCGACTTGCCGCCGCTGCCCTTCTCCGGCGTCACATGGATCACGGCGAAGTCGTAGGGGGCGCCGTCACCGCCGGTCGCACCGCCCTGCTCGATCCACTGGTCCGAGGTCTGCGCCCAGTCGCCCCACCAGACACCGTAGGGAGCGATCTCCTCCTTGGTGGCGGTCTGCAGTTCCTCGGCCGACATGTCGTCGTCGTTGTACGAGGGGACGAAGGCGATGTTGCGGTACCAGCCGCCGCTCTTGCCGGCGTGCACGCAGTGGCCGGCCGTCCAGACCATGTTGGACCTGCCGGGGTGGGCCGGGTCCTTCACGACCGTCGCCGAGCACACCATCGAACCCTTGGGGGAGTCGAAGAGGAGCTTGCCGGCCGTGGCGGCGTTGTCGTGGTACTTGGCCGGTACGGCCGCCGCCTCGACGGGGGCGGGCTCCGGGTCGGTGACGCCCTGGTCGCCGGAGATGTCGTTTTCGTCGACCTCCTGGTCCGGCTCCTCGGCGTCCCGCATCCGGTCCGGGTCCCACAGGCCCTCGATGATCGGGTTGACGAAGTCCTGCGCCTCGCGCAGCCAGTCGTCCTTGTTCCAGTTCTTCCAGGCGCCGTTCTTCCAGTCGTCGACGTCGATCCCGTGTTCCTCGAGCTTCTTCCTGAGGTGGTCCGGGATCCGGATGCCGCCCTTGCCGTCGTCGACGGCGGAAGCGGAGGCCGAGGCGTCGCCGGCCGCCTCGGGGTCGCCGTCCTCGCACGCCGTGGCGGTGAGCGCGAGCGCCGAGACGAGCGCCACGGCGGCGGCCGCGGAGGAGGTTCCGCGCCGCCCGCGCCTGGTCCCGCGCGTGCTGAACGACGGCCGTATGGATCGCATGGTGTTGACTCCCCCTGCTGTGAACGAACGTGGTGCCGCGGTCGAACCGCCGAGCGGCGGCGACCGGGAACGGCACCACACACTATGCGGTGGCTGTGGGGGAGTTCCGACGGAACGGCAACGGTTCGGATACAGCCGCCTGACCAGGCACGCGCCGCCCGCCGGTGCGGACGGCCGGGCCGCGGAGCCGGAGCGGACCGAGGAAATCACCGCCGCGGCAACGATCTTCGCGCAGACCGTAACCCCGGGAACCGTCCTCGGTTGTAGCGGCGGGGGCCGCTGTCCGGACGCGGTCCCCCATGCCGGGAGCGCCGGCACGTCGCAGCGCGTCCGGACGGCGGGAGGTCGACAAGCCGTGGCGGGATCCCCGTACGGGAGCCGTGCGTCCAAAGGCGGGAACGCCGGGCCGGTCGTGACGCGGGAACCCGCGGACGGGACGCCCGCGCGGGCGCACGCCGGGCACGAGGGAACCGCGCGGGAGCGCGCCGCGCGAGGCGGCGCTTCGAGGCGTCAGTCGGCGCGTGGACCGGCGCGTGAACCGGCCGCGCGTACTTACGCGCGCGCCCTCCCGGTCGTACCCGTCCGGGCCCGGGGACTCACCATCGAGGCCGCCGACGGCCGCCGTTACCTGGACTGCGTCTCCGGTGCGGGCACTCTGGCCCTCGGCCACAACCACCCCGTCGTCCTGGAGGCGATCCGCGCGGTCCTCGACTCGGGTGCCCCCTTGCACGTCATGGACCTCACCACCCCGGTCGAGGACGCCTTCGTCGCCGAGCTGCTGCGCACCCTGCCGCCGGAACTCGCCGACCGCGCGCGGGTGCGGTTCTGCGGCCCGACCGGCGCGGACCCGGTCGCCACCGCCGTCGCGCTGGTCCGCGCCGCCACCGGACGGACCCGGGTGGTCACCCTTGCCGACGCCCACGAGCCGGTTCTCGACGACGAGCCCGCTCCGGAGCCGCCCGCCGGGTTCCTCCTGGAGTCGGTCCGGAGCGAGGCCGGAGTGCTTCCTCCGGCACCGGACGCCCTGGTGCGGTGCGTGCGGGCCCGCGCGGACGGACGGGCCGTCCCGCTCATCGTCGACGAGACCGAGACGGGTGTCGGCCGGACCGGTGCCTACTGGGCGTTCGAGCACAGCGGAGTCACGCCCGACGTGCTGGTCCTCGCCAAGGCGATCGGCGGCAGCCTGCCGCTCGCCGTGGTGGTCCACCGGGACGACCTGGGCGACCCCGACCGGCACAAAGGACCCGCGGTCGGCGCCTTCCGCGGCAACCAACTCGCCCTGGCCGCGGGCGCCGCCACCCTCGCCCACGTCCGCGAACACCGCCTCGCCGAACACGCCGCCGCGCTGGGCGGCCGGATGCTGGCCCGACTGCGCGACCTCGCCGCGGAGTTCGCGTGCGTGGGCGAGGTGCGCGGGCGGGGCCTGATGGCCGGACTCGAACTGGTGGCGCCGGACGGCGCGCCCGACGGCCCCGCCCCCGACGCCCGTCGCGGTTTCGCCCACGGCGTCCGTCCCGGTTCCACCCGCTCCGGTCCCGCCGCCGAACTCGCCGCCGCCGTGCGCCGGGAGTGCCTGCGCCGCGGGCTGATCGTGGACGTCACGGGGCCGCGCGCCAACGTCGTACGGCTGCTGCCGCCGCTCATCGTCACCAAGGAGCAGATGTCGGCCGTCCTGGACCGACTCGCCGACGCCGTGCGGGCCGTGGACCGCCACCGCCGCGACGGCTCCGCCCCGATACCCGGGTAGCGCGCCCCGCGACGAGACCCACCCCCAGGACACGGCACGCCAGGAGAACCCGCGTTGCACACCGACTCCGCCCCCGAACCACCCCCCGCGTCCGGGGTCACGGCCGCTCCGGAGCCGCCCGCCCCCGGGCACGGAGCCCTCCCCGGGCCGCGGTCCGCGCCGCTCGCCCCGCACCCCGCGGCCGATCCCCTGGACCACCTCGATCCCTACGCCGCTGCCCAGGCCGCGGGCACGGAGAACCTGATCCGCTGCTGGGCCCGCGAGACCGACGTGCCCGCCCCCGACGACGGCGTCCTCCGCGTGCCGCTCCCGGCCTCCGGTACGGCCCTCGCTGTTCCCGTGCACTACTGGTCCCCGACGGGTCGGCACCGCTTCGGCCCTCCGCGTATGGCAGGCGCCCCCGACTCGGCGCCGCCCGTGGACGCGGTCACGCTCGCCGCGCTGCTCGTGCGCGAGACGGCCGGTGCCTCGGGGCCCGACGGCCCCGACCTCGTCGCGCGCGTCGCCGACTCCGTCCGCCGCACCGCCGTGTTCCTCCGGGACCGCGCGGCACCCGTGGACGCTCCCGGCGGTCCGGGCGGCCGCGATGGCGCCGACCTCTTCCTCGCCGCCGAGCAGGCGCTCCTCCTCGGACACCCGCTGCATCCCACCCCGAAGAGCCGTGAGGGCCTGACCGAGGCCGAGGCACGCCGGTACTCACCGGAACTGCGCGGGTCCTTCCCGCTGCACTGGCTGGCGGTCGCCCCCTCCGTGCTCGTCACCGACTCGGCCTGGACCGAGCGCGGCCGCCCGGTCACCGCTCCCGCGCTCACCGCACGCCTGGCCGCGGACGGCCCGGCACCGGGGGACGGCCCGGCATCGCAGGACGGTCCGGTGCCGCCGGACGGGTTCGCCCTCCTGCCGCTGCACCCCTGGCAGTTCCGCGCGGTGCTGCACCAGCCCGACCTCGCCACCCTCATGGACACCGGGCTGGTCAGGGACCTCGGCACCCGGGGCCCGGCCTGGCATCCCACGTCCTCCGTGCGCACAGTCCATCGCAGCGGTGCCCCAGCCATGCTCAAGCTCTCGCTGGCCCTGCACATCACCAACTCCCGGCGGGAGAACCTCCGCAAGGAGCTGCACCGCGGCGTCGAGGTCCACCGGCTGCTGCGCCGCGGCCTGGCCCGTCAGTGGCGGGCGGCCCACCCCGACTTCGACATCGTCCGCGACCCGGCCTGGCTCGCCGTCGACGGACCGGACGGCACACCCGTGCGTGGCCTCGACGTCGTCGTACGGCACAACCCCTTCCGGCCCTCGGACGACGTCTGTTGCGTGGCCTCTCTCGTCGCGCCGCGGCCGCACACCCGCGCGGAGGACCAGTCCCCGGGGTACCGCGGGCCCGGGAACGGCGTGTCCGGCGCCACCGCGCGCACCCGGCTGGCCGAGGTCGTCACCCGGCTCGCCGGACGGACCGGCCGCCCGCGCGGAGCCGTCGCCGTCGAGTGGTTCCTGCGCTACCTCCACCACGTCGTACGCCCCGTCCTGTGGCTGGACGCCCGCGCGGGCATCGCCCTGGAGGCCCACCAGCAGAACACGCTCGTCCTGCTGGACGCCGACGGCTGGCCCGCGGGCGGCCGCTACCGCGACAACCAGGGCTACTACTTCCGCGAGTCCCGGCGCGCGGAACTCGACGCCCGGCTGCCCGGGATCGGAGCACACAGCGACACGTTCGTGGCCGACGCCGTCACCGACGAACGCTTCGCCTACTACCTCGCCGTCAATAACGTGTTCGGTCTCATCGGCGCCTTCGGCGCCGAGCGTCTCGCCGGGGAGGAAACACTGCTGGCCGCCTTCCACCGCTTCCTCGGCGAGCTGGCCTCGGACCCCTCCGCACCGGGCGGCCCGCTCCCCGCACACCTCCTCGACTCGCCGGTCCTGCGCTGCAAGGCGAACCTGCTGACCCGGCTGTACGGCCTCGACGAACTCGTCGGCCCGGTGGACACCCAGTCCGTCTACGTCACCATCGCCAACCCCCTGCACGCCTGAGCGGGCCGCCGTCCCGAAGGAGCGACACCGTGAATCCCACCGACGCGAGCGCCGACGACACCCTGGACCTGCACCTGCCCGAGGAGTTCCTCGCCCTCTTCCGGGCCGAGGGGGACGACACCGCGGCGGACGACCTCGCGGAGGCGGCGACGGCACGCGCGCGTGAGGACCTGCTCGACGGCCTCGCCGACTGGGGCCCGAGCGACACCCCCGCGGGCCTCTTCCACCTGGTGCCCGTCGACGTCGAACGGGACACCGCGCTCGTCGCCCGCTGGATGAACGACCCCGCCGTCGCCGCGTACTGGGAGCTGACCGGCCCGCAGCGCGTGACCGCCGACCACCTGCGGGCCCAGCTGACCGGGGACGGACGCAGCGTCCCGTGCCTGGGGACGCTGGACGGGGTGCCGATGAGCTACTGGGAGATCTACCGGGCCGACCTCGATCCGCTGGCCCGGTACTGCCCCGTCCGGCCGCACGACACCGGCGTCCACGTGCTGATCGGCGAGGACGCCGACCGCGGGCGGGGCCTCGGGACCGAGCTGATCAGGACCGTCGCCGACCTCGTCCTCGCGGGGCGCCCCGCCTGCACGCGGGTGCTCGCCGAGCCCGACGTCCGCAACCGGTCGTCCGTCGCCGCCTTCCTCGGCGCCGGGTTCCGACTGGTGGCCGAGGTGGACCTGCCCGCCAAGCGCGCCGCCCTGATGATCCGGGAACGGGCGGCGCGGGAGTCTCCGTGACACGCCGCGCCCATCGCCTCCGCCGTCCCGTCGGCCGCCCCCCGGCCCTCCCGCCCCGACTCGCCGGCCAGCCGCCCAGGAGCCCCCCTTGTCCCGCCCGTCCGCACCGTCACTCACGCCCCTCGCATCCGCCTCGCCGACCCGTTTGTCAGTCCCGGGCCGTAGGGTGGTCGCGCTATGACGAAGCCCTCACTCCCCGAACTCCTGCACGCCGCCGTCACCGCCGTCGGCGGCACGGAGCGTCCCGGCCAGGTGGCCATGGCCGAAGCCGTCGAGGAAGCCATCGACGGCGGCTCCCATCTGCTGGTCCAGGCCGGCACCGGCACCGGAAAGTCGCTGGGCTACCTGGTGCCCGCGCTGGCGCACGGGGAGCGCGTGGTCGTGGCCACGGCGACCCTGGCCCTGCAGCGCCAGCTGGTCGAGCGGGACCTGCCCCGCACGGTCGACGCGCTCCACCCGCAGCTGCGCCGCCGCCCGGAGTTCGCGATGCTCAAGGGCCGGTCGAACTACCTGTGCCTGCACCGGCTGCACGAGGGCGTCCCGCAGGACGAGGAGGAGGGCCTCTTCGACCAGTTCGAGGCCGCCGCCCCCACCAGCAAGCTGGGCCAGGACCTGCTGCGGATGCGCGACTGGGCGGACGAGACCGAGACCGGCGACCGCGACGACCTGACGCCCGGCGTGTCCGACCGTGCCTGGGCGCAGGTGTCGGTGTCCTCCCGGGAGTGCCTGGGCGCCTCCAAGTGCGCCTACGGCGCGGAGTGCTTCGCCGAGACGGCCCGTGAGCGCGCCAAGCTCTCCGACGTCGTCGTCACCAACCACGCGCTGCTCGCGATCGACGCCATCGAGGGCGCGCCCGTCCTGCCGCAGCACGAGGTGCTGATCGTCGACGAGGCGCACGAACTGGTCTCCCGGGTCACCGGGGTCGCCACCGGGGAGCTGACCCCCGGCCAGGTCAACCGCGCGGTGCGCCGAGCCGCGAAGCTGGTCAACGAGAAGGCCGCCGACCAGCTCCAGACCGCCTCCGAGGGCTTCGAGCGGCTGATGGAGCTGGCGCTGCCGGGCCGTCTGGAGGAGATTCCGGAGGACCTGGGCTATGCGCTGATGGCGCTGCGGGACGCCTGCCGTACGGTCATCTCGGCGATCGGGAGCACCCGGGACAAGTCCGTGCAGGACGAGGACGCGGTCCGCAAGCAGGCGCTGGCCTCCGTGGAGTCCGTGCACGACGTCGCGGAGCGGATCACCAACGGCTCCGAGTGGGACGTCGTCTGGTACGAGCGCCACGAGCCCCGCGGCGGAGCCGCGTATCGGCCCAGTGGTGCCTCGCTGCGGGTCGCTCCGATGTCCGTCTCCGGGCTGCTGCGGGAGAAGCTCTTCACCGACCGCTCGGTCGTCCTGACCTCCGCGACCCTGAAGCTGGGCGGTGACTTCAACGGTGTCGGGGCGTCGCTGGGCCTCGCCCCGGAGGGCACCGAGGGCGACGACGTGCCCCAGTGGAAGGGCGTCGACGTGGGCTCGCCCTTCGACTACCGCAAGCAGGGCATCCTCTACGTCGCCAAGCACCTGGCCCGCCCCGCCCGGGACGGCGACCGCGGCGACATGCTCGACGAGCTCACCGAGCTGATCCAGGCGGCGGGCGGCCGCACACTGGGCCTGTTCTCCTCGATGCGCGCGGCCCAGCTGGCCGCCGAGGAGCTGCGCTCGCGCATCCCGGAGTACCCGATCCTCCTCCAGGGCGAGGAGACCCTCGGCGAGCTGATCAAGAACTTCGCCGCCGACCCCCAGACCTGCCTCTTCGGCACCCTGTCCCTGTGGCAGGGCGTCGACGTCCCCGGGCCGAGCTGCCAGCTGGTCGTCATGGACAAGATCCCGTTCCCGCGTCCGGACGACCCCTTGATGAGCGCCCGCCAGAAGGCGGTGGAGGAGGCCGGGGGCAACGGCTTCATGGCGGTCGCCGCCACCCACGCCGCGCTGCTCATGGCCCAGGGCGCGGGTCGCCTGGTCCGCGCGTCGGGCGACCGAGGAGTGGTCGCCGTACTGGACCAGCGGCTGGCGACAGCCCGGTACGGCAGCTATCTGAAGGCGTCCCTGCCCGACTTCTGGTTCACCACGGACCGCAACCAGGTCCGCAAGTCACTCGCCGCGATCGACGCGAAGGCGAGGCAGAACGAGGGCGCTAAGCAGGCCGAGGGGGACTGAGCGCGGCCCGCGCACCGGGCGGGCGGCCCCCGGCGCCGTCGGCCCCGGGACAGCGCTGGGCCCCGGAACCGGCGCAGAGGTCCCGGGGCCCGGTCGGGTCGGCGGGGGCGCTGTCGCGCGTACCCGCCCGCCGTGGCGCTCAGACGCGACGCAGTACGGCCACCACCTTGCCGAGGATGGTCGCGTCGTCACCGGGGATCGGCTCGTACGCCGAGTTGTGCGGGAGGAGCCAGACGTGGCCGTCCTCGCGCTTGAAGCGCTTCACGGTGGCCTCGCCGTCGAGCATGGCCGCCACGATGTCGCCGTTCTCCGCGACCGGCTGGCGGCGGACCGTGACCCAGTCGCCGTCGCAGATCGCGGCCTCGATCATCGAGTCGCCGACGACCTTGAGGACGAACAGCTCACCGTCGCCGACCAACTGCCGGGGGAGCGGGAAGACGTCTTCGACGGACTCCTCGGCGAGGATCGGACCACCGGCGGCGATCCGACCCACCAGCGGGACGTACGAGGCGGCCGGCTTGCCGGCGGTGTCCGTGGGCTGCACCGAGGCGGCCTGGTCGGAGCCGCGCACCTCGTAGGCGCGCGGGCGGTGCGGGTCCCGGCGCAGGAAGCCCTTGCGCTCCAGTGCCATCAGCTGGTGCGCCACCGACGAGGTGCTGGAAAGGCCGACGGCCTGGCCGATCTCCCGCATCGACGGCGGGTACCCGCGTCGCTGCACGGAGTCGCGGATGACCTCGATCACCCGGCGCTGGCGGTCGGTGAGCCCCGAGCTGTCCGCCCGGATGCCGGGAGGTCGTCCTGGCAGGGAGCGCTTGTGCCCCTCGGGATTCGCGGCGTCGCTCATCGCATGCACCGGCTCAGGTCGGCCCTGGGGGCGTTCCTGGGCAGTGATGGTGGCACTGTCGGCGGTGGTGGTCACGTCGGCCCCTCTCGATGGTCTCCCTGCTGCACAACGGTAGTAGCTTTCGAAAGGTTGCGCCAAACACACGTTCGAGTGAAAAAACGCGAATCGCTCGCCCGTTTTGCATATCTGGGTGTATGGCTACCGTGGTGCCTGGCGGACAAAAGGGCTTATTGCTGTACTCTTCACCGCCGTGGTGACAACCTCCGGGATGTCGCTCCAGTCTGCCACCCGGCATCCCGTTCGACGGGGTGGGGCTCCCATCTGTTGCGGTAGTCCCACGTCCCCTCCCCGCGGTGCCCACGGTATCTCCGCATGCCTCCGGGCGATACGGCCGCGACACGGCTCGCGAGGCGTGTTGCCGCACGGGTGGCCGCGCACGCACAGGCGCGACACGCGTGCGGGGCGTGTTTGTATGGGCCAATCCCCACATCTAGTGGTTGGATAGCGCGAGCAGCCCACAAGTTGTGGTCCCCCGGGTCTTCGGGCCCGCCGCGATCGCCTATGCTGGGGGCTGCTTCGAGGGGCCTGAAGGGCCTTTCGAGGCCGTTGAGTCTGCTGTGAGGAGGGTTCGGAGTCCATGCACTGCCCCTTCTGCAGGCACCCCGACAGCCGTGTCGTCGACAGCCGTACGACCGACGACGGCACGTCGATCCGCAGGCGCCGCCAGTGCCCTGACTGCTCCCGTCGGTTCACGACCGTGGAGACGTGCTCGCTCATGGTGGTGAAGCGGTCCGGGGTCACCGAACCGTTCAGCCGCACCAAGGTGATCAACGGTGTGCGCAAGGCCTGTCAGGGCCGGCCCGTCACCGAGGACGCGCTCGCCCAGCTCGGCCAGCGGGTCGAGGAGGCGGTGCGGGCCACCGGAAGCGCCGAGCTGACCACCCACGACGTGGGTCTGGCCATCCTCGGACCGTTGCAGGAGCTCGACCTCGTCGCCTATCTGAGATTCGCCTCCGTCTATCGGGCGTTCGACTCGCTCGAGGACTTCGAGGCCGCGATCACGGAACTGAGGGAGACGACGGGGCACCCCGGCGAGGACGACGACACCGGTGCGGGGAGCCAGGAGAACGACCGCGGGTCCACGGGGGCGGGACAGGTCCCCGAGCCCGCAGGCGCCGCCGACTGATCGGCGGGCCGGACCCGGACTTCGGCGCCCGGGCCCGGCCGGACGGCGGCGAGTGAACAAGACCTGTTGCGGGCGGCGCGAGCGATGCCCGCAACACCAGACAGAACACCGTGCCCACGGGAACAATCGGGGCACTTCAGGGCGTTTTCGCCCGTACAGGGAGGCGGCATGACAGAGACGGCGAGCGGTCCGGCACGGAGTTCCCGCGCCAAGGGCACCAAGGCGGGCAAGGGACTCCGCGTCGAGCGCGTCCACACCACTCCCGGCGTCCACCCCTACGACGAGGTGGCCTGGGAGCGTCGTGACGTCGTCATGACCAACTGGCGCGACGGCTCGGTCAACTTCGAGCAGCGTGGCGTCGAGTTCCCCGAGTTCTGGTCGGTGAACGCGGTCAACATCGTCACCAGCAAGTACTTCCGGGGCGCCGTGGGCACCCCGCAGCGCGAGGTGAGCCTCAAGCAGCTCATCGACCGCATCGTGAAGACGTACCGGAAGGCCGGTGAGGACAACAAGTACTTCGCCTCGCCCGCCGACGCCGAGATCTTCGAGCACGAGCTGGCCTACGCCCTCCTGCACCAGATCTTCAGCTTCAACAGCCCGGTGTGGTTCAACGTCGGCACGCCCCAGCCGCAGCAGGTCTCCGCCTGCTTCATCCTGTCCGTCGACGACTCCATGGAGTCGATCCTCGACTGGTACAAGGAAGAGGGCATGATCTTCAAGGGCGGCTCCGGCGCCGGCCTGAACCTCTCCCGGATCCGCTCCTCCAAGGAACTGCTCTCCTCCGGCGGCAACGCCTCGGGACCGGTCTCCTTCATGCGCGGTGCCGACGCCTCCGCCGGCACGATCAAGTCCGGCGGTGCCACCCGCCGCGCGGCCAAGATGGTCATCCTCGACGTCGACCACCCCGACATCGAGGACTTCATCCAGACCAAGGTGAAGGAAGAGGAGAAGATCCGCGCCCTGCGCGACGCGGGCTTCGACATGGACCTGGGCGGCGACGACATCACGTCCGTCCAGTACCAGAACGCCAACAACTCGGTCCGGGTGAACGACACGTTCATGAAGGCCGTGCAGGACGGCGGCAAGTTCGGCCTGACGTCCCGCATGACCGGCGAGGTCATCGAGGAGGTCGACGCCAAGGCGCTCTTCCGCAAGATGGCCGAGGCCGCCTGGGCCTGCGCCGACCCCGGCATCCAGTACGACGACACCATCAACGCCTGGCACACCTGCCCGGAGTCCGGCCGCATCAACGGCTCGAACCCGTGCAGCGAGTACATGCACCTGGACAACACGTCCTGCAACCTCGCCTCGCTGAACCTGATGAAGTTCCTGAAGGACGACGGCAAGGGCAACCAGTCCTTCGACGCCGAGCGCTTCTCCAAGGTCGTCGAGCTGGTCATCACGGCGATGGACATCTCCATCTGCTTCGCGGACTTCCCGACCCAGAAGATCGGCGAGAACACCCGCGCCTTCCGCCAGCTCGGCATCGGCTACGCCAACCTCGGCGCCCTGCTGATGGCGACCGGCCACGCCTACGACTCCGACGGCGGCCGTGCCCTGGCCGGCGCCATCACCTCCCTGATGACCGGCACGTCGTACCGCCGCTCCGCCGAGCTGGCCGCGATCGTCGGCCCGTACGACGGCTACGCCCGCAACGCGCAGCCGCACCTCAGGGTCATGAAGCAGCACTCCGACGAGAACGCCAAGGCCGTCCGCATGGACGACCTCGACACGCCGATCTGGGCCGCCGCCACCGAGGCCTGGCAGGACGTGCTGCGCCTCGGCGAGAAGAACGGCTTCCGCAACTCCCAGGCCTCCGTCATCGCCCCGACCGGCACCATCGGTCTCGCGATGTCCTGCGACACCACCGGCCTGGAGCCCGACCTCGCGCTGGTCAAGTTCAAGAAGCTGGTCGGCGGCGGCTCGATGCAGATCGTCAACGGCACCGTCCCGCAGGCCCTGCGCCGCCTGGGCTACCAGGAGGAGCAGATCGAGGCGATCGTCGCCCACATCGCCGAGAACGGCAACGTGATCGACGCGCCCGGCCTCGCGCACGAGCACTACGAGGTGTTCGACTGCGCGATGGGCGAGCGCTCCATCTCCGCGATGGGCCACGTCCGCATGATGGCCGCCATCCAGCCCTGGATCTCCGGCGCCCTGTCCAAGACGGTCAACCTGCCGGAGTCGGCGACCGTCGAGGACGTCGAGGAGGTCTACTTCGAGGCCTGGAAGATGGGCGTCAAGGCGCTCGCCATCTACCGCGACAACTGCAAGGTCGGCCAGCCCCTCTCCGCCAAGACCAAGTCGGTCAAGGACACGGAGAAGGCGGAGATCACCGAGAAGACCGAGGCGGCCATCCGCGAGACGGTCGAGAAGGTCGTCGAGTACCGCCCGGTCCGCAAGCGCCTCCCGAAGGGACGTCCCGGCATCACCACGTCCTTCACCGTCGGCGGCGCCGAGGGCTACATGACCGCCAACTCCTACCCGGACGACGGTCTCGGCGAGGTCTTCCTCAAGATGTCCAAGCAGGGTTCGACCCTCGCGGGCATGATGGACGCCTTCTCCATCGCGGTCTCCGTCGGCCTCCAGTACGGCGTGCCGCTGGAGACGTACGTCTCGAAGTTCACCAACATGCGCTTCGAGCCGGCCGGGATGACGGACGACCCGGACGTGCGGATGGCGCAGTCGATCGTCGACTACATCTTCCGCCGCCTGGCGCTGGACTTCCTGCCCTTCGAGACGCGCTCCGCGCTCGGCATCCACTCCGCCGAGGAGCGTCAGCGCCACCTGGAGACCGGTTCGTACGAGCCGTCCGACGACGAGATGGACGTCGAGGGCCTGGCCCAGTCGGCGCCGCGCGCCCAGGAACTGAAGGCCGTCGCCACGCCGAAGGCCGAGGTCGAGGCCGCCAAGCCCGCTCCGCAGCAGGCGCACACCAGCGCCGAGCTGGTGGAGATGCAGCTCGGCATCCAGGCCGACGCCCCGCTGTGCTTCTCCTGCGGCACGAAGATGCAGCGCGCCGGGTCCTGCTACATCTGCGAGGGCTGCGGCTCGACCAGCGGTTGCAGCTGACCTGAGAGGTGACCCGCGGGGGTGACCCGCGGGTTCTCGGAAGGGGACCGGCCACCGGCCGGTCCCCTTCCACGTGTGCCGGTGATCTGCCTGCCCCACCTCCGGCACACGGTTCACGCCTGAGCGATGACTTCGGGCGCCGGATCGGGTCTGCCCTCACGACACACCCGACCCACAACACCTTCCGGGGCCTCTATGACAACGGTCAGCGTCCGCGACATCGCCTTGGGCGTCGAGTCGTTCGGTGACGACGATGCGCCACTCGTCCTGCTCGTCGGCGGGACGACGATGCTCTCGTGGCCCGACGCGCTCTGCGAGCGCCTCGCCGCCGGTGGGCGCCGCGTCGTGCGCTACGACCTGCGCGACAGCGGAGAGTCGACCACGATGGACCCGGAGGCGCCCGCCTACACCCTGCGCGACCTCGCCGCCGACGCGGCGGCCCTTCCCGACGCGCTCGGCGCCGGGCCCGCGCACCTCGCCGGGATCGGCGTCGGAGGGATGGTCGCCCAGGTGGCCGCGCTCGACCACCCGGGCGCGTTCTCGGCGCTCACCCTGGTCGGCACCCGCGCGGTCGCGCCCGGCCCGCCCGACGACGACCTCCCCGACCACGACCGGGCGACGATGAGCCGGCTGTTCGCCAGGCCGATGCCCGACTGGGCCCACCGCGAGGCGGTGGCCGAGTTCGCCGCCACCGGAGCGGAGATCCGCGGCGACGACCCCGTCGCCGCGCGCGCGACCGCCGCCCGCGTCTGGGACCGCACGCCCGGCACCGCTGCCCCGGTCCAGATGGCCAACCAGCTGGGCATGGTGTTCTCCAGGCTCGACTGCGCGCCCCGGTGGCGTGAGCGCCTGCCGGAGATCGGGATCCCCACGCTCGTCGTCCACGGTCGCCGCGACCCGTTCTTCCCCGTCGGCAACGGTGAGGCGATCGCGCGCGAGATTCCCCGGGCGCGGCTGCTCGTCCTGGAGGAGGCCGCCACCGCGATCCCCGAAGCGGCGGTCGGCGAGGTCGCCGAGGCGATGCTCACGCTCCAAGCCGCCGTCAAGGACGGCGAGCCGCGCCCATCACCCGAGTGAACGTCGCGGGGTCCCCCTCGAACGCGTGCAGGCCGGGCCGGAACTCCCACGCCCCCGTCTCGTCCCGGACGAACTCCGCGACCGTCGCCGCGGTGGCACCCGGGACGGCGGCGAAGTCCTCCGCGGCCAGGTCCGTGTAACCCTCACGGATGCGCAGGCCCGGGTTGGTCACGTCGCCGAAGGTCCGCTCCTCGGTGTGCTGCTGTATGGCGACACCCACCACCACGCGCGCGTACCGGGCGTCCAGCCGCTCCAGCTCCAGCGTCATGACCTCGTCGAAACCGAAGCCCTTGCCGTCCTTGCTGTCCCGGTTGAGATAGATCGTGCCGTCCGGTGAGCGACTGTCGAAGTGCACCACGTAGGCGGGGGCGCCGTACGGATCGTCCGCCGGATAGGTCCCGGCGACGAGATCCAGGTCGGTGGCCGGCTGTCCCGCCGGACTCGGGTCCCACCGCAGCGCGACCTCGACCTTGCCCAAGCCCTTGCTGAGGCCGTTCACAGACTTCCCCTTCCCAGGTCCCCCGCCCTGCCCGGCCCCCTGAACTGCCGGACGATGACGGCCGGTTGTCCATCCTGCCACGCAGCGGGACGAACGCGCGGGCAAGTGCTCCTCCGGAGAGCGTCCGGTGCCGTGCTCCTGGCCTTACCATGGCGCGGTGCTGGTCAAGTGGATTCGCTGCACCGTGGTGGACCGCCGCGGTTTCGAGCGGGGGCAGCGGAAGTGGGCGGGGCTTCCGGGGGAGCCGGGTTTTCGGGGGCAGGGGGGTGGCTGGAGCCGGGGGCGGCCGGACGTGGCGCACGTCTTCGCCTTCTGGGAGAGCCGCGCCTTCTACGACTCCTTCATGGCCCGCTCCCACGACCGGCTGGCCTCGGCGCAGGTGGGCACCTTCAAGGACGCCCAGGTCAGGCTCTTCGACCACCGGTTCGACGTGAAGACCGGTTTCGAGCCGCGCTTCACCGACGCCGACCTGCTCCGGGTGGCGCTGTGCCGGGTCCACGAGGAACGGGCCGAGCACTACGTCCTCATGCAGGAGAAGGTCTGGAACCCGGCGATGGCCGGCTCGCCCGGCATGATCCGCGGCCTGTTCGGCGAGGCCCCGGGCAGCGGGTACAACGAGTACCTCGTGCTGTCCATGTGGCTGTCGGCCGCCGAGCACGGAAAGTACCGCACCGAGCGGGTGGAGCGGCTGGCCCTGCGCGCCCAGACGGAGGCCGACGTCGCGGCGCTGACGGGCGACATCGTGCAACTGGAACCCTCCTGGACCGTTTGAGATCCGGGCCCGCCCCGACTCGCCCAGGTGTGGAGACTGTGTGACCTACGCCGTACGGAGCCCGTACGAGTGCTCGGTTCCGGCCGTCTCGATCTAGGGTTCTGGCATGGCACGACCACGGCGCATCGTTCTTGTCCGGCACGGCGAGTCGATCGGCAACGTCGATGACACCGTGTTCGAGCGCGAACCCGACCACGCGCTCGCCCTCACCGACCGGGGCCGGGCGCAGGCCGAGGAGACCGGCAAGGTGCTGCGCGAGGTGTTCGGACACGAGCGGATCAGCGTGTACGTCTCCCCGTACCGCCGCACCCACGAGACCCTCCGCGCCTTCCGCCTCGACCCGCAGCTCATACGGGTACGTGAGGAGCCCCGGCTGCGCGAGCAGGACTGGGGAAACTGGCAGGACCGCGACGACGTGCGCCTGCAGAAGGCCTACCGGGACGCCTACGGGCACTTCTTCTACCGCTTCGCCCAGGGCGAGTCCGGTGCCGACGTGTACGACCGGGTCGGCGGCTTCCTGGAGAGCCTGTTCCGCAGCTTCGAGGACCCCGACCATCCGCCGAACGTGCTGCTGGTGACGCACGGGCTCGCCATGCGGCTGTTCTGCATGAGGTGGTTCCACTGGACGGTCGCGGAGTTCGAGTCGCTGTCGAACCCCGGGAACGCCGAGATGCGGATGCTCGTTCTCGGTGAGGACGGCAAGTACACCCTTGACCGGCCCTTCGAACGCTGGCGAGATCCGGAACCGTACGGGATCACCGGATAGAGTGGCAGGGCGATGACCGCTCATTCTTCTCCTGAAGGGCGCCTGGACCGGGCCCTGGCCAGCCTGCGCGGACTGTCGGTGGGGGACGCGCTGGGCTCACAGTTCTTCGTCCCCGCGAACTATCCGCTGCTGGGGCGCCGCGAGCTGCCGCCCGGCACCTGGCAGTGGACGGACGACACGGAGATGGCGTGTTCCGTGGTCTCCGTCCTGGCCGCCCACCACCGCATCGACCAGGACGCGCTGGCCCTCTCCTTCGCCCGGCACCACGACTTCGACCGGGGGTACGGTCCCGCGGTCAACCGGCTGCTCCGGCTGGTCCGGGAGGGCGGCGACTGGCGCGAACTCGCCGCGGCGCTGTTCAACGGGCAGGGCTCCTGGGGCAACGGCGCCGCCATGCGCATCGCGCCGCTCGGCGCCTGGTATGCGGACGACCCCGAACAGGCGACCCACCAGGCGGAGATCTCGGCCTACCCGACGCACCAGCACCGTGAGGCGGTGGTCGGCGCGATGGCCGTCGCGGCGGCCGCGGCGCTGGCCGCCGATCCGGCCGGCCCGCCCTCCTCGCACGCGCTCCTCGACGGTGTGATCGCGCTGGTGCCGAAGAGCGCGGTGGGCGCCGGACTGCGGCGCGCCCGGGACATGCTCGACTACGGCGACGCGACCACCGTGGCGGCGGTGCTGGGCAGTGGCCGGCGTACGACCGCGCATGACACGGTCCCCTTCGCCCTCTGGTCCGCGGCCCGCGCCCTCGGCGAGTACGAGACCGCGTTCTGGACGACCGCGCAGGTCGGCGGGGACGTGGACACGACCTGCGCCATCGTGGGCGGAGTGATCGCGGCCGGGAAGGCGGGGGCGCCCCCGGCCGAGTGGGTGGAGCGGGTCGAGGCGCTGCCCGCGTGGATGACGGCCACGGCCTGACCGGCTCTTCACGGAAACTCACCGTGTGCGGCGGGAACTCTGCGTAACCGCGGCCCGTTGTCATGACAAGCGCTGCCCGGGGCATGGCCCCGGGCAGGTCTGGAGGTCATGGGGGTGGGTCGTGGAGGCGCTGTCGGTGTTCGCCCTGCTGTCCTTCGTGCTGTCCGCCGCCCTGCTCGGTGGACCCCGCCCGGCCCGGGGCCCCGCGAGGTCAGCCCATGCCCGGTCCGGCCGTGCCGGACAGGGCCTCCAGGTCGCTCTTGCGTACCCGGATCACCAGCCAGGCCGTGGCCAGGGCGAGCACGGCCATGGCGGCGGCCGGGATGAAGGCGGCCGAGATGCCTTGAGCCAGCACGTCGTGCGACCAGGGCGCGGGCAGCTGCTGGGTCCGGGCGAACTCCGCCTTCTGCTCCGGCGAGCCGTTGGCGATGAAGTCCGGCACCTGCTTCTCCGCCTCGTCCCTGCTGGCCGTGCCGAAGACCGTCGTCAGGATGGCGAGACCAATCGATCCGCCCACCTGCTGCATCGCGTTGAGCAGGCCCGACGCCGCACCCGCCTCGTGCCGGGCGACCCCGGAGACCGCGGTCAGCGTCAGCGTCACGAAGTTGAGCCCCATGCCGAAGCCGAAGATCAGCATCGGCCCCAGGATCCCGCCGACGTACGAGCTGTCGGAGGTGATGAGGGCCTGCCAGCCGAGCCCGAGTGCGGCGAGGGCCGAACCCACGACCATGAATGGCTTGGGGCCGAAGACGGGCAGGAAGCGCTGCGACAGACCCGCGCCGAGCGCGATCACGACCGTGACAGGCAGGAAGGCCAGACCGGCCTCGATGGGCGTGTAGCCGAGCACGTTCTGCACGAACAGCACGATGTAGAAGAACATGCCGAACATCGCCGCGGCCAGGCTCAGCATGATCACGTACGTGCCGGACCGGTTGCGGTCGGCGAACATCTTCAGCGGCGTGATCGGTTCCTTGGCCCGTTGCTCGATGAGGACGAAGGCCAGCAGCAGGACCGCGGCTGCCGCGAAGGAGCCGATGGTCAACTTGTCCCGCCAGCCCTCGTCGGCGGCCCGGATGAAGCCGTAGACGAGAGACGCCATGCCCGCCGTCGAGGTCACCGCCCCGGCGATGTCGAAGCGGCCGGAGTGCCGTTCGGACTCGCTGATGTAGAGCGGCGCCAGCACGGCGATCAGCACCCCGATCGGCACGTTGACGAAGAGCACCCAGCGCCAGTCGAGCCACTCGGTGAGCATGCCGCCCGCCAGCAGGCCGATGGCGCCGCCACCTGCGGAGACGGCGGCGAAGACGCCGAAGGCCCGGTTGCGTTCCGGCCCCTCCGGGAAGGTGGTGGTGATGAGGGCCAGCGACGTGGGCGACGCGATCGCGCCTCCCATGCCCTGCAGTACGCGCGCCGCGAGGAGCTGCCAGGGCTCTTGGGCGAAGCCGCCGAGCAGCGAGGCGAAGGTGAAGAGCAGGATGCCGGTCATGAAGACCCGGCGCCTGCCGAGGATGTCACCGGCTCGGCCGCCGAGCAGGAGCAGACCGCCGAAAGTGAGCGTGTACGCGCTGATGACCCAGGTGAGATCGGTGGTGCTGAAGGCGAGCGCGTTCTGGATGTGCGGGAGCGCGATGTTCACAATCGTCGCGTCGAGTACGACCATGAGTTGGCAGGCCGCGATGACGGTGAGTGCGATGCCGGGATGCCCCTCCCGGCGGGCCGCTCCCGGCTTCTGGTCTTTGATCAGAGAAGAGGTTGGCACTATGTGTCCCCCACGAATGACTTAGTGAAGGCTTGCGTTCACTGGTCGTGTCGTCGCGTGTCCGGTCCCCCGTCGTGGCCGTGCGATGAGTGCTTCGTCACCGAATACCCGTTTTCGCCCGCTTTCTAAGGAAGACCTCGTCGCGGACCTCGCTCTGCGTTCCGTGATTCACGAATGCGACGCCGTGCAGGCCGAGCGCTTCCATGCCGTGATCATCAAGGGGGTGGTCGAGTCGACCCTCGAGATGCTGCGTGGGGTCATCACCCGCGGAATGGAGCGGGGAGAGGTCCGGCGTGACGCGGCCAACGGATACGTCTTCGACGCCATTCCGGCGATGATGATGCATCGCTCGAAGATTTGTGCAAGTGAATGGTGATCGACCAGTTGATGGCCCCGCTGCTGCGGCCCGACGGCCCCTGATCCCGATCGGCGAGGAGACCGGCTCCGTTCGGGCAACCGGGGTGTCGCCCGGGGATCGCGGCGGCGTAGGCTGGGGGCGCCATGCCGTACGAACCACCTACTCACACCGTCGAGCGCTCTCTTCGCGCCACGACCGGAGCGAAGATCATTGCCGGTGTCGACGAGGTGGGGCGCGGCGCGTGGGCCGGTCCGGTCACCGTCTGTGCGGCGATCACCGGACTGCGCCGACCCCCGGTCGGCCTGACCGACTCCAAGCTGCTCACCATCAAGCGACGCACCGAACTCGCCGTGGAGTTGCGGACCTGGGTCACGTCCTACGCCCTGGGGCACGCCTCTCCGGAGGAGATCGACGCGCTGGGCATGACCGCCGCGCTGCGCCTGGCGGCGGTACGTGCCCTGGAGACCCTGCCGGTCCGCCCCGACGCCGTCATCCTCGACGGCAAGCACGACTACCTCGGTGCCCCCTGGCGGGTCCGTACGGTGATCAAGGGCGATCAGTCCTGCGTCGCCGTCGCGGCGGCCTCGGTGCTCGCCAAGGTCCAGCGCGACAAAATGATGGCCGAACTGGGTCTCGACCATGCAGACTTCGGTTTTGCGGACAACGCCGGGTATCCGTCGCCCGTGCACAAGGCCGCACTGGCGGAACGGGGCCCCACCCCGCACCACCGGTTGTCGTGGGCGTATCTTGATGCGCTGCCCCAGTGGCGGCACCTCAAGAAGGTCCGCAGTTGGGTGGACGGAAGCGTTCCGGAAATCGAGGGTCAGCTCGGATTCGATTTCTGACGGTTCCGCTCGCAGGCATGTGCCACCCGCCGACGCGAGCCGCACCAACGTTTGATAGATATCAGCTCATGCCTCTCATTCCCGAGGAGCCTCAGATTCACGAGAAGGCCCAGGGTCCCCGCGCCACTCCGGCCAGTGGCCGCACCGCGCCGACCCCCCGCCCCGTACCCGGCCCCCGTCCCGCGGCTCCGCCGCGCCCCGGCCGTCCCGGCCCGGTGCGGCCGGCACCGCCGGCGCAACGCGCGTCGCGCGACACGGCCGCGGCCACACCCGGACCCTCGGGTCCGGCCGCCCCGGCAGCCACCTCGGCCGCCCCGCAGATCCAGTTGATCCCGGCCACGCCGGACGGTGCGCTCGACGCCGCCGAAGAGGCCGTGGACCTTCTGCTGGACTCGGGCCGAACCCCCGGTGACGTGCTGGTGATCACCACCGGCGAAGCCCACCCGTGGGCGGCCCACGAACTGTCCTTCGGCGATGCCGCCTACTGGGCGCAGCACGACGCGGGCGACGACGTCTTCTACGCCGACGCCGCCGTCGCGGACCGTGCCGCGTCGCGGGCCGTGGTCGTGGTCGCGCTCAACGGCGGCCCCGAGGACGCCGCTGTCACCGCCCTGACCGTGGCCCACTCGCGGGCCGGCGCCCTGCTGATCGTCTGCGGCGACCCGCAGCGGATCAACTCGGTGCTGGGCGCGGGCGTCTGAGTCCGGTCCGCCGAGCGCGGCGGACGCCGGTGTGACCCCGGGGCGCCTGCCCGGAGCCCCGCACGGAGGCGTTCCCGGCATGCCCGGGAACGCCGACGGCATCCGGCGCCATAGCGGATCGGGCCCGCCGGGGAACCGGTGGGCGCGCCGACGGTGAGGACTCGGGTGAGGTGCGACGGTACGGGCGCTGCCGGGCCCGGCGGGCCGGGACGGCGGATCGCACGCCGGTCGGGTCACGGGCGAGTCGGGTCACCGCTCACGTGAAGGACGAGTCGGGTCAGCCGCTCCGGCAGGCCCGCCGTGGCCCCCCGAGCCCGGACGTCCGAGGCTCTCAGCGGGCCGCGGCGCGGCGCAGCACGTCCGACGCGACCCCGCCGGTGCGGGGCGGCGGGGGCGGTGCCTCCGCCGTGGCGAAGGGCTCCGGCGTCGACGCCGCGTTGGGCCGACGCCCGCCGCGGTCCTCGCCGAGGACCTGCCAGCCGTCCCGGGTCAGTGTGATGTACGCGCCGCAGCGCAGCCCGTGCAGTGTGCAGGCGTCCCGCAGCCCCCACATCCACGCGCCGTCCTCCGGCGTCCAACGCGCGTCGCCCTCACGGGCGTAGAGCAGCACGGCGGTGCGTACCGGGGTGCGACGCCGCAGGTCGTGGGGGATGACCCGGCGCAGCTGGGAGAGCAGCGCGTTGCGGAACATCCACCCGTCGGCGGGGGAGCGGCGGCTGGTGAACGAGGCGCTGGCGCGCAGCCGTTCGTCCGGGTCGAGTACGGCCACGACGGCCGTCGCCGGTTCGGGGCGGTGCCGCGAGTGCAGTCCGGTGACGACCTCGCGAGGATTGCGCAGCAGCGGGATCCCGGCGGCGGCCCACTCCGCCGGTTCGAGCATGCGAGTGGCGGAAACGGCGGACGACGAAAGCGAGGCCGCCGAGGACGGAGCGAATCCGAAGGTCACGTTCCTCCCTTCGGCTACGCGCCCACACTGCGGGCAGGGTCGGATTCGGGGAGCGCGCACCGCAACGAAGCCCTGCCGGGTCACGGAAGGGCCGTGCGGGGAGCGGACTTCAATTCTTCCTGTCGAACTGGGATGCGGCAACGAGCAATTGAGTCCGAGGACCCATATCGGCTGATGTGCGTCCTATATCCCTACCCGGAGTGTCACCGGACGACGCATGGGGCACGGCACGCGTCACGGCCGGTTCCGGATTCGCCGTTTGTCAGTGCCATCGGGTTGCATGGGGGGATGGACCACGTGGAACTCCGTACCGAAGCCGACACCGTCCTCGCCGAGCTCGTCGGCGATCCTGCGGGCTCGGCACGGCTGCGGGAGGATCAGTGGCAGGCGGTGGCGGCCCTGGTGGAGGAGCACCGGCGGGCTCTGGTGGTGCAGCGCACCGGCTGGGGCAAGTCGGCCGTGTACTTCGTCGCCACCGCCCTGCTGCGCCGACGTGGCGCGGGGCCCACGGTGATCATCTCCCCGTTGCTGGCGCTGATGCGCAACCAGGTCGAGGCGGCGGCGCGAGCGGGGATCCGGGCGCGCACGATCAACTCGGCGAACCCCGAGGACTGGGAGACGATCCACGGAGAGGTCGAGCGGGGTGAGACCGACGTACTCCTGGTGAGCCCGGAGCGCCTCAATTCCGTGGACTTCCGCGATCAGGTGCTGCCGAGGCTCGCCTCCACCACCGGTCTGCTCGTGGTGGACGAGGCGCACTGCATCTCCGACTGGGGCCACGACTTCCGCCCCGACTACCGCCGGCTGCGCACGATGCTGGCCGAGCTGCCGGCCGGGGTGCCCGTGCTGGCCACCACCGCGACCGCCAACGCTCGGGTCACGGCCGACGTGGCGGAGCAGTTGGGCACGGGGGGCGGGGACGCGCTGGTGCTGCGGGGGCCGCTCGACCGGGAGAGCCTCCGGTTGGGCGTGCTCCAGCTGCCGGACGCGGCGCACCGGCTGGCGTGGCTGGGGGAGCGGCTGGGAGATCTGCCCGGTTCCGGGATCATCTACACGCTGACGGTGGCGGCGGCGGAGGAGGTCGCGGCCTTCCTGCGCCAGCGCGGCTACCCGGTGGCCTCCTACACGGGCAAGACGGAGAACGCCGACCGGTTGCAGGCGGAGGAGGACCTGCTGGCGAACCGGGTGAAGGCGCTCGTGGCGACCTCGGCGCTGGGCATGGGCTTCGACAAGCCCGACCTGGGCTTCGTCGTGCACCTGGGGTCGCCCTCGTCCCCCATCGCGTACTACCAGCAGGTGGGGCGTGCGGGGCGTGGGGTGGACCACGCGGACGTCCTGTTGCTGCCGGGGCGGGAGGACGAGGCGATCTGGGCGTACTTCGCCTCGGTCGGCTTCCCGCCGGAGGAGCAGGTCCGGCGCACGCTGGCCGTGCTGGAGGAGGCGGGGCGGCCGATGTCCCTCCCGGCGCTCGAACCGCTGGTGGACCTCCGCCGTTCGCGGCTGGAGACGATGCTCAAGGTCCTGGACGTGGACGGCGCGGTCAAGCGGGTCAAGGGCGGCTGGACCGCCACGGGACAGGCGTGGGCCTACGACGCGGAGCGGTACGCGTGGGTGGCCCGACAGCGGCAGGCGGAGCAGCAGGCCATGCGGGACTACGTGGCGACCACGGGGTGCCGGATGGAGTTCCTGCAGCGGCAGCTCGACGACGAGAAGGCGGCCCCCTGCGGTCGTTGCGACACCTGCGCCGGTCCCTGGCTCGACCCGGCCGTCTCCTCCGCGGCCCTCGCGGCGGCGACGGGCGAGCTGGACCGCCCGGGCGTGGAGGTCGAGCCGCGCAAGATGTGGCCGACCGGGCTCGCCGCGGTGGGGATGGACCTCAAGGGCCGCATTCCCGCGGGGCAGCAGGCCCTCACCGGGCGGGCGCTGGGGAGGCTGTCGGACATCGGCTGGGGCAACCGTCTGCGGCCGCTCCTGTCGGCGCAGGCGACGGACGCCCCGGTCCCGGACGACGTGCTGCGCGCCGTCGTGACGGTGCTGGCCGACTGGGCCCGTTCACCGGGCGGCTGGGCCACCGGCTCCCCCGACGCGGTGGCGCGGCCCGTGGGCGTCGTCGCCATGCCCTCCCGTACCCGCCCCCAGCTGGTGGCCTCACTGGCCGAGGGAGTGGCGCGGGTCGGCAGGCTCCCGCTGCTGGGCAGCCTCGCCCACACCCCGCACGCCGACGAGTACGCCGCTCACCGCAGCAACTCCGCCCAGCGGCTGCGCGCCCTGGCCGAGTCGTTCACCGTGCCCGGCGACCTCGCCACGGCCCTGGCCGGTACTACCGGCCCGGTCCTGCTCGTCGACGACTACAGCGACACCGGCTGGACCCTGGCCGTGGGCGCACGCCTCCTGCGCCAGGCGGGTGCCGACGAGGTGCTCCCGCTCGTCCTGGCCCTGGCCGGATAGGGGGCCCGGTCCTCGGAGCCGGGCCGGGATCGCCCAAGGTGACGTGTCCCTGCGGACAGTTGTCCACAGGGCAAAGCGGAACTTTCCGATCCGCGAGATCGTCGAGCCATGACGAACCACAGCGAAACGACTGGCTCCTCCGAGAACGGTGACATCTCGCAGGCCCCACAGCCGGGCCGCACGCACCGCGCCCCGCACGAAAGCCCCGGAGACGAACACCAGGTCACCCTGCGCACCCCCGCCGAACTCGCCGACGCCCTGCCGTACCTGCTCGGATACCGCCCCGAGGACAGCATCGTCCTGGCCGCCCTGCGCGACAGGGACGGGCGGGGCCGGTTCGGCGGCCGTGCACGGCTCGGCATCCCGGCGAGCCCGGACGACTGGGCGCCCGCGGCCGGGCAACTGGTCCACGGTCTGGTGACCGGAAGCGAGCGGCGCGGGGCGCGTCCCGAGCAGATGGTCGCCTACCTCTGCCAGGAGCCGGGCCGGGGCGAGACGGGCCGGGACGTGATGGCGCGGCTGCGGCCGCTCGCCCAGCGGCTGCGCGTCGAGTGCGGCGCCCTGGACATTCCCGTGGTCGAGGCACTGTGCATCTCGGACGGGCGTTTCTGGTCCTACTGCTGCGACGAAGAGGCCTGCTGCCCGGCCGAGGGCCTCCCCATGGGGCTGCCGGGTACGTCGGTGCTGGCCGCGGCGGCCACCTACGCCGGTATCCAGGTGCGCGGCTCACTCCGTGAGCTGCGGGCCAGGATGCTGCCCAGGGAGGACGCGGTGGCGGTCGAGCAGGCGGCTGCCCTGGACACGGCCGCCGCGACGCTGGTCCCCCGGATCCTCGACGCCCACGGCCGCGCCGAGGTGGCCGAGGAGACGCTGGAAGCGGCGGAGCGGATCATGCGACGCCTCGCCGAGGCGCCGTCCGTGCCCGGCGTGCCGGCCGAGGACCTGCGTGACGACCGGATGCTGGGGCACGACGAGGCGGCGGCGTTGATCCTGGGGCTTCAGGACCGCACGACACGCGACCGCGCCGCCGCATGGATGGAGGGCGACGCGGCGGCCCCCGCGCTGCGCCTCTGGCGGGCCCTGGCCCGGCGCTGCGTCGGGCCGTACGGCGAACACGCGGCAGCGCCCCTCACCCTCGCGGGCTGGGTCGCCTGGTCCACCGGTGACGAACTGGAGGCACGGGAAGCACTGGCCATGGCCCTCGGCGCGGACCCCGACTACCTCTTCGCCCGGCTCCTGCACCAGGCGTGCAACGAGGGTCTCGACCCCGAGTCGATCCGCCGCTGCCTGCGCGAGGGCGGGGAAGACGGTGGAAGCAGGCGAGCCGCCCCTGCGGACGACGACGCACACGACGGCCCCTCGGGGAAGCGGGAGCCCGCCCGGTCCCCGTCTTCGTCTGCCTCACCGCCCGGTGGTCGGCGGCGCACCCGCACCCTCGCCCCGCCGCCCCGTGCCGTCCGCCGCCGCGCGAGGGGACAGGACCGCGAGCCCGGCACCGGGACCCCGCGTCCCCGCCCTGCCTCGGGGGCCGGGCACCCCGGGACCGCACGGACGGACCGGGCCCGCCCACGGGCCACGGGGGCGCCGGTCACAGGCCGGAAGACGGCCCGCCCGGACGGCGCGGGTACGGCAGGACGCGGGAGCCTGGGGGACAGCGAGTGCACCTGAGAGGGGCGCCCGCGGCCTCGGGGACGCGCGCCGGGGCCAAGGGGCGGTCGGCTCGCCGACGTCGCGGGCCTGACCTGGTGCGACGCGCCCTGGCGGGGTGCGCGGGAGCGGGCGGCGGGACGCACGTCGGAAGGGAGTGGAGCAGTACCCGAGGCGGTGGGCGAAGGGAGTGTTTATCGTCAGGCAGACGACTATGATCGCCGCATGCCCTACGACCCGTCAGCCTTTCCGCCCTTCGCCGTCACTGTGGACCTGGTCGTGCTGACCGTGCGTCGTCACTCCCTGTGCGCGCTGGCGGTGCGCAGGGGGGAGCCTCCGTTCCAGGGCCGGTGGGCCCTGCCCGGCGGGTTCGTACGGGCCGACGAGGACCTGGCGCAGGCGGCGGCGCGGGAACTGGCCGAGGAGACCGGGCTGTGCGTCCACGACCCGGCCGCGCCCACCCAGGACAACGGCGCCCACCTGGAGCAGCTCGCGACCTACGGCGACCCCGAGCGCGACCCCCGCATGCGGGTGGTCAGTGTCGCCCACCTCGCGCTCGCCCCCGACCTGCCCGCACCGCGAGCGGGCGGTGACGCCAGCAACGCCCGCTGGGCACCGGTCGAGGAACTGCTGGCACAGAGCGGCTACGGTCGGACCGGCGAGGCGGTGGCCCCGCTCGCCTTCGACCACGCCCGGATCCTGGCGGACGGGGTGGAGCGAGCCCGCTCCAAGATCGAGTACTCGTCCCTGGCCACCGCCTTCTGCCCGCCCGAATTCACCGTGGGCGAGCTGCGCCGTGTCTACGAGGCGGTGTGGAGCGTGGCGCTCGACCCCCGCAACTTCCACCGCAAGGTGACGGGCACGCCGGGCTTCCTCGTGCCCACCGGAGGGACGACCACCCGCCAGGGCGGCCGTCCCGCCCAGCTCTTCCGCGCGGGCGGCGCGACCCTCCTCAACCCCCCGATGCTCCGTCCCGAGGTGTGACGCCGGGCCCCCGCGATGCCCGAAAAACCGGATATCACACGCTATTCTGCTACAGGTGATCCAGGCCTTCGGACTGACCAGCAACCCCCGCAAGGAGCTTCCGCCCGCCGTCGACGACGTCTCGTTCGAGGCGCGAGCGGGCCGCGTCACCGCACTGCTCGGAGCATCGGGCGCCGGCAAGACGACGGCACTCAGACTCATGCTCGAGCTCCAACAGGGCCGCGGTCTCACCTACTTCAGAGGCCGCCCCCTGCACCGCATCGCCCACCCCGCACGCGAGGTGGGCGTGCTGCTGGGCGACGTTCCGGGCCACCCCGCCCGTACCGTGCGCGGTCATCTGCGCATGCTGTGCGCGGCGGCCGGCGTTCCCGTCGGCCGGGCGGACGAGGTCCTGGAGTCGGTCGATCTCCAGAACCTGCGCGACGAACGCCTCGGCACCCTCTCCCGCGGCATGGACCGACGCCTCGGACTGGCCTGCGCGCTGGTCCCCGACCCGCACACCCTGGTCTTCGACGACCCCGCCGGCGCGCTCTCCGCCCAGGACGCCCGACGGCTGCACGGCGCACTGCGTGCCCATGCCGCCCAGGGCGGCACGGTCCTGTTCAGCACGGCGGACCCCAAGGAGGCCGCGCGCAGTGCCGACCACGTCGTCACGCTGGAACGGGGCAGGGTTGTCGCCGACCAGGACGCGGCGGAGTTCTCCCGTACCCGGCTGCGCCCCCGCGTCGCCGTGCGCAGCCCGCACGCCGCCCGCCTCGCCGCCCTGGTGACGAAGGAGGCGCGCGCGGCACGCCGTTCCGTCGAGGTGGTCCGCGAGGGCGGCAACCGGCTCGCGGTCTACGGCAGTACGTGCGCGGACATCGGCGAGACGGCTTTCCGGCACGGGATCCTCGTACACCAACTGGCCGACGAGATCGGTGACATGGGCCCCGGAGCCGGTGGGATCCCGGCAGTCCGGCGGCAGGAGCAACGGCAGACGGACGCCGAGCGCGCAGAGGACACCGAGTCGCCCAGCACGCCGCGCCCGTCACCCGCCACGGAGGAAGACGGGGCCGCGGACACCACCGGAGGTCCTGACGGCTCCGCACCCGGTGCCGCCCCGCCCCGCACTCCACACCACTCCAGCAGCCTCACCCCCGGCAGAGCGACGGCGGCCCGGGAAACGGCCGCCGCGCTTCCGCCTCCCATCTCCGTTCGCTCCGCCCCCAGCCCCCTCCGTCCGCTGCGCTACGAACTCCGTCGTGCAGCGGGTGTCCGTACCGGGTTCGTCACCGGTGCGGTCGTGCTCCTCGTGTCCGCCGTCACCGCCGTGATCCTGGCCCGTGTCGGACACACCCCGCAGCCCCGGCTCCTGGCCGCGTGGCCGCGGGAGCTCCCGCTGCCACCCGCCGCACTCGGCGCGGGGCTGCTCGGCGCCCTCGCCTTCGGTGACGAGTTCCGCCACCCCGCCCTGGCGGCGGACCGCGGCACCGTCCCCCGCCGTATGGGCCTGCTGACCGCCAAACTCCTCGTCTCCGCGGCGACCGCACTGCTGCTGGCCGCCCTGACGGTGGGGTGCGACGCCGAGCTGCTCCGTCTCTTCTACGGGCCGGAGCTGGCTGAGGTCCCCGCCGACTGGCCCGCACTGAGCGCCGGTTGGCTCGCCCTCGTCGTCGGGTGCGCCTGGTCCGGAGTGCTCGCCGCCGGTGTCTTCCGGTCCACCACCGCGGGGCTGGCGGCCGTGGTCGCCGTCCCGGTCGTCGTCGTACCGCTCGTACAGAAGCTCTGGGCGGGCCCGTCCGTACGGACGGCCGCCGGGTTCCCGATGCGGGTGCGCGAAGTCCTCCTGACCCAGTGGCCGTTCGGCGGTGAGCGGTACGTGGCCGAGATCCTGCGCGTGATCGCCCAACCGGTGGGCGGTGCAATGACGTTGTCGCTGACCGCTCTGCTCTGCGCCTATCTGCTCATGACCCTGCGCAGCAGGGTTTGACGACCCCTGTCCCACCCTTCCGTTCCGACCGTGTGCGCAACTCCCCGGGGAAAGCCCATTTCTTTCCGATAAGGCGTCAATTGCGACGGGGTGAGCGATCACCCTTTCGTGTGCTTTTCACCAAAGACCTCAAGGGAGTTGAGGCGGGCGCCGACAAAGGATGCGTGAGTACCCTTGCGCACACCATGATGACCGCCGCCCGTTCCGCCGACTCCGGCCTCGCGAACCCGGGCGAACTCGACCGCTACCCGTACGCGGAGACGCCCACCGTCGACCGCGTCGGAGCGCCCTCCTGGGAAGGGGTGGAGCCCGAGCTGGGCCGCGTGGGCCGGCGCACCGCGGGCAACCGTGGCCGCGGACTGCACGGGCAACTCGTCCAGCAGCTTGGCCAGATGATCGTTTCGGGCGACCTGGGCGCCGACCGCCCGCTGGTGCCCGAGGAGATCGGACAGCGTTTCGAGGTCTCCCGCACCGTGGTGCGTGAGTCCCTGCGCGTGCTGGAGGCGAAGGGACTGGTCAGTGCCCGCCCCAACGTCGGCACCCGGGTCCGCCCCGTCAGTGACTGGAACCTCCTGGATCCGGACATCATCGAATGGCGTGCCTTCGGCCCGCAGCGCGACGACCAGCGCCGCGAGCTGAGCGAGCTGCGCTGGACGATCGAGCCGCTCGCCGCGCGCCTGGCCGCCGGGCACGGACGCGAGGACATCCAGCAGCGGCTCTCCGACATGGTCGGGATCATGGGCCACGCCATGGGGCAGGGCGACGCGCTCACCTTCTCGCGCGCCGACGCCGAGTTCCACAGTCTGCTCATCCAGATCGCGGGCAACCGGATGCTGGACCACCTCTCCGGGATCGTCTCCGCCGCCCTCCACGTCTCCGGCGGTCCGGTCACGGGCTGTGACCGGCCGAACGACGCGTCGCTCGCGCAGCACGGCAGGATCGTCGACGCCCTCGCCACCGGCGACGGCGCGGCGGCCGAGGCGGCCATGCGTCAACTTCTGACCGTCCACCCCGAGGTGGAGCGCGTGGTGCCCGCCCCCCGCGAGCACTGATCGCTTCCGCCGGAACGGCGCCGTCCGGGCACGCCAAACCCCTCCTGTGGCCGTGGCCGGCCGCCGCCGTCACCGTCGGACCCCGCGGAACCGCACCTGGTTCCGCGGGGTCCGACGGTGTGATGAGAGGCTGAGCCTTCCCGACGTGACCGGGACACACGAGTTGCTGACCTTGTTCGTCTGCATCTGACCGGTTTTGATCGCTTACGGGGTGTGACTCGGGCCACGCGGATTGGGCGTAACGCTCTTGGGAACAACACGATGACCTAAGAGGTGACAGCCGCGGAGGGAATACGGACGCCGTTCACGGCGCTGTGCATCTCCCCGGCCCGCCCGCACCGTCGGCCCATTCCCAAGCCGGTGGTCGGCCCCAGTCCGCCGTGGACGGGGCCGGAAGCCGTTTTTCAACGTTCCGAGAGGTTGTTCGTGTCGGCCAGCACATCCCGTACGCTCCCGCCGGAGATCGCCGAGTCCGTCTCTGTCATGGCGCTCATTGAGCGGGGAAAGGCTGAGGGGCAGATCGCCGGCGATGACGTGCGTCGGGCCTTCGAAGCTGACCAGATTCCGGCCACTCAGTGGAAGAACGTACTGCGCAGCCTCAACCAGATCCTCGAGGAAGAGGGTGTGACGCTGATGGTCAGTGCCGCAGAGCCCAAGCGCACCCGAAAGAGCGTCGCAGCGAAGAGCCCCGCCAAGCGCACCGCCACGAAGGCGGTCGCGGCCAAGACGGTGACCAGCAGGAAGGCGACCGCTCCCGCCGCCCCGGCGGCGCCCGCCGCCGAGCCCGCCGTCGAGGAAGAGGCGCCCGCCAAGAAGGCGGCGGCCAAGAAGACCACCGCCAAGAAGGCGACGGCGAAGAAGACGACCGCCAAGAAGACCGCGGCCAAGAAGACCACCGCCAAGAAGGAAGACGGCGAGCTTCTCGAGGACGAGGCGACCGAGGAGCCGAAGGCCGCGACGGAGGAGCCCGAGGGCACCGAGAACGCGGGCTTCGTGCTGTCCGACGAGGACGAGGACGACGCTCCGGCCCAGCAGGTCGCCGCGGCCGGCGCCACCGCCGACCCGGTCAAGGACTACCTCAAGCAGATCGGCAAGGTCCCCCTGCTCAACGCCGAGCAGGAGGTCGAACTCGCCAAGCGCATCGAGGCCGGTCTGTTCGCCGAGGACAAGCTGGCGAACTCCGACAAGCTCGCGCCCAAGCTCAAGCGCGAGCTGGAGATCATCGCCGAGGACGGCCGCCGCGCCAAGAACCACCTGCTGGAGGCCAACCTCCGCCTGGTGGTCTCGCTGGCCAAGCGCTACACCGGCCGCGGCATGCTCTTCCTGGACCTCATCCAGGAGGGCAACCTCGGTCTGATCCGCGCCGTCGAGAAGTTCGACTACACCAAGGGCTACAAGTTCTCCACGTATGCCACCTGGTGGATCCGGCAGGCGATCACCCGCGCGATGGCCGACCAGGCCCGCACCATCCGTATCCCGGTGCACATGGTCGAGGTCATCAACAAGCTCGCGCGCGTGCAGCGCCAGATGCTCCAGGACCTGGGCCGCGAGCCCACCCCGGAGGAGCTGGCCAAGGAACTCGACATGACCCCGGAGAAGGTCATCGAGGTCCAGAAGTACGGCCGCGAGCCCATCTCGCTGCACACCCCGCTGGGCGAGGACGGCGACAGCGAGTTCGGTGACCTCATCGAGGACTCCGAGGCGGTCGTCCCGGCCGACGCGGTCAGCTTCACCCTGCTGCAGGAACAGCTGCACTCCGTGCTCGACACCCTCTCCGAGCGTGAGGCGGGCGTCGTCTCCATGCGCTTCGGTCTCACCGACGGTCAGCCGAAGACCCTCGACGAGATCGGCAAGGTGTACGGCGTCACGCGTGAGCGCATCCGCCAGATCGAGTCGAAGACCATGTCGAAGCTGCGGCACCCGTCGCGCTCCCAGGTGCTGCGCGACTACCTCGACTAGGTCGTGCCAGGCCGTACGAGCGGCCGGTGCGAGAAGACGGTACGAGTGACGAAGGCCCGGTCCCGCCCAGTGCGGAACCGGGCCTTCGTGCTGGGCAGCGGGTGCGCGACCCGACGCGCTGGATCACTCTGGGTGTCCCATGACCACCTAGGAGTGAGGAGCCCGCATGCGTCGTCTCTTTGCCCGGACACTGGCCCGGCCGCTGGTGCTGGCGGCCGCCGCGACCGCGATACCGCTGGGGTCCGCCGCCCCCGCGGCCGCCGACAGCATCGTCGTCGGAGGATTCCCGGTCGAAGTGTCCGACAGCCCGTGGACCGTCGCCCTGTCCAGTCGTGACCGGTTCGGGGGTACGCGGGCGGGACAGTTCTGCGGGGGAGTGGCCGTCGGCAGAACCACCGTGCTCACGGCCGCGCACTGCCTCGGGGAGGAGGTGCTCGGGTCGCCGCCGGAGCAGGTGGACGACCTGAGGGTCATCGCCGGCCGGACCGACCTGCTGTCGGACCAGGGGCAGGAGATCCGCGTCCGCTCCGTGTGGGTGAATCCGGAGCACGACGACGGCAGCAACGCCGGCGACTTCGCGGTACTCACTCTCTCCGAAGCCCTCCCCGCCGGTTCGGTCATAGGGATGGCGGCGGAAGGCGACCCCGCGTACACGCCGGACACGGGGGCCCTCGTCTACGGCTGGGGGGACACCTCCGGCGCCGGTGACTACGCGAACGGTCTGCACGCGGCCCGTGTGCGCGTGCTTCCCGACGCGTCCTGCGAGCGGGCGTATCCGGGGAGCGACGACGGGCGGTACCTCCCGAGCACCATGCTCTGCGCGGGGGAGGAGGCCGGTGGCCGCGACGCCTGTCAGGGGGACAGCGGCGGGCCGCTGGTCGGCCGGGGGAGACTCATCGGTCTGGTGTCCTGGGGGAGCGGCTGCGGGCGCCCGGGCAGTCCCGGCGTGTACACGAGGGTCTCCTCGATACTGCGGACGCTGGGCTGGGACGGCACGGCCGTGCGGCAGCGCGGGGGCGTCTGACGGCCGCTGAGAGCCTTTCGGGCACGAGCACGGGCGGCCGCCTCCGGGATCCGGAGGCGGCCGCCCGTTCATCGGCCTGTGCCGATTCGGCTCGTCGTCGGGCGCGTTGAGTCAGCGCTCTTCCTCGGTGGAAGATGCCGGAACGGCCGTCAGCCGCTCCGTCTCGTCCTGTATCTCAGCGGCGATCTTCTTGAGTTCCGGCTCGAACTTGCGACCATGGTGGGCGCAGAAGAGCAGTTCTCCGCCGCTCAGCAGGACGACGCGCAGATATGCCTGGGCGCCGCAGCGGTCGCAGCGATCGGCGGCCGTCAGCGGGCTTGCGGAAGTCAGAACAGTAGTCACGTCGCCTCTTCTCTAGCTCGACGAGCTGTCGTACCAGGGTCAACATCCAACCAGCCCCAAAACGTTCCCGCTCGTGGCTTTTCCTCGAAAAAAATTTCCGAGGGGCCGGTTGTTGCCGATTGGCGGCGAATGTGCCGTATTGCGTGTCTCTGTGTCGTACGGGTTCGCGCAGTCGGTCAGGGTCGGTCCCGCCGGCTGGGTTGCCGGTTTGTTCATGAGGACGTGCCCGGAGCCTAAATGGTTCATGCCTCGAAGGGAACGTGATGTGTACTTCACCCCATCGAGGGATCGAACAGACATGCGACGCTGGACTAGGGTGAGTGCGTGACGAGGGTGGCGTTACAACGGCTCTACCAGGCCTCGGTACCCTCTGACCGGTGAACCGAGCCACGCCCTTACCCAGCGGGGCCCCATCTGAAATTCAGCGAGGAGCGAACCGCGTGACCGCCGAGACTTCTGTGCCGTCCACTGCGCTGCTGGCAGGAGCAGACCGGGACGGGTCCAACTACACCGCGCGGCACCTGCTCGTCCTCGAGGGGCTCGAGGCCGTGCGCAAGCGTCCGGGCATGTACATCGGATCCACCGACAGCCGCGGTCTGATGCACTGCCTGTGGGAGATCATCGACAACTCCGTCGACGAGGCCCTGGGTGGTTACTGCGACCACATCGAGGTGATCCTCCACGACGACGCCTCGGTGGAGGTCCGGGACAACGGCCGGGGCATCCCGGTCGACGTCGAGCCCAAGACCGGCCTGTCCGGCGTCGAGGTCGTCATGACCAAGCTGCACGCCGGAGGCAAGTTCGGCGGTGGCGCCTACGCCGCGTCCGGTGGTCTGCACGGTGTCGGCGCCTCCGTGGTGAACGCCCTGTCCGCCCGCCTGGACATCGAGGTCGACCTCGGTGGGCACACCCACGCCATCAGTTTCCGCCGCGGGGTGCCGGGCGCGTTCGCGGGAGCGGGCCCGGACGCCAAGTTCGACGCCGGGAGCGGGCTGCGCAAGGCCAAGAAGATCCCCAAGAGCCGCCGCGGCACACGCGTGCGGTACTGGGCGGACCGGCAGATCTTCCTCAAGGACGCCAAGCTCTCCCTGGACACGCTGCACCAGCGGGCCCGCCAGACCGCTTTCCTGGTGCCCGGGCTGACCATCGTCGTGCGGGACGAGTTCGGTCTCGGCGACGGCGGCAGCAAGGGTGAGGAGTCGTTCCGCTTCGACGGCGGCATCAGCGAGTTCTGTGAGTACCTGGCCAGTGACCGGCCCGTCTGCGACACCCTCCGCTTCAGCGGGCAGGGCAGCTTCAAGGAGACGGTCCCGGTGCTGGACGAGGAAGGGCAGATGACGCCGACGGAGGTCACGCGTGACCTCGGTGTCGACGTCGCGATGCGCTGGGGCACCGGTTACGACACCACGATCAGGTCGTTCGTCAACATCATCGCCACGCCCAAGGGCGGCACCCACGTCGCCGGCTTCGAGCAGGCGGTGGCGAAGACGATGAACGAGGTGCTGCGCACCAAGAAGATGCTGCGCGTCGCCGAGGACGACATCGTCAAGGACGACGCCCTGGAGGGCCTGACGGCCGTCGTCACCGTCCGGCTCGCCGAGCCGCAGTTCGAGGGCCAGACCAAGGAGGTCCTCGGCACCTCGGCGGCCCGCCGGATCGTGAACAACGTGATCACCAAGGAACTGAAGGCGTTCCTGACCTCGACCAAGCGCGACGCGGCCCAGCAGGCGCGCGTGGTCATGGAGAAGGCCGTCGCCGCGGCCCGTACCCGTATCGCCGCGCGCCAGCACAAGGACGCCCAGCGCCGCAAGACGGCCCTGGAGTCGTCGTCCCTGCCCGCGAAGCTCGCGGACTGCCGCAGCGACGACGTCGACCGCAGCGAGCTGTTCATCGTCGAGGGCGACTCCGCGCTGGGCACGGCCAAGCTCGCCCGCAACTCCGAGTTCCAGGCGCTGCTGCCGATCCGCGGCAAGATCCTCAACGTCCAGAAGTCGTCCGTCACGGACATGCTGAAGAACGCCGAGTGCGGGGCGATCATCCAGGTCATAGGGGCGGGCTCGGGCCGTACGTTCGACATCGACGCCGCCCGCTACGGCAAGATCATCATGATGACCGACGCCGATGTGGACGGCTCCCACATCCGCACCCTGCTGCTGACCCTCTTCCACCGCTACATGCGGCCCATGGTCGAGGCCGGCCGGGTGTTCGCCGCGGTGCCGCCGCTGCACCGCATCGAGCTGGTCCAGCCGAAGAAGGGCCAGGACAAGTACGTCTACACGTACTCGGACCGAGAGCTGCGCGACAGGCTCATGGAGTTCCAGAGCAAGAACATCCGGTACAAGGACTCCATCCAGCGCTACAAGGGCCTCGGTGAGATGGACGCCGACCAGCTGGCGGAGACCACCATGGACCCGCGCCGCCGCACCCTGCGCCGGATCAACCTGACCGACCTGGACTCCGCCGAGCAGGTCTTCGACCTGCTGATGGGCAACGACGTCGCACCCCGCAAGGAGTTCATCTCCAGCTCGGCGGCGACGCTGGACCGGTCGCGCATCGACGCGTGAGGCAGCTCAGCCGTCGGACCGGGCCCGGGAGCGAGAACCGGGCCCGGTCCGGCGTATGCGCGGGCCGGGCGCGGCTCCACGCACCAGGACGGGCATCAAGGACCGTGCTCGGGCGGTGCGTTACGCCTATGTGAAGGGGCTGGTGCGGTCACCAGGGGGATGAATCACCTGATGGGGTGAAGTGCCGGGGGAAGAAGAGTCGGGGATCTTCCCGTTCTGTCCATCCTTGGGCATGCAGTCAAGCAACGACCGGTCCCGCGCTGCCGGGGGCGGTCCCGAAAGCGCGGCCGACCACTGCGCGGTGCCGGGCAGGGCCTATGTAGAGACGGCCCCCGGCGCGCCGTACGGCGCGCCGAGGTACGACGACCCGTGGTACGACGCCCTCGCCTCCGGCTGGGGCGAGTCGGCCGGCTCCTCAGCCCCCGAGCCGACGGTGCCGCCGATGCGTCGGGACGCCCCGGCGGAGCAGCCCCGGGCCGCGGCCGACGTGTACCTGGAGGTCCAGCGCAGCGCGGCCTTCCAGGAGGTCCGCAGCCGGTACCGGAGGTTCGTGGTGCCGGCCGCCGTCGGCTTCTTCCTCTGGTACGTCGCCTACGTGGTGACCGCCACGTCGGCGCCCTCCCTGATGGCCCGGCCGGTGGCCGGATCGGTGAACGTGGCGATGGCCGCCGGGCTCGGGCAGTTCCTCACCACGTTCCTGCTCACCTGGGCCTACGCCCGGCACGCCCGGCTGCGCAGGGACCGGGCCGCGCTCGAACTGCGCTGGGACACCCAAGAACTGACCCGCGGGGCACGAGGCGGTGCGTCGTGACGGGCGACCACCAGACGCTGGCCCTGCTGCTGTTCAGCACCTTCGTCGCCGTCACGCTCGGGATCACCACCTGGGTGGGCCGCCACCGGCAGGGCTCCGCGGAGGAGTTCTACGCGGGAGGGCGCCTCTTCTCACCGATGGAGAATGGTTTTGCCATCTCCGGGGACTACATGTCGGCCGCGTCCTTCCTCGGCATCTCGGGGCTCATCGCCCTCTACGGCTACGACGGCATGCTCTACTCGGTGGGCTTCCTGGTGGCGTGGCTCGTGGTCCTGTTCCTCGTCGCCGAACTGGTCCGCAACTGCGGGCGGTTCACCCTCGCCGACGTCGTCGCCGCCCGGATGAGGGAGCGGCCGGTCCGGATCGCGGCGGGGACCTCCTCGGTCACCGTCTCCGTCCTGTACCTGGTGGCGCAGATGGTGGGCGCGGGCAGCCTGGTCGCGCTGCTGCTGGGCGGGACCGGCGAGGCGGCGCGGACGTGGACCGTCATCGGCGTCGGCGCCCTCATGGTGATCTACGTGTCGCTGGGCGGGATGCGCGCCACCACCTGGATCCAGATCGTGAAGGCGGTGCTGCTGCTCGGTGGCACCGTGGCGCTGACCACGCTCGTTCTGGTGCGCTTCCACGGCGACGTCGACCGGCTGCTGCGCACGGCTGCCGAGCGCAGCGGCCACGGTGAGGCGTTCCTCGCGCCCGGCCTGGCGTACGGCGGGGACTGGGTCTCCCGCTTCGACTTCATCAGCCTGGGGCTCGCCCTGGTGCTGGGCACGGCCGGGCTGCCGCACATCCTGTCCCGCTTCTACACCGTGCCCACCGCTCGGGCGGCGAGGCGGTCCGTGGTCTGGTCGATCGGTCTCATCGGCGGCTTCTACCTGATGACGATCGTGCTCGGATTCGGTGCCGCCGCCCTGGTCGGGCCGGACGCCGTACGCGCGTCCAACGCCGCCGGGAACACGGCGGTACCGCTGCTCGCCCTCGACCTGGGCGGCGGCGCGCGGTCCACCGGAGGGACGGTCCTGTTCGCGGTCGTCGCCGCCGTCGCGTTCGCGACCATCCTCGCGGTGGTGGCCGGCATCACCCTGGCGTCCTCGGCGTCCGTGGCCCACGACCTGTACGCGTCCTTGCGGCGCCGCCACTCCAAGCCGCGCAGCGAGGTCGCCGTGGCGCGGGTCGCCGCGGTCGGCATCGGCGCCGTCGCGATCGGGCTCGGTCTGCTCGCCCGCGATCTCAACGTCGCCTTCCTGGTGGGCCTCGCCTTCGCCGTGGCCGCCTCCGCCAACCTGCCGGTGCTGCTCTACTCGCTGTTCTGGCGCGGCTTCACCACGCGCGGTGCGGTGTGGGCGGTCTACGGCGGTCTGGTGCCGTCCGTGGTGCTCGTGCTGCTGTCCCCGGTGGTCTCCGGCAGCCCGCAGTCGCTCTTCCCGGGCCTCGACTTCCAGTACTTCCCGCTGCAGAACCCGGGGCTCGTCTCGATCCCGCTGGGCTTCGTCGCCGGCTGGCTGGGCACGGTCACCTCGCCGGAGGCCCCGGACGCGGCCAAGCACGCCGAGACCGAGGTGCGGTCGCTGACGGGGGCGGGGGCCGTGTAGGGACGGCCAAGCGGCCACGGCGGCCCCTGCGGCCCTCGCGGCACCGCCGCCGAGGTGTCCAGCGGTCGACTCAGGTTCGGGTCGCCCACGCGTAACGGTGCTCGGGGCGGCCCGCCTCGCCGTACTTGAGTGTCAGGACGGCCCGGCCGGTGCGTTCCAGCAGCTTGAGATAGCGCTGGGCGGTCTGGCGGCTCACGCCGGTCCGTTCGGCGATCTCCTGGGCGGAGAGCGGCCCGTCGGCCTTCAGCAGGCACTGGCGTACCAGCTCGGCGGTGGTCGGGGAGTGGCCCTTGGGCAGCCCGGGTTCGGAGGGTGCCGACAAGGCGCCGAAGATCCGGTCGACCTCGGCCTGTTCCGCCTCACCGCCCCCGTCGAGGGTGCGGCGCAGTGCGGCGTACGCGTCCAGTTTGGCGCGCAGACCGGCGAAGGCGAACGGTTTCACCAGGTACTGGAGAGCCCCTTGGCGCATCGCCGCCTGCACGGTCGACACGTCCCGGGCGGCCGTCACCATGATCACGTCGATCTGGCGTCCCCGCCGCCGCATCTCCCGGACGACCTCCAGACCGGTCCGGTCGGGCAGGTAGTGGTCCAGCAGGATCAGATCGAGGCGGGGCAGCCGCTCCACCGCGTCCAGTGCCTCCCGCGCGCTGTGTGCCTCACCGGCGACACGGAAGCCCGGCACCTTCTCGACGTACGCGGCGTTGACGCGCGCGACCCGCGTGTCGTCGTCCACGACCAGGACCTCGATCATCGGGACTCCTCCTCGGGTACGGCGGTGGTGACGGGGGCGGTGAGGGCGGGTTCCGGGGACGCTTCGGCCAGTGCCTCCGGGAGGACGACGACGAACTCCGCGCCGCCGCCGTACGCCTGGCCGACGGTGGCGCTGCCGCCCTGCCGTTCGGCCAGGCGGCGCACCAACGACAGCCCGATGCCGCGCCCGCGGTGTGCCGGTGACTCCTTGGTGGACCAGCCCGCGGTGAACACCAGCTCCCGGTGGTCCGCCGGAATCCCGGGCCCCGTGTCGCGCACCGTGAGCGTGGCGGCCCGCCCCTCGGCCCGGAGTTCGACCTCCACGCGCGCGTGCGGCGTCCCGGCGGCGGCGTCGAGGGCGTTGTCGACCAGGTTGCCGACGATCGTCACGAGCCCCCGGGGATCGACCAGGCGGTCCGGCAGTCGCGTCCGGTCCGAGACCCACAGGGCGACCCCGCGTTCGGCCGCGACGGTGGCCTTGCCGACCAGCAGAGCGGCGAGCAGCGGGTCCTGGATCCGCTCCGTGATCTGTTCCGCGGTGACCCGGTGATCGCCGACCACCTCGCCGACGAACTCCACGGCGTCGTCGTACATCTCCAGTTCGAGCAGCCCCAGCAGGGTGTGCATGCGGTTGGCGTGCTCGTGGTCCTGCGCGCGCAGCGCGTCGATCAGGCCCCGCGTGGAGTCCAGCTCCCGGCCGAGCTGCTCCAGCTCGGTGCGGTCCCGCAGCGTGGCGACGGCCCCGCCGTCGTCGGTGGGCATCCGGTTGGCGACCAGGACCCGCTGGCCGCGCACGGTCAGCAGGTCGGTGCCGGTCACCCGCCCCGCCAGGACGTCGGCCGTGCGCCCCGCCCCGAGGGCCTCGTCGGGGGAGCGGCCGACGGCCTCGCCGCCGATGTCCAGCAGACGCTGCGCCTCGTCGTTGAGCAGGCGTACCCGGCCGCCGCGGTCGAGCGCGACGACGCCCTCCCGGATGCCGTGCAGCATGGCCTCGCGCTCCGCCAGCAGCCCCGCGATGTCCGAGAAGGCGAGGTCCCGGGTCTGCCGCTGCACCCGGCGCGAGATGATCCAGGACGCCAGGGCGCCGACGGCCAGCGCGCCACCGGCGTACGCGAACAGTCCCGGGATGGCGTGGATCAGCCGCGCCCGGACACTGTCATACGCGATGCCCACCGAGACCGCCCCGACGATCTCGCCGTCGCCGTCGCGCAGCGGCACCTTCCCGCGGGCGGAGCGGCCCAGGGTGCCGTCGTCGATCTCCATGACCTCGCGGCCGGACAGGGCCTGGCCGGGGTCGGTGGAGACGACCTCGCCGATCCGCCGGGGGTCGGTGTGCGACCAGCGCACGCCCTCGCGGTCCATCACCACGACGTACTCCGCCTTGGTGGCCTCGCGGACCCGTTCCGCCTCCCGCTGCACCGGACCCTTCGCCGTCGGCCGGGTGGTCCGCAGGTCCCGGACGACCTGCGGCTGCTGCGCGGTGGTCTGCGCGATCGCCAGCGCCCGGCGCATCGCCTGGTCGTCCAGCTGGTCGCCGAGCGGCGCCAGGAACAGCCCGGTCGCCAGTACGGCGACGCCCGCGGCGATCGCCAGCTGCATAAGCAGCACCTGTGAGAACACCCGCCGCGGCAGGCCCAGGCGCAGTCGGCGTACGGGGGGAGTGGAGCTCATGGTCACGACGGTACGTGGGGCCGATGGCATGCCGTAGTGGGGTGTGGCGTGTATCTCCCGTGGGCAGCGCGCATGTCCCCCGGGTGTCAGCTCGCCAGTGCCGCCGCCACCGGCAGGGCGCGCACCGCGGTGACCTCCATCCGCGCCGGCGAGCCCAGCACCGACGCCCCGCAGCTCTCCGGTCGCGGCGGCGCCGACGCCCCCTGGACGACGGTGACCCGCCAGTGCCGGCCGTCGCGGTGGGCGAGGGTCACCTCCCAGCGCGGCGCGGCGCCGTCCGTGCGTACGACGGTCAGAGCCTGGGCCGCGTCCTCGCCGACGGCCGACCGAAGGGCCAGCTCGGCCGCCTGGCCCGGGCGCTCCCACGCGGAGTTCCCGCGGCAGCCCTCGACGACGATCCGGCCCTCCCGCGCGCTGTGCAGGATCTCCTTCACGGCGTGGGCCTGGACCCGGCCGTAGACGTATCCGTGGGGCAGGACGAGCACGGTCGGTGAGAAGCGGTGTCCGCCCAGGTGGGTGACCTCCCAGACGCCGTCGGCTCCGGAGGCGGCGAGTTCGGCCGCGAGGGGCCTGCCGAGCAGGGCGCAGCACCGGTCGCGCTTTCCGTTGGTGCAGACGAGGGCGAGCGGATCGCCCGTGTGCGGGCGGCCGTCCAGCACCGAGTCGAAGGTGTGGTGGTCGCCCCGGCCGAGCGCCGCGAAATCGAGGCCGAGCAGCCGGCCGGGGTCGCTGATCGTGGTGCCGTGCAGCCACACGTTTCCCGGCACGGTGTGGGCCGCGTACACCGTGCGTTCGGCGGGCGTGCCCTGGTCCGCGTGGCGGCCGGGGCGGCGTACGAGCGCCACGCGAACGCCCGTCCCCTTCACCGCGGCGTCGAGGGCGCGCCCCAGCGCGGTGTCCAGGTGGCTCGCGGTGAGCGCCTTGGCGCCCCACGGGCCGGGCTGTTCGAGCAGCAACCAGGTCCTCGCGACGGGCGCGGTGCCCGAAACGGGCTCGTCGAGGTCCCGGGAGACGGTTGAGCACGTACTCACAGAGGTGAGCCTAACCTGACTTCCCCCGTGGCGACTTCCAGCCGCGCCTGAGCACTACTCCGGCAGTGGCCGCGGCGGCTTCGGACCCGAGTACAGCCCGCTCGGCCGCATCCGCAGGGGGCGCTCCCCGTACTCCTCCAGCGCGTGCGCGATCCAGCCCGCCGTACGGGCCACCGCGAAGATGGTCTCGGCCGCGGTGGGGGCCATGCCGGAGGACACGGTGAGCACGGCGAGCGCCAGGTCGACGTTGGCGTGCAGCGGGGTGTGGCGGGCGGCGGTGGCCTGGACGTCCCGGGCCGCCGCCAGTGCGGGCGCCGCCCGGGGGATGTCCTCCAGGAGCGCGAACAGGGCACGCGCGCGCGGGTCCTCGCCGGGGTAGAGCCGGTGGCCGAGCCCGGGGATGCGCCGGCCGGCCCGCAACTCCTCCGCGACCACCGGAGCCGCGCTGCCCAGATCGAGTACCTCCAGCAGCATCCGGTGCGCGAGTCCTCCGGCGGCGCCGTGCAGCGGTCCCTCGATCACGCCGAGTCCGGCGGACACGGCCGCGTAGGCGTGCGCCCGTGCCGACGCGGCGACGCGCACGGCGAGCGTGGAGGCCGCCAGGTCGTGGTCGACGAGGAGACAGAGCGCCGTGTCGAGGGCGCGCAGGGTCGGTTCGTCGGCGTCCTGCCCGCTGAGCCGGGTCCACAGCCGCCGGGCGATCGCGTCCTGGTCCCGTCCGTCGCGCAGTACGGGGGGCAGCGCGGCGACGAGGGTGGGGATGAGGGCGCGCGCCGTGCCCAGGACCGCGTCCTCGGACAGGTCGAAGCGGAGCGGGTCCGTGACCGCCGCGGCGATCGCCGCAACGCGGAGCCGGTCGGCGGGGCCGGCGTGTTCGGGCAGGGCGTCGACGGCACGGCGGGCCGCGGCCACGGAGGATTCGGGGACCGGGAAGGCGGTGCCGGGACGCAGTTGCCCGGTCCAGAGCCACTCGGCCACCTCCTCGTAGGTGTGGCGAGCGGCGAGTTCGACCGCGTCGACGCCCCGGTAGTAGAACCGGTCGCTCTCGATGAGCGTGAGGCGGGTGCGCACGGTCAGCTCCTGCCCGGCGGCCGAGGCCGCGGTCGTGCCGCCGTCGCGCCGGTTGCGCCGGGCGAGGGCCCGCACCTCGTCGGCGTCGAAGGTGCTGCCCCGGGAGCCCGGCGCACGTCGGCTGCCGAGCTGGCCGCGGCTGACGTAGGCGTACACGGTCTCGGGCTTCACCCCGAGCAGTTCGGCCGCCTCCCTGGTGGTCAGGCGCCGCTCGCTGTCGCCGGTGTGGTCGGGCTCTTGATCGCGCATGAGGTCACCGTATCGATCGGAGGCGGTTCGTGTTGAGTTCTCGGACGACTGTGTATTGATTCAATCAATATTGACAGACTTGAAGTCAAGTATGGACAGTGGAGTCACGTTCGAGGAGGTAATCATGTCTGTCAACAGAACCGCCGCGGCTCCCAAGCTCGTCGAGGTGCCGCGCGGGCTCGCCGGTGTCGTGGTGGCCGACACCGAGGTCGGCGACGTGCGAGGGCTGGAGGGCTTCTACCACTACCGCCAGTACTCGGCCGTCGAACTCGCGCAGAGTCGCGGCTTCGAAGACGTCTGGCATCTCCTGGTCCACGGGGAACTCCCCGACGCACGACGCGGGGCCGCCTTCGCCGCCGAGACCGCGGCGCTGCGGCGACTCCCCGACGCGGTGCGCGCCGCCCTGCCCGCCATCGCCGAGGCCGGTGGACGCTCCGGACCCCTCGCCGGGATGCGCACGGGCCTGTCCCTGCTGGGCGCCGCCCTCGGCTTCGGGCCGGTGTACGACCTCTCGGACGGCCGTCGCCGTCAGGACACCCTGGTGGCCGCCGCGGCCGTACCGACGCTGCTGACCGCGCTGCACCGGTTGGGGCGGGGCCTGGAGCCGGTGGAGCCCCGCGAGGATCTCTCGTACGCCGCGAACTACCTGTACATGTTGACCGGCGAGGAGCCGGACCAGGCGCGCACCCGGGCGATCGAGCAGTACCTGATCTCCACCATCGACCACGGGTTCAACGCGTCCACCTTCACCGCGCGGGTCATCGCGTCGACGGGCGCGGATGTCGCGGCCTGCCTGGCCGGTGCGGTGTCGGCGCTGTCCGGCCCGCTGCACGGCGGCGCGCCCAGCCGGGCCCTGGACACCCTGGACGCGATCGGCACCCCCGACCGCATCGACGGGTGGATCCGCGAACGGGTGCTCGCCGGTGACCGCATCATGGGCTTCGGCCACGCCGTCTACCGCACGGAGGACCCGCGCTCACGGATGCTGCGCGAGGTGGCGCGGCGGTTCGGCGGCCCGCGCGTGGAGTTCGCGGTCGAGGTGGAGCGGCAGGTCGAGGCGATCCTCGCGGAGCTGAAGCCGGGGCGCGAACTGCACACCAACGTCGAGTTCTACGCGGGCGTGGTCATGGAACTGTGCGGCCTGCCTCGCGAGATGTTCACGCCCACGTTCGCGGCGGCGCGGGTGGTGGGCTGGAGCGCGAACATCCTGGAACAGGCGCGCGACTCGAAGATCATCCGGCCTGCGGCACGGTACGTGGGGCCGGGGGCCCCGGTGGGCGTGCCGGCGGTGGCCTGAGAAGCACGAGCGGCCTGGTGCCGTTCGGGCGCCAGGCCTGGTCGGGGGAGCGTCGAGCAAGGACGGGGTGCCGGGTTGCTCGCCGGTGGTGGCTCCGTGCGCCGTCGTCGGTGGGTACGGCCGGAGCCACGGTTGACGTCAGGCGTCGGGGATGTCCGCCTTGGCCCGGATGAGGGTCTCCCGGCTGACGACCACGATGCGTTCGTAGTCGGCGCGGGAGGCATCGGCGGGGAGTTCGCGCTCCAGGGTCTCGGTGGCCTCGGTGCCGATGACGGCGAAATTCCCGTCACTCAGCTCGAAGAGGTCCGGACAGCTGGCTCCCGAGGTACTGCCGCGCGAGCTTGGCGGCACACCGATGCGGCGCACGATTTTCAAGGGGTACCGGTCCTTCTGGGTTGGCCGTTGTGCTGGGAGCACGTTACTGGGATCCGCGGGCCCGGTGGGCCCCACAAGCGAAGACACTCCCGAGAAGCGTGACCGGTTCGGGGGCCTCAGTCGGACGGCGGGGTGCCCACCACCCACCACTCGTCCGTGTCGGCTTCGTCCAGGTCCTTGAGGAGCCCGTCCACCATGGTGCCCACACGTGACTCGACGGACGTGGCCTTGAACGACGCCCGCTGTTCCCTGGAAGCCTCCCAGTACTCCCGCATCAGCGGCGTCTGGAAGAGTTCGCGCAGGTGCCCGAACAACTCCTCCTGGTCCAGGATCCCCGCCTGGTGGAGGTGGTAGAGGTTGACGTACCAGGCGTTGGCGTAGAAGAACTGACGCCGTTTCCGCGCCGGGATGCTCTTGTCGTAGGCGTCGATGACCTCCGCCAGTGAAGGGTCGTCGAGCGCCCTGCTCAGCAACTCCCAGTGCATGCGCTGCTGGTGCCGCAGCGCCTCGCGCCGGAGCGCCAGCTCCTCCAGCCGCAGCTGACGCTCGTGCAGTCGGGCCCTGTCCAGCCGCCGCTGCCGCGCGGCCAGCAGCATGCCGGCCGCGACGGCGCCGAACCTCCCCGTGATGTTCTTCCGTGTGACCATGTCAACCCCCGAATCAGGCCGCCGCCCGCCGGTCGTCGAGTGCGGGTCGGCTGACGGGGACCGGCGAGCGATGGGCGGCGCTTGCCGCCTCCAGAGTGCCGAGCGGCGCTGATCGACGGGGAGGCGGAGAGGAGGCGCACGGAGGGAAGCGAGGGTCGCACGGTCCGGCGCCTTGGAGAACGTCTGCCCCGCGCACGCTGCTAACAATCGTTCACTCCGTGCCGACCGCGGCGGACCGTATCCTGAGCAGGCAATTCCGCACGCGTGGGTGAGAGAGAGGTCGCACGGTGGGGCAGCGCCCGACTCCGCAGCAGATCCCGGTCGTCGTACTCGCCGGGTTCCTCGGCTCCGGGAAGACCACCCTGCTCAACCACCTCCTCCACCGCAGCGGAGGCAGCCGTATCGGCGCCGTCGTCAACGACTTCGGGTCGATCGAGATCGACGCGATGGCCGTCGCGGGCGCCCTCGGCGACTCCACCGTGTCCCTCGGCAACGGATGCCTGTGCTGTGCCGTCGACGCGAGTGAACTCGACGGGTACCTGGAGCGGCTCGCCCGCCCCGAGGCCGGCATCGACGTGATCGTCATCGAGGCCAGCGGCCTGGCCGAACCGCAGGAACTGGTGCGCATGCTGCTCGCCAGCGAACAACCAAGGGTCGTGTACGGCGGGCTCGTCGAGGTCGTCGACGCCGCCGAGTTCGACGACACCCGCGCCAAGCACCCCGAGATCGACCGGCACCTGGCCCTCGCCGACCTGGTCGTGGTCAACAAGACCGACCGGGCTCCGGACGCCGAGCGCGTGCTCGCCCTCGTGCACTCGCTCGCCGACGGCGCCGCCGTCGTGCCCGCGACCTACGGCCGTATCGACCCGGAGTTCCTCTACGACTGCCGGCCGAGTGAGGAGCGGGTGGGGCAACTGTCCTTCGACGACCTGCACGACCACTCCGAGGGCGGCGAGGGCGGCGCACACCCCGGGCACCTGCACGCCGCCTACGACACGCTGTCGTTCGTCTCCGACCTCCCGATCGACCCGCGCCGGCTCATGCGCTTCCTCGACAGCCGGCCCGAGGGCCTCTACCGGATCAAGGGGTACGTCGACTTCGGGCCGTACGACACGCGCAACCGGTACGCCGTCCACGCCGTCGGACGCTTCCTGCGCTTCCACCCGGAGCCCTGGACGTCCGCCGACGCCCGCCGTACCCAGCTCGTCCTCATCGGCTCCGGCATCGACGCGGCGGCCCTCCGGGGAGAACTCGACGCGTGCCGCCGCGGCGCCGACGCCCCGCCCGCCGACGAGCACGGCATGTGGGGCGTCCTGCGCTACGTGCCCGACGGCGAGGAGCCGCCGGACACCCCCTAGGGTCTGTCTACGCCGGGCCCGCCACCACCGCCACCGTCTTCGGCAGCGACACGCCCGAGCCGTCGCGGCGCGGGTCGACCTCCGGGAGCTGGGCCGGCGCGCCGTTCTTCTGCGCGGCGAGGGCCGGGGTGGCGCCCGCCCAGGCGAAGGCCAGGCAGTCCTCGCCCTTCAGGAACCGCTGGCAGCGCACACCGCCCGTGGCACGTCCCTTGCGCGGGTACTGGTCGAACGGCGTGAGCTTGGCCGTGGTCTGCACGGAGTCGTCCAGCGTGCCGCGCGATCCGGCCACCGTGAAGACCACCGCGTCCGCCGCCGGGTCCACCGCCGTGAAGGAGATGACCTTCGCGCCCTCGGCGAGCTTGACGCCCGCCACACCGCCCGCGGGACGGCCCTGCGGGCGGACCTGCGAGGCCTGGTAGCGCAGGAGCTGGGCGTCGTCCGTGATGAAGACCAGGTCCTCGTCACCGGTGCTCAGCTCGACCCCGCCGACGATGCGGTCGCCCTCCTTGAGGGTGATGACCTCCAACTCGTCCTTGTGGGAGGGGTAGTCGGGCACCACCCGCTTGACGACACCCTGCTCCGTGCCGATCGCGAGCCCCGGTGAGGACTCGTCCAGCGTGGTCAGGCAGACGACGTCCTCGTCGTCCTCCAGGGACACGAACTCCGCCAGCGGCGCACCGCCCGCGAGATTCGGCGTCGGCATGGACTCCGGAAGCTGGGGCAGGTCCACCACGTTCACCCGCAGCAGCCGCCCCGCGGACGTCACCACGCCCACCTCGCCGCGCGCCGTCGCCGGCACCGCGGAGACGATCAGGTCGTGCTTGACCCGCTTGGCGCCCGCCTCCGTGACGAGGGGCTCGTCGCCCGCGGTGCGGGCCAGCAGGCCCGTCGACGAGAGCAGCACCCGGCACGGGTCGTCCGCCACCTGGAGCGGCACGGCGGCGACCGGCGCGCCGCCCGACTCCAGCAGCGTCGTACGGCGGTCGGTGCCGAACTTCTTCGCCACCGCAGCCAGTTCGGCCGAGACCAGCTTGCGCAGCTCCGCGTCCGAGTCGAGGATCCGGGTCAGCTCCTCGATCTCCGCGTTCAGCCGGTCCTTCTCGGACTCCAGCTCGATGCGGTCGTACTTGGTGAGCCGGCGCAGCGGTGTGTCCAGGATGTACTGCGTCTGGACGTCGCTCAGCGAGAAGCGCTCCATCAGGCGCTGCTTGGCCTGCGCCGAGTTCTCGCTGGAGCGGATGAGACGGATGACCTCGTCGATGTCGACCAGGGCGGTGAGCAGGCCCTCCACCAGGTGCAGCCGGTCGCGCTTCTTGCTGCGGCGGAACTCGCTGCGGCGCCTGACGACGGTGAAGCGGTGGTCGAGATAGACCTCCAGCAGCTCCTTGAGGCCCAGGGTGAGGGGCTGGCCGTCCACCAGGGCGACGTTGTTGATGCCGAAGGACTCCTCCATGGCCGTCAGCTTGTAGAGCTGCTCCAGGACCGCCTCGGGCACGAAGCCGTTCTTGATCTCGATGACCAGGCGCAGTCCGTGCGCGCGGTCGGTCAGGTCCTTGACGTCCGCGATGCCCTGGAGCTTCTTCGAGCCGACCAGGTCCTTGATCTTCGAGATGACCTTTTCGGGCCCGACCGCGAAGGGCAGCTCGGTGACGACGAGGCCCTTGCGGCGGGCCGTCACCGTCTCCACCGACACCGTCGCGCGGATCTTGAAGGTGCCCCGTCCCGTCTCGTACGCGTCCCGGATGCCGGGCAGGCCGACGATCCGGCCGCCGGTGGGCAGGTCGGGGCCCGGCACGTGCTTCATCAGCGCGTCCAGGTCGGCGTTCGGGTTCCGGATCAGATGCCGGGCGGCCGCGATCACCTCGCGCAGGTTGTGCGGCGGCATGTTCGTGGCCATGCCGACCGCGATGCCCGAGGCGCCGTTGACCAGCAGGTTCGGGAAGGCGGCGGGCAGCGCCACCGGCTCCTGCTCCTGGCCGTCGTAGTTGGGGGCGAAGTCGACGGTGTCCTCGTCGATGGACTCCGTCATCAGCCCGGCGGCCTCGGCCATCCGGCACTCCGTGTACCGCATGGCGGCCGGCGGGTCGTCGTTGCCCAGCGAGCCGAAGTTGCCGTGGCCGTCCACCAGGGGCACGCGCATCGAGAACGGCTGGGCCATGCGCACCAGCGCGTCGTAGATCGACGCGTCGCCGTGCGGGTGCAGCTTGCCCATCACCTCGCCGACGACGCGGGCGCACTTCACATAGCCGCGCTCGGGCCTGAGGCCCATCTCGTTCATCTGGTAGACGATGCGGCGGTGCACCGGCTTGAGGCCGTCGCGGGCGTCCGGCAGCGCACGGGAGTAGATGACCGAGTACGCGTACTCGAGGAAGGAGCCCTGCATCTCGTCGACGACGTCGATGTCGAGGATCTTCTCCTCGTACGAGTCGTCGGGCGGCGGGGTCTTCGTACTACGGCGGGCCATCGCTGCCGGCTCCTTGCTGAAGCGTGAACGGTGAACTGACGCCGTCCATTGTGGACTGCGGCACTGACAGCGACCGACCAGGACCCGTCACGGGCTGCCGGCCCGGCGCTGCCCGCAGGGTACGCCCATCCCGGGGCGCCCTCCGCGCCGCCGTCCCCGGCGGCCCGCCAACCGCGTGCTCGCTCTCGGCGTACGAGGTCCGGGAACTCCACCGGTGGCCCGCACGCTTGCATACAGTGGCAGGATCGGCGGAATTCCGCAGTTCCGCCCACTGATTCCACCCGGTGGTCCACCCAGTGGTCCACCGAGAATCTCGCGATCGAAGGGACGTACATGCCCATGGGTCACACGGCCACCGCCCAGGCAGGCTCCGGCGGCCTGACAGCGACCGAGCACCGCCTGGCCAACGGCCTGCGCGTGGTGCTCTCCGAGGACCACCTGACCCCGGTCGCGGCGGTGTGCCTCTGGTACGACGTCGGCTCGCGCCACGAGGTCAAGGGGCGTACCGGCCTGGCTCACCTTTTCGAGCACCTCATGTTCCAGGGCTCCGCCCAGGTCAAGGGCAACGGTCACTTCGAGCTGGTGCAGGGCGCCGGCGGCTCGCTCAACGGCACCACCAGCTTCGAGCGGACCAACTACTTCGAGACCATGCCCGCCCACCAGCTGGAGCTCGCCCTCTGGCTGGAGGCCGACCGCATGGGCTCCCTGCTGGCCGCCCTGGACGAGGAGTCGATGGAGAACCAGCGTGACGTCGTCAAGAACGAACGGCGCCAGCGCTACGACAACGTCCCCTACGGCACGGCCTTCGAGAAGCTGACCGCCCTCGCCTACCCGGAGGGCCACCCCTACCACCACACGCCGATCGGTTCGATGGCCGACCTCGACGCGGCGACCCTGGAGGACGCGCGCGCGTTCTTCCGCACCTACTACGCGCCGAACAACGCGGTGCTGTCGGTCGTCGGCGACATCGACCCGGAGCGGACGCTCGCCTGGATCGAGAAGTACTTCGGCTCCATCGCCTCGCACGACGGCAAGCAGCCTCCCCGGGACGGTTCGCTGCCCGACGTCATGGGCGGGCAGCTGCGCGAGATCGTCGAGGAGGAGGTCCCGGCCCGCGCCCTGATGGCGGCCTACCGCCTGCCGGAGGACGGCACGCGCGCGTGCGACGCGGCCGACCTGGCCCTGACCGTCCTGGGCGGCGGCGAGTCGTCCCGCCTGTACAACCGGCTCGTACGCCGCGACCGCACGGCCGTCGCCGCCGGGTTCGGCCTGCTGCGCCTCGCCGGGGCACCCTCCCTGGGGTGGCTGGACGTGAAGACGTCCGGTGACGTGGAGGTGCCGGTCATCGAGACGGCCATCGACGAGGAGCTGGCCCGGTTCGCCGAAGAGGGTCCCACGGCCGAGGAGATGGAGCGCGCCCAGGCCCAGCTCGAGCGCGAGTGGCTGGACCGCCTGGGCACGGTCGCGGGCCGCGCGGACGAACTGTGCCGGTACGCCGTCCTGTTCGGTGATCCGCAGCTGGCCCTCACCGCCGTGCAGCGGGTCCTGGAGGTGACCGCGGAGGAGGTCCAGGAGGTCGCCAAGGCCCGCCTGCGCCCCGACAACCGCGCGGTACTCGTCTACGAGCCCACCGCCCCCGCCGACGAGGACGACGCCGACGAGAGCACCGTCACCGTCTCCGTGACCGACGCCACCGACGAGAACGAGGAGGCGGCCAAGTGACCGAGCTCGCCACCATGGAATTCCACGCCCGCCCGCAGGCCGGCGAGCCCAAGCCGTGGGCGTTCCCCGCCCCCGAGCGCGGCAGCCTCGACAACGGCCTCACCGTGCTGCGCTGCCACCGCCCCGGCCAGCAGGTCGTCGCCGTCGAGGTGCTCCTCGACGCCCCACTGGACGCCGAGCCCGCCGGTCTCGACGGCGTGGCCACGATCATGGCGCGCGCCTTCTCCGAGGGCACCGACAAGCACTCCGCCGAGGACTTCGCCGCCGAGCTGGAGCGCTGCGGCGCCACCCTCGACGCGCACGCCGACCACCCCGGCGTCCGGCTGAGCCTGGAGGTGCCCGCCTCGCGCCTCGCCAAGGCCCTCGGCCTGGTCGCCGACGCCCTCAGGGCGCCCGCGTTCGCGGACGGCGAGGTCGAACGACTGGTGCGCAACCGGCTCGACGAGATCCCGCACGAGCTGGCCAACCCGGCCCGGCGCGCCGCCAAGGAACTCTCCAAGGAGCTGTTCCCGGCCGGCTCGCGCATGTCGCGCCCGCGCCAGGGCACCGAGGAGACGGTCGAGGCCATCGACTCGGCGGCCGTACGCGCCTTCTACGAGCGGCACGTGCGCCCCGCCACGGCCACCGCGGTGGTCGTCGGCGACCTCACCGGCGTCGACCTGGACGCGCTGCTCGGCGACACCCTGGGCGCCTGGACCGGCTCGGCCGCCGAGCCGCGCCCCGTCCCCCCGGTGACCGCCGACGACCGCGGCCGGGTCGTCATCGTGGACCGTCCCGGCGCCGTCCAGACGCAGCTGCTGATCGGCCGCACCGGCGCCGACCGGCACGACCGCGTGTGGCCCGCGCAGGTGCTCGGCACGTACTGCCTCGGCGGCACCCTCACCTCGCGCCTGGACCGCGTCCTGCGCGAGGAGAAGGGCTACACCTACGGCGTACGGGCGTTCGGCCAGGTCCTGCGGTCCGCGCCGGACGGCACGGGCGCCGCGATGCTCGCCATCAGCGGGTCCGTCGACACCCCCAACACCGGTCCCGCCCTGGAGGACCTGTGGACGGTGCTGCGCAAGCTCGCCGCGGAGGGGCTCACCGACGCCGAGCGTGACGTGGCCGTGCAGAACCTGGTGGGCGTGGCGCCGCTGAAGTACGAGACGGCGGCGGCCGTGGCCGACACGCTGGCCGACCAGGTCGAGCAGCACCTGTCCGACGACTTCCAGGCCACCCTCTACCGCCAACTGGCCGCCACGGGCACCGTGGAGGCCACCGCGGCGGTCGTGAACGCCTTCCCGGTGGACCGCCTCGTGACGGTCCTCGTCGGCGACGCTGCGCAGATCAAGGAGCCCGTCGAGGCCCTCGGCATCGGCGAAGTCACCGTGGTGTCGGCCGAGTAGCGGCACGCGCGTGCGGTGGCCCTGGTGACCGGAGTGTCACCAGGGCCGCCGTTTGTCCGGATTGGGGGAGTGGTTGCCCGTCTGCCCTGTGGCGTGCGCTACAAAACGCCTGTTGCGTTTGAGAATTGAACGCAGCCGCGTTTAGCGTCTTCCGGGCTGTTCGTCAGGCAGTGCGCCGCACCCGCGGCACCGGACAGCCATCGCCGAGTCCCCGTACGGCGCGAGCCAGGGGAGCCGGGGACCCAACGCAGTCCCTGGGGTGAATCGGACGCCCGCGCGCACCGCGAGGGGGTCCGTAGGAGACCTTCCACCTCCGAACCCGTCAGCTAACCCGGTAGGCGAGAGGGAAGGAAAGGACAAGCCTCTACATGGCGTTCACGCGCGCCCCCGGGAAGCACCGCCGTCCCAGCCGGGTGCACCGCACCACCGCCCGCGCGGCGGGAGTCGCGGCCCTCGCCACCACCGGCGTCGTCGGCACCCTCGCCGCTCCGGCGCTCGCCGCCGAGCCCGCGGTGGAGCAGAGCGGACTCACCCCGGTCGTCGCCATCGGCGACTCCATAGCCGACGAGATCGACGCCCAGGCCCTCGCCCAGCAGCAGGCGGCCGCGGACGCCGCCGCCCGCGAGGCGGCCCGGGAAGCGGCCCGCGAGCGGGCGGCCGAGGCGGCCAAGGAGGCGCGCGAGGCCAAGGAGCGCGCCGCGCGGGAGGCGGAGCGCAAGCGCCTCAACACCTTCGTCGCGCCGATCACCGCCTCGTACGTCTCCACCGCCTACCAGGCCGGCAGCTCCCTGTGGTCCTCCGGCAGCCACACCGGCATCGACTTCCACGCCTCCAGCGGTACGACCGTGCACGCCGTGGGCGTCGGCACCGTCGTCGAGGCCGGCTGGGGCGGGGCGTACGGCAACCAGGTCGTGATCAGGATGCACGACGGCACGTACACGCAGTACGGGCACCTGTCGTCCATCGGCGTCTCGGTCGGCCAGTCGGTCGAGCCCGGCCAGCAGATCGGCCTCTCCGGCGCCACCGGCAACGTCACCGGGCCGCATCTGCACTTCGAGGCCCGTACGAGCCCCGAGTACGGCTCGGACATGGATCCCGTCGCCTACCTCCGTTCCCACGGCGTGAACGTCTGACGCAGGCGTCGTCCGAAAGCCCCGGCTTCCCGAGCCGGGGCTTTTCGCATTTAATATCGCTTGATCGGTCCGGGGTCGTGCCACACACGTCGATCGTCGGCATTTCACGGGGGTCAAGGGGAGGTCGCTCATGCGTATTCCGGCGCATTCGGTGTGCACGGCGATCCGGGACGACATCGTCACCGGCGTACACGGTCGCGGGAGCCGGCTCACCGAGGAACTCCTCGCCCGCCGCTACGGCGTCTCCCGCGTCCCCGTCCGCGAGGCCCTGCGCACGCTGGAGGCCGAGGGTTTCGTGGTGACCCGGCGGCACGCGGGCGCGTGCGTGGCGGAACCGACCGAGCGGGAGGCCGCCGACCTGCTGGAGACGCGCATGCTCCTGGAGCCGCTCGGGGCCTCCCGGGCCGCCCGGCGGCGCACCGAGGCCCACCTCAAGGTGTTGCGCGGCCTGGTCAGGCTGGGGCAGGAGCGGGCCAGGCAGGGCACCGGCGAGGAGCTGCGCTCCCTGGGCGGCTGGTTCCACGAGACCCTCGCCCGGGCGGCCGACAGCCCCTCCCTGACGGCGCTGCTGACCCAGCTCCGCCACAAGATCGCCTGGATGTACGTCGTGGAGACACCGGTCGGCCCGGTGGAGTACTGGGCGGAACACGGCGCGATCACCGATGCCGTGGCCCGGGGCGACGGCGAACGCGCGCGGGCGCTGATGACCCTGCACATCGAGCGGTCGGCCTCCGCGCACCGGCTGCGCTTCGCCTCCGACGGCGGGCGGGCGGAGCATGTGAGGAATGCGCAACATCCCGTAAACACGGCGGGCCCGCGCCGGTAACGCGGGTGCCGTATACAAAGGACGGGGAATTCCGGCCGTTGTTCTCCGCTGTCCGTGAAACGGGACGAACAGGCGGGCGAGCCGAAAGAGCAGGGAAAAGAAAGAGAAAAGAAAAGAAAGGCCCGTCCGGTGTCCCGGCGGGCCTTTCGGTGGTGCTGTCCGCCGGCTCAGACGGTCTCGGGAAGCTCCTCGAGCCCCTCGGCGACCAGCTTCGCCAGCCGGTCCAGGGCGGCTTCCGCGCCCTCGGCGTCGGAGGCGAGGACGATCTCCTCGCCGCCCTGGGCGCCGAGGCCGAGGACGGCCAGCATGGAGGCCGCGTTGACGGGGGACCCGTCGGCCTTGGCGATCGTCACCGGGACGCCTGTGGCCGTGGCGGCTCGGACGAAGATGGAGGCGGGGCGGGCGTGGAGGCCCTCGGCCCAGCCGACGTTGACGCGGCGCTCAGCCATGTGATGCTGCCCTTCAGGTGTTCAGAGGGGTTGGAGTTGTCTAGACCTGTGTTGTCTAGACCAGTTTCCCACATCGTGAAGCAAGCCGGGACGGCCGCGTGCGCCGTCCCGTGCGGTGCTCGGACCGCGGCCTCGCCCCGAGCCTCCGCCCCCACAGACTGCCCCGCGCCGTTGTCGGACGCGAGCCGTACTCTGGGGCCCATGCAGACCTCGTCGGACCGGCACGAGTATCCCGCCCACTGGGAAGCCGACGTGGTGCTGCGCGACGGCGGCACCGCGCGCGTCCGCCCCATCACCGTCGATGACGCCGAGCGCCTGGTCAGCTTCTACGAGCAGGTGTCCGACGAGTCGAAGTACTACCGCTTCTTCGCGCCGTATCCCCGTCTGTCCGCCAAGGATGTCCACCGCTTCACGCACCACGACTTCGTGGACCGGGTGGGACTCGCGGCCACCATCGGCGGCGAGTTCATCGCCACCGTACGCTACGACCGGATCGGGTCCGGCGGAACACCCGCCACCTCCCCGGCCGACGAGGCCGAGGTCGCCTTCCTCGTCCAGGACGCCCACCAGGGGCGCGGCGTCGCCTCGGCCCTCCTGGAGCACATCGCCGCCGTCGCCCGCGAGCGGGGCATCCGCCGCTTCGCCGCCGAGGTGCTGCCCGCCAACAACAAGATGATCAAAGTCTTCATGGACGCCGGGTACACCCAGAAGCGGAGCTTCGAGGACGGGGTGGTCCGCCTGGAGTTCGATCTGGAACCCACCGACCGCTCGCTCGCCGTGCAGTACGCGCGCGAGCACCGCGCGGAGGCCCGTTCCGTCCAGCGGCTGCTGCAGCCCGGCTCGGTCGCGGTCGTCGGCACCGGCCGCACCCCGGGCGGCGTCGGCCGCAGCATCCTCGGCAACATCCGGGACGCGGGGTACACGGGGCGCCTGTACGCCGTGAACCGGGCCTTCCCGGAGGACCGGAAGGACCTCGACGGGGTCCCGGCGTGCCGCTCCGTGCGGGACATCGACGGGCCCGTCGACCTCGCCGTCGTCACCGTGCCCGCCGAGCACGTCCCGGACGTCGTCACCCAGTGCGGCGAACACGGCGTGCAGGGGCTGGTGGTGATCTCCGCCGGATACGCCGACAGCGGGCCCGAGGGACGCGAACGCCAGCGGGCCCTCGTGCGGCACGCGCGCACGTACGGGATGCGCATCATCGGGCCCAACGCCTTCGGGATCATCAACACCTCCCCGGACGTACGGCTCAACGCCTCCCTCGCCCCCGAGATGCCGCGCCCCGGCCGGATCGGCCTGTTCGCCCAGTCCGGCGCCATCGGCATCGCCCTGCTCTCCCGGCTGCACCGGCGCGGCGGCGGGGTCACCGGCCACACCGGCGTGTCCACCTTCGTCTCCTCCGGCAACCGCGCCGACGTCTCCGGCAACGACGTCCTGCAGTACTGGTACGACGACCCGGAGACCGACGTCGCGCTGATGTACCTGGAGTCCATCGGCAACCCCCGCAAGTTCACCCGCCTGGCCCGGCGCACCGCGGCCGCCAAGCCCCTGGTCGTGGTGCAGGGCGCCCGGCACGGCGGCGTGGCACCCCAGGGGCACGCCGTACGGGCGACACGGCTGCCGCACGCGACGGTCTCCGCGCTGCTGCGGCAGGCCGGCGTGATCCGGGTCGACACCATCACCGACCTGGTCGACGCGGGGCTGCTCCTCGCCCGCCAGCCGCTGCCCGCCGGACCCAGGGTCGCCATCCTGGGCAACTCGGAGTCCCTGGGACTGCTCACCTACGACGCGTGCCTCTCCGAGGGCCTGCGCCCGCAGCCCCCGCTGGACCTGACGACCGCCGCCTCGGCCGACGACTTCCACGCGGCCCTGGCCAGGGCCCTGGCCGAGGACACGTGCGACGCGGTCGTCGTGACCGCCATCCCGACGGTGGGGGAGGGGGCGGCCGGGGACGCCGCGCTGGCTCAGGCGCTGCGCTCGGCGGCGGCCGCGGTCCCCACCAAGCCGGTCCTCGTGGTCCACGTGGAGCTGGGCGGCCTGGCGGAGGCCCTGTCCGCGGCGACGAGCACCGCCCCGCAAGCGGCCCCGCGTACGGCAGCCCCGGCCGATCCGAGCGCCGTCCCGCAGGCCGCCCCGGGCACCGCAGCCCACGCCGCCCCCGGCCCCGCCGAGGAGCCCGCGTCCGGTAGGCCCGGCCCGTCCGGCCCGCCCCGTCCGCCCGCCGCCTCGGCCCCGCCGCCGTCCGCCGCCCCGGCCCCGGACGGAGCCCACCTCATCCCCGCCTACCCCGCCGCCGAGCGCGCCGTCCGCGCCCTCGGCGAGGCCGTCGCCTACGCCCAGTGGCGGCGCGACGCCGCCGACCCCGGCAAGGTCCCGGAGTACGAGGACATCGACGAGAGGGGCGCCGCCCAGCAGATCGCGGGGTACCTCGCGCGCGGTCAGGGGCTCGCCCTCGGTACCGAGGAGACCTGCGAGCTGCTGGGCCGGTACGGCGTCCACGTCCACCGCGCCCTGCCCGCCCCCGCCCCCGACGACGCCGCGGCCGCCGCCCGGACCCTTGGCTACCCTGTGGCCCTCAAGGCCACCGCCCCGCACCTGCGGCACCGCGCGGACCTGGGCGGCGTACGCCTCGATCTGGCGGACGAGGAGCAACTGCGCCGGGCCTACGCCGAATTGACCGAGCTGTTCGGGACGCCCGCCGAGCTGCGACCGGTGGTGCAGGGCATGGCACCGCGCGGCGTCGACACCGTCGTACGGGCGGTCATCGACCCGGCGGCCGGGGCGGTGCTCTCCTTCGGCCTCGCCGGCGCCGCCACCCAACTGCTCGGCGACATGGCGCACCGGCTGATCCCGGTCACCGACCGGGACGCCACCTCGCTCATCCGCTCCATCCGCACGGCGCCCCTCCTCTTCGGCTGGCGAGGCTCCGCCCCCGTCGACGCCGCCGCCCTGGAGGAGCTGCTGCTGCGGGTCTCCCGGCTGGTCGACGACCACCCGGAGGTCGTCGCGGTCACCCTGGAACCGGTCGTGGTTGCCCCGCACGGCCTGAGCGTCCTCGGCGCCTCCGTCCGCCTCGCACCCCCTCCCGCCCGCGACGACCTGGGCCCGCGGACCCTGCCGGCGTACTGACCGGCCACACCCCGCACCTGCCCGGCCCCCGCGCCGGGCCAGGCCCGCAGCGGGTACCGCGGGAGCGTCCCTCGCAGTCAGTGGGTCCCCGTAGGATGGACGGCATGGCCAAGACCAGTACGACGACCCAGGGGCTGCGAGCGGCGATCGAGCGCAGCGGCTACTACCCGGCCCTCGTGGCCGAGGCGGTGGAAGCCGCCGTGGGCGGCGAGCCCGTGCGGTCGTACCTGGTCCATCAGGAGACGACGTTCGACCAGAACGAGGTGCGCCGGCACGTGACCGTGCTGGTCCTCACCGGCAACCGCTTCATCGTCAGCCACACCGACGAGCAGGCCGCCGACGACACCTCCCCGACGCCGTACGCCACGACGTCCACGGAGTCCGTCAAGCTCGGCCGGATCTCGTCCATCGTCGTCAGCCGCGTCGTCGCCAACCCGGAGCAGTACAAGCCGGGCACCCTGCCCCGCGAGATCGTGCTGACCATCGGCTGGGGCGCCGTCTCCCGCCTCGACCTGGAGCCCGCCGCCTGCGGCGACCCCAACTGCGAGGCCGACCACGGCTACACGGGCAGCTCGACGGCCGACGACCTCAGCCTGCGCGTCAGCGAGGCGGGGGACGGCCCGGAGACGGTGCGCCAGGCGCTCGCCTTCGCCCAGTCCCTGTCCGAGGCGACCGCGGACTCCACCCGCTGATGGTGCAGCACACCGCCTGGGACACCCACCCGGAACCGCTCCCCGTCGACTCCGCCCCCGTACCCGAGTACGGCACGGGGTCCCTCGCCGATCTGCTGCCCACCCTGGCCGCCGGCCTCGGCGTCCCCGGCATGACCGCGGGGATCACCGAACTGACCCCGGCCGACCGCAACTGCGTCTTCCTGATCGACGGACTCGGCTGGGAGCAGCTGCGCGCCCACCCCGAGGACGCCCCCTTCCTGAGTTCCCTCCTGGGCAGCTCGCGCGGCGGCACCGGGCGCCCGATCACCGCCGGCTACCCGGCGACCACGGCGACCTCCCTCGCCTCCGTCGGCACCGGACTGCCGCCGGGCGCCCACGGCCTGCCGGGCTACACGGTGCGCGATCCCGCCACCGGTGCCCTGATGAACCAGCTGCGCTGGCAGCCGTGGACCGCGCCGGGCCCCTGGCAGCCGTATCCGACCGTCTTCGGCCTCGCCCACGAGGCCGGGGTGCACGCCGCCCAGGTCTCCTCGCCCACCTTCGCGAACACCCCGCTGACCAAGGTCGCGCTCAGCGGCGGCGAGTTCCACGGACGGCTGTCCGGCGAGGACCGGATGGACTGTGCCGCCGAACAGCTGGCCCGCGCCGACCGCGCCCTCGTCTACACGTACTACGCCGAGGTCGACGGCGCCGGACACCGCTTCGGCGTCGACTCCGACACCTGGCGCGGGCAGCTCGGCCACGTCGACCGCCTCGTCCAGCGCCTCGCCGAGCAGCTGCCGCCACGCAGCGCCCTGTACGTCACCGCCGACCACGGCATGGTCGACGTGCCCTTCGACGAGGAGCACCGCATCGACTTCGACGAGGACTGGGAGCTGAAGGCGGGCGTCGCCCTCCTCGGCGGCGAGGGCCGCGCCCGCCACGTCTACGCCGTCCCCGGCGCCCACAACGACGTGCTGACCTGCTGGCGCGAGGTGCTCGGCGAGCAGTTCTGGGTGGCCTCCCGGGACGAGGCGATCGCGGCGGGCTGGTTCGGCCCCCGCATCGACGACCGGGTGTACGGCCGCATCGGCGACGTGGTCGCCGCGGCGCGCGACGACGTCCTGCTCATCGCCTCCGAGCGCGAGCCCAAGGAGTCGGCGATGGTCGGCAACCACGGTTCGATGACCCCCGCCGAGCAGCTCGTCCCGCTGCTCGAAGTACGCTCCTGACCCCACGCAGGTCTGCCCGATGCCGAAAGGTGCCCAACCCCTCATGCCCGAGCTGGTCTTCTTCTCCGGAACGATGGACTGCGGGAAGTCGACACTGGCTCTCCAGATCGAGCACAACCGCTCGGCACGCGGACTGGTCGGCATGATCTTCACCCGCGACGACCGCGCGGGCGAGGGCAAGCTCTCCTCCCGCCTCGGCCTCGTCACCGACGCGGTCGAGGTCGGGGACGGCCAGGACCTGTACGCCCACGTCGTCGACCACCTCTCGCAGGGCGGCCGGGTGGACTACGTCATCGCGGACGAGGCGCAGTTCCTCGCCCCGGACCAGATCGACCAGCTCGCGCGGGTGGTCGACGACCTCGACGTCGACGTGTACGCCTTCGGCATCACCACCGACTTCCGCTCCAAGCTCTTCCCGGGCTCCCAGCGGCTGGTGGAACTCGCCGACCGCGTCGAGGTGCTCCAGGTCGAGGCCCTGTGCTGGTGCGGCGCCCGCGCCACGCACAACGCCCGCACAGTCGGCGGCGTCATGGTCGTCGAGGGCGCCCAGGTCGTCGTCGGCGACGTCGCCCAGTCCCCGGACGAGATCGGCTACGAGGTGCTGTGCCGCCGCCATCACCGCCGGCGGATGACGAGCGGGACGGCGCGGGCGGCGGCGCTGTCGCCGGACGTGCTGCCGGTCACCGCCACGTGAGTGGGTGCCGGGACCGGCGCACTCGCCCCCTGATCAGCCGATGCGCTCGGCCACGATGAGCTGGAACCGCTCGAAGGCCAGCCGCACGGTGTTGTGCCGAGCGTCGGCGGTGCCCAGAGAGGTGCCGTTGAACGGGTCGGTCAGGCGGTACCTGCCGCGGCCCAGGCCACGCAGTTCGACCGTCCCGTCCCACTGCTCGGCGTAGAAGGCGTAGTGCAGGACCGCGCCCTTGGCCACCACATGCGTCTCGGGCTTGTCGAAACCGATGTCGTACAGCTCGCCCCGGTACTCGCCGGTGGCCGGCATGTTCTCCTCGTAGAGGTTCATCCACCGGCGCCAGAGCGCTTCTCGTTCCGGGGTGAGCACGATGCCGTCGTCCGGGCCCGTGGGGTAGGTGAACTTCGTCGACAGGACGGCTCCCACACCGTAGCTGGAGGCGAAGTCGTCGCCGCCGTCGCTCAGTTCGACGTGGTCGCCGGAGTAGCTGCTGCCCCGGCCCATCAGCGCCTTCATCGTCTTGCCCTTCGTCCGGACCTGGTAGGACGAGAGCGGGTCCGAGCTCGGGTACTGGTCGACGTAGGGCAGGTTGTGGAAGGCGAAGGCGGTGCCGCAGGGGCAGAGTTCGACCACGGCGTCGCGGTCCGCCCGGTGCGCGGCCTCGTACACCGCCTTCCAGAACCGCGCGAGCCCCTCGGTCGATTCCTCGGGGCGGGCGTGCCCGTGCGCCGGGTTGTAGCAGGGCGTGACGGCGTTGAGGTGCTGGCCGTCGATCTTGAGCCCTTCGTATCCCCAGTCGCCGATGAACCGCTTCACCTGCCCGACGAAGTAGTCCACCGTCGGCTGGTACGCGGGGCACAGGGTCCAGGCGTCCCACCAGCTCACGCGCTGCTTGTTGCCCTCGCGGTCCAGCAGGAGCATGTCGGGACGGTTCTGGTACAGGTCGCTCTCCGGGTCCGCCGCCAGCGGAGCCCACCACAGGCGCGGGCGCAGGCCGGCCTCCCGGATCTGCCGGGTGAAGGCACGCATGTCGCTGTCGCCGCGCGGGAACTTCCGCGGGTCCAGCTCCCAGTCGCCCTCGTTGGTCTGCCAGCCGTCGTCGAGCACCGCCCACTTGAGGCCGACCTCGCGCACCTTGGGGAGCGTTGCGACGACCTGCTCGACGGTGAAGTCGCGTTCGTAGCCCCAGGCGCACCACATGGGTTCCAGCGCCGGCCCGGGCGTCCTGGGTGCACGCTGGCCGATGTCCGCCATGTAGTCGCGATAGCGCTGAAGCGGTACGAAGTGGTCGCCCGGCAGGGCGGTCAGGAACGTGGTGTCGGTGGTCAGGCGCCGGCCCGGCTTCAGCGTGCGAGGGGTGTCCCCCTCGACGGCGATGCTCGCTCCGCCGGCCGTCCTGCGAACCGGCAGGCGCAGCATCCTGGCCACGGGTTCGACGTGCCCGACGGAGAGACCGGCTCCCGGCCGCCACACGGTCGCCACCGGGGTGCCGCCGCCGTAGTCGGAGGCGTCCATCCCCAGCGAGTTCTCCTGGTCGAACCCGTCCGTCATCGGCCGCACCCAGTCGCGACGGTCCTCGTACGTGGTACCCGAGAAGGTGTAGAAGCCGCCGGGGACCTCCAGGAGTTCGTGGGCTCCGCTGCGCCACCCGGTGACGGGCAGGTCGGCGCCGGTCCCGTTGGTGTAGGCCACCTTCATCACGAGCATCCCGGTCAGCCGCCGGAAGGAGGTCAGCTCCACCGTCTTGCGCACGCCGGTCGCGGACTCGCCCCAGACGGCCACCGTGACGCCCGCGCCGTGCCGGGAATGCCTGGTCCTACGGGTCTCGTGCCCGCCGTAGGCGAACTCGTCGATCGCCCCGTCGCCCACCAGCAGGGCCTCACCGGCGTCGAAGCGCGTGACGTCGACGCCCCCCAACGCCACGCGGCTGTGCAACCGGTCGTCGAACTCCAAGGTGATGGAGGTGTCGCCGACCCCGACGAGGTCGGGGGCGCGGTGCGGTGCGGCGACCGCGGGGGCGGCGCCCGGAACCACGGAGGGGAGGGCGGCCAGCCCGGCACCCCCCAGTGCCACCTTCAGTACGCTGCGCCGGTTCACATCCGTCATGTCGATCTCTCTCTAGGAGGCACCATCGGGCTCTGGGTGGACTGCATCGAGAACGTAAGTGGTATGCGATTGGCCTGTCAATGGTCCAAAGGGCCGTCACGGCCGAGGAGTTCAGCTCGTGCAGGTGGGGGTGCGGGTGGGGAAGTGCGGGACGCGGGCGCCTGCGCGGGCGCGCGAACCGGTATGCTTCTGGTATGACCGAAGCGAGTACGCCGATGCCCAGGGGCCTCTTCGCCGACGACGCCCTCCCGCTGTACGAGCGCACAGCCGCGCGGCTCCTCGACGACCTGCGGGCCGCCGCCGCCCGCCCCGGCGACCGGCTGCCCTCCGAGCGGGCCCTGGTCGCCCGGTACGCCGTCTCGCGCGTGACCCTGCGGGCCGCCCTCGCCCAGCTGGAGGCGCGGGGCGTCGTGCGGCCGTCGTCGTCACGCGGGTGGTTCGTCGCCGAGCCCGGTCTGTTCGCCGACGCGGCACCCGCGCCCGCCGTGGCCGCTCCCCAGGTCCAGGGGTTCGCCGACTATGCCGAGGCCAACGGCCTGACCACGGCCAGCAAGGTGCTCTCGGCCACCGTCCGCCCCGCCACGGTGGCGGAGGCCGAACAGCTCCGGATCGCGCCGGGCGCCGACCTCTTCGATCTCCACCGGCTGCGCTTCCTGGACGGCCTGCTGGTCGTGCTGGAGCACAACCGGCTCCCCCTGTCCGCCTGCCCCGCCCTGGCCGACGCCGACTTCAACACCGCCTCGCTGTACGCCACCCTGCGCGCCGCCGACCCGCCGCAGCTCCCCCGCGTGGCCGACTACTCGGTCGAGGCCCGCCATCCGACGGCACGGGAGATCGAGCTGTTCGAGATCGGCGCCACCATGCCGATGCTCGTCGCGACCCAGCTGACCTCCAACCAGGACGCCCGCCCGATCGAACTGACCGTCCAGGTCTACCGGGGGGACCGCTACCGGTTCCGGGCCTCCATCACCAACGAGACCTGAACGACCCGGCACTGGCCGGATCCGAACGGGTCCCCTGCAGCCCCGCCCGAGCCGGGCGTCGGAGTGGCCGACGCCCGGCTCGGCGCCGTTTCACCAGGCGGCACCCTGGTCGGCAAGGAATACGAAGGAATACCAGAAGCAGACCAATAGAGACCTATTGACGGCCGGAATTAAGACCAGTAACGTCCCGGGTGAGCTTCGGCCGTCGCGGCGGACCAGCTCGAACTGCACTTCAGTGAGGGGTTGGCCATGCAGAGCCCGTTGGACGAGGTCGTTCGGCACCAGAAGGCCGGGCGGCCACAGGGCATCACCTCCGTGTGTTCCGCCCATCCGCTGGTCATCGAAGCGGCTGTGGTGCAGGCGCGGGAGAGCGGTGGTCCGGTACTGGTAGAGGCGACCTCGAACCAGGTCGACCAGTACGGCGGATACACGGGCATGCGGCCCGGCGACTTCCGCGACCTCGTGCACGGCATCGCGACGGCGCGTGGTCTGCCACTGGACCGCGTGATCCTCGGCGGCGACCACCTCGGACCGAACCGGTGGCAGTCCCTGCCGCCCGACGAGGCGATGGAGCAGGCCGAAGCCCTGGTCGCGGCCTACGCGGCGGCGGGTTTCACCAAGATCCACCTGGACTGCAGCTTCGCCTGCGCCGGCGACCCCGTACCGCTGACCGACGACGTGGTCGCCGAACGCGCCGCGCGGCTGATCCGGGCGGCCGAGGACACGGTGGGCCCGGAGCGCGCGGAGCGGATCCGGTACGTGATCGGCACGGAGGTGCCCACGCCCGGCGGCGCGCACGAGACGCTCGGCGCTCTCGTACCCACCACGCCCGAGGCGGCGCGCACGACTCTGGAGCAGCACCGGAAGGCGTTCGCCCGGCACGGCGTCGAAGGGGTCTGGCCGCGCGTCATGGCCCTGGTGGTGCAGCCGGCCGTGGAGTTCGACCACCTGCGGGTCGTCGACTACCGGCGGGAAGCGACCGAGCAGCTGTGCAAGGTCCTCGACGACGAGCCCACCATGGTCTACGAGGCACACTCGACCGACTACCAGACCGCCGAGGCGCTCACCGCGCTGGTCGAGGACCACTGGGCGGTCCTCAAGGTGGGCCCCGGACTGACCTTCGCCCTGCGCGAGGCGCTGTTCGCCCTCGCCGCGATCGAGGACGAGCTGGTGCCGGCCGGTGAGCGGTCACGGCTCGCCGAGGTCGTCGAGCGGCGGATGCTCGCCGAGCCTGCCCAGTGGGAGGGCTACTACCCGGGCAGCGACGCCGAGCAGCGCCTCGCCCGCCGCTACAGCTACAGCGACCGGATGCGCTACTACTGGCCCGACCCCGAGATCGAAGAGGCCCAGGCCCGGCTGCTGGCCAACCTCTCGGCCACGGGCGTCCCGCTGCCGCTGCTCAGCGCCCATCTTCCGCTCCAGTACGCCCGCGTGCGCCGCGGTGAGCTGGCCGCGCGCCCGCGCGACCTGGCCGTGGACCACGTCCGCGACGTCCTGCGGGACTACGACCGCGCCGTCCGTGCGGACCGCAACCAGAAGCAGAACCAGAAGCAGAACCAGAAGGAGTATGTGTGACCACGCCCTCCGGCACGCTGCCCGTCGACGACAGCGCTGTCCACACCGTGCGCGAGATCGCCCAGCAGCCCGCCCTGTGGCGGGAGGTCGACCGGATCGTCGCCGCCTCCCGGGAACCGCTGGACGCGTTCCTGAGCCCGCTCGTGGCGCGCCGCGATCTGCGCGTGGTCCTCACCGGCGCCGGGACCTCGGCGTTCGCCGGGCAGGTGCTCCAGCCGACCCTGGCACGGCGCCTGGGACGGCGCGTCGACGCGGTCCCCACCACGGACCTCGTCGCGGACCCCCGCGGTTGCCTCGCCGAGGACCTGCCCACGCTGCTGGTCTCCTTCGCGCGGTCGGGCGACAGCCCGGAGTCCGTCGCCGCCACCGCCCTGGCCGACCAGGTCCTCTCCGAGGTGCACCACCTCGTGATCACCTGCAACGAGCAGGGCCGCCTGGCACGCGAGCACGCCGAGCGGCCGCGGTCCCACGTCCTGCTGATGCCGCCCGCGTCCAACGACCGCGGCTTCGCCATGACGTCGAGCTTCACGTGCATGACGCTCGCGGCACTGCTCGCGCTGGGCGCGGACGCCTACGGCGGGACCGTCGAACGCCTGGCCCGGGCGGCGGAGTCGATCATCGAGCAGGGCGCCGCCGACCGCACCGCCGGCGCCCTGGTGGAGCGCGCGCCCGAGCGCATCGTCTTCCTCGGCAGCGGCCCGCTGAAGGGCCTCGCCGAGGAGTCGGCTCTGAAGGTGCTGGAGCTGACCGGCGGGACGCTCATGGCCGTCGCGGAATCCTCGCTGGGATTCCGGCACGGCCCCAAGGCGGTACTCAACGAACGCTCCGTCGCGGTGGTGTACGTGTCGAACGACCCGTACACCCGCCAGTACGACCACGACATCGTCGCGGAGCTGCGAGGAAACCTGCCCGCCGGCAGTGTCGTCGCGGTCTCCGCGGAGACCGGCGCGGGCGCGGGGAGCGCGGATGCCTGGCCCCTGCCGGGCCTCGACGACGTCGACGACGCCGCCCTGGCCCTGCCCGCCGTGGTGTACGCCCAGCTCATCGCCCTCCGTGCCTCGCAGGCCCGGGGCCTGCGGCCCGACAACCCGTTCCCCTCGGGTGAGGTCAACCGCGTGGTGCAGGGCGTGATCCTGCACTCCCTGAACAACTGATCAAAGGCGGCGACGGCGCGGATCGAGGGCGCCGGACGGAGGTACGACGATGTTCCTGGGTGTCGACGGCGGCGGTACGAAAACCGCGTTCTGCCTGGTCGACCGGTCCGGACAAGTGGTTGCGCGCGCACAGGCGGCGAGTTCGTACTACTTCTCCCACGGTATCGAGCTGGTCGAACGTGTCCTGAAGGAAGGTGTCGACACCGTCTGCGCCGCGGCCGCACTGGCCCCGGCCGACATCGAGTACGCCTTCTTCGGTCTGCCCGGCTACGGGGAGGCGGCCCGCGATCTGCCCGTCCTCGACGCGACACCGCGAGCGGTGCTCGGGCACGACCGCTACGCCTGCGACAACGACATGGTCTGCGGCTGGGCGGGCTCGCTGGGCGCGGTCGACGGCATCAACGTCATCAGCGGCACCGGCTCGATGACCTACGGCGAGCGGCTCGGCCGGGGCGTGCGCATCGGCGGCTGGAGCGAGACGTTCGGCGACGAGGGATCGGCGTACTGGATCGCGATCCGCGGCCTCAACGCCTTCTCCCGGATGAGCGACGGACGGCTCCCCGAGGGCCCCCTGGCCGAGGTGTTCCGCAGTGGGCTCGGTCTGGAGTCGGACCTCGATGTCATCGACGTCGTCCACAACCGGTGGCAGGGCGACCGGGGCCGGATCGCCGCGCTCAGCCGCTCGGTGGCCGAGGCGGCCGCACTGGGGGACGAGACCGCCGCGTCGATCCTCGCCGGGGCGGGCCGCGAACTCGCCCTCCTCGTGGACGTCACCCGCGAACGCCTGGGCTTCGGCCCGGACGAGACCGTGCCCGTCTCCTACTCCGGCGGCACCTTCGGCGCCGCCCCGGTCCTGGAGGCGTTCACCGCCGGGCTGCGCGGCCGCTTCACCGGCTACACGTTGCGGCATCCCCTGTACGAACCCGTCGTGGGCGCCGCCCTGTACGCGGCGAAACTCGCCGGAACCCCGCTCGACCGGCCGGCGCTCGACGCGCTGCGCGGGACCTCCGGGGCCCCTGCCTCAGGAGAGGACGAACAATGAAGAACGGCACAAGAGGCTGGATCCTGTACGCATCGCTGCTGGTCCTGTTCTGGGGTGTGTGGGGCGCCTTCTCCAGCGAGCCGAACAGCCGGTACGGCTACCCCAACGAGATGATCTACATCATCTGGGCCTTCACCATGCTGATCCCCGCGTACTTCGCGATGCGCGGCAACAGGTTCGACCGCAGGCCGGTCGCCGCGATGTACGGACTGATCGCGGGCCTGACCGGCGCCGGCGGCCAACTGCTGCTGTTCCAGGCGCTCTCCGACGGCCCGGCGTACCTGATCTTCCCCCTGGTGTCGCTCTCCCCGGTGATCACCGTGCTCATGGCGACGGTGCTGCTGCGCGAGCGGATCACCCGGCTCGCTGTCGTGGGCGTGGTCGCGGCGCTGGTCGCGATCGTGCTGCTCAGCATCCCCAGTGGCTCGGACGACTCCGACTCGCACGGCCCGTGGCTGCTGATCGCCATCCTGGTCTGCGTCGCCTGGGGCGTGCAGGCGTTCTGCATGCGCAAGGCCGCGCTGGTCGGCGTCAACGACGCGACGACCTTCGGGTGGATGACGATCAGCGGACTGCTGCTGGTTCCGGTGGCCTTCGCCCTCATGGGCGGTCTCCCGTCCGGTGCTCCCTGGCAGGCACCGGCGCTCACCGCGGTCACCCAGGTCCTCAACGCGGTCGGCGCGCTGTTCCTGGTGATGGCGTTCAGCCGGGGCAAGGCCACGGTCGTCGCCCCCGTCACCAACGCCCTCGCCCCGGTCCTGACCATCGTGCTGTCCCTGGCGGTCTACCAGACGCTGCCCAGCGTGTGGGGCACCCTGGGCATCGTGCTCGCCCTCGCCGGCTCGACCCTGATGGTCTACAGCGACGAGAAGAGCGGCGAGAGTCCCGTGGCACCGGGCGCGGCGGACCACGACGTGAGTCCTGTCGGCCGGTAGTCCCGAACGCCCACCCACCCGAACCGACCGCCCGTCGAAGCAACACGAAAGCGAGGGCAACACCCCCATGCCCCTGGTTCCCACGCGCGAACTCGTCTCGGCGGCCGCCGCCGCCGGCCGGGCCGTCGCGGCGTTCAACGTCATCACGCTGGAACACGCGGAGGCGATCACCTCCGGTGCGACGGCCGCGGGCGCCCCCGTGATCCTGCAGATCAGCGAGAACGCCGTGCGGTTCCACGGCGGCCGGGTCGAGCCGATCGCGCGCGCCGCGGCCGAGGTCGGCAAGGGGTGTGACATCGACGTCGCGCTGCACCTGGACCACGTGACGGACATGCGGCTGCTGCACATGGCGGCCGACGCGGGGTTCTCCTCCGCGATGTTCGACGCCGGGGCGCAGCCCTACGCCGAGAACCTCGCCGCCACCCGCGCCGCGGCACAGTGGGCCCACGGCGCGGGCCTGTGGTTGGAGGCCGAACTCGGGTACGTGGGCGGCAAACCCGACGCCCCCGCGAGCGCCCACGCGGCCGGGGTGCGCACCGACCCGGAGGAGGCGGCGCGCTACGTGGCGGACACCGGCGTGGACGCGCTGGCCGTCGCCGTCGGCAGCAGCCACGCGATGACCGAACGCTCCGCGTCCCTGGACCACGCGCTGATCGGACGACTGCGGGAGGCCGTGCCCGTGCCCCTGGTCCTGCACGGTTCGTCAGGCGTCGGGGACGACGAACTGCGGCGCGCCGTACGGGCGGGCATCGTGAAGATCAACGTCGGTACCGCCCTCAACGTCGCCTTCACGGGCGCGGTCCGCGAGACACTGGCGGCGCGCCCCGACCTGACCGACCCCCGCCCCTACGTCGCCCGCGGCCGGGAGGCGATGGCGGAGACGGTACGGGTCCTGCTCGGGGTGTTGGGCGGCTGAGCGCCGCCGAGGCGTGCGCCGGGCGTACGGCCGCCCCCGCCGCCCCTCACCGCTCCGGGCGCAGCAGCGTGAACCGCGCCCCCTCCGGATCCGCCACCGTCGCCACCCGGCCGTGCGGGGTGTCGCGGGCCGGGTCGAGGACGTGCCCGCCCAGGTCGACGAGGCGTGCCGCGGACTCGTCCGTGTCGGCCACTTCGAAGTACGTCATCCAGTGCGGCCCCCGGTCGCGCGGCAGGGCGTCGCCGACGCCGTGGATGCCGGCGACGGGGCGGCCGTCGAGGCACAGGGTGACGTAGTCGCGCTCGGAGGAGGGGTCCGGGAGGAGTTCGAAGCCGAAGACCGTCTCGTAGAACTTGGCGACGCTCGCCGTCTCGTAGGTCAGCAGCTCGTTCCACGCCGGTGTGCCGGGGACCCCGGCGATGGCCGTGCCGAGGTGCGCGGCCGCCTGCCAGACGCCGAAGACGGCGCCCGTCGGGTCGGAGCCGAGGGCCATGCGCCCCGCCTCGCCCGCGTCCAGGGGGCCGACGCCGACCGTGCCGCCGCACAGGCGCACCGTCTCGGCCGTCCGGTTGACGTCGTCGGAGGCGAAGTAGGGCGTCCAGGCGGTGGGCAGTTGCCGGTCCGAGGGCAGCTGCCCGATGCCGGCCACCTCGCGCCCGTCGAGCAGGGCCCGCGCGTACGGGCCCAGTTGCTGGGGGCCGGGCCGGAACTCCCAGCCGAACAGGGCGCCGTAGAAGTCGTGGGTGGCGGCCGGTCCGTGCACCATCAGACTCACCCAGCAGGGTGTGCCGGGCGCGGGCCGGGCGTTCGTGTCGCCGATCCGGCTGTCCGATCCCCGTGCGTCGGTCATCGTCACCCTCTTCTCGGCCCTCCGCGGGCCGTGCGTCCGCTTCCGCTCCCGACGGGCCTCGGCACCGACACCGGGTTTCGGTGCGTGGTTCGGGCCGGCTCGCGCTCGTGGGGCAGCCCGTCTGTCCGGGCAGTACAGCATGTGCCCGAACCCGTACGCCTCGTGATCGGTACTGTCCGGCGGGCAGAGTAGCCCGACATCGGCGCCTCGGCCACTCGGTACGCCAGGATGGGGCCATGAACGCCATCATCTCCGCATCCGAACTCGCCGAGGAACTGGCGGGCACGACCCCGCCGGTCCTGCTCGACGTCCGCTGGCAACTGAGCACGGCGAAGGCGGCCGGGGCCCCGCCGTTCGACGGCCGGGCCGAGTACGCGGCCGGGCATCTTCCCGGTGCCGTCTACGTCGATCTGGACGGGGAGCTGGCCGCCGCGCCCGGCGCGCACGGCCGGCACCCGCTGCCCGACGTCGGGGAGTTCGGTGCGGCGATGCGCCGGGCGGGCGTGTCGCAGGGGCGGCCGGTCGTGGTCTACGACGGCGGTCAGGGATGGGCGGCGGCCCGCGCCTGGTGGCTGCTGCGCTGGACGGGTCACCCGAACGTGCGGGTCCTCGACGGCGGGTTGCCGACCTGGGAGGCGCCGCTGTCGACGGACGTCCCGACGCCCGCGGAGGGCGACTTCGCGCCGGTGCCGGGCGCGCGGGGGCTGCTGGACGCGGACGGGGCCGCAGCGCTGGCCCGGTCCGGGGTGCTGTTCGACGCCCGCGCGGGGGAGCGCTACCGGGGAGAGGTCGAGCCGATCGATCCGGTCGGCGGCCACATCCCGGGCGCCGTGTCCGCGCCGACGGCCGACAACGTGGCCACGGACGGGCGCTTCCTGCCCGCCGGGGAACTCCGGGCACGCTTCGAGGCCCTGGGCGCCACGGAGGACGGTGCGGTCGGCGTGTACTGCGGCTCGGGCGTGTCGGGAGCCCACGAGGTGCTCGCGCTGGCGGTGGCCGGGATCCCGGCGGCGCTGTACGTGGGCTCGTGGTCCGAGTGGTCGTCGGACCCGGCCCGGCCGGTCGCGGTGGGGCCCGACCCGCAGTAGGGCAGAGGCCGGGGCCGCACCCCCGTGGGTGCGGCCCCGACCTCGTGCACATCGTCCGGCGAGGACTCGGCTACTCCTGCTTCTTGCGCCGCGTGCCGAAGACGATCTCGTCCCAGCTCGGCACCGCCGCGCGGCGGCCGGGCCGGACGCCGTCGGCCTCGGCCTGGCGGTCGGTGGAGCCGGTCAGGCGGTCGCGGTGGCTGGCCACCGAGCGCGGCATCAGCACGTCGGCGTAGGCGGAACCGGCCGACGCCGCGGGGGCGGGGGGCTCCTCCACCTCAGGTTCCTCGACGGGCTCCTCCACCGGTTCCGGAGCGCGCTCGGGCACCACCAGGTCGCCGCGGAAGCTCGGTACGGCCTCCAGCAGGCTGGTGAGCGAGTCGCGTTCGCGCTCGGCCGATGCGGTGGCCGCGGTGTCGTCGGCCGGTTCGGACGACGGCGGCGGGGGCAGGCTCGGCCGCTCCCGCTGCTCCCGGTCGAGGGTGCGGTCCAGCGGCCGGTCGCGCGGCAGCCGGGCGATGCGCGGCACGAACGGGAAGCTGGGCTCCGGCGCGGCGAGGTCGTCGGACTCGCCGATCAGCGCGCGCGCCTCCGCGTCGACGGCCTGGACGAGCCGCCGGGGCGGGTCGTACGTCCAGCTCGCCGAGTGCGGTTCGCCCGCGACCAGGTAGACCAGCAGCACTTCCCAGGTGCCGTCGTCGCGGCGCCAGGAGTCCCACTGGACGGTGTCCTTGTCGGCACCGCGCAGCAGCAGCCGCTCCTGGACGGCCTCGCCGAGGGGCGGCCCGGAGTTCTCGCCGGGGCGGCGGACGGGGGTCTTGCGGGCCCGCTCCGCCATGAAGGCGCGCTCGGCCAGCACGGGACCCTCGAAGCGCCGTACGCGGTCGACGGGGATGCCGGCCATCTGGGCGACCTCTTCCGCGGTCGCGCCGGCACGTATACGCGCCTGGATGTCGCGGGGGCGGAGATGGCTCTCCACCTCGATCTCGATCTGGCCGAGGCGGGGACGGTCGCCGCGAACGGCGGCCCGGAGCCGCTCGTCGATCGGAAGCGTGTACTCCGTGCTGTCCGCAGCCTTCAGCACCAGCCGTGTGCCGTCATTCGAGACGGCCACGACACGCAGTTCGGGCATGGGGACCTCCCGGGTGGTGCCTGCCGACGTCACGTGCGTCGCTGCTTCCGCTCTGTCGAGTGTGGCCTGCCCGGGTGCAGCCTGCCACAACCTTGCCGAGTTGCCCGGCGTGTCGGGCGGGGGCCCGGGATCGCCGTTATGGCACGGTTACCTGTTCGCAACGCTAAGTGACCAACTCCGTCACCCTGTGCAACTTTCCCCTCCTGGCGGTCCTTCAAGGTTCCGAGCCCCCTCGCGGGAGACCGGCTCCAGGGCTCGCAACAGTACTCCATTCGGGCCACGTGCGTGGATTGGCGCGCCGCCCAACTTCTGGCAAGAGGTGACGCTCGGCCGTCCCCGCCGCGATTTCCGCGATCTTGGACGTGGCGTACTTCACGCAATCACCAGAAACGGAACTAATGGTTTCGGTCGCACGTCCCTTTCTCGTGCAGTTGATCGCTCCCGTACGGAAAGGCAGGCAAGGTCCGACCATGCGTGAAAGGTCCGATGATGCGGGTGAGGCGGACGTGGGTTCGAAGGGGGAGTCCAGGCGTATCGACCTGAGCGTGCCCCAGGTCGCGGGCAGCGCCCTGGCCGCGGTGGTGGCCGCCAAACTCGCCTCCTCCTTCGGTGTCTACGGCACGATCGTCGGCGCCGGTCTGATCAGTGTCGTCGCCACCTGCGGGGGCTCGGTGCTCCAGCACTTCTTCAAGCGCACCGGGGAGCAGATCCGGGTGAAGCGCACCGTCGCCGCGGTGCGGATCGGCGGGCGGGCGGCGTCGGTTCCGGCCTCGCTCACGGAGGCTTCCGCTTCCGGGTCGGCTCCCGCTTCGGCTTCGGCTTCGGGCGAGTTCACCGAGGGCACCGTCTACCGCGCGCGGGCCAAGGGCCGGCGCCGCCCGTTGCTCGCGGCGGCCCTCGTCTTCGGCGTCACCATGGCCGGGATCACCGTCTACGAGGCCGCCTCCGGCCAGAACCTGAGCGGCGGTCACAGCACCACCGTCGGCAGCGCCTTCACGGGGCACAACAAGTCCGCGCCCGACTCGGGGAAGTCCGGCGATTCCGACGACTCCGGCGACTCCGGGGGAGCGCAGGACGGCCGGGACCCGGGCGGTTCCGGTGACTCGAGCGACGAGAAGGGCTCCGGGACCGGGAACGACACGCCGTCCGCCACCCCTTCCGGGAGCCCGGAGGCGACCGGCGACGGCACGTCCCCCGACGGCGGTCCCACCGAGGAGGGCGGTACGGCCCCCAGCCCGACGCCCACCCAGGACGCCACCGGTGACGAGGGTGCCGGTGACACCGGGGCCCCCGATCCGGACGCCTCGGCTACGGCCCCAGAACCCGGCGCAAGTAGTCGTTCTGGAACAGGCGCTCCGGGTCAAGACGGTCCCGCAGCGCCGTGAACTCGCCGAAGCGCGGATACACCCGGGAGAAGTACTCGGCCTCCCGGGTGTGCACCTTGCCCCAGTGTGGCCGGCCCTCGTGCGCCGTGAAGATGCGCTCGGCGGCGGTGAAGTACGCCTGGTAGGGCGTCCCCCGGAACATGTGCACGGCGATGTACGCGCTGTCGCGGCCCGACGCGGTGGACAGCGTGATGTCGTCGGCCGGGGCCGTGCGCACCTCGACCGGGAAGCTGATCCGCAGCCGTGACCGCTCGACCATCGCCCTCAGCTCACGCAGCGCCTCGACGACGGCCCCGCGCGGGACGGCGTACTCCATCTCCACGAACCGCACCCGGCGCGGGGAGGTGAAGACCTTGTAGGGAGTGTCCGTGTACGTCCGCGCGGAGAGTGCCCTGCTGGAGATCCGGGCGATCGCCGGGATGGTGGCGGGCGCCGCGCGGCCGACCCAGTTGACCGCCTGGAAGAGGCCGTTGGAGAGGAACTCGTCGTCCAGCCAGCCCTGGAACCGGCCCACCGGCCGCTCCGGACCGGCGCTGCGGTTGTTGCGCTTGGTGTTGGTGCTGCCGGTGTGCGGGAACCAGTAGAACTCGAAGTGCTCGTTCTCCGACCACAGTGCGTCGAAGTCGGCCAGGACCCGGTCGAACGGCATCGGCTCCTCGCGGGCCGTGAGCAGGAAGACCGGCTCCACGGCGAAGGTGATCGCGGTGACGACGCCCAGGGCTCCGAGGCCGATCCGGGCGGCGGCGAACACCTCGGGGTTCTCGTCCGCGGAGCAGGTCAGCACCGAGCCGTCCGCCGTGACCAGCTCCAGGCCCCGGATCTGGGCCGCGATCGAGGCCGAGTCCCGCCCCGTGCCGTGGGTGCCGGTGCTGGTGGCCCCGGAGACGGTCTGCTCCATGATGTCGCCCATGTTGGTGAGCGACAGGCCCTCACGCGCGAGCGCCAGGTTGAGCCTCTTGAGCGGGGTGCCGGCCTCGACCGTGACCGTCATGGCATCACGATCGATGTCACGGATACCGGTCAACAGATGAGGGCGGATCAACACACCGTCCGTCGCGGCTATCGACGTGAACGAGTGCCCGGTGCCGACCGCCTTGACCCGCTGCCCGTCCTCGGCCGCCCGGCGTACGACCTCGGCCAGTTCGTCGACGGAGGCGGGGGTGACCTCCCGCGCGGGGCGCGCCGAGACGTTGCCGCCCCAGTTACGCCATGTGCCGTTCCGGCCGCTCGTCCTGCCGCTCGCCGTGCGTGTGCTGCTCAACGGTCCCTCCCCGACGCGGTTCCGGCCGCTTGAGCCGGCGGTACCCGAGGAAACCGACCGCGACCGCGACGGCCCCGGCCACCGCCGGAACCCCGTACCCCGCGCGCGCCCCGGAGGTGTCGATCACCCAGCCGCCCGCGGAGGAGCCGAGCGCGACCCCGACCGCGAGTCCGGTACTCACCCAGGTCATGCCCTCGGTGAGCTGCGTGCGTGGAACGTGCTCTTCGATGAGGGACATCGTCGTGATCATCGTGGGAGCGATGGACAGACCCGCAACGAACAGCGCCGCGGCCAGAAACGGCAGGCTTCCGACCAGTAGGAGGGGGATCATACTCACGGCCATCGCACACACACCCAGGAGCCAGCGGCGCTCCGGCGGTCCGGCGAAGCGCAGCAGCCCGAAAATCATGGCCGCCGTGCACGACCCCGCCGCGTAGAGGGCGAGGACGAGGCTGGCGGCGGCCTTGTGCCCCTCCTCCTCGGCGAACGCCACGGTGACGACGTCGATGGACCCGAAGATCGTCCCCGTGGCCGCGAACGTGCCGACCAGGACCTGGAGCCCCCGGGAGCGCAGCGCCGTGCCGCCGCCCTGGTGCTCGCGCGGGTGCGGTTCCGGCTCGGTGGCGCGCTGCGAGGTCAGCCAGAAGACGCCGGTCGCCAGGAAGCAGGCGGCGAGCAGCGGCCCGGCCTCAGGGAACCAGGCCGTGGACAGGCCGATGGAGATGATCGGGCCGAAGATGAAGCAGATCTCGTCGACCACGGACTCGAAGGAGTACGCGGTGTGCAGCTGCGGTGTGCCCCGGTACAGGGCCGCCCAGCGGGCCCGGACCATCGCCCCGAGGCTCGGCACACAGCCGATGCCGACGCAGGCCACGAACAGCACCCAGTCCGGCCACCCGTAGTGCGCGGCGGGCAGCAGCACGGCCGCCGCGGTCAGCGACACCAGGGTCGCCGGGCGCAGTACCCGGCGCTGTCCGTACCGGTCCACCAGACGGGAGACCTGCGGCCCGGCCACTGCGGCGGCGAGCGCGATGGTGGCCGACAGGGCCCCGGCCAGTCCGTACCGCCCGGTGAGCTGCGAGATCATCGTCACCACGCCGATGCCCATCATCGACAGCGGCATCCGGCCGAGGAAGCCCGCGGCGGAGAAACCCTTGGTGCCGGGGAGGGCGAACAGGGCGCGGTAAGGACTGGCCAACGAGGTCTCCGGAAGCGGCTCGGTCACGGCTTAGTAAGGTGCGACAACAGTCGATACAGCTTACTCGCCCCTACGTTCGGAAACACCCCTGTCGACCTGGTGGAACGCACGGTCGGTACCCCACCGTTTCCCCGCTGTCAGTGCCGGGTGGCAGGATCGGGGCATGCCAGACGTGCTCGATGCCAGCCCCTACGACGCCCTGCTCCTGCTCTCGTTCGGTGGCCCCGAGGGCCCGGACGACGTGGTCCCGTTCCTGGAGAACGTGACCCGGGGGCGCGGCATCCCCAAGGAACGCCTCAAGGAAGTCGGACAGCACTACTTCCTCTTCGGCGGCGTCAGCCCCATCAACGACCAGAACCGCGCCCTGCTGGACGCCCTGCGCAAGGACTTCGCCGAGCACGGCCTGGACCTGCCGGTCTACTGGGGCAACCGCAACTGGGCGCCGTACCTGACGGACACCCTGCGCGAGATGGCCGGCGACGGCCGCCGCCGCGTCCTGGTCCTCGCCACCAGCGCCTACGCCTCCTACTCGGGCTGCCGCCAGTACCGCGAGAACCTCGCGGACGCCCTGGCCGCCCTGGAGTCCGAGGGGCTGGAGCCGCCGAAGGTCGACAAGCTCCGGCACTACTTCAACCACCCGGGCTTCGTCGAGCCCATGGTCGACGGGGTCGTCCGGTCCCTCGCCGAGCTGCCCGAGGAGGTCCGGGACGGCGCGCACATCGCGTTCTGCACCCACTCGATCCCCACCGCCGCCGCCGACACGTCCGGTCCGGTCGAGGAGCACGGTGACGGCGGGGCGTACGTGCGCCAGCACCTGGACGTGGCGCAGCTGATCGCCGACGCCGTGCGCGAGCGCACCGGCGTCGACCACCCCTGGCAGCTCGTCTACCAGTCGCGCTCCGGTGCCCCGCACATCCCGTGGCTCGAGCCCGACATCTGCGACCACCTGGAGGAGCGGCAGGCGGCCGGTGCCCCCGCGGTGGTGATGGCCCCCATCGGGTTCGTCTCCGACCACATGGAGGTGCTCTACGACCTCGACACGGAGGCCACCGCCAAGGCCGGGGAGCTGGGCCTGCCGGTGCGCCGCTCGGCCACCGTGGGCGCCGACCCGCGTTTTGCCGCGGCCGTCCGCGACCTGGTCCTGGAGCGGGCGGGCGACGAGCGCGGGCAGGAGGTCACGCCCTGCGCCCTCGGCAGGCTCGGCGCTAGCCACAACCTGTGCCCGGTCGGCTGCTGCCCCGCCCGTGCCCCCCGGCCCGCCGCCGCGGGCGCCGACAGTCCCTACGCGTGAGGAGCCCCGTGACCGACGTGACGCCCGACCCGCTCCATGCCGACCTGCTGAAGATCGCCCAGGAGGCCGCCCACCGCGCGGGCGAGCTGCTGCGGGACGGACGCCCGGCCGACCTCGCGGTGGCCGCCACCAAGTCCAGCCCGATCGACGTGGTCACCGAGATGGACATCGCGGCGGAGAAGCTGATCACCGGACTGATCGCCGACCGCCGTCCCGACGACGGCTTCCTCGGCGAGGAGGGCGCCGCCGCGGAGGGCACCAGCGGTGTCCGCTGGGTCATCGACCCGCTCGACGGCACGGTCAACTACCTGTACGGGCTGCCCACCTGGGCGGTCTCCATCGCCGCCGAGCAGGACGGCGAGCGGGTGGCCGGCGTGGTCGTGGCCCCGATGCGGGGCGAGTCCTACCACGCGCTGCTGGGCGGCGGCGCCTGGGCGACGGGTGCCTGGGAGGGCGAGCGCAGGCTCGCCTGCCGGTCCGCGGCACCGCTGGACCAGGCGCTGGTCTCCACCGGCTTCAACTACGTCGCCGACGTCCGCGCGGAGCAGGCCGAGATCGCGCGGCGGCTCATCCCGCTGGTGCGGGACATCCGACGTGGCGGCTCGGCCGCGATCGACCTGTGCGACGTGGCCGCGGGGCGCCTCGACGGCTACTACGAGCGCGGACTGCATCCCTGGGACCTCGCGGCGGGCGACCTGATCGCCCGTGAGGCGGGCGCCGTGACCGGTGGACGCCCCGGTGAGCGCCCCACCGGCGCCCTGACCATCGCCGCAACCCCGGCCGTCTTCGAACCCCTCCAGCGGCTCCTGACGGACTTCGGCGCGTAGGCCTCCGGCGGCCGGGTGGAGGACGGCAGTGCCGGTACGGGGGAGTGTCGTCGTCCGGTGCTGTGCCCGGGACACCGTGCGGCGTGGGACACCTGAGCGGGCACGCGACGCCCGCGCGGGTCCGGCACCGCCGCGCGCCCCGTTGGTCGCCACCTCCCGCCGCAGGCGGTTCCTCCGCCCGAGCGGGCCGACGTCGGCTTGCTCGCCCGGTCGACGCCCGCGCCCGGTCGCACGGCGTCGTGGGCCGACGAGTGGATCGTGCCGGGCTCGCACGGTCGTCCCGTCGGCCGGACGGCCGGGCGCGTGCGTCCGGGCTGCCCCTCCGCGTCGGCGCCGCCTCCTTGCGAGGCGGGGCCCGGCCCTGTCACCCGACCTGCCCCAGCCGCCCACCCGCGCTGCACGGCAGCACCGCGGCGCGCATGACGAGGCCCCGGTGCTGGATCCCACCGGGGCCTTGTTTCCGCGGGCCGATCAGGCGTTGGTCGCGCTGACCTCCACACCGTGCTCGGCCGCGAGACGGCGCAGATCGTCCAGCTCGCCCAGCTCCACCTCGACAAGGAACTCGTCGCCCTCGTCGCGGGCCCGGGACAGGTCGGACTCGGTCGTCTTTATGCGCTGCAGAAGTCCTGCGGTGAAAGCGTCCATGCTGCGCCCCCTCGTCCTGGGTCGTGGGTCGTTGGCACGGGGGTGTGCCGGTCGAAAGGGGCGATCACGTCTCCGGTGGAGTGCCCAGCGCTGCCCCACCGGGCGGCGACGGTGCCGGACACCCACGCCCGCTCTGCGGAAGCGGACCGCGGCGTACCGCGTGGTGACGCGGTACAGGCAGAGCGTGATCGCGGGGTGTAAAGCCGTCCTCCCCCAGCTCCCCTTCGCGGAAACCTCAACCGCGCGAGAAAATCTCGCATTCCCGCTCCGGCGGCCTTTCCGCACCGATCCTCGGCACCGGCCCTTCCCCCGACTTACAGCCGACTTATGACCGAAAAGGGCAGGATGGAGGCAACACACCCACCAGCCCCCTGCCCTCGTGCGTGCCAGAAGCGCTACGCGGGTGGACACAGGAAGGACAAGCGACGTGCGCGTACTCGTCGTCGAGGACGAGCAGCTGCTCGCCGATGCGGTGGCCACCGGACTGCGCCGGGAGGCCATGGCCGTCGACGTCGTGTACGACGGTGCGGCCGCCCTCGAGCGCATCGGCGTCAACGACTACGACGTGGTCGTCCTCGACCGCGACCTCCCCCTCGTGCACGGCGACGACGTCTGCCGCAAGATCGTCGAGCTGGGCATGCCCACGCGCGTGCTCATGCTCACGGCCTCCGGCGACGTCAGCGACCGGGTCGAGGGCCTGGAGATCGGCGCCGACGACTACCTGCCCAAGCCCTTCGCGTTCAGCGAGCTGATCGCCCGCGTGCGCGCCCTGGGCCGGCGCACCAGCGTGCCCCTGCCGCCCGTCCTGGAGCGCGCCGGGATCAAGCTCGACCCCAACCGCCGCGAGGTCTTCCGCGACGGCAAGGAGGTGCAGCTCGCCCCCAAGGAGTTCGCCGTCCTCGAGGTCCTCATGCGCAGCGAGGGCGCCGTGGTCTCCGCGGAGCAGCTGCTGGAGAAGGCCTGGGACGAGAACACCGACCCGTTCACCAACGTCGTGCGCGTGACCGTCATGACCCTGCGCCGCAAGCTGGGCGAGCCGCCCGTCATCGTCACCGTCCCCGGCTCCGGCTACCGGATCTGAGCGGCCGTGGCGACGACACCCGCGCCCCCCGGGGCGCCACCCAAGCCCACCTGGGACCCCCGCTCGGCCACACCCCTGCCGTGGCTGCGCCCCACCATCCGGATAAGGCTCACGCTGCTGTACGGCGGCATGTTCCTGATCGCCGGCATCCTGCTGCTGTCGATCATCTACCTGCTGGCCGCCCAGGCGGTGCGCACCGGCAACGAACCGCTGTACAAGATCGTCGACTTCGCCGACCTCAAGGTCTCCAGCAGCGACTGTCCCGTGGTCGACAACGGCAACCTGTCGCTGTCCGACTTCAACGCGGCGATCAGCGACTGCATGGACCACCAGCGCAAGGTCGCCCTGGACAACCTGCTCAGCCGCTCGCTGCTGGCGCTGCTCGGCCTCGCCGTGATCGCCTTCGCCTTCGGCTACGCCATGGCCGGACGCGTGCTGTCGCCGCTGGGCCGGATCACCCGCACCGCGCGCGCGGTGGCCGGGTCCGACCTCTCCCGCCGTATCGAGCTGGACGGACCGGACGACGAGCTGAAGGAGCTGGCGGACACCTTCGACGACATGCTGGAGCGGCTGCAGCGGGCCTTCACCGCCCAGCAGCGCTTCGTCGGCAACGCCTCCCACGAGCTGCGCACGCCGCTGGCGATCAACCGCACCCTCCTGGAAGTCCACCTGTCCGATCCGAACGCGCCGGTGGAGCTCCAGCAGCTCGGCAAGACGCTGCTGGCGACCAACGAACGCAGCGAGCAGCTGGTCGAGGGCCTGCTGCTGCTGGCCCGCAGCGACAACCAGATCGTCGAGCGCAAACCGGTGGACCTCGCCGAAGTGGCCGGCCAGGCCATCGACCAGGTGCACGGCGAGGCCGAGACCAAGGGTGTGGAGATCCGCGGCACCCGCGAGGCCGCCGTGGTCCAGGGCAACGGCGTCCTGCTGGAGCGGATCGCCCTGAACCTCGTCCAGAACGCCGTGCGCTACAACGTGGCCGACCAGGGCTGGGTGGAGGTCACCACGGCCGTGGAGAACGGCCAGGCGGTCCTGGTGGTCACCAACACGGGCCCGGTCGTGCCGGCGTACGAGGTGGACAACCTCTTCGAGCCGTTCCGGCGGCTGCGCACCGAGCGGACGGGCAGCGACAAGGGCGTCGGGCTCGGGCTGTCCATCGCGCGGTCCGTGGCCCGGGCGCACGGCGGGCACATCTACGCGCAGCCGCGCGAGGGCGGAGGGCTCGTGATGCGGGTGACCCTGCCCGTCTGAGATCATGACCCCGACATCGCACCGAGACCCGAGGATGTTCGCTTTGAGCGGAATTTCCAGGCCACCGGCCTTGGAGTCGCGTGTGTGATCGATCACAGCGGAGGCTTTCCCGCCCTCTACTCTCCGTGATCATGCACCCTGTCGGAAAGCCGGGAAAATCCCGGTTTTCAGGGGCCCTGATCACGGGAAGTACACGGTGAGACGCCTTTGAAGTGCGGCATTCGGACCGTGTACGGTCCCCATCGCCATCCAAGCCGATCACTCATGAGGAGTCCGGTTGGGTGTCGATTGAGTAACAGACCTTGATGTGAGGCAAAATCTCCGCCTCAGGTCGGGCACAAGTCCGGCCTCTCACGCGTTACGTGCGCTGAAGACACCGCAGACACCCAGAGGGGGAGAGCGACCATGGCAACCGATTACGACACTCCACGCAAGACCGACGACGACGTCGACTCGGACAGCCTCGAAGAGCTGAAGGCCAGGCGGAACGACAAGTCCGCCTCGGCCGTCGACGTCGACGAGTTCGAGGCCGCGGAAGGCCTCGAACTTCCCGGCGCCGACCTCTCGAACGAGGAACTGGCGGTCCGTGTACTGCCGAAGCAGCAGGACGAGTTCACGTGCATGAGCTGCTTCCTGGTCCACCACCGCAGCCAGCTGGCCCGGGAGAAGAACGGCCAGCCCATCTGCCGCGACTGCGACTGAGGCGGGGTCGGCCGTGACTGGCTCGACCCCTCCCTGGAAGCGCCGTTTCTCCCGACGAGGAGCGGACCAAGGGCCGTCCGACGGTCCGTACAGCGCGCGTGACGACGAGCGGGGCCCGACCGATACGGGGAAGGCCCCGCTCGAGCCGGTGGCCGACCGGAGTGACCTCCGGGCGACCACGCGACCGCCGGCGCCCGCTGCCCGGCGCCGGGCAGCGGCGTTCCGGCAGAAGGCGGGACAGGGCGTCCGTAACGGCGGCGCCCGCGCCAGGGCCGCCCTGGCACACCTCGCCGACCGCATCATCGACCTGGCCCCGCGCGTGCCCGTACGGGACCTGGCGACGCTGCGCAGGCAGTTCCCCGGCCTCGGCCCCGAAGAGCTCGCCGACCGCCTCGTGGCCGGCGCGGCCAAGGGCACGGCGACCGTGGGAGCGGGCATCGGAGCGGCGGCGATGCTGCCCGTACCACCCGCGATGCCCACCGAACTCGCCGCCGAGATCACCGGCGTAGCGGCGATCGAGCTCAAGATGATCGCCGAACTCCACGAGGTCTACGGCGTACGCCCGCCCGGCGGCCTCGGGCAGCGCAGCACCGCGTACCTGAACTCGTGGTCGGACGAACGCGGTGTGGACGTGTCCAAGCCGTCGACCCTCGGCTCGGCGATGAACAGCCACATGAAGCGCCAGCTGCGCCAGCAGATCATGAAGCGGATGGTGCGCGACCTGCCGAACCTGATGCCGTTCATGGTGGGTGCGGCCGTGGGCGCGGTCATGAACCGCCGCGACACCAGAAAGCTGGCCGCCAGGATCCGGGCCGACCTGCGCAAGAACCAGGTCCCCTGGAGCGCCCTGGACGACCTCCCCGCCCTGGAACGCCCGCGGGACGCCCTGGACATGGGCGAGATCACCAAGGGAATCGGACCCGGCTCCGCCCACGGGGAAAACTTCGGCAAAGACGGCCGCTGACGCGCGGCCCACCGCTCGCGCGTCCCGCCCGCCGGACAGGCGCTACGCGGCCGCGGCCTTCGCCGCCGTCAGGGCCTCGATCAGCCGCTCCGGCTCGCGCGTCGACAGGTACAGGTACGGAGTCGGGTCCTCGGGGTCCGTGACCAGCACCCGCACGGCCCGCGGGATGTAGGCGCGCAGCAGCAGGAACGCCCGGGTGTCGGCCTTGTACGTGCGCCAGGCGCGGGCCTCCTCCGGGTCGAGGATCTCCGCCTCGCCCAGCGCCGAGAGCGGCACCCTCGCCTCGCCCGCGATCAGCGAGTCGCCCACGATCCGGATGCGCACCGCGCCGTACGAACTGGCCGCCACCGCGGCCACCGCCGTGCCGCCCGCCAGGCCGCCCAGCATCGGCAGCGTGCCGAGGGGCAGCAGGATCAGCGCGAAGGCCAGCCCCACCAGGAAGGAGACCAGCCACCAGGAGCGGGGCGCGGTGAGGCGTTCTTCGTACGGGGCCGTGGAGAGCTGCATGAACCAAGCTTGGCACGGTATCGGCGTTCGGCCGACGCGCGGGTAAGGTCTGCGCCTGTGAGTGGTACTTCCCCAGGTCTCAAGCCCCCCGCCGACGCCGTGAAACCCGTACGGCACCCCGACGCGCCCGCCCCCGGCGAGCTGCTCGGCGCCCACTACGGCCAGTGCTTCGGCTGCGGCGGCGACCAGCCCCACGGACTGCACCTCCAGGCGCGGGCGGGTGAAGGCGTGTCGATCACCGCCGAGTTCACCGTCCGCCCCGCCCACCAGGGCGCTCCCGGCCTGGCGCACGGCGGCGTGCTGGCCACCGCCCTGGACGAGACGCTGGGCTCGCTGAACTGGCTGCTGCGCACGATCGCGGTGACCGGACGGCTGGAGACCGACTTCCGGCGGCCGGTGCCCGTGGACACGACGCTCCACCTGGAGGCCGAGGTCACCGCGGTGGCCGGCCGGAAGATCTACTCCACCGCCACGGGCCGGATCGGCGGGCCCGACGGCCCCGTGGCCGTCCGCGCCGACGCTCTCTTCATCGAGGTCAAGGTCGAGCACTTCGTCCAGAACGGCCGCGAGGAGGAGATCCGCGCCGCCATGGACGACCCCGACCAGCTCCGCCGCGCCCGCGCCTTCGAGGTGAACCCGTGAGCCGTGCCGACCTCGAGGTGCTGATCCGCCGCGTCGACCCCGACGTACCGCTCCCGGCGTACGCGCAGCCCGGCGACGCGGGTGCCGACCTGCGCACCACCGTCGACTGCGAGCTGGCGCCCGGCGAACGCGCCGTTCTGCCCACGGGCGTGTCTGTGGCGCTCCCCGAGGGGTACGCGGCCTTCGTGCACCCACGTTCCGGACTGGCCGCCCGCTGCGGTGTCGCCCTCGTGAATGCCCCGGGGACGATTGATGCCGGGTACCGTGGGGAGATCAAGGTGATCGTGGTGAATCTCGACCCGCGCGAGAGCGTGCGGTTCGAGCGCTTCGACCGGATTGCCCAACTGGTCGTCCAGCAGGTCGAGAGGGTCCGCTTCCGTCAGGTCGCGGAGCTTCCCGACTCGGCGCGGGCCGAGGGGGGCTTCGGGTCCACCGGCGGCCACGCCGGGTTGGACCGTGCAAGCGGCACAAGCGGTCAGGTCGCCGAGGGCGGCCCGACGGGTGGGAATCGATACGCTTCGGTCGTATCCGACCGGGAAGGACAGTGACGTGTTCGGACGTCGCAAGAAGAGGGATGCCGCCGAGGACGCGGCCGGCGAGACCGAGCAGGTCGTCGACAGCGTCGACACCGAGGCGGACGAAGAGCGCGCACGCGTGCGGCTCGAGCCCGAGCCGCGCCCCGACGGGCCCTGGGACAGCACCGAGGTCCGCGACCCGGGCGAGGGCCGGGTCGACCTTGGCGGCCTGTTCATTCCCGGGGTCGACGGCATGGAACTGCGGGTGGAGGTCGCGGGCGACGCGATCGTCGCCGCGACCGTCGTCCTGCGCGACAGCGCCATCCAGCTCCAGGGCTTCGCCGCACCCAAGCGCGAGGGCATCTGGGGCGAGGTGCGCGAGGAGATCGGCTCCGGCATCACCCAGCAGGGCGGCATCATCGACGAGGTCGAGGGTCCGTTGGGCTGGGAGCTGCGGGCCCAGGTCCCGGTGCAGCTGCCGGACGGCACGGGCGGCTTCCAGGTCGTGCGGTTCGTCGGCGTGGACGGGCCCCGCTGGTTCCTGCGCGGCGTGATCTCGGGCCAGGGCGCGGTGCAGCCGCAGGCCGCCGGTCTGCTGGAGCAGATCTTCCGGGACACGGTCGTCGTCCGCGGCGAGGGCCCGATGGCCCCCCGGGACCCCATCGTCCTGAAGCTGCCGAACGACGCGCAGATGGTCCCCGAAGGTGTCCAGCAGGAGGAGGGCTCCCGCTTCGCCGGCGGCATGGGCCAGCTCCAGCGCGGGCCGGAGATCACCGAGGTTCGCTAGGTTCGCCGGGCGAGGACCCGGCACGGTTCTTCGCCGTACGCGCGCCACGAGGGCCGCTTCCCCAGGGGGACGCGGCCCTTTCGCCGTGCGGACCGGGGCGGTCGCGTCGGGCGATCGGGCCGTGGCCGTTGAATCCGCCGGCCCGCGGTGGCGATACTGGCGCCCGGTCCACGGCGGCGCGACGGGGGAGGGCACAGCATGAGCCAGGTGGTCACGGAGACCATGGTGCGCGTCGAGGACGTGCGGAAGTCGTACGGCAGGGACAGCGCCGCCGTGCACGCCCTGCGCGGCGTCTCCTTCGACGTGCCGCGCGGCGAGCTGGTCGCCCTCAAGGGGCGGTCGGGATCCGGGAAGACCACCCTGCTCAACATCGTCGGCGGCCTCGACACCCCGGACGCCGGGCGGGTGGAGGTCGACGGCCGGAACCTCGCGGAGCTGGACGAGGACGGGCTGCTCGCCCTGCGCCGGGACCGGGTCGGGTTCGTCTTCCAGTCCTTCGGGCTCATCCCGATCCTCACCGCCGCCGAGAACGTCGGCGTGCCGCTGCGGCTGCGCCGGGCCGCGCCGAAGGAACGCGAGGAACGCGTTGAGCTGCTGCTCTCCCTGGTGGGCCTCGCCGACCACGCCGCCCAGCGCCCCGGCGAGATGTCCGGCGGACAGCAGCAGCGCGTCGCCATCGCCCGGGCCCTCGCCAACGACCCCGCGCTGCTGATCGCCGACGAACCCACCGGCCAGCTGGACGCCGAGACCGGGCACTCCGTGATGGAGCTGCTGCGGGCCGTCGTACGCAGCGAGCAGGTCACCGCCCTGGTCGCCACCCACGACGCCACCCTGCTCGACCTCGCCGACCGGGTGCTGGAGCTGCGGGACGGGGAGATCGTCGAGCAGTGACGCTCCGGCGTCAGAGTTCCGTCAAGGACGACCGGCATCCCCGCCCCCGCCCCTTTTGCCGTGATTCTGGGTCGTAGGGTCGACGCTGCGCAATCAGCGGTGACCGGAAGACAATGAGGCCATGGGACGCGGCAAGCTTCGGATCTACCTCGGTGCGGCACCGGGCGTCGGCAAGACGTACGCGATGCTGTCCGAGGCCCACCGGCGCGTCGAACGGGGCACCGACTGCGTGGTGGCCTTCGTCGAGCACCACGGCAGGGCGCGCACCGAGGTGATGCTGCGCGGCCTGGAGGAGGTGCCGCGCCGGGAGGTCGAGTACCGGGGCGCCGCCTTCACCGAGCTGGACCTGGACGCGGTGCTGGCCCGCCGCCCCCGGGTGGCGCTGGTGGACGAGCTGGCCCACACCAACGTCCCCGGCGTGCGCAACGCCAAGCGCTGGCAGGACGTCGAGGAACTCCTCGCCGCCGGGATCGACGTCGTCTCGACCGTCAACATCCAGCACCTGGAGTCACTGGGCGACGTCGTGGAGTCCATCACCGGCGTACGGCAGCGCGAGACGGTGCCGGACGAGGTGGTGCGGCGCGCGGACCAGATCGAACTGGTCGACATGTCGCCACAGGCGCTGCGCCGCCGCATGGCCCACGGCAACATCTACCAGTCGGACAAGGTCGACGCGGCCCTGTCCAACTACTTCCGCCCCGGCAACCTCACCGCCCTGCGCGAGCTGGCCCTGCTCTGGGTCGCGGACCGGGCCGACGAGTACCTCCAGCAGTACCGCAGCGAGCACCGGGTCTCGAAGATCTGGGGCTCGCGCGAACGCATCGTGGTCGGCCTGACCGGCGGTCCCGAGGGACGCACGCTGATACGACGGGCCGCGCGCCTCGCCGAGAAGGGCGCGGGCGGCGAGGTGCTGGCCGTCTACATAGCCCGGAGCGACGGGCTGACCTCCGCCTCCCCGAAGGAGCTGGCCGTGCAGCGCACCCTGGTGGAGGACCTCGGCGGCACCTTCCACCACGTGCTCGGCGAGGACATACCGGCCGCCCTGCTCGACTTCGCCCGCGGCGTCAACGCCACCCAGATCGTCCTCGGCTCCTCGCGCCGCAAGACCTGGCAGTACGTCTTCGGACCCGGCGTCGGCGCCACCGTCGCCCGCGAGTCCGGCTCCGACCTGGACGTCCACATCGTGACCCACGAGGAGGTCGCCAAGGGGCGCGGGCTGCCGGTGGCCAGGGGAGCGCGGCTCGGCCGGTCCCGGATCGTCTGGGGCTGGCTGGCGGGCCTGGGCGGTCCCGTGCTGCTGACGCTGCTGCTCAGCACCGTCCACCTCGGGCTCGCCAACGACGTCCTGCTCTACCTGGCGCTGACCGTCGCGGCCGCCCTGCTCGGCGGGCTGTACCCGGCGCTCGCCTCGGCCGCGGTCGGGTCCGTGCTGCTGAACTGGTTCTTCACGCCCCCCGTCAACCGGATCACCATCGCGGACCCGAAGAACATCCTTGCGCTCGCCATATTCGTGGGCGTCGCCCTCTCCGTCGCCTCGGTCGTCGACGTCGCGGCCCGCCGCACCCACCAGGCCGCCCGGCTGCGCGCCGAGTCGGAGATCCTGTCCTTCCTGGCCGGGGACGTGCTGCGTGGCGAGACCAGCCTGGAGACGCTCCTGGAGCGGGTGCGCGAGACCTTCGGCATGGAGTCGGCCGCCCTGCTGGAACGGGAGGGCGACGTGGCGCCGTGGACCTGCGCGGGGCGCGCCGGGTCGGGACCGCCGGTGGACCGCCCGGAGGACGCCGACGTGGACATGCCCGTCGGCGACCACATGGCCCTCGCGCTGACCGGCCGGGTGCTGCCCGCCGAGGACCGCCGGGTGCTGGCCGCCTTCGCCGCCCAGGCCGCCGTCGTCCTGGACCGGCGCCGCCTGCGCGAGGAGGCCGACCAGGCCCGCGCGCTCGCCGAGGGCAACCGCATCCGCACGGCGCTGCTGGCCGCCGTCAGCCACGACCTGCGCACCCCGCTCGCCGGGATCAAGGCGGCGGTGACCAGCCTCAGGTCCGACGACGTGGCCTGGTCCGAGGAGGACCAGGCGGAACTGCTCGAGGGCATCGAGGAGGGCGCCGACCGCCTCGACCACCTGGTGGGCAACCTGCTCGACATGTCCCGCCTGCAGACCGGCACCGTCACCCCGCTGATCCGCGAGATCGACGTGGACGAGGTGGCGCCGATGGCGCTCGGCGGGGTGCCCGAGGGCAGCGCCGAGCTGGACATCCCCGAGACGCTGCCCATGGTCGCCGTGGACGCCGGGCTCCTGGAGCGGGCGATGGCCAACCTGGTGGAGAACGCCGTCAAGTACAGTCCGGACGACCGGACCGTCCTGGTCGCCGCCAGCGCCCTCGCCGACCGCGTCGAGGTGCGGGTCGTGGACCGGGGGCCGGGAGTGCCGGACGAGGCCAAGGACCGCATCTTCGAGCCCTTCCAGCGCTACGGCGACGCCCCGCGCGGGGCCGGGGTGGGACTCGGCCTGGCCGTGGCCCGCGGTTTCGCCGAGGCGATGGGCGGCACCCTGAACGCCGAGGACACCCCCGGCGGCGGCCTCACCATGGTCCTCACCCTCCGCGCGGTGGGCTCGTCCGCGCCGACCTCCCGTCCCGCGACAGCAGAAAGGCAGGCCGCCCTGTGACCCGGGTGCTCGTGATCGACGACGAACCGCAGATCGTGCGGGCCCTCGTGATCAACCTCAAGGCACGGCACTACGAGGTCGACGCCGCCCACGACGGCGCCACCGCCCTCCAGCTCGCCGCCGCCCGCCACCCCGACGTGGTGGTCCTGGACCTGGGCCTGCCCGACATGGACGGCGTCGAGGTGATCAGGGGACTGCGCGGCTGGACCCGGGTGCCGATCCTGGTGCTGTCCGCCCGGCACTCCTCCGACGAGAAGGTCGAGGCGCTGGACGCGGGCGCCGACGACTACGTCACCAAGCCCTTCGGCATGGACGAGCTGCTGGCCCGGCTGCGGGCCGCCGTCCGCCGGGCCGAACCCGTCCCCGGCGGCGAGGACGAGGTCGTCGTGGACACCGCGGAGTTCACCGTCGACCTGGCCGCGAAGAAGGTCCACCGGGGCGGCAGGGACGTACGCCTGACACCCACCGAGTGGCACCTGCTGGAGGTGCTGGTGCGCAACACGGGGCGCCTGGTGAGCCAGAAACAGCTGTTGCAGGAGGTGTGGGGGCCGTCGTACGGGACGGAGACGAACTACCTGCGGGTCTACATGGCCCAGCTGCGCCGCAAGCTGGAGGCGGACCCCGCGCACCCGCGGCACTTCATCACCGAGCCGGGCATGGGGTACCGCTTCGAGAAGTGAGAGGCCGTGCACGGGAGGTGAGGGGGAAGTGAGCCTCGCCATCCCGTCCCGGCAGGGGTGCATGGCTGTCGGCGGGCCCCGGTACGCTTCAGATATGAGTGCTGCTCCGCGTTCCGACAAGCCGGTGGGCCGGTTCCGGCGCATGTTCGACCGGCTCTCCTCCTCGCAGGAGGACCTGGAGTCGGAGGAACTGCGCGAGGACGCCGACACCGCCGGCTGCACGCGCATCGGAGACTGCCAGGACCGGCAGGTCGTGTCGGTAACTGGTACCTTGCGCACGGTCACCCTGCGACCGCGTGCGGGCGTTCCGGCCCTGGAGGCCGAGCTGTTCGACGGTTCCGCCGCCCTGGACGTGGTGTGGCTGGGCAGACGCTCCATCGTGGGTATAGAGCCGGGGCGCAAGCTCATCGCATCGGGCCGGATCTCCATGAGCCACGGCCGCCGGGTGCTCTTCAACCCGAAATACGAACTGAGACCCCTCGGACGGGAGTAGCCGGTGACGTCGCTCGACAAGCCGACCGAAGAGACGACAGAGGCCGACGACGCCCGGGCGGTGACGGAGGCCGCGCTGTTCGAGGCGTTCGGCGGCGTGCGGGGCATGGTCGAGACGGTGCTGCCGGGCCTGCTCTTCGTCACCATCTTCACCCTCAACAACGACCTGCACATGTCGGCGATCGCGGCCCTGGCCGTGTCGGTGGTGCTGGTCGTCGTCCGGCTCGTGATGAAGGACACCGTCAAGCACGCCTTCAGCGGGGTCTTCGGCGTCGCCTTCGGCGTGGTCTTCGCGATGATGACCGACAACGCCAAGAACTTCTATCTGCCGGGCATGCTCTACACCCTGGGCCTGGCGCTGGCGTACATCGTCACCTCGCTGGCCGGGGTGCCGCTGATCGGCCTGATCCTCGGCCCGGTCTTCAAGGAGAACCTCTCCTGGCGCACCCGCAACCCGGGCCGCAAGAAGGCGTACACCAAGGCGAGCTACGCCTGGGGCTTCATCCTGCTCGCCAAGTCCGCGATCCTCTTCCCGCTGTACTGGTGGGCGGACACCGAGCAGCTCGGCTGGGTCCTGGTCACCCTGAAGATCCCGCCCTTCCTGCTCGCCGTCTGGCTGACCTGGGTCTTCCTGGCCAAGGCGCCGGCGCCCATCGACGTCTTCGCGGAGATGGAGGCGGCGGAGGAGGCCGAGAAGGCGGAGAAGGCCGAGCGGGAAGGGCGCGAGCAGGGGACGGTCGACCAGACCCTGCCGGGGCTGTCCGAGGCCGACGGGGAGGCCGCGGACCCGCGCGCCGGCAGGCACCGCAAGGCCTGACGGGCGAGACGGGGCGTACGGCGCGGACGGGAGCGGTACGGCGTAGACGGGAGCGGTACGGCGCTGACGGAGCTGAGTACGGCGGTGGGGCGCCCGGAGCATTCCGGGCGCCCCACCGCCGTAGCCGGGTCCGCCGCGTCGGTCAGACCACGCCGTCGGGCCGCTTCCGGGCCGACAGCAGGTCCTCCAGCTGCTCCTCACGGGCCTGCGCGGCGACGAAGAGCAACTCGTCGCCCGCCTCCAGGGAGTCCTCCCGGGACGGCGTCAGCACCCGGGTGCCGCGGATGATCGTCACCAGCGAGGTGTCCTCGGGCCACTGGACGTCGCCGACCTGGGTACCGGCCAGGGCCGACTCCTCCGGCAGCGTCAGCTCGACGAGGTTGGCGTCGCCGTGGCTGAAGCGCAGCAGCCGGACCAGGTCGCCGACGCTCACCGCCTCCTCCACCAGGGCCGACATCAGCCGCGGGGTGGAGACGGCCACGTCCACGCCCCAGGACTCGTTGAACAGCCACTCGTTCTTCGGGTTGTTCACCCGGGCCACGACGCGCGGCACGCCGTACTCCGTCTTGGCCAGCAGGGAGACGACCAGGTTGACCTTGTCGTCGCCCGTCGCGGCGATCACGACGTTGCAGCGCTGGAGCGCCGCCTCGTCCAGGGACGTGATCTCGCACGCGTCGGCGAGCAGCCACTCCGCCATCGGGACGCGCTCGACCGAGATGGCCGTCGGCGCCTTGTCGATGAGCAGGACCTCGTGGCCGTTCTCCAACAGCTCGCCCGCGATCGAACGGCCGACCGCGCCGGCTCCGGCAATGGCGACCCTCATCAGTGACCGCCCTCCTCTTCGGGACCCTTGGCGAACGCCGCCTCGACCTTGTCGACCTCGTCGGTGCGCATCATCACGTGCACGAGGTCGCCCTCCTGCAGGACGGTCTGCGAGGACGGCAGGATCGCCTCCCCGAGCCGGGTGACGAACGCCACCCGCACGCCCGTCTCCTCCTGGAGCCGACTGATCTTGTGACCGACCCAGGACGCTGAGGTGTGCACCTCGGCGAGCTGGACACCGCCGGTGGGGTCGCGCCACAGCGGCTCGGCGCCCGAGGGCAGCAGCCGCCGCAGCATCTGGTCGGCCGTCCAGCGGACGGTGGCCACGGTGGGGATGCCCAGGCGCTGGTAGACCTCGGCGCGGCGCGGGTCGTAGATGCGGGCCGCGACGTTCTCCACGCCGAACATCTCGCGCGCCACGCGGGCGGCGATGATGTTCGAGTTGTCGCCGCTGGAGACGGCGGCGAAGGCGCCGGCCTCCTCGACGCCCGCCTCGCGCAGGGTGTCCTGGTCGAAACCGATGCCGGTGACCCGGCGGCCGCCGAAGGAGGAACCGAGGCGTCGGAAGGCGGTGGGGTCCCGGTCGATCACGGCGACCGTGTGCCCCTGCTGCTCCAGGGTCTGGGCGAGCGCGGAGCCCACGCGCCCGCAGCCCATGATGACAATATGCATCGCCTCACACCGCGCTTCCTGCGGGCCCGCCGGCCTTAGTGGATGTCGTGCTCATGTCTCTCTTTCGGCTCGCCTGGCGACACGTCGCGGCCAGTGTGCGGGCCGCAGGGGAACATCATGCCGGTGCGCACCGACACTGACGCCGCTAGGGGCCCGGGATGCCGGGTTCCCCCGTCCGGAGCCGACGTACCGGCGTCCGGATCCAACGTATCGGCAAGCCGCGCGGGCTCGCAGGAGGCGTCTCAGCCCCTGGCCGACGACCCCCGGCGGCAGATGCTCCGGATGCTGGCGGCCGTCAGGATTCCGAGGCCGACGAGCGTGGCGGCGCCGCCGATCAGCTCTGCGCTCAGGTGCATGGGACCTCCAGGGGCGGCAACGGCCGGAAACCGGACGGTGCTTGTCGGGTGAGCAGTCATATAGACATGCGAACCCCCTCACCTGCGGAATCCGCAGCCGCAGCACTCCCCGAATTCACCCGTAGAGCAGACTGCGGACCGATCGGGGGTGGCGGTTGGGCGGCCGCCCGTTCGAACGCTTACGATCCTCTGTTGTGTCCAAACTGACCGACGTGCCCAAGCGGATCCTGATCGGGCGCGCACTGCGCAGCGACCGGCTGGGCGAGACGCTCCTGCCGAAGCGCATCGCCCTCCCCGTGTTCGCCTCCGACCCGCTGTCCTCCGTGGCGTACGCGCCCGGCGAGGTGCTGCTCGTCCTGTCCATCGCGGGCGTGTCGGCGTACCACTTCAGCCCGTGGATCGCGGTCGCGGTCGTGGTCCTGATGTTCACCGTGGTCGCCTCCTACCGGCAGAACGTGCACGCCTACCCGAGCGGCGGCGGCGACTACGAGGTGGCCAACACCAACCTCGGCCCCAAGGCCGGCCTGACCGTGGCCAGCGCCCTGTTGGTGGACTACGTCCTGACGGTCGCCGTCTCCATCTCCTCCGGCATCGAGAACCTCGGCTCGGCGGTCCCCTTCGTCGTCGAGCACAAGGTCCTGTGCGCGGTCGCCGTCATCCTGCTGCTCACCCTGATGAACCTGCGCGGGGTCAGGGAGTCGGGCACCCTGTTCGCGATCCCGACGTACGTCTTCGTCGCGGGCGTCTTCATCATGATCGCGTGGGGCGCGTTCCGCGGCCTGGTCCTGGACGACACCATGCGCGCCCCGACGGCGGACTACGAGATCAAGCCGGAGCACGGCGGCCTGGCCGGTTTCGCCCTGGTCTTCCTCCTGCTGCGCGCCTTCTCCTCCGGCTGCGCCGCGCTCACCGGCGTCGAGGCGATCTCCAACGGCGTCCCGGCCTTCCGCAAGCCCAAGTCGAAGAACGCGGGCAACACGCTCGCGATGATGGGCCTGCTCGCCGTCACCATGTTCTGCGGCATCATCGCGCTGGCGTCCGCGACCGACGTCCGCATGTCCGAGAACCCGGCCACCGAGCTGTTCCACGACGGCGTCGCGGTCGGCTCGGACTACGTCCAGCACCCGGTGATCTCCCAGGTCGCCGAGGCGGTCTTCGGTGAGGGGAGCTTCCTGTTCATCGTGCTGGCCGCCGCCACCGCGCTGGTCCTCTTCCTCGCCGCCAACACCGCCTACAACGGCTTCCCGCTGCTCGGCTCGATCCTCGCCCAGGACCGCTACCTGCCGCGCCAGCTGCACACCCGCGGCGACCGTCTGGCCTTCTCCAACGGCATCGTGCTCCTCGCCGGCGCCGCCATGCTGCTGGTCTTCGTCTACGGCGCCGACTCGACCCGCCTGATCCAGCTCTACATCGTCGGCGTCTTCGTGTCCTTCACGCTCAGCCAGATCGGCATGGTCCGGCACTGGAACCGGCACCTGGCCACCGAGCGGGACCAGGCCAAGCGCCGCCACATGATGCGCTCCCGCGCGATCAACGCCTTCGGCGCCTTCTTCACCGGCCTCGTCCTGGTCGTGGTCCTGGCGACCAAGTTCACGCACGGCGCCTGGGTCGCGCTGCTCGGCATGTGCATCTTCTTCGCGACGATGACGGCGATCCGCAAGCACTACGACCGCGTCGCCGAGGAGATCGCGGCCCCGGAGGACCCCGAGGAGGCACAGAGCGACGACATGGTGCGCCCCTCCCGCGTCCACTCGGTGGTCCTGATCTCCAAGATCCACCGCCCCACGCTGCGCGCCCTCGCCTACGCCAAGCTGATGCGCTCCGACAGCCTGGAGGCGCTCAGCGTCAACGTCGACCCGGTCGAGACGAAGGCGCTGCGTGAGGAGTGGGAGCGCCGCGGCATCGCCGTACCCCTGAAGGTCCTGGACTCGCCCTACCGCGAGATCACCCGGCCGGTCATCGAGTACGTCAAGAGCCTGCGCAAGGAGTCCCCGCGCGACGCGGTCTCCGTCATCATCCCCGAGTACGTCGTCGGCCACTGGTACGAGCACCTGCTGCACAACCAGAGCGCCCTGCGCCTCAAGGGCCGCCTGCTGTTCACACCCGGCGTCATGGTCACGTCCGTCCCGTACCAGCTGGAGTCCTCCGAGGCCGCCAGGCGCCGGGCCCGCAAGCGCCAGGAGTGGAGCGCGCCCGGTGCGGTCCGGCGCGGCCCGGCCCAGCACCAGGACCGTGACCGTACGAAGGACTCCTCCTCGTCCACGTAGACTGGACGGCTGTTGTCCTTTGCGGCACCTGTCGTCCCCCCTTGGTCCCCGTTCTCTGGAGTCACCCCGCCATGCAGGCAGAACCGAAGAAGTCGCAGGCGGAGCAGCGAGCGGTCGCGGAGCCGGTCCCGCAGCCGGTCTCGCTGGTGGGGGAGGAGTACGAGGTCGAGGTCGGCCCCGTCGCCCACGGCGGCCACTGCATCGCCCGCACGTCCGAGGGGCAGGTGCTGTTCGTCCGGCACACGCTGCCCGGCGAGCGGGTCGTCGCCCGGGTGACGGAGGGCGAGGAGGGCGCCCGCTTCCTGCGCGCGGACGCGGTCGAGATCCTGGACCCCTCCAAGGACCGCATCGAGGCCCCCTGCCCCTTCTCGGGCCCCGGCCGCTGCGGCGGCTGCGACTGGCAGCACGCCAAGCCGGGAGCGCAGCGCCGCCTCAAGGGCGAGGTCGTCACCGAACAGCTCCAGCGCCTGGCGGGCCTCACCCCCGAGGAGGTTGGCTGGGACGGCACGGTGATGCCGGCCGAGGGCGACAAGGTGCCCGCGGGCCAGGTCCCGTCGTGGCGCACCCGCGTGCAGTACGCGGTGGACGCGGACGGTCGCGCCGGTCTGCGCCGCCACCGCTCCCACGAGATCGAGCCGATCGACCACTGCATGATCGCGGCGGAGGGCGTCAGCGAGCTGGGCATCGAGCGCCGCGAGTGGCCCGGCATGGCGACGGTCGAGGCGATCGCGGCGACGGGCTCGCAGGACCGCCAGGTCATCCTGACCCCGCGCCCCGGCGCCCGCCTGCCCATCGTGGAACTGGACCGCCCGGTCTCGGTCATGCGCGTCGGCGAGAAGGACGGCGGCGTCCACCGCGTCCACGGCCGCCCCTTCGTGCGCGAGCGCGCCGACGGCCGCACGTACCGGGTCGGCTCCGGCGGCTTCTGGCAGGTCCACCCGAAGGCGGCCGACACCCTGGTCACGGCGGTCATGCAGGGCCTGCTGCCCCGCAAGGGCGACATGGCCCTCGACCTCTACTGCGGCGTCGGCCTATTCGCCGGCGCCCTGGCCGACCGCGTCGGCGACCAGGGCGCGGTCCTCGGCATCGAGTCCGGCAAGCGCTCCGTCGAGGACGCCCGCCACAACCTCGCCGGCTTCGACCGCGTCCGCATCGAGCAGGGCAAGGTCGAGTCCGTCCTGCCCCGCACCGGCATCGACGAGGTCGACCTCATCGTCCTCGACCCGCCCCGCGCGGGCGCCGGCCGAAAGACGGTCCAGCACCTGTCGTCCCTGGGTGCCCGCAGGATCGCCTACGTCGCCTGCGACCCGGCCGCGCTGGCCCGGGACCTGGCGTACTTCCGGGACGGGGGGTACCGGGTGCGGATGCTGCGGGTGTTCGATCTGTTTCCGATGACGTCGCACGTGGAGTGCGTGGCGATCCTTGAGCCCTCGGCCAAGGGGTCCTGACCTGCGCTTTTATTGTCCGGGTGAGTTGCTCGACCCGTTTCCCTCCGTGGAACGATTCGAGCGACGGATCAATCTTTGCGGATCGCTGACCTGCGGGTTCGTGGGTGAGGTGCCTGCGGGGCGACGCCCTCGGAGGGGCTTTCGGGGATTCTTGACGCTCGGATGACGCCCGAAGCGGAAGACTCTGCTGCACCTTCGCAGGCGCTGCGAGTCGCCATCTTCGGCCCACACTGTTGGGGAACGGGACACTCGACCGCACCGCGTGATACCGGTCAGGTATCATGGCCGTATGGCGATGACACTCCGACTGCCTGACGACCTGGACGCGAAGCTTACGGAGCGGGCCCGTCGGGAGGGCCGTAGCAAGCAGGAGCTTGCCATCGAGGCCATCCGTGAGGCCCAGGACCGGGCCGAGCTGAAGGTCGATGACGTCCTGGCCGAGCTGATGGACAGCGATGCGGAGATCCTGGACTACCTGAAGTGACCGGCGTGCGCTACCTCCAGATCGACGAGATCCTGGCCATCGCCCGCACGGTCAACGGCACCGAACACAGCGTGCGCGACATGGGCCTCCTCGTGTCGGCGATCGAACGCCCCCGGACCAACGTGTTCGGGGCCGAGTTGTATCCCACGCTGCACGAGAAGGCTGCGGCACTGCTGCACTCCGTCGCCCGCAACCACGCGCTGATCGACGGCAACAAGCGCACCGCGTGGCTCGCCATGCGTGTCTTCCTGCGGTTCAACGGCGTCAGCGCCGGTACCGCCCCGCCGCCCGTCTCCGTGGCCGGCCCGTTCGTCGAGGATGTCGCGCAGGACAAAGTCGAGGTACCGGCCATTGCCAAGCGCCTGTCGGTCTGGTTCCCGGTTTCATGACTCCGGGGTCGCCTTACGTGGAGGTCAGGTGCGACCGATCCAGTCCACTATGGTCGCGGCGAACTCCTGAGGCACTTGCTCAGGTGCCGCCACGTGCCCGTCGGACAGCAGTCTTGTCGGGCAGCCCAGCGCTGCTGCGAACTTCGCCAGGGACGGTCGCGAGTAGTGATCGTCGGGCGCGCACACCGCGAGCGTGCGCGCGGTGATCTGTGGCAGGCGGGGCTCCATGACATAACGGCGTACCGCCTCGTGGCCCTCCTCGACGCGGTCGAGGACGGTCAGCGCGTCCACGACGTACCGCCCCAGAGCCGCCTCCTCGCCGGGACGGTAGAAGGCGCGGCGCTTGTCCCACAACTCCCGCAGATGCGTGCCGTCCGGCGCGGGGTCGACATGGTCGACGCGTCCGTGGGTGACCGCGCCGGCGCGCTTCTCGTCGTCGACGAACGATGCCGCGGAGAGCATGAGGCTGGCCACGCGGTTCTGGAGGCGCGCTGCCAGCTCGACGGCGATCACCCCGCCCGTGTGATGCCCGACCAGGTGGAACCGGTCCAAGCCGAGTGCTTCGACCAGTTCCTCCGCCGCGTCCGCGAAGCGTTCGATGGTGTGCGGCCCGGTGGGCCGCGCGGATGCTCCATAGCCCAGCGTGTCCATGGCGATCGCCCGGTACCGTTCTCCGACCAGGGGGAGTACATCCAGGTACTCCGTCCAGGAGCGGGGCGTCTGGTGGAGCAGCAGCACGGGCTCGCCGCTACCGCACTCCACGTAGTGCAACTGACCGAAGCGGCTGGGCGCATAGCCCTTCCGCAGGGTCGTATGCGTCTTGTCCCTCATGCGTGGGTCTCTTTCGTCACTGGGGAGCATTACCGAGGCACCGACTGCCTCACTTGCCGGCCCGTGCCGTCAGGTCGAGAGCGATGTCCGTGATCATGTCTTCCTGGCCGCCGACCATCCCGCGCCGCCCCACCTCGACGAGGATGCTGCGGGTGTCCAGGCCATAGCGGGTCGCGGCGGCCTCCGCGTGGCGCAGGAAGCTGGAGTACACGCCCGCGTAACCGAGGCTCAGCGTCTCCCGGTCCACCCGCACGTCGCGGTCCTGCAGTGGACGGACGAGATCGTCGGCAGCGTCCATCAGGGGGAACAGGTCGCAGTGGTGCTCCCATCCCATCAGGTCGGCGACGGCGACGAACGCCTCGAGGGGACAGTTGCCCGCGCCCGCGCCCTGGCCGGCGAGGGAGGCGTCGACGCGGGTGACGCCCTCCTCCACGGCGACGACCGTGTTGGCGACTCCGAGGGCGAGGTTGTGGTGGGCGTGGATGCCCAGTTCGGTGGCGGGGTCGAGGGCGTCGCGGTAGGCGCGGAAGCGGTCGCGTACACCGTCCATGGTGAGGCGGCCGCCCGAGTCGGTGACGTAGACGCAGTGCGCGCCGTAGGACTCCATCAGCTTGGCCTGACGGGCCAGTTCGGCGGGCTCGGCCATGTGGGACATCATCAGGAACCCGGCGACGTCCATGCCCAGTTCGCGCGCGGCGGCGATGTGCTGGGCGGCGATGTCGGCCTCGGTGCAGTGCGTGGCGACGCGCACCGAGCGGATGCCGAGCGCGTGGGCCTGCCTGAGATCGTGAATGGTGCCGATGCCGGGGAGGAGGAGCGTGGTGGGGATGGCGGTGTGCGTGGCGTCGACGACGGCCTCGATCCACTCCCAGTCGGTGTGCGCGCCGACACCGTAGTTGACGCTGGAGCCCGCGAGGCCGTCACCGTGCGCGATCTCGATGGCGGCGACCCCGGCGGCGTCGAGGGCGGTGGCGATGGCGCGGGCCTGGCCGACGGTGTAGCGGTGGCGTACGGCGTGCATGCCGTCGCGCAGGGTGACGTCCTGGACGTAGAGACTGGTCACTTGGTGGCCTCCGTCGCGTGGTGCGCGGCCATGCGCTCGGCGGTGCGCAGCGCGGCCGACGTCATGATGTCGAGGTTTCCGGCGTACGCGGGCAGGTAGTGAGCGGCGCCCTCGACCTCCAGGAACACCGACACCTTCAGCGCCTCGCCGTTCCCGGCCGGTGCGAGGGCGTGCAGCGGGTCGCCCGGGCGGACCGTCTCGTACTGCACCTTCTGCTTGAGGCGGTATCCGGGCACGTACGCCTGGACGCGGCCGACCATGTCCTCGACCGAGGCGGTGACGGCCTCTTCGGCGCAGGCGGTGACGACGCAGTGCACGGTGTCCCGCATGATCAGCGGGGGCTCGGCCGGGTTGAGGACGATGATCGCCTTGCCGCGTGCGGCGCCGCCGACCTGCTCGATGGCGGAGGAGGTCGTCTCCGTGAACTCGTCGATGTTGGCACGGGTGCCGGGACCCGCCGAGCGCGAGGAGATGGAGGCGACGATCTCGCCGTAGTGGACCCGGGTGACCGCGTTGACCGCGGCGACGACCGGGATGGTGGCCTGACCGCCGCAGGTGACCATGTTGACGTTCGTGGCGTCCAGGTGGGCATCGCCGTTGACCGGAGGGACGACGTAGGGGCCGACGGCCGCCGGGGTCAGATCGATCAGCGTACGGCCCAGGGGGCGCAGGACGTCCTCGTGGTGGCGGTGGGCGCCGGCCGAGGTGGCGTCGAAGACGTACTCCACGTCCGCGAACTCGTCCATCCGCAGCAGCCCCTCGACGCCCTCATGAGTGGTGGCGACCTTCAGGCGGCGGGCGCGGGCCAGCCCGTCCGAGTCCGGGTCGATGCCGGCCATCGCGGCGATCTCCAGCGTCTCGGACAGCCGGAGTATCTTGATCATCAGGTCGGTTCCGATGTTGCCGGAGCCGATGACGGCGACCTTCGTACGGCCGCTCGGGGAATGCGTGGCACTCATGCGGCGCCTCCTTCCGGTGCGAACCGCACGCTGATGCGGCCCAGTTGGCTGATGCGTGCCTCGAAGCGGTCGCCGGGCGAGGCGACGGCCATCGGACCGAGCGCCCCGGTGAGCACGACGTCACCCGCGCGCAGCGGGTCCCCTGCGGCGGCCAGCGTCGAGGCGAGCCAGGCGGCGGCGTTGAGCGGGCCGCCCAGGCAGTCGGCGCCCGTTCCCTCGGACACCGGTTCGGCCGAGCCGTCGCGCGTTATGGTCATCCGCACGGCACGCAGGTCCAGGCCCGACAGCGGCACGGGTGTGCCGCCGAGCACGTAGAGGCCGCTGGAGGCGTTGTCGGCGACGGTGTCGACGATGGTGATGTCCCAGTCGGCGATGCGGCTGTCCACGATCTCCAGGGCGGCGAGCGCGAAGTCGGTCGCCCGGATCACGTCCGCCACCGTGCAGTCCCGGTGTGGCAGGTCCGCGCCGAGCACGAGCGCGACCTCCGCCTCGACCTTCGGCTGGATGAGCCGGCCGGCCGTGACGGTGCCGCCGTCGGGGACGGCCATGTCGGCGAAGAGCGTGCCGAAGTCCGGCTGGTCGACGCCGAGCTGCGTCTGGACGGCGGGGGAGGTCAGCCCGATCTTGCGTCCGGCGACCCGGCGTCCCGCGGCCAGGCCCCGTTCGGCGTTGAGGCGCTGGACACCGTACGCGGCGTCGATGTCGCCCTCGGGGAGCAGGGACCGTACGGGGGGACAGGGCTCGCCCGTGCGCTCGGCGGTCAGCAGGGCGTCGGCTGCCTTCGTCGCGGCGGCGGCGCTCACCGGGCGCTCACCAGCGGAGTGTCGACACCCAGTGGGCCGAGGGGTGTCGCCCCGCCGGGGGAGCCGAGGGCGCTGTCCCGGCCGGGGAGGACCTCGGTGAAGAAGCGCCGGTTGTCCTCGCGGAAGTCGGGGTCGGCCTTGCGGTCGACCGTGATCGCCTGCTCGGGGCAGGCGACTTCGCAGGCCCCGCAGTCGATGCACTCCATGGGGTTGATGTAGAGCTTGCGCTCGCCCTCGTAGATGCAGTCGACCGGGCACTCCTCCATGCAGGACCGGTCCATGATGTCGACGCAGGACGCGCCGATGACGTACGCCATGGTGTTCAGTGCTCCTTCTCGGTGGAGTGCCCGGGGAACAGGGCCGCCTCCGGGTCGATGACGGTGGCCGCGTTGTTGACGGCGGTGGCGGCCTCACCGAAGCCGACGGAGATGAGGCGGACCTTGCCGGGGTAGTCGGTGATGTCGCCCGCGGCGAAGACCCGGGGCAGGTTGGTCGCCATGTGGGTGTCGACGGTGATCTTCCGGGCTCGGAGGCCGAGCCTCCAGTGCTGCAAGGGGCCGAGGTCGGCCAGGAAGCCCAGCGCGGCGACCACGGCCTGGGCCGGGACGAGACGGGTCTCCTTGGTCGTGCGGTGTCGGATCTCCGCCTGCTCCACCCGCTCCGCGCCGATGAGCCGGCTCACCTCGCTGTCCGTGACGATCTCCACTCCGAGAGCGCGGACCTTCTCCACGGACGCCGTGTGGGCGCGGAAGCGGGCGGTGCGGTGCACGAGGGTGACCGACCGGGCGATCGGCGCGAGGAGGGCTGCCCAGTCGAAGGCGCTGTCGCCTCCGCCGACGACCACCACGTCCTGGCCCGCGTGCACGGACGGGTCCGGCACGAAGTAGGCGAGGCCGCGCCCGAGGAACTCCTCCCCGGCCGGCAGGGGGCGGGGCGTGAACGTACCCACGCCCCCCGTGATGACGACCGCCTTGGCCCGTACCGACGTTCCCTGATCGCTGCGGACGACCGGCAGTCCGTCGGCGTCGTGCGTCAACTCGGCGGCCCGGTGGCCCAGGAGGTAGCGCGGGGAGTACGGCTCGGCCTGCGCGACGAGACCGTCCACCAGATCGCGGCCGCGTACGGACAGGAAGCCGGCGATGTCGAAGATCGGCTTCTCGGGGTACATCGCGCTGATCTGCCCCCCGAGCTGCGGCAGCACGTCCATCACGGTGACGGTCAGGCCGCGGAACCCGGCGTAGTAAGCGCCGTAGAGGCCCGCCGGACCGGCGCCGATGATCAGGACGTCGGTGGTCAGGACGCCGGTGTCGTCGGTGAGTTGGCTCATGGGGTGAGCGTAGGAACGAGGCGGCGGTTCTCCCTATGGAGTCGTTCCGGTGAGCAGGACGGCCGCGCTGCTCGGCCCCGAGAAGCGGCGAGGGGCCCGCCGTCCGGCGGGCCCCTTCGTGTTCGTATCGCGTGTCCTGCGTCTCCGCTCCCGCCTGTACGGCGGGGCTCAGGCCAGTGACCGGCCGATGCCCAGCGCGGCCGTCCGCAGTGCCGTCGCGTACCCCACCGCGTCCATCCGGTAGGTGGGCGCCGTGATGGACAGCGCGCCCACCAGCGTGGTGCTGCCGGCGAACACCGGGACTGCCAGACTCGCGTAACCGAGTCTGATCTCCTCGGACTCGAGAACGATGCCCTCTTCCCGGATCCGGTCGAGCTGGGCGCGCAGGCGGCCCGGGGAGACCACGGTGTGCCTGGTGATCGGCTTGAGGCCGCCCCGCACCACGTCGACGAAGAGGGACGGCGGCGAGTACGCGAGGATCGCCTTGCCGGTGCCGGTGCAGTACAGCGGGAGCCGTCCCGCCACCCGTGACTCGGCGTTCAGCCCGCGGTGCGGGAAGATCTTGTCGAGGTAGACGACGTCCAGGCTGTCGTGGATGGCGAAGTGGATGGTCTCCCTGGTGATCAGGAGGAGATCCTCCATGTACGGCTGCACGGCCTCGCGCAGGATGCGCTGGCGGTGCACCCGCTGCCCCAGCTCGAACAGGCGGAGGCCGAGCCGGTAGTCGCACCCTTCCCGCTCCAGCAGCCCCCAGCTGACCAGTTCCTGGGCCAGCCGGTGCACCGTGGCCTTGGCCGCCCCCGATCGGCGCACCAGCTCTGCGAGCGAGAGGGCGGCGTCGTCGGAGGTGAACGCCTCCAGGATCGGTCGGACCTTTCCCAGCACGGAGTTCATGGGGTCGGTGCCGCCCGCGGAATCGCCCGGAACCGCCTCGGACTCCGGCGCCGCATGGTGTGCGGAGAACACGCAGTCATGCGGCACCGGGCCGGCGAGGGAGTGATCACCGGCCCTCTCCACCCCGGCCGGCGCTGTCATGCCGACTGCCCCGCGTTCACGGCAGCCGGGTCGATGACCGCGACGCCCATGCCGGTGAGCCACTCGGGCATCGGTTCGTACGCCAGGCGTCGTGCGGGCGCGTGGTCGAGGGCGGCGGCCATCAGGAGCCAGGTCCGCAGCTCCTGTGCGCCGTTGCCCGCGGCCTTCTCCAGTTCCTCGGTCGTGTACGCGGTGAGGCGGTGGGCCTCGCCGCGTTCGAGAAGGGTGAGGAACTCGTGGTCGAACTCCGGGGTGAGGGACGCCTCGGCGGCCCGGACGATCTCGCGGCGACGCGCGTCGTAGTCCTGCCAGTTCTCGCGGCCGTTGAGCCACGCGCCGACCATGAACTCCTCGTCGTCGCCGTGCGGCTCGCGCCAGTCCGGCCAGGGCAGCCGGTGCGAGAGCCCGCCCGAGCCGACCACCGCGACGCGCCGGTCGCCGGGGAAGGCGAGTACGGCCTCGCGGATGGCGCGCCCCAACTCATCGCACCGTGCCAGGGTCGGTAGCGGATGAGCGAAGACGTTCACCACCAGAGGCACGATCTCCACGTCGAGCCCGTCGAGGAGGTACTGGATGGCGTGCGACTGCCCGTGGTCGATCTGGAGCCGGGCGGAGAAGGCCGGATCGAACCGTCCGCCCTCCACCAACGAGTCGGCGATGTGCTGCGCGAGCGGGACGTCCACCGGCTGCGGGCCCTTCGGCGTCCCGGACTCGCCGCTCGCGATGCATTCCCCGACACCGAGGGTGAACGCCGGGATCAGATCGAGCCAGAACCCGCGGAAGTGGTTCGAGCCGATCAGGACGACGGTGTCGGGGCGGTTTCGGGCCAGTTCCGCGCGGGCCGCGCCGAGCGCGTCACGGAAGCGTTCGGCGCGGTCCTTGTGGAGGGTCTCCTCCCAGTGCGTGTTCATCAGCGTGCTGTGGGAGGCCCCCACACCGAACACGATCTCGCTCATGCCGTTGCTCCTTCCTGCTCCACGGCGGAGTCGCACTCCTCGTGGGAACGGGTGACGGTGTCGACCGCGGTGCGGATCAGGTGGCGGGTCAGTCTCTGCATCTCCCGTACGGAGACGGTGTTCATGCCGCGGGCGAAGTCGATGTCGAAGGGTGCCTCGGTCACCTTCGGCATGCCGACGCGGACGGTCGGGATGCCCCGTCCGCGCAGGATGTTCGCGTCGGTCGCGCCGCTGTTGCCGTTCACGACCTGGTGCGGGCGCCCTTCCAGGGCCTCCCATCCGGCGACCGCGCTGCGGAAGATCCAGCTCTCCCGGCTGGTGGTGGTCCCCGGGACGGCGAGAATCATCTCGACGGTGGCGTCGAGTCCCGGCAGGGAGCGTTTCAGCTCCGCCACCGCCGCGGTGAACTCTCGTTTGGCCTGCATGGGCGTCGTCCCGGGCGCGATCCGCAGGTCCACACGCAGGGTGCAGGCCGCCGTGGTCACCGCGGCCATGCGTGGCCAGCCGCCCCGCACCGACGACACGATGCCCTGCGGCGCGACCGTGCCGGAGGTGTGCCGCTTCGCGTACTCGGCGAACCATCCCTCCAGGTGCCGTACGACGTCCCCTGCGCGGTTGATCGCGTTGTCATAGGGGAGCCGGTGGCGCGAGCCCGCATAGGTGTGGGTCCCGTGCACTGTGACCTCGAACCACACCAGGCCGACCTCGTCCCACGACACGGTCCAGCCGGGCTTGGCGATGACGGCGTAGTCGGTCCACACCCCCTGTTCGAGGAGGAAGGAACAGCCCGCGCCCTGCCCGGTGTTGAGCCGATCGCTGCCGGGCCGGGCGTTGGTGGGCATGCCGCCGGCGCCGAACGCGGCCACCAGGTTCCCCGTCAGGGGGACTCCGGCCAGGGCGATCGCCTCGGCGGCCATCATCACGCAGGCCGCGTGGCCCTTCGGGTTGGAGGCGCCGAGGCCGGTCACCAGGTCGTCGTAGACGGTGGCCGCGGGGCGCATGTCCTCGCGCAGCTCCGGACCGATCCACGGTACGTCTTCGCTCTCGTCACCCACGGTGAGGGTGTCGATGGGCGCGTACAGCATCAGGTCGGGCCCGGTGCCGTCACCCTGGAGCCGGGCCCAGGCGTTCGCCTGACGTGCGTCGAGCGGCTGACAGGCCGCGCGCAGACCGACCGAGGCGAGGGTTCCGGCGATGTGTTCGGCGAGCGGCCGCTCGTCACCGGTCGGACTGGGGATGCCGACGAGGCCCACGATCAGCTCGCGCAGCCTCTCCTGAGTGACGTGCCGCAAAGCCTCCGCCACCCAGGTGCGCCGCCGGTCGTCGAGTCCGGAGAGTCCGTCGTCGGCGCTCACTGGTTGACCCGGTGGACCTGGGTCATCGTCGTCTGAGCGATGCGCTTCTTCGCGTGGGGGAGTGCCACCGCGAGGGCGACACCGAGCAGGACCTTGAACAGGGTGCGGGCCATGGTCAGGATTCCGTTTCCGTGGGGTTCGTGGCAGGGTCGGTGACTTTGGCGGCGGCGAGTTTCTTGCCGTACTCCTCCTCGCTGAGGTTGCGCCAGGAGGTCAGCGACACGTCGGGGCGGTAGAGCTTCTCCGGGGGCGCGTCGGTCACGTCGACCATCCAGGCGTCCTGGCCGGAGAACTGGCCGTGGAACAGCCAGCGGACCGCGCCCAGGTACTTGGCGTAGAAGCGGAGCGTGTCCCAGCCCTGCTTGAAGTTGACCATCACGCCGACGTACTGGTGGTTGTCGGCGTCGACCGGCACGTAGAACTCGTAGTGGATGAAGTTGGGGTAGGCGATCCGCAGCACGCCCGGCATCGAGAGCGAGGCGAAGCCGGGGAACTCCTGGGCCTCGATGACCGGGTCGACCGTGTCGGCCTTTCCGGTGTTGCCGAGGTTGAACGTCTCCTTGGGCGGCTGCTTCTTCCACCACCGCTTGTTGGACCAGCGGCCCACGCCCGGGAAGTCGGCCTCCCAGTAGACCTCGTCCTGGACGCGGTAGATCCAGCGGTCCTTCGGAACGATGCGGGTGATGTTCCACGTGGGCATCGGCTTGAACAGGCGCCACAGCGCCGTCCTGTGGAGGTACTTGGCGTGCCCCTCGTCGAAGCCGTTCTCGCAGGCGAAGCGCCAGTTGCCGCCGCGCGGCTCGATGCGGCCGCCCATCACGAAGGCGTTCGACACCAGTTCCTCGGGGAGCTGCTCGTCGATCGGGTGCGGCTGCTCGTCGGCGACCGGAACGTACACCCAGACCATGCCGAGCCGCTCCTCGACGGCGTACGTGCGCACACCCAGCTTGCCCGTGAGACGGCACCCGGGGCCGTCGGTGATGACCGCGGAGAGCTTGCCGGTGGGCAGGTCGAAGGTCCAGCCGTGATACGGGCAGCTGACGGTGCCGGGGAACTGCTGGTTGCCCTCGGACAGCGGGACGCCGCGGTGTGGGCAGCGATTGTGCAGCGCGTACACCTTTCCGTTGTCGCGGATCAGCGTGATCTTCTCGCCGCAGAGTGTGAACGGTTTTGGATCACCGGTGATGTGGCTCGCCCAGGTGACCGGGTACCAGTAGCCGCGGAAGCCCGACGCCGCCGCGTCGTAGTGGGGCCAGGACGACCAGTCCTGCCGGCCGATCTTGTCGGCGGATCCCCGGCGAGCCTGAGCGGGCTCTTTCGTGGCGCTCTTCTTCACTGCGGGGGGTCGTTCGCTCGTCGTCATCTCGCTCGTGGCCTCCTGCTCCGGTGGATGTGCGCCACGAGCATCCGGCGCGGTGCGGCGCCTGCCTATGAACCTGTTCCGGTGAACGGACCGTGGCCTGCGGCGGACCGGTCAGCGAACCGTCGGCCTTGATCGTTCAGGGGCGGGAGCACAGCATCCGTTCATGACCCGCATGACGATTCCCGGCCTGGTCGACGCGGCGGCCGCACACCACGGCGAGCGCCTCTTCCTCACCATCGACGGGACCCGGCGCACCTACGCACAGGCCCGTACTGCCGCGGCCACGATGGCGGGCGCGTTGGCGGCCCGGGGCTGCCGGTCGGGCGACCGGGTCGCCGCGTTGCTGTCCAACCGCGTCGAGCTGGTCGATCTGGTGCTGGGGTGCTCCTGGCTCGGTGCGGTCGTGGTCCCGCTCAACACGGCGCTGCACGGACGGCTGCTCCGGCACGCGCTGGACGAGTCGAAGCCGCGGTTCCTGTACACGGAGGAAGAACTGGCCGAGCGGGTGGAGCACGTGGGGTACGCGGGGCAGGTGTGGGTGACGGGGCCGGGCTCGCCGCAAGGGCCCGTCCCCGGAGTGGAGCGGGCACTCGACCCCTACCCGTCCCGTCCCGGCGAGACGGCCGCCGTCCTGTTCACCTCCGGCACCACCGGGCCCTCCCGCGGGGTGCGCTGCCCGCACGCCCAGTTCGCCTGGTGGGGCCGGAACGTGGCCGACTCACTGCGGCTGACGGCCGACGACACGCTCTACACGTGTCTCCCCCTGTTCCACACCAACGCCCTCAACACGCTGGCGCAGGCGATGACCGTGGGAGCCTCCGTGGTCGTGGACCGCCGGTTCTCCGCGTCGAAGTACTGGGCGCGAGCCGCCGAGGCGGGGGCCACCTGCGTGTACGTGCTCGGCGCCATGGTGCCGATGCTGCTCGCGCAGCCGCCCGGGCCCGGGGACCGTGCGCACCGGGCCTGGCGTGGACTGGGCCCGGGCACGCCCGGCGCGCTGTGGGACGTGTTCCGTGAGCGGTTCGGGGTGAGGCTGGTCGACGGGTTCGGCTCCACGGAGACCAACCTGGTCATCGGCTCCGTACCGGAGGACTGCCGCCCCGGCTACATGGGCACGGTGCGCGACGGCTTCGAGGCACGGGTCGTCGACGCGGACCTTTCGTGCGTGCCGGACGGAACGCCCGGCGAGCTCGTCGTCCGTACCGACCGGGAGCACGCCTTCGCCACGGGCTACGTGGGCGAGGCCGAGCCGGCCCTGGGTTCGTGGCGCCGCACCGGGGACCGCGTGGTGCGTGACGCCGACGGCTGGTTCCGCTTCGTCGACCGGGTCAAGGACTGCATCCGGCGCCGCGGGGAGAACATCTCGTCCTACGAGGTGGAGACCGCTCTGCGCGCCCATCCCGACGTCGCTCAGGCCGCCGCGTTCCCGGTGGCGTCCGATCTCGCCGAGGACGAGGTGATGGTGGCGGTGGTGCCGCGCCCCGGTCGTGGGCTCGACCCGGTGGAGGTGGCGCGGCACTGTGCGCGCGAGCTGCCGGTCTTCGCGGTTCCGCGGTACGTGGACGTGGTCGCGGAATTGCCGCTCACGGAAACCGGGAAGGTCCGGAAATCCGTGCTGAGGGAGCGGGGTGTCACCGGGGTGACGTGGGACCGGTGCGGCTAGGGGGTGTCTTCGGCCGTCGGCCAAGTGCGGCACGTTGTGGCTGGTCGCGCAGTTCCCCGCGCCCCTGAGATGCACGCACTTCGTGCGGCATCTCCCTGATGAAGGCGGCGGCGAAGCCGCCTGCCTTCAGGGGCGCGGGGAACTGCGCGACCAGCCGTACACGACCCGCACCCGGCCGACGGCCCACCGCTCCGAGCTCTCACCCGGGCAGCAGAACTGCCCGCCCCCGGACTCTCCCGGCCCTCAGAGCATCCAGCGCCGCCGCGGCCTCCGAGAGACCGAATCGCTCCACCGCGAGTGTCAGCTCCCCCGCGGAGAGCCGCCGGACCAGGTCGTCGGAGACCTCGCGGGCCCGGCGTTCCTGGCGGATCATGTTCACCGGCAGCAGCGCCACCTCGTCGAGCAGCCAGCTCGGCAGGTCCAGCTCGACGCGCGGGCCCGCCACGTACCCGATGACGACGGCGCGTCCGCCCTGCCGCACCCACCGGCTGCGGCCGGGCAGCCCGTCACCGCCGAGCGTGTCGACGAGCAGCGAGGCCGGCCGGTCCCGGGCGAGACCTTCCGCGTCGTCCAGCGTCACGGCCTCCGCGCCTTTCGGTACGTCGGCCAGCTGGTCCTCCCGGCCCACCACACCGGTTACCCGCGCGCCCGCTGCCAGTGCCTGCTGGGCCACCATCGCGCCGACCGCCCCCGCGGCACCCACCACGACGACGTCCTCGTCGTGCCCGAGCCGGGCGACGTCGTGCAGTGCCACGTACGCGGTCGTGGCGGGGACGAAGAAACTCGCCGCCACAGCGGGGGCGAGCGGAGCCGCGAGCGGGGTGACGGCCTTGCGCTTCACGCTGACCCGCTCGGCCCACGTGCCGTCCCGCAAGAGGCCCAGGCCGCCGCCGCGCAGCACGACCTGCGTGCCCGGCGTGAGCCCGGAATCGGCGTCGGCCTCCAGGACGGTGCCCGCACCCTCGACACCGCCGACGTACGGCAGGACCGGCTTGAGCTCGAAGCCGCCGGTGGCGACGGTGGCGTCGAGGTGCGAGACGCCGCCCGCCGTCACCTGGACGAGGACCTCGCCCGGCGCGCGGACGGGCTCGGGCACCTCGTCGAGGACCGGAGCGTCGCCCCACGCGTGGAACCGTACGGCCCGCATCAGCCGGCGGCCTTGCCGATGAACTCGAGGCTGAGGGCGTTGTAGCGCTGGGCCTGCTCGTGCTGCGGCCAGTGCCCGCACTCCTCGAACAGTTCCAGGCGCGAGCCGGGGATGTCCTGGTGCAGCGCCGTCGCCTCGGGCACCTCTCCGAACGGGTTCTGCCGGCCCCACACCACCAGCGTCGGCTGGGTGATCCGCGCCAGCTGCTCGGGACGCAGCAGGTTGCGCTGCCGTCGCTCCATGTCCTGGAGGGAGAGCAGGTTGTCGACGCCCGCGACGAACTCCGGCGTGTGGTAGATCGCATGCCGGACCTCGACGAGTTCCTCGGTGGCGGAGGCGTCGTCGGCCATGAGCAGCCGCATCCGCTTGCGCGTGAGGTCGATGTCGTCGGAGGCGACGGCCTTCTTGGTGCTGGTGCGGATGCGCTCCATGACCTCCGGGTTGGCCACGGTGCCGCCCGAGCAGAGGAGCTGGAGACTGCGCACGCGCTCGGGGTGCTCGATGGCGGCGCGGGCGCCGACCCAGCCGCCCAGGGACTCGCCGACGATGTGGGCGCTGTCGACCCCGACGGCGTCCAGGTAGTCGAGGAGGTGCCGCACGTAGTCGGCGATCTCGTAGGGCTTGTCGGGCTTGCCGGTGTAGCCGTGGCCGAGCATGTCGATGGCATGCAGGTCGTAGGCGGCGTGCGCGGTGATGTTGCGGGCGAACGCCTCCAGGTGGCCGCTGGTGCCGTGCAGGAACACGACGGCCTGGGCGTGCGGGTCGCCGGCGCGCAGGGTGCGCGTGGGAACGCCGGCGGCGTCCACGTACTCGACGCGGAAGGGGGTGGGGCTGATCTCGGTCCAGATCGACATGGGCTTTGCTCCGTAGGACGGTTGGGGGTGGGGGAGATTCAGTTGAAGGAGTCGAGGAAGCCGCTGACCACCGAGTGGTACGCCTCCGGGCGCTCCTCCTGGAGGTGGTGGGAGGCGTGGTCCATCACGTGGAGACTCCCGCTGGACACCATGCGGGCGAGCATCAGCGGGTAGTCAGGGGTGAGGAACGCGTCCTGCATGCCCCACATGAACAGCGTCGGAGCCTGGATCCGGCCCAGTTCCTCGGTGAGGTCCTGCCAGTCGCCGCGCGGCGAGTCGGACATCGCCGCGAGCGCGCGCTCGCCCGCGTCGAGGCTCTGCTCGTAGCGCAGCGTCAGCGTCTCCTCGGGGAGCTTCGCGCCGTCGTACCACTCCAGTTTCGTGATGAGCTGCCGCATCTTCTCGCGGGTCGGGCCCTCACCGCCGTAATAGACGTCCCGGGCCGTGCGGCCGCGGTGACCGTTCTCGGGCAGCGGGGCGAGCGGCCCGTAGAAGACGGGCATGCTGCCGGTGATGACGAGGGACCGGACGCGCTCCGGGTACTTCGCGGCGAGGTTGAGCGCGATGGTGCCGCCCCACGAGTTGCACACGAAGTCGGCGCGGTCGACGCCGAGCGTGTCGAGCAGACCGACCGTCTTAGCCGCGTGGTGGTCCCACATCGGGCCCTCGATGCGGGACTTCTCCGACTTGCCGTACTGGTGGATGTCGACGAGCAGACAGCGCCGGTCGGCCGCGAACAGCGGTGCGACGGGCCCGAAGTCGCTCCACGCCGTACAGCCGGGGCCGCCGCCGTGCAGGAACACGGTGTCGGGACCCGAGCCGAGGTCGTGGTAGTGGTAGCGGATGCCCGAGCCGTCCGCGTAACGGCTCTCCGGTGCTGGTGACATGCGGTTCCTTTCGTACGAATGGGGGGCCGGAGTCGAGCCCATCACCGCGCCGGGCGTGGGCCCAGCTCCGCGGTCCGCTGAGCGAACCCCTTCCGCTGGGCGGCTCATGGCGCGTTCACTGCGCGGTGTAGCCGCCGTCCACGTGCACCACCGCACCGGTCGTGAAGGACGAACCGGCGGCGAGGAGGGGGAGCACCGCGTGCGCGACGTCCTCGGGTCTGCCCCAGCGGCCCATCGGCACCTTTGCCGTGAAGGCGGCCTGGGCGGCGGCGTCGGTATCGGCGTCGCCCTCGTTCATGGGGGTGCGCACCGGGCCGGGAGCGACGCAGTTCACGGTGACGCCGGTCCCGGCGACTTCCAGCGCCACCGACCTGGTGAGCGCGGCGACCGCGGCCTTGGTGGCCGCGTAGCCGGACCGCTCGGGGGCGCCGGTCGAGCCGAGCACGGAGCCGATCGTGACGATGCGCCCGTGACCGGCGCCGGTCATGCCGGGCAGGACGGCGCGGATCGCCAGCCAGGTGCCGATGACGTTGGTGTCGAGGGCGGCACGGAAGTCGTCGGGCGGCAGGGCGAGCACCGAGCCGCGGGCCAGGCGGCCGGCGGCCGTCACCAGGCCGGTGACCGGACCCCACCGGTCAGTCGCCCGGCCCACGGCCTCGGCCAGCGCGCCCGGGTCGGTGGTGTCCGCGACGAGCGCCAGCTGCCTCTCGCCGCACACCGGGTGGAGCCGTTGCCCCGCCGATCGGCACCGTTCCGTGGAACGCCCGGTTACCACCACCGGCCGTCCGTCGCGGGCCACGGCCTCGGCGATCGCGAGTCCGATCCCGCTGGTGCCGCCCGTGACGAGCACCGGGCCGCTCTGTACGGATTCTTCGGTGTGCTGCATGCCTGCCCTCACCGACCCGTGAACGTCGGGGAGCGCTTGTCGAGGAAAGCCTGAAGTCCCTCCGCCGCGTCGGCGGTCCGGGTCAGGTCGGCGACGCCTTTCTCCTCGCGTCGCAGGGCCTGCTCGACGGGCAGCCCGTACCCTTCGTCGACGACCCGCTTGAGCAGACCGATGGCGGCAGTCGGCTGCGCGGCGAGACGGCGGGCCCGCTCGGACACCACCGCGTCGAACTCGTCCTGCTCCACCACGAGATCCACGAGTCCGAACTCCAGGGCGCGCTGTGGCGTCAGCCCTTCCCCTTCCATCATCAGGCGCTTCGCCACGTGCGGACCGACGAGCCGGGGCAGACGCTGGCTGCCGCCGGCTCCCGGGAACAGTCCGAGCCTGATCTCCGGGAAGCCGAACGTGGCCTCGGCCGAGATGATCCGCAGATCGCAGGCGAGGGACAACTCGGCGCCCCCGCCCAGCGCGTGGCCGTTCATCGCCGCGACGACCGGCTTGGGGGCTTGCTCGATCAACCGCTGTACGTCGATCCAGCGGCGCATCTTCGCCTGGTTGTCCGCGGACAGGTCCCGCATGACCGCGATGTCGGCGCCCGCGATGAAGAACCGGCCGGTTCCGGTGATGACGACGCACCGCACCTCCGGGTCGGCGGCCAGCGGGGTCAGGACGGTGAGGAACTCCTCGATCATCGCCGGGTCGACGGCGTTCGCCTTGGGCCGGTCGACGCGGACCGTGGCCAGGGCACCGTCGTGTGTCACGTGCAGAACGGAGCGCTTCTCCTGGGTCATCTTCGCTTCCCTCATTCCGTCACTCCCTGGGCGGCCAGCGCCGCCAGCTGTTCGTCGCTCAGGCCGAGCAGTTCGCGCAGTACCTCCTGCGTGTGCTGGCCGAGGAGAGGAGCGGGCCTGTCGAGTTCTCCGGGTGTCGCGGCCAGCCGCGCGACGATGCCTTCGTGCCGGACCGGCCCGGTCAGGGGATGGTCCAGTACGGGATAGAAGGCGCGGGCCGCCAGGTGTTCGTCGGCCTCCACCAGGTCCTGCCCGGTCGCCACGACCGCCGCCGCCACGCCCTCGCTCTGGAGCAGTTCGGCCAGCTTGTGACCGTCCTGCCGACTCGTCCAGGCGGTGAGGGCGGCGTCGATCTCGTCCTCGTTCGCCCGTCGGGTATCAAGGTCGCCGTCGGCGCACGGAAGGTCGACGAGACGTGTCAGGGCGTGCCACTGCGCCTCGCCGGTCACCGACACCGCCACCCACCGGTCGTCCCCGGCCGTCGGATACACCCCGTGCGGCACGGCACGCGGTGACCGGTTCGGGTGGTCAGCGGTCCGGGGATCGGGCGCGTCCGTGCCGAGAACGGGTTCCAGGGCCGCGGGGCCCATCGTCGCGGCCATCGCCTCCAGCTGGGACAGGTCCACGTGGCCGCCACGTCCCCGCGCCAGCAGGTCGAGCGTGGCGAGTACCGCGGCATTGGCCGCGACCATGTCACCGAGTCCGAAGGTCAGTCCCTGCGGCGGGCCGCCCGGGTCGCGGGTCTCGTCGGACAGGCCCGACATGGCGGCGAGCGTGTCGGCGAACGTCACGGCGTTGCGCCAGGGCCCGGTCTGCCCGACCCCCGCCATCGACACCAGGATCACGTCCGGGTTCAGTTCACGCAGCGACGCGTGGTCCATGCCCCACCGGGCCAGCACACCCGGGCTGAAGTTCTCCACGACGACGTCGCAGTGCGGGACCAGCGCCCGCAGCAACCGCCGGCCCTCCTCGGTCCGCAGGTTCAGGGCGACGCCGCGCTTGTTGCGGTTGAAGTTGAGGAAGTAGCCGCTGTCGTCGGGGTCGGAGCCCGGCCGCAGATGCATCGAGGGTGCGAAACGCGTGGGGTCCTGGCGGTGCCGCGACTCGATCTTGACGATGTCCGCGCCGTGTTCTCCGAGCTGCTTGGTCACATACGGGCCGGCGAGGACCCAGGTCAGGTCCAGGACGCGAATCCCCTCAAGCGCTCGGGACTTGGGCGTCGCACCATCGCCGCGCACCCGGCTCGGTCCGGAACCGCGCCACGGCGCCTCGCCCGGCGCCGCCTCGTGGAGCGACGGCAGGGAAACCGGGCGGGGGAGCGCCGCCCAGGGGAAACCGACGTCCTCGGCGCCGCCGTCCGGCAGCCCCGCACCGGTGATCGTGACGAGGAAATCGCGGTCGCGCAGCTGCGGGTTGTCCGTCAGACGTCCGGCCGGTACGACCTCCGCCCACGGCAGGGACCGCGCCCGTGCCTCGGTGGCCAGCTCGGCGGCGGGTTGCCGCGCCGCGAACCGCTGCACGAGAGCGTCCACGTGGGCGCGCTGCCGCCACCGGAACGCGGGATCCTGCCAGCGCTCGTCGACGAGGTCACCGGCCTCGCCCCGCTCGGCCATCCATGCCAGCAGGTCCGTCCACATCCGGTTGCTGCCGGAGTAGCCCCCGGCTACATGGCCGTCAGCCGCCTCGAGGATCCGGTGCGCCACGTGCTCGTACACGCCCCCGTTGCGCACAGGGAAACGTCCGGCGTGGATCCAGGCGAGGGCGCCGGTCTCCAGGGTCGCCGCGACGGCCTCCTGCACGGAGACGTCGACCAGCTGGGGGGTGCCCGACACGACGGCCAACAGCGCCCCGATCGCCGCGTGCGCCCCGGCGGTCTGCAGTGCCTGCTCCCGCGGGGGAGGTTTGGGCTGACCGTCGGGACGCCCGCCGAGCCACGTCATGCCACCCGCCGACGCCAAGACCAGATCGTCACCGACCCAGTCGCGGCGCGGCCCGGTCAGCCCGAAGGGTGTCACCACCACGTGCACGGCGTGCGGCCAACGGGACGAACCGTCTTCCCGCAGGCCGCGCAGCCGCGCCACGGGCCCGCTCTCCAGGACGACGTCGGCGCCCGCCGCAAGGGTGTCGAGGCCGGCCGGGTCGTCCACCGGCACCCACCGCTTGCCCGCGTGCCAGTGCGTACGGGCCGCCGGGCCGAGTCCGGTGCCCGGTTCGGTCCGCACGACGTCGGCGCCGACTCCCACAAGCAGCCTGGCACCCTGGAAGGCGAGTTCATCGGTCAGGTCCAGCACGCGCAGTGCCGGCGGGTCCGTGTCTGGTCGCACCACGGCTCCTCCCCATACGTGTCCGCAGCCTTTGCGGAATGTCACGATCACTGGGGGAGGGGAGGCGGGACCACCCGGGTGTTCTGCTGACTGAACCGACCGGACCGGCAGTCCCCGCCGCGCGGATCAGCTCACGGCCGGCGCGCTGCGCGCCACGGGTGCTTCGCGTACGCGCGCCGGACGGATCGTCTCGCACGGCGCCCTGCGTGCGGTCTTCTGCGCCACGCCGCGCTCGATGCTCTCCGCCGTGGCCCGCAGAGCCGCCAGCCACCGGTCCACCGACACCTGCGCCACGGGCCCGGTGACCGAGAGCGCCCCGTACTCCTGCCCGCCCATGGACACCGGCACGGCGAGGCTGGCGTACCCGGCCCTGACCCCCTCGACCTCCAGCGCGTAGCCCTGACGCCGAGCTCTGGACAGCCGCTGGGCCAGTACTCCGGGATCGGTCACGGAACGGGGGGTCAGCACGGGAAGCCCGGTGCGGACGAGGGCCGCGACCCGCTCGGGCCCGTCCGGGGCCAGGGCGAGCAGCAGCTGGCCGGTCGCCGTGCAGGAGGCGGGGAGGCAGCCGCCGACGTACGAGTGGGTGAGCACGTTCGCCTCACCGGCGATCTTCTCCAGGAACAGGACGTGGGTGCCGTCGAGGACAGCGAGGTGCACGGCGGCGCGGGTCCGGGTGTACAGGTCGGTCATCAGCGGGCGCGCGACCGAGCGCAGCACGGCGGAAGCGGGGACCCGCTGTCCCAGGTGGAAGAGCCTGATGCCGAGTTCGTAGGTCTCCCCGTGCCGGTCCAGCAGGCCCCATCGCACCAGTTCCTGGGCGAGCCGGTACGCCGATGCCTTCGGCACGCCCGACCGGCGGCTCAGTTCGCTCAGGCGCAACCGGTCCGCCCCCGACTCGAACGCGGCGAGCAGCAGCTGAGCCTTGCCCAGTACCGAATTGGGCAGGAGCACATCGTCGTCGGCGTTCGACTGCATCGGCGTCCTCACTTCGTCGCATGGCGGCCAAGGCCATTTGAAGTGCAACAACGCCATGTTGCCTAGAGGGGCGGGAAGGTTAATTTCAGGCAACAGACGCGTCTATTTCCTTTTTTTCTGTTTTGGTGTCCGCTGATTCGGGCTCCGCCGCCCCCTCTGCCTGAGGTACGTGTGCGAAGAACACCAGTGCCACCAGCGTGACCACGGCCATTCCCATGGTCAGCAGCGCGACCGGCAGGAAGTGCCCGGTGGCGGCCAGCAGAGCGGTGGCCACGACCGGCGACAGGCCCCCGGCGATTGCCGACGACAGCTCGTGGCCGAGTGCCATCCCGGAGTACCGGGTGCTGGTGCTGAAGAGCTCGGAGAAGTACGAGGGCTGCACCCCGATCATCGCGGCGATGGCGATGTGGCCGACGATGAACGCCGCCCACACCGCTGCGGGGTGCCCCGTGTCCATGAGGAGGAAGAAGGGCGCCGCCCACACCAGCATCCCGATCGCCCCGCCCAGGTAGACGGGACGCCTGCCCACCTTGTCGGAGAGCCGGCCGAAGACGACCATCATCGCCGAGTCCACCAGCATCCCGACGATGCCGGCCCACAGCAGCACGGTCGAGGAGATGCCCACGTACGCCCCGTACACGAGGGAGAAGGACATGAAGATGTAACTGGCGCCGCTGTCGGCGAAGCGCAGCGCCATCGCGAACAGCACCTCGTGCGGATGCCGCCGCAGTACTTCCCGCAACGGAGAGTGAGGTGCGCTCGCGGCCTTGGCGGACTCGGCCTCGAAGCCGTCCGTCTCGCCGAGATTCCGGCGGATGTAGATCCCCACCACGAAGATCACCGCGCTGGCCAGGAACGGCAGCCGCCAGCCCCAAGCCAGGAAGCCGTCCCCGGACACCTGCTCGGCCAGCCACAGCGCCAGCGATGACAGCACGAAGCCCAGGCCCATGCCGCAGGAGCTGAACGAGGCGAGGAACCCACGGCGCTCGGCCGGGACGTTCTCGGTGATGATGAGGACGCCGCCGCCCCATTCGCCGCCGGCCGCCGCTCCCTGGAGAACCCGCAGCAGGACCAGGAGCAGTGGGGAGAGCAGACCGGCCGTGGAGTACGAGGGCAGCAACCCCATGCAGAAGGTGGCGCCGCCCATCAGCGAGAGCGTCCCCATGAGCGCGGCCTTGCGCCCCCGCCGGTCACCGATGTGCCCGAAGATCAAGCCCCCGATGGGCCGGGCGGCGAATCCCACGGCATGACCGGCCAGGGCCGCGATGGTGCCGAGCAGCGGATGCCCGCCGGAGGGGAAGAAGACCGTGCCGAGGACCAGCGCGGCAGCGGTGGTGTAGAGGAAGAAGTCGTACCACTCCATCATGTTGCCGGCGACGGACGCGATGACCACGCGCCGCGTCGTGGACGCGCCCTCGGTCGTGCTCTTGCGGGGCATGTGTGCTCCTTGCCGTTCGAGCGTGAGATCGGTGGAGCGTACGAACGGCACCATGCCGCCTCAATCGGGCCGGTCCGCCAGGCGGGACACCACACTTCCGCCGGTGCACCCGGAGTGCCAGCGTGCCGCCACCTCGACCTCACTCCGACCCGGAGGCCGCATCCGATGTTCCGCCATCACGGCACGCAAGGGCGCCAGGCGGTCGCCCTCGCCGCGCTGCTCGCGCTCCTTCTCGCCACCGCCTGCGGGGCCGGCACCACCGACTCGGCCGGATCCGGGGGCGGCAAGCACCCGACCGTGCGGATCGCCCTCGGCGTGGATGCCTCGTACGCCCCGCTCTACCTCGCCGCCGAGCGCGACATGTTCGCAGAGGCCGGCCTCGACGTGCAGCTGATGAAGGTGGAGGGTGGACCGGCCGCGGCCCAGGCGGTCACGGCCGGCACGGCACAGATCTCCGCCAACGCCGACTCCACCGCGCTGCCACAGATGGTGAACAACCCGCGGCTGCGAGCCCTGGGCGCCTTCCAGTCCTCAGGCCGCTACCTCAAGGTCGTCCTGCGGGAAGGCATCACCTCGCCGCGCCAGATCAAGACGATGGGCTCGATCCAGGGCATCGGCCTGTACGCGACACACGAGTACCTGCGGCACCACGGCATCGACCCGCAGTCGGTGAAGATCCAGCAGAGCGGGCCCCAGGAAATCCCCACGATGCTCCAGCGAGGCGACATCGACGCCTACATCCTCTTCGACCCCTGGGTGAGCAAGGGCGTCGAAGCGGGCGGTCACCTCGCGGGGTCGATCGGTGACTTCGGGGTCACCTACGTGCAGTGGCTCATCGCCGACCGGAAGTGGCTGGAGAACAACCAGGAACTCGCCGGGAAAGTGTTCAAGGTGGTGGCCGAGGCGGGCCGGGCGGTGACCGAGGACCCGCACGCGGCAGCCCTCGCGGCGCACGAGCAGGCCCAGCTGCCGGTGGCGGGCACGGAGAAGGCCATCGGTGAGATCTCGTTCGAGTCCCGAGCCCTGACCTCGGCCGATGTCACGTCCTCACGTCGGATCGTGGACTTCCTCATGGAGCAGCACCTCGTCAAGAGCGCCCCCGACCTCGACACGGTCCTGCTGCGCGGCTGGTACGACCAGTACGCCGGATGACCGGCTGGGACGAACATTCCCAGACCGTCCCACTGAGCGGACCGCCGCGCATGCACTTGCCCGCCGACCGGCAGTAGCGTGCGCCAACTCGCGAGCCCACCCCCCGATGACCTGCCGAAAAGCGTCCCGATCCGAGGTGGCCATGAAGACTGCGTCCCGCCCGAAAATCCACTCGAAACCACACATCACCCGCTCTGCCCTCCTCACTGCCACACTGCTCACGGCGACCGCGTGCGGCGCGGGCACCACCGACGCGGGGGCCGGTCCCGGCTCCGGCGGGGCGGGCGGACCCCACATCCGCGTCGCGGTCGGTGTCGACGCCTCGTACGCGCCGTTCTTCGTGGCCGGCGCCGAGGGGCTGTGGGCCAAGCACGGGGTTGATGTCGACCTGGTCCAGTTCGCCAAGGGAGGGGAGGGAGTCGACGCCCTCAACGCCGGACAGGTCCAGATGGCAGGCAATTCCGACGCCACCACCATCGGCCTGCTCGGACAGAACCCGGACCTGCGCTCGCTCCTCGTCTACGAGGACTCCGGGCAGTACCTCAAGGTCGTCCTGGGCCCTCATGTGAAGTCCCCGGCCGAGATCCGCAAGATGGCCGTCGTCCCGGGCCTGTCCGAACTGGCCGCCACCCGGTTCCTCGAATCGAAAGACATCGAGCCCGACGCGGTCGAATTCGTCACGGCCGACCCCGCCGAGATTCCGGCGCTCACCAAGAAGGGCGACGTGGACGCATACGTCCTGTGGGAGCCGTGGCCGGCCAAGGGGGAGGAAGTGGGCGCGCGGGTTCTGGAGACCACGGGCGACTACGGCCTCAGCTACCAGCACTGGCTTCTGTCGACCTCACCCTGGCTCAAGGAGAACAAGGACACCGCCGCCAAGGTGGCCGCTGCCCTCGCGGAAGCGGCCGAGAAGACCGAGAGCGATCCGCAGGCTGCGGCACAGGCCACCAAGGACGCCGCGAAGATTCCCTCCGCGCAGACCGTGAACGCGGTGAAGGACATCGACTTCGCCGTTCGCGACTTCACGGCCGAGGACCTGAAGGGCTACGAGGACACGGCTCGTTTCTACCTGGACACCGGCAAGGTCAAGGCCCGCCCCGACGTGTCCCGCACCGTCCAGCGCGGCTGGTTCTCCGACGACACGAAGGGGTCCTGATGACCGAGGTGACCAAGGGGACCGAGGAGAAGACGGCACCAGCGAAGGGCGTCGGAGCCGCGGCCACCGTGACAGCCCCGCGTACGGAAGCAACGCCCGGACGTGGCGCGGCCCTGCGCGTCGACGGGGCCGGCATCTCCTTCGGTGACTTCCGGGCCGTTCAGGGAATCGACCTGGACATCCCGGCCGGCGAGTTCCTCTGCCTGCTCGGTCCGAGCGGCTGCGGCAAGTCCACGCTGCTGTCGGCCATGGCCGGCTTCGTCCAGGTCAGCGAGGGGTCTCTCACCGCGGACGGCGTCCCGGTCAGCGGCCCCGACCCCGAGCTCGGCATGGTCTTCCAGAGCAGCGAGGCCCTTTTCGACTGGATGACGGTGCACCAGAACGTCACCTTCGGGCCCCGCATGCGCGGCCGCAGCCGCACCGAACAGAACCGGGTGGCCGACGAGTTCCTCGGCCTGGTCGGCCTGCGTCACTGCGCGGACCGCTACCCCGGCCAGCTCAGCGGCGGCATGCGCCAGCGCGTCCAGATCGCCCGAGTCCTGGCCAACGAACCGGGCGTCGTCCTCATGGACGAACCCTTCGGCGCGCTCGACGCGCAGACCCGGCAGGTGCTGCAACAGGAGACGGCCCGCATCTGGAGCGCGTCCGGCTGCACCGTCGTCTTCGTCACGCACGACATCGACGAGGCGATCCTCCTCGCCGACCGGATCGCCGTCATGACGGCAGGCCCGGCGGCCTCGATCAAATCCCTGTACACGGTCGACCTGCCGCGCCCTCGCGACGAGTCCGACCCCGCCGCCCTGCGCCTGCGCAACCAGCTGCGCGAGGACATTGGAGAAGAGGTCCGCAAGGCCATGCGTGATCAAGGACTCGACGACCAGCTCGACCGAGAGGCGAACGGCGCATGACGATCACCACCACCGAGGCCCCGGCCCCGACCCGCCCACGCACACGCCGCCCCGGCGGAGCGGGCGGCGGACAGGCACTGCGCACCTTCAGCCTGTACGCGTTCGCCGTCCTGGTCGGCCTGGGTGTCTGGCAACTCGTGGCCATGAAGTACGGCCCTTCCCTGGTCGCCTCGCCGAGGCAGACCCTGTCGGCCGCCCGTGAACTGGCGTCCGACGGCACCCTGGGCAACTCGGTCATCGCCTCCAGCCGGCGCATCCTCATCGGCTGGGGCCTCGGCGTCGTGGTGGGCGCCCCGGTCGGACTGCTCATCGGGCAGATCAGAATCGTCCGCCAGCTCCTGGAGCCGTACATCGAGTTCTTCCGCTTCATCCCGCCCGTTGCCTTCGTGACCCTGGCGGTGGTGTGGCTGGGCATCGGCGAGTCGTCGAAGGTGGTGTTGATCTTCTACACGGCCGTCTTCATCGTCACGCTCAACACCAGCGCTGGTGTGATGGCCGTCAACGAGTCCAAGCTGCGGGCGGCCGCCAGCCTCGGAGCCGGGCGCCGCCAGATTCTGCAGCGCGTCGTGCTGCCGTCGACGGTCCCCTACATCCTCACGGGCGCCCGCCTGGCCATGGGCAACAGCTTTCTGACGATCGTCTCCGCCGAGATCGTCGCCGCCCAGGTGGGCCTCGGCTCCCTCATCTGGACCTCCCGCAACTACGGCCGCATCGACTGGGTCTTCGTCGGCATCATCACCCTCGGCCTCCTGGGCCTCGTCTATGACCGGATACTGCGCCTGATCGCGATGCGTGTACTGCACAAGTATGGAGTTAAGGTGTAAACGGAGCCGTGGAGATCAACGGGGGAGGGCAGTGACCAACGGGGGAAGAACGGAGAAAAACAGCAAGTGAGCACTTCCTCGTCCACATCGCGCGCCCTTGTCCTCGAGGAGTTTGGCACCCTGCCGCGCCTTGAGGAGCGGGCCCTGCCCGAGCCCCGGCCCGGACACACCCTCGTCCGGACGGCGGCGGCCACCGTCGCCCACCTGGACCTGAACATCCTCGACGGCAAGTTCGGCATCCTGCCCGAGCTGCCGTTCATCCCCGGAACCCAGGGCAGCGGCTACGTCGTCGCCTCGGACACCCACCCCGAAGGTGCCCTGGTCCGGCTGCGCGGTGAAGGGCTGGGCCTCAGCCGCGACGGCGCCTGGGCCGAGCACGTGCTCGTACCGGACGCCGCCGCGGAGCCCATGCCCGAGGGCACCGACCCCGCTCTGGCCTGCATCTACTTCTCCCCGGTCGGCACCGCCTGGGCGACCGTCCACCCCATCGCCCAAGTACGCCCAGGAGAGCGGGTACTGGTCACCGGCGCGTCCGGCGCGGTCGGCGCCATGGCCGTGCAGCTCGCCGCGCGCGCCGGCGCCGAGGTCGTCGGCGCGGTCGGACGGCCCGCGAAGCTGCCCCACGTACCCGGCGTCGCCAAGGCGCTGCTCGCCTCGGACCTGTCCGAGGAAGCGATCGGCGGCAAGGTCGACGTACTGATCGACACGGTCGGCGGCACGATCCTGCGCGACGCCCTCGCCCTGGTCCGCCCGCGTGGCAGGGCCGCGCTCCTCGGCTACACGGCCGGCCGCGAGCTCACCCTCGACCTCGCGGACTTCTTCCTCGCCGACGTCTCCCTCCTGCCGGTCAACATGATCTCCCGCGGCCAGGAGGTCGCCCCCGAGGTGCTGCGCCTGCTGCCGGACCTGTCCTCGGGCGCGCTGTCGCTGCCGTACGAGCGCTACGGGATGGACGCGCTCGACGAAGCGGTGGAGCGGCTGGGGACCGGGACGGCGGTCGGCAAGATCGTGCTCGACCTGGGGGACACCGGCGACTGACGCCCTCCCCCGGCGGAACACGTCGAACGGGCCCTCTCTCGCAGGAGAGGGCCCGTTCGACGTACCGGATCAGGACTGGGGAACGCCTGCCTGTGCGGCGAGCCGGTCCGGGTCGACAGGCAGCCAGTCGTAGTCGATGGAGTTCCAGAAGTCGCACTGGCGGCGCGCCTCGTACACCCCGGTCTTCAGGGCACGGCTCTCACCGCCCGGCAGCAGGGACATGAACGTGCCCGCCCGGTACGAAGGCCAGGCGGCGAGTCCAGGGGCAGCGGGGTTCCCGTGCTTCACGAACGAGCCCCAGTGGCGCACCATCTCCGCGGACAGCTGCCGCTGCTCGGGAGACAGCAGCTCCGAGACCGCCGAGGGAAACAGGTATGCCATCTCGCTGGCATGCGAGGCACCCGCGTCGAAGCCGGTCGAGGGCCGGCCGGTGGGTGGGTGCGGGTCGTTGAACTCGTAGAAGTACGTCCGCGGTTGCCGCGTCGCGAACCGGGCCGTGAGGTTCTGATATTGGCAGCCTCCGAGTCCGTAGAAGACGCTGCTGTCCCCCCACAGCGCGCCGAAGGCGTAAGCCCCGGTGTACGAGTCGCCATAGGCGTCGAACGGATAGTGCGCGAGTACGGCATCGGCCTCGTCCCCGAACTCTGTCCGGACCGCTCGCTCGTACTGCTCCTTCGTCGCCTGCGCGAACGGCAGTGCCCACGCGCGCACCTCGTCACGGGTGTGGCCGATCAGGAGGGGGACGTTGGCGGTCCCGCCGGTGCGTACGGCCTCGATCGGCGGGACGGGCAGTTCGGGGACACCGGACACGGGCAGCGGACCGCTCAGGACGCCGCCGACGAAGCCCCCCGCAGCGGCCTGCAGTGCACCGGCGGGCTTGGCCCGCAGACAGGACAGGCCGGCCGAGGTGGTGGAACAGCCCGCGGCCGCCGCGTACCTCTTCCCGCGGTCGACGGCCTGCCCGACGGTGTGACTCGGGCACCCGCCACTCTGGATGATCGCGCCGGAGAAGAGCCCTCGTGCCGGGGGCGATGCCATGAGTGCGCAGACGGAATGGCCTCCGGCCGACTCACCGGCGATGGTGACCCGGCTCGCGTCTCCGCCGAACGCACCGATGTTGCGTTGAGTCCAGCGCAGCGCCGCCTGTTGGTCGAGCAGGCCGTAGTTGCCCGCACCGTGCCGGCTCAGCCCGGGCAGGTCGAGGAAGCCGAAGACGCCGAGGCGGTAGTTGACGGTGACGACCACGACGTTGTTGGTCCTGGCGATCAGCGAGCCGTCTTCCCCGTCCCCCGAACCGAAGGAGAAGCCGCCGCCGTGGATCCAGAACATCACCGGCAGCGGACGGTTCGTGCGCTGGGCCGGGGTGTAGACGTTCAGGTACAGGCAGTCCTCACTCATTCCCGGGCTGCCTGTGCCGCCGCCGAACTGCAGGCAGCGAGAGCCGGGAGACGTGGCCGACCGAGTGCCTGTCCAGGCAGCGGCGGGTGCCGGAGGCTGCCAGCGTCCGGCACCTACGGGCGGAGCCGCGTACGGGATGCCGAGGAAGCGGTCGACCTGGTCTGCCGAGGCTCCCGCGACCGGACCCTTGTCGGTGGGAATCGTCAGGGAACGCGGGGCGGCCGTCGCGGGTACAGCCGCTGTGAGGCTCAGTAGGAACAACAGGCTCGCCAGGCAGGCGAGTCCCCGTCGGACAATGGGTCGCACGGGATCTCCTGAGAGGTCGGAGCGATGGGGGAGCCATGATGAGCCCGGCGCGGCACGCATGCGGCTTTCGCGTTCCGTTCAACAGACCCCGGGGCCGGAAGGAGGCCGCACCCGACGGGGTCACACCGGGAGGAAGCGGGGGACGCTGCTGATGACGCTCCCGGCGCCCGCGCCCAGGCCAGTCAGCCACAAAACGGGCTCTGACCTGGTCCTTTCGGGGGGCCGCTCAAGCCGACATCATTTCGATGACGCATCATGTGGAGTGCGTGGCGAGTCTGGAGCCTGCGGACAAGGGTGCCTGACCTGCGGTTTTGTGGTCCGGGTCAGCTGACCGGCGGTTACGGGGTGTGGCGGGGTTCGTACGCCTGACGGCCGCCCGGTCGCGGAAGCCCGGGACGCCACCCGCACGGACCGGTGCGACCCGGTACGCGGCCCGTCCTGGGCGCTCCGATCCGCTTCAGCCGCCGCTGGGCGTCGACCCCGTAGGGAGCCGGGCCGCGGACGACGGATCAGGCGGCGGTGAAGCCGCCGTCCGCGGGGAGTACGGCGCCCGTGACGAAGGCGGACCGCGGGGAGACCAGGAAGCACAGGACTTCCGCGATCTCGCGGGGCTGCGCCACCCTGCCCAGGGGGTGGACGTCCGCGAAGGACGCGAGGTAGGCGCGGCTGTCGGGGCGGAAGGTGTCGAGGAAGTCGGTCTCGACCACGCCTGCGGCGACGAGGTTCGCGCGGATGCCCAGGGGGCCGCCCTCCAGTGCCAGCACCTTGGTCAGCTGGGCGAGAGCCCCCTTCGATGCGCTGTAGGCGACCCCTTCGGGCAGGCCGACGGTGGACGCGTACGAACCGGTGCTGACGATGGCGCCGCCGCCGCGCTCCACCATGGCCCGGAAGGCTTCGCGGGCGAAGAGGAAGGCGCCGCGGGCGTTGACGTCCATCACGCTGTCCCAGTCCCGTGCGGTGGTGTGCGTGACGGGCTTGTTCAGGGCGCGTCCGGCGTTGTTGACCAGGATGTCCAGTCCGCCGAAGGCGTCGACGGCGGCACCTACCGCGCGGGTGGCGGTCTCTTCCGCGGTGACGTCGCCGGTCACGGTCACGACCCCGGGCAGCTCTTCCGAGAGAAGGGCGAGTTCGGGACGTGTGTCGAGGGCGACGACGTGAGCGCCGCGGGTGCGGAGGAGGGATGCGGTCTCCTTGCCGATACCGCGTGCGGCGCCGGTGACGAGGGCCGTCTTCCCGGCGAACTCGGCGGCTCCGGTGGGCGGGTTCGTGGACAGCATTCGGGTGCTCCCTCGTGGGGTGGGGTCGGGTGGGTCCGTGCGTGGCCACGGACGGCTTCGTGGCCGAAAGAGGGGCCGTCGTCAGTGGTCCCGGCTGTCGGGCCGGTGCCGGACGAGGAGCGCGGCGCCCAGGCCGACGAGCACAGTGGCGACGATGACGCCGGTACCGAGGCCGTAGCCCGCCAGGGGGTCACCCCGGTTCGTGCGCTGTCCGGCTTCGACGACCGCGGTGACGAGGGCGAGGACGACGGCACCGCCGATCTGCATGAAGGTGTTGAGCAGGGCTCCCGCCAGCCCTTGGTCACGGTCCGGCACCCCGGTCACGGCGCTCATGTTCAGCGCGGGAAAGGTGGCCGCGGTGCCGATCCCGTTGACGACCATGACGGGCAGGATCACGGTGAGGAAGGAACTGTCGGGGCCGATCCGGAAGAACAGCGCGTAGGACAGCGCGAGGAGCAGCATTCCGGCGACGATCATCCTGTGCGTTCCGAACCGGGCTGCGAGCCGCCCCGCGAACGGCGCCAGCGCGCCGTTGGCGAGGCCCAGCGGGACGAAGGCGCCGGCGGTCTGCAACGGCGTCCAGTCCAGCGTGTTCTGCAGGTGGAGCGTGGCGAGGAACGCGAACGATGTGTAGGCGCCCCACATGGCGAAGATCGTCAGGTTGGCGCCGGCGGTCGTGCGCCGGGTGAGGAAGGACAGCGGGACCAAGGGCCTGCGGGTGCGGGACTCGACCCGCACGAACAGGCCGAGCAGACCGGCCGCGGCGAAGAAGAGAACGAGGGTGCGGGCGGACAGCCAGCCGTGCGACGGAGCCTGGGTGAGGGCGTAGACCAAGAGCACCAGTGCTCCGGTGGCCGTCAGCGCGCCAGGAACGTCCATCTTCTCGCGAACGCTGCCCCGGGGGTCCGCCGGGAGCAGGCGCAGCCCCGCGAGCAGCGCGATCACAGCGATGGGCACGGGGAGCGCGAAGACCAGCCGCCACGACAGTTCGGTCAGCACGCCGCCGAGAACGAGTCCGCCGATGAAGCCGCAGGCCCCGGCGCTGGCGTACCAGCCGAGGGCACGGCCGCGCCGCGGACCCTCCGGCCAGTTGGTGGTGATCAGAGAAAGAGCCGCCGGGGCCAGGAAGCCCGCGGCGACCCCCTTCACCAGCCGCGCCACGACCAGCACGCCCCCGGTCGGAGCGAGCGCTCCCAGCACGCTCACCACGCCGAAGACGGCGACCGCGGTCAGGAAGGCGCGTCGCCGGCCGAACAGATCGGCGACCCGGCCGCCCAGGAGGAGGAACCCGCCGTAGCCGAGGGCGTAGGCGGACACGACCCACTGCAGGGAGCCCGAAGTCATGCCCAGGTCACGCTGGATCGCGGGCAGGGCCACGCCCACGTCCGAAAGGTCCACGGCGTCCATGAAATGGGCCGCGCACAGCACCAGCAGGGCCGGGATGCCGGGTGGCGGGGAGACCTCCGCAATGGCCCCGGTTCCGTCGGCGCCCGTGGCGATCTCGTCGGTCTGCTTCATTGCCCTGCCTTCCTGGTGAGAGGCGAGGACGTCGGCGCGCCTTCTCACGAGGGCTTCTCCATCCGGTCCTCGCGGTAGAGCACGAGGTGTTCGTGGTGGAGCACGCCGTCCCTGATGTCGCCCGTGGCGGTGAAACCGGTGTCGTCGACGTAGTCGATGTGGTCGCCCGTCACCGTGTACCGGCCGGTGTACGCGCTGCGCCGGTCTCCTCGGGCCTCGTCGTAGCGCCCGTTCGGCAACAGCTCCTGGCGGATCTGACCGTCCGCGGTCATCCACATGCCGACCACGTCGGCATGCCCGCAATCGCGGCCGCTCCGCGCATCGCTTGTCATCACATTGCCTTCCTCGGTGGGTGCGGGTGTCGTGCCCGACCGAGTCTGCGCAGGTCATCGCGGGTGTACCAGGGTGCGCTCTGCCTGGGTGCGGCACACCCAGGCAGAGCGCGGAGCCACTGCCTAGCCTGGAGGCCATGGACGACAACCATCTCGGGGAATTCCTCCGCGCGCGCCGTGCCCACCTGCGGCCACAGGACGTCAACATGGCGAGTCACGGCGTACGCAGGGTCGCCGGACTGCGCCGCGAGGAGGTAGCCGTCCTGGCCGGCGTGAACGCCGACTACTACACCCGGCTGGAGCAGGGCCGCGAGCGCCATCCCTCGCCCCAGGTCCTGGACGCGCTCAGCCGTGCCCTCCTGCTCGACAGGGACGCCCGCGGCCACCTGCGCCGCCTGGCCGGAGTGTCAGCGGACGGCCAAGGCTCCCTCCACACCACCGAGCAGGTAGGTCCCGCGCTGCGTCAGCTGATGGACGGCTACCCGCACACCCCGGCGTTCGTGATGAGCCGCACCCTCGACCTCCTGGCCGCCAACGCCCTGGCCGACGCGCTCTACGCCCCCTTCACCCCCGCGGACAACCTGGCCCGCATGACCTTCCTCGATCCGGCCGGACGGGAGTTCTACCAAGACTGGGACCGGGCGGCCCAGGCCGCCGTCGCCAACCTGCGCCAGGCGAGCGGCTTCGACCCCGAGCACCCGCGTCTGCGAGACCTGGTCGGCACACTGACCGAACACAGTGCCGCGTTCCGGCGGCTGTGGGCGCAGCACACCGTGCGCGGAAAGACCCAGGACGCCAAGCAACTTCTCCACCCGGACGTCGGCCCTCTCTCCCTGACCTACCAGTCCTTCGACGTCCGGGACGCCCCGGGTCAGCAACTCGTCATCTATCACGCCGAACCGGGCAGTTCCTCTGCACAGGCCCTGGCCCTTCTCGGCTCCCTGTACGCCGGCGGTAGGCGGGCCCCGTCCCGTTCCGCCGGGCAGTGAGATCCGGTCGGATCAGCCGTTCGGCCGTTCGGCCGCTCGGGCTGACGCGAGTCCAGGCGCCAGGCAGGCCAACAACTGACCGGGTGCGTCTTCCTGGAGGAGGTGACCGGCGCCCTCGATCCAGTGCAGTTCGGCGTGCGGAACGCGTTCGTGCAGCCACTCGGCGTACTGCGGCGGGAGGATGCGGTCTTCGCGGCCCCAGACGAGCCGTACCGGAATCGACACACCGCCCAGCAGATGCTCGTACGCGACCGTGTCCGCCTGCCTGATCTGGCTGTACTGGCGGTAGAACGCCGCCTGCCCGGCCTCCCCCCGCCACGGTGCGAGGAACGCGTCGAGGATGCCCGGCCGGAAGCCCGCGTGGGTGGCGTGCCGCAGGTGACTGGCGACCAGTGCTTCGTGGGCGTAGTCCGGAAGCTTGCGGAAGACCTCCTCGTGCTCCAGGAAGAGCTGGAAGAGACCTCGCTCCCACTCGCCGCCGCTCACCGCGTCGAAGAGGGTGAGGTCCCGGTAGTTCCTCTCCTCCAGCAGCAGGGTACGCAGCGCCACCGCCCCGCCGATGTCGTGAGCCACGACGCTGGGGCGGGACAGTCCCCAGTGGTCGAGGAGCTGAGCGAAGTTCCTCGAGTGGGCCGCGAGGCTCAGGTCCTGGCCCTCGCGCTGCTCGGACTGGCCGAAGCCGAGGTGGTCGAAGAAGTAGACCGTGCGGCTACGGGCGAGCGCGGGAGCGATGTCCCGCCACAGGAAGGAGGAGTACGGCGTGCCGTGCACCAGCACGAGTGGGTCTCCGCTGCCCAGGACCCCCCACCGCACCACCCCTCCGGGTGTCTCGAATCCCTCGTTCAGTGTCCAGGTCACCACTTCACTCCTCTCCTGCCTCGTGAGCACCACCTTCCACGCGGAGCGTTCTTCGATGCTTCATCGGCGAGAACCTTCCGGACCCGCGTGCCTCGGGTTCTTCAGCCGCGCCCTCCGCGGGCAAGGGTGTCTGAGCTGCAGGTTTCTGGTTCACTGTCTGAACGCGCCCCATCGGTAACGCGTGACCTGGCTCTTCCGCTGTCGGCGATCGAGCGGCGCCCCGGACGAATGTGTTCGGGGCCGAATTGGGCCGGCCCGTTCGTCGAGGACGTCGCGCGGGACGAGATCGAGGTACCGGTCATCGCCGAGCGCGGGGCACCGTTTGCGCGCCGTCGACCACGACCTGGCGAACGTGACCGGCGCGAGCCTGTACGCCGACGACGCACGCCGGCCCGGTCGGCGCCGCCTGCCGGTGGTCAGCGGTCGGACATCACCGGCGGTGACGACATCAGGTGCATGTCGCCCGAGAGGATGGCCCGCTGCAGATCCTGCAGCGGGCGTCCGGGCTCGAGCCCCAACTCGTCGTTGAGCGTCTTGCGTACCGACTGGTACACCTTCAGCGCGTCCGCCTGCCGCTCCGAACGGTAGAGCGCCAGCATGAGCTGGCGGTAGAACGCCTCACACATGGGGTTCTCGGCGGTGAGGGAGTAGAGCATGCTCACCGCCTGGCGGTGCCGACCGAGTTGGAGCTGGCACTCGACGAGCATCTCCTGGCACTCCCGGCGGATCTCGGTGAGCCAGGTCGAGAAGCCGCCGATGATCGGGCCCTTGACGCCCGTTCCGTCGCCGCTGTTGCCGAGGATCGGGCCGCGCCACAGTGCGAGCGCCTGGCTGAAACAGGAAGCGGCCTCGTCCGTGCGCTGCTCGCGGAGCAACGACCGCCCCACGTCGACGAGTTCGGGGAAGATCTGGGCGTCTATCTGGTCGTCGCCCTTGTGCAGCACGTAGCCCGGTGCCCGGGTCTCCACGGGGTCGCCACTCGCGCCGGGCAGCTTCAGGAACTTGCGGAGCCGGGAAACGTACACGTGCAGGCCCGCGGCGGCGCGCCGTGGCAGATTCTCACCCCAGATCTCCCGCATCAGCTGCTCCGGGGAGACCAGATGGTCCGCCCGGACGAGCAGCACCGTGAGGACGATCTCCACTTTCTGCGCCTGAAGTGTGAAGTACGTGTCCTCGTTCCGGACGCGGAGCGGGCCCAGTATCTCGTACCTCACCGGGCACCCTCCCCCGCTGTCGTCAGTGTCACGGGACGGTGACCGCCGACCGATACGCCGGAGCGGGGGCGGTCCGGCACAAGGGGTGGGGGAGAGGCAGGCACGGTCTATCCCTTCGCCAGGAACGATGACAACGTTCTCGCCACATTGCGCAGCCAGTCCCGATCATGCACACCTCAAAGATTGAACGGCAATATAGAGACGTCGACACCGGGGCGGAATGAGACATTCCGTATTCTGTGTCGCGCGAATTTCGGACGCCAATGGTGGGGAATTCGGGAGAGGATCATTACCTCCCCTTGGTTGAATATGGCGGGACGTCGCTGACCTGGGAGATCATTATGGCTTCGGCGGCGACAGGAAACGCTCTGTCCTCGGAGAGTCGTCGGAGCCGGATTCATCGGCGCCACGATTGTGTCTTGTTGTTTTCTGCCACGCGCAGTGCGGAACGCCCTGAACCGGCCGTCGTCTCCGGGTCGCCGCAGCCGGGGCCCGGAACGTCAGGAGCGGGATGACCGGCACTGGCACCGACCCGGACAGGGTGAGCAGCGCGCTGGTGAGGTTCTCCGCCACGGCGCCGGCCCCGGCCGACTCGCGCAGCGCGCCCGCCTCCTTCTCCAGTCGCCCCGCCCGGGCGTTGCCCACTGAGCGTACGCTCATAAAGGTGGGCGCATGGTCATCTTACCGTGGGGCCACAACAACGCCTTCGGTCAGGGCGTGCAGAAGCCGACAGCCGTCCGAAAGGGGGCGCGCCCGCCGCGGCACGTCGGGATTTACCCGGCGACGATCCCGGCGGCGACTGCCAGACCGACCAGATGGGATTTCGTGCTGGCCCCGACACGGCGCCGCGCCTCGGTGAGGTGTTCGTCGACGGTGGTCTTCGAGATGCCGAGCCGCCGGGCGGTCTCCTTCGCCGTCAGACCCAGTGCCGCGAGCCGCACCACCTCGGTCTGTCTCGGCGTGAGCGCGTGGGCGACATCTGAGATGTCCGGTTCGAGGATGGTCATTCCGGTCCTCTCTCGTGCTCAGGCTCTGGGGCGGGCTCGACGTGTCCCGGAAGTGCTCTGTGCTTCCGGGACGTAACTGTGCGTCATGTCCCGGGGGCTGCGCGTTTTGCGACCATCCTGAAGGGCCCCCCTAAAACTGTTCTTGCACGAGTCTTGCGCCGGCCGGCCGCCGCATCGCCCCCCCCGGGCCGGGGTCTTCAGCGCGGCGGGCAGCTCCGCGCAAGACCGGGGCTAGGCCGGCTTTAGCCGCCCGGGCCACACTGTGCCGGGCCGCCCGCCCGTGCATCGCGTGCCGGCCGACTACCGCCTGCCCCCGCAACGCCCACGGCGACGGCGAGGAGAACCCATGAGTGACCGGCTCACGCACATCCTCGACGAGGTACGCCAGTACCACCGAGAGACCAGTGACAACAGGGAATTCGTCGCCGGCGTCACGGAGATCTGGCCGTCCGGGGCCGTGCTCGACGACGCGGACAGGGCGGCCCTGGTCGAGGCGGCGCTGACCCTGCGGATCGCGGCGGGCCGATCGGCCCGCAAGTTCGAATCGGCCTTCGCCCGGCGCATGGGCCGCCGGAAGGCGCATCTCACCAACTCCGGTTCCTCGGCGAACCTCCTTGCCCTCACCGCCCTCACCTCACCCCAGCTCGAACAGCGCAGGCTCGTGCCGGGCGACGAGGTGATCACGGTGGCGGCGGGCTTCCCCACGACCGTCAACCCCATCCTGCAGAACGGACTCGTGCCGGTCTTCGTCGACATCGACCTGCGCACGTACAACACGACCGCGGAGCGCGTCGAGAGGGCCATCGGGCCCCGCACCCGGGCCATCATGATCGCGCACGCCCTCGGCAACCCCTTCGAGGTGGCGGAGGTGGCCCAACTCGCCGAGGAACACGACCTGCTGCTGATCGAGGACACCTGCGACGCGGTCGGCAGCACCTACAAGGGACAGCTCGTGGGCACCTTCGGCGACCTCGCCACCGTCAGCTTCTATCCGGCCCATCACCTGACGATGGGCGAGGGTGGCTGCGTGCTCACCTCGAACCTGGCCCTGGCCCGGATCGTGGAGTCGCTGCGGGACTGGGGCCGGGACTGCTGGTGCGAACCGGGAGAGAGCGACACCTGCCGCAAGCGGTTCGGTTACCAGATGGGGACGCTCCCGGCCGGCTACGACCACAAGTACATCTTCTCCCACGTGGGCTACAACCTGAAGACGACCGATCTTCAGGCCGCGCTCGGCCTGTCCCAGTTGGACAAGCTGGACGACTTCTGCGCCGCGCGGCGGCGCAACTGGGGGCGGCTGCGCTCGGGTCTCGCCGAGGTGCCCTGGCTGCTGCTGCCGGAGCCCGCGCCCGGCAGCGACCCGAGCTGGTTCGGATTCGCCATCACCGTCGATCCCGAAGCGCCCTTCAAGCGCGCGGAGCTCGTCGACTTCCTGGAGAGCCGCAAGATCGGCACGCGCCGGCTCTTCGCGGGCAACCTGACCCGTCACCCCGCCTACCTCGGCCGCGAGTTCCGCGTCTGCGGCGAGCTGACCAACAGCGACATCGTCACCGAACACACCTTCTGGATCGGTGTCTACCCCGGTCTCACCGAGGAGATGATCGACTACGTCATCGCCTCGGTCACCGAGTTCGCGGGGGCCCACAGGTGACCGTGCCCGACTCCGTCCGGGCCGCGCCGCGGCTCAAGGCCCGGCGGGCCACCGGGCTGCGCGACCGGATCGCCCGGTCCGCGGCCGCGCCGGCCGGCGACAGCGCGGCCGAGGTCCGCCAATGGCTCGGGCGGCGCCGCGCGCAGGCTTCGTTCGCGGTCGACCGCATTCCTTTCGAAGCGCTGGAGGACTGGTCGTTTGCCCCGGAGACCGGAAACCTCGCCCACCGCAGCGGCCGGTTCTTCACCGTGGAAGGGCTGCACGCCGTGATCGGTGAGCATCCCGAGCGGACCGAGTGGCACCAGCCCGTCATCGTCCAGTCCGAGGTCGGAATCCTGGGCATCCTCGCCCGGGAGTTCGACGGAGTGCTGCACTTCTTGATGCAGGCCAAGATGGAGCCGGGCAACCCCGGACTGCTCCAGCTCTCGCCCACCGTGCAGGCCACGTACAGCAACTACACCAAGGTCCACAAGGGCGCGGCCGTCCGCTACCTGGAGTACTTCACCGACCCCTCCAGGGGGCGCGTCCTCACGGACGTACTGCAGTCCGAGCACGGTGCCTGGTTCCACCGCAAGCGCAACCGCAACATGATCGTCGAGACGAGCGACCCGGTACCCGAGCACGAGGACTTCCGCTGGCTCACCCTGCGCCAGATCCACCAGCTTCTTCGGCACGACAACACCGTGAACATGGACGCCCGTTCGGTTCTCGCCGCCCTGCCGGGGCGCTGCACGCCGCACGCGTTGCACTCGGACACGGAGCTGCTGTCCTGGCTGGCCCTGCGCCGGGCCGCGACCCCGATCCGCAGCGAACGCATCCCGCTCGCCGGCGTAGCGGGCTGGACGCGCGGCGTCTCCTCGATCGACCACGACGACGACCGCTACTTCCGCACGGTGGCCGTGTCGGTACGGGCGAGCAACCGCGAGGTCGGCCACTGGACACAGCCGTTGATCGAGCCTCGCGGCGAAGGCGTGGTCGCCTTCGTCACCCGCACGATCGCGGGCGTGCCGCACGTGCTGGCCCGGGCCCGCGCCGAAGGCGGCTCCACCGAGGTGGAGCTGGGACCCACGGTCCAGTGCCAGCCCAGCAGCCATGCCCATCTGCCCGTCGCTCAGCGACCGCTCTTCCTCGACCTGGTCACGACGGCGCCCCCGTCGCGGGTCCGCTACCGCGCCCTGCACTCCGAGGAAGGCGGCCGTTTCCTGAACTCGGTGAGCCGCTACCTCGTCGTGACGGCCGACGAGGGCGACGCGCCGCTCGACGAGCCGCCCGGGTTCTGCTGGGTCTCGCGAGACCAGCTCGCCGCGCTCACCCGGTACAGCCACTACGTCAACGTCCAGGCGCGGACCCTGCTGTTGTGCCTGAACTCGCTGGACGAAGACGCCTGAGCCGGCGCCCGCTCACCGCCAGGGGCCACCCGCGAGCGGTTCCCACCAGGAGCGGTGGTCCCGGTACCAGGCGACCGTCTCGGCGAGCCCGGACGCGAAGTCCCGTCGAGGAAGGTAGCCCAGTTCGCCGCGAGCCTTGAGGTCGAGGATCGAGTACCGCCGGTCGTGCCCCTTGCGATCCGCCACGTGACGCACCTGGTCCCAGGTGCCGCCACAGAGCTTGAGCAGCAGCTCCGTCAGTTCGCGGTTGGTCAGCTCGGTGCCGCCGCCGAGGTTGTAGACCTCGCCCGGACGTCCGCCGGTGCGTACGAGATCCACCCCGAGGCAGTGGTCCTCGACGTGCAGCCATTCCCGTACGTGCTCGCCGTCGCCGTACAGCGGTACATCGTGGCCCGTCAGCAGCCTGCAGACGAAGAGGGGGATGATCTTCTCCGGGAACTGCCGCGGCCCGTAGTTGTTGCTGCACCGGGTCACCCGGACGTCCAGGCCGTGGGTGCGGTGGTAGGAGAGAGCGATCAGATCGGAGCCCGCCTTGGAAGCCGCGTACGGGGAGTTGGGGCCGAGGGCGTCCTCCTCGGTGAAGCGGCCGGCCGCGACGGACCCGTAGACCTCGTCGGTGGACACGTGCACGAAGCGGCCGACCCCCCGGCGCAGTGCCGCGTCGAGGAGCGTCTGGGTGCCGGTCACGTTGGTGCGTACGAACGCGCCCGCGCCCGCGATGGACCGGTCGACGTGGGACTCGGCCGCGAAGTGCACCACCTGGTCGGTCCGGGACATGAGGCGGTCCACGAGCGCGGCGTCGCAGATGTCTCCCTGGACGAAGCTCAGCCGCGGGTGCGTGACGTCCAGGTTGTCGATCCGGCCCGCGTAGGTCAGTTTGTCGAGCACGGTCACGTGGGAGACCTCTACGGGGCCGGGCGCGAGCAGCATCCGGACGTACGCGGAACCGATGAAGCCGGCCGCGCCGGTGACCAGCAGACGCATCACTCCTCCATGAGCTCGGCGGGCGTCGGGTTGAGCTGGTGGGCGAGGGCGCTGCGCATGACGTACTGGCCGTAGGGCGAGCCGTCCATCTCGGCGCCGAGGCGGTAGCAGTCGTCCGCGCCGATGAAGCCCATGTACATGGCGATCTCTTCGACGCAGCCCAGACTGATGCCCTGGTGATGCTGTATGTCCCGGACGAACCGGCCCGCGTCGAGCAGCGATTCGTGGGTTCCGGCGTCCAGCCAGGTGACGCCCCGGCCGAGCCACACCAGGTCTGCGCGGCCCTCGGCCAGGTACGCGCGCAGGACGTCCGTGATCTCCAGCTCGCCGCGGCTGGAGGGGCGCAGCCCGCGGGCGATGTCCGTCACCGTGTCGTCGAAGAAGTACAGGCCCGGGATCGCGAGGTTGGAGCGCGGCCGCTCCGGTTTCTCCTCGATGGAGACAAGCCGGCCCTTCGCGTCGATCTCGGCGACGCCGAAGTGCTGGGGCTCGGCGACCTGATGCCCGAAGAGGACACAGCCGCGCAACCTGCGCACCGTTCTGCGCAGCATGGAGGGCAGCTTGGCGCCGTGGAAGAGGTTGTCGCCGAGGATCAGGGCGCACTCCTCGCCCGCGATGTGCGGGGCACCGACGAGGAAGGCGTCGGCGATGCCCCGCGGTTCCTCCTGGGCCGCGTAGTCGATGCGCATGCCCAGCCTGCTGCCGTCGCCGAACAGCTTGCGGAACAGCACGAGTTCCGCGGGCCGGGCGATGATGAGCACGTCGTCGATGCCGGTGAGCATCAGCACGGACAACGGGTAGTACACCATGGGCTTGTCGTAGACCGGAGCGAGCTGCTTGGAACCCACGAGGGTGAGGGGCTGAAGCCGGGTCCCGTTGCCGCCCGCCAGGATGATGCCCTTCACCGGCGCGGATTCTTGTAGAGGGCCTGCCAGAGATAGCTCCACGGAAGGGCGCGGCCGTCACCGACGCAGGTCCAGGCGGGGCCCGGCCGGTATCCGTCGACGAAGGCGGGGACCGCGGCCTGCACCGCCTCGCTGTCGTGGATGTCCAGCAGCTGTCGCAGGGGCCCGTTCTCCAGCGCCATCTGTACGGCCTCCTCGCCCTGCAGATAGCCGTCCAGGCTCTTGTCGATGTACTTGCCGACCGGGTTCTTCACGTAGAAGGCCGAGCAGGTCGCGTCGATCAGGTCGAGATAGGACCGGACCGTCTCCGGAGCCATCTCGGTCATCGAGTGGATGTTGATGCACAGGTCGAAGCGCTCCGAGCGCAGGGAGGTGTCCGTCAGACTCTCGACCTCGATGAAATCGATCAGCTTGAAGCGGGGCTCGTCCAGGACCTCGCGCAGATAGGCCCTGCTCAGCTCCAGCGTGTTCTTCAGGTCGACGACGCAGTAGCCGGAGAGATCGTGATTGGACATGATCATGTGGCACGTGCGTCCGTAGCCGGCGCCGATCTCCAGGACCCTGGCGCCGTCCAGGTCGATCCCGCTCTCGATGAAACCGACCTCGAACGTCGCCTGCAGATAGTCCAGGCAGAGCGTCTCGCCCTGACACCGCACCGTGGTCGGGCCGCCGACCTCCCGGTTGGGGGTCCTGCTGATCCGAGCCAGCTCCTGCGGGGTCAGCGCCATCCCCAGGTTGTAGGCCAGCGTCTTGAGGTAGCGGACCCCGTTCGTCGACGGGTCCCAGAGGGAGAGCTTGAAGTTCCTCGGGTCGGACTTCAGCCGCGTCAGATCGGCGCCGGCGTCCTCAGTGATCCAGCGGTTCTGTATGCGCTCCCACTGGCGGCTGGCCTGGAAGTTGTGTTCCATTTCGCTCCATCCTGGTCTGACGATGCGGTGCGAACGCCTCGCGGAGCAGATCGGCGAAGGGCTCCGGGTGTTCCTGGAAACCGGTGTGTCCCGCGGGGAAGGCGGCCAGCGGGGTGTCGAGCAGCTCGGCGAGGGCCGCCGCGGTCCGGTGGTAGAGCTGCCCCCGGGACGTCGTGCCACCCGCCACGACCACGGGGACGGACGCGGTCCGCAGCGCGTCGAGGTCGGGCCGGTAGCGCGTGGTGGGCTGGAGAATGCGGCCGAAGAAGCGGTCGAGGATCGCCCGGACGTCCTTCGGCGGCGTGTACAGCGCACGGGTCGACGCCTGCCCGGCCGGAGGCGGCGAGGCGAAGCCGACACCGGACAGGGCCGAGTACTTGCGCAGGGCCACGTCCCGGCGCCCTGCGGCGTAGTCCTCGCAGAGATCGTCGATGGCGGCCCGCACCTGCCGCGCGTCGGGCAGCAGCTCGGTCACCGGGGGTTCGTGCGCCACCAGACTGCGCACCGCGTCCGGGTGCCGGGCGAGCAGGGCCAGACCGGTGGTGGCTCCGCCGCTGTTGCCGAACACGTGCGCCGGTCCGGCGTCCAGCTCCGCTATCAGCCGGCGCACGTCGTCCGCGACCAGCTCGGGCGGGGCCGGCTGGTCCGGGTCGCTGAGGGTGCTGCGCAGGATGCCGCGGGGATCGTAGGACACGACGGTGAAGTCCGCGGCGAGCAGGGTCGCGAGGGCCGTGAACCCCCTGCTGCCCATGGGCGAACCGATCATCAGGAGCAGGGGGCCGTGACCCCTCACGTCGTAGCACAGCCGCGCCCCCGGCACGTCCAGGGTGCGGGTCGTGGTGGTGACGTGGGCGGGGCCGTCCTCGTCGGCGCCCTGCCGGGCGCCGTCCGTCGCCGCGTCCATCAGTACGCTTCCTTGGCGTTGACCCAGTCCGGTACGTAGCGCTGCCCCGGCACCGGGCGGTAGTGGTCCCAGCGGGGCTCGTCGCCCGAGGGGGTGTCGCCGAGCACCACCACGCGCAGGCCCCGGCGGTGCTCGGAGTAGTCGTCGACCGCGTAGTGCTGCGTGACCCTGTTGTCCCAGATCGCCACCGAGCCAGGCCGCCACTGGTAGCGGCAGGTGAACTCGGGGGAGGTGGAGAAGCGGTACAGGTACTGCAGGAGCGCGTCGCTCTCGTTCCGGTTCAGTTGCGCGATGTGCGAGGTGTGGGCCCGGTTGACGAACAGGGCCCGGCGGCCCGTCTCCGGGTGGACCCGCACGACGGGGTGCTCGGCCTGGCTGTCCAGGCCCGGAATGTGGATGGAGTGGACGGCGGTGAGCCCGTCGAGCAGATCGCGCAGGGGCGCGGACAGCCCCTCGTACGCCAGATACTGGTTCGACCACATCGTGTCGCCGCCCTGTGCGGGGCCGTCGACGATCTGCAGGACGGAGCCGATGGGCGGGTTCGGGGCGTAGGTCATGTCGGTGTGCCAGATCGGGATCTTGCCGTTCTGCTCCGAGTCGATGATCTGGATCTGCGGATACCCGTCCAGGTGCGGCAGGTAGGCGTGCTCCTCCAGCTCGCCGAACCTGCGGCCGAAGGCGATGCGCGACTCGGCCGACCAGCCCCCCTGGTCCGGAATGAAGATCACCAGGTGTTTCAGCAGCAGCCGCCGCAGCTCGGCGAAGTCCGCGTCGGTGATGTCCTCGAGGCGTACGCCGTGGATCTCGGCGCCCAGCGCACTGGTGAGCGGCCTGACCTCGAAGGCCGTGGTGATGATGTCTGACACGTCAATCCCTCTGTCCGTTGTCTCGGCCTGCCGGGGTTCCACTGCCGGCCCGATGCCCGGCAGATCGCGGGGGCGTGAACGACCGCGCTCGCAGATCGGGTACGACCCCCAACTGCACGAGCCGGTCGAACCTGGTGAGCGGGCGCATGCCGAGGCCCGACATGTTGTACGTGACGAGATAGCTCAGGCGGCGGCTCCTGGCGGTGCCGCGCATGAGACGCCGGCCCATGATCCGGCCACCGCGGGAGGTGCTGGTCATCATGCGCGCCGCGTTGTGACTCATGGCGTGCACGGCCTCGATCCTGCTCATCCGGTCGTCCTCGTAGCCGCGCAGCGCCCGGTCGACGGCGGCGCCGTCGGCGAGGTCGACGTCCGCGAGCCGGGCCGCCAGCCCCTCGGCCTCGTCGATCGAGGTGTTCATCCCCTGAGCCGCCAGGGGGTGGACGACGTGCGCCGCCTCCCCGAGCAGGACGATGCCGGGCCGGACGAGCGCCGGGGCCCGGTAGTGCCAGACCGGCATCAACTGGCGGTGTTCCAGGTGCGCTTCGAGCAGCCCCTCGATCGGGCGCAGCGCGGGCACCTGATCAACGAGCCCCGCACACCAGCGCCGCAGCTCGGCCGGTCCGGCCCCGCGGAGCTCGTCCGCCCCCACCTGGACGTAGACCCGGATCCGCGCGTCCGGCAGCGGATAGAGCATGACCAGGCCGCGGTCCGTGACGTGGGCCGACACCTCGTCGTCCACCGGCAGCGTGCCGGGCAGCTCGAAGGAGAGCAACCGGTGGTCGTACGCGACGGGTTCGGCGTCGATGCCCGCGAGCCCCCGCAGGCGCGAGGACATGCCGTCGGCCGCCACGACCAGGCGGGCCCGGATGTCGACGGCCGCGCCGTCCACCATGGCGCGCACCCCCGAGACACGGCCCCCGCCGTCCGTGGCCAGCTCCTTGACCAGGACACCGCGGCGCACGCGTACCGTCGGGCCGAGCGAGGCGGCCATGCACTCCAGAATCGTCGAGTAGCCGTGGGCGAGCATCCAGGGCCGTGCGCCGCCGAGCATCGCGAAGTCCATGGCCATCAGCTCCTCCCCGTCGGCCGTACGGGCGACGAGGCGACTCAGCCGGACCGCCCTCCTGGCTTCGAGGTGCCCGAGCGAGCCCCACGTGTGCAGGGAGTCCAGGGACCCGGGCTGGAGCACCTCGCCCTTCCAGAGCGAGGGCTGGGTCCGCCGCTTGTCCACCAGCGTGACCCGCAGACCCAGTTGGCCGAGGGCGCAGGCCGCCGCCGTCCCGGCGACCCCGGAACCGCAGATCAGCACGTCGGTGTCGAAGGCGGTGTCCGGCGGGCGGCCGGTGCCGTGTCCGTTCGTCACGACGCCTCCCGCTGCGCCACCGGGCCGGCGGCGAGGGCGCTGCGGTAGGCGCCCAACGCCCGCAGGGCAAGCCCGTTCCCGATCAGGCCGTCCGCGTAGTAGGCCAGACGCCGGATGTGCAGACAGACCGGGTTCGCGTCCCAGAGCCCGTCGTCGCCCTGCGCCGAGACGATCCATTCCGCCGCCCGCCGCAACCGGTCGTCCTGGGCGGGCAGACCGGCGGCGAGCAGGCCGCGCAGGGCCCAGGCGGTCTCCTCGACGGTGCCCCGCGACGGATCGTCGCCGGGCGTGCCGGTATCGCCCGGACCCCAGGAACCGTCGGCCAACTGCCCTGCCAGGAGGGCCTCGCGGGCGCGCCGCGCCGAGGGGCGGTCGCCCACTCCGCCGCGGGCGAAGGCCACGAGCGCCGTGGCCGTCGCCGCGGTGAGGCCCCGGTACCACAGGCCCTCGTAGGTGCCGTCGGGCCGTTGGGCGGCGAGCAGCCAGTCCAGCGCCTTGGCGATCCTGGGGTCGTCGCGGGACAGACCGCCGTCGAGCAGGGACTCGACGCACTGGGCCGTCGTGTAGGGGCAAGGGCCGTCGTTGGCGAGTGTGGTGTCCGGGACGAAGGTCCCCCACGAGCCCCGGCCGTCCTGCCGCGAGACGAGCCAGTCGAGTCCGGTCCGCAGGTGTTCCGCGGGCTCCTCGCCGCCGGCGGGGGTGAGCGCGGACAGCACGTTGGCGCTGTCCAGGAAGTTCGGCCACCCGTGGGGGCCTTCCCAGCCCCAGCCGCCCGGCGGCGCGTCGTAGAGGGGGAACGCCTGGTCCTGCTGGCATCCGCGCAGCCACTGCCGGGCCCGGGCCAGCCGCGGATCGTCCCGGTAACCGGCGTCCGCCAGGCCGCGGGCGACATAGGACCCGCCGATCAGGTCGAGCCCCTGCATGATGTGCCAGGAGCCGTCGGGCCGTACGTTCGACCGCAGGTAGTCGACGGTGGCGGAGATCATGGGCTCGGGGGCCCCGGTACGGCACAGGCCGATACAGACCACGGCGGCGAGCCAGTTGTCCCCGCCGTATCCTCCACGATCGTTCTCCCCGCGCTCCATCTCCCGCAGCAGGCGCAGCGCGGTCGGCCGGGCCAGCCGGTGCAGCAGCCCTCCGACGCCCTTCGGGGCTGCGTCGTGAGCCTGGATGAACGCCATGGCCACGAAGGGCGCGGCCCGGAAGGAGAGCCGGGGCCGCCACAGCCGCCGGGGCAGCAGCAGCAACTCCAGAGGGATGCGCCGCGATCCGCGCAGGCTCCGCAGCCCGGCCAGGGCGAGGAACGTCGTCGCCATGTGGACCATCCCGGGGTCGGCGAGCGACTCCACACCGCCGAGCGACCTGATCAGGTCCAGCGCACGCCGCGCAGGCTCCCCGGCCGTCCGCGGAGCCGTCAGCGTGAGGGCCGACGCCGTCACCACGGTGGGCACCAACTGCGAGGCCGCGCCGGGCACTCCGCCCCAGCCACCGTCCGCGTTCTGGACGGCCACCAGCCACTGTGCCCCGCGCTCGACCAGGTCGCGTGAGCGCTCCGGGTCGGCGAGGTGCAGGGCGACCACGGCGCCGGCGGTCCCCAGGACCGCGGTGGGGCGGCGGTTCGGCCAGGAACCCTGGGGGCGCTGGATCGCGAACAGCGCCTGCGCGGCGCGCGCGACCGAACTCTCCACCCGGCTGTCCACATCTGAGCACAAAACGAACCGTCCTCCTCAGGAAAAGCGGGCCGGTGCCGCCGCCGCGTCCCCGTCGGGGCGGGCGGGGGTGCCGTGCGGGAACTCGTGCCGGGCACGCATGGCCTGCTGGGTGCCGAGCGTGACGGCGAGCATCGGAGCGAGAATCCCGATCGCGACGAGACCGCCGAGGCCGGGCACCAGGAAAACGGCCGCCAGCACCATCCGTTCGACGACCAGGACCTCGTGCGACCGCAGGGCGAGACGGGCCGCGGGCTCGGGTCCGGACGCGTACAGCATGCCGAAGGCACCGCCGCCGAGTCCCGCCGCGACCAGGAGTGTCACGAGGCCGCCCTCCCGGTCGCCCGTCATGGTGAGCAGGCCGGCCGCGGCCACGGAGACGGCCAGCGCGTAGAGCCCCGCCGCCGTGCGGACGGCCGCCCGGGGCCCGCGACGGACCGGGAAGGTGGCGTATCCGCCGGCGCGGTCACCGGCGACGTCCCGCAGCGTGCCGACGAGATTGGACGCGGCGTCGTGCGCCCAGAACACCGGGACGAACAGGAGGATCCGCACCGGAGGGAGGTCCGAGGCCGTCATCGCCCCGAAGACGAGCGCCCCGCCGGTCAGCGATCCGCGCACCAGGTTGCCCAGCAGCCCCCTGGCCTTGAAGAAGCCGTTGTAGGCCAGCGCCCCGCCGATACCGGCCGCGGTCACGATGAGGGTGCGGTAGTTGACGGCGGCCGCCGTGACGACGGCGGCCGCGGCCAGGGCGCTGCCGCAGCAGACCGCCGTGCGGGGGCGGATCAGGCCCGAGGGAATGGGCCGTTGCGGTTTGCTGACCCCGTCGAGCTCGCGGTCGAGGTAGTCACCGAGATAGTGCGCCGCGACCCAGATCAAGGTGGGTACGGCCCAGGCCGCCACCATCCGCGCGTCGTCGTGCCGGTCGCTGGTGATGGCGTGTCCGGCAAGGCCGACCAGGCCCACGTACCAGAGCGTGTACGGCCGCCAGGTGCGCACATGGGCCATGAGCGTGGCGCCGAGCCCGAGTCCGTGCCCGCCCACCTCAGGTGCTCCTCGTGGCAGGACGTTCGGTGGCGCTGCCGGCCGGCACGCCGCCGTTCACCGTCGGGTCGGGCGTCCACGGCTGGTCGGACGCCGCGCCGACGGTGTGGCACAGGGTGCCGATACCCGCCAGGGACACCTCGACCCGGTCGCCCACCGACAGGGGGCCCGAGCCGGCCGGGGTCCCGGTGAGGATCACGTCGCCGGGAAGCAGCGACATGTGCCGGCTGACCACCGCGACGATTTCGTGCACCGGGGTGAGCAGGCCGCGGGTGCCGCCGTCCTGGCGGACCTCGCCGTTGACCCGGCAGGTGATCGGTACGTCCGCCGGGTCGAGGCCGGTGGCCAGCCACGGCCCCAGCGGCGTGAAGGTGTCGAAGTGCTTCGCCCAGACCGGCGGGTGCCCGCCCGGTCCCTCCGGGGCGCCGCGCACGTACGCGGTGAGGTCGTCGGCGCAGGTGTATCCGGCCACGACCTCCGCCGCGCGCTCCGCGGGGACACCCTTGCAGGCCGTCCCGATCACCACCGCCAACTCGGCCTCGTGCCGCAGCTCCCAGGGATCTCCCGGGTGGCCGACCACGGCTCCGTGCCCGGCCAGCGTCGACGGCGGCTTCAGTACGACGGCGCAGGACGCGGGGTCCGCGGGGCGCCCGGGGCCGGCCGCCGACCCCTGCGGGGCGTAGTTGAGCGCGACGCAGGCGATCTTGCTCGGCTCGGCGGGCGGCAGCAGCGTGACCTCGCCGAGCGGACGCGCCGGACCGGTGCCGTCGACCCAGCGCCGGGCCCGGTCGTCGTACCGTACGGGCGCGAGGAGATCACCGTTCTCCTCGTGTACGACGCGCCCGTACCCGCGCCGGCCGTGGTCGGCGTATCTGCAGATCAACACCTGTGGCTCCCTGTTCACCAGCGCAGACGGGGGGACTTACCAGGCGACCGGCAGCTCCTCGAGGCCCAGCGTCACGTGCCCGCCCCGCCAGCCGAGGCTCTCCAGCGGCACGGCCGGCCGCAGGTCCGGCAAACGCCGCAGCAGCGTCGAGAAGGCCGTCTTGATTTCGAGCCGTGCCAGGGCCGCCCCCAGGCAGTGGTGCGCGCCGTAGCCGAACGCGAGATGCGGGTTCGGCCCGCGCGTGACGTCGCAGCGTTCGCTGTCGGGGAAGACCGACTCGTCGCGGTTGGCCGCGTTGACCGACACCTGGACCAGATCCCCCGCGCGGATCTCCTGCCCGCCCAGCCGCACCGTCCGGGTGGCCACCTGGACGCGGTTGACGTCGATGACGGGCTGACAGCGCAGGATTTCCTCGACGGCGGGGCCGACGAGGTCCGGGTCGGCACGCACCTTGTCCAGCTGGTCCGGGTTGCGGAACAGCCGCACCATCCCGGCGCCGATCGCCGTCTGGGTCGTCTCCAGGCCGCCCGCGAGGACGACGACGGTCAGCGACAGCAGCTCCTCCATGGACAGCGCGTCATCGCTGTCGTGGGCGTGGACCAACCTGGTCAGGATGGACGCCTCCGGTGCGAGACCGCCGCGCAGCGCCGCGCGGTCGACCGGCACCCGGCGGGCGATGTAGGCACTCAGTTCCCGCCACGCCTGCTGGTCGGGGCCGTCCGCGCCGAGCCTGGTGATGCGCTCGCACCAGCCGCTCAGCACCTGGCGGTCCTCGACGGGGAAACCGAGCAGCTCGCAGATGGCGAGGGCGGGCAGCGGAACGGCCAGATGCGCCACGAGGTCCGCCGGCGGCCCCGTCTCCTCCATGGCGTCGATCAGTTCGTCGGTCCACGCCTGGATGCGGGGCGTCATGGCCTCGATCCGCCGGACGGTGAACGCCTTGGACACCAGGGCGCGCAGTTCGTTGTGGGCGCGGCCGTCCATGTTCACCGACCGTGCGCCGCCCGGTGTTTCGCCGGCCTGCCGGGCGCGCTCGCCCATGACGTCCCGGGTGAAGCTCCGGTCGCTCAGCACGGTCCGGACGTCTTCGTTACGGGTCACCAGCCACGCCTCTTGCCCATCTGCCAGCAGCACCCGCGGAAGCGTTTCCCGGTGGCGCAGTTCGACCAGGCGCGGATGCAGTTCGCCCGCGGAGTCCGCGGAGCTGAGAAAATCAAGAACACGGTCCATCGTCGGAAATCCGATCTGGGTGATCCGCGTGAAAGGGAGCCCTCATGACTTCGCGAGGGCGGCTCGGGCGGCCCTCGTAACGTGGCATCACCCTGGCAGCCGCCCTCGGTGCCGACAATCCCTGATTAGTGGGGGAGTTCGCCGGCGACGTAGCACGAGCGATCGCGGCGTGGCCATCCCCGACTTTTCCCCATTGTCGATGCCCGGGCCGTCCGACATCGTGACCACTCGATTATGGAAAGGCGGTGCAGCCTGTGCCCGAGCGAGTCTCTTTCTCCGAGGACCAGCTTCCCCGGCAGCGCCGGGTGGCAGAGGGTTTCGGCGCGGACCCCGCGCGGTACGACCGGACCCGGCCCAGCTATCCGGAAGCCCTGTTCCACCGCATCGTCGGGGCCCGCACCGGGCTCGACGTGCTCGACGTCGGCTGCGGTACGGGTATCGCGGCGCGGCAGTTCCAGGCGGCCGGCTGCACGGTGCTCGGAGTGGAACCGGACCCGCGGATGGCCGGGTTCGCCCGGGGACGTGGGCTGGAGGTCGAGGAGTCGACGTTCGAGGACTGGAAACCGGCGGGCCGGTCCTTCGACGCGGTCGTCGCCGGGCAGACCTGGCACTGGCTGGACCCGGCGGTCGGCGCGGTGAGAGCGAGTCAGGCACTGCGGCCCGGTGGGCGGTTGACGGTCTTCTGGAACGCGGAGGTCCCGCCGCCCGAGGTGCTGCGGTCCTTCGGTGAGATCTACCGGCGGGTGGTGCCCGACTCGCTCGTCGCACGCCAGTGGACGGCCAGCACCCTCGACGGATACACGATGCTGAGCGGCAAGGCGGCCGACGGGATGCGGCAGGCCGGTGTCTTCGACGCGGCGCAGGAGTGGCGCTTCCACTGGGAGAAGTCCTACACCCGGGACGAGTGGCTGGACCAGATGCCCACCCACGGCGACCTCGGCCAGCACTCCCCGGACCAGGTGGCGCAGGTGCAGGAAGGCATCGGCGCCGTCATCGACGCCATGGGCGGCGGCTTCACCATGGGCTACACCACGGTCGCGGTGAACGCGGCGCTGACCCCCGCGTGAGCGCGCAGGAAGGGACGACCGAGATGACGGCGACCGAACAAGGGACCCGGCTGGCCGACCAGTCCGCCGATGCCGCGACGATGCTCGCCTGGTTCCGGCGGATGCGGGAGAGCGAACCCGTCAGCCATGACGAGGAAGCCGGTGTGTGGCACGTCTTCCGCCACGCCGACGTGGAGCGCGTCCTCGCCGACCCAGGCACCTTCTCCTCCGACTTCAGCTCGTTCATGCCGGCGCAGGAAGACGTCGACCGCTTCATCAAGGGCAATCTCCTGCGCAAGGACCCGCCCCAGCACCGCAAGCTGCGCACCCTGGTGAGCAAGGCCTTCACCCCGGGAGTGGTCGCGCGACTCGCCCCGCGCATCGAGGTGATCGCCGACGAACTGCTGGATGCGAAGGCCGGCGCCGACCAGCTGGAACTGGTCGCGGACCTGGCGTCCCCCCTCCCCGTCACTGTGATCGCCGAACTGCTGGGCATCCCCGCCGAGGACCGCCCGATGTTCGGACGCTGGGCCGACTCCCTGGTCGCCCCGGAGAGCCAGACGTCCTTCATACCGAACGAGGACCGCACGAAGGCCATGGCGGTCGTCATGCGGGAGATGAACGCCTACTGCCTGGAGCACATCCGCCGACGGCGGGCCTCGCCGAGCCAGGACCTGGTCAGCAAGCTCGTGGCGGCGGAGGTGGACGGCCAGCGCCTGGATGACGACGAGATCATCGGATTCGTGGGGCTGCTGCTGCTCGCCGGACACATCACGACCACCGCGCTGCTGACCAACGTCATCCTGTGTCTGGACGAGTTCCCGGACGTCGCCGCGGCACTGCGCGCGGACCCGGGCGCCCTGCCCGGCGCCATCGAGGAGGTACTGCGCTTCCGTACCCCCTTGGCTCCGAGCATGCGCAGGACGACGCGAGAGGTCCGGGTCGGCGAACACACCGTACCGGCGGGCAGGATCGTGCTCGCCTGGCTGGCCTCGGCCAATCGGGACGAGCGGCAGTTCACGGCGCCGGACACCTTCGACATCCATCGCGCACCCAATCCGCACCTGAGTCTCGGCCACGGGATCCACTTCTGCCTGGGAGCACCGCTCGCCCGCCTCGAGGTGCGGATCGCCGTGGAGAAGATGCTCGGCCGCTGGAGCGGGATAACGGTCGCGGACGGCGTCGAGTACCACGACGCGCGCGGCATCGTAGGAGCCAAGAAGCTTCCACTGCGTCTGCGCTGGGCCTGACGGCCCCCAGAAGTGAGGGTATTGCCCGGCGAACAGGGGTGGTTCTGTGGACATGGTCACGGAGAATTCAGAGCCAGTCGATTCCGTACGCGTTCTCGCCCGAATCGACTCGCTCCTCAGGGAAGTCTGGGACGACTTGCCCGCCGACGTACCGGTGGATCGCGACGCTTCGTTCCTCAGTCTCGGCGTCGATTCCCTGACGCTGGTTCTGCTGCTCGACAAAGTAGGGGCGGAATTCGGCATCGACTGGGAGACCGAGGTGTCACCGGGTGCCGCCAGTTCGCTGCGCTCGATCTCGGATCTGGTCGTGCGAAGGCGCTCCGACAACGCCGCTTGACAGGGGGGACTTGTGCGTATCCGGGACATCTACCTCGCCGGAATCGGCGTGTTCCTGCCCACGGCGCAGAGCATCGGATCGGCGGTGGAACAGGGACTCGTCCCGGCCGGCACGGCGGCGGAGTACGGATTGTCGGGGGTCGCGGTCGCGGGACGCACCGCGGCGCCGGAGATGGCCCTGGCCGCCGCACAGGAGGCGCTCAAGAGCAGCGGGGCGAGCGCCGAGGACATCGGACTGCTCCTCTACACGGGCGTCTGGCACCAGGGCCCCGACGGCTGGGGCCCCCAGGCGTATCTGCAACGGCACCTGCTCGGCGACGACCTGCTCGCGATCGAGGTCAGGAACGGCTGCAACGGAACCTTCGGCGCGCTGGAACTCGCCGCCGGGTACCTCAAGGCCTTCCCCCATGTCCCGGCGGCGCTGGTCACCGCGAGCGACAACTTCGGCACCCCGCTGATCGACAGGTGGAACCCCGGTGACGGAGTGGCCTACCTGGGGGACGGCGCCAGCGCCGTCGTGGTGAGCACCACGCCGGGCTTCGCGGAGCTGCGTTCCCTGTGCTCGGCGACGTTCTCGGCGATGGAGGAGGCCCACCGGGGCGGTGAGCCGCTCTTCCCGCCCGGCGCCACCACCGCCACCGCGCTGGACTACGGGGCCAGAGGCGCCGCCTTCCAGCGCGCGGCCGAGGAGGACGGCTCGTGGGTGCGGCTGCTCCTCGGCCACCAGAGGCACAACGTCGTCTGCACCGAGCAGGCGCTGGAGGAGGCCGGCGTGACGGCGGACGACATCAAGCACGTCCTCATCCACGGCATGCCGCGCCGGGCGGCCGCCTCCTACCTCAAGATCCTCGGTTTCCCCCTCGAACGGTCGACGTGGGACTTCAGCAGGACCGTCGGACACCTCGGCGCGAGCGACCACATGGCGGCGCTGCACCACCTGCTGGCGACGGAGCGACTCCACGCCGGGGACCACGTGCTGCTGTGCGGCTTCTCCCCAGGAGTGACGTACAAGGCGGCGGTCGTCCGCGTCCTCGGCACCGACCCGACCCGGAAACGTGAGGCCCAGGCCAGTGGAGTTTGACCTCACCGAGGAACAGCAGCAACGGATCCGGCGCATGCGCGACGCCGCCGGCCGCCTGCCCCGCCCCGAGCCGGGGGAGGCCGCCGGACGGGACGTGTGGCAGGCCGCGGGGGAGTCCGGGATCACCGGCCTGTGCCTGCCCGAGGAGCACGGAGGCGGCGGGCTCGGCGCGCTCGACACGGCTCTCGGCCTGGAGGCGTTCTGCGCGGGCGGCGCCGACACCGGGCTCGCCTTCGCGATCGCGGCGCACCTGCTGGCCTGCGGCACCGCCCTCGCGGAGCACGCCGGCGAGCCGGTCCGGGCAGACCTGCTGCGCGGCCTCGGCTCCGGCCGGACGATCGCCGCCAACGCGATGACCGAGGACGGGGCCGGTTCGGACGTGAGCAGGCTCGCGACGACCGCGGTGCGCGACGGCGACGCGTACGTGCTCGACGGGGTGAAGTCCTTCGTCAGCAACGGCCCCCTGGCCGACATCCTCGTCACCTACGCGGTCACCGCGCCCGCCGCCGGGTTCCTCGGACTGTCCGCGTTCGCCGTCCCCACGGACCTGCCGGGACTGCGGATCGGCCCGCCCCTGGCCAAGGCGGGACTGGACGGCTGCGCCGCCGCCCGGGTGGAGTTCTCCGGGTGCCGCGTCCCCGGCGCGTACCTGATGGGTGCGGAAGGCCAGGGCAGCGCCATCTTCCAGACATCCATGACCTGGGAACGGGCGTGTCTGCCCGCGATCTACCTGGGCACGATGGAGGCCCAGCTGCGGCGCTGCGTCACGCACGCCGGGCAACGGCGGCAGTTCGGCCGGCGCATCGCGGACTTCCAGGCGGTCTCGCACCGGCTGGCCACCATGAAACAGCGCCTGGAGAGCAGCCGCCTGTTGCTGTACCGGGCGTGCTGGCAGGTCGACCAGGGCAGTCGGGACGCCGGACAGGCGGCGGCCCTCGCCAAGGTCGCCGTCGCGGAGAGCGCGGTCGCCAACGGCGTCGACGCCGCGCAGGTCTTCGGGGCGAAGGGATACCTGACCGCGGAGGGCGTCGGCGGCCGGCTGAGCGACCTCGTCCCCCTGCACATCTTCTCGGGGACGACGGACATCCAGCGGGAGATCATCGTCAAGGGGATGGGCCTGTGAGCAAGCCCGCCAACCTTCACGCGCTGCTCGCCGCCGCCGCGGTGCGCACCCCCCGGGCCCCGGCCGTGGCCGGCCCCTGCGGCACGGTGACCTACGCGGAGCTAGACGCCCGCGCCGACGCCGTGGCCCGTGTCCTGGCCGGCCAGGGCGTCGGCCGCGGTGACCGCGTCCTCGTCTGGGGTCCGAAATCGGCGGACGTGCTCGCCGCCATGCAGGCCGTCCTGCGGCTCGGCGCCGTCTACGTCCCCGTCGACCCCCAGAGCCCTGCGGAGCGGGTCCAGACCCTCGCCGACGAGTGCACGGCACGCGCGCTGTGCGCCCCGGCCGAACTGCTCCCACGCGTTCCCGACACCCTGCGCACCGCTCTGGCCTGCGTCGACATCGACATGCCGAACGGCGTCGCCGGGACGAACGGGGACGCGCGCGAGGCGCCGCATGTCGTCGTCGACGAGGACGAACCCGCCTACATCCTCTTCACCTCGGGTTCGACAGGCACGCCGAAAGGCGTCACCATCAGCCACCGCAACGCCCTCGCGTTCGTGGAATGGGCCGTCGAGGAGCTGTCGGCCGGACCCGGGGACAGATTCGCCAACCATGCCTCGTTCTCCTTCGACCTGTCGGTCCTCGACATCTACGCCGGGTTCGCGGTGGGCGCGACGGTCTGCCCCGTCCCCACCGAATTCGCGTACGCCCCCGAACGCCTGGTCGAGTTCCTGTACCGGGAGCACATCACCGTCTGGTACTCCGTTCCTTCCGTGCTCACCCTCATGCGGCGCGACGGCGGCCTGCTCGACCGGCCGGCCCCTGAGTCGCTGCGTGCGGTGCTCTTCGCGGGCGAACCCTTCCCCGTCCACCAGGTCCGCGAGTTCGCCGAGTGGACCGACGCCCGGCTGCTCAACCTCTACGGCCCGACCGAGACCAACGTGTGCACGTACCACGAGGTCCGGCCCGAGGACCTGGAGAGCGACCTCCCGGTCCCGATCGGCGCGGCCTGCAGCGGCGACCGCGTCTGGGCGGCCGGTCCCGACGGCCGGGCGGCCGGACCCGGTGAGGAGGGCGAGCTGATGGTCGACGGCCCGACCGTCTTCCTCGGGTACTGGGGGCGGCCGGCCCAGCACGGCCCCTACGGCACGGGAGACCGGGTCAGGGTCCGGCCCGACGGCTCCTTCGACTATCTCGGGCGCGCCGACGGACAGGTCAAGGTCCGGGGCCACCGCATCGAGTTGAGCGAGGTGTCGGTGGCACTGCACACGCATCCGGAGGTCGCCGAGGCCGCGGTCGCCGCCGTGGGGGACGGGCTTGAACGGCAGCTGGCCGCGTTCGTGGCCAGGACCCCGGCGAGCACCCTGGGGAACATCGGGCTCAGACGCCATCTGGCACGGCGGCTGCCCCCGCAGATGATCCCCGACGACGTGCGTTTCGTCGACGCGCTGCCCCGCAACGACCGGGGGAAGCTCGACCTCACGGCCCTGGTCTCCGCACACAACATACGAGGGGTGTCAGTGACAGCCAGGCAGGAACGAGAAGAGATCGCAACGAAGCTGCTCGCGTTCATCCGGGAGAGCTTCCTGTCCGGAGACCCGCAAGGAGAGCTCGCGGGTGACACACCACTCCTCGAACTGGGCATTCTCAACTCGCTGAACACCACGATCCTGATCGCCCACATACTCGACGAGTTCGATGTCAAGCTGCCCTGGAGTGATGTCACTCCGGAAAGCTTCAAGAACGTCGACAATCTCAGCGCGATGGTGTACGAGAGGCGGTCGTCCGCCCATGCATGAGCTGAAGTCCGACATGTTCCTCCTGCACGCGCCCAGCGTCTTCGACTTTCGTGAGCGGGACGATCTCCTCTTCGCCTATCTGAGCGACAGCGACAGCGTCAACGTGACCTCTGTCTACGAGATGTATCCGATCGGCTGGTTCTCGATCAAACAGCATCTGGCCGAGCACGACGTGCAATGCGACATCGTCAATGTCGCCTCGCTGATGCTGATGCACCCCGAACTCGACGTCGAAGCGCTGATAGGCCGGCTCGAAGCACCCATCTTCGGTTTCGACCTGCACTGGATGACGCAGTGCTACGGCGCGATCGAGCTGGCGAAGCTCGTCAAGCGGGTCCATCCGGACGCGCTGACCGTCTTCGGCGGCATCTCGGCGACCTACTACGCCGAGGAACTGGCCCGGTACGACGCCGTGGACGTCGTCGTGCGGGGCTACGACACCCTCGAACCCGTCCGCCTCCTCACCGAGAAGGTGCTGAGGGGAGACCGGGACTTCAGCTCGGTCCCGAACCTTCTCTACACCTCCGGCGACGAGGTCGAGTCCACGGGGTTCGACCACAAGCCACAGACCAATTACAACAACGTCGCCAACAGTTGGTCGTACTACAAGAAAACACCGGTGACGCCGCTCTCCAGCAAACTCATCATGACGCTGCCGAACACCGGATGCGCCCACGACTGCGGCTGGTGCGGAGGCTCCCGCTTCGCCTACCGCAACATCATGGACGTCCGCAAAACCCTCGTGCAGAAGGACAACGACCTGATCATCGAGGAGCTCAGGACGATGGGGGAGGCGGCCAAACACACCTCCATCTACGCCCTGCAGTGCTACTCCGAGAACAAGACCCGCATGCACAGCTACCTCGACGCCGTGCACGACTTCGGTTATCGGAGCGTCTATTTCGAGCAGTTCCACCTGACGCCGGACGACACCCTGAAGAAGATGGGCGAATCCACCGACGCCTACGTCCTGCTCTCGCCCGAGTCCCACGATCCCAGGATCAGCAAGGCGGCGGGGCGCGGCACGTTCACCATGGAGGAGATGGAGCGGTGGATCCCCCGCGCGCTGGACGCCGGGATCAAGGGCGTCATGGTGTGGTTCTTCATCGGCATGCCGTACCAGGACCGCCAGTCGGTGATGGACACCGTCGCCTACTCCGAGCGCCTGATCCGCAAGTTCGACGGATGGCCCGCACTGCCGCTCATCTGCCCGATGGTGCCCTTCCTCGACCCCGGGTGCCGCTTCTTCGAGGAACCCGACAAGCACGGCTACCGGATCTTCCACCGCACGCTCGAAGAACACCGGCAGGCCATGATCGAACCGATCTGGTACCGCCGTCTCAACTACGAGACGCAGTGGCTCAGCCGACGCGATCTTCAGGACGTCTCCTATGAGGCGATCGCACGGCTCGTCAGCATCAAGGGCGAATACGGCGTGCTGCGCGCCGAATTCTGCGAGGCCGTGCTGGAGACCATCGACCAGACCCGGCGACTGCTCGGGGAGATGGAACGCGCCCTCACGCTGGACGGTGAGCTGCCCGCTGCCCTCCGGGACGAGATGCGCGCGTACAACCGCAAGATCCTCGCCTACTCCAGCGATCAGATCCTGCCCATGCCGCGACCCTTCGGCGGGCGCTGGTTCGACGACGTGACGGTGCCCGCCGAACTGATCAGCGAGGTGTCGGGCCCGAACGCCCGGGTGGTGAGCCACCCCGTGTGAGACCCACCTGCCCGGCCCGACGGATTTCCGTTCCTGCGCACGAGACTTCCGAGGTGAGCTGTGCATGCCGAGACGGCAGCAACCCAAGACCTACGCAACCCCGTCCCCCCGGACACCGCGCCGAGGGCGACCCCGCCGGAGATCGAGCGCGTGAACCGGATGGTGACCCCGATCCTCCATCAGGCGGTCACCCGGTTCGACGACCGGCTCCGGCCCATGGTCGCCCACCACTTCGGGTGGCCGTCGAGTGATCTGCCGACGGCGACCACCAGCGGCAAGATGGTCCGCGCGACCCTCACCGTGCTGACCGGCGAGTGTTTCACCAGCGACGCCGAGGCGATCTCCCGCGTCGCGGCCGCGGGCGCCGCCGTGGAGATGATCCACAACTTCTCCCTCATCCACGACGACGTCATGGACGGTGACAAGGAACGCCGCGGCCGCCCGGCCGTCTGGCACGAGTACGGGATACCGGCCGCCATCCTCACGGGTGATCTGCTGCTTGCGCAGGCCCCGTTGATGCTGGACGGGCCCTGGGCCGCCGACCCTCGCGCGGCGCGGCTGCTGGCCGAGGCCGTGACCCGGCTCGCCGCCGGGCAGATGGCCGACCTCTCGCTGGAGGGCCGGGCCGAGGCCAGCCCGGACGAGGCGCTCGCGGTCGCCGCGGACAAGACCGGGGCGCTCCTGGCCTGCGCCTGTGAGCTGGGCGCCCTGCTGGCCGGCGCCTCAGAGGAGGCGACACGACGGTTCAGCCGGTTCGGCCTCCGGCTCGGTCTCGCCTTCCAGATCGCCGACGACATCCTGGGCATCTGGGGCGACCCCCGGCGCACCGGCAAGCCCGTCGGCTCGGACCTGCGCAGCAGAAAGGGCAGCTTCCCCGTGACGGCCGCCCTCGCCTCCGACACCCCGGAAGCCGCCGAACTGGCGCGCTTCTACGCCGGCGAGGGTCCGGTCGAGGAGGACGAGGCACGCCGCGCCACCGACCTGGTCACCCGGGCCGGCGGTTGGACGAGGGCGGTGCGGGAGATCGAGCGCTTCGAGATGCTGGCCCGCGAGGAGCTCAGCTCCGTACCGGGACTGCCGGTGGACCGCGTGGCCGCCCTGCTGTCGCTCACCAACTACCTGTCCAACCGGAACCATTGATGGGCCGGCACCCCGCACGAGCCGGAATCGGAGGCCTCGCATGAGTACCGTCGCGCGCGTCCCGCTCGGGCGGCCCACGCCCCGGCGCCGTAAGACACGACAGATGATGGTCGGCTCCGTCGGCGTCGGCAGCGACCACCCCGTCTCCGTACAGTCGATGACGACGACCGTGACCGCGCACGTGGACGAGACGCTCCAGCAGATCGCCGAACTGACGGCCGCGGGCTGCGACATCGTCCGGGTCGCGGTCCCCTCGCGCGACGACTGCGAGGCCCTGCCCGCCATCACCGCCAAGTCGTCGCTCCCCGTCGTCGCCGACATCCACTTCCAGCCCCGCTACGTCTTCGCGGCGATCGAGGCGGGCTGCGCGGCGGTGCGGGTCAACCCGGGCAACATCAAGCGCTTCGACGACCAGATCAAGGACATCACCCGCGCCGCGAGCGACCACGGCGTGCCGCTGCGCATCGGCGTCAACGCCGGGTCGCTCGACCCCCGCGTCCTGGCACGCCACGGCTCGGCGACCGCGGAGGCACTGGTCGAATCGGCGATGCGGGAAGCCGAACTCTTCACCGAGCACGACTTCCACGATTTCAAGATCTCCGTGAAGCACCACGACCCGATGGTGACGATCGAGGCGTACGAACTGCTGGCCCAGCAGTGCGAGCAGCCGCTCCACCTGGGCGTCACCGAGGCCGGTCCGATCCAGCAGGGCACGGTGAAGTCGGCGACCGCCTTCGGCTGCCTGCTCCGGCAGGGCATCGGGGACACCATCCGGGTCTCGCTCTCGGCGCCGCCGGTCGAGGAGGTGAAGGTCGGGGTCGAGATCCTGCGGTCGCTGGGGCTGCGCCCGCGGCAGTTGGAGATCGTCTCCTGTCCCTCCTGCGGACGGGCCCAGGTGGACGTGTACCGGTTGGCGGAGGAGGTCTCCGCCGGGCTCGAGGGGCTGCCCGTGCCGTTGCGGGTCGCCGTCATGGGATGCGTGGTCAACGGCCCCGGGGAAGCGCGCGAGGCCGACCTCGGAGTCGCCTCCGGGAACGGCAAGGGCCAGATCTTCGTCCGCGGCGAGGTCGTGCGGACGGTACCGGAGAGCCGCATCGTCGAGACGCTGATCGAGGAGGCGCTGCGGATCGCGGAGGAACAGGGGCAGGAACCGGGGTACGAGGGCGGGGAGGGCGAGACGCGGTCATGAGCTTGCTCCAGGACATCACCTCACCCGCCGACCTCAGAAGGCTCGACCGGTCCCGCGACGCCGAACTGTGCGCGGAGATACGCGAGTTCCTCGTCCACGCCGTGTCCAGGACGGGTGGCCACCTCGGTCCGAACCTCGGCATGGTCGAACTGACCGTCGCGCTTCACCGCGTCTTCGAGTCCCCGCGAGACGTGCTCCTCTTCGACGTCGGCCATCAGGCGTACGTGCACAAACTGCTGACCGGGCGGGCAGAGCGGTTCGGCGGCCTGCGCTCGGCCGGCGGGCTGTCGGGCTACCCCTCGCGGGCGGAGTCCGACCACGACGTCATCGAGAACTCCCACGCCTCCACCGCACTCTCGTACGCGGACGGCATGGCCAAGGCGTTCGCGCTGCGCGGGGACCATGACCGCAAAGTGGTCGCCGTCGTCGGCGACGGCGCGCTCACCGGCGGACTGGCCTGGGAGGCGCTCAACAACATCGGGGCCGCCCCCGAGCGGCCCCTGGTCATGGTCCTGAACGACAACGGTCGGTCCTACCGGCCCACGACCGGGGCGCTCGCACGGCATCTGGACGCGCTCGGCAGACAGCGCGAGGACCGCTCGGACTTCTTCGAGAGTCTGGGGATCGCCTATCTGGGAGCCGTCGACGGCCACGACTGCGCCGCGGTGGAGGAGGCCCTGCGGACCGCGGTGCGGATGCGGCGCCCCGTGGTCGTCCACTGCCTGACCGACAAGGGGCGCGGCTACCCGCCGGCCGCCCGCGACGAGGTGGACTGCTGGCACGCGGTGGGACGCTTCGACGCGGCCACCGGCGCCGTCGCGACGCCGGGCGCACCTTCATGGACCGACGTCTTCGCCGACGAGATGCTCACCCTGGCGGCCGAACGCCCGGAGGTGGTCGGGATCACCGCCGCCATGACCGTCCCGGTCGGCCTGCACAAGTTCGCCGCCAAGTTCCCCGACCGGGTGCACGACGTCGGCATCAGCGAACAGCACGCGGTCGCCTCCGCCGCCGGGCTCGCCACCGTCGGGCTGCGGCCGGTGGTGGCGATCTACTCGACCTTCCTGGCCCGGGCGTTCGACCAGGTGTTGATGGATGTGGCCCTGCACCGTCTGCCGGTCGTGTTCGTGCTGGACCGGGCCGGTGTTACCGGGCCCGACGGACCGAGCCACCACGGCATCTGGGACCTGTCCTGGCTGTCGCTCGTGCCCGGGCTGCGGGTGGCCGCTCCCCGCGACACGGCACAGCTGGGCCTTCTGCTGCGCGACGCGCTCGACGGGGACGTCGGCCCGACGGTGCTGCGGTTCCCGAAAGGGCAGGCAGGGGCCGGCATTGAGGCTGTCGAGCGGATCGACGGCCTGGACGTCCTGCGCGCGCCGCGGAGTCCGGACGTGCTGCTGGCCGCCGTCGGCCCGCTGGCGAGCGCCTGCATGGAGGCGGCCGCGCTGCTGGCCGATCAGGGCGTGGAAGCGACCGTGGTCGACCCGCGCTGGGCGGCGCCCGTTCCCGACGCGCTGGTGGCGTTGGCGAGCACGTATCCGCTGACCGTGACCGTCGAGGACAACATCGGCCGCGGGGGGTTCGGCGAGCGCCTCGGCCGGTCGGTCGCCGAGACCGGTGCCGGCACGCGCGTGGCCTGCCTCGCCCTGCCGACGGACTTCCTCGGACCCGGCGGCCGGGACGCGTTGCTGCACGCTCACGGTCTGTCGGCACCGGGGATCGCGGAGCGGGTTCTCGCCTGGACGACCGCGACCACCGGCACGGAGGAAGGCGCATGACCGACACCACGCGCACACCGCCCGGCGCGCGGGACATGGCAGGCGTCAAGGCCCTGGTGACCGGAGCGACCAGCGGGATCGGCCTGGCGACCGCGATGGCGTTCGCCCGGCGCGGTGCGGAAGTCGCCGTCACCGGGCGGGACGATCAGCGTGGGCGGCAGGTCGCCAAGGCCATCGCCGAGACCGGCGGCGTGGCGGACTTCATCGCCGCCGAACTGCACGGAGAGACCTCCGCGAGGCGACTCGCGCAGGCCGCGGTGGCCCGGTTCGGTCGGATCGACGTACTGGTCAACAACGCGGGCGTCTTTCCGTTCGGCCCGACCGAGCGGACGACGGAGGCGGACTTCGACGCGGTGTTCGGCCTCAACGTCAGGGCGCCGTACTTCCTCGTCGCGGAGCTCGCGCCCGCGATGGCCGCGCGCGGGCACGGCGCGATCGTCAACGTCACCACCGCGGCGGCCGCCTACGGCGCCGCCGGCCTGGGCCTGTACGGCGCCAGCAAGGCGGCCCTGGTGCTGCTGACGAAGGCGTGGGCCGCCGAGTACGGTCCGCGCGGGGTCCGGGTCAACGCGGTCGGCCCCGGCCCGACGCGCACGGAGGGAACCGCCCCCCGGGGCGCCGCCCTCGACCGGGCGGCGCTGGCCGGGCCCGCGCGGCGGCCGGGCACGGCGGAGGAGATCGCCGATGCCATCGTCTTCCTCGCATCGGATCAGTCCAGTTTCGTGCACGGGGCGATCCTGCCGGTCGACGGAGGCCGGGTCGCCGTCTGACGACGACAGCGCCGGTGGCCGGGACAGAGGCGGTGCCCCGGACGGGGCCGTTGGCCGGCCGGGGACAGGTCACGCCCGCCTGTCGGACCAGAAGCGCACCGGCGATGGCTCCTCGAACCCCTTGCTCCCCCATCCCCTGCGCGCGAGCTTGCGGAACAGGCCGCTGACCGGGCAGTCCGTGTCCAGGTACGCGTCGATGCGCTGTTCGCGCACCGCGGCCTGCATGTCCAGGTAGCCCTCGACGAAGCGCGCCTCGTCGAACGCCGCGGTGGAGGACGCTCCGACCCCCCGCGACCCCTTGGCCATCCGGGAGATCTGCCCCTTGTCGAGTTCCGCCCCCAGCAGCCCGGCGAACCTGTCGGCGGCCACGAGCCCCATCGCGTACGCGTCCCACTCGGCGCGGCTGGGCAGGCTGCGCGTGTCGGCCTCCCCGTCGCGGATCCAGCCCGCGATCTCCTGGGCGAGGATGCCGAAGGAGTACTGGTCGGGAGGGTTGAAGACATCACGCTGGTCCGCGAGGTTCGTGCTCACGGTGACGCAGAACGGCTTCGCCGCGTTCGGGTAGGCGAGCGAGACGGACCACCATCCGAACGCGTAGTGGCCCACCGAGCGGACGCAGTGGTCAGCGGCCTTCGGATCTCCGGAGAGATGGACGCCGAACCCCACCTGGCTCCCGTCCCGTGCCGTCGTGCGCGGCCGCAGGATCTCCCTCGCGACATCGCCGCCGAACAGACCCTCGCGGCCGGTCAGCGCCAGCATCAGCCGCGTGTAGTCGGCGCAGGACATGACCGCTCCGACCGCGTGGTAGGTACCGCACTCGTGCCACGGCAGCGGGACGGCGCGGTCGCCGAACACCATGTGCCCCGTCGTGCAGCGGCTCCGTACCTCGTCCCAGTCGGGGCTGTCGAGCCAGGCGGTGGAGCGCATGTCGAGCGGGGCGAGGATCTCGGCCTTCACGTACTCGCCCAACGGCACCCCGGTCACCGCCTCGGCCGTCAACGCGGCCACCTGGTACATGAACGAGGACGACTGCCAGCCGCTCGCGTCCGCCGAACTCACGAAGCGGGGCGCGTCCGTGCCGTACTCGTGGACGACACCGCGCTTGACCACGCGCTCGATGTAACGCATCGCCGGCTCGGGCCGCTCGACCCAGTCGTACCCGTCCGTGGCGGCGCCGCTCAGCATGGACAGCGCCTTGGCCAGCGTGATCGTGCCACCGAGCGGATTGACGACCGGGAAGGGCAGATGCGCGTCGATGGGCGCGTCCAGGTCGAGCGCGCCGGAGTCGGCCAGGCGCGCGATCGCGGTGGCCACCAGGAGTTTGCCGAGGCTGCCCACGCGCATGGTGTGCGACGCGGTCACCGGAGCGCCGCTCTCCACGTCCGCGAGGCCGTACGGCATGGTCAGCGGGGTCTCGTCCGCGAAGCCGACGCTGATGAGGGCGCCGGGGGTGCTGGTGACCTCCAGCACCGGGGGAGCGACCCGGTCGACGGCCGCTCGCAGCGCTTCCGGCGTCAGGCTCATGGCTTCCTCTCGATCTTCGTCCATCGGCCCGCCGGGGGGCGGACCTACCAAGTGACAGGGAGGGACGTGGGAATGGCGGCGAAAGAACCCGGGCGGACCGTCAGGTCCTCGACCGGAACCGTCAGGCGCATCCGTGGGAAACGCGCGGTCAACTGAGTGAGGGCGGCCTGTAGTTCGAGCCGGGCCAGGGGAGCCCCGATGCAGTACCGCAGTCCGAAACCGAAGCACAGGTGCGGGTTGTCCTCGCGGGTGATGTCGAACCGGTCGGGGTCGGGGAAGATGTTCTCGTCATGGGTCGCGGCGTAGATGTCGAGCATCACGAGCTCGCCGCGCCGCACCTCGGTCCCGGCGATCTCCAGGTCCTCACGCGTGTACCGGATGACCGGGGGCAGCAGCCGGCTGACGACCCGCACGCTCTCCTCCGCCGCGGTGGGCGCGAGTGCGGGGTTCTCGCGCAACGCCCGCCACTGCTCCGGTGAGTCCAGCAGGAGCGCCGTGCCGACGCAGAGCGCCGTCGCGGTGGTCTCGTAGCCGGCGAACAGCACACCCATCGCGAGCTGGGCGATCTGGTCGTCGGAGAGGGTGCCGTCCTCGCACAGCCAGGAGACGACGTCCTGCGTCGGGTGCGCGCGCTTGCGGGCGGCCAGTTCGTGGCCGTAGCGGTGCAGGGCGGCCAGGCCCGCCGCCGAGCGCTCCCGGTCGCGGGCGTCGCTCACCGCCGTCGTCCACTCGTCCAGGAGCTCTCTCTCCTCCACCGGGACACCCAGGAGCTCGCCGATCACCTCCCGTGGCAGGAGCAGCGCGAGGGCCTCGGCCAGATCCGCCGGCGGACCCTGCTTCTCAAGACGGTCCAGGAGTTCGCCGGTCAGCGCCTCGACCCGGGGGCGCATCGCCTTCACATGCCCTGCCGAGAAGAACGGCTGGAGCCGCGAGCGCATCGTCGCGATCCACTTCTGCTCGGTCTCGTAGTCGCCGCGCGGACCGTCGAGCAGCTCCGACGCGCCACTGCGCGCGGCGTTCTCGGGATCGTGATGGCTGCGGCCGAGACGCGGATCGGCGAGCAGCTGTTTGATCTCCTGATATCCGGTCACGAGCCAGGCGGGGTCCCCCACGGCCGTGCTGACCCGGTGTACCGGAGCCAGTTTCTGCAGCGCCCGCAGGTTGCGCTGCGGTCGGGCCGGATGCGGTGGGTCGAGCGGAAGTTGAATCTGGGCGGCCATACCTGATTACCTCTTCCTGTAAGCACCGGAGGTCACCTTTCCGAAGGCTGTCGGGGCCGAACAATCCCCGATTTTGCGGGGGTTCCCCCGCTGGCGGCCCCGGCGTTAACATCCACCATGTTTCTGGAACAGCGGCCGGGGCCGCTGAGATTCGGCGTGCTCGGTTGCGCCGACATCGCGTGGCGGCGGACACTGCCGGCGATGCGGGCCGATCCCTCCGTCGAGATACGCGCCGTGGCGAGCCGTGATCTGACGAAGGCCGAGCGGTTCACCGGCAGTTTCGGCGGAGCGGCCGTGAAAGGCTACGCGGAACTGTTGAAAAGGGACGACGTGGACGCCGTCTATGTTCCGCTGCCTGCCGCATTGCACACCGAGTGGGTGGAGCGTGCGCTCCTGGCGGGCAAACACGTCCTCGCCGAAAAGCCGCTCACCACCCGGTCGCCGGAGACCGCACGCCTTTTCGACCTCGCGAGCGAACGCGGGTGCCTGCTGCTGGAGAACATGATGTTCCTGCACCATCCGCAGCATCGCCACGTCGACGGACTAGTCTCAGGCGGAGCCATCGGTGACCTCCGTTCCTTCGAGAGCACGTTCACCATTCCGCCGAGGCCACCGGAGGACCCCCGCTACCTGCCCGACGTCGGGGGCGGCTCCCTGGTGGACATCGGGGTCTATCCCCTCCGTGCCGCACTGCGCTTTCTCGGGGGGCGCCTCCGTCTCGTGGGCGGGGTGCTCCGCGTCGAGCGGGCGCGGGGCGCCGTGGTGGGCGGCAGTGTGCTGCTGTCCGACCCGGCCGGTGTCACGGCACAGCTCCACTTCGGCATGGAGCACTCCTATTGCAGCGCCTACGAGGTGCGGGGCTCGTCCGGGCGCCTCCGGCTCGACCGGGCCTTCACGCCGCCGCCGGACCACCGCCCCACCTTGTGGGTCGAGCGGCAGGACGGGGCCGAGGAGGTCACCCTCCCCGCGGGGGACCAGTTCGCGAACATCGTCGCCGCCTTCGCCGCCGCCGTACTGTCCGGCGACGGCGACGTCGCACGCGACCTGGCCGCCCAGAACGCCGACTCGCTCCGCCAGGCCGAGCTCGTCGATGCCATCCGCGAAGGGTCCGAGTACGCGTACACGTCCTGAGCCGCGCCTGCCGGGCCGTGTCGGACGTGCCCGGCCGACGCGTCGAACGCGTCGGCCGGGCAGCGGGACAGGCCGCCTACGGAGCCGCGATCCCCTTGGCCCACTGCAGCATGAGCGCGCTCGTGACCGGCGCGGTCGTCGCCAGCGCCAGATCGTGCCCCGTCTGCGGGATCATCGCCACCTTGAGCTTCGCCTCCGGCAGGTAGAACCGCGACTCGTGGGCGAGGACGCTGTCCGGGTCGTCGCAGTCGTACGCGGTCACCCCCTGGCACTCCAGCCAGTCCTGCGCGCCCGCGACGACGAGCACCGGCACCTTGATCCCGTACGGCGGAGCCGCCGGCTGGGTCACCGCGACCGGCTGGACGTCCTTGGTCTCCTCGTCCTTCGCCACCACCGCCGGGTCGGTCGTGGCCGGGTAGTAGAACATGGAGCCGCGCGTGCCCGGCCTGGTGGTGAAGTACCCGTTGTCGTAGCCGCTGTCCGCGAACTTGGGGTCCTGCACCGCCGGGTACATGTTGGCGCTCACGATCGCGGCGTGATCCGGATTGTGGCTGTTCAGCGCGCTGGTGAGGATCGCCCCGTCCACGTCGCCGTACCGCGGTATCTCGCGCCACGCGTAGAACGAGCCGAGCGCGTGTCCCACCCAGAGCACCTTCTTGAACGCCTGCCCGCCGACCGTTCCGTTGCGCAGGGCGGTGATGGCGTCGTGCAGCGCGACGGTCCCGGCGTCTCCGGTGACCACGCTGCTCTGCGGGTGGGAGCTCTTGCCCGAGCCGATCGGGTCCACGTTGAAGGTGGCGTACCCGGCCGCGACGGCGTGGCGCACGTAGGAGTAGTAGCCGTTGCCGACCGGGAAATCCCAATAGGCGTGATTGTAGAACCCGCCGTGCACGAGGAACTGCACGGTGGTGGGGTGGCTGTCGGCGGGCCGGCACAGCTCGCCCCACATGGTTTCGGTCGCCTCGCCCGAATCGGAGAGACGGACCGGCAGCGAGTACGACGTGCAACTCACGGCCCGCGACGCCTCGTCCGCCGCCGTGGCGGGCGTGGACGTGGCGACGAGGCCGGTCACCGTCATGAGCGCCGCTATGAGTAGGTATTTCCAGGATGCATGTCTGACTGACACAGGATCACTGCTCCGCAACCGAAGTGAACGAATGGCACGGGGAGTTCCGGCGGCCTTGGGGTCCGAGCCGGAGACCGGAGTGGGCACCAGCCCACTATGGGCCTTGAGTTCACCTTGTCAATAGCGCGCAGCTTCCCGTACCAGATATGTCCGCGCGGCGGTACCCCGATCAGCAAGGCTTGTCGCGACGGCCACGGAGAGGCAACGCTGGGGGCCCACCGCCACATCTGCTGACGAGAATGGTCGGGTATCGGATGCGCATACTGTTCATTCCGGCTTCCGCGCCGTCGCACTATTTCCCGATGGTGCCGCTGATGTGGGCCTGTCGTACCGCCGGTCACGATGTCTGTGTCGCCGCGCAGCCTTGGGGCGAATCGGCCGTCGTGAGTTCCGGGTTGTCGATGGTCACCATCGCCAAGTCCTTCGACATGACCGAGGAACTGGCGCGGCACCGGCGGAGGGGACCGGTCGAGACCGCGCCGGGCGCCCCGCCCGCGCTGTATCAGACGCTGGTCGACGCCCAGGTCCGCTTCGCCATGGAGGCCGCGGACGACGTCGTGTCCCTGGCCCGCGACTGGCGTCCCGACCTGGTCGTCGCCGACCCGCTCGTGCTCGCCGCGCCCCTGGCGGCAGCGGCGGCGGACGCACCGCTGGTCCACCACCTCTGGGGCCCGGACCTGCTGCGCGGCTCGGGGTACGGCTACCCGGGATGCGGTATGGCGCCGGACGACTGGCCCGAACCCCTGCTCGAGCTGTACGCGCGCCATGGCTGCGAGCCGCGCACCGAGAACGCCGTCACGGCGGTCGATCCATGGCTGGAGAGCATGCAGATCTGCGAGATCCCGTCGCGGATCCCGCTGCGGTTCGTCCCCTACAACGGGACCCATGTGCTGCCGCCCTCGGTCCTCGCGCCCGCGAAGAAGCGGCGGGTGCTTCTCACTTGGGGCTCGATGCTGGTGATCCGGGACGGTATCGAGGCGTTCCCGGTCGCCGACGTCGTCAAGACGCTCCACGAGCACGACGTCGAGATCGTTCTCGCGGTCAGGGGAGCCGACCGCGGCCTGGTCCCCGACCTGCCCTCGGGGGCGACCGTGGTGGAGAACGTCCCCCTCAACGCGATCATGCCGACCTGCGACGCGGTCGTGCACCACGGCGGAGCGGGCACGATCATGACGGCCGCGTACTACGGGGTCCCGCAGCTCGGCGTCGCGGCCACACGTGACGTGCAGACCTGCTGCGCCCGGCTCGCCGCGACGGGCGCCGGTATCGCGGTCAACAGGGAGGACGCGACCGTGGACGCGCTCGCGAGCGCGGTCTCCTCCCTCCTGACCAGTGATCGGATCGCAACCGCCGCCGCGGCGCTGCGCGGCGAGGTCCTCGCCCAGCCGAGTCCCGCCGAGGTGACCGACCGTCTCGCCGTCCTCGCCGCCGGCTCTTCCCAGTAGCCGAAGACCGCGCGGAGGGGCTCGCGCCCCTCCGCGGGGTCACGAAGAGAGCGCGTCCGCCACGCCGGCGAGGCCGTCGTGCAGCCGGACGCGTGGCTGCCAGCCCGTGGCCGCGGAGAAGGAAGACGGATCGGTGCGCACGTTCCCGAAGTCGGTGGTGTCCGCCCAGTCCGGCGGCGCCACGGTGACGACGGGCACGGGTGGGCGCCCGGTCCGCGCGGCGACGAGTTCGGCGAGCGTGCCGAACACCTCCCCGAGCCGCGCGGACCGCCCGCTGCCCACCGGCCAGCTCGCGCCACTGAGCGCCTCGGGCGCGCGCATCGCGGCGACGAAGGCGCGCGCCGCGTCCGTGACGTGCACCAGGTCCCGCTCGACGGTGCCGTCGTGCCACATCGTGATGGGCTCGTCGGCGAAGGCTTTGCGAGCCATCGCGGCGATCACGCCGCGGCCCGTCGCCCCGGTCAGCGGGGTACTCCCGTAGACGGTGGCGGGACGGAGCACGATCCCGCGTACCGCGCCGTTGCGGGTCGCCTCCCGGAGCACGTTCTCGGCCGCGATCTTCTCCCGTACGTAGTCGTTGAGCGGGGCTCCCTCGGGGGCCGCCGCCTGGATGGTGCTGGCGAACACGACGATGGGCGGCTTGCCGCGCACGGAGCGGATGAGCGTGTCGAGCAGACCGGTGCCCAGCCGCTCGGAGTCGCTGCCCGGCGCACGCCACGAGCGCCCGTCGGGGAGATGGGCCGCCAGGTGGATGACGGCGTCCGCCCCGTCGACGGCGTCCCGTACCGCACGTGGATCGGTGAGGTCCGCGAGGTGCGTCTCGGCCGAGGAAGCGGGCAGCGGGAGTTTCCGTTCGCGGGAGACGAGTCGAAGGCGTACCGGGGCGTCGACGAGTTCGGCGGTGACCGCGGCGCCGAGAAAACCGGATGCGCCGAGTACGGCGACGAGCGGTCGGTTCCTGGACGAGGGCAGCACGGTTACTCCTCTCTGCCCGTCAAGCGGGGCCGGTGCAGCGGGGGAGCATCCCGGACGCCGCCGCCTGTCGCAGACCTGGCGCGGCCCGGTCCTTGTCGGAGATGACCGGTTCCTCGGAAAGGTCCCAGGGCAGGGCGAGTTCGGGGTCCAGCGGGTTGACGTCGATCTGGGAGCCCGGGACGAACTGCTCCGCGCACAGGTAGGTGATCCGGGTGTCGTCGGTGAGCGCCTGGTAGGCGTGGCCGAGACCGGGGACGAGGAAGACCAGTTCGCCGGATTCCTCGGTCAGGGGAGCGGCCTCGAACGTGCCGAAGGCCGGCGAGCCCACCCGCAGATCGACCACGACGTCGAGCACCGCGCCGCGCGCGCAGCTGATCAGCTTGGCCTCGCCGGAATCGCCTCCGGTGCCGTGGACGCCACGGATCGTCGAGCGCCTGCTGACCGAGACGTTGCCCTGGCGGACCTGGAAGGGGAAGCCGGTCGCGCGCTGGAGCTCCTCGGTCCGGAAGGCCTCGAAGAAGCACCCTCGGCGGTCATGGTACTTGTCCGGGATGATGCGGAATGCACCCGAAATAGCCATTTCCTTGATCTCCAACGGTCGACCACCTCCGGTCCCCAGACGCCTGCACGCGTCATTGCATTGAGAAAGTAAAATACTGGTCATACGTTCTCCAATATTCTGTTGGAAGAGTGACCCGACGTCATCCCCCTATTTATTTGGGTTGTATTTTCGAATGGTTTCGCGACTGGTTTTCCGGGCTCATTCGTGACCAGGGGAAACGTGTACGGTGAAAGCATCGATCGGCGGTCGGCTGCAACCATCCGCCACGGTCATCCGCCTTTACCTCGGTTGGTGTGTTGATCAGGCGGGCATACGCTTGTTAGCGTCACGATCATGGCTGAGATCCTGGGAACGACTTCGCCCGACCTGGCTCGGCACGGGAATTCCGATACCGGCGCCACCCCGGGGTATACGGTGCCGAAGCAGGTCAATGAGATGTGGCGGGAAAAGCCTGTACGCAGAATCACGATGCGGGACGGCCGCGAAGCCTGGCTGGTGACCGGAATGGCCGAGGTGCGCACCGTCCTCGCCGATCCGCGGTTCAGCCGCGTCGAGGCGCGGCGGCTCGGCGCCGTGATGAGTCCGGCCGTGATCTTCACCAAGCCCGGCATCCTCGACATGGACCCGCCGGACCACACCCGGCTGCGCCGTCTGGTCGCCGGGGAGTTCAGCGCCCGCCGGATGCGCGGTCTTCGTCCCCGCATCCAGCGGATCGCGGACGAACTGATCGGGGCGATGAAGGCGGCCGGGCCGCCCGCGGACCTGGCGGAGGGCCTCTCCTACCCCTTACCGATCGCCGTGATCTGCGAGATCCTCGGCGTCCCCTACGCGGACCGGGAACGCTTCCGCGCCTGGGCCGACCGCGTCAGCGCCCCCGGGACGCAGCCGCAGGAGGCGATGGCGGCGCTGCGCTCCCTCTTCGACTACATGGGCGAGCTGGTCGACGACAAGCGCGCCCACCCGGACGGCAGTCTGCTCCACGGCCTTGTCGCCGCCCGCGACGAGCAGGGCCGCCTCGACAACGAGGAGCTGGTCACGCTCGGCTGCGGTCTTCTGTTGGCCGGCTACGAGACGACCGCGACCATGCTCGGCAAGGGGCTGCTGGCGCTGCTGGACAACCTGGACCAGCTGGCCGTCGTGCGCCGTGACCCGCGGGCCGTGCCCGCCGCGGTCTCCGAGGTGCTGCGCCACGTCACCCCCGGCGTCGACCCGCACAACGGACTGATCCGCGCCACCACGGCCGACGTGGACCTGGGCGGCACCACCATCCCCGCCCACAGCGTGGTCGTCGCGTGCAACACGGCCGCCAACTTCGACCCGGCGGCGTTCCAGGACCCGGATCGCTTCGACGTCACCCGCGAGGACGCCACCGCGCATCTGACGTTCGGACACGGGATGCACCGCTGTGTGGGTGCGCAGCTCGCCCAGATCGAACTGGAGGTCGCGTTCGCCGCCCTCTTCCCGGCGATCCCCGGACTGCGGCTCGCCGTCCCCGCCGACGAGATCACCTACACGCACACCGCGCTCATCAGGGGTCTGCGCTCTCTTCCGGTCCTTTGGTGAGTGCGGGACAGGTGCTGGTCAAGGCGAGGGAGCAACCTCGGGTTGACGCAGTGGGCGAGTGCCCACTATGGTCGGTCCATGGCGAATTCGAAGCTCGGCGGAGAACTCCATCAGCAGCGCGGAACAGCCGAAAACTACGGCCTGGACGCAGAACGCTACGATCGAACTCGACCCCGTTATCCGGATGACTTGGTGGACCGTATCGCACGGTCGTGCCCGGGTAATGAGCTACTGAACGTAGGTGCGGGCACGGGTATTGAGGCGCGTCAATTCCAGGCGGCCGGATGCACGGTTGTCGGAGTGGAACCGGATGCCCGGATGGCGGATTTCGCGCGGGCTCACGGAACGGAAATCGAAATCGCGCGGTTCGAGGATTGGGATTCGGCGGGCCGGCGCTTCGACGGCATCATCTCGGGCCAGGCATGGCACTGGGTGGACCCCGAGGCGGGTGCGGCCAAGGCGGCGTCGGTGCTGCGCCCGGCGGGGCGCTTCGCCGCGTTCTGGAACGTCGCGGAGCCCCCGGCGGAGGTCCGCGAGGCCTTCCGGAAAATCTACGTCGAGGTGGTGCCGGACGCGCTGGCCACGCGGGCCTACAGCATGCCGGCGCCGCCGGTCAGCAGCTCACCGCTGCTCACCAAGACCATCGAGGGCATCCGCAAGGCCGGCGGGTTCGGTGAGCCCGAGCAGTGGCAGTTCGAGTGGGAGTACGTCTACAGCAAGGACGAGTGGCTCGACCAGCTGCCCACCCAGGGGGACCACGGCCAGTTCGATCCCGAGAAGCTGGAGAGGGTGCTGACGGAGGTCGGCGCCGTGATCGACGCCATGGGCGGCAGCTTCGACATGAAGTACACCGCTGTCGCGGTGACCGCGACGCGTCCCGCGTCCTAGCCGGGCATGCGCCGGAAGGGCGCCTGGGCATCGTCCGCCCAGCACGGCTGCTGCCCCCGACCGGGACGGTCCGGTTCGGGGGCAGCAACCTGTCGGGGCTGTCCCGTCAGGCGCGGGTCCAGCGTTGGTTGCTGCCGTTCGAGCAGGTGTAGAGCTGGATCAGGGTGCCGTTGGCCGTGCCGGTCCCGACGGCGTCGAGGCAGAGGCCGGACTGGACGCCGACGACGGACCCGTCGGAGTTGAGGCGCCACTTCTGGTTGTCGCCGCCCCAGCAGCTGTAGATCTGGACCTTGGCGCCGTTGCCGGTGCCGGCGGCGTCCAGGCACTTGTCGCCGTAGACCCGCAGCTCACCGGCGTCGGTCTGCGTCCACTGCTGGTTGGTGCGGCCGTTGCAGTCGTACAGCTGGACCTGCGTGCCGTCGGTCGTGCTCGCGTTGGGCACGTCCAGGCAGCGGCCCGAGCCGACGCCCTTCACCGCGGTGCCGTCGCCGGGCTCCTCCGGGTCCGGGTTGCCGCCGTCGCCGCCGTTGAGGGCGTTCAGCACGGCGGTGTACGCCGCCTTCTTGCTGCCGTCGTTGTTGAACAGCAGCGGCGTCTGCTCCGAGCGCCAGGAGTCGCTGTCGCGCACGCCCCAGACGGTGATGCCGAGGCAGCGCGAGACCGCCAGGCAGTCGTTGGTCACGGCCGCGTACGTCGTCGGCGAGGCACCCTGGATGTCGAGTTCGGTGACGGCCACGTCGACGCCGAGGGCGGCGAAGTTCTGCAGGGTGGTGCGGAAGTTGCTGTTGTACGGGCTGCCGCTGTTGAAGTGCGCCTGGAAGCCGACGCAGTCGATGGGCACGCCGCGCTGCTTGAAGTCGCGGACCATGGAGTACATGGCCTGGGTCTTGGCCCAGGTCCAGTCCTCGACGTTGTAGTCGTTGTAGCAGAGCTTGGCGGACGGGTCGGCGGCGCGTGCGGCGCGGAAGGCGACCTCGATCCAGTCGTTGCCGGTGCGTTGCAGGTTGGAGTCCCGCCGGGCTCCCGAACTGCCGTCGGCGAAGGCCTCGTTCACCACGTCCCACTGCACGATCTTGCCCTTGTAGTGGGCCATCACGCCGTTGATGTGGTCGACCATCGCCTGGCGCAGTGCGCTGCCGCTGAGGCTCTGCATCCAGCCCGGCTGCTGGGAGTGCCAGGCCAGGGTGTGGCCGCGTACCTGCTTGCCGTTCTGGACCGCCCAGTTGTAGACGCGGTCGGCCGCGGAGAAGTTGAACTGGCCCCGCTGCGGTTCGGTGGCGTCGATCTTCATCTCGTTCTCGGCCGTCACCATGTTGAACTCGCGGGCCGCGATCGACGTGTACGCCGAGTCGCCGAGTTTGCCCGAGGCGATGGCGGTGCCGAAGTAGCGGCCGCTCTGCGCCGCCGCGGCACCGAGCGTGCTCTCGGCGGCGTGGGCGGGTGGCGGCGCCACCAGTGCGGTGGCCGTCCCGAGGACGCCGACGACCAGCGCCAGCAGCAGGCCGCGCGCCTTCCGGCGGATGTCGGGTCTGGGAAGGGCGTATGAGCCCATGGTGGTGCCTCCAAAGTCGGTGAGCGGTTTCCCCGACACGGATGATTGGTTGTTGACGATGCTCGGTCAATACTTCGGGACAAGAAAAGTTTCTGTTCCTTTTTCGAAAGTTTCGAGAAGCCTTCAGTCGGTGCTGCCGCTGGGCGTGGCTAGGTCGCGGGAGGAGGGTGTGTCCCATCCGTGCCCGGCCTCGCCTCCGCAGGTTCAGGCAAAGTTTCGAAGTTTCGGCCGATCCGTGCGGGAGGTATTGACGGTCTTCACCGGGTCCCTAGGATGCGGAGCGCTCGACGCTCCGACCAATGTTCGATATTGCGAACAAGGGAGTTCCCATGCACAGACGAAGTTTCCGTCGCCGGCATACGTCCGCGGTGCTCGCCGCCGTCGTCGCGGCTCTGGCCGCGTTGGCGGCGATGCTCGTCGTCACCCCGGCGCAGGCAGCCAGCAGTGGCGCCCTGCGCGGCGTCGCCTCCAACCGGTGTCTCGACGTGGTGGGCGGCAGCCAGACCGACGGCGCGCTCCTGCAGATGTACGACTGCTGGGGCGGGACCAACCAGCAGTGGACGTCGACGGACGCCAACCAGTTGACCGTGTACGGCAACAAGTGCCTGGACGTTCCGGGGCACGCCACCACGCCCGGTACGCGGGTGCAGATCTGGTCCTGCTCCGGCGGTGCGAACCAGCAGTGGCGGGTGAACTCCGACGGCACGGTCGTCGGAGTGGAGTCCGGGCTGTGCCTGGAGGCCGCGGGCGCCGGTACGGCCAACGGCACGGAGGTGCGGATCGGCACGTGCAACGGCGGCGGCAACCAGAAGTGGACCGGCCTGACCGGGACGCCGCCGACGGACGGACCGTGCTCCCTCCCGTCGACGTACCGGTGGACGTCGTCGGGCGTGCTCGCGCAGCCGGCGAACGGGTGGGCCGCGGTGAAGGACTTCACCACCGTCACGCACAACGGCAAGCACCTGGTCTACGCCTCGAACGTGTCGGGGTCCTCCTACGGCTCGATGATGTTCAGCCCCTTCACGAACTGGTCGGACATGGCGTCGGCCGGTCAGACCGGGATGAGCCAGGCCGCGGTGGCGCCCACGCTGTTCTACTTCGCGCCCAAGAACATCTGGGTGCTGGCGTACCAGTGGGGTGCGTGGCCCTTCATCTACCGCACCTCCAGCGACCCCACCAACCCCAACGGCTGGTCCGCTCCGCAGCCGCTGTTCACCGGGAGCATCTCCGGCTCCGACACCGGACCGATCGACCAGACCCTGATCGCCGACGGCCAGAACATGTACCTGTTCTTCGCCGGTGACAACGGCAAGATCTACCGGGCGAGCATGCCGATCGGGAACTTCCCGGGCAACTTCGGCTCGTCGTACACGACCGTCATGAGCGACACGAAGGCCAACCTGTTCGAGGGCGTACAGGTCTACAAGGTCCAGGGCCAGAACCAGTACCTCATGATCGTCGAGGCGATGGGCGCGAACGGGCGTTACTTCCGCTCCTTCACGGCCTCCAGCCTGAGCGGCTCGTGGACCCCGCAGGCCGCGAGCGAGGGCAACCCCTTCGCGGGCAAGGCCAACAGCGGTGCCACCTGGACCAACGACATCAGCCACGGTGACCTGGTCCGCGACAACCCCGACCAGACCATGACCATCGACCCCTGCAACCTGCAGCTCCTGTACCAGGGCAAGTCCCCCACCGCGGGCGGCCCCTACGACCAGCTGCCGTGGCGGCCGGGGGTGCTCACGCTGCGGCGCTGATTCCGTGGGAACCTTCGTCCGGGTGCCGGACACGGACGGGGTATGGAACTGAACGACGCTGGTCCCGACGAACCGGTCGGCGGGACGTCCGACCGGGAGCTGTGGGCGAGGGCCGTCGACGGCGATCGCGAGGCGTTCGGCCGGATCTTCGACCGGCACGGGAAGGCCGTCTACAACCACCTGTTCCGGCGGACGGCCGACTGGGCCGAGGCCGAGGACCTCACGTCGACGGTCTTCCTGCACGCCTGGCGACGGCGGTCGGAGACGGTGCTCGACCGCGACTCGGCTCTGCCGTGGCTGCTGGGCATCGCCAACGGCCTGTTGTCGAACACCAGGCGGAGGCTGAGGCGGGCCGAGGCGTTGCTGCACCGGCTCGTCTCGCACGAGGAGTCGGTGGGCGACCACGCGGACCGTGTCGCCGGGCTGGTCGACGACGAGCGCCGGATGTCGGAGATCCACCGGGCGCTGGCCCGGCTGCCGCGGCACGAACGCGAGGTCGTGGAGCTCTGCGTCTGGTCGGGCCTGGACCAGCAGGCGGCCGCCGCGGTGCTGAAGGTGGCGGTCGGGACCGTGAAGTCCCGACTGCACCGGGCACGGCGGCGGCTGGGCGCCGACCTCGGTGGAGCCGCGGCTCCACCGCCGTTCAGTTCCGGGAATCCCGTCAACGCGAAGGAGGTCGCACGATGAAGGACACGCAGGGCGTTCCCGCGGCTCCTTCCGATCGTGATCTGCCGAACCACCGGCGGACCCGAGAGGAACTACTGATGAAGATCGGTCCACAGGGCAACGGGGCTTCGCTGCGGCGCAGGTGGGGAGTGCCGCTGGGCGTCGCGACCGGTGTGACGGCGGTGAGCCTCGCGGCCGTCGTCGTCCTCGGGGAGACGGGGGACGCCGGGCCGGGCGTCGCCGACCCGGCGCGCGGCGGCACAAGCCCGGCCGGCTCCACCGCGGCGGCGAGTCCGAGCGCGTCGTCCCCGTCCGGCGGGACCTCGGACGAGGAGGGCTTCACCATCACCGACGCGACCACGACCCCCATCGACGCCGGGACCGTCACCAGGATCCTCTCCTCCTGCCTGGGGCCGGACGCGTCGCAGTACCAGCCCGTCGTCGCGGTCCGTACGCCGGTGGCCTCGGCGGACTCGGACGGTGTGGTCGTCGCCGTGAACTCCGCCGACCAGTACGTGCAGTGCCAGTCGAAGGGCGACAAGGGCACCAGCCCGGACTCCCCGCCCACCTTCATCAACGACCGGCTGTGGGGCACCGGTCGGGTCGTCGAGTACTTCGACTCGATGATGGAGCCCGTCGGCAAGGGCAAGTACCTCATGCTGGGCGCCGGGCACTACTCGTCCGAGGTCTCCAAGATCACCGTCAGCTTCGGCGACGATCCGAAGCAGTACCCGGCCCGCATGGCGGGCGGCGCGTTCGTCTACGGGGCCGCGCTCTCCCCGGACACGCCTCCCGGCCCGCGCTACATGGGCCCGAGCCCCTACGTCCACGCCTACGACGCGGCGGGCAAGGAGATCTACAACCAGGCCGAGGACCCGAAGTTCACCGACGAGCAGTAGACCGACGGTGGTCCGGGCCGGGCGCCCCACCCCCTACCCCGGTATCACCGCACGTTGGCTCCCGGGTATGACGCCCGGCCCATGGCCGTCCCCTCACTCTGCACTTCGCCGCCAGGCACCACCGAAACCGCGTCGGTGCCTTCCCAGAGGCGGCCCATGAAGTGAGGGACGTTCATGACCACAATCACGGCTCCACCGGTCTCCACCGGGAAGGCCGCTGTCGGGGCGCTCGGCTTACTGGCGCTGTCCACCGGTGCCCTGGAATCGGTGGTGTCACCGACCATCCCGCTCCTGGAACGCGAACTGGACATGAGCCAGTCCGAGGGGGCGCTGCTCAGCATCGTCCTCCTCATCACCGGCGCCCTCATCACCCCGTTGGCGGGCAAGTTCGGGGACCGCTACGGCGGGAAGAAGGTGCTGATCCGGCTGATGGCCGTGGTCTCGGTCGGCGGCACGGTGTCCGCGCTGGCGCCGAACCTGCCCGTGCTGCTGCTCGGTCAGGTGTTGCAGGGCGCGATGATCGGCGCGCTGCCCCTGTCGTTCATCGTGGTCCGCAAACACCTCCCCGCCGGTGAGTCCAAGGTGGCCATCGGCGTGGTGAGCGGACTCTTCGTCGGCGGGTCGATGGTCGGCATGCTGTCGGCCGGTCCGGTGGCGGAACAGCTCTCCCGGCACTGGATGTTCGCGCTGCCGACGATCGCGGTCGCCGGGTCCACCCTGCTCGTGAACAGGCTGATGCCCGGCGATCCGCCCGGCCGGACGGACGGCGCCGGGATCGACTGGCCCGGACTGCTGCTCCTGAGCGGGATGCTGACCACCCTCATGCTCGTCCTCGCGCTGGCGCCCGAAGTCGCTTCGCAGCCACTCGCCCTCGCCGCCCTCGTCGCGCTGCTGGCCGTCCTCGTCATCGGATGGGTGCGGGTCGAACGGCGCGCGGCCGCGCCGATGATCGACCTGCGCATGCTGGCCCGGCCCGCGATCTGGAAGGCGTGCGTGCTGACCTTCGTGATCTGCCTCGGCAGCACGATGGCGGTCTATCTGGTCCCGCAGCTGCTCGACGAGCGGGGCGACGGTTACGGATTTGGGGCCAGCGCCACCGAGATCGGCTTCTTCCTGCTGCCCGGCGCCCTCGCCGCGACGCTGGCCGGGCCGCTCGGCGGGATCGGAGACCGGCGCTTCGGCTCGCGTGCCGTGGTCACCACCGGTGTCGTCCTGATGACCGTCGGCCTGCTCGCCGTGGCGGCCCTCCACACCGAGGTCTGGCACATCGTCGTCGGCAAGGTGCTGATCGCGCTGGCCAACGGCCTGTGCGTCACGGCCATGATGACCAGCACCGCCACCGCCGTCGACCAGAACGACACCGGCATCGCCACCAGCCTGATCCTGGTGAGCCGTGTGCTCGGCTCCGCCGTCGGCGGGCAGCTCGGCGGTGCGCTCCTCACCGCAGGTACCCCTTCCGGGTCGGAGGTCGCGGCCGAATCGGCCTACGTCACCGGCTTCGTCCTGGCCGGCGTCGTCGTGTCGCTGGCCCTGTTCGTCACCCGCACCATGACCAAGGGAGTCAAGGCATGACCCGCACCGCACCCAGGCCCACCGTCCTGATCTCCGGGGCCAGCATCGCCGGTCCCGCCCTGGCCTTCTGGCTCAACCGCCACGGGTACGAGGTCACCGTGGTGGAGAAGGCCGGCACCCTTCGCAGCGGCGGCTACCCCATCGACGTACGCGGCGCCGCGCTCGACGTGGTGGAGAAGATGGGGCTCCTGCCGCGGCTGCGGGACGCGCACATCGACCTACGCCGCCTCACCTTCCTGCACGGGGACGGCAGCGAGGTGGCCTCGCTCCACCCGCACGCCGTCACCGGCGGTGCCACGGGCCGGGACCTGGAGGTACGGCGCGGCGACCTGACCGACGCGCTGTACACGGCCGTCCGGGACGACGTGGAGTTCCTCTTCAACGACTCCGTCGACACCCTCGACCAGTCCGAGCACGGCGTCGACGTCACCTTCCGCGGCGGCGGCAGTCGCCGGTTCGACCTGGTCTTCGGCGCGGACGGCATGCACTCGCGCACCCGGGAGATGCTGTTCGGCCCCGAGGAGCAGTTCCATCGCTATCTCGGCTACTGCTTCGCCGTGTTCCCCATGCGCAACACCCTCGGCCTCTCCCACGAGACCGTCATGTGGAACACCCCCGGGAGGGCGGCCGCCCTCTACGCCGTGGGGGACGAGGACGAGGTGCACGCCTTCCTCACCTTCGCCCGGCCCGAGCCGCCCTTCGACGCGTTCGGGGACCCGCAGGCCCAACGGGACCTGATCGTCCAGGTCTTCGCCGACGCCGGATGGGAGGTCCCGGCCATCCTGGCCGCCCTCCACGACGCGGACGACGTGTTCTTCGACGCGGTCGGCCAGATCCGCATGCCGCGCTGGTCCAAGGGCCGGGTCGCCCTGCTGGGCGACGCCGCGCACGCGCCCTCGTTCCTCACCGGCCAGGGCACCAGCCTCGCCCTCATCGGCGCGTACCACCTCGCCGGTGCCCTGGCCGACCGGGACCACGCCGAGGGCTTCGCCGCCTACGAGCACGCCACGCGGGACTTCGTGACCCTGACCCAGGACCGGATCGGCGAGGGCGGCGGCACCCTGTTCCCGACCACGGCCGGGGCCCTGGAGCAGCGCAACGAACGGCTGCGCGGCCTCAGCGCCCGAGGAATCCCGCCCACGCCTCGCGCGACACGCGGATGACGGGGCCGGTCACGGCCTTGGAGTCCCGGACGAGTACGGCTTGCGTGCCCGCGGCTATCTCGACGCACTGGCCGCCTTCGGTTCCGCTGTAGCTGCTCTTGACCCAGGCCACCTCGACGCAGTCGCCGCCCTCGGTTCCGCTGTAGCTGCTCTTGAACCAGATGAGGTCGGACATGACGGCCGAGGACTCAGCGGTGTTCATAGCTCTCCCAGCAACCTCTCGATGAACTCCAGGGACTCTCGTGGAGTGAGAGCCTGTGATCGGATGATCCCATAACGGGCGGCGGCCAGTGCCGCCTGTTCTGGGTCGGTCTGAAGGGTGCTGGTCGACTGCGCCTCGATGTACACGAACTTCTTGCCGTCCTTGCGCGTGACGATCGTGAACGGTCCGTTCACCCCGGCGTTGTCCTCGCAGTCTGTCGGCATCACCTGGATCTCGACGTTGCGCTTCTGACCCATGAGGAGCAGGTGTTCCAACTGCCCTTGCAACACGCCCCTGCCGCCGTATCGGTGCCGGAGTACCGACTCGTCCATGACGAAGCTCAGCAGTGGTGAGGGACGTCGGTCGAAGATGTCCTGCCGGGCCAACCGGGCGGCCACGCGTTGTTCGATGGTCTCGTGGTCCAGGACAGGGCGCCGCATGGCCAGCAGCGCTCGCATGTACTCCTCGGTCTGAAGCAAGCCCTTGACCACGAGGGCGTCGTAAGCGAGCAGCTCGATGGCCTCCTTCTCCAGCGTCGCCATCCCCTGGAAGAACACCGGATACTGCGCCCGCTCCACCTGCTCCTTCCACACCGTCAGCAACCCGCCCGCGTCCAGGACCTCGTCCGCCCGCTCGATGGTCCTGGGCGACGGGATCCGCCGCCCCTGCTCGTACGACGCGACCGTGGCCGCCGAATAGCCGATCCGCCGCCCGAACTCCTCGCGTTCCAGGCCCGCCCGCACCCGCAGCGTCTTCATCGTCTGGCCGAACGCGACGACCACCGTCTGCCCGGACGTGTCCGCACTCTCGCTCATCGGCACCGCCTCCCTGCCCCAACGCCGCCCCCGCGGGCCCGTCACGCCGCGCGACTCGTACCCGTACCGACACCGCGCGTACAGCGGGCCGCGTCGGTGCGTCACCTCTGGTCACGCTACGCGACCGGCGCCACGGTTGTCGGCATGACGAAGCAACCCGCCCTCGCGGACGGCGCCTTGGCGCGCTCCTTCGAGATGCGCTTCACCTCCACCCCGCGCGGCGCCCGCCTCGCGCGCCGACTGGCCGCGCACCGGCTGGACGCCTGGGGGCTCCCGTGCGGCGCCCGTCCACACGAGGAGATGGTGCTCGTGCTCGGCGAGTTGACCGCGAACGCCGTGCGGCACGGTCACGTCCCCGGCCGGGACTTCCACCTGCTCCTGCACATGACCGCGCCCTGCGGCACCGTGCGGATCGAGGTCACCGACAGCCGTGGCGAGAGCACGCCGCCGGAGCCGGAGGAGCTGCGTGCGCCCGGCGACGAGGAGACCGGCGGCCGGGGGCTGCTGCTGGTCGCCGCGCTCGCCGAGCGCTGGGGATGGCACCCGCGGTCCGGAGGGCCGGGCAAGACGGTGTGGGCGGAGTGCGCGTCAATCGGCCAAGACAGGCTTTAGGCCCGGTCGGAGCGCGTGCGCAGAAAGAGCGCGGCGACCGCGACTCCGAGGAGGACCAGGGCCGCGTTGACCGCGATGGCCGTCGTGACCCCGTGGTGGACGGCGCCGGCCGTGGTGGCGCCCGCGGTGCCGGCGGTGACCACGGCGGACATGACGGGCGTTCCCATGGTGATGCCGACCTGCTGGGACATCGAGGCCAGGCCGGTGGCCAGTCCCTGTTCCGCGTCCGGCAGCCCGCTGGTGGCCGTGACCATGAAGCCGACGATGACGAGCATGTTGCCGACCCCGCCGATGAAGGTGGCGGGCAGCAGCAGGGCGAGGGACGCCCCGGTGGTCGTGCCGAGGAAGAGCAGCGCCGCGGTGAAGGCCGCCTGGACGAGACCGCCCCCGACGAGCACGGTCGCGGTGGACGTCCTGGCGAGCAGGCGGGGGGCGAGCAGGCCGCCGACGACCGTGCCCGCGCCGAGGACGCCGAAGGAGACGCCCGCCGCCAGGGGGGAGAAGCCCAGGGTCTTCTGGAGGTACAGGGTGAGCAGATAGACCAGCGAGGTCTCGGTGAGGAAGGCGAGCAGGCCCAGCAGGTTGCCCCAGGCCACGTTGCGGCGTCGGAGCGTGGCGAGCGGGACCAGCGGAGCGGCCACTGTCCGCTCGATCAGGACGAACGCGGTCAGGAGGAGCACGCCTGCGGCCAGCCCGCCCAGTGCGTGCGGGTGGGTCCAGCCGTGCTCCCCGGCCTGGGTCATGCCGTAGACGAGACCGAGCAGACCGAGGGTGACGGTGAGCGCGCCGGGCAGGTCGAGGCGGGGGCGGGTGGCGGGCCGGGACTCCTTGATGACGGCCGGGCCGACGAGCACGACGGCGAGCGCGACGGGCACGTTGACGAAGAACGCCCAGCGCCAGGAGAGCAGGTCGGCCAGGACGCCGCCGAGGATCGCGCCGGTCGTGAAACCGGCCGACATCAGCGCACCGTTGATGCCGAGCGCCTTCTGCCGCAGCGGGCCTTCGGGGAACGAGGTCGTCAGCAGGGACAGACCCGCCGGGGTGGCGGCGGCGGTGGCCAGGCCCTGGGCGACCCGGGCGGCGAGCAGGACCTCGGGGCTGGTGGCGAGGCCGCCGAGCAGGGAGGCCAGGCCCAGCAGGGCGAGACTGCCGATGAAGATCCTCTTGCGGCCGATCAGGTCGCCGATGCGGCCGAAGAAGAGGGTGAAGCCCGCGGCCGACAGGGCGAACGAGGTGGCCACCCATTGCAGGTCGGCGAGGGAGAAACCGAGTCCGTCGCCGATCGCGGGCAGCGCGACGTTCAAGATCGAGAAGTCGACGGCCAGCATGAACTGGGCGACCAGCAGGACCGTGAGGACCAGTTTCGAACGGCCGGTCAGCCGCTGCGGACCGGTCCCGGCGGTGGGCGGCCCGGAGGCCGGGCCCGGACGTGCGGTCGACCGCGGCGCGTCTTCGGCGATGGACATGGCGTTCCTCTCGGAATCGTTAATGGGTCTGTGGTTCCGTTACGGCTCGGAAGGTAGCACGGTGAAGGCGGTAAGGGAACTACGGTTCCGATAAGGTGGGTCTCCGTTGTCGCGACCGACAAGAGGGAGCCGTCATGCCGGACACAGCCGCCCCCGGGACCCAGCGCCCCGGAGGCCGCACCGCCCGTATCCGCGAGGCCGTCCTCCGCGCGGCGGGCGACACGCTCGCCGCCGACGGCTTCGAGGCGCTGGACCTCGGGGAGATCGCGCGCCGCGCGGGTGTCGGCAAGACGACGGTCTACCGCCGCTGGGGGAGTCCCGGGGGCCTCGCCGCCGACCTCCTGGCCGACATGGCGGACCAGTCGCTGCCCCGTGCCGACACCGGCACGCTGGAGGAGGACCTCCGGGCCAACGCGCGCCTCGTCGTCAAGACGCTCACCGACCCGCGGCAAGGGCGCCTCTTCAAGGCCCTGATCGCGGCCTCCCTCTGCAACGAGCAGGCCGCCGAGGCCCTGCACCGCTTCTACGCCGTACGCGTCGACGAATGGGCCGGCTGCGTGCGCGACGCCGTCGCGCGGGGCGAAGTCCCGGACGGCACCGATCCGCACGGCGTCGTGGCGGCCGTCTCCGCCCCGCTCTACTACGCGCTGCTCAACACCGGTCGGCCCCTCACCGAGGCCGACGCCGACCGGGCGGCACGCGCGGTGGGCACCGCCGCGCGCGCGGGCGTGTGGGCGGCGGGGTGACCGACGAGTCCCCCGTGCGCGCGGAGATCAAGGTCAGGGCGTGATTTCCGCCTGGCGGGAAACCTGAGGCGGCATGGCGAGACTCGGAACACCACAGTCGGCGGACACCCCGGCGCTCAAGCGGGCCCTGACCACCCCGCTGCTGTACTTCTTCATCCTGGGCGACGTGCTCGGCGCGGGCGTCTACGTGCTGGTCGGCCAAGTGGCCGCCGACGCCGGGGGAGCGGTGTGGGTGCCGCTGGCCGTCGCGCTGCTGCTGGCGATGCTGACCGCCGCCTCCTACGCCGAGCTGGCCACGAAGTACCCGCGGGCGGGCGGCGCCTCCCACTACGCCACCCGCGCCTTCGGACCGTTCGCCGGGTTCGTCGCCGGTTTCTGCATGCTTGCCGCCGGCATCGTCTCGGTGGCCGCGCTGGCCCGCGGCTTCGGGGGCGACTACCTGTCCGCCTTCGTGACGCTGCCGGTCGGGCTCGTCGCCGTGCTGTTCCTCGCGCTGCTCGCCCTGGTCAACGCCCGCGGTATCAAGGAGTCCACCCGTGCCAACGTCGTCGCCACCGTCGTGGAGGTCGGCGGCCTCCTCGTCATCGTCGTCCTCGGCGCCTGGCTGCTGCTGCGCGGTGACGGCGACGTGGGCCGGCTCGGGCAGCTCGGCACGCCGGAGAAGGGTGCGGCGGCGGCCGTGCTGAGCGGCTCCGTACTGGCGTACTACTCCTTCGTCGGCTTCGAGACGTCGGTGAACGTCGCCGAGGAGACCCGCGACCCGCGGCGCTCCTACCCGCGTGCCCTGTTCGGGGCCCTCGCCACCGCGGGCGCCGTGTACGTGCTGGTGGGCCTCGCCGCGTCCGCCGCGGTGCCGACGGCCCGGCTGGCGGAGTCGAGCGGCCCGCTGCTCGAGGTCGTCGAGGAGGCCGGTGGCGTTCCGACCCGGCTGTTCAGCGCGATCGCCCTCGTCGCCGTGGCCAACGGGGCGCTGCTCACCGGCATCATGTCCTCCCGCCTGGCCTACGGGATGGCCCGGGACGGGCTGCTGCCCGCCGCGCTGAGCAGGGTGCTGCCCGGCCGCCGTACCCCGTGGGTCGCGATCGCCGCCACGACCCTGCTGGCGATGCTCCTCGCGCTCACCGGCAGTGTCGCCACCCTGGCGTCCACCTTGGTCCTGCTGCTGCTCGTCGTCTTCCTCATGGTCAACACGGCCGTACTCGTCCTGCGTCGCGACGCGGGCGAGGCGGACCACTTCCGCGCCCCGACCGTGCTCCCCGTCCTGGGCATCGCGTCCTGCGTCGCGCTCGCCACGCAGATCGAGGCCGAGGTGTGGCTGCGCGGCCTGCTGATCGTGGCCGTCGGGATGGTCCTGGCCGCGGTCGCGGCCGTACGGCGGAACAGGGCCGCGGACCCGGCCGGGCGGGGCTAGACCTTCTCGGTGCCCTCCTCGTCGCGCCCCGTGCCAGAATGGACGACCACGCTCAACCCCCCCGCATCGTCCCGCCCGAGGTTCCCGTGACCAAGTCCGTCGCCCGTGAGCCGCAGCGCCGCAACGCGCGGTCGAACCGGGCGCGCATCCTGGCCACCGCCCGGCGGGAGCTGGGGCGGAACCCGGACACCACCCTGGAGGAGCTGGCCCGTGCCGCCGGTGTCGTACGGCGTACCCTCTTCGGCCACTTCCCGGGGCGCGCGGCGCTCCTGGAGGCCCTCGCCGAGGAGGCGTCCGAGGTACTGCGGGCCGCGATGGCCGACGCGGCCGGGCCGGGCGAACCGGCCGACCGGGCGCTCGCGCACTTCACGCTGCTGATGTGGCCCGTGGGCGACCGCTACCGCATGCTGCTGGCGCTGGCCCGGCACGATCTGGGCATGGAGCGCGTGGCCCAGATCCTGGCCCCGGCCCGCGCCGAGGTCGCCGCCATCCTGGAGCGCGGCCAGCGGGACGGGGTCTTCCCCGCCCACCTGCCCCCCGCCGTGCTGAGCGCGGGACTCGAGGCGATGGTCGTGGCGCTGCTCGAGCAGGTCAACACCGGTGCCCTGGAGGACGACGGCACCCGGGCCGCCGCAGCCATCCTCATCGCGGCCGGGGTGCCGGAGCGGCCCGCGCGGACCGTGGTCGAGAGCGTGGGTCCGGCGGCGCTCGCGACGTCCGTCCCGGCCGAGTAGCCACCCCCCTCCGTTCAGTCGAGTAGCCACCCCCCGGTTCAGCCGAGTAGTCACTCCCCCGGATTCAGCAGGCGCCCCCCATTTGGCGGGCGCCTTATTTGCACGCCCGTGTGCAACAAACTACTCTGCTCTTGTCTGCTCATCTATGGGCAATTAACTTGCCGTCGCTTGTCTCCGGGAGCCTCCCCATGCCCCTACTGGCCACCACCCCCGTCGAGAAGATGCCCGGGCCCTACCCCCGGCGCTGGTGGGCTCTCCTGGTGCTCTGCCTGAGCCTGCTGATCGTCGTCATGGCCAACACGTCCCTGATCGTGGCCGCCCCGGACATGACCACCGACCTCGGCCTGAGCAGCAGCGACCTGCAGTGGGTCATCGACGGCTACACCGTCCCGTACGCCGCGCTGATGCTGGTGCTCGGCGCGATCGGCGACAAGTACAGCCGTCGCGGCGCCCTGGTCACCGGACTGGTGATCTTCGCGGGCGGTTCGGTGATGGGCAGCCTGGTCCACGAGACGGGGCTGGTCATCGCGGCCCGGGCGGTCATGGGCGTCGGCGCCGCCGTCGTCATGCCGGCCACGCTGTCCCTGCTGGTCGCGGTCTTCCCGAAGGGGGAGCGGGCCCGCGCCATCACGGCCTGGACCGCCACCTCCGGACTCGCCATCGCGGTCGGGCCGCTGGTCGCCGGCTGGCTCCTGGAGGACCACGCCTGGGGCTCGACCTTCCTGGTCAACGTCCCCGTCGCGGTCCTCGCCGTCGTCGGCGCGCTGGTCCTCGTACCGCCGTCCAGGGCGGCCGGCATGGGCCGCATCGACTACGTCGGCGGGCTGCTCTCCATCGTCTCCGTCGGCAGCCTGGTCTACGCGACCATCGAGGGCCCGCACTTCGGCTGGGGCGCGGGACCGGTCGCCGCGGCCGTCGTCGCCGGGGTCGGCCTGATCGCCTTCGTGGCCTGGGAGCTGCGCCACCCGCATCCCATGCTGGACGTGCGCAGGTTCCTGCTGCGGCCCTTCAGCGGCTCGATGCTCGCGGTGCTGTTCTTCTTCTTCGGCACCTACGGCGCCATCTACTACGCCACCCAGTTCCTGCAGTTCGTGCTCGGCTACGGCGCGCTGGAGACCGGCGTACGGCTGCTGCCGCTGGCCGGCGCCGTGTTCGTAGGCGCCGCGGTGACCGGGCGGCTCACCCCGCAGCTCGGCGTGCGGGCCATGGTCGGCTCCGGCATGGCCATCGGCACCGTCGGCGTCTTCCTGCTGGTCCTGATCGACCAGGGCTCCACCTACGCCGACTTCCTCGCCCCCATGCTGCTGCTCGGCCTCGCCATCGGCCTCAGCGTCTCCCCGGCCACCGACACCATCATGGGCTCCTTCCCGGAGAACGAACTGGGCGTCGGCGGCGGCGCCAACGACACCGCGCTGGAACTCGGCGGCTCCCTCGGCATCGCCGTCCTGGGCTCCCTGCTCGGCACCTCCTACCGGGACGAACTCTCCGGCCTGGTGGGCGACCGGCTCCCGGCCGCCGCGCTGGACACCGCCCAGGACTCGGTGGGCGGCGGACTGGCCGTCGCCGAGCGGCTCGCCACCGACCCGGCCGCCGGACCCCAGCAGGCGCAGGCCCTCGCCGACGCCGTGAACAAGGCCTTCGCCCACGGCGTCTCGACGACCAGCCTCGTCGGCGGCATCATCATGGCGGCCGGCACCCTGATCGTGCTCGCCGTCCTGCCCGGCCGTCGCGCCCGCCGGAAGGCCGAGGAGGAGGCGACGGAGAGCGCGGCTCAGGACCGGGAGGCCGAGCTGAGCCGCTCCCAGGGCTGAGCCGCCCCGTCACTCGGTCGGCGCGGCCAGCGCCGCCAGCTCCTCCGCCGTACGCGGACCGGCGGCGGAGTCGGGCAACAGCCCCCGTGCCCGCAGGAGTCCGGCCGCCGCGACGCCCCAGGGGAGCCGCAGCCCGGCCTGCCGCAGCAGGTCGGTGCGGGCCAGCGTCGGGGCGGTCGGGCCGGTGCGCACACCGTCCGGGGTGAGCAGGGCGGCGTCGTCGGACCAGCGCAGGGCGAGGTCGACGTCGTGGGTGGCCATCACCACGGTGGTGCCGCCCGCACGCAGTCCGTCCAGGGTGGCGAGCAGCCGTTCCTGCCCGTCCGGGTCGAGACCGGCGGTCGGTTCGTCGAGGATCAGCACCCGGGGCCGCATCGCGACCGCCCCGGCGATCGCGGTGCGCTTGCGCTGCCCGTACGACAGCAGGTGCGTGGGCCGGTCGGCCAGCGCCGCGATGTCCAGTGCGGCGAGCGCCTCCCCGACCCGCGACCTGACCTCCGCGTCGGACAGCCCCAGGTTCAGCGGACCGAAGGACACGTCCTGGCCGACCGAGGCCGCGAAGAGCTGGTCGTCCGGGTCCTGCACCACCAACTGCACCGTGGTCCGCAGCCGGGTCAGCCCCTTGCGGTCGTACGTCACCGGCTCCCCGCCGAGCGTCAACGTGCCCGCACGCGGCCGCAGTCCGCCGCTGAGCAGCCGCATCAGCGTCGTCTTGCCGCTGCCGTTGCGGCCGAGCAGCGCCAGCGCCCGCCCCTCGCACACCGCGAAGTCCAGGCCCGTCAGCACGTCCGGGCCCTCCTCGTACCCGAACGACGCGCCCCGCAGGGCCACCAGGGCCGGTTCCGCCGACCGCACCGGTCCGTTCACGACAGGGGTCCTTCCAGTACGAGGGTGAGGCCGGTCAGCCCCGCCAGCAGGGCAAGGCTCGCCGCCGTGAACGGCAGCGAGACGCGGGCCTCGGGCACCAGCACGCGCAGGGTGCCGTCGTAACCGCGCCCGGCGAGCCCCGACTGGAGCCGCGCCGCCCGGTCGAAGGCCCGCACGAACGCGGTGGCGCCGAGCCCGCCGAGGGAACGCCAGGCCGCCGCCCGGCTGGTGTGCCCGAGCCGCGCGGCCTGCGCCTCCCGGACGCGGCGCACCGAGTCCAGCAGCAGGAAACTCATCCGGTACGTCACCAGTGCCACGTCCACGACCGGCGCGGGCACCCCGGCCCGCACCAGGCGCGGCAACAGGTCGGACATCGGCGTGGTGAACGCGAACAGCAGCACCCCCAGCGAGGCCGCCGAGGTGCGCAGCAGCAGCCCGCCCGCGCGCGCCGCACCGCCGTCGGCCGCCGACAGGAACCCGTCCGGGCCGCCGACCTGCACGAGCAGCGGCAGCGCCCCCGTCACACAGAAGCCCAGCGGCACCCGGTACGCCCGCCACAGCCGGCGCCCAGGCACACCCGCCGGGCCGAGCAGCACCGTGAGCGCCGCCACCAGCACCAGCGCCGCACCCGGCCAGGGCGGCAGCGAGATCGCGAGCCCGGTGAGGCCGAGACCGAGCACGGCCTTGTCCACGGGATGGCGGCGCCGCCAGCGACTGGCGTGCGCCGCCGCGTCGATCGGCAGCACTCAGTCCCCTTCGGGGATGTCCCGCGGTACCGCCGTGGCCCTGGAAGCCGCCGACGCCCGCTCCTCGCCCTGCCGCCGTCCCCGGCGCAGCCCGAAGTAGTACGCCAGCACGCCCGCGCCGAGCGCGGCCTGCAGGGCGAACAGCGCCGACTCGACCTCCCCGGACGGCGGTTCGTACAGCGGGGAGAACCACGGCTCGTAGTCCGGTTCGATCTCGGTGATCGCCGTCTCCGCCTCCGCGTCGGCCCCGGCGAACGGCTCCTCCTTGTGGTCGCCGAGCCCCAGCACCAGCGGCAGCACCGCCAGCGCGGCCACGGCGAGCAGCAGCAGGGCGTTGATCCTCGCGTTGCGGCTCATCGGGCCACCGCCTCCCGCTTCCGCTCGCCGGTCCGGGTCAGCAGCACGCCCAGCCGGGTCAGTTCGCCCTTGCTGGACTGCACCAGCAGCCGCATCACGATCACCGTGAGCAGGCCCTCGCTCACCGCGAGCGGGATCTGGGTCACCGCGAAGATGGACCCGAACTTGCCGAGCGCGCCCGTGAATCCGCTGCTCGGGTCCGGGAAGGCCAGCGCCAGCTGCACGCTGGTCACGCAGTACGTGGACAGGTCGGCGACGAACGCCCCGAAGAACACGGTGACCATCAGCGGCACGTCGAAGCGGCGCAGCAGCCGGTAGACGCCGTACCCGGCCCAGGGGCCGGCGATCGCCATCGAGAAGACGTTGGCGCCGAGCGTGGTCAGCCCGCCGTGGGCGAGCAGCAGCGCCTGGAAGAGCAGGGTGATGGTGCCCAGGACCGCCATGATCGGCGGCCGGAACAGGATGGCACCCAGGCCGGTGCCGGTCGGGTGCGAGCAACTTCCGGTGACGGACGGCAGTTTCAGGGCCGAGAGAACGAACGTGAAGGCGCCGGAGGCGCCGAGGAGCAGCGTGCTCTCCGGATGCTCCCTGACCTCACGGGTGAGTGACCGGACTCCGTGGACGACGAACGGCGCGGACGCGACACCCCAGGCGATCGCGTGCGCCGGTGGCAGAAAGCCCTCGGCTATGTGCATGGCTCAGCAGACCCTCTCCAGCACCTCGTGGATGGACGACGCGCCTTGGCCGGTCTCCTGGCTTACGGGTACCACCGCCCGTGCTCCGCCTTCCCGGATCGCAAGCGATCCAGTGGCTGCCCGCGAGGGCCGGAGCCGGACTTCCCGATTCACAGTGGCGAGGGCCGCACCGGCATCACACCGGATTTCCCGTTCACCAAGGCGTGGCGACAGTAGTGCTCCCACGGGGGCGGGCACAAGCGGGCCTCGGTACTGCGGAAACGCCCGGTGCCGGGTGCGGGGGCCGCACCGCCGTCAGCGCGAGCGGCCCCGCTGGGGCCCCCGGACCACCCTGTCCCGCATCCGGGTGGTCAGCGCGGTGGCGGCGGCGGTGAGGAAGACGAAGCTGTACGTGATCTGCAGGACGGTCACCACCCGCGCGGCCTGGCCCCGCGGGGTGATGTCCCCGTACCCGACGGTGGCGAGCGTCACCACGGTGAAGTACAGCGCGTCGATCCTGGTGTGCAGGCCGTGGAACTCGCCCGGCGACTTGGCCAGCGCGTAGTACGTGGCGGAGAAGACGTGCACGGACAGGACGATCAGCAGGGAGATGACCACCCCGGGCCGGCTGTCCGGGTGGTCGAGGAGGACGTGCCGGATCTGCCGCAGCAGCAGCACGGCCACGACGGTCAGCAGTGCCGCGAACAGCGTCCAGCTCAGTGCCGGCCGCTGCGGCCCCAGGTGGTCGAGGGGGAGCAGGAAGTAGGCCACGACCACGGCGGCCGCGATCCCGGCCCGCACGAGCCAGGGCCGTACGGCGTCCCAGCCGACGCGGGGGCGCGGGCCCGAGGGCGCGGTCCGGCGGTCCCTCACCGTGCCGCTCCCGTTGTCGGCGCCCCGCCGGACGCCCGGTCCTCCCCCGGCTCCGTGCGCCGCACCAGCTGGGCGACGACGAACGCGACGACCGACGCCATGACGATCAGCGGCGTCTGGTCGTGGGCGTCGCGGCCCATCAGCAGCACCGCCAGGACCGAGCTGGCCAGCGGCAACCCGGTCACCGCGGCCGCCGCGGCGGCGATGCCGAGGGCGAGGGCCGGGGTCGCGCCGAAGCCGGGCAGCCCGGAGCAGGCCAGCGCCGTCGCCGCGCCCAGCAGGACGGCCGGGAAGATCGGGCCGCCGCGCAGCGCGCCCAGCGCGATGCCCCAGGCCAGCCCCTTGCACGCGACCAGCGCCACCAGCGCCCCCACCGACCAGGCGTGCGGGTGCGCGGCGAGCTGGGCGAGGGTGGCCTGGCCGGACAGCGCCGCCTCCGCCGGGGAGCGGCCGGTGATCAGCGCGTAGGCGGCGACACAGACGCCGACCGCCGTGGCGCAGGCGACGGTGCGCGCGGCCGTGTGACGCCGCGTCCAGGTGACGGTGCGGCGGCCCAGTTCGCGGCCCAGCGTGACGAGTACGGCGATCAGGGCGGCGACGGGCAGGCCCCACAGGAAGTCGCCCGCGTCCGGACCGGCCTGGGGCGGCAGGTCGGGCAGGGCCAGCGCGCCGATCTCGAGCCCCGTCCACCGACCGAAGCCGGTGAAGACCAGGGCACCCGTCGCGCTGGCCAGCAGACAGGGCAGCAGCAGCGCGACCAGCCGGGCGCCGGCCAGCCCCGCCCCCTCGATGAGCAGGACCGCCGCAGCGACCGGACCGCCGAGGATGGTGGAGATCGCGGCGGTGGAACCGGCCGTGGCGAGGATCGCGCCGGCCCGCTGGTCTCCGCCCGCGCCCGCCCGCCGCACCGCCAGCAGGGCGAGCCCGCTGCCGACGGCCATGAGCGGGGCCTCGGGACCCAGCACCACGCCGAGCGGCAGGGTGGCCAGCGCGGCCAGCACCGCGCCGGGCAGGGCGCGCGGGCCGACGGGCGCTCCGCCCAGGCCGTTCACCGGGAGGTGGCCGCCGCCGCCCGGCATCCGGGTCACGATCGGCGCCAGGAGCAGCCCGGCGAGCAGCAGCGCGGGCAGCGGCCACCACCAGGGCGGGGTGGCGTAACCGGCCGCCTCGGGCAGCGTGGTCCACACCCAGTGCTGCGCCTCGTGCTGGAGGCCGACGAAGAAGAAGCAGGCCAGCGCGATGGGCACGCCGAGCAGCACGCACAGCAGCAACAGCCGCCGGTAGCCCGGGCTGAGCAGGGTCTGCCGCAAGGACTCCTCGGCCCGGGCCGGGGCGGCGTTCGCCGGCGCGGTCACGGAAGCCGTCCGCGCGGTTCCCGCCGGGGCAGCGGTCCGCACCGGAACAGCGGTTCTCGCCGGGGCAGCGGCCGACTCGTCACACGCCCTCCTTCTCGCGCCCCGCGGTCCGTCGGTCACCGGGGGCCGCGGTGCCGCTCAGTTAACGCGAGGCCGCCGCCGCCCGCACGCGCACGCCCGGCCCGCGGTTCACCCGTACGGCGGACCCGCGTGGCCGCGGAGCACGGCCGCCCGCAGGCTCGAAACGACCTGTCGGTGCCGTCGGTGCCGGTGGGCAGCTGCCCCGTACGGGGGACACAGAAAGGACTCCGCTCATGAGCCAGCACGCCGAACCCACTCCCGGCAGGCAGCCGCGCGGCGGTGACGCCTCCTGGGCCCAGCGCCCGGGCGACCGCACCAGCGGCTGGGTGACGGGCGGTGTCGTCTTCGCGGGCGTACTGCTGCTGCTGAACGGCGCGCTCGCCGTCCTCCAGGGCATCGCGGCCATCGCCGAGGACGACGTGTACGCCCGTATCGGCACCTACGTCTACGAGATGAGCCTGACCGGCTGGGGCATCGTCCACGTCATCCTGGGCGCCCTCGTGCTCGTCACCGGGTACGGACTGCTCAAGGACATGGCGTGGGCGCGGGTGGCGGGCATCGTCATCGCCTCGCTGAGCCTGATCGCCCAGTTCCTGTTCCTGCCGTACGCGCCCGTCTGGTCCGTGATCATGATGGCGATCGACGTGTTCGTGATCTGGGCCCTGGCCAGCCGCCAGGACGCCCCGTCCCGAGCCTGAGACTCCACGCCCACGAAGGACGGTCACCCCCCCGCGCGGGGGGGGTGACCGTCCTTCGTGGGCGTGCTCAGCGGCGGCGCAGGCCCCGGGCCAGTGCCGTCGCCGCCGCAGCGGTGCCCACGGCGGCCGCCGCCGTGACCGCGAGGGCCAGGGCCCTCGCCCGGGGGCCGGGAGCGGCCGGACGGGCGCCCGGCGCGGTGCCGTAGGCGCTGCCCGGAGTACCCGGACCGGTCGCGGGGCCGGGTGGCAGGGCCGAGGCCAGCAGTTCCGCCAGGTGCACGCCCTCGTGGCCGCCGCTGTCGAACTCGTGGATCTGGGTGCGGCAGCTGAACCCGTCCGCGAGGACGACGGTCGACTCGTCCTCCTCCCGCAGCCGCGGCAGCAGCACCCGCTCCGCGCACGCCTCGCTGACGTCCAGGTGACCGCGCTCGAAGCCGAAGTTGCCGGCCAGCCCGCAGCAGCCGGAGTCCAGTCGCTCCGCGTCCACCCCGGCCCGGCGCAGCAGCTCCCGGTCGGCCTCCCAGCCGAGCACCGCGTGCTGGTGGCAGTGCACCTGGGCCAGCGCACGCGCCGACCGGTCGGGCACCCGCGGCGGCCGGTAACCGGGGGAGTGCTCGGTGAGCAGCTCCGACAGCGTCACCGTCTGCTCGGCCAGCCGCCGCACGTCCTGGTCGCCGGGGAACAGCTCCGCCGCGTCGGCCCGGAAGACGGCCGCACAGCTCGGCTCCAGCGCCACGACGAGGCCGCCCGACCGCACCTGGGGGGCCAGGGCGCGCACGGTGCGGGTGAGGACCTTCTCGGCCGTGCCCAGCTGCCCGGTGGAGATCCAGGTCAGCCCGCAGCACAGCGGCTCGTGCGGCAGCTCCACCCGCCACCCGGCGTGCTCCAGGACCCGTACCGCCGCCCGTCCGACGTGCGGGTGGAAGTGGTTGGTGAAGGTGTCCGGCCACAGCAGCACGGACCCGCGGTGCCCGTCGCCCTCCGGCTCGTGGTCCGCGAACCACTGCGCGAAGGTCCGCTCCGCGAACAGCGGCACCTCCCGGTCCGCCACCCCCGCCACCAGCACCGCGGCCTTCGACAGCAGCGGCGCGTGCGTGAGCGCGTTGACGACCGGCCCCAGCCGGGTGCGGCCCACCACCCGCGCGAGCGCGGGCAGCCAGCCCATCGACCAGTCCGAGCGCGGCCTGCGCCACGGCCGGCCCGCGTAGTGGTGGGAGAGGAACTCCGCCTTGTACGTGGCCATGTCCACGTCCGCCGGACAGTCCTTCTTGCAGCCCTTGCAGGCCAGGCACAGATCGAGGGCGTCCTTGACCTCCGCCGAGCGCCAGCCGTCCCGGATCGCGCCGTCCCCGTGCCCGTCGAGCATCTCGAACAACAGCCGGGCCCGGCCCCGCGTCGAGTGCTCCTCCTCCCGCGTCACCTGGTACGACGGGCACATCACCGTGCCGTCGCTGGTGTGCTGCCGGCACTTGCCGACCCCGACGCAGCGGTTGGCGGCCTGGGAGAACGAACCCCCGTCGTGCGGGAAGCGGAAGTGCAGGTCGCGCGGCTCGAACGGGGCCCAGTCACCGCCGAGCCGCAGGTTCTCGTCCAGTCCGTACGGCGCGACGACCTTCCCCGGGTTCATCCGGTCCAGCGGGTCGAAGACGGCCTTCAGCCGCCCGAACGCCTCGACGAGCCGGTCCCCGAACATCCGGGACAGCAACTCGCCCCGGCTCTGCCCGTCCCCGTGCTCGCCGGAGAGCGAGCCGCCGAACTCGACGACGAGGTCGGCCGCCCGCTCCATGAACCTCCGGTACGCCGCCACCCCGTCCGCGGTGTACAGGTCGAACGGGATCCGGGTGTGCACGCACCCCTGCCCGAAGTGGCCGTACAGGCTCGGGCCGGTGTCGCTCAGGTACCCGAACTCCTCGAACAGCGCGCGCAGCCGACGCAGGTAGTCGCCCAGTTTCTCCGGCGAGACCGCCGAGTCCTCCCAGCCCTCGAAGGTGTCGGGCCTGCCCGGGATGTGCGCGGTGGCGCCCAGCCCGGCCTCGCGCACCTGCCACAGGGCCTCCTCGTGCGAGGGGTCGTCCAGGAACGCGCAGTCGGCGTCGTGCGCGGAGCGGTGCACGGCCTCCAGCATCCGGTGCGCCCGCGCGCCGGCCTCCTCGACCGTGTCGCCGCCGAACTGCACCATCAGATAGGCGTCGCCCTCCGGCATTTGGGCCAGCGCCTTCGGGTTCAGGTGCTTGATCCGCTCGTCGCGGACCAGCCGGGCGTCGACGCCCTCCAGCGCGATCGGGTCGTGCGGCAGGATGTCGGGCACGGCGTCGGCGGCCTGGTCGATGGTGTCGAACCCCAGGACCAGCAGGGAGCGTTCCTTCACCACCGGTACCAGTTCCAGCTCCGCCCGCACCACCGTGACCAGCGTCGACTCGCTGCCGACCAGCAGACCGGCCACGTCGAAACCGTGCTCCGGCAGCAGGGAGTCCAGGTTGTAGCCGGAGACGCGGCGCGGAACGTCCGGGAACCGGCGGCGGATCTCGTCCCCGTAGGTGTCGCGCAGCGCCCGCAGCCGCCGGTAGACGGTAGCCCGCAGATCGCCCTGCCGCTCGATCTCGGCGTACTCCTCGTCGTCCGTCTTCCCGCACCAGAAGCGGGTGCCGTCGTAGAGCAGCACCTCCAGCCGGGCGATGTTGTCGACGACCTTGCCGTGCGCCTGCGCGGTGGCACCGCAGGAGTTGTTGCCGATCATGCCGCCGAGGGTGCAGTTGGCGTGGGTGGCGGGCTCGGGACCGTAGCGCAGCCCGTGCGGCGCGAGTTGCCGGTTCAGGTCGTCGAGCACGATCCCGGGCTGGACGACGCAGGTGCGGGCGCCGGGGTCCACCGACTCGATCCGGGTGCAGTACTTCGACCAGTCGAGGACCACGCCCGCGTTGGTGCACTGCCCGGCCAGACTCGTCCCGCCGCCGCGCGACAGCACGGGCGCACCGAACTCCCGCGCCACGGCCACCGCCTCGGCCCCGGCCTCCGGGGTGCGCGGGACGACCACGCCGAGGGGTGTCCGGCGGAAGTTCGACGCGTCCGTGGAGTAGGCGGCCCGGCTCCCGGCGTCGAAGCGGACCTCGCCGTCTACCCGCTCGCGCAGTGCCGCCCGGAGCGCGGCGGTGTCGACCGGCGGCGGTGCCCCCACGCGCGTGACGGGTTCGGGCAGATCCAGCACACCCATGGGCACTCCTTCGTGGGTCGGCGTACGTCCGTCGGCGCGACAGCGGCGTCCCGCGCGGGCGCGACGGCCGTCGCTGAGTACCCGGCCCGGTGCCCGACAATCACGGACACGGAGCGTCGCCAACCGTGTCGCTGTTGGGCCGAACGGGTGACTTGGCGTAAGAATTGGCTGGTGCAGGCAATGAAGGCGAGTGGAACGGGGGAGCCGGTGAACAGCCACGACGTCACCGATGAACAGTGGGAAGGGCTCGCCCAGGTCGTGCCGTTGCGCGGGCGCGACGCCTGGCCGTCGGCGGTCGGCCACCGGGCGATGCCCGAGGCGGAGACGGAGCGCCGTCGGCGTTTCGTCGTCCTCCGGGTCAATGTGTTCGCGGACGCCCGCGAGGTCGCCGAGACGCTGATGGCGGGGATCCCGGTGCTCCTGGACCTCACCAGTGCGGAGGGCGATGTCGCCAAGCGGGTCCTGGACTTCAGCACCGGCGTCGTCTTCGGTCTGGCCAGCGGGATGCACCGGGTGGACCGCAACGTCTTCCTGCTGACCCCGGCGGGCACCGAGGTGAACGGGCTGATGGAGAGCGCGGTGGGGGTCCCGGGAGTGTGACGGAGGCGGCCCCGGCCGCGCGGTCCCCCGATCGTAGGAAAGCCGTCCGGGCAAAACGGTTCGCCGTCCGGCGCGGTCCTACGGTCCGCATATGGCAGCGTCATCCGCGTCACCGGCGTCACCGGAGTCCGTCCCGCCGCTCCCCGGCCGCCCCCGCGTCACCCAGCTGCGGCTGTCCGCCTTCGCCGGGCACCGGCGCGCCGTGCTGCGGCTCGGGCCGCTCACCGTGCTCGCCGGGCCCAGCGGCAGCGGCAAGACCAGTGCGCTGAGGGCCTACGACGCCCTGGCCCGGCTCGGCGGCGGCGCGGTACTCGGCGCGGTGTTCCCGGACCCGGCCGCCTGCGTGCCCGAACGGGCCCGGCCCGACGCGCAGCGCCGCCGGGGCTTCCGCATCGGCTGCACGGCCGACGGGGCCGAGGGGCCGGTGCACCTGGACGTCGCCGTGCAGGCCGAGCCGGAGCTGCGCATCGTGGGGGAGCGGCTGACGGCGGACGGCGTGGTGCTCCTGGAGACGGCGCTGCGCGACCCCGGCCGCCGCGCCGTGCAGGCGGCCTGGCACACGGCCGGGTCGGCACCCGTGACCCGCGCCCCGCTGCCGGACGACCGGCTCGGCACCCCGCTGCTGCCGCTGCGGGTGGCCGGCAAGACGGACGGGCAGCGCAGGGTGCTCGCGGCGGCCGAGCAGATGGTGGTCGCCCTGCGCTCCGTCTTCGCCTGCGATCCGCGGCCGGGCCGGATGCGGGAGCCCGTGCCCACCGGCTCCGGACGCCTCCTCGGCGGCTGCGACAACCTCGCCGACGTGCTGTGGCGCACCCGCGCCGAGTGCGGCCGGCGGCACGCGCAGTTCGTCGCCGCGGTACGCGCCGGATGCCCGGGCCCCGTCGAGGACGTCCTGGCCGAACCGGTCGTCGGCGGCGTGGTCCGCGCGCTCCTCGACCGGGGCGACGGCCTGCGCACCGGCCTCGCCCGCCTGGGCTACGGCGAGCTGCGCTATCTCGCCCTGGCCCTCGTGCTGTTCACCGGGCCCGGGGTGCTGGAGGTCGACCCGGCCGGAGAGGTGCCCGCCGCGCTGCAGACCCTCACCGTCCTCGCCGACGGCTTCGACCGCGGCCTGGACGTGCGCCAGCGCGCCGAACTGCTCCGGCTGGCGGCGCGGATGTGCGACCGGGGGCACATCCGCTTCGTCGGCGCGGTCGCCGACGCGTCGTGGGTGGCGGGGGCGGCCGGGGAGGCGGGGGCCGACGGGGCGGGCGGCGTCACGGTGGTACACCTGAACCCGTGACCGATCATCCCCGCGACCTCGCGGCACTGCGGCGCAGGCTGGCCGAGTTCGCCGCCGCGCGCGACTGGCAGCCGTACCACACCCCCAAGAACCTGGCCGCCGCGCTGAGCGTCGAGGCTTCCGAACTCCTTGAGATCTTCCAGTGGCTGACGCCCGAGCAGTCGGCCCGCGTCATGACCGACCCGGACACCGCGCACCGGGTGCGGGACGAGGTCGCCGACGTGCTGGCGTACCTCCTCCAGTTCTGCGAGGTGCTCGGCGTCGACCCGCTGGCCGCGCTGGAGGCGAAGATCGAGCGCAACGAGTCCCGGTTCCCCGTGGCGGGCGCGCCGGAAGACTGAACCCGGGGGAGCCAACCGCTCCGTTATCACTCTCCGCAGTCAAAATCCGGCCAGAAATCAATATCGTGTCCGAAGATTTCCGCCTTCCTCTGGCTTTTCGCCCCACACACCTTCACTCTGGGTAGTGAACAACGGAGTTCGGGCGGACGCGCCGCGAGCGCGTCGGAACAGACGGGGGCAGCGCATGGACGCTGTGCGGCTCATCGTGACGAGTGGGCGTGCCCTGGCCGCCGGTGGCGAGGTGCCCAAGATCCTGACGGAGGTGTGGCAGGTGCAGGCCCTGGCCCAGGCGATCGGCAGCCGGCTGGCGGTCCACGGCCCGCCCGAACTGCGCGGCGAGGCCATCGGCTTGACCGAGCTGGCGGGCCGCGGCTGCGGAGTGCTGCGCACCCCGGAGCTGGCCCCGGGTGAGCTGCGCGCCGCCCAGCTCACCGAACTGGGCGACGCCCGGCAGGCCCTGATGCGCCTGGGCACCCTGCTCGGCGAGACCGGCATCGCGCTGGTGGGCGCGGCCTGCGCCGCGGACGACGAGGCGACGTACTGGCAGTGCATGGAGGCCATCGACGCGGCCGACGAGTCACGGGACCGGGTCCTGGAGATGCTGCGCAAACTGGCGGACCGCGACGCGCACTTACCGGCGCGGGAGGCGGGCTAGGACCCGCTTCCCGCGCGCCGCGACGGCGCCTGTGCCGGACACCCGTGCCGAGCAGGCAGGATGGGAGACATGGATCTCCGTATCTTCACCGAGCCCCAGCAGGGGGCCACCTACGACACCTTGCTCACCGTGGCCAAGGCCACCGAGGACCTCGGCTTCGACGCCTTCTTCCGCAGCGACCACTACCTCCGCATGGGCGCCTCGGACGGCCTCCCCGGCCCCACCGACGCCTGGATCACCCTGGCCGGTCTCGCCCGGGAGACGAAGCGCATCCGGCTCGGCACCCTCATGACCGCGGGCACCTTCCGGCTGCCCGGCGTCCTCGCCATCCAGGTCGCCCAGGTCGACCAGATGTCGGGCGGCCGCATCGAGCTGGGCCTGGGCGCCGGCTGGTTCGAGGAGGAGCACAAGGCGTACGGCATCCCCTTCCCGAAGGAGAAGATCGGCCGCCTGGAGGAGCAGCTGGCGATCGTCACCGGCCTGTGGGCCACCGAGACCGGCAAGACCTTCGACTTCCACGGCAGGTTCTACGACCTCACCGACTCGCCCGCGCTGCCCAAGCCCGCGCAGGCCAAGGTGCCCGTGCTCATCGGCGGCCACGGCGCCACCCGCACCCCGCGGCTGGCCGGTCAGTACGCCGACGAGTTCAACATGCCGTTCGCCTCGATCGAGGACACCCAGCGCCAGTTCGGCCGGGTGCGGGCCGCCGCCGAGGCGGCCGGCCGCCCGGCGGACGCCCTCACCTACTCCAACGCCCTCGTCGCCTGCGTCGGCAAGGACGACGCCGAGGTCGCCCGGCGCGCCGCCGTCATCGGCCGCGAGGTCGAGGAGCTGAAGGCCAACGGCCTCGCGGGCTCCCCGGCCGAGGTCGTCGAGAAGATCGGCCGCTACGCCGAGGCCGGCGCCCAGCGGATCTACCTCCAGATCCTCGACCTCGACGACCTGGACCACCTGGAGCTGATCTCCTCCCAGGTCCAGTCGCAACTGGCCTGAGACCGCCCGCCCCTCGCACGGCCGGATAACCGAAGGCGCCGGTCACCCGCCCTGTGCGATGGTGTGACGGTCGTCCTGCCGGAGCCCCCGGGGATCACCCCCCCCCCGGGGGCTCTCGTGCGCGCGGCACCCACGCAGTCGTCCGTTGCACCGCCGACCCGGCCGGAGAGGCCCATGTTCCTGACCATCACCACCACCGGTACCCCCGAGCACCCCGCGACCGACCTCGGTTTCCTGCTGCACAAGCATCCGGACAAGGCGCAGGCGTTCTCCACCTCCTTCGGCACGGCCCACGTGCTCTACCCGGAGGCGGCGGAGCAGCGCTGCACGGCGGCGCTGCTGCTGGAGGTCGACGCGGTGGCGCTGGTCAGGCGGGGCAAGGGCAAGGGCCGCGGCGGCGCCCCCGACGCGGCCCTCGCGCAGTACGTCAACGACCGTCCGTACGCGGCCTCGTCCCTCCTCGCCGTCGCGCTGAGCAACGTCTTCTCCAGCGCGATGCGCGGCGTGTGCAAGGCCCGTCCCGAGCGTGCCGCCCGGTCGCTGCCGCTGCGCGTCGAGATCCCGGCGCTGCCCGCCCGCGGCGGCCCCGACCTGGTACGGCGCCTGTTCGAGCCGCTCGGCTGGACGGCCGCCGTCGAGGCCGTGCCGCTGGACACCGAGTTCCCCGAGTGGGGCGACTCGCGCTACGTCCGGCTGGTGCTGGAGTCCGAGACCCTCACCCTCTCGAACGCCCTGCGCCACCTGTACGTCCTGCTCCCGGTGCTCGACGACGCCAAGCACTACTGGGTCTCCCCGGACGAGGTCGACAAGCTGATGCGGGCCGGTGAGGGCTGGCTGTCCGGCCACCCGGAGCAGAAGCTGATCACCAGCCGCTATCTGTCCCGCCGCTGGTCCCTGACCCGCGAGGCGATGGACCGGCTGGAGCTGATCCGGCTGGCCGAGACCGACGACAGCGAGGTCGAGGAGATCGACAACGCGGTCGAGGCGGACGCCGAGCAGGAGGCCAGGCCCACCCCGCTCGCCGTGCACCGCCGCGAGGCGATCCTCACCGCCCTGCGCGACCACGCCGCCGCCCGCGTCCTCGACCTCGGCTGCGGCGAGGGGCACCTGGTGCGCGAGCTGCTCAAGGAGCCGCGCTTCACCGAGATCGTCGGCGTGGACGTGTCGGTGCGCGCGCTCACCATCGCCTCCCGGCGGCTCAAACTGGACCGCATGGGCGAGCGGCAGGCCGCGCGCGTCCAGCTCCTGCAGGGCTCGCTCGCCTACACCGACAAGCGGCTGGGGGGCTACGACGCCGCCGTGCTCAGCGAGGTGATCGAGCACCTCGACCTGCCGCGGCTGCCCGCCCTGGAGTACGCCGTCTTCGGCTCGGCCCGCCCCCGCACCGTCGTCGTCACCACCCCCAACGTCGAGTACAACGTGCGCTGGGAGACCCTGCCCGCCGGTCACGTCCGCCACCGCGACCACCGCTTCGAGTGGACCCGCGAGGAGTTCCGTACCTGGGCCCGGGCGGTCGCCGAACGGCACGGCTACGCCGTGGAGTTCCGCCCCGTCGGCCCCGACGACCCCGAGGTGGGCCCGCCCACCCAGCTGGCCCTGTTCACCCTCGGCAGGACCGAGGCCCCGACCGAGAAGGAGGCGAAGGCCGCATGAGCACCACCGACACCACCGTGCGGGCCCGCGCCCTGCCCGTCACCGACCTCTCCCTCGTCGTGCTGATCGGCGCCTCCGGCTCCGGCAAGTCCACCTTCGCCCGGCGCCACTTCAAGCCGACCGAGGTCATCTCCTCCGACTTCTGCCGGGGCCTGGTCGCCGACGACGAGAACGACCAGAGCGCCAGCCGCGACGCCTTCGACGTCCTGCACTACATCGCGGGCAAGCGGCTCGCCGCGGGCCGCCGCACCGTCGTCGACGCGACCAACGTGCAGCAGGACGCCCGGCGCCAGCTGATCGACCTGGCCAGGAAGCACGACGTGCTGCCCATCGCCATCGTCCTCGACGTGCCCGAGCAGGTCTGCGCCGAGCGCAACGCCACCCGCGCCGACCGCGCCGACCTGCCCCGCCGGGTCATCCAGCGCCACACCCGCGAACTCCGCCGCTCCCTGCGCCACCTGGAGCGCGAGGGCTTCCGCAAGGTGCACGTGCTGCGCGGCGCCGAGGAGGCCGAGCACGCCACCGTCGTCACCGAGAAGCGCTTCAACGACCTCACCCACCTCACCGGCCCCTTCGACATCGTCGGCGACATCCACGGCTGCGCCGCCGAACTGGAGGCCCTGCTCGGCAAGCTCGGCTACACCGACGGCGTCCACCCCGAGGGCCGCACCGCCGTCTTCGTCGGCGACCTGGTCGACCGCGGCCCGGACAGCCCCGGCGTGCTGCGCCGTGTGATGTCCATGGTCACGTCGGGCAACGCGCTGTGCGTGCCGGGCAACCACGAGAACAAGTACGGCCGCTTCCTCAAGGGCCGCAAGGTCCAGCACACCCACGGACTCGCCGAGACGATCGAGCAGATGGACGGCGAGAGCGAGGAGTTCCGCGCCGAGGTACGGGAGTTCATCGACGGCCTGGTCAGCCACTACGTCCTCGACGGCGGCAGGCTCGTGGTCTGCCACGCCGGTCTGCCCGAGAAGTACCACGGCCGCACCTCCGGCCGGGTCCGCTCGCACGCCCTGTACGGCGACACCACCGGCGAGACCGACGAGTTCGGCCTGCCGGTGCGCTACCCGTGGGCCGAGGACTACCGGGGCCGCGCGGCGGTGGTCTACGGCCACACCCCCGTCCCGGAGGCCACCTGGCTGAACAACACCATCTGCCTGGACACCGGCGCCGTCTTCGGCGGCAAGCTCACCGCGCTGCGCTGGCCGGAGCGCGAGCTGGTCGACGTACCCGCCGAGCGGGTCTGGTACGAGCCGGCCAGGCCGCTGCGGACCGAGGCGCCCGGCGGACACGACGGCCGCCCGCTGGACCTGGCCGACGTCCAGGGCCGCCGGACGGTGGAGACCCGGCACGCCGGGCGGATCACCGTGCGGGAGGAGAACGGGGCGGCGGCTCTGGAGGTCATGAGCCGCTTCGCCACCGACCCGCGCCTGCTGCCGTACCTCCCGCCGACCATGGCACCGACCGCCACCTCCGGGGTGGACGGATACCTGGAGCACCCGAAGGAGGCCTTCGCGCAGTACGCGGCGGACGGCGTCGCGCGGGTGGTGTGCGAGGAGAAGCACATGGGCTCGCGGGCGGTGGTCCTGGTCTGCCGCGACGCGGTGGCGGCCCGCGCCCGCTTCGGTGTGGAGGGCCCCACCGGCTCCCTCTACACCCGCACCGGCCGCCCCTTCCTCGACGACGCGTCGCTCACCGAGGAGATCCTCGACCGGCTGCGCACGGCGATCGGCGAGGCCGGCCTGTGGGACGAACTGGCCACCGACTGGCTGCTCCTGGACACCGAGCTGATGCCCTGGTCCCTCAAGGCCACCGGCCTGCTGCGCTCCCAGTACGCCGCCGTGGGCGCCGCCTCCCGCGCGGTGTTCCCGGGCGCCCTGGCCGCACTGGAGGGCGCCGCGGCGCGCGGCGTCGAGGTGCGGGACCTGCTCGACCGCCAGCGCGACCGGTCCGCCGACGCGGCCGCCTTCACCGACGCCTACCGCCGCTACTGCTGGCCCACCGACGGCCTGGACGGCGTCCGCCTGGCCCCGTTCCAGATCCTCGCCGTCCAGGGCCGCAGCCTGGCCGCGCTGCCGCACGACGAGCAGCTCGCCCTCATCGACCGGCTCGTCGAACACGACGGCAGCGGCCTGCTGCAGACCACCCGCCGCCTGTACGTCGACACCGGCGACCCCGAGTCGGTGGCGGCCGGGACCGACTGGTGGCTGGAGATGACCGGCCGCGGCGGCGAGGGCATGGTGGTCAAGCCGGTCGGCGCCCTGGTCCGCGACGAGAAGGGCCGTCTGGTCCAGCCCGGCATCAAGTGCCGGGGCCGGGAGTACCTGCGGATCATCTACGGCCCCGAGTACACCCGCCCCGACCACCTCGCCCGGCTCAGGCACCGGTTCCTGAACCACAAGCGGTCCCTGGCGCTCCGCGAGTACGCCCTCGGCCTGGAGGCCCTGGACCGCCTCGCCGACGGCGAGCCGCTGTGGCGCGTGCACGAGGCGGTGTTCGGGGTGCTGGCCCTGGAGTCGGAGCCGGTGGACCCGCGGCTGTGACCCTCACTCGCCTCGTCCCGGTCCCTCGGCACCCCCCTCGGCCGTCGCGTACGGCTGCACGGAGGTGGTGCCGGGGGCCGGTGGTGCGGGGCGGTCGCGTGCCGCCAGGTGGCGGGTCAGCACGAGGAGCGGCTGGGTCAGCAGGGTCGTGGCGAGCGCCATGAACACCAGGACCGTGTAGAGCGGCGCACTGACCAGCCCCGCCTCCAGGCCGGCGTTGAGCGCGATCAGCTCGGTCAGGCCCCGGGCGCTGAGCAGCACCCCGACGGTGCGGGCGTCGTGCCGGTCGAGACCGCCGAGCCGGGCCGCTGCCAGCCCGCTGCCGACCTTCGTGGTGACCGCCAGCACCGTCACCACCAGCAGCACCGTCCAGCCGGTGCCGGTCATGCTGTTCAGGGCCACGGACTGCCCCGAGAGCACGAAGAAGAACGGCAGCAGCAGGGAACTGATCTCGTGCAGCGGCCGCAGCAGATCCGGGTCGAGCGTGCCGTCCTCCTCCCGGGGTGTCACCAGACCGGCGAGCAGCGCCCCGAAGATCACGTGCAGCCCCAGCCAGTGCGTCACCCAGGCCGACCCGAGGGCGAAGCCGATGAGCAGCGCCAGCCGCAGCGACGGCTCCAGGCGCGTCCGCCACAGCAGTGTGCGCAGCACCGGCCGGGCCGCCAGCGCCATCACGGTGACGAAGCCGACGGCGAGCGCCGCACGCCACGGCCAGTCCAGCGCCGCCTCGCCCGCCCCGCTGTCGAGCATCGCGCCCGCCAGCACCGTCCAGCACACCGCGTCGAGCACCCCGGCCGCCGAGACCGCCACCACCCCGGGCACGGTGCGGGTGAGGCCGTTCTCCCGCACGATCGCGGTCAGCACGGGCACCGCCGTTATCGACAGGGCGATCCCCGCGAACACCACCGCGGCGGGCGACAGCTCCCGCCCGCCGCCGAGGTCGCGCAAGGTGTCCCGGAACAGCAGCGCGGCGCCGCACCCCACCGCCATCGGCACCACGAACGCGGCCAGCGCCACGGTCACCGAGACGCGCGCCCGGTCGCCGAGGATCTTCAGGTCCAGCTCGTACCCCACCGCGAACAGGAACACCACCAGGGAGAACTGGGAGAACCCGGTCAGCGCCGGACCGATGGCCGCCGGGAAGAGGGCGTCGTACGCGTCGGGGGCGAGGCTGCCGAGGAGGGAGGGGCCGAGGGCGATGCCCGCCGCCAGCTGTCCCACGATGTAGGGCTGCCCGAGCCGCCGGGCCAGCCCGCCGCCCGCATGCGCGGCGACCAGGATCAGAGCCGATGCGCCCACCAGGTGGGCGATCAACGCGTCAGAACTCAAGGTGTCTCCGCACGCTCCGGTGTCCGATGCCGGCCTCGTCCGGAGTCGGCCGGCACTGCCAACCACCACAGGATGGGCGTGCTCCGGCGTCGCATCGCAGGTCGTACACCGGCCCCGTCCGGAGCACGGGAAGCACGCAGGGCGGTCGTCCGCGTCCGGCGCACCGGCGCCCGCGCCGTGGGGCCTCGCTGCGCCCGAGGGGCGCGCCCCGGTCGGCGCGTAGGGGCCCGGAGCGCACGGGTCCGCGAAAGCGGGGGGTGAACGGGCGCCCGAGTGGTCAGGATGGAGGCATGGGATTCCAAGTCGACTCCGAAGCCGGGCGGCTCACCCGCGTCATCCTGCACCGGCCGGATCTCGAGCTCAAAAGGCTCACCCCCAGCAACAAGGACGCCCTCCTCTTCGACGACGTGCTGTGGGTGCGCCGGGCGCGCGCCGAGCACGACGGGTTCGCCGACGTGCTCCGCGACCGCGGGGTGGCGGTGCACCTCTTCGGCGACCTGCTCACCGAGACCCTGGACGTCCCGGCCGCCCGGCGGCTCGTCCTGGACCGGGTCTTCGACGAGAAGGAGTACGGAGTGCTGGCCACGGACCACCTCCGGGCCGCCTTCGAGACCCTGCCCGCCCACGAGCTGGCCGAGTGGCTGGTCGGCGGCATGACCAAGCGGGAGTTCCTTCAGGCGCACCCGGAGCCGACCTCCGTGCGCTTCCACGCCATGGAGCTGGACGACTTCCTGCTCGGCCCGCTGCCCAACCACCTCTTCACCCGGGACACCTCGGCCTGGATCTACGACGGCGTCTCCATCAACGCCATGCGCTGGCCCGCCCGGCAGCGCGAGACGGTCCACTTCGAGGCGATCTACCGGCACCACCCGCTGTTCCGCGACGAGACCTTCCGCCTCTGGTCCGAGGGGCAGGCCGACTACCCCTCCACCATCGAGGGGGGCGACGTCCTGGTCATCGGCAACGGCGCCGTGCTCATCGGCATGAGCGAGCGCACCACGCCCCAGGCCGTCGAGATGCTCGCCCACAAGCTGTTCGCCGCCGGGTCCGCCCGGACCATCGTGGCCCTCGACATGCCGAAGCGACGCGCCTTCATGCACCTGGACACGGTGATGACGATGGTCGACGGCGACACCTTCACCCAGTACGCCGGGCTCGGCATGCTCCGCTCCTACACGATCGAGCCGGGCGCCGGGGAGAAGGACCTGAAGGTCACCGACCACCCGCCGGAGCACATGCACCGCGCGATGGCCGCCGCCCTCGGCCTCGGCGAGATCCGGGTCCTGACCGCCACCCAGGACGTGCACGCGGCCGAGCGCGAGCAGTGGGACGACGGCTGCAACGTCCTGGCCGTCGAACCGGGCGTCGTCGTCGCCTACGAACGCAACGCCACCACCAACACCCATCTGCGCAAACAGGGCATCGAGGTGATCGAGATCCCGGGCAGCGAACTTGGCCGGGGCAGGGGAGGGCCGCGCTGCATGAGCTGCCCGGTCGAACGCGCTGCCGTATAAGAATTCGGGATCTCGTATATAGTTCCAGAAGTCCCCGTTCCCGTCCCGTACCTCTGGAGCGCCCTCATGGCGACAGTCCCGACCGCCCTCGCCGGCCGCCACTTCCTCAAGGAGCTGGATTTCACCGAGGAGGAGTTCCGCGGCCTGGTCGAGCTGGCCGCCGAGCTGAAGGCCGCCAAGCGGGCCGGGACCGAGACGCGGTACCTCACCGGCAAGAACATCGCGCTGATCTTCGAGAAGACCTCGAC